>OZ242310.1:0-5195051 GCA_965207855.1 Candidatus Poribacteria bacterium | reverse complement strand
GACCGAAATCGAAATTTTGTCAACCTATTTTTTGCGGATTTCTGACACAAAACGCGTCGAAAAATTTGACAAACGCTTAAAAATGGCGTATCATTTTAAGACTAAACTATAATGCTTTCTGGCGAACTGACACTAAAACCGACACGGTAAGAAAAAGAACGTAATTCCTTATTCGCTTGGCATCAAGATAGAGAAAAGGAGATGTCTATGAAACGTACATACCAACCGCATCGTCGTAAACGAAAAAATAAATTTGGGTTCCGTAAGCGCATGTCAACGCGGTATGGAAGACAAACGATCTCGCGCCGCCGCGCAAAAGGACGGAAGGTCCTAAGTGCCTAAGGATGGGCTTTAGTTAAAACGACACATCCCATTGAAAGGGGATGCTAGCTGGGCGTTTATCGCGATAGCCCGTATCATTATTTAAAAAGGTGAGCGAATTTCCAGAGCCAGTTGAGACGTGATCGAAAACCTGCCCGAAATGAAATTGTGAGTGATTAGCGAACAATTTGTCTTAGATTTACATTTGGCGGGCAGCCCAAGAGCAATAAATTAAAAAATGCCCCGAACATTTGAACTGCCTCATTTCTACCACAGTCCGATCATTTCCGTCGTAAAACACGCCCGCCGAGAAATCGATGCTCGGAAGCGGGACCTCTCCCCTACATTATTGGACTTTGGACCTGTCCGCTTTAAGATCGCGCGCCACTTCGGTTTCTGTTACGGGGTCGAAAATGCCATTGAAATCGCCTACCGGGCGTTGGCAGAAAACCCCGATAAACGTATTTTCCTGTTGTCCGAGATTATTCACAATCCCCACGTAAACGAAAATTTAAGGGAGCGAGGGGTACGGTTCCTGATGGATACTGCTGGCGCGTCGCTGCTCCCTTTCGACATTTTGATGCCCGATGATGTCGTGATTGTTCCCGCTTTCGGGACGACCCTTGAAGTCGAGCAGTCTCTTAAAGAACGAGGCGTTACCCTCACGGCTTATAATACGACCTGTCCGTTTGTTGAGAAGGTTTGGCGGCGAAGTGAAGAGATTGGCAAACAGGATTATACCGTTGTTATTCATGGAAAACGGTACCACGAGGAAACACGGGCGACGTTTTCCCACGCCCAAGCAAGCGCACCGGTTGTCGTGGTTCGCGATCTTGAGGAAGCACAGGCGTTAGCAAGCGTCATATCGGGTGAAGAAGGCACTGACTTCTTCTTTGAGAAATTCGCCGATCGTTTCTCTCCAGGCTTCGATCCCACCCTTCATCTCAAACGCATCGGTGTCGTCAATCAGACGACTATGCTTGCCACCGAAACAGAAGCGATCGCAGATTTGCTACGAGAGGCTGTCAGGAAAACGTATAGCGATGCTGAAGTATCTACGCATTTTGCGGATACGAAAGACACCCTCTGTTATGCAACAAAAGAAAATCAGGATGCCACACTCGCGCTCATTACTGATGGTGGTGATGTCGCAGTCGTCGTCGGTGGATACAACTCTTCTAATACCAGCCATCTTGTGGAGCTCTGTCAACAGCATCTCCCTACCTATTTTGTCCGAAACGCAGACGAACTGCTCAGTCCTAAACAGATCCGACATCTTGACTTAGAAACAAAGACGGTGAAGATTACAGAAGGTTGGCTTTTTGAGACGGTCGAGGTGCCAGCGTTAGAAACGCCTATTGACATCGTCCTGACTGCTGGTGCTTCTTGTCCGGATGTCCTACTCGATGAGGTGCTGCAGAAAGTTGTCGGATGGTTTCCAAACACTCGTCTTGTTGAAGAGGTTTTGGAACCCTATAGCACGCTTTAGCGGAAGGTTTTCCAAATCGCTATAACGCTGATAGCGTTCTCAGTAATGCCGATGTTTGTGAGGGTGTACCGACGCTGATTCGGACATGATCGTGCAGATGAGGTGTGTTGAAATATCGGATGAGAATACCCCGTTCGGCTAACTTTGCTTTCAGTTCTGCTGCATCTCTTCCGATGACCCGCGACAGGATAAAATTTGCTTTGCTTGGATACGGCTCCAAAAAGTCAAATTCCTGTAATGCTTGATAAAGCCTTCCGCGTTCTTCTACAATTTTTTTCACATTCTCCCGCAAGTAATCCACGTCCGACAACGAAGCCAGTGCCGCTGTCGCGCCAGCAACGTTTACGTTGTAGGGCTGCTTAATCTTCAACAAATGTGAGAGGATCCACTGCGGAAAGACCCCGTATCCGACCCTTAATCCTGCCAATCCTGCCCACTTGCTAAACGTCCGAAGCACAATCAGGTTTTCGTGTGCTAAAACCCAATCCGCACGGCTCCTGCCAGCGAATTCAATATAGGCTTCATCCAGGACAACGATCAATGGCAGGTGTAGGAGCTCCCGAAGACACGCATCGTCAAGCGTTCCGCCGTCAGGATTGTTTGGACTTGTAATAAAGATGATTTTGAGGTTACGGTCGTTGTTAGCCAATGCAACTATTGATTCAAGGTCTAACGAAAAATCTGCTTTTCGCGCAACATCAATTGTGCTGCCACCGTTAAGTTCTGTGTCGAAGCGATACATTCCGAACGTTGGTGGGCAGTTAATGACTGCATCCCCAGGAGCGATGAATAGCCTAATAATGAGATCAATGAGTTCGTCTGCGCCGTGCCCAACAACGATATGGCTTTCATCAATACCCGTGTATTGACCGAGTGCCTGACGGAGCGATGTACTGTCCGGGTCTGGGTATATGTGATAATAGGTTTCGCTTGCCAACGCTTGATGTACACGCCGTGAGGGTCCATAAGGGTTCTCGTTCGCATCAAGTTTAATGATGTTTTCAGGGGCAATGCCGAGGCGTTTACTCAGGACATCAAACGGAACGATGGGTGTATAGGGTGCCATGTCCGCAATGTCTGTGCGAATGAGGTTTTTATATACTATTTTGGAGGACATTTTTGTGTTAATGGTTGTTGGGTATCGGCTGTCGGTTGTGGGTTAAGAAGACTTTGGTAACAATCTACCCTTGTTGAAACGCCCAAGCTAAGGTGGGTTGTTACACGTTGCCTCTTAACTGACAACCGACAACTACTTGCTATTGATTCGGGTTGGGTGAGGTTCGGACCTCAACGGCTTTCGGTGTTAACGCGCCGAGTGGTGTTTCACCGTTTAGCACGCGCACAAAATCGTCTATCGTCATATCTGCCACGCGTAAGTTGGAATCTTCTGTTCTACCGGCGATATGCGGTGTATGGACAACATTGTCTCGATTGCGCAGTTCGTCATCGATAGGGACGGGTTCGATGTCGTAAACGTCGAAGGCACCAGCGAGTTCATCTTTTACAATCCGTTCTCGCAACGCTTCCATATCCACAGCGTGTGCACGCGTAATCACAACAACCAGACTGCCTTTCCGCAGATGATTGATGCGTTCTCGATTCAACAGATGTCGCGCTGACGGGGTCGGGGGGACCGCTACAAACACGATATCTGAAGTCTCCGCAAGCGTGTCCATGTCAGTCCGTTGTACATCCCACTCTTGAAGGAGTTCGTCCGGGATGTATGGATCAAAACCCGTCACTGTTGCCCCGAAAACCCGACACCATTTCGCGATTTTTCCGCCAATTTGCCCGAGTCCAATAACCCCGATGTTTTTCGTGCCGAGGTCGCCGTTAACGAAATCCGGATCGTCACAGAACTGGTGTGCGGCGGGGAGTTTATCGAGGGGTGCCCCGCTTTCCCGCGCCTTGAGTGAACCCCACATTGGGTTTTCCCAATCCCAGAGTTTTTCACGATTTGCCATCCGCAGGTGCCACTGTGCTGTCCGGCGTAGCGAAGACAAAGCGAGACCGAAAGCGCATTCCGCCACGGATTGCGACCACGCTCGCGTCGATTCAATCACTGGGATCCCGCGCGCCTGAAGTGCCTGATACGGAATGCCGTGTCCGGAATTATCTGTCATCGCGCCAAGCACTTTGAGCTTTGGAGCTGCCGCGATACAGGCTTCGGTTAGGTTTCCACCGAAGTGAGATATTCCAATAGTTTCACTTAAATCGACCTGTTCGTGGATGGGGTCTCGGCTGTCGGTGTTGAGAACAAGTGTTACGCCGAGCTCTTCTAACCGGTTCACCATCTGTTCGTGTACGAAGGGCCAAGAAATCTCTAAGTTAGAATAACGCGTGAATACAAATTCAGGGCTTGCCATTTTTTTAACTACTCCTCTCGGGCGATGCCTCCGTTGTCGGCATCCGGGGAATGCCATGCGGCATTCATACCGTTGATTTTCTAAATTGGAACAAGCGACTTTAGGTCATGAATGCTTTTTTAACAATTGAAATACTGCTAAGGACATCGTCCGTAGCAGCTCAGATTTAATCATTTAAAAACCAATACGCAGATGCGGTCCAGTCGGGTATCTACCCATGCGCGCACCGTAGAGTGCGAATCCATCTTTCGCTGCATAACGGACTGTTAGCGTGTCTGATGCACCCTTCAAAATATCTGATGCCTCAAACTTGATATTGTGAAGATAGCCATAGATACCCGGTTCTCCGTGGATGTAAGAGAGTACACCGCGGGCGTCTGCCGGACAATCGGAGATGCGGATAGTGTCGATTTCAACGCCGTTGACAGAAATTGTTACATCCGATGGATGTTTCTCCGGCTCCGTTTGACGGGCACCACCGGACGCGCTGGAGGCTTCAAAAATGAGTTCCATTTCTGCAACATCTGCTGGATTAAGGCCCTCTGGCAATGAGATCTCATATTCCACATAACCGTTCCCAACCGCAGAGAAAAGTTGTTCACGCCTTGTTGGTTCCTTCCAAGAGGATGCGGATATATTGCCAGGGGCGTAGTTGAGCGTCATCCGTTTTGGATCGTTTGATTCGATTGGGTCAACCGCCGCTACGAAGTGCTCGAAGTTGATAAAATTACGGGCGACGACAACATCTGTGTCATCTGTTACCCAGATGTGCAAGGTGCCGACTGCCTGATGAATGTCTGGCACGACAAGTTCGAGTTCATGCACCTGCTGCACCTGATATTGTGGGAATGGAATCTCAACTTTTCCTGAGACATATCCCCGTGTAATGTGTCCAGTTGCCGACATTGTGTCCAGTTGCCAGTGGAGGGTTGTCCCTGTAATGGTTTTATGTGAGAAGTGGCTGGCGTAAATGTCGGCTTTTATCCCTTCACCCGGTGCAACTGTTTTACCGGGCGGATAGTCGATGGCGATAAAGTCAAGTGTATTGATATCCAGATAGTCGTATCCGAACGCCTTTATTGATCGGTCGTAGTTCATAAAACCGTTGTGCTCCCATTCGATGTCCTGCAACTCCGTGTAGATGTAACCGCAGATTTTCGGATGGAGGCGGAGTTCGTTCGTAAGGTATTTGAAACACCAAGAGACATCCTTATCCCCCGCACCGGCTGAGATACCGCCGTATTCACTATTAATCAACGGCGCATCCGTCTGTACGTTACCACCAACGTAGTTAAACACCGAACCCGGGTCCGTCTCTTGGACAACGTTCGCGATGTGTTCCTTCGCTTGTTCATAATCATTAATGTAGAAGTGCCACGAGTTGATGTCGGTTTCCACGTGGTCGTATAGACATGGCGAGTTGTCTTCTATCAGACGCGTCTCATCTAAGGATTTAGCGAGGTGATACATCTCACGCACCCATTCCTGGCGTTCAGGCATCTCTTTGTATTCTCTACCGCCGAGGCCCCACGTTTCGTTGAAATTGCACCATGAGATGATTGACGGGTGATTGTAATCGCGCGCGATGTTCCCGCGAAGCGTCTCTACAAATCGTGCCTGTGCTTTCTCTGTGTAGCTGCCGAAGTTAGGAATATCGCACATAAAGAGCATACCTAACTTATCAGCCCAGTAATAGAGGCGCGGTTCGTCTACTTTAATATGCAAACGCAGGAAGTTGAACCCAAATTCCTTTGCGCGTTCGATGTCCCGTCGGATCGCTTCGTCTGTAAGGAAGGTATATACACCTTCCGGATTGAAAGACTGATTCAGAGCACCGAGTAAGTAAACGGGACGGTTATTAAGGTAGATATACTGGTAGTCCCCACCTGGGGCTTTTGCAATGGACACTTTCCGCATCCCAAAGTAGGTGAAAACCCTGTCGATAACAGATTCCCCTGATGTCAACGTCAGTGTGACATTATAGAGGTGGGGTGTATCCACATCCCAAAGGTGGAGGTGTTCTCGGGGAATATTGATAGGAATTGTAAGTGTAGTCCCCGTCCCTATACCTTTCACGGTGTTGTCGGCTTCTGTTCCACCGACTGCTGACCGCTGACCGCTGACGGCTATTTCTCCCAAAGGAGAAACGCACTGCCAATTAAGCGTGGTTCCCGCACTGACTTCTCCGTCAATAGTGATGTCAAGTGTGGCAGTGCTGTTATCAATATCAGGGGTGATATGGCACTGCTTGATGTACGTCGCATTTCTGGGTTCAAGGTAAACCGTCTGCCAGATGCCGCTGGTGCGTTCATACCAACCTATCTGTTTTCCAGCGAGTTGTTCACTGTGGTCCTGCGCGTCATAAGCACGAACGACGATGACTGTAGATGCTCCGGGTGTTAGTGCGTCTGTGATGTCAAGTTCAAACGGAAGGTATCCATTCTCATGTTCACCGATGTATTCGCCGTTTACCCAAACTTTTGCGTGCCAGTCCACTGCACCGAAAGTCAGAATCGTCCGTTTCCCGTTCCATGTTTCTGGAACGGATACGGTTTTACGGTACCATCCGATGGTGTGTCGGGGTGCTTCACGGTAATTGCCGCTCCGCTCTATACCGCCGCAGGTGACCTCTTCAGGTGTGAGATAGGCATTTTTGCTCAGGTAGTTTTCGTTATCCGCTTGCGCTTCTTCTCCCCATGCTGCGAGGCTTTCCCAAGGGTACGGCACCTGTATTTTCAACGTCCACGGTGAATCGGCAATTGATTCAGGGGTGAACCACTTCTCTTGTTCACCCGTATCATCTGGATCAAAAGCGAACTCCCACGTGCCGTTGAGGCATATCCAGTCAATACCTTCTGATGTGCCGCGTTGAAAATCTGGACGTGGATACTCTGGGCGGGGTATGTCTGTATTATTTCCTATCATATTTATCCTTTGCTGATGGTTGTTGGTTATTGGTTATTGGTTGTGGCAGTTACGTACGTAGTGATTGAATTCCACGAGGTCTCTTAACCGACAACCTTTAACCGATAGCCACTATACCATAGATTGCTTTTCTGTTCAATTTTTTTTCTGGGTTATGCTAAGGATGTTACTGAATCTCGCCGCGGATGGTCAGCGCGCTTGCAATGGAAAGGAAGTCCCTACCCTCTTCAACTCTGTCGTTATTGTAGCTGACACCGAGGTGGAGGTTTGCCGTAATATGCGTACTAATTTTGTATCCGACGCGCAGCGTTGTCTCGTAGCGTTCCGAACGTTCTTCACGGTTGGCACCGAATTGCTCCCGCCGAATCGCCCAAGAGAGGGTGTTGGTTAACTCCAAATCGTGTTGCAGTGGGATTCTGCCGAAAAACGGGAGGCGTATCCCATTTTCTGTCCGGTAGCGGTAATCAACACTCAGATTTGGTGTGACGATAAAGGCGTTGCTTTGAATACCACTGCGCTGCTGATCTTGGAAAGTCGTGCGAATCCCCAATGCCGTCCGAATCTCTTTCCCCCATGTGTGTATCCAGCTGAGTGAGGGTGTGTGCGCGGCACTATCGCTGAGCGTCGTTTCCTGTGTTGTATTGTCTCGTTTCGTGAAACTATAACGGAGTTGGAAGCTGGTGGTTTCCTTCGCAGTCAGTTTTAGGTCGGTTTCATAAGCTTCTGCGTGTGATGTATAAATGCTGGCTGAGCTCTTTCGGAAACTATCAGAGGTACTGACGTTTGCCCCAAAGGATGCCCATTTCCATGGATCTACCGAGCTTCGCAACGTGTAACGGTTGCTCCGCCGCGAGTTCGTCCGTTCCTTGGCATCTTCGGCAAGCGAATAGATTTCCATAATTGACTGACCGGATGCAAGCCGCCGATACGATTCGGTTGCTGTAAAGTTGGCGTTCGTGCTAACGGTAAAACTTTTTAGCATTCGGTTCAGAAGCCCATCCTGTTGTTGGCTGTTGGAAACCGTTGGCGGTTCGCTATTCGCTATTCGCGGTTCGCCTTCCGCTGTTTTATCGCGTTCAATCCAATCACCACGCTTTTCTTCAAGCTCTTGGATTTGGGTCTCATCAATACCATCTTCACGTAACTGTTCTGTAAGAGTTGTCGGTTGTTGGTTATCGGTTATCGGTAACTCCTTTGTGGCAGATACAGCGTTTTCTCCTGGAACACGATCTGCTGATTGCTGATTGCCGATTGCTGACTGCTGACTGCCATTTAAGAGCCATCCGAACCATTTTTCGATGCGTAGATTCATACCAAGGCTGACGTTTCCATTGAGCGACGCATTTTTTTCTTCGCTGAACCAATTCTCACGGAAACTCATCCGGCTTGTGACAGTCGGTCGCATCCCAAGCAGATCCCGATTCAGACGCGGTGTGAGCGACAAGCGATGTTCGCGTTGCGCAATTGAAAAGTCGGGTTCTATCTCTTCTTCGGGTTCAGCCGGTTCTGACGCTGTTGCTACATTACTACCAAAGGACACACTGGAACTTCGATCTTCTCGTCTTTCAAGCGTCCGGCTGATGTCGTAAGTTGGACTCAGGCTGAAGACGTTTGTCGGATTAATATTTAACGTTATTGTACCACTATCTGTCTTTTCGTCCCGATTTCTGCCGTAACCGTAACTATAATAGGAGCTGGAAGTTGAAGCCGTATCTGTCGCGGTTTCCGGTTTGGCAAGTATATCCTCGTGGCGATACTGCGCATTAACGCCGAGCTTTGAACCGAGATCGTAACGGAAACTGCCGGTATAGAGATGGCTAATTTGCGTGCCTTGACGTTCGTTCCAGAAATCTTGATAGTTATAAGCGAAGCCGAGGTTTGGAAACGGATTTCGGTTGAATTGAACAGAAAAGTCTCGACTCCGAATTTCGCTTTTCCCGCTCTGAAAACTACTATAACCGCCCCGCTGACTCTCGGTTTCCGTTTCCTGTTGGCGGATGGCATATCGGACGGGTAACCACGAGAAGAGCGTAACATCTGCATCAACGTTGTAATCGTTGTTCGTCGTGCTGTATCCGCGTGAAGAAAGCCGTTGTCTGCCGACTTCGCCAGCACCGCTTTCAAAGTCTTTGTCTTGGCTCGCATAACCGCCCCGCAACTTAACAATATTACCGAGACCGACTGACATATTGCCACGCCGCGCCCATCCGGCACGAACAAGCGGATCGCCGAGATGGATCTCGTTCACCCAGATCTCACCGCTGATTTCACGCTCGGTGTCATTACGAATACCCAATAGGATACCACCAATGTTTTTAATCGAGAGTCGCGCGCTGTTTCTCCCACGAATCGCGAAGCCATCAGGGTGTCCATCGGGGGCATCGTCTATCGGTTGGCTATCCGTAGTGGGGGGTGGTATCTCTGTTCCTACAAGAGAGGGATCGCTGATTGCTGACTGCGGATCGCTGACCACTACATCGGGATAGACGTTCCTGTGCAAGTCCTGTAGATCAATTTCAATCAATTTCCAGCCATCAAAGTCGATCGGCACCGTATATTCATAATAGTCTGTTAGATTCTCAAAAACATTGACCTCTTCTTCCTGTGTCTGATCAACGAACGGGTCTGAACTATAAAACGAGCTGCGATAGCCGGTGCGGACGGTCGGGGCGAGTTGCAAAACAAAAGTTGTATCGCTTTTATCACCATAGAGCCAAAATCGGAGCGTATCGTGCTTGCTAAAGTCTTGCCCTTCGCTTTGCGTTAAACCTTTCAGTTGTTTAGAAGTAACGCCGTAAGATCCCGGAAAGAGATAATACTCAAGACTCAGCGTCTGTTCGCGTTGCTGTTGCGTTTGAAAGCCGAGGGACGTTGCTGTAAATGGATGCAGTTTTTTGAAGAGTTCATTGTCCTCAATGTCAAGATACGCGCTCTGATAATCATCGTAGCTGAAGTTGTCTTTTGTGCCAATGATGAACTTTTCGAGTGTATCCTCGACGATTGTGCTTGTTGAGAGTGTTTCATCTGTAGGTGTAAGCGCAGGATCGCTAAGTGTAGGTTCAATCTCCGGATTGATTTGCGAGGCGGAGCGGGTTATAATTCCTTGTTGCCATTTGTTTCCAACAATTTCTATGGATGCCCACTGCAAGGTGCCTTGTGCGTTGCCGGGTGCGTTTTTGCTCAACCAGAACCGGAAGTGTTGCACGAATACAAGACTGGGGAGCCGCGAACCCGTTGGCGTAAATTTCGAGAGCGGAATACTCAGGAACATCCAGTCATTTGCATTTTTGCTTTTGATCCATTCATTCGGGATCTCATTGAGTGGGATTGAGATTTCAAAGTAGGCATCGGCACCATCGAGTACACCGTCCCCGTTGAGGTCTTCGCTGTCCAGGATCTGGTTATCTTCACCCACAGAGATGCCACCCAGAGGTCCATCGTAATTCCATCCTACGTCTTCACCGGTATCCAGTGCGCCGTTTCCGCGATAGCGGTCAACGTCTGAGAGATTCTCCAAGTCCAAATCTAAGGCATCGACACTGCCATCCCCATTTGTGTCAATTAGCGTATCAGGAAGGTCTTCGCTGTCCAACCGCTGGTCTTCATCGGTATCTTCGTTCACGACACCGAGGTTCAAGTGCAGTGTCACATTATCGTCGCCTTGGACGCGTAGCCAGATTTCGAGGAAACCGCGTTCCGAATAATCTACACCTGATGCGGATAGACCGTTTGAAAAGCCTCCCCATTCTGCAACGACATCTCTGAAATCGTAACCGAGTTCCATAATAAGCCGTTCTTCGGTCGAGAGGGAGAGCGGTTGGATTGAGGAAGCAGGGACATCCCGGTTTCGCATGTAGTTTCCGATGGCTTCGGATTCGTTTTTATCTTTCAGGACAACCCTAAAAATGGCTCTGTTTTCATGGGTCGGTATCACTCGATAATCCGATGGATTTCCAGTTGTCGTTTGGTTTCGTGAAACATAAGGTAGACTGCTATGTTTCCAGTTGTATTTCAGCGTGGGCACCGTTGTCGCTTCCTTCGCACCCTCCATACTATCAATGAGTGCAACCCCTATACTATTCGGGTTATTATGTGAGTAAGCGGCTTCCCCACTAAAGTCGAGGGAAAGTGGGAAGTTGCGCATATTAATGAACGGTAATAGATTGAAGATGCCTGCAATATTAAATTCTCTGCCGAAACTGGTGTTTACGTTGACCGCTTGTAAACGGTTGGGAACGCTGTTGACATCTGGTATTTCCGCCGGTTTTTGGCCGGTATTCAGAATATAACCCGTTGATAACGCGAATCCTTTTTGGAAAACAGGATTGAAGTAGTTCATCCTGCTGCCGTAGCTGCCGTAACTCCGAGACCTACCGCCGAGACCGCCGTAACTGCTGTAACCGCCCCCAAAGCCACTGCCCCCGAAGCCGCTACCAAATCCGCTACGTCCAAAACCGCCGCCGAAACCACTCCTTCCGAAGCCACCGCTTCTGCCTCTCGAAAAAGTTTCACCGAAAGCGTCTTGGGTTCCGGTGCCAAGCGTCGGGTCCATCGTTTGCATACCGCCTAATCGGTTAAATCTATCCTCAAGGCTCTGTTCTCTTCCCGATTTAGGCTTCGGTTTATGTGTGTACTCTAACCAGGCACCGACGACAGCCTGTTGTGATGAACCGCCGAACGGTGTCTTTTCAAATTCCACAACAATTTCATCAAACTCATCGAGCTGCCTGAAAAAACGGAGCGTGCCAACCTCATACAGCATCATATAATCGGTGTCGCGGGTCAGGAGACGACCGTTGAGGCGAACGGTTTCACTGTTTGGAATGACGAATAAGCCGACGTTGTAGGTCTCTGATTGATACGCGTAATCGGCGATAATCGTATAGATTTGGGCATCTGTTCGGACACCTTCAAGATAGATGGCGTTGTTGCTGAGCGTATCACGGTAGGCATAGTAGGGGTGGTTCGGATCTGTGATTTGAAACGGATGGCTGCCGTAGGTTGTTGGAAAACGAAGAATACCTCTATCGTAGTCTATGAACTGGGCATCGATATTACCATCGCCGTTTTGGTCCAAACCGAAAATTTCGATGTAAGCGGCGGAACCGCTACTCGTTTGGAACGTATCACTTTGTCCTTGGCGAATGATTGTGAGTGTGAAGTCGCGCGGATTAATGTTTCGGTTGCCGAGACTGTAGACGTGGGTCGCCTCTGTCCCACGGAAACCCTTCTCTTTTAGCACAACGTAGCCGACTTCTTCCCCTTCCTCATCAAGGGTCCCATCTCCGTTTTCGTCGACAAAGACTTCTTCGGGGTTTCCAACACTGCCGCCACCACTACCCAGATATTCGTACGCCACAACGATGGTGTAACTCGCCGAAATCGGCGAGAGAAATTCTATCTCACCCGTTTCATAGTCTATATTGTAGTCTTGCCCGGTGAACTGTGGGTTGAAATAGCCGCGACTCGTCCTTTTACCGCCTTGGTTGTTGCCCACAACACCATCATCGATGTAAATTTCTTCGCTCCCTGCTTTTATGGGCAGATATGCCTCATGAAGGGCACCATCTTCATCTCTATGGATGTGGTAGAACCTGCTTTTAACATAGTTGGTGTCTTGAATCTGAATGCCACGGGGGCCGTACCCGTAGCCTCCACCTGCGCGCCGCGATTGTCCTCGGAAAGTCCGTACCTCGCGTATTCCCTTGCTCCGGGAACCGAACGCTGTCAGACGTGCGTTTTTCCATTCAAAAACGCCTTCAAGCCCGAATAAGTTCCGATTGATATTCAAAAAACGGGTATTCGGTAAGCTGAGTGTGATGTCGCCGAAAGAGAACGTTTTTATAATACTATCCGGGGTACCTTCATACCAGATTTTAATCTTCTGCTCCTTCGCACCCCCTATACCATACCCACCGCCGTAGCCGCCATAGCCACCACCGTAGCCGCCGTAGCCACCGCTGCCGAAACTGCTGCCACCGGCACTGTAATCTACGGCAATATGCGTCCGTTGTCCGACACGACCGTGGAGACCGAACTGCTGAATCTGTCGTAGGTTAAAGCCTGTTGCTCGCGGAACACCGCCACTCCCATACCCACCATATCCCCCATACCCGCTGCCATATCCGCTACTATAGCCGCCTCCGTAACTGCTATATCCACTTCCAAGCCCTGAACCGTATCCACCCCCAAATCCGCCGCTGCTATAGCCGAAATCCTCATAACCGTACGACGATGTGAGCCCTAAGTCGAGTCCCGATGAGTAACTCCCGTATCCGCCACCATAACCGTATCCGCCGTATCGGTTCAGATCCCCTTCTCCGAAGTAGTGAGTCTTATTTGCCTCTATCGTTACGGATTGTAAGCCTGTAATCTTGAGATTGGAATCCATGGGGAGCGCGATACCTTCTTCGTCCCGTTTCGGCTTCGGTTTCCAATTGTAGAGTTTGCTGAGGTCGGTCATGTCTGGGGGATACCGCCATCTTCGGAGACTGTCTAAGTAGGGTTGTATGAGGCGATCGCTATCGGTTGTCGGCTCTGGGTCTTCAGTTTCTTGCGCTGTATCCAGTGCCTGCCATTCTTGCTGATCGCGATTCTGCCAGATGAAGTGTTTTGACGCACTACCACTATCAAAGGGGTTGCGGTTGGACAGGCCGAATTCAGTGTAATGCTGATGTTCCTCAGGGGTCTCGGATACCTCGGTATCAGGAGTGGCGGCGCGTTGGCGGGGGTTTGTAGCCTCTGTTTGCGTTTCTTCTGTCGATTCGGTTTCTTCTTCAGCGATACGACTCACAGCGACTTCAGACATTGCAGAGATTACAATGATAAGGATAAGTCCAGTTTTTAACAGCAGATTTCGCGCTTTTAAGGTTAACTGGTCTACAAATTTTAGCAAAAAATGTATCTGCACGTATACTCTCGGTTTGTCCTATTTACTGCGTTTCTGTGAATATTAAGGAGCGCGGCATGATAAGGCCTTATAAAAAACGACCGTTCGCAGTGATAGGGAGGTAATTTAAAATTGATTCTTGATTAAAAACGACAAATTGAGTCTTTATGTTTACACAGATTTTTGTAACGCTACTATTTTTTATTTCCGTGTTTTCTCTATTCTACCAGATTCAGCGGAAGGCTGCATACTTTTTTCCTTTGACTTTTTCATATTATTGAGATAGGATGTCCAGCAATTCCAATTATGGAGGGTAATGCTGTGCGAAACTTATCTATTTTCGGGATAATTTGCTTAATGGTTATCTCCTTGATGCTTACACCCGTGAGCGATGCGGCAATTGATACCAAAAACATCGTTGGCGTATGGCTCTTTGATGAAGTCAAAAACGATATGTCTCCCGATTCTACCGATAACGGCAATGATGCGGAATTGCTTAAAGGTGCCGAATTGGTCGACGATGGGAAATTTGATAAGGCGTTGAGTCTCTCCGGTGATAACGACTTCCAGATTGCAAGGGTTGAGACTTCAAAAAGTTTGGACAGTTGTGCTGAGGAATACACCGCAACGACGTGGGTGAAACTGAAGAAAAAGGATAAAGTCGTTTTGGGTGGTTGTTGTAACGACGACCATGCCATCATTAACTTCATGTATACCAACCTGTTGAACATCTTTGGACCCGGAAGAGGTGGTGGGCACGGGAAGGTTGAGATTGGCAGTGGCCAGCTCGCACCCTCATGGGTCTCCGGTCCAACGCTCGTCAACGATGACCAGTGGCACCACATCGCTTTCACATACGATAGTAAGAAGATGATAGCCTATGTAGACGGCAAGGTTGATGCGCAAGCCAATACCGGTGGCGTTTTTGGATTAACAGGACAAGCCCTCAACATTGGCGGGATGCCCGACCAGCGACCCGGGTGGGGACTCATGGACGATGTCGCTGTCTTCAATACCGCTTTAAGCGAAGCCGACATCAATGAGATCATGGACAAAGGACTCGGTAGGCTCTTTGGGTTCACGCCTGTCTCGCCAAAAGGACGTTTAACAACGGTTTGGGCGAGCGTAAAGTTAGAACGTTAATTTTGTATTTACGCCGCTGGCGAGGTTTCATGAAGATTAAGTATTTAAATGGGTAATTCCAACACTCCCCCGGTCCGGTAGGTGCGGTTTTCCAACCGCACCGAGTTTGGTTAAAAAATTACCCGATTTATTTTTTTACCTTCATCTAACCTCGCTATCTATTGCCAGCAATCAGTTAAGGATGTTTATATAATGCCCAAATATCGCAGCGCAATCATCGGCTGCGGCGGTAGAGCCTACGGTCATGCCAATGCCTATCAACAAATTCCGAAAGCCGAGTTAGTCGCGTGTGCCAATCGTTCAGATACAACCCGACGCGAGAAATTTGCTGAAACCTTTGGGATCACAGGTTATGCAAATGCCGAGCAGATGCTCCGTGCAGAGCAGCCCGACCTCGTTCACCTCGTCGCTATGCCTGACCAGTGGCGTGAACTCATACCGATGGTCTCTGAACTCGGTGTGCCAGCGTGTATTGTCGAAAAACCGATCGCTTGTAGCGTTTCAGACTGGCGTTTTTTGTCTGAATTAGAGGCTGAGACCGATACAAAATTCGGGGTTGGAAAACAATTCCGCTGGCATCCGGGATTCATCAACTGTCGAAGGGCAGTGCAGAACGGTGAATTAGGAGCGGTTAACTTTTTAGATTTTTCGTGTGGTATGAACCTCACTGCCCAAGGCACGCATATCATTGATTGGGCGATGTCCCTGAACAACGATTCTCCTATCGTCAGGGTCTTCGGAACAGCGAGCGGTGCCGAGTTGCTTGATAGCGACTATCCTGCCCCAGACACGACTTCATGTCAAGTTTTGTTTGAAAACGGGGTCTACGGTCTCTGGAACACCGGCTGGACATCACCCCGTGTAACCAACGACACTGCTGTTCACACACACTGCCGCGTGACAGCATACGGTGAAACCGGATACGTGCGATTTGAAGAATTCGCTGGATGGCAGATTGTTTCTACCGAGAAAGTAGAGAAGCATCAAACAACACCTGACGAATGGCGTGCAAACAACGACCTCGCACAGGCGCGTCTGACACAGGCGATGTTCGACTGGCTTGAAGACGATACCCGTCCAGTCGAAACGAATCTAAAACTTGCACTCCACCAGTTCAACGCCGTTTTGGGCATCTATGCAAGTGTGATCTCTCACCAACCCATTGACCTCCCGTTTGAACCCCCAGATGACCTTGACGCGCAACTCCGCGAGGCTTTGTCGTATTAATAAACCTTCCTCATTATACATAACACCGGTTTGATTAAACATTTCGGATGTTTTGAAAGTGCTATTTTCACATTCCAAAGCCATCGACGTGTAGCACAAACTTTTAGTTTGTGAGCGATACGGCGCAAACTGAAAGTGTGCGCTACAAGTGGCAATCTTTATCAAACTCACGTTAACTGACAACTAAACACTCTATTTCCCTATTCAAAAATTTGACAAATTCTTCGTTTTATGCTATACTATTAAAGGCTTAAAGGCTTCGTTTGAAAGTCTATCTTAAGAATAATAAAGACAGAATTTTGGACACTGGGAGTGTTATCTTGCCTGTTGAAAGTCCAGCATCTTCAAAACCGCACATCCAAATCGCACCGTCGGTGATGTGTGCAGATTTGTGCAACTTAGAAGCCGATATTCGAGAATTAGAAACCGCTGGCGTTGACATGCTACATTTCGATTTGATGGACGCGCATTTCGTCCCGAATATGCCGATTGGACTCGCGCTTATTCAGCAGCTACGCACGAAAACAGACACCGATTTTGACATTCACCTTATGGTGGAAAATAACGATTTCTTTGTTGAAGCAGTCTCGGAAATTGGTGTGCAACAGATAGCCGTTCACGTTGAATCAGCGACACATCTTGATAGAACGTTATCCATAATTCAAGCGTCCAACATCAAAGCAGGTGCTGCGCTGAATCCAGCAACCCCGCTTTCTGCATTGGATTACGTCCTTGACCGACTCGATTTTGTCCTGATTATGACGGTGAATCCCGGGTTTGCAGGACAGAAGATGGTGCCAGCAACGCTCCGAAAGATTGCGGAATGTCGTGCTTTTTTGGACGAACACGGGATTCAGATACCCATTGAAGTTGACGGGAACGTCAGTTTTGAGAATATCCCTAAAATGGTGTCCGCAGGTGCCCATATCTTAGTCGGCGGGACAAGTAGCGTCTTCCACAAATCAGGTTCACGCGCTGAAAACATCCAACGGACGCAGCAGGCTATTGCACTCGGACTCGAAGGGAAAAAAAACGATAGTTATCGGTTATTGGATAGCCGTTAAAAGAGGATGCTGATGCCTCAAATCTCTCTTTAACTGATGACTGACGACTGATAACTGGCAACTATTAAAAACATGGAAGCACTGGTTCTTCACGGAATTGGAGATTTACGATTAGAACAGGTGCCCGTGCCACATCTTGCTGACGGAGAGGTCCGCGTCCGAATCGGTTTCTGTGGGGTCTGCGGTTCGGATATTCCGAGAATTTTTGTCAAAGGCACCTATAGTTTTCCCACGATCTGCGGACATGAATTTGCGGGTATTGTTGACGCGTGTGGTCCCGCCGTTGAAGAGTTAAGTCCCGGCGATCCTGTTGCCGTCTTTCCACTGCTCTGGTGCGGCAAATGTTCGGCGTGTGAACAGGGAAAGTATGTCCAGTGTCATGACTACGACTATCTCGGTTCGCGCAGTGATGGTGCTTTCGCTGAATATGTCGTCGCGCCCCAGCAAAATTTAATTCCTATTCCGCAAGGCGTGACACTCGAAGAAGCATCGATGACAGAACCCGCTGCAGTCGCACTACACGCACTCCGTCGCGTTCAAACCTCGCTTGCTGGAAAGACTGTTGCCATCTTTGGTGCCGGACCTATCGGGTTGATGACTGCCCAGTGGGCAAGAATAATGGGCGCAGCGGAGATATTTCTCTTTGATATTGTCGCGGAGAAACTCCGACTGGCGAAACAACTCGGTTTTGATAAGGTATTTAATACTTTAGTTGGGGAGCCGGTTGAGATTATAGAGACACATACTGACGGAAAGGGCGCGCATATCTGTATTGAGGCTGCGGGAGTTCCCGCCACCTATCAGCATGCGCTCAGTAGTGCCGGACGTGCGGGCAGCGTTGTTTTGCTCGGTAATCCTGCTGCGGATGTAACCCTACCGGCGACGCTTATATCGCAAGTAATGCGGCGTGAGGTGAGTGTTTTCGGGACTTGGAATTCCGATTATAGTGCCGCAGGCAACGACGATGACTGGCGGACTGTACTTCAAGCAATGGCTTCTAACATGCTAACGCTCGCGCCCCTGATAACCCATAAAGTACCTTTAAGGGATAGTTCCGACATGTTACATAAAATGCGAGACCAGCGTGAATTTTACGCAAAAGTTTTGCTTCATCCGTCTGGTGAGCATTTTCATTAAATTAGGACTTACGCACCTCCTCTTAAAGTCCCCTTGATAAGGGGGATTTAGGGGGTTAAAAACAACGAATTCTTGGTGCATATACCAAATTTGCGTAAGTCCTGTTAAATCTGAATCGTGCTTCATTACATTCTGTCCAAGTTTTCGATTAGTTTGAGAACCTGCTTTAGGCTACGGAAAGGTTTCTGACTTTACCAAAAGCCATCGTGGAACATAGTGGAACGATGCCCAGGAGCAAACAGTTAAAAATTATGAAAGCGGCTATACTTGAGAGTCTTGACAATTTAAGCGTGAGAGAAGTACCCGAACCCGAAATTGACGATGACGCCGCTTTAATGCGCGTGGAAGCCGTCAGTATCTGCGGTTCTGATGTCCGCATTCTCCATCACGGGAACCCCAGAGTTAAACCTCCGACGATTATCGGACACGAAAATTCGGGTGTTGTCGTTAAAACAGGCAAAAACGTAACGCGCGTCAGGGAAGGGGACCGTGTGTCAATTGGTGCGGATGTGCCGTGCGGGCAGTGTCGTTGGTGTCGGGATGGACTTGGGAACAACTGCCACATCAACTACGCTATTGGTTACCAAATCCCAGGGGCGTTCGCGCAATATATGAAACTCCCCCGCCTCGTTTTAGAGGAAGGCCCCGTTACACCGTTCGATGCATCACTCAGTTTTGATGAAGCAGCGCTTGCTGAACCCCTCGCGTGTGCCATCAACGGGCTGGAACTCATCAACATGTCACTCGGAAAAACCGTGGTGATTATCGGTCTCGGACCCATCGGATGTATGATGATTGACCTCGCACGCGTTATGGGCGCCACAAAGGTCATCGGTGTACAACGGAGCAAGCTCCGTATGGAGATCGCAAAGTTTTACGAGGCGGACGCTTACATCGCTTCCGAAGAGGAAGATGTCATTGAGAGATGCAAAGAAGAAACAGACGGCGAGGGCCCCGATATCGTCGTTACGACCTGTGGTTCTGTTGAAGCGCACGAACAAGCCGTTGAAATGGTCGCACACCGCGGGTATGTCAATCTATTCGGGGGGTTACCAAAAACCATGCGACCGATGAGTGTGCTCTCAAATACTATCCACTATAAAGAGTGTTTCGTCACAGGGTCGCACGGATGCGTACCGCGCCACCATGAGTTAGCAGTTCGACTCCTTGAAAAGGGGTTAGTGCGGGTGAAACCCCTGATCACACACCACTTTCCGCTCGTTGAGATCGACAAAGCGTTTGAGGCAATGGAATCCAGAAAAGGAATGAAAATTATGATACACCCGCATCAGGAGGAGAAAGGGACATAATGCACGATTTTTCGCAGTTCATTCGAGACATACCCGATTTTCCGAAACCGGGTGTTTCATTTAAAGACATCACACCACTTTTAGGAAATCCAACCGTTTTTCATAAGGTTATTGATGAGTTCGCACTCCGTTATAAGTTTGAAGCGATTGATGCTGTCGTTGGCATAGACGCACGCGGCTTCATTTTTGGCTCTGCTCTCGCCTACCGGCTCGGCACTGCCTTTGTCCCCATTCGGAAAAGCGGGAAATTACCCTTTGATAAATATGAGGTCACTTATGATCTTGAATACGGTAGTGATACGATCGCAATTCATCGAGATGCCTTCCCGAAAGATAGTAAAGTGCTGATATGTGACGATCTCTTAGCGACGGGTGGAACGCTTATGGCATCTGTTCGTCTCATCGAAAAACTACAAGGACACATCGTCGGTATTGCTATTTTGGTTGAATTGACCGAGCTCAACGGCAGAGAGAGAGTTCCGAAGTACGATGTTTTTTCTCTCGTTAAATATTAGAGGTATATGCGCCTGTAGCTCAGGGGACAGAGCAGGGGCTTCCTAAGCCTCGTGTCGGGGGTTCGATTCCTCCCAGGCGCGTTTGGAGTCGCTGTCAGTAAAAAGATTTTCTGATAAACCAGAGTCCTCTTCCTGACGGCTAACGGCTGACGGCTATTGAACTAACAACTATTCTAATGTCTTAGGAGTGATTGATGTACAGATTTAGTGTCTGGAAAATTGTTTTAATCCTTGGGGTTTTGGTGTTTGCCGCGCTATACCTCATCCCGACTCCGGATAATTTCTACAATCCGTTGTACGGAAACCTACCGCTTTGGATGCAGGAAAAACTCCCAACTTTTGAAGTCAGTGAGGATAAGGCTTTTAAAGTGAACCTCGCAGAAGTCGAATACCCCGAAGGCATCAACTTCCAGGATACAACCTTTGAACTTCAGGATGTCTTCCGGGTCCATTTAAGGAAACTGGGGCTTGAGGAAACGCTTGATTATGAATTTGATACCACGGAGGCACGCGAATTTTACGTCCGACTTCTTTCGGAGAAGGCTCTTCAAAACCCACGCGCCACACTTGAAAATCTGCACCTATACGGAAGTCTACCGGGAACCCTCCGGCGACTCATACCCGATAGC
This sequence comes from Candidatus Poribacteria bacterium, assembly GCA_965207855.1. Classification (GTDB taxonomy): domain Bacteria; phylum Poribacteria; class WGA-4E; order WGA-4E; family WGA-3G; genus WGA-3G. The sequence goes on along the minus strand of OZ242310.1, from coordinate 5,174,036 downwards.
CGGTTAAAGTTAGGATTGGACCTTAAGGGTGGTGTACACCTTGTACTTGAGGTGGATTTAGAAACCTCCAAAGCGGCACTGCTCCGCGAACACGCACTCTCTATTCCCGAACGGCTTCGCGCCGAGGATGTCTTATGTCGAGATGTTCAACAGGTGAGTGATCAGGATATCCTGAATGTGCTTGTCGGTATTCCGTCCCGGCTCCGAGCGGATGCTACACAAAAGGCTGCCTATGTTGAAAAAGCCGAGGGGCTCTTGAACGAAATTGAATTTTTTGAGGACGCACAAATTCAAGCCGAAACAGAAACACAATCTACATACCAGTTGAAACTCAGCACATCAGGCATAGAAAAATATACCGAACAGGCGATCGAACAGGTCCTCATTGTGCTCCGAAATCGCGTCGATGCCTTCGGCGTTTCGGAACCCTCTATCCGTCGGGAAGCAAATCACCCCCGAATCATTGTTGAACTCCCCGGTGCCAAAGATTCCTCAAAACCGCTCCAAATCGTCAAGACAATGGGGAGACTCGAATTTAAACTCGTTAAAAAATCACCAACCGGCGGAAGTTTGTGGAGTGGAACTGCTGATACACCGCCACCGGATAATATACCCGAAGATAGCGAAATCCGATACCACTACGAGACAGGCAACTGGTACGTCTTAGAAAGTCCAGTCCTCCTGAGCGGTGATCGGATCAACGATGCGGGACCTTCTACTGGGAGAACGAGTTTCGACATAGTGGTTTCGATGAGTTTTGATAGTATTGGGAGACGCAAGTTTGCGGAAGTCACGGGCGACCATATCGGTGAACACTTAGCGATTCTCCTTGACGGAAGAGTCCAATCCGCACCTGTTATTCAAGACCAAATTGTCGGAAACGCCATTATTCAAGGCAACTTCACTTACGAGGAAGCCAGTTACCTTTCCAATATCCTGAAAGCCGGGGCATTTCCTGTCGGTGTCCAGATCGCCGAAGAGCGGACAGTCGGTCCTACGCTTGGGCAAGAATCCATTGATGATGGCATTAAAGCCGTGCTCATCGGTTTGGGAGGGGTCTTAATTTTCGTGATGATCTACTACCGTTTATCCGGGATCATCGCTATTACCGCCCTCGTTTTTAATATGCTCATCATTCTGGGTGCCTTGGCGGGATTTGGCGCAGCGTTGACGCTGCCCGGTATCGCTGGGCTTGTACTCACTATCGGTATGGCTGTTGACGCGAATGTACTCATTTTTGAGCGAATTCGAGAGGAATTGCGAACCGGTAAAACCGTCTGGTCTGCTATCGAAAGCGGCTATCAACGGGCATTTATAACGATTTTAGATGCCAACCTGACGACATTCTTTACCGCGCTCGTCCTGTATCACTTTGGCACAGGTCCGATTAAAGGATTTGCTTTAACACTGGGTATCGGTATCCTCGCAAGTATGTTTACAGCGATTGTCGTCACACGCGAAATGTACGGTTGGTCAGTCGGAAATAGGGACGTGCAAAAACTCAGCATTTAACATAAAAACCTTGCGTGCTTGTAAATGCACCTTTTCAAAAGGACAGAGAATTGGAATTACTCAGAAATACAAACTTCGATTTTATCAGCAAATACCGCACTGGATTTGTGTTATCAGCGGTGATCATCGTTATCGGCGTGGTTTTCCTCGTCATCCATCAGGGACCGAACTTTGGGATTGACTTTCGGGGCGGCGTTAAAATTCAAGCCAAGTTCAACAGAGTCGTCACAGAGGCGGAATTGCAGTCCAAACTTGCTGAAATCGGTTATGAACGTGCCGCGATACAGATAGATGAAAGCAGAAATGAAGCGTCTATCTCTATGGGACACCGTCCGGAATTTCAGCAGCAGTTGATTGATATTCCGATTATGGCGGATCCGGGTGATGCGACTACCATGCGTCTGCAGGTGAGCAGTGCTGTTGAAAAATCGCACCTATTGGAAGTTGGGGAAACTGTTGAACTCATTGATGGCAATCTGCGACAACGCAATGAGATTACGGCACTCGACACTGTTGCCGACAGCAACGCCATCCAGTTAACCTTTGCCAATCCCTTCGGAATTGATTTGAGCGAGAACGCACATGTCCAAATCCAAGCGAGTGTCGGCAGAATCCTCACAGATGCCCTACTCGAAGGCGGAAACGATTGGCAAGCACTTGTTGGAGGTGTCAATGTCTCGGAAGTCCTTCCCAGCGTCGGGCGTGATCTCAAGTGGGCAGCACTCTGGTCTGTGCTCTGGTCGATCGTTATTTTGTTAGCTTACATCTCTTGGCGGTTTGAATTCCGTTTCGCTATCGGGGCAATTGCCGCCCTCGTCCACGATGTCCTGATTACCTTAGGTATTTTTGCTGTGCTATCGAAAGAGATTAATCTGCCCACAGTGGCGGCGTTCCTGACGATTATCGGGTATTCACTCAATGACACGATTGTTGTGTTTGACCGGATTCGGGAAAACACACAAACTTTACGCGGCACTGATTACACGACCGTGCTGAACCGAAGCATCAACCAATCGCTCAGTCGGACGGTTATTACCTCTTTAACAACTCTCTTTGTTGTTCTGGTTATCTTCATCATCACGACTTCCGGTGAGGAGATTAACACGTTCGCCTTAGCACTTATCGTTGGTGTATTGGTCGGGACCTATTCCTCAGTCTTCATCGCGAGCCCTATTGTGTATCTCTGGAATCAAGAGCGACCGCAGCAAGCATAAGAGTTGTCGGTTTTCAGTTATAAGTTTTGGACTGGCGCATGCTGCTCTTTTGTAGCATGATGCACGTCGCATGAATCAGAATCAACGGTATAAAGCCTATAAAGGCTTTAAATCAACGGTATTCATGCCGTGTGGCATGAACCGGGGTATGAATGCCTTATGGCATTCCCCGGGGCGAGTACGCCGCAAACCTGCGTAGGGGTTGGGTTTCCCAACCCGTGCCACCCAAACGTCTGTGTTTTTCAAAGATCTCCATCTAACCAAAATTGTGTCCGTCCTGAAGTTAAAGAGCCTCTTGTCCTTAACTTATAACTTATAACTATTAACTTATGACTATTCACACATGAAAATATTGATCTTGAGTCCTTACACAACCGGACAAAAATATAAACCCGATAACCCTCTTCAGCGTGAGGATACCGTTTCACCGGAACGCCTTAAGGCGAGAATAAAAGAACTCTGCGGTTACAATGCCGAGGGGTGGTATCACGAAGATAGAGACTACACCGCACCCGCTGGAGAGATGTTCACGGGTCCCATGCATACGCAATTGCGCCACGGATTAAAACAAATTCGCGGACACGAAGGGTATGGTGAGACGACGCTCGATCTTTATTTTCCGTGGTATGCGTGTCGTGTTGACGAAAGAAAAACGCCTGTTAACGAGGACGACACTATCATTCCTTTTGATATGGCACCCCTTCACGACGCTGAGGTCTTAGAGTTCGGCGAGACCGGCGTTCCTGAGTCCATAGCTGCTTTAATTGAACGCTACGACCTCGTTTTCTCGCTCTTGAGGCAAGAAGATATTGTATCCCTACAACGCGTCTTTGAGATTGAACGGTCAGCACCCCTGATTTTCCTACTCGCACCGAGCCATAGGCGTGTCGTTGATGAGAGTTTGTCCAATGTCCACGTTATTGAGACAGGACGAAATTTGGCAAAAGCCATCCGTGCCACGAATTGGTCGATAAAGGGAGTCGTCTTGAGAAAACTGTGTGAAGCGGCATGTAGTGAAGGCTTTCAGGTCTTTGAGCAAGTCAAACAAGACCCGCAACAATTACTTGAGATTATACAAAATCGATAACGAAGACTTAGTAAGACAGTAAGAGCGTTTAGTTTTCTCGTAGGAGGTATTCCCGAATTCCAGCTTTTTGCTGTAGGAGCGAGCTGTGCTCGCGACTTATTCCACGATTCTGTTTACTTGAAATACCTCATAGAAAAAGTCGTTACAATATCACTGAGGACAGTCCCAGCGGGGCGATATGTCTATAGAAAAATAGACATCCCCTCCACCAAGTCCCCGGGGAATGCCATATGGCATTCATACCGTTGATTTCGGGGCGACATGTTTATAACGGGTTGGAATAGTAAACTTGGAATAGTAAATACAATGTGTAAAAAAGAAACTTCTTCAAATCTACGCTTGCTGATTCTCTCGTGTTCCAGGGCGAAACGCTCCGATCAAGGTTTACTACCCGCCTTAAAACGCTATGATGGACCGCCATTTCGGGTGATGAGTAAGTTCCTGCGTGCACACCCATCTGGGAAACAATCACTTGATGTGTATATTTTATCAGCAAGATTTGGATTGATTTCGGATGGTGAACGAATTCCTAACTATGATCATCGAATGACACCGCAACGAGTTAAAGAATTGCAAAAACCGACTCTGAACCAACTTGATCAAATTTTAAATAGCAAACAATACCAAGAGTTTTTCATAAGCATGGGGAGAGACTATTTGAGGGTATTAGATGGGTATAAATCGGTAACTTCCACTAATCTCAATGTGACCGTTTCTCAAGGATCGATGGGATGCAAATTGGCAGAACTTCACAGCTGGCTACGTAAGAGTGTATCACTACCTCCCGATAATCATACGGAGGTTGTTAAACAAGGTCGGGCATCTCTTCGGGGCATTGAAATTGTACTAACTCCCGAACAAATAATGGAGAGAATAAATGTTGCACTTGCAAAAGAACGCAATATTCCCAAATACCAGATGTGGTATGTGCAGATAGAAAATAAACAAGTCCCTCTCAAGTGGGTAGTTAACCAATTAACTGGTTTACCTGTGAGTGCTTTTCACACAAACGAAGCAAAACGGGTTTTGCAGCAACTTGGGGTTGAAATTTGTTCAAAAGGATAGGAGGATAATGGTGAAATTAAATACGAGATCTATTGATACGGGTACTCCTGATAGAGATACACAAGATGACCAATCGGAGGTAAATGAGCGATTGCCCGAGAACGATGTACAAGAGGATCTTCTTCGTCAGCCTCAGTTAATGATGAAGATAATGGAAAAATCGCTGTTAGTAGCTGAAAATTTGCGAGATAACTATTATCGTAATACAGCTTGTTTTATAACTCATTTGCGTCAGGCTATAGATCAGACTAATAGAGGAACGCGAGAAAATCCTATCCTTCAGACGTTTTCAGTCAAAAATACAGTTTGGGAGGAGTTTCAAAACGAACTAGTTAGTTTTATTGATGGCGGAATTGGTCAGTCAGAATTATCTCAAGTCCCTATCTTGTTGCGCGTAGGATCTTATGCAGTACGTGTCGGTGAAGGGAATCTGGCAGAGCGGGAGAATTTTGGCTATTACCCGGTAGTCTTCGGAGATCTTGAAGGAGGCAGTAAGGAGCGGGAGGACTTCACAGATATTGTCCGCATTACTGCTGAGTTACTGGGTGGACTTTCAGCGTTGAACCGCAATCCAGATATAAGAGTCCTATTGTTCCAAGGTCCGCTGGTTTATTTGATGGACGCTTATGCAGGTCATACACCTTTTACTGAAGCGGATATTAACCTGTTTCTAAAACACTATTCGGGTGATAAAGAACAAGCAAATCAGTTGAAGGAAGATTTTCTTAAAGAAGCCCGTCTTGATATTTATCCAGATATGGCTGGCGGGAGGTCCGATGAATGGGCAGATCTTCGGCTTTTTGAACCGTTGTCATGGATTGCATTTCTCTATAGAAAATTGATTTCTGTGGCACTAAATAGGGAACCTCGTCCTATCATTGCGGGAGTAGTGGAACGAGGAAAGTCGCGGAATTTCTCTGAGGCGATATTACTTAAACGTGTTTTTCGTAGTCTACGTGAAAAGGGAAAACAGAACTATTTCAATGACATGTTTGGTCTTTCTGACCTTACTTCTCCTAAAAATTTGATGGATAGGTTAGGTTATACAGATAATCTTCTCTTGGCTTGGCTTCTTAATACTGGAGAATATTCTGAGTCTTGGAAAGTAAACAAGTCGACTATCGGTTTGGGGTCAGGTCAAATTCGACTTCCAAATGAATCAGAAAGTTCGCAAGTGGATTTTTCCTGCTTGAGAGATGGCAGGCAGTTTGGTTTTCCTTCCATAAAGGGCACCTATGTTCAGGTTAACGAAAATACTGAACCCATTAGGGTTGAGGTTTTTTCTAAACTTGGAGAAGACCAAGTGAAAGAAGCTGTGAGGCGTGTATATTTATATTCGCGTCTTTTGCCTAATTATGGATTTCCCGTCGGTTTGGATATCGTGGATAAGTTTGCCCATGTGCCTAGCTGGATGACAAAAGCGTACGACAAAATGATTCGTTATACACTAGGGGTGAGCCTGCAGAAGGGTGAAGTTAGCGATGAAGATATGCGAAAGGTGTTGGTGCAGGCGATTTATATGAAACACCGAGATTGGATCTTTCGGCCAACTGCAGAAGGTAGGTAATCATGGAAAAAGAAAGAATCGTTGGGACACTTGTTGGTGAAAGTACAAGTAAAGAATTTCGTCTTGCTGTAACGCCCGAAGCGATCCGTGAACAGGATATCATCGCAGTGGATGCTATGTTAAATGAGTTGGGAGATAGCGAAGAGTTAAAAGAAATAAGGGTTTGGGCAAAGGTCCAAAGGATAGAACGTATCAACCCTCTCTTCCCAGCTGAAGCGGGGCACGAACTGGCAGAAACACAGACTGATCCTCTGGAAACTGTACTTTCTCTAAGTCGTGAGATGGTATCAGCCGTATGCCAAGTACTGGGATATGAACAATTAGGAAAGGAAGAATCCGCTGAGTTAGAAAGTGAAGAGTCCGGTGAGTCAAAAAATAAAGAATCCGGTAAACTTGAAAGTTTGCGATATCCTCCTAAACCAGCTACTAGTGCTTATGGACCAGGTTCAAAAGATCTAGAACGTATTTTAGTGGGAAATTTAGCAGAGGATCAAACTAGGGCACTAGATATTGCTACTCTTTCTAACCGTTCTAAGGTTGATGTGAAAGTGGATGGACACGCCATAGTTACTCGCCATTTGGCTATCCTTGCAATGACAGGGGCTGGAAAGAGTTGGGCAGCCCGGCGGATTATTGAACAATTGGCGGATAAACAATATCCAATGGTTGTTTTCGATCCGCATGGGGATTACTCAGGACTAGCAGATAGTGAACAGTTTCAAGATCATGAGCGGGTTGATCGGTACTACGCTACCATCCCGATTTTTGAGCAAGAAGCAGATACAGTGGCACAGATTGTTAACAATCTTGGATACAACCTAACACCTCCAATGGAGACCTTATTCGGTGATTTATTTGCTGCAACCAGGAGATTTTACGAAGCTGAAGAACATGAAAGGATAGACTGGCTAGCTAATAGACTTAATGATAATTGGATTCATCAAAATGGTATTAAACCCGATCTTTGGCTAATTGCCAATATAGCGGATGCTGCTGTTCAATCAATAAGAGATGCCCGTAGTGGTAATCGTGACGATTTTGAGTATCTAAGTCAGATCTGTTGGAGGAATCTACCTTTGCAAGGACACATACCTGGAACTCTAGAGGGAATATACAAAAGAGCTCGGAGGGCAGCATCCCAACTTCTTAGAATGGAAAGAATCAATCAAGAGATTGCGGGTGACTCGAAACCTATGCCTCAAGATCGTAAGGAGCTAGTTCAGGATGGTAAAATTTCAATTGTGTCCATGGCAGGCTATACTGGAGATTTCCAGGCAACAATTTACAGTATTATTGCGGAAGAATTATTTGAGGCCAAAGTTGCCAAAAAACTTCAATGGCCTTTTTTATTAGTACTTGAGGAAGCGCACAATTTCGTTCCTGGGCGCGGTACTTCTTCTGCCGAACAACAGTCCATCACCATAACTAAGCAGATTGCTCAGGAAGGAAGGAAATTCAACATCGGATTGGTTGTAATCAGTCAACGGCCTTCGCGACTTGACGAGACCACTCTTTCTCAATGCAACTCTTATATTATCATGCGAATGGTAAACCCAGCTGATCAGATTTTTGTGAAAAGGGTCGTTGAGTCGTTAGGTGAGGAGGAAGCAAACTTACTTCCGAATCTTGAGGTAGGCGAGGCACTATTATCGGGTCAGATGGTAAATTTTCCCATTTTAGTGAAAATGAAAAAACCTAATTCTCAAGCGGAGCGAGAGGAAATTAATGCTTTTAAGTACCTTGAAGGTGTTCGCAATCAAACCAGCAATAGGTGAGGACCGGTGTCTTATGATAATCAGAGGAGATTAGGTATGGAAATCGTTGCGGGGCTGAATCTTGGCAGTATTAAGCCGCTGGTATGGAATCCTGATTCACCTTACTATTTGGAAAAGTTACGTGCTGTAATGGTTTCCTATGTGTATTTTCATCAAAGTCCTACTCGCCGTTGCCGCGCCATGGAAATGGGGTTACACACTAGTCTTGGCGTTCCAGAACATATGGAGATCTACTTGGATAACGGCGCGTTCAAATTTTCGCAAAATGGGGTTGAAGTACCACGCCTCGAGTACGAAGAATTTGTGGAACAAGCAAAGCCTAATTGGTATGCAGTTCCTCAAGACTACATTCCTATGCCGGATATGAACGATAAGGATCAGCTTAAGTGTCTTCAACAAACGATGGCGGTTAATCAGAAGTATTCTCATGATGAGTATGTGCCGGTCCTTCATATTAGTCGTCACTTAGACAAATATCTTTGTCAGTTTGAAGCGAATGCACAACTCCGAGAAAAACCAATTTTTGCTATTGGCGGAATTGTACCTAATCTTTTGCGTGCACCTAAATCTATGTCCAGTGAAGATTTGCTGGACAAAATTCATCAGATCCGCAACGTGTTTGCTGATCAGAATTTACATCTCTTTGGAGTGGGCGGAACAGCTACACTGCATATCGCGTCTTTGTTAGGAATGGATTCAGTAGATTCAGCAGGCTGGCGCGTTCGCGCCGCACGGGGACTTGTACAGTTACCTGGCATTGCTGATCGTTCTGTGGCTAGCCTTGGCAATTGGAAGGTCCCTGTGCCAAATCCACAAGAATTAAAAAAATTGGAAAATTGCCAATGTCCCGCTTGTCAGGAGTATGGTTTGGAAGGGCTAAAAAAAAATAGAACTTTTGGCTTTTGTAATCGAGCTACCCATAATCTATGGACGCTTTTGGAAGAAAATCGAATGATTCAAGAACATCTAAAAGATGGTACCTATGTGGACTGGTACAAAGAACATTTGCACAACTCAACTTATCGACCACTCATTGATTTACTCGTAGAGAAGCATCTCAAGCAAAAATGATAAGAAAAAGCAGTATCAGGTTAGGCTAAGGACAAAAGAAGATGGATCTTCCAAAGCTCGTTATCGGCGATAGTTCACGACGCATTATCGGTGAATCCGCACCGATGCGGACGGTTTTGCGTCAAGTCGAACAGGTCGCACCCACGAAAGCGACTGTCCTCATTACGGGCGAAACGGGTGTTGGGAAAGATGTCATCGCCGAGGCTATACACGAAAGTAGCCCCCGTAAAGACCGACCCTTCAAAGCCGTCAACTGCGGTGCATTTTACCAAGACCTCCTCCAAAGCGAACTCTTCGGACATGAAAGAGGCGCGTTTACAGGCGCGTCAAGCCAACGCCGCGGCGTGTTTGAGCAAGCAAACGGTGGGACGCTCTTCCTTGATGAGGTCGGCGAAATGTCGCCCGAAGTACAGGTAAAATTTCTGCGGGTCTTAGAGTCGCAAGAATTCACCCGACTCGGTGGAGAAAAAAATATAAAAGTCGATGTCCGAATTATCGCCGCAACGAATATCAACCTCGCAAAGTCCGTTAAAGATAGGAAATTTAGACAAGATCTCTATTATCGGTTGAATCTCTTTCGCATCCACATCCCACCCCTGCGCGACCGACGCGAGGATATTCCACTCTTTGTTAATGCGTTCATCTCCGAATTAAGTGAAGACCATGGAAAAGCAATTACCGGCATAACACCCGAAGCACTCGGTTATCTCCAAAATGCAGAATGGCACGGTAACGTCCGCCAACTCAGAAATGCTATTGAGTCTGCTATCATTGTGGCGACAACCGATGAACTCCAACTTAAAGACTTTCCAATAGATTCGGAATCTGAACAGATTACGGCACTGCCTGTTCAAGTGTCAGGCACGCAACTCGCACCTACGCAGGTTGTCGGTACCGAAATCTCTGGAGAGGTCGGGCTTCCGAATCAATCTGGAACCTCTTTACAAGTCGTGGACCCCACCACCAGTGCCATTACCACAGAAAATATAGCAGTTTACAAGACAATTATCGGGCTGATCTTCTCTGCAATCCGATCGCTGGATCCGACCGCTGCCGCAAGGGATGATATGCCACCCTTAATTCCTGATGAGGATACCAGTTGGATGCAGATTAACGAGGTTGATGACGCAGCCGACATTCTCAGGAAAACGTTGGAGGTACTTTCGACAATTGCGAAAGTGCTTGAGAATCGCAATCAGGATGGAATGTTACCTATCGTTAATCCCGTGGAACCCCAAGAAGGGACAAAAAGGACAGACAGCAAACCCGTGGCAGTGTATGATGAGGAAGTCATTGGCAAGGTCGGCATGACAATGGCAGAAATTGAACGCGCGGCTATCCAGAAAACCCTCGCGGAAGCCGGTGGAAATAAGACAGAGGCGGCGAAAATTCTTGATATTGGAGTCCGAACCCTACACCGCAAATTGGACGCTTATAGGAAGGAAGAAGTTTAAAAGTGTGCTAAACTGAAATCCTTCAATTTTAATCCCTCATATTTACAAGATAAATTCCTACGCCTATCAATACAGTTCCTGCTAATATACTCAACGACAGTTCATCCCCTAAAAACAGGTTGCTAAACAATACACCCGACACAGGCATGACAAAATACAAGACTGCCAATTTGCTCGCTTTGTATTTTCTTAGCACCCAGGTCAACGTCAAAAAGCAAAAACCCGTGAGTATCCAGCCTTGATAGAGCATGCCTGCTCCGTTTGCCAACGTCAATGCAATCGGTTTCCCACGCTCGAAGAAATAACTTAAAACCAGAAAACAGGGAATGTTTAAACCTAACAACCAGACGAGGAGTCGATGCGGGTAAATATCTTGAACAAACACCTTCGTGAGTGTAATGCGGAGTCCAAAGAGACAGCCAGCCAGCGTCACAATCAGGTCTCCGATGAGGTGCTCCAAGGTGCCACCGCCTCGTAGGTTCGGTGCGATGGCTGCAATGACCCCACCAAAGGCAGAAAGAATCCCCAATATCTTCCGAACAGAGAGCCGATCGTCCGGAAGCCAAAAGTGCCCGAATACGACAGTAAAAATTGGATAAAGCGCAAAGAAAATGGTTGAGCGAGAAGCGATAGTGAACTCAGTGCCGATGTTCAACAGAACGGTATGCAATGCGTGCAATACCGCAACGACGGACAACCGGCGCACTTCCTCAAAACGCAACCGCATCGATATTCCCTGGAAAAAGCCCACACCACCAACAGCAAGCGTCCCTAATATATAACGAAGAAATGCCATTTTCAGCGGCGGAATGCCTTGCAAACTGATTTTAACAGCGAGCGAATTCCCGCCCAAGAGAGAAACGAGAAACAATACAAAGGCAATGATCTTACCAGGCGGATCTTCGTTTCTAAATTCTTTTTTTATCATTAATTTTTTTTCAACTCACGTTATGGTAAGTTTTCAATGACCAATACACTATGGACGGATACGGAGAAGGGTGAGGCACGGACCCTCACCCAACACGATTTGTCGGAACGAGGGGATAATTTTTGCGAACGATTACACCTCAATGAGCTCTATCTGAACGTTGTCAGGGCCCTTAAAAAACGCCCGCATAATCTCAGGTCTCAGATAGTCGAGTTCTGCACCTTTCGCCTGGAGTTCCGTGACGGTCGCGTCAAGGTTTTCTACAATGAATGCAAGTTGGTAGAGCCCCCAGCGCGGATTGCCGCTGGTATCTTCTACCTCCATATCACCTAATTTGGGAGAGAGGAATATCCGTTCCCCGCCGACTTCCATACGGACAACTTTTAACCCGCCAACATCGACTGTTTCTAAGACTTTTCCATCAAAGATCTTTTCATAATAACTGACTGAACCGTCCAAGTCCTCGCACCGAAGATGAACGTGATGAAACGTAACTGCCATCGTTAGAATTTCCTTTCCTTAGAAGAAGCGCGCTTGACAGCGCGCAAGTTAAAGTATGATACAAAATATGCCATTATTCTCTAATCTGCTTGTATTTTTTACGGCACGGTACTATAATAAATCGCATTGAAAAGCAGCTTAAAAGTCCCATAGGATTGCCCGCGATGCTGCGGTTTGAAACCGAACAAGACCACACGTCCATCTCCAAGCGATGTTTCCAGCAGCGCAGTCTTCTGCCGAATCCGTTTCTCACCTTCAAGCCACCCACTCATCAACGGATTGAATTCTGGATACGTCGCTACAGCTTTCACATCCCCACGCACACCGTCAAAAACCGGTCCCGATTTAAAGAAGATCGCCATGTCCCGATCCAACCCATACCCTATCGGATGCCTTGTATCTATACGGACCCGTAAGAGTGAACCCGGACAGAAAAAAGCGTCTTCTTTCGGTTGATTTGCTTTCTTGACCACATTGACGATACCTTTTTCACCAAGCCCAAAGTATTCCAATGGGAGTTCTGTCGCACGATTCAAGCAGATAAGCGTGCCGCCGTCCTCCACGAATGCCCGCAAATTCGCCAGGCCTTCTGTGCCAATACCCCCGACGTATTCCGGCGGTAATTTTCCGGTTGCATGTCCGTTGAGAATACCGGAAGCACCGAAATCCGGCAAAATGATCACGTCGTAGCGATCCACCAAATGTCCTGCCTGAATTTCTGCATTCGTGAGGCTATTGTAGGTGAACTCGTGCGTATCTAAAACCCAGCGTGTCCACCCTTCATCCATATTTGCCGTCCACGGCTTATAGAGACCCAGGCGCGGTGCCGCTATCTTTGAAAACGACCGAGCTAAGGTCTTTTCATCAATGGATTCATCGGCGTAAATACGGATGCCGAACTCTGACGCGAGTGCTTCCATTGTTTCCATCTCTTGTAACGGGAGTGCTGTTGTTCTAATCAGAATGCTCCCACGCGGAAATACTTTGCCGCCGCTATTTACTTCTCGATCTGCTCGATAGAACGTATACTTCGGGCTATTATCTTCTGATTTCGCATTAAATAGGCGGTTGAGGACAATCGCTTCAGCGTTCGTTCGATTCTCGAACAGATAACCCTTCGGTTCAGGGACACCCTCCAGACTCCCTTCCACTTGTGGCAATACAGGCACCAGACTTGAGTCCACTAAAAGGGAAAACGTGATGGGATACGACTCCGAACGCGATATGTTAGGTATCTGACTTAGATCCGCTTCAAACGGATGCACAACCGCAATCGTTCGGACCCCCATTTGTAAAGGTAGCGTCCAGCCAGCGATGTCATAAGGACGTTCCGGTGGTGATTCCGGCGACGGACGGCGTTCCGGGTAGCGTTGGACTTCAAGCAGGTCCTTCGCGTGCGCCCGAAACGGTTGCGACATTAAAACAACGTAAGTTTCCGCGGGGTATTCTACACCATCTGCAGTAAAGGGGGCATTTGCTTGATGAATCTCTACACCCCCGCGTTGCAAAATGTCTAACATCTTAAGAGTTGTATGAATATCGCGCTGCTGCGTTGGAATAAGAAACGCCCGAGGCGGTTCATTTTCTCCTTTTGTTCTCGCGTTAAGTCCCATCTTGTAAAAGTTAGTCTTCAACATCACCCGATGCTCAGCAACGAAATCAAGAATTGACAATGCCGCCGCCTTCTCGTATTCTACAATATTTCGCAGTCGCCACCACCCTCCGGGCCACGGTTCCGGGAAATTCGTACGAAGCGTGTATGCGTCCAACCCCCGACGATACCCTCTTAAAGTGTGATGCGGTTGGAAGATTGGGGTCGCTATCTCGACCCGTGCCGCTTCCGTCAAAATCCCTACCATATTGTGGCGATACGGGACTGTCCGAAATCCGCCGTGCCACCATGTATCGTAGACAGCACTTGAAAGCACGCCTGTAAACCCCTCACTTGTTAAATCGAATGCCAGCTGCGCGCCAATTAGCGAAAGTGTCCGTTGTAGGAGCGGTGGGATATTTGGGTTAACGGGTTCAAAATACGGGGGAATTACAAACCGAGGACCGCGATAACTCATCTCATGTACGTCATAGACGACTTCGGGAAACCATTCTTCGTAAAGCACGCGCGTCAGGAGTTGCGTCTCTATCTGTGTGAGCATGAACCAATCGCGATTGTTATCGTGTCCCGTGTATTTATGATACAACCACGGGATTTCTGAACCTTCATAGGGCGTCCTGACCGTGCGGTTATACCAATCCACGACAATATCCAAACCGTCAGGGTTAGCGGATGGGATGAGCAGAATTATCACATTTTCAAGAATTTTCTGAATTTGTGGACTGTCCGTGGTCGCAAATTCATACGCAAATTCCATTGACATTTGCGATGAGGCAATCTCTGTGGAGTGCAGATTACAGTTAATCAGCACGACCGCTTTACCGGCTTGCGCCAACGCATCTAATTCCGATCGATCGTCTTCTGTTATCGGCGCGCGTGGCAATGCGATCTGTTTCTGAATCTCTTGATAACGTGCCAGGTTCTCCAGATTTTCCGGCGCGGAAATCAGGAACATCAGAAAATCGTTGCCTTCTGTCGTTTTACCGAGGGTCTCTAACAGAATCCGATCAGAGTTCTCGGCGAGGTGCCGCATGTAATCAGAAACCGTCTGCCATCCTGCCACTTTATAGTCGGCACCGACCTGAAACCCAAGGACTTCTTCTGGAGGGGTCAGCTGCGCTTGCACTGGCACTTGTAGCAACACTGCACAGATGAGCGATATGATGCATATAGACCAACGTGTTATATTTTCGAGTTTCAGTAGATATTTTTTCATGGTAGTTGCTTCCGACAGAAGTAGGCTGCTGTCGCACCTCCGATTTGTTTTTAGGGTTTACGCACTTCCCCCGGTAGGGTTTTTGCTGGGGTGTTTCTTCACGGTTTCCTAACCGCACCGAGCGCGGGTGAATAGGCGTAACGCTCCAATTTTGCGTAAGTTCTGTGTTTTTTACAAAGATACCAAAAAGTATAACCCGAATTTAACAGTGCGTCAACACCATTTTCCAATCAGCAGAGCGACCCTTTCTGACGTTCCAAAAATCCGCACTTGACTTTTTCAAGATTTTGTGGTATTGTTATAGAGATGTTTTTCCTAATATAGTGTTGTAGTCTGCACCTTATAACTTTGCAACACGCTAATTCCGATATTGAGACGACTGCTTCTATAAGAAACATTTTCAGGAGGAAAACAGGACGTAATGAAAAAAGTTATAACTATCCCACTGCTCGTCCTACTGCTCGCGAGTTTCGGTTGCGAAACAAAACAGAGAGGTCCGAGCAATCTATCAGTGGGCAAGAGTAAATTGATTGATAGCGGGAACGCTTTGGAAGCCGTTGAATTGCTTGAAAAAGCGGAGCAGGAAGAGGCAAATAAACTTGAACCGCGCGCCTTACTTGTTATTGCTTATTCTCATGGACTGGCTACCGGAGACGCTGCCAGCCTCGGGGTTGAAGCCAAATTCAAGAATCAGCGAACGCAACGCATACAAGAACTGACGGATGCTGAAATAAGGCAGATTCTGCAAATTCTCAGCACACCCTCACGCGTACAAAGAGCCGGTTTACAGGCACTTGTGGATAAGGGACCCGAAGTATCGACGATAATTCTTGAGAGCCTCGCGAAAGGGAGATATCCCGCACTTCACGAAAATTTTACAGAGATGCTCGTCCAGATAGGCGCTGACGGTCTTGACTTAATTTTAGCCGAACTCACTGATGAAATGACCCCGCCTGCGCTCAAGATTAAGTTGGTACAGGTGTTATCTCAAATCAATGACACCAAAAGCATAGACGCATTAAAAACCCTGCAAAGTCAGACGGACGACGCTGCCTTGGCGATGGAGATTAACACAACGCTCTATCAACTGGGTGAGGCGGCATATAAGCAGGCCATCATCGACGGCCTAAATCATAGCGATGTTGCTGTCCGACGCGCCGCCGCTAAAGCCATGGTAGATATTGCGGACATATCAACGAAGGTACTCATTGCAGGATTGGAAGACGATGACTCCGAAGTCGTCGCATCACTTGTAAAGGCACTCGCCGTCCATCAGGATGCTGCTGCTGTTGACCCACTTGTGAAGATCCTCACCAGTGAACTAAACAAAGACCCGAAACAAGCGGCGATTGATACACTTGATATTTATGGACAAAACAAGCTCACGGGCGGCTTAGCAAAGCCGATTACAATGCTACTCATCGGTGGAACCGTTAGCGATCCAGACAATCGTTTATATCTCGTGCAGCTTCTCAAGAGAGAGCCGTTTCAAAGGCAGCTTCGAGCCTTACAGTCGGTCGAGGGACTTGTCGACAAGCTCTATCAATATCACCAGAATACGGAGACAGTCGGACTCGTCAAACGTCCACTCGGTGAACTGCTTGATGCCGTTAGTAAATGATGGGACCTTTTTACATAGGAAACCAGAAAGCCTAAAACTGGAGAGTCCTATTAATTTTCCCTTAAATTTGTTGACATAAAAGTGTATTTATTTTACAATACCCTTTACATCGTGCTTATTCGGATTGGTAGCCTCTGTCCGATAGGTTATGAAAAATCTATAGGCGCAGGACTTTAATCGTCTTCGCGTGCAAACTTCACCCGACATCGAGGTTCGCAGCCCGCAATCAGGAGCTTTAGGTTATCTGTGTGTTTTTCAATTTGCAAACGACGCGCTATAGACTGCCCTTGATGTTCATTATTTATAAAGTATGCACGCTACCAGAGGCACAAACGGGTGAATATAATCGAGATTCCAGGAGGAAAAGATAAACGGAACATGAAGAAACTTTTGATGATATTACTGCTTATGGGGGTTATAAGCTTCGGCTGCCGGCAGGAACAGGTCATCACCCAACTTGAAGTCGGAAGAGGTAAGTTGTTTGCAGGACTCTCACTGGAGGCCGCCCAGCACCTTGAACGGGCTGAACAGGAAGAGGAAAATAAGGTTGAACCTCGCGCACTCCTCATTCTTGCTTATAGCAACGCTATTTCAACCGGTGCCGCTAAAACCCACAATGTAGAAGCCAGATACCAAAGCGAGCGTGACCAGCGCATTGGTCAATTGGGTGAGTATGAAATAAAGAAAATTCTGCAACTCCTTGGTGAACGGCATAGAGTACAAAAGGATGCCATACAGGTCCTCATTGATAGGGGCGCACCGGCTGTCCCTTTCATTTTGGAAGACCTCGTTAAAAACCGATATCGCGCCGTCCACGGCGATTTCATTCAAATCTTGACGGGAATCGGGAGCGCAGCTATTAACGATCTCCTGAAAACAGCTGGCGACAGCAGTACACCGCCTGCCGTGAAAATTCAGCTCGTCCGTATCGTAGGGGATATAGGCGACACATCCGCTGCCGCGGGGTTAGAGGCACTCCATAATGCAACCACTGATGAAGGGTTGAAAATGGAAATTAACACCGCACTCTATCTGCTCGGCAACGAAGGCTCCGAAGGTAGAATCATTGAGGGATTAGGCGATGCAAATCCAGTTGTACGACGGGCTGCCGCAAAGTCTATGATGTTCCTCAAAGAACATCCGACAGCTAAGATGATTGATGCACTTGACGACGCTGATGACACCGTACGGATGGACATTGCTAAGGCACTACAGAAGTACCCCGACGCAGGAGCTGTTGACGGTCTCCTCGCAATCCTCACAAACGGATCGAGTCTCAACACGAAACAGGCTGCTATTGATACGCTACACCATTATGCCGAAAATGGACTCGCTGATGGATTAGCACCGCGTTTAATCGCCATATTGACAAACCCCGAAGTCGTTAACCATGAGGACAGGCTCCGTATTGTTCAACTTCTCAAGAAACCTGCTTTGATAAAGCAAATAGATGAGGCTGACCAGTACGATAATCTGCCCCACACACTTGATGTCTTCTATCGGGAGACCGAAACCAACGATATGGTCAAAGATGCCCTCAATGAACTGCTGCTTGCAATTGAACCTGATGCCGAAGGTCTTGACTCGGAAAATTAAGGAAGGCGGTATGTGATTTCCAATAGAATTCTAAGGGTTTATCATATCTGGTTTGCCGGGCAACGGAAGGAGATTTCTAACTGTGCCAGACTATCCAACCGGTATCAAAATTACCAAAGTTGAGCAGGTCACGATCGAAATTGACCAGCCTGCTATCGGGTGTAACTCTCAAGCACCGGAGATAAAACAACCTGACCCAAACGGGAAATGGAAAGAACGTATCATCCGTATTCACACCGACGATGGAGTACTTGGTTGGGGTGCTGGCAGTTGGGCGACAACGACTGCTGAGGATGCACAAGGCGTACTCAACCAAAATCCGTTCGATCTCTTGAATCCTGAAGACGGTATCGCTCCCGAATTCCGTGGACTTGAAAACGCACTCTGGGATACTATCGGCAAAATCCTCGGCAAGCCAGCCTATCAGCTTATTGGCGGTGATGGCTTCTCAAACGGGTTGCCTGCTTACGACAGCACTATCTATTTCAACGATCTCCTCTACGAGACGAAGGCTGAGGGGCTCAAGCGAATTGAGAACGATGTCAAAAGCAGTCTCGCCAACGGGTTTACCGCTTGCAAAATGAAGATGGGACGCGGGAACCATCTCATGGAACGCAAAGCCGGTCTACAGCGAGACATAGAACTCGTCCAACTCGCCCGTAGTACCGCAGGCGAAGGTTTCAATATCCTCGTCGATGCAAATAATGCATACACCTATGACGAAGTCATCACCTTCCTTAATGAAACAAGCGATTGCAATGTCTTTTGGATTGAAGAGATGTTTGATGAGGATGTTGAGTTGTATCGCAACCTAAAGGCTTTCATCCAAGAAAGAGGGTTGAAAGTGCTTATTGCTGATGGCGAGACCCGGACACGCGACCCGCTCGAATTTTACGACCCCTTCTTTGAAGCTGGCGTGATTGATGTCATTCAGCACGACATGAAAGGACTGGGTGTTACGGGGTGGCGGCGGCTTGCCGATATGGCTGCTGTCCACAATGTCCAGTGTGCCCCACATAACTGGGGGTCTCTGCTCGGTTTTTACCTCAGCCTCCAATTCGGTAAAACCATTCCCCATTTCCTCTATGGCGAAGTCGCAACGCTCACAAGTGATGTTGTGGATACTTCTAACTACGATTTCACTGATGGCACGTTCACAGTCCCGGATACCCCTGGGCTTGGGCTGTCGCTTAATGAAGATGTGTACGATGACCGTTACGCCGGAAACGAGGATTGGCAGGTATCCTAATGAAGAAAGTTCTCGTCGCAATGAGCGGAGGCGTAGACAGTTCCGTCACCGCCGCCATGATGGTTGACGTGGGATATGATGTCACCGGCATCACCATGCGCCTCGGCGCGCCTGATACAATCGAAGTAGAACCTGAGCGTCCCAACTGCTGCTCGCTTGAGGGAATTGAGGACGCACGCCGCGTCGCCACACAACTCGGTATCCCCTTCTACGGCGTAAACTACGAGGACGCTTTCCGAGAACAGATTATCGATTATTTCGTAGACGAGTACCTCGTCGGCAGGACCCCCAGTCCGTGTATGGTATGTAACAGGGAGTTGAAATTTGGTAGGCTCCTTGACCTCGCCAAGACGTTGGAATGTGATGCTATCGCCACAGGACACTATGCTCGTGTTGAGCAACACCCAGAGACAGGTCGTTATCTCTTACGCAAAGCGCGCGATGTCAGCAAAGACCAGTCTTATTTCCTTGCCGCGCTCACACAGGAGCAATTACAATGCGCCATGATGCCTCTCGGTGAGTACACGAAAACCGAGGTCCGCGACCTTGCCCGAAAGTATCAATTGCGCACTGCTGAAAAGATTGAGAGCCAAGAGCTCTGCTTTGTTGCTGACACCAATTACAAACGTTTCCTCCAAGACAGAGTACCTGAAAAGATTCAGGGCGGCGATATTGTGGACCAGGAAGGCAACGTTCTCGGTAAGCATGAAGGCGTACCGTTTTACACCGTCGGTCAGCGGCGCGGGTTAGGCATTGCAGTCGGCAAACCGCTCTATGTGACGCAGCTCAACGCAAAGGAGAATACCGTCGTTGTCGGCGACTCCGATGCGCTCCTTGAGGACACGATGTACGTTGAACGCATCAACCTCATCGCTATTGAGGAGTTGACAGAACCGATCCGCGCCCACGTTAAAGTCCGATCCCGTGATGACGGCGGTCCAGCGACCATTTCTCCTGTCAGCGACACAGAAGCAGTCGTGAAGTTTGACGAACCCCGCCGAGCGATTACCCCCGGACAAGCCACCGTCTTTTATGACGGCGAATACGTCCTCGGCGGCGGTTGGATTGTAGACTCCCGCGACAAATGAACGCAAAACTCATCTGCCTCCTCGGTCCTACAGCGGTTGGCAAAACAGAGATAGCGATTCAATTGGCGCAACGCCTTGATGCCGAAATTATTTCCGTCGATTCCCGCCAAATCTACCGACAGATGGACATCGGCACCGCCAAACCGACTTCTGAAGAACTGCAGCTGGCACGGCATCACCTCATAGATTGTGTAGACATTTCCGAACCCTTCTCCGTTGCCGATTATCAACGCCTCGCGGACACAGCAATCACTGACATCCAAAACAGAGGTAAGCGAGTACTACTCGTCGGTGGTGCTGGTCTCTACTTCCGAGCAGTTGTTGACGGCTTATTTGAAGGACCCGGGGCAGATGCTGTACTCCGTGAACGGCTTGAGGCGGAAGCAGCACAACACGGCGTTGATGTCCTCCACGAACGACTCCGTGCCTGTGATCCAGAATCTGCTGACCGCATCCATCCCAACAACCTCGTCCGCGTCATCCGTGCCTTAGAAGTCTATGAGCTAACAGGCACCCCCATGTCCGCGCTCCAACAGCAGTGGCATCCTGAAAAACAACGCTACCCGTTTATCGCCTTCTGCCTGACAATGCCGCGTGCATTGCTTTATCGTCGTATTGAGCAGCGTGTCGATATAATGCTTGCGAATGGGTTGATTGCCGAAGTCGAATCGTTATTAGCGGTAGGTTATGCGCGTGACACCGTCGCCCTCCAAAGTTTCGGCTATAGAGAGTTGATAGCGTATCTGGATGGGGAGTGTACGTATATAGAAGCCATCTCGCAGTTGAAGCAGAACACCCGTCGTTTTGCCAAACGGCAACTCACATGGTTCCGCAAAGACCCCCGCCTTGAATGGATAGATCGGGAATCTACACCTAATATTGTTGGGTATATTTTGGAGGGAATTGGGAGATTACTGTAGTTCAGGGCGGTTTCAGTTGTAGGAGCGAGTGTTTTTGCTTGGATATTTCTTCATGCCCGCTATATTGCGTCAGCCGTAACACACCTTAACCCTCTTTGTAGCATAAACTTTTAGTTTGTGCCTCCTCAATACCCGCAATCGGGCTAAGCAGCTACAGCAAGAAGCCGATACTGTTGTAGAGCAGGCGAAAGAAAGTTGAGAGAATTCTGTTACAGTGATTCAAGTTGCTACTTACAAGATTTTAGGCATGTAGACCTCGTTTTTTATCAAAGATGGTTGATTACCCGTAGAGGTTTTGTAGCGTAAACTTTTTGTTTGCATTCTTGTGGCACTTTGTGTTAAAATACTCAATGAATAAACAAGAGGAGATTAGCTAATGTTGTTTGAATAACCTATTGTGGTTCACGTCCGGAGAGTTAGATAACTGCTCTTTTCGGCGTAAGGAGAAAAAATGGAAAACACTGAAATAATCATTGCGCTAACCAAGAGCCTTGTTCTACTCACTATTATTCTCGTCATACTTGCAATTCCACCAGCGGTACGTGCCTCTTTTCAATTCTTTGGTATAGATACCTTTGAGGATTTCCTTCGTAGAATCAACAAGGAACGTAAGTCCCCACCTATAGAAACTACCTATGGGAAACGTCCGCCAGGTATGTCAAATTCTCTGGGAGATGTCCTCTGGCATGCACCATAGGAGCATCAGGAGCATAATGCACGCCTTGTCCTCTATTGGCACAATCAGGTATCCCAGGGTCCAAAACCCTATAAGGGTGAAACATTTATAGTAAACCCAAGCTGTGTTGACGAATCCACTGGCATCAAAGTAGAAATAATACACACCTATTTCTCGCGTTCTTCAATTGACCGCTACCTCAAAAATGTTACACTTTCGCCAAATTATTTTTTTTCACAACAGAAAATTGGGAACGAAACACCAACGAACCCTTATGACCACTGCGTTCTCTAATGTTACACACCCGACACAAAATGTTACACCAGTGTAACATTTTTAAGGGAAATTACAAAGAAATATATCGTTAAGTTAAAACTATATTCACGCCACGTCACTTTCATAGTAACCCTCCAAAATCCCTA
This sequence comes from Candidatus Poribacteria bacterium, assembly GCA_965207855.1. Classification (GTDB taxonomy): domain Bacteria; phylum Poribacteria; class WGA-4E; order WGA-4E; family WGA-3G; genus WGA-3G. Next base: position 5,151,462 of record OZ242310.1, on the reverse strand, counting down.
AAAGGAGAAAGTCGTCCAAACCCACGCCGCCCGTGGCGTTACAAGGGCAATGCTGAGAACCGAAAAATGCCGATTCATAGTAACAGCAAAAAAACACCCTTTTCATAGATAGCCGACCAACCCACGCTGTACCTGACTTTATGCGGGTTTTAAAGGCGCAATTTTCAAAATGTTACTATGAAAACTATGAAAACTATGAATCACGACGTCGCGCCTCCTAAATCCTGATTCAGACAACGAAATGTGTCAAAAATTACTTGAATTTTACAAAAATATCCGGTATAATTCCCTTAAATCTGATAATATCTAACAACAGAAATAAAACACAATTTGGAGGTACATATCATGTTTTGGGGTTTCTTTGACCCACTGTATTTCGTGTTCCTCGCACCGGGACTCGCGTTGTCCCTATACGCAACGTTTCGCACAAAAAGAACTTTCTCAAAATATTCACAAGTCGGTTCACGGAGCGGGTTAACAGGCGCGCAAGCCGCACAACTCATGCTGAATAAACACGGCGTCAGCGGCGTGCGGATTGAACGCGCACAGGGTTTTTTAAGCGACCATTACGATCCACGCGAGAAAACATTGCGACTTTCCGAAGATGTCTATTCAAGCCAATCGCTTTCCGCAATAGGAGTCGCCTGTCATGAAGCAGGACACGCCATGCAGGACGCACACGGTTATGCGATGCTAAGCTTGCGTAGTGCCCTCGTCCCCGCAACCAACTTCAGCTCAACCTTTGCCTATATCGTGATGATAGCAGGATTCTTTCTCCAGATGGCGGGCTTGATACTTATAGGTGTTGGACTCTTTACGGTAGGCGTTGTTTTTGCCTTAGTCACGCTTCCCGTTGAATGGGACGCAAGCAGACGCGCCAGGATTGCAATAGATGAAGCCGGAATGCTTTCACCTGAAGAAAGTCGACATGCCAGCAAAGTCCTAAATGCAGCGTTCTTGACCTACGTCGCCGCAGCAGTGACAAGTCTCCTAACACTCGTCTATTACCTATTTCGGTTAGGAGTTTTAGGGGGTGGGGATGAGTAAGAAATCATTCCCCCAGCTTGCCGGCGGATAAAGGGTGACCTTCCCCTCTGATAAGGGGGAATAAACGGTGAATTCAATCGCGTTTTCAGAGCGCGCGGTTAGTGACTTTCCCCCCTGATAAGGGGGGATAAAGGGGGGTTGTATTAGAAGCGAGTGACTTTCCCCCCTGATAAGGGGGGATAAAGGGGGGTTGTATTAGAAGCGTCGGAAATTCGACAACCATTCAACTTTTGCTCGCAATATCGACCCCTGGCCACTGGTCGTCTTGCTCCGTAATATCAACGACAATGCCGTCTGGGTCTTCCACCTTGAAAGCGACCGAAGGGAGATCGTCCGAGTTCGGATCGTAAGGTTTGCTGCCATCTAAACCTTCCCAGGTAATCTCAAAACCGAGGTCTTCACAGCGTTCTGCCGCCTCTCGCAAATTCGGGACACGCACACCGATATGTAGATAGTCCAACATACCGCCGACATGCTTCGGACGGTCAGGCCCGCCGTGCTGGAAGACGCGGAAGTTATGATAGCCATCCGTGAGATCGTAGCAGCCGTTCATCGTTGAAAAGACGCGCAAGCCGAGGGCATCGCGCCAAAAGCGGATGCTCTTTTCCAAGTCCGTCGTGCGGACACCAATGTGTACAAGTGTTGTTGACATGAGGAATTATCCTTTTTTTACTTATCGTTTGGACAATTCTGGTCGTGTTTACTACCGAGTTTTCAAAGCGTTTTCGATTTTTCTCATGGTTGTTTACACAAACGCAACTTGCAGAAAAATAAACTCGGATGCGCTTACGAGCAGCCCCCGGTGAATGCCACACGCGCATTCATACCGTTGATTTCGGGGCGAAATGTCTATAGCACGTGCGATTTCCCCAGGACCAAAGCCCCAGCGGGGCGAAATGTCTATCGTACTTTCAAAATTGTCCAAAATTTAGTAATTCTGTAAAAGCCTGTTGTTAATCATAGAAAGTCCACAATCTTGAAAATTCTATAATCTTGTAAATCCTGATTCAGACAATCAAACCCAAACAGTCGGTTCACGGTTTTCTGCGCGGTGTTCGTAAAGAAGTTTAACATCATCCGGTAGTTTATCGAAGGTCTCGCCCGGAATCGTTGCAGTATTCACACCGAAGAGTTCCAAATTGAGCCACCACGGTGCGTATCTAACAACGACAGCAGTTCGTTTACCCGCACTCGGATTTTCTGCGTTAGAGTGCCAAATTCGGCTATCCATGATGAGGACACTGCCCGCGCCACCAGTGGCTTGCATTTCACCATCAAGGGGGTTTCGGTCACCAATACCGTCTGCTTTGCCTCTCGGATTCCGAAGGTCTACGTGCGTTTTCGGAACAATCCAGGTGCCGCCGTTTTCCGTCGTGAACTCCGAGAGCATCCAGAGCGTTGTAATACCAATAACAGCACTCGGAAACGGTTGTGGAATGTGCCATTTCTGGTTCAGATCATAAGGAAAATCAGAGTGATACGCACGCACCAATTCATAGTGGGGTGGACGAATCTTGTATTCCGTCTGAGAGATCCGTACTTGCGGTCCCAACAACTGTTGAATAACAGCGAGGAGCCGCGCATTCGCGAGATGTTCAGCAAATTTCGGCATAAAACTGATAACGTTGCGTTCCCATCTGCCGTTCTCTTTGCTGAACGCGTTATAGTCAGTTTCTGATGTTTCGACCTCTTCACAGACCGCGGCAACAACATCAGCCGGAATAACGTTCTCCAAGACACACCAACCTTCTTCCCGTAACTGTGTAACGTGAGGTTCAATCGTCTCTAATAGGGTGTCAGTTTCCATTGAAATCTCCTTCTACCCCCCTGATAAGGGGGATATGGGGGGTTAGGGATTTAGCCGGTTAAAAACACCGAAATAACGACGTTTTCAGCAAAAACGTCCTTTATCTGTCCAGTTTGCGTAAGTCCTAACGTTATGAATCGCAACCGGTTTCTCGTTCACGGTTATAACGGACTGCTGTCTTAATGAGAGGCGCGAGGCGCATGACCTTGCCAAGCGAACCGATAACGCCAATCTCACGCGTCGTTAGCGCACCCATGACGTTGAGTTCACCCGTCCAAAATTTGTAGGCAACATCGCCTGTCATCGTGAGTTCAACATCTGGGTCAGTATCTTCGCCGATACCGCGAACAATTGTCCATTCGCCATTCGCTGCCGTTAGCGTCATTGTGCAGTCGGGTTGGGTGTAGTTGAACTGAACACGCAGGTTCAACGACTTGAGTGCCGCTTGTGCTTCTGGGAGCGTGGCGATTTCTTCAAAGAGTTCACTGATATAACTGTAAAGTTGGTCAGGTGCTTCAAATATAGCCATAATTTACGCTATAACATAGCATAATAACAGACTGGAGGTCAAATTAAAAAAAATGAATCCATTGAAAACATTTCCTAAACAAGATGACTTTGCTTCGCGGGCTATTGCCTACGCGTCTCCAATCGGACCTATCGGTATAGTTGCGGCAGATCAGGATTACATTTCACATCTGTTCTTTACCGATGACTTTCCATGCGATGAACCCTCCCACCTTCGAGTTCAGTATCCCGTGCTGACTCGTATGGAGGTGCTGCTTGACCGATATTTTGCCGGTCAACCGTTTGATACCGCCACGCTCCCGGTCCGAGTAGAGGGCGGAACTCCCTTCCAAAACGAGGTCTGGGATGCTATCCGACAGATTCCTCATGGAGAGGTACGCAGCTACAGATGGATCGCCGAAGAAATAGGGAACCCGAAGGCTGTGAGGGCTGTCGGCAGTGCAGTCGGGGCAAATGCTGTTTCTATTTTCATACCGTGTCATCGGGTCATTAGAAGCGACGGGACATTGGGGGGCTACGGCGGTGGTATAGAGCGGAAACGCCAATTGTTGGCACTTGAAGGTTATCAAAAGGAGTTTTCTTGAATGACATCTCAGAAGAATTTAGGTAAAACAACCCAAGCCATCCATGCGGGTGAAACCTCAAAAGACACCACCGAAAAAAGTGGAACCCCACTATTACCACCCATCTATCAAAACAGCACGTTCCGGTTCGCAACAGCTGCTGAATGTGCGGAAGCATTCCGAGACGAAGAAAGTGGTTACGTCTATACCCGCTGGGGCAATCCGACACAAGATATATTAGAGGAGAAGCTCGCTGTCCTTGAAGGCGGTGAAGCCGCACTCGCAACAGCATCGGGAATGGGGGCCATCAGCGTTGCACTCCTTACTGCTTTAGCCGATGGCGGGCATGTGGTCGCTATGGAAAATCTCTATTCCGCTACCTTCCAAATCCTCAATGAAGACCTTCGGCGGTTCGGGGTCGAAACAACATTTGTTGATGCCACAGATCCGGCGCAAATTGAACGCGCCATCAGAACGGATACAAAGGTGCTCTATCTTGAAAGTCCGACAAATCCGCTCTTAAAACTGGTTGACTTGCGAAAGGCTGCCGAGATCGCGAAAGCACACGGCGTAACCTCAATTATCGACAACACATTTTCAACGCCGTGCGGACAGCAACCGATTCCACTCGGTATCGATGTCGTCGTTCATAGTATGACAAAGTATCTCAGCGGCAACGGGGCAGTTATCGCCGGTGCGATTGTCGGAGAAAAGGTGTTCATTACGCGTGCCAAAGAAGGGGCGTTACGCAACTTTGGAGCGGTCATCAGTCCGTTCAATGCGTGGCTAACGCTGCACGGCATCGCGACGCTACCGTTGCGCTATACACGACACTGTGAAAATGCTGGACGCCTCGCGGCGTTCCTTGAGGCGCACCCAGCAGTGGCACGGGTCTGTTATCCCGGTCTGCGCAGCCACCCACAACACGAACTCGCCAAGGCCCAAATGGATGCCTTCGGGGGTATGATAACGATGGAACTGAAAGGTGGACACGCTGCCGGTGAAAGCCTTGTCGATCAACTTCAACTCTGCTCACTCGCCGTCAGTTTGGGCGACGTACGCACCCTCATTTGCCATCCTGCCTCAACAACGCATTCACATGTACCCGCGGAGATTAGACACCGCACCGGCGTTACAGATGGCTTGGTCAGAATCTCGGTTGGGCTTGAAGATGTTGCGGATATTCTCGCAGACTTAGCACAAGCCTTAGAGTCCTGTACCCCTTAAGTTCTGAATATACGTTTCGCTGATACTGTTTGAAGGGTGCGCGCCTTCTTTATGTGGTTCCGAAAATTGGGTGAGTAATTTCCGATATGCCTCAACCGCTAACTCCGTGTCACCGTTGTCTTCATAGATTTTGCCAACCCAATATTGCGCTTGACGACGGTTGTCGTAATCATAAGTGCTGTTATCGGCGACCTTCTGATACGCCTCAATAGCACTCGCCATATCGTTGTTGGCGTAGGCGATTTGTCCAACATAAATTTGCGAATTAGCAGCATTTTCGTTGCGCGGATACAAATCGATCGCTGTTTCAAGTTGGGCGATCGCTTCGTCATACTTACCGAGTCTTTCATAAGCCCATCCCCTATAGAAGTGCGCATCTTGCCCGGCTTTCGAGTCTGGATACAAATCGATAACCGTTTGATAGGCTGCTACCGCCTCCTCGTATGTACCTTCCGCGAGATAGGTCTGCGCGATACCGAAACTCGCAAGCGGTGCCAAGATAGGATCACCCGAATCAACGACGTTTGTGAATTCCACTCGCGCATTTTCGTATTCTTGCTTCTTGAGATAAATTTCGCCAGTAACGTACAGAATCTGGTAGAGAAGGGGACTATCGCTGAAGGGTTCCCGGAGCGCATCCAGTTGTGCGAGCGCGATATTCAATTCACCTTTGCCGTAGTAGCACATCGCCGTGTTAAACTGCGCCTGTTCCGACAGTTCACTCCCTGGATACGCCGCAATTAATTGATTATAAAGTGTGAGAGCGCGGTCGTAATATGCCGCAAGTGATTCAAGTGTCCCTGTCCGTTTTAACTCCTCCGCAATCTGGTAAGAGGCAAAAGCAATGGCGTACATCGAATCGTCTGCCAACTCACTGTCCGGATAATTGTTGATGAGTCGGCGAAAGAGCGCAAAAGCCTCTTCATCTGTACGTGGGATACGGGAGGCGAGTTGATAGATCGCATCATCTGCCCAGAGGCTGTCAGGGTATTTTTCAAAAACTTCACGATAAGCAGCGCGGACTTTTCGCAAACGGTTTTTGTCTGGCTCATCTAATGTTATAGGTGGATTGTCGAGCGTCTGTGCTTCTGTCCAAGCTTTGTCAGCGTTGTCGTAATAGTGGGCATAACTTTCACTCTTGTTTGTGACGCGCCCCAACCAGAATCCGCCAGCAAGGGCGACAATAATACAAATTTCTGCGATTATGAACTGTTTCATCTCTTTTCTCCTTGGCGAGTATTTATTTCAACTATGTTAGCACGGCTCTTGAAATGTGTCAAGTGCAGTTTAATGCAGCAAATTTTGTGCCGATCTGAAAAGCACTGGACAGAACACTTGGCAAACTGAACCAGAAATTACTGCCCCAAATGGGACATTCTTTATAACCAATTGCACGAAATAGGGCAGGATTAATTCCCTTGACAGCATAACCACAGTTTGATAAAATGTATAAAGATGGACCGAATGAAAATAAAAAACCTTAATCAACATACTTCCTTACAATGACCGCTGCGATAGCGGTCACACCAAAAAGAGAGGATTTTTTTGTGCACAAATTTTTGTTTCGTGTTTTCGTATTAATTTTAGTGACTTCGTTGATGATGCCGCTACTCGCGAGCAGCGAAGACGGCGTTTTGGACAGAGTTAAAAACAGAGGACGGTTAATTTGTGGGGTACACGGTAGCCTGCCCGGCTTTGGATTCCTCAATGAAAATGGTGAATGGACCGGCTTTGATGTGGATTATGGGAGAGCGATTGCTGCCGCTGTGCTCGGTGATCCCAGCAAAGTAGAATTCGTTCCCTTGAAAGCACCTGAGCGTTTTCCCGCCTTACAGACAGGCGAAATAGATGTCTTGATCCGAAATACAACGTGGACGCTTACGCGCGATACCCAAGTCGGCGCGGATTTCGCACCCCCAACCTTTTATGATGGGCAGGGATTTATGCTCCCGAAAGAACTCGGTGTCACTTCGCTGGAGGAATTGGCAGGCGCAAGTATCGGTGTGACGGCAGGTAGCACCACTGAGTTGAACTTAACAGACACGATGCGGGCTTTGGGTGTTGATTTCAACCCCGTTGTTTTTGAAGAAATTGATACGCTCTACAACAGTTACGAACAGGGGCGGTGTGATGTTGTAACCTCTGATAAATCTCAGTTGGTCGCACGGCGCCAAGTTCTCAAAGATCCAGAGGCGCATATTATACTTGAGGCGACCATCTCAAAGGAACCCCTCGGACCTGTTACCGTCCATGGTGATAATAAGTGGAACGATGTCGTGAGCTGGACCGTTTACGCTACCTTTTTCGCTGAAGAACACGGCATTACACAAGCCAATGCCAGTACTTTTGAAACCCAGAACCCAGAAATCCAACGCTTCTTAGGCAAAACCGGCGATATCGGAGAAAAACTCGGTTTGTCAAAGGATTGGGCGCATCAAGTCGTTTCGGCTGTCGGCAACTACGGTGAAATCTTTGAACGCAACCTCACACCCCTGGGGCTACCCCGCGGGGTCAATAAGTCGTGGACGCAAGGCGGACTCCTCTACGCAATGCCGTTCCGTTAGCGGAAGCATCACTATACGGCAGACTGAGGTAAATGCTTCAATGGCTATCGGTTGTCAGCAGCCAATTGACAGTCAAAGAACGTTGTGGTAGGTGAAAGTGTTGACAACTACCACGATGAGCCACTGACTGCTGACGACTGACAACTATTAAAAAATGGCACTAAATTCTACGACAATTCCTTTCTGGCGAGATGTTCGCGTCCTACGCGTGCTACTCCAAGTCCTTTTTCTTATAGGTGTTCTCCTCTTAGCGGGTATCCTCTACATGAATATGCTCAGGGGATTGAACAACCTTGGGCTAACGCTGAATCTCGAATTTCTGGAGAATGAAGCCGGATTTGATATTTCTGAAGGGATTGAATACGCGCCTTCAGATACCTATCTTAAGGCATTTTGGGTAGGAGTGGTGAACACCCTAAAAGTGAGTCTCATAGGAATTGTATGTGCAACAGTTCTGGGGCTCATTGTTGGTATTTCTCGCCTTTCGAGCAATTGGCTTATCCGAACTGTTGCTGCTGTCTATGTCGAGTGTTTCCGAAACGTTCCCCTTCTACTCCAGATACTATTTTGGTATACTGCCGTCATCCTTCAACTGCCGAGAGTTCGAGACAGTATCTCACTATTTGGAGATGTTTTCATTAACCAGCGCGGGGTCTACCTCCCTTCACCTGAACCGACTTCGGGTTTCAAGGTATGGAGTGTCTATCTTCTCGTAGGTCTTATCGTAGCTGCAATTCTCTATGTCCTACGTGCGAGACAACTTCGCCAACTCGAGATGCCTGGATTTCGTGCCAAGTGGGCACTCCCTGCTTTCCTAATCATTGCACTGATCGGGTGGTTTCTGACCCCAGAAAAGCCGTTCAGACTCGACCCACCTGTTTTGAGAGGTTTTAACTTCGTTGGTGGCATCAGTTTATCCCCTGAATTCTCCGCACTTTTAATCGGGCTTTCTGTTTATACGGGAGCCTTCATCGCTGAAGTCGTGAGAAGTGGCATACAAGCCGTTGTGAAAGGGCAACGCGAGGCTGCGAAAGCTGTCGGATTAAGCGAAGCACAAACCCTGCAGTTAGTTGTTCTACCGCAAGCCGTCCCGATCATCGTACCGCCGCTCACGAGTCAGTACCTCAACCTCGCCAAAAACTCAAGCTTAGCGATTGCTATCGGTTTCCCAGATGTGTTCAGCATTGGTAACACGATGATGCTCCAAACGGGGCAATCCATACCTGTGTTTGCAATGATTATGGTGAGTTATTTGATTATGAGTTTGACAACATCGGCGGCTATGAATTGGTACAATCGCTGGATTAACCGTGTTAGACGATGACGAAAAAACCTATAGTTGTAGCATAGCCTGTTAGGCTGTGGCTCTTCTTCTAACGAACAATATCTATGGTACCTGAATCACAGTTTACAGAAGAAATTAGACCGCCTAAGAGTTCAAAAGGTGTTTTAGCGTGGATTAAAGAAAACCTCTTTAGCACATGGTACAACACGCTCTTAACCCTTGTCACTCTCGGCTGTGTATACCTCCTTTTGAAGGGCATTTTGGTCTGGGCGTTCACGGATGCGACGTGGGGCGTTATCCCGGCGAATCTGCAACTTTTTGCGATTGGTGCCTATCCTATAGCCGAAGTCTGGCGCGTTTGGATCGTCCTTTATACCGTCTGCGCGTTGGCAGGTTTGAGTGGCGGAATTTGGGGTGGATTGACACTCAGGTTTGCTGTCGGCATCGGAGGCGTTGGGATCATAATTGCACTTCTATCGATGGGTATACCAACCTTTGGTTGGGCGACGCGCGGATGGATACTCGGCGCGGTCGTCCTGCTCGCAGTCTTTCTCTTTCTTGGGAGCCGTAGCGCAGGCGTATTTCCGAAGATACGCCGCTGGGTCCTCGTTGGATGGTTATTCTCTTTTCCGTGGACCCTCATAATGCTACACGGTTTCGGCGAGAATGTCGTCCTCACAACAAATTGGGGTGGATTGCTGCTTACGCTGATTCTCGCAGCTGTCGGTATCTGTTTCTGTTTTCCGCTCGGTGTCCTACTCGCACTCGGAAGACGGAGCACTTTACCTGCTGTTAAATGGGTTTCAACCGCCTATATTGAGATAGTTCGCGGCGTACCGTTGGTCACAATCCTGTTTATGGCACAGGTCGTGATCCCGATTTTTATGCCCGACAATATCCGCCTTGATAAAGTTCTGCGAGCGATGCTGGGGATAACACTCTTCTCTGCGGCTTACATGGCGGAGAACGTCCGGGGCGGACTTCAAGCGATTCCGAGGGGACAATATGAAGCCGCACAAGCAGTTGGACTCAACTATCCACTGACAATGCTATTTATCGTTTTGCCACAAGCCCTCCGTTCTGTTATACCGGCGATTGTTGGGCAATTCATAGCACTCTTCAAGGATACATCACTCGTTACCATCGTCGGGTTACTCGATCTCTTGGGCATTGCGAAAAGCGTTATCGCAAACCCCGATTGGCTCGGATTGCAAGCCGAGGTATATATCTTTGTTGCCGTCATCTATTTTGTTTTTAGTTATTCAATGTCCTACGTCAGCCAAAAAGTTGAAGAAGCGCTCGGTGTTGGAAAAAACTTGTAGTAGGGGCGGGGTTGCCCCACCCGATTTTCTGCAATACACTGTAGGCGGGGTTTGAACCCCGATACCACAACGGATTTAAAAAAATGGCTACTCTTGAAAACGCAACAAACGATCCTATTATTGTCTGCGAGGATGTACACAAATGGTTTGACGATTTCCATGTCCTTAAAGGTGTTACAACCTCGTTCCAAAAAGGCGAGCGTGCTGTGATCTGCGGTCCCTCCGGTTCAGGGAAGTCCACGTTCATCAGGACGCTGAACCGACTTGAGGAACATCAACGCGGCAAAATTGTCGTTGACGGAATTGAACTCACCAATGACCTCCGTAATATCGACCTTATCCGCCGCGAGGTCGGTATGGTCTTTCAACAATTCAACCTGTTTCCGCACCTGACGAATCTGCAGAATATAACATTAGGGCCCATCCGGGTCAGAAAGATACCCAAGAGCGAAGCAGAATCGCAGGCTTTAGCACTCTTAGAACGTGTCAATATTGCAGACCAAGCGGACAAGTACCCCGCAGAAATTTCGGGTGGACAGCAACAGCGCGTCGCAATCGCAAGAGCCTTAGCCATGGAACCCAAGATTATGCTCTTCGATGAGCCGACAAGTGCGCTTGACCCGGAGATGATTACAGAGGTCCTTGATGTGATGCGTGAGTTAGCACACTCTGGCATGACGATGCTTGTTGTTACCCACGAGATGGGTTTTGCCCGTGAAGTCGCTGACCGAGTCCTATTTTTTGATGAGGGACTAATCGTTGAGGAGGCAGCACCCGCAGATTTCTTTGATAACCCACAGCACGAACGCACGAAACTTTTTATTTCACAAACATTGCAACATTAGGAAAATATACGAGAGTATCTTCTTGTAGGAGCGAGCTTTGCTCGCGACTTTTCACTTTCACGAAAAAGATGTAGGTCAAAAGTAGATGCGGTTAAATAATAAAATTGCCATTGTCACAGGAGCTGGTCGAGGTATCGGCAGAGCCGTAGCCCTACGGTTCGCCGAAGAGGGAGCCAAAGTCCTTGTTAATGATATAAACGATGCCACTGGAACGTCAACTGTCTCTGCCATAACCGATGCAGGCGGCGAGGCACTATTTGTCAACGCCGATGTCTCTGATGCTACCGAGGCAGAACGACTCATCACGAAGGCTGTTGATACCTACGACACAGTTGACATCCTTGTGAACAACGCCATCTGTTCGACAGCCGATGTGCTCAACAACAACTGGGAGGCAAATTTGGCAGTCGCACTCCGAGGCACCAGCCACTGTTCCAACACCGTCATTCCTGTCATGCAAAAGCGTGGTGACGGTAGCATTGTCAACATTGCCTCAGTCAACGGGCTTATCGGGTTACAGGCGATTCACGCCTATTCTGCTGCGAAAGGTGGCGTTATCGCACTGACCCGCTCTATGGCAGTCGCGCACGGTAAAGACAACATACGTATCAACTGTATCTGTCCCGGAACAATTCAGACCGAAGTTTGGGAACCGATGATTGAACGCAACCCAAACATCTTGGACGAAATCACGCCGTGGTATCCGCTCGGACGCATCGGGCAACCCGTTGACATCGCCAACGCTGCCCTTTTCCTCGCCTCCGATGAGGCAAGTTTCGCAACGGGCGCAGTTTTCGTCATTGATGGCGGGCTAACCGCTGGCAATCATCAATTTCCGATTTAAAAGTAGTAGGCACACGCCGTGTGCCGTAACAAACACGAACTGTTGTAGCACAAACTTTTAGTTTGTGCAGTCAGGGGTCACCTTCATAAACGTAGTATAAACACGAGATATAATTTCAGAAATGATATAATGTACATCAAATACACGTGGAGAAGCGCAATGATAACACAGGAACAGATCAAGTTTTTTCAGGAAAACGGGTATCTCAAGTTTGGAAAAGTTTTGGATAGCGACGGTGTTGATGCCATGCGTGCTGGGTTAGATGCTATCATTGAATTGGAACTCACTGAAGGGGATGAGTCGTCGCCAGAGTTCAAATACGGACACGATCGGCATGACACGCAACTGGATCGGCAGCGCGGCCACCCACGCGCAATCCATCAATACGTCAACATGTGGAAGCGAGAGCCGCACTATAAGGCAGCCATTCACCATCCGCTCATCGCAGGCACAGCACGCGCACTGCTGGATACCCCCGAAGTCCGTCTCTGGCACGATCAGGTTATTTCCAAGCCACCCCACGACAACGGTCATTTCGGATTCCATCACGACTTCTTCTTCTGGCCCCTGAGTCCACCGAACATCGTCAGCTGCTGGCTTGCTTTGGACGATGCGACAGTCGATAGCGGATGCATGCACGTTATGCCCAAGAGCCATAAAGATGAACGCTTCTCTGTCACCGCAAGAGCCGAGGCGGATGCGGCAGCCGCGAAAGCACGTGAAGAAGGACGTGAACCCTCGCCGAATCAGTGGTCGGAAAGGCAGAAGTTGGACATCAGCCACGGCGTTCCTGTGGAATTAAAAGCAGGCGAATGTATGTTCCATCACTGCCTCAACTGGCACGGTACACCCCCAAACGTCACGGAGTATCAACGCCGAGCGTTCGTTATGATTTTCATGGCGCAAGATGTCTGCTATAATAACGCACAGTCACCCAATCACGTCCTCGTTCCGACAATTGAGGTGGAGGATGGCAAACCGCTCGTGGGTGAGGCATTTCCGGTAGCATAACTGTAGTGAAGCTCGGAAATGTAGCACAAACTGTTAGTTTGTGTTTTCATAAATGCGGCAAATCTCACAATGGCGTATCAGTAATTATGAGTTCTAATATAGATACAGTCTTTGTGTGCAAACGTCCACATTAAGATATAAGGTATAGTAACATGAGAGATTCAACCTTTATCACAAGGGTCGTTCTGAAAAACTATAAGAGCATTGCTGCGTGTGATGTGCGATTGGGACCTTTAACATTCCTTGTAGGTCGCAACGGTTCGGGCAAGAGTAATTTCTTGGATGCCTTGCGATTTGTTGCTGATGCGTTGAATTTATCGCTTGACCATGCGATACGCGACCGAGGCGGGATCAATGATGTTCTCCGCCGCTCTCGCGGACATCCAAACCATTTTAGCATTCGCCTTGAATTCACTTTGCCAGAAGATTTTACGGGCCACTATGCTTTCCAAATCAGGAAGCGTTCACCGGGAGGTTATGAGGTTCGGACGGAAGAGTGTAGCGTTCAAAATGAGCGGGGTCAGACCCTAAAGGAATACTTCCGTATTGATAATGGTGTTGTGACAGACACAAGTATGAAGGTGGCACCAGCTGCTGCAACAGACCGACTCTATCTGGTGAATGCTTCTGGATTGCCCGAATTTCGTCCTGTCTACGATGCATTTTCTCGGATGGGATTTTACAATCTTAATCCTGATAAAATTCGAGACCTCCAAGACCCGGATCCTGGAGATCTGCTGCTTCGTGATGGCAGAAACCTTACCAGTGTTTTTGCCCAACTTTCACCCATTGCGAAACAAGACATTGAGGAATATCTGGCAATAATTGTGCCTGGTGTTCGTGGCGTAGAAATTGAAAAGTTTGGCAGCAAGGAAACATTAGCGTTCAGGCAGGATGTAGCGGGAGACAAACACCCTTGGCGATTTCTTGCAAGTAATATGTCTGATGGTACGCTCCGCTTGTTAGGGATTCTGGTAGCATTGTTTCAGGGAAATCACGACGCGCGAAAACGCGTACCACTTGTGGGAATTGAAGAACCAGAAATCGCGATCTATCCTGCAATGACGGGGGTGTTGTTTGATGAGTTTCGATATCCTGCCTACAAGGCACAGGTGATTACCACCTGTCATAGTCCGGACCTCCTTGAGGACAAACACTTGGACGTGGATTCAATTCTCGCTGTTGAAGCTCATGATGGAAATACGGTAATTGCTCCTGTTGACGAAGTTAGCAGATCTGTCGTGCGTGATAAACTGTTTACAATCGGAGAACTCTTGCGCTGCGATCAATTGCAACCCGACCCGGCATCTATAATTTCTACTGAAAACGTTAAACAACTCCGAATCTTTGGTCCCAAGAATGGAAAATCTAATAGAGGAGAGAAGAGTAGCGAGCACAGATAATGATCAAAATAGGTTGTATTGTCGAGGGAGCTGGCGATGTGGTAGCTGTACCGATCTTGATCCGACGTGTAGCGAAGGAACTTTATCCAGAGTTGACGGTTGATATACCGCGCCCCATCCGAGTTCACAGAAACCAAATTGTCAAAGACGGAGAACTTGAACAAAGAGTTGAATTAGCAGTTGAAAAAATTGGGGTACAAGGTGCTATACTTATTATCCTTGACAGTGATGATGACTGTCCAGCGGAACTCGGCCCCGCCCTGCTTAATCGAGCATCACGAACTCGTAGCGATATACCAATTGCTGTTGTATTAGCAAAATACGAGTTTGAGTCATGGTTCCTTGCAGCAGCCAAGTCACTTCGGGGACGGAGAGGATTAAGGAACGATCTTAATCCCCCGGACAATCCAGAAGCAATCCGGGGAGCAAAGGAGTGGTTGCGCCAGCGAATGCAAACCGGTAGAACATATCATGAGACGCGCGACCAACCCGCGCTCACAGCACTTTTTGATTTTGAGCAGGCACTTCAAACGGATTCCTTTGATAAATGCTACCGCGACATCGTTCGCCTTCTTAACGAATTGCAAAAAGGAAGTGGCCCTATCAGTGAGCAAGCGTAAGGAAGAAAATACAAACTATCGCACCAACTCTACTAATGGAACGGAGGATTCAATATGGAAAACAAACCAAATGTCATTTTTGTTCTAACAGACGACCAGGGACCCTGGGCAGCAGGGTGCTGCGGGAACGACGAGGTACGCACACCTTATCTCGACCAATTGGCTTCAGAAGGCACACGCTTCCCCAATTTCTTCTGCACAAGTCCCGTCTGTTCTCCAGCACGCGCCAGTCTCATGACAGGACGTATCCCTTCGGCACACGGTGTCCACGACTGGATTCGCGACGGAAACATGCCACCCAATCCTGCCCGATACCTTGATGGACTCACCTGTTATACAGATGTACTCGCAGAAAATGATTATACAGTCGGATTGAGCGGCAAATGGCACCTCGGCGACAGTCTAACACCACAGCACGGATTCAGCCACTGGTTCGCTTTGCTCACTGGCGGCAGCAAATATAATGACGCCGACATGATTCGGGATGGACAGGTTGAGATACAACCCGGCTACCTCACTGATGTCATCACCGATGACGCGTTGAACTTTATCTCGGCAAACAAAGACGGACCTTTCTATCTCAGCGTCAACTATAACGCACCACATACCCCGTTCACAGGGCATCCACAAGACATCGTTGACTCCTATGACGATTGCCCCTTCAAAACCTGTCCACAGGAGGCGTTGCATCCGTGGGCAGTACAGGGCGCCGCTGTTCACATGGGCAACCGTGAGTCGTTGAAAGGCTACTTTGCAGCGATAACAGCACTCGATTTAAACGTCGGGCGGATTCTTGATAGGCTTACCGAACTCGGCATCCGTGAAAATACGCTCGTTGTTTTCAGTAGCGACAACGGCTACTCCTGCGGGCATCACGGATTTTGGCATAAAGGCAACGGGACGTTCCCGCTGAATATGTATGAAAATTCCGTCAAAGTCCCCTTCATTATCAGTCAACCCGGCAGGATTCCAGAGGGGCGCGTCAGTGAAGCGATGGTCAGCCAATACGATTTCATGCCGACACTCCTGGATTACCTCGGTCTACCCGATCCGAATGACGATATGTCACCGGGCAGAAGTTTTGTTTCCGCGCTTTCTGGCGAAACGAACGATGCTAAAGATGAAATTGTCGTCTTCGATGAATACGGGCCCGTCCGTATGATTCGGACGCAAGAGTGGAAATACGTCCACAGATATCCGTATGGACCCCATGAACTCTATGATTTGGTGAACGACCCGGATGAACGGAAAAATCTGATAGATGAAAAGTCTCAGACTGCCCGAATAGATGACATGCGACAACAGATGGGGGCATGGTTCCAACGATATGTGCTGCCGGAATTAGATGGCGCGAGATGCTCCGTCACCGGTGGCGGACAAGCCGCAAAAATAGAGGAAGGACAATGTGGTGAGGGCGCATTCCATCCAAGGTATGCCCCGCCGCAACGCAATGTGTAGAATTTTTAAACTATTAAATCTCGCCACCGTTCCACTATGTTTTGCAGCATACTCGCACATAAGCGATCTATTTCACGGTGGTTTTGATTGATTCCAATCGGCTTTGGGTTATGAAAGGGTTGTTAACAATTGGGCATCTGCAAGGACAACGGACGTAGCAGTTCAGATTTAATCGTTAAAAAGATGGCGAGAGCTTATGCCCCCGGCAATATCTCTTGTGTCTTCAAGATTATTCCGCATTCCGACGCAACCCGTATGCACTCACTTGGGATGGGATTTACGGTTACAGAGGGTGTGAACGTTACTATTTCTGACTGCCATGAAACAGAGGTGCTATTTAACGGGGAAAGTATCAATTTTCCGACAGTGCTTGCTGTTGTTGAGCGGTTGATTCAAAACACTGGGCTTACAGGCATAAGAGTAGACCTAACATCCCCGTTACCACTCGGCTGCGGTTTCGGGCTTAGCGGTGCCGCTGCACTCGCAACAGCCTATGCACTCAATGAATTCTTAAGTCTCCGCAAGGATACAGAATCGCTTGCGATGGTGGCACATGTCGCAGAAGTAGAAAATCGCACCGGACTCGGAGATGTATGCTCACAATACCACGGGGGGTGTCTCGTCAAGTTGAAGGAAGGCGCGCCTTTGGTCGCCGATAGGTTGCCGATTGCGGAGCAACCTATCTATTATCGATACTTCGGACCGATTCAGACAAGCGAAGTCCTCAGAAACCCGGAGCAAACCCTTCGTATTAATCATGCTGCTGATGTGGCTTTGGACACTTTGCGAACGCTTACGCGCGCCAGTTCCAGTGCCGAACTGTTTAACGCCTGCTTTGCTGTCTCAAAGCAGTTTTCAGTAGAGAGTGGTTTGCTCAGGGACGCACGGGTCATTGATACAATCTCACAGATTGAGGCAGAAGGTGGTGTTGCGTCAATGATTATGTTAGGAAACGGCGTTTTTAGCACGCATTCTTTTGCAGGGGCAGTGAAGACGAGACTTGTTAACAATCCGGCGCGTCTTGTTGGGGCAACCCAATAGGAGCGGTTTTGCGGCGTACTCGCCCCGGTTCATGCCCCGGTGAAGTCCATACGGACTTCATACCGTTGATTCGGAAGCCTATACGGGCTTCATACCGTTGATTTTGATTCTGATTCATGCGACGTGCATTCTAACCTCAATTCCGTTGGAGTAGGTGAAATGAGAATACTGCTCTACCTTTCGCTTTTTTCAGCCTCTGTTGCCTACGGTGCCGTGGAAGTTGAGAATGCAACCTTTGGATTCAGCGACGGCTACAAAACAGGAACATGGGCACCCTTGACTGTTACTGTCTGGAGTCAGGATGAACCGGATGTATTTACTGGGAAACTGGTGGTGGAGGTCCAGAATTTTACTTCAGATACACCTTTTGAACGATACGCCACCCCACTGCGGCTCAGCCCAACCGGACGACAGCAGAAGCACTTCTATGTTTACTGCCCGAAAAATGCGACCCGACTTGTTATAAAACTTCTGTCCACGGTACCTGTAGAAAGTGAACGCTTACATGCTTATGACACTGATGCGTTCCACGAAGTGCTGTTACCCACACCTATCGCACGTAAAGACTATCTCGTGTTGGTGCTGGCACCGAGCGGTGATAAGTTAAAACGATTTATTGACAAAAGACAATTAAAGGTTACCAACGGCGCACAGGTGCATGTCAAATACCTACCGGATTCAACCTCACTGCTACGGGATTGGATCGGTTATAGTGCTGTTGATGTCCTTGTTATCCGTGAGACCTTTTTGACAGAGAGACATGTCTCTAAAGCAAAACAGACAGCATTACTTGATTGGGTCCAACGAGGCGGCACCCTTATTATGTCCGGTGGCGGTAGCTTTAACGCACTGCGTGGCAGTTTTGTAGAACCTTTCCTACCCGTTGAATTGAACGGTATAGAAAAAACAGATACACTCTCTGATGCCTTATATGAACAACTCGGTTTTCATGCTTCTGGTAGCGATGGAACTTTATTTGAACGCATTGTGTTTGCACCGAAAGTCGGATATGAAACGTTAATCGGTACAAAGGAAGAAATTTACGTTGCAAAACGAAACTTTGGGGATGGGCAAATTCTCTGTCTCGCTTATGATTACAATGCGTTGCCACTCTCGGAGCAAAAGATAGGTGAAGCCTTCTGGCAACATTTGCTGAGTGAGTCGGGTAAATCTCCACGACATCTTGCAGATCAGTACGCGCTTTCTCGTCAACATGAGGAGCGGATTTATAAACAATTTCTCTCAAAAATGCCGACCCAAGTGCCACTCATTAAACTATTGGCGGTGGTCTTACCGGTGTACCTTCTCATTTTCGGAGGTCTCTTGCTCAATTTTGGGAGGTCTAAACGAAAATCGTCCAGTTACTGGATAGGCAGCTGCCTCTTTATTTTCTTTTCGGTGTGCACAATTGCGGTGGCGAGAAATATTTTGCCTAACAAGATGACAGCAGACCAACTGTCGATCTTGTCGGTCTATCCTGAGCGACAGCGTGCGCATCTACAAAGTTTTGTTTCTATAAGGACTGTAGCACGGACAGAAACATCCTTTGGGTTTCCAGACGGAACTTTTATTCGCCATCAGGAAACTGAACTGACCCAACGGATTGGAACGTTGATGCATGATTCAGATGTTCAACTGCAAGGAGCCTTTGTAGAGCCGTGGCACCCGACGACTTATATCAAGGAAGCATTTACGCAGCAACTGCCCGTTGAACTTGAAGACGCGTGGCGCGTCACAGGTAAGCAAATAACTTACTTAGGAGACATTCCACTCCGTACGAATCCGAAACAAGAGACCGAACTTTCGACAGCGCATCTCCGGCTGCATTCCACGTCAAAGATGCCGCCTGATGTGGAACTCAACGACACGCGAGAAGCGTTCGCGAGAATCCTACAACAAGAGGGTGTATTGCAATATCTGATGATGGGGACGGGTTTGAACCCTCAACCCTATATTATCGGGTGGACTTCTCGAAATTTTACTGACATAACAGCGGGCGGAAATTTTGATACAAATAGTGATACTTTGGTAATTTTTCGCCCTAATACCGAGCGTTAAAAGAAAATTGTCTCAAGGAGATGAGGTGAACCATGGATGTGCTATCCCTCGGCATTTATGTCGTTGATGTGTTAGGACGGCCGATAGATCAGTTCCCCGAAAAAGGAAAATTAGCACTCTTTGATGAACTCGAAATCCATACCGGAGGCTGTGCCAACAACACGGCTATCGCACTCGCGCGTCTCGGTATCTCTGCTGGCGCAATGGGCAAAGTTGGTGCTGATGCTTTCGGTGATCTCATCCTGCAGGGACTCACGGACAACGGTGTCAACGCAGTAGGCATGCGACAAGATACCGATGTCAGCACTTCATTTACGTTTGTCGCGATTGCTTCTGATGGGGAACGGACTTTCTATCACTATATCGGCGCAAACGGTGAACTTTGTGAAGCAGACCTTGATTGGGACCTTATCAGAACTGTCAAGATTTTGCACATCGCTGGCGCGCTTGTCATGCCCAGTTTTGACGGAACTCCGATGGCAAACGTTCTCCGAATAGCCAAGACGTTGGGTATAACCACTTCACTTGACACAGCGTATGATGCCACTGGAAAGTGGATGGAGACGCTTGAGCCGTGTTTGCCTTATGTAGACATCTTTATGCCGAGTATCGTTGAAGCACAATATCTCACAGGTCTGTCTGATTACAGAGAGATCGCCCAATTTTTGCGCGGTAACTACGGTATTGACACCATCGCCATTAAAATGGGTGAAAACGGAAGTTACGCCGCTACACCAGAGGCGGAACACTTAGCACCGGCATATCCTGTGGATGTTGTTGATGCAACGGGGGCAGGCGACGCTTATGCCGCGGGTTTTCTCGCTGGGACCATCATGAACTGGGACCTAAAGGCGACGATGGAATTAGCATCCGCAACCGGTGCTGCCTGTGTCACTGCCGTCGGGACAACTGCCGGTATCCAGAACCTTCAAGAGACCTTGAAGATTAGCAATCAACACCGACAACCCACAACCCACAATCCACAACCCTAAATATGAGCAATACAACAATCGTTCAAACAGAAAATTTGTCCAAATGGTACGGTGAAGTCATGGGCGTAAACGATATAACCCTGACAATTCGCCCCGGAATAACTGGCTTATTGGGTCCAAATGGGGCAGGCAAAACGACTTTAATTAAACTTATAACAGGGCAACTCAAGCCCAACCAAGGCGAAGTCAAAGTCCTCAACCAACCCGTCTGGAACAATCCTGACCTAACGAAGCGGGTGGGCTACTGCCCAGACATAGAATTGGCGTATCAATTCATGAGCGGTTTTGAGTTTATCGCTTTTTTCGCGACGTTAAGCGGATACGACAAAGCAGAGGTCAAATCTCGGAGTCTACAGGTTCTTGAGACAGTGGACATGCTACAGGCAAAAGACCGACCGATTGGCTCCTATAGCAAGGGGATGCGGCAGCGCATCAAACTCGCGCAGGCGTTGGTACATGAACCCGAACTCCTCTTCCTTGATGAACCGCTTACCGGTTTGGATCCGAACGGGAGACGGCATGTGCTCGCACTCCTAAATCGGCTTGCTGATAAAGGTATCAGCATCGTCGTTTCGAGCCATATCCTCTACGAGATTGAGGCGTTGACGGAAACAATCTTACTTATTCATCAAGGACGAATTCTCGCTGAGGGCACTATCTCCGATATCCGAGAACTAATTGACGAACACCCCCACAAAGTCTATCTAAGTACCGATGAACCGCGCCGCTTGGCACAAGTTTGTCTCCCTTTTGAGGATATCCTGAGCGTAACTTTTGTGAATGTGGGCGAGGCTTCTAACCCCGAATTCTCTGGAGCAGAAAGCGAATCCCAAACGAACGGAGCTGGCGATATTATCATCGAAACCGCCAGACCGGAGGCTTTCTACGCCAGACTTCCCGAACTTCTCATCGAGAACGAATTAAACGTCTCTCAACTCTACTCCCCCGATGACAATCTCTCCTCTGTGTTTAAATATTTGGTGGGTTAGCTGAGTTGTAGATTCGGTTGAGTGGGTTGCCCTAACTTCACCAATGCTCCAATATCGGGTTCACCCTCCGCCAACGCTGCGAAACTGCCCTCACAAATAGCACGCCGAATCCCACGCATTAAACTGACATAAAAATGTAGATTGTGCAGGGTATGCAGTTGCGAACCGAGAATCTCGTTTTCAACGTGCAAATGCCGGAGATACGCCCGCGTGAAATTTTGACACGTATAACAGGTACATGCTGGATCTAATGGGCCAAAATCACGGCTGTACTTTGAATTGCGGATACGGACGATACCTGCTGTTGTAAACAAAGACCCATTGCGGGCATTTCGGGTCGGCATCACGCAATCGAACATGTCAATCCCACAGCGGACACCGTAGACCAAGTCTTCAGGCGTTCCGACTCCCATCAAATAGCGTGGTTTCTCTTCCGGTAAGAGCGGCGCAGTGTGTGCCAGTGTTTCATACATCAATGCCTTTTCTTCCCCAACGCTCAAACCCCCGATCGCGTATCCCGGAAAACCAATAGATACCGTCTCTTCCACACTCGCCTGACGTAAATCTCGTTCCATACCACCCTGCACGATCCCAAAGAGCAGTTGGTTCGGATTTTGATGGGCCGCTTTACACCGTGCTGCCCACCGTAACGTCATCTCCATTGAGTTTTTAAGATACGTATAGTCATTCGGTAATGCAGGACACTCATCAAACGCCATGATAATGTCCGCGCCGAGAGCATTCTGAATCTCGATTGAACGTTCAGGGCTAATAAAGTGTTCAGTCCCGTCTATTGTAGAACGGAACGTTACACCCTCTTCCGTAATCGTCCGAAGGCTCCCAAGACTAAAAACCTGAAATCCACCACTATCCGTTAAGATAGGACGTTGCCATCCCATAAAGGCGTGCAAACCGCCTCCATCATGGACGGTTTCGTGTCCCGGACGTAGATAAAGATGATAGGTGTTCGCAAGAATAATCTCTGCCTGAATCTGATCGGATAGCATTTGAGGCGTACATGCCTTCACGGTCCCGCGCGTGCCTACTGGCATGAATATCGGTGTGTTGACAACACCGTGCGCTGTGTGAAGTTTGCCGACTCGCGCCGAAGTGAGTGTATCTTGGTGAATAAGGGTGTAGGAGTGCTGTATCATGCTTAGGTATTTTATCACAATTTGATTTTCTATACCAGATATGCTAAAATATCTACTAACATTTCATCTGAGGAACGGCAAAATGGATTGTATTTTTTGCGAGATTGTTGCTGGTAACATTCCAGCAGCGAAAGTTTACGAAGACGAGAGCGTTCTTGCTTTCATGGATATTGCCCCCATAAACCCAGGGCATACCCTCGTCATACCGAAACAGCACTACAGAAACATCTTCGATATGCCTCCAGAAGTAGGCAGCCAAATTATGAAAGCCACGATTCTGATCGCAAACGCGATTCGGACAGCATTAAACCCCGATGGACTTAACCTGTTTCAGTCCAACGAAGCCGCAGGATTCCAGACCGTGTTCCATTTCCATCTCCACGTGCTTCCGCGATGGGAGGACGATCCGATCCGATTACCGTGGCGACCCACCGAAGGGGATATGGAAGAAATAGGCAACATTGCAACAAAAATTCGAGAGGCTTTGTAAAGATAGGAGGTCGATAGTCTAAAATATGAATATCTTAATTACCGCTGCCGGTTCTGAACTGGCACAACAGGTGGCAACCGCTTTGTCTGAAGAGCACACTATCCAGCTAACAGAACTATATAACGTTGAGAGCGATTTTGATTTCGTGCAAAGCGCGCTTGGGCATGACGAGGCAACTAACGAACTCGTCCGCGGTATAGATGTTATTATCCATATCGCCGAGATACCACCTGATCTCCTCGCTGAATCCGATCAGCCCGACAACGACGCTATCGACTATCAGACGCGCCGCACCTATAATCTACTTATCGCAGCATCCGAAGAAGGAGTCAAACGTTTCATTTATGCCAGTACACTCCGTCTCTTTGAGCAGCACAGTGAAGACTGGACAGTCAGGGAGAGTTGGAGACCTCGACCCACTGTTGATAGTTTCGTGCTTTCAAAACATTTGGGTGAATTCACATGTAGAGAATTTGCACGCGAAGGGAAAATTAACGTAACGTGTCTCCGCCTCGGCAATCTCGTCACGGCTGAAACCGCGGCAACCGCCGAGTATGATCCTGTATGGTTGGAGATGAACGATGCAATCGCCGCCTTTAAAGGGGCACTCACATCGCCTTCGCAGTGGGACATATACCATATTCAATCGGAATTTCCAGGGGCTCGCTTCTCTATCCACACAGCGAAGGCTGAAATTGACTTTAATCCCCAATTTGTGCCACCCAGCAAGGCGTAGGCACACTTCGCGTGATGCGCAAACATGAGGAGAAATAACGATGAAAGTGCTCATTTTAGGCGGTAACGGTTACCTCGGACCGCATGTCGTGAAAGCCTTAGAACCTTACTACACCTTACGCGTTACAGACATCAACGAGATTGAGACGAAACATGAATCAATGCATATTGATGTTGGTTCACTGGATCAAGTCATGCGTGCCGCTGAGGGGGTGGACGCAATCCTCAATTGCTCCGTACTCCGGCACGACCGACAGTTGGCTTTCGATGTTAGCACGCGTGGGTGTTATAATACGATGCGCGCCGCTGTTGAACACGGGATTCGCCGTGTGATTAACACGGGGCCCCACTTTACTGTTCAGGGCGACAGTTATACCACTTTTGACTACGAGATTAATCCCGAGGTCCCACCGCATACAAGCACTGGACTCTATCCAATAACCAAAGGACTCGGACAGGAGATTTGCAAAATCTTCACCGAGCATTACGATATCTATGTCCTTTGCTACCTGTTTCTGAGTTTCCGGGAACACGAAGATCAAGCCGAAGGCACGGATCTCAACCCATTTTCTGTCAGCTGGCGGGACGCAGGCGAAGCCTTCCGACTCGGCTTGGAAATTGATCTCGAAGAACTCCCGTCGCGTTGTGAAATTTTCAATATCTTCGCCGATCTACCGCACCAGCGGTTCTCTAATCTCAAAGCGAAGCACATCTTAGGCTTCACACCACAGGACAACTTTGAACGAATGTGGCATAAGAGAGATTAGGTAATGAAAATTCAACTCCTTGCACATCGGGGCGGCATGAACCGCGCACCAGAAAATACACTTGCTTCCTTTAAACAAGCATTGGCAGACGGTGCTGATGGATACGAATGTGATGTTTGTCTCACCCAAGACAAACAGCCCGTGTTGATTCATATCGGTTTCAACAGCAACAACATTCGGGAAGCCACTGGATGTTCGACACCTCTCAACCAACTTACTTGGGAAGATGTACAACAGCTGACATCGGTTACTTCCGACGAACCCGTAGCACACCTTGATGATGCCCTGGAGTTTACACGAGAAAACCAGATACCGTGCTTTGTTGAGCCAAAGGTGGACGCGCCAGACCTACTGCCTATCATTGTGGAACGCATACGGCACTTTGATGTTGTCCATCTCGTCAGTGTACTCACCTTTTACATCAGAAAGCATTTACTCCTTGATGCCAAGCGTTTGGAGCCGAAACTGAAAACGAGCGCAATCCTTATCAATCCGATGGCGAACTTCGTCAAGGCAGCCGATGCTATTGATGCTAACCGTATCATTTTAGGTTGGAGCGGACTGAATCATTTCCAAATTCATAACGGGGTCACCTTCGGTGCTGTTAAGCGTAAGATCGAGGAACTTCGAGAGAACGGAATCGTTGTGGAAGCTGGATTTATTCAAACAGCAAAGGATGTGGTGTGGGCGGTCTCGGCACATAAATCTGGCGGTGTTGACGGCTTATGGGTGGACGATGTACCTTACATCAGACGCTGCCTCCAAGCCCTTTAACCTTAACGGTTTGTAGTAGGGCAATTCATTGCCCGTGTTTGCGATCCATAGAAAATTTATGAAGTCAGAAAAACCGATGAATATTGACATCTGCAATCCCCTCTTAAGAACACCGCTGTCCCTTATCGTTGACGATTCCTGTCCGGTAGTCAATCTCACTTATTACTGGATCCACCAACGACACGCTTGGAAAACACGGCACCAGCCCGGCGTTCCCCCTGACCGTTGGGAAGGGAATGCCATTGAATTACAAAAGATGCCGCCAACAATCCCCGCAGATTTCGCCTGGGAATGGGCAGAGTGGTGTGCAGAAAATGGTGTGAAAGGCAAATTTAGCCTCATTCCCTATCCTGCAGGCGTCGGGCGCGTCGATGAAGGGTTTAACGATTTCCCGATACATGAATATCAGGCATGGCTGCGGATTTATCGGGAGATCATCTGGCCCAACTTCGATCTGACACCGGAGATGCTTACCCACACTGCCGTCGTTGATCTCGACACATTCACCCTCACCGAAGCATGGGAACAGGTCGAATGGGTGGATCCGCCTGTTGATAACAGGCTGACAGATTATATTATCACGGCGATGGAAATGCTTGATAACGTCGGTATTCCGTGTGAAGGTGTAACGAGTCCCGGGGCTTTCGGAAAGCGTCAAGAAGCAGCGTATGCGAAAGCAGTACTAACCGCTTCACAGCACGTCAATAACAACCCGCGTCCTTTCTATTTTCTTTGGCTCAAGCATGATGAACTGCCAGATGTCCCCATCTGGTATGTTGAAAAAGAGAAAGGGATAGCGATTGCCAGTATCGTTTCGTGTGCAGGGGATTGGTTCGGGGGCTGGACAGGATACGATTTGGGAAGTGCCGACCGGTTCATCACAGAGGACTTGCAAGGTGGACGACTCCCGCCGATTCTCGAAAAAGAACTGCCGTGTGTCCTCGTCGGGCACTGGCCCGGATTCTATTTCAACGGCGAAAAAAGTGGATTCGACGTACTAAAAACCGTTAAGACACGGCTCAACGCTTATGATCCGGATGGCACGAAAACAATTTGGATGAAAAACTCAGAAATTGGACACTATGCGATGGCGCGCGAACTCACCGACATCACGGTGTTTCCGGTAGGTGCGGTTTCTAACCGCACCCAGAAAATTAAAATCTCCACGCAATTCCCGACGGCAAATTTCACGCTCGCCATTGATGCCCCCGCCCGTTTTATGCAGGTTAACGGGTGGGAGCTGCGCGAAGTAAGTTCTCGGCGTGATTTTCAGAAAGATACTTTTCTCCGTGAAGGTAAACAGACGTTCGTCGCCTTCGACTTAGAAATCGGGGATACAATTCTTGAATTAACACTATAAGAGCCACAAAAGGTAGGCGAGGTTTCCTGTTCTTAGTGCTTCGTCAACTTCCAATATAGGGGCAATTTGTCGTAGGGGCGAGGTCTCCTTGCCCTATACAAAGTAAATTCGGTCATAAGTTGCGTTGAGTGTCCGCGAAACCCAACACATCTGCTAACCGCTCACTGCCATCACGGAATCAAAATACGCCCACCACTCGCAATCACCGTCGAACCCGTCATATAACTTGACGCTTCACTTAACAGAAACACAATAACATCCGCCATCTCTTCCGGTTCACCGAGCCTACCAAGAGGCGTGGTAGACCGAAGCTGCTCCTTCATTTCCGGTGACACCTCATTTAGCATGTCCGTTGCAATCGCACCCGGTGCAACCGAATTGATACGGATATTGTGGCGCGCCAGCGGTCCACAACACGATTTCGTCAGAGAGATAACCCCGGCTTTCGCTGCTCCGTAAGGCAATTGATCCGGACGCACTGCCAACGCAGCAATCGATGAAACATTAACGATACGTCCAAACTCCTGTGCAACCATTCCCGGTTTAACCGCCCAAATCACATTGAAAGGACCCGTTAGATTAACCGCAATAATCCGGTCCCAGTGTTCAGGTGTGAGCTCATCAAACACCATATCACCCACAGCCCCGGCGTTGTTCACTAACAAATCAATCGTGCCGAGTTCTGCTGTCACAGTTGCCACCATCTTGTTTACGGCATCTCTATCCGCAATATCCGCTTGCACCGGTATCGCCTGTTGTCCGAGGTCACGAATCTGGCTGCAGACTGCTTCTGCTTTAGCCGTTGAACGTGAATAGTGGACAGCAACACTTGCACCTTCGCCTGCCAATTTCAGTGCCGTCGCTTTCCCAATCCCGCGGCTTCCCCCCGTTACCAACGCAACCTTTCCTTGGAATCGCATCAAATCTCCTTCTACAAAAGTGCCTGCAGTTTCTCCCACACCTCATCAGAAACTGATGTCGTCGCAGCATCGAAATTCTGCTCTACTTCCATCACGTTCTTAGAACCCGTTAGGCTCATCGCAATACGAGGTTGGCGAAAACAGAATTGAATGGCGAGATTTAGTAGGCTCAAATCGTTATCAACCGCCCACTGCCAGAGACGATGTGCCTTTTCCGCATCAGATGTACCTAAGTGCATCCGTTCAGCCGATACATCCGGTTCAACCCCCGACAGCAGTCCCATCGCAATCGGACTCCCGTTAATAATTCCTATGTCACATTCAGAGGCAAGGGGTAACAACCACTCATTTGCGGTTTGGCTTAGGAGCGTATAGTCCAAGTACGTAAGGATCACATCAACGACACCCGTTTCAATAGCAGTCTTGTGGAATTCGTGTTGCCGGACACCGAGTCCGATAAACTTAATCAGACCTTCCTCACGCATCCGTTGGAGTTCATCCAACGCACCGCCTTTCGCCACAACAGGATCCATGCTATCTGGGTCGTGGACCAAGCAGACATCGAGATAATCTGTCCCTAATAGCCGTAGACTGTTTTCAACACTGCGACGAGTCCCCGGTCCGCTAAAATCGCCACGCCATTCCGGGTGTGTGCCTGTTTTCGTGGCGAGATAAATCTTCTCCCGCCAACCATCAGCGAGCGCAAGCCCAACCCGTCTTTCGCTCTCACCATAGAGAGGGGCAGTGTCGAGATAATTTATGCCTAAGTCAATGGCGCGGTGTACCGCCTCGACTGCTTCATCGTCGGTGACATCACCTCTACCGAGGCCCGCCCCTCCCATACCGAGGCAGGTGACCTCTAATTCTGTGCGTCCCAATCGTCGCCGAGGCAACGGATGTGTTTGTGTTGACATACTTCTCCTTCCTTAGGGAACTGGGATGAAATTATTCGCTCTTTTCCTGCGACATACTCAACTTCCTTTTCAATATATGGCAGTAAGCGTGGTTTAATTGAATCAGCGATGACAAGATCGACCTTCTTCTCAAACAGATCTTCCAGAAAAATACGGAGCCCCATGTACCGGTCAAATGATAATTCTTCA
This sequence comes from Candidatus Poribacteria bacterium, assembly GCA_965207855.1. Taxonomy (GTDB): domain Bacteria; phylum Poribacteria; class WGA-4E; order WGA-4E; family WGA-3G; genus WGA-3G. The sequence goes on along the minus strand of OZ242310.1, from coordinate 5,122,555 downwards.
AGTTCTACAATCAAATCAATGTCGCTGTCAGGATCGGCGGTATCTTTGACATAAGAACCAAAGAGTCCAAGCCGTTTGACACCGTATTCTTTTAGTGTGTTCTGATGGCTAAGAAGCGTCTGTTTAATTTCGCGTTTGGTGAAGATAGCTGTATTCATTTTTTCTCACCTCGTGAAAATATATCGGCTACACGTGATGGTCTATTTATGCGAATTCTCGATGGAGATGTCCACGACGCGCATCAGGGAGAATCACACTCACCCACTGCACCCCTTTAACGACATCATCCGGCGTATGTCCATGCTCAACGCCTTTAGGCGTGACGACCAGATCTCCAGGACCGATGCGATAGGATTCAGAGTGCCCATCCGCCGTTCGGAGCGTCACAGTCGTTGTACCTTCCGTGAAATACCAATACTCATCGAAATCGTGATAGTGAAGTTCAGTCGGGTTTTCTTTAGAAACAGCGAAGGCTCCGATCGTCGTCATGTCTGGGGTATCCAAGACTTCTCCGAGCGTATCGCCGATCCGCTCCCCTTCACCAAGTCGAATAACGCAAAGATTCGTGTTCATATTATGCCGCTCCTTCTTCTAAAGAAGTCTGACCCCGGGGTTCAGACCCCGTTGAAATCGACCAGAAGCCTTCCTTAAACCGTAGGGGCTGGGTTACCCAGCCCGTAGCAGAACGATGCTCAGAGGTCAATCAGATGACTCCGATATCTTTCAAGTGTTGCAGCGATCCTGCCACCCGCGCTTGCGCACCTGCTTCGTCAAGGTTTTCACCCTCAATGCCTTCCAGTTCCATTGTAAAGGGACCGTAGAAACCAGCATCGTTCAACGTCTGAAATACCGCTTTGAAGTCAACCACACCTTCGCCAAGTGCCGGGAAATGCCACGTCCGATAACCGCCGTTTGTATCCTTAAGATGGACGGCACCGACATGAGGGATGACCTTCTCAACCTCTGTGACCGCTGTCACATCGTGGTTGTAGTAGTAAACGTTGCCGGTATCGAAATTGACACAGATGTTCGGATGGTTCACGGCTTTCATCGTCTCCAGTGCAATATCGCCGTTGTGTACCATATCTGGATGGGTTTCCAAGCAGACCTTGATGCCTGCAGGTGCGGCATTCTCACCGATGGCGCGGAGACGGTCGTGGACGACGTTACGGTCTGTGTCCCCGGCGTGAACACTGACGAAGATAATGTTCACTCCCATCTGAGCGGCGGTATCCAAGGTCGTCTGGAAATCTGATACAACCGTTTCAGACTGAACATCGCATCTACCCAGCAGACTCGTAGCAGTAAGTCCGTGTGTGTCCAATTCCGACTGGAGTGCATCCACAGATTCAGCCGAAGGCACCCCGACTTCTACATTCGTCAGACCGATTTCCGCCAAGTGTGCATAAGCACCCGCCCGAAACTGTCGGTAACTCCCTAAATTACATGCAATAATATTTTCCATGTCTGTCTCCTATAAGAGGTTCGATTTAATTTTCATTTACCTTGCATGCCAACTCTATACACAAACTATTTGAAGCACCCCAGTCCATAAATTGTTCCAGAGTGCCTCTTAACCAATAACTGACAACTGGCAACTGGCAACTGAAAACTATTCTAAGGTATTTTTCGTAGCACTGTATTGCTCAATAATATCTCTATACCCAACAACAACACTGCCGGTATCAGAATATATGATGCCAACTCTTTATGGTCAACAGTGCTAACGACCTCAAATTTTGTCTTTTCAAATAGGTCAATTTCTGCGTATATTCGCTGCAGTGACTGTGTATCTGTGGCACGGAAATAGCGACCACCTGTTATGCTGGCAATCTGTTTCAAAGTATCTTCGTCAAGATAGGTTAAGACTTCACGATATCTTTTCCCAAAGGTTGTATCCGCATACGGGATACGTGCACCACCTTCTTTCCCCATACCGATGGTATAAACCTTAATTCCGAAGGATTGCGCGAGAGCAGCTGCCATCTCTGGGGCTATACTACCGGCGTTGTTTTCTCCATCGGTCAAGAGGATGACAATCTTCGTTTTCGATGCCGAGGTTTCTAACCGATGCGTAGCAGTTACAAGGGCATCGCCGATAGCTGTACCGTCCTCTAACTGTCCAATTTCTACGTCACGGAGCAATTCTATTAATACTGAATAGTCCAACGTGAGTGGACAGAGCGTGAAACTTTCACCCGCAAAAATAACTAAACCGATGCGATCATTTTCGCGATCGGACAGGAAGTCGTTAATGACCGATTTGGCGATTTGGATACGATTCGCGCCTTCAAAGTCTTCTGCCCGCATACTCTCTGAGATGTCGAGTGCTAAGAGAATATCAATACCTTCCGCAAATTTATGCTCCCGGCTTTGAGAGAGTTGAGGACGAGCGAGCGTAAAAATAAGAAGTGCCAGGACAATGAATCTCAGAATGCTAAGTGTTGATAGTGCTTTGACCGAGAGGGTCTGTCGCATCTGTTGGGTGCCTGCTGCGAATTCATGTCTGAAGTCAGAGAAACGTACTGCTGGAACAATTGGCTGTTTCCACAGCCAGGGTCCCCACCTATTATTGCGGAGGAACCATAAAGCAATTATTAGCAGCGGCACTATGATCAACAGAACGAGGAAAAGGGGAGAAACTAACTGCATGTCCGTTAAACCCTTTCTGACCAAGAAATATTTTGACGTGGGTCTTGTGGTAGCATCGCGCTGATACCACTCAGCACACATAATCCAATGCTAATAGCGTTGACAAGAAGAAACGTCACCCAGTCAATATGCGGCAGGGCGGTTGCCATGAAATAGAGAATGTAGCAGAAGATTATTCCGAGCGGTTTCAATCGTCCTGAAAAGAGTGTACCACCGAGCGTAACGAAAATCGCCGTCTTACCAAAGATTGCCAAAGGAACCAAGAGGGTCAATGCCAATAGCATGAGCGGCACTCCAATAATGGATAGCGTCAGCAGCGTGAGAATCAGTGGTATTACAGGTAACATCAGAATACCAAATAAGACACTCCCCATCGGTCTACGTGCCAACATTTCACCCGTTGCATTTATAGGTCTTGGGAATGCAGCGAATATCAACAAATACATCAAGACGGAAATACCCGCCTCGACTAAGGTTAATCGTAAATTTGCCTGTTTACTGGTGATTTTCCAAAAAATATAAGGGCGCATCAACAGCTTCGCCCCAGCGGGAATCATCTTCCAATGATTGCTCACTTGAAGGTCCGCTACTGCCTCTGTTGGTCCTGACACCTGACCGCCTATAATCTGAAGCGTCCCGCTCACCTGTGATTCTTGGGTCAGGGTAACATTTCCACCAAGAATCAACATATTTCCAGTGACAGTTCCTTGTAGTCTCACGTCACCAGCAATGACGATAAGCGTTGTTAGCACACCATCCGCTCCCAACTCATAATCGTTGGCAATTCTTAGGATTCGCCGCTTCCTTTCATTGGGAGACGGATTTGTAATCTCAATGTTCTGTTGGTCAGTAGTTTCAACTTGTGGCGATGGTTTTTCAGCGTGCTCTTCCGGGGTTGATTCTGTTGTAGGCGGGGTTTCTGACGCTTCTCCTGTTTCGCTTTGGGCAATAAGAAGGTGGCTTATTGGTTTTTCATGTCCAAAGTCAGCTTGTTGCAGGTCTGAAACTTGCAGGTTGCTGTTTGAAATTTGCCCAAACACCGGCAGCACGCTAAAGATTAAAATCAAAAAAATAAGTCCTATATGCTTCATATTTCCCTATGTTTTAGATCAAGATAAATGTCTACTTGAATTATAAACGGAACATTCATTCATGTCAACGCTTTTTTCCTAATTCTCATGTCAATTTTTCTTGACATCTGCCCGCGAATTTGGTATGATAAATACAAGATGATATTTTAGCGGTGATTTATCCTTTACCACAATCGTGTGTTCATGTAAATCGCCTGATGTACGTATAAGGTCTTTGAACGTGTAATATTGAATGGGAGGTAAAAATGGATTTTAGAGCTATTTTTTTTCACAAGTTTTGGCTTGCCGGTTTAGTTTTTGTGTGTTGCAGTCTCTTTTTTCTCGGTGTTTTCTGCGTTTCCAACGCCTCTGCCAAGATTGATCCCAGCACTGTTACTGGGTTGTGGCTCTTTGATGAAGGCAAGGGAAAGATTGCAACCGATGCGTCTGGAAATGGTCTGGACGGTGATCTTGAGAATAATCCGAGATGGGTCGAAGGTAAATTCGGAGAAGGGCTTGAGTTCGACGGTTCTGGCGCACATGTAGTCATTCCAGACCATGCGAACCCAACAGATGCGATAACTGTTACTATCTGGGTTAAAAGCAATACCGATACTTGGAATCAACACGGATGGATGGTTGAAAAGAGGAACGCCTATATTATCCATCCCAACCAAGGAACGAAAAATGTTTCATGGCCCATCTGCAATGGCGGTTGTTGGAATAAGCCCGGTGGCTGGCGCGATGGCGAAGTCGGTCCGAAAGATATTACCGAATGGCACATGTACACTACCACTTTTGATAGCGATACCGGTGAGTGGTACATCTATATTGATGGTGAGGAAGCGAGTGCCATGGATATCGCCAAAAATCCGATTGATCCAGATAACGGTCCCGTTTACATCGGCAACGATACCTGTTGTGCAGGACGCTTCGCTGATGCTGTTGTTGATGAAGTCGCGATCTTTGATGTCGCTTTGGAGCCGGAGGATATCCAGAACCTCTATAAAAATGGACTCTACTTCTCAGTCTTGGCAGTTGAACCCGCTGACAAAATGACAACCACTTGGGCAGACGTGAAGGTCAAATATTAATTCGATTCGCAAGTCGTTTAATAGTGAAAACAGTTATGTGGGCGGATCGTCGGGTCCGCCTACACACGCGTTGAAGGACACGCTGCCTTTTATTCTGCCACCTATTGCGCAAAAATAACTTGACGAACCGCAAAGGCAGGATTGCTGTACAAACACGCTGTTGTGAGTATTACAAAATGGAGGAACGAATGCTATTGAACTATAATCAAACAGATGATTTTGAGGATGAGCCACAGGAGTTATCGCCAAACGAAGAGGATGACTTCTCTGAAAATGAAGGTTCTCCTGAAACAGAATCAGAGGTAATAGAAACAGAAGGTAATGATGACAGCAATGAATCTGATCCCTATGATCGAATTGCCGGGATACTCGGTAAAGGTGAATTTGAAGAAATCTCAGCACCCTTGACTGCTACACCACAAGGGAGTGCACTTTTTCAGCACTACGAGCAAAGCAGTCATGCCTATGCAAACGCTGTCACAGCCTATTATGAGGAGAAAAATTATCAACAGGCAATCGAAAAATTTAACGAAGCTATTGAAAACGCCTCCGAACGCGCAACGCACGACCTAACCGAGGAGCAAGCCAACGAGATCGTAGCCAAATCAATGTACTGGCAAGCGGAGGCTTACGTCAAAACGGAAAATATTTCGCAAGCCGTTGAGACTTTCAAGGCCCTTATCCAAAATTGCAAAGGGCATTATCTCACGTTAGCTGCAGAGCGTAGAACAGACGAACTAAACGCGAAATAGCAATTGGCAGTCAGCGGTCAGGGACGAGGGATTTTATAACACTTCACCACTTCACTGAAATACGCCAAGTCGAGGATAGATTGTTACAAAGAATTCTTAACTGATGGCCGATAGCCATAAAAAAAGGATTGATAAAATTTGTGGAAACCTTAAAAAACCTTCTCAAACAAAAGGCAACCAATTTACGTATTCATTCCATTGTCTCTACATCGGAAGCAGGATCCGGACACCCAACCACGTGTCTCTCTGCTGCGGATATCGTTTCTGCACTCTTTTTTCATGCAATGCGTTATGACCCTGCCGACGCACAGAATCCGAACAACGATAGGTTTATCTTATCCAAGGGACATGCCGCACCACTCCTTTACGCTGCTTATGCCGAGGCAGGTATCATTCCGACGGATGAACTCAGAACGCTCCGACAAATTGACAGCATCTTGGAAGGGCATCCGACACCCCGGTTCGAGTGGACAGAGGTAGCAACGGGATCCCTCGGACAAGGCTTATCGCTTGGGCTCGGTATGGCACTCAACGGAAAATACTTAGATAAATCTGATTACCGGGTCTACGTTCTCCTCGGTGATGGCGAGACTGCTGAGGGCGGAGTGTGGGAAGCCGCCGCTTTGGCATCTCATTACCAACTCAATAACTTGATCGGAATCATTGATGTCAATGCACTCGGTCAGAGCCAGCGGACTATGTACGCCTTCGATATTGACACCTACTGCCGACGTTTCGAGGCGTTCGGGTGGCAAACTATCGGTATTGATGGACACGATTTTGACGAAATTCTACCAGCACTCGCCGAAGCGAAGACCTCAACCGATAAACCCACAATGATTGTTGCTAAAACCTTTAAGGGCAAAGGCGTTTCGTTCCTTGAAAACGCAGACAACTGGCATGGAAAAGCAGTCGCTAAAGGCGAAGACCTTGATAAAGCGTTAGCCGAATTGGGACCCCTGCATACAGATGTTCCCGTTCAGATTGAACCACCGAATCCGATAAAGGGACATGGCGCGGTGCCAACCGAATGTGACCCACCAGACTATTCACCGGACGAAGAGGTCGCAACACGCGGCGGTTACGGCACCGGGCTCGCGAAACTCGGTACTGCGAACCCGGAGATCGTCGCGCTTGATGGCGATACAAAAAACTCCACCTACGCCGAGCAATTTATGACACTCCATCCCGACCGATACTTCGAGATGTTCATCGCAGAGCAGAACTTGGTCGGAGCCGGTATAGGTTTAGCAAAACGCGGAAAAATTCCCTTTGTCTCTACATTCGCAGCGTTTTTATCACGCGCCTACGACCAAATTCGGATGTCTGCTATCTCGCAAGCCAATATTAAATATGCTGGATCACACTGCGGGGTCTCAATTGGTGAAGACGGACCCTCGCAGATGGGTTTAGAGGATCTCGCCATGTTCCGAGCGATTCCGGGAGCAGCCGTACTCTATCCGAGTGACGCGGTCTCTGCCGAACGCCTCGTCGCTGAAGCTGCAGCACACCAAGGTATCGTTTATCTCCGAACCTCGCGGCCACCAACCGCAATCCTCTATGATGCCAATGAAAGTTTTCCCATTGGTGGGTCTAAGGTCCTGCGTAAAAGCGATGCGGATAAAGTAACCGTCGTTGCCGCAGGTATAACGCTTCACGAAACACTTAAAGCATACGAAAGACTCGCTGCAGATGGCATTGCTATCCGCGTGCTTGACCTCTACTCTATCAAACCAGTTGATAAGGAGGCTCTACAAGCGGCAGCAGCTGAGACGAACAATACCTTAATCACCGTCGAGGACCACTATTCTGAAGGCGGTTTAGGTGATGCGGTGTTGGACGCTGTCGCAGCTGACGGCGTTTGCGTCCACAAACTGGCAGTAACAGGGATACCGCGTTCGGGGAAGCCAGACGAACTTTTGGAACATCACGGTATTAGCGCAAATGCTATTGTGCAGAAGGTGAAAAATCTGTTAGCAATTGGCGATTAGTAGTGGAACGGGGACCAGATTTACCCGTTACGGCTCCTGGGTTGTGAAGAGCCCTTTTATAATCCAGGATGAAGTTAGAGTTAACCGAAAACCACCGTGAAACGAAATTGTGAGTCGGTGAATGCCAATAAGGCATTCATACCGTTGATTCTGATTCTTAGCGAACAATTTGTCTTAGCTTTACATTGTGGAACGGTGACCAGATTTAATAGTTTAAAAGATGCAAAACACAATTGTCTGGCTCGTTGTTTTAGGAGTTATTTTTCTTGTAGGTATTGGGATGATTTACGCGTTACGCGTTCCTCGCGTCGCACCGAAAACCTACCCAGCGGATAAAGGACCTAACTTTATTGATGTGAGTGCCTATCCTCCTAAAATGCAGGAGACCTACGAACTTTTTACCCGTAAGTGTAGTCGGTGCCATACCGTTGCACGTCCAATTAATTCTACCTTCACATCGGGAGAATGGCGGGAGTATGTGTATAAAATGATGAAAAAGCCGGGCTCCGGGCTTACGCCCAGGATTGCTGACGAGATCATTGAATTCCTCGTTTACGATTCGCAGCACAGAGAGAAAACAACAGAATGATTACTGCAACATGGAATTACAAAATGCCCCATACGCTGAAGTTTTTGATCTTCACAACCTTGTTTTGTGTAATAGGGTTACAGATGGGGAACACCCAAGAGAGTGACATGAAGAGTGCCAATTTTCAGATTTCGGTAGATGCCCAACCCGTCGTGTTTACCGCGCCACCGATCTTAAAAGACGGGGTCTGGTTAGTGCCTTTAGAGAGTTTCGCAGAACGACTCGGATTAAAAGTGGAATACCCAGAGGGCAAGAAGATGGCGGTTCTCTGTGGAGAAACGGAATCGGAACGCTGTGTACCCCTCCGATTTCAAGATAGCAAAGACGGTGTTATGGACCTTAATGGTGTAGTTTATGCCCGACCTGCAAGCGTCACAGAGCCTTTCGGGTTTGAAATTTATAGCATATCATCAAACAGATTGGAGATTATTCAACCTATGCATCTTGCTCCCGAATTCACGCTTCCCGATCTGGACGATACCCAAAGACATTTGCGAGATTTCCGAGGAAAGAAGACCTTCCTCTATGTGTGGGGGTCTTGGTGAGGGTGTCGTGAACAACTGCCGGGCTGGCAGCAATTTTACACCAAACATCAAGAGAAGTTAAACCTCGTCTCTATTGCCCTTGACGCACAAGGGGCTTCGGTCGTCCGCCCTTGGCATAACGCAGCGAACGCCGATTTCGCCACACTCGTTGATTCACAGAATGTATTCAGCACTCTTTATAAACTCAAGGCGATTCCGTACGGGATTATGATTGATGAAGCCGGACGGCTGGTTAAAGCACCTTTCAACGTCAATGTTAAGGATAAAGAGACACTTGTGATGCTTGAAAAATGGCTTTCGGAACCGGGTTATAATGCAGTACTGCTGCGCGATTTGAAGCGATCGGATGAGCCGGTTAATCAAGCTATCACTGAAGCCACTGCCCGTTTTCAACTCGGTCTCGTCTTACTGGAGGCTGGAAAGAAACAGGAAGCGATGGCTGAATGGCGAAAAGCACTCGCGTTGGACCCACAAAACTGGATTATCCACAAGCAAATTTGGGCGGTTGAGCATCCAGACAAATTCTATAATGGAAGTGTTGATTACGGCTGGCAGAAGACACAGTTGGAGGTAGAGAAAAGTGAACAGTAGCAGCGGTTTCTGTCCCAGAACGTGTTATATTCTATTTTTAACCGAACGCTGCTTCCAATCACTTTGTCCTAAAACATAAGGGGTTCTAAACGTAGATTGAAATATTTTGCTATTTCGTATCGGATTTGCTATATTATCTGTAGTTTTAGAAACCCGCGTGCCGATGCCGTAACGTATTGAGGTCCTAAGAATCGTTGTTATGAGAGAGAGCTGGCGAAATCTCATTGATCTCGTTGTGAACCCAAAGGCTACGTTTACGCGGTTGAAGTCTAAACCAAAGTACGGTGTTGCATTCTTCGTTTTCTGTTTCCTCGTCGTGATGCTGGCATGGATCGTTTTTCCATTTACACGGAAGTTTATTAACCCAGAGTATGCAAGTAGTTTAGCCGATGTTCAACTGTTTGGATCTACCAAAGCCGCATCTATGGGACTTGTTGCCGTAAGTGGAATTGTTCTTGGGATTCTCTGCGCCGTTGTGTTCAGTACCCTACTCACCGTGGTGTCGCGAGTTTTCAAGGTAAATGCAGCACTCGAATTTAAACACGTCTTCGCGGCCTGGTGGCATACTATTCTGATTAATCCAACGGTATTTTTTATCAATGTCGCATTCGTTCCGGTTTTTAGGCGCGTTGAAGATATTGAGGCACTCATTGATTTAAGAGTTATTCCAGGACTCCACATGTTGGTGCCATCCCTCGAAGATCCGTATCTTCTGGTGTTTTTGAGTTTTATTGATATTTTAGCTATATGGAATATCTTTGTTTTAACTGTGGCGATTGCTACACTCGCGGAAGTTGGGAAAACAAAAGCGTGTCTTACGGCGGTAATCATTTGGCTGTTAAGAGTTGGTATTGATGTTATATTCCAAGTTGGATCTTCTTCTTAAGGAACGCGTGCGTAAAAGAGAGTCGTTAGAATCTTATAGAGTATTCGTAGATTTTAGAATTAATTTGGACACTCAGCATCGGTGAGGTCGAAAAATACCTTGAGAGTTGGTAAGCATACTGACTGCTGAGAGTGGAGGACAACGGAACGCCCTGATGGCTGATAGCCATATAATGTAGGTGGAGGAAAACGATGAATACAAGGGAAGGTTACGCAGAATTACAAGCAAGAATTTTGGGGGCGCGACGTGTGTGGAAACGCAGTCTCTTCTGGACAGGGTTTGCTATTGTCCTGACAGGCATTATCGCTTTAGTTGCGGGTGAAGCTATCATTGATTGGTTGATGCCGCTTCCAAGTCCTGTCCGTATTGCATTGTTAATAGTCGGTGTAGGCGTTACCGGTTACCTATTGTATAAATATCTCGTTCAACCGCTCCGGGCATCACTCACGCTCCGTGATGTCGCCCTTAATGTTGAACGAAACCATCCCGACCTTGAGGATAGATTGATCAGTGCGATCGAATTCGGAGACCGGGAATCAACGGATCCAATTGAAGCGCACATGCTCCAACGCCTGTTGGCGGATACCACACAGCGGACGGAAGGTATTGATTTTAGAGCGACGGTTGATCACAGTCGCACTCGCAAGCATGTTGGCATTGCAGCTTTGGTTTTTGTTGGTTGTTGCGTCCTCTCACTTTTGTTTCCGAAAGAAATACATACCAGCTTGCTCCGCGTATTCACCCCTTGGGAAAAAACCGAACCGATTTTAACCACGCACCTCACTGTTGAGCCGGGAAACGCTCGTATTCTCCGAGGCAAGAGTTTACCCATTCATGTCACTGTCACCGGCAAGTCTACTGAAAAGGTTGTTCTAACTTACCACGATACTCGTGGATCAGATGCTGCTACGGCTGAAATCGAGACAACCGAACAACAGCCCGAAACTATGATTGGCATGTTGCGAAATCCGAGCGACAAGCGTGGGTTCGCTTATGAGATTTTCAATATTGACGCCGATATGGAATACTACATCGCCGCGAACGAGGTTACCTCGGAACGCTATACAGTCGAAGTATTTGATATGCCGAGAGTAGCTGAGATATCCGTTGCTTACACATATCCAGCCTATACCCAACTTAAACCTGTCGTGCAAACAGGGACGGGTGATATTCAGGCTGTCGTCGGCACGCGCGCAGAACTCAAAATCGTAACAAATAAAGCCATTCAAACCGCAAAGTTCACACTTAAAGCGGATACAAGGCAGGATTCTTTTTTTCAAAAATTAACAGAGACACCGGAACCTGAGACAACACAAATGGTTGTTTCTGATGGGAACACGCTGACAACAGCCATAGATGTCGTTGCGGACGGAAGATATACCGTTGAACTCCTATGTATCGATGGGTTCAACAACGAGATACCCATTGAATACAACATTAAGGCTATTCCGGACGCTGCGCCTGAAGTCGTCATCAAGGAACCCGGGCGCGATATTAAAACCACAAAATTAGGTGAAGTGGAAATTATTGCTGAGGCAACGGACGACTATGGTATCGCTGAATTAAAACTCAGATACCACATCGGTGCCGATGAATTGCAAGAGGTTACCCTTAACTCCAATGCCCCACCTTTAAGTGCTATTGAAGAAAAAGCGACGGACGCTGCGTTTGTGCATCGTGTTTTAAATGGCAGCTACACTTTTTATATCGAAGAATTTGACGTGGAACCGGGTGATGTTATCTCTTACTACGCACATGCCACCGATAATAATACACAGACCGGTCCTGGTAAAGCCAGCAGCGACATTTACTTCATCGAAATCCGACCCTTTAACGAGGATTTCCACGAAGGTGAAGCAGAACAAGCGCAAGCACAAGCAGAACCAAATCCGCTCTCGGGTATCATTGCATCTCAGAAGCAGATTATCCGAGACACGTGGAAGCATACGAACGCTCAAGCTACAACCCGTGAAGAATATCAGTCGGCTGTCAAGCAAACTGCTGACAAGCAAGCCGAATTAAAGGATAAAACGCAAAAGTTCGTGGATGAGTTGAGCGTGGCTATACAGACAACTGCGCAGGTCTCACCGGAGATTTTGATGAATTTGGAAGACGCTATTAGCAACATGGGTGAAGCAACGGACCATCTGAATGCCATCCAGCCGACTGAGGCGATACCACCTGAACAGAACGCCCTTGAACTGCTCATCAAGGTCAACCTTGAAATCCCCAAGGTACTCATGCAGATGCGGAACAGTAATCCGCAAGCCGCCGAGGACCTTGAACTCGAGATGGAAGAATTGCAAAGTGAACTTGAGAATCAGCAAAATGAACTGGATATGGAAATGCAGGAACAGACGCAAGAGATGTTAGATCAGGCGCGTCAGATGTTGCAGGAACAACAGCAGCTGAGTCAACAGAGCCAGCAATTCGGACGTGAAAGTGAACCTTCTCCGAGCGAGATGCAGCAGAATAGCCAGCAACAAGGACAGCTGTCACAACAGGCACAGCAAATGGCGCAGCAGCTCGGCACTATGCAACAGAGTGGACAGGGAACGCAAGGGGAACGCCTAAACCAAGCCGGGCAAGCGATGCAACAGGCGGGTGAACAGATGCAGGAAGCCTCGGAAAACATGCAGCAACAGCAACCTCAGCTCAGTGCCGCCAAGGGGGAAAAGGCGGAAGAACGGATTGAGGCGGCTATTGAGCAATTGGAAAAAGTCGCCGCAGAGTTCACAGAAGATGCGCTTGAGAGAACCGCACAACAACTTCAAGAATTGACAGAGACGCAATCTGAGGTCCAACAACAGACCCAGGAACTCAGAAGTCGCTCGCAACAGTCGGAAATGCGTCCTGAAGATTTCAGAAGGGCATCTGAACTCGCTAACCAGCAGCGCGAACTTCAGCGAGATTTGGAGACACTCGAACGCGAATTGAGGAATCTTCAAACGCAACTCAACCCAGAAAACCCGGAGGCAGCCCAAAACGTAGGAGATGCTACAAGACGCTTCGCAGAAGAACAGACTTTGGAGGATATGTCAACCGCACAGCGTGCCTTACAGTGGCGAAGCTTCCGAGCCGCTGATCAGAATCAGCAAGAGGCACTTGATGCACTCAATCAAGCGCAAGCCGATCTCCAACAGGCGCAAGCGAATATGGCAAACACTGAGGAAGAACAACTCGAAGCTGCGCTCCAACAACTTCAGCAAGCGCGTGAACAGATGGAGGATATCCAACGCGAGCTGCAGGCAATGGAAGGGCAAGAGCAGACGGAAGAACAGCAACGCCGCCAGCAACAACTCGCGCAACAGCAACAGCAGCTCGAAGAACGCCTGCAACAAGCGCAACAAGCGATGCAAAGACAACAGAGCCAGCAACCGGGGCAGCAACCCGGACAAGACGGTGAAACCGAGAATCAGGAAGCACGTACTGGGGGTAGAGAATCTGACCGCGAACTTAATGAACTCTGGCTCGGTATGCTTGATACGATGGACCACCGTCCTGGAAACCGCTCAAATCCGTTCCCTAATTATGAATTCGTTATTCGCGACCTGAACAAACTTGAAGCCGCACTCGAAGAACGGCTCAACACCCTTCAGGAGAAAAAGCGACTCACACAAGTTGCTAAAGAGGATGTACCTCCTGAATACCGAAGACTCGTCGATAGCTACTACGAATCTTTATCACAATAAGTGGCTTTTTTAACTGATCGAAAAACCTTTGAACACCTCGATCAGATTGGAATTAACCAAAAACCACTGCGAAACGATGTGGAGCAGTGACCAGATTTAATAGTTAAAAATATGGAACTTAGTGCTAAGAATATTGTTATACCGGGTGAATTTGTCAATTTGGACGATCACCCACCTGGGTATACCGGAACTTACGAAAAAAAGGGTCAAACAAAGAAAAGACTCAAAAAGTTACATAAGCAGCTCTTGAAACTTCAGGGATTGCTTTACGCTGAAAGCCAACACGCCCTTCTCATCATCCTACAAGGCATGGATACATGCGGCAAAGATGGGACGATTCGGGGGGTGATGTCTGGCATCAACGTTCAAGGATGCGATGTCGTTAGTTTTAAAGTCCCAACTGCCGATGAACTCTCTCGCGACTTCTTGTGGCGTGCCCATAAAGCCGTCCCATCGAAAGGAAAAATCGGCATCTTTAACCGCTCACATTATGAAGATGTCCTCGTTGTTCGAGTACATAACATCGTGCCGGAAGCGATCTGGGCGCAGCACTATCAGCAAATTAACGATTTTGAGAGAATGCTCGTTGAAAACGGAACAACTGTCCTGAAATTTTACCTTCACATCTCGAAAGATGAACAGAAAGAACGCCTTGAGTCTCGGATTAGCGATCCGACAAAACATTGGAAAGTCGAGGCATCCGATATTCGGGAACGCGCCTATTGGGACGATTACATGCGGGCGTATGAAGTTATGCTCCAGAAGTGTAGCACCGACTGGGCACCTTGGCATATAATTCCGGCGAATAAGAAGTGGTATCGGAATCTCGTTATTGCAGAGCGTGTTGTTGATGCGCTCAAAAAACTTGACATGAAGTATCCCGAACCTTCTATTGATGTTACCCAACTCAAGGTTGATGATTGAAGCGTCTTTAGTAATTGTTAAAAGACCTGCTTTAGAGCAAAAGAGGTTGCTAACTTTACCGAAAACCTGCAAGGACAACGGACGCAGCAGTCCAGGAGCAATAGTTAAAAAATGCTTTCAAAACAGCAATTAGCACAATTTGAAGAACGAGGCTATCTACTCCTTTCAGGATTGATTCCACAAGAGACTGTCACAAAAGCAGAGAAGGCAATGTGGCAGGTGATGGGGATGGATGCGGAGAATCCAGACTCGTGGGGGCAGTTTAAACGTCCACACCTTGCCGGGTTTTACATGGAGAAAATGGGCAATGGAAATCGGATTGAACTTTATGGTGTTACCCATCCCGATGTCTTAGCCTGTTGCACATCCGATTACCGCGCCGTTCTCAAGCAACTCGCTTCCCGATATCCAGATATCCCACATTGTGAAAGTCAACAGCCGGATGGCATCTGGGCATTGAATCAATTTCCTGTTTCCGCCGAATGGAAAAGCCCGTCGCCTCACTTAGATGGCGATTTTCGGGATTTCCGATTGGATCCTGGAACCTTCCGCACAACCAGTCTCACCTATCTCACCGATGTCGATTCGCACGGTGGGACGACAGTGATATGGCCCGAAGGTGCACAACGGATTCGTGAATTTCGCAAAAAAAATCCAGAGTTTTCCAATCATGTCGGTGATATGAAGGCTCAGTTGCCAGAAATGGATTTGGGTGAACCTATGGAGGTTGTTGCTAAACAAGGGGATATACTATTTTTTCACCATCTACTGCCGCATTCTGGCACAATGAATGTTGGAAGTTCCGCGCGCTTCGCAATTCGATATATGTGCTTATGCCTCACATGTCGCAAATGGGAGAAAAAAGGGGAGTGGAATCTCTGGATGCCCTGAAAAGTAGTGGGCAGACTCCGTTCTGCCGGACACAAATAGAAAAAACAATGAAACGAAGGAGCAAAAGATGATTCAAAAGAGTATCTCTAGTCAGTATTTTCTACTGATTATTGCTGTTGTTATGAGTTTTTTTGTTGTAGAAACGCTAACAGCACAAGAGGTTTTTGTCCAGACAGGATTTGAGGAATTCACTGTCGGCGATCCACCCGACGACTGGGAGGCAATTGGCGGCGATTTTGAAGTCACTAAGGACACCGTCAAAACCGACAAGCAGGCACTCGCTATTATAGCAGGTGCAGACGGCGATGGACTCGGGGTGCCTATAGAGACCGACAATCCTATCATTTCTGCTGAATTCTGGATTTATGTTGAAGGTGGTGGACGCTCTTTGAATATCAAATTCGCTTCTGCTGACAATATCGGCGAGAACAACGGCTGCACCTACATCAATTGGAACGCAGATATGGTTCGCCTCTACGACGGTGCTGCATGGCAGCCCATTGGGGAATTTGAAACCGATACATGGAAATATGTTCGTATCATCGCCGATTTTGAAAAAAGTGAATTTTCGTTCGCCTCTGGAGACAGCAGGGACGACGCTTTGGGTGCCAAAGCAGAAGACGGCCTTCCGTTTCGGAATCCGGCACTCGGCCCCACTGCCAAGTGGTTCGCTTTCTATGTCTGGGGAATGGCATCCCCAGCTTACTTCGATGATCTACTCGTCTATGAAGGCGCAGATGCACTCGATCTCGCCGTTGATCCGAGCCAAAAACTCACCACATTTTGGGGACAGGTTAAACGCGGGTTGTAAGAAAACGTGGGTTGGGTATTTGTAGCATAATGCACGTTGCATGAATCAACGGTGTGAATGCCTTAATGGCATTCCCCGGGACGAGTACGCCGCAACCTGTTAGGTTGTGCCACGTAGGAATATCTCTCGGTTTTGGAGATAAAAAATGAAAAACAGCGAAACAGTTTGCCTAACACCAGCACAGCGGTTACACTTCGACATCTACGGCTTTGTCCTATTAGAGAACGTTCTGAACAGCGACGAAATTGCGCGCATGAAGGGCGCGCTCTACAGAATGAAAACCGACACAGACCTTGATGCCAAGCGGGTCTATGCCCGGGGACAGCGTGAACATCATATCCTTTTTGGGAATCTCGTGGCGTATGATCCTGCATTGTTGGAATACGCTGCGCATCCAAAACTCGTGCCACTCGTTGAAGAGGTTGTGGGCGGTGCCGTCCGTCTGGAAGAGACCGAAGCAATCATCAATAGCCGTAACCCAGAAACTCCACTTGATGAACTCCGCAAACGCCGCTATAATCCGACCGGTTTTCATCGTGGAACGCAGCACGGGTGGGGCACCTACATAGAACAGAACAAGTTCCACTGCATCTTTGTCAAGACGCTCGCCTATCTTACCGATGTCGGTCCAGACGATGGTGGGACGTGTGTTATCCCCGGAAGCCACCGCCTGACGTGGAATCAGAGTGAGATGATTGAAGCTGCGTTGTCAGATGACAAACTCATCTACCAAGTCGAAGCATCAGCCGGTTCCGTACTGCTTTTTGCCGAAGCATTGATTCACAGCACGACGGCTATCCGTAGTGACAAAGAGCGTGTTATCCTTATCTCCGGCTACACACCCCCGATGGTGCGCGAATGGCCCGGCAACGAAGTCAGTCCTGAATTTATTGAGACATTGCCAGAGGACATCCGTCCCCTCATTTCAGGAAGCGATAGTTGGCACTGGAAACGGCGATATTAAGCCCCCGAAGTCCGCGGCATCCATAACGGTTCTTTTCCCATCTCCGCGAATAGCAGCTTCATAACCAAATCCGCCTTCAACGCCGCATGCTCAGCGGAATTCCACAGGTTATTGACTTCTCCAGGATCCGCTTTCAAATCGAACAACTCCCCGTAGTCTCGGTTATAATAGACAGTCAATTTATAGCGGTCATCAACATAAGTTTTGACGTGTACCGTTGTCGGTTCATGACGGTTTTCGACAATAATATGGTCGCGTGCCTGTTCTTTTTGACCGTACCAGACAGGAGTCTGATCTACACCCGTCATCGGGCGCGGAATATCAATGCCAGTAGCACTCAGGAACGAGGGAGCCAAGTCTACTAACGTCTGCAACGCCTCCGACTGTCTCCCAGCAGGCACAACACCCGGATACCGCGCAATAAACGGAACGCGGATGACATCTTCATAGTGGAACGCCCCTTTTGCGACGAGTCCGTGCTGTCCATAGAAGTGTCCGTGATCAGAAGTGAACACAACCAGTGTATTATCTGTCAGTCCGAGTTCATCGAGTTTTGCCAAGATTTTTCCGATGTACTTGTCCATCAAACTCACCATCCCATAGTAGACAGCAATATCTTTAGCGAGTTCATCTCGATCTCGGAGATGTGAGTTGAATCCATGAACCCCTTTCCCACTTTCGCGCCAAGCCGAGAAGTCCGGCTTTTGTTGTTGTGTTAGTTGGAAGTGGGGTGGATTGTTATCGTGTTCCCCTTCTGTTACAGACGGCACTGTTAATGCTGACGGGTCGTACATCGTATCCCACGGTTCTGGAACGAGATATTTCGGGTGCGGATCGAAGAAACTTGCCCAGAGGAAAAAGTTTTCATCGTTCTGTTGGTACCTTTCCATCAGTGCATTGGTGCGTTCGGCGATCCAAGTATCGTAATGGTATTCCTCTGGAATCGGCCACTTCCGAAATTGACCACGAGCATTCCCTGTTGGTGGTAAAAAATAGTCGCGCCAATTGGTCAAACCCTTCTCTTCCATCCAGATAGCGTAATGCTGTCCGACGTGTGCCTCATCGGTGTGATTACGCGCAAGTTCAACGTGTTCAAACCCGTAGAACGGCTCATCAAAACTTCGCCAGAAGTCCAAATCTTGGAGAATAGGATAGGATTCAAGAGACGGAAATTCGTCAGTGCCATGGAGCGGTTGGAAATGTGCTTTTCCGACAAGAGCCGTGCGGTAACCCGCGTCTGTGAAATCTTCACCGACGGTATGTTCGTCTTCAGAGAGTTTTGTCCCCAAGGACCAAGCACCATGCTGACTCGGGTACTTTCCAGTGATGATTGATGCTCGCGTCGGCGTACAGGTCGGATTCGGGCAATAGGCTCTGTTGAAGAGCGTGCCTTGCTGTGCCAATGCGTCGAGGTGCGGGGTCTGAATTTCAGGATTAAGACATCCGAGGGTATTCCAATGCTGCTGGTCGCTGGTGATGAGTAAAATATTAGGTCTGGTTTTAGTTGCCATAATTTTCGCGTAGTTTGTCGTAGGGGCGAGGTTACCTCGTCCAACAAAAATCCTTTGTGTTGTATTTGTTGATAGAATCATCATAGCAGTTTATGAGGAATAATTCAAGGAGAATGTGGATAGATAGGATTTCTATTTCTTTTCTATTGACAGGATCCGCAAGCGGTAGTATCTTAGAGGAAATTGACAACTTTTCCTTGATATAGAAACACCATGCCCTCAAAACAACAACCCAATCTCCTCATCATCATGTCCGACGAACACGCACCCATGTACAGCGGTCCCTATGGACACCCCCTCGTCCAAACCCCCCACATGGACAGACTCGCTGAAGACGGTATCACCTTCACGAACGCCTACTGCAATTCACCGCTCTGTATGCCCTCGCGGATGTCCTTCATGACAGGCAAATACATCCATCATATCCGGGCATGGGACAACGCCACACCGCTCGCCTCCGATGAAGTCACATGGGCACACCTTCTACGTGCAGCAGGCTACGATGTTGTCCTTTCTGGAAAACAACACTTCGGTGGAATGGATCAACTCCACGGATTTCGTGCGCAACTCGCCCGAGACCTACACGCAGAACGACAGCATGCACTCACAGACTGGGATAACGGCACGCCACCAGCATCCCGCCCATGGCAGGGGCTCGCACAGGCACGTCCGGGAACAACTGAGGAGATTGAGGTGGATGATCTCGCGGAAGCAGAGGCTTTGACGTATCTCCAGGATCCTGCTCGGAAGGAACAGCCGTGGGCACTCAATGTTTCGTTTATCGCACCCCATTTTCCGTTAGTCGTGCCACAACGATTTTGGGACCTCTACCCACTTGAAGAGATTGATCTCCCTAACATTCCAGAAGGACACCTTGAAAATCAGCATCCCGTCTGCCAACGGATGCGACGCATGTTCGGATGTGTTGATTTCCCGGAAGAACTTGTCCGTCGAGGGAGAGCCGGTTATTACGGGTTGATTACGTACCTTGACGAAAAGATTGGCAGCTTGCTTAGGACGCTTGAGGAGACGGGGCAGCTGGAGAATACCGTTGTTATCTATACCAGCGACCACGGCGAGATGAATGGTGAACACGGGATGTGGCGGAAGTCGAATTTTTATGAGGCATCCGCTCGCGTTCCGCTACAGATTATGTTTCCCAACCGGTTATCCGCAGGCAGACGTGTTGATGAAGTGGTTTCGCTTGTGGATTTAACAGCAACCTTTGTTGATATTGCAGGCGCGCACCCCTTAAGTCCGATCGATGGTGATAGCCTACTACCTTTGGTACAAGGTGACGCAAGTGATTGGAAGGATTTTGCTTTCTCCGAATATCTTGCACATGGGGTTGAACGTCCGATGGCAATGCTTCGGAAGGGACGTTACAAATTCAACTATAGCTTCGGTGATCCGCCGGAACTTTATGACATCACCGAAGACCCGGACGAGTTTCAAAATCTCGCCGATGATGAGGCATATCAGCCAATTTGCCGAGAGCTTGCGGCGCAGCTGTTAGCAGAATGGGATCCCGTTGAGATCGAACAGCAGGTTCGCGCAAGCCAGAAAGCCCGTATGCTGATAGATCAGGTCACTAAGGGACAATGGAGAAAGCCACCGGAATAGGCGGTTGTCAGTTATCGGTTAAGAATCATTTTGTAACAATCTTCCCTGACTTAGCGTACGCCAGGAAGCAGTGAATTGTTACGTCAATACCTCTTAACTGACAACCGACAACTGTTTACTTCTGAATAACCATCTTCCGCGTAGCCGACGCTTCAGGCGTGTGCAACTGATAGAAGTAAACACCTGAAGCCAGCCGTTCACCCAAATCATTACGACCATCCCAATAAGCCGCACGCGACTTACCAACGTAGTAACCCGCCTGTTGGAACCCAAGATCCAAATGCCGGACGATTTGCCCAGTTGACGAGTAGATGCGAATCGTAACTTCAGCGTCATTTGCCAATTGATACGGCAACCACGTCTCTGGATTGAAAGGGTTCGGGTAATTCGCGAGGAGCACGGTTTGTTTCGGTATCAAGTCTGCGGGGCTCAGCCGCAGTTCGGTAAATGCCCGATGAATGTCTGCCGTACTTATTTTGTGACGGAGTGTACGGATGAGACTCCCCGTTGTATCACGCACTTCAATCCGCAATACATCGCCACCAGAGACAACCGCTTGACGGTTCATATCTGCCCAAGCGGCATGGAAGTTATTACGATTAGCCGCCTCAGCGACTCGGGTGTGCCCATTGTAGACAGTTAGCGTCACACCGCTGATGTCTTCAAGCTCTGCACGTAGGACAAATGCCCACGTCTTTGAATTCGATATTCGTATCGGCGCTGCTGCATCTATTGGTGATGTGTTTTGCCATGCGCTACCTGTAAACCTGACCGTTTTCGGCGCAGGAACGTTCACAATGTAGCCTTTCCCACCTTCAATTGAGAATCCATTGCCAGTAGAGTTTGCCGTGAATCCCATGAACTTTCCGCCAGCAGTATCGTATTCAATAATAGTAGTCGCTCCCGTTTTTTCCATGAAGGAGCGCGCTGTGTGTGGTGTGTCTGGCATCAGCGGTAGACTAACCATGTTCAAACCTGCGCTGAGTGCTACATCAAAAGCGTTTGCCCCCGTCACTGGTATAGTCAGGCTATCGGCACGGAAAGCAAGATTCTGAATGCGTTCATCACTTTCAGGCCCAACATCCGCAATTGCGAACGGCGTTTCCGTGAAGTTCGCCGCAAGATATTCCGAAAGCGCGTCTTGCTCTGTGCCAGGGGCAGCAAAAGTCGCTTGCCCACCAGACTGTGCCTCTGTCATCACTTCAGCAAGGTCAACACGATGCGTATTCGGGAAATTACCATACGGATAGTCGTCTCCGCCGTCAACAAGGAAAGTGATTGTGACCATTCGGAAAGTGCGATCCGCGTCTCCGACCAGTTCACCGTTCTGTGCGATTGTATCCGTCGGATTCCCATCTGCGTCGGTAATAACGAGCGATTGAACCCTGTCCCGTTCGGGGAGCGAAACATCAAAGCTGAACGCCATGCCCGCAATTTGTGGAAAACGCCCGGGGGTTGCACCGCCACCTGAGGCAGCAACTGTGTGTTCGATGACTTCAAGCAGTTCCGCTGCGCTTAAGGTCAAGAGCGTCAATCTATTGTTGAAGCGGAGTATATTTTCGATGTCAATTTGCGAAATCTGACCGGCTGCTTTACCCACCAAGGTGTTCGCGGGTGGCGGCAGCAGTTCTCCATACGCCGTCACGCCAATCGGTGCGCGAATACCGCCGCCATTTTTCAAAGAGACAACGACGCTTGGATCCACCTGTTGCCCTGCAGCAAGGTTTGCCTCGGCGATGAGGTTACCCACATTTGTCTCCTCCGTGCGAATAGAGCCACGGTTCCCGTTCAGATAGACGCTTGTCTGCCCAAAAATATTGCCGTCCTTTGCAATCACGACATTCTGGACGGCTTCTGTGATTTCAACCACACGTGCTGCGGGTGCCGCATTGCCGGTATCCGCAACGCCTTGTTCATCGGTCACAAAAGCACCACTGACGACAGGATCAATCGATGCAGGAATTAAGACACCTGCTGCGTCAAAGCTGACGACCAACCGTCCGACATATCGGTAATTCCCATCTGTACCAACAATCGCAATCGGTTCATTTGTTGCGGATTGCGTCAAGATTGGATAGGGACGATCTGCGGTGTCCCGAGAGTGGAGTCTATCTGTTTCATCGGCGAGAAGTGTATTTGAACCACCCGAAATGATGATGTCAACATCTTTCACGTGGGTCGCGATTGCCTCATCGAGGCTAATTTGTTGAAGGTGTCCGGTGAGAATAATCTTGTTGATGCCGGTTGCTGTCAGGGCATCAACGGATTCTTGGACGATGGCTGCCAATGCCGCCATATCGTCTGGATCTGCCGGTGCGATTCCAACGTTCCCGGATAAAGAAAGACTTCCAAGCAGCGGTGTTGTCATGCCGACAATACCGATCTTTTCCCCCGAAGGTGTGGTGATGACTGTACTCTTTGTGATACTGTTCGGAATCGTGCTCGCTTCCTGCCTTGGCTCGACAACAAGCGAAGCGAGATTGCTGTCAGGACTAAAGTCTAAATTTGCACTCAGGAAGGGGAACGCTGTGCCGACATAATCCCTATCTACTGCAATCAAACTCGCAAGTGTACCAGTGCCTGCATCAAATTCATGATTCCCCAGTGCACCTGCCATAAAACCCATCGCGTTGAGCATCAAAATATCGGCGCGGCCTGAACCTTCCTGACCTAAAACCTCACGGAGGCTTTCGTCATTGCCAGCTGCGAAAAACGGACCCGGAATATAACTATCGCCAGCACCGATAATCACTGTATTTTCAATCTCGGCTTTGAGGGCATTCAGCACCGATGAGAAGCGTGGCGCATTTTCGAGTGCCTCAATCCCGCCCTCCATATCTGCTGCGTGAAGCAGTTGCATCGTAAAACCCTCTTCGTTTTGGGAGAAAGCAGGTGTGCTAACTAACGTAAGAGGGCTTAAGAATAGGATTGAAAGAATTATCATTGTAATATGGGCTTTACGCCCTACAAAATTTGGAACAAGGCATTCCTTGTTTTTCATCAAAAGTTACTCCTTAATATGTAGACATTTATTGGACACGCATCCCGCTGACGAACGGGACAATCCGGATGTAAGGATAGGTCTTGTGCCTACCCACTTGACTGTAGAGTTATAATAAGTCTATTTCTATTTTTATTGAAATTAAAACTTGTTAAGCCTATACATAACCGTGAAATTATACGACATTTTCGGGGAAAATGCAAAGGTGCATTTAGTTTTTTTAGGACAATGCGAAATACACCCCAGTTGATCTTACGCATTTTTGCCTTGAAGGAGCGATTGGTGTGTGTTATACTCCCAACACCGTAGGTCAGAAGAATTCTTGAGGTGAAGCATCTTGATGTCTCGTTCAACAAATAAGCGACCCAACCTTGTCTATGTTTTCGCAGATCAACTCCGTTACCAGTCGTGTGGCTATGCTGGAGATCCACGCGCACGCACACCAAATATTGACCGATTCGCCGCAGAGAGTGCAAATTTCTGCAACGCTGTCTCCGGCAGTCCGATGTGTGCGCCATATCGTGCCTCGCTCTTCACCGGAAAATACGCCAGTAGCACCGGTATGGCGATTAATGAGCTCCGAATGAACCCAAATCACGACTGCTTTGGGCATGTTTTACATCGCAACGGCTACCAGACGAGTTACATCGGGAAATGGCATCTGTGGGCAAATCAATTGGGGCGGCACAACGATCCGAAGAACTCTTACATTCCACCCGGACAGTATCGGCTCGGTTTCGACGGAGAGTGGTCGGCATACAATTTTCATCATCTCTATTTTGACGCATATTACCACAAGGATTCGCCGGAAAAAATCGTGATTCCCGGATATGAACCCGATCGACAAACCGATTTGGCGATCGACTACCTGCAACGCGCAGCAACAGCAGACGACCCCTTCGCGCTATTCCTCTCAATCGGAACACCGCACGATCCATGGACACAAGACAATGTTCCAGATGAAGATTATGAGTTGTTCCGAGATATTGACTTCCCTCTACCCCCAAACTACCGGGACGAGAACGACCCGTACGGCGACACATGGGCAATTATGTCCGCCGCAGAACGCGCTAAACTTCCTGAGTGGATGCGCGTCTATTACGCGATGACCGCCAATCTCGATCGGAATATCGGACGGTTGCTCCGTGCTGTTGACGACTTGGGACTACGCGACAATACAATTTTCGTATTTACCTCTGACCACGGGGAAATGTTCGGCGCACAAGGACGACGTGCGAAGAACATCTTTTATGAAGAAGCAGTGCGTGTACCGTTTCTGGTGCGATGGCAGGGACAGATTCCAGAAGCACACATCTCGGACGCATGCTTGAATACACCCGACATCATGCCAACACTACTCTCAATGATAGATCTCCCGATTCCCGTGGATGTTGAAGGCACGGACTTGAGTCGCGCTGCCTTTAATCAACCGATGGACGAGCCCGATGCAGCGTTTATGCAAGGGATGGGGTGTACAGCGAAATGGGAAGACGGGTATGAGTGGCGCGCCCTCCGCACAAAACAGCATACCTACGCCGTTCACCGTCCAGACAGGAGCGAGAAACTCTTTGATAACCTCGCCGACCCGTTCCAAACCCGAAACCTCATTGATGAACCCACATCCGCTGAACGCCGCGATCACTTCCGGGCAACCCTAAAACAGCGTATGGATGCACTTAATGACACCTTTGAGGCGTGTACGTGGTATCGCGACAATTGGACTGAAGACCGAGTCATCCTACGCACCGCGACACTTCAGAATCCTACCGATACGTCTTAAACCCAGCCTCTACACGCGTCTTATGATAGAGGTTTAGTGTATCCCCCTCAACCCGTGCAGTCACCCGTCTCCCATCGCTGAAGGTCACTTGGAACTGTGTGTTGGAATCCTGCGAAATCTCTTCTGTCTTTGGCAACGGAATGTCTTTCTCCACTGCCCACGCCGTAATCAGTTTCGCGAGAGAATCCGCATCACTTGGTGGGAGTGTTGCATCCTTTAACGCGATGCTGAAAGCAGGCATGCTCTTCTTCACATAGTTAAACCAACGCGCGGTCCGCAGAAACGGCACGAGTGCCTCCAACGCTTCGGCAGTTCCAATCCGACTCAACGCCTCCGACGAGAAGCCACGCACATAAGCAGACTCACTCAGCAATGCCTCACGCAACGCCGGAACCGCTTCAGTCGCATCCGGTCCAATACGGGTCAATGCCTGTGCCGCAAAAAACGCTAAATCCGTGTCTTCACGATCTTCCAGAACTCGCACTAACGCCGGAACCGTCTTTGCCACCGGCACCTTAATCATACCCAATGCCGAGGTGGCATGCCGTCGTACCTCTTCCGATTCATCCGTCAGCAACGCAATAAGTCCGTCCACCGCCTTTGCTGCAACTGGACCCATCTCACCCACCGCATAAGCTGCTGACGCGCGGACGTTCTCGCGTTCATCTTCCAATGCGGTTATGAGTGCCGCGACCGCCGGTGCGCCGATCGCTGCGAGTCCATGTGCTGGGTCACAGATGTGGAGAATCGGCTCCATCTCAAACGCCTCTTTTTCTGAATCAAGCGCGGCAATAAGCGGTTCGACAGCCGGTTTTTCGATCGCGCCGAGTGCATAGATGACGTTCCGACGCACCGGTTCATAACTGTCTGCAAGCGCATTAACGAGTGACGGGACCGCCTCAACCGCCTCTGTTCGCATGAAACCCAATGCGTTAGCGGCTTTCATACGGACATTTGGATCGTCTGCCTCCAACGCCGCAACTGCTGCCGCTATATCCACTGTCGTGTCTGGACGGTCAGTTTCATACAAGTCCGTCTTTCCGTACATCCAATTCCACATATAGGTCCAGAGAATCTCAGCGTCGTAAGGGACGTGGTTGACTTCAGGCGGTTGCCAGATGGAGGTCTGACTATTCCATGAGGGTGCCGTCGGCTGCTCTGTACGCATAAAGACGAATTTCATGCCATATCGATTTAGGGAAACGTAGTTTTGAAGGAACGAGTGCACCATGTCAAAGTGCATAATCCACACTGTACCGAGTTCACCAGACATCGGGACGAGATTTCGATTCAGGAAGTCCTCAGAGAGCAGTCGGGTCCCATTTCCACCTGCGGCGTGCGTTTCGTGCCGCGCCCGTTCGCCGTCCAGCATAAATTCTCGGATGTACTGCGTTCCCGGAATAATACACGTCGGGCCCTGCGCCGCGAGGCAGGGCTGCGGATAATAGAAAAGGATTGCCCAACGCGGCGTTCTGTGGCGCGGTCGCTTTCCACCGGCGTGTCCATCTTTATGGAGCGGCATCATCAACCGTTCCTCGCCGTTCTCTTTCCCGGTTGGTGTGCTTCCAGCAAAATTGGGATGGCAATGCCGATGCGGATGCATAACATACCCGTTTCCCAAAATACTCGTAAGGGCACCCCGTACCTCCGAGGACTCCAGTACTACCTGAAGTTCCGGGACCAGCGGTAGAATGTTATTGAGTGGGTTGTGTTGCCGATCGCCTCGGAAATCCGCTGCACCCGCGAAAAGCTCATCCGTTTTGTCGTAGATAGTTTCATGGATGTGCGTCTGTACGTTGGTTGTGACATTGACATATCCATTCACAATAAAATGGCGAATGCCTTCATCGTTTAGAAGTTGTTGTTTAACTGTTGTCATACGCCTTTTCCTTCATTTTCTTTTTATTTTCTAATCGCTGTTTGCGGTCTGCTATCCGCCAATTTAATACCACGCTGCTTTGTTAACAACATTCTGCAACGGTGCACCTTCAGCGAACCGACGGGCGTTTTCCAGAAGCACCTCAAATCGGCGTTCTGGAAGGTTCTCGGCATCTTTCACAGCGATATGTGGCGTTATCAATACATTCGGCAACTGCCATAATCGACTGTCCGCAGGTAACGGCTCAATTTCAAATACGTCCAAACCACACCCCGCAATGATTCCTTGTTCAAGAGCCGCAATAAGATCGGCAAGTTTCATCGTCTTACCGCGTCCGATGTTAACAAAATACGCACTGTTTTTCATCAAGGCGAAACGGTCTTTGTGCCACATCCCCTCCGTGTCAGGCGTATGCGGGGTCGTCGCTATCACAAAGTCTGCGCGTGGAAGGAGCGAATCTAACGCTGCGGGTTCGTGCTTCTCAACAAAAGGCACCTCATATTCCCATCTTGGATCAACGCCGATAACCGTCATCCCGAATTCGTTACAGAGGCGTGCGGTTTCATGGCCGATGCCACCGACACCAACAATCAATGCAGTCGCTTCCGCGAGGTCAACGTATCCATGTTTACGGGCGTCCTTCTCCCAGATCCCCTCGCGTTGTGCATCCATATAGTAGGGCAGTCCTCGCGAAAGCGCAAGCACAAACATCATGATGTGATGTGCGATATGGTCGTTGTAGATGCCGCGTGGATTACAAGCGACAACCGGATGCTCAATCAGTGCGGGATAGTAGAAACCCGGGAAAGGACCTGCGGCGGGATTCTGCAACCATCGCAGATTTTTCGCCAACGGCAATTGCTCCGGCGACACCCAACCATAGACGGCATCCGCATCTGGAAGGTGTTCGGCTACCGCGTCGTCTGTCTCCGGCAGGACAACGGTGTATGCTGGTAATTCGTTTTGCAGGCGTTCAGCCCATTCGTGTAGTTCCGCGTTCTGCGGCGGCATGATAATAAGTTTTGGCACGGGTGCTGTTCCTCTCTGTAATTTTTATGTCTAAGATGCACCTATTTTAGCATAGGATCATCGGAAAATCAAGACTTGTTAAAAACTTGATTTTCTGCTGGATTTTGCTATAATAGAAATGTTGATAAATGTTGAAATACTTCAACTCAAAACCCTAATAAAATTTTATGTCTGCACCAGTAAAAATCAACTTCGACAAAGGTACCCTCATCCTACAAAACGTCCCAGAGGCACTCCAATCTCAGCTGCCTGACCTCCGATGGGACGAGCGCACCCTCACCTTCCGAGCACCCGCCTATCGCTATCGACATATCGTTTCCCAATTGCGCGCACACAATATCCCCTATCAAGACACAGCACGAGAGTTCACAGTCGAACCCTTTACCCTCAAAAAAGAGATGGCACCATACCCTTACCAGACCGAAGCCGTTGATGCCTGGCACGCCAACGGCAAACGCGGGGTCGTGAGTCTGCCTACAGGCGCAGGAAAAACCTTTATCGCAATCCTCCTCATCGCCGATGTCCAACGTCCTACACTCGTGCATGTTCCGACAATCGACCTGATGCACCAATGGTATACTGTCTTAAAAGAGCATTTCGGACAAGAGATAGGACTTTACGGCGGCGGTGAACATGAATTGCGGGATCTCACTGTGACGACCTATCAGTCAGCTGTTATGCACGCCCCTCACTACGGAAATCGGTTCGGCTTCGCCATTTTCGACGAATGCCATCATCTCCCCGGAGACCAGTATCAATACGCTGCACTCAGCAGTATCGCTCCTTTTCGGTTGGGATTAACAGCCACACCTGAACGCGTTGATGGTAAAGAGAGTCGGCTCTACGCACTCCTCGGCGAGCGCTGCTATGAAGCAAAGGTGCAGGAACTCTCCGGGAAAACGCTCTCTGAGTACCGCGTTGTGACCATAGCCGTCGAGATGGAAGATACAGAACGCGTCCAATACGAAGAAGCGCGCCGCACCTACTTAGGCTTTCTCAAACGGTCGAAAATCAATATGGGGACCCCGCGCGGATGGCATACCTTTCTCTGGCGAGCCTCGCAAACCGATGAAGGACGCGCTGCCTTCAAGGCATACCTCACCCAAAAGCAGCTCAGTTTTGCCTCTACCACGAAACAGGAATGGGTCTGGAAACTGATTCAGAGACACCGCGGCGATCGGATTCTCATCTTTACGCAGGATAACGACACTGCCTACCAACTCGGCACGCGTCTCTTTCTGCCAGTCCTCACACATCAGACAAAACTCAAAGAGAGGAACGCCTTTTTAAACGGATTTCGAGACGGCACCTATTCTATTTTGGTCACCTCGAAGGTCCTCAATGAAGGTGTAGATGTTCCGGAAGCGAATGTCGCTATCATTGTTTCAGGGAGCGGGAGCGTACGGGAACACGTTCAGCGGTTAGGACGCATCCTCCGCAAACGCGAGGGCAAACAGGCTGTGCTTTACGAACTCATCTCCAAACAGACAGGCGAACATTTTGTCAACAAACGACGGAGACAACACCACGCCTATCGAACATAGGATCATTTGTCTTATGGGTTGGGGGACCCAACCCATACCAGAAAAGGGTGTTCTTCCTAACGTTAGAATATCCAACAATCGTAGCGGCGAGGTCTCCTCGCCCCATACCAAAATTATGCTAACCAAAGATCTCCTTCAATATAAAATTACAAAAGGACAAATCCTCCCACAGTTAGTGAATCCAGCCGATGACCAGTTGTTGGCAATCGCTGAGCAACTAATCGCTATTTTTGAGAATTCGCCGGACACACAACGC
This sequence comes from Candidatus Poribacteria bacterium, assembly GCA_965207855.1. GTDB lineage: Bacteria > Poribacteria > WGA-4E > WGA-4E > WGA-3G > WGA-3G. Next base: position 5,092,480 of record OZ242310.1, on the reverse strand, counting down.
GCAACGCTTTTAGAGGCAAGCAAACACGTTATTGATAGCACGCCGCGTCCGCCAATAGTCAAGCGCGGACTCGAAAAACTTTTGTTAGATCGAACCGAATTTAACACCGCCCCTAACGAAGAACTCATCGCGTTCCGCCAAAAACTTTTCACAGAAACGAGTCGCCTGCTTGCACAAGAGCAGTTTACGGATTATGCCGACTATCAGCGCAAGGTAACACAGATAACAGCAGATGAATTGCCACCAGAGATGGATCCTACGGAAGAAGGTGAACTCGCAACCAAACTCTACGCAGACTTACCAAACCATCAACCCGTTCTCACTTTCAAAACCCTCTCTGCTGAACGATTGCTGCACCGCTACAACGCCGCACAGGTCCAAGGGCTCCTCCTTCATTGTAATACCCTGACCCTAAAACTCGCCGATGCCATGACAGCCGAACTCCGTCAATTGTTCAAATATCTCAGATTCAACCAACTTTTATCTACAATTCGGAAAGAAGATGAATTGTATCAGATTACAGTCGATGGCCCTCTGAACCTCTTTTACAAAACAAAACGGTACGGCATGAATCTGGCGAATTTCTTCATGGCAGTACTCCACCAACCTAAGTGGGAACTCACTGCAGAAGTCCAATTTCGGAACAGACAACGTTCTCGGTTGTTGCTTGATGAATCGTGTGGTATCCAACCGATTTCGCAGCAGTTTCTCGCTTATATCCCTGAAGACATTCAACTCTTTCAGGCAATGCTCCGCAATAAGACGGAAGACTGGCAGATCCGCCCGGGAAGCCAATTCCTCCCTTTAGTAGGCGATTTTTACTGCTTTCCTGACTATCAACTCGTTCACAAAAGCGGCGTTGAGACCGCTATTGAGCTCTTCCATCCGTGGCATCAAGGACATCTCATTGCCAGACTCAACACGCTCGCTGACCAAAAGGAGGTCTCCCTCATCCTGGGGGTCTCAAAGGAGTTGGAGAAAAAACCGCTGATTGCGGAGGCACTCGCAGCATCTGCGTATTTCTCGGAGTTTGGCTTCACATTCCGAGATGTTCCAACTATGCGCGCCTTGCTCCCAATCCTAAATTCGCTTGTAAATGTCCCTTGATTCCAATCGCAGTTTCTGCTAAAATGTAACGGAGACATGGGAGGGAAAATTATGACTATTCTATATGAGTTAGACAAGCAACACCTCGGCGCGCTACTGTTAGTCATAGGGGTGGCATTTTGCATAACGGCGTGCGGTCCGAAACCCATTCCCTATTCACAAAACACAGAGGACTCTGAACCCAGTGAAGTTGCTGTCGCGCACTACAATTGGGGGATGGCTTATGCCGATCAAGGCAATTTTGCACAAGCTATTACTGAACTCACCTTGGCAATTCGGAGCGAACCCGGATGGGTAATGCCGTTTTTCACACTGGGCGTTATCTATGGAAACCAAGGGGAACTTGATAGAGCAATTCAAGCCTGGGAGCGAGCTACGCAACTGGATGCTGATTTCGCAAAAGCGCATTACAATCTCGCCGTTGCCTATTCGCATAAGGCAGAGAAAACACTCTCAATCGCCGCATTGCGTGAAGCGATTCGGGTAGACGAGGCGGCACTTACTGCTGCGAAAACGGAACCCGCATTCGATCTCATTCGGAACACATCGGAATTCCAAGAATTAGAGCGATCGGCTGAAAAGAAGAATTCGCAAGACTAACACGGCACCGATCAAGATATGGCACGTTACACAACCCTTTCATCTTCAGAACTCGCACATATCGTAGCGCAATACCCGATCGGAACACCACTGAAACTTGAAGAAATGCTCGGTGGGTTTGGCAACAGCAACTTCAAATTGACAACTACAGAAGGTGAGTTCCTGTTGAAAATTTGCGATGAAAAAGATCCAACAGAACTCCAGATGCAAATCTCCCTGTTGCAGCATCTCTGTGAACACGCATATCCAACAGTCTATCCGATTCTCACAAAAGACCGAAGACCCGTCACACACGAGACCGTTGGCAGTGTGATGCTCTATCCATTCCTACAAGGCGAGCAGCCCCAATCTTCACCCGCTACCCTTGCGCAGCTCGGTAAAGCACTATCAGAATTGCACCGCATCCCCCCAATTGATGGACTTCCTTGCTTCGCTATGGGCATCTCACAAATGGTTCCCTTTTTCAAGGAAGTTCAAGGCACACAGTTTGAGACACATCCATTTGTTGAATCGCTGGAATCACAATTGGAGTCCATGAAACCTCAACTCAATGTTTCGCTTCCGATGGGGCTTCTACACGGCGACCTTTTTTTGGATAACACGCTCTTTAACGAAGATCAGATGGTAGCGATCCTCGATTTTGAGGAAGGGTGTTATGATGTGCTGCTAATTGATGTCGGGATGACCATCATTGGGTGTTGTTACACGCCGGAGCATGCGTTGAATCTTAAGACGGCACACCGATTTTTAGACGCTTACAATGCTGTACGTCCGTTGACAGAGGATGAATGGACGCATCTGGACTGCTTCGTTCATTATGCCGCCCTCTCTATCGCGTTCTGGCGATTTAGACAATTTAATATCCGCCGACCGGATATACATCGCGCCAATACATATCAGGAAATGCTAACGCGCAGCGAGCAGTGGAAAACCGCTAACGTTGGGAACTGACTGCTGAAAGCCGGCAGCCAGTAAGAAATATGTCTTTAATACGATTGGAACACATCACTAAATTGTACGATCCAGACCTAATCCTCGACGATATATCGGTCTCCATTGAGCATGGAGATCGACTTGGGTTAATTGGTCGTAACGGAACTGGAAAAACAACGTTAATTAAAATTATTAATGGTATGCTTGCCAATTTTAAAGGTAAAGTCGTTGCTGCGAAGGAACTACGTATTGGATACCTGAGTCAAGAACCCGAACTTGCCCGTGATTGTACCTTAAGGCAGGAGATGCTCAAAGTCTTTGAGAAACGGCGCACCCTTGAAGATAAGATGCTCCTGTTGGCAGAAGAAATGGAGGCGCAGGAGTCCTCAACCCTCCTTGAACAGTACGCCCAAATTCAGGAGCAGCATGAGCGACTCGGCGGTTACGATTACGAGCATCAGATTAACCGTATCCTTGGTGGCTTGGGTTTCAGCGAACTGGATTTTAATCTTCCAATCGGGGTCCTGAGTGGAGGTCAGAAAAGTCGAGCAACCCTCGCCAAGCTCCTCCTTGAACAGCCAGACCTCCTCCTTTTTGATGAACCGACAAATCACCTCGACATCAACGGTATTGAATGGCTAGAAAATTACCTCAATAACGAATACGCCGGTGCAGTCCTCGTTGTTTCTCACGACCGCTATTTTTTAGACAAGGTTGTCCGAAAGATTTGGGAACTCGAAGAACATAAGGTAAAAATTTATCGTGGGAACTATTCCAAATACATTGAAACCAAAAGAGTTGAACAATTAGTCGGCGAACGCGCCTTCAAAAAACAGCAAGCATTTATCGCACACGAAGAAGATTTTATTCGCCGGAACATCGCAGGACAACGCACACGAGAAGCACAAGGCAGACGGAAAAAACTTGCACGGTTGGAGAGGGTCGAAAAACCGAAACGCGAGGCTCCTACCTTCAAACTGGCTTTTACACCTGAAGCGCGCGGTGGAAACGATATTCTCCGATGCCAAAACGTTAGCAAAGCCTTTGGCGATAAAGTCATCTTTACGAACCTGAACTTTGAGGTCTACCGCCGCGACGTTGTCGGAATTATCGGTGCAAACGGCACCGGAAAGACGACACTATTCCGCATGATTTTAGGCGACGAACCGCCTACACAGGGCGAAATGTGGGTCGGACCCACGCTCAAACTTGGACACTATGCCCAAGAATTGGAAGGACTCAACCCAAATAATGAAATCATTGACGAAATCTGGGAGTTGTGTCCGCAGCAAACCCAAGAAGAAATCCGCAGCTTCCTCGGCAAATTCTTGTTTTCGGGGGATGATGTCTTCAAACGGATTGGGAACCTCAGCGGCGGCGAGCAAAGCCGTGTACTGCTCGCGAAATTACTATTAGAGAACGCGAACGTTTTACTGCTTGATGAACCGACGAACCATCTTGATATTCCAGCACGTGAGGCACTCGAGGCAGCGCTATCAGAATATCCCGCAACGCTTTTCATTATTTCTCACGATCGATATCTCTTGAGTAACCTGGCAACCAAACTGCTGATTTTTGACGAGAACCCCGGAGGAACCGCTAATCTCTTTGAAGGCAATTACGCTGACTACGCGGCGCAGCAGCAACAGGTGCTTGAAAAAGAACTGCCATTATCTGAAGAAGTCCAGGAACCAAAACCCGCACAACCTTCTCAACCGAAACGTAAGTCGAAGTCCAAACGCAAGCGGAAAATAAAGGCACAACGTCTGGTGGGAAGCAATTGAAAATTTAATTTGACATTTCGTTAAGATTAATGTATAATTATTATGTCCTATACGACATAAATAATATCCGATATGAGAGATATTATTTTTCATCTTAGGTTTTGACTTATACATTATTTTACCAAACGGACATAGAGCGTGTGTGTCCTAAATATGAACTTTCAACAGTAAGTTTGACTTACGAGTGCCTCCAGAGATGTCTAAAGATCAGGAATTCCATAATGATATTGACCTTATAATGCGTGTGATGCGTCATGCGCAGGCTGCTGTCAAATCCAGATTTATTCAGGAGATTGTTCCGAATCGTCTGACGATCGTCCAGTTTAATGCCCTACAACATCTGCATTGGTATGGACACGAGTCTGGGATGTCCGTCAGTGAGTTAGGTGAGCATTTAGGGCTTGCCCATAACACAACATCTGGCTTGGTGAGTCGTCTTGAACGACACGGTTGGGTCGTCCGTCGGAGGTGCGACCAAGATCGACGACGCTCTCGGATTAAACTCACACCGAAGTCTGAGGAGCTCTTCCGTGAGTCCGTAAAACACGCAACGAACTTTTGGCAGAGCACATTCGGGCAGCTATCCACGCAGGAACAGGAAAACTTGATTGACGGCTTAAAACGGTTGAAACAGGTAATGGCGAAGCCGGTCTGGCCAAGTTATGCACAACTGCACCCACGTGATGCCGATCATCTCAAGGAACGGTTTGAAGCCGATTTGGACGAACTCGCACAAGCAAAGCTCAAACTTGTCGGAATGCGATTGATTCTCGCACGAATTGCCGAGAAACGAGATGAACATGAACTCGCAGCGTACCTGAATCAGGCGGCTTCCGAAGAAATACGCCATACGAATCAACTATTGGTTCTACTCGGCCACGGTGAAAATTTCAAGACCCTCCTCTCGACACTCGTCCATGAAGACAGAGGCGTCTATGAGGAACTCTTAGCCTTGCTTGAAACCGCACCCTACACCGAGGATGATGAAGAATTAACGCTTTTACAACAGATGGTTCAAGATAACCAAAGATATAGACGTTGGTTTCGCAGTGTCCACAAACAAACGAATCAGTGACTTCTATTTTGTCAACAGCCATCAACGTTTCTGGTTTTGTCAAGCATCCGTCTTGAAAAAACCGACTTTCCCCCGGCTGATGACGCTTAAGAGGAGAATATGCAGTCCCAAAGCTCTGAGAAAGTTCCACTAGACTGTTACGATGATACTGAGTTAATTGAACAATTTCAAAACGGTGATAACGCTGCGTTTGACGCGCTCTTTACACGCTACCAAAAACGCACCTATCGACTCGTACAACGTTTCGTCTCTAATCCTGAAGATGCCTCAGATTTGACGCAGGATGCCTTCATTCGGGCATATCAGGGATTGGCAGATTTCAAGAGTCAGTGCCAGTTTTACAGTTGGCTTTACCGCATTACGGTGAATCTCTGTATTGATTTCTTGCGGAAGAAATCAAGATCGGAAGTGCTCCTGTACGACTCCGATGAATCTGGCGAGTTGCCGATGGCAAATATCGCCGATCCGCGCTCAGAGTCCCCAGCAAAAGCGGTTGAAAATAAAGAGTTGAGAGCGCACATCCGAAAAGCCGTCCGACGACTCCCACCAAAGCAACGCCAAATCTTCATTTTGCGACACTGGAACGGGTTATCGCTTAAAGATATAGCTGCTACTGTTGGTCGGTCCGATGGAACGGTTAAAGCGCATCTGCTTCATGCACATCGTAACCTTCGCAAACATCTCCGTCCGTATCTACGAGAGACGGACTTCTAACATTGCACTCCATTGGTTGGTGCGGTTTCTAACCGCACCGATCCGGTATAGGAACTCGGCGGGACGGTTCACACCTTCTCCGCCTCGCTGGTAAAGAGTGCCTCAATGAAATCCCTACCCGCGAAGTCTCGTAAGTCGTCAATTTTCTCACCTATCCCGATGAGTTTAACAGGTGCCCCAATTTCGGCGTTCACCCCAATAACTATCCCACCTTTTGCAGTACCATCCAGCTTTGTAACTGCTACACCTGTAATTGGCACGGCATCGTTGAAAATCTTTGCTTGCATCAGCGCGTTTTGACCCACTGTCCCATCGACGACAAGTAACACTTCATGCGGCGCGCCTGCGTGGGCTTTTTCCATAACACGACCGATTTTCGAGAGTTCATCCATAAGCGGTTTCTTGGTATGCAATCTGCCAGCAGTATCGACGATCAACACATCAGCGTCCCGATGTTTTGCTGCATGAATCGCATCGAACACAACTGAGGCAGGTTCGGCACTGTCTCCACCCCGAATGAGTTCCGCACCGGCACGCTCACACCAAATCGCGAGTTGGTCTTCCGCTGCAGCCCGAAACGTATCCCCCGCAGCGACAACCACACGGTGTCCATCCGTAATAAATCGACTCGCGAGTTTTCCGATCGTTGTCGTCTTTCCCGCACCATTTACACCGAGCACTAAAATTGTATACGGCTTTTCGTCTTTTATTTCCAGCGGCACATCCTCACCAAGCAGCTGCAAAATTTCTGATTTCAGAACCGATGCTAACGCTGAAGAATCGCTTAACCCTTCTTCCCTCACCCGTTCTCTCACGTTATCCATGAGGGTCAGAGTGGTATCAACACCTACATCCGACTGGATTAAAATCTCCTCAATCTCTTCCATCAAATCTTCGTCAATCTTTCTTCCAACACCGAGGAGTCCTGACAACTGAGACAGGAACTGGTTCCGCGTTTTTGACAACCCAGATTTGAGTCGATTAAACCAGTTTTCTTGTCTGTCCTCAGTGTCAGATTTAATCTCGCTTTTATCACGACCTTTAAATAGATTTCTTAGCATTATTTCTCCTTTTTTAATACTCGTCAGATTTCAGCAATTCACCAGAGAACACTGCGGATATTCAAACGATGGCAACTGCGACACGATCTACTGACAGCCGACTGCTGATAGCCAATCCCTATTCTTATGATACACTAACAGAGGGTGGGAAGGCAAACAAAAATCGGGCTTTTCTTCAGAACGTACTTTTCTACTTTCGTTATCGAAAAAACAGTATGTTTGAGAAAAAAGTCGTTATTTCAGTTGATAATGATTTGCTACAACCCGCCTCTTAACTCCTCTTAACTTATAACTTATAACCACTTTACAAATTTCCTTGCAATACTTGCCATTTTGTCGTAAATTAAAAAGATATTGTAAACACATATTCCTAAGTATACGTTTATTTGCGTATTTAGAAATTCTACAAAATCCACCGGTTTTTATACCAATAAATTGAGGAATTAATCATGAAAATCCAAACACGACACCAATTGCTACTTAATCTCGCAGTGATCGCCACACTGTGTTTATTCTTTACTGCCTGCACCAGTGAAAAGACTTTGGAGGAGCTTGTTCAAACATCGGAAGAGGAAACGACGGCGATAGAGCCCGCTGAACCTGCGGATGAAGAACCGGCTGGACCCCTTCCAGGGCTCCCTGAAGATGTGGCGGGGTACACACGGTGGTTAAAACTGAATGCCGAACCTATACCACCTGTTCCTGGCGTCGACCCGCACAACGGCGATAAAAATGTTTATGTCAACAAAACACGAGAAACGATTGCACCCAATGGCGAACAGCAGTTTCCGTATCCTGATGGGAGCATTGTTGTAAAAGAGGCATATCGTCCAGGTAAGGATTATGTCGGACTCATCGCAATTATGCGAAAAAAAGCGGGTGTGAATCCTGATCATAACGATTGGGAGTTCATTGAGTATACGCGGAACGCACCGGATGACGAATTCGGGGTCATAGCCAAAGATCGCATCTGTTGGGGATGTCACGCCCGAGTTGAAGATATTGATTATGTTTTTACAGAACTTGAATGAAGTAGGACTTACGTATTTCCCTGGTAGGTGCGGTTTCCTAACCGCACCGATTGTGTGATAAATAGCGAAATCCCGTAATATTGATTATGTTTTTACAGAACTTGAATAGAGAATAAGGAGGTCCTTTTGAATCCACATTACAGTGAGGTCGTGAGGTATACCAACGACGCTCTGTTATTAACAAATCCCTTAGGTATGAAAGCGGATACAGTCAAGAAGTCATTTCTACTGCTCGCTCTCGTAGTTGGTGTTACAATGTGCCTCTTTTTACCCAAGGCAGCAGAAGCGCGTCCTGAATTTGCCACTGAGCTTGGCAAAGAGTGTAGTTTCTGCCACATTGACCCGGCTGGCGGTGGTCCCCGAAATCGCGTTGGCGAAATCTTTGAGGAGAACTATTTTGAGTTTCCTGAAGATTTTGATATGGATGCCGTAACCGAAGAGGCAAAGGAGATTGTCAAGCAGCTCACGACTTCCCTTGATTTGCAAACTGCATTTATCAAAACAACACATGTTGACGGGGGAGAGAACGCAATTGCTGGCTGCAATTCGTGCCACTCTTCGATTGACAGATTTCTTCTTATGCAAGCAGAGGTCACCTTCAACGCACAAGCCTCTGAACACGTCCGACTTACCCTTTCTAATAACGCGGGGACGACGATGAACGCATTCGCAACCGTAGATGCCATCCCAAAACACCTGTATGTCAAAATTGGGCAATTTCGGCTCCCATTCGCTATCAAACAGAAGGACCACAACATCCTTGTCCGAGAGGGGTATGGACTCGGTTCTAACAAGCGGGATGTCGGTGTTGAACTTGGCGGTACCGCAGGAAGACTTTTTTACAACGCAGCCTTCTTTAACGCTGGCAATGCAGCAGCGAAAGGCGGACTGGGTACAATAGGTGCCCAACTCGGGCCGGTTCGAGGGGGTGTTTCCGGTATATTTGAAAAGCCGGGTGAAGACTGGGAGCGACTCATTGGCGCGTTTCTCACTGCCTCCTTTGCTGGACTCAGCCTTGAAGGCGAATTCAATTTTGGAAATAGTGGAGAAGTGGCTTCTTTCGCACCGGATGCCGTTGATTCAAAAGGATACTATGTCGGGGCAAGGTACCGACTCCTCCCACAACTCACGCTCTCCGGTCGATACGGCCTCTTTGATCCGGATAGAACGCTTAAGGGAGACGCGAGCCAACGAGTAACACTCGCCGCACAATACAACTTTATAGAAAATGGGGCAATCTCTCTATTTTACTGGGCGAATCTTGCAAACCCAGACCGCGGGCCTGATGATACCATCTCTGATAAAGGCACGTTAAGACAACTCCAAGGCACCGATCAGATTATTTTGATGTCACACTTCTGGTTCTAACCGTGGGCTGCAGCTGTCCTTGTTTGTAATAGACAGGATTTGTGAGTTAACAGCTTACCTTCATATAATTTTGTAAGGACGGATTGCAGTATCCGTCCTTATGTGTTCATATTTACACATAACGCCACTCAAAGACACCTTATTCATCTTTGGCGCATTCTGGCGAGATTTGGAAACCCACCTGGACTTGACTTCCCTACTTTAAGCACCGAAAAAAATAAAAATACGTTGGCATAAAAATTGCTACTGTAGAAATTGCCAAAATAAAAAATAATCTGTCGCTTTTCCGAGAGGATATTTTTATGGTTGCTAAACTTTCCAAGGACTTTCTAATCGGTGTGATTGGGCTAATGGCACTAATCCTTGTTGCTTGTATTTTTTACATTGTACAGGATAACATGACTGCGCGAACACGGTACAGCGTCAAGACCTTCACGCCGCAAGGAGAGGTGCCACAATGGGTCGATTTTTCGATTACGTTTTCGGAGGCGATCGTTGATAAGTCACGCGTCGGCACCGAAATCCCAGCCGAAGCGTTTCGCTTTACGCCAGCTGTTCAAGGGACAGCACGCTGGGTCGCACGCGATAGAATCGGATTTTTCTTAAACGCACCTTTGGCACCCGCCGCACAATATACTGTTCAACTCACACCCGACCTGAACCCATCTGAAACATTTTTACTCACCGGACAAAAAGATTTCAAATTCGCTACTGCGCCTTTCACTGTAGAGCAGACACGCATGGAATTTACCACAAACGAGGCACGTGAACAGGCAACAGGGTTCGGGACGATAGCGTTCAACTATCCTGTAACGACAGCTGATTTAAAAGCACATCTCTCTATTGAATTGGATGATGGAACAGAAATCCCCTATCAGATTGAGACCAACGCTGCCACGGCACGGACAGTCCGATTCAAAACACAACGGATAAAACGCGGCAGTACCGACCGAGAAATAAAAGTTAAGATTGAAAGAGAATTTAAATGCACAGGCGGACAAATCGGACTGCAGAAAGCACATGTTACACCTGTCATACTTCGGGGGATCGGAACACTCGGGGTAACATATTCGGACGTTTGGGAAAGTGATGGCACACCCCATATTTCAGTGAGTTTTAGCGCACCTGTACTTGGTGATACCATCGAACCCTATCTGGAACTTACACCGGCAGTCGCGTATCAAGTCGTCGCGGATTATCGGAATATAGAAATCCACGGTGATTTCAAGCGGCGCACAACCTATACGCTGAAAATTCGGCGCGGTCTGACAGCACGAAATGATGCTATTTTGAAACAGGACTATATGACAAGGCTGAGGATTCCGGATATCCGACCGCAACTCCGATTCCTTGGCGACGGTTTCTTTCTCGCACGCGAAGGACAATTAAACCTCGGACTCACAACGATTAACATTGAGCGCGTAAAACTTGATATCGAAAAAGTTTTTGCGAATAACCTCGTCTATGTCTCAAAATTAGAGAGGTGGAGCCGCTGGAGCCGGAACTTGGGTAAACCTATTCATACGGAAGTACTTGACATCCCATCTCAGTTGAACCAGGAGGTAACGGTACCCATCTCCTTGGAAGACTACCTTTCAGATGAACATGTCGGTATCTTTAAAGTTGTGGCGCGGAACGCACAGCGCGAGTGGGACAGCGCACATCAATGGGTACTCATTACGGATTTGGGTATCACTGCCAAACGCGCCGAAGATAGCCTGTCCGTTTGGGTAAAATCTCTTGCTACCGGCGCAGCTGTGCCGACAGCACGCGTCAAACTCATCAGCGATAATAACCAGACACTCCTCAGCGGCACAACCAACTGGGCAGGCTTTGTCGAATTCACGGATGTCGCTGAAAAAACGGAAGATTTCACACCCTTTATGATTACCGTCGCCAAGCGCGACGATCTGGCTTTCGTTCAATTGGATCGACACGAAATCGCAACGGCGGATTTTGATGTTTCAGGACCCACCTATTTGCAAAAGGGCTATGAAGCCTTTCTCTATACAAGTCGCGGCGTTTATCGACCGGGTGAGACTGTCCAACTTGCAGGTATCGTCCGCGCACCGAAACAGGCAACGCCGGAGCCGCTGCCTACCCGTATTGAAATACTCTCTCCAGATGGCAGAATCCTGCGAGAATTGCGGCAGCAAACGACGAAAGCCGGTGCCTGTGAGATACAAATTCCGATTCCTGACTATGCACAGACGGGGAACTATGTCGCCAAAATGCTGATTGCCGATAAGCTTGTCGGAAGAATCCAGTTTCAGGTTGAGGAATTCATGCCAGACCGGATGAAGGTCGGCATCACTACGGACAAATCTATCTATAGGCTTGGAGATGAAATCGACATTCAAGTGGATGCTGTTAATCTGTTCGGCCCACCGGCTGCAGGACGAAAAGTTCTGGTTTCATGCGAATTGCGAGTGGTCTCCATCGCGGCGGCTGACGGCGTTTCATCAGCAGATTTTGATACAGCAAAATGGCGCAACTTCGTCTTCGGAAGCACTGGATCGAATTTTGCCAAACAGTTTGAAAGCCAACGCGTTGAACTCGGAGAAACTAAAACTGATCCATCAGGTAAGGCGCGCTATCAATTCGCTATTCCTTCAACCCTGAAAGCTCCCTCTCTCTTAAATGGAGTACTCACGGCTACCGTCAGTGAAATCGGCGGCAGAGCCGTCACGGCTTCACACCGAGTCGTTATCCATCCGTATTCGCATTATGTCGGGCTTCGACGCACAAATACAGCGGACGCTAAGATTAATCAGCCGGTTCGTATTGACTATGTGGCCGTCGATGATGCTATGGCTGTTGCTCCTGGACGCGCTTTACGGCTGAGCCTCCACAAAGTCAACTGGAACACCATACTTCGCCAGAATACGGCTGGACGTTACGAATACGTCTCCGAACCCCAGACGACCGAAGTCGAGACGCACGACTTAACTTCCGCAGAGACAGCACAGACACTAACACTAACACCTTCAGGCTACGGTGAATATCGCGTCCGACTTGAGGACCTCAAATCAACGGCGACTGCGGAAATCGGATTCTACGTTAACGGTTGGGGCAATACGGCGGTGTCTATGGAACATCCGACCCGCTTGGAGTTGACCCTCAATAAGACTGCCTATCGTTCGGGTGAAACCGCGAAACTACATGTTAAAGCACCCTTCCCCGGCACGCTCCTGCTGACTGTTGAGCGGGAGAAGGTGCTGAGTTATCGCACGATTGTAATGAAAGAAAATACCGCTACTTTGTCAATCCCAGTCCGGTCGAATTATAGACCAAACGTTTACCTTTCTGCAACACTGATTCGTCCTATGCCTGTGGATACCGTATCGCTGGACCACTATCAACCGCTGCCAGCACGAGCATTTGGCGTGATTCCCTTGAAACTGGATGCAACCCAGAGAAGGCTTTCGATAGATATGTTTCTCTCACAACAGGATGAGGCAGGGGCATCTTCAAAGGTTCCACTTTCCGGTGAACAGATGCGTATTGTGGACGGAGAAAGCACTGAGGTAACTGTCCGACCGAACAGCAGTGTGGACATCACCTTCCAAGTGCAAGGCAGACGTTCATGGCAGAAATACGAAGTCTGTATCGCAGCGGTAGATGAAGGGATCCTTTCCTTGACAGATTTCCAAACGCCTGACCCACACGACTACTTCTATCGGCAGCGCGGGTTAAAGACGCGCTCCTTTGACCTGTATAGCGGTATTTTGCCTGAGATTGCCGGCCTCACTGATAATTCGAGCACGGGGGGGGATGCTGCACCGGACACAGCACGAAGCAAACGGCTTAATACCGGTAGCATCATACGCGTAAAACCGATCTCGCTTTGGTCTGGATTCGTGCAAACCGATGGAAGGGGACGCGGGACTGTCCAATTTAAAATCCCACAATTCAACGGAAAATTACGATTGATGGCTGTTGCTTTCGCCGGCGCAAATTACGGTGCTACCGAGGTATACTTGACTGTCCGTGAACCTATTGTCCTAACGCCGACCTTCCCACGGTTCTTGGCAGGTGGTGATAAACTTCGTGTACCTGTTACCCTTTTTAACGGGACAGGTGAGGCTGGAGAATTTACTGTCGAATTGCAAGCCGAAGGGGCTGTGCAGCTCCTGTCAGCAACTGCTGCGAATGATACGTCTCAAACGCCACCTTCACCTGTAGGAGAGATTGCCCAATCCCAACTGCTCTCTGTTGGTGCCGGGGCGGAAGCACAGGCGTTTTTCGATATTCGCGTTCACGATGCGATCGGTGAAGTCGGGTTCAATTTATCCGCGCACGGAAATGCTGAGACCGCCGAGATAGATGTGAAGCTTCCATTGCGCTCTACCGCCCCACCTGTCACAAAGACAGGGCAAGGTGTGGTGCGTGCTGGCAAACCGGTCGATTTCATTTTCCCCGCGAATTTGATGCCGGATGCCTCGGAATTCAGCCTCACGCTATCCCCGTTTCCAAATATCGCTTTTGCTGATAGCCTCCGTTACCTTGTCCGTTATCCGTACGGATGTCTGGAGCAGACGACGAGTCGGGTGTTTCCACTGCTCTATTTCAGTGATCTGGCGCGAAGCGTTGAACCGATGCTCGCTGATGAGGATTTAGTCGATTACTATATTACATCAGGTATCGCTAAGTTAGAAAGCATGCTAACGGCAAGGAATCATTTTGCTTACTGGCCCGGCGGAACTTACATCAACGCTTGGAGTAGTATCTATGCATCCCATTTCCTCGTTGAAGCTCGGAAAGCGGGATATGAGGTCGCAGATCGGGTCTACAACACAATGCTGGACGGTTTGCAGGAACGCGCAAAGTTCTCACCAAACGCAGAGGGGCGAGATAATTCTGAAGGACTAAAGACTGATATCGCACTTGCGACCTATGCTGCTTATGTCTTAGCCGCCGCTGGACACCCCGATCGCGGAACAATGAATTATCTGAAGAATAGAGGTTTGAGTGGGCTTAGCAATTATAGCCACTTTCAACTTGCTGGCGCCTTCGCACTTAGTGGTGAATTAGAAACCGCCCTGTCAATGTTACCGGTTTCAGTGTCACCCGGTGTGAATGATAAAAATGGGACGCGGTGGGAGACAGGTGGCACATTTGACTCTCCAATTCGAGCACAAGCTATCATGCTGGATACGCTTGCTGAAGTCAATGAGAATCATCCATCAATTCCGATGCTCGTTAAGAATCTAAGAGACGCGGCATCCGATGGGAACCGATGGAGAACGACGCAGGATAACGCTTTTGCTTTCTTGGCACTCGGTAAGATTATGAAGAAACAGATGGACAGGAACTACACCGGCACTCTCAAACTTAATGGTGAACATTTCGCTGACTTCGATGCAACGGAGGTACGCTACACCCATGAGGAATGGGACGCCGTGCGCGTGCAACTTGCTGTCGAAGGCGAGGGAAGTTGCTACTATTACTGGAGCGCATTCGGCATTCAACGCGACTCCTATGTTGAAGAATACGAGCGTGAAATACAAGCACGCCGTCGCTACTTCAACAAAGATGGTGAGGAGTTGGCTCGGCAGTTTGCGCACGGCGATTTAATCGTTGCAGAGATAACTGTTAAAGCACTTACTGCTAATCTGGAAAACGTCGTTGTTGTAGATATGTTGCCCGCCGGATTCGAGATTGAGAACCCGCGGTTGGAGTCTCGTGCAGGGATTCCGTGGCTGAGAGCGCAGGACTTCAAGCCGGACTATCTCGACATTCGCGATGATCGGCTCATTTTTTTCGGCACGTTCCCGCGTCAGCGCGAACGGAAATTCTATTACGCACTCCGTGCTGTCACGCAGGGCGAATTTACCTTGCCTCCTATCACTGCCGAAGCGATGTACGACGCAACGAAATCTACTGTAACGGGTAGTACTCGCATTGAAGTGGTTACAGAGCGATGAAAAAAATTAGAATGGCTATTCGCTATTCGCTATCCGCTATTCGCTATCCGTGGTTCGCGGTTCGCGGTTCGCGGTTCGCTATCTGCTATTCGCTATTCGCGATTCTCGCCCTCTTTGTGATTGCCAACTGGTGTTTTCCCTTGCCTAAGGCACAACTCCACCGACCCGCATCTCCTATCGTTTTGGATAGAAATGGTGAATGGCTCCGCGCATTTTTGGCTGCTGACGGTATGTGGCGATTTAATCGTCAGTCCAAAATGGTTAATCGCGAACCGCGAATCGCGAATGGCGAACCCACAACCCACAACTACTTTCTACATCAAGCAATGCTAACGTCGGAGGACAGGTGGTTTTACTACCACTTTGGCATTAACCCGATATCCATTGCGACTGCCTTTTATGACAACCTCACAGCGGGCAAGGTCGTCCGCGGCGGATCAACAATTACGATGCAGCTCGCACGGCTGATGGAGCCTAAAGCACGGAACGTTCCAAACAAATTGTGGGAAATGTTCCGTGCCATCCAACTTGAACTCGCCTATTCCAAATCCGAGATTTTAACCTATTACTTCAATATGCTCCCCTACGGTGGAAATATCGTCGGTACAGCGGCAGCCTCGCGGTTTTACTTCAATAAACCGCAGCATGCGATGAGCCTTGGTGAAGCAGCACTCCTCGCCGCAATTCCCAACGCTCCCGAACGCCTGCGTCCAGACAGATTCCCAGAAAACGCAAGAGAGGCACGAAAAAAAGTCCTAAACCGACTCCTCGCACGGCGGCAGATTTCCGAACAGCAATGGCAGGCGGCATTGCAAGAACCGATTCCGACAAAACGCTATCCGCTCCCGTTCAAGGCACCACACCTCGCACGTATGCTCGTAAAGGGAAAAGGACTATACGCCAGACCAACGGCAGAGGGCAGGATATACACGACGATAGACGTGAAAGCCCAAGAGACTGCGCTCCGGATCCTTCGAGAATATCTTGATGCTTCTTATGCAGGTGTTATCAATCACCGCTTACCGAGCACAGGTGCTATTGTCGTTATGGACACTCGGAGCCGTCAGGTTTTGGCAATGGTAGGTTCACACGACTTTTTCGACCGTAAGGCGTTAGGACAGATAAACGGAACACTTGCACCCCGTTCTCCCGGCTCTGCACTGAAACCTTTCGTCTATGCACTCGCAATGGAGCAAGGCTTGATTACGCCTGAGACCCTCTTATTTGATGTACCTGTCACTTATGCCGGATATGAACCCGTGAACTATGACGGCAAATATAGCGGTTATGTTACCGCACGTCAAGCACTTGCCCGTTCGCTGAATGTCCCCGCTGTTAACCTTAATGCACGTCTGAAAAACGATACATTGCACGCCTTTCTCAAACGGGCGGGGATCTCAACGCTGGCATTGACGAAAAAGTATGGGCTCTCTATGGTACTCGGTGGATGCGAAGTGAACCTGCTTGAACTCACTACACTTTACGCAGGGCTGGCAAATATGGGAGAATTCGCACCCTATCAATTGATACGCTCAGACCGCGAACCGCGAATAGCAAACCGCTCAAAACGGTTGCTTCGGCAAGAAACGAGTTTCATCATAACTGAGATCCTCACAACTTTACAACTTCCGGCGAATACCGTTAAGAATCCTGAGGCGTTTGAAAGTACGATGAATCTACCAAAAATTGCGTGGAAAACCGGGACCTCGTACGGACACCGAGATGCATGGTGTATCGGATATTCACCAGAATTAACGATTGGTGTTTGGTTGGGGAACTTTGATGGCAAGGGAGCGTCAATGATGAGCGGGGCAGACGCAGCAACGCCTATTTTGTTCGCGCTCTTCACGGCACTGACCGGGCAGGATACACACCGCTGGTTCGCGAAACCGGAGCAACTGAAAACACGGGAAGTTTGCACACTCAGTGGCGCCCCTGTTTCACCACACTGCTCAACCCATAAGGGCGATGTCTATATCCCCGGTATCTCACCCATCGCAACCTGTACAATTCACAAACGCGTCTCTATTGATGAGGCGACGGGTTACAGTCTCTGCTCCCACTGTCGGAGCCTTGACAAAACGGAGTCGCAAAATGGATACAAGACTGTTATCTTTGAAGAGTGGCCCGCAGAAGCAGCGACGTGGTTGGCAGAAAATGGATTTGCTGTGCCTGTTTTACCGGAGCATAATCCGTTGTGTAACGGGGCAATCGCAGGAACAGCACCGGTCATCTTATCACCTACAGAAGACACTGTTTATTACATTCGACCGGGTATCCCCTTAGAGAACCAAAAGATTCGACTCTCCGCTTCCGCTTCTAACAGGACACAAGAGCTGTTCTGGTTTTTGGATGGTGAGTTAATTTTCAAAGGGAACGCAGGACAGCAGTATTGGCTTACACCCGTCAAAGGAAAGCATCTACTGACCTGTGTGGATGCGGAAGGCCGCTCGGCAAGCCTCCCGCTTCACATCTCGATGGTCCCATAAGCGCACTTGCTGCGCAAGCACTTTAGAACTTACTTTCCCGGTAGGTGCGGTTTCCTAACCGCACCATAAGCGTCAATTTAAAAAATAACCGCCGCAGCCCCAGGACCCGTAGATGCGGTTTCCCAACCGCATCGGATCCTAACCGGTTGCGTCATGATAGACCTAACTCTCTGATTTTGCGTAAGTTCTGACGCTTAAAACCGACTGGAGTTCGTCTTCAGTTTACCCCACGTCGTCGTCAGTTTGTCCGCTGCCTGCACAGCGAGGGCTTTTGCCATATTCGTCTCGACTTCTTCCGCAGTAAGGGCTACGCTCCAAATCTTAAATTCATCGATAACACCGTTGAAGAAGTTGCCGTTCCCTTGGTTCGCTGCGATGCACATGCCTTGGGTGCCGAAATCCATACGCGCGTCACCCCCGGCTTCCGCTTCGGAATCCAGTTCCCCGTTAATATACATCCATGCTGTCTTTCGGCTCTGCGATCCGACGAAGTAATACCATTCAGATTCAAAAGCATCATAATTCGTAAGTGCCTCTAATTCTACACCTTGCGTCGCAAAGTAGAACCCGAATAACACACCGCCGCGGTTGAAGGTAATGTGAGGTCTCCCACCCCCCTGAAGCCGGTAGAGCAGATCGATACGATTGCCACCCTCAATTTTATCATCGGGTTTGAACCAAAATTCAATCGTCATCTCTTTCGGCTGATCAATGTCGAGTGGGTCGAAGTTAACACTCCCGTTGTTGAAATGGAGTGCCTGTCCGACAACACCTTCTACCCATTTCGCGTTCTCTATATCACCAACGAACCCATTGGGAGACGTATCTTCCGCCTTGTTACCCGCGCCTTCGTCAAAGGGCAGATACATGAGTAAATCTGTTGCTGGGTCGGCTGCGTGCCCGAGCGTGCAGCTCAACAAGAACCCCGCGATTGCCAAAAGATATACTAATTGTTTCATCCTGTGCTCCTTAATACGGAGATTTCAGTTTTCCCCACGTTGTCGTTAATTTATCGATCGGTTCAACCGATAAGGTTTCTGGTAAGTAGTAGTTAAGGATGAATTCACCCATAATCGCACCCCACGAAACACCCGGATGCGGGACATCGCCAACGTAGGTCTGAACAAAGATACCGAGGCGACCGCCAGTCTCTTCGTTAAATATCACACCCGGATCAACCCGTAAATCTTCCTTCGTGTTTTCAGCGAGTGCGATCTCTAACTCCCACGGCGATTTCTCGAAATCCTCCACGTGGAGCGGATAAGACGTGTTATACTTCTTCAAACTCGGTATAAAGTCTTTGCCGTCCTGTGTCGGTGTCATTTCAACTGGATTCCCTTGCCAAGCGTCCGGACCCCTACCCATCCACACGTGCGCCTCTGGAACATCAACGACATGACCTAATGCCACCTGTCCATTCGTTTCTGCGGGACCTTCCGATGTGTAGAACGTGTATTCGCCTGTGTTGAAAATCGTGTTACCGGCATCAAGGAACTCTTCGAGAAGCGAGCCATCAGGCTTTGCGTTACCGGTCGGATAAATCGTTGATGGCGTGATACCTGTTAGAATCAGCGTATTACCGCCGCCCTCCGTGTGCGCTGCGACCCAATCCGCTAATCCCTCAATATCCTTCGGGTCAAAGGCCGTCAGGTTTACCTTATTATCAATAAGCTTAATTAAGGTGTCAATTTCCTCTTGAGCACCTTTTGGATCTTCACGTGCCCACGGATGGGAGTCGGTGTGAAGTGCGAAATTGTAATTGGCTTCCGCTTGACTGGAAACCAGAACTATTAGGCAGAGAATAATCAGTTTCTTCAACGTTTTTCCTCCTTTACATGTCCAATTAACGCTAAACTTTGCTACAGTTTATGCGAAAACGCGTAATCTGTCAACTCCCGACTCACATCCCTCTAATCGCAGCAACAGTCAGGCACCCCCATCCGACGATAAACGCCAACCCACCGATGGGGGTAATCGCACCGAGCCACCGAATGCCTGTGAGACTCAGTATGTAGAGGCTCCCAGAGAAAATGAGAATGCCCGCAAAAAAACACCAGCCCGAGGCAGTCGTGAGATGGTTCTGCCACTCTGATGCCGCCCACGCCGCAGCGAGCAGCCCCAGGCTGTGATACATCTGATACCGAACCGCTACCTCGAACGTCTCAAGCATCTCTGGCTTGAGCATTGACCGGAGGCCGTGCGCACCAAACGCACCAAACGCGACCCCAAGTAGACCTAAACCCGAACCGAGCGCAAAGAAAAGATTTGACATGGATGTCTCCTTTCACATCAATTATAACTTATAGTGAGTTCCATAATTAAGTGGCGCCTTCTATTGTAGCGCAAACTGTTAGTTTGCGTGTAAACTCTAAACACAACTGCTGACGGTGTAATAAACAGAATAACTGCATTTTGCGTAAACCCTGTTAAATTATAACTTAAATCGTGATGATTATGTTATACCAATTCTAATTGATGGTTTCTCTTAAAAGCATCTAATACTTTATAGCCTGCCCCACAAAAATATTTTCTTGACATTTTTGACACGCTATGCTAAGATTTAAGTTTAAACGGCATAGCTCACTCTATTCCGTGTGGTTAATAGTAAAAGGAGAAAATTTAGGACGTATGAAACAATACAGGACAGACGAGATCCGAAACATTGCGATTATCGCGCATTCAGGAGCAGGCAAAACCTCACTCGTTGAAGCAATGCTTTTCAACGGTGGGGCTATTGAGCGCATGGGGGCTGTTGATAGCGGAAATTCTGTAGCTGACTATGCCGCTGACGAGATAGAACGCAGAACCACCCTCAACTGTTCAGTCTGTATCGCAGAATGGGAAGGACATAAACTAAATCTGATTGATACCCCCGGTGCTGAAGATTTTTATGGGGACCTCCATAGTGTGCTCCGAGTTGTCGACGCTGTTATCGTCGTTGTTGATGCAACTACCGGGGTTGAGGGTGGAACGGAAAAGGTATGGGAAGTTGCCGACAAGTATGAACTGCCACGCCTCGTCTTTATCAATAAAATGGATAAAGAGAACGCCAATTTTGAAGACGCACTCGCGAGTGTTGAGAACTCCTTAGAGACGCGGGCAGTTCCAATTCAACTGCCGATCGGTCAGGAGGACCAGTTCGCCGGGGTTGTTGATGTCATACAGATGGCTGCATATCTCGAACCCGATGGGAACAAACGTGCCGCAAAAGCCGAGATTCCAGCAGAATTGGAAGCCGAAGCCGAAGAGACACGCGAAGCACTCGTTGAAGTCGCCGCAGAAAGTGATGATGAACTCATTGAGAAGTTTTTTGAAGGCGAATTGACCGATGAAGAGATTCAGAACGGCCTACAGCTCGGTATTCTCCAGAATCAGTTTACACCCGTGCTTTGCGGGGCTGCCCTTAGCAACGTCGGTGTGCAACAATTGATGGATGTGCTTGTGACTGGGTGCCCGTCGCCTGTTGATGTCGGGCCCGTGGCAAGCCTTGAGGATGAAGAAGACACGCGCGACCCGTCACCAGAAGCACCGATGTCGGCTGTCGTTTTCAAGTCGATTGCCGACCCGTTCGCGGGACAACTCAGTTTTTTCCGCGTTTATTCGGGGATCCTCAAAGGCGATACGCAAGTCAGCAATTCGACGCGTGGACAGGTTGAAAGACTCGGAAAAACGGTGTTTATGAATGGTAAGGACGCAATTAGTACACCGCAGGTAGAAGCAGGCGATATCGGCGCGATTACCAAACTCGCTGCAACCCAAACCGGCGACACCCTCTGCGATAGAGACGCGCAAATCCAACTCGCCGGTGTCGAGTTCCCTAACTCCGTCATCTCTTACGCAATCCGTCCGACCCGTGAGGGGGATGATGAGAAACTCATGACATCCCTCACACGCATGTCCGAAGAAGACCCGGCGTTCAGGATTGAACGCAACGATGTTACCAAGCAACTCCTCGTCTCCGGACTCGGTGACTTGCACCTCACTATTAATCGGGAACGCATGAAGGATAAATTTGGTGTAGAGACGGCTGTTTCACCACCTAAAGTACCGTATCGCGAAACAATTCGTCGAAACGTCCAGAGTATCAATGGACGGCACAAACGCCAATCTGGTGGAAGAGGGCAGTTCGGCGACGTTTGGATCAATATCGGCCCCTTGCAACGCGGTGAAGGTTTTGAATTTGTCAATAACATCGTTGGTGGATCGATTCCACGCAACTATATACCCGCTGTAGAAAAGGGCATCCGTGAGAGAATGGACAGAGGTCTACTGGCGGGGTACCCCGTCGTTGACATCCAGATCGACCTCTATGACGGTAAGCATCATCCTGTTGACTCTTCGGATATGGCGTTCCAGATTGCCGGTTCCATGGCTTTTGCTGCCGCTGCTGAACAGGCAAATCCGGGGTTGCTTGAACCCATCATGAACGTCGAGATCACTGTACCGGAACAGTTCATGGGCAGTATCATTGGCGACTTGAATGGACGGCGCGGACAGGTGATGGGGGTCGAACAGATCGGAAGAAAGCAAGTGATTCAGGCGAACGTCCCGCTCTCGGAGATGCTCCGCTATTCGATCGATCTCAAGTCGATGACGAGTGCACGCGGCAACTTCACGATGGAGTTCTCGCACTACGAAGTCGCACCTGACGATGTCGCACAGAAAGTGATTGCCGAGTCAAAGGCGGAAGCGGAAGAGTAAATTCATCTAAAATCCACTGGCGGGATCTCAAATCTCGCCTTTTTCTTGCGTTGTGGGCACGGACGAGCGAATTGAACGGTGCGACAGAGTCCTCGGGGTCCTCGCAAGTATGGTGGCACAAAAGGCGTGAAGAAAACGGGCGGATAACGACATCCGCCCGTTGTCAAGAGTTTCTAATTAACTATCCAGATGGAAGATTGCCATCTTCAATTCGGTCATCTCTTCTATCGCGTATTTCGGCCCTTCTTTACCCATACCGCTCTCTTTAACACCGCCATAAGGCATCAGATCCGCACGCCACTGTGTACCCCAGTTCACCATCAGATTGCCGGATTCGACTTCACGGACGAACTTCATCGCCCAATCGACGTTCTGCGTGAAGATGGCGGCACTCAAACCGTAATTCGTATCGTTAGCCAGCGCAATAGCCTCGTCGATGTCGTTGACACGCGTCACACCGACAGCCGGTCCGAACACTTCGTCACAAGAGATTTTCATCTCTGGTTTCACATTGGCGAGGATTGCAGGCGTAACGAACTGGTCCTGCTTCTCACCACCCGTGAGGAGCTCTGCGCCGCCCGAAACGGCTTCCTGAATCCATTCAGCAACACGCGTAGCATCTCCCTCTCGAATCATCGGACCCATACGTGTCCCTTCTACGAGCGGGTCGCCAGTACTGATTTCGGCGACTTCGGCTTGGAACGCATCTAAGAAATCACCATAGATTTTCTCGTGTGCGATGACGCGTTGTGTTGAGATACAGACCTGTCCGGCGTTAGAATAACCGGATGCCGCTGCAGCGCGTGCGACCTTCTCTGGGTCGGCATCGGGCATCACGATAAGCGGTGAATTTGAACCCAGTTCCATCGTAACCCGTTTCAGTCCGGCGACGCGACAGATATGCTCGCCGACATCCCGGCTACCCGTAAAGGTAATCTTTCGGACGCGTCGGTCTGCGCAGAGCGTATCCCCGATTTCGCCACCGGGGCCCGTCACACACTGAATCGCCTCAGGCGGCGTACCGGCTTCTAAAAAGAGTTCGACGAGTTTCAGGGCTGAGAGCGGTGTATCCGTTGCGGGTTTGATGATAATCGCGTTTCCGCCAGCGATTGCAGGACCGGCTTTGTGGCAGACAAGGTGCAACGGGAAGTTAAACGGACTGATACCCGCAACCACGCCACACGGCATACGTACTGTAAAACCGAGTTTATCTTTAACACCCGGCGCGCCTTCAAGCGGGATCGTTTCACCCGTAAGTCGTTTTGATTCCTCGGCAGAAAGAGCGATAATCTCGGCAGCGCGGGTCGCCTCAATCGTCGCCTCTGCTAAGATTTTCCCTTCTTCGCGGGTAATAACTTCAGCGAGTTCGCCCGCCTTTTCCAGCATCAAATCGGCGACTTTGCGCAGGATTTCATAGCGTTCATAGCCTGTCAAGCCTGCCATGACTTTCGCGCCACGTTCTGCCGTCTGAATTGCAGTTTCGACATCGGCTGCATTCCCTCTCGGAACGGTGTCAACAACCGAACCGTCGAAAGGACTCAGTACGTCGATTTTGTCGGATTTATCAATCCATTCTCCACCTACGTGCATTTGCATAATGCGTTTTTCTCCATTTTCACTGCGGCACACGGATGTGCCTGATTTTTATAGAACTTACACATTCTATTTCTTTCTCCTTAAACGCGGCAATTATCAACCGCGTCCTCGTCTAATTCAACCCCTAATCCAGGGCCATCTGGAACAGTCGCGTATCCGTCAACAAGCGGAATCGTCGATGGCGTGACAAGGTCAAAAGCCCGCAAGGCGTTTAGCGTAATCGATGGCATGGTTGCGTTCGGCATGACTGCAGCGAGATGCGTGACATAGCAGGTCGTGATACCGAGTCCGACGATCTGTATCCAAACCGGAAGGTGTGCAGCGTCTGAAATCGTTGCTTCCCGTATGGCATTCGCAGCGCGCGAGTCGGGATAAGCGATAATAAACGAATCGTTCATTTTTGCACGTATCGCTGCAATCGGGTCTGGATTACCGAAGTGAATTGTTATCGGTATATCGGTGTTTCGCTTGATTTCTTGGTAACCAGCGATGTCTCCCTGCGGAATCGGGGTCTCAAACGACTCTATAGTGTAATCTTGGAGTTGACGTGCGACTTCAAGTGTGTGTGCAGGGGTCTCAAAGGAATCGTTTGCATCAACGCGGAGTCGGTAATCATCTGGCACAACCGCCGTAATCGCTGCGACTTGCTCAAGCACCTCAAACCAAGGACGGGCTTTGATTTTATGGAGTCGGTAGCCGAGCGTGTATGCGTGTTGCGCTTCTGCTGCCCACGCTTCGGGGGGCATGTCGATCGACCAGTACCCGAACGCTGTTTTATCGTGAACTTTTTCGCCTAACAGTTGATGCACCGGTACGCCAAGGGCCTTCCCCATGATGTCGTAAAATGCCTGCTGGAGCGGGGTCGGTGCCCAGCCGTTCATAAACGCAAACGGATCCCTACCGATATATCCCTGAATAACCTCATCCGATTGAAGCGCACCGTCGCCAATTCCGATGAGTCCAGCGTCGGTGTGCACCTTGTAGACGTGGTCAATCTGATAGAGATTTCGGCGAGTCATCAATTCATTGATGCCTTCATGATACGGGACTTTCACTTTGATAACGTCGATGTGCGTAATCTTCATCTGTCCACCCCCGTCTTCTTATACGGTTTTCGATGTTTTAAGAATCACTCATCGCGCCGGATCCAGCTGACGACATCTTCCGCTTCACCCGTTCCACCTTCAACGCCATCACTTCCGAAGGAGATAAGATCGTATCCGTATCGGTCGTGGTTACCCGGGCGGATATAGATATAAGAGTTGCCCCAGGGGTCTTCTGTAATCGGGATTTGGATGTAGGGTTCCAACCAGTTTATAGGGATCGGTGCCGCTTCGGGTTTCTCCCAGAGTGCCTTCAAACCTTGTTCGGTTGATGGATAATCGCCATTATCTTTAGCGTACCTATCGAGGGCAATGCCGAGTATTTCAATTTCCTCAGCAGCTTGTGCTTGTAGGGCGCGTCCCGCCTGTCCAAGCAGCCGAGGTGCTAAAAGGACGGCTGCGATAATTCCGAGGATGACGACGACGACCAAAATTTGTACGGACGTTAGTCCTGCTTGTTTAGAATCAATTGATTTCACGCATTTCCTCCACAATCTGCGCATGCACGCGTAAAAGATAACCATCAGCTAACTGCTGACTGCCTGTAATGCTGACAACCGTTTTTAAGTGTAACACATCTCCTGAATTGTGTCAATTTTATTTCTGAAGGCACCAGAGGCGTTAAATAAAAATCTCTTGACACTCCGTATAATACACCATATAATTGTCCACTACAATGTAGCACAAACTGTATAAAGTTTAAATAAATATTTCGGTAATGTTATCGAGAAAAAAGCGTTGTAGGTTCGGGTCTTGTGTCTGTCCGCAAGCATTGTAGGGGCAGGTCTTGTGCCTGCCCCTACAAGATGTGTATTTATTTTTTCGATCTGCCATAGTTTGTGCATATCATAGGAGGAACAAAAACATGATGCATGATGTCCTAACGCGAATCATGTACGCCATAGGAATGCTATTCATTGCTGTGCTATTTGTGACCTCAACCGAAGCCGTTGAAGAATTAAAGGTTTCCCAACACAACGGTGGTGTCCAGTATTGGTGGGAAGTCGAGGAATTCGATGAACGGGATGAGGACGTATTCTTTCTCAATGATGAAAAGGGACACCTGGTTGATGACTTGAAGGGTGCCTCTGGAGACGCGTATCTCGTGCATAATTCACCGAACCCCCCAAATAATCTGCCCCCAGCAGAGGATGTCTTTTTTGTGAAGTATACAATTGACGGTATTGCTTCAGGTGGCACTTACTTTGTCTGGGCAAGGGTATCTTGGGATCGAAATCCAAGTGGTCGTGCGCACAACTCTTTCTTTATTCAGGTGAATGGAACGCCTGACCTCGGAAAATTCGATCGACACATCAACACACTTGGGGATGCGACTTGGCTCGACAAGTGGGATGATAACAACCCGTGGACATGGGCTGGGGACTCCGCACAACCACAGGCGTTGCAAGGTCAGGCAGGGGGCGGTCTCCAAAACGGTTGGAAGACGCGACTTAATGCTGGCGAGAATACGGTGATGATCTATCATCGTGAGGGTGGATTGAATGCCCAAACCATGTGTTCCGATGTCTTAATGGTCTCAACGGTCGATTTTATACCCACAGACGACGATTTTGCCCAAGCAGTACCGCTGCCTGTCCAACCGAAGGATAGGTTAACGACAACTTGGGCGCGAGTGAAAACTGGAAACTGATACAAAAGATGTGGAACCCAACCCGGTAGGCGCGGTTTCTAACCGCGCCGGTGCTGAGTGTATACGTAATTCTAATATCTACCGTATTCAAAATTGCTATAAAGGAAAATGAACGTATGGCTACACCCAAGCGCGTGCTTGTTACAGGCGCGACGGGACAGATTGGTTACATGACATACAAACGGCTGGAAGAACAGCCGGAAAAGTACGATACCTATGCACTCGACTACAAACGCGAGCCGTCTGTGCGCGTTCCGGGTGCGTGGACACTGGAAATTCCAGATGAGAAATTCAGCTTGTGCGATATTGCTAATTATGATCAGGTGCAACAAGCCGTCGAAGGTATGGACGTTGTCGCACATCTTGCCGCAGATCCCAGTGGCGAGAGTTGGGAGAGTTTGCTAAACAACAACATCATTGGGACTTACAATGTCTTTGAGGCGTGCAAAGCCGCCGGTGTTGCGCGTATCGTCGCCGCCAGTAGCATTACCGTTTCACAGGGGCATCGCGATCAAGAGCCCTACAAGGCGATGATGGAACGCCGACATGCCGACATACCCGACAATGTGGAGATGATTACGCCGGACATACCCGCAGAACCGAGAGGGTTATATGCCTCAACTAAAGTGTGGACGGAGTCTCTGGCGAGAACATACTCCCATCGTCATGGAATGTCGTGTCTCTGTGTCCGTATCGGTCAAGTCGAGCGGGATCGTCCGCGTCCACCACAGGGTGCTGACATCTACGTGAGCCAACGCGATATTGTCCAGATATTCGAGCGGTGCATCAATGCTGAGGATAGTTTGCGATTTGAGATTTTCTACGGCATGTCGAACAACGATTTACGTTGGGTGGACATCTCGAAGGCGCAGCGAAAGATCGGGTTTGCCCCACAGGATCGAGCAGAGGATAATCACGACTACGACGCGTAACCAATCGCGTAAAACAGCGACCGTAGGGGCGAGGAATGTAATACAAGGAATGGATTTAGTCTATTTACAGACTAAATCCCCTCGCCCTGTGGGTTGGGGAACCCAACCTCTACGAGGCATATTTATGAACCACCCTCGCTTAACTTATGACTTATAACCTAAATGGAGGACGCTCGGATGGCGAAAACGGTTTGCATTGTTGGAACAATGGATACAAAAGGCGTAGAATTCGCATTCATCAAATCGCAGATAGAAGCAGCCGGGGTATCAACGTGTGTTATCAATACAGGGATATTGGGCGAACCACAATTAACGCCAGATATTTCTGCGGATGAAGTCGCACAGGCGGGGGGGGCATCGCTACAAGCACTGCGAGACGAAGGCGACCGCGGAAACAGTGTCGCTGTGATGGCGCAAGGTGCCGCCGCGCTTGTGGCTGCGGGACACGCTACAGGCGAAATTGATGGGATCATCTCACTCGGCGGTTCCGCAGGGACGACTATCGGCACGACGGCGATGCAGGCGGTGCCTGTCGGTGTCCCGAAAATTATGGTCTCAACGCTTGCATCCGGTGATACGAGTCCCTATGTACAGTCGAAAGATATTTGTATGATGTACTCTGTCGTAGATATTGCTGGCATCAACCGTTTGTCACGGCAGATTCTCGCCAACGCTGCTGGCGCGATTGTCGGGATGGTGAACGCCGATGCACCCGCAGCAACAGCGGACAAACCGCTCATTGCAGCGACAATGTTCGGCGTGACGACCCCGTGTGTTACAAAGGCGCGCGAAGTCCTTGAAGCCGCTGGCTATGAAGTGCTGGTTTTCCACGCAACCGGTACCGGTGGGCAGGCGATGGAAGATCTCGTGAAAGGTGGATTCCTCGCCGGGGTGTTAGACGTAACGACGACAGAACTCGCCGATGAATTAGTGGGGGGTGTCCTCAGTGCCGGTCCTGACCGGTTGGAAGCCGCCGGAGAAACCGGGGTGCCGCAAGTCGTCGCGCCGGGGGCATTGGATATGGTGAACTTCGGTCCCCCGGATACCGTCCCAGAGCAATTCAGCGATCGGCTGTTCTATCAGCACAATCCGACGGTGACGCTCATGCGGACGACACCTGAAGAGACTGCCGAACTCGGACGGATTATGGCGCGCAAACTCAGCGAAGCAAAAGGACCTACGACGGTTATCATTCCAACACGGGGCGTTTCAGCGATCGACCAAACCGGGCAGCCCTTTGATTCCCCTGAAGCGCGGACGGCGTGGATTGAGAACCTAAAGGCACACATCGGGGACAATGTCACGGTTATTGAGATGGACGCCCATATCAACGACGACGAATTCGCAACCAAGCTCGCAGAAACGTTGTTGGCAAGTATACAATAAAGGGGAAACACATGCCAAAAACCTATAGAACACTCACAGAATCAGACGTTAGCCACTTCATTGAGAAAGGACATGTTATCCTGAAAGGCTGCTTCTCACGCGAGTTAGCAGAAGAGTGGCGCGCCTTCGCTTTTAAACGGCTCGGTTATGACCCAGACGATCCGACGACGTGGGAGCAACCCCGTGTGCATCTACCTTCCATGAATCGAGTCGTAATTGAGGAGGTCGCACCGAGGGCTTATAATGCGATCTGTGATCTGCTCGGCGGCGAAGACAGGATTATCAATCCATGGGACGACAGAAAGCCAGGATGGAGCGACGGCTTTATCATCAACTTCGGATTAGGCGCAGACCAACCGTGGCAACCGCCTTCCCCAGAAGTCACCGGTTGGCATAAGGATGGCGATTTCTTCCGACACTTTCTCGATAGCCCAGAACAAGGCTTACTAACAATCGTCGTCTGGTCGGACATCTATCCAAAGAGCGGCGGCACCTTTGTGGCGTGCGATTCCGTCCAGCACGTCGCACAACGACTCTATGAACACCCAGAAGGGTTGTTACCGAGCGGTTTCGGTCAACTCATTGGCAAATGCAAAGACTTTGTGGAAATTACGGGAGAAGCGGGGGATGTTGTGCTGCTACATCCGTTCATCTTGCACGCCGCTTCACAGAACCCTTCCGGTCGTGCTCGTTTCATCACCAACCCACCCGTTGCTCTCAAGAAGCCGATGAATTTCAACCGTGAGGATCCAGACGATTTCTCACCCGTAGAATTGGGAGTCCTGCACGGGTTAGGGAAAGACCGCCTCGATTTCAAGCCCACAGCACCACGGGAACGCCTCATACCAGAGCGTCTCAAACGTCAACAGAAGATGCTCGAAGAGCAGAAGAAGCGGCTGGAGATGGCGCAATAGCGGTTTTGGGTTATTGAGACGCTGCTTTTTGTGAGGTCTGTGTTGTCGGTGAGATTGTGGGTTGCTTTTTCCGTTGACTGATGACCGAGGGTCAATTCACGCACCAACGTACCTTGCGCATCGTAGATGTTCATACGCACATCCGTGCTTTCCGCCAAGTGATACGGTATCCACGTCTCCGGGTTAAACGGATTCGGATAGTTCGCCAATAAGACAGTCTCATCAGGACGTGCGTTCGCCAATAGGTGTTGCAGATGCAGCAACAGCCGTTGCGTCGCTATCGACATATCATCCGATGATAGCAACATTTCAATCTGTTCCTGAACCCGATCAAAATCAAGAGCAAGCCCTTTCAAATCCATAGCCAGCACCGGAGCCTCTGCATCGCCTGAATCCTCGGTATTCTGGCTGACCGCGATGATGGGGTTTCGGATGTTATCGTATATGTATCACATTTGGGATGACCAACGACAGCAATGGGTTGCTGAGGGTGTCCCGAAAAGTCAGTGGCGATTTCGTCCGATCATCCCTGTTGTATTTTATACAGGAAAAGCAGAATGGCGATCCATGATTTCAATGGAGACGTTGATGGATGTGCCGGAACCCTTGCGTCGATTTGTTCCGAGTTTTGAAACGTTGTTTCTGGGCATCCAGGGCGAACCCGATGCGAACTTACTGCAGTCGGAGGGACCATTTGGATGGTTAATGACAGTCCTCAAACGTGCGGACACGCCGGATCGTTCTGTATTCGTATCGGTCTTAGAGACGTTAGGGGATCATCTGAGTGGTCTGACGGAGTCGGAGCGTGCTGCGTGGGTGCAAGCGTTGCACTATCTTCACTTACTGGTTTTCTACAAGCGTTCTGTTGGGGAGCGTGCGGATTTAGATCGGATTGTTGCTGAACACCAAAGGACCTTGAACCTTTCTCAAGAGGAGGTAACTCTCATGCAAACGATGGCTGAACACTACTTGCAACAAGGCATAGAACAAGGCATAGAACAAGGCATGGAACAAGGACAGGTGCTTGCGAAGCGGGATGCTCTTCTCAAGCTCCTGCAACGCCGCTTTGAGGACGTTCCCGAATCCCTTGTCTCTCATATTACCGCGCTGCACCATATCTCGCAGCTCGATGCGTTATTTGAAAAAGCCCTCGAAGCCGAAACACTCGAGGATATTGACTGGTGAAGCGCGGGCCCCTCATCACTGCCGGTTCTGAATAGCGAAGACACCGTTTTTATACCCCGCCTATCACATTTTTATAAATGCCTTCGGCTTCGGTCGGAGATGTCAGAAACCACGCTTTTCCGGGGGCATCCGCCATCTGTTTGCCCCGCAACTTCAGGATATTGTGGAGAATCTGCTCCAGGTTTTCCGGGTCATCGGTTTTAAAGATAAGTCCGATCTCTGGCGGTTCCGGTACTTCAAGGCACACTTGAGGGGCGACACTGCCAATCTTACATGCCCAAAATTCCTTGCCTTCGTATTCCGCCAAAGACCGATAGACGGGGTAGTAACAGAGGTAGACGGCATTGTTTCCTTTCCCAAGCGTCTGGACAGTTTCCAAGTTGAAAAGAACATTTGGATGGGTGTCAGCACTTGGAAATATAGACCACTCCCCACGAGTGGGATTGTTTGCAAGTCTTTGCCGCTTGAGGAGGCTGAGCGCGCTTGAGACGGGGTGGATTTCATTTGTTGACAGGTGCCCACCCCGTTGCGTATGCGTTTCGTCCACAGCCTGCCTTATCTCTGTTTTCTGAATCTCCGTTTTCCCTGAGAATATTTCTATAATGAGCTCTCTCGCTATCCGCTCTGTAAGTGGTTTGCCAACATGTTTGTAGCTGCTGTTCATAGTTGTACCTCCTCGGGTAAGCGTGGCTTTGTCAAGGTTCGGGTCTCTGTATATCGAAACTATAGTTATTGAAGTTATAATAGAGTAATTTTTATTTATATTCAAATTAAAAATTATTAAGTCTATACATAACTTTATACGGTACATAACTTTATTTTGTCGGAAAATGCAAATTATGTCAATGAAATTTTTTTAAAGTCATTCAATGAAATATTATAGTGATACCCATAATTAACTTTACAGTGGCGAGGTTAGGAATGCACATCGCATTTAGGCGTGTACACCGCAAAGCCTCGCCATCAGGGTTCTCAGGATTGTGGAGGGTTTTGGGTAGTGAGTGGTTTGGTTGATTGCTGACGGCTGACGGCTGAGAGGATTTTTGGAAAAAATCCGCCCTGACTGATGTCTGTCAGAATCAGGGTTCTCAGGATTGTAAAGGGTTTTGGGTAGTGAGTGGTTTGGCTGATTGCTGACGACTATTCAAACTGCTGACGGCTCTGACGGCACGCCTTGCCCTTACCCCGAATCACATCAGCCCGCTGCCACGTATCAACCGCACGGCAAATAGTGGCACTCTCACCGAGTTGGCGGCTCATCTCAGATTTCGTGAACCACGCACAACCACCACTGGCGAGCGCATCAGGGTCTAAATTTGCATCGGAAAAGCCGTAGAGACGACAGATCCCCGCGTCCGCTGCAATATCCGCAATATAGGACATCCATGGCACTTCTAAACCGAGTTGTGTTTCGGTAATCTCTTGCAGGGAACCAATTCTGGCACCGACATCCCAACCGACCAGCTGCTCCTCTTCCCAACCTTCACCGCCCGGTAATTCCCAAGCGTGTGTTTCCGCATCACGGCGGAGCAGGAATTTCGGTTCCTGATGCGATGCATCCTCAATCAGCAGGCGCGTCGTCGCAATCGGTTGGTCAAAACAGACAGGGATGAGACGTTTACCTGCATCGCTGAGTGCGTCCAAAGCGGCTGGTGTGTAGGGATAATATCCCGCTGCAGGCGGTGCGTCTACGGCGCAATACTTGTTGAAAATCCCACATCGGTCTTCAGCCGTCGTCCCAGCAGGTGCTTCGTGCCAGACATGCTCGTTGACAACAAGTAAGTCACCCGCCTTGAGTTCTGGATCGATAAAAGGCGGTAACGCCTCACGATTCGGACGGGTGAGATCCAAAATGTGTGCGTCTGGATCGATGACCTGCGTCAACTTGTGCGATTTCGGCGATACCAGAAAAGGACCATACGCTGAGTCAAAATCTGTCAGCGGAATGATGGCGAATACCCAGTTCATTGATGAACCGACAGGTCGCCAGCGTTTATAGTCGCAATGCGCGCCAGCACCTCTATCCCCCGGTGTTCGCAGATACGCAACATAAGCAGTGAGATGGGCGGGTTGACCAAGGGCGGCTTCCACGGCGTTGACAACCGTCGGGTGTTCGGCAATCTCAGCGAGTCCGGGGGCAGCGAGCCTATTGCCGCTAACAGTATATTTCGCGGGTTCAGGGTACTTCAGCGAAGATGGATAGGCATCGCGTTTTACCTCTTTCTGTACGATGCGACGGAGCTCATCCGCTTCCTTCGTCGATAAGACGTTACGTACAATTAAATAACCGTCTTCATGGAAATCTGCTATCTGCTGTTTACTCACATAAGGGGTTACTGTGGTGCTCATGATGTAAATTCCTCCAAGGTAGGGTGCTCCAGAACGGAGGCGACTTCCGTCCAAGCCTCTCGGCTATTTTCACGCGAAGGGTCTGGTATGAATCCGAAATCGAGGTAAAGTTTAACCGCAGGAATACGTCCTGTGGATGTGCCAAGAAAACAGCGTTCATGCGACTGTTTTAAGCGTGCCATCGCTACCGACATCATCGGTTTAGAAAGTCCGCGTCCTTGATAGTCGGGATGAATCGCGACCCAGTGAATCTGTCCCCATCCGTCGGCTTGCCACCATGCCGTGATTGTCCCAATCTCCTCACCGGTGTCCGTGGTAAGATAAAAACCCCGATCTTCCAGTGCCGAGAAATCTCGTTTGAACTCGCGGGTGAAAAGTCCGTCGTCGATGTTCATAAAGGGTTCCGCCGCTTTCTGAATCCGGGTCCAGATATGCCCCTCATTCCGACGATAATTGCGGATTGCGAATCCCCCCGGCACAGGGAATTGCGGGATATTTTCCATATTCTCACGAATCATTCTGACACTATAATTTTTCATCAAAAAAACATTGTAGGGGGTTTTTGCTTGGGTGTTTCCCCTAGGTCTTGTGCCTGCCCTTTTCGTTGTAGTGGCATGTCTTGTGCCTGCCCGTTTCGCTCGCGATTCGTAACAATAAATGAGCCTGCGTTGTAGTGGCAAGTCTTGTGCCTGCCCGTTTCGCTCGCGATTCGTAACAATAACTGTAGCATAAACTTTTAGTTTGTGCAACAATTCTCCCACAACCCGAACAAATTTGACACCATTCCCGCCGTATGCTATACTTCAACGGATACACGTATCTAATCGAGGGTAGTTCATTATTTCAAACGTTAGGATATGCGACCTCCGTAGGGGTGAGGTTCCCTCGCCCTCTGTCCGTTCATCGGACGGGTTGGGAAACCCAACCCCTACGAGAAGTGTTTATGGATCACTCTCATCTAATTGGTAGGCAATGAGGAGCATAGATATTGAAAATCATTGATACACACCAACACCTTTGGGATACCGAGAACTTGGAATATCCGTGGCTGGAAGGGTTTGATCTGTTACGGAAACGTTACACCGCAGAAGACTATCGCGAGGCGATTGGAGACCTTAACGTTGTTAAATCCGTTCACGTTGAAGGCGATCCCGCTGAAGCGGATGTCGTCAAAGAGGTCGAGTGGTTAACGCAAATCGCAGAGGCGGACGGCATGATAGGGGCAATAGGAGCGGCAGCACCCCTTGAGAAACCGAACGCTGAGGCTCTTCTTACGCAGCTCACGGCGTTCCCACTTGTTGTCGGTATCCGTCGCATGGCGTGGCATCATCCCGACCCGCAGTTTTATGCGACACCTGAACTCATTAACGGTGTGAAGCGACTCGCAAAGTTCAATCTCTCTTTTGAACTCTGTGCAAATGCTATGCAACTGCCGGCTGCGGTTACCTTAGTTAAGGCGACACCGGATGTCCGACATGCACTCAATCACTGTGGCGGACCCGATATAAAAGGCGGGCAATTTGAGCCGTGGGCAACGCATATCCGAGAACTCGCCGCTTTTGAGAACGTCCATTGCAAGGTGTCGGGGATTGTAACGACTGCGAGTGAGAATTGGACACCGGAAGAACTGAAGCCGTACGTCCAGCATCTCGTAGAGACGTTCGGATATGAACGGTTGATGTTTGGCAGCGATTGGCCCGTATGCACGATAGCCGCTACCTATCAGGAGTGGGTCGCTGCGCTCTTGTATGCCGTTGAAGATGCTTCGGGTGCTGAGAAAAACAGACTCTTCTACGAAAATGCAGCGGAATTTTATTATAACTTATAAACCACAACCCTGAATTTGACTTTTCAATGTATATATGCTACAATTAACATGCCGAATCGGCGATATTTTTGTGAGAGTGGGAGTAGATGAAAATCGCCAAAAACCTAACAGACCTCATCGGAAATACCCCAATGATTCGTCTGAATGCCTTGCCCGGTGAGGACGATGCGACTATTTTCGCGAAGTTAGAAGCTTACAACCCCGGCGGTAGCATTAAAGACCGAATTAGTTATGCAATGGTAGTCGATGCTGAGGAACGCGGTATCTTAAGAAAAGGGGATACCATCGTTGAACCTACAGCAGGAAACACGGGGTTGGGGCTTTCGATCGTCGGCATCGCCCGTGGCTATCCTGTGGTTTTGACGATGCCCGAAAATGTGAGTCGTGAGAAATATGAACTGCTCTCGACGTTCGGTGCGAAGATTGTCCTAACACCCGAACACGGCGGCATGGCGAGCGCGATCTGGGAAGCGGAGGAGATTGTCAGACAGCATCCCAGACATTACATGCCCAACCAGTTCACGAATGCCGCGAATCCAGAGATTCACCGTCGGACGACTGCCGTCGAAATTCTGAAAGCGGTCGGCACGGACATCGATTTTTTTGTTACAGGGGTCGGGACAGGCGGCACGTTGACAGGGGTCGGCGAGGTACTAAAAACAGAGTGCCCGAATGTGAAAATCGTTGCTGTGGAACCGCAGGTCTCAGCCGTGCTTTCTGGCGGGCCCCCGGGACCGACGCGGATTGATGGACTCGGGGCTGGGATGGTCCCTGAAGTCCTTAATGTAGATGTCATTGATGAAGTTATCGCCGTGCCTGAAGAGGTCGCTTATCAGATGATGAAGTCGATCTCAACCACCGAAGGACTATTGGTCGGGATGTCGTCTGGGGCGAATGTCTACGCAGCACTACAGGTCGCTAAGGAACTCGGACCCGATAAAACCGTTGTAACAATTCTGCCTGACACCGGCGAACGTTATTTCAGCTTGAGTCGTTATTTTGAAGTCGAATCGGACATTATCGAGATGCTCCCTTAACTTCACCTATATCCTAAAAGGCATTAGCAATGGTCGCGAAGCCAATTGACGGAAAATTGAAGCATTCAGTAGATAACGCGCTCTGCCAAGAGATTACCTTGACAGAGACTCCCCAAGAAATCCTTTTCTCTCTCTTTAAGCGGTTTGAAGGGCGCGCTGCAATCGTCACAAGTGGGCAGCTTTCGGGTATGGTGCTAATTCACTTCGCTGCTGAAAACCAATTGCCCTTCCGAGTTTGCACGCTTGACACACTCCGACTTTTTCCTGAGACCTATGCTTTCCTTGAGAAAGTCGAATCGCGCTACGGTATTCAGATTGAGCAGATTCAACCCGACCCACAAGAAGTCCAAGAAATGGTCTCGGAGCACGGCGAATATCTGTTTTTCGACAGCAAAGCGAAGCAGGAATACTGTTGTAACATTCGGAAAGTCCGCCCGATGCAACGGCTGCTGGAGTCCTTGGACGTCTGGATAACGGGGCTGCGTCGCGATCAGTCGGAGGCGAGAAAGCAGCTTCGCAAGGCAGAAATCATAGCGTCAACGACACACCCGGTCTTAAAAGTCAATCCGCTCCTTCACTGGACAGCTGAGGCGGTATGGCAGTTTGTCCGAGACAACGATATTCCCGTGAATCCGTTGCTGGAAGCCGATGCCGACGGTCACTATTATGAATCGCTCGGTTGTATCGTATGCACAACACCCATAAAACCCGGTGAACCGAAACGCGCCGGACGCTGGCGTTGGCAGAACGCCGCACCCACAACAGAGGATGCCAAAGAGTGCGGATTACATTATTCAATTTAATTGTAGCACAAAATCATTAATACAAAAAAGGAGAAAATTTATTCCATGTCTGTAACAGTTCGTATTCCAACCCCGTTGAGACGCTTGACCCAAAACTTGGCAGAAGTTGAGACAGAGGGTGCTAATATTGAAGGCGTTATTGACAACCTTGAGGCGAGTTATCCCGGTATGAAGGAGCGTCTCTGTGATGAAGGCGGAAATATCCGGCGGTTTGTCAATATTTATCTTAACGATGAAGATATCCGTTTCCTTGATGGAAAAGCCACCCCTGTCACAGATGGTGCTGAAATCTCTATTATCCCCGCAATCGCTGGCGGGTTTTCTAAGGCTCGGTCCTGCAGATAAACCTAAACGCTTCATTGGCACCCAGTTTTCAGGCGTTTCGACGCGGATTAGAGACATAGCAGAATGTGATCGCTTTGATATGGGGAAAAAATGCAAATGTTAACTTTGCAACCAGAAACTCTCAGCGAAATTTATGCCCATGCAAAATCGGAGTTTCCCGATGAATGTTGTGGTGCTATTTTGAGTGATGGGACGCAGGAGTTTGTCTGGAAATGCCGGAATATACAGAACGCACTGCATCAGAAAGATCCCGACACATATCCGCGCGATGCCCGCACGGCGTACGTTATACACCCTGATGATTTAATCGCTATTCACAAAGAGACAGAGACAGAAAATCGGCAGATTAAGGTTTTCTACCACTCGCACCCCAACCACGACGCGTATTTCTCGGAGAAGGACAAGGCGGACGCGATGATGTGGGACGAACCCGCCTATCCGGGTGCTACCTATCTGGTTATCTCCGTTTATGACGCTGAGATACGCGCCGTGAAGGCTTTCGCCTACGATGAAACAGCCGAAGATTTTATCGATGTCCCCCTTACAGGAACTTAAAGCCCCTGCCCTCCGCGCCTACGTTGGACTTATCACCTTCTCTGCTACCTCCCTTGCGATCGGCCTCGGCATAACCCTCAAAAAGCGCCTCGTTTTTGAATACCATTCTAATACCGGGGTCGTCGGATGGTTGAGTGCTAACGCCTATCCAAAACAACAGGAATACTTTTTCTATCTGTTAGCACTGCTCGGTGTCCCGATAGTAATTGGGTTGTATGCGTTAGGATGGCATCTCTATTCACACGGGTGCGCCAAGTTGACGGCGCAACCCGTCCAGCGTGTGCTGAAAGCGAATGCGTTAGCGTCCATTCCGTTGTGGCTCTGTTGGCTACAGGTGTACCACATCGGACAGTGGACGCTGATGGGTTTAATCCTACCCATGGGTTTGTCCCTTTTAATCAAATTGGTGCTGCTGTCCAAACGTTACTTCCCGAATCTAAAGATCGCGAGCACAGCTCGCTCCTACAGTGATAATGGGCTCACAAAGATCGCGAACACAGTTCGCTCCTACAGTGATAATAGACTCACAAAGATCGCGAGCACAGCTCGCTCCTACAGTGATAATAGATTCACAAAGATCGCGAGCACAGCTCGCTCCTACAGTGATAATAGATTCACAAAGATCGCGAGCACAGCTCGCTCCTACAAGATTTGGGGGCGCGGATTTACGTACCTTATCCTTCCCGTTTTTATCTACCTTCTGACCTATGCAAGCGGCATTCACGGTAAAATTGATCTGTTCCACGAGGGAGAGCGACTCGCGCCCCTCAATGAGATGCTACGCGGCGGGATACCCTTTCGAGACATCTATATCCAGCATGGGGTCTTCCAAAACGCCTACTTGGCATGGATTGGCGGTCAACTCTTTGAACCGACGCTGTTCGGTCTGCGTTCAATGGAAGACATACTCGACCCGCTCGGCTACGTCGCCCTCTATCTATTGGGTTTGCAGGTCTTCCGCGGTGGATTCTTCACTGCCTTTATCTGTGTGGTGATTGCCTCTGGAACAGAGTTCTGGGTATCCCCACGCCATAGCCTCGGTTTAATCAGTTTTACCTGCGTCGCGAGTTTTCTTAGGGAGGGTAGGTTGCGGGAGGGGGACGCTTTATGGGAGGGGTTTGTAACCCCGATATTTCGACTCCCATGGAAACTTCTGCTCTCTGGACTTTCCGCAAGTTTGGCATTCTGGTACAGCACCGAAATCGGACTCTATACGTTAGCCGCTGTCGGACTGTTTCTACTCGTATACACTTTCCTGCAGCGCGAGATACCCATCCAGAAACACCTTTTGCCCCTAATCAGTTATAGTTGCGGGGTGCTGTTAGGTTTCCTGCCGGTCTGCATCTATTTCCTTGCCCACGGTGCCTTAGACGATGTCATCTGGAATTCCTATATCCAGTGTCGGTATCAACTCGAAACATGGGGACTCGCTTTTCCCTCCCTATCAGAAATGTTTACACTGTTATCGACAGACGGCTGGCATGCCTTTGTGTTCAGTGAAGGCTTTCGGTGGTATTTACCGATCGCGGTCTTTCTGACGCTTGCGGCGTATCTGACATACCGACACCTTTCTGGTACTCCCTCAACGCACACACTGCAGCTCTTGCTGCTATTGCTCGGTGGTATCGCCTTTTTTCGGACTGCACTGGGACGTTCAGATAGTGGGCATCTGATTTATGGGGCGACCTTCTTATGGTTGCTCTGCCTATTGCCGTTAGAGGGCGGCATTTTAGGAATGTGCCGTGCCTTTGTATCGTTCCTAACAGGTAAAGTGCGTTGGCATCACGCGCTGAAGGCGGCATGGGTGCTAATTCCGATTGTTATATTCTCTTGGTATGTTGGGGAGGCACATCAGCCTTTGGCAGGTTTAAGTGGGAAGTGGCAGCGGCTCCGTCAGAACCCCTTCAAACAACGCCTCGTCCCAGAAGAATTAGCACGTGCTGGACGGATTGACATCCCAGATGACCAAGTTACGCAAATTCAGAAGGTCGTCGCTTATATCCAAGAAAACACGACAGAAGACGAAAAAATTTTCGACTTTACGAGTCAAGGTGCTTACTACTTCTTTGCCGATCGACCGGGTGTGACCCGATTCCATCAGGTTTCGTATGCTTCGACACCTGCGATGCAGCAAGAGGTTATCGCAGCTCTTGAACAGGATAGAACGAGGTTGGTGCTTTTCAAGACGGGTGGGTGGTTTGATGCCGTTGACGCTATTCCTGTTGAGGAACGGCACCCGCTCATTGCGGCATATTTACAGGCGAACTATGAACCGGCAATCAACATCAATGACACAGAGATTTTGTTGCGGAAGTGACCTTCAGGATTGAGGTTCTGGTTCTACTGAAAGCCGCAGAGCCAAGCGAACCGTATGGCGAACGTCCGTGCATATTTGTAGCACCTGTTCTGAATCTTCTGCCGTAGCCGTGTAGCCGGGGTAACGCGCATCCACTGCAAAAGTGCGAAATTCAGAAAACGGTGTTTGCCACGTCTGCCATGCTGGACGCGTTGGCAAACTCAGGTGCAGCAATTCTTGAAGGTCGTGTGTTCTGGGGACAGGGATATTCATCTCTTGGAGCCACGCTTTCAGGTATTTCTCTATGCACTGCTGCGCGTGGAAACAGATAGAGTTCGGGTAGGGTGTGGGAACCTGTGCCCGTTTCGCCATCGTATAGTCTTCTTCAGCGTTCCGCACCCATTCCGCTGTTAGTGGATTCATACCCTTCTTTCCTCGCGAGTTGTAGGTTGTTGCCAAGGCGTTCTGGCAGAAACCCTCTGAACCATAAAGTACGTTTCCCTTTTCAAGAATTTCTCGGAGAAACCAATCGTTCTGTGCGACGCGAGTGGTGATTTCCTCCGGCGACCTAACGAGCAAGTGCATTCGGAATTGATGCGGGATCCGTTTCTGGATCTCTTTCTCTTGGCGATGTCGCTCCGCTTCGGGAATCGGCATCACTACCAGCAAATCGACATCCGAGTGTTCTGTTGGCGTGCCGTAGGCATAGGAGCCGAAAAGGATAACTTGCTCCGGGGCAAACTCACGCACAATAGTATCACATACTGTTTGAATCTCTGTTGGGGAAATCATTGTGTAATCAAGACCCGATAGATGTCCTCAAAAAGTCTGACATCCGTCAACGTATCTTCGGCTGAGGAACGGAACGGCTCGTCGTTACGAACATTGGCGATAAAGTATTCCGCTTCTCTGTGATATGCCCACGTCCAACTCGGTCGCGGAATCGGACGCGTGATTTCCTGCGCTTCTCCAGCACGGTAGATTTCGACCTCTGCAGGAGTGTTCTTCAGGAGCAGGGGCGGTGCCCATGTGTGAACCCATCCGTTCTCAAAATAGATTTGGCTATGCTCGTCCCACCGATAGTGAGAAACATGTCCCGTCTCTAACGTCACACGGATACCGTCCATATC
Source organism: Candidatus Poribacteria bacterium (assembly GCA_965207855.1). GTDB lineage: Bacteria > Poribacteria > WGA-4E > WGA-4E > WGA-3G > WGA-3G. Next base: position 5,050,580 of record OZ242310.1, on the reverse strand, counting down.
AAAGATAACGACCCCAGAATATCCATTTTCGTCTAAATCGACCGCTTTGACGGTGACCTTATCCCCCGCATCGAGGAACCAACGCATCAGATTAATATTGTGCGTATATTGTTGGAGGTATCCGATATACGAACGTTTGTACTGATCAGGTATCCATTCCGGTGTTTTGACCGGTGCACTCGGTTTTGTTTCTGAAGTAGCATCCATCGGGGTATCGAGGTTGCAGACCCAATCGCCGCCGAATCCGTGATTTCTGGCGTACGTCAGGCGGCCGAGTTCTCCAGTTTCTCGGAATTGCGCGACTTTTGCTTTGGCGATCTCGTTACCGGCATCGTATCGTTTCATGTAGCCTACCATCAGCTTTTTACCGGACTGCTGCGATGCCGCCACAATCGTTTCGGCTTGCGCAACGGAGACAGCCATCGGTTTTTCCATGAAGACGTGTTTGCCTGCCAAGAGAAGGTCTTTCGCAATTTCGCCTTGCAAGGCAAAGTCAGCAGATACTGCGACTGCTTCAATATCGGCGTTTTGTGCGAGTTCGTGATGGTCCCGATAGAGATAAGGGATACCGAAACGGCTTTGGACTTTTTGTCCGAGTTCCGTCCGCACTTCCGCCAGGCCAATGAGTTCACAGTCTGGGATGCTCACAAAATTTGGGATGTGGACCTTCTGCGCCATGAACCCACATCCGATATAGCCGAGTCGAATTTTTTCCATATTTTTTAGAGTTGTTAGTTCGCTGTTCGCTATCTGCGGTTTACGGTTTGCGTATCGCGGTCTGCGAATTGCGGTTCACGGTTCGCGGTCTGCGGTTCGCGATTGGTTATCTGTTCAACCGCTGTTTTCGCACCCTCTCGCACGAGTGGCGAGGCGTCGTCTCGTGCGAGTTGTTTCAGTTTACCGAGACTCCCGTTCGCTGCTAATTTGCCGAGGGCAACGGCGACGAAGTAACGCACATCGGCATCCTCGTCATCCAAGGCTTCTAACAGGACCTTGGTATCGGTTGCTGTCGCGAGGTGTCGGTCTGCGTCGCCGATATTAATAAGTGCCTGTGCAGCGATCCGCCGTGAGTGGAGGTCACCGTGACGGAGGGAAGCGAGGATGTCATCATGGTCTCCGTTAGGGATAACTGGAAGGTTGTCCCAATCACAATCTAAGCAGAACCATGAATTTCCATCCAACCGTCGGAGGTTCGGATTTTCACAAGATGGGCATACCGCAAATTCCTGATGCTGACTCATGATTTCGTCCATTGTTTTTGGTTACGGCACAAATCAACGGTATGAATGCGAATCAACGGTATGAATGCCTTAAAGGCATTCCCCGTATGGCATTCCCCGGGCGTGTGCCTACGACTTTAATCGGAAATAGGGTTGCCTTCCAACTCTGGTAACTCGCGCCAGATTTCGGGACCCTCTGGTTTGAAGTTAATGGTCGCAATGAACTGCATACCGTGATAGAAGTTGATTTTGAATTTGCCACCCCCGAAATTTTGCTTGAGATATTCCAGTGGGGCTTCAATCAACGGACCCATTTCGTCTGCGTGATAGAAGGCGAGGGCTTTAAAACGGACTGTATTTCCTACGGGTTCCTGCACGAGCAACTGCGCCGACGTGGCAGGAAAAAGCACCTGAAAGGCTTGCCACAAGTCCGAGACAGTGGGGTTCAACTTCCCGATGCGTTTTTTGAAGTCGTTCTCAAGATATTCTGAGAAGGTATTAAAAACCCAGTCCATAGTCGTTGTTCGCGAGTCGCTATTCGCGTACCGCAATTCGCTAATTGGGTTGGGGGACCCAACCCCTACGAACTGCTAATCGCGGTAGACGGTTCGCGGTTCGCGTTAAGCGGTCTTCGGTTCGCTATTAAATCGGCGCCTTTAAGAAGTCCTTCCAATCGAAGTTGGGCAGAGGGAACTCCTCTGTGGCTTTACATTGTCAAAATGTCGCGGCTTTCTCAAAAAACTCGATATCTACACGTTCAACGCCCGCTTCCCGTGCGTTGTCAGCGACCCGCTGAACAACCATTTCACGGACGAACGGGATTGGTATCCGTTTAACCCGATGCTCGACTTCCTCTGTACACGGCACTCTGGTGTTATCAAGGAAGGGACCGTCTTGAAGCATAATCTCTTCCGGATGATCGCACGTTTCCGGCACGAGTTGCTGCAGCCGCATCGAGACGTAATTCGTCACCCACTCCTTAAACGCTTCCGATTGCTCGGTATCAACATCACTGACAGCCGGACGCTGCGCCAATTTCTCGTTGATACTGACGAGTAGGTGCTCTACGCGTGCCAAGCGTTCTTCTACGTCATTCAGTCGTTCATGGGCATTTGTTTGTTCGCTCATATTCTTCTCCTTAGATTATCCAATATTTCCAGAGATCTTCTGGGATGTCGTATTTGATTTCTTCCTTTTGTTTGTGAGCGTAGCGGGCGAAGACCCCAAAACGGGGGACGTTTCTCACATTCGATGAACCGGTATGACAAAGGAATGCATGCCACAGCACAACGTCCCCTGCGGCACCGATAAATTCGCGGGGTCCCTCCGGCGATAAATCCGAAAGCACATGCCACCCCCAATCTTTGATGTCGTAGAAACTGCCGTCAATCTGCTCTGGATATTGGCGGAAATATTGGTGTGTTGAATAGTGGCTCCGGGGCCAGAAAATGAAAGCACCCCCATGGGATTCAAGGTCGTAAAGATAGGTTGTTGCCCCCAACATGAAAGGACTCCAAGCACCGCCATAAGCGTCGATGTGGCCGTCCTTGGGCATTGACCACGCTTCTTCGGGATTCGGCCATTTAATGATCGGCGAGCCGCCACTGCCTGTAAAAAATTGCCCACCGCCAAGCTGCTCCGCAATTGCTTGCATCACAGGTAGGTGCCCAAATACGGGAGAGAAACTGAAATCCTGGATCGTATAGTCGTCCGACCATGTCTCTGGTGTTTCTAAGCTGGAGTTAAAATAGTCCCAGATCTGCGTCCGCCACCGGTCAATTGTCTCAGCGTCGATTAGATTTTTGAGGATGAGGTATCCGTGTTCCTGAAAAAATGCTACCTGTTCTGGTGTAAGCATACGGTTCTCCTTAGCGTTTCGGTCTAAAGGAAGGGATGCCGGTTTTATCAAAACGTTTCTTAACAGCCTTCATCAATTCTGGGGTAACCTCACGATGCCCGTGTTCGCGCGCGTATTTCTCAACACTTTTGACGACCATGCCCCGCGCGAATGACGGCACACACTTCAACCGCTTCTCTGCTGCCGGTGTCCACTGCAAATCATAATCGGTTTCCGTTGCAAAAGCAACCTTTTTTTCTATTTGAACAGGAGGCGTGTTGTGTTCTCCTGGCTGGTATTCACACGATGCATCTTCGGCGAGATAGTTGCCAGTAGTCGCATAGGCACGCGCCCGACAACCGCCACAAACCTCTTTAAATTCGCACGCCCCACACTTACCTTCGAGCAAATCCCGATTCCGCAACTCCTGAAAAGTCTTTGATTCATTCCAGAGTTTGACGAAACTCTCCTCTTTGAGGTTACCGACGCTAACAGGTAGATACGGACAGGGGGTCAATTCGCCTTCAGGTGTGATGCGACAATAATAGATACCACACGGACACGTACCGCTCGGATAGCCTTGAAGGAAAGCCGAGTCGGACTGTTGCTCATAGATGACGCGCTTGTAATGCGGGGCACATTTCGCGGCGATGAGCATTTTTCCAGTATAAGCCGCCTGCAGCTCGAAAAGCGTCTCCAGCATCTTTTCATATTGCGTAGGCGTAAGGTCCATCACCGTCTTACCCCTTCCGGTTCGGACGAGGAAGTAGAGGTTTAGCACCTTCGCACCGAGTTGATACGCGAATTCCACAATCTTTGGGATCTCGTCGTAATTCCACTGCGTCACAGAGGTCTGAACGAGGAAGTCGAGTTGTGCGCGTTTGAGTGCCTCAACCCCGTTCATCGTCGCTTTCCACGCACCCTCCATACCCCGAAACTTATCGTGATTTGTGGGTTGGATAGAATCTAAGCTAACGCCTGCGCCGGTGACACCGTGCCGTTGCATCTTTTCGACCACTGCGTCGTTCAGCAAAACACCGTTTGTGCCCATGACAACAAGAAACCCGGTATCGGAGGCATACTTCGATATCTCCAAGATATCCGGGCGTAATAGCGGTTCACCACCGGTAAGAATGAGGAGGATATGCGGATTGATTTCGGCAATTTCATCAATAACGCGAAAACACTCGGATTGGCTGAGTTCAGCGTCTCTTGAATACTCGTGTGTGTCTTGAATGTTGGAGAGGTTAAAGTTTCCGTTCACGAACTCATTTGTGTCTACAAATCCTGCGGGGAGGTAGCAGTGCGTACACTTTAGGTTACAGAGTCGGGTGATATTCCATGAAACGGCTTGGACTTTTGTGTGTGTCATGTTTTTCATTCGGTCTTGGCTATTCGCTACGCGTCTCGAGGATGTATAATCTGTTGTCGCTTCAGCGTTTCTATTTCCTCTGTGAGCATTTCAACCTTTCTTTCGAGGGAGCGAGACTTCTCGGCACGCCATGCAATGAGAATTTGTGGTATCGCTATAGCCGCCACAATGAGCGCGATGAGCCCATAAGTGATATACGTTACATGCGTGATTTGTCTGTCAACGCTCTCAAATTGTTTATTAACGCTCTCAAATTGTTTATTAACGCCCTCAAATTGTTTATCAACGCTCTCAAATTGTTTATCAACGCTCTCAAGTTTGCCTCGCATCCATGCGACATCTGTTTTTAGAGACACTATATCGGCTTTTATCGGTTTAATTTCCTCGTTGATAATCAAGCGGATCTTGTCCAAGTCAGCATCTGTTAGCGCGCCGAATGCTGGCAACGCGATTGCAGAAAAGAGTATTGAGAGAAAGATAAAGGTTTTCATTGTGTCTCCTTAACGAAGTTACAGCAACACGGTAAGCGCGAAAACAATTAAACCCGCTACCAACGTCAACCCTCTCCAGACGTTGATGTGACGGCTCTGGCTGCGATGTGCTTCACCATTAGGCGGACTGACTTCAAGGTGCTTCCGATAGAACGAACTATACAACCCCCAAAAGAGTGCCATCATGCCAAACGCCGCCAGTTTCACGACGAAAATTAACATATAGGCTTTAAAATCGTCAGTACTATTTCCTGTGAAAAAGCCGTTGTTCAATGCGACAATAAAGAATACCATCGCACCCGTCGTCAGCAAAACGTGAATCATCAACCGTATCAGCGTCCGAAAACGGTTGTGGATTGCTAACAGATTTTCTGGCGATACGTTTTGCTGTAAAATCGGCATTACGACGAAGGTAGAAAAGAGAACACCGCCGAACCAGATGATCGCCGCTATCAGATGGACGCTCCGGATGAAAAGTTCTACGCTTTCCCGCATGTTTCTCCAGAATCCGCATTTTTGATAAATGATACCACATTTTGCCTGTAAAGTCAAATTTGATTGCTTTGAGTCACGGTTTCAAATTGACGAAAATTAAGGCGATCGCTGCAAACAATGCGCCGATCAGAGAGGTCCGACTCAGCCGTTCATGGAGGAATACCATCCCGACGAACATCGTGAACAGCACGCCACCGGAACTCGACATCGGAAAGGCAATCAACGCACTCACATGGTCAAGCGCAATCAGCAGCGCCCAACTCCCACCCACATTACAGACCCCGATCAAAGTCCCGTAAGCGACTTCCCACCAGTTCGGCCACGTCCGCTGATAGAGACAGACACCTAAATAGATAACCGTCGCGACCCCGAAAAGTAGACTCATATAGAGCGATTTCTCGTCGATAGGACACATTTCGTTGAAGGCTTTCATGGTGAGCCGTGAGATGCCAGTGATGACCAGAATCGTGAGCGCCACGGCGAACCCTAAGCCTTGACCCACTGCAGGTCTATCGGGTGTGAATTTATAGGTCGGCTCTTTTTCGCGTTGGCTGAGGAGCGGAATCGCTACGAAAGTCAGGAGGAGTCCTATGGTTTGCCAGAGATTGGGAATCTCTTTCCAGAACAGCATTGACACCACAATCGGTATCACAATTGATAACCGGACGAGTGCCGCTGTGACGACGATCCCGCTGAGCCGGATGCCGAGCGTAAATAACTCAAATCCAGCGGCGTAGGTCACACCGTTTGATATACCTAACGCAAAGGTCAGCTTTGAGAATTCAAAGTCTTGTTCCTGCGATAGAACCCAGATGCTGATAAAAAAAGCGCAGAGGTAGTTGATAAAGCCAATCGGATTTAGGCGTTGTTGGTTATCCTTGGCGTGCTTGAGGAAGAGCCCAAAGCCGGAGAGCAGGATGATGTTGAGAGCGAGAAAGAGCATTCAGCCATTATTCCATCGGCAACGCAACCTTGGTTCCCTCTTTCGCCGATTGATAGGTTGCCAAGACGACTTCTACGGCGTGTTTGCCGCCTCTGCCGTCAATCATGGGCGTTTTGTTGTCTCGGATGCAATCGACAAAATGCGTGAGTTCGCCGACAACCCCGTGAGGTCCATCGCGATGCGGAACGATCTCCTCCCAATCGCCACCGAGTTTTTTGAAATAGGCGAGATCCGCTCTCATATCCAAACGGAGCGAACCTTTTGTGCCGTCAATGATGGTCTCATTCGTCCCCCGTGCTCCGAGGAAGCCGCCCCAGCGCAAGATACCGACCGCACCCGAATCGTAACGGATGAGCGAGAGGGTCCAATCTTCCCAATCCTCGTGTCCTGAGAAACTGCCGACCTCAGCAGCGACAGTGAGAGCGGTGCCGCCGAACCAGTTAATCAGATCGGATTTGTGAATGCCGTTTTCCAAGAGTCCACCGACGCTGCCGTACCAAGTGTCCGGACGTGTGCGCGGCGCATTATAGGGACCTGTATAATCGGTTTCGATGTAGGTAATATCTCCGATATCACCTGCATCCACCATCTGTCTGCCGAGTTCATGGACGGGATAGAAGCGTAATACCTGTCCGACCATCAGATGTGTCCCCGCTTTATCCGATGCCGCAATCATTGTATCTGCGTCGGCAAGCGTTAAGGAGAGCGGTTTTTCGCAGAAGGCGTGCACGCCTGCTGCCGCTGCATCGACGATGACCTGCGTATGTGCGACGGGTGGTGTGGCGACAACGACACCGTCCACAAGGTCGAAGAGTTCCTGATAGTCTTGAAACGCTCGGATCTGATGCCGCTCGGCGACGGCTTCCGCTGCGTCCAAGCGGAGGTCTGCCACGCCTACAAATTCACAATTTTCAACGTTTGGGAGTGCGTTGCAATGGGCGTTCCCCATGCCGCCGACTCCGACGACTCCTATGCGAACCATGTTGAATCCTCCATTTTTATGGCTAATCGCTATCTCTGCATTAGCCATCTGATAATTGAAATTGCAATGACGATACCAAAACCGAAGAGTATCCATTTGATATGTGGCGACGCGCTTTCACCCAAGTAAGAGTAAACCAAGGTGGCAGGCAGTTGTCCGATACCGGTGGCGACCCAAAAACCGAGAAACCGCATCCGGGTCGCGCCTGCGAAATAACTAACGACATCAAAAGAGATGAACGGCATTAATCGGGCAATAAGAACCGCATACGTCCCATATTTTTCAAAGAAATCGTTTGCCTTGTCAACTGCAGGTTTGCTAATTAACGTTGTGATACGTTGGATACCGAGGGCGCGAGCAATATAAAAGCAGAATGCCGCGCCGACCATCGAGCTACTCCAAGATAGGAGCGAACCCCACCAGAACCCAAAAAGCGTACCGTTCGCAAAGGTAATCAGAAAAGCGGGCAGCGGTGCGATCACACTCTGAAAAATCATCAAAATCGCTGATACAATAGGGGCGAGCGCGCCATACCTCGCGATGTACGCACGTGCTGTTTCAATACTCTGAAAAGCAGCAGTGAGTTCAAGAAGGTATTCCCAAATCTGTTTGTAGTAGACTCCAAGAGCAATCACCACAATTAGCATCACAGATACCGATATTATGTAACGCTGCTTGTGGAGCGTTGCGTAGAATTTACCCATTCCTTTATCCGCTAATCGCTAATCGCTATCCGCGGTCCGCTAATTGTTGTATGAGCGCGTTATTCATCCGGTCTCGCAGTTCCTGTATGCCTTTATCTGTCCAGTTATAGAAGCCTTGCCCGGATTTCACTCCGAGTTGTTCAGTATTGACCATCTCCCGGAGAAGCGGATTGATATCGGATGAGCTGTTAAGATCTTTATAGAGTTCTTCAAAGGCGGCAAGCACAAGGTCCCATCCCGCGAGTTCAAAGACTTCAAAGGGACCGGCAACGCTGAGCCGCCGTCCGAAACTGTTCCGTACAACGAGATCAACGGTTTCTGCACTGGCGATACCTTGCTCCACGATAGCGAACGCCTCCCGAATCAGCGCAGCTTGAAGCCGCGGCCCAACGAAACCAGGGACCTCTTTTTCAATGATTGCAGGCGTTTTGCCGATGCTGGTCAGGAGTTCAAATGTTACTTGAACCGTTTCATCAGAGGTCTCGGGACTGCGAATGAGTTCAACCAACGGAATCAGATAAGGTGGATTAAAATAGTGCGTGTTGAGTATCTTATCCTTACGCCTCGCATTTACACCAATTTGACTTGGCATGAGCGCGGTGGTATTGCTTGCCAGAATCGCGTGCGGCGGACAAAGTGCGTCTAATTTCTCAAACACCTCCTGTTTTAACGGTAAGTTCTCGGTGACGGCTTCCACGACGAAATCTGCGTTTCCTGCGACGGCTTCAAGTGTTGTGTCGGTCTGAATTCGCGCCAACGTTGCAGGGATGCGCTCCCGTTCGATAATGTCGTTTTCCGCAAGCACGTTGAGGTTTTTCTCAATCTGCGTGCGTGCCGTTTGGAGTTGTGCCTCGGTGACATCCTGCAAACGGACGTGATACCCCGCGTGGGCGAATTCTTGCGCGATACCGTGTCCCATCAATCCGGCACCGATAACTGCGATGTGTGCTATTCCATCAGTTGCCATTTTTCTAATCTCTAACCCCCCTTGATCCCCCCTTATCAGGGGGGTGTGATGTTTTTCTAATCTCTAACTCCCCTAACAAATCAACGGTATGAATGCCTTAATGGCATTCCCCGCCCTTATCAGGGGGGAATTCCTTTTTACCCGCAATAACGATTGTAAATTCTCCGCGCGGTTCGGTGCTACGGAATTTCTCAAGTGCCTCGCTGACGTTCCCGCGGAATATCTCTTCAAACCGTTTTGTTAATTCACGGGTCACAACGATGTCGCGTTCGCCGAGGACTTCAAGGACATCTGCAAGGAAACGGCGCAGCCGATGCGGGGATTCAAAAAGGATTAACGTTCTTTCTTCATCAGCGAATACACTTAATTGGCGTTTCCTTTTTCCTGATTTTGGAGAGAGAAAGCCTTCAAAGGTGAAGTTGTGGAGCGGTAGACCCGAAACGGATGCCGCCGCAACGACTGCCGATGCCCCCGGAATCGGAACAATCGGGATTTCTGCAGCAATGCAGCTGCGCAAGAGTGGATACCCTGGGTCTGAGATGATAGGGGTACCGGCATCTGAAACAAGGGCAATCTTCTCGCCTGTCTGTAGACGGGCAATCAGTTTATCAGATTTTGCGTCCGCATTGCCTTCAAAGTAACTTGTCAAAGGTGTTTGGATGTCGTAATGCGTGAGTAAGCGGCGGGTCTGACGGGTGTCCTCGGCAGCGATAAGATCTACCTCTTTGAGGATACGGAGTGCGCGGAGGGTGATGTCTTCTAAGTTACCGATGGGGGTACTGACGAGGTAGAGGGTGCCGGGTGATGTGTGTTGCATTTATCCATTAAGATAGCAGTAACTGACTATAGATGTCAAGTGATTTATTTTTTTCTCCTTGCCATGTTGTAGTTTTCATGCTAAATTGTTGGCGATGCGAACGATTTACGCTATTTTATCTCTCCTTTGGTTGCTTCCTACAGGAGGGGTTTGTAACCCCGAATCGTATGAGCAAACAGAATTTCCCTTTGAATCCGCACGTCCGCTCTACGTCGGTGCGCGGGCTTTAGCGATGGGCAACGCCTTCACTGCTGTTGCTGACGATGCCAGTGCCGGTTTTTGGAATCCTGCCGGCCTCATTCAGTGGCAAGGTGTTCAACTTTTCGGTGTTAATAAGTTTCACGACCGCGACGATTACCGATTTGACCCCAAGGGTATCGGCTATAGTTACCGAGGCTATAGCCTTTTTTGGGGCAACAAAATCGCCATCGGTGTTGATAGCGGCGTTCCTGATTTCAACTATTATGGGGTCGCACGTCAACTCGGTGCTTATGCTGCTGCCGGATTAAGCCTTAAATTTAAACGGAGACACCCGTCGGATGTCTATCAGTTCTTCGGTTACCAGACGGCTTACGATCTCGGTGTGCTTTTCAAACCGCACCCGAATCTCAAATTCGGATGCCTCGCACAAAATCTGGAGGGTTACGGTATCCAATGGCTAACCTTCGGTGCCGCCTACCGCTATGCGGCGCTCCAATTCTCGGCAGATGTGGCAATCTCTACCGAAGGGGAAACACCTGAGTTATATATCGGAACGGAGTGGCACCCCTTCCGTTTCCTCCCCATCCGATTCGGGGTTTCAAACGGTGCATTGACAGCCGGGATGGGACTTGCGTGGAGAGGCATTCGCATCAACCATGCCAGGATTTTTGAAAAACACTTCGCATCCGATTTCATTTCTCTGGAACTGCGGATTACTGTACCATAGCCTGTTAGGCTGTTGCTCTTTCTGTATTTTGCGGTTCGCGGTTCGCTACTTCAAAATCACCATCTTCCGCAGCGGTGAAATTTCGTCCGTCTGCAACTCGTAGAAATAGATACCGCTCGCCACGCGTTCACCGAGGGTGTCCCGTCCATCCCAATACGCCGCACGACTCCGAGACGTGTAGTAACCCGCCGTCTGATGCCCCAGGCGCAATTCACGCACCAAGCCCCCGCGCGCAGTGTAGATACGAATCTTCACATCTGTTCCCGTCGCCAAATGATAGGGTATCCACGTCTCCGGGTTGAACGGGTTCGGATAGTTGATAAGCAGCTGTGTTTCATCAGGGAGTGCCGTCGCCTTTGGTGCCATCTGCGTTGCTTCAACACCTGTTTCTGTAAGCACACTTTCGGTGGTATCCATGGCGAGATCCCCGGGGTTGATGAGACCTATGGCAACGTTTTGAATGTGCTGTCCGTTAATATCGGCGCGTCGGATTCTGCCGCGAGCGTTCGTCCAATAAAGCTTACGACCTACCCGATCAACAACAATGCCCTGCGGTACCCCTCTCAGTGTTACGAGTTCTTCAACCTGCTTGTCCTTAGTGCCAATACGACGAATTCTGCCCCCACTCTGACCCAACTGCTCTATCCAATAGACCTTGCCTTCAGCGATAGCGATGCTCGAAACTGTCCCTGATCCCCGAAACACACTTCGGATATTCAGGTTTCTGTTAAGATTCGCACGCCCGATGTGCCCTGTACCGTCCGTCCAATAGATTTTGCCATCTCCAACGTCCAGGGCGATGTCTATTGGCGTCTTCAAGCCCGTGATGAAGTTCGGCTCAAAATTTGTCCCGTCAACGTCGAGTCGCTGGATCTTCCCCCAACTGTTCGTCAAGTAAAGTTTCTTGTGCGTCGTGTCAATCACAATACTGTGGGGGACGCTCGTTAATTCCTTAATCCGTTGAACATTTTTGCCATCGAGGTCGGCTTGTTGGATATTACCCGTTCTATCACTCGTCTTTTCCGTCCAATAAAGTTTACCGGCTGCCACGTCTACAGCAACCCCCGTTACATTCTTGACACTGGGTGCGATGTTTTCCACGCTCGTTTCCATGAGGCGGTAAAGTGTGCCAGACGGCGTTTCTATCCAATACATCAGTGGATGCGGTGTTGCACGCGTCAGCACCTTTACTTCCGAAGTCGCATTAAACGTGACCTGTCTAAAAATACCCGGAACACTCGCTTGGACACTGTTCACACCGTACCGATTACCGAGCGTGAGGTACGTTTGCGCCTGCCCGTTCATGTCCGTGGTAGCAGTCATCGGCGAGACGCTACCGCCGCCGTCAATCACTGCGAAGGTTACTGTGCTTCCCACAACGGGTTCAGCGTTTACATCTTGAACTTCGACCACAAACGGTTTTCCGAGCCGGCTACCCGGCACGCCGTTCTGATCCTTCCCTGAGACGGCTATCACTTTTTTCGGTGCGTTCCCAACCTGCACAGTGAAGGTCACAGGTGAGAGACCAGCGGCAGCCGCTTCAACGCTGACCGTGCCTGGATTTTTCGGCGTGAAATGCGTTTTTGCAAATCCATGTTTATCTGTCTGTATCCGGTACGGTGAAACGTATCCATTGTTTTCTGTAACCTTGAACGTGACCTGCACGTTTGAAACGCCATACCCGTGAGTATCTATGACTTGAACAGCAAAGGGTGCTGCAAGGCGCTGCTTTGGAATCCCGATTTGGTCTGATCCGGAAGAAATTACCAGTTTTTCTGGGAGCGCGACAGCGGTGGCACGAAAGCGCACCGGTGAAACCTCCCTGGCACTTACCTCAACGACGTTATTCCCTGCTATAGCTCCCAAGGTGAGGTGCGTCTGGGCTTTCCCCTGTAAATCCGTTCTGATAGTTGTTATAGAGAGATGCCCACCCCCAGAGACGACCGAGAACGTGACCCATTTTCCAGGAAGTGCGTAATTGTTAACATCCTCCACTCTCACAACAAAAGGGGAATGGAGACGTGTGCTTGTCGCACCACTCTGGTTGTCCCCAGAAATTTTTACAAGTCTATGCGGAATAGATGTAACCCGAATGTCCACAGCGACGCGGGCTGTCGGATTGGTATTGGCGCGAACAAAGATCGTCGCGCTTCTGATTGGGAGCGTCAGCAGACTCTCAGCAACCCCATCACTGTTTGTTACGACTGAGGTCGGGGCGAAAAATCCCGTCCAGTCGCTCACCGAGAGGGACACCTGAATATCGCTCGCCGGATCCCCATTCGTATCTCGGACGGTAATTGTAACAGGCTGTTCGTCACCGGGCTGCCCGCTGATATACATTGGTGAGATCGTCACGCTTGCCTCAGCATCGGCAGGCTCCTGGCTGTTGAAAACCAAGAAAAATAGGATAAGGAGAGTGCAAAGAAAATTTCGCATGAAGATATGTTAACCGACGTATGTTGGATAGGTCAAGTCAAAAATGGAGGTAGGTAGATGCCTTCAGGGGCATTCAGTAGCCGTAGGGAATCAACGGTATTCATGCCTTATGGCATGAACCGGGGTTCAGCGGTGTCGGGATTCATAGTATTCATAGTATTCATAGTATTCATAGTAACGTTCTGAAAATCGCGCCTTTAAAACCCTCATAAAGTCAGGTGGGACGTGGGTTCGTCGGCTATCTATGAAAGGGTTGTTTTTTTGCTGTTACTATGAATCCGCATTTTTCGTTTCTCTGCATTACCGTTGTAACGCCACGGGGGACGTGGGTTTAGACGGCTTTTAATTTTAAGTGTCTTAGGAGGGTTACTATGAAAGTGGTATCGCAATCCACAACCCATTACCGGGCAGGATCGCTCTCAGCATCGGACGCCTGGTTCTTCCGAAGTGCTGCCACCTTATACGCAGCAACGAGTTCATTTTCAAACTCAACCCAGATTTGGTGTTTCCGCCAGCGCGAGACAGTCGAATCCGTGACCTTGAAGTGTGCCGCAATTTCACTGTTGCTTTTGCCGTTGAAAGACATCTCGCAAGCCGCAAGAATCCTGCCTTTTGAATTACCACGCATAGTATCCTTCCTTGTGAGTAAACTTTGAAAATTGGATTTCTTGACTTTACAGTAGATTTTAGAATTAATTTCACACTTCACATCAGTGCGGTTGGGGGATTTATGGTAAACCTTAGAATTAATTGGACACTATGGATTCAACTCAACCCCCCTAACCCCCCTTATCAGGGGGGAATTGGAAACTTGGTTTCCATCGAAAAGTGTCTTTTTATTTTTCAGGTTTACCATAGTCTAGGGAGAGACTAAATCCGTTCCTTGTATTACACTCCGCACCTACCGGGGGATTGAGGATGTAAAAGTATTTACGGAATCTACTATAATCGACCTGATCCCACATCATAAACTCCAAGCATAGATACAAACCTTTCGCAGTTGCCAGTTGCCAGTTACCAGTCGCCAGTTAAAGACGGAAGCGTTAGAGGGACGCATCTTTTCTTAACTATGAACTGTTAGTTGTTAACTGAAACTCTGGTAACTGGACACTGGTAACTGGACACTTCTCTGCTACTTCAAAATCACCATCTTCCGCAGGGGCGACATTTCGTCCGTCTGCAACTGGTAGAAATAGATACCACTCGCCACGCGCTCACCGAATGCATTCCGACCATCCCAATACGCCGCACGACTCCGAGACGTGTAGTAACCCGCAGATTGATGTCCGAGGGTCAATTCACGCACCAACGTACCTTGCGCATCGTAGATACGAACCTTCACGTCTGTGCTGTGTGCTAAGTGATACGGTATCCACGTCTCCGGATTGAACGGATTCGGATAGTTCGCTAACAACACCGTTTCACTCGGACGTGCGTTCGCCAACAGATGTTGGAGGAACATCAACACACGCTGCCCCTCGACCGATATATCGCCCGATGCAAGCAGCATCTCAATTTGCTCTTGAACCCGATCGAAATCGATATCCAACGCCTTCACATCGATATCAATCGCAGGTGCAGCGGCAGCGTCATCGGCATTCTCAACGACGAGCATGAGATCGACAACATCGACCGTTCCATCTTTGTTGACATCCGTACGCGCGTTCTTTATGCTGTTACCGCTCTGTCCGAGAGCGTTTCCGACGATGCGTGAATCAGCGTTGTTCACCGCACCGTCTCGGTTGATGTCGTACTTCGAGTAAGTCGTCTGCTGCGTTTCCTGTGTCGGCTGTCTGACAAGAGTCTCTGCATCCGTTATCTGTGCTGTCCCAATCGCGAGGATGCCGGGTGACACTAAGTCTGTGACGACGTTCTGGATCTTACCACCGACGAGGTTTGAACGTTGGATTCGACCACGGGAGTTCGTCCAGTAGATTTTATTATTATCCGCGTCAACAGCAATCCCCATCGGGATGCTTGATAAGCTCTTGACGTTTTGGACTTTGGAGCCGTTGAGGTTGGCACGGCGAATTCTGCCGGCTTTCTGACTCGTCTTCTCCGTCCAATACACCTTACCCTTACCGGTAGTGATCCCGATCGGTTCACCCGCGTTGGTAGCGATGTTGGATACCTGCTGGTTGCCGGTGAGGCTCATACGCCGCACTTTACCGCCGGCTTCGCCCCAATACAGCACGCCACTTGCAAAGGCAATCACTGTCGGTTTCGGGAGGTTTTGGCGAACATTGGTAATCTTACCACCGGATGTAGACATGCTCTGGATTCTGCCACGGGAGTTCGTCCAATAGAGTGTGCCACCCGATGCATCCAGTGCCAGCCCCATCAGCGTACTCGTAATGTCTCTGATCTTTTCAGGGTTTGTACCGTCGAGATTCGCACGCCAAATTCTACCGGCGTTCTTCTGAGGTTGCGCTGTCCAGTAGATCTTGCCGCCTGTGTCATCCACAACAAGGTGCGTCGCATTCTTGATACTCCGTGCGATGCTCTCGACTCTGGCATCCACAAGCCGCTGGAGCGTGCCGGCTTCTGTGTCTATCCAGTAGAGGGGTGGTCGTTGTGCTGCACCCACACGCACCTGCGCCCCAGAAATAGCCGCGAAGGTCACCGAAGTAGAGATGCCAGCAGCGTTTGCTTCAACCGTGTTCTCACCGCGTCCATCCCCAAGCGTTAGCGTCGTCTGTGCACGCCCAGAGGTATCGGTTACGGCACTTCTCGCCGAGATCCGTCCGCCACCGGATGTAACGCTAAACGACACCGAAATCCCAGCAACGGGATTACCGTTGGTATCTTGTACTTCAACGACGAGCGGATCTGTGAGTGCTTTACCGGGACCGCTGTTTTGATCATCACCGGAGACCTTCACAAGCTGCGAGGGTGGTAGCGATGCAGTGAGGCTGAGCTGCACAGTGGGCAGATCAATAACACTCGCTTGAATCTGAATAACACCGGCACCCGTGGGTGTAATCTGCGCTCCTGCGTAGCCGCTGGTATCACTCTCATCACTTTGTGTGAGGGGTGTCGCCGTTCCAGTGCTCTCCTCCGAAAGGACGGTGAACGTGACCTGGACCCCCGCGACCGGATCGCCATCTGTGTCTAAGACTTGGACCTCGAGCGGGTCAGCGAGCCGTTCGCCGACATACGCCGTTTGCGGGTTCCCCTCGCGGGCGACGAGTCGTGATAGCACAGGCTTCCGAGCAATGAGGGTGAACTGTTGTCGTAAGCCTTCAACACCAATAACGGTGGCGTAAACTGTATAGGTGGCGAAATCCCGCTGTGTCGTCGGCAAGGTGAGCGTTGTACTCGCTTGGCCATCGGTGCCGGTCGTGACTGTGGGACTTGAGAGCGTGCCACCACCTACAGCTTGGAATAAGACCTCCACACCAGACATCGCTTCACCCGACTGGTCTTTCACTTCAACAACAAACGGTGCCAGTGCCTGATTCGTCTTGACGACCTGTGAGTTCCCACTGACAATCGCGAGCGTCGAGGCTATTTGGGTAGTGGGGGTGGTACCTGGCCCTGTCCCTGGGGTAGCTTGTGTGACAACAATCTGATTTGTGGCTGACGTATAGTTCGTTGCACCCGCAGTGACAGTCGTGGTGGCACTCGGGAAGGTGAAGGGGGTCGCCTGTCCACTTGTAACGGTAGGTGGAAGGGTGACACCGGACGCACTCAGGGTGACTGAAGTTGACACGGGTTGGTTGGTTTCATCACGGGCGGTGACCGTCAGTGTCCCTGTTTCACCTGTAGCACCACTCGGAGGACTTATGGAAATTGAGAGAGATGGCGTGAATGTTCGAGGCGTACCGGTGCCGGGTGTGCCGGAACCGGGTGTGCCACTGCCCGTGCCACCGTTGACTCCGAATTGCACCTGATTAATCTCAAAATCATATTCCTCCGAGGTCACCGTACTGACAACCCTCACGTCGATAGTTCTGGCCGCTTGAAGTCCACCTACGTTGTAAATAACCGAAGCCTCGCCATCAGCTCGCGTCTCGACCACTATCCTATTACCACCACCGCGAGTACTGATAAGAGGCGTTCCATGCACCTCGTCCTGTTTGAGCGTCCCATCCACCGTTCTGAACTCCAGCCGCGTACCCGCGATCAGAAAGCCGCGCACAGTTCTCGTGCGAACAACTAAGGGTTCAGGAAGAGGTCGATTTGATCCCGCCTCCTGTCCATCCCCTGATACTATTTCTAACAGTGCTGTTCTCGCATCATCCAAGGCTTTGGCATTAAATGTTACACCTACCCCGGGGGTTCCAATCGGCGTTGTAGCCGTGACTGTGTGTTCAAGGGTAGTGAGCTCTATATGGTTGTAAGTAATTGTTCCATCGGCACCGACCGTTGCCGGATTAGTAGCGAGAGTGGTGCCTGGATTATCACCATTACCTAACCTAAGATGCACTCTTGCCTCACCGCTGGAGTCTGTTTGGACAAATATCGGCGCGTCGGGATCAGGAACTAAGGATGTAGCTACTTTCTCAAAACTACTACCGTCGGGTCGTGAATCAGTATCTACATCGGTGGTGTGCAAGATATTTCCACCTGCTGTTGTCACAAATACAGTCGTGCCGGGCACAGGAATAAACGTTCGTAGCGTAGTGGCATCGTCCGCCCCTGCTACTGTTGTAGTAGACGGACTGGTGTTAGATGGTGCTGCCACAGTAAACTTAACAACCTGCTCAGGAACAGGCCTGCCGCTTGGCCCGTCCAGCACACGAACCACAAGCGGATCTTCCAGCCTTCCACCAATAGCACCGAACTGATTGTCGCCAGACACATAATCTACATAAGGGTAATTGTAGAAATAGGTAACCTTATGTCTGCCATTATCCTCATGATTCCCATCAATTTGTGCTGTAACTATGGCAGCCGAACTTCCGCTGAGTTTGACGTATACAGTGGCATTACCACCTTCTTCGTCAGTACCAGTAGCAGGACTAGTGACTGTGGAAAGCGATGTCCGGTAGTTACTACCTGGAGTCAGTGTGATCTGCCCACCGGTAACAGTGAAATTGACGAGAACATTTCCCAAGTCAGTCGTATTAGTACTGCTGGTGTCGACATTCACTGTCATCATCGAGTCATTATATGTGATACGTGTCTGTGGGGTTTGGGTTGAGGCGGGTTTATCAATTACGGCAGTGCTAGCGTCAGTGCTTGATTGAATTGCGGTGGCCATGAAATCGTCATCAGGCTGCCCCGGACTGTTACTACTTGCAGGAAGGACGTTTCCCCCCCTTTGACTGGGTGGAGTCCCAGGAGCGGTCTGCTCAAATAATTCGTAGTTTATATCGTATGAGGCAGCGGCAGTCCCTGGTAACACTTCAACTCTGGCACGACCACTGGAATCGGTTTTTACTATTAAAGGTGCTATATTATTCTCGGTAGCAGCTAAAATACCGTCAGCTCCAGCCCAGACGCTCCCACGGGCACCCCTAAAGCGCGCGCTACTTGCATCTGGCGGACTAACCGTACCTGTCGAAAACTGAACCCACTGCTCACTGACCCCTTTATTGCTTCCAGCTCCATCCACGACACGGATAACAAGCGGCTGTCGAAGTGGCCTCCAGGTAGCATAGGTGACCCCCTGGTTGATAGGTCCAAACTGATTGTCTCCTGATACCTTTTCCACTGCAGGGTTATTGTAGAAATAGGTAACAATATGCGTCGCTGCTGAATTTCTGGAACCAGGGATTCTTGCAGTCACTTTAGCAGTGCTGCCAACATTTGGTCGGACGGTCACACTTTCTATGGCACCAGTGGTACCTCCCTGATTTGTGAACACAGAAACACTTGTAAGGCCACTGGTACTGACAGTAGAAGCCGGAGAAAGCCTTGAACCTTTCAAATATGCACCAGTGGGGTAGAGTTTTCCACCACTTACTGAAAGATCCACCTTAGTCCAGTTGTTTAGACCTACAGTTACAGCAATACTGCTGTCCACACGATTAGTTAGCACAGGCGTGTCGGTTATATCCGTAATTTCAAAATTCTGAACCGTAGCACTACTTGTGATTAGCATTACGTACCCATTGACTGTTAAGTCAGCCGGGTTGTCATCGTCCTGATCAACGCCACTTACCGTCACTGTGTGTAGTCCGTAGCCAACAGTCGAGAATCTTACTGTAATTGATGAATTCCATGTCCAAGTTTCACTTTCACCTTCACCAGGATCGATAGTATCATCATTATTATCGTCACTATTTGGGGCATCAAAGGTGATAACTCCACCAGAAACCCCGCCCTCCTCACCAAGTGCATTTGCTGCTATAGTTATGGGATTAGTCGTAGCTAAACCGGATAAGGTGGTGGCAGTGATTGTAATCGTATCCCCATCTTCAGCACCGCTGACCGAAATGGTGAAAGAACGATCCTCTGTCCCATCAGCACTATATACAATTGGAATATCGTCAGTACCGACAGTATTATCTGCGGTGCTGCTTATAGTCAGTGCTGCATCCGCAACACCTTGCACACCAAACGCCAGCACAAATGCCGCTAATAGACCGAAAACAAATTTCTGCGTTGTCATTAAATTTTTCATAAGAAATACCTTCTCCATTTCTCTGTAGGAGGGGTGTATAACCCCGAATTTTCTATTGTAATCTCAATTCTTCGATGTGTAAAAGGGTTGTAAACCCAACCTCTAAAGAAAGCAGTTCCGTATGTTTTAGCAGTTCGCGATTAGCAGTTCGCGGTTCGCGTGCTAATGACAAACTGCTATATGATATAAATATTTTTATCAGTGCTTTATTCGCTTAGGGTTGTTAGTTATTGGTTAAGACGGTTTCCTTTGAGGGGTAAACTCTTAACTAACAACTATCAACTTATAGAAACAATAAAGGCGGTGTAGGGATACACCGCCTTTACTGGTTGGTAGGTTAGTTCAAATAGATTGTATCCCTGAAATAACCTCTGAATGTCCCTACATAAAAATGTAGGTCCAAATTACTTTTGATGCTTCAAGTCGCCCCACGTTGTCGTAACTTTACCCGCTGCCGTGACATTGCCGCGCAGGTGCGTGGTTGCCAAGACCGTGCGGTTGCCGTTAAGAGAGACATCCTCTATCTGGTAGTAGTAAACGACGTTGGGTTTCGCAGTGGTGTCTTTCCATTCGTAGACATGTTTTTCACTCGTCGTGCCATGTCCAGGAACGATACCTCTGACGTTGACGACCTTGAACTTACCCGTCTTGGTTTCAGAACGCAGGATATTGAATCCAGCATTGTTCAACTCAGACTCGGTTGCCCAACGGATCACAACGTGTCCAGTGGCTGCGTCGCGAACCGGACGGAAACTCGCAAGTTCAACAGGCAGCGCACCACCTCGACGATACCCCGGATTTCCGAAGTCATTCGGATGTCCGTAATGCGTCGTGCCGTGGAGATCACTCAGCACCCAGCCGGGTGTCATAACCGTGGCATCAGCCGTTAGATCAACGGTTTTCATCCGCTTTGATCCGCGTTCACCGATTGCGACGGGACCCAGACCATCTTCCGCCTCATCTGTTCCGCCAGCAGCTCCCCATTCAAGTCTTCCAATATCTACCGCAGGAACACCATACAGACGCCGCATCGACATGCGGGATTCCGTAAGATTGTCTATCCCCTCTGGAAGTTTCCAGAGGACTCTCGGTGCCTGCCGGCTCGTGGAAAGGTTACCGGCGTGATCTACGGGATCGCCCTCTTTATCTATGAGACGGATATAGAAGCCTGCCTCACTCAACAGCACATCCCTACGAACACGAAGGCGTAAATCATCCTTGTTTTCAACAGACAGGTTGTAGACGTGGTTGTCGTTACCGACGTTGTTCGGACCTGCAGCAGAGACGATAAGGAGCGTCCGATTCGGTAGAATTTGCGGTGCGTTTCTGAACGGCACAACCGCATCCACCGGCGAAATCCGGACATCGTCGTCATCTTTGTTGCGAATCTCTAATTTCCAGCCGTCCAAGTTAATCGTTTCGCTCGGAGAACTGTTATAGAGTTCAATCCACTGCACGAGGTCGAGTCTCGGACCCGCATCGTACATAATCTCACTGATTGTGACTTCACCGTGTTTGATGTCAACCAATTTACCGATAGCAGTATTCGCATAGCCGGGTGTACCGGGGGATGTGCCGAGGTTCACGTTCCGGTCATAACCGACACCGTCCATTTCGCCGTGAGCTGCCCAAGCATCTTTATGGAACCACGCTTTGCCGTAATCGACACGCGCAAAAGATTTACCGGTGTCTGCAAATCCGTTGATACCATCATACCTTTCCACGTCACCAGCACCCAGTGCACTCCAGCCCTTCAGGGGCCAGACAGCCGTGTTGAACCGGAAAGTAGCGGTGTCATGGAAAGCAGCTACTGACTTACCATCCTTGTCCCACGCTCTCCCTGCCATGTCCTCAATGTAGGCATCTTCAGAATCCCCGTTTTTGAAATCGGGTTTCTTGCTACGCAGGACAATCAGATAGTGGTTGACATTTGGCAAATTCAAGCCTGCATCAACGTGATACTGGTGTTTCGCGCCATCGCCACCTTTGCCATCTTGACCAGCACCGGCGAGCGGTGAACCCGTCGCACCAAGCGGTGTATCATGCGGTTGACGGTTGACAATCAGCAGATAACCACCCGCTGGAATCTTCCGATCGGGTAAATCGAAGTAGTCAGTGGCACGAACTGTACGATCATAATGCGCAGCTTGCGTACTGGCATTCTTCGTCTGCATATACGCGCCCGTGACGAAACTAATCTGCCAATCGTTCACATTGATTTCCGCATCAGAGCGGTTGTGAAGTTCAATCCAATCAAGGTTGGCATCAGAAGGATCGTTGCGGAATTCGTTGATAACAATCCTGTCGGAAGGAACCACCGTTTTTGTATCGCCGGTTACAGCCAACTCTTCATACACATGCGAAGAACCGGGTGTGGCGACATAGGGACCGCGGATGTTCTTACGGCGGATAGACTGAAGCCATCCCTTTGCCTCATCACCGACTTCAAAACTGGCAACGCCATCATCATTCTCTTTATACGACTGCCGATCCGCAGCAAGTTCAGCTTTCCGATACGCCGATTCAAGGCTATCTGTAGCTGGGAAATTCGCATTGACCTGGGTGTTTCCACCACTTCCCGGCAGTGCCCAACGCGCAAACTTCACATTGCTCACACGGTCAACAACTTTATAGAAGTAGTAAGCAGTGTCAGATGCATCTGGTAATTCAGATAACACCGTCATAGATGGAGGATTGGTTGCACCACCAACTTCACCATCACCCACTACTCCGTCACTATCAGCGTCATTCCAAGCAGTGTACATATCATTGGTTATGTACTGATCCGGAATGAAACGGAGAATAACTGTTCTATTAGCCTGAACATGCGAAATAGCCATGCCGGCGTTGTTGTAAAGTTCAACCCACTGCTTATTCGCGGGGTCCTCACTGTTATGCGGACCTTGCGTAGTACGATCTGCTGGCGCGCCAGGATCAGCGGGATCAGCAGGGGTTTGATCGTGTCCCCACATAATCTCCGTTACAACAATATCATTCCACTCGTACATGGGGCCGACCTGGGCGGTGTTTGGAGCAGTGCCAATTAACTCGATGCGATCCTTCACTAACACCTCAAGTGTGCCGCCGAAGATGTCCACATCTGTATTGAAAAAATGTGCAAGGTCGGGCAGCAGGGTGTTTTGTACAACATCCGCTGGAGGTTCAAGAACTCCGTCATCAGTCGCATTATTTGCCACGACAGACGCCTCATCCTTGGCAACAACGACAAAAGCATTGTCAGCGAACGTAGTATCGGCACTCCAAACATCAACATCTTGGGCATCGGCAATCCCAGTGAAGGCGAGTGCCGCAGCCAACATTACAACTAAAGCTAAGGAAAATGTCAATTTATTTGACAACATTCGTAATTTTCCTCCTAAAGTAAAACATAAAACAAGTATCGAAGTTTTGGGCATTTCCCAATGACCCTTCGATGTCTCAAACAAAAACAAAACATAAGAACAGAATCTCTATAGAGATAAAAATCTATTCTTTTTTGAACCTAACCTTGTGCTGCGTAAAGTGCAGCGGGAACGAGTTGTTTTCTAACGCTGCCTATTTGTATACAGCGTTGCCCATTTCCAAACTTTTGCCAGAGGTCGAGTTTGCCCCAGTGTCCGACGTTTGTTTTGCGAACAAGTGTCTGTAAAGGGCTGTCTCCCGATGCCTCTTGCCATTATTTAAGGATACTTCACCTACACTGAGGATGCGTCTTGGATTCTAATTGACGCATAGCAAGAAACCTCACTGGCGAAAATTGTCTGAAAAATGAGCTTTGCAACTCTTGTTGTTGTTAAGTATATTACATTTAACGCATTTTGTCAAGTTAAAATACAAAAAAAATGAAAAAAATTAGAAAAAAAACATGAAATTACGTTTTTTTCTGTTTTTTTTTGAAAAAATTGTAGTTTTCCGTCATTTTTTTTCAAAATGTTAGTTTGGCGCGTTTCGCGCGTCAAAAGTTTCAACACCGATAATTAGTTAGTTTGAATTTAAGTTAACAGGGTTTCCAACCCTACCTTCCCATATCTTCTACCTTAGCATAGACGGGGCATCTTTGTAGGAGAGGTTTCTAACCCCGACCTCCCTAATATTCGGGCTTACAAAGCCCTCCTACAATCCTTCTCAAGTAGTGTAGCAGTGGAGTTCCCTATCTCCACTGCTACGGTGCCCAGTTCCGCGCTTTACACGCATGGTATCTAGGCAACCAGTTTTTTAGTTTGAATCTAAGTGGAGTTTACCGTCTACCTTAGTATAGACGGGGCAGTTTAGCGTCGTGCCCAGGACATCGGAACTACAAACCCGTTTTATGCCTTTTGTTTCGGGATTGTAAATCTTTCCCACATTTCTTGTAGGAGGGGTTTCAATCCCGATTTCTTTTTAGATCCCGTATTTCTCTCCAAAGGTTACGAATTCCTATCTGAACGTTACGTTTTGCGTTCTTTGTAACTCTTACAGCAAGGACATCAGGGCTATTTCCTTTTTTCTTCCAAGTTAGAAGAAATTGCCTAAGTCCTATGAAAATTATACGCGATGACCAAAGGAAAATCAAGTTAAAAAAAGATTAGAGATTGCCCCGCAAGCGGGCGAGTTCTGCCCGGAGTTCTGCGGCTTCCGCCTCTGCTGCCGCTGCCCGTGCTGCTGCCTGCGCTGCGCGTGCGTCCGCTGCCGCTTCAGGGGTCAGCACCCATTCACCCCGCTCCGGGTCATAAAGTCCTAAATCATCAAGGTGCAGATGAAAGTCTAAACCCAGCACAGCAGAATGCAAACTGCCGTCTGCCGAAGGGGCAATCGGTTCATAAACGCCATCGACTAACGTAAACCCCATCAGCGGTTCCGGTAAAGACAACCCCTCTATATCACACAAGAAATAGTCGGTAATCCCTAAACTTGCGTAAAGCTGCATCTTCGTGCCTAAGTCTGTTTGGTATGTGTTTTTACTCGACATCTCCATTGCGAAATCGGGGAGTTTCCCCTCCTGCCATGCGAGATATGTCCGTCTCGACTTCTGACCTATCCCGAAAGAGACGAACGCATCAGGTGCGACGGATTTCCGAGGGTCCCCCTGCACATAATATATCAACAGGTCGCCAGAGACATATACATCTGGACTGTCAGCGAAAAAGGTTTCAAGGAGCCGGAGTATCCGCGTCAAGACGCGTCTATGATCATCACTCACTGCCATGGGTTTACCATCCGTATCTGGGTAAAGTTCACTGTCTTGGGTGGGGGCAGAACCGAGGTGTTTCCCGTTGTATCTTGCCATCTGTGTGCTCCTTTTTGCAGGGATATTTAGTTTTCGTTTACATAAGTTAACGTTTTTCTGCAAAGTCGCGAGCACAGCTCGCTCCTACAGAAGAGAATACACACATAAATTGTAGTCCTTATCTTTCTGAACCATTTTGTGGCATACCGGGGGGTGGCTCTGTGAAAGGTTCGCCACGCGCCTCGGCGGCTTTCCTGCGTTCGTTCCATGCTGCGATCTCACGGTAAACTTCTGCTTTCGCTTTCGCTTCTGCTTCTGCTACGGCTTCCTCTACGGCAGTTTGTATGCGTTTTTCTTGTCTTGCGAGATACCAATCTGATAATAACATGATAGCGTCAATGCCTCCTACGATAATCCCAACTAACAGACCGGCGACCGGAATAGATGCCGAAATGTCTTTTACAACGTTCTGAACGGATACATGCCCGTTCCAGCCTCTTGAGATTTCATAATTCAATGCCATGTAGCTGTAGATAATACCGAAGAGCGAAATCAGGAACAATACAAAACCCGTTTTTCCGGTTTGCCAAAATTCCCGCACGCTCTTCCATAATTTGTACTCTTTTTTCAAAATACCCTCCCTGACGTTACATATAGCATACCGTGTATCAGAGAAGAGGTCAACCAAATAGGGTCATTTTTTAGAGTCATTTAGTTTTAAGAGATAAGTTTATTTATGTGAACATTTTTCTTCTGTAGGAGCGAGCTGTGCTCGCGATCTTGCGTCCAAACGTTAACTTATGTGAATCAAAACCAATATAGGAACCGAAAACTAAATAGCCCTGGTCATTTTTCGCAAGTCCGCTGTAGGACGGTGAATGCCATAAGGCATTCATACCCCGGTAAAGCCTTTATAGGCTTTATACCGTTGATTCTGATTATTTCCGAATCCCGACCCTTATCTTTCCGAACCATTTTGTGGCATACCGGGGGGTGGCTCTGTGAAAGGTTCGCCACGCGCCTCGGCGGCTTTTCTGCGTTCGTTCCATTCGGCAATCTCACGATAAATTTCCGCCTTTGCCGCTTCAGCGCGTGCATCTGCCTGCCTACGTGCTATGGCTTCCTGCTCCGCGCGTGCGTTTGCTGCTTCGGCGCGTGCGTCCGCTGCCTCTTCAGGGGTCAGCACCCACTCACCCCGCTCCGGGTCATAAAGCCGTAAATCATCAAGGTGCAGATGAAAGTCTAAACCCAGCACAGCAGAATGCAGACCACCATCTGCCGCCGGTTCAATCGGCACATAAACGCCATCGACTAACGTAAACCCCATCAGCGGTTCGGGTAAATACAACCCCTCTATATCACACAAGAAATAGTCGGTAATCCCTAAACTTGCGTAAAGCTGCATCTTCGTGCCTAAGTCTGTCTGGTATGTGTTTTTACTCGACATCTCCATTGCGAAATCGGGGAGTTTCCCCTCCTGCCAAGCGAGGTATGTCCGTCTCGACTTCTGACCGATACCGAAAGAAACGAACGCATCAGGTGCGACGGATTTCCGAGGGTCCCCCTGCACATAATATATCAACAGGTCTCCAGAGACATATACATCTGGACTGTCAGCGAAAAAGGTTTCAAGGAGCCGGAGTATCCGCGTCAAGACGCGTCTATGATCATCACTCACTGCCATGGGTTTACCATCCGTATCTGGGTAAAGTTCCCTGTCTTGGGTGGGGGCAGCACCGAGGTGTTCTCCATTCTGCATTGCCATCTGTGTTCTCCTTTTTGCAGGGATATTTAGTTTTCGTTTACATAAGTTAACGTTTTTCTGCAAAGTCGCGAGCACAGCTCGCTCCTACAGAAGAGAATACACACATAAATTGTAGTCCTTATCTTTCTGAACCATTTTGTGGCATACCGGGGGGTGGCTCAGTGAAGGCTTCGCCACGCGCCTCGGCGGCTTTCCTACGTTCGTTCCATTCAGCAATCTGCTGATACACTTCTGCTTTACCTTGTTCAATGCCTTGTTCAATGCCTTGTTCAATGCCTTGTTCGAGTCCTTCTGCTTTAGCTGCTTCTTCTGCGGCTTGTATGCGCTTTTCTTGTCTTGCGAGATACCAATCTGAGAGTAACATGATAACATCAATGTCTCCTTCTTGTTACATTATCATATACCCTACCATGCAAAGCGGAAACATGTCAAGCCTTGACCATAGGGCCATCAGAGCCATTCAATTCTCCCGAAATCCCCTAAATTACCAAAGGGTTGCTACCTACCAAAACCTGCAACTCCGCGTAATCCGTAAAATCCGCGATAATCCGCGATTCAGACAATTTGACAATTGAATGGCTCTGATAGGGCCATTTAGTTTTAAGAGTTAAGTTTACTTACATAAAGCCTTCCCGTTTCCGGATGCCCGAATTTATTCGGGATAGCACACTTTTCCCGAACAAGTTCGGGCTTCCAGATGTAAATTGCTGGAAAACTAAACGCCCCTGTCATCAGCCCGATCTTATCTTGACCAAATCTTTCAAACATGGTATCTTGCTTGCACCTTAATATATAACTGTAATACTACAGAACAAGAGGAGACACATTTCAAAATGGCAACACATCACTTCAAACCGACAGTCTATCACACAGCCATCGGTGCCCATGAACCCGTGCTTCATATCGAGAGCGGGGACACCGTTTTCACAACAACCGTAGATAACGCAGGCTACGATGCCACGGATACACAAGTTACCCCAGGCGGCAACCCACAGACGGGTCCCTTTTACATAGAATCCGCAGAACCCGGGGATACGTTAGCAGTCCACTTTGATCGGGTCCTCCCGAATCGAAAAATCGGGCGGACGGCTCTGGTCGTTGCCCCGAATGTACTTGACCCCGACTACGTCGCGTCCGAGATGCCGGAAAATGGACGCGCAGAGTGGCATGTGGATGTAGAGAAATGGACGGCGACCTTGATGACCCCAGAGACACAGTTAGGTAAACTCACGCTCCCGCTTGAGCCGATGGTCGGGTGTTTCGGTGTCGCGCCCCCGCGTGGACAAGCAATCTCAACGGCGACCTCCGCTACACACGGCGGCAATATGGACTATCGCGGTTTTCAGGAGGGTGTTACCGTCTACTTCCCAGTTTTCGTCTCCGGTGCCCTCTTTCACCTCGGCGATGGACATGCCGTCCAGGGTGACGGAGAAATTGTCGGCACCGGTGTTGAAATCTCTTTTGATGTGCAATTTACGGTTGAGGTCCTCAAGGGGAAGCGTATCAACTGGCCCCGCGCAGAAAACAGTGATTATATTCTCACAGCAGGCAACGCGCGTCCCTTGGATCAGGCAGTGCAACACGCGACGACGGAACTCCTCCGGTGGTTGGATGAACTCGGTTTAGAGAAACGCGCAGCACACATCCTTTTAGGACAAGCGGTGGAGTATGATATGGGGAACGTGTTTGATCCCGCATATACGATGGTCTGCAAAATCAGAAAGTCGGTCTTGCGGGATATTGGGGTGATGTAGGGGTCCGCGAACCGCGTATCGCGGACCGCGATTCGCGCATTGCGTTCTATTATTCTCTGTTCACTTTTACTGTCTTTTGCAAATTGATTAGCATCCTTTTTATAGGGTTGATTCTATCTATTAACTCTCTGAAGTCTCGCATGTGTTCTCCTTTTATTGCGGGCTGCGTATTGCGGTTCGCGATTCGCGCATTGCGTTCTTTTATTTTCCGTCCACTTTTACTGTCTTTTGCAAATTAATCAGCATCCTTTTTATATGGTTGATTCTATCTATTAACTCAGCGTATTGGTCGGAATTGAGATATTTGAGGTCGTGTGTAAGTAGGATCAGGTATTCTGTTTCGCTTGCCGACCCGAGTGCTATCTGAAGAAACCGGGCAAAATCAGCCGGACTTTTTCTGCCACAACCTTCAGCGATATTTGTAGGAATCGAACTACACGCACGACGGATTTGGCTCGTCAGTCCATATATTTCTGTACGCGGGAATTGTGAGGTGGACTTGTACACGTCTAATGTTAAATTATGAGATTTCTTCCATACTTGCAAGTTTCTGAAGTCTCGCATGTGTTCTCCTTTTGTTGCGAACTGCGTATTGCGGTCCGCGGTTCGCGGTCCGCGATTCGCGGTTCGCGGTCCGCGATTAGCTATTCATATCCAAACCCGCCATAGACCTAAGATTCAACAGCGGGGTCATCACACCCCCCGCAGCAGGGAGAACAACCCCCGTATCGTAAAGTTTCATCGCAGCAAGAGTCGCGTGCGCAACATCTTCAGGCGCACCAGGACGCACCATAAAGATGTAACCCTTCTCCGCTGCCTCCTCATAATCTGGGATGCGGACGCGCGAGAGGTCGGTATCAATTACGCCCGCAGCAATACCGTTCACTTTAATCCCGTATGCCGCCAAGCGTCCGGCGTAGGCGCGCATGCTCATCTCTAATCCTGCCTTTGAGATACAGTAAGCAGTTCGATTGTCAGATGCCATTGTATCAGAAATGGAGAGGGTGTAGATGATGCAACCGCGTATCTCGTTGGCTATCATGTAGTTTGCGAGGCGTTGCGTGAGAAAGTGGGTCGCTTTGAGGTTGGTGTTAACAATAAAGTCGAACTGCTCTGGGGTCTCCTCAAGGATGTCAGCGATGCGAGTGATACCAGCGTTGTTGATGAGAATGTCTACCTTTCCGAAGGCATCGTGTGCGGTATTGAGCAATCTCTCGTGGGCATTGAGATCGCTGATGTCGGCTTGAATGATAACGGCTTTTCTACCGAGTGCTTCCACTTCACGTTGCACAGATGCGGCGGCATCCCGATTTTGGTTGTAGTTAATCAGAACATCAGCACCTTGACGTGCGAGTTCAATTGCGATTGCGCGTCCGATGCCGCGACTGGAGCCGGTTACGATTGCGGATTTGCCTGTGAATGAAACGTCTGTTGCGAAGAATCCAAGATCTGTGTGTGTTGACATGTATATTTCCTTGTAAAGGAGTTTCCAGTCGCCAGTTTCCAGTTGTCAGTAAAGCAAAGAGGAAACGTGCTGTAATGCCTGCGTCTTAACTGTTAACTGGTGACTGTTAACTAATCCGAATACGGATCCGCTGCGTCGCGAAGGGCATCTCCTAAGAAGTTAAAGGCGATAACAACGACGAGGACGGGTACGGCTGGAAAAATGAGCCACGGATAGTGGAGTAGAACGGTGACACGCTGTGCCTCTTCGAGCAGAACACCCCAACTCGTCATCGGGGGTCGGATACCCAAGCCTAAGAAGCTCAGCGCAGTTTCCCCCAAGATCATGCCTGGAATCGCGAGCGTGGCAATGACGATGATATGGCTGTAGCAGCCGGGCAGCAGGTGTTTCGTGATAATGTGCCATTGTCCGGCGCCAGCAGCACGCGCCGCCATCACGAAATCGCTCTCCCGATATGCCAAAACCTTTCCACGCACCTGCCGTGCCAACCCTCCCCATCGGATAATCGATAAGATAATCGTAATCCCGAAGTAAATTTGGATGCTTGACCAGCCCGGAGGTAATGCGGCACCGAGTGCCATCCATAGCGGGATGTCCGGGAATGCCGAAAGAATTTCAATAATCCGTTGGATCAGGTTGTCTATCCAACCGCCGTAGTAACCGGAGATCGTGCCGAGGATAGAGCCGAGAATGATGCTCAAAAACACGCCGACTAAACCGAGCGTCATTGACACACGCGCCCCATACATGATTCGCGAGAGCAGATCGCGGCCCATCCGATCGGTGCCTAACAGGAACATGGGACCGGCAGAACTGAACAGGTGCCTTCTGCCCTCAGCATCCTTAAAAAAGAATTCGGCGGGGACCTTTTCGGACATATCTCTGGTGAATTCTAACTCAAGACTTTCTGGGTTACGCACCGATTTTAGGGCGTGGACATAGAATCCATCTTGGAGTGAGAAATGGAGACGTTGCGGTGGGACGTGGCGGAGCCGCATGTTGATTTCGCTGTAGTGATACGGTGCGAAGAAGTCGGCACCGATGGCAAGGAGATAGAAGATGATTAGGATGACACCCGCGATGATCCCCATCCGATTTTTGCGAAACCGCCGCCATATCAACTGGCGGTAGCTCAGTTGACCCCCATCTGTATAAGAGTCGTCTGCACCCTCAATCCCTTCTGCTGTCTCAATTGTAGTTTTCATATATTCGTTATTCGCGTACCGCTTTTCGCGTACCGCGGTCCGCGGTTCGCGATTTTCGGTTTTCGCTCTTTGCTATTCGCTGTCCCCTAGCCTGTTAGGAGACCGTGGTTCTTTCTGTGTTTTGCGGTTCTCGGTTATCGGTCTGCGTTTCGCTATTCGCGGTTATCGGTTTGCGATTCGCGGTTCGCGGTTCGCGGTCCGCTATTCGCGATTCGCGGTCCGCTAAAAAATCATTCATAACGTATCCTCGGATCTACCCACGCGAGGGCAATATCTGCGATTAAATTACCAATAACCAAAAGAAGACTCAGCATCATAATGAGCGTCCCCGCAAGATAGATGTCTTCGTTCAGTAGACTTCGTAAGAGAATCGGACCGACTGTCGGCAAACCCAGCACAATCGAGACGATGGCTGAACCCGAGAGGATACCCGGTAGACTCATCCCTAAAATACTGATGAGCGGGTTAATTGCGATCCGTACCGCATGCTTGCTCACCACCACGACCTCTTTAAGCCCCTTCGCCCGTGCGGTTTGGAC
Source organism: Candidatus Poribacteria bacterium (assembly GCA_965207855.1). Taxonomy (GTDB): domain Bacteria; phylum Poribacteria; class WGA-4E; order WGA-4E; family WGA-3G; genus WGA-3G. Next base: position 5,018,883 of record OZ242310.1, on the reverse strand, counting down.
GAAGGGTTGTCCCAAAACGTCAAGTAGGTTGCCACGCATGATGCGCATCAAACTGGCGGTTCCGTTAATCCCAACAACAATGACAGGAATCCAGAGGTGGGTCAGCAGATCACCCAACTTGCCCCACGTCCACGGCGCGCCTTCGTAGTAGGCTGAAAAGAGTCCAAAGAGCGGAATGCCGAAAATGTCAAACGCAAATACCATTAGCGATAATGCTAAGAGAAACGCCGGTATTGACATCCCGACAAAGCTAAGGAAGGTCAGAAAATTGTCTGACCATTGATATTGATGCGTTGCGGAATAGACACCGAGGGGGATAGCAAGCACATAAGTGAAGATCAGCGACCCGATAGAGATAATCAGCGTGAAGACGATTCTATCCCAAATCAGTTCATGGACTTCTCGTTTATACTCGAAAGATTCACCGAAGTCCCCACGGACAAAGCCGCCTATCCAGATGAGGTAACGTTTCCAGAGCGGGTCGTTCAATCCATAGCGTTCCCGCAATTCTTCTACTTGTGCCAGTGAACTGCTATCGCCGAATTCCTCTTCTAACCGTTGAATTTCGCGGTCGAGGTAGTCGCCTTGCGGCAGCTGAATGATGATAAAAGAGATGATAGAAATCGCCAAGAGCGTCGGAATTGCGATCAAACATCGGCGAATAATATAGGTAATTATCGGTCTGTCTCCTTTTTGTTCGCTATTCGCTATTCGCGATCCGCGTTTCGCTATTCGCTATTCTCGGTTCGCGGTCCGCCATTCACGTTTTGCGTTTTGCGATTCGCTATTCGCTATTCTCGGTTCACGTTTTGCGATTCACGGTTCGCTATTCGCTATTCGCTGTTCGCCATTCACGTTTTGCGTTTTGCGATTCTCGGTCCGCGGTTCGCGATTCTCGGTCCGCGGTCCGCTATTCCTTATCCATCCAACACTGTTCGGGATAGCTGGTTGCGGGAGTGACAATTGCCCAGGGACCCAGTATACCGTCGTTTGGAACATTGTGAAAATGGTTCGCCACGACTAAGAGCGATGGCGAGCGTGCGGCGGAACCGAGGTGAAACGGTCCCTCGTCAATGTGAATTCTGACGGCATCTCGGACGTATTGGTGCCGTTGTTTTGCGTCGGGTTCCCGCTTAATCTCATCGTATAGGTCAAGCAGTTTCTTTAGTGGTCCCGTGGGGGGTTCACCCTTTTCACCACCCGTTTCGTACCATTTTCCGACTTTCGGGTGCCAGTACTTCGGGAGCGTTGGAAACACCCAATCGGGATAAGTGAAGAGGTCCATTTCCGCTTCACCGTGCATACTGATTGTGAATTTTCCGAGTGTGCGTCGTAGGCTCAATTCGGCGCCCGGCGGTGTATAGAGCAGCGTTTTTAAACCGAGTTGCTCCCATCCCTCTTGAATGATGAGTCCAATGTCGTTTTCCTGGCTGTTAAGGTTAGAGCTTGGAACATCCATGAGTATCTCAATCCGCTCACCGTCTGGACGTAGCCGATAACCGTCTTTGTCCCGTGCTGTAAGTCCCATGTCATCAAGGAGGCGGTTTCCAGCGTCAATATCGAAATCAGCGTCAGCACGTTTCCATTCCTCAAAGAGGGTTTGCCCGTCTTCATCGGCGAAGTGCCATCCCTCTTGGCTCACGGTCGCTGCTTGCGGCTCCAACAAACCGCGCCATGCGATTTCGTTACACTTCACGCGGTCGATGCCGTAAGCAAGTGCTTTTCGGAACCGTTGATCCCGGATGAGTTTTCTTAATTCGGGGTCGGGTGCTGTCCAGTTAATCAAAATAGCGGGTTGCGCCCCTGCCGTACTTTTCCACCGACGTACCTTATAGTTACCCTTCTCTTGCCCCTTCAGATAAAGTGCCAAATCCCGGAGTTCCATCCCGCGGTATTGGCAGTCAATCTCTCCAGCGAGGATTTTGAGAACGCGGACTTGCGGTTCGGGTACCAAACTCGTCTTGACGTTATCAATGTAGGGAAGTTGCCTGCCGAGCGTGTCAACAACGTAATAGTAAGGGTTGCGTTCCAATTCAACACGGAACCCTCCCTTTTCATACTTTATTACCCGCCAGGGCCACAACGTCGGACGTTCCGGATTTTGGTGTGGGATGTCTTCCTTCTCGAATTGAATGAAATCCTTATATTCTGGGTTGTTATTTGGGTGAAACTGCTTCATATAGTGCTGAGGAATATTGTATTGATTACACCACCAAAATCCTGTCGCCAACCAGAGCGGGACAAGCCAGTTAGGACCTGCGAATTTCATCACGATTGTGTGGTCATCAGGGGTCTCAACTTCCATCGGGATGCCGTTTACCTTACACCAAACCGGCGGACTGTATTTATACCGGTCGTCAAGGCAGAGATCATACCAAAAAGCGAACGAGGCTGAAGTGTAGGGATGTCCGTCTGACCATTTAACCCCTTTGCGGATGTGCAGTGTCAACACACTGCCATCCTCATTGAACTCCCAAGATTCGGCAAGACCGGGTTCCAGACCAGAAGCATCGAATTTCCAGCGGATGAGCGGGGCATAGCCTGCTGTCATCTTCCACGTCCCTAAATCTGGATGTGTGTGGAACCGGTGCCACGTCCCGCCATAAGGACCGGGTTGCTCATAGCCGTCGAAGTCCGTTTTGGCGACAAGCGGGTTTTCTGGGAGTCGTTCTGAAAGGGGCGGAAGTTTACCTTCGGCAACCTGTTTTGCCCACATCGGTGCCTCTTTCGCTTCAAGCCCACGCGGAAAGTCGGAGGTATCTTCTATCTGGCTGCCTGAACATCCAAGGATGAAAATTAGGAAGATGAGGGGTGATTTAAGGAAATAAGAGTTCCTAACCCCCCTTGCCCCCCTTCTCAGGGGGGAATGGAGCTGCTTTATGACATTCAGAGCGGTTTGGAAAGTTTCTATTGGCTTAAGCATCTCAAGCGTCCTCCTCATGTCTTACGAGAGAATTGGTGAACGTCCTTAGGTCTTGAGAGACGTTTGCAAAGAGTGCTTCAATGGATTTCGCGTGGGGTTCTGTTTTTTCGTAAATTAGTTTTTCGCCGTAGATGTTATTGACGACGTGTCGGAAGCTCAAAAGTGCCTCTAATCTGAGAAACGTTTGCTCGGAAATCACAGGTACGCGTTCGGGTCGTTGTGCTGCCATCTGTGCAAGCAGATTTTTATGCCATTCCGCCCCGGTCGGGACGTGTGTATCCACCTCACGGGCAATCCGCTCAAAAATTCGCTCTATACCCTTATAGACATCGGCGAGGTCTGTAGCGATCGTATTTTCAATGAATTCTCTGAATTCAATTGGAACCACCTCAATGTTGTCCAACCCTCTGTGGATCCTTGCGAGCGTTTCATTTATTGCAGTAAGTTCATCATTGATGCGTTGTGTGAGTCTTTTTCGGTTCATTTCGTAAATCTCTCCAGGGTTTTCGGGGAAAACCTGGCGTTGCAGATGTTCATAAAGCGTCTGCCACAACACCGGTGGTACTCCCTTTTCGATAGGGATCGCTTGGTGTTTGACGCGTTCTCTAAAGACCCCTTCCGACCTGTCGAAGTTAATGATGTCTATTTTGAACCCCGACTTGAGGTCCCATATTGCATTCCGCGCCTTATCGTAATCATCATCAGAGAGTCCCGACACTGCGATGTCGATATCCGATTCCTTCGTGAACGACATGGGTTCTGTGAGTGAACCGAAGACGACGACTTGCGTCGCACCAAATGCTTCATAAAGCAGCGTAGCGACTTGATATGCCGTCTGCCATGCCCGCTGGAGCAATCCTTCGTCCATCATCCGCTTTTTCCACAATTGTTCCAGCCGCTTTCTACATGCCGAGCGTTGATCTGCAGATATTTTTTCGCCTGACATCACTACACTCCTTGTAGTTCCAATGTATCACTGTGGTGACATGCCACCTGAACCCCTTCTTTTACCTGACGGAGTTCCGGCGTTTCTTGTTTACATATATCCGTCGCGTAACGGCACCGTGGATGGAAATAGCAGCCACTCGGCGGCTGAGATGGGTCGGGGACATCCCCTTCGAGTCGGATATGTTCACGTTTGCGCTGCGCACTCGGATCCGGGAGTGGGACGGCAGAAATTAACGCCTCTGTATAAGGATGCTTCGGTGATTGATACAGGGTTTCGGCATCGCTAATCTCCACAATTTTGCCGAGATACATGACTGCAACACGGTCGCTAATGTGTTCCACAACGCTTAGATCGTGAGCGATGAAGATGTACGAGAGTTGGAACTTTTCTCGGAGTTCCGCCAATAGGTTCAGGATTTGCGCTTGCACCGAGACATCGAGTGCCGAGACCGGCTCATCTGCGACGATGAGTTCGGGTTGGAGTGCTAACGCCCGCGCAATACCGATACGCTGGCGTTGTCCGCCGCTGAAAGCGTGTGGGTAACGCCGTGTATCCTGCGATCTGAGGCCTACAGACTCAAGGAGTTCAACGATCCTATCTTGCAGCGCGCTCCCAGTTTCAGTGCGATTGACACGCATCGGCTCCCCGACAATATCCCCGACCGTCATCCGTGGATTCAACGATGCGTGTGGGTCTTGGAAGATCATCTGGATGCGTCTGCGGAAGGGACGAAGTTCTTGATGGGACAACTTCGCCAAGTCTACCGCTTCCTCACCGAAAATAAAACTGCCACTTGTCGGCGGAATTAATCGGAGTATGCAGCGCCCGGCTGTCGTTTTTCCGCATCCACTTTCACCGACGAGACCGAGTGTTTCGCCGCGTTGCACGTCAAAACTGACACCGTCAACCGCTTTGACATAGCCGACAGTGCGTTGGAAGATACCTTTCTGGATTGGGAAGTATTTTCGGAGGTCGTTCACCTCGAGCAGTTTTGTCATTTTTAAGAAACCTTAACCTTCTGAATCTGTAGAGTCATTTAGTTTTAAGAGATAAGTTTATTTATGTGAACATTTTTCTTCTGTAGGAGCGAGCTGTGCTCGCGATCTTGCGTCCAAACGTTAACTTATGTGAATCAAAACCAATATAGGAACCGAAAACTAAATAGCCCTGTCTGAATCTGTATGGAGCCAACATCGGACGACGTGACAACCATCCTCCGCTTTTCCGTTGACACCAATGAGCTCTGGCATCTCGTCGCATGCTATCATCCGTTCTGGACACCGGGGCGCGAATGAACACCCTTTGGGTAGTGTTAGCGGATGCGGCACTGTTCCGGGTATAGACGGCAATGTTTTTTGTGGTGTCCTTCCAAGGACGGGTATGGATTTCAACAAACCTTGTGTATAGGGATGCAGCGGATTATAGAAGATGTCATCAACCGTGCCTCGTTCGACGACCCGCCCTGAGTACATCACGACGACTTCATCAGCGAGATCAGCGATAACGCCGAGGTCGTGTGTGATGAGCATGATTGCCATTCCCATCTCTGCTTGGAGTTCTTGCATGAGTCCGAGGACCTGTGCTTGGATAGTGACATCAAGGGCGGTTGTCGGTTCGTCGGCGATGAGCAACGTAGGTGAGCAGCAAAGTGCCATCGCAATCATGATGCGTTGGCGCATGCCGCCGGACAGTTGGTGTGGGTATTCATCAACGCGTTGTGCAGGGGCAGGTATACCGACCCGTGCAATCATCTCGATTGCGCGTTCGCGTGCGATTTTTTTATCTACCTGTTCGTGTAACATGACGGCTTCGGCGATTTGGTTGCCAACAGTATAGACGGGATTCAGGGAGGTCATCGGTTCTTGGAAGATGATTGCAATTTCGTTGCCACGGATTTGGCGCATCAATTCGCTCTTCGGGGACACTTGTGCGATATCCAAGGGATCATCGTCGCCGTTACGATGAAACAATATCTCACCGGCTTCAATGCGTCCGGGTGATGGGACGAGTTGAAGCATTGAGAGACCGGTAATACTTTTCCCACATCCGCTCTCACCGACGACACCGACAGTCTGGCCGCGCGCAATAGAGAAACTAACATCGTTCACGGCGTTTACAATACCGTCGTCTGTCGGGAAGATTGTCTTTAAACCTGAAATTTCGAGAAGCGGTGTTTTGTTCGGTGATTTTTCTGCTGAAGCCATTCTCTTGGGTTACCTTGATGCTGTTCCAAGTTTTCGGCTATTGTACACAAAAAACGAATGTGTGTCAATCTTTTTTCTTTTTTCAGGCAGAGGCATTCAGTGTAGGAGCGAGCTGTGCTCGCGACGATGCTGCGAGAATGATGAACAAAACTGACAATTGAAAGGCTCTGTTTATTGACGGATTATTAAATTTTTTCTGGGATTTTGAGGAGATTGATCGAATAGCAAAAAAGTGCTTGGAAGGTATTTCTAAGAACTGCTGAAAAAAGACCTAAGCGCGCTTACAAAGGCGGTGTAAGCGCGCTTACTGATTTATAATTCTGTCTTAATTTGATTCCAAAACACAGTGAGTTTTTCACTCGCAGCGGCTTGATGGTAGTTCGCGACGCGTGGCTCGTCCATCTGCTTACTGATTGTTCCTGTATTCGTGCGCCACGTTTCAGGGATGTCTCGCGTCGTTGTGAAAAAATGATTGGGTCCATTCTGGACGGCGATGACCGACTGCTGCCCCATGTGTCTGTTTTCAGCTTTTGACTCGGTGTCTTTGAGTAATCCCCAGGGTGTCGGTGAGATTCTAACCTGTTGGAGCCGCGTCTTTTCCATCGCAGTCAAGCCAAGGTCGGGTTCTTGTGGGTTCGTAAAGAACGCGAGTTTTACGAAAAAACAAGAGGCGATTATATAAAAAAGCAGGGCGGTGGCGTTGACAAACTTCGGTGAAAAGTCTAACTTCAACCGGTCAAGACACCACACCAACGGGTTCGCAAAGAGTGCCACTTGCTGCCTTTTATGGAGGTGTCGTATCCGCTGCTGAATGTTACCGGCTAATTCCGGCGGTGGCGTTGGCGCATCTACGCTCTCTAATATACTCGCGGTATTCCACAACGCCTCGTATTCCATCTGACACTCTGGACAGGTTCGCAGATGCTCCAAAAGCGCGCGCCGAGAGATACCGTTAGAAATCTGCTCTCTCGTTTCCGCGTTTTCCTGTTGGACCAGGTGCGGCAGATTCTTAAGCGTCTGTTCGCAATTCATGGAGACATCTCCTTTCTAAAGATAATATTTACTCAGTTTTCGCTTGAGGTTTTTCAATGCCTGATTCAGTCGCGAGGCAACGGTGCCTTCTGAACAATTTAAAACTTCGGCGATTTCCCGATATTTCAGGTGTTGCATATAATACAATGTGACGACTTCACGCTGCTTCGGCGGCAACCAATTAATAGCACTTTGAACCATCTCGTTCTGTTCGTCTTTAAGGGTCGCCCGTTCAGGTGAATCCTCGTCGGAAGCGATACCGTTAATCTCAGCCTCTTTCGTATAAGCCGTAACCTTATGATCGTGCGCTTGAGATTTACGGATATGCTGCTGACATGTATTGATACCGATCCGATACAACCAGGTCCCGAACTGCGATTGGAATCGGAACGCTTTGATGGATTTATATGCCTCTAAGAACGTTTCCTGTGTCGCGTCAGCGGCGTCTTCCCGATTACCGAGCATCCGGTATGCAAGCCCATATATTTTTGAATGATGGCGATTAACGAGCTCGTTGAATGCCTCGGCATCACCTTCTACTGTTTTGTGTACGTACACATCATCGGGTATCATGTCAAACTCACTTTTTGAGATGTTATCTTATTTGTTGCATCCCAATTGATTTTTCTTTAATTTTTTTCTTATTTATTGATTGTCCGGCAAACGCCATGCATTGCAGTGCCTGGCGAAGCGTTTTAAGGCACCGCTTTTAACGATGATTGCCTCTGGACGCAACACCGTCGCATAAGATGTGAGAAGTGCGATTGTATCAAGCAGCGAATTGTACCCGGACAAGCCGGAGATGTCGATGTAAATTTTGCTAAACGGCTCGTCGAGTTCAAGTGCTGCTCGGACATCGAAACCGTCAAGTACTTCAAAATGGAGTTCAGGATGTGTTTCCCGTGCCCGTTCAATACATTTCGGACTAATGTCGGTCCCGATAATTTTCTTACAATGCGGGGCAATTAAGGTCGTTGTTGTTCCCCACTCGCAACCGATTTCCAACACAATGTCCTCAGCGTTTACCCAGACCGGAATCGTCTCTCGATACTCTTTGACCCCACGCGTCGCAATAAAGTCGGTATATCCCTCGAATAATTGATTATGAACTGCCATAAATACCTATCTCTAATTCTGACTGCTTCTGTTTTTTTGTCTTATTCACACGCTTCACAGACCAGCGCAAAGCGTTTGGAACCATTTGTCTCAAACTCTGTTTCGTGATCGTAGCTAACAGGAACGTTCGATTCACCGCACCAGTCGCAGCGGCCACGGAAGGTGTGTGCTTTCTGTGCCAAGAGTGCCTGCTTCTGTTCCTCGACTTTTCGGGTAGCGGCAATGAGGTCGAGGGCACGTTGGCGAAGTTTCCGATCGGTTTCTTCCTTAGCGATTTTTTCAAGGAGCGGTTGGAGTCTCGGATCGTTCGGGTTTCCCCCGTCATCAAGTGTGTGCCACGCCGCTTTACGGACGCGCAGGTCTGGATCGACCAAACCTTTATAGAGTGCGACCCAAACTTTGTCAATGCTTTTCCGAACGTGACACGGACAGAGGTTATCCATCGCTTCAACACGGTCGTCGGCGTTGGGGGAATAGGCGAGCGAGAGATAGTATTCTACGTCATCTCCGCGTAACCGATCTTCACCCCGCCTATGTGCTTTCTTCTGATACTTGTTCATGCCTCTCATTTTTCTTTGCTTCGGAATTCCATGTTTTGGCATCTGTTTCCTCCACTTTTAGTTGAATAGAGCGATCAGTGCGATAATCACCGCTGCGATGGCGGCACCCGTGGTGAAGACGGTCAACATTCTACCAGTGCCTTCCTGTTTGCCTTCCAATTTTCCTTTGATCCATCCGACATCGTGCTTCAATTGCCCGACGTGGGTTTCAATAGCATCAAGTCGTTTTTCTAAGCGTTCGTTAGTGGCATCGAGCCGTTTTTCTAAACGCTCGTTATCCTCTCTTCTCTGTGCCTCAATGGTATCAAGTCGTTTTTCTAAACGCGATTCAATTCCCGATAAGGCTTCAAGAATCCTGTCCTGAAAATCTTGATCCGTCATCCGTATTACCTCCATTCTCTACTACGCAGTATATCGTATAGTCTAACATGATTCACACATCAAAATCAACCGAGAATCAGAAAAACGTTGGACATAATACTCACCCGTTCACAAGTGCTTCAACCTCGTCAATCTCTTTCGGAACCCCATCTGTTAACACCTCACAACCCGTTTCGGTGATAAGAATATTGTCCTCTATGCGGACACCGATGCCGAGGTACTCTCGCGGAACATTTTTTGTCTCCTCGGCGACGTAAAGACCCGGTTCGATTGTCATCACCATGCCCGGTTGGAAGGTTTTGGATTCGCCTTCTGCGTCGTGGACGCAATTGACATCATGCACATCTAAACCGAGCATGTGCCCGATTCTGTACATGTAAAACTGCCGATATTTTTCTTTCTTTATCAATTTCTTCGTTTTCCCCTTAAGAAGACCGAGGCTGAGCATGGCTTCTGTTAGCAACTCAATGGATTGCTCGTGCGGTTCGTCGATAGGGACACCCGGGCGGATAGAATCAATAATAGCATAGTGCGCATCAAGGACGAGTTGGTAGATTTCTCTCTGTGCCTCAGTGAAGGTGCCGTTTGCGGGAAAGGTACGGGTCACGTCGCCAGAATACCGATCGTATTCCGCACCCGCGTCGATGAGAACGAATGTGTCATCTTCAATTCGGCAGTCATTCGTTGTGTAATGGAGCGTTGTAGCGTTACCACCACTCGCAACGATAGTAGGGAAAGCTGGACCTTTCGCGCCGTTCATACGGAACGTAGATTCAACGAGTGCTTCCAGGTCATATTCATACATCCCCGGCTGAACCGCTTTCATTGCAGCAACGTGACCAGCCACTGTAATGTCCGTTGCCATCTGGATACGCGCCAGTTCGGTTTCATTTTTGATTAACCGCAGTTCGCTGAGAATAGGGCTTGGATCGACTAACGTATCAAGTCCTTTACCAGAGCGGATTCGGGACCTGACAGCACCTGTAAAGAGCGAGAGGATTTCGCTGTCAACAGCCTCATTGGAACCGAGCGCGTAGTAGAGCCTTTCAGCACCCTCTAAGTACCTTCCGATTTTCTCACCGAATTTCTCTATAGAATAGGCTTTATCTGCGCCATAACGTTTACGTGCATCCTTAACCCCGACGCGCTTACCGTTCCAGATTTCTGCCTGTTTGTCCTTTGGTCGGACAAATAGAATATATTGGTGTTTCGGGTGATCGGGGGCAATCACACAAATCGACTCGGGTTCTTCAAACCCTGTAAGATAATAGAAATTCGGGTCTGGACGGTACACGTATTCCGTGTCGTGATTCCATATTGCAGGGGATCGACTCGCAAAAATTGCGACCCCGCCACTTCCCATTTTTTCAATAAAGGCTTTACGGTTCTGTTCGTGCAAACTGTTGCCTCCTCATAAATTCGCTAATCGCGGTTCGCTAATCGCTATTTGCGGTCCGCTATAGATACCCAATCGGTGTCCCGATTTTACCAATGATACCGCCGCTTGCTACCATCGGATAGACCGGTTTCGCCCAAAAAATACCTTCTATAGGTGATCGGATGGATTCCCGCACATTTCCAAATACGTCTCGGATGTCAGCAATTGGTTGATACGCCGTTACCTTGTCATACAATTCTACCTTGTAATAGACAAATCCACCTTCGTTGCTCAGGATGGGTACGAATTGTTTGACGACAATTTGCCGTTCGGGGACCGCCGGTGTTCCATCAATGAAGTGGTAGTATTGCAAAACGTTAAGCACGCCGCGCACCCCTTTTTCGATGCTTGCCGCATCCCAGCCGTGCGTCCCACCTAATTCTGGATCGATTGTTGGAATGCCAACTTCCGGGGCAGCCTGTGCAAGTTGACCTTTAGGACCCTTCTGATTGAGAATATGTCCGATACCAAAGACCCGCGCGAGTTCAAGACAGGCACCGTGGAGTGTATGTTTTTCATCGACACGCACCCGGACCTCGTCAATCATCGGATGTACGCCACCTTGGTGTAGATCGAGGCAGTAATCTGCCTGCTGAACGGCACGCCGAAAGAGATGATGGGCAATGCGCTCACTGGAGGTGCCATCGCGTCTACCGGGAAAACAACGGTTCATCTTTCGATTATCCACTGGGCTGAGTGCCTGTTTGGTGTGAAAAGCGTGGACGTTAACAAGGGGCACAGCGATAATCTTACCACGCAGCTGCTCGGGTGTTATATGCTGGAGAATTTTGTGAATAACAGCGATACCGTTGAGCTCGTCTCCATCGCTAATTGCTTGAATGTAGAGCGTTTTGCCGGGGTACCTCCCGTTAATTAGGACGACTGGCAGCCGAACCGCCGTTCCGTCTGGCATACTTCCGACTCTCAGATGCCCGTCCATTCGAGTACCGGGTTCTGCAACCAATTGCCCGACGACCAGTTTGCTGTGGCGAATGTTATTCCTCATGGTGATTATTTTATCATAATCCAAGAAATAAGTCAAATGGCGAACCGCGGATAGCCAACCGCGAACCGCGAATATAGAAACTTGATTTTAAGCCAATTTTCTGGTAAACTTATAGACATCATGAACACTGAAGACCAAAAAAAAATTGCTGCCGAAAAAGCGACAGAGAGCGTCAAATCTGGTATGGTTGTCGGGTTAGGGACGGGTTCTACTGTCTATTACGCCCTCTTGAAGCTTGGGGATATGGTTCGAGAAGGGCTTGATATCGTCGGTATCCCAACCTCCGATGGCACTGAAAGAATTGCAGTCGCACAGCAAATCCCGCTCACAACGCTTGCTGCGCATCCTATCATTGATCTAACGATTGATGGTGCTGACGAAGTTGATGCCCGCCTTAACCTCATCAAAGGAGGTGGTGCCGCGCTCGTCAGAGAGAAGATTATCGCCAATGCGTCTAAAAAAATATTGATTGTTGTTGATGAGAGCAAGGTGTCGCGCGTCCTCGGTACGACCTTTCCACTGCCGGTAGAAATTGTACGGTTCGGGTGGGAGGCGACCCAAACAGAGGTTAACCGGATTTGTGGCAGGTCAACGCTGCGCCTCGCACTCGCACACGATAGAGACCAACCCCTCATTACTGACAACGGCAACTATATACTCGACTGTCATTTTGACGGTATTCCGGCACCAGAGCAGGTTGAGTTGCAGCTGAATAACATTCCCGGGGTCGTAGAAAACGGGATTTTTGTCAATCGTGCAGACAAGGTTATCATCGGTACGCCTTCCGGCATCCAGTATATGGAGGGACGTAATGCATAGACACTGGGTTTTGCTTTTGCTGCTCGTTTTCGCATCTATAATGGGGGGCAGTTCTGCAAGCGGCGGGATGTTTATGGATAGTGGATTGGTGGATATCCCGACGGGAGCAGTGCTGGAACACGGTGTGTTCGCCGTAGGTCCTTATGTCGCTGCCCGCCTCGATCAGAGGGAAGTCTCGTCTGATCATATCGCAGAATATCTCGTGGCTACAACCTGCTTCCACCTTAACTTTGGACTGTTCGATAGGGTTGAAGTAGGATTGGGGCACGTATGGAACGAGGATGGGTGGGGCGAGCAGAGGGGCGAACTTTCGACTGAACAGGCTGCGAGTTTGAAGGTACAACTCTTAAAAGAGCAAGAAGTTGGTGCGGTTCCGAGTATCGCAATCGGTATTGAATATCTCGGTGATGGGATTCTCACCACGGATTCAGTAGCGGACAACTCAAGCCCCTCGCCGTTTCTATCTGTCAGTAAAACATTCAATCTGCCGCGGATCCACCAATTTTCCGGTCATATCGGTGTTGGCGCAAATCGATTTCAGTTTGAAGAAGGGCCTCTCGGTCTATTTGTCGGTCTGAGCAAGGAATTCCAACCCGCTTTTGCACGAGGGGACATCACGATGAGTTTAGAATTCGATGGGGCCGATGTCAACGCCGGCATGCAATATATCACCGCAAGCGGACTTCAGATCGCGCTCGGTGCTGAGACGCTAAACAATCCAGACGCGTTACGTTATCTTGTTGCAATCTCGTGGACGAATAAACCCTTGCTTGAACAGATTGATGAAACACACCGTCTGATACAGCGCGCCACGCAACTCGCAATTGAAGCGAAACGCGCTGCCTCAGAAAAGAAATCCGACGAATAGAATTACTCCGTCTCCTTTGCCGCAATCGATACCATTACTTTCTGGAGTGAAGTCAAGAGCTCAGATAAGAAATCTTGCGGCGGGACGAGAATAATTTCGATTCTCCGATTTTTCGCTTTGGCTTCGGGGGTATCGGCGGTATCTATCGGTTGATAGAAGGCATATCCTGTTCCTGCTAAGCGTTGTGCCTCGATACCGGCATGTACCTGCAAGTATTTCACGGCAGCGATCGCCCGTTCAGTTGAGAGGTCCCAATTTCGGATCTCGGAACCACCGATAGGGGCGTTATCCGTGTGTCCCTCAATGCGCACCGCATAATCCGCGTAATCTGTATTGAGCAGGACTTCCTTAGCAATCGCATCGAGAAGCATTTTTCCCGCTGTACTCAGAATCGCACTCCCTGTTTCAAAGAGAATTTTCCCCTTTACATCGAGTTTCAACCGTCCCGCGTCATCTAAGACTGCCCCGACGGTATCCTTGAATCTCTCTTGGATTGCCGTGATTGAACGTCGCGATTGCACGCGAATGCGTTGTAGTTCCGATTCAATCTCGGTCAATTTTGCGCGGAGGCTCTCTTTTTCGGATTCAAGGGCACTTTTGTCTTGTTGAAGTGCGTTCCGTTCGGCGGCGATTTTCCGAGCGGCTTCACTCGCATTTTGCAGTATTTCTTGGGTTTGACTGAGTTCTGAGCGCGTTTCCGCCAACAACGTTTCAGTTTCGTTTAGTGTTTTCTCCAGATCCGCTTTTGCCGTTTCAGTTGTCTGTAAAGTCGTTTGGGTAGCAGTGAGTTCTCTCTGTGTCTGTTTGAGTTTTTCGGAAGTTGAGTTCAAAAATACTGCTAAAACAATAGCAGCAATGACAGCAACGCAGATACCTGCGATTGTGAGGATTCCTTTTTTAGGCATTTAGTTCTCCTTGTAGACTGAGGATAGCCTCGAAGTTGTCTTTTTTTGATGTTTTGTTCCTTTTTTCTGTACCGCACGTTGTGCAACGATGGGTAAGGGTATAATTACCGTGTTTTATCGTGAATCCGACCGGTTCCATCATGCCGCGACAGAATGCAGCACGGTCGCCAGGGTTGACATCAACGTGTCGACTCCAGAGACATTCTGGACAGTGGTTGGTGTACCCATCGCCTTTCACGGCAGTGCCACAGTGCGCACAGGTAAAATCTTCAATGTGGCGTTGGAATCTTTTGCTCACGGGTTAGCACCTGTCCGTCTTGCTTGATGGAGTCTATCCAAAGTACGTTTTAGGCTGGGTGATACGGTAGCGGCACGTTCTATATTCCAATGTTCTCGGACAAATTCGCTTAAACGGGTGTTATATTCGATTCCAACCGGAGCGTTTGCGCCAGGCATCGGAACTAACGCCTCCCGTACTGCTTTCTTTCGGCTTCTTCGTGCAAGCGATACAAGAAATTCTTTAGGATTCAAGATATTATCTGTCAGCGACGGAATTCGATGCGGAGGTATGGATAGAAAAGATGCAAATCCTATTCGATCTGCCATAACCCAGGATTCGACCTCCATAACTGCGACACGGAAGAAAAACCTCGGATTGAGGGGGCCTCTAATCCATGATTGGATGAGCCGCGGAGGACAATCTCGAGGTGAATCTAAATCTATTAACATAAATACCGTTGTGCCGTTGGCTGCTCGGTTGAGTTCAAAGGTTTTTCGTTCAAGGTCCGACTTTCCTTGATACCCGATTCTTTTCACAATTTCTAAATCAAACTTCTCAAGAATTTTGGTCGCTACTGCATCGCTGAGCCTATCCTCAATGGCGAGAATTATGTTATTACGTTTCATTCCAATAGGCTCAACTGTTCTGGATATCTGGTTAGCACCACTTCACCGGCTGTGAGTCCGGCTTCAAGAAGAGTTTGAATATAATCAATATCAGACGCAACCTTGACGACAGTTCCTTCTTTTTCAGGTATTAGCAAAAGCACTTCCGTACCATCAATGCCGGGTTCTATCAGCAGAACGTTGCTTTGTGTGCTAACTAATACTTGGGAGCCTCTGCTTCTTTGGAGTCTGGAAATAGAAGGGGCAAGCTGAGAAATAATACCTATGTTTAAAGAGAGTTCTGGTTCTTCTAACAATATTATTGAATCGCTTTCAAGGAGGGACCATAAGAGTCCAATAAGTCGAAGGACTCCATCCGAAAATTGGTCTTCGTGATGTCCTTTTTCCTTTGAACACCAGTGGGAATAATGTGCCTGTAAATGGGGTCGACCCTTGTTGTCGCGAATAAATTCCAATTTTTCAAACTGCGGAACAGCGATTTTGAGAGTGTGTTCAATCCTTTTGAGGCGAGCACGGCGGGTACTTGGATGCACACCCGCGACTCGTTCGAGAAATCCCTGACCAAACGGATCGTCTTCAATAACCTCGCCGCGAATCGCATCGGCACAGCGAATGAGTTGCGGCACGAGGTGGAGGTAGGTGACATTGCGAAGAAATCGTCCAATCTCTCGAAACTTCGCGTTGGCAGCATTCTGTTCAAGTGCGGTCTGAGTAAGGCGATCTGGGTCTTCATTGTCATCTGCATCGGGTCTATCAAGAAGAAGTTGCCCCTCCTTCCAAACGCGTTCATGTGTGAGATAACTTTGGCAGTCTCCACGATCTGCTTGACGAAAGCCTACACTATATCGCCAGATGGCAGAAGCCGCTGACGTGTCCGCGATGTGAATTTCGATAGCAACCTGTGAGTCTTGCCTTGCGGACAAACACCGGATTTTAGAAACACCGCCCCGATCCTTGACTGCTTTTTGAAGTCCGCCCCCGTCTGCTTTGGCTATATCTCGGAGAAAACGGAAGATATCCAGAAGATTGGATTTACCTGAAGCATTTGGACCGACGATAAACTGTCGTTCCCTGAGCGGAACATCAATTTGTTGAAAATTCCGCCAGTTTTTTGCAATCAGTCGACTAATAATCATGACGATTAGTTCCCTCCAAAGTACATGTTTCCATGGGTGTGATATGAAAATAGTAACATGTCCAAGGCGTGAATATCAACTTAAAGTTAATAGGTGTTTGGCTCGGTTTTGCGTTACAATTCCGCCCGCGTCATAAAGGTTGCGTAGATGGCGGAAGTCCTCACCAGATCGGGGATGTTCACACGCTCGTTTATAGCATGTCCACCCTCACCGCTTGGTCCATATCCGATGCCAGGTAAACCTGTATTGACGAAATAGTGTAAGTCTGTGAATCCCGTAGTGTTCCTAAATCGTGGTTGGTTGAAACGTACGGTTCGCACGGCATCGGCGAACGCTTGTGCTACCGGTGAAGCCGTATTTGTCAAACACGGCTCAATTCGCAAGATGGCACGCGCTTCTGCTTTCAAGTCAGGATAGTACTGGCATGCCCCCGAAATCGCTTCTCGCAGTTCGAGTTCGACGAATTCAAGTTCCTCGTTCGGAGTGATGCGCCGGTCAATTGAGAACGTGACGCGCGCCGGGACGGTGTTAACTTTGTCGCCATCGGTACCGCGAAATGTGCCGCCAATGTTCAAGGTAGGATAACGATCGTTGCCATCCGGGAGTTTAAATGCGCGCTCCGGCGATTTCAAGTTCCGTTTCACCCGTTGCAACGCCGTCACGAGTTCAGCGGTCTTCTCGAAGGCGTTTATCCCTTTATCGGGTTGGGCGCCGTGCGCTGCCTTGCCCTCAACATCAATTTCTAACCAGAGTACGCCGTTGTGTCCGTTGCCGATGTTCATCTCCGAACCGCCTTCGCAGTTGACAACGTAGTCTGCGTGAACCAACCCTTCCTCAACAATGTATCCTGCTCCCAACTGTCCGCCAGTCTCTTCATCGCAGGTGAAAGAGCATTCGATATTAAAGTTCGGTTCGGTCCCGGTTGCTTGGAGTGCCTCAATTGCAAAAAGGAGCGCAGCAATGGCATCTTTCATGTCATCGGCACCGCGGCCATAGAGCCATTCGCCATCAATTTCCCCACTGAACGGATTGTTAAAACGCCAATCTCCTGCAACGGGTACCACGTCGTAGTGGGCGTTGAAATGCACCGTCTTTTCTGCACCGATATCCCAACGAGCAATGAGGTTTAGCCGTGGGTGCGTCGTTGCGTTTGAGATAACTTGTGCTGCACGTTCCGTCGGGACCTCAGCAATCTGTGTATCCATTCCCAATGCTTGACACTTTGCCGCAAGTAGCCCAACAATCTCAGTATAATTTTCGCCGGGTGGGTTGACGGTCGGAATCCTAACGAGTTCCTGTAGCAGCGCACAGAGCGCGGCTTGATTGTCCTTAATATAAGTTTGGACGGACATTTTCGGTCTCCTCAGTTGTCGTTATGTGACAACCGCTTGATCGTCCGATGATAAATGTGCTACCGTTTCACCCGTCTCCGTAAATGTACGGGTTACGTTGACAGAGGCGTACGTCCATAAGATTTTCATCGGTGCCTTGCTGTCATTCCAAAATCGGTGTGGAATGCCCGCTGGGACGAAGGTTGTATCGAAGGCTTTCATGGTAAAAACATCGCCGTCAACTTCGCAAGTGGCTTCGCCTTCGAGGATTGTAACGGATTCATCGCAGTTGTGATAGTGACGTGCGATCGCTGCGCCGGGATCAAATGCCGTTACACCGTTAGTGAGTGAGGTAGAATCGATCCATTTACCCGCTAAAGGCACCGTTTTTACACCCGTTCCGCGGTCAATGGGGGTCTGCTTCTCAAAGTCGATGATATGTGCTTTTGTGCGCATTGCTGATATGCCTCTCTTTGTAAAAAGGTTTGGGTTAATTTAGCATGAACGGACAAAAATCGCAAGCAATCGTAATTGGCAAATTGGCAATTAGCAGGTGGTAAAGTTTTCAAGTTCAAAGCGGGTAAAGTTTGCAAGTTCAAAGTGTACTAAAATCCGTAAAGTTGAAAGAGGTCTTTGGTTCATCACACGCCTCTTAACAACTTTCAACTTTAGTTCACTTTAGCACACTTTTAAACTTTATCACACGTAGCAAACGCCTCAATCGCTCGTCGTATCTCTGCATCCGTATGTGTTGCCATGACAGTAAGCCTTAAACGACTCGTTCCGGTTGGGACAGCCGGTGGACGGATTGCTGGTGCGAATACACCTTCCGTGAGCAATGCCTCTGCAACACTTGTTGCCCGTTGTGGACTCCCGAATACGACTGGCAGAATCTGTGTTTCACTCGGTAATAGGGTATAGCCTAAATCAAGGAGTGCCGTTTTGAGGCGTTTCGCGTGCGAGAACAGATTTTGTCGGGGTTCGGGTGAAGATCGGATGACATCGAGCGCAGTGTTTGCCGCTGCTAACGTCGCTGGAGGTAATCCGGTTGTAAAGATAAATCCACGGGCGCGATTAATAAGCAGCGCAATCAGCGTACGACTCCCCGCGATGTATCCACCGAGCGCGCCAACCGCCTTGCTAAGTGTGCCCATTTGGATAATCTCTTTCCCGTCGAGACCGAAATGTGAAATAGTACCGCTGCCGTCCTTCCCTAATACACCAAATCCGTGTGCGTCATCTACCAATAGCATCGCGTCGTACTCCATGGCAACTTCGTAAATATCCGGGAGAGGTGCGATATCGCCGTCCATACTGAAAACGCTGTCCGTCACGATGAGTTTACGCCGAAACCCAGTAGATTCCGACAACAAGGTTTTGAGATGTTCTACGTCGCAGTGTTGATAAATCTTTTTACTGGCGTGACTGAGACGACATCCGTCTATGATACTGGCATGATTGAGCGCATCGCTGAGGATGAGATCGCCTTCCCCGGCAAGCAGCGGAACGACGCTTGTATTCGCAGCATAACCGGAACTGAAAACCAGTGCGGCTTCAGTCCCTTTCATCTTCGCGAGGTTGGATTCCAAAGTTGTATAGAGTTCACTATTTCCTGAAATCAAGCGAGAGCCGCTTGCACCTGTGCCAAAGGTTTGCGTCGCCTCAACGGCAGCGGCGACAACCTCTGGATGCGTGCTTAACCCCAAATAATTGTTTGAACCCAGCAACACAACATCTCGCCCATCGAGCGTAATTGTCCCCGTTGGCGCGCTCATAACGGTGCGGAGGTGACGGCGTAAACCCGCTTGTTCTATCGCTGCGAGTTCTATATCCAACCAGTCATGACTATTCATCGGAGGTCTCTACCCTATTTCAACCGGTAAACTGTCGTAAAAAGATGTGGCTCTGTTGAAGGGAACGTTGCCGCAGCTCCAAGGTTTCCTCATAAGCGCGGTCTTCCACTTCTACACAGACTGCACCATCATAGCCGGTGTCGCTGAGGACAGAGAAGAAGCTTCCCCAATCCACATCGCCAAGCCCCGGCAGTTTCGGTGTGTGGTACGACAACGGCGTTGCGAGGATGCCGACCTCATCGAGTTTTGCGCTGTCTAACCGGACATCTTTGGCATGTACATGGAAAATCCGATCAGCGAAAGTAACAAGCGGTTTCAGGTAGTCCATCTGAAGCCAGATAAAATGGGATGGGTCGAAGTTGAGTCCGAAATTCGGAGACGGAATCTCCTCAAACATCCGTTCCCAAACCGCGGGACAGTAGGCGAGATTTTGCCCCGCAGGCCATTCATCTTCAGTGAAAAACATAGGACAGTTCTCAATGCCGATACGGATGCCGTGGTCGGCGGCGAATTGGATGAGCGGCTTCCACACCTGCTTAAAACGGTCCCAATTCTCATCTATAGTCTTCGTCTGATCCCGACCGATGAATGTATTTACAATGTCCAAAGATAATTTTTCCGCCGCCAGAATCAGTTTCTTGAGATGTTCGCTATAGATAGCCGCTTCGGTCTCGTCGGGTGTCAGTGGGTTCGGGTAGTAGCCTAAGCCGCTGATGGTTATCCCCGCCTCTGAAACGCACTGCAGGATTTCATCCGCTTCTGCTTGGGAAAATTCTGTTACATCGACGTGCGTGACACCGGCGTAACGCCGTTCCGCTTTTCCTTTGGGCCAGCACATCAGTTCGACACAATCAAAGCCAATATCTGCGGCAAATTGAACGACTTCTGTCAACGTCTGTTCCGGTAAAATTGCGCTTACAAATCCGAGTTGCATTCTGTAACCTCTGTCTGATTTTTTAGGTATTTTACTACAGAAAGACAGAGGTTGCAAGAGCATATTTAGGGGTTTGTTAGAATAACCCAAGTTGCTACTAACAGATTTTGAGCATTTCACTTTTCCTCACCCCAGCGGGGTGATATGTCTATAGTAAAGGGCGTATTTAAGCGAATTGCACTCCCGGGGAATGCCATACGGCATTCATACCCGGGGAAGTCCATACGGACTTCATACCGTTGATTCTGATTCATGCGACGTGCATTCCTAACCGCACCGGTGCTGAATATCTGATTAATTCTAAGGTTTACCATAAATAACCCTAAATGTTTTTTGGAATAGGTTACACTAAAATCGCAAAATATGATACAATCCGTTGCACAGGTGTTTCTGAATCTGGATCTTGCGATTAGCATGCAGACAAGGAGTGAGAAATGACCCCCGAGCAACGTTATCTGTTTGACGTTACAGGCTACTTGCACATCAAGGGAGCCGTCAAAGGTGATACCCTGAAAGCAGCACAGGAGGCTGTCGATCGGTATATTCATACACCGCTTAACGAGCGTCCCGAAGGGTTTACGACGCGTCCACGTGAATTAGAACCCGGCAGAGGCGGTAGATATGAGCACGGATTCGCCTTTGACCGTTCGCTTGAGGCGATGACGGTACATCCGGCTATCTGGCACCTCATCAAAGAATTCACCTTCAATAAACCGCGCTTTGTCACCGGAACCCTCACCCTTGAACAACACAATCCAGATCGACAACCCATGGGAACGAATCCGGCAGGCTTACATTGTGCCCGTGAAGGACGACATTGGTTGACGCGTTATGAAGTTAAGGATAGCCAAATCTACTGCAACGATTTTGTAGCGTTCTTTTATTTGACAGATGTACACCCCGGCGACGGTGGATTGATTGTTATTCCCGGCTCACATAAAAGCAAATTTGAGAGACCTGAAGATCTTCTGACACCGGGACCTGACGGTATTGATCCGGAACCCGATGGCGTTTTCACGAATATCACACCCAAGGCGGGGGATTTTGTCGTCATCTCAGAGTTATTGACACATGGAGTCTTACAATGGAGACCGAAGGACCGAGATAGACGCTTCTTGATTCTCCGGTATCGTCCACAATATGACGGGAAGGTGAGTCTACCGGAGACGATTATCAACCGTTTAACGCCTGAAATGCAGGAACTGGTGCAGACGGCATCTTATCAGCATACCAAAGAGATTGTCAAACAGGATGTTGTAGCGTTGAGTGTTTAGAGAGGTATCAGAGAATTGGGAGGAGGATCCAATGGGAAAGAATCAATACCGTGTTTGCATTGTCGGTTGTGGGCGGATGGGTGGCACGATTGATGAAGAGGTCCGCGCAACGCCACACGGCGCACTACCTTATTCGCATGCCGCCGGATATACCGCTTTTCAACGAACAGACCTTATCGCCGCTGCAGATGTGGTCGAAGAGAAAGCACAATACGTCTGCAACAAGTGGGATATTCCGAAGTATTATTTAGACTATCGCGAGATGATAGTCCAAGAGAAACCCGACATTGTGAGTATCGCCACGCGTCCTGGCAATCATGCAGATATTACACAATTCGCCGCGGAAAACGGTGTACAGGGCATCTACTGCGACAAGCCGCTCTGCGCCTCTATGGAAGAGGCGGATGCTATGTTGGCGGTATGTGAGAAATACAATATCAAGTTCAACCTTGGTACGCAACGGCGTTTCACACCCGGATATATCAAAATGCGAGAGATTCTCGAAAGCGGCACACTCGGCGACAGACGTTCTATTATTTCCTATACGGGTGGTGCTGCGCTTTGGGGGTATACGCACGCCGCGGATCTGCTTCTCTTCTTAGCAAGCGATTCTCCAATAGAATACGTGCAGGGCAATGTCGCTGTTGACGATGCCGATTTTGAAGACAACCGCACGGAATCCGATCCCGGTATTGTGATGGGATTCATCCGTTTTGAGAACGGTATCAACGGCATCAGCATTCCCGGCACGGCTTATGAATTTGAGGTGAACTGTAGCGAAGGCACCGTCCGCTCGCTTAACAACGGACTCGGCTTTCAACTCCGCAAACGGCAAGGACAATTTGATGAAATTTTAGAGGCGCAATTCCCGGCTTTTGAACGGAAAAGCGGGACTGTCGGCTGCATTGAGGACATTGTTGACGCGATTGACACTGATACCGAGACGCAGGGCAATATTCAGCTCGCACACCGTAGCACCGAGATGGTCTTTGCGATTGTTGATTCCCAACGGCAGCAAGGAAAGCGAGTCCCAATGCCTATGGAAAATCGAGGGCTTTACCTCGGAAGATGGTGAATGGTTATTAATTGTTAGTTATTGGTTAGGACTTACGCACCTCCTCTTAAAGTCCCCTTGATAAGGGGGATTTAGGGGGTTAAAAACAACGAATTCTTGGTGCATATACCAAATTTGCGTAAGTCCTGTTGGTTATTGGTTAAGTCTCGTAGCAGATACGTAATTTTTAGCAGCTGAGGAAGTGAAATCAATGCGTAGAAAACTTTGTATGTTAGCGTGCCTTGTTGCGATGGTTTTTCCACTGGATGCCACCGCAGCTGCACAAGACACACAGCGTCCAGCGAGCACACGCTATGAACAGCGGACACCGAGTCGAGACGGTATCGGTAAATTCTACATGGGACGGGAAATCTCGCACGTGATGGGACACCAAGGCGCAGAGTGGTTAGAACGTCCTGAACGTGAGCGTGAAGAGATGCCGAACCGGCTTGTTGAATTGCTGAAACTCAAAGACGGAGATGTTGTGGCGGATATCGGTATTGGCACAGGTTATATCGCTCGGCGGATCTCTCCTAAAATCGGCGACACAGGGACTATCTACGGTGTTGAAATTCAACAGGAGATGCTTGACATCCTTGCTGAGAAGATGGCGGGAGAAGGTATTACCAATATCAAAGGGGTATTAGGCACAATTACCGATCCGAAATTACCACCAGAATCGGTGGATTTGGCGATTATGGTCGATGTCTACCACGAGTTTTCGCATCCGTATGAGATGATGCAGAATATCTGCCGTGCCCTCAAACCGGGTGGAAGGGTTGTCTTCGTTGAATACCGTGCCGAGGATCCGAAGGTTCCGATCAAGCGTTTGCATAAGATGAGTGAATTACAGGTGATTAAAGAGGCGACACCGCATCCGCTGGTTTGGGTGGAAACCCTCACAGACTTGCCGTGGCAGCATGTTATTATTTTTCAGAAGATTGATTAACTTCACTTGCCGCTTTGAAGACAGAATCAACTGCACCAAATAGGACAGGCAAATTATCCACGCTAAAACTCGTTCTATTTTGGGTGAAGGTTTCGTTGACAAGGTGTCCAATCTGCCACAACGTGCCTTCGAGGTGTCCATCACTTGAAACCGTCTCAATATCAGCACCAAAATTATACTACGTTTGTTCCGCAGTGTCAATGAAAATCCGGTGTCCTTACAGGGCTATTTAGTTTTAAGAGTTAAGTTTACATACCTGAAGCCTTCCTGTTTCCGGATGCCCGAATTTATTCGGGGTAGCGCACTTTTCCCGAACAAGTTCGGGCTTCCAGAGGCAAATTATTGGAAAACTAAATAGCCCTGGATGTCCTTAATGAAAAAGAAAGTATTTGACAAAAAAGCAGCCACACCGTAGAATTGTTGCTAAACCTTTTGACTTGCTGAGCGTCACAATATGCTAAATCTGTTAGAGTACAGTAAAGGGAGAGAAATTCCAGTGAAAACTGCTAACAACACGATTCCACTAACACCCATCGTGTTATTGTCTGTATTGGTGTGTTGCTGTCTTGCTGTACTGGGGCTTTCCTCAGTATCTGCGGAAGAAAGCGAGTCTACACAAGCAACCGTTGATTACAACCTTGATGTCCGACCTATCCTTGCCGATAACTGCTTCGCCTGCCATGGACCCGATGCAAAGACACGAGAGGCTAACCTGCGGTTTGACACGAAAGCAGGCGCGTTCTCCGAACCGAGCGGATACCCAGTCATCGTTCCGGGTAAACCTGAAGAGAGCGAACTCCACCTCCGAATCGCCTCCAATGATGATTTTTATCGTATGCCACCGCCGGGTTTCAATAAGACGCTGACACCGGCACAGATTGATACCATCACCCAATGGATTCGCGAAGGCGCGGAATGGGAAGAACATTGGGCATTTACAACGCCAGTCCGTCCGACACCACCAGATGTCAAAAACGGAGACTGGATCCGAAACCCCATTGACGCGTTCATACTTTCACGCCTCGAAGAAGACGAACTCAGTCCGGCAAATGAAGCCGACAAACGGACGCTTATCCGACGTCTCAGTTTCGATCTCACCGGTTTACCGCCCACACGCGAGGAGATTCACCGATTTCTCGAAGATGAATCACCCGACGCTTACGAAAAACTTATTGATGCTTTCATGGCAAAACCGGAATACGGCGAACATCTCGCACGCTTCTGGTTGGATGTTGCGCGCTATGGAGATACCCACGGACTCCATTTGGATAACTACCGTGAAATGTGGCCCTACCGAGATTGGGTGATTGAGGCGTTCAATAAAAATATGCCCTTCGACCAGTTCACGATTGAGCAACTCGCCGGGGATCTCTTGCCAGAACCGACGCTTGATCAACTCATCGCCACTGGGTTCAATCGGTGCCATGTCACAACAAGCGAAGGTGGCTCTATTGACGAAGAGTATTACGTTCAGTACGCCATTGACAGAGCCGATACAACCTCTACTGTCTGGATGGGATTAACGGTCGGGTGCGCCCAGTGCCACGATCATAAATACGATCCGATTACGCAGAAGGAATTCTATCAACTCTACGCCTATTTCAACAATATCACCGAAAAAGCGATGGACGGCAACCGCAAGGATTCTCCGCCTGTTGTGAAACTGCCGACCCCGGAGCAGGAAGCCGAACTCGCTGCGTTTGATGAACAGATTACGGAATTAGACGCACAGACGAAAGCACCTATCCCGGAAGTAGATGCGACGCAAATCGCTTGGGAAAATAGGATGCCCCGCTGGACGACGTTAAAACCGACATCGCTCTACTCTAAAGGCGGCGCGACACTCGAAGTCTTGGACGATAACTCTATCTTAGCCAGCGGAACCAATCCAGAACAGGAAACTTACGAAGTTATTGCAGAACTGCCACTCGGAGACCGATGGAGTGCTGTCCGATTGGAAGGGCTCACACACGAATCCTTCCCGAGAGGCGGGACCGGAAGAAGTGCTAACAGCAACGTCGTTTTAACCGATTTTGCTGTCTTCATCGCCCCACCTGAAGCAGATAGTGACACTGAGATTGAGGCGCAAGCAGAAGAGCGCGAAACCCCTGTTGAGACAGAAACGGAAAATGAACTTACTGTTGATGCCGGTTCTGAAGTGGAAGTCGAAAACACACCAGCAAGCGAAGTGGACGTGGAAGGTGAAACTGCGGATGTCAATCCTGAGGATCCATGGACGCGTATACCGGTAGTGCACGCGTGGGCGGACCACGAACAAGCACTCGGTGAAGACGGGCTTGAGGGTGTAGTTGCGAATGCGATTGACGACAAACCGGAAACCGGATGGGCACTTGACAGACGTATCGAAAATCGGCAAGCAATCTTTCTGGTCGCTGCGCCTTTTGGAATGGAAGGCGGTAGAGTGAAGATCCGTCTCAAGCATGAGTACGACTTGCGGCAGAAAAGCCTGGGGCGGTTCCGACTCGCGCTGACTAATGCCCCAACGATTTATCCGATCGGTGCTAAGATGACGTTAGGTGATTGGAACGCCGCTGGTCCCTTTACGGCAGAACACGGGAACCTCGCCTTCTACCACGTCTATGAACCTGAAACGAAAAACGTCAACACAAACGACACTTTTGAAGTGAACGGCAAGACGATCAAATGGGAGAAGCAGGCGCATTGGGTTGACGGACAGGTCCATAACGACATCGTTGGTGAAAACAGTGCGACTTACGTTTTCCGAAACATCGCCTCTGTTACGCAACAGAGCGCACAACTCTACATCGGCAGTAACGACGCACTCAAGGTGTGGATGAATGGGAAGGAAGTCCTCTCTAAAAATATTCAGCGGGATGCGGGTGCCGACCAAGAGCAAATCCAGGTCCAACTCAAACCCGGGAATAATACCCTACTCCTGAAGGTGGTCAACTATTCAGGGCTTTCCGGTTTCTATTTCCGTATTGAAACCGACGCACCAATGATACCCGCAGATATTGTCGAAATTGCGGGTATGCCTCGTGGTGAACGCGAGACTGAGAAACAGGCACAAATTCGGGATTACTATCGGAACAACGTCACACCCGATAAGACGGTGAATGAAAATGCAAAGCGTGCGTTTGCTGATCTGAAAGCACTCTTTACTGATTTAGCCGAAGTCCAGCAAAAGCGGAATACACTGGACGCTTCGTTGACGACAACGCTTGTCATGGAGGAGCGCGAGGAGCCAAGAGGTGCTTATGTCTTAGCACGTGGTGAATATGAGCATCGAGAGGAACAGGTCTATCCACAAACCCCTGCTGTCCTGCCTGCGCTACCAGAGGATACCCTACCGAACCGTCTCGGTTTCGCGAAGTGGTTGCTGTTGCCGGAACATCCGCTCACCGCTCGTGTCGCAATTAACAGGTTCTGGCAAAACGTCTTTGGTACCGGTATTGTGGAAACAGCGGAAGACTTCGGCACGCAAGGCATACCGCCGGTACATCCAGAACTCCTCGATTGGATCGCAACCGAATTTATCGCCTCGGGGTGGGATGTACAAAAAATGCTCAAATTGATGCTCACTTCAGCAACCTATCGTCAGAGTGCTCAAGTTACGCCTGAAAAATTGGAACGTGATGCGGATAACGCCCTGCTCTCCCGTAGCGCAAGATACCGGCTTGATGCCGAGATGGTGCGTGATAATGCACTCGCTCTCAGTGGTCTGTTGTATACCAAAGTTGGCGGTCCGAGTGTCAAACCGCCGCAACCGGATGGGCTCTGGAAAGCCGTCGGGTTCACTGGATCGAATACCGATACGTTTGTTCAGGATACCGGTCCCGATAAAGTGTATCGTCGAAGTTTCTACACCTTCTGGAAACGTACCGCACCCCCACCACAGATGAACATCTTGGATGCACCATCGCGTGAGGCTTGCACTATCCGTCGTGAGCGTACAAACACGCCGATGCAGGCATTAATGTTGATGAACGATCCACAGTTCTTTGAAGCGGCACGTGCTTTCGCGGAGCGTGCTATTAAAGAAGGGGGCGAAACACCCCAGGCGCGCGTCGCCTATCTCTTTGAGGCGGCGACCGCCCGCCTACCGAAACCGACTGAAGAGGAACTTTTACTAAAAACCTTCCAGGCGCATTATCAGGAGTTGGCAGTTGATCCCGAAGCGGCAAAAGCACTTATTACTGTCGGTGAATCAGCACCTGATGAAACCTTAGACGTAGTCGAAGTCGCGGCATGGACAATGATTGCAAACCTTATTCTCAATCTGGATGAAGTCCTGAATAAAGGGTAGTTTTTAAACTATTAAATCTGGGCACCGTTCCACTTCGTTTCACGGTGGTTTCTGGCTTGTTAAGAAACCCTTTTAACTCTAAGGACAGGTTTTGAACCAATTTTATATCGGCGTTGACAACGGAAACGCCGCCCAGGAGGACGTGAAAAAAAATGGATCCGATTAAAGAATATCTGAAACTTGAAACCCGTCGCCAATTCTTTAGTAAATGTGCGTCGGGGCTTGGTGCTGCGGCACTCGCCACGTTGATGCCCAACGGCGTTGTCAATGCCCTTGAAAGTCAGGCAAAACCGAGATTCGGCGGTTTACCAGAATTACCACATTTTGCACCGAAGGCGAAACGGGCAGTCTACCTCTTTATGTCTGGCGCGCCTTCGCAACTGGATCTGTATGACTATAAACCGAATATGGGGGAATGGTTCGATACCGACCTTCCTGAGTCTGTCCGAATGGGGCAACGGCTCACAACGATGACCTCTGGACAGGATAAATTCCCCATCGCACCCTCTATATTTGAATTCAAAAAGTACGACAATGGGGGTGATGGTGTGTGGATGAGCGAGTTGCTACCGCATACCGCATCCATGGTGAAAGACCTCGCCATTATCAAGACGGTACACACCGAAGCAATTAATCACGATCCGGCGATTACTTTCTTCTGTACCGGCGATGAAAGCCCTGGAAAACCGAGCCTCGGTGCGTGGTTGAGTTATGGGTTGGGTAGTGAGAATAGAAACTTGCCCGCTTTCATTGTAATGAATGCGACATGGAGCGGCCCGAAGGGGGCGCAGGCACTCTACAATCGTCTCTGGGGGTCTGGTTTCCTGCCATCGGAACACCAAGGTGTATTACTGCGCAGCCAAGGCGATCCTGTCCTATTCCTTTCAAATCCAGAAGGGGTCAGCGAGAAAGCAAGGAAACAGATGCTCGATACCCTTGTTGCGTTGAACAAGGAACTCTACCAAGAGGTTGGCGACCCGGAAACACATGCACGTATTTCTCAGTATGAAATGGCGTTCCGCATGCAGACAAGTGTCCCCGAACTTACGGACCTGTCGAAAGAACCCGACCATGTTTTGGAGATGTATGGTCCTGAGGTTAAGGTCCCAGGTACATTTGCTAACTGTTGTATTCTTGCGCGTCGGATGATGGAGCGCGATGTCCGTCTCGTTCAAGTTTTCCATCGCGGCTGGGATCAGCACGGCGACCTTCCGAAGAACATTCGGAATCAAGCCCGCGACATCGACCAACCCTCGACAGCGCTCGTCCAAGACCTCAAACAACGCGGTATGTTGGATGAAACCTTAGTCGTCTGGGGCGGTGAATTCGGACGGACGGTTTATTGCCAAGGTAAACTCAGTCGCGATAACTATGGACGCGATCATCATCCGAAATGCTTTACGCGCTGGATGGCGGGTGGTGGCATAAAGGGTGGTGTTGTCCACGGTGAAACGGATGACTTTAGTTATAATATCGTCCGCGATCCTGTCCATGTTCGGGATATAAATGCGACGATTCTCCATCAACTCGGTATTGATCATGAGCGGTTGACCTTTAAGTTCCAAGGGCTTGACCATCGCTTGACGGGCGTTGAGGAAGAGGCGCGCATCGTCAATGAGATTCTGGCGTAAAGGTAGACCTGAATGTACGAAAAACACGGAGAAATAATTAGTGCACAAACCTTCCTTGAGGCGTTACAAGGTGATGCTGGACGTGTTGTCCTTACAAATTGCATAATTGAGGGAGTTGTTGACATCTTTTCTACCAGCTTGGAACGGGATGAGCACAACAGGATTCTTCTCAAGAAGTCGCTCACGTGCACCGGATGTACGTTTAGAAATATTGTCAATTTCCGAGCAGTCGTTTTTCAGCAAGAGGTAGACTTTCGGCGTACCCTCTTTGAAGGGATTCTTGACCTCGATGAAGCCGTCTTATACGGCCCCGCTGCATTCCGTGAGGCTACCTTCCAGAGACGCGCTGATTTTCACAGCGCGATGTTCCGCAGAAGTGCCAGTTTCTGGCGGGCAAGATTTAACAGTGTTGCTGATTTCCATGGGGTTCAATTCCGGGAAAACGCCGTTTTCCACGAGGCAAACTTCCATAGTGAAGTCAATTTTCGTCGCGCCCTATTTCAAGCCACGCTTGATTGTACAGGAACCTTGTTCCCTGAAATCACTACGTTCAATAACGCTACATTTTTGGGGCGTGCCAACTTTACGGGGGCACAGTTCATGTCTGTTGCCTCCTTTCGCGATGTGCAGTATATTCCAGATACGCTCTTTCAGGCAGTGAAAGCGAAACTTAGCAGAGAACTGCATCATCCCACCGAATTTTATTTAGATAGCCAACAGATAGACGAAGCGGCGAACCCATTTTTCAAGCGCTACGTTGCTGACCAGCAGTTCATCCGTGCTGTCAATCAGGGGAATCCTGTATTGGCGCACTTATGGCGCTGGAGCTCCGATTATGGACGCAGTCTGGGGCTTTGGGCACTCTGGTCTTTTTTCTTGGCAGTTTTGTTTGCGCTTGCTTATATGCCGTTTCCCGAATGGCTCCCGGCGTGGATCCAAAGTTGGGCACCGCGTTTCCATCAAACGACGGGTTTCTATAGTGGCCGGAACTTAACCTTCTCGGACTGCTTCTATTTCAGTGTTGTGACGTTCACGACACTGGGTTTCGGAGATGTCGTGGCGGATAATGCCCCCGCGCGCTTCCTTGTCGCGCTGGAGGTCATTTTTGGATATGTGATGTTGGGCGGATTAATTAGTATTTTCTCAAACAAACTGGCAAGCCGAAGTTAGTTTATAGTGGGTCCTCAAAATAAATAAATAAACACTCTCCCCTCCCTTGGTAGGTGAGGTTTCTAACCTCACCGATGCAGAGGGTCAAGGTGATTCTAAAATCTACCGGAATCACTAAACAGTATAAGGGATCAGTCTATGTATATTAGGATACGACATATTTTTAGGTGTGCCTTGCATGTCAGAACCTACGCTAAAAATACCTTGAGCGTTGCGTTAATTAGTTTCGCCTTCATATTTCTAAACAACGCCATAGCACACCAGCCCGCCGTGTCGTCTCAGGCAGACTATTTCGAGCACATCACGCTCTTTTCTCAGGGGAGAATCACCCGCTTTACACAAATGCCGATCCGAGTCTACATCTCGCCTGTCCTGAAAGACAGTCCGTATTTACCTGAAATCCGATATGCCATGCAAGCGTGGCACGCTGCGAGCGATGGGGATGTCCGCTTTGAGGAAATTAATACACCACACGACGCAGATATCCGCGTCAGTTGGGGATATACCGGTTTTCTCGCCGACTTTCAGGATACCCGACTCGGTAGTGCCCATTTAACGCGCCTCAAGGATAGTGTCCAAATCGGCACATTTTCTAAAGGATTCGCCCTGGGCCCTATCAGTCCAGCTGAAGACCTGGAAAACGAAACAGCACACGAGATTAGTTTTACGGTGGAGATTATCCTCATGTTAGAAGGCGACGGGACGATCGGTGTCCTATCGCAGGAAGAACTGCGGACGGTCTGCCTCCACGAGTTTGGACATGCAATCGGGTTATGGGGACATAGTCCACATCCCGGCGACATCTGTTATCCGACAGCGACAGCGCAACAACCCAACGCCCGCGATATAGCCACGCTACGGAAACTCTATAACACACCCCTTAATACACCTCAGCATGAGGTCGCTATCGGGGTCCTGAAAACCGAAATTGAACAGAAACCCTACGCCGATCCGCAAACGCGGCTCCGAAGCCATTATCTACTCGGTGCCATATATTTCGACAAAGGCGATATACCCGCCGCAATTGCTACCTTTCACGCCTGTAAGGAGATAGATCCCAAATTTCAACCCGCAGTGGAGAAACTCATCCAAATTTATCACGAAACCGGTGAAACCGATCAAGCGATTGCGCTTGTTGAGAAACGGGTGACACAGAAACCCTCGCCCGCCGATTACAACACACTCGGTATCTTCTACTATGACAGAAAGGACGTTGAGAAGGCGATACAGGCGTTTGAGAAGGCACTCCACATTGCCCCCTATCACAAAGCCGCTCGGCGAAATCTACATCAACTGCTACGGGCAAAGGGATTCAAGGCATTGGCAGCGAAGGATTTTGATACTGCCACCGCTATTTTTGAAAGGGTGCTGCAAATGGAACCACTCGACGCACCTACGTATCAACTTATGGGCAACGGCTACGCGCAAGCTGGAGAGTTTGAGACAGCGATCACCTACTACCAGAAGGCGATTGACATTAACCCCGTCGATGCACTGACCCGGCAGAATCTCGCACAATGCTATAATAACTACGGCGTGACCTTACGGAATCGTGGAGAATGGGAGGCGGCGATTGAGGCGTATCAGAATGCGCTGCAGTTGATGCCGACGCTACATATTGCCCGCACAAACTTAAGCGATGCATTTACCCGAAAAGCGAATGCGCATAACGAGGCGGGTGAGTTAGCGGAAGCGGTACAGGCGTACCTTGAGTTACAGAAACTCCATCCTGATGAGATGCATATCCGCAATTTGCTCGGAGAGTTGTATCTCAAAAAAGGCGACTATGCGGAGGCACTATCGGCGTTTCAACATGTTTATAACAACACGCCTAATGCGAATCACGCTTTACATAATCTCATTGCAGCCTATCATCACTACGCACGAAGCCTCAGCGATGCTGGAGATTATATAACAGCAATCGAATTGCTTGAAAAGGCACTCCAACTCGCGCCTGCTGATCTGAATTTGCGTATGAGTTTGGCGAATGCCTATCAGGGTGCTGGCGACTATGAACGTGCCTCCCTTGAACTGTCGCGCGTTTTGGCACAAGCACCGGAGAGTCGACAGGCAAAAGAGGAACAGATTAACCTGAGAATCCGACACGGGAATGCACTCATGCGGCAACGAGAATACGCCGCTGCTTTGGCTGAATTCCAAGCGATCCCCGAAGCCGAGCGCGACACTCAGATTTACAATACCATCGGTTACCTATGTCTTGTGCAGGGGGAACACCAAAAAGCGTTTTCGGCTTTTGAGACCGTCCTCCGCAGAGATCCGATTAACCTGCCGGCATTCAGGAACCTATTATCGCTGGAATCCCAACTCATCCGACGGCGTTCCGATAAAACACGGGACGATATTCTCACCAGAACCCGCTGTGTCCTCGCTATTACTTTGATGAAACGAAAACAACTGACTGCTGCCGTTGAGAAGTATCGACTCGCACTGACTTCTGTCAAAAAATTCGGCGACTCTGAAACGTTAGATCCGCTTCTCATTGAAACCGGTAAACGACTTGCAAATCAGTTTCAGCAGTACGGCGATGTCGAAAACCGTGAAACGATTCTCCGGTTGGTCGAAGAACGCAGTAAACGGCGATTTTAAGTGCTAAGACATCTCTCTTATGTAGCAAGGCTATTTAGTTTTAAGAGATAAGTTTACCTATGTGAAGGGAAAGCTCTGCTTCTGGACGCCCGGATTTAGTCTGGGAATAGACTAAATCCATTCCTTGTATTACATTTTTATTCGGGATAGCGCACTTTAACGCCTAATAAACCCTAACGCTCCATCAATTTTTAGAACTTGGAAAAAAAGAAAAAGGTCGAACAATACTGCCCGACCTGTAGGATAATAACGAATGAGACGCGATGTCTCTGTTTTACAAAAACTACTGCCTGCCGCCACCACCGCCACCACGACGACCACCTTCACCACGCCAACGATTCATACGCGTCGCCTGGTCTGCCTGACGCTTCTTCGTTAGTTCGTTGAGTTTTGTCATCTGTTCTGCCGTCAAAACCTCTTTGAGGGCAGTTTGGAATTCTTTACCAACGGTTGCCGCATAACTTTGCATCTCTGTCATAGCCGACCGCATATCGCCGGATGCCTGTAGTTCTTTCATCTTCGCTGCGAACTTATCACGACTCGCCTGATAGATTGGACGTGCTTTTACGAGTGTTGCGTCATCTACTTTTACGCTGAATGTTAAATCGACCCAAGAGTTATCGACCAAAGAAACGGGATTTATATTCATCATTCCCGCACCGCCTCGACCGCCACCAGCACGATCTTGATTTCTGCCTTGTGCGTTTCGATCCGGACGTTGTGCCGACGTTGCGTGTTCAAAAACAAAAAGACCTACGATAGCGATAACTGCGATTGCGCCTGCTGTGAAAAGTTTCTGCTTCATTTTCATCTCTCCCATTAAAATTTTTAGTTGTGTGAACCCCTTCAATGCTTTTCAAAGGCGTTCACATTTTGATTTTGCTTATTTAGTTGGATTTGTTCAAAAAAGGTTCGTTTTTTAATTTTTTATTTTGGAACACCTCAGCACTCCAGCGGAGTGCTATGTCTATAGAATCAAGAATATAAATCACTTATACATTTTAACTTGACAAAAGTTAGCAATTATAATATAATATATTATACCTGTTTTCAAAGGAGGACCAACCTTAGCAATATGTCAAAACTCAATACATGAAACACCCTTAATCTTCAACGACGAAATGTTACACTTTTCGCCAAATTCGTTTTTTTGAGAAAAAAGAAAATTGGAAATTAAATGTCAACAAACCCTTACAGTGACTGGGTTCTCTAAGGTTATAGGCAACACACCAAATGGTACACGGGTGTAACATTTAGTGTAACATTTTTAAGGTGGTTCGGTAAAAAAATATCCCGTTTCGTTAAAGACATATTCACGTTTGTAGAATCCTGCAAATCCTCAAATCCTGTCCATCCTGATTCAGACAATTAAGGCATTCTCGCGTCAGAGGCGTGATATATCTATAGAATTGATTCCCGCTGCCGTATATGCTATAATTAAAGACAAAGAGGAGGGCAGCATGAATTGGAAAAACGCACTGCCGGAAATCATAACGCAACCCGGTTCACGAATCCGGTTCGCAGAGCCACTCGCTAAACATACCTACTTCGGCATTGGTGGTGAAGCGATGGCTTACATTGAAATCAGCACGCTATCTGAACTCGCAGCACTGGCGCGTTTCCACAAACAGTGGGATGTTCCCATTGCTGTTATCGGTCGTGGGTCGAATCTACTCGTAAGCGACACGGGTTTCAAGGGTATCGGTGTCAGGTTGATCGGCGAGTTGGCGAAGTTGGAGGTTGATGGAAACGTCGTTTCGGTGGGTGCAGGACTTTCACTGCCACGACTCTCAAAAACGATGTCCCGAAGGGGCTTGAGCGGTGTGGAATTTGCCCTCGGTATACCGGGTTCCGTTGGCGGCGCGCTTATCATGAACGCCGGTGCGTGGGGCAGTAGTTTCGGGGATGTCGTCAGAAATGTTACTGTCATGACCGACACGGGTGATCTTGTCGAGTTAACCCATGCCGAGGCGGACTTTGAATATCGACACAGCGGTCTGGATGCCTATTTCTGTGTTACAGGTGCTACACTCACGCTCGAACCTGGGAACGTTGACGCAATCACTGAACGGATGCAAGCCTTCTACAAGCAGAAAGTCGAAACGCAACCCTTTGCTGAGGAGAATGCCGGATGCATGTTCAAAAACCCACCCGGCGATTCGGCAGGGCGGTTGATTGACATCAGTGGGTTGAAAGGCTACCGTATGGGTGGTGCGGAGGTGTCCACAGTACACGGGAATTTTATTCTCAATATTGACAACGCAACAGCGGCAGATGTCCTAAATTTGGTCGCATACATCCAACGGCAGGTCGAAGAAAAGACCGGAATCTCCCTCCAGACAGAAGTAAAACGATTGGGTTTTGACTAAAACCGTCTATCTCGCCAATATCTTCCTCTGCTCGGTTAAACGCAATGCAAACTTCACTTTGTCGGTTAACTATTAACGTGAGTTCCACAAATAAAGTCTTAAGAAACCCGTTGGGTGTATTTTTCAGAATCTGCGGGGTTCTTGTAGCACAATCTTTTAGATTGTGTTCTATAGGGCGCAAACTAAAAGTTTACGCTACAAATAGGAAACTCGCTTTGTCTACTACATTATCCCTATGCGTCTTAAGCGGACATTTTGCTATTGCCCAGAACGCTTATGAGTTAGGAACAACAGCACTCCAGCAGGGCAACTATGCGGAAGCCGTTCGACACTTTACCGATGCCGAGAAAGATGAAAGGACGCTTGCTCGTCTCGGATATGCCTATTCTCAGTTGGGGCGGTACGCCGATGCTGTCCGCGCTTATCAGGACGTCCTTCGCTTTGATACAGACGAGGAACGCAGCTTGGAAGCCGAAGTTGCGGCATCACAAGCACTGTTGGGATTGGGCTACATCGCTTATCAACAAGGTAGGTTTGATGAAGCGGTGCGATGCTATATGGAATTGGTGCAGCGAGATACGGCGGGTATCGTTGAGGCGCATCACAATCTCGGTCGCATCTATGCGGAACGTGGGGAGATCGAGAACGCAATTGCTGAGCAACGGCAAGCCGTCGCGGGGAATCCTGAATTTGCCGAGGCACACTATCACCTCGGTATCCTTTACAGCCGAAAACAGGAGTGGGGTGCGGCAATTGAAGCGTATCAGAAAGCCGCTGCGTTAGCACCGACGATGCCAAATGTCTATTACCAACTCGCTCGCTGCTATCGGCAGACCGGAGATACATTGGCAGCTGAAGAGGCGATGCAGCGATTTCGGATCTTAAAGTCTACAGATGCGGAAATCCAGAAAGGTGTTGAGGCGGTTTTCGTCGCCGATGCCGACGAGAAAGCGGAGGTGCTACTCAGACTCGCGAATGTCTATGTCAAGCACGAGAAATACGAAGCGGCTGTTCATGCGTTTGAACGCGTTCACAACTATAGCACTTCGGATACCCACGCTGCAGAGGTATCCGCTGGACTCGCGAAAATCGCCTTGGAGCAAGGAGACACTACACAGGCAATTGTGCGCTATAAAAAGGCGGTTCAACTCGGTTTGGAGACAGCGGAAGTTTACCACAATCTCGGTATTGCCTATATGCAAAGTCGGGATGGAGAGAAAGCCTTAAAGCAGTTTCACAGCGCACTTGAAATCAACGCCGATTTGCCAGAATCACTGGTGATGCTCGGTGTACTCTATGCTGCAAACAGTGATTTTGAAGCATCGGAGACGTATTACCAACGGGCGATAGAACTCTCGCCAGACGCGGCGATGGCGCACCACGGACTCGCTTATCTCTATGGGCAACACAGTCGCAACCTGAAAAAAGCGGTCGAATTAGCACGCCGCGCCACAGAATTATCACCCAATTCTGCCGCATATCATAACACCTTATCGTGGTTATATTACAAGGTCGGAAGATACAAAGAAGCAGAAAAGGCGATTTTAAAAGCAGTTGAACTCGCCCCGGATAACCCGCTTTACCAAGAAGGTTTGGAGGAAATCCGGCAGCGAGAGAGATAGAAGGTTATAAACCGCCTTTCAGTTTTCCCCATATTGTTGTGAGTTTACTTTCGGGTTCCACTGCCAACAAACCGGTTGCTTGTTCAAGCCCATCTTCCATGATCGTTTTGATGTCGTCCCCTTCAAGTGGAACATTGAACAGCGCGACCTCGTCAAGCAAACCTTCGCACTGATGCCCACCGTTTGAGCCGTCACCAATTCGCATCCGACCCGGGTCCGCATCGAGGCTCGGTTTTGCGTAGGGTTGCTTACCGACCTCTTCGCCATCGGTGTAGATAACCAAACCTGTTTTTTCACCAAAGACCCCAGCGAGGTGGTGCCATCCGTCGCCTGTGACAACGGGACCCCCAATCGGACCTGCCCATGCCCCAGGTGCCCCTTTGGTAATACTCAATTGGAGCGTTTGACTGTTCTTATCGACAGCCAACAGATAGTTGCGTGGGTTCTGACCGCGCATCATAATGGATTGCCAACGCGTGCCTTGGGATGGCTCCAAATTTGCCCATGCAACAATCGTTAGTTCTTCAAGTGTAATGCTCTTGTTGGATTGGACTTCGACATAGACACTACTGCCGTCGAATTCCAACGCCTTCCCGAATTTTCCATCTTCCCATTTTTTCGGTCCCACAATCTCCCCGTCATTTCCAGCAGCAGAAGTATCCTTAGCGACATCTCCTGCCCCTTCTTCAAACAGCCACATGCCAACGAGGGTTTCTGGATCAACTTTCGCCAATGCCTCTGGATTTGCAGCAAACACGATTATCGCTGCGAAACTCAAAATGGCGATAATAACGCTTTTGTTCATTGGTCAGCCTCCAAATCAATAGACTGGATTATGCAAGAACTTTTAGGGTTTGCGGGTTATAATACCATCACCTTCTTGAATTGTCAACTGCTGATTACATTGGACGTTTTCCATTTCATCCCGAACGCCGCTCTGCCAGTGAACAATAAGTCGGTCAACTTGTTCAGCTGTGCCTAACCCAATCAAGAGTTGATGTGAGTTTTGAGAGAG
The DNA here is from genome assembly GCA_965207855.1 of Candidatus Poribacteria bacterium. Classification (GTDB taxonomy): domain Bacteria; phylum Poribacteria; class WGA-4E; order WGA-4E; family WGA-3G; genus WGA-3G. The sequence goes on along the minus strand of OZ242310.1, from coordinate 4,980,543 downwards.
ATAACTCGCGCCACTTTTTACCTCCCGGAGTAGGTGCATGTCTCCAATTTGGAGGGTCACCTTCGCGCCGAGTCCGTCACGATTTGATCCTTTTCGGTGCAGCGTGCCAACCGAAAAATTGTTATTAAACGAACCGACGAGGTTAATGCGCAACCAATGATGGACGGGGGGTGTATCGTTGCGAAGTAGATCGGGTGTGTCGGCGATGTTCGTCACGAGGATATCGAGGTCGCCATCGTTATCGTAGTCTCCGAAAATCGCGCCTCGACTGGATTTCTCGATGCGCATACCACCCCCAGATGTGTCGGAGATGTCTGCATAAGTGCCGTTCTGTTGATTGTGAAAGAGTTGGTTTTGTTGTTGGTAGACCCCGATTTCTTCGAGTGCTTCGATGTTATCGTGGAGGTGTCCATTGGCGAAGAAGAGGTCGAGCCAACCGTCGTTATCAATGTCTACGAAGCCGGTGCCCCATGCCAAGGGTAAGAGCGTCGGTTCACTCAAACGGCTTTGCGCCGTGACATCCCAGAAAACGCCGTTACCGTCATTCTGGTAGAGTGTATTCGTTTCGGCTTGGTAATGGGTAAGGATTACATCAAAATCGCCATCGTTGTCGTAATCCGCTGTGTCGATACCCATGCTACTTTCTGCGTCGCCGTGTTCGTTGCGTGCGATGCCGTGCAGCTCACCGAGTTCTGTAAATGTACCGTCGCCATTGTTTCGGTAGAGGAAGTTGGGTTCTCGGTCATTGGCGATGTAGAGGTCAACCCAACCATCGTTATTGACATCCGTCCAAATCGCACCCAACCCTCTGCCGAGTGCGATGAGCCCTGCTATTTGTGTTACATCGGTAAAAGAGCCATCGCCGTTGTTCTGATAAAGCACATCCGGCGCGGGTGCGAAATCTTCAGGACGGCAGTATGCCGCTATTCCGTTTTGGGAGCAGTCGGGTGCGGTTTCTAAATCGGTGAGGACATAGTTCACGACAACCAGATCCAACCAGCCATCGTTATTGTAATCAGCGAAGGCACAGCCCGTTGAGAAACACGGTTCATCAATAATACCCGCGGCGTGTGTCACATCCTTGAAAGAACCGTCGCCCTTGTTGTGGTAGAGAGCGTTGGGTCCGAAGTTCGTAACAAACAGATCGCGATTGCCGTCGTTATCGTAGTCTGCGACGCAGCAACCGATACCGTACTCAGTATTGCCGACCCCTGTCAGTTCTGTCACGTCAGTAAATGTCCCGTCGCCACTGTTTCGATAGAGTCGATTTGTGGGCTGCACGTTTGTTGTGCTTTCGGTCAGAGGTGCCCCGTTGACGAAATAGAGGTCTGGCAAGTCATCGTTGTTGTAATCAAAGAAAGCGGCACCGCCACCCATCGTCTCAGGAAGGTGTTTTGCCCCAGTCGCACCATTGAAGTGGCGAAATTGGATACCCGCTTCGTCAGTCACCCGTGTGAACTGAATCTCTGCATATGTGAGACTTGCCCAGAGCGTGAAAGCGACGTAAACGATGCGTTTCATCTTTTTAATTAAGGTCGGATAACCGTGCCGTCCATCCGCCGCACGGGTGCCCAACCGCCGTTAAGCGGATGTTCTGGGAACGGGAATCGTGCTGCGAGTTCTTCGTTTATGTCGATACCGAGACCAGGTGCCTCACTTGCCCAATAGCAGCCGTCTCGAATTTCGGGGCAACCCGGAAAGACCTCTTTGGTATTCTCACCGAAAACGTGTTGTTCCTGAATACCGAAGTTGTAACACGCTAAATCCAAGGCAACGTTGGCAGCATGCCCGACTGGAGAGACATCCCCAGGCCCGTGCCACGCCGTGCGTACACCAAAGAATTCACAGAAGGCGGCGAGTTTGCGCGCTGGACTGATGCCACCGATTTGCGAAATATGCACTCGGATGAAGTCGATGAGTCTGTCTTTGATAATATTGATGTACTCGTTCGGGTTGTTGAACAGTTCTCCCATCGCAATCGGGATACTTGTCTGTTGACGCATGAGTTGGAAATAGTCTACGTCCTCTGGTGCGAATGGATCTTCGAGAAAGAAAAGGTTGTAGGGTTCTAACCCTTTGGCGAGATTAATCGCTTGGATGGGTGGGATGCGTTCGTGGACATCGTGGAGGAGTTCTACCTCGTCACCGAGTTGTGTACGGAGATGGTCGAAGAGCTTGATAACAGTGTTAACGTAAGGGGTCGGTTCAAAGGCATCTGAGCTGCGCCTTCCACGTCCCGCCCCGTATGTTGAATAACCCGGTATTGCTACCTGTGCGCGGACATAGCGATAGCCTTGTTCCATATAGCGGCGGATGCTTTCCTCTACCGCCTCGAAAGTGCTACCACCTGCGTGTGCATAGAGCGTTGCAGCCTCACGGCATTTGCCACCAAGCAGTTGATAGACCGGCATGTTGGCGCGTTTACCCATGATGTCCCATAAAGCGATGTCTACACCGCTAAGCGCGTTATTCAGCACCGGTCCATTCCGCCAGTAAGAACTGACAAAACTGGTTTGGAAGATGTCCTCTATGTTTGCTGGGTCTTTTCCGACGAGAAAGGGTTTGAGATATTCGTCAACTGCTGTTGCGACAGCGAGTGGACGTTGTGTAAACGTGGCACAGCCAATTCCGTATAGACCTGGCTCACTCGTTTCAATCTTAACAACAACAAGACGAATGCCGTTGGGTGCTGTCAGAATGGTCTTAACATCTGTAATTTCCATTTTTTTAACTTTCCTTGCGGTTAAATGGCGGGCGATTGCTAATGGACGTGCGTTTCTTAAATCCGTCCTCCATTTCATTTCGGACTACGCGATATTGCTTCTAACATGTCCAAAGTATATCAAACGGAATGCACCGTGTCAAAGGAATTTGGAGTCTATTGTTTTTCTCTCAAGATGAGATTTTGGTAAGAATCAACAACGGCAGAGAAATTCGGAGGTATGACAGTCGTCGCGCTGAATTCTGTTACAATCGCGGGCCCTGCGATTCGATTGCCGGGTTGCAATGCTTCACGACGGTAGAAATCGGTTGGGACTGCTTCGTTTTCAAAAATAACAGGTATTTGAGCGACGCGTGCTTTAGAGGCATCAGCATTAGTGAGTGGGGTCGGTTGGATGGGAGGTTTGTCGGTTTCACCGATAGCTGTAAGACGAAGGTTCACTACCTCGGCTGGCGCATCGGTTCGAGCATAGCCGAAGCGTTGGGCATGTGCAGCGTGGAATTTTTCAGCAAGCGTTTGTATCTCTGGTCCAGAGGTGTTTTTTTCTGTGGCGTAAGGTATGTTTAATTCGTAAGATTGCCCTGCATACCGCATATCAAGTGAGCGATTGACTTTGAGTTGATCGGGTGTGAACCCTTCCCTTTTCATCTCGTTTTCGGCGCGAGTGAGGAGCGCGTCGAATCCTGTGTCTAACCCTTTAGCAAGTGCTTCGTCGCTGCCCTTTTCGAGCTGCCACAGTACTGTCTGTGAATAGTCTTTGATGACATCCGCAAAGAGCATCCCGTAGGCAGAGAGTAGACCACCGTTTGGTGGAATTAAGACTGTTCCGATACCGAGATTCTCTGCCATAAATGCGGCGTGTAAACCCCCCGCACCGCCGAAGGAGACGAGCGTGAAGTCGCGGGTATCGAAGCCCCGTTCCACAGAAATAACTTTGATGGCGCGTTCCATGGCGGCATTGGCAACCTTGAGAATGCCGTCAGCGGCTTGCAAAGGCGAGATACCGAGATGCGACGCAAACTTTTCAATGTATGCGCGGGGTTTATGGGGGTCAAGGGACATCGCGCCTCCCAAAAATTGTGTCGCAGCGATACGTCCTAAGAAAAGGTTCGCATCGGTTACTGTGATGTTTTCGCCGTTGTTCCCGTAGCAGATTGGACCTGGGTTCGCGCCTGCACTCTCCGGCCCGACACGTAGCGCGCCACCAGTATCGACTGTTGCTATAGATCCTCCGCCTGCGCCGACGGTGTGGATGTCGATGAGCGGCACCTTAATTGGCAATCCACTGATAGTACTTTCCGTCGTGAGGGAGATACCGTTATTGCAGAGACTCACATCCGTTGAAGTACCACCCATGTCAAATGTGATAATCTGCTCGTATCCGGCGATTTTAGCGATTTCAAACGCACCCAGAACACCGCCAGCGGGACCGGAGAGCACAGTACCGATACCCGCCGATTCACCGCTGTATAGCAAGTTTTCATCTTGCGAGCTGCGCTGACTTTTCGTTAGCAAGTTTTCATCTTGCGAGCTGCGCTGAAAAGTCCTCACAGAAACGCTACCGCCATTGGAAAGCATCAGGCGGAACGACTTCGGAAATTGCTTTGATTCTATGAGTGTGGAGAGGTGTCGTTCCAAGGTAGGACGGATGTAAGCATTCGCAACGGTGGTGCTAAAACGGGCGTATTCTCGATATTCCGGTAGGACTTCGTGTGAGCAGGAAACCGGTATCTCAAACCGTGATGAGAGGTATTCTGCAACAATCCGTTCGTTTGTTGAGTTGACGTAGGCGAAAAGCAAACAGATTGCGATGGCATCAAGTTCTAATGTGGCAAGTTGGGTTGCAAGTGCGTCCAGTTCATCCGTTTCAATCTCAGTTTGGATTTCACCCGTGTGCAGGGTCCGTTCTGAAATACCGAAGCGTCGTTCCGCAGGGACGAGCGGTGCTGGACGTTCCACGAAGAAGTCGTAAAGGTCTGGTCGTGATTGTCTACCAATCTCTAAAACGTCTTCAAAGCCTTTCGTTGTGACGAGGGCAATACGCGCACCCCTACGTTCGAGGAGGGCATTCGTTGCGACCGTGGATCCGTGAACAATCTCCACCTCTTCAGCATTGCTGTCGTGCTTATGTAGGATTTCACCTACGCCTTGTATCACGGCATGTGCAGGATTTTGCGGTGTGGACAGGACTTTGTGCGTGAATAGCGAGTCGTCGGTGTGCATCACGATATCGGTGAAGGTGCCACCCGTATCGACCCCTATTTTTTTCATGATCTCTCGGTTCTTTTTTCCTGTTAAATCTGAGCTGCTGTGTTCGTTGTCCTTGCAGTATTTCAATTGTTAAAAGACCTTTCATAATCTAAAACAAGTTCTCTACTTAGACAGAAACCCTCGTGAAACGAAATTGTGAGTCGGGGAAGCCCACACGGGCTTCATACCCGGTGAAGTCCATACGGACTTCATACCGTTGATTCTGATTCTTAGCGAACAATTTGTCTTAGCTTTACATTGTGGAACGAGGGCCAGGAGCAATCGTTAAAAAATTAAACGACTACGTTTTGCGGGCTGCCTTCCAGAAAGGCGATGATGTTATCTACAGCACCTTCATTGAGAAGTTCAACGCCTTCAGGCGTCATATCGGCACAATGCGGTGTTAGGATTACCTGCTCGCAGGTCAAGAGGGGATGGTCAGCAGGGAGCGGTTCCTGATCGTAGACATCAATAGCGGCACCACCGAGATGTCCGCTATTCAAAGCAGAGATAAGCGCGTCTGTATCAACCACGCCGCCACGGGCGACGTTGATGAGCAGTGCACCTTGCTTCATTGTGGCGAGTTCATTTTCGCCGATGAGATGCTGACTCGCTTCTGTTAACCTGACGTGCAGACTGACGACATCGGCGGTCTGGAGCAATGCCTCCAGAGAGACGAACTGAACGCCTAATTCTGCTGCGCGTGCTGCTGAAGGGTGATACGTCCACGCGATAACGTGCATTCCTATTGCTCGTCCCAGGCGCGCCATCTCAGCACCGATATGTCCGGTGCCAATAATCCCTAAAGTTTTCCCTTGAAGATAGACGTTATCCATGCGGGGCCATCCACCTGATTTCATGGACGCTGTCAGAAAAGCTGCGCGTTTGGCAAGCCCAAACATCAGCCCGAACCCGTGTTCTGCGACAACGGGAGCAGTCCGTCCGGGTTGATTACAAACGGTAATTCCGCGTTTCTTTGCCTCATCAAGTCCAATCATATCCGTCCCAATCGAACAGAGCGAGATGAGTTTGAGTTTCGGAAGTTGTTGCAACAGTTCATCCGGCCATTTGACGAGCCCGCGCGAATTGATGAGAATGTCTGCATCTTCGGCGCGATGGCGTTGTTCTTCGTGGGTTTCGGGTCGGTCGGCATAGAGAACGACATCGCCATACGGTTTCAGACGTTCCAGGTGCGGTGAGCCTTGGATTTGCGGGGGTGAATCACCGGGGACAACGATTTTGAGTCTGTTCACAATTTATTCCTTTCTATTTTTAGAAACACTCCCAATACAGCGCGACAATCTCTTCAGCGGTAGCCTGTCGCGGATTGTTAGCCGGACTCCCACTTGCGATCGCGTCGACTGCCATCTGTTCGACGACGGACTCGAATTTTTCTTTTTTGATGCCGATTTCACCGAGTCGCGGCATCTGAATGTCGGCGACAAGCCGTTCAACAGCAGAAATTGCTGCATCTGCTTGGTGCATCGGCGATAATCCGTCGATCTGTTCACCCATAGCGCGCGCAATATCGGCGAAGCGAGCGGGGGCACCGACGACGCTGAATGCCATCACGTCGCGCAGTAACACTGAATTCGATAGTCCGTGGTGAATGTGAAAATACGCACCGATCGGACGAGACATCCCGTGGACTAAAGCCACAGATGAATTGCTGAACGCCATACCCGCAATAGACGCACCAATCATCATATCGGTGCGCGCAGCGACATTTTCACCATCTGCCCATGCCTGTCGGAGTGAACCTGAAATCATCTCAACTGCTTTCAGGGACAGTGCATCCGTTATCGGTTGGGCGCGTTTAGAGATATACGCCTCGATTGCATGTGTCAGGGCATCAACGCCGACTGCCGCCGTTAGATGTGGTGGGGTTGTCAGAGATAGCAACGGATCCACGAGCGCAACGGATGCGAGCAGACACCGACTGCTGAGCATCATCTTAACGTTCCGTTCGGTATCAGTGATGACCGTGACTTTGGAGACCTCGCTGCCTGTTCCGCCTGTTGTCGGTATCGCAATAAGAGGTGTCCCTGGGTTTGGGATCTTGTCCACACCCATATAATCGGCGAAATCGCCATCGTTTGCCAGTTTCATAGCGATGCCTTTTCCACAGTCGATGGCACTTCCACCACCGATACTCACGATGACATCGCAGCCTTCGTCAGTGTATTGTTTTAAACCGTCTTGCACATTCTGTAGCGTCGGATCGGGTGTGACATCAGAGAAGCATGAGGTGGTTATGCCGGCGTTGTGTAAATTTTGGGCGATATTGCCGGCGTATCCGATTTTGGCGATACCCGGATCGGTCACGATGAGTGCGTTCGTTGCACCGAGCTGTTTCGCCTGTTCACCGACGTTCTCGGATGCCCCTGCGCCTGTGATTATCGTGGGTGGGAGTGTTAGTGTTGTCGGCAATTTTTGATTTCCTATGAAGATGTCCTGTTCAGTTTCTTCCAATTCCTTACCTTAAGACAATCTAATGGACTCAGGTCATCGAGTTTGGCGATTTCTTGGGCAGGTTTGGAATTCATGAAATAGTCGTCTAATATATACCCTACGCGACCTATATCTAACCGATCGGCATCCCAGCAGGCTGCGATCGTAATATCGTCTGTTGTCCGTTTATCCGTATGCCATTCACACGCATAGTAGAATTTGTCAAAGTCACTTGGAGAAATATCAATGAGTTGCTTCCTAATTTGAGAGGCATATTCAGCACCTCTACGTCCATGACCGGGGTCTATACTATCGTTCCAACGCATACAGTCATGGAATACTGCGAACAGCTGCACGATCATCTTATTAGCTCCTGTTTTCTCGGCGACGTACAGACCATTTCTCTCAACGCGTGCCCAATGCTCAGGACCGTGTATAGAGTAATATTCAACAGAGGTGTCCTTTAACACATGGGACCAAATTGCTTCTAAATTTACCATATTTCACCTCAACAGGGACGCTATTTGCTTATCAACATCTTCCGCGTTGCCGTGAAGTCCCCTGTTTTGAGTGTATAGAAATACACCCCACTTGCTACAGATTCACCGACTTCATTTTTCCCATCCCAATACGCCGCGCGGCTCCGAGCTTCATAAACACCCGCCGCCTTCTGCCCTAATTTTAGCATCCTAACGAGTTTCCCATCTGCGGAGTAGATCAAAACGCTGACATCGGCGGGTTTCGCTAACCGATAGGGTATCCATGTTTCCGGATTGAACGGATTCGGGTAGTTTGGTAGGAGTCTTGTTTCTTTGGGAGTTAATGCTGCAAGGAGTTGTTCTAACACCAGAATGCCGCGTTGAAAAGTGGGATTTATTAGGTTAGCTTTGTACGCTTCCTGCAGCCACTGTTGTACTTCCATAATCGTAGGCACGGCCTCTAGATCGAAGCTCCATGTGCCCGGTGCACCTGCACCACCACCTATCACCGCTGCAACTAGGGTAAGATCTACGATATTAACAACGCCATCACCATTCACATCTGATGTGTTTTCTCTTGTCTTTCCGAAGTTTGAGGCAACCAATACCAAATCTTGAATGTTTATAATACCATCGCTATTTACATCCCCTTCTAAGCGTGGCGGATCTGTTATCTGCCCGTTTTGAATTTGAGGTCGCGAAACCCTACCCGCGCTGTTAGTTAGCAGTACCTCAGATAAACTCAACGTGGAGGCTTTGACAGCGACAACCTCAAACGTCAGTGTGGCAAGCGCGCCATCACCGTTACTTTCGCCGGCGAGAGACGTTGCTGCTAATGTCACAGTGTTTTCTGTAACAACCTCAGGAACGGCAAACGCTCCCTCTGATAGATAATCCGCGTTTGCACTTGAGATATAATGGAGCGCAGTAGGATCAAACTGGATGGTTGCCTGATAACCTGCTATGGTTTTACCAGCAACAATGTTAAGGGAAAGCGTTAACTGAGTCCCAAGTGCAGGAGACTGCAGAGGAGAGGGTGATATATTAACAATAGCATTAGTGTTAGCAAAAGAAGTGATATCCCATAGTAGAATTGTTTCGTCTCTGCTACCACTCGCGAGTGTATTACCATCTGGAGAAAACGCTATGGACTCAACACCATCTGTGTGCCCAGAAAAGGTATGTTTATGTTTTCCTGTCTCTGCATCCCATAAACGGATCGTACGATCGTGATATGTTCCACCGCTTGCAAGCATATTACCACCAGGAGAGTACACAACCGACACAACATAGAACCTATGTCCAGAAAGGGTATGTTTATGTTTTTCCGTCTCTGCATCCCATAAACGGATCGTATGGTCTTTCGACCCACTCGCTAATGTGCTACCATCTGGAGAATATGTTACGGAGTAAACTTGACGCGTATGTCCTATAAGTAAGCCTACTTCGGTCTCCAAGGGCAAATTATAAAGCCAGATACCAATTTTACTCCCTACTGCAAGCTGAGTACCGTCATGCGAATATGCAATTGACGATATACCTGGAACCGGTTTATCAAGAGTCAACTTGTGTTCGCCTGTTTTTGCATCCCAGAACCGAATCTCATTAGGAATATTACTAGTACTACCCGCTAATGTGCTACCATCTGGGGAATACACAACTGAAGTAAAATGATCCGGAAATTCACCAAGAGTCAACTTGTGTTCGCCAGTCATAGTATCCCATAAATGAATCCCTCCAGAGCCCCCATAAGCTAATGTGCCACCATCTGGAGAGTATACAACTGACCCACCACCGTTTGGAAGAGTTAACTTATGTTCTCCTGTTTCGGCGTTCCATAGATGAATTTCACCGGAACTTGCACTGGCTAGCGTGCTGCCATCTGGGGAATATGCCACAGCTGTTACTGCGCCACCTTTGCCAAGGCGGGCTATAGCACCTTCAGGCAAACCTAACTGTGTGTAATCTTGGGCAAAACTGTGCTGTAGAAGTAGAAAAAAAAACAACAGAATCTTTTTCATAAATTTTTCTCCTCACTGAATTTCGTGACCGATATTAGTGCCGGAAATGCCGCACGCCCGTCAGCACCATTGCTATACCGTAAGCGTCAGCAGTTTCAATCACAGGCGCATCGTTGACGGAGCCACCGGGTTGGATAATGGCACTGATCCCCGCCTCACCCGCAATCTCAACGCCATCCGGGAATGGGAAGTAGGCATCCGAGGCTAACACTGCACCTTTTGCCTTTTCACCGGCTTTTCGGACAGCGATGATAGTCGAGTCTACTCGGCTCATCTGCCCCGCTCCGATGCCGACGCTTTGCGTCCCTTGGGCAAGCAAGATACAGTTGGATTTGACGTGTTTACACGCCTTCCACGCGAAAAGCAAGGATTCTATCTCTGCATCTGTCGGTGCTCGCTGGGTAACAACCTCCAATGCATCGAGACTCAACTCGTGAACGTCCAAATCTTGAACCAACACGCCACCCGTGACATTACGGACTTGTAAGACAGGTTCCGAGGCGGAAAAGGGACCTGTTTCCAGAATTGGTCGGCGTTTGACACGAGACAAGGCACGCAACGCTTTTTCGGTGTAGCTCGGTGCGATAATTGCATCAATCTTTACGCCTGCGTTCGCGGCTTCTCGGATCGTGTTAGCAGTCTGAATTGTCACTTTGCGGTTTAACCCAACAATCGAACCGAAAGCAGAAGTTCGGTCGCATTCTAAAGCTTTCGTGAAGGCACTTTGTAGGTTATCAGCCGTCGCAAGTCCACACGGATTATTGTGTTTGATAATGGCACATGTGGGTTGCGCGAAGTCCTTGACGATTTCCAAAGCGGCTTCCAAATCGAGGATGTTGTTAAAGGAGAGTGGCTGTCCACTCAGTTGATTTGCCCATGCGGCGCACGCCCCTGGATCGGTTTCGGTTTTGTAGAAAGCAGCACGTTGGTGTGGGTTTTCACCATAACGGAGTGTCCGCGCTTTCTTGAAACGGCGCGTCAAGTTATCTGCAAATTCATCTTTAGCAGCCTCGGTAGGTGCGGTTTCTAACCGCACCGAGTCATCCACTGTCTCCGATTCTAAATCTACATTAGCAAGATAGGTGGAAATTGCGGCATCATATTGGGCGGTATGCGCGAACGCTGCTTTTGCCAATTCAAATCTTCTTTCTTCCGGAAGACAGCCGTCGTTGGCATCTAAATCAGCGATAATTTGTCTGTATTGCCTCGCAGCTGTAACGACAGCAGTGTGTCGATAATTTTTCGCTGCAGCGCGAATCATTGTTGGACCGCCGATGTCGATATTCTCAATCGCTTCGGGAAGTGCCACATCAGGTTTAGCGACGGTTGCTTCAAACGGATAGAGATTACAGATTACCATATCAATTGGGTTTATGCCGTGCGCTTCCGTTTGTGTGGTGTGTTCCGTCCTATCCCATTCGGCGAGGAGACCGCCATGAATTTTCGGGTGCAGGGTTTTAACCCGACCGTCGAGCATTTCAGGGAAGCCGGTGTAGTCAGAGACATCGAGGATGTCGATTCCCGCATCTCGGAGGTGCTGCGCTGTGCCACCGGTGGAGAGGATTTCTACACCACGTTGGACAAGGACGGCTGCTATTTCTAAGATGTCGGTTTTGTCGTAGACGCTAATAAGCGCGCGTTCTATTTTTCTCATTTTTGCTTTCAACTTTCAGTTATCAGTTAAAGAAGTTTTGACTTACCCCAGCAGCCTTTTAGCCGACAGTCCTAAGTAACATATCGCGGGAATCCGAACCCATCGTTTGCAACGTGGCTTCGCGCAGGAATCTGCGAGCGGTTCGGTATAAACAGGTCCGATTCTGAAGTGTTCTCGATAACAGTGCCGTCTCCGATACGAACTTCGTCGGCGATATGGATTTTCCCTGGGTGTTCTGATGCCCCGCGGATAGTTCCGATAACGACTGACGAACCTATCCGACACCGTTGCTCAATTTCGACAAACCCGTAGATTTCGGTGTTCGTACCGATAGTGGAGTAATCAGCAATCTGAACGGGACCGAGTAGGCTGGTATCTGTACCGATCTCGACAAAATCACCGATGACGGGGTGGCGTTGCTTAACTTTGACGCTCAAGCCGCCGAGGGTGCAAGGGTAGATAACACAGCCGGAACCTATAATGCCTGTTTGTCCGGTGGTTACACCGCGATGTGGATGTTCTAAGAAGTTGGCATCGCCTATCTGTGTTTCCGGGTGCAAATCGGCTTGATAGTAGCGTCCGGCGAGTTCCGAAATGGCACGCGGCAGCAATGGAACCGGAACTCTCTGGATTTCTGGGCTTTCCTCAAGGGGTGCGCTTTGCGTCAGGGCGTGTGCCACATCATGGTAGAAAAGTATTCGCCAACCCGGATAAGTACTACCGACTAACTGGAGTTGATAGTCTAAAACAGAGGCGAGGTTTGAAGTGCCGAGGAAATCTTGATACGGTTCAAAAGTCCGTTCCTGAATTGCCTCGTCAATTTGGGATCGAAAATCTAAAGCGGCGATTTTTTCGCGAGAGATGCCGGTGTGCAAAAGATAGGCATCCCAGACGGCTGGGTCTTTGAGGGAAGCGAAACGGTTCCAGAGTGCTCGACTTTTAAAGCGTGGCAATTCCCAGAGGAGTGAAAAGGCGGTTTCAAGAGCAGCACCGAGGTGTGTTTCGTCGGTAACGGCTAAAAAAGACTGGGCAACCATGGCATACAACTGGTCTGCCACCTCTTCGATTGCGTCTGAAAGGTCTTGGTTTTGGTGGTGAAGATGTGGGGCGTTATGTGACCCCGGTGCGACGCATTCTAAGAGATTACCGAGTACAGTTTCGAGGGTGTCCCGATTGACGAACCCGCGTCCAGAGCGTTGGGCTAAGCCTTCGCGGCTTGTGCGATCGATACGGAGAACGCTTAGTTCCGATTTGCTATAGATAGGGCGGAGTCGCTCCAAGGTTTGGGTCAGCAGCGGTTTTTTTCGTTCTTCATAAGAGGCATCAAAAAGTGTGGTTTCAGTCATATTTTTAACGATTAAATCTGAGCTGCTGCGTCCGTTGTCCTTGCAGTCTTCCAATTGTTAAAAAACTTTTCATAACCTAAAAGTGAATTTTTATCAATTTTAGAAAATCAACGGTATGAATGCCGTGTGGCATTCCCCGGGCGTTGACGACGGAGATGCCGCTCAGACTTGATCGGTAAAAGCTTCCTGAGCGGCACTAACGCCTGCACCGAGTGGAATATCGTAGCCAATTTCCACTAATCCTCGCTCGAATGCAGAGATAGCGACAATCACATCGTTTTCGTTCATCCAACCGAGGTGTGCGATCCTAACGATTTTCCCGCTGAGTTGACTCTGACCGCCAGCGTAAGTGATACCGTATGTATCGCGCATCAGATTGATGAACACCTTTCCATCAATTGCTTCAGGGAGTCGGATTGAGGTTAAGGTATTCGCTGGAGATGCTGCGAATAGCGGTAGCCCTAATGCCTTAATCGCGCCCCGCGTCGCAAGTGCCAAACGGTTATGTCGGGCGATGGTGTTGCGGATACCTTCTTCACAGATACGATTCAAGGCACATTGAAGGGCGGTAAGCAGTGTTACTGCCGGTGTATACGGAACGGAACCTTCTAACCCACTCTCGTGTGCTTTGCGGTAGTCTAAGTAATATTTCGGGAGATTAGAACGTTCGACTGCGTTCCATGCGCGTTGGTTAAGTGCAGCGAATGCGAGACCCGGGGGGGTCATCAAGCCTTTCTGTGAGCAGGAGACAACGACGTCCACACCCCAGTTATCCATCTGTAGATCGTCTGCACCGAGTGCGCTGACAGCATCAACAACCAAGAGGGTTGGACGTACTCGCGTCAGACGTGCCAGTGCTTCAATGTCGTGCAAAGCACCCGTTGATGTTTCGCAGAGCGTTGCAAAAACCGCTTTTACATCGGTGTGTTCTGTTAAGAGTGCTTCTACAGTCTGTGGATCAACAGAATTCCCCCATCTGACATCAATGGGAATAACTTCAACGCCGTAAGCGTTACAGATTTCACCCCACCGTTCCCCGAATTTACCGCTCCGAATCACGATTGCCTTATCGCTACGTGACAAAAGATTGGCGACTGCGCCTTCCATGGCACCCGTGCCGGATGATGTTAAGAATAAGACATCATTTTCGGTTTGGAAGGCGTGTTTGAGTTTTTCGAGTACGTCTTTGATTAAGGCGACAGTGGCACTGCTGCGGTGGTAGTCAATCGGTTGCGCCATCGCTAAGAGTGCTTCCGGAGGGATAGGTGTGGGACCCGGTGTAAAAAGTAAATCTTTTTTCATATTTTTAACGATTAAATCTGAGCTGCTGCGTCCGTTGTCCTTGCAGTTTTCCAATTGTTAAGCGACCACTTTAAACCTTAAGCAGGATTTTCTTCAATTTTAGATCGACATCGCCCCTGACATATATGATAAAAAAACAGATTAAGCGGTACTGACGGCTACAACTGTTTTACCTTCAACGTTAACGATGACCCATTCTTGGTCGAGAAGTTCGCAGAGATTTATAACTGCGGCGCGTTGCGATGTGCTGTCCATCGGCACTTCAATGGTGAGTGTGGCGAATTCTTCTTTTTGGATTTCGCCTTCTTTGTCGAATTTCATGGGTGTAATCTGAATCTTTTTCAATTTTGCGTCCATATTTTTCCTTTATTTCTGGCTATTAGGTGTTGGAAATTATACGTCATTCATGAACGACGCGATGTCAATACATTTTCCATTGCGGCGGGAAGACTCCCAACCGGCTAAAATCGGGGCTAAAGAGAAAAGCCCATCGTGGTAATCACTAAGCAGCAAACTTGCATCTCCAGACTGGATGGCGCGGATAAAGGTTTTGTCTTGTTCCAGCCACGGGTCGAATTCATCGGCTTCATAGTGCACTTCACGATTTACGATGATCCTGTCGTATCCGTGAATTTCGAGACATCCGCCTTCATAGAAGATAGTGAATCTCGGTTCATCTTTCGGACCCGGACCCGCTGAGACAAAACTCAAGGTCATCGTAGCACCGTTCTCAAGACAGTAGTTGAAACTGCTGGACAGTGCGTTGGCGTAATCTGGAGGGGCACAATAAAATGCTTGAGATTTGGCGACGTTCAATCCAGTCATAAAACGGGTGTAATCGGTGGCATGAACACCCCAATCCAAGGCGCGTCCGCCGGATTTGTCCATCTCTTCCCACCATGTTTTCGGTCCACCCTCTATTGAAGGCGGTAAGCCTCCGAAACTCTGAAATCGGACGTGTACAATCTGCTTGTCAGTCAAATATCGGCGGGCTTCTTGAAAGATCGGACGATACCGTTCGCGGAATCCGACGGTGCTGATGACCCCTGCTTGCTGAATGGCATCGTTAATTCGGTGGGCGACCTCCATGGTGATTGCTTGTGGTTTTTCACTGAAAATATGGATGCCTTTTTGTGCAGCGGTTACCTCAACATCGGTGCGCACGTACGCCGGTACGATAGAGTATAGCACGTCAATCACTTCGGTGTCAAGCATTTCGTGCGCGTCTTGGTAAACACTCGGAATCTTGAAGTGCACTGCTGTTTCCTGTGCCGTTTGGAGGTTGCTATCGCAGGCAGCGACGATATCCACGGCATTCGTTTGCAATAGATTTGGGATTCGGGTACGATTCGCGAAGTTCCCACATCCGTAGAAAGCGACGCAAACGCGAGGTGTTGTTGGCACGGTAAATGTTCTCCAAATGCTTAGTCGTAGTTTTTAAGTCTCCCGCCACGGTGGCACGGTCCACGTATTGAACCACTCCCATTTCCAGAGGACCTGTTTCTCTGGCATTTCTACTTCGTATTCTACACCTGCGGTGAATGGGAGAAGATGTGTGCTATCTCCAACTATTTCACGGATTGTTTCAATGAACGCCATTTCATCGGTGACGTTTGGGGGCCAATGTCCGACGGGTATCGGATCGGATTGCCGATCAGTTCGGTAATGTGTCGGTATCATAAAACGGGGTTGGGTGAGTTCAAGGAGTTCTATGAGCCGAGGTGCGAGTCCTTCGCCGAGACCGAGTTTCATGTGGATTAAGAAATCTACTTTGCCTTGAAGATTCGCCAATGCTGGGTAGGGTTCGTGCAAGTCGCCGGTGTGTAGGATAGAGACATTCTTTGTTGTGTGTGTTATGAGATAGCCGTTTGTAGGAATGTTCGGAGTTTGATTTTCGCCGCTTTCGATCGTTTCGACTTGGATATTTCCAAGACTGAATGGGTCTGAGCCTTGAAATGCTCGCGATGTTCCCTGTTTTTTGTTGAGATGTTTCGGGTAAAGTACCTCGACCTTATCAGCGGGAATATGCTTGGTAATCGGTAGGTCTCGCGCAAATGCAGCATCGCCGTATTTTTCAGCGATCGGTTCTGCGGGTGTGGCACAGCCGGAATTGACGAATAGTTTTTTGAAACGATCACCGCGGCACAACTTCCGTAAGGTTTCGGGATGACAGTGGTCGAAATGTTCGTGGGAGATAAAGATGTAATCGTATATCGGTTCAGCGTTTGCTAAGTTTTCATTGAACAGATATGGATCAAAAGCGATGTTTATGTCTCCGAAGCGGACATCAAACGCCCCGCATCCCCACCATCTGAGAAATATGTTATCCATTGCGAAAAGCCTTTCTGTTTTTAACGACTCAGTAGGGTTGATTAACTTTTAGTTGTGGTATCATGCGGAAGTGCCGTATGTTCCTTGTATAGAGTGTCAAATCATGCTCCAAAGCCGTTGCCGCAATAAGCGCGTCTGGCAAAACGAGGCCGTGGCTAAGGTAAAACGATTCCATCAGTTGAAAGGCAACATGCGAAACAGCCGTAGTAATCGGTAAAAATGTGCATTTTTGAAAGAATTTTTGTAGTTCCATCATTTCAGTTTTGTTGCGACAACCTGCGATTAATTCCATAGCCGAGATAATGCTAATCTGTATCTCTGTCACCTGTTGTTCCTCCAAAAATGCAACAGCATCCACGATACCATTCATAGCGTCAATAAGGATATTAGAATCAATCACTCCGTCCGCGTTAATCGCTGTTGCCACTTCTCCCTCTCCTTGCGCAGCCATGCGACACTGTCGCGCATATCCTCCCGATCCGCCCACATTCCGAAGCAGGGCAGATTAGCAAAGTCTTCAGACTCATTAGAATCGGTGTTTTGGTCATCACCTTTGTTAACAGGAACTGGATCAACAGGTTCTATTTTTACGAGGACTTCAGTTCCCTCGGGTAACGAGAGAGGACTGGATAATATAATGTGCCCATTGATTACCTTACCTTCCTCTATTATTAAAGCCATTTTTTCCTCCATTTGCTCAACCTATTCATCAGTGATCTCTAATCGTACCCCAGTAAACTCGGTCCTCCCCAATTCTGCGCGTTGCGAATCTGCCTCAGATGTTCCCAGAGCTCTGACAGTTCCATTGTCTCCATTTCCTTCTCTGTCAACGGTATCACCCCTGTCTGCTCCATCTCCTCTTTCACGAGCTCGCTCTCCTGGAGTTCGAGTATCTTCCTCGGGACCTCTTCCTTGAGTTCCTCGATTCTCTGTTTCTTGTGGTGTTCCCGTATCCGCTGGTGTTCTTCCACTGACAGCGGTTTCCCTATCGGTATCTGTTTCATCAGCTTCTTCCTGTGTTGTTATCTGCGTCTCTGTTCGAGGTTCACTTCGTTCATTACCTGTAAAAATACATCTATCCAGTCATTTGTAGAGCGTTCTTTGCCTTCCGTGGTAGAGATTGCATCTATGTCTTCGCACAAGTTGACGAGTTCCGGTAGGATACTTTCGGGTAGCAATAGCACCGTTTTGAATTTGAGCCATTGGCTGCCAACTATCCATTAAAGAGAGGCGTTTTTAATGAAAAAACCCTTACTGACTGCTGTATTCTACAGTGAATTGTCCAAACTATAGTATTCTTCTATCTACTTCATTAACCACATCTTCCGAACAGTGTCCGTTTCACCTGCTTGGAACTGGTAGAAGTAAATACCACTGGCGACAGTTTCACCGTCTCGGTTTTTTCCGTTCCAATAAAGCACTTTTTCCCCGCGGGCTTGGTGCCCGAGGTTAAATTCCCGGATTAGGACACCGTTTTGTGCATAGATCGAGATTGAAACATCAGCCGATTCAGAAAGTCGATAGGGTATCCATGTTTCTGGGTTAAAGGGATTGGGATAATTCTGAAAAACCTCAGCGGATTTAATTTTCCCCCATCTGGTGGATTGCTTTCCATGCGGTTCAACAGCAACTATCACATTTTCCGCCTCAATAAAGGTATAGACCTCCCCCTGAAAATAGATTTCGTAAGTTTCGATGATGCCAGAGGGCCACGTCAAGGTGACAGAACCGATTTGCGCATCAGACGGTATCCCGAATTCGAGTTCAGGACTGTCGCTGCCCAGAAAGCCTGTGCCGCAAATGAGCTCTTGCGTCTGTGTGTGATTGTCCGTTGTTACTGTCACTCGTGTACCGACGCCATCGCGATTGCTTTCTGTGCCGCGAAGCCGAATTTTGATGCTTCGGTTATCAGGGTTGACATCGTTCTGGAGGAGAGTGTTGCTGGTGTTGTTGACGATGTAGACATCAACATCGCCATCGTTATCAAAATCGCCAGTGGTCGCCCCGCGCCCGACAGCATCAACAGTGACGTTGAGTGCATCGGCTTGGTCAACGAAGTTTCCGTTCTGGTTGTGGTAGAGACGGTTACGATTGGTTTTCTGGGAATTATCAACATCGCCATTGACGACGTAAAGGTCGCGCCAACCGTCGTTGTCGTAGTCAATGAAACTGGCGTACCACCCTACCCCTTCGTTTGCGACACCGACGGCTTCAGCGACATTGGTGAAAGTACCGTCCCCATTATTGCGCCAGAGAAGGTCGGCATCGTAGTTCGTAATGAAAAAATCTAAGTCAGTATCATTATCGTAGTCTCCGACGCAGAGTCCCATCGCGCCTGTTGGTTTTCCGTTAACTTCCGTCACGATACCAGATTGATCTGAGACATCTGCAAAAGTGCCATCGCCTCGATTGCGATACAATTTGTCGGGTCCGTGGTCGTTCGCAACGAAGAGGTCTGCCCAAGTGTCGCCATCATAGTCGAAAAAGATGGATCCCCAAGCGATGCCATCATCAGCGACACCAGCAGTTTCGGTGGTTTCTTCAAAGGAGCCGTCGCCTCGATTGCGATAGAGGACGTTGGTTTTTGGAGCGGGGTTTGGATTTAAGAGGGACGGTGCTCGTCCCCAATTAGCAATGTAAATGTCGAGCCAACCGTCATGGTCGTAGTCAGCGATAGCGGGGTTGGTCCCGTGTTTTTCATCAGCAACGCCAGCCTGCTGTGTCACGTCTGTGAATGTGCCGTCGCCGTTGTTCTCAAAAAGATAGTTTGGACCGGCGCACGTTACGTAAAGATCGCTCCAGCCGTCGTTGTTGTAGTCAAACCAGACGCACCCGCGCCCTCTTGGCGTGTCTGCGACCCCGGCTTGTGCTGCGACATCCGTGAAAGTGCCATCGCCGTTATTGTGGTAGAGTGCGTTGGGTAAGCCGCCATCACCAACAACGAAAATATCGAGCCAACAGTCATCGTTGTCATAGTCAGCGGCGGCAGTCCCGGGACCCAGCCAAGCCCCGGATGCGGCGTCAATAGGGATGTCGCGTTGATAGACGTTTGCAGTGAGACTAACATCTGTAAAGGTGGACGCTGCTAAGGTACGGATTCCGAAGAGCATCATGAAAATAATCAGACGGTGCTGCATACTCGTTGTCCATTCCTAATACTGGCTTTTCACTGCTGCCCAAGTTGTTGTGGCTTTGCCGCCGGGTTCGACAGGAAAAGGATTCAGATTGTCTCTAAAGTATTCGTATTCAACCTCTAAACTTCCCGCACCAGCAGCAACACCGGCGTAGACACCGAGCCATACAGGTGGTGTGAGGTCAAATTCGGTCACACCGATCTCAATCCAATCCTCATTTTCCTTGGTTTTATACCAAGCACTGTATTCATCACCATCTCTGGCGAGTCGGAGGAAGAGTTCGGTTTCGCCGAATTCAGGGGTGAATCCAGCGTTGCCGGTGAGACCGCCACCGCCCTCATTCTGTTTCGTCTGATACTGGATCTGTCCCTTCGCGGCTGCATCTCGGGACCAGAATTTGATGGTAACCCAATTATCGTCTGACGGGCTTTTCACGACGAGTCCATTGACCCCAGAACTGGTGTCCCATCTGGCGAAGAAGTGGGTTTCAACATCGAATATATCTGTGTCGGTCTCCTGATATAGGAAATGAGACATATCGTTTGCCCAGAGATTTCGATTCGGTTCGCTGTCGATGTAAAGGAAATCCGCACGGGTTTCGCCAACGTCCCATTTTGGGGGTTCATTTTGCCATTCCCAATTCGGGTTCTGTAATTTGCCCTTCTCAAACGGGTCGCCGAACGATTCATCTGCGGCGATTGCTATACTTCCAAAAAAGAGCATGAGTAAGCACACGCTGGCACTATACTTGCTAATTTCTCTAATTAATAGTCGAGTTTGCATAAGTTTATTTTATACCTCCTGCCTTTAATTTTAAAACAAATTGTCAGGGTTGTCAAGATATATCAAAATTACGCGCGGCGGTCAATCTCGCTTTATGCCGACGACGACATTCTCAGATAACACGTCTTCGGGTATGACGACGAAAATCTTTCCGGATTCGGAACCCGCGCTCTGTTTTTCCAGATACTGCCTTATTTCATTCTCATCAAGAAGGACTGCCCCGTCAGTAGATTCAGGCAGAGGTGTCCGTTGAGAACCGAACTTTCGGATCCATTTGAAGATGGTACTCGGTGCCACCGAAAACATCCGAGCAATTCTGCTAATAGAGACCCCACGGCAATATAGGAAAACGGCTAAGGCTCTTTGCCACGGAGGTCTCCCGCGAGTCGTTAGGCGGGTGAACTGGAAACCGCAGGCTTTACATTTGTAGCGTTGGTTTCCTCTAACTTTTCCGTTTTTGACAGCGTCTTCCCGTTTGCATCGCGGACAGTTCATCGTAGTCTACCTTTCCTTTAAGATGTGATAGGGGAAAGTATAACATAAAAATTGTTGCTATGCAATAAACCTCGCTTTCAGAAAATTTCCCTTGTTATTTTTTTCGGCATTGTATATTATATCCTTTAGGCAAAAAATTTAAGGACTAATATTGCAGGCGGAAGACGGATTTTAGAAACAAATGGTCAGGCTCGATCGGAATTTGAGTAGGAGCACGCTATGCTTCGGAGCGCGTCCAGCGCGTAAAGGAGAACACGATTATGGCAGGGAAACTGAAAGTTGCAGCAGTTGGGTGCGGTGGCATTGGGCATCTACATCAACTCGGCTACCTCCAGCATCCGGGTGCAGAATTGGTGGCAGTGTGCGATATAGATACCGCCAAGGCGAAGACGCGTGCCGAAGAACTCGGTGTCGCCAACTGGTACCCCTCCATTAAAGAAATGCTCGCCCATGAGGAGTGCGATTTGGTAGACGTTGTAACCGCTGACTATTTGCATTTCGAGCCGGTGATGGAGTGTCTCGAAGCGGGCAAACATGTTATTTCCGAAAAACCCCTGTCGCTTTACATTAACGAAGCGGAACAGATGGTGGCAAAAGCGGAGGAGAAAGGGTTTACCTCGCTATTGATTACAACCGACGGTTCGCACCGGGATACGTCCAAGCGCGGAAATGGTTTGACGCTGGAGAGATTGGACAGACTTACTACTTAGACATGAAATTATCTCAAGGGGGGGCGGCTTCGACGTGGAAAGGTGAATATTACCTGCTCTATGAACTGCAAACCCACGCTATCGACCTGCTGCGGTGGTTTGGCGGTGAAATCGTCGCTGTTTGTGCACAAATGGCAAAACCACGCGCACACGAAGCGCGCGAAGGTGAAGAGGCATGCTATACGAGCATGGCTATCTCTTTTCGTTATGAAACAGAAGTGGTTGCGACGTTGATGGCAAGTTGGGATAGCGATTTCATCCATCCGATTGAACATCTTGAAATCTGCGGCTCCGATGGCGAAATCGTCGTTGATAATGTCCTCACACGTGCGACCTTGATGAAACGCAATAGTCAGGTGGTTGAAGAATATCGTCCTTCCATTTTTAGAGACGAACAACTTGCCTTTAATGGGACTTTTGCCCTGCGAATGGCGGCACTCGTTGACGATTTACTTGCTGACCAGCCACCAGCACCAACCGGTAGAGACGGCTTGCAAGCCCTACGAATAACTGAAGCGATTGTGGAATCTTGGAAGGAAAAACGTGAGGTAACGGTTAAGATTGATTAATCAGGACAGTAAACGATTGCGCACACAAGCCGTTTCTATAGGCAAGGAGGATCAAATTATGAAACATTGTTTTTCTGTTTTAAGAGGGAGTCGTCGGTCATTACTTGCGGGTTCTTCATATTCAATTGTACGTGCTTGTGTTGTGTCTCTTGTTTTTCTGCTGCTGGCAATGAGTTGTGGTCCGCCCCCTCAAGGACAGTATTATGTTCCTGAATCGGCGATCCAAGCTGCTGAGAGGAATGTCCCGGAGCGAGCGAAGCAGAGCGAGCAGGTCAGTTTACCTGAGAGTGCTATGGTGCGTTTGCAGGAGCAACCTTACCTGAGAAATGCTTTCAAGAACGCTTTCAGCCAACCTATGCCTACCAGTAGAACCGGACTTGACGATTTTTATGCCAGAACACGGGGAAAAGTGCAGCATATCGCTATTATCTCTGGGGGATCGCTTGATATCCTCAAGGCATTTATTGCCAAAGGATGGGCTCCCATTGTAATGATTCAATTTCAAGGACGAACCCCGGAAATCTTGCCCGTGTCTGACTATAATGACCAAACGAGCGAAGTATATCTTCAAAATCCTACCAATTTCGCCAAACGCCGCCTGAGTTACAAGGAGTTTGAAACGACTTGGAGTAAGAACTCGCGGAACAAATGTATCTTAATCACACCACGGGCACTTGACGAAGTAATGGTTCAGAATGTGCTGGGAAAATATTTGCCTGCGGCAGCGTTCCAGGAAATTAGCATTAGAAGGCGTTAATACGACATTTCACTGCATTAACCAAAATGAGAGACTGAATTATTGTGAAAGCACTTCCCTTTACGGCTGTTACAATTAGCGATCGGTTTTGGGCACCCCGACAAAAAACGAATTCTGAAGCGACGATTCCGCACGAATTGGTACAGTGCCGAAAAACCGGTAGAATAGATAACTTTGCAAAGGCTGCGGGCATGATGTCTGGAGAGTTTGAAGGTATCTTTTTCAATGATTCCGATGTCTATAAGTGGGTAGAGGCGGCATCGTATACCCTCTCAACGCATCCGAATCCAGTGTGGGAAGCAGAATTGGATGAAGTCATCGCGAAGATTGCTGCGAGCCAACAACCTGATGGCTATTTGAATACCTATTTCACGCTGGTTGAACCGACGAAGCGGTGGCAGAATCTCGGCATCATGCACGAGTTGTATTGCGCCGGACATCTCTTTGAGGCAGCAGCTGCGCATTATCAAGCGACCGGAAAACGAACGTTATTGGATGTCGCCTGCCGGTTTGCCGATCTAATTGACAGCATCTTTGGACCCGACAAACAGGATGGGCTGCCCGGACATGAAGGAATTGAGCTTGCGCTCGTGAAGTTGGCAAATGTCACCGGTGAGACGCGCTACACCGCACTCGCCGAGTATTTTGTCGCCAGACGCGGACATTCCCCGTCGATTTTTGAGAAGGAATTAGAGAATCCTGACATTCCCGGTGGACTTGATTCTTATCGGCATCACTACACGCGTGACGGAAAATTTGAGGGACATTATGCCCAGGCACATCTTCCAATACAGCAGCAGACAGAATGCGTCGGGCACGCCGTACGCGCGATGTATCTCTACAGTGCCGCTGCTGACATCGTTCATCAAACAGGCGATGCCGAGATTTCAAAGGCATTGGAGATGCTCTGGCGGAATGTAACGGAGAAGCGTCTGTATGTCACGGGTGGTGTGGGTCCCTCCGGTCACAATGAAGGCTTCACAAACGACTATGAGCTTCCAAACGTTTCTGCCTACGCTGAAACTTGTGCCTCTATCGGACTGATATTTTGGGCGCATCGGATGTTCTTGTTGCACGGTGAGTCGCGTTTTATAGATGTGTTGGAGACGGCTCTTTACAACGGCGCGCTCTCTGGAGTTTCGCTGGATGGCACTGACTTCTTCTATCAGAATCCGTTGGCGAGTTATGGCGACCGATCCCGACACGAATGGTTTGGCTGCGCGTGTTGCCCACCAAATATCGCACGACTCCTTGCATCTATCGGACAATACATCTACGCTGAATCGGACGAAGGTGTATGGGTGAATCTCTACGTCGGTGGCACTGCCGAGGCAACCGTCGCAGGCAATATCTCCGTGAAACTGACACAAGAGACCGATTATCCGTGGATGGGTGATGTGACGCTGACAATTGATCCCGAAGTTCCGGTGTCCTTTGGTCTGAATTTACGGGTCCCGGGTTGGTGTGAACAATGTGAGGCACGCGTCAACGGCAGAATCTACAAGTCAGAACTAGATTCCAACGGTTACCTCTCAATTACGCGCGAGTGGCACGCTGATGATAGTGTTGAACTTCAGTTCGATATGCCTATTGCCCGTGTTTATGCACATCCACTCGTAAGAGAAAATGTTGGACGCTTCGCTTTGTGCCGTGGTCCGATTGTCTACTGTTTTGAAGACGTTGACAATCCGGGTGGTGTTTTTCAGACGTTGGCACTCTCCGCGGATGTCGCATTGGAAACGACATTTAATGAGGAATTGCTTGGTGGTGTGACGCTAATCCGTGGTATGGGGACAGTGTTAGATGCTTCTGAGTGGGAGAACAATCTCTACCTGTCCACAAAACCGAAAATGCGGCAATTGGAAGTTACAGCGATTCCGTATTATGCATGGTGCAATCGAGGTAATAGCCAGATGTCGGTGTGGGTTCTTTAGACTTTTTTTCATACAGAAAGTTTTCGCTTTCGTCATCGATCCAGAAATCGAAGTACCGACTGATTCACACAAGAATCATTTCATTGCTTAAGCCGCCCCCATGCTGTAGTGAGTTTTCCTTCTGCTTCGACAGCAAGTGGGATGCTAGTTTTTGCGCCATTTTTACCCTCCAGATGGTATGCCTTGCCTGATGCGTCTGAGAATTTCCGATTTCCACTCAGCTCATCAAAATGCCATAATGCAATTGTCTCCCGGTCTTTGTTGAATTTATTACGCGGCGTAAAACCTTGTTTCCTGACATCGTAACGAGCAACCGTTGAGATACGGACCTCATCAATATATCCTGCAAAAGAGCCCTGAAAGCCGTCGCCGCGAGGTGTCTTAATTTTCTTTCCAAACCCACCAAGTGTAAAATCTTTTGGATGCCTGAATGCTGAGAGATCGTGAGCGAGAGTTACGCCTTGTGGTACGGTTTTTGCGATATCGTTGACAATAGTTGATCTCTGTCCCCCTTTTGCCTGATATGCGATGTGATTCCATTGATTCGGGGAAAGTGCTATTGGGATGAACCCTGTCCCACCGGGTCTGCCCCCAATCCTAACATGCCCTTCAATTATTAGGAATAAATCACCCTTCTGCCACTTGATACGTTTCTTTATCTCCTTCCATCCCTCGTCATCGCTCATCGCCTTCATCCACACCTGTTGGCTGAGAATCATTGCGTGTATATTTTCGGCAGGTGGTGTGGTCGGATATACCCACGCTTCGACAGTGAACTCGTCTGTGTCTTTCGGAAACAGAACGCCGAAGGTTTTAAAGTCTAAAACCGCATAGTCGTCCACTCCGTCAAGGGCTAAGTAGTTTCCACCAGCGGGTGAAGCGGGTGGAAAAGCTTTAGCACTCAACGGGATTAATAGGATCCAAAAGAAGCAAACAAAAAGCGGCAGATTTTGTAGATGTCTCATCCTTGTAATCCTCCTTGGTTTTAATTTTCTCTATCATTTACAACTCGGTTTGTTGATGGGCTGAAGTTAAGGGATCTGTGATTCAGCAAATCGCTAACACCTAATCCTGGCATTACTTGTTGTACATACTTATCAAAAGACGAAACCGTTTCTGATTTGAGGTTATTTATTTTTTTTATTCTCCTCAAGCGAGATGTAAAACAGCCCATTCTCTTTAGCACTATAAACCTGATCGGTAGCACCATAAACCTTATCATTAGCGATAGCAAGCGCGCTAATTTCATTTGGTACTTCTGAAGAAATCTGTTCCCATTGCATACGCGTATCCAAACGATATCCTCCAGCATCACCGATACCATAAACTTTGCTCTCATCTATAGCAAACCTATTTATGATGGGACGCTCTCCTGCGTTATCGGTTGGCACGTACCATTGTTCCCCAGTTTGGGAAACCATAACGGCACTATCTGTTGCGACGTAAAGCGTTGATCCAACAAAGGCTATATCGTTGAAGCGAGTGAAGCTGAGTGGCAGATTTGGTGTGACATCTTTCCAACTCTCTCCTTCATCAAGCGACTGAAATAACTTACCCTCCCGTTTACCTACGTAGACAGTTTCCCCTAAAACTGCTAATTTGAACCCCTTTCTGAAATCGTTAGGTAAATGACTACCATCTACCAATCCAGTGCTTGTCCATTCCGAATCACCCACTTTCCATTTAAAAAGCTCTCCCAACCACTCTACATAAAACACATCACGACTGGCTGCAGCAGTCTCAACTTTCAGACGACCAAAACGAAGATTCTCTTGATTTTTTGACTTATAATATTTTTCATAGGCGAGTTTTCTACGATCGAAAACTGGAACACCTTGAACCGGAATTAGCATATTCTCATTAGTAGATAAACGGAAAATACGCAAATTGTCTCCTACACCTGAGAGAGAATAAAGAAGGTTGCCAACAGGTATCAGTTTTGACTCATAACTCAACCTTGTAGTGGGAATATTGAGTACAGCTTCCTGCCCATGATTCCAAAGTTTTTTCCAAGATCCACCTCCATCCGCTGATTGGTAAACCTCATAACCGGTATGCGCATATAATGTATTGTTAAACGCGACAAGATCGATTATAATGGTTCCCATCACCCCATTCATAAATGGGTGCCATGACGCCCCCCCCATCCGTCGTGCGATGAATGCCCCATATACTCGCTTTGTAATACGTTTTCTCGTTCACTATTACAGCTGGAAGGCGACTCTTTCCCACAAAATTCCAGTCGTCTTCAAGTTCTGTCCAAGTTTCTCCACCATCTGTTGAACGAGACTGCGCGTAACTCAATGCCAAAAGTGTTTTACCATCCGCTAAAACCGTTATACCTGATGGTGAAGTTTTGCGAAGATGTTTATCTCCAAGCCTGATTTCTTTCCACGACGCTCCGAAGTCAGCTGAATGGAATAACTTGACAAAATGTAAATCTCCGTGTTGTATATCCTGCCATTCCGTTCGCTTTAATTTCACCAATAAGTCATGCCCTATCCCAACATAAAGATCAGTCCCAGAGGCTGCCAGAGAACAGACAGCTCCTGATGTATCCAAAGGTAATTTTTCCCAGATACCTGAATCGAGACGATAGAGACCGTTCTCTGTACCCGCAAATACTGTTTTGCCAACAATAGCCATTGCGGAGATTTTTTCGGAAACCGTTAGTCCATTGTTAAAAGGGAGCCAGTGCGTGCCACCATCTATAGATCGGAAAATCCCTTTATCTTTAAGGGCAAGATACATCGTAAAAGGCACTCTTCCACTGGGTTCTCGTTCGGCATCTGTGATGACGAGTTCAACGGCACCTCCCTTGGGTCGGGAACCGAGCGTCCTCCACGTTTCACCCTTGTTATCTGAAGCAAATATCTCATCAACAGAAACAGCGTAAAGCGTCCCTCCACGCGCTGCCATTGGCATGAATGATGCATCAATCGGGACACTCGCGTTGACGCGTGTCCATGCGGTTGCCTCTGCTGATAATCTGTATATCCCTGTTTGTATAACAGCATAGACAGTCCCTTCAGGTGTGGCAAAAATATTGTTTACAGGCCCCCCTGGCGGTCCGTTTCCGTGCGACCACCCTTCGGTAGAGAGCTTGGTGAAATTCTCGGGTGCAACAGACGTTGGGGTTACATTAGAAACTTGCATGCCGGCGCGGCTGGTTTTACTCGAGCTGGTATCTCGTCCAACTTGATTTCGCACAGCAGGCTTTGCTGCTATATCAAGGATGATAGACGTATCAACGATTTCAATTGTGGGTTCGGATTGTGCTTCAAAACTATACGGCTTCTGGAAACGGGTGAAGTATCGACTGTTCGCGCCAAAGAGCAAAGTAATCAAAACCGCAGCTGTACCTAACGATATCCACGGGAGAGTAGGTTTAGAAGCCGGAGACGATGTAGGGTTTATGTCAGCAATTTGTCGCATGACGTTCTCGCCTAAACTCGCTGGTATTTGCACGCCGCCGAAAACTTCCTGGATCATCAGTTCCTCATCCTCTTGCAAACGCTTTCGTCCGCGGCGAAGCCTACTTTTAATTGTATCCACCGACACTCCTAAGAATTTCCCAATCTCTTTGGTCGTCATTTCACCGAGATAGTAGAGTGTAACGACTGTGCGTTCACTCTCTGGGAGTTTCGCGAGCAGTTTTTTGACGAGGTGGTGGCGATGTTCGGCAATCTCTGTCTGCTGCTGTTCCGATACATGATGTGTATAAGATGCTCTCTCGATTTCTTCCACTCGTGTGTCCTCCAGCGATTGCGTTATGAGTCTTCTCTTCCGACTCCAATCAATGCAAAGCCGGTTTGCAATGACATACAGCCATCCGGCAAACTGATTGTGATTCTTGAGTGTTGGGAGTTTTTTGTATGCTTGAAGGAAGGTGTCTTGCGTAATATCTTCAGCAGTGTGAAAATTCCCGATCTTTCGCCATATGAGCGCGTGTACGCTTTTCTGGTGTCTTCGGAACAAGATACCAAATGCCGTATCGTCACCTGATAAGGTTCTCTGAATCAGTTGAATATCGTCTTCTCTTTCCACGAAATCCCTCCTGATGAAAAAATGAGGTCGCGCTTTATGCTCTAAAAGACTGGAGTTGATGTCGAGTCTTCAAGATTAAACAATCCGATATACTTTACATCCTCTATTATTAAAGACGAATTTTAAAGCCGAAAAGGTGCAACATGGAAAAAATCGAATTCCAAAAACTGCTTCGTCTTGGATGGATAGTTGTATATCTGAGTATAAATGGTTGGTATATGCTGGGGCTGACAAGGTGTTGCTTACCAGTGGGTGGAGTCGGCGTTCCAATTCGGGATTGGCACTTTGATGTGTGGTTGTGTTGGGAGTTATCGAGTAGACCCGTGCTCGTTCTGGAATTAATAAATATCACCACGGTTATCGATTTGTACAATGCGGATTAGCCTGTTGTTGCGGTCAACTCGGTAAATAAAACGGAGGGAACCTATCCGGTAGCGGTAGCGTTCTTTGTTTTTTCCATATAGTCGTTTGATTGTTGTCGGGTTTGTGTGGCAAAACGGGGAGCGAACGATGTCCGCAAAAGCGACGTTAATTCGTTCTTGCATATTTCGGTCTAATCTCTTAATAAAATTCCCGACTTTTCTTGGAAGTAGCTCAAGCGTATATGGCTGATGATTCACAGCCCGATTTTCTGTTTGATCTGTTCCCAAGAT
The DNA here is from genome assembly GCA_965207855.1 of Candidatus Poribacteria bacterium. GTDB lineage: Bacteria > Poribacteria > WGA-4E > WGA-4E > WGA-3G > WGA-3G. The sequence continues at coordinate 4,950,905 of OZ242310.1, read as the reverse complement.
TCTCCGCCTCCGGCATCCAATTCCTGCTCTGCCTCGGCAATATCTACCAGAATATCGGGTTCTGAGTTAATCAAAGCCGTTTCACGCCATTCGGAGAGAAAAATAGAAAGTGTTGCCGCATCTTTTTTCCCTTCCGAGACTCGTTTTACTAATTTGAGAAGATCAGCGAAAAACGCAACGAACTCCTCAGGTTCTAACCATCTGATCCAATCGAAGTGTTTTGAAATTGTAATGGATTTGACCGACAATTCGTCTTTTGTGAGGTGTCCAACGACAAGTTTAGGCTTTTTCATCTGGAGTCTCCGCGGGTGGATATATTAAGTTTTCGTAGATTGTACGTGATGAATCAAAAAATTTCAAGTTTTTCCGATTGGAAACGCTCCAGATTGCGGTATGTGCTGAAACTGGCAGCTTATAGATGTCGCTTACCGATGAAATCGGCGTTCCAATTCGTCGCGTCCCATTTCGACGATAATGGGTCGTGAGTGCGGACAATTGAAAGGCAATTTCGCCTCCGATAACTCTTTGAGCAGGTTTATCATCTCTTTCGTATCCAGTGTATCCCCTGCCTTAACAGCCGATTTACACGCGAGTGTGATCAGAGCGTTATCAATCGCTTCCGGTATTTGCACTTCAGTGTGTGGTTGTGTTGGAAGTTTGTCGAGTAGGTCTGTGACTGTCTGAGCGGCGACGCGTGTCGGCAGGGGTGCCGGAATTGCTCGAATCAAGATAGTATTCCCACCGAATTCCTCCAAATCAAAACCGAGTTTCTTAAAGATGTCACCGTGAATCTTGAGAGTACCGAGCTGCTGCGCCGTGGCTTCCAGAGTGACAGGTAATAGCAGCCCTTGCACAGGAATACCATCGGCTTTCATCTGGTTGACGAAGCGTTCGTAAAGAACGCGCTCTGCAGCGACGTGCTGATCGATGAAGAAGATTTTATCTCTCGCCTCAACGACGATGTAGGTTTTAAAAAGGTTGGTCTTCAGTTGGATATGCTCAAAATCGAGCAGACTGAGATCGGTGTTTTCAGGAGTCTGCTGCTGTGGGGGTTGCACAACAATTTCAGTAGACGCAACTGGTTGTTGGTTGTCGGTTGTTGGTGATGGGTGAGAAGTTTGTAATTCTGAACCCCCACTTTCCGCTTCCACAGGATTCTCTGATTGACCGCTGATCGCTGATGGCTGACCCCTGAATTGTGCACGCTGCCCCTTCCGAGTAATGGGTGTGGAGACCCGTTGTGGTAGACCGATATTGCGGTGCTTAGCGGTTGCCTCGGATTGTGACGGTTCAACGGCTGTCTCGATTTTCGGGATGTACTTCGCCTTATGAATGGCGTTGCGGAGCATCCGAACGATACCACTATAAATTGTACGTTCATTCCGAAAACGCACCTCTATTTTGGCAGGATGTACGTTGACATCAACGGCTTCGGGATCGAGTGTTAGGAAAAGCAGGGCGACAGGTTGTCGGTCCTTGGCAATCATCGAACTGAGTGCCTCTGTGAGTGCTGCAGCTATGATGGGACTGCGAATCGGTCGCTGGTTGAGAAAGAAGAGTTGATACTCACGGTTCGGTTTTGTAAATTCCGGTTTCCCCAGTAAGCCGTACATCTTCAAATCGGGCAATTCCTCTGTGAATTCGATAAGATTGTCAGCGAATTCTTTGCCGTATATGAGGCGTACCCGCTCCAAGTGTGAATCACACGCGCGAACATCAAGAATAGATCTGCTGTTGTGTGTCAGCGAAAATTGGATGTTCGGATGCGCGAGGGCTGTCCATGTGACCTGTCTCGTAACATGGTTCATCTCTGTGGTATCAGTTTTCAGGAACTTCAGACGTGCTGGGACGTTGTAAAAGAGGTTGTTGACCGACATGTGGGTGCCAGGAGAACATCCGCTTTCTTGCACGGATCGGAAGACACCGCCGTCAACGTTCACCTTTGTTCCGATGAGTGCGTCAGGCGTGCGAGTGAGGAGCTCAAATTGTGAGACCGAGGCAATACTGGCTAAGGCTTCACCCCGGAAGCCAAAGGTTTGAATCTGTTCAAGGTCTTCGATACGGTTGACTTTGCTCGTTGCATGACGTTCTAAAGCGAGGAGTGCGTCCTCACGTTCCATGCCACTGCCGTTGTCGGAGACGTGAATGAGACGTTTCCCACCCGCACGGACTTCAACGCGAATCGAGGTGCTTTCGGCATCTACAGCGTTTTCGATGAGTTCCTTAACGACTGAAGCAGGACGTTCGACGACTTCGCCTGCGGCAATTTTGTTGGCGACATCTGCAGAGAGTATTTTAATTTTTGGCATCTTTTAACGATTGCTCCTGGGCTGGGGTCCCCATAGCGAATAGCGTATGGGGCGAAGTCCTGCGTTCTTGCAGGTTCCCGGTTAATCTACGTTCTCTTACGGTTTTGGAACTGCTTTTAGGAATTTTCATCACGCCTTCCGGGGTGAATACAGATTGGACCTTCAGGGCTCCTCGTGGTACAGGTGACAGTGGCAGGAATGCGTCTGTGTGAAGGGCAATTCCTCTGGATATGTGTCTTTACACACAGGCATGACTTCTGGACAGCGCGGGTGAAAATGACATCCGGACGGTCGGTTGATTGGCGAAGGCACGTCCCCTTCTAATCTAATCTTTTCAACACCTGTCTGCTCGTCCATCTTCGGTACAGCAGACAGGAGGGCACGCGTGTATGGATGCTTAGGTGAATCGAAAATTTCTTCTGTTGTCCCGCGTTCAACGATTTTACCGAGATACATCACCGCAACCTCATCTGCAAAATACTCAACGACGGAGAGGTTGTGTGTGATAAAGAGATAAGTGAGATTAAAATCCGTTTGTAGTGATTTTAGTAGATTGAGTATCTGTGCTTGCACGGACACGTCGAGTGCGCTGGTGGCTTCGTCGCAAACGATGAATTCTGGATCGACAGCGAGGCACCTTGCAATACCGATGCGTTGCCTTTGACCACCGGAGAATTCGTGCGGGTAGCGGGTTACCATATCCGGCGATAAGCCGACGCGACGCATCAGTTCTGCAATTCGCTCGTGGCGTTCGTCAATCGATCCACCGATGTTGTGTGCTTGCATTCCCTCTTGGATAATAGCCCCGACGGTCATCCGCGGATTAAGGGATGCATAAGGGTCTTGAAAAATAATTTGCATCCGTTTCTGATACGGATGTAGCTGCTCACGCTTCACAGTAGCGATGTTGACACCATCGTAAACGAGATCGCCCTTGACGGGGACACCCAGTCGAAGGACGGCTTTTCCGAGTGAGGTCTTGCCGGATCCAGATTCACCGACAAGCGCAAGCGTTTTACCGCGTGGAATATCGAACGTGACATCGTCAACGGCATAAACGTAGCCGACTGTCCGTTTCAAAACTCCCTTTTGGATCGGATAGTGGACGCAGAGGCCTCTCACTTGAAGTTGGGAGTGGGTTTCTGTCGATTGTGTCGGGCTTTCTCTGTTTTTTTCGGCTATCTCTGTTTCAAGTTCAAGTTTTATCGTCTCGGTTCCAGAGGCGTTGAACGGAGGATCAGGGTTATAGAGATGACAGGCGACGTTGTGTTCATTGCCGTTGACGCGCTGCAACGGAGGAACGATGGTTTCACATCCATCCATAACTGTCGGACACCGCTCAGCGAATCTACAACCCTCATTATATTCAGTCGCTTTTGGGACTCTGCCTGTAATTGTGCGAAGCTGCGTCCCGCGTTTCTCGCGTGCTGGTGTTGATTCGAGAAGTTTCACGGTATACGGGTGTTGTGGGGTCTTGTAAAGTTGTTCCCATGTGCCTGTCTCGGCAATTTTCCCCGCGTACATGACAGCGACGCGGTCCGCGATGTTCGCAACGACCCCTAAATCGTGTGTAATTAACAGCACTGCCATCCGCAGTTCTTGCTGAAGGCGTTCGATGAGCTCAAGAATTTGTGCTTGGATGGTAACATCCAGTGCCGTTGTCGGTTCGTCGGCGATAAGCAGTCCAGGGTGACAGGAGAGTGCCATGGCAATCATAACGCGTTGTTTCATGCCGCCGGACATCTGGTGCGGATATTCATTGTAACGGGCAGCGGGTTCTGGAATACCAACGAGATTGAGCATTTCGATCGCTGCATTCCGTGCAGCCGCTCCACGCAGATTTTGATGTTGTCGGATCGCTTCTGAAATCTGGTTGCCGATCGTGAAAACTGGGTTCAGGCTGGTCATCGGCTCTTGGAATATCATGGCGATGTCGTTGCCCTGAATTTTTCGCTTCTCGACTTCTGAGAGTTGTGTGATGTCTTGCCCATTGTAATAGATGGCACCATCAGCGATGAACCCTGCAGGTTTCGCAATGAGTTGGATGATGGAGAGGGCAGTAACACTTTTACCGCAGCCCGATTCACCGACGAGTGCGAAAATCTCGTTCGGCTTGATGTCAAAAGATATGCCATCAACGGCACGCGCAATCCCTTCCGGGGTACGAAAATAGGTTTTGAGATTCTGGACGCTGAGCAGTGTGTCGTTCATAATACTACTTTAGCACGGCGTTTTGTAAAAGTCAAGGGGAATTTCTATCTATTGCAAGGCTTGCAGAAACACAGTCAGGGCTTGAAACCCTGAATCATTTGGATAGTGTGCGCGAAAATCCACCATAAATCATAATACTTTTTTACAAAATTTGTGTTATTGTGTAATATATAAGTGTGACAGCGAAAATAGATGATCGTGCCAGTGAGATCAATGGATCTCGTAATATAATTTGGTTAATGGACAAACCTATGAACCAGTGACTCGTGAATCTTGTTCAGAAAGGAGAAAGAAATTAATGAAAAAAATCAGTTTTTCAAGTTTTATCTGTTTGCATCGGATGCTATTCGGCTATGAAAAATCAGGTCTTGACAAAACGTGGAGTTTCGTATATAATATTGAACGAACATTCAATCAAGATGGACAGATAAAATCAGATGGAACAAGTTGAAGATAAACGTACAGCAATTTTAGAAGCTGCGTTAAAGCTGATTGCGGAAAATGGCTTTCACGGCACCGCTATGTCGAAAGTGGCTAAAGAAGCTGGTGTGAGTGCAGGTATTATCTATCACTACTTCGACAGCAAGGATGATTTAATTGACGACCTTTACAGAACAGTCAAGCGCAAATCTGCCCATATCGTTCTTAAAAGTTATGACCCGAGTCAACCTTTGAGAGCGCAAATCCGCCAAATATGGGAAGATACCTTTAAGTATTGCCTCCGGCATCCGCAGGAGGTAATCTTTATGGAACAGTATAAAACCTCCCCCTATTATCGTACTGAGGTCGAGGCAGATGTCAACCAGTATTTTGCTCCCATAATTTCCTGTATTGAGCGTGCCCGGCAGGAAATGATTATCAAGGATTTGCCACAATCGGTTATAGCCGCACTCACCTTGGATGTCGCGAGTTCGCTGGCTCAAAAGCAATCGGTAGGGCTCATCGACTTAACGGATGAGTTAGTTGAGCAGATTATAGATGCCTTGTGGGAGGCAATCAGGGAGTAGTTTTTTTATCCATGCTATTGAATGAATAGTCAATCAATATCGAAAGTCTCACAGAAGGACTCAAGGCCGAATTAGCTGGAACCGGCTTCAACAACCATCGCGCGGAGACGATGATGCGCTGGTCAGAATTGCCGACGGAGGAGAAAAATGAATACGATATCTAAAAATAAAAACATCAAATTACGGCAATTAGGTCAAACCGATATTCACATCTCACCCATCGGGTTAGGCTGCTGGCAATTCTCAGAAGGCAAAGGCGGTGCAGCCGGAACATGGGCTCCAGTTTCCGTAGAGGAAACAGATGGCATTGTGCAAGCGGTATTGAATGGTGGCATCAATTGGTTTGATACCGCTGAACTTTACGGGTGGGGACGTTCCGAACGTGCAATCGCACGAGCACTTAGAAGGGCAGGAAAAACCGATCCAGAGGTAATTGTCGCTACCAAATGGAATCCCATAGGACGAACGGCACGGTCAATTACCAAAACAATCGGTACGCGTCAGGAATGCTTGAATGGCTATACCATTGATCTCCATCAGATTCATGCTCCCTTCGGGTTTACAACCCGCAGGGCAGAGATGAACGCAATGGCTGATCTGGTGGAAGCAGGGAAAATCCGCTCGATTGGGATCAGTAACTACAATGCCCGACAGATGCGGCAAGCACATGAAGTATTACTTACTCGAGGGTTGAGATTGGCTTCCAATCAGGTCAGGTTCAACTTACTGGATCGCCGCATTGAGTCTAATGGCATTCTCGATACAGCAAAGGAACTAGGGGTTACGATAATTGCTTACTCTCCCCTTGGCTCAGGCTTGCTAACCGGCAAATTCCACAAGAACCCAGAATTGCTCAATAGCCGTCCATGGCTCCGCCGGTCCCAACTGCGCCGCAAAATCGAATCAAGCCGTGAATTGGTCAACACTCTCGAAAAGATTGCCCAAGCGCACGACGTCTCCGCCACTCAGGTGGCCCTGAACTGGTTGGTTAACTTTCACGGGGATACAGTCGTTGCCATCCCAGGGGCAACAAAAGTGCGTCATGCTGAACAGAATGTCGGTGCAATGACCTTCACTTTATGCAATGCAGAACTCTCACAAATTGATGATCTGTCAAAGCAGTTCATGTAGAGGAGGCAACAATGAAAAATGAAAAAATGCGAAACAGACCCGTAATTATTGGACTGACACTCTTTTATCTACTTGTGAGCACTGTACGGGCTGGAACGAGTAAACCGGTACAAACGGCAAAGGTTGAAAGCGGCTCAATAGTTTCCGAATGGGTCTTTCCCGGGAGCATCAAGGCTCGCGCTGAAGTTGACATTACCTCCGAAGCTGCTGGGCGTGTCAAGGAAGTTTACGTCGAAGAAGGCGACCCGGTCAAAGCGGGGCAGGTCTTGGTGGTTATTGACGCGGTGAAATTGGACCTCGCCGTGCGTCAGGCAGAGGCGGCGCTCGTTGGGGCAAAAGCAAACTATGAACAGACGCTCGCAACGGCTGAAGAAACGGTGATGGTGCAACGCTTAAAAGCACAGGCGGCCCTCGCTGCCGCAGAGACGAATCTCCAACAGGTGAAAGACCTCGCTTACGTCCGTACCGTTAGCCAGAAGGAACAAGCGGAAGCGGGACTCGAAGTTCTCAAAGCAAACCTTCGTCAGATCCAAAACGGCTCCCGCCGCGAGGAACGGATGCAGGCAAAGGCTTCTGTAGAACAAGCAAAAGCCGCGCTTGAAAACGCCCGTGCGAATCTGGGACGGACGCGAGCCTTATATGCGCAGGAGGCTGTCAGTACCCAGACGCTTGAGGGTATCGAGACCCAGTACAAGGTCGCTGAAGCACAACATCAAGCAGCACAACAACAACTGAATCTGGTTCGTGAAGGTGCACGCCGGGAGGAAGTCGAGGCGATGGAAGCTCAAGTCCGTCAAGCGAAAGCAGGAATGCAACTGACGAATCAACTCATGGATACGAAAAGCTGGGAGAAGGAGATCGCACTGGCAGAAGCGCAGGTCCATCAAGCCCAAGCCGCACTCCATTCCGAACAAATCCAAGTCGATTCGAGAGTTTGGGAGATGCAGATTGTGCTAGCCAAAAGCCAGATGGACCAAGCGCAGGTGGCGTTGGAACTCGCCCAGGACCAACTTGATGAAGCGACCGTGCGAGCACCCGCTTCAGGTGTCATTGCATCGCGAACCGTCGAAGTCGGCGACCGGGTCGAGTCCGACGATACGTTTTTCAATCTCGTTGATGTTTCTCAGTTGCGCGTTTCGGTCAAGGTTTCTGAAACCGACCTGCTTTCCTTGCGGCGTGGACAGGAGATTCAGGTGAAAAGTGCAGGCGTTCTGAAGCCGCTACAGGGCACCATCCGAACGATTAGCCCGACCGTCGATGCGAAGACAAGACTCGGTAAGGTCGAGGTCTTCCTCAAACTCACCCAATTGAATATCCGTCCCGGCATGTACGCCGAAGTGATTGTGCAACCGACACGCCGCATCAGCACTTTAATTGTGCCTCGCAGTGCGGTACAGGGAATCTCAACCCGTCAGCCCTATATTTATGTGGTTCAAAATGGACTTTGTGTCCGTCGAGAGGTGCAGGTTGGAGTTAGTAAAGGCGGTCGCGTCGAGGTGGTTCAGGGGCTTAAATTGGGTGAGGATGTCATTGTTTCGAGTACAACCTTGAAGCCGGCGAAAAGGTTCATATTGTCGCAGCAACTCGAAAGCCATCGGACAATTAAGCCATTAAGCCGGCTGCAATGACCGCAGGAGGATTCACCCATGTTTCTCTCAAACTTAGCCGTCAACCGATCTGTGTTGACCACGATGATGGTGATGGTACTCGTAGTCTTGGGACTTTTTTCGTATACACGGCTTTCGGTTGACCTCTTTCCCGAAACCAACTACCCCATTATCACCGTCACAACGCTTTATCCGGGTGCAGGTCCCAAAGAGATTGAGAGCCAAGTCACGGAAAAGATTGAGGAAGAGGTTATTGCCATTAGCAATGTTCGCCGCGTCGAATCGACCTCTTCCGAGGGCGTGTCGTTTGTGTTGATTGAGTTTGAACTCGATGTAGACGCCGACCTTGCCGCCATTGACGTGAAGGACAAAGTCGAATCGATTCAACACTCACTCCCAACGGATGCCGAACCGTCGTCGATTCGCAAGTTCGACATCGGGGCGAGACCGATTATGGACATTGCCATTTCTGGGGAACTCCCGCTGGAGGAGGTGTATCGCATTGCCGACACGACCGTCAAAGATTCCCTCAGTCGGGTCAACGGTGTCTCTAGCGTAAGTGTCGTCGGTGGAAAGGAACGCGAGATTCAGGTACTGGTCCACAAAGACCGCCTTTCGGGATACGGGCTTTCGATTACTGACGTCGTGCGTGCAATCTCGATGGCGAACCTTTCTACGCCTGCGGGACGCATCACGCAGGATCGCAAGGAGTTTAACCTCCGTCTGCTCGGCGAATTGAGGACTATCAATGAATTGGCTCGCCTCGAAGTGACCCTTCCATCTGGCGAACCCATACGGCTGACCGAATTGGCAGAAGTCCGCGACGGCTTCAAAGAACAGCGCGAACTCGCCCGCTATAATGGCAATCCAACCGTGAGCTTGAGCATCCAGAAACGCGCCGATGCGAATGTGGTCGAGACCGCGATGGAAGTGGATAAAGCCATCGAACGACTTCGGAGGCAGCTAAAAGAGCATGTCCGCATCGATGTTGTGCAGGACACGTCAATCTTCATTCGGGAGGCTGTGCGCGATGTGCAGACGAACCTGATGCTTGGGATTTTTCTCACGGGGCTTGTCCTCTACATCTTCCTACACAACTTCCGGGCGACCTTTATCGTCGCCCTTGCGATGCCCACTTCGATTATCGCGACCTTCCTGCTGATTGACTTTGCAGGCTTTACGCTCAACCTCATGTCTCTAATGGCGCTGGGGATCTCTGTCGGTATCTTGGTCGCCAACGTGATTGTGGTCTTGGAGAACATCTCGCGCCACATGGAACGGGGCGAATCTCCACGAAATGCGGCGAAAACCGGCACTGCAGAGGTCACTATCGCTGTCATCGCTTCAACGATGACCAACGTGATGGTCTTCACACCGATCGGGTTCATGTCGGGGTTTGTCGGACAGGTCTTCAAGCAGTTTGGACTCACCGTCGTGTTTGCGACGCTGTTCTCGCTGTTCGTTTCGTTGACACTCACGCCAATGCTCGCCTCACGATTGCTTAAATCCGGGGTCCAGGCAAACAGGCAATCCGGCAATCGTACCGTTCGGTGCTTGAGTCGCTTTCCAATTCTGCAATTCGTTGGTGGGTTTGCACATTTGCCTCAGTTTCTGTTTCGGGGCTGGGATTGGGCTTATGCTGCCCTTGAACGACGGTATCGCATCGGGTTAGCATGGACGCTTCGACATCGTATCTCGACGAGCATCGCGACGGCACACATTTTCATCGGTTCATTGATGCTGTTCCGCTTTATTGGGGTCGAGTTCATTTCAACGCTTGATGGCGGCGTGATCGTCGCTGACGTGGAGATGCCGCCCGGCACGAGTTTGGACGCGACCGATGCTCAGCTTTTGCGGATTGAAGGGCTAATCGCCAAATCGCCAGAGGTCGAGGCGATTCTTACGACGCTCGGAGGTAGCGGGCAGAATCAGGGCGTCCAGTATGGGAAATTGGTCATCTCCCTGCAAGAAGAGAGGGAACGTGAGACGTTGGATGTCCTCAATGAAATCCGTGACAAACTGCAATACGAGATACCCGACGCACAGTTCGGCTTCACTATCAGCAGTGGGGATTCAAACAGTCAAGCGGATATTATCGTTGAGGTAACCGGTCTCGAAATGAAAGGATTAGAGACAGTTGCCGAGCAGGTGGAAACGCTTGTCGCGGACGTTCCCGGATTGGTTGATGTCACCAGTGCGTTAAAGACGGGGAAGCCTGAACTCGCCGTCGCACTCAATCGACGCAAACTCGAACGCTACGGGCTGAGCATGGCACAGGTCGGCACGCTGTTGCGAACTAGCCTGACGGGGGAGGTTGCCTCACGGTATCGTCAAGGAGACGAGGAGTACGACATTCGCGTTCAGCTTGCCGAAGACGCACGACAGGTGGTCGAAGACGCCGACCGTATCTTGATTAATGTTGGTGGGGAAGCGGTGCCACTCGCTGAGCTAGGAGATGTCTACCTCTCCGAAGGTCCAACGCAAATTGTCCGTCAGAACAAGCAACGGATGGTCACCGTCACCGCAAACATTGGCGAGGGGGCACTCGGTAAGAAACTCAACGCTATCACGACGAAAACCGCCGCACTCGATCTTCCCGTTGGCTATGCAGTCAATTTTGGCGGAGACGTGGAAATGATGAATGAATCCTTTGTCTCCCTGTTCACCGCGCTCATTTTAGCGATTATATTGACTTACATGCTACTGGCAGCCATTCTCGACTCGTTTGTCCATCCGTTCACCATCATGATTACGTTGCCGCTTGGGTTGGTCGGAACATCAGTCGCGCTGTTTATCACGGGAACAACGCTGAATATCTTCTCAATGATGGCGATTATCATGTTGGTCGGTATTGTTGTCAACGACGCGATACTTATTCTTGTACATGCCAATCGGTTACGTCGGCACGGCATGGAATTGATGGACGCATTACTGGAAGCGGGTTGCAATCGCTTGCGTCCGATTATCATGACCAACATTGCGATTACCGCAGGCATGTTGCCACAGGCACTCGGTACCGGTGGAGCAGCGGCAATTCGGGCATCGATGGCGATTGTGACCATCGGCGCGGTGATTCTGTCGGCGGTGTTTACTGTTTTCGTGATTCCTGTGGTCTACACCTTCGTGGACCGATTTGCCAAGAAACCTGAGTTGGTTGTGAACGCGGAGATAGGTGCCGATGAACTACCTGCGATGTCGGCGGATTGATGAACTTTCTTTAACAGAGTTATAAGGAGAAAAGAAATGAGTAGACGTAATGTTTTATGTGTCGATGAAAAGACGCTTTCAAAAGACGTAAGCGGAAAAGTGTATATCGTAACCGGAGCCAATTCTGGTGTTGGCCTTGAAACAACAAGACAATTGGTCAAGCAAGGTGGTCATGTAATAATGGCATGCAGAAGAACCGATGCAGCAGAGGAAGTGGCTAAAAGCTTTGCCGGCTTAAGAGGTAGTTATCAGGTCATGAGATTAGACCTTGCTGACCTACAGTCGGTGAGAGATTTTGTCGCTGAATTCTTAAGGAAATATAATAAACTGGATGGTTTGACGTGCAATGCAGGACTCGTGACCATGGGCCGTGAAATCCAGCGGACGAAAGATGGATTAGAGATGACCATTGGGGTTAGTTATTTCGGTCATTTCCTTCTCACTGAATTATTGCTGGATGTATTGAAGACAGGTGCTCCCTCAAGAATAGTTATTGTTTCGTCTGTTGTTCATGCGGGCAGTAAGAAAAACAGACCCAAAATGCATTTGGAGGACTTGAATTACCACACAAGGAAATTCAATAATTTTGCGGCTTATGCCGAGGCTAAAGTTGCGAATGTATTATATGCATTCGAGCTTGCGAAAAGACTAGAAAATACAGGCATCACAACAGCTTCAGTTCACCCGGGTTGGGCCAGGTCAAACTTTGGAAGAGGTGGTGGTTTACTTATGAGAACGCTTATGGGCATCATGAGACCGCTTGCGAGATTTGTGAACGACAGTAACGAAGATTCCGCCCAAACATCACTTCATTGTTTGCTCTCAGATGATGCTCCAAAGCATTCAGGAGCGTATTTCAGCCAAAGCAGTGTGCTATATCGTGACAAAGAATGTAAAAATGGCGGTTGGCCTATGATGTCTCCAAATCCAAATGCGAGAGATATGAATACTGCAAAGAAATTGGTTAATCTAAGTTATGAGTTGGTTGGATTAAATAGGAACAGGACTTACGCAAATTGAGCAAATATCGGACAGTTAGACGCAAAAAGCGGTAATTTTCATCCCTTAAACCCCCTTATCAGGGGGCCTTTAAGACCAGTATACCTACAAGCAAGACTCCGAAAAGCGCGGTGTACTACCGCGCTTTTCTTTTTATACGCGGTTGGATTGTAAGAAAATAACAGTTGATTTTTTCTTTAATTTGGGGTATAGATAGAGGAAGGATAAGTGATTTTCTATAACAGGAATTCATCATAAGCGAGAGGAGACAGATTATGGCAGCACAACGTTTTTTGACAGCAGAACAGGGCGTTGAAGAACTTCTGAAGGCAACGCCACCCCTTCACTTCGATGGTACAACAAAAGCCGAATGGCAAGCGTGGCGAAGGAAATTCCGGCGTAATCTCGTTAAGGACCTCGGACCTTCACCGGAGGCGGTCCCATTGGAAGTTGAAACTTTGGAACAGACGCAACACGATGGCTACACGCGAGAGAAAATTATCTTCAACCCAGATCCATTTTCTTCGATTCCGGCGTACGTCTTAATTCCAGATGGCGCAAGCGCGAAGAATCCTGCACCAGCGGTGCTGTGTGCACACGGACACGGGATTGGTAAGGACGGTGCGGCCGGTATTGTGGAAGATTATCAGAAACAGTACGCCGTAGAATTGGCAAAGCGAGGCTTTGTGACACTCGCACCGGATTGGCGATGCTTCGGTGAACGCAAAGATAGAGATGAATGGGTACGTCGCCCGAGTCGCGACGGATGTAATGTCGCCTATCTCGCATTCGGATATTTCGGTTATCAACTCCTGCAGCTGAATATCGCAGATGGGCAACGCTGTTTGGATTATCTCCAATCGCGTTCTGAAGTCGATGGTCGGCGGTTGGGCTGTATGGGATGTTCCTTTGGTGGAACGATGACAACGTACATTTCCGCTTTGGATCGGCGGATTAAGGCAGCTGTTATTGTCTGTTACCTGAGTACCTTGACAGACGCGTTGAACGATCGCGGTCGTGGGAATACGTGTGGCTCACAATTTATGTTTGGGCTTCGGAAGGCAGGTGATATTGCTGACGTGGCGGGATTAATCGCACCGCGGGCGTGTATGGCGCAAATCGGCTCTGATGATCTGTGTTTCATTGAGGCTGATGCCTTAGAGGCGTTTGCGCAACTGGAGAAAATCTATGCGGCATCAGGGCGACGCGATAGATTGGTATTGGATCATTTTCAGGGCGAACATGAGATTGATTTGGAGCGAGGGATCGCGTTTTTAGCAGAACGCTTGTAGGGACAACGGGCAGGCGTAAGCACCTGCCCAAACAGGCTATACGTCGAAGACACGCAGGTAATCGTCTAATGTTTCAACCCGGCGAATGCAGATGAAGTTATCGCCGTCAACAAGATATTCTGGCGGACGCATCTTTAGATTATAGTTGGAACTCATGGCGTGGCAATAGGCACCCGCATCGCAGACAACAAGTCCGGTGCCTTCATGCGGTGTCGGAAGCGCACGTCCTTTCCCCAGAAAATCTGAAGATTCACAGACAGGACCAACGACATCGTACGTTTCGAGTTTGCCATCAACGGGTTCGATAAACTGGATGTGTTGATAGGCATCGTAGAGACTCGGACGGATCAGTTCAGACATGCTGCCATCCGTAACAATGAAGTGCTTATTACCGTTAGTCTTCACACCCGTAACGCGATTCACAAAGACAGAAGTGTTCCCGACCAATGAACGACCGGGTTCAATAATGAGCGTAATATCCTTAGGCAGCAGATCCCGAATAGAGTCGATGAGGTCGGATGGGGTTGGGATTTCTTCACCCGTGCGTTCGTAATCGATGCCTAAACCGCCACCGATGTTGAGATAGCGTACTGAAAAACCCTCCGCTTGGATCGCGCGCATAAAGGCGAGCATAATCTCCGTGGCATCTCGGAAAATTCGGATCTCCTTAATTGTTGAACCAAGATGGCAATGGACACCGACTAAATTCAGTAGACTGTCCTTGCGAATTTCACTCAAAAACCAGTCCAGCCGTTCATTGCGGATGCCGAACTTGGAATTTTTCATGCCTGTTGAAACATAAGGATGAACGCCGGGATCCACGTCCGGATTGATGCGGATAAGTACATCTGCGGGTTTGTCGAGGTTTTTTGCTGTTTGCTGGATATGTGCTAAATCGAATTCGCTGTCAATGTTAATGAGCACACCGTGTTCAACAGCGAGACTGAGTTCTTCGAGCGTTTTTCCGTTACCGTTGAGAATTGTCCGTCTCAGATCGAACCCCGCCGCGAGCGACACCTTCAATTCATTTCCGCTGACGAGAACTGCACCGCTGCCAAGCGCGCTGAGGCGTTTGAGCAGGCTGAGGTTATTATTGGCTTTAACTGCATAGCCTATAATCGAATCGATCCCCTCAAGTGCTTTCTGATATGCAGCGTAATTTGCCTCCAACTGCGCGAGGCTGTAGAGGTAAAATGGACTGTAGGGTACCTGTTCCTGAATGTCTTTAACTCTCAATTCTTCGCAGTAGAGATACCCATCTTTGTAGTGAAAACTCATTTCTTTTCAATATACTCCTACTTATTTCTAATACTCACGTTTGTGCCAGTCGTCTTCAAAGAGGTTAAACGAACCTTCACGATAGGGATGTTCGGCGATGAGATCCTCATTGAGTTCCATACCGAGTCCAGGTCCGTTAGGTAGACTAAAGTAGCCGTCAACAACTTCCGGACATCCTGTTGCGGCTTCTTTAACCCACGCCTCAGAGAAATCGTTGAAATGTTCCTGAATCTTAAAATTAGTGGTACACGCGGCGAAATGCAAAGCAGTTGCGGTAGAGACCGGACCCCCGACATTATGCGGCGCAACGGTCATATAGCACATATCCCCCATTGCTGCGATCTTCTTGGTCTCCAAAAAACCGCCTGTCTGGGTAATATCCGGTTGCAGTATGTCTGCGGCTTGTAAGTTAATAAGTTCACGATACTCGTATTTATTGTGGAGTCTTTCACCAGTAGCGACAGGTAGATGAATCTTCTCGGCAGCTTTTGCGAGTGCTGCGATGTTATCGGGCGGGACAGGCTCCTCAACCCAGCTGGGCTGGAATTTTTCTAATTCAGCGGCTATCTCAATCGCCATATAAGGACTGAACCGACCGTGCATCTCGACGAGAATTTCGACATCGGGTCCCACGGCATCACGTACCGCTTCAACGAGTTCAACGGACTTCAACTTTTCTTCATAAGAGAGTTCATAATAACCCGCACCGAACGGGTCAAACTTAAGTGCTCGGTACCCTTTTTCAAGTACCCTTTTGGCGGCAGCGTGAAATTCTTCAGCGGAACGCTCCACGCGATACCAGCCGTTCGCATAAGCTTTAATCTTATCACGACAGGCACCACCGAGCAGGCGATAAACCGGTTGGTTGAGTGCTTTGCCGATAATGTCCCAGCATGCAATCTCAATAACGCTAATGCCGGTTGCGACGATTTCACCCGCACGACCGTAGTCGTCGCGGAATAGGCGTTGATAGAGATCTTCTGTGTTGAACGGGTCGCTTCCGATAACATGCCGCTTTTTCGCACCGTCAATATAGGCAACAAGCGCGTCTGTACGGTTGTTCATCCGCACCTCACTGACACCTGTCAAACCTTCGTCTGTTTCAACTTTGACGAATGTTAAATTGCGCCAACTTGTTCCCATGACCAGTGTTTTGACATCTGTGATTTTCATATTTTTAACTATGGGCTCCTGGGTTGCTTTCATTTTTTTCTTAGCTTCTCGCTTCTGCTTCAGAGACGCTGCGTTGCCCGCTCCTTTGCGTAGGTGCAGGTTCAATTGTCGGACCCTCTTCGCCCGCCTCAAGCATCCGACGAATAAGCCGTTCCCGCATTACCTCTGTAACGGGTTCATGTGATTGAAGTCCTATGAGATTCCGCAACTCATACGGATCTGCTTCGAGATCATAGAGATATTGCTCAGCATACCGGTCAGATCCGGCATCTCTGCCGCCATTTTGATGTGGTGCATCCACACCGTATTTCCAGCGTTGCGTACGGACGGCGCGTCCGACTTGTGCTTCACTGATTTGGACGAATACCTCTTCTGGCCAGTCGTCTGTCTCGCCGCGAACGAGCGGTAGAATGGAGCGACCTTGCATTTCACCCGGCACCGCCAAACCTGCTGCATCAAGGAGTGTCGGCGGAAGATCCACGAGGCTTACAAGCTCTTGAAGCTGACCGCCGCCGGTGAAACCGGGTCCGTGGAACGCAGTCGGCACACGGATTGAACTCTCATGGCAGGAGCGTTTGTATTCGCCGTTGCGGGTTCTGAAATGGCATCCGTGATCGGAGGTGAAGAGGATGATTGTGTTATCAAGCAGATGGAGGCTTTTGAGCGCATCTAAAATTCTGCCCAGTGCTTCGTCCAGTCTTTTCACCATACCGTAATAACCGCCTAAATGCTGGTGGGTTGAGCCACCGAGTGCAGCGAGGTCGGGCGGTATCCATTTTCCCGTATACCGTTCCCGATACCCATCCGGCGGTGGGTAGTCATCCAGATGGTTTTGGTGGTGTGGTTCAATGTATGACGTAAAAAGATAAAAGGGCTCGTTTTGGTGTCGGTCAACGTAGCGAATCACCGCGTCTGTGAGCGCATCCACGCGATAGCCGGGGAGATCAACGGGTTTGTTGTCGTTATCGTAAAGCGTTGTCTGATACGCGTCAGAGGTGAACTCAAGGACGTTGGATGCTAACCAATAGTCGTACCCGCCGCGGTGCTCCTCTGGCACGGGTCCCGGTCCTGTACCACCGCTATAGAGATGCCATTTACCGATGTATCCGGTGGCGTAGCCTGCCTCTCCGAAGTGATGTGCAAGGGTTTTGAGGTTCGGGGACAACGGGATACCGTTTCGGAAGCATCCTGTGCGGGTTGCGTATAATCCGGTTTGAAGACATGAGCGTGCGGGCCCACAGACGGGTTGACATGTAAAAGAGCGATGGACGTGTGTGCCGCGTTGTGCCATCCGGTCGAAATTGGGTGTTAGGTCGAGTGGGTTTCCATGTAAACCGGAGGTATCCCACCGCTGTTGGTCGGTGAAAAAGACGATAACATTCGGTTGGTTTGTATCAGTTTGTGGCATAACTCTGTTTTTCCTCTATAAATGTGGCAGGTCGAAGAAAGTGCTTAGTAAGAAATGATGTTTGCAATATTCCTTTCTGTTCAGATTGGCTTTTCTAATTTTAGAGGATTTTTAGATGGTTGTCAAGCAGCAAATTGGGATAAGGTGAATTTTGTTGTAGGAGGCAGAGGAGTTGAAAATGAAGCGGATCTTAATATTTCCAGTAGGTGTTTGAAGATTAAAACAGGACATGATACACTTTACTAAAGTTTGAACGGTTTGGATGTTTTGAAATGAGTCAAAACCGGAGACTTATGGATAACAGGTCGTCATGCCTAAATTAGCAAAAAGCCCACTCCGATACCCCGGTGGTAAATCAAGGGCATTGAAACAAATTCTACCGCTGATTCCGATGAGTATATCCGAATTTCGCGAGCCTTTTGTCGGTGGCGGTTCTGTCTTTTTTGCTATCCGAAGTCTCTTTCAGAATCACATCAAATCCTACTGGATTAATGACCTCAACTACGATCTCTACTGCTTCTGGAAACAGGTCCGGGACAACGCGCCGGACTTAGTTGAAGCACTCACAGAAACACACACGACTACTACAGACGGCCGCGCCCTATTTAAGGAATTGACGCACGCAAAAGATAAACTGCGCCAAGACCGGGACATGCTCTGTGAGTTTCAACGTGCCGTACGCTTTTTCGTGCTTAATCGTATAACGTTTTCTGGCGTTGTAGATTCCGGTGGGTATTCCCAATCCGCTTATGAAAAGCGTTTCACGGCTTCGTCCATCGAACGCGTGAAAAACATCTGCCCCTATCTTTCTGAGGTCAAAATCACAGATAGTGATTACACCGATGCCCTTTTTCACGATGGCGAGGGTGTATTTATCTTTCTTGACCCGCCCTATTGGAAAGCAACTGAGTCGAAACTATACGGCGTGAGAGGCGAATTACATACCGCATTTGACCATGTGCAGTTTGCTGAGAGCATGAGGAAGTGTCCACACAGATGGCTGATTACCTATGATGATTCGCCTGTCATCAGGGAACTTTTTGACTTTGCGGATATTCAGGAATGGACGCTACAATATGGCATGAACAATTATCGGAAAGAGAGTGCTGCAAAAGGAAGAGAGTTGTTCATCAAAAATTACTGACCTACGATGGAACTTGCTTATAGCCTTTCGGTAAAGATTTCCTCGCGACGAGCGCGGATTTCAGGGGACGGACGTGTCGGCAACTGCCACGGTGTGTGAAGCCCGGACAATCGCACGTCACATCCACACCGACCACTTCCAACGTGTAAAATTTGCCTTTTTGGGACGAACTCTCGGCATGGTAGATGCTCCGCTCTGGACCCGCAAGGACTTGCGCGAGGGTTCGGATGGCTTCTTCGGAATACGGACGCAGTTGCTTGCGAGTCGCTTCATGGAGGTGCGCAGCGTTCTCTTCAAGGTAAGCATCGCTTGCTTTTTGGAGTACATCAAGGAGCTGCGATTCTTCGACCGCGTCAGTATACATGGAGAGCGCGTTCATCATGCGTTTAAGTTCGCTGAGGACATCGGGTTGAAGCGCACCGTCTTCAGTAGGGACCAATAATGTGCCTTCAACGAGAGCATCCATCAGCGAGGCTTTCGTCTCTAACACAGTCTTGACGAATTCATCAACTGTGCCGCGTGCGATCATATAGGTGACGTTAACAGTTCCAGTCTGTCCGATACGATAGGCGCGGTCTTCTGCCTGCCAGTGATTCGCTGGTACCCAGTCTAAATCGTTGAAGACGACCTGCCGCCCAGCCGTTAGATTGATGCCTACACCCGCAACGTGCATATTGGCAATGAAGAGCCTAACGTTTTCCTCGTTTTGAAACCGATCAACACAGTTTTGCCGTTCCTCTGCTGGCACCTCACCTGAGACGTAGACGGCTTGGTCCCCGAAATGCTTGTGAAAACGCTCCAACGTATTGAGGAAGGCGGTAAACAGAATAACCTTTTCTCCCTGTTCCAAGGCGTTTTCAACGAATTTAATGGTCTGTCTGCACTTCGCGAAGGCGAGTTTTCGGCGGGCTGTCGTCAACCTACCAACCGCTTGCCGACGCTCCGTGTTTTCTGTTACATCTTCAATGGGTTCAGGCGCGTCAAATTTCGTCAAGAATTCTCGGACTGCGTTATTGAAGTGTTGGATGGCATACGGATGGAGTTCGACATCCAGCCATGTACGGACTTTGGGCGGGAGATCTAAAACTTCGTTTTTTGTCCGACGCAGCATCACCCCGTGGAGTTGAACGGTTAACTCTTCAATATTGCTTGCGCCGTCTGCCACGAGTCCGTATTCTCCTTGATAAGCATCGCAATAACGTTTAGCAAAACTGAGGAAGCTTTTACCCAACGGGTGATTCATCAATTGTAAAAGCGGGAAAAGGTCGCGAGGCCGGTTGGTCATCGGCGTACCGGTTAGCGCGTGGACGATCGGTTCATGCTGTATTGACTTCACCAGTTTAGCAGCGTTCCGACTGCGTTTGCTCTGGTGATTTTTCAAGTAATGCGCTTCATCAAAGACAACGCCTTTCCATTCAAAGGCGAGTAGTCCTTCGAGATGTTTACCAAGAATTTCATAATTGATAATGACCCAATCTCGGCAGTCGGTTGAAGGGAGGGGTCCAGGTCCTACGATGGTGGGTTCGGCTTTCGGAAGAACGAGTTGAATTTCACGTGACCAGTTCCGTTTGACAGAGGCGGGGCAAATCACAAGATAGGGACCTTCTGCTTCTGCCTCAACCATCGCAATAACGGATTGTCGGGTCTTACCGAGTCCCATATCATCGGCAAGAAGGGCACGCTGGCGACCCAGCAGGAAGGCGACTCCTTCTACCTGATGTGGATAGAGACCTTTAGCGATCTCTTCCGCACGTGTCAGCACGGCTTGCTGCATGCCAATTTCCTCTTATCTCATTCTGCTTCTGTCAACCAGCCAGAGGTCCCCTTCGCTGACGGTAGCGAGTTCCTTCAGCATCACTGCCCCCGGAAAATTAGGTGACATTCCGGTCCCCATGGCGAAAATACGTCCGTTCCCCGCAGCGTGTTGACCGACGAGCGTGAGATCGGGACCTTCGATTGTCGTGGGAATACCATCGCTAAAGAGGACAACAATCGTAGGTGCAGCCTTTGCAATTTCTCTCAACGCCGTTAGCATGTCGTGGTCGGTGCCGTCTGCATGGATTTGGGATTGGATATTAGCGAGATAGTTTGACGACGCAGCAACTGTCTGCTCATCTACAGGAATAAAACCTTCTTGGTAGACGACTAATTCCGCACTAAATGCCACGATATTGAAACTGTCGTGGGATTCAAGAAAGGTGAGTGAATTTCGCATGAGGTCTATGATTCGCTTGAGTTTGTGCGGTGGAAGGTTTTGCATACTCGTAGAGAGATCGATGCAGTAGACAATGCGCTGCGGTCCCTCTTGTGCCTCAATGAACCTCACTAATCTACTTTTAGGACGTTCTTGGGTCTTTGGTCGTCTTCTGGAAGGACGTTCAACGACCCTTTGCACACGTGGTGTATCGTCAAATTCAACCGTCGTTGTTGTGGGTCCAACGGGTTCATCTAAATTATCCATGTCGAAAGGTTGGAAGGGTGCTGGCTCTGCAGCGGAAACGACCCCGCGAGTCGTAGCAGGTTGGTTACTTGTGAGGATTTTCAGTCGCGGTTGGTTGGTATCGCGGGTCCTTTTCTGCGTCATTTGCACGCGTTTCCGCCGTTGCACACGCCTAACTTTCGGTTTTTCTTCCGCGATAAGCAACGCGTTGATGCTGTCGGTGTTTCGCTGCGGGTTCGTACCGAACCAATAGAAGAATCCAAGCACTCCAGCACCGAAGTGTAATAGAACTGAAATAAATAAGGCTTTGCTGGATTTTGATTTCATATT
Source organism: Candidatus Poribacteria bacterium (assembly GCA_965207855.1). GTDB lineage: Bacteria > Poribacteria > WGA-4E > WGA-4E > WGA-3G > WGA-3G. Next base: position 4,929,369 of record OZ242310.1, on the reverse strand, counting down.
TTTAACTATAGGCTCCTGGGCATCGTTCCACTACGTTTCACGATGTTTTTTGGTTAACTCCAACCGTAATGGGAGTTGTACGCCGTTAAAATTGTTTTTCTGCTCTCCGATGACGGAATTTAAATTTACCAAAAATCTATAGATGTAAGATGATGATAGCCACGCGTATTGAAAAAATCATCAAATTCTGAAATAGTTGAAGGGAACTCAACCTTTATCTTGCTTGCGAGAGTATTGATTCTATTTTCAAAAAGAAGCAATTGTTCCTCAGGTGGTATCATTGGTTTACGTTCTTGCAATGCCTGCAGCATTTTTTTAGCAATCGCTTGAACGACCGGAATAGCGACGCTATTTCCAGTCTGTTTTCTAATCTGCATCATGTTCCCTACAATCTTAAAGGTTTCGGGAAACCCTTGTAGACGCAGCAATTCCCTACCAGAAAGTCGCCGGACACCGTTTACCAAAAGATAGTTGTAGGAGGCACCTGCTCTTAAGGCGCACGAAAAGGGTAACACCGAGATATTACCGCCTTTGTTTTCGTGCCAAATAGAGGAAAAAAAAGGAGTCCTTTTACACTTCTCGCGTCGCGATTTTTGGATACGTTCTGATGCAAATAAACTCGATTCAACGTCTTCGTCAGGTTCCAGGACTTCTGAGAGCGGTTTATACGCGCCGACAGGCTTCGGAAACTCAAATGCTATCGGTTCACGAAACCCGACGATGAAAATTCTTTCCCGTTTCTGTGGCAGTCCGAAGTCAAGCGCATTCAACACCTTGTGATAAGTGGTATAACCTAATCGGGACAATTGTTCTTGTATGACTGTGAAGGTTTGTCCCTTATCATGCGTGAGCAGCTGCTTAACATTTTCGAGAAGGAACGCACTCGGCTGTTTCTCTTTCAAAATCCGAGCGATGTCGAAAAACAGTGTACCGCGCGTGTCTTCAAAGCCTTGTTTATCCCCAATAATACTGAAGGGCTGGCACGGAAAACCTGCCAATAAAATATCGTGATCTGGAATATCAGTTTCATTGATTTTGGTAATATCACCAGCAGGTATTTCACCAAAGTTATGAGCGTAGGTTTGCTGAGCGTATTTGTCCCATTCGGAGCTGAATACACATATTCCACCTAACTTTTCAAAGGGGATACGAATTCCACCTATTCCAGCAAAAAGGTCAACGAAATTAAAATTGTTCATTACGCATGGAGTGTAGCATACCTGATTGGCTGCCTTAAGCCCTCTTTTTATTCCATTTCAACACTGTTGTAGATGTCGCGCAAGTGCAATTTGCATTCGATGGAGGGCAATGACATTACCGCTTCAAGTAATCGAAATTCGGTTCGCAGCCAATGAGGACCTTCACGGAGATCATGAACGCCTCCGTGTTACCGCATTGACATCTGTTCCTGTGTCTCTAACGTCCGGCGGAGGACGACACCCCACTGTCCAACAACCCACAACGCTTTACCATCTTTGGAGCGCGTGATAACATACAGATTGTTGTCAATATCCGTGTGTTCTTGTTCCCACGTTTCACCACCATCGGTCGAGCGGATAATTATACCCTCTTCACCGACTGCATAGATTTCCTTTTCAGAGAGGGCGAGGATACCGTGGAGGGTTTTGTTAATGCCTGTCATTTTAGGCTCCCAATTGAAACCGCCATCCGTCGTCTTCAGGATAATACCAGCCTCACCCGCCGCCCATCCAGTCCGTTTAGCAATGAATGAGACGGCATTGAGATCATACTTAATTTTCGTTTCGTGGAGCCGCCAGTACTCACCACCATTGATCGTGCGTTGGGTTACCCCGGCTTGTCCGACTGCCCAACCCAATGGCGCGAATTTCATATCTACATCCGTAAGGGTGTCGTTTGCAGTCGTACGCTGAGGTGTCCACGTCGGACCCCCGTCTTTGTTGTGGATAATGTATCCGAGCCTACCGACCGCCCACCCTTCAGAAAACTTACCGAAGTCAACATCGTTCAGCGAGAATGTCCCTGGAGAATCCCCTTCCATGAATGGCGGTTGTTCGGGTGTGTCGCCTGCTGTCCATGCTGCACCGTCTGTCGTGTAGAGAACAGTTCCGTCGCGTTGCATCGTCCAACCCCATTTCGGTTCGAGACTGGCGAAGTGTATACCGATAAGGCGTTGACGCGTTCGGCTTGGAAGAGAATCCCATGTCTCACCGCCGTCTTGGGTTTCCAATAAAATACCACTATCTCCAGCTATCCAACCGTTTTTGTCATCGTAGAAGAGGACTTCTCGGAAGTCGTTACGTTCGGCTTCACCGAGTTGACGTTCCCACGTCTGTCCGCCATCTGTTGTGTGGAAAATACTACCACCGCTGCCGACAGCCCATGCGAGTTCTGTATCAAGGAAATACACACTGGCGACTCGGCGACTCCCTCTTCCCCTTCTGCGTCTTTCAGGTTCCGGTGGAGGCGGCGGTTGTTGCTGCACTGATTCCGAGGACGGTGTGGCGCGTTCGGCGTTGGGTGGGAGTTCACCCTCGGGTGCAAGCCGTCCCGGACGTTGCCACTGGGCGCGCAGCCGATTTTGGATTTCCTCTGGTGTTTCGTCGTAGGTTAACGTCGGTCCTTCTTCTTCCGCTTCTTCCGTTTCTTCTGTTTCCTCAAACTCTAACTCGGATCCTTCGGGTAAGAACGGGTTGAATTCTCCCATAGCGGCCATATTATCGGCTGCATTTTCTCCCGTATCAACAGGAACCGCTTTCCAAGTCAACCCCTGATCTGCAGTAATATAAGCACCGCCACCACCGAGTGCATAAGCCTCTGTATTGGAACGGAAGGTGATACGGCGCAAACCGCTTGGACTTTGGGTCGTGGTTTGCAGTTTCCACGTTTCGCCGCCGTCTTCAGTTAATAAAGAGTTACCGTTACCCAGAACTACCCAACCGCTGTTTTCGTCAGCAAAGTAGACAGCAACACCGGGTTGGTTTGTCTTCGCCTGAATCTTCCAATAATCACCGCCGTTAACAGTGTGGAGAATAAATCCGCCATCTCGACGTTGGGGCGTGACAGCCCATCCGACTTGACTGTTGATGAAATGAATATCGGTGATGTTCGCCATAGTGGTTCCAGTTTTTTGGATTTTCCACGTTTTCCCGCCGTCGGTTGTATGCAAGATTTGCCCGATGGTGGCACCGAGCCAGCCCTCTTCAGCATTTAAGAAATGCATCATGCTAACACGTGGAAGGTTCTGCTTGGTTGCTTGGAGAATCGGCTGCCACGTTTCGCCGCCATCTTCGGTCTGAAGCAAAAGCCCGGCACCAAGAACACGTCCATGTTTCTCATCACTGAATTCAACTTCTCGCAGATTTTCACTGACACCACTATGTTGCGGCTGCCACGTTTTGCCTCCATCTGTGGTATGGGCAATTACCCCGTCCGAACCTACCGCCCATCCGTTTTGTGCATCTATAAAGTGGGTATCTGCAAAGTCAGTTCTCCAAGTCGCCTGTCGGAGAATGTCCCAATGGTAGACAATAGGTTCAACGGGGGTATCTTCTTCAGCAGTTACAATAACCTCCGTCTCTTCAGCGACCGGTGGCAATTTGGCTGGCAATTCCGCTTCCTCAACAGAGTAACGCATCGCGATTCCGCCCTTACCAACTGCTACAACGCCATCCGGCGATAACGCTAACCCGTAGAGGTCGTTATCGGTGCCGCTCTCTTGAAGTTCCCACTGTGTCCCACCGTTGACAGTCGTGAGCATCACACCGTTATCACCGACGATTAATCCGTGCTGCGCATCGGCGAAATAGAGTTTATTTAGGTTCTCTTGTGTGCGGCTGCGTTGGAAACTCCACTTTTTGCCGCCGTTCTTCGTGTGCAAAATTTCCCCGAACTGACCAACAATCCATCCAGTGTTTTCATCTGCAAAGTAGACAGCGTAGAGTTCATTAAAGGTGCCGGTATCCTGCTGCGTCCAGCTTAAACCGCCATCCTCAGTCGCCAGACAAACACCCGGCCATCCGATAGCCCATCCCTTCTTATCGTCAAGGAAAAATACACCTTTTAGCATGAGGGAGAGAAAGTCACCAACGGCGGTTTGCGGAAGCCACGTTTGCCCACCGTCAATTGTATGTAAAATGCTTCCCATATCTCCGACAGTCCAACCGACTTTCGGAGAAATAAAATGGACAGAACGGAGCGTGAACGCCGAATTGCTACGTTGACGTTCCCAGTTTAGACCGCCATCGCTGGTGTGGACAACAAGCCCGCGTTCACCGACCGCCCATCCGTGTTTGTCGGTAGCGAAATAGATGTTCCAAATGCCGTCCCAGATGTCTGTTTCAATTTCGTTCCATGTTTGACCACCATCTTCACTCATTGCCATAGTCCCACGCCTACCGACTGCGATGGCGCGATTCGCATTCGTAAATTGGACATTCTGAAGATCGTTGGCAGTCGTACCACTGGTCATCTCCCAGGTCGCACCGGCATCCGTGGTGCGAAGAATCGTCCCGTACCATCCAACAGCCCATGCCTCTGTGGGTGTAGTGAACTGGATACCTGTCAAATTGTTTTCAGTACCACTGTCCATCAACTGCCAGTTATCACCGCCATCTTCGGTTCGTGTGATAAAGCCTACATCCGCTACAGCGACCCCATAGTTTTCATCTGTGAAATGGATGCTATTGATGGTATCTCGGACGTGTCCGTTAATAAGAGGGATACGACTGTCTTGACGTTCCCAGTTTATACCACCCGTGGTTGTGTGAAAGATGGAACCATCGCTGCCAACAATCCAACCTTCATTATCGCTCACGAAGAAGACCTGTTTGTTGTCATTAATCATTCGATCGCGCTCACCTTCAAAGCGATTGCTCTGTTCTCGCCACGTCTCACCGCTTGTTTGGGTATGAAAAATCCTATCATGGGTACCGACGACCCACCCTCTTGAATCATCAATGAACCAGACACCATTGAGCATAAACTCGCTGACGTACTCGTAACGTTTCCACTCTTTTCCGCCGTTTTTGGTATAAAGAACGTCCGAATCTTCTCCAACAATCCAACCCTCTTTTGAATTAGCAAAATAGACATCAAGGAGCATCGCTGAAGTGCCGCTCCGCTGTAAGGTCCAATGTTTGCCACCATCGTCGGTTGTCGCAATTAACCCTTCATCACCGACCGCCCATCCGTAGTTTGCATTGGTAAAGTAGACCGCCTTGAAATCTAAGGAAGCATCGGGCATGCGATATCCAACGCTTGTTGTATCAACTTCTTGTTGCTTCCACGTTTTACCGCCATCTGCAGTATGGATGATCAGGCCTTGTTCTCCGACGATCCATCCGAGTTTATGATTGACGAAGTGCAAGTCTGTGAAGTGTGTCTCCCAGTCCGCTTTTCGGGTCGCTTCCATCTTCACACAACCATTAAAAAGAATTAAAATACCCAGCAGAAATGCTATGATAGAAAAGTTCAAATTACGTACCAAACCCATTTTTGCCTCCAAATATTTGTGCTTTTATCCCAACCGAGCGGGTGATCAATCTTTTTTTCTAATACAAGGCGAGCTGCTTCTCTCCGAAGGTGCTGTTACTTACAAAATTGCCCTTAGGTATTTAGACAAACTGCTCCGATTGTTTGTTCGTTCTACTAATAACCGCTGTTGTCCCCGAAGAAACCAGAACGGATAACAGCAATACCTATAGCTATAACGACTGGGAGGGCAACCGATGTTATTTGGGCAAGCGTAGAACGCCACCCACCAAGTCCCTGAACTGCCGCTATCCGCCCAACTTGTGCCAAAAGCGGTGAAATCGCCAACAGCATAGCACTCGCTGCTGGCACTTCCGCAAAAAAGTAACCGTTCATCCAAATGCCAATAAGTAGGAGGGTCATGACCGGTGAGGCACTCTGTGGAAAAACGAACCGCTTCCTGTCCCGCTGCAGACCGAGTGTAAGAATCCAACTCGCCCCGAAAAGTGCCACTAAAATCCCACAGTGTTGTGCCAGTCGCAAACTTCCTGAAAGTGCCAGAATCAAAGCCGTCCCACCAGAGAGTCCAAAGTAGACAAACGGACCGGATGCCCCAGAGGGTAACGCACTAAAACTCTGTTCCACGAGATGCCACATAATAAAAATAACGACAGCGAGGCATACCCACCAGATAATCCCTTCAATCGGGCCCCATGTATGTTTAAATGTTGAAGTTAGAAGGAGGCGCGGGATAATAATAGAGATTGCTATCTGTGCTATCGGACCCCACACGGCACGATGCCAAAAACGCGCAACGATCAACCCAATGATGGCAAGATAGCAGAGCCAATGGGTCCCTAACTTGGGTGGAAATGCTGGCAACCCTTCTAAACCGAGATAGCCAACTATGTAGCCAGCCCCCAGTGCGGCAGCAATAAGCCAACCCGCAAATCCATCTTGTGCTTTTTCGTATCGAGCAGTTGCATAAGCTTTAGGCGAAAGAGATCTCGCGATGACGAAAATCCCACCACCGACCATAGCCGGTAGGAGTAGACCGAAAAAAAGTTGCTTAATTAGTAACATCGCTGAATCTCCTTACCGTTTGCTGCGTGGGAGTGGCGCGCTCTTTAAGCGCGCCAACAGTAAATCGGGGTGTATAGGTCTATTTTTGCTTCGCTTCGATGGCGACAATAAGACGAATGTCGTCACTGACAGGTCCTCCAACGCCGTATGTCATTCCAAATTCGCTTCGGTTAATCGTAAAAACGCTTTCAAACCCGATCAGAGATTCGCCCTGTCTCCCTTTGCCTTTTCCTGTAATTTCAACATCCACCGTGATAGACTTCTTGACACCGAGTAATTCAAGATCACCTGTCACCTCCAGCACTTCTTCAGCCCCTTCCTTCGTATTCACCTTTGTGCTTTTGAAGGTGATAACGGGAAACTGCTTCGCGCTGAAAAAGTCAGGGCTTCTCAGGTGCTGGTCGCGTTTTTCGTTGGCAGTGTCAACACTCGCTGTTTTTACTTCAAATTCTACCATACTTTTGGATATGTCGGTTTCATCCATTGTGATTTTGCCGGTGAACTCGTTAAATCTGCCGTAGTTGTAAGTGATGCCATTATGTTTTGCACGGAAAAGTATCATTGAGTGTGCCGTGTCTATTTCATAAGTATCCGCTGCATCTGCGAGTTGTGGGCTGCCAGTAAAACCGGTGATGAGTAAGGCTAAAACGAGACCGCCAATATAGGAAATCTGTCGGGTGCGTCCTAAGTCTGTTTTCATTGAAAAAATCTCCTTGATTTGTTTAGTGGTTAAGTTTCATAATTGAAAGTCTATTACCTTCATTACGCAAAAGAAGTATATCCTAATTTTAAGACACGTGTCAACCAGAAATATTCGGGACAAGATTTTTCTTGAATTTTATTGTGAAATTGTAGTATAATTGTTGAAAAAATATGTTAATTGTGGCATTTTTTTCGCACAACTCGCTATAGAACGGTATCATATACGCTGGGAGGGTTTCAAGAAATATGAAGAAATTGAGATCAGCAGTTATTATTCATTTAGCGGTTTATCTACTCTGTTTTGTCGTGTGGAGCCCTTTGGTAGCAGCGGACAATCATGGGGGCGGCGCAGCAGTCAGTTATCACTCACAGATTGTTCCGATTCTCAAGCGGAGTTGCCAAGGTTGTCATCACCCCGGCGATCCGAATGGCGACCTGATTGTGACGACCTACGCCGATCTTAAACACGGCGGAATGGCGGGCGAGGCAATCATCCCTGGGAAACCTGATGAGAGTCTCCTCATTAAACTGATCTCTGGTGATGAACCTGCGATGCCACAGAACCAAGAACCGCTCTCTGCTGAAGAGGTCGAACTGTTTCGGCGTTGGATCCTTGACGGCGCACCCGACGATACACCCACCGAAGTTGATGTCCTCGGAGACGGGAACTATCCGACTTACACAGTACCTCCCGTAGTCTCTGCTATCGCGTATTCACCCGATGGCGGCACGCTTGCAATATCAGGATTCCGTGAAGTTTTGTTGTATGACACAACGAACTTTGAACTTAAAGCGCGCTTGGTCGGTAAAGCACATCGCATACAATCGCTGACCTATACAGCAGATGGAAAAATATTAGGAGTAGCAGGCGGCTCCCCAGGGCAGTTTGGCGAAGTGCAATTATGGGATACCGCAACGAATGTGCTTATCAAAGCGATGCGTTCGAGTTATGATACCGTCTACGGACTCTCTTTCTCACCAGATGCCAGCCGTATTGCCTTTGGGTGCTCCGATAAAACTGTGCGTGTACTATCTATCGCAGACGAAAAAGAACTCGTTAAATTCGACAACCACAGCGATTGGGTTTTCGGGACGGTTTTTTCCACTGATGGATCGCATTTTGTGAGTTGTGGACGTGATACGGCTCTCAAATTGGTGGAGGTTGACACAGGCTCTTTTGTTGATGACATTAACTCCAGTAACAAAGGCTACGGCGAAATTAATACCATCGCGCGACATCCGACCGAAGATCAAGTTTTGAGCGGCGGCGAAGACCGAATACCCCGTCTTTACAGAATTTTTCGTGAAATCCGAAGAGATGTCGGCAACACCGATTTTAACCTCATTCAAGCTTATGAAGCACAGTCGGGATCCATTGAGAGTGTCGCATTTTCAGCAGACGGAGATCAGTTTGCTACTGGATGCGCCAGTGGTGAGACTCGTATTTATACCGTAGCTGATGGAAAACGCCTCGCTACACTGCAGGGTGATGCTGTTGCTGTTTTTGCTGTTTCTTTTCATCCCGATGGCGAACAACTCGCTACAGGCGGTTTTGACGGAAAAATCCGGGTATTTGACACCGCTTCTGGAAAATTGCTGAACGCCTTTATGTCCGTGCCGATTGAGCCAACCGGTAGCGAAGATGTCGCTTTGGTTGTGACGGGTATGACGTGAGGGGCTTGCGTCGCAAAAGTGCAGGATGCACTTTCACATCACCAAAACGTTATCAGTGTTGAAGTTTCTCTCCCTGATCAGGCAATCGTTAAAGTCCGTAAGGATACCATTACTGCCGCTGACTTGGCGAATATTGTTAAAGAGACCGGATTTAGCGCGACGGCTAAATAGCACCTACAAACAAAGAGGCTTATAAATGGCTGTTAAGGCACCCAATATACTCTGGGTTTGCACAGACCAGCAACGTTACGATACAATCGGTGCATTGGGCAATCCGTATGTATCGACACCGCACATTGATAGTTTAGTCGCCGACGGAGTCGCCTTCACGCATGCCTATTGTCAAAGTCCTATCTGTACGCCGAGTCGAGCGAGTTTTCTCACGGGTATGTACCCGAGCGCAACGCACGCCAATCGCAATGGAAATGACTTCTATCCGGGTACGTATCCCCTTGTGACACGCACTCTCGCAGACATCGGTTACGATTGTGGGCTCATTGGCAAACTCCATCTCGCAAGTGCTTACGGTCGTGTGGAACCGCGCACGGACGATGGCTACCGTTACTGGCAATACAGCCACGCGCCACGTGACGATTGGGAGCAGGGACATGACTACGCCGATTGGGTCCGTTCAAAAGGCTATATACTCGGCGAGTTGAATCGGAATCCGGAAGGCGTCCCCGCAGAATTACATCAAACGACTTGGTGTGCGAAAAAAACGATTGAATTCATTCGTGAGGAACGGGAGTGTCCGTGGCTTGCGAGTGTTAACATCTACGACCCGCATCCGCCGTTCAACCCCCCACAGACACATCGCGAACGGTTTAATCCTGCGGAGATGCCAGAACCTCTCTTCCGAGACAGTGATCTTGAACAACAAACCCGGTTACAGGCAGTTGATTTTCAGTCCAAAGTGCGGACACCCGATGAATTAGATATTCGTAGTCCAATCTTACCGCAAACACCGCGTCGGGAAGCGGAGGCAGTCGGCGCAAGGGATGCCAAAACCCTCAAAGCCGCCTACTATGCTATGATTCAACTCGTTGACGAACAGTTAGGCAGGATTCTTGACACGTTAGAAGATACAGGGCAGCGGGAGAACACGGTTATCATTTTCACAAGCGACCATGGCGAGACACTCGGCGACCACGGACTTATACAAAAAGGCTGCCGGTTTTATGAAGGCTTGGTCAGAGTCCCACTGATTTTTGCATGGCAGGGGCAATTTGCAAGCGGTCTCAGAAGCGACGCACTTGTTGAACTCGTTGATAAAGCACCGACCCTCTTGGAGTTAGCAGGTTTAATGGTGCCTGAAGGGATGCACGGACGATCGCTACTACCGATACTGAGAGGCGAGGCGGATGCAGACCATCACCGTGACTTTGTCCGATGCGAATACTACGACGCTGTTGATCTACCGGATCATTCTCTCGCAACGATGTATCGGGATAAGCGTTACAAATTGGTGGTTTATCATGGACATGAGGAAGGTGAACTTTACGACCTGATTGACGACCCCGATGAGTTTAACAATCTCTGGCAGACACCGGCGAAGCAGGAGGTCAAAATGGAGTTACTGAAACGAAATTTTGATGCATCTATGTTTGCGATGGACATAGGACCGCGGCGGGTGGGCCCGATGTAACCCATAAGGATGACTCGTAATATTATGCTTCAACGCAATACCATCCATTGTGGCGATACATTTAGTCTACTGAAAGAGGTAGAAGATGTTTCTGTGGATCTGATTGTCTGCGATGGACCTTATGGCGTTACAGATGAATCGTGGGACAGGATACCCTCAATTCAAGAATTTAATCTCAAACTCATCGAACGCTTTACACCGAAGCTTAAGGACGGTGGCGCACTTTACCTGTTCGGCAAACCCGATTGCATCGACTTTATAGATTACCGACGATTTTTAAATCTTCGTTCAAAAATCGTATGGTATCAACCGAGTCGGCTTGCACAAGGACGCATCAGTTATACCAATAATTATGACATCATCTGTTACTTCATCAAAGGGAAAAGACCACAGTGCTACAACCTTGATGCCATTAGGGTCGCACAACTTGTTGAATTGGAGCATCGGGATCGGTGTGAAAATGTACCGTCCGTGACCAACGGTAAATTTAGAAAGACAAAATACAATCCAAAAGGGAAAAATCCTGGCGACGTTTGGGGAGATATAAAACAATTAACCTATAAGTCAAAAGAATTAGTGAATAGAAAGGCACTCAACACAATCCAGAAACCCGAAAAGTTAATCGAGCGGATTGTCTTAGCGAGTTCATCACCGGGGGATTTGGTTTTAGACCCGTTTGCAGGCGTGGGTACTTGTCCTGTAGTGTGTAAACGACATCAGCGGGATTTCATCGGATTCGAAGGTGAACCGGGTTTTGTGAAAGCGGCGAACGAACGGCTTCGCGGATGCAGTAACGGCTCGGATTCGCGTTTATAGGAAAATCTTCAAACAACTCGAAGAAATACGGAAGCCTGATGGAATATCTTTTACTCGAGGAGATAACAATGGAACGGACTTTTAAACGGCAGAATTTAGCGTGTAAGTTTCGCAAAATTGTATTTTGTTTGACCTTTCTTTTCATTTTTGGTATAAATATAGGTAATAGTGCAGTAGAAGTCGGATTCATCTATCTCGGTGATGAGGGACCCTTCACCGCACCAGCGTTAGCGTTTGCTGAAAAGACATTCAAAACGAAACTGCTCGCCAAGGCAGATTTGAAGAGCAACACATTCAAGGAATTCGGCGTTATTTGGTGGCATGAAGGAGATACTGACCCAGGCGAGTTATCTCCTGCGGAGATTGACGCGTTCATGGACTATGCCGAAAGCGGTGGAGCTGTCCTTTTAACGGGATGGGCAATCCGGCACGCAACGAACTTTGGACTTGAGAAAGCGGTCGCACGTCAGTTCGGTCCCGTCGCAGAAGACGGTATTAACGTCGGTATTACTGTGTTGGAGGAGACGATTGCGTTGGGATTGACAGAGGGTCTCGAAAATATCGACGGAAAGACACCCCAAGTGGACGACAGAATTCAAGTTAATTCTACTGGCTATCCGAAAAGCGGCGACTACTACGACAAGATTTGGACGGAATTTATTACACTCGCCAATGCGTGGGGACCCCCGGCTAACGATTGGGCCGACCGCATTGCAGCGTTCGGCTATTGGGAGGCGGGAGACGGTAAAGTCTTCAACATGAACTGGCGACTCCCAAACTACCACAAAAATAATGAAGATATTGAGCAGTTGGAGAAGCTTACCGAAAACGTCATCAATTGGCTGGCAAGTGAATCTGAATTTGCAGATGTCGTTGCTATCGGAAAACTACCGATAGTGTGGGGACAGTTGAAAAGTCAAAAATAGCGCGAAGTGTTTTCCTGATTGGTGATAGAAGTTGAAGAAACGTTACATTCCCACGTAATCACTTATAAATTTGTACGCCACTTTGACATTTTAAACGTCACACAAGCATAAGAACATAAATAACATTAATGCAGCAAATTTTAGCTTGAATTGAAAAAGGATACTATATCATTGGAAAATTTAAACGCACAATCAGATCTACCTGAAGGAGTCAAAGCACGTCTCGATCAAGGCAACCTAACTGGAGATATAGCATTTTCACCAGACGGCACACAACTCGCTGTCGCCTGTGACATCGGCGTTTGGGTCTACGATGTGGAAAGCGGACTCGGACTTAACCTTCTCGTTGAGCACAAGGAATACGTCAGATGTGTCGCCTTTTCGCCTGATGGCAGGGCAATTGCCAGCGGGAGTATAGACAATACAGTCATTCTCTGGGACGCAATCAGCGGATCTCCTACAGCGACGCTTGTCGGACATACAGATGCTGTTAGAAGTGTCGCGTATTCTGCAGATAGTACTACTGTCGCAAGTGGAAGTCCTGACGGTACAGTACGGTTATGGGATGCCAGTACAGGAGCGGCGAAAGACACGCTCGAAGGACACGCAGGCTCTATCAGATGTGTTGCGTATTCCCCTAACGGGAGAACCCTCGCAGCAGGAACTGGGGACGACACTGTGGTGTTGTGGGACGCCGCCACTGGAAAACATAGAGCAACGCTTGAAGGACATACCCATATTGTTGATTCTGTCGCCTATTCGCCTGATGGGGAAACCCTTGTCAGCGGCAGTATTGATGGCACGGTTCGGTTATGGAGCACAGACACAAGAGACTTAATAACGACACTCACAGGACATTCGGGCTATGTCTGGAGCGTCGCTTATTCCCCTGACGGTGAGGCTATCGCGAGCGGTGGAAACGATAACACTATCCGTTTGTGGGATATTGAGACGGGTGCGTCTAAACGGACACTCACAGGGCATACAGGAAGTGTCAGGAGTGTTAAGTATTCGCCTGCTGGGGGTATCCTCGCCAGCGGCGGCGATGATCACACTGTACTGCTCTGGAATCTTACATAGACTAAATTAATACGGAATCAACGCAGATAGTTAGGATAAGTTGCTGAATACTAACCACAATCAAGGCTTTTAATGTATGAGTCAGGTTCTTTAACTTCGCCAACAAATTAGACAGAAACCAGTTTTCGACAATGGAGAAACGCTCAGCGAAAACCCAATCGCTAAAAAAGCAATCTAAGGAGGACGGCGTTTCCACGCCGAATTTTTGATGAAACCCAGGTTGAACTTTGTAACAGTGCTTTTTGTTGCCTGCCTTGTCTGTTTCGCGTTCCAATTAACCGGATGGAATCCGATAGAGAAAGCAACAAGAGCAGAGGCTGCGACAGCGCAAGATTGGCTTGCAAACGTCGCTTTAACGGAGTTGAGGGTTCATCCGGAGTCATTGACATTGGAGCATGCCCGTGATGGTAGAACCGTGCTCGTGTCAGGCAAGACAAAAGATGGCAAATGGGTAGATGTAACGCCCTGGGCTGTGCTGATGCCTGCCAGCGCGGGTGTGAAGGTATATGAAGATGGTTATATCTTCCCGATGACAGTTGGTACAACGAAAATTACGGTCAGCGTCAAGGGTGTGACTGCCGAATTGCCTGTGAATGTCAAGAGCATGGAGGGGCAACCCGTCAGTTTCGTGCGGGATGTGATGCCTATTTTGAGCCATGCTGGGTGTAATAATGGTACGTGTCACGGTGCAGCAAAAGGCAAAAACGGGTTCAAACTCTCGCTTCGCGGTTATGATCCAGATTTTGATTATGAACTGCTAATTGAGGATATATCTGGAAGACGTTTCAACCGCGCGTTCCCGGAACAGAGTCTGATGCTGTTAAAACCGACTTCCGAAGTGCCACATAAAGGCGGGCAGGTAATCGTCCCTGGGAATCGGGATTATAGTGTCATTCATCAATGGATAGCGGAAGGAGCTATCCCTGACGTTGAAACGACCCTGCGTGTTGAAAGATTAGAGGTCATACCCGATACTGCTGAACTCGTGATGCCGGGTATGAAGCAACAACTTATCGTCATAGCGCACTATCCAGACGGAACGAAACGGGATGTTACGCGTGAGGCGAAATTCACAAGTAGTGTCGGTGAAGTCGCAAACGTCACGGACAAGGGTGTGGTAACCGCAGAACGTCGCGGTGAAACTGCTATCCTGACTCGATATGAGGGTGCCTACAGCACAAACAATATCATCGTGATGGGCGACCGAAGCGGCTACAAGTGGGTTGAAACCCCAGAATATAACTACATCGATACGCACGTCCACAATAAGCTAAAGCGGATGAAGGTGCTGCCTTCTGAGCTTTGTACGGATGAGGAATTTGTCCGGCGTATCTATTTCGATTTAACAGGTATTCCGCCCACCCCGAAGCAGGTTCGGAGTTTCCTAACCGACAAAACGCCATCCCAAGCAAAACGGGAGCAGCTCATTGATGCCCTTGTTGAGACCTCAGAGTTTGTCGATCACTGGACCCATAAGTGGGGCGATCTGTTGCAGTCTAACCGTAAATTCCTCGGTGAACGTGGGGTCTGGCTCTTCCAACAGTGGATTCATCAAGCCATCGCTGAGAATCGTCCCTACAACGAGTTTGTGCGGGATCTGATTACCGCTACGGGTAGCACTTACACGAATCCTGCAGCGAGTTATTTCCGCGTCTCTCGTGAATACACAGCCGCAGTGGAAAATACAACGCAGCTTTTCTTAGGTGTCCGGTTCTCGTGCAACAAATGTCACGACCATCCGTTTGAAAAATGGACGCAAAATCAATACTACGAACTCGGCGCATTCTTTGCCGATGTCAGAGTCAAGCCGGGGCAACTTCCCGGTGATGAAGTTGTCTATGCTAATTACACCACGGAACCTGTGAAGCACCCGCGAACTTTAGCGGTTGTTGAACCGTCAGTGCCCTTCGGAGAAGTTACCTCAAAAACTGATGATAAACGTCAGATGCTCGCAGCGTGGCTCACCTCTGAAGAAAATCCGATGTTTGCTCGCGCAGGCGCGAATCGGATCTGGAGCTACTTCATGGGACGTGGGATTATTGAACCTGTGGACGATATTCGCACCAGTAATCCACCCACTAACCCTGAGTTGCTTGATGCGTTGACGAAGGATTTCGTGGACAGTGGATTTGACATGAAGCACATCATGAAAACAATCACACGTTCTCGAACCTATCAGCAGAGCATCAAAACGAACGAGTGGAACAAGGCTGACACGATTAACTTTTCACACGCCGTTGCCAGACGTTTGACGGCAGAGCAGCTACTTGATGCTATCGGGGTCGCAACAGGAAGCCGACCACGGTTTGAGGAGGTCCCGAAAAACTTCCGAGCCGTACAGTTACCAGACAGTAAGGTCAAAGATGATGGATTTTTGAAGTTATTTGGTAGGCCTGAACGCGAAACTTCCTGTGAATGTGAACGCTCCACTGAGGTTAGCCTCGCACACGCAATGAATCTCATTAATGGACCAACGGTTGCGGAAGCACTCATTGATCCAGAAGGACGTATTGCACAACTTATCGAAGCGAATCAAGATGACCGGGCTCTCGTTGAAGAACTCTATCTCGCAACGCTTTCTCGGTTACCGGAGAAGAACGAATATGCAGTAGCGATTGAACATCTCGCGAATGCCGAATCGAAAGAGGAAGGCGCGCAAGACTTGTTGTGGGCGTTGATTAACAGTCCCGCCTTCTTATTCAATCGCTAATCTTTTAACGATTAAATCTGGTCACTGTTCCAAATGTAAAGCTAAGACAAATTGTTCACTAATCGCTCACAATTTTATTCCGCAGTGGTTTCTGGTGAAGTTAGCAACCTCTCGTAACCTAACGCAGGTTCTCTACTTAGACGGAAACCGTTGTGGAACGAAGTGGAACAACGCTCATATTCAATAGTTTAAAAGACGGAGGAAACAATAGATGTTATCGTTACCACAACTACCCGGACGCTTATGTGACGGGTTTTCACGGCGTGAATTTTTGCGGGTCGGTGGTGCGGCGATGCTCGGCATTAGTCTGCCACAGGTATTGTCACTCCAAGCAAAAGCCAATACGACAGTTGATCCCGCTAAACCGCTCAACGGATGGGGGAAAGCGAACTCGGTCATTCTTCTCTTTTTGCAAGGTGGCCCCAGCCACCTTGACATCTGGGATCCGAAACCCGAAGCACCCTCGAACATTCGCGGTGAATTCAATCCGATCCCGACCAACGTACCGGGGATTCAGTTGTCAGAGACAATGCCGCGTTTGGCACAACAGATGGATAAGGCGTGTCTGATCCGTTCCGTAAGTTACACACCCGCGGGACTTTTCAATCACACAGCTGCGATGTATCAGATGGTAACCGGTGAAACGCCGGATAAGGTCGCGCCTTCGGGGCAGCTCGATCCGCCGTCGCCTGCCGACCATCCGAATGCCGCATCGCATATCGCCAATTACCGTCCGCCTGATGAACCGATGCTCGCGGCAGTGCAACTTCCGCGCCCGATGCAGGAGAGTAATATCATCGGCAAAGGTGGAAACGCAGGATTCCTCGGTAGAGCCTATGATCCCTACTTCCTCTTCCAAGACCCGAATGAGGAAATTAATCTCGACGATTTGAGTCTACGGCCAGAGGTGCCACCCGTGCGTCTGAAACGCCGGAAAGACCTCCTTGAAACGATTAACGCAGGGATGCCCGAAATTGATAAGGTCGCTGATTCCTATGCCTTGAATGAGTATTATGAAAAGGCGTACAACCTCATCTTGTCGCAGCGGGCGCGCAATGCTTTCGACTTGTCTCAAGAACCTGATGAGATGCGAGATAAGTACGGTAGACACACATTCGGACAAAGCGCACTCCTTGCGCGTCGTTTGGTGGAAGCAGGCACCCGTTTCGTACAGGTGAACTGGCCCTCTGTTGCTAACGGTGATCCGAATACCACAGCGTGGGATACGCACGCAACCAACTTCGGTCCATTGAAGAATCTTCACTGTCCGAAATTAGACAGCGCGGTATCTTCGTTGTTGGAGGACCTACATCAGCGCGGTATGTTGGACGACACACTCGTCTTAGCGATTGGTGAATTCGGACGCTCGCCGCGGATGGGGATTAGCACCTCCGGGAACAGCAACGCACCTGATGGGCGCGACCACTGGCCCTATTGCTACACAGGCTTAATCGCCGGAGCGGGAGTCCAAGGTGGACAGGTTTACGGGAAATCCGATGCAACGGGTTCAACACCGCTTGAGAACCCCGTACACCCACGCGACATCCTCGCTACAGTTTATCATACACTCGGTATCGACCCGCACACCATCGTGTACAACCACTTGGATCAGCCACGCGAATTGGTGAAAGGCGAACCCATTGCAGGGATTTTCTAAATAGTTGTCGATTGTCAGTTATCGGTTTTCAGTTAAGAAGTTTCCGTTTAAAAATTCATCTGTCTTGGGGATATTCCAAGTTAGAGGAAATTGTTACAAATCGGTTCTTGGCTGACTATTGATAACTGACAACTTTAATTTAGGGTGATTGACAATGTCTAACATGTTATTTCGGCAGAAGAGACGGGTTAAATCGCCGCTTCCTCATTTCTTAACAAAACAGCCCCTTCTCGTCATAGCGATCTTTCTCCTTACGATTGGTTTCGTACATGCTCAGGTACAACCTACCTTGACGACTGTCTTTCCGCAGGGCGGTCAACAGGGGCGGAGTGTAGAAGTCACGATCACAGGCACAAATCTCGGTAAAGCAACAGCAGTGTGGTTCAGTGGGAGCGGTATCACTGCGGAAATTAAAGAAAAAACCGGACAAGCTGCTGTCCTTTTCAATGGTGCGGGTGTTTCTGGACGTGTACCTACCGATGCGCAGTTGGTAGCAGTGTTGACCCTTGCCTCCGATGCCCCGTTGGGTATACAGCAGATTCGCGTCGTTACGCCTTATGGCGTTTCCAACGCTGGCAGTTTCGTCGTTGGAAACCTACGGGAAATAATTGAAGAGGAAACGGAGGAATCGGGGAGTTTTTCCTTGGGTGTTTCCCCAGAAGCCTCTCCAGCGATGGAAACTGACTGGATCGCGCTGCCGGTCACTGTAAACGGCACAATCGCGTCAATTGACGATGAAGATAGTTTCACCTTTGAAGTGAAAAAGGATACGCGGCTGATCTGCGAGGTAACGGCACAGCGGATAGGTTCACTCTTGGATTCGTACCTCGTACTTCGAGATGCTAATGGGACTAAGGTCGCCGACAGTGGACTTGGCGATGGCTTAGATTCCGTTCTGGATTATACTGTCCTTGAAACTGGGAAGTACACGCTCCACATTCGGGATATTCGTTACAAAGGTGGAGAAGGGTATGGCTATCGACTGAGCATCGGTGAATTACCCTATCTGGAAACAATTTTCCCTCTCGGTGGGAGCCGCGGCACTGAAAATACAATCGCCGTTACGGGCGCGAACCTTGAAACGGTCGAGTCTATACAGATTTCAATAGGTGCCGAAACACCCGCAGGTGAACAGTTTTTACGGGTTCAGACCCCCTCTGGATTGGCAACTAATGCCCGACCCTTTGCTATCGGAAATTGGACGGAAATGGTGGAGGTTGAACCGAATAATTCACTTGGGAATGCGACTGCTGTTACGACCCCGATAACGTTAAATGGAAAAATTGACAAATCTGGAGATGTGGATTGGTTTTCATTTCAGATTGAAGAACCCCAACTTCTCGTTTTCGAGGTAGAGGCACTGAAACTTTCATCAAAGCTGGATGCGCTGCTTACACTCTACGGACCCGGAAAACCGATGAATGTCTCGGAAGATATGGCGTGGCGTGACGATAAAGAACATGTCTTAATGGTGAACGATGATGCCACTGCTGGTGCTGATGCCCGTATCGACTGGAATTTTGAAAAACCGGGAGAATATTCTGTTGCCATTCGGGACCTGAATAATCAAGGGGGTGAGACCTACCCCTATCGGCTACACATCCGCCCACTGGAACCCGACTGTGAACTCAAAGTAGTTGTACTTGACAATCGGAACATTCCTTCTCCTATGGATAATCCGCGGGTTAACAGAGGTAGTAGCGTGACGCTGCAAGTTGATGTTACACGCCTCGACCGATTCACGGGTCCAATCCGTCTGCTTTGTCCAGATCTGCCGAAAACGTTTGATGTGAGTCCCACTATTATTGGGACGGGTCAAAACAGAGCGATGCTCACGATAACGGCTCCCTGGGATGCCTCCCTCGGACTGATGCCGATCTCCATCGTTGGCGTTTATGCCGTGAGTAATCGCCAGATAGAACGTATTGCGACTCCGTCTCCAATCCTGCTCACCGTGATGGATGCGCCTGAATTCACGTTGACCCTTGCAGAGATCGGTTTAAGTGCCATCCACAACAAAACGGTTGATCTCCATGTGACAGCCAACCGACGCGAAGGATTCGTCGGTCCCATTACACTATCGGTATCAGGACTCCCGAATCGTGTTTCTGTACTGCCTGATCCCGTTTCCAAGAAACCTGTTACGCTTGCTGAAGGTGAAACAGAAGCAACACTTACGGTGAAATCAGGGACTTTCGAGCGGAGAGAAGAGTTTTCTGTCTTACCCATACCCGGCACAAGTTATATTTCGGTTACTGGAACAGCGACTGTCAATGGCGAGACGGTGAAACAGTCAACACCTGCGATTCCTTTGACGATCGTTGAGGCACCGTTCATTGTAACGGTTGATCCCTTACGCTTTAGCATTGTCTTTCCGGTAAAAGCGAAAGATGATGCAGCGACAGTACAAGATAGTGGAACCGTCGCCATCGCAGCAAACCTGACAGCAGGTACCGAAGCAACCGAAATTGAAATGCCGCTTACAAAGGAAGCGGTATTGACGTTAGCAATCGTCCGACAGGGCGGATTTACAGATGAACTCACGCTGACACCGATCGATGTACCGGAAGGCTTCACGACGGAAGCGGCGACCATTCCAGTGGGCGAAACCGAAGTCAAGGTTCCGCTAAAGGCACTTAGCTCTTTGAAGGCGGATACTTATGAGTTCAAGTTCCGCGGTACTGCGACGATTAACGACAAAGCCTTTATACAGGATAGCCCAATTCTTAAGGTGAAGATTATCCACTAATCGTATCCGTGCACTTCGGTCTCAATTATAGCATGCAAATAATATACGGACGGATGCTCATATCCGTCCGTATTTTTGTTAAAATCTATCTTTTTTACTGGCCTACTTATAGTTTGTATCAGATGACCCCATGAGTTAACCTAACAGGTAGATGTATTTGTATCCCCGATCCTCTCTTCATAGAAGTCGGTATGAACCACAAAGCTGATGTCTCTCTTTTCTTTCGGCTTATGCGTCTACTTGTTCTTGAAAGGCGCGAAAGGTGCCTATGACAGATGCCTCGATATTCAGTTGCTTGAGTCGGTTGAGGTCCGTAATGGATTCGAGTGTAAGCGTGAGTGTGTGAACGTCAGCGTCAGGGAATCGAGTGTTGAGAATAGCGAGGGTGCTTTCGATACTCGTCCGACGCGCCCCTTGTTCTATACCTTGTTCTATACCTTGTTCTATACCTTGTTCTATACCTTGTTGCAAGTAGTGTTCAGCCATAGTTTGCATGAGAGTTACCTCCTCTTGAGAAAGATTCAAAGTCGTTTGATGTTCAGCAACAATCCGATCTAAATCCGCACGTTCTCCAACAGAACGCCTGTGGAAAACCAATAAGTGAAGATAGTAGACCGCTTGGGTCCATGCCGCACGCTCCGACTCCCGAAGCTCACCGAGATGCTCACCTAATGTCTCTAAGACCGATACGAATACAGAACGATCCGGCGTGTCCGCACGCTTGAGAACTGTCAACAGCCACCCAAACGGTCCCTCGGTCTGCAGTAAGTTCGCATCAGGTTCGCCCTGGATGCCCAGAAACAACGTCTCAAAACTCGGAACAAACCGACGCAGTGCCTGTGGCACATCCATCGCCGCTTCCATCGAAATCACAGGGCGCCATTCCGAGGGGCCTGTGTAAAACACAACCGGAATGATCGGGCGAAATCGCCATTGACTCTTCGGGACACCCTCGGCGACCCACTGCTGTCTTTGTTGGTCCCAGATGTGATACATATAAGACAGCATCCGAAATCCCATCACGGGGTCTACCGTGGATTGATGTTCAATGAGAATGTAGATCATTACCTCTGTTTCATCGGTATCTCAGAACGGCAAGAGAAAGACCAGATCGGACTCTTGCTCGTGCAGGTTATCGGCAATAAAGGTGGTATTGACGTGCTGCATTCTGCTGAAGTCAAGGGACTCGACGAGGTCTTCTCCGATAATTTGCAGGAGTCCACGGAGGTTCTCTCGGTTCGATAACAGCCATTTCGCACTTCTATCTGCGAACTGTCCCACGGAATCCATGAAAAAAGTAAGGATTTCATTGAAGGCTGCCATATACGGGTATTATACATTGTTTTGTGGAGAAATGCAACAGATTCCTCGTCCTTTGGCCCACATTTCTGATGGCAGCGGGGAAGCTAATAAACATCAGCCTTCCCGCTATCATAAGGTCATTTGATACTATTTTACGATGACCATTTTGCGCAGGTACGATAAACCGTCCGCTTGGAGTTGGTAGAAATAGATACCACTGGCGACGCGTTCCCCAACATCGTTTCTACCGTCCCAATAAGCAGCGCGACTTCGGGTGGTATAGTAACCTTCCCGCTGATGACCGAGATTAAGTTGGCGGATGACAGTACCGTGCGCGTCGTAGATAGTAATTGTCACGTTACTGCGGTTCGCCAGATGATACGGGAGCCATGTCTCTGGGTTGAATGGGTTCGGGAAGTTCGGTAGTAGTGCTGTCTCCTTTGGAATCAACAATGCCAAAAGTTCTTGAAGTTTCGCGATACCTCGTTGGAAGGCAATAGAGCCGTCATTTTCAAGCTCCGCTTGCGCTATCCATGCTTGTATCATCGCAGCATCTAATCCGTGTATGCTGCTGTCAAGGGCAGGAACCCAAGGTGCAGCTGCGTCGGTCGACTCGCCCAGATGTGATGCAACGATGGTGAGATCCAGGATATTAATAACCCTATCATTATTGACATCTGCCCGTTGGTTATTCTCTGTTATGGGTTCGCCAAAATATTTGGCAACAATTATGAGATCCAGGATATTAATTTTCCCATCCATATTTACATCCCATTTGGGACCAGTAAAAATATCTTCTTCGGGCGTTGGTAATTCTTCCACAATTTCAATTTCAAGGTGTGGAACGACCGATGGCAGTTCCATACCCTCACTATCGCCAAGCGTACAATCGCCGGGCCTGAAAGTCACTTTACCAACCTTTTTTGCTTTGAATTTGATAGACAACAATGGACCACTTCCATTCAAACCTGTTCCATCTAATCGCAACACATTGAAGCCTGTTATCAAACCATTTTCCTTATCAATGCTACCTTTTGTAAAGAAAGTTTGGGTAGCATCTGATGACAAAAAGTTGCCTTCGGTTACTTCGATAGCCTCAAGAAGGTTCGGATCAAAAGAAAATCCACACTGCCATCCTACCAAGTTCCGCACAAACAGGGCATCTATGTTAAAAGTAAATGTGCCATTAAGTTCCACAAGTGTAGACTCTGTAGAAAATATGAATCCATTCGGTTCTATTTTCGTGTTTTTACTGAGTTCATAGAGTGGTGTCCAATCACGAATTCGGTTTTGACTTAGGTCTAACCATTTCAAATCCGTTAATCCTGCTAACGGAGATATGTCTGTGATATTGTTGTTACTCAAATTCAAGCGTTCCAAGTTTGTTAGATCCTGTAAAATAGACACATCCGACACATTATTACCGAACACGTATAGGTTTTTCAATTTCGGCGCGTTCTTTAAAGAGGGAATTTCTGATATTTCGTTCCCACATAGGTCTATGGTTTCAATATTGGGAAGATTTACCAACGGAGACATATCTCTGAATCGTGGACCCCACATGCCAACCCGTATCAAATTTTCCATATTTGCTAACACTGAAATATCAGTCAACGGAACATGATCGTCAAAACCGAAAGTTTCTAATTGTGTAAAATTGGCAATGGGTGTGAGATCGGTGATAGGATTGCCGCCCAAATGCAAATGTTTTATGTTTGTTAAATTTGCGATCGGTGATAAATCCGAAACATGATTACCAATACCACCAATGTTTAAGTTCACTAATTGCGTAAGACCGGATATAGGTGTTAGATCTGAGATGCCATTACCTCTAAATTCTTCCCGTTGTTCTCTCACAAACAGTTCTTTAAGGTTTATAGCATATTCCAATCCTGTTAAATCTTTAATGCCTTTATTAAATAATGTTAGATCCTCTCCTTCGACATATACGCCGTTTTTGGTATGTCCAGTCCGACTAAAACGACTGAATTGTTCCATTTGGCTAACGGTAATAGGTGCATTAACACGTTGCCCCAGCATTCTCGCGAGTGCCGCACGGAGGTTCGGATCTGGGATGTAGACTGCATCATCAGGATAACTTGGGATGTCTCCAGTTCCCAGTGAATCTTCGTCGGGTATAGACGCAACAACCGGAGTATTGAGTGCGAACGCAATAGCATTGAAATTTGATGTCCATGTATCGCGCTTTACGACACCGTCCTCCACCAAAACTTGCAACCCAAAACTTTGTAGGTTAGCGTTTTCTTGTATTTTTGACAAAAACATATTTTTCGGCAGCCCTACCGCTGCGGCAGCGTGTGCAGCGTCTAAATAGCTGCTGTATGTTTCATGGAATCGTGAAATCGGTTCAATACCTCCTGACGAATTCCCTGTTTTCGTCAAAGCAGTTATAAACCGTTCAGTGTCTTGTTTCACAAAAATATCCATAACAGATTGTTCTACATAGAGTCGTAGCGCGTAATCTTTGTCGTAAATGGTATCTTGTGCAGCTTGGATGACCGGTCGGACTTCATCTGTAAAAGATTTCATTCCGTCTGTATGACAGCCGATACAGGAGATGCCATTATAGACAGCCGGATCACTTGCGGCTGGGTTAGAAACAATCTCTACTGGGGCTTTATCAAGACGCATGCCTGTCGCATCAAATAGATGGTATGCTTGTAAGCCGTTTGGCAGGTTAAAGACAACTTCGCCACCATCATGATTGAAAGAGAGGGGATGCACGAATATGTTTTGTCTGCCGACACTGCCTGCGAAGTCGTAACTTTTCCAGTAAGCCCCATACCGAGATTTGTGGCGTTCTACGACACGGTTGTTTTCGGAAACACCTGAATTTGTGAAACCTGCCCGCCACACGCGCACACCGGCATCATTTTTTAGATTGCGTATCACATTCACGCCCAACAGCGTTTCCAGTTCTGTGTCTGTGTCCGGCAACGCAAGAATTTCATTGTAAAGGGGTGGTTCGGACGCTTTACCGATGAACCAATCTACATGAACATACGGAACTTCACAACGCATTTCAGATTGTAAATTTAGGAATAGATCTCGCAAATCTGTTTGATCTGCGCCCTCATACTTTATATTGTAAGGGTAATGCTTTTCTATTTCTGTCCACGAGTCATTGATGTCCCATTCATAATTGCGTAGATCGATATAGAAAAGTGTTTGTTCTGTATTGATCGGTTGCGGATTCACAATATCTGCTCCCCAAGAAAGGCTATTTACCAGTTTAGAGAGTGCGAGGTAGTGTGATTGCAGCCCTTCAGTTGGAAGACCCGCATTATAGAGGTGGGTTGTTGAAAAATAACGGGCGAAAGCGCGATTAGGTATGGGTAAGGTCTCTATATGGTGCTGTATCGTTTCAAGTATCCTTTTATTTTTGACAAAACTTTCATTGATATCCACAACATTCCAATCGGGCGCACCGTTTTCAATCCATACCCGAATGATTTCAATTGCCTCATCTGTCAATGGTGGTAGATTGAGTGGCATTTGGGCACCCTTCTCGGTCGGACCAAGGAGTCTTTTGTACAATTCAGATTCATCCGGTTGATCGGGTACCACACTTCCACTTTGAATGAGTGAATTATACTCAATAAACAGCGATTCTTTGAATGAACCTAAGTCCCCGTGACATTGCAGGCAGTTTTTTTCAAATACGAGATACGCTTGTTGTGCTAAATCTTCAGCGTTGGCAATTCCTACAATAGTTGAAGCCAAAACTAAAAAAATTAGGGTCGTCCCAATAATCGAGAAAAGTAGAATAGACTTTATTTTATGCATCGTTAATCCTTTTTAATTTCAGAGTGTTTATGTGAGTATAGACAATGTGGCCTGTTGCTACGGCTTGGATATCCCAGGTTAATTTATTGCTAACACCATCGCTGTTAACATCGGTTGGTGATGGGACCTACTTCAAATAAATCTCACCGTCTAAATTCGAGACGATGTGTGATGTGCCAGTGATACCACTATTGACACCGATTGCAGATGCTGGTAGTTGGATCTTCTGGGCTTCCCCACTGCGGTTATAGACCACCCATCCGTTGGTGAACTCGCGGATGAATAAACCCTCGCTGTTCCGGTATAACTGCCCCTTCTCACCAATGGGTTGACCGAGATCAGCATCCCAAAAGTCATACCAGTAATGGGTGCCATCATGCTCATGCAGAAAAGTATCGTGTGAATGCGTATGCTGATTCCAATAATTCCAATTCGTCCGTTTGTAAGGATAATCCCAATAGAAACTATCGTGCAGATGCGGTTCTCCCCAGTCAACACCCATGGTATAAAGAAAATATCCATCGGAATGCGTCAGAGAAAGCGTTGTTAAACACCGCATTGCCTGTTTGTTTATTGGACTTAATGGCAATTCGCTTCCAATCCCTTTGGCTTGCAAATAATTGATTCTCGGTTCACGTAGATTTTTTTCTGACCAGAGCAGGTTACTTTCGAGTTCAATAAGCCTTATGTATTGATCGTTACTAAAATCTGGACAGTCACTGTACATGATAATACCGTTGATATAAGGTGTCCCAAAACGCAACGTACCCGGACCGCCAACAATTATCAGAAAATCATCTGCGACAGCATCACGAATGCCTTGGAGTATGGATCGTCGAGCGTTCTGTTCTGCTTCATAAGAACGATAACCTTCAAGAACAACGCCTTTTTCATTCCAGTAACTGAAAAGGATACCATCCCATAACCCACTTTCAGCAACAGCGATGGCTTGTGCAACAATAATATCTTGGGCGACGGGATGTGTAAAATCTATGAGTAAATCCGTATATTGCTCCGCAGGTGCCCCAAGAATTATTTCACCAGATGCGTCTATGATCCATGGAAAATCATCACGACTATAAAGTTCTTTCAAGAAGAATGACTCCGGATCAGCCCCTCGCATATTCACCTCACATAGAAGTATCACATTCGGATTTAAATCAAGCATCGCTTCCTGTTGTCTACGAGCTTCTATCCAATCCCCGACAAGTGAAACACCTTCATCTGTTCTTTGAAAACGTAATCCAAACTCAGGACTCCAAAACATATCGTGAGATGCTGTCATTTCTGTATAGGATAGATGATGTTTATTGACGAACCATTCTGCCCACGGTGCCGTAATGGAAGGCAAACTACGGGTTCCGACTTTTTCTCTGATTGATAGATGCCTTCGTGAATTCTCTGATGTGTTGGATGTTGAGACTGTGTGAGAAATTTGTGTGCTGGCACCCCTGCTTTCACGGGGAAGGGTCGTACGCCCAAACTGATTTCGCACAGCAGGTTTTGACGTAATATCAAGGACAATCGCAGTATCGACGATCTCAATAGTAGGTTCAGACGCTGCCTCGAAATTATAAGGTCTCTGAAAACGCATGAGATGTTGATTGCTCACACCGAGCAGCAAGGCAACCAAAACCACGGCTGCGCTAAAGGCTGTCCAAGGGAGCAAGGGTTTCGTCGTTGGCGGGGGTGTGAGTTTTATATCAGCCACTTTTCGTGCGATGTTCTGTTTTAAATTCGTTGATAACTGTACACCGCCAAGAAATTCTTGAACGAAAAGATCCTCTTCCTGTCGTAAACGCTTTCGCGCCCGACTCAGCCGACTACTAATCGCCTTTACAGAGACCCCCAAGAATTTGCTGATCTCCTGCATCGACATTTCACCGAGATAGAAAAGAGTCATCACAGTGCGTTCACTCTCCGGAAGTTTTGCCAGAAGTTTTTTGACGATCTCATGCCGACGCTCAGTACTTCTTATCTGCTCTTGTTCCGATAGGTGGTAGATATAAGAGGATTCCTCTATTTCTGCCATCGGTGTGTCCTCCAGCGATTGCATCGCAGGTTTTTTCTTTCGCAGCCAATCAATGCAAAGCCGATTTGCAATGACATACAACCATCCAGCAAATTGATTATGATTCCTGAGTGTCGAGAGTTTTTCGTATGCTTTGAGGAAGGTGTCTTGGGTGATTTCTTCAGCATAGTGAAAATCGCCAATTTTTCGCCATACAAGGGCGTGAACGCTTTTGTGATACTTTTCAACCAAGATGTCAAATGCTGTATTGTCGCCTGATAAGATGCTACGAATCAGTTGGACATCATCTTCTATTTTCACAAGATTTCCTCCTAATGAACAGGTTGATTCGTATTCGCATTCGCCAAAAGGTTTAATCGAATGCCAGATCCGTTAAAATTAAGAAAAGGAACACAGTTCACACCGTTTATAATTAAAGACGGATTTTAAAGCAGAAAGTCTGCATGGTTTAAAAAAATCAGGACTTACGCAATTTGCGTAAGTCCTAAAAAATATCGCAATAAGTAGTTTTGGGCTGTCAAAAAAGTTGTGAAAAAGTACCGTGAACCCGCATAAATAAAGGGTTTTTCGCTTGTTTAGTTCTTTGAAATATGCTATAATATTGGTAGTTAATAGGGAGGCTGGAGACCTCCCTATTGGTAAAAAGCGGAGTTGCTTTTCACAGACTACTACGATTATAGCAAAATCGTGAGATTTTAAGCAACTCCTTTTGAAACATAAAGGAGTTTTTTTATTAACCTGATAGACGTTTTTGAACGTTTTCCTGATCAGGAAAGTTGTATTGAACACTTGGAACGCGTCAGATGGGCAGGAAAGCCTATCTGCCCGCATTGTGGGTCTAACCACATCAAACGCAAGAAAGAGGACGGTGAGGGACGCGTGGGACGCTGGCATTGTGCCGAATGTAAGGCGTCGTTCAAGGTAACGCATGGCACAGTGTTTCACGGAACAAAGATCGCCCTTCAGAAGTGGTTTCTCGCGATCTCGCTGATACTCAATGCCAAGAAGGGCATATCCAGTTACCAACTGCATCGCGATTTGGACTTGAATCAGAAAACTGCGTGGTTTATACTGGTTCGTATCCGTGCTGAAATGGCACGGAAAACAACCCCAATTGTGTTGCAAGGCATCATAGAGGCGGATGAAACCTACATAGGCGGTAAACCTCGCAAGGAGAACAAGAAGGAAGATCGCGTAAATGCCCCTCGTGGTCGTGGCACGAGTAAAACAGCCGTGATTGGCGCGGTTGAACGCGGCGGTCAGGTTGTTGCCGAAGTCGCGAAAGGATTAACCGGTCGCGATATACTGGAATTCATTAGACGGGTGGTAAACGTCAAAGAATCGGAACTCATGACGGACGAATACCACGCATATAACAATCTTAGCAACGATATGAAGCACCATGTTATCAACCATCAAGAGCAATACGCTGACGGTGATAAGCACACCAACACGATTGAAGGGTTCTGGTCGCTTCTCAAGCGGGCTTGGTATGGTTCGCATCACCACTATCAAGTGCTATACATGCCTCTCTATGTGGCGGAACGCTGTTATGTCTACAATCACCGGAATCTTGAGACGATGTTTTGGAAGTTTCTGAATGGAGTAATGAAGTGAACGTATCCAACCGAACAATTTTTGAAGGCGATAATCTTAGTATCCTTCGGGGTATTGATTCAGACTGCATTGATCTGATTTATCTGGATCCGCCTTTCAACTCCAACCGAACCTACGAGGCACCTATTGGAAGCGAGGCAGCAGGCGCAGCGTTCAAAGACGCTTGGACACTCAAAGATGTAGACAATGTATGGCATGGTGAACTTGCAGAGCATGAACCCGCGCTTTACTCCGCAATTGCAGCAGCAGGCGAAACACACGGTAAATCCATGAAAGCCTATCTGATTATGATGGCAATTCGGATGCTGGAAATGCACCGGGTTCTAAAGCCAACAGGTAGTATTTATTTGCACTGTGACCCCACTGCCAGCCATTATCTTAAGACGATAATGGACGCTATTTTTGGAGAAAAGCTTTTTCGGAATGAAATTGTTTGGCAAAGAGCTGTAACAACGAAAGGTAATCTTACCAGAGGGCTGGCACGAGATTCAGACATTATTTTGCGGTATTCAAAAACAAACAACTTCGTCTGGAATCCAGAAGCGATCACAATTCCATACAACCTCAATGAATTAGATGAGAAAACAAAGCAGCAATATCGTTACATTGAGGAAGATACTGGACGGCGTTACTCACTAACAGCCTTAAATGCACCGGGGGGAGATGCTGATTCTGATCGAACGTACGAACTCATGGGAGTCACTCGAACATGGCGTTGGTCAAGGGCTCGAATGCTCAAAGAGTCAGAAGATGGGAATATTGTGCAGACCAAGCCCGGCAACGTGCCAAGATTTAAGCGGTATCTTGATGAGCAGAAAGGAAAAATGCTAAACAATATCTGGATTGATATTCCAAACCTGACAGGAAGAAACTCAGAAAGTGTTGGCTACCCCACACAAAAACCGCTCTTGTTGCTTGAACGCATCCTCCTATCATCTTCAAATCGTGGTGATATGGTCCTTGATCCGTTCTGTGGATGTGCTACGACATGTATTGCTTCTGAAAAACATCAGCGTCAATGGGTAGGAATTGATATAAGCCCTAAAGCAATAGAACTCGTAAAATTACGACTGCAAAAAGAGTTTGATCTAACGGAATACCCGAATCTACTCGGTGCAGTTGCTCATCAAACAACTGCACCTCAACGTACAGACCTCATACAAGCTCGTCAGATTCATTTTGAAGGGTTATTTGGCATAAAAGACCAGTCCCTACTGGCGAATCTATCAGAGCGAGACCTTTGGCGTTTTAAAACACACAAACATGTACTGTTTGGAATGCAGGAAGGCAAGTGTGCAGGCTGTCGATCCGAGTACCATTTTCGGAATCTAACAATTGACCATAGAGAACCACGTTCTAAAGGCGGTTCTGACCACTTACAAAACTTACAATTGCTTTGCAACTGGTGCAATTCTGTTAAAGGTGACCGATCACAAGCTTTTTTGAATCGGAGACTCAAAGAAGAAGGGATACTCCGCTAATCCTATAAAGACTTTTTCAGAGCATCCCGCAAAACTTCAGATTTACCGGTGTTTTGTTGTGAGTTCACCTTTAGAACGTAATAAAAGTCGCCCAAATACTGCGGTCGTACCATTTTTTCGTTATCTCACCATACCATCCCGGTTTATAGCGATCAATACGGAGTTTGACAGTGACAGTACTCCCTTCAACAGGAATCGTTGGGAGCGTATAACCCTGAAGAAAAAAAGCATATTCGTCTCTATTTGTTTCAAGTGTGAATGTGTTCGCATCTAACAGGAAGTCCATTACCGCTGTAATGATGATTGTCTTGCCAACGTAATCCTGTGGTGAGTCGAGCAAATCGGTGAGTTCGGTATCGGGTGTCAAGGCTTGGGAGTAATAACTGTTGATAATTTCCGTCAGGCAGTCTGCGTCACTTTCTTGCAGGCAGTCATAACCTGCTAAAATGTCAAGAGTTACATCTTCAGCAGGTTTCAGGGGTGTGTTCTGTCCACATGCAAAGCAGAAAATGGATAGACAGAGTATCAAAATAGCGCGGACGTGTTTCATGGTTTGTCTCCAGTTGCGGAATTCCATGCAAGGAAGGTCATGTGCGCCGCTGGGGACACCACACATAAAAAAGAAGTGGGTATCCCTGGCGACCAAACCAAGCTATCCAATTTGCATTAGATATGGGATACCCATAGTCCTACGGATAACTTAGTTTGGTCAGTTAAAATGATACGCTACTTGTCTATTTTATACAAGAAAAAATTGGGAATTCTATGGAGAGATTTAGAAAAAATGCGTGGAAGAAAGCGTTAACTCAAACTTTACCAATCCCGAAACTACTTATAGCGAAAAATATTAGAATACGTTTCGTAACTTGAAGGCAATTTTTCGCTCGAACAACTATCTACTTTGGGTCCGTCCTGACTTAAGTTCCCCCCAAATCGTTCCAAGTTTACCTGCCGCTTCAACAGCAAGCGCAGCTTCTAATCCGTTTTCCATGAGTGAGAGAATGTCATCTTCTTCCAGTGCGACATCAAAGAGTAACATTTCATCGAACAGCCCTTCCCATTCTCTGCCGCCGCCGTCCCATGAACCGATACGTCCGGGTCCAAATTCTCCCGGCAAGGGTCCCCATTTATCGTCCACATCGAGTTCGCCATCGAAGTAGACGCGAACCGATTCATCGTTGCTGCTGTAGGCAATAGCGAGATGAATCCATGTGTTCAAGATACCCTTGTCTGCTATGAAATCTGAACCGTCCCAACCCGGATGGCGCACAGGGTTGTTAGAGTGAATCGCCATCTCCATCTTGTTGTCTGGACGAAATTGGTAATGGACGTATCCGGCTGTCCAGCCGTTCCGGTTAAAGAAGCATCGCCACTGTCCGACGCGTCCTGTTGCATTAAACCATTTCATGAGCGTAAAGTCATCAAGCGGTCCAATCTCTGGAACCGTCACCCAAGCATCTTTACCGTTGAGCTCAATAGCGTTGCCAAATTTACCCTTTGCCCATTTAGCACCACCGACGAGGTCGCCATCGTTACCGTTGTCAGAGGAATCTTTGGCGACTTTCCCACCTGTTTCATCAAACAACCACGCACCGACAATAGTCCCTGGATCGATTTCAGCGTTGCCGAAGTGCGCGAACATGAGAGTTATGGTAATTAAACTGATTATAAAGCGAGTCATCGTTATTCTCCTTTTTTTATCAGCATTAACTTCTCGAAACTAAAGACCTTTCGGAGTGGATTGTAGCACGGATCTTTCAGAAATGAAATAGAATTTTAGGGCTTACGCAGCGTCATTCAATTCTCCCAAAATGCCTAAATTATCAAAAGGTTGATGCTTGCCAAAAACCGGAAATCCATGTCATCTGTGATAATCCACGACTCAGACAACTGAAAACTAAATGACCCTAATAAAAAATTAAAAAACGGTTGACAAACTTCTGAAGACATGTTATAATTATTAACGCTCAAAATACAAAATTACTTAGCAAGGACTATCTGCTTTCATAGTTAAATCAGTCTGAAGTTGGTGAATGTTTCTCGCTCGTGAGGGCGGACTTTCACGCGCGAAAAGATTTTGGTGACATTTGTTCGCGATTAGAGTATAATATAGGTGGTTTACCTTTAATTCGTAGCGCCGACGCGTAGGCGTCCGCTTACAAAATCGGGGGTGTAAGTGGTATCTCGACGTAAATTTTTCAAATTTCTCGGTTGGGGAAATTTCGTTGCAGCACTGGGACTGACTTTCGGACCCGGATTGGTTCGATATCTGTATCCACGCGTGCTGTTTGAGCCGTCCTCTATTTTTAAGGCTGGGTTCCCCGGAGAATATCCACCGGGCAGCGTTAGCGAAAAGTTCAAAAAAGAACCGTTCGGTGTTTGGATTGTTCGGAAACAAGACGGCGAATTCTACGCGCTTTTAACAATTTGTACACACCTCGGGTGCACGCCGCGATGGCTCGCATCTGAAGACAAATTCAAGTGTCCATGTCATGGTAGCGGTTTCGACCGAGAAGGTATTAACTATGAAGGTCCCGCACCACGGCCCCTTGAGCGCGTTAAGATTACGTTGGCAGAAGATGGTCAGATTGAAATTGATAAGTCCGTGAAGTTTTTAGGTGAGAAGGAGCAGTGGACGGACCCAGGCTCCTTTTTGAAGGTCTGAAGAAAGGAGAGCATTCGCGCCTGGCTCCGGTTGGGCAGAAAAAGCATTTCGGCGCACCTGAACGCCGAGGCTTGCGATAGAAAATATGAACGAAGAACGTAAAGGGCTGAAAGAGAAGATTACCAATTCCGATATTTGGCGCTCTATATTCCGCCACGGATATGAAGATACGGGGCGCCGTTACACGTTACAAATCCTCCAAAACGTCTGGTTGCATCTCCATCCTCCTCGGGTTTCTCGGCACGCGCTGAATTTCCGCTTTACATGGTGTATGGGCGGCATCACTTTCCTTATGTTCCTTGTGACCGCCGTCACAGGCGTACTCCTCATGTTCTACTATCGTCCGACAGCTGAATATGCCTTCCGCGATGTACAGTACCTCGAATTTGATATCCCCTTCGGAATGCTGCTCCGCAACATGCACCGGTGGGCAGCCCACGGAATGGTTATTTCGGTAATGCTACACATGTTCAGAGTCTTCTTAACAGGTTCCTATAAGAAACCGCGAGAATTCAACTGGGCAGTCGGGGTCATTTTATTACTCGTGACGTTCTTCCTGAGTTTCACGGGCTATCTGTTACCGTGGGATCAGTTGGCGTTTTGGGCTGTGACTGTCGGGACGAATATGGCACGCGCAACACCAGTGTTGGGACACGAAGGTCCCTTTGCGCCACAGGACATCACACAATCAAATGATGTCCGATTCGCACTATTGGCAGGAACAATCGTAGGCCCCTCAACGCTGTTAAGGTTCTATATTTTGCACTGCGTTGCGGTGCCGCTGTTAGCAAGCGTCTTGATGGCTTTGCATTTCTGGCGGGTGCGTAAAGATGGCGGCATTTCCGGGCCGCTGTAAACAGAGATTGTCGGAACGAATCTTTTGTGTGGGCGGAAGCAGTTTCTGTTAGCACGTGCAAGGAATCCAATCTTCAAAGGAGCAGAGTATGGAGCATTTTTTAGCACTCGTGACGAAGCCGGACAATGTCCCGATTCTTGCTATTCTCTTTTTGATACCTTATTTCATGTGGCTTTCATACCGGCAGGCACGGCAGACGGACATAACAGGTGTCCCCTCGGATGCAGAACTTAACGATAAAGTTTATGTCTGGCCCTATCTGTGCCGAAATGAATTTATCTGCGCGATTATCGTTATGTTGGTGTTGGGGGTCTGGTCGATTATGATTGACGCACCCCTTGAAGAACCGAGCGATCCGACGAAAACGCCGAACCCTTCTAAAGCACCTTGGTACTTCCTCGCACTACAGGAGATGCTTGTCTACTTCGACCCTTGGATCGCAGGTGTGGTGCTGCCCGGATTGATTATTGCCGGGTTAATTGCTATTCCCTACGTTGACATCAATCCGAAAGGCAAGGGCTATTATACAATCACAGAACGTCCGTTCGCGCTCGGAGTGTTCTGCTTCGGATTCATCGTCCTATGGATCGTCCTGATGATCGTCGGAACCTTCCTCAGGGGGCCAGGGTGGAACTTCTTCGCACCGTGGGAATATTGGGATCCCCACCTTGTCGTACCGCTAACGAATGTAAATCTGTCCTATCTTTTCGGGATTCGGAGTGAAACAACTGCGAATTTCTTCGGCTTTGTTGTCGTTGCTGGCTATTTCTCTATCGGTCCGATCTTCTATTTATGGAAGCGCAACAGTAGTCGTTTCTTACAAGAGCTCGGACTGGTGCGATATGTCGTCGTTTCATTTTTGTTTTTAACCATGATGGCTTTGCCGATAAAGATGATCTTGCGCATATTCTTCAATGTGAAATATATCTGGGTATCCCCGTGGTTTAATATTTAGTTCGCAGATAGCCTTTAGCAATTAGCACTTAGCACTTAGATGTTACGGACTAACCGCTAACAATGGCTTCGGGTTTTGAAGTGGACACCCTAATTGCTGATAAATGGAGGTAGAAAGTTTCGTGAGGAGCAAAAAAGAAATTCCTGCTGAGAATAAATCGTATTCTGCTTTGTTCTTTATTTTGTCCGCATTGTTAGGACTGGTAACGATCTGGGGATTCTGGAGTGAGATGATTACCCGCCGTCCATGGAAGCAGATCCAGCAGCAATTTTATCAATACGAATATGACAAGACAAAGGCAGAATTGGCAAACGCACTGTCGGATTTGCCCGAACTCCCCACACCTCAAGAGCCTGACCCGAGAGAATTACAAAAATTGACAAAAGAGGTGGAGAACGCACAAGTCGCACTTGACGAGGCACTCCAAGAACGCAAGTTCCGACAGAGCGAATCGGATGCAATTAACTATAAGTATCAGCATAGCCTCCACGAATCGAAGGGTAGATACACTGAGACTGTCAAAAAGTGGCAAGAAAAATTGGCAGGTTATGAGTCCCAGATTGAAGGCGAACTGACTGAAGCCGTCTTGGCAGCAGAGGCTGTCTTTGCAAACGCAAACAAAACGTTAGCACAGTTCTATGAAAACAATAGCGATCCCCAGCGCGCGCTCAGCACCTACCTCATCGCGCAAAAATATAACGCTACGGATACAGAAATCGCTGAAGGTATTGCCACAGCGCAAGCTGCGCTTGAGTCTCTAAAAACCGACAAGGCAAAGTATGACGAAGTCGCACGTCTTGAGGAAAAGCTGCACTCAGTCGGTGGGATCAAACGGACCTTCCTTGGGAGCCTCTTAGAAAATCCATTCCGTGAGACCCGAACCATTGTTCAACACTATCTTGAGGATTTTGATTATACCGCCGATAGATGTGCTACGTGCCACTTCTCTGCCGATAGAAGCGGCTACGAACAGTCCGCACAGGAGATGTTTGAGGTAGAAGGCGATGGCGAAAATCCTGTTGTTCATTATCTCAAGCACGCAAGCGTTAAACTCGGCAGTGAGTCAATTATAATTGATGGATTTGATGCCGAACCCGATGAGTATACACTCGAAGAGAACGGGGCCCTCACGTTCAGTGATGTGGATGTTTTTGGCGAAGTAGAGATTTCTTATGAGACCGGGTACCGTTCGGTCCTCCAAACGCACCCCCATCGAGATGTGCTGCTCGCGAAACACCCTGTTGATAGATTCGGATGTACGCCGTGCCACGGTGGACAAGGACAAGCACTCACCGCGAAAGCTGCCCACGCCTTGACCCATGCGGAGTATTGGCTCACACCCGTACTCGGAATGGATGAGCATACCGATAGAACCTCTGAAGAGACAAAAGGATATATGGAATCTAACTGCCGCCGCTGCCATGATGGTGTGATGATGTTAGATTATGGTGTGAATCCTGAAACAGACGCGCCCCAGGACTACGCACCGAATCTCACAAAAGGATTGGCACTCTTTGAAGACCTCGGCTGCCACGGCTGCCACGCCGTAGAAGGCTATAGTGCTATTGAAAACATCGCCAAAGTCGGCCCATCACTTGCGAAAGTCGGCAGTAAAGTCAAAGATGTCGCATGGCTTGAAAGTTGGATTAAAAAACCTGAAGCATATCTGCCAAACGCAACGATGCCTAACTTCTTCCCCGTCGAGGGCATGACGCAGGTCGTCTACCTTAAGAACGGTGGAAAACGGACGGGTGTTGTTACCAAAACCGCAAACGGTATTATTATTAAAACCGATGACGGTACGGAATATCCATATCCGGATAGTTACGTCCTTCGTATTGTTGATGAGGTGAAGTCTATAGCGGCTTACCTTGCACAGATGAACGATACGAATCTCGACGAATCCAGTACAACCTATGCCGAGTCTCAGCGCGCTATTGAAGCGGGTGAGGAGACTGTTAAAAACGTTGGCTGTCTCACATGTCATGCGGTTGATGGTTTAGGCAGCGATTTTGGTCCTGCACTTGACAGTGTCGGCACAAAGGTTACACCAAACTACCTACGCCAGTGGATTAGCGATCCGAAAGCCTACGATCCAGACACGAGTATGCCGAGTTTGCGATTAAGCAATACCGAAGTTGGTAACGTTGTTGCGTATCTGATGAGCTTACAGCAGGCGACCCCGAATGCAACTACCGAATCCATCGGCGAGGTTGACGTGGCGGAGGGTGAGGCACTCGTCAGAACCTACGGATGTTTCGGTTGTCATGATATCCCAAGTTTTGAAAATGAGTCGAAAGTCGGGGCTGACCTCGGAGAATTTGGGGCAAAGATGGTTGATGAACTTGATTTCGGTGACACGGTTGACATTGAACACAGTTGGACGGGATGGACGCTTGGGAAAATAACGGATCCGCGCCGTTATCAAACCCGACGTATTGCCTCTCGTATGCCTGTTTTTCAGGTTAACGATGAAGACGCAAAAGCACTTGCCGTACTTTTAAAGAGTTTCCAGCCCGAGCAGTACCCGCTCGGTTATATCCATAACCGATCTGAGAAACTCAACCGCATTGATGCAGGTAGACGGCTCGTTAAAAAATATAACTGCACTGGATGCCATGTGATTGAGGGCGCAGGTGGCGATTATGTTGATGTTATCGTCGCACACGAGGGATTGAATGAAACAAACGCCAAGCAGTTCGCACCGCCACCGTTGAAGGCGCAAGGTGCCAGAACCTATCCAGATTGGTTGTTCGCGTTCCTTAAAGAGCCATCAGAGGTCCGTTATGGACTCAAAGTCAGAATGCCGACCTTCGAGCTCTCGGATGACGAGGCGACGACGCTTGTCAAGTATTTCTCCGCACTGGATGATGAACCGTTTCCTTATGAGACGCTTGAAGTGCCGACACCAACAACTGCTGAATTGCGGGTCGGTAAGCAAATTTTTGATGAACTCCAGTGTATCTCCTGTCATCCTTCACAAGGTGAAGTTATTCCTGAAGGGAGCGATAAGGCAGGACGACCGGATCTCGCCTTGGCGAAGGAACGACTCAAAGCGGATTGGCTTATTGACTGGATGAAGGACCCACAATCGTTCCAACCGGGAACAGCAATGCCGCAGGCATGGCCCCTCGTCGGTGGACAGTATATGCCGCTTGATGGTTATGCTGGCAATGACGCTGAAGAACAGATTCGACTCGTGCGTGAATATCTTATATCCTTGGATAGCAATTAGCGGTTCGCGGTTCGCAATTAGCAAGACTAAAAGCAGATAGCCAGCAACAAACCGCTATGGAAAAAAATGAAACATCTTGCCGTTGTTATCGTCATGATTGCTGTCTGGCTCAACGGGTTAATTTGGTTGGGCAATCAGATCGATCCAAGCACGAAATATCAATCGGCGGTCGAATACAAATACGCCCGATACTGTGCAGGCTGTCACGGAAACAATGGGCAAGGCAGTGGGCGTATTGGTCGTTTCAAGAAGTTGAATCCGGCAGACCTAACGGATAACAGTCTCTGGGAAATGCACGACGATGAGCAACTGCTGGAGAGTATCAACGCAGGTAAAGACGATATGCCAGCGTTTTACTACTACCTCAGTGATGAAGAACAACGAGAGATTCTCGACTATATTAAGGAGACGTTCCGTCCTTTAACTGACAACTGATAACCATTTAAGTCTTTTTATTTGCATTCTGAAATTCTGTAATGTTACTATATTACAGGACAAATTTAAACCATATAAGGAGAAGCCAAATTATGAAAGTTTTAGTGAGCCTGGTTTTGTGCGCAATGCTTGCAAGTACTGCGTTCGCAGGCACTATCACCGGTACCGTCATGTATGATGGCGACGCACCCGCACGTCCCGCCTTGACGGCGACCAAAGACCAGCATTGCATTGACGCTGTAACAGGAACAAAATCCGAAGCACTCGTTGTCTCAAAGGGCAAAGGTATCAAGAACGTTGTTATTTACGCACGCGTCCGTCGCGCGGAAGTTACCATCCCGGAGAAGAATCCTGTGATGGACCAAAAGGGATGTGCTTATTATCCACACGTTCTTGCGGTTGTTGCAGGCTCTACGGTTGACCTTGTTTCCAGCGATCCGATCGCACACAATGTCCATTCCCATGCGACAAAGAATGAGGCTATAAACTATCAAATTCCGCAGCCCGGCAAAACCATTCCGCATAAAATCGAGAAAGCTGAAGAAATTAAGTTCACTTGCGATATTCACCCGTGGATGGTCGGTTACATTGTCGCTGTCCCGAATAACTTTTTCGCGGTCACGGGTTACAAAAATGCTGACAGTGCTTGGATGAGTTCGGATGACTATGAGAAATCCGCAGATACCGGTAATTATTCGATCGCTGATGTTCCCGCCGGTCGGGTCCGTGTCATCGCATGGCATGAAGAACTCGGTTCAGCAAACAAGACGATTGAAGTCCCAGCGAGTGGTGATATTGCTGTAAACTTTACAAGTGCTGATTTTAAGAAACGCGCCAAATAATTTTTTAAATGATTAAATCTGGGATGCTGCGTCCGTTGTCCTTGCAGTCTTCCAATCATTAGCAAACCTTTTGTCATCTGAAGCAGGTTTCCTAACAATTTTAGGTCGATGCCGACAACGGAGGCATCGCTCAGAAGCACATAGTTAAAAATGTCTAAAAAGAGACTCTATCTTATATTTGGCTGCGTCCTAATTGCTTATGCCTTCTTGGCGATTGCACCCGTATTTGCCCAAGACGTAACCGAGGCAGAATATCGCCCTTTCCCGAAGATCGGCAGCCGGACTGCAGCATGGATTGCTGCGCAGCTCCACCTCTTATTCGGATCCTTTATTCTCGGTGTCCCGATGTTTGCCGTTATTATCGAATTTATCGGCTGGAAGACGAAGGACATGCGATACGACCGGATGGCACAAGAGTTTATAAAACTCTGTATGGGCGCGTTTTCGACAACTGCCTTGCTCGGTGGTGTACTCGTCTTCATACTGATATGGTGTTATCCGAAGGTGATGTCGAAACTCAGTGGAATCTTCGGACCGACGATGATCTTTTACGTCGTTCTGTTCTTCGGCGAAACTTTTACGCTTTACCTCTACTCCTATGGATGGGATAAGATGCAGGGGCGGCATAAAGGGTGGCATCTTTTCCTCGGTGTACTTCTCAATGTTTTCGGCACTGCGATTATGTTTGTCTCTAACGCATGGCTGAGTTATCAAACCAGCCCGGCAACCCAATACGGCGTGCTCTCTGAAGGACGACGGAAGTCTTGGATAGAAGAACGGTTGGCGGCAGATCCGTCGCTAACACCTGAAAGTGCCATGGACGGTGTTACAAGCCATACAATGGTACCGCTCCATAACGAGACAACAGGGGAGTTCATGGGAACCGTTTGGGATGCCGTCAACAACTTTACGTGGATGCCCATCAATATCCACCGACTCGTTGGGAACATTGCCTTCGGAGGTTCTATCGTCGCTGCCTATGCGGCGTTCCGATTCCTCGTCGCGAAGACCAAAGAGGACAAAGCGCATTACGATTGGATGGGATATACCGGCAACTTTATCGCACTTTGTGGACTCATACCCCTGCCTTTCCTCGGCTATTGGCTCGGTCGGGAAATCTACATGTTCAATAACACGATGGGCATTAACATGATGGGAAGCCTATTTTCGTGGCTATTTATCATTCAAGCAGTGATGATTGGTGTGCTTTTCATTGG
This sequence comes from Candidatus Poribacteria bacterium, assembly GCA_965207855.1. Taxonomy (GTDB): domain Bacteria; phylum Poribacteria; class WGA-4E; order WGA-4E; family WGA-3G; genus WGA-3G. The sequence goes on along the minus strand of OZ242310.1, from coordinate 4,888,432 downwards.
CGCGAATTACTATCTCTGGTCAGGCATGGGGCGGATTGATGGTGCGGAAATCTATGCGCGGTATCGTCCCTACATGATTACGATTATTGTCATCTGTGTCGCAATCTGGATGACACCCCGCACACTCTCTAAAATCTCAACTGCCAGTGAACTGAGCGCAATGGGCGGGGCAAACCATCCACACCTCGGGCTCTTTGGGTTGATGACTGCCAAAAATACGGCTGTTAACATTATTATTCTCACGACTTTCTTGAGTTTCCTCTTTTATCGCCGTTCCGGGAAGACACCAACAGCGAGTTGGGGAAAAGTTGGGAATATCGCTATCTCTTCTATCTTCTTCCTCGCGACCGTTTCAATTGTCGTTATCGGGATCGTCGGATTTACCGTTCCAACGGATTTGCGCGTTAACGTGCTAACACCCTATCAGGTCCTGGTTGCCCTTGCCGTTATGGCGGTTGTCACTGTCGTTGACATCTTCATGTACCGCAAAGCAACGACATCGGGCACCATTCAGTGGGGAGAGATGACAGACCGCTCACAATACGTCTTGATCCTCCTTGCAATTACATTTACATCGCTTATGGGACTTATGGGTTATGCCCGATCCGGTCTGAGAGAAGCATGGCATATCTTCGGAGTTATGCAAGATACATCCACTGACGCGTTTACACCGCTCCTCAGTGAAGCGGTGAACATCGTGGCGATTATCATGGTCGCTTTCTTCGCACTCGTCGGATTTATCTTCTGGCTCGGTTTGTGGGGCGAAAAGAAGAAGGAAGAAAAGGCAGCTATCGCTGAAACGGCTGTTGCTGCTGAAGGTGATGATTAGCGTGAAACAATAAAGTGGAACGGTGCCACAGAGGTGATAGTTAAAAGAATGTCAAAAAATACGCTCATAAAAATTGCGAGTCTAATTCTAATGGTGGTGAGTTTCATCGCCTATATTGCTGGGGCATCTGCGTTTCCGATTGCCTCGGAGAACCTACTACCGTGGTCAGCATGGTTCCTCATCTCGGTAGTTCTAAACATCGTCTTGTGGTCCAACGTCATGAAATTGTTGACGTTCTCCCTTGCCGTGATATGGTTTTATGCTTTTGTGGCAAGTCTTGTGCCAGAGAGTTCCACAGCAGTGAGCCTGACTGAATTGGATTGGAGCGATCCAGATGCAGTTGCTGAACAGGGCGCCTTAGTCTTTAACGGCAAAGGACAATGTAGTGCTTGTCATACCGTTGATCCATCCGCACCGCCAGGGCGGTGTCCCGATCTCACAGACATTGGCGTTAACGCAGCAAACCGCGTCCCCGGCATGGCAGCAAAAGACTATCTCATCGAATCGCTTTATGAGCCTGAAAAATATCTCGTCACAGGATACGGCAAGATTATGCCCCCGGTTTGGAAAGCACCTATTGCGCTCTCTAAATTAGAGATTGAAGCCGTTATTGCTTACCTCCAGAGTCAAGGGGGCGAAATTGATCCGACGCCTTTTGAGGAGCCTATAGATAGGGCAGACACCGCAGTAGCCGCCGCCGCACTTCCGCCATTGCTTACCGGCGACCCCGAACTCGGCAAAAAGGTTTTTGTGAGTGCAGCGTGTATCTCGTGCCATGCCGTTCAAGGTATAGAAAGTCCGGCAGCGGGTGAAACAACGACCGACTTTGAAATTGTCACTGCCCCGGACCTCTCCGAAATTGCTGCCTTTAACGATATGCGGTATCTTGAGGAATCAATCTTACTGCCGGCTGCACAAATTGTGAGTGGTTACGGTGCGGTCACCGTCCGTGCCAATGGCGTAACCTACCAAGGGACGCTCGTCTCGCAAGATACCGAGCAGATCGTTGTCCGAACGAAAACTGCCGATGGCGTGGAAGAAGAACACACGATTTTACTGAGCGATCTTGATGAGGAGCCAATTGAAGAACTCAGTAATCTACAAGCAAAAGGGTATTTGACCTTGACGCTAACACCCGCGGATGCGAATGCACCGGTAACGGGGGAAATCGTTTCTGAAACTGACGAGACGGTGACTCTTAAAGTAAACGGCGAAGATAAGACGTTCTCTAAAACGGAGGTCAAAAGCATGATGACCGTTGCCACTTTTGATGGTGACGAAATTGTTGGTGAGCACGTTTCTGGCACAATGGACGACGACGAAATCGTCCTAATCGTTGATGGAAGTGAAGAGGTATTTGATACGTTTGATCTTGAGGAAGTTACCTTTACCCGCGCTTCTGGCAAAAAATTACTGATTACTTCACCGATGCCTGAAAACTTCCCGCTCCTGCTATCTGTGTCGGATATGACCAATTTGCTCTCTTTCTTAAGCACACTCACTGGTGCCACAACGGAAGCAGCACCTGAGGAAACAGGTGAGACTCCCGCGGAATAACAGACAAAGCATAGTTGCTAAAAAACAGAAAACTTAGCCTGTAATGTAATGGAAGGCGGATATACGTCAGGGAACCTCAAACCCCGAACCCACCTGATCGAACCGCAAGGAAAATTAAAAAAATGAAAAGATTGTCGCTCTTTACAATATGTCTCATAATTCTGGTCGGTTCTTGGGTATTCTTGGAATTTGTCATTGGCGGTCTCATATCCGTACCGATACCAGGTAGCGTGGTCGCGATGTATATGGGGTTGGTTATCATCGCGATCTTGGTGCATATCTCCGTTGAAGACTCACTCTTTCGGGAGTTCTTGCGGCCAATCCATGAAACGCTTGTGGATGACAGACGGCGGCTCCGCCGACGCGTTATCGCTGTGTTAATCCCGCTGTTCCTGCTCGGTTATACCTACTCGATTATCGCCCAACGCGCAAACCCGCCTGGAAGTCCGCGGGACGCGCATCCATCGCCGCCCCTTGAATTGACCTACAAAGACGAAGTCATTGGCACGATGCAAGATGTCGTGAACCCTTTCCGCCACTATGAAAAGGATGATCTGGAGGCGTTCAAGGCACACGTCGAGAACGGAAGACGCGTCTATCATCAGAATTGCTTCCCCTGCCACGGAGACCATCTGGATGGGCAAGGACATTTTGCCGCGTATCTCCAGCCGCTACCCGCTAATTTCCAAGATCCGGGGATTATTCCAAACTTCCAAGAATCTTTCTTCTTTTGGCGAATTGCCAAAGGGGGACCGGGGTTACCCGCAGCTGGCACGCCTTGGGATTCCGCAATGCCTGTTTGGGAAGACCACTTGACAAAAGAGGAAATTTGGGATGTTATCCTCTTTCTGTCTGAATACACCGGTTATCAATTCCGTACCTTTGGGGAGGCACACTAAAAATGATCTTTTGTCTGACGCAAAGCGTTAAGTCACACGGTTGGTTAGACAACGTTCTTTTCTTCAGATCCGCAAACCTCCGTTGTCGGTTTGCTGCGGTTGTGTTGTTCCTGATTTTAGGAGTGTTCTCCATGCTTACGGTGGCGGACGCACAGAACGCGCCGGAGGCTTCCGAGAAAGGAAAAGAAGTCTATGAGCAAAGCTGCGCACACTGCCACGGCACGGAAGGTCGAGGCGACGGTGCCGCTGCTGAAAATTTGCTCCCGCAACCCAGAGATTTCACACGCGGCTTGTATAAGATCCGTTCTACAGAGAGCGGAGAACTTCCAACGGATCAAGACCTCTTTGATATTGTTACCGAGGGGATGCCGGGGTCGTCAATGCCCGGATGGGAAACTGCTCTCAGTGCTAATGATCGCTGGGAGGTCGTCGCTTATATTAAAACATTTCACGATGGATTTAAAGAACGTGAGGCACCGCCCCGGGAAATTAACTTGGAAGGGAAAATCCCGTATTCTGAGGAGAGCGTCGAGATTGGAAAAGGGCTTTACACAGAACTCGGTTGTGTCGAGTGCCACGGGAACATCGGACGCGGGGATGGTACATCTGCGCCTACACTGACGGATGCCTGGAATTTCCAGACCTGGCCCGCAAATCTCACGCAAGGCTGGAATTACCGGGGTGGTTTTGACACTGAAGACATCTTCAAGCGATTCATCGGCGGGATTGCTGGTTCACCGATGCCTGCCTTTGAAGGCGATAGTTTCCTGAATTTCGGACTAACGGCGGGTGAGTCTGACCGCCTCATTGAATTAGAGAACAAAGATGAAATGACTGAGGCGGAGGAAGAGGAATCCGGGCAGCTTTATGAAAAGATGGATGAGGCTGTTAACGTCGCTCTCACGCGAGCCGAAGGGACTGAGCTGACTGCAGCGGAACAGCAGATGTATGATGACGCAATGAAGGTTGTTTATGAAAAGAGTTGGCATCTGGCGAACTATGTGAAGTCGCTTATGCCTGAAGAACGTCCGGAACCTGCAATTGGCAATAACGTACTCCGCTCGCAATACGTTCAAGGGGAGTTGCCTGCAATTGACGATGCCGCTTGGGATACGTCCGAAGCGAGATACTTTCCACTCGTTGGACAAATCATCGTTGAACCTCGGCAGTTTAACCCGACGATTGATGCTGTAAACGTCAAATCGTTTTATAACGATACAGAGGTCACCTTCCTCTTTATATGGGACGATCGAACATATACGACTGACGAAATAGACGAGGAAACAGGTGAGACCTTGGAAGACGCGCTGGCAGTCCAGTTTCCTGTTAAAGTGCCACAAGGACCGACCGCACCGAAACCCTATTTCCTATCGGGCGGTAGACTCCCTGTCTATCTCTGGCACTGGAAAGCCTCCGCACCTGAACAGGTGACTGAGATGACGGCTAAAGGCATTAACAATGCCGAAGTCCAAGAGATCCAAGGCGGTCTGCAAGCAAAAGGCACTTATACGGACGGTCAATATAAATTGTGGGTGAAACGTGCTTTGAAGACGGAGGACAAGAAAGACTTACAACTTGAATCCGGTGTTTTTGTCCCGATCGCCTTCTCTGCTTGGGATGGTTCAAACGGGGACGTTGACACAAAGCGGACGATAACGAGTTGGTATACTTTCGTTCTTGAACCCGTACCCTCTTCAAGGCGGTTTGTTTATCCGCCTTTGATTGCAATACTCTCTCTCGGTTTGCTCTTCGGTTTGCGCGCAGCCGTGCAGCGGAGAAATTCGTAAGTGAAAATAGATAAAAAATAGTCAATCCTCAGTTATCAGTGCTCAGGACGAAAGGGACTTTAACTGACAACTGGTAGCTGACAACTGATAACTATAAATAAAGGAGAAAAAATGAAAACCTATCTGTTCGCAAGTCTCGCAATGCTTCTCGTATGCTGTTGTGTGGGTCCTGCTTTTGCAGCCGATAGCGATGCGGACGTGGAAATGTTAGTATTTCCAGATGCTTATACCGCTTCGAGCGTCAGCAATGGCGGTACAATTAGCGGCGTCGTGAAGCTTGACGGAGACGTACCTGAAATGAAAATGCTCGAAATCACCAAAGACCAAGCGATCTGTGCTGCTACCGAAAAATACGATGAATCCGTTGTCGTCGGTGAAGGCGGTGCTCTAAAAAATACTATCGTCTATCTTGTGGATATTTCGCAAGGTAAGGATTTCGACAAAGCTACCAAGCTGGAAATGGACCAAAAGGGCTGCCAATTCACACCCCATGTCCAGATTGTTCCCGTTGGTGTCCGGTTAACGATGCTCAATAGTGATAAAGTTAATCACAACGTCCATATCTTCAGCAGCATCAACAAGCCGGTTAACAAGCAACAGACGAAAAACCGCAGGAAAATGCCCCTCGCTGCAGTAAAAAAAGCGGAAGGTCCTGTGTCCGTAAAATGCGACATTCACGGTTGGATGTCCGCTTGGATTGCCTACGTACCACATCCGTATTTCGCTGTGACGAACGAAAAGGGTGAGTTCACGCTTGAAGATGTTCCGGCAGGCACCTATAAACTCGGTTACTGGCATGAGGCTTGTGGCACGAATAGCGAGTCCCCTGTCTCCGTTACTGTGGAGGCTGGCGGCTCCGTCACGCAAGATTTCACGCTCAAATTAAAATAAACTTGCACACATCAGGCTGTTGTGAATTATTCTTAGGCGCGCTTACAAAGCGCGCCAACTTCAGAAGTGAAAAACAGACTTCAGGTCGAAAACCTTTCGCATCGTTATCAGACACGACAGGCGCTGAATAAGGTCAGTTTTAGTGTGTCTTCTGGCGAAATTTTTGGGCTACTCGGACCGAACGGAAGTGGGAAAACAACCCTTTTTAGGATCCTTTCCACACTAATACCGATAACCGCTGGCACCGTTCGTATTCTCGGGTATGATTTAAGCACCCAAGTAAAGGCAGTTCGCCGCCTCTTAGGCGTTGTTTTTCAGCATCCGGGATTGGATGTCAAACTCACTGTCACTGAGAATTTAAGACATCACGGGCATCTCTATGGACTCTCGGGTAAAACCCTGAACTATCGGATCGCTGAACTCCTTGAGCAGGTCAATGTCTCCGACAGGGCAACAGACCGCGTCGAAGTCCTATCTGGCGGTTTGCAAAGGCGCGTCGAACTCGCGAAAGCCATGCTCCATTCCCCACGTGTACTGCTCCTTGACGAGCCGACCAGTGGATTGGATGTAACCGCCCGTAGGCAGCTCAACGACGATCTCCGCGCCCTGGCAGACACAGAAAATATCCTCGTTCTCCTCACAACGCATCTCTTGGATGATGCGGAGGCTTGCAACCGTGTCGGTATCTTGAATAACGGCAGTTTGGTCGCTATCGGAGCACCTGATGAACTCAAAGCGCAGGTCGGCGGTGATGTCGTACGCATAGAAGGGGAAGTTAGCGAAAGGCTCTCCACGGCAATCGCTGAGAAATTCAGCGTTTCACCGGTGTTAACGGATGATCACCTCCGTGTGGAATGTGAACGAGGACATGAATTCGTTCGAGATGTCGTTGCCGCATTTCCAAACGAGATCCAGACGGTTCAGTTCGGACGCTCTACACTGGAGGATGTGTTTATAAAATTAACAGGAGAGCCATTCGTTCAATAGTTATCGGTTTTTAGTTACGAACCTGTTTGTAACAATTATCTCCAACGTTGGAGACCACTAAGACCTGGTGAATTGTTACGTGAATCCCTCTTAACTGACAACCACTAAAGGAAAAATCTTGTGCGAAAAATGCTGCTTCCGGTGGCAACAATATGGTGGCGCGAAATCATCAGGTTTTATCGACAACGGAGTCGGCTCCTCAGTGCTATCGCACAACCCTTGGTATTTTGGATTCTTATCGGCAGCGGCTTGAGTGCCTCTTTTCAACCTTCTGGGGTCGTGAGTGGACCCGGTTATATCGAATACTTTTATCCGGGTATTGTCGTTTTAGTCTTGCTTTTTACGTCCATTTTCGCTACAATTTCTGTCGTAAATGATCGACGTGAAGGCTTCTTGCAAGGTGTACTCGTCTCGCCTGTCCCGAGGTGGCGGATTGTTCTCGCACAAGCGTTAGGGGGGACGACGTTAGCCCTCTTACAAGGCGTGCTGCTCCTAATACTCGCACCCATAACAGGCATTCGATTCGGTGTGGCATCGCTCTTTATTACCTTCTGCGTGATGACGCTTTTAGCGTTTGGCTTGACAAACTTGGGACTGCTTATCGCGTGGCGGATGGACTCGACGCAAGGGTTCCATGCAATTATGAATCTCCTGCTAATTCCGATATGGCTCCTTTCCGGCGCGTTTTTTCCGAGTACGGGGGTCCCCGGTTGGTTAGCATGGACAATGAAATTCAATCCACTAACGTATGGGCTCGCAGCCTTTCGGCACAGCCTCTACCTTGACACCACTGTAAAAGCATGGGGCGAGTCACCAAATTGGACATTCTCTATGCTGATTACCGGTCTATTTTGTATTTTGACCTACGTAGGAGCAACGCTTACCGCGTCTACACAAACGAATTAAATAGCAGTCAGCCGTTAGTAAAGAGGACTCCGGTTTATCAGAAACCTCTTTACTGGAAGCCGAAAGCGTAGCGACCTGATTGCCGATAGCCATTAAAAGGAGGACTGAATGCTTCGATGGCTCCCTGATAACGTATCAACGTTCGGGCAAGGCGTTGATAACCTCTTTTACGTAATTTATTATATTACGCTTATTGTGCTAATCCTTGTAATGGGAACCCTTATCGTTTTCCTGATTAAATATCGCCATCAGGAAGGGAAGAGGGCGACCTATATCGAAGGTAGCACAACCTTGGAAATCGTCTGGACAGCCGCTACGACTGTGATTGTCTTTGTGCTGGCTATGTTCAGTTATCCGCAGTGGAATAAAATTAAATCACCAACCAGCTTCCCTGAAAACCCAGATGTTGTCGTTCAAGTGAGCGGAAAACAGTTCAACTGGGATATGACGTATCCTGGACCCGATAACGAATTCGGCACGGATGATGACTTGACATTGGAAAATGAACTGCATGTACCTGTCAACGCCGTCGTGCATATCCGGTTAACCGCTGTGGATGTCATTCACAGTTTTTTTGTGCCGGAATTAAGGCTCAAACAGGACGCATTGCCCAGTCGGTTTATTGATGTTTGGTTTGAGGCGATAAAGGCAGGACGCTACGAAATTCCGTGTGCTGAACTCTGTGGATTCGGACATTCTGGAATGCTTGGATACCTCAATGTGCATGCGCAAACGGACTACGATGCTTGGCTGCAAGAAAGATGGCCGCAGTAGGCGCAAGGAGAATAATAAATATGCACGATAATGAACATACTTCACACCATCACGAAGAAAGTTTTATTCGCAAATACATCTTTTCACTCGACCACAAGACGATCGGCAAGCAGTTCCTTATCTATGGGCTGATCATGTTCTTTCTCGGCGGTGGACTGGCATTGCTCTTTAGATGGCAGCTCGCCTATCCTGACCGACCTTTACCCGTCATCGGTGCCTCGCAACAATATATGGACGAAGGTGAAGTCGTCACAGGTGCTGACAGAATGTGGGAGCGCATCTACGAATCCGAGAAAGAGGAATGGCTTGAAGTCAATATGCCCAATGGGGTCGTCGATCCCGCATTTTACAACATGCTGTTCACGATGCACGCCACTGTTATGGTGTTCTTCGTCGTTGTTCCTATCTTGGTCGGTGCTTTCGGAAACTTCCTAATCCCCTTGATGATTGGTACGCGCGATATGGCGTTTCCGATCCTCAACATGCTCTCCTTTTGGTTTGCAGTCCTTGCCGCGGTCATTATGACAATTGGATTCTTTGTACCCGGTGGACATGCCGCAGCCGGATGGACGGGCTACGCACCGCTCTCTTCTGATGCACAATGGACGGGTGTGGAATGGGGGCAAATCCTCTGGGGATTGAGTCTCTTTGTTCAGGGGCTTTCTTCGCTCGTCGGGTCTATTAATTATATCACGACGATTATCAATATGCGCGCACCGGGAATGACGTTCTTCCGGTTACCTTTGGTTATCTGGTCGCTTTTCATCGTTGCGATCTTGTTGCTCCTCGCTTTTCCCGTACTCTCGTCCGCAATTGTGCTGCTCGTCTTTGATAGGCTTGCAGGGACGACGTTCTTTACGGCTACAGCGGAAGGTGGCGGTGACCCGCTTTTGTGGCAACACCTTTTCTGGTTCTTCGGACACCCTGAGGTCTATATCCTTATCTTACCGGGTATGGGTATCGCTTCTGAGTTGGTTGCTGTCTTTTCACGGAAACCGATCTTCGGATACCGCTCAATGGTCTACGCTATGATTGCCATCGCCTTTTTGGGATGGATCGTCTGGGGACACCACATGTTCCAAAGTGGCATGCGACCCGGACTCGGCTCTATCTTCATGACAACAACGATGCTCATTGCTGTGCCATCGGCTATCAAAACATTTAACTGGCTCGGCACGATGTTCAAAGGCTCCATCCGGTTCACAACCCCGATGCTCCACGCTATCGCTTTCGTCTCTATGTTTGTGATTGGTGGGTTGAGCGGTATCTACATGGCAAACACGCCAGTTGACATCTTCATCCACGATACTTACTACATTGTGGCGCATATTCACTACGTTGTGTTCGGCGGAAGCCTATTCGCTATTTTCGGCGGTATCATCTTCTGGTTCCCGAAAATGTACGGGCGGTACATGAACGATGTGCTATCCAAAATTCACTTCTGGTTGACGTTTGTCGCTTTCAACTGCACATTCTTCCCCATGCATATTCTCGGTGTAGGTGGGCACATGCGACGCATCTCCAACCCGATGCAGTACGAGTTCCTCCAAGGCTTTGAAGGCATGAACATCTTTATTACGATGAGTGCGTTCACACTCGGTTTCGCACAATTGATACTCGTCTTTAACTTCTTCTGGAGCATGTATCGTGGCAAAGTTGCCGAGCAGAATCCGTGGCACGTCAATACACTGGAGTGGGAAGCACCGACACCCGTACCACACGGCAATTTCGGGCAAATTCCGACTGTCTACCGCGGTCCCTATGAATATAGCGTCCCGGATGAAGAAGATGATTGGATTCCACAAGCACGGCCCGAACATGCACCGGCAACAGGTGGAGACTAAACCGGACATCGTTCACAAATTACGGAATTAACTTTTTCATCTCATGGGAAATCACGTTAATTATAGCCCATGGCTACACAGATTGGCACGTCTTACCGCAGGCGCGACGTTCTTATTAATCGTCATCGGCGGGATCGTCACAAGCACTGACTCTGGATTGGCTGTACCCGATTGGCCAACAACCTTCGGGTACAATATGTTCCTCTATCCGTTGTCGGAAATGGTAGGCGGCATTCTGTATGAACATAGCCATCGCCTCATGGGATCCCTCGTTGGGATATTAACTGTTGGGTTGTTAGTCTTCATATTGGCAAGAGATTCCCGTAAGTGGCTGAAATGGCTCGGACTCATTGCACTCATCGCCGTCGTTGTACAAGGTGTTCTCGGTGGACTGCGGGTTACACAGATTAATCGCAACTTCGCAATCGTACATGCCTGTCTTGCACAAGCGTTTTTCGCACTTCTCTGTGGGATTGCGTGGTTCACTTCTCGCGACTGGTGGGAAGAGCAGCCTGCAGCCCCAATCGTCGCAGCACAGAAATTGAGGCGTTTAAGTCTAATTACGACATGCCTCATCTATGTGCAACTCATCTTTGGAGCGGTTTTACGACATACCGGAAGCAGACTTGATATGCATCTACTTTTTGCCTTCTTGGTCACACTACATATCTTCTTGTTGGCGAGGCGTATCCTTGGCACAAATGATGAAACACAGAAGAGTGCTGCATCGATGGCATTCGGACTGCTCGGATTGCTTGCCGTTCAGTTGATGCTCGGCACGGGGGCGTTTTTCGCCAGACTTACGGCTTTAGGAGAAACGTTCGCAACCGGACTCACGGTGACAATCACGACCGCGCACGTCGCAGTCGGGGCACTTATGTTAGTGAGTAGTTTTGTGCTGACGCTGAAGATTTACAGATTCACCGATGCCGCGGTCCCTGTTGATGCACCTACAAGCAATGCATTCGTTACAGAGTAAATCTGTTCATAATCGTAGGAGCTGGGTTTCCCAGTCCGTATCAGAATAAGTCCGTTGCTAATCGTAGGGGTTGGGTTCCCCAACCCGTAACAAAATAGAAACCAGATTTAATAGTTTAAAAACATGCGTTCAACAACAGCGACATTACCAGAGAGTAGTAATACAGCAAACTCATCGTCGAAGCATACGACTTTTGTGCAGCGTGTTGCCGATGTGATTGAACTCAGCAAACCGCGATTGGTCGTGATGATACTCATTACCACCGCTGCAGGTTTCTATCTCGGTGCACGGACTTTCGAGTGGCTTCGGTGCTTGCATACGCTGATCGGTGCAGGATTAACAGCAGCCGGGGTCTTAGGGCTTAACCAATACCTTGAACGCGATGCGGACGCGCTGATGGAACGGACGCAGGAAAGACCGATCCCTGATGGTAGGATGGGGCCGTTGACAGCACTGCTTATTGGAGCTGCCTTCACGGGTAGCGGAATGCTTTATCTGACGTTTATTGTCAACGTCCTGAGCGGTTTTGTTATCTCACTGATAGTCATCAGTTATCTATTTCTCTATACACCGCTTAAACGGAAGACTTCGTTGTGTACACTGATCGGTGCAGTGCCGGGCGCGCTGCCGCCTGTCGTCGGTTGGGTCGCAGCGCGCGGTTCGTTGACAGGCGAAGCATGGGTGCTATTTACGATACTCTTTTTGTGGCAACTTCCGCACTCGCTCGCAATCGCGTATATCTATCGTGAAGATTACGCAAAAGCCGGATTCCGTCTGTTGCCGGTCATTCATCCCGATGGCGCGAGTACGTGTCGTCAAATTGTGGTGAATTGCGTCGCACTTCTCGGCATAGGTCTATTACCGACAGTGTACAGTGTTGCTGGTAGCATCTATTTCTTCACGGCATTGGTATCTGGATTGGCGTTTCTGGGATTTGGTATCTATTTGTCGCGCACCCGCTCGGTGAAAGCTGCACGTTATGTGTTGTACGCCTCACTGCTCTATCTGCCGGTGGTATTTATCACGATGGCACTAGACAAAGTTGCTCTTTAACTATTAAATCTGACCCCAAGAGTGTTTGTTCTTGGTGATATTCGTTAAAAGAAAGCTGCAAGGACACAACGGAGGCAATGTCCAGAAATAATCGTTAGAGAAACTATAGGAGGGGTTCCAAATCCGATGTCCACGCATAACTTAGACGAAAACCGCAAGGACAACGGACGCAGCGCCCAAGAGCAATTGTTAAAAAAACGGAATCGTCGCCTCGGTATTATCTTATCCTTGCTATTTATTGGGCTATTTATCATCGCAACGCAGGTAATGATTACAGGGAGCAAAGTACCACCTACTGTTGAAGGCGCGATGGAAAGCATTAAAACCCCAGTTCTGGGGATCATTGGGGCGTTCCTTGTGCTCGTGGCGGTCATTGAAATTGCCTTTCGGATTGTAAAAAGTCGGGTACGTGAAAATGGAAACCCAGAATAACATTGAAGTTCGTGAACGTCCTCCACTGAGCAACGCACGATTAGCCGTTTTAGTCCTACTCGGTGCGGAGACAATGCTGTTCTCAGGACTCATCGGGGCATTTCTCGTGTTTCGGGTCGGAAATGTTACCTGGCCCCCACCGTCACATATCGGGATTGAGCTCCCACGCATCGTAACCGGCATCAATACCGCACTGCTGCTACTGAGCGGTTACACAATGTTCCAAGCGCATCGTGCGATTCAGCGGAATCAGGTGAAGCTGCTTCGGCGCTGGCTTCTCATCACAGGGGTCTTGGGATTACTATTTCTCGGTGTACAGGGCAGTGAATGGGTGCAACTCATTCGGAAGGGTCTCACGCTCCAATCGGGTGTATACGGCGGTATTTTTTACGTACTCATCGGATGCCACGCACTTCATGTGCTAACGGCTGTTATATGGCTGTTGGTCGTTTATGGTATGGCGGTCGCAGGGCGTTTCTCTGCCGAACGTTACGTCGGCGTTGATACCTGCACAATCTATTGGATTTTTGTTGTCGCGCTCTGGCCGATTCTTTACGTGTTGGTATATCTTTTATAAGACTTACGCGCTTCACCGGTAGGTGCGGTTTCTAACCGCACCGATCCTGTGGTGGTAAGTATCTTTACTGTCTAAAAATCGATGTCTCAACGCAATTTTGCGTAAGTTCTATCTTTTGTAAACATCGTAAAGGAAATCGTAAAATGCAAAGATTTTTTATTTCCGTTGGCATCTTGATACTCGTCATGCTCATAGTCCCGACATATCTTGAGGCATGTCCGGGCTGTAAAAATCTTGACGATCCTATTAATAAAGGTTTTAATTGGAGCATTCTTTTCATGATGGCGATGCCGTTTACAGTTTTCGGGATCGTCGGCGGCACGATTTTCTTACATTGGAATGGCTATAAGTTATCGGGCATCGGTAGTCGGTTAAAAGAGGTTCTTAGTAAACGAAAATCTCTTGACCAATAACTGATAACTGAAAGGGTGCGTAGCATCCGTACTGACAACGAATAAATATAAGGAGTTAAATATAGTGGAACACGCTACCACTTTAGATCACACTGAAGACGTATACGAACCTTCGCTTACGCCGGACAGTCTTGGCAAACTCGGCATGTGGGTCTTCCTCGTCGGGGATACCATGTCATTTGGTGCCTTGCTGGCGGCTTACGCGGCGGTCCGTGCAGGTGCCGGTATCGTAGGATGGGTCCCACCCGACGAGATCCTCGGCATTAACCTAACGGCGTTTATGACATTCCTGCTGATATGCAGCAGTGTCACTATGGTGAAAGCACTGGAATCTATTCAGAACGGTAATGTTTCGCGTATGTGCACCTTCTTGGGATTAACAATCGCAGGGGGTGTGATATTTCTTGGACTCCAGGCTTATGAATGGTATCATCTGATTACGCACGGATTGACACTTACCGGTATTCCTGACCACGGGTTATCGGGTGCAGCGATTAGCGGCTCAACGCTTTTTGGTCCGACTTTCTACGCCATCACAGGTTTCCACGGATTGCACGTAACAGGCGGGGTCATTTATCTCATTGTCATTTTGATACACGGTTTGCGCGGTAGGTATACTGCTGAGTTTAACCATGAAGTGGAAATCGTCGGGCTTTATTGGCACTTCGTTGATCTTATCTGGATTATGGTCTTCACCTTCATCTATCTACTATAAGAGGAGAAATAAAAATGCCACAAGACGGACACAAAGAGCATCCAAAATACATGAATATCTTCTGGTGGCTCTTGGGACTGACAATCGCTGAGGTTTTGGTTGTGATCCCCGATTTTCCTATACTACTCAAAGCCATCTTGCTTATCGGAATGGCATGTTCTAAAGCTATTCTGGTCGCTAACTATTTCATGCACCTGAAATTTGAAAGGAAGACATTGGCAGCTATCGTGATAACGCCGTTCCTTATCTGTGTGCTTCTCGTTTTTGCGTTGATGCCTGACCTTACTTCAGCGGAGAGACTCAACGGAATAGAGATACCCACGGAAGTCGTTGATACATCAGCGCACTAACAGACTGGTTGGACTCCGAATATGGAAACACAAACCGGTAATGCCAGTAGAATTGAACGCCGACTCGACAAAAGCACCCTAATATGGGTAGTGTTGGGTGTTATCATTCTCGGTATTGCAGGTGCCACTTTGTGGTCAGCCTATGACACCAAACCGGAGGCGACGGCGGCGAAAGAAACCGCTGTCAGTGTCCCTGACTTTAGCCTGACGAATCAGCAGGGAAAGCCGTTAGCGTTATCGGATATGGTGGGCAAAATCTGGGTGGCAGACTTTATCTTCACCAACTGTCCAACAATTTGCCCCGCAATGACCTCGGAGATGGCACGCCTCCAATCCGAATTCGTCGCAGACCCGGTCTATTTCGTTTCCTTCTCCGTCGATCCTGAACGGGATACCTCAGAAGTTCTCTCTCGCTATGCGAAGGAATACGGTGCGGACGACAGACGCTGGTACTTTCTCACTGGCGAGAAGGAAGGTATTTACAAATTAGCGAAAGACGGTTTTAGTTTAGCCGCCGGACACAAAGGAAGTGAAATCCTTCATAGTACACGGTTTGTGCTTGTAGCAGCGGACGGGCGAATCTATGGGCACTATGACAGTCGGAGTAAACCGGCGATGTTACGCCTCCGGCGCGACATTAAGACACTCCTACAGAAGTGATGGATGTGAACCTCTTAATCTCCGTTGCCGCTTTTCTGGTTCACTTTCCCTTCGGGTTTTTTCGCGTCCGCTTTAAGAAATTCAGTCGTCCGTGGAGTAGGTGTCTCTACATTCCGATCGTCATTAACATCGTTGTCCGCCGTTTTGTCCTCGACTGGGAATGGCAAATGGCGATGGTTTACTTATGGCCCGCAACACTGATTGCCCTTATGCTTGGTGGTTTTCTGGGGACCCGCTACAGACGGCGTGAACAGAGCGAGGCAGATTGAGTTCCTTTCTTCTGAAAAAATAAAAAATGAGGAAAAACATGATCAATAAAATTTATGTACCCGTTGACAATTCAGACTACTCGGATGCAAGTATCGCCTTAGCGGTAGCATTCGCGAAGAAGTTCGGATCTCAATTGGTCGGGTCGCACGTCTACGCCGCAAAAATGCACGATGTCCGCTTTAAACAGATGGAGTACACCCTGCCAGAGGAGTACCAAGACGAAGTTGAACTCGAAAAACAACGCCGAATTCACGATACACTCATTACCATGGGGCTGCAACTCATCTCCGATTCCTATCTGGAGGTTATGAAGCAGAAGTGCACCGAACTTGACATCCCATTTGAAGCAAAGATGCCTGAAGGCAAGCACTACATCAAACTCGTTGAAGACATCAAGGCGAGCGACTACGATCTCGTGATTATGGGCGCGCTCGGTATGGGTGCCGTTAAAGATAGTCTCATCGGCGGGGTCTGTGAACGTGTTGTTCGCCGTATTAATACCGACACACTCGTCGTCCGAGACCTTGAACCCCTTGAGGCACATAATGGAAATATCCTCGTCGGTATTGATGGAAGTCCTGAGTCTTTTTCGGGCTTGAAAACCGCTATCCAGCTCGGACAGAAATTCAACAAACAGGTCGAAGCCGTTGGTGTTTACGATCCTTATCTCCACTATATCGTTTTCAATTCTGTCGTCAATGTGCTAACAGAACGCGCCGCACGAACTTTCAGGTTTAAAGAACAGGAGCAGCTTCACGAAGAGGTTATTGATACCGGATTGGCGAAAATCTATCAGTCGCATCTCGAAGTCGCACGCGCCATCGCAAAAGAAGAACACGGCTACAACCTAAAAATTACGCTGCTGGATGGGAAAGGCTACGAAAAGATTTTACAATACACCCGAAAGACAGATCCGTGGCTTCTAATTTTGGGCAGAATCGGCGTCCACTGTGAAGAGGATGCAGACATCGGTAGCACCGCTGAGAACCTCTTACGCCTCGCACCTTGTAATGTGCTTTTAGTCAGTCAACGCTATTTCCCTCAGATTGATGTAAAAGCGGAGGAAATACTCGTCTGGACACAAGAAGCGTTGGATAGAATGGAGAAGGCACCACCGCTGGTGCGTGGTATTGCCAAGACTGCGGTTCATCGGTTTGCCATTGAACGCGGGCATTCGGTTATCACCGAAAGCGTCATTGACAAGGCGATGGAGGCGATTATGCCAGAGCGTGCTTCTGAAAGGCTGACGCGCGTCGCAAAAGAGATCGCCGAGCAGAAGGTCTTGGAATCCGATGCCGTGCAGACTTACATCTGTGGCGAATGCGGCTACGCCGCCCACAACCAACAACCCGTCCAGTGTCCCGTCTGTAGTGCTGCGCCAGAACGGTTCCAGATGGTGGATAAGGGTTCGCTCCAGAATATCGCTGTAGACGAAGGCGGTGCTGCAGAAGAAGAGACGTTTGATGGGGTGCGGCTCCAGTGGTCAGAACAGGCGAAAAAAGCACTCCGTCGTGTACCCCGCGGCTATATGCGTCGGAATGTCAAAGCGCGAATTGAAAAATCCGCACGCTCCCAAAAGATTGGGACGATTACCAACGCCTTTGCGACCGAAATCATTAACGACAGCATGGGTGAGGCGGCAGCTGTCCGCGAAGATGCCCCCGAACTCAGAGCTGTACAGTCACAGACAGCAGACTCCCAGAACACTGCTGAGGTTGGACAAAATTTTGAAAGTCCAGTGCAATGGACTGAAGAAGCGATTGAACGTTTGAACTTAGTGCCTGCTGGATTCATGCGCAATATTACCCAGACTCGTATTGAACAGCGAGCCCAAGAGAACAATGTCACCGAAGTTACGCTTGATTTCGCCGCTCGCGTCATCGAAGACGGCAGAAGTTTGGCAAATGAAGTCCTTGGGCAGTACTATCAGCAATCAAACCTTCAGGAATAAACAATGAGTAATATCCCAACGGTCACGTTCCAAATTCTCGGTCCAATCGAAGGTGCTGCGGAAGGTTCACACCGAGGATTATGGTTCAAAATCCAGTCAAGTCCGCCGCCATCAGAAGATCTTATCGTCGGTTTGAAGGTCCGCTCGTCTAATGGAGAAGTCAGACAGTCGGGTACAATAATGATTCTCAGGCATGAAAGCCATTCCGCTGATTTAATCTACAAAACAGTGGAAGGTGAGCTCGATGTATGGCTGGAAATTGAACCTTTTGAGGTGCTTGAGAACTTGGAATTTCCTGTTTTCACAAACGAGGGCTATGTGATAGAGGCAGGCTATCAATTTCCGGAATACAACATAGGTGCTTTATCGAAAATAGTCCCATACCAATGGAACGGGCACGAGCGTGGCTTATGGACGGACGAGAAGCGTTGAAACTTTTACTAACCACCAACCGCCATCTACCATAAGCCATTAAAATGGAGACTTACTATGTATCAGACTTTAAAAAATACGCTAATAGGTTTACTCGCGGTTTTTGTCCTTGTCAGCAACAGTTTTGCCGATAACTGGCACCGGTGGCGCGGACCAAACAACGATGGGATCAGCCAAGCCTCCGAGGCACCTCTCCATTGGAGTCAAACCGAAAATGTCCGATGGCGACTGCCACTTCCCGGTGAAGCCGCCTCCACCCCTGTTGTCTGGGAAGATAAAATTTTCCTTACTTCTGCTGATGGTAACGCCCTTGTTTTGATGTGTATCAGCACCAAAGGCGAAGAACTCTGGAAGCGGACAATAGCACAAGGCAACCAAGTCGTTCGTCGTGGTGAAGGCAATTCTGCCGCACCTTCTCCGACAACGGATGGTGAGCATGTCTGGGCATTCTTCGGAACAGGGGATCTTGTCTGTTATGATTTTCAAGGCAATGAGGTGTGGCATACCAATATTGCGGAGCGTTACGGTAGGTTCAACCTCTATTTTGTCATGGCAAGCACGCCACTGCTCGACCAAGACCGGCTTTACATGCACCTGATCCACAGCAACGCTTGGCTTGTCCTCGCACTCGACAAAATGACCGGCGAGGAAATATGGAAACATCAGCGCGACAGCGATGCTACCGAGGAATGCGAACACGCCTACACTTCTCCTATTCTCTACCGGGACGCAGAACGTGAATACCTCGTCGTGCATGGTGCAGATTATGTTACCGCACACAGTCTCGAAGACGGCAGCGAAATTTGGCGGTGTGGCGACTTGAATCCGAAAGCAAGCTATAATTACTCGCTCCGGTTCGTCGCTTCCCCTGTCGCAACACAAGGGTTAATCGTCGTCCCATCGGCGAAAAATGGACCCGTTGTCGGCATTGATCCGGCTGCACAAGGGAATGTTACGAACACTAAATGGCAACGCTGGAAACTTCGACAAGGGACACCGGATGTGCCGTCTCCCGTTATTCGCGACGGTTTAGTCTATCTCTGTCGAGAGAATGGAGACTTGATATGCCTTGATGCCGAAACCGGAGAACAACTCTATCGCGAACGAACGCATCGACATCGACACCGCGCTTCGCCTGTCTATGCGAACGGATATATCTATCTTACGTCTCGAGACGGTGTTATCACTGTTGTGAAAGCCGGACGTGAATTTGAGATCGTCGCCAGCAATGCTATAGGTGAGGCTATTGCCGCATCTCCTGTCATCACTAACGAGACACTCTATCTACGTAGTTATCAGGCACTCTATGCAATCGGTTCTTCGACAAGTCGGTAGGTGCGGTTTCCTAACCGCACTGGGTAAAATCTACCTAACATACTGTGTTATTAATTGGGCATTCTCTTAGAAATGAAAACTTATAAAGAACTCCCAAACGATGCCGGTTCCAATATCATTGGACAAGTGACAACACAAGCGAACCGGATTCAGAAGCGACTCGCCTCCGTTAAGCACACCCTCGCGATTATGAGTGGAAAAGGGGGAGTCGGTAAGAGTTCAGTCGCTGCAAATCTTGCTGCCGCCCTGACACTTGAAGGGAGGACTGTTGGGGTTGTTGATGCCGACATCAACGGACCAACACTGGCGAAGATGATGGGGGTCCGCAACGCCACACTAACATACACACCTACAGGGATCAAACCGGCTATCACCGCACTCGGCACCAAGCTCATATCCATGGATCTGCTCTTATCGGAAGATGATGCACCTGTGCTTTGGAATGCCCATACCCAGAAAGATGCCTTTACATGGCGTAGCACTATGGAGGTTAGTGCACTCCGTGAGTTCATCGCTGACACGGAGTGGGGTGAGTTGGACTACCTCCTGATTGATTTGCCACCCGGCACGGATCGGCTCCCTAATCTGGTAGAACTGATCCCGAACCTTGGCGGTGTCGTCGTTGTGACAATCCCTTCTGAAGTCTCACAACTGATTGTCAAAAAGTCGGTGACGATGGCAAGGGATATTCTTAATGTTCCGATTATCGGTGTTGTCGAAAATATGGCTGCCTACGTCTGTCAACACTGCGGCGAGGAGGAACGCCTCTTTGCCACCGAAGAATCCCTTGACGATGTGTTCCAACAGATAATCCTCGGCAGCGTACCCTTTGATCCACGCCTCGCGCGTGCTGGCGACAGCGGAACCGCCTATCTTAATGAATACCCAGATGCTCCTGCAAGCAAGGCACTCCTGCAAGTCGCTAAGAAAATCCAAGCATTTTTTCGGTAGGGGCAACCCTTGTGGTTGCCCGTTGTAGTTTGAAGGAGATAAAATATGAAATTTTTATGTACAGACTGCGATACAGCGATGAAGTTTAAGGACGTAACCCGACCGGCGCAAGGTTCCGTGACAGCACTGTTTGAGTGTCCCGACTGCTTTACAGAGATCGCTATGTTCCTCAATCCATCCGAGACCCAAATGCTGAAATCCTTGGATCTCAAACTTGGTGGTAACAACGAACCAGCGCAGCCCATGCAGATGATTCGATCACAGTTGGGAACAGCAAGAGGCGACGCGATGCCCAACGAAATTTCCTCAGGAGCCGGTGCCAGTGAGGGTACCGAAGAAGGGGGTAAATGCCCGTTTACCTCGGTTATCTCGGACGCATTTCAGGAAGAGTCTGCACCTACCGAACCGACCGGTCCCGTCTGGACACCAGAGGCATTGGAACGCTTAGATCGGATTCCGAGTTTCGTCCGTCCGATGGCGAAGATGGGAATTGAAAGTTTTGCCAAAGAAAACGGACATGACGAAATCACAGGTGAAGTCATGGATGCCGCCCGCGGCAATTTTCCAGCACAATTCTGATACCAATCCCTCCAACAAGATAGGTGCGGTTCCCACCGCACCATAATATCAATTTTCCTAACCTATCTCCTCCCTAATTTCTCACAAAATATTAACACACCCATTGGAGTCTTTTTTGTAACACCTTTAAGGAAAATAGCGTTATTGCTTAAGGAAAAGACTTTGCAAATTTCGTAACCCACTTGGAATAGGACCTAACGAGAAAAGACCACCAAATCAAAGTCCGAAACACGTTTTTGAGTCGATCTTGTTTGGAGGAGGAAAATTACAGATGTTCTTTAATAAATCACTGTGCTCTTTCGTTTTTGTCGTATTACTCATCGCCGGACTTACTGTCGTTGCAGCACAAGCACAGACTGTTGTAACTGTAACGCCAGTCCTATCGGTAACAGATGTGGATGAAGATACAGCGGGTAGACAGGTATACGGCATCAGGACGGAGTCCGCTATCTTTGAATTAACTGTCACGTTTCAGGATCAAAATGATGCCAATACTCCGGTAACCGGCTTTGATGTTACTGATATCGAATTGATTGCCGCAGATAGCAGTGGCACAATTGTGCCGCTTGGAGCAACAGCTGCCTCTGTTTCCGCTAATGCTGATGGTAGTGTGTACACGGTGACCATCACTGCTCAGGGAGATATTGATACAGTACTTATAGACGTGGTAGGTGCTGCTGCTAGGACCCCTGGTAGGCTGATACAGGGTGTAGTCGAGGGTAATGAGTCTACGGAACCCGCTGAGGCTATCGTAGTCAATATAGTCCGAAGTGCGGCACCGCCCCTCACCTTATCAGACGATATGTCTATTAGCGGTCAGGGCCCCTTTACCGTGACCTTAACCTCGGCGAAAGCCATCACACTGACGCGCACAGATATTGATGTCAAGGGTGGATATATCCCAACGAATGGGCTCTCATCCGATGCCACGAAAAAAGTCTGGACAGTAACAATTGTCCCCGGGCCAAATGTGGAAGAGGTGATAATTGATCCAACACCGGCTGGTGACTATATTTTCCGGAAAGGCACATACACCGTGGGACCCCTAACAATTCTTCAGGGAAGCGTTAGAAACCTCAAAGGGAAAGTGACCATCAGCGAAATTATGTTTGCTACCGATGAGGGTGTGAATGAAATCCAATGGATCGAAATTTTTAACAGCTCTGATACCGAAACCGTTGCCCTTGATGCGAATGCTGGTTGGGAGTTGATTATTGAAAACTATAACGATCCAGAGTGGGCCACGATGTCGCGATTCGGAACGATTAATTTTAAGAATAAGGGCAACGTCAAAACCATTCCCCCAAGGCAGACAGTGCTAATCGTCTCGACACGTGGTAGAAACTCTGATAACACACACTTTGCCTCTACCCGCGTCTTCGATGTCTACGCGGAGCTCGCAAGTGAATTTGGAATGAACAGCCGGCGAGACCCTTTTTTGCATCCAACCAAAGGATTCCACATCCAACTCGTTGACGGGCAAAATGAACTCGCCGACAGAGTCGGAAACCTTGACGGGAGAACTCGGACTTCTGATAAACCCGCATGGAAACTACCTAATGGTTGGACGAAAAACAGTGACCGCACTTCAATCATCCGAAGATATTCTGGCAAAGGCATAGGACACGATGGCATCCAGCGGGAGGGGTGGATCCCGGCAACAGAGACCAACTTCTCGTATTTGTCGAAAAAGAGAATTGAAACTTGGTATGGCATCAGTTCCGACTACGGTAGTCCCGGTATCCACGCCGGCGGAGCACTGCCTGTCCAACTCTCTCACTTCCGACCCGAACGCACGGAGATTGGGACAGTTATCATCAAGTGGACCACCGAATCCGAGGTAGACAACGCCGGATTCAATATCCTACGTGCTGAAACAAGGACGAGCGTGTTTCAAGTCATCAACCCACAACTGATCCCCGGCGCAGGCACAACAGCAGAGCGCAATGTTTATACATGGGCAGATGCGACTGCCAAACCTAACGTTGTTTACTATTACCAGATTGAGGACGTATCTTTTGCTGGCGAACGACAAACCTTAGTTACCAGTCGGCTAAAGGGGACAATCTCCGCCAGCGGCAAGCTCACCACGCGGTGGGCAGGATTGAAATCTCAAAATTATTAGGTAGGGGTAGATTTCGTGCTACCCTATTGGTAGGTAGGGGTAAGTTTCGTGCTATCCTATTATTAGGTAAGGGTAGGTCTGGTGCCTACCCTACTCATCCAGTTGATGAACAACGGCAAGTGGTGTCGCTGCGAGCAAACCCGCATCGATCGGAATAATAACGCCGGAAATCCATTTCGATTCATCACTGGCGAGAAAGACGGTTGCCCACGCCACATCCCACGCAGTGCCTTCTGTTCCAAGGGGTCCAATGCGCCGCCGTCGCTCCCGCTCCGCTTCACTCAGATACGGCGCAGGAAACGAAGCGTAGAGATGTCCAGGCGCGATGCAATTCACCCGAACATTGTCCCGTCCGTGGTGAACCGCCATCACCTTTGTTGCAGAAATCATCCCACCTTTCGCAGCTGCGTAAGGCACATTCCTTGATGAACCCGCACGCAACGCATCAATTGACGAGACGTTAATAATTGAGCCACCCCCTGCCTCAGCCATTCGAGGAATAGCATGTTTGCACGCCATAATCATGCTTTTGAGGTTGACATCCATGACTCGGTCCCACTTCTCGGCATCGACCTGTGTAACCATTCCAGAACCGCCGAGTCCAACGTTGTTGAACAGCACGTTCACTTTGCCGAAATGTTCAACCGCAGCTTCCACCATCCCAGCGCAGGCTTCCTCTGTGGACACATCTCCGATAAACACTGCACCTTCACCACCCGCTGCCTCAATTTCTGCAAGCGTAGCGTTAGCATTTTCAGGTGAGAGGTCCACCAACAGCACCTTCGCCCCTTCTTTCGCAAAGAGTATTGATGTCGCATAGCCAGTCCCGTCAACTTCACCCTTTTTGCCAGCACCCGTAACAATCGCAACCTTCCCGTTCAATCGATCCATAGTTTTAATCCATCATTTTTAGCCATTACGTCGTAGGGGCGAGGTCCCCTCGTCCGTTTAACTAACTTCTAATCGCTAATCCCCAATTTATCGTTAATCTCTTTCTGATAGCCTTCGAGTTCGCAGTTTTCAATCTCTGCGATTGTCACAGGACGACCGAACCATCCGGATTCATACACCGCCATACAGATAGCTTCGGAACGCATGCCTTCGACAGCGTCCACTTCAGGTTTGCCGCCACTCCGAATCGCATCGGCGAAGTATTTTAACTCAATCGCCACTGTATCTTCAACGCCGCCTGGGAAGTAGTATTCCCGTTCCGAATCGCTGAGGCTATCCGTGAATTCTTTCATCAGGTCGTCGTTGGAAATCGGTTCGCCGCCACGTGGCACTAATCCGAGGTTCCAATCCAGCGAACCCTCACTGCCGTAAACCGTGTGCTGCCGGAAGTGGTGTCCCGGTGCCGAGCCAACCCATGTCCACTGGGCAGTAACGCCTTGCTCAAACTTGATAGTCGCAATCATCGCGTCCTCAACATCGACGGCATATCCACCCTCTCTTTCGCCCGGATTATCGTAGCGGTAGGGTTCGTAAGCCTTGTTGACAGCGTAGACCTCTTCGGCTTCCATACCCAGAATATAGCGCATCAGGTCGGTGAAATGCACACCACCGTCCAATGCCCAACCGCCGCCTGCGTCCATTTTGAAGTTGCGCCACCCCCATTTACCGAGGTTTTCACCAGCCTCTATCCAAAAAAACATCCGCGGGGCACCAATACGACCTTGGGCAACCGCCCAACTCCGTGTACGCTGAATGCGTGCCAGACGATAGTTCTCAGCGACGGAGATAATCTTATCGTTTCGATCCGCAGCGTCCATCATCAGTTTACATGCTCGCATCGTGATCCCGAACGGTTTTTCAATAATAACATGCTTCCCCGCATCAAGCGCAGGCACAGCGAGCGTGTGATGCGCACTGTGAAGCGCACAGATGTCAACACACACCAAATCCGGATGTTTCGCCAGCATCTCATCAAGCTCTGTATAGACTGCCGGTTTCGTGCCGCCTTGGAATTCGTGTGCCTGATTGGCACGTTCTTCGGCATGTTCGGATACGATGTCGCACGCCGCTACGATTTCAAAGTCCTTGATACCTTTAGACCAGAGTTCCTCGTACCCTCTCATGTGTGCGCCGGACATTCCGCCACAACCGACTAACCCCATTTTAATCCGTTCCGCCATATCAGCCTGTTCCTTCAAAACTGTGTTTTTCTATGCAAACATCAGTTTTAGTGTTCCTGTTTCAACGTCCACTGCCTCGCATACAAGGTCTTACACGGACTCCATCAGGCGTTTTACATCTCATGCGAACCGCACGCGATGGTTCTTAGATTGATTGCAGCGTTCTGGTCTCTATCTATAGATGTTCCGCATTCGCTACACTGATATTCTCTATCCGAAAGCGTTAAACCTTCTTTCTTATGTTCGCAATTGCTACAGATTTTAGAACTTGCGAAAAACTGTGAGGCTTGCACAATCCGAATGCCGAGCGTTTCTGCTTTCGTCCGCAGTTTCTCAAGAAAACCTCCCAACGCACTGTCTGATAAGGCTTTGGCAAGTTTTCGGTGCTTTAACATGTTTGTAACCTTTAGTGTCTCAATACCGATAGCACTCGCAGACTTAACAATCTCTGTTGTCGCTTTATGGTGGGTGTCTTCACGGATACACGCAATCCGGTAATGCAAGCGTTCCACTTTTCGCTTCTGCTTATACCAATTGTTACTTAAGAATACCTTTCGGCTTAACTTACGTTGTTCTCGTTTGAGCTTTCGCTCATACTGTTTTAGTGGTCTTGGGTTCTCGTATCGCTTACCATCGTCAAGGGTTGCCAGTGTGTTGATACCTACATCTATGCCAACGACAGGGAGTCCGCGTGTATCACGGGGAGTATTGGGTGTTCCTGTGTCAACAAGGATAGAGACAAACCAACGATGTGCTTTCCTCGAAATCGTAACCTTACGTATCTCACCTTCAAACCGAAGTGTCTCAAACATACGAATCTGACCAATTTTCGGCAAACGGATATGTTTACCTTCCATTTTCACCTTTGCACCTTCAACTGTATAAGACTGACGGTAGGAACGTTTCTTATACTTCGGAAACTTATTTTGTCCTGACCGCCAACGTTTGATAGCCTCATCGAGATTCTCAAACGCATACGCTGCAGCCCGTTGGTCGCACGCGCTGCACCAGTTAAACTTCTCACGCTTTGCGGCATTGAATCGTTGGCGCAATGTCCGAGCAGAACGCCATTCGTCTTTCGATAAACCGTCTTTGAAATCAGAGAGTCCATAGTTATAGGCAACACGGGCATAACCGCATTGCTGCGCAAACCATGCACGCTGTTCCTCCGTCGCGCGTAACGCGATCTTGTGTGCTTTTAATGCCATTGTGGTATTCCACGTCCCACGCTTTAACCGCTTCTCACAGTCGGTTGGCGAGGAGACCGCACTTGCATGCGGGTGAGAAGTCCTCGCCACGCGGTAAGAAGATTATACCGCAAAAACACAAAAAAATCAAGAAAAACATAGAAAAAGAACTATTTAGGAACTGCTCCTTATGTCTCCTGCTCACAATTCGCGCACGTCCACCGTACGCCTTACGTCAGAATACACAAAATTATATGTGATGCATAGTCCGCTGTCAATATTTTTGTTTGTGTTCAACTGAATGCATCTATTGACTTTAAAATCCTTTTCTGATAGAATACGAAAGCAAAGGAGGGAGAAAAATGGCTATATATATCACTGGTACGAAACCTTTCTGTAGCGTTCTGTGTCTGTTGGTTGTATTCACAGTTTCGACCTTCGTTGGTGCTATACAAGCAGATGCCGCTGTTGATGAAAATACCGTCGCTGTCTGGCTTTTTGAAGAAGGTGCCGGGAATGTAGTGAAAGACGCTTCCGGCAACGGCCACGACGGCGAATTTGAAGGCAGTCCTAAATGGGTCAAAGGGAAATTCGGAACAGGATTGGAGTTCCCTGGCGATTCCAGTGGTTACGTCGTCGTGAATTCTACCAAGAAACTGGAGTTGGAAGAGCTCAGTATTGAACTGTGGGTCAAAGTGGAAGAATCCACAGGCAAATGGCAAGGCATGGTCTGCAAGCAGCAAGCAGGATGCACCAACCGAAACTACGGTATCTGGGTCCATGTGGACAAGAGCGTTTTCCATGCACAGATCGGGGCGAATGGCGCATGTGCATTCAGTATAGATGGCACAAGTGACATTACAGACGATAAATGGCATCATCTCGCCTTTACCTATGATGGCAAGATGGGACGGCTTTACGTTGATGGCGAATTGGAGACCGAGGGTCCGAATGGGCAAACATTCCAGAGCGCAGATCCGATTACCATCGGCGTGCCAAATCTCAATAACGCAAACGGATTGAAGGGTATCATTGAAGAGATACGTATCTCCAACGCCGCGCGCACCGAAGAAGAAATCCAAGAAGCAATGGATCTCGGTCTGGCGACCATCCTCAGCGTTGAACCCGGCGGCAAACTCTCAACACGCTGGGCATATCTTAAACACGTACCGTAGTTCAACTGGCTATCTGACAGATTCTGGGCATTTAGACACACCAACGCCACTGTAGGGGTAGGTCTCGTGCCTACCCCATAAAAATAAAAAAAGATGACAATCTCAGTCACCATAGAAAAAAGGAGAGTCAATTGAGAAAATTAAAATACACCTGTTTACTACTTTTTTGCATCCCCACAGTGGTGTTCGGACAAGGACTCCCTACAGCGATACCAGAGGAAGTCGGTGTTTCTGCTGAACGCCTTGAACGCATTCGTCCTGTCTTACAAGATTACGTCGATAAGGGGAACCTACCCGGATTCCTAACAGTCGTAGCGAGGAGAGGGAAAATCGTCCATTTTGAAACCATCGGCATGCAAGATGTTGAGAACAACAAACCCGTTGAAGCAGACACAATATTTCGTATCTACTCCATGTCGAAACCGATTACCAGTGTCGCCGTGATGATGCTCTATGAGGAGGGGCATTTTCAACTCGGCACACCCGTCTCCAAGTTTATCCCCGAATTTGAAAATATGAAAGTCTACAACGAAGATCAGACGGAAATCTTGGATGCCAAGAAAAAGATAACCATCAAACACCTTCTCATGCATACCGCCGGATTCACTTACGGGTGGGGCAAGAAACCTGTTGATGAACGCTATAAGGAACTGAAAATTTTTGAGACTGTCATGGATTTGACACCCAGTGAAAAACTCGCCAACATGGTGGATAAACTCGGTACTATTCCTCTCGTTCACGAACCTGGAGAGAAGTGGACCTACGGAGTCTCTACTGACGTACTCGGTTACCTCGTAGAGGTCGTATCCGGTATGCCGTTTGAAGAGTTCCTCCAGACACGACTCTTTGGACCCCTCGGTATGGTAGACACCGGGTTTTCAGTGCCACCAGAGAAACAGGACAGGTTCGCAGCTTTGTATAGACCTAACAAAGAAGATGGCATGGAACGTATTGAAGATAGAGGGACCCAACTCACAAACGGTGAGATCAATTTTTTCCCGTCAGGAGGTGGCGGTCTCGCCTCAACGGCTGCGGATTACATCCGATTTTCTCAGATGCTACTCAACGGTGGGGAACTCGACGGTGTCCGTATATTAGGAAAGAAAACCGTTGAACTGATGCGCTATCCACATCACGATAATTGGTTTGGACTCGGTTTCCGTGTTGTTACAGATGAAGAACCCCCCAACATTCTTGAATCCGTCGGGAACTTCAGTTGGGGCGGTGCTGCCGCGACGACTTTCTGGATTGACCCGAAGGAAGAATTGATTGGCTTGCTCATGACGCAACTTCTCAATAACCGCTACCCTTTCCAGCAACAATTTAAAGTCCTAACCTATCAGGCACTTACGGAATAACGTAGGAGATTTTAATGGCAATATATGAAGGGCTGCCACGCGCAGCCCCCGAAGATGTGGGCATGTCAACATCGCGGTTAGCACGTATGACACCCGTCATGCAAGGCTATGTTGACAACGGAAAAATTCCTTCCGCATTGACAATGGTAGCACGGGGTGGCAGGCTCATCCATTTTGAAAAGTTTGGCATGCAGGATATCGCCGCCGCCAAACCGATAGCGTTTGACACCATCTTCCGTCTCTACTCCATGACAAAGCCGATTACGAGTATTGCTGTCATGATGCTCTACGAAGAAGGGCATTTTCAACTCACCACGCCTGTTTCCGAATTCATTCCCGCTTTCAAAGATATGAAAGTTTACACGAAAGATGGCAAGGATATTGTTGATGCGGAACGCGAGGTAACAATAAAACATTTACTAACACATACCACTGGACTTATCTATGATAGCAATAAGGATGATCACCCGATTGATCAGCAATATGAAGATGCTGATCTCTACGGAGGCGACCTCGCGAACATGATAGAAAAACTCGGAAGTATCCCTCTTATTCACCAGCCAGGGAGCGCGTGGAAATATGGGATGTCTACCGATGTCCTTGGCTATCTTGTACAGATCGTATCGGGTATACCCTTTGCGACGTTTTTAAAGACCCGTATTTTTGATCCCTTGGGTATGCCCGACACCGGTTTCTCAGTGCGTGTTGAAGATGCTGACCGATACTCAAAAATATATGATTACGTGAAGGGCAGTGGTCTTAAGCAAATCGAGAAAGTCCATGCTGCAACTGGACCCCTGAGCTTTTTCCACTCTGGTGGTGGAGGGCTACAATCGACCGCTGCGGATTATCTTCGGTTCTGTCAAATGGTGCTCAATGATGGTGAACTCGATGGTGTACGACTCCTCGGAAGAAAAACCGCCGAACTCGTTAAGATGAGTCATGTTCCACCCGATTGGTTAGCCCCAGAAAGAACAGGTACCGGTTTCGGACTCGGATTCTCAGTTATTACAGATGTCGCTGACACAAGTAGTCTCGGTTCCGTAGGTACTTGCAGTTGGGGTGGCATGGCAAGCACCACATTTTGGATTGATCCTGTGGAAGAGCTAATCGCCATTCTGATGACGCAAGTGGTTAATGTCGATTGTCCATTCCATGCCCAATTCCGGACGCTAACCTATCAAGCACTCACGGAATAGAAATCAGTACAAAAAGATTGTGATACACATCAGAACTTCTTTAACTGATAACTGATAACTGACAACTGGCAACTATCCTATAGGAGATTTTAATGGCAATGTACGAAGGATTACCGCGCGCCGTGCCTGAAGATGTGGGCATGTCAACATCGCGACTCGGACGCATCGCACCTGTTATACAAGGCTATGTTGACAATGGAAAAATCCCCGGCGCACTAACAATGATAGCCCGCGAAGGCAGGCTCGTCCATTTTGAAAAATTTGGCACCCAAGATGTCGCGTCTGCCAAACCCATAGAATTCGATACCATCTTCCGTATCTACTCAATGACAAAGCCTATTACGAGTATCGCTGTCATGATGCTCTACGAGGAAGGACATTTTCAACTCGGCACACCTGTCTCCGAACTTATCCCTGCTTTCAAAGATATGCAGGTCTACACGGAAAACGGCGAGGATATCGTTGACGCAGAAACCGAAATGACAATAAAGCATCTGCTCACACACACCTCTGGACTCATCTATGGCGGAGACGGGGAGCATCCAATTAATCAGCGGTATAGAGACGCAAATTACTATCACGGCGATCTCGCATACATGGTGCAAGAACTCGGAAAAATACCGCTTTATTGTCACCCAGGTAGCGCGTGGAATTACGGTATGTCTACCGATGTTCTCGGCTACCTCGTGGAAGTCGTATCGGGTATGTCGTTTGCGGAATTTTTGGAAACCCGAATTTTCAATCCTTTGGGTATGAACGATACCGCTTTCTCGGTGCCAGACGAGAAAGCCGATAGATACATGACGCTATATGAACCTGCAGAAGACGGGGGCATTCAGGTGATTGAGAACGCGCCAGTTTCGAGCGGACCCCTGAGCTTTTTCCACTCCGGTGGTGCTGGACTCCAGTCAACCGCTGCAGATTATCTCCGTTTTTGTCAGATGTTGCTCAATGATGGCGAACTCGACGGCGAGCGGCTCCTTGGAAAAAAAACCGTCGAACTCATCAGAGTAAATCATATCTCTGACGATTGGCAACCCCTTGAGAGAACGGGCTGCGGTTTCGGACTCGGATTCGCTGTTGTCACGGATGTCGCTGACACGCACAGTCTCGGTTCCTTAGGTGCCTACAGTTGGGGCGGTCTCGCGAGCACAACCTTCTGGATTGATCCTGTCGAAGAGTTAATCGGCATTCTCATGACCCAATTGATTGGCGATTCGCCATTCCACGCCCAATTCCGAGTGCTAACTTATCAGTCAATTGTAGATTAAATCTCTACAACAATGTTTCTGGTCTGTTTTGTAGGTTGGGTTGAACGGTATTGAAACCCAACACTTCCATAAAATTTTAAAATTAAAAGATGAATCTCCTCCAACTCGAAAATGTTCATAAGAAATTCGGCGATTTCACAGCCGTATCAGATATCTCCTTCAGTATTCAGAAAGGAAGTATATACGGACTCTTGGGACCCAACGGTGCCGGGAAGACAACAACGCTCCGTATGGTAATGGACATTATCGCCCCGGATGCCGGCACCATTACCTTCAGCGGCAATCGGCGCATCCGAGATTTCTTGGACCAGATTGGCTATCTCCCTGAAGAGCGCGGTTTGTATCGGAAAATGAAAGTCCGAGATGTCATCCTCTTTATTGCCGAATTGAAAGGTTTACACAGACGACAAGCACTCGGTGAAATTGAGCGTTGGCTGGAAAAAATGCAACTCTCGGAGTGGGAGAACAAACGCATTGATGAACTCTCGAAGGGGATGGCACAGAAAATTCAGTTTATTACAACTGTCATTCACAAACCTGAGCTGATTATCCTCGACGAACCCTTTTCCGGACTGGACCCAATTAACATGACGCTCCTCAAAGATTTGATGCTTGAACTCCGTGATGAGGGCAGGACAATTATCTTTTCAACCCATGTGATGGAACAAGTCGAAAAACTATGCGAGCGTATCTGCCTCATTCATCAAGGCAAAGTGTTGATTGAGGATGAGCTTCGCGCTGTAAAACGCGCCTTCGGCAAAAATTCTGTTGAGATTGAATACGTAGGCAGCCTTGAACCGATTCGCAATTCCGATTGGATTCAGGGGTTCAACGATTTCGGGCAGTATGCTGAAGTCAAACTGAGATCCCCGGAGGATTATCGTCCACTTCTCCAAGAACTGGTCGAGAAAGGCGTTGATGTAACACGGTTTGAATTAGTAGAACCGACGTTACACGAGATTTTCGTCCAGAGCGTTGAGGCACAAGGAGGAACGGTGCAGGATGCCGAATAAAATTGTCACCGTCATCAAACGTGAATACATGACGCGCGTTAAATCTAAAGGATTTATTGCCTCTTTATTTCTCATGCCGGTGTTGATGTGTGGTCTGGTGTTATTATCGAGTTTTCTCGCGATCATGGAGGACAAACCCAAAGAGATGAGAAAACTCGTAGTTATCGACGAAACGCGTGAAATCTTCACACAAATGCAGGCAGCTATCACCGGGCATCCTACCTTTCAACATAAGGGCGAACTCGTCTATGAACTCGTTGAGGAATTTGCTGCTACGGAGGCATCGGAGACCGCACTCCGGGAACGCGTCAACACGAAGGACCTCTACGCCTATCTTAAAATCCCGGAAAATGTTTTGGCAAATGGAGAAGTCCGCTTCTACGCCAGAACAACAACGAATTTTGAGGTGCAAAGAGCACTCCGCCGCATGATTTCAGATATCGTCCGCGACAAGCGGTTTGCAGAAAGTGGTTATTCTCAGCGTGAAGTCAGCCAACTCATGCGTGCCGTCAAATTCAACGCTTATGCCGTTAAAAGCAGCGCAGAAGTTGAAAGTCCTATAGAGACAGGCGCGCGGCTTGGACTCGGATATATTCTTGTTTTTGTGCTTTACATGTTCGTCATCATCTACGCAAATTCTATTATGCGGAGCGTGCTCGAAGAAAAAACAACCCGAATTGTAGAAGTGATTGTTTCATCAATAAAACCGTATCAACTGCTACTCGGCAAACTCGTCGGGGTCTGCTCCGTCTGTTTGACAATGTTTGCTATCTGGGTGCTGTTCGGGGTGATGTTGTTTATGAACATAAACCCACTGTTGCGTATCTTTGGCATTGAAAGCCTACCTTCGCGGCTTCTCCTAATAATTGGGACTGTCAAAATGAGTAGTGCCGAGATGCTTACCTATTTCTTCGTCTATTTCATTATCGGTTTCTTTATGTATTCAACGCTCTATGCCGTTGTCGGTGCGATTTGTGGCAGTGAAGAAGAGGCACAACAGACTGGAGCACCGCTCACAATGCTCATCATTGTTCCATTTATACTAATGGTTCAATTAGTTAGAATCCCGGATTCGACGTTCAGTGTCCTGCTCTCCCATGTTCCGTTTTTCTCGCCGATACTTATGTTTATGCGCATCAACGTGCTAATGCCGCCTTTATGGGAAATTCTACTCAACATCTTCGTGGTGTGCGCGACGGTTGCGCTTATTATGCTTATGAGTGGAAAAATTTATCGGGTTGGCATTCTGATGTATGGAAAACGTCCGACCTTAGCACAATTGTGGCAATGGGCCCGTTATTAACAAAACGCGTCCCTGTAGGGGCATCCCTTGTGGCTGCCCAGACCAGCGAATACATTGGAGGTAATTATTGTGAAAATCGCAATTGTAACCGGAGAACACGGATTTCAAGAAAAACAGTTTGACGCAGTGTTTGAAAGTATGGAGGACATTCAATTCGTCCGAGAGGATCTCGACGATTTTGTAAAGGATACAAACCAAAAGGACTACGACACCGTCGTCTTTTACAACTTCCACCGTCCCTATCCAACAGATGCACAAGCACGGGCCATCCTCGGCATAACCGAGCGCGGACAAGGAATGGTTATCTTACATCACGCCATTCTCGCCTTTCCAGAGTGGGATGCCT
Organism: Candidatus Poribacteria bacterium; assembly: GCA_965207855.1. Taxonomy (GTDB): domain Bacteria; phylum Poribacteria; class WGA-4E; order WGA-4E; family WGA-3G; genus WGA-3G. Next base: position 4,854,152 of record OZ242310.1, on the reverse strand, counting down.
ATTCTGATATGTGCGGAATTCACAACCGGGATTTCGGGTGGCATCCGCGACAAACGCTCCACGTACAAATCGCTGATGCAAACCACCCCATTACCGAAGGACTAACGGATTGGGAAATGGGCGATGAAACCTATACCATGAAATCCGCAGGTGAGGATAGTTCCTGTCTCTTAACGGTTGATCATCCAAACAGCATGAATGTCCTCGGTTGGACGCGTGCGTACGGCAATTCTCGCATCTTCTGTCTCCAAAGTGGACATGACGATGTTACCTTCTCTAATCCGAATTTCCGAGAGGTGCTCCGCCGTGGCATTCACTGGTGCGCCAAGACTACTGTGTAGCATGGTCTCCTGTTAGGCTGTGCCAGTTTGCATTTTTGTAGCATGGTCTCCTGTTAGGCTGTGCCAATTTACGCACGGGAGATAAGGTAAAACAATGCATTGTATTTTTTTTCCTCGATTTAGAAGGACTTGGAGACGCACGCTCCACATAGGAATAATTTGTGTTCTTTTTTTATTTTTAACGATACTCACAAACGCAGATAAGGGGAAAGCGATGGCGCAAACACGGTACGCAGTCAATGGAAGAATAGTTGATGCCCTTGAATCAAAATACGACGTTTACACCCTACACCAAGAAGGAAAAGCCTTCGCTGAGATCATGCCAGCACTCGGAAATAACTGCTACCTCTTTAAAGTAGCGGACGGAGAGACGTGGATTAACCTGATAGACCCACCACCCGATCTCGCTACATTGGAGGAACGTCCAACTGCTTACGGTAACCCAATTCTGTTTCCGTTTCCAAATCGAATCCGCAACGGCAGATGGCAATTTGAAGGCGAAACCTATCAGTTTGACAAAGCACCCGAATCTCCAACGACGATCCACGGCTTATTGCTAAATCAACCGTATCAGGTCGATAAACACGCCGCTGACGAAAACGGTGCGACGTTAGTCTGCTCGCTCAATTCCGAACATTTTCCAGATGTTATCCGTCAGTATCCGTTCCCTTTTAAAATTGAGATCGCCTACACCCTCAAAGACGCGGTACTAACGATGGGGATTTCCATCAAAAACACAGGCGACCGGAATATGCCAATGGGGTTCGGTATCCACCCTTATTTTAATACGAACTTGACCGGAGCAGCCAATGCGTCACAAGCACTGATTACTGTCCCCGCCGCGAAGTATTGGGAATTGGACGATGTCCTCGTTCCAACCGGTAAGCAGAACGATGTCACAAAAACACTGGATCTACGCAACGGACAGCCCTTCGGAGAACTAAAACTTGATCATGTCTTTACGGATGTACAACTCGTTGACGATGTAAGTCGATGCCTTATTGAGAATAAAGACACTGGACACACCATGGTGATGGAGTCAGACGCGATATTCAGAGAACTCGTCGTCTACACACCACCCGGTAGAGATGCTATCTGTTTTGAACCTTACACCTGTCCAACAGATGCCATTAATTTAGAAGCGAGAGGTATCCCCGCAGGCGTGATCGCGCTTGCACCAAATGAAACCTTCTCTGGAACCGTCCGCTTTTTTCTTCAATAATGGCTTCGATTTTCAACTTTCAACTGTAGGAGCGAGTGTTTTTGCTTGGGGTCTTTGCTTGGGTGTTTCTTCATGCTCGCGACGCTTCATGATTACTCGTGCTTTATTGCTTTTTCCTGTTTTTTTGTTAGCCACGCAGCCATCTATGGCAGTCCGTCAAGGAACAGCTACCGCCGAGCTCTTTATCAAACGCTATACGCAGTCCGGTGACTTTAAGAGACTCGCCCTCTGGCACGAAGCCGCCGCCGAATGCCTTAAGCACATTTCTGTTCCGATGAACGAGATTGCGTACGACTACTACGAGCGAAACGGATACGAAAAGTGGGCGGCGCGAGCGAAAAAGGAAGCACGGGAAATTCAGAAACACTATCAGTTTCACCGCACGCGCGCCCAAATCGCGCGGCAGAAGTTTGTAGGAGAGACTTGCAACCTCGACTCCCATTCGGTGCTGAATACGGAATCGGAAAATATCAAAAAATTCATCACAACATGGCTCCCTCACTACCCCGACCGATTCTACGAGTTTGGCATCTATCCGACCTTTTTCAGAAAACAACGCGAGTTGGCGGAACAGAGAGGCGATTATGTGAAAGTACTTCGACTCGAAGCGGACGCAGCAGAGATGTGCGCAGCACAATATGAACGGATTCCACTTGCTTATGGACTTACCAACTACGAAAAATACCGAGACATGTATCGTCAATACGCTTTACACCTTCAAAGCCTCGCACAGCAAGACCCTAAGGCGTTACCACCATTGGTAGATCGAGGCAAACGCATATTGGGTTCCCTCGCAATTCAAACTGAACCCTCTCCGCAAAAAGCAGAAGTAGTCCTTCAAATCGCGAAGTCGGATGCACGGGTCAAAGTCATTTTAGCAGGTCAGCGTGCTGTCCGTGCGCATGCAACCTTTCAAGGATTCGCGTGGATAGTTCATTTCTCTAATCACAGTCGAGGAAATATCGCAGTCGCAATCGTTGATGGAAAAACTGCCAAAGTATTGGACGTATTTTAACCAGATACCCAATTTTTCAGTTGATGATAACTTCCAAATATGAAATAATAAGCTGCAGTTAAACTTTTCACACTGATTAGGTTGGAATACTTGTCTTGAAGTAGTTTTTGGGGTATTAAATAGCTTATTACAAAAACTCATTTTTTCATAGTAACGTATCTAATTAGCAGTGGAAACGTTTTTATTTTCTGAGACCTGTCTGAGTTTTGTTTGATGGTGTATAGTTAATTTTTTACAATTTATTGAGGGTGGGGCATTACTTGCAGTGTTTTTGTATCGTCTACCTCAATTAAAAATAAAAATAAAGGAAATTGAAAAATGAAAGTAAAAGGAATTATAGCCTCCGCATTTGTATTCGCAATTATTGCTTTGGCTATTGGATTTTCCAGTTGTAACAGGATGGCACCGATGGTGCCTGATACCGAAATGACGCCGACAATGGATGTAGGAATTCCTATCGGCGTTGTTGTGTCATTAACGGGGAAAGATGCCGAACCGTATGGGCTACCAATGCAACGCGGCTTTGAAATAGCGAGAGAAGAGATTAACATGCTCAGTGATGCAAACATTACGTTCATCACTGAGGACGATCAAAGCAGTGAAGAGGGAGCGATTGCAGCCGTCCAGCGATTGGTGGATCAAGGCGTACCCGTCATCCTCGGAATTGCTATCTCAGATTACCTTGAAGACGCTTTTCCAATTGCGCAGGAAAATGGCGTGGTCGCTTTTAGCTCGGTTTCTTCCGCTGCGGGTTTGAGCAGCATTGGGGATTATGTCTTCCGCACCGGTCTCGCCACAAATATAATGATTCCGAGCGGTGTGATGACAACGCACGCCCAACTCGGTTATGAGAAAGCAGCACTGATATATGATGCTGAGGATACCTACTCGAAAAGTAGCAACGATGAGGTGAGAAAAGCACTTGAGGCAAGCGGTGTTGAGATTCTAACTGAAGAAACCTTCCAAACCGGCGACACCGATTTCTCTATGCAGCTCACCAATATAATGGAGATGGAACCCGACGCACTCTTTATCTCCGCACTATCGGTGGAGATGACACAGGTTATCATTCAAGCCGGAGCTGTGGGGATCCCCGACACTGTCCGCCTGATTGTTCCGGATTTGACCCCAAAAGAAATCCAAGATGCAGGTGGTGCCGCTGAGGGCGCAATCGCTTTTTCTGGATGGACAAGTCTGTCTAATATACCCGGAAATCAAGCGTTCCTTCAGAGCTACCAAGCGAAATACGGTATTGAGGCTGAACCTTGGGCAGCGCAGTCGTATGCCACGCTCTATATTCTCGCCGATGCGATTGCGAAAGCACAATCGATAGATTCAGCCGCGATTCGGGACGCACTTGCCCAGACAATGGATTTCCCCACGATTTTGGGCGACTTCTCTTTTGACCCAAACGGAGAGGCAATGTATGACGCTGTTGTACTTACCGTCATGGACGGAAAGCTGCAACTCTTTGAAGCAGCAATGCCTCAGATGATGGACGAAATGACAACTACGAGTCAAGAGATCCCCATCGGGGTCGCTTTAGCACTGACAGGGGAACTCGCCGAACCCTATGGACTCCCAATGCAACGCGGTCTTGAGTTGGCACGAAAAGAGATTAATATGCGCAGCGATGCGAACATCACGTTCATCACTGAGGACGCTCAGAGCACCGTAGAGGGTGGGGTCGCAGCCGTCCAGAAATTGGTAGATCAAGGCGTTCCCGCCATCGTCGGGATTGGTATCTCAACGCATCTTGAACAGGCTTTTCCAATTGCGCAGGAGAATGGGGTAATCGCTTTTAGTCCTATCTCTTCCGCTGCCGGTTTAAGCAGTCTTGGGGATTATATCTTCCGTACCGGTCTCACTACAAGCGTCCTAAATCCAAATGGTGTAATGGTGACGCATGAGAAACTCGGCTATGAGAAAGTTGCGACCATATATGATGCCGCGGATACTTACTCCACAAGTAGCAACGAGGAAAATCGGAAAGGACTTGAAGCCAGTGGCGTTGAGATTCTGACCGAGGAGACCTTCCAAACCGGTGACACCGATTTTTCTGTGCAGCTCACCAATATAATGGAGATGGAACCCGACGCACTCTTTATCTCCGCACTATCATCGGAAATGACGCAGATTATCATTCAAGCGCGCGAGATTGGTATTCCTGAGTCTGTACACCTGATTGTTCCAGATTTGACCCCAAAAGAAATCCAAGATGCAGGTGGTGCCGCTGAGGGCGCAATCGCTTTTGCTGGATGGACGCCTCTCTCTAACATGCCTGGAAACCAAGCCTTCATCCAGCATTACCAAGCGGAATACGGTATTGAAGCCGAACCGTGGGCAGCACAGGCGTATGCGACGCTCTATATTCTCGCCAATGCGATTGCGAAAGCACAGGCGGCGGATTCAGAGGCAATCCGAGACGCCCTGGCGCAAACGATGAGTTTGCCCACGATTTTAGGGAATTTCTCTTTTGATCCCAACGGTGAGGCGATGTATGATCCGATTGTACTTATCGTCAAAGACGGGGAACTTCAAGCCTTTGAATAGTCCCAAAGTTGGATCTACATAACCAGAGCCTGTTATCAGCATAGAACTGATGACAGGCTTTTCTCTTTATAGTGAATTTTGAAAATAAACACATAGCCCACACCTTGGTAGGCGAGGTTTCCTAACCTCGCCTACTTGACAAAAAAGACATAAAACCTAATAAATTCTTAAAGCTGAATCACCCTAACCGTAAAAGTTTTTCGGCTTGACAATAACATCCAATTGTGAAATAATAAACAAAAGGTGAGTTCTTCACGCCGAGGCAGCCGATCGCTAACATGCCGATAGCCATTATGAAATACCTAAGAATTTTGTTCATAAGCATCTTGCTTGTAGGAGCGAGTGCTCGTTATACCGAATCCGCTCCAGAGAACTTACCAGTCGCGGACATCCATTCCCAAATAACTCCCGGTGAGTTGCTAATCCGTTTGACACCAGCAGCAGCGGCAGATCTTGAACGGTTACACGCCAACGCCCCAATCTCTCTCCTGCACGCAAAACATAATGTCGAATCGCTGCATCCCTTGTTCCCTTACCTCGCACGCCCTTCACTTAATCCAAATTTGAAGCGTATCTATTTGTTGCGTTTTGCCCTTGATGCCCCTCTCGAAACACTGAAAGCCGCTTATGAACAGAGCCCTTTCGTTGAGGGTGTCGAGTATAACTACCTCCGTCCAACGCTGGCGGACCCGGTTTTTCCAAACGATCCCAAGTATCCTGAGCAGTGGAGTCTGCCACTCATGAAATTACCACAGGCATGGGCAATTGAAAAAGGGAATCGGGAGGTCGTGATTGCTATCATCGACTCTGGAATTGATTACAGACATGATGATTTAGCACCTAAAGTGTGGATAAATCCCGGCGAGGCTCCAGACAATGGTCTCGACGATGACGGCAACGGCTACGTTGACGACATCTACGGCTGGGATTTTACCGACGCACCCAACTTGCAAGCGGAAGGTGATTATATTGAGGGGGATAGCGAACCAATTGATGAAAGCGGACACGGCACACATGTCGCCGGTATTGCCGGCGCGATGCCCAATAACGGCATCGGTATCGCCGGGGTCGCTTGGGAATGTCCACTTATGGCGATACGTGCCGGACTTTCGCTCGGCGGCAGTTCACGAATGCAGGATGATGACTCCGCCGCCGCAATCGTCTATGCCGCCGACAACGGCGCAAGCGTCATCAATATGAGTTGGGGGAGCGAGCATCGCTCTTTTGTTATTCAAGACGCAATCGACTATGCCTACGCACGTGGTGTGGTATTGGTCGCCGCTGCGGGCAACTCCCAGAAACCAGAGGCAATCTTTCCAGCTGCCTATCGCAAGGTCATCGCTGTCGCGTCTACCGAACAGAATCAGCAGCGGTTCTACCAATCCAATTTCGGTGCTGCTATAGACATCGGGGCCCCCGGCAATGTAATTCTCAGCACACAGATTAACAACCAATATCGGCTCCTCACTGGAACTTCGATGGCTTCCCCGCATGTCGCTGGTGTTGCAGCATTGATGCTCGCCAAGCGACCTGGGCTAACACACGAGGAAGTCCGACATATACTTGTTAACACCGCCGATCCGGTTCATCGAGAGGATAGTGATGAATTGGACGAGAAATTCGTCGGGGCAGGCACTGTCAATGCCGAACGCGCACTCCTCGCCAGTGGCGTACTGCAAGCGCGCATTCTCGCTCCCGAAACCAATAGCGGCGGCGCAGACGCGATTACCGTCATCGGCACCGCTGGGGGCTATAAGTTCCGATCGTGGCAACTCAGTTATGGCGCATCTACTGTCCCAACGGAGTTTACGCCTTTCACCCAACCTTCCGTCGCACAGAAAATCAATGAGACGCTTGCTGTCTGGGATACCACAACCGTTCCTGAAGGCATCTACACCGTCCGTTTAACAACAACTGCTACAGATGGACAAGAGACACACGACCAAGTTGTGTTAAGCGTGGATCGCACACCCCCGCATATTATTGCCCTTACTGCAACAGAGACGCTTTATGGTGAACGCGGACTTACGGTCTTCACATGGGCAACGGACGACATCACTCAGAACACCCTCTATTACCGCCGAAAAGGCAGCCTCGCTCCCTTTGCACCTGTTACGACCACCGATCTCGGTATAGAACATCTCCTCTCTTTAGGCTTGGAGACCGGGATTTACCAGTTCTTTGTTGAAGCGGAGAATACAACGAACCTCAAGGCACGGGAGGACAACGGCGGTGCTTTTTATGATATTGATGTCGTCGGTGGATATGTTTCACCAAGTGGGTTCATTGAAAAACCGCTCGACATCCCACCGCTCCACATCGCAAGTGTCACATCCGACTTCGATGCCGACGGGCTACTCGAAATCGTCGGGAGTCCGCTCGACTTAGAGAATGGAACCGATACCGACCTACAGACCGCTATCCTCGCAATCTATGAACGGCTCCCGACGGGTAGATATGAGTTGGCACACACCGTTGAAAGTGTAGATGGTCTCTCTAATCTGGAGAAATTTATCACGTGGAGGGTAGATGACACGGACGGTGATGCCCTCCTTGAAATCCTTGCTACCGACGATGAGCGAACCTTCCTCGTTGAGAGCACGGTACCACACGGATATCCAAACCGAATTATATGGGAATCCCCTTTTCTCTCTGGCGGTACGATCGCTGATTTAGATCGTGATGGACAAAAGGAGATCATCGGCGCAGATAACAACAACGATCGACTCCTCGTTTTTGAATATGACCCCACCGTAAACGCGCATGTCGAAAAAGCCGTATTGGTTAACGAGTCACCGGGCTCTAATGTCTTCGCGCAGACCTTTGCTATTGCAGATTTCGATGAAGATGGGAGAACGGAATTGGTAGCAGGCGATAGCGAAGGTGAACTTTTTCTTTATGAATCTACCACTATCAGCAATACCTTCCGCTTGGAATGGCAAACCCAGCTGCCACTCAAGGACATCACCCAATTCGCTTCTGGCGACCTCACTGGAGACGGCAAACCTGAATTTGTAGTCGGTGGACTCCTCTCCTTACCCGATCTCCCCTCGTCAGGTCCGCTGATCTGGAAATTCTTTGTTTTTACACACACGTCAAATGGCTACGCCGTGCTATCGAACGGAACCCGTGATGCCACTGTCGCAGTCGCACCACATCGCCTGTATGGGAACAGTCTCGCAATCGCAGATCTCGATCGAGACGGCTATAATGAACTCATTGTCGCTACATATCCAAACCTCTATGTTATGAGATGGAACGGCACAACGTTGCTGCCCTTCTGGCATCGAAGGATGGAAGAGACCCCAAGGCTCTTAACCGCAGAACTTAATCAGAACGACTTTAACGAATTTTATCTCAATCTTGAAGACGGAGTTTATCGTTTTGAATCTATCTTCGCGACAGATCCAAATTCTATTGACACTCGTAAACCTTGGAACGTTGAGGCGAGACCGTTGACCGAAAAGGCGGTGCAAGTTACATGGGACGCTCAGTCAGACGACGCAGCGGATGCGGAACCCCTTGGACAAAACCTCCTTTTTACTGTCTACCGCGCACAAGGCGGAAAGGAAAAAGCACCGCCGGATAGCGACTTTCAGAAGGTCGCTGAAGATCTCACGGTCACGAGATACATTGACCGACGTGTGACAAAAGACAACACCTACTGGTACACCGTCACAACGCAGGTTGACGAGTCCGAAACTCGCCGCACCGATGCTGTCGCTGCGACCCCGCGAGAACCACCGCAATTAGTTCGCGCCGTTTATCACCGTCCCGAAGGAGAGATGCCCGCTTTACAAGTTGACGCTCAAATTGACATGCCCAATGAATCTCTACAGAGGAACGTCTGGGTGATTGTGACGTTTGACCGACGGATGGACCTCAATGTTGGGGACGAAAACCGGTATATCCTGCGAATAACAAAACGAATCGATGGTGTAACCCCCAAATCTGCTATCCGAGACCGAATGGGCACACGCGCCCTGTTAGTATTTGACGCAGATAGCCTTCTCACACACTTCGGGCAACCCTTGACGGCTGAACCCGACCAATATGAGATTACCGTTTCTAACGTAACCGATATTGACGAGAACCCGATCCGCGCCTCCACGCGTCCCCTTGAAATTCCGCCCGATGTTGTCGGGGCAGCCGTGTCGGATCTGACACAGGTGCGCGTCTATCCAAATCCGGTACGACCGAACAGGGCTGATAAAGGCGTAATTACTTTTGACAGGCTCCCTATCGGAACGCGCATCCAACTCTTTGATGCCAGAGGTGCATTGTTGGAAACGCTGAACGTAACCGAACAGGATCACAACCGCAAAGAGTGGTGGCTCACAAGCAACAACACCGCAGATGTTTCAAGCGGTATCTACATCTACGTTCTGGAATTTGATACCCTAAAAAAGATAGGAAAAATCGCGGTGATTAAATGAACGACTTTATTCTCATCGCAAATCCAATTTCTGGGAAAGGCAGAGCGAAAAGCGTAGCTGAGCAGGCACACGTCGCCCTCACTGAATCCGGACAGCAAGGACAATTGGTATTCACTGCAGCAGCTGGCGACGCAAAACATTTAGCACACGAAGCCGCTGCCGATGGTGTCCGATTCGTGATTGCTTGCGGTGGGGATGGAACACTTCACGAGGTGGTGAACGGCATAGCGACCGTTCCAGATGTGATTCTGGGAGTCCTCCCATGTGGGCGCGGGAACGATTTCGCCGCCGCTATCGGCGTACCGCTGAAGCCTGAGGCAGCGATCGAAACCCTTTTATCCGGCACCCCTATCCACGTAGATTTAGGACATTGTTATCAGAACAACACTGTAGGAGCGAGTTCCACTCGCGACTCTGATAATCGACAACCGACAACTGACAACTATTTCACCACGATTGCGACCTGCGGTTACGATGCCGAAGTCAGCCGCCGCGCTGCCAAAGGGACCCCCCTATTTGCAGGCACAGCCTCCTACGCCCTCGCCGCCGTAGAAACCCTCTTTTACTACGACCCGCCTGTTGTGCATATCGAAGGGGATTTCGGCACTTACGAGGGATCCTTACTCCTTGCTGCCACCGGTATTACAAACCGATACGGCGGTGGATTTAAAATTGTACCCAACGCACGTATCGACGACGGACTGTTTGATGTATGCATCATCCGTCCGGTATCTGAGTTAACGGTGCTTCGACTCATGGTCACTCTCTTCTGGGGCGGACACGTTTCACATCCAGCCGTCTCCATACACCGGACCCGCGCGATAACCATTCAAGCAGAGACCCCATTACTCCTTTACGCCGACGGCGAACCGATGTGCGAAACACCTGTAACGATTGAAACAATCAAAGAGGGGCTCGTCGTAATGTCCCCCCGTTGATTCCCATGTTTTTACCCGTCCTCAGGATACATCCCTTCTATCACATCCGCATACTTCTCAATAATGACATTCCGCTTCAATTTCAGCGTCGGTGTCATCTCATCGGCATCCTGCGAAAATTCCTTTTCAAGAAGAGCAAACCGGCGCACCTGTTCAAAATCTGCGAAGTTCGTCAAACGGCTTCGGATCTCACCTTGAATAAGTTGTTGCACTTCGCGGGTCTGGAGCATCGCTGAAAGGTCATCTGTTTCAACGTCGTTCTCGCTTGCCCACGCCTTAAGGGCATCAAAATTCGGGACAATCAGTGCTGCGAGATTCTTACGTTCATTGCCAATCAACATAATCTGACTGATAAAAGGGCTTTGCACCAATTCACTCTCTATCGGTTGCGGTGCCACATTCTTACCGTTTGAAAGCACAATGATATTTTTCTTCCTGTCGGTAATTTTAACAAACCCGTCCGCGTCAATAATGCCAATATCGCCGGTGTAAAACCACCCGTCTGCATCTATAACTTCTGCTGTCTCAGAGGCGTTGTTAAAATAGCCTTTCATAACGTGCGGACCCCGGGTCAGAATCTCACCATCTTCAGCGATCCGCACCTCGATACCCGGAACGGGTTCACCGACAGTGCCAAACTTCCATTTCGCAGGATGGTTCAGACTGATAACAGGCGAGGTCTCCGTTAAGCCGTAGCCTTCCAGAATCAAAATACCCGCGGCATGAAAAAACTCAGCAATCGCTTGCGGTAACGCCGCACCCCCAGAGACGAAAAATCGGAGGCTACCACCCGTTGCTGCCTTCAACTTCGCGAAGACAAGTTTGTCCGCAATGCCCTGTTTCAGTTTTAAAATCGCAGATGGATTTTTGCCTTGCTGGATCGCTGAGCTCACCGCTGAACCGACAGAAACACCCCAGTGGAAAATCTTCTGTTTCAATGGCGAACCCGCCTGCACAGCACTTAGCACCCTATCGTGCATCGTTTCATACAGACGCGGCACACTCAGCATCACCGTCGGAGAAACTTCCTGCATGTTTCGCGCAACCGTGAAAGTACTCTCCGCATAAGCAATCTTTGCCCCCGAGAAGAGAGGGACGTAGTGTCCACCGAGTCGTTCAAAGACATGCGATAACGGGAGGAAAGATAGCAACACATCCGTTTCACTGACATCAATCAGCGACTTGCACGCGTGTAGATTGAAAATGAAATTCGCATGCGTCAGCATAACGCCCTTCGGATTACCCGTTGTACCCGACGTATAGATAATCGTTGCGATGTCATCTTCACTTGCATCGCTTTCTTCGGTGGCATCTGCCGCTTCGCCGCGATGACAGACATCCTCAAATTGGAGAACGCCTCCTGGGATTTCACCTTCGATCGCATCAAAAACAATTATATGTTCAAGACTCGGCACCGCATCACAAATAGAAAGCACTTTTTTCAATTGCGCTTCCGTAGAGACACAGATAATTTTTGATCCAGAGTCTTTTAAAATATAACTGACCTGTGCTGCAGTCAGCGTTGAGAACATTGGAACAGTTACCGCACCGACTTTGAGACTCCCAAAGTCGGTGATTGCCCATTCAGGACGGTTCTCAGAGAGGAGTGCGACCCGGTCATCCTTTTGCACCCCTAAAGTACTTAACCCACTCCCAAAAGCACTCACCGATTCGCCGAGTTTCGCATAAGAAATATCCTGATAAGTGCCACCTTTCGGTTTGTGTGCCAATGCGGGATTATTGCCGTATTGTTGAACCGACTGTTCAAACATAGATATTAGTGTCATCGTGACCGTTTCCTCCCGTTGTTTTGCCACTATCCTAACATACAGATGTCTGAAAGTCAACTTAATCATTTTGGTTCCCAACTGCCGACTGCCAACCGCTGATAGCCGACTCCTAATAAAGTTGCGTTTTTCCTTGCATTTGTGTTGCATTTTATGGTAGACTATAGCAAATTCTCACAGAAACTCCAGTTTGGGAAGCATCTACAGCAGACAGAAGTATAACATTGCTGGCGTGGCTTGCCCTGCAAAAAATAAATTATTCGCAAAATTGTAGAAAGTGTGTTAAACTTTGTCGTAAAGTCATCCGTTCCTGTCTGAGGAGACGTTCAAAATGTACGATAAGAAGAACCGTAAAACTGCTGACGTAAATCGCGACACACGTGATATGTTTGCTGAGCATGACGAGGAACTCGAAGAAGAACTCGCGCCTGAAGAAGATGAGACGAGTTCCGGTTACACCTTACAACTGATTCATCACATTATTGCCGAGACACCTGTTGACGACCGGCGCCGCCGCTGGCTCCTTGAACTTCGGCGCTCTATTCTCAGCGATGACGGTGAATTTCGTGAAAGAATCCACGCCATTCAGCAGGAAGCACTCCGTATCCACGCCGAGATGGAGGCACAGATCGAGAAACTCACCTCACCGGCAAATCGTATCGGTACATTGCTTGGATTGCCCAAAGAAGACATCGCTCGTGTTATCGTCGGCGGTTCTGAATACTACGCCAATCTTGATACACAATTGGATCCGAAAACCCTCAAAAAAGGGTTTAGCGTGCTACTCAACGAGGCGTACGTCGTCGTCGGGGAACTCGGATACAACGATGCCGGGCCTATCGCAAAAATAGCAGATGTCATGCCAGATGGACGACTCCGTATCGGTCAAGAACCCAACGCACAATCGATTATCCTTGAACGTTCCACCGACCTCGCTGATGCAAAACTCAAACCCGGCGATGAAGTACGGATTGACTCCAACTCCCGGGTCGCTCTTGAATACCTGGCTGCCAAGGAAACTGATGTTTATGCACTTGAGGCTGTTCCCGATATTCCTTGGTCGAAGGTGGGCGGACTTGACGAGACCATCCAAAGAATTAAGGATACCATTGAACTGCCAATCCTCCATCCTGAACTCTTTGAACGATTCCAATATAGCGCACCAAAAGGGTTCCTACTCCATGGCCCTCCAGGATGCGGGAAAACGCTCATTGGGAAGGCGACTGCCTATAACTTAACGCAACGGCTCCGAAAAGAGAGCGGTGAGGATATCGAAGGCTGTTTCCTTCACATCAAGGGGCCTGAGATCCTCAATATGTGGCTCGGTGAATCCGAACGGAAGGTACGAGAGATTTTTCAAATCGCCCGTGAGAAAAAGGATGAGGGCAAACTGGCGTTCGTCTTTATAGATGAAGCAGAATCCATCTTAGGCACGCGACGCGCACTGAGATCCCATAGTATCTCTAATACCCTCGTACCTATGTTCTGTGCAGAGATGGACGGCATTGAATCTTTACAGGACGTTGTTATTATCCTCGCAACCAACCGTCCAGATCTAATCGATCCCGCCATCCTAAGACCGGGACGGATTGATAGAAAAATTAAAGTAACCCGACCAGATGCAGATGCCGCAAAGGACATTTTCCGTATCTATCTCACGCCGGAACTACCCATCGCGGCAGAAGAACTCCTCGGTGCTGCAGACGAGGAGGGTGCAGCGGATACAGTACCAGAGCTGATTCCTGCTGAGAAGGCTGTCGAAGATCTAATCGCACAGATTGTTGATGAAATGTTCCGTGAGAGCGAAGAAAACCGATTCCTTGAAGTCGCACTCCGAAGTGGTAGACGCGATATCCTCTATCGCGGACATCTCTGTAGTGGCGCAATTATTGAGTCAATTGTACAGCGAGCCAAGGAATCCGCACTCAAACGCGCAATTCAGAACCCCGAAAAAGAAAGCGGTATCTCACGCGCAGACCTCTTAGACGCACTTGCCGCCGAGTATCGTGAAAGCGAAATCTTCCCACCAACGGAAGCTACTGAAGATTGGCTTAAACTTCTTGACTACGATCCTGCCAATGTCGTCAAGGTTACGCCTATCAAACTTGAAAAACAGGAGCGGCGCAAAACTTCAGGATCCCGCGTGATTTAGGTTTTTTAACTATGGAATTCTAAGCGGCGTTCCTGTTATCAACGCCGATATAAAATTGTTAAAGCACCTGTTTTAGATTACCAAAGGTTTCTGAACGATTGGAAATCTGCAAGGACAACGGACGCAGCAGCTCAGATTCAATAATTTAAAAAATGGAAAGACTTTTTGGAATTGAAACTGAATACGGGATAACACTCGAAAATGAGTCGAATATTGACGCTGTTAAACAGTCAATTGAGTTGATAAAGAGTTATCGTCAAGAAGATTTTCGACCGGTGTGGGACTACCGCGGGGAAGACCCGTTTCGAGATGAGCGCGGCTTTCGCGCAGACGCGCTCTCCAACCATCCTGATGAGAAGGAGGAGGCGGCACGCGATCGCGAACGTAACAAAAAAAACCGACTCTCTTTCGCGGAGATCAAGAGCGATCACATCCTCGTGAACGGCGCACGCCTTTACAACGACCACGCACATCCCGAGTATTCTACTCCCGAATGCAAGCGTCTGTTTGAACTCGTCGCACACGATAAAGCCGGCGAGCGTATCCTACAGCGATGCGCTGAAACCCGCAGTGAGAAACTCGAAAAACGGGTACTACTCTATAAGAATAATACCGATTTGCACGGGCATAGCTACGGATGCCACGATAACTATCTTATGGCGCGGGCAGTCCCCTTTGAGAAACTCAAACAGGGCATCATGCCTTTCTTTATCACGCGTCAAATCTTCGCCGGGGCAGGGAAACTCGGCATCGAAACGGAAGCCGGACTCGCAACGGCAGGACACTATCAACTCTCTCAGCGTGCCGATTTCTTTCACGTTGAGGCAAGCGTCGATACAATGCACAACCGTCCTATCGTTAACACGCGGGACGAACCGCATGCGGATCCGTCAAAATATCGGAGACTCCACGGGATTGCTGGCGACGCAAATATGTCTGAGTACGCAACCGCTCTCAAAGTCGGTACAACCGCGCTCGTCATTACACTGATTGAACAAGACAAGATTCCTGAAAGCCTAATACTCGCAAATCCGATTGATACAATCAAAACCGTATCCCACGATCAGACGTATCGCTGGATGGTGATGACGGCAGACGGGAAAACAATGTCCGCTATTGACCATCAGCGCCAGTACCTTGCCCTCGCACAGAAGCATCTCGATGAGAGTGTCGGGTTTGAGGTCGACTGGGTGCTCACTGAATGGGAAGATACGCTCAACGCACTTGAAAGAGATCCCATGATACTCGTTGACCGACTTGATTGGGTGGCGAAGAAATGGCTACTCCAAACCTTTGCAGAGGAAGAAGATATTGCTTGGGATGACGCATGGCTCCAGAGCTTGGATTTAGAATATCACAACATCAATCCGGACGAAGGACTGTACTATGGGTTACCGATGCGGCGCGTCGTCACTGACGAACAGGTTGAGGCGGCACTTCATAATCCGCCTTCTGGCACGCGGGCTTATTTCCGAGGGCGTGCTGTGGATCGGTTCAGCCCCTCTATAAAAGCCATCCAGTGGGATAGCATTACCTTCACCGTCAACGGACGCACGCACGAAGTCAATCTCAACGCACTCGCCGACACGGAGATCGCAAGTCAGTATAATAAGACACTCGATGAATCGCCTGATGTTGGAACACTCATTAAAAAATTGCGTTTATCTTAATGGTTTTCGGCGCTCGGTTGTCGGACAAGAGCGGTTTGTGGAATTCAGCTGCGGGGCAACTGCCACAAGCACTAACTGACAACTGATAACTGACAACTGATAACTACCAAAAAGGAGGCATAAAATGGCAACCAAACTTATTGCGCAGCTCGAACGCAAGCAGAGAGACACAAAGCCGATTGGTCCCGGCGATGGTGGTGATGATAGCAGTGGACCGAAACGCCAGAAAGTTAGTAGACCCGATACCCAAGAACTTCTCAAACGAATGCGGAGGGTTGACAAAGATCAGTCCCGTCGCTACCGCCAAAGAACCGGGGAATAAAAAATTGGCAGTCGGCAGCCAGCAGTCTTTTGTGGAAGAACGTAGTTTTTTTACGACACACCGACGGCTGAAAGGGTTGCGTTAGCAACCCCGGTGAATGCCACGCGGCATTCATACCGTTGATTTGCTGAAAGCCAAAAGCCAATACGAAAATGTCAATTAAAAATACTATAAACCACAAAGGAGACTTTCTCAGTCTCTTGCAACATGCGAACTATCCCCTACAGATCGGTTTACCATCTGAAACGCAGCAGCACGCAGATATTGAGATCGCACACAGCACGACAGTTGTTGCTGTTCGCTATCGGGATGGGGTCATGATTGCTGGGGACCGGCGAGCCACTGCTGGCACTGCTGTCATCTATGACCGCGCGGAGAAAGTCTTACAGATTGATAGGCATTCTGTACTTGCCATTTCGGGGTCACCCGCGATTGCTTATGAGATCGCAAGGATACTTGAGCATTCATTTCAATACTTTCGCCGCAGCCAACTCCAAGAGTTGAGCCTCGAAGGCAAGCTCCGCATGCTATCCCGACTCATTCGCGACAACTTGGCGATGGCACTCCAAGGCATCGGCGGTGTTATTCCGATTTTTGCCCTCTACGACCTTGATGCGCCTGAGGCGGAAAACGGCGGTAAGATTTTCTTTTATGATGCCCTCGGCGCACACTTTGAGAACGTCAACTTCGCCACAACCGGTTCTGGCTCCATCTGGATTCGCGGCGTGCTACGTTATCTCTCTCGTTTTGGGGAGGCACCCTTGCAGGAGATGGATGAACGGCAAGCAACCATCACAATCTTGCGACTCTTGGATACCGCAAGTGAGTATGATGCCGCAACCAGCGGGTACAACGCACGCGCACAAATCTTTCCGACTATCAAGACTGTAACCCGCACGGGTGTCGAGACCATCTCTGATGATGATTTGGCCGCATGTTACACTGAAGCACAACCAGATGCAGAGGCAGTCTGAAACACACAACTAAGAACCCTATATTCGTACTTAAGTTCGTAGTAGGGCGATTCATCGCCCGTCATAGCGAGGCACATAACCAAAAAATGCGAGATGAACCCTATCGGTGGATAGAAGCAATTCAAGACAGGCGAGATTATATTGAAGATCAACTCCGAGTCGGTAGTCCCGTTGTAGGTCTTACCTATAACGAAGGTATGGTACTACTTACTATCGGTAGAGGACAACGCAAGATTTTTGAGGTGCATGACCGAATTGCACTCTCCGCAATCGGACATCCGGCTGATATTGAACGGCTACGCATGCTTGTCACCGATACCGCCAGCGTCCAAGGCTTTCAAAACGCCACCGAAGATGTCAATTTACACCGGCTAACCAACTTTGTTTTAGCACATACCTTCAAGCAGGCTTTTGAATCCATTGTCGGTGAAGCCTACATTATTAAAATGTTGCTCGCTGAACTCGGTAGGACTTCAGAACAGAACCGATTTACCGGTATCAACTACGATGGGAATGTCCGAACCGATGCAGCTTTCTCTGTTATTGGCGGAACCGAAACAATCGAAACCCGGATGCAAAACTACCTTGCCGCCGCACCTGAGGAGGCAGATAGAGATCTCGCGGATGCACTGCGATTGGGCTTAGAGGCGTGGGCTATCGGCAAAGAGTTAAGTTCCAGAGAACCGGAAGATATGGAATCCGAAGATACCGGGATAGACACCGAACAGATGCACGAAATCATTAGCCTCGCAAGAGAAGATGGTGAAATTGAGGCAGGGGTTTTGGAAACCACGCAATCCGGGACCAGTAAATTCCGATTGCTGAGTACGCAGGAAATTGAAACCGCGCTCCCATAAGTTTTAAAATCCGAAAAATAAAAGGCATCCATAGTTCCGACTCGGTTGGATTTAACGGACAACCACCGTGAAACGAAATTGTGAGTCGGGGAAGCCCACACGGGCTTCATACCCCGGTTCATGCCACATGGCATGAATACCGTTGATTCTGATTCTTAGCGAACAATTTCTCTTAGCTTTACATTGTGGAACGGTGCCCAGATTTAATAGATAAAAAAATGAACAAAAGAATTTTTGGAATCGAAACTGAATTTGGATGCATGACCCGTGCCGAGCAGATACGCGGCACCTCTGAAGGAGTCGCCGCGCGAGTCCGAGACTACGTCTTTGACGCATTGGAACTCGGACTCCGAGACATCCACTACCGCGACTGGGGCGAACCTCCAGGCAACGGTGGATTCCTCTTTAATGGCGGGCGCCTCTATATTGATATGGGGCATCTCGAATACGCAACGCCTGAGTGTGCAAGCCTGTTCGACCTCGTTGCCTACGATAAAGCCATTGAGCGCGTCATCAATAGCATTCTTACCGATACAGGGTTGCCTACTGCTTTCTTCAAAAACAATATCGATCATTTTACAGGCGCAACCTTTGGGTGTCATGAAAACTTCCAAGTCAGTCGCGAAGTCCCATTTTATCGCGTCGTCATTCCAACGCTGATGCCTTTTTTTGTTACCCGACAGATTTATGCTGGGGCCGGGAGAGTCGGGGCTTACGATGAGATGATTGAGTTCGCAGACTTTCAGGACGAATTCGGCGATCAGCAGTATTACCAAATCTCACAACGCGCAGACCATATCGTTACTGAAATTTATGAATGGATTCAGTTCAGTCGAGCCATCATCAATACCAGAGACGAACCGCTCAGTGATTACACGAAATATCGCCGACTGCATCTACTCGTTGGTGATTCTAATATGTCGGAGTACGCAACTGCGCTTAAGGTCGGCACTACAGCTCTCCTCCTCTCTGCAATTGAAACGTTTTATGAAAGGCACGGCGAGAAACTACCCCTCCCTGCCTTTGAACTCGCCGACCCAGTGTACGCAATTCGGCATATCTCACGCGATAATACGTTCACATGGCGAATCGAATTGAAATCTGGAAAAACGATTTCCGCCGTTGATTTACAGCGAGAGTACCTCTATTTCGTTCAATCCTTTGTCACTGAACGGGACGAGGAAACAGAATGGGTGTTCTCGGCATGGGAGTCTATCCTTGACGACCTTGAGCGCGATTGGCAGAACGTCATCCCTCGTGTTGATTGGGCAGCTAAAAAATGGCTCCTTGAGACCTTCATTCAGGAAGAAAAACTTGATTGGGATGACCCTTGGATTAAAAGTCAAGACCTTGAATACCATAACATTGATGTCGAAACTGGACTCTACTACGCACTTCAAGAACACGGACAGGTAGAGCGCGTTATTACTGATCAACACATTGAACACGCTATCGACAACGCCCCGCAAAATACACGGGCAAAAGTCCGCGCATTCCTGATGCGCACCCTCACACAAAATCGGATGCCTTGTATCGTTGACTGGCATCAAATCTACGCCGGACATACGGAATATTTTGAGATGAAAGAACCTTTTGACACCAACGTCGCGAAAGCACAAAGATGGATTAAAAGAGTTCAAAGACGACCGACACGAAATTAAGGAGAAAACCGTGGCAGAAAACAGACGCATACACACCGATTGCGAAGGATTTTATCGGCGCGACTTTCTCAAAGCGGGAGCACTCGGTCTTTTCGGTTTAAGTCTCACAGACCTCTTCCGCCTTAAAGCACACGCCGCAGCACCCCGTCGAGTCAAAGAAACCGCTACATCTGTTATCCTTGTGTGGTTAGGGGGCGGGCCCAGTCATCTTGATATGTGGGACCTCAAACCCGAAGCACCTGAAGAAATTCGTGGGCTTTTCAAGCCAATACCCACAAATGTCAACGGCATACAGATTAGCGAACATCTCCCGAAACTCGCACAACAGACCGATAAGCTCTGTATCATCCGATCGATGACCTCGCCAGAAGCTGCCCATGAACGCGGCACGCACTACATGATGACGGGGTATCAACCACTACCCGGATTCGCTGTGCCGGGATATGGGGCTGTTGTCTCTAAACTCAAGGAACAGCGCAGTGCCTTGCCACCTTATGTCGCTGTTCCGGCACCCGTTGCTTACGGCGGCGGTGGGTTCTTGGGCGCATCACTCGCACCTTTCTCACCGGGCGGAAATCCAGCGAGCAAGAACTTTAAAGTCCGTGATCTACAACCCCCAAAAGAGGTCTCTTTTCAACGCGTCGAAAGACGGCGTTCTTTGAGACAAGCCGTTGATGCTGCTTTCAAAAAATACGAGGCGGGCAACCCCGCTGCTGAAGCGGTCGATGAATTCTACACCTCCGCTTATAATCTCATGAGTTCCACGGATGCACGTGCCGCTTTTGATCTCAGCAACGAGACCAACAAGACACGGGACGCTTATCAACGCAATACCTTCGGGCAGAGTTGTCTCCTCGCGAGGAGACTCGTTGAAGCCGATGTTAACTTTGTCACCGTCAGTAACGGTGGGTGGGACAATCACAATAACATCTTCTCATCGCTGCCGGGAAAACTCAACGGTTTCGATCAGACGATGGCTACCTTAATCGCCGATCTCAGTGAGCGCGGACTCTTGGAAACAACACTCGTCCTTGCTATGGGTGAGTTTGGCAGGACCCCCGTCATCAATCGAAATGGTGGACGCGATCATCACTCCCGCGTCTTTTCGATGATGTTAGCCGGAGGCGGTGTCCAAGGTGGACAGGTCATCGGTGCCTCAGATCCACTCGCTATGGAACCCGCTGAAACCCCAGTCCGTCCGGAAGACTTGTCGGCGACGCTCTATCAAGCACTCGGTATCGACTACAATGAACACCTTGAGTCACCCGATGGCGTTCGCATAGTCCTCTCACGCGGCGGTAAGCCAATTCGCGGACTCCTCGCGTAATTAACCATCAGTTTTAGAGTTTCCAGTAACCGGTTACGATTAGCCAGTTACTGGAAACTGGCTACTGGTAACTGTTAACTATGCCTAAAAGACTTCCCTATGTCCGAATGGTGTTGGCGGTGTTCTACACTGCCTTCGCAACACCTCTCATCTTGGTTTCCGCTGAGCCGCTATCCCCGATTTGGTCCATTGAATTCAGTCCCGACGGCAAGACAATCGCTGTCGGGAAATATCAATGGATTGAACTCTGGGACTTGGAGACGCAGCGCCTTATTCATACGTATGAACCACACGCAGGTGAAGTCCGAGGCCTCAAGTTCTCATCACAGAGTGCCTCCGATACAACACCTTTAAGGCTCTATGCAAGCGGTGGAATCCCTGCGCAAAGCGGTGAAATACGAGTGTGGGATGTCGATTCTGAGGAACTCCTAAACAGTTTCGAGATTCACGGAGATACCATTGAATCTATTGCCCTCAATCCAAGCAGCACAACACTGCTCACTGCAAGTATGGATGAATTCAGTGCCGTCATTGATTTAACGCTACTCTCGGATGCTACGACGCCGATAGACAAACACGCGAAATGGCTCACCCAGCACGTTGGGAGGGTCCTCTGCACGCTCTATCATCCTGAAGGTGCTTATTTTGTCACCGGTAGTGAGGATAAGACCATAAAGGTATGGCATCCCGACACCCTCAACGTCTTAGTGAACTTCGATGCGAATGATGATGCCGTCTATAGCCTCGCATATTCAGCCAATGAGGGGGTAATCGTCTCTGGCGCCGCGGATAATACCGTCCGGACTTGGCGGGTCGCTCCCAGTACGGATAGCGAACGTAGGGGCGAGATTACCTCATCCCTACAGATGACCGGGGCACTTGTGCGAGAATATAATGGACATCAAGGTGCTGTCTATAGTGTTGATTGTGGAATGCTCTCCAGGCGAGCAAACAATCGGATGGCTGTCATCGCATCCGGGAGCGCAGACACTGCTGTGATTATATGGAATCTCCGTTCCGGCAACCGCTATAGGACCTTTGACGATTCAACGGATGCTGTTTATGCCGTGCAGCTGAGCCCGGACGGTGAACGCGTTGCCGCAGGCGGACGCGACGGCAAACTACGACTCTGGAATCTCCGAAGACGCACCTTAACCCACGAATTCTAAATCGCTAATACCTATTCTTGAGGACATTCATCATGCGTATCAACACCATGTCTCCTCTCACACAGCAGTTACAAAAACGAAATTTATCCCTCTGTTGCCTATTGGTTTCCGCGCTCCTTCTCGTTTCAATCAACATACCCGTATTCGCGCAAGGTACCCCGCGGCTCAATTCACTGTTTCCAGCCGGTGGACAACTCGGAACGACTGTTGAAATCGCTATCCAAGGTTCCGATTTAGACGATGCCCATACTCTCATCATTGAAGGAGATCCCGGAATTACCGCCCAACTTCACGCAGGTGGTGGCGAGGTTGATGATACCCATAAACCCGTCTTTGAGGCGAATTGTGGGCAGTGCCACGAACTCCGATCCCCGAATAACCGATCAATGACACCGGCGCAGTGGCAGGCGACTGTGCAGCGGATGGTTACTGAAAAAGGCGCGGAGATCGGTGCTGAGGCACAGACCCAAATTGTCGCCTACCTCACATCCGCAGCGAGAGCCAATGCCGGATTAACCGCCGAGTTGACTATTGCACCTGACGCACCCATTGGGCTGCGCGAGGTCCGAATCGTCGGTAAACACGGCACCTCCACCGCCTGGCCCTTTGAAGTGACCCAGATCCCTGATGTCGTTGAAACCGAATCGAATAACACCCCTGAAGCCGCTACTACTATAGAACTACCGAGTCTCATTAACGGGGTCATTAATCCGGGTGGCGACGAAGATTATTACGTCTTTGAGGGAAGGCAAGAGCAACGGTGTATATTTAGCGTTAAGGCGTATCGTCTTAACAATATCAGCCAACAATTCTTCAATCCGACAATCGCTATTTTTGATGCGAAAGGTGTCGAAATAGCGCGCAGTAACGGGTTCTACAGTCTCGATCCACTGCTTGACGTGACGCTCCCTGCCGACGGTCCATATCTCCTCCGCATCCGAGACCTGTTGTATCGCGGCAATCCAGATTCCGTTTATCGTCTAACAGGTGGCGTGCTGCCTTACAATACCTATCTTTTCCCAGCAGGCGGTACAGTCCCTAATCCCGAACGACAGTCCGAAGGAAGTACGGAAATGTTCTATGGACCGCCTACGCCTCCCGAACCCAACGTTATTCAGTGTGTTGTTGGTGGTGAAAATCTCTCAGAAACCGACTGGCAAGTCGAAGTGACCGCCGACGAGCAACCCGGACTCAAACAGGTCCGCACCCCCTACGGCATTTTTCCATTCATCGTCAACACGCACGCTGAAGCTGTTGAAGAAAATACAGCAGGGCGGTCAGTGCAAGAAACGGAGTTCAAAGCGCGCAGCCTGAAACGAAGTGGAAGGCGACCCTACGGAGAGGCGCGTCAAGGTCCAGACCTACCTGACCGAACCGCAAGGAAAATTAGAGAGTCTGAAATCCTTTTTGAAACCAAGTGTAGCGCGTGCCATGAACTCCGTT
The DNA here is from genome assembly GCA_965207855.1 of Candidatus Poribacteria bacterium. Classification (GTDB taxonomy): domain Bacteria; phylum Poribacteria; class WGA-4E; order WGA-4E; family WGA-3G; genus WGA-3G. The sequence goes on along the minus strand of OZ242310.1, from coordinate 4,830,285 downwards.
CACCAAGCAATCGCGCACTCTCTACCGAGGAATGGGAACGCACGATTACACGCATGGCGAATAAAGAAAACGCCGATATTACACCCACAGAACGCGACCGAATCATCACTTTCGTTGCCCAAGAAGCGCAGCGACTGGGTGAACTCATTGCACGTCAACTTGAACACGCACAGCAGATCACAACGCCGGGAGCGGTCAGTGGACGCATCTCAGAACCCGGTGAGATAGATTACTATCGCTTCACCATTTCGGAAGGCACAAGCCTCGGGCCATGGTGGGTAATTTTTCCGTTTGATAACATCAACGAGACCGGATTTGATACCGTTTATCCACCTGAAACCGAGGTTGACCTCGATAAAGAATATATCGGCAAAGACGGACGGAAAATCGGATGGTATAAAACCGATAGAAGAGGCGAGAACGTCTTTTCAAATGTCCCCGAAGACGATGTCACAGGCTATGCCTTAACCTACCTTGAATCTGACCGAGACCAAAACTATCTCTTATCCCTCGGTTCTGATGATACAATCAAGATATGGGTGAACGACGAACTTGTTTTTAGCAAATACGTCCACCGTCCACTCCGCCGTGCTGATGATGTTATCCAACTGCCTGTCTCCAAGGGCAGAAATAAGATTCTCGTAAAAGTTACCAACGGATACGGACCGTGGGGATTCTTCGCAGATATAGGTGGGTATTCACTGACGGCGTCCGCTGAACTTCTGAATTCACCGCTCAGTCCATCCCTCACACTCCTTGATTCAGAGGGGCAGGTCTTAGCAAATAACGCAGGTATCGGCGGCAGACGCAACGCCATCATTGACTACAGTTTCAACCAACCCGGTGTGTATGCTGTCCGTGTTGAAGACATCGCTGGCAACGGCGGTGCCGGATACGTCTATCATCTCGATGTCCGTCCAACAACGCCTGATTTCGCTATCTCTGTGACACCCGATAACCCGAATGTCGGACGCGGCGGAACCCTCCTATTGGAAGTTACACTCCAGCGGCGCGTCGGATTTACGGAGCCAATACGACTCTCTGTTGAAAACTTGCCGCTGGGCATCACCGCAAGTGAGGGCGCGATTCTCTCCAGCACAGGTGTCACGCAAGGATACATAACGCTGACCGCCGCACCCGATGCCGAATTGACACACCGCGTCGTTCAAATCGTCGGCTCCGTTACAACAACTACCGGTAACGAATACCAACGTGCCGCAATGCCCGTTGAAGTCTATCGCATTCAGAACAACGATCAGACCGTTCAGCGGAAAAACGTCGTCGTCAGTATTACGGAAACAGCTCCGATTATTCTCTCTACAACCTTAGGTACAGATGGAAATTCCGAGGTCTCCACAGAACCCTTAGAAGTCGTCGTTACACCCGATGGATCTATTGACATCACCGTCAAAGTTACCCGACGGCGTGGAAATCGACAGAACCTGAACCTCACTGCTGTCGGTCTACCCTTAGGTGTGCGACTCCAGCGACGGACAACCGTTCTCCGAAGGAATCAGACCGAGGCAACCTTGACGCTTGTGCCGAATATTATTACCACTGGTGCCGGTGGCAATCAGTTGCGTCGCAATCCTTTCGCCGGTACACAGCAAACACTTCCCTATACCATCGTCATCAACGCAGCAGTGGGTCAACGACGCGTCGCCAGTAGTCCCGGCATTAAACTCTGGCTCGGAAACGCCGACAATCGGGATCAAGATCCACCGTTGGGAGGAAATTAAACAAATCCCTCCTCGCCGCTTTGCTGCATACAATAACTTTGCAAAATCTACTGACTATGGTTTTCCATGTGTGTTGATCGTTTCAACACCCCCCACTGCATCAGCCGCATGTTTGATCCCGGCGCAACAGAAAACGCCGTCGGTGCCCATTCAGGCGAAAAATCCAAACCTAAATTATCCGTCAATTGACGCGGTTCACCACCCGCTATTTTGATAACGTAAAGATCTCCATCCGCAATAGATACGAAGACAATTGACTGTCCATCAGGTGCCCATGACGGATCTTCACTCGTAAGCGTCCCATCCGTCAATTTTTGAACGTTTTTCCCGTCTGTATCTACTGTGAACAACGTTGACGTTGCCACACCCCCAAGTACCTCACTGGAAAAACAAATCTCTTTCCCGTTAGGTGCCCATGCTGGATGTGTAGCCGATACTTGCGTCAGTGCCTCCTGTTTTTCACCCTCAGCCGTCATCACGTGTATACCACCAATACCGTCAAGCGTCGAGCGGAACGCGATCCATTCTCCATCTGGGGACCATGTTGGGTTTGAGTTGTGACCACCTTTGCTTGTGAGCTTCTGGACCTTCTTCCCATTTATATCCATCGTGTAGATGTCTGTATCCGCCGCGTGGTCGCGTCCTAAGTTAGAGGCGAAAGCAATTGTGCTGCCATCCGGGGACCAGGCTGGATCCAGATCGGTTGCCTTGTGATTTGTTAGACGGCGTTGTTCTTTTGTACTGAGTTCTATTACATAAATCTCTGGATTCCCGTCCCGCTCTGAGACATAAGCGATAAAGCGTCCATCCGGCGACCATGTCGGCGAATAGTCATCAGCCGCGTGTTCCGTTAGGTTGATGAGATGTTCGCCGTTTGTATCTATGGTATAGATGTCAAGATTTCCCGCCCGATCAGAGGTAAAGGCGATATCTCCGGCACTTGCTATGTTTATGGCGAACAGACTGAAAAGTATCAGCGTAAAATAAAAAAGTTTTTGTGGCATTACTAAAATTTCTCCTGCTGTAATAAATTCTGTACCCCTTATTTTTTATACTACCCTATTTAGCATTGAAAAATCAATCTATTCGGCAGCGACATTTGAAGTTACTCGGTTCACTTGTAGGAGGCGGGGAATGCCATACGGCATTCATACCGTTGATTTTTTCCGAATCCCAACTGCTGATTTCCTAATCTTGTGAACCCCGACTACTGACAATATAGGGGCATTTATGGTAAACCTGAATAATAAAAAGACACTTTTCGATGGAAACCAAAGTTTCAATTCCCCCCTGATAAGGGCGGGGAATGCCATTAAGGCATTCATACCGTTGATTTGTTAGGGGGGTTGAGTTGAATCCATAGGGTCCAATTAATTCTAAGGTTTACCATAGTTTTACATATTCACTTTATATATGTGTGTATTTTCTTCTGTGGAAGCACGCTGTGCTCGCGACATTGCGGAAAAAACGTTAACTTATGTAAACGAAAATCGAAATCAAAACCGAAAACTAAATAACCCTACTGACAATAAAAATAAATTTGACATTCTCTCGATAGTGTGTTATCATTAAAATCTGTGTCGCAAAATCAAATTTAATTTAACGAAAATTGTTTCTAATAGTATACTTCACATTCGGTAAAATAAATTTGACATCGTTGGCAACTTTGTGGTATACTTAAACTCTATCGTGTGAGTGGCAATTCAGCAAAATCTACCTTTGTGGAAAATTTCTAAAAAATAAATTTGACATTCACAGATTTTTGTAGTATACTTAATACGCTCTTGTGGACCAACCGCTCAAAGTAGGAGCATCGGTAAAAACCGAAGGCGAGGTGCAAATCCTCCCTTGGTCGATTTTTTGAAAATAAATTTGACATTGATATTCTGATTGTGGTATACTTAAAAGCATGCCACGTGGGGGTGTAGCTCAGCTGGGAGAGCAACTGCTTTGCACGCAGTAGGTCAGCGGTTCAACTCCGCTCATCTCCATCGCCTAATAAAAATAGGCGGCGTTCTTTGACAATTGCATAGTAATAATGAAGGGTAAATCGGTAGAATAATATCACCTTATCAAGCTACTAAGGGCTTACGGTGGATGCCTTGGTGCCAGGAGACGATGAAGGGCGTGACAGGCTGCGATAAGCTTCGGGGAGCCGCTTAATAGGCTGTGATCCGGAGATTCCCGAATCGGGCAACCGAGCAGGTTAATCCCTGCTACTCGTGTTTACACGAGGGAAAACCAGGAGAAGTGAAACATCTCAGTACCCTGAGGAAAAGAAAGAAAACCTCGATTCCCCCAGTAGCGGCGAGCGAAAAGGGAACAGCCCAAACCCGGTATATGTTCAAGCCTGAACGCGTTGTATGCCGGGTGTTGCGGGGTTCGTTGGGTGTGGGTTCAGACACGCCGGAAGTGACCGTGCCGCTAGCTTAATGCCTCTGGAAAGAGCAACCGGAGCGGGTAAAAGTCCCGTGAGCGAAAGCGGTGGCGAACTTCTTAACGGGTACCCCAAGTACTACGGGATAGGCAAACCTGTAGGAATCCAGGAGGACCACCTCCTAAGGCTAAATACTCCCTGGCGACCGATAGTGAACGAAGTACTGTGAAGGAAGTGGTGAAAAGTTCCCCCATTAGGGAAGTGAAAAGTCCCTGAAACCGTATAGCCTACAATCTGTGGTAGTGCTAAGTCACGAAAGTGATACGCATGACCGCGTGCCTTTTGCATAATGAGCCGGTGACTTACTCTGTGTAGCAAGATTAAACATCTTTGATGTGGAGTCGCAGCGAAAGCGAGTCTGAATAGGGCGAACAGTTGCATGGAGTAGACCCGAAACCAGGTGATCTATCCATAGGCAAGGTGAAGCACACGTAAAAGTGTGTGGAGGCCTGAACCCACCAATGCTGAAAAATTGGGGGATGACCCGTGGATCGGAGTGAAAGGCTAATCAAACCTGGTGATAGCTGGTTCTCCCCGAAATAGCTTTAGGGCTAGCCTTATGTGTTCGGCAGTGGCGGTAGAGCTCTAATTGGACTCGCGGCCCCACCAGGTTAGCAACTCCAGTTAAACTGCGAATGCTATTGTCTTAAGCATAGGAGTCAGTCAGTAGGGGATAAGCTCTATTGACGAAAGGGAAACAGCCCAGACCATCAGCTAAGGTCCCTAAATGCGCGCTAAGTGGTAAAGGATGTTTTGTTGCTGAGACAGCCAGGATGTTGGCGTAGAAGTGGCAATCATTTAAAGAGTGTGTAATAACTCACTGGTTGAGCGACTTTGCACCGAAGATTTCCGGGGCTAAGCGCGCTACCGAAGCTATGGATGTCCCGTAAGGGGCGTGGTAGGGGAGCGTTCTATAGTAGGACTGAAGGAGAATCGTGAGACGCTCTGGACGAATTAGAAGTGATTATGCCGGCATGAGTAGCGATAAAACAAGTTAGAAGCTTGTTCGCCGAAAGCCTAAGGATTCCTGAGCAAGGCAATTCCTCTCAGGGTTAGTCGGATCCTAAGCCGAGGCCGAAAGGCGTAGGCGATGGGAAGCAGGCCTAATATTCCTGCACCACCATGACACGGATGAAACTAGGGGCGACGCAGACATTAAGGACTACCAGCTGATGGACGCTGGGTTAAGCCCGTCGGAGGGCACCAGGTAAATCCGGTGCAACACACTCCCCAGGGTGAACAGGATTCCGTAAGGATGCAAACTGTCCCCGCTGTCTGCCAAGAAAAGAACCTCGAGTTGACAACTCATGGTGACCGTACCGCAAACCGACACAGGTAGGCGAGGAGAGAATCCTAAGGCGCTCGAGAGAACTCTCGCTAAGGAACTCGGCAAAATTACCCCGTAACTTCGGGAGAAGGGGTGCTTCGAGTACATAGTGATATTGAAAGAAGCCGCAGTGAAATGGCCCATGCGACTGTTTACTAAAAACACAGGTCTCTGCTAAATCGTAAGATGATGTATAGGGACTGACGCCTGCCCGGTGCCAAAAAGTTAAGGTGAGGAGTTAAGGGTAACCGGACGCTCCGAACTGAAGCTCTGGTAAACGGCGGCCGTAACTATAACGGTCCTAAGGTAGCGAAATTCCTTGTCGGGTAAGTTCCGACCTGCACGAATGGCGTAACGACATGGGCACTGTCTCGGCGAGAGACTCGGCGAAATTGTAATACCGGTGAAGATGCCGGTTACCCATACCAAGACGGAAAGACCCCGTGAACCTTTACTATAGCTTGATATTGGGTTTTAATGCTGCATGTGTAGCATAGGTGGGAGACCGCGAAACTGGGGCGCTAGCTTCAGTGGAGTCGTCCTTGAAATACCACTCTTGTTGCATTGAAATTCTAACTCTGACACGTGAATCCGCGTCGAGGACAGTGTCAGGTGGGTAGTTTGACTGGGACGGTCGCCTCCTAAAATGTAACGGAGGCACCCTAAGGTTCCCTCAGCGCGATTGGAAACCGCGCGTAGAGTGTAAAGGCACAAGGGAGCTTAACTGCGAGACGGACACGTCGAGCAGATGCGAAAGCAGGGCTTAGTGATCTTACGGTGCTGTGTGGAAAGGCCGTGACTCAATGGATAAAAGGTACTCCGGGGATAACAGGCTAGTCGCATCCGAGCGCTCACAGCGACGATGCGGTTCGGCACCTCGATGTCGGCTCGTCACATCCTGGGGCTGCAGCAGGTCCCAAGGGTTCGGCTGTCCGCCGATTAAAGTGGCACGCGAGCTGGGTTTAGAACGTCGTAAGACAGTTCGGTCCCTATCTGGTATGGGCGTAGGATATTTGAGAGACGCTGCCCCTAGTATGAGAAGACCGGGGTGGATGTACCTCTAGTGAACCAGTTGTCACGCCAGTGGCACCGCTGGGTAGCTATGTGCAGAACGGAGAAACGCTGAAAGCATCTAAGCGTGAAACCATCCTCAAGATAAGATATCCCACAACGTTAAGTTGGTAAGGCTCCTTCGAGATAAGAAGGTTGATAGGCCAGGTGTGTACGCCGTGTGAGCGGCTCAGCTAACTGGTACTAATAAGCCGAGGGCTTGATAATTCCTTATTCTTCTACCGACACCTTTCACCCTTATGCAATTGTCAAATATTCTTGTAACGGCTCGGCTACATGTAGCACGGTTTCCTCTTAGGTTGTGCCTTGAGCATGTTGATACTGAGTTATACAAATAATTTTTCCGGTGGCTATAGCGAAGGGGGTCCACCCGTACCCATCCCGAACACGGTAGTTAAGCCCTTCAGCGCTGATGATACTTCGGGGGCGACCCCGTGGGAAAGTAGGTCGTCGCCGGGAATCCTCTCAGGGCAGGTATTCTACCTGCCCTTTTCTCTTTTCCAATGCCATAAACCCTTGAAAACTAACGCAACAAACCGCCGCTTCCAGAAACTTGGAGGGCAAGATGAATACAGTGAATCGAGTTCCTATTTCTATTTCCTGTCTGTTTTTCTCAATAATGTGCTTCGGCTTCATAACCGACGCGTATGCCAAACCCCCCGAAAATATCCTTAAAAACGGCGATTTCGACCTCAACCTTGATGGGTGGCACCATTGGACACATCCCGATGCAACCGCACTCTTCCAAACCGAAGGTAGAAAGGCGGAACCCATCGTCGGGAAAAAAGTCGCTTATGTCAAAATTAGCAAAGCGGGCGCGCTATGGCACATCCAATTCTATCAGCAACCCTTCACGCTGGAGAAAGGTACGACCTATACTTACAGCTTGTGGGCGAAAAGCGAAAAACCGAGAACTGTTGTAATGCGTATTCTGCATCAAGGTGCACCTTGGAATGAATATGCTCGACAGACAATCAATCTGTCTGAAACGTGGAAGGAATTTTTCATCACATTCAAAATGACAGCAGACGATGTGAGTACACGCGCTGGCATAATCATGGGCGAACAAAAAGTGGATGTCTGGCTTGATCATATCCGTCTCTACGAAGGCGAATTCGTTGCTGACGTTGAGGGTGCCGAACCCCAAACCGTTGAACCCGCAGGTAAATTGGCAACCACATGGGCAACCCTCAAAAACCAGTAGAACGGCTCAAAATCCCGACCATTTCTCTAACCACGCCGGTCTTTCCTGACGCTACCGAACCTTTTCGGTATACAAATCATTTCAATACCCCAAACAATCACCGACTGCTGATTCCTGACCGCTGACAGCCCTATACCATTTCCCTTGCATATACACCCAAAACGATATATAATATACATCAGTGTCGGATGGAAGCAGCGAGCATTATGCTCCTACCGAGAGAATGCATTACACATCATGGGTTGGACACCCAGGAGGTGGACTATGAAATTCGATCTATGCCTTACACTTATCTGCGCCGTTATCATAATCTTCGCGTCGGCGTACACACACACAGGGTATGCCCAATCCATTGAAGACGGGTTGGGAGGGCATTGGACTTTTGATGAGAGCGATACGAACGCTGACGTAGCCAAAGATGCCCTCGGTGAAAACGATGGAGAGATTAAAGGGGCCCCCAAAATCGTAGAAGGCGTTGTGGGAGAGGCACTCAGTTTCAACGGCGAAGAAGATTATGTCGTTATGGGGCCCGCCACTACCGGACAGAATCTTACCTACGCAATGTGGATTAAACCTGTCGCTCTTCCCGACGGTCCGAAAGTCATCATCTGGGACGATGATCCACAAGGCGGGGGCGACTCTTGGCTCGAACTCTTGGCGGATGGCACGATACAAACCCAGAGAAATGGCGATGGGTTCGGGGTCTTCAAAACGACAACTGCTGTCGAAGCCGGAGAATGGACGCATGTCACCTTTGTCGCCGATGGTGATAGCGATAAAAAGTACCTCTACCTCAATGGTGAACTTGATGCCGAGGCGGATGGAAAGATAAACAGTCGCGACACACGCAGCCACGTCGTCGTTGCAGTCGGACACGACCGCAACGCCTTCATTAAACCCTTCTATTTTGAAGGCGAAATCGACGATGTTGCCGTTTACCACCGTGTCCTGGATAAGGCAGAGGTTAAAGAGAATTACCAAATCGCCTTTGATGTTGAACCCGCAGGAAAACTCGCTGCTACATGGGGAGCTATCAAAGCGCGCTAAATCGTTCGTATAGGCGGCTGGATATATGGCATATATAGTAAAGATTACATTAAAAAGACATTTTTAACAACCTTGGAAGGACGCCACGCGTCGTAGGGGGTTTTTGCTTGGTGTCTTTGCTTGGGTGTTTCTGCGGATTTCTTCAAGGTTTCCTAGCCCTCTGCATAATGTCTCATTAATTGTAAACTCTACTATAATATCTGGCCGCTTGCCTAAAAATGAAGAGGTTTAACACTATGGCAAAGTTATACACTGAAATCCCTCAAAAGCTGCAAGAATTCATCGAAAACCAAAAAATCTTTTTCGTCGCAACCGCAACAGCCGACAGCAGAATCAACCTATCTCCAAAGGGGATGGACTCCTTACGCGTCGTTGGTCCGAACCGCGTGATCTGGTTAAACGTAACAGGCAGCGGCAACGAAACCGCCGCACACGTTCAGGAAAACCCCAGAATGACAATTATGTTCACCGCTTTTGAAGATGACCCCTTAATTCTGCGAATCTACGGCACAGCGAAGACGATCCACAAAGATGATGCCGAATGGCAACAACTCTCTCCGCTACTGCCGTCACTGCCCGGCGCACGGCAAATCTTTGACCTCAACGTCGATCTCGTGCAGACCTCTTGCGGTTTTGCTGTTCCGCTTTATGACTATGTCGGTGAAAGAGAGTATCTAAACACGTGGGCAGAAAAGAAAGGCGAAGAAGGCGTAGAGACATATTGGAAAGAGACTAACCACGTCAGCCTTGACGGAAAACCGACCCATTTTGCTTAAGCGGTTGTCAAAAATAATAACAGTCTTCGGGATTCTCGGTTGTTGGTACGACGAAACCTCTTAAACTTATAACCAACAACCAATAACCATTAAAAAATATGAAATTATCACGTATCGTTATCATCGCACTCTTTATAGCGTCCGTATCCGTTGTACACGCCCTGCCACCAGATCCTGAACTCCAAAGCGCAATCCAGACCGCACGGAAATTCAAAAATCTCAAACCGAGATATACCGCAGATGAAATAACAGAATGCGCAACCGATAGTTTTGTCACTCTCGCGAAAAATTGGCGCAACTTACCATCAATATATCAACAGGAACTCAAACCTATTTTTCTGCGTCCCGGACTCCCGGGTAGTTTCTTCGGTGAGATCCAACTCTCAGAACACTTCAACACACCACACTTCAGGTTCCACTACACGCGCACCGGACCACACGCACCACCGCTTGAAGATTTTCACCCACGCAACGGGGTCCCCGATTATGTCGATCGGTGTGCCGATGCAATGGAACGCGCCTATCACATCCAAATTGACCTGATGGGATTCAAAATCCCCTATATTGACTTTTGGGCGGCACAGAACGGCGGCAATCATAAATATGATGTCTATATCTTTACCTTCCCTGCCCTTGGTATCACAACTGCCGACTGGTTTGAAGGGCGCGTACTATCCACCGCATTGACCGTTGCCCCCTATTTCATGATTAACTCCCGTATCTACGATTACGTCGGAAAGATGGAAGGGCTTCGCTATTTGGAAACAACCTGCACTCATGAGTTCCTGCACGGAATCCAGTTCGGATACAACGCCTATATGCCGACGTGGTTTATGGAAGCCTCCGCAACGTGGATAGAAGTAATAACCTATGATGGTGGGGAAATTGATGATGGCGATACCCTCCCCGATCCAGATGAACCCAACGAGACCAACGCCTATAACTACTATATCCATCAGCTCCGGCGTTGGTTTCTAATACCCGATATCTCTCTTGAAAGCCGCATCGGCGACCACGAATACGGATCCGTTATCTGGACGCTCTATATGGCTGAACGGTTCGGCTACGATATCGTCCGACAGTTTTATGGAAACACCACCGACGGGAGTTATCGGGAAATGGGGAATTTCTACGATGTCTTTATCGATAACGGCACAACCCTCGCCGAGGCGTTCAAGACCTTCACTGTATGGAACTATTTTACGCATACCCGCGCCAATACAACCACTCAGATAAAGGGCTACAAAAACGCCCACCGTTTTCCACCAGTCGCCATTCATCCCAACGATGTTCACACCAACTATCCAGTCCGCACCGATTTTGATTCGGAATCGATGCCTGAGCATTTTTCAGCGCGGTATATCGTTTTCCGGCCGTCAGGAACTACGCCCCAATTCGCAATCAAAATTGATGGCGCAGACCTCGCCCCGGTAGACCTCCGCCGCCTACCCCTTGAAGATCAGGATGACATTCGGAGCGAACTCCAACGACACAACGGCACAGGCTTGCGTGGATGGGCTGCCAAATTCATTGTTAAAAAACGCAACGGCACGACTGAAATCAGAGAGGCATTCACCTATCAACGTTCTCAGGAAGCGCAGATGACATTCGAGGATTTCGGCGGCGACATTCAGGAGATTACCCTCGTTCTCATTAATATGCATCCTGATGTCGAACGCGTCATAATTCCCGGTGGAAGTTTCGGCGGCTCTATCAGTTATATCGCAGGCGCACCTCCGGCGGGAAGACTGTCAAACGCCCAGGTCTCTCAAGGGACTAACGGCCCCCTCGTGACGTGGCATATCGAAGATCCGACTGATATTCGAGAAGTCGCAGTTGTCCGAAAACGCTATACGCTACAGAGCGAGACAGATGTCCCGCAATCCTTTCAAAATTCTGATGAAGTCTTCGGTGCTGCCGACCGAGACAATAACGGCATCCCAGACGACGATATAACCGTTGTCGGACGCGTGGATGCCACACAAACACGCTTTGAGGACACAACCGTCTTTGAGGGTATTGATGTCAACAGTGAATTCTTTGATCCGAATAGTCTACACTACTACTACGCCGTTGTACCTGTTGACGCTATGGGACTTATGGGTACACCGAGCATCGTGGCAGACAGCATCGTTCCAAGCGTGGATGCAACAAGCGGTGCCCCGGCTTTCTTTATTAACACACAACCACACGGCACGGGTGAGTGGCATGTTGAAGTGCAAAGCACGCACCCCTTACAGAGCGCACCTGCCCTGACGGTGGAGGGGCCTGACAGAAATGGATATACCGTCTTTTTGACGCAAGCCACCGAAACAAAGTGGCGTGGAACGCTCCAGACTCATGGATTCCCACCGACTGGTATCTATCTCTATAAAATTCGTGGACAGACACCCGCTGGTGTAACTGGCACCCAAATCTGGCAAGGACAGACCTTCAGCTACATCGCCAGTCATACGAATCAAAATGTCACAGTCGCACCAAACCCGCTTCACGCCGGACAAGGTACACATCTAACCTTCTACCCGAAGGGCTTAACCGTCGAAATCTACGACGCTTCGGGAAATTTAATTAAAGTACTAAACAACGCTTCGCAGTGGGATTGCACAAACGCACGCGGCGAAATGGTCTGCACCGGACTCTACTTCTTCCGAGCGACCGATGGAAATGGCCACCAAAGCACCGGCAAATTCTGTGTGGTGAAATAGTTATCGGTTAAGCCTCTTTTGTAGGGCAAACTTTTAGTTTGCAGGCACACATATTTTCGCACCTTACTATAAAACCAAAAGGCAGTCATGATAAAAACATTATATCGTCATTTCATTATTTTTATTTTACTGTTTCTCGCGAGTTGTGGCGATGAAGGACTCGTTGACCCACACGGCGAAACCACGCTCCCACCCCCTGATTCAACAGGTTTCCGTGCCATCGACTTCCCAACGGCTACAGGTTCCGCATGGACCTATCTCAACGTTGACACTAATCAGGAATTCACACTCCGAGTCGAAGGCACGCGCGATATCAGTGGAACAACGCATCGGCAGATGACTGTCAGTGCAATTACAACTGAAGATCCAAACGAATTGACACTTGACACTGTGGATCACTTGGCAGCGAATGCGTATTACTTCCGATTGGACACCGACTTTTACGACGTATTTCCGTTTCCGGTATTAGCGACTTACTTTTTCAAGACCTCAGATGCACTGATAGAATCTGCTTTTGATATCTACCTTCCCGTCGAAAATCCCGTGTTTCACGCCAAACACTTTCCACCGCGTCGGCTTTGGGATTTCCCACTCGAAGTTGGGAAGCAGTGGACTGTTTTTGAGAAAACCGCCGGGACACACGTCAGTGTTACACGTTATGTCGTAGAGAAAAATGTACCGATTACCGTTCCCGCGGGCAGCTACTCGACTTATATTGTTCAAGAAGAGGTAACTTACGCAGATAGCGAAGATCCATCGATTTTTTTAATTAGTCCACCCGCAATCTATTGGGTCGCCCCATCGGTTGGAGTCGTCCAATACCGGTACAACCGTTATCGCGCCACCGATGCATTCTCCGCACAAACCTTCGCACTCAAAAACGTACACATACCGCAACCGAATACCGATTAAGGGTCCTATCTACTTTGTAGGAGGGGTTTTTAGCTCCAGCTTCTAACGTCTGATGCTTATGGATGTTCCTTCTAACACCGAGAACCAAAAGTCCTACCCCCCTGATAAGGGGGGATCAACCGAGAACCAAAAGTCCTACCCCCCTGATAAGGGGGGATCAACCGAGAACCAAAAGTCCTACCCCCCTGATAAGGGGGGATCAAGGGGGGTTGCCAACAACCCTTTAGCCCATCGCAATATCCCCATTACCATCATCGGCGGCGGCATACACGGCATATCCATCGCTATTCGACTCCTCCGCGAAGTGCCGACAGCAGCGACACATCTCGCCATCGTTGATCGACACCCGCGACCGCTCACCCAATGGCGGCGTAAAACAGAACGCCAAGGCATGACGTTTCTCCGTTCTCCAGCTGTCCATCATATTACCCCTGATGCACTCGGTATCGTCGAATACGCCGAACACCACAACCGAACAACTGAGTTAGCACCGCCCTATTCCCAACCCTCCACACAACTCTTTTGGGACTTCTGTAGCGACACGCTTGCTGAACTTGCGCAACATCGAATCTATCATCAGTTTGATGTTACAAAATTACGGTGGGACAAAGGGGCTGGCAAATTTCCATTCCGCTTAATCTCAAAAGACAGCGATGGATTTCGGAGCCGTTGTGTTATTCTGGCGATTGGTGCTGATGATTGCACCTATCTACCACCAGAGTTCGACCAATGGCAGTGCCAATATCCCCACAGAATATTGCACGCCTCCGAATTTAATATAGAGGATCAGGACAGACAAGACGGTGAAGAATCTTTTGTTATCGTCGGGGGTGGACTAACGGCAGGGACGCTCGCAAAAAGTCTCAGCGAACGCGGACATAGCGTAGCACTCATTGCTCGGAAGTCGCTAAAGACGGAGCAGTTCGATTTTCCGCCGGTGTGGTTGGGTCCTAAGGCACTTGCTGAGTTCGCAGATGAGACGGATTTTCAGCAGCGTTATGAAGTAATTCAGCAGAATAGGGGAGAAGGGAGCATTACACCTGATATTATGGAAGCCTTAACGGATGCCACAAACATCAAGATTTATCTAGAGACCCGTATCCAAAATATTGTTTCAGTGGAAAAAGGCACCTATAGGAGCGGGGTTCCCCCGTCCCTACGCGTTAGCACAAATCGTGGGGATATTTTGAATGTCTCGCGTGTTATTCTCGCAACCGGCTATCAATTCAATCTGTGCCGCTACGGGTTTTTGAAGGAGTTAATAGCACAGCACCAAGTCCCACTTGTCCATGGATTGCCACGCCTTGATACGGATTTACAACTTTATCCTGTTGAAAACCTATTCGGTTCCGGCACAATCGCGCAACTTCAAATAGGGCCCGCTTCCAGCAACATCGCCGGTGCGAATCTCGCTTACGAACACCTCCGCGAAAAACTTTTCGTACATCTATAAAAAAATAATTCCAAATCACAGGCACGTTTCTTAAAAACAGGTAGGCGCGGTTCCCTAACCGCGCCAATCCTCCATAGAGCCTGTCTCATAGATACCAATTTACGTATGTCTGAAAAAAGTTTTTCTGAGAAAATATAACACAAGTCCCCCTGATAAGGGGGATTTAGGGGGTTTCTTCCATGAGACGCGTTGTAAAAATGTGCTTCTCCGATAACAACCCCTGACTGCTGACGACTGACAGCCAACACCCATTATCGCGTTAACGCGTATGCAACAACATTCATGCCCTGTTTAAATGCCCACGTCCGTTGTTCCTCGCCACCCGGTTCACACGGTCTACCTTCCCACGCACAATTCAGATCGCTCGGACAAAAATAGATAACCACGCGATCGTCATCCATAATCGCTTCGTCATAGTCGGATATATCTGGAATGCGTTTGTCGCCACCGAGATATTCATCGTGATCATAGAGCGTCCGATAAATCGGATGGCTCATATCCAACCGTTCCAACTGCTTTTCTGGATAAACCTGCCGAACCATCTCATAGATATACGGACGCAACCCACCGCGATAGTTATTAAGGCGCGCATCACAATCTTCGACGTGGAGAAAACCACCCCGTTCAAAATAATCCCTCAGTTTTCGCACCTGTTCTGTGGAAAGGTTAATCCCCCTGTGTCCGGTCATATATAGGAACGGATAGGCGAATAACCCCTCATCGTCAATGTCAACATATTGTGGATTCTCACGCACCTCAACATCGATTGTCGTATTTTCAGCGAGAATCTCCGTAAACTTCAAATCCGATTGCCACCGGTAATAGTTAACGATGTTCGTGTACCAATCGCCACCCGGATACTTAAGTCGCACAAACGTGAATTTCTCACCCGTCGGATTCATCTCAGGATAGTGGTGCTCAATTATCCCATATCGCGTGCCGTAATGAACATCTCGTGCCGCATCATAAGGAATATATTCTCGGAAACCCCATTGTGCCTCCGCAGGCAGAATTAATCCACCCGCCGCAAGCGCAGAGGCAGCAAGCCCAACCGAGCCCTTTAAAAAGGAACGCCGCGACAGTGAAGTCTGTTTTGATGCCACGCTGGATATAAGATTCCGCTGTTTGTTATTTACATCCAATTTTTCGATAGGTTTAGGGAGATTGCTTTTGTTCAACATAACTTCTTCGCCTCCTGTCCCAATGCGCATAGGCAACGGTCTATTACATTCAAAGGTATTCCTACTCTGCATTATAACCTAAAACCGTGAAAAAATCAAGATAGCATCCGAAATCGCGCGTCCCTGCTGTCTCGGCATCGGACGAATTCGACGGTTACCACGAGCAGCTCTCGTGTTTCTCTCTGCCCCCGCCCTTCGCAGTGCCGGTCTGTCACCCGACTTCGCAGACTCGGTATCTTCCGTCTTAACACTCACAACTTCGTCTCGAATCACTAACATGGATGAATTGCCGCCGTCAAGATTAAGCGCGTCCGTCGCACCCCATTCCAAAAAGAGCTCCGCAAGTCGTGGTAACTTAACACCGCGTCGGACACCTGCTGCCGCTGCCGTTATCGTCACAAACAGCAGCGTCCCATCTGCCTTTTTACCGAGTGCCGTGCGTGGATGCCAAAAACTGTGGAACGCCTGATCAAATCCTTCACGCTCGTACGCTTTCGTAACGGGTGCCATCCCGTCTTGGAGTAGCAACGGACCCCCACCAATGATATGCGTGAAACTTGCCCACAAATTGCTATCCCCGACGCGTTCCGGGATGATTGTCTCACGAATCTGAACCGCATCACCTTCTGCGATATGTGCCAGTAGATCCCTGCCCCTCCTACCACTTGCCGATAGAACATAACCGTCAGCAGGAATGCGCGAGCTCCCCTCTCTATCCCGAACACCCCTCACTTCGCCCTCCCTTACAACAACTTCCACACCATCAGGGGTCGTCAACGTCACAACGTGAAAGTGTGGACGGTAAATTACTAACTCATTCCTACCACGACTCCGATTTGTCCCGTCAATTGGCAATGTTTCACCACTCGGCAACACCAATTCCTGTCGGAGAGAAATCCGGTCAATGTACGCTTCAATGTTTCCATCAATAGTTCGGAGTCCAATCACCGCTCTACCTTGCTCCGGTTCACTCACCCATTCACCGTCAATTTTCAACGCACCGACAGACTCACCCCGAAACGTTCCCGCCATCTCAAAGAAACCACCATTTATTGCAGCCAATGCCTTGTGCCGCCGCGCAAGCGACACCAACGATTCCGTCCCAATCCCCGCACTCAACGCTCGATACGGACGTATATCAACAGCATCCGGCGAGACTACCAAGATGTTCGTCAGTACACCTTTGTCTAATATCTGACGATGGGTAATTCCTTGTGCGACCGATTTCGTCACATCGCTCCGTTCACGGTCCACAAAGGAGCGGAAATAATCCGTTACGCTGCTGAACCGAACCGTCTGTCCGACCCGAATACCGATACAAAAGATGAGTAGAAAGCCAATTATCGTGAACGTGCGCGGATAGCGTCTGATAAAACGGAAACACCGTCGTCCTAAATAGGTAATATCAAACATGGTTTAATAGTTCTCGGTTTTGTTGTAGGACGGGGAATGCCATAAGGCATTCATACCGTTGATTATTTCCCAATCCCGACAGATCCCACTAAACATCAACACGAAGAAACGAAAGGAACGCACCTGCGAACAACACCGCGAAAAACAGCAATAATAACAGAATATCTGTAACTGCAGCGGTATAGGCACCCCTGAAACTGATACGGTCTTCAAATTTCGGAATTGACGCAAAGTCTACCGGTTTTTCTGAGGTGCCTTCCTTCGGACCGATTGCATGTGGACTTTCCGGATCAGCAAGATCAGTTTCGATGAGAAACGCTCTAAATTCATCGGCGTATCGACGTACCTGAGCTAAAAATTGGACGTGCCTCGTAAAACCCGTGCCAGCAAGCGATTCTATGGCGTAACGGACGCTTGACGCTGGAGATACACGCGTTATAGATCTCGCAAGTTGAATCTGGGCAATCTGAGCGTTCACGTGTGCTTCATTCAACCTCTCGCTATTTTCCGCTTCTTCCTTGATGTATTTTGACCACAATAACGTCCCTTCGGATGCTGGAATCTTTCGTGAAGGCATCTTACTGAAACGCTGACGGCGATCGTATTTTGCATCAAGATTATCAAACAGATTTTGAACACGGTCATCAAATTCTTCACTGGTCATCGTCGGCTGTAGACCGCTGGTAAGCGCGCCCAGCGTAGAGGGTAGTAGGACCACCCAAACAGTCCAAATCAGTAAAAGAATCGTAAGGCTCGTCGACGAGTTGCTCACACGAGAAGATATGAGCAGCCCCAGCGCGAGGAAAATTGACAAAAAAACAAAGGCAATAAAAGCAACCGCTCCTAATCGCAACCACTCGCTTGATCCCAATACGATACTTCCTGAAGTGTAAAGGAGAAACAGGTTAATTAATGCAGCAAGTAAAAAAGAGATACTGATCGTTAGCAGTGCCGCAAAAAACTTACTTACCAACACGGTGCCACGTGAAATGCTGTTAGATAGGGTCAGTCGTAATGTACCGCGTTCCTGCTCTGAAGAAATCGCATCGAAAGTGAATAGAATCGCAACTAAACTCAATACTATAGAGATTATATCTCCCCAATCAACATTCGTGTAATCCGGCATGATGTCCCATAGCGTTGGGTTGGATTGTGGATATTCCATTCGCCATATTGCACCGACTGCTAAAAAACCATCAGAAGTTGTTATGCTCCAGCCATCCGGAACGCCCTGAGCAGATTCGGGTATAAATGCTTCACCACTGCTTATACAAAAGGAGAGAGAGGAAGGTTTTTTGTAGAGAATGCCGGGGCCCTCTCTAACCAGATTATACAGGTTGTCCGCGTTTGATCTTATTTTATCTAAAGAGGCTGAGACTTTTTTTTCATAGACCGTCGATGCTGCTTTGTGTTCGCCGAGGTATCCAATTGCGTTGACAATCATCAATATGAGCAGCAGTACCGCTGTAAAGGCAAATCGTAGGCTATTCAGATGGTCATAGAGTTCGCGTCTTGTGAGATGCCAAATCATTTTACACCTCCTGACGCACGAAGATGAGAAACGTCGTCATGAACAGCAGAACATTGATGAGCAGCAAACAAGCAATATCCCCGCTGGTGTGTCTGGTGCTGACTGATATATCTCCCCGCTGATAAGAAAATTGGGGGAGATCACTCCAATTGACGATTCCCTGGTCAGCAGCGAACCATTGCCGCGAAGAAAAAGCTGCCTTATCGTAGAAATAGTCGATCAGCGTTTGCCGGTATCGCTGGACTGCTACGATAAAATCTTTAATACTATGGAAATCTGTTCCTGCCCATGCCTCGGTTGCAAAATCATACATCGCCGCCGGCGAGAGTCGCATCAGATTTTTCGTCACATTTGCTTTACCAACGTAAACCTGATCCAGAGCTTTTTGACGAACTCGCCACGTTCTTTCTGCTGCGCGAATCCGTTGTGGTTCTACAAATTGAAAGTAAGCTTTGAGATGAGGAATCTGTGGTTCTGACTCTGGATTGATACGCGACCAATAGCGGTTTTCTGCTTTAAAGTACTTGAGTGTCGTCGAATCAGAGATGTGTGCGAACCCCCAATGACCTGGAGCATTCACATTGAAGTCCGTATTTTCACCCTCGAATTGGTCGTTTTTCAGATAATTTGCCTCCTCTCTCTCAAACCTCTCCCAAACCTGCTCAATTTCACCAAAAGCCGCTTCCAATCGAGAAGATGGGTCCCAAACCCGATTGACAGCAAAGACAATGAGGCTTGGATAGATTAAAACCAAGGTACTCCATATCACCATTGCTACCATCAAGGCGGTCGCAGTCCGGCGAGTGAGCGTGGAGATTAGCAATCCTATCAGATAGAAAGCGGAGAGATAGATGATTGAAATTAGCAAAATGCCGCCAATCCGGAGCCAATCGTCCGCACTCAGCAAGATTGACCCAGATACAGAAAATAAGATCAGGGCGAACAGCAAACTCATGACTAACGGCAGGATCAGACACGTCATCGCACTGGTATACTTTGCTAACAGAATAAAGGGACGGCTGACTGGGTTCGTCATGGTCAACCGAAGCGTACCCGCTTCCCGTTCCCCAGCGATAGCATCGTGCGCAAAAAGCAGTGCCAGTAGACTGAGGATAACCTGAAAAATTAAAACCAAATCAACGCTGGAAAAAAGGTTAAGGAACGGGTTATCCGCGCTGTGTGATTGCGTATCCCAGAGCGTCGGCACAAGGGTATGCCGAACATGGATAGAATTCCCAAGCCGTCGATCCAACCCCGCATTGAAAATGCTCAACGGGTTAGGCGGGCGGTCCACTCGGATTTTTCCTTCCACATCCGAATAGGTCTTCGCTTTTGGAATCTCCTGAGAGTTATGTTTTACAGCAGTATTGTAACTCGTTAGGCGGCGTTCGTAATCAGCAATCAGGACAACAGTGTTGGCAACAACCAGCAACAGCGTGACGACCAGCGCAACGACAAACCGAAACGTCATAAGATTGGCAAGCAATTCCCGCCGAATGAGTATCAAAAACATCGCCTTATCACCGCTATTCCCCATTCCCCCTTGATAAGGGGGGTTAGGGGGGTTGAGTGAATTCTAAAGTTTTCTCCATTCCCCCTTGATAAGAGGTCAGGTGTTCCAGGTCTTAACCAACAACCATTTCAGCAATCCGTTCTTCCCATTCATCACACGTCGCGTAAGTCCGCCGTACCGAAGCACCGATATAATTCGTCGGATCTCGGAGTGCCTCACGCTGCGGCTCTGTCAACTTATCAAGGAACGGACGAAACGTCTCATCTTCCCATAGTAGGGCCGTCAGGCTTTTTCCTGTTTCATGCACCTGTCCGATGAGCTTTCGGGTATGGTCGTATGCATCAGGAAACCCGTAATACGCCATCAATAGATAGATAGGCTCCGCGATCGTATCCTCCGCGCTCAGCGCGAGGTTACGTAGCATGTTATCCGCCTTCACATCCATCTCGTCCAAGGCACGCCGAAGCCGATAGATCGCATAATCAAACGCCGTAAACAGTTCCGTCAAAAAGCGACTTGATGCCGAATTCGTCAGATCCCGTTGATGTTCCAAAATGCTATCCATGAAAACCGTCTGCATACGCGGCACGAACGCCTTCCACAAACTCTTGATATTTTCATAAGCCTCTGGATTCACTTTATGGGGCATTGTCGATGAACCCACCAACTGCGGATTATATTTCCTGCCGACCTCAGCGATTTCGGTACGATAGAGGTGCCGCATATCGTCCGCGAAGTTCGCAAGCACCGTATACGCCGCCGTGACGTGATATGCCAAGTCCGAGATAAACTCGGGTTCCACACATTGCGTTGAGGTGTGTGTATCGGACGGTTTCAAACCGAGCAGTGCGAGAAAATCCGCCTCAATCCGTTCTGGATGTTCATGGATGAGCGTGAGACCGTTAAACGCACCGACTGCTCCTGAGAATTGCCCACGAAGATTTTGACCCGCCTCGTGAATCTTCTCAATCCGAGTACCCAGACGACTCACATAAAGTGCCAATGAATAACCGAACGTTGTCGGTTCAGCGTGTTGTCCGTGTGTCCTACCGATTTGCACCGTTTCCGCATGTTCACGCGCCAGTGCGATGAGTTGTTGTTCCAGCGCAACCAGATCAGGAATAATCACATTTTCTGTTAATGCCTTAAACCGCAAGGAAGTTGCCGTATCCAAGATGTCCGCAGAAGTCGCAAACAGATGAACGTAGGGGCGCGCTTCGGGACTAATCTTCCGACGAATCACATTAACGAGCGAACGGATATTGTGTCGAATGCGGGACTGTTCTTCGTAGACCTCTTCCGCCGTTACAAGATCAACCGCCGCTTCCACCTCATCAGCGATCCCTGACGAGCAGACACCATAGTTTGCCAAGGTCCGTACCAGTGCCGCCTCCACTTGTGCCTGATACGTAACATATCCTGCTTCAGAGACGTAAGGCAATAACCGTTTCATAAAATCCGGATCACTGCCATAGTATCGAAAGTCCAGTGGACTGACGGCTTCATAAAGTTCCATAGAAAAATATACTCCGTTTTTTTAGGTTTAATTATACACACAATTTAGGGGCGTGTAAAGCAGTTTTCATACCTCGCCGGTCTTCCCTTCAAAATCCGTTATCTCAATTATTTTCAAATATCGAACTTCATAAAATACCCTAAACCTCTACCGATCTAAAATTAAGACAATCTTTTCACGCTTAAATTGTATCCATAACAGCAAGAAGAAAGAGAATTTTTTTCCGTCAGATTTAAGGTTCTGATATCGAATACACATCTCTGTAATATACATAAATTAAATTACCTAATCGGGAATCGAAAAATACAGATTCACAAAAATTTGGAGGATGAAATGCGCATAGTCGAAGCGATATCTATCGGAATTTCTGCGATTCGTAGCAACAAGATGCGTTCATTATTGACAATGCTTGGTATTATCATCGGCATCGCTTCCGTATTGGCGATGATAGCCATCGGTGATGGTGCCAAGGAGATTGTCCGGCAAGACGTACAAAAATTAGGTGGGGCAAATCAGTTCTTTGTGCTTCGATCTCGGCACAAGCGCGTAAACAACCGACTGGTCCGTATTCGACACAATGAATACCTGAAATATGGTGATGTGTTAGCAATTGAGGCAGAATGTCCATCCGTGAGTGCAGCCACACCGCAGATGTGGAATTGGGGCGGTGTGCTCATCCAAGCTTCAGGCGGCACTGAAACCCGGGCAGGTTGGAACGGTGTAGATGCTAACTACATAACCGTAATGGACTGGAACGTTAAAGAGGGACGTTTTATTACAGATGAAGATGTCAGAAACGCATCAAGAGTCTGTGTGCTTGGAGACGAGGTCGCAACCGCCTTGTTCGGTAATAAATCCCCTCTCGGACAAGAAATTAAAATCGCACGAGACAGCGACTATCACAACCGGTTTGGAATAAAAAAAGATGGAAGGCGATACACGGAACGCTTCACGGTCGTTGGAACATTTGTGCCGAGAGGGACAAATCTCCGGTTCGGGGTCAGTTTTGACAGCCTTGCCTTTATCCCTATATCAACCAGCCAAAAACGCTTCATTGGCACCGATGAGATTCAGAATATCACAGTCCATGCACATAGCGTCAAGGATGTTCCTGATGCGGTTGAAGAGGTAAAATCTGTCCTCCGAAAGCGGCATAAAAATCAAGACGACTTCATCTACATCTTTGAGATGCATAAAGGTATGGCGCAGTTAGATAAAATTAGCAGAATCATAAAAATTGCCTTAGGGAGCATCGCCGGTTTCTCGCTACTCGTCGGCGGGATCGGGATTATGAACATGATGCTCGTTGCTGTTACCGAACGCACGCGTGAAATTGGACTTCGGATGGCACTCGGTGCCAAACGATTGGATATTCTACTGCAGTTCCTCATAGAGTCGGTGCTCATGTGTGCCGTCGGTGGTGCAATCGGCGTTGGGTTGGGTATTCTCACCGGTGAAGGGATGGCACTCCTTGCTGTCAAAATTGTTAAAATTGTTCCTGAATGGCCAGCTGTTATTTCCTGGCAATGGATCCTGATTTCTATATCGGTATCGGCGATCATTGGCATTGCCTTCGGTCTATATCCAGCACTAAAGGCATCCTCACTTACACCAATCGAGGCACTCCGCAAGCAGTAAACATAGGGACTACCAATAACAGAATCACAAAAATCACAGTTCAGACAATTGCCATTCATTTCTCCACATCCGGATCCAGTTGCTTCGCCTTCCGAAAATCCGCTGCTGCTGCGTGTTGCTGTCCGATTTCCTGCTTTGCAAGCCCGCGCTGGTGATAGGCATGCGCAAAACCCGGATCGAGTTTGATGGCACTATCAAAATCGTCTATGGCTGCCGCGTACGCCTCAAAGGCAACCTTAAAACCCACGTTGTGCCGACAACACAATGGATGTTTGTAGCAATCAGATGCGGTGCCACAAAGAACCCGCTCCCCGCTGCGACCTTAGCCCCTTTCGCGAATTTACCCCTCCGGCGTCCGGTCTGTTCTATTTCCGAAAGTGAAACACATGCGTGTAAAGCTCTGGAGGCAATCCGCTGAAGTGATTTAGGTTTCTTCTGTTGCGTCAAACCCCGCTGCTGGCGTGATTTACGTCTCCGCTTTTTCATAAGTGATCCTTCTGAATTTGTAAGGAAACTCCAGTACTGCCTTGGTTTTATAGTGAATTCCGAAAATAAATACACGCCTCCACTTCCTTGTAGGGTTTTTGCTGGAGGTGTTTTTGCTTGGGTATTTCTGCGGATTTCTTCAAGGTTTCCTAACCTCGCCGATGCAAAGTGTATAAATAATTCCGTAATCTACTATACAACAATTATACACGACATTTAAGGAGACGTAAAGTGTATTCCAGGGCTATTTAGTTTTAAGAGATAAGTTTACATATGTGAAGGACTTCTGCTTCTGGACGCCCGAATTTATTCGGGATAGCACACTTTTCCCGAACAAGAATGTAACCTGAAAAATAAACAGACACTTTTCGATGGAAACCAAAGTTTCCAATTCCCCTTGATAAGGGCGGGGAATGCCATTAAGGCATTCATACCGTTGATTTGTTAGGGGGGTTGCGTATTCTTTGAGGCTGTCCAATTAATTCTAATGTTTACCATAAACAGCCCTGAAGTGTATTCAGGAAATATTTGTACATCAACCCACGGGCACCGACCGCTAATCACCAATCGCCATTAACAATCCCCTAAAAAAAATAAAAATAAATTTGCATACTCTGATTATATATGTTATACTATAAAAGTAATTCTATAATAAGGTAATACGCCAAAATGAAAAACCCAAAAACAACGCCATCTTCACGCATTCACAGATTATGCTTAATTGTCCCTTTTACGACAGTCCCATGCGACCTTCAAAACAATGAAAAATGTTACACTTTTGGCAAAATTGCTTTTTTTTACACAAGAAAAAATCAGAAATTAAACATCAACGAACCCTTACAGCGACTGGGTTCTCTAACGTTATTGGCAACACACCAAATGGTACACGGGTGTAACTTTAGTGTAACATTTTTAAGACGGATCGCTGAAAAATATAGCGTTAAGTTAAAATTATATTCACGTCTATATTTTCGAGAACATTATCTTCCTGTAGGAATAACCTCTCAGTCGCGCCTCTTTGCTAACCCCTGACTGCTGATTGCTTTTCAGATACCAGTATGTTACAATATTGATTGTGCATTGGATATTAGGTAGGAATTCCCTACCACATCCCTATTTTATACACAACTCATCACATCTAATCTGAGAGGCAATATGAATTTTGGTAAACAGTTTTGGGCTTTCATTTTCTTAGCGATGCTATCTATACCGCTAACAGTCATCGCCGATGAGGAAACGGGTGAAGATGTTATTAGGCTTGAAGAGGTCGTCGTTACCGCTCGCAAGCGTGAACAACGGTCTTTTGAAGTCCCGCTCTCCGTTTCCACAATCCGAGGCGAGAAATCCGATATTTTACGTTCATCGGGCATGGATGTCCGTTTTTTGTCCAACCGCACCCCCAGTCTACAAATAGAATCCTCCTTCGGACGTATCTTTCCGCGCTTTTTTATCCGCGGTCTCGGTAATAACGACTTTGACCTCAACGCCTCACAACCCGTGTCAGTTCTCTACGACGGCGTTGTTCTTGAAAACGCCCTGCTAAAAGGCTTTCCGGCTTTTGACTTGGATCGGATAGAGGTACTACGGGGACCACAAGGCACACTGTTCGGACGCAATACACCCGCTGGTATCGTGAAATTTGAATCCGCACGTCCGACGCAGACGTTAGACGGATACGGACGACTGAGTTACGGACAATTCAATAGCAGCAATTTTGAGGGAGCCGTATCGGGTCCACTCGTTCCATCCGTGCTTTCCGCGAGGCTCTCACTCCTTGCACAGTGGCGGGACGACTGGGTTGATAACGAGCATACCGGTGAAGACAATGCCCTCGGAGGACATCGGGACTTGGCTGGACGTTTGCAATTACTCTGGACACCTATACCCAAACTCGAAGCGTGGCTTAAGTTCCATGCGCGTGACCTTGACGGCACGGCACGCCTGTTTCGCGCCAATATCTTGTCAAAAGGTGAAACAGGACTGGTTCAGGATTTTGCCCGCGACCGCATCGCACATGACGGACGCAATGAGCAGATACTGAGAACACAGGGATTAACCGCTGAAGTTCGCTACGATATTGGAAACTTCCAACTAATTTCGCTCACAGGATTGGAACGGTTGACCAACTTCTCACGCGGGGATATAGACGGCGGATACGGTGCAGTGTTCAGTCCACCGAGCGGTCCGGGCGAGATTCCTTTTCCGTCTGAAACTGCGTCCGGTATTCCCACACTCCGCCAGTTTAGCCAAGAAGTCCGCTTCATGAGCCCAGCAGCGCGCCGCCTCGTCTACCAATTCGGGGTCTACTATTTTCATGAGTTTGTAGAGATGGAGGATTTCAACTACAATACGTTGGCAGGCGGCACCTTGGACGGATCGATACGCCAAGAACAAACAGCTACAGCACAAGCAGCGTTTGGAGCAATAACTTTCCAATGGCTTGAGGATTTGGAATTGGGTGCCGGTTTACGACTCTCTCACGATATGAAGGACTATACAGCATGGCGAGATATATCACCTATTGGAGCAGGTCCACTCGGTCCTATCCATCAGAACCCACAAGACACAGTGTGGAGTGGCGATCTCAGTCTCCGTTATAACATTTCACCTAACGCCCAGACCTATCTGCGCGCCGCACGCGGATTTCGCGCACCGAGCATCCAGGGACGTTTGCTGTTTGGCGATACCGTCACAATGGCGGATACGGAGACTATTCTCTCCATTGAAGGCGGCACAAAGTTACGGCTATGGCAGCAACGGTTACACCTAAATATGGGGGCGTTCCAATACTTCATGCAAGATCAGCAACTCACCGCAGTCGGTGGAGAGGCAAATTTCAATCGACTGGTGAACGCCGAAGGCACTATTGGGCGAGGCGTTGAGGCAGAGTTGAGTTTCTCCCCAATCACATCACTGGAGGTTTCAGCAGGACTCAGTTACAACCAGACCCGTATTAACGATCCGAATTTAGCGATACAGGGCTGCGGGGCGCCGTGTACAGTGCTGGACCCGCCTGCCGCTGCTGAGAATACCTATTCCATCAACGGCAACAGTCTACCCCAAGCACCCGGTTGGATTGCAGATATAACGCTCCACTACCTTCTCGATCTGCCCGGAGGAATACGCTTCATTGCTTCCACAGACTGGGCATATCGTAGCCGAGTACGATTCTTTCTCTACGAATCTGTAGAATTTGCCGATGACTTGCTCTTACAAGGTGGCATCCGTCTCGCCTGTCTATTGCCTTATGCTGACATAGAGGTAGCACTTATTGGACGCAACATCCTCAACGATACATCCCCTACCGGCGGCATTGATTTCAACAATCTGACGGGTTACGTCAACGAACCCCGGTTTTGGAGTCTGGAAATGACGCGGCGTTTTTAAACAACACCTATCCACGCTCTCTTAGGTAGGTGAGGTTTTGCGGCGTACTCGACCCCGGTGAAGCCCACACGGGCTTCATACCGTTGATTTGGAAGCCCATACGGCATTCATACCGTTGATTCATGCGACGTGCATTCCTAACCTCGCTCTTCCTTAGATAACGGAAAAAAATACTTGACATCCCGCGTAGAATATTGTATCATACTTAATAAGTACACGTTTACATCAATATTACGTTGTGCAAACAAACATGGACAAAAAATCGCTTACCACACTGACCTCGCAATATAGGAAACCTCTGCGCTCCAAAGCCCTACATCAAGATAGCCTGCGTGCTGTCGTAGGTTCGCGCGCCATATCCATTATTATTGCTATCCGTCGTGCTGTGGTGGGCTAATCACGAGCAGATACACAGTTTTTATTCGGACGCCCATCACTGAAACGGACAATTTCGGTGGGGCGTTTTCTTTTTTAACGGAGATAGCAGACCAAAGTCCTTGATCTACAGATTAAGGCTATATGAGGGAATTCACATGTTTCAAGAGGTATCACCGCAATTCACGTTTGCTGAGAAGGAAAAACAGACCTTGGCGTTTTGGCGTGAAAACGACATCTTTCAGAAGAGTATGGAGGTCCGCAAGGACGCGCCTCCCTTCGTCTTCTTAGAAGGACCCCCGTTTGCAAACGCACCCCCAGGTGTCCATCACGTCCTCGCACGCGTCATGAAGGATGCCGTTTGCCGCTACAAAACGATGACAGGACATTACGTCCATCGTAAAGCAGGCTGGGACACACACGGGCTCCCTGTTGAATATCAGGTCGAAAAGCAACTCAATATTAGAAACAAAGCCGAACTCGAGGCTTACGGCGTTCAAAACTTCATCGAAAAATGTAAAGAGAACGTGTTCCAATATAAGCAGGATTGGCAACGGATGACAGAACGCATTGCGTACTGGGTCAATCTCGACGATGCCTATATCACGCTGTCAAACGACTACATCGAAAGCGTCTGGTGGGTCCTCCGACAAGCGTGGGATAAGGAACTCCTATATCAGGGACATAAGGTACAACCCTACTGCTATCGGTGCGGCACAACCTTGGCGAGTCACGAAGTCGCACTCGGCTATCAAGAGGTCGCCGACCCATCAATCTTCGTCCGCTTCCCATTGAAAAATAGGGAGAATACCTATTTGCTCGTCTGGACGACGACCCCATGGACGTTGCCATCTAACGTTGCTGTCGCTGTCGGTGAGAATTACGATTACGTCGCTGTTGAACATAACGGGGAACACCTCATCCTCGCAAAAGAGTGTATACCGAGTTTATTCGGTGATGAACTCACCCCCCTTGATAAGAGGGGCACGGGGGGTTGGAAAGATGAACTCACCCCCCTTGGTAAGGGGGGCACGGAGGGTTGGAAAGATGAACTCACCCCCCTTGATAAGGGGGGCACGGGGGGTTGGAAAGATGAACTCACCCCCCTTGATAAGGGGGGCATGGGGGGTTGGAAAGTCGTTGAGAACTATAAAGGCACTGATCTTTGCAACTGGGAATACGAACCGTTGTTTGACAGTGGACAGCACCCAGAAAAAGCCCACTACATCGTCACAGCCGATTTCGTAACCACGACAGAGGGGAGCGGCTTGGTCCATATCGCACCCGCTTTCGGACAAGATGACTTTGAGATCGGACAGAAGCACAACATGCCACTCGTGCAATTAGTCGGTGCCGATGGAAAATTCGTTCCAGAGGTTAAAGAACCTTGGGCAGGCGAATATGTTAAAGACGCAGACCCGCAAATCATCGAAAATTTAGACGGACGCGGCTTGTTGTTCAAGGCTGCCGAATATACCCACCAATATCCGTTCTGTTGGCGGTGTGATAACCCGCTGCTCTACTACGCACGCGAATCGTGGTTTATCCGAACGACTGCTATCCGAGATCAGATGCACCAGCACAATCAAGAGATTAACTGGTATCCAGAACACATCAAGGACGGACGGTTCGGCAACTGGTTGGAAAACAACATCGACTGGGGATTAAGTCGAGAACGTTATTGGGGAACACCCTTACCCGTCTGGATCTGCGATGACTGTGGACACCAGCACTGCGTCGGTAGTATCGCCGAACTCAAAGAACTCGGCACCGACGTTCCAGATGATGTTGAACTCCACCGTCCCTATGTGGACGACGTTGTCCTCGCTTGTAACAAGTGCAGCGGCACAATGCATCGCGTGCAAGATGTGATTGATTGTTGGTTCGATTCGGGATGCGCACACACGGCACAGTGGCACTATCCCTTTGAAAATAAAGAAATGCTGGAAGAGGCATATCCTGCCGATTTCATCTCCGAAGCCATCGATCAGACTCGCGGTTGGTTCTATAGCCTCTTGGCGACCGGTACACTCCTCTACGATAAACCGGCTTACAAAAACTGCCTCTGTCTTGAACTCATTATGGGACCCGACGGCCAAAAGATGAGTAAGAGTCGCGGGAACACAGTAGATCCGTGGACAATTCTCGACAAGCAGGGCGCAGATGCAATGCGCTGGTATATGTTCACCGCAACCACACCGTGGACACCACGCGCTTTCAAACTCGACGGTATTGACGAAGCCTTGAAAAAGTTCATGGGAACCCTTCACAACGTCTACGGTTTCTTCGTTATGTATGCCAACTTAGAAATTGCTGGTGGGGTTTCCCAACCTCGCTCTCCTTGGCAAGATGCACCACCAGCCGGGGAACGTGCTATTATGGACAAATGGATCCTATCACGCCTCCATACCCTCATTGACAGTGTGCGCGACAGCATGGAGAATTACCATCTCACGAACGCACCGCGCGCCATTGAGGGATTTGTGGACGACCTCAGTAACTGGTACGTCCGTCGTTCTCGTGACCGTTTCTGGGGTGCGGAAGCCGGACCCGACAAGCAGGCTGCCTACGCCACCCTTTATGAGGTGCTTGTAACCGTCGCGAAACTCGCCGCGCCGTTTACGCCTTTTCTGTCGGATGAACTCTACCGAAACCTCGTCTGCTCGCTTGATCCTGATGCACCACTGAGTGTCCATCTTGCCGAGTATCCGCTTGCAGATACTGCGTTGAAAGACGCACAACTCGAAACCGATATGGCGTTCACACGCGAGGTCATCAGCATGGGGCACGCTGCACGCAACAAGTCAGGCATTAAAACGCGTCAACCGCTTGCTGAGTTCACGCTTGGGGGACTTTCTGATGGAGAAAAAGAGACTGTTAACCGTTTGTCTGAACTCATTCACGATGAACTCAATGTCAAGGCGATTGCCTTCGTAGAAAATCTGGATGCATTCGCACAGGTCACACTCAAGCCGAACTTTAGGGTGTTAGGACCGAAGTACGGCAAAGGCGTGCAAGCCGTCGCGAAGGCACTCGCTACCGCAGATACGATGCAACTGAAGACGGAACTGGAAACCAACGGCAGCTTACAGATTGAAGCAGCCGGGGAAACGTACACCCTTGAGCAGTCAGACATCGACGTGCAGACGCAGAATCGAGAGGGTTTCTTCGTGGAGGTAGATGCGAGGAAATTCGTCGCATTGTCAACGGAACTGACACACGAGTTGACGCTTGAAGGCTTAGCACGCGAACTCGTCAACAAAATCCAGAACATGCGCAAAGATGCCGATTTCAACGTTTCAGACCGGATTAAACTCAGTCTCGAAACACCGTCATTGCTTGTCGAAGAAGCGTTTCAGGCGCATCGGGATTACATTCTGCAGGAGACACTGACAACAACCGTTGTCGAGTCTCCGAGTGGAAACGCATTTACCGTCGCGCAGAAACTCAACGGCGAACCGGCAACCTTAAGCGTCGAGCAGGTTTAAAACATCTATCTTTGCTGGCGAGGTTCCTAACTTGCCACCGACTAACAATGTTGGGCGAGGTCCCTGTACCTCGCCCTTTTCCACATCTGTTCTTTATTCCTCTGGGTGAATATTATACTTAAGAACCCCATCTACATCCGTAAACCGTAAGTAGAGCCCCCAGCCCCAACCCTCTTGACTGACCTTACACAAAACTTCGTTCCAACCGGCATTGAGCCGGCACGGAACGGAATCTTCGTCCGGTAGCGGAGGCCGGTTAGTGTCGATTCGGTAGATTTCAGAACCGTTCAACCAGACAGTCGCACCATCATCGCTGCCGAGCAATAACACAGAATCAGTCGCTTCTGGCGCGTGGACGTATACCAGCGCGTATCCAACCGCTGACGACTCAAAACCAAGATTTGTACCTAAATTGAGGAAACCGTCTCCCACTGCAGCTGCTTCCCGCCACTGGATCGCTCTGCCATGCATATCTGTGTAGGCTCCAGTCAGATCCAATCGACTTCCAGGAGCCAGCGTTTTGTCGATCGTCTCAACATCTGTCTTGGGAAATGGACCCAATATCATGTAGTGTTTAACAAGTGGTGAAGCGTGGAGCACCTGATAGGAATCGATACCGACTTTGTAGCCCGTCGCCCCATCTGCCTTTCCGACGATGCCAAACTCGATGTGGTTCGTTCCAGCGTTCAGCTGAGCCGCCCCAAACGAAACCAATGTACCGGCGATCGGTTCAGCTGCATAGCAATCGTAGGAAGCCCCAACCACAGTGCCGTTTGCACGGAGTTTAACCCGCCCGTATTCCGGTCCACGCGTTAACACCACATTAATTCTGTAAATATCTGCGTGTAGGACTTCAATGGGAACCGTTAAGGAAGGTTCTGCTTCAGCAATTACCTCTGTTAGTACAGTATGGCTCCCACCTATGTCTATCCCTCCTGCGCGGTATGTTTCTATCTCAGCCTCTAAACTATATTCTTTTCCCTGGCCCATGGCTATTGATTGTGTGTCTTTAGGAGGCAGCGGTAACGCTTTCTCGTACCAAAATTGTGGTAGACGATAGAGGTCGCGCCCCTCGTTCGTTAGGACGAGATCGGAACCGTCAAAGCAGACGGCTTCCCCACTAAAATCGTGCGATAAGTGCCGCGGTGCGCCTTGAATCAGCTGCGCTAAGTTATCCGATGTACCCTGATATACCCAGAGCGCGTCGTAAGTGCAAACAGCAAGCCGCGTCCCGTCTTCAGATAACCCCGCACCTGTTATAAATTTCGCTTCAGCGAATTCACCAACACGCTCCAGAACCTGTTTCACGTCAGGTTTCAGGGTCGGAAATCGGTAAAGCACAGCCCGCTCCCGCTCTTTAGAGACAATATAAGGAATGCCTCCGGTAATAAAGAGTCCTTCCGCATCGACATTTTCATTCGGATACCGATACGGATAGCTTGCGATAACCTCGACTTCTGTGTCATTGAACGGGTCAGGCTCTGCAACCATGACCACCTTTAAATCTTGTCGTAATCTACTATTATTGCCAATTTCACCAATCCAGAGTCGGTTTTCTGCGTCGATACCGAGTGCTTCCCAGTCAAAGTTTTTTGAACCCTGTACAGCGATCTCTTGAATTAATTCACCATTTAATTTTGTCGCGTAAAGTGTCGCAGGGTTGCCAGAGTCGTTGAGAGTCCAATAGACACCTTCAAACTGCTGGCTTGTAACAATGCCGGAACTTTCTTGGATATCGGGGTGTGTGTATTTTCCTATAGGTTTCCATGGGGGTGTGTCAGGGGCATCTGAAGGTGCCGCTACAGCGGCGTAGGCTCCGATGCCGATTGCAAAAACTAACAAAGGCAGTAGCAATTTCATCAAAGTAATCTCCTTTTAATTTCTAAATATTTTACCCCTTTTTGGCTGAGAAATCAATGGAGATTTCAGAAGAAAATAGGGACATTAACGTTCCACCTTTGCTGGCGAGGTTTCCACAACAAAATCTACAAACCACGAAGTCGCTCTGCTGACTGCTGATCGCTGACAGGGAATAAAAAAAGTAGACAAACCCCATATTTTATGGTATCATTAAATATACACATTGTAAAAGACATTTAATACCTCGGTCGTTTGCGAGATTGCCGAGGCGATAAGTTCTCAAAAGGAGTATCAGTTTTGCATAGACAATCTGCAAAGAAACATGCGCGTGCGGACGAAAAGAAACGCATACGCAACCGACACCGCAAAGCAACACTACGGACGATGCTTAAACAGACGGAGACCGCTCTGGATGAAGGCAATGTTGAAACCGCACCGGAACTGTGCAGGAACACGGTGAGTCTCTTGGATAGAGCCGCCGGTAAGGGTGTTATCAAAAAAGGGACAGCAAACCGTCAAAAGTCCAGACTCATCCGTAAGTTACACATACTGATGGCAGAAGCAGCATAGTTGCGACGTTGTGTTAGATGGGACTTACGCAGAACATGCTTTTGTGGCATAACCTCTGTAGGGGTTGGGTTTCCCAAGCCGTGCCACCAGAATGCCTGTGTTTTTTCAGAGATCCCTATCTCACAGCGCGGGCTACGGCCAAAGTTGTGTAATTCCTAATTAGATAAATTCCTGTGAAAAGAAGGAGACGCGCGAGGCATCGGGATCTTGGATCGCGGCACCTCGCGTTATCGCGAGATATGAACGCCCGCAAAGTCGCCTTAGAATGTCTGATGACCCTCTCACACACCAGTGCATCCATAGCGTCTGTTGTTGATAGTGCCTTTGGACGTTATACAATTGACGGGCGTGAACGTCGGCTCGTAAACGGACTTGTCTACGGTGTTATTCGCTGGCAGCGGCAACTCGATTGGGTACTAAACCAGTTTATCAATCCCCGATTCCAATTAGACACTCGGCATCGTAATATCTTGCGACTCGGGGCGTTTCAACTGCTACACCTTGACGGGATACCCGCACATGCAGCGATTTATGAGACCGTCCAACTCGCTACGCCTCACCCCCGTAAATCTGCTCGCCGACGGAAGACCGCAGGCTTTATAAATGCCGTCCTTCGTTCCGTACAACGCAAAGGCACATCGTTAGCTTACCCACCACTCGATGCAAACCCGATCGAACATATTGCGATTTCATTGTCCTATCCGACGTGGCTGGTAAAGCGGTGGCTGCAGACCCGCGGCGTTTCTTGGACGTTGGCATTCTGCCGCGCAAGCAACCAGATCGCACCGCTCGCGTTCCGAGTAAATTCCCTCCTGACACAACGCGAAGAAGTCTGTCAATCTTTAGAAACGAACGGCATTGCCGCAAAGGTCTCCAAAATTGCCCCCGACGGCTTGGTACTCGAAAACCGTGCCATCACTGCTTTTGATGCTACTGGCGACCAGACATTGAAGGATATCCTCCGTCGAGAGGATATCTATGTCCAAGACGAAAGCGCGATGTTGGTCCCGTATCTTCTTGCACCAGAAAACACTCAGTTCATCGTGGACCTCTGTGCTGCGCCGGGTGGCAAGACGACACATCTCGCCCATCTCATGGGAAATACTGGAAAACTTGTCGCCGTGGATGTGTCAGCAGAAAAAATAGCGTTGTTGCAAAAGAACTGCCGCCGGGTCAGTGCCAGCAACGTTGAAACGCGGGTGCTGGACGCGATGCAAGCAGACCTTGGGTTTATTAAAACGGCAGATGCTGTGCTTATCGATGCACCGTGTTCCGGGTTCGGCACGCTCCGGCGGCACCCTGACATCCGGTGGAACAAGACCTTTGATCAAATTCGTGCCCTCAGTGAGATGCAATATAACTTGTTGAAGAACGTCGCACAACACATCAAACCCGGAGGCATCCTCATCTACAGCACCTGTAGCATAGAACCGATGGAAAACGAGGAAGTCATCCAGCGATTTTTGGCAGATTTTCCGATGTACACCATAGAAAACGCACGACGTTTCCTGCCCGATGTTCCACCGAGTGTAATAACACCACAAGGCTTTGTCCAAACATTTCCACACGAACATGGGGTCGATGGGGCGTTCGCGGCACGTCTCCGACGGGTTTCTAAAAAATAAATGATTAACTTCAGATTGTACGCCATTACGGACAGACACCGGTGCGCACCTACTCCATTGGTCGATATCGTCTCGGAATTACTGGGCGCAGGCGTAAAAGCCATCCAGTTGCGTGAAAAGGATTTAAGCGATACTGCGTTAATTCAATTAGCACAACCGATTGCGGCGTTGTGTCACAACTACGAGGCGAAACTTTTCATCAACGCAAATGCACACATCGCCCTTGAAGTGGGTGCTGCAGGTGTTCACCTACCAGCAAATGCGGAATCTGTGGATTTCGTAAAGGCGCGAACTGAGGACAACTTTTATATCGGATGCTCAGTGCATTCCCTTGACGCTGCAAAAAAACGGGAAGCAGAAGGGGCTGATTTTCTGACCTATAGTCCTATCTATCCGACAGCGAGCAAGCCGGGTTATGGTCCCGCAGTCGGTGTGGAAAATCTCGCAAAGTTGACGGGACGCGTTAAATTACCTGTTTTTGCTTTAGGGGGCATTACACCGGCGAGAGTCGCTGAGTGTTTAGCAGCAGGAGCCTTCGGAGTGGCTATAATGTCAGGCGTTATGGCTCCCAAAAACGCAGGAGAACAGGCGAAACGTTTTTTAGACAATAACCTTTCATAGCCCAGAATGGGTCAGACTTAACAGGAAACCACCGTGAAATGTAATGGAACGGGGACCAGATTTAATAGTTTAAAAGAATGAAACAGATTTTGACAATTGCAGGCTCAGATTCAGGTGGCGGTGCCGGTATACAAGCGGATATAAAGGCGATTTCAGCCAACGGCGGCTATGCCATGTCCGTAATCACCTCCGTTACAGCACAGAATACGGTGGCAGTGACCGACGCGTTTGATTTACCTATTTCGCTGATTGAAGCGCAGTTGGATGCCGTCTTCACGGATTTCGACGTAGCCAGCGTCAAAACCGGAATGCTCTCTTCATCAGCCATTGTCGAGGCAGTTACGGGGAAGTTGAAAGAATATACGCCACCAACCCTCGTCGTGGATCCCGTGATGATCTCTAAAAGCAAATTTCCACTGT
The DNA here is from genome assembly GCA_965207855.1 of Candidatus Poribacteria bacterium. GTDB lineage: Bacteria > Poribacteria > WGA-4E > WGA-4E > WGA-3G > WGA-3G. The sequence continues at coordinate 4,793,990 of OZ242310.1, read as the reverse complement.
TAAAAGCAGAGGCAATAGATAGTCTCAAAACAGCGTTGATTCCACTCGCGACGGTGATTACACCGAATATTTACGAGGCGGAGTTGCTCGCACAGCAGGACATCCGAAACACGGATGAGGCAAAGAATGCCGCAAAAGCAATTGCTGAACTCGGTTGTCACGCCGTTCTCGTTAAAGGTGGGCATCTTACGGGGAGCAGTGCTGTTGATGTGCTTTATTGCAACGGGGAATGGGATTTTTTTCAGGCGGAATGGGTTGAAACCGAAAACACGCACGGCACAGGTTGCACCTACTCGGCAGCAATCGCGACGCAACTCGCACACGGCAAAAATTTGAGAGACGCTATTGAAACAGCGAAGGCATATATTACCGGGGCTATTCAACACGCATTGGATATCGGACAAGGGCACGGACCGACACATCACTTTTTTAAAGCGATTAGCGATTAGCAAACAGCGAATAGCCTACTACAACCGCTGTCGTCCATCAAACCCAGCCTCGATTTCGTGCCAGTAGCGGATCTTATTTTCATTGATCCGCCAACAGAGATAGACCTCCCTACCCTCACGGAGGTGTGGGAAATCGACCAATCCGGGGTCAAGTCCTTTCAAATGGCAACCTCGCGCCGCAATCCGTTCCAAAATTTCCTCAAAATCGGCAGTTGCTTTAAGGAGCGCGGGCGTGTGTTTACTGCCGCCGTTAGAAGATACCACCTCCAAAAGGGGTGTGATTTCTGCGTGTAGTCCTGCAAGTAGGTTTCTGATGGCTCTTAACTGTGAAATCTCATCAACTAATTCAGGAATACATGCGTTTGCTTCTTCGAGCGTAAAATATCGTTTTTCCTGCATCTTTGTGTCTCCTTGTGTCTATCAAATTTGTATTGGCAACGTCCTAAAATTTACACTAAATTAGAAACGAAGTCAAGAGAAGTTTTAGAACCGATAACCATAAAAAAATGGAGAACGAAACAAGGTCTGTAGACAACCAGAATCAGAGCGTCACCCATGCCGCTGGAATTGTCAGTATCGCCGTGATGGGGTCACGGATATTAGGACTCGCACGCGAAGCAGCGATCGCATACTATTTCCGATCGAAGTTCAGTGGAGATGCTTTTTACTTAGCGTTTCGCATACCAAACTTTCTGCGTGATCTGTTTGGCGAAGGCATTTTGAGTAAAGCGTTTATCACAACTTTCCTTGCCACAGAGGCTGAAGATGGAGAACAGGCGGCGTGGAATCTCGCAAACCGGGTCTTTAATTTAACGTTTCTCGTTCTAACGGGTATAGCTGCCCTCGGCATCGCTTTCACCCCTGCTATTGTTGATGTATTGGCGCGTGAGGATTTCGACGAAAGGTTAGATGCCACCGCACACCACGGGTTTGATACCAAAGTTGAATTAACAATCTATCTCACCCAACTGATGTTTCCCTACCTTCTCTTTGTTTCGTTGGCAGCAATCGCAATGGGACTGTTGAACAGCAAAGGGAGGTTCGGCATTCCAGCATGTGCGTCCTCGTTCTTTAACGTGAGTTCGCTCGTCATCGGTGTAGGGGGTTACTATTTGTTTCCCGTGGCTGGGATGCATCCAGTGACGGGAATGGCTGTGGGGGTGTTCGTCGGCGGTATCGCCCAATTCGCAATTCAGGTGCCGTCTATGTACCGCGTCGGTTTTCGATACCGTCCGCTGTTGAGCCTACGCGATCCGAGGGTCCTGCAAGTTATTCATCTTGTTGGACCTGCTGTGTTAGGAGTTGCAGCGGTGCAAGTGAACCAATTTACGAATACGTTCTTTATTACATCAGGGTCTGCTTGGTTGACATGGATTAGCCGCGCCTACCGCGTTGTGCATCTCCCGATAGGGCTGTTCGGTGTGGCGATTTCAACAGTCGCACTTCCGCAGCTTGCCAAGTTCGCGACGACCGGAGAGACAGAGAATTTCCGCAACTCTCTCTCTTACGCCCTCCGCCTGATGCTTATGCTGACAATACCTGCAGCGGTCGGGTTGATGGTGCTATCGGCACCCATCTGCCGATTCCTGTATGAACGCGGAGAAACTGACGTATTCGATACTGTTGGAACTGCTGGGATCCTGTTCGTTTATGCGTTCGGCTTGTGCGGGTTTTCGAGCCTCAAAATTGTTACAGACGGTTTTTATGCCTACAAGGATATTCGCGCACCTGTCGTCGTCAGTATCTGTGCCGTTGTCCTTAACATCTGTCTCAACTATCTCTTTATCTATCGCGAACTTTTTTTAGACCCCCGTGCTGTGGTCCTTTCAACGGTCTTAACTGTCACACTGAATTGCGCTGTTCTCTTGCTACTACTACGACGAAAGGTTGGACGATTGGGACTCAAACGGGTTGTTCCCCTAACACTTAAAATCTTAATCGCCTCAGGGGTGATGGGCGTTGTCTGCTGGTTGGCGAATGGCGTTATTGAAGGCGATTGGCTCGGCACAGAGGGCATTGCGCCGCGTCTAATCGGCGTATTTGCACCAATAGGGCTGAGTCTCATTGCACTTGCAGGGATGTATAAACTCCTGAAAGTCTCTGAATTTGACGACATCTTGAATGTATTCAAGCAACGACTTTTTTAAACTATTGAGTCTGAGCTGCTGCGTCCGTTGTCCTTGCAGTATTTCAATTGATAAAAAACCATTCATAACCCAGAGCGGGCTTTTTATTGTTTTTACATCGGCGTTGCCAACGGAAACGCCGCCCAGGAGCACATAGTTAAAAAATGCTAACAAAACGGATAATTCCATGTTTAGACGTCCGCGCAGGAAAGGTCACGAAAGGTATCGCCTTTCAGGGCAATGTCGATGTCGGTGACCCCGTTGAGATGGCGCGATTTTATTACGAAGGCGGTGCCGATGAACTCGTCTTTTACGACATCACGGCGAGCAATGAACGCCGCGATATAATGATTGATGTCGTCTCTGCTGTCGCTGCTGAAATTTTTATACCTTTTTCTGTGGGTGGTGGATTGCGGACGCTTGAGGACATGCGGCGCGCCCTACTCGCAGGCGCAGAAAAGGTGAGTATAGATTCGGGTGCCGTGCGGAATCCTGATATTATCGCTGAAGGCGCGCGAGCCTTTGGAAGCCAATGTGTTGTGCTGAGCATGCAGGTGAAACGCGTTCAGGAAAGTGAACAGATTCCGAGCGGTTATGAAATCTACATAGACGGCGGAAGGACACCGGTCGGTTGGGATGCGCTGGAATGGTCGGCGCGCGGCGTGGATCTGGGAGCAGGTGAAATCGTCGTCAATAGCATCGATGCAGACGGCACAAAGGCGGGGTATGAACTCGAATTAACGGGTGCCATCGCTGACCTTGTGTCTGTGCCTGTCATCGCCTCTGGCGGCGCGGGAAACCCACAGCACTTACGGGATGTATTTGTCGAAAGTAACTCTGATGCTGCAATCGTCGCCTCTATCACACATTACGGCGAATTCACAATTGAGAGTATCAAGACCTATCTCGCAGATGAAGGTGTAAGTGTGCGGGATACATGGTAGTACTGGAAACAAATTTGAATTATCGCATGATTAAGGTTGTAATGAATAATCTCCCAATATATAATAAAAATTTTTCAGTTGATAGCGTAATAGGTATTAAGTGTTTTTGCGCAATTTTTTACAGAAAGGAGTATACATGAAAAAGGGGTGTAAAGTCGGTTGTCTTTCTTCTTTTGCTCTCATGATTGTTGTAGGAATTATTGGTAGTATCTTCTTTCCAGATGCTTTTGAACAAGAATCACCACCTGTGAAGAAAGAACCAATCTTGAAGGAACTGAGTCTTACAGAGAGGCTTTTCTTAGGTATAGAACCAGTGCATGCGAAAAAACTGATTAAAGAGTATAAAACTAACGAGTTTGCCGCGGATGCAAAGTATAAAGGAAATGCTATCGTAGTTCACGGCGAAATCTTTGATATGCACACAACATTAGGAAGTCATTTTCTTGACCTCGAATTGCTTGATGGCATCATGCGGGTTTCGTGTGAGATGAACAAGGACGAACTTCCGAAGCTGCAGCAACTTGAGAAAGGTCAGGACGTTCATGTACTTGGCTCGGTCACTGGTATGACAGCAGGAGTGATGATTGATTTGACAAACTGTGTTTTTATGTTGAGTAAGGATTATAAGAAACTGGAAAAGTTACATAAACGAAAGTAGGGGTCCCTGGGTAATCATCAGTAAAACTTGTTCGTTGCCCTCAATAAAAAGAATATAGAATGGACCCCTTCCAGTCTTCTACCCAGAGATATTATTAATTTATAGCGAATTCTTTGAGAACGGAGGAAACCGAGCAGAAACGTCTACGGCTAAAAAATTATGAAACCACAATTACCCGATCCAAGAAACGAAAATATATTAATCCACGTCAACGGTGAACTCCTACCCCGCGAAGATGCGAAGATCTCTGTATTCGACAGCCTTGTTCAAGGCGGAGACGGCGTATGGGAAGGCTTGCGCGTCTATAACGGAAAAATCTTCGCATTGGATGCCCATCTTGATCGACTCATGGATTCAGCACACGCGATGGCATTCGCAAATATTCCAACGCACGATGAAGTTAAAAAAGCGATCTTCGAGACGCTCGAAGCCAACGGCATGCGGGACGGTGTGCATATCCGTCTAACGCTCAGCCGTGGGAAAAAGGTCACGTCCAGTATGGATGCTCGCGTCAATCAGTACGGCACGACTTTAATCGTAATCGCCGAGTGGAAACCACCGATCTACGCCAGCAGCGGTGTCCGTCTGATTACCTCAGCGATTCGACGGAACCCACCACAGTGTGTTGACTCTAAGATCCATCATAACAACCTGATTAACAACATCCTTGCCAAGATTGAGGCGAACGTTGCTGGTGTGGACGATGCCATTATGCTCGACATCCACGGATACGTTTCAGAGACAAACGCAACGAATATCTTTATTATAAAACGAGGGCACGTGCTGACACCACACGCCGATAGCTGCCTACCGGGGATTACACGCGGTACCGTCATCCAAATCGCTCGCGACGCAGATATCCCGTTAACGGAGCGGAACGTCTCATTGACCGAGGTCTACACCGCGGATGAAGTCTTTACGACTGGAACTGTGGGTGAGTTGAGTCCTGTCTTAGAAGTTGATGGTAGGAAAATTGGAGACGAAGGTGTCGGTCCCGTAACAACTCGGTTACAGGAACTGTATGCAGAACTCACTACCAACGAAGGCGAACCGCTGCCATAGGTGACGGGACCTATCTGAAGGAGCAATGCCAATGCGCATCGAAAAAGCAGCTCCAGAGGGACGGCATGTGTATAGAAATGCTAAGCAGCTCACAACAGCACAAATAATCCTCTATTTGTATCTCTTGCAAAGGTTTGGATATCCGAGTAATGATCTCTCAAGTTATCTTCGATAGTTCTCGTTGAACAATTCCCTAAACCGATCCAAATTATTTTTGGCGGAGGTCCGTAAACAATGCTTCTATGCCTGAAGTCTGCATCTTTCGACACAATAAGATAGTCGTTGTTCCGGGCGTAATCCCATAACTCGGTGTCCTCTGACGCATCTAATCCAGCATCCTGGACATGTGCGGAATTAGGAAACAGGTCCGCCAGTAGATTCACCAGATTCGGCGATAGGTTCTGATCGAATAGAAGTTTCATCCGTATAAACAACCGTCTGCGATTTTTTCCAATTCGCGGCATAGGCAAAACAGGCGCGAATGTCCGTTTCAGTTAAATAAGGAAAATCATCAAGAATTTCCGCCACTGTCATACCCGATGCAAGATATTCAAAAATATCGTAAACGGTGATCCGCATGCCCCGAATGCACGGTTGCCCGCTACGTTTGCCCGGTTCAACGGTAATAATGCCTGTGTAGTCGTTCATTGCTGTTCCCTCGTTGGTAAGTTTCAAATTTACTTATCATTAAAGTATACACGAAAAATTTTGAAAAAGCAAGCGATTCAAATCTCAAGCTGCACAAAAACGAGATACGCACCCGACATAAGCACACCAAGGAACAACACCAACAACAGTAAATCCATCGCTGCTGCATTGAAATCTTTGCTAAGGCTGAGGGTATCCTTAAATTTGGGTATCGCCTCTGGACTGACAGGTTTCTGAGACATACCTTCTTGAATTCCGATAACGTGAAGACTCTCCGGATCCGCCCGATCAGTATCAACGACGAACTCTCGGTATTCACGAGCATACCGCTGCACATTCTCAATAAATTGCAAATGCCGTTCAAATCCTGTCCCAGCGAAAGATTCAAAGAGGTGTTGCACAATCGCTGTCGGTGAGATACGGGTTATCGCCCGCGCCCGTTTTCCCTGCGCAATCTGCTGCTTCAAATATGCCTCATTGTAACGTTCATGCCTTTCCGCTTCTGAGATTACATACTCGGCACGGATATGGATCGGTGGAGGCGTTTGTGCGTCCCCGTATTTATCTTGGTACGCTTCGCGTTCCGCATCGGCAATTTGGATGCGCTGCTTCCAAAATTCCATACGCGCTATCGGGACCGATGTGCGACTGCCAATAGATGCCAAAGTATTCGGCATAAATATTACAAAACTTACCCAAATCAGCAATAGAACCACAAGACTCACGCCACTCGCTCGCGCCACTGCAGAGACGAGCAGTCCCAAGGCGATAAACAGGCAGACATAGAGGATAATGATACCATACAAAACGCCTAAACGTCTCCACGCTTCAGCATTGAGTTGGACTGTCTCTGAGGTAGAGATGAGGAGTAGGTTCATCAACACTGCAATTGCGAACGGAATATTAATGCTGATGAATGCCCCTAAAAATTTGCCTATCAATACCGTGTGCCGTGGAATTGGGTTTGCCAAGGTCAGCCGCAATGTGCCGCGTTCCAGTTCGCCAGAGATTGCGTCAAAAGTGAACAGAATGGCGATAAAACTCAGTACATAACCGACGATGAACCCCCAATCCAGAGTCGTGAAATCAGGACGGATATCCCGCAGATTGGGTGTCTCTTGCGGGTATCCCATTCGCCAAACGGGTCTCGCGTTGGCGATGTGGCGAACGAAATTACGCCCAATGGCATGTTTAGGTAGAAATGCCTCATCGCCTTCCGCACAGAAACGGAGGGGTGAAGGTGCTTTATGAAGGTCTCCGGGGCCTTCTGTTGCGAGGCGGTATAAACTGGTGCTACGTGCTTCTAACGTCTTTATAGCATCATCAGCGGCGTTGTGATATGCCTGTGTCCTCGCCGGATGTTCACGCAAATGCATAACAGCATTGGTTAGCATCAATACCAGAAGCAGGACTGTTGCTAATGCGAAACGCAGGCTATTCAGGTTGTCGTAGATTTCACGTTTGGCAATATGCCACATCATCCTACACCTCACTTCTAATGAAAATAAGAACGATGCTCGTGAACAGTACGAGGTTACATATTAACAATAAAAACAGGTCTGGCAATGCCCGTTTTGCATTCATCCGGACATCACTTCTCTCAAAGTTAAACTCGGGAAGCGTGCTCCAGTCTACGGCACCTTTATCCGCAACGAACCACTCTCGTGAAGCAAACGCGTCTTTTGCGTAAAAATAATCAATTAGGATCCTCCGGTAACGTCGCGCCGCGTCGAAAAAATCCCTGAGACCGAGTAGGTCAGTTCCTACCCACGCCTGTGTTGCGGTGTCGTAGATGCCCACGGGTGAAAGTTTCAACAACGCTCTATCCATTTCGGCTTGTCGAACGAAAATGTCATCAAGTGCCTGCTTTTGGATGAACCACGCCCGTTCCGTGGCATCGGCAACCAACGGTTCAACATAAGCATAGTATCTCTTGGCAATCGGGACATACTGTTCAAAGTCGGGAGAAATTTCCGAAATCTCGCTCATATTTTCGAGATAGGGCGAGAGGGTTACCGGATTTATGTGTGCATCCGTGTAAATGCCCAATACTTCATTGAACCGAGACGTATCCTCTGCAGCACCCTCCCTTTCAAGGAACTTTTGTCGTTCGTTTTCATATTCGTCTACAATCTGTTGAATTTGATTCTTTGCTGTCTTTGTACGCGCCTGAATATCACCGCCGGGGTTAACCGTTGCCCGAATCAGATTTGGATACACGAGTATTAGAAATCCCCATACGAACATTGCCAACATCAATGCCGTGCTGGTTCTACGCGTCGTCGCGGAGATTAACAAGCCAATGAGATAGAACAATGACAGATAGGCAAACGATGTAAGCACAATCCCAGCGATGCGGAGAAAGTCAGCAGTTGATAGTGGAATCGAACGGGTTAACAACAGCAGCGCAAAGAGTAGACTCAATATCAGAGGAACCAACAGACACGCCATCGCACTGATATATTTCGCAAGTAGGATCTCCCCGCGTCCAATAGGTTGTGCGAGCACGAGGCGTAACGTCCCGCGTTCACGTTCTCCGGCAATCGCATCGTAAGCGAATATCAACCCCATTAAACTTAAGACAACCTCAAAGACAAATACAATATCCATTGAAGAGAAGAAGGCAATAAATGGGTTATCGGTGCCGTGCATCTGAGCATCCCAGAGCGTTGGGACAAATCCGTGCCAGATGCCGCTCAGGTTGCCCAAACGTTTATCCAATCCGACATTAAAAATGCTCAATGGGTTCGGCGGGCGGTCAATAAACAGGTACATCGTGGAATAGGTCTGTGCCTCCCGCAATTGCGCATCATGCATTTTGACGGCATCGTTGTAACTCTCCAAACGCTGTTCGTAATCTTGAATCAACACAGCGGTATTCGCAACGACGAGCAGGAGTGTGATGATAAGGACAGCTGCGAAACGAAAGGTCATCAGATTGTCAAGGAGTTCTCTGCGGATAAGTGTCATTAACATCTATTATACCTCAGCCCGCACAAACGCGAGATACGCTGCGGATAGGAGTACCATAACAAACAAAGCCAACAACAGTATCTCCACTGCTCTATTATTGAAGTCTTTACTGAGATTGAATGTATCTTCAAATTTAGGAACCGCCGCTGGGCTGACAGGTTTCTGGGACATGCCTTCACGAACGTTTATAATATGGAGGCTTTCAGGGTCCCCTCTATCCGTGTCAACGATGAATTCACGGAATTGTCGAGCGTAGTGTTGTGTGTTCTCCACAAATTGCAAATGCCGCTCAAACCCAGTACCAGCAAACGCTTCAATAAGATGCTGGAGAAGTGTGGCGGGTGAGATGCTGGTGATGGCGCGGGCGCGGTGCATCTGAGCACTCTGGTACTTTAGTCGCTCTTTGCGCCAACGTTCCGATCTTTCAACGTTCTCAGTGTAAAAATCACTTTTCCCCCTTAACGTTCTGTCGTCCAATTCATCCGACCATATCCACTCATCGTATTTATCCCATAAATCCTCTTGAACTGGATTGCGCTGCTTCCAAAATTCATCGAAGGACACAGTAGGTGAAAAACCACCGGCAATTGAAGCGAGGGTGCTGGGCATAAAAACAACAAAAGTTACCCACGTCAGAAGCAGGACCATCAGACTCACCGCGCTCCGTTGCACACGCGTGGAGACCAACAGTCCTAACGCCAGAAACAGACTCGTGTACAAAAGCGCGAGACAGAAGATGATACCTAAGCGTGTCCATGCCTCTGCCGTCAGGTGAACAGTATTCGCAGTCGAAATTAATAAAAGGTTTACCAATACCGCAAGCGTGAACGGGATACTAATACTAAGCAATGCCCCTAAGAATTTACCGATAAGGATAGTGTGTCGGGGAATCGAATTGGCTAACATCAATCGGAGTGTGCCGCGCTCGCGTTCACCGGAGAAGGCATCAAAAGTGAACAAGAGTGCCAGCAAACTCAAAACGTAACCGATAATGAATGCCCAATCTACTTGTGAAACGTCGGGTCCAACGCTCTTATTCTGGAGGTTAGCATCTGGATAGGACAGGCTCCAAACACCTTCGAGTAACACGTTATCTTCTGAATCGGTGGCGAACACATGGGGTTCTTCCACTTCGACCATATCTGATAAAAGGAGTTCACCGCCGTTCGCACAGAAGTGAAGGGGAGACGGCTTTTTGTAGAGGTTTCCCGGTCCGTGTTGTGCCAGTTTATAGAAACTACCGTCGGCGTGATCCCTTAAGCGATTCAGAGACTGGGTGACAGCGTCCTGATACCGTTGTACCCGTTTCGGATGCTCTCGGAGATGCCGAACGGCATTGGTTACCATGAGTGCCAGCAACAATATAGTTGCCAGGGCAAATCGGAGGCTATTGAGATTATCGTAGATTTCACGTTTTGTGATATGCCACATAAGGAACCAGTAACCAGTTAACAGTTAACAGTTTTCAGCCTCCGTAGTAAAGAGGTTAGCATCTTCCTCACCTCAATTATTGTGTCCATTAACCCAGCAAACAGATCTATATCAAGGTACTTGAGGTCGCGAGCAAGGAGAATGAGATATTCTGTTTCATTCGCTGAACCCATTGCTATGTGAAGGAAACGCGCAAAGTCAGCAGAGCTGCCCCTGCCACAGCCTTCAGCGATATTTGTTGGAATCGATGCACATGCACGATGGATTTGGTTTGTCAGCCCATACATCTCTTCGCGAGGAAATCGAGATGTCAACTCATATATCCTCAAAGTTAAATCATGAGATTTTTGCCAAACTTGCAACTTCTTAAAATCCTGCATATCTTCTCCTATGATAGGTTTTAGAATCATCTATACGTTAATCAGTCAAAAGAGGAGTATTAACTGAAAACTGGAAACTGGAAACTACTTCACACCTCGCTCCTGACGAAAATCAGAAATATAATTGTGAACAGGATTAGGTTAATCATCAACAGTAGGAATAAGTCTGGTAACGCTCGCTTTGCATTGATGTCTATACCGCTTCTCTGAAAGGAAAACTGCGGGAGGGCATCCCAGTCAGCAGTGCCGTGATCGGCGGCAAACCACTGTCGCGATTCAAATAGCTTTTCGTCATCGAAATAGTCAAGGACTGCTTGTCGATAACGTTGAACCGCGTTGAAAAAGTCTTGGATACCTGATAAGTCGGTGCCTGCCCAAGCTTCCGTTGCCGCGTCATACAACCCGACGGGTGAAAATTTCAGTAAGGTGCGACCGAGATTTGCGGGTTGGATATAGATGGCCTCTAACGCCGGTTTACGAACAAGCCACGTGCGTTCTACCGTATTAACAGTCTCTCTATTGTAAAAGCGGTAATAATTCTGTAAGAGTGGTACCTGTGGCTCAGATGCTGCGCCAATTTTTCCAGCGTAGAATCCGGTTTGGTAGAAATAAAGCAATATTGAAGGTTTGTCTTCACTCATGCCCCAGGTAAATTCACCGCCTTCCACGTAAAATCCCCAACCTTCGCCGTTACGCGATAGGGGCCCTAAGACAGAGTCATTGCGGAGAACCCGCTTATTTTCTCTATCAAATTCTTCCCACATCTGTTTGATTTGATTGTAGACGGAAGCTTGCGTGTGCGGCTTCGGGGTGATTTCAACAGCGGTCAGAATCAGATTTGGATAAACCAGCACTAAAAACCCCCAGACGAACATACAAAGCATAAGCGCGGCCCCGGTCCTGCGCGTCACGGCAGAGATGAGCATGCCGAGCAGATAGAACAGCGACACATACACAAGTGAGGTCAGCACAATCCCACCAATACGCAAAAAATCAACGATGTTCAGGGAAATCGTAGTGGAGGTCGTCAGCAGGATAATGGACAAAAGAAGGCTCATCAGCAAGGGCACAAGTAAACAGAGCATCGCGCTGATGTACTTGGCAAATAGGATATCTCCGCGCTGAATGGGGTGCGACAGTACAAGGCGTAGCGTCCCGCGTTCCCGTTCGCCAGCAAGCGCGTCATACGCGAAAACTAGAGCGAGCAGACTTAGCACCCCTTGAAAAACAAGCGCGATGTCAATTGAAGTAAAGAGGTTGAGAAAGGGGTTATCTGTCCTGTGCTTCTCGGCATCCCAAATCGTTGGCACAAACGCGTGGTACACATCAATTTTGTTTCCTACCCGTTTATCTAATCCCAGATTGAAAATGCTCAATGGGTTCGGAGGCCGATGGGCAACTAACTTTCCAATATAATACGAATAGGTTTTCTCCTCGCGTAATTCGCGGTAACTTTCTTGGGTAGCCGTGTTGTAAGCCGTGAGTCGTTGTTCATAGTCCTTGAGGAGTACAACGGTATTGGCGACGACAAGCAGCAATGTGATGAAGACAGCTGCGGCGAAACGGAATGTCATTAGATTGTCGAGAAGTTCTCGACGGATGAGTGTGAGTAGCATCTATTATACCTCGACACGCACAAAGGCGAGATACGCCGCAGATAGAAGCACTATAACAAACAACGCCAATAGCAGGAACTCCATCGCTTTGGCATTGAGATCCTTATTGAAGTCGAGTGTATCTTCAAATTTTGGAACAGCCTCCGACAGGATCTTTTTCTGTGTCATACCCTCGCGAACACCAATAATATGTAAACTCTCCGGATCCGATCTGTCCGTGTCAGCCACAAATTCACGGAGTTGTCGAGCGTAACGTTGTGCATTCCCCACGAATTGCAAATGCCGCTCAAATCCGGTTCCAGCAAACGATTCAATAAGGTACTGGAGAAGTGTGGCGGGTGAGATACGCGTGATGGAACGGGCATGTTGAACCTGCGCAATCTTTTCGGTTAAGCGTTCTTGGTTTAAACGTTCTTCCGCTTCTGCGTTTTGGGTGAAGAATTCACTTTTTCCTGTCAACGTTTCTTTATCCACTTTACCTGTCCAGAGCCAACGACCATATTTATCCCAGAGTTCCTCTTGAATTTGGTTACGCTGCTTCCAGAACGACTCTGATGATGACATTGATGGTGAAAATTCACTCGCAATTGCAGCGAGGGTACTCGGCATAAAAACAACAAAGGTTATCCATATTAACAGGAGTATCACCAGACTCACCGCGCTCCGTTGTGCACGCGCAGAGACTAATAGACCTAACGCCAGAAACAGACACGTGTACAGGAGCGCAATAAGGAAGATAATGCCTAAGCGTCCCCATGCTTCGGTATTGAGATGAACAGCATTTGATGTAGAAATGAGTAAGAGATTTATCAACACCGCAAGTGTAAAGGGGATACTCACACTTATCAAGGCCCCTAAAAACTTACCGATAAGGACGATGTGCCGTGGGACTGAATTGGCAAACATCAATCGGAGTGTGCCTCGCTCGCGTTCACCGGAGATCGCGTCGAAAGTGAACAAAAGTGCAATCAGGCTCAAGACATAACCGATAACAAATGCCCAGTCCAGTTTGGTAACGTCGGGGCCAACGCGCTTCATATTTATGTTAGCATCCGGATATTTCAGTTTCCATACCCCTCTTAGATGTTCGGAATACCCAAAAGGACTCCCCCCTTCAATAGTGTCTGGTAAAACAAGGTCTCCCCCCTCTGCACAGAAATAGAGAGATGACGGCTTTTTATAGAGTTTCCCGGGGCCCTCTTGTGCGAGTTTATACAAACTGTCCTCGGTGTGAGCAGCCATGCGCGCCATAGATGCGCTCACAGCGTCGTGATACTTCTGCATCCGCTTGGGATGTTCGCGGAGATGTCCGATAGCGTTGGTTAACATCAACGCTAATAGCAACACGGTTGTCAGTGCGAATCGGAGGCTATTCAGGTTATCGTAAAGTTCGCGTCTTGTAATATGCCAAATCATTTTACACTTCGCTTTTAACGAAAATCAGGAAGATGGTTGCAAACAGGATAAGGTTAAGTATCAACAATAAAAATAAATCTGGTAACGCTCGTTTTGCGTTTGTGCCGACCTCGCTTCTCTGGAAAGAAAACTGAGGCAGCGTATTCCAGTCAATCTCCCCTTTGGCGGCAACAAACCATTGTCGAGACTCGAATATCTTATTGTCAAGAAAATAGTCAACCACTGCTTGTTGGTAGCGTTGACCTGCTATGAAAAAATCTTGAAGGCCGTTTAAATCGGTCCCTATCCACGCTTCAGTCGCCGCATCATACAGACCTACAGGTGAGAATTTTAACAGCATCCGTTCCATGTTTGCGGGTTGGAGGTAGATTGTCTCCAATGCAGGCTTTCGGACAATCCACATTCGGTCTGCTGTGTTGGTAACCTGTAGACCGAAAAAGCGATGGTAATTTTGAGCGTGCGGTACCTGCGGTTCAGATTCTTCTTTCAGTGTTTCAAAGTGGAACCCAGTGCTCTCGTAATATAATAATTTCGATGAGTCGTCAGTGCCACCCCAAAAAGTGTAGCCATCATCACCCCACAAACCAAAATCCCAATCTTCACCTGGCACAGGGTCATTGGCGAGAAACTGCTTCCGTTCTCTGTCAAATTCTTCCCATATCTGTTTGATTTGATTGTAAACGGAGGTTTCTGTGTCCGTGTGCGGATCGGTTTCAATCGCGGTAAGAATCATATTCGGATACACTAAGACCAGGAATCCCCAGACGAACATGGCTATCATGAGAGCAGTGCCCGTTCGGCGCGTCGCTGCTGAAATCAGGAGACCGATGAGATAGAACAGCGATAGATAGACAAACGACGTAAAAATGACCCCACCGATGCGTAAAAAATCATCAGTGCCCAGAAAAACAGAAGCGGAAGTCGTTAGCATAATCAGCACGAGGAAGAAACACATCACTAAGGGTATCAGTAGACATAGCATCGCGCTGATGTATTTGGCAAATAGGATATGACCCCGCCGAACAGGGTGCGTCAAAACGAGTCGGAGCGTGCCACGCTCGCGCTCCCCAGCAAGCGCATCGTAGGCAAAGACGAGTGCTAATAGGCTGAGAATCCCCTGAAAAATAAAAACGATATCGATCGAAAAAAAGATATTGAGGAATGCGTTATTCGATCCGTATTTCCAAGCATCCCATAGGGTTGGCACGTAAAGATAAGAGACCCTGAGTGTGTTCCCTAACCGTTTGTCCAAACCGACATTGAAGATACTCAACGGATTCGGCGGGCGATAAGCAGTTAAGTCTACTGCTGAATAGGTTTGTGTTTCCAGCAAGTCCTGCCGATGCTTTTGGACGGCAGTGTTGTAAGCCTCCAACCGTCGCTCGTAGTCCTTGATGAGTACAGCGGTATTCGCAACTACAAGCAAGAGCATAATCAAGATGGCTGCTGCAAAGCGGAATGTCATTAGATTGTTGAGAAGTTCTCGACGGATAAGTGTGAGTAGCATCTATTATACCTCAACGCGCACAAAGGCGAGATACGCTGCAGATAGAAGGACAATGACAAACAGCACTAACAATAGTAAATCCGTTGTCGCTGCGTTGAAATCCTTGGTCAGACTCAGTGTGTCTTCAAATTTCGGTATCGCCTCTGGACTAACGGGTTTCTTAGACATGCCTTCAGAAGCACCAATCAGATGGGGACTTTCTGGATCTCCCCTATCGGTGTCAACGATGAATACGTGATATTGGCGACCGTAGTGCTGGGCGTTTTCCAAGAATTGCAGATGCCGCTCAAAACCGGTGCCAGCAAAGGATTCGAGAAGCTGCTGGACAATCGCAGCCGGTGAGATACGGGTAACGGCGCGCGCCTGTTGAACTTGTTCGACCTGCTGCATTAAGCGTTCTTCAATCAGACGTTCTTGCGCTGCTTTGTCTTCGATAACAAACTGACTTCCTACCTGCATATCCCGCAGCTTGGATACACCTGTTTTGTGAAAGTACGCCTCCCAAAGTTTATTATTGATTTGCTTTCGACGCACCTGAAGTTCATCAGAGGACATTGGAGAGGAAAAACCACTCGCGATCGAGGCAAGAATGTTGGGCATAAAAACGACAAAGGTGACCCACGCCAGCAAAAGTATCACGAGGCTCACTGCACTCTGCCGCGCACGCGCCGATACCAATAGACCTAATACCAGAAAAAGACTCGTATACAAGATCGCAATAAAGCAGATGATACCTAAACGTCCCCACGCCTCTGCACCAAGGTGGAGGGTTCTAGCTGTGGAAATCAGCAGTAGGTTTATCAATACCGCAATTCCAAATGGAATACTCACACTAATCAACGCGCCTAAGAACTTACCCATAAGAACGGTATGCCGTGGAATTGAATTCGCCAACATCAAACGCAGCGTGCCGCGCTCACGTTCACCGGAAATAGAGTCGAAGGTGAACAAGAGCGCGACGAGACTCAAAGCATAGCCGATTATAAACCCCCAGTCCACTTTGGTGACATCTGGACGAATATTTGTCAAATTGTGGGGCACAGCAGGATACTTCATTCGCCAGAAACTACTTAGATTATTGCTGTCCCAGAAGTGATAGGGGGTCTCAACGGTTCCTGACAAAAAAGTATCGCGCCCTTCTGCGCAGAAATGAAGCGGAGATGGCTTTTTGTAAAGTTTTCCAGGTCCCTTTCGTGCGAGGTCATATAAACTGTCTGCACGTGCCTCTAAGATATTGCGCGCCTCTACTACAGAGGAGAGGTACCTCTGTATTCTCGCGGGATGTTCACGGAGATGCACAACGGCGTTGGTCAGCATCAATCCTAACAACAACACTATTGTGAGGGCAAATCTGAGACTATTGAGATTATCATAGAGTTCGCGTTTTGCGATATACCATATCATTTTATACTTCGCTCTTGACGAAAATCAGAAATATTATTGTAAACAGAACTATGTTGATTGTTAGCAATAAGAATAAATCTGGTAACGCTCGTTTTGCATTTGTGCCTATCCTACTTCTTTGAAAAGAAAACTGGGGCAAATTGTCCCAGGCCACGCCTGTTTTGTCTGGAGCAAACCACGAGCGAGACTTAAACACATCTCCATCGTGTAGATAGGCAATAACTGTTCGTTGGTACTGCCGAACTGCCTCAAAAAAATCTTGGAGACCTTTTAAATCCGTGCCTGCCCAGGCCTGTGTTGCAGCGTCGTACATTCCAACTGGCGAAAGTTTCAATAGCGTTCTATCAACGAATGCCGGTTTCACAAAAATGTCATCAAGTGCTTGCTTTCGGATGAGCCACGTTTGGTCTGCTGTATCAATGATCTGAGGTCCGAGGAAACCATAGTAATTTTGCGCGTGTGGGACCCGCGGTAGCGATTCCGCATTGAGTTCGCCTTTATAGTAGAGCACTGTCCAGTAGTAATAGGATAACGTCAATCGATTTTCGCCGAATCCATCTCCAGCACCCCATCCGTTAGAACTGTTTATGTCAAACATTGGGTCTTCTCCGGGGACAGGGTCGGTAGCAAGGAAGTGTTTGCGTTTTCTATCGAATTCCTCCCATATTTGCTTAATTTGACTGAGAGCGGATGCCCCACGTTCTGCTGAGGGGTCTTGTGAAGTTGTAGTGGTAAGAACCACGTTTGGATAGACAAGCACCAAAAATCCCCAAACAAAGATGGATAGCATAAGCGCAGTACTTGTCCTACTGGTGATCGCTGAAACCAGCAGCCCGATGAGGTAAAACACCGACAGATAAGTGACGGAGGCAAAAATAATCCCACCGATACGGAGGAAGTCATCGGTTGTTAGGTAAATTGAAGCGGATGTCGTTAGCAAAAGCATCGCGAGCAGCAGACTCATCAGCAAAGGCATAAGTAGACACACCATCGCGCTGAGATATTTCGCAAGTAGAATATACCCGCGCTGGACAGGATTCGTCAAAATAAGACGTAATGTGCCCGCCTCATATTCCCCCGCAAGCGCATCATAGGCAAATATAAGTGCCAGTAAACTGAGGACAACCTCAAAAATAAAAACAATATCAATTGACGAGAAAATGTTAAGAAACGAATTGTCTGAGCTATTCATGCCAGCATCCCAAAGTGACGGAACAAGCCAGTAAGATACCCGAATTTCGTTCCCGAGTCGCTTATCTAATCCAACATTGAATATACTCAATGGATTGGGGGGTCTATCGATATCCAATCTGGATATCCCCGGCGAATAGGCGGGTCTTTTGTATAGTTCTTGCCGATGTGTCTCCACGGAGGTGTTATAGTCTGCCAAACGCCGCTCGTAATCTTGGATGAGGACAGCAGTAACAGCAACAACAAGTAACAGTGTGATAAAGACAGCCGCAGCAAAACGGAATGTCATGAGGTTGTCGAGTAGTTCACGACGGATGAGTGTGAGTAGCATCTATTATACCTCCACACGCACAAATGCAAGATACGCACCTGAGAAAAAGACAACGAAAAATAAAACCAATAGTAATAAGTCCACTGCCGCAGTATTGAAATCGCGACTGAGACTGAGTGTATCTTCAAAGATAGGAATTGATTCTGGGCTGATCGGTTTCTTTGACATACCTTCGCGAACCCCAATAATATGAGGACTGTCGGAATCTGCTCTATCCATATCTCCGACGAATTCTCGGTATTCGCGGGCGTAGCGTTGCACGTTCTCCACGAATTGTCGATGCCGTTCAAACCCCGTTCCGGCAAACGCTTCAAGGAGGTGCTGGACAATCGCAAAGGGCGAAATGCGGGTGACGGAACGCGCCAGTTGAATCTGGGCGTGTTGCTGGTCTAAGTGTTCATGGCTCAAACGTTCCCGCTGCGCTGCTTCGTTAGTAACATACTCGCCTCCTAACTGTATTTTTTTTGCTGACAACTCATGTGTGTTTTGCAAACGAGTCTCGTATGCGTCTTTGAGTTCATTATGAAGTTGATTCCGGCGTTCAAAGAATTCATCATAAGTCATCGGTGTTGAAAATCCGCTTGCAATGGAGGCGAGCGTACTCGGCATAAAAACGACAAAAGTAACCCACATCAACAGGAGTGTCACAAGACTCGCCGCGTTTTGCTGTACACGCGACGACACTAACAGACCTAACGCGAGAAATAGACACAGGTACAGAAGCGCAATAGAGAAAATAATACCTAAACGGCTCCATGCTTCGGTGCTGAGTTGGACATCGTTAGACGTGGAAATTACTAACAGGTTCATCAACACAGAAAGCGTAAATGGGACGCTAATACTTATCAATGCCCCTAAAAACTTGCCAATCAGCACAGTATGGCGTGGGACCGAGTTCGCTAACATCAATCGGAGTGTGCCGCGTTCCCGTTCACCGGAGATCGAATCAAAGGTGAACAAGATCGCGATGAGGCTCAAAACGTACCCAATCACAAATCCCCAATCTACTTTGATAGTGGCCGGACGAATATTTTTTGAATTGAGTGTCGCGGGTAGATATAACAGCTGCCAGAAACCCCTTAAGTTATCGGTGGTCCAAAAGACAAATTCGCCATTGACTCTATCTGACAAAAAAACATCGCCCCCCTCAGCACAGAAATAGAGGGGAGATGGTTTTTTGTAAAGATTTCCGGGACCCCATTGCGCAATTTCATATAAATCTGTCCGAGCCTTTAAGCGATTCAGCGATTCTGTGACAGCATCATGATATTTCTGTACCCGCACAGGATGTTCCCGGAGATACACAATAGCATTGGTCAGCATCAAGCCGAAAAGCAACACTGTTGCCAGAGCGAAGCGGAGGCTATTGAGATTGTCGTAGAGTTCGCGTTTTGCGATATGCCAAATCATTTTTTAGCGACCTGACCGCTGACAGCCACTTTACACTTCACTTCTTTGAAAAACTAGAAGTATCACTATAAAGAGCAAGAGGTTCATTATTAGTAACAAGAGTAAATCTGGTAACGCTCGTTCTACGTTTATTCTCACATTGCTTCTCTGAAAAGAAAACCGAGGTAAATTGTCCCAATCTACCGCCTCCTTGTCTGCAGAAAACCATTGTCGAGAGCCGAATGCGTTTTTATCGTAGTAATAGTCAACCACAGTTCGTCGATACTTTCGCGCTGCCTCGAAAAAATCTCTGAGTCCGGACAGGTCCGTGCCTGCCCACGCCTGCGTTGCAGCGTCGTACATCCCGACGGGTGAAACCCTCAAAAGGATTCGATCAACTATCGCTGGCTGAACGAAGAAAGTATCAAGTGCTGTTTTTCGGATAAGCCATGTTCGCTCTGCGGCATCAACGCTGCGTGGTACGAGGAAGCGGTAATAATCCTGCGCGTATGGCACCTGAGGTTCAGATTCCTCATTAAGCTCCAAAACGTGCGCGCCAGCACCATAGTGATAATAGAGGACCGATGCATCTTCGTAAAAGTATTCATAGGCGAAACCTGACCGTACCATACCAAAACTCGGATCCTCCGCTGGAACCGGATCATTCGCAAGGAAGTGCTTTCGTTCTCTATCGAGTTCTTCCCATATCTGTTTAATTTGGTTGAAGGTGGAGGCCATCCCTGCTTGCGAAGTTTGTGGTGGAGCAATCGCGGCAATCACCACATTCGGATATACCAACACCGAAAATCCCCAGACAAACATGGCAAGCATCAGCGCGGTACCGGTTCTGGTGGTTGCTGCTGAAATCAGCATGCCGATAAGGTAAAATACCGACAAATACGAAATTGAACTGAAAATAATCCCACCAATCCGGAGAAAATCACCGATACTCAGGGAAATAGTGGTAGAGGTCATCAGCAAAATCATTGCAAGGAGCAGACTCATTAGCAGCGGTACCAGTAGACATGTCATCGCACTGATGTATTTCGCAAGCAGGATTTGACCACGACTGACCGAATGTGTTAGAACCAGACGCAGGGTCCCGCGCTCACGTTCTCCCGCAATGGCATCGTAGGCGAAAATCAGTGCCATGAGGCTCAGGACTATTTCAAAGATAAAGACGATATCGATCGAAGAGAAGAGGTTGAGAAGTGGATTCGTTGTTCCGAGCATGTCAGCATCCCACAGCGTCGGTACATAACTATGAGATATCCAAGTTTCGCTCTCCAACTGTTTATCTAACCCTACATTGAAGATACTCAAAGGATTTGGAGGACGGGCAATGTCCAATTTCCCGCCCGAATAGGTTTTTCTTTCCCGCAATTGCTGATGATGCGTTTTGAGAGCCGTGTTGTAAGCCTCCAACCGTCGCTCGTAGTCCTTGATGAGGACAGCGGTATTTGCAACCACAAGCAAGAGCATAATCAAGACGGCTGCGGCGAAACGAAAAGTCATTAGGTTATCGAGGAGTTCACGACGGATGAGTGTTAGTAGCATAGGGTTTTCTTAAAATTCAGTTTAAGGTGGATTAGCCTTGTCGCGGATATTCCTGAATGTATTCTAACGCGAGAATTACTTTCACCAAAAATCGTTGTTCGCGTAAATTCTAAATCAATATATAGTGACGCGAGTAAGGGACAAAATGGTTGCTGCATTCTGCAAAAACCGAGGAGAATTTTAGTTATTATAACCCGATTTGGATTTTGATGTTCATTAAAAATCGGCAGAATTGGAAAGCTCGTATAGAAATAGACGGTTTGGGATAAGGGAGTAGGGGAATAAAGAAGAGTGGTGGGCTTACCTGGAATCGAACCAGGGACCTCGCGCTTATCAGGCGCGCGCTCTAACCGTCTGAGCTATAAGCCCGTAAAGAGTGCTTTAATGAAAAGATAGGCGTTTTGGGAAGACACCTGTATTTCTTTTCAAAACGCAATATTAATTATACATAGTAAAAAAGGGTTTGTCAAATTAATTCGTAAGAAAACGATTTTTTGGGAGTTCAGAGAAAGAGCGGAAATGCGTTGTGGGGGTTTAGAGAAAATGTCTTTGAAAGTTAAATAGTTTAGCGCGTGTCTTGTAAGGTAAAGAGCGTTTGAACATAAGCACCGTGTGAGGGTTTTTATGTTAGTTGCTCCTTAGAAAGGAGGTGATCCAGCCGCAGGTTCCCCTACGGCTACCTTGTTACGACTTCGCCCCGGTCATCGGTTTCATTTTAGAAAGCTCCCTCCCCGAAGGGTTGGGTCACCTGCTTTGAATGCTACCAACTCCCATGGCGTGACGGGCGGTGTGTACAAGGGCCGGGAACGTATTCACCGCGACCTGCTGATTCGCGATTACTAGCGATTCCAACTTCATGCAGTCGAGTTGCAGACTGCAATCCGAACTGGGGCCGGCTTTTTGGGATTTGCTCCACCTCACGGTTTGGCGTCCCTCTGTACCGGCCATTGTAGCACGTGTGCAGCCCAGGGCATAAGGGCCATGCGGACTTGACGTCATCCCCACCTTCCTCTGGCTCGTCACCAGCGGTCTCTCTAGAGTGCTCAGCATTACCTGATGGCAACTAAAGACAGGGGTTGCGCTCGTTGCGGGACTTAACCCAACATCTCACGACACGAGCTGACGACAGCCATGCAGCACCTGTCATAGTGTCCCGAAGGAAAACTATATTTCTATAGCGGTCACTGCGATGTCAAGCCCTGGATAAGGTTCTTCGCGTTGCTTCGAATTAAGCGACATGCTCCACCGCTTGTGCGGCCCCCCGTCAATTACCTTGAGTTTTAACCTTGCGGCCGTACTCCCCAGGCGGGGTACTTAATGCGTTAGCTACAGCACAGAGGGAATCAACACCCCCTACACTTAGTACCCATCGTTTACAGTAAGGACTAGCGGGGTATCTAATCCCGGTTGCTCCCCAAACTTTCGCGCATGAGCGTCAGTCTTAGACCAGAAAGCCGCCTTCGCCACGGGTGTTCTATATGATATCTAAGCATTCCACCGCTACACCATACATTCCACTTTCCTCTTCTAGACTCAAGTAAAGCAGTATCAAACGCAATGGTTCGGTTGAGCCGAACCCTTTCACGTCTGACTTGCCCTACCGCCTGCGCGCGCTTTACGCCCAGTGATTCCGGACAACGCTTGCCCCCTACGTATTACCGCAGCTGCTGGCACGTAGTTAGCTGGGGCTTTCTACTACGGTAACGTCAAGACCGTTGCGTTATCGGCAGCGGCCAATTCATCCCGTAACACAGAGGTTTACGACCCGAAGGCCTTCATCCCCCACGCGGCGTCGCATCGTCAGGGTTTCCCCCATTGCGAAATATTCTCGACTGCAGCCTCCCGTAGGAGTTTGGGCAGTGTCTCAGTCCCAATGTGGCTGACCATCCTCTCAGACCAGCTACCCATCGTCGCCTTGGTGCGCCTTTACCACACCAACAAGCTAATAGGACGCGGGCTTATCTCCGAGCGGCAGCCGAAGCCACCTTTCATACGGCCGACCGAAGTCAACCGAATCGTATTTGGTATTAGCAACTCTTTCGAGTTGTTATCCCCATCTCAGAGGCAAATTACCCACGCGTTACTCACCCGTTCGCCACTTTCCGCCGGGCCGAAGCCCGGTTTCTCGTTCGGCTTGCATGCCTAATCCACGCCGCCAGCGTTCGTCCTGAGCCGGTATCATACTCTCCACAAAAGTATTGAAGTACATCTTCAAATGAATTGAACCGTACTCACAAGCTATTAATAGGCACGTCACGTTCACTATTTAACTTTCAAAGAACAAAATCACCTTTCTCGTTGAAAGGTAATGTTAATTATACACTTTACAAATTGCTTTGTCAAATTAATTTGTGAAAAAAAAGCATAATTTCTTAAAAAAAGACCTAAAATTCCAGAAACTTATCACTTTTTTTCTTAAACAGACCTGTTAACACACTTTTTAAGGGTAATTTCGCCAATTCTATCGATTTTTTGGGCAATCCCGCGCGTTTTTCTCACACTGTCGCGAGCACAGCTCGCGCCTACAGGAGTAAATACACCAGCAATAGGGAAAGATTGCAAAAATAGCGTCAGTGGGGATATTCTGCTGTGCCGCCGCCGATGGCAGGAAGGAAATGAATTTCTGCGTCTGTGTCAACGCGTTCGAGGAGGGACCCGCGGCTAAGGAGACCATTGATGTATACGGCGATACCGGGCTTAAGACGCTCCTCTTCACATAACCGTTCTTTCATACCCGGATAGCGACTTTCTAAATTATCAATCACTTCACGAACTGTTGCACCCGAAATCGTAATGTTCGCTTCGCCGCGTGTGAGTTTGCGCATGAGGGATGGGATAACTACGGTTGGCATGTTTTAGTTGGCATGTTCAGGGGTAGGCACGAGACCTACCCCTACAGAATCGGCAACGCATTAGATTTTGCCCATCGCTTTTAGGAGTCGATCAGGCGACATCGGGAGTTCTGTCATCCGAATACCGATTGCATCGTAGATGGCGTTGGCGATGGCAGCCATCGGAGGCACAATCGGCACTTCACCGACCCCACGCACACCGTAGGGATGCCCCGGATTCGGGACCTCAACGATGACAGCGTCAATCATCGGTAAATCCAAGCAGGTCGGCATCCGGTAATCGAGGAAACTGGCATTGGTCATTGTGCCTTCGTCATTGTAGATGTATTCCTCGTTCAATGCCCAACCGATACCTTGAACGGCACCGCCTTGGATTTGTCCTTCAACGTAGCTGGGATGGATCGCTTTTCCGGCATCTTGGATTGCGGTATAGCGGAGAATTTCGACCTTCCCCGTTTCCTCGTCTACCGCTACATCTACCACATGCGTTGCGTACGCACCACCCGCACCCCCAGGATTCACAGTGCCACTGCCGACAACGGGTCCTCCGGTTTGACCGAGGCGACCACAGAGGTCGCGGAAACTAATCTGCTCCTCCTTGCCGTTGATGGATGAAAATACACCGTCTGCAAACTCGACGTTGGATGCATCCACTTCCCAGAGTTTTGCGGCACGTTCAATCATCTTCCGCTTGACATCTTGCGCGGCTTCATAAGCGGCGTAACCGGTCGCGTAGGTTGTGCGGCTCCCACCTGTTACAGCAGTGTAACCGACAGAATTGGTATCAACAACACTCGGGTTAACTGATTCAGCGGGGATACCGAGAACTTCTGCCGCTTGCATGGCGATGGAAGCGCGTGTGCCGCCGATGTCTGTGGAACCTTCAATGAGATTAATCGTGCCATCGGCGTTGACATTAATCGTCACGCTCGACTCCAAGCCGATATTGAACCAGTAGCCCGAAGCGACCCCGCGACCGTGATGCTTCTTCCCATTCGGTGCGGTATAGTGCGGATGCGCTTTCGCTGCTTCAACTGTCTCAATAAAACCGATGCGCGGGTGAACAGGTCCATCTGCACGTCGGTCGCCCTCTTTCGCACCGTTGGCTAACCGGAACTCAAGTGGGTCGATGCCGAGTTCCTCTGCGATCTCGTCAATAACTGTTTCTGAACCGAAAGCGGCGTTTGGTGCACCAGGGGCGCGATAGGGCGCGGTTTTCGGTTTATTGACAACGACATCGTAGCCGTCAATAATAACATTTTCAATGCTATAGGGTGCGAAGATACACATTGCGCCAGGTCCGACAGGGGAACCGGGATACGCGCCTGCTTCAAAAGCGAGATATGCCTCAGCGGCGGTTATTTTCCCCTCTTTGGTCGCACCCATCTTAACGCGGATGTAGGAGGCGGGGGTCGGTCCTGTGCCTTCAAACACATCTGTGCGGTTCATCAAGACTTTGACCGGTTTCCCTGTTTTCTTTGCCAGCAAAGCGGCGACGGGTTTAATGTAGACGTTAATTTTACCCCCGAATCCGCCACCAATTTCCATCGGAACGACCTTAATTTTGGAAATCGGGTATTGGAGAATTTCGGCGACCTGTTCACGTACCGTAAACGCGCCCTGCGTGCTACACCAGATGGTCAGATGGCCGTCTTGATTGAAATGTGCGGTGGCATTATGGGGTTCAATGTAGCCTTGGTGGACAGTACCTGTAACGAAGTCACGCTCAATAACAATATCCGCTTCAGCGAACCCTTTCTCAGGATCCCCAAGCGTGTGTTGGATGTGACTTGCGACGTTGCTCGGTTCGTCAGCTGTTTCACCCATTGAGGTGGTTTTTAGGGTTTCGTGCAGGAGCGGGGCATCCGGCTCCATGGCTTGGCGCACCTCTAAAACGGGTGGCAGCACCTCATATTCAACATCAATGAGCGTGCAAGCCTCCTCTGCGATATGCGGATTTGTCGCCGCAACGGCAGCAACAGCGTGTCCCTTGTACAGCACCTTATCACTCGCTAAAATGTTATCACAGAGATGTTTGAGATTGACAGCACCCTCGCCGAGGTCGGCAACTCGATCCTCAGCAGTCGGCAGATCTTGGGCAGTGACAACCCCTTTGACTCCGGGAAGAGCTTCAGCACGACTGGTGTCGATTGAGAGAATTCGGGCGTGTGCGTGTGGACTCCGCAGCACTCTGCCGTGGAGGAGTCCTGCGATCTGAAAATCCGCCCCGTAAAGTGCTCTGCCGGTGACCTTGTCAACACCATCATGGCGGATCGGTCGGGTTCCAACAACTTTGTATTCTTTGTTTTCAGTCATTTCTTTTTTTCCGTCGAAAGACGCTCCTTTCACTGAGCTGCGGCTGCATCAAGTACAGCACGGACGATTTTATCGTAACCGGTACAGCGACATAAATTGCCAGCCAACCAGTATCGAATCTCGTGTTCAGTCGGGTTTGGATTTTGATCCAGAAGTGCTTTGGCACTCATGATAAAGCCCGGTGTACAGATACCGCATTGGAGGGCGGCGTTTTCGAGGAATGCATCTTGGATGGGGTGCAGTTTGTCAGGTTCGGCAAGCCCTTCGATAGTCTCGACAGATTTGCCTTCGGTTTCAACACCCAGTACAAGGCATGAATTAACGAGTCTGCCGTCGAGAATGACGCTACAGGCTCCGCAATTTCCGTTGTTGCATCCCTCTTTAGCACCGGTCAGGTGAAGTTCATCTCTGAGGACTTCCAGCAAGCTTTGCCGGGATTCACAGAGAAATTCTGTCGTTTCACCGTTAATAGTGGTTTGAACGTGCGATTTTCTCGCCATAGTTATGAGTTCCTTTTGCGTTGAGTAAAAGAGGAAAACTGTTATCGTTCCGTTAGGAACAAAAATTAATCAATCCGTGTCAATTCCTGATTTGGACGAAACAACCCAATTTATGCGCCATCTCGGATTCTCTGGATTGCGCCGTTAAGTGCGCGCCGCGTGAGTACACCGACGAGGTGTGTTCGCTGTTCCGCTGTGCCACGCATGTCGCTAATCGGGCGTGCGATGGCTTGTGCGGCTTGTGCAGCTTCGTCAATTGCGGCATCAGAGACTTCGCGACCGGCGAGTAAAGCACTCGCTTCTTCTGCGAAGAGGGGGTCGGGGCAACGGCAGCGAGCGCGATCCGAGCAGAAACGATTGTCTGTTTGGCATCATCAAGTGTCACAGAGGCACCAGCACCAACAACAGCGATATCCATTTCATTGCGCGGGATAAACCGGAGATAAAAGGAACTTGAATTGTTTGCAGGTGCAGGTATCTTCAAGGCTACGAGCATCTCACTTGTTGCTAATGCGGTCTGTCCGGGTCCCGTGCAGAATTGTTCGACGGGTAGTTCGCGTTCGCCGTTTGGACCGGCGATGACACAAGTGGCGTTTAGCACAATCAGCGGTGGTATACAGTCTGCAGCGGGTGAAGCGTTACACAAGTTACCACCAACTGCGGCACGTCCTTGAATGGCAGTGCCACCGATAATTTTGGTTGCGTCAATTAGACCCGGATAGGCATCGCAAATTTCATCAACGGCGTAAATCTTATAACATTCGACTGCAGCACCGAGTGTTAAGCCGGTGTCTGCGTTATAGTCTAATACATTGACCTCGGGGATAGATTTGATATCGATCATCCAGTCAACATCTCGCCGTGCTTCTCTAACTTGGACGATGATGTCTGTGCCACCTGCTAAGATGCGTGCGGCTTGTCCTTTCTCATCGAGTAGTGTCACGGCTTCTGAGACCGTGTTCGCGGGAATATACGCAAAATCTCGCATGACCGGAATCTCCTTTCGCTTTACAACTGAAGGGTATTATTTTAAAACCGTATTATAGCAAAAACCTAATTTTAAATCAAATTTTGGGTTACAAGCAGGTGTGTAAATGTTTTGGCAGCGGGTTGCCAGAATGCACGTCGCATTTAGGCGAGTACGCCGCAAATTAGGATGGACAGGATTCAAGGATTTGCAGGATCATACGAGCGTGAATATGGGTTAACGTAACGGTATATATTAATCAATTTTCGTTAAAAATGTTACACTAAATGTTACACTAGTGTACCATTGGGTGTGTTGCCTATAACGTTAGAGAACCCAGTCCCCATAAGGGTTTGTTGACGTTTCATTTCCAATTTTCTCTTGTGTGAAAAAAACGAATTTGGCGAAAAGTGTAACATTTTTGAGTTAGCGGTCAGGGTTAGCAGTCAGTAAGAAACTTAACATAATCGCTGAAGATGTTTGTGTCGACTTCCGCGCCAGCGTTTTATAGGTTGATACAATATTCACCCTTCACCTCTTTGAAAAGCCTTATGATATATTATACTATTTTTACTAACGGATGTCAAGTTAAAATGCGATGGCGATTCGTATTCTTGCGGATTTCGAGACAATACATAAGTCGTGAAGGAATTTATGGGAATTAAGCGGTTTCTGTCAACGCCGCATTAAGGTCGTCTTTGAATTGGTTTTCATATCTCTCGTGATAGAAGGAGGGTACACCGATAACACGATATTTGTTGTTCTCTGTTAGGATTTTACTGCGGTATTCGGCACGGATCTTTTCGAGAAATTTCTCTTTCCACCGGTCAGTTTCTGCGAGATGCTCGCCTTTCGGTTCAACGAAAAGTTGATAGCTCAGCGATTCTCCACTTTTCTCACGCAAGAATAGGACAAAATCGGGTTGAAAGGGTTTACCATCGGAGAAGTTGTAGAGAGAGAAATGTCCTTCGTTCCGAAGTAGATAGATGTCCTCGTAGGTCTCCTTTGATTCCTGAATCCATCTGTCCAACATTTGCACGAAAGCCTTTTCTTCACTCGTGCCGTAGAGGTTGTCAAAAGCAAACCAATCGCTGATTTTGACCAGATACGCCAAATCGCTATCATCAGCACGCGGCGTGTCCACATTGAATTTCAGGGTTTTGTCGGTGAAAACAGCGCGGACCTGCTCCTCATAAAAGTACTGTGTGCCTTCGTATTCGGTAATCTCTTTACGAATTTCAGATTCAATTTGATTTAGCAATCCTTCACATGCAGCCAGTTTTTCGGGTCGATTTTCTTCCAAATCAGAGAGATTTCCCTTGAAAGTAATTGCTAACCCACCCAAATAGTACTCCGAAGTGATAAATTCTCGGACGGATGCCAAGTGTGGAAAATACTGCTTGAGGGATGCGAACGTAAAAAACGGATTGCGCGCAATGGCAGCTCTAACAATATTCTGTTCAATATCAACCATCTGAACATCTCGACTGCTTTGATTTCCCTGTTGCATGGGTGTTTCACTGTTCTCCATGACGGTTGTCACACCGCCAAAGCCTGTCCGAATTGTATGTTCATAGTTTTTCTGTTTCACACTCAGTTTAGCTAAATCTGCCAAAGATTCAACATGTTGGTAATTTTTCGGTTCCTGTTTGTTGAGCCAAACGACACCGTACTTGTAGAGATTGGTTTCCTTGAATGAATCTTTCAGTTTGAGTTCACGAGTCTCTGGACGTGCGTCCATCATTCCTTCATCAATCAGTGCGGTACGGATTTCGGAGATGTAGCGTGAATCGTGGATGCTGTGGTAGTGGAGCTCTTCCAGCACGCGCAATTCATGGTCGAGGTTTTCGTCGAATTTACGGCGGAACTGGTCTGTGTGGTCAGGCAGGACAAAGGGAAAATAGCGTGCGCCGCGTCCGATAAGTTGCGCCTCAGAGATTGTTGTTTTTCCGATTTTGCTCTTTCCTGAGTCGCGCGCTTCGTAACACCGGACGATATCGAAGAGGTTCAGCACGTCCCACCCTTCGTTGAGTTTCTGTACGGCGAAGATGGCACGGATCGGATTGCTTTTGTCTTCAAGGTTGTTAAGCCGGAGTTGATACGTCTCCTTTTCTTTCTCGTTATTGACCGAGAGGCAGTGTGCTTCACGGAACGCCGACTTTAGCCGTTGGACCAATGCCTCGGTAGTGATGTCTTTTTTATCAAAGAAACGGAATGCGCGTTGAAGGATTTCGAGACTCGATTCCCGAAACTTGTCAATCTGGTTGCCGGTGAGTTCCTCAATGAGTTTATGAAAGTTTGCCTTGTTTTCTTGCGATTGCGCGATTGTCCGCTGTGCCTTGAATAGGATGACAGGCTTTAGATTAACACCGTTATTCGCCGCGACTTCCTCTTTGTACTGATTGAGAATGAGTGCCTGTAGGATTCGGGATTGTGGATCTAAGTCGGAATGGACGAGGACGACATCTTTTGAGAATCTGTCGTTCCGAAAGTTCACGAGATCGTAACGATAGATAATTTTGTTCCGGTACTTATCTACAATGTTTGGGTTTTCGTAATTGTGTGTAGCAGTGAATTCCAATAACAGGTTATTTGTGTTGGCGTTAAAGATGTTCTCAACCGTATTTTCCCAACTGGGTTTCTGCTTTTCCAATTCCAACTGCTGGGATCTGGTCTGAACGTTCATGTGGTGTGCTTCATCTGCCAAAAGCACAATTTCCTTTTTCTTGAAATCCTCAAATGTTAAGGCGTTCTCCTTTTCTGCTGTCAGATCCGAATGGAGTTTCTGAATTGTTGTGAAGCATACATTGATGGATCTCTCGTTGACTCCCTCAAAATTTTCTACTTCTGCTACCTCGATATGCTCTCCTTCAATATGGATGTTCTCGCTGAAGAGGTATTTTGCGGACCGCGGGTTGCGGAAATTGTCTCTCGTCTTTTCGATGATATTGGTGGAGTTAACGAAAAAGAGGAAGTTGCGGTAGCCTTTCTCATAGAGGTAGAGGATCAAACCTGCCATGATGAGGGTTTTACCGCTACCGGTTGCCATGTTGAACAGCAGGTGTAAGGGTTTTTCCTTGCCCGGAAGGTCATTATTGAAATAGTGTATAAAGCTCGCAAACGCGTCTTCTTGGTAGGGGCGGAGTTCAAATGTGGGGTTCAGATTTTGCGTAATGCTCTCCGGCATTTCGGGTTTGGGGATCCCGAAGTTGAACGCGATTTCGAGTTGTTCATGAAGGAATTGCTCAAGCATCGGACAGTTTCCAATTACACTTAATCGGCAAATGATGGCATCCCAGGCGTGCGTCGGTTCTTCGCCAAATCTTCGTATACAATCCGGGCGATTTCGGGTCCAATCTTCTGGAGTTCTTCTTCCCACCCCGCCTCTTGGATAGGGACAGTGGCGACGAAGGCACCTTTGTGTAGATCGATGGGGAAGCCTTCCACTTGTTCAACACCGTCGCGGGCGTACCGAACCCGTGCCCCAGAGAGCGGTCCATACTCTCCATGATAATAGAGTTCCACCCGTAGCAATTCAATAGAATCAGGTCCTGGCACCCGTCCAGCGAGGTCAAGCGTCTTAATCCTAAGGGGCATCTTATTAACGTTGTCAACAATATGTTTCATGAGAGTCTCTCCTCTTCATTCCAAAAGCGATGGTTCTGGGTAAACATCAAAACTGTTTTTTACACAGGTTGGGGAAATAATTCCGTGTGCAAGAATTTCGGCATCCCGTAATGCGCGGACAAGTGTCTCTAATTCGATTGTTAGGTTCGGCGAGCGAGGTGTGCCTTCGCTTGCAGGTGGTTGCATGGCGTATTGTATTAGAAAATCTCGCATACGTCCAGGATCAACAACGCCTAATAAGAAATCAGGCAACCCATCGTGTTGATAGGGTGGTCCTGGATTCGTTGGAGACGGCAATACCTGTGCGACTTCCTTGACTGGATCTAAGAGGTGTAATCCGGGCGGCAGTGGTTCCTGAATCTCAATTTCATGAACGTAGGCAGGATCCTCTGCAGTAGGGACCCTCCCGCTGCTTACCATTGCGTAACGCCAAGCCACCGCGTAAGAACGCGTAAGGGAAATAAAAGGACTATTCACAGTACTTCTCGCAATATGAAGCATCTGTCGAGTTGTGGTAGGAGTCATTTCGGGATCCCGGGCAACAAAACCTTGTTCTATCGGATCGTTGAGATACCAATAAGTGTTAATACCTGCCCCGCGATAAAATATCGCCATAAGTGCCTCTTTTATCCTTTCTCCTTTTCCCAAGTGTAGATACGCATTAAGTTTACCTCTTATTGAACGCAAAAGTCAAGTGAAAACTCAACCGAGTATCAAGTTGTTCCAATCGGGAAATTCACCATCTTCCAGAATGAAGTGCCACCTTTAATTTAGACCGAAATTTCGCAAAGTTAAGAGAAGGTTTGTCTTTGAAATTCTACAGGTGTCAGATACCCTAACGCCGAATGCGGGCGTTTCTCGTTATACACCTGTTGTAAAAAATAACCGATACGCGTTTGAACATCCGAGAGATTCTCATAGTCATTGAGGTAGACTTCTTCTTCCTTGAGGGTTCGGATCAACCTTTCGGCGTATCCGTTCTCCCAAGGACATCCTCTGCGAGCGACTGAAATCTGAATACCATGTTCTTTGAGCGTCGAGATATAAGCTGTTGAAAGATACTGCGCGCCTTGATCAGAGTGATGAATCTCTGGAACCCCGTTGTGTAAGGCTTGCTCTAAGGGGTGCAAGGTCAAAGATTGCGTCAAGTGTTGACTGAGATTCCATCCTCTAATCACGCGAGTGAAGACATCCATGAGCAGTGCCACATAGGCGAATCGGTGCTTGAGTCGGACGTCCGTGATATCGCCGACCCAGACCTGATTGCATCGGCAGATCTCAAGGGTCTTCAGGCGATTCTGCCACGGTTGCCGACTCTCAGCGGAGTGGGTCGTTTGACACGCCCGTTTGACAGTTTCCACCGAGAGGTTGGCTTCTTTCATCAACCGGGCGACTCGCTTATACCCAACGGTGTGTCCTTCAGCCGCCAGCAGCTTCGTGATACGTCTATATCCGTATGTTGGATATGTCGCCGCTAACTCCTCTATTCTCGTTCGCAGTCCCTCTTGAGAAGGGTCGCTCTTGGGTTGATAATAGAGAAGATTCGGGTTGTAGCCGAGGGTTTTACAAATCTGTCGAATCGAATATGAAGAAGCGTTGTGCACTTTTTCCACCATTTCTCGTTTCTTTGACGCCGTTAGTTCAACCACTTCGCGGCTTTTTTTTCACTATCTAAGGCGACTGTTAGATGCCCAACGAGCTGCTCAAGGTGAGCGATCCGCGACGCATCCGCCGCTGACGCTTTATCCTTGGATCCAAACAGAGACGCAAAGTTTTCAATCGCTTGCTGCTTCCACTTCGAGAGTTGTTGTTCGCTGAGGTTATATCGCCGGCAGAGTTCCGCTTGCGGACTTTCACCGCTGAGGGCCTCCAGCACGACTGCTGCTTTAAACTCGGGTGTGTATCTCGTTCGTTTCGCCATCGGAATGCTCCTTTCAGTAGATTGTTAGTATATCACAATCTTGCCTTAGAGGGTGGCCCTAATTTCCGGTGGCAGTACACGAAAACCGTCTATAAGGATGTCTGAAAATTATTAGTTCGCTTTGGACCATCTACGAACCCAAGAGTCAATTGTCTTTCTTTTCACATTCGGGAATCTCGTGGAACCGCCACCGCCATCGGCATCTGGATCGAAAATAATGCGGACCCCTAATTCTGTGGGAGCGGC
This sequence comes from Candidatus Poribacteria bacterium, assembly GCA_965207855.1. GTDB lineage: Bacteria > Poribacteria > WGA-4E > WGA-4E > WGA-3G > WGA-3G. The sequence continues at coordinate 4,760,479 of OZ242310.1, read as the reverse complement.
AGTTAGGAAAACATTGGTCAGTTGTAATGCTGTGGAATTCGGTTGTCCTTTGATTGCCATAGTTTGCTAATTGTTAATCTTGTGAATCCGCAGCGAGTAGTAAGCACCCTATGATCGTTCCCAATGCAAGACCGCCAGCTGCCGATCTTGACCGAAGCGATAGCGTTTGGCTTTTGTATGTATCCGTGTAAGCCTGAATGTATTCAGGTGATTTTCCAAGCAACCTTTCAGGCGGGGGATGTTTAGAACTGAAGCCAATCGCAAGGGGTAACGTTAGACAGCCGACAGCGAAACCGATAACTGCACTATTACACTGTGTGTCATTGACATCGAAAGGCGTGAGAGAATAGCCAACGGATACTGGCGGGGGGCCAGGGTCTATTATTGTTCCGATAGCGTATCCAGCGATACACGCCGTGGGGGCAAGCGTTCCGAGCATGAACCATGTTGATTTATTAACAGTCGCCTCTGCATCGGCTTTTGCCTGATATTGCACCCCTATCACTTGCGAAAAACAGTTCAATGCGATATTCAAAAACAAGACACCTATCACAAACAGAGCGATTTTGCGAGTCATAAAGGTCACTTCCTTTCGTTTTTATTTTTTGTTTACATTGGAGTGATAAATATTTTCCTCACGCACGAATTTCAACGCCAAACCTTCTCTTAACTTTGCTAAATTTCGGTCTAAATAAACGGTGGCACTTCACTCTTAACTTTGCGAAATTGTGGTCTAAATACGCGTATGCACTACACCGCTTTCTATAATATAACTGCCCGTTGAAATACTTGGAATATTGTCTTCTCTAATAAACGGAGCAAGCTCCTCTACTATGAATTTAAGTAGTTTAGAATTACTGTCTATTCTGTAAAAAGGCTTTAATTCCCCATCCTCTCCTACAATGAAGATCGTAAAACGGGTCCCAAAGGTAAATGATAGATAATCTACGCTATAAAACGACCATCGTTCCTGTAAGTATTTACGATATATATCTATGGGGATAGGTAAAGAACCATACTCATATCGTATTTGTAAACGCTTCATTGTTTCCTGTAGTAATTGTGTTAGTTCTTGTTTCCTTTCATCAGTCATTTCTTCTCACCCTTCCATCAAGAATTTCCATAAAACGCCCTATTCAACACCTTATCTTCCGCACTCACATCAAAATCCGCATCCTCTATTTCGGAGAGGTTGACATAGAGTTGATTTTTGTCCAGCAGCTCAGCGAGAAGGTGTTTCTGTTTTTCTACGTCACCGATGACAATGAAATCGTTTATTGCTTCTTGTGGTATCTGTTCGTTGACATACCAGTTCAGAAACGAGTTCTCGGCAATGTCTTGCCAGAGTGTTACAAGTTCTTCAGAGGATTGCGCGGTTTGGATTTTGTCCATATAGGCTTGGTTGTATGGCATTAGTTCGCAATAGATAAAATCACCACCGCCCTGCCAATTGACTGCTTCAGAGATGCCGCCTTGCTCACCAGCAATCACTTTTTTTAGACGTGCAACAGGGAGAGTTTCGGCGTAATCCATTTGTTCGATGCCGATGTATTGTCTGCTCATTTTGTGGGCAACAGCAGCAGTTGTGCCTGAACCTAAATGGAAGTCTAAAACAATATCTCCTTCTTTTGTTGTATATTCAATAATGCGTTGCATCAGGAGTTCATTCTTCGGATACGAGAACGCCTTTCTCCCAAAAATCTCCACAATTTCATCTGTGCCTTTCCTGTTGACCATGCTTTTCAGTAATTCATCCATCACTTGATTTAGGAAATCCGAGGATACATACGCCGTTTTTCCTATGTCTTCTGACTTGAAAACCCGCATGGCAGGACGTTTTATGTTGAGAAAATCATAATCGCCGGGAAAAATTATTTTTCCTTTTCTTAGATATTCATCTACTGAGTCTTTAGTGATGCCCCAGCATCGATTGGGATTTACCGGAAATTCTTCCCCGTTTCTCGGATTTACTAATGTGAAATCGGAATTAGGGCGTTCGTGAATTGTCCGTTGGGTCGTAAGATCGCTCAGTCTCCATTCGTCATCAGGAAAATCAGAAGTCTTATGATACTTTCGTGAAACGTCCCGTTGGAAGATATTGTCTTTTTTCGACGCACCTTTTGTGTACATCAGCATCCAGTCAAAATCCTGAGACAGTTTGTAAGGGACATCACTTTTACCACTCCGGGTTTTCCTCGGAACGGTCGCGATAAAATTGTCCCTGCCGAATATATCATCAGCAACAACTTTCAAATAGTGCATTTCCTGATCATCAATATGAATCAGAATAACCCCATCATCTCTCAAAAGATCCCGCGCCACTTCCAACCGATTTTTCATGAACGTCAGCCAACTGGAATGATTGAAGTTATCGTTGTAACCGAAACTGTCAGTTCCTGTGTTATAGGGTGGATCAATGTAAATCAGTTTGACCTGTCCGCGGAATTGTTGTTTGAGGGTGTGGAGTGCAATGAGGTTGTTGCCCTTGATGATGAGATTCTCTCGAATGATACCGTTCTCATTTCGTTGGATGTCCGTTACCTCTCGTTCACCATCAACGGTGTAGCGTTTCCAGTTTGTGAGGACTTTTGGATCGAACATCCGGTTGATTTCGTCCTGGGAAAGAATCTCGTTGAAGAAGATCTCTTTGCGTTTTTCCTCCTCCCTTGTTTGACCTCCCTCTAAAACGCAATCTTTGTAGGGCCAGACGAGTGAGACTTCGCCGCGTTCGCGTAGGAATTTACCTTCGATGTTCAAGCCAATCTTGTTGCGGAATCGAGTGTAAGAATTGGCGAGGAAGTTTTTGTCGGTGATGTAGTTGATGAAGGTGTTGGGGTTAAAGATCCAATGTCCTTCAATCTCATCGAAGAATTTTGCCTTGATTTCATTATCGGTGAGCAGCAATTTGATGAGGTGGTGGTCCACGCGCCACGCGTGGTCTCTGACGGCGGCGGGGATGAGTTCGCCTGCGTCGTCAAGGAAGTCGGAATTGGTTTTGAGGAGTGCGGTTAGTTTTTCATTGAAGTTTTGTTTTGGCATCGGGGCTGTAACCTTCAATTTATTTCAGATGACGGTAATTTTTGTAGGGAATTCCGAATTAAAATAACTTACTTTAAGTTTACCATACATCAGGCGAAAAGTCAACGGAAATATACTGGCATGTGAGGCTGTTTAGTTTTAATGTCTTTGTCTGATTTCTGAGAAGGGTCGGGATTAGGAAATCCCTCCTACACAAGACAAGATGTCGGGATTATGGGTTTCTGTCCTACAGAAAAGTCAAGGTGTCGGGATTAGGAAATCCCTCGTACAGAAGAATTGAATGCTTCTGACTGGCATGCAAGTTTTTTGGATATGTGTGTGTACCGATTTCTGTGAATTTGACGTTAATGATAGTGGACAAAACTTAAGTGTAACATTCGTGGACAGGAAGTCTTTGGTAATACCCACGGCAAATTTCTGACTGCTGAGAGGGTTGCGCAGCAACCCGCCCTGATCGCTAACTATTGTAAGAAATGGAGTTTATCCGATGCAATTAAATTTTTTAAAACTTATCAGACAACCGTTGATCCGAATTGGACAAGTGGTGAGTGTCGTCATAATAGCCTTTCTCATTGTTCCCGTTACTACGTGGGCTTCTGGGATAGGTCAGCGAGATATTTTTGTTGGGGCAAGTGCCCGCGTCGTCGGTATGGGGAGTGCTTGGACAGCGGGCCCTGCGGCAACTAATGGATTTCTTTGGAACCCGTCTTCACTCGGATTTATGGATGGGGTTGAAGTGAATATGGGTGGCATGCCATTTTCAGGGAGCCCCTCTGGACTGGAACAGGCGTTCTCGGTCGCCGCGAATCCGCATACGTTTGGTTTGACGAATAAAAACGTCGGTAACTTATCTTTTGCGACTTGGCTTGATGGTTGGAAGGGGGACACAACGGAGTCTACGCAGATTGTGCTTTTAGGCTATGGGCTTGCGTTAGGACAAAGGGCATCGGCGGGGGCAAATCTGCGCTACTATCAAAATAATACACCTATCAGAACAAACTTCCTCTGGAGCGTGGATTTGGGGATGCAGTTCGCTTATCCGTTGGAGAAATGGGGCGACTCGATGACGGTCGGCGTGAATCTGTCCGAAGTGAGTAATGGGATTCGAGCGGATGGTGTCCTACTTGAGAGTATCCCTTTAGCAGCGCGTTTAGGAACGACCTACCAATTAGGAAGTGCAACGCTGTTTTCTGCGGATCTTGCTGTTCGCGGTGAAAATCGTGGCGGTTGGGGTGAAAGGTTCCGATTACATCTCGGCGCGGAACGGTGGTTGATTGGTGGACATGTGGGATTACGGGTAGGCTACACCGCACTCACGGCTTCTGAAAGGTTCTGGGGCGGCGAATGGGCACGAGGACTGAGTTTCCGAAATTCATCCGGACAACTTGATTATGCGTATGTGAGTGGCAGTGAATTAGAACAATCTGTCCATTGGATTTCAGCGACTTTACGCTGGGGCGCAACCGACGCGCCACTATCGGAACCTGTTCTAACTGAGACCTCTGAAGCCGATGAACACGTCCCTATTTTAATGCCAGCGACGCTGACAATACATAAGAATGTCTCTGAAACGTCTATCAGAGAACTACACGTCTCTGAATGGGCGATTTCACCGAATAAGGATGGCTTTGCGGATAGCACTACGTTCCACTTTGAGGTCGGTTCAAACGATAAATGGTGGTTGATCCTTGTTGATGAATATACTGAGCGGATTTGGGAACGATCAGGAAGCGGATCGCCCGTAGAAGGTGTCACTTGGGATGGCGTTGGGAATACGGGGAACTTGGTTCCCGATGGGGACTACAAAGTGGAGCTGTATGTTTCAGACGCGCAAGGGACACTGCAGTTCAGAGATAGTGAAAAGGTCACGGTTGATCTCATGCCGCCTGCGTTAGAACTCTTTAGGGGCGCAGCTACAACCAATCCGCAGGGAATGCGCGTATGGCATTCCGTGGGTATAAAGACTGTAGACACCAATCCGCTTGCACACTGGAAACTGAAGATTTTTGATGGGCGCAACGTGCTTATTGAAGAGATGGAAGCAGCGGGTATGCCACCAGCAGGGGTTGTTTTAAACAACTTACAAGGGAAGCCTCTTACGCCGTATACTTGCGAACTCAGCGTTCAAGATATAGCAGGCAATCAGAGCATGCAGCGGGTACAACTGCATCTCGGAATGGAACAGCGATCAACAAGTCCGTCAAAACCCAGATGGACGCTTATGGTGGGTTCGTTTATAGAACGCCGCTATGCTGAAAGGATGGAGGCGCAACTTCGAAATCAGAATCCGAGTCATAAGGTTGCCATCTATACCGCCACAGTCGATGGTAAGACGAGACACCGCGTAACGATCGGGGAGTTCACTCACCATGAAGAGGCAGCGGATCTCCAGCGACATATTCAAGAAATACTTGATGTTGAACCCGTATTGATAACTGTGCAATAGACGGACTTTTCCTGTTCTATAGGAATTGCTCAATCTCAGATGGCGTTGGCAATGCCGGAATTACGCCTACTTTCTGTGTTGCCAATGCTCCTGCAGCGTTGGCGTAACGCATCATGAAATCAAGACGAGACGCGTCGAGTGCCTGAATATCTTCGTGTTTCATCAATTGCATGAGCATGGCAGCGACGAATGCATCGCCTGCTCCAAGCGTATCAACAACATCGACAGCGAAACCGTCAACATAACCCTCAGCAGTGCCGTTTGTGTAGTAGCACCCACGTTCCCCTAACGTAACAACGAGCAGTTTTACGCCGAGTCCAAGGATACGTTCAATACCGCTTGTGAGTTCAGCATCTCCCGTAACGAATTCCCATTCCTCTTCTGATATTTTGACGACATCTGCGTAGTGCATAACTTCCCAGATCCAGCGTTTCGCATCGTCAGCATTGTCCCAGAGCGGTAAGCGCAAATTCGGGTCGTAGGAGAGCATCGCACCGCTTGCTTTTGCAGCGTGAATTGCATGGAGCGTTGCTTCACGACTCGGTGAATGGCTGAGGCTAACGGAACCGTAGTGAAAAAGTTCCGCTGATTGGACATAACTCGTATCAATTTCGTCTGGAGAGAGTTGGATGTCGGCACCCGGATGTCGGTAGAAGGTGATGTCCTTCATGCCATCGGAGCGTGTAGCGACGAAAGCCAATGTCGTTCGAGATGTCTGTCCTGAGACGAGGTAAGAGGTGTCTACACTGTTCTGTTCCAGCGTTTCGCGCAGAAAATCGCCGAATGCGTCCGCACCGACTTTCCCGATAAATCCGGCATCTATACCGAGTTTGGCTAAACCGACAGCAACATTGGCGGGTGCGCCGCCGGGGGCTTTAACAAATCCGGGTGCTTCCGCGAGGGGTACATCGGGTGTTGTAGACACAAAGTCGATGAGGAGTTCGCCGATACATAAGGCTCTTGGCATATTTTTAATTATGGACCTCTGGTCTGCGCTCCAAATGTAAAGCAAAGACAAATTATGCCATTTAAGGCATAATTTCATTACGCGCAGATTTTCGGTAATTTTATACCTGGTTTTGGGTTTAGAGATACTTCAGTCTGGTTATTCTATACGTTATTCTTAAAGGACAGCAATTATAGTAGTGAGTTTGCATGCACAGACAAAAAGAATTAAAATGTAGTACGTAGGTCCTGTGCCTGCCCGGTCTGTGCAGATGTGTAGCCTGCATGGAAAATCTCTATGACATGCCGGGCATGCTCCGCCGTAACAATTGTCGGTTTGTCCTCGCGGATCCAATCTACCAACTGCATAATGTCCTCATAGACGTGCGACTCCTGAATGTCTTGATGCGGTCCTACAACGTGTGGGAGTCCACTATCTGATGCTTCGATCGGTTTCCCGTTCAGCAAATTTCCCTCAATCGTACCGGCAGTACCGTGAATAGCTAATCTGCCTCTGACGACAGAACCTGCCGCTGCTCCGTAGACGAAGCCGACAAATGCCTTGCCAAAGTCAACGAGAATAAAGGTGTTGTCGTCCATGTCACACGGAAGCATCTCGCCTCGGAATTCGCGTTCTTCGATACGGACACCGGAGAACGCCGTTACGCGTTTTGCGGGTCCCAAGATGCCGGTCATCGTATGCAAGCCGTAGACTGTCATATCGTATAACGGTCCACCACCCGGTTTGCGAAAATACCACGCCGGGTTAATGTTAGAGAGCGGATCGTTGCCTTGCCTAACGGATTCATTTTCATGGTATCTTCCGAAGGCGGATCCAGCGGCTGCCCACGTTAGGGTTCCGATAGCACCGTCATTAATGAGCCTGCGAATTTCTTGATGGATCGGACGGAGCATCTCACCTGGGGATGCTACCAATTTTACACCTTTGCGCGCTGCGGATTCAATGAGATCGTCCGCTTCGTCAACGGTGGTTGTCATTGTTTTGTTGAAATGGGCATGAATACCGTGCTCAATGGCAAGTTTTCCCTGTTCATAATGAAGACCGATAGGCGAGGCGATACTGACAGCATCCACGTGTCCGTCTGATAGAAGTGCCTCATAAGTTCCGTAAGCGTGGGGTACATTGAATTTTTCGGACGCGGCTTGTGCTCTACCCGGCACTGGATCGCAGACAGCGGTTACTTCTAATCTATCTTGAACGTCGTCTTGTGTGAGATGTGGCAGGATCCCGCGCACGGCGATGCTCCCGACACCGACAACACCGATCCGTACTCTATCACTGGTGGTTCCCATGATAATTCCTCCAATTTCAGCATTTGGCTATCGGCTATCAGCCATCCGCTGACGGTTATTTACCGCCATGCTGTTTTGTGCCGCCATCCGACAGCGGATTTGAGTTTATCGCAATTGATAAAGGATTGATGTCCTTGAAGTGTTTTCACTTTCGGAAGCAGTTCCGGTTTAAACCGTTCGACGAGTTCCTGAGAGGGTTCCAACGCTGAGGTATCATCGGCATTCAGAAAATAGACACCGTGTGGTGGTAAGGTGTCTGCTTTTTCCATGAGGAGACGGTGCGCGCTTGCGACATCTTCGCTCCCTACCCAACACCAGAGCCAGGGTGTCCAACTCGTCGTCGGTTTGGCGTTTGCTTTCATCTGATTGCGTCGTTCTTCTGGACTGATACCGGCGGGACGCGTAACATAAGTGCGGATACCATACGCACGGGTATAACTCGCTAACAGGTCCTCACCACAACGTTTGGAGAAACTATAAGAGTCTTCAGGATAGCAAGGGTGTTCTTCGTCAAGTGGCAGGTAATCTATCGGGATATGGGTTTTGCTAATTCGGAAACCGTGTCCCAATGCGCAGTTGCTGCCGCACATCACGACTGTTTGCACATCTGCTTCAATCGCGGCTTGCATGAGGTAATAGGTGCCGAGCATATTTGTTTTAAAGGTTGCATCGAACGGGATGCCTTTCTCGGCTGCGCCTGCCCGTAAATCTGGGTGATCGACCGGATTCGGCTGTGCGCCGAGATGTTGGATTGCGTCCACGCCTTCAACGGCGCGCTGGCAGTCCTCAAAATTGTTTAAGTCGCCTTGGATAAATGGGAGATGTGCGAATTCATCGGGCGGATTTCTACGGGACATCAACACCAGCGAGTGTTCTTCGGTTTCCAATTCTCGAATAACAAACCGACCGAGTCTACCGCTTGCGCCAGTTATTAACACTTTCATATAGAACCTTTCAATTAATTGCGTTGACAGGTGTGGGAATGTCCTCTATTATATTTTATAGACTATCTGGAAGTTCATCCGTCAACATTATAGCAGTGCTAAGAATTTTGTCAAGCGACGCAATCTTCGGAGGGAAACTGTGATGTACAACGCTGAAACACATTTCAAGAACTTATATGATACTGTTCCGAGAGAATATGAATTTCAGGAGACTTCACGCGAAGGTTTCTTAACATGGCAGGCGGCTTTTCGTCCGAAACTTCGGGAAATCCTCGGTTTAGATAATATGGAATCCGATCTGGCGGACTATGTTCCGAAAGCCGAGCAGCTGGAAGTTTTGGATATGGATGACCACTTTCGGGAGAGTTGGTATCTGTGGGTAGAGCCGACAGTCCCGTTGCCGTTCTATCTCCTTCGTCCGAAGACGATAGAGGGCAAACTTCCACTGGTGCTTGCGCCGCACGGACATAATCATCCGCATATCTATGCCGGTATTGCACATTCGGAATCAGAAGAGAAACACATGTTGGAGGGTGAACGTGACATCGCACGGCAGGCGGTTGTTGAGGAGGGTTATATCGCCATTGCCCCCACGACGCGCGCTTTCGGTGAGACACGCACTGAAGCGGATAAAGCAACCGATAACACACACTCCTGCCGACACCAGTTGGTTCATAGTATACTGGTCGGACGGACTCCGATCGGTGAACGGGTGTGGGATATGTCGCGCCTCATTGATTGGGCAACGGAGCATCTACCCGTAGATGCTGCACGTATCGCGATTACCGGGAACTCTGGCGGTGGGACGGTGTCACTTTTCGCCGCAGCGTGCGAGACCCGTATCACTGTAGCGATGCCGAGTTGTTATTTCTGCACGTTTGAAGGGAGCATCGGCATGATCCGGCATTGTGAATGTAACTATGTACCGGGAGTCATGCGTCTTGGGGAGATGTACGATGTCGCAGGTTTAATCGCACCGCGCCCATTCTGTGCGATTGCCGGACGTGATGACGGTATTTTTCCGATCGACCACGTTGAATTGGCTTATGAACGGTTAAAGTCAATCTATACAGTCGCTGGTGTTGCGGACAGGTGTGAACTTTTTATCGGTGAGGGTGGACATCGCTATTACAAAGCCGGGGCATGGCCCTTCGCACGGCGGTATTTTGCCGAATAGATGTCAATTGCCACGAGCCTTGCCTTTCAAATTAGGACAGAGGGTGGATAGTTCCTGTTCGTTGATTCCTTTTCTTCAAGAGATGGTACAGATGCTTAACCCAGCTGTGATCGAACTGAGAACCCGTCCGAAACGAAGTGGAGGGCGGTCCAGGGTCCATAGTTTAAATACCTTTTTTGATTGCCCATAACGTTTTCAGGATGATCTTAATATCCATGCCAAGAGACCAGTTTTCGATATAGTATCGGTCGTAAGAGACTCGTTCTTCAAGGGAGGTATTGCCCCGTAAGCCGTTGACTTGTGCCCAACCCGTCATACCCGACTTGACGCGCTGTCGCGCGAGATAGTGAGGTATGGATTCTCGGAATATGTCGATGAGTCCGGACATCTCTGGTCGCGGGCCAACGAGACTCATATCCCCTTTGAGGACGTTAAAGAATTGGGGAAGTTCGTCTAAACTCCAACGTCTGAGGAATTTTCCGAATGCAGTCTCTCGTGGATCGTCATCTTTTGCCCAGACGTGTCCGACTTTCTCTTCGGCATCGGCGCGCATGGAGCGGAATTTGTAGATGTTGAATCGTTTTCCGGCTCTACCGACGCGTTCTTGGCGGAAAATTACTTTGCCGGGCGAAGTCAGGCGGATCGCAACTGCGATTGCTAACATGAGTGGACTTAGCAGCATCAAGGCGAACAGACTGAAAACGATGTCTATAAGACGCTTAATGATGCCCCGCATACCCTGCATTGGGGTTTCTCGGAGTCGTAGCACTGGTATGTTATCAAAAAAGGTGATAGCCGTGCCGCTTCTGATAAACTCGGAGAGCTCAGGGAGTAAGTTGATTTGGACAGGCAGCCCTTCGCAAGTGTGGAGAATCTGTAGAATGGTGTCATTAGACACTGTCGGTGATGCGATGAAGAGCGTATCAAGTCGGTGCGTTTGCGCCAATTCAAGGATGTCTTGACTTTCGCCGAGATATTGTGGACGCGAGCCGCCAGGGTGATACGCGACCGCACCTGTTACGCCACTGATGGTCCCTACTAATTCATAACCGCTATTCGCTTTCAAGACACTGATAAGTTCTGCGGCGTACGCGTCATGGCAGGTGTGGATCGAACCCTGTAAGTCTATATTACAAACGATTGCGACGCGCTGGACACCGACCCCTTGCGCGTGAATCGCCTGTCGGAAACGGTAAAGAACAAGTCTGCCTAAAAACAGCCAGACGAGACTGAATCCAGAGGCGAGCAGCATGACCCAGCGCGAGTAAGCATCGTGGTGAAAAATAAAAAAGAGGGCGGCTAATGTAGCGATGAGTGCGATGCCAGCAGCTTTACAGAGCTTCCAGAACGCTGAAAGTGTGGCGTTGTTTTCAGGACGATAGAGTTTTAGGGCTTTTAGCGTCATTAACCAGATAATCGCCATCAGTGGTATGAGTCGGAAATAATCATCGAGCGGAGGGGTGCCGCCTTTGTGGAGCGCGAGAACTTCAGGTGTCCAACCGGATTCAAACCGGAGCCAGTATGCGACAACAACTGCAGTGGCAACAAAACCGAGATCAAATAAGGCTGTGAGTGTGATGAGCAAATGATCGAGCGTTTTGTTGTTCATTGTCTATATTGCTGTCTGGGCTGCGTTTATGGTAAACCTGAAAAATAAAAAGACACTTTTCGATGGAAACCAAGTTTCCAATTCCCCCTGATAAGGGGGGTTAGGGGGGTTGAGTTGAATCCATAGTGTCCAATTAATTCTAAGGTTTACCATAGTTGCCTCTTGGACTATTTTTATATGACTATGGGCTGCGCTGATGAGCCGTTGGGAACAGCGCGCACGACTGCGTTAAGTATAGCAGATTTGTGTAGTGCTTGCAAATTGAAAAGGAGATGCATAATGGCAGATCAATTGAGAGTTGGGATTGTTGGGGCGCATCGAGGGAGTTCTTACTTTACACCTTTCAAAGCGATAGCAGAAACCGATGTAACAGCGGTTTGTGACATCAATGAAGAGACCCTTCAGAACGTTGCGGAACGGTTTGATATTCCGCAGAAGTTCACAGATTATGGAGCGATGCTGGATGCGGTCGATCTGGTTGTCCTTGCCACACCTGAGAATCTACACGTGCCGCAGTCCATCGAAGCCTTGGAAGCCGGGAAACACGTCATTAGTGAGGTGACTGCCGCTGTCAAGTTAGAGGAATGCTATGATTTAGTTCGATCAGTTCGGAAGTCATCTGCGAAGTACACAATGGCTGAGAATACCTGCTACTCGAAATCAAACGTACTCATCCGCAGCATGGTAGAGGCGGGAATGTTTGGGGATGTCTATTTCGGGGAAGGGGAGTACCTCCACAACGTCAAGTCGCTCCATCACGATTCAGGTGGCAATCCGACGTGGCGTTACTATTGGCAGGTCGGCATTAATCGGTGCAATTATGCAACACATAGCCTCGGTCCGGTGCTGCAGTGGTTCGGTGGACGAGTTGTGAGTGTCTGTTGTCTTGGCACTGGTGTCAATACCGATCCGGAACATGCGATGGAAGATACCGTAATGATGCTCTGTAAGACCGATAGTGGCGGGTTAATCAAAATTCGGATTGATATGCTCTCGAACCGTCCTGCCAATTCCTATTTCAGTTTACAAGGAACAAAAGGGTGCTATGAGAGTTCACGGGGGTTGGGTGCGGCACCGAAGATTTGGTTAGATGAGTTTTCGGTAACTGAGCAGTGGCGACCGCTTTCGCAGTTTGAAGACCTGCTGCCGGAACGTTGGAAAAACCCGCCTGCTGAGTCTGAGAATGCCGGGGACCTTGGCGAGTATTTCAAAGTGCGGGATTTTGTTGATAGCATTTTGAACGACACACAGCCGCCGCTTGATGTTTATACAACGATGGATTTCACGGTACCCGGGTTGGTTTCTGAGCAGTCGATAGCAAACGGTGGCGCACCGATGGAAGTTCCGAATTTCCGAGAGGTTGAATAGTAGAACTGATCTCGAAACGATCTTAATATTCTGCCTCTACAGGATCAAAAACAAGCCCGCAGCTGCTGCAGCGGTATCCGCTATCTGCATCCAACTCGACGAGCGGGAAGAGCATGCCGCAACAAATCGGACACGGTTCGTCAATTTCCATTTGGACTTGTTCGATTTCACCGGAGCGGTTTTCAAATTCAACAATCATGCGAGTTCTCCTTTTAATATCTCGGTAGCGCTGGATCAATTTCGGCTGCCCACTGGTCAATACCACCTGCGAGGTTTTTGGTATCACAGAACCCGTTTTGGTGCAGGTAGGCGGCGGCGTAGAGGCTTCGTTGTCCGTGATGGCAGTAGACAACAATCTCCTGTTCTGCGGGGATACTGTCTATCTGATCCGGTAAGGTGTTCAATGGTATTAACCATGCCCCTTCAATATGCGCGATGTCGTATTCGCTCTGTTCTCGGACATCGAGCAACAACACGGAGGCATCTGTGTCTAATTTTTCTTTTAACTCTTGTACAGAGATCTCAGGGATATATGTTTGCATGACTTAATTTTCTTTCTCTGGTTGAATCAGTGACGGCGGTGCACATTCTGGACACGGACACGTCTCGCGTAGCACTTCAAAGGGGTAGATACCCGTAGCGTGTCCATCGTTCCAATTAAACTGTAGGGCATAACGACCGACCAATTGGATATCAAGGGGTTGAATATCGTCTGATACCGCAATGAGCGTTATATCTCCGTCGCCTTGGGGTGAAAAGAGCGAATGGACATCTCTGCCTTTATGTCGGATGATTGCGCATTCAGCGCACGGACACATCTGACGGAGGTAAGTGTATGGATACCAACTACTATGCCCGTCTTTCCACTCTATCTGAAAGGCATCCGGATGTTTCTTGAGGAGTTTCGGACTTTTCTTTATCATAAATATAGAGAAAGTTGCGTGTTTTAGTAGAGAGAAACTCTTAAGAAGCGTACACCTTTCCAGTCGCATCAGAATTAACCGAAAACCATTGTGAAACGAAGTGGAACAATGCCCAGGATCCCATAGTTAAAAGATGCCGAGTTCGTCCCTTGCGTCTTCGCTCATCATTTCCATGGTCCAGCGCGGGTCCCACACCACGTTGACATTCACTTCGTCAACACCGTCCATTTGCTGTGTGACGTGCTGTGTGCCGTTGACAATCTGTCCACCGGCGGGACATCCCGGACTCGTTAAAGTCATCGTAATGTCGACCGTTGTGTCGTTGATGTCAACACCGTAGATGAGTCCCATGTCAACGATATTAATACCGATTTCTGGGTCAATAATGTTTTCTTTGATAGTCTCTAAGACAGATGCTTCAGATACCATTGGATGTTCCTCCTGTAACGTGAGTTTGATTGTAGGGCAAACTGTTAGTTTGTGCTACAAAATCCCTTTATTAATCAAGGCTGATGAGAATATCATCCCCCTCAAGTTTGACGGTGTAACATTCGATGTCTTCAACCGCGGGCATACAGAGTGCTTTTCCGGTTTTCACGCAGAAACGAGCACCGTGTCGGGGGCATTCTATTTCGTCGCCACTGAACCAACCTTCGGCTAATGGCCCGTCATCGTGTGTACAAACGTCCTCTATGGCATAGAATTCGCCTTGGACATTGAAGAGTAGCACCGGCACAAAATCCACTTCAACCAACTTTTTGGTGCCGGGTGGCGTTTCACTAACTTTCGCAACTTTATAAAACTCTGGCATTTTTATGTTTTTTCCTCTTTGGTACGAAAAATTTTCTTATTCATCTTCTTCACCGGGCCAGGCTGTAATGCCATAAGCACCGGCTTTGAGGACTTTGAGTGCCAATAAGGCGCACTTGAGACGAACAGGCCCCAAAGGGATGCCAATCATGTCCAAAATGTCATCTTTTGAGAGTTGTTTGATTTCATCAAGGGTTTTCCCCTCAATTTTCTCGGTCAGCATAGACGCAGCGGCTAAACTGATGGTACAACCGTGACCAGAAAAACGGACCTCTTTAACCGTATCGTCTTCAATAAGTAAATCAATGCGAATCTGATCACCACAAAGCGGATTGTCTTCTTCGTGCGAAATATCAGGATTCGGCAAAGTTCCGTAGTTGCTTGGATTTTCGTAATGGTCGAGTAGTTCTTCCTGGTATACGTTCATACTTTTCTCCGAGTCATAAGTTTCTGTACTCTACAAAGTCCCTCATATAGACGATCCACGTCTTCAATCGTGTTGTAAAGATAAAAACTGGCACGGACGGTCGCGATGACATCTAATCTTTTCATGAGCGGTTGGGCACAGTGATGTCCAGCGCGGACAGCAACGCCGTGTGTATCCAAGATGCCAGCGACATCGTGTGGGTGGATGCCGTCCATATTAAAGGAAATGACACCCATTTTCTGATGTGGTGCCGGGCCGTATAGGGTAATACCTTCGATTTGTTCTAAGCGTTGATGTGCGTATTTTAGCAGTTCTTGTTCGTGAACATGAATTGCTGCTAAATTCGCTTGCGTGATATAGTCAACAGAATGTCCGAGTCCAATGGCTTCGGCGATGCTTGGGGTTCCTGCCTCGAATTTGGCGGGCAGTTCTGCGTAACTGGACACATCCCGTTCAACGCTCCGAATCATTGAACCACCGCCGAGAAAAGGTGGCATCTCCTCGAGCAGTTCCAATTTACCGTATAAAGCACCGATGCCGGTCGGACCACACATTTTATGACCTGAGAATGCCAGAAAATCACAGTCAAGTTGCTGAACATCGACCTGAAAGTGTGGTACGGATTGCGCTGCGTCAACAACCACTTTCGCATCAACGGCATGCGCCATCTCAATGATAGACTGGATTGGGTTGATGGTACCGAGTACGTTAGAAACGTGTCCGATAGCGACAAGTTTCGTTTTTTCGGTCAGGAGGTCACGGAGTTGTGTGAAGTCGAGCAATCCCTCATCGGTTATTTCAAGGAACCGGAGCATCGCCCCCGTACGCTGTGCCAGCAACTGCCAAGGCACGAGATTGCTATGGTGTTCCATGATGGTGAGAACAATTTCATCACCTTCACGGATATTTGTGCTTCCCCAGCTGTAAGCGACAAGGTTGATAGATTCCGTTGTGTTCCGCGTGAAAATGACCTGCCGCGACCTAGGTGCGTTAATCAGCTGAGCGACCTTCTCTCTTGCGCGCTCATACTGTTCCGTCGCCTCCTCTGAGATCCGATAGATGCCGCGATGGATATTCGAGCGATAGGTATCGTAATAGGCATCCATCGCCTCAACGACCGGACGTGGTGTCTGGGTTGAGGCAGCATTATCCAAAAAAGCGAGCGGCGGTATCGTCCCGAAGATCGGAAAATCTTTGCGGATGGCTTCGATATCAAAGGGACGGAATTCCAACTTATGCATGTTATGCCTTATCCTATGCGAAATAACCGTCAGCAGTCAGTAGTACGTTTAGGAGTTGTCCGCAGGTTTTGCGCACCGTACCACTCGCCTGAGTACGAAGGGGTAATGGCAAATTCACTGACCACTGACAGTTGAAAAAAAATAAATCTATCTGCTCGGAAAGCCGATACTGACAGCAGATGGTCCGTGGTCCTCACATGCCTGATCCGTGGGGACATCCGTTTCAGCATCACTTGATTGGACAATCCCTTCCGAGACCAAGTAGTGTTCTACCTCGTCGCCACTAACATCAGCAAGAATTATATCGTCAATCTGGACGCACGGTTGATAAGGCTGCCGCGTCTTCTGAACCATTTCGCGATAGTTGTCTGCGTTGTTAATGATGTCCCTATCTTCGTAGTCCAATCCGTATTTTGCGAAGATAGCACGGACACCGTTGCTCCAGCCACAAACAGGTTTCATATAAGCGATAATTTTCGGTTGACTCATTGTGAGTTTCTCCTTTTTTAGAGTTGTGGGTTGTCAGTAGGTACTGACAGTTATCCTAACTTGTTTGTAATAGCCGTACGAAGTTCCTCTCGAACGGATTCTAACGGGATACGTTCCATGACGGGTTGAAAAAATCCGTCAACAATCAGTTTTTCAGCTTGTGCATAAGGTAGCCCGCGGCTCATGAGGTAAAAGACCTGATCGGCATCAATCTTTCCGGCAGTTGCGCCGTGTGTACAACGTACCTCATGTGCCTCAATTTCCAATCCGGGCAAGGTATCGGCATGTGCCCGTTCGCTTAGCAACAAATTATCGTTTTTTTGGTAGGCATCGGTATGGTTCGCTGTCGGATAGACGTAAATGTTTCCACCCCATGCGGTTTGCGCTCTATCTTTCAAGACAGTCCGATACAAGAGATCACTGACGGTATGCGGTGAAGTGTGTTCCTGTGCCGTACTTACATCGAAGTGTTGACGCGCATCCGTGAAAGCCAGTCCGAGCACTTGTGCGCTGCTGCCAGCACCGTTTAAAACAACTGCTTGATTTATTTTGCTAAGTCTGCTGCCAAATGTCGCAGTGACCCAGCAGAGCTGCGCATCTCTGGCGACTGTTGCACGGTGTGTAGCAAAATTCCAGACCTGTCGATTCCAATCTTGAACTTGTACATAAGTCACGTTGGCATTTTGTCCGGCGAAAATCTCGACTGCACCACTATGAAAACCGCTCGCCTCTGGATTAGTAGACGAATTGTCCTCCAGAATCGCAACCTCACTGCCTTCTTCGGCGATGATAAGCACATGCGACAGATCGGCATGTGCCGCTTCGGACATCCTAATGTAGACGCGGAGCGGCAGTTCAACTTTTACACCTTTTGGGATATGTAATAGATAACCGCCTTGCCAGAAGGCACCGTGAAGCGCGTCAAATTTGTTGTATCGCGCAATATTTCCACTTTTTAACGTCGTCTCCAAGGTTGCTGCCTTAGTCATGAAGTAGTCGCGGAGGAGTTCTGGTTGTTCTTGCAGTGCGGTGGAGAGATGTGCGAAGTAGACCCCCTTTTCTTTCAGGGTTTGTGCCTCGGAACTGTACTGAAGTTGACCGTCAGCTTGCACCAGCAGCCCGGCTATTCCCTCAGCGTTGTAGTCTACATTTTCTGCCGATAGTTCACCGTTTGTCGGCACATTTGGATAATATTTTTCGAGTGCGAAGCCGCGGAGCGATCGCCGACTACGCCGCCAATAATCTTGGGTACGCATGTCAACGGTGCGGCGCCAGACATCATCTTTCGTTGTATGTGGCATCGGCAAGGATTCATAAAGGGCATAAGCCTCCAGCCGCTTCTCACGCATCCATTTTGGCTCGGTTTCTGTTATTTTTTGAAGAAATTCTTTTGAAAATTCGCCTTTTTGCAATTTTTTGTTATCCTTTATTGGTTATCGGTATTGGTTATTAGTTGAGGGCTGTAAGACTCCAAACAAAGCGAAATTTTTACCAGAGTCCTTTTAACCAACAACCAATAACCAACAACTGACAACTCTCTTAACCGATTGAACCTTCCATTTGAAGTTGGATGAGGCGGTTCATCTCAACAGCGTATTCCATCGGGAGTTCCTTCACGAGCGGCTCAATGAACCCGTTAACAATCATAGTGGAGGCTTCCTCCTCCGAAAGTCCACGGCTCATGAGGTAGAAGAGCTGCTCTTCTCCGATCTTGCTGACACGCGCCTCGTGTTCAATGTGGGTGTCGTTTTCGCTAATCTCAATAACCGGATAGGTATCCGACCGCGAGTCCTTGTCAAGCAGGAGTGCATCACAAACGACGTGTGATCTACATCCTTTCGCCCCTTTCGCGACATCGACCCATCCGCGATAACTGGAGCGTCCACCATCTTTGCTGATACTTTTTGAGGTAATCTGCGAAGAGGTATGAGGTGCGCAGTGATAGACTTTCGCGCCGGCATCCTGGTGCTGTCCTTTGCTGGCGAAAGCGATTGAGAGAATCTCGCCACGCGCCCCAGGTTCCATCATGTAGACACTCGGATACTTCATCGTTAACTTACTACCGAGATTGCCGTCTACCCATTCCATTTGTGCATCCTCGTAAGCGACAGCGCGCTTCGTAACGAGATTATATACGTTGTTTGCCCAATTCTGGATGGTTGTGTAACGCACCCGGGAACCTTTCATGCAAACGATCTCAACAACTGCGCTGTGCAAGGATTCGCTGCTATATGTCGGTGCCGTGCAGCCTTCAACGTAATGCACCTGAGAACCTTCGTCAGCGATGATGAGCGTACGCTCGAATTGCCCCATGTTCTCGCTGTTGATTCGGAAATAGGCTTGCAAGGGATATTCGACCTTCACACCCGGTGGCACATAAACAAAGCTGCCACCACTCCAAGCGGCACTGTTGAGTGCGGCGAACTGATTGTCCGCAGACGGGATAATCGTTCCGAAGTATTTCTTCACGAGATCCGGGTATTCTTTAATAGCAGTATCGGTATCAAGGAAGACAACACCAATTTTGTCTAATTCTTCGACGATATTGTGGTAGACGACTTCTGAATCGTACTGGGCACCGACACCCGCGAGGAACTTCCGCTCGGCTTCGGGGATACCCAATCGGTCAAAGGTTTTTTTAATGTCATCAGGAACATCATCCCAACTCCGTTCACTCCGGTCAGAGGCTTTGACGTAATAGTAGATGTCGTCAAAATCGAGTTGTGAGAGGTCGCCTCCCCATTTTGTCATCGGTTTCTGTTTGAAGATCCGATAAGCGTCGAGTCGGTATTGACGCATCCAATCGGGTTCGCCTTTGATATCGCACATTTCATTGATAACTTCTTCGTCTAACCCTTTGCGTGACTTGAATGCGGGTTTAATGTCATCATGGAACCCGTATTGATACTCTTTACTAATTCCGAGTTCTTCTATAGTGTTCTTTTCAGAAGTTGCCATTTCGCCTTCTCCTTTTCTGTTAGGATATGCTGTGGATCACC
This sequence comes from Candidatus Poribacteria bacterium, assembly GCA_965207855.1. GTDB lineage: Bacteria > Poribacteria > WGA-4E > WGA-4E > WGA-3G > WGA-3G. Next base: position 4,740,748 of record OZ242310.1, on the reverse strand, counting down.
GCTTGGATTTATTCAGTTTCCGCTGCAATACCGTGTTTTTCTCGAATCGGATCGTAGCCTTCTGCCTCTAACATCTGTGTGAGTTCCCAGTCGCCAGATTCAACAATCCTACCGTCAAGCAGTATATGCACGAATTCTGGTCGGATGTAGTCCAACAACCGCGGATAGTGCGTAATAATGAGAACGCCGAGGTCTGGTCCAACAAGGCTGCTGACGCTTTCGCCGACGATCCGAACGGCATCAATGTCGAGTCCGGAGTCGGTTTCATCGAGGACAGCGATTTGCGGTTCAAGCATTGCGAGTTGCAGAATCTCTGCGCGTTTCTTTTCGCCACCAGAAAAACCGTCGTTGAGGTAGCGTCTGGCGAAGGAATCGTCAACACCAAGTTGCCGCATTTTCTCGCGGAGTTCGCGCCGAAATTCGCGCATCGGGATAAGCCCTTCGTTGTTAGAACCGTTTTCTGATTTCCCGCGGACCGCGCTCACAGCGAGTCTTAAAAAATTCGCCAAACTCACGCCGGGAATCGACGTTGGATACTGAAAAGCAAGAAAAAGCCCGAGTTTGGCGCGTTCATCCGGTTCGAGTTCCAGAACGTTGATGTCGTTGAAAATCACTTCACCTGCGTCTATATCATAAAGGGGATGTCCCATTAAACCGTTGCCGAGGGTGCTTTTACCGGATCCGTTTGGACCCATAAGCGCATGAATTTCGCCCTGTTTTACAGTTAAACTTAACCCTTTAATGATCGGTTTTCCTTGCACACTGATGTGTAGGTCTTTGATGATCAACTCTTTGTTCATTCGTTGATGTGAACTCCTTAAGTTAATGTTAATAGGTGTCGTTTGGCTTGCACCTTTTTTGTATATTTGTATTACGGCTAGATTTCGTTTTTTAGCACTTGCGTGTGTCGCTATTAAACAGTGCTTAACCACCGATCCTTGACATGTTTCGCTCTGGTTTAATAAAGTCTGCGGCGTTAATTTTATGCCCCGCCTCTTTTTGTGCGACAGCATCCAGAATGAGTTGACGAATGACCGCATCTGATGCCCCTTCTCGGAGTGGTGTAAGCAGGTCGGTTTCTGTTAGCGAGAAAAGACAGGTCCGAAATTTTCCATCAGCCGTAAGCCGGACTCGGTTACAATTTTCGCAGAACGGTTCACTCACAGACGGAATAATCCCGACCTCGTTACCGTTATCTGAGAAGCGATAGCGTTGTGCCGTATCACTTTTTGCCTCACCGTTCAAAGTCACTGGTGTCAGTGGATAGACGGCGTTAATTTTGTCGATAATCTCTTTTCCGGGGATATACATGTTGCGTCCCCAGACGTCATCGGCATCGAGTGGCATAAATTCGATAAATCGGAGTTGATACTCATTTTGACGCGCGAAGGTGGCTAAATCGACAATTTCATCGTCTGTAAAACCCCGCATTGCGACGGCATTGACTTTAATTGGGTTAAAGCCGCATTCGTGTGCGGTTTTCAATCCTTCAAGCACGCGTGAAAGCACTTTTCGCCGCGTCATCTGCTCAAATTTCTCTTCGTTGAGTGTGTCTAAACTCACATTAATACGACGCAGCCCGGCATCGTAAAGTGCTTGTGCTTGCGTAACCAGCCCTATGCCGTTTGTTGTTAGACTGATGTCTTTCAATCCTTCTAATTGCGCGAGTCGCTTGATGAGTGCCGGCACGCCGGGACGGACAAGCGGTTCACCGCCGGTAATACGGACTTTGCTAACACCTAATTCGACGAAAATGCGCGCCAGATGCAAAATCTCGTCAAACGTCATCAGTGCCGCGTCTGGCATGAAGGTCATGTCTTCCGGCATACAGTAGATACACCGGAAGTTGCAGACATCGGTAACCGAGATTCTGAGATTTGTATGGATCCGCCCAAAGCGGTCGAGCATCTGTTGTTTCATTTCAATTCGCACAGAAGAAATTTAATTTCATTGTTGTTAATAGTATATCACATCAGAATTATTTTTGTCAAGTTTTTTATAGTAAAAACTATAAAAAAGATTTTTGGTTAACGAAAAATTGTTCAACAGGCGTCGGTTGTCAGTTGAGAGCGCAGATTTTGGTTGACATGTTCATCACAGTTGTGTATAATGTACCCATATTTCTGGTTTTTAAAAGTAATTTTTGGCTCATAAGTTGTGCCAAAAGGGGGAAGAATTAATGAAGGAAAAAGTGTTTGAAGTGGGTGGCGTTGAACTCCACGTAGATCAACGCAGTCTTGGTGCAGATGGCGGTCCCTCCGTGCGTGTTTATGGAGAAGCAGACGGCGAAAATATTCAGCTCCTCCGCTTTGACTGCTTCCGCAAGGATCCGCATTATCACTATGATCCCTCTGGAAAGAACGATCAACGGCATCTCGATAAAGCGAGTGTGCCGGATTCAGTCGCATGGACGATTGAACAGTTAGGCGAAAACCTCGTGAGGATGATTCGTACAGCGGGTTATGACGGCGTTGCTGATGGAGTTGATCAGGCGGCGGTTGCACACGTATTGCCTGAAGTGGAATCTTTTATGCGAAGTGATGCCTAATTTTATAGGATATTGTAAACAAAGGAGAAATTTAACGTGACCAAATCTATTGCTATAAGCGTTTTCTTGCTCGCACTGCTCATAGGTATGAGTGCCTTTGGGGAAACATTGCAAGAATTAGGGAAATGGAAGAAAGGTGAACTTCTCATCGAGAACTACAGTTTTGAAGATGACCTCGCCGCTTGGGAGTTGGAAGACGGGGCATGTTGTGGCCGGGGCGGACTCTATACGATGGAGATTGACAAGAAAAACCCACAACATGGACAGAAGTCGCTCAAGATTATCGGACACAAAGCCACTGGTACAGCTTGGCACGCAAAAGCTAAGCAAAAAAGTGTCTCAATGGAAAAAGGCGAGACGTATTCTGTCGTTTTCTGGGCGCGCGCCGAAAAACCGCGTGTGGTGCGGGTCAATTTTCAGACACAGCACGATCCGTGGACCAACCACCTGAACGGTCAGCCGAATCCTGACATAATGTTGAGCGGCCCCGAGTGGGAAGAATATGACTATACCTTCAAGGCGACAGCGGATGTTGTGAGGGACATGTGGGTAAGTTTGTCAATCGCCCAATCCGACACCGATTTCTGGATTGATAACTTCCGTTATTTTGAAGGTGAACCGGAAGACGATCTGAACCGCGATACACCGTTCTCTGTAGATGCCAAAGAGAAATTGGCGACACTGTGGGGTGAGATTAAGTCGGATCGGTTCTAATACGGTTTTTTGATAGGATGAGGCGCGGTCGAGAGATCGCGCTTTTTTTATGTTCTGGGCGTTTTTCCGTTTTTTATTCTTTGTTAGCGATATTCTTCGCTGCTTTATTTATCGCGGAGTATTTCATAATAGACCTTTGCATTATTGTGCAATAAACCATTTACAAGTCTACAATAAGAAAAGGTTTCAACATCTGATTGGGCTCCCTGCCTTCTAAACGCAGAAAGATTCGTTTTAAGCTTTTCCCACTTACCGTATAATCTCAAACGGCGATCCCCGGCTAACGATCGATGATCCGGGTTTTGGTGTATCAAACACATTTTATGCTGATTGTATCGCTTCATAATCTGAATGAGGACATCCGATAGGTTATCAATATCTAATGTTGGACTCGAAAAAAAATAGCAAAAATTAAATATAATCTCTGTCCTATCACCCCGCTCAATGTACTTGTCCAATAAGACTGTCAAGGAGTCGTAGTCCCGCATGAGTTCAAATTTGTGAAAAAAAGGATCTTTATACGTATTGGGACCGTACCTGTTAATTACCGCCGCTTTATCAAGCATGGTTTGCGAACTATCAATTCCTAAATAGGTAATGTCGCGCTGCCCTACAAAGGCTCGAAAAGCAATACCTGAAGTTAAGGGTCCACAACCGAAATCAATAAATACAACTTTATCCTTTTCGCTTATTGGTATGAGGCGATTTGAAAAGATGTGATAAGAACTAAAAAGGTGTCTTGGCATGTGATGGACACAATAGATAGCCACCTTGTCTTTTGGAAAATAATATTCATTCGATGGTTTATCATAGGATGTTTCATCGAAATTGCTCTGTCCTTGTCTGAGAATGCGCGCAATATCTTCCCAGTAGTATATTCTGTTATTTTTCACATCTTCCGCCAATGCGGGTAGATTGCGTTTAAAGGGTTGGACTACCAACTCTTCAAACAGATTCTTTAGATTTTCACCGGGTGTATAGTGGTTGTCGTTGGAGCGGTATATATAGGACAAAACTTTGAGGGTCCTTCTCTGGGAATAGGTATTATAGAACTCACGTTAAGGTAATCACTGGTAAGAAAAAAGTCAAAGGAAAATCAATTCGGAAGAGAATTGGAGAACGGAGTTATTACGTCAGATCGGTAAGATGGTGACACTGGATCCAGAGGAGGTTTAATCCGGGGGAATCGAAACTATAGGTCAGCGACTAATTCCTCTTGATAGGCAAAGAGTGCGGGGGTGCCACCGGTGTGGAGGAAGATGACGGTGTCGTCTCGTCCCAGTTTACCTTGTTGAATATGGTCGATGAGGCACGCCATCGCTTTAGCGGTATAGACAGGATCGAGGAAAATCCCTTCTGTTTTGACAACAAGTTTGAGGGCATCAATACATTCGGGTGTGAGATACCCGTAAGCCTGTCCAACATAGTCGTCCGTATTCTGAATGTCTGTGTCTGCAACCTGTGTATTATCAAATCCGAGGATATTCGCTGCATCGTTTGCAGCGGTGCGTAACCGCTCGTGTTTATTCTCCCAGCGAATTGGTGCGATACCGAAAGGTTTCATTTTTAGGGCAAGCGTTTTGGTGCCGAGGACGAGTCCTGCTTGTGTGCCACCTACGGAGGAAGTGTAAATCCAATCTGCATCGATTCCTAACTGTTCTTGCTGTTGTGCAATTTCAGCGATACACCATGCGAAAGCAACAGCAGCAAGTGCGGTTGAACGCGGACCCGCGACAACATAGGGTTTCAGCCCTTCAGATTCCAATTCTTTCGCCAATTCCTGCTTCACCGTATCTAATTCGGGCCCGAAGGGAACATCAACGATCTCAATATCAACGCTGGCTAATTTATCTAACAATAAATTACCTTGAGGGATACTCTTGTGGTCTCGGGCAAGACGTAGATAACACTTAAGTCCAAGTTTACCACAAGCAGCGGCGGCTTGTCTGCAGTGGTTTGACTGTGAGGCAGCACCGTGTACGATTGTATCGGCACCTTGCGCGACAGCGTCGCCGAGCGTAAACGTGAGCTGCCGCACTTTGTTACCCCCAAATGCCAAACCTGAGCAATCTTCGCGTTTTATGAAGATACGCGGACCTCCGAGTGCATCGGAGAGTCTCGGACATTCTTCAAGGGGCGTTGGGAAATGACCAAGTTTTACTTGTGGTATCTGTGCGACTCGTTCAATCAACTGCGCTGGGGTTGGCATGAGTTACTCCGCTTCAATGACGACAGCCATCTGGCTGATGCGTTTACCGTCTCTTGATTGTAAGCCCGGTGTGATGATCTCGACAATTGTGCCGGATTCACATTCACTGGGGCGAGCGTCTTTCACTTTGTGATGGCTCGGGGACACTTGCGTTTTTCCAATTTCAATCGGCATGACTTCAGAATCAACGAGTGCGAGGAACCAATTGAGACGTTTGGGGAGTGCATTGCCGAGTGTGTTTTTCGCGATCTCGGCGAATAGGAAATCTCGGATGAACTCAGTAAGGAATTTTCTGAAGGAAAGAATCTCAATTTTAGTCGCGTGATTTTTTTCCTGCTCAATTAACTTGCTGGTGAAGCGCCGGAGATAGGCGTCGCATTCACTCCGAATTTTCTCAAGGTCTTTTTCGTTTTCAGCAAGGAGGTTTGGGAACAATGTTGGGGACGGTGTACTGATGCCGCGCGTCTGCTTGAGTGTCTGACGTAGGAGTGTATCTACTTCAGCAAGCGTTTCGACGATCCCTTTGGTTTCAGGGGTCGGACGACCCGTCTCTTTCTGCCATGCAATCACTTCGTTTACCATGAGGTTGAGGAGGAAAATTGCGGTTTCCTCTTCACAGAGCGTCTCTGGTTTCCATGAGGTCAGATTGAGCCCATACCCCTCATTGTAATCTCTCTCCAACTTAGAGAGTTGATCTTGGAATTCGTTCTGGATGGTTTCGCCTTTTTCTTGGTAGTAGGCTTTACCACGTGTTCCACCTTTCAATGTACGCACGATTTGATCAAAGAAACCGTTTTTCTTCTCTTTAGGGCTTCTTCCGGCGTAAATGCCTGCGTTTTCCTGCGTCGCATTTATTTTTCCCCGCTGTTGTGCGAGCACACTTGGTGGAAGGGTGGGAACCGAAATTCTGAATTCCAAATGAGAACCGGTACTCAGCATATCAGACTTGACTTTCCGAATCGTCGACGGTTGCGCTACACTCGCTGAAGGAAGCAATCGCTTAACAGTTGCCTGTTGACTTTTGGGTCGTGCGCGAAGAGCTCGTTGCGGATGCTGTATTTCCGATAAGTGGGGTATCGTTTCTACCTGTTTGACTGCGACAACTTCTGGTTCTTCTCTGACATCTGGAGCCACGTCCTTCGGCGACTCCGGTGGCTGCTGTATTCCGGGTAAATTAGGTGTTGTTTCTACCGGATCAACTTCTGTGGCTTCTGATAGGTCAGAAACATCTATGTTCCCGTTACTGGGTGTATCTATAGGCTGCTGTATTTCGGGTAAGTCAAGAATTGCTTCTATTTCCTTAGCTGCGACAGTTTCAGGTTCTTCGGCAGCATCTGTATCCACTTCGTTAAACGTATCTACAGATTGCATATCAGTTGCAGTCTTGATATCTTCTTTGATATCTTCTGGTAAATCTTCTACTGAGGGTTCACTACTGAGTGTTTCGAGTTCTGCCAATATCTTTTCAACGCGAGCGGAAATAGGTTCGGCATCGTCAACAAAAAATGTCAAACGGTATGCTTCAAGCACCTCTGATGGAAGACGCAGCGAGACGGTTTTGTTCGTTAACTCGAGATGCTTCCAATTGGCGAGTCCGCTCATAGGGTGTTTCTGATACATCACGCGTACTTGGCTTTCGTCCATAATCAAGTTCCGCAGACTCATACGGATGCAGTCTATATCGGTGCTAAACGATATTTCAATGTCTCGAAAACAACCTGTTACGCTATTTCTAGCCATCTTAGTTTTCTCCTTGCGAATCTCTTTGCGAGCAAAAACAACATAAATTTTGCTGAATAGTGTTGGACTAATCAATTCAACGTTTTTTGCTTATTTGCGTTACAGAATTTTTCTCTTTTTTTTAATCAGGTCACCTACGGTTTGCAACAATTAGTCACGAAATGTTTCAGAAATTGCTAACAACTGAACGAAACACCCTAACTCCTGAAAGGGTCGCGTAGCAACCTCGCCATAAGCCATACCCGCTTATAGCGTTGATTCTGCTGACTGACTGATCGCTAATTCACCGCTGGATTAGCATTTTTCGGGTTGCCTGAAAAGTACCAGCTTCGAGAGAATAGAAATATACGCCGCTTGCGACGGATTCACCAGCAGTATTTCGACCGTCCCAATAGGCGGTATGTGAACCGGCTTTTTGATGCCCGAGCGTCTGAGAATAGATACGCCTCCCTTGCGGGTCGTGAATATGAAGGACCACTTTTGCATCTGAGGCGAGTTGATATGGAATCCAGGTTTCCGGGTTAAATGGGTTCGGAAAGTTTTGGTTTAAACGATTGATTAATGTCAGTTCAAGTGGAGTTGGTTTCCAATCGGAAGGCGTAAGTTCCTCCACAGCAAGTGAATAGCCTTCTGGATGGACACGAAAAGTCCGGAGTTGGTAGAGATCAGCGATGTAGAGCACACCGTCTACTAACTTCAATTCAGACGGAAATTGGAGGTCGCGGTTTCTGTAAAGAAGGGCTGAAGTCGTCAGTGTGCGTGTATCAATAACTTGAACGCTTTCAGTATCAAGTAGATAGAGGAGGTCGCCGCTGACTTGGGCATCAATTAGGGCGGTATCATCTTTGTATATCCCCGCTAACGCCGGTTTATTTGGTTCGGTTATGTCAAGGGCAGCCACCCCGATGCCGCTATCTAATAAGTAAGCACGTCTCCCTGTAAGCGTGATACCCGTTGCGTTGCCTTGTGTAGGGTAATTTCCGACAGGACGAGGCATTCCTGGGTTTGTGGTGTCGAAGATATGCAATCCGCCTTCAAGGGCAGCAACGTAGGCGTATGTGGGTGAATCTACATCAAGGGCAACGCGGTAGGCACTGCCAGGCATGTCGCGTCGAGCTACAATTCTGCTCTGCTGCGGAACTCGGCTGTCAATGACAATAAGAGATCCGGCGCAAAGATAGACATAGCCTTCGTACAAGGCGATGTCCGAAACGGCTACATCTGTCGGTACGTATGCTACGATTGTATTTGCTGTGAGATCGACAACAAATATGCCTGTTTCAACAGCGGCAAAGCCGTACCCATCTCGGACGCGAATTTTCGTGCAGCGTGCTGCTTCAAGTGAATCGCCAGAGATCTCAGGGTTCGAAGAAAATGATAGTCTTTCTGTCACCACCCCTTGATACGGCGTTGTGAATTCGAGTGTCTTCAGGCCACCTACGCCATTGGCGACGTAGATGGTTCGGGTATCTCCACCGGTTTTGACGACATCAAGTCCATGCGCCCTGCCGCCGAAGGCATATCGGTGTAACCACTTCGGCGATTCCGGTTGGCTTATATCAATAGTTTGGATGCCACCTTTTCCGTCGGCGATGTAGGCGAGTGTGTCCCGAAGCGCCACATTCTTCGCATTGCCAGAAGTCGGTTGTGAGGCGAGGCGTCGCGGTTGTTGTGGGTTACGGGCATTGATAATATGTAAACCGGCTTGTTGGTCAGTGAGATAGACAGTATTGTTCCAGAATTGAATACCCGTTGCGAGTCCTGGGGTCTGTAAATGAAAACTTGTTTCGGGACGCTGCATGTTCGTAACATCAACCGCTATGAGGTTCCCAGAAGCCACATAAGCATAGGTTCCATTTCTTGTATTAGCAATCTCATAAGCAGCGGCGAAAATCGGGACAGTGCTGCGCACAACGAAGTTCCCGAATGGATTTGGATCGAGGATGAAAAGTCCGTGTCTATTGTCGCTAAAATAGACGGTATCGTCATGGATTGTGACATTAAGAGGCGTACCTGCGGTGCGAAAGAAACGTCGGGGTGGTGGCGTTCGAGCGTTATGAACATCTCGGAGATTGAAAACGAGCAGCCCGCGGTCTTTATCGAGGGCATATAGATTTTCATCGGCGACACGGACTTGACTTGCATCCGTGAAACCGCTGACTGTCTTCACAATACTCGGATTGGCTGGTACGGCAATATCAATAACATGTACACCTGCGGTACCATCGGCGATGTAAGCCGTTTCACCATCAACAGCGACAGCCCTCGCCTGCCCAGGTGTAGCGATTTCACCGACGGGCGTAGGTTTTGTCGGTTCAACGAGTGTAAAGATTTCAAGTCCCCAGTGACTTGCTGCGTAAAGATAGTCTTCATCTATTCCGCCTATTTCAACATCGGTATAGTCGCTTGCGAGATGAATCTCTGTCTTAGGTTCAAGATACGTTTTTGGTGTCAGGTTCGCGGGTCGGAAGCTCGGTTGTGCACGGTTTTTGAAGGCGAAAGTTGTGGAATTGGGTATAACATCTGATATATGTTGGCGTAGTGGACCCATTGCCCTTTCGGCATCGATGACATCGGGGGGGGCTGCAGCGACAGAACGGAACGCCCCTGGCGTATCCGCTGTTACCATCAACACGAGTTCGCCACGACGCTGAAGCCCTTCCTGTCGGAGGTGTCCTTTATTTTCGGTATCGAATGGGATGGGGGTAATCTCTGCCTGCCCATCAGGTGTTAGATAGAGGGTTGTCGCATAGAGGTTACCCGTGTCGGTACCGGTCACCGACAGATCCAAAGTTTCTGGCAGATTCCGGAAAACAGTGTAACTGACGCTCCATTGATCGATTGGAATATTGTTCGTCCTATTTGGATAATTAGAAACGCGGGGCACTGCGGCATTTACTCTCCGGTCGACAAGATTGGCATAGCCGAGTCGTCTGTTTTGTGCCTGAGTGTTCACCCAATTCGCGAGACCCCAATTCAAGAAAACTTCGGGAAAACGAACATTTTTTCCGTTGTTTGCTAAGGCAGCGTTAATTGCCTGTTCACCGAGTGCGTCTGATGCTGCGAGGGTGTGGATAAGTCCTTTTCCACCATACTGTTCGTAGAGATAAAGCATGAGCATGAAAGCCGCACCGTAATAGACCTCTCTTGTGTTCGCATAGGCAAGGGAAACATTGGGGTTCGCCAGGTAGCCATCAACAAAAATATTGTGTACCGTTCCGTAAACTGCCCACTCTATGAAGGATGCAGTGCCTTCCTCCAACCACCGTTGGTCCGATGTTCCACCGTTTTGAAACCAATTGATGAGATGTGCGAATTCGTGTGCGAGACTGCTGTAAAAAGTATGTCTTGAACGTTCTTTGAACTGGAAGATATCCATATAGAGCATTTCGCGACGATTGCTATTCGGTGCTGTAGGTATCTGATCGGTGGACGCGAAATAGCCACCATAGTCTTCTCCAGAGTTGTTCATGCCAACATCGTGCATCAGGAGCGTTATTCGGTTGTCTCTATCAATTCCAGGTTTCCATTCGCTTCCCATCCATTCCCGAACGCTTGGATAGATGCGTGTGTCAAATTCTCTTGTAATTGCGACTGCTTCAGCATCTGTGAGCATATCGCGCACTGAATTATCAATATAGATGTAGAGGTGTTCGCTCTTGGCGATACAGGTGGCTGTTACCTCTCCTTCTGGGATGTGAATAAAAAAGCGTTCTGTCTGTCCAATCTGAACAGGAGCAGCGGGGGCAGCAGCAATTTTTTCGGGCGGGTGTTGCACCGGATGGTGTTGGTGCAAGAGGGGGGTCCCACACACCCACGGATCGGCGAAAGCAAAGCCGCTGACAATGCAGAAAATCAGAGTGATTAATATTAAAAATCGCATGAGATACGTAGTAATTCCTCGCTCGATGGGTTTTGAAAACGCGCTTGTCCGATAGGTTTCGATCATTTATTTTATAACAACCCTGATATAAAATCAACCGAAACAAGAAACCGCTTTACAGATCACAATGTCGCTGGTATACTTTACTATATTAAAGCCACCAAATAAGGAGCACTTCCAATGTATCGTGTCGGTATTATTGGGTTGGGCAGTATCGCCGCCCGTTACGCAACGCCTGACGACGCTTATCCGTATTGTCATACAGGCGGTATCCGCTTTTGTGAAACAACCGAATTGGTTGCAGTCGCTGACATGTCCGCAGAACGCCAAGGGGAATTCCAACAGGTTTGGGGCCCCGCCTTCCCTGACAATTCTATAAACTACTATGAAACAGATACGCAGATGCTTGAGAGTGAGGATTTAGACATCGTCGCTGTCTGCGTCCGTGGACCACATCATTTCAAGGTGATGCAGAATGTTCTGAAGGCAGACATCAAAGCCATTTTCCTCGAAAAACCTGCGGGATGTTCGCTCGAAGAAGTTGACGCGATGACTGCGGGTGCTGACGCGAAGGGGATTCCTATCGTTGTGGACTATACACGGCATTGGGGACCGCACCTTATCCGTCTCCAATCGCTTATCAAAGACGGGTTAATTGGTGAGGTGCAGACCGTCATCGGGTATTGTGGTGGCGGTGTGCTTTCCTTCGCTATCCACACAACGGATATGATTTGTCAGTTTGCGGGTTATGATCCAATTTCAGTAACAGGGTTCGTTGAAGGGAGTGGGGATGTCCCGGAGCCTTATGAACCTGAACCGGCGATTGTCGGTTCAACGATCCAGTATGGGAGCGGTGTTATCGGTTTCCATGTCGGGAATCATGGGGCGCGAGGCGGATTTTCTGTGGATGTCCTCGGCAGTGAAGGGAGCGTTCAAACCGGATTCTACAGCAGCACAACCGTCCATAAAGAAGGGAAGTTGGTTGATAACGACACATTGAATCTTCCTGAAAACGCCAGTCCCTTCAAGGTTGCGTATAAACAGATTACGGATTACTTGGACGGCGGACCGCTGCCACACTGTGCGCGTGACGATTATACAGCCGTCAACGAAATTGGATTCGCTACGATTGAGAGCGGTTTAACTGGACAGACGGTACAACTCCCGTGTCAGAAACGGAAACGACTTATATTTGCGAACGGCTAATACGAGGTGTGTATGGCACCTTTACGTAAACTTGATTCCCTCTCTCGATTCTTTATGAAACTTTACCGCGGCAAGCACTATGAAGCGTCTCCGAACACGCCATTGCGCGTGCCGTTGAACGAATGTAAAGTCGCTCTGATTACGACTGCGGGTTTTTTTCTGCATGGGCAGGACCCTTTTGAGAGCGGAGATTGTTCATACCGCGAAATTCCCAATTCAATTCAGACACAAGCACTCATCAATGGACATAAAAGTGCGGCTTACGATGAAAGGGGTCTCGAAACGGATCCGAACCTTGCGTTTCCGCTTGATAGGTTCAGGGAGTTGGAGACCGAGGGTAAAATCGGGTCGCTAAACCATAGACACTTCAGCTTTATGGGATCTATTGTAAACCCGAAACCCCTCATTACGCAAACCGCGCCAGAAGTCGGACACAAGCTCAAAACTGATGGTGTGGATGTGGCGTTCTTAACGCCTGTCTGACCGATGTGCAATCAGTCTGTAGGACTGATCCAACGTGTTGTTGAAGCGGCGGGAATTTCTACGGTCTCGATCACCCTGATTGAAGATATTACAAGGCGGGTAAAACCGCCGCGCGCCCTATCAGTTCCGTACGGTTTTGGGCATCCGCTTGGGGAACCGAACAACCCAGCATTGCAGCACGCAATCATCGCCGAAGCACTTGCGCTCTTAGTGGATACGGCGGAACCACCTATTTTTAAGGTGGTGGATACATTTGATGTAGGGAGTGAGCAGTGAGCTGCCCTACTATGAACCCTATTTTCGTAGTGCTTTTTCACGTCTAAGTTCAGGGGTATAGAAGTCGCGAGCACAGCTCGCTCCTACAAGAAGATAGGACGCAGGATGATCCGGGGTGCTCTAAAAATTTTTACCTTCCATTTTATAGTGGACAGTCCAATAGATTTTAAAGGAGAATTCCATGAATAAACTCAGAGTTGGCATTATCGGATGTGGCGGTATTTTCCGCAACCTCCACGCACCCTATTACCAAGAACCGACACGTCGCGCGGATATTGTCGCAATTGCCGATATCAATGAAGCATCTGCTAACGAACAGGCAGATCTATTCGGCGCAGATGCCTACACGGATTACCGCGCACTCCTTGACAGACAAGATATAGACGCAGTGGATGTCTGTGCCCATCCACGTCCGCATCTTGAAATTACCCGTGCTGCTACTGCTGCTGGCAAACACATCTTAATGGAGAAGCCGATGTGTTGCAACGTCGCCGAAGGTGACGAGATGGTCGCTGCTGCTGAAAATGCGGGGGTCCTCCTAATGGTCGCCTATATGATGCGGTTCGATCCGGGACATAAGAAGCTGAAGTCGCTATTAGACGATGGCACGCTTGGCACGCTGCAGATGGCGTACTCCAATCAGGTCGGTTATTTTTCACCCGAACGGCATCCGTGGCTTTTTGTGAAGGCAGAATCTGGGGGTATGCTCGTGGAACAGGCAATTCACAACCTTGATCTCTGGTTGTGGCTCTATGGTCCTGCCTCGACTGTCTATGGGTTCACAAGCCACGTTCCACTCGGTGGTACCTATCCGCCACCTGACCAAGCCGTTGAGAACAACGCTGTCCTGACGGTGCATTTCAAAAACGGCGGGGTCGGGATGATGATTAAGAGTTGGGCGGCTGAGATTGGGAACAGTGGCAATGGTCTCGTGGCGAGCAACGGGTCTGCGACGCTGATTCGGCACGGACTCCGTTGGAAAACGCACGATATGGCGGAAGCGGAAGAATTCACGGCACCAGTTCCAGACGACAACACCTATCGCAACATGCCAGAGGAGCGGCGGCAGCAGCGGTACTGGGGTGTAGCTGCAAAAGGGACAAGCATCGATCATTGGCTCCAGTGCATCGCTGGCGAAGCAGAACCGACAACCCACGGACGTATGGGTAGAGACGGTATCGAGTTGGCAGAGGCGACGTATCGTTCCTCCCAAATCGGTGCACCGATTTCGTTGCCGTTGTAGTAGTGTTTCCTCTTTTTTCTACAAACAATCCCACAATTATCCTTCCATGCGTTATAGGGCGGACCTCTCTATCCGCCCCTTACTCCCCAAAATTTGCTTTTCTGATTGAGCTTTTTCTCGCCAGCGAAAATCCAATAATCTATAGTTAGATATACACTTTTTGTTTTTCAATAGAATAAAAATATAAATTGGCTTATTATAACCAAACGCGCTGTTTGTAAGTCCATGGGATATTCTTTTTAGTGTTTTTATACAAAAACCAAAGAAGGATACCATGGTCGCAATTTAGGTGAACCTGTGGCGAGAAGTCTGTATTTCTATACACTCACCGCAGGCGATTTTTCTGCCACGCGCAAAATGTTGATACGGAAATAGTTATCAGTTGTCGGTTATCAGTTAACGCTTTGTGGCAATTGCTTTATTTTTCGCTGCCACAATACCTCTCTTAACTGAAGACTGAAAACTGATAACTAACAACCAATATAAAGGAGTTTATAATGAAAACTTTATTTGTAAATCGAAATGTAATCGTATCAATTTTCGTAGTCATATTGTTGACATACAGTATACAAAGCATTAGTTATAGTCAGGACGTACCTGACACCATTGTAGAATTTAAAGACATCAATTTAGCAAAACGCGTCCGCAGGTCATTACGTCTTCCTACTGGAGATGGTGTTGACCTCCTTAAAATCCCAAAAGCGGAATTGGAAAAATTAAAAGAGTTAGATGCTTGGTACGAGGATATAACTGACCTCACAGGCTTAGAGCACGCGGCACAACTGAGAAAGTTAAGCCTCAGGGGAAATCCAATCAGTGATCTAATCCCGCTGGGAGAACTTATACAGCTAACGTCGTTAAACCTCAGTTATACCCAAATCAGTGACATCACACCCCTGGGCGAACTTACACAACTAACGTCGTTAAACCTTCAGAGGAATAGAATCAGTAATATCACGCCCCTGGCAGGACTTACACAACTAACATCGTTAAACCTTATCGACAATAGAATCAGTAATATCATACCTCTGGCAGGACTGACGCAACTCAAGGGTTTATACCTTTCGTATAATCAAATCAGTGACATCACCCCGCTCGCACAACTTGCACAGTTGGAGACGTTATTTTTCATTAGAAATCAAATCAGTGATGTCACGTCTCTCACGGGGCTCACACAACTGAGGGAGTTATACCTTCCGTATAATCAAATCAGTGATGTCACGTCTCTCACGGGGCTCACACAACTGACAAAGTTAAACCTTGAGGATAATCATATCAGTGACATCACCCCGCTCACACAACTTACACAACTGAGGGAGCTATATCTTCCGTATAATCAAATCAGTGATGTCACGCCTCTCGCGCAACTGACCCAACTGACACAGTTGGACCTTACGGATAATCTAATCACGGATGTCACGCCTCTCACAGGATTGATATTTCTTGAAAGATTAAAACTTTGGCGTAATCCAATTTGGTCTACGTATCCACTTAACGCGCTCCTGGATGCAAATCCAGGTGTGGATTTAGATGTTGAAGTAACGGATGCAGTGCCATTTCCTATGTCAGAAGTAACGGTGAACGGAAACGCAGAATTACGCGTGCTAAACCCAGAACTACAGGGACAACCGATGTTCTGGGTAAATACTGGCACCGGTAAAATAGAGTCCTCTGGACCCTTTGATGTTATTACACAAGGAGTGACGGTTTTAACCGTGGATAGAGCGGGTAGAAAGCTCTACTGGGGTGAACATAGTCAAAGTGGCGGTGTCATCAAACGCGCAAACTTTGATGGGACAAACGTTGAGGCACTCGTTACACTATCAAACGTTCCTCGCGGTATTGCTGTTGACGCTGTAGGGAACAAATTGTATTGGACGAACTCTGACTCGCAAATCCAGACCGCGACCCTCCACGGTGAAGACATCAGCACCATCATCCAACTTGAGGAAGATATACTTGAAGAAACGAAAAAAAGTTGTAGTTCCGGCAACACTTTCTTTCTTTTCTTTCTTCCCATTTGGCAGACGGCAGGAGGATGCAGCACGGAAACAGTCCGCATCAATCTGACTTCTCCAACAGACATCGCTGTGAACACAGTGGACGGCAGGCTGTACTGGACGGAATTTTCCGGGCGCATCCGGCGTGTAAACCTTGATGGCACCGGTCTTGGGACACTCCTGCCCGAGATAGGAAGTCCATACGGTATCGTTGTGGCGGATGACAAGGTTTATTGGGCAGAGGAAATAGATGAGAATTCCGGTAATATCCAACGTGCGAATTTTAACGGCACAAACATTGAAACACTCGCCACGGTCCAAGGGCTGCCTACTGGCATTTCTGTTGACACCGAAGCAGGTAAAGTTTATTGGGCAAACTCACTTGGTGGCATCCAGCGAACTGATATCAACGGGGGTGAAGTTGAGAATGTGGTCTTAGACATAACCGCACCGGGGGACTTCGTATTGGTTCCAAGTGCACAACCTACAGGACCTCCGGCAGCAATCACAGATGCCACGGTTAGCATCTCACCTACGTCAGCCGCATCCCCTGCTGTCGGGGAACAATTAGGACTCGATCTGAAAATCACAGGCGGGGAAGCCGTTGCAGGCTATCAAGCAACAGTCCAATTTGACGCAGCTGCCCTGCGTTACGTTTCAAGTGCGAATGGCGATTATCTGCCTGCTGGGGCGTTCTTTGTGGAGCCGAAAGTGGAGGGCAATCTCATAAGGCTCAACGCTGCATCTCTCGCCAGGGAAAGTAATGGCGATGGCACCCTCGCTACACTCATATTTGAGGTTATCGCTACCAAGGCATCCACTTTGACGCTCTCCGATGTGCTACTAACTAATAGTGATGGTGAGGCTTTTGTGCCAACAGTTGAAAATGCAGAGATAACCGAATCAGCACAACTCAAAGGCGATGTCAATGCTGATGGCACTGTTAACATTCAGGATTTAGTGTTAGTTGCTGGGCAGTTGGGACAAACAGGCACAAACAGTGGGGATGTCAACGGCGATGGACAAGTCAATATTCAGGATCTTGTCCTCGTTGCTGGTGCATTGGGTAATGATGCCGCTGCGCCTTCTCTACATCCGCAAGTCTTAGAGATGCTCACGGCGACAGAGATCAAACACTGGCTATCCGCTGCAAAGCACTTAGACCTCACAGATACAACGTCACAGCGCGGTATTCTGTTCTTAGAACAACTCCTTATAACATTGACCCCCAAAGAGAACACACTGCTTGCGAACTACCCCAACCCATTCAACCCTGAGACGTGGATACCGTATCAATTGGCAAAGGATGCGGATGTCACACTGCATATCTATGCTGTGAATGGGACATTGGTGCGGACGTTGGTATTGGGATACCAAGCTGCGGGTCTGTATCAAAATCGTTCGCGTGCGGCGTATTGGGATGGCAGAAATGCATTCGGTGAACCTGTGGCAAGTGGTGTCTATTTCTACACCCTCACAGCTGGGGATTTCACCGCAACGCGCAAAATGTTGATACGGAAGTAACACTTATCTGCTAAACACGGAAAGGTGGAAGATAACGCCCTTCCATCCAATAATCTGACTGCCCATTGCCGTTGAAAACCAATCAAAGGAGTTTATGATGAAAACGTTATTTGTAAACCGAAATGTAATCGGGTCAATTTTCACAGCGATGTTCCTGATATATGGTGCACAAGGTATAAGTTATGCACAGAGTAAGGTTCCAACTGTTACACCAGGCGAGATCAACACAACACTTAGAGTAGGTTTTAAGGACTACTTCGATCCTGGTCAAACGAAAATTTATCAGGTTCAGTTGCGTCGAAAAACGCCTAAAAGCGATTGGCTTACAACATGCTTTGCTTGGTCATCTGCTGGCGGCTCTGGTGGTGGGTTTTCGGATTTACCCGTAATTGGTGTCTTTTTTAGTGGAGTCGGCGGAGGTGCTGGAATCCGTACTGTCATCGCCAGCTTCACAGACCTTGAGCCTGGAACTACTTATGAGGCGCGTTACCGAGATACAGGTTTGAAGGAATGTCCTCAGAACCCTCCGAATCCAGATCCGTGGTCTGATATTGTTGAAGGGACAACTCATTTGGTAACGCCTCCTCGTATTGACTTTGTTGATGCTACTTTAGCTAAAGCAGTACGCGAAACATTGGATCTTGACACTGTGGGAGGACACATTGAATTTCTCAAGATCCCTCAAGCAGAATTAGTAAAATTG
Source organism: Candidatus Poribacteria bacterium (assembly GCA_965207855.1). Classification (GTDB taxonomy): domain Bacteria; phylum Poribacteria; class WGA-4E; order WGA-4E; family WGA-3G; genus WGA-3G. The sequence continues at coordinate 4,722,219 of OZ242310.1, read as the reverse complement.
ACTGAGTTGGATTATTCAAGAAAAACAACAAATGACCGCTATCTCCACTTCAGACACAAGAAGATAGTTAATCTCACGGGTTTGGAACACGCCTTCCAACTCACGAGGTTACATCTTGGGGGTAATGAGATTAGTGATATTACACCCTTGGCACAACTCACACAACTTACAACGTTAGACCTGGGAGACGCTGAAAGAAGTGGATCTATTGCTTCTTTTGGTGCTTTTGTTGATAGCCCGAACGACCCTGGGGACAATAGAATCCGAGACCTTACACCCTTGGCACAACTCACCCAACTGACGACATTAGACCTTGGGTATAATCTAATCAATGACATCTCTCCCTTGGCACAACTCACACAACTTACAATGTTAAACCTCAAGGGGAACGAGATTGTTGATATCACACCTTTGGCACAACTCACACTGACGAAGTTAAACCTCAAGGACAACCATATCCAGGATATTACTCCCCTTGGTCAATGGACACACTGGGGACACCTAACGGAATTAGAACTCAGCAACAATCAGATCAGAGATATCACACCTTTGGCAGCACTTGCGGAGTCATCGGTCACCGAGTTAGACCTGAGTAGAAATAATATCAGTGATATCACACCTTTGGCAGCACTTGCGGAGTCATCAGTTACAGAGTTAGATCTGAGTAGAAATAATATCAGTGATGTCACACCTTTGGCAGCACTTGCGGAGTCATCGGTCACCGAGTTAAACCTTAAGTATAACCAGATTAGAGATGTAGCACCCCTTGCGGCGTTAATACAACTTGAAAAGTTAGATTTATGGGATAATCCAATTGCGAATACTTATCCACTTCGGGCACTCTTGGATGCGAATCCTGATTTGCTGGTAGATATTGCTATCAGTAAAGAAGAAGTGCCAACACTATCTGTATCAACATATCAACCTTTAACAGGGACGACGTTAGGCGGTGCCGTAGTAAAATTAACGTTGAGCAGCGGAGCTTTCGATGAATTAAGCATAATTCTTAAGGATCCATTCACAATTTCCGGTATTCCTGGTATTGGTGTTGCTGATTGGTCTACAGTCAAATACATTAGTAATACAGAAATGGAGATCAAACTTACGTTCAAGGGCAGGAACATTACTACAGATTCCATCTTGACTCTTACCGTTGGATCGGGGGCAATAGCGAACTACAATGGTCCTGCATACACACTACAGATTCCTGTTACCGCAGTAAAAGAAGCAGTAAAAGAAGTGGGGTTAGCAGCATCAACAGATTATCCGCTGACAGCGACGACGTTGGACGGTGCCGAAGTGAAACTGACGCTAACAAGTGGAGTTTACAAAAAATACTCATCTTATATTGAGGATGCTATAAAAGTATCTGGTATTCAGGATGTCACTTTCGGTATAATGGATGATCGGTGGGGATGGGAAGAGGACGAAGTAAATCGAGTCAGTGACATAGAAATAACATTTCAACTTGAATTCGGTGGAACTCTCAACGCTGATGCCATGTTAACATTTACTCTGGAACCGGGCGCTATAGTCCGTTACAATGGTCCCGCACTCACTGCAGAAATACCTGTTTCTGCGTCAAGCGAAATAGAAGTGACGGGAGAATTGGTGGCATCAACGGTGTTTCCCTTGTCAGCCCCTACACTCAATGGAAGCGTTGTAAAACTAAACCTAAAAACCAAATCTTTTCGAGGAATCAATTTTGATTATATGGGATCTCGTGGTGGTAAACCTTTGGTCATAACATCCGGAATTCCCAGTGTAACTACTGAACAGTGGGGATACGACCTTTATATAAACATTATTAATAAGAAGGAAGCTCTCGTTCTGTTATCGTTTTCCGGCAGCTTAGATACTGATGCTACATTGTTCTTATCAGTCCCGTCCCGTCTCATCGAAAATTACATCGGTCCACCTATTTCAGCAGAATTACCTGTTGCTGCCAAAAGAGTGAGGCAAGTGCTTGTATCAGAACCCGCGCTTTCGATTTATACGGACATCGAAAAAATTCAACTCTCCCCACCCGGGTCAATTGTTCGATACGAGTCAGTTTTTCAAAAGAGAACAGGCTTCAAATTGAACACTGCGGAAGGCAAGGTCTACTGGTTTGAGCAAGGCGGTAATGGGGGCACCATCAAACGCGCAAATCTCGACTTGACAGGTGTTGAGGTATTAGCACCACTCGCAATTAACCCTTATCGTGTTAGCATTGACATTGTGGGCAAAAAAATATATTGGATAAATTCGTCTCACAGAGAAATCCAAAGTGCGACACTTACCGGTGAGAACATCCAAACCGTCATCAACCTTGATAGCGATACTACGAACCTCGCTGTAGACGGTGATATTACGGACATTGCCGTGGTTGATGGCGATGGCAAACTGTATTGGTCTGATAAGTTTAGCATCTGGCGTGTGAATCCTGATGGAACAAATGCCGAAATAGCTGTGACCGGATGGGGAACGAACTCTACCAAGAGGATAGGTGGTCTCGCAATTGCAGATGGTAAAATCTATTGGACAGGACAACAAAGTGTTACCAGCACAATCCATCGTGCTAACCTTAACGGTAAAGGCAGTGAGAGATTGGGATTTACAGATGGCGTAGCTGCCAGCATAGCTGTTGACGCAGTAGGGGGCATGGTTTATTGGGTCAACTCACTTGGCGGAATTCAGCGAATGGATATTGACGGTAGTGGAGTTGAGGCTGTGGTCTCGGGCATAACCCCACCAGAAGACTTCATATTAGTTCCAAGCTTGCAACAGACCACACCCACCACGCCAGAAATACCTGTCCCCACTACAACAGAAACATCCGCGGCCCCCGATACTGTCGTGAGTATCTCACCCGCTTCAGTGGCATCCCCAGCGGTCGGACAACAGTTAGAGTTTTCGCTTAATATCACAGGTGGAGAAGCAGTCGCAAGTTATCAGGCAACCGTTCAGTTTGATGATACTGGTCTCCGCTATGTCTCAGGTGCAAATGGCGATTATCTGCCTGCCGGTGCGTTTTTTGTGGAGCCGAAAGTGGAAGGTAATCTCGTTCAACTCAATGCAGTGTCTCTCGCTGGAGAAAGCAACGGTGACGGCACCTTCGCTACGCTTACATTTGAGGTCGTTGTACCGAAGGCATCCACCTTGACGTTATCTGACGTGCTGTTATCCAACAGCGCGGGGGAAAAATCCCTCCCACAAGTTGAAAACGGACAGATAACCGCGCCTTCCCTAAACGCCGATGTCAACGGAGATGGAAGCGTGGACCTCCAAGATTTGGTAGCCGTTCAATCGCGTCTCGGTCAGCGAGGTGAAAACAGTGCGGATGTCAATGGAGATGGTGTGGTTGATGTTGCTGACCTCGCGCTCGTTGCTGGTGCGATAGAAAATGACGGAGCCGCACCTTCACTGCAGCCACAAGTGTTGAAACTGTTCACCGCAGCGGATGTGAAACGATGGTTATCCGAGGTACGGCACTTAGACCTCACAGATGCAAGGTTTCAAAGAGGTATTCTGTTTTTACAACAACTCCTTATAGTACTGACTCCAAAAGAAACAGCACTCTTGCCCAACTTTCCCAACCCGTTCAACCCAGAGACGTGGATCCCCTACCATTTGGCAAAGGATGCGGAGGTTACTCTGCACATCTATGCTGTGAATGGGACATTGGTCCGGACGTTAATGCTCGGACATCAAGCTGCAGGAATGTATCACAACCGGAGCCGTGCTGCATATTGGGATGGCAAAAACACATTCGGTGAACCTGTGGCGAGTGGTGTCTATTTCTACACATTGTCCACGGAATCCACACGCGACTCCGTTACCGCAGGAGACTTCACCGCAACGCGGAAGATGATAATACGGAAGTAGAAGTTTTGGTGAGAATACAATACAGGAGGATATACTTGGCATGAAAAAGATTAGTTTAACTCTCACAATTATCATCACTTTGCTGCTGAATGCCTTCATGGTAGGGTGCGGCGAGGATGAAACCGATGTCGACACTCTCTACGAAGGTGAAGCCGATGTCGAGAGTCTGTATAAAGAATTGGTCGGAACGTATGAATTATTCAAGTTAGAAGGTTCTGCAGATGGCGTGAAATTGGTGGTTGAACCTCCCCAGATTGCTGGAACTATGACAATATCGCCGGACCAAAAAATAACCATAAAATTGAAAGTGCTTGAAAGTTCTGACTTCATCAGTAGCTCATTTGAAATCCTGTTAGATGAAGGAGTTATGTCAATAGACTCTGAAACAGAAGAGGTTATTTCCAAAGAAACTTTTGCATATACATGGGATGGCGAAATATTAACAATGACAAGAGACGATGGGACCCAGGTTGGGACGCAATTTTGGCGTAAGGTAAACAACAGCGTGATAGACCTACAACCGCCCGAGCTCGAGTCCGAGCCAGAACCACCACCGCCTTTGGCAACATTTGTTAGCGCAAATCCCCCGATCGGTTCAACGATTCCTACGAATGCAAGTCTCACCTTAACCTTTGACAACACACCCACTGATGTCGCAGTCAATGCTGGTTTTCTTGCTGGTAGTGGCAAAACCTTGATCGTTACGGGGCCCTTCCCCCCTGGTCTTCTCACCTTGACAGTCACATGGGCAGGTGGATCCGTGACGCTCATATATATTGTTATCGACCCTGACGTAGAGCCGCCTATAGTCACTGGTGGAACCGTCAGAGATGGTGACAAGGATGTGGATCCCGACCTTCTTAACAATGATGCTTTTATTGAGATTACTTTCAATGAAGAGGTGGTCGGGAACATCACCCTTCAAACTGAGGCTGGCGATGATGTCGGTTGGCTCGGATGGGTCGATGGCAACAAAGCGAGACTTGAACTCGTCAAAGGCAAGGATATCCACAACAAGACGACCTATGTTATCAAATGTAGAGTCGCTGATGCTGCAGGCAACGAGGCCGAGATTTCAATCACCTTTGTAACAGGGTGAAGGCGTAAATTTAAGGCTATTTTGATCGTTCAAATCGAAGAACATCCAAGTTCAGAAAGGACGCTGAACAAACCCGCTTGATTTTATCGTTCTTGTGCTGCGTATTGGGATGGCAAAACCAATTCGGTGAATCAGTTGCAAGTGGTGTCTATTTCTATACGCTTACCGCAGGCGATTTTACTGCTACGCGCAAAATGTTGATACGGAAGTAGGCTTTTGGACAGTTCTTATAGGGCGAGGTCCAGGGGCCTCGCCCTTACAATCACAAGGAGGCTTGTATTGAAAAAAACAAGTCTGGATCCGAAAATTGCTTTGTTAATCTTAGCAATTACTTTGTTTGGTCCATCATTCCTCCTGATCGGTTGTGGCGCACTTGACGATAACAGTCAGCCAGAAATTGAACCAATAACTGATGAAACGCTTGATGTAGGAGAAGAAAGAACGGTGGATGTTTACATCACCGATGCTGATGTCGGTGACATACACACCGTTGAAGCATCTTCGGACAATCCGAGTGTAGCCACCGTTTCTGTTAATGAGAATTTCCTTACCATCACTGGAAACGCGGTAGGAACGGCAATAATAACAGTCTCTGCTACCGATGACAGTGGGCAAGACAATTCTGAAGCAATACCGGTAACGTTCAAGGTGACTGTCAATGAACCACCACCACGGGTAGATCTTGAGTTTGGACTGGGGATCAATCAACCGCCATCATCCTTTAGTGACAAGGGAATTTGCGCTGTTGGAATGACATTGAAACCCGGAGAGGGATGTAGTTACGATAGTAATGAACTTTTCGCTGAAATTAACTTTTTTGTTCGTGAGGATGGCACTGCGTGTCGAGAGCAAGTTCCTAAGGCGATAGGTCGGATTGAGATACCTGAGCATCTTCGCCCTCGCAACTTAAAGTTTTGTGTAGAATGGGATATAGAACAGGATGATTTCTTCGAGACAAGTTTTGCTGCCACCAGAAATCCTGATGGGAGTTGGACTGTCAAGAGTGTTCCATAACAGTAGCACTTACCTCTAATGTTCCATCCGCCATACAAAAATCCGATTGCATGTTGCAATCGAAAATCAACCAAAAGGAGTTTATTATGAAAACGTTAATCGTGAATCAGAAATATCTTGTGCTTATCTTAACCATTGTATTAATGGCTTTTGGAACACAAAGCAGTTACGGACAAACGATAACAGCCTCAACTCCAGAACCGTTAACAGAAGCAACCCTGCACGGGAGCGTGGTAACCCTCGCACTCAGCGGGGGCACTTACCAGCAATCTTCTTGGGACATTGAGAGAGCATTGACAGTAGCAGGGATTCAAGAGAGCACTGTTGAATTTGATGTAGGGATCGTGGGCAACCCAGGGGGAATCGACATTGAGGGAATCCCTATTGAAGGCTTTGACATAGAAGACCTTGTTAACTTGGCGGAATTCCAAGCTGAAAGTGTTCCTGCTTTAACCTTTGATGTGCAACGCCTCAGCGACACGGCGGTGGCGGTTACATTGTCGTTCTCTGGTGACTTTGACACCGACACCACCCTCACCTTTACCCTTGGTGCAGGTGCAATATCCGGATATGCTGGGACAGCACTCACTGCCGAAGTTCCTGTCATTGCAGTAGAGGAGTCGTTAATTGCATCAACAGAATTTCCTCTCACAGAGGCGACACTGCCAGCGGAACTGCTCCCAAGCCCCACGCCCATTCACAGCGGCGGGATTAGTGTCGTCACACTCACACTCAACGGGCGTCGATTTACCGAGTACAATTGGGAGATTGGAGAGGCTTTGAAGGTGTCTGGCATTGATGGTGTTGCTTTTGAAGTCTGGAATGTGAACCGCGTCAGTGACACAGAGGTAACCGTTCCCCTGACGTTCAACGGCGACTTTGACACCGATGCAACGCTCACTTTAACGATCGGAGCAAGCGCAATAGCAGGCTACAATAAGGCATTCACCGTCGAAGTTCCTGTCACTGCAGTAGAGCAATCCGATGCCACAGTGAGCGTTTCGCCCTCTCCAGTTCTATCGCCTGCTATCGGAGAGGAGCTCACACTTTCCCTCAACATCGCTGACGGGGAAGATGTCGCCGGCTATCAAGCAATCGTGTTGTTTGATGGTTCTGCCCTTGACTATGTGGAGAGTGCCAACGGTGCCTATCTACCGGCGGGTGCTTTCTTCGGGGATCCGATTGTCATTCGCGATTGGTTGGGAGACACATTTTTCGGGGACTTCATGTGGTCTGGAAAGGTGATACTCGCCGCCACCACATCCGCCGGTGTAGCTAACGGGGACGGCACACTTGCCACCCTTACATTCGAGGTTATTGACGCTACAGCATCTACGGTAACCTTATCCCAGGTCTACCTTATAGATTCAAATGGAAAGCGGTGGGAGGCGACTCTTGAGAATGGAGAGGTGACTGAACCGCCAGAACCGGCAAAAAAGATCGTTGGGGATATCAACCGAGATGGTGTAGTCAACATTCAGGATTTGGTAACCGTTAGTGCCCGCTTCGGTCAGACCGGACAGAACAGTGCCGATCTCAACGGTGATGGACTTGTAGACATCGTCGACCTTGCTCTCGTTGCTGCCGCGATAGGGGATGCTGCTGCCTCGCCTTCCTTACATCCACAGACACTGGCGACACTCACTGCCTCAGACGTGCGACTTTGGCTCTCCCAAGCCCAGTCCTTAACGCTGACAGACGCGATCTCACAAAGAGGCACTCTCTATTTACAACAACTCCTTATAGCATTGACCCCCAAAGAAACGGCACTGCTTGCGAACTACCCGAACCCATTCAATCCAGAAACGTGGATACCGTATCAGTTATCAAAGGAGGCGGATGTCACACTGCGTATCTATGCTGTCAATGGCACCTTAGTGCGGACGTTGACCCTCGGGTATCAACCTGCGGGTATGTATCAGAACCGTAGCCGTGCGGCGTATTGGGATGGTAGAAACGCCTTCGGTGAACCTGTCGCAAGTGGTGTCTATTTCTACACGCTTACAGCAGGCGATTTTACCGCAACGCGCAAGATGTTGATACAGAAGTAAGTGAAAACAAAATGCTGTAGTTGGTAGGGCGAGGTTTTATGCCTCGCCAGTTTCTTGTGTTTTTTGCAGAGGCAGGGTACAATACATAACTACTGAAAGTTGGTTTTCGTAAATTAGTCTTTGTATTGAAGAAGAGGAAAAAGATGAAAAGTCGTTCTATGTTTAACCAAATCGTTGCTCTTATTTGTTTTGTCGGTTTTACTTTTCTGCACTTCGTGCATAAAAGCTATTCGCAGATGGAAACCGAACAAGGCGTTTCTGTGAAAGAGCAGAAGGAAGGCAGAACGCTCTTGGTCGCTTCTGCAACGCTGTATGGGTTTTCGTTGTATGGACCCGGGACGGCTCGGTTACTTGAAATTGAATCTGGGTCACAGATAGCCGGATTGGAGATGTTAATTGGCGGCGGGTCTTTTGCAGGCGCGCTTATAGCGACAAGAAATCATCGACTCGGCGCGGGACGCTCCAGTTTAATACTATCGGGTAGCCTTGCAGGCACGCTATATGGTTTTGGGATGCCTGTGTTATTTGAATCAGAAAATGATAAGGCTTACCTCGCTTCTGCAATGCTCGCCACGCCAATAGGCGGACTTCTTGCCCATAGGCTGAGTTCTCACAGGTGGTTTAATGAGGGCGAATCCCATACGATTAGCAGAGGCGGATTGGTTGGCGGATTATACGGGGTCGCAATTCCATATTTCATCAACATCGAAAATATCGAAGATTGGACGCAAGCCAAAATCTATGTTACATCCGCGATGATCGGTGTCCCTGCTGGTGTGTGGACGACAGCAAAATTGATTTACGATAAACCGATTAATGAGGGAAGGGCAAGTTTGCTCGCGCTTGGCGGCAGTGTCGGCAGTGCCTATGCCATCGGAATTATGTCTCTAACCGATGTGGAGGCATCGAGACCTTACGTATTGGCTGCTATGCTCGGTTTACCGGTAGGTACATATCTTAGCTATAAATTGACTGCCGGAGATGCGTATACAAGTGGTCGGGCAGCTTTGATACAAGTTGGCGCGTATGCAGGTGCTCTCTTTGGCAGTGGATTTCCGCTGGTGGCGGACGCCGAAAGCCATAAACCCTATGTTGTGGCGAGTATTCTTGGGTCAGCGACGGGAATGTGGCTGGCACACCGTTTGACACAAGGGTGGGGCGAGACAGCTCCATTTGCGAAAAACAATCTCATACCCAAATCAGACAGGTTCGCCGTTTCCTTGCCTTCAATTGATAAATGGTTGACGCTCGGTTTGATGACACTCCGCAAACCAACTTTTATGGCTGATTTCCCTGTGGAATTGGTGCGGATTTCATTTTAATCAGAGCAGCAAGATCTAGCAAACAAGCGACATATATTGAAGGAGGAGTAATCATGGATATTAAATTGATGAGATTAAAGAAACGCTTTAACTCTGTTTTTTTACAGCCAAAACGTCCGTACAGAGATCTGCTATGTTGGGCGATTTTATTGACATTCACATTTCTGCACGGTTGCGGCCACATGCTAAAACGGAAACTAACTGCACCCGCCCAGTTTCAATCTCTTGACACTAACTCACCCTTCTTAAAAGCACACATGCATGATGGTCGAGTCTATATTTTATCATCATGGAAAGTTGATTCAGAAAAGGTAACTGGACAAGGAGTAGTCCTCAACGCCAACCGAGAAACCTTGGAAACTGGAGAACTTACGATACCCATCGGTTCAGTCGCGATTTTTGAGACGAACACCCAGCACATTCCCCCAGAAGTCAAAATGCTAACAATCACGTATATTGTTGGAGCAGCCGGATTAGGCCTGTCAGCGGCATTAGCGGCCACTGATACTCAAATTCTTACTCCAATCGGATCGTGTCCGACCTTTTATGTTTCCGACGGTAATGGCCCCATCCTTCAAGCCGAAGGGTTCTCCGCGAGCGTAACCCCTTCTCTTGAAGCGTCAGATATCGATGCTTTGTATCGCGCGCGACCCACGGATAGCCGTTTTGAAGTGCAGATGAAAAACGAAATGCTTGAAACGCATGTTGTGCGACACGTCGATCTGCTCGCAGTAAAACGGCAGATAGGCGGCCGGGTTTTTCAAACTGCAGATGGCACTTTTTGGCAAACCGATACAATTGTTGAGCCTAGTGCTGCCACTGCCTCGGAAGGAGATTGTTTGCCCGTACTTCGTGCTGTTGATGGACAGGAACGATTTAGTGAAGCCGATCCGGAATATCTTGCCACGCGCGAAACACTTGACCTCGAATTTGAGAACGTTCCAGTTGGTAGTGATGGGTTGGTCATCGCCGCTCGGGAATCTCTGATGAGCACATTTCTGTTTTATCAGGGGCTCTCTTACATGGGCAGCTCCGCAGGGCAATGGATTGCCGCACTTGAAAAAGGGGATACAAACGTTAAAAAAGCAGTTACGGGTATCGGGCAGACACTTGGTGGCATCGAAGTGCTTTTGCAAGACGGTACAGGTAAATGGGTTTCCGTAGCAGAAGTCAAAGAGACCGGACCCTTAGCCACGGATGTCCACCTTGTGAAATTACCGACGCTAAAGCGCGAACGCGTGAACATCCGTCTACGTCTAACAAAGGGGCATTGGCGGCTTGACGCAGTTCAATTGGTTAAATTAGGTAAACAACGCAACCCCATTCGACTGTTTCCTATCGCAGTCAATCAGGATGGCGTTAGTGCTGATGAAGCACACCAACTTCTGACGGATCCAAGCACAGCTCTAACAACATCGCCGGGGGACATATACACCCTCGTTTATCAATTACCACAGGATTTCGAGAATTATGAACTTTTCCTTGAAAGCCGAGGCTACTATCTCGAATGGATGCGTGAGGCGTGGCTCGCAGATGAAAATCCTGCGCTTGCTGCGATGATGGTGTTTAATCCTGAACGTGCCTTGCGCGTTTTAGCACCCGAGTTTAAGAAGGTTGAAGTCGATATAGAGGAAAAATTCTGGGGGAGTCGTTATGAAAAATCGCAATAGATACACAAGTTTGCCCATACTACTTGCACTATTTTATGTGGTTGGTTGTGGTCCAACGACAACCGCACCAAACGGATGGCTGCCATCTGTTTCTACTGCTCAACATGAAAGTTATGGGGGATGGGTCACCGTTAGGTATCATACCGGAGATTCAGAAGAGGGAGCGCATGGCGAGTTAATAGCAATTTACGCAAATCAAGTTTTAATTTTAACCTCACAAGAACTAATTTCTATTTCACATGATACTATTACTCACATGAAACTAACAAGCGTCCAACTTTCTAAGGATGCCACCGTGGATCAGTATAGGCAAATGATGTATCCTCTGAAACCTTTGGATGAATTTCGTGCGTATGCGCGTTTCCCGCAAGGGGGGTTGTCCAAAACTTTTGACATGCAATTTCTGAAACCAAAGAGAAGCCAGGAAAAAATATTAATCCCGAGAGAGACACTCAAATCTCTGCAGAAAGACCAAAGTACACCTCTCGGTGACCTCGCCCAACAGATGGAGGCCGTAGCTGCTGCTAAGCAAGATGCCAATACCGATCATGGCACTTGGTTTCCGATACGCGATCTTGTTAGCACGTCAGATGAATTTTCTTTGCCTATTGGACAACTTCTTGGCAAATCGCCAGAATATGTTGCCGCTTACGCCGCTGCCTACACCAAAAGAGTCGAAAGCCTTCAACGTAGAAAAGGATGCATAATTGGAGCTGCTTGTTGTTTAGGATATGTAGGATTCGTATTTTTGGCGGCCTCATTCGATGAATTAAACTAGATCAGGACTTACGCAATTTTGACCGGAGCCCGTTCTGTTAGATGAGATTTTCGGAAAAACACAGCGGTCTCCTGACACAAACTGACAGTTTGTGCTACAAAAAAGCAGCCATGCGTAAGTCCTATAGATTTTCAAACATGTTTGAAAACTTTAGGATCCAAAGGCAGCTTGGATACTCACGTCTTTAACAGCTTTGTTTTTTTTGGAGGTGTATATTCAAGGAACACTACTCAGCCGCTGAAGTTCGGTTCGCGTTTCTCAAAAAATGCCGCAAAACCCTCCGATGCTTCGTGCCCCCGCGCAGCATGCGTAATCGCCCGCGTCTCCTGCTCCATCTGGGATTCCAGTGATTCTGTCCACGCACTATCAAATAGTCGTTTGGTCGCCCCAATTGCCTGTGTCGGTCCTGATACAAGTTGTACAGCGAGTGCTTGGGCTTCCGATAGCAGGACATCATCCGGTACCACCTGGTTGACCAACCCCCACGCTTCCGCCTCAGTTGCTGAGAGCACCCGGTTCGTCACATACAACTCAAACGCTCGACGGAATCCCACGAGTCGCGGTAGGTAATAGGTTGCGGCGCAATCCGGCGTTAGCGCGAGCCGCGAATAAGCCATTTTAAACCGCGCCGACTCCGCCACGAATGCCATATCCCCGATCAATGCCAAACTCATCCCCGCCCCGGCTGCCGTGCCGTTGATAGCACAAATCAGGGGCGCGTCCATCCGTACGAAGCGTGAGATCGCCGCATGTAGCCACGCCGTCAGTACCTTAATCTCGGATGCCATTTTGGGACCCGCGGGTGGCAATTGCTTCAAATCTGCACCGACACAGAACATCCTTCCTGCCCCTGTCAATACCACCGCTCGCACTTCGGGATTGTCATCGCAGCAGATTGAAACATCCATGAGTTCCTGCCCCATCTGCATCGTTAGTGCGTTCCCTGCGCGTGGCCGGTTGAGTGTAATTGTAGCCACGCCTTCGCTCAAACGCCAGTCCAGTGTTTCATAGTTAGGCATATAGCTTCTTTCTATTTTTTCTTCGCGTTTACATCGAAATTCCCAATAAACCTCGCGTTAATTGAAAATCTGTATTTCCTTTACCATGCAGCTTCGGGGTATACTGCCGCGAAGCCACCTCTACAATCAATGCCAATAACCCATCAACATCAGGAGTTGCTAAATCTAAATCAGGACCGTAGTTAGCCTGCGTTGCAGCATCTGTAGAGACCTGAATCAGCGGCACCATCACGTGCGATTGCAACGGCGCACCGACGATATGTGCAAGTGCCAAATCCACACCCGTCGCGCCGAGTCCTGTTAACGTCTCCGTCGGTTGATCCGTCGGTGTCTCCATGACGTGAAAACCCGCCTTTTCAACCCGCTGCCCATAAGCCAAAGTCGGCGGAGCTGACAAAGCCTCTGTAAAAAATGACGCGTTCGCCGGTACAATAACAGTTCCACCAGCAGCGACGACTCTATGCGTCAATTCTGTCAAAGCATCAGAGACCGTTCCCGTTGCCTCACCGGTTGATGTTACAGCTATACAAAGATGTTCCAATCCAGCATCGACAACGGGAACAGTCGGCTTCTCAGAAAGCGTTTCCGAAAACCAGTCTTGTACCTTGTCAATAACAGCATCAATACCGCCATCTAATTGCACACTTGCCCAACCGTAGCGTTCTGGCGATATGCCGAGTTTCTGAATCTCATGTCGGACGTGGTCATTGTGGGTTTTCTCACAACCGTGTTCAAGAAGCAAACCCAGAGCAACTGTTGGGTGTGTGAGGTGTCCAATCATCGTACGGGTGTAAATTTCTTCAGAACGTCCGCTGGAGACACCACACCCCTCCGTATGTGGAAGCGCAACAAAACGGGATACTCCTTGTTCCTTGCCGATTTTCTGTTCATTGCACCGGTGCGCAATCATCTGCGCAATCTGTCCTGAGCAGAGACTGGTCGGCAAAATTAACCCAACTTGATCCGTGCGGTAACCTGCTTCCGTTTGGAGTGCACGGAAGTGCAGAGTAGTACGCACACTTCGTTGTGCCGTAACAGTACCCACAGCGATCGGTTCACCGGACTTCAATTCAGATTCCGTCAACAGTGGATCTAAATCCACGGGCCCCGTCTGCTTCCAATCCCGCCATAACGAGACTTGCGAATGCCCAGCTTTCTCACCGACCGACTGTTCGCCCGATGCGACATCCACCGTCAAGTCGAGCATTGCTTCACCGAGTGCCTCCATCGGTGTGCCGTCGAGATACGCACCAGCATTCACGTCCATATCTTTGGTAAGCATTTCATAGCGTCCCGTTGTCGTGACAATTTTAAGCGTCGGTACGAAGGGAAAATTGGTAATTGAACCGTTGCCTGTTACGAAGAAAATCATGTTGGAACCGGATGCCACTTGTCCGGCGATACTCTCTAAGTCGTTGCCCGGACTATCCATGAAGTAGTACCCCGGATTTTCCATTAGTTGGCTGTAATTGATAACGTAATCGAGACAGACATCCGGATGCCGTTTCATCGCTGCACCGATGGATTTGATGGCGATGTTATAGAGTCCACGGAAGTTATTACCGCCAGACGGATTCCCTTCTGCGGAGTGTCCATGCCATGAGACCCGCTCCTTGAAACGTTCAATTGTATCAAGGAATGTGCGTGCGGTGTTTAGATCTCGGACGTTTTGAAGCACGTAAGCCTCTGAACCGATGAGTTCGTCTGTTTCTGCGAGGTTCGCGCAACCCCCGTAACGGATAACCTCTTTGGCGACGTAAGCAGCAAGCGGATTGCCGGAGATGCCAGAGAAGGCATCAGAACCGCCACACTGTAAGGCGATTTTAAGGTTTTCCAGAGATTGCTCAGTGCGTGGGACGCTGTTTACGCTGTCCAACCATCCCTTAATAATCTCCGCGCCGTTGGCTAAATCCTCATCAAAACTCCCTTGTAATCTATAGAAACGGTGGGTGACATCATCTAAAGCGTAGCCTTCGCGCTGCATATATGACTGGAGCATTTCATTTGTAACCGCCTCAGTGCCGTAGTCGACGAGTAAAATCGCGCCGATATTCGGATGAGCCGTGAAACCAGCAAGCGTTCGGAGCAACATGTCAACGTTATTCGGTGTTTTGCCTTCGCCGCCTTCCGTATGTGTTACGGCGACAACACCATCTACATTAGGAAGTGTATCGGGGTTACAAACCCCTCCTACTGCACACATATCGGCGAGCCTTCTCGCGAAACCCGAGGTGCGTGCGGTTGTTCCCATGACAACGATATAGTTTCGCGTACCGACTCCACGATTGCCGGGACGACGATAACCGAGAAAGTTTCGTTCATCGGCATGACGGGACACCTGTTTTCCTGGGCGAAATTCGGCTGCGTCTAACTCGTATGGTGCCATTTTGTCACTGAAATTGGGGGTCTCTGGCAGGGCGAAAGGGAGATTTCTAATGGACAGAGAGTCAATCATCTTCTGATTACACACGTAATCACCGGGGGCAATGACACGTGTGGCGTAACCGAACGGCAGTCCCCACGATAGGAGTGGTGCGGCTTCTGAAATCGGTTGGATAGCAAATCGATGGCCTTCTAAAATCGTATGCGATAGTTCAAACTGCTGTCCGTTATGACGGATACGTGTGCCGCGTTCGAGTGTTTGTGTGGCAATGCCGACGTTATCGCCTGGAGCAGGCAACCGAGCGACTTCGGTAAAATCATAATCCATTCAGTGTCCTCCGATTTTTTAGCGAGATCGGTTAACCGACAACTATTAACGGCGATAGATACTCACTTCAATTGCGTCCTGTTTCACCCAGGGTAGGTCGATGTCAAACCAGTGTGTTTCAGATTCATAGTGCTCACGGACGTGTTCAAGATAGTCCGCCATTGTATCCGCACCGATACCGACGTTATCTGCTACGACGGTTGCCGGATTTGTTAGCTGCGCTTCGATTGCCTGAAAACAGGGAAAATAGTTGTCGAAGTTGTTGTCAAGGAGTAAAAAATCGACGGGGTCTTGGATACTTTTGAGTACCTCTTGTGCATCGCCGATGCGTGAGTCTACGAGGTCGGCTAACCCGGCGCGTTCAAAATTTGTGCGCGCTTGTGCTGCGCGGTTCGCATCTATTTCTACTGTTATCAAGCGTCCGAGACCGATGGTCTTTAGCACGCGTAGCATCCATAATCCAGAGTAACCGATAGCCGTTCCGCATTCAACAATAAGAGACGGTTTGGCTTTTTCGACGCAAGCGGCGAGAAACTTCGCTTTTTCAGGACCTAACATCGGGATGCTTTCTTCCCTACATTGTGCCTCAACTTCTTTTAAAACCTGATCGAACATGTAAGCCTCCATTGGTTGAGAGTTGTCAGCAGTCGGTTGTCAGTAACTCGTTGACAACATTATAATCGTTTTGACTGGCTGCGGTGATCTCTTAACTGACAACCGAAAGCGCAGCGACCTGATGGCTGACCGCTATAAAATCAATCATACACGAAATCTATTTTGTGGTCAAGCAGGTAGTGGATGGAACGCCCTAATTGCTAATTCCACTTAAAAAAGTTGCAACCAAATCTATGATTTGGTGTATATTATAGACAAGCACCTCCGGAGGATCTTGATGCCTGATTTAGATGATGAATTAATGGAACGCTACCGAGCGGGGGATGAGAATGCTTTTACGCTGCTTGTACGCCGGCATCAACAGCCACTCATCAATTTCATTGCTCGGTATATCAATGATAGAGACGGTGCCGAGGATTTGGCACAAGAGACATTCGTTCGCATCTTTAAAGCATCGCCGCGCTACAAGCCGGGACAGGCGCATTTTAAGACGTGGATGTATCACATTGCCGCAAATCTCTGCAAAAATGAACTGCGAAATCGGGGCAGGCGAAATCGATACAGGGTTGATAATGTCGTAGAGGGTAATGGAGAATCCGAACGGATTGACCTCATTGAAAGCGCACCAGCAGATGCGGCTTTCCAACCGGAAGTCGCACTTGAACGAAAAGAATTGCACGACGCGATCCAGAAAGCAATCGCCGAGTTACCCGAACAGTACAGAGCCCCGCTTGTCCTCCGTGATCTGCAAGGACTGAGTTACGATGAAATTAGTGAGACACTTGGACTCCGTAGCGGCACAACAAAATCCCGAATCAATCGTGCAAGGCTCATGCTTAAGGATAAATTGAAATCGTATGTTTAATGCGCATAAGGAGAGATTATGAACTGCTTGCAGGCTGAGGAACACTTCTCTGCCTATTTTGAAGATACACTTGATTATCAGGCATTACGCGACTTTGAGGCACATCTCACAGGCTGCGAAGCGTGTCGAGACGAATATGCCCGATTTCAAGAATCTGTTAAGACTGTCCAGCAATTGCCGCAGATTGAGCCATCTCCCAACTTTATGCCGAAGTTGATGCAACGGCTGGCTGAAGAACCGCGCGAGTTCGGCGGTATTACGGAAATTATCGCAACAGGTTGGCATCGGCTACAAGATGGGCTCCGCCGTCCGAGATGGGCATTTAGTGGTATCGTTGCTTTGCTTCTCATCATCGCAGCTGGTGGCTACTTCTACCAGGCTGGTTTCTTATCTGATCAGGACTCTCAACCTGCTGTCGTGGTGACGCCGGCATCCGAACCGTCCCGTCTCGGACCGCCGCCTGTTGAGTTGCCCGTGGATGTACAGCGTCAGGTGAGAAGTATTAATTCATTTTCGCCAGGTGGTGTAATCCGAACATCACGACAGCCGATGCAGCAGCACTACGTCTTAAAGCAGGTGAGTTACACCAGTGCCTCCACAGGCGGTGGGCTTTAAAATGGTGATTGGCAGTTAGCGAATGACGATTAACCAACAACCAGCTGCTAACCACTTACAGCCAACAGCCAAAGGATGATAAACGTATGCACGCGAAAGAATTAAAACATCAGCAATTAATAATTGGACTGCTCGGTCTACTTTTCTATGCAATCCCCTTCAGTTTTGCGAACGAAAATATTCTACAGATGTTCGAGAAGGATTTTCAGAAGATAGTCACCGGTGCTCGTCCCGCTGTCGTCAAAGTGGTAGCGACGCAGGTCAATTCAGTATGGCTCCAGCCAAATCCAAAGCGGTTAGCACTCACCCGCCAAGATATCGGTTCTGGTATCCTAATTGATACCACTGGACACGTCGTAACAACGACTTTTGAGATGGAGAAACCCGGTAAGATTGAAATCGTCTTTAGTGATGGACAGGTATCTTCAGCAAAACTGATCGGCACGGATACACTCACCGACATTGCAGTGCTTCGCGCCGCTGATACATCGCTGATAACTGCATCTAAAGCGACAGCGAAATCTATCAAATGGGGAGATTCCTCAAAGATTGACACGGGTTCGTGGACTGTGACAATAGGGAGTTCTTACGGACATAGCCCAATTATTTCCTTCGGAATCGTTGGCGGGTGGGACACCTTGCCGGATCAGTTGTGTGGGGAATTAATAAAAATTAACGCAGCCATTACACCCGGCAACAGCGGTGGTGCCGTCGTCAATACATCAGGCGAGATCGTTGGAATGATACTTGCCGTCCTGACAGAACCGACTGGCATTAATTCACCGGCTAACGTGCTGCTCGAAAAACAAGGCGATATAGACATTACACAATTTCTTGTGCAGCCGGCACCATTAGGAGCTCGTAATCAAGAGATCGCCTTTGCTATGCCGATAGAGATAGTTCGCGCAATTGCCAAAGAGATTATAGAGCACGGCAAGGTTGCGCGCGGTTGGCTCGGTGTTGAGGTCGATATCGGTGACGCTGGCGTCTATGTTACCCGTGTGATTGAAGGCAGTCCTGCACACAAAAGCGGACTCTTGCCCAAAGATGTGATTCTCGAATTTGACAAAACCGCTGTACGCTCATACGCTGAATTGCTAAGATGTGTCGTGACCAAACGCCCGGATACGAGCATCCAGCTGAAGATCGATAGGAACGGGACGGCGCAGCATTGTACAGTAATATTAGGCGAGAAACACTAACGCGTCATCCGCTGAAACTCCGCTACATAAGCCGCTGCAATCTCCTGATTCCCTTTGATAATCAGGAGGTTTTCGGAGTTGCGGGTCTCTGCATTTTTTGAAAAGTTATACGACCCCGTCACCACCGTCTCTCCATCAATTACAATCACCTTGTGATGCATAGCCCCGCCATTTTCATCCAGAACAATCGGAACTCCTACCTTTTTCATGGCGTTATGTTCGGAATATCGGCCATCGGCTTGTCGTTTCTCGAATATGCCCTGTACGTCAACACCGGCTTCAAAGCGATCGCGCATCGCCTCGCCGAGCCTGTCGTGTGTGAAGGAGAATGCCATAAAGTAGATTGATGTTTCCGCCGATTGGATCTCTTTGAGAAGCGGAGAGATGGTATCGTGGTCTGGAGAAAAATAGGTGGAAATCTGCGTGCCGTCGCTCAGTTTCACCTGTGGGTAGACCACAGACCCGTCAGAGGATTTCCCAACCTGCTCACGCAGAAACAATTCCCGAAATTCCTGTGTGAAGTTATATGCAAGTTGGACTGAATCAATGAGTATAACGTTGTTATTGTTCTTATATGCTCCATTGTAGGTCGTGTTATAGGAACCCGTCCAGACATATCGTTCATCAATCACGACAAACTTATGGTGCATATAACTGTCGGGGTCTTTATCGTCGCCGACAGGGATACCAGCTTCTTGTAATCGTCGAATTTGTTCTTCAATATTGTCAGTTTCAGTGAAGATTTGCACGTGAAGTCCACGGCGATGTGCTTCGATTAAAGCATCGGCGATCGGGACAGAGTCCAGATCGTAAAGCGCGGCATCAATTCGCGCTGCGGCATCGGTGAGCCTCGCAACGAGTCGTTTTTCAAGGGAATAGTGATTAGTACCAGCAGTGACTTCACTAAAGTAGACCGACCATGGTGCTTCGGTTGTCGCCTCATGGGTGCTTCTATAGTATCTGAGACCGAAACCGATCGCAACGGCACAGAGTAGGATAAGGAGGAAGGGAACAAATAGGTTGGGTTTGCTGGTTTTGGGTGTTGTGTTAGTTTCACTTACACCCGAATCATTGTACATGTTTGCATGTCTCCGTAAAGCATCAGTGTTACAAACCTTCCCACGTTATATTAAACTCCCCAACGTTTTCGGGATTTCTCCAAGGATTCAATCTGTGCGTTCTCCTGTTTCCATGCGTAATGTCCTTTCGGTTTTTTGCCGATCCAGCGTTCGTCAATCGGTTCCGAGGCGAGTTGATACCGCGTGTCCGCAGTTATCCGAATTTTGTTGGATGTATTAACGAGGGAGGCGTGCATCAGGAACATGCTGAAGATAATAACATCGCCTGCCGAAAATGTTGTCGTTGCCCAGTGTCCACCGAATTTATCGACGATTTCAAGCGGTTTGTCGCTAAAATGTCCCTCAATCAAGTCCCGGTCAACGTCTGCTTGCCCATAAGTCGTCCGGACCTTTTCAAATTGATTGGAACCCAGACAGAAAACAATCGGACCCATATCCAGCGATATATCGCCAAAGGGAGTCCAACAAGAGTAGAGATCTTGTGTGCCTCTGCCCATAAAGACGATGTCGTAATGGATTGGAGAACCCGACCCCGGTCCTGCTGTGCGAAGCCATTTGAAGTCAAACGTCCGCGCCTCACCACCGAGGAAGTGCTTGAAGAAGTCCATCACCGGTTTACCTTCGACGACTGCTTTAAATGCCGGTAGCTGCGTAAACGCTTTGTTGCCCATTGAACCGGTAGATGTCGGTTCCGGGTAATCCGGATTGAAGATACCATCCAGTAAGGGAGCATCCGGTGCGAGCATACCTTTTGCTTGTAGTTTCGCCAGAATTTGGTGCCGCGCCGTGAGAATCCTCTCTTTGTCATGTAACCCTCGGATCAGGAGATAGCCGTCTGCTGCTATCCTCTCTTTCAAAGCATCAGGATTGTCGAGGATGTCGTTGCTTTCGCGCAAATCAGTGGCTACTTCCACTTCTTGGTGCAAAAAAGGGAGTTTCATTGTTAATTCCTTACTTCTGATGGCGGTAGCTTTTGCAGCCATGCAAGGTTAAATCGATAGTGTAGACGGCTGCTAATCAGATGGATAATCCCGTTTTGCCCTTGGCAGACAGCGAGGTAACCACCCGGTTCAGCACTGTTTAACCCCATCGTGAATGTCCGTCCATCCATCGTTTCCATGTCTCGATCTGCCCCGTCATCTGTAATCGGACGGATATGTTCCCATGTCTCGCCATCGTCGTAAGACAAGGCACTAAAAAGTCCCGTAACGAGACGTTCGTTGCCAGATGCATCAACAATCGGCATCGGCGTCGGCTCCCTCCGGTCACCTGTGAACGATGCAAAGAAGATAGCACCCTCTTGAAGCCGCAAAAGGACGCATCGCTGTCCACCCGAAAGCACTGGGAATTGGCTTGCGCTATAGTGCCACGTTTTGCCGTCATCTGCGGAGACGCTTTTTGGCATCTGTCCGTCAATCGTATCACCGCGACCGTAAGCCAAGAGTCGACCATCCGTGAGTTCGACGACAGCTGCGTGTATGCCAGCAATCCACCCACCGCTTTTTCCTTCCGCGAATTCGGGAATAGGTTGCCCGGTGCCCGGATCGTACCACGTCTCTCCATCATCGTCGGAGAGCCATATCGCGGTCCCACCGTTTCCACCGCTCACTGCATCACAGGCGAGGAGTATAGAACCGTTACGCCGCCGGAAAACAGAGGTAATCGGCATGTGTCGGAGCCGGTGTTCGGGTGAGATGAAGCGCGGTTTCGACCACGTCGCGCCGTTATCCTCAGAATAGCGCATCACCAACGCCAAAGGCCCCCACGTCGCGGCAGCAGAAAGACCATTGAAATGATAAATCCGTCCGTTTTCGTTTCGCCATAAAGCAGTTGCATGGTTGTTTCGATCAGGCGGACCCCAAAAGGGTTCGGCAGGCTCCCATTCCGTTTCACCAAATCGCAATCGGCTCGCGGCGACTGTCAGTTCGCGCCCGCGCTCTGTCACACAGGAATACCACGCTGCGAACATATCACCGTTCGGACATTCCACAATCGATGGAACGTGGTTATGCGCTGAGAATAACGGACCGTTTGAACCTTCTGGGATTTTAACGTAGGGTATCGGTTCGGCGAAGTAAGGTGCTTCTGGAGCGTCCGCGCTTTTGGGCCCTTGTTTGACATCATGTGCCCACAATGCAACCTGCGGGGCAGGGGTAGGCGATATTTCGGGCATTTCACCGCAAACGACGCGGAACCCGATATACCAGTGTTTATCTTCAGGCACTGCTCCCATCCGATTCGCAGACCGTAAATAACAGAGCAATGTTGAATGACTGCCACCCCGTGTAACGCGATATAGACCGGTCTCTCTACCGACCGGATCGACTTGTGGATGCGGTTCGTAAGGTCCATACCAATCTCGACACCACTCCTCTACATTTCCGTGCATATCGTGGACACCCCAAGCGTTGGGAGGGGTCTGTCCGATATGGAGCGGCATCACTTCTTCCGCGCCACGGCTCCGTCCAGCGTCTGGATACCAACTCTCTCCGACGTTTTTGTAGAATTCAGAAGGTAAGGTATCGCCTGTATGAAAATGGGTTGTTGTACCAGCTCGACACACGTACTCCCATTCGGCTTCAGTCGGCAGTCGATAAGGGAGACCCTCCTTTTCAGAAAGCCATTCACAGAAGCGCGTCGCGTCGTGCCAATCAACGAATACCACTGCTTCGTCATCATCCCTTGAAAAGCCGATGTAGGGCGATGCTTGTGAGCCTGTATGAGGAAGCCCCCGGAGTTCACTGTGTGATGGCTGGAATTCTTCGTATTGCGCGTTGGTAACCTGAAAAATACCGATGTAAAACGACTTAGTGAGTGTTACCTGATGTACCGGTTTTTCGTCCCAATCGCCGTCTCGGAGGTGTGCCTTTCCGTCGGTCAATTCATCTGATAATGCGGCGTTCTCTGAACCCATCGTAAAGGTACCGGGTTCAATTCTGACGAACTGCATACCGAGGGAATTCGTATGCGTTGCTCCTTCAATCCCTAACTCTTGCATAATATTCCTTTTCGCTATTTTCTTGTTGCAGATACTGATGCGTCTACGCTGAAGGTAAGGTGTAGCCCCATCGGGCTTTTACTTTTTGTTGCTAAGAACTGAAGGTAGCGCATAGACTGCCCGTCGAACCTTTACAATTTCACCGCTATCAACAAGGCGCTTGAGTTCATTTTTTACAGCACCTGGATGTCCGTCAATAGCGTCAATGAGTTCCGATGTCGTTTTCTCGCCGCTTTCAAGAAGCGCGTGAATTTGGGCCTGAAAAGGAACGCGTTCAATTTTTCCACCCCTCAACTTCATCAATACTCGATTCGCCTGACTTCTGGAGATTCCCAAGACATCCTCTACTGTTTGCCTATCAGATTCCGCAGTGAGATTGTCCCGTTTGGTCTCAAACCGCTCGCGTTCGGCTATAACCTCGGGGAGTTTGTCTAACCCACCGGCGACCTCAAAATCTTCCCAATCAAAGAGAAGCGTTTCAGGTCTATCAGTGATATGAGGCAGCGGCATACCCGTGAGTAATACGACTGTCTTGTTTGAGAAGCGATCTAACCTAACTTGCTCTATGATCTTTGTGAGAATACCAACGATGTTCTGTTCACATAACCCTTGGATCCGCTTGTCTTTATAGCGATAAGGATTCATTTCAACATCATAAGAGAGCGGTTCCTCGTCTCCTCCAAATAGTATCTGTGCTTGCTTCCACATAAGTTGCGGGGGCCAGTAAGGTGCACCGACAATCCAGATGACATCTGCCAACTCAAACTCACTCTTTAGAGCGTTAGCATTTACTGCCCTTTTGATGTGGCTCCGGTAATAGACGTTCTCCTTTCGCACAGCATTCTCTAACCATTTAGCCAATATTTCGCCGCAAATAACGGCATGTTGGGTATTTGAATCCTTCTTTATCTCTGCACGAATCCCGTCGAAAAACCGCTTCCCAATCTCAGATAACCCAAGGTAATCCCAACTGTTGTTGTAGTTCAAAATATGGTGTATTGAGTAGATACCGGTGCGAATTTGGAAGACTCGGTTTTCTGACAGCCATGGTTTCGATTTGCCGTTTTTCGCCGTATCATCTGAAAGTTTCTGTTCTATATCCGAGACCGATGGCATCCAGAACTGCAGCAAGTCGTCATCCGATACCATCGGGGCATCGGCATCACGCTTGTAATGCCTAAAGAAGCGTTCCAGTTGATGCCATAACGTCTGATTCGGATTCTCCTCGTTCATCTGAGCCGTAAGTATTTCTGCTTGTCCCTCAAATGCTGCCACCGTCATGCGAACCCGTCCAACAGGATTCTCATAAAACTCATTTTTGCTCTCTAAAGCATTCAGTAAAGCTTCAGCAAAGTTACCCAAAGCCTTCCCCTGACGATCGACACGCCACGCCTTCAATAGGTCTTTCGATATACTAATTCGGCGAAACCAAAGACGAGTTCCCACGCCGTCGATCGCGTAAAGCCAGCCTGTTTTCTCGTCATGTTCGGGAACGTGTAAAGTAGGCGGTTGTCGTGAAGCATCTGAGGATCCCTTAAGTTCTGATTTCTGCAGCACCGGCATAAGACGCTTTATTGCCAATGGACTGAGTTTGCCTTCCCGCACCGCAATTATCTGCTCATCTACAGGATCGGGTGTTAGAGGCGAGACAGGTGTTGTTTGAGGTGTAGGTTCTAATTCGTTTTCCACAGATGGTCCGGGTTCATGTAGCGCGGCACGAAGCGCGTCAATCGGAGCGAAGATAACTTCTTTAGTGATAATCGGTGGATCCAACAGATTCCCAAGCAGAATCTCATAGCGTCCATCCCAACGACTGTAACTTTCGTCACCACGAATCTCGAGATATACGTCGCGGTGATACGGATCTTCGGTAGTTGGTGTGTGTGCGCGGATATACCGCTTTGCCTCGTCAGTGTTCGGATGAAGATAATTTACGATTCTACAAGAAAAGCGGAGACCGCCGGACTTCGTCAGTGTTAATAGTGGATTCGCAGTGGAGTTGACAAGTGCCTCAATACAGGTAAGAACAGCATCTGGTGCGGCACAGAGAGCATCGTACTGAAAATCGATGTCGTGCCATTCTGCACCATTGCGTCCGGAGGGTCTGCCGGTATAAATCTGAATCCCCCATGACGCAAACCATCTCTTCGGGGACCAGTCTTGGGTGCCTTGGCGTCTTAGGAATCGGTCGCCGTCGAAATTCCCAGGAGCGTGGTCGAACTTGGGTGCGTGTCCTATTGGCATAAATGAAATGTCTGCCTGTTCCAAATCATAGAGCCTTATGGTGTGTGCGCGGGCACAGTGTACCTTGAAATGATAATGATAGTCCTTGTAGAGAGCAGGTATTACGATTGTTTTGCGTTGTCGAAGCGATTTTTCTCGCTGTTGATGACAGCGTTGAATGATATCTTTCAAAAAGCCCGTAGCCGGACTGTAAGAACGATGTGATTGATCGTTTCTTTGCATCTTCGGATCTCCCAAGATTTTTTATTCCCTAACTCTTCGCAAACAGGACTCTAAGAATTTTTGTCAAGCAACTAACACCCTTTGGCGTTGTATTACTATCTTTTTTAAGTAAAATAGCAAATAAGCCTTGAAGTCTATATCGGGAATTATTTTTTATAATAATAATTAAAATATCCTAAACAAAATATGAATTTAGATTACATATTACTAAAAATCTGATTTTTAATCCAAGTTTTTTTACCAAAAAGTCAAGATGTCGAACTCAGGTGGCAATAAGGTCCGCTTTTTACTCTGATTTCATTTCTATTTTCGCTGGTGCTGAAAACCCTTGCTTTTTTTTTCTTCCCTTGCTATCTTAAAATTATATTGGCTATTTAGAAGCCGAATTGAGTTGACATCTGAGAAAATGTCCCTTATAATGCTATTTTAGGAGGTAAAAAGTTGAAACAGAGCGTTTTTTTCTTCGGACTTTTCTTTGTATTGATAACTATGACAATGGTTGGTGAGGCACAGGATTTGGTTTTACATCTCTCCTTTGATGAATTGGCTGGCGATGTCGCAAAAGATCTGTCCGACTTCGGTAACGACGCAACCTTTAAAGGCAACCCGAAATTAATTGAAGGCGTTTTCGGGAAAGCGTTGGAGTTCGATGGCAAGACATCTGGGCAAATTCCAGACCATCCAAGCCTTGATATTGTTGACGGAATTACCATTGAATTCTGGGCAATCGTTAAGGGCGGAGAAGCAATCCAAAGTGGTGTTGAAAAAGGAGTCGCTTGGATTGGGGGTTTGTATAATCTCGCTGCGCTTTATAACGGTGGAACAATCCTTCAATTCTTTGATTTACCCGACCCCTGCAACGACGACAATATTGGTCCGAGTATCCAAGACGGTGAGTGGCACTTTCTCGCTGGCACGTGGGATGGCGACGACATCCTACTCTACATTGATGGTGAACTCGAAGCGGAGATGCCGTGTAAGGGTGAATTGAAGCCGAACAACGACCCGCTTTTTATCGGTGCCCGCGGCGGGAGTGGACGCTTTCTTACCGGTGCGCTTGATGAAATCAAGATGTATAATTACGCTTTAACCAAGGATGAATTGCTCAAAGATATGGAAGAGCCTGTCACGCTGCGCGTTGATGCACAGGACAAGTTAGCGACCGTCTGGGCACGCCTTAAAACTAAATAGTTCAGACAGCAGAGGAGAGTTAATGAAAATACCGCGTAATCTTTTCGCACAATTTGGAACCACGTTAATGTTGAAAAGTCAAATCTCTTTATACAAAAGTTCAGCGTTTCTATTCTTATTAATACTAACTGTCGTTGGCTGCGCGCTCCCTTTCAATCGGAATTTAACGCCTGAAGAGCAAGTCGCGGTCGTTACAACTGATAAAGGTATATTTGTGTTTGAGTTCTATCCTGACGCTGCTCCCGTGGCAGTCGATAACTTCATTAAGTTGATTAACATGAAGTTCTACGATGGATTGACATTTCATAGGAAAGTCGACGCGCCCGGTCTGAATATCATTCAGGGCGGGTGTCCAAAAGGCGATGGAACAGGCGGTCCCGGTTGGAATATCGTCGACGAGTACACAAATCCGAACCAACGACCACATGTCAGAGGAACTGTGGCGATGGCTCGGGCAAACGCGCCGAACTCAGCCGGGAGCCAATTCTACATTTGCTTCAAACCCCAACCCCACCTTGACGGACAGTACACTACCTTTGGTGGCGTCGTTCAAGGGATGGATATCGTTGATCGCTTAGAGATAGACGATGTCATGACCAGAATTCGATTGGAGGCGAAGTCAAAATATGTTAAGGCAACAGCGGAATAAGCAACACCAACCCTTCGCAGCTGCGGCACTCTTGATTTTAGCGAGTTTCTTCGCTACTTTTCTACTGAGTTGCGCACAGGAAGATAGGCAGGCACCCGTACCGCGCGCACGGCGTGCGGGGACAGGCACAGCACAGCCTACGGTGAAACCACAGATTGACCCAGCAACCGTGGTAGCCGTCATTGAAACGTCAAAAGGCACCATTGAATTTGAATTTCTCGCAACCGAAGCCCCAGAAACTTCCAAGAATTTCATCAAAAACGCCCAGGTCATGTATTACAAAGGGGAGAAGTTTAATCGCGCGGAAGAACTCCTCATCCAAGCAGGATCAAAACTTGCCGCCGGAGATACGCTCCCCATTGAGAACGGTTCGCAAGAAATGTCGCGAGGCGTTGTTGCTATGGCGAAAGAAGAGGGGTCAAGCGTTTCCTACGCATCCGAATTCTTTATCTGCCGAGGAGACGCTATTCTTGATAGTGATTACACCATTTTCGGGAATATTATCAGCGGCATAGAGGTCGTTGACAGCATTACTGTTGGTGATGCAATCACGAATATTACTATCCGGGACAAAGAGTAGCAAAATTTTGAGTTATAAGTTATAAGTTTTTAGTTAAAACGTGTTCAATTCTCCTGTAAGACGGATTTTCCAACCCCGGCACTTATAACTTATAACTTATAACTATATAGGAGATATGTATGGCATTAACTGTTATCCGAACGGCGCGTCCAAGTCCCGTTTGGCAGGAAAGTTACGTACGCGTGAAAAAAGGACAACGGCTCATTATTGATGCAGAGGGCGCGTGGTCCCCGGATTTGCAAAATAGGACCGGATGGTGTGGTGCCGATGGGGTCCCAAAGACCCCCGGATCCAGTGACTATCTGCTACCCGGCACGAATATCGGCGCACTGGTCGCTAAAATTGAGAACACCGTTTTTGCTGTCGGTTCGCGCTATGACAATCCGGCGCCTGCGGACGGTGTTATCTTTCTCGCTATGAATGAAAATCCACACAACAATAATCAAGCAGGCAGCTTACTCGCACAAATCATTATCTTTGATGAGGAATAGTCGCGTCTTTTGTGCAAACATCTGTCCTCTGTATCGAAACAAATCGGGAGTAAGAATAATAAATGGAAGAGACTACGGCGCAGGAGGAAACGCAGCACCTGCCACCTGTTGATTTTGTTAGTTATCTGGCGAACCTTGTCGAAACCGGACGGCTCTACTTAAACGGTATCCCTGACCCTGAGACGGAGGAGGTGGTCATCAACCTTCCGCTCGTGAAACATATTATTGATACCATTGAGATGCTTGAGGAAAAGACCAAGGGGAATCTCACAGCACCGGAAGCCAATTTCTTGGCGAACACGCTCTATGAGTTAAGAATGGGCTATGTCCGCGCGCTCAGTAGACACGAGGCAGCTGCACAAGAGGAAACAATAACTGAAGAAACTGCGGAAGAGATACCCGCGGATGAGGAGACAGATAAAGACACAGCGGTTGGGGAAAGTGAAGGTGCCTCTTAACAGAAAACGCACCGAGAACTCAGTCATAATTGCCTCACGCCCGTAAACATTGCCGATTTTCACGAATTATCTGTCACGAATCGGGTTAACCCTGTTAAAACTTTGAGGGGAATTGTTTATGGAATTCTATCACGGTACGACCTTAGGTAGCGCGAGAGGTATCATTGAAAACGGATTTCGTCCACGCGGCGGTGCCGTTTGGTTCACAAACCACTGGAACTATGCTAAGAACCGCGCTGAGCACAAGGCACGACGGAAACATGATCGACCGGTGGTCTTGCAAACTGAGTTGGAGCCCGGCGAACTCCATATCCGCCTCGGTCCGGGCAAAATTCATGTACGAGGGGGCGTTATAGCCATCAACGAATGCCTGTCTATTCAGCCCCTACAATCTAACTTTTTTGAACTGCTTGCGTATCCCGCTGCACTGGCACAATGGATTAACCGTCAACTTGGACTCTATTCCCACAACGGCGTGAGCCGAAACCATTGGGGCATCGTTCGGTTGGCACATTGGATGGATAACCGCATGAGGTCAGGGACCGGCAGACGCATTGATCGGCATGAGTTTTTTACGAAAGGTAAGCAGTGGTTACCCGCGTTCTTTGACAAGATGCCGTTCAACCCTGAAGTCCTACCGATTCAGCATCTTCAGAATGACACTCTTATGGTTCGCGTCTTGTACCCAGATACACCCGAAGAATCGCTCCAGCCAATGGAAGTTGATGAAGATTATATCAAAGGGATTGCTGACATTTCCGAGCAGCGTCCAAAGCGACGGATACGTGGACTTCAGTTTCTCGAAAAAATTGGAACAGAGGAACTCTTTGATTGGTGCGTCTTGCATCTTGAAGACGAATCGGTGGATGTGGTGTGCAATGCTTTGCGGATTATGCAGCGCTGCGATGACGGATACGTTGCCCCTCTTTTGCCGTATGCCCGATCAAAGGATAAACGCATCCGCGCCGGTGCCCTCGCGGCACTCGCGAAACACGACGGGGACGATCCCGAACGTTGGTTTGAACGGGGTCTCAAAGACCCAGCAGCCTGCGTTCGCATGGAAGTCGCAAGGCTCCTACCGCTGCTTGATAGAATTGCGTACCAAGCACTCTTTGACATCGCTCGGCACGATCCAAATCCCGCTGTCAAACGCAGTGCTAAGCGAAGATATTAGTCTCAGAAGTATTACGCGGATTCAGACGGCGCGCTTGGGAAATGCCAATCACATTGCTACTAAGAAAAGAGGAGAATGAATTACCAACGCAAAATCATAATCGCTTTTGCTATGCTCTGGGGGTTGCTGCTGATCGGAACGCTCGGGTACTTAATCATCGAAAGAAACAACCCGGAACACGGATGGCGGCTACTTGATGCAATCTATATGACTGTTATCACCTTAACAACCGCCGGTCACGATGATTTGGAAATGAGCGATAACGGACGTATTTTCACAATACTGCTCCTCATTGGTGGAATTGGTGTGTTCACCTATTGTGTCACTATCGCTACTGCTTTTTTAATCGAGGGACAATTACAGAATTTTTTCCGACAACAAAAAATGGTCCGAACTGTCGATAAATTATCAAATCACTATATTGTTTGTGGACTCGGTGACACCGGCATACATGTCCTTGACGAAATGTTAAGGTCAGAAGTAGAGTTTGTCGGTATTGAATTCGATGAAGAACGGCTTACTCAACTTTCTGACACACGAAACTTTCCGTATCTCCACGGTGATGCAACTGATGACGAATTGCTCATACGAGCAGGGATTGAGCGCGCCCATGGACTTGTCACATGTCTCAGCCGCGACCAAGACAACCTCTTCGTCGTGATCTCCGCAAGAAAATTGAACCCGCGTTTAAAGATAGCCTCCAAAGCAGTTGAAGATAATTCTCCCGGAAAACTTATCACCGCCGGGGCTGACCAAGTCGTCTTGCCCGACCACATTGGGGGCCTCCGCCTCGCAACCGGTATACTCCAACCCCAGCTTGTCGGGTTTTTGGAAAATATGACCCAAAACCGAGACGGTGCGCACTTTACGGAGTCCATTATTCAAGAAAACTCCCAGCTCGAAGGCATCTCTCTCAAAGCCGCTAACATTCAGGAACAGACCGGGTTGGTTGTTATTGCAATCCAAGATACGGATGGAGCATTCCACTATAATCCACCCGGAGATACGAAAATTGCCGCTGGCGATGCTTTGTTAGTAATAGCCAACCAGAAGCAGCTACAGATGTTACACAAGCTTACCGGCGATTCAAATTAGCGGAAAGGCGTTGACACCTCGTTTTTCGACGTGATATAATATCATCAGAATTTATTATTTGAAGGAAATACATGTATGCTCGCTACAGTCCTGAGCAGTGCAATGCTGGGAATTGACGCTTATATTGTGAAAGTTGAAGTCGATGTCGCTGGTGGACTCCCATCTTTCAGCACCGTCGGCTTGCCTGACAGTGCTATCAAAGAGAGCAGAGACCGGGTTACTGCAGCTATTAAGAACTCTGGCTTCTATTTCCCACAAACCCGAATCACAGCAAACCTTGCACCGGCGGACATCCGAAAAGCGGGCTCGGCGTTTGACCTTCCCATCGCAATTGGTGTTATGGCTGCTACCAATCAGGTCGTTCCAACACGGCTTGAAAATGCAATAGTTTTGGGTGAACTCGCTCTCGATGGGAGTGTTCGCGGCATACAAGGCGCGCTGCCCATCGCTATCGCTGCGAAAGAAAATGGGGTTCAGGACCTCATCCTACCGGCTGAGAACGCCAGAGAAGCGGCTATTGTAGAAGAGGTCAACGTCTATCCAGTTGCGAGTTTAGCAGAAGCTGCTGCCTTCCTTAACTCCGAAAAGGAAATATCTCCAGAACCGCATACACTCGACACTAACACAGATAGCACGCCGCCAGAAACCCTTCTTGATTTACTTGATGTAAAAGGGCAAGAACACGTTAAACGTGCTGTTGAGGTCGCCGCAGCAGGTGGACATAACCTCATTATGATTGGACCCCCCGGTTCTGGAAAAACGATGATTGCAAAGCGGATTCCGTCGATTCTACCCAGACTTTCAAACGAGGAATCCTTAGAAACAACCAAGATTCAAAGCATTGTCGGTATCCTTCCAAGCGACACACCTTTGGTTGTAACACGTCCGTATCGCTCACCACATCATACCATTTCAGATGCTGGGCTGATCGGCGGCGGGAATATCCCACGTCCCGGTGAAGTGAGCCTCGCACACAACGGTGTCCTTTTTTTAGACGAACTCCCTGAATTCAGACGAAACGTCCTTGAGGTTATGCGGCAGCCCCTTGAGGATCGACAGGTGACAATCTCCCGTGCAGCGGCATCCCTCACGTATCCCGCCAATTTCATGCTTGTTGCGGCGATGAATCCTTGTCCATGTGGGTTTTTCAGCGACCCGACCCGAGACTGTAAATGCTCACAGACCCAGATTCAGAACTATGTCTCCCGTATTTCCGGTCCACTGTTGGATAGAATCGACATTCAGGTTGAGGTACCAGCCGTGAAATACGCGGAACTCGCTGATGAGACGACTGGGGAACCTTCAGCGATTGTTCAAAAAAGGGTTGAGGCAGCGCGCCACGCCCAACAACTGCGTTTCGCTGGCACGACGCTACATGCCAACGCAACTATGCAACCCAGACAGATTCGAGAGTATTGCAAGGTCGATTCCCAAGCACAGGAGCTGCTCCGGGTGGCTATTAACCAGCTAGGGTTGAGCGCGCGTGCTTATGACCGGATTTTGAAAGTGGCACGCACCATCGCTGACTTAGATCACAACCCGAATATAGAGGCGGTGCATGTCTCGGAAGCGATACAATATCGGAGCCTTGACCGAAGTTTCTGGAAAAAGTGATACAACGGAGAAGTAGGAAGATGCAGCCTAATTTTATTATCTTTTTAACCGATGACCAAGGATACGGCGATCTATCTTGTATGGGAGCAACGGATTTCAAAACGCCGCACCTTGACAGAATGGCAGCAGCGGGAGTTCGGTTCACAGATTGGTACTCAAATTCACCTGTCTGCTCCCCCTCCCGTGCCTCACTGTTAACAGGACGCTACCCGTGCCACGCAGGAGTCCGATCCATTTTAGCGGGACATCGCACTGCGACAGGACTGCCGCCTTCTGTACCGACGCTCGCAACAGCACTCAAAGCACGCGGCTACTACACTGCTATGTCCGGTAAGTGGCATTTGGGGCTTGCAGACGGATCGCGGCCGGAGCACCACGGGTTTGACGACTGGTTCGGGTTCATGGCGGGTTGCATTGATTTCTTTTCGCACATCTTCTATTGGGGAATGGCACGACCTGACATGGACCAGACGCATGACCTATGGGAGAACGGGGAGGAAATTTACCGAAACGGCGAATACTTCACTGAACTTATTACAGAATACGCGATTCAATACATTCGCAAATCCGTCGAACTCGGGAAGCCTTTTTTTCTTTATGTGCCTTACAACGCACCACACTATCCGATGCACGCCCCACAGAAATACGTTGATCGCTTCCCGGATCTGCCGTGGGACAGGCAAATTATGGCGGCGATGTTGAGTGCCGTTGATGATAGTGTCGGTGAAATCTTCGCGGAGTTAGAAAGACTTGGACTCGCGGAAAATACCTTCTCCTACTTTCAGAGCGACAACGGACCCTCGCGGGAAACGCGAAACTGGTTGGATGGCACACAAGATCCATATTACGGCGGCACTGCTGGTAAATTGAAAGGACACAAGTTCAGTCTTTATGAAGGTGGTATCCGTTCACCAGGAATTATGAACTGGCCCCAGCGGATTCCCGCTGAACAGGTGATTGGGGAAATTGGCGCGGCAATGGATGTCTTCCCAACCTTTCTCGCCGCAGCCGGTGGTGACCCATCCGATTACGAACTTGATGGACGGGATGTCCTACCTATGGTTATAGACGGTGAACGCACACCGCATCGCGAAATCTATTGGGAGATGGGCAAGCAGACTGCTGTGCGCCGCAATGATTGGAAATTAGTACTCAATGGGCAATTGGTTGAGGGGACTCCACCCGAAGACGATGTACACCTCGCCAATCTGGAAACCGATATGGGAGAAACGAGAAATCTGAAAGACGCACACCCCGAACTCACTGCTGAACTGACGGAAGCGGCACAGGAATGGCGCGAGGATATTGAAACGCATTGGGAAACGCAATGGGCCAACCCGAACGGGACGACCGGCTATGTCAAGGAGCGATAAAGTGCTAACCGACAATCAAGATGCCTATGGACATCTACTTTTGGATTATCACAAGGGGCGAGAAACCGGCGAGATCGTAGAAAGGGAAGATGGGTTCATTGATACAAGTCGGTTGGGACCTCTCAACTATTTCGCTGAATACGAGGATTGGGCTGAACATCAAAAACTCGCAATGGAACACGCTGCGGGACGGGTTTTAGATATCGGTTGTGGTGCAGGGCGGCACTGCCTTTATCTTCAAAAGCGGGGACATGCTGTTCTCGGAACCGACAATTCGCCGTTAGCCATCAAGACATGTCAACAGCGTGGACTCAAAAACGCACGCATCGTGCCTATCACAAAGTTGAGTTCCAAAATTGGCACTTTCGACACAATCCTCATGATGGGACACAATTTCGGACTCGTTGGGAGTTATAAAAGAGCGAAATGGCTATTGGGGCGTTTCGCTGCAATGACAACGGATACCGCAAAAATTATAGCCGAAACAATGGACCCCTATCAAACGGAAGATCCCTGTCACCTCGCTTATCATCAATTTAACCGAGACCGCGGGCGAATGAGTGGACAGTTGCGATTCCGAATCCGCTACCGACAGTATGCTACACCTTGGTTTGATTACCTGTTTGTTTCAAAGCCTGAGATGGAGGACATTCTTAATGGGACAGCGTGGCGGGCTGAACGCTATATCGACTCGAAGACTATGCCGACTTATGTTGCAATTCTAACGAAACGGCCGCGTTCCTAAAAATTAATTAAATGTCCTCTTTTCCGGGTGTGGTTTCTAACCTTGCCTGAAAACGAGATATGCTATGATGCTCTTTAAATTTGCCTTTATTACGGACACGCATCTCTACCTAAACGCAACACAGAACTTCTCAGGTGGACTACAACAACAAAAAAATAGTCTCCTACTTTATGAGAAATTGGTTGAACAACTGAATGCCTTTGAACCTGATTTTGTGGTTCATGGTGGAGATATTGTATGCGGTGGCAACAGTTTTGGTATGTCTGCTGAAGAATACGAGGCTACACTTGATAAGGCACAACACCTCGGTCAACAGATAAATGCACCTTGCTATTATATTCCGGGTAACCACGATCTACATCCTGAAACGGGTGTCAAAGATGCTTATCTGGCACGATTCGGTATAAACGGCATGGGATCCACCTGTTTTATCCATGAAGATATTCGATTTATTCTCCTTGATTCCCAAGAAGTACCCGAAGATTTGACACACGGATATATTAGCACGAACCAATTGGCATGGGCGGAACGTGAATTGAAACGGGCAAGGGATTACGAGCAAGAGGTCTTCATTTTTTCCCATCAACTCCCTTTTCCGAGTGTTGAATTTCAAGGAATCGGTTCGAGAATCGCCAATTCTGCGGAGATTCTTGAGGTGATGACCCCGTTTGACGAACAAATTTTGGCGTTTTTCTGCGGGCATCTGCATCTCAACCGAGTTTTCCGAGAACAGGGCATGCTCTGTATTGTTTCGTCCGGTATTATCTGTTACCCGATGATGTGGCGGCAGGTGCTGGTCTACCCGGATCGAATTGATGTTCGGTCCCAGACGATTGACCTTCCAGATGTACTTGCTGCGTCAGAGGCGGTCGCCCCGGATAATAACCCCTATCTATTGGGAAGAGAGCGAGATCTAAACTTCAGTATCCCACGGTTTTTTAACGATTAAATCTGAGCTGCTGCGTCCGTTGTCCTTGCAGATGTTCAGTTGTTAACGAACCTTTTATCACCTAAAGCAGGTGGCTGGAATTAACCAAAAATCACCGTGAAACGAAGTGGAACGGTGCCCAGATTCAATAGTTAAAAAAATGATTGAAGTTCAAAACGTTACAAAGAATTACGGTCCCTTCCAAGCACTCAAGGACATCTCCTTTCAGGTAGACAAGGGACAAATCGTCGGTTTTCTCGGTCCCAACGGTGCGGGCAAAACCACCACAATGCGGATTCTCACCTGCTTTATGCCGGCAAGCAGTGGAAACGTTACCATTGCCGGATATGATGTCTTCAAAACATCAAGAGAAGTTCGCAAGCGCGTCGGTTACCTCCCAGAAAACGTACCGCTCTATCTGGAAATGACTGTGACGAAGTACTTGAAGTACATGGCGAAGATCCGCGGCGTTTCCCGTAGTCATATCAAAGGTCAGTTGGATAAAGCTGTTGAAGCGTGTGGGCTTACGGAGCGTCGGCATCAGATCATCGGGCAATTGTCTCGCGGTTTTCGGCAACGCGTCGGTTTGGCACAGGCACTTATTCATGAGCCAGATGTTTTGATTCTTGACGAACCCACTTCGGGGTTAGACCCACGCCAGATTGTTGAAATCCGGGAACTCATCAAAGCACTCGGCAAAGAACGGACAATCCTCTTTAGCACTCATATCTTGCCTGAAGCGAGTCTCACGTGCGAACGCTTAATTATTATCAGCAGGGGAAAAATCACTGGGGATGTCCGATTGGAAAATGGGCGTGCCGTATCCGAGCAGAACGACGCTCTCTCTAATGATACAGAGGATTCACAAGTTCCACCCCTAACGCTTTCTGTTGAAGTCGCAGGTGCTCTGCTTGATGATGTTTCGGCTGCACTCAGGGACATTCCAGACGTGACGCACATTGAACAAGGCGTTTCGCAGGCAGATGACACCCTAACATTTCACCTTCACTATACACCGACAACCGACATTCGGGCGGAAGTCGCAGAAACTGTTGTCAGGCGCGGATGGAAACTCCTCGAAATGCAGACGACTGAGATGTCATTGGAGGAGTTGTTCCTATCTCTAACGGTATAAAGCTCGTCATCATTGTATTATAGTTTCAACTGCTCACGAACAGTTTGACGCACTTCATCACAGATACCCATCGCGGGTGCGGTTTCCGCTAGGGTCGCAAATTTCCCCGGGTAGCGAGGATCCACCGCATGTTCAGACAGTTTTGAAAAGTCAGCCTGCCACCTTTGCCAAGTAGGCATGGTTGGGACAATTAACATCAATAATTCTTTTAAATCGTGTGTCCTCGGAAATGGGATATTCGCCTCTTGTAGCCACGCTTTTAGATACTTTTCAATACATTGCTGGGCATGGAAACAGATGGCATCATTTACTGGATTCTGTCCTTGCTGGACTTGGCTTGCCACAGTGTAATCGCCTTCAGCCTTTTCTACCCACTCTAACGTCAATGGATTCACAGCGCACGGCTCCTTTTTCACAGGTTTGAGAAAAAAATTAGGAGTTTCATAAAGCACTTCGCCTTTTTCCGTAATTTCGTGCAGGAACCAATCGTTATACGAGAGGCGACGCGCCAGTTCTTCAGGCGAATGCACGAGAACATGCAGGCGGAAAGGGCGCGGAATACTGTCCCTGATTTCTATCTCCTGGCGACGCGTCTCCGACTTCGGTATCTCCATCACTACCAATAAATCAACATCCGAGTATTCCCTGGGTGTCCCGTAGGCATAAGAGCCAAAGAGCGTAACCTGTAACGGCGAAAACTCGCGCACGATGTCATCGCATGTTGCTTGAATCTCTTCCCGACTCACCATGTCAGACTCCTTATGATGCTTCTAACAACTGATAACCATCTCATGCCAACATCTATCATAATTATGCCACACCGCAATCGCATATACAAGCAAAATATTAACCCGATAACAGCTACTTCCAAAAAATCTTGATTTCTAAATGCATCTGTCGTATAATCACTATTACAAAACCATTTGAGTAGGGAGGCATAATCATCTCAGCAGAATACTTATGAAACTTGTTACCTTTAAAACCAACCTGACAGATACCGGCGCGAAAATTGGGGCATGGATTACTGACGATCGGATTGTCGATCTCACCGCAATCGCTCCAGATATGCCCCAACTTTTTGAGCAGAATAGTCTCTCTGATGCACGAGCACGCGTTGAGCAGATTGAAAGCGGCGCGGACGCCTCTGAGGCGATTTATGCTGTTGCTGATGTGCAGCTCCTCGCACCGTTTCCGCGCCCGGCAAGCCTCCGAGACTTCGGTGTATTCAAAACACACATGGATGCCGCTGCGCGCATCACGGGTAAAGAAATTTCCCCAGAATGGTTCAAACTACCCAACTATTATCGGGGTAGCACAAGTCCTGCCTCTATTGCTGGACACGAGGCGGTTGTTACCTGGCCCAACTACACCCAAAAGCTCGATTTTGAACTGGAGTGGGGGGTCTACATCGGCAAAATCGGCAAAAATATCCCGATAGAAGAAGCAAGCGAATATATTGCCGGTTATACCATTTACAACGACATCAGCGCGCGCGATATTCAATTTCGGCACATGACAATGGCACTCGGTCCCGCCAAAGGTAAAGATTTTGATAATAGCAACATTATGGGGCCCTGCCTCGTTACACCCGATGAAATTGGAGACCCTTATAACCTCCGAATGATCGCAAAAATTAACGGTGAAGTCTGGGCGGACGGGAATACTTCGGATATGTATTACTCGTTTGAAGAGATGATTTCGTTTGTCTCGCAAGCAGAAACACTCTATCCGGGCGAGTTTTTAGGCTCTGGCACCGTCGGAAAAGGGTGCGGATGGGAACTTGATCGCTGGATTCAACCCGGTGATGTTATTGAACTTGAAATTGAAAACATCGGTATGCTCAGAAACCGAATCGGTGAACCGGAAGTGAATCCTGCGGAGTGGACAGAGAAAGGACTTTAACGGCTATTGGCTAATCGCTATTGGCTAATCGCTCACAAAAAATGCGACTCAAAGACAAAGTAGCCATCATTACCGGGGGGGCATCCGGTATCGGAAAAGCCACCGCAATTTTATTTGCTGAACACGGCGCGAAGGTGGTTGTCGCCGATATAGATGAACAGGGAGCCAACGAAACCCTGGCAGACATCCACGACGCAGGCAATGCAGCAATCTACGTCCAGACCGATGTCACAATTTCAGACCACACCGAACGAATGGTAACCGAGACCGTTAGCAAGTATGGAAAACTCGATATTTTGCTCAGTAGTGCCGGAATTGCGATGCGACTCCCCGTTGCTGATTTACCAGAGGAAGACTGGCACCGTTGCTTGGATGTCAACCTTACAGGGGTTTATCTCTGTGCGAAGGCTGCGATTCCGGCAATGCGAGAAAACGGCGGTGGTTCTATCATCAACTTGTCCTCCATCTATGGGCTCGTTGGGGCAGATGTCCGTGCAGCGTACGTCGCCTCTAAAGGCGGCGTGACAAACCTCACACGCGGGATGGCACTTGATTATGCCGAGGAGAACATCCGCATCAACTGCATTTGTCCGGGTTTCGTTGAGACACCGTTAGTCGCGGGGGTTGTCAAAACGCCGGAGGAATACCGTAAACTTGCGAATAGACATCCGATGCGCCGACTTGCGCAGCCTGAAGAGATTGCCTACGGGGCATTATACCTCGCCTCCGATGAATCGGCATTTGTTACAGGCATCGCTCTACCGATTGACGGCGGCTATACCGCAGGGTAGAGATATGCAATTCTTCGTGCGATTTAATTGTAAGGACTTAGCAGTGCCGTGAGAAAAATTTCCTTATCTATCTTCCTCATTCTGTTACTCAACAGTGCCTACCTGTTCAGTTTTGGCGAACCGACGCTCTTTTACATCTTCAACGTTCTACTCCACGTTGGACTCGGTATCGTCTTGATACTTCCGTTTGGTATCTACACCTATAAGCAGTTCAGACGTATCTCAACCCTCGGACGGATAGGGATTATCGGAATAGCCATCGGTATCATCAGCGGCGGCTATCTGATGATTGTCGGGGCGATAACTCCTTACCGTTGGCTTCTCATTTTGCACATCGTCAGTGTCGGTGTAGGGAGCCTCCTTTTCAGCATTCACCTATTGCGAGAGAGCCATCTTCTTACGCCATTGTTGAGAAAAGTCGGTATTGCAGTGCTGATATGTGTCGTCCTTTTCCCGATTGGCGCGAAACTCACGCAGCACTATCTGCCGAACGAAACCTATTTCGTCGAAAACCCAGCACTACCTCCGACGAGCATGTACGAGGAAGGCGGCGGCACGACGGGACACTTCTTCCCTGCATCTGTCGAAACGGAGACAGGTGGGCTGATTCCGACCGATTTCTTTCTCACATCGGAGACCTGCGCCACAAAGGGTTGCCATCCAGATATCTATCGGCAGTGGAACGAATCAGCGCATCATTTTTCTTCCTTCAATAACCAGTGGTACCGAAAGTCAATTATCTATATGCAGGAGGTTAACGGCATTCAACCCTCTAAATGGTGCGGTGGGTGCCATGACCCAGCGATCTTACTTAACGGTGTAATGGACAGACCGATCCGCGAGAATCTCCATACGCCTGCCGCACAAGCCGGACTCGCCTGCACAGCGTGTCACTCTATTGAAAAAGTCAAAGATACGATGGGTAATAGCGGGTACGTCATTAAATACCCGCCACTCCACGACATCGCTGCCAGCGATAACCCAGTTATCCGCAATCTGCACAACTACCTCATCCGGCTTGACCCAGAACCCCATAAAAAGAGTTTCCTCAAGCCGTTCCATCGGCAAAATACCGCCGAGTTCTGTTCAACTTGCCATAAAGCCCATCTCGATGAGCCGGTTAACAACTTTCGATGGTTTCGTGGCTTCAATGACTATGACCAGTGGCAG
The DNA here is from genome assembly GCA_965207855.1 of Candidatus Poribacteria bacterium. Classification (GTDB taxonomy): domain Bacteria; phylum Poribacteria; class WGA-4E; order WGA-4E; family WGA-3G; genus WGA-3G. The sequence goes on along the minus strand of OZ242310.1, from coordinate 4,681,553 downwards.
AAAAGCGGGGTCTCTCACCAAGGGGCGTTGTCCTTCTATTACCCCGAAACAGCCAAGAAATGTGTTGATTGCCACATGCCCCTTGTTGATTCCAAGGATGCAGGAAATATCAACGGCAAGGTTCACAACCACCGATTCCCCGCTGCCAACACGGCACTGCCTTTCGTAAATCGGCATCCCGATCAACTCAAGGCGGTAACGGAATTTTTACAGAATGAAGCCGTTACATTGGATCTCTTTGCAAACGGCACACCGATCCCAACCGACGGGATTGAGGTTACACGCGGTGAAAGCCCGCGCCTTGATGTCGTCGTCCGCACGCGGAATGTCGGTCACCGGTTTCCCGCAGGGACAATTGATGCTTTTGACATCTGGTTGGAAGTGAAAGCGACTGATGAAAATGGAAAGATCGTTTTCTGGAACGGCAGAATCGCCGCACCCGATGGGAATGGACCCGTGGATCCGAGCGCGCATTTTTACCGAGCGTATATGCTTGATGAACAAGGGAACCTCATTAATAAACGGAACGCTTGGGCAACCCGAACGGTTCTCTATTCAAACACGATTCCACCGGGTGCTGCGGATACAGCCCGGTATCGACTCGAAATTCCATCGGATGCTGGGAAAATCTTGACGCTTGAAGCGAAACTTAACTACCGCAAGTTCAACTGGTGGCACACACAGTGGGCTTATGCGGGTGTTCGTGACCCGGAAGACACCGATTTTCAGGTGGGTAAAGGCTATGATGACGGCAGGTGGGTCTGGACGGGTGATACCTCAGATGTCGCCGGGAAAATCAAGGCAATCCCGAACCTACCGATTGTTACAATGGCATCTGCTGAAACAACCTTAAAAGTAGCAGACACATCGGCTGAAGTCGCAGGTGTTACCTCTTCACCTACGGCACTTGGAAACATACGCGAACGTTGGAACGATTACGGCATCGGTCTCCTTCTACAAGGCGATTTAAAAGCCGCACAGATTGCGTTCTCAAAGGTGACGGAGATAGAACCGACATATCTTGACGGGTGGGTGAACATCGCACGCTGCCGAATTGAGGAAGGGGATATGCAAGGTGCAGAAGCGATGCTTGAAAAAGCGTTTGAAATCCAGCGGACACTGCCATCCGAAAACCCGCACCGCGCCAAAGTCCACTACTTCTATGCGCTTGTTCGAGAGGCGGATGGGGATTACGATACAGCGATTGAACACCTCCAGCACGCTGCGGCGCAATTTCCACGCGACACCCGTGTCCGAAATAGAATCGGGCGTATGTACTTCCTAAAACGCAACTATGAAACGGCGTTGGCTGAATTCCAGAAAACGCTCACGGTGGACCCAGAAGATCTGGACGCACATTACAACATGATGCGCTGCTACCGCGCCCTGAAGAACCCTTCACTCGCTGCGAAATCACAGAAACTCTATCTTCGCTTTAAGGCAGATGAATCCGTTGATGCAATCACAGGCATCCCTCGCCGCGCGGATCCTGATGTCAACCGAGAACGCCAACGGATTCACGAACACACGAATAGTTATGAATCTCTACCCAACCCCTGAACATCAGCATGCTGCTGAAGCGATTGTCGAATTCTTTAGCAAAATCCCGGAAATCGAAACTGTCTGTCTCACCTGTTCATGTGCTCGTGGCAAAGCAAGCCGAGACAGTTGTCTGGATATACTTGTCCTCGGCAGACCCGAAACCATGTCCACAGCACAGACAGATATTCAAAAGGCGTGGGACGAATTTTATACAACCGTATCTGTCTTTCAGAAACTCGGTGTTGTCGGAACATACGCACACGTCGATCTGGAATTCAGCGATGGAGATTTCGCACCAACATCTCGCGGTTGGACAGATGGACCCGACGAATTTGAACTCATAATTGGCAACTACCTTGCCTACAGCGTTCCGCTCCATCAGAAAGGCAATTACTTTGACGAACTTAGAGAAAAGTGGCTGCCCTACTACAATGAAGACTTGCGCCGCGAACGGTTATTGATGGTTCGGAAGTATTGTCTTAACAATCTTGACCATATTCCACTCTATATTGAACGCGGGCTCCATTTTCAATGTTTCAATCGGTTTTACGATGCCTTCCGTGAGTTTCTACAGGCACTCTTTATTGCCCGGCAAACCTATCCCATCGCCTACGATAAGTGGATCCAAGAACAAGTTGTAGAAATTCTGGAGTTACCCGAACTCTATGAGCAGTTGCTGCGTCTCTTTGAGATACGCAACTTTGAAAGCCGTGAGATGCTGGATAAGGCAGGTACTCTGAGAGACTTATTGGACCAATATGCTTCAATTTTGTCCCAGAGAACGTAGGTTGCGACTCAGAATTTTGAACGCTCCAAGATAGTTTTCCGTAAACTTTCCTCACTCCAGAGGAATGATATATCTATAGAAAATGGCGTATTTAACCAACCGCACCCCGGAGGGGTGTTATGTCTATAATAGGTGGCGACTTAGGTTCCTATATAGGTAGTTGAGAATTATCAGTTCTTTTGGTGCTGACACGTTTTCCCTTTCCCCGTTCAACCCCACTGAATGCCACACGCGCATTAGGCGTTGATTCCCTGTCTTATAAAGTTGGCTAAAATTCTAAAGTATTATGCACTTTTTCAAGCAAAAATAGCAATTTTTATGGAGATAATTTGCTTTATGTGTGAAAATATTGTATACTTTATAGTTGTATATAGACTTAATTATTTTTTGATTTATAAAATAATAAAATTTACCTATTATAATTTTGGACAATCTGAAGTGCCAACGTTAATTCAGACCCAAAATTAGCAAAGTTAAGACGAGTATTGTCGTTGAAATTCAATAGGTGTCAAATGGTTTCCTAACGCTGAGTGAGGGCGTTTTTGGTAATACGCTTGTGTAATGAAATGCCCGATGCGATCTCTGGTATATTTTAGGACCCCTGAACGATCACACCTTATTTTCAGGGAACGCACATGAAAAAACACGCTGTAAGTTTTCCATCCCAAATTTCAGTTTTCCCGCAACGGATTTCCCCGGTGCCGTGTATTTCTGATAGTTTCGTTAGTCAAGGTCATTTACCCCCCCCCCCCAATCTTAGTTTCCGTTAAGTATTTTTCAATAAGAAGTTATCTTCAGCCGTTAACTCGCTTGATGCCTGCTTGCGCTGTTCCACCGAATGCCGCTTGTTGGGCATTTTTTGTTGCATTGGGGGCCTTCCGAAGAACTAAACTCGCACCTGTTCTAATTGCCATGAAAGGAGAATCCACTATTGAATAAGCGAATGTTCTTGATACCTTTCTTAATACTTGTCATGTTTTCCATATCTGCGTCCGTGTCGGCACAAACGGGATTTTATAAGTCGCCTGCTGGGAGGGTAGGGATCGGCGTGGGCTACCAACGCTACACACCCCCGAAGCGGACAGAAGCACCTTTCCGTTTTCACGCACAAACGATGTTAGGTAATCTTGATTATACATTCAGCAGGGATCTAAAAATGTCCCTTCTACCAGGTATCTCTTTTTTTGAAGCCAACACCCAAATCCCCTACGAGATAGCACCCAGTCCGTCCATAGACATTCGTCTCCTAAATGTCAGCAAAATGAATATGACAGGGTTGGAGTTTTTTATACTCGGGGGTTTCCGAACCCAATATACGAATATTGTGCGGACCGGGGACTTACCGCTCCACTCCGTAAATATGACCCTACGGGGCGGTGTGGGCTTGCTACACACGCTTGAGACCAGCTATGCGTGGAGTCTCAAACCTTTTTTCGGAATGTTCTACACGCAAGCATGGAACAACGTCTCAACAACCCAGAAAGTCCACGTAAATACAACGCAAAACTTTTTCACAGGCGAAGCAGGATTAGAAGTGGAGCTGTCACCGACGATGAGTGCAATTGGGAGTGTTGAATTCTCTTTTCAAAGCTCCGAATTGCTGTATCGCTTCGGATTAAATTTCCATCAGGGGGTTCCTACAAGAAGAATAGAGAATCCTGTAAGAAAAATAGAGAATAACGTAACACCCCCCAACCGCAGAACTGACACAACCTCTTCGCCCCTTGCCACCCGATTGGCGGGTATTGACTTTGAACCTGAACCTGGGGTCACAGCTCCCGAATACAAATTTAGGGTGGAACCGCTGTATCCAATCATAGCAAAGAATGCGAAGATAGAGGGTGAGATTGTTTTAGAAGTAACCATCAATGAACAGGGAATCCCAGTAGACATTGTGTCACTCACCAATCTCGGGTTCGGACTCGAGGAAGCAGCAATGGAAGCCTTGAGGAAAACAACTTTCTATCCTGCTATGAAGGATGAAAACCCGATCAGCAAACGAGTTACCGCGCGCTATAGATTTACTCTAAGAAATACCAATTAATAGAGGACTCTCTATGTTATACAAATCTTTATACGTGTACTTATGGATATGTTGCGTTATCGGGTGTACGACTCAGAGTACCTGGGATGAGGGGGTAGACTTGATATTTCCAACTCTCAACGCAGAACAGGTCTAGCTCTTTATCGACTGGATTGATGAAGGTGCCGTAAATAACTAATGTTAGAGGAGACAAAATTTGATGAAACTTTCGCTCATATTTTTACTGATGCTTTGCCTCATCTTTGGTTGTTCAACAGATAGCGATAATGATGAACCAGAACCTATCTTCGCGACCCCTCCCATAATAATAGAAACTGAAACCCAACCACAACCGTCAGAGCCGGTTCCCATTCCAGAACCACAACCTATTCCAGAACCAGAGCCGATTGTCGAGGAACCAAAACCAGAACCCGTGCCACCGCATGGTGGTGCTCGGGACTTGGTAGCTCCGAAACTTTTGAAAAGCAGTATACTTTTTGGAGCGGTTGATGTCAGTGTTGATTTAGAGGATGTTACACTCAATTTTGATGAAACAATCAGTAAATCTGACTTGAAGATTGTCACCAAAGACAATGTAAACTTGAAATGGACGCTGTTTATTAAGGGGAAAGAGGTACTTCTGACTAAACTTGACGGGAAAGATTTGGAGGTGGAAAGCCCGTATTCAATAACTGGCACGGTTGAAGATGAACACCAGAACGCCAGAGTAATTCTCATCACGTTTATAACTTCAGCAGAAGGAGTAGATCCTGAAGATAATCAATCGCCTCGTTTAATTGCCTCTACTATAAGTCATGGTGATATAGGTGTTAATTCGGACACTGATCGCTTTGTTTTCACTTTTGATGAGGAAATAGACGCTGTAATTCTGAAACTCATTGACGATAATAGAAAAGTTGATATGGAGTGGACCCACTTTATACAAGATGAAAGAGTGATATTTCTTGCGCTTGATGAGGGAGCACCTTTGACAAATGGTACTGTCTATACAATAGAGATTTCATGGGCGGATAAAGCACGTAACTGGTCACGACCGGGTATTATTACATTCGTAACTGAAATCAAGGAATAGTATCCACGGTCTCAAGTTTCGATGAAGATATTGATGATATCCGTACCATCATTATAATTTGCCTAAGTTTTCAAGCAAAGGAGAACTCTTATGAAGACACGGAAAGAAACTAACCTATGGTTTTGTACATTAACGATTTTAGCACTTATTCTCATAGGACAGACGACAATACTTGCACAACAGGATCTCGCGCAAGAAGCATATCTCATCTTTCAACAGAATTGTCTCAATTGCCACGGGGAACACGGTGCCTTTACAGAAAACCTTATCATTGAACACACGAACCTTATCGAAAGTGGTGCTGTAGTGCCAGGGGCTCCGCTCGTCTCTGAACTCTATACGCGGCTGACTACGAAAGATCTGGCAAAACGAATGTCTCTCGGACAACCGCAACTCGACGACGCATCTATCCGCACGATCAGCAACTGGATTTTAGCGGGTGCCCCTAATTGGAACACTCAACGCGATGTGACCTTCGTCAATACCCACACGATGCTTACAGCGATGACACAACACCTTCAGACGCTTGATCCCTTCGATCAACCCTTTGCACGCTACTTCACGATGACACACCTCTATAATGCAGGAGAAACCATCGAAGCACTCAACGCCTATGAAATCGCCCTCTCGAAATTGGTCAATAGTCTCTCTTGGGGATTCGATATACGCAACCCACAGCCCATTGATGCTGCCAAGACGATCTTCTATATCGACCTGCGCGACTACGAGTGGGACCTCCGAGACGCTTGGACACAGATCGAAAATGTTTATCCGTATGCTATAGAATTTGATTTTGAAACCCAAACGAGTTTACGGACAAAACTCACGGAACTCCGTCAACAGATGAGCTGTGAGGTGCCTTATGTCTACGTCGATTGGTTCTTAGCGACAGCCGTCCTTCCACCACTCTATCACGCCATTCTCGACCTACCAAGGACAGATCGGGAGTTGGAATGCTCCCTTGAGGTAGACGTTCAGCGTAACCTCCAGAGCGCGCCGGGCAGACGCGTCTGGCGTGCGGGGACAAACAATTCAGGCGTTTCTAATCATAACCGCGTTGTTGAACGTCATACCTCTCGGTATGGAGCGTATTGGAAAAGTTACGACTTTGCAGGGAGTGTGGGGACTCAGAATATCTTCACACATCCGTTATCTTTTCAACAAGATGGGGGCGAAGTTATCTTCAACCTCCCGAATGGTCTACAGGCGTATTATATATCCGATGCCGCTGGCAACCGTATAGATGTTGCACCCACAGAGATCGTCTCTAATCCTGCAGCAAGTGATCCTGCTGTTCACAACGGGTTATCGTGTATCGGTTGCCATACGGGGGGGATGAAGACGTTTGAAGATGAAGTACGAGATGTCATTGAAAAAACGCTAAGCCCTGGGTTTGATAAGGCACACGCCTTGCGTCTATATGTCCCACAAGAAACAATGGATAATTTTCTGAAAGAGGATACAGATCGTTATCGCTTGGCACTGGAAAAAACTGGCGGCGTTTTCGGAGGCATTGAACCTGTGCATCGTTTCTATGAGGTATATCAGGGCCCCGTAGACGCTGTGTATGCAGCAGCAGCTGTTGGTATGAAGCCAGAGTTGTTCCTCACACGGGTTGAAAAGAAATCGAGTCTGCAGCGGCTCGGTTTAACAGGGTTGATTAACAATGGCACCTTGAAACGCGATGTATGGAAATCTCAGTTCTCAAACATCGTTTCAGCCCTACATTCACCAGATGTACCGGCACCGGTTACTACCATCAGAACCCCAACCCAACCGTTACTACGCGGCACGGTGTACATTCCTGATACGAACCTTCGCGCCGCGATTGGGGAAACACTCGGTAAAGCTACGAATGACGCGATTACCGACGAAGACATGAAACAGTTGACGCGACTCTTTGCGGATGGTAAAGGTATCCGAGATCTAACTGGACTGGAGTATGCAACAAACTTGGAGCGAATTGAACTCCGCCGCAACGCTATATCTGACCTAACCCCGTTGGCCGGATTAATTAGATTGAATAACATTAAATTGCGGGACAATGTCATCGCTGATGTCTCACCCCTTGCCAACTTGCTCAGTGTAGATTGGATGGGACTTGAGGAGAACGTCATCACGGATTTATCCCCACTCCGAGGATTGGTAAAGTTGAATGGGATAGGCATTTCGGGGAACCCTATCACGAACGTGTCGGCCCTTGCAAGTCTAACCAGTCTGGAACGGATAGATGCTTGGGATACGCCTATCTCAGATTTTTCCACCTTAGCGCAATTACCGAAACTACGGTGGATAGAATTCGGTAACGATACCTCCGTATCAACTATTCCATCTCTAAAGGGGTTAAAATCCCTACAGAGACTTGAGATGAACAACTGCAGTATCAGAGACCTGTCTCCATTGGCAGAATTCACGCAACTCGAGTGGTTGGAGTTGGTGAACAATACAATATCAGATATCTCACCCTTGCGCTCTCTAAAAAATTTAAAAACCTTGAATTTGGATGCGAACGTTATAGCAGATGTCTCACCCCTTGCAGGATTGACAGAGTTGGAAGTGCTATACCTTGAGAACAACGTCATATCGGATGTCTCACCCCTCGCGGGGCTCAGAAACTTGAAGCGTCTCGACCTGCGGAACAACGTGATAGCTGACTTTTCACCTTTACATGTGTTACCTCTGCTAACTATTATCCGGACGGGGGGGAATCCTGGTGCAGGCAGGGGGAAAATAACAGGTCCGTGGCTGTGGATGATCGTCCCGACCGGCAATACAGGCGGTGCCACGGCGGCACTTTCCGGTGTAGATTTCCTCTCATTAGCCAGCGGCGGAAAAGTAACAGAGTTGAAAGTCGCTGCCAACGGCGCGACGGAAGGAAACCCTGTTGGGGATAAAATCTGGGAAGTAGGTGAGTTATCTGCCACTGGCAACGACAATCTTAACAGTATGGCAAACGACACGGGTTTGGGATCCGGCGACATAAACGATCACGTCGCCTACGGTTCCCTCACTATAGAGTCACCAAAAACACAAAAAACGACGATGCTGGTCGGTAGTGATGATGCTGTGAAAGTCTGGCTCAATGGCACGTTGGTTCACAACAACCCCGTAGACCGGGCATCTGATGATTATCAGGATCTGTTTCCTGTTACTTTAAAGCAGGGGTACAATATCTTGTTAGTTGCTGTTTATGAAAGAGGAGGCGTTTGGAGCGGATTTTTTGGTTTCGCCCCCGGCACCGAATATACTGTCATTCCGCCTGGTACCGTCACGATTGATAGCACTGCACCGGCTATTCCTGCTTGGGATGTCAACGAAGATGGACAAACGGATATTACTGATCTACTCATCGTAGTGTCAGACTTGAATAAGAAAATCGCGGTGAACCCGCGTTCGGATGTCAACGGAGATGGAGCCGTAGATGGGAAAGATATAGTCCTTGTCGCTGCACATATCGGTGAGAAAAATGAACCCGCGGCACCATCTACGTTTACGTTACCATCAAGGGTTTCGTTCAAAACAGTTCAGGATGCTCTGGATCTCTTACGTGCTGCGGATGACGGCTCCCTAACCTTCCAGCGCGGTATCGCCAAACTGGAGCAGTTATTGGCGTTGTTTGTTCCGGCGGAAACGGTACTTCTCCATAACTACCCGAATCCGTTCAACCCAGAGACGTGGATACCGTATCAACTTTCGGAACCTGCCAACGTCACGGTGCGTATCTATACGACCAGCGGTGCTTTGGTACGGACTTTAAAGGTCGGACACCAACCCGCGGGCATCTACCAACATCGGAGCCGTGCTGTCCATTGGGATGGGAAAAATGCAGTGGGCGAGTCTGTTGCAAGCGGTATCTATCTCTACACCTTCACCGCAGGCAACTTTACCGCTACACGGAAAATGCTCATACGAAAGTAACGGATGAAAATGTTTATGGTACCCATGAGAAAAATACTTGTGTTTTTATTTTTTGGTCTCCTTTCTGTTCCGGTTCAATTGATTGTTTTTACCGAATTAGCCGCTCAACCCGATATGCAGGTCACTATCAGCACGGAAGATGGGACAGAGCTGTCGCTCTACAAGGACTCTTATGCCCTCGTTATTGGAAATGGAACTTACCCCATCCAAAACGGTTGGAGTCCCTTGCCCGGGGCGGTCAACGGGGTCAAGGAAGTCGCAGAAGTCCTTGAACGCCACGGGTTTACTGTTGCCCTAAAAATAGATGTCACTACGGCTGAGTTTAATAAAGCCTTCTCAGAATTCATATATGAATTTGGCAAAGACGCAGATAACCGGCTCCTCTTCTACTATGCCGGACATGGACACACAACAAAGTCGGCAATCGGTGAAGACCTTGCTTCCCTCGTGATGTTGGACACGCCGCTTCCAGAGAATCTTGGTCAGTTTGACCTCTATAGTATAGACATGGTCACATTCGTTTCAGCCTCAAAAAAGATTCGTGCTAAACATGTACTGTTTATGTTTGACAGCTGTTTTTCATCAACAATTCTTGATCTGGAGCATCAGATTACACCCTCCGAGATTACAGATCAAATTAGAAATCCCATCCGTCAATTCATTATAGCCGGTCATGCCAATGAACCGCTGCCGGAGAGGAGTGCGTTTAAGATGGCATTTTTGGACCTACTCGAAGGGCGTGTCAAGGAGCCGATCCCAGACGGTTACTTGACAGGTATTGAGTTAGGGAATTATCTCTACCAAACGGTGCCAAATTTTTCTCAAGGCCAACATCCACAACACGGGACAATCTCCGATCAACAGTCTAACACGGGAGATTTTGTGTTTGTGCTTTCCCAAACCAGACATCAAGAGAGCCGTGGGGTTGAATTGGACACCATAGCGAGATTAGATGTAACCAGTACTCCGAGTGGCGCGACCGTCTACATTAATGGTGCTGTTGTTGGTAAGACTCCACTCGAGGCGTATGAGATTGATACAGGCGCGCTGCTTGAAAAACAGGTGAGGGTTGGATTGGAATTTTCAGGTTATAAGAGCCGTGTTCAAAAAATAACGCTATACGGCGGGCAACAATTTTCTTGGGATGTCCGATTAGAGACGACAGCCACCCCATCAGCACAGCGAAAATCGGAATCCAATCTGCTCCAACCGGAAATGATAGTTGATGTTGAGACTGAAAACGACATAGGGAACGTGCAAATTCCATCACTTTCTACAGATGTGCCCCAGACGATTCTCGGGGCAGATACTGCACCGATGGTACTGATTCCTGCCGGCGAATTTCAGATGGGAAGTGATTACAATACGATCGGGAATGCCGCGACGAGACCGATGCACGTTGTATATCTTGATGCGTTCTATATTGACAAGTACGAGGTCACTGTCGGGCAATACAATCAATTTGTTCGTGCGACGAATTATCGCCCCTTACCGGAGTGGATCTACCGGTATTCACCAACGGAGGCCCATCCCGTTGTCGGGGTGAGTTGGCATGATGCGAAGGCGTATGCGAAATGGGCAGGCAAACGGCTCCCTACAGAGGCGGAATGGGAAAAAGCCGCGCGGGGTGGTTTGGTACAGAATGATCATGCATGGGGAAACGCCGTCGTAGATGGCACACAATGCAATTTTGCAGATAAGAACTTGTGGATAATCTGGGACAGAGAAAGAGACCCCGAGAGAAATTGGGCAGACGAAAATATCGATGATGGCTATGCATACACAGCACCCGTCGGCAGCTATCCTCCGAACGGATATGACCTATATGACATGGAAGGCAACGTATGGGAGTGGTGTTTTGATGCGTATGATGAAAATTTCTATGCAAATTCATCTTACGAGAATCCGATCGCTGATATCCTTGTAAGAGATGGCGCGAATAATATCGTCACTGTCAATAAACTGCGCGTCGGTCGTGGTGCTTCTTGGTACGAAGGACCGCTCAGTGTTTGGATTGCCAGCCGCCTTGGACAATCTCCAGAAGATGAAGTCATTAACATCGGTTTCCGTTGTGCAAAGTCTGTAATACCTTAAATCGCTGCTTCACCCACGAACACACCAATAGTTATGAACCTTCCAAATATACCTACCTCTATTTTCGACTTGAGCGTCAAGATTGCTGTATAAAAATTTAATATCTTCTTCGGCGTCTTCCCTTGGGATCTTCAACTTTGAAAACGATGTTCTCCCAAATGCATTTGACAACGCTCCTACAATATGCTATACTGATTTTCAGAAATTTAGAACCCTATTTTGTATGCTGATGTCGAAAATATAATACGCATCGCGTAAGGACTAATCGTTCGATGACAAAAATAAAAACAGACCTTTACCTTGGAGATTGCTTAGAGGTACTCACCCATTTTGACCCCGACTCATTCGACCTGATTATGACCTCGCCACCCTATGCAGACCGCAGATCTAAAACTTATGGCGGAATCAGGCCCGATGAATATGTAGATTGGTTTATACCCCGAGCCGAGGAATTCTTAAGGGTCCTTAATCGTTGCCTGAATGGTTTATCAAATTGTTTACGAAAGAAAATGATTGGGTGCTTGATCCATTCGCAGGTGCTGGTACAACCTGTCAAGTCGCACAAAGTTTGTTAAGAAATTCTGCAGGTATTGAAATTCTACCGCAGTATTATCAATTAGCACAGGAGAATATCAATTCGACACAGTGCTTATTATTTGAAGAAACTTCAGTATGAAACCCATTACACAACAAGAGATCGATTCAGGATAACCTCTATACTGACATAATTGAACCTTTAGGACATCAGGCGAAAAAGAAGCATGAGCAGTTTGTCCAAGAATATGCTAAAGTCGTCAATAGGTTTACCGCTGAATTCATCGGGACTTTTTGTGACGCCGATGGTAACATGCTTTGGGAAGAGATCGTCAAGTTTAATTCAGCAGAGACCACACCTTAAAAACCAGTTTTCGGGACTATCGTGGGATTCAAGCCGAGTAAAAAAAAGAAGGCAAACTTTGAACTCACTAACGCTTTACACCGTCCGTTTAGAACGTCAAGAGGAATATGATAGATAAAAACCTCCTCCGCCAGCTGCCCGCCATCGAAAACCTCCTAAACACACAGGAGATGCTCGACCTACAAGACACTTACGCGCGCCCACTCGTGACAGAAGCACTCCGCACCGTCGTCGCAGATGTCCGAGGTAGTATTCTAAGCGGAAACCTCACGCGACTCCCAGAACACACCGAATACGTCGAACAGACGCGCCAGAAAATCGTCGAGAAGATAGGCGCACGCATGCGTCCCGTTGTCAATGCAACCGGCACGGTTACACACACCAATCTCGGCAGATCGCTGTTAAGCACGGCTGCCTGTGAGGCGATTCAACAAGCAGCACAAAACTACGTTAACCTCGAATACGATCTCGCAACAGGTGAAAGGGGACATCGAGATAGAATCACCGAACCACTCCTGCAACAGTTAACGCGCTGTGAGGCATCTACCGTTGTGAATAACAACGCCGCCGCAGTACTGCTTGCACTCCAGACGATAGCGCGCGGCAAGGAGGTCATCGTTTCACGCGGAGAGTTGATTGAGATCGGTGGCGCATTCCGCGTGCCGGACGTGATGGCAGCAAGCGGTGCAGTCCTTCGCGAAGTCGGCACGACGAATCGCACACATCTTCGAGATTACGCTGAGGCTATTAATGAAAACACAGGACTACTGCTTAAGGTACATCCAAGCAACTATAAGATTCTCGGTTTCACCTCGACACCACCGATGGAAGAATTGACGGAACTCGGTGCACAGCACGGTATCCCGACAATGGAGGATCTCGGAAGTGGTGCACTCATTGACATGACGACTTATGGACTTCCGCATGAACCGCTTGTCGGAGAACGCATCGCCAGTGGTGTGGATGTCGTCACCTTTAGCGGTGATAAACTGCTCGGCGGTCCGCAGGCAGGGATCATCGTCGGTAAATCGGAATGGATTGAAAAGATGCGTAAGAACCCGATGATGCGTGCGCTACGGGTAGATAAACTCATCATCGCCGGTTTGTCCGCCACATTGCAACGCTATCTCATTGGTGGAGAAACCATAACAGAACAGTTCCCGATGCTCAACCGCTACACACGCTCGACGGAGACGCTCCACACCCTTGCAGTCGAACTTAAGGTGCAACTCCAAGACCTCTTCGGGGAAAAGGTAGAGGTTCAGGTGTCGGAGACCTTTGGACAAATTGGAAGTGGTGCGCTCCCTGTTGAGACCTTACCGAGTGTCGCGCTTGTTCTTGAGCCGCTGAATATTTCCGCCGAAATGCTCGCCTCACATTTTCGAGATGCCACAGTTCCCGTCATCGGCAGAATCAAGGACAATCGCTTTTGGTTGGACCTACGCACTATCTATGAAAGAGAACAGACTTGGATAATCGAAGCTGCTACAGAGGTCGCAAAGATGTTATGACGGGTGTATCAAGAATCCGCAAATTGCGTGCTGCAGCAAACTTATTTCTGATGTGCTGCTTCAGCGTTTATGTTTTTGCGTGCAGGCAGGATTCTCAGTCTACTACTGAACCCCCTACAGAAATCATCTCCGAAGTCGATGGTGCCACAATGGTGCTGATTCCTGCAGGTACCTTTCAGATGGGTTCCACTATCGGCGATAGCGATGAGCAACCCGTGCATACTGTGAGTCTCAACGCCTTCTACATGGACATTTACGAGGTAACCAATGCACGCTATCAGAAATTCGTTGAAAGCACAGGTTATCCGCAACCACCGTTGTCTCATAATCCGCGGTTCAATGCCCCTGATACCCCTGTCGTCCGTATGAGTTGGCGCGATGCAGTCGCCTATGCAGCGTGGGCAAACAAAAGGTTACCGACTGAAGCGGAATGGGAGTATGCTGCACGTGGCGGTCTGGTTGGCAAACGATACCCAAATGGTGATATAATAACTTATACAGATGCGAATTTGGCTGGCGTAGGTGAAAGGGACAAATGGAAATGGACAGCTCCGGTTGGCAGCTTCCCGCCCAACGGTTATAATCTATACGATATGGCGGGCAATGTCTGGGAGTGGTGTTTTGACGAATACAACGGCGAATTCTACAGTCTTAGCACACAAAATAATCCGCGCTTCGGCAGAGAGCAGGCACCCGATAATGAGAACTTTCGTATCCTGCGCGGCGGCGGATGGGGTGGCGCGCCTGAAAACCTTCGTGTCGCTGACCGTTGGTATCATCTCTCGTCTGGTAGTACGATTGGATTCCGGTGCGTGAAAGACTTTTAATTTATTAAATATGGGCGTTGTTCCACTTCGTTTCACAACGGTTTTCAGTTAATTCAAGAACCCGCTTTAGGTGTAAAGTGGCACTTGACTAAGATGGAAACCACCGCGTAATGAAATTGTGAGTGATTAGCGAACAATTTGTCTTAGCTTTACATTTGGAGCGGTGACCAAACTCAATAGTTTAAAAAATGGCAGTTGCAGTTGAATTAACCCATGTCACAAAAGCGTTCGGTACAACACTCGCTGTTAATGATGTAAGCCTGAAAATTGAGGAAGGCGAATTTTTCTTCCTTCTCGGTCCGTCAGGTTGTGGCAAATCGACGTTTCTCCGTATCGTCGCAGGCTTCTATAAACCCGATACCGGCGAATTGCGGTTCGACGATACCGTTATGAACAACGTCCCACCGCATCAACGCAATACAGGTATGGTGTTCCAGAACTATGCGCTGTGGCCTCACATGTCTGTCGCCGAAAACATTGAATACGGATTAACACTCCGCAAACTCGAAAAAGAAGAACGGCAGGAAAAGATTGATCGCGCCTTGGAGATGGTGCAAATGGAGGGCTATCACGCCCGCGCCGTCAATACACTCTCTGGGGGGCAGCAGCAGCGTATTGCGCTTGCCCGCGCGCTTGTTATTGAACCGAGTGTCTTGCTCCTTGACGAGCCGATTAGCAATCTTGATGCGGCACTCCGACAGCAGATGCGCGACGAAATAAAACAGATTCACGACCGGACCAATATTACGATGTTCTACGTCACGCACGACCAAGTGGATGCCCTCTCTATGGCAGATCGGATGGCGATTATGCAGGACGGCGTGATCATTCAGGTCGGGACACCGCGCGAAATCTATCAGTTTCCAAGAAACGCCTTTGTGGCGAGTTTTGTCGGGGAAACCAATTTTATTTCCGGTAAAGTCCAGAGCGTATCGAATGGCACTGCTACAATCGAAACACCTGTTGGCGTACTCCATTCTGAAACCATCTATCACGAACTTACACAAGGAATACCCGTGCAGTGTTCAATTCGACCAGAGGCACTTGTCATTGATGGCGTTCAGAACGGCAATAGCCCTGCTGACAACACGATAGACGCCAAGGTTACAGTCGTCAACTATTTGGGGAGAGTAGAAGAATACCAACTCGTAGCTGCAGACATTCCTCTCAAAGCCGTTCACTACAACCCCGGCACCGAAGCGAAGCGACCGGGCGATACTATCCAACTCGCAATATCAGCAGAGGCGGTTATCCCACTGCCAGATTAGGGAAATTTTCTAACTGTAAGTTGTGGAACGTAGTGGAGCGATGACCAGATTTAATAGTTTAAAATATGCGATTAACACCGAATCAACAAGATGCTCTTGACATAGAAAAACACGTCTGTGTAACTGCCGGTGCCGGATCTGGAAAAACCACCGTGTTAGTCAAACGTTACCTCAAGATTCTGAGTGAGGGCAACGTTAAATCACCGCGAGAAATCGTCGCTATCACCTTTACAGAGAAAGCCGCTGCGGAAATGAAAGAGCGGATTATCGAAGAACTGTCTGCTCAAGAAACGCGTGAGGGTCCAGAACAGAGCAATTCCGGTCAACATTTCCGTGAAGAGATGGGAGCGGCGCACATTTCAACCATTCACGCTTTTTGCTCACGTATCCTGAGAGAATTTCCCTTCCAAGCCGGTGTCCCTGCCAACTTCAGCATTATACAAGGCATTGATCAGAAACTCCTACTCCAGCAAACTGTTAAAAACGCCCTGAAAGAAATTGCGACAGACCCTGAGGATAGACACCGGACTGAACTCACACGCTTATTGCAACGCTACGGCGGACAACAAAGACTCGTGGATTTCTTCTCCACTATGGTTAATCAGCGCGATGTCCTTGCTCAACTCATAAGCGAAATTTATAGCAATCCAGACGACACTCAAATACGCGAAGGTTGGGAGCAGCAGGTTCGCGAAGAATTAACATCGGCAATTGACATGGCAGATTTTATTCGGTGCTTAAAGGTTGCTCTACATGTTGCCAAAGGGAAAAATGCGGAGACAGTTAAAGGGTTAACCGGACGGTTAGAGGCACTCCCTGAACAAAGTCCTAACGTTCCTGAGGTGTTGAATCTGCTTAAAGAAATTCGAGACTTAATTACAACTAAAAGTGGAACAATCGCGAAAAATGATTTTCTCGGTAGAGGCACCAAAACAGCGGGTATTGAGACCGAAATTGATCTGTTGATAACCACTGGAAAAAAAATCCAAGCCGTTCCACCTATTAAAATAGCACATCCTGCGGAAATAGATGAAAACGGAAACAAGGGAACTCAAGATGTAACAGATGACGATTTTCTAATTGCTACGACCCGTGACTTGTTCATACTATACGAACGCATCCTCAGCGAATACCAAAATACCAAATTCTCGCAAGGCAAACTTGACTTCAGTGATCTCCAAATTAAAACCCGCGACCTCCTCAGAAACAACGAAGAAATCCGAGAGGCATTAGTATCTCGACACAAGTATTACATGATAGACGAATATCAAGATACAAATGAACTACAGTACGAGTTGGTAATGCTGCTCACAAACGAACTCAAATGCGCCAAACTCTTCATCGTCGGGGATCCGAAACAGAGCATTTACGCCTTTCGCGGTGCCAATGTCAGCATCTTTGAGAAAACGAGGAAAAAAATAAGAGAAAACGGCGGCTGCGCCATCTCCCTCACAGAGAACTTCCGCTCCTTGTCTAACATTATTGCCTTCGTTAATTATTTTTTTTACGGTCTAATGGGTGCCGAAAGTGCGAATAAATTTGAGGTGCCGTATGAATCGCTGACCAAAGCTCGACCTACACAGCCGGACGGCAGTATCGAGTTCTTGTTTGGAACAAAGGATGAAAAATCCGCTGATGAATCTGCCATGATCGCACGCCATATCAAAAACATGAAACTCAAGGAAGAAAAGGTGTGGGCGCGCAAGAATGGAAAGGATGGAGAGCGTTCCATAGCGTATGGCGATATTGCTATCCTCATTCGCAGCAGAACACATCTTCCTAATATTGAACACGCACTCCTTGAGGCGAGTATCCCTTACCTCACCACTGGGGGGATCGGTTTCTATCAACGACAAGAAATCTACGATATTTGGAACTACCTCAACTTCCTTAATAAACCGACAGAAAACCACGCATCTCTTGTTGGTGTCCTTCGGGGGCCCGCTTTCGGTATATCCGATACTGAACTTTACGAAATTTCAGCGCAAGAAGAAACTGATTTCTGGGAAAAATCGCAGAAATACCCTACACCCACTGAACATCTCAGGAATGCCATTGATACCCTAAAAAGACACATCCAAATCGCACATCGGATGTCTGTAAACCAACTTATCCTTACTATCGTTAATGAAACAGGAATGATTGGTGCCCTGAAAACCGGGAAACAGGGACCACAACGGTGGGCGAACTACCAAAAACTTTTGGAATTCGCCAGAAACTTTGACGCTGATGAGGATAAACAAACCCTCACAGATTTCATTGAGTTTCTGAATATCTTGATTGATGAAGAGCCGCGCGAAGGACAAGCACCAATGGAATCAAGTGCCGACGCTGTCGAAATTATGACAATCCACGCCGCAAAAGGAAAGCAATTCCCAGTCGTTATACTCCCCTGTCTTGAACGCAAGGGGCGAACTGATACGGAACCTTTCATTGATGACACGCTTGGTATCGGTTTCAGTCCACTTAACCCGAAAAAAGATTACGAGAAAACCGCACCCGCAATTGTTGACCGCATGAAAGATCGGGCAGATACGAAAGGCATTGCCGAAAAAAAACGCGTCCTATATGTCGGGACAACACGTGCCGAAGACCGGCTGATCCTATCAGGGTCCCTTCCCGCTAACGGGAAACCCCAACAAGCACTTAGATGGCTCCATGAATACCTTCACATTGACAATGAAGCGGATCGGTTGAGTTTGCCCGTTGCGTTAGAGGTATTTGCAAATAACCACACAACACGCCGAAACTGTGAACTCCAAATCCCAATTTCTCGGACGCTTGCGGACCTCGTGCCTGGTGATGAGACTTCCGATGATACGTCACAGGTCGATTTTCCAGATCCGCTGCCAGCGACACTACAGCCAGCGACAGTTAACGCAGCCTTCTCCGTCTCCGACCTCGCAAACTATGCCCGCTGCCCGCTGCGGTATCAATTAGAGAATCTACTACAGATTCCACCGATCAACGGAAACATGGATCCGGAGGAGCAAGAAAGAGACAGTACCATCCGTCAACTACTTGCCCAAATCAGGCAGCAGTCGGATGCGGAAAATCTTGATACGTTGATTGAGGAGGTATCCGAGAATGACCCAGAGATAACCAGTGAATCCAAAACAGCGTTACGGAGACATGCCAATAATTTTCTCAATTCTGAAATCGGAGAAATCGTTTTTAATGCTAACCGCGCCTATACCAACCAGCAAATTCACGCGAATATCAACGGACACATTATTGAGGGCAGACTCGACAGACTCTTTAAAGATAAAACAGGGCAATATCAGCTAATCATTTACGACACCACCGAAGCGAATAGTTCGGATTTATACCGCCCAGAAATGGAACTTTATGCCCTGCTTGTCCATCGACGGTATCCAGAGCAACCGAGGGTAACTATTAATCTTTTCTTTAGCGAACAAGGTCAGGGCGAACAAATACATTTCAGCACAGCACAATTGCGAAAAGCTCAGGAACACTGGGAAAAAAGAATATCGAAACTTCAAAGTGGGATTTATGAGAAAAATCTTGAACACTGCTGTTCTTGTCCGTATGCTGACCGCAATGGACAATGCATAATTATCGAAGCACAAGGAGAAGAAAAATGAAAGGCTTAACACCAGTAATCGCAATTATCATAATTGCCTGCCTTGCAATACAGACCTGGCAACCTGCCCTCGCAGGCACATGGCGCGACGATTTTGAAGACAAAGATACCCGCGAATGGAAGATTTTTAATATTGATCGGCAGGTCGAAAAATGGTGGATTGATGACGGCGAAGCCGTCGGTGAAATCTTCCTGCCCGGCTTTATGAGCCTCTGGCTCACAGGTGAACTTACCTGGAAAAACTACTCCGTTTCTTGTCGCGCGAAATTGGTGAAAGACAAAAACGATCCGCCGAGCATCGGATTAACCCTCCACGACAGGGGCGAAGAAGATAGCCGCTACCTCTTTTTTATTGATTACGTTTTCGGTACCGTCCGACTTGTAAAGGCACTGCGAAACAATTGGTTTCCCGTCACCTATCCGTTTGAGGCAGAAATTGATACATGGTATGAACTCACTGCCACCATTCACGAGGATGGGAAAATTGAATTTCAGGTCAATGACGAGGTATTTGAGGCTCTTGATGATGACCCCCTAAAAGGTGGGCAGGCTGGACTTATTGTTGCGGATGGACGCGCACACTTTGATGATTTTGAAGTCACAGGGGCTAACATCAAAAATGGCGGTCCCGGCAAGCCACGGACCGTCGAGCCGCGATCCAAACTCACAACCACTTGGGGCGCGATAAAAAAGGGTCTTCCTAACTATTGAACGTGAAATGCTATTGCCTCTCGGTGAGAATATAGATGCTGAATCGTTAAGGGTTCTTTAAGGGCTCTTTCATAATCCAGAGACAATTGGACTTAACCGAAAACCACCGCGAAACGTAGTGGAGCGGTGACCAGATTTAATAGTTTAAAGAATGGAAAAACACACAATAGGCATCGGCATTATCGGCATGGGGTGGATGGGCATGACACATGCCCGCGCCTACCGCCAGATCGCAGACCGATTTCACAACAGTCGGTTTCAACCCAAACTCGTCATCTGTGCCGATGATGTCGCCGAACGCACAACCGAGGCAAAAACACGCTTCGGATTTGAACGCACAACGACCGATTTTCGACGCGTCATAGAGGACAAAGATGTCCGCATAGTTAATATCGCTGCACCAAATAGCATGCATCTTGAGATCGTTGAGGCAGCGGCAGCCGCTGAGAAGCACATCTTTTGTGAGAAACCCGTCGGACGGAATCCGTCTGAAACAAAGGCTATCTACGCCGCCGCACAAGGGGCAGATGTCCTCACAGGGGTCGGTTATAACTACAGATGGGCACCGGTTGTCCAGTACGCACAACAACTCATTTCCCAAGGAAAACTTGGCACGCTCACCCACTATCGTGGTAGATTTTTTGCTGGCTATGCGAGCCATCCGCTCGCAGTCCTTTCGTGGCGTTTTCAGAAAGAGGTTGCAGGGCTTGGCACTCTTGGCGACCTACTTTCCCACGTTATTGATATGGCACATTTCATCGTTGGAGACATCAACAGCGTCGTCTCCCAGCAAGAGACCTTTATTCCAGAACGGCCCGTAGCAACAGAAGGCACCGGCACACACTTCTCGCTCAGCACAGACGGCAAAATGGAAGCCGTTACGAACGAGGATTACGTTGGCGCGTTAGTCCGGTTTGAAAATGGGGTCCGTGGGACACTCGAAGCCTGTAGAATCATTAACGGACCGCAGTGTGAAATGGCGTTTGAGGTACACGGCACAGACGGGGCTTTGCGCTGGAACTTTGAGCAGATGAACGAACTGGAAATCTATCTACCTAACGAAGACGGCTTTCCTGACGGATACACCCGCATATTAAGCGGTCCGAGCCATCCCTTCCACAGCGATTTCAACCCCGGTCCCGGTGTTGGATTAGGCTATGACGACCTGAAAACGATTGAAATCGCCCAGTTCTTACAAGCCATCCATGCAGACAAACAGGCAAATCCAGGTTTCCGAGAAGCCGCCGCCGTTGCTGATGTACAAACTGCTATCCAAACCTCATGGAAGGAGGAGCGATGGATTTCTGTTCAAAAATAAAATGCATACTGACTTTGCCCAATTGCAGCTGGATAAGATTCTGGATTCGTAGTAGCGCAATTTATTGCGCGTTCTTTATTTTGCTTTTTTCTTTTTCCATAACTCCACCAACTACTGCCGCACCAATCCTGCCACAGTTCACCGACATCACGAGCGAAGCCGGAATCGACTTCATCCATAATACCGGTGCCTTCGGCGAAAAATACCTCCCCGAAACGATGGGATCCGGCTGCGCATTCCTCGACTACAACACCGACGGTTGGCAGGACATTCTTCTCGTCAATGGCAAGGATTGGGCGGGCAAGCCAACCCAGAAGCGGCAAACGATGGCACTCTACCGCAACAACCAAGACGGCACTTTCGCTGATGTCACCGAATCCGCAGGACTCGCTGTCCCACTCTACGGTATGGGAGTCGCTGTCGCCGATTACGACAACGACGGTGACCCAGATATCTATATCAGCACCCTTGAAACCGATCGTCTCTTCCAAAACCGTGGTGACGACACTTTCGCTGATGTCACGGAAACCGCCGGTATCCATAACCCCGGCTTCGGCACGAGCTGCGCATGGTTCGACTACAACAAGGACGGACACCTCGACGTTTATGTGGCGAACTATGTCGAGTGGACGATAGAGAACGACATATTCTGCACCCTTGACGGCACAAATAAGTCTTATTGTACCCCTGAATCCTACACCGGTCAGTCCAGCAAACTCTTCAGGAATCGCGGCGACGGCACATTTCTTGATGTCTCCCGCATCGCACGGATTGAGGACAGCACAAGCAAATCACTGGGTGTTTGCATCTTCGATTACAATGCCGACGGTCTGCCTGACATTTTTGAGGCGAACGATACACAACCCAATAAACTCTATCAGAACAACGGCGACGGCACCTTCATTGAAACCGGAATGCTCGCTGGGATCGCCTATGACGAGAGTGGGGTCGCGACCGGCGCAATGGGGATTGATGCCGCAGACTACGACCGCACGGGCAGAGAGAGCCTCGTTATCGGCAACTTCTCCAACGAAATGCTCAACCTCTACCATAACGAAGGCGACTTCTTCATAGACGATGCCCCCGCCGCGCATATCGGAAACGCAACTTTATTGACACTCACCTTCGCCTGCTTCTTCTTCGACTTTGACTTTGATGGTAACCTTGACATTTTCACCGCTAATGGACATGTTGAAACCGACATCAACGCCATCCAGAGTCAAGTCACTTATGCCCAACTCCCGCATCTATTCCATAACAATGGACAAGGCAAATTCACCGATGCAATCCAGAAAGTCGGCACAGACTTGGCGACCCCAATGGTTGGCAGAGGCGGAGCCTACGGCGATATTGATAACGATGGCGATTGGGATTTACTGATTACGACCTCCAACGGACCCGCATATCTTTTCCGAAACGACGGTGGCAACCGTAACGCTTGGATAAAAATACAACTCATTGGACAAACAAGCAACCGCGACGGCATCGGTGCGGAGATCCGCGTAACCTCTGCTTTGGGAACACAGACACGGACAATCAAGAGCGGTTCCAGTTACTGCTCCCAAAGCGAACTCACCGCTATCTTCGGCATAGGCGGTGACACCACTATTGAGACAATCGAGGTCCGCTGGCCCAGCGGCACCGTCAGCACACGCAAGAATATCAAACCCAACCAACACATCCGCATTCAAGAAAATACACAGTGAACACGTTTTCCTTACTGTTTCCCCAAACGGTGTTGGATGAAGTTCTCGTGCTTCATCTCCTTATGTCAAATATCGTTGGTTCAAAATTTCTCTTTACTTTTTTTCCTAAGTGTTTTACCTTTTTAATCATTAATTGTAGTCGGTAGTTCCAAGATTTTTCTACCATCCTTATTCCATTCTGAACATGTATACTCACAAACTTTAAGGGAGCACAAAAAAATGAAAAAGAGTTTAATGATCCAAGTTCTGATATTAATTGGCATTTCATTTGCTTTAATAGGTTGCGGGAGAGGACAGCAGCAAGCAGGTATTCTTTCAGCACCATCAGCGAAACAAGCAATCGCCACAATCGGTTCAACAAGCGACAGTAGTGTAACCGGAATGGCGACTTTCACACAAAACGGCGACCAAATCACACTTGCCATTGAAATACAGGGCACATCTCCGGGTCTCCACGCCGTCCATATCCACGCAAATGGTGATTGTAGTGCACCCGACGGCACGTCCGCCGGCGGGCACTGGAATCCCACCGATGTCGCACACGGAAAATGGGGAGTCGGTGAATTCCATCTCGGAGACATCGGCAATATCACCGTCGGCGAAGACGGCACCGGCAGCATCGGATTGACGACGGATCTCTGGGAAATCGGCACGGGTTCCGATATAGATGTTGTCGGCAAAGGCATCATCGTCCATGCCGGCGCAGATGATTTTGTTTCGCAACCTTCAGGCAATGCAGGCGCACGCATCGGTTGTGGGGTAATTGCGTTGGCAGAATAAGCGGACAACGATGTTTCACTTGAGCAGATTTCAGCATGCCATTCTTAAACACGTATGGCCCTATGCATCCTTAATGTGCCTGCTGCTAACGGCACCTATGTTTTCAGGCTGCGAGAAGATGCGAAACATCGTCGCATCCACCCAAGGAACAACCAGCGATGCCTGTACAGATGGCACACGCGTTCTCAACGTCGGTTTCTATGCCTATTTCGAGCCTTTGAGTTACAGTGCTGACCCGGATCCGAATGCTGATGGTTTCAATACCCATCAGGGCTATGAAGCCGACCTATTGACGGCGCTTGAGGCAATGGAAGGTCCAGGCTTATCTTTCTCGCGAACCGGTATCTCCAAATGGCCCGGTATCTGGCTGAAGGCTGCCGAGCCGGCATACGATATGGTCGGCGGCGGTATCACAATCTTGGATTCTCGGACGCGAGATGCTGCAGGCACTCGCCGTCTCGTCTTTACGTCGGGACATATCACATTTCGGCAGTCTCTCCTGGTCCGCGCCGAAGACGCAGAACGCCTCGCGACGCATGCAGCGTTGACCAGCGATGTGCGGATCGGTGCACTTTCCGGTACCACTGGAGAAGCACGTTTGCTGGAACTGACAGGACTTGTTGATGCTAACGGCGTGCTCGCCGCGGGGACAAGCATTGAGACCCCACAGGGTACCGTCATTGCCGATGGCACAGCAGATTATAAAATTACCGCCGCCGAGATCTCCCCGAATTTGGAAGGTAGAAGCCATCTCGTCCCACCTTCCGAAAACATGCCACAGGTTATCTATCTTGGAGATGAACTCGGTGAATCAGAGTTACTGGAAGCACTCGCTGCTGGCAGTATTGACGCAATTGCAAGGGGAGAAATCGGCAATCAAGAGGCCTCCCATACCTCTAACGGCACCTTTGCTGTCACCGCTCTTGATGAGCAGATCGAGTACGGTGGCTTTACCTTCGCCTTAGAAAATGCCGATCTTGCCGCCTGTATTGATGAGAAAATCGACTACCTGACGGATAACAGAAACATCGGTTATGCCGAATGGTTGCAGGATCCCTCGGTATTTATGAACCGCGCGGAGAAGTGGAACGCTGAGCAGTAATTAGGGCCATTTAGTTTTAAGGGATAAGTTTACTTATGTGAAGGTTAACTGCAGCTGGATGCCCGAACTTGTTCGGGTTTGCGCACTTTTCCCGAACAAGAATGTAATACATTGTCCCGCAAGTCCACACGCGACTTGCGCTATAGATTTCGTCTATTCCCAGACTAAATCCGGGCGTCCGGAGGTAAATTATTGGAAAACTGAATGACCCTGTACAGAACAAGATCGCACTTGACCCAAAGACCCAAATCTGCTATACTTCCAAAGCAAAAAATGGCGAAATGGAGTCCTTAAACACGTGAACTCGTCCAAGCGTCCAAACCAAGACGCACTCTATCAAGCACTCAATATCTATCGCGATGTAATGCGTCCCTTCATTCTTAAAAACCTCAAAACGGTACAAGACTTATCACCTAAAGATCGCTTTGAAAACGGATCAGATATAGATGTCGGTGATTTTCCATACCTTTTCAGAGAGTACTGGCACGATGTTTTTAAACACCGCTTTGATCCAGATCGGGACATTCGCAGTGCTGTAGGTATCATAACCGAAGCGCGAAATAAAGTCGCCCACCCCCAAACAGAAGATTTCCCCTCCGCTTACGCACTTTCAAGGCTCCATGAGATTGCGGATATACTCGGGCAAATCAATACGCCTGACCAAAAACAGGAAGTCGAAGCCATCCGCGACAAATTGTTAATCAGCATAACACCAACCGTAGAAGCCAAACCTAAACTCCCGCGTAGAAAAGCATCTGACCTCACCCTATGGCGCGATGTCATCCGTCCGAACACCGATGTCATTGAAGGCTCTTTCCGAAAATCGGAATTTGCCGCCGATCTTCAAGAAGTTTTTGAAGGAAAAGCGAGAACCCCGGAATATGGCGAAACGGACACCTTCTTCAATCAAACATACATCACCCCGGGACTCAAGGAATTGTTGGTCAACACCCTAAAACGCCTCGGCGGTAAAGGTGGCAATCCTGTCATCCAACTCAAAACCGGTTTTGGGGGCGGGAAAACTCATAGTCTCATTGCGCTTTACCATCTTATTACCGGTATTAATATTCTAAGAGAACTTCCCGGGGGCGATGAATACAAGCGACTCCGAGAAGAAATAGAGGACATCTTGGAGGAAGCGGATTGGGATGACAACACACCCCTTAACGCCAACGTCTCTGTTCTGGTCGGTACCTACCTCTCTACGACCGACGCAGATGAAACCAAACAGGGAGACCCACTCAATACACTCTGGGGTATGATGGCGGAGCAACTCGGGGGACAAGATGCCTATAATATCATCGGTGAAGCCGCACGCATGGGAACTGCCCCCGGCGGAAATCAGTTGGATAGGCTTTTTGAACACGTCGGTCCCTCTGTCATCTTAATAGATGAACTCGTTGCCTACGTCCGTAATGTACAAGGTGTCACACAGGAAAGTATCTACACCTTCTTTCAGGCGGTTACAGAATCTGTAAACAGATCTAAGAACGTTACACTCATTGCAACGCTACCCGAAGGACAAATACAAGCAGGCGGCGAAGGTGGGATGACCGTTCTTGATACCCTCGAATCTATCCTTGAAAGAGTTGACGCTGTCTCTATTCCGTTAGAAGTGGATAACGCTTATGAGGTCGTGCGTAGGCGATTGTTCGGTCCCATCATTGACGAAACCGAACGCGACCAGACCTGTGAAGCGTTCCGAAGGATGTACCAGAACTCCCGCAGCGAATATCCGAGTAACGTTAGCGATCAAGACTACCTGAAACGAATGAAAGACTGCTACCCGATCCATCCTGAGATATTTGATCGGCTCTTTCAGGACTGGTCGGCTATCCCTGGATTTCAACGCACCCGCGGTGTCCTCCGAATCATGGCGACTTGCATTTCTCGTCTTTACCAAGAGCAGGACCCCTCTCTGCTGATAATGCCTGCGAACCTTACGCTTGACGATCCCGCGCTTTCCGATGAGTTCACCAGACTCTTGGCAAGGTCTGGCGGAAATTGGGACCCCGTCGTCCAAGAGGTGGATAGCCACGGTTCCCGCACCGACGAGATTGATCGAAACTCACAAAGTTTCATTGAGGTCGGTAGTGCCGCGCGGCGTATCGCCCGCACTGTGTTTCTTGGGAGTGCGACGGGCCGCGCCGTCAAAGGTCTCACAACCCGTCAAATCCACCTCGGGGTCGTTGAACCCGGACAAGGGGTCTCAGTTTACAACGATGCCCTTAATAGAATGACTGGCAACCTCTATTTCCTCTATAACCTTGATGATAGATACTACTTCCACACCGAAGAAAATCTAAATAAAGTCGCTATAGATCGCGCAGCAGAATACTCTGAAGAAGATATCCACGCTGAAATTGTTTCACGCTTGGAAAGAACGGTTCAGAGCATCGCAAACGTGAAGGTCTGTCCGACCACACCAAATCTCGTCAAAGATTCCCAAACCCTTCAGTACGTCATTCTCCACCCGCAGGCATCCCTACCCAGCCGCGAGAAAGAGACCGATTTAGCACGCGAAGCTGCGCTTAAAATTCTTACATATAACACGGACGATGAAAGACCGCGCACCTTCAGGAACACCCTCCTCTTCATCGCAGCACGGCGAGACGACATCCGAGAACTCAGAAATCTCGTCAAAAACTACCTCGCATGGAACTCTGTCATGAATGGAGATGCACTACATAGGGCACTCACTAATCTTGAAGGCGCGAGATTAGATCAGACAACGGAGAACCTTGAAGCCACTGAGGATGCCGTAACAACAGCACTCTTCAAGGCATATCGATGGGGACTTGCCCCTTCACAAGCAGACCCCCAGAAAAATGATTATGACTTCTCTGTCACCGATACAAAAGCCACAGATGGTAGAATTGTCCAACGCCTCCGTGAAAAATTCATTGATGACGACGCAATCGTCACAAAAATTGCACCTGATATCTTCGCCGGAAAATTGCAACAATACATCTGGAGTAGCGATACTTATCAAGAGCATATTGATATAGATCGCCTCTGGGAACTCATGGCGCAAAACGTCTACATGCCCCGCCTGAGAGATCGGAACGTCTTGGCGGCATGTATTAGAGACGGAATCGCAGCTGGAACGTTTGGGTATGCCAGCGCGTATCAAGATGGCGACTACCAGAACTTCCGTTTTGAAGAACAGATGGGCGGACTCCGAATCGCTGAGGAGAGTACTGCCGTGCTGATAAATCCTGAGATGGCAAAACTGCTCAAAGAAGCACAACAAGAAAAACAGGTGCCGCCAACACCACCAAAACCCGATCAAAAAGCAACAGGCGGTTCGACAGGCATTGTAGTCGATCCACCCCAACCAAAGGGACCTACGCATATTGTTGTCACTAAGGCACTGCAATTAGAATTACCTTTCATGGATGATATAGAAACCCTGCAAGACGAAATAGCCCGGACTCTACAAACAGACGGCGGAACAGTAAAAGTGGAAATCACCGTTACTGCCAACAAATCAGACGGCTTTTCGGAAAACACCACCCGCGCCGTCAGGCAAAATAGCGAACACCTCAACGCCGAATTCAAAAGCGACTAAAAATCTGTAATCTTTGTAGCACAAACTTTTAGTTTGTGCATGCTCTCTGTAGCATAGACTGTTAGTCTGTGCCTTCCAAATCCGCTTGACATTTTCCACCGCTTTACCGTATAATACAACCATGGCACAAGATTACGACAACATGGGGAAAAGTCTATGGACAGACCACGCTTTAGACCTTTCGAGATTTGTACTTGGCGAACAAAACGTCGAAGTCCTTGAAGACCTGGACACCGAACAACAGACCGTTATCGCTCGGCAGACCGACATCACAAAGCGTGTCCGCGTCAACAATCAAGAGGCGATCTTGCACGTCGAATTGCAACTCCGCGATAGCACACGCGAACCGATGTGGGCACGAAACGCACAATATCAAGGATACCTCGTCGGCGAATACCAGCTGCCCGTCTACTCCAACGTTATCTATTTTCATCCGACTGCTGGCAGGAATGATCCGGGGGGATACGCTTACAACTGGCACGGCTATGAACACGCGAATCGCTATAAAGTGATACGGTTGATTGAAATAGAAGGACAAGCGGTTTTGGAGCGGCAGGCGCCAGGACTCTTGCCGCTCACGCCACTCATGAAACCGCCCGCGGAAATGAACCTTGAACAGTGGATGCAAGAATGTGTTGATACAACACGTGCTGTTCATGTGGATCAGCAGACCCAGGCAGATTTACTTTACGGAATCTACCTCTTTGGTGGGGTAGTGTATGACTCAGAGTTACTTGATCGACTCATACCGGAGGAACTCATGCGAGAATCTAAAACTTACCAACGCCAACGCGAAAGAATTCTCAGAGAGAATACCATCGAAAACACTCTGGCTTTGCTTAAAAGGCGGTTCCATATAGAGGAGGTAAGTGCCTTGACACCTGCCCTTCAGAACATTAATGATTTGCAACGCCTTCAACAGTTGCTAGTCGCAGTCCCCGAGATGCCAAGCCTTGAAGCTTTTGAAAAAATGCTGCACGAATAGAAATACAGGATAGCGATGGGGACGGGTACTGCCCTATTGACACCCTAACGGTACGGGAGAACATCATGTTTAAAGAAATGGAAATATTGCACAAAAACCTGCAAAAGGGAGTCGATCGGTGGTTTGAAAAAGACCTTCAACGGCGGGGCAGGACACAAGAAGAGATGCAGCAAATGACACTCAACCGTCCGACAGAGAACGGGCGCAGTTTTTTTATGATTACCATTGACAGTTACTTGAACGAAGCCTTTGACAAGTTGCTTGAGCGAACCTGTAAGGATCTTATTCAAAAATGGTCAGATGAAGGCGGAAAAAAAGAATTCGCTATCGGAGTTATCCTTGAAACGCTCAAAGACCGATACCAACTTCGGGATGAGCAAGCCCTAAAAACATACCTCCAAAACATTAATGATTGGCAAACCATTAAAAAGTTGATGGGACTTGCCGCCTTCATGGAGGATTGGATATTTGTTTCATACACCGCACTCATTGAACGGGTTCTTAATAGTGAAGAACATACCAGAGAACGCATCACGGGGGATATCCGAGCATTAATCTACCTACAATTCGGTGATGATGTAATAGAAGAGCTAGCCCCAGCCATCGAGAGCATAGAGGATTTGCAAGAACTCAAAGAGGTGTTCATCGCCGCGGCCAGAACTCCTAACCTTTTAACGTTCAGAGGTGCTCATCCTGCACTGCAAAATAGTAAAAAAGCAGAAAGGTCTTCGCCTGCTCAGCAGCAAGAGTGACGTAAATATGCCCAATTACCGAAAAAAACTCATTGAAGTCAACATCCCCCTCCAAGCCATCAACGTAGAATCAGCAAAAGATGCATCCCTCACACACGGACACCCCTCGACACTCCATCGCTATTGGGCACGCCGACCTCTCGCTGCATGCCGCGCAGTTATTTTCGCCAGTATGGTAGACGACCCCTCCGAGTGTAAAGACGAATTCCCAACCGAATCCGAACAGAACGCCGAACGCAACCGCCTTCACGGCATCATTAAGCGACTCGTAGTTTGGCAAAATAGCAACGATGAAAATCTCTTAGCAGAAGCACGCTATGAAATCGCCTTCTCCGTCGCCCGCAACAATGAGGAGAATCTAACCAACTTTCGTCAGCAATTTAAGAACGATCCGACAGCAGTCTTACAATACCTCCGCGACCACTGCCCCGCCGTCTACGATCCATTTTGTGGTGGAGGCTCCATTCCATTGGAAGCGCAACGTTTAGGGTTACGCGCCCGCGCCTCCGATCTAAATCCACTCCCTGTCCTGCTCAACAAAGCGATGATTGAACTGCCCCCGCAGTTCCACAACCAGAAACCCGTCAATCCCGATGCCGATCCGCTGGGAATGTTCACTGGTACGGGAAGAAAAAGAACGCGTGTCCCTTGGAAAGGCACCGCAGGCTTGGCAGATGATATCCGCTACTACGGTGCATGGATGCGTGAGGAGGCGTACAAGCGAATCGGACATCTCTATCCGAAAGCAGAACTTCCGGACGGAACCGCTGCAACCGTCGTTGCATGGTTGTGGGCGCGCACGGTGCCTTGCGTCAATCCCGCTTGCGATCTCCAGATGCCGTTAATGAGAACTTTTCAACTGTCAAAGAGGAGTGGAAATGAGCATTGGGTTAAACCTATAATTGACAGAGAATCCAACACAATTTCATGGGTGGTGCAAACTAACGATGAAGGCGTACCGAGGTCTACTGTGAATCGCAACGGAGCGTCCTGCATCGGCTGCGGGGCTACTGTCAAGTTGCCTTATATTCGAGAACAAGCAAAAACTGGAAATATGGGAGAAATAATGACAGCAGTAGTGGCTGAAGGAGAGCACAGAAAATTGTACCAGTCACCCACTAAAGCGGATATTCAGGTTACTCCTTATGCTAAACCTACTTGGCAACCGAGAGGGAAACTACCGAATCAAGCTATGAATTTGAGGGTCCAAGGTTATGGAATCACCGATTGGTATGAACTTTTCATAGAGCGACAACTCACTGCCCTTACTACTTTTAGTGACCTTGTAAAGGAGGTGCATGTTCGTATCTCACAGGATGGAAGGAAAACTGAATATGCCAATGCTGTGTGCACCTTTCTATCACTTGTTATTGGTCGGGCTACTGATGGCAATTCCAGCTTTGCATTTTGGAGAAACTCAGGGGAAAATATTGAAGGTGTTTTCGCGCGCCAGGTAATTCCAATGATGTGGGATTTTCCGGAAGCAAATCCGTTCTCCAATTCTACGCAAAATTGGATGTCTCAAGTGGAGTGGGTTGCAAAGGCAGTTGGGAATTTCCCAACCTCCACAAATAATGGTGAGGTGTATCAAGCTGACGCGACTACTACACCCTATGCAATAGATGCTCCCATTATTATCACTGATCCACCGTACTATGATAACATCGGCTATGCAGATTTGTCTGATTTTTTTTACATCTGGCTGCGACCTATACTCCGAGATACCTACCCTGAACTCTTTGCTGGTATAGCAACTCCTAAAGAGGATGAAATACTTGCTAATAGACTTCGGTTTAAAAACCATAACGTGCATTTTGAGAAATTATTGGGGAAGGCGTTTCTGCAGATGCGACAACACTGTCCCGATAAATTCCCCACTTCTATTTTTTACGCCTATAAACAGCAAGAAGGGGAAGAAAATGAAGAAATCTCCACTGGTTGGGAGAAAATGCTTACAGCACTCGTGAACGCTGGTTTCCAGATAGTCGCTACTTGGCCCATGCGTACAGAACAACCAAAGGCACTCAAAACAGGAATCAACGCATTAGCATCTTCTGTTGTCCTCGTCTGCCGTCCGCGTTCTGAAAGTGCTCCTGCTGTAACCCGAACCGAATTTCTACAAGAACTAAAAAGGGAGATGACCCCTGCCCTTGACCAACTCACACGCATTGCAAACATCAGGCCCGTTGACTTGGCACAAGCCGCCATCGGACCAGGGATGGAGGTCTATTCCCGCTATAGCAAAGTAACGCGAATCAGTGGTGAGATTGTTTCGATACGCGAGGTCCTCATGCACATCAACAACGAAATCACCGCCTATCATGAAAAGGAAACTGGCGAACTCGACCCTGAAACTCAATTCTGCTTGACGTGGCTCCAGCAGCACGGTTACACAGAAGGTAGTTTCGGCGATGCAGATGTCCTTTCAAAAGCGAGGGATGTAGATACCGCCACTATGCACAACAAGGTACTGCTGAGAGATCGTGGCAAGGTCCGATTACTAAGACCTGAAGAATACGTTGATCGTGAAAACAGTGAAGATATGACAGCTTGGGAGGGATGTCTACGAATGGTGTGGCATCTATCCAGTGAAGAAAGGAGCGGTGGAGTTTCTGGATGTACCGCTGTCGCCCGCGCCATGCGCGATTATGAATCCGCAAAACGTTTGGCACGCGTCCTGTATGCTTATTATGATGCCCGCGGCGATGCAGAAAGCGCAGCACGCTACAACAACCTTGTAACCCAATGGCAGTACATTTCGCAATCAATGGGTTCACCTGAGCAGAGAGAGTTGGATTTGTAATCCGCGTAATCCGTCTAATCCGCGATTCTGACAATAGGAAATACCCAATGCGTGACAGTGTTACCCCCTACGTCCTACAGTACCAACTCAAACGTAACCTCCGTCCCTTCACGCGCGAGCAGATTCTACAATTGCCGACGGGACGCAGCGGCGTATATGCACTATGGCGAAAAACCGGTACCGAAGGTCGAAACGAGTGTCTCTACGTCGGGGAATCCACAACCTGTGTCCGAAGAAGGCTATTACAGCACGCTTCAAACGCCCAGAACGATGAACTCCATTCACAACTCCGGATGTTTAGACCCATTATCCAATTTTCAGTAGAATTCACAGAGGATGCCGAGGAGACCGTTTTATTAGAGACCGAGCTCATCCGCGAGTGGAAACCAAAAACCAACCTGAAAATGAATCCTGATAAGTGAAGGACCCTATCCCTTAATGCGTCTCCTATCGCCTCGCAGTGCCCCACTCCTGCAAATCCTGATTCGGACAAACAACCCAGTAGGTGTGTAAAGTTTTTGACACGAAGTCCTCAACAGCAACAATCCTTAACTGCTAATCCATACTACGTTTTAACTTGACATCCGTTAGCAAATATACTATAATATATTGTAAGACTTTCCAAAAAGGAAAATATTATATCAAGTAACAAAACGCTAGCGAGGAAACCGACACAAACATTTTCAGCAGACCACAGAAGTTTCTTATCGAGTGCTATTATCAGTTTCCAGTTTAGAGTTAAGCCGCAAGCGTTACAGAAGGGTGCCTCTTTTCTTTCCTGACAATAGGTAATTGTTAACTCCAAAGGAACGTCTCTTTTACTGATTACTGGTCACTGGCGACTGGTAACTTCTTTGCTGACCGCTAAGCAAAAAATGTTACACTTTCGCCAAATTATTTTTTTTCACAACAGAAAATCAAAAATGAAACAGCAACAAACCCTTACAGGGACTGGGTTCTCTAACGTTACACGCTGCACACAAAATGTTACACCAGTGTAACATTTTTAAGGTCGATTGCTGAAAAATGTACCGTAAAGTTGTAATAATATTCACAATCGTTAATTCTAAAATCCTGCAAATCCTGATCCTGACAATCTGCTGCCAAAATATTTACACACCCCATTCCAATAAAGCACTTGACAGTAAATCCTAAAATAGATTAATATTAAGCAATATTGACGCAATAGAAGAAACGGAGCTTGCAGGTTTTCCCAGATTACAACACATTATGGAAACTTACCGCATTGCCATATTAGGATGCCGGAGTCGAGGCACCTCAGCCGCAAAGGCGTATCACGCACACCCCCGCACCGAAATCGTAGCACTCTGCGATCTCGTCCAAGAGCGGTTAGAGACCCTCGGCGACATCGTGAACGTCCCTGCCTCAGCACACTTCACCGATCTGGACGAGATGATTCAGCAGACGGCTCCCGATATTGTAGCCATCCCCACAGCAACAGAGGCGCACTATCCGCTCTGCATGCGGGTGCTTGAACACGATGTGAATATCGAAGTCGAGAAACCGCTCTGCATCAATCTTGTTCAAGCAGATGAGGTATTGGCGAAGGCGAAAGAGAAGAACGCGCGCGTCGCTGTGCATCATCAACGGCGCACCAGTCCATCCATGCAGGCAATCGCGCAGGTCTTCGAGGAGGGTAAAATCGGCGACCTCCGCTATATCTACGCCTCTGGAAAAGGCTACTACGCAGGATACGGACTCATGAACATCGGTACACACGTCGTCAACAACATGCTCCGTTTCGGTGGGAAATGCCGAAGCGTCGTGACACAAGCGACGACCGGCGGACGCAACATCGTTCATGATGACGTTCTCCCTTCACCCGCAGGTATGGGTACAGTCGTAGGCGAGTATGTTACAGCGACGCTCCAATTCGATGGAAACGTCACCGGTACCCTCATTCAGCACAGATTCCCAAAGATTGATACCGATGCGTACGTCATGGAACTCTACGGCACTGAAGGGAAACTCTTCTGGTCGGAGTTAAAAGGCTCGTGGTGGCTACCGACACCGCATTTCGTCCCTGATGGCACACACGACCAGTGGCAGGCACTCGCATCTATCTATCCAGAGCATTTTGACCCGAACAAGGGCGCAGATGCTGACGATTACTGTTTCGTCGACGAGTATGTGAACGCCTTGGACGAAAACCGAGAACATGAATCTAACGGCGAAGAGGGGCGCCATGTCATTGAAATTCTGATGGCAGTCTTCGAGTCCGCTGTCTATGGTAGGCGTGTCGAGTTGCCCCAGAAAAACCGAGAGCATCCGCTGTTACGCTGGCGAGCTGAAGCCGGTTTGGGAGAAATAAGAGAGATGCCCCGCGACTATGGCACTTGGCTGTCTCTTGAAGATGAAAGGCTGTATCAATAGTTAACGGTTCCCAGTACGGTTTGCTACGCAAACCTTTCAGTTCTCAGGACGGAGACGTTGTGGCAGTTGCTAACGTTGGTAACATCCACAACACTTAACTGACAACTGACAACTGTTAACCGATAACTATTAAAGGAAGAATATTATGCCGAATCCTATAACAAATGCTGACAATCTACCACCCATTCCACTCACGGAAGAACAGCGTTTTCTCTTTGATACACGTGGGTGGCTCCTGTTTCCGGGTGTGCTTAACCAAACAGAGATTAAAGAGATGCGCGAGTTCTGTTATCGGCTGAAACAGGACCCTGAGTCTATCCCTGAATATCATCGCTCTCCTATCGGAGGTCCTCTTGAATCACTGACCGATCATCCAGTTGTACTCGGATTCATGAACGAGTTTCTAACGTCGGGGTACGCCAACGAAAATTGCTACGGCTTCCGATTGGAGGGAACGTTCCTAACCATTCGTCCAAACGGACACGACAACTTCCGTCCGCACGGCGGACGCGGGATGCTTAACTTTCCCGGCAACTCGCACACCTATCATCTGCACCACGACAAGGCACACAGCGGGTTGACGCGCGTCGTCTGGGAACTGAATCCAGTCCGAAAAGGTGGGGGTGGAACGATGTTCCTGACCGGCAGCCATAAAGGAGCGTTTCCTGCGCCGAAGTCAACAGCGGATCGCACCTCTCCACTGTGGGAGGATTATGAATGTCCTGCAGGTTCTATGCTTGTGTTCACAGAAGCAATCACACATACCGGCGCGAAATGGATAGACGGAGAAATTGATCGGGTTGCGATTTTCCACTGCTACAATACCGTAGGCAACAAATGGCATAAGTGGGAACCGCATTCCAAGCACGTCGAAGCGATGCCGTTCAAACGTCAAACCCTCTTCCGTCCAGTCCACTGTCAGGATAATACACCAACATTGGAGGCGGTATAGTTAACTATGGCACATATTGATAAGGTTAAGGAGGAAATTGGTTGGTTAAAGGTGGTCTTTGCCATTTTCATCGCTACTGTCCTTTCTCTCATGGCTTGGTTAGTTGAGAATTATGGAAAAGGGCAAAGGCTCCTTCTTGTAATCGGTGGAGTCGCGGCATTTCTGATTATGTTAGCGATCATTTGGATAAATAGTGTTGCGAAACGAAAGATTGATAAATTGGAGGAATTGTGATGGAATGGTTCGTAGTCAGTGTATTTGTGGCGTTTCTTCTGACGCTTGGTATAGTTGTGCGAACCGCCACAAAAGATTAAATTATTGCTTTCACCCGCTTTGAATCTTAGGGTGAGTTCATCAAAAATCACAGATTGAGAGTACAAAATGAAAATTACGAAGGTCAAATCTTTTGTTTCAGAAAGTGGACATTTCTTTGTGAAAGTCGAAACCGATGCCGGTATCTACGGCGTCGGTGAGGGAGGACTACGCCGTCGTTCACTCGCCTTAGCCGAAGTCATCCGTTCATTTGAGCCCTTTCTTATCGGTGAAGATCCGTTTCGGATTGAGCATCTGTGGCAAGTGATGTTCCGAGGCGGCTTTTTCCCCGGCGGCGTCGTCCAGTCTGCCGCAGTGAGTGCCGTAGATATAGCGCTCTGGGACATCAAAGGAAAAGCACTCAATGTCCCCGTCTATGAACTTCTCGGAGGACGTACCAGAGATAAGGTCGTCTGCTATCCACATAACGGCGGCGGTTCAATTGACGCACTTGTTGAGAGTTGTAAGCAGACGCACGCAGCCGGTTGGAAGTTCGTCCGATGGGGGTTGGCTGACGGTACAGACGCTGGAACTTTTGAACCGAAACGCGCTATCCAGAACGGCATTAAGCAAGTCCAAGCCGTCCGAAAAGCGTTGGGCGACGATGTAGAGATACTCGTTGACGTGCATACCCGACTTGATCCAGCGGATAGCCTCGATTTCTGTAATAAGGTCGCACAGTACAATCCGTTTTTCATTGAGGATCCGCTGCGAGCCGAGAACCCTGCGAGCCTCAAACGGCTTCGGCAGCAGACCTCGGTACCACTTGCCGTTGGTGAACAATTTGACAGCAAATGGACCTTCCGAGAAGTTATTGAGGAAGAACTCATGGATTACTGCCGCGTTGATCTGTGCATTGCTGGAGGCTTAACAGAGGCACGGAAGATCGTAGGATGGTGCGAAACGCATTACATCTATGTCGTACCACATAATCCATTGGGACCCGTATCCGCTGCGGCATGCCTGCAGCTCTGCCTCTCATCACCACTGGTCGGTGTGCAGGAACTCCCTCGCGCCCCGATGTCTTCACTGACCGATGTATTCCCGGTACAAGTCCCATTTGAGTCAGGGTATCTTCTACCCCCGGAACGTCCGGGACTCGGCATTGAGTTCAACGAAGACGCACTCACCAGCGTCACAACACAGGACTACGGACCCCCTACTGGCTACCAACGCGACGATGGTGCCTATACGAACTGGTGATAGCACCCAACCGAGGTAGGTGCGGTTTTGCGGCGTACTCGCCCAAATGCGATGTGCATTCCAACCGCACCGGTCCAAAAAGTACATACTAACAACGAATAAAAGGAGAAAATTGAATGACAACAGCCGAAATTAAAGAGATGGCGACTGAATATATCATCAACACTTACGGCGACAGAAATTTAGCGTTCGTTAAAGGCGAGGGACCCTACTTGTGGGATGCCGATGGGAAAAAATACCTCGACTTCCTCGGTGGTCTTGCCGTTAACGGCTTGGGACATTGTCACCCAAAGGTCGTTGAGGCAATCCGTGAGCAGGCGGGCAAACTCCTGCACACCTCCAATCTCTACTACATACAACCGCAAGCGGAACTCGCGAAACTGCTTATCGACAACTCCGATATGGATCAGTGTTTCTTCTGCAATAGCGGTGCCGAAGCGAATGAAGCCGCGATTAAGTTAGCGCGGAAATACGCCAAAGACAGCGGTCGAACAGACGCTTACGAAATCATCACGATGGAGAATTCGTTCCACGGACGCACGATGGCGACAATCACCGCTACAGCGCAGACGAAATATCACGTCGGGTTTGAACCGATGCTTGAGGGTTTCAAGTATGTACCCTTTGATGATCTTGAAGCAACCGAAGCCGCTATCAGTTCAAAGACTTGTGCTATTTTAGTCGAGCCGATTCAGTCTGAAGGCGGCGTTAATATCCCCAGTGACGGATACCTTCAAGGTTTGCGAGAGATGTGCGATCAGCATAATCTTTTACTCATCTTTGACGAAGTTCAGACCGCAATGGGACGTTTAGGCACCTTCTTCGGTTACCAGAGTTATGGGGTCGTCCCGGATGTGATTACAATGGCGAAAGCACTCGGTAGTGGGGTACCCATCGGCGCAATGTTGGCGAAACGGCACATAGCAGAGAGTTTTGTCCCCGGCACACATGCGGCGACGTTCGGTGGAAACCCATTGGTTACCGCAGCGGCAGCGACAACCGTCAAAACCATCTTGGAAGAGAATCTCGCCGTGAACGCCGTCAAGATGGGGAATTACCTTGCTGGTGGACTCATGGAACTTAAAGAGAAGTATCCAGTCAAAGAGGTACGCGGGAAAGGCTTACTCCGCGGCTTGATCATGGACGTTGATGCCACACCACTCGCAGCGCAGTGTATTGAGAACGGGCTCGTCACGATATGCACCAACGATTATGTCCTCCGCTTCTTGCCGCCTCTTAATATCAACGCCAGCCATGTTGAAGAGGCTGTCGGTATTGTTGAAAAATCGATGTCGGAAGTCTTATAGATGCGATATGCCAGCTTGCATAAGTTCTCTGTATTCTGTCTTCTCTTTGTGGTGGTTGTTGGGTGTACCGGTAGCACTGCTACCGTTCGGTTGTCGCCAGCAACCCGTGCCGAATTAGACAGTATCCTCAACACGCTGCAAGCCAGATACGATCTGACTGGCTCCCTAAAAATAACGCGGATGATGGTAACGATTGAAGAGGGGGATCGGAGTGAGGAAATCCGTGAGTTGTTGTG
The DNA here is from genome assembly GCA_965207855.1 of Candidatus Poribacteria bacterium. GTDB lineage: Bacteria > Poribacteria > WGA-4E > WGA-4E > WGA-3G > WGA-3G. Next base: position 4,641,856 of record OZ242310.1, on the reverse strand, counting down.
GTATAAAAAATCCGAGAACGGTGGGGAATTGCTCCAGATCCAAGCGTTAGGACCGATGAATGAACCGCGAGGGGTCGCAATTGCCAATCAGGACGAGAACCTGTTTCTGATTCGCCTGCTGAACGAACAAAAAGCGTACCTCGGTCCACTGTCCGACGGTGCTTTACGAGAAATTTTCGGTGTCGATCTACGCGTGTCAGATGTGTTGAGTGCTATTTTCGCCAATCCATTCCTTGACGGACGCACCGACGAATTTATATCGGTCGAAAGTTCGGGCGCGAAATTTGTTATCGCACGTTCGGGGAGCCAAAAGGAGCATGTAGAGACCATTACGCTCTTTATTCGGGACGGTGAGCCTCGGGTTACGGAGTGGCACATCCACGATGAGAACGGGACGCTTCAGCAGCGCGCCGCTTTTTCTGACTATCGTCCAGTGAGTGGTATCCTCCGACCCCACAAGGTCGAGATTGAACGCCCGCTTGACCAGACACGGGTTGCTGTCAAAATCGCCAAAGTCGAACTGAATGTCGAGATTAAAGACAGTAAATTCGATGTTGAACCCTTTCTCGGTGAAGACATCGAGATTATCCCTTTGTCAGAATTAACAGAGCAATAGACAAGAATCGTGCAAGATATACGGGTTCGCGCCCATGCTAAAATCAATCTCTATCTCGATGTGGTCGGAAAACGCGAAGACGGCTACCACAACCTCGAGACGATTTTCCATTCAATCGACTTGCACGATGATGTTGTCATTCGCAAACAAGATAAGAAGGGTGTAACAATTCGCTGTGAACATCCGGGCGTACCCTCTGATTCCCGAAATCTGGCATACCGTGCGGCACAATGCCTCAGCGATGAAGGTGCTGGTATCGGCGGTGTCGCAATTGACATTTATAAGCGGATTCCAGTCGCAGCAGGTCTCGCAGGTGGGAGCGCGAACGCTGCCGCCGTTCTTCACGGTGTGAATCAACTCTTTGAACTCGGTTTCACACAGGACGTGTTGATGCGTCTTGGCAGACGGTTAGGGGCAGACGTTCCTTTTTGTTTGCACGGTGGTGCGGCGTTGGGGATCGGCATCGGCGATCAGCTCACAACCCTCCCCGCACTTCCTAATGTGTCACTCCTCCTTCTAAACGGAGGTATTGAAATTTCAACCGCAGCTGTGTTTAGAAAACTAAATTTTTCCTTGACAACGCCTGAAAAAGCCTGTATAATTATAAAGACTCTTATGGAGAAGGGTAATGTTGTTGGCATCGGAAAAAACCTTTATAACCGTCTTGAGGTGCCGGTCTTTTCCGAGTATCCCGAAGTTTCCGCGCTAAAAAACGAGCTATCTACGCAGGCTGGGTGTTATGGCGCGTTGATGTCAGGGAGTGGTGCTACGGTGTTCGCTGTAATGCATGATGCGAATGCCGCACGCCGAAGCGAATTACACTTCAAGAGCCGAGTCAGTTTTTGCACATCTACGGTAACCAGCGCTGTTGGTGTGTCCGTATCTTGATGACTTAAAGGGCGGTGGCCAAGCGGTAAGGCACAGGTCTTTGGAACCTGCATGCGTAGGTTCGAATCCTACCCGCCCTGTCTCCTTTTTTAGCGATAACCCTTAAAATGGACGGGAAAAAATGCAACAAGCGAAATTAGAGGTTCAATCGCGTGAGGTTTTCGGGAAGCAAAGTGCGCGTGCAATCCGGCGAGAAGGCGGTGTTCCAGCCGTTTTATACGGACGCTCACAAGACACCTTAGCGATTCAGCTCAACGCGCGGACCTTCAAACAATTCTTACGCACATACGGTGAAAACGTTATCATTAATATGGAAATCGGTGAGGCTGATCCCGAAATTGTCATTATCAAAGAAATTCAACGCGATCCGGTAGAGAAGCATCAACTCCTCCATGCCGATTTTATCAGGATTTCTCTGGATGAACCTGTGACCTCATCTGTACCGGTCGTTATGGTCGGCATTCCATCCGGTGTTGAAGAGGGTGGGGTTCTCGAATTACCACTCCGTCAAGTGACCCTTCACTGCCTGCCTATGCAACTTCCTACTGAGATTTCCATTGATGTCAGTGAATTGGATATAGGCGACGCTATCTATATCAGTGATTTAGACCTTGATGATGAAGTTGAGATCCTTGACGAAGCCGATCGGATCATCGCAACGGTAAGCCAGCCACGGATCGAACTCGAATTGGAGGCTGAAGAAGCCGAAGCCGAAGCCGAAGGTGAAGAAGATGCTGAAGAACAGCCTTCGGAACCAGAGATCATTTCTCGTAGGCAAACCGATGACGAGGAAGACGAATAACGTTGTCTACATAAAGAATCCACAAGAAATGCGCGTGAACAGACGCTTGGTACCTCAGCTGCTAATCGCTATGCGGATATCTGTTTACGCGCTTTTTTTTACAGCACTTATCTGGTCGATCACAGGCAACGGTATTGCCCAAGAATCGAATGTCCGCTTTATTGATGCTGATGGAAAGACGATTGCCGAGGTGCCCGCGCAACTCAGAGACGGAACGGTTTACCTTTCTGTTGATGCCGTGAAACGGGTCTTTGACCCCGCAATCACACATCAGTATAACCACCCCCGAAAACGACTCACCCTCAGAATGAAAGGTAAGCGGATTCGCTTGCAAATGGACAAGCCAACGATTCACATTGATCCGGGTGGAGAGATAGTTACGCTCTCGGTACCACCAATAATTATCCGGCAACAACCGATGCTCCCTATCGGTTTTTTCACACAACTCCTACCAATGTTCAATGATGTTGAAGTCATCTACAATCCAAGCCTCAGAAGGGTCCAAATGCGACCTAAGGGGACTTGGAACCCTGTGGAGGTAACGGGTTCTCAGAATTGGGCAATCGTTATTGACCCAGGGCACGGCGGTATCGATGACACGGGGTGCGAAGGCAGCACCGGACTCCTTGAAAAAGATGTCGTCCTCACACTCGCAAAACAGCTCCAGCAGCTGAGCAAACAGCGGGAGATGCAGATTTACCTCACGCGTCAGACAGATACCAAAAAAACACACTTTGAACGGATTCAAGTTGCGACGCGGAACCAAGGAAGACTCTTTCTCAGCCTACACTGCAACGCATCTTTTTCATCCCACGATAAAGGTATCAAAATTTATCTCAACAACCCTAAAGGACAACTCCGATTCCCAAGTAACGTCGGGCAAGCACCTTCGGGACAGAGATTAAAAATCCTCGCACAAGCCAATTTTTTAAAGCAAAGCCGAGATTTCGCAGCTGCCCTACAAATAGAACTCAATTTCCTAACCGAAATACCCATCACGATTACCGAACTACCGCTTATTACGTTATCTGAAATCTATATGCCGGGTGTTGTTTTAGAACTCGGTTACCTCTCTAATGCTGAGGATTTAGAGCAACTTTCCAATCCGGAGTATATCACAAGCGTTGCACAGGCAGTCACCCGTGCTATCCAGCGCTATGTTTCTTCTGCAACGACAGATTCAGACACAGGAACAAAACAGTGAAATATGACAGCACTGCTGGCTTTTCGAGGCTCTTGATAATCTGGGGGATAACGTTTATTGTTGTTGCCGTCTCTCTCGGTTTGACCCTGTTTCTGCTTAATCAGTCGAGGCAGGCAGTGATTCCGATTGCCCCACCGCCGTTGCCAGTTGCTGCGAATCCTTCAGATACACCGCCGCCGCCCCAACCACTCAATCTATTTCTTTTCGACCCAACGACTCTCACGCTTGTTCCAGTTAAAATTGAACGACGGCTTCATGCCGAGTTTACGCAACGTTTAGGTCAAGTCGTCAAGGCACTTATTCAAGAAACGCCGCCTAACTTTAGAAATCCTATTCCACGCGGCACACTCCTCAATGAAGTCTATATTGACAGCCATCAGACTGCCTACTTAGATTTTTCGAGACACCTCACTGACGATCATATCGGTGGGACCACTGCTGAGCGTTTAACCGTTATGGCGATTCTTAAGACCGTTTTTGACGCGTTCCCAAACGATATTAAACAGGTTCAGATTCTAATTGATGGGAACCAAGCCAACACGCTGGCTGGACATCTTAACCTCTCCCAGCCACTGCATTTTTTTGATTGAGGTTTGTGAATGAAACTTATTATTGGACTCGGTAACCCCGGGCTCCGCTACCAAGACACCAAACACAACGTCGGCTTTCGCGTAATTGATGCCCTTCACGAAAAAACGCAGGATAAGCAACAGAACTCACGCCGCACACAAACATCAATCTGCAAATCGCTTGTTAGGCAGACAACATGGCACGATACATCCGTTATTCTCGCAAAACCGATGACGTATATGAATAACAGTGGTGTAGCCGTTGCTGCACTCGTTGATCGGTTTGAGGTACCCCTCTCGCAGCTCTGTGTTGTCTACGACGATGTTCATTTGGACATCGGTATATTGCGGATACGTCAGAAAGGGAGTGACGGCGGACAGAAAGGGATGAAGTCTATTATTCATCACTTGGGAACAAACGAGTTTCCACGTCTCCGCATCGGCATTGGTGCACCAGTTGGCGATTTGGTCGATTATGTTCTCACGGAATTTTCGCAAGCCGAAGGGATAGAAATTGAATCGACTATCCATCGAGCAGTTGATGCTATCGAAGCCTTCGTCAAGGATGATATCCTAACAGCCATGAATCAATTTAACAGACGCGAAAACGTGTAGCTGGGACTGTTCCACCTTTTCAGAAGTGACCAACTTCACCAACGACTTTTACCCACAACCCAGTACTCATAACCCATAAATCCGCTGTTCAGACAGCGGAAAACTGAGTGCCTCTGCGAAAAAGTTGACTTTATTTTCTTTGCCGTGTAGAATGGATATATAATGTTTCTCCGCCCCAATCTAAGACTTGACGCGAAGAGGTGAGGCTATGGATAAGAAATACCGTATTCAGAACGTTGAGACGATACCCAGTCCATCGCTGGTTGTCTATCTCGCACAGGTTCAACAGAACATTGAACGTGCTATTGCTGTTGTTGATGGAGATGTCTCGAAGCTTAGACCGCATGCGAAGACGCATAAAACCGCAGAGATTATCGCTATGGAGCGCGAGGCTGGCATCCTTAAGCACAAATGCGCTACCCTCCGCGAAGCAGAAATGCTGGCACAGAACGGTATACAGGATATTGTGATTGCTTATCAGATGGTCGGACCCAATATCAATCGGTTCGTCTCGCTGCAATTGACATATCCAGATGCCGATTTCAAGGTCATCGTCGATCATTCAGAAGCGGTAACGGCACTGTCATCAGCAACGGAAAGAGCTGGTTTGACAGTCAAGGTCATGCTGGATTTGGATGTCGGTATGCATCGCACGGGGATACCCGTCGGTGATGAGGCTGTGGAGCTTTACGCCCAGATTGCAGCAGCGGATGGATTACAATCGTCGGGTCTACACGTTTACGATGGACATATCCACGATGAAGATGTCGTTGAGAGACAAGCGTCTTGCAACAAAAGCCTCGCGCAAGTAGCGGAAATGCAGGATAGACTCTCTGCCAAAGGACTTGAAGTGCCGTTGATTGTGATGGGGGGGACACCCACATTTCCCATCTATGCCAAAACGCCAGACGTCGAGGCATCGCCGGGCACCTTTATTTTTCATGATCATGGGTACACGACCCTCTTCCCGGATCTCGGTTTTACGCCAGCAGCACTCCTCTTGAGTCGTATTATTAGCGTGCCTACTCCGAATCGGATTACCCTCGATTTGGGACATAAAGCCATCGCGGCAGATCCTGATGGTGTACGGGGGATCATTTTGAGTATTGACAATGCTGAGGTGGACAAGCAGCATGAAGAACATTGGGCGATTAACGTTCCAGACAGTACGCCCCTGTCCATTGGACAAGAAATTTACGTCTGTCCAACACATATCTGCCCATGTGTCGCACTCCATCCATTTTACTATGTCATAGATGCTGACGGCTATTGTCGGGAGACTTGGGAAGTCACAGCACGCAATCGAAGTGCCGCGTGATTCTATAAAATGCGACGCTCACGGCCACGGAAAAAACGGTGCTGGTACGTTTGCGCCCCAACTGATAAGCACCCACACAACCGCCATACTGAATTCCCCAAAGACCATACCTAAGAAGAACGGGCGGAGTCGCTGGTACTGCCGAATGCCGCTGTAACGTAGAATTGGGGTCTTAATGCTCCAGGCAATTACAACTGGGAACCAGAACACAATAAGTGTCCACGAAGCCGATAGCGCATATCCAAGGGGATGCAGAGGCCACCACCAGTATAACATCCGCAAGATAACCAGCCCTGTTGTCACAAGGGCACCGATGCCAAAAAAGAGCCCACCAGTTGTGCGCGCGTCTGTCCCCAACCCCTCCATCGCCGCGACGTTGTCTCTGAAAGCCCAAAGCGGATTTCCCCGATAGGTGTAACTATACATATAGTTTGCACCGTGTGTATAAGGAAGCCATAAGTGGATAGCAGCCGCGCATAAGAATGCGAGTGTGCTCCCTAACACAAACACGCCTAAGAGTGAACGATAGGACATTCCCACCCGATCTCTGATTTTTAAACCGTCTAAGAAACCCGTTAAAATTAATCCGCGCTGGTCGCGAGTAAAGATGGCATCAAGGAGCGAGAGTATAGTAAGGCTCTGTGCTCCCAATGTCGCTTTGCTCGCAATAAGTTGATAGAGATCTATCGGGCGAAACGATGTTTCCGTCATCAGCAACCCACCTTCAGCAGTACTGCGCGCCATGACCACCGCTACGATACCGATATAGACGAGTATCTCAAAGGCGGCAAACCCTAAATTCAGTCCCGCTGCGTAACACCACCCTATCGCAAGAAGCAGACTGATAATAAGCCCCCAAACTGCCGTGCGGTAAGGCATGAGTTCCGCCGTATCATCTGCTTGGTTTGTCCGAAACGCTCGCCGAAACAGGCTTTTGAAATGTGGAAATCCCATATAGATAAATGAAATAACCAGCACCACATAAGCACCTGCGACTTGGTAACCCAAGTAGAGTCGGGTCGGGTAGAGAGGCATCCCGCTTACCCGTAGACCAAACATCGCTGCGACGACATCTTGGAATCGGGTAAATAGAAAAAAGAACCATAGACTGAAAAGCAGTTGGGTCGGCAGGAGATAGAAAAATCCTACCGCTGCGAAAGAGAGGAAAATTGGGGTGTAGGCGATGGCGTTGAAGGGCTGTTCTGTAAAGTATTGATTCAGTAGGTACCGGAGCGGAAGGTTCGGGATTTGAGGCCAGATTTCATGAAGCCCGTTTAAGGTGAAAATAAGCGCAGGCAATCCAAACCCTAACCACATCAAGCGATTCCGCAGAAAACCGCGCCCCTCGTGTACGAACTCAAGCGGGAGCGAGACTAATGGAAATGACAGTTTCTCATTTTCAATCCACTGTTTTCGCAGGATTGCTGCGAGGCAGAGAAACGCTGTGAACACTAAAAAAACAAGCACACCCCAGAGGCACAACGGCTCTACCCAGGCACGCCACGGAATTACATCACCCGGTTCGGTGCCTTCATAGAAACTGATTGCAATCGCTGCTTGTCCTTTTTGTTCTGGCGAAAATGGAATCAACCACGGCTTGATGTGTGGGAAAAACAGCGTATCCCAACTGTTCGTTTCGTTAGTAAAGTAGTTGACCGCGATGAGGGCAGGAATGAGTTTTTCCATCACCCCGCGCGATGAAATCATCGAGGCAACCAGCATCATACAGTAGATGCCCATCAACTCCCGCGGCAATAATCCGAATCGATTGTTTAGTTTTTCGAGCAACCGATTCCCTAATACCAGAAAGAAGAACAATCCAATGACGGCAGGGGGCAGCTGCAAAAACCCGATTTGAATGTAGGTGATGACTAATTCCGCATAGGAGACGATGCAGCATATAGCAACAACGAAGCAGATACCGAGAAGAATGGAACGTCCTGATATATGATTTTCACCTGTCGGAAACAATATCGCACTGTCCTATGTTAAGAGTTTGATAGAGTTTAGCATAAGGGCAGAGCGTTGTCAAATGTTCTGTAGGACGGTGAATGCCATACGGAGAACCTTCATACCGTTGATTCTGATTATTTCCAAATCCCGACACCTCCCATCAACTGCCGACTGTTGGACGAAAAATAATAAAAATCACTTTTTTGTAACTTATTCTCAAATAAAAACGTTATGTAAAATATGAACAATACTGGTTACTTATGGACTGAAGCGATGCCTAATGAATCAATTCAATCCTTTGTTAAAGTTAATCCGCTTGTTGGGCTACCCGTCAAAACCTTACGCCTATATAACGCCTTAGAGGTCTTCAAGAAGAAATATCGTTCTTCGGAAGAACCGGAATGGTTTAGTATTCCCCAACGCGATCCACTTCTTCAGAAAATTGGATTTTCTAAAACGGAGATTGAAACTGGTATCAAGGAATTGAAGCGAGCGAATTTGTTGCAAATTCGCGAGGAAGATGATACATGTTGGTATTGCCTAAAATAGGATGCAAGCGCGCGAACCGATCTTAAACACCTCGCGTCTGGTATTAGCCTCTGCGTCGCCTCGGCGCGCTCGGTTGTTATCGCAAATTGGACTCACCTTTGAGGTCTGTCCAAGCGATGTCGTTGAACCGCCGCATAGTGCGTTTTCAAACGAGCACGGAGAGGAGATAACGCAGGAACTTGCCTTACTAAAGGCGAGAGCCGTCGCGCAGCACTATAGCGAAGGTGTAATTATCGGCGCGGATACCTTGGTATCGTTAAATAGAAGGCTTCTCGGAAAACCTGTCGATGATGCAGACGCTATAACAATGCTGACGCAGCTCAGCGGCACCGCTCATGAGGTCATAACAAGTGTCGCACTGGTGAACGCTTCAACAGCGCGGACTGTCGTTTGGGCAGAAACGACCCAAGTTTATTTTCGGCGGCTGCATAGAACTGAGATCGCTGATTATGTCGCTACTGGTGAAGCAGCGGATAAAGCCGGTGCCTACGGAATCCAAGAACGAGGTGCTGCTTTCGTTAACCGCATTGAGGGCTGCTACTTCAATGTCGTCGGACTGCCGTTAGCAAGCTTCGTTGAACACCTCTCCAACTTCCAATCCGATGTCGGCACGTAAGAACTACACCCCCACTGAGGGCTACACCCAAATTGTGAAGCCCGGCGAAATGGGGATCACCAAACTCCATTTCGGAATTCTTACCCTCACACCCCAGACAACTTTCTTCGACCACTCTGACGATACTGAAGTCGCATTGATTGCGCTGGGTGGACACTGCACATTGTTGGTAGGGCATAACGGAAACAAAGCGTACGGCGTTTTGGGTGAACGTTCAAAGGTCCTTGAGGGTGAGGCATGTGTGGCGCATATTCCACATCACACAACTTATGAGATGCTCGTAGGAGAGGCGGGTGTTGAGGTCGCAGTCTGCAAAATGGTATCCTATTCGGAATCCGCTGCGGTGATTTTGGAAGCGGGAGAGACAGCACCCGAACAGGAGACGCATCTCAGGATATGGGAAAACATCGCATCGGATGATTTAGATGTCCACACAGACGACACGCACGTGAGCCCTATGCGGGGAGAAGCTATCTGTTTCTATAGATCCCTTGATGTGAACGGTAGTGCTGTTTTTGAAGTCACGCGCACTGTGGATAACGAAAAGACGGCACGCGTGCAGCTGTCTAACAACGATGTTCTAATGCTCTCAGAACAGGATAGCATCGTGTCCATGAGATTTGAAGGGGTTGGCTACCAGTTATGGGTACAACCCGATTTGTGTTTGTAGGGGCGGGTCTTGTGCCCGCCCATATATTACTCGCCTTCAATGAGTTCGCCACCTTTTTTGAGAAAAGCGACAGCACTCCGTGAGATTTGAACTTTTACTTCTTGATTGTTCAATTCTCCAACAGTGATAAGGATAATATTCTTGTCGTTACTCAGACCCAGAATTTTACCGTGTAATCCACCATTGGTTACAATTTCATCACCCTTGGATAGATTCTCCAGCATATTCTGGTGTTTTTTTCGTTTGGCTTGTTCCGGTCGCCATAATAGGAAATACATGATAGCACCCATTGCGATGAACGGAACAAGCAGCCCCATTATTTGATCCATAAAAATCTCCTTTACTAACAACTGACAACTATTAACTAACAACTCTTAAAGGATCAGCATGGCATCGCCATAACTGTAAAAACGGTAATCCTGCTGGAGTGCCTCTTGATACGCTTTCTGCATTAAGTCCTTTCCAGCGAAGGCACTCACAAGCATGAGTAAGGTTGATTTCGGTAGATGGAAGTTAGTAACCAAAGCATCTACTACATTAAATCGGTGACCCGGATAGATGAAAAGTTCGCTATAGCCGCTGTAGGGTTGGACAGTCCCTGTTGTACCGGCACTTTCCAGAGCGCGTACCACTGTGGTCCCAATGGCGACAATTTTCACGCCTGCTTCCCGCGCGAAACGAATACGGTTTGCCTCTGTTTCAGTGAGGTGGATATATTCAGCGTGCATTTTGTGGGTCTGAATCTCTTCCACTTTCACCGGTTGGAATGTTCCGGGTCCAACGTGTAGTGTTAACGTCGCAGTTTCTAACCCGTTACTTTTCAATTCCGCCAGCAGTTTTTGTGTAAAGTGCAATCCTGCTGTTGGGGCAGCGATCGCGCCTTCAGTGGCGGCATAAACGGATTGGTAACGCACTTTATCTTCAGCGTTCGGCGTGCGGCGAATATAAGGCGGGAGCGGCATCATACCAACCGCTGCGAGAATACCTGAAAACGTCCCCTCGTAGTTGAAACGGACAATGCAGTGGCCATCATCCGGTTTCGCGAGAACCGCTGCTGTTAAAGCACCGTTTCCGAATACAATTTGTGTGCCGATTCGGAGGTTGCGCCGCGGTTTCGCTAATGCCTCCCAGATATCTGTCTCCTTTTCACGAATGAGAAGTAACTCTATCTTTCCGCCAGTGCCGCTTTTGTTTCCAATTAACCGTGCCGGTATAACCTTCGTGTCGTTTAGCACCAAGAGCGCAGCGTCCGGCAAATATTCTCCAATCTGCGAAAATCGGGTGTGGTGAAACGTGTGGGTGCCGCGGTCAACTACCAAAAGTCGTGATGCGTCGCGTTGTTGAAGAGGGCTTTGTGCGATCCGGTCAGGAGGCAGGTGATAATCGAAATCTGTGAGTTTCATATTTTTAACGATTAACTCTGGGCACTGCTCCACTACGTTTCGCAGTGGTTTGAGGTTAAGTAGAGAGCTGTTTTTAGGTTTGAAAAGGTCTTTTAGCGATTGTTTTAGGAGCTTATCTGTTCCTGGGAAGGAGAACTCTCTGAGTTCAGATGCAGAAACCAAGTCCAACTTGCAACTAATGAAATAGAGATATTTGGGAATTAACAGGATAGTCAAAGTATTCATGAGCAGCATCGGTTGCGACCCGTCCGCCCGGTGTTAGCATCAGGAATCCCTCTTTGATGTAGTAAGGTTCGTAAACCTCCGAGATAGTCCGTTCATCCTCACTGAGCGCGACAGCGAGTGCTTTAAGTCCAGCACGTCCGTTGAATTTCTCAATAAGTGTTTGAAAATAGGCGTAGTCTTGGGCATCTAATCCGCGTTCATCAATCCCAAAGAATTCGAGTGCCTCCTCTGCAATCTCATGTGAGAGCACGCCGTTACCTTTGACTTGCGCATAATCCCTGACGTTTGCAAGCAACTTATTGGCGATTCGCATCGTGCCACGTGAACGCCGCGCTAATGTATATTCAGCGTTTTCGTCGATGTTAATGTCAAGTTTCCTACTATTGATGCGGATAGATTGTTGGAGATCTTCTGCTTCGTAGTAATCCAGATGTATGCGGATGCCAAAGCGATCGCGGAAAGGGCCAGCAAGCAAGCCTTCACGTGTTGTTGCACCAACGAGTGTGAAATGGGCGATAGAGACTTGTACCACATCTGATGCGGGCCCTTGTCCAATCGCTAAATCCAGTTGATAGTCTTCCATTGCCGGATAAAGTGATTCTTGCACATACCCTTTCATGCGATGAATTTCATCAATAAACAAAATATCGCCCTTATCAAGGTTCGTCAAAGTTGATGCAAGGTCGAGCCTTTCCATAACGGGACCGATCGCCTGTTTAAAGCCACTCTGCATCTCATTAGCGATAATTTTCGCAAGCGTCGTCTTGCCGAGACCCGGTGGACTGACAAGGAGGACGTGTTCTAACGCGTCACCACGTTTTTTAGCGGCTTCAATATGGATACGGAGTTGTTCTTTGGCTCGCTCCTGTCCGATAAATTCGTTCAACCATTCCGGGCGGAGACTGTATCCAAGGGCCTCGTCTTCTTCAGCTGCTAAATCTTGCATCAATATTTCCTGATTATCCATTGTTCTATCCTAATGTGGGATGCGTGCTGCGCCTTTGGTGCAGTTCGCTTACCTCACGTTCCTGAAGAAGCCTAATTTTGGATATAGCGGAGTGCGTGTTGCACCAAGTTTTCTCGTTTCGCAGCGGGACCCAGGATTTTTTGTGCCTTTTCCACGGCTTTTTCCGCTTGAAGTTCTGGCGCACCGAGGTTGACAAGCATTTCGATCACCGCTGCATCCAGAGATATAGCGTGTTCGGGGTCAACATCGCCTTCAAATTTCATTTTCATAATATTCTTTTTCAGCTTGGAAATTATGACGTGAGCGAGTTCAGTCCCTAAACGCGGAACTCGCGTCAGTGTGGCGATGTCTCCACGATGGATAGCGCGTTGGAATTGTGACGGTGATAACCGCTCGGCAATATTTTGCGCAAGTGCCGGGCCCACACCGGAGACAGTCAGTGCTAATTCAAAGACTTTTAGCGCATCCCTTGAAATGAATCCGTAGAGCGTAATCTTATTATCACGGGTTTGGTGATAATATGTATAGAGAGTAACCGGATCGCCTATCGGAGGTAAGTCTGTTTGGGTTCTCGGTGCAACATCAACAGCATACCCGACCCCATTTACATCTACGGTAACCTGTTTTGTGTCTTTATGGGCAAGAATCCCTTTGATGTAAGAAATCATGCTGGCTATCCTTACTTCTAAGCTGCCGCTTCCAAAAGGCTATCGGGGATATCGAAGTTAGCGTAGACTTTCTGTACATCATCAAGATCATCGAGGGCATCCATAAGCCGTAGCATCCGCTCCGCTTCTTTTCCTTCAAGTTTCACCGTGTTCTGCGGAAGCATGCTAATTTCAGCGAGTTGAACATTCGCTGAAGTTTCCTGAACTGCCGTTAAAACGCTATCAAACATCTCAAATGGGGTCAGGATTTCAATGCCAGTCTCCGAAGCCGTGACATCTTCTGCACCCGCTTCGACCGCAATCATGAAAAGCTCTTCTTCGTCAATACTGTCGGGTGTCACGACAATTAACCCGCGTCTGTCGAAAACCCAAGCAACACATCCACGTTCCCCGATTCTGCCTTCGTGTTTGGTGAGGACATGTCGGACCGCTGCGACGGCGCGATTGCGGTTGTCGGTTAAGACCTCTATCATCATGGCGACACCACCGGGGCCGTAACCCTCATAAGTGATTTCTTCGTAGGTAGCACCTTCAAGTTCACCGGTGCCACGAAGAACCGCTTTCTCAATGTTATCGCTGGGAACGTTACTTGATTTTGCAGCCGCAATTGCAGTGCGAAGCCGGGGATTCATGTCCACATCGCCCCCGCCGATACGTGCCGCCGCAGTAACTTCCTTAATCAATTTTGAGAAGAGTTTACCCCGTCTGGAGTCGTTCGCCGCTTTTTTATGTTTAATTGTAGACCACTTAGAATGTCCTGACATAGTTTGCGTCCTTTCTGAGTATTTATGGTTAAATTAGTATAACATAACGACGAAAAAGATACAATTTAAATCCTACGATACCGGAGTCCATTCTAATTGATTGGACAAAAATCAAAATGTATGTTAAACTTGTTACATCCTACGTTTAAGGAGTGTAATGGGTCGCTATGTTACCTTTTGTCCTAAAGATTGCAGACCAACCGGTAGAACGTCTGCAGCGTATCAATGTTGAAAATCAGCCTATTGATGTTGATGTCCAACTTGAGTTTTATTCTCGGGAATTTGAACCTGCGGATATGGCATCCTCATCACGGCGACAAAGATTGAGCCAGTTAATCTTGCAGGAAGCCACCGAGAATGCTTACGCGACCTTTGTTACATTCCTCCGAGATAGCGCGGAACCACAAAATTTTCTGCCCTTTGAGCACCTCGAGCGATACCCTTGCCGCCGGTATGCTTTAATCCTTTCTGCCTCGCGCTCGCACGAACTTTTTGAAATCTGCCAGATACAACCCGACGCAAGCCATTCCACCCTAAACTACCGTGGGTATGAGATAGCAATCAAACCCCGCAGATACGTTTTGGATACCGCGGCTTATTTGGTTGCACCCGATAAATATACGCTTTTATACGGCAGGTCCGGGAAGACAATACCATTCGGGTTTACCGGAGCGATTTTATCAATCTCACTCGAAATTCACCCGCACCCTTTAAACTTGATACCCGAGATATAATGGAGAACGTCCAACTTGAACTCGCAAGGGAAACGGAACAGGCATTGCCTTTAGAGCAGTTGCTTATGTTTCCACCGGCTAACGAGGAGGCAGGGCTGCCTCACATCGTGAACTGTCCAGAATGTAATGGACGCGTGCGGCGTCTCGGTAGAGAAGGGTATTTCTGCTTAGAGTGTGATTGGGATAATTTGCCGCCCCTAAAGCGGTTGTCATGATTGGCTGTCGCTAACCACTGCCCCCAAGTTTCGCTAAGTGTAAAACAAGAGACGTATTGCCAACCGCTATCACTGCGCCGACAACGGTTTGCAGGAGCGTATGCCGTTTTCGGTAAACCCTCGCCCAAGCAATCAACGGAATCAGCAGAAATAACCAGCCAAATTGTGGGTTAACAAGCATCACAAGTACCGTAATACATCCCGTAGCAACGCTGCTGTGAAAACTAATTTTCCACGTTAGGGTAATTGCAAAAAAAACAACGCTGTTTATGATATAAGCGACTCCCGCCCAAACGATTTCACGCGCCGCACCCAGTTGGTGCAATAGAAAAGTTCCTACAATCATACTGACGAGCGTACAGCATAAAGGCAGGAACCGTTCTTCTCTGTTTTTCAGATGTAAATCGCTTACTTTGGAAAATCGGACCATGACTGCTATTGACAGTGCCGGTAGCACGGTCACAAATAGCACTACGATCCCCAACCACCGGAACAGGTCTTCAGGTGCTGCATGTTTTTCGACAACGCCAATGGCTGTTGCAATGGGTACCAAAAAAGGGCTAAAAATGACAGAGACGCACCACGCTAACCGTGCGGTGATTGTTGGTAAAGTCCTACAGGTCATTAATTACTTCGATGTTTCCAACGTTTTGAAGAAGTTGACTAAATCTGATCCATGTGTACTCGGATTAACTGCTTTATCAATTTCCGAGATCTTTCCCTCTTTATCAATGATTACAGTTAATCTCCCAATCCTGCCTTCAAGGGCATTTGTTGCGCCATATAGGAGCGAAAGATTGCGACCGGTATCTACCAGAAGCGGGAAGTTCAGCTGATTTTCTTCGGAGAATTTCTGGTGGGAATCCGCATCGTTCGTGGTGATCCCAAAGACCTGAGCATCGTATTTGGCAAAATTACTCGACTCATCACGGAGTGAGCAGACTTCTGCCGTTCAGCCGGTTCCAAAATCGCGCGGATAAAACGCCAGCACGACGTTCTTTTTACCACGAAACTCACGCAATTGGTGCGTTTCACCGTTACCGTCAGTCGCAATAAAATCGGGAGCGGTTTGTCCAACCGCTATCTTCGGCAGCACCTCTTTAAGTTGAGCAACGACATCTTCACCGTGCGTTTTGACGTTAACATCTCTATCAATGGCACGGATATACCCAGCTTTATCAATGATAAAAGTTGTCCGTTGTGATGCGTTGAACCTTTCGATGATCCCGCTGTACTGCGTGCTCACCTTAAACTCAGTATCCGCCAGCAGAGAAAATCCGAATTTTTGCTCTGTGCGGAACCGCTTGTGTGACTCGACGGAGTCAACGCTCACACCGAAAAGAACACTATCGGTTGCTTCTATCTCGCTCAAACTATCCCGGAGCGAGTTGAGTTCGGCTGTTCAGCCACCTGTGAAATCTTTTGGATAAAAGGCGAGAACGACACTTTTCTGACCTAAGTAATCGCTGAGATTCCGCTCAACACCGTCTTCATCTTTCAGTGTAAAATCTGGGGCAATCATCCCCACTTTTAGCATATCTGGAGTTGTCACTGCTTCCTCCCCTGAAGCTGTTGAAATTATAAGGGCTGTCATGAGGGTAGCAGCCCAGATACCTACATTTAACCGCGTTAGAAACATTACAGTATGCCTCCACGAATTTTTTGTCCTGGATTTCGGCATGCAGCTTCGCCGAAAAATATTGTTACGCAAATTATACGCCAATTTCCTGGGAGTGTCAAGAAACGCTGCGTTCAGCGTGCCACTCTTTCATTCTTTGAGATGCCTGTCCCTTCAACTTGAAAGGATCCCTTTTTCTTCAAGCCATACCTTCAAAGGCACATCCGCATCCTTTGGTGAAAAATGCCCGTTTGCATTCATCCCGCCACCCAGCAACTGCTGTCGAATTGGGTCATTGCGCTCGAACATCTCCTCCGGAATGGTCATATTATCTTTGCTCCGTAACCATCGATAGCCGTATCCGTAGAAAAGACCTTTGCGAGTGATGTCTGAATCGTTTTCGCTGCGTGAGTGCCAGAGCCGCCGATCAAAGAAGACCGCATCACCCGGTTTACAACAGACCGCTATTGCTCCTTCAGGAAGTGAACCATCTGTCGGACGGTCCTCAAGTTTATCCCATAAGTGGCTGCCGGGGATGATATAAAAGTTGCCGCGTCCAGGCTCTGAGCAGTCGGACAACCAGTAGACGACTTTGATAGACAGCCGCGGGCGCGGTGAACTTTCCATTTCGATGTTAACTCGTCCACTATCCTGATGCCAACCGAGTGGGGTCGGTTTACCCCGAACTTCCTCCGGACGTGGTGGTGTAATAATAAAGTGGCTGTGATAGGAATAGATGTTCCAGCCCAAAATACCCCAGACCTTTGGGAACGTCTTATACCAGTCCAAAATATTCACGAAAACCTGATCTGTGCCGAGGAAGTTCGGATAGAAGAAATTGTTATGCTCGGTCAGTCGATTTTTCGCATAAGGATCGTAGCCAGCATCAAGGTGTGCTTGATAGATGTTGTCCACCCGCGTTTCAAGCCGTTCAACGAGGTCTGACGGAAGGGCATTTTCGACGATGAAATACCCATCTTCATTTATAGCACTGCGTTGTTCGGCAGTCAGTTGGTGTTGTAGATGTCTTTCGTCAAGCATAGCGTGGGTCTCCAATTTATGGTGTTTGTCGAAATGCGCGAAGAAGTTAATCTGGTAAGGGACCTTCTATCTGGTCAACAAAGCGGATAGAGTGAATAACATCACGGAGGTCTGTGAGCGGAACTTGCCGGTTCCGAACACAATCGACGAAGTGCCGATGCATCGTTAGCACACCTTCGTAACTGGCTGAGTCGCGCTGATCTACACCGTCGACTTCCCAACCGCCCATGACGCTTCTGTCATTGTCCTCATAAATTTCGATTTCTTCGGGAATTTTCATGTAACAACCGATGCCGACACCGTGCAATTCGGAGCGTAGCACGCGACCACCCGACGCACGACTCCCGAAGAGGACACCTGTGACATTGTTATCAAAACGGACAAAGGCAGTGTAGAAGTTACGCTGTTCTGCAGCGAACGTATCTCGATGCGCTGTGACCTCCACCGGCTCCCCACCTGCCATATATCGGAGCAGATCAACGACATGGCAGACATCGTTCCAAAGGGTAGTTGTAAATTCTCGATTCTGCCCGATCATCTGCTTGTTAAAGGTAGTAACGGCTAATGTAACAGGCCCCTTTTCTCCAACGCGCCGCATCGCCTCGCGTGTAACAGCGGCATATCTCCGCTGGAATCCCACCATACAGTAAACGTCATTGGCAACTGCTGCTTCAAGCAATTGCTGTGTTTCGTCGCTGTTCGCACCCGGAGGTTTCTCAATAAACAGATGCTTGCCCGCGTTGAGGCAATCCAAGGCGGGTTGTAAAATCCATTTTTCGTTCATCACACAGTAAACGATGTCTAAGTCTTGCGTGTCTAACATTTCCCTGTGATCTGTATAGGTATGTGGAAACTCATATTTCTGTGCGACTTGTGCAAGTTTCTCCTCATCTAATTCGCACGCAGCGAGCATTTCAACATCATCTTCAAGGCGATTAACGTTTGGATAATGCGCGCCTTGACTGCGTCCCCCTGCACCAATAAATCCTGCTTTAAGCATTGGGACTTTCTCCTTCGTCTCAATATTCTCGAAATTTTGTCCGCTTGAAAGTGTTCATACTTTAGCACAAACCCAAATTGATAGCAACAAAATTTTAAGATGGAAGTCTGGAAAAATGGAAACAGCGAAACGTTTGATTTTCTCAACAGTTTATGGTATTCTTAAAACTATACGAACCCAAGTTGCTACCTAACGAATGCTACATGATTTACATAACCCACGTTAAGGAGAAACTCATGCCAGTTTTTGACGCAGAAGCCTTAGAATTTTGGGAAGAACACGGCTACGTTGTGGTACCAGAGGCGGTGCCACTTGAGAACTGCCGCGCTGCCGAACGAGCCGTCTGGGATTTTCTTGAGATGGATCGCGACGACTCCAACAGTTGGTATCCCGACCCACCGCGCCGAGGTATCATGGTGGAAATTTATCAGCATCAAGCGTTGTGGAACAATCGTCAATACCCCCGCGTACATCAGGCGTTCTCAGAGATTTGGGGAACTGAGAAACTCTGGGTGAGCTTTGATCGCGCAAGCATGAATCCACCTGAACGGCCAGATTACAAGTTCCCTGGCCCCTATCTACATTGGGATATGTCGCTCGACAATATGCCCGTGACATTGAAGGTACAAGGTGTTTTGTATCTGGCGGATACACCGGGAAATCAGGGAGCATTTACCTGTATTCCGGGATTCCATCGGAAATTGGAGGGATGGTTGAACGACCTACCTGACGATGCGAATCCACGAGAGGTCGTGCGCGACTATCAAGCCGAGGCGGTCCCTGTTGCCGGGAAAGCAGGCGATCTGGTTATCTGGCACAGTGCGTTGCCACATGGAAGTAGTCCAAACTCCGCCGAACGTCCGCGGATGGCACAATACATCACGATGTCACCCGCACCGACGAACGGCAACGCTGAATCCAGGATTAAAGGGTGGCGCGAACGGTTGACAGGTCTTGGCAGAGAAACGAAAGAGAAGGAGCATTACCACGGAGAAACAGCCGAGTTGACACCTTTAGGGGAAAAACTCCTCGGACTTGAATCTTGGCATGCCTAAACGCAGTAGGTGCGGTTTAGCAATATTAAATAATGAATTCTTGATTTTCCGAATTTTCCAATACAGGTCAACCTCGTAGGGGCGGGGTTTCCCCGCCCGTCATTGATGTACTAAAGGGCATATTTAATATTGAAACTTGCTTTAATGAAAAGTAATTTGTTAGTTCGGTAATTTCTTATTCGCACGAGGCAGGGGTCACTCCTGCTGGCGAGGTTTCCTAACCTCGCCAAATTACCGGAATATTTTCTTAAACTTCATCTAACCGCACTATGTTTATAGGAGATAGGGTGGGTGCCTGTGCTTCGCTCACTGGTGTGCAGCTGGTGCATGAAGGAGGTTTCTATCATGACGGATTTGTTAGCGGCACGGGCACAGATGGCGATGTCTCTTGGGTTTCACATCATCTTTGCGGTCATCGGTATCGCAATGCCACTCTTGATGGTGATTGCTGAAGGGTTGTGGCTTAAAACACGAGAAGAGACCTACCTAACGCTGGCGAAACAGTGGGCAAAAGGCACTGCCGTGATGTTTGCTGTTGGTGCTGTTTCTGGCACCGTTTTATCTTTTGAACTCGGCTTGTTATGGCCCAACTTCATGGCTTATGCCGGTCCCATCATCGGTATGCCCTTCTCCTTGGAAGGCTTTGCGTTTTTCCTTGAGGCAATCTTTTTAGGAATTTACCTCTACGGTTGGGACCGTATCCCAAAATATGCCCATTGGTTTGCCGGTGTGATGGTGCTGCTGGGTGGCACCCTTTCCGGCATTTTCGTTGTTACCGCGAATGCTTGGATGAATACACCTACCGGCTTTTCAGTCGTTAACGGCGAAGTGACGGACATTGATCCGATTGCGGCGATGCTCAATCCCTCCTCGTTCAGTCAAACACTGCACATGACGATCGCTGCCTTTCTTGCTGTCGGATTTGCAGTCGCTGGTATCCACGCCTATTTTCTCAGACGCGATCCGAGTAACCTTTTTCACCGTCGAGCATTCGCTATTGCGTTGAGTGTTGGTAGTGTATTCGCACTCCTCCAACCGATTTCAGGGGACATCAGTGCTAAGCGACTCGCGAAGTATCAACCCGTTAAACTCGCTGCAATGGAGGGGCAATGGGAGACGGAACGCGGCGCGCCCTTACGCATCGGTGGTATTCCTGACGAAGATGCTGAGGAAACCCGATATGCGCTTGAGATTCCGAAGGCACTCAGTTTTCTCGCACATTCCGACTTCAACGCTGAGATTATGGGACTCAAAGACGTGCCGCGAGAAGATCGTCCGCCTGTAGCCATCGTACACTTCGCATTTCAGATTATGGTGGCGTGTGGTCTTATCTTGATTGCTGCTGGGGTGCTTGGGGGCTGGCTCGCATGGAAGCGCAGAGGACTACCAACCCAACGCTGGTATCTTCGGTTTATCACGCTCTGTGCACCCCTTGGATTTATCGCGATTGAGGCGGGTTGGACAGTCACGGAAGTCGGACGGCAGCCATGGGTTATCTACAATTTCATGCGCACCGCAGATGCGGTAACCCCCATGCCGAATCTTGTTGTCCCTTTTATTGCTTTTACAGTACTGTACATTTTTCTCTCAATTATTGTTTTTGTTCTTTTACGCCGCCTTATTTTTTCAACTATGGTAACCCAGATAAATAAATAGACACTTTATTAGATTTATGTTAGCCTTTTGGTATTATGGCTTATTCATCAGATTTCCGCAAATGCGTTTTAGCGTTCATCGCAGCTGGCGGTAAAAAGACCGAAGCCTGCCAGCAGTTTTCCATCGCACGCGCAACTCTGTATACATGGTTGAATGCCGAAGACCCGTTGGTGCGTGAGAAACCGGGGCCCCGGGGTCCAAGAACCCTTGATCTGCAGGCACTTGAAAAACATGTCGCTGACTTCCCGGATCAGACGCAAGCCGAACGCGCCGCTGATTTGGGCGTCTCGGAGTTTTGTGTTTACTATGGCTTGAAAACGCTTGGGATTACCCGAAAAAAAAACACTCGGCTATAAGGAGCGATGTCCGAAACAACGCGCCGCCTACCGTCAGGAACTCGCTACGCTCAAGCGCGCAGGCAAATGTGTAGTTTACGCCGATGAAAGCGGTTTCCGAGACGAAAGTCATAGACGCTTCGGGTATGCCCCGAAAGGTCAAGCCGTCTATGGGTTGATTTCGAGCCAACGCACCCGGACGACCACACTCCTTGCGGCGCGTTTTCAAGGAACTTTCAGAGCTGTGCGATTGCTTCAAGGCGGGTGTAAATCCGCCGATTTCAACGACTGGTTAGCCGAGGAGTTATGTCCACATTTGACTCCGAGTCATGTCCTCATCTTAGATAATGCGATGCTCCACAAGACTTCTCGGACGCGAGAGCTCGTAGAGGCGACGGGTGCGAGGCTGCTATTTCTGCCACCTTATTCCCCGGATTATAATCCGATTGAACATGATTTTGCCAATATCAAACGCAAACGCGAATATAACCCCGACTCAACACTTCAGGAGATTATTCAAGAATATGCAAATGTCTAATTAATTCTCAGGTTTACCATAAATGAGGATCGTTCATTGTTTAGAAATACTTTATCGAATTCACGTCATGTTAAGCCTTGAATTCTGCATCGCAGGTGTGATGCTGATCTCCCTCATTATCTATATGTTAACAGGTGGTGCCGATTTTGGTGGCGGCATTTGGGATCTGTTCGCAACAGGTCGCCGTGCAAAAGCACAACGTGCCTTAATCATAGAAGCCATCGCGCCGATCTGGGAAGCCAATCATGTCTGGTTGATTGTGATTGTTGTCCTCCTTTTCGTGGCGTTTCCTGTTGCATTCGCCGCAATTAGTACGGCTTTGCACATTCCACTGACATTGATGCTCATCGGCATTGTACTTCGCGGATCGGCGTTTGTATTTCGGACCTACGATGTCCAATCTGATACAACGCATCGCCGTTGGAGTCGCGTATTTGCTGTTGCAAGTGCTATTACACCTATCATGTTAGGGATTACACTGGGCGCGGTTGCATCTGGCACGATTCGCGTTGATGTCGCAAGTGGACAGGTAGAGACCGA
Organism: Candidatus Poribacteria bacterium; assembly: GCA_965207855.1. GTDB lineage: Bacteria > Poribacteria > WGA-4E > WGA-4E > WGA-3G > WGA-3G. The sequence goes on along the minus strand of OZ242310.1, from coordinate 4,619,297 downwards.
CTTTATCTCGGCGTGGTTCGCACCGTTTCCGTTTGCAATTGGCTTTTTCACATTGACGCTCTGTGCCTTGCTTGCAGCGGTGTATCTGACGCTGGAGACTGAAGATACAGCGTTACAGGAAGATTTTCGGCATCGGGCACTCATTGCAGCGGTGGGTGTCGGCGTGATGGCAGGACTGAGTTTTATCTTATCTGCTGAGGGGGCACCAACCATTCGGCGTGGTCTCGGTGATGCACCTTGGTCGATTCCATTTCATGTCTTGACAGGTGCAGTGGCTTTGTGGGCAATCTGGACGCTTTGGAAACGTCAATTTCGGCTTACGCGTATCCTCGTTCCCATACAGGTTACACTAATTGTTTTCGGCTGGGGGCTGGCGCAATATCCGTTCCTCGTCACACCAGACTTAACTTTTGCCAACACCGCTGCATCTGATACTGTGTTACGTTCGATGCTGATTATACTCGGTGTGGGTGGTGTCCTGTTAGTACCTGCGTTCTGGTATCTTTACGCAGTGTTTAAGGGAACAGCCCAACGGACGAAAGGGTCTCCAGAGCAGCACGATACGTATGAAAACAACTCAGGGTAAATCCTCCTTTTTCCCTTGATTTCACCCCCATTTCCTGCTAAACTTAAAGAAATCTGGAGTTCCTTGTTACTTGCCTTGCCAATTCAAATTTTGACAACGGCGAGGTTGAATCGCGCCAACGGATAAAAGAACAAACTCGCTCAATCTATTGGAAAAAATTTGAAAGATAAAATCTTTCTGGCAGTTTCCGTACTGCTATGCCTCTTTATCTTAGCCGAGGTCAACTATCCGCAGCTCGCACCACAAACCGAGTTGGCACTTTTCGCGATGTTCGGGTTGATAGTGGTATTTTTAAATTACCCTATCCATCAGAGTCTTGCGGACCGTCGCGTTTTCCGACTGCTTGATGTCGTGCTGATTGGAGGCATAATTGTCTGCTTCGGCTACGTTGTGATTCAGACGGAACCGGTCTTTCAGGGGTTCTGGTTAGATGGTAAACCGCTCGGTGAACGGGCAGGCGCGGAGTTGCAACTGGATTACATCATCGGTGGAATCGGACTTGTCTTAATCTTAGAAGCCACGCGCCGTTCTATCGGTATGACGCTTCCGCTACTCTCTCTCACATTTCTTCTCTATGCCGGTTTTGGGCAGTTTATGCCGGATTGGCTGTTTCCACATCGTGGGTATTCCGTTCAACGTATCATTAGCCAGACATTTTTACACAGTCAAGGCGCATTTGGCATCGCACTTCGGGTGATGTTCACTTACGTCTTTCTCTTTGTGTTGTTTGGCACGTTGCTGGAGCGGACGGGAGCGACCGGTTATGTTCTGAATTTGGCGAGGCGCGTCTTTGGTTCGAGCGTAGGAGCTCCTGCGAAGGTCGCCGTGCTGAGTAGCGGTATGATGGGTTCACTATCGGGTTCCGCTGTTGCGAATACAGCAACGACCGGCACGTTTACGATTCCATTGATGACACGCTCTGGGTTTCAACCGGCAATGGCAGGGGGGATTGAAGCCGCGGCGAGTTCGGGTGGCGCATTGGTCCCACCTATCATGGGGGCAGCGGCGTATATGATGCTGGAAATCGTGGAACCTGCTGTTACCTATTTAGAGATTATCAAGGCAGCGCTGCTACCGGCAATCCTCTACTATACAGGAATGCTGTGTATGGTACACTTCGCTGCAAAGAATAGCAGACACACTGTGGAAGAGGCTTGGGGCTCCGAACCGGACGAGGTAAATAGCGGCGAGCAAGAGACAGAACGCCGAAAGATTGTGACCGTGCAAGGTGGCATCTTTCTCGCTGCTTTCGTTACGCTAATTGGGTTCCTATTGATGGGTGCCACGGCATTTCGCGCAGTGAGCTGGAGTTTGCTGGTCGTCGTTGCTATAAGTTTGCTGAATTTCTTGGGACGAAGGATCGCTAAACGAGATTCTACAGCGCACACTCGTATCGGAATCTCGGATTTACCGAAGGCAGTAGACTTTTTAGTTTCGCCTTGTAAACGGGCAGCACAGAGCGGCGTTTCGTTGATTGCTGCTGCTGCGTGTGTCGGTATCATTTTAGGCGTGGTAACCTTGACTGGTATCGGTGGCAAGTTGCCGTCAACACTCTTACCCCTTGCAGCGACGAATCTGATGTTGGCACTCTTCTTTCTGATGATTTCGACAATTATTCTCGGCATGGGGTTGCCTTCATCTGTCTGTTATCTGTTGATGGCTATTTTAGTGGGACCTGTACTTCTGGATTTAGGGGTCGTTCCACTTGCGGCGCACTTTTTTATTTTCTATTTCGGGATGATGTCGATGGTGACCCCGCCGGTTGCCTTGGCGGCGTACGCTGCGTCTGCAATCGCCAGTTCTGGGGTCATGGCGACCGCGTTCACAGCGTTTAGGTTTGCCCTTGTCGGTTTTGCCTTGCCTTACGCCTTTGTACTCCGACCGGCACTGCTCTGGTTACATCCCGACGGTGGGGCTCCAGAAGTGTGGACAGTTTTAGGGACGTTTTCTCTAACGTTCGTAGGGACGGTTATTTTTGCAGCAGCCATCGCTGGCTACCTGTTTAGTAGATTGTCGCTATCCGTACGTGGTATACTATTTATCGCTGCAGCGATTCTCTTTTTTGCACCTATCAGTATCCAATTCGCTTGGATTCACGGCATAGTAATTGTTGCAAGTGCTGCTGTTTTCTACTATAATTGGCAGCAGAAGGAGATACGCCATGAAACATCGAACTAAATGGTTGTTTTACTGCTTGATTGCCTTATTATTCTTGCTTCATAACGATTTCTGGTTCTGGGAAACGCCGCAACTCGTTTTAGGAGTGCCAATTGGGCTGCTTTATCATATCGGGTTCTGCCTCGTGGTAACCCTACTCATGGCTGTCTTCGTCAAAGGCGATGAAGATTGGAGCAAGCGATGAGCATTGCTGTCATTTTTGTTTATCTTATTGTGGTGCTTGTTCTCGGTGCGCTGAGCCATAAACTTTTTCGCAATACTGGGGAAGACTACTTTGTTGCGAGTCGGACAATCAATTGGTTTGTCCTGTTGATGACCCTTTTCGGTACAAATATGACGGCGTTCTCGATCCTCGGGGCATCGGGCGAAGCCTATCACAGAGGGATCGGCGTTTTTGCACTAATGGCTTCCTCTACCGCTATAGTCGCACCGTGTGTATTCCTCTTTATTGGGACGCGTCTCTGGCGACTCGGGAAACGATTTGGCTATGTGACGCAGGCACAGTACTTCCGAGACCGATGGGAATCTGGAGGCTTAGGACTCCTGCTTTTCATTGTGCTTGTGTTATTGCTTATTCCGTATCTGCTCATCGGAGTCATGGGGGGTGGTGGAACGTTAGCGACACTGACAGATGGTAAAATTCCGCAGTGGGTCGGTGGTTTACTCATTAGTCTTGTTGTCCTCAGTTACGTTACCTACAGCGGGATGCGAGGCACTGCTTGGGTAAACACCTTCCAAACACTTGTTTTCATGGTCCTCGGCGGCATTACCTTCTTTATCATTGTGAATCGGATGGGCGGGTTTTCAAGTGCTGTCTCTAAAGTGGACGCAGGTTTGCTCATGCAAGCAGAGCATATTAAACCCTTGGAACTCTTGACTTATATCTGTATGCCGCTGTGTGTTGGTATGTTTCCGCATATCTTTTCACATTTCCTGACGGCGAAAGAAGTTGGAACGTTCCGCTACGCCATTATCTTGTATCCTGTCTGTATTGCTATTGTTTGGATCCCGAGTGTGCTACTCGGCATATTAGGAAATGTTGATGTTCCGGGTTTACAAGGTTCGCAGGCAAACAACGTGCTAATTCAGATGATTGGTATACACGCACCTGGAATCTTAGCTGGGTTTTTAGGGGCAGGCGTTTTCGCCGCAATTATGTCCTCACTGGATTCGCAGTCGCTTGCTGTTGGGAGTATGTTTACACACGATATTGTTGAACATTATCGTGGAGAGGCGTTTTCGGAGAACCAGCGGGTGTGGGTCGGACGGTTGTTCGTAATCGGTGTACTCTGCATCACCTATCTTATATCGCTTGTTGCGACACCGAGCATTTTCAGGCTCGCTGTTTGGTCGTTTACCGGATTTTCCGGGCTTTTTCCGATTGTCGTCGCGGCACTCTTCTGGCGACGTAGCACAAAGCACGGCGCGTTCGCTGCCATCATAAGTGTTATTTTTTTGTGGCTCTATTTCTTTCTCCGAAATTGGCAGACCCCGGGGTACACTGTCGGTGGGACCGGGATTATGCCCGTTGCGATTCTGATTGTTGTTTCATCTTGTGTGCTAATAGTCGTTTCTCTGTTCACAAAACCACCGAGTCAACAAACGCTTGGTAAATTTTTCAATTGATTGTAGGTAGAAAGATTACAAAAAGTATAAAAAAGGATCATAAAAAGACGATGACACCCAAAAATACTATCTTGTTTCTTTTATTGTTAATATCCGTCTTCGCATGCAATGAAGCAGAAGATCCGCTTGAACCTGAACCGGAACCCGAAGAACCGGTAGTGCTTCAATACGGCACGATCTCTGGAACCGTCACTGACGCTGGGACGGGAAATCCTATTCCTGGGTCAATGGTGATCCTAATGGGGCGAGAGGTTGAAACCGGTGTAGATGGGGTTTATTCTTTTCAAGATGTTCTTTACGGCGATACCTATAACCTGATTGTAAGGGATCCAGATTACGAATATCACGGTCAGCCCTTTGCGCTCAACCAACAACGTTTAGTTATAAATATCCCGTTAACACCCTTAAAGGACCCAGTGCTGGAAATACAGGAATTTTTTGAAAATTTTTCGGATCTCCTTGAGTCTGTGGACGTAGAAAATATTGAAACGGTTGAGAGACTCTTCTCAGAAACCTATGTCGCTGCGGACGATGATGCGACGCTCTTCGGTGTGGCATCGGGCATTATCCCTGAAAATTACGCAGATGTCAATCCGGCGATAACTCAGCTCTTTGATGAGTACACCTTTCTTGAATTCCTGTTCAAGGATATGGAGATGGATGTGACGCATGCCAGAAAAGCGGCAGTAACCCTTCGGCTTGATGTGAACGCCAGAAAGGGGGAAGAAGAAGACTTGAGAGAAATTAAAGCCGGTTCTAAATTTGAGTTCCGCCGTGAAGGACGAGAGTGGAAAATTGTGTATTGGCAGCTGCTGGAAATAGACATCCGTTTATGATTCCATTAGCGAACCGCGATTAGCGAATTGCTAACAATTCTGAGAAAAAAAATTGGTGAAGGCTGCGTATTCCGTGATGTCCAATGTTTCAGCGCGCCGTTCTGGGGCTATGCCAGTTTCCTCAAACGCAGCTGCCAATCTCTCCACTGAAGCGAATCTACCCCTGACTAAAGCATTTTTTAACATCTTCCGACGCGTCCTGAATGCTGTTCGCACTATTTTAAAAAACAATGCTTCATCTTCAACACTAACCTTCGGGCTTTCGCGCATCGTCAACTTTAGAAGCGCAGAATCTACCTTCGGGGATGGGTAAAAGTTCTCTGGCGACAGGGTGGCTATTAACGTCGGTTCAGCGTGATAAGTGATACCAATCGTCAAGGCACCGTAGTCCTTTCCTCCCGGTCCAGCAACAATCCTTTCCGCAACCTCCTTCTGCATCATTAGGACGCAGCTATGAATCTGTTTCTGATGCGCAAGGAGTTTCCACAAGATCGGTGTTGTGATACTGTAAGGCAAATTCGCGATGACTTTGTAGATGTGTGATGTATTCTCGGATTCGAGTAGTGAGTTAAGTTCCAGTTTGAGGACATCTGTATTGAGGGGCTGGACGTGTGGATCTATTGCGAATTGCGCTGCTAAGGCATTGTATAATAACTCGTCCACTTCCACAGCAACAACGTGTTTGGCACGTCGCGCCAAGGCATCAGTGAGATACCCTAACCCGGCACCGATCTCTATGACAGTATCACAATCTGTGACTTCTCCCGCTTCAAGAATAATATTGAGAACTTCTGGGTTAACGAGGAAATTTTGCCCTAATTGCTTTTTGGGGCGGGCGTGGTTGAAGGCAAAGAAATCACGGATCTGTTGTGGGTTCATGTTGTAGGAGGGCTTTGTAAGCCCAATTTCCTGAATTCTATTTTTCGCCGTTTCGCATGCCGACAACCTTCGTCAGAATCGCATCCGCTATGTCGCGTTTGAGGGCGCGTGGCAGTTGTTCACAGGTCCCATTTCGATCCAGCAGGGTGACGATGTTCGTATCGGATTGGAATCCAGCCCCTTCCGCAAGAATATCGTTCGCAACGATGAGATCGCAATTCTTACGAATCAACTTCTTTTTTGCATTTTCAAGAAGATCGTTCGTTTCTGCAGCAAAGCAGACGAGGGTTTGATGTGTTTTTTGTTCGCCAAGAGCCTCGGCTATGTCAGGATTCCTTTCGAGTGGAAGTGTTAGTGGATCGGTGGTTTTTTTGATTTTATGGGGTGTAAATTCGCGTGGGCGGTAATCAGCAGGCGCAGCCGCCATAATGACAATATCCGTTTCATGGAATGCTTGCAGCACTTCATTGTGCATCTGAATTGTTGTTTCGACATGTTGCGTTTTAATGTCGGGCGGTGGAGGAAGCGTAGCAGCTCCGCTGATAAGCCGGACTTTCGCACCGCGGTGTGCTGCTGCTTCAGCGATAGCATAACCCATTTTACCGCTGGAACGATTGGTGATAAATCGGACAGGATCAATATACTCGCGCGTCGCCCCTGCTGTGACGAGGACACGTATCCCTTGTAAATCCTGTGGCCTCGTTGTAGGAGCGATCTCCGAGTCATAGTTCTTCAAAATACCGCTTATGCCTTCCAAGATTGCCTCTACAGTGTTCAAACGTCCAACACCTTCGTAACCGCACGCCAAATCACCGCTTGCGGGTTCAATGAAGTGGTAGCCGTGCGTTTTCAGTGTGTTTATGTTCTGTTGAACGAACGGATTGTGATACATGTGCCCGTTCATTGCCGGTGCAAGGAAGACTGGACAGTGAACGGAAACGGCGACGGTGGAGAGCGGATCATCGGCGATGCCGTTTGTGAGTTTTCCGATAATGTTTGCTGTTGCCGGAACAATCGCAAGGAGATCGGCCCGGTCAGCGAGGTCGATGTGCGGCGGTTTCCAATCTGTGCCTGTGTCAAATAGGTCCAAGAGTACCGGATTCCGCGAGATAACTTGGAATTGCAAAGGTTGGATAAGGCGCGTGGCGTTCTCTGTCATCACGACGTGAACGGAAGCACCGCTTTTGACGAGTTGGCTTGCGACATCCAGCGATTTATGGATGGCGATACCGCCTGTGACACCTAAGAGAATGGTCCGATCTCTGAATTCCATTTTTTTATTATTGGGTTTCTGCTCCGATTAATGTAAAGCAAAGACAAATTGTTCGCTAATCACTCACAATTTCCCTTGTCAAAATCGGGTTCTCGGTTAATTTCGACCGGGTTTAATCCACACTGTCAACACCGAATAACGGATTGATTGTCTCTATCAATTCGTCATCAATACGGGAGCGTTCGGCGGCAATGATAGCCTGAATCTGGGCAACGGCTCGCTGGATTTTTCCTTGAGGGTTGCTAACCCAGTAGTCGTAGTGTTGAATTTGAAGGATTTCGGACTTCGCGATGTCCAAACGTTGTTCCAATTCCTTCTCAGATTCTGTTTGTCTGCGGCGGAGGCGTTTCTCTAAGATAGCAAAAGAGGATGGTATGATAAAGATGAGGACATTTCTCGCAGGAGCAAGGTCTTGCGCTTGCGCTCGAATTTGCAGGGAACCTTTTACCTCAATCTCTAAAACAACGTCTTTCCGGGCTTCGCGTGCTGCGACGATTTCAGACTTGAGGGTGCCATAGAGATTGCTCCCGTATTCCGCCCACTCTAAGAAGCTCCCTTGCTGGATGTGCGCTTCAAATTCTGATTTCGATAGGAAATGGTAATCGACACCATCTACTTCGCCACGGCGTGGGTTGCGTGTTGTTGCGGAAACGGATAGTTTTAATGTTGGATCGGCTTCACAAAGAGCATCGATAACAGCACTTTTCCCTGAGCCGGACGGGCCGGAAATGACGATAGCGAGGTTCGGTTTATAAAGGTGTGTATTCGCCATTTTTCTACGATTAGATCCGGACATTGTCTCCGTTCAGAAGCAATCGTCAAAAAAATTAGTCTGCGGCTTCTGCCAGTTCCAGAAGTACGGGGGATTCGATACGGATAGCGTCCTTGATACAGACCTCTTCGCACAACTTGCAGCCGACACAATCCTTCGGTTTAACCAATTCACAAATACCGAAGAAACTTTCAGCGTGTTCCCCCGTCTCCGGGTCCTTGAGTTCAAGGCAATCCCATGGACAGATATGGACGCAGAAATCGCACCCCGAACAGAGCTCTTCGTAGATTACAGCGATGGGACGGTGCGTCGGACGACGGATGAACTTGCATACCTCACCGAACTGGTCTCGGATTGCTTCAACAGGGCAGACCATCCCACACGCGCTGCAGTCAATACAAATGTTTGGATCGATGATGTGCAACATGTTCCTATCCCCCGTGATTGCGTCAACGGGACAATTGGTTAAACATGCCATACACCCGATACACTCTTCAGTGATATAGTACGCCATAAATTCTTTTCCTATCTTTCAGTTCAGACAGAATCTTTCTAATACACTTGATGCAATATATTTTACCACAATCTTTTTATATTGTCAAGGGATGTGTAAAGTTTTTACCGATAAAAACTATCCGGTTGACATTCCAAAAGGACTCAACTATAATGAAAACAATGTACCTCATGAGAGGTCGCTTTCAAGTCAATATATTACGGATAAAAAAACAAGGGGATTCTAATGAACTTAGAACTAAAAGACAAAGTGGTCGTTGTAACGGGTGCGAGCCGCGGGATTGGACGTGCGATCGCCCACGGGTTCGCCGATGAAGGCGCATGCCTGAGCATCTGTGGTAGAACCGAAGACACACTTCAAAGCGTAACAGCGGAACTCACCGCAAAAGGCGCGCACGTCTTTGCCAAACCCACAGATGTCACAGATACAGGTCAAGTTGAGGCGTTTATATCCGAGACGGTGAAAACTTATGGCAAGATTGATGTCGTTGTGAACAACGTCGGTGGGAGTCGATGGACCCCGCTGGAAGATATTTCCGATACCGAGTGGCACGAGATTCTCGATCTGAATCTGGTTTCTGCGGCACGCGTGAACCGACGCGTCATCCCTGAAATGAAAAAGCAAGGGGGCGGCGCAATTCTGATGATAACTTCCATCTACGGCAGGGAAGGCGGTGGACATATTACATACAACGCCGCGAAAGCCGCCGAAATTAGTATGACAAAATCGTTGGCGAAAGAACTCGCATCCGACAATATCCGCGTGAATAGCGTCGCTCCCGGCTCGATTCTCTTTCCGGGTGGCGGTTGGGCGCGCCGGATCGCGGCGGACCCAGAGGCGATGGAGGCTTTTGTGGAAAGCGATATGCCCCTCGGTAGATTTGGGAAACCCGAAGAAGTTGCGAATGTCGTTGTTTTTCTGTCATCGGAACGGGCAAGTCTAGTGACGGGGGCCTGTGTGAACGTTGATGGGTGCCAATCGCACTCGAATATTTAACCAGAGTTTTGAACGCGCTGCGGGACATTATCTATCTTGTGTGCGTCAAAATGCCGTAGTTTCAGCGCGCCAATAGGACGCACTACGTCAAAATGCCGTAGTTCAAAAGATCTGAATTCAATTTTTTCGTATTGGCAATAGGCAGCCGGTTGAAAACGCTCTTTCACAAATAAACCCAGTGTATGCCTATGTTTTAGCGGCATCATCGTAAAAATACTTTGGGAATTTCAGAGGTTTTGGCACAAAAAACATTAGATTTCTGAAACAGAAAAAGTAACGAATATTTGAGCAGCTCTGCTGAAAGGAATATTGTCATGAACTCAATCACCGTTGGATGGATTCTTTTTCTTTTTGCTTTTCCTGCTTGGGCGGGGATGTTCGTGGAAACTTTTGACAATGAAAACTTAGAGGGTTGGCGAGAACTTAACGCGTTTGATGTTAAAATCACGCCCGGTTCCTGGGAAATCCTTGATGGAGAACTCGAGGCTGTAGTGAAAGAAGAAATTGGGCCGCCTATGCCTCAGTTACTTATCATTGGGGATAAGACGTGGAAAGATTATGAAATCGAATTTGATGTTATGCCGCTTGAAAAACATGGTTCTGGACTATTTGTCATCGCCGCGCGGCTCACAAAAAATTGGGGTTTGCTGTGTACGATTGGTGTTTTGTCGCTTGATCATGGATCCAACGCACATTGTTTCGGAGGCAAATTGCCAGGTAAACGGTTTGATCCCTTCGGCATGAAGGAGAAACCCCCTTTGAAATTGAAGGAATGGTCTACGCTAAAGTTGAGTGTTGATGAAGCCAATATGATTTTCTGGATTAATGGGGAAAAAACCTTAGAATCTCCCTCATTACCTCGTTTGGCAGATAGTGGTGGTGTGGGTTTTGGTCTTGCAAATTATACAGCGAGATTCGATAATATTACAATTATTGGCGATAGTATCCCTGACAAAGGTAGATTATCGGTGGCGATCGGGACGAAACTTACGACAACGTGGGGAAATTTGAAAGGTTTTTAGAAAGGTTATTGAGTGAAACCAGCTCGGGTCCCTGAAGCCTGTAGGACTTAACGGTTGCCCCGCAAGCGGGCGAGTTCTGCGCGTAGTTCTGTAGCTTCCGCACTGGAGTATTTTTCTTACACATGTTATCATGTTGCCAGTCAATATAGGATTTTGCGCGGTTAGAAGAGGACGTTGAAAACTCTACTAGCCGCATTTGCTTTGCATAAGTTATACCAAAGGACATGTTCAATGAAATCTATTATTATTGTAATTGGGATTTTCCTTGTTACCCACAGCGGATGGACAGGTGTTATCCTCAAAACTTTTGAAGATGAAAACTTGGGTGATTGGCAGGAAATGACTCAAGGGAATCATAAAGTCAATGCTTCTTGGGAAGTGATTGATGGAGAACTTCATGGATTTAATCACAATCCATTAACTTATTTGCTAACAACTAAAGATGAGACGTGGGGAGATTATAGCATTGAGTTTGAGGTGAAACCTATCGCAAAAACAGTTTCTGGAAGTATTATGATTGTTGCTCGGATGCGAGGAAACCAAGCGATAATTTGTATGGTGGGTGATATATTCTTTCCCGAACGTGGATCTCAGGCGACTTGTATGTACGCCGATTTGCAACAACATGTCTTTCATCTACGTAAACAGTTACCTCACAAGTTTTTGCCACTAAATAGATGGTCTACGTTGAAGTTGAGTGCCGATGGAGATATGCTAACTTTCTGGATTAACGATAAGCAAGTTTTTGAACCTATCGTTTTGGATTTGGAACCCAACGAGGACTTCGCTGGCTTTGCTCTGGGCAGAGCGGGTTTAGGACTTGAGAATTATACGGCGCTCTTTGATAATGTCCGGATTACTGGCGACGATATTCCATTTCCTGTGGCCCCTAAGATGAAGGTCGCAACGACGTGGGCAAAGTTGAAAGCGTTTTAGATGAATTTAACGAGGAATGCTCATGTTGAAATGTCCTATCCAAACACGTCACCTTCATAAATTCAAGCACAATGATCGTTTGTATATTGCCGATCTATATCGGTTCCGGTTGGTTGAAGTCAATCAGGTTGCGTGGGATGTCGTAGAATTGGCTTCAACGCTGGAAACGGAGGCATTAATTGTGCATCTGAGCCAAATCTATCCGAGAGAAGTGGTACTTGAAACGTTAAGGTTGCTTGCAGATTTTCAAAGCGATGGGTTAATTTTTTATTCATCCTCATGGATAAGCCCTCTTGTCCAAGATGAAAATCGATTGAGAATTTATGTACCGCAAAGCAAGGATACATGGTTTGTAGACCCGGAATCCATTTCAGGAGGGACGAACATTGCTTTATATCATACGGCTCAAAGCCTCTCGAAATTTGCTGATATCTATCTCTCTGGGGAAACAGAGGAAGAAATCACACAAGGTATCTACACAGTAAAGTTATCTGTAGCGGAACTGAAGGGATCACCAAGAAGATTTAACCAGAAATTAAGCCAATTTGGGGTGAGCGGTATCTTGGCCTATCAAAGTTACGGCAGCTACGAACTCTTTCCGTTCTTCCGAGAAGTCAATTTGCCAATAGTCGTTCAGAATCATGCCCCCAGAGGACATGCCGGTCAAGCAATTAATACCACGCTGTTACACCACGCCTTAATGCGTCCTTATGATGCCTTTACATCACCGTCCGATTCTGTTGCCAAATTCTACTCGAAATTTGTGGGTGATACGCGCCATTTTCACACGAATCCAAACGGTGTGGATTCAAAGACTTTTAAACCTCTTGATAAGTCCGAGGCGAAAGCAGCTATCGCTGAGGTTATACAAGACAAGCGGATTAAAGAAAAGTTAACCGTGGGTTTTCTCTCGCGGTTTCAGCCCGAAAAAGGCGCGCATATATTTATTCAATTGGCTGAAATGCACCCAGAGCTCCTTTTTTTGGTCGGTGGTAGATTTTTACTCCGTCCCTCGTTTGGCCCATTGCCAGATAACTTGATCTATGCAGGTTTCTTACCCCGAAAACAGCTGCCTACGCTATACAACGCCTTTGATATCTACTGCTTTCCCTCAATGGCAGCAGAGGAGACCTTTGGACTAACGCTTTTGGAGGCGATGGCTTGCGGTGTGCCGCCTGTTGTGCCAAGATTTGATGGCCTACCTGATGTGGTTGGCGAAGCGGGAATAATTGTGCCTGCAGACGAGTTTTCAGAAGATATGGCAGGTTTTGCAGCTTATGTTTCGCCTATTGAACTTTCTAAAGGTATTACTGTACTCCTTGAGGAGGGTGTCCGTCACGAACTTGGACAAAAAGCACGAGACCGCGCGGTGACTTTTACGTGGGATAAGAATGCGAAGAGACTCGTTGAACTCTTTCAAGAATTGAATCAAATCAGACACAATCAAAGAACCCCACCCAATCTCTCTGTCGCCTTTGTCCCGCATTTTGACGCGTTTCAGAATCAAATGGAAAGTCATGCCCTGCTCCTCAATTTAACAGCGTTTCTAGAGGCACCGTTACAAGTAAAAAGAGGTTACGTCCAAACGATTGAAGAAGGGCTGGCACTGACATTATTGAAACAACATACGCCAAGGCAGGTCGAAGCCGTCTTAACGCACATATCCGATGATGCTTCCGAAGCTTCCAAAACTGTTGAGAGGGTTCAAAATTTCTTTAACGCGTTGGCGTAGCTGCGAATGAAATGTAGAGCGCATATATAACCTCTGTCTTTGTGGCACGCTTTCCAAGTGCTCTCTTCGCCAAGTCCGGATGCCCGAACTTGTTCGGGACTTTTTGAGGTTTTTCAACATTTGAGAATTTCTGATGATTAGATTTCCGAGAACACTTCAACAAATACATACCTTTGAAAAAGACGGTGTCTGGTACGTTGCGAATCTCCAGACAGGAGATGTGATTCAAATTGATGACATCACCGCCGATATTCTGGCGTTATGCAGTATGCACGATAACGCCGGTATCCTCAAAAAACTTGGGTACAAGTATTCAGAAGGGCAGATTCTTGAAACCTTGAAAAAGTTGAACAGTGATATAGAAACGTTTCTATTTGAACCCGAACAGAATTTAAGATCAACAGCCCAAGGAAAATTACGGATATTTGTCCCTTATGGCTTCATGAAGTATAAGGCGATCCTAAGTCCCACCACAAACGTTGGCATTTATAATTTACTAACAGCGCTCGCAAAATATGCCGAGGTGTTCGTGGAAATTGACAATGACGACGCTACTAAGCAACAACGAGAGCAATTAATGACACTCGGCATTCAGTTCACGTCGGATATCTTTGAATTGATCGACACCACAAGATATACTGCCAATCGATTCATCGTTGATGGCTGTAACGGTATCCTTGCGCTCTCGCCCCATCCTTATGAAGAGTTGAACTACTTTCGACACAATACCATTCCAGTTGTTTCGCGCATTTATAGCGATAGAGAGTTACGTGAATCCACAATCAACAAGTTGCTCAGTCACCAAGCACTTTGTCGCGACTTTGACAGCGTTTGTGCAGATACACCGTGGATAGCAAATGAGTTGAATTGGCTCATGAGGACGCAAACTGACAGTTTGCGGTACGATTCATCTCGTATAGAAGACGTGCACATCATTCCCAACGGCGTTGATACAAACGTATATTCTCCCCAAAATCGCCAGCAGGCGCGGGAGGCAGTCGCTTCAATTGTCGGAGAAACAAGCATTCTGAACTCGCCGTTTGTTGGAATTCTTAAGGGTTTCCAGCCTCAGAATAGCATCGGAATGATAATGGAGTTGGCAGACCTTCACAGGGATACTGTTTTTATCGTCCTTGATCCGATTCTCGCGCAAGATCGTCCCCAACAACAGCGGAATGTCTTTTATATTAACCTTGAACAACCGGAGGATACTGTCGCGCTTCCGTGGATTTATAGTGCCTGTGAGTTTATTATTTTCCCAACAGTTATCGGGATGCCGTTCTCTATGGTGCTTGAAGCATTTGCGTGCGGCGTGCCGGGCCTTGCTCTCGCCTCAACAGCACTCACTGAAGAATTAACAGCAGCCACCTTCTCAGTGCCGCTCACGCGAGATGAAACCACAGGGAAGTTTGTGATCTCAACTGCTATTATCTCGGAACAGATAAACGCACTCCTTGACAATCCAGAAGCGCGGGAAACCTTGTCAACTAAAGCGAGGCAAATTGCTTTAAACTACTCTTGGGATAAAACCGCGCAACGTTTTGTGGCGTTGTTTACCGAACTCGACGCGAAAAAGGCAGAAAACACGATCCCAAAGTATCCTGATGTTGCTTTTTCACCATACTATGACAGAGCACAAAACACTTTTAAAACGGGAGTTACGCAACTTGATGGCTTTTTTAAGCAAGGTGTTGAGGAAGGACTAACGCAAACACTTCTGACCAACCACACGCCAGAGGAGACGCGGACAGTCTTGCAGCATATACTCCGGGACCCAGAAAAAGCAGATAGAGTGCTTGCTACGCTACTTCCTTAATTGACATGAATTCGACTTGAACATTTCACACATGCTGAGCGAGTAAG
This sequence comes from Candidatus Poribacteria bacterium, assembly GCA_965207855.1. Taxonomy (GTDB): domain Bacteria; phylum Poribacteria; class WGA-4E; order WGA-4E; family WGA-3G; genus WGA-3G. Next base: position 4,604,084 of record OZ242310.1, on the reverse strand, counting down.
TTGAGTTGATAAGTTTACATTTGTAGCATAGGAAACTGTTAGCCTGTGTATAGTGTGACACGCAACTTTCACAGTTCCCCCTACGATACGAGTGTTTAAGTAATTACGGAATCTACTATAAAAGTATAAAAGAAAGAGTTTTACCAGGGCGATGTATTTATAGAACATAATCCTGAAAAATCCTCTAATCCTGATTCAGACAGAGAAACAAAAAATGCCCAAAATCAAAATAGAACGTCTGCTCCTTATTGTTTTTATCCTAATTTTCTGCGTGGCACTGCTTCCATCTCTAGTCAAACGTTTCTTACCAGAACCCAAGGTTATTGAGACGATGCCTTCAATGTCGGCGACCAACGTCCCGATTGACACACAGCAGATTAAGTTTGTCTTCAGCCAACCGATGGCACAAGGAAAAAATGTTATCTATCAAGGAATGCGGATTAAAGGGACTCCCAAATGGACTGATAAACAGCGAAAGATCTTAACCTTGACACTCAAGGAACCCTTGAAACCGGGGGCGTTTTATAGTCTCGTCTTAAATAGCGGCTTAAATAGGACATCTGAAGATAATAACCTGATAAAAGGCCGGTGGGGAAAGCCCCTCAAAGAATATATCTTGACATTTATGACTGCTCCGTCGGGCACGATACAGAGAAGCATCAGTGAATTTAAGGCAGGGACGCTATTGGACACAGATAAAGATGGATTGGATGATGGACTTGAAACCGAAATCGGTACAATATGTACAAGCTCCGATACCGATGCAGACGGCCTGACGGACTATGAAGAATATTGCAAATATCGAACTGATCCAACCTCAGCTGACAGCGATGGGGATGGCATCTCCGATGCCGACTGGAACGAAAGGAGAGAATATACCTATAGTATTAGGGCAGTACTTGAACTGAAACCACCTTGGGACCTTAAGTCGATGAACGATCTCTTTCAAGATGCGCGCCTCATGGAGAACGCAAATCCCAAATATCAAAAAGTAGAGGTCATTATTTATCCGTCTGCTTCTCCGGTCCTGCTTCCAACTGCCTATCCCTATCAGCACCCTTCGGAAGCATTTACGGAATATATTCAGCCAACGCTTGATCTAAATTACTCATCAGAAATGCAAGTGGATATCCAGAGAATTCTTTCCGAGACAGCGCATACACTGGATGTCCTCGCGAAATTGCAGCATGAAATCGGCCAAATGAAATTAACTACACCCCTTTATGCCCCTTTTGTTTATACCTATAAGACTCAGGGAGAACTGGTCGTGGATCAAACGTTCTTTGAGAGTATAGATCAAGAGGTAACTGAATCTGAGATTGAAGAGGTGTTGGCTGTGAATTACTTTGGCGATTCGATGTTTAAACGAAAACAATATGGTGCATGCCTTTCTCGGGCACGCCTCTTTGCCTCAATGCTGAGAGCCGCTGGCATTCCGGCTCGCGTAACCATGGGAGTGCCTATGATATACTATTACAAGGGAACCGGAGAATGGAAACGTCTTATAACAAACCTGAATAATGAAGAAGTCATAGGTGGGTTCTCTTATGAGAAACCATCGACTCCCAACGAAGTTGCAATCGTCGGGCATAGTCAAGTCGAAGTTTATCTGAACAATCACTGGATTCGGTTGGGTTATCAAATCAACGAGGGGCCTTTATTTGCTGGAACCGACAAGGTGTTTATTAAAATTATTGACAATGCCGATTTCACGGAGGTCAATTTCACAAAAACTTGGTCCCCTCTGCCATGGATTCAAGAACGTCCTTACAAAACTGTAGAGCTGTCCGATCAAGCAGCAACATACAAATCAAAATTCAAAAGGAAACTTCCTTAGGAATGTACTAAATGTTGCTAACGCTGATTCAAAAAGAGATCCTACATCATATTCTAAGCGTCCGGTTCGTTGCCCTTCTCTTGATGTGTCTATTGCTTATTCCACTCACACTGTCTATCAATTATCAAAGTTACCGCCAACATCTTATAGACTATCAAGAAGCCGTCAAACTCGCGAACATTGAAGAGACCACGGTCAACCCCAAGATGCCGTTGGAACCCGAGTTGGAGGTTTCCAAACTTTTTCTTAAACCGACACCGATGAGCGTTTTTGCCAACGGATTAGGGGACATCCTGCCGAGTTATCTTGGGATGACGCGGAACGGGATTACCCAAGGGCCTCCAGCACTGGTTTCCGAGCCGCTCTCCTACCTTCTGGGACACCTCGACTTTCTGTTTATTGTGGGCACTGTCTTCAGCCTGCTTGCACTGCTGTTTACGTTTGATGCTGTTGCTGGGGAAAGAGAGGCAGGGACGCTCCGAATTACCTTGTCAAATGCGCTGCCGCGCGACCTTTTCCTATGGAGTAAATTGATTGGCGGCTACCTTGTGTTTGTTGTGCCGTTTTTGGTGTCGTTTCTCGTCGGTCTATTTTTGCTCGTCTCGCAAGGATTCCCCTTAGGCGAGTCTGACATTTTTCCACGCGTCCTCAGCCTTACGCTGGGCTCGCTGCTCTATATTGCTGTCTTTTTTGCAATAGGAACGGTGATCTCTACTTTCTTGGAAAACTCCAAAACCACTCTCATCGTCGCCTTTACCGTATGGGTGTTTGCCGTGCTGATCGCACCACGCGTTGGGTTTCTCGCAGCGAAACTTATCGCACCGACCCCTACTTCACAGAGCGTCTATCTGGAAAAGACAGCCTCCCGCGACAATTTCAATGCAGAATTGGAAGCAAAAAAGACTGAAATACACAAAGAACTCTGGGCAGCACGCCAGCAAGATTTTACTTCTCCCCAGGATACAGCAGCTTTGATCCTCAGCATGGAGATTGGCAAGGAAGTTGATAAGCGTGTAAAACCGCTTGAAGCGGAGTACCGACAGAAGATTGCGGATCACGCTGCCGAGATAGACCGGAACTATCAGCGCGAAAAAGCACGGCAAGAGCAAGTAGGCGAGGTGCTTTCTCGTATCACACCGACAGCCTCTCTCATTTATCTTGCCACGAGTTTGACCGAGACAGGAAAACAGAAAAGAAGCGACTACCTTCAAACAGGCAAGCGTTACTACGACGCGCTTTATACGGATTTGTTCAGTAAAATCGTGGATCACGTCTCTTCCAGAACTATGACACCTGACGATGTGGTCACAATCACGCAGCCGCCCCCTTTGAAGGAGACAACTTTAGGAGAAACACTTCGTCGGTCGGCGGTGGATGGACTACTACTCTGTTTTTTCGCAGTCGTGTTGATAACCGTGGCGTTTCTAAAATTCTTCCGATCTGATGTTTGAGATTTTTCCCTGTTTATGCCTCGTTTTGCTGGATGAAAGGATAAAAATGCAAGCGATTATCCTCTGTGGTGGTCTCGCGACGCGACTCGGTGAAACCGCCAAAACTGTCCCTAAAATTTTGCTCGACATCGCCGGAAAAACGGTGTTGGATTGGCAGATTCAGATGCTAAAGGACGTGAACGTCCAAGAGGTCATCCTTGCATCAGGACACTTGCACGATGTGCTTTATGCGAGCATTGGTGACGACTACAATGGCGTACACATTCGCTACGCCAAAGAGGAGAAAAGGCTCGGCACCGGCGGCGCGATTCAGAACGCTATGCAATATATCAATACATCTCCTTTCTTTGTTCTGAACGGTGATGTCCTCCTGAACGACTTCTCACTTCAAACAATGTTGGAGAGATTTCAGAAAGAAATGACAGGTTTGCTCCTGAGTGTGCGCGTTGACGATATTCGTCAATATGGTGAAATTCTATCCGACAACGATGGGAAAATCACAATCTTCCGCGAGAAACAGGCTGTATGCCGCCCCGGATACATTAATGGTGGCGTGTATCTTTTCAATCAAACCATCGCCGACGCGTTTCCCAAAAACCGAGAGCGTTTCTCAATAGAACGGGACGTTTTTCCGTCTGTTTCCAATCTTTACACTTTAAAAACCAAAGCAAGTTGGATTGATATCGGGGTGCCCGAACGGCTGGCGTATGCGAGACAACACTTCCGAAACGGAGCCAGTCAATGAATCCTGACATCTTCCGAGCGTATGATATTCGCGGCGTTTTTGGCGTTGACTTTCAACCGAAAGACTTTTACCGCATTGCCCGAACTTATGCTGGCTGCTTTCAACCGGAAACTGTCGCTGTCGGACACGATGTCCGCGAAAGTTCGCCGCAGCTATGGCAGCAGATTGCCAATGGCCTCCAAGACGCAGGTGTTGATGTCCTCAACCTCGGACAAATTTCAACCGATATGCTTTATTTCGCCGTGGCGCGCTACCAGACAGATGGGGGCATTGTCATATCAGCGTCTCATAATCCAGCAGCGTATAACGGCATGAAACTGGTCCGTCAACACGCGATACCGCTCTCGTCAGATACAGGGCTTTTGGAATTGCGAGATACCATTGAGAACGGAAACCGATTCGAGAAACAGAGCCCTTGTAAACGCGGTGCCCTTCGGACGCTTCCGTTTCTTGATGCCTATCTCGCGCATCTCCGATCGTTTGTGAATCTGAAGCAGCTGTCTGAAAAACGAATAGTCATCAATGCCAATGGTGGACTTGCTGGACAGGTTGCCGAACGCTTGTTAGCCCAAACACCCATTCAGGTCTGCGCCCGTCTCTTTATCAAGCCAGATGGCACTTTCGCACAGATTCCTGCGGGCCGTCCTGACCCGCTGCGCCCTGAGAATCGCGGTTTAACCGTCAAGGCAGTCCAACGAACAGGAGCGGATCTTGCAGTCGCATGGGACGCGGACGCAGATAGATGTTTTTTCTTTGATGAAACCGGCGCGTTCGTTGAAGGATGCTACATTACCGCGATGCTTGCCGAGCTGCTCCTTGAGAAAAAAGGAAGTGGGACAGTTATCTTTGACCCGAGAGCGATATGGGCAGTAGAAGCCGCCGTGAAAAAGGCTAACGGCACACCCCTTCTGAATCGGTGTGGACACTCTTTTCTCAAAACCCGTATGCGGGAAATCGATGCACTTTTCGCAGGTGAGGCGAGTGGACATTACTATTTCCGCGACAATTTCTATGCCGATAACGGCATGATCCCCTTTTTGCTTGTGCTGGAAAACCTTTGTATAAACAGAAGTTCACTCGCGGAACTTGTTAATCCTCTCCGAACGAAATATCCGGTCTCCGGTGAAATCAACTTTGCGTTTGAAAGTCGTGGTCTGCTGTACGATGCTATGAATGCGGTCAAACACATATTGTACCAGTTAGGAAACTCTTTCCAGATTGAAGCCCCTATTGATGGCATATCCGTTCGATTTCCTGCGAATCACAAGAGCGGCACTGGTTGCCATCGTTTGGTGCCTGGCAGTTGGCGGTTCAATCTCCGAGCGTCGAACACCGAACCACTTTTGCGGCTCAATCTTGAGGCGATTAGGGATCTTCCTCTTCTTATCGAGAAAACGGAGCAGCTCAGTGAAATGCTGGAAAACCTCGGTGGCAAGCGAGAAACAGCGTTTCGTTGGGAAAATAGGTAGCCTCCTGATTTAGGTTGGAACACATCTAATGAATTTTAGTGTTTTTGAATTATTGACGCACGAAAGAATGGTTTTCTTGGCGGTTCTAAGTTGTGGGCTTTATACCAGTTATACCGATTTCCGCTACGGAAAAATCGCTAACATCTACACTGCGTTTTTGATCGGCTTTGGTATTATCAGTCAAGCCTTGTTCATAAGTGAGGGAAACATCACCTGGATGCACAGTTGTGTTACCCTTTTTGGGGGATTAGGGATCTCCTTTGTAATGTTTTACACGGGAATATGGGCAGCCGGGGATGCAAAACTCTTTTGGGGCATCGGTTTATTGCTGCCACCGAGTGCGTTTAGCAGCACCCCAGAGACACAATTTTATCCCATGATTTTGATGGTGAATATTTTTCTTATTTTTCTATTCTATATCGTAGTACAATCCGCTTTTAAAATGACCTTTCAGGAGCAAAAGGTATTGGTTGTTAGGAGTTTCACAGCACAACTAAAACAATTCCCGAGGCGGCTTCTGCAAGTACTTGCGTATATTGGGGTAGGTGGATTAGCGTTTTATATCCCTTCGCGTATGGAGATAGAATTAGACTTGGCGATTCGGCTTACACTGTTTATAGCAATTGCTTTCGCTTTCAATAAAGTGGTTGAAAAGTACATCCCACAGAAATACGTAACCCTATTTCACCTCCTCTTTCTCCCCTTAGCGCTCTTTTTGGCGATCCCTTCCGTAATTCAACTCGGCACTTTTATCGTCTTTATCTTTGTGATTCCGTGGTTTCTCATCATGTTTAACGCCGTCATTCGTTCCCTTTTTACGGAGGAAATTCCTGTCGGAAACCTTCATCCTAACATGATTCCCGCAGAGCGCATCGTTAAAATTGAAGCACAGAACGTGAATGATAGATACGTGAAAATTCCTGCCGGTTTTGCAAACCCTGCGCAAGATAATGTCATTGTGGATGTCTCTTCTGAGGGGTTAACGTCCTCGCAAATTGAGCAGCTGCACCAACTTGCTGCAGCAGGTAGTTTGAAAGAATACGAAAATAAATTGTGCATTCAGAAAAAAATACCCTTTGCTTTGATGATTATTTTGGGAGCAGTCGTGACGCTATTGGCAAATGGAATGGCTTATTCGTTTTTTCAAAGCGCGGCAATTCATCAGGTTCTGGAGAGGATCAGGTCGTTTTTGATTGGATAAAAAATGGCAGGGCTGGGCACCTGGGCTGTTCGCTTGTATAAGTAACGCTAAAATCTACAATAAATATATTACCGTATACTAACAATAAATCGGGGTGGGACATAGTGACCACCCCGTTTTATATGCATACCCTCCTCCTAACACTCGCCTCTTTTTTTACGATTATGCACGTTTCCGCCTCCAAAATTACGACTATATAAATGACGTGAGTTTGATAAAAATTGTAGAGGTTAGTATGTTCTGGAAAGTTATGCACCTTTTCATCCAAAAAACGGTGTCTTTAATTATAAAAAAATTATAAAAGAGTATTGCATATCCAAAACTATTTATTACGAGGATGAACATGGGAAGAGATAGTTTACGTGCGGATTACAGTGAGATAGTTGGGGAAAGTCAGCAAATTTTACGCCTGGTGCTAATTAGAAAAGTTTGAAAGTTGATTTTCCTTCAGTGGCTTGCTTAGGCATGGACGAGGTCTCTAAGAGCCATGAGGCTACGTCCTAAAGCCGCATTGAGGAAAACACCGAGAGTAAAGGCAGCAGACTTGTTCCTGGCACGTGTGCGAAGTCCACAATGACTCCGCACACGAACCCGTTGTATCTGAAACTGTTCTTTGAGTTGACTCAAGGTCGTCTCAATACGCAGTCGCATGCGTCGATGCCAGCGTTGAAACGATGGCGAGTATTGCGTCTTCTGATTCCGTCGGTAAGTCGCATACAACCGCTTGCACTCGAACATTTAGACACTTTCTCCTCTTAGTAGGGTTTTTCTCCTCGCGTAGTTATAATTATAGAATTACTATTTTTGTGTTTACTACGGCAAAATGCCGTAGTTTAGGTATGGCAAAATGCCGTAGTGCGTCAAAATGCCGTAGTTCAAAATAGAGTTAAATTCAGTTTTGACGAGGAGAATAAACTTTTTCAACACACAGTTTTTTGAAAAGGTAAGCACCTCGATCCCTCTGATGAACCGTGGCTATACCTGTGTTTTAAGCACATCATAGCGAAAAATACTCGCGCGATTTCAGTAGTCTTAACACGAATATTTCATCGAAATAAAGGAATTGGCACGAAACTTGCTCTATTACCTTTGTGATATATTAGGTGTACAGTTTTCCACATAGAGTTTCGATAATGCTCGTAGGTTATCACCGTTCTGATGTTTTTGTATGGGGATGGACTGCTCTTCGCGAGTTGTCCATTGTGGTAAAGAGTTCTACTGTCGAAACGCTTCCGTATAAGCCAAATACGGCTTACAATTGACGAAACTGGTAGTCTGTCACATCTAAAGTGATAGTATCTGTTTTGGTATCAGGCGAGGAGACCTCGTCCCTACGAGGAAATAACACCTATCAAGATAGTGTTGTGTCTACCTTTCGCTGGCATAACAGACTCCAACTTGTAGGATACATTTGAATATTCATAGCAGACGATGACAGATTCTTTTAAAAATATCGGGTTAGGTTGTTTTTTATGGTAGATCCTAAAAATAGATAAACATTCTCCGCTACCTTGGTAGGCGAGGTTTCTAACCTCGCCGATGCAGAGTGTCAAAGTAATTCTAAAATCTACCATAGTTGCCGATAAAGAAAAATAGTAGACAGGAGCATGGGCATTGAAATACGTTCAAGGGACTGGAAAAGGCGTGAAGATAGCGATTGTAGATAGCGGCGTATCACCTGAGCACCCGTATGTATCAAATGTAGTTGGGGGTGTAGGAATAGGTTTTGATGCCCATGGAGATGCCGTTTATAACGAAAACGATTACCTTCCTGAAACCCTTTGGTCTCACGGTCAGGTCTGTGCTGGATTGATTAGTCATCGGGTGCCTGATTCCGAGATCTATAGTGTCAAGATTCTTGATGAGAATGGAACAGGACATCCGGCTGCGTTGGTTGCTGCGATCAAGTGGTGTATTGATAACGATATCAATGTTGTGAATATTAGCTTGGGAACTACCGGCGAAAAGTGGGCTGCGAAATTACAAGCCGAGTGTGTTAGGGCAGCTAAGAGTGGCATGATACTTGTCGCGGCAACTCATGTTGGTGGTTTAATTAGTTATCCAAGCGTCTTTCCGGAAACAATTGGTGTTGGTAAGGACAACCGGTACAAAGAATACGAATATGGCTACTTCCCAACGCGAATTGCAGAATTCGCGGCTGGGGCACGTGACGAGTTAGCATTAGAGATAGCGAACGCTGCATCTCAAGAAGATACCTATGTTTCATTCAGTTCTGGGACGAGCACAGCGGCTGCTCGAGTTAGTGCGATTGTCGCGGTATTTTTAGAGGAAACACCGGGATTGGATCTTGCCAATGTCAAAGATAAACTTGCTGATAACGAAATGCGCCTGCCTCTCCGAAGATCTTTATCTTCAAATCTGCCAGAAGCTTCACGTGAAGATAATTCCACTGTGAAAGGTCAAGATTTTTCATGGATGAAGCGGGTTGTTGTCTATCCTTATGACAGGAAGACTCATCCAATACTTGCATTCGCGGATGCTTTTGATTTCCGAGTTGATGGTGTTGTAGATCCGCTTCATCCATCTGCTCATGGAAAGGATGCCGGTATGGTCTATGATCAAGAACCTTATAATATCCCAGTGATGGCTGAACTTAGCGATATTCCGGACAATGTAGACACACTAATTATTGGCAACACTGAAAATATTACGATAGGTATGCGCGAAGATATCTTATTAGAGGCTCTAACTTGGGCAGTTGAAAACGGTAAGAATGTTTTTAGTTTTTGTCCTGTTGAACCATACGTTTACGGAAATCTTTACGAATTGGCTCGTCAAAAGAACTTAGTCTGGTATAGCCCTTCAAATTTCCTTTCTACCGTTTGGAATACTAATACCCAAGAATTGGAGCAAGATATTGATTCTCCTGTTATAGGAATCTTTGGTACTTCGTATAATCAGGGAAAATTGCTAACTCAGCTTGCCTTGAGAAAATGGTTAGGCAAAGAGGGGTATGAAGTCGGATGTATTGGGACAAATCCAATTCATGCGCTTTTAGAAGAAGGGCACTGTCTTGTCCAAGATAAAAGAATTCCACAGTACATTTCTGTGGGTGAGCAAATCTCTTATTTGCGAGTTTCAATGGCAGAAACATTCCGCCGTAGGCCACATCTGATTCTCGCGAGTAGCCATGGTGGTATTATTCCGCCGAATTTATATAACCTAAATACTCCAGATTATCCTGACGATTATACGTTACCTGCGCTGGCTTTCCTAATGGCTTGCAGGCCTGATGCTATGATATTAACAATCAATACAATTGATGATGAAGATTATATCCAACGTAGTATGACGACATTAGAGACGATTAGTGGTGGAACGGTTATAGCGTTAACATTTGCGGACAAATTGGTTCAGAAAGATGCCTATTCATATAAGCAGCGGTGGGGACGGCGGCTGCGTCCCGAAGAGATCTCTCGCTTGAGAGAGCGGTATGCGTCAAAATTTGATGTGCCTATTTTTTGTTTTGATGTCCCGGAGCAACAGGAGCAACTTGCTCAACACGTGATTGAGGTTTTCTCTATTGATTAATCAATTTTGAGGAGCTTCAATCTCTTCATGTAAATGTAAGGAGGTCTATGAATTTCTTATGAAATTACCTATTCACGAATCTCAGGAACTTTCTCCATCTAAAGAAGACAGCAATCTGATTCCGCTTGAGCAGCTTCAGGTTACAGATTCACAAGAATCAGGCTGTTCTTCATGTTCAAGTGGTTGTGGTACACCTTCATTTTCGTCTGCTATTGAAAAGGAGTCCTCTGGTGGTTTCATAGGCGAACTTGGTGATCGAGAGCGAGATTTGCGCCGTCCTTTCACTCACAAGTTCAAAACAGAAAGACAAAGCTACGTTTATGATGTCAACACTGACCGAATTATTCAGGTCAGTTCTGTTGTTTACGACATCATTGATGATTTCGGTGTGCTTTCTGCGACGGATATGATTGATAAGTATGGTGTTCAGTACGCATCAGATGAAATTCGCGTCGCTTATGACATGATTGAAACTGCCAACCGAGACGAAAATCTGTTCTCTAACAATCATCCGAGTGAAATTTTGTATCCACTTGATGCCCAGTCGCTTCAGCGTTTGTACGATGAGGATGTCCGGACGCTTTGTCTTGGGGTAACCGAGCAGTGCAATCTACGATGTTCTTATTGTACTTTTTCGGGTACCTACGAATTTCATAGAGCACACAATTCAACTTTTATGGACTTTGATACGGCCCGCCGGGGAATTGATTTCTTCAAACAACATTCAATACTTTGCGATTACGTCAACCTTACCTTCTACGGCGGCGAACCGCTATTGAATGCTTCTCTGATAAAAGAGTGTGTCGAATATGCGAATAGTATCTTTGGACGGAAGCGTGTTGAATATCATATGACGACAAACGCCACATTGATTAATGATGAGATCTGTAAGATGTGGATTGACAACGATTTCAAGATCATGGTGAGCCTTGATGGTCCCAAGGAAATGCATGATAGGTACCGACTCAATGGTGCTAATAGGGGCAGTTTTGATAAAATTGCGCAGAACCTGAAAAAGTTACGTGACATGTCTCCCGATTACTATCGAAACAATCTGAAATTTGGTGTCGTACTTTCGCCGCCCTACGATTTTGAAGATCTCAATGATTTTTTCACGCATGATCCTTTGGCGGATGTCAGAACTATGCGTGCCTCTGGCGTTGATTCCCAAGACACGACCTTTTTTCACGATTTCACTGAAGAAGAAATGGGTAATAATGGGAAAGATGAACTGAAGGATAAGTATTTTAGGGATCTGATTCAGAACAATATTAGACACGATAGACCGGAACGGGAACACAGATTTATGCATGCCCTTTTCGGAGAGGGTTTGGAAAAATTGATTCCCACAATTAAGGCGACGAATCCATTCCCTGAAGTCTATCATCCGGGCGGAATTTGTGTGCCGGGGTTAAAGACGCTGTTTTTGACACCAGGAGGGGATTTTTTCACATGCGAAAAGAGTAGTACTGCCTCGGATCTCCTACGTTTGGGGAATCTTGAGACAGGTTTGGATGCAATCAAGGGGATGGCGAATATCGAAAGTTATTCACATGCTCACGATGGGTGTCGTTATTGTTATGCCTCTCGACATTGTGGAACTTGCTTTGTCAAGGCATCTGCTGGCGAGGAGTTTGATGGTGCCGTTAAGATGGACAATTGTAATAATCACCGCGCCGGGTTCCGCCAAGAACTTACTGACATAATGACAATCATGGAAGAAAATCCAGGGGCGTTTGACCATCTCAAGGATGTAACACTTATCTGATAACAATCTTGGTTATAATCATTTTATTACTGATTTCATTTATTGATTTTGTGGAAGGAGGTGAAAAAATGAAGAAGCTTTCAAAAACCCTCAGGTCCCGATACCGAGGATTGTCGCCGGTACCTATGCCGACGAGCACTGACACTCTCAGTTCCTACGCGTGTGCTTGTCTCTGTAGTTGTAGGAATGATGATGTGAAGGGTGCTGCAGTCAGTGCTGCAGGTAACTCAGTGGGTGTATCAATGAATAATTAAATATGGGAAGGTCTCTGAAGTTAGGAACTTCTGATGGCTTTCACATAAGTACCATACCCATTTACTTGAGTCTGGGTTTCTGGATTTAGGCTGGGAACTCAGATTCAACGTGTCTATAATAATGATTTCGTTTATTTGCTTCGTAGAAAGGAGGTGAAGACAATGAAGAAACTTTCAAAAGCACTCCGTCCCCAATACAAGGGGCTTTCGCCGGTATCTATGCCGACCCATGGAGAGACTATTACTGCTTACAATTGCGTTTGTCCTTGTATTTGTGTCAACAATGATGCAGCAGGTGCAGCGGGAAATGCCGTAGGGGTTTCTGTTGGTAACCAAGCGAACAAGTAATATACCGGAAATCAAATTTTTTGTAAGATTGATGAGAGGTGTGATGTTCCTCACAATTGGCATCGGCTCACCTAGGTCCTCTCTTCGCCTTACTTTTAACTCAATTTGGGCAGGTAACGCCTGCCCATATATTCTCGTTAGATTATTTTCGCTGTCTGATGAATGTATTGCCTTAACGAGAAGGTTTATTTTTTGTTTCTGCAACAGTGAGGAATTGTTTAAGAATGGTAATTGCAAGTCTATATCCGTTTACGAAGGCTCAAGATGAGTTAACTCCAATTTTCGATTGGGTTTTCATCGAATCCTTGCAAGCTCACTTTGATACAACTCCTGAATATTATGTGTTTTTGCCACCGGGTTGTCAGCCGCCAGATCCAATTATAGGGACAGACTTACACATCAGGAGTACACTGGAACTCAGAGATTTTTTTCAAGAGTCTCAAGTTGATGTATGGCATGACTTTGGATATATACCAGCATCTTCTCTTGCCTTACTGCGTCGTTTGAGTGGTCAGAATTTTCCAATTACGATGAGGGTTAATCTGTCATTTTGGGTAAATGCCCACCTAAGCACCTATGGAGCCTTATCTGACCATGATGCCCTAATTTGTTCAAGGGAGTCGATTCATAGAATTATCGAAGTTGCTCAGAATCAATCTGAAGACGCGGCAGCTCTTGAATGCCAGGGACCTCAGATACATACGATTCCGCTTGGCGTGGATCCTAAGCAGGTTGACTCACATAAGAGGAAGGATGCTCGCTACCTTCTTCGTCTTCCAGAGAAGATGACAATTATCTTGTGTTTGGCAGATTTTAGCCCGAACAACAGTATGGATTTATTTCCGCTTATTCGTGCTTTTGAAACAATTTTGGAGGACCACAAGGATATTATACTGATCGTCAGTGGATCTGACGAGACTGGTTATGCCGATAAACTGACGAAATATCTTGACGATTTCCCATTGGGTCGTCAGATCTTACTATGGCCAAATGTAGGTGAATCTGCCACGTCTCTGTTATTCGCAGCTGCGGATATATTTATTTCCCCTTCCGACACGTTTTACAATGATAACCAACGCCAAGTTCTTAGAGCGATGGCAAATGGGTTAGCCGTCATTGCGACAGATGATTACAAACATGGTTATATTGACCACGGTAAAACAGGTCTTAAACTAAACATGAGTGCTTTTCCATCAAGTTATCAGGCACTTAGCAATTACTTTCCATTTATCTCAGGTGATGATAGATCGCTTATTATTTCCCAGGGGATTGCCGTTGATATTCGACAGATAGTTGCGTACTTGGACCTATTGATTAGAGATCTGTCGTTTCGTCAAACCCTTGGAAAAGCGGCATCTGAATATGTGTCAAAATATCACGACATGGCATTAATTATAGGGAAATACAAAAACTTATGGTGCAACTTACGTGAAAAGATGCCTGCTATCCATCCTCAAACGACAGTAGCAGCGCGAGAATTAAAGGATGACTGGTTCCCCTTAATATTGTCGTCTATACCTCAAACGGTTGAGAAAAATATGCCTCTACAGATTACCTCCTTCGGTAAAGTACTACTTGAAAAACAGGATCCTATCATTTATGAACAAATGAGTGAGGTGCTTTTTCCACCAGTTATTCTCGAGATTCTCAGTTTATCACAAAATACGACCTGTATATCTGAGATAACTCGTTCACTGTTGGAGGTGTCTGCCGAAGAGGATGTTAAAGACTTAGCACCGAATATTGCTTATCACACAATGTGGTGTATAAAACAGGGGTTAGTGGCGTTAAAAGACACTGGTTCTGAAAACATTTCGACGCGGAATGTAGGGGGGCGTACTTGATGCGCATATTTGGGACATTTTTACCACCCGACGTGAGTATGAACGATCCAAGTCATCAGAAAGGATCCAGCCGCGGCATATATGGTGCTGGGGTTGCGACGCAGCAATTTATGACCAACTTGTTGCAGCATGGAGATTTTGATGAGTACCATCTTTTCGATCCTAATCGTTATACAACACCAAAGGAAGGTGAAGCGGAATCACGCTTTGGGCTAATTGAGCCGGATGCGCGCCTAAAACTGCTAATGGTTGAAGAGTTTGAAGAGGCTTTAGCAAAAAATGATTACTTAGCGTTCCACAGACCGCGGGGGCCCGCTATTGATCCGTGGATTTACCTTCGGAACCAATTGAGTAAAAAAAATATTCCGATTACGGGTGTCACGCATACACTTAGCTACCACGAGCAATTAATTGATTTCCTTACATTTTTGATGATAGGTGCTCGTCCATGGGATTCAATCGTATGTCTTGAAGAACCTGCCCGTCGGGTTGTGGAAAATCTTTTTCATCATTTGCAGACGCGTTTGCATCAGCAGTTTGGTCTGAATATAAAATATGAAGGTCGATTGGACAGCATTCCGCTTGGGGTTGATACACAAACGTATCGTCCACGCGAGAAGGAGATATTAAGACGTCAATTTGGCTTACCACTGGATAAAGTCATGCTTCTCTGGGTTGGTCGGTTTTCGCATTACGATAAGATGGATCTACGTCCGCTACTTCTGGCTTTCAAAATTGCCTTGGGGAAATGTCAGAAAGATAAAGCTGTGCTTGTATTGGCGGGAGACGATATCCGGCACAATTATGCGGAGAGAATCAAAACGCTTGCGACTCAATTAGGAATTGAAGCGCATTTGATTATACTGACGGATCGACCACGAGTTGACTTTCCACTTCTCTATTCATCGGCAGATATTTTTGTCTCACCGAGCGATAACATACAAGAGACATTCGGTCAGACGGTTTTGGAGGGTATGTCTTCTGGTATGCCGGTTGTTTGTTCAGATTGGGAAGGTTACAGTATTTCAGTGCTCCACGAGAAGACTGGATTTCGCATTCCTACGTATTGGATGGAGTGTGATGGCGGTATCTGTGATTATGCGCCGACATCTCCGTGGTTGCTTAATCAATTTTATTTAAGCCAATCTATCTGTTTTGATGTTCAACAGATGGCGGATGCGCTATCTTTGCTGATCGAACATGATACACTACGATTAAAGATGGGATTAGCAGCGCGTCAACATGTCCTTGAAACCTACGACTGGAAGATTATCATTCACCGCTATATTGAATTGTGGGAGGAATTGCACCAGGTAGCCGTTTCCCACCCGGTTCCCGCTTGCACATCTCTGTCTTGGTTTCGTCCGCAATACTTTAAAACTTTTGAACACTATGCTACATCGACGATTCAATCGACAACAGAAGTAAGAGGCACCGATTGTGCTTGGGTGACTCTCGGTGAGGATAATTGTCGACCATGGTATGAAGAATTGGATATTAAGGTTGATCCTGAGATCTTCGATCGTATCCTCAATTTGGCGAACGATTGGATCACAGTTGCGGAATTGGAGAAGAACCTTTCTAATTACCTGAAGATATCCACCGAAAAATTTCGATATCATCTTCTCTGGTTGCTGAAATACCATCGGCTCACCCTTAATGTGGATACTATCGGGGAGATGCCTAGAGAATTAGCGGCAGGGATTGTTAGCAAGGCCTCGGATTTTGAGACACAGACTTAGTATTTTCTTCAGGGTCAAACCTCCGCCCTTCGAGACCGTATTGAGATTATAGTTTGATTGAGAAAGTCAAATTTTTTAGCGGTGTTTCATTCCCCAGCTAAAGCAGGGGAAACCTTCACACCAATGATATACCGATTTAGCGAGAGTTTCAGAAATTTTACAGGTTTTCTGACGAATGCCATGAATCCTCTTTCCGAAATTGGCAGAACAGTTAGGCATTACCCAAGAGCCGTTGGACTGATATGGCGGGCGAGTCCGAAAGAGACGGTTGTATTTTCCTTCTTTAATTTGCTCTCAGCTGCTATCACGCCTCTGCAGATATGGCTTTCAAAGTACATCGTTGATGAGGTGATTGCTGCGGTACGGGCGACTGAAGGTACCTCAATGACGCACCTCCGGATGATTGGTATTCTTGTCGGACTGCAACTTCTCATTTGGGTGGCAAGTAACGCTATCACAAGTATTACAAACATGCTCTTATACCCGCTTAATCTGAGAGTCGCTTATTACGCTGAAAAACTAATTTTCCAGAAACTGTCAAAGTTAGATTTGGCTTTTTTTGAATCTCCGATCTTTTTCGACCAGATGATGCATGCGCGAACACAGTCTGTTCAACGTATTCCAAATTTTGTTGGTAATTTCGCGGGGCTGCTGTCAAGTATATTGATGCTGATTAGCTTGTTACTTATGGTGGCGAATCTTCATATTCTGGCAATGTTGGGCATAATTTTTCTATCAGTTCCGCATCTGGTTGTAACCAGTTATTTCGGCAAACGCTGGTTTCGCCTCCTGTTCCGTCAGACCGCCGAACGACGTTTGGCAGACTATCTCTCAAATCTACTTAGTGCCCGCGAGTCGGTGAAAGAAATTAAGCTTTTTGGTCTCTATAAAGTGCTGATTAGCCGTTTTCATGTGTTAAACCAGAAATTCGTGCGTGAAAATCATACGTTGTCGCTCACGCAAGAGATATCCCAGGTTTTCCTAAACCTACTTTCAACGGTTAGTACTGCTGGTGTCTGGCTGTATGCGGCACTTCGCGCGATAGGGCAGCATATTACAATCGGTGATATGATGCTTTATTTTCAAGCCTCAGAAAGAGCTCGATCTACGATTGTGAATGTATTTAGGTCTAGTGGGACCTTCTACGAAAATAGCCTATTCCTTGAACACTTGTTTGGTTTTTTGGACTTGGATCCTAATGCGGTTGAAGGTACACTCCAACAACCTGAAAAGCGGACCAAACTCAAGAAAGTCGATTGTCCAATCCGGAAGGGTATTATATTTGAAGGGGTCTCGTTCACATATCCCGGAACAGAGGAATCCGTTCTGAAAGATGTCAGTTTCACCATTGCTCCCGGCGAGTGTGTCGCGATTGTTGGACGAAACGGTGCGGGTAAAACAACTCTTGTTAAACTGCTTACCCGTCTCTATGATCCGAGTAGTGGCAATATTCGCCTTGACGGAATTGATCTTAAGGCATATCACCTTGAAAGTCTTTACAACCAATTGAGTGTTGTCTTTCAGGATTTTCTTCAGTACCATTTTAGTGTTCGAGAGAACATTGGATTTGGGCAAGTGAATGCCAGTAATGACATGGAGCGTATTCGTGCGGCGGCAGAGAAAGCAGGAAGTCTGGCGCGTATTGAGAAGTTACCAAAACGGTTTGATACAGTGTTGGGGCGGACCCTGGAGGAAGGGGTTGATCTTTCTGGAGGTGAATGGCAGAAAATTGCCTTAGCACGTGCTTTTATGCGGGATGCTCAGATCTTAGTCCTTGATGAACCTACTGCGGCACTTGACGCGATAGCGGAGGAAGAGATTTTTCAGCGTTTCAATGAATTAACTACCGGTAAAACCTCGGTGATAATTTCACACCGTTTCTCTACAGTGAAGATGGCGGATCGAATTTTGGTATTAGAAGAGGGTCGGTTGATTGAGCAGGGAACGCACGATGAGTTGATGAAACGTAACGGGACCTACGCGGAGATGTACACGCTTCAGGCACAGCGTTATAGTTAAGGGTTGGAGTGTCTTGATGTGAGCGGTAAACTTAATTATCTTGATCTTTTTTCGAGCCAGTGAGCTTACGTTGCATTTTTAATTGCAGAATGCTTTTGAACATCTGCCGGACCTTCGCAATCTAACCTAATAAATGGTTGTAGTTCCTGTATCATTTCTACGATTAATTCATAAGGTTAGACGCTACAAAAGACTCTCACTTGCCCTCGTTTTTCTCGTTGCTGACAAGATATATTCAACGTCCAAACAGAACGGCGAAAGTACTTCACCTCAAATACTCGGTATATACTTATGGCAACACTTTGGCTGGTTATTCAGCGAGAATTGACTGCAAACATACTGACATCCCGGTTCACGCTCGGTTTTCTCATCTGCCTAATGTCGACTGCTGCTGCAGTTTTCGTTCAGGTTGAAGATTATGAAAAACGACTCGCAGCATACCACATTGCTGTTCGAGAACATCAAGAAACAGTCCGGACATCGGACCTCTACAGCCAAATCAATCCCAAGGCACACAGAAAGCCGAATCCGCTCAGTATCTTCAACGTCGGCATGGAAAAATCCGGTGCCGATATGGTGAGTATTCAACTCGCAACACCTATCTGGGAGAAAGAGGCACAGAAACACGGCTCCGATAACCCATTCCTCTCCATTTTTCTTGCAATTGATGCTATCTTTGTCTTCAAAATCATTCTCAGTGCCTTGGCGATCCTTTTCGCTTACAACACGATTTCAGGGGAACGCGAGGACGGCACCCTCAAATTAGTGTTATCCAATCCGATTCCGAGGGACACCCTCGTAATAGGGAAATACCTCGGCGGTATGTTATCCTTGTTCCCGATTGTGATTGTTAGTTTTATTGTTGGAATCCTTATCGCCTATGCTTCTCCTGCGACCGATTTCAATAGTGCGGATCTGTTGCGGCTCGTTGCCGTGCTCAGCCTTTCCCTATTGTACGTGTCAACGTGTTACCTTTTAGGGATGCTCCTATCCATATGGACAAAAGAGGCAGCCACCACCCTCATCCTTTCAATGTTCATCTGGGGAATCCTAACGATCGTCCATTCCAATATAGCGACCTTCGCAGTCATGAAATTCCCACCCAATCAACCACAAGCTGAGAAGGAGATCCTGCAGCATATTGAGCAGAAATGGGAAGATTTCAGGGAAGAACGGGATGCCTACCTTCTAAAAAAATGGGGCTATAAATACCCAATTAGCGCGATTTCTATGATACGCACTGGTCCTTTGTCAATAACGATTTCAAATTCATCGGGGGAACTCGGGTTTAGTGAATTCTATGAGATCGCACCAATCCATATCTTGGATGTCTCCAAATTTCAGGAAGTATTGGGCTACCAAGAACCCCTACGTATCGACTACGCAAATCAAGCAGAGGCACTCCTCAGACAGAGAGAACAAGTTGAAGAAAGGAACAAACAGTTCGCCAAAGATATCTCCCGATTTTCTTTCGCAGACGCATACCGATTTGCCGTCGGCGCGATAACCGATACAGACAGAGAGAGCTACCAAGGCTTTATTAGACAGGCAAGAAGTTATAAACGTCAAGTTGTTGACTATCTCCGCGGTAAAAACGCTTTTTCCGCGAGAGCATGGTTTTCCAGCGATCAAGGTGCGGCGGCGTTTAAGGATCTCCCTGTTTTTCAGAACCCACACACTTCTCTATTTCAAAGTTTTTTCCGGGCATCAAGCGATATCCTGATCCTATTGGCGTGGAATGTCGTCTTGTTTATGGGCGTGTATGTATCATTCCTTCGATATGATATGAGTTGAACTGAACATTTACCATAGGTATAACGTGAGGACAGGATAATGTAAGCCCAAGCAACGCGCCGGGAAACCGGATATACGGAGCGGAACGTTCTTGATACGTCTGTCCTAACCGAACCGCAAGGAACATTAAAAATATGATTTGGCATATTGGAAAAAAAGAGATATATCAAAATCTCACAACACTGCGGTTCGCCTTGATGATAACCCTTCTGCCCGTCTTGATGATCGCCAATGCCCTCATATACGGATTTGGTGATAGTGGGTATACAGCGGAAATACGAGATTATAACCGCAAGGTGACCCAAGGACGCTCTCATATTGAAAAGCACGCCGCCAAGGGTTTAGGAGAGTTGGCAATGTTTGGCCCCTCGGAGATACCCAAGCGTCCGTCCCCGTTGAAGTTCTGTGCCAATGGTGCTGATGCCTTCATACCCCGTTCTATCACGATCGCGTCGCGCGCAGGCACGGGGCGTGGCGGAGACGGGGGTGTGGTTGAAGATTATAATTGGCAGGAAGTTTGGACACTTGAATATCTACCTTCAAATCATGGCGGGGACGCAACCACGCTCATCAAAATTGACTGGGTATTTATCGGGGTCTTTATGAGTTTTTTTGTTATTTTATTCACTTTCGATGCCGTTGCCGGGGAACGCGTTCGCGGAACACTCAGTCTCATGATGTCCAACCCAATCTCTCGTGGACAGGTATTATTCGCGAAATACTTAGGAACATTTTTCACGCTCATCATTCCACTCCTGATTGGAGTCCTCATGAACCTTCTCATCATCTACCTGTCAGGGAACATCCCCTTTGATTCAAGCAGTTGGCTTCCGATTTTAGGAATGATCGGACTCTTCGCGTTGCATATTTCTATCTTTATTTTTTTGGGACTGTTTTTCTCAAGTCGCGTCTCAAACGCCATCACCAGTTTAGTGTGGTTATTGCTAACTTGGGTCTGTTTAGCATTTATCTTCCCGAGTCTCCTTGGACTATTCGTCGGAACCCTTGATCGGATACCATCCATAGAAAGAATATCCGCGGAAAAGCGCGCACAATTAGCAAACATAGAAAATGAATTTCAACCGACGGAAATGCTGGAAACAACAAAACTCAGCGAAGCCCCTTCCGTCAGCAATCCGTCAGCAACCCGCCAATGGGCGACCTACTTCAGAGAAAGGTCTGAAGTGCAAACCCGCATAGCAGATGCACGTATAGATCAGCAATTGCGGCAGGTCCAACTCGCCCGCGAACTCACCCAAATCTCTCCAACGATCTGTTTCCAATACGCCATGGAAGGGCTCGCTAATACTGGAATCGTGAGTTATATGGATTTCGTTAAACAGGTGCGCCATTATAGAGCCGCATTTATAGATTTCATCAAAACTGAGGATAGAGATGATCCGAACAGCCTCCACATCTATCCTGTAAGGGAGGGATTATCTCAAAAACCGGTGAATCCGGACGTTGTGCCGAGGTTTAGAGAACGCATCTCACATCAGAGTGTAATTTTCCCGATAGGACTGTTGATCATTTTTAACATTCTGTTCTTTATCGCCGCACAACTATCGTTCCTCAAATGCGATTTAAAATAAATGATAATTATTTATCAGGTGGGTCGCTATTTATGGTGGAATCGCCTCTGGGGACCACAAAAAGGAGAAACAAAATGAAGTATCTACTTAGTTATGGTGCATTTCTTTCTCTGATATTTGTCCCAGTTGGATATACTGTGGCAGATCTCACTGATGATCTCGTCTTTTACTTTACATTCGACAATGTCGAAGGCAAGCGGATTCTTGATGAATCCGAAAACGGCCTGGATGCCGAGGTTATCGAAAATACTAAATTTGTCAAAGGCAAATATGGCACTGCAATTCAAATCACCGGTGAGACAGAAGATTGTGTGAATATCCCCGCCACTGATGAACTGAAAATCAGTGCTGCAATCACGATGATGGCATGGGTGTATCATGAGGATTGGGCGCGGAGTTCTTCCCAATGGTTTGATAAAGGGTGTTATTCTAAGGAACTTGGATCTTACGGCATGGCGGTCCTTGGTGAAGAGCATTTTCCCGAACTTGGAGCTCTTGAGAATGGATCGGGGATCTCGCTAATTTTGGCGAACGATACCGCAGTGCATATACATATGCTTCCTAATAAAATGGAAAATAGAACATGGCATCACATCGTTGGAACTTATGACGATAAAGCCACGAAAATCTACCTTGATGGAGAAGTAATTCTTGAGTCACATTCAGGATTCGAGTTTTCTGGCACCAACGATGAGGATATTCGAATTGGGTGTGCTAAAGGTGAGCCCGAGTATGCCTTTGAAGATGGTTTTATTGACGAGGTCGGGATTTGGAGTCGTGCCCTCAGCGAGGATGAAATCAAAACTGTGATGCGAGGTCCGTTGTTTTCTGTTTCCCCAAAAGATAAGATTGCTACAACGTGGGGAGATATCAAGTCTCAACGATAGAGATTCAAGTCCCGCCTCTACAACCAGATTTTAGGAACTGTTAAGAATACTGAGACTGCCAAAGACCTCACACAAGAGACATCCATAAAAGCGTATCGTGCTATCCACACCTTCCGGGCGACTCAGCGTTCTGTTCATGGCTTTACCGCATCGCTGAAAACGTCTGCACCGACTACTTTCGCAGGCAACACAAGGAACGCAACATCGAACCGCTACACACCATTGATGAATACCGAATCGCCAACACATGTCCCTCGCCCTGCCGAGACCTTGAGTGTCAGGAACTCCAAGAATACCTCACCCCCTACCTAATCAACTGAGATTCATCTGTTTAGGCATGGCTAACGCAAGTTAGTCCAGTTGTTTCCCAATCTGGCAACGCGCGCACAACACTCTTGCCAGTGTTTGATGTAGAGGTAATACCTTTTTTATTCAGGATAGCGTCCCAACTTGGTACTTATCACTCAGAAGTTTTACTGAGAAAAAATGTGATTACGTTACACACTGCTCCTCGTTTTTGGTCGTGCAATGGTATAAATTTGACTTAAAACGGTTGGTATGCCGGCTTATTTTTTCTTTTTTTACGATTATGCACGTTTTCGCCTCCAAAATTACGACTATATAAGTGATGTGAGTTTGATGAAAAATTTTAGAGGTTAGTATGTTCTGGGAAGTTATGCACCTTTTCATCCAAAAAACGGTGTCTTTAATTATAAAAGGGTATTGCATCTCCAAAACTACTTATTGCGAAAATGAACAGTCGAATGAAAAAAGAAAAATCCTGTAACGAAGGAACGGCGTGTTTACAATTATAAAAAAGGAGGGTCTCAAGTTACGATGGCAAGAGATAACTTGCGCGGGGATTACAGTGAAATCGTCGGGAAAAGTTCCCAGATTTTTGAAGTCCTCCGGCAAATTGATAATATTGCGGCTACGTCCTTGAAGATCCTAATCTCTGGTGAAACGGGAACTGGCAAAGGGGTGATCGCGCGTGCGCTGCACAAAAACAGTGGTCGAACCGGAGAAATGGTCTCTATCAATTGTGCAGCGATACCTGAGAATTTATTTGAGAGTGAGTTGTTTGGACATGAAAAAGGGGCGTTTACGAGCGCGAATAGACGGCATATCGGTAAGTTTGAGAGGGCAGACAAAGGGACGTTGTTCCTTGATGAAATCACCGAGATGCCGCTTCCCATGCAACCGAAGTTACTACGCGCAATTGAAGAAGGTGAGATTGAACGCATTGGCGGTAAAAAACCAATTACGGTGGATGTTCGGATTGTGGCAGCTACCAATAGAGATATTGCACAAGCCGTTAAAAATAAGATGTTTCGTGAAGACCTCTATTATCGATTGAATGTTGCCTCTGTATCTCTGCCGAGGCTATCGGAGAGAAAAGAGGATATCTGCGTGTTGGTGTTGCATTTTCTTGAAAAATACTGTCAATTTTCCAATCCTCGGGTCTTACAAATCTCTCCAGATACGCGAACGCTTCTTGAAACCTACCCATGGCCCGGGAATGTACGAGAGTTGGAGAACACCGTTGAAAAGGTGTCTTACCTTATCAAAGGAGGGGTTCTCTTACCAAAGCACCTACCAAAAGAAATTCAGACGTACCAAAAGCAATCTATGAATATCTCCGAAGAGATTGCTACGTCTGAAAACAAGCAAGGCGTGAGCGTCCCTCTCGGCACGACGCTTGAGGCGATGGAAGCAACGTTTATCCGTGAAACTTTGGCGCGGTTTGACGGAAATCGGACAAAAACTGCGGAAGTCTTAGGGATTCATAAACGGACCTTGCAAAGAAAATTGACAAAATATAAGATTTAGAGAGAATTTACGTTTGAGCGGTAAGTGAAACCAAAATCATACTCACAACACTGATCCCGCTCATATCTCTGAAAACACCAAGATATGCCCTTTATTATATACCTTTTTCAGTAGAACAGCGAGCTTATTTTTTTGAAACTTGAATATCTTTGTTAGACATGTTATCACTCTACTTTTTGCCACTGTTTAATTTTCTCTTGTCTAAAAAGACACAGACATGTTAAAATAGTGTACATGCAATAGATGAGGAGAGTGAACATGGACGCAAAATTGTGGGTGCCAGAATACGACACTCCGGAATTATGGCACAAAGAATTTTGGCGAAGCTTGCAAGCCAATGTTAAAACGTCACGGCGTTCTTTTTTTAAGAGCGGTCTCACGAGTTTTCTCGGACTCGTCGCGATGCAACACTTCGGGTCCAGCAGCCTTGCGCCGCTTGAGGAGGTTCTGCCACGTGCCGAGCATTGTATCGTCCTGTTCATGAATGGTGGCGCGAGTCAATTAGACACTTTCGACCCCAAACCCGACACTAAAAATGGCGGTCCCTTCGCAGCAATTCCAACGAGCGTTGAAGGTATCGAAGTATCTGAGCATCTCCCACAGGTTGCCGAACAGGCACACCATCTCTCTATCATTCGTTCCATGGTTTCCCGTGAAGGGAATCATGAACGCGCACGCTACTTACTGCATACCGGCTACGCGCCGGGGGGCGCAGTCAGACATCCAACCCTCGGTTCGCTCACCTCTTACTACCTTGACGATAGCTTATCTGACCTTCCAAGTTGCGTTAATATTAATGCCCCGACATATTCTGGTGGTTTTCTCGGTGCCACGCACGATCCATTTGTCGTCAACGACTCGATGCGTCCAGTAGAAGATCTCTCGTATCCCGCACAGATGGACACGCACCGTTTTCGGGAACGCCTCAAGATGCTTAGAACCATTGAGAAGGATTTTATTGCCAAGCGGACTGGACGCAGCACGGAGGCGCACGAAGCGATTTATAAAAAAGCCGATCAACTCATCAATTCCCCTAAAATAGATGCGTTCCAACTTAACGAGGAACCGCTCGCTGTACGCGAAGCCTACGGCATGAATAAGTTTGGTCAGGGGTGTCTGATGGGGCGACGCCTTGTGGAAGCCGGGGTTAAATTTGTGGAGGTCTCGTTAGACGGGTGGGATACACACCAAAATAACTTTGAACGTACCAAAGAACTCCTGAATGTCGTAGATCCCGCATTTGCAATGCTACTCAAGGATTTATCCCAACGCGAGCTCCTTGACAAGACTGTTGTGTTATGGCTCGGTGAATTCGGACGTACACCACGGATTAACAACAACGATGGGAGAGACCATCACACCAACGGTTGGTCTACTGTTGTTGCTGGAGGCGGCACCCGCGGTGGACAGGTCATTGGCGGCACTAATGAAGATGGGAGTGAGGTCGTCAGTGGTGCTGTCGGGGTGCCTGATCTTTTCGCGTCGCTCTGCTTTGCGTTGGGGGTTGATCCTGATCAGGAAAACTACTCCCGTTCCGGGCGGCCGATTCGGGTTGTCAACGATGGCTCGGTAATAGAGGAGTTGTTCGGTTGAGAGTTATTGCTGGCACATTCAAAGGCAGACGTTTGGGCGTTCCAAAAGGAAACCGTCTTGTCCGTCCAACGACGGATCGAGTAAAAGAGTCGGTGTTTAGCATCCTACGGGAACGGGTGATTGATGCGAATTTTCTTGACTTGTGTGCCGGGACAGGGAGTATAGGAATTGAGGCGTTGAGCCGCGGCGCGAAACACGTTACGTTTTTAGACCGAGATCCGCGATGTATCGCGGTTATAAAAAGAAATCTTGACGTTTGTGGTCTCACGGCTGAGTCTGGAGTGTATTATTTGCTTTGTCGTGATGTTTTAAAAGGGATTGGGTCCCTTCATAAACGGGCAGCTACGTTTGAAGTTATCTATTTTGATCCACCCTACGGTGTTGGTTTAGGGAATGGTTCGCAGGACCCTCTCGAACTGTATACTGCCAGTTTAGCACTGCTTGCGAAGACCGCACTGCTTAAAATCGGTGGTACATTGCTTGTTGAGCATGCAAGACAGACTGATATGCCGGACACTGTTAGGAATTTGTGCCGAGACCGACAAACGCGCTACGGGGATACAATTGTATCCTTTTATCATTAGGAGAATGACAGTCAGCTGTCAGAGCAGGTTGCTACGCAACCCTTTCAGTAGTCAGTAAAAGACCATTTGTAGCAATTACCCTTGTTTGGAATATTCCGAGTTGGCGTTGAATTGTTACAGAAAATCTCTTCGCTGACCGTTGACTGCTAATTGCTGATTCCTATAAACAAAATATGAAAATCTTAAATCTCCAATCCGGAACACCCTTCCAGATGGGAAAAGGTAAAAATTGGCGTGTTGTGCATCCGGATATGGGTTCAACGCAAATTACACTGAACCATGGGCTTCACGCACCGGATCAAGAATTCACACAGCATTATCACGATGCCTCTGAAGACGCGATTGTCGTATTAGAGGGGGGTGGTGCTATTCGACAAGGGAGTGTCTACACGCCGATTGCTGCAGGCGATCTCATTTTTGTACCCGCAGGCGAAATCCATGGAACCGTCAACACCACACCGAACATGGCACGCTTAATTAGCTTTCAAGCCCCGCCGGATATGGCACTCTATCGAGGCGAGCGGGATACGCCTGATGAGGCACCAACGCCGGAAAATGGACACCGGAGCAACGTTCAGGTCATTAATATGGCGCGAAGTGGTCCTGTTTTTGGGAAGTCTGTTGAGTGGCGAAGCGTCGTCTCACCCCACAAAGGCTCTGTACATCTCTCCTTAGACTACATCCACCTGAATAAAAACCAGCACTTTACACACGAACCGATACAGACTGAATCGATCTATGTGCTAAAGGATGGATGTGCCGAGATGGCATCCGATGCTGAGACGCGTGTATTGGAACAACACGATGTTCTGTTCCTCGGCCCCAGAGACACTTTTTCACTTTCCCACACAGGCGATGAACCGACTACAATAATATATTGTTGGGCAGTCGGCAAAAAAGGAAAATAATGGATGAAACCAGACGATGTAGTTGTTTCACGGCGAGGAAACCTTGTCGTGATAGAACATAGTAAGTTTGAGATTAAATTCAACCTTTCAAAAGGAACATGGGATTACATTGATGAGAGTGGCGACACAATTATCCGCAACGGATGTGCACAGATAACCCTTGATGATGGAAACGTTATCAAAACTGAAGATGCTGGTAACTCGGAATTTATCACGGCATTTCCGCAAACAGATGCTTTTGGGACGTATTACCAGATCTGTTTCTCCCATGAAGCGACGGGGAAGAACATACGGATAAATACCTACCTCAATTGCTATGCGACACAGCCAGCTATCCTGCTGAAAGTTGGTGTTGAGAACCTCAATCAAGAGCGTACGGTCCAGTTAGAAAATTTAACGATACTTGGCGTTTCCACGAATCGTGGGGCTGTCTTGGTTGGCAAGGCTCCCTCGGATTGCCATCTATTCATCAACATGCCGCCTGTCTCCCCGGGGGTGAGTCGAAGACTCTATGACGGCTTTCTCTTGAGCGAAACAGATGCCAGACATCCCTGCCACGATGGTGTGCTTCACGATACCAAGAGCGGCAAGACCTTTGTTTTTGGGTTTCTGACGACAGAGAAATGGTGGCCCCGTATCCAAATCGGCTGTCGAGGTAAGTCTGCATCCAACGCCAAATCCTATAAACGGACATCAACATCTGGTGCTAATCCTTGGGCACTCTATCATCTCTGTAAACACCGTTGCGATTTTGGGGAAGAGATTACCTCGGAGACTGTGTATCTCAACTTTTCGGGAAGTGCTGCAGCGTGCTATGAACACTACACGCAAATGTTAGCACTCAAGAACGATTGTGCTGAACCTCACGCCTCGCCTGGGGATGATAGACCGATTACCGCTTGGAACCTTTCCCTCGCGCAACTTTCGTTGGACGCGAATACTATCTTAACGCAAACCGACGAACTCACGGAAAACCGGTTCTTTCAACCAAACTTCCCTGGAGGGATAAATTATATTCAATTAGACCCTGGATTAGCATCGCGATTTGGGACTTATGTACTGGATGGGGAGGATCCAGAAGCACAAACAGTTTCCGACAATCTGCGAGCCGTTCTCTGCCACATCGAAACAAAAGGGTTTAGGACAGCAGTTCGGATCAACCCTTTTTGCGCAGTGCCTGATTCGGAACTTGTCCAGAAACACCCGGATTACTGCATACAAGAAGCGGTCGTGGCTCGAACTGGAAGAAGAAAGTCGCGGCGGCACTCGGAACGTAATAGCTACAAACCCATCACAACGCATCTGTCGGAAGGAAGTACCGAAGTCGCACTCCTGGATGTTTCCCATCCTGAAGTCCGGCAACATATCTGTAAACAGATTAAACAGATAGTCAACGAATATGGATGCTCACTCATCAATGTAGATTTCACAGCGTATACGACAGTGCTTACTAACAGTGAACACAACTTGCACTGGCACGATAAAACCCTTACACCTGTTCAACTCTATCGTCTTGCTGGAGAGTTACTGACGGATGCTATTAAAGAAGCACGTTCGGAAAACACGTCTACTGATAAGGAAGTCCTTCTTGCTGGATACAATGCTGTCACGGGACCGTGCCTTGGGAATATTTCATTGAACGCGCCGCTTCTCAACCCTCCGTTTTCGAGTATGGCCACTTCAAACCGCACCAATGATCCGTGGCACCACCCACGAGGGACAAAGCACCGTTTGAGCAGATATGCATCGCATATCCGAGAGCATAATTTTCTTTGGCAACACGTCTTCGGCGAACTGGCTGTTGATGAACCGAGACCTGTCAATGAGGCGATTGTGGAGATGACAGCGGCAGCGTTGAGCGGTGGGGCTGTCTTCTGCAGCGACCGATTAACTGCGCTTACTGCGTCGCGGGCGGCGGATTTAGCGCGGATCTTCCCGCTCTTGGGGAACGCTGCTAAACCGGTGGATCTTTATGATGAACCCTTCCCGCGAATCTGGAGCCTACCGATTTCGACACCGAGCGAGGCGTGGCACCTTGTGGCAGTCTTCAATTGGAATGACCACGAAGATGATGCTTACTTTGAACTTGATGTCCTTGGGCTTGGTGAATCCAAAGAGTATCTCGTTCACGATTTTTGGATGCGTCAGTACCTCGGCAAGATTTCACATAGTTTGGATTTACTTAATATCCCGCCGCGTTCTGTCAAGCTGCTCTGTTTTCGTGAGGAGCAAAGCACCCCACAACTCCTTGCAACTGATATGCACTATGCCCAAGGAGCAGTTGAGATTCTATCTGCAGGGTGGGATGATCACAGCCAAAACTACCTGCTCGTCTGCCAGCCACTTAGGCAGGTAGATAGCACCTGCTTTATTCATGTGCCGGATGGGTATTTACCGGTCGGGGTAGCGACTTACGGGAGCGATTATCAATATAAGTGGGACGCTCCGATTTGTCAGTTAACGTTTGCGAAAACGCAACCGGACAAACTCGTGCAAGCGAGTATCCAATTTACTAAGACCTCTGGTGGCTCTTCATAGAAGGATGGAAATGTGAGTACTATTCAGACGCAGCTGCAAACCCTCAAAACACAAGCAAGCGTTTGTACGGCATGTGATTTGTCAAAGACGCGTACGAATGTTGTCTTTGGTAACGGAAGTGCCTCCGCACAATTGGTGATTGTCGCTGAAGGACCATCCGCTGCTGATAATCGGACAACCCTTCCATTTTCGGGGCCTGCTGGGGATTTGCTTGATGAAGTCCTCGCTGCAAACGACTTAACACGCAGCCAAATCTGGCTGACAAATATCATTAAGTGTCGAGCGGCAAGCCTTAAAGATGGTGTGCTAAGAAACCGACCGCCGAAAGCGTCTGAAATTAAAGCCTGCTCCAAGTGGCTTGATGGAGAATTGACCTTCATACAACCTTCGGTGATTTTGTGTATGGGCGCACCCGCTGCAAAGGCACTTATTCATCGAAGTTTCCGTATTACCGAGGAACGCGGGGTCTGGTTTACGGATACGTTATATGCCCCCTTCGCGATGGCGACCTTTAACCCGGCTTATGTCCTGAGACAGGAAGGCGAGAATTTTGAAATCGTCCAACAGACCGTCGTTGACGATATCGCCGCGGCGAAGCGGAAGTTACGCGAATCTGAGGAACTGCCGAAACTGACACTTTTTTAACAGACAACCTTCTGCATCAACAACCAACAACGAACAACTGATAACTCGGAAAAAAGAGGAAGAATGTCATTAAAGAAACAAGTTGCTATAGATGCCGTGCTGAAGGCGATGCAGCTCTGTGAACAGGTGCAAGCCGAGATGGTATCGACCGATGCGATTCAAAAAGTTGACCGAAGCCCTGTAACCGTCGCTGATTTTGGCTCACAGGCACTGATATGCAAAGCGATCAGAGATGCTTTTCCTGATGATGTTATTGTCGCTGAAGAAGACGCGCAGGCACTTAAAGAGAACACGACACTTTTAGAACGCGTCACGGATTATGTGAACCGCTTGAAAAAAGAAACAATTTCGATGGATACTGTTTGTGAGTGGATTGACCGCGGAAGCGGCGAAGTTGGACAACGCTTCTGGACGCTGGATCCGATTGACGGCACGAAAGGCTTTCTTCGCCGTGATCAGTACGCAATCGCTTTGGCTTATATTGTTGATGGGGTTGTACAACTCGGTGTGTTGGGCTGTCCTAACTTGCCATACCGATTGGGTGCTGTAAACGCTGAACGTGGAGGGCTTTTTGTTGCGGCGCGCGGTGAAGGCACGTCACTCTATACAACGACAGGGGCGTTTTTAAAGCAAGTCTATGTATCGGAGGAGGTACATCGCTTTGCTGAAAGTGTTGAGTCCACACACGGGGATAGCGATGCACACAGCAAAATTGCGGAAGCACTCGGAATTACAGAATCGCCTGTTCGGATGGACAGTCAAGCGAAATATGGCGTTGTTGCCCGTGGCGAAGCGTCTCTCTATATCCGTCTACCCAACCCCGCATACCCGGATTACCGCGAGTGTATCTGGGACCACGCTGCAGGGGTGATTGTCGTTCAGGAAGCAGGTGGGACGGTTACAGATGCCAACGGTGCGCCCCTTAATTTTTTGACAGGCAAACGGATGCATGAAAATCGAGGGATTGTCGCAACTAACGGAAAACTTCATAAACACGTTTTGAACGCGTTATCTAACCGATAAGGAGATAAATATAGAATATGAGAGCTGGGCAAATTGTCGCACCACATCAGATTGAGATTGTTGACATAGAACAGCCGAATCTCGCCGATTATCCCGACGGCACAATGATGATAAAAACTGCTCATAGTGCCATCTGCGGCACGGATATGCCGTCCTTTGTTCTTGAGCATCCAGCGGACAGTTATCCGCTTCAGCCGGGACTTTCAATTCACGAGGCAATTGGTATTGTTACAGACAGTAAATCGGATAGATTCAAACCCGGGGACGAAGTCTTGGCGTTGCCACGTTACATCGGTGGACTTTCGGAATATTTTTTATCGGATGAAAGTGTCACGATGCCGTTGACAGATTTTCCGCGAAAAGACTGCATTCTGATGTCTCAACCGCTTGGCACCGTCGTTTGGGCGTGTCGAAAGCTCCCGAATCTTCTCAACCTTGATACGGTTGTTGTCGGGCAGGGACCGATGGGACTCCTCTTTACACATACATTGAGCAACCTCGGTGCGCGCACCGTGATTACCACCGATCTTGTTGACTTCCGACTTTCTGTTGCTAAGAAGATGCGTGCGACACACACGATTAACGCTGACGAGCAAGATCCCGTCGCTGCTGTAGAGGAGATTACGGAAGGGAGGATGGCGGATCTGGTGATTGAGGTCGTTGGGCACCAGACGGAAACTATCAACGACTGTCTCCAATTGCTAAAACGCGGCGGAACGCTTCTTGCCTTCGGTGTGCCGGATGACTTAGTTTACGATTTCCACTTCGCGGATTTCTTCCGAAAAAATATCAACTTTATCGGATCCGTCGGACCAGATGCACCGAACGACTTCCCATTGGCGATGGATATGATTGCGCAAGGTCGCATTGATGTTTCACCGATTATTACGCATCATCTCCCTTTCACGGAAGCACAACTCGGATTTGAAATGGCACTGAACCGAAAGCATGAAGCGGTTAAGATTGTCTTTGACTACGAATCGTAGAAGCGTTGTTAGTTAAGAGGTCACTGGTAACAATCCAATTTGATTCGTATCCCAACGTTGGGTCAGTTGTTACAGAAAACCTCTTACCTTATAACTCATAACCCATATCACAACGGTAATTCAACGATGCGTCCCTCGCGACTGGATTGGTAAATAGCGAGAATAATTTCAACCGCTTTACGTCCCTCGCGTCCATCAACGAGGTGCGAGGCATCGTTCTCAAGTCCGTTGATGAGATTTTCCATCTGCCGACGGTGGTTGTCGTGATTAATAGCACGTGGATCGGAGGCACCGCCACCGGTATCCGTTCTTTGTGCGAATTTCTCTCGGATCTCCGCATCTTCGGGGAGTTCTGGATCAAATTCCCAAGTCACGATGTCCTCTTCGGCTAAGACGACAGTCCCGTGTGTGCCGGAAATTTCGGTTTTCTTAAGCATACCCGGGTAAGCAGCGGTTGTGCCTTCGATGACACCGAGAGCACCGTTCTCAAACCGAAGTGCAGCAACCGCAGCATCTTCGACCTCTATGCGTTCATGTGCCAGTGTATCGGTAAAGGCTTGGACGGATTTGACGGGTCCCATGAAATACTGGAGCAGGTCGATGGCGTGAATGGATTGGTTCATAAGCGCGCCACCGCCATCAAGATCCCACGTGCCGCGCCAACCGCCGCTGTCGTAATATTCTTGGGAACGGTACCATTTGATGTAGGCATCGCCTAAGGTGAGTTTGCCGAACCGCCCACTCTCAATTATGGATTTAACAAGCTGCGTGCTTTCTGTGAAACGCGAATTAAAGATAGCGCACAACCGAACGCCTGCTGCATCACACGCTTCGATGATCTCATCGCACCGTGGCAAGGTGATTTCCAGCGGTTTTTCAACGATGACGTGTTTACCGGCTTCTGCTGCGGCAACCGCGGGATCCAAATGTGCACCGCTTGGTGTACAAATGCAAACGATGTCCAGGTCATCGCGTTTAAGCATCTCTGTATAATCGGCGTAACTGTCAACATTGTATCGGTCAGTGAGCCGTTTGGCGTTCTCGGCATTTCGCGAACTAACTGCAACGAGTTGACCGTGTTCTAATTCAGAAATTGCAGCGGAGTGGAAATCTGAAATCATTCCACATCCGATAATACCAAATCCGTATGTTTTCATATTTTGTGTATTCCTTTAAAAGTAGTAGGCACACTCCGTGTGCCGTAGCAGGCATGTTCAAATAAAGAATTATGACTTCCAACGAGAACCAAATTCCAGAAAGTCCACCGACAGAGGAAGCGGAACAGACCCCCGGCAATAAAGTTTTTAGAATTGTCTGTATGACGTTTTGCCTTGCAGTAACAGTGTTGTTCCTTTGGATCTGGCATCACCAAACACAGTTTAACGACCACTATCGGAAGGCAACTTTTCTGATGCGCAACGGCGAAGCCGCGCAGGCGATTGAAGCGTATCAGAAAGCAATCAAGAATAAGACCCGTACGATTTTCTTTGCCAACGAACCTTCCGTTTACAACAACCTTGGACAGGCGTATCTGTATGTCGAAGCATACACTGAAGCGGTTGCGAACTTTAAAAAAGTGATTGAGATGGCACCCGATATCGTCGAAGGATACATCAACCTTACAACTGCGTATCTCCAGCAGAATTTGCCTGCCGATGCCCGTGTATCGTGCCTACATGCCCTTCAAACTTTCCCAAAAGCTGCCTTACTCCACTACAACCTTGCGTGCGCTTATGCGTTAGAGGGGGCGTCACAAATGGCGGTAAACTCCCTCATACAAGCAGTAGACCTGAACCCAGAACTCAAGGCTCTTGCAGAGCAAGAGAACGCTCTTAAAGGGATAGTCTCTGAACTCCATTAAATTCCATGTTTTTCTACCCACAATTTTATAGTAAAGCCCGAAAATATCTGCACACGCCGATTTGAGATCTCCTTCGCCGCTGGCGAGGTTTCCTAACCTCGCCACTGTAAAGTTAATTATGGGTCTCACTATAAACCAATTATACGGGCATTCCTACCTATTTGCAACGAAAAATGGGCGAGAATGAAGTCCCACCCATCTTGATTGCACCGGTAAAATCGGTGACCTTTCCAAACCTAAAACATGTTCTCTATTTTTCCAAAAACCATCGTGAAACGAAGTGGAACAATGCTCAGGTTCAATAAATTAAAACTGTTTCTTCAAATTCCCCCACATTGTTGCCAACTTACCACGCGCAGAAACATCAAGCGTGTCGTTGATAATTTTCTGGAGGTCCGCTTTAGAAAGCGCATAGTTGGCTAACATCAACTCATCAATGCGTCCTTGAAAGAAACGCGGGCAACACCCATTATTCTCGCCGCCGAAGCGTAAAGATTTATCCGCTCGACTCAAACCAGGTCCCTTCTGTGCAATAGACGTGCCATCGGATTCTCCATTGATATAGAAACCGGCTTTGCTGCCATCCCAGACGACAGCAACATGGCTCCACTCTTTCGCCTTTATTTTACCATCAGAAATATGGTAACCAGGATTACTGGTCTCGTAGAAATAGTAGGCAAGTTTTCCTTCACCCGGTTCAATTTGCAGATAATAGGTGTTTTTGTAGAAGATGGTGAATTTGTTTTCCTGTCCACCCCCCGGTAGTTCTTCAGGATAAACCCACGCCATCATTGTAATGGCTTCATCAATATCAATCTCATCGGAGTGTGCGACCTCTATGAAATCCGCTTTACCGACCTCGCCAGCCATTTCCACGGCACTCCCTGAGATGCCTTCAGCCCATTTTATGTCGCCAGTAAATTCACCGACCAAACCGGCAGTTTCATCTTCCGTTTTATTCCCTTTGCCTTCATCGAAATGCCAGACGTATAACGTCTCGCCGTGTTGTTTCACGTTTCCCTTTCCACCTGCACCGTAACCAGCGAAACAGAGAAATAGACTTAGAGAAACGCATAGTATCATAAGAATCTGGGTTCTCATCAGTGTTCCTCCTCATAGTCAGAAATCAAAAGTTTACAATTTCAAAGTTGTAAGAGACTTTTGGGGCATTATAGACCTCTTAACAACTTTCAACTTTAGTTACACTTTCAACTTTACAACTTTAACTTACCCCACGTTGTAGCGAGTTTGTCATTAGGAGAGACAGCAAAGAAAACGCCGTTTTCCATATCCTGATTAATTTCATCAACGGAAAGGGCGCGGTTGTAAATGGCAACCTCATCGACCAAGCCAACCATACCGGGCAATCCGGTTTGTGCTTTGCCGATACGGAACACCACCTCGATACTATTAATTTTACCCTTCGGTGGCGCGAATTCGACATCCAATTTGCCGTCAATATATTGGCGAATCATATCGCCATCGAAAGTAGAAGAGACATGATGCCATTCCTCCAATCCCGGCTTAATGGTCTGTTTGTTCCGAGAGCCTTGCCAACCCCCGATGTTAATCCACGTCTCAATTTGCGGAGCACCCGTAAACTGCGCGCTCCATTGGAGGCAATAACCACCGACGTTTGCTCCACTCCTGCGTCCCATCAAATTAGAATCGCCTTGGGATTCTTCAGGGAAAAACCACGCCTGAATTGTCAGTTCATCGGTGATGTCGAGTTCGGGAACCGCGTCAACCTCTACAAACTGCTGGTCGTTTTCAAGATGGACAGCACCGCCTATTTTACCATCTTTCGACCAGACTGCACCTTCAAGCGAGCCTTCGATGTTATTTCCGCTCACATCTTTAACTGTGCCACCATTGTCTTCATCAAAAGTGAAATACAACATCAGTGCCTCGTCATCATTTAATGCCCATGAATTAACACTAAGACTCAAAGCGATGACAGCAAGAACCGTGATAATGGATTTCATAATGGGTGAACTCCTTTTAGAAACTCGAAATCTGAATTTCTTTTGCGGTGATAAACTCAAGGAGTGCGGGTACGCCCTCCTGTGTTTTCTGGATCCCGCGTTGGATAGCCGGAATAATCTGATCCGGTGTCTCAACCCGTTCACCGTAGCCACCGAACGCCTTCGCCATATCCGCGTAGTGCCCAGAGATGTCTGTACTACGGAATTTTTCAGTGGAGACAGGCATAATCGGAATCTCAATCGCCATAGAGAAATTGTTGAAAAGCACCGATAAAATCGGGATTCTCTCACGCACAGCAGTCTCGAAATCCATACCTGTAAAGCCGATAGCGGCATCACCCCAGACGTTAACACAGAGATGATCCGGTCTCGCCAATTTTGCACCCATCGCGAGACCCAAACCATAGCCGAGCTGCGTCGTTTTGCCCCACCCGATATAGGTCAGCGGTGCAACCGACTGCCAGAACGGTGACATCTGATCGCGTGGACTCCCCGCATCGTGTGTGATAATCGTGTTTTCGACATCGACAGTTTGCAGTAGGTCTCGGATGACGCGATAGGGGGTCATCGGCACTTCATCGGAGGTCAGTTTAGACTGCCACTGTTCGAGCCATTCGGCTTTAACTGCACTAATTTCTTGCTTAACAGCATCCCCACGACTCTCAGATGTGCCATTGGTACGGTCTCGGACGGCTTCTACCAAGCCGTCTAAAATTAAACCGGCATCGCCAACGAGGGCGGTTTCAACAGGAACGTCTTTATTGATATCTGCTGGGTCTAATGTGGCATGAATGACACGTTTGCCTTCAGGAATCCTGACACCAAAACCCGTCCGCGTGAAGCTGCATCCGATACCGAGTATCAGGTCCGTTTTTTGGAGGAAGTGATGCACCGGTTTCGGAATCGCGCGCCCACCGGAACCCAATGCTAACGGATGATTTTCAGGAAACGCACTTTTACCACCTAAACTCGTTGTCACAGGGGCACTGAGCAACTCGGCTAATTCTTTCAGGGAGTCCCACGCTTGAGCGTAGTGGACACCTTGTCCGGCGTAAAGGACAGGACACTCGGCATCGAGTAGTGCCGCTGCAGCGGCTTCAATTGACGCGCTATCCGGTCCGTAGCGAACTGTAGGTACCGGTTTTGGATCAAAAGAATCTGAAATTTCCTCATTAAATAGATCTGAGGGGAACTCAACAAGCGCAGGGCGCGGTCTGCCGTTCCTAACTTGCGTAAAGGCTCGGCGCATGGCTTCCGGGACAGCTTCGGGCATTGTCACTTGCTCGCACGACTTCGTTACGTGCCGATAGTTCAAGGCGGAGTTGAAATTCGGTTGAATCTGTGTGATACTTCGGGAATAACCACCCGGCAAAACCACAATCGGAGCAGAGTCACCGTAGGCTTGCGCGACACCACCGAACGCATTTTCGGAACCGGGTCCGCTCTGCATACAGAATACGCCAATCTTTTCCCCGGAAGTCATTCGGCTCATTGCGTCTGCCATGTGAAGTCCAATCCGTTCCTGTCTGACGATAATCGGACGGATGTCTAATTTCGCTGCTGCCTCGATTATCGGGTTGACAGGATAGGCGAATAGGTACTCTACCCCTTCGGCTTTAAGGACTTTGGCAACTGCATCAACAACTTTCATATTTCTAATTTTCCTTGCGGTTCGATAAGACTGGTTTTTCGGAAGCGATCTTCTCCGTATATCCAGCCCGGCGCGATGCTTGGGCTTACGCGCTCTGGTTTTCTAATTTTTCTTGCGGTTCGATAAGGCTGGTTTTTCGGGAGTGGTCTGCTCCGTATATCCAGCCCTCCCATTGGTTGGACTTATATGCTCTTAAGACTATGAGATAAAAAACGGCTTATCATCTAAAGTAGGTTTTTTCTCAATTTGAGGTTGTGGGCGTTCCCGCATTCATTACAAGCGGAAAGTGATCGCCTGCCAATTTATCACCATCGTTGACGGTGACGAAGGGTTTCATAACGTGGTTCCCGTTGGCATCGTACTGCGTTTCGCCTGTCATGTAATGCACCGCAATCGCACGGCGCGGATTTCCACTCGTGTTGTCATGCGAACCGTGCCACGTTAGGGAGTGATGGTAATGGACATACCCTTTCGGGACAGGACAGAGCTCCACCTCTAATTCGTTATCTTCAAAGTGGGCCGGCATTGAGTGGATGTCTTTGATGGAATGCAGAAATGGGATCTGGTTACCCCAGTGATAGGAGCCGGGGACCATGCGCATACACCCGTTGCTTTCATCAACATCATCCAACGCAACCCAAGCCGTTACCTGACTCGTTTTTGGCATAAGAATTGGCCAATACGGCGAATCTTGATGCCACATATTGACACCCCCGACTTTCGCGGGTTTGTATTGGATTTGGTCGTGCCAGACGCGTAACTCTGTTGCTGCTGTTAGTTGTCCAATTTCTTCCACAATGACGGGATTGTGAACGAGTCGGTGATAGGCAGAACTCGCCTCCCAAATATTAACGATTTGCCAAACCGGACTCTCTTCCCTGCCACCAAGATTGACGATGTGCACGGGCTGCGGAATATCGACTTTTTCGTAATCATCAATCACGCGTGTCAGTTCTGACCGGAGTTCCTCAACCTGTTCATCGCTTAAAACACGGCTTCCAAGAAGGAAACCTTTCTCACGAAATGTGTCAACCTGGGTTTGGTTGAGCATATCTCTTCACTCCTCTAAAAAAACTTATATGTTAGGCTGCGTCGGCTTTCCGGCATCCATCACAAGTGGAAAATGGTGCCCTGCTAATTTATTGCCATCCTTGATAGTAACGAAACGTTTCATGATGTGGCTACCACTTTCGTCATAGATGGTTTCGCTCGTCATATAATGCACCGCAATCGCGCGCCGCGGATCGCTGCTGGTGTTGTCATGCGAACCGTGCCACGTTAAGGCGTGATGATAATGGACATGTCCCTTTGACACAGGGCAGAGTTCGATCTCTAATGCTTTCCCCTCAAAGTCGTCCGGCAATGAATCGATGTCCTCGACCTCACGCAGAAACGGCATCTGGCTGCCCCAATGATAAGAGCCGGGAACCATACGCATGCACCCGTTGCTTTCATCGACATCGTCCAACGCAACCCAAGCCGTTACTTGACTCGTTTTCGGCATGAGAATCCCCCACAACGGCGAATCCTGATGCCAACGGTTCACGCCACCGACTTGTGGCGGTTTGTATTGGATCTGGTCGTGCCAGACGCGCAACTCTGTTGCCGCTGTCAGTTGTCCAATCTCTTCGACAATGACCGGGTTGTGAACGAGTCGGTGGTAGGCAGAACTCGCCTCCCAAATATTAACGATTTGCCAAACCGGACTCTCTTCTTTACCACCGAGGTTCGCAATGCGGACCGGCTGTGGAACCTCAGGTTTTTCGTAATTATCAATGACGCGCGCCAACTCCGAGCGCAATTCGTCAACTTGTTCATCACTTAAGACGCGGTTTCCGAGGAGAAACCCTTTTTTCCGAAATGTGTCCACTTGGGTTTGGTTGAGCATATTTTTTTATGTTCCTTGCGGTTTGTTTGAACAGATTGTCGGTACTATGACTTTAGGCACCGACGATCCTGTTTTTGAGTGCCACCCACTCTTCATCGCTGAGTTTCGGGGGCCACGCGATCCGCTCGCCGATGAGTGCAGAACGATACGCCGCCATAATTAGGTCGAAACCGAGCAATGCAAACTCTAATCTGTTCCGGTGCGGTTGATTTTCATCATCCAGCCACGTCGCGATAGCTTGCGTAAAGTCCCGTTGTCCGAATTTGTCGTCTTCACCGAAGTGGGTTTTCTCGACAAAGTGTTCTGCCATACCGTCAAATTGGTATCCCCATGAGCCGTTTTCTCGCCACCACATCCGTCCTTTCGTTCCCCAAAAATCGAGGTTGCACCGGGGATTACTGCCGGGGAAATCAATGGTTCCGAACGCTGTCCGCGCCGATTCAAAGTGGACGCGCGCGCCGTTCTCAAATGTATAAATCGCCATTAAATCTTCAGGGCATTGCCGATACGGAATATGATAGGTTTCTGCTCCCTGAACGGCACCCCAGACGTGTGTAATCGGGATGTCTTTAAGGGCGAAAAGCACGACATCCATTAGATGGGTATCCATATCGGTGATGTCGCCTTCGGTACAGGCACGGATGAAGTGTATATCGCCGAGGCTATCGTTCTCAAAGAACTCCAGGAGTTTCTCGGCGAAAGGTAGATACCGCCGTTGGTGGTTGACGATAATCTTCAACCCCGTTTTCTCGTGTGCGGCGGCGAGTGCCTCTGCTTCGCTGGGTCTGAGTGCAAGCGGTTTCTCTATCACCAACGCTTGGACCCCGGCTTCGGCTGCAGGCTCTACCCAGATATGTCGTGGCACCGTCGGCTCTGTTACGGCATGGACAATATCAGGTTTTTCTTTTTCCAACATCTCGACGTAATCTGTATACCCCGGAATGTTGAGCTCTTCCACTGCTGTTTGTAGCCGTTCCTCGTCAATCTCACAGATGGCAATTACCTTCATATTTTCGATGCCTTCATAACGTCGTGCGTGGTGTACACCCCGTCTTCCGCCAACGATCCCAGTTCGATACATCGCCATAATGTGTCTCCTCGTTGAAGTGTGCAATTGCGAATTTCCGAAACTTGCCATTATATTAACATGCGCACGAATTTGTGTCAACCCATCGAATTACAATTATGGCGGGTGCAAAAGTCTGTTGTCAAATTCGCGTGCTTCTGATACAATGCAACCGATTAAGTTAAGGCACTTCTAATTGGAGAGATATATGAAAATTGATAAAATTGAGTCGTTTTTCATTGGGAACGGCTATGTGATTCGGATTCATACGGATACGGGTATCAGCGGGGTTGGACAGACTGCCTGCTGGGGTTACCCAGAGGCTGTTGATAGCATCGTGAACACGTTTAAGAAATACCTCATCGGTCAGAATCCATTGCGAATTGAGCATCATTGGCAATACCTCTACCGCATGGGGCCGTTCCGTGGAACCGCGCTAAGCGGTGCAATCAGTGCGGTGGACATCGCCTTATGGGACATCAAAGGCAAACATTTCGGTGTACCCATCTGGGAACTGTTAGGTGGAAATTGCCGTGACAAAATCCGGCTGCACCTCCTCGGTGGCGGAAGCACACCAGAAACAATGTATGAGGCAGCGAAAGCCGCCGTTGAAGAGGGGTTCACGGCACTCAAATTTGACCCGCTGGTTGGTGGGTTCCAGGACATGACAGTTGATCGGCTCGTCAAGACAGCACGCGATATTGTTGCCGCTGCGCGTGAGGGCGGTGGACCCGACCTTGATCTGATCGTCGAGGTACATCGGAAACTGACACCGATGAATAGTATCGTCTTAGAATCGGCGTTGGTACCCTTTAATCTCTACTTCATTGAAGACCCGATTCAGATAGATACCATCGCAACGCAAGCGGAATTAGCGAAACGGATGACAACACCCCTTGCTGTCGGCGAACGCAATGTCAGTATCTGGGAATTCCGTGAACTCCTTGAAGCGGGTGGACCGCAATACGTGCGTCCGGACCTCGGTCTGGCAGGGGGTATAACACAGTGTAAAAAAATCGCCGCGCTTGCTGAGGCATATCACAGCGCAGTTGTTACACATAACTTCTTGGGACCGCTCATTACTGCTGCGTCGCTGCATTTAGATACGAGTATCCCGAACTTCATCACACAAGAATATACGAAGGCAGATGAATCTGAGAAATTCGCTGTCTATAAAGTAGCGTATCAGCGAGAGGGTGGTTATATTCCGATCCCTGAAGCTCCCGGTTTAGGTATTGAATTGGACGATAGTTTAATCGAGAAGACCCCTTATCAACCGATGAATACTGGCACAACACCTTTGCGTGACGACGGTTCCGTCGCTTACGCTGTTTAAGGTAGTAGGCACACGCCGTTGTGCCGCAAAACAAGGTGGAGGAAATCGAAAATGAACGCTGACGAAAAATATCTGTTTGATCTAAACGGTTACCTTGTTATCAAGAATGTACTCACACCCGAAGAGGTCGCCCTCGCCAACGCAGCGATTGAGAAACACAGTAATCAGGGGCGTGTCCGTTCCCGCGATCAGGCACTTGATGGCGGTTCCCCGGAATTAAAAGGTGAGCAAGGGAGAGGCGAACTTGGCGGTATGCTCCACTGGGAAGAACCGTGGTGCAACCCCTTCCGACACATGCTCGCACACCCGACGCTCATCCCTTATCTGAATGTAATATTGGGCAAAGGGTTTCGGATGGATCATCAGATGTTCCTACTTTCAATGGACAAGGGGGCGGAGGGGCATACTTTTCATGGCTCCTCTGGACCCGGGTTTGACCCAAACCAGTATTATATCTTTCGGGATGGACGCATGCACAACGGTTTGACTGTTGTCACGTTCCAGTTAACGGACGTGCCGCCGGGAGCAGGTGGGTTAATCGTAATTCCAGGGAGCCATAAGAGCAACTATCCCTGTCCTCGGGAGATGCGACTCTACCAGAAACACCAAGAGCATATCCGGCAGCTCGTTTGTGATGCTGGCGATGTAGTCATTTTCACGGAAGCAGTGACGCACGGAACGCTGCCGTGGACTGCCGAGCATCCGAGACGCTCGATTTTAACGCGCTACACAGCAGGCAATATGGCGTATGTTCCCGCCTATCCCGTACCAGAGTGGGCAAACGAACGTCAGCGCGCCGTGATGGAGCCACCCTATCATTCTCGTTTAAATCGTCCTGTATTAGAAATGTAGGTGTGATTCCAACCTCAGCCAAAGCCCGGAGCACTGCAACAACGGCACAGTGCGGTTCTGGGAGTGTCACCCACAACGCCGCGCAAAACCTTATTACACGCTTGGTGTCAGCTTTAAAAAAGGAATATTCGATATGTCTACTTCAACGAGTGCAATCTTGGGTCTAATTTTTTTAGGACTCGCGAATGCCTCTGTTTTTTTGATGTTTAAGTTATGGGGCTACCCGTTCGATAAAGAGACACATACCAGTGAGGCACCACCTTCATTGATGCTGCTCCATCGACTCATCGGTTATGCGTATGCGATCCTTTATGTGTTTATGATGTGGCACATGGTGCCGCGTTTGTGGAACTACCAAGTCGAACTCCCGCCGCGCACCGTTGCACACTTAATGCTCGGTATTACAATTGGTGTGTTGATTCTCGTCAAGATTGCTATCCTCCGATTTTTCCGACATTTTGAGGAATCTATGCCCTATATTGGCACGTGTCTGCTGATTTGTACCTATCTGTTAATCGGATTGTCGGTGCCCTTCACGTTTCGTGAGGCAGCGTTGCGGACACAGACTGGGGCATTTAGCGAAGAAGGCATCGCGCGAACCCGAAAATTACTTGAAAACGCCGGATTGCCACCAGAAGCACCGCTTGATCAACTCGCCTCGAAGCGGAAATTGCGGGACGGACAACATGTCTTACAGGGCAAGTGTGTCGTCTGCCACGATTTACGCACTATTCTTGCAAAACCGCGCACACCGACAGACTGGGTGCGTCTTGTCAATCGTATGGCGATAAAACCGATGATTGGGGAGCCGATTCATCAGGAAGAGGAGTGGACTGTCTCGGCGTATCTCATCGCGATTACGCCGGATATCCAAGTTTCGGTGCGGGAACAGCGACAAGAAGAGATGCGCGCAGTTGAAGCGAAAGCGGCTGTCCAAATTGCAACTGTCGCTATGGAGGCGGAAGCGACAACAGGTATACCAGCAGTCGCTTACGATGAAACAGAAGCGAGAGTGCT
The DNA here is from genome assembly GCA_965207855.1 of Candidatus Poribacteria bacterium. GTDB lineage: Bacteria > Poribacteria > WGA-4E > WGA-4E > WGA-3G > WGA-3G. The sequence continues at coordinate 4,559,818 of OZ242310.1, read as the reverse complement.
CTTTGAGGATAAATGCTCGCAATGCCATCCCATCACCGATGTTGAAGATTATCCACCTCGTTCTGAGGAGGAGACAACCGAAGTTATCGCTCGAATGATAGAGCACGGACTCTACCTCGAAGAGGAAGAAATTGAGATAATTACGCGTTATGTCAACGAAAACTATCTGACACAGTAATTGGCTCTTGGCAGTTAAGGCATTCGCTACGCTCACTTTTAGCAGTTTACTGACTGCTGTTCTACAACCGAATCTGTTTGAAAGCCTCGATTTGTGCCGTAATCGCGCGCTCCGTCGGGAGACGTTCAGCACTCGATGCCCCGTAAAACCCGACAACTCCTTCGGTGTTTTCCAGAACGTATGTCGCGTCTTCCGGCTCAGCGATAGGACCGCCGTGACAGATGACGAGAATCTCTGGATTGACCCGTTTCGCTGCGTCGTGGATGGCTTGCACCCGTTCCGCCGCATCCTCAAGTGTGAAAGCAGTTTGTGCACCGATAGAGCCTTTCGTCGTCAGCCCCATGTGTGCGACGAGGATATCCGCCCCGGCATCTGCCATCTGCTCTGCTTCAGTTTCGTTGAAGGCGTAAGGCGTGGTGAGCATCCCCATTTGATGTGCCGTCCGAATCATTTCCACCTCAGGGCCATATCCCATATCGGTTTCCTCAAGCAGTTGACGGAACGTCCCATCAATCAGTCCTACTGTCGGGAAGTTCTGAACTCCAGAAAACCCGATCGCATCTATCTGTTTTAAGAAGACATCCATCAGGCGAAATGGGTCAGTGCCACAGACCCCAGCGAGGACGGGCGTATCTGGGACGACCGGTAGTACCTCGCTCGCCATCTCAACAACAATCTGGTTTGCGTCGCCGTAGGGCATCATGCCAGCGAGGGAGCCTCTCCCCGCCATTCTGAATCTGCCAGAGTTGTAGATAATAATCAGGTCAATCCCGCCAGCTGCCTCGCATTTTGCAGAGATACCTGTACCAGCACCTGCCCCGATAATGGGTTTGCCAGCGTCGATATTGTTACGCAATTGTGCTAAAATTTCTTCACGTTTGAATTTCATAGACGTGTCCTTTTTTGTCATAAACATCCAATTTTTTGATAGAATAGCGTTCCCGAATTATACCAAAGTTCGGATTTCGTGTCATCTAATTTTGTATTAGATTGCTTGTTAGCCCTTGGCTATCAGTTGGCCGTAATTAATGGCTGAAGGAGTAATATTAATGGGTTTGGATATTGTTAGGTCGAAATGGATATTGTGTTATTTAGTAGCAATTTTGCTTACAGGCACCCTCTGCGCTCCGGTAACGGCTTACATAGAGGGGCCTTGGCTCTGGATGATCACGAAGGGGGCGAATATTAATACTGACTATCTCGCTATAAACAGCCAGGGCGCAATTACCGAGCGCTATGTTGCTGAACACGGCATAAATGAACATGATACCTTGGGACAATTTCGGTGGACACGCGGACGTATCCGACCTACTGTCAATTGCTTATTCTGGGTTTTCGGATGTTATTCTAACAATGTTAACGAAGTCGTCAATGAGATAGGACTGAGTGCAGATCGGAATTTGGACTACCACACGGCGTATGCCCTGATTAACGTTGTCTCACCTCGCAATCAGGGAAATGTTCGGATGGGGGTCGGAAGCGATGATGCCGTCAAAATCTGGCTCAATGGCGAAGTCGTACATGTAAACGATGTTGACAGAGGCACAACAGGAATTCAGGACCTGTTTCGTGTTAATCTAAACGCCGGGGATAATCTCCTTTTGGTCAAAGTCACTGACAATCAGCGGAATTGGGGAATGTTCTTTGAAATTTATCTGAGTGCCTCGAATTTCACGACAACTCTCCCTACAAACGATGAACCCAGATTGACTGATTATCCAAGGGTTACACTCGCAACACAAATGTTTGATAGGTACGGACAAACCTTTCAACAACCGGAAATTCAAAGCGTGCTGCCGAATATCCTGAAGTGGCTGGAGAGACCCGAAAATCGGACGCGCTTGACCCCCGAATTCATTGAGATTATGGTTGATAATCCAGAACTCCTCAGGGCCTTCGACGTAGATGCCGAGTCTGTAAATTATATTAAAGACACGCCCGAAATCGGAAATTTTTTCAAAGATCCAGACTTCCAAACTTTGATTCAAGATGAAGCAGCACTCTCGGAATTTGTAATGCTCGTTCAGGGAGATGCATCGGCACAGGCACGGAAGCAAGAGGACGTTAACGGAGATGGTGTTGTGAACATCCAAGACCTCACACTCATTTCAACGCATTTTGGAAAAACAGGACAGAATATCGCGGATGTTAATGGAGATGGTATTGTTGATATCCTTGATTTGACGTTAGTTGCTGGTGCGATTTGACTTCACTTTATTTTTTTAGTAGAGGAAAATTATTTGCTTGGCATGCCCAAATCATGAAGGACCTTTCCCGAAAAATAGAGATAATCTCAAAAAGTTAGATTAGGATACTGCTTTATAATTATCTAATTGTAAAATATAATGCCTTGATAAAACTCGGCTTTAACCCTTGTTATCATTGACTTTATTTCACTTTAAAATCTTGAGAAAAAATGAGATTTTTGATAGTATTCCATACCATTAAGTTAACGCAAGTTGCCATTAGGTAACATAGGAAACTGTTGGTCTCCTATGCAAAAGACTGTGCACAACCTAACAGGATACGCTATAAACCCCTGCGGATGAGCAACCTTTTCAAGGAAAAAGAGGTCCCTATATGCCTAAAATCTTGTAGGTAGCAACTTGGGTTATACCGTTTCTGATAAATATTCTCTCTTTTGTAGCGCAAACTGTTAGTTTGCGTTGTGTTGCACCACATTTCATAAAAAACGGGTAATGCGGTATCCTTATTTAGAAATGGTATTATATTATTATTAACGCAAGTTACTGCTAATAAGTTTTGAATGGCTAAAGAAGGTTTTTTAGGTGCTTTCTTTCCCCACCCCAGAGGGGTGATATGTCCATAGAAAATGTCCTAATCAACCCCCGCACTCCAGCGGAGTGCTATGTCTATAAATACTGGCAGCTTGTTTAAAAAGGAGAAAGAAATTAATGAAAAAAATCAGTTTTTCAAGTTTTATCCTGTTGTTCGTTTCCGTGCTGTTTCTGACGAGCAGTTTTGCCCAAGACACGCCACAATGGGGTTTACCCGACGGTGTCAAAGCGCGCATCGGTAAAGGTCGGGCGAATGATGTTGCTGTGTCGCCTGATGGCACGCAGCTCGCTATCGCAACGGGTATCGGGGTTTGGCTCTATGATGAAACTGGCAACGAGATTGCCCTCCTCACCGGACATACGAGACACGTTAGGTCCGTTGCATATGCGCCGAACGGTAAGACGTTAGCAAGTGGGAGTGGCAGCGAGATTCGTTTATGGGATCCGAGCACCCAAGCACACAAAACAACCTTTATGGGTCAACGAGCCTATGCCCTTGCATATTCTCCAGATGGTCGAACACTCGCAGCCGGCAGATGGCAAGGTATTGACTTATTAAATGTTCAGACTGGCGAGCGCAAATCATCCCTCTCTGGACATACTGAACATGTCAGGGTTCTTGCGTTTTCACCTGATGGTAAGAAATTGGCGAGTGCTGCGGACCACCACGGAGATGCAACGATTCATCTGTGGAATGCCCGCACGGGTAAGCTCCTACGGACACTTGCTGGACATCCACGTAATGTTCACTCCCTTACATTCTCGCCCGATAGTAGTACACTCGCAAGTGGAAGTCGTGATGACATAATTCGCTTGTGGGATGCTAAGACTGGGAAACTGACAAGAACCATTGAGGAGTGGGGCGACTCCCTTACGTATTTCCCTAATGGGGAGACAATCGGAGTTGGACAGGGAGGCACCATCGTTTTGTTGAACGCAAACACGGGTAATGTCCTAAATGGGCTTCCTGCACATAAGGATGGGATCCATTCCCTCATATTTTCATTAGACGGCAGTACCGCAGTGAGTTCAAGTTGGGACGGAACCACCCGTCTTTGGGATGTCGAAACTCTATCGTTTATAACCGTTGAGGGGCATTTTAATTTTCACACGAGTGCACTCTCACCGAATGGCAAAACCGTAGCGGTTGTGAATGCGGCTAACATTTTTTTATACAACACGCTGAACGGGCAGTTCAACAAGGTGTTGGATGTGGGCCGGAGAGGGGGTCCTCTTGCATATTCCCCAGATGGTGGAACGCTGGCGATTGAGACGTGGGAGGACGGTCGTCAAATCCAGTTGTTGAATGCTCGCACGGGGAAGTTGAAAAGAAGCCTTCGTTGGGAGGGCGACGGTGTCCGTTCTATAGCATTTTCATCTGATAGCAAAACCTTAGCGAGTGGAAGTTGGGGCGACGGCGCAATTCGCGTGTGGAACGCCAAGAATGGCAAACTTCAACACACACTTTCTGGACATACAGAAGGTGGTGTTACCAACCTCGTGTTCTCCCGAGACGGTAAAATCTTAGCGAGTGGAGGCTGGGACAGAACAATCCGTTTGTGGAATCCTCAGACGGGTCAGCTCCAACGGACACTTGAGGGACATAGGCATTGGGTTCAATCTCTCGCCTTTTCACCGAATGGCAACACATTGGCGAGTGGAAACTGGGACGAGCTGCATCTCTGGAACCCTCGGAACGGTCAACTCAAGCAAACCATTGAGGGTGCTCGGGGTGAAGCACTGGCGTTTTCCAAAGACGGTCAAACGTTGGCAGCCGGCAGATACCGCGTGATTCACTTGCTGAACGCCCGCACCGGCGAAATCCAGCAGGCACTTTCCGGTCCCCCGGAAGGCACGGGTTGGTTAGCATTCACACCCGACGGCAATATCTTGGTAAGCAGGGGGTTTGATCAAACCATTCTGCTGTGGGATATGAACGGGTTACCCAAACCCATACCCGAGGATGTTAATCTTGACGGTGTTGTTAATATGTACGATCTGATGGATGTTGCCCGCTACTTCGGTCAATCCGTTGCTGATGACGTACATCCAAATCCAGATGTCACTGGTGATGGTGTGGTTGATCGTCAAGACGTGCTACGGGTTATTACCTTACTCGAGGCTGCAGCAGGGGCTCCACCGGTATCTTCACAGACACCTGGGACGCTTACAACCGAAAGGCTTCAACACTGGATTAACAACGCTAAGCAGCTCGGAAACCACACAGATGAAGCCTTCCAGAAGGGCATTAAGGTGTTGGAAGAACTCTTGGCAACGCTGACGATAGAAACTAAGGCAGCACCAGTGGAAACTGCGCTGTTGCCAAACTATCCAAACCCGTTCAACCCAGAGACGTGGATACCCTATCAACTCTCGGAACCTGCAGAGGTAACGTTGGACATCTATGCTATAGATGGAAAGTTAGTGCGAACGTTAGCATTGGGACATCAACCTATAGGTTTCTATCAGAGTCGAAGCCGTGCAGCGTATTGGGATGGCAAAAACGACGTGGGTGAACCTGTGGCGAGTGGCGTGTATTTCTATACACTTTCTGCTGGTGAGTTCACCGCGACGCGGAAGATGTTGATTCGGAAGTAGGCTTTTCTATAGTGTTGAAACGGGCGGGTACAAGGCCCGCCCTTACATTTACCGCCGCGCGTGCTGCGATGCCGCAGGCGCGCGGTATTCAACGTCAAGATGTGGCGTCTCTAAACGGACGTGTCCCTGAATGCGAGAAGTCAGACAACTCTCCAATGCACCGCTTACCAACAAAGTCCGCTCCGCTGGATAGGGTGCAATATCCGTTTCAAAAAGCTCCTCAATTTTGGCGATAAGACACGCCGAATAAGTGACGTTCGGGGTCGGTGTTAAGAAAAACTGCGTTGACACCGGCACAGGTTCACCTTTCAATTGTGCAGCGAAACAGTAATCCCGGACTGCACCGTTAAGCATCAGGAGCGTCGCTTTCAAACCGTCGTTGTATTCAATGAAATAGGCAGAAGGGTTCTCGACAAGTCGCTGAAGTTCGCCGGTACCGAGGAGGTCTTGTGTCCTGCCGTCTTCATCGGTTAAACCGCACGGTGTATCACTTCGAGAAAGTGCAGCCTCCAAAAGCGCGTGCGACCAATCACCTTTCTCACCGGCTTCCCAGACAGCATCGCCTTCAATGAGTTGCACGGCAGCGACACCCGTTTCACCACCCTTTCGACGTTCTACCATACACTGCATCGCCTCTAAGGCGTGATAGTCCATCGGATCCGAACCGCCAACGCCTACCATGAGTGCCTCTTCTATTTCACATTCCAAGGGCAGTTCGAGATCCGGCAGTCGCCACGTGACAGGTAGCGATGAGCCTGCCAAAACCCCAAAACCGAGGCGGTGCCCGTCGTCCACCATCTCCTTTGCTTTCTCGAAACTGTAGGAGAGATGTTTGTCGTTATAGATAGGCACAGCGCGTCCATCTTCCTCAAAGACTTTAACGCACGCTTTGAAAAATTCATACCGTGGATAGAGGACTTGGTCTTTTTCATTGCGTGGATATTCGCCGTGTTCGCCGATGAGTAGCACGGCATCTACGGCGAGTGTATCACCGCCACATCGGAGTGCCTCAGCAATCGTCGGATAGACGGAGAAACCGAATTCTCTCGCACGGTCAAGACTCTGATCCCCCTCTGGTTTTTGATCAACAAACAGAGAGACGACTTTCATATTCGGACGGTGCCATCTGCCCTCAGTCGGATAGCCGATGAGAAACCGGTCGGCGAAGTGCTGCGCGTGCGATAGATAACGATAAATCGTAGCAATAACTGCAATGCGTTTCATGCGCTTAGGTCCTCCAGAAGGTTGACGTTTCAGTGGGTTGATAGGCGATATCCAAATGTGGTGTCTCCTGTCGTGTGCCTTCGGCAAAGAGGCTGTCAACGCCTGCTGCGACGAGTCCCGTTGTCAATAGCGTCCGTTCAACCGGATAGGTCGCTTCGCCTGTCAGGAACATTTGTTCAATGTTGTTGACCAGCGGCGAGAAAAAGTTCGCCAACGTCGTCCGTGCCGGTGGCATTGGGAGATACATCTGCGTGGAAAGAATTTCGTCGTCCGATCCGATATAAGCGGCGAAATTAAAGTCCTGCACCAATCCGTTCATCAGAATCATTGTGGATTTCAAGCCGTCGTTGTGTTCATATTGATATGCTATCGGGTCTTTCACAATCTCCTTCAACTCGTCGATATTTGGAAACGGATTGTTGAATCCGGGACGTGAGGGTGTGAGGGTATGGCTCCGACAGAGTGCAGTTTCAAAGAGTTCACGCGACCAGAGTTCAGTGTGGTGTGCTTCCCAGAACGCATCGCCTCGGTATGCCTGCAGCCATTTGACACCGCTCTCGCCGCCTTCGCGCCGTTCTACCATACACTGCAAGGTTTCCAGGGCATGGAAGTCGTAACTATCCACGCCACCGTAACCAACGCATACCGCCTCAGACACTGGGACCCCAAGCGGCATGTCAAGAGAGGGAGTGCGCCACGTAACCGGTAGTGAGGAACCTGCCATGAATGCGAAGTCCATATTTTGGGAGATGTCGTACATCTCACGCGCCCACTCCCAGTTCCATGAGAGGTGTTTATCATTGAATGCTGGCACACCGCGTCCGCTTCTTTCAAAAACCTCAGCCATCTGTATAAAATGTTCATAGCGCGGATAGAGGCGTTGCCCCTTTTCGTTAGTCGGATATTCACCGTGTTCGCCAATGAGCAGAACACCGTCAACAGCCAATTCCTCGCCGCCGAGGGTCAGTGCTTCCGCGATTGTGGGGTATCCCTTCACGGATGGGAAACGCTTCAATCGGTCGCGGCTGAGGTCGTTGTCGTTAACCTGCTCGACGTGAAGCGAGACGAGGTCCATCGGCGGATAGTGGTGTCGGTTGTTCCACCCGTAACCTTCTAAGAATCGGTCAACGATGTGCTGCGCATGTGCGTATTTGTGATAGATCGTCGCAATCGCTGCGATTTTGGGGCGTTTCTTCATAATTAGTTTCCTTCTTACGGCGAGGGTATTGTAGAATCAACATTCAGCGGCTTCTCAATCAATACAACCGGTGCTTGACAACAGTCGCAATCCCCCGGTGCAACAGCGCGAATGTAGCAGGTGTCGCAGTAGTAGTAGAGCTCATGTACAACACCATCCTTGATGGAAGAGAATCGGATGACATCCAGCAGTTGCGTATTCGGAAAGACGCGGCCGTTGATGATTAGGTCTTTCTCATGCAGGCGTTCGTCAACAAAGAACGCCTCCGCTAACGACGTGCGCAAAAGCGTGTAGTATTTGCCTGCCTCCGTCTTGACCCCATATAAATGCGGATGGGTTTTAAAGAGTTCTACATTGTAGTGCGTGTGCATCTCTTCCGCTAAGCAGACAACCTTGCCGCGGAGTTCAACCTCCTCTGGTTTTTGCTCTTCGGTTGGTGATGTGGCGCCACTCACCAGGAAAACAAGAATGACGAAAAGTGGAGATAATTGTTTGAAATTACACATTATTATTCTCCTTTGAAGCTCTCCAGCGGAGAGCCATGTCTATAGCAGAACAACGTCCATATTTAATTCTTTAAGAGGCCCAGCGATTTGGACCCGGTCCGGGTTGATGCTCGTCGCGAACGCGTTTAAAGTCTTCAGGCGTGGTGACCACATCTTCCGGATGTTTTTTGCTCCGTGCGAGAAATCCTGCTTCGGGTTGGTAGCCGGTCGGTTTCGCAGCGTCCTGATAGCGCGAATCAACACTCCATCGAACCTGATGGCTAACGTTTGGAATGGAGCGGTGCGGTGTGAGGTTGGTAAGCAGGAGGACACTGCCGAACTTGACAGGAACCACAACCGGATCGACTTCGGGTAATGCATCGTCCGGTATTTCAAGATAGAAACGTTCAGAATGACGATGTCGGAACACGCCGTCCCGATGGGCGTGCGGGATGACTTCCATGCATCCGTTCTCAACAGTCGCATCTATCAACGGAATCCAGATTGTGAGTTGTAAAACCGAGTCGCATTTAGGCTCCATATAACCTGCGTCCTGATGCCATGGAACGAGGGTTCTGTCATGCTCAGGAAGTTTCGGACGCACTCGGTATGCTGGATGACACATAATCTCGGGTCCGACAAGCGATTCGGCAATGTCCAACAGTTTCGGATTGATGAGCAGGTCGAAGAGTGCTGGACCTGTGTGTGCGCCGCTGAACACTTTCTGGAACACGACAGAGGACTGTGCTGTAATTTTTGCCAGACGCGTGTCAAAGCCTTCTGTTTTAAATTCAGAGTCGATTTCACCTGCAGCATACAGTTCCGCTGCGCCAGCGTCAACAATTTCTTCAAACTCAGCAATGAGCGGATTTAGATCGTCGGGCGCAAGGGCATCTTCGAGTAATAGATAGCCATTTTCGTTGAAGTCGCGGATTTGAGAGTCGGTGAGTGCTTTCATAATCTATCTTATATTTCGACGAGTTCAATCAGAATGCCGTCTGGATCCTTCGCGCATGCAACACCTACAGCATCAGGCGCGCTTATGGGTTCGGATAAGAATTCGACACCCTTCTGTTTCAAGTTTTCGATGGTCTCCTGAATATCGCTAACAAAAAAGGTCAGCCAACGGACACCTGCGGAGAATTCGCCTGTAGGTGTCGGTGGCGGTGATTCGATGTCCATCAGTTTTATGAGTGTGTTGCCCGCCTTAAGACGGACCTGACGAAAACCTGTTGGTGCAAGTCCGACATCGCGCGCAAGACCCTCTGGAATCTCCAGTTCCAACACAATCTCAAGTCCCAACTTGTTCTGATAGAAGTCCAGCGATTCGGCGAAATTGCTACAGGTAATAGCGATGTCAATAGTCGGATGCGATAAATTTAGCACAGATTTTTAACCTCCTACAAGAACGAAGATTGCTTCTCGGAATTGACCGAGCGGACGGGCGTTATAGGTGAGGTCTACGGGAACGACAATTCTTCCTAACGTTTCACAGTGCCGTGGAATCGGAATTGAAAAGTCGATGTGTCCATCTACTTTCGGGGGGATAGTTGTGTGTGCGGGGTCAATTTCCACATCCCACGCTGATGGAAGCATCGGTTGGGCAGTTGCCGTACGCGGCTCAGATGAGTGATTCGTTATCTCCACGCGTAGCTGTGCCGTTTCCCCCGGTGTGATTTCCTGTTCATAAGGGTAGCAGCGGACCCAATGTTCGTCCATACCGTAATTCGCATGGTCCCACGGAAAGAGGGCAGTGTAACATTTTTCACGTTCAGCGAGTGTATTCAACATGCATTCAATTTCGGCATCGGTGAAATCAAATGCTGGGTTGACATGGCAGTTGAAAATATGTGTAGGTTTGAGTTGCTGAATCAGACCTATACATTTTTCATAACCGACATCTTTACCGAGCAGATTCCGGTTGCCGGAACAGTAGTCGTCAATTCCCGACATTGTGAAGGAGTCGCCACCAAAGAACATCCGTACCCCATGTCCCTCAACGAGTAAACCGCCGTGGTAGTAGGTTTGACCGGGAAAATGGTAAGCAGTCATCGTGAACTCGTTCCACTGCCAAGAATCACCGTCGCGGGTGACGCGATCGACTCGCGTGACGGCAGGCGAGATGCAAGGCAGACGAAAGCCGATCGGATTTGTGATGACCCGTGAGACGACTGAGTCTGTTATTGTTTCGCAAGGGAACGTCGCCTGAAATTCGGGAATCGCGTCAACATGGTCATCGTGGTAGTGTGTTACCCAAAACTGTGTGACCTCTGAGATTTCGCTATTTGCTTGCAACTGCTGGATCTGTTTGATGACATGTGGTGAACCGCAGTCCATCACGAATGCCTCACCGGTTTCGGAAATAATCAACCACGTCGTCCCGAAGTGACGCAAAAATTCGGGAGGCGGCTTGCCGTCTCGGATAGGCATGTGTCCGGCGCGTCCCTCAAACTCGGTAAAGAGTTTCGGAAAGTAGTGTCGAAGTGCGGAGATCGCAACGTATTTATCGTAGCAGGCCGCCAATCGATCAAAGAGGACCTTGATTGCCTTGTCCGGGTCTTTCATAACAACGCCGTGTGTCGGAACGAGTGCTGTCGGCGACGCGTCGCGAATCTTCTCAAGGCTCTCCTTCAGTTCGTCCTTCGCGCCGAGAAACCCGTGATAGTCGCTCGTCTGTTGCCCTTTTTGTAGGCTGTAGAGTTCCCACAATTGCCCTTTGTCATAAATGAGGTCGCCGGAGAAGGCGAAGCGTTCACCGTCAACAGCAATAAAATAGGTGACACTTCCATCGGTATGCCCTGGCGTCTCAAGAACCGTCAGCGATGCCGGACCCCACTCAAACTGCATACCCTCCACATATTCATCCACCGTCAAGATAGAACTATCGAGCATGAGATTATGGGGATGGTAATTGTAGAGGTGCCATCGGTATTTTGGGTCGTTCCAAAAGGTTTCGACCTCTCTAAACCACGCTGCCTCTTTCGCTGGGATTCCAACGCGAACATTATCGGGTATCAGGAAGCCTGTCGTACTATCGCGGTGATGATGGGTAAAGAGAACCCGCTCAATATTCGTGATGCCCAATTCTGCGAGGGTCGTGTCGAGAGTATTCCCACTTGGATCAATAAGGAGTGCCCGGTTTCCGTCGCGGAGAATGCCTGTGTTGACATGTCCACGATGGACATATAAGTGATGGCTGAGTTGAGACAGGCGGATTTGCATTGAGCGTCCTCGCTTACTGAGAATAAAATTTCATACAAAGACTGTAGGCGAAACCTGAAATCTCTCTGCTAAAGTCCGAATATGTGTGACCGTCAGATCCCGTTCACCGTTAAGGATTTCCAAAGCGAGGTCAGGCGGACCAAGCTCCGGTAAATCTACCGGTTTAAGTTGGTGTTCTCCCATCAACAACTTAAGCACTTCAATCCCGCTACACTCAGGGATTGGGTGATGTTCCTCCTCGTAGGCGTGGACAACTGTGCCGAGTGTATCAAGGAGTTCATAAAGCGGGTGTTGCTCGTTGGTCCCCACTTCATCAATCAACGCGTCTAATGTGGCAATAGCTTTATCATATTCTTTTTCATCGCGAATCGAAAAGAGAGGTTGAACGACGCGCCAGTGTATCTGAATATCTTCTGCAATAACGCTCATGTTCGCCCCTCCTTTTTCCAAAGGTTACGCCTCTGCGAATTGCGGTCTGCCGAGGGCATCGGTTCTACCTTGGCGTTTGTAGTGCGGCAAGTGTCCATTCGCATCGGCTAAAATCCGTTCTTTTGCCAGGGCAATCCGGTCTGCACCTTGGTCAGCAATGTTGTGCTGGCAGGCTACATCTGATTCAAGGTCAAACAGTCGGACATCGTCCTGGAAGTCAACGCTGGAGAAATACCAACTCCTCGCGTCTTTATACCAAACCGAATTGACGTAGCGGCAGGTTAGATAGTCCCGCGATGTGAAACCGTCTTTACCCTCCACGAGCGGCAGTAGACTCTGCCCTTGTATTTCACCTGCCGGTTCAACCTGGCTCGCTGCCATCACAGTAGCAGGCACATCGAGCGTATAGACGAATTCATCGCACGTCGTACCGGCATTGATACCTGACGGATGGCTAACCATCATCGGAATGTCCATCGTGCCTGGATACATGAAGTTAGCAGGTTTTCCCGTGGCTTTGTCTGGGTTTTCTGCGAAGTTTGTGCCGTGGTCTGCAAGGAAGATGATAAGTGTGTTCTCACGCAATCCGAGACGATCAATGGTATCCACCAGTTTGCCAAACCATGTATCCACGAGGGTTACCAAACCGGCGTAGTTGGCTTTAACGCTTGGGAGTCTATCTTCGAGTTCTTTATCGTTGAGTGAACCGTAGGGGAGGTTGAGGCAGATAGGTTCTCGGTCTTCGCGTTTGCCGTAGAGGTCGTAGTAGTGGATAGGTGCTTCCCACGTTTCGTGCGGTGTGAAGCTATCGACATAGAGATAAAATGGCGTATTTTTATGGTTGTGTTCGACGAATTCGATCGCGGAGCGGAATAATCTCGCAGCGTGCCACGTCTCCTCCGGGCGTTCGGGTTGGACGTTTACAATATGTGCACGGATGCGTTCAGGATTCCCACGGTACCGGGAGATTAGCGCAGGATCGGCGTGTGCGGCACCCCGATACCTATCCTCGGCTTGACCGCGGACGAATTCCCACTGCTGGAAGCCTCGCGTAAAGTTCATACCCGGCACAAAGTAGTGTGGGACATCGGCGAAGAAACCGGTGTGATACCCGTTTCGGACGAGCGATTCAGCGATTGCGGGTTCGTCAGCAGACATGGGCTGCCAGCCGGGAGTGTAGACGTTATCCCACGGCACGGGGGTATAAGTGCTGAAGGGATAGGCACGTCTACCGGTATGTAGTGTGCGGCGCGTCGGGATTGTCGGTAAACATTCCGGGTGCGCGTTTGTAAATCTCACACTATCTTCGGCAAACCGTGCCAAATTCGGTGTATGAATCCAATCGTTGCCATAAGGACTGAGATACGCTGTTCGGAGTGTATCCGAAACGACTACTACTATGTTCCAACTCATTTATTGACCTCCACGGGAGAAGAAATGAAGTGTCTCTTAAATCTTAGCCAATGCCAGCAGACACGCAACAACGGCGCGTGGCGATCCTGACAGGTTAACCGTACCCCCACCCAGGGTACTTGAACGACACTTGGTGCTAATTTAAAAAACGGAATAGTCGAAAACGAGAACATCCTCAACAAGCGGACGGATATGTTCGCTTGCTATCTGGCGATGAAAAGGATGGGGTAGATAGGCATCGCGTGCCGCTTCATCTGTAAAACGGACGATAAAACCGTACGCATACCCTTGACTTTTCCCTTCAGGACTGTTATTCGTGCCAGCAGTTATGGATTCGATACCGGGGATTTCGTCAGCCATTCCTAAGAGAGCATCGGACAAGGTTTCCAACTGCGCTTCGGTAACCTCCGATTTCAGTTTCAGTAGGACGATGTGTTCAACCATTATGAATTCCTTATTGCTGTAGTGAAAATTTGTTTTGGTAAATTAGAAAAGATTGTTGTATAATCAATAAGTATGACATAAATGTTGTTTTTTTTCAAGTTTTCCACGAACCTTGCAAACTAACGTTTGCAAACGAAATTACGGAGGAATGTCAAAGATGAGACGTGTTTATGTTTGTATAGCTGTCCTATTCATCACAACTTCATTGACTGTGTTCGCACAGCAAGTCGTGGTAACGGAGATAGAGGACAATAAAGGCGGTATCTATAAAGCCGTCGAGTTGGAGGAAGGCGGTAAATTCTTTCACGATCGCGACTATACGATTACGCATATCCCGAAAGAATTTCTCGGATTCACGCAAGTTTCCACGTCAGCGGACTGCCCGGGTGGACAAGACTATAAGTTGACGTTTAACATCGACCGACCGGCGTACGTCTATCAAGCCTGGGATAGCCGACACACACGGCCGGAAGACCGCGGTCAAGACCCGAAAGGCTGGTTTACAGACGGGTATACCGATACAGGCGAAATACTGATGCTTGACGCGCCACACGCACCAACCGAGTACTTCATCTACAAGTCCAATGAACCCTACGATGGAACAGTAGAACTGCTCGGTATTGACGAGGTTATCGGAGATCCAGTCCTCATGTGGACTATTTTCCTTGAAGAGACTGTACTTCCTGTGGACCCAGAAGGGAATTTAACGACGACTTGGGGTGAAATTAAAGCAAATTAGAAGTGATCAGTTGTTGGTTATAATCAACGGTATGAATGCCGTATGGCATTCCCCGGATTATTGGTTGTCAGTTAAACTTCCTTGTAGATGCTTAATGTTTGCATGCCACAAAAGTTCTGTACCGACAACCATCAACTATTAACCCTTTAGAGTTCGCTAATAGATAATACACGCCCCACCGGCACAGACGCTTCCGGCTTGTTGGGTTACATCACCGGCGACATTATCCACTTCGCTCGCTTCAAATTCAGCGACAATTGACATTGTTTTCTCTGTCGGTTCTGATAAACTGAGTTGGAGGGTGTCGTTCTGCGTGAAGGATACAGTGCATCCTGAGAACACAACCGCAACACAGAAGAGAATCAGCATGGAAAACAGACTAACTTTGTTGTAGGCCATTTTTAAACCTCAATGCTCTGAAGATCCGCTTGATCAAGCGTATTTGTGCCTAAACCGAGTGCGCTTGCTGTACTGATATGATTGGAAAACTTAGACACAGAATCTAACTCCATTTCCTCACGTTTTTGGTTAACCGTCTGAAGCGCCAGCACATCAAGAATGACAGGGTCTGCACTCACGAAGAGGGTCCCGTATTTCCACGTACTTTCAGCGTGATATGTCGGTCCCTTGTCAAACGAGGCGGTTAAGCCGTCAACGATGTTGAGAACCAGTTTCTCTCGGATCACCTTATGTTCCAGAATCTCACCAATAGCTGGATTGCAGTAAAGCGGTTTGCCGTGGAATCTGCGTGTATTATCAACGCTCCCGAACGCCAGATTCTTTAAACATCCACTTATTCCTGCCATTTCATGATGTTTCAGGACGGGAACATTAATCAGCACATCGACCATCTGGGTGACGATTCGAGAATACCGAGAGAAGGTGCTACCGTTTTCTCGACGGGTGATGCTGTCCTTTTCGCTCTCATAAAACACCTCATCGTCGTAGCCAATCCCTTCTGTGTCGGAAGCGAGGGTTCGGACCTCCGTATCATCTCGCCTGATCGGATAACCGGCGTTCAAGAGGTGTGCTTCAAACCGATCCCAGATAATAACCTGTTTGCGGAGAACACCCGCACTGTATAATCCCTCAACGATTTTGTCAACGATGATGGTGTGTGTGCTGAGTTCGGGACCACCGAGCGGGTTGATTTTTATGCCGACAATATCATCAGGGAGGACGATATCCCGCCACGCCTCTTTAGCAGAGGAACGTCCGGTGAGTTTCATCATCGCCTGATCGATGAGTTCACTCGCGACATCTTCATCGAGTTGATCGTCTTTCCAGACCTCTTTACCGACTGCCTCAACAACTGGGGTGAGCGGGACTGTCTGTGTGTTTTCAGGTTGTAATTGTCCACTGCGGGTCTGGGCAAGTGCTGGGAGCGTGCTGAGCGTACCAATGCTGCCAACACCCGCAGCAAGCCTTAAGAACTCTCGGCGGTTCAGTCTGTCTCGGTCCTGTTTTACCTCTTGGCTGTCAGCGATGATATTTGCGATAACTGGATCGTGAGATTTCATCAAAGTTTACCTAATTCTTGAAGGATTTGTGCCACCGGGACTTTATCAGCCTTATTGTGAATCGACTTCCAAGTGATGGTTCCATCCTGCTTGAGAACATAGTAAGATGTCTTTGCAATTCTCGGATTAAACGGATCGACAACGTTATAGTCGGAAATCGTTGCCACGTCTGGATCGGACAAGAGCGGGAACTTGACCCCTTGGTTTTGAGCGTTTTGCTTGGTTGCGGCTTCGCCATCGGAACTGATTGCGATGACTTCTGCGCCAGCGGCTTGAATCGCTGCATAGTTCTTTTGCAACTCAACGAGTTGATCTCTACAGAAGGGTCACCAGACCCCGCGGAAGAAGCCGATCACTACGTTTGTATTGCCGATATAATCGCCGAGCGTGTGCAGTTTGCCGTTGCCATCAGGTAATTCAAAGTCAGGGGCTTGACTCCCGATGCTCAGACCTTGACCTGGATCTAATTCCTCTACTTCCGGCAGCGGGATGAGTTTTAGATCAAGCTCAAACGTCTCGGCTTCAGGTATCGGTTGTACCGACACTTCGGTATTTTCGTAATCCGCGTGTTCAATTTTCAAGGTGAAGGCTTGCGCTACAGGTAGGTTTTCAAAAGTAAAAACGCCCGCTGCTGTTGTGAGTGCTTCGTAGGCTTTGCCGGTTTTATCGGTGAGTTGAAGATGTACGTCGGAGATCGGCGCGCCGCTTGCCACATCGGTTAGCATTCCGCGTAGGTGTGAGACGGGAGTCGCCAACGCCACAAGTGTTACCTTATCTACCGAAACGGTTTGTCCAGCGATGGCTGTGACATTAATCTCTGTGGTTTCATAGCCTTTCGCTGATATTTGCAGGGTATAGTTCCCGGCTTCAAGCGATCCGAGTTCGTAGGTTGCCTCGGTCTCAGTTTGCGTCAAGAGTTGTCCGTCTTTCAGTAAACGCACCTGAATCGCTACGCCTTCAATGGATTGTATCTCTCCACGTAATATGCCTGTCGGTGTTTCGACCGTGGCGGTGTCTACTGTTTCTTCAACAGGGTTTTCTGTTCCACAGTTTAGTCCCGCAAACAGCAAGAGTGCTAAAGCGAGACATACATGTATCTGTTTCATAATTTTTCCTCTATTGGCGTTTGATCCTGCCCCACGTCGTCGCCAATTTATTTACAGGGTCAACTGCGGCAGCGGTTTCAACGCCGTTGTTCATGATGGCTTCCATATCCTCTTCTGATAAAGCGACGTTAAAGAGGGCGACATCGTCAATGATGCCAGCCGTAAACCGTTCATAGTGCCGTCCGATGTGGAACACGCCATCACTCGTGCCGTAGCCGTCTTTTTCGTTGAAATCTGCTTCGGCTTCCATTTTGCCGTCTATCCATATTGAGGATTTACCCGTGTCGGCATCGGCTCTGCCAACGATGAAATGCCACTTATCATCGCCAATAACGGTTGTGCCATCCGCTCGGAAACTCGTTGAGGCACTATCACGCAGATAAAGCGTTACCTTGTTGGAAGAACCATCGTCCCAGAGTAAGTACCACGGGAGTGCTTGTGAGGTATCCTCATAGTTCTTTCCGACGAGTGCACCGCCGACTTTTGTGCCTTTGTAATGGAGGGTGATTGTGAATGAGACCCCCGCTTTGAAACCGACGGTTTGTGAATGCTGTACCTCAACCCAATTGTCAACGCCATCAAATTCGAGTGCCTTGCCAAACTTTCCGTCTACCCATTTTGCGCCGTGAATTTCGCCATCGTTTCCTTGATCTGACGAATCGACGGCAACGCCGCCCTTTCCTTCGTCAAAAAGCCACATCCCCATAATATTTTCTGGGTCAATCTCAGCAAGCGCGGGCAGTGCTATCAACAAAAAGACTGTCATAAAACTTGCAAGCACTACGCGGACACTATTAAATACAAACATTACAGATCCTCCTCAAAATCGCTGTCAGTTCACACTACAGATAAATAAGCAATTTCTGTGCCATCTATTTTCCGTTTCAAACGTGAAATTTTGCACGAAATCGAACAATTCTCGTTCCAGCTCGCACGAAAAGGGGCAGTTGCGAGTGGTTGAAATATCGAATACACATTTTTGTTTTATAGTATACCACGCATAATACGCGCCTGTCAAATGGAACGTCATAGTGTCATAGTGATCAGAGGCATTCAATTCTCCAATAATTTCAATCTTTGCCTGGGAACTCTTTACTGTAAGAGCGAGCTGTGCTCGCGATACCGCCGCGAGAATGCCTAAAAAAACTGACAATTGAATGGCTCTGCATGGTGATTGACAATGCCACTATCTTATGGTAAAGTAGTTTCTACTTTACCGATGCATAAAATCTCTGGGGGCAGACACACGAAAAACGAGTCGCACTTTTCTTATTCTGTTAGTGTACTTTACCGAAGCCTTCTGTTCACATTAATTTTCCTGTTGATCGGAACGACTAACGCTGCATTTGAGAATATTGAACTCATGGCAGGCCCGATGGGAATGGGGGGTGCTTATGCAGCGGCGACAGATGATACCAGTGCCCTGATATGGAATCCTGCAGGTCTGGCACGATTGTCTGTCCGGGAAATCGGTATCGGCTATCTTGATCTATACGGTCTGCTCAATTATAGTTTCATAGGCGTAGCGCACCCGATTCAGACGGGACAGACCCTTGGCTCAGCGATCCTCAGTTCCAGCGATACAGAAGGACTTTCTTATGAACGGATTCTGCTCCTGTCGGCTGCGACTCGGCTGTGGAAAGTGTTAAACGTCGGTATGAGTGCTAAATATTTTACCACCTCGGTTAATCTCGAACGGATGCCGTTGGGACATGGCAGCGGTTGGGGTGTAGATTTCGGTGTTCAGTCCGCTTTTATGAGGGAAAAGGTTAGGGTTGGCGTGGTATTTCCGAACCTGCTTTCAAATGTGTCATATCGCCGACTTGAGGACGCTGCCTACACCGAATCCGTCTTACGTGAATGGCGCGTCGGGACTGCTGTAGAGATTGATGTGCCAAACAGAGAGTCGAATACTGTATTAGTGGCTTTCGAGGTTGCTAACGGGACACCTCTCATTGGAGGTGAATACCGCTACGGTGTGAGAAACGGCGAGTTTGTCGTTCGGTTGGGTTGGCGGTTTACCGGTGGACTGACCGCAGGGTTCGGCTATCAGCATGGCAGTATTGGGTTAGATTACGCCTTCGTAAGTGGGAGACACGTAGGTTCGCAATCCTCGCTGTTTTCGGTTCGGGTTTTCTATTAAAAAACACCTTGACATTCTCCAAAATTTCGTGTAATCTGTTAAACATAGGACTTACGCATTTCTTCTTAAAGTCCCCTGATAAGGGGCGGGGAATGCCATAAGGCATTCATACCGTTGATTCTTTAGGGGGTTTAAAGGAAATATATTAATGCCTGAATCGAATCCAACAACTGAAGCACTTAACACCCTTCGCGAAAAACTCCGCGATATGTTTCACTTCCTCCATAACGACCTCGACTTTGGTATCTTCTGAAGTGCATACGCGTATTTAGACCACAATTTCGCAAAGTTAAGAGAAGGTTTTTCGTTGAAATTCGAGAGGTGTCAAATACCCTAACGCCGAGTGAGGGCGTTTTTGGTGATACACCTGTCTGATAAAATGTCCGATGCGATCTCTCGCCTCGGTGATGCTTTGATAGTCATTGATGTCAACTTCTTCCTCTTTGAGGGTGCGGATGAGTCTTTCGGCATATCCGTTCTCCCAAGGACGTCCGCGGTGTGCCACGGAAATCTCAACGCCCTGTGCTTGGAGGGTCGCGATATAAGCGTTTGAAAGATACTGCACACCTTGGTCAGAATGATGAATCTCACAGACGCTGTGGCAGAACGCCTCTTGGAGCGGTTTGAGCGTCAGAGATGGGTTCAAGTGCTGACTCAGATGCCATGCTTTGATGATGCGGGTGAAAACATCCATGAGCAGTGCGAGATAGACGAAGTGTCTCTTGAGACGGACGTAGGTAATATCAGCCACCCAGACCTGATCCTCATCAGAGATGTCAAGGGTTTCGAGCAAGTTGCGCCACGGTTTATCCCCTGAAGCGATCTTGTGGTTCGACAGGCACGTTTGACGGAGACCAAGAGATGATTCTCCCTCATCAACCGAGCGACGCGTCGGGTCCCAACGGCATATCCCTGACGCACGAGGAGCTGTCTGATACGCCTATACCCGTATCTCGGATACGCCCCGGCAAGTTTCTGAATTTCAGCACGCAGCACCGCTTCGGAGGGATCCGCTTTGGGTTGATAATAGAAACTGCTCCGGTTGACCCCGAGGATACCACAAATATCTCGCACGGAATACTCCTTTTGCAATGCCGATATGTGGCATCGCTTTTCAGATAAGGTTAGTCCAACTCCGTCAATAGTTTTTTTTGGATGTCTAAGGCGACCGCCATTCTCCCAACGAGCTGCTCAAGGTGGACGATACGCTTCTGGTCATCGCTGGACTGCTTGTCAGTAGACGCAAACAGGGAGGACGCATTTTCAAGGACGTGTCGCTTCCACTCTGAGAGTTGATTTTCGTTGAGATTGTGGCGTCTACAGACTTCTGCTTGGGAACTGACACCGCTGAGGACTTCAAAAACAAGTTCGGCTTTAAACTCAGGGGTGAATCTTCTGCGTTTCGCCATTAGATACTCCTTTCAATTGAGATCGTCATTATAGCACAATCTTCCTTTAGGGAGTGGTCTAAAAAACCGTAGGCGGTACATAGACTATCGAACGGATAAAGAAAAAAATGATCCGAATGTTTACGAAAACCTTCGGCAAAATAATAAAAAATATAGTTCCTATCTGAATAGGGCAAAGCTTGCTACTGTTATTCATCGTGAGGCGGAGAAAAACCAGCTGCAACTGTATAGCAAAGAGAATTGTGAACCTACTATTGTTGATTTCCTATCACTCGTTGGGGAAATTCGTTATCGGAAACAGGATCAAGACCCAATTGCGTGGACAGATCGTCTTAATCGGCAAATCGTAATTGATGTCATCCGTAAATTGCAGAGTCGTATAAACGCTCATATCAATCGCGCAAACTATATCTATGAGCCACTGAATCAGGATGACTTTATCTACGAATACACAGTAATAAAAGAATTTAAGGATCGTCAGAAATACGACGAATTTCTTGCGAAAATCAAGGAAGCAAAAAAGAAAAGGGACCTGTCAAAAGCAGCACGTATAGACCCAGAAGAATCGATTAGGCGAGAATTGGGACGTTTGTTAAAACCCGGACATCGACATATTTACAAACCGCTTATACGTCCTCAAGAAGAGGTGGAAAGCGAGTACCGCGATGTAAAAGTATTACCGGATAGACTAAACGCTGGGGAACGTAAATTTGTTGAAGACCTCACAGATTATATCAAGGTAAACTATCGGCGGAATAAAAGATACGAATTCTATCTGATGCGGAACGCGCAGAAAATCGGCATCTATCTGGAAAGTGCCGCGGGGAGTTATTATCCCGACTTTGTGCTATGGGTGCTTGATACACAACAGGATATAACATATATTCTTTTTATCGATCCAAAGGGACAGCGGGGTATCATTGACGACAGAACGCTGGGTTATCAGAATCATCCAAAGGTTAAGCTTGCGCTAAAATCCGAGGACAAAACGCTGGTCACACTCGAAAAGCGGTTAGAGACTGAACAGGATCGAGCATTCTGCCTCAATTCGTTCCTGCTGCTACGAGATAGTTCCAGTTTAGGGAAAGACCAATCCGATGAGTGGGTCGAAGAGAATATGTTGGCGTATAATATTCTCCGCTTGAACTGGCATGAAAGAACAGAGGATGGCTCCACCAGCCGACTTTTCAAAGATCAAAAATCGTATCTGGATTTGATGTTTGAGAAAGCTGGGATTCGGTAGTTTTAACGTTGAAATCACCATTTTCTTGTTGTATAATAAGTAATAGTTGTTATTCTGTGGATTCAGGAACGTCGAAAATCTAAATTTCGGAGAACTGAATGATCCAACTCCGATTTGACATAAGTTTCTTACTGACTGCCAATAGCAAAAAAAATGTTACACTTCCCGCCAAATTATTTTTTTTTACAACAGAAAATCGGGAACGAAACATCAACAAACCCTTATGGTCACTATGTTCTCTAAACGTTACACACCATACACAAAATGTTACACCAGTGTAACATTTTTAGGCGAAATCGCGAAGAAATATATCGTTAAGTTAATACCATATTCACGTCCGTTTTCACACAGATGGACAGCACTTTCATAGTAACCTCCAAAAATTCCTAAAAGTAGAAAACCGTCTAAACCCACGCCACCCGTGGCGTTACAACGCTAATTCCGAGAAACGAAAAATGCCGATTCATAGTAACAGCAAAAAAACACCCTTTTCATAGATAGCTGACAAACCCACGTCACACCTTGCTTTATGAGGGTTTTAAAGGCACAATTTTCAAAACGTTACTATGAATACTATGAATACTATGAATCACGATGCCGCTGAACCCCGGTTCATGCCCGGGGAAGCCCATACGGGCTTCATACCGTTGATTCAAGGCATGAATACCGTTGATTCCCTACAACTACCGAAAAGCATTGATTTTCTCGGACAACCTATGGTAAAATTTCTACAAGAGATTGATAAGGTTAGAAACAGCGTATGATCAAAAAGGAGGTAAAGTGATGGATAACTTGAAGACAGAACTTCTGAAACAAATAGAAAAACTTACCCCCCTGCAACAAAAACAGGTTTTGGATTTTGCATTAGAACTTACGGGTGAATTGGCAAAGCGTTATCCAGGGAAAAATCTGCTGCAATTCGCTGGGACAATTTCAAAGGAAGATTTAGAAATAATGAAGCAAACGATTGAAGAAGGATGTGGGCAGGTTGATGAATCAGAATGGTAGATATCTGCTTGACACGAACATCGTTATTGCTCTGTTTTCCGAGGAAATAACAGTACAAGAGAAAGTGAGAAACATTGCGGTTGTAGCATTGGCTCCTCCTATAATCGGTGAACTTTACTATGGAGCACAAAAATCTGGCAAAGTCTCGGAAAATCTTCACAGAATTAACAGATTCGTGCAACAAAACGCCTTCTTTCCTTGTGATTTAGAGACATCCCAGTTGTACGGAACTATTAGAGATCAGCTACGAAGGAAAGGTCGCCCTATCCCGAACAACGACATCTGGATTGCGGCAATTGCGATGCAACATGATCTGATTCTCGTCACACGAGACACACATTTTAATGAAGTCGAATCTCTGCAAACTGAACGTTGGTGAACACTATACCAACAAAAGATATGGATCTTGAATATAGTCAGCAACCGTTTGCAAAAACTGCGCTGCAGGCGCACCGTCTATCACACGATGGTCAAACGTCAGACTAAGCGTCAACATGCTCCGAATAGCAATCTCATCGTCGTGAACGACCGGCTTCTTCAGAATCCGTCCCACCCCAAGAATAGCACTCTCCGGTGGATTGATGATAGGCGTAAACGCATCAACCCCGAAGTTTCCAAGATTTGTAATCGTAAAAGTCCCGCCTTGAAGTTCTCCCGGTGTCAGTTGATTGCGCCGCGCCCGTTCAGCGAACCCTCTCACCTGCGCTGAAATCTCCGATAATCTCTCCTTATCCGCATCCCGAACCACCGGCACCACTAGACCGTCTTCCAAAGCGACTGCCACCCCGATGTTAATTTCCGATAATAGGTGAATCCCGTCATCTGTGAGTGTGGCGTTGAGTCGCGGGTGTTCTCCGAGAGCGTTTGCCACAACTTTCACAAGCAGATCTGTATAGGTAAGGCTTACCGCTCGCGCTTGTAGTTTATCGTTAAGCATCCCGCGTAATTCGACAAAGCCTGTTGCGTCAACTTCCGTATGAAGCGTGACACTGGCGTTTGTCTGGACACTCAGCGTCATCCGTTCTGCGATGATCTCACGGATACCACTCATAGAGATAACTTCCGTTGCCTGTTGCGGTGCTGCTGTTTCTACCACAGAGGGGGTTGGTGTGACAGGGATTTCAGCGGCAGCGGCGCTGGCAGCTTGCAACACGTCATCGCGAACGATTCTGCCGTCAGGACCAGAACCCATAATTGAACCCAGATCAAGTCCGTGTTCTTTCGCTAAGCGGCGTGCCAGCGGCGATGCCTTAAGGCGTGAGGTTTCGGCAGCAGGTGCTTCTCCTCTCAAGTCGATATACCGCTGTACGTCGCTTTCAAGGATACGTCCACCGGGCCCAGAGGCTTTGACCTCTGTGAGGTCGATGGCGAGTTTTTCAGCGAGTTGACGCGCTGCTGGCGAGGCTTTTAACGTAGGGACGGGGTCACCCCGCCTTTCCGTTGTTGTTGATGGTGTTGCCTTCGGTTGTTCGGTTTGTGTTGGCGTTGGTTGTTCTACAGTAGTGCCTACTTCAACGCGTGCCACCTCTTCACCCGGTGCCCCAATAATTGCTAAAATGGCGTTGACGGGGACGTTGGCACCCTCTTCAGCAAGCAGCTGGGCGATCACGCCGTCGGTGGGGGATTCTTGTTCATGGACGACCTTATCGGTTTCAATCTCAAGTAAGGGTTGTCCCTGTGTGACGCTGTCGCCTTCCTTGACGAGCCATTTACCAATTTTTCCCTTCGTCATCGTCTGATCCATCTGAAGCATTCGCAATTCAATTGCCATACTTTTAACTTTCCTTGCGGTTCGATAAGGCTGGCTTTACAGGAACGATCCTCTCCGTATATCCAGCCCGGCGCGATGCTTGGACTTACGCGCGCTATCTAATTTTTATTTTTAACTTTCCTTGCGGTTTGATACGATTGGTTTGTCTGAACGATCCTCTCTGTATATCCAGCCCGGCGCGATGCTTGGACTTACGCGCCAGCTATTGGAGTACTGACGGCTATTTTTAGGAGATCAAAAGTTCCTTAACGATTGGAATTCTGCAAGGACAACGGACGCAGCAGCTCATAAGCAATCGTTAAAAAATCATGAGTGTGCCTCAATCAATTCAATCAGCAGCTCGACATTCGCATCCTTTTCAAGGATAAGTGCGAATTTCTGGTATTCGTCTCCTTTGAAGATTGCCTGAATAAACGGGCTAAATCCGATCAGAAGTTGACTGCCCAAAAAGTTAAGAG
Organism: Candidatus Poribacteria bacterium; assembly: GCA_965207855.1. GTDB lineage: Bacteria > Poribacteria > WGA-4E > WGA-4E > WGA-3G > WGA-3G. Next base: position 4,534,432 of record OZ242310.1, on the reverse strand, counting down.
GTTTACCCGTCTCTAAGAAGAGAATCGCCGGTGTCGTCAAACCGCGGCGCACAATCCATGTCGCTACCTTCTCAAGGAGCGCGCGTTGTTCAGATTCAGGAATATCCTCAAGGATGACGGGTATTTCGTTATTTGGGCTGAGCATGATTTATGTCTGTCGAGGCACAGTCTGACTGCGTGCCTTAAAGTTCCAAGTCGCCGAGGTAATCAGCAATCTGTTTCGGCTGCCCATCAAGCGTTGTTTCCATCGCAGCGATGACCAGAACGAAACTTTTGATGTTATCCTCAATCCGTGTGTCGGAGGGTTCACCACCGTCAAGCCAATTCAGGAATTCGTCAAACAGATGCTGATGTGCTTGATACGGAATTGCAGGGGCTTCGTAGACTTCTGTTTCTCCGCCGACGCGATGGATCGTCATCTGATTTCCACCGGCGATTTCAACGGCTCCCTCTTCAAACTCAGCGCGATAGTGTTCATGGTTCCAGCAGTTGACGATGCCCGCCGATGAACTATTGCCTTCGTAAGAGGTGTGTACACCGTTGTCCATCCGCATCATATAGAAACCGCTGGAGTAGTGTTTGAAACTTGACCATTCGGGATTCCATCCGAATCCTATCAGCGTTTCACAGTCTCCGCCAGAGAGAAACCGAAGCATGTCTAAATGGTGGACAGAGCCTTCAAACAGGAGTCCAAAATCCATATCGTGTCGCCATGCTTTACCCCACGAGAGATAGCGGCGGTAATCGCAGGCGTATCTGCCGACAATGTGCTGCAGCCGTCCCAATCTACCTTCGTCACGGATGCGAATCAGTTCCTGTTTATTGTCGGCGTAGCGATAGTTTTGGATGATGCCACATGGCAATCCGGTCTTCTGTGCCGTGCGCACCATTGCTTTTGCTGCATCCAATGTATCGGCGATCGGCTTTTCACAGATAACAGGCATCCCGTTTTCCATAGCCGCAATCGCGGCAGGGCTGTGGAATTGCGGTGGAACAGCGATACCACAGAAATCGGCTTTCACATTCGCACATGCTTCATTGAAGTCTGTGAAAAGTTGTGATTTGCTGAGTCCCAGTGCTTCGCCTTGTGCTGCGAGGACATCTGTATTCACATCTGCTAAGCCGACGATGTCGATTCGGTCGCTGAAATTGCTTGTGAAATTGTGAATCCAGCCACCCGCCATACCACTGCCACCAATCATTAAACATGTTCGTTTTGCCATATTTTTAACTTTCCTTGCGGTTCGATAAGGCTGGTTTTGCAGGAGCGATCATCTCCGTATATCCAGCCCAGCGCGATGCTTAGGCTTACGCGCTCTGGTTAACTTCTAATGTCAGGAATGTTCCTGTGGAGTAGATTTTTGCATTAGACTCCCACGGAGAATGTAATCGTCTTTCCCACGTCGAACGCGTTCAAGTTCGGCTTCCGTGACCTCACGCCTCACTTTTGCGGGGACTCCCATTGCGATGGAATCAGGTGGAATTTCCTGCCCTTCACGTACGAGCGTGCCAGCGGCGATAATGGCACGCTCGCCAATGACCGATCCTGTTAAGAGAATCGCACCCATACCAATAAGTGCCTCGTTACCGATGGTGCAGCTATGGAGAATCGCACCATGCCCGATTGTAACGTCATCACCGATAAGACACGGAATTTCTTTGTCCATGTGTATCACCGCACCGTCTTGAACGTTGGTACGACACCCAATTCGGATTGGCTCTAAATCGCCACGGAGGGTAGTGTTGAACCAGATACTTGATGCTTCACCAATTGTCACATCGCCGATAATCATCGCACCCGGCGCGACAAAAACAGATGGATGTACATTCGGTGTTATGCCTTCATACGCTATTAACATTTTGTCTACTTTCTGTTGCATAGATTTACTATTGTGCGACTAACAACTTACCGAGATTGCTTATACCCCACTTGTAAGACAGCGCGAAACCACTCGCGAGGAGGAGTATCAGAGCAATAAGCACGATTAGATTTTGTGTATACCACGCTATTATAGGTGTGATGATGAGTATTATATCAACAATGAGTGTTACAGTGAAGGTTAAAATTCGCAAGAATGGTTTCGGCTGCTGTGTCAGTTCTGCCATCCACGAAAATGTGCCGATCATTGTATTCACTGCGCAGCCTGCTGGAAGCGTTAGGATAGGGATGAGTAGCACCGGTATCCAATTGTCCCGTGGAATTTGGAGTAGGTAGATGACGATTAGAGACCAGAACTCCGCATAAACTAAGGCGCAGAGAAGTGCTGTCAGGAATTTACTTGTGAATACCAGTCGCGGGGTGACAGGGGCAGATTTCAGCATCCACCATGTTTTTGCTTCGTCCCGAAGTCCGTTGCAACTGATACCGAAGGTGATAAAAATGCTATAAAGCACGATTTGAACGGTAAGAATCTCGGCTGCGTTTGCTTCTGCGCCACCGCCGCGTACAAATAAGATGCCGATGTGAACGACCAAATAGAGCGTGAGCATCCCGATAGCGATCAGTCGTCCGCTATGTCTGACGAAGATGAGGAAATCTTTTAGCATCATGGCGCGCATCTTGCCGCGTCCAAGTATCAGTGCTGTTCCTTTTAGGTTCGAGGTCGTGGCATCCGAATCATTGCGTGCGGGTTTGCGTTTGGCTTTCAGTTGCCGGATGTTTTCCCAGCCGCGCTGATAAATCCGTTGTGCAATAAGTGTTGCAAATCCGACAGAGACAAAACTCACCGTGCATCCACCCAGCACCCATCGCAATCGGGTTTCTATTGTGGATTCAGGGCTCCAACTTAACAACAGTCTCCCCATCCATTCGTGCGGATACCATATAGCAGCCGTGTCCGTTGTTCCAGCAGATGCCCAGTTGAGCAAAAATTGCTTGACCGGTATTGACTCAAGCCCAGTGAACAATACTAACGATATGAGGAAACCCATCGTCACACCTATTGCGGTACCCAGAGCCTTGAGGGTTGTGAGCAGAGCACCCGATGAAAAGAAGCGTGCGATCACCATCATGCTGATTGTAACGTAACTTGTGATGATTATCAGCAGACACAAGCATGTTGGCAAAAGTCCTATATAGAAATGCCACGGGAGTCCGAATATCACGCCGAACGCAACCCATGGCGGTCCTAAGAAGCAGAGGATACTCAGGAGACGTGTGATGGTGAGGTAAATGAACTTGTAACTGAAGGTTGTGACCGGTTGGATTGGGGCGGCGTGTAAGAGTGCTGTTTCCGGTGCTTCATACAAGATTTTTAGCGAACTTTCCATCAACTCCTTTGCGACAATGATAACGCCGAAGGTCATAAATCCATTAATGACACCCAACACGAGTGTCGGTTCAGCCTCGGTCAACCGCAGGTGGCTGAAAAGCGAACTGCCCAGCACCGATAATGCAACGACGAGAACGAGGTAGCCAATGCCTTTCAAGATGCCCTTACGCCATGCCTCACGGCTGTGTTTAAGGCTATTCAACCACCCTTGGCAATCCGCTTTTAAAAGGATTTTAATATTTTTTAACATTTAAATCTGGGCACCGTTCCATTTCATTCGTTAGAAAAATCTGAGGTGAGGTCGAGAAAAATGTCCTCTAATGTTTCGGTGTAGTGCTGATTTGTGTCTGTGGGGTGTGCGTGTAGTTCCCGTTGTTTCTGCTGTAATTCTGAGAGCGTCCCGACGGCGATCAGCCGACCCTTACTGATAATACCGACCCGATCACAGATACGTTCAGCGATTTCGAGGATATGTGTCGTCATAAAGACAGTACACCCCTGCTCACAGCGTTCTCGTAAAATTTCTCTGACAGTGCGTGCACTTCTGGGATCTAATCCGCTGGTGGGTTCATCGAGAAAAAGGATCTGCGGGTGATGCACAAGGAGCGAAATGAGCAAAATTTTCTTCTGCATACCGTACGAATAGGCCTTAATCTGGTCATCAGCAGCATCAACAAGTTCAAGTTGTTCGAGCAGGAACTCCATTTCGCTTTCAGCTTTTTTCGGTGGCACTTCATATAAGTCAGCGACCATACGGACGAACTGCCTACCTGTCAGAGTTTCATAAAGTTGGGGTGTATCCGGCATCAATCCGAGAATCGCTTTTGCTTGTAAACTCTGCTTCTGAATATCGTACCCACCGAGCATAGCAGTCCCCGATGTAGGACGGAGTAACCCTGTGAGCATATTGATGGTCGTTGTTTTTCCTGCGCCATTAGGTCCCAGAAACCCGAATATTTCACCAGAGTTTACCTGTAAGGTCAGGGCATCTACAGCGCACAATTTGCCGAAATATTTCGTCAGGTTCGAGGTCTCAATCATTTTTTTTACTACCCAAGATGTCTTCTTTGAGTTTTGCGAGTGCCTCGTCCAGATTAAAGGTATCACCTTTTGTTTTCTGCTGGGTTTCAGTTCGGCGGTTCTGTTTTTCCCAAAGTTCTGCTGCTGCTTCAGTCTTTTTTATTTTCTCTTCAACCTGTTTGACGGTGTTGGACAGATGGGGTTCTATTTCTCCAATCAATTTATGAAGTTTAAGACGTGTTTCTGCCTGTTTTTGATGGTGGTGTAGCGTTTCAGTCCGCTGGACTGTGTTTTGGAACTGTTGATAAAAGTCGTTCAACGCCGTTTTGAGAGAGTCGATGACTGCGTGTTGGGTTTGGATTTGGCGTTCATAATCGTCTGCGCGTTGCACTTGTTGTTGTTTGCGTTGCCGTGCTTCTCGCGCCGCTGCGATGTCTCCATCTTGCAACGCAGCATCTGCCTTTTTCGCCCATACTTCTACGGCATTAATTGCCTCCTGATGGGAGTGCTTGAGTCTTTCCTTTTCAGCGATTGCTTCGGCGACAAGCTCCTTTGCCACGGCAATCCGCTTTTTCATCTCAACAACAGTTTTCTCAAGCATCGATCCGCCACCATCAGATTCCTCTACGAATTGCGTGATACTGTCTCGAATCTGTTCCGAAATTTCCTTCAGTTTTTTCATTTTCTATCCCTCCGCATGTCTATTATACACAGTTTTTCGGTGGGAATCAAGCCAACCATTACTTTCTTTAGGGTCATTCAGTTTTCTTGTAGGAGCGAGCTCCTGCTCGCGACTTTTTCCTCACCCTTATAGAAACCTCGCTTCTGTAAAAGATAGAAGAGAAGTACTATTCTGATTTTTCCCTGAGTGGGAGGAATTGGATGTGTCTACAGCGCATCGCAATTAGCATTGACAAGTTCAATACCATAAAGTGCTAACCTATCCATGATGTGTCTGATTGCAGATGTATTGTTATCAATTGAGATTGACGAACGGTTGTGCAGTGCCGCCGACTCGCCGAGCGTCCCGCTACCAGCGAAGAAGTCTAAAAGCGTGTCTTCCGGTGATGAATGCACCTTGACGATGCGGTTAAGAATTCCGAGCGGTTTTTGCGTTGGATATCCGGTCTTTTCACTTCCATTCGTGCTGACAATGGTGTGCCACCAGACATCTGTCGGTGTTTTGCCACGAGCCGCCTTCTCTTTGCTGACTAACCCCGGTGCCATGTACGGAATCCTATCCATTTCATCGAAATTGAAGGTGTAGTGTTTTGGTGTTTTGGCGTACCATAAGATGTTGTCGTGTTTAGCGGACCATCTCGATTTCGATCTGCCTCCGTAATCGTAAGCCCAGATAATTTCGTTCATAAACGATTCTCGTCCGAAAATCTCATCGAGCATCACCTTACAATAGTGGACCTCCCGGTAATCGATATGGAGAAAGAAGCTGCCGTGTGGATGCAGCACCCGATATGCTTCTTCAAAACGGGGACGTAAAAACTGTAAGTACGCATCTGAACTTTCAAACTTATCGGTATAGTGTGTAGTTTTGCCTTTATGGGTTCGGTATGTTTTACCTTTGAAGCCGACTCGGTCGCCTTGGGTGTCGAGTTCGACTTGGATCTCTATGCGTTGTTGACGTTTCCCCGTATTAAACGGCGGATCAATGTAAATTAGATTGATGCTCTCGTCAGGAATACAGTCCTGGAGAATTACGAGGTTATCGCCATAATAGAGGTGGTGTTTGGGCATACTGAGATCCTACTCCTATTCAGATAGCGCGTGCGCGATTGCTTTTTATCGGGAGCGAAAGGGTAATGTATCTGGGTTTTCTGGTAAAATTATAGCAGCCTTGTGTTAATTTATCAAGTTTCGGAGATTTTAGCGCGAAGGCATTCAATTTTCAATTGTCTGAATTAGGATTTGTAGGATTACAGGATTGTAGGGCGACAAGACCGGCGAGGGCTCCTGCCTTCTAAGCGTTACGCTGCATCACTTCCTTACGCAACTTGTTAAACAGCTCTTTGCCCAATTCATCACAAAGCTCGTTCAATTGTTGCTCTTGCGTCTTAATAAGATTATTAGCTTCGTATATTAGCGTTCTGAGGCTTCTGACATCTGCTTTATCCAAGCCCTTGTTATCTTCAGACAACTGAAATTGAAATCTATAAAGCCTCCCGTCTTCAGGTTCACGTAGCAACGCCTCCAATTGATATCTCACTGTATCACTCGCGCCGTCAAAAATGATATTTATAATCCTTTGTTTTATTAGCCATGCAATCTGTCCCCAAGTCCCCTTTTTCTTATTAAGGTCCTGAAAAGGATCTCTTTCTCCTGTCCCCAACGAAACTAAGATCACTTGCGTACCTGGATATTGAATTCTGGCTTCGACAAATGCACACATTGCGGGGTGATTTGCATAGAGACCACCATCAACGAATTTCCCTTCATATACCTTCCCATCAGCCATCGTGAGGGACTTTATTTTATGCGGTCTGAAATAAGTGGGAGCAGCGGAAGTCGCAAGGGCTACATCTGCCATTAAAAAGTCATGCCTCTTTTTCTTTTTTGCCTTCGTACTCTTGAAAAACCACGGTCTACGACTTTTGATTTCATAACTCGGTACAATCACGTCACAGAGGGCTTCACTGAGTTTATTTTGGGTAGCATCTCTGTCACTTTTTCTGAAATACTCCGTCACAATTTTCTTAAATCTGTCCGTCGAATATTTTGCCCGTCCCCAATTGGCAATCCAACTTACAGCCCCTCCAACGAGAGGCATACGCTGCCAGAGGGGTCGGTGGAAGATTCTGGGACCTTCTTCTACATAGAACATGCCTAAATCCCCTGCCGTATACTTAGGTCGGTTTTGCTCGTTCGGTTGCGCAAGTGCTAAAGCGACGATGCCACCCGTTGATGTGCCAGCGATCATATCAAATAGTTTGGCGGTAGGAATGTATTCCGTCCCATCTATACCCTTAGTCCATCTCAAAAGTTTAGATGCAAGCAGTCTTCTTTCGTGATGGTTTTTGACGTTGTTTACCTGGCTCCTAACTTTGATCGTTGTGAGTTTTTCGATTTCGGCGAGGATAGCAGCGGGAACGATCCCACGGATGCCACCCCCATCAATTGACAAAACAGTAACCACTTTTTTCTCAGACATCTGCAATACCTCCTATGTATATCCCGACTTCTATCTTTATAGGACTTACGTATCACGCGTTGAAGAGGGATGAAAGACATGACGCTTTCAATCTCCCACTCTTGCAGTCTTCCAGCCTTGTAAACAAGCGATAAGGTTTTGTGTAAGTCCTATTTGATTTATGAACCACTCTCACTTTTAAAATTAAAGACACAATTTTTGACGGGAAAGGGTGCATAACGATGGCTTGCATTTTTATTTTTTCTTCTGTGTTAAGGCGAAAAATCTACTTGCATTCGCGTATTTTTTGAAAATTATGCACCCTCTGTCGGAAAATTTGGTGTCTTTAATTTTAAAAGCACAATTACAAACAATGAAAAGATTGGAGGAAAAGTGTTTAATTTCCCAAGAACTTTACACCCGCTTTACTTATTTGAAGAGGATGCCGTGTTTTATGCTGCAGACCTTGAAAAAGCGAGCGTCGTCAAACTCTCTGCTGCGATGGTTGACATCTTAAAACTGGCAGAAAAGCAGACGAGCAAGGAAATTGTCCGAGTTCTGAAAGCCAGTTATGCGGAGGACGAGATTTATGAGGCGTTTGAGAGATTCGCGGAATTTGAACAGGAGGGCTTGTTGTTTAATCGCGGTGAGGATCTCAAGAAGATTGCCTCAGTAGAGATGGATCGGCGGAAATTGCTCGTTGCGATACCCGGTATCAATGTTGACTCGTATTTTGATATTGAAACGTTATATGCCGGGACGAACATGGCACTCTCTTATATGTTTGAACATCTTACCAAGTATGTAGACCTCCATTTTATTGGTAAGCGAAATCGAAAGTTAGCTGATAATGTTTATGAAGTGGATATCAGTGTGGCAGACTTCGGCAGGTTAAGCCGAAAGATTGATGCAACCTACTTTGGTATTCTGACCTTACACCTTGACGAAGAAACATGGCTCCTTCCACTTTACGAGCATGCAGAGCTCCCGCCGATCCTGGTTCAGTGTCATGCCCCGCGTGGGCATGGAGGCGCGGCGATAAATTCCATTCTCCGACATTATGCAGCAATGCGAGACTTTGATGCTTTTACGGCACCTTCGGATTATGTCCGTGATTTCTATTCAGATTACGTCTGGGACACCAGTTTCTTTAACACACTCCCCAACGGTGTGGACTCAGTGTTGTTCCGCCCGATGGAAAAACACAAAGCCAAACAAGAGCTTGCTGAATATGTTGGAGACGAGCGTATTTTAGAAACGCCAACGGTTGGCTATCTTTCTCGGGTAGACTCTGAAAAAGGGGCATCAGTCTACTTAAAACTCGCTGAACTCAATCCGCATCTGTTGTTTTTGGTTGCTGGTCCGAGTCTCGGTAGATATGCGTCAAGAGAACTTCCTGATAACCTCGTCTACTCTGGTTTCCATCCACGTGAGAGGTTACCACTCGTCTACAACGCTTTTGATGTGTACTGTTTCCTTTCGATGTCGGGGGAAGAGACCTTTGGCTTAACTGTTCTTGAAGCCATGGCATGTGGTGTTCCGCCGATTGTACCAAATTTCGACGGGGTTCCTTCAGTTGTTGGCGATGCCGGTCTGATTGCTGATGCTGATAATTTTGAACAGGATATAGCGACGTTTGTAAGTTATCCGTCGCCGATAGATTTTTCGGAGAAAATTAACTTACTGTTGAATGATGACGGGATGCGACAGGAACTCTCCCAAAGGGCAAGAGAACGAGCACTAACGTTCACTTGGGACAAAACTGCAAAACGGATTATTGGATGCTTTGAGAGACTCCATGAAAAGAGACAACTCGTCAGTCCAAACAGACTCATAAATATGTTTGTGCCAACACCCACAGACGCATCTCACGATTTAAAAGGAGAAAGATTAACACACCGAGACGGAGATCCGTTCAAATACCAGTCGATTGTATTGGGAATAAATCAGCATTATGAACGTTGTTTGATAAGGGAGGCAGCGTATTCCATGCATGTTGAGGAGGGTCTCGTACTAAGCATTTTGAAGAATCACACTGTGAGAGAGGCAGAAGCCCTCCTCACGGCGATAGTTGAGGATGAGACGCGCGCAAAGGCGACCCTTAAGAGGGTTCACAGCTTAATACAGGCAACTGCCTAAAAGAAAGAAGGAGTATTAATGGGCTATCGTTTAAACCGACACCATAAGTTTGAACAAGGGGGGTGCAAATATGTTGCAGACCTTGAAACCAATGACATCATCGAAATAAACGATGTAGAATGGGATATTCTCAGTCGCTATGAGTCTCAAACAGAATATCAAATTGTTGAAGCACTGAAGGAAAAATACAAGGTCACATCTATCTTTGAGGGTATTATGCGGTTAGAATGGCTTGGTAAACGCGGTCAACTACTAACGCAAATTCCTGAATCAGTCGGTGAACTTGACACTTTCCAACCTATATCCAGCGAACTCAAATTACTGGTTCCGTTTGGTTTTAGGAGAGACGAGGCATCCATTGACTACATTACAAATCTGAATCGGTATCAACTTTTATCTTCGCTTGCGCAAGGTGCTGAGTTAGAGACCTTCGCTTTTTCGCAGGTCACGGATGGCGGTGTGCTGCCCGATGACGGTAAAAATTTCGGAAAGATCCGGATCCGAGAGATAAAAAATGAAGCGGGCGATACGCTTGTACCTGCTTGGTATGCCAGAGACGGATACGACGGTATTTTGCTTTTATCCCAATTTTTGACGGATGACCTATTATATTATCAGGTGCCTGATATCCCAATTCTTCATTTCTTAGAAAACAGCCAGAAACTCCAAAGTTCAGTGCTCGAATCATTCTTGACCCTCTATACAGCCCAAAAAGCCAACGATAGTTTAGTTGTCAAAGCATCATGGATGAAGGAGTGGCTGAACGAGTATGGTATTCCTGCCGAACATATCCGTATGATTCCCGACGGTATCAACGTCGTTGAACCGATTGATAAAGGATTAGCAAAACAACACACGGCTGCAATCTTTAACAAACCCATGTTTGCTGAGCGTCCAATTGTTGGATTGATCTCTGGATTTGAACCTAATCTCGGCGCACAGTGGATTTCTGCGTTTGCGCGAGCCAATCGACATCTCTCGATTTTTGTCTACGATTATGTATTGGCACGGCACTATAAAAATCTACCGGACAATGTGGTGATTTTCACGGCGGATGACGAAGAGATGGCTGCTATTTCGCCACTTTTCTTTCAGGCACTGGACCTGGTCTGTTTCCCTGCAATGCCGGGAACGCCGCTTTCGGTGGTTTTAGAGGCAATGGCTTATGGGACACCGTGTGTCGCTATGGCGAAATATAGTCTCCCCACAGAAGTAGAAGGGGCTGGCGTAAATATCGGGTTGGAATGGGATAATTTTGGTGATTTTCATATATCTATGGACGAGCTTTCAGCAGCGATACATCGAGGGTTAGAACCCTCTAAAGTCCGTGCTGAATATGAAAGGGTTGCGAAAAGTTTCACCCAGAGATACACATGGCAGAGGACAACAAGAGATATTGTCCAATTATTTGAAGAGAATCGTCCCTCGGGAACGGGGCGTTATCAAACGGATGCAAATTTGTTCCGTCCTATTTTTTGTCGTCGGTATAATCCGCAGACGCGTAAAGTAACAGCTGATGCATATAGATTGGGCATTAACAGATATGAACATCTCGAAAAAGTTTTGGCAGAGACACTCATGGAACAGCACAAGCCGACTGAAGTAGCGTCAGTATTTAAGCACTTCAAGATGGAAACTTCTGTTCAACAGCGCGGCAATTTCGCACCAGAGATGGGATCCTAATGCAGGGTGAGTTTATCCTATGTCACATTATGAATACTTTCTAATTCTTTTGTCCCTCGTTTTTTGTGGATATGCGAGTTATACCGACGTAAAGACGCAGAAGATCCGCAATTTCTGCTCTCTGGGGGTCCTGTATATAGGGACGCTTAGCCAATTGATGGCATGGTATCTTGGCAAAACAACGCCGCTCGACATCTTGTGGCTTTTCTTAGGAAGCGGGCTGATTGCATTTGCTTTTTATTGGTTCGGTATCTTCTCGCCCGGGGATTCCAAACTCTTTTGGGGAGTCTGTTTAATTTTCCCGTTGTCACTTTTCAGAAATCTGAGCGGTACTTTGAGTTTTCCGCCGTTGATCGTTGCCCTGAATATCATCGTTCCCTACGCAATAGGGCTACTGGTATATCTGATTTTCAAGTTTGTGCGAATGCGAAATAAGTTGGACCTTCTTCGGTATTTCTTTAAGTCAAGTTTTCAAAAACCGTTGCTGCTCGAAAAACTTTTCAGTCTACTTCTGTTCATCGGTATCGGGTCTGCATTGACCTATCTATTAAAACGCTTTGGGTGGGAACCTGACCGGATTTTGCACCTTGTTTTCGTTTTGCTGGCATTCACGCTAATACAGAAGTTACTGTCGAGGTTACCGAAAACGTCGGTCTATTACGCCGTTGTTAGTTTCGTATGCGTATGGTTATCGTTGCAAACTATGCCGTCTGTGTCAGCGTTTCTCTCCAGTCTTGCTGTTCTCTTGGGACTCTACTTTCTTGTTTTCGTTATTGCGAAACAATTGGTACTCGGTTTGGCAAGTATAACGTTGAACAGTGCCGTTGATGTAAGTGGTCTTGAGGTTGGCATGATTCCTGCTGAGCAAATCGTTCGAGTGGAACACGTAGACGGTGCTGTCCGCTATGAAAAACGACAGGTAGCGTTTTCAAGCCGTCAGGAGAAAAATACGGTTATTTCTCCGGACCCCGCGGGACTCACTGCAGATGAGATAATCCAATTGCAAAACCTTGCGGCGGAAGGTGCTTTCTCTGAATTTGGCAATCGAGTGAACATTCAACCCTCGATTGGCTTTGCGCCGGTTATTTTCCTCGGTACACTGCTAACGGTGCTTTGCCAAGGTCCATTTTATTTCAAACTGATGCAATTACTCTAACTTTTTAGTTTTCAAGCGTTTCCAGCGGGAGAGCTCTACTCCTACCCGTGAGACGGAGATAGATTTATTCCCTATGAAAAAATATAATATAGGAATAAGTCGAATCCTTCTTACATTTGGATTGTTGATTTTAACAACACTTTGATGCTGGAAACTGATTTCGCTGGATGAGAGGTCCAGCAGAAAGGAGGAAAATCCAAATGAAGAAAGAGATTCGCGCCGAAGTTAAACGGTTTTTTACATCCGAGGCTGGACGGGTCGGCATCCGGGCACCGTTAGCTTTGGGTGTCGCCAGCGGTGCCTTTTTGGTATCGCAGATGGTGTATACGCCATCCGCCGAGGCTTCATGTATGAGTGATGACGATTGTGGCTCAGGGGAGCGATGTGAGGCGTGGTGTGAAGAGTACTCTAAAGGGACTTGTATAAGTTGGGCATCCGGATGTGTTTATGATAGTTAATCTATGTTTGCGTTTCCACTGTTTTCCGCAGTGGGAACGCCTTATGATTTCAAATTTACAATTTTAAATTGAGATTTTTTAATTTTTTGCACCCTTTCTTCAAAAAAGTGGTGTCTTAATATTTAAAGGGGATGTGACCCGTTCTTTATATTACTGTCTTATTGTTCGGAGGTCTCTAATCTTGGAAAACGATGTTCAGTTAATACAGCGAATTTTATCAGGCGATGATTCGGCATTCAACGCCTTGGTCGAGAAGCATCAAAAGGGCGTTCACGCCCTGATATGGCGGAAGATTGACGATTTTCACTATGCTGAAGAACTGACCCAAGATGTTTTTCTCCGAGTCTACAGAAAACTCGGGACATTGGAAGATCCTAAGCGTTTTGCAGGATGGTTGTATGTGATTGCCGATCGACTGACGCTTACTTGGATTAAAAAACACAAACCGCCGTCGATGCAGTCGTTGGAAAATATACCCCCCGAAGAGATAGAGGAAGCCTCTTATGCACATCACGTAACGCTGGAACGCGAGACAGACACTGCCGAGCATAAGGCTGAGATTGTCAAAAGACTTTTGGAAAAGCTGCCAGAGAGCGAACGCACGGTTGTGACGCTCTACTATCTCGGTGAGATGACAACGAGGGAGATTGGCAACTTCTTAGGTGTGTCGGTGAATACAGTAAAGAGTCGGTTGCGCCGGGGACGGGAACGTCTACAAGCGTCGGAATCCTTGGTGAGTGATGTGCTTGGGGGCGTGCAGTTACCTGCCGATCTAACGGCACGCATTATGCGCCAGGTCGCCGACATTAATCCAACGCCTCCACCGACTGGAAAACCGTTAGTGCCGTGGGTAGCTTTCGGTGCGGCGACAATTTTGTTTGTGTTGTTGTTAGGCGTGAGTCACCAGTATCTTACCCGCTTCCAAAGACCGTATAGTTTCGATGCGAGATCTGAACCGACGGTTGAAATCGTTGACGTGCCTATGGTGCTTGATGTTGTGTCGAAACCGTCTATACGAAACCAGTTGGGCCGATCTGCTGCACCTGGGAAAAGCATGGGTGCTGGTACGCAGTTTTCTGAGGTAACTTTACGCACATATCCCGAAGATGATTTACGCAAGTTTTCTACTGAGCAGTGGGTCCAAACAGAGGGACCCCCTGGCGGTCATATACACGATATCTACACCATTTCTGACGGAACGGCCTTTGCTTTTTCAGCAACGGGGATGTACAAATTAGAGTCGGAAGCGACTGCATGGAGGCACCTGAACTCGGGCATTTCGATAGATGACTCTCTGATGCCGATGATAGAAAATCGTGGGATGCTCTATGTTGTTTCTACGAATGAAATATTTGCTTCAGCGGATAAAGGCGAGACCTGGGATGTATTTTGTGTCCGACCAAAAGGAGACGCTATTGGACTTATCATCACTGAGGAGACACAAGTGCCGAATTCGCAATCGGATATGACGATGTATCTGGCGTTAAGAGGCGGTGGTGTTTTCCAATCCGTGGATAACGGCGTTCAATGGCATTTGCTTAGCGATGGTCTGAAAGGTAAAAGGATTTCAGCAATCACTGCTGTTGGAAAGACACTGTTTACTGGCACAAATCGCGGTCTCTACCGTCTGGATTCAGGTACTTGGCAGAAATTGCCGGTAGGCGCGTCAAAAACTGTCTACTCCTTGGCAGTGCTTGGTAGTAATCTCTACGTCGGCATGGGACCCGATCTATATGGACTAACGCCAACGAATGCGAGGTCTATAGTACCAAAGGGCGAGCCCAGTTCAGGCAGGATTTATCGATCGGTTGATTTAGGAACATCATGGACTGAAATAACACCGAAAAATGAGTATCGCGCGACGATGCTGCCCTCTGGTGTCCGACTTTTGACGGCAGGTAAAACGCTCTTAGCACTGGGGTCCAATGAATTTCGATCAACAGATGCTGGGGACACTTGGACAGCTCTCGGAATTGACACGAATTTATTTATGCTTAATCGTTCACCCGCTGCGGTGGTGAACGATAGAATGTTTTATAAAGCGGGTGCTTTTGGCATTCATCGCACAATGGATGGCGGCGAGTCGTGGCATATATTTATGGAGGGGGTATTAGGAACACGGATAACCGATTTGGTTCCATTCAACAACAAATTATATGTACATACCGCGTATGAGGTATATCAATCGACTGACGAAGGTGTGTCTTGGAAAAAGGTCTCTATGGATGCTGAATTAGTAGAAGATGACCGGTTGCATCTGCGTGCCGATCTTGACTCAGAGTTTGTGATTAGTGACGGGATCCTCTATTTTATTTCCCCTAAAAAAGATCACTTGCGGATTACTCGCTTATCTGGAGATGGCAATAGACTAATTCCAGTTCAAGTTACACCCACTTTTGATAGTGAACGGATGAAAGCGAATCAGTTATCTGAGACGCCGCGCGCTGTTGGAAGGAGAACGGAAGTCAAGGCGTTTGCAGTGAATCGTGGTGTGCTCTATGCGGAATACAATCGTAGACTTCTTAAATGGAGACTTGATGATTCAGAATGGACGGATACTGGATTGGTAGACCTCGGTGAGTCGTCCGATGACAATCTCCACGACAAGGGATTCCAGTTAGCAGTTTCCGGAGAGACTGTGTACGTCGGAAGGCGGGACGGTCACCTGTTTCAATCGCTTGATCAAGGAAACAATTGGAGAGATGTTACACCGAATTTACGCCTCCGATTTACTTCCTTCAAAGGGATCGTCTTTGTGGGTTCAACGGTTTACGTTGCGACTAACCGAGGGGTTTTGGCATCGGAAACTGGGGAACATTGGCGTGCGATAACGGATAGAATGGGAACACCTATTGTCATAAATCAGTTCGCTATGAACCATTTCGCTGTAACGGGTCCCAGGGTTTATGGTGTGGGAGATACAGGCGTTTACGGTTTAGATACGGATGGACGTTGGAATCAAGTTGCTTCAGAAGTGCCGGGTGAGGTCGTCTCTCTTGGTATAATGAATAATAGACTCTATAGTGCCACCAAGGCGCGAGGGATATTTCAGATATCGCTTGCGGAGGAATAGTAAGGTGAGTTCCACATAAACGCGTGCGGAATTCAACGTTAAATTGTGTATTTTAGAATTATTGTAAGTCCGCCTGACAAGAGGGATTCTTAGGATTTACGTCAAGCGGTTAGGAATTAACAAGAAAGATAGAAGATTAGAATCAATGCGAACTGTAGGTATGAAAAATCTACAAAATTTGCCAATTGTTACTTAACCTCAAAAGGAGACATGTAAATGAATAACAGACACCGGGTCTTTGTCAGCTACTATCACGCAGAAGATCAAGACTATAGGGAACGATTTGAACTACTGTTTTCGGATATCCATGACATCATGGTGTCAGAATCCGTTGAAATAGGCGACATTGACCCAAACCTCAAAACGGAGACAATCCGTCAAAAAATCCGAGATGAGTACCTTAGAGATTCCACAGTGACAGTCGTGTTAGTAGGTGCCCATACGTGGCAACGAAAATTCGTAGACTGGGAAATCGGTTCCAGCATACGCCAGACCCAATATAACTCCCGTTCCGGGCTTTTAGGAATTTTGTTGCCGACCTATCGCAGACCTCCTGGTAAACCGAATAATTATTATATTCACACAATTCCTCCAAGACTCCACGATAATATTGAATGCAGGTTCGCAACAATCCACAATTGGAGCGATGATCCATATATTGTGCAGTCATGGATACACGAAGCTTTCAAACGGAGAAACGAGAATCCTCCGCCCGACAACTCTCGTGATTCGTTCAAAAATAATCGATCGGGCGAAAGGTGGTCTGATTAAATGATGGAATTTGATCCAACCCAACTTAGTGCTTTGGTTTACCCTCTTATAAAACTGGGGGTGACTTTTAATGAGAAATTCCTGAATACGAAACGGAACCCACATCCCATAGGAAATGATCGAAAAGCGTCGTGGGATCTGTACATTGAAATGGTTACTCGAATTACCACACAACCCTTGCCTCCAGAACATGGCGATGAGAAGACCGCGTTAGATAGTGTGTATTCTCTCTTTTCAACCACACGAGAGATTCTTCTTGCCCAAGGTCCAGACTGTGTAGAATTTGCTCAGATCGCGATCGTTATCCTCAATCAAGAGGTGCGTCCGTTTACGGCAAAGTGGCACCGCAAAAGTCTGGCAGGTGCTTTTGATGACCCTGCGTTATGTGCCGAGTTCCGAACCGAGCTTGAATCACTTCAAGAGATTTTGCGCGCATACATGCGAACGCTTGCAGTACTTGCTGGTATCGAAGATATAAGTAACTTACCTAACACAGAACAGGAGTAAAAATAATGCTTACAAAAAACCTTTTTGAAGTCGGACAACGTAGTTTTGATCCCGACATAAAATCTGTCGTGTTCATCTCTTACAGACGCAAAATTTGTGATATGCAAATAGCACTGAAATGTGCAGAAATATTAGAGAATATAGATGGACTGCACTATTGGTTAGATGAACATGACAAATGTATGGAGCAGGCCCAAGCCGAGAAAGATGATGTCAAAACCGCTCTGTGCATTGAGCAGGGATTAGATGTCTCTTCTGCTCTATTAGGTGTTATCGGCCCAGGAACATTCGATTCCCCGTGGATCCCTTATGAAATCGGTGGTGCTCGCGGACGACAACGATACGCGAAACCCTTTAACACGCTGCCATCCGCTCCACACCCTCTTATCGCTCATTTTATACATGATGTAGACATCAGCGAAGTGCCTGCCTTCGTCGCGATTGGTACTCCACTCAGGTGGCTTGAAGAAGTTGAGAAATGGGCACAGAGCATTGCCGACATTTTAAAGGAAAAACACAAACCCGTGCCAATTTACGAGGCAAAAAGCATCCAAAACCAATACGGGATCCAAGACATCTATGAGAAAAACAGCCGACTTTTGAAGCCAACACCTCGGTAGTTGACCCTTCGGTGAGAAAGCGTATTCCTAATGAAACAATCCTTACAAACGCGCAACTCACTGAAGTCGTTTATAGTAGATCCGTAATTTCAGCCTAAACTTGCCGAGCCGTTTAGAGAATTCTTTTGGTCGGAGGGTTTGCTGACTTCATTATGCCAAAAGATTTCTCTTTACAAAGCCCCAGTGTTGTATCAATTTTAGTTTGATAATTTATAGGTTAGGTTGAACGCAGTCAAATTCAGCAAATCGGATCTAATCTATTAGTTTGACTTGACGAAGCACTATAGAATATAGATATGACTTGTGCTAATTAGTTTTGGAGTATAAATAACTCCATCCTTATCAGTCAAGGAACACTCCAAAGGAGACATAAAAATCGAGTTACAGTATAGTTATTGAGTGAATCGCAGTAAAGAAATAACATAGGCATCAGTAGCTGGTGCAGTAAACACATGTATCTACTACTTTTGCGTCAGTAAGGAAAATTCATAAAAATGAAAGTTACAAAATTCAGTATATTAACGTTATTGTTGATATCTGTTCTTTTTCCTTTGTTATGTGGATGTGGTATGGAGAATGGAGGTGACCCGAACGGAGAAAATGACACTCCCGATCTCCTGCTCATGACCCCTGGTACAGAGATGGGACGGATCACTGATATTGAGGTTTTCGACCACCCTTGGATCGACGACCCTTGGATCGTAGTGAGTAGCCGCTTTGAGGTTAGGATATGCGATAAAGAAAAGAATTTACTTGCATTGCTCACAGGACACCCCGGTATAGTTGAAGCCATTGCGTTATCCGCTGATAGTGAAAATTTCTTCCTTGCTGCCGGGTGTTCAAATGGAACCCTCCGTTTTTGGGATGCTCAGAGGATAAAGAAGCATATTGAAAACAAGAAACCAAACGAAATTGTGAGGTTTACAGATCAGAACGAAAACTACTACAAAGATAACCTCGAAAATAGGACAGGTGGGATCAAGGCATTAGCGTTTTCACCTATAGACAGTAATATTCTTGCTAGCGGAGGTGAGGTGCCCGATATTACATTATGGGATGCTAAAGCGAAAGACCTCATTACAGGTCGTTGTCATACTTTCAATGCTAGTGAAGCGGTTACGACATTATTTTTCTCAAGTGATAGTCCCTTCCTGGCAAGTGGAGGCGTAAACAAGAGAGTTCGAGTGTGGAATTATGCCGACTGCAGTCCCAAAAACATCTTTCCCGATTATGATAGTGAGATTACAGGGTTAGTGTTTTTGAACCGCATGGGGGGGACACTCCTTGCAAGTAGTGGCAAAGATGGAAAAATTAGATTGTGGGATATTGACAGAAAGGGTGATGAGGCGAACAAACCCGTAAATGTCTTTACCCTTGATCAAGAAATTACAGCGTTGGCGTTCTTAGAAATTGAGAGTTTACTTGTAGGTGGGACAAAAGGTGGCGAGATTTACTTTTGGAATATGACTGCCCCTAATCCCGAAGATAGTCAATTTGGACCTCTTAACAAGCATAACTCGGCCATTACAGCATTGGCATCTTCGGACGAGGGAACTTTTTTCCCTAGTGGTAGTGCTGATGGAATATTTCACATATCAACTGAGGAAGAAATCTCTCAGTTGTTAAAATAATAGAAATTTCAGTCAAAAGTTCCGAAGCTTTTGAGAAAGTGACTTCATTAGAAGTCCGTACATACTTTATGAACTACAAGAAGGGTAGCGAGGAGAAAGACCTACTATTTGGCGCAGAACCTTCGCTGAACCCACGAGAATTTCCAGCACTCAAAACGATACGGCTCTTTTGAACTCTGACTTCTAAATCTTTTATCAAACTCACGGTAACTTTGAGACTGACCCACGCGGTGAGAATGTGTTAGTAAAGTTAAGCTTCTGGTGGTAGCGTTCTAAATACCAAAGGAGCGAGCATTAGGTTCTCCTCTATAATTTTTTACGCACAAATTTTTTGGCATTTATGCACCCTTTCACCCGCAAATTGGTGTCTTTAATTTTAAACGGACTGTTTACTACATTTAAAATGTTTCGCGCATTTATGGTTAGAACATTAACGATTCTCGTAAAAAAGAAAGGAGATAACATCTAACAAGAATGCACGTAGCAGAACTGACGAAACAGAATCTCAAGGAGAAAAAAATGATATATCGCCAAATCCTGACATGCCTCTTTTTGCTTACATTCATTCCGTTGAGTGCCAAAGCCCTCCCACCCCCTTCACCGGCTGGTGGAAACTATTTAGCCCTTGACGGAGTCGATGACTATGCCGTTTTAGATTTTGAAACCTTCGGTTTACTTTTACCGGAAGGTACGGACAAATTCACTATAGAAGCGTGGATATATCCAACTACACCGCCTGCCGATGATATACACGCGATGATTCTCAGCCAACAGGTGCGGATGGATGTCGTAAACGATGTTCACGTTGGATGGGAAAAAATAAGGAACGTTATCGATTGGCAAAAGGGCGATTTATTCCTAAGAATTCAAGCGCATGTTATGCGCAACGGAAGGGTCTCTGAGACAGGCTACAGTCCGAGAGCACTTCCGTTGAACCAATGGCACCACATCGCTTTCCAGGCGAATGGACATCAGACAATAACAATCGTTAACAATTGGACAGCCAGTTCACGACGAACTACAACGATCGCGCACGATCTGTTAAGATTCGAGCGTCCAAAGGATTTTGTGCTTGGCGGCTTTGGAAAGAAAATTAGTTCCAAGCTTCACAATCACTTTTGGGGTGCTTTTGCAGGCTATATTGATGAGGTCCGCATTTCAACGGAGGTTCGTTACAATGTCGAGAAAGATGATTTCACGCCGCGCGGCAAGTTCAAGAATGACGCAAAGACAGTTGCATTGTGGCATTTTGATGAGCCGAGCGAAACGCGGAAATTCTTGGATGCATCAGGCAATGCTCACCATCTGGAGGGTAAAAATGGCGCGAAGATCGGCATCCCACGGACAGTCAAAACACAATGAAACCTCTAAAAAGAGTTCTATCAGCAGTTGTATTCGTGGCTATTTTGCAGGAGGGACTCTGTCCGAAATCGTTTCGTATAGATGGCTTCGATACGACATTAAAAACTATAGGCGCGTCAACGAGTTCAACTATCGATTCAAATCTCGTATGGAAACTATACAATTTCTGAAAGCGGACGAGATATTGATGACGCACAGTTAACAACAATGCAAACAAAATTGTCGCCTCGTCGAAAACTACCCACGCCACCAAGGGTTTACCAGCCGTTGGGACTGTCAGGGCAATGTCAGACGAGTATGGGAAAAGAGTGTTATGAGGGAACTCTATCTCATCATTATTTTACCGAAAACCCTCTAATTTTAATAAGCGGTGTTGTTTCCTACGTTTGAGATGTTTTGTGCATCTATGGTTAAAACATTACCGTTTCTACTACAAAGTGAAGGAGATAAATCTCATGCAAATTCACGTAGCACAACTGACGAAGCAGCGTCTCAGCGATTTCTTCGTCAAAGAAGATGGGCATGTTGCCCATAAGAACGCTTTAGTCGCTGGGGCTGTCGTAACAGGCGCAATCCTTGGATCCCTGATACTCTCACCCGAAGCCGCAGCATGTTCGGACCAAGTAGATTGTTCTAATTATGGGCAACCCAACTGGTGCTTCGATCCTCCCGGATGTTGTTGGTTTGAATCTGGAGATGACTGGTATAGGGACTGTTGTGATGATTAAAGTGGACAGCCGTTTATAAGTAAAGATGGCTTCCACATAAAATAAGCGAGGACTTATCATTCACGTCCAGTTGTATTTGCCTAAGTTCTCGCTTCATTTTCTATTTGAGTTGAACCAATGGCATCACATCGCTTACCAGTCAAATGGGCATCGGACAATAACAAGCGTCAACGATCTCGTAAGGACAGAGCCACACGGGGCCCCTCTTGGACACTGTGTTTTCTGTACGTCCAAAGGATTTCGTGCTCGGAGGGTTTGGAGAAATATCAAACGCATCAGGCAACTGCGTATACACTGGAGAAATTCAAAGCGGAATACCGAAACTAACTTTAAAAAGGCTGACAATTGCCAAATTTGTGGAGACTGGAGATTTTTGTGAAAAAGTACATATTACTTACACTGATCCTGACTGTTGTTGTTGTAGGTCCCTTTGTTTATCAGCAATGGAGTGAAGCGAAACGGTTACAACATATCAGCGAAACGAAACAACTTGCTGCTCAGATTCAGGCGACATCATTGGCAGACTATCTACAGCAGTTGCAACGGATGTCACCAGATAGCACGCAGCCGCTTCTATTCACGGGTAACACGCAGGCGCAGCTTGAACCGTGTGGTTGCTTCGTTGGACAATCAGGGGGGTTACCGAGGCGGGCAAAAGCGATGTCAAGTATCCGAGAAAACGGTTTTTCTCCGCTATTGGTAGATCTCGGTGGCATCCAACCTTCTCAACTCCCAGGCATGAAACCGCACTCGTTTGAATCAGATGATCTTTCAACTGACGGTGAGGTTACGATGCGAGATCAGCATCGCGTGCGAACAACCCTTACGGCGATGGAAATGATGAGGTATGATGCGTTTTTTCCGTTTGATACAGAGACAGATATTGTTCAGAATTACGCAGTTGACGTGTCGTTTCCATTTTTGGATTCAGATTTAACCCAAGATTCCGACTCGTATCTAATAAAAACGGTTGGAAAGAAACGAATCGCTCTGGTCGCATTGGACCTTAAAGATCCGACGCAAATAGCGTCTGTTTCTGAGAAACTCAATTCAGTCTTGTCTAAAGTTCAAGAAAAGTGTGATTTTGTTGTTGGCCTGAGTCACTCGCCGCCAGTGGTCAATAGGCAGTTGGCACAGGAATACCCGAGTTTTTCAGCAATTTTGAGTCCATCCGAAGGCGAAACCGAAAAAGTTGGCGATGTATTATTGGCGTATTGTAATTCCAAGGGAAAAACACTCGGGGCGTTGATGTTAACCGACACAGAGGTGGACATCCAGCAAATTGCCTTAACGGAGCATGTCTCCGACGATCCGGACGTTAGGAAACTCTTGGATGATTTCTATCATCAAGTCGCTACCGACGGTCAATTGCAGACCATCAGTCATCGCTTATTTTCTTCGGAACCTTTTGAACAAGATGATAAAAACAGTTATATCGGTTCTCAAGCCTGCCGAGAATGTCATCAGAAAGAATTCACCCAGTGGTCGCATTCCTCACATGCGACAGCGTTTAACACGTTACGCACAGTTGGCAGGGAGTATTATCCAGAATGCATTACGTGCCACGTCACTGGATCGGGGTATGAAAGCGGTTATCAGATAGGAAATCCCGATCGCGAGCATCTTGTGGATGTGGGATGCGAAACCTGCCACGGTCCCGGTAAACAACACGTATACACGCCGCTGAAGGAGAATATCCGCGGTCAAGTGCCTGAAAAAGTTTGTATGGAATGTCACACGCCAGAACATTCACCCGGATTTGACCAACTTATCCAACAAGTTATGCTTGAAGTCGATCACAGTCGTTCTCAGCCAAGCCTCAAACAGATCCTTGAGCAGCGTCTGCGGGGACCTATGAAACCCGAGGTCGAACTTTTTGTGATGTCGTATTGCCCTTACGGTGTGGATGCCGAGCAGGAATTGCTTCCGTTTTTTGAAAAGTATGGGGATAGCATTGATTTCAAGCTGCGGTTTATTGTAAATCAAAAAGAGACATCTGAAAAAAATCGTAGTGGAGAAATTGAATTTGCAAGTCTTCATGGTGAACCCGAACTGATTGAGAACAAGCGACAAATGGTTATCGCCGAACTCTATCCAGATAAACTCTTTGAGTATCTGCTCTGCCGCGCGGATCACCTTGAGGAAGCGTGGGTGGATTGTGCCAAGGATGTTGGACTGGATATAGGTAGGATTGCAGAAGCAGTGAAAGCAAAAAAAATAATGGGGCAACTCCTTGAGGAAGTACAACGGACGAAAGAACTCAGCGTCAGAGGGTCTCCAACTTTGGTGATTGATGGGCGGATTATTGACGATAGCCTTTGGCGTGGGAAGGTAAGAGAAACCTGTCGTTAGCGAGGAGGTGCATGATGTTAGTATGTCCGAAACCGACCGCGCATCTACATAAATTCCGGCAGGG
The DNA here is from genome assembly GCA_965207855.1 of Candidatus Poribacteria bacterium. Classification (GTDB taxonomy): domain Bacteria; phylum Poribacteria; class WGA-4E; order WGA-4E; family WGA-3G; genus WGA-3G. The sequence continues at coordinate 4,510,454 of OZ242310.1, read as the reverse complement.
AAACCACCGGATGTACGTCGCTGACCTGAGCCAATGCCTTGTGTTGGAGATTGATAACATTGTCTGGGAGATTCTGGACCTGTGCCCATCATTTTCAGGTGAAGAGATCATAGAAGCACTTGGAAAAAAATATGGCAGTGAATCGGTCATTGCGGCATTAAATTCGCTGGCAACGATGGAGCAGCACGGAATTCTTTTTTCAAATCTTGAAAGTAGTCCACCGGCGTTAGGAGCAGAAACTACCCAAAAGTTGAAAATCCTTGTCCTGCAAAGGAGTCCCTATGCAGCTGACATCACACTTGCAGCTGGAGGGGTGTCGGTTGCTCATCACAATCTCCTCAAATCTCTGGAAACTTACGCGTCCCTTGACGTGATAGGGGAGCGCGACGAAAGGTTTAATGGGAGTGTACAAGGTATCAGGTTCCAAGTCAACGATAAATCTGCGCTTTTAAAGTTGATGACGAACAATTATGACGGTGTGCTGTTGGAAACTCATCAGGATAATGGATTTCTTTCTCTTCTACATTGTATTAATGCCCCATTTATAGTCCCTATGCATTCCGCAAGAGGCCACAATAGCGGTTGCATTAACAGAGGATTGCTTTGGTATGCGGCGATGCGCCCTTTTGATGCCTTTTTGGTTCCAACAAACTCAGTGCGGGACCTGTATAGTCGATTTGTCTCTGACAAGAATATGTTTCATGTTATACCGTGGGGTGTTGACCATAACAAATTTCATCCGTTGGACAAACAGGAAGCAAAAAATGAAGTTGCAAAAATGCTCAATGCTCCTCAAATTGCTTCTTCACCAGTTGTCGGTTTTTTCTCAAGATTTCAGCCTGAGAAGGGAGCAGGAATTTACATCAAAATTGCCAAACGCCTGCCCCATGCGTGTTTTCTGATGACTGCACCGACGCTCAATTTTTATGAACACCAGCAACTCCCCCCGAATCTGATTTGCGCCCCACAACAACCACGAGAGCAACTCGCGCGACTTATAAATGCTTTCGATGTTTACTGTTTCCCATCAATGGTTGGCGAAGAGACATTTGGGCTTGCCCTCTTAGAGACAATGGCTTGCGGCGTTCCACCCGTTGTACCACGGCTGGATGGACTGCCTGAGGTTGTTGGGAACGCGGGACTTATTGTGCCAGCACAGGCTTATGATGATGAAATTGGGAGTTTCGCTGGAACGGTTTCACCTGATGTAATGGCGGATGCCGTCAATAGGCTTCTCACCGATGAGAAAGCACGATTGGCATTGGGACAGAAGGCGAGAGAAAGAGCATTGACTTTTACGTGGGATAGAACCGCACAGAATGTTATTGCATTGTTCAAAAGCTTGAAACGAATCCAGCAGTTGGAAAACGGATATAAACGTCACTTTGCTGTCTCTTTCGCCCCCTATCTTAACAGCCGTCGCAGACAAATTGAAAGTCGATCAATATTGAACAACATTACTACCCAAAAGGAGAGACCACTGATGAAGGATCGCTATGCCCAACCCATAGCGGAGGGTTTGTCTCTGGCACTCCTGAGAAAACACAGCCCACATGAGGTCGAAGCTGTGTTACATCATCTTTATGGTCAGGAGAGAGCCGAAGCGATTCTTGAAAAGGTTTTAGGCTTTCAGGAAGCCACAAGTGGATAGAGGCGAGTGAGACAATGATTGAATTTCCCCGCAATTTGCATAATCTTCATCAATTCAAGCGCAATGGTCAGCAATTTGTTGCTGATCTTGATGTAGGTGCTGTTGTTCCGGTGACCGAAGTTGTCTGTGATGTCTTGAATCTTTGTAGGACTTCGGAGACAGATGCTATTATTGAAACCCTTGCTGATAAACATGGTTCCCGTTTTCAGGTCCTTGAGGCACTCGCTTTTCTCACTAAACTTTCGGAGATAGGGATACTGTTTTCGTCGGATCCCTCTGACCTTGAAGCACCTCAACATAATAACCGCCTGAAAATCTATGTGACACCGGGTGTTTTTGAAAGCAGAGAAACGACCCCTTTCTTATTGAGCATTGCAAATCATAGTCTGATAACAGTGTTGGCACAGCATGCGAATGTTTATCTGGCGCTGCCTGAAGCGGACAACAATCAGGAAGTTGAAGAAAATTTACGGGTTCAAGGTGTTCAACCGATTTTCTTTAGAAACAATCGCTCGTTTTCACCGGCAAAGTTTATTCCGAAGGACTGTGATGGTATCCTCGCGCTATCACCACTTACTATAGGTGAACAGGTCTACCTAAAATTTAACACAATTCCCGTTGTCCTTCGCCTGTCTAACGCCGCTTTGATGAGTCGGACAGCGAGAAACAGATCTCTTGAGAGGTGTGCAGCGTTGAAACATTTCGATGCCTTTGCGTGTGATGCCTCGTGGACACAGGACTTCTTTTCAGATTTCGTTCCCGATATGCGTGTTTTTCACCATATCCCTTACGGTGTTGATACATCTGTTTTCAAACCGATGGATAAAACGAAGTGTAAGCACCAATTATCTCAGGCACTCGGGAATGAGGCAATTTTACAAAAACCGTTGGTAGGGGTCGTTCCAGGACTTAATCCGCACGAAACGCTTCGTTTCATGCAGAGGTTACGGTCTGCAAACCCTGATTTTAACTACCTTGTTATTCATTCCGCCCTGACGGATGATTTCACAGATGAGGGTTGCGTTAACTTCTTTAATATTGCGTCTCAGCAAGACAAAGAGGCAAGTCCTTTCATCTTTAATGCGTTAGACGCATTGGTGTTTCCTACAATTCTCGGGGCATCACCGCTACTCCTACTTGAGATAGTGGCATGTGGTATTCCAACGGTTGTTTGGGGGAACTCCGTCCCCAAAGAGATGTCAGGTGCTTGCCGATTCGTTCAAGTTGCCCCAAGTCTTTTTGACCCAATTCAGTTACCGGTCAAATCAATATCGCAGGAACTCAAATTTCTATTTGAAAACCCTGACGAGCAGAGACGTTTAGGGCAGGAAGGATTAGAAGCCGTTTCAACTTATACTTATGAAGTGATCGCCCAACGAATCTTGAACTTATTTGGAGAACTTCGTAATCGTCCGGTGAGGCAATCTAATCCTGCTAAGCATCGACTGCTGTTTAAGAAGCATTACAATTTGGTATCTGGCGAAATTGAGTCGGAAGCATTAGTGTTATCAAAGGTGCCATCTGCTGTTGATGTCGAGCGCGGAATTGCCATGTCTCTGCTGGAGGGACATACTCCTATGGAGGTTAGAACTGTGCTTCAGTCTATATGTCAGGAACCCGAACGTGCCGAGAAAATATTAGAAAGCCTCGTCTGAAAGTGACTTCGATCTTTAAATCAAACTCACGTTAAAATATTCAAGCTAATCTTGGGAAATTGGGGTATGCTAAGTTATCAAAATCTATCTATTGTTCTGCTTCTACTCTTTTGTCTGTCCGCTACTTATACAGATTTACGAGAGAGAAAAATCAAGAATTATTGCAGCTACGGTGCTATCTACGCTGGGACTCTTTGTCACGTTATCTCCGTCTTGTCAGGGAATAGTCCACTTTTAGGCAGTATAGCGACACTTCTGGGAGGGTTTTGTATTGTTCTCGCACTTTATTGGTTCGGCATCTTTGCCGCTGGAGATGCTAAACTCGTTTGGGGTGCATCGCTGCTGATGCCGATGGGGTTATTCGCAGAAGCGAGCGCGTTTGCTCAATACACACCGACGACCCTCATTATCAACACGTTTGCACCTTACTGTCTGATTCTTGTAGCGTATCTTTTCATCAAGACGAGGCTACAACAGAAATGGCAGGCTTTTACACTCCTCTTTCAAGAGGAAGACCTTGGTAAGCAGATTTTTGAAATGGGATTCCGTCTCATTTTTCTCCTTGGACTGCGGCAGTTTGTTACACTCTCCTTGGGTTGGTTAGGGATTGAATTAGGGTTTTGGCATCAGTTATTGCTCGTGCTGTCTTTGTATTTTACCCTCAATCACTATGTAACAAAATACGGTCTGGAAAAGTTCCGTAACTATGTTGTCTGTGTCGTGCTGATTGGGTTGATGATTGTCACAACACCTTGGAGGCTGAGTGCTTGGTCGGCAGCTTATCTCCCACTTTTGAAGATATACCTTGTTTATATTCTTATCTTCTTCTTTGGTAGGAACTTCATTTATAATTTGGACAGTATGGTGTTAGGTCAAGAGATAGACATCTCTGATTTAAGAGAAGGAATGGTACCAGCTGAACAGATTGTTAAAACTGAAGGGAACGACGGAGAAATAACTTATAGCAAGGAAGGTTTCGCGCTCCCGAATGTGTTAAACTCGAATATTATTCTTGGGACATTGCCGGGTGGGGTCTCCAAAGAAAAGGCGGCAGAATTGAAACAACTATTAGAAGAAGGCAAATTTGAGGATTTTGAGAATAAGATCCATATCCAACGTTCTGTGCATTTCGCGCCTGTGATCTTTTTAGGTGTTATCTTGACTATTCTATGCCGCGGTCCTTTCTTCACGTTTTTTCAGTGAGTAGATGTTCTCTCGTGAGGAATCATCAGAAGGTTTTTCCAGTTTCAGCGGTATTATTAACAAAAAATGAAAAAGGAGTTGTACTATGGCGAGAACGAGAATTTTTTATATATTCACACTCGGAGAAAAAAAGAAAAAGAGAGATTTGAAGAAATTCCTTGAAACACAATGGTTTCCAGTTCTACGAAATGCTCCCGGGTGCTTAGAGGTTGAACTGTTGGACACCTATCAAGATCGAGCTGGCTATTGTGTGTCAGAACTTTGGGAAAATAGGGAGATACACCTCAAAAGCACGGCGAAGTTGTGGCGTGAGACCCATCCGCATCTTCAGCGAAAAATTAGGGATTATGCCACGATTGAATTTCTCTGGCATTGTATAATTTTGGACGTTTAAGCGTCGGATATATTACGCTACCCACAGAAGCCCCAGATCAGGGCAGGGAACTGAGGTATACGCCAAAACTCACAGGTCTTTCTATCAAAAGGAGACGAAAAAAATGATATACCGACAAATCCTCGCATGTCTCTTACTTATATTTCTTCCACTGAGTGCTAAAGCGTTTCCACCGCCTTCACCCGCAGGTGGAAACTATTTAGTTCTCGATGGAGACGACGACCACGCCGTTTTAGATTTTGAAACTTTCGGTAGACCTTTACCCAACGGCACGGAAGAGTTCACCGTCGAAGCATGGATATATCCAACTACACCGCCCGACAATGGGAACACGTTATTGACGATACTCCATCAACAGGTGCATATGCTCATCGTGAACGATGAATTTCAACCGTGGCTAAATGATGTGGCTAATCTGCAAAATATTGAGCCCCCGAAGGGGGACCTTATCTTGCTAATGAATGCCTATATTGATGGAAAGTTCGGTCTGAGATTAACTTTCCCCATCCCGCTTGCGCCGAACCAATGGCACCACATCGCTTATCAATCAAATGGGGATAGGACAACAATGATCGTCAATGATTTCGTATGGATACGTCCACTCGGGGATCCTCTTGGACATGATAAAGATCCTCGTGTTTTGCGTCCACTGGACTTCGTGCTTGGAGGGTTTGGAAAAATAATTCAGGCGGATGGATCGTTTTGGGATTCCTTCACAGGATATATTGATGAGGTTCGGATCTCAACGGAGGCTCGTTACGATATTGAAAAAAAAGGCTTTATGCCAGACGACAAATTCAAAAATGATGCAAAGACGGCTGCGTTGTGGCACTTTGATGAGCCGGGCGGAACGCGGGAGTTTTCAGATGCATCAGGCAATGCATATCATCTGGTGGGTGAAGGTGGTGCGATGACCGGAAATCCCCTTGCAGTCGAAGCAGAAGGAAAACTTACCACAACATGGGGGCGACTTAAGCAGTAAAAGGAAATATTGTAAATCTGATATTTATCAATAGCGTTGAGATATTGTTTAGTTTGAGCGATGTGTCATATTTACTTTTTCTAGCATTGGATTGTGGGACAGTTGATAATCCGAGCTGCATTAATTCGTCCCAACGCAAAAAATCAGCGATGTAATCGCTGGAGGATGCACCCGATGGAAGTAGAAGAACGATCTTCCTACACTTGTTGTACATTCGAGCGGCGTGAGGCAAAAGCAGGCGAAGATGATTATGAACGCGTGAAAAAAACGTTGAAAAAACTGCCAGAGAGTGAGCGAACGGTCATCACACTCTATTATCTCGGCAAACTGCCAACCAAAAACATTGGGGGATACTTAGGTGTGTCAGGGACTGTAATTACAAGGCGACTTCAACAGGCGCGAAGACTTTTACGAGAGGATGAGGTCCGCCTCATTCAAGAAGTGCTCGGCAGCGTGCAGATTTCTGAAAGTGTAATAGAGAATATTATGCGACAAATTCCCCATATAAAGCCGAAATCTCTTTCAATTCGGAAGCGGTTCTTCTTTATTTCCTTAACGATTTTGGTAATCGTAATTATAGGTGCCTTCGTATTCAAACTACTATGGTAGTTTTTACAATTATTTAGACACTCCACATAGGCGAGGTTTCCTAACCTCGCCTATTCCTAAGCAACAACTTCATCCCGAGAATCCTAAAATCCCGCCAATCCTGATTCTGACAGACCGCAACGAACCGCTATCTGCGAACCGCGAACCGTTATCTATAATCCACTGCAAAAATGTTTACCCGCCCTTCTTGAGATTTTTCTTGACTACTCACAACTTTTCGTGTAAAATTTTAAGAGTTGTATTATTGGACTTACGATTTCTTGATTGCAGTAAAAGAAAGGCTTGAAAATCAGGATAGAGGAAACGATTATGGGAATTTTACTTGGCTTAGATATCGGAGATACACGCATTGGGGTCGCAATTAGTGATGCGCTTGGTGTCGCGGCGCACCCGCTGTGTACATTGACTCGGAAAAATCGCCAAGTCGATCTAATCGTTATCTCAGACCTCGTCTCCATCCACGAGGTTGAGTGTGTGGTCATCGGTCTCCCTATTTCACTGGATGGCTCTTTGGGTACGCAGGCGGAGACGGTTCAGAAGTTTGCGAAACGCTTGGAGGGTGTACTTGACGTTCCGATTGCGTTTCAGGATGAACGCTTCACAACGGCTGAAGCGGAAGAGATTTTGCGTGAACTTGGCAAGGACGCGAGAGAACAAAAGGGGATCATAGATGAAGTGGCGGCGGTGCTTATCCTGAGAGATTATATGAATCGCTGTCAGGAGACCGCTTCTCCAGCGTCAGTAGAGAACGCCTAATTTTTATCTATGTATTGGGTTATTGGGATGTCGCTCCTGCAAGACATAAGGTGACAATGGGAAGAATCGGGAAGATGAGAATAGCGATATTGACGTTGTGTAGCCTTGCTATTCTCTGTCTCATTGCTTCGTTGATAGGCGTGTTTTTAGTATCTGCCCCGTCTGCTTCAGAGGTCGTTGTCAATTTCGATATACCGACTGGGAGCAATTCACAAACGATCGCAAAACGATTGGCCGCAGAAAAGTTAATCCGAAGTGAACATGCTTTTCGTTTGCTGGTTCGACACAGGAAAATAGGGAGGCGTTTGCAGGCAGGGACTTATACATTGCGGCGGAATATGTCTCTATCAGAGATCCTTGATGCGTTTGAAAAGGGACAGGTTACGCTTGTAAGTTGGACGGTGCCAGAAGGCTTAACAATGGCTGCTATCGCTGAACTCTGGGAGACCAGTGGTTTTGGGCCTGCTACGGCGTTTCAGGCAGCCGCCGAAGTAGATGGTTTATTGGAAAAGTATGGGATACCTGAAGACAAATCAGTGGAGGGTTATCTATTTCCGAGTACCTACAAGTTCGCGAAAGGCACAACAGTAGAAAAAGTTGTTGAAATGATGCTTGATGAATTCCAAAAACGCTGGAGTGAGACCTTTGATGTTGAGGCGCGCGATTTAAAACTTACCCGTCATGAGATTGTAACGCTTGCTTCGATTATTGAAAAAGAGGCACAGGTCAAATCAGAACGACCTCGGATTTCGAGCGTTTTTCATAATCGACTCAAACGGAATTGGCGGCTTCAGGCGGATCCAACCGTGCTTTACGCCTTAGGAAACCCCGAACGTTTTTTGACGAAAGCGGATCTGCGTGTGGATTCGCCTTATAACACATACAAATATAAAGGTTTACCGCCGGGGCCGATTGCGAATCCAGGGATTGATTCAATCACGGCAGCATTGCGTCCGGGAAAAACAGATTATCTCTATTTTGTGGCAATAGGTGAAGGGAAACATCATTTTTCAAAGACGCTTTCGGAACATAATAGGATGGTGAGAAAAATGCGGCGTGCCTCTCGGAACCGGTAGTTGTTTACTCGGGTGATTGAGGTAACGACGTGGAAAGTGACAAAACAGAATGGCAAAGGCAGATTCACAGCAGACAATTCAAAATGAGATAACGATTACGGGAAAAGGGTTGATGTTAGGGGAACCTGTAACATTGACTTTGAAACCCGCAGCGGCGGACTCTGGGATTGTCTTTCGGCGTGTAGATATGGCGGACGCACCAGAGATAAAGGTGTGTCCCGAAAATTGGGCAGATATTCTGCCGCGATGTACCAGTTTACGCAGTGGTGAGGCAACCGTTAGCAGTGTGGAACATATCCTCTCTGCGCTTGGTGGCTTAGGTGTTGATAACGTAATAATCGAATTAGACGCACCAGAGCCGCCGGGGCTTGATGGTGGCGCGGGTCGGTATGTTGAAGATATTCAAGCCGTAGGGCTTGTTCCACAGGATGCCCAACGCGACTTTATTGAGGTTGATGAGCCGTTTTCACTTTCCACTGAGGATAGGCAGCTCGTTTTACTTCCGGCTGACGCACTGGAGATAACTTTTGTTTATGCGCATCCACAAACCAACCCCCAAGTCTTAACCCTTGAGATAACTCCTGAGTCTTATGCCTCTGATATTGCACCGGCTCGGAGTTTCTGTTTTGAGAATGAAATTGAAGCACTTCAGGCACTCGGTATCGGTAAGGGGGCAAGTTATGATAACGTCCTTGTTATCAATGAGATGGGTGAACCGAGTACACCGCTCCGATTTGAAGATGAGTTTGTCCGACACAAAATCCTTGATTTGATTGGGGATCTTTATTTGGCGGGTCGTCTGCCGAAGGCACAAGTTATCGCCATGCGGACGGGACATACGTTCCACGCTGAATTTGTACAGGCTCTTGCTGAAGCTGGACATCTTCAACAGGGACCCGTTCAAGAACCTATTGAGGTGATGGATATTTATGAGGTGTTACCGCACCGCCATCCGATGTGTATGGTCGATAGGGTCATTGAATATGAGAGCAAAAAACGCGCCGTCGGTATCAAGAATGTGACGTATAACGAGCCTATTTTTGAAGGACATTTCCCCACACAGCCTGTGATGCCGGGCGTGCTGCAGATTGAAGCACTTGCGCAACTTGCGGCGTGGTTGGTGCTACGGGACATCGGTAAGGAAGGTGAACTCGGCTATTTTCGCTCCATCAGCAAAGCAACATTTCGTCGTGCCGTTATTCCGGGGGATCAACTTCGGTTGGAGATAGAGGTGGCGCAGTTAAGGAGCAGGATTGCACGCATCGAAGGGCGCGTTTATGTCGGAGACCAACTTGCCACAGAGGCGGAACTCTCAATCGTATTAGCGTCTGTTTGAACCGGAGTCCTTACTAAAATTAACTGGCAAACCTTTTTGTATGGGATGGCGAGATTAGGAGGGAAATTTTGTGATAGAAACTAACATTCACCCTACGGCTATTATCTCTCCAAAAGCGACATTGGAAGAAGGCGTTAAGATTGGACCGTACAGTCTTGTCGGTGAGGATGTTCATATCGGGCGTGACACCGAAATCGGGCCACATGTTCAGATTGAGAAGTGGACAACGATCGGTGAGGCGTGCAAAATCTATTTCGGTGCAACCATCGGGAACGAATCTAAAGATTTGAAATACGGGGGTTGGCGGAGTTATGTCAAGATTGGCAACCGCAATATACTTCGCGAGTACGTCTCTATTTCCAGATCAACGTTTGAGGAGGGGGCGACTGTCGTTGGGGACAACAATCTATTAATGAATTGGGTTAACCTTGCGCACGACACTATCGTCGGGGATCGGACAATTATGGCGAACTTTGTCTCACTTGCCGGGCATGTTGTGATTGAAGATGATGTTCGATTGGGAGCGCATGCGGCGTTGCATCAGTATGTCCGCGTCGGTAAGATGGCAATGGCAGGTGGGTTCTCGAAGATTGTTCAAGATATTCCGCCGTTCGCGCTTTCTGCTGGACAACCGGCGCGTGTGCGGAGTCTCAACCGGATTGGAATTCGGACATCAAGGATTAATCCTTTATCCCAACTCACGCCTGAAGTGCTGGCGGCACTCAAAAAAGCGTTTCGTATTCTGTTCCGCTCAGGACTCCCGCTCAGACATGCTGTCACCAGAGTCAAGGAGGAGCTCGAAACGACCCCTGAAGTTGAATATCTACTCCAATTTATCGAGACTTCTAAACGTGGCATCGGATTTAGCCAACCGAATCGTTTTTTTAACGATTAAATCTAAATTAAAAGATGAAAAAACTCGGTATTATTGCAGGCGCAGGCGAGCTGCCGGTGCTGTTGGCACGTGCCGCTGTTGCTCATGAACGACAACCTGTTATCATCCAAATTACGAAGTCCGACGCGCAGCGTTTTGCTGGGATCACAGATGAACTTTACACTTATGGCGTTGGTCAGATTCAAAAGATTGCCCGGACGCTTCTGGATTCAGGCGTAAAAGAAGTTGTGATTATCGGGAAAGTCGAAAAAAATATTCTACTCCGTCCATTTCAGATTGATGCGACCACCATCAGGATTTTAGTACAAAACCGACGTAAAAGACCCGCCGCAATTGTTAGCGCAGCACTTGCCTATCTTGAATCCGTTGGGCTGACAGTCCTCACCCAAGATCAGTACCTCCATCATCTTCTCCCACAATCCGGCGTTTTAACGGCGCGACACCCTACAGCAAATCAATGGGCAGATGTTGAACTCGGTATTCGTACCGCTCGCCAGATAGCAAACATGGATATCGGACAGACGGTTGTCCTTAAAAATCAGATTGTGCTTGCTATGGAAGCCATTGAGGGGACGGATATAACGATTCAGAGGGGGGGCAACTTGGGGAAGAAGGGAGTTGTAGTCGCAAAGGCATCGGCGGAGCATCACGATTTCCGTGTTGATGTGCCGACGGTAGGGATGCAAACGCTAAACGTGTTGCATCAGGTTAAAGCGAGTGTACTCGCAGTGGAAGCACGACGGACTTTCGTTATGGACGTTGATGTACTTGTCAAGGAAGCAGATCGGTGTAAGATCGCAATCGTTGCTGTGGAATAGCAGTCAGCGGTCAGAGCCGACCGCTGCGACCGCTGGCTGCTGATAGCCATTATGCTGCTGCGTCTATAGCGCTGGTTATCTGCTCTGTCGTCGGAAACTCTCTGGTTTTTAATTTTGAATAGAGCAGTGTCCCGTTTAACGAAACTTCAAAAGCCCCACCGCTACCCGGAATTAAATCGACAGTTATAACCCCGGCACCATATTTCTGTTTCAAGGCATCTGCCAAACTGGCTGCCCGTGGTTGGTAGTTTCAAGCGGTGCAGTATTCAATTCTCACTTCCATGGGGATTTCCCTCCTCATTCATTTTTTGACTTTATCTGTCAAACTGAATTCAATTGTTCCTTCTAAAATTCTATCATACATACTGGAAAATTGCAAATTTTTTCGCGATTCGGCAGCGTTTTGTAGCGCAAACTGTTAGTTTGCATACGCGTGGTTCCCACAATCTAAGGCTACCTTACATGAAAACAAAAGGCTTGCGCTATGGACGCATTCCACTTATAATCATTCCTACAAAATCTAAGTGGTGCGAAGGAGATGGAAAAATATGGATATTCGACTTAATGGTAAAGTCGCTGTAATTACTGGCGGGTCTACTGGCATTGGGGCAGCAACGGCGATTGAATATGCCAGAGCAGGCGCGAAGGTTGTCTTTGGTGATATCAATGAAACGGATGCTGAGGAAACAGTCAGTACGATTCGTGAAGCGGGGGGCGTTGTGAGGTTCCTACGGACTGATGTTATGGTCGAAGCTGAGGTGGCGGACCTGATGAAAACTGCTGATACAGAATTTGGCGGTATTCACGTCTTGGTGACTGCAGCGGGTATCCTGCGTGGACCGAACGTCCGTATTGATGAATTTAAGGCTGCGACTTTTGACTCGGTTATTGATGTGAACCTGAAAGGGACCTTTTTCGCCCTCAAACATGCTGTGCCGATAATGAATAGGTCTGGAGGCGGTGTTATCCTGTGTATTGCGTCAGGTGCGGGGGTACGCGGTGGGAGCTCTTCGGTTGCTTACGGCTCCAGCAAAGGTGGAGTCAATGGGCTTGTAATGGTTGTGGAGAACCAAGTTGCGTCAATGAATATCCGTATGCATACCATCTGTCCGGGGGGACTCGCGACACCACTGAAGTTAGGGCAGATCGCAGAATCAGCAAGGCGCGAAGGACGAGATCCGGATGTAGCTGTCGCCGATGCTCGCAAATCCCTTGGGGATCCAGCCGGTGTTGCGCGCGTACTCACATTCCTCGCCTCTGACGCAGGTTCATACACACGTGGACAGATTTTCACACGATAAATTTTGTTCGCTTGGTGAGCGCGACATAGGATAGACGTTGGCTTTTATGTGTACGGACTAAGGAGAGAACGTATAATCGAAGTTGAGCCATAGACTCTTTGAATAGCGGTAGAAGATAATGGGAAATATCGCGGAAAAGAGTCCCCAGATGCTTAGATTAAAGAAGAAGGGAATGGAGGTGAACCTTTCAGTGAGGAAGTAACTCGCAAAAGCGATGAGGACAGTCGCTCCGTAGTTGAGATACATCGCACCGATAAAATAGCCGGACTCTCGTTCAAACTTCAAATTGCACGTTGTACAATGCGTAAACATTTTGAAGAACGTTTGAAACAGCGCACCTTTACCACACCGAGGGCATTTCAGTCGAAAGCTGCATCGCAGTGCTCGGGCGAGGTTTGCGAGGGTGAGTTTCATTTGGTGGATTAGTAGGTGTTGTTGTCCCAAAAAACTTTGAAAGTACGAATCAGTATTTTGAAATCGTTCCAAAAGGAGAGGTTCTCAATGTATTCCAGGTCAACAGAGATTCCCTCTCGGATTGTGCCTTGACGACGCGGGCTGAGCTGCCAAAGTCCTGTCATGCCAGGGCGGACGAGGTGGCGTTGATTTTCCCAATCTTCATAATTCTCGGCGAGAAAGGGCATCTCTGGACGTGGACCGACGAGACTCATTTCACCCTTGAATACGTTGAAAAGTTGCGGGAGTTCATCCAAGCTTGTTTTACGGAGCCATTTACCGAAGGGTGCGATACGCTTGTCGTCGGTTGAGCCGGGTTTTTCTGAATAAGAGGGTGTGTCGATATGGAGGCTCCGAAACTTGTGGATAACAAACAGTTCGTTGTTTAGCCCGACCCGCTTGTGAGAGAAGAAGACGGGGCCGCGCGAGGTCAATTTGATTAAAATCGCAATTAGCACCATCAGCGGGGCAAAAAGAATGATGAGGAAAAATGATGCAATAGCATCAAACAGATGTTTGCCACGCTTTGCGTAGAAAGAGGAGAGTCGTTCCACTAGAGTTCCTGTTGTTCGTATTTTTGGCGAAGCTTGCGAGCCAAAACTTGCTGTTAAGCTGTCATCTTGATGCCTCTGAGTTTCGCCTACATCGTTTCCTATCCGGGATATGTTTCTTGATAGGAATGGCATAGTTAATTCCTCTAATTACAAGTATAACCTTCGATATAATTTGTGTCGCTCTAATTAGTTCTGCTGGAGTTGCTCAAAAACATCAAGGTATTGTTGAGCGATGTTTTCCCAATTGAATCGTTTTCGTATCTGTTCCGGGGCACGGTGTCGAAAGTCTTCGACTATCTCTGGGTTTTGCTCTAAAGTTAGAATTTTCTCTCTCAACGATTCGACATTTTTATCAAAAAGTACGCCGTAATGTCCGCTTTCAAGGACTTCATCATTGAAAGGTGTATTCAGTGCCAGAATACAGTTGGAGTAGCCTAACGCCTTGAGAATCGAAGGGTTAATGCCGCCGAACTGATGACCGTGAATATAGGCAAAACAGTGATGATGAAGTTCTTTAATGTGTTCGGAATTATCGATGTGTCCGAGAAATTTAACGTTTTCGTTGGCAATACTTTTCAATTTATCTAAGAATGCGTTTTCGAGTTTATTGCCTTTGTAATCAGCACCACCGGCTATAGCGAGTTGTTTTTGGCTTTTCGAGGCAACGAATGCCTCTAAAATCAGATCGGCATTGTTATCAGGGACAAGCCGACTGGCGATGAGGTAATAATTTCGGGATTCAAGCCCGTAAGTCTCCAAAATTTCTGGATGCTCTGAGGGTTCGATGTTCGCACCATAAGCGATATAGGTCGTTTCTGCCCCGAGTTCTTCAAGGTAGAGTCGCTTCATTTCAGATGCGTCAGTAATCACGACTGGAAACGCGGCTGTTGCCATTTTTGCCGCCCATTTGAAGTAAATAGCACCGATCCCTTTCCATTTTGGACGTAACCATTCCATCCCATCAACATTGATAACGGCAGTTTTACCGGCAATGCGAAAGAACCATCCGAAAGGACCGTTGCCCGCATTCCACGTTAGAATAACATCCGATGCTGCAAATGAGGCGTGCAGCGTTGCGAGAAAACTGTGACTGAGGGTACTGAACATCTTGTGTTCTATACTCGGCAGATAAACGAGTTTGATGCCTCTCCATTCCGCCGGCCTCTCTTTAAAGAGTGCCTTACGGCAGTAGACGATGACTTCGTGTCCGGCTTCTACCCAGCGGGGGGCGAGTTCGCCCATAATGGTTTCCAGACCACTATAAGTGGCAGGGAGCCCACGTATACCCAATACCCGAATTCTCATCCTTATTCTTCCCTCGTCCCAATATCCATCGCGAATTAAATCGTACTGTTAAAGCAGAGTCTATCTTTATTTTTCGTTAGGTTTTGTATATATTATACTCGCTTTAGGCGTAAAAGTCCAATTTCTTTTAACAATCGGTAAACTGTGCGCAACGCTTTATGTCTTTTGATGATTGAGTTGTTATAAATCTTCATTTTTTTTCCGCAGCTTCCAAGTCGCAGTTTACCATGGAATTCGAGTGAGAAATTTGGCTTCGATTTCGTTTGCATCTTCGTATACATCCCAACGATTTCCCAAGTTCCGCCGCCAGACACGCGCCCATTCTGCATAGAGTGAGTATTTTCCAATCACAACCCAATTAGCACCGACGGATAAACGATGCGCGCTTTGTGTAATTCCCGACAGCGGTGTCCATACATCATCTTTCGGAGCGTCTGGCGGATGTTCCTTATCAATGTTGCCAGACCCGTGGCGTTCTAATTCATAGCCGAAAACCGTTTCAAGTTTCTCTGTCCACCGGTGGCGCAGTTCTAACCATAGATTGTCAGCATCGGAACCGATCTGATGTCCAATCGGTGTGGTAAAGTGTTTGTAGACATTTACCGGATTCACATGCGTATATGCGTATTGGTTGATAAAGGCATACTCGGCATGGAAATCGGTATCTGGAATACCGAAAGGATCTGTAAGGTATATGCCACCGAGGATGCCAAACTTCGTATCCCAATGCTTAAAATTCGCCGCCGGATTCCCGTCGTCAACCATCAGTTCGCCGTAAATTTCAAAGTCATCCACGGGGCGGAACCGCATATCAACACTCATGAGAACGTTGTCACCGCTGCCACCGACACGTCCATCTGCACGTGAAATCGGCTGCTCGTTGATGAGATAAATATTAATCGGGTTGAGATACCCCGGCTCAAAACGGTTGCCGTAGACGACGACTTCAGAGATGCCAAAACCAAACCTGTCCCAGAAATACCCCTCAACTCTGTGTCCCGAAATATACTTATCGTTGATGTCCTCCGCCATATCCTCTAATATACCGGTAAATGCGGTAAAGGTGACAGATTCATAATTCGCTTGCAGCTTGATCATGTCCATGGCTAACGGATTTTTGGAAATTAGCAGGCTATCGTGGTAGCCGGGTCCCCATTGAAGCGTGTCTTGTCCAAGCTGCAGTTCAAACCACGGTAGGTTAAATTTCAGATAAGCATTAATCGCCGTTCGATTTTTGACTCTACCCTCCGCCTGCCTGATTTTTGTTTCATCAGGAAAGAAATCATCAAAAATTTCGCCGTATACGAATCTGTGTGCTATATCAGTCGTAAAAGCAAAACTGTCTCTAACCTGCCCATAAAGGTGTGGATAGAGGGTCGTAACGAGCATGTTCCCTTCGACAGGCTGTTCATCCGATAGGTTATCAACGAGGTGTGTAATGACCCGTTGTGAACCCCTCAGATCGAAAGAGAAGCGATAATCTTCGCCTGCCAGGGTCATCACGTGCAGCCGTCCGCCCTGCGGAATTTCTGTAGCAGGTTTAGAAAATTCGCGAACTTCACGGTAAAATGCTAAGAGTGCGTTTAGCCGTTCTTGGTCGATAGTGCTGAGTGTGATTTCGCCATTTTTCTGTTTCTGATGTATCTCTAAGAGATAGGACACGACCTGCTTGCGAGTGAGTGGTAACGACCCACGCGATATACCGGGCAAAACCCTCTTATTAAGTAAACGATAGATGAAACGATAGGTTTCACGATTGAAGTCAGATAATTCTGGCTTTAGCGGTACGTTAATAAGTGAAGCGGCTTCTGTGGTAGAAAGTGCCGTAACAAACATTACAAAGCAAATAACTAACAAACTACGTAAAATCATCATGTTTATGAGTCCATCTTATTTGAGAATCGCCATTTGGCGTGTTGCTTTGACATCTCCAGCTTGGAGCGTATAAAAATAGATCCCACTCGCCACCGATTCGCCCAGAGTATTGCATCCATCCCAATATGCGGCACGAGCAGGTGTCCGATAAGTACCAGCCGTTTGGAAGCCAAGATGCAGCTCCCGTATAGATTCACCTTTTAGATTGTAAATGTGTATATGAATCTCTGCATCTCTTGCTAAGTCGTAGGAGATCCATGTTTCTGGATTAAAGGGGTTCAGATAGTTCGGTAGAAGCTTCGTTTTTTCAGGAGTCATCTTATTCAGGAGACCTTCTAAAGCTGCGATGCCGTGACGAAAAATATCAGAGCCATCGTCCGAGAGATGGGCTTCAGTAAGCCAGAAGGAACATGATTTCCATAACTTATGCTGTGTGATATCTGGTTAAAAAGTTTGTTTAAATATTATACTCCAATTTTCCCATTGTTTCATGAAAAATTGACGCGATTTTTGGATGAATATCAAACGGTTGTCTTGCTGGCACAGGATGCAAGGTCTGCCGTGCGTATGCTTGAAACGTGGTGTCCTCTGGTAATTCACAGAATTCGCATAACCCAGACAGTGTTTCATCCGGCTTTGCTGTTAAATCTTCAAAGCGGACGAGGCGCGTACAGTCTGGAGAGACTTCCATTAGACGAATGCCTTCCTGCATGGTGACGATCCATTCTACAGCGGCTCTGTCCAAGTGTCGCTCGAAATGTTTAATCTTATCAGCGATCTCGGAAAGGACGGGATCTGTTCCAACGAGTTGTTCGACCATGAGTCGCCATTTCCGGTCTTCGACCCCCCACCAGTCGTGTTTCTCTCCGTTGCGGTGAACGCCGAGCCGTTTTGACCAAGTCGCGATGGACTGAGACGTATCCCATCCGTTACGCACAAGAAAAATAAAACGTGCGTCGGGGAATAAGGCACGCACAAAATCTACTCTGAAGATCAGTTCTGGATATTTATCAACAAGTCGTTCTGAACGGGTTGTTGTCAGATAGGCGCCGAACATCTGTGCTGCACGTCGTTGCATTTGGTCTGTTGCATCTTCAGCAGTGAGACGGTATTTTGCGTCGTTTTGACTGTAGTTTCCGATGACATCTTCGTGCGGATGAATGAGGTGCCATATCGCTTTCGGTTCATTGAGATAGCCGACCTCTCTGTGCATGGAGAGTACAATACCGAGGATTGTAGTGCCACTGCGTCCGGTGCCTAAGATGAAGATCGGCTTTTTAACGGGTTTGTATTTACCATTGTTTGCGGCGACCTTTTTCAGGATAGAAAAGACAAGCGGATTTATCCAACGTCCTTTTGTCGTCACGGGTCGTCCTTCAAAGAAGGCGTAGCTCGTGAGGCGTGTTAGCACCTTCGTCGGGCGGGTTTTGATGTAAAGCGGATTTATTTGTGCAATCATTATTTAAAAAACCTTCATAACTCAGAGGCGTTTGAGATTAACCGAAAACCCAGGGAATGCCATACGGCATTCATACCGTTGATTTGTGAAACGTAGTGGAACGGTGACCAGATTTAATAGTTTAAAATCTTCTTTTTAGAGTTTGCGGGATACTCTTCATACGATCAAGGTTAAAGAGGAACGCGCCTCCTAATTTCATAGGAAATGTTAATAGATGAAGTGCCAAACCCGCAATATTCGGCTGGATTGACACACGACTATAGTTGTGTTTCTTCATAAGGGCTGCGGTTATGGTCTGATTGAGATAAATTTCGGCGGAACTGAGTTCGCCCTGCTGCCAACTGTGTGCGCGATGTGGGTTTATACCGAGCTCCTCCGGTTTATCCGCTGCCACGGAAGAACCGACCTGTGGGACTTGGAGCATTGTGTCGGTGTATGAGATATTGGCAAAGTTACAGACCCCTTTGACTGTAGTTTCGGGGTGTGTGAGGAGTTCCTCAAAATAGATGGAAGTAACCCGCTCATGATTCGCAAATTGATCTGCAGCGTTGACAGCGGTACGCCAAATATGGCTGATCGTGATTGGATGGTAATTCACCCAATCGCGAAACGTTTCTTTCATCGGCATATCGGTACCCCCGAGGAACCGACGTTTCCATTTCCGCTTTTGGGATAACAGTACATCGCGCGGGTCTCGGATCATGTTGATAATGCGTGCCTTTGGATAAAGTTCGAGGATGTCCTTGATGTAAAATACATTGCGTGGTGTCTGATCACACGGGAGCGTTCTACCGTTCTCAATTGCTTCATGGTGGAGAAACGCTGAAAAAAGTTGTGCTGATGTTTCAGGATATGCGGTTAAACCGTCGAGAAATACCGCTGCTTCTTTTAGGAACCGACGCGGGTTTCCATGCGTGCGGTAGCCTTCCCGTTGGACGCAGCAGAGTGCTGCAGCGAGTTTTGATACGTTTGCTTTAGGCAGCTCCGATGAAAAAGGTGGTGCACATAACTGTCCAAAGAAATGGAGTTCACCAAAGGTGTAAACGTCCGGATGTTTTCCTAAAATCCGTCCCATCATTGTTGTGCCACTGCGACTGTTACCGACAACAAATATCATATTTTTAACTATTAAATCTGGGCATCGTTCCACAATGTAAAGCTAAGACAAATTGTTCGCTAATCGCTCACAATTTCATTCCACGATGGTATCTGGTGAATTCCAACGCGACGGGGAAGATGTAAAGTTTCTAAGAGAGTAGATACAGGATCTATCCCGATTATCTCTTTATGTTCAAGATGCCGAAGCTGTTTTTGGGAATAACAAAATCTGTTGCTTTCCCCGACCATTCCTGAATGCGAACTTCAATCTCGCCGGATCCTTCCATCTCAGCGTTGCCTCCATTTGTTGCCTTGAGCCTTTCATCGGCGACGTAACGATACGTGACATCACCTTTGTGGTATTTTCCATTAATCGCGATTTGTGGTGTGTGTTGTTCACCTGTACGATTGCTGATGAAAACAGCAAGGTATTCCGTTTCATTTGCGTCATTTTTTTTACCGACGGCTTGTGCCTGGATACCCGGCATCTGTTGCTTGGCATAAGTTAAAGCACCTTCAAGGAGCGGTGGGTTTTCGATTGATACCGTAAACTGTGTATCTGCCTGCGCAAATGTTTCACCGATGAGTTGAAAAGTCGGATAAACGGCACGCCGGATTGTGTTACCGAAGTCCGCGTTTGGTTCGCCACCGTATTTCCAAAAAGTTCCGGGTGTTATGGGTGTTACGGGAGAAAATACAGGGAATCCTTTACCGGGACCAGCGATGACATGAAAGTTTGCCTGCGTGATGTTAGGTAGCGATAGCATTTTTAGGAAGAAATCGCCAGCATACATTGCATGGAGTTGTGTGTTCGCCACGCGGTTTGCAGGGTTAGCAATGTTCCATTCCGTTATCCACATCTCCTTATTTGGAAAAAGTTTCTGATAGTAGTCGAGTGCCTCTGCAACTCCGAAATGAATCCATCCCATGAGGTAGCGCCGCATCTCGTCTATCTCTTTTTTCTGAACGGCTTTGTAGGCATAAGCATGGACGGTGTAAGCGTCGAAAAAGCTGCTGTCCGCTGCGAGACCTTCGTCCCATTTCCGTTGCTGTCTTTTTACCAGCCACCCCTCTTTGTGGAAGCCGAGAGGCGTGGCACAGACGGATACCTTTATATCTGGGTTAACGACTTTCATCGCTGCGGCGTGTTTCTTGGCTTCGGCAATGTAGTTTTTGACTGTCTGGTATTTGTTGAGGTAGTGTGGCAGATAATACTCATTGCCGAGTTCCCAGTGTGTAATTTGATACCCTTTACTTTTCGCGTAGCCGACCCACGCTGCGCTCTCTTCTGGACTGCCTGTCCATAGATTCACAACGACAACAGGGGTTATCTGTAATGTGTTACACAGCTGCATAAAATCGTCAAAAGCGATTTTGCCGTTCCTTCGCTTCTGAAGTTTAACGTAATTGTCTTTGTTTCGTTTATTCAGTTTTGAGTTGAGCGTTGATGCCATTTCACTCTCAAAAAAGCCGCTGGCTTCCCAATGATAGAAGTTTCCTACTGTACCGCCGGGAAATCGTAAGGTCTTCGGCGCAAGTGCCTTGGTTAAGTCGACAAAATCGGTGTCAAGGTAACCGTAATCGCCGCTCATCATATTTGTATTGAACCCGTGAAGCGCATGGCGGAGCGGTTGCGCGGTGTGGGTGTCAATTTCTAAACGGACTGCCTCTGGTAGTGGAGGTTCCTCTCGGCAGCCAATGTTCAGAAACAGCAGTATCGCGACGGCTATCAGTGGCTTGCGAATAGCAGATAGCAGATAGTAGGAGCAGGGCTTCCATGCCCATTGGTCATGGGGTTGGGGGACCCAACCCCTACGATGGATGACGGCTATTCTGTATAGTAAACTCCGTCGGAGCGGCGTTTGTGTAGGGATCATAAAGTTATCCTCAACGGTCTATAGGTTGAAAGCGATCTGTCGCTGGCGAACATGAGACCCGCGCAGAGCCAGAAATAGAATCCGTAACCTCGGAATTCAAGAGTTCGATTGAAGAAAAGTAGGAAGGCGGTAACGGCAACGAGGCAGAGCATGATGATTGAAATCTGACGGGTCAGGCGCGAGGCAGCCAACGGTGTGCTAACAGATCTCCTGTAGAGGTCTAAAGCGGCGCGAAAGAGCCGGTAGAATATTAGCGCGAAGAAACCTAATCCCAATAAACCATAGAAGCAGAGAATTGCCACCCAATACACATCCTTGAAACCGTTCTTGCTGAGTATTTTCAGGAGGAAGGAACGTTGGCTGGCATTGAGCCTTTCAATCGTGGTGTTTTGATCTGCACCGTAGCCTAAGATAGGTTTGTTCACGAGAACTGTTGGGACGTTCCCAATTAAGGCACCGAGTCGTTGTTTCTGCGCGACGCGAACGTAAGAACCTGAGAATACACCTGTTACGTTCCCAATGAGCCCAACCCTTGCTTTACGAGGGTTTATATACTCAAGGTTAAAGGGGTTCACTATTGCTAAAAGGAGCCCAAAGACCATCGCGATGGATAATGCTAATTGAAGGGTCTTTTTCCAACCGTACTGAAAGTAGAACCACGCGCCGCCAGCGAGGAGTGCTGAGAAGGTAGCCGCCCGCGAATATGAGCGAGCGATAAAGAAAAACAGTATCGCCGCGCCGAGAAGATTCAGGTACGCCAGTCGTTTAATACGGGAGAGATAGATAACGAGGACGAGAATCATGAAAACCCCGTAGATCACCGTATCGCCTAACGTTCCGTAGACGCTCCCAATTTCTCTGCCGACTTCAAGGAGTCGGTATTCTTTTGTGAACCCACCTATGGTAAGTGTAGTTTCGCGGGGCAAGAAGAAATTGAATGCAGCGGGGCCACCCGCCCACTGGATGATACCTGCTCCGATTTGGAAGATACCGACGCCAAGAATGATACGCAAAAAGGTTCTGATGTGTCTCTCTGATAGGTTGGAATTCGCGACCAGATAGAAAAGAACGATGTATCGAGCAAATGGACGGATATTGTAAAGACTCCCTATCAGCGGGGACCCATTGACTAACATTGAGAGCAGCACGACGCTGTAAAAGCCGATAATTGGTAAGTCGATTGCTGTTTTGACGAAAGGGATGCCTCTGTAGAGTTTATGGATGACGAGTTTCCCGAAAGCCACGTAGATGAGCATCTCGCCGAAGAATCTCAGGTAGGAATATACGGCATCGCTAACGGGTAGGAACTTCAATATAAACTCTTCAAAAGCGACGTATCCTGTCAGAAAGTAGATCATTCTTTTAGTTGTTGGTTGTTGGTTAATGGTTATAACCAATCCGTCAGGTCTCTGTCCAGTAGTGCGGCTAATTGTTCGTTAAACGGTTTGAAGTACGCCATTTGTTGTTTGCGGATCTCTGGGTCCAGTGGGGGCGGTGTCCAATTCTTATCCTTCTGAGGTTTTTCGCCCCAGTTGAGGACGGCTTTTCTGAGTTTGTAAGCAGTCGCGTCTGGCATGAGTTTTCTGATGGCTTTTCTCAGTGGGTTGCGGGATGCCAGAAATTGGGTAAAGAGGAAGTTAAATCCTTCCGAACGCGGCATCGTGGCTTGATTGTGGCGTTCACCTATTGCCGGCTTGAAATCGTCGCGGATACCGATATGATTGAAAATCTGTTGGCAAACACCTTTGGCGTTTTCTTTTAAGTCGTCAGTTAGGAAACAGTGGACACGATCTGAGCCGAATTGATCTATCAAATTTTTGACGTGTGGGTAGTAGATGCTATTGTACTGGTAGGCGCATTGTCGCCATTTAAACCGGTCTTCGTTCAGGCGTGCTTTCTCAGTGGCGAGTGCTTCTTCGTAGGTTTTGATGTTTTCCCAACCTCTCCGGCGCGCCCACCAATAGGCAGAATAGGCACGGGCAACGGGCTCCCGCAACAGCACAACGAGATGTATCTCAGGATTGTGTTCGTAAATCCGTTGCATAACCTCCGGGAAGTGCATCACCATCACGTTCTTAGCAATGAGTTGCTTGTCTTTAATTTCCTTGTTCGATTGTTTGCCTACAAAGTATTTCGCAAAAGCCCGTTCATACCCTTGCGTGTATTCGTGTTCTTGAAGGAAAAAGGTCATCTCTGACTGGGCATGCGTATGGATATCTGGATGTTGTGCCAAGTAGCGAAGTAGCGAGGATGTCCCTGATTTTTGCGTGCCAACAATCATGAGTTGGATTCTTTTAATCATGTTTAGTTCCGTCTCTTTGATAAAAAATATTGCCCAGGATCAGTAGCATTGCAACAACGGCAGCAATGCGGATCTGAAAAATGGAGTTATTCACTCGGTATGCCTGACAAGTCGCTTGCGTCAGATTAAAAAAACCATGGTAATGGGTTCCCTATGAGTTCACTCAGAGCATGAATATCGGATTTGTAATAGTCGGTTAAACGGTGTTGCGTCTCTTCGGACATCTGAATTTTCTTATCAGGTTGCGTGTTTAGACGGAGATAAAGCGGTTCAATTGTTTTTCTGATTGTTCGCAGCGGTGTATGAATGATCGGTTTGTTATGCGTCCACTGTCGCAGTCGGAATCGGAAATCTCGGTATTTCCGATGCAGTTCAGAGTTTCTCATATTCTCGGATCGGTTTGTTACTTTAAAGGCGTAGTTGTCATAAAAATCGGCATCTATCTCGGCAAAGTTGCACAAATCGGTCATAACGTTCAACGGCTGCGCCGCCAATTCCTCATAAAAAAGGATGTGGATGCGCGCCGGACCGAATAGATTAAAATAGGGTTCCAAATAGATAGTATAGCAGCCCTGTTGGAGTGTTTGCAAGTACTGTTCTTCCTGCTGCCCGCTAGTAAAGAGCAGATCAACGTAAGCGTCGAAACTTAGCGTTTGTGGCAGTTTACCAATTTGCTTCCCGAACCGATACCACGAAATTAATCTTGAGATGGGTTCACGAAGGCTGAAGACTAACTTTACGTGCGGTAGTGAAGCTGCGATTCGCTCACGCGCCTTGTCACAATACAGATAGTCTGGTGTTGATTCAACCCGTAGCTGCTTTTCATCAGGGTTAGGAAAGAGGTGGTTGTATTCTTCTACGTCCCCTTTGTATCGGTATTTTGAAGGGAGCGGATAATCGGTACTGAGGAAAAAACGGGTCTCTTTATAAGTGGCAGCGCAGGTAGCAGGATGGTCGGCGAGATAGGTGAACAGCGACGTTGTTGCCGCCTTCGTCGTGCCGCCTACAATAAGATACTGATAATCCGCAACGTTTTTCATAGCCAGTTAGAACCAAGAGACCTTTGTCTTTCGGAGGAGGCGCGTCAAGTTTCCGATGGCGAGGAGTGCCGTGATTGATACGGCGAGTGCCACCCCCGTGAGTCCCCTCATTTCAATCAATCCATACGCCGCGATAAAATTAAGAAACGCCATCGTTACCATATTTGCGAAGATGTGCTTGTAAGCCTTTTGTGCGTAGAGTCCAGCATTCAGAACG
Source organism: Candidatus Poribacteria bacterium (assembly GCA_965207855.1). GTDB lineage: Bacteria > Poribacteria > WGA-4E > WGA-4E > WGA-3G > WGA-3G. Next base: position 4,485,598 of record OZ242310.1, on the reverse strand, counting down.
GGTATCAGACACGAAAATATCAATCCTATGCTGAGCCAAAAGAGAAGTTGTCCAATTAATTCAATAGAGGCGTGATCGGTCGCGCCTCTCCCATACAAGATCCAACTGATTTTTCCGTGAAATATCAGCAGGATCAGCATTGCTGGGAGTCCGATAATTATGGCGGTGCGTACATTTCGGTGAAGCGTGCGTCCTAATTTCTTTTTATCATTTACTGCGTCGTCTGTTGCCATATCGGGTAGACCTGTTGTTGCAATGCTAATCCCGATGAGTGTTTGTAACGCCGAGAAAATCTGGAAAGCGGATTTATAGAGTGTGATTGCACCACCGCCGAGTTGCGAGACGAGATATATCTCAACCAACAGGCGGTTTGTAACTTGCCGAGTTGCGAAACCGAGTGTTGGCAGCGTGACCGTATTCTTTAAAGCGCGGAGTGTATCTACAGAGATACCTGTCAGGTTATACCGATGTCCCGTTCGATAGGTTCCGATGCACAACCATCCGAAGTATACGGCGAAGCCTCCAGTGTACGCCACCGCAATCCAGTTTTCAAGGTTCTCGGTATTCCATAGGACTAAAAATATAACCGCTGCCGTGCCAGCCGGTAGCGCGTTTCGGAGTGCGACCGTTTTGAAGCGTTGTTGGCTGTTCAGAAAGGCACCGAGGGCGGTGCTACCACATCCGAAGACAAGGATTGGCGCACAGAGTCGTAACAGGGTCGTCCCTTTTTGAACATCAACAGTTGATCTCGCTAACAATCCGCCTGCTATCCACGGCGCGAAAAGTTCGAGTAAGATAAAAATTCCAAAGCCGACACTTATTAAAGCGAACAGCAGGCTATTGGTGAAATGTTGGTATGCTGCGCGTGGCAACTCATTTTCACGTGTAACAAAGAGGGGAACGAGGCTAAATTTAGCACCTTCTCGGACAATTGTATCAACAACAAACACCACCGTCAGTGCAGTTATGAGTGCGTCTGCTGTGTCGCTGAAGCCGAACCGCTTTGGAATCAACAGGACACGGACGAGGAGGCTCAATCCCATGCCAGCACACGTAATTAGCATCACCCAAAAAGTTTTGTGCTGTAGGAGTTTTTTGATCATTTTTTAACGATCGCTTTTGAGATGCCGCATCCGTTTACTTCGCAGTGAGAATCAGGTCTCCAATTGTTAAGAAATCTTCCATAACCCAGAGAAGGCTGGACTTAACCAAAAACCACCGTGAAATGAAATTGTGAGCGATTAGCGAACAATTTGTCTTAGCTTTACATTGTGGAACGGTGACCAGATTTAATAGTTTAAAAATTTACTTCCAGCTATCAGGCAAATTTTTACGGATTTCGATGTTAGTGAACGGATTGGAAACTCGAGGTCCAACGGATTTCGCCCATGCCGCCATTCTATCCAAACCGTCTGGAAGTTCTACCTTTGATGTGTCTCCGAAAACACCTTGGAATTTCTCATGTGAGCAATAGGCGTGTTTCACCTCTTCTCTGGCACGCATATTGATAACACGCACCTCTTTTCCCATTGCTGTCATCACCAAGTCCGCCAGTTCGTTGACGGTTACATATTTATCGGAACCGACGTTAAAGACCTTTCCCGAAGCCTCCGGAATGTCTACAGCGCGAGCGATATGGGGTGCGACATCCGCTATGTGCGTAAAGGCGCGCGTCTGTTCTCCGTCTCCAAAAATTACCAAAGGTTCCTCTTGCATGATGTTGTTCATGAAAATACCGATGACGTTTCGATACTTATCACCGATGTTCTGGAGTTCACCGTAAACGTTATGGGGTCGAAAAATGGTATACTCCAAGCCGAAGAGCCGTTTGGAGACAGCAAGTTCCTGTTCCACAGCGTATTTGGCGATGCCGTAGGAATCTTCCGGCATCGGTTGAAGGCCTTCATGCATTGGAAGTTGGTTCTCACCATATACAGCGATAGACGAAGTAAACACAAAGCGTTTGACGTTGTAGTTTACAGCGGCATTTATAAGGTTTACGCTTCCGATGAGGTTGTTCTGATAATTGAATCGCTTGATAAAGTGGCTGAGTCCTTCCGCTGCGTAAGCGGCAAGGTGGTAGATGTAGTCGAATTGATGCTGCGCACAGAGTTTATTTATCAGCGAAACGTCAAGTATACTTCCTTCAACAAAGGCTACGGAACCAGCAGCGGAATGCGCGTGTGGCATTCCGTGTGAATTGAGATTTTCACGGAAACCGCCGCTGAGGTCGTCAAGTGCAACGACATCTGTATCGCCTTGGCGGAGAAGTTCATTAACGACGTGCGCGCCCATAAAACCCGCACCACCTGTAACTAATGCTTTCTTTTTCATAGTATAGTTTGTGATTTCCTACAGAAATTGTTGATAGACATTCATAATTCTTTCATAGTGGATGTCGGCGTTAAATTCCGTTTCCATTTTGTAGCGACCGATGCGTCCCATTTCTGCAGCATCGCTTTTATGCTCGAACATCCATAACAGACGTTCTCGTAGTGTTTCTCGTTCACCAGATGGGACGAGAAATCCGTCCACACCGTCCACGATGAGTTCTGGAATCCCACCAATATCGGCACCGATGACGGGTTTGCCATAGGCATAGGATTCTAAGACGGACATTGGGCAGTTTTCGTACCACTCTGAGGGTAGCACTGTACAGATGCTGTTGAGAATCAGTTCACGGAGTTCGTCACCCTGTTTAAAACCGAGGAGGTGGATATGTTTGGCTCCGTTCTTTTCAATGATCTGCTGGACTTCTAACATCGCTTCGCCGTCGCCTACGATATAGATTGGAACGTCCGTAAGCGGGACGGCTGCTTCGATAAGTGTCAGGATGCCTTTGCTCCGATGCACCCGCCCGAAATAGAGAATATACTCCCCCTCGGAGAAGTTAGGTGTAATGTCGGAGACATCGACAAAATTGTGAACGGTTGAAATTTTGTCTTCAGGGATACCGTGCGAAATCATCTTTTTTCGGAGGAAATGGGAGACCGAGATGAAATGATCAAATTTCTTAACGGCACCGAGCATCTTAGAGATGTAAGACTCAGTAACACTCAACGCCGTACGAGCGAGTGAACCTCTATTGCATCGCTTTGGGAGTGCGCGCCAGAAGTGTTTGCCTGCGCACGCCTCACAAATCTGATCGTTTGAGAGATGGCTGTAGACGGGACAGGTTAGCTTATACTCGTGTAATGTCTGAATGAGCGGGATTCCGTCTCTTTTGAGGACTTCCAAAATTGAGGTAGTGAGTTTACCGTAGTAGATATGGAAGTGTGCGAGGTCGATATCTGTGTCCTTCAGCAGTTGTCGGATAGATTTAACAGCGTCGTGTGAATACAAAAAACGGAGTAAGTCTCCTGCGCCGGGGTGCTCAAAGTCGGCACCGCGTGGGAAATAGTTTTCCCATTCAGACGGCTCGTTATTCGGACTCGCTGCTGTAAATGGAACAACTCGGTGTTCGTGCTTTTGTAACAGTTCAGCGAGGGTGAAAAAGTACCGGTCAGAACCACCGCGGACGTGATAATTTTGTGAGACGTTCAGAATCGTACGTTTCATCGGTAATGCCTCCTTTACTCGCTATTCGCTGTCTAACAGTGTTGGATATGGGAAACCTGCGTCGGCAATTCGTTCCTCTGTAAACGGTTCATAATAGACGGTTCCAACCTGTTTGGTAATCAGTTCTCGATCGGTGGCATCTATAATGACATTGGCTATTTCCGTAGCGTCCGAATTGCCCCACCAATTGTTGCTCACGATTAGGTTGAACTTTACATTTAACTGGAGTGCGAAGATATTTGCATTCAGATTGTTATTGCGGATGATAGACTGGACATTTTCACAGAAGACACCGATCTCGTTTTTGGTAATATTGTTTTTTTGGATTTGTGGACGTGTTTGGCGACCAATGGTTTTGATGCCGGTGTTATTGTCAAGAATATCGTTGTGTTGGATCTGTGCGTCGCTGCCGTCTAAAGCGATGGCGGTTTCATTCAGGCGTAATGTGCATTCCGCCACAGTCGGCGAGGTTGTTTTGATGTCCAGTGCGATTGTGGCATACTCGATGACTGCTCCCCTGATGAAACTTTCTAAGTCGTGTGTGTGGTCGAAAAAGATACCGTTCCAATCCGCGGGTGCGGGTTTGATGTTCTCCGATGTGAGATAGACGAGTTCGGTTACCTGTTCCTGTGCTAATGGGGTTCCAATCTTCAGGATGCCTCTCACTGTAAGCAGGGCATTACGTCCAAATTTGACAGTCGTGCCGGGTTGGATATTGAGGGTTACATCCTGTGGAATCTCCAGAGTGCCTTTCACGGTATAGGTCTTTTCAGGTGTCCACGTTTCGTTTTCGGTGAGTTGATGGTTTTCAAGGACAACCTCCGAACTTTCTGGTGGTGCTACGGGGTTGGAGGCGTTTTCTGTTGTGCAGCCTATGCATATCGTTAAGTTAATACAAAGGATTAGCAGGTAGTGTTTTAGGTGCTGAATTTTCATCTTTTGTGGGTACAGGTTTAATCACATTGTGATATATAATAAAACGCTATTTTGTAGGGTTTGTTGCAAATTGCATAAGTTTTCATTAATATTTGTGGATTTCGTTTACAGTTGTGAGCATCGTAGGGGCGAGGAATGTAATACAAGGAATGGATTTAGTCTATTCCCAGACTCAATCCCCTCGTCCGATCCTGAAATAGATGTTTCTATGTTCGTTCAAAACTGGGTTTCTTAGGGCTTAGGCAAGTTTAGCGAATGTTGGGTATTTAGACGCGAAAAATGGGAGTTCTGTCCTCTGAACCCCTTAATAAATCAACGGTATGAAACCTTAAAGCATTCTACGCCCTTATCGAAGGACTTTAATAGGAAGTGCGTAAGTCCTATTTAATTTACGTAGGTCCCATCGGCATGGCTATTGGGTGTTGATGAATCTATCAATATTCCTTCTTAGAATATCTGGATTCAGTTGTTCAATGAATTTAGTTTTTGCGATACCCATTGACTTGAACCAGGTATTCCAGTATTTCTCGATAATTTCAAAATCTTGCGTATATATAACGCCTGTCCTTGAATCGCTTTGGAGAGTAATTTCAACCATCAAAAACTTTGCATTATAGGAACTGAAATCCTTATTTATAGGCAATAAACCTTGAAATCTGTCTCTCCAATTTCGGCTGCCACGTAGAGATCCGACCCGCATGTATCTTCCTTCAGGTAGTTCTCTTTCAATATCTCTGTCAAAATTAAGGTAACCATCAGAAAGGCAGATAATATAATTGTGGGCACTCTCCAATAGGTAATGCTTCGCATCAGCTCGAAACCAGTCCCATATATCCGCCCCAGGGAATTTGTTTTGTTTTTTTACAAATACGTACAACTCATCAATACCCTCAAGTAATCTCTGCTTCTGTGTTATGAGCGTATCCATGCCGCCCCGTTGGTTTTCAATTGTCAGTTTTCTCATAATACTCTGTGGGATTGCAGGGACGCGAGGTTGCTTTGGAACAACAAAGGTGAGACGATGCGGATGTGTAATTTCTTGACCTTGCGTTAAGGTATTAAAGTGATCCGAAACGAGTTGGCCAAATATATCTACGATACTACGTGCAATTTCTTTATCTCTTTCCGCCTGTCCGGGGTGTCTCTCTTCAGAAACCCGATTGGATGTGTCAAGGATTACAATAATATTTACAATGGGCGGAGACGATTTGGCTTCCTTCACAGTAAAAAAAATAAAAAGGGCTATACATAGGGATACCAAAATTTTCACTTTTATCATTATAGGAATACCTCATGTTGTAAGAGATGCTTTATACGTTTCAAGCGTGTTTTTTGCGAGATCTTGAATGTCTTTAATTTGGATTGAGACACTATCAGGCAACTCGGTTTTGCTTTGGGCAATATACCGACACCATCCACTTACGAATTCGTTAGTCTGTGCCTCTAACTTCTTTAAATCTATAACTCTGGCGCGTTGCTGTTTTAATAAAGTCTCAATTTCGGTTTCACACTGGTTAATTTCCCTCTGAAGACTCTCAACCTGCTCATCAAATTCCTTAATTTTATTTTCAAAACCTTCTTTTTCTTTATTCAACCGAGCAATTTTTACCTCAATTGGGTGTTTGAAAGTCTGTTCGATTTTACTTTTGTAGTTTTCCTTCTTCTGATCAATCCTTTTTTCCAATTGTTGAATTTCTTCAGTTAAAGAAGCTAATTGAATCTCTTTGGGGTTCTTTTCAGATATTATTTGTTTATCCAATTGTTCTGCTTCATTCTGATGTGGCCGGACATGTTTCCAAAGTTCCTGAACGTAATACCAAACGAAACTGAGCATTAGGGTAACAACAAAACCTAAAAGAAGAATAACGAGAAGATCAGAGTTCCAAAACACCCAATCTCCGACAGCTTCCGATCCTTTCTGCAATTTCTGAAATTCATATATATCGCGTGTAATCTTCTCTGCTATCTTGAGATCAAGAAAGAAAATAAGCCCGAAGCCAACGAGTCCAAAAAGTCCTTTAACTAAACGTTTCCATAACTTTTCTCCCCGCTTTTCTATGAAAATATTTTCTATGACAAAGCAGTGAATCATGAGGGCAAACCCCACGAAAACAAATGGGAAGAAAATGATAAGCCAATTTTTCGGCTCCGCTTCCCATGCCTTAGAGAAAGCAGAAGGATTGATAATTTTGTCGGAGGTAGCCTTTTCTGCAATCAGGGATTTTTCACCGGCGGATGCATAAAAGATAACGAGATAGCAAAGTATCCCTATAACTGTGAGTGTGGCGAAGATCGCAAAAACGAGTTGAAAAATGGAAATCTTTTTAGAAGTAGCACTATCAAGAGTCATGTTCAATTCTGTAGATGTAGGAGCTTTCAATTGAACTTGCAATCCAGCAAGTTCTACTTGCTTGGCAGCAAGAATTTCCATTTCATTTTCGATGTTTTCTTCTATATCCGCGAATGTATTGATATCTCCATCCGGTACAGATCTATTCACTTCTGCTGAGGTTTTCAATTCTACTTGAAGTTCGGCTAAATCTGCATCTTTCACCGCAAGTTGTGCTGTCAACTCATTGATGTTGTCTTGACGATCAAGTTTCTGTTGTTCGAGTCGCTCTTTATCTTCAACGAGATCATTTATTTCCGCTTGGATTTCCGCATTGCTTGTCTCTACTTCTAACTCCTCATTACGGACAATGACATTAAGATGTTCTTGTAATGCCTCTGTGACACCTCTACCTGCTGCTGCACAAGCAAAACCGTTATCCGCACTATAGTAACGTTCATCACTCATAGACTTTTCCTAGTAAGTTCTCACTTTTCTTTTAAAACGCGTTAAAAAATGTGATGTCCACTTTCGCCAATTGGGAGCCTTATGAAGTTCTTCAATCAATTTAATAGCATCGTCAGCTGAATACTGAAAGAACTCTCGGTGCTTGTTAATACGGTGTTCGGAGAGTTTGTTGTGCACTGCACCCTCAAGTTTTTCAGGATTTTCACAAGGAAACTCGTAGGCAACCTCAAAGGGCAATGGAACTCCTGATTTGCTTTTTCCACCGTCTCTATAGAGTTCATCCGCTCGCTCACGGGCACTCCTCGTTGTAAAGCCGATTTTTATCAAGCCCGGCATGGCTTGGTTCTTCAAGATATAGACACACCCCATTTGAAGAAGACTCCTTGGAATTTACCAACAGAAGCATAACACTCAAAATTTTTAGAAAATCTTACTGATAAATGCGAAAAAGTGAACACGAAATTAAATCATTTATCAGACGCATTCACGGTCCTCATGGACACCATCATTAATGAAATCCTGGCACTCCTCGTCTGTCATTGTGTTCCAATCCAAGCCGCGTTCAGCACAGATTTTCTGAACATTTGATTCAAGGAACTTCATCCGTTCAGTGCGTCCGGGTAGGAGCTCATGCGTTGTTTAAGTCGGATTCAGGTTAAAAATGTTACACTAATGTTACACTACTTAACATTTGATAACATGTATATCTATCGTTAGAGAATATAGTGGCCATAAGGGTTTATAGGCGTTTTTCTTTTGATTTTTCTGCTGTGTGTAAAAAAACAATTTGACGGAAAGTGTAACATTTTTGTGGCTGTTGGCTATCAGTAGTCAGAAACTTATTTTGAGTATAGTATAATTATATCATTCTTTTGGACGGGTGTCAAGTTTTTTATTTCGTATCGGGTGTGTCAATATTTGTCAATTGTCAGAATGCACGTCGCATTTGGGCGAGTACGCCGCAAATCAGGATTTGCAGGATTCAAGGATTTTTAGGAGTGGCAAAGATTTCCAGGCACAACCTAATAGGTTATGCTACAAAGGAGGTCCTCGTCTCAGAAACCCTTCACTGAACCCCTATTCTGTGTCCTGAAATAACTACAGAACAATCACAATAGATTATACAAAAAAACAGGAATTTGTCAACTTAAAAAATGGCTCATTTTCCCCTTGCTTTATTCTCACGAATATGGTATCCTAATTTTATTAGTTATGAAGTCTGGCTTACTCTACTGACATCTTTTTGCGGTACCGCCCGTTTTCTGTGCTAAGCGGTTTCGCTGGTAGAACCGGCAAAAGTTAAGAAGGAAACGTATCATGAATGGAAACAGATTTGAAGAAATGGTCATCACGACACTCAATGAATTGCGTCAAGATATATCATTCTTACGCAGGGAAATCAGTGATGTGAAGACAGAAATCAATGATGTAAAAACGGACTTACACAAGCAAATTAGTGATGTAAAAGCCGATTTACACAAGGAAATCGGTGATGTAAAAACGGATGTCGCCTGGGTGAAGGGTAAACTTGAAGGGCGGTCTGATACACGTCATGTTGTTCTCACCGGTATTTCCATTTTCGTTGCTATCTGTGCAGTAGTTGTCGCCTTCCTAAAATAAATCCACGATTCAAACAACTCTCACCGCAAGACAAAAATATTTACGCTCCCAAACACACCAGCCCGTTGAAAGTTTATTTTACAGCCTTGGATCAACAGCCTCACTTTCCAGCGCGAGAACGCCGAAAACACACTCGTGGACACGAGACAGCGGTTCATGACTAACGAAACGCTCCAGTGCCTCAACACCCAAGGCAAACTCTCTGAGGGCAAGGGAACGTTTGTGAGAAACACCACGAGAACGGAGACGTTCTAAGTTTTGAGGCAGTGTGTATTCAGGTCCATAGATAATCCGTAAGTACTCACGACCTCGGCACTTTACAGCAGGTTGTACCAAGCCTCGCTTGCCTTGAACGATAAAGTTCAACGGTTTGATAACTGTGCCTTCGCCACCCTGATCTGTGAGTTCCTCCCACTTCTGAATCGCTTCCGTTTGGCTTGTGTCATCGGTTAAATCTACGACACCGTATCGGGTTGCAAACAATACATCATCTTCAGAGCTTTGACAGAGTTTGGTCAGCTTACGCGTATGCCAGAGATGGTCTTTGTCAAAATACGTTCTCCCTTCCGTGGCAAGCAAGTGGAACGGTGCTAACTTCAAGTCTGTGATTGATTCAACAGACCAGCAGTATTGCTGATAAGCCTTGATGTATTCGGTTACTGCCTCTGTGCGTTTGCGATAATTCTCCAAGATGTGATTCACATCAATGCCTCGTTCAGCAGTGGTTTTTAGGGAGACAACCGCTGCTTCCAAAGCGACGCGCGCCGATGTCCCGACTGGCGCGTATTGTTGCTTTAGCAACGCTTGTGCCTTCACCGACCACGGCATCAACTCACAGTCAAGACACATCCAATCTGTATCAAGACTTTCCCAATAGCCGACCTTATCCATCGCTGCTTTTACGTGTTCAAGTAAAGCGGTTTCAACTGCGGCATCGTTAAAGAAAGATCTGCCGGTTCGCGTGTAACAGGTGCCAAGCGTGTCGTCCGCAATGCCAAATCGTTTTTTCGCAGTTTCTGGATCGCGACAAACAACGAGAATCGCGCGGGACCCCATGTGTTTCTCTTGCCAGATAACGTCGGTCACCCCTTGCTTGTGATAGTAAGCGAACGCTTCTGTGGGGTGTTCGAGCAGGTCTGATTTGTTCGTTGTTTCGGTTGGGGACATCGTGGGTGGAAGATATATAAGCCATTTTGGATGGACAGCGAAACGGCTCATCACTTCTAACGCCGTTATAGCGTTCTCTTCGCGGATTGTCAGGTTGCCGTGTAACCGCGTACTGATCGCGCGCCTTCCTAACACATCATTGATATCTAAGATATCGTCGTATCCCCGCGTTTTGGGGGGAGACGATTCATCCATTTCATTAAGGAGTGGTTTCACGGGTTCATAATATGTCCGGTGCGCGGCGACAGATACCAATTCTCTTTCGGGGTATCGCAGTGCCGTGAGTTCGCCGCCGAAAACGCATCCGGTATCGATATTGATTGTCCGGTTTACCCATTGTGGCTCGGTAACCGGCGTATGTCCATAAACAACCGTTGCAGTCCCGCGGTATTCCTCCGCCCAATTGCGTCGGATAGGGAACCCGAATTCATCCGTTTCTCCAGTAGTCTCACCGTACATTGCAAATTCCCGCACGCGCCCTGATGCACGTCCCTGTAGTTCCGCTTTCATTCCGGCGTGGGCGACAACTAATTTCCCGTCGTCAAGTACATAGTGGCTCACTAAACCGTCTAAGAATTCTGCAATCTGCGTTTTAAATTCCGTTGATTCTGCCGCTAATTGCGCCAGTGATTCCGCCAGTCCGTGGGTCCGTTTCACATTTCTCCCGCGGAGTGCCCGAACCAGTTTTACATCGTGGTTCCCCGGTACACAGATCGCTGCCCCAGTTTCGTGCATCCGCATGATAAGTCGCAAGACTTCAGCCACCTTTGGTCCTCGGTCAACGTAATCTCCCACGAAAACGGCTTTTCTGCCTTCTGGCGGTTCAACGGTGATGTTCGCGTCGGGTTGTGTTGAGATTTTATAACCGAGTTTTTGGAGCAATTCAATCAGTTCGTCAAAACAACCGTGGATATCACCGATAATGTCGAATGGACCTTGCTCGTCTGTACGGTTTGACCACAAGGGTTGTCGTTCAACGCGAGCGGTTTCAACGGCTTCGGGTGTGGACATCACGTAAAGGAACTGTCGAAAACCTTCGCGCTTGAGATGACGCAGTGAACGACGAAGTTGCTGATGTTGTTGTCGGATGACGTGAGGTTTTAAATCGCGGTCGGCGCGTGCAGCGTTTCTTTCCTGACAGAGTTTGGTGGGCATGTTGAACACGATGGCGACGGTTAAATAATGATATTCGCGCGCCAGCGCAAGCAGCGGTTTTCGTGCGTCGCCCTGGACGTTGGTTGCGTCAATGACTGTCAGTTTTCCAGCAGCAAGCCGTTTGGCAGCGATGAACCGTAGCACCTCAAACGCATCACTTGTTACTGTTTGGTCGGTTTCATCGTCCGAAACGAGACCTCGACAGAAATCAGACGAGAGAATCTCGGTCGGCTTAAAATGCTTACTTGCAAAGGTAGATTTGCCTGAACCTGAAGGTCCAATGAGGAGTACGAGTGAAGGTTCAGGGATTTTCATAATCATATTATATGTTCTTCTTGACCTTTTTGGGTGAAGACTGCCATCTGCGTCGGCGCGCCAACGTCTTCAGTCGTTGGTCCAATTGGATGAAACGCAACGGCATAACCGAAGCGTTCAGAAATATGAGTTGCCCAAGACTGAAACTCGTCCCGTGTCCATTCAAAACGGTGGTCTTTGTGTCGAAAGCGTCCACCTTGAAGATTTTCAAATTTCACATTGTATTCTCTGTTTGGTGTCGTCAGCACAACTGTCCGGGGGCAGGCGAATTCAAAAATGACGCGTTCAAAAGCAGTAAGTCGTGGTAAATCTAAGTGTTCAATCACCTCTATAATCGCAGCTGCGTCGTATCCAGCAAGACGGTTATCTCGATAGTTGAGCGACCCTTGAAACAAACGGAGTCGTTTTCTTTCATTCTCTGGCAACCGATCGTAATGAAGCCGTTCTTGCGCGATTTTCAAGGCACGATGTGAAACGTCCATGCCGACAATCTCTTCAAACTGCTTTTCACGCAAGAGTTTACGGAGGAGTTTCCCTTCACCGCACCCTAAATCGAGGACGCGTTTGGCACCGCACTGTTTGAGTGCCTCAGTAACCGTCTGCAAACGGACTTCATTCAGGTTGATTCGGGCTTCGGCTTGCGTTTCTGCTTCTGCCTGAATTGACTCGTCGGTTTGCTGCGGATCTGTATCGCATAATTGGGCGAGTGCTTGATTGGTCAGTGGACGCAAATGTTTCAAGTAACGACGGACAATAGACTCTTGCTCTGGGTGCGCGACGAGCCAATTTTCACCGTGTTTTAAAAGTTTCTCGATTTCTGCCTCGTCAACCCAGTAATGTTTCTCATCGTCAAGCACCGGAATCAAGACGTACAGGTGCGTGAGGAGTTCGCTTAAACGGCAGGTGTTTTGCAGGGTTACCGTGAAATAACGGCTCTCACCCCAATCCGGGAATTCCGCGTCCAAGATGTGTCGCTCCACTTTTATCTTATAACCGAGCGGCTCGAAAAGTCGCCGCAACAATTGTTCACCACCTTGACACGGGAGGATGGATAGTTTTGCCTCTAAAGGGATCGCTGTTTTGACGAGTTGTGGACGTTCTTTGCTTCTACCGGACAATGCGCTGCTAAACACCTGGGCGATTGCGACGCTCAAAAACGACGAGGCAACGTAGGGACGATCGCTGACGTAGGGTGCCAGAGCGAAATTCTCCCCGGATCGTCCATGTGGACGGCGGGTCAGTCCAACGGTATCTATATCCAGAAGCAGTGCTGCTGTGCACCTCTCTACGCTTGCCTCTGGATAAAAGACGTGTGCTTGTCCAAAATTAAGAGCGAAGGATTGAATCCGTGCTGGGTGTTTGTGCAACAGATATCCAAGATCTGCCGCTGGGGAATATGTCGTTGATAGTGTCAGGAGCATAATAGGACTTCAAATTTTACGGGGATTCTCGTTAAAAATGTTACACTGGTGTAACATTTAGTGTACAGCGGTCACTTACGTCCAACCCAGTGACTGTAAGGGTTTATAGTGCCTTCTTTCTAATTTTTTTGCTGTAAAAAAAATAATTTGGCGAAAAGTGTAACATTTTGTCTGTTGTAATTTCCTTATTTTTCGTATAGTATAATTATATCGTATTTTTGTGCGGATGTCAAGCATTTTTATTCTATCAACGTTATCATACCACAACCGATTCTGGCACCACCGCCCGGCTGGATTGGTGGAACTATTGCTGATGTGTTGGCGTGGGAATGTGGCGGTGTTCCCGGTAAATGTTCATGTGGCTCTACCGTCTGTGTGTCCATGTTCATATCCATTTGCATATTCATCGTGTGTGCATGATGCGGATTCGTTAGGAAGGTATCGCCGGTTTCGTGAATCAGCAGCAGTTTACCGAGGATGTCGGTATTCGGATCGCCGCCGAGAGACCAGAATGGTGTTGTGAACGCAAGGGTACCCGTCCCATCTTCGCTGACTGAGATATTTCCGATTTCGCCGACCCCAATGGGCGGTGTATTGAGTGTTGCTTGAACGACGGGTATACCCGGTGTCCCCGCTGGAATTTCCATCGGATGCCAGTGCGGTCCAATTTCGGCGCAGCTCCCCGTGTGTAGATGCATTGCGTGTAGACCGGCGGTGGCGTTCTGGACTTCAATGATAACATGGATCCCCGCGCCTACTTCCGTAAAAGTGGCGGTGCCAGTGATACCGCTTCCGTCTGTGTGCGTGATAGTAGCGACTGCGATTTTGTCTACAGGTTCTGTGGTAATGATCTGTGTCGGGATTTTTTCACAACCGGTTGCGAGACATGCGATGCTAATCAGTGCTATTAACGCTGTGTAAGTGTAGAATCTGCTGGTGTTCATAGTGTACTACAAATGTCTCCTTTCAAAAGGCACAAACTAATAGTGTCTGTTTTGGTATCGGGCGAGGGGACCTCGCCCCTACGGTGAATGTGTGACAAACACGTGGTAAATATCTTACCAAACTTGAAAAGCGTATTGCCAGCCTGCGATGAGTGTCCACGCTAACGGCATTTGTGGACCGTCGAGATTCTGGTAAACAGGCATCTGAAACTCGACAGCGAAGCGTTGACCTGCCAGAATTCCGCTGAGCCTATCAGGAAAAATGAGGTTCATGCCAGCCGACACGCTGCCGCGTGTACCGCCCTGAAGATTTGGATCCATGGTCGAGGACATATAGATAGACTGTGTGATTCCGGCTGGTGCAGCGTGGCTGTGTGCGGTGTGTTCGTGGGATTCTGTTTCGGTGTGTTCGGTGAAGGTAGTGATGTTGCCCCACGTCTCATAAGAACCGCGCAAAGAAACGCTAAGCCAATCGTTGAACCTACGCGTTCCCCAAAGTGTGGAACCGATAGTAGGTGCTAATCTGTAATTTTGACTGTTTTTATTTACACGGATCGCACCACTGGCTTGTAAACCGTAGGACCAAGATCCGTGTGTTGCTGCAAAAGTTGCTCCCGGTCTCAGTTCAAAAGAACCGGACCCCAATTGCATCGGATAAGGCAGAACAGTTACCTCACTCCCACCTTGTGAACCTTCTACGGTGATAGAACCTGTCGGTATGGAGACACCGGCATTGAGGATGAGATCGGCATTCGGTGTGTTGTGTAACGGGATTAGCGCGGAAAGTCTGAGGTCTCCGAGTCCTGCACTCTCCATTTCGTGGTGCCCGACCGCATGATCGTGGCCGCCAGAACCGTGGAGATGCGCGCCTTCCATTTCCATGAGGTTGCGGCGATAACTGGTCATTGCCATGAGCGTGATGCGGTCATGGGGCGCGAACATTGCTCCGAACATCTGCATCTGCATTTGCATCGTGATAGGCACCATTGCATAATCGTGGAGTGCTGCTTCTGTTGAGATAGCGTCAGTTCCATCTTGGAGTCCGTCCATTGTCATTCCCATGAAGCGGTATGAGAACATCAGTTCTCCTGCACCGTGGGCATGGTCTTCCATAACGCCGAGCGGCGCATGACTATCGGGACGGGTTGATGTGATTTTGTTAATAGAGTCTTCAGCTGTTGGTGCGTGGGTGCCATTCGCAAAGGCACCTATAGTACCCCCATAGAGGAGTAGAAGACAAACAATCCACGTTTTTTTGGGTGTTTCCATGAATGTCCTTTTTAGTTTTATGGTAATATTTAATTCGCTTACTTTGCTCTCTAAAATATTATATTCATATTTTTTTCTTTTTTCAATTGAATCGACTTGTTGATTAGACTTGACATTCCGCTTCATACTGATACAATATGCATATATTACCTGAAGCATGGAGGCATGACATGGGATATAAATTAGATCCGAACGCGATGTATCGGATGCCAACACATTTTGGACCGAGAACGGGACCGAGATATGGACCGGATGGCAGAAAATTTGAGTGTAAAGATAACCCAAAATCGACATCAGTGACAGTAAGTTTCCTGACAAATAGCGAACAACTTGAGGCGTTTTTACCGCCCGGTTTTTCGCTGAACGGCGAACCCGTTGTGTCTGTGTCCGGGGGCTATATGAAAGAGATTGAGTGGCTCGCAGGGCGAGGCTACAATACCCTCGGCGTTAGCTTTCCAGCGGTTTATGATGGCGAAGTAGACCGCGCAACAGGTTCTCTGCTAACAGTCCTGTGGGAAAACCTAACAGATCCGATTTTGACGGGACGCGAGGAATTAGGTTTCTCGAAAATCTATTGCGAACTTCCCGATCCGCTCACTTTTAACGGTGAAACACACTGCACTGCGAGTTGGATGGGTTTCAAGTTCATGGATATGCACGTGAGAGCGACGGAAGCGGTGCCGATACCACCCGCATCCCCTCCCTCGCAGCAGCCAAGTGGTGAGCAACCCCTCACTGGCTCACTCCACTATAAATATATGCCGAGGACGGGTGAATGGGGGACTGCGGACATTGCCTACGCCGTACTAACGCCCGCGAGTTCACCGAACCGAGTCGTGCAGGAACATTGGCGCGGTGAAGGGACGGTACAGTTCCACAAAGCCCGTTGGGAAGACCTACCGACGCAATATAACATCGTCAATGCCTTCCACGAATTGGAAGTCAGAGAGTGGCGCGGCGCGTCTATCGTCAAAAGTGTCGGTGGAAAAGACTTGAGCGATCAACGTATCTTGCGTTAATTCATGTCAATCCATCACTGTACCACCTGAGACGGTAATGGCAACCCCAGTTAGATAGGCGGCTTCGTCTGAGGCGAGGAAGGCTGCCATCTTGGCAACATCTACTCCCTCGGCGAGTCGTCCAAGGGGGACAGCTGCCTCGGAACGGCGTGTGTATTCCGTAAGCTGCTCATCAGCGGAAAGCGTATCCGGCATGAGCACAGATGCGAGATGCCCCATCCGTTCTGTGTCCACGAGTCCAGGGCAAATCGCATTGACGTTGACCTGATAAGGGGCGAGTTCTTGGGCGAGGCACTGCGTGAAACCAATCACGGCGAATTTTGAGGCACTGTATGCAGCGAAGCGCGCCGACCCCCGTTTCCCGGTAACAGATGACATATTAATAATTTTGCCACCCGTCCCTTGTGCAATAAGATGCCGCGCCACGGCTTGCGAACAGAGGAACACGCCTTTCACATTGACCCGCTGCACTCTGTCCCAATCTTCTTCAGCCAGATCAACGACAGGCAGGCGATCCTTGCCAGCGATTGTTCCGGCGTTATTAACCAAAATGTCGATTTTACCGAAGTGTGCGACGGTCTGGTCTACCATCTGACGCACCTGATCTGCATCCCCAACATCCGCGACAACACTGATGGCGCGTTGTCCCATCGCTTCAATCTCGCGTACAAGGTCGGGGAGTCCTTGCCAATCTCCTTGATCGGCAGCGTAGGGATGCTCAGCGAGGTCGTTGACAGCGACATCCGCCCCCTCTTTTGCCAAGCGGGTTGCGATGGCGCGTCCGATGCCGTTTTTCCCGCCTGCGCCTGTTACCAGAGCAACTTTTCCGTTTAAGTTGTACATTTAATCTAACTCCGTTGAATTGTGTTGTTTATTGGATGTGTAGAGTATAGCGGATTTTCGGGGTAGTGTCAAGTTTTGGAATG
Organism: Candidatus Poribacteria bacterium; assembly: GCA_965207855.1. GTDB lineage: Bacteria > Poribacteria > WGA-4E > WGA-4E > WGA-3G > WGA-3G. Next base: position 4,468,471 of record OZ242310.1, on the reverse strand, counting down.
TATGCTGTGAATTGTCTGAACTGTGATTTATGTGATTATGGGATTTACAGGATTGGAGAAATCGTGGTTGGAAACCCCGCCTACATCGTTTCATGCCAAAAACTTTACACATCCCATGATGCCTCAGGTTAAATTTGACAGCGAAGTTTTTTTATGCTACACTATTGGAGATTCTGACCGGGAGGTACACCTTTGACTAAAACACAGATGGTCTACTTTGAGGAAGAGGATATACTGCATCTAAGAATTTCCGAGGGACCAGAAAGCAACAGTCTTGAACTCAGTCCCAACGTTACTGCCGAATTAAACGCGGATGGTGAACTTATCGGTATTGAAATTCTAAATGCCAGTACCTTCATTCGGGATTCGATTTTAGAGGCCGCCCATGCAAGAATGCTCTCGCTCACCAAAGTTCAACCCGTGTAATCATCCATATCCCGTCCAATAGAAATTTCGCCAGGTTTTTCCCTATTCTTCCTCTATGCCGAAACTAAACCTAAAACTCACCCACAAACCAATCCGGGACTACTACACGACACTGCAGCAATACGAACAACACGACATCACACACGAAGGCGCAGTCAGCTCACCCTTTGATACACTCCTGCACGCCTGCGCGAAGCAGGTGAACGCTACACTAGTTCCTCATCGGCTTGAAACAAAGGAGCAAGGATAACATCACTTTCCTTCATAATCGGGATTCACCCACTTAAGCATATCTGTTGTGTACTCCGGTTCGTCTTCTTCGTATGCTCGCGCAAGCATCTGCATGGAGAAACGGTGCCAAGCCTCTCGTTCCGCTGACTCCTGGTCCGACTCATATTTTTCAATGAGAGCCTCCATAACCTCCATCAATGAAGCCAATGGGTGATTTTCACGTTTATCGACAAGCGTTCCTAAATCATCTCTCAAAGCTGAAAGTCGATGATAATCGCTCTCTGTATGCGGAACAAATATAACAGAAGCGAGTTGGGGCCATATATCTTGAGCGGTCTGTATTTCAGTCAGCATACTAACTCCTTATTTGTCCTTAGGAATTCGTAATTTAAGTATAGCACATACTTCCTGAAAAAGTGTGCCTTTTATCAGAGGCGTATCCTGTAAATCCTGATTCTGACAATAAAGCACTGACCGCTGACTGCTAAGGCGACCAGAGGACGTACGTCGGCATATCGAACAGCGTCCCAATCAGTGCCCAACCCCCAACAAATACATAATCCCCCATTACCAAGCCTAAAAAGAATGGGATTGCGCGTTGATGTGCGCGTAAGCCGAAAATAGTGACAATAATGAACTTTATCATCCAACCGAGATAGACGGAGAACCAGAAGTCTGCAAGTCCACCCCACGTTGCAGCGGTCATGACATATCCGATTGGATGAAAGGGCCACCACATAAATTTATGGCGCAAAAAATAGAGAATCCACGTCATCCCTGCACCGATGCCCATAGATTGCGTGCCGTCCCAGTTCGGACCGCTCGGATTGTTAAGCCACCGTTCTAAGCGTCTCCCAAATACCTCCTCACCGATACCGACAATGTAGCCGTGTACAGCGAACGCACCCGTCTCATATAGGAGATAGAGAAACGCCCAAAACGATGCGAGTGTACCAACGATGATTGCGAACATCATCACCCAAACGAGTTTCCGACTGTTTATGCCTGCACGTTCAGCGAGTTTGAAGCCCTCTAATTGGTTCGGCATCGGGTGCGAAACATTGAGGCGGTTGAGCCAGTAGTAGAAGGAGATGATTGTAAGGTTGCTCGTCCCGACGAACCGCGCCCCAAAGGTGACGACCATCAGGCGTGCTGGATCGAGCGCAAGAATTTCGTGTGAGGGTGGACCGAATTCGGCACGCACGCGCGTAACACCAAGTGCCATCACGGTGAAAATGACAATAAAACCGAATACACCGCCTAAAGACATGCCAGCCTTCACCGAGAATAGCGTGAGTCCGACGCTCCCCAAGATTAATCCGAGGACAGCAACACGGTAGGGCATCGGTTCGTTTGAATCGTCATACGCTTTTTTTCCCATAAAGCAATTCTTGATGACATCAAGGAGATGCCTCCGAGTCCCCCACAACGCCAAAGCACCGACAGCAAGCCAGGCACCACCCGCGCGTTCCGCAAAATAGAGTTCACCTTCACCCATCATCCCAGTGCGGACAATCCGTTCCGCTTTGCCAAACAGATAGAAGAACCACGCCGACATTGAGATATCCAACGGCACGAAGAACGTGAGTCCTATAATAAAAGGGAAGATGGATAAAGGTAACCACCCGACAGCGTTCCACGGTTTGTCCGTAAATAGATGTTGGATAGAATAGGAACTGAGTTGGATGGCGGGGATTTGCGGAAATAGGTAGCTCAATCCTACGAGAATTTCGATGCCCGCGGCGACTGAAAAGCCTATCCACATCGTGCTGTTTCTGTAAAAACTTTTCCGTCCTTGTGCCATCTGTAACGGTAATTGGATTATCGGATACGCTAACTTTTCACGTTCCGTCCACTGCACGCGGATGATGCTGTTAAGGCATATCAGTGTGAACCAGACGAGTGTGACAAACCCTGTCCAGACAAGAATCGGCACCATCCAGCCGCGTAGATGTTTCGGGAGATAAAAACTCAAACCCCCTTTAAAGTAGGCATCCAACGCAGCGTCCTCAGGGACGAACCACGTTGGGATGTAACGCCAGAAGAGATGCGCCCATTCGTTTTCGATAGTGGCGAACCGGAACGGATGCGCGAGGGTGCCGATCAGGAAGGTCATCATCGAGTGACCGCCGATAGTGGAGACCATGACGACCATGATATAGATAACAAGAAGTTCCTGAGTGGTCAGTGCTGTGCGGGGTGAGAGTCTTTTCCAAGCGAGGTTAACGCCGATGACGGCGAAAAGGGTGAAAATTGCGTTGAAGAAGAGCGAGACGAAGTTGAGGAGGAATTGCGGCTGAATCATCTCAGCCGCGTAGGCAAGCCAATAGGCGTTCCCTATAATGAGGACTGTCCCGATAAAGAGGGAACGAAGGGTAATTCCAGATGTGAAGGAGTCGTTAGAATTTGGCATGCTTTAGTAGCGGTCAGCGGTCAGCGGTTAGCAGTCAGGTTAAGAGATATGTGGTTAAATCCGATACCTCTTGCGTTTCTGAGAGCCGATAGTTGACTGCTGATAACTTTTCTATTCTTTGAGGTAACCCCACGTGAGCGCGAGTTTACCTGACGGTTCGACATCTAATATTTCATCGTCAAAGATGAGGTCCCCGTAGGCAAGACCATCCCATGCCCCACCGGAGGTCCATCCGATCTGATGTTCGCGACCGCCGCCTTCACAATCATTGGCGTGGAAACTGAGTCCGATCAGTAATCCGTCTTCGGCTTTGAACTTGTCACCTTGCCCAGGATTCGCGAACTGCGGATTGCCGCGCGGCTTCGTCGGATCAATGGCGACTTCGTAGATATAGTCATTGCCGTTTTTAATCAGTACCCACTCCGTGTTTTCCTTGGACGCTGCTGCAGATAAGTCCTCACCATTCGCGCCGAGTGTCCACTGCACGAGGGTATCCCGGACCATACCGTTCTCAAAATCGAACATAAATTCGACGCTGTCATCTTCCCACCATCTGGCACCGGGGGGATTAACGTCTTGGAGTTCGTCATCTGTGATTTCAACAGCGAAAAAGATACGGGTCGGCTCTTTGGCAGTCCATGCCACTCTACCTTGTCCGGTGAAATCCTTGGCTTTCGGCATGCCATCGCCAACGTCTTTCAGTTCATCAAAGGCGACGATTTCGGCACGTTTCCATTCGCTGAGATCGCCGTCTATTTTAAGGTTTGTAATCTGTTTTGCGATGTACTCTTTATCGCGTTTCGCGACGGCAGAGAGCTGCGCCACAGCGAATATCAGGAACACTGCTGTTCCCACGCTGACTGCCATCTTAGCTGACTGAAGAAACTTCTTAAACTTGTGCATTAGAAACTCCTTTGTTTTCAGTTTTAAAATCATTTGGGGTTAGGGATGCCGGTTCGGTGGTGGATCTGTTTAATGATACCGTGCTGTTCAAGGCGCGTCTGGACGAGTTCAAACGATTTCTGGCTCAAGTCTATGCCGATCCATCGGCGTTGTAGGCGTTCCGCTGCGACGCATGTGGTAGCGCAGCCGCAGAAAGGGTCGAGGACCATATCCCCTGGATTGCTACTTGCTCGGATAATGCGCGCTAAGAGCGCGAGCGGTTTCTGCGTCGGATACCCAATCCGTTCTTTATTTTTTGCCGTCAAGTTGGGAATATCTACCCAGATGTTGTTGAGAGTTTTGCCTTTCTGTTCGTCAAGATACCGCTTATATCGGGGAACGTTTCCGGGACGTATTTGCACGATACGCCCTGCTTTGATTTCTTTGTACATTCGCGCTTCTGCCCATCGCCACGTTCTGGTGACTCCCATGATTTCGTAAGTCAGATGGGAATCGGGATCTTGCGTCTGAGCGGTTAGGGAAGTATATGAGACAAGGCGTCCGCTGTCGGGTTCGACGTAACAATACTGTTTCTTGGTTTTTTCGTCAAGGTTCGTCATATCGTAGGGGATTGTGACAACTTCTGGGTTCCAAGTGAACACGTTGGTTTTTGAGTATCGGAAGATGGTATCCGAATCGCGCGCGAGTCCCTTTTTAAGATTGCCTTTACTCGTTACTGCGCGTTGCCAAATAATCTCGTTTCTAAAGTTATCTTTCCCAAAAATACTGTCCATCACTATTTTGAGATAGTGGCTGGCGTTATCATCGCAGTGGAGATAGAGAGTGCCTGTCGGTTTCAGGATTCGGTGCATCTCAAGCATTCGGATGCTCATCATGATGAGATAGGCTTTCATAGCCTTTCCGTGGCTAAACTCAGCAGCACTGATGACGTGATAGAGTTGGGGTTCCTTTTCTGTGAGTTCACCGTGGGATGTGTTATCTAAATCGTCGAGTGTCCAAGAATCTTTGAAACCCGTACCGGCGGCTTCGCTGCTGACGGGTGCCGCAAAGGTCCGATTGGAGTTGAAGGGCGGGTCGAGATAGATGAGGTCTATCGAGTCCGCGTCAAGGTGGCGTAAGACCTGGAGATTGTCGTTTTCAAAGATGGTTCGGTTCTCAACATTCATAAGGTAGTAGGCACACTCCGTTGTGCCGTAACAGGTAGAAAGAAATAGCAAAGCGGGCGCGCCTCTAAATGGCGCGCCCATAGGATGAGGAACGTCTTATCGACGTGCTTTGATGTCGCCCCAAGTCACGGCGAGTTTCCCGTTCGGTTCGACTGCGAGTCCTGTGTCAGACTTGAAGTTCTGGTTGACTTCGGCTTCGTCAAGGACTCGGTCGTAGACGCTGAATTCGTCGATGATGCCGGTGAAGACACCGAATTCGCCATCGGCTCTACCGTCTAAACCGATAAACAAAAAGAGGGTTGCCCAGTCGTCTTCGGGGAATTGGGCGAGGTTGAGTACACCTTTGGAGGTCTCTTTACCGTCAACGAAGTATTGGACGCTGCTATCCTCCGGTACCCCCGCAACAGCGATGTGGTGCCACGCGTTGTCAGCGATATTTTCGGTGTCTTCAACATTGCCGACCCAGCCGGTGTCAACATTTAGAACGCCATTGCGAACCCATAGCGTTTTCGGACCCTTATCATCGGTGCCGGGTCCGCCCGTTTTGGCGAAGATGACACCCGGACCGGAACTGTCGGTTTTTATCCATGCCGACCATGTGAAATCGGCATTGAAATCAAAGTCTTCTGGACTGTCAATTTCGACAAAGTTGTCTTCAATTCCGTCGAACTCCAAGGCATCTCCGATTTTACCAGCGACCTTTTTCAGATTCCCGTTGATGGTACCGTTGTAGTTACCGGTGCCGTCCTTAACGGTCTTTCCGGCAATATTGTTTGCATCGAAACTCCAGTAGCTGACGAGCCCATCTTCAACGATTTGGGCGATAGCGTTGGTTGCGATTAGCGTAATAGCGATAATGAAAATCACCAAATTAGTCTTTTGTAGCACAGTTTTTCTCCTTTAAAGTAGGTGTGTAGATGTTCGTAAATACACTGTAACTTAGATGTTCGTGAATACACTGTAACTTAACTGAAAGAGGTGTATAAATATTTCTCGTAGGGGTTGGGTCTCCCAACCCGTAACATGAACGCATAGCGGATCTCATAACGGGCGAGGGGACCTCGCCCCTACGGGGGAGCATATCCTAACGTGCGGATGAGTTGTTTAGTAGCGCATCTTGAGCGCGCCCCAGACTGTTGAAAGTTTACCCGTCGCTTGAACGGCGAGTACCTCATCGGGTGTACACTCGTCGGCGGTTTCGCAAATTGCCCAATTGTCAAAGGAGACAATGGTTAGAGCAGGTGCTCCCCTGCTTGAGCCGCCGTTAAGTCCGACTTGACCGCTTTCAGGTCTGACGTTCCCGAAGTCGAGTTTGCTTTCGAGCAGCCAATCTTTCGGTTCCGTTTCGCCATCTTCCCAGATTTTACCGGTAAACCCGTCGTCAGATATTTCGGCTTTCATCCAGTACCATGTGCCGAGTTCGACCTCACCGAATGGCGGTTCGGTATCGTTCTGTTTCCATGCGAGATGGTCGTTGAGGAACTCCATGTTGTTGAGGAAGTGATGAATCAGAAAGGCATAACCAGAGGCATCACCGGGATCGAGGCGGAATCCGAGTCCACACCGAGCAAGGTCGCCATCTCCCCAGTCATCGACACGGATCATGACCAAGCCGGTATGTGGTTCTGGGAAACCGCCATCTAAGACGAGGTAGGTGTGGTCGCCTGGGGCTTCATGGGTTTGGCTGATAACGCCTCCTTTTTCTACCCAGTCGCCGTCATGGTTTTTGAATTCATACTTTCCATCAATTTTCCCATCTTCAAAGTCGTCGAGGTATAGCACTTCAGCCGAGCTGCTGCCACTATAGACGAGGATGACAGCAAAGAGCAGCATGAAGAGATATTTATGGAATGTTCCACTTTTAGCGGTTATCATTTTAATAGGTCTCCTCTGGGTTGATTAATGTTAGGTACGGAAGTGTATTTACGGTGTTGCGCGACGTTTGCCACCATCCATATAAAGCGCGCTCCCAAACATATAGGAACAGGCTTCGGAGGCTAAGAATGTCACGACATTCGCAATCTCTTCTGGCTCTGCGATACGGCCTGCGGGGAGTTCTTGTCCGAGTGCCTGCAACAGTTCTTCAACATTCCGTCCTTCACGCTCAGCTCTGGTGCGTTGCTGAGTCCGGGCGCGACCGGTGTTCGTCAACCCCGGACAGACGGTGTTGACCAAGATCCCATCCCCCGCAATGGCATCAGAGAGTGCGCGTGTGATGTTCAAAATTGTGATATTCGCTGCGCCTGTAGGAATGTTACTGCGAGTAGGGCTTGTACCTGCTGAGCCTGCAATATTGATAATTCGTCCCCATCGATTTTCCCGCATATACGGGATAACCAACTGCGACATACGCAGGTAGCTATAGGTTTTCAAGCCGAGTGCTTCGTCAACAAGTTCCGGTGCAAGTGCCAAAATATCGGCATTCCGCGCAGCACCGACATTGTTGACGAGGATATCAACACCGCCAAAGTGATTAATCGTCTCCTGCACCACTTTCTCGCAGCTTGATTGTGTCGTTAGATCGACAGCAACAGCGTGTCCTTCATGCCCAGTCGCATCAAGTTCTGCAAGGGCTTGATTGAGTACGTCTTTGGTCCGCGCAGCAATGCAGACGTGGACACCCTCGCGTGCGAGTGCGAGCGCACATGCCCGACCAATTCCACGACTGCCACCGGTAACAATGGCACGTTTTCCCTGCAATCCTAAGTCCATGTGTCGTGCGTCCTTTACACTGTGTTTGGTTTCTACAACTACTGACCTGCTTTTAACGCCCCCCATCTAACAGCGAGTTTGTCGCGTGCTTCAACGGCGAGACTTGAACCACCTTTGTCAAATATCTCCACATCGTCAATAAGCGTTTGGGACCGCCACTCGCGGATACCGAAGCCACCTTTGGGATACGGAACTTTACCGTATTCGGCAATCTGTTTGCCGTCGAGTAAGACTGTTAGTTTTTTATCCGCTACAGTGACCGAGAGTTCGTGCCATTCATCGAGTTCGATATCAATGTCTGGGTCAGCGACGATGGGCCAACCGGCAGCACCGCGTTCAAAGACGTTGAGAACATTTTCTCGCGGGGCACCGCAACACAGCCGTTTCCGCGCCGGTTCAACGAGCATATATTCGGTTACTGACTGTGCGCGCACAATCAGACCGATTGCAGCAAATTCCGCTGTCTCACCGATAATGTTGAATTTTGCCCGCATTGTGTAGTCCGTCAAATCCTCGAACCCTTCGAGGAAGAGGGCATCGGCGTTCGTCTGATCATTCCGTGTGTCAAAAACGAGGACAGTATTATCAGGGTTGCCGGGTTCTTTCTCAATTGTTATCGCTGGCACATCGGGCCATTCCAGTTCGGAATTTCCTTCAAAGTCGTCAAAATAGAGTGTTTCTGCCATTGCGCTTTGAAATAATAGTAGAATGACGGCAACACTCATAAAACATAATTTTAGAATTCTCACCTTAAAACCCTCCTAATAGATTAGGACGTACGCAGTAAAAGACTGGTAGGTGCGGTTTGAACCGCACCTGATCTCATGGTGGTAAGAGGCTTGGTTATGCTAAAATAGATGTTTGGCTCAGTTTTAGGTTTGACAGATGACTACTGGGCGGATTTGAGTGATCCCCAAGTTGTCGCTATTTTCCCAGCGGCATCAACGGCTAACGCGCCTTCAATACCTTCGCCGAGTTTGCTGACATCATCATCGGTGAGTACCGTATTGAAAATGACCACTTCGTCAATGATGCCGTTCCACTGACAGCGTTTGCCACAACCGGGATCCGCGCCGATGTAGACCTCTTCGGGAGATGCCCACGGCGGCCCCTTCGCATCTTCAGAGTTCTGCAGTTTGCCGTTAACATAGACATGAAGTTGGGATCCGTCCCACGTACCGACAAGGTGGACCCACTCTTTGGCAGGGACTTCGTCGCCAAGGACTTCAAGTTTTCCACCGCCGTTCGCTGCCCGGATGTGAAACGCTGCCATTGTGCTGTTTTCTCCGTTTTCATGTGCCCCCGTTCCGAGTAAAAACTGCGACCACGTTGAGCAGCCGAGTCCCTTCCATATCACACATTTGCCCGTCGGGTCTTCTGCTGCGTAGACCCAAGAATGGATTGAGAACCCTTTGGAATCCTTGAAATCCAAGGCAGCTAAAGTTTTTTCTTCACCTTTGGTGCCGAGTTTGACCCAAGTGTCCTGACCGTTAAACTCTAACCCACCGCCGAATTTGCCTTTCGCCCACTTCAGATCGCCCACAAATTCACCGTCGGTGCCGTTACCAGAAAGGTCTTCTACAACTTTACCTTTACCTTCTTCAAAGGTCCACATCCCCGCAATATCTTTCTCGTCAAATTCTGCCTCGCTTAGCGTTGCTATAGCGAAACTGAGAGTGATGACGACAATTGCAGTGAGTGTCCAATTCATATAGCATTTTGCTGAGAGCATATTATCTCCTCTTTGGAGAAGCGAGTCATTGACTGCTGCTCCTTATTTTTTCAGACTGCCCCATGTGACAGCCAGTTTCCGTTGCGGATCCACGGCAAGGGTTGGCTCCAAACCTTCGTCCATAACGGCTTGAATGTCCTCTTCACTTAGGACGGTGTTAAAGATGATGAACTCGTCTATCAAGCCTTCCCACTGTCTGCTTTGACCCCAGTCACCAATCTGGGCGGGATCAAGAACACCCGGGTTTCCACCCCAATCGTTTTCAATATCGAGTTCGCCATTAATGTAAAAACGGATTTTCTTTTCCGGTGCACTATAGGCGGTTGCAATATGGACCCACTTATCCATCTGATCTCCTGCCAACATATAGTTCGCGAAGGTATCGTTTCCACCCGGATTGCTGTGAATAGAGAACTCGACTTTATTATTCGGGTGCATCTGATAGTGGATGTCCCCAACTTTCCAACCGTTGACGTTGAAGAAGACACGCCACTGTGCTTCGCGTCCCGTAGATTTGACCCAATGTGTGAAGGTGATTTCCTCAAATTCGCCAATCCGTTTCGGAATCGCGACCCACTCATTTTTGCCGTTCAACTCAATCGCTTCACCGATTTTGCCAGCGACGAATTTGCCACCTTCTACTTCTCCATCAAATCCGTTTCCTGAGAAGTCTTCGGCATTGCCATCAAACAGCCATGCTGCGGCAACCATATCTTCGGTGATCTCAGCTGAACTCGTTAAACTCATGCCCAACATGAGCAGGACGCTGAGGGTAACTGTGATAATTCTTGCGTGTGACAAAGTAATCTCCTATATGTTGCCAGAAGTGGCGGTAGCTTGTGATTGTAAGACGCTTGGACAATACGTTTCGCTTTCTATTACATTTTGACGAATTATTATAAAAAAGGTGTAGAAACACGAAAATTTTTGAGACAAAAACGTCATACATATCAGTTAAACGAATCTGTCTTTGTGAGGACTGGCTTCCCATTGTGCACGCCACGTTTGCCACGACGTTGGGCATCGCCGACTTTCACGCTCGCGAGCACGACACGCAATCGCTTCGTGCCAGAGTCCTTTGAGTGAGGTGCCAGTCGGGCTGAATCGAAAGTCTGTAGACCAGCGGATGGTATCGCTTTGATTTACCAACGACCGATGGAAGACGAGATTGTTGAAGACGAGGAGATCCCCTTTCTGCATCTCTAAGGTATCAATCTCCGAATCGGATGAAGTCGGAGGGAGAACAGGAACAGCGAACACCTCGCCGGGCACGCGATGATAGGTTTGTAAACCTGACTTATGACTTCCCGGCAGAAATTGTAACGGGCCGTTCGCTACTTTGACATCCACTAACGGTAGCCATACAGTAAGGTGCGTATCGTTTTCAGTCTGCGGCATATACGCGCTGTCTTGGTGCCACGGGAGTGTTGTGAGTTTCTCGTTTGGGAGTTTCGGACGCACCCAAAAATCGCCGTTGAATTGAATATCGCTGCCAATAAGCACTTCTAATATATCCAGCACCTTCGGATGGGTTATCAAATCAAAGAGGGCTTCACTAAAGACAAGCGTGTGCCAACCAAAGACCTCGTTCTCTCTACCGCATGCCTTTAAGACAGCCGACCAACGGCGCTCAAAAGGCATCTCTTCATACCTATCAGAGATTACGCCTTCGTTGTGGAGTTCAGCGACGCGATTAGCAACGGATTCAGAAATGACAGCGATTAACGGAGCGAGGTCTGCTTCAGAGAGTGCCGATTTCACGACAAGATAACCCTGTTCCCTAAATTGTTCCAGATTCGTTGTTTCCATCTATAGTTTGGTTCTCAATGAATCCATGAGTCCATCTGGCGGATCGAAGGGAAGGTCAATGACCTCGTTTGTGATACCGCTATAGTAGATTCCCAGAAGGAGGTTAAACTCAGCGAGAGATTGCTTGAGGTGTGTCGGATGCACCTTACTTTCATCGTCCAACCAGTCGAAAACTGCCTCGGTGAGGTTGCCTTGCGCGATGACATCCTGCTCGCCGTAGCTGAGCGGACCGCCTTCATAGCCGCCTTCTGGTGTTGAGCGTTCCCAACTGCTGAACCGCCAATGCACAAATCCTTTCGTTCCAACGACAAAAACGCGTTTGTGGAAAAAGACGACCGGATCGTCGGATGCAGTCGGCGCGATTGCTGTCCCGAAGGCAACGGAGACATGGAGTCCGTTCTCGTACTGGACGCGTGCGCTGGCGTATTGCGGAGAAGGCTGCGCTGAATCCAACTGTTCGGCACCGGAAATTTGACCAAGCACCCGCGTTGGGCGGGAGTTGTCAATATAGGAAGAGACGAGTTGTAGCACATGTGGACCTTGGTCAACAGGCGTGCTGCGTGCGCTGGCATCAATGAACTTGATGTCTCCGATGCGACCTTCAGCCACATCTCGCTTCAGTTCCAAGTTTTGCGGGTGGAAGTTCAGCTGTGTATTGACGACGAATTTGGTGTTCGTCTCTTCTGCCAACCCTGCGATCTGTCGCCAGTCTTCGCTCTCCACGGCAATCGGTTTTTCAACGATGGCTGCTGGGACTCCGGCATCCGAGGCTTGTTTCATGAGGGGATACCGAATCCGTTCGTTGCTACCCCGCAGTACGGGTGCTGTGACGATGTGGAGGACGTCGGGTTTCTCCTTTTCGAGCATCTCATCCAAATCGGTGTAGCGTGAAGAGATACCGAAGTCGTCTCCGAATTTGTTCAGGAGTTCAGTGTTCATATCGCAGATTGCGGTGAGTTTTCCGTTTTTGACGAAGCGATAGGCGTCTGCGTGTGCGCGGGCGCGTCCACCGCACCCTAACATCGCGGTTTTATACATGGAGGGTCTCCTTAGGAATGTTCTAATATAAGATAACTTGAAGCAAACTCAAAGGCGGTTCAGTTGTCACTTTCGTTTAATGCTTGTCTGAAATCTTCTGGACTTTCAGCGAGTATCGCAGCGCGATGCAACTGCTCAAGGCGTTGCAGGTCATCAATTACCTCAAGTGTTGGCTTGAAGGTTTCCGCTACCCCGGGCTGTAGGCGAAGGGCAAGTGCTTCAACGATGTGCCTGCGCGTGCTTTCTCGGGCACCTTGCTGAACGCCTTGTTGGATTCCTTGCTGAACGCCTTGTTCGTGTGCTTCCTGAGCGAGGTATTCGACAATAGGAGGTCGTTGCATGGTTTCCTCCGAAATAATTTCCAAAAGGGTTTGTGCATCGTAAACTAAATTTCCCAAAACAGCCAGACTTCCAAGATATTCCGATTTGTTTGGAATGTCAATACTATCCGCAGTTTGAACGCAGCGACGGAGCCATTGTTCCGTATTTACATCCGCTGGGGGTTTCATGAGCGGGGTGAAAGGTATCAAACCCACTGGTTTTGAATCATGGTCGGCTGCTCTGGTGTCACAATCTCCAGATCGGTGATATTTTCCGGTCCGAATTGGAAGCAGAGATTTACAAAATCTTGAGGATTTGTTTCGACCTGTTTTTTAGAGGCAGTATCAAAACTTGCCATTCCGTTCCTTTCACGGTTTTCGTGTGTCTTTTTTCAATTATAGCACACGTTTGGAATGCCTGTCAACTTCGTGATGTAGGGTATCAGAGGCATTTATGGTAAACCTGAGAATTAATTAGACATTTGCATATTCTTGAATAATCTCCTGAAGTGTTGAGTCGGGGTTATATTCGCGTTTGCGTTTGATATTGGCAAAATCATGTTCAATCGGATTATAATCCGGGGAATAAGGTGGCAGAAATAGCAGCCTCGCACCCGTCGCCTCTACGAGCTCTCGCGTCCGAGAAGTCTTGTGGAGCATCGCATTATCTAAGATGAGGACATGACTCGGAGTCAAATGTGGACATAACTCCTCGGCTAACCAGTCGTTGAAATCGGCGGATTTACACCCGCCTTGAAGCAATCGCACAGCTCTGAAAGTTCCTTGAAAACGCGCCGCAAGGAGTGTGGTCGTCCGGGTGCGTTGGCTCGAAATCAACCCATAGACGGCTTGACCTTTCGGGGCATACCCGAAGCGTCTATGACTTTCGTCTCGGAAACCGCTTTCATCGGCGTAAACTACACATTTGCCTGCGCGCTTGAGCGTAGCGAGTTCCTGACGGTAGGCGGCGCGTTGTTTCGGACATCGCTCCTTATAGCCGAGTGTTTTTTTTTCGGGTAATCCCAAGCGTTTTCAAGCCATAGTAAACACAAAACTCCGAGACGCCCAAATCAGCGGCGCGTTCGGCTTGCGTCTGATCCGGGAAGTCAGCGACATGTTTTTCAAGTGCCTGCAGATCAAGGGTTCTTGGACCCCGGGGCCCCGGTTTCTCACGCACCAACGGGTCTTCGGCATTCAACCATGTATACAGAGTTGCGCGTGCGATGGAAAACTGCTGGCAGGCTTCGGTCTTTTTACCGCCAGCTGCGATGAACGCTAAAACGCATTTGCGGAAATCTGATGAATAAGCCATAATACCAAAAGGCTAACATAAATCTAATAAAGTGTCTATTTATTTATCTGGGTTACCATAGTTTTAAGAGATAAGTTTACCTATGTAAAGGACTTCTCCTTCTGGATGCCCGAATTTATTCGGGACAGCGCACTTTTCCCGAACAAGAATGTAATACAAGGAATGGATTTAGTCTATTCCCAGACTAAATCCGGGCTTCCGGACCCAAATTGTTGGAAAACTGAATGGCCCTGTGTAGGGTATAGGGTAGGCGCGTGGCGCGCCTACCTGAAAATTATAGCTTTTCTCGCAATACATCAATCAACCCGTCAGGCGGTTCAAACGGGAGATCAATAATCTGATTTGTTACCCCACTGTAGTAGATGCCGAGAAGGAGGTTGAACTCCGCAAGGGATTGTTTGAGGTGCGTTGGGTGCTGCTTGTTTTCATCATCGAGCCAATCGAAAACAGCAGTGGTCAGATTGCCTTGTGCGACGACATCCTGCTCACCATAGTCGAGCGGGCCGCTTTCATAACCACCCTCAGGTGTTGCGCGTTCCCAACTGCTGAACCGCCAATGCACAAAACCTTTTGTCCCTACGACAAAAACGCGTTTGTGGGTGTGATTCCCCGCATCTGGCTCTTTAGGCACGCGCTGCCCGACACCTGTCCCAAAGGCAAGAGAAACATGAAGACCGTTTTCGTATAAAGCCTGCGCGGCAGCATGCATAGGGGAAGGTTGAGTGGAATCCAAATCCTGAGCCCCAGAAACCTGTCCGAGAACACGGGTCGGACGCGAGTTGTCGATGTACGAAGAGACGAGTTGCAACACGTGTGGTGCTTGGTCTACAGGAGTGCTGCGTGCGCTGGCATCGATAAACTTGATTTCGCCGATTCTGCCCTCTGCGACATCTCGCTTCAATTCCAGATTTTTCGGGTGAAAGTTGAGCTGCGTATTGACGACGAACTTAGTATTGGTCTCTTCAGCCAATCCTGCAAGCTGCTTCCAGTCCTCACTTTCAACAGCAATCGGTTTTTCGACAATCGCCGCTGGCACACCGGCATCCGAGGCTTGTTTCATCAGTGGATACCGGATCCGCTGGTTGGTCCCTCGTAAAACGGGGGCTGTGACGATGTGGAGGACATCGGGTTTCTCTTTTTCGAGCATCTCATCCAAGTCAGTATAGCGCGAAGAAATACCGAAATCGTCTCCGAAACTGGTGAGCAATTCTTCGTTCATATCGCAGATTGCGGCAAGTTTCCCGCCTTTGACGAAGCGATAGGCATCTGCGTGTGCACGGGCGCGTCCGCCACACCCCAGCATCGCTGTTTTATACATAGAAGGTTCTCCTGTTAAATGTTCCCTTCAAATTCGATTCAGGTTTACAATTTTGCCCTGAGTGAATCCATTAATCCGTCGGGAGGTTCAAAAGGTAAATCAATAATCTCGTTTGTTATGCCGCTATAGTAAATTCCCAAAAGCAGATTGAACTCCGCGAGGGATTGCTTGAGATGTGTCGGATGCACTTTGCTCTCGTCGTCGAGCCAGTCGAAGACGGCTTCGGTAAGGTTCCCCTGTGCCGCAACGTCCTGTTCCCCATAATTGAGCGGACCGCCTTCATAGCCGCCTTCTGGTGTTGCGCGTTCCCAACTGCTAAACCGCCAATGCACGAAGCCTTTTGTCCCAACGACAAAGACGCGTTTATGCGCGACAGTACTCTCACTATCCGATGCGAGTGTTCCCATACCTGTCCCGAAGGCGAGAGAAACGTGGAGACCGTTCGCATATAAAGCCTGGGCAGCGGCATGCATCGGAGACGGTTGTGCTGAATCTAACTGTTCGGCACCAGAGATTTGTCCGAGCACGCGTACGGGACGCGAGTTGTCGATGTAAGACGACACTAACTGAAGGACGTGTGGTGCTTGGTCAACAGGCGTGCTGCGTGCGCTGGCATCGATAAACTTGATTTCACCGATACGTCCGTCTGCGACATCTCGCTTCAATTCCAAGTTTTGCGGATGAAAGTTGAGCTGCGTATTAACGACGAATTTGGTATTCGTCTCTTCTGCCAATCCTGCAAGCTGCTTCCAGTCTTCGCTTTCAACGGCAATCGGTTTTTCGACGATCGCCGCTGGCACACCGTGGTCGGATGCCTGTTTCATGAGCGGATATCGAATCCGTTCACTCGTGCCGCGTAAGACGGGTGCTGTGACGATGTGAAGGACATCAGGTTTCTCTTTTTCGAGCATCTCATCCAAGTCGGTATAACGCGAAGAGATGCCGAAATCTTCACCGAAACTCGTGAGCAGCTCTTCATTCATATCACAGATTGCAGCGAGTTTCCCGTTTTTAACGAAGCGATAGGCGTTTGCGTGCGCACGGGCACGTCCACCGCACCCCAACATCGCTGTTTTATACATAGAAGGTTCTCCTATAAATGTTCATTTGAATCGGGTTCAAGTTTACAATTTTTCCCTGAATGCATCCATTAATCCATCGGGTGGTTCAAAAGGAAGTTCAATAATCTCGTTTGTGAGTCCGCTCTGGTACATCCCTAAGATGATGTTGGACTCCACGAGCGACTGTTTGAGATGTGTCGGATGCACATTGTTTTCGTCGTCTAACCAATCAAAAATCGCTTCAGTGAAGTTCGCCTGCGCGATGACATCTTGCTCACGGTAGTTGAGCGGACCGCCCTCATAACCTCCGTCAAGCGTTGCGCGTTCCCAGCTGCTGAACCGCCAGTGTACGAAGCCTTTTGTACCGACCACAAAAACGCGTTTGTGATCGTAGATACCCTGAGTATCGGATGCCTTTTGTGCCATCTCTGTTCCAAATGCAAGGGAGACGTGGAGATCATTCTCATACAAAACGTGCCCGATAACATGCGTCGGCGATGGATGCGTAGCAGCAGTCGGAGACGGGTGCGTAGCGGTTAAATGCTCCTTTCCAGAGATTTGCCCAAGCACTCGCACGGGACGTGAATTATCAATATAGGACGACACCAACTGTAGGACGTGTCCTCCCTGTTCGGCGGCTCTGCTCCGCGCACTGGCATCAATAAACCTAATCTCGCCGATACGTCCTTCTGCGACATCTTTTTTGAGTTCCAGATTTTTTGGATGGAAGTTGAGTTGTGTATTAACGACGAATTTCGTTTTCGTCTCCGCTGCTAATCCCGTGATCTGTTTCCAATCTTCGCCTTCCACAGCGACCGGTTTCTCAATAATTGCCGCTGGCACACCGTGGTCGGATGCCTGTTTCATCAACGGGTAGCGGAGTCGTTCGTTAGTGTTTGGAGCCACCGGGCTTGTGACAATATGGAGGAGATCGGGTTTCTCTTTTTCGAGCATGTCGTCAAGATCGGTGTAACGGGAAGGTATACCGAACTCGTCTCCAAATGTGTTGAGCCGTTCCTTGTCCATATCGCAGATAGCGGCGAGTTTTCCACGTTTGATGAAGCGATAGGCATCTGCGTGCTCACGGGCGCGGTTCCCGCACCCCAACATCGCGGTTTTATACATGGACGGTCTCCTAAGTGTACTTGATTGGAGAGGTTGCAGTCATGAGTTGTAAAGATGAAAGCAGATTGTATCAGATTAACAGTAGAGAATGTTTTTGTCAAACATTACTCCAATGATCACTCAGTTTTCTTGTAGGGGCGAGCTGTGCTCGCGACTTTCCTATTTTAAAACGGGAAGTCGAAGCCTAAAACTGTATAGCCCTAAACACTCCCTAACGTATATAAACTTTTTCCCCACTCTCCGCGCTGTCGTAAAACGCGTCCAGTATCTGCATAAAAATATAAGCATCCGAAGCGGAAACGTCAGGTGCGACTTCACCAGCGATCGCCATGGCGAAGTGGTTGAGTTCGTAATAGAAGACGTGAACCTCTTCCGGGAGTTCACCGTGGTCAATTTCAAGCGGTTCGTCAACGGTTTCTCGGATGAATTCGCCGTCTTTGAATCGGGAGATACCCCCGTTTGTGATTGCGCCGGTCGTGCCGTAAAGTTCGACAACGCTCGCCGAGTCTGAATGGCTCATCCGAGAGCAGTCAATCTGGATGGTTTTTCCACCTTCGCATCCGAGGAGACCCGTAAAATAGTCCTCCGCTGCGCCTTCGGGTCCGTCGTATTGCGGATAAAGCACGTGTTTCGCAGCGAATGCCCATTCCGGTTTCGGACATCCCATCCACCACCACGTCAAGTTGAGTTCGTGCGAGTAATGTTGCCCTAACGAACCGCCTTTCTGTCCGTAGACATGTAACCATCGACTGTTGGCGTTAAGGTCTGGAATAAAGTTGTATTTCCCAAAAATTCGGGCGTGATACAGGTCACCGATGGCTCCGTTTAGGACGGCGCGTCGAATCTTCCGATTGTTTGGGAAATGGCGCATAAAGTAGCAGAATTGCAGTGTTTTCTCAGCTTTTTGCGCCGCTGCTGCCATCTCCAAAATTTCGGGTGCCCGAATTGCATGCGGTTTTTGTACCAGAACATGCTTGCCTGCACTGAGCGTATCCAAGACATGCTGCTTTCTAACATCTGGATTGGTAGCGAGATAGACAGCCTCAACGGTTGCGTCGTCAAGGAGCTCGCGGTAGTCGGCATAGCGGTGTGGTACTGCATTGTCATCGCCTGCCTCCGTTCGGCGGGCCGGGTCGCGCTCAGCGATTGCGATAACGTTCAACCGAGAGGTCGCATTCGCGGCTTCGATCGCTCGACAACCTGCCCATCCGCATCCAACAACACCGATTTGAATAAGTTGATCCGCCATAAGTTTTACCTCCAATACACCTTCAGAAAAGCGATAGGAATACCGTCCTAAAACAGTTCAGGCAACGCTGAGATACTCTCAAGCACCCACGTCGGTTTCGCGACAGGATTTTCCAATTGATTGGGTTTAAACTTCCCCGTCTTCACAAGGATACTCCGCATTTTCATTGTTTCTGCGCCGAGTATATCCGAGGTGATATCGTCTCCAACTACAATCGCCTCGTTTGCGGAAAGTTGGAGACTGTCGAGGGCAATCTTAAAGAATGTCTCACTCGGCTTGCCCATAATTCTCGCCGTTTTACTTGCAGCAGTCTCCAGAAGTGTCACGAACGCACCGCAATCCAGAAACATCCCTTCCGAAGAAAACCAGTAGAGTCCTTTCTGTAATGCGATGAGTTCCGCACCGTCCATTAACAGACGGAAGGCGTGATTTAAGGCGTGAAAGTCGAACCCTTCACCGTAGTCTCCGACAACAACGAAGTCCGGTGACTTGTCATCTATTGGTATTTCACTGAAAAACGTTTTGACGGCATCGTCAACCATAAAGTGGCAACGAGCATTGGGTTGTGCGCGTAGGTATAGAAGACAGGCATAAGTTGCATTAAAAATCTCGTTTTCGTGGATGTCAAAACCCAGTGATTGCATTTGCTCGTGAAGCATCTTTGGGGTTTTGGCGGTCGTGTTTGTCAGAAATCGGAGTTGGTATTTCTGCTGCCGCAAGTAGTTGACGGTTTCGATGGCACCCGGACAGGGTTCGCCTTTAAAGTAAAGCGTTCCGTCCATGTCAATTAAAAAAGCCTTCGGACGCGTTGGGTTCATCTTCTATATTGTCTCCATCAATAGATACTTCCCTCCACGGTAGGGTTTTTGCTTGGTGTCTTTGCTTGGGTGTTTCTGCGGATTTCTTCAAGGTTTCTAACCTCGCCGATGTGGCGTGTTCAATAATGTGTTAGGGTTCCACAATTTTGTAGAGTTCGACCTGTCCGGCGCGAATTACTTGGAGCGCAAGGCTTTTGACAGGGTGACGGTTTTCATCGTAATGGGAGATAGTTGTAGCACCTTTGTAACCACTGACTGCTGCAAACGCATCACGAACTGCCTTATGGTCAAGCGATCCTGCTGTTTCGATTGCCAATGCCAAGAGCCGCATTGCATCGTAGCCCGACGCAGCAATACCGTCCGGTGGGCTCTCAAACAGTGCCATGTAACTTCCTACAAATTCTTGAACGTCTGCGTCCTGTGTAGCAACAGAAAAATTCGTCGGATAGTAGCTCCCGTCCAATACAGTGTTATCCGCTAAGATGCTAAGAAAGCGTTCCCTGTCGTCCCATGCACTCCCGCCGAGGAAAGTTGCTGTGATACCGATCTGTCGTGCTGCATTTATCAACGATGGCACTTCCGGCTGAAAACCGGGACAGAAGATAACATCAGGTGTTGCCTCATGAATTTCTGTGAGCAGTGCCGTGAAGTTGGTATCGCCTACGGTATAGGCACCACTATAGACGATTTCTCCACCGTTTGCTTGAAAAGCCTCCTCAAACGCCGCTACAAGATCGGTCGTATAGACATCGCCTTCCTCGATAATCGTCGCTGCTGTTTTGGCACCGAGCTCGTCAGGGTTCATTGCGAAACCCGCCATCACTTTTCCCTGAAATGGGTTCGGGACGGTAATGAGAAAGACATGATCTCCTGCTGCTGGCACATTGGCACCACTGGAACCGGGAAGCATGAGCCGTTGTGCTTGTTGCGCGATAGGACCGACTTCGACAGCATTGGTGGAGTAGACGGGACCTAAGAGTGCGAAAACGTTTTCCATATCAATGAGTTCTTTCGCGGCACTAACGCTTGCTTCTGGTGTTGGCGGTTCCGTCGCAACGGGTTGATTATCTCGGTTGATAAAGACGACTTCCATACCAAGCACGCCACCCTTGCTATTAATTTGGGCACGAGCGGTTTCAGCCCCTTGGCTAAAGGTTGTGAAAGTGTTGGAAGGCTGAATGACACCGATTTTTAATGTCGCTTCTGTGGGGGTAGTAGTGGCACTGGGTTGAACCACTTGATTGATGCGTTCACATCCTGATAGAGAGACAGTGATAAGAACGAATAGAATAAATAGGGTTGAGATAAAAGTTCTCACATTCATAGTATGGTATTTCTCCTGTTAGTAAGGTCTTTAGTTTTCTGCTACGCGCGAACCTCAAATCAAAATATATTCTTGTAGGAGCGAGCTGTGCTCGCGACTTTTTGATCAAGATGAAAAAACAAAGATCAAATGGTCCGCCTGTTAGCAAAAATGCTTGAAAAATATTTGGATTTTTGGTAACTTCTTACCTATATTTGAAAACTTCATAAAAAATAACACACCCAACTGATTTTGTCAAGTTTCTACAACATATCCTCGAATTGCCTTTTCTGCTATGAGGCGTGCGTTAAAATTATCAGAAACCCGTTTTTGACGATGGAACAACGGAGAGGAACCCAATAGTCTAAAAAATTGAACCGTACAAAGGAGTCTTTTCATGGAACTCGGTTTTTTCACAATGCCTTTGCATCCACCCGGTAGCGACACCACTAAAACGCTTGATCACGATATTGAGCAGATGGTGGTCCTCGACGAGTTGGGTTATAAAGAGGCTTATGTTGGTGAGCATTTTACGTTTACATGGGAGAACATTCCGTCTCCGGATCTTTTTATTGCAAAAGCAGCTGCGATGACAGAGAATATCATCTTTGGCACAGGGATTACGTGTATGCCGATACATAATCCTGCTGTCGTTGCACATCGCATCGCACAACTGGATCATCAGACGCACGGACGTTTTCATTGGGGAGTTGGCTCAAGTTCTACACCGAGCGATGCGGAAATGTTCTTGGCAGAAGGCGATAGACGGCAGTCAACGCGAGAAGGAATTGAGGCGGTACTCAAGATTTGGACGGACCCAGAACCTGGACATTACAAGAGCGATTTCTGGGAATTTAAGATTCCCGAAGACCGTCCAAATATTGTCAGCGTTCACATGAAACCGTATCAGAAACCGCATCCACCGATTGCGATGGCGGGATCGTCACCGAGATCTGACACACTCGTTCTTGCGGGTGAACGCGGCTGGATTCCGATGAGTATTAATCTGGCACATGTTTCTGTTATCAAGACGCATTGGGACGCCGTTGAAGAAGGCGCAGAGCAGGCAGGTTTATCGCCGTCTCGTTCGACATGGCGTATTGCCCGCGAGGTCTACGTTGCCGATACGACCGAACAGGCACGCAAAGAGGCAATTGAAGGCACGCTCGGACGCGATTTTAGAGACTATTGGTTTAACCTGTTTAGCCCGGGAAACTTCAAACCCGATCCAGATATGGACGACGCAGATATGACCCTCGAACATCTGTTAGATACTTTGTGGATTGTCGGAAGCCCGGATCACGTCGCGAATCGTTTGCGTGAACTCTACGACGAAGTCGGTGGTTTCGGGGTCCTACTCGCCATGGGACACGAATGGGAACCGAGGGAACAGTGGTTGAATTCAATGACGCTCCTCAAAAATGAGGTGATGCCGCAACTCGCAGATTTGACGTAGTTCTCGAACCGCGCGAATCGTGATTATCTTCCTGATAAGCGTTCAATAGATGTATAAATTTTTTAACCTTAAATTGACCACCTTGTTTTTTTAAATTTCAAACATAGCACTCCGCTGGAGTGCAAGAAGGTTCCTATCCTTTTTCTATAGACATGTTGCTCCGCTGGAGCAAGAAGTCCTCTGTGTAGGAGACAGCTCATAATCCCGACTTTCTTCACGCCAGCGGCGTGATATGTCTATAGAAATGGGTATTGTCTATAGCGTGCACTCCAGCGGAGTGCTATGTATTTTAAGAGATATCTTTGGTGGTCAACACCGTCTTCACAGAGGAACGCTGCCGAAATATTTACACGCCTTGTTCAATCAGGAGATATTTTATGCATATCTTAATGGCAGGCGCAGCAGAGACTGCGATTACCGCCATAAAGGACAAACCCGACGTTTATGCCGAGTTGTATGCCCGCGCCTTGGTACTCGCCGATGGCGAAAAACAACTCGCTATCGTAACAGCAGATTTCGGGCAGTTTCCGCTCTGGTACAATAAAGTGCTGCTTGATGCGATCCAACGTGCAACGGACATACCACCAGCGCACGTTGTCATTAACTGTAGCCATACACATAACGCACCCGGTGTTGACGGACGGTGGATAACGGAAGAATCCGAGGCGTGGTTGGCGACGTGTCTCGCCGAGTTGGTGAAAGATGCAATAGACGCGCTTGAACCCGCAACATTGCGATCAGGTCGCGCCCCTGTCCAGATTGGCTACAACCGCCGCTTGATGAAAGACGACGGCTACATTACAATGGCACCCAACCCAGAAGGTGCTGTTGTGCCGTGGGTTGACGTGTTAGGTGCCTACGATGCGAATGGCGAAATCATTGCGGTGTTATTCTCACACGCTGCACACCCTGTGATTGTCCACTGGTCGAGCGAAGAGATGGGTGCCGATTTTCCCGGTTATGCCGTTGAACATCTTCGCAATTTCTTGGAATTGAAACCGGAAAGCGTTTTGCTGTTTGCACAAGGCTGCGCCGCAGACATCAACGGATATCCACTGCGTGGCGGTTTTGAAGCGTGCGATGTCGCCGGATTCACCCTCGCCTTCGCGACACACCAAGCGTTAAAGACTGCAAAAGAAATCCCTGCAGCACCCCTTAAAGCGTGTTCAAAACTCGTCAATTTGCCGTTCCGAGATCCGCCATCGGTTGCGGAATGTAAGCAGTTGATTGAGGAATTCCCTGATGATGAACGCTACGTCGCCTTATTAGAAGTGGCTGAGAGCGGTGAGAAACGCACCTTACCCTTCCCCATAAGCGCGTTTGCTGTCGGCGATGCGCTTTGCTGCTTGTCTGTATCGCACGAACTTTTTTCGGCGTATCAACTTTTTGTAGATGAAACCTCACCGTTCTCACACACCTTTGTTTTCGGCTATACGAACGGCAGCGAAGTCTATATCGCGACCAGAGCCGCTTACGAATTAGGGTTGCGAGCAGGATACGAAGCAGGACCGCGGAACCACGCCCTCAGCGGTCCGTATCGATTGGCATTGCTGCCATCGGTTGAAGAACAGATTCACGCCGAGATAACGGATTTATTGGGAAAATTGAAAGATTTGTAGCATAAACTTTTAGTTTGTGCATCTCTTGTAGCATAGTTTCCTGTTAGTTTGTGCATCTCTTGTAGCATGGTTTCCTGTTAGGAGATCGTGCCTCAACCTCCGTAACTGTGGCTCGCTAACCGCCGTATCTATTCAAAAGCGTTTGCGACGCTGACCAAATCCAAGACATTGACGGTGCCATCGCCATTGACATCTGGAGCGTCTTTACCAAACGCATTCGCTACAGCAACCAAATCAAGGATGTTCACTGTCCCATCACCGTTGACATCGACTGTAGGAGGTGTTTCTAACCCCGATTCGGATTTGAGATAAATCTCACCATCTAAGTCGGGTAGCACGTGCGAGCGTTTCTCCGTCACACCGCTGGCAACCCCAGACACCTCTTCCGGGAACTCGATCGTCTGTTCCTTCCCACTGCGGTTATAGACTGCCCAACCATTAGTGAACTCACGAATGAATAACCCCTCGCGCTCGTCGTACAGTTGACCTTTAGTACCAATAGGGCGACCGAGATTGGCATCCCAGAAATTATACCAATAATGATCAGATGCATTTATATCAATACCTTGGATGTATAAGAGATCGGAATCGTACCCGAAAATATGTGGTAGCGTTACAGAACCTAATGCAAAAAGCACACAACCGTCTGAAAGTGTTAGCGACATTGTTGTAAAAAAACGCATTTGACGCTGATTTCTGATGGACATCGGGGATTCTCGTGCTTCTCCGACACCTTCTAAACAATTAATGACCGGCTCACGCAGCGAAGCCTCTGCCCATATCAACGTCTCTTGAATTTGATCAAGATCGCCTTGCGTATAGTTACCATCTGTTGGAATCCCAATATTAGAATAACCTGGTCGTGTTTCCATGTGAAGCCCATTGACATGGGCTGCCCACCGTGGGATTTTTTTATGACCAGAATTGACAATTATCAGAAAATCAGAACCAACTTTTGAACGGATACCTTGCAAGATAAGATCGCGCGCTTTATGCTCGTCTGAAAGTGGTTTCAATGCATTGAGTCTCTCATCCTCATTCCAATTATCCAAAAATATGCCATCAAATAACCCTGTCTCCCAAGCAGCTACCGCTTGCTTTATAGCCCACTGCTGAGTTTCAGGTAATGTAAAATCTAAAAGTTGCTCATTTCCCCAAAGCTCATCTACCACAGGGACACCTTCTGAATCCCTTAACAACATCGGATTATCTGCAGGAAAAGAACCTGGCGGATAACCACTAAAATAACGCACGTCAACGAAAAATAACATATCAGGATTCATTGACAAAAATAGTGCTTTTCTTTCATGTGCAGCCTCGACATAACCTATCCATTCAACACCATTAAAACGGAGCCCAAAATCTGCACTCCATACCACATCGTGCATTGCCCAACGCGCTTCTGGTGTAAGTTCGGGTTTGTTGAGGATATTCCCCCAAGCTGCGTAGGTTGATGGAAAATCTCGGTTAATGAAATCCGCGACATCCGCCTCACAGAAAAAGCAAATCTCAATACAATAAAAGAAAAAGAAATAAAAAAAGATTTTTCGCATTTATTAGTTTCCTCTCAAATTTAAAATAAAGGTATGACCTATTTTCAATCCGTTCAACAGTGGAGGTCTGTCAATAATACAGACTTCTTCAGCATGAACACTGGTTGCAACAGATAGAAAAGCACTATCAAAAAATATCTAACATATATCTTCATATCTTATTTCCTTTTTTGTATTTGCTACTTCAAGATAAGCATCTTGCGCACGGAAGACATATTCTCCGTTTGGAGTTGGTAGAAATAGACCCCACTCGCGACCCGTTCACCCACATCATTCCGACCATCCCAATACGCCGCGCGGCCCCTACCTGTGTAAATGCCAGCACGTTGATGACCGAGTTCAAGAGACCGAACCAAACTGCCGCGTGTATCATAAATACGGATCTTCACGACGGTGTCGGCTGCTAAATGGTAAGGTATCCACGTCTCTGGATTGAAGGGGTTCGGATAGTTGGCAAGGAGCCGCGTTTGCTCAGGAACTGCTTGCGTCATAGGTGCAGCAGCAACGTCCATAGAACCCGGTTGGATACCCAGGACGATGTCAGCAAGTTCGCCTAATCCTGTGACGACATCTTGGACGTTTTCACCGTCAAGTTCAGCACGCCGCAGTTTTCCCTGCTCCGTCCAATAGACTTTACCGCCTACCATATCCACAGCGACTTGCCTTGGAGACTCCAAACCTGTGATGAGATTCGGCTGAAAGTTGGAACCATCAAGATTCATGTGTTGAAGTTTGCCCCAAGCGTTGGTTAGGTAAAGTTTACTGTTTACAGGGTCAAGCGCCATACCGCGCGGTGCACTCGTGAGTTTCTTGACTAATTGCACACTCGCCCCATCAAGATTCGCGCGCTGAATTTTCCCTGTCGTCTTACCGGTCTGCTCTGTCCAATAGAGTTTACTATTCGTTGTATCTAAGACGAGGTTCTGTGGAGCCTTCAAACCTGTGATGAGATTGGGTTGGAAGTTTGACCCATCGAGGTTCATGCGTTGAATCTTCCCCCAGGCATTGCTCAAGTAGAGTTTTCCACCTCCGGTATCGAGTGCGATGTCAAGGGGGAGGCTTGTCAAGTTCCTAACGAGTTGGCGATTTGTGCCATCAAGATTTGCGGCTTGGATTTTGCCGGTTCGTTTGCCTGTTTTTTCCGTCCAATAGAGTTTTCCAGCGGCTGCATCCACAGCGAGACGGGTTGCGTTCTGGATCCCTGACACCAGATGTTTCACTTCATTATCGACAAGGTGGTGGAGAGTGTCTGTTTTTGCGTCTATCCAGTAGAGGGGCGGGTATTTTCCGGGTGCGACTTGCGCAACATCTATGTTCCACGTCTGTTCCCAGGTCTGTCCCATTCGGATACTTCTCAAGAATCCCCGTGTTCTAACCATGTCTGGATTCGTCAACTCCCTATGTGCGCGGATACGGATGGTTGGTAAAACGTCCCATACTACGTAGGCCTCTTGGAAGGGTTGGTAGAATTCAGGCTCCCGATCTGGGTTTGGGACATGAAAACCGTAAAGTATTGTCCAAGGTGAAAACAGAAAAGAACTGATGGGATGTGGCTGTTCATTAAAAGACTTTCGAGGCTGTTGCGCTAAGTTCGTATTGAGGAAGGTGACTTCATGAACACCTTCTCCACCGAGCACAATCCCCGGCATCGCTTCGGCGAACTCATGATGCAGCAGGACATTCCCTTCTGCAGCGGTTAATCCGTCAATAAGCCCATTGGCATCGTTGACGACAGAGGTATTGATGTCCAAATGCAATGCATCTATCGGATAAGTTTCGTACAGCGTTTTCATTTGTTCAACGACATATTTTCTAAACGCTTTTGACGCTGGATTGATATAAGCCGTTGGGTAATCGTATGTTGGGTCATTCAAGCTATAACCGAGTTTAGTTCCTCTGGTTGGGTGTCGAAATTGATATTTCTCGAATTCTGGATAGAGCGGACTATACGGCGAACACCCATGGAAAGTTATACGCGGCATGACTCGAAATCCATAAGCATGCGCCGCTTTGAGAAAATCACCGAATTCGGGATCGGGAGGATAATCAGGTTCCAGGCCCATGGTGGGATCGTACCACCCTATTATATATAATAGAGTGGTTGAAGGATTTACGTGTTCTGCAAGCAGTGGTAGAATAGATATATCCAAAGGCTGATAAGGCGCGTAGATGACTACTTCAAGGTCTTTGACCCATGTGGGCGGTTGTTTGGGTTGGAAAGTGATTTCCATCCAGTCTCGGTAAATTGATGCTGGGACCTGCCAGCCGCCTCGGTATGCATTCAATCGCCACTCAACCGATGTGATCTCATGCTTATTTCGGAAGGGTGCGGGATTGTGCGTCTTAAAACTCATGCCGAAATGTTCGCCACTCGGCACATGATGTACTGCTTTGAACCGAAACGTTGTATCCGTGCTGCGTACAAAAAATCCCCCATCTCCACCCTGTAGGATGGCGAGTTGTGCTTCCCACCTCTCTGGATACTCAAAATGTCTAAAACCTCTCTTGCTAATCTCAGAGGCGGCATCAATAATTTCACCGCCGTGTGCCGGTAATATGACATCAACCTGCTGGGTATTGAGGTATCCACATCCCCACATAATGCTTATGATATGTTTTGAAATACCGTGCTGCCGAATAACCAGATCCCCTGTAGCGGCATCTATACTAATGCGAATCCAAACCGTTTTATCGAATCTATAATCCCGTCTATAGTTAGAATAATCAGAATGATATGCCACTTCTACACTCAGAGGGGATAACCTTCTGGTTTCTACCTCCCAAGTATCATCTATGAGTTCAGAGTGGTCATCTTCTCCCTCTTTATGTTGTATTGAGAGACCGCTTTCTCCATTTGAAGGACCTTCCGGCGGGAGTGTATACGTTTCGGCAGTGAGTTTGTTGTGAAAGTGCATCAGGGTGCCATCTCTAAAGCGAACCTGGTAACGGTCGGTCTCCGCAAGCACTTCACCGTCTTCACTGAGTGTCAAAGTATTCGCCAACGCAGTGGTGATTAAAACAAACTGAAATATCACAATATAAACACATTTTACACAGAACTTTCTCATAACGACATCTCCTTTTCGTATCGCAAGTATTCACCGCTACAGTCTTACTTCAGAATAACCATTTTTCGCAGGAAGGACACATTCTCTGCCTTGAGTTGATAGAAATAGATACCGCTCGCCACACGTTCCCCAACATCATTCCGACCATCCCAATAAGCAGCACGACTCCGACTCGTGTAGATGCCAGCATGTTGATGACCGAGTTTGAGAGAGCGAACGAGGCTGCCACAGGCATCATAAATACGGATCTCCACGTCGGTGTCAGTTGCTAAGTGATAAGGAATCCACGTCTCAGGATTAAATGGATTTGGATAGTTGGCAAGGAGTGCTGTTTTTTCAGGGATTAGCGATGCTAAGAGGCGTTGAAGGTTCGCAATGCCGCGTTGGAAGGCAATGGAACCGTCATTTTCAAGTTCCGCTTGCGCTATCCATGCCTGTATCATCGCCGGATCTAATAACTCTAAAGCGTCTATAGCAATAGCAGAAGGGGCTGCGGAGGCGGTCGTCTTGCCAAGATGTTGTGCGACAAGAATAAGGTCTTGGATGTTAATAATACCATCCCGGTTTACGTCGGTCCGTAAGTTAGCAGGCGTGCTTGTCCCCAAATCCTGCGCCACGAGAATAAGATCTAACACACTCAGACGTCCATCTTGGTTCACATCCCATGCAGGATAATCTCCCACAGTGATTGTAATATTGGGTGGAAGGGATGAGATGACGTCGCCTGTAATAGAGCCAAATTCAAAGTTATCCAATGCTACTTGGGTGCTGCCCCCCGCTTTTGCCCTAAATGTTACAGAGAGCAACGTGCCTGTGCCACTCACACCATTTCCAGATTGTCGCGCCGCAAACATACCTTTGATTTTGCCCGCCGTATTATCAATTGTACCACCTTGGAAGAAGGTATCTCCACCTTCCAACATCAGGAAATCGCCTTCAGCGACTTCAGTCGCTTCAAGGACATTCGGATCAAAGGTAATATCTGCTTGCCATCCTGCTAAATTGGTAACCTTTTCTGCGTTGAGATTTAGCGTTAGCATACCGTCAGTGACAAGGGTTGTCTCTGTTGCTGAAAACGTAAAGCCGGTACCGAAAGGTATTAATGTATATTCTGTGCCTTGTTCAAAACCGAAGTGCCCCGTAAGCGTTCCTCCATTACCAACGGCGACTAACAAGACATTTGCTCCCGGTTTAAGGGTGACAGGAAAATACTGATTCAAACCGTCACTATCGTGCCACGAATAATCGTATTTTACAGGTCTGTTTAACTGCTCGTAGATTAACTCACCATTTAGCCAAACCTTGTTGCGACCTTCACTTCCCACAAACATTCTTGTTTTTTGTTCCCGCGGTGAATCTAAGATTACGGAACCGTAGACAATCATAACTTCCGTCTTCCATTCATATTCTTCGGGCAAGCCAAAAGCACGCATCATTTCCCACATATTATTTATGGGCCCATCATAAAGACCTATAGAAGGAGTTTTATGTGCCGTCCATTCATAATTTCCGACTGTTTCTCCTTCTGTTGCACCTTTCGTAGCAATCTGATGTTCTGTTACAGAACCCTCACTCACTGCTGACAATAAATCTGCATTGTTGTCAAGTTGTTTTTCTGGAATCGGGACCCATAACCAGGGGCCCTCTATTTTTCGACCGCCTATAGGGGCACCCGGGTTATTCAGCCAACTGATATATGTCCGCGCAGCTAACCCATCTAAAGCGGATATGTCAGCTATTCGATTTACACGTAAATCTAACCATTCGAGGTTGATTAACCCTGCGAGTGAAGATACGTCTGAGATCCTGTTTGCATGAAGGTACAGTTCTGTTAATCCTGTTAAACTCGATAACGGTGATATATCAACGATTTGATTCCGGGGTAAATCTAACCTTGCCAAGTCGGTGAGTCCAGCAAGTGGAGATACGTCTGAAATCCTGTTTTCGGCAAGTCGTAAACGCCTTAAGCCTGTTAAACCTGATAACGGCGATAAAGAATAGTCGGACCCTCTTCTGGTGTGGTTAAGGTTTAGATATTCCAAATCGGTTAACCCCGCCAAGGGTGATAAATCAGATAATGAGTCACAACGATGACAGTCCAGCCATTCTAAATTGATGAGGCCTGCCAAGGGTGAAACATCCGATAATTTATCGTTATTAGCGATCGACAACCGTATTAGACCGGTTAAACCTGCCAGCTGTGAAAGGTCTTCTAATCCGCATCCATAAAGGGTCAATATTTCCAAGTTTGTTAGACCTGCCAAGGGGGATAGATCCGATGTTGGATTACTACCTAAGTCTAACTGTCTTAGTTTTGCCAATTCTGAAAATGGGGAGAGATCGGATATCTCGGCATCCCAAGCATGTACTTCGATAAGGTTTTTCAATTCGGCAAGTGGGGATAGATCCGATAGTGGATTATTTGAAATCCATAACTCTTCCAGATTTATAGCGTGCTCAATGCCCGTCAAATCTTTAATATCTCTATTGCTTGCTCTTATAATTGTTAATGTTGCCATCTCTTCAGGCGTAATCGGAACAGTATCAGCCCCCTCTTTCCCAAGTGCCGCTGCGATGACCGCACGGAGGTTCGGATCGGAAATGTATACACCCGTACCGGGGATCCGCTCCGGACGCTGTTCAGTTGGCGGAAGCATACTATCAGGGGTATGCAACACAGAAAGCACTTGGTCAAAATTAGAGCTCCAAGCATCCCGTTTCATGGTGCTATTTTCCAACACCTGCAATCCTAAGTTTTGTAGACTCGCATTTTCACGAATCTTTTCAAGGAACACCTCGGTCTCTAATCCGACCGCTGCGGCAGCGTGCGCCGCATCAAGCGGTCTCTGGAACGCTTCGTAGAACCGTTGCACAGGTTCAATACCTCCGAATACATCGCCTGCTGCTTCAAGTGCCTGTCGGTAATGCTCGGTATCTTCTGCTAAAAGCGCATCCATCTTCGCCTTCTCTGCGTAGAGGCGCAACGCTCGATCTTTGTTAAACGGTGGATTTGGGTTCTTCTCGATAACAGTCCGCACCTGATCTTCAAACGCTTTCATCCCCTCAGTGTGGCATCCGATACACGAGAGTCCATTGCGGACAGTTGGATCACTTGCTGCAGGATTGGAA
This sequence comes from Candidatus Poribacteria bacterium, assembly GCA_965207855.1. Lineage (GTDB taxonomy): Bacteria > Poribacteria > WGA-4E > WGA-4E > WGA-3G > WGA-3G. Next base: position 4,436,710 of record OZ242310.1, on the reverse strand, counting down.
ACGATCTGTATCGGGGCTTCATCAAGCCGGTTCCCATCCGCATCGGAGAGATAATAAGCCTGTAAGCCGTTGGGGAGGTTGAAGATAATCTCACCCCCATCATGGGTGAAAGAGAGCGGGTGTGTAAAGATATTCTGCGTATCCACACTCCCCGCAAAGTCGTAGCTTTTCCAATACGCACCATACCGAGAGGTATGGCGTTCCACAATCCGATTGTGATTCGAGACACCCGAGTTGTTGAAACCCGCACGCCAGACACGGAGTCCTGCTGCGTTGCGAATATTCTCGACCACATTCACCTCAAGTCGCGTCTCTAACGCTCGATCGGTTTCAGGAAGCCCCAAGATGTCATGGTAGAGGGGCGGCAGTGAGGCATTCGCAAGGAACCAATCTACATGGATAAACGGCACTTCGCAATCCATCGCTTCCCGTAGGTTCGCCAGTTTCTCACGGAGGGCTGTCTGTGTCGGTGCATCGAACTCAATGGTGTATGGATACTCCGCCTCAATCAGGGTCCACCGATTGGTTCCGATTTCCCATTCGTAGTTTCGGAGATCGATGTAGAAGATTGTTTCTTCTAAATCAATAGGTTGTGGTTGAATAACATTACGTCCCCAAGAGAGACTATTGACCAGTTTTGAAAGTGCGCGTTGATAAGCGTGGAGTGCTTCAGTCGTCTCACCAGCGTTAGAGAGATGGGTTATCGTGAAATAGCGTGCGAAGGTCCGGTCAAACGGTGTAAGCGAGTTGACGTGTTTTTCAATGTTCTCAAGCATTTCTTTAGGTGTAATGAAGGTGCCGTCCGTTTCGGAGATGTCTTCCCAATTCGGCGCGCCTGCTTGAATCCAATCTGCGATCGTCCGAATCGCTGCCTCGGAAAGTTCGGGTTGACCGAGGGGCATGCGTTTCGCTGGATCGTTTGTCAGGAGTCTCCTATAGAGTTCGGATTCGAGAGGTTGCCCCGGCACAACTGCGCCAGTTTCGATGAGTGCGGTGTGTTCAATAATGATTTCCTCAGTAAATGCGCCGTGTTCTCCATGGCAGTTGAGACAACTTTGTTCAAAAATGGCGTACGTCTGCTGTGCGAGGTTTTCTTGTGCGTTAGCACTGTGAGGGTTAACTAAAATGGAGGTCAACAGACAGATGAATAGAATAAATAGTTTCCAGTTTTTCATGTGTTTTTCTCCTTGCGTAAGTTCCATTAGATTCACATAATATTAGTGCCTCTTCAAGTTTCAGCTGAGAGGTCTATCTGTTTGTAGTCGGGCAATGCGCAAGTCGCGTGTGGACTTGCGGGACAATGCCCGTTTGGAACGTGCGATAAATCGCACTACTACGAACCCAACCCCATAAACAGCCCTTCACAGTTTGCGGGTCTACTACTTTAAGATGACCATTTTCCGAAGGGACGATAAACCGTCCGCTTGGAGTTGGTAGAAGTAGATACCGCTGGCAACACGTTCCCCGACATTGTTGCGACCATCCCAATATGCCGCACGGCCTCTACCCGTGTAAATGCCAGCACGTTGATGACCAAGCTCGAGAGACCGAACGAGACTGCCCCGCGTATCATAAATGTGGATCCCCACGTCGGTGTCGGTTGCTAATTGGTAAGGGATCCATGTTTCGGGATTGAATGGATTTGGATAGTTGGCGAGAAGCAATGTTTGCTCAGGTAATGTAGATGCCAACAGACGCTTGAGCAGCGCGATTGCTTCGGTGAATTGTTGGGTATCTGTTCCGAAACGCTGCAGTTCAGCACGTAGCAACGCAGCGTTGAATGTCCCGGATACATCGTCTCTGAATGTCGGCGCTTCAGCCGTCGTTGGATTGTCGAGGTCATCAATGACGATTTGGAGATCCACAACATTGACCGTGCCATCTTCATTAACATCAGCACGTGTCGTTGTAGTTGGCTCTACACCGATAGCTGCAATGACGAGCCGAATGTCGTCTATATTAACTTTTCCGTCGTTATTGACATCGGCGGGAGCTGTTGTCTTTTTTATCTCATTTATAGGCGGTGTTACCTTTTTCAGGAAAATCTCACCGTCTAAATCTGGTATTGTATGCCAGTGTTTATTTTTGACACCGCTTGCGACTCCAGATACCTTCTCAGGCAGATAGATTTTCCGTTCCTTGCCAGAACGGTTATACACCGCCCAGCCATTCGTGAACTCTCGAATAAATAACCCCTCGATGGCAACGCCTTTCGGGGTGACATAAGGCTGTCCTTTGGTCTCATCGCCACCCATCGGACGACCCAACGGGGCACTCCAGAAATCTAACCAGACAGCATGCACACCCTCATACGTAACATCCTTTCCCCAAAATGCAGCACTAAAGCCTCCACCATTTTTAAATGCCATATATGCATTAGAATGCGTCAGCACGAGTGTTGTAAGGGAACGCACGACTTGCAAGGTCTCAGATGAATCTGGGGGGATACCTGGATTACCATCCGCCGTCAGAGCATTTATAAGTGGTTCTCTAAAAGGTGCTTCTGTTTCTGCCCACAACAGTGTTTCTTGGATTTGATCAAGCTCGTGAGAGTCGTATATGGAATTAGCACCAGCCCCCGCCTCCATCCAAATACCGTTGATATAAGGTGCCCACCTTGGAATCTTATGGGGACCCGAATTTACGAGGATTAAAAAGTCCTCGTCTATCTCACGGATACTCTGAAGTATCTTATCCCTTGCTATATGTTCCTCTTCAAGTGTCCGATAGCCGTAAAGCCTGGGGTGTTCACTCCAATTATCGAGGAATATACCGTCAAAAAGCCCACACTGTGAAATTGCCATGACCTGATCTTTGATATACTGTTGTGTCTGCGGAAGTGTAAAATCGAGCAATACCGAGTTCCATATTTCATCGCGAACAATCTCACCATTTTCATCCCGGAGGAAAAAATCATCACGGATAGAATTGAAAGCCTCCCTCTCTTTGTAATTATCTGGAACAAGATAAAACGTTACAACCGCCAGGAACACCAAATTCGGGTTCGATGCCAACAATCTTTCGCGTCTCCGCTTTGAACTCTCAAGTCCTGGGTCGGCGATAAGTTTCATTCCATCTAGGGTATCCCGCCAATAAGAGAGAAGTATGCCAGGATTATAGAAAATAAGATCATAGAGTTCCCTATTTTCTGCTTCTGAGAAAGTGGTTTCCCATGGACCTATCCCAAATTGGGATAGAAGGGACGGGTAATGGCGGCTTTCAACCCGTTCAATGATGTTATATCTATCTATCTCACAGATTTCTTCAGCATGAACACTTGTTGCAACACATAAACAAAGTACTATCAGAAAATATCTAACATATATCTTCATATCTTATTTCCTTTATTGTTGGAGGGGTTTCTAACTCCGATTCCTATTTCAGATAAATCTCGCTCACGGATGAATAGCCCCTCCGGTTTGTGAGTCTACTACTTCAAAATAACCATCTTACGCAGGAAGGACACATTGTCCGCCTGTAGTTGGTAGAAATAGACACCACTTGCGACACGTTCACCGACATTGTTTCGACCATCCCAATATGCCGCACGTCCCCGACCCGTGTAAATACCAGCGCGTTGATGTCCAAGTTCAAGAGATCGAACGAGGCTACCACGGGCATCATAAATACGGATCTCCACATCGGTGTCGGTTGCTAAGTGATAAGGAATCCACGTCTCAGGATTAAATGGATTTGGATAGTTGGCAAGGAGCTGCGTTTGCTCAGGTAATGTAGAGGTCAACAGATGCTTGAGCAGCGCGATTGCTTCCGTGAATTGTTGGGTATCTGTTCCGAGACGCTGCAGTTCAGCACGTAGCAACGCAGCGTTGAAGGTCCCGGATAAATCGTCTCTGAATGTCGGAGCTTCAGCCGTCGTTGGATTGTCGAGGTTATCAATGACGATTTGAAGATCCACAACATTGACCGTGCCATCTTCATTAACATCTGCCCGTGTCGTTGTAGTTGGCTCTACACCAATAGCTGCAATGACGAGCCGAATGTCGTCTATATTAACTTTTCCGTCGTTATTGACATCGGCGGGAGTTGTTGTCTTTTTTATCTGATTTACAGGCGGTGTTACCTTTTTCAGGAAAATCTCACCGTCTAAGTCCGGTATTGTATGCCAGTGTTTATTTTTCACACCGCTTGCCACTCCTGATACCTTCTCAGGTAGATAGATTTTCCGTTCCTTGCCGGAGCGATTATAGACCGCCCATCCGTTGGTGAACTCCCGGATAAAAAGTCCCTCAATGGACACACCTTTAGGGGTTTTGTAGAGAACGCCTTTCGTTTCATCGCCACCGATGGGACGACCCAGCGGAGCATCATAGAACGGATACCAATAGAGTTCTGGATGAGAATGAGGTTCACCGCGTTCATGAACTTCTGAATGTTTTTTCTCAATCAGATCCCGATGATCATAGGAGTGTGTATGGGGCGCGAGACTCGTAATTCCCCTAAAAAGTCTCACAAAACCATCGGAATGTGTGAGGCTCATTGTCGTAAATAAGCGCATCCGTTGTTGATTTTTTTTTGCTGTTAAAGGGTTCACTCGGTATCCCCCACCCTTCCAAACTGTTGATTTGCGGTTCTCGTAAATGCTGCTCACCCCAAAGGAGTGTGCTCTCTATTTCAGCAAGGTGTTGACGCGTATAAGGCCCTATCGTTTCCATGTACATCCCATTAACATAAGGAGCGGAACGCGGGATCTTGGTGTCGTTGGTGTTGACGATGATAAGAAAGTCATCTCTGACCTCATCAACGCCTTCACGGACACGCCGAAGCAATGTAATCGCTGCTTCGTGGAGATCATACGCATAGTAGTGGGCGTTCTCACGATTTCTGTAGTCATCCCGCCACACATCGAAAAAAATACCATCAAAGAGTCCGCATTTCGCAAATGCAACCGCTCGCCTGACCATAAAGTCTCGCACTTCTGGTTGTGTGAAGTCAATAAGAAATGAATCCTCATCAACCACAATTCTTTCCCCTGATTCATCTCTCACCCAATACGGCCAATCGTCTGGATACTCACCGGGATTTACGGCCCAATAGTTCATCGCAACAATGAAAATCATATTTGGGTTCAGAGTAAGCATCTCATCCCGATATTCCTTTGCAAATTCAACATGCAGAAGGGTTTTCAAACCTTCAGAGGTTGGAAGCCAATTCAGGTCAAACAGTCGGCTACCCCAGTGCTCGTCATGATATGCTAAGCGTTCCTTCCACGATAGATTTGGTAAGTTGATGATATTTCCCCAAGCTGAGAAAATCGAGGGATACTCACGATTCTCAATGCGCTCAGAAATCGGGACACCCGGTAAGTCACACGTTTCATCGTATCCGAATTGCATCAACTTCGATCGTGGAAGCGTAGAAAGAACCTTCTTATCCTCGTTACCCTGAATCTCGAGATTTTCAAGGTTTGGTAATCCCGCAAGGGGCGATAGATCCACAATCTGATTGTAGCTAAGCGAAAGCACTTTTAGATTTACTAATCCCGCAAGAGGCGAAACCTCCGTAATTTCGTTGCTCCCTAATCGCAGCAAGTCAAGATTGACTAATCCGGCAAGGGGTGATAAATCTGAAATCTGGTTTTCCTCTAAAACCAAATAAACAAGTCCCGTTAGACCGGACAAAGGAGATAGGTCATGAATCTTGTTCCTTCCCAGACCAAGTACTTGTAAATCAGTTGCCAGTTCTAAGCCGGTAAGATCGACAATCCCCTTACCTCTTGCCTCAAGATTTGTTAAGTGTAGTTGCATATAGGCCTGTGTCAACGGGCTATCTGCTGGAATGCTAAGTTTTTCTCGGATAGCCTCACGGAGCGCAGGATCCGGCATCCAGTGTTCTTCTTGGGCATAAGCGGTGTTCAGAGCGATAAATAAGACAACAATTAGCGAAATAAATTTTCTATACATAATATCCTCATAGATTCATATTTTTTCGAGGGCAGGCACAAGACCTGCCCCTACATCTCAGGAATACTGTCTTGGCGAACAGTGTGCAATTACCATTGAGATCGGATTCCTGAGACCCAAAAGCGTTCACGACCCTCGCGAGGTCCAAGATATTCACTACTTCAAAATCACCATCTTACGCAGGAAGGACCGATTGTTCGCTTTGAGTTGATAGAAATAGACACCACTCGCCACACGTTCACCGACATCGTTTCTGCCGTCCCAATACGCTGCCCGACTCCTATTGGTATAGTAGCCTTCTTGTTGATGACCCAAATTCAAATGCCGGACGATGCTGCCGCGTGCATCATAGATGGTAATCTGCACATTACTCGGATTTGCTAAATGATAGGGTATCCACGTCTCTGGATTGAAGGGGTTGGGATAGTTCGGCAATAATGCCGTCTCTCTTGGAATCAGTGATAGCAGCAGTTCTTGAAGGTTCGCAATGCCCTCTCGGAAGGCGATCGAGCCGTCATCTTCAAGTTGTGCTTGTGCTATCCACCACTGAATCACTGCAGGGTCCAATCCGTGTATATCGTCCACTGCGAGCATCGAAGGTGCGGCTGCACCTTTCAATTCACCCATGTTCTGAGAGACAAGGATGAGATCCAAGATGTTGACAATTCCGTCGCCATTTAGGTCAACTTCTGAGTGGGCAGGCACGCTTTTCCCGAAGTTCCGAGCGACAAGCACTAAATCCAGAATGCTCACCTGACCATCTCGATTCACGTCCCCGGTCGTCTGTTCCCCCACTACACTAATGACGATCTCCTGGGCTTCTGCGGCGATGGGTTTACCGGTGATAGCCGCGAATTGAAAGTTATTGAGTTTCAACGGCGTTTGTCCAACGGATTTTGCTGTAAATGTCACGGACAACAGCGTGCCTGAGCCGCCGACCCCGTCTTCGCTGAGCCGTGCTGCCCTCAGACCTTTGATCCTACCTAACCGATTATCAATCGCCCCTCTCTGAAAGAAGGTCGCGCCGCCGTCTGTTTTCAGGAAATCGCCTTCGGTGACCTCATCTGCTTCAAGCACATCAGGGTCATAAGCAATATCAAATTGCCATCCCGCTAAATTGCCGACATCTTCCGCCCGAATTTCAAGCGTGAACGTATCGCCAATCTCAATGACAGGTTGGGAAAAGGCGTATCCGACACGCGGGTTTAAGACCGTATACTCTGCCTCAGGGTTAAACCCCCAAAACCCGTTGCCTCCGGTTCTTGTTGCGACCAACAAGACATTTTTTCCCTCTTTGAGCGTAACGGGAACAAAATGTTGGTAATCCGCCCCGCGTGCGCCTTTAAGTTTCTCATGGACCAACTCACCGTTGAGCCAGGCTTTACCACCACTGTCATGCCCCGCAAACAGCGTTACCTCTTGTTCCCGGGGTGCATACAGAACGACACAACCATAAATAACACCATGCACAAAAGGACCTGCTGCCACCTCCGCCGGTAACACCTCGTGGATGTTACCGTTCCCTGTAGGCGGTATTCTGTCCGACCACCAGACTTTATCTCCAACAGGATTTCCTTCAGTTGCGCCGTTGGTTGAAACCTTCAGTTCTGTTACCGTGCCACCACTCGCTTCTGCGAGAACATCAAAATGTGTTAAATGATCATCGTTCGGGTCCTCCAGCTTGTCCACAACAAGGCTTTTAATATCTTCCTCTGGCAGGAACACCCATAACCAGGGTCCCTCTATTTTGGGACCGCCTTGAGGGAAAGCGGGATTGGAGTGATTAATGATCGTTACATCCTCGCTGAATTCATCTAAAGGCGAAAAATCAGATATCTCATTTCCACCAACGTGCAGCCATGTCAAGTTTTTCAACTTTACAAGGGGAGCTACGTCCACTATGTTGTTGTTTGCGAGTTCTAACCATTTCAGATTGGTTAACTGTGTTAAGGGGGATACATCCGATACGTGGTTGCCAGAAATCATTAAGCGTGTTAACTTGGTCAATGTCGCCAGCGGTGAAATATCCGATATCCCGCCTCCCAGAAGATACAGTTCTTTTAAATTTTTGGCACCCTCCAGTGTTGATACATCTGACTTCCCACCACAAATATCTATGATTTCAAGCCCTATGAGTGGCGACAGGTCGGATAAAGGATTTCCCCAAGAATCAAACCTGTTCAGGTTGGGCAAGCTTGCCAGAGGTGAGAGATCGGATATGTTGTTATGACTCACCTTTACATGTCTCAGGTTTTTTAATCCCGCCAGCGGGGATAAGTCATTTACTTCATTACCACTGATATCTAAGGTATCCAGTTTTGTTAATCCCGCTATCGGGGATAAGTCAGATATTTGGTTCCCCTGAATTTTTAACCATTCCAAATTCGTTGCGAACTCAAGTCCCGTCAAATCGCTGATGCCCTTGTTTTCAGCAAAAATCCGGTTCTGTTGCATAGTCGCCATCTCTTCCACTGTAATTGCGGCGTTTGGTGTTTTTCCGAGATTTTCTTCAATGATCGCACGCAAATTCGGGTCGGGGATGTAGACGGATGCGCCAGGGATGCGTTCCGTCTGAGGATCCACTGGCGTTCCGGCACTTTTCTGTGGGAAATCCAGCGCGAAAACGACTTCACTAAACTGATTTGTCCATGTGTCCCGTTTCATCGTGTCGTTCTCTAACACCAATAAGCCTAAATTCTGCAAACCCACATTCTCGCGGATCTCTTGGAGAAACGTCCCAGTTTCTAATCCAACGGCGGCAGCGGCATACGCCGCATCCACCGGTCTCTGAAACGCCTCGTGGAATCGCTGAACGGGTTCAATCCCACCAAACACGTCGCCGGCGGCTTTAAGTGCTTGTTTGTAGCGATCGGTATCCTCTGCGAGGAGACCCGCCATCGTGGCTTGGTCTGTATAGAGTTGCAGGGCCCTGTCCTTGTTAAATGGGGGATTCGGGTTCTTCTGAACAACGCCACGCACCTGATCTTCAAACGCTTTCATTCCCTCAGTGTGGCATCCGATACACGAGAGTCCATTGCGGACAGTTGGATCACTTGCTGCAGGATTGGAAACGATCTGTATCGGAGCCTCATCAAGCCGCCTACCGCCAGCATCTGACAGATAGTATGCCTGCAAACCGTTCGGCAGATTGAAGATTACCTCACCGCCATCGTGTGTGAAAGAGAGCGGATGTGTAAAGATGTTCTGTGTCCCGACACTCCCCGCGAAGTCGTAGCTTTTCCAATACGCACCATACCGAGAGGTATGGCGTTCAACAATCCGGTTGTGATTGGAAACACCCGAGTTGTTGAAACCCGCACGCCAGACGCGGAGTCCCGCTGCGTTGCGAATATTTTCGACCACATTCACCTCAAGTCGCGTCTCTAACGCTCGATCGGTTTCAGGAAGGTCCAGAATATCATTGTAGAGGGGCGGTAAGGCGGCTGTTGCGAGAAACCAATCCACATGAACAAACGGCACTTCGCAATCCATCACTTCCCGCAAATTCATCAGTTTTTCACGGAGTGCTGTTTGCGTTGGCGCATTGAACTCAATGTTGTATGGATACTCCGCCTCAATCAGGGTCCACCGATTGGTTCCGATTTCCCATTCGTAGTTTCGGAGATCGATGTAGAAGATTGTTTCTTCTAAATCAATAGGTTGTGGTTGAATAACATTACGTCCCCAGGAGAGGCTATTCACGAGTTTCGAGAGTGCCCGTTGATAGGCGTGGAGTGCCTCAACCGTCTCGCCAGCGTTATAGAGATGTGTGATTGTAAAATAACGTGCGAAGGTCTGATCGAAGGTGGGCAGCGAGTTGATATGGTTTTCAATGCTCTCAAGCATTTCTTTAGGTGTAATGAAGGTGCCGTCCACTTCGGAGGGGTCTTCCCAATTCGGTGCGCCTGCTTGAATCCAAGCTTCGATCGTCCGAATCGCTGCGTCGGAAAGTTGGGGTTGACCCAAGGGCATGCGTTTCGCAGGATCGTTTGTCCGGAGTCTCCTATAGAGTTCGGATTCAAGTGGTTTTCCCGGCACAACTGCGCCAGTTTCGATGAGTGCGGTGTGTTCAATAATGATTTCCTCAGTAAATGCCCCGTGTTCTCCATGGCAGTTGAGGCAACTTTGCTCAAAAATAGCGGATGCCTGCTGTGCGAGGTTCCCTTGCGCATTAGCACTGTAAAAATTGCCCAAAATGATGGTCAATATGGAAGCGAATGTAATAAAGATTTTCCAGTTTTTCATGTGTTTTTCTCCTTTCACTTCAGATAAATCTCACCGTCTAAATCAGAGAGAGTGTGATTAAAACCGGTAGTTCCGCTTGCAACTGCGGAGACTTGTTCCGGTAAACGAATCTTCTGTTCCGTGCCGCTACGATTGTAAACTGCCCAACCGTTGGTGAACTCTCGAATAAATAAGCCCTCAATTGCATGTCCCATACTATTATGATAAAGTTGTGCTTTCTCGCCCACAGGACGACCGAGCGAGGCATCCCAAAAGTCATACCAATAGTGTTGGTGGTTGTGATGATGCGATTTACCTTCTCTATGCGCTCTATCATGTCCGGGCAAAAGCTCGTACTCATGTTCATGGACTATGCCCCTTACCCCGATGTCGTAGCAAACATAGCCATCTGAATGGGTCAAACTCAAAGTCGTAATCACGCGCATCATTTGCCGGTTACGCCGGGAATCCGGCGGCTCAAGCGCTATCCCTTGACCTTCAAGCGCGTTTATTTGCGGTTCACGGAAGTGCTGCTCTGACCATAACAACGCGCTTTCAATCTCTCGGAGTCCATTGTGCGTGTAACCCATATCGCGTTCGTCGGGAAGAGTTTCCATGAACGTCCCATTGACGTAGGGCGCAGAAAGTGGGGCTTTGCTCCGTCCCGTATTGACAATAATCAGAAAATCGTCATCAGCAGCCTCACGAATACGACGCACCATAGAGACTCTCGCTGACCGCTCGGCTTCAATACCTCGATAATAGACCCCTTTGTCATTCTCAAGGGTTGCCTGATCTTCTTCCCACCTATCATCCAAGAAGATGCCGTCGTAGAGACCGCATTTCGCGACCGCAAGGGCTTTCTGAATGAGGATGTCCTGTACAGCGGGTTGTGTGAAGTCTATCAGGAAGGCTGAAGTCCCAGCGTAAGCTTGAACGCGCTCCCTGTTTTCATCTCTTAGCCAATACGGCGAATCTTCAGGATAATCCCCATGATCGGCAGCGGTATATCCGAAACTCACAAGTCTTACGAAGTTAGGATTTTTTGAAAGGAGATATTCTCTTTTCCAGTGCGCATCGTCTACTCTACCAAAGAGTCGAAGACCACTCGGTGTAGGCTGCCATTGCAGGTCAAACCCCAGACCACCCCAAAACAGATCGTGATATACGATTGCCTCGTCAGCAGATAAGTTTGGTAAGTTGACAATAGCAGTATCCGACCACGTCGCAAAGATCGAAGGGTAATCTCTATCTTTAACCCGCGGTGCTACCGCAACCCTTGATATATCATCACAGACCCGAAGGTGCCCGTTACCATGCCTGTGTAAAACCTCTAAGTGCGTCAAACCATCGAGGGGTGAAAAATCCTTAATGTCATTATTTTCGATCATCAAACTTTTGAGATTGACTAACTCGGTGAGCGGTGAAATATCTGCTATTTGGTTCCGCCAAATGCGTAAACTTTCTAAATGGGTGAGTGTTGCGAGTGGGCGCAGGTCTGAAATCTCGTTTCCTCCCAAATCAAGAAAACTCAGTTCGATGAGACCAGACAAAGGAGATATGTCCTGAATCTTGTTTTCAATCAGAACAAGGGTCTGCAAATGAGTCGCATGCTCTAAACCTGTGAGGTCGACGATCCCTTTGTATCGCACGTCAAGGACTGTTAAGCGTTGAAGATCCGCGGGGGTCATTGGACGGTGTGCTGGAATTTTAAGTGTTTCTCGGATCGCTTGTCGGAGTGCTGTGTCCGGCATCCATTGCGTCCCAGAAAGTCTGCGTGTATCCGCTGAGGTCTTCGGTGTTGCGTCCCTCTCGGAAGTTTGTAAACTGGTACTATTGCTTTTACTGGGAATATCAGCCCGTCCGACTTGATTTCGCACAGCCGGTTTTGCATCGATATCAAGGACAATGGGTGCTTCAATAATCTCGATGGTTGGTTCCGATACCGCCTCGAAGCTATAGGGTTTCTGAAAACGCGCCAGGTATTGATTGCTCACACTTAGCATCAATATAACCAAAAGCCCAGTAGCACCCAAAGCGATCCACGGCAACAACGGTTTCCCAACGGATATCGAGGTTGGGTTAAGGTCAGCAACTTGCTGCATGATGTTCTGTTTTAAATTCGTTGATAACTGGACACCGCCAAAAAACTCTTGGACGAAGAGGTCTTCTTTCTGCTTTAAACGCTTTCGAGCTCGAGTCAGCCGACTGCTAATCGTCTTTGCAGAGACACCTAAGAACTTGCTAATCTCCTTCGTCGTCATTTCACCGAGATAGTAGAGGGTTACAACTGTGCGTTCACTCTCTGGCAGCTTTTCAAGAAGTTTTTTCACGATTTCATGACGACGTTCAGCACTCCTTGTCCGCTGCTGTTCCGATACATACTGTCTATAGGAGACTTCCTCAATTTCTTCCATGCGTGTGTTCTCCAGCGATTGCATCGCAGGTTTTTGCTTTCGCATCCAATCAATGCAAAGTCGACTTGCAATGACATACAACCATCCAGCAAATTGATGGGGATTCTTGAGTGTTGAGAGTTTCTTGTATGCTTGGAGGAAGGCATCTTGCGTAATCTCTTCGGCATAGTGAAAGTCGCCGATCTTCCGCCACACGAGGGCGTGAACGCTTTTTTGATACTTGCCAACCAGGATATCAAACGCCTTGTCGTCGCCTGATAAAACCCTATGAATCAGTTGAACATCATCTTCTCTTTCCAAAAGAGCTTCTCCTCATAATCAGATTGCGGTGTTCATATTTACCAAATGCCGAGCCTTGTAAAATTAAGAAGTGTGATACAGTTCGTCCCTCTATATATTAAAGACGAATTTTCAGGGTGAAAAAACTGCATAAACTGCATAATTTGAAAGAATCTGAATTTTTTGGAAATTATTTTGTGGGTGTTGTTTCTCGGAGGTATGCTAAACCGACGATTAAGTAAGCGTTGGAAGGGCATGTACAGGAAAGCTCTCTGCAAGGCGTTTTAGAGGTTTCTCGAAAGGATTTTTGTGGGAAATGGGAGTGATTATAGGAATGCCTGAGAAAATTTAAAAAATAGAAAACGCTCAAAATGGAACAACGAGACATCTTCAACTAAAAATAAGTTTCCAACTTCGCGCGTGCGTTTGCGACCCCCTCAATAATCGGTTGCGGCGTTTCTGATTGCAATCCCAGATAGATAAGCATAATTTCTCCAGCGTAGCCAACGCCTTCTATCTCCTGACAAATGGCGCGAAAATCCATCTCTGGTGCCCAAAACGGCTCGCTGCCTGTCTGTGAATCCACACCACAGTTGAAATAGACACTGGACAACCGCTCTGACAAAGTTCGCAAGGCGACAACCGGATCGTCTCCAGCGCGATGGAAATGATACGGACTGTAGTAGAAACCTAAATTGTCGGCGGGAATCGCATTGAGAATGTGTTGCGTGCGTTCAAGGTTGTAGGCGAGACTTCCCTCATGGGCGTAGAGGATAAGGCTCAGATCGCGAGCCGCTGCCTCTACGGTGACTGTCTTGAGATGATCAATGATTATTTCAATCTCACGAGCGGTGGCGGTTTCATTGCCACCACTCGCGATACTGACTGTTGGAATAGAAAGTCTTTGCGCCGTGTCGAGAATCGAAATTAACGCTTCAAGTCCGTCTGGCGCGTCCACCGCGACCGTGCTCAGCATAGATGTGAAATGGAGGCCGGTCTCGCCTCGAAGTGTGGCAATAGTTTCGGCTGCCACATCCGAATAATGGACTTGCGCCAGTTCGATAGCAGATACACCACTTTCAGATAACTTGCTAACAAACTCCCTCAAACCAAAATTAGCGAATGGAAGCGTGCTTGCACGATAGGTTCTCATCAAAGTTTACTCCAACAGTAAATTTTAGAATTACTTGAACGTTGTGCCCGGTGCGGTTAGGAAACCGCACCTACCGAGGGTGGGAGCATCTACGAACTGACCGCTGACTGCTGATAGCTGACCGCTAACCGCTATTTCCCCATCTCCTTGAGTGCTTTCAGGCAGCGTTCGACAGCCTCAAGGGGCGGAAACGCATCACTTTCGTATTCAACAATATACCATTTCGTGCCACCCGTGGTTTCACAGACCCTGAAGATCTCATCCCACGGCACGCTATCCTCACCAATGATAGGACGAAAACCGGCGTGTCTATCCGCCTCGCCGAGCGATTCGTTGTAAGGTTTGAGATGGACGGTGCCAGAACGACCCGGATACCTCTCTAAGATGCCGACGAGATCTGCACCCCCAGAGAGTGCGTTGCCCATATCCAGCTGCATCACAACGCCTTCGTTGGTATTACCGAAGAAGGTATCCCACGGTATTTCGCCATCAAGGGGTGTGAATTCGACATGGTGATTGTGATAACCCGTTACCATGCCGTATGCGGCGAGTTTATCAGCGATGCCGTTGAAAATATCCGCTAACTTCAACCAATCCGCCCGCGATTGACGAAGTTCGCCTGGGATACCCGGAACGATGACATAAGGGTTTTCCAAGACCTTGTTGAATTCGATCGTTGCGTCTATGGTATCTTCTTGGACGAGGTTAAACGGCGTGTGCCAACCGCAACAGACCAAACCGAACTCGTCGAGATAGCCTTTCAACTCTTGTGCGGGATGTTGCGGTGGACCCGCGAATTCAACGCCTTCGTATCCCATTTCAGCGACCGCTTTTATCGTGCCGCGGACATCTTCAGCCAATTCATTTCGGACAGAAAATAGTTCTAAACCAATTGGTATTCTTGACATAATTTCCCTTTCATATTTTTTGATGTATAGTCCCCTTGTTGAATGTGGAATATCCTATCATGAACATCTTATAATGTCAAGTTGGTTGTTCGCTAATTGCTAACCGCTAACCGCTGACGGCTGTTTGCTGTAGGAGCGAGTGTTTTTGCTTGGGGTGTTTTTGCTTGGGCGTTTCTGCGGATTTCTTCATGCTCGCGACAGTTATATAAGCCATAGTTTGACAGAAGGAAGTCTTAAAATCCGCGTCATCTGTGTCATCCGCGTCAATCCGCGATTTGCGGCGTACTCGCCCAAATGCGACGTGCATTCAGACAATTGACCAAATATTTACACGCGCCCCAAAATTAGCAAGGCATTTTTTCTTGCCATCCGAGCTTTTGTGTTGTATAATCATCGTGTTTTTCTATTCTTCAGACTGAACCCACGACGAACTATCATTCAATAGGAGAAATTTATGCACGTTGGACTTATGGTAGGGACAATTCGGCGGGAAACGCTTGCCGAAACGCTGGATGCTATTGTGGCGCACGATGTCCGTCATTTACAATACCATGTGCCTGGAGGACTGTCGCTTGCAGAGGTTCGCAAGGCACTGGATGACCGACAAATCACTATCTCAGCACTTGGCGGCACCTACAACATGATTGATCCAGATGTTGAGAAGCGACACGCCGGATTGCAGATGTTACGTTCTGTCGCGGAGCAGTGCGCCCCGATGGGGACATCGGTAATCACGATCTGCACCGGCTCACGCGACCCGGACAGCATGTGGCGCGCACATCCCGATAATAACTCGGCAGCAGCATGGCGAGATCTCGTTAAATCGATGCGGCAGGCGTTAGAAGTAGCCGAAGAATACGAAGTGACACTCGCCTTTGAGCCGGAAGTCGCGAACGTGATTGATTCGGCGCAGAAAGCGCGTCGCCTGCTTGATGAGATGCAATCGCCCTACTTGAAAGTGTGTATGGACGGCGCGAATATCTTCCACGAAGGCGAACTCCCAAAGATGCGCGAAATTCTTGACGAGGCGTTTCAACTGCTCGGCGACGATATTGCACTGGCACACGCAAAAGACTTGGACCGCGACGGTCAGGCTGGACATCTCGCCGCTGGAACAGGATTACTCGACTACGACCAATACCTCGGTTTGCTGAAGGAGAGCGGCTATGACGGTGCAGTGGTGCTGCATGGACTTTCGGAAGAACAGGTGCCATTTTGTACGGGCTTCCTGCGCGAGAAAATTGCTGCACTGTAGAAGTTGGCTGTTCGCGATTCGCGATTGGAAACTAACCGCTAACTGCTAACAGCCGTTGTTAGACCGTGCCAGCCATCCGTTCTGCCAATCGGGCGAGTGCGGGTGAGGTATCCAGTTTTTCAAGTTCTGCCTCAATCAGCGTAAAATGTCGCGTTTCGGCAAGCGCGGCTTTAATGGCTTCGTCAAATTCGCCTTCCGTTCGGACGTGGAACCCGCGTCCTGTTCCGAAGAGTGTTGGCATACCGCTGTAATTCCAGCATCCAATATCGTTAAAAGGGCCTTCAAGCAGGTGTCGCTCCGTACCATAGCCGTGGTTATTTAAAACAAGAATAATGGGGTTAAATCCGTGGCGTACGGTCGTTGAGAGTTCAGTGCCTGTCATCTGGAAAGCACCGTCTCCAACGATAACAAGACACCGGGTGTCTGGCATACTGAATTGCGCGCCAACAGATGCTGGCACTGCAAAACCCATTGAAGTGTAGTAAGCCGGACTGATAAAGTTGGTGTGTTGATGTATTTCCAGCTCTACGGCTCCAAAGAGACTGTCTCCAACATCGGCGATCACTGTGAGTTCATCGCTAATAAATTCGTTGAGATGCTGGAAAAGGCGGCTGACTGTTAGCGGTGCCTTAGGGTCAAGCGCGAACGGTTCTGAGTCTCGGAATGCCCGGTTTAAGTTGGGTTTCCTTCGTTTTCGGAGTTTGGTGGAATTAATACCGTCAATGAAATCGTCGAACATTACATCTTCGTAGGTGTGATAACGGACAGCGAGTTTTTCGGACGTGGCGTAGATAGAACGGGCACGGTCAAGATTTGCGGTATAAATTCCGAGATTCACATCGGTCATGAAAGCACCAAGGATAATCACGCAATCCGAATCTTCGACAAACGCTCTAACTTCCTGCTTGCCCATCGCGCCTTCATAAATCCCCAAGTAGAGCGGATGCGATTCGGGTATCACCGATTTCCCAAGAAGCGTTGCCACGACGGGAATCCGTTTTTCTTCCGCCAGTCGAATCAATTTGTCTTGATAGCCGAATCTGTGGAGTTCTACGCCTGCAAGGATTACCGGTTTTTTGCTCTTGTTGATAAAGTCGCATGCCTCGTCAACGGCAGCGTCCAACACGTCTGGATCGCTAATATGTTTGCCAGCCGAAAGACCTTGATAGAGTGTGCCGCGGACATCTACCATATCGCGCGGGATTTCAATGTATCCCGGACGTTTATAGCGATACACGGCATCAAGCACGCGATCGATTTCGTTGAAAGCGGTGAAGGGTTCGTCGAGTAGCGCAGTCGCAACGGTTATCTCGTCATAGATCCGTTGCTGTGTATGGAAATCTCTGACTTTGTGGTGGAGGAGGGCATCTTTCCCACGTTCTTTGATACCGGGCGCGCCGCTAATAACAACAACGGGTGATTTTTCGGCATAGGCACCTGCGACAGCGTTCACCGTTGACAACCCACCGACGCAATAAGTAACACAAACAGCACCCATCCCTTTTGTGCGTGCGTAGGCATCCGCTGCGTAACCGGCTGCGTCCTCACGGGTCATGCCAACTTGCTGGATTGGACTCTGCTCGATGAGGTTGTAGAATCGGAGGACATAATCACCGGGGATGCCGAAGATGTGTTCAATACCGTAACTTTCCAGTTTCCTGAGTAAATATTCGCCTATGGTTGGAGGTCTGTTCTGCATAGTATAGCCTCCTTGTGTATCTGTTTTTCTGATTCATTATATTAACACACCTCGGTGCTCATGATTGCCTGAGTTTTTCGATGTTTGTTTCTGTGAGCCCTGTTGTTCTTGCGATGACTTCAGTGCTTATTCCTTCGCTAATCATGGCGCGTGCGATGGTTTCTTTTTCCTCTTGCCTCACGTCTATGAGGGTATCTTCCCAAGACTCTTCATCTTTAAGTATCCGACGCTCCGCAGGCGAAATGTTGTCCCGTTTTACCGCATCAATTACCCTCTCGAAAATTGGGGAGTTATAGGCGTTTTCATCCATCTCACCGTCCAGGGAATCCAACACGAGTTCCAACCAGGCTTTGATACCAGACGGTGTTTTATCATTAACCATACGGGGGACCACAAACACAAGTTGATGCGGATAGACATCGACTTTGCGGTTAAATTCGTTGATTGGATTGAAATCTGTGATGGCAACACTGAAGTCAATCTCGCTCTCGCTATATGGACTTGTTAGGACAACAATTGTGTAAACCGTTCGATCGAACTGATATGCTTTACTGTTTTTTACCTGTTCAACGAGGTTGATGAGGTGATAATATAGGAAGCGATCGTAGAAGTGTCGTTCTTTGACGTGTTGTATCTCAACTACAATACGAGATTCCAGGTCCTCAGCAAACAAATCGTATTCAATATCAACCTGTCCGATGGGTTCAAGGAATTTATACCCGCGATGCACTTCATCGGTATGGAAATTGATACCTAACACATCTTCAGCAAATTGACAGAAGATTTCTGGTTGACTGAACGCTTTCTTAAAAGCGGTATCGTATCGTAGGGGAACAACTTGAGCCATTTTATACTCCTTCAATATCCAATCAGGATAATACCTTTTAGAGGCAGCACTAACCGGCTGCTAATATACAGCGTTTCCAAGAACGTATAAACTTTCTGAAAATCGTCGTTTCCTCTATAGTCATTCCTGACAGCCAAGATTAAGAATTCAACACCGTGCATCATAGATGCTTGAAAAATATCTTTCAAAAACGCGAAATTGGCAGTTGCTCTACCTGCTTCCACTTCAAGAACTGTTTTTCCGTCGTCGCTTATTCCATCAGCGTTGAAAGATTGGTCAACAGTATTGTTTAAACCGAAGAGAACAGGAACAGGAATTTTCTGTCCTCTTGCTTTTCCAGTTTCAATTGTAAATCCGATCTGTTCAAGGGAAGGTCTCAGTATATCTAAGACTTCGTTGCTTTTCAGTTCATTTTCAGGAGACTTTATTTGGTTGTACGTCTGTTCAAAGCATTCAATGACCCGCCGAATTTCCTCGGTTATTCCCACCGATCTGGGAAAGAGTTGATATTTCAGCATATCCATAAGCCTCTTTTAAATCACCACTGAATAGCGAACATAGGTTTCCATTGGACCGTCCATATTAAACCTGATACTTGTAGGTTGCATTGAACGGAGTGAACTCAACAGAATCGGCTACAACCTAACCCCTAATTTGAAATTGGGCTATCCATTATTCCAAGAATTTTGATCGAAGATTTGGGTACTGGTCAAGCAATTCTTTAACGTTAATTGCTAGCCTCTCGGCAGCAAACTGCACTGCTTGAGAATCTTTGTAGTGATGGACACTCATCAAAGTGTTTTGAATGTTTGCTGATGCCTCTCTGAGCAACTCAGCAGCATAGGCTTCACCTGCCGATGATAGTTGACGGGCGTGGTCAAAATTAGGATCTTCGTTATTTTCCAAATATTGAACGGCTTTAGGACTTCCGAGGATCATCCCGAAATCATCAAGATACTGTGAGTTGATAAAAAGTGGAGACTGTTGCTGTGTGCCAAATAACCAACGTGCAAAATTCCCGAGGGCATTTAGGTGTGTTTTAGGTACCGGTGTTCGGACGACTTGTGGATCCGAGGATATGTCAAGACCAAGATACTTCTGCACGGATGGAATACGAAGCGAGAGGTACAAAATACTGAAGCGAAATTTGGTGTCTTCAAGAGAAAAGTCTTCTAAACACTCCTCCATCTGCAGCAAAAGTCTACATGAAATATAGTACTCTTGGACTTTATTCGAGGCGTTGCTTCCGATTTTACGCACCACTTCTTCATACCTCATACCACATTCATCAATCAATTGGGCAATATACTGTGCTTTCTGCTCTGGGATCCAGTGCTTGATGCTTGTAGCATTATGATGAAATCCCAGAAATGCTTCGACTTCCTGACGAGAATCTATCAAGATATAAGGTATGTAATTGAAGATTTCTTGGGGAATCTTGGTGTCTCCGATGAGTTGATACCACTTTTTTGAGACTTTCTCTCCGTTCATAGCTCGATGAAGATAAATTAGGGCAGCAAGCCTCCTGTTTCCATCGACAACAACAAGATGATGCCGTCCATTTAATTCTTCTTTGAGAACAAGCAAGGCCTCATGTGTCCAAAAACCGTTTTCTAAGTAAGATGCTGCGAGTTCATAGATATCCCATCTGTTCATAACCTCAAGAATTTCTTCCTGAGATGAATTAGCATTGACATAATGGCGGCTAAGTCTCGGATTTTTTGCATCAAGGTAAAATTCGTTTAGTGTAGCATATTGAAGTTCTGGACTGATTGCCATATTCCACCTCTGTTTCCAATCATTTTCATTTTCTATAGAAAATATATCAGCCCTGCGGGGTGAGCAAGGCACGTCAAAACGCGTCTTCAAATATAGAGAACCTATTAGCAGGAACTTCGTTTAATGATAACATATTTATATTAGTTAAGCAAACCTTATATGTAAGGCACATTATTAACGATCCGATCTTCACCTAAAACAGGGTATTATGTATGGCTGTTCCCCATGAATTTTCAGTTGCCACAAGGGCTTCGTCCGGAATTCTCCGTATATTTACTGTGACTTTTTCGCGTCTTGGACTGCCGTCAGCATTTCTAAAACCTTTCTGAAATGAACCACCGCATTGACTCAGTGTTTCAGTATTAAAACAGACAAAGTGGATTTCTGATAAAACAAATTCTGTCTTACGCCGTCTTGACATTGCTCCTCTGTTTATCCGATTTACTTCGTATTTGCTGATTCCCTCTTTTAATTCATCATGCCATCTTTTAAAGGTTCGCTCTTCGTCATTGTATTCCACTTCGCCGATTGCAAGAATTACGCCGTAGTAGCCGTAATCACTTATCGTGTTTGCTATCGCTTCTGCGTCATTTGTAATGACCGTATGGTTTGTCGTATTAGCCGCGTGTGACTTAAAGTCCCACGAAATTTCACGGAATGCGTCAAACTCTGTATTGCCGTATTTTTTTCCGGGTATATCAATTATACCGTCGAAATGAGTTTCACATAAAAATTCAAAGTAGAAACCCATCCATTCCATCTGCCGCCATTGTGTCGAACCCCCGTCTCGCATTTCAAGAATAGCACTTCTGCCATCCCAAATTTTCGGTATACTCCTTGAGGCGTTCTGCAATTTTTCAACTATGTCAACTATTTTTTCATTTATCATGATAGAATTATACTTTCTCACTGAACAAATCCCATACAGGTTCTTCTTCAGTCTTCTGAATCAAGTATTTCCCCGACGCAAGACGCTCGCTTGCAAATTCGTAATATGCTGGCACAATCTCAAAGCCTATATAGTGCCGTTCCTTCATTTTGCTCACGACAGCAACCTGTCCAGAGCCTAAAAACGGATCCAGAACAACGTCTCCTTTTTCGCTGGAATAATCGAGGATTTTCTCAATGAGTTCAGCAGGCAATTTTGTCGGTGTTTTCACCGCACCTTGCCAATATTCTCTCTTAATTTCCCAAACATCCTCTTTGTCTTTATAATGTGCCGATCCACCACTTTCGGTCTTGGCATCTTTGTCAAATCGGCGATACGGATAGAACTTTCGTTTCTTATCGTTTTTACACACAAAGAGACAGTGGTAGTGCGAGGTTACGTACTTACGCTTCGTGACAACCCCAAACTGATACTTCCAAATCAGGTGATTGACTGTCGTGAGTTGGCACTCATCGATTGCTATGAGCAGATCCTTTAGGTAGTTCCAACCCGAAAAGATGTACATACTGCCAGAATCTTTTAGGACTCTCGTCGCTGCTGAAAGCCAATCAAGCGTGAAAGCAAGATAGTCGCTTCCCTCAATTTCGTTATATCCCTCAAGGACTCGACTCCCTTTTCGGTTGTAATTATGGCGCGTCGCTTTGAAGTCGATAGCAAACGGTGGATCCGTTATGATAAGGTCCACACATTCATCTGGCATTTCAGCCATCAATTCGATGCAGTCGCCTTGTTTGATGGTATCAGTATATTCGGATTGTTTCATATCTGCTATGTCGCCATTAGGATTTCAAGAAATGCCGTCATATACCCGATAGCATACGCCCGACCCCGGTGCCCCCAGTCTGTATCATCAACAACGTGCGGAACGTGGTCAGTAATCATAAAACCTGTAAAGCCGACCTCTTTGAGCGTCCGCATCACCTCGAACATATCGCAATTCCCTTCATCTACAAAGGATTCGGCAAATTTCGGGACGTGTCCTTGCACATCTCGGAAGTGAACGTAGAAAATCTTGTCGCGCTCCCCGAAATAGCGGATCGCATCCGTGACACCCGGCCCCATCTCAGACCAAGAACCGACGCAGAAGTCGAGTCCGTGTATCGGGCTGTCAGCAGTTTCCATCGCACGTTTGAAGCCTTCAAAGTTGCGGAATAGGCGCGGCACACCCGCAAGGGATTCAACGGGTGGATCGTCTGGATGAAGTGCAAGTTTTACGCCTGCCTCCTCCGCGACCGGTAGAATTGCGTTCATGTAGTACTCGTAGTTTTCCCACATTTCCGCTTCAGTGAAGACACGTCCGTGCGTGAGGGGCGCGTCTTTTACCTGTTCCATATCGAAACTCGTAACCGCAGCACCACCCCTGCCGGGAGTAGTTCGGGAGGTGCGCCAGACCTCGTTAGGCATCCAATGATACCCGAAAATTTCCACGCCAGCCTTGCCGAGATTGCGAATCGTTGTCGCCATGTTCTCAATTTGTTCGTCGCGGCGAGATAATCCCAACATCGCTTCGTTATAGAAAGAGACTGGGACGTTCTCAAGGGCTGCCAATCGGAGACCAGCGTTTTCTACTTCCGTGCGGAGTTGGAGAATGTCCATGAATTCCCAGCGTTCTGTGCCGGGAAGTTGTGGCGTGTTGAGCAGTACGTCTTCGACCCCAAGTTGTTTGATGAATTTTAAGCGTTCTTCGCTGAGTTGGCTGAATTGACCTAAACCGAGGCGCATTTTACGAGCCATGCTTTTCTCCTATAGACATGTCAAGCCGAAGAAAGTGCTTTTTAAGGAAGAATTGGTAGATAAACCGATGCTGGGTTAAAACTGTTTGTCGCCGTCTAATAAAATCGTGACGGGACCGTCGTTGATGAGTGCCACGTCCATCATCGCCTGAAAGGTGCCGCCTTGCGTCGGTATATGCTGTTGTTCAAGAGCGGTGATGAATTGCTCATAAAGTGCATTCGCCAATTCGGGGCGGGCGGCTTTGATGAAACTCGGTCTCCGTCCTTTGCGACAGTCGCCGTAGAGCGTGAATTGCGAAACGACGAGAGCAGCCCCACCTGTGTCGAGAAGAGAACGGTTCATCTTGCCCTCTTCGTCCTCGAAAATACGGAGATTGGCGACTTTGTTGGCAATATATGCTATTTCCGTTTCGGTGTCTTCATGGGCAACGCCGAGAAAGATGAGGACACCCGCTCCGATTTCAGAGACGAGTTTGCCTTCTACTTTAACACTTGCGGATTTAACGCGTTGAACGACTGCTCTCATTGCTAAATATCAAATGCCTTTCTGGTTATAAGAAAAATAAAAGAACCTTGAACACAAAAAACTTGGGTGGAATTAACTGAAAACCGCTGCGTAGTGAAATTGTGAGTGATTAGCGAACAATTTGTCTTTGATTTACATTTGGAGCAGCGACCAGATTTAATAGTTAAAAAATGCTAAAACAACAAATTCTCGCCTTCAAGTGCCTGCGTCTCCTCACCCCCGAAGGTTAGGTTAAACAGGAATCCCGGACGGCTGTTGAAGCCGAGTTGGAAGGCAAGTGTATTTGAAATTTCATAGCGGAGGGTAAGTCCGATGAGGTTTGTCACATGCACACCCGCATAAGGAAGCTCGCGCGAAAAATCGGCTACAAACCACATGTTATCTGAAACTGCGACTTCAGTGCCGACCTGCCAATTAAGGGTAAAAAAGTCCGTTGTTTTCAGGGACTTTGATGTTAAGAAGACACCAACACCGCCATGGACTTTAAAGAGGTCCCCAAATCTTTGCGTGCCGACCAGATAGGTATTGACACCCATAAATGGAAAGCCGTCAGCGGGACTATGATCAAGGAATTCGTTGTCCGAGTTGAGTCGGTCATCGGCTGTGAAACCGAACTGCACGTCTCCACCGACGGAGATACTTGGAAGGTTATCGTTCCGATCGGGTTTGATGTTGTACTTGAGTCCAATGACGCCGTCAAATAAGGGTTGTTCATAGACACGACGGTTAACATTTGGGTCTGTGTTGTTTTCTGTGGCTGTATTGTAGAAATCGTGGACGACTTTCCGCACACCGCCGGTCGAAAATGTACCACCGAGCAGGAGGTCGAGTTTGTCGTTTAAGCCGTAAGCGAATCTAACTGGCACCAGAAAGGTCTCAATCTCAAACGTTACGCGATGCGATTCCTCAAACCCACCGATGTCTACCCTTTGACTTAAATCGGGTAGCAGGTCAACTTTAGCGTATTGTAGGAGTCCAAATGTGGTACTCGAGCCGCCTTTGCCAAGCGGTTCCGCTGTCTGAATGGTGTTCAGTTGTGAAACCTTTGGTAATTGTGCTGAAACCGGCAGTGCGATGCTAACGAGAAGGACGGTACAGAGAGTGTAAATGAAGTATTGCGTATTGCGTGTTCTGTTTTTAACGTGCATGATGTTTATCCTTAATAACTGTCAATTTTATGGCTATCGGCGCATGGTTCACATAGTTTGCGTTTCTGCCGCAAATCCTTCTTGCTGATGGCTGATAGCCGACCGCCACTTTACTTTGCTTCTACCAACGCGCTTTCGTCGCGCCGTCCATCGGGGCCTGGGGTATCGTCAAAAGCAGTGATGTAGTATTTCTTGAATTCCAATGACTGACCGACGAGGATAGGATCTTCGCCAATGATTGTGAAGTTGCGATCCTTGCGTCCGACTGCGGGTCGGGGCAGTAGATTTCCTGCTGCGTCTCTGGTATAGAGTTGATAACCGGCGAGGTCGGGTTCGGTGTTAGGAGTCCATGAGATAGCCGCATCGTATTTTGTGTTGAATAGCGACCGCGGTAGGTAACGGACTCGAACATCTTTCGGGGGCGCGGGGGGCAGATTTGGAGCGGCTGCGGTAACGACAGTGATTGCCTCCGCGCCGAACTCGTCAACACCAGCGATACGATAGACTTTGCGGATACCGTCACTTTCAAAATCGTGATCAAAATAGTAAAGTTTATCGCGCTTCGGCTCAGCAATCAGTTTGAATCGGAGCGGTTTGTCCTCTCCAGGGTCAAGTGCAGCGTAGACGCGGAAGATAGAGAAATCGCGCGGGAAATCATAACCGTCCCAAAAAAGTTTGACGGTGAGATCGGTTGGGTCACCGAGCGTTACAGTAGGCGCAGGTGGTGGGACACTCGGGGTGGCGAGTGCTGTTTTCCAGATACGACGCGGTTCTTCACCCTCAGTGGGTGGGTTGGTCGGGTCTGGGGTTTCGACACCGTTGACATCTACATAAGTGACGCGATATTCATAGGCGAGCAGGCGACCAGATGCGTCGACGCGATCGTTTTCGAGATTTTGGGTATCAATGAATTCGTTCGCAGGCGCGTCAACCGAGCCGACTAATGTGAATTCCGTATCCGTCCCACCTGTAGAACGTCTGTAGATACGGTATCCTTTAATACCTACCTGACCTATGTCGTTCCACATGACTCGGACCTGTTTATCTCCAGCGAAGAGTGTGAGACCATCTGGCGCGCCAGCAGTGCGTAGATTCTCTGGATCGAGCGGGTTGGCGAAATCTTCCGTGTTTGTGCAAGCACTCAACAGCAGGAAGCCAAGGCATATCGGAAGACTGAGCAGAATAGACTTGTTGTTGGATAGGTGTCGGATTAGGTACATTACTTTTTTCCTTTTTTTAAAGAGACTGTAACCAAATCGATGCAGCGTCCCGTAGCACGAGACCGTGTATCTATGGGATAAGACCTAAAAATGGCGCAGAAGCCTTAGACTTGCCTGATGCGTTTGGAAGTTATAATGCGGATGCAGTTGGAATGTGGTACGCGGGAATAGCAGACTCGTGTTTTGGGAAAGGCGATTTGCCAAAACACCCAGACGTGTTCTTGATGTCTCGACTTGGATTTTTGAACGGTGTGCCGTGGAGACCGCGTCCTCCGCAGGTTCGGGTATATCCAGTTGGTTGTAGATTGAGAAAAGTACGGCAAGACCGACACAGCCGAGACCAACACCGGACATGATAGTGCTGGCATTTCGCCTGACGAGAAAAGCGTCCTTGTGCGTCTGAATATCTGCTTGGATTGCGGCGTTAAGATAGGTATCATACCGGTCTTGCGCAGACGCTTTAAGGATGCTGCTACCGAATTGGAGGCTCATACCAGAGGCAAAAAGTGCTATAGATAGAACACGCGAACGGCGCGCTGCCGCTGCCTGTCCATTTGTTAAAAGGAAAATAAAGGCGCAGCTGCACGCAAGTGCAATATATTTTTGAGAGGTACTATGGTATTTCATCGGTTTCTTCCTTATATTATTTTAAACAGATCTCTTGCTATAAAGTTTACTCCATTTTTTCTATAAAGTCAATGTTTTTTGGTAGGACTGAACGACTCTACGGCAACGCGAGTATAATTGACATTCGGCAAAGGATATGATAGAATTAAAGAAAGGGAACTTTTTGTAATAGAGATTGTCTTAATCATCAAATCTTCGGAAGTACGTTTGGAAGACGCGACGGAGGAAAACGAAATGAAATTGAAGGTTGCCGGTAGTCAACGTAATATCATTGCAAAGTTGGGGATTGGCTGTAGCGTATGCTTGCTCCTCGGTTTCGGGGTATTGCTGCACGCACAGGATAAGACAAAGGCGGCGTTTATTGCCACAAAGCCTGAAATGGATTCGAGCGAAAAACCAGAACCGGACGCAGCGAAAAAGCAAGAAATGATAGAAGCAAAGGAACAGACTGAAACACAACGTAACAGATTTCGGCAACGTCAAAACCGAGCGACAGTTGACTTTGGAGAGAATGCTGCGTTCTACAACGTGATTATTGATAACGATCTTTTTCGACCCTTGGGGTGGACACCACCGAATAATGAACCTGCCTACAGTCTCGTAGGTACGGCTGTGCACCCGGACGGTGTGATTGCTCAGGCGACGCTGCTGGAAAAAAGATCAAACCGCTACCATTTTGTTACCATAGGCGAAAAACTCGGAGACATAACCGTAAAGGACATCCAAGCGAAACAGGTCGTGTTGGAAAAAGATGGCGAGCCGATAACGCTGAAAACCGAGGCACTCCAGTTTCTCACAACGAAACGGGGTAGTAGCAGGGCTGGCGAGGGTGGTGAGTCCGGAAAAGATGGCGGTGATAATGCGACGAGAAATCAAGCCAATGCTAACCAGCAAGCGGAAGCTGCAAAGCGCAGACAGATGGAGATGAAAGAACAGATTGAGGTGCTCGGGATAAACCAGAAAGAGTTGGCGGAAAAACTCAAGAATGCCTCACCAGAGGAGCGTCAGGAAATAATGCGGGAAGTTAGGAGACGTGCCGGCGCAAGAAGAGCAGCAAACAGAGCGGGAAATAGGGGAGGTAACAGACGAGGCGCAAATAGGTAGTGTTTCGACTATGCCAAACTTTGTAGGCGCGGTTGCAACCGCGCCTTTTTTGTTTCAAATCCTATGCTGCCGCTTGCCGATTCTCTGGCATGTTTTCGAGTCGAGAGAGCCAGTAACCGACATCGAAGGAATCATCACCCGTCAGGAAACGCCACTGCTTGATCCGATTGACGATTTCAAGCCTAACATCGTTCCCGTACCATCTGTGATTTCTCCCTAAGATGCCGTGGAAAGCTGCTGTATCGAGATCGTCTGTGTCCCAGAGCTTGCACTGGCGCACCGTTGGGTTAAGGCGAAGTTTGAACATGTAGCGTGTCCGGTCGGTCAGATTCGGTTGCGCACAGTGCCACATGCCATGGTGCACAACAAGCAGCGTGCCTGCCTTACAGACAACGCGATGCTGCCCAAGGAAGTTTTGGTAACGCGCGATGTCCGTTTCACAGACGCGTCGATAGTGGCTTCCCGGTAGAATCATTGTTCCGCCCATTTCGCGCGGTGTGTCGTGCGAGAAATAGAAAAACTGAATGTCAAAATGCATCCGCAGGTCGATGATTGCATCGGCGTGCCAACTTTGTCCTATTTCGTTCTGCGGACGGACAATATGAACGGCGTGATGATCGTAGAGCGGATCCGCCCCAACGAGGCTGTGGATGATACCTTTCACTTCCGGCAGTCGAAAGACTTTGCCGACAGCAGAATCGTCGTCCCAAACTTCGTCTAAAACCGTACCGCCACGTCCACGCACAATAACACCGGCTTCCATTTCGGCGTGTGCGGCTTCATTCAATTCGCGCGGAATGAGTTCGTCGAAGCGGAGATAACCGTCTGCGACGAAGTTCGCCATCTGTTCCGTATTGAGTAAATGCTTTTTGTCAATCATGAGATTTTCTCCAACTTCTCAAGAATATATTCAAACCTGAGATATGAAGTGTGATATTCCATGCCGGGATAGGCAGGAAATTGTTGTGGAAACTGAATCACTCGCCAACCGTCTTGCATAGCTTCCACGACCGAGTTATACGGAGGGGTCTCGCTGTCACCTGTGGTATGACGTTTTTGACCCGTTCCATCGTACATCGCCCAAGCGACCACGCCACTGTTCAGATCAGGCGTGTGCAGATGCAGTACGAGGAGTTGCTGTCTTAATTCAGACATAGTATGACTTGATTCTCCTTAACACTTCTTAGAATTTACCGAGTCGTGTGTGCCTTAATTTGACTCCACGTCGTTACCAGTTTACCACCGGGTTGCACGTCTAACGCAACAGACATCCCATCCTCCATGAGTTCGTTAATTTCCTTCTCACTCAGCGGTCGGTCATAGAGAACGACCTCGTCAATGCTCCCGGACATCCAGTAGTTCCCGATGTCGCAGCCGCCGATAAAGAAGAGGTTATCACTGGTATCAGGTTTCGTGCCTGGCGACACCTGTGCATCTACTTGTCCATTGAGATAGAGGTTGAAATCAGAACCGTCGTAAGTGCCTGCCACGTGATGCCAATCGCCGTCGGTGACGGCAGTTTTCGCGTCAAACGATTTCCAACCGGCGTTTGTTGTGAAGGAGTAGTGAATAACACCGGTGTTGATATTGCCGAAGAGACCATAGTTCCTACCCGTTGGATTTCGGGTCTCTTTAGAGGCAACGATCTGCCATGCGCCGGAGATTTTCGGAATATTCACCCACGCAGCGAGTGTGAAGTTTTCAAGATCAAGTGCGTTATCGTCGGGGACCGTCACCATATCGGAGCCACCGAACTCCATTGCCCCCTCAAATTTTCCTTCAACCCATTTCGGTTTTCCTTGTGCGATTTTGCCATCCAGTCCATTATCAGAGGAATCTGTGACAGCATCCCCTTTGCCTTCATCAAACAACCATGCACCGACAAGCCCGTCTGTATCCAGTGCCGTCGCCTGCGGTGACATGAGAAGTATCACAGCAGAGAAGCTTAGGGTTAGAAGTGTTAATACTCTGTGCATCAGAAATTCTCCTTGTTCCACGGGCCTTCGATTGCGAAATCGAGGCTGTGCGTTAAACAGTGGTTTCGGGGGGTATCGTCGCATCCTTTGGAACAATCACAATACCGTCCCGAATATAGTAGTTCCCTCCATCATAATTGTCAAGGCCATCTCGATTGACGAGTACGGAATTATCACCGATACGCGCATTTTTGTCAATAATTGCGTTCTGAATCAGGCAATTTTGACCGATGCCGATGTGAGGAATACCTGCGTGTGTGTTCTCCTGTTGCGAGGCATTTGATTCATAGTAGTCGGCACCCATAAGTACAGATTGATAAACTCGGCTACCGCTGGAGATAATACTGCGAATCCCGACAATTGTTCTGTCGAGTTCCGAATCGTCAATAATAGAACCCTCAGCGAGGATGGAGGAACGCACGCTACTGCTATTGACCTTTGTGCTCGGTAAGTGGCGGCGGTTGGTATAGATAGGGCCTTGCTCATCGTAGAAGTTGAAAGCCGGTGCGGTATCGGTAAGTGCTATGTTTGCGTGGTAAAAAGAACGGATCGTTCCAATGTCCTCCCAATAGCCGTCGAAAAAGTAAGCGGACACCTGATGGGTCTTGATACTTTTTGGAATGATATCCTGACCGAAGTCTACATTCGAGTCATCTTTAAGGAGTTCGTGGAGTACCTCGTGATTAAAGATGTAGATCCCCATTGAGGCGATATATTCGCGGCCTTCCGCTTGAATACCGCGCGATGTAAACACTTCCGGTTCAACGCGTAGCGGGAGGAGTTCCGCTTCGGTTTGTGGTTTTTCGACGAAATTAACGATGCGTCCAGTGCGATCTGCTTGAAGGATACCGAGTCCGCTGGTATCTTCCTTCTTGACTGGGATGACGGACACTGTAATATCGGCTTTAGATTCCGTATGGACAGCCAACATTTTGCGGTAGTCCATTCGATAGAGATGATCACCTGCAAGGATGAGGACGTGTTCATCTTTGAATCTTGGATTGAGAATATAAGGTTGGTTGTGTTTAACAGCGTCTGCTGTGCCCTGATACCACTCTTCACCCGCCAGGGTCTGTTGTGCTGCAAGGATTTGGACGAACCCGCGTCGGTAGCTATCAAATCTATAGGCGCGTGCGATATGTCGGTTCAGTGAGACGGAATTGAATTGGGTTAGGACGAAGATACGGTCAAAGCCGGAGTGGAGGCAATTGCTAATTGGTATATCTACGAGTCGAAATTTGCCAGCGATTGGGACACTCGGTTTCGCGCGGTCTCGGGTGAGTGGGAAGAGGCGGGTGCCACGACCACCGCCGAGTATCACTGAGATAACGTTCCCATTACTCATAAGCGTTCTCCTTTCAATAGTTATCAGTCATCAGTCCGTGTTGCTGTGCGCGTCTGTAGGGGCATCCCTTGTGGTTGCCCTATTTAGTATCTCTTTAGTTACTATAAACTCCCTTTGGTGGATAATACACCGGTGATGTGGACATCGAGGCGTGTAGCGATGTGCAAGGCTTTCGCGACGGCTTTAAAAATCGCTTCAATGATATGGTGTTGGTTTGTGCCGTAAGGGACGTTGATGTGTAAGGTTGTGCCACTGTGGTTCGCGAACCCGTGAAAAAATTCCTCTGCGAGTTCAACATCGAAATCGCCGACCTTCGCATCCCGAAGCGGTGTTTCATAATGTAAGTAGGGGCGCCCGCAAACGTCAAGGTCTACTTTGGCGAGGGATTCATACATCGGGACAGCGAAGCTGCCGAAGCGACGCATGCCTGCTTTGTCGAGGACGGCTTTTTGGATGGCTTGTCCTAAACAGATACCGACATCTTCGGTAGTGTGGTGTGCGTCTACGTGTAGGTCTCCCTTCGCTTTGATCTCCAAGTCGAAGAAGCCGTGCTTGGCGAAGAGCTCCAACATGTGGTCAAGGAAGCCAACGCCCGTGTTAATAGCGGAAGTGCCTGTTCCGTCGAGATTCAGGCGCAGTTGGATTTGGGTTTCTGCTGTTTCACGAGCAATTTCTGCTGTTCTGTCCATTTTACCCCGCCTCGGTAGGTACGGTTTCTAACCGCACCTGCAGAATGCTATACGCGCATTCTGGCGTTGATTCGCTGAAGGTCTAATTAATTCTAAGGTTACCATAGCCAAGAGACCATTGACGGATTACAAACGTTCACAACTGCCAAGCGAACTGCTAACAGCCGACTGCTGACAGCCAATTACTATAGTTATGCCCACGTTATAAGACCGAGTTCAGAGAGCGATTCCAGATCTTCATGATAAGGTAAGGCGCGCACGGTGTAGCCGTGCAATCCCGTCTGTTTCAAGGTAAGCGTTCCTTCAAAGAGATAAGCACCACCCCCAAGATCCGCCTTATATGCCATGGGTGTAGCACTGCCGTTGTGAATTTCGCCTGTGGTATCTAACACACCGTGATAAATTTGGACGGCGAGTTCATGCGGGAATAAGACATCAGTGTGTACGATTGCCGCCACTGTTGTGGATTCACCCACGCCTAATTCAAGATTTTGAAGTGTAGGTGATGTTCTCTTCGGGAATTTTTCCTCGATCCAGAGGTTCCCCCAATGGTCCTGAATGTGGCTTTTCCAATGCGCTAAGGCGATGCTACGTTTTGCTTCATTTTCGTTGAGTTGCGACCAACGCTGGTGCGTTGGGAAGTATAACTGCTCGGCGTACTCGGTTACCATCCGTTTCGTGTTGAAGATGGGCGCGAGATTCTGCATTGCGGTTTTCATGCGCGCAACCCACTGATAAGGGACATCATCAACAGCACTACGCTCGTAGAAGAGCGGGACAATCTCTTTTTCAAGGAGTTCATAAATGGCGTTGGCATGTATTTCGTCGTTGGATTTTGTATCGTCTGAAGCCGCTCCCGTACCAATTGTCCATCCACCACCTAAGTGGTTCGCTTCTGCCCACCAACCATCCGCGATACTCAAATTGAGCGCGCCGTTTGCGGCAGCTTTCATACCACTGGTGCCACTTGCTTCGTTGGGACGTAGTGGGTTGTTTAACCAGACATCGACACCTTCAACGAGATAGCGTCCAACGCAGATGTCGTAGTTCTCAATGAAGACAATTTTATGATAAAAGCGGGGTTCTGCTGCGATGCGCGCGATACGCTGAATGAGTAGTTTTCCCTCATAGTCGTGCGGATGCGCTTTCCCAGCAAAGATGAGTTGTACTGGACGTTCAGGGTGATTCAAAATCTTGTCGAGTCGATCGACATCTTGGAAAAGTAGGGTTGCGCGCTTATAGGTCGCAAATCGGCGTGCGAACCCGATGGTCAACGCGGCAGAATTAAGGACTTTAATCGCTGCACTATCGGTTTCTTTTCTTCGGTTAGATTGGGTTAGTTGGGCTTGTGAGCTGCGACCTAAAGTACCACCAGATGTGTGTTTCTGTTCTTGCCGTTGACGTGCGAAGGTGATAAGACGTTCGCGCCGGCGTTCATGTATACGCCATAATTCAGGATCAGGTATATTTGAGATTTGCGTCCAGACGGCTTGGTTTGTGAGCTCAACGATCCAATGGGGTCCCAGGTATCTGTCGAAGAGACCCTGCATATCATCGGAAACCCAAGACCGGGTGTGGATGCCGTTGGTAATCGCACTGATGGGTATCTCATGGGCAGGAATGCTTTGCCAGAGGTTTTTCCACATATCGCGGGAGACATCTCCATGCAGTTGGCTCACGCCATTACGCATTGCGGATAGCCTGAGTGCGAGGAGTGCCGGACTGAATTCACTGTTGGTGTTGGTTGGATTGGCTCTGCCGAGACCGAGAAAGGTTTCAGCAGAAACACCGAGTTCGTCGTAGTAGTTGCTGAAATAGTAATTCACCAAATCCGGTGGAAACCAGTCAATGCCAGCAGGAACAGGTGTATGTGTTGTGAATATATTTCCGGCTTTTGTCGCTTCGCAGGCCTCTTCAAAACGGATGCCAGTGTTCCGCATCAACTGCCGGATGCGTTCAATTGCGAGGAAAGCAGCATGTCCTTCATTCATGTGGCAGACGGTGGGTTGGATGCCCAGGGCAGTTAAGGCGCGATATCCGCCGATGCCAAGGAGAATTTCCTGCTTAATGCGGAGGCGTTCGTCCCCCCCATACAGGTAGTCCGTGATGTTCCGCAACTCTTCGCTCTGGTTCTCTGGAATGTTGGTATCAAGGAGGTATAAAGAAACACGTCCGACTTGGGCGCGCCAAACCTTAGCGATGGCAGTTCCTTCTGGATATGAGACTTCTATTAGGAGTGGGCTTCCATCCGCACACTTTTCCGGTTGGATGGGCATATTATAGAAGTCGTTTGTCGGGTAATCTGCCATCTGCCATCCATCTGCCGTAAGCGTTTGGCGGAAGTAGCCGTGTTGATAGAGGAGACCAACTGCAACGAAAGGCAATCCGAGATAACTTGTGGATTTCAGGTGATCACCCGCTAAGACCCCTAAGCCGCCGGAATAGAGCGGCATACACTCTGTTAACCCATATTCCATGGAAAAATAAGCAATTTTCAGGTTTTCGAGCGTATCATCTTTGTAACTTGTTTCAAACCATGAAGATGTTTGATGGTATTCTTTGAACTTCTTGTGGATAACCTCAAACCGAGCAAGAAACATACTGTTTTTTGATGCTTCATCCAACTGCTCTTGGGAAAGCTGTCCGAGCATTGCAACTGGGTTGTGGTAAGTTTTTTCCCACAACCCAGCGTCAAGATAGCGGAAGAGATTGAGGGCTTCACGATCCCAAGTCCACCATAAATTTAGAGCGAGCTCACGCAGCGGTTCGAGATTTGGCGGTAAGGTAGGCACCACTGTTAATTGACGAAGTGGCTTCATTTAATTCCAGGCTCCTTCCGAAATCTATCCGACATCCGCGTCCGACTGTTGTATTTTGAGTGTGATATAAGTGCCTTGTTTTCGTTTCTCGAAATCTAATTTTCCTTCGCGAGCGAGCCAACCGACTCCCATTAGGACCGAACGTTCAGTTTCACCGATTTCTCGGGTTATTTTTGTAACAGTGGCTTCGTTATTTGCCTCAAGATAGTGCCAGATGGTGCCAGCAACGTGTCCGATATTGTCTAACATGTTTACCTCCGAAAGTTTATAAGTAGTTACCGGTTATCAGTTATCGGCTGTCGGTTGAAAGTGGTTTGTAACAATCTGCCTAAACGTGGATTACGCAACGAAATGGTAAATTGTTATATCTAAATCTCTTAACGGATGACTGACAACTGGGGACCAACCCCTATTATATTATAGTTGCTTTTGGTGGCGTTGTCAAGAACAAAAATCCCAGATCGCACCAGCAAAAAGATTGCGAATTATATTGAGTCGCACATCGTTGGTAACAGCGGTAATGCAAGTCTGTGCTGCAACCGTTTGTTTTGAAAAATATCTTGACAGTTTACTCAGACACGTGGTAATTTTTAAAATTGTTGGGACTTACGTAGGCTGTTCTTTTGTAGCACAAACTTCCCAGTTTGTGTCCGCAAACAGTCTGTATTTCTTCGAGGATCCCTATCTCACAGAGCATGCTACGGCTAAAATTGCGTAAGTCCTGATTGTTATAGCGTCGGATCGAAATTTTAAATAATAAGCGCGAATTTCAATAAATAAAGACACGAAGTGAGGTAAACAGTTTGAGTATTGTTGTTCATGCCACACACGAAGCCATCCAAAAAATGGGGGGCATTGGGGCGGTTTTGGAGGGGTTGTTGACAACCCGTAGCTACAATGAGGCGGTTGAGCGTACGTTTCTTGTAGGTCCACTCTTTCCAGGGGCAGATTTAGGTGAATTGGACACTATCCTGTATCGCGCCAGCGATAGGATAAAAGACACCCCGCACGCCGACGCTCTCAGCGGGATTGAGCAGACGTATCACGTTGAAATCGTCTACGGGCAACGGCGGTTTGAGGATAAAAATAAAAAAGTTACAATCCTTACAGATGTTATCTTAGTGAATGTATCAAGCAGCAATGAAGACCTGACCGGTCAATTCAAGTGGCAACTCTATGAACACTTCAACCTTGAATCGAGCCGTTACGAGAGCGAGTGGGAATTCGAGGAATATATCCGTCTTGCTGAACCGGCGTATGATGCGCTGCGGACACTTATCGGCAGACAGACAGAGACACCCGTGTTCATGATTTCCCATGAATTTATGGGGATGCCGCTTGCACTCAAAGTGCTTATTGAGCGGCAGAACGATGAAAATGCGCAAAACATACGTACCGTCTTTTATGCCCACGAGGTGGCGACAATCCGTCCTATTGTTGAAGGACACCCGGGGCACGATGTCCGTTTCTACAACGTTTTAAAACAGGCAAACGCACACGGGCAGTCGGTTCGTGATGTTTTTGACGACCCATTTTGGTATTTTAAGCATGCCTTGATTGACAAGGCACATCTCTGTGACGCTATCTTTGCCGTTGGTGACCTCGTTGTTGATGAACTTCGGTTTTTGGCAAAACCGTTTGAGAGTTTCCCAATTAACCTTGTTTACAACGGTATTCCTGCGTTTGAGGTGAGCCTACAGGAAAAATTGAAATCAAAAACACGCCTTCAAAAGTATGCGATGACACTGCTCGACTACCGTCCAGATTACGTCTTTACGCACGTAACGCGTTTGGTTAAAAGTAAAGGCTTATGGCGCGATTTACAGGTCTTAACGCATCTGGATTCCTTGCTTGCCTCCAACGATAAAACGGCTGTGTTGTTCATCCTTTCCACAGAAATTGCAACGGGGCGTCCGTATGAAACTATCCATGAAATGGAGCAAGAGTACGGCTGGCCCGTCTACCACAAGATTGGCTATCCAGATCTCGTGGGTGCTGAGGTGGAGTTAAACAACGGCGTTTCCGCCTTCAATCTGCGGTCTAAAGCGATTAAGGTCGTTTTTGTCAATCAGTTCGGATGGAGCCAAGAGGCGTGCGGAAAGCGGATGCCCGCAGAGATGGCGTTCATGGACATCCGTAAGGGAAGCGATGCGGAATTTGGACAATCGATTTATGAACCTTTCGGGATCGCACAGGTAGAGCCGTTGAGTTTCGGTGCGATCTGTGTTGTGAGTAATGTCTGTGGGTGTTGCGGTTTCATTCACCGCGCGACTGACGGGCAAGAGGTGCCGAATGTCGTTATTGCCGACTATACGGAGCTCCGGATACCGCCAGAATCATTAGAAGATGTGCTGCACATCGGCTTGACGGAACGGAATGCGATCGAATTGGAGAATAGTCGAGATATTGCTGCGAAATTGCTTGGGCGGCTGCCGCGTAAACCTCGCGATGTAGAGGATATGATCCGAGAAGGCCATGACATTGCCTCCCGCATGAGTTGGGAAGTTGTTGTTGAGAATTATTTTTTACCTGGATTGAAACAAGCGTTATAGCGTTTCTATTTTTAGGAGGAAAAAATGTCAAACCAAACTGCAGGCCCGATGACACCAGAACAGAAGTTTTTCTTTGATCTTCGGGGTTGGATTCTGATCCCCTCGATATTGTCGGAATCAGAAATCGAGGAGATGAAAGCAGAAGTCTATGCGGGTGCCAGGCAGAGCTATCAAGGTGCTTTACAAAACTTGCTTGACCATCCCGCGATTGTTGGAATCCTGAACGAGATTTTGTCCGAAGATCCGTTTGTTAGAAATGACTGTTATGGATTTCGGTGTGAGGGATCTTTCACGACTGTCAGACCTCCCGGTTGGAACGTATCAGAACGTGGGGACAATGGTTTGCCGCACGTCGTACGCCCTCCACAGCAGGCGAACGCCATGCGATATCAAGTCGCCGGTAGCAAAATCTTTGCGGGACTGACGCGCGTCGTCTGGGAACTTGAGGAGGTCAAATCAGGGCAAGGTGCGACCTCTTTTCTCAGCGGATCGCATAAGGCACATTTCAACTACGGCGGTCCTGATCCGTATCGTCCGAATATCAGCGAATCGCCGTGGGAAGCGAATATGCGCGAGATGATGGACGACTATAGCTGCCCGCCCGGTTCTGTTGTTATCTTCACCGAAAGCCTCGTCCATGCCGCAAACGATTGGACGAATCCGTCGAACCCACGCTGTGCTGTCTTTAATTGTTACAACTCCATCTGGGCGCAGTGGCATCGGTTGAACCTGAGCCATGAGGTGATTGAGACTATGCCCCCGAAACGCCAATCGTTGTTCCGAGGGACGTGGGCAATCGGTGGGGGTCCCGGCGGAAACCGTGCGTATTCGTTGGAGAATAACACGACGTGATGAGATGAGTTAGTTTAGTACCCTCAGGAGGCGCGATTATAAATGCCAGCATCGCGCCTCTCAGAAAAAAGACATTAAAAATGCTGGAGTGTCTGGCTCCAGCAATCCAACATAGACATATCGTAGTGGTAGAGGTCACGGTTGGCTGTCCCTATTTTTCCGAAGAGGAAAACACCGTCCATACGGCACGTATTCAGGCAAAGGTATTATCGGAGAGTAGTACTACATTTTAATCTGCGGCTTCACCGCGAGCCGATTCTGTCGACTCGGATCTCTCAGCAGGCGGTTCCGGATCAACGAACTTATACTTACCTGTTTTCCTTAATCTTTTCCCTACCTCTTGATAATGGGCAATTAACCGATTGAGATCATGTCCGCATTTTTCTGAAATTTTCATCCGCATTTCGCGAACTTCCTTAACGACTTCATTCATTTCTGTACTACAAAGATCAATTTTCTTATCCATTTTATGCAGGCCTCCTAAGTAGTCCTAAAGTTTGGACAATATCGTGTTGCGTATGAGTTGAGTTTCTAAGGGCTTATGTATTTTTCGCCCAATTTCTTACACGAACCCAGCTCACGAAAAAAGAAACTCAGATGTCCCAAAAGGCAGCCCCCGGTGAATGCCACACGCGCATTCATACCGTTGATTTCGGGGCGGAATGTCTATAGAAACGGCGTATCCACCAAGACCTAAGCCCCCGGTGAATGCCACACGCGCATTCATACCGTTGATTCTGGGGCGAAATGTGTATTCTATAAAAATTGTCCAAAGTTTAGTAAGTAGTCATGTGGTGTTGTTAATTTTGGGGTCGTTTGATGCTAATACCAACGCGCTCCGAGCAGGCGCATAAATCTGAATAGATTGCCGATGCCCCTCCATTGCCACATCTTGCCACGGGTAATGGACACCCTCTACAATACCGTGTCCCCCATAGGCAATGTCATCGGTATTCAGAATGAGGCGGTAATCTGCCCGCTGCGGTACTGGCACCCGCCAATCTGTAACGGATGCTGTGGGATGAAAGTTGAAGGCAAAGACAAGTCCGCTACGCCCATAGACAATCTGTTTTGCCTCTTCGTGAATGAATAAGAGGTTGATGCTTTCATCAGCAAGCAGATGGTGCATTATATCAAGGTGCTGCATCGCGCGATCAAATGCGTTGAGATGTTTGTACCGGAGGGTGCCATCGTCAACGAGGTTCCACTGTCTACGCGCATACCAATAAGAATTATTGTTCCCCTCGCGCGGAAAGTCAATCCATTCAGGGTGTCCAAATTCATTTCCCATAAAGTTAAGATACCCCTCACCCCCCAAGCTGAACGTCAGAAGACGGATGAGTTTGTGGAGCACAATTCCCCTTGAAATCACAAGGCTTGTCGTGGAAATGCTCATGTGCGTGTAAAGTTCGGTGTCCATGAGTTGGGTAGCGAGCGTTTTGTCGCCGACAATACCCTGATCGTGGCTTTCGACATAGGCGATGTGTTTTTCACCAGAACGGCGGTTGCGTAACATACCGTAAATCTCACCGATATGCCAGTCTTCATCCTCTTTTTCCTTTAGTAACTGAATCCAATAATCTGGGATACCCATTGCGAGACGGTAGTCAAAGCCGAGTCCACCTTCTTCGATGGGACGTGCGAGACCGGGCATGCCACTCATGTCCTCAGCGATCGAAATCGCAGCAGGGTTGATAGTGTGGAGGACTTCGTTTGCTAACATCAGATAGGCAATGGCATCCAATTCAACGCGGTTATCGAAGTAATCAGCGTATCCCGCAAACTCCCGTCCAAGTCCGTGATCGCTGTAGAGCATACTCGTGATGCCGTCGAACCTGAACCCATCAAATCGATAGGTCTCCAACCAATAGCGAATGTTGCTAAGGAGAAAACGCTGCACCTCGTATCTGCTATAATCGAAGCATCGCGAATCCCATGCGATGTGTTCGCCCTTCGCACCGGGGTGAAAGTAATGACCTGCTGTGCCGTCAAAGTGGGTCAACCCTTCGTTAAGATTTTTGACGGCGTGGCTATGCACCAAATCCATGATGACCAGCAATCCCATGCTATGTGCTGTATCAACAAGCTCTTTTAGTTCCTCTGGGGTTCCGAAACGGCTTGAGACAGCGAAGAAGTTACTCACATGATACCCGAAACTTGCATAATACGGATGTTCCATCACCGCCATCAGTTGAACAGCGTTATAGCCTAAGTCAGCGATTCGGGGAAGGACATTTTCTGTGAACTCAGCGAACGTGCCAACTTTTTCCGCTTCCTGCGCCATGCCGACGTGTGCCTCGTAGATTCGCAATCCCTCCGTTTTAGCATCGAAACTGGGCGCGTGGTGTTTCCACTGATATGGATATGGCGGTGCCCAATACTGTCCGCTGAAGTCGGCATCGCCTTCCTGAATGACGCGCTGAATATAAGCCGGAATTCGGTCGAGTCCACCCAGCTCTGACAAAACGTGTACCTTGACCCGGCTTTCGTGTGTGAATCGGTTAGTATAGTCTCTATCCGGTAAAAAGAGATGCCAGACCCCCCATTCATCAATAGACATCGGGTTTGCAGCGCGATCCCAGCCGTTAAAATCGCCAATCAGCGCGAGTGTCTGTGCATTCGGTGCCCATTCACGGTACCAGACCCCGTTTTCACCATCATTTTCGCCACGATTGAAGCCGAAATAGTAGTGTCCTTGGCTTATTTCACCTAATAAGCCGCCAGTTTCTTCGATCTTCCTTTTGAGACGTTGATAGTGCACGAACCGTTGGTGTAGTTGGGCGCGGTATGGTTTTAGCAAAGGATCCCTTTTGATGAGGGCAGTGCCATCTACTTGTCTGTCTTTTGAGCGTTGCTTTCCCATAATATGTCAGTTTACCACAAGAAGGGTTGCGATTCAAGGGAATGTGTAGTAACATAAGCACATGCAGACACTTTTTCACCGAATAACAGGACTTATATTCATCGCACTAATAGTGTTGTTTTCTTCGAGTATTAAGGCGGCGAGCTCCTTTAAAATTCAGGTATTCGACGGAGTGAAGGAAGTAATGCCACCCTACAGGCTCGTCTCTGGCAAACAGTACCGACTCCATGCGGTCTCCTCTGATGAAAAAAACCTGCCAGCACAATGGTTTCTATC
The DNA here is from genome assembly GCA_965207855.1 of Candidatus Poribacteria bacterium. GTDB lineage: Bacteria > Poribacteria > WGA-4E > WGA-4E > WGA-3G > WGA-3G. The sequence goes on along the minus strand of OZ242310.1, from coordinate 4,395,549 downwards.
GGGAAATTTAGGTAGAATTACGACCAGTATGCCACCTATACTAACAGCGGTGTTTGTCGGAGAAGGTCGTCTTATCTGTCGTGTGGCAGGTGTGGAGCAGCGTGTTGCGTTAAGCGTAGTTCCTGAAGCAGCGGTTATTGGTGGTAGTGGTGGAAAACTCCAAAGTCCCGCGGATGTGGCAATAGACCTGCCGAAGGGCGCGCTCGCTGCCGAAGAAAAAATAGGAATAGAAATTGTGGCACCACCCGCGTTACCACCAACACTGCAGCGATTCGTCCGGGTCGTCCAGATTTCACCCGAAGGACTTGTCTTGAAACGCCCGGCACAGTTGACGTTTCTGTTTGGGGATACCGCATCCACGAGTCAGAACCCCCTAAATCCCCCTTATCAGGGGGACACAGCTGAAAAATTACAACTCTATTTTTGGGAGGCGTATGCAAAAAAATGGGTGCCGTTGCAAGGGCGTGAGGATAAGGCACAAGGGGGCGTGACAACTTCTGTCAACCACTTCGGGATTTATGCCTTGATGGCTGCTGTCCCTGAAGACTTGAAACGTAGTGAACGGCTGGAGATTGGGAACCTTGAACTCTCGCCGCGCGTGTTTTTCGCACCCGATAGACATCGATTGACGATAGCCTATCGACTCAACGCTCCCGATGCAACGCAGGTATTTGTGACGATAGATATTTTTAATCTTCGCGGTAGACGGGTTCGACGGTTGCTTGAAGAGGCACCACGTTACATCGGGCCAAACGCTGCGCAGTGGGATGGATTGACAGATGGTGGCGTACTTGTCCGAAATGGACGTTATCTACTTGTAATTTGGGCAAGAACAGGTTCGCAGCAGGAGATGTATCGGAAACTCATTGTAGTCTTTAAGTGAAAGTAGATGCCTTAGGGTAAACACCAAGGATTTATTCTGATTTGAACGGTTTTTCGATAAAAAATAGAAACTCCCGGTCGAAAACCCGTTATTTTCCCTGGATTAAATTTGCCTTTTTTTTTGCCATGTTATACTTAATCCGAAAATATTATGTTATAATATTCTAATATAACGTGAGTTTAAGAAATAAAGTCTTATAGTGGATTCAAAAAATAAGTTTACACTATAAGAAACTCGTTACTCACTTAATATAATAGTTCAATTTTAGATGCCGTTTATCACGGCGGCAATCAACCATATTTTTTAAAAGTAAAGGGGATACTGTGATGAAACGATTGAACGGTCTTAGCGTTTTTTTATTTTTCATGCTTGTTATTTTCGTTACCACTATAGGATCGACGCAAGCTGCTACCTTTAACATCACTGTGACTGATCGAATTGGTGATGAATTGCGTGACGTTTCGATTACCGTTGCGCCCGAAGATGGCGATACAGTTACAGGTGTTAGCGATGCAGTTGGCACGCTTGAGGTTGCAGATTTAGCTGCAGGCGTCTATACGATTACCGCAGCTTTGCCGGGATATACCGATAAGGTTATGCCAAACGTTAGTCTTGATACCGACCAAACTATGTCCGTGGAAATTACACTCTCTGCGGCGGTCATTGAACTCGATCAGATTTCTGTTACGGCATCGCGCCGTCGGGAAAAAGTGCTTGAAGCACCGGCATCCGTCGCTTTTCTCGACGATTCACAAATCCGGGATCGGGTGGCACCAAGCGTTACCGAGCATTTAAAATCGCTGCGAGCAGTGGATATAGTGAGTGCAGGGTTAGGTGCATCGTATGTCGTCGTCCGCGGCTTCAACAACGTTTTTTCAGGTTCACTTTTGTCGCTCGTTGACAATCGCATTGCGAGTGTGCCTTCGCTACGGGTCAACAGTTACAGCTTTATTCCGACTGTCAACGAAGACATTGAGCAGATTGAAGTCGTCTCAGGTCCCGGTGCGGCACTTTACGGTCCAAACAGTGCTAACGGGGTCATGCACATCATTACCCGTTCGCCTTTCACTTCTCAAGGAACAACGATTAGCCTCGGCGGTGGGGAACGGAGTATACTCACAGGCTCACTTCGACATGCGGGTGTTGTTAATGAGACAATCGGTTATAAGTTTTCAGGTAATTATTTTCGAGGAAATGACTGGCAAGAAGGACGATCCAAAGAGGATCTTGAAGGCGCAGGTGGACTGATTTTTGATACGTATAGAGCCAGCGGCGAATTTCGGGTTGATTATAGTCCTAACACCGATACGACAGCGATTATTGCCAGCGGTTTCACACAAGCCACCGGTATTGAACTGACCGGAATCGGTGCCGGTCAAGCCCAAAACTGGACGTATGGCTATCTCCAAGGACGGTTTATTTACAAAGATCTCTTCGCCCAAGCCTTTTGGAATCGGAGCAATGCTGGAGATACTTATGTCGTCCGAAGCGGAGATCCAACCATCGATAATTCTGACCTATATGTTGGACAGATTCAACACGGATATAGTTTCGGCACGTGGCAACGCTTTACTTATGGTTTGGATGTTTTGCTGACCCGTCCCGATACAGAAGGCACAATCAACGGCATTAATGAGGAAGATGACAGTATCAACGAGATAGGTGCCTACTTGCAATCGGAAACGAAACTCCTTTCCAAACTGAAGTTCATTGCTGCTGGACGAGTTGATGATCACAATCAACTCGAGGGCTTGGTCCTTTCTCCACGGGTTGCACTTGCCTTCCAGCCCAACAACGATCATAACTTCAGAGTGACCTATAACCGCGCCTTCAATACTCCGAGAACTTCGGACCTGTTTCTTGATATTCTGTCAGTTGGGGATCCATTTGGCTTAGGTGCCAATTTTCAACCGGCGTTTGGTTTCAGTCCGAATATTGACATACGAGCACAAGGCGTTCGCGCTGAGACAGGGTTCACCTTCAAAAGAAGTGCGGATGGCAGACCCGAGTTTCGATCGCCTTTTTCCCCGTTAGCGAAACTTCCACCTGAGACACACATCCCGCTTGATGATCCCGTTTTTACCAACGTCATGTGGAATGTCGGTCGAAGTGCTGTTATGAGTGGTGTGAAGCCGGTTCTTGAAGCAGGTCTAAATGCACAAGGACTTCCGGCTGCCACAGTGGCAGCCCTCTCCGAAGGATTTGACAATCTCATCCCAAAACAGGTAGATGGTGTAAAAAATGTCTTACGCTCGCTCGATCCACAGGCAGGCGACTTCATTGACGTTGAAGATGTAAATGACGTTAACCCGCTTAAACCGACAATCACACAGACCTATGAAGCCGGTTACAAAGGGATTCTCATGAACAGGTTGGCTTTTTCTGTCGATGTCTATCACTCAAGGATTAACGATTTCGTTGGTCCGCTTGTTGTTGAAACGCCGAATGTGTTCTTAGAGGCGACGACGTTAGGTGCCTCCCTCGGTAAACAGATTACAGCGGCGTTAGCCAATCCGCAAAATGCTGGGCTGAGTCAGGCGTTACTGGTTTTTGACACACCGGCTCAAGGGGGTAATAACAACGGTTCATCTGTTGATGAGTTGGTGGGGTTATTCGTCGCTGGCACTGAAAACAACGGGCCCGCTTTCATACCTTTTGGCACGGTGACACCCGAACAGGCAGCGGATCCGAACGCCATTATGCTTACCTATCGGAACTACGGCGACATTTCACTCAACGGACTGGATTTAAATTTTACTTATTACCTCAGTCCGAGTTGGAATTTTGGTGCGAATTATTCGTTTGTCAGTAAAGATCTCTTTGAGGACGTTGACGGGCTCGGGGACATCGCGCTGAACGCCCCTAAAAATAAATTCGGAGCAAGCGTTCAATATCTGAACGCCAATCTCGGATTAGGTGTAGGACTTCGCACACGTTTTGTGGCTGGTTTTCCTGTCAGGTCAGGGGTTTACGTCGGTGATATTGAATCGTATTATACGATCGATTTAAACGCCGGCTACGATTTACCAATCGGCCCCAGACCGCGCCTTTCGCTGACGGTACAAAACTTGTTGGACCGTAAACATCGGCAATTTATTGGAACTCCCGAAATTGGACGCTTGTCGATGGTGCGGTTGACGCAGGTCTTCTGATGGATCAGAAATAGAGGCGGAATGAAGAAAATACGAGATTCGGATAACTGCCAAACTCGGATTGGAATTCGGTAGAATCACCGTTTTTAGGGCGTTTGCCGATGCTGACAAAACCACCGACAGAGAGATGAATATCCTCTGCAACGTTGTATGCAATTTGCGGTGCAATCCAGGTTGACGGATCGGATAGGTTAAGCAGTATTTGTCCACTGAGACTAATCAGGGGGGTCAGTTGATAGGCGACTCCTGGTGCCAGATAGTGGATGCCAAGCAGATAAACACCGCCGCGCGTGTACGCCGGTTCTTCTAAATTGGTAAGAAAATTTTCGGGTTCTGTCGCGCCTGCACCGTTGAAATGGTATTCGATAAATGTGTACGTTTCTCCACCGAAGCTGTAGTCGAGACCGATAGAGGTCCGCAGGTAATTGTCTATTGTGTTGGGTTCGTCATCAAAGGGTTCGGCAAACACATAAGCCGTTTCCAGCCAGAAGCCAGCGCCACCGATACCACGGGCTACATCTAAACCTACGAGCAGATCTTTCTGAAATTCCAAAAGTAGAATCGAGAAGTCTGTCTCTACGGCGTTCAATTGGGTTCGGAGAAATACAGCACTCTTGTCAAACTCGAAATCAGGTCCGAAGATGTATCCTGCATCTATCTCGCCCATGACCCCTACAGGAATCCGCACTCGAATGGCATCTACGCCAACGCTGTCTTCGGTATCAAGTTGATCGTAGGTATACGGAGCGATGATGTCGGTTGGATTCACAATCCGAGCACTACCCCAGGCGATTGCATCCCGACCGATTGAGAAGTCTGCAAAATCAGTACTAAATTGCACCGAAGCCCGATCCAGATTATGATAGATACCAACGCTACTGACCGGTTCATCCTCACTCGGATAGAGCAGGGACTCGAAATCTGCGACGCGGTAACGGGATGAAGCAATACCGACGGCAAACGGGGATTGAGAGAAAAGGAGTGGGTCTTGAACGCGTGGGGTGAAATCGTAAGCGAAGGCAAATGAGAGTGAATCTGTTGGGGCGTAAGAGAGATTGAAACGTAGTCGGTTAACCACGACCCCCATCATCGATGCCTCTGGAAGTGGGGAATTAAATGCCGTGGAAAAGTTTTTGTAGTAACCACCAACTCGGAATTCAGCCGCAGCGGTTCCTGCAAGGGACGTTACCATCAAACAGATGATGGAGGTCAGAATCTTTTGCATCAACTGAAAGCCTCTTTTAACTGACAACTGATAACTATTAAAACTGGCAACTGGTAACTGAAAACTATCGTCTCTTTTCGTCAGTGTCTATGCGCCCATCGCGTAACGTTATCAAACGCCTCGCACGCTCCATTACCATCGGATCGTGCGTTGAGAAGATGAAGGTCATGCCGGTTTCTGAGTTAAGGCGGCGCATCATCTCAAGCAGATCGGCCCCGGTTTTAGAATCGAGGTTTGCCGTCGGTTCATCAGCGAGAATAATCGTCGGTTCAGAAACCATAGCGCGGGCAATGGCGACGCGTTGTTGCTGTCCGCCTGAAAGCTGCGTCGGTGTCCGGTTGGCAACCCCCTTTAACCCGACGGTTTCCAGCATTGCTATGACCCGTTCATGCCGTTCTGCTTTCGGCACCCCCGCCAAAAGCATGATATATTCAACGTTTTCTTCAACTGTCAGCACAGGAATCAAGTTATAAGCCTGAAAAATAAATCCGATGTTATCGCGTCGAAAGTCGGAGAGTTCGTTGCCGCTCATTTCTGATAACACCTTGCCAGCAAGCCACACTTTCCCTTCTGTAGGGCTATCCAATCCAGAAATGATGTTGAGAAAGGTTGTCTTACCAGAACCCGAGGGACCCACCAATGCAGTAAATTCTCCCGATGCGATGGTTAAATCAATCCCGTTAAGAGCATTGACAGGAATATCGTCCGCTGCGTAAATCTTCGTCACGCCTTCTGTAACAATAACATCTGTTTTCCGTCTTTGATCCATTTTTTTATTCCTGAATCTGAGTTGATTTCGCAGTTCAATCAGAGATTGAACGTTTTAAGAAGCTTTGTCAGGCATTTCCTCACCCCAGCGGGGTGATATATCTATAGAAAATGGCTTATTTAGATCCTCGCACTCCAGCGGAGTGCTATCAGAGATTGAACGTTTTAAGAAGCTTTGTCAGGCACTTCCTCACCCCAGCGGGGTGATATATCTATAGAAAATGGCTTATTTAGATCCTCGCACTCCAGCGGAGTGCTATGTCTTAGGTCAATCATAGAAAATCTGATAATCTCACAAATCACAGTTCAGACAGATTTAATAATTTAAAAGCTTCGCCGCATCGCGTCTACGGGAGCCATTTTGGCTACATGCCGAGCAGGATACAACCCAGCAATGAGGGTGAAAGCGAATACCCATATCGGATAGATGATAAACTGCTCAACCGTCATGACTGGACGGATGAACTCCTGCATTGTCACGCCCATCATTTCAATGCCGGTGTAATCTATACCTGTGTGTGCCAATAGGGCTGTCACAAGGAAACCGAGTATTACCCCCAATCCGATGCTCACGATTGCCAAGGCACCCGCTTCAAATAAGACAACGCGCGCCATCCCAAAAGGACGGGTGCCAACGGCGCGTAGCACACCAAACTCAAACATCCGTTCATACAACGACATGAACAGTGTGTTGATAATCCCGAAGACAACTATCGCAAATAATATAACGCCTATGATATATTTGCTGTATGTCGTCATGTCTAACACAACTGTCAATTGTGACATCAGTTCTGTCCAGCTTAATGCTTCGTTGCCGTGCTGGGAGTAAGTGTCCCAAAATGGTAGTGTCGAGTCTTGCGCGTAAGCGATGGAAGAGAATTTAATAGCGATTTCGTGGACATCATTACCAATCGCAAGCATTTCTTGTGCTTTTTGAATCTGGACAAATGCCATGCCGCTGTTCATCCCTTCGTCGGCAAAGTAATAAATTCCAGAAACGCGGAACATCTCTTGGGAGAGTTCTCCAGTTTTGGCTTGCGCCACCGTCACGACGACCCGATCGCCAAGTCCGACTTCTAAGATTTCGGCGAGTTTCGCACCGATGACAACATCGCGGCTATTATCCCCTTCAAAATAGACACCTTCGGTTATCGCATCATCAATCAGGGATAAGAACTTCTCTGTGGGTGGATAAACCCCGACGAGATTAATCGCACTAACATTCGCTGGAGAGGTAATCATGCCGGAAACAAGCACTCTTTGCGTGAAATGCTGAACGATGGGTTCTTCAGCGAGACTCGCTGCCACCTCATCAAGGGCTTGAATCGTCAATGAAGCCTCCTGTTCGTCTCGGAAACCTTCCCGATGAATCTGTGCATCACCGAGGAAAGAGGCGGTAGCTGTCCGAACCATGGTCTCTTGCATCCCTATCATGAAAGCATCCATGAAGATTAGGGCGGTGAGACCGATACCGATCGCTGTGGCAGCGATAATTGTACGCCGTTTATTCCGAAAGATATTACGCCATGCCAACTTTACTAAAATCAACCACATTTTTTTACTTTTCCTTGCGGTACTGCTGACTGCCAATCTAATGTGTCCGCATCGCTCTTGCTGGTAGAATCCGAGCGGCTTTTATCGCAGGAAACAGACCGACCACCGTCGCGGATACCATAACCGTGATTGCTGGAATAATCAGGCATCGGACGTTCACTACAGCATACAACGTCTTGATTTTCATGCCGCCGAAGGTGATTTCTTCGGGGTATGTGATGCCGTATATAGACAGCACATAATTAACGAGGACCCCAAGGAGCGCGCCAACGCAGATGCTACCGAGTGTTATGATGACGACTTCGCAGATGACGAGCCAGAAAATTTGCATCGGTTTTGTCCCAACCGCCTTTAGCACCCCATACTCGCGCGTCCGCTCCAGTACTGACATCAACACTGTATTGAGGACACCGATAGCCACAATCAGCATAATCACCCAACGTGAAATAGCGTCTCCTTGTTGATCGGCTTTCATGGCGCGGTAGAAGGATTTGGCGACCACTTGCCACGGGGCAACATCAAGCGTCGAATCGTTAAGGCTCGCTTCGATTGTAGTCGTAATTTTACCAACCTGATTGATATTTGAGACAATCACAACGATTTCATGGGCGCGCCCCTCAAGTGCAAACAATGCCTGAGCATCCTCAATGTGCAGATAACATGCTGTGCGATCTGTTGCGTCGTCACCGCTCTCTGTAATACCAACAATCTTATACGCATCGTTCGCAAGCGAACCGTCTGCACCTTGCGAAAAAATCACAATCTCACTATCAATCTTGGCAGAAAGCGTCTTTGCCAAGTTTTTCCCAATAACGGCTTCGTGCGAAGCGGTTTCTGTTAATACCGTGCCTTCAATTACTTTTTGATCAAATCGAGTCGCTTTTATCTCTCGTGTCACATCAACACCGATGATTTGTACACCTGTGCTTTTTTCACCGACCGAGCCGAGTCCGGCTGCATATACCCGCGGTGTCCATGCTTCAACGCCTATGACATCCTGTATCGCTTCTCCGACAGCAGCATACCCGTCAATCGTTTCATAAAGCGATGGCTTATCAAGGTATCCTTCACGGTGCACCTGAATGTGTCCGATGCGATTTCGCGTGAACATGGAGATGATATCCCCATACGCACCGTCGGACAGACCGATCGTTAGCGACAAGAGCGTGAAACCAACAACCATTGCGAGTGCGGTAAGGATTGTCCGTCGCTTTTGGCGGAAGATGTTACGAAACGCAATTTTGAGTATCATAAATTAGTACTTTGTCATGTTTGAAATGAGGGCAAAACGTTACGGGCACGCATCCGTTCGTCTTGTAGGAGCGAGCTGTGCTCGCGACCGGGCACGGGATATTTGCTTCAACAATTCTTATGGCCGTCTTGTAGGAGCGAGCTGTGTTCGCGACCTTTATACCTTCTCCCGCCGCGTGCCGTCCAATCTATCTTCTTCTCTGAAGATTTCGGCGTGTAAAGATTTTATCGTCGATGTCTGAATCGAATGTGGCGTTCAACCACCGAACAACCGTTTTGTGCCCATCTTTGTTTTTCGGAATTATTTCCACCACAGACGGAACGGTTTTATCACCAAACTTCTTAATTTCTTTGAAGTTCATGACCCGCATCAAGTTCCCTTTTTCGTCATAAAAGTGCTGCCACACGGGTATATAATCGTCGGATCGTAGGGCTGCAACAATCTTTCCCCAAACAATCGGAGAGTCCTCTTTCGGGACAAGTTGGACATAGAGGTGATCTGCGGACGCGTCTTCGGGTGTAACAAACTGGTAGGTATAATCATTGAGCATCGATGACTCCCGAACCAAATCGTCATTCGTGAAGTCAGAACCCATCCACGACCCCATCATCATAGACGGTGGAATCTTCATCACCTTGTTCGTCTTCGGGAGATAGTTCCACATCTCATTTCCAATACGAAGTGTCGCCACCCCTTGTTCTTTCTTTGGTGCGGTAATTCGGATAAAGGTCTTGCTCATCCCCTGTGTCCAGATTGTCATCGCGAGGGTGCGTTCCCAATGCGGCGTGACGATGTGCATCTCCATTTCAGCGTGACTCGTTTCACTCCGATAGAGTTGATCGATATGTTTGATGACGGATTCGATGTCAGGCGTTGGGGCTTCGGCTGGTGCGAACGGGCAAAGGAGGAGAGCCGTGAGGAGCAAAGAACATGTTGTCAAGTTTCGTGTTATCTGTATCTTATTTTTAGGTTTCGCCATTTCCTTAGTTATCCTTTTCGTTTTTTTTTTGGATGTGCAATGTGAGGAACCTGGCAGTCTAATCTACATTTTCTATTATAACACATGAGGCTTCAAAGTGCAATATCTTTCAATTAACACTTGCATCTCTTTGAAAAATCGTATAAACTAAACAGATATAACCCTAAATTGTGCCCTAAGGCACAATTTGTCTTTGCTTTACATTGGAAAACTAACGATGCACGAAACACACATCAGAACCGAAATTCAGCGCGCTCTTAGCCAATTCACAGACGGAAAGCTCGCCGAAAACGCAACCCACCTCCTCAAAGTGTTAGGCTACGAGAGCCAACGCACCCTCAATCAAGACGCAAACACCACCGAGGCATTCCTCGAAGACTTCGACCCTGACAACTTCATAAACCCGGAGAAAGCACACCTTCATGAATGGCAAACTGTTGACTTCCTCTTCCAACTCACCGCTGATGAAATCAGACAGCAGACCCAAGAGACGATCACCTTCCATGAGGACGCAGGCGTTGATGAGAGTATCTATCAATCCTATCTCTTTCTCGCCGTCAGACTCAAAGGGGATACCTATTCCCGCACGGCACTCGCCAACATCACACGCGAGATTAACAAATGCTATGCCATACCCGCACTCCTAATTTTTCAACACGGACGCGCCTTGACTTTTTCCATTATCAACCGCAGACCGAGTCAGCGTGATAGGGACCTTGATGTGCTTGAAAAAGTGACACTCATCAAAGATATTGATGTCGGCACTCCGCATCGTGCACACCTTGACATCTTGGCGGAGTTGTCCCTAAATGCCCTCTATCAGCAGCACGGGTTTACGAACTTCCTTGAGCTCCATCAGGCGTGGCAGCAAACGTTGGACACCTCCGAACTCAACAGACGTTTCTTCAAAGAGATTGCGGATTGGTATTTCTGGGCGGTTGATAGAGTGACGTTCCCATACCCCCCTGATAAGGGGGGACAGGGGGGTTCAGCTAATATTTACCTCCCTGATAAGGGGGGACAGGGGGGTTCAACACATGCTATCCACAACGCCACCTGTGTCATCCGCCTAATCACGCGCCTGATCTTCGTCTGGTTTCTCAAGAAGAAAGACCTCGTGCCCAACGCTTTATTTAACGAAGCCGACATCTCAGAACTGCTCACGGACGTTGACCCACAAGAAAGCACCTACTACAAAGCAATCCTCCAAAACCTGTTCTTCGCAACGCTGAATCAGGAAATGAACCCCCCTGATAAGGGGGGCAGGGGGGTTCCCCGCAAGTTTCGCGGCGAAGGACGACAGCACTACAACATCACCTCCCTTTACCGCTACAAACGCTATTTCAGAGACCCAGAGGCAGCCCTTCGCCTGTTTGAGACTATACCCTTCCTCAACGGCGGCTTGTTTGAATGCCTTGACAAGCCTTCTTCTGTAGGAGCGAGCTCCCGCTCGCGACCCGGTGCCGAGAAGATCCTACGAATCGACGGTTTCTCCGACAGAGCGGACAACCCGCTTTCGGTGCCAAACGAACTCTTCTTCTCCGAACCGCAGGCAGTAAATCTCAACGCCGTCTATGATACAAAAAACAGCCGATACACCGTACGGGGCTTAATCCATATTCTCAATAGGTATAAGTTCACGATTGCCGAGAACACACCCATAGAGGAAGAAGTTGCATTGGATCCTGAACTCCTCGGACAGGTATTTGAAAATCTGCTCGCTGCCTATAACCCCGAAACCGGCACGACTGCGCGTAAACAAACCGGCTCTTTCTACACCCCACGCGAGATCGTCAACTACATGGTAGACGAATCCCTCATCGTCTACCTCCAAAACACGCTCTTCTGTAGGAGCGAGTTCCCACTCGCGACATCCAACGCTAACACTGTTTCAATGACGATCGAAACCAAACTCCGCCACCTCCTCACCTACAACGACGAACCCCACCAATTCACCAATACCGAAGTCGAATACCTCATCAGTGCCATCGATACCCTCAAGATACTCGATCCGGCGTGCGGCTCCGGTGCCTTCCCGATGGGTATTCTACACAAACTCGTCTTCTTGCTGAGCAAACTCGATCCCCGCAACGCCCAGTGGCGACAACGCCAAATTGACCGCGTCCAAGGTGCCATCACCGCATCAGAGAAAATCGACGACAGCACCTTCCGAGAGAGTGCCATTAATGAATTGGAACGCGAAATTGACAGCATCAACGAGGCGTTTGAACGCAACGAACTCGACTACGGCAGAAAACTCTATCTCATAGAGAACTGCATCTACGGTGTAGACATCCAGCCCATTGCCACACAAATCGCCAAACTCCGTTTTTTTATCTCGCTGATTGTTGAACAGAAAATCGACAATACCCGCGAGAACCGAGGCGTGCGTCCATTGCCGAACTTAGAGACGAAGTTCGTTGCCGCGAACACACTTCTTGATGTGGAGAAACCCGCACAGATGACGCTCCGCAACCCAGAGATAGACAGCAAAGAGAAGGCATTGGAAGAGGTCCGCCGTAGACACTTCACCGCACGAACCCCGCGCACGAAAGACCGGTACCGAAAACGAGACGCTGAGCTCCGCGCTGAGATTAGCACATTGCTACAACAGGACGGGTTTCCGAGTGAGACGACTGAAAAGATTTCGGCGTGGGACCCTTACGATCAGAATACATCAGCAGATTTCTTTGACCCTGAATGGATGTTCGGCATTACAGATGGGTTCGATGTCATGATTGGCAATCCGCCTTACGTCCGTCAGGAGAAAATCAAATATCTCAAACCCACCTTGAAAAAACGGTACACCTGTTACACAGGTGCCGCCGACCTTTACGTCTATTTCTATGAACGCGGACTGCAACTGCTGAGTCCAAAGGGTATCCATACCTTTATCTGTTCCAACAGTTGGTTAGATGTCAACTACGGTGCCCCGTTACAGAAGTATCTCTTGGACAATACGAACAGTGCGGTTATCTGCCACAGTGAAGCGGAACGCGAGTTTGAGAGTGCCGACATCAACACGATCGTGAGCATTCTCCACAACGGCACACCTAACCCTGACTCTCATATTCGCTTTCTCACCTTCAAGACCTTCATCGGCGATCCAGATATAGAGAACCGTCGAGAGCGGACACGCACCTACACCGAGTTAGCAGAAGCAGGCACGCGTGAGAATAAATACGCAGGCGACAAGTGGGGTGGAAAATACCTCCGCGCTCCTGACATCTATTGGACGATTCTGGAAAAGGGAAAGGATAAGCTGGTGCGCCTGGGAGACATCGCGGACGTGCGGCGAGGCTTCACAACGGGTGCAAATGCGTTCTTCTATCTTGATGCTGAACGAATTCAGGAATGGGGAATCGAAACTGAATTCTTGAAACCTGTTATCAAGAGTCCGCGGGAGTGTAAGAGTATTCTCGTTGACCCCAGTCAGTTGCAGTTCAAGTTGTTCATGTGTCATGCGGACAAAGCAGCATTGGCGGGGACTGCTGCGTTGGACTATATTGAATGGGGCGAATCACAGGGATTTCATCAGAGACCGAGTTGCCGAGGACGGGCACGCTGGTGGGATTTAGGAGAACAGCCCGCTTTCGATTGGCTTATTTTAAGATTCCGCGACAAAAGAAATTGGACTCCCATTAACGAAACGCCATCCTTATTAGCCGGTGATGTTGTCTTTACTGCAACGCTTCATAATCGAAACACAATCCAATCTGCAAATGTTGTTGCAAATTCCACTTTAGCAGTTCTTGTTTCCGAGATATATGGGAGAGTCAATTTGGGAGATGGATTGCTAACAACTTATGGCCCCGACATTCTGGGTTTTGATTTCATCTCACCTGATTGGATTGATGCCCAAAGCGGTGAGAGTTTACGCCAAGCGTTTGAGCCAATGAAACAACGACCCGTTTTGTCAATCTTTGACGAGATCCACCAACCAGACCGTCGCACTCTTGACACCATTATCTTCGATGCCCTCGGTCTCACACAAGGTGAACGGGATGGCGTGTATGAAGGAGTGGTCAATCTTGTGGAATCTCGGCTGCGGAAGGCGCGGAGTTTGAAGGGGAAATAGGTGGAGGAATTCAATTCTCCAATAATTTCAATGGTTTTGATCAGTGTCGTTTAGTTTTCCAACAATTTCCCCAGGATTCCCGAACTTGTTCGGGAAAAGTGGGCTACCCCGAATAAATTCGGGCATCCAGAAAAAGGAATCCTTTACATAGGTTGGCTTGTTTTTTTTCGCAATAAGTAGTTTTGGGATTAAGAAAAAGTTCCTAAATCCTTTTAGTTGTTGACTTTGGACATAGTTTTCATCCCAAAAATTCACTTGTTAATTTGACTTGATATTTCTTTGAGAATATTCTATAATATTCAGAACGTCACTGGTAGAGAATCTCACCCGCGTCGCTTGGCGCGGTCTCTACCGATACCGAGTGAGATCGGAAGTGATGTTGTGTTGAAGTGATGTTATCCCATTTACGTCTGAATAAAAGTATAACTATGAAATATATTAGAAAGTATGGATTAGAAGTTCTCCATATAAAAGTCTCAATGGGGCATATTATTCATGAGATATATGAAGGAATTAATATACTGACCCTAAATGGGTTCTTAGAAATTGTTATCACACTGACCAGTATAATTTCAATACGCTCCATTTTCATTAAGAAAAATGAAAAAGGTTAATTATAACTTACCTTTCCCTTTTATTGCCTTTACAATAACCACAATTGTAAGGAGAATATAGGCAATATTAAACATTGACCAGAAGTCCATTATATCACCTGAACCCTTGATTTTATTGACTTTTCGCTTGTTTTAATTTATCAAAAATGCTATAATACAGGTAATGAAATAGGGAGGCTGCAACCTCCCTATTGTGAATCAAAAAAGCGAGTTGCTTTCTCTGATCCCCTTACCTGCTATTGTAGCAGAATCTATCAGAAAATAGCAACTCCTAAAATCAAGGAGTATTTTCTGATGAATTTCATAGAGGTTATAGAACGTTTTCCTGACCAAGAGAGTTGTATTGAGCATCTTGAACGCGTCAGATGGCAAGGAACGCCATGTTGTCCGCATTGTGGCAGTATAACCTAAGAAAGAAGACGGTGTAGGACGTGTAGGACGCTGGCATTGTAAAGATTGTAAAGCCTCGTTCAAAGTAACACATGGCACAGTCTTTCAGGGAACGAAAATTCCACTTCAGAAATGGTTTCTCGCTATCTGTTTAATTCTGAACGCTAAAAAAGGTATATCGAGTTATCAACTTCAGCGTGATCTGGAACTAAATCAGAAGACAGCCTGGTTCATTCTAATGCGCATTCGGGCTGAAATGGCAAATAAAACCAATTCTATTCTACTACAAGGCATTATAGAAGCAGACGAGACTTACATAGGCGGTAAACCTCGCAAAGAAAACAAGAAGGAAGATCGCGAACCCGCCAAGCGCGGACGTGGCACGTCAAAAACTACTGTGATAGGCGCAGTTGAACGTGGCGGTGAAGTCATTGCACAAGTTGTGGAAAACCTCACCGGACGGACAATCCTTGCGTTTATCCGAAAAGTCGTGAATATCAAGGACTCCGAACTCATGACAGACGAACACCATGGCTACCGACAATTTGCGTCTATGATGAAGCATGAAGTGATTAATCACCAAGAGCAATACGTTGAGGGTGATAAGCACACAAACACGATAGAAGGCTTTTGGTCGCTTCTCAAACGGGCTTGGTGTGGCTCACATCATCATTACACGATCGAATACACGCCTTTGTATGTATCAGAACGGTGTTACGTCTACAATAACCGACACCTTGATACAATCTTCTGGCGGTTTATCAATGGCAGTATGAAAATTGCCACACAGGAGAGTTCTGAATGAGTAAGAATGTATTCAAAGCATTAAAAGGAATTGCCAAAACCGGCTTACAGGTTTTAGATATTACAGTGCAGGTTTTAGATATTACAAGGCAGGTTTTAGATTTGTTCCGTGAAGCAGATAGAGGAAAACCGACCCAAGAAGTGGTTGACCTAAAAAGCAAAATCATACATGTCCTTCTGAGGCATGCACACGAGTACGGGCGAGATGCCTATATGCGCCCCTCGGATATAGGCAAAGAAATTGGGACATATAGGTTGGAATATCAGAGTCGAAAGAGCGACCCCCTCAGTCGGAAACATCATGAACTTCTAAGAAAATTGGAAAAAGAAGGTTGGGTTGAGCATTCTAAGCGAGTTGGATGGCGACTCACCAAGGCAGCATGGGATCAATTAACCTCTTAAAAATGTGAAACTTAATTTAACCAATCCCAAAACTACTTATTGCGTTTTTTTTTAAACTAACAGCCCTGGGTTTTGATTATTTTTTTTTGACATCTTTCACAAGTTATGTTATTATATCTCCATATTATTATAAATATTTTTGATACAGGAGAGAAACCATGAGAAACAGAATTGCGAATGAGAATAGACCGGCAAATCGGCCTTTTACAGCAGTCCAACAAGTTGATCCTGATGGACAAAAGGATATTGGGGAGGGAAATATTACAGTAGGTCCGGCAGACATATCCGGTATTATCAATACAGGTCCGCTTGGAAACGAAAATGCAACAGGCCCACTTGGAACTACGAATACAGATACTCCCGGAAATGGACCCTCCGACTCACCCCCACCAACAGAAACCTCTACGGACAAATAGGCAATTTGATGCCTGTTAAGCTTGAGGAGTAAATGGAGAATACCAACCAAAGTTAGACCAAACGATCTCCACACTTACTCCTCAAAACCCTTCTGATTACCCTTAAACTATCAAAAACAAATGAATGCGTCAAACGATCTAGCTCCTAAAAACGATTCGTTGAACAGTATTTTGCAAATAATCCATGAGATAACGAAAAGATCGGAAAATGGAAACTATATTTACCGAGGCGAACCCGAAAATTATGAGATAGTGTCCTCAACGCTTTACCGTGTATTCTGCAATTTCAATGTAGTAAATTTAAACAAAGACGTTGTTCCAAACATGCTTGAGGAACTTCAGGAATACGCCAGCGAGTATACCAACCAAACAGACGATTTTGAAATCCTAACGGCACTTCAACACTACGGTGGCAAAACTAATTTGATAGACTTTACAACTGATTGTCTAATTGCTCTTTTCTTTGCCTGCGACAGATTCCACGACAGGCCCGGAAGAATTATCTTGCAAAACAGAAACGGGGCTATAAAAGACTGGATCAAAGATGACCTCCGGAATCCGCAAAATCGAGTCATTTCTCAGAAAAGTGTATTCGTTAGTCCTCCCAATGGTTTTATTAAACCGGATAAGAAAGATGTAATCATTATCCCGGCAGGACTCAAAAAGCCTCTACTGGATCATTTAAAAAAAATTCACGGTATATCTACCCAAACTATTTATAACGATATTCACGGATTTATTAGATCAAGTGCTTACGCGGAGTTTTGTGAAGGACTTACTTATCAAAATCGCAATGACAATGAAAACGCTGTGAAGCATTATAGTCAAGCAATAGTGCGAAATCCAAAATTTGCTGAAGCCTATGTTAATAGAGGGATCGCTTACCACAATCTGAAGGAATACATCCCTGCTATTAAAAGCTATAAGGAAGCAGAAATGTTAGCATTAAAACCTAATCTTGCTGCTGCGGTGCAGTACAATCTGGGAAATGCTTACCGTGAGAAATGTAAATATGATAAGGCAATCGAAGCATATGAGAAAGCGGTAAGTTTGAGCCCCGATTTTGCCCATGCCTATTATAACAATATAGGCCTTACCTACCGTAAGAAGGGTATATATGATAAGGCAATTGAAGCCTATGACGAGGCAATAAACTTAAAAAATAATTACGACACAGCCTATTGCAATCGTGGAGAGGCCCTGTTACACATAAAAAGATGGAAAAACGCGAAAAAGGATCTAACTACCGCCCAAGATATGGGGTACAACATCATTGCTTCATTCCATAATGCCTACGAAAGCATTGAAGCCTTTGAGCAAAAAACCGGTATTCAGTTACCACCAGACATCGCCGAAATGTTGACCCAGCGGTAGGAGCAAGGCCTAATCCACCGCTTCAAAACGTTGCCAACTTCAAATAGGAGGGTGTTCTGTGTGTCCTATCTATCCTGGCAATCCTTTAATCCTGTAAGTCCTGATTCAGACAACGAACAACAGACGTGCCTCGGATAACTTCTTAATCTTGATTACACATACCGCTCCGCTGGAGCGAAAGAATGAAAACTTATGATGATTCAGAACAATCAAGAACTGGAAGCAACGCTCGCCCGCATCAGACGCTTTCAAAAGCAAATTGAGAAACTTCGAGAGGTTGAAACTAATCCACAAAATTATCGCCTCTCCGCGGGTGGATTTCTTGCCGAAATTGATCGGATGAATCTGGAAGTAAGAGAGTATCTATCCATTCATCCAAGCGAATTGATAGAACAAATTGCTGAAGGCAACACATAAAATAAGCGGCATCAATCCGCGTCATCCGTGAAATCCGCGAAAATCCGCGATTCAGACAAGTAGGGAGTCAAGCTCCTCAAGTCATCCGCGTCATGGAGAAGAGAAATGACAAAAAAACACAATCAAAAACGTGTCGAGGCGTATTACAAACACCGGTTCGCTCAATGGAAAAAAGCGGATTATGAGCGTGCCATTGTAGACTTAACCAAGACGATAGAACACAATCCAGAAGATGTCGTTGCCTATAAGAATCGCGGCATAGCCTACTATTACAAAGGCAGGTTCTATCGTGCCGTTGATGACTTCAGCAAAGTCATAAGCCTCACACCCGACGATTCATTTGCCTACCATGCCCGCGGGATGGCTTACCGCAATCTATTGGTTTTTGAGAAATCTATTCAAGACTTTAGCACGGCGATACGTCTCAAACCCAATGAAGCTGCCGATGCCTATACCGAGCGCGGTATAACCTACCACCTTAAAGGGGACGTAGACCATGCTATTGAAGACTATAACGCTGCGATCGCACAGGAACCAGAGTTTGCAAAGGCTTATACGGCGCGCGGTCAAGCTTACCGGGATAAAGGCGAGATAGACAAGGCGATTGAAGATTATGATAAAGCCATAGAGATCAATTCAGAACTTGTGGAGGCATACACGCATCGTGGCAACGCCTATCGCGCTAAATCCGAATTAGACAGCGCGATTGAGGATTATACCGAGGCACTAAAACTTAGACCAAAGATCCCCGAATCCTATTACACACGCGGTGAAGCATGGTTGCTTGCGAAAGGTTGGGAAGAAGCGAAGATCGATCTGACAGCTGCACTCCTACAAGATGTGGATGTCGCCGCTGCGTTTCACAATACTCATGGAAGTATTGCTGCCTTTGAGGAAAAGATAGGAAGTCGTTTGCCGAAAGAGATTGTCGTATTATTGACATCGCGGAGTGAACCGTTTGAAATTGATAAAGATGCGCGGATCGCGTTGGGAATGAAGTACTATGGAAACGACGAACTCAGCAGCGGCCTGGCCGCAAAACTTGCAGGTATCCCACGCATGGAATTCATATTTCTCATGGGGGATTACGGACTCTCACCGTTTGGTGCTGAGGAAGAGTACGCCAAAAGCGGATTTTAAGGATGCCAATACAGCCAGTTATTAGCAATACGAGTCCGCTTATTGGACTCTTTGGGATCAGTCGTCAGCGAGTCCCTCATCAATGATGCCTTCCGAGACGCAGGGGAGGCAGATTAACAGGTGTGCTTATAGGGCAAAGGCTTATGAAGGAGAAAAGTCATGCAAGAACGGAATCAAGAATTTGCTACTATGGTAACCCAGATAAATAAATAGACACTTTATTAGATTTATGTTAGCCTTTTGGTATTATGGCTTATTCATCAGATTTCCGCAAATGCGTTTTAGCGTTCATCGCAGCTGGCGGTAAAAAGACCGA
The DNA here is from genome assembly GCA_965207855.1 of Candidatus Poribacteria bacterium. Classification (GTDB taxonomy): domain Bacteria; phylum Poribacteria; class WGA-4E; order WGA-4E; family WGA-3G; genus WGA-3G. The sequence continues at coordinate 4,375,785 of OZ242310.1, read as the reverse complement.
AGCCTGCCAGCAGTTTTCCATCGCACGCGCAACTCTGTATACATGGTTGAATGCCGAAGACCCGTTGGTGCGTGAGAAACCGGGGCCCCGGGGTCCAAGAACCCTTGATCTGCAGGCACTTGAAAAACATGTCGCTGACTTCCCGGATCAGACGCAAGCCGAACGCGCCGCTGATTTGGGCGTCTCGGAGTTTTGTGTTTACTATGGCTTGAAAACGCTTGGGATTACCCGAAAAAAAAACACTCGGCTATAAGGAGCGATGTCCGAAACAACGCGCCGCCTACCGTCAGGAACTCGCTACGCTCAAGCGCGCAGGCAAATGTGTAGTTTACGCCGATGAAAGCGGTTTCCGAGACGAAAGTCATAGACGCTTCGGGTATGCCCCGAAAGGTCAAGCCGTCTATGGGTTGATTTCGAGCCAACGCACCCGGACGACCACACTCCTTGCGGCGCGTTTTCAAGGAACTTTCAGAGCTGTGCGATTGCTTCAAGGCGGGTGTAAATCCGCCGATTTCAACGACTGGTTAGCCGAGGAGTTATGTCCACATTTGACTCCGAGTCATGTCCTCATCTTAGATAATGCGATGCTCCACAAGACTTCTCGGACGCGAGAGCTCGTAGAGGCGACGGGTGCGAGGCTGCTATTTCTGCCACCTTATTCCCCGGATTATAATCCGATTGAACATGATTTTGCCAATATCAAACGCAAACGCGAATATAACCCCGACTCAACACTTCAGGAGATTATTCAAGAATATGCAAATGTCTAATTAATTCTCAGGTTTACCATAAATATTACAACCGCGGCGTTGCCTACACCGAAAGCGGAGATTATGACTGCGCTATTGAAGATTTCACCCAAGCGATAGAACTAACCCCAAAGTTTGCCGAGGCATATTACCAACGCGGTCTTGCTTACGCCAAAAAAGGCGAGGTTGAACTTGCGATTGCAGACTATACCAAGGCGATAGCACTTAAGTCTGATTATGCCGATGCATATTACAATCGAGGCGGCGCGTGGTTACGTCTTGGAGAAACCGAAAAAGCGAAAGCAGATTTGGCAACTACCAGAAATTTGGGAATCAATGCTACTACTGCCATAGATAGGATACTGCGAGATTATGAGCGTGCTTGGAAAGTCTTGGGTAATCTATGAAATATTTGGCAATCGCATCAAACACGAAAAATCCGGGTTGGATGTTCCTTAATTATTAACACTTTGTATAAAATAATTTATGAATATGTTATTTTCATTGGTATGTTATTTTCATAGTAACCCACCCCAAAGCAGACAAACGCAAAAGTCCTCTCAACCCACGCCACAACTGGGTTTTCGCGAGGTTTTTTAAACGCCTCAAAATCACGATTCATAGTAACAGCGAAAAAACACCAGAGCCGCAGAAGTCCTCTCAACCCACGGCCCGTCTAACTTCCTGGCAGTTTCCATCGCGCAGTTTCCAGAACGTTACTATGAATACTATGAATACTATGAATACTATGAAATTGACTTGACAAAACCTGTCTAAAATGGTAAATTGACTTTCAAACAAGGGAAACCTTTACGCCTTGAGTTTTTTAAAGATAGAGAAAGGAAGCAACATGGCATCACAAAACGAACTACAGTCAATGCTAAACGCTCCCATCGCTTTAGCACCCAATACCTACCTGCATTTCTATAACGGCGGGAAACTTCGCGCCGAGTTTATGGGCGAACCCGACCCCAAAGATGACTATTACTCCGAAGAATGGATCTTCTCCACGAACCGAGCCGAGACTCCAGGCAGAGAGAACCCGCCTGACAAAGGCTTCAGTCGTATCGAACTTCCGAGTGGTGAAGTTGTATTATTAAAAGCACTGTTGGACGCGTTTCCAGAGGAGACGCTCGGTAGTGCGCACGTCGCCAAATACGGCACAGATCTCGGTGTGCTTCTCAAGATTTTTGATGTCGGTGAAGGCGCGCATATCCCGATCCATTGGCATCCGAATCCCGATTTTTCAAAGGAACATCTGAATTCACCTTTCGGCAAAAATGAGGCGTGGATTTTAATAGGCACACGTCCGGGTGCGAAGGCATGGATCGGTTGGAAAGAAGCCATAGACAAGGCAGACTTCCGTCGTCTGATGGAGGCACAAGATGTGCCGACGCTGCGAAGCCTCATGCACGTCGTTGAACCGAAAGTCGGGGAAGTCTATTTTCTACGCACGCCGATTGTCCACTCGCTTGGGACAGGGCTTTGCGTCCTTGAACCCCAGGAGCCTACCGACTGGAACATCCTTGCTGAATGGGAAGGTTTCCCGTTTGAAAGAGACGATGGACACCTCGGTCTCGGATGGGATTTAGCAGTCGATGCCGCTGAGTTTGATAAACTGGAGCTCGACTATCTGAACAACTACATCCGACGCACGCCGGAACTTGTTCGGGCGGAAGGCGACAATCGCGAGGATCGGATTGTGCCAGAGGAGGCACTGCAATTCTTCGGATGCTCACGTCTGACGGTGAATTCGACACTGAGTATGCCAGCAGGTGAGGGTTTTTATGCTCTCGTGACCTTGGGTGGTGAAGGTGTGCTTCGCGGGAACTTTGAAGATGTCCCACTCAAACGCGGCAAATCCGTATTTATTCCGCGGTGCTTGTCCAGTTATGTCATTGTTAGCACTGGCAATACACCGATGGAAATAATTTGTTGCTATCCACCGAGGCTTTAAAAAATTAGGTACGCGCTGTGTGCCGAAGAATAGTTGTCAGTTGTCAGCAGTCAGTTAAAGAGGGTTTTTGACCCAAAACCTCTTGCGACTGTTAACTGTTAACTGAAGACTGAAAACTATAAAATGTTAGATTTTAAACCCCCTAAGCCGAATACAACCGCAATTCAGGTTGCGAAAGCACTGATGCCGCTTGTCAACCGCTTGTGTTTGAAGGGGTTGACGTTGGATGTTGATGCGGAATCGATTGCCCGTCTGAAAATGACAGATGGCTACCCTACCGTGTTAGCTCCCAATCATGCGGCACGCGCCGACCCTGCCGTTACATTCCTCTTGTCCAAAGAACTCTCTCAGCAGTATTACTACCTGACTGCACGGGAGACCTTTGACAAAGGAAGATTCGGCGGTTTACGCAGTTTTTTATTGCAGCGGTTCGGTGCTTATTCAATTGTGCGGGGCACCGCTGACCGAAACGCCTTCCGCGCAACGCGGGAACTCCTGTCTGAAGGCAACGCATCCCTTGTTATCTTCGCGGAAGGGGAAATTTCACGGCAGAATGACACGGTTATGCGCTTTGAGAGAGGCATTGTACAACTCTGTTTCTGGGCTTTAGACGATATGGAAAAGGCGGAAGTCAGCAAACCGCTTTATGTTGTTCCCATCGGGATCAAATACCATTATCCCCAAGACATGTGGAACGACATTGATGCTGCCCTCACAGAATTAGAGGAGAGCATTCTACCACCTGCCGAACGAAAGCCGGTTGAACGCTATGATCGGTTACGACGTATCGGTGTTGCGATATTCAGAACGCTTGCAGCCGAATATCAATACAAGGTGGACGAAACCGTGCCACTTGATGTACATATTGAGAGGATGAAAGAGCAAATTCTATCTCATGCTGAAAAAATCATGGGGATTGACTCTGATGCCGATGTGCTCACAAGGGTCCGGGCATTGAAAAACTTGGTCGATGCTGAAGTCTATAGAGACATTGAGCAGATGACCGAATATGAACGGAAAATACATGAGGAGCTGCTCCAAAAATTTCAACAATTCTATCCAGATTTGGAGCGGTTGATTAATTTTATATCAATTTCTGACGGGTATGTTGCTGAAGAGCAGTCGCCAGAGCGATTTCTTGAAGTGATTATCCGTCTGGAGAGAGAAGTCTTTGGTACGTCAAAAATGCGGGGACCACGGGTCGCATCCGTCCGTGTAGGTGAACCCAAAAATCTCCGAGAATATTACGATACCTATAAGGCACAAAAAAGAGAGACGGTGGAGCAGATAACCCTTGAACTTGAAACAGGAGTCCAGAATTTAGTCAGGGGTATATCATAGTTATGCTTTCCCCGAGCAGTGCGGTAAGTAACTGTAAGGCATATTTTCCTAATTATGGAACTTTGGACACCATTCCATTTCATGGTGGTTTTTGGTTAATTCCAGCCTGCTCTAGGTGTTCAAAGGTTGCTAACTTTACCAGAAACCGTTGTGGAACGAAGTGGAACAACGACCAGATTTAATAGTTTAAAAAATTTGGAGAAAAACATGGCAAAAAAATTGTCAATTGGAAGTTGGGCTTACGCATTTGGGCCCTATGAAGATAATCCTATTCCGTTTGATACCGTCGTCAAGACGCTCAGTGAACTTGAGTTTGATGGGATTGAAATTGGTGCGTTTAAACCGCATATTGACATTAACGACTATCCGATGAAAAGTGAGCGGGATGCCGTCAGAGGCTTAATCGCCTATTACGGTTTAGAGGTCTCTGGATTGGCGGCAGACTTCTGGTCGCACCCCGGTCCTGCTACCGATGAGGCGCAAGAGGACGATAGGTACTACAAACTCTTCAAAGAGAGTCTCCAACTCGCGTTGGACCTCGGCTCGCCTGCTATCCGAGTAGATACAGTGAGTGATCCCGAAGAAGGCGTGGAGGGCGTTGAGCGTGAGGAAGCTTGGGATCGGATCGTTTCCGTCTGGCGGCGCTGCGCGCAAGTCGCTGAAGACCACGGTGTGCTGATGCTCTGGGAATTTGAACCCGGATTTATGTTCAACAAACCCAGCGAGATTATTGAAATGCCGAAGGCAGTTGATCACCCGAATTTCAAGGTGATGTTTGATACCTGCCATGCACAGATGTGTGCCGTCGTCGGTGCCAGACAGCCCGGAGAACAGGAGACACTCGGTGAGAATGGAGTCATTGACCTTGCACGGCAACTGAAGGGACAAATCGGTCATTTCCACCTTATCGATTCCGATAATACGCTCCATGACGACGAAACGAGCACACACGCGCCTTTCGGAGACGGTGTCCTCGATTTTGACGCGATTATTCCAGTCATCATGGAAGAGACTGGATACGATGGCGATTGGTTCTCTATTGACCTCTGTTTCTGGCCCAATGCTTGGGATGTTACAGAGGACGCAAAGAAATTCCTGACACCCTACTTGGAAAGGTATTAAGGGTTAGATGCTTAATCTGCGTTCATTGGATCCCCTAATTGACTTGGCGTTTGAGGAAGATATTGGCATCGGTGATGTAACGACAGAGGCAACAGTGCCGCCTACACAGGAGGGTATAGGAACCCTACTTGCCAAGAGTGACGGTATTGTCGCAGGGCTACCAGTCGCCGAACGCGTCTTCGCGAAATTGGATGAGACATTGGAATTTCGAGCCCTTGTCAGTGAGGGGGATGCAGTGAAGGCACGGACTCCGATTGCTGAAGTACAAGGCAGTGCTAAGGCGATTCTGATCGGTGAGCGGACTGCTCTTAATTTCCTCCAGCGGCTCTCAGGAATAGCGACCCTCACGGCACAATTTGTGGAAGCCGTTGCCGACTATGATGCCAAAATAGTGGACACTCGGAAGACTGCAGCCGGATGGCGCGCGGTTCAAAAATATGCTGTCCGCGTCGGCGGCGGTTCCAACCACCGTTTTGGTCTCTACGACGGGGTGCTAATCAAGGATAACCATATCGTTGCTGCTGGCGGTGTTCACAATGCCGTGCGGCGGGCGCGGGAGATTGTGCCACATACGGCGAAGATAGAGATAGAGATTGAGACCGTTGACCAGGTTGACGAAGCATTGGTAGCAGGCGCGGACATCTTACTCCTTGACAATATGCCCCTTGGCATTATGCAAGGCGTTGTTCAAGAGGTGGGCGATCGGGTGATAACTGAAGCGTCAGGTGGGATTACACTGGATCGAGTCCAGGCTGTCGCAGCGACGGGCGTGAACCTCATATCTGTTGGAGCACTCACCCACTCGGCGATGCCCATGGATATTAGCCTGACGTTGGTGCTTCGTTGAATCGTAATCGGGTAAAAAAGAACATAAATGAGATACTACGTCCGAAAGGAAAATTATGGCAAATACTACTTATGAGAAAATTGAACCGACTGCAACAAAGCTCGGTTGGATTGGCACCGGTGTAATGGGACGCTGGATGTGTCAACATCTGATGGATTTGGGATACGCGATGACGGTCTATAACCGGACGAAATCGAAAGCGGATCCACTTCTGGAGGCAGGCGCAGCGTGGGCAGATTCGCCGGAAGATGTTGCGGCGGCTTCCGATATTATCTTCACAATCGTCGGATTTCCACCGGATGTCCGGGAAGTCTATCTCGGCGATAACGGCATCTTGAAGGGGGCGAAGTCTGGAAGTATCATCGTTGATATGACAACAACGGAGCCGTCACTGGCGCAGGAAATTTATGCTGCGGCGCAGGCACAAGATGTTTCATCGGTGGACGCGCCTGTTTCAGGCGGTGATGTCGGGGCGCGGGAAGCACGCCTTTCAATTATGGTCGGTGGAGACGAGGCTGCTGTGCAAGCTGTGATGCCGCTCTTTGAAGCGATGGGTAAGAACATTGTGCATCAAGGCGGCGCAGGTGCCGGACAACACACCAAAATGTGTAACCAGATTACGATTTCTGGAACAATGATCGGGGTCTGTGAAGGACTGATTTACGGCTATAAAGCTGGGTTGGATTTGGAGACGATGTTGTCCTCAATTAGCGGTGGCGCAGCGGCGTGTTGGTCCCTTGATAACTTAGCACCACGGGTGCTGCAACGGAACTTCGATCCCGGTTTCTTTGTAGAGCATTTTATCAAAGATATGAGCATCGCTTTGGACGAGGCGCGCAAAATGAATCTGAGTCTACCCGGGTTGGCGTTGGTCCATCAACTTTACACGGCAGTACAAGCACAAGGACACGGTAGATTGGGGACCCAAGCCTTGATGTTGGCATTAGAGCAGATGTCCGGTGTCGAGATGGATTAATGTCTTGTCCGAATCGTAGGATGGGTTGTAACCCTGATTGCGATTGGCACAGTAATATAGACCGACTACTGGTGCGGTAGCAACCGCACCAGCGTCATGTTTGGAGAACCTACCAAAACGATCCTGTCAGTTATGCCGAAGCAGGCTCCAAACGCATCGGCATGATAAGGGTGAGATAGTTGTCCGTGCCAACGGGTTTAATAAGGACAGGATTCAACTCGCCTGAAAATTCAATTGACAAAGACTCGGTTTCGATATGAGCGAACGCCTCTACCAGCAACCGTGCATCAAAACCGATTCGGACGGTTCCAGTGCTGGACTCAACCGGCAATGTTTCGTGTGCTTCACCTAATTCTGGTGTCTTCGCGGAGACCCGAATCTGTTCTGTATCAATCTCTAAAGAGATTGAAAAGTTTTTCGGGTTTGAGAGCACAGCGACCCGCCGAGTTGCACGGAGGATATGTTCCTTTGAGACGGTGGTCCTGCCTTCGCTGGCTTCAGGGATGATTTTCTGATAACTCGGATATTCGCCGTCGACCAGTCGCGTCGTTAAGGTGGCATCGCCGTCGGTAAAAAGGATTTGATTTTCAAAGACAGAGACATTAACTTCGCCAGATTCCGCAAACGTCCGTTCAATCTCTCGGACGGCTTTAAGGGGGACGATAAATCCCTTGGCTTCGCCCGGTGAGTTAAGGGGTTCGCAGTGTGCAAGGGCGAGGCGTTTGCCATCGGTAGCGACGACTTCGGTTTTGTCATCAAGGAAGTTAAAATAAAGTCCGTTTAAGAAGTATCGGACCTCCTCTGTGGAGGCTGCGAATTCCGTTTTTTGGAGAACGTCGCGCAACGTTTCTCCACCGATAGCGACAGCATTGCCTTCAACAGAAGGAAGTTGTGGGAACTCTTCATCGGGCATCCCGATAATTTTGTAAACACCGTCCCCGCAGGTAAGCTCAACGCGATCGTTGGCAGTAGTTGCGAGATGTATCGGTTTGTCACTGGGAAGCTCTTTGACGATATCGCCCAATTTTTTGGCAGAAACGGTAATTGCCCCCTCTTCTGTAACCGTGCCTTCGACCTTCATTCTGATACCGATTTCAAGATCGGTTGCCATACATTCGATACTGTTCTCTTCCGCGTGGATGAGAACATTTGAAAGAATGGGTAAGGTATTCCGTCCACTCGCAACGCCTTGTAGTACCTGTAGGGCATACAGGAGATCATCTCTTTCAAAAGTTAGTTCCATTCCAAGTTCTCCTTATTCTTTCTCTATACGATAGATGCGATTTTCCTTAAAACGTAAGGTACCTCTATATAAAAATTTGTGTTAAACAGTGCAGTGGCAACGCCAATGACGAAACCTGATAATTTCTCGCCAAAAGGTTTCGCCTATCCAATAAAAATCTTGACAACCACCTACATTTAGTATAACATATTATCATGGATATAGCATAGAAAAAAATACATTTTAATGCAGGGTAAGTTGAAGTTTGCAAGATAGACGCTAACACCCATTTCGCCCTACAATTCTAAGTTTTCTAACCAAAATATACGCCAGAACGATTTAGTTTTTAGGTGCTTGGGTCCCCCACCTGTTACTGGTGAGCAGCGAATGGACATCTAAGGCTACTGAAAAACTAAGTTACTTTCGTCCTTCTCCTAAAGATATGCAAAATACGGACCGACATTCCTCGCAGCGGATTGCGAAACGTGCGATATTCATTGGCACGGTTCTCATTATCGCGAATAGCTACTGGATAGCGTATGTAGAGATGATCTGGCATACCGCACATCTGACGACGGTTGCGATGTCTGTCAATGTGATGTTTGGCATTTTGATGATGACGCTGCTGAACATGGGGGTCCAGCGTATTTTTCCGCGGGTCGCGCTACAGCCGCGCGATCTGCTTGTGGTTTACAGCATGCTCGCTGTAGGCAGCGCGTTTTCTGGACACGATTGTCTGCCACGCCTTATGGGACTAATACCTTACGCGTTTCGCTTCGCGACCCCAGAGAACGATTGGGAGGCATTGCTCTTCCATTATTTGCCCGAATGGCTTGTGGTGAAAGACCCAAGGGCCGTCAACGATTTTTATGAAGGCGAGGTCAACTTTTTTACAGAAGGGTATGTGCAGCATTGGATTGTACCGATACTCTCTTGGTCGGTGGTTATTTTTCTCTTGATGATGATCTTCTTGTGTTTGACTTCTATTATCCGCAAGCAGTGGATAGAAAACGAGAAACTCGCTTATCCAATTATCCAAATCCCTCTTGAGATTGCGACCAACCGTCGTATTTTTTTCAATCGGTTGCTCTGGTTCGGTTTCGCGATAGCCGTAGGCATAAACCTACTTAACGGATTGCAATTCTTTTTTCCTGTGCTTCCTCACATTCCTGTCAGAGAATATAACCTTAATATCTACTTTACACAGAAACCGTGGAACGCGATGGGGAGTACACCGCTCCGCTTCCATCCGTATTTAATAGGGTTCTCGTTCATTTTACCCTTGGATTTGGCGTTTTCGTGTACGTTTTTCTATCTCATGAAGAAAATGCAGCTCCTATTCGGAAGTGCGATAGGTATAGCAACATTACAAGGTTACCCATTTTTAGGAGAGCAGGGGGCAGGGGCGTTATTGGCACTCCTCGCGATTGCGTGCTGGCATGCCCGACATCACTTGACATCTGTGCTAAAACAAGTCGTGCGTCCAGATCGTGCCGAGTCGCGAGCTGAAGCAATCTCGCATCGGAGTGCTATCATAACGCTTGGCGTCTGTGTCCTGCTCCTCGCAATTTTCTGTGTTCGTAGCGGAATGACGCTGTGGGCGTTTGCAATTTTTATATGTGTTTATCTTCTGATTGTGGTCGGGTTGACACGAATGCGGGCAGAACTGGGGCCACCCATCCACGCTATCGGTTATCTAACACCGCAATATATGATAATTTCGCTGCTTGGCACGCGACGTTTGCGAGCGGGAAATCTGACAATGCTCTCGTTGTTGAATTGGCTCAGCGGCGCGAGTTATGCCTCTTTCCGTACGCATCCAATGCCCGATCAATTAGAGGCGTTCAAACTTGCCGAGCGCACAGGTATCCGAAACCGGACAATGTTCGGAGTATTGGTCATTGCGAGTCTTGCGGGTATCTTATCGGGACTTATTCTCTACCCGTATGCGATTTATAGCGAAGGGGTTGCCGCGGGTTCGGAGCAGATCCATGCGGGTGGTGCGGACACCTACAACTTTCTTTCGTCGTGGTTGGTGAACCCGAAGCCGACAGACTGGCTTGCAACCTCGGTGTTAGGGTTAGCCTTTGCAGCGAATTTGGGGATTATATTTTTGCGGTCGCGTTTTGTGTGGTGTCCCTTACATCCGGCTGGCTATGTAATTGGTGTCGCCCCGGGGACGACGGATGTAATCTGGTTTCCGTTGTTCATTGCGATGGTGACAAAGTGGATTATCTTGCGACTCGGCGGAATCAATGCCTATCGGAAAGCAGTGCCGTTTTTCATCGGTTTGGTGTTGGGTGAGGCTTTGATGGGATGCTTCTGGCCCCTGTTGAGTCTTGTGCTGAGGTCGGCGGTATATAGCTGGATATAATCTCATTTCTCTGAAGTGAGGTTTCCTAACCGCACTGGTCGTCTCTAAAAATCAGTAATTCTAATCTTCTGCAGGCGCGGTAGGTGCGGTTTCCTAACCGCACCGGGTGCCCTAAAAATTACCGATGAAGTCAGGATTACGGGACGTTTGAGGCGTTGAGGGTAATTTCACATGTCAGATTACCCTGTAAACGGACGGGGACACGCACACCTTCCTGTGTAAGATAGAGCGTCTCTGGTGTGAGGGTATCTACGGTACCGTGCAAATGGAGATAAGTACCAATCGAACGGTCTGCGATAACGTCTGATAATTTGTCACGCAGTGTCGTGAGTTCTGTTTCTAAAGGGAAGAGGAGTTTCTCTTCAACAGTAGTGCGTAGATTTGGGAAAATCCCTTCGCCTACATGTTCAGCGATTTCTAAGAGTAAGTTTTGGGTTGTCAGAGAATAATCGAATTCGGTGACAGAAAGCGATGCTGTAGTTGCCTCATACACGGGTGTTCCGAGCATGTAAAGCTGCCCGTTTGCGCCGAAAGTTGGCATGCTGAATCCAACGCCTGCCGCCAGCTGCGTACCGCTACCGTAGAGTGTTAGATTTTCGACGACTGTATCAACGCCTTTGAGTTTGTGGGTCTTTTCGACATGCGGCTTGGCGAAGTTTTCAATGGTCGTGTAAGTTACGTCGATTGGCGCGATGATATGGTAGCCGGATTCGAGTGAATCCACGAAATGAATATTCGGCAAATCGGCGTGGGGCCCCACGTGGGAGACTGGATCGGTTGAGGTCTCTCCGATGTTGGCTTGAATGTACGTTTTTATACCGAAGCTGAGGTAGAGCATCTCTCCATCGCTTGATAGGTTTTCTGCCAAAATTTCCAGCGGCTCCATGATAAGAACGATTGGAGGCGTTTGTTTGAGGACCATCGGTTTGTAGAGTTTTGCCCATAAACCCGCAACTCGCGTTTTTATATCTATACTGGTGATATGTTTGACGATGAGGTCCTCTAATTTCGGAAGAACTTTCTCTCTGACCAATTCGGTAAGAATCCTACGAACTGAGACTGGAATCCCCAAAATTTCAAGTTCTACTTTCTGAATAGAGATGTTGGAGGTCGTTTTTGCCGTAATACGCCAGTCAGGATTAAGTGTTGGTGTGAGGGTTAACGATGCCGTCGCTTTCCCTTCAAAATTTTCGCGTTTTTCGAGGACCTTCCCAAAAATTTCCTTTGAGACGCGTATCCAGCCGTTGAATCGAAACGGGCTTCGGACTGATACCGTTCCATCAGCCGTGCTTGTCATTGTCAGCGCATCGAGGTGTAAATTGATAGAGGCATCAATAATGCCATCTTTCCACTTGATCGGTTTACTGAGATAGTCTTTGAGGGTGGACTCTGTTAATTGTTTGACATCTTGTATTGGCAGGTCTGCTTTCGCAACAATAGTTGAAGGGATGGGTGGCGGTAATGGCACGGGTGTGACTTCTCGCGGTGGTGCCGGGGCTTCGAGGGTAAGGTCCGACTTTCGTGGCAGCAAGAATAACGTGATTAGAATTAAAACAACACCAAGAAAGATCGCACCGACAATCAGTTTTTTCTGTTTGCTCATCCTTGCAACCTCGGAATACCGGTTGATATTTCATATTTACGGTCAATACGGAATGGATGAATATCAAAATCAGTCTCGCTGTTAAGGACAAGTTCGCTCATGATGCGTCCGACGAGCGCACAGAACTTAAAACCGTGCCCCGAAAAACCTGCCCCAATCAACACATCTGGGCAGTCTGGGTGTGTATCAATGATAAAGTCTTCGTCTGGTGTTTCAGTGTAGAGACAAACTTCGGCGTGTGTGGCTTTTCCGAGTTCTGGGATGCGTTCTTGCACGTAAGCGTCTATGTGGGCAATGTAACCCGCATCGGGTGTGCGATCGCGCGTATCAGGAGAGATAATCTCTCCCCTTCCGTGACGCGCGATTTTTAATCCACCACCCGTATCAAAAGAGCCGAAAGCCGGAATCCCGTAGATGAATTCTCCATCTACTGTTGATTCCACGAAAACTGGGAACCGGTCTGGCTGAAAACGGTCAATATTTGTAGGTTGGTAGTAGCAGACTTGTTGCCTTGTAACTGTGAGTGGAAGGTTAAGTTCTGCGAGAAGGGTGCCCGTCCACGCTCCCGCCGTCACGACGATTTTTTTTCCCTGAAACTGATCGTTTTGAGTCTGAACAGTTGGAACACCTGTCTGCCAGTCAACCTTGATTACTGGGGTCTCTTCTTGAACCGTTGCGCCGTGTTTTTCTGCCAGTTGTAGATGTGTCTCGGTGCACGCAGCGGCGCGGAGGAAACCAGTATCCTTCTGCCAGAGAACATCCATATCCTTCACGCCTTGAAACTGTGGAAACCGATCTGCTAATTGTGTCCCGTTCCACAACTCGGATTCAACACCTGCAGCATCTAAACTTTGCTTTGTGGCGCGTCCGTAGGGGTTACCCTTCGCGCCCATACCGACACTCCCTGTGATGAAGAGGAGCGGTTTCCCCGATACGGATTCGAGATCTCGCCACTCGGAGTATGCGGTTTTCATCAACTCGGTGTAGAAAGGCTTATCATAGAAGAAACGGATAATCCGGGTTTCTCCGTGTGAGCTGCCGAACTTATGTCCGCGCTGGAACTGTTCTAAGACAAGGACATCTGCCCCCGATTTGGCAAGATGGTATGCGGTTGCACTGCCCATCCCACCTGCACCAATAACGATTGCGTCGTAGACACGAGTACTCATAGTTGTTAGTTGTTGGTTATTGGAAACGGGTTTGGCACGGTCGTGAAGTTCTGATATCGATCTTCACCACGCAATAGGATCGGTTTCCAGGGCCGTTTCAGTGAGTTTTCTTCTGCCTGTTTCACTGATGGATCAATATAGCGGATTGTGAGACCGCATCGCCGTCGAGTAGAGTGGTTCGGTAGACTGCCGTGAATCATCTGTCCGTGATGGATGGACATCTCTCCGGCTTTCAACACGAGGTCAACGGCACTATCTGCTTCTGATTCGGTGACAGGGACTTCCTGATTGATGCTTAACAGGTTGCCCGCCCGTTCAGATGTCCCGTGTTCTTGGATACCGCGCTGATGGCTTCCGGGAATCACCTGCATACAACCGTTGCCGGGGTCGCTGTCATCTATCGCATACCAAGCGGTAATTGCGTCGGGTGGTTCAAGCCCCCAATATGTTACATCCTGATGCCATGCCACAAACTTGTCGCGCGGTCCGTATTTGCAGAAGAAGTGTGTGGCTAATAACATGACATCAGGACCGATAAGTGCCTCAATAACGTCCACAATCTTTGGATGTGTCGCGAGATCCCAAATAAATTGGTGGTCAAAGTGCCAGTCAATAAGACCGATTTCACATATCTCTTTGCCAACTTCTGCTTCCAATGCATCGTAGGCATGTCTATGCTGTGTCGCTTCAGTTTCATTGGAAATAGGGATACCGGTCAAAAATCCGTCTTTTCGGTAAAGTTCGGCGAGTTGTGAGTTTTTCGTTTCCATTTTTTAATTCTTCCTTGCAGTTCGGTCAGAGGAGTTCTGGAATCTTGCACTGTCGAAACCATTGCGAATCTTCCGGTGGTGATTCATCTGGATCTTTCATTGTCTCAAAAGTTTTCAAGGCGGGTGCCACTGTCTCTGCCCATATTCGTTCGACTTCTTCAAAGGTTACCGGTTGACGGTCAGAAAGAGCCGCTGCTGCGTAAGCATCCAAGAGTTCCTGCATCTTTCGTCCGAGCCATGCGACTTCATCGTTCACCATTCGTTCACCGATGCGTCTGTCTGATTCAAAGGCATTTGCTCCCATAGCGAAATGCGGGCTGCCTGCATCAGTTTCGGGCATGCGTGACATGTCAACACAGTCGGGTTCTAATGCCCATAGGAGTGATGTTTCAACCCTACCGGCATGGTCTCCGCCGTTGCCTTTTCCGTCAAACCCAGGCGTGTTCGCCTCGAAGTCCGGAAGTCCATAGAGACGCATGGCGAAGTGCGGTTGAATTAGAGAGAGGAGGGTCTTGAGGTCTTGCCAATTCGGTCCGTAGTGTCCTGTGAGGAAGATGGCTGCGTGAAAGCCGAGAGCATCAGCAGCGCGGACGTGGTAGCAGACGTTTTTGAAGTGTTGCCACGCTGGCATAGCCGTCAGCCAGCTCCGCACTTCGCCGACACTCCGATATGCCCAATTCGCGTACATCCCGTGTTCGTGGATGTGCCAGTAGTCCGGGGGTGCAACAATGCCACCGTGGGTTTGGGCAGTACGACAAGCGATGGCGTGTGCCTTGAGCGCATCCAATCCTACAGTGTTTTGGGGACCGTGTGGTTCGCACAGACCGTAAGTGAAGTAGACAACAGGACATTCATCAAATGCTGCTTCTAATTCGTCAGGGAACATCCGTTCCCAGCGTACTTCTTTTTGCATACCTATTTTCCTCTTAAAACGTTATTGGTTATCGGTTTTCCATATTTAAAGTTCTGCAAATCTTTTTAGCACCCGTAAGGCGAGGTTGCAATTCAAACGCCATTTTTAAAACAGTGCGTGCTTCGGGGAGTTGATCGATTTCCAGGTAGAACTCAGCGATTTTTTTGTACATCCATGCGGTTTCGCGTTTCGGGAGTTTTAATGCGCGAATTTTAGTGAGTGGGATGTGGACCGTTTGATCGTATCCATCGACGCTGAAATGATAGAGATAGATGAATTTGAGACGTTCTTTGACTTCTCGGATAAAGTGTCTGAAACAGGGGCGTTTCGCTTCGGCGGACAAGAGGGATTCGTACATCAACATTGCCTGATTGATCTTTCGGTGTCGCTCGAAAGTGGAAGACGCATCGCCGTTGGAGAATCCAAGGTTCTGGTATGCTTCAGCGATGAGGAATTCATAGTCCCGACTCTCTTCGTAACTCAGAAAATCGTCGATACGCCATTTTTTATCCGTTTCTTGGCTGTTATGACACAGTTGTTCATATAGAGAGATGCCAGTTTCGTAGTTTTGATGGAGAAGAGCTTCGAGCAGGAGTTCTAACTTAGCGTAGCTCTGATTGAGTTTACTGAGTTTTTCGAGGTATGCTTCACGTGCTTTTCGCTGACGTTCACTCGTCTGTAGCGTCCGATCGTAAGCCGATTTCTGTTTTTTATTTCTTAAGGTGTTGTATGCCCTGCACACCTCGCGAAACATCTGCTCAGCAAAGGCAATCTGTTCCGGATTTTTATCGGGATGGTAGCGTTTTGCGAGTCGCCGAAAGGCACGTTTTATTTCAGGAGCGGTAGCATTCCGCTTGACCTCTAAGATTTGATAATAGTCTGGAATTCGCATGATAAATACAACGTTTCTGATAGATACGGTATTTATAATTCCATAGATTCCAGAATTTGTCAAGGGGAAAATAAGAGAATTCAGGGTCTTTCGGTGGCTGCAGATGTCCCTATGTTTTCGGCAGTGTGTAGACCCCTCGCCGAATTTTTACAATTTCACCAATCTCTACAAGGCGGGTGAGTTCTGTGTTTATTGCTTTTGGATGGCCCTGAATCGCATCACTATGGGCACGCCCTATCGGCATAAAGGAAATCCCTGCCCCCTCCAAATCTTGAAGTGCCACAGGATATCTGTGCGCACAATGGGCTGTGAAATAGTAAGGAAGCCCTTTGTACAACGGAGGCGTTACGGTCGTCCTCCATTGCTTCAGGGGTTCCTCATGTCGTTCATGTTTTAGTCAAATTTAAAAGGTCCTCGTGGTATTTGGAAACAGAACTTTTCTCACAAAAACCAGATAAAATTCTAAAGTATTAGGTGCTCTTCAAGGAAAATTAACAATTTTTTGAACATAATTTGCTTTTTTTTTTTTTATATCGTATACTTTATAATGGTTATGTTTAGTATATTTTAGATTTTAATTTTAATTATTATAGAAATTGGCTTCTTATAACTATAGTTTGTGGTACAGGAATCAGTCAGCAAAATAATATTGAGGCTATCTCCGTACGCTGATTCAACGAACGGCGGGTTAGGATTCCTTTCTGTTGCTCGGGCGTTCGCCAAGCGGTCCATCGGAGTTTACTTTCATTGCTCGCTTTGCAGGTTGTGCGAATTCCTTGAAAACAACCTGTTTTTCCGTAATAAGGTATTTATTCTCTTAGCACCAACGCTCTAAAGAATTTATGATGCTACGTGATCGCATAAAGCAAGCCGTTACCAACTACTTATCGACGCTGCCGTTCTCAGACAAAGATACCCTGAAAGATCTGCCACTTCGAATCGGCGTTCCCGGGGTTAGCGGTGTTGCGGATTATGTGGTTTGTGATACCAACTATTTCATTGTTATTGTCGTCTGTGAAGTACCGAGCACGAAACGTGCTGTGTTAGAGGCACGTGAACATCTGAAATGTATACTCTCTGCGACTGACACGCAGTTCGGTATCATTGCGACGAGTACTGATCCGGATAGTTGGTTTTTTTCCGAGAACCGCCGCAATAACTGGTTCGTCGAGATCCCGCGAGCGAGTTTAGAAAGTCGAGTGGCACGTTGGAATCCTGATATGCGTCAAACCGCGTCGATACTGAATCTACAAGAGACAATAGAGAAGTGGAGAAATATAGCAGAGCAGCAACTCAAAGAGGTTCGGAGGTGGCGATGGACCGCCATTGGCTTAGGAATAGGATTCCTTGGTGTCAGTTTAGTGTTTATCTGGTATATCCTCAAGTCAAGTGCCCTGCTCTAAAGGGTGGAGCTTGTGCTTGATCACGCCTACAGCACCTCGCGTAAGAAACGGGCAGTATGGGATTCCTGAATCTTCGCAACCGTCTCTGGGGTCCCCATTGCTACGACTTCGCCACCACCTTTGCTACTCTCCGGTCCCAAGTCGATAATCCAGTCAGCCGATTTAATAACGTCGATGTTGTGTTCAACGGCGATAATCGTATTGCCCGCATCGACGAGTCGGTTCAGCACCTTGAGGAGTTTCTGGATGTCGTCGAAGTGGAGTCCCGTCGTCGGTTCATCCATGATATAGAGCGTTGAGCCCGTCTGCCGACGCGCTAATTCTTTCGCAAGCTTAACGCGTTGTGCCTCGCCACCGGAGAGCGTCGTTGCCGATTGCCCTAATTGGATGTAGCCCAATCCAACATCTGCCAACATCTGGAGCGTCCGGCATATCCGCGAATTTTCACTGAAGAACGCGAGTGCCTCATCTACCGTCATATCCAAGACTTCAGCGATGTTTTTCCCTTGATAACGGATCTCAAGTGTATCGGGACTGTAGCCTGTGCTATTACACGTCTCACACGGCATCCACACATCCGGGAGGAAGTGCATCTCGACGCGGTTAAAACGGTGTCCCTCACAGACGTGACACTGTCCAGCGGCGAGGTTAAAACTGAAGGTGCCTCGGGTGAATCCACGCATTTTTGCGTCGTGTTGTTCCGCGAAGAGTTCACGGATCTTCGTGAATAGGTCGGTATAGGTTGCTGGGTTGGAGCGGGGAGTTTCACCGATTGCCTTCTGATCTACATTGATGAGACGTTTGATGTGACTAACCCCTCGGATGCTTTTATACGCCGGTAAGCCGTAGTCGTTATAAATCGGTTCTCGGTGCCCGTCCGCCATATAGTAGCCGTAGCGTTGATCTCTCGGTTCACTTGTTCTGATGGAGCTGCGATTTTCGAGAGCCGGTTTCAGCGTACCTTCAACGAGCGAGCTCTTTCCGCATCCCGAAACGCCGGTTACACATGTGAGTGTCCCGAATGGAATCTTTACATTGATATCCTTGAGGTTGTTCGTTTTCGCGCCATATATTGCCAATTGTTTCCCGGTGCCTTTGCGCCGGGTTTCTGGCACCGGGATCTCTACTTCGTTGGAGAGATAGGCGCGCGTCAACGATTTAACAGAAGATTTTTTGTTTATCTCTTGTGTTGGCGTAACACTATTCGTGAAGGTGTCCGGTGTGCCAACGGCAATAATTTCGCCGCCACCTTTGCCCGCTTGAGGACCGAAGTCAATCACATGGTCGGCGGCTAATATTGTGTCTCGGTCGTGTTCAACAACGAGAACGCTGTTCCCGATATTGCGAAGTTCCTTGAGCGCAGAGATAAGACGTTCTTGATCGCGTGGATGTAAGCCGATGCTCGGTTCGTCAAGGATGTAGGTTACACCCGTAAGACCACTACCGAGTTGGCTTGCGAGTTGGATTCTGCGCATTTCGCCCCCGGAGAGCGTGGGTGCCCCGCGGTCGAGTGCGAGATAGCCGAGACCGATGTCTTCCAGAAATTGGAGTCGAATCTGGATTTGACTCAAGACTTCCGCTTCAAACTCAGGTGAAGTATGCACGTGCAGTGACGGATGTGTTGCTCTTGAGGTTGACACACTTGTTGCAACCAACAGATCGCTCCGATCAGCATCTGTTCCATTAGAAGCGACCTCCCCTTCAATCTGCTTCAGTCGTGTGTTAAAGAATTCAATGATTTCCGTAATTGATAGTTCCATCAATTCAGCGATGGTTGTTCCTTCAAACATAACACAGCTCGGGAAAGGTTTCAGACGCGTGCCGTCACATTGATTACAGGCGTCATAAGGCGGGTGCACGTTCCGCCCGCGTCCATCGCAGAAGTCGCACGCGCCTATTTTGTTGTTAAAGGAGAAATGTCGTGGTGTGAGTTGCCCGAAGTTGTTTCCACAAGAAGGACACATTGCATGTTCGCTGAAGAAATGTTGTGCTGGTGTTTTTCCACGACTGCTTTCCTCATTGTCCTGCAAGCCTCTATAGGCTTGCACTAACACGAACCCGCCGCTCTGGAGCAGTGCCAACTCGATCGCTTCCATGAAACGGCTCTTTTCTTCATCAACGAGCTCGACGCGGTCAATAACAATAGAGATTTCATGGCGAATACCTCGACTCAGTGTGGGTGCTTCGTCGAGTCGATGGACCTCGCCATCAATTTGGACGCGGACGAACCCGGCTCTTTGCAAGCGTCGGAAGACATCGGCATAATCCTCGTGTCCTTTGATACCGTAAGCGGACTCATTGGCGTTGATGTCAATAATCTTGCCTCTTAACGCCCCTGTTTCACTATTGGGAACAATCATAAAGTTGGTAAGCGGTGCGAGGACATCAACCCGCTGTTCAGGAACAAGTTCAAATATCCTATCTGTTATCTCTTCCGCAGTCTGTGGACGGACGACTTCAAAGCAATCGGGACAATAAGGCTTGCCCCATCTGGCATAAAGGGTGCGGAGTCCGTCATGTATTTCTGTGATTGTTGCGACCGTTGAGCGCGGGTTTTGACCGGCGTTTGCATGCGAGATTGCGATGGCAGGTGAGAGTCCCTCAATTTTTGAGACTTTCGGCTTTTCCATCTGCCCTATGAACTGGCGTGCATACGTGCTAAGCGTTTCGATATAGCGACGTTGCCCCTCTGCATAAATCGTATCAAGCGCGAGGGAGGTCTTTCCAGAGCCGCTGACACCGGTCAATGCCGTCATTTTTCGATGTGGAATATCGATGTCAATGTTTTTGAGGTTGTTTTCCGTGGCACCTTGTACTGCAATTGCTGTTCGTGTTTCTTGCTCCTGTCCGAAGGCGTATGCAAGTTCGGGTTCCATGAGCCGTTGCTTTGCCTCGCGCCAAATGTCAAAATCACCGCGAAGTGCTTGTCCGGTGTAAGATTCGGGTATCTCAGCAATCTCTTCAGGCGTACCTACGGCGACGATAGCACCGCCACCAACACCGCCTTCTGGTCCTAAGTCGATAATGTAATCTGCGGAGTTGACGACCTCAAGGTTATGCTCTACGACGACGACAGTATTGCCGTCGTCTACAAGTCGATGAAGGATGGTCAAGAGTTTATTTACATCGTCAAAATGCAATCCGGTCGTGGGTTCATCGAGGATATAAAGCGTCTTACCCGTCCCGCGTTTAGAGAGTTCCCTTGAGAGTTTAATGCGTTGTGCCTCACCTCCGGAAAGTGTCGGTGCGGGCTGTCCGAGTTTAATATAATCCAGACCGACATCGTGAAGAAGTTGTAACCCTCTTGCGACCCTTGGGATATCTGCGAAATGTGTAAGCGCAGTATCAATGTCCATCTCAAGGACTTCAGCAATATTTTTTCCCTTATATTGAATAGCAAGCGTTTCACTGTTGAAACGTTTCCCCTCGCATACCTCACACTCGACCCAGACATCAGAGAGGAGTCCCATATCAACTTTTTTCGCACCGTTGCCGTTGCAGGCTTCACATCTACCGCCACTGACATTGAAACTGAAGCGTCCGGGTTTGTAGCCTCGCAGTTTTGCGTCTGGCAAACCGGCGTAGAGAGACCGAATGGCATCAAAGACCTTTGTATAGGTTGCGGCATTAGATCGCGGTGTCCGTCCGATGGGTGCCATGTTGATGTTAATAATTTTGTCAATGACCTCGGAGACTGGTACGTTTTTGTCCTTGACGACCCCTTGAATTTTATCGTACTGACCCGGGACAGTCTTTGCTTTCATCATATCGCGGGCGAGGGCATTGTAAAGAATGTCGTGGATTAAGGAACTCTTTCCAGAACCGCTGACACCTGTCACACAGCAGAGGGTGCCGATCGGTATTTTCGGGTTGATGTCTTTAAGATTATTTTGGCGTGCGTTGCAAATTTGCACCCACTTATCGTCTGTCGACCGGCGTGATTCTGGTTGGACAATCACTTTGTCGCCTCGGAGATATTGGGCAGTCAATGTATTGCTCTCTTTCACGAACTGCGCCGGTGTTCCCATATCGGTCACCTTTCCGCCCTTAATTCCTGCTCCGGGTCCGAAGTCAACGATCCAATCGGCGACGAGCATGGTTGCCTCGTCGTGTTCAACGACGATGACGGTGTTACCTTGATTCCGCAAATTGAGGAGTGTTGTGAGAAGTCCGGCATGGTCGCGCGGATGTAAGCCGATGCTCGGTTCGTCAAGGACATAAGTAACATCGCGTAGCCCCGCGCCTACCTGACTGGCGAGTCGGATCCGCTGCGCTTCGCCACCAGAGAGCGTTGGGGCAGCGCGTGCGAGCGTCAAATATCCCAATCCGACATCCATGAGGAAACCGAGCCGTCCACGAATCTCCTTTAAAAGCTCTTCGGCGATGAATGCCTCGCGTTCTGGCAGTGTCAACTCGTTGAAGAATTGGGTCGCTCCCTGAATAGACATCTCCAGAATATCGGTGATAGATGTATCATTTATCGTTATAGCTTTGATCCACGAGTTAAGTCGGGTTCCCTCACAGGTTCGGCACGACATCTTTACAAAGTAATAAGGAAAGCCATCTTCATCGGTTTCGTCTTCGTTTTCAAAGCGGTATTTCTGTTCTTCTGCTGTGATGATACCGTGAAAGCGGGCACGATAGCGCCGTCGTTGTTTCCGTCTTTTGCTTGTGTTTGTCCCGGTTGTGGTGATGGTAAGGATGTCGTCCCCGGTGCCATAGAGGACAGCGTGCTGTTGTTCTGGCGTGAGGTCTCTCCACGGTGTTGTGATGTCGAATTCGAGATGTCTTGCGACTGCTTCGATTATGGATCTTTCTGTGGTACGATCTCGTTTGTTGAGAGGCCCCCACAGACTGATAGCACCTTCTGTAATGGAGAGTGTATCGTCTGCGATAATTAATTTTGGTAAAATCCCCATCTGTGTTCCTAAGCCTCTACAGTCTTCACACATGCCATCAGGATTGTTGAAAGAGAAGTGGCGGGGTTCTGGTTTCACGAAGCTAATCCGACAGTGCGAACAGGTGTAATCCTCGCTAAACAGGAGGTCATCCTCTTCTGGCATAAATGGTGAGTTCTCGCCTTCAATGGGAACGATTTGGACGAGCATACTGCCATCTCCACGCAAGAGCGCAGCATTTACGGCTTGGGTAACGCGAGGTTCAATTCCGTCTTTAATGATAATCCTATCAACAACGAGGTCGATGTCGTGTCGTTGGTTGCGACTGAGTGCGAACCCTGGGCGAAGTTCGTGTATTTCGCCATCAACCCGTAACCGCGCAAAGCCCGCGCTTCGGAGATCTTCAATCTCTTTTTCATGCGCACCGCGGGAACCTCTGAAGATCGGTGCTAAAATAATGAGTCTTGTACGTTGCGGGTAGTTAAGCAGTGTTTCGGTAATGTCTGAGGCGGTTTGTGAACCGACTTCGCTGCCACATTCGGGACAGTGGAATTGTCCGGCGCGGGCGTAGAGGACCCGCAGATAGTCGTAGATTTCGGTCACGGTGGCGACCGTGGAGCGCGGGTTATGTCCCGTTGAACCCTGACTGATAGCGATAGACGGGGATAAGCCGACGATTTCATCTACGTCCGGCTTTCCGAGCTGCCCCAGAAATTGCCGAGCATACGCAGATAAAGACTCGATATAGCGTCGTTGTCCTTCGGCGTAGACGGTGTCAATTGCCAATGAAGATTTGCCGGAACCACTAACACCCGTGAAGACGATGAGCTTATCTTTCGGAAGTTGGATATCGATGTTTCTTAGGTTGTGTTCTCGCGCGCCTTGGACATGAATTGACTCTTCTATCATTTTTTTTACTATTTGGCTCCTGGTCTGCCTTCCACAATATAAAGCAAAGACAAATTCCTCGCTAATCACTCAGAATTTCGTTTCAGGCAGGTTTTTGGTTAATTCTTGAATGGTCAAAACTGCGTAAGTCCGGATTCAGAAGAACGCGGTTAAATATCCATGAAACCGCCCAACTCTTTGATCTGACGTGCGTCTTTGCGCCAGTCGGCTTTGACTGTTACGTAGATTTCCAAGAAGACGCGCGCATCTAAGAAGTTTTCAATGTCGGTTCGTGCGAGTTCACCGACGCGTTTGATGAGTTTACCACCTTTGCCGATAATAATTTGTTTCTGCGTCTGCCGTTCTGCGTAGACGATGGCGCGGATATAGATAATTTCGCCTGATTTTTTGCTCTGACGTTTTTCAAATTCTTCGATGACCACAGCGGAGGCATAAGGGATCTCGCGTTGCGTTAGGAGCATAATTTTCTCACGAACGGTTTCGGCGATGAAAAACCGTTGGGGAAGATCGCTGAGTTGATCTTCTGGAAAGTAAAGCGGTCCCAACGGTAGATAGTTTTCAATCTGCGCAAGGAGAACAGGAACGCCGTCAGCAGTGAGTGCGGAGATAGGTATCATCTGCGCAAATTCAAATTTTTGGTTGTAGTCTTCAAAAAGAGGAAGTAGGTTCGGTTTTGGAACGAGGTCTACCTTATTCAAAACGAGAATTGTTGTCGATTTGGTGCGCCGGAGACGTTTTAAGATTCTGTCTTCGATTTCTGGGTCCGGGCGTTTGACATCCACGACAAAAAGCACAACGTCTGCATCCCCCAAAGCCCCATACGCCGTGCGGACCATTTCGCTCTGTAGACGGTATTTCGGGTTCATTAATCCAGGGGTATCGACAAAAATAGTTTGATGGGTGTCGGTAGTAAGAATCCCACGAATCTGGTTGCGAGTCGTTTGTGGTTTCGGGGTGACGATGGCTAACTTCTGCCCCAAGAGGGTGTTGAGCAGCGTAGATTTGCCGACGTTCGGTGCGCCGATGATGCTAACGTAACCGGATTTGAAGTTTTGGTTTTCGTGCATAATTCTCGAAGATAGATGGATGTTGGGATAAAAAACCCGATCTTTCACACTAATAAACTTAACATATATTATACCAAATCGAGTAGCCAAAATCAAGGAAAAGTTTTAAGAATTTAGTTAGGCGTTCTGTTCCTCAATTTGATGCAACGCTTCACTAATGTAGCGACGAATCCATTCACTGTCTGTGCTTTCCGCTAATGCATTGAGGGCAGAGATGGCTTGCGGATTGCCGATTCTACCTAAGGCGACGATGGCAGCAGAACAAACGCCTCTGTCGGTATCCGTTATGCTGTTTATGAGTGCTTCTATTATCTCTACGGGTGGCGTTGAGAATCTATCTTCACTGAGTCCTAATTCGCCGAGGGCGACGGCAGCGGCGCAGCGCATATCGACTTCTTCGTCTTGTAGAAATGGTATGATGACATCAACGGCGCGGGCATCGCCGATATGTCCGAGGGAGGAGATAGCGAAACGACGGACGGTTGAGTTATTATCGTCTAAGGCGTTAATAAGGGGCGCGACAGCATGAATATCGCCAACACCACCTAACCCTTCAGCCGCATAAGCACGCATTTCTGCCGATTCCGATTTCAGCTTTCGCAGGAGCAGATATGTTGGAATATACCGCCAATTCCGAACGGGCCCGCTTCGATGTAGAAGCAATCTGATGAATTTATCGGCTTTTTGCTTTAGAGACGGACTTGGATCAGAGGCTACGGTCTCGCGGGTCATGGTGTCACCTCCCTGTTTCTTTTGAGGGCTAAGCGACAAAAATTATAACATATATCATGGTTAAATAACAAGTTGTTTTTGAGCGATTGCAGTATTGCCTTGATTAGAAAGGGCAGGCACCGCTCTGTAGTTTTTGCTCCTAAAGCTTGATTCCCAATTCGCTTGCGATGGTGTAGACATCTTTATCACCACGTCCGGAGAGACAAACAACAATGATTTTATCCTTACCGAGTTTAGGGGCAAGTTCTCGGAGGTAAGCGATGGCGTGTGCGGATTCTAATGCGGGAATGATACCCTCTGTTTCCGACAGCAACTGGAATCCCTCTACTGCTTCTTGGTCGGTAATTGGAACGTATTCGGCTCTGCCGCTTTCACGGTAGTAACTATGTTCCGGTCCGACACCCGGATAGTCTAACCCGGCGGAGATTGAGTGGGCAGGCGTTATCTGACCGTCGTCTTCTTGCAGTAGGTAGCACTTTGCACCGTGAAAAACGCCAACGCTTCCTGCAGTGAGAGGTGCTGCGTGTCGTCCGCTACGGATGCTTTCACCGGCGGCTTCTACGCCGATAAGTTGAACGGATGCGTCGGCATAAAACGGATAGAACATCCCCAGTGAATTGCTTCCACCACCGACACAGGCGACGACGGAGTCTGGTAAAGTTCCCTCTTCCTCTAAAATCTGTGCTCTCGCTTCTTGACCGATGACGGCTTGAAAGTCTCGGACGATCATCGGGTATGGATGTGCACCGACCACCGAACCGAGGAGCATGTAGGTCGTACGGACGTTCGTGACCCAATCACGGAAACAGGCGTTGATCGCATCTTTGAGGGTTCGGGACCCAGAAGTAACCGGTACTACTTTTGTTCCCATCAACTGCATGCGAAAGACGTTGAGTGACTGACGTTCTATGTCTTCTTCACCCATGTAGACTTCGCATTCCATATCAAACTTTGCGGCGACGGTGGCTGTTGCGACACCGTGTTGTCCGGCACCCGTCTCAGCGATAATGCGTTTTTTGCCCATCCAGCGTGCGAGGAGAATTTGTCCGATTGCGCTGTTGATTTTATGTGCACCTGTATGGTTGAGGTCTTCTCGTTTGAGATATATTTTTGCGCCGCCGAGCGTCTCTGTCAGATGTTCGGCATAATAGAGTGGGTTGGGTCGTCCAACGTATTCACGGAGGTAGTACTGAAACTCTTTTTGGAAGTCGGGATTATCTTTGAGTTTCATGTATGCGTCTTCGAGTTCCAGAAGGGCGGGCATGAGTGTTTCGGGGACGTATCTGCCGCCGAATTGTCCGAAATGTCCTGTTGCGTCAGGGAGTTTTTTAATTATACCTTGCGGTTCGTTTGGGTGGGTCTGTGATTTCATATTTATCTCCGTATATCTGAAGAAACACCCAAGCAAAAACCCTGCACCGTTGTTGCAGGCTATACTTTGGGTTCAACAGTTCATCAAAAATTTGCTCGGAGGTTGGGTTGTTCCAACACCGATGGGTTCACAATAGATTCTGGCAGTTTTCCTGTTAGGACTTCTGCGACGCACGTTGCAGCAGCGACCTCCAGATCAAGAATCGATTCCTCTGAGATGAAAGCAGCGTGCGGTGTGACGATGGCGTTCTCAAGTGTGAGGAGTTCTTCATTTTCTTCAGGCGGTTCTGTTTCCAGGACATCCACCCCCGCGCCAGCGATTTCAGCGTTACGGAGTGCGGTGGTGAGTGCCGTCGTATCTACGATACCGCCACGTGCCGTGTTGATTAGGTAGGCTGTCGGTTTCATCGCCCGAAACTCAGCGTAGCTAAACATATAGCGTGTCTCTGGGGTCAGGGGGGTGTGGATCGTGATAAAATCTGAGATTGCGAGAAGCTCTGGAAACGAGATCTTTTGCGCGCCGTGTTCCTGAATTAACGCAGGATCGGTACGTGGGGAACATACATTAACTGTCAGTCCAAACCCTTTCGCTTTTGGCACAATGGATCGCGCAATCCGTCCAAATCCGACGACACCGAGTGTCTTGCCTCGGAGTCTGTACATCGCTGGTCCGATGTTCTGCTCCCATATACCGTCCCGGGTAGCCCGATTGAAACGTGAGACTTTTCGGGCGCACGCCAACAATAGTCCCATCGCATGGTCGGAGACCTCGTCAATACAGTAGGCGGGGACGTTCGTGACAACGATACCGTGTTCCGTAGCGGCTTCTACGTCGATGTTATCGAGGCCAATACCACAACGCCCGATAATTTGACATTTTTCAGCGGCGGCGATGACTGGCGCGCGAACGGGTTGCCAACAGGTCAGGATGCCATCCATCGTCGGTGCGAGGGGTAAGAGTTCCGCCTCGTCACCCGTCTCTGCGGCGATGAGTTCCGCTCCGATTTCAGCCAATACCTGTCGTTCGGGTTCGATGGAGGGCCATGCGTAATCGGTTATGAGAATTTTCCAGTCGTTTTGCATACTTTTATTTTCCGTGCGCTGTTGGGAACATGCTTAGAAGAAAATCTTACCCGGGTTCATTAAATTCTGTGGATCTAAGGCGTGTTTGATGGCACGCATTAAGTCGACTGCCTCTCCGTGTTCTTTCTCTAAGGCGTTCCGTTTACCGACCCCGACACCGTGTTCACCCGTACAAGTGCCGTCCATTTTTAGGGCAAGGTCTACAATCTGATGACTCAGTTGTTGTGCTTCCGCCAATTCGTCCTTGTTGTCGGGTTCGAGTGCGAAGACGACGTGAAAATTTCCGTCTCCAACGTGTCCGAGCATTGTTGCCGGAAGGCTTGATTGTGCAAGCAGTCCTTTTGTTTTCGCAATACATTCAGCGAGCCGGGTAATCGGAACGCAGGCATCGGTTACATAACCAACGGAACCCGGACGACGGCTGAGTGCTGCGTAGTAGCTATCGTATCGGGCTTGCCAGAGTCTCTTACGTTCATTTTCATCGGTTGCCCATCGAAAGTCTCCACTACCGTATGCCGCTGCGATTTTACCAGCCATCTCTGAACTCTCTGCGACGGTGTTCTCGGATCCGTGAAACTCAAAAAACAGCGTTGGTGCGACTTCATAAGCTAACCCTGCGTATCTGTTGACAGCATCCATCTGAAGTTCATCTAAGAGTTCGATACGGGCGATACTTATGCCAGTATCCATCAACTTGATAACGGTGTCCACTGCTGCAGCGACACTTGGAAACGCACACACAGCCGCCGCAACTGCTTCGGGCAGCCGTGTCAATTTAAGCGTGATTTCGGTAATAATTCCCAATGTTCCTTCTGAACCGATAAAGAGACGTGTGAGATCGTAACCTGCAGCAGATTTCCGCGCTCTGCTTCCGGTATGGACAATCGTGCCATCGGCAGTGACAAGGGTCAAGCCGAGGACGTTGTCCAGCATCGTGCCGTATCGGACGGCACTCGTACCGGAGGCGCGTGTCGCCACCATCCCACCTAAAGAGGCATCTGCTCCAGGATCAACGGAGAAGTGGAGTTGTGTCCCCAACTCTGCAAGGTGTGTGTTCAGCTCCAGCCGCGTTACACCCGCTTCAACGGTAGCATCTCTATCGTCTGCACTGACGCGGAGAATGCGGTTCATCTCATTGAGTGCGATACAGAGACTGCCTTCCATTGCGACAACGGCACCTTCGACCCCAGTGCCAGTGCCGTAAGGAATAATTGGTATTTTATATTTCGCACAGATTTTGACGATTTCGGCGACTTCAGCGTTTGTTTTCGGAAAAACAACGGCATCTGGCAGCGCACCTCGGTGATAGGAGGCATCGCGTGCGTGCGCATCTCGGACAGTGTTATCTGTGCTGAAACGTGTTCCGAGCAAGCCACTAAGTTCTTTATGCGAGTGTTTTGAGTCGTGTCGGTTCATGCTATGGGTATTTTAGCACAATTTGTAGTTGATGGCAACGGAATTTCATAGTATTCATAGTATTCATAGTAACGTTTTGAACATTGTGTCTTTAAAACCCTTATGAAGCAAGGTGTGACGTGGGTTTATAGGCTGTCTATGAAAGGGTTGTTTTTTGGCTGTTACTATGAATCTGAATTTTTCATCTCTCGGAATTATCCTTGTCACGCCACGGGTGGCGTGGGTTTAGACAGGTTCTCCTTTTAGGGATTTTGGGAGGGTTACTATGAAAATAGTGGGCCTCTGTGTAAAAACGGACGTGAATATGGTTTTAACTTAACGGTATATTTTTGAGCGATTCGCCTTAAAAATGTTACACTGGTGTAACATTTTGTGTACAGTGTGTAACGTTAGAGAACTCAGTCCCTGTAAGGGTTTATTGATGTTTCGTTCCTGATTTTCTGTTGTGAAAAAAATAATTTGGCTGAAAGTGTAACATTTTTTGTGGCTATCGGCTGTTAGTAAGAAATTTCTGTGGTCGGCTGAAAATGTTGTGTCGGTTTGCGCGCCAGCACTTTGTAGTTGATACAATATTCACCTCTTTGGAAAATCTTATGACATATTATACTATTTTTACTAACTGATGTCAAGTTAAAATTAGTTGTGAGTTGTCAGAATGCACTTCGCATGAATCAGAATCAGAATCAACGGTATGAAGTCCGTATGGACTTCCCCGGGTATGAATGCCTTATGGGCATTCCAAATCAACGGTATGAAGCCCGTGTGGGCTTCACCGGGGTATTCAGGTTCTCCGTGTGGTATGAACCGGGGTCGAGTACGCCGCAAATCAGGATTTGCAAGATTTTTAGGATGGCAGATGCGTGTGTATTTCCGAGTCTATATATTCTTGGAAAACTGGATCGAGGTAGGTGGGGTCATCAGTACGAAAAAGAATGTGCCATTTTTCTGCGAAGGTGTCTTTGTCCTCATCTGGATATCTACCTATGAGATCAGATAGGCTGGTTCTCGAAATTACAAAGGCGTCCATTTGGACGTGTTCAACGCGAAATCGTTCATAAGAGATATCCCGGAGTCGTTTGAAAAGGGTAAGTTTATCATTATCTTCATTAATGTCTTCATGAACCATCCCGTGAGGTTCAATAAAAACGACACGTTGTTTAACTCCCTCAAGAATCCAAAGGATAAAATCAGGGTAGAACCCTTCGTTCTCATAGAAGCCAACTCCTTTGCCACGACTCTGGTTCCGTAAAAGGTAAACCTCTTTCTGGCGGAGGTGTCTTTGATGATATTGACGAAGGTATCGATTTAAATCTTCTACGAAGTCTCTTTCGCTGTCTTCCAAGGCAGGAGGTGTGGTGCGCCATAAGTTGTTTCCCATACCCATACTTAAAAGGGATCGATAAAGATGTTCTTCGTTGGTTAGAAGCGGTTGATAGAGATGTCGTTCATTGTAGACATTCGGTAGGACAGTTAGCCTGGGTCCATATATCTCTTCGCTTTCCATGAGATTTTCAATTTGTGGCTGAACTTCTTGTGCTTCAGTTCTTGGAACATAAACAGTCCAATCAGGGAAATTCTTCTCATCTTCGGATTCTTCGCCTAATCGGCGTAACCGTATCCTCTCATTGTTCCAGCGTTTTTGAATGATTCGGTAGTATTTAGCGATGTATTTTCGGAGGAGCGTGAGGACTAATTCCTCTAAACGTTCAAGTTCTATTGTTGATTTTGGTATG
Organism: Candidatus Poribacteria bacterium; assembly: GCA_965207855.1. GTDB lineage: Bacteria > Poribacteria > WGA-4E > WGA-4E > WGA-3G > WGA-3G. The sequence goes on along the minus strand of OZ242310.1, from coordinate 4,345,238 downwards.
ACTTCAGATTCATTGGTGACAGTAAGTTCATAGACAGGTTTGTTCGGATTGAGGATTTCTCGGAGGATAGTGGTATCGAAGATGAGGTTGTAGTATCCTTTTTCGTGTTTATACTCAATAAGTTGCAGGTAAATTTTTTCCCAATCTACAAGTGCTAAGCTGGATTCTGGAATGTAGGTAGGAAGTGCTCCTTCAGCGCGTTCGGTATGAATACCGCGCTGTGAACTACTGCCGACGATGTCAATACTTTGGGTGGTATGGGTGATAATTGTGCCGGTGAGTACTTTAAGGGGTTCGCATTGCCCTTTTGCTCCTTCGTGGTAAGGGGCAACTTTCGGCAGAAGTAGACGCTTTTCGATGTAGTCGTCGTTTCGCTTGATTTCAATTGTCAGTTGGACAGGTTCTTCGGATGGCACACCTTCACGGATGAGATAGTCCCGGAATTGTGCCATGAAGTTAGCACGGACAGAGAAGATATTTAAGGTCTCCAGTAAGGAGATATGGGGTGGGTGTTGACCGTCAAGAGCTGCACTGCGTTTGAGACTCATGTCTTTGCCGCGTAAACGAACCCCTCTGCCAAAGAGTTGGATAATTTGAGATCCTTCCTGTCTGCCGATATTTAGTAGTCCCATCGTGGTCACGCGCCAACTGTCCCAGCCTTCAATGAACTTTTTTGCCCCAATCAAGATGCTAATTGGACTATCGAAAGTGCTGATGTTGTTAAAAAGGCTTTCTGTGAGTTCATCTTCGGAATCCATTTCAATACCCGCATTGTCCTTTTGAACGAGTTTTTTGAATGCAGGGGTTTCACCGATATAGATGAGTCCAAATTCATGCCTACCATGCGTGGTTTTCAATGCAATCTCGCCTTGGGCATTTCGGACCTCTTGTAGATGCAGTGCGCCGCTTGTATTCGTGTGGAAGACCTCGTTGAGGATGCTGTGATAGATGTCTTTTGGTATTTCACCGAAAGTTCGGAGGTAATTGAGCCGAGTGTGGAAGATGTCCGTACCGTTATCATCGGATAAGCCGGAATTGCCATTGAGAATCTTCTCAATAATATCGGTTGCCCAATTTTCCTCGTTTTTCAGGAAACGATGCAGAAAGCGGATGACGTTTAGAACATCTGAACGCGCGCCCTGTTGACGGGCGACGTTCACGTTGTTGCCGACAAATGCCCATAATGGTGGGTCTAAACCGTAGGTGCGGACATCCTCAGTATTTTGCTTGAAATAGCGTCGCTGTTCATAGAAACTAAGGAGATTGGCTAAGAGAAGTGTCTCGGTCTGAGTCTCTTCGTCATCGCGGACGTTGAGGATGCGAAAGTTCTTCCCGTATCCGTCGTCGTAGAAATATCGGTAGGAGTAATCAAAGGCAATCGCTTTCCCGTATTCATCAACAAGATCGGCATTTTTTGCGGCGGCAAGGGCTTGTCCAAAGGTCGCGCTATATTCAAAGGTGAAACCGGTTTTGGCAAGGTCGTCACGATAACTACGCCAGGCTTGCGTGTTACTACTTGCTCCTTTATGTCCCTCGTCCACAAAGACAAGATTGTTTCCGTCAAACGCTTCAACGGGAACACTCACACCTCCTCCTCTCTTTTCTTCCACCAATTTTGTGGTTTCAATGACTTGTACTGCGTTGTGCGTGCGTGTTAAACGGTTGCCTTCAAGATTGAAACGTTCGCATCGGATGGCAGAGTTTGTGAGTTCGTGTATATGTTGTTCGCTTAAGTCTTCGTTAGGTGTTATAAGGACGACATGGTCTAACGGTTTTTTACAGTAGTAAAGGTACTGGTGATAGTTGATGTGCATGATGAGCGTTTTGCCCGCACCGGTTGCCATCCAAAAGGCGAGTTTTTCGATATCTGTTTTTGTGAAAGGAATATCCATAACATCGCCGGGTGCTCTTGCATCATTACGATGTTGGACAAAGGCATTGAGTTGGCGTAGGAATTCCATGGGTTTGTTAAATTTCCAATCCAAGAAGATTTCGGTATAGAGCAGTGCAAGGTATTGAAAATAGCGGAGGACGATTGGCTGTGTGCGTTTGTTGTTTATGGCGGACAGGTGTCGTTTGATGTTGGCATCGTAGACTGGGAGTGCTTGCTCAATTACTGAATTTGATTCTGCACGGGAGGTGAGGAATTCGCAAATTGGAGAATGTCCGTCTGGATTGAATCCTTCGTCCGCATTTTTCACGTCGTTGAGAAGATCACGCGTAGTTTTATACTGGAAGTGACTATTGAGCCATCCGTGAAGGGTGAGGTGGTTATCAAGTTTTCTGAGGGTTGTTCTATTTTTGGGCATATCTTTTGTGTCTTTATTTTTCCAGATACCTTTTTATTTTTTTCTGAAGACGGCATACTTAGGAATGCACAGGCTAACAGCCTATGCTACAGAATAAAAAACATCAATTGCTTGAAAAGTGGGTCTAAAGATTCTGCTTCTGGGACAATGCTGTCGGTGTTGACATAGACCGTGTTTGCTCCTTCTGTGAGGTTATGCTCTTGAATAAAATGGTAGTCTCGTTCCCAATCTTGTTGTTTCCAGCCTTTGGTATCGCGCCAGAGGATGACGACGGTTTTTTGTTTGACGGTGCCGCGATAGATAAGGTAACGTCTGTCATTATCACACAAACAGTTTCGGGTTTGGACGGTGAGACCGATTAGGTAGTTGAAGGTTTCGGGTAAATCTACAGTTTGAGTGTGTGTCTGCATATCTTTGACAATGTTGAGTTGATAGTCAAACGGGTTTTGAAGTTTGGTAATGTTCAGAAGTGTGGGACTCTCGCGAGTTTCGCTCCCAAATAGATAACTGAGTAGCGGTTCGTTAAAGAGATAATTTTCGCGTTCGGCAAATTCAATGTTGTTGAGAGCATCTTCATAAGATTCAATACGTTGGTGTTTGATTATATGGGAGAGACCGCTTTCACGGGAAACCGGTTTTGCATCTTTCCACTTTTCAGCATAAACTGCTTTTTTGACGCGCGGTTTGAGAACAGAGTCAAAATGATGCCCCATCTCAACGAGGATATATTTGCGATTACCCTCATCTTCACGATTAAGATTGATGGTGGCATGTGCGGTGGTGCCTGAGCCTCCAAAGTAATCAAGCACAGTATCATTTTTCCTGAGGGAAGAAACACGGAGACAATCCTCAACGAGATGGATGGATTTAGGAAATGAGAAGTCATTATCACCAAGCATATCTTTTAGCAAATTAGTTCCATGTGATGTTGCTGAGTATTTTGCCATGTTTGCGTTTTCATTTTTTTCTTGTCTTTTTTATTCTTGTTTTGATTTTCCTCATTTTCATTGCCTGAATATTCTATTTTGCCCCACCATGTTGTTGGCAGCGTTCCTTCTTCGTTTAGAAAACGTTTAAAGCGAATTGAAATATCACCATTTGAGTATGTTTTCGCAGATACCTTGGATAATGCTAGCTCTTCTTTGAGTGTTTTGATTTCAAAGTTCCATGTCATTTCTTGATTATTTTCGTCAATTGGCCAAACTATTGTTTCTCCAGGTATCGGTGTTTCTATAAGACTCCATTCTTCAGATATCGTATTCCATTCCATCTTGGGAATTCGGATTTGATTGTTCTTAACAAAGATTGGATAAAACAAGCGACGTCTGGCAGATCGTCGGGCATTAGGTCCACCAGATTTTCTAAGAGGTCTCCATTGGAAAAGATATCCCTTTTCATCAACGTTTTTGTAGTTCTTAAGTTGTTTTTCTGTCCATTCAAGACGGCTGATTTGTGAGGCTTCGGTCATTCCAAAAAACATAGCATATTCGTGGGCGGGAGCAAAACCTCTTGGTCTTTTACGTCCACCTGGGTTGGAACAGACAGCAACAATACCAAGTTCATTCTTTTTCTCAAAAAGATTCTGAAGTAACTGCCGGAGGTTTGATCCCTCTACGTCATCAATAGCGGAACAAAAAATACCATTGGTTTTTAACAACTTCTGTGAAGCTTCGATCCGGTCAACCATCAACGATAGCCAAGAAGAATCTTTATAGTCATTCTTATATAGGATTGCAGATGCGTTAGTATTATAGGGCGGATCAATGTAGATAGCTTTTATGGATTCGCCATATTTTTTTTCAGCAAATTTAACGCTTGGAAATTTTCACTATAAATGAGGATGCCATCCGTTTCATTGTCCAAGTCGTCAAAGTGTGCTAAAAGACGATCTTTGAAGTTGGAATCATAGTGACAGGTATCCAAAACAAGGTTTGGATTTTCTTTGAGAAAGTCAATAGAGAGTGGTTCGGTGTAGTCAGCATCAATGAGGTTATTATCTATTTCATGAATAGCAAAGAGGTTTTTCCATTCATTGAGTTGGCCGCTGTTTTTTGCGACCTCGGGATAAAATTCTTCTGGGACGCGGTCGAGTGTGAGGCAGTAGTCAGTGGAGAGGACAAACTTCTTTTTGAGCCAGAGACGTTTTTGGAATTCCTCTATGTGTGCCAAAAAGTCAATGATTTTGGAAGCAATGGAATGCACGAGTTTACTTGTTTCAATCCAATTCACTTTCGTTAAACTATCCTCTTGAAAATTAACATCATCAAAAATGAGTGAAGACAGCGGCATTACTTCGTTTTTGATGTAGATATCGAGTTCGCGGGTGAGGAATTGTTTGAGATCTTTGTGGATGAAAAAGTCTGCGGTGTTGCTGCGTGTGTAGGCTTCAAAGTGTTTCTCAAGCGCAGTTTTTGTACCTATAGATTGGTCTAATGCAGCATGAACTTTAGAATTGTTGCTAAACTGTTCTAATATTTTCGTTTTTGATTCTACATTTATTTTCTCTTGTTGGATTCGTTTGCCGTAATTCTGTCTCTCGTCATCAGTGAGTGGTCGATATTCAAATGGAATACAAACCGCGTCGGTTTCTGAATCATACTTTGTTTCTGCAAATAGAGGAATAAAAAAGCGTTTCATCCCTTTGACGTTATCTTTTTCAACGTCTACTTCGTGGAGGTCAAAGGTAACTGTGATGCCTTGAGATGTGAATCTGTAGGTGGAGAAATGCTCGCCGCTTTTGACATAATATTGGTCGCGGTTTGCCCAGTGGAGATAGACTTCTTCACCGTTGTAGGGAACGGCATAGCGTTCGATTTGCGAGTAGCGTCTACGTGGGATGAAGTCGCCGTTATCATAGTAACGGGAGAAGAAGGTATAGAGGTGATTGAAAACGACATCTGCACGCTGATCACGAGTTTGTGTTTCACCGCGTTTTTCTTTGGCTTCAAGGTAATCCTTGACAACGGGAACCTGTGCAAACGCCTCGTTGATCGGATTGTCGTCTGCATCTAACATCCCCTCAGGGATCTGCTCTCGTAAAGATTCGATTTCTTTTTCCGCTGTATCTGCTTCGTTGTTTTCGTCGAGGGCATTTTTGACGATCGCGGGAAGTTCCTCATCAATGAAGTTTTGGAGTTGATCGCGTCGGTGGTTAATAATGCGATAGATACCAAAGTCGAGGTCAGCAGCATCTGCCCGGAATAGTTTTTGAAGTAAGTCTTGCAGTTTTCGTAAGGATTCTTGCATATTTTTTAATACACCCGCTGCACTCAGTTCTGATTGCGGGCATTTATTTCCATGAGTTTTTCACGAGCCAGTATTTCAAAGACCGGCATGACTCTTTCGACGAGTTCGTCATGTCGTCCGGACAAACGGTCGTGGGCACTTTGGAGTGCTTTTTGTTCTGTGGTGAGCGCATCGACCGCGGATCGGAGGGTTGCGTTTTCCTCTGTCAGAGTTTTGTGTTCCTGCTGCAAGGTGCTGTATCGACGGTCTGCTGCACTCTGAAAGGTTTTAAATTCCTCTAAGAGTGCGTTGTGTTGCACTTGAAGGGCATTATGTGCTTCTTGCAATGCGTTGTGCTGCCCCTGAAGTGTATTGTAACGTTCCTGAAGGGCATTATGTGCTTCTTGCAATGCGTTGTGCTGCCCCTGAAGTGTATTGTAACGTTCCTCTGATTCTTCACTTCGCGCCTTATAGCGATCTACCTGCTTTTTCAGCCACCAGAGAGTGATCATACAGATGCCGAGCACACTGATGTCTATGAGGGCAACGGTAACAAAACTGAATTCCATTCTTTTTTACCTTTGTGCTGTAGGTTTAAGATTTATCGTTGCAGTGTCAATACCTGACTATCTAAGTATAACATTTTCCCTGAAAGGTATCAAGTCTTTTTTCGAAATTAGCAATGCGCAACTGACGAGTGAGGGAGCGAGCCTCGTCTGCAAGCGGTGAAGAATGCTAATGATTCGCTGCTAACTTCTAAAGAGATTCAGATATTTCTCTAAGACAAAGAGACGGTTGCGGGAAAAGCCGGTAATTTCCTTTAGTATACCGAGGTCAGTCAAAGATTTTAGAAGTCTATTCGCAGTTGTAAATTTCATGTCGAATCCTATTTCAACTAATTTTACGTTGACAATCGGCATAGAGTACATGAAACGAAGCAATTCTTGTGCATTTTTTGCCCGAGATCCCAAGGTTAAGATTTTATCTTCATATTCCTGCCGGAGTTCCCTAATCGTTTTAAAGGTCGTGAGCCCGTGTTGAGCGGTGTCAACGATGCCGTTTAAGAAGAATGTAACCCATTGTTCGAGATCGTTTGATTTACGCACCATGGAGAGTGAGTCATAGTATGAATCTCTATGTTTCTCAAAAAATGTGGACATGTACAGGATAGGCTTTCTCAGCATTTTCGCATTAATGAGTTGCAAGATAATTAACAACCTTCCACTTCTACCGTTTCCATCAAGGAATGGATGAATGGTTTCAAACTGATAATGCGTGATAGCAATTTTAATCAGTTCTGGAATCTGTAGCGATTCGTTGTGCCAAAATTTTTCAAGGTCGCTTAAAAGATCTGGAACTTCTTCTGCAGAAGGTGGCACGAAAAATGCATCTGAAGGCGATGAACCACCAATCCAGTTTTGACTTTTACGAATTTCTCCAGGGGATCTGTGTTGCCCGCGAACACCGGAAAGCAATATCTTGTGTGCCTCCTTTAGGAGACGTATACAAAGCGGAAGTTCGGACAGTTTGGCTATCGCGAAATTCATGGCTTCAATGTAATTCTGAACTTCCTCCCAATCATCTCGCTTTTCTGGGTTAATTTCTTCCTCTGGTAGAATAACATCATCAAGTTCTGTTTTTGTGCCTTCAATTCGGTTAGAATCCGTTGCTTCTTTTCGGACGTTCATTTTAATAAAGAAATCGACATCCGGTATGAGTTCCGCGTAAGCGTTTAATTCACCTAAAAGTCCCCGCGCTTGTTCCAGAAGGACGTTTATCTGTGGATTTTCCCAAGCAAAGTGACGGTTTACGAAGGAGGGCGTAAAACTTCTATATTTTTGCTGTTGCCTGTATGTGCCTGCTGTAAAGTTTTTCATGTTATCATTTTTCCATATTTTTGATAATATAGAATTTTATATTATCATTTTTGTCTGTTTTTGACAATATGGTATATTATCATTTGTTATTACGGAAGATAACATACCTGTTGTCTTTCGAGTGATCTCGGGGTTCGCCAGAGACATTAGTGGTGATCAGATTATGTGCAAAATTTGGTTTGGAGGTTACGATTATTTCACCGTTGAGATATTCGCTTTTATTGTTTTACCGTCACGGATTTCTTTGCGTTTTAAACCGATATGTCCCTTAGGTATGAGATATGTTTAGGTTGCCCACGTTGCCATGATTTTCTTTAGCAATTTGCCGAGTAGTTGTATTATGGCATAATTTCGGGGATGTGTTAAAATTTTTTATACAGGGCCTAACTCCTAAAGAGAGCCAGATATTTCTCCAAGGTGAAAAGACGATTACGGGAGTGGCCTGTAGTTTCCTTCAGTACACCAAGTTCTGCCAACGATTTTAGGAGACGATTTACAGTTGAGTAGTTCATATTAAGCTTCTTTACAACCAGATTTACGCTAACAGTCGGTTCAGAGTACATAAAATTGAGTAATTTTTGTGCGTTTTTAATCCGAGATTTCAAAGGTAAGATTTTCTTTTCATATTTCTCATGGAGGGCAATAATTGTTTTGCACGTTTCAAGTCCATGCTGAGCGGTGTTAACGATTCCGTCTAGGAAAAACACAATCCATTGTTCTAAGTCGTTTGATTCGTGCACCATGGAAAGCGATTTGTGATATGAAGCTTTGTGTTTCTCAAAAAAGGTGGACATATGGAGTGCCGGTACTCTCAGAATTTTTGCGTTAATGAGTTGCAAAACGATTAGTAGTCTTCCACACCTACCATTTCCGTCCAAAAATGGATGGATGGTTTCAAACTGATAATGAGTGATGGCAATTTTAATCAGTTCTGGAATCTGTAGACATTCATTGTGCCAAAATTTTTCCAGGTCGCTTAAAAGATCCGGAATTTTTTCTGCGGAAGGTGGAATAAAAAGAACATCAGAGAACGACGAACCAACAATCCGTGTTTGATTTCTACGAATATTACCAGGATCGCTATTTTTTCCCCGAACACCGGAAACTAGTATTTTGTGAATCTCTTTCAAAAGGTGTATAGAAAGTGGGAGTTTGGGAAGTTTGCATATAGCGAAATTCATCGCTTTAATATAATTCTGGGCTTCTTGCCAATCATCCCGTTTTCCTGGGTTAATCGCCTCTTGTGGCAAGACAATATCATCAAATTCAGTCTTTGTGCCTGCAATCCGATTGGAGTCTATTGCTTCTTTTAAAACACTCATTTTGATAAAAGATTCTACATCCGGTACGGAGTCCGCGTGGACGTTTAGTTCATCCAAAAGCTGCTCTGCCTTTTCTAGGAGAACATCTATCTGTGGGTTTTCCCAAACAAACTGACGATTCACGAAGGAGGGCGTGAAGTTTCTATATTCTCGTTGTTGTCTGTATTTGCCTGCTATAAAGTCTTTCATATTCTCATTTTCACCTATTTTTGATAATATAGAATTTTATATTATCATTTTTGGGTATTTTTGACAATATGGAATTCTGTATTGTCATTTTCCGATGTTTTTGATAATAGCAAAATAGGAAGGATTACGGCGTTGGGGTGATCGTATCGCGGACTTCATTGACAATAGCAGCAGGTTCAATACCTTCGCCTTGACCTTCAAAGTTAAGGAGAATACGGTGGCGGAGGGCGGGGAGCAGCACGGCATCAATATCCGTAAAAGCGACGTTGTAGCGTTCATCGAGGAGAGCCTTGATTTTAGCCGTGAGTGCTATCGCTTGCACACTCCGAATCCCGGCACCGAGGTGGACATAACGTTTTACAATCTCTGGGGCATCCTCGGAATCGGGGTGTGTGGCGCGGACAAGCCGGATGATGTGGCGTTCGACATGCTCAGCAATGATGACTTGCGGGACAAGTCGGCGCATCTCATTGAGCGTTTCCGCATCCGTCACTTTATTTATCGTGATGTCAGTGCCGGATGTCGTACGGCGGAGGATTTCCACGATCTCGTCTTCACTTGGGAAGTCGATAAGAAGTTTGAACAAAAATCGATCGAGTTGCGCCTCTGGGAGCGGATAGGTGCCTTCCATTTCCAGTGGATTTTGTGTCGCTAAAACACAGAACGGCTCTTCTAACGTGTGGCTGGTGCGTCCGACGGTGACGGTGCGTTCTTGCATCGCCTCAAGGAGTGCCGATTGTGTGCGGGGTGTGGCACGGTTGATTTCGTCGGCGAGAATGAGTTGCGAGAAAACGGGGCCTTCTTGGAACTCAAACTGCCTTCTGCCGTGTTCGTCTTCGACGAGGAGTGTTGTACCTGTGATGTCCGATGGCATCATATCTGGTGTAAATTGGATACGCTTGAAGGAGAGATTGAGTGCTTCGCTGAGGGTATAGATGAGTTGTGTTTTGCCTAAGCCGGGGATACCTTCAAGAAGGGCGTGTCCATTGGCGAGTAGACAGAAAAGAACACCTTCAATAATCGCGTCTTGACCGACAATGCGCTTTTGGACTTCGGCTTTGACATTGTAAAAGGTTTCTCGGAATTGCTGGATTTGGGTCTCTAAGTTCATTGTGTTTTCGGCGCGCTTAGAAAGCGCGCCTACCAGGACGAAAAATATTACCAGTTGTCTCTGGTAACGTAGAGAGAACGGTTTTCCATCGGGAGTGAGATATGCTTGCCACCGAGTCGATGCGATTCAATCATGCCCATGAGCGTCTCTTGACTGCGTCGCGCAAGGTGGACGGGGCCCTTCGTCTCACGGTCTTCGTCGAGTGCCTCAGCGATGTCAGTGATACCCATGACAGTACCAGTGGCACGAGAGGTCTCTGGGAACGGTACTTCTTCAAAGAAGCTCCCGTCCTTTTTTCGGAACTGGATTTCTCGGCTGTTGTTCTGAATGCGGATTTTGCCCTCCGTGCCGCAGACCTCGTATTCGGGTCCCGTACCTGCGGTGTTGTAGCCGTGGACACCGTTGGCGTAACGGATGTAACCACAAGCGATACCCGGATCGGCGTTGAGGCGATTACCGTCCCAATCTGAATCTTCGCATATAATCGCACCTTGCACAAAGTCCACCTCTGGATCACCCGCGAGGAAAAGGAGCATATCGGCGGCGTGGGTCAAACCCCAGAGTGCAGAACCCGCGCCGTATTGTGCGATGGAGCATAAGACCCGACCGATTTCGCCTGCATCGACGAGTTCACGCACTTTGCGATAGATCGGCATGTAACGACGCTGTGTACCGTAGTTGAATTTGACCCCGTGTTTTTGGACGATGTCTACCATGATGTCTGCCTCTTCCATTGAGCAGCAGAGCGGTTTTTCGCAGTAGATGCCCTTGACACCGTTTTCGGCAGCGAAGACAGTCATATCGGCATGTGGACCTGGACGCGTGGCAATACAGACGATGTCGGGTTTCTCTTTTTCGATCATCTCTTGGTAGTCTGTATAGGCGCGTTCGGCACCGTAGCGTTGCCTGATGGTTTCGGATTTTTCGGCGAAGACATCGGAGACAGCGACGAGGTCTGTTCGTTCACAGGCGACTGCTGCTGCTGCATGCGAGAAGGGTTGCCATATAAAGGCATCGGCTCTGCCTGCAACTTCGTCGTCAATGGTTGCGCCCATGCGTCCGCATCCGATGAGACAGGCTTTGTATGTCTGTGGCATGATTTTCTCCTTAAAGGATAATTTTGCCTCGGATTTTGTTAATATGGTATCAGAAGTCTGAGGCGTTGTCAAGGTTTGAGGTGCGGTTAGAGAACCACACCTACCGTAGTTAAGGAAAATTTACTCGCCTGTGTAGAGCTTCCCGAAGTAAGGTCGGTAGCCCGCGGGTCCTGGGTAACCGTTCCAGTAGGTAGCATCAGTAGGAAATGCAGCTTCACCGCCACTACGGAGCCATGCCATCAATGCCGGATCTGTGCCGCGGCGTTCGATTTCATCAACAGCGGCAGCATGAAGTTTCGTAACGATATCCGGATGTTCACTGGAAACGTCCTCTAATTCACCGAGTCGGACGAGTTTTGAATTTTCAGGTGTCGTCCCGACCTCTAAGCTCCACTCACGGGTGAAGATAGTAAAGAGGTTGATGTTTGGATTTTCTGCGGCGTTCTGCCACCGTTCAATGCTGCCGCCTGAAAGCGCGAGTTCTCTTTCACCAGATTCTCCGTTGCGCGCAGGCGTTACGATGTCGTGTCCTTCGATACCGTCAGGACGTGCCTCGCCCAAGATATTGAGAATCGTCGGGAAGAAATCTTGAGGCTGCACAATGACGTTGCTTTTGCCCGTATCGCCTTCTGGAAGTCGGATAAAGAGCGGGACGTGCGTTTCCTGCTGACGGACGGGTTGCCCTTTGCCAAACCTACCGCGTTCACCGACGTTTGTACCGTGGTCAGCAGTAAAGATGACAGCAGTATTCTTGTCAAGCCCAGTGGATTCGAGTGCGTCAAGGAATTGTCCGAAGCAGTGATCCATCCATGTTGTTTTCGCGGCGTATTGCGCTTTGATGTGTTGTTTCGCTTCATCTGAGAGTTGTGCGTTGCCACGTGCACCGAGACTGCGTGGATCCACACGACCGTCGTAACCCGGACGAGTGTCGTATTTTTTCATGAATTCAAGTGGTGCGTCCCAAGGTTCGTGGGGATCGAAGCAATCTATCCAGAGGAAGAAATTGTCTCGTTTGGCGTTATCTTTGAGGAATTGCGCAGCAGTGTTAAAAAGTCTGGCGCAGTTCCAGTCTTCCGGTTTTTTACGATTTCGATTGGCGCGTGCGTAGCTGCGGAGCATGCCGGATTCAGCGGCTTTGTCGTCGATGCAATCAAAGAGCGGTTGGCGCGTCCAGTTGTCGGGCCATACGACCGTGTCAGTGATCCAGTCTCTATCCACTTCTGCGCCGCGAACGAATGTCCAAGCGTGGAAGGGCCAGTCGAAATTATGTCCACCGTTGACGAGATGCGGCGTATCGTGAATAAGTTGCGTGGCGTACCCCTTCTCTGCGAGCGTCCACGGTAGCGTTTGACGTTCGTGCCGAAGCGGTTTCCACGGATGGATAGGTGCGCCGTATTGACCAGTGATGACATCCGTCCGATATGGGATTGTCGGAAAACTGGCACAAAAGGCATAGTCGAATGCCAAGGCTTTAGCGGCAAATCGATCAATGTTGGGTGTCTCTATCCACTCGTTTCCGTTTGCGCCGATGTAGTCGTAGCGAAGTGTATCAATAACAATGTAAGCGAGATTCATTTGATTTTCCTTTGGCGTTACCACTTTGGGATTGCACCGAGCAGCAGTTTCTGTTGGGGTGTCCCCTCTTCTCGGAGTTTTGTGACGCGGGGACCGTCAAACGGTTCACGAGATTTCATCCATGCATTTTGATAGCACATGAGACAGACCCGTCGGCGTTGTGAAGAGGTATTGGCAGCCCCTCGATGCCATGTCCAACCGTCGAACATGACCGCTTGCCCTGGGGATACGAGTACCCGTTTTTCGTCTGGAAGTTCAACAGGACTCGGGGGTGGACGGAACGGTGCCCTATGGCTACCGGGTTGGATGACGGTCGGACCGGTATCATTAGTAATTTCATCGAGATAGTATCCACAGTTAATCTGTGCCGGGAGACTGCCGTAAGGTGTTCCGTTGGGCGCTACGGGCCACGGACCGTCGCGATGCCAGTTTTGGTCAGGCGTTCCGGGTTCGGTGATACGTGCCGTCGCGCTGTGCAGTTGGACGCAGGTGCCGAGTATCGCTTCCATCCGCTTTAAGACGGGTGGATTGTCGAGTAAGAACGCGAACCTGTCGTCTTCCTCAAGCAGCTCACCGATAAATTGATTTTTATCATTGCGCTCGTAGCTTTCATCGAGTGCCTCGCGCAGTGCCTCAATCTGATCGGGTGTTGCAGCGTTATCAACGATGAGATACCCCCAATTCAGGAAGAAGTTGACCTCTTGTTGCAGCTGGTGATCCAATTCGACATTGAGTGTTGGGGGGACGACGCTCGGATTCGCCATCGGTTATACCTCCTTTATTGCTTCTCGGTCGGCAGCTGCCCATTCTTCCCAGCGTTCTTCGTCGGCGTGAAGGAAACCGGAGTTGCATCGCGGTTGTAGGTGTTCATCAACACCGAGGAGTCGCATGTGTTGATGGTTATTGGCGGTTTTTGCTGCTTCAATCAGTTGTTGTGTATGTGGACCCGTGTGATGATCGGTGTGTTTCAGCCATGTCAGATTGTAATAGATACTGAAGAAATAGCGTAACTGCCCAGAGGTGTTCGGTGTACCGGAGTGAATGAGTCCATTGTGTGTAATGACGACATCACCGGCTTTCATGTGGATAAGCGTTTCATCGGGATGCGGCTTTGCGCGTTCCGTATCTGCCATCGTAATCGGCTTGCGGTGTGAACCGACGATGACACGTAGCGGTCCAAATTCGTCTGTTAAGTCCTGCAGATAGGAGATAGCGTTGATAGCGTTCGGACGGTGATATGCGTCGGTATACGGCACATGCGCCCACCGGTCGCGGTGCCAACCGGAGGCTCTGCCTTCCGCTTTTTCTTTTTCAATTGACGGAAACGCAGCGAGCGTGAGGTTGTCTAATTGCACAAAGGGGCCCATCACCTTTTCCACAAACGCAAGGATTGTGGGATGCGAGACAGCGGGCCACATCAGTTTAGGAGCGAGTTCGAGCGTGTTCCCAAACCATGTTTGTCCGTCGTTGGCTGCGGAGAGTTCGGCATGCTTCTCCCGCCAACTTTGCATCTGTGGTTCGTCAAATACCTTCTCGAAGACTGTGAATCCATCTTTTTTATACGCTTCAAAGCGTTCGTTTAGTGTCAACATGTTTGCGTTCCTACGGGTTAATTAGCGGAGTCCACTCAGGATTGCTTCGCAGAGTTCCATGGTTTTGACAGCCTCGCCAAGGTTCGCAGCTGGGAACGAGACAGGCGTATCGGATTTGACGCAATCGAGAAAATACCTGTTTTGTTCAACAGTGCCGCCGGTGCCTGCGTTGGTGATTTTGTGTTGGCTACCGTCGCAGAAAACGGTGCCTTGGGAGACTCCTTCAAGATAGGCGGAGATGTCTCTACCGTGAATTTCGTAGCGTTCAAGGCGAGCATTGGTGGTATAGTTGGCGATGTGTTGGGCGACGCAGCCATTGTCAAAGAGGATAAGCGCGGCGTGGACATCTTTGTAATCGGAGATTGTTCGTCGGACAACGCTATGGACTTCTTGAACCTCGGCTTCAGCGATAGCGCGGATGGCATCGAGGGCGTGAATGGGGGTCTCCAGAAACATATTGTCCATCAGGTGTTCAGGGAATCTGCCCCCTCGTGCCAATTGCGTGATGCTCTTATGGAATTCCCCGACGATTTGTGTGACGGGTCCTCGTGCGGTGACCTGCCGTTTGGCTTCAACGATAATCGGATGAAAGCGACGGTTCCAGCCCACCATTCCTTTGGCACCTGTCCGTGTCGCTGCATCGCGCAATCCAGTCGTTTCTGCAACGCTCATGCCCGGCGGTTTTTCCAAGAGGGTGTGAACACCGCGTTCAAAGCAAGGGAGTGCCGCCTCACCGTTGAGGTGTGCGGGTGTAGCGACAAAGATAGCGTCTAAGGTCTCACTGTCCAATAGTGCCTCAATGCTCTCGTAGCGTGCGGAGACATTGAACATTTCCCCAGCGTTATTGCGTGCTGCTTCAATCGGATCGCAAACGGCGACAAGGTCTGTGTCGTCGAATTCTGAGAGGATCTTCATGTGGCCGCGACCTCTACCGCCGCAACCGATAACAGCCACTCGTAGTTTTGACATGGTTTGCTCCTTTCTGATTAGCGTCGGAGATGGGGTGCCTCCATGACCTCGCGCTGTTCAAGGGACATATCCTCAATGTAATCCGGATATGAGATTTGATGTGCCCCTGCGCTGTAAGCTTGGAATCCGGGGCTGAATTTATAGAGGAGTGCCCGTCGTTGATAGTTCCCCTTCCACGGGAGTGTGCCGTGCGTCAGTGTTTCTGTGAAAATTACGGCATCGCCTGCCTTGACGTTAACTTCGACGACGTGCTTCTGGTATTGCTCATATCGTTTCATACTGCTTGGGCAGGGGAGATTTGCCTTGTGGCTTCCGGGAATAATGGCTAATCCGCCATCTCCGGGACCTTCGTCGGCGAGCATGTATTCCACAACAGTCAAACCCGTGTATATCCGTCCGTATTTGAAGAAATAGGCTTCCGAGAAGTTAGGACGTTCGATCCCGCCACCGTGTAATGTCCCGCCTTCTGTGCCTTTTTCCATGGCGATCAATCCGGGCCCGTGGTCGAGTCGGTATTGTGTACCTAAAACCTCTTCAAGGTGGGGTTTAATCTTCGGATGCACGAGCAGGTTGCGGAAAGGTTCGCACCAAGGTTTTTCCCATGCAAGCATGCCCCCCATATCCATGCGATGCGCTGTGCCAGTGAGTGCTGGCGACCCACCTGCTAATGAACTGTCGCGTTCTCTCAGTGCCTCAATATGATGGTCAATGGCGGCGTTACATGCTGCGACTTCTTCGGCTGTTAAGGCATTTTCGATAATGAGGTATCCGGTCAAATCGAATAGATATTTCTGATCTTCGTTCATTGCTGGTTTCCCCTTCTCTAAAACCTGATGTTGAAGAAATTAATTCGCTCTCAATTTTTCCCTGTTGCTTCTTCGGGACTTTGCGGTCTACCTGTTACGTCACCACCGAGCCATCGGTAGGGACGCGGGTAGAGTGCTAAAGATCTGTCTGCCAGTGGGAGTTTGATAGGAACGCTGTTTTGGGTTGCGGAGAGTTTTGCAGCGATTGCAACCTCCAGTGCCTGTCGGAGATCCGCACCGGTAATCCATGGACAGCCATCGCCATCAACGGCAGCCAAAAAGGAGCGAATTGAACCGGTAAGATAACTAAATTCACTCCACGGGTAGGGGCTGTAGTTAGGTTCAAGCCGGATACGATTGCCGTGCCGATCAAAGCCTTTGAAAATCTCCGGAGGGTTCCAATCCCATCGGACGAGGCATTCATCTGTCCAGACATCTACGCCGCGACAGGGGGTTGGTGTCCCGAAGACGCTGCATTCAATGCCATTGCTCAGTTGGAAGCACCCATTGATGATTAAGCCTTCGTCGGTTTCTGCTTTCAGGGCTTCTAAAGGTGTGCCCCACGCGATAACTTCCTCGACCTCCGCATTGGTGAACAACCGCAGTACGGAGATATGTTGACAGCCACCCCCAGAGATTTCGCCGCCGAATCCGTGAACGCTCGCGCCTCGGATATTCCCGAATTCACCGTTGTGTAGTCGAGATGCTGCTTCCTGGACTTCGTTCATTGCGCGTTGCAGGTTACCGCCAGCGAATACCACACCTCGTTCACTGCACGCTTCGACCATCGCATCTGCATCTTCGAGACAACCAGCGATGGGTTTTTCCGTGGAGATGCCTTTAACACCGGCTTCAACACAGGCGAGGACGGTGTCTTTCATGTATTTCGTGGGTGTGACAACAACGGCAATGTCTGGGGCGTTATTTGCCAATAGTGTTTCTACATCTGGGTAGAGTGCAGCAACGTTGAAGCGCGTGCCGAGGACCTTTCGCCGTTCTGCATTGGTGTCGACGATTGCGACAATCTCTGTGTCGGGATAGGTGGTATATGCCTCTGCGTAGTTTTGACCCATCCGTCCACAGCCGATGATGGCTACACGATATTTAGTGTCCCTCATGTTCAAATCCCCCGATTTTGCATGTTAGCAACCTTACAAAAGTGTGTCAAGGAAAAATAGGGTAAACCGATAACAATTTTTATGAAGGCATCTTGTTTTTCATCGGTTTGTAGTAGGGAAACCATGCATGGTTTCCCGTCAATTACCGAAATATTTTCTGAAACTTCATATAGTTATAAAAAGACTTTAAAATTTTATATAAAAAATATATTTTAAATTGTATTATAGTAACTAAGATATGTTTCATAAATAGTTTGAGAGTCTTACCTAATAAAGTGGAAAAATAATAATAGAGTGTGCTGCTGTTCATTATCCCGAACGTCACGAGTCGACTTAGGTGTATCTGAGCGCACCGTCTTTGGGTTGCTTGTAAACGCAGAATTAGATGCAGCGATTTCAGGCTATTAGAGCAATGGTCAGCAGAAGAGATTTCGACAGCAGAAGGAGAGATTTTCCAATGAGACATATTTTTTAGATTGGCTTTTTCATCGCAATGTATGTTGCGGGAATTGCTCTGGCGATTGTTGTGGTTAGAATGATGTAGAAAGGTTGGGCTGAGATTTTAGGAGGACTACAGTGAGAAACTTAATCGATGTTTATTATTATCAATTCAAAGATTTAACCGGTATTAACTATGGCTGGATACTTCGTCGGTTCATTGCTTTCTTCCTATTGGGACTCTTGTGTGGGATGTGGCTTGGCTGCGAAATAACCCCATACAAACGTATATTTACGACCAATGAAGTTTCGGGGTTTGAACGGGTTGAACTTCAGTGCCTGCGTGTTGCTGGGATTCCGATGCTGTGTGGTTTCATTGCAGAGAAGGTCGTCGAAGTGCCGGTAGAGGTACTCGTAGAGGTTATTGTTGAGAAGGTCGTCGAAGTCGAGAAGGTTGTCGAAGTTGAGAAAATCATAGAAGTTGAAACGATTGTTGAAGTATTTACTACAGAATATATAGACCGTGAAGTTGATATAGATACTCTTGTCAATCATGTTATCGCTGCGCTGCCTGAAGGCACAACTTCTGAAAACTACGACGCTGAAGCAGTTGCTCTCGCGGTAGAGGAAACGATAGAAACCTATGAATATGAAGATGAGTACCAAACTGAAACTGAAACCAATCAACCCAATAATCCTGTGCAAACACCGAATACTGCACCTGTAGGATACCATCAGCACACCTTTACACATACCCACGATGGCAGTACGCACAGCCATACCTTCACGCATGCCGATGGCGAAGAGGATAATTGGGATCGGATACATGATGGTTTTCACGGACAAGGGACACCAGGCGAATCTGACGAATATCGGGCATGGGTTGCAGCCGGTAGCCCTGCGGGTAGGCACGCACACACCTTTACGCATACCCACGGCGGCAGTTCACATAGCCATACCATCGTGCATCCTGACGGTGAACCGGATGATTGGGATCGCATACATGATGGACAGAGTGGGCTACATTAGGAGGGCGTTTGCGATTTAGAGAGTGGTCTAAATTTCCGAACTCATGTTGTAAGTATACTCAAATTTGCACAAATACCAATCTTTTTTTTTAGCAGAGACATTCAATTTTACGAAATAAGTCCGCTTCCTTAAAGGGGACCTCTCCTCTGGATGCCCGAATTTATTCGGAGTGCCACACGCTGGCCCGAACAAGAATGTAATACAAGGAATGGAAATGTAATACAAGGAACGGATTTAGTCTATCCGCGGACTAAATCCGGGCATCCTTGCGGAAATTGCTTGACAATTGAATGTCTCTGTTTTTTGAGCTTGTGGAAAATTTTTGACACTAAATCCTCGGGAACACCACCATGAAACATCTGTGTATAAAAACGCGCTTGTTTTTTTTCGGTATTTGGAATATAATTGGCTTAATTGAAAACCCTTATTCACTTCGTGATTTCAAGAGGGTGCTGCAATAATGGGAATTGCTCTGATACATCGGAGACAAGAGGAAAATGGAAAATAGACAGATCGAAAAACAACTCAATCGCTATGTACCAGACCTGGCTGTCCCTTTTGAGGATTTGCAGAAGCAATTAGCTGCTTTCATTCAATCCGAACGGGAACAACTGAAAGCACGAATCTTGGAGGGCGAAACCGGGTTCGCGGCTTGTAAAGCCCACGCTGCGATGTGGGATGCGGTTATTCAGAAGGTTTACGAGGTAGCCTCCTTTCAGATTCGGGATGAATATCAGAAGCAGATTGAAGTTCTAAAGATGCTTCCTGATGTTGATACGGATGACTTAGAGGCAGGATTAGAGGAATGGTTGCCGGATGTCGCACTTTACGGTGTTGGCAGTTATGGTAGAAATGAGCTCTGCTATTTTTCGGATGTTGACGTTGTATACACCTCTTCTGTGGACTTAGAGGATATTTACGATGAGAGTACACTTGAACTGATCCGATGGTTCTACGACTTTTTTGACAGTCTCCATTCAGTGATTCCGGGGTTTGAGTTTAGTTTTATTTACCGTCCGCTCGCAGATATAGCGAAGTGGAACTATCAGGATATGACTGCCTTGATTGATATGCGGTTTATTGCGGGCAATGCGGAACTGACAGAACAATTTCGGAGAGCTGTCCGCTCTGAGAAGTCGGATATTTCTCTCGTGCTGGACTTACTGAAATCAAAAGCGGATGCGTTCAAGGCATCTGAGGACACAATCTATCTGAACCAACCGAATGTGAAGACTGGACGCGGCGGATTACGCACGCTTCAATACGCACTCTGGATATGTGGACTCCCAGACTTTACATCTATTCCGGATCTCTACGAGCGATACGCTGACGAGCAGCTCATCCCGTCTCTCGATTTTGTGTTTAAAGTCCGAAATCTTCTGCATGTACTCGCCGACGCACCCCATGATGATCTCTCCTATCACCCTGAAAAGGGGGACGCTCTTCAGACGGAAGTCGCTCGGGTCCTCGGATTCACAGATGAAACGGACGAGGGACGTTATGCGTTCATGGCGGTGTATTATGCGAAAGCAAAATATCTCCATTTCAAGGGTGAACTTCTCATCCGGAAGATGTTAGCAAACGGGATTCCGATCTCGGATGTGCTTGCTGTCAGAACGGATATGTTGTATTGCATGGACAATAACTTCGGTGAGTTGGATACGAACGAACTTTTTCAGCTGTTCACCTACTTCCAACAGTACGACTTTGAGATTGATGCGTCTCTTTCTACATTTATTTCTCGATATGTTCATGCGTTTGATTGGCGTTCTTTCCAGAAGCAGATGGTAGAATTGATCAACACACCCGGAGAAGTTGAGAAGACCTTGACCCGTCTACACCGACTTAATATTCTGTCGTGTCTGGGTGAAGGTGGTGAACTCTTTGAAAAGGCGATGATGACCCGAAGCGAACGGAGTCTGGATCCGTATACAGTCGGAAAACATACGCTCGTTGCGATTGGGCATCTTGATGAAATCCGTGCGACAGAGCCGAGTAGTCCGTTTGGGGGTGCCAAATTTGGCTCGCCGATGTCGCCATCACCGGCTTCTGAATTGGAAGATCTTAATGCAGCGTTTCGTTCCCTTTCGGATCCAACGCCGCTCTATATGGCACTTTTCCTGCACGATATAGATAAACCCGATCCGACACATCCAGCGACGGGGGCAGAGAAAGCGGAACGGATCGCCCCGGAATTCGGCTTCAACTCACAGCAGACAGATGACATTTGCTTCCTCATCCGAGAACACTTGGAGATGATAGATTTGGCACGGTATCATCATTGGGATGAAAGGACGATCTCCGAATTTTGTAAAAAGGTGAACTCTCTGGAGCGTTTAACTGCACTCTATCTACTGACGTATTGTGATTCCAAAGCCAACGGTTCACAGAACTTCAGTCATGTCGTTAAACATAACCTAAAGAGTTTATACGAAGCCGCCCGGACCCGCTTTGTTGGACAGGAAGAAACACAGTGGGGTGCTTTCGCACCTGTGGAAGAGTTCCAACAATTTCTACACCACATGCCGGTTTCCTATCGTATTAGTGTTTCTCCTGAAGAGATCGCGATGCATATAAAGATGACGACGCAAATTGAGAGCGCGACGCTGGAGGCAGAAGGTACGCCGAGCACGGGGGTTGTTCAGTTTGTTGACCGACCCGGGTTTACGGAGCTCCATCTGTGTAGTCCGAGTCGGATCGGAAAATTGCACACAGTGAGCGGACTCTTCTTCGCCAACGGTATAGATGTCCAAGACGCGCGCGTCTACACGAAGCAAGATACCCACGTTGAACTGGAAATCTATCGGCTCGTGCATCAACCGCCGCATCATAGGGGGGAGCCGATGCCCCTTGATGAGGAACTCAAACGCGATCTGGATTTTGACATTCGCAGTCTACTCGCACAGGAAGTGACGCTTGAGGAGGTTTTTGATAGACACTACGTAAATATGAGTGAGACGTGGCAGGTTGATGAAGTGAGTGTTGAGACGACGCGGAGTTATACGGAGATTGTTGTCGTTGGTGAAGAAAAGGTCGGATTTTTGCATTACTTCAGCGGTATTCTTGCCAAACTCGGTCTAAATGTTGAGATGTGCAAGTGCTCAGGTTTAGGTGGACAGGCAGTCGACCGGTTCTATGTCCAACAGGTGGTTGATCCAAAAGTGGTGCATGCCGATATTATGGCGGCGTTGGATGCTGAAAACGGAAAATAGTTTTAGGACTTGCGCACTAAAAGACTGGTAGGTGCGGTTTCCTAACCGCACTGATCCCACGGGGTAAACGTCTTTGCTGTCTAAAGATAGCAGTTTCAGTTCAATTTTGCGTAAATCCTGAGTTTTAAGCGAAGGAAGATTGATGAAACAACGTGTACTTATTACAGGTGCGGCTGGTCAAGTCGGTACGGCGCTCTGGCAGGCATGGGAAAAACAGGATACCTACACGCTAACGTTGATGGATATTAATCCCATTGCGCAGGCGGCGTCGCGCGTGGCGATGGCAGATATTCGCGACTACCCTGCGATGAAAGAATTGTGTCAGGATCAAGATGTTTTGGTGCATCTGGCTTACATCCGTCAGGACTCACTTGGAAAGAATCCGAGTGAAGTGAGCGACATCGGTGCATCTATGACCCTGTTTGAGGCGGCACGCGAGCAAGGTGTCCAAAAGATTATTTATGCGAGTACGAATCACGTTTCAGGATGGAATGAACGGTTGAATTCGCCACCCCGGTTCTCTACCGGTGATCAGTTTCGTCCTGATAGTTGGTACGGTGCGATGAAGGGGATGGCAGAGATTGCAGGACGCTATCTCGTTGATGCACACGATATGCGGTTCATCAGCATCCGAATCGGGACTTTCAGTGGCACTTATGAACCGAGTGGAATCCGCCACTGTAGCACACTGCTAACACCTCGAGACTGCGTACAACTTTTTGGATTGGCTGTGGATTACGATGGACCCGTCAAATACTTGGTTACTTATGGACGCTCCGCGAATTCCGATGGGTATCAGCAGAGCTACCTTGATATAAGCGGTGCGGTCGAAGTGTTGGGGTATCAGCCGCAGGATAATTTGGTTAAAACCCATCTTCACAAATTTCTGTCGGAATAGTCATTGGCTTGTCCCTTAGGTGCCTTATGCGTGAAAATCCCGACTACAACGACCTCTACTATCAGAATACGACTGTTCACTCCCAGATAATTGACATTGTAACCGAACGTATTATCCCACTCAGCGAGGTAGTCGCGCCTATTGATTGGGAGGCGTTCTTCGGGAATCCACATCCTGTGGAAATAGAAATCGGATTCGGTAAAGGACGTTTCCTACTTGAAGCGTCGAAACGGCATCCGCAGGTTAACTACATCGGCATAGAGCGTGCGCAGAAGTACGTCGGATTGACGCGGGAACGGTTTGAAAAGTACATGCGGCATTTTGAGGTGGATAAAGCGTCTGGCACCTTCTCAAATGTGCGTCTCGCGTGGACAGATGCGAACTACTTTGTGACTCGGTATGTATCGACGGCATCTGTGCAGGCGTATCATATCTATTTCCCCGATCCGTGGCCCAAAAAGCGGCAGCGAAAACGCCGAATCTTTCGGAATCAGGAATTTCTGTCTGCGTTGACATCTACGCTCAAATCGGATGGTGGTAGACTTTATATCGCAACGGATTATGAAGCGTATTTCTGGGAGATTCAAGAGCGGCTTTCACAAGTGGATGCTTTGCGTCATATTGCGAAGCACCTCGGTCCAGATCGGGATATTGCGACGAATTTTGAGATGAAGTATACCTTGGAGGGCAGGGAAATCTATCGAACGGTATATGAGAAATTCTAATTTATCACTAACGCCTTGAAAACTAAAAAAAATGAAACCAGAACAACTCGGTAATACCGCCCCTGAATTATGGCAATCTCTTCCGAATGTCCCAGGCGTTTATCTAATGAAAGCCTCGGATGGCACTGTTATTTATGTTGGAAAGGCTGTCCGTTTGCGAACCCGAGTCCGTTCCTACTTCCGAGAGAAATCCACACATTCCCTAACACCGCAAATGATGCGGTATGTCACGGAGATTGATTACATCGTCACGGAGACAGAAGTCGAGGCACTGATTTTAGAGAATAATCTCATTAAGGCGCATCAGCCTCGCTATAACGTAAAGCTTAAAGACGATAAACGCTATCCGTATCTACGCGTGACCGTCAATGAACCGTTTCCACGTATCCATATTACGCGTAAGGCTGAGAACGACGGTGCGCGGTACTTCGGTCCATACGTTCATGTGCGTTCCACGCGCCAGATACTCAAGCAGTTGACGAAACTGTTTCCTGTCCGTACCTGTACCCTGCCACTTACAGAAAAAGGCAATAAATATCGGGTCTGCTTGGATTATCACATCGGACGCTGTCCGGGTCCGTGTGCAGATAAGATGGATGTCCGAGATTACGCCGAGATTGTTCGCAAGGTGTGTCAGTTCTTGAGTGGGAATACAGACGCTGTTGTTAAGGAATTGACGGCGCAGATGGAGGCAGCGGCGGAGGCACTCGATTTTGAAACGGCGGCGAAATATCGGGATACGCTTAAAGACGTTCAACAAGCGATTACGACGCAGAGCTTGGATAGTGTTTCTGCTGCGGATGAGGATGTTATCGGGATTGCCGCTCGGACTGACATCGCCTGTGTGCAACTTCTACGCGTCCGAGATGGTAAACTTCTTGAACGTGAGCACTACTATCTCAACGATGCCGATCCGCAATCTCTCGCGACGGCGTTGAGTGCTTTTATTTCGCAGTATTATCAGAACGCTGTTTTTGTGCCAAAGACGGTTGTCTTACCGATGCCGGTTGAGGGGGTAGAACTGATTGAGAAGTGGCTTGGCGAAAAACGGGGGAACCGCGTCGCATTGCACGTGCCGAGAGCGGGTCGGCTCAGGAAGTTACAGGCTTTGGCATTAAAGAACGCCGAGATTCTTCTGACACAGCGTGAACAGAACGTCGTTTATAGCAGTGGGGTCGATCCTGCGCTCGTTGAACTGCAGGAACTGCTTGGGTTAGCGCAGCCCGTCAGACGGATTGAGGCGTATGATATTTCAAATCTTGGCGATAGGTTCGCCGTCGGCTCGATGGTGGTTTTGGAAGATGGAAAACCGGCTTCGGGGGAGTACCGCCGATTTAAAATCCGCACGGTTGTCGGACAGAACGATTTCGCGATGATGCAAGAGGTTATCACCCGTCGTTTCCGTCGTGCCCTCGCAGATGATGCGAAATTTAACAAACTTCCTGATTTAATCATGATTGATGGAGGCAAGGGGCAACTGAGTGCAGCACAGAAAGCCATGAAGACCTTTGCTGCCTCCAGTCTCCCTGATATTCCAATGATTGCGCTTGCGAAGCGGATTGAGGAGATTTTCGTTCCCGGAAAATCGGAATCAATTGTTTTGCGGAAGGATAACCCGACGCTACATACAATTCAGCGGTTACGAGATGAGGCACACCGCTTCGCGATTACCTATCATCGGCGACTCCGGCAGAAGTCGCTAAGCGTCTCTGTGCTTGACGAAATTCCGAACCTTGGTCCGAAGCGGAAACGAGCACTCCTTAAGCATTTTGGTTCGATTGAGGCGATTCGAGAGTCGAGTTTAGATGGTTTGCTCTCTGTAAAAGGAATACCCCGCAGTGTCGCAGAGAACATTCGGAAGCATCTTTGATCCGCAATCTTGGTGTGTCGTGCCGGACTGCACGGATTCGTGCAACTTGCTTACTGTGTTGCACTGATTTGGGCAGTTGCAACACACGGATCCGCGGACTTGTAGCCCCTAAGTGTAGTGTCTCTCGGTTGGCATGTTATTTGCAACAGATAAACCAAAAGAATAAGTAGACCTGAAACACGCTGCCGCTGGCGAGGTTTCCTAACCTCGCCAGTGCTAATGTCCAATTAATTTTGAAATTTACGATAAAATAAAAAATGAGAGAAAGAAACATCAAAATCGCGGCTATCTTACTTATCCTATTGAGCGTTGTCGCGTTGCACATCCGACTCTATCGGTTCGCAGAAATAACACACGACGGTGCGTTACAAGTGTTGGTCTGCTTGGGACGCGTCGTCGGGATAGACACGAGCGACGACGCGGATCAAGTTTTATCTTTCCGTATCCTCTCTGGACAATTTCGTGGCGAGAGGATTCAGGTGAACAATATCTGGACGGGCCGCGCCTTTGGGGACCGTGTCATACGGAAAGGTGATGTCCTGTTTCTTGATATTCCGCTTCGCGATCCGATGAATCCGAGAATTGACACCGTTTCGATGCGTGAGTACTTTCGTACGCCGTTTCTGCTTTATCTGGCGGGTGTATTAGGTGTCTTAATGATACTCGTTGCTGGTATGAAAGGGGTCCGCGCGATTCTGACGCTTTTTGTTACTGCGCTGACTGTGCTTTATGTACTCGTCCCGCTAACTGTTGCGGGTTACAATCCGATCGCAATTGCCCTCCTGATTGCTGCCTTTCTGACGTTCACGACTTTCCTTCTCATCACAGGATTTAGTTACAAATTAATCTCTGGTGTAATTGGTACCCTCGGCGGCTTAGCTGCTGTTGGCGTGTTATCCGTCTTGAGCCAGCATGTGATGGCACTAACCGGATTGGCGCAGGAGTTCGGGTTCTTGGAACTCGGTCTTGCGTTGTGGCGGACCTCCAGTTCGCATGGTTGGAATTTCACGGGTATTCTCTCGGCAGGTATTATCTTGGGTGCTGTTGGTGCGATGATGGACGTGAGTATGTCCATCTCTTCAAGTGTGCATGAGGTCAAGCAGGTAAACCCAAACATCACCGTCCGTCAGGCAATTCGCGCCGGACTGAATGTCGGGCGCGACATTATGGGAACAATGGCGGATACGCTCATCTTTGCTTACCTTGGTGCGCACATGATGACAATGCTCCTACCCCGTATCGACTTTCCCGAAGTCGGGATCCTCTATCCTTTCTTACGTCTCGTCAACGATGAAGCGACGGCGGTTGCGATTATCCAAGCGGTGGTAGGGACGATCGGGTTAGTACTCACGGTTCCGATCGCTGCAGGGGTTGCTGGCTTCCTGACCCAATACGCAAAGGTTGATAAGTCTGAGATTCACGAAGACCTGCCTTCGGAAGAGGAATTAGAGGAGTTATTCCGTGCGGATCCGCCGCGCAGCAAAGCCCGAATCGCTGTGCCTATTGCTATGGTGCTTGTCTTGGTTGGTACGGTCTTGGTTTACTATCGCACGCACGAACTCTCGGCGACAATCTCTGAGCAACGCGATGCCGAAGGAAATCCGATTAATAAGTCGGAGTATGCGAAGGGTAAAGTGATCCGACTGCTTGAGTCGAACGGGAATTTCCTTTTTGATATTGATAGTAGTGCGGCGAGCGAGTTGGACAATCGTATCGTGCCGCAAGTTTTGCGTGAGGAATTCAAACGTCAAGATATCCTATTGTCAGATGAGGTGAATGTCTCGGTCAAGCCTTGGAAAGACAGCCGTTGGCTGCTCTTGGACGAGAAGTATGAGCAGACCTATAGCGTCCGGGCAATGGCGGATGGCGAGGCGAATGTCCTCAAGGTCTATGAGTCAAAGAGTGAGCATCATATTCT
Organism: Candidatus Poribacteria bacterium; assembly: GCA_965207855.1. GTDB lineage: Bacteria > Poribacteria > WGA-4E > WGA-4E > WGA-3G > WGA-3G. Next base: position 4,317,958 of record OZ242310.1, on the reverse strand, counting down.
TGAGGTGGAGATGCTCAGCGGGATGTATAAGGGCAGACGCTTGGTGTTACGGAACATTGTGAACCACAATATGCCGTTGTTGAGTATTCCGGCAGAACCTGGGGATGTGATTCTCTGCCGTGTCGCCGGAGACCCTGATCAGATAGGTCTCGTGAACATCGTTCAAGATTACGGCAGGGACCGGTTTCTGATTTGGATGATAGGTGGGATGCTCCTGTTGATTATCGTCGTCGGTAGGCTTGAGGGGATCCGGACGGCGTGCGCGATGCTAATTTCTGCAGCGGTCATCTACTTCTTCATGTTACCCTTAATATCGGAGGGGGCGAACGCCGTGTTCGTTGTGACGCTGACATCGGGAGTGGTGGCATTTGTGTCTCTCGTATTCGTCATCGGTCCGAGTCGGAAAACTTTTGCAGCGGTGTTTGGAACGATGGGTGGGATTTTGGTCGCTGGCTTAATTGTCCTGTTTGCGCAGCAGCACCTCCATTTTTCGGGGTTGGAGAATGCGATTTCCGCCGATATTGTTGAAGCGACGCGCACCCCGCCGTTCGATTTCGTGCAAATCCTCTTGGCAGGTATGCTGATGGGAGTCTTGGGGGTCGCTGTTGACGGTGCGATTGAGGTGGCATCGAGTATGGAGGAGATTCGTAGAGCGAATCCGAACATGCCGACATGGCGACTTATCGCCTCTGGTCTTAACGTCGGCACGGACATCCTCGGCACGATGGTGAATACGCTGGTTTTCGCGTATCTCGGTGTAGAATTGCTCTTGGTTGTTACGATTGCAGCACCGGATTTGGACTTTTTCAAATCGCCACCGGTGCAACTACTGAGTATTGGTGTTGTGTCTGCTGAGATCGTTCGGTTGCTCGCTGGCACGTTGGGTCTGGTCTTGGCGATACCGATTACGGCGATCATCTGTGCGTTCTGGAACCCGAAATCTTCAACATAAAGATGGAGTTAATCCGCTATATGCTAAAGTCGAACTTGCCTTAGTTAGGTGATCTTCCCGGTGTTAGAGGGTACTTTCCTTCGGCAATCAATCTTTGTCGGGCTTCTTCCAAGCGTTCCTTCCAATTAATCGCTGTTAGGTCTTCACCATACGCTTTTATAAGTTTTCCTGCTTCTTCATCCATAAGTTTCTCTCGCTCAAGGTAAACCTCGACTTCTTCTTTGTTGGCAAGGTAATAGAGGATGGTGGCGTAGATTTTTTCCATGGATAAAGTCGGAAAACGACGTAGCAGTTCATCGGGTCCTTTGCCTTGTAGATACTTGTCCAACACATGTTGAATAGCAATGCGGTGGCCCTTGATACGTATGTCAATTTCGCTATTGAAGTCGAAGTAATCTCGGAGTTCCATTTTCTACCTCTGGTTCTGCGGGAAATATTGTATGACATCTTGGTATTGTTCAGGCTTAAAGGATTCCCAAATCCTACGCAACTCCTTGATGTAAGTGCCAATTGAGGTGCGTTGTGGAAAGCAAAGAATTCCGGGTACATGTCCACCCGTCTGCAAATGCTCAATGAGATGCCTGGACATTGTGGTTCGATTGTTCGTAACGAGGACATAGTTGTTGCGCTCAATCCACATGAGAATGTCTGGATCGGATGTTCCGAGGGGAGGCACGTCCTCGTCTCCAATGAGTCGGACATGCATTTCGGAGAGTTGCTCCTGAATCGCCCGTTTGAGATGTTCATCTAAGAGAAACCGGGGTTTCATGCAGGTTCATCCCAGATCGGATCAAATTTCCCTTCGGCGATCTGTTTTTCCCGATCTTTTCGTAAGTGTTCTCTTTCTTCAACGAGTCGTCGTATCGATCCCTGAGTTTGCCGCCATTCTTTGTCTAATTTTTTTTTCTTTTGTTTCACGCGTTCTAAGTAGGCTGTGACCTCTGTTTTGTTTGCTTCGTAGTAAAGGAGTGTGGCATATATTTTCTCTAAAGGCAGTTTTGGGAAACAGCACAAAATTTCCTCGGGCTCTTTGCCTTGCAAACGCTGTTCTAACACTTCGTCAATATAGACGCGATACCCCTTGATGCGGATGCTGGTTTCATCAATGAAGTCAAAAAGGTCTCGTACATCCATAGTTTGCCTCCTTTTTGGCGATATTAAAATTGTACATAGAAGCGTGAAAAAAGTCAAGAATAGTTGTTGGTCATCAATTTTAGGTTGAAGGGTTATGGCATTGGACACCATGCCATAACCGTACCAAAGCTCGCAAATGCACTATTTTCACCGCTTGTTAGGATACGCGAACCTTGGACGACAATCCGGGCATCGCGACTCGTGATTTTGTAACTGACAGGCGCATCTTTAGCAATCAACGGTTCATCGTTTCCGTCCTTGAGTTTATCGAGTCGATAATGCACCGAACGATGTGCAGGCACCTCGAATTCACAGGAGACGTTCTCCAGAGCGGGATCCTCATAAAGCACCTCTAAGAGACAACGCGTGTCTCTATCAGCGGTGTTAGAGATACATATAGACTCATGCGAGAAATACCCACCACCGTGCGCTTCCCATTCCTGTTCTGCTGGTGTTAACGCCGCCATGTAGCCATCTGGAATAACCCACACATAAGCCCCATCGCCGTCTGAACTATAGCATTTGAGGGCATCGGCTATTACCTCCGGTTCTTCTGCCACCCTGTCCAGCGAAATCACAAGAAATCGGGAGTAACTTCTAATTCCGTTCGCAGCGTTTTCGTGTGCTAACTCCCCTCTCACGTTCAAGCATAATGTATTATCTCCTAACATCATGAGGTGACTTACGCCTTGTGATGCAAGCCAATCGCCGAATGCGTCATTCACGAGTGTTGTTAGGGTTTCAAGCGAGATGCCTGCTTGTTTATAATGTTCAATCGTCGTAAGGACTTGTTCAAAATTCATCTAATTCTCCTGATTTACACCATCCATCGTTCACCGATACCGAGAAATGCCATCAATGCCTGTAAAAGCACGCTTTCAGCATCGGATCCAACAAACTGACGGTGTGTATCAATATAAGTGCCGTAATCGGCTGCCCATTCACGAAAATAGGTTTGGTATTCCCATCCGTCTGTGGTACGGCGTAAAGCCGACCTGTCCGGGTGGGGCAATTTCTGTGTTAAGAGTTCCTGAAGTTGTTCAGCGGTGGGTATCCACAAGTCTTTCGGGTTTTCTTTATCAGGTCGAAGTGCCTGAATCTCAGCGTGTCGACAGTGTTCTACGTATTCTTGCGAAAGCATCTGTTTTTTTCCAGAATTCATAAATATGTGATTATTCGTCCGAGTTAATTTAATGGATATTATACGGTGTAGACATTTCAATGTCAATGTTTTCATTGAGACCAGAAGGGCATTTATGAAATCTGAAATACATCTGTAGCCCTAACCTTTTCACTTCCATTTTTCTGGAAAAGCAAATTTTTGTTACTTTTTCACAGATATTGCGTATTACTAAAGCGTGTTATCATATTTTATATTTACATCAAAAATCTTGGAAAACCGAGAAAGGAAAAGACAATGAATTTTTTACTCGTACTTTCCGTCGTATGCGTGAGTGTGCTTGTCAAATTTTCCAGATACGAATAGCCTATCACACAACGAAATTTCCCTTGCAATTTCGCCCTAACCCGTATATAATTTGGCATCGTTTCGTCCACTAATAGCGTCCGGAGAAAATAGATGCCAGACCTTAATATCAAGCCCACGCACAAGCCCATCAAAACGTACTACACCGAACTCGAAAAATATGCACGACACGGTGCCGAAAACGAAGGCACCGTCCGTGCTGCATTCCAAAACCTCCTCCAGCACTACTGCCGCCAATCCGATCTCACCCTCCTCTGTGAAAAGATACTCTATCCCTCTGATAAGGGAGGAAACAGACTTATCCAGCCTGACGGTGAAGTTGTTGATGCCTTTGGCTTGCCGCACGGCTATTGGGAGGCAAAAGATACACAGGACGACCTCTACGTTGAAGCAGACAAGAAGTTCGCCGCAGGCTACCCCTCGAAGAATATCGTTATCCAATCCCCAACCCACGCACTCCTTTATCAACACGGACAACTCCAACTTGACCTTGACATCAGCGAGCCGAGAAACCTCGTCCACGTTCTCCAGACCTTCTTCGCCTATCAAGAGGAGAACATCTCCGCATGGCACACCGCAGTCGCCGAATTCAAAGAGACAGTGCCAGAACTCGGGGATAGATTGGCTGCGTTAATCAAAACCGAACGCCAAAGCAATCCACATTTTCAGGAAGCGTTCATCAGTTTTCATCAACAGTGCAAAGCCTCCATTAACCCGAATCTCTCCGTTGCTGCTGTAGAGGAGATGCTTATCCAGCATCTGCTAACAGAACGCATCTTCCGCACCGTCTTCGATAATCCCGACTTTACCCGCCGAAATATTATCGCCCGTGAAATTGAAAACGTCATTGATGTGCTGACCGAGCGAACCCTGAACCGATCCGAGTTTCTCCGACCCTTAGAGCCGTTCTACGCAGCGATTGAGCAGACTGCCGGTACGATTACCGACTTCTCCCAAAAACAGGGTTTTCTCAACACCGTCTACGAGCAGTTTTTTCAAGGCTTCTCCGTCAAGGTTGCCGATACACACGGCATCGTCTACACCCCACAACCGATTGTCGATTTCATGGTCAAAAGCGTTGAGCATATCTTACAAACCGAGTTCAACCGTTCGCTTTCAGACAGCGGCGTGAACATCATTGATCCCTTCGTTGGTACCGGCAACTTCATCGTCCGCATCATGCAGGAACTCGATCCTATTTCGTTAGAGCGGAAATATACCGCCGATCCCGCTGAACTTCAATGCAACGAGGTGATGCTTTTACCTTACTATATCGCCAATCTGAATATTGAGCAGCAGTTTTACACCGCAACGAACCGATATGCGCCTTATGAAGGTATCTGTCTGGTAGACACGTTTGAGGTAGCAGAAGAACGCCAAATGCACCTCTTCACGCCTGCCAATACAGAGCGCGTCGAGAAACAGAAAGAGACCCCGATGTTCGTCGTTATCGGCAATCCGCCCTACAATGCAGGGCAGGTCAACGAAAACGACAACAACAAAAATCGGAAATATGAGACGATGGACAAGCGGATTGCAGAGACGTACGCGAAAGACTCCAAAGCCACGCTCAGAAATAAACTCTATGACCCGTATGTTAAAGCGATCCGGTGGGCATTGGATCGAATTGGTGAGGAAGGCGTTGTCGCTTTCGTGACAAACAATAGTTTCCTTGACGGTGTAGCGTTTGATGGCATGCGGAAGCATCTCGCTGAGGATTGTGACGCTATCTACATACTTGATTTGGCTGGTAATGCGCGGCGTGGATTGAAAGTCTCCGATGCAAATGTGTTCGGGATTCGGGTGGGTGTGAGCATCAACTTTTTCATAAAGAAGAATTCTGTAGGGGTTGGGTCTCCCAACCTTTACTACTATCAAACAGACGACCTCTGGAACAGAAAACAGAAATTCGACTTTCTGAATGAAAACCAACACGCAGGCGGTGTTGTGTGGGAGTCCATCCAACCCGACGCGCGACATACATGGCTTACTGAAGGTCTCCATTCCGAATTTGACACCTTTATTCCGATGGGGAGCAAACAAGCGAAATCGACAAAAGGTGAAGTGGAGAATGTGATTTTCAAAACTTATAGCAACGGTGTAAAAACCAATCGTGATGCGTGGGTCTACAATTTCAATCGAAACACGCTTACCAGAAACATAAGCAAAATGATTGAAAATTACAACATAGAAGTGGCGCGGTGGGAACAACGGACAGACCGAAATCCTCGCCTTGATGATTTTGTGGTGTCAGATGATACAAAAATCAAATGGAGTTCGACTTTAAAGCAGAAACTACAAGGCGGTCAAATTTCAACATTCACAGAGGCAAAAGTCCGACAGTCCCTCTATCGTCCCTTTACGAAACTGAACCTCTACTTTGATCGAATGATGAATGATAGGGTCCTTGTATTTCCATTTATCTTTCCCACACCAGAAACAGAAACTGAAAATCGAGTGATATGGCTTAAGGTCGGTAGAGAATGGCCGATGTTTGGACTAATGGTTAACCAATTTCCCGATCAATTACCGCAAGGTGGTTCTCAGTGTTTTCCCTTCTATACCTACGACGAGGACGGTACAAACCGCCGCGAAAACATCACCGATTGGGCGTTGACACACTTCCGAACCCACTACCGAGACGACACCATCACCAAGTGGGACATCTTTCACTATACCTACGGACTCTTGCATCACCCCGACTATCGCCAGAAATACAAGGCGAACCTCAAACGCGATTTGCCACATATCCCAACCCCCCTGTCAAGGGGGGAGAGGGGGGTTGCAGCGGATTTCTGGGGATTTGCAAAAGCAGGCGAACGGTTAGCATATCTCCATGTCAACTACGAGTCCCAACCCGCATACGATAAACTCAAGTTCATTCAGAACCCTGACGTACCGCTTGATTGGCGCGTGGAGAAGATGAAACTCTCCAGAGACAAAACCCAAATTGTCTACAGCACATTCCTCACAATTGACGGGGTGCCTCCGAAAGTTTTTGACTACCGCCTCGGTACCCGTTCTGCATTAGAGTGGATCGTGGATCAGTATCGCGTGAAGACAGACAAACGGAGTTGCATCGTCAACGACCCGAACCGCGCAGACGACCCGCAGTATATTGTCGGGTTGATTGGGAAGGTGATTACGGTGAGCTTGGAGACGGTGGAGGTTGTTAACAACTTGCCTGATTTTTCTTGATTCTTCTGGTTAGATGTGCTATCATTTTGTTAAGGTTAAGATAGATTATGGTGCCTCGCTGTTGACCAGGATTTGCGTGTATCTTTTGCCATATCGTTTTGCAACAATATTTAAGGAACTTTTTGTATAGCATTTCATAAATTTTGCAGTGTCCTAATGTGCGTTTTTGCGGAGGATATTTCGCGCTGTGTTTGTGCTGTCATTTTCGCTCTTTACATGAACAATCCAGAAATTATACCCGAAATTTTTACACCTGAGGAACGAGACGAAAACGAAGAGCGAAAGCGTGAGTTGATTGAACTTGTTGCTTCGGGCGAGGCTGTACTTATAGTTGGTGCCGGAAGTAGTGCGCGTGTAGGCTACGTGACTTGGGAAGGACTTCTGAGAAAGCTAGAGGATTTAGCGAATGAGTGTGGAGACGGTCTCGATCAAAGGCGGAAAGGTGATGCCTTAGCATACGCAGAAGACATCAAATCACATATCGGCGATAAATTAAAAGGCTTAGGCAAGTACTATGCTTTGCTCCAGCAGAATCTATTTAATCCAAAAGATCCGCCATTTGAGGATTTTCATAAGAGGCTTATCTCATTACCATTTAGAGGAATTCTGACTACAAATTATGATACGGTGCTTGAAGCAGCATTAGGTGAGATAGAACCGCGCACTGCCTATGACAACTCATTAGTGATTGAGGAAAATTCCGCTGGACGTGTTCGTGAATTTTTGATGGCAATGAATAATGATAAAAGAATAACTCGGCGGATTGCACACTTACACGGGAGATTCGATCTAGCGAACAGTATAATTCTGAGTATTGAAGACTACAAACGTGCTTATGGTTTGAATCTCACAGACAAAAAAAGTCAGGAAGAAAATGAGTGGAAACTCCGTTTCAGACTACTTTGGGCAGTTTTAGCAACTCGTCGTGTTGTTTTCGTCGGTTTTAGCATGGAGGATCCTTATTTTGAGGAGATGTTGAAAATTGTCAGTGAAGATTTATGGACATGGAATAAATCGACTCACTTTGCAATTATGAGTATTTCCTCCAAAGATGCTGAAGATTCCAAAGACAAAGCTGAAAGACTCAACAACGAATATGGTGTTGGTACTGTATTCTATGAGGATCCTGACAACTCACATCAGGGATTAGATCAGATTGTTGAGGAGATTAACGAAGTGTGTAAAGTTAGGAATCAGCCGACAACTGAAGAAACGGATTGGTTAGAACAAGTAAATCAACGTATGGAGCGAGGAATTGACGATGAAAATTGAACGGAAACAACTATTGAACGACTTGCACGATTTTGCCTCGCAGGGAGATGGCGTTATTATTGGCAGCCCGGGTGTTGGGAAAACACACGTGCTGAAAGAGCTTCGTCAACGCCTAAAATCATCTGAAATACCGCATCTCCTTTTACGGATTGACCAACTTGGAGATGGCACCGCCGAAACTTTACAGCAGGAGTTATCTTACAAAGGCGATCTTATTGAAAAGTTGAAATCTATTCCTGTTTCGGGTAAAAATGCAATTTTATTATTTGATGCCTTTGATGCTGCTCGAGATGAACAAACGCGTAAACGTTTTCTGAATCTAATTGGACGTGCAATTCGCGAACTCGTGAAATGGAATGTTGTCGTTACAGTCCGAACCTACGACGCTAAAAAATCACAGGAGCTCTTAGATCTGTTCGGTAGCCCTGATGGCACCGAATATCAAAGTAAAGACATTTTATGCCGACATTTCACAATTCCATTATTCAACAAGAATGAGATTCTACAAGTTTTTGATCAGATTGGGTGTCCGAAATCTATCTACGACGCTGGCTCCCAAGACTTTAAGAACATCCTTGCAATCCCGTTTAATCTCTGGTTATTGGAAAAGATTCTGAAGACTTCACCGGATCTGCCCGATTTTAGTCAGGTGCGTTCTGAAGTCCAATTACTCGGTCTCTTTTGGGAACGCCGCATTGAGTCTACGAGCAACAGCGACCTTCGACGATTTGTTCTTGAAGAAACCGCTCGTCAGATGGTTAAGGAGTGTTCGTTGAGCATTAGACAGAACGATGTCTATAAAGAACAATTATACGTTAGCGGACAGGCAATAAGAGGAGTATTTAGAGAGAAAGTACTGAGAGAGCTCTTGAGTGACGAGATCTTGATAAAGGTTTCTTCCACCGGACAACGAATTGCTTTTTCTCATAACATTCTCTTTGACTACGCGACTAGTGTTTTGCTTATTGAAGACGAACCAAAACACCTTGAAAGATTTATTAGTGAGGATCCGTCGCGGCCCCTCTTTCTCCGGCCGAGCCTCACTTACTTTTTCACACGCCTCTGGTATTATGACTCTGGAAGTTTCTGGAGGGTTTTCTGGCACATTTTCCCAAGCAATCAGTCTGTACATTTGCGTCTCGTCGCGCGTTTGATTCCGACAATCGTTATCGCAAGTGAAGCCCGTGAGATAGACCAATTCACGCCACTTTTAGAGAAACTACGGGGTGGGGAGGATATCGCAAACGAGGCAATAACACGGCTTTTTCAAGCACTTCGGACACTGCAAATTGAACGTGATGCTCTCTGGAGCGAATTTTTTAATCAGGTTTCGGAATACTTGCACGCTAGCTTTGCTTGGGATTTGGCAACCCACACTTCGGATATTCTTAAAAAAGCAACGGATGCAAATGTCGAAGAGGCATGTGGACGGATTGGTCGGCGGTTACTTGCATGGGTATGGCAGGAGAAAGAAAGAAATGAGAATGACTGGTATGATCGGCTTGGTGGCTATTGGGCGGTACCGATTGTTGCCAAAACATATCATACAAATATTGAAAAATCACGAGTGCTTCTTGAAAACGTTCTCCAGTTGACGAAGGAAGAGAATTTTCCGATAGGCTTTCTGTCATCCTTAACTGAACATGTTGATGGCATTTGGAAGCGCGACCCGGAGTTCGCCGTTTTGATCTATCGTACAGTATTTGCCTGTTACGAGCATAGTGATGAGAAGGTTATTCGAGGTGGACCTATCTTCTCTATGGCGACTGTTCGCCATCAGGACTATCGGATGTGTCAATATAGATTAGTGAATCATTTTCGTAATTTTCTTCAGGCGTTACCGCTAACTGCAGCGCGGGCAGCAATTCAAAGTTTGAATTTCTTTATTATTCGTTTCCATGTTGATAGAGCACTTGATGATTTGACAAAAACTTTTGATTTTCGTGGGAAATCCACGTATTTTGTCCAAGACAATAGTTATATGTGGGATGAACAGCAGTACACCAATGAGCCAATTGAAATGGCGGATGCGCTGTTTGAATTTATTGCGGAATTGGCCTCCTCAGAAGATCCACGCCTTGATTCACTACTTGATATTGTCCGAGATGAAGTTTGGGTTTCATTTTTCTGGAAACGGCTGTTGAAAACTGCTGCGCAATTTCCCAAAGTTTTCGCGCCACGTCTATTTGAATTGTGTATTGCGAAACCGGTCCTATTACATTTTGAAACCTCTTATGAACTCGGCCTATTTTTAAAAGCCGCCGCCCCTGAGTTTACGTCAGACCAACTTCTTCAGATTGAAAAGAGTATCTTAAGACTCCCGAGCAGATCCGAGGATAATCGTGAATCTCTTGAAATGCGCAGAAACCGACTTCTTGCACAGATCCCGATGAGTTTGCTATTTACGAATGAGGCAAAGATGATCCGTCAAGAGATGGAACGTGAAAACAGTGTTCCTGAGAATCGACCTCCTGTCACTTTTAGGACCTGGTCAGAACCTCTTACTGAGGAAAAATGGCTTAAGGATAAAGGTGTTGATACGACCACCCCAGAAAATCAGAAATTACAAGAATATTCTCAAATTTTTGAACAATTTTGCAACGACTGGAAAAAGGATGTTCCCACTTCAAAAGCCATTCAATTTATTTTACCTAAAATGCAGATGGTTTATTCTTTAATAAAGGACTATACAGCAGCTAATAAAGAGATTATCAATATACTTTGGCGCAAGTTAACCCAGTGTGCATCTATTCTTGCTGGAATTGTCGATAGTCTTGATAATGATTCGTTTACTTTTTGCCGTCAAATCATTTTAGAAGGGGCAAAACATGAACTCCCTTTGCCAAATCCTCAATATGACGCGCAATTTGATTCTACAGGATATTCACCATTTCCAAGACATGAAGCTACCGAAGGTTTGACCTTACTTGCATACGATAAACCCGATAAGGAAATATTAGATGCAATTGAGCTCCTTGCGAATGATCCTGTCCCATCTGTTCGGATGTTGATAGCAATGCAGTTGACAAATGTATATGCAAAAAATCCTGATAGATTCTGGAAAATATTAAATCAAAGATCGGAATTTGAAAGGAATCTTGTGGTTCAAGAATGTCTCTACAGAACATTAAATTATATAGTTGCCCATAGAAGAGAGAATGAAAACAAGACAACCAATGTTATGGTTAAGTTACTTAAGCATACACCATCACCCGAAATTAAATCAGGGACATCGGATCCCTTTATAAGTTTGCTGATGTGGTTAGTAATAGAACGTAAAAATTCGTGGGCAATAGACTTTATCAAAGAAACTTACTTCAATGATCCTATCCAATATTCAAATATGTTAACCCGGGTCGTTAGGAAGACAATAAAGACCTACTTGGATCCAAAACAATTTGAAACTAATGGAGGAGCGGAAAATGTAAAACAGGCAATTAATTGTCTCAATGAAGTTATCTCCGTTAGTGTCAATAAGATAAAGGAACTTTGTAAGGTTCTGAATCAAAATCCCACAGAGGAAAATCAAAAAAAATTACAGAGTACTTACAGTGTGGTTGATCACGTGATATCAAGTCTTTATTATTCATTTGCACATGATCGAGTGGAATCAGAAAATCAGACAGAGATAATATCAGATGATTTACGACATCATTTCTATAAAAAAGTTAAACCACTAATGGAACAGGTTATTAGTTTCGCGCAAAATCCGGAAAATGGTATAATGTTCGCACCGACGGCGCATTATTTCATGCAACTCCTAACAAGTTTCCTCAGCTGCAATCCCAAAGAAGTTTTGCATTTAGCAGTGGGAGTCGTAAAATCAAGCGAACGGTTTGGTTATAATCTTGATGCTATTGCAGTCCGAGATATTGTCGAATTTGTTGAAATTGTCCTTGCTGACCATCGGGACAAGGTGCGAGATGGTGAGGCTTTGGAAGACTTACTAAATCTGTTGGATATGTTTGCCAAAACAGGTTGGACGGATGCGCTTAAACTCGTTTGGCGGCTTGATGAGGTTTTTCGGTAGGCTATTTTACACGTTTGTTTTTTATTAATGGTAGATCTCAGAATTAATTGGACACTCTCAAAGAGACCCCAAACCCGCTCAGGGGATCTCAGGCAGGCACAGGCTAACAGTTTATGCTACGAAAACACAGGCTAACGGTTTCCTCTGCTACAAAAAGGTCTCGTGAATTCAAATATTCACTTAATTTTTTAACTTGACTCATGTTAAGAAATATCCTATAATATCTTAAAGTTTTTTCAGAGGAGGTCAGGTAATGCAACGCTACGAAAAGCAGGAAGACTCTGCAACCTAAGTTATCCTGATTCGACAAAATGTTACACTTTTCGCCAAATTATTTTTTTTACAAATGAAAATAAAACGTCAATAAACCCTTAAGGTGACTGGGTTCTCTAACGTTACACGCCATACACTAAATGTTACACCAGTGTAACATTTTTAGGGCGAATTTTCAATATACGGATTGACGCAGATTTCACAGATTTTCCCTCGCTCTGGGACAGCAGAATTGACACCGTACAGTTGCTGCTCGCTAATTCACACAGACAGTTGGCATGGATATTTCGTTAAATCTAATTTGCCATTTCGTGTTTTCACGGAGAGAGGACATATTACGTTCCACGAACCCACAGACCACCTGACCTTAGAAAATTCTTCGTGAAGCCTCCGTGCTGCTTTCCGTAAAGCCAAAAGTTGGGAGCGCGACCTACAGACAAATTCTGAAAAATTCTGGTTAACTTGATCCCAAGGAGAAAACCCATGGAACAAATAAAAACTGTCGAAATTCATGACAAGGTGTTTGAGGAGACCTATACCGCTCACGTCCAAAAAAATGGTATGAATTGGTTTGGGTGGATTCCGGAGGTTTCAAAAGTCAAGTGTGAGGAGCCTACAGAAGCCGGGCTGCTGAAAACCCTTGAAAAGAGATTACATGAGGCACTCGTAGCCGAAGAAGAAGCGTGGGAGAAGAAGTTTGAGGCGGATGTGAAAGCCGGACGGTTAGATCATCTTGCTGATAAAGCATCTAAGAATTATCGGGAAGGCAAATACCGTAGCATAGAGGAACTACAGAAGTTGTAGTATGGAACATATTCTTGATGATGATTTTTGGGAATTTCGCGCGAAACTTCCGCCTAATGTCCAAAGACGCGTTCCTCAGAAATTTCGGCTCCTTCGGCAAAATCCCAGACACCCTTCTCTTCGTTTTAAAAAAGTGGGGGACCTTTGGGCAATACGGGTCAGTAGAGGTTATAGGGCGTTAGCTCGTGAAGAAGATGGGAATTTCGTCTGGTTTTGGATTGGAACGCATGATGAATATGAGAGGCGAATATGATAAGTATACCGTTTGTTTCTATAAGCGAGCAGCTTTTTTATTGTATCTTTCGATCCGAAGTTCGAGGGGTTATCGAATCAAACATCATGGAACAGTTACCATTGACAAAAAAGGTTGGAGATGAAAATAGAAGAAATTCAGCGTGAGTTGGAGACGTTAGGGTTAGATGCCTGGCTCCTCTACGATTTCCGAGGAATAAACCCGATTGCACAGAACGTCACTAACTTATCAGGAAAAAATATAACACGCCGATGGTTCTGTCTGATTCCTGCACACGGTGAACCGCGGTGGTTGGTCCATAAAATTGAGACATCCAACTTCGTTGAGGTCCGAGGACAGACGACACTTTATGCGGGTTGGCAGGAGCTTAACGAGGAGATGCGTGCCTTACTTGCCGGTGTCAAAGCCGTTGCGATGGAGTATTCGCCAAATGCCGAAATTCCATACATTTCGCGGGTAGATGCAGGGACACTGGAATGGATTCGTTCTTTCGGCGTCGAAATACAGACCTCTGCGGACTTAGCGCAACGCATGGAGGCACGCTTGAACGACGCGCAAGCAGCAGGACATCAAGCCTCGGCACATTTGGTGCTGCAAGCAAAAGATTATGCCTTCGCATGGATCGGTGCGCAGCTGAATGACGGGAAAACAATTACGGAGTATGACGTTCAGCAGGAAATTCTCGGACAGTTTGATGCGATGGACTTGGTCACAGACCATCCACCTATCGTTGCTGCCAACGCCAAGAGCAGCGACCCGCATTATGCTCCCACTGCAGCAGATACCCAAGCGATTAAAATTGGAGACTTCATCTTAATCGATTTGTGGGCAAAACAGAAAGAATCGGATGCTGTTTTCGCAGATACGACATGGGTCGCCTATGCCGGAAAAACCGTCCCTTCACAATATGTTGAAATCTTCGAGATTGTCAAGGAAGCACGAGACAGAGCCGTGCGATTTATCCGTGAAAGATGGGAACGCGATGAACCGATTCACGGTTATCAGGTGGACGATTGTGTTCGTGGATATATCACAGAAAAAGGGTATGGAGAGTTCTTTATTCACCGCACCGGACACAACATCGGCACTGTTATCCACGGGAATGGTGTTAATTTAGATAACTTGGAAACACGCGATAGGCGTACCTTGATTCCGGGGGTTTGCTTCTCGATTGAACCCGGTATCTACCTTAGCGATTTCGGCGTTCGGACAGAAATTGACGTTTTTTTAGCCGGTCGAGGGAAAGACGGCGTAAAAGTGACAACCGCTCCCGTTCAAAATCAGGTATTGCCGTTGCTGTGACCTGATAATTCCGTTTTTTCAGGTCTGTGAGGATGTGGGTCAGATACGTACGTGCATTCAGTATCCACTGTTCTGCATAGGCAGCGGCGAGTAAAGGAAGTGCAGCCCTTAAACGGTGAGCGTCAAGTAGCCACTGCTCCGCATACGCTGCGTAATCGTCATCCACGAGTCCGTTACTGCCCAACGAATAGATTACGTACCGTTTGTCGTCCCGGGTTTCCACTCTTGGGTCGAGTGGTGTGTCGAGAGATAAGCGTCCGGTCCCATCAATTTCAAGGACCCAAAAGAAGTAGTCTTCATTATGTCCGAGGTAACCAATTTCTACATCAAGTCGGTGTCTGAGGTTGGTTTGTATCGGGATGACTGCCATGTCGCGTTTAATGAGAACCGGATAGATGGCTGCGAAAAGGATCTGCTCGTATCCAAGCGGTTGTGCGGCGAACTTGAGAATATCTAAAAGGATTTGTTGTTGTTCGGGGGTCTGTAATTCTAAACAACATTTTGCGAAGACTTCGTCGCGGACAGCGCGTATTTCAGCAGGCGCGTTTGGATCGAGGGGCTGAAGTTGACTTGTTAGTCTCAGAATCCGACGACGTTTCGGGATAGCACGCCAAAGTCCCCACTGCCATAAGGTTTGCCACGTCTCCTTTTTCAGGAGTTGGATAAACAGGGCTTTCGCGCTGATAAAGAAGCGTTGCAGTCTGTTTTCAGATTGGAAGTTGCGTTGCTCGTTTATCATAGTTTTTGGTATAATTTGTGAGTCGGGTCTCGTTGGAAAAATTTGACTTCTGGTCGAAAATATTATATAATAATGAGATTAGCAAAAAAGCCGGAGTGGTGAAATTGGTAGACGCACTGGATTCAAAATCCAGCGGGCCCTAGGTCCATGTCGGTTCGAGTCCGACCTCCGGCATGTGGCGATGGTTTCAGTGGGCCCATCGCCTTTTCTATTTTGCGTTACATCGCAACAATTTTGCGCATCCGTTTTGCGAGATCGATTTGTGCGTCCCTGTCGCCACCGACTTCGTGAATGACGTAGCCGTCGTAACCGATGGCACGGAACCCTTCCATAACTGCCTGCCAGTTTGTATCTCCATCTAAGAGATTGACGAACTGATGGTCACTACGAGAGAAATCCTTGAAGTGTACCCGTTTGATACGGTGTCCGAGTTCACGGATCCAGTGCTCTGGGTAACCGTAAGCCATCATGTTCGCGGTATCGAGATAGGTGCCGACCCATTCGTTATCTATTTCATCAACAATATCTCGCATCTCTTTTGGACTCAGCAGGAATTTGTTCCAGACGTTTTCAAGCCCGATGGCGACTTGGTGTTTTTCCGCCGAAGGTGCGAGGTCTTTTAGAATCCCGACGAGGTTATCCCAAACCTGTTGGTAGGTGCCTTCAACGGTAAGTTGTCCCGGATGCAATAAAATTCCGCCGACACCAAGGGCACCCGCGACTTCTAAGCCACGTGCCAGAGAGACCGCTCCTTTTTCGCGTGCCGTTGTGTCCAGACTTAACAAATTGCCTCGATCGGCGTAGCCTGCCGTGATACTGCTGATTTCGATACCTGCGTCGGCACACTTCGCGGCGATGCCCTGTAGTTCCGTATCGCTCAAATTAATGTCGGTATCCTGTCCTTCACCGAACGTGAGCTCCACGGCATCATAACCGGCATCCTGACAGAGCGAAAGTGTATCGTTTAAAGACATACCGCCAAGGATAATTTGGGTAACGCCTATCTTCATTTTCTCTCCTTTTCAATATGAAATTGCGTGGCTGTTAGAGATTGTATACAGAGGTACCGAGTTTCGAGGCACTGTGGACACCGAATCTCAACGTAGTAGGCATCGTTAAACACGCTATCAATCAGATTATGTGGAGAATCTGTCAACGGATTTCCCAAAAACTGATCCAAGACCTCGTATTCCGTATCGCAATCTGGACAGATTTGCAAGTCGTGTCCGATGTCAGTCTGGTCGAGCCATGGCATTGTTCCTGTCCCTCTTAAGAAGCAACCAAGAATTCAGAAACGGATTTGAGGTATCGGCTGGGAAGGCGTACTTCGACATGAACGGCTTCCTCCGTGTATTCCGTATTGAGGACGGTCCCGTGCTTGTAGAGTAAATCAAGCACTTTTCCTTCCGTGTATGGAATACTGAAAGAGAAATTCGTGCCACGTTCACCGAAGCGATGTGCCAGTGCTTCCGTTAATTCCTTGATACCGTCTCCACGTTGTGCCGAGATAGGAAATGCGTCTGGATACTGACTCTTTAGAATTTGCAACCCTTCTTCGTCTTTGAGGTTGTCAATTTTATTCAAGACCATGAACATCGGGATCTGAGTGGCATTCAGTTCTTCAAGAACTACGTTCACAGCAGCGATCTGTGCTTCTGCTTCTGGATGGCTCACATCAACGACATGGAGCAGAAAGTCGGCTTCTGTGACTTCTTCGAGCGTTGCTTTGAATGCTGCGACTAATTGGTGTGGTAATTTTTTGATAAACCCGACGGTATCGCTCAATAGAATCTGCTGTTTTTGTGGCAAATCCACTTTCCGTGTGGTAGAATCTAAGGTCGCGAACAACTTATCTTCGGCTAAAACAGTTTCGCCTGTCAGCGCATTGAAAAGCGTTGATTTCCCAGCGTTTGTGTATCCAACGAGTGACACTTTGATTTTTTCAGATCGGTTTTTACGCTGAACGTGACGTTGCTTTTCGACGGCTTGAAGTGCTTTTCTGACGTGTCCGATATTCCTACGGACCCACCGTCTGTCCATTTCAAGCTGCGTTTCGCCGGGCCCCCGGAGCATCCTACTGCCACCGCCGCCTGTCGCGAGTCGTGAAAGGTGTGTCCACATCCGCGTCAAACGCGGAAGTGCATATTCAAGTTGTGCCAGTGCGACTTGGAGTCGTGCCTCTTTAGTGAGTGCGCGTTGTGCAAAAACTTGGAGGATGAGTCCTGTCCTGTCAATTGTGGTAATATCAAATGCCTTTTCAAGGTTTCGATTCTGTCCCGGTGACAGTTCTTCATCAAAGATAATTGCATCAGCGTTGAGTTCTTCAATCAGAGGTTTGATCTCTTCCACCTTGCCTTCGCCGATAAAATACGTTGGGTTGGGCGTATTGCGAGGCTGGATGGTTTCACAAACGACTTCAATCCCCGCAGTTTCTGCGAGTTGACGGAGTTCTTGTATTGATTCTTCAGTTTCGTGCATCAGATTATCTCTGAGTTTTACACCTACTAAGATTGCGCGTGTCGGCGGATTCGGTGCACGGGTGTCGTAAAATTCTTGCATCAAGCACTCCTTTCTTGTTTTGAAGGTATACCGAAGCCCAGGGTCTCAGTCTACCCAACAACAAGGACTTTAGGGTACAGTTTATCATATCTGCAGGCTTTTTTCAATTGAAATCTAATCTTGAGAAAATACTTCAGATTTTCTGATGTTTTTTCTTGTTTCTAAGTGCGTTTTGTGGTATACTTTAATGTTACGATGAAAGATGCTAAAGATTCTGCAACCTCATTGATTACAACAAATCGAAAGGCGCGATACGACTATCACCTACGCGATCGGTATGAAGCTGGAGTTGTCTTGCAAGGCACTGAAGTGAAGGCGATTCGCTCTGGGCGGCTTAACCTCACTGATAGTTATGCGCAGGTGACAGACGGCGAGGTCTTTCTGATGGATGCTCATATCGGTCCCTATGAACACGGAAATATTGCGAATCACGAGCCGAAACGGAAAAGGAAACTATTGTTGCATCGGCGGGAGATCACGAAGCTTGAACGTTCAATCCGTTCAAAAGGAATGACGATCGTACCGACGCGTGCGTACTTTAGCAACGGTAAAGTCAAGTTAGAGTTAGCTGTTGCAATGGGTAAGCGGCTTTATGATAAACGGGATAAGATTGAACGTGAGGCGACAGCAAATGAGATACGGGCATATAATTAATAGCGTTCATAGACGGATGAATCGGGTGTAGAATTCTATTAGTACAGTTTCTATTCTAACCACCTATTTCCTATCTGGGGGTGTCAAGGTTTCGACGAAGGTGAATGAGATACAGGTTGCATGCCGAGGTCTCCGCAGGCCTCGTTAAATAGGCGGAACATTTATAAATGCTGATGAAGAATTAGCATTAGCTGCTTAATAACGCGGCTACGCTTGACTGACTTGTTGCCCGTCAGGAAGGTTAAAGCGTCGCAATACGGGCTAGCCGCTCGCTTGTTCTCAAAGGGCGAGCCGCGAACCATCTTTTGAGATAGTCTATTCTGAATCCCGCATGGGGGAGTCTGGTAGGCGAACCTAAAAACCTGTGATAAGCATGTAGTAGCCTCTATTGAAATGCCTTCGGACGCGGGTTCGATTCCCGCCACCTCCATTTTCACACGGCTATCCTGTTCTTGTCCGTAATACATTGATTGCAAAGTAATATGGCTGAGTTCGAGAACATGCCACCTCGTATTCAAAAGATAGTAAAAGCGCACCTATGCGAGGATGAACGTATCTGCTTATGCGTTCTGGGTCGGTCAAGTCTACTGCGTCCGGATTTCGTTTTTATTACGACGCGTCGGGTGTTGGTTTTAGATGAGCGACATATCGGCAGCCTTGCTGTCTCTTATGCGAATGTCCGATGTAATGTTCTGTTCACAGAGATTCATGATGTCAAGTTAGTTAGACACTTCAAACATCGACTTCTCAGCCAGGCGAAGCTTGAAATTAGCGTTGTGCGGAATGTCCATTGGATTGATAATATCAGTTTCCGTTCAGCACGGTCCGCTTACGCCTATATCGTTAGGCAGTTGGCACAGCAGGTTCTTAAGTAGGACTCACGTACAAAGTAGCGAGGGACGCTGTGAGAGAATTCTTGGATTATTTTATCGTTTCGTATAATGTCTGGTTTACGGCACCGTTGACGATCGTATTTCTGTTGGCAATCTTTCGGCTTGTCACTGGGGCAATGGACTTCGGTGATGCAGACGTGGACGCGGACGCAGATATAGATATAGATGCAGATATAGATGCAGATGTAGATGTAGATGTGGATGCAGACGTAGATATGGATGCAGACATAGAAGCAGATCCGGGGATGCAGAGCCCTTCTTTTGGCGATATCTTTGGGTTTCTGAACGTCGGCAAAGTGCCTTTGATGGTTGTTCTTATGTCGCTATTGACGACCTGGGGAATGGCTGGGCTTATTGCGAACGCTGTGCTTAATCTCCCGCAAAATTTACAGTGGGTTTGGGTATCGTATGTCGTCGCGTTTTTCTGTAGCTTCTTGGGAACTCGGTATATTTCCATTGCGCTTTCAAAACTGTTCCCAGAGAGTGAAAAGGCTATTAGCGATGTCCAATTACTCGGTTTGCGGGGACGCGTCATTAGTGGACAGATTACAACAACTTTCGGAACCGCGAGAGTGCAAGTTCCAGATGGACCGGAATTAACCGTCAGTTGCCGTGCCAAATCAGGTGAGGCCCCTCCTGTCAAAGGAGATACTGTCGTTCTCATAGACTATGATCGCGCAAAACGGATCTTTGATGTCCGAAAAAGTAACATAGAGTCGCGCTGATTACGAATTTTTGTTTCCATATAAGGAGAATTGAAGAATGTTGAACGCCAACCTATTCATCACAATTGTCGGCAGTGCGGTTGCTTTGATGGTTATTTTTCTATTAGTTTACCGCTCCTTTTACAAAAAAGCACCTGCCGATTCGGCACTGGTTGTCTCTGGCGGACGCAAAAAGCGCGTCGTTTTTGGCGGAACCCTTATCAATCCACTGACGAACACCAGCCAACTCATTTCCTTAAATACACTTCAACTACCTGTTGAACGGACTGGGCAGGCTGCACTTATCACGAAGGATAGTTTACGTGTTGATTTGGAAGCACAATTCTATGTCAAAATTGAACCGCACGAGCAGGATGTACTCAAGGCGGTGGCGAGTCTGGGGGATAAAACGTTGACACCCTCGGAAGTTAATAATCTTCTTGAAGGCAAACTGGTGGGTGTCCTTCGAAGTGTTGCTGCCACGATGGACCTGCAGGAGTTACACGAAAAACGCCAGGAGTTTTCTGATCAAGTTCAGGAGGCGTGTCGGGACGACCTTGAGCAGAACGGTTTTAAGTTAGAAAGTGTCGCCGTTACGAACCTCGATCAGACCCCGCTTGAGGCACTTGATGAGAACAACCGTTTTGATGTCGTTGCGATTCAGACTATCAAACAAGAAGTTGAAGATCGGCAGACCCAAACCGCTCGGATTGAACAAGAAAACCAAGTGCAGCGTGAAGAGGACCGACTCAAAGCCGGATTGGCGATTAAACAGCACGAAGAAGAGACAGAGACCCAAGCCTTAGAAGTTGCAAAACGTCTTGAATTCGCCCAGGAAGAGCAGCGCAAATCAATCGCTACAAACAAAGCCGAGCAGGAACGCGAGATTGAAGCGCATAAGTTTGAACAGCAGCAAGCGATTGAAGAGGCACGAATCAAGCAAGAAGAGGTGGTGAAGTCTACGGAAATTCTGCAAAAGCAGCGGCTTGATACTGCGCGGATTGAACAGGAACGCCAGG
Source organism: Candidatus Poribacteria bacterium (assembly GCA_965207855.1). GTDB lineage: Bacteria > Poribacteria > WGA-4E > WGA-4E > WGA-3G > WGA-3G. The sequence continues at coordinate 4,296,686 of OZ242310.1, read as the reverse complement.
TTCAGGAAACGGAGATTGCACAGAAGCAGGCAGTCGAAATCGCTCGGGTGCAGCAGGAACAGACGATTGAGGAGGCGCAAATCCAACGCAGTCTCTCTGTTGACAGAGCTAAGATTGAGCAGGAGCGGGCTGTTGAAGAGGCGGGTATCACCAGCAGAATTGTCCTGATTGACAAAGAGCGCGAAGAGAAAGAAGCAGAAGCCGAGAACGCAATTCAGGTCTCGGTCAAGGAAAAACAGCGTGAGGCTGCGTTAATCGAACTCTTAGAGGTCTCTGCGCAAAAGGCGAAGGCTGAGGCGAGCGTCTTAACTGCTGAGGCGATTGAGGAAGCCGAACGGCAGAGCCAAATTGCACTCATTCGAGCAGAGCAGGAAGCCGATGAGGAACGGATTGCTAAAGAGCGTGCTGCGGATGCGGATGCCTACGCCGTTGTAGAAGCCGCTAAAGCGGAACTTGATGCTGCTGAGGTCAAAGCGCAAGCGCAACGAATTCTCGCTGAGGCGTTACTGGTTGAGGCGAAGGCGAAAGCTGATGGTGAAGAGGCATCTATTGCAGCGAAAAATCAGGCGGACCCGAAAGTTCTCGTCAGCGATGCTATTTTGGCACTTGTTGAATCCTTACCAGAGGTTACTGGTGAGTTGATGAAACCGGCGGAACGTATTGAAAGTATCCGTGTGCTTGATCTCGGAAACGGGGGCAACGGTAATGGCAGCAATGGAATGAACCGAATTCTGAGTTCAATTGTAAACGCAGGTGCGGCTGTGCCGTTGTTTAAAGAGATTGTCGGTTTCAGCGGTTTAGATACTGAAAAAATTGCACGGACTGTTCAGGATTACGCTTCTGGGTTGGTAGTGGAGACCGAAACAGATTCTACAGAATCCAAATCAACGGATACGGATTAATTTACGAAAGGACAGACAGATGGGTAAAGAGAAAGAAGCGCAAATTAAGGTCAAAGTTAACTTCCTCTCGATTGATCGCGGGACGGGAGCACCGATAGTTGTTTTGAAAGAGTTAGACGAGGGTTTGAATCGGATACTCCTAATTTGGATTGGCGAATCCGAGGCAGCAGCTATTCAAATGCATTTAGAGAAGATGGAGTTACCCCGTCCGATGACGCATGATTTACTCAAGATTATGATTGAGACCCTCGGTGCCAAGGTAGGTGCTGTATGTGTGCATTCGGTGGAAGAGCAGACTTTCTACGCACATGCCACTTTGCAAGTAGACGGCAATGAAATTGAAGTGGATTGCCGGCCGAGTGATGCGATTGCACTCGCGCTGCGTTGTGAAGCACCGATCTATGTTGCTGAGAAGGTCATAACGGAGCAGGGTTTCTCTGAGCAGGAACTCAACAAAGGTAAACGGCACGATCCGAAAGATGTCCTTGAGAACTTGGATGATGATACGTTGAAGCAGTTTACGGTTTAATGCAGAGACGACGAAATGTGCCCTGTGACTCAAAGCATTACTGAAGAATTGAGGAGGACAACACATGTCTTCCAAGGTAATTAAGACGACAGTTGAGCTCTTTGCTGGCATAGGTGGATTCCGTTTAGCTGCTGCTCGAAACGGTATTCAAACCTTATGGGCGAATGATGTTTGCCCTAAAGCCTGTCAGGTTTATCGTAGTCAATTTGGGGATGCCGAAATTTGCCAAGGTGATATTCGAGAATTGACCGATGAGATTCCTGCACACGATTTACTCACAGCGGGTTTTCCCTGCCAGCCGTTCAGCAGTGCTGGACAGAAAAAGGGTTTTCGTGATCCAAGAGGAATGCTTTTTTCTGTTATTGTAGATATTTTAAAAACGCATCGTCCTCGCTATTTCATTTTGGAAAACGTAAAACGCCTGCTTTTAATGGAAAAAGGTATTCATTTTGCGATAGTGCTTTCTGCGCTGACGGAGCTGGGTTATCAAATTGAGTGGCGTTTAGTCAATGCAAGACACTTCGGCTTAGCACAGAATCGTGAGCGTGTCCTTATATTAGGTTCTTTAGATGTGAAGGATAATTATCCTACAATCAGGCTTGCAGAATCAGCAGATCTTTGTGAGGGTTTAGGAGACAATTTTCGTTGGATTACAGATATATCAAGTTGGCTTGAGATTGAGAAACATCGTCGACGATTTGCCAATTGGGGTTTGGCATTTCGTGGACGTTTTTTTTCGTCTCAGTTGGGACATTTCTCTGAGATGAAACCGCTTGTAACGTTACGTAGTGTGTTGCAACCTACTGTTGATACAATGTTTGACTTTACAGACAGTACTTTGCAACGTTTAGAAGAAAGCACACCGATTAACAGATTTCTTGATGGTGTTCAACTTCTCTATAATCAGAATAGAGGAGCTCGAATGGGGTACACGGTCTTCGGTATTGACGGGATTGCTCCGACGCTTACAGCAGCTACCAGCCGACATTATGAACGTTACAAAGTCGGAGATCGATATCGCCGCTTGACGAACGTGGAATATGCGCGGCTACAGGGCTTTCCAGATGATCACTGTTCTGCTGTTTCCGTCTATAATCAATATGCCCTATACGGCAACGCTGTGCCACCTGTGTTCGCGAGTTGGGTACTTGATAAGATTTTGCAAGACCGCGTAACCTCATTAGAAAGTGCTAAAGAACAACTTTACCTTTTTCAGGAGCCAATAAATTATGCTGACCAAAGCAGAATTACGTAAATTGCTCCGGCAAAGGTTGAGTCAAACCATAACTGAGTTAAATCATGCCCTCCAAGGATTAAACCTTGAAAGGTTTGAACAAGTGCTTTCGCGTATTGGGCGTGGCGGAACTTTGCCGTACTGGTATCAACAACTTCGTAAACAGCAAACGCTTCCTAATCTTGACGGTAAGACGGTTGGAAGCGTTATTGAAATGCTTTTTGTTGCTATTCTTGAAACTGTGACTTTTGGAGATGTCGAAATACCTCCGCTCCGTTTGAATCCCGCCCGGGGTGTTGACTTACCGGATATCGACTTGGGTATAAAAGCACCATCTCAGAATTACGCTACCAGTGAACCTTTTTTCTCAGCCTACGAGAGACTTCTTGGAAGTGAGTATGATGCCCTTATTATGGTGACTGACTATCAGGAGGCGAAAGGACACCCACCTTTGAGACTTCAAATCATCCAATGGCGTTATTTCTTAAGTACAGAATTAGCAGATTTCGCTTTGACTGCAATCGCGCGAAAACACCGGGAATGGCTGCTGCGCCAGAGCGAAGTATGGACACAAAAAATTTTTCGATTTCTGGTATATATCAACCAAAGTGATTGGCGAGCCTCACATCTACGTCGTATTGTTGAAGTAATGCAGAACGAAAATAGGGTGCGAAAATTGATACTTGAGGCAGAAAAAGACTTCAGAAAGAAAAATGCCGAACGCATACGTAAGGATCAAGATACGATACCCGACTATGAAATTGAGAACTTACAATCCATAGCCGAAACCCAACCAGTAACTTTGGGAATTGTTGATGCAGTGGATAATTGGGTGGTGGAAAATTACAAAGACTTTGCTCGTTTACCAAACGAAAATGAATGGAGGCGGTTACTTGTTAGTCCGTTGAATGGACAAATTGGGATGAGTTTTGCCCTTCAGTGGAGATATAACTTTGGAAGAGTATTCAGGTAATCCAATAGCTTGTATAGAAATAGCGAAGCAGTCTGTCCCTATAATTTCGGCGGAAATTTCACTTAATTTCATAGACGACAGTAACATTCACAGTAACCGTAAGCTCACCTGCTTGAATCGGCGTTGAGCTCCGGGCACTATCGTCGGCGAGTGCTGCGCTCTCCGCAAAAGCGATCGGCGGACCTCCATCAAAACTCATCTCTGTAATCGTAACAGGTTTCCCAAGCGTAACGCCACCCGCTTCTGCTAAGGTTCGCGCCTTCGCCTCAGCGTTTTTCACTGCTAAAGCACGTGCCTGCGTCTGTAATGGCGTACTATCTTCAATCATAAATTGAATCGAGTTTACCACAACAATATCCCCCCCCGCGCCAGCAGCGTCGTCAATTATATCGCTGAGACTTTCCAATGCCCGCACCTTCGCGCTGACGGTGTTGTTTACTCTGTACCCGCGCAGGACGCGCCCATCATCTGTATAATCGTACTGCGGATAGATGCTAAAATTTTCCGTTTGAATATCTTTTTCAGCAACATCGTTCGCTTTCAGAGATTCGATGACAGCCGTCATTGCGCTCGCAGCTGCTTCGCGTGCCTCCTCAACCGATGCTTTCTCGACCGACACACCTAAATTAAGTGTTGCTATATCTGGATCACCGACAACCGAACCATTCCCAGTAACATGAATGGTTCTGCTTTCTGCTGATGGTAGCAACGGTGTCACAATTTGCGGTTCACATCCAGCAAGCATTATAACGAGCAGTGTACTTAGCCCTAAACACAAAATTTTTAATTCTTTCACAATAAATCTCCTTCAATCAGCAGCGTTGCTGCGATGCTTCACACCTTGATGGATTTCTACTCCGTTTCAACTTCTGGAGGTGGATCCTCCGCCTTGAGTGTATCAGCCTTTTTTATTAACCTATCCACGTTCGATTTGAAGAGTTTGAAGACGGTATCCGTATCAGCACGCTTGACATAAAGTTTTCCGTCTTCTTCTTTTCCGATGTATAGTGTTGCCGTTGTACCATCGTTACGTACAGCAGATATAGTGGATTCGGGGGTATCTAAACCGTATGCCCCGAGGTCATCTGTCGCTTCGGCGAAATCATCGGTATCTAATCCGCTAAGGGTTGTGAGCAGGGAGTCAACCTCGTCTTGTTTGACTGCGGAAGCTGCAGGTTTGAGCATTTGCCATGTTCCGTCTGCATCGAGACGTAGTTCGACGATTTCTTCGGGGGAAGAGATGTTGAGTTGCGTGACAATACCTTTGTTAAAATCGAAGATAGTCCGCTCTTTCCAAGTCCGATCCCCTTTATTGAAGACGGATTGGAGGTAACCTTGGGCGACATAGACATCGTTAGCATCGGCGGCGCGCACGTAACTACTCAGAAAACCTGGGGTTGTTTTCCCGACAAATAGGTGTGCTAAGAGTGTTCCGTTTGCATCCATCAACTTGGCTTCAACGCCTGTGTTGTCGACCTCGAATTCTGCCTGTTTTTCCGGATTATTTGAGACAAGCTGCGTGTTCTTAAACGCTGCTACTTTCGATAGCAGTTCTAAAATGCCCTCGCTATCTGCTGGGTAGTTATCCATTGAAGCAACAACCCAATCGTCATTTTGTTTTGAGAGCGTCGTGGTTTCACCGTCGGCGATGATTTCTATTTTGGCGACCTGTTCCTGATTGAAGTTTGGAAATAGCGGTATTGCGGTCTCAATCTTCTTCTCGTATTCGCTCTGTCCGAACGGGTTTTCGAGGATCAGGACGACGATTGCCAAAACGATAAAAATGGCACCTAAAATAAAAAATTGTTTCGTTTTCATTTTTTTAACTATGGGAATCTGGGCACTGCTCCACTACGTTTCACAGTGGTTTTCGGTTAATTCCAACGACATAGCGCAGCAAAATGCCCTATTGTTGGCGAGGTTTTTGAACCTCGCTAATTAGGGTGAGTTACACAGAACCGTAGGTTTCTACCAGTCGTTTTGCACGTTGCTTTAAGAAATATCGGACGAGTCCAAAGATCACGACCAGTAGTGGAATACCGATAGTGCATAAGTATTTGATAAAGTTTTTCTCAATTTCTGAGACTTCTCGGAGCGGTCGATCGGTAATGGCGTGAGAGCGAATACCTATGAGTGCGTCGCCGAGGGTTAGCCAGTCCACAGTGTTGAGGAAAAAGTTAATGCCATCTGGTCGGAGCTGCGTGAGGAATTGTGCCGTGCCGACGACAACAATTTGTGTTTGTTCACTCTCAGTTTTCGTCGTCCGTGCCTCAGCGTCTGTGCCTGATGCAGGGGTCTCGCTTTCTGCTGTGTCCGCAGCGGTTTCTACTGATGGAATTTCTTTATCGGCATAGAAACTTTTGAATTTTCCTTCCAGAGCTGCAGCGACAGTGTAGGGTTGCAGCTCGGCATCGGGAATTGGAGAATTTGGCATCAGGTTGTAATAGCCTTGCATGCTCTGTCCGAATTCACTCGTTTTTGCCAATGCGGTTGTTGTGATGCCTTCTTTGGTTATAATTTCTAAAGAACTCGTCCAAGGTAATGTCACGGCTTCCAGTTGATTAGTAATCGTGTTTTCTGCCGAGAAGTTCGGTTTAACGATCTTGACGAAATACGGATACGGTTGAATAACGGTCATGAATCCTTGTTGGAATCTGGCAGAATCGTGGAATCTGCGATCAAGCAGAAGGTTATTGCCGAGTTTGACGCCGTAATGTTCCAATAGGTCATTCAGTCCTGTGCTCAATGGTGTGCCTTGTAGTGTTCCGGGTTGCATTTGAATAGGATCGACTAAGAAGATAGTTCTACCCCCGCGCATAATGAACTGATCGATTTCGTATTTCTCACGCTCTGTTAGCGGTTGTGTTATACCCGCGATAACCAGCGTTGCGACAGTGTCTTCTACCGCTTTTCCGTCTTGTAGACTCACGGATGTGAGATTGTATTGCCCTTGTCCGTTTTTGTCCAAAAGTTGGCGAAACTGCTGATGGTTTTGGTCGTTAATATCGAACTCGCCGTGTCCTGTCAGAAATCCAACCGTTTTTGCTTCTTTCGTTGTAACCTTGAGGATAGTAGATGTGAGTTCATACTCCAAATTAGCCGTTGAGCGCACAACAGGTAGAATTTCCTCTTTGCCACTGTAACCGATAGAGATACCCATATAGACATTCGCAATTTCTGCTTTATCTTTTTTTACAACGTTGATTTGGACTTCAGGGATTCCCTTGAAACGAAGTTCCTGTTTCTGTCCATCATCGAAATCCGCAGGATTCACAAAATCGATCTGAAGTTTCTTTGAGAAAGCGTTGTATTCGTCGAGTACATCTCTGACATCACGACGGATTTGTGCCACCTCAGCGGGATTTGTTGAAAAGTAGGCGGTGATTGTTACAATATCGTCTAACGTGTTTAGAAGATTTTTCGTTGCGTTTGAGATCGTATAACGCTTGTCTTCGGTAAGGTCGGCACGAATAAATCGGCGTGTAGAGAGAAAGTTGATTAGCACAAGAATGCCAAAGATGATTGCTACAAAAGCGAGGGTGTTACCACCGTACTTAAGTTGTTTGTTAGCCAAAACAAGGACCTCCTTTCTTAACGCCATTTGCGGCTTTCAACCGACAATGTGCTGAGGTAGAGAAAGAAACCAATCACGGACAGATAGTAGATAATATCACGGGAATCAAGCACACCGCGTAGGATACTGCTGTAGTGGGCACCGAGTCCGAGATAACTGAAAATTGGGAACAACCAATTCGGTGCATTGAAAAGGACAATATCTTCACCAATAATGAGCAACCCAAAGCAGGCAGTAATTCCTAAGATAAAGGCAACGATTTGATTCTCGGTCAATGTTGAGGCGAAGAGCCCGATGGCAAGGTATGCGCCCCCCATCAAGAGGAGTCCTATGTAGCCTGAAGCCAGTGTGCCACCATCCGGATTCCCAAGGTACATCACTGAGAAGGGCAGAACGAGTGAAAGCAACACGGTTACAACCAGAAGACCAAAACTCGCTAAGAATTTTCCGATGACTACCTCGTAATCCTGAATCGGTAGCGTCATGAGAATTTCTACTGTGCCGAGTTTCTTTTCTTCAGCCCAGAGTTTCATAGTGACGGCTGGGATAAAAAATAGGAAGATCCACGGCATTAACCCGAAAAACCCACGCATTTCCGCTTGGCTCACGAGAAAGAAACTGCGGAAGAAGAGCCATCCAGAGATGCCGAGGAAGAATGTGATGAAGATATACGCGATAGGCGAGTTGAAATAACTTTTAAATTCCTTTTTGAGAATAGCTGCGATGTTCGTCATAATTTTTCGTTTATAGAGCAGTTTCCTTTCTTATTCGCGAAGTGCTATGTCTGCTCCTTGTCTGTCAAATTGCGGAAAACGTCTTCTAAATCCAAGGAGTCTTGGCGGAGTTCTGTCAGACTCCACCCATTTTCTACAACGACATGAAACAGTGCCTCGGCAGCATCGCTGCCCTGAACGGCGTTGATCTGGTAGGTAACTGTGCCGTTGTCCGTTCCAACCTGGTTCCACTGTGAAACAAACTCCAATTCGTTCAGTTGTGTTTCAATTGTTTCTTGTGTGCCTCGGATAGTGATATGCACAATCTCTTCACCTTTCGCCTGACTGGAGAGTTCCTCCGGCGTGCCGTTTGCGACAATCTTCCCATTGTTGATGATGAGAATTCGGCTACAGGTGGCGGAAACTTCGGGCAATATATGTGTACTGAACAGCACCAGTTTCTCTTGTCCGATGTTTTTGATTAAATTACGAATCTCGCTGATTTGATTTGGATCAAGTCCAGAGGTGGGCTCATCTAAAATCAAGATAGGTGGATCGTGAATGAGGCTTTGTGCTAAGCCTACCCGTTGGCGGTAACCCTTTGAGAGTTCGCCAATGTCTTTTTGAATAACATCATCAAGCCCACAGGTATCAATAACCGTTCGGATCCGTTCTTTCCGCTGGCTTTTTGGAATGTTTCGCACCTGTGTCATGAAGTTGAGGTATTCAATGACTCCCATGTCGGTGTAGAGGGGCGCGCTTTCTGGGAGATAACCGATATGTTTTCTGACTTCAACGGATTCCTCAAATACGTCGTATCCAGCGACAGTTGCGGTACCAGCGTCTGCGGAGAGGTAGCAAGTAAGGATACGCATCGTTGTGGTTTTGCCTGCGCCGTTGGGCCCGAGGAAACCCAGCACCTCGCCAGCATGGGCATCGAACGTAACATTATCGACAGCAACCGTCGTGCCGTAAGATTTTGTGAGTTCTCTAACTTCTATCATTATGTTTTAATTTTCTAATAGGGACTTGTCTATTATGTCCTGGAAAATAAGCGAAAGATATTTCTTCCGACCCATGTAAGGGATAAAATACATTTTTTAAAATAATAGCACAAAAAATTGAGAATGTCAAATCAAAATTGTCTCTCCCTTCGGTAGGGTTTTGCTGGGGGTTTTTGCGAATCAACACGGAATGCGCGTGTGGCATTCCGTGGGGTGTTTCTTCACGCTCACGACTTTTTCTGATAGCCGACAGCCATCAACGGAATTCTCTTGATAGATTTACATCGGCGGCGTAAAATGAAGAACACAACATCGCACATTGCCAAGGAGGCAGACTCATGGGCAACACACTTAAGGCAGCAAGCGCAACCGCAAATATCACCCCACCGCTTGGTACAGAGATTCCAGGTGGATTTCGGCCCCGATACGCTGAAAATGTTGATGATGAACTCTTTGCGAAGGCACTCGTTATTGATAACGGCGAAACCCGTATCGCGATTGTTACATGCGACCTCATCGCTATACCAGAGAAGATAGCAAATATTGCCAAAGCACGCATCGCCGAGAGATGCGGTATCCCTCCAGCATCCGTTATGGTCAATGCTACGCATACCCACACTGCTGTAGCAGTGGCAAATCTACTTGGGGTTGGCGAGGATACCGGTTACACCGATTGGGTCCCATTGAAAATCGCCGATGCCGTTGCGCTTGCGGTGTGGCGGCTCCAACCCGCACGGGTAGGATTTGCAAGTGTCAATGAAGAACGCATTACCTTCAATCGGCGGTGGCACATGAAAGATGGCACCGTTCGTTTTAATCCCGGCGTTGAAAACCCTGATCTCGTGGAACCGACTGGGACGATTGATCCAGAGTTAGCAATGATGTTTGTCGAAGCAGCTGACGGAACACCTATCTCCGCCGTTGCCAACTTTTCGCTACATTACATTGGCACAGATAACGGCAGTGCCCTTTCCGCTGACTATTTCGGACACTTTGACCGACTCATGCGCCGCTATTTGGGGGATACATGCGTCTCGCTCCTCTGGAATGCCGCATCCGGTCAGATTAATAATACCGATTTTAGTGGGCGGGTGAAATGGACAGCGAGTGGACACCGGCAGGCAGTGAAAATGGCAAATGTTCTCGCTGGGCATTTTATCACTGAGATGCAGTTCATGGAGATGCACGACAGACTCGACCTCTACGGTGAACTTGCCACATTAACATTCCAACGCAAACATATTACCGCTGAAGACCTTAAGGTCGCTGAGCAGGTACTGTCTGTCCCACAAGGCACTTATGATGCCTATGAAACGGGTCCCTTTAGTTGGGTGGTGGGACAACCGATACCGACGGCGTTGGTCGATGTCTATGCTATGGAATGCCAACGTTTATCGAAACTGCCAGATCGGCTGACGGCACCCGTTCAAGTGATCCATTTGGGGGAAGCGGCGATTGTCGGGTTGCCTGGAGAGGTATTTGTGGAAACAGGTATGAACATCAAGGCGAACGCAGATGCGAATCCGTTATTTCTCGTGAGTTTAGCGAATGGGTATATCGGCTATATCTGCACGGACACGGCGTTGACACAGGAGGGCGGCTACGAGACATGGGCGGCGATGTCGTCTCTACCGGCTGTTGGGACGGTTCCAAAGATGGAAGCACTCGTGGCTTCACTTTTAGGTTCGCGTTAAAAAATAGAGAGGTGGGTACATATACCCACCTCCGGGGAAAATAGAATAGAAAGTTAAACAGCAGCAGGACCTCTTTCACCTGTACGGATACGGATGGTTTCATCAATGGGCAGTACGAAGATTTTGCCATCGCCGATTTTACCCGTTGAAGCGGCGGTTTGAACGGCTTCAACGACTTTATCAACATTTTCTTCCGCAACAACGATTTCGATTTTTAATTTCGGGACAAATTCGATCGTGTATTCGCTGCCGCGGTAGAGTTCGGTGTGACCACGGCTACGCCCGAATCCACGAACTTCGCTGACTGTCATGCCCCGAACACCCACACTGCTGAGTGCCTCTTTGACCTCCTCCAGTTTGAAGGGGCGGATAATACATTCCAGTTTTTTCATGAGATTCTCCTTGCTAAAAGTGAATAGGGTTGTATAGCAATCTCTGCCTTTCAATCAGGGCTTGCAATCTCTGCCCTCAAGGCTTACAGACACGAGTCTGTAGGGCAGATGCGGGAACCTGCCCTACAGAACGTTCTTTAATAGCCTCGTTCACAGGGTTTAAATATCGTGATAGAGGAAGAATTCATACGGATGGGGCCGCATGTTTATAGCATCAACCTCATTTTCACGTTTGTAATCAATCCAGACATCCAAGACATCTTGGGTGAACACGTCGCCTTTGAGGAGATATTCGTGGTCGTCTTCCAAGGCATCAAGGGCATCACCAAGAGACACCGGTGTGGATTCAATGTCGGCGAGTTCTTCCGGCTCGAGGTCATAAAGGTCTTTATCCAATGGATCACCCGGATCGATGCGGTTCTGTATACCGTCAAGTCCTGCCATCAGTAACGCGCTAAAGGCGAGGTAAGGATTACAGGACGGATCAGGTGTGCGGAATTCAATCCGTTTTGAACCCTCACTTGTGGAGTAGACAGGGATACGGACACAAGCACTACGGTTCCGTTGTGAGTAGGCGATATTGACCGGTGCTTCGTACCCTGGAACTAACCGCTTGTAAGAGTTAGTTGTTGGGGCAATAATTGCGCAAAGCGACGGCGCATGCCTAAGCAAGCCACCTATGTAATACCGGGCGTCCTGGCTTAAGAGCGAATACCCTTGTGGGTCATAGAAGATATTCTTGCCATTTTTCCAGAGACTCTGGTGAACGTGCATACCCGAACCGTTGTCTTGGAAGAGCGGTTTCGGCATAAAAGTCGCGACAAGATTGTTGGCACGCGCTACATTTTTGATAATGTACTTATACAAAGCAATGTTGTCGCCTGTTTTTGTGAGTTCACCATAACGGATATCAATCTCACCTTGTCCTGCGGTTCCGACTTCATGGTGGTGAACTTCGACATCAATTCCGGCTTCTATCAACTTCAGGCAGATCTCGGAGCGGAGGTCTTGAAGTGTATCGGAGGGCGGTACTGGGAAATACCCCTCTTTGTAGCGCGGTTTGTACCCGAGGTTTGGATTCTCTTCGCGACCTGAATTCCAACTTCCCTCAACAGAGTCAACGGCATAGAAACCGGAATGTTGGTTCTGTCCGTAGCGGATGTCGTTGAGAAGGTAGAATTCTGCTTCTGGTCCCCAGTAGCTTATATCAGCAATCCCAGTGGATTCCAGATACGCTTCAGCCTTCTGTGCGATATGCCGCACATCGCGCGTGTAATTCTCCAATGTGATTGGGTCTTTAATGTTACACGTGATACTCAGCGTTGGCACCTTACAGACGGGGTCGATGAGCGCAGTCGATGGATCAGGGAAGAGCAACATATCACTCTCATTAATTGCCTGAAAACCACGGATACTCGAACCATCGAAGCCGCAACCTTCTTCAAAGAGTTCTTCGGTCAACTCACCTGCCATAAGGGAAAAGTGTTGCCACATTCCCGGCAGGTCCATGAATTTGAGGTCAACTATCTTGACGTTATTTTCTTTTGCAAGTGCAACCACCTCACTTGGTGTCATTCAATATATCCTCCTATTTCGGCTTAACTTACTGTCAAAACTACCTCGATCTAATAGACAGAGGTGGTAATTTTACGAAACCGCATGGACAAACCGAGGCACGGTGCCTTGATTCTCCTTATGTTGGTTTCGATAGTTCAGAAAATGTCCTTAGATTCGTCAATTAAACGCGTAACGCATACCACTTGACGAGGGTCTTGATAAAGAGGTAAGCAAAATTTATGCCAATCGGCGGTGATTGTAAAAGTTACGACCTTAATTGAAAAAACAGGTTAATTTTCTTTTAAAATTGCGAATTACAACGGATTTTTTGGTGTGAACCACCCGCTGTACCAATATTTTGTCCACATTCCGTGTAAAATGGTGTGGGACGTTGCTAAATTATTAGGCAAAACATTGCCCATTTTTTGCGCATGGCTGGCAAGGGACAAGACATAGTATCCCAATCCAGCAGATAGGTTTCAATGCTAACCGAATTCGACATCTTTGTCAAATCGGCTCGTCTCAGGTCCCTCCTGTCCTGCGTATTTGTTTGCTGGTTTGAGTTGATACGGAACACGTGCTGGTGAAGAGAGCTGCGCGAAGGTGAAAGCACAGATCCGCATACCGGGGTATAATTTCACTGGCATCCGCCCAAGATTCCCCAACTCCAATGTAGGCGTGCCTATCCAACCTGGATCGAAAAGACCAGCAGTACTATGGACGATAATACCAAGTCGCGCTAAACTGCTTCTGCCTTCAAGCCGTGCCATGACATCGTCCGCTAATACAAGTTCCTCTTGGGTCGCTGCAAGGACGAGTTCTCCTGGTTGTATCGTGAAGGCATCGCCATCAGAGACATCGACTCTTCGCATTAAGTCGGTGGTATCAATTTCAGCCCGCAGATCGATGTACGGATGTTTGCTATGTTCAAAAACACGAAACGTGTTGCTCAGTTTGAAATCAATAGAGCAGCTCCCAAGTTGTGTTGTCAAATCGGGAGCAGGTGTGATTTTGATTTTCCCCTTGTCTATATATTTGAGAATGTCTGTATCTGATAAAAACATTATTTGTTTGTAGATTTTAGAATTGCTTTTACGCGCTGCTACGCTGCAAAACCTTGCCTACCACTCGTAAGGTTTGAACTATCTTACTGCTCCAGCAAAAAATCCTCCGGGGCGATGTTGCGATAGGCATAGTCTAAGAGATTAATAGGATGCATCGCTTGCATCGGTAGTTTATGTTTTTGGATACCGAGTTGAATCTGAAGCAGGCATCCAGGATTTCCCGTTGCGACGATATCTGCGTCGGTTTCTGCGATGTGCGCCATTTTGCGCTCCAGAATTTCTTGTGAGAGTTCAGGCTGTGTGATGTTATAAATGCCCGCGCTACCACAGCACCATTCCGACTCGGTTAGTTCAATCAATTCAAGTCCGGGTATCGCTTGGAGGACCTTGCGGGGTTGCGTCTGAACGCCTTGTCCGTGAAGGAGATGACACGGTTCATCATAAGTGACCCGCCTCTCAATTTTTCCTGTCGGTGGTACCATCTCAATTTCGGCTAAAAATTCGCTAATATCACGCATCTTATGACTGAAGCCTTCCGCTTTTTCAGCGTAGGTTCCATCGTTTTCTAAGAGTGCTTCGTATTCCTTTAGTGTCGCCCCGCAACCCGCGGAATTGATGATAATCGCATCTAAATTTTCGCCTTCAAAAGCATCAATATTCTGCTTGGCAAGATCAGAAGCGACATCTCGCACGCCGTTGTGCAGGTGCAATGCCCCACAACAGGTCTGCTGCCGAGGTGTAACAACTTCGCATCCATTTTTTGATAAAACCCGAATGGTTGCAACATTCGTCTCCGTAAAGACTTGGTTCATGACGCATCCCGGTATGAATCCGACGCGGTATCGGGTTTCACCTTCGGCGGGTGTAACGTCTCGTATCGTGTATTTCAATTGGGGTGATGGAATTGTCGGAAGCAAGGATTCCATCTGCCCAAATTGCCCCATCAGTTTCAGAATGCCTGTCTTCTGGACAAGCCACCGGATACCGAGTCGTTGATAGAGCCACATCAATTCAAAGATTAAGTCTAATCGTTCTTTATTCGGCAAGATGTGCTTGAAGACCAAGTTCGTCCAGAATCGGTAAACTGCTGAACGCGGCGCGTTCTGTTCGTATATAGCACGTGCTTCTTCAAGGAGTTCCCCGAAATGAACGCCAGAGGGACACGCTGTTTCGCATGCGCGACAATCTAAACACCTATAAATGTATTCCGACCATTCCTCGTTGAGTGGCGTAGCGTCTTCGTCTTTAAAGGCACTCCCCATAATATAGAGCCTACCTCTTGGTGAATCCGTTTCTAAACCTAATTCTCGATAGGTGGGACAGGTGGGCAGGCAGAGTCCACAGTGTGTACAGGCATCCCACTTTTTCCAGCTAAAGGTGTCTACACCGATAAGTTGTTGTCTGTTTTGATTGAGCATAGTTAACTTTGTTTCGCGGGCACGTTAGTATGGTTTAAAACCTTTTGATATAGCATGCAGCAGCCAGAGTACAGCTATCACAATCAACCCTACCGTAGCGAGTATCATATAGGTGGAGTTATCTTCGCCAGCGAAACTTTTCTTCAAATTATTAGTTCTGGTTTCTTGAATCTTTTGTGCAAATACTCGTTTCTCGTGTTGTGTAAAACCTTTCTTTTCAGAAGGTAGCACTGCCGAGGTAATGTGTGAGAGTTGTCGATTTTTCCACTTTCTGTGCAAAAACCTAAAAATTAGAACGCATCCGACAATTCCAATTAAAGCCACTGCGCCGATGAGTATATCCATATAGGAGAGCAACGGTGGATCCGTGTAGCTCGGTCGCGCCAGCGAAGCGTCGCTTCCGATGAAAAGCTGGTAGATCATTTCCATCGTTTATGCTCCTGTGATGATTTTAGTAACTCCTTCATTAAGGCTGCCGGAACGGTATCCCTGTAGATCAAGCGTGACATGGGCATATCCGAGCGTTTTAAAATGGTCGTTAATATCACGCCGCACGGTTTTTGAGAGTATCCGTGAAATTTCCTCCACCTCTAACTCAATTCGAGCGAGTTCGCCGTGATGTCGGACTCGAAACTGACGAATCCCTAAATCGTAGAGGAATTGCTCCGCCGCATCCACCTGTCTTAGCAATTCACGGGTAATCCGCATACCGTAAGGGAATCGTGAGGAGAGGCAAGCGAACGCCGGTTTATCCCACGTTGGGAGATCCCACACTTTTGAGATCTCACGAATCTCCGCCTTTGTCAAGTTAACATCGATCAAAGGTGCTTGGATACCCATCTTTTTCGCTGCATCCATTCCGGGACGGTGGTCACCCACATCATCTGGAATTGCACCGTAAACGATTGTGCCGACATCGTACTTTTCAGCGATCGGGCGGAGTTTATCGAACAGTTCTGTCTTACAGAAGAAGCACCGATTGGTAGGGTTACTTGCGTACCCTTCAAGGTCTAATTCGTGTGTATTGACTGTTTCAAAGCGAATCCCAATCTGCTTTGCAATTTCCTGTGCTGCTTTCATTTCCCGGATCGGATAGGAGTCAGAGATAGCTGTAACGGCGAGGGCGTTCTCACCCAATGCGTGTTGTGCCGCCTCTGCGAGAAATGTACTGTCAACACCACCGGAAAAGGCGACAATGACCTTCTCATAAGTGTGCAGGCACGCATAGAGTTCTTCAAGTTTCGTTTGTAGGAGAGGCTCAAGTTTTTGATTTGGCATATTTTTTAGGCGCAAGTTTCGGTGAACACGTTACACCGAAGTAGCTGCCATCCTTCGGACAGATATAAGACGTTAAACGGGACGTTCGGCTCGTTGCAGTTTCTGCAATTCGTCACTGAGCAACCGTCGTTTTAATCCGCTGATTCGGTCAATAAAGAGTATACCGTTGAGATGATCTATTTCATGTTGCAGAACACGTGCCAATAAACCATCGGCTTCAATATGGACAGATTCGCCGTGCGCATTGAGTCCTTGAACGACAATATTTTCTGGACGTTTCACATCGGCAGTCACATCTGGGAGACTGAGGCATCCTTCCTCGACGACAATTTCTCCGTCGGAACTCAGAATTTCGGGGTTAAACAAAACCAAAGGCTCGTATGCCTCATCATCCTCTTCGCCGATATTGACAATGATGAGCCGTTTCAGAACACCGACCTGTGTCGCGGCAAGCCCAATACCGTTACCTGTAACCTCCAGTGTCATCAACATCTGTTCAGCGAATTGACGTTCTGCATCAGTGATCTCTGCCACCGGTTCTGCTCTTTTGCGAAGGACCGGGTCGCCGTAATAGCGTAGTTGCAAAGGGGCTGTTTCACGCAGCACCACACTATCTTCTCCACCTACATCTGAGGCGGGTGTATTCTTAGGCTTTCTTCTATGTTTTGGCATGTATCAGGACCTTCTCCGTTTGCAACATATCTTCGGACAAAAACAACTCTTAATAGGTTATCACTTATTGTAGATTCTGTCAAGTAAAAATTTTTATCAGGGTATCGGCATTAGATACAGATAGAAGCCTTCGTCGTCAACAATTGAGCCTGTAAATTGGGTTAGGAAAGTGAGGTTATGCTGTGCCCGCAATTCAGGGTCTAAAGAGCGATTCATGATAATTAAAAGGTCTTGGGATGTCTGGGTCCTTAGGATACTTGCCTCCTCAAGGACCTGATCGTCTGGAATATCGACATCGGGCATGCGGACATCGTCCCATCTGACGAAAGAACCAAACCGACTGCCGTGTACATAATAAATTTCATCTTTTTGGAGGTACCCGACAATTGTGCTCACGGCGTAATCGATTTCTCCGACTATCGTCATGTCTTGCATATCTTCTGCCTTGATATATTCAGCCACCTGTTTTCCATAAGAGAAGACATAGCGGTCCTCGAGTATGATCGCTGTTATCCCGCCAATGAACTGACAGATGAAGATGAAAGTGACAAACGAAGAAAATAGACGTTGGGACAACGTACTAAGACTTTTGAATGGGAGGGTTATCTCAGGACAATCCGTATAAATCCAAGCGATCATAAGAAACGTAATAAACAGGAATCCGTGGTGGCGCATACTACCGTAATACTTTATGTAGAAAAACACTAAAAGTCCAAATGTCGCCATGAGGTATATAAGCAGGGCAGTAGGACGTTTGAGGAGTAAGAGGATGCTGCAAAGGATAAGCAGGCAACAGAACGGAATTTGGATGGACTGGAAGAGGTTATACGTCTCTAATTGGTGTTTGTTCCAGAAATTAAGCGAGAATTCTGGGATAGGTAGAAGCGCGCGGGAAATAAGTTTAATAACATTGCTGAATTCTGTTGAATCGTAAGCGAAACGCCATTCAACAGCGAAACCGGTATCTGTTGGGGGATTCAGTTGCAAAACGGATGTAATGATACCGATGCCGATAAGGGCGAATCCGATCCAGATTGATTTTTTATCGCCTATCGCCGCGATCTCCTCAGTGAGTGGCTTAGAGAACCGATTGCGATAAAGGTATTCGCAGCAGAGCGCCAACCCTATCGCTATGGTCAGAATTAACGCGTGGACACTCGTATGCGAAAGTAGAAATAGGACACAACCGATCCAGATAAAGTGTCTGTAACGTTCACTGAAAAGAATGCAGAAAACAGTTATCAGCAGCAGTCCAAGCGCGTAGTTTCGCGCAAGAACAGCGTATTCATAAAGCACAAAATAGCCAAAACAGAAGAGAAATTTTTGGAAGCGATTGAAGGGTGCGTAACGAACGAATAGATAGACGGTGATGGTTGCAATCAGAAGATGAAACACCTGCATAATGACAGGAGCGTGTGTGATGCGGGTGAGTGGCATGAGGCAGAGGTGCCATATCCCCGGATGTCCTTCATATTTGAGGTGCGCGAAAAGTTCAAAGACCGAGGCACTGTCCCGGGCAAGGAGCCATGCCTGAATCTCATCACGCCACATCTCATGGTGGCTTGTCGTGTAAGCACCTACTGCAAGGAAAAGGAACGCTAAACCGAGTGCGTAGTGTGTTTCCTTTTTACGCATCATTACAGCCGCGATCTTTAAATCGAGGCACCTCTATGCTCTTACTGAATTGCGAGGCTTGAAATAGGCAGCCATAAGCCGCCAGTGGTTTTGGCAATAAATTTCTGGAAAGGCTCGTCCCGTCCGATAACATCTACCTTAATTCTCGCAGTCTTCATCTTCATCATTACATCTATTGAGGAGTAGGCACCGCTTACATACTCATCCGTTACAAAAATGAAATGGACTTCAGCGTCTCTTCGGAATGTTACCTCGTCGGCGGCGCGGATAAGTGCGTCCAAACCCCTCTCATCTCCTCGAAATTTGAGTTGACCGAGGACTTTTTTCACCTGCTCAGTTGAGCGGGTTTGCGGAATCACTTCAAAGTCCAATCCGAGGAGACTATAGCCGGTTCCTGCGCGAAAGGCGACGATACCGATGGTGAAATCGATCCCAGCACTCTCAAATTGGTCAGTCATACTATTGAGATGTTCACGCACAGCGTCAACATCATTTTTCATACTCCCACTACCATCAATAATGAAGACGATATCGACAAGATTTGTACGCCTGCTGGCGATAATATGCTTGGCGATCCTGTTGAGCGCAAGGTCAGGAAGTGTGAGTCCACCAAGATCCGAGGTAGGTTGCCCGTTGGTTTCTGCTATGAATCCACCGGTCTGTCTGCTCGGTTTACTGCCGCCACCAAAGGTCCCTGAACCTAATCCAATGCCTGTTCCGCTGCTCCTACCAGTTACAGGTTTGGCTTGCAGACCTTTACCGTGGCTGTATGCCGTTGAGTGTGTTGCTGAAAAGGGTGCAGGTGTTTCCAATTCGAGAGGAACATCTTGATGGGATACAGATGTTACCGGCGGTTGCAGCGATGGCGTTTTGACTTCTAAAACTTGTGTTTGTTGCATACTTTCGGGTGTCACCATTGGTTTCAGCGGCATCTGATGGATTCTTTTCATCGGGAGGCGCGGTGTTCTCAAGTGGATTTTAGCGATGTCAAACGCAGTGCCTGACTCAATGTACCGATCCGGTCTTTGTCGGTACAAGGCTCCAAGCGTCAGAAACAATAAAATATGAAGCCCAATGGAAATAACAAGGGCTTTTGGGATATTTTTGCTAATCACGACTTTCATTTTTTTTCCGTGTGGTCATGCAATGATGCTTTAGTTTTTGCAAATCCCATGGTAACGGAAATTATTATAGCATTATCTCTGTGGTTATTACAAGCGGAGAACGCATTATTTAGAAAAAAGTTGACGAAAATGTCAAAATTTGGTATGCTATAAAATAGAACTTATGTGGAATCAACGCGTACAACGTTCACTTGCTCTCTTACAGTCGGATTGAAAACCAAAAAGGTGTCTAATGAAACACTACGGGTTAACTTTGAACCTAAAAAACGATCCAGTTCTCATTGAGGAGTATAAAGCATATCATCGCGATGCTTGGCCAGAAGTAGTTGATGCTCTGAAGGCAGTCGGTATAACGAAGATGAATATCTATCTCTTAGGTTGCCGGCTGTTTATGGCGATGGAAACGGTTGATAACTTTGATATAGAACGGGATTTTCCACGCTATCTTGAAGAGAATCCGAGATGCAAAGCGTGGGATGAATTGATGCGAACTTTCCAGGAACCCGTAGCGGAAGCACAGCCAGACGAATGGTGGGCGTGCATGGAACCTGTCTTTGAATTATAACGTGAAAGGGATATATTTTTTCGATGGCGGTAACATTTCTATCAGTGGGTCATTTCTGTTATGATGTCTCGCCAAATGGCTATATTCTTGGTGGATCCGCCTCGTATTCGACACTAACTGCACGAAATCTGGGGCATCGTGCCCGTGCTATCACGGCTGTAGGTGCGAATTTTGACCGGCGAAACCCACTATTGGATGGCATAAAAACTGTTTATTGTGAATCGTCTGAAACGACGATTTTTGATAACCAATACGACGAAAAAGGACATAGGCAGCAGTTTATCTTGGGTTCAGCAAGGAAACTAAAAGGCGCCGATGTTCCTGTTGAGTGGCGTACAAGCAATATCGTTTATTTGTGTCCGATTGCCAATGAAGTTTCCGCGGAACTTGTTCGCTGTTTTAGCAAGGATACATTGATAGGTGCCACACCGCAGGGTTGGCTCCGGCAGTGGGATGCGAGTGGAAAGGTTGAGGCAAAACGTTGGGCGACAGCTGAGGAAATCTTGCCCTACATTGATGTCTTAATCCTCAGTGATGAGGATATCCGTGCTTATCCAGATGAATTGGAGAGATATATCCAGCTGGCTCCAATCGTTGTGCTAACGCGAGGTGCAAAGGGGGCAACGCTGTTTCAAAACGGCGCGCAACTTGAGTCCACAGCGTATTCCGTAACCGAGATCGACCCTACGGGTGCTGGTGATGTTTTCGCAACCTCCTTTTTGATTGACTATTATCAAAATCGGACAGTCGAGAAGGCACTGAACTTCGCGCATTGTGTTGCTTCTTTTGCTGTGGAAGGTATTGGGACATCTTGTATTCCAAAACTCGCCCAAGTTCTGTTGAGGTTAAAGATATAGTAAATAGTTAACCGATAACTATTAAAAGAGAGATTTATGGCGATCCATTACGATTTTATCGCGTACAGCAGTAGGATATCAGCAACCCATTGGATTATTGGGATGAAGGCGATTCAGGGCGAGGTGCCGCTGGATATTGTCATACCTGACGATCAAGTGACTACTGACCCTGACAATCCGGAAGTCGTCGGTGTTCTGACAACAGAGGGATTAGAGCGGGAAAGTGCCGATGGCTTGGAACTTTACCGCTATCTCCGGCGTTTGAACCCAAAGAAAAATGAGGCTTTTAACTACAATGAGGTTGTTATTCGGAATATCCATAGCCGTTTGAACACACTGCGGATTAATCAAGAGCTTCGGGTGCAGATAGCCTATACCGAACGCAGAGAGCCGTATGCCCGCTTTTCATATCAAATTAAGTTGTTGGGTGTTTCGGAACAGGCAGATGCGAACACTTCTGATACCGAACGCTCCGAAATTACAACACCGTATCCCGAAAGCGGGCCTCAGCACCTACCCGAAGAGAAAAGTGTTGAGAATCTAAACCAACCGATTTATAGAACGACAAGTACGCTCGAGAAATTAATCGCTTTTACCCAAAAACTGCAAAAAGAATTGGATCAGACCCAAGAACGTCTCGGGGCAGTGATTAACAAAGTTCAGCAATTGGAGGAGGATCGGCATCAGCTCCGAGAGATACATAACCTTATTGAGGAGATTCTCAACCGAATCAGCCGCTTAGAAGATTTGGATGCCCGAATTCAGTACCTTGAAGCAGATCGGCAGCAACTCCACGATCTTCAGCAAACTTTGAGAAAGTTTCTCATAGCATTGAACCAACAGACGAGAAGGTCGCTGCAGGAAAATGACGAGCTTTCTATGAATGAGTAATACCTGTGAAAAATGCTAACGGGCGATTTTGCCTGTATGCCGGTGGGAAAAGGAGTGTTCGGTATGATGAAATTGGGTACGATGTCCCTAAACGTGAGAAATACGACGGCTACTGCTTTCGCGCAATTGGTGTATGATCTCGGATTTGATGTGATTGAGTTGCATTCAAGTGCGTTTGAATCGACCGATGCTGACTATCTACGTGGGTTGAAGATGGATCTCATGCGGAAGGGATTACCGTTGGGTTACATCGGTATCAGCAATAACTTCGGCCGTCCTGTTGAGGAGCACCACGAGCAAGTCGCGTTAATCAAGCAGTGGATAGATGTTGCGGCTTTTATGAGCTGCCCACTGGTTAGGGTCTTTGCTGCTTATGTTCCTGAGGATTGTGAAGATGAAGAGACGTTGTGGCCACCGATGATTGAAGCCTTTAAGGAGGTCGCTGAATACGGTCATGATTCAGGAATTCTCGTCGGACTACAAAATCACAACCATAACAACGTCACGCGGGACGGCGCGGCGGTTTTACGCGCTTTAAATGGGACAGACCATCCCTATTTTACACATATTTTAGATACAGGACAGTATGCGGGTTCTCCGGGCGCGAGTGGACATCGCGGTTCGTCACACCCAGGTTACGACTGTTATGCAAGTATCGAACAAACGGCACCGCATGCGGTGTATGTCCGTACAAAGTTTTATCAGATTGATAGCGGCGTAGAGGAGTGGCTGGATTATCCGCGTATTTTAGACATTTTGCGGGGTGTCGGCTATAACGGGTGTCTGTCTGTTGTATACGAAGGGGAGTCGGATCCGGTTGAATCGATGCGAAAAGCGAGAAGTTATATGGAGTCTATATTGTAACCATATTACGGCGTAGAGCGAGGGAAAAATGAAAACGCGTGCTGCGGTTATGTATGAACATAACCAACCCGTTGTTGTTGAGGAACTTGAATTAGATGAACCGAAGGCGAACGAGGTACTCGTTCGGACCGCGGCGAGTGGTGTCTGCCATTCCGATTTGTCGGTCGTCACTGGGGCTATCTATTACAACGCTGCTGTGGCACTTGGACATGAAGGCGCAGGTGTTATTGAGCGCGTTGGCGACGATGTCACTGGGTTTCATCCAGGGGACCATGTGATCTTATCTTTCGTCAGTTATTGTGGCGGTTGTCGCATGTGCCAAATGGAAAAAGTCTGTCTCTGTGAGAGTTACGATGTCCGGCGCGGTTTTCAGTTAGATGGCACCTATCGTCTCTGGAACAGTTCGGGGGATGGTATCCTACAGATGGCGCGGATTGCGACGATGTCTGAATACATGGTTGTCCCTCAGCAAAACCTCGTCAAGATTGACGATCACTATTCATTGGCGAAAGCGGCACTTGTGGGGTGTGGTGTAACGACAGGCGTCGGTGCTGTGTTGAATACTGCGAAAGTGGAACCAGGAAGTTCCGTTGCGGTTATCGGGACCGGGGGTGTCGGTTTGAACGCCATTCAGGGTGCCGTGCTTGCACGAGCGGAACGAATTATCGCCGTTGATATTGCCGAAAAGAAACTCGACTTTGCGAAAAGTTTCGGCGCGACGGATGTCGTTAACGCCTCAACGTGCGATCCGGTTGAAGCGGTTCGGGAATTGACGGCGGGTCTCGGTGTAGACTATGCCTTTGAAGTCATCGGAAATCCGAAAACTATTCTGCAAGCCTACAATATGGTCCGGGCGGCTGGCACTGCTGTGATTGTCGGAATGGCACATCATGAATCAGATGTTAGCATTCCGGCGCAACACCTTGTCTCAACGGAAAGACGGTTGATCGGTTCATTTTATGGTTCGTGTCAGCCGAAGGTGGATATGCCGAAGTTGCTTGATCTCTATACGGAAGGCAAGTTGAAGTTAGATGAGTTGATTACACAGCACTATCGACTTGAGCAGATTAATGAGGCGTTCGCGGACATGGAAGCCGGTGAAAATGCCCGTGGTGTTATTCTTTTTAATTAGCCGTTATAGGTTAACGGAACGCCCCGACAGCCAATTACTATGAAATCGGTACATAACGCAGTTCGAGAGCAGTTTAGCCAGCATGCAAACTATTATGCCCAGAGCATCGCGCATGCTGAGGGGGATACCTTAGACATTATCCTCGATTTCGCCGAGCCGCAAGGCACAGAACGGACGCTGGATATTGCGACAGGAACAGGATTCACAGCGTTTAAACTCGCACCAAAGGTCGCTTATGTGATTGCCACCGATCTAACACCGGCGATGCTTACGAAGGCGGCTGAACTTGCGAAAGAAAAATCTATAAAAAACATCTCTTTTTCTCTTGCTGCTGCGGAGTCGTTGCCTTTTGCCGATGCTTCGTTAGATTTAGTGACCTGCCGAATTGCCCCCCATCATTTCCAAGATGTCCCTGCCTTTTTGAGCGAGGTGCGTCGGGTTTTATGCCCAGATGGACGCTTCTGCATGGTGGATTCTGTCGTGCCTGAATCAGAGAAGTTAATAGCATGGCAGAATCGGGTGGAGTGGCTCCGAGACAATTCTCATGTGTTTGGATATCCGCCATCTGCGTGGGATGCAATGATTACGGATGCGGGGTTGTCCCTTGAAAAGACAGCACACGTCCGAAACGCGCAGATGTCGTTTCTGTGGTGGGTGCGTCCAGCGGAAAACCCGCCGGAGGTCGTGCAGGAAATTCGTGATGCGTTCGCCAATCTCTCTCCTGACGAAGCGAAAGAACACTACACAGTTCATCCAGCGGGTGAGGATTTCTATTTTTCGTGGCCGATGTATGCGGTTAAGGCGAGACGCACTGGCAACTGATGTTTATTGCTTCTCACACCATTCCTCAAAATCCGCCTCAATCTCCTCAGACCATTTCCGATCTATTTCACCGGGTGTATAGACACCTTCACGCAACCGTTGATGCCCAAACCGGTCCCGGAGAGCTACCTCTTCGCCGCGTTCAACGACTTGTTGCGCGAAATGTGGCGGAATAAAAATAATCCCGCCGCGCCTCCCTAAAACTACGTCACCCGGTAAAACCGTCGCCTCCGCAATACGAATCGGGATATTAATACCGGTCAGTGTGACGTTTGCGATACCAGTCGGGTCTACACCGCGCACGAAAGTGGCAAAATCAGGTAACTCGTAAATGCCGTCCAGGTCGCGGATACCGCCGTCAATGACCATCCCCGTTCCTGTTTTCGCAAAGATGGAATTGCCGAGGTTGTCGCCTGCAAAGGTGCCATCCTTGACCTTACCAAAAAGGTCAACGACAATAACATCGTCACGGACGAGTGTATCAATAACCCACGAGTTTTGTCCACCAACGCATCCGTCTTTTTCACCTTGTGCAGAGACGGCATCGTTAAAGTCAGGACGGATCGGCACAAAAGCACACGTCACCGCTCTACCCACCAAAATTCGGTCTGGATGGAGATTCATCCAATCGCCAGCGAATTGGAATTTATAGTTATTGCCGTTCAGAACACCCCACGCCTGTTCGATGCTAATCGCTTTCATGCGTTGGAGAATATCATCGGGAACGCGCGGTCGTCCATCAGGGAACCGATCGCCTTCCCATAGGTGTGTCATCGCGAGGATGCTCTCTTTATCAATAAGTCGCATTTAAACCCCCCTGCCCCCCTTATCAGGGGGAAACTGATGTTAAACCCTTCTACCCCTTTATCAGGGGGAAACTGGCTTACAGACCTGCGTTTTCCCACACCTGATCCAATGATTCCGCAGTGGCTTTCGCCGCATCTTCAGGTTCCATACTATTCACTTTTTGACTGAACGGTTCAGGGGTCACGGGTCCTTCATAACCGATTTCCGTCAGAATTTGCATCAATTCAGTCAGGGGGATTACACCAGTTTCAGCAGGAAGGCACCTAATGTTGTCAATCTGCTCATACGGGTCAATACCAGCCGGAGCGTCGTTGATGTGGACGTAAACGACGTCTGATACAGAGAGCTTGCGCACATCGTCAATAGCAGAACGACAGGTGTACCAGTGCCATGTATCGAATAGCAGCCCGACGTTCCCTGTACCGACCGCTGCGGCGAGCCCTAACATCGCATCCATCGAATAGGCGAAGAGATACTTAGAACCCGCGCGGCTCGTCGCGGGGCCGATGAACTCAAGCCCGATTGAATGCCCATGCTCTTTGAGAATCTCAGCGATAGGACGGAGCCGTTTGACGGAAAAATCCCAGTTTTCCTGAAAAGTCATGTCGTTTGAAGCGGGTCCAACGACGGTCGTTGTTCGGTAACAACCGAGTTCTGCGGCGAGTGCTGCGCGTTCGGGAAGTTGTGCTAAACCGGCATCATAGTCAGCATCGGGACCGCGCCAATTGACCCCAAATCCCCAGCCACCCATAGCAATACCAGCCTCTGCCCAGAGGTCTTTGACATCCTGAACAGAGCGTTCTTGGGCGAGTTGGTTGGCTTCATCAATGTTTAGGTCGAGACCTTCAAAACCGGCATTTTTCGCTAATGCCAAGCCTTCTGTCATATTTGCCCGGATGCCGATTGCACCGGTGCTCAAGTTCTTAAACATAAATAATTTTCCTTTTCCTATGTAGATTCTATTTGCCACAAACTAACTGTTTGTGCTACATTCAGTTAATTTTTCTCCACGTAAGACCTTCGCCGCAACAGCCCACGGATAGTCACTGTCCTCGGCTTTTGCGTTGCGATATGTAGGTATCCAGACCCAGCGTTCTTCCCCGGACTGGTTCGGATGACTGGCATGCAGCGTCAAGTCGTGAAAAAAGACGGCACCACCTGCTTCAATTTCCGCTGTAACGGCAAGGTCTTCATCAACGGCTCCGGGACGGAGTCGGTTTCCGAATCCATGTCCATCGCTGGCATCGCCGTCATGGACAATAGCGGATTTGTGCGAACCCGGGAAGAGTTTGAGGCATCCGTTTTCAACAGTCGCATCGTCAAGAGCCACCCAGATTGAGACTTTATGTGCGCCGTGCCAGTAGTGCCAATCTTGATGCCAAGGGCTTGCGAAGGTCATTGCTTCGCTCTTGAAAACCACCTTGTCGCTGAGGAATTCGATATCCGGTGCGAGAATACCTTCCAAAACATCGAGTAACCGCGTATCACCGACCGCCGTTTGAAAGACCGGACTCCGCGCAGCCAGACCGACATAAACGCCATGTCCAGCGACTGCCCCGGTCTCTGCTTTAACGGCTTCCAGAATGTCGATACATTCTAACTTGAGCCGTTGGACTTCGCTGCGTGTGAACAGGTTCGGTGCGATAGCGAAGCCATCTCTTGCGAAATCGTTGCGAAGTGTTGCTATGTCAAAGGTCATTTTTTATGCCTCAGATGCGTCGATTTGAACTTCTCGTCCCGTTTCGGCACTTTTGAGCAAACCCTCCATCATCTGTTGGACAATCAAGCCGTGACGGAGCGGTGCCTTACACTCTATGTCGTCTAAGATACAGGTAATGAAGTGATCTGCGATGGCATCCCAGGATTTCTGATATTTACCCGGGGGTAGGCTAACATTTATGTCCTCAGATGTGCCGGAATCATCTGTCCGGAAAAGTCGCAATGGCTTTAGGGTCGCGCCTGCATCCGTTCCGAATAACTCAATTTGGAATTCATCAGGTTGGTGTGATGCCCAGAAGCTTTCGACTTGTAAGCCAAGTCCGTTTTCAAAGGTGATGAAACCACCTGCGTAATCGTCCGCCTCGTACTGTTCGTATGTCTCTTTTGGGGGTTGGCTGCGGTTCCAATAACCGCGTCCACGTGGTCCAAATTTCGCACCCGCGGCACCGAGAACTGCAATCGGTTTCGGCAATCCGAGGATCCACCACGCTGCGTCAAGCACGTGGACACCCATATCCCGGAACGCACCGCCACCCTTCTTGATGAACCCGAGATTCCATGCCGGGATACCATTACGACGGACACTCCGTGCCCGAGCGTAATAGAGTTCGCCAAAATAGTCGTCGCGTGCAAGGTTGCCGAGATATTGGCTGTCATTCCCAAAACGCGTGGAGAGCGACATCATGTTAACCACACCTGCTGCTTCTGCTTCCGTGACCAGTTGTTGCGCTGCCTCCTCGGAATCGGCGAGAGGTTTCGTTACCATGACGTGTTTGCCATTCCGCACCGCTTCTAATGCTATCGGAACATGCCACTGATTCGGTGTCCCAACAAATACAGCGTCGATGTCCCTATCTTGGCACATCTCTTTGTAATCTGTATAGAATTTAACTTTGTCCGGTAGGTCTTTAGCGAAGTCTTTCATCCGATCTTCAAGGAGATCGCAGAGCGCAACGACATTGCCTCTTGGATTGTTGGCGAGTGCAGTCCCATTGGGTCTGCCGATGCCCATACCGACAACTGCTATGCGTACTGATTTTTGTTCTGCTGCCATTTTTTTTACTATTGCTCCTGGTCTGCTCTCCACTACGTTTCGAGCAGGTTTCTGGTCTGGATAGGCGCAAGACCTAACCCTACGGTTTAATGATAACTGATAACCAATCACCCTTTCAATATGGACGGCCGCGTTGGTTTAAGGGTGGGCTCACCTCGTTTTTGACAGGCTTAATAGTCCTGAGATATGCCCAAATTGCCTTGAGATCCGCATCGTTCATCTGACCATAATGTTTTGTTGGCATTGGTGGGAAGATCTGCCGATTGTTCATATCGCCTTGATGGTGTCCTGTCCGCATTGCATCAATGAACATCTTCTCCGTCCATTCACCCAATCCGGTCTCGTTGTCAGGGGTCAGGTTTGAGGCGAAACTCGTTCCGAAGGGGCCGGAGAAGGCACTCATCTGTGGTGCTGTCAGAATAAAAATACCTTGTTGCATCATGCTGAAGTTATAGCGTGGATAAGGCGCGTTCGCAGGGTGTCCGGCAAGATACATATCCATATTATATTCAGCACCGGCACGAGGGGTATGGCAATGCCCACACGCACCCACCGTTTCCACGAGGTATTTTCCGCGCTGTACCGTATCGCTCTGGCTTTCGACCGAGTTGATGTTCAGCGCAATAACGGCACCCACAAGAAACACCGCTGTGCAGAAGATTAAGAAATTTCGAGACATTCAATAAGTTCTCCTTTAAGTTCAAGTTGTGTACAAATCTCGCTACAATTTAGCACATCCTGCAAGTAGGTGCAATCAAAATATAGAGAAAGCGGGGTTAAAAATTACCCCGTTTTTGGCGTTTAGAAACTATATGATAACTTGGCATAGTAAAGTCCGCCATTGAAACCAAAAGGTGCAGCCCTGCGATCATACGTAAAGACCCCCGGTGAATCCGCAATGACCACCCCTGTACTATCTACTAAGGTGCCGCCGCGTGCTTGACCAACCGCGTTTAGGTCAGGTAACTGATTAAGAAAATTATTTATCCCCAATGTCAATACCAAAGAATCATTGAGTTGATAGGCACCTTGAATATCAGTGAGCCATTTTCCACTATAGGTTTGTCGCTGTGCACTCTCTCCACTGCCTTCTTGAACAGTGTAGCTTCCGAAGTAGCGTAAAGCAGATCCAATCTTAACAGTGCCGATGATATAGTCCGCAGTAAAATTGATGCGTGTGTTCGGTTGCCATTCTTCAATGATAGAACGTTCACGTTCAGGAAAGAGAATGTCCTCAAAACCGATGAGAATAGGTCCAGGGGCTTGCACATCACCGATGACTTCAGTATCCGTCCAAGTCGCTGCGACCTTGAGATTCAAGAGAGATTCGTTGTCAAAGGCGTATAGGTAGCCCGCAGCGACATCAATACCGCGCGTCCGCGTTTGTGCCACGTTCGTGAAAACTTGTGCTTGATTTGCTCCTGCTTGTGCTAAGGCGGGAACAGCATCAGCCGTGAAACTACCGCTAAGAACAATCCGATCGTCAATATCAATCTGGAATGCATCGAGCGTCAACCATAGATTCCGAAGGGGTTTAGTGACAATACCACCCGATATATTAAGTGAAGTTTCTTCTTTAAGTGCTGGAATATTGAGGGCACGCGCCGCCTCACTGTCATTGCGAAATGTCCCTACCTCAAAGGGCAGAAGTTCCGTTGTGTCCCCATCGCCATCAGCGTCATTGTTATCCGCCTTGAATTGTGTGCTAATATTGTTGAAGTGGAGTTGGTGGAGTAAAGGCGCACGAAAGCCTGTGCTGCCGGCAGCACGAACTGCAATCTGTTCCGTCAGATCATAGCGAGCAGTCGCTTTTCCTGTGACAGTGGCACCGAAATCGCTATATTGCTCGCCGCGCACGGCTGCACCAACGAGCAATCCGGTTCCCGGTTGCCCACTGAGATAGGATTCAAAATCTACATAGCCAGCCACGTTAGTTCTGTTTTCATCAACTTCGTTGTCAGGTCGGAAGCCCGGGAAAACTTGGATACCACCCGCAGCACCCGGCGCGCCGAGTCCTGCGTTGATCCATGAAAGCGGTTCACCTGCGTGGATACTGTAGCCTTCCCTACGAAATTCGATACCACCAGCGAGGTTAACCAAAGAGGATTGGTACTGCAGCGGGTAGGTAAGGTCCAGGTTAAATGCCGTTTGCGTAAGTCCAAATCCACCGGCATCTGCGGCGGTTGGGCTGCTGGCACCATAGGAAGCGTTCAAAGAATTAGAAACGAAAAAGTCGAATGTATTCAACCCGTGATTAACGCTGACATCAACATTTAAGTCTGTTGTTTCATGGGTCCATGCTAACCCTAAAGCGAGCGACGTATCGCTAATATCGGTGTTAATTTCCGGTAAAAACCCGTCAGGATAGATTTCGGTCACCGTCCGTTCTATTTGGTTGGCTCTGCGGTAAAACCCGGCACTGTTATTTTGGCGTGTGGAATAGCTGCCAAATGCATATAATTCTAATCCTTCTGTCAGCGGTAAGCCGAAGTTGTAAACCCCAACTTTTTGTGAGGAGTCAGAATCCCCGACCCGGAAGTTTTTTCGATTAAAGTGGTATTCGCGCGGGTCAAACCAGACGGGTTTTTCACCTGTTACGTTTCCATTTGCGTCTTTTACCTCAAGTGTTGCGTCTGGTGGTCTGCCTGGATCTACGTCTACCCAATCGTATTGTCGCGTTCCGGTGAGTCCGGCGCGGTTTGTGCGGTATCGGTCCCGCCATTCGACTGTTAGGTTGAGAAAACCAGAATCCCCAACTTCCATGCCGTAGTTTCCATTTCCAATCCACGTGTCTCCATCACCTTGGTATGTTTGTCCCCAGTAGAGGTCAGCATCACCGCTATCGGTATCGTCTTTCAGTACGATATTAATAACACCCGCGATCGCGTCGGATCCGTACTGTGCAGCTGCACCATCACGGAGTACTTCAATCCGTTCTATCGCAGCAGCAGGAATCGCGTTGAAGTCGGTTCCAGCGGTACCGCGCCCGACGGAACTATTTACGTGGAGCAAAGCACTTTTGTGCCGACGTTTGCCATTGACCAACACCAACACTTGATCGGGTCCCAAACCGCGCAGCGTTGCAGGTCTCAATGCGTCAGTCCCGTCGCTGATTGTTGAACTGGGAAAGTTAAAGGAAGGGACCAGCATCTGCAGAACGCGCCCTGTTTCAGATTGTCCTGTAAGGCTGAGCTGCTCTCTGTTGACAACCTCTATTGGAACAGGTGCTTGCAACGCCCTCCTGCCTATGCTGCGGGTCCCTACGACCACAACGGATTCAATGGTTTGAATGGGCGATAGCATTACTGTAGCTTCGGTTTGGTCAGCGGTGATATTAATCCGTTTGCTCGAAAATCCAATCGCTGTTACGGTTAGCGATTGGGCATTTGTTACGTCACTAAACGCGGCGGTTCCAGATTCGTCAGTGGTCTGTTCCTGATCGCCTATCTGTATTTTTGCTTCAGGGATAGCATTCCCATTCTGATCTTGGACGAGCACCTCGAATGTTTCGGCACTGGTTATTGGTATTACTGATACGATGCCGAATAAAATGGCAACGAGACTGCAGAAATACCGTTTGTTGTCTGAAATTGACATAAAGTTCCTTTTTGTATCTGGTCGTAAAAAGAATAGGGTACGGAAATGTGAAGTTTCCAAATAGGTTTTGGCTTACAATATATTTTAATTATCTATTATTCTTTTTATAAAATGCAAATTAAAATGACTGGATATAGAATATTTAGTTTTTTCACCACAAAGTCTACTTTTGTGCTAAAATGATTGGAATTGTAATGATTTTTGAGTAGCGTTTGATTGTTACCCGTTGATGATATATGTCGAAATGACTTTTTCCACTGCCAAAAACGAAAAAAACGAGTTGTTGTAAAATATGCACGGCTTGATGATGAACTATCCATTAACGCTCGCGCAGATTTTAGAGCATGCGCACCGAATCCATGGTGATAAGTGTGTCCAAACGTTGCTGCCTAATTCCGATGTGCATCGTTATACCTATACTGCGCTATATGAACGTGTCAAACGGCTCGCAAACGCCCTCACGGAATTAGGGATTCAGCGGGGCGATAGGGTCGCGACTTATGCTTCTAATACCTATCAACACCTGGAACTCTACTATGCGGTTCCGTGTATCGGTGCTGTCCTCCACCCACTCAACCTTCGCCTCTCCGCTGCACAGTTGGCGGAGATTGTTCAAGAAGCTGAAGATAAGCTCATCTTTGTTGATGGGGCATTTGCTGAGCGATTTGACGAACTTCGGGATAGAATTACTTGTAAACATGTTGTCCATTTCGACCTAATGTCTACGAATACTGGCGCGCGCTATGAAAAGCTACTCCGTGAAGCTGAAACGACATATACTTATGACATCCGAGACGAGAACTGGGCAATGGGGCTCTGCTACACCAGTGGGACGCAAGGAGAACCGCGTGGTGTTCTCTACACACATCGTTCTATGTTTCTCCACACGTTGGCGGTCAATCAAGCCGATGTGTTCGGATTAACGGAGATGGATGTCGTGCTGCCGGTTGTGCCGATGTTCCACGCTATGGCATGGGGGTTGCCTTATGCCTGTATGTTCGCTGGTGCTGATATGGTATTACCGGGACCGAAACCTACATGTCTAGCAAGTGTTATTGCTGAAAACGGGGTTACTGTTGCCGCAGGGGTGCCGACGGTTTGGGCAGCAGCTTACCCGGAATTACGGAAAAGGCGACAGGAACTTTCGTCGTTTCGGCGATTGATAGTCGGTGGCGAAGCGATGTCACCTACGCTCATTGAGGCTTATGAAGCCGATCTCGGTGTTGAGGTATGCCATGCGTGGGGAATGACTGAAATGTCTCCGACTGGGACGTTCTCGAAGCTCCGCAGCGCACATCAAGGACTTTCAGACGTTGAAAAGTGGCGCGTTAAAGCGAAGCAGGGGAGACCCGTACCGGGCGTTGAACTTCGGCTCTCGGCTGGAACACCTACCGATTTCGCCGAACTCCCTTGGGATGGTGAGACGGTTGGAGAGGTTCAGGTGCGGAGTCCGTGGGTAGCAAGTCGCTACTATAAGCGTGAACCGACAATGGAACATTGGACTGCCGATGGGTGGTTGCGGACAGGTGATCTTGCGACT
Organism: Candidatus Poribacteria bacterium; assembly: GCA_965207855.1. Classification (GTDB taxonomy): domain Bacteria; phylum Poribacteria; class WGA-4E; order WGA-4E; family WGA-3G; genus WGA-3G. The sequence goes on along the minus strand of OZ242310.1, from coordinate 4,263,075 downwards.
ATTGACCCTGAAGGGTATATGCAGATTGTGGACCGCGCGAAGGCGTTGATTCGGAGTGGTGGAGAGTCTATTTCGAGTATTGCCTTAGAGGCAGTACTATTACAACATCCACAGGTACATGAGGCGGCGGTGATTGGTGTTCCTGATGAAAAGTGGGGGGAACGTCCAATCGCAGTTGTTGTCCTCACACCGATAGGTGCGGTTTCCAACCGCACCGATGATGACATTTCGGAGGCTCTTAAACAGGAACTTGCTGCCGAGTTCCCTAAGTTCTGGATTCCTGACCGATTTGTTTTTGTTGATGAAATCCCGAAAACAAGCGTTGGAAAATCCGATAAACGTGCCCTTTTGGCGCAGCTTGCAAGCCAAAACTTGCTTGAAAAAAGGGAAATGTTTCTATCCAATGGTAAATGGGTAGCCAGGGATTCCGACACCTCGGACCCGAAAGGAGACATCTCATGAAAATGAAAGCTGCTATCTATACAGGCATTGAACAGATCGCGATTCGAGAGGTTGAGCGGAACGAACCACCTCCAGGCTTTGTGCTCGTTGACACGAAGCAGACGGGTATCTGTGGAAGCGATCTGCACAGTTATTTCGGGAATTGGGGACAGTCTCATGAATACGCTGCTGGACATGAGACGTGTGGTGTTGTCACAGCTCTCGGTGAAGGTGTAACAAAGTTTGAGATCGGGGACAAGGTGGCTGTGGAATGTTTCTCGCACTGTGGGACGTGTAGGTATTGTGAGACGGGACAGTATAATCTCTGTTTTAATAGGGGCGGTATCTCTCCGAGTATGCACGGTGGATTCGCTGAATACACTTCGACGCACCAGTCAGGACTGTTCAAATTACCCGAACGAATGACGTTTGAGCAGGGAGCACTCGTTGAACCGTTGGCTGTTTCACACCGCGCTGTGGCACGAACAGGTGCCAATTTCAGAGACACGGTCGCTATTATAGGCGGTGGTACTATCGGTCAATTCGCTTTGGCGGATGCCGTTGCGGCGGGCATTAAGGAGACGCTCATCACTGTTAAGTACGAACAACAGGCAGAATTGGCAAGGCAACTTGGGGCGGATCATATCGTCAATATTAGTGACACCAATGTCTCGGAATACGTCAAGGATGTCACGAACGGTATCGGTTTTGATGCTGTGATCGAAACAGTGGGCGGTGCGGAGAACTTCAATACCGCTATGACTACCGTTCGGAAGCAGGGAGCCGTTGTCCTTGTCGCCGGATATTACAAACCCCTTGAGGTCGATCTCTCCCGTGTCGTCTGGTCGGAAGCCTTCGTCACAGGGTCTAACTGCTACGGTTATAGCGGTATGGAAACCGACTTTGAAGCGGCGATTGAGTTGATAGACTCCGGCAGGGTCGATGCCACAAAGCTCGTGACGCACTACTATCCGCTTGAGGAAATTAGCGAAGCGTTTCGCGTATCCGCTGATAAGACATCTGGCGCGGTTAAGGTGCATGTCTGTCAGGAGTAGCGTCCTCAGCGAAATAGCAGGCAGCGATAAAAAAGGATTTTTTACACAATGCAAAATGGGAACCACACGTTAAGCAACAAAGAAAGGGAACAATTTTGGCGGCACGGTTATCTCGGCCCTTACAAACTCTGTAGCTCGGAAGAGATGCTCAAGATGCACTCGGAAATCGAGAAGATCCTTGAGACCGCGCCGCCGGATCACAAACAGTTTGGGCATAACCGCCACCTTGATGCCCCGTTAATTCACAATCTTGCCACGCATCCCTCTATCGTCAAACGAATGGTCTCTCTCTACGGACCCGATCTCCTGCTCTGGCGGACGAACTTTTTCATTAAGGAACCAGGGGCGAAAGAGATCCCATGGCATCAAGATTTCAACTACTGGCCCCTTGAACCGCCGATCATTATTTCGGCGTGGATTGCTGTGGATTCGGCGACCTTGGAAAACAGCTGTCTCCAGATCGTTCCGGGTTCACACCGCAAAGTGATACCCCACGTCAAAGCAACTTCAGACATGGCATTCGGACAGATGGGTGACCTTGGTTTTGTGGATACAACCGATGTTGTCAACTTAGAGATGCAACCCGGTGAGTTCGTCCTTTTCAATGAACGGACGCTACATCACTCAGAGGCGAACCGTTCCGCCAAACGGCGTATCGGCTTGGCTGTCCGCGTTATTCTACCTATCGTTAAAGTTTTTGATTGGGATGCGCCGCAACATGAGCTTATTGTCATTCACGGCGAAGACCCCGTCCAGTTTAATAAAAGGGCTTAATTATTATTCGTAAGGAGAAACGATAAATGAATCGTCAAATTACCCTCGCCGCTCGGCCCGTAGGGTATCCGAAAGAATCAGATTTCAACTTGGTTGAGGCGCCAATGCCAACACCTAAAGACGAGGAGGTGTTAGTAAAGACTATCTATCTCTCGGTTGATCCATATATGCGCGGACGGATTAATGCTGCGAAGTCTTATGCCGCCAACGTTGAGATTGATGAAGTTATGGTCGGTAGCGTCATCGCTGAGGTGATTGAGACAAAACATCCGAATTTTGAGGTCGGTGATATCGTCAACGCCGGTATCGGTTGGCAAGAATACGGTGTCGCTGCTGGCGATGGGCTGCGGAAAATTGATCCGGCAATTGCCCCTATCTCTGCAAGTGCAGGGATTCTCGGTATGCCGGGTTTAACAGCCTACTTCGGCTTGCTGAAGGTTGGAAACCTTCAAGCGCGTGAAACCGTCTTTGTCTCTGGTGCTGCCGGTGCCGTCGGCTCTGTCGTCGGACAAATTGCGAAGATTAAAGGCTGCCGTGTCGTCGGTTCCGCTGGAACTGATGAAAAGGTCGCGTACATCGTTGATGAACTCGGTTTTGATGCGGCTTTTAATTATAAAGAAATTGACGATTATAACGATGAACTTCAGCGGCTGCTGCCTGATGGGATTGATGTCTATTTTGACAACGTTGGCGGTAGCATTACAGATGCCGTCTTCCCGAATTTAAGAATCAAGGGACGAGTCGTTATCTGTGGACAGATTTCGCAATATAACTTAGAGAAACCAGAAACAGGACCGCGGTTCCTCTGGTTCATGATTACCAAGCGCGCCCGCATCGAAGGCTTCCTTGTTTCTGATTTCGGAGATCAGCACGCTGACGCTCTCGTTGAGATGGCAGAATGGCTGCGAGACGGAAAATTAAAATATTGTGAAACGATTGAGGAAGGTGGCATTGAAAATGCCCCCGCAGCGTTCATTAGCATGCTGCAAGGTGGTAATATCGGCAAGCAACTCGTCAAAATCGCTGACCCGAGTTCTTAATTATAGTGATCTATAACAGCATCTGTGAGTAGGGGTAGGTCTTGTGCCTACCCCGCACTTTTACTTCGCAATTCCACTAATACCCTTTTTCCTTATCAATCACACTTAAAAGCGGTTTCCCAACCAAAAGCCGTTCCAGATTATCACAGAAAAGCCCAACCGACCGATCTAAACGAATCGGTGAGCCGCCAGCAACGTGTGGTGTAATTATCACATTCGGCATATCCCACAGAGGACTGTCAAGTGGTAATGGTTCTTCAGGCGTAACATCCAACCCCGCACCACCAATGCTCCCCGAAGTCAGTGCGCGAAGCAGTGCTGGTCCGTCTACAATCTTCCCACGTGTGACGTTAATAAGCAACGCATGCGATTTCATCTGTTCAAATGCTGCATCGTCAAACATGCCGTAGGTTTCTGGTGTCAACGGCGCACAGATCGCAACGACATCGGATGCTGCGAGGAGGTCGTGGAATCGATCCATCTTCCAGACTTCATGAACAAACGACGGTGCTTCAACTGCCTCTGGATCGACAGCGATAACGCGCATATCGAACCCTTGTGCCCGGCGTGCGACATCAATTCCGGTGCCACCGAGTCCAACGATCCCCAGCGTCCGTTCGCTTAATTCCCACGTCGCCAGACGGATAGACATCCGATTGTCCCATGTCCGTTCGCGAACAGAGCGTCCGATGCCTCGTAGGAGACCGAGCAGTAAAGCCCAGGTCTGATCTGCCAGATGCGGTCCAACGAACCCTTTCGCACTCGTCAGAACGACATCACTTTTGACGAATCCGGGGAACAGGAGTCCATCAACGCCTGCCGAAAGGACTTGCACCCACTTCAACTGCTTCGCATTTTCAAAAAGTGAACGGTTAAACCCGCCGAATACAATATCGGTATCCGCGACTTCCCGCAACGCTTCTGCTGAATTCTGTGGACAGACAAGCGAAAGGGTATCGGAAACCGATTCGATCTGCTGCTGCTGTTCTGCTGTAATGTCGGTGTTAATCAAAATTTTCATTTGACATCTCCTGCCTATCGTGATATTCTATATACAAAATAACGCAATTTCTACTAACAGACACATTATCTCAACGAAGGAGCATACTATTGTGATTGATTCATTTTCGGTTCGTTCGCGTAACCGACAGCCCCGGATCCTCTCTATTCCTATTTTCGCTGTAACTCTTTTTGTTGCTGCTATCTTCATTGCAAGCTGCGGCGACGAAGGCGACATCACGGAAGATGCTACAGGGACAACCGATGTACTCCAACCCACGACAACAACACCAGCTACTCAGACACCCGTCCCCGCGGAACCACCAGCGGGAGTTGAGGTGCCGCCGGTTGTTGAAGAGCAAGGTGTCTCTTTTAAGGACGATATTCAACCGATCCTTGCTGAACGATGTGCCATTCCAGGGTGCCACGCTGCGGCGGGTGCGGCGGCGGGGCTTGACCTCAGTCAATACGATACCTTCAAACCGGCGTTCACCGCTGGCAACGGTAAAGGCAGCCTTGTTGTTAGACGTATTGACGGCGGTGGTATGCCCCCTATCCCACCCCCGCTTGATGCCGATCAGGTCCAACTCTTCATCGACTGGATCGACGAAGGTGCCGAGAATAACTAAATTTCAGCGGTATCATAACACCTCTATTCCGTTCTGTCAAGATTTAAAATTCGCATAACCATTGGCGCGTCCCTTACGCGCCTTTTCTTTTTCCCTAAACTTAAACCTCTTTTTACCAACCTCACATTTCTTACACTATCTCATTAAACGCACAAACTTTCCGAAGAACTGCTTTTTATGCAACCTTTTAACTCTCCTCACGCGTTATTATACTATAAAACCTTTATCTTTCACCAAACGGCATGAAGGTACACAGTTTATTCTTGAGGCAAGGGTAAAGAGATGAATGAATATTCAACCCATGTTACGTCTGTGATTGATGGTGATACTTTTACGGCTGCAACCCAAATAATCCGCTTGGCAAATATAAATGCTCCCGAAAGCAGCACACCACAAGGCCAAAGCGCAACTGTCTATCTGAAGTTCCTCATAGAAGAGAAACGCGTCAGAATCAAACCCGTAGCTATCGATGTTTACGGTCGCGCAGTCTCCCATGTTTGGCGGTATCCAGATGGCTTGTACGTTAATCGAAGCATGGTCGATAGTGGGCATGCTGCTTGGGTGTAAATTACCGTCTTATGGCTGTTGGTGTTGGGTTTCCGAAGTATCGTGCGCTGGAGCTGTTGGTTTAGGAGTATGCAAAATCTGCAGGGTTGGGTATGCAGAATTTGCCGACTGCGAAAAATTTGCGTAGTTGATATTTTGCGAAAATCCCCTAATGATAAGGTTTCTCCAATTGGCACGAGAATTGCATCGTTATGGAATATACAAAGCGATGTTTAACGGGTTTGTTATACTACCACCTACAAGGACGAAAAAGTGCTTAATTTTCCAAAATCTCTACATCAACTCCATATCTTTGAAAAAGACAGGATGCTTTATGCCGCTGACCTTGATAAAGCGCGCCTCGTCGAGATTTCCCCCGTGATTGCTGATGTCTTGGAACTTGCAGAAAGGCAAACAACACCAGCAATCATACAAGCACTGAAAATGACCTATAGTGATGAAGACATTGAGCAGACATTTGAGACATTAACCGAGTATGCGCAACAGGGATTGCTCTTTACCCGTGGCGAGAAGCCTGATGTGCTTTTCCCGAAAAAAGACAAGAGCCCCCACCTATTGTTTTTACTCGGCGATCTCAGTCCTGATGTTGTTTCAGACATAGCAAACACGAGTGCAGGCACACATATTGCACTCGCTTATACCATTCAGGCACTGAAAAACCATGCGGTGATCTACTTTGCTGGCACACAAAACAGAAAACTCAACGCGAATCTCTACGAAGTAGATTTGAGTTTGCGCGACATAGTCCACTCCTCTGAAAGGATTGGCGTTCAGTATGATGGCATTCTTACGATACATTCTCATCGGAAAACGGACACCCTACTTCCACTCTTCCGGTGTGCTGAACTGCCACCGGTTCTCATGCAGGTGCACTGTGTGGGTGGGCATGGCGGTACTACTGTCCGTTCGGTGCTCCTTCACTATGCGGCGTTACGGGATTATGATGCTTTCACAGCCCCCACCGATTCAGTCGGAGAGTTCTATTCTCGTTTCGTCTGGGATAAAAGCGTTTTCAACACGGTGCCAAATGGCGTTGACGATAGCCTATTTCGTCCGATGGATAAACAGCAAGCGAAACAGGAACTGGCAGAAATCGTTGGCGACGACCGGGTAAAAACGATGCCCACGGTGGGGTACCTCTCCCGTCTCCAACCCGAAAAGGGTGCTTCTATCTACCTGAAGTTGGCAGAGCTCAACCCACACATCCTTTTTTTACAAGCCGGTTGGAATGAAGGCAGATACGCATACCGAACGATGCCTGACAATGTCATTTACGTTGGGTTCCATCCCAGAGAAAAACTACCGTTGATTTATAACGCCTTTGATGTCTATTGCTTTCCCTCTGTCTCCGGTGAAGAGACGTTTGGGCTAACGGTCCTTGAGGCTATGGCGTGCGGTGTGCCTCCGGTCATATCCGATTTTGACGGTGTGCCTTCTGTCGTAGGGGACGCCGGGCTGATTGTCCCCGCAGTCCGTTTTGGGCAGGACATCAGCAGCATTGCCAGTTATGCATCTCCGCTTGACTTCTCCGATAGGGTCAACCTGTTGCTAAATGACGATGATTTACGAGAAACCTACGCCCAAAAAGCGTTGCGCCGCTCGCAAACATTCACTTGGGATAAAACGGCACGACGTATTCTTGAACTATTCGCTGAACTCAATCGTAAAAAGAAAATAACCTGCGAAAACAGACTCAATATCCTTTTCGCGCCATACTGGAACTCTCATCAAAAACAGATGGGGCAGAAATCTGTCGTCCTTAATATGAACACGCGACATGAGATGCTTGTAAATCCTTATGGAATTTTTAATCATCGACTAGTGGATGGACTGGTCCTTAGTCTTCTCAAAGAACATACACCGCGAGAAGTAGAAGTGTTTCTGTGCGAATTCGTCGAAGATGAAGACAGTGCTAAAGAGATACTCGCCAAATGCCAAGGATTTATTCAAGCGACAGCGTGAGGTATAAGAATGAAAGTTCAGACAAGATATAGAGTGCATCAGCACCACAAATATGAACACTGTGGAAGAAAATACGCTGCAGATATGGAATCCGAAGTTGTCATTGAAATCAATGAAGTAGAATGGGAACTTCTCAATCGGGATCTCGCTGAAACACTTTATGCGACCGTTGAAGGTTTAAAATCGAAATTCAAACCTGAGCAGGTTATCGAGGGGATTGAACGATTACAACAGCTTAGCAGGCGTGGACATCTGTTAAGCCCTACAGCCGATACGAAAACGGTCCCACAAGCCTCTGAACCGCTCAAATTACTCGTACCTTTCCAGTTTTTAGCAGAAACAGGGGCGATGGACACTGTGACAAACGAGAATCGGTATCATCTATTGACAGCGCTCTCAAAGCATGCAGAATTGGAAACCTTCATTTTCAGCAGTGAGTCATCAGATGACGATTTTGGCGAGTTTGTGTCAAATCGCAAGATAAACATAGAGGAAGATTCAAATTTCTGGTTTCCCTGGTATGCCATGGAGGGGTATGATGGTATCTTACTGTTCGGACAATTTCCAGATCATGATATCTTGTACTACTCAAAAAACCTACCGATACTTCGCTGTATAGAAAGTGACAGGCGTGTACAAAACTTGGTTCTGGAATCTACGTTGAATTCACACATGGTCCAGAAAAATACGGATCTGCTTCTCCCTAAAGCCTCGTGGCTTACGGATTGGCTTTCAGTTTTCGGGGTGGACCCTGCCGGAATGCATACAATTTCAGAAGGCATCACTGTCGTTGAACCTATTGGAAAAGGGTTAGCAAAACAACACACCGCTGTACTCACAGAAAAAACACTCTTTGCAAAACAGCCTGTGGTCGGAATAATTTCAGGATTCAAACCAAACATGGGCGTACAAGTGATCTCGGAATTAGCGACATCCAACCCACACCTCGCCTTCTTCGTCTATGATTCGATCTTGGCGGAACATTACCGAAACCCGCCGGGCAATGTCGTGGTTTTCAGCGCGGACGATGAAGAGACGCGATCAGTACTACCTATATTTTTTCAAGCGTTGGATATTCTCTGTTTCCCCGCTGTTCCCGGCACCTCCCCGTCATTGGTCCTCGAAGCGATGGCTTATGGCACCCCAGCAGTTGTTATCTCAGAATACGGTCTACCTCCTGAAATAGAGGGCGCGGGGGTTCTCGTCGAATGCCGATCAACTATTGGAAACGATTTGGAGGTGCCGATACCGCAGGTGTCAAAAAAGATAAATCAACTCTTAAAAGATGCCAAACGAAGAGGAAAATATGAACAGCTCGCGAAAGGCTTTGCAACAAAATATACGTGGGAACATACCGCACTGGAGATTGTGCAGCTGTTTAGACAGAGGACAGCGCGTGCGAGTCCGCTCGACCAACTCTCCGAACCGGATTTATCCCCACTGCTCTTCTGCCAATACTACGATCCGAGAACCGGTACCACCTATCCAAGCGTATATCGGCAGGAGACCCACCGATTTGAACCTCTTGAAAACGCTTTGGCAGAAGTATTGTCTAGACACCATACATTTGCCGAGGTAGAAACTGTTTTCAAGCATTTCCAGCGTAGCGAACAATTTCGTTCTGGAAATGAACTCAACCGGAAAGGTTGAGTCAATCCCGCCGGGTGTAAGATTCCCGGTATAAAGAAAGGAGAATCCTCAATGAAAATGAAAAATCTCAAGTCGCGTATCAGTGACTTTCTCAGTTTGGAAGACGGACGTGTGGGGGTGAAATCACCTCTGGCAGTAGGTGTTGCCGCTGGCGGATTGATGCTTGCCCAGGCGATGATGACCCCCGATGCGGACGCAGGACGAGTGTGCGACAATGATTCCCAATGTCCTGGAGAGCAGACCTGCCAAACGCGCAGAATTGTTGTTGGCCAAACAGAAAGATGGTGTCCGATGCGCGGCCATATTGTGGAAGACATCGTTGAAATACATACATTTTGTCAATAACGATGTTAGAAACTAACGTCCATGCTTGGCGAGATCCAGAAGGTGGAGCGTAAGCCCGCCTTGAACATCTCGCCAAGCCACTTTATCAAATCACTGCGCGTGCGAAAAAGTTGTGTTACAATAACCCAAGTCCTTACCTTATAGTTAATGTTCACTTCACAGGCTTTCACTGAAGAAGCCATTTTTACGGGTCTGATACCTTATATCAGAAAAGAAAACTTATGACACAACGTTCGCTTTTGACCTTCTACGTTTTCTGTGTAGTGCTATTTTTCAGTATTTTGTACCTGTCTTGGGGGCAAGCCCCTGAAACAGCGAAGATTGTCTATGCCTCTGATAAAGATAATGAAAAGTGGTCTCTGGACATCTATCTCATGAACCCGGATGGCGGCGATGTTATCCGATTAACCGATCACCCGGCGGGTGATTATGCCCCTGTCTTTTCACCGACAGGGAAAAAGATCCTGTTTGTCTCCCATCGGGACGGGATACGTGACTTATACCTCATGGATGCGAATGGTCGGAATGTAAAACGGGTTTTTAGAAGTGCAGTGGATAGATCAGAACCGGGATGGAGTCCTGATGGTAAAAGGATCGTTTACTTCCGATACAACGATAAGGCAATTTACACGGCTGACATTGATGGAAGAAACGAAAAACCGCTCGCAATCGCAGGGGAGTTTGGGGGGCAACCTACGTGGTCCCCGGATGGTGAGAGAATCGTCTTCTCTTTTGCCTCAGCGAATTTAGCACAACAAGAAAGAGAAGGCTATCCCCTCATTTTCATCTCGCCAGAAGGGCAGAATCGGAGAAAAGTGTCTCTGGATGATTTACGCCACATTGATCCTATATGGTCTCCAGATGGTGAGTGGATTGCCTTTGCTGATTCGCCGTGGTTTCTCCATGAAATTGATCAGGGCACAATTCATATTATGAAGCCCGACGGAACCGAAAGGCAGCAGATCGTTTCCAAAGCCGGTGGGTATGCGAAGCGTCCCATATGGAGCTCGGATGGCACTGAACTCCTCTATGAAAAAAAAGTTGGCGAGCAGAAACACCTCTTCAGGGTTAATATCACCCTTCGATTAAAAAAACAACTGACACATCAAGGGGTGAATAGCTTGGGTAGTTGGTTTGATCCTGCAGCATTGCTTGTTCAGCCTCAAGCAAATCTGATAACAACAATTTGGGGAAAATTGAAACAGCAATAGTGTGTTTTTCGGAAGACATCAACCTCTAACCCTGAGATGTTGAGTGATCCGGCCGGGTGTGAGAGACCCGGTATAAAGTAAAGGAGAATCCTTGATGAAAATGAAAAATCTCAAGTCGCGTCTCAGGGATTTCCTTAACTCTGAAGACAGTTGTGTCGGTGTGAAAGCACCTTTAGCTATCAGTGTTGCTGCTGGTGGATAGAAAATTTTCATGAATACATTTACGTATGAAATCATCCTACTCTCTATAGCATTTGCTTTTTGTGGCTATGCTTGCTATACGGATATAAAAACCCATAAGATACCCAATCTTTGTTCGATGTGCCTCATTTATGCTGGCACTCTCGGGCAACTAATGGGTTGGTTCCTTGGGCTCACCACACCCCTAAATATTGCAATCATATTCGCGATTAGTGGTGCGATTGCCATCGCGTTCTATACATTTGGTATCTTCTCGCCGGGTGACTCTAAACTCTTCTGGGGACTCTGTTTAATACTACCTCCATGGTGGTTTGGACATATCCAAGAGACGTTGATATTCCCACCTATAGCATTGGCACTCAATATCATCATCCCTTACACGATCATAGCGATAGGCTATCTCATCGTCCGGCTAATCAGGGTACGTGGGACTGGTACAATAATTATTCAACTCATCAAGGCATCTCTCAATCGGGACGCAGTGTTGGAAAAACTGTTCGGACTACTTCAATTTATCCTTATCGGGACAGGACTCACCTATCTTTTTGAAAGTATAGGATGGCAGTTAGATCAGGTGATGCAGCTTATCCTGGTGCTGGCTATTTTCGGTGGCGTGCAAAAGGTATTAGGCCCCTTCTTGAAAACACCGACAGCTGTTGTCATTGTACTATTTGGCAGCGGTTGGCTGATGTTCAAAAACGCACCTTCCATCGGACTGCTGCTCGGTGGACTCGCCTTTTTCTTACTTTTCTATCTGCTTATCTTTGTGGTGGCAAGGCAACTTGTGCTTCAGTTAGCAAGTATCGCTTTTGATCGGGTAGTCGAGGTGTCAAACCTCCAGGTCGGGATGATTCTCAGCGAATACATCTTCAAAATGGAGCAGGCCGACGGGAGTGTTCATTATGATAAGCAAGTAGACAAAAAGGGACGCCAAGGAACTGAACTGATAACGACCGACCCAGTCGGACTTTCCGCGGCAACAATTCATAAATTACAAAATTTAGTTAAACAGAACGCCTTTGCACACTTCGACAACAAAATTCGGATCCAGCCCGCCATTCGTTTCGCACCCGTCATTGCATTCGGAGGGTTGTTGACGGGACTTTGTAAGGGTCCCTTTCACTTCGGGATAATCTCCCTTATAGATAGGTTTTTTTACCAATGAAACTTGCTATCGTCACTTTAATTCTTCTAACGCTTGTCATAGGGATACCGCCGCTGTATACACATTGGGCGGAGTCTCGCAGACAGCAACAGATTCAAGAAATTAAGCAACACGCGCGTCAACCGATAGGCGAAACCCTTGAAACGACACTTTCAATCCTTAAAGGCGAAGAGCCTCCTTCTGTAATTATCCTGTACACCGGTGGCACCGAAAGCCATTTGGAGCCTTGTGGATGCTATCAGGAACAGTCAGGTGGGCTACCAAGACGTGCCTACCTTGTTTCACAAATTCGCAAATATGGAATCCCAACACTCTTAGTGGACGCTGGGGACATTTTTGATGGCACCGAGACCATAGACACACAACGGTGTCAGATAAATCTCAAGGTGATGTCTATGATCGGGTACGACGCGGTAGCATTGAGTCAAAGCGACCTCGCTTACGGTGATGCTTATATCAGTGAACACCGTGATGCTGCATCATTCCCATTTCTCGGCGAGGGCCACATTCATACCCGACCCTTTGTTCTAAAAACTGTTGATAAGACCACTATTGCTCTTATACACGCTTCAAGCAATAGTGAACTGCCAGACGCTGATATTCTCATTGCCTTGGGAGAGCAGACATCGGCAGAACCACGAGAGATTGACTTTGTCATCAGTCCTGAAGAAGCAGAACTCGGACAACAAGCGGACGGACCACTTTACGTGGGTTCGATGTCCGAAGGGAAAACATTGGGATTTTTGGCACTCTGGGTGAATTCAGCGGGTGAACTCACACGAAACCACGCCACGCAACTCGCACTGACAGGCGATGTCCCGGAAGATGAATCCGTGCGTCAGTTGTTAACCGACTTTTACCGCGAGGTCGCCGAATCTTCTGAACATCAGCCGCTTTTCACTCAGCAACTGCTGGAGCAGCAGACAAAAAACGGATATGTGTCGGCATCGGCGTGTCGGGGTTGCCATGAACAAGAATACCTCCAGTGGTCTGCTACGCGGCACGCTTTCGCTTTTGAAACCCTTTTGAAAAAGGAACGCTACTTCGATCCGAATTGCGTCTCATGTCATACCACTGGCTTCGGCTACCAAACAGGGTTCCAAATCGGCGATGAAAAATCAGTATTCAAAGGAGTTCAATGTGAAACTTGCCACGGTCCTGGTAAACAGCATGTCGGTAATCCCAAGAAGACGAATATTCGACTTGCTGCTAAGACCTCTCTTTGTCTTGAATGCCATGACACAAAACATTCTCCCGGATTCGCAGAGGTTGTCGCACTGCACACTAAAGATGTAGACCACAGTCGAGAACCGATGAATCTGGAAGAATTGTTAGCATCTCGTGTCTCACGCATGGGGAAACCGACTTTGGAACTGTTTGTGATGAGTTACTGCCCCTACGGAGTTCAGGCAGAGGAGAAACTGATTCCGATTGTCAAGAAATTTGGCGACACAATTGACTTCAAACTCCGATTTATCGCCCAAGAAAAGGAGGGCATTTCTCTCCAAGATATAACCCCATTCACCAGTTTGCACGGATATCCCGAAGTCGCAGAGAATATTCGGCAGCTACTGATAGCGAAAGAATACCCTGATAAGTATCTGGACTACATTCTATGTCGTGGAAAAAAACTGAATCAAAGTTGGGAGACATGCGCGCAGAAATTGGATATTGATGTCCAGAAAATCCAGAAGCTTTTTGATAGCCCGAAGGCGGAACAGCTCTTCCGAGACAACATTAAGCGTGCCGCTGAATTAGGCATTAGAGCCTCCCCAACAATTTTAGTCGATAACCATCAATTTCAAGCAAACCATCTGTTACGGGCAAGTGGCACACCGTGCCAATAATGCTCAGTAACAAACATTTCAGGAGTAAAACTATGAAATGGATACATTACGCATTGTCTTTAGGATGCTTGTTTTTCCTCATTGTAGTGCCTTCCGAGGCAAAGATGGGGCAAATATTCCAAGAGATGGAAACTTCTCTGTATGACGTTTCCGGACTGCGAGACATCGAAATTCCGGATCTCAGGATTGTGCAGCCAGATCCAATCCCAGAACCTAAGCCCATGCCTGATCCCGGAGAAAACCCCAAACCAAAACCGCTTTAGAAACGGGCAATGGCGTGTCAGAAGGATTTATCCTTCTGACACGAAGTTGATTCGCTTGGATTTTCGTTTGTTCTGATAAGAGTTGAGAAGGGTACAATATGCAAGCAATTATTTTGTGTGGTGGGAGTGCTACACGTCTGGGAGCAACTGCCAAACATACCCCCAAGCTCCTCCTAAAAGTCAAAAACCGTTCTATTCTTGAATGGCAGTGTGGTTTCCTAAAAGAAGCTGGAGTCCAAGAACTCATTCTGGCTACTGGACACCTTCATGATGTACTTCGGGACACTATTGGGAGGTCTTACAACGGAATTCCTGTTCGTTACTGCAAAGAAAACAAAAAACTTGACACCGGCGGTGCCATCAAAAATGCAATGCAGCATATACACGATTCACCCTTCTTTGTGCTGAATGGAGATGTCTTATGGCGAGATTTTTCGCTCAAGCAAATGGTATCTACCTTTCGAGAAAACATGGAGGGGTTACTATTGGGTGTTTGGGTAGATGATACCCGTCCTTACGGCGAAATTATCTCTTCAAACGCAGGACAAATTACAGCGTTTCTGGAAAAACCCACCGCGCTACGCAGCGGATATATCAATGCTGGTGTCTACCTCTTCAACGATATAATCACTCATAGATTTCCCAAGAGCGATGTGTTCTCTCTCTCCTACGATGTCCTTCCCAAATTAGAAAACCTCTATGTTCTTAAGGCCAACGCCGATTGGATAGATATTGGTTCTCTCGAACGCCTACAAGCAGCACAACAACTTTTTTAAGGTAAATTTGATACACGGAACTCCGGATGGGTATGCTGGAGGCGGAACACCCCATTATCTTCTGTGCCTATGTAGAGGGTGCCACCAGTCGCAGCAAGGGAGGTGACTGTGGTGGATGGTACTTCTGAAGTAATCTGCCGCCACGTATTTGTATGATTGTTTACCTGATAGACACCGGTATCACACACACCGTAAAGTCTCGAACCATCCGTCGCGATCCGATGCATAGCGAGTATATGCCCATCAGTATTACCGAGAGCCTGCCAGGTTGTAGCATCGTAAGAATTCATCACGCCTGCATCCGTTGAGATATAGACAGTTGAACCCACGACTACAATCTCTTTAAAGTAGGTAAACGGAAACGCAAGGTTTTCGGTGATGTCGCTCCAAGTGTTTCCATTATCTAAAGACTGAAAGAGATGTCCGTCCCGTTTACCCGCATAAACAACATTTCGCGAAACACCAAGTGTGAAGCCTTTTCGGGACATAGATGGAAGTTCTCCCTGATCTTCTAAACCGGTGTAATGCCATTCTGTCTCACCGGGGTGCCACCTGAAAAGTTTCCGCCGGTGCTCCATAAAAACGGTTTCTCCGGCAAGCGTGAAGCCGCCGTTGGTTGCGTCTTCTTGAACGATAAGAAGTGTATTATTTCGCCATAACTGTTCCGTTTCACGCACCTTGACGTTTGTTTCTCTCGCCTTTTGGAGCCTTTTCTGCCATTCAGCGTAGAGGTAGTCTTCCTCAAAATCTGGCATATCTTGAAGGGGTCTGAGCGTATCATCTCCAACTGAGAGATGAAAAAGTTGCGTTCGACGATCATAACCGGGGCTTATATAGAGAGTCGTACTTACATAAAGAGTCGTATCGGTTGCTTCAATCTCTGGAACCCCAAGTTCATATCCTTCAATCACATTAACGGTCTCCCAAGATTTACCACCGTCTTTTGATTTAGCAATGTTTCCAGCGGTGGCTGCGTAGAGGACGTTTTTAACAATCCTTAGATCTTGAATATCGGAATTCGGGATTCCTGTCATAAAGGGGTGCCATGTGAGACCGCCGTCTGTTGATCGTGTTATTCCACCATGATAAGCTCTATAAAAATTGTTCTCATCCAACGCGATAGCAGGAGCCGTTCCAAAGGCGTGTGGGTCCTTTCCAGGATCCATCCACGTCTTGCCATTGTCATCGGAGCGCAGCGCGCCCCCAAAACCTATCAATATAATCCTTTCTCTGACTGGAACGACCCTGATTGCGGCCAGCATCTTAGCGGGATATTCCTTAGTATTCGGTGTAAGGTCAATCCATGAATTACCAAAATCTATCGAATAGAAGACCTGTGCCGTGGGACTATGCAGTAGATTTGTAATTGTCCCGACGTAGATTCTGTTCTCGGAGACTGCCATTGACCTAATACCGTGTTCTGTCGGAACAGGCAATTTTTTCCAATCGTTAGCAAATCGGAAGAGCCCTTGGCTTGTTCCAACAAACAAGGTGTTGTCAACGGCAAGCGCGTCCCAAATACGGAAATTGCGGCTACCTACATTCGGCACAATATCAGATTTCAACCTCCCCCCTATAGGTTGCCAAGCCTTACCACCGTCCTGAGAACGAAATACCTCTGTTTTGAGGATCAGATACAGGGTTCTATCAGTGTTCTGTGGACCCTGTGCTTGATGACCATCGGTAATAACCAAGGCAACTGCCTCCCCTTCCGGGCGGGAGCCGAGATCGTTCCACGTTTTACCGTTGTCTGTTGAGGCTAAAAGCGCGTCGGATGTAACCATATAAAGCGTATCGCCGCGCGCTGCCATAATCCGACCGAACTCTTGATCCGGAGTGCTGGCACTGACGAGTTTCCAAGCGTCTGCTTTCGCTGTGAGACGATAGAGACCGGCTTTCATAGCAGCGTAAAGCGATTGGTCGGAGGCGAGAAAGAGCCCAGCACCTGAGACCCCGCCTATACCTTTCGCCTGAGTCCATTGCAGTTCTGTCGCGGGAACGTTTGCCTCCTTAGGAAGCAAAGGTGTAACCGAACTCAGTCCGAGTTGTTGACCAGGGCCACTATTCTTATCGGGTGTATCGGCGTTTCCGGGTTGGGTTCGCGCATCAGGCTTCAATTTCAGCGGAAGCACAACGGGTGCCTCTACGAATTCAATCGTCATCTCTGCTGTCGCATCTAAACTGTAGGGCTGCTGGAAACGAAATAACGCCTGGGTCCCCAAACCTGTTACCAGAATAAGAAGAAGCGTTGATGCGAAGGAAAAAACCCATGGTGCCCAAGGTTTACCCACAGGCGGCGGAGTCGGTTGAATACGAGCCACTTCTTGCATGATGTTCGCAATCAGGGTTGGGGGTACTTGGAAAACACCGGAGGCCTCATGGAGCAGTGCCTCTTGACCCGCTAAGCGCTTGCGCGCACGATGGAGGCGACTCTTAATGGTGTTCGGTGATACACCTAAGAATTCACTAATCTTTTCACAGGACATTTCTGATAGATAATGCATTGTTACGACGGTGCGTTCGCTCTCTGGCAGCTTCTCAAGGAGGCGTTTAACGGCGGCACGTTTGAATTCGATGTCCGCAGCTTCAGCGCATTTCCCGTCATATTCGGCATAAGAGAGTTCTTCAATTTGAGCCGCCGGCATTGCGTCCAAAGATGTCGTGCGTGATTGTTTCTTTCGTTGCCAAGCGATGCATCGACGCGTCGCAATTACATAGAGCCATCCTGCAAAATTATACGGCGGTTTCAGTATTGGCAACTTTTTGTATGCTTTTAAGAAAACGTCTTGTGTGATCTCCTCGGCGCTGTGAAAGTCGCCTATCTTCCGCCACACCAGTGTGTGAATCCATTTCTGGTATTTCTTGACCAGCACAGTAAAGGCGTTTTCATCTCCATCTAAAACGCACCGAATTAAGTCATAATCATTGGTTTGCATCTCGCTTCGCTCCAAAAAATAAAGATAAAGGCTTTATTATATAATAACGCGTATGTGAGACCCAAAGGTTGCATAAAATGCAATTTTACGAAAAATATCCCAACAGTTCGACAATTTCCCAAATCTATTATCCGCAAACATGATGAAAGTCTTGTTTCCGCACCATTGTTAGTTTACTAAAGACGCTCATTTTTTGCAAGGACTTTAGTTCCACCGTCCAGGGCTGTTTAGTTTTAAGAGATAAGTTTACCTACGTAAAGGATTTCTCTTGATGGAAGCCCGAATTTATTCGGGGCAGCACACTTTTCCCGAACAAGTTCGGGCTTCCGGACGTAAATTATTGGAAAACTGAATGACCCTGTGCCACGGTCAGGGGAGTTCAGTTTCAGACTATCTATTGACTTTATGCAAAATACGCAGAGTTAGGTATGCAAAATTTGCCGAGTGCGTAAAATATGCAGAGTTATATTTTGATGAAATCCCTAACGGTATGGACTCTTACAATTGGCACGTAAATTGCTTCTTTATAGATATACATGTTTAGCGTGTTTGAAAATCCACTTTCCTGAGAGGGTGAGAAATTTAAGAAAAATTGCCCACTGAGGACGTTTGTAAAATTCAAGCTCTGTCAAGGAGCAAAAAAGGAGAAAATTAAGCATGAAATCTACTTTAGTCGCAAGTATTCCAGCCCTCGTCGTACTCTTTGCACTCGTATTTGGCTTCGGGACATTCCACGGGGTAGTCCAGAATACAGAAGCGAGTGGTAGTATAAATTGTCAGGAGCTGGCAGATGCTTGTACTCGAGCGCAAGAAAACGCGGCAGATGCTTGTGCCAGTGGCAATGTAGAACGGTGTGAAAACGCACAAGCCGAAGCAATGCAAACTTGTAGCGATTATCGCAGTAAGTGCCTTTAAGACAATTGGTCGCTGTAGCTGCTTACCAAAGAAGCAGCTATAGCCTCTCATATATTGACTATATTAGGAATGCGAAAAATGAAAACCGAGATGATATATACACTCAGTGTACTTGCAATAATGGTTGTAATCGGTATTGGTGTATGGTTCGTACTTCAATTAGATCAGATTGCACCCATGGAAAAGTCCACCGAGACGACTCCTAATGCAGATAACATAACCCAGGTCTTGAAAACAGATCCACCCATAGAACAAGTAAAAGAACTCACCCCAGAAGAACGCGCCCTTAAAGGAAAAGAGACCTTCCTTGCAATGATGGAGTTTACGGGGGTTGACACGGAAAACAATACCTATTGGAGATTACTCCATGAAGCCGTTAACTCTCCAGAGTATATGGAATACCAAAAGAAGCAAGATGAACGGATTGGAATAGATCTCGACCTCTGGTGGAGCTTCCTGGAGTCGAAGGGACTCAGTTCTGGACGCATGGCGCAAGAAGAAAGATTCCGTGAGCACTTTCCAACGGGAGATTATGCTGATTATGAACCCGAAATGCGAAAACGCCTTGCTGAATTTTTTCTTGAAGCAGGACTTTCTACTACAGCAACAAATGCGGAAAGTGTCGGCGAAACACTCAATGTGATAGCGCAGTTCCGAGCCGAAGATGAGGCACATCGCGTCTGGATGCGTGGGTATTTCAACGGATATGTCGGTGATTTAGAGTGGGCACAGGAGATTCGGAAAAATGCTGCACGTATTGTAGCAGGTATGGAGGAGGTCAATGCTGTTCCTGAGCTCAAGGAGCCTGCTATTCGAGGAGTCGCAACTTATGTCAAACGTCTCTTCCAGAAAAGATAGGAGAACTAACTAAAATGAAAAATACATATATTCTATTCACTGTTATCATACTCACTATTGTTGCAATTTCTGTGGTCTGCGTCGGTTATGCAACCGACACGCTGCCAACTGATACACCGCGACAAATAGCAACAGCACCTATAGGTAGTACCGCTATCAAAACAAAGAAGGGGTGCAGCTTTTGAAATCTCACGCCGGGACCCATCTCATGCTAACTGGCAAGGAAACCGCTACGGCATCCTTTCTACGCGAGGAGCCCAGCAGCGCGTTTGTGCCCAACCATCCGACGGAAAACTTTACGAAAGGACTCGTTAAAGTCTGAGAGATTCGCTATCCTTCTAATATCAAGCTGAAACTTAAATACCTGAAGGTGGTTCTAAAGTAATATTCTGTTCTTCAAAGAACTTGACAAGAATCTATGTCGAATTTCGTTAGAGATATGTAAAATTTTCTCTCATCATTGATTTTATGCAACCTTACCTCACTTCATCCGCGTTATTATATTACGAAACCTCTGAGCAATATTAAATAATAACTTCTTAATTTCCGAATTCTCCGATAGGTGTCAACCTTGTAAGGTCGGAGTTCCCCGCCCGTTATTGATGTACAACAGGCATATTTAATATTGCTTACCGAAATGTTTATTTAAACTTCATGAAGTTTGTGGTACAAGTGCTATAGGGAGGTTCTTCGGAGAAAATATCTCTTATCGAACTTACATAATTTATTATTCAGCTGGCGTTAACAATTAGATTTAATTGTATAAACTCACCAAGTGTATACATGTTTTCACGTGTGAGGGTTTAGAAAATGAATGTTATCTGTACTGGCATTAGTTGTTCAGGACGCAGGGAGTTAATGGAGGATTTCCAGACTTTTTGTGTACAAAAGCGATTGAACATTGGCTTTTTCAACGTTGGTGATTTTATTCACCGTATTGCAGGGGAATCGGGTGTCCATTTCACAGAAAAGGTTCTTGATTCAGATCCCGTGGTTCTGTCATTAGCGCGACGCGCCGCCTTCTATGAAATCGCCCGGTGTGCCGAAGCCTATGAACACGCTATCATTGGGCTACACACCTGTTTTAGATGGCGTGGCACCCTCATAGAGGGATTTTCTTTTGAAGATATTGAAATTCTACCCCCAGATCTCTTTATCAACATTGTTGACAATATCACTAATATATCGGCACGGATGGCAAAAACAATACAATGGGCGGGAATGGGAAAAGCGACCCTTAATGTCTGGCTAGACGAGGAAGAATTATTGACAAGACAACTCGCAAATTTCGCTAAAAAGCAACATTACACTACTGTTAGGCAACAAGAACCTGATGATTTTTGGGAACTGCTCTTTTCACCTAAACCGAAATTTTACCTGAGTTACCCAATTGTAATGTTGGAAGAAACGCCGGAAGAGATTCAAAAGATTCGCGAACTCGGCGAAAAACTGCGATGTTCTTTTGTTATTTTTGATCCCCTCTCAATCCAAGATATGGAATTGACCGCCTCAGTAGAAGATAGGTGTGAAGGAAAACCGAGTATGCCAACTACCATAGGTGAGATGGACGAATACGTAGACGTAGTTGAGCAGATTAAAACGCGAACTATTTCGCGGGATTACCAATTTATTCACCAGAGCGATTTTATGGTCGTCATCTATCCCACAAACAAATTGTCGCCTGGTGTTCTTAGTGAAATGAACTACGCTGCCCATCATAATAAACCGGTGTATGCACTTTATACTGGAGCCAGAAGCATCTTCTTTGAAAAATTGTGTGATCGCATCTTTGACACGTTTGAGGAGTTGGTGGATTTTTTGAATACGACCTATCATACATTAAAAGTTCCGCAGTAAGTAGTTTTGGGATTGGATGATTAGGTAAGACGTTGGTTTTTTCGGAAAATAAGATGTGCTTTTGCTCAGGGTCGTTTAGTTTTCCAAAAATTTAGGTCCGGATGCCCCAACTTGTTGGGGAAAAGTGTGCTGTCCCGAACAAGTTCGGGCTTTCAAAAATAAAAACCCTTCACATAAGTAACCTTATCTCTTAAAACTAAGTAGCCCTGACCCTTTTATATCTTTTTTCTTGACAGAAATTTGCATTTTTGCTAAATTTTGGATAACGGTTTCGCCAGAAACTATCCTATTTGTCATAAAAGTTGCCCTTAGCACGCAATAGTGGCTTTGGTGCATACACTACTGAAGTTTTTAAGCAACCAACCCGTAAAGGAGTAAGAAAATGAAAAGAACCTACCTCACGATGTTCATCGCGCTTTTTTCCCTTGTGTTAATTAGCCACGCAGGCGCGCAGCTAATTTTCCATGCTGACTTTGAAGCCAGTTCCTCTGCAGCCGTCCCTGATGCCAGCGTCAACGACCCCGCAAATTGGGTACCCGAAAACGCTGGTACTGTTTGGGTGGAATCCGCTGAATTCCCTGATGGTAGCAATGCTTTGCATCAGAGTGCTGAAGGCTGTGGTATTTCTGGAAATACACCGCTTCCGGGTGTTGATAGTTTCTCCGACGGTATCATTCAAGCTGTTTTTTCATGGCAAGACGATGACGGGGTCGGATTCCAGTTCCGTCGTGTTGGTGAAGACAGTGGCTATCTCGTTGCATTCGGTTATAACGAAACCCCCCAAATTATCATTGGAAGTCTCGCGGATGGATGCTGTCCGTCTGGACAGTGTCTCGACCAGTGCTCATGCGAAAACGGCGGGAATGAACTCGTTGGTGTGGACCATGGCTTAGGGGCCGATCTCACACAAGACAACAGCGTCGCCTATTTTGCGCGTGTTGAAGTCAGTGGAAGCCTCATCCAAGTTTGGTATATGGAGCTTGATGATGTCTCGGATCTCTTCGCAAGTTCCGATGAACTCGGCGACCCAGTCGCTGAATATGACGGCGCAGATGATGCCGGACCGGGTACTGTCGGGATCTGGCACGAAAGTTGGGGCAACGGAAGAGTCGGTAGCGTCTCTGTTTGGGGACCCGGCGTCATGACTGCGGTCGATCCACATTCCAAACTTTCCACAACGTGGGGCGACGTTAAAAGCAGCTATTAGTCCCCTTCCCTAATATAGACTAATACCATACGCAAGTTGCTGCCTAATCGGTTCTATAGATTTGCGCGCAGCATTTTCAAGGAAAATGTATCGCTTCATACTCCAGAAGGGTGCTGTGTCTATAGAATAAATGGTAACTTGGGTTAAGGTAAGAATTGAATCTATAGGAACTCCTTTACAGCATACCACATACCTAAAGGAGTTGCCTATAGATTTAGCACGCGAAATATTCAAATGCCTGTACCTGCTTAACTAGCAACTTAGTTATTGGAATTGTGATTGTATCAATTCCCTAAGGGCATTTCTCATATTTGCGCCCGTTTATTTAGACTAATCTGTTCGGAAAAGGTTTATAAATAAACGGCAACACAACCCCTTACAAAAACAAAGGAGATATTTTATGAAAACACGTTTTTTTCTTTTAATCTTCACTTTGAGTCTATTTGTTTCGCTTCACGCTACTGGGCAAGTTGTGTTTTACGCCGATTTTGAGCCGGGTTCTAAGGACGCAATACCTGATGCCGGTGTGAACGACATCAAAAAATATAAAGCCGAGAACGCCGGGACTATCTGGGCTGCGGATGATTTTGAAGGCGGCAAACTCGGCGGAAAAGGATCCATGAAGCAAACCGCTGAGGGATGCGGCATCTCCGGTAATACGCCACTCCCCGGCGTTACTAACTTCACAGACGGTATCGTCCAAATGGTTTTTTCGTTTGGTGATGATGATAGTGTGGGACTTCAATTCCGCCGCAAAGGGGACGATAACGGCTATCTTGCTGTCTTTGGATATAATGAGACAGCATCCGTCCTTTTCATGGATCTGGCAGATGGATGCTGTCCGTCTGGACAGTGTCTCGACCAGTGTGGGTGTGAAAACGGCGGCAAGGAATTAGAATCTGTGCCACACGGCTTGGGGGGTGGGCTCGACCAGACCAACGCTGTCCCTTATTTCGGACGCGTCGAGGTCGATGGCAAGAATGTCAAGATATGGTACATGGAACTCGCTGAGGTTGATGACCTTTTCGGGCCCTCCGAAGACCTTGGCGCACCTATCCTTGAATACAAAAGTGCCGACTACACGACTGCTGGCAGCGTCGGTATCTGGCACGAAAGTTGGGGGATGGGTAGAGTTGATAGTGTTCTGGTTACAAATGCCAACGGCTTTGATGTTGATGCCAAAGGTAAACTCACTACCAGTTGGGGTGAGGTTAAATCCTCTTATTAGTCTCTTATAGGGCGAGGCGGATGATTTCAATCACATCCCCTCGTCCTTTTTCTTTTAGGACTTACGCATCTCCTCTTAAAGTCCCCTTGATAAGGGGGATTTAGGGGGTTAAGTCACTGAAATAACGTCTTTTTCGGTAAAATATATTGCTTTTTTACGCAATTTGCGTAAGTCCTGTCTTTTTCTCAACGATTTTCGAGGTTCTTATTTCCTGCTCCCTTTTGTTGATACCTAAGGAGGCCTGCCATGAAAGTCACGAACGTTGAACGTGTGCTTGTAGATGTCCCCTTCACCCCGCGCCAACAACAAATTACCACGCAGAGCGTCTCAACCGTTTACAACTGGTCGATCCTTGAGTTGTGCAAGGTGACTACCGACACCGGTCATGTCGGTTGGGGTGAAACCGTCGTTCACTATACCTATTCCCGGGTCAGCGATGCAAGCGTCGAACGTGTGCTTGGACAAAGTCCCGCTGCACTCATGAATGACGATTCACTCGGTGCTGGTTTACAGATGGCACTCTTTGATGTCGTCGGCAAAATCTTGGAGGTGCCGGTCTACCAACTCCTTGGCAACCAATGTCGAGAGGCAGTTCCGATTTCATGGTGGTGTATCGATTCGTCTCCTGAAAACTGGGCAGCCGAAGCCGCCGATGCTGTGAAAAACGGTTATACCAGTTTCAAAAACAAACCCCGTCCGTGGTGGGATATTGTTGCACAGGTAGAAACGGTCGCAGAAGTCGTTCCCGCAGATTTCAAACTCGACCTCGACCCAAATAGTTCGCTGCGTGACGCTGAGACGGCTATTCCGGTCTTGCAAAAACTCGCTGGACATCCAAACGTCGCTATGTTTGAGACACCTATACCTCAGAGCGACGTTGAAGGCAACAAGCAGATTCGCCAAACCGTTGATTGCCAGATTGCGATGCACTTCGGTTCGCCTCCGTATACCACCTGTGTGCGTGAGGATGTATGCAGTGGATTTGTTATTGGTGGTGGCAAGTCTCAGGTAATGCGTGAGGGGCAACTCAGCGCGGCAGCGGATATGCCGTTTTGGCTCCAAATCGTCGGCAATGGTTTGACAACGACCTGGGCAGGGCATCTCGGCAGTGTACTCACACATGCGACATGGCCCGCCATCACCTGTATTAATCTCTATAGCGACCATCTCCTCACGAAACCGATAGAGGTCTCCGAGGGGTGCCACAAGATTCCTGATGCTCCCGGATTGGGTGTTGAAGTTAACGAAGACGCCCTTGAACGCTTCCGCGTGCCTGCTGATGAATTAGATGCTGACGGCTACACAATTCACCCCGTGCCGCGTATCATTAAAACTGCTGTTTATCCCGACGGCAGCTGCATCCATATAGTTGGGGACGGTCTAAGTTATTTCAATGCAGGTAACGGTGAGGCGCAAGTAGAAGGCGCGCGTCTGGAGTTAACCTTTGACGATGATAGTGCTGAGTGGGCAGATCTCTTTGAGAAAGCGCGAGAAACACCTGTGCATGGGCGGTGGTAAAAAAAGAGGCATATTGACTTGAGTTCTCCCCCACAACAGCGTGCCTTAACCTGGCGCGTTATAAGCATTTTTGCCATTACCGCACCCATCAACTGCTATTTCCTCATCCAGATGGAAATAGTGCGTTATACCTTTCCAACATGGGTCGTTCCGTTCTCCAATGTCATCTTCATCCTCACAGCGGTGATGCTGATTAACGGGGGCATCCGTCTCCTTAAAAGTGATTTTGCCCTCGGACAGGGGGAACTCTTACTGATCTATGTGACCCTCAGTTTTGCCACAACACTTGCTGGCTGCGATATTCTACAAGCGATCCTCTCTGTCCTCGGACATAGTTTCTGGTTCGCGACGGAAGAGAACGAGTGGCGTACGCTCTTCTGGCATCACCTCCCACAATGGCTCACCGTTTCAGATAGAGATGCCCTCCGGGGTTACTACCTCGGTGAATCGAGCCTCTATCGTCCGCATCACTTGCAAGTTTGGGCACCGGTGGTGGGTGCGTGGTTGTTGCTATTTGTGGTCATAGCGTTCATCTTTCTGTGCCTCAATACGATTCTCCGTCGGCAATGGGCACAACGTGAACGCCTCACCTTCCCGATTATCCAACTCCCGCTTGCGATGACAAATCCAATGTCAAAGTTCTTCCGAAATAAGCGGATGTGGATCGGTTTCGCAATTGCTGCGGGTATCAGCCTGTTCAACGGGTTGAGCCATCTCTATCCCGTAATCCCACACATCCCTGTGACGCGCCGTTTTTTCAGGTTCCACGAGCCGCCATTCAGTTTCTACGGCACCATCATCACCGCCTTCTACCCATTTGCGATTGGACTTATGTTCCTGATGCCGTTGGACATCCTCTTTTCGACGACGTTTTTCTATTTTCTTTATCGCAACGAAGTCGCTTTAGCACAAGCGGTTGGGTGGAATATCCCACGTTTTCCCTATCTGAATGAGCAAACCATCGGTGCTTTTGTAGGACTCTGTTTTTTCTTCGGTTGGACGGGCAAACGGCATTTCGGAGCGGTTTTGAGAAGTGTCCTGCCGTCCCGTGGACGTGAGCCACCGGCGGAACAGCGCGATGAACCGATGCCGTATCGGGTTGCTGTGTGGGGATTTGTTTTTGGTATCTTGTTGTTTGCGTTTTTGCTCTACAAGGCGGGTATGGCACCGTGGATGGCGTTTACTTTCGCAATTCTATTTCTCATAACGCCGTTGGTCACGACACGCATCCGCGCTGAGTCTGGCATCTTTGTCCACGCCTATCACTGGCAAGCCCCTCGATACATTTTAACCACGATTTTGGGGACGCATCGTCTCGGTGCGCAGAACTTAACGGCGCTCTCCGTCTGTTTTTTCAACCGAGATTACCGACCACAACAAATGCCGCATCAACTGGAGGCGTTTAAAATCGCTGAACTCGCGAATATTAACCAACGTCGGATGCTCTTGACAATCCTAATCGCTACTATCTTCGGCGTGCTTGTCGCTTTCTGGGTGCAGCTGCATCTCTACTACCAATTCGGCGCGGATTCCGGCTACTTTGGACCCTGGGCACTCGGCTATGGCAGACAATACTTCACACG
Organism: Candidatus Poribacteria bacterium; assembly: GCA_965207855.1. GTDB lineage: Bacteria > Poribacteria > WGA-4E > WGA-4E > WGA-3G > WGA-3G. Next base: position 4,236,048 of record OZ242310.1, on the reverse strand, counting down.
CTTGACGAACTGGATTACGTATCCGCTTGGCACAGATTGGCTCGGTGTCCTATTCATCGGCATCGGCTTTTCTGTGATGATGGTCCTCACCTATCTACGGATAAAGTTCTTTTGGCTGCCTCTGCATCCATTGGGTTATGTCATGGCAGGCAACCAAGAGATGTCCGACCTCTGGATTCCCTTATTGATTGCCTTGACGCTAAAATGGCTCATCCTTCGACACGGCGGTATCCAAAGTTATCGGCGTGCGATTCCGTTCTTTTTGGGGTTAGTCCTCGGTGATTACCTGATGGGGAGCACGTGGAGTCTTCTAAATATCCTTTTGAATACGACGATGTATCAGTTCTATCCGTAGTGGCGACGTATCAGAGGTCAAAAATCACTTGGGCGTGCCAACTTCCATCGGGTTTTTGTTCAACTTTCAGTTGATGATATGTAACGCTTTTGATTTCGGTATAAACCTCGTGTTTATCGAAATTTACGGGTTCACCATAGACGGCTGCGGACATTTCCGTTTCATTACATCGGTGAATATTCGCTCGCTTGAAGAAAATCTCCTCCGTTTCGTGTCGAAAAATTAACTCGTCGAGCCACGCCACAAACAATTCTTCCACGGATTCGGCGGTGAGTTGAATTTCAATTGATTCCGTCTCATCAACCGTATTGACAACCGCTATTGTCTCAAAGAGGCCTTGTGCTGCGTTCTTCAAGAGTTCGGACAGGCTTTGCCCCCGAACCAAAAGTCCCATATCAGCCGTATGTTCGAGGTATTCATAAGGTTTCATGCAATTCTCCATTATCACGATTTTACTTTCACACCATAATATGATACCCTGAGAATTCAGTCTTGTCAATTTTCAAAGCCGCGTATATCTGTCCTCCATTGAAGGTAGTTCAAAGTAGTAGGCACACTCCGTGTGCCGTAACCTTGAAATTGGTGGTGTGTAAAGTTTTTGACACTAAATCCTCAAGAATATAAATCGCTAACACATTTTAACTTGACAAAATTTAGCAGAAATAGTATAATATATCAAATGTGGAAATCAACACGAACGTTTTCAGCAAACCACATAAGTTGCTTACGAACTGCTATTATCAGTTCCCAGTTTTCAGTTTCCAGTCTCCAGTTAAGAGATCATCCTTAAAGGAACGCCCTTTTTACTGATTACTGGTCACTGGCGACTGGTAACTTCTTTGCTGACCGCTAACTCAAAAATGTTACACTTTTCGCCAAATTCGTTTTTTTTACAGAAGAAAAAAACGAAAATTAAACATCAACAAACCCTTACGGTGACTGGGTTATCTAACGTTATAGGCAACACATTGCATGTTACACGGGTGTAACATTTAGTGTAACATTTTTAGGGTGTATCGCTGAAAAATATACCGTTGAGTTAATTACATATTCACGTCTATATAATCCTTCCCATCCTGATTCAGATAAACACCAACGGACAACCATCTGTAGGGGGATTTTCTAATCCCTCCTTCTCCTTCTTCCATCTGTCCTTTCTTTTACTGTTTTATGGAACCTGACTTTACTCACGTCTCTTACTGACCGCTGACCACCAACAGATAACCCCTGATAACTGACAACCAAAGACTAAATATCCTGTGCGCAAAGTATAAATCCGTTGACAGATAACTCTTTCTGGGGTATAATTATAAAGATTTAGAAATAGCGTCTCGCTATGTTATTTCGGTTATAGAAGAGTGGAATTATAGAAAGGCATCGCAGACAATATTTCATAGTAAATTTTGGCTTGCAAACTCCAGCGAAAAAGCGAGGGATGACTATGTCAGCAGCAAACTTGAAACAGCGGATACATAATGGGGAACTCGTTTATGGTGCGAATGTCTCTATGGCAGCATCTGCCGACGCACTTGTCGCCAAAGTCGAAGAAGGTGGTTATGATTTTGTCGCCATAGATAGCCAACACTCTCCATACAACGAAGATCGGCTTGTTGACTTCTGTAATATGGCGAATGAACTGGGTATTTTCGTCAACTTCCGGATTAAGCATACCCGGAACACATATCTCATCGGTAACTACCTTGATTTAGGTCCCTCTGGTATCGAGGTGCCGCAAACTGAATTAGATGAAACGGTAAACGAGGCGGTTGCTGCTTTTTACTACCCCCAACAGGGTATCCGGAGTTGGGGCGGGGCACCCCGCGTGAATTCCGCAGGCAAAGAACGACTTGCGTACGCCGACTGGTGGAACTCCTACGGCATCCTCTGGATGCAAATCGAATCTATAGAAGCTGTCACACATGCGCGGCAACTCGCAAAGCCAGGGGTTGATTGCCTCTCTTTCGGGCCGGCTGATCTGACGTTCAGTATTGAGAACCACCCGAATCATGCACTCCAAACCGTAGACGCTTGTGTTGAATACGTCGCCAAAGCCTTGGAGGGAACGACAACGGCTGTCTGCTTTAGAAATGGCAGCCCCAGCACCCGTCAGAAATATGCTGACCTCGGTGTTACTGTCTTTTTGGAATAGTAGCGTCGTTTTTAGTAACGCTTCGCTTTAGTTGTTAGTTATTCGCTAAGGGTCTTTTGGTTCCCAGATGCCTCTTAACTTATAACTTATAACTTATAACTGACAACTATAAATAGATGTTAAATTACGGATTGGTCAGCACAGCAATAGGCGAAGATCGGGGGCAACTGCTTGAAGGTGTGCGGCTCCTCGCGGAAATCGCACACAAGCACCGTATACCGATTACATGGGCAACAGACACTAAGTCCGTCCAATTCATCGCTAAGTTGCTCACGACATGGCACACGGACCTTGAATATTATAGGGGCGATGCCCCTGTGTTGATGCTTGATACCAAACCTATCTGGGATGCGAATTGGGCGGCAGAACAGATGGCGAATCCGGGTAATAGTACGGAAGCTATGGCATCGCATCTCGTTACGATGCGGGAAAAACTACCAGCGTATATCACCAAAGAATGGGAACGGTTCAAGCGGGTGATACCTTGGGCAGAACCGAAGGTCGCTGGAGCTGCCTTCAAGAATGATGTTTTACTCCATGCGCTTGAGAAGACCGGGTTTCGAGGGCTTTGGGGATATCACTGGAACCAAGAAGGTGTTGATACTACAGATACACGGGCATCCAAGGCGGAACTCGACCGTGGTGGCTTTGGGTGCTTTTATCCGTTTGAGGCTTCGACATCCATTGATGCTATTGTAACGCGAGTGGATACTACTGAAAACGGTGCTGAGCCATTTAAGAAAATTGTTGGCATACCATATTATACCGCTGCGCACCTTGCAGAGGATGTTCATAATCTTCGCGCCGCGCTCCTAACGGAGACAGCGAAGAAGTATTACGATATTTATGGAGAAAACACGGCGTGGAATCAATGGCTCGGCTATGTTGAACACATTGATCCTTTTACCGTTGCACAACTCGGACAAGACGGACTGGGACGGTTAGAGGCGTATTTCGCGCACGTCGTTTCTAATCAGCACACAAAACCGGTATTGCTTTCTGAAATCGTTGACGATTATGTAAACCGTTGCAAGCGTACTGAACCGACCGCTATTATAGAAACGGTTCCGACAACACAGAACGAAACTGATGCTCCAAAGTTGGCGTTAAAAATGTTCTATTACGACGCCGCATGCGAATTGACCTTCGTTGAAGGGAATATGGAGCCCATTGAAATCAAAAATTATACTGGAGAACACGGCGCACGGTCCGTCACACAAAAACCTATGCTCACGGGCTTTTCGCCGACGCGGCACCGGACAAAATTACATATTGCTATCACAGTAGAATCAACAAGGGCGATGCCTTACGGGATAACTGTTTGGGGCGACCATGATGGATTACAATTAACTGAATCTAATGCCGATGAGGTCAGATGGATCGGTGAACATCTACTTTTTATTCGTCTCACATTACAGCCTGGAAAAAACGAATTTAACGTTCAGTTATCGATTTAATTTTTTATATCGTTGTCGGTTATTAGGGCGTTCCACTGCGCGCCACTATCAGCAGCATGTTCACTGCGTTCGCTTTCAGCAAGCAAGAAAAGAGGCGTTCCTTAACGCTTGCGTCTTTACTGACTGCTGAAAGGGTTGCGCAGCAACCCCGGGGAATGCCATAAGGCATTCATACCGTTGATTTCTGACTGCTGACCGTTAAAACCCTGATAACTATTCAAAAGGAAGAAAATAATGGAAAAAGTATTGGGCCTCAGATGCCGCGAATGTGATAATAAGTATCCCAAAGAACCACTTCACGTTTGCGAATTCTGTTTTGGGCCACTGGAAGTAGACTATAACTATGAAGAGATACAGAAATCTATCTCAAGGCGTTCAATAGAAAATGGACCAGAAAACTTGTGGCGTTATGCCGACCTCCTGCCAATAGATGGAGAACCAACTGACGGGGACAACACAGGATTTACACCACTCATCCGAGCTACAAATCTTGCAGACGCACTCGGGGTCAAAGAGCTTTATATCAAAGACGATTCCGTCTGCCACCCGACACTCTCCTTCAAAGACCGCGTTGTAGCGATTGCTTTGAGTAAGGCGAAGGAATTCGATTTTGACACTGTTTCTTGTGCCTCTACCGGAAATCTCGCAAATGCTGTTGCTGCGCACGCTGCTATTGCAAAACTGAATTGTTTCCTCTTTATTCCAGCAGACCTTGAGGTCGGCAAAGTCGTTGCGTCCCTCGTTTATGCCCCCACTGTTGTGGGCATCACTGGAACTTACGATGATGTCAACCGATTGTGTAGTGAAATTGGAGGCGTTTATCCGTGGGCATTCGTCAATATCAATATCCGACCCTTCTACGCTGAAGGATCAAAAACCCTCTGCTTTGAAGTACTCGAACAGCTCGGATGGAAAGCACCCGCACATATTGTAGCACCCGCCGCTGGGGGGTCTCTCATCACAAAAATTGGCAAAGCAATCAAAGAATTTCACATTCTGGGTTTAATAGACAAACCGAACACCAAAATCCACGTCGCCCAAGCGGAGGGCTGTGGTCCCATCGTCAATACATACAAAGAAAATGGCGATTTTGTAAAACCTGTAAAACCGAATACGATCGCTAAATCACTCGCGATTGGTAATCCCGCCGATGGTATCTATGCCGTTGATACCGTCCGTAACTCCGGTGGGGCGGGTGAGCACGCCACGGATGCTGAGATCGTGGAGGCGATCAAACTCCTCGCTGCAACGGAAGGCATTTTCACTGAGACCGCTGGTGGTGTTACCCTCGCCGCAACGAAAAAATTAATAGATAGCGGACACATCGGACGGGATGAATCTATAGTTATTGCTATCACTGGCAATGGACTCAAAACTATTGAGGCACTCCAAGATAAAACCGAGAAACCCTATACGATTCCCCCGCAACTCAACGCTTTTCGGAAATTGATGACGGAAATCGATTAGGCTTCAGGTGAAAATTGGCGGGTAAGTAGGCGATAGCCTTGTTACTTTTCCTACCGATCTGGCGATTGAGGTTGTTTCGCCCTCAGATGTGCAGTCTCGTGTTGCCGAAAAAGCACTCGCGTATTTAAAGGCAGGAACGCCTCTCGTCTGGGTTCTGGAACCTGTTACCAAAACGGTAACGGTCTATCGTTCTGAGACGGACATTGAAACCCTCACGCGTGAGGATACACTCACCGGTGAGGGTGTTGCCCCCGGGTTTTTCTGCCCAGTCGCACATCTGTTTGAATAGCGCACGCTACTATATGGATCCGACAAAATGGAAACATTGCAGGGTATACTCGAACGTATTGTCTATGAAAACCCTGACACTGGGTACACAGTCGGGCGGCTCTCGGCGCGCGACCACGCCGAACTCATTACTGTCGTTGGTAACTTAGCATCTGTCAATCCAGGTGAAAGCCTTCTCCTCCAAGGTGAGTGGGTGGACAACGCCAAGTATGGTAGACAGTTCCAAATTGACAAGTACGAAACAATCCTACCTGCGAATGTTGTCGGATTAAGAAAATACCTCGGGTCTGGGTTGATTAAGGGTATCGGTCCGAAAATGGCGACGCGCATCGTTCAAAAGTTCGGCATGGATACCATGGATATCATCGAGCATAATCCTGAAAAGTTAGCACGTATCCCCGGCATCGGACAACATCGGGTGAAAATCATCAAAGAAGCGTGGGAGGCACAGCGTGAAATTAAAAACGTTATGCTTTTCCTCCAATCCCACGATGTCAGCACAACACACGCCGCAAAGATTTATAAAACATACCAAAATGATGCAATCGCTGTTGTCACAGAGAATCCCTATCGTCTCGCTGATGATATTTACGGCATCGGATTTGTAACAGCCGACACAATCGCACAGAAACTCGGCATAGATAAGGACGCGCCACACAGAGTACAAGCCGGAATCAAATACGTTCTCAGCCAAAAGGCAGACGAAGGACACGTCTTTCAACACCGTGGCGAGCTTATTGAGGCGTGTCAGACCATGCTTGAACAGGAACCCCAAGCCATTGAGGAGGGTATCCACGTCCTGATTGAAAAAGAAGAAATCATGGTCCCTGATTTTGGCGATCCGTTACACACCGACGCGGAGAGTGTTGTCGGTGAGACACAGGATAGATATGAGACCAGCGGTCAGCCGTCAGTGGTCAACCGTCAGCAAGAGACGCTGGTGACAGGAACGGAGCATGTGGATGACACAAGTAGTGCTGAAAGCCGACAACCGACAACCGACAACCATTCTGCCATTTACCTTGCACCTTTTTACTACGCCGAACTCGGTGTCGCAAACCAATTTTTGAGACTGCTGTCTAAGGAAGGACAAGCCCTCAGTTACGAAGACACAAAAGCGTCCTCATTTACCACTGATGCCGTCCTTACGGAGTTAGAGCAGGAGATGGAGATCCGTTTCGCCTCGCAGCAACAAGAGGCAATCCGGACAGCGATGACGGCACGGGCAATGATTCTCACTGGCGGACCCGGCACGGGTAAAACGACAACGACCGTCGGAATGATTCGCCTGTTTGAATTACAAGGCAAACACATCACCTTAACAGCACCCACCGGACGCGCCGCGAAACGTCTCAGTGAAACAACCGGCGGTGAAGCCAAAACCATCCATCGGCTTCTTGAATTTTCCCCACAAAATAATGGATTTAAGCGAAATCGCCAGAACCCGTTGGACACAGATGTCGTCATCGTTGACGAAACATCTATGGTAGACCTTGTTCTGATGAACCGCCTGATGCAAGCTATCCGACCGAGTACGACCCTCATCCTCATCGGCGATGTTGATCAGCTGCCCTCTGTCGGTGCGGGCAATGTTCTCAAGTCGCTCATTGATTCGCAGCGGATACCCGTTATTAAACTGACTGAGATATTCCGTCAGGCACAAGAGAGCATGATCGTCATGAACGCCCATCGTATCAACAAGGGTGATTTTCCAGAACTCACTGGTGAGGCTGACCGAAATTTCTTCTTCATAGAGGAGGAGAATCCAGACGAAATTGTTGAATTGATATGTTCTCTTATTTCTGATCGGCTACCCCAACACTACGACTACCATCCCATAGATGACATCCAACTCCTATGTCCAATGCGACGCGGAGCACTTGGTACTGAAAGTCTCAACAAACGCCTTCAAGAAGTATTGAATATAGGGGATATGCCCCAAGCAGCGCATCCATTAGAAAAGGCACGCTTCGGACCTCGGACGCATGGGCAGGGACCCCGTAGGGGCGAGGTCACCTCGTCCCTATCACGCACGGCGGGCGGTTTTCGCATCGGCGATAAGGTGATGCAGGTCCGCAACAATTACGACTATGACGTGTTTAACGGCGATATTGGAAGGGTCGTCGCCATTGAACATATCGACAAAAAAGTCCGCATCCAGTTCCCCGATAAACAGGTTGCTTACGATACAGCAGACCTCGGCGAACTCGTCTTGGCGTATGCCACGACTATCCATAAGGCGCAAGGCAGTGAGTATCCCGCCGTTGTGATTCCCTTGCACACGCAACACTATCTCATGTTGCAGCGAAATCTCCTTTACACCGGTATCACCCGTGCGAAGGAGCGGGTCGTAATCATAGGTACTAAACAGGCACTCGGTATCTGTATCCGTAACAACCAGGTGATGGAACGCAACAGCTACCTCGCCGAACGCCTGCAAGAAAACGGGGAGGGAATTGGCACAATTAACCGTTTAAATTCTAAGGAGTGACAACATGAAACGAATTACACTATTTCTTATCGGTTTTCTATTGCTTTTCACACAACCCAACCTCTATGCCGAGGTTACCCTACCGCGCGTTATCGGCAGTAATATGGTCCTACAACGCGATATGGAGGTCCCAATTTGGGGGTGGGCATCCGCGGGCGAGGAAGTTACGATAATCCTCAACACCGAGAACGTAGAGAGCGAACCACTTTTCTCAACAACCGCGGTTGCTGATGCAGAGGGCAATTGGCGAACTAAACTTCCCGCAATGGCTGCAGGCGGACCCTATATACTCAAAGTCAGCAGTAGTAACACCCTTGAGTTGACAAACATCCTTTTTGGGGAGGTTTGGGTCTGTTCTGGACAATCAAACATGCAGTGGTCTGTGAGTGCCTCAAAGGACAGTGAAGCAGAGATCGCCGCAGCGAACTATCCGAATATCCGACTGTTCTATGTGCCGCGGGTCCCGTCGGGGCTGCCGCAAAACGATGTGGAAGCCGATTGGTACGAGACCAATCCAGAGACAATCGCGAATTTTTCTGCTGTTGCCTACTATTTCGGACGGAAACTCTATAAGAACCTTGATGTCCCTATCGGATTAATTAATACCTCTTGGGGTGGTACCCGTATTGAACCGTGGACACCACCTGCCGGTTTCGCCAGTGTCTCCACCCTTGAATCTATATCCAAAGAGGTGCAAGAGGCACACGCCAACTATCTTCAACAACTTCCGCAAAAAATGAAGGACATTGAAGCGTGGATAGCGGAGACGCGGGAGGCATTGGAAACCGGGGCACGTCTTACGCAGATGCCTGATAACAGACACTCTTTACGGCATCACGCGAGACCCACAGGGCTTTACAACGGTATGGTGCATCCGCTCGTCCCCTACGCTATACGTGGCGCACTTTGGTATCAAGGCGAGTCTAACCTTCGAGACGGTATGCACTATCACGAAAAAATGAAGGCACTCATCAACGGGTGGCGTGAAGTCTGGGGACAAGGCGATTTTCCCTTCTATTTTGTTCAACTGGCACCTTTCAATTATGGCGGACGTGACGTGACACCATTCTTTCTGCCACAGATTTGGGAGGCGCAAACAGCTACGTTAGCACTGCCAAATACCGGCATGGCTGTAACAACGGATATCGGCAATCTCAGAGACATTCACCCACGAAACAAGCAGGATGTCGGCAGACGGCTTGCGTTGTGGGCTCTCGCAAAAACCTACGGCAGAGAAGATGTAACTTACTCCGGGCCACTCTACAAGTCGATGACAGTGAAAGGAAACGCAATTCGACTCAGTTTCGATCACGTGGGTAGCGGGCTGATGACGCGAGATGAGAAGCCGCTCACATGGTTTGAAATTGCGGGTGAAGACAAGCAATTCGTTGAAGCGCAAGCAATGGTTGATGGGGACGCGATCGTCGTTTCCACTGACACCGTCGCGAATCCGGTCGCAGTCCGATTCGGTTGGCATCAAAGTGCTGAGCCCAATTTGGTGAACAAAGAAGGGCTACCTGCATCACCGTTCCGAACAGATACGTGGTAATTGGTGATCGGCAGTCAGCGGTCGGTTAATCCGCACAACTTCCAAAGCCCATGTGACCTAACTAAAAACCTGCCCGAAACGAAGTGGAGGGCAGAACGGAGGCCCATAGTTAAAAAAATGAGAATCACTGCTATCAAAACCTTTATGGCACGCTTTGGTAACCGTCCCCGCGGTCTCATCAAAGTAGAAACAGACGAAGGACTCTACGGTTGGGGTGAGGCTTACTCCACCGGACCAGATCTCTCGGTTGAACCCATTGCCGATTACATCTTTGAGATGATTCAGGGTGATGATCCGAGGCGGATTGAGTATATCATGATGAAACTGCATCAACAGTTCCGTTTTCCAGCCGGTGGTGCCGGACTTGCTGTCATTTCTGCTGTCGATCATGCACTTTGGGACATTAGCGGAAAGGCGGCAGGGTTGCCAGTCTACATGCTCCTCGGTGGGCATGCCCGAGACCGTATTCGTGTCTACCGCGGTATCGGCGGTAGGGATGGCATTGAAGCCGCCGATCAAGCGCATAAACTTCATGAGGAGTGGGGATTCACTGCATTCAAGACCAGCCCTTACCAATTGGACCCCGACGCAAGTCGGTGGGGACGCGTCTGTGATGCTGCTGCTACCTATTTTGAGCAGATCCGGGAGAATACACCGACGGAGTGGGAGTTTGCCTTCGATCCACACGCCAAAATCTTCGAGCCGATTCGGGCACTGCAACTGGCAAATGCCCTTGCCCCCTACGACCCATATTTCTACGAGGAGCCGCTCCGACCTGAACATATCCCCGCATGGTCACGCCTCCGTGCCCAGATGCAAGTCCCGCTTGCTACCGGAGAATCTCTCTATACGCGTTTTGAGTTTCTGGACCTTATTGCCGGACAGGGTGCCGATATTATTCAACCGGATATCTGTGTTTGTGGAGGATTATTGGAGATGCGCAAGATCGCTGCGATCGCTGAAGCGCATTATGTGAGCGTTGCTCCACACAATCCGATGGGACCGCTGGCAACTGCTGTCAATGTGCATTTCGCCGCGGCAACCCCGAACTTCAAAATTTTGGAGTATCTCTTGCCTACTGAAACGGAATGGAACGACTGGGTAGATGAACCGTATCTACCAAAGGATGGCTATTTGGAATTACGGAATCGTCCCGGCTTGGGTGTAGAGGTGAACGAGGCAGCAATCACAGACAACGAATACATCCATTGGCAACGCACCTGTCCCATCCGTCCAGATGGCTCAACAGGCTACATTTAGGAAGCGTAGGGGCGAGGTTACCTCGCCCTTACGAGAGTTGGTTGCTGGTTTCTATATACGCTTGTAGATGTTTCAACGCGCTTCCATTATCCATTACAGACCGCGCACGTACGAGTGCCTCTTCCGGTTCTGGGCAGATTCCCAACAGATAGTCAACCATTGCTGTATTCAGCAGTATCCTATCGTAGATATGTCCTTTTTCACCCGATAGAGCCGCTACGCCTGCTTCCGCAAACGCCTGCGCGCTGACAACCTTTGGGCGTGGACTCCGAGCATGGTTAAATCCGTAATCCGCTGGATCAATATCGACTGCAAAGTCCTCGCGCGAATCATCTACCCGTCGAAAGCCTTGTGAATAGTTGATTGCCATTCTATCATGTGTGGACGGTTTCCCGAGGCGCAGCGCGTAATGACTTGTTCCTTCCTCACCCTTTACAGCGACAGCGGCGTTAAATCCGCGTTCCCATGCCAGTTGAAGGAGCGGTTTCTCGTAACCGATATGGTAGTAGCCGAGTACCATATAGTTTGCGTCCCGCGCTGAGAAAAACTGTTGTGCCTTCTCAGTTGCAGCCCACGGTGGACGTTTCTTGATGTGCACCCGTAGTTCTCGCAAATCATAAGCAGCCGGGCAATACTCACGTTGGCTGACATATCCAAATCCCACCGACGCGTCTGTAATCAGTGATGCCGTCTGCGCAAGCAAGAGGTGCGTGTTTGCACCGAGTGCTGTCAAAATAGCCTCCTCTGTCACACCATTTTTCGGCGGCATTGCGTCCACACTGTGAAGAAGTGATGCTTCACCGAGTGCTGCACGCACTACTGCCACAAAAAGCGTCGGACGAAAATAGCGTGTCGCGCCATCGTAAGGCTGCCCGAAGTGGGTGAGTGAGGCGACATCAATGGGTTGAACGGCTTCGGGTCCGAAAAACGCATCAAGATAACCGCGAACCTCTTGATATGTTTCGCGGTTCATCCGTTGGCCTATCAACGCAGCACCTTTAAGTGCCGGATGGACTGCGTCGCTAAGGATGGCTTCGCACATCTCACGGGTTTCAATGTAACTTAGATGTTTTGCTCGTAAAATCTTTTCCAATGCGTTCACGACAACTGCCTCTGTTGGGTTCCGTGGCGCGTAGCCGTCATCGGGATTCATCAGATATTGGATTTCTGGTGGTAGTTGTTCTGTGAGTGCCGAGTGGTATTTACGAAATGCAGTTGTCTCTGCTGGACTCCATTGTGTCGATTTCGGGAAATAGGCGCGGAGCGTCATCGCTGCGAAAAACGCACCCATCTGTGCTGCTGATGCCGTCTCTGTTTCCGGCAGTCCGTCGGATATGGATTTCAGAATCGTTTCAAGGATCGGCTCTGGTTGTGGTAAATCCGAGGGATTTATGCCTAACGGACGGGTTTGATGAGGGCCCGTGCAAACGCGCGCTTGTGCCTCAAGTAGATCTGTGTTGGGTCCTGGATATACCGGCGTGTATGTATGAGGCGTAAAATCTTCCATTATTCCAAGGTCCTCCGAGTTGACTTCAGTCGTATTTTTACAGTACATCTCTATTATACTCCATATAGGTGTTTAAAACAAATAGGTCTTACGAACCGTCATAGACCTTTGAATTAAATACGGATCTATGCTATCATGCTGTAAACTCTGAGTGGAGCAAAAAATGAAAATAAAAGACATACAGACAGTCCGAATCGACGTGCCGCCGCGCGAAAGCGAACGCACACAGCCGCGTCGCGATGCGTGGAACGCCCATGCTGAAGTTGCGAACCCGATGTCGCGTTATCCGCAATACAAACGCCACCGTTCCAGTTGGATGCCGAAGTGGGATACCGTCTATGTTAAGGTCACTGCCGAAGACGGGACTTGGGGCATCGGTGAAACCTCCTTCGGAACGCCTGTTGCGGCGATTATTGATGAACACTTCGCGCCGATGCTGATTAGTGAGAATTGTTTCGCTGTTGAAAAGATTTGGGATATGATGTTTCGTATGTCCAAACCTTACGGCTCGCAAGGCTTAACCAGTTGCGCAATCAGCGGCGTTGACATCGCCTTGTGGGATCTCATTGGGAAAATTAAAAACCAACCCGTCTATGAACTCCTCGGTGGTCCTGTGCGTGAGAAACTCTTTGCCTACGCTACAGGCAACGATACCGATTGGCAGTTGGAGTTGGGATTCAAAGCGGTGAAGTTAGCGTGTCCCTACGGACCCGTGGATGGTGAATGGGGATTAAAAGAAAATGAGAAACTGGTCGCGAAAACCAGAGAAACCGTTGGGGACGATGTTGAAATTATGCTGGATTGCTATATGGCTTTCGATGTTGATTATACCATCCGTTTGGCACAACGTCTTCGTCCGTATCGCCTCAAGTGGATTGAAGAGTTTCTCATTCCCGAGGACATTGACGGTTTGGTGAAAGTTCGGGAGGCTGTCGATTGGGTGAGTTTGGCAAGCGGTGAACACCACTACACTCGGTTCCCATTTCAACAGATTATTGAAAGACGGTGCTTGGATATTTTGCAGCCGGATACTTTCTGGGTAGGTGGTATAACCGAATGTGTTAAGATCTGTCATCTTGCCGATGCCGCCGGTTTGACGGTTATTTTTCATGGTGGTGGACTCCGGCAATCTGGACTCCATCTTTCTGCTGCTATGCCGAATACGCCTTGGGTGGAATACTATCTCGGTGTTCCGCCAGGGGTGCCTTTGGAGGAGACAAAACGCTTTGAAGGCGAGTCTCTCCCAACGCAAAGTTATATCTCTCCGAATGACGGTCCGGGACTCGGCCTTCACATTCAAGAAGAATGGCTAACGCCGAGGAATCCGCGCTAATATGGGACGTTTGGTCGTCTTTTTGCTTTTACTCTGTATAACCACCAACACAGACGCACAGATTCTGATTGATACCGTCATCGCGGTTGTTAGTGGAGATGCCGTTACGCGCAGCGAACTCGAAAATGAATTGGGTATCTCTGCTATCATGGAGTCCTCTATTATTACCGATGATCGAGTTGCGCTTGGTGCTATTATTAACCGCAAATTTGTTTTACAAGAATCTAAGCGACTCGGCATTGTTGTCGCTGAGCCTAACGTGCGTGTAGCAGAAAAGATAGCTGAAATTCGTAGAAAATATGATTCGGATGCAGCGTTTCAAACTGTTTTGCAACGGCATGGGTTGGAAGACAAAGCACTCAGGGCGTGGGTCTATGAGCAGCTGGTTTACGATGAATTTTTCCGTCGTATATTTTTCAACGCTCTCAATAGCGCAGAGATAGCAACGTTAGCCAAGTCGTACTATGATGCGAACAGTGCCGAATTTATTGTGCCCCCCACGCTTACCCTTAGTGTGTTGTCTATCCTTATACCGAAGGATGCTTCAGAAGGAGAAAAGCAGGGAGCCGAAAATCTGGTACAACAACTCTCTGTCCGTTTGCAGCGAGGGGAAACGTTTGAAGTTGTACGTGATGTCTATGAAACGCAATTGGCTATTGAGCTTGAGGTGTTGACACTTGCGGCAGACACACCGTTAGGTGTTATTGAAGCCGAGTTGCCGGATTCTGAGTGGAGTGCTCTCCTCCGTATTTCAGATGGATATCAGATTGTTAAACGCATCCAGAGCAATCCAGCGCGCCAAAGGACTTATGCCGAGGTTAGTGAGGAGATTATTGATCGGATTCAGCAGGAGAAAGCGGAAGCAGAATTCACAACATGGTTAGTCGAACAGAGACAAGAGATAAGTTGGCATATTTTGGGGGATGCCCTGGAGCCGGAAAACGGGGTGAAATGAGCAGATGCGGAATTATTATAACCTATCTTTCACGGAAAATAGAGAGGTGGATCGGAACGTTCTAAGAAAAAAATGGCAGTTATTTTTTCTTAGTGCTTTCCTGTTTCTGTTTGCTACGACGACGTTTGGAGACCTCTTATCCAACGATATAACGGATTATCCCAAGGCGTTTCAGAAGCGATTAAAAGATGCGCAGCGTGCCTTCCAATCAGAGGCGTGGCGCGACGCACTCCAATTATATCAGCGTCTTACCGAGGAAGCACCCGAATTTCCAATTGTCCACATCGGAATGGGGGATACCGCTGCAAAGCTGAAGGATTATCCTACTGCTATTACTGCTTTCCAACGTGCCTTACAACACCTCTCGACCGAACCACAAGGCGATATTGCAAAGTCACGCCTACGGGTTATGGTACAGGCTAAACTCGCTGCTGCATATCACCGCAATAAGGATCTTGACGAGGCTGATACGTGGTTTCAAAAAGCCGTCAAAGGTGCTGGTGAGGACGCACCCGCGGCGTGGTACGTCGCTTTGGGACAGATCGAGACGGAGCGTGGGAACTTGGAGCAGGCGCGCAGATACTATATTGTTGCTGTCCAACTGCACCCGGACACGACTGCTGCCTATAACAACCTCGGGCATGTGCTGCTCAAGCTCAATCGGATTGACGAAGCCGATGCCGTTTTTAGGGAGGCACTCGCGCAAGATGAGACGCTTGCCAGTGCAGCGTTCGGACGTGGTGAAATCGGTTTTAGGCGTGGACAGCTCGCTATTGCCCGACGTTTTTATGAACGTGCTGTCCGCTATGCACCAGGCGAACCGGTATTTCACAAGTCACTTGCAGATGTGCTGCGCGATATGGGAAATGCCAAGGAGGCGAAAGCTGCAGAGACGCGCTATCATCGGATGCTTGCTGAACGCTATTTCCGTCAAGCGCATTGGTTCATTCAAGAAAAGCAGCTACGGCGTGCCTTAGTGCCTCTGCGGAAGGCACTTGATGCGGATGACACGTTTACGCCAGCCTTGAAAGATTATGCATATCTTCAGATGCAGCTCGGTGAATTGACAAATGCGAGGCAGTCGTATCAGCGGGTTCTTACGATAGAGCCGACCTCACGTCAGGCACTTTTACATCTCGGTATAATAGAAGCAAAGCTTGGAGATCAAACGACGGCTGTATCATACTATCTTACACTCATTCAGCATGAACCTGATTTTATGAATGCTTATGTGCAGCTTGCAAACTTACATGAGAGCATCGGGGATTTGGAAGCTGCTGGGCAAGCCTTGACAATGGGAATACTGCATGAACCGACGTGGGCACCCGGGTATTTGTGGCGTGGAAAAATTTATCAGAAACAGGGAGCATCTGATATGGCGGAGACCGATTTTCGTCGTGCAATCCAGCTCGCACCGGATATTCCGTTTCCAAAGGAGGCATTGGCATCCTTGCTTGCCTGGGAAAACAGGGATCTTGATGAAGCACTTACTCTTGCTGAGATGGCTGTTAAAATCGATGGGCAACCAGCACACCGTGCCACACTGGCACTTGTTTATCACCGTCTCAACCGGATCCCTGATGCTGGGCGTGAAATTGAGGCTGCCTTTGCCCAAGCTCCTGATCATCTCTATATTCTTAAAGTTCGCTCAGAAATCCTAAAAACCAACCCATAAAGGCGATCTACGAGTCCAACGTTTTTAGGGAAAACCGAAAGCCCTAAAATTGAGTATTCCTAAAGTTTTTATATTTTTTATTGAAAATTAAAGTGCAATATTGTATAATTTGCCTAAATTGTATGGTATATGGGTTGGGGGACGCTCTAACGTGATAGGCTTTGTTGCTTTAGAACCTCGGCAGGAAATTTGTCCCTCTTCCTTAACTTATTACTTTAGTATGTAGAATAAGGAGCATTAACAATGTTAAAATTTCAGATTCTTTTAATTGCCGTTTTAGTCAGTTGTCTCGCTTTTGTATCCTGTGAAAGAGCACAGCAAGTCATGATGCCGGTTACTGATGAAATGATGCCGGAAAGTCCGTCAGACGACATGATGGACGATGAAATGATGGACGACGGCATGATGGACGACGGCATGATGGACGACGGCATGATGGACGACGGCATGATGGACGACGGCATGATGGACGACGACATGATGGACGACGACATGATGGACGACGACATGATGGATGACGGCATGATGGATGACGGCATGATGGACGACGACATGATGGACGACGGCATGATGGACGACGGCATGATGGACGACGACATGATGGACGACGGCATGGATGACGGCATGGACGACGGCATGGACGACGGCATGGACGACGGCATGATGGAAGAAAATGGCCAGTAGTTCCATCTGGTAATTTGTACTTACTAAGAACGGAACTGATAATCATAATTTTGTAATTGTCAGTTCCGTTTTTTACCTTTTTGTAAGAGGTCGTTCGGATGTAATAATTTATGGTGGATTATAGAATTACTTAGACCCTGCAGGCGGCGATGTTGGGAACCTCGCCAGGAATACAAACTATGGCAAGCCCTAAAAATTGAATGATCCTAAATTTTATTGACCTAATTTGCTTTTCCCAGAAAACATCGTACAATTTAATGGTTGTGTATCGACTTGATGATTTTTTAATTTGACTAAAAATAAAAATCGGCTTATTATAACTCTATAGTTACAGTTTCGATACATAGGGAACCGTAACTTGACGGTTTGCCCTACAAAGGGCCTGTCTTAAACTTGTAAGGTGAACGGAATATTTAGGCAAATCGTGAAATCTTTTTTATTTTCCTTTTGCGTCAAGGATTTGTAAGCCCGACTCTTTGTAGGAAGGGTTTCTAACCCCGAGGCGTAAGTCTTGTTCTTGAAAGTTCAAGGAAAAATAGAGTATAATTTTCAGTGAACTGGTATCAGATATAAAATCGAAGAGGACCACAATGAGGTGGGTGGGTTTTATCGTTTTGAAACCCGCAACACTTTATTATATTTTCACTATAACAAATATAGAATGAGAGGTATTAGTTAATGTTAAAACTTCAGGTCGCTTTAATTGCGATTTTAATTACTTGTATTACCTTCGTATCCTGTGAAAGGGCACAGAAAGTCTTAAAACCGGCTGCCGATGACATGATGGCTGCCGACGATATGATGACCGGTGATGACATGATGGCTGCCGACGATATGATGATGGATATGATGCCAATGCTGGATTCGACAATGTATATGTCGTGGGCACATGTTATGCTTCCGGCACCAGGTCCGCAAGAGGCAGGGGCAGCCCACAACCCACCCCCGATAGACGGTGGTGCTCTTACCGCACGCACTGTCTATATCAACGATATCGGTGCTATGGCGAACAAGGCGGGAGCAGCAGAATATCCGGCTGGTACCATAATCGTCAAAGAAATTATGGATAAGACCGAAACGTTTGTCGATAAAGTCGCCGTGATGATGAAAAGCGACGATATGATGTATGCTGGTCACAATGGGTGGGTTTACAAAAAATATCTTCGTCCCAGTGCAGATGGCGAGTATATGCAGATCAGAGGATCCAACCTTGAAGATGCAGGCAATGGCTGCCACGGTTGCCACATTGGTGCCACGAACGACAGTGTCTTCGTCTCGCTCCCCATGGATGACATGATGATGGATGATGGCATGGCGGACATGACAGACGATATGATGGATGATGGCACGGCAGACATGGCAGACGACATGATGGATGATGGCACGGCAGACATGGCAGACGACATGATGGATGATGGCATGACAGACATGGGTGCTGGTGATGCCAATGGTGCCGGTAACGGTAATGGCAATGGTGCTGGTGATGCCCAATAGTCCCATCTCATAACGCCTATAAGAAGGGGACCGAGGAGAGTATTCTTGTCGGTCCCCTTCCTATTTTCTACGTTACATCTCAGGCAATAAACGCCCCACTTTGCGCTGACAATGAAACGCTTATGGAATTCCCTAATACTGTCACGGGGTTTCCATTGAGGCGGTCTCCCAAGGTGGGAGCAGTTTCCGAATCACGATGCTGCCCCAATGAAATTGGGACATTGATCGTCTGAGAACACCGACTTGTATTCAAGGCGATTAGGATAGCATCCGTTTCTGAAGTGCGAAGATACGCGTAAGTCCCTTTTTGAACGTTCAGATGAACAATCTTTCGCAAACCAGAAGCAAGCACTGAAAACTGTTTCCGTAGTGCCCCCAAACGTTGGAAGTAACCTAATAAATCTCCGTCCGCTTCATCCCCCCACGACATTGGCAACCGTGCCTCCTCAAAACGCCCGAGTGGGTTCCGTTGTGAGACTCCTATCTCTGTCCCGTTGTAGATTATAGGTGGTGCAGGAAGTGTAAAAAGTACCAATGCTGCTAAGCGCACCTTTGCTTTATCCTCCTCCGCCAGATAGAGAATACGGGTCATATCGTGATTGTCCAAAAAAGCGGGCAGTGAGAAATCTTTGGGGAAATAGGTCTCGTGTGCGGCTAAAAACGCCTCAAATTCCAGTAGCGTTGAAGTCTCAAGAACAAAAGTTTCCCGCAGCGCATCCGCAAGCAAAAAGTCAAGACACCCGTCGAAATGTGGAACATAAGATGCTATCGCTTCTGAATGACTAACTACTTCTCCAAACAAGAAAGCGTCAGGATTCACCGTTTTACAAGCTTGACGGAAATCTGCCCAAAATGTGTGTGGAGGCCCTGGTGCATAATCAAGCCGATAGCCATCAACGCCTTTGCGTAACCAATGCTGTGCGCATTCCAGTAAATAGTCGCTTGCGGGTTTATGTTTTAGATTTAGTTGGGGCATCCCTTTCACGCCGAAGAAGCTTGTATATTCGTCGGGCCACCGCTGCCATGTATACCACCGCCGGTATTCACTGTTTGGATCGCGTTGTGCTGCCTGAAACGTCGGATGATAGTTCGACCAATGATTGGCGACAAAATCGAGGATAACACGTATCCCGCGCTGGTGTGCTTTTTCAATGAGTGCTATCAGTTCCGCGTTCGTGCCGAATCGAGGTTCAACAGTGTAGTAATCTGTAGCATCATAGCCGTGGTGGGTTGGGCTTGCGAAAAGTGGAGAAAGCCATACAGCATTGCAGCCGAGCGATTGGATATAGTCAAGTTTCTGAATTGCCCCGCGAAGCGTGCCACCAAAAAAACCAGAGAGGTTTGTCGGTTTTTTCCACGGGACATCGTCCCCCGGATAGAATCGATCGAGGAAGATGTGATAGATAACAGCATCACGAGCCCATGTCGGTGCGTCGTAATCGTCCACCGAAATCGCAAACGCTGTTGCGTCCGAAAGGACGCGCGCTTGGTTATCGGCAAAAATCCAGTTATTTGCGTCCAGAACGCGTCCACCAATCTTGTAACGCACCGTTGTCCCGCTTGGTTGTGGTGGCATCTCTCCGTGCCAGTGACGGACATATCGCCATTCGAGTCTATTCCATATTGATTCACTTGGCGTGAGTTTGAATGTTGTTTCTTCACCATTTGCATTCATCCAACAACGAACTGAGTCGTAAGCGATGCTGCCAGATGTGGTCGCGTGGACAGTAATTGGTCGGTTCGGTTTCGGACGCATTGGCGATAATTGATGAAGGTGTTTGATACCTACCAAACTACTTTGATATTCGGCAATACGGTTTTTGAAATCTCTTTGGGTGCCAAACATAGTCACCTCTGTCGGTTTGTGGCATTGAAAAAAATAAAAAAGCCGTGTATTAGGTACACGGCTTTTCGATCTTCATTAAGAGTTTACTTACTTATCGCCCCAGGCGCGCCCACGTGGAATAATTAACAGTTGTCCGACACGAAGTTTCGTCCGATCGAAGATGTAGGCATCTTGGTTCGCTGCAACTAACCGTTCCCACATCTCTGGGTTATCGAAAATCTCAGGCCGTGCAGCGATACGCTTCAGTGCAGCCTCGCCGTTTTCTTCCTGAATATCTTCTTCTTGGACATGATATTTGTAAAGGGCTTCAGGACTGGTTATGCTAAAGCTGAAGCTATGCGAATTTTCAAGGACATTGCCAGCCATGTCAGCAGCACCGGAAACGATAACGGTATACATACGTCCGGCGCGCATCGGCATATCGGATGTAAACGTCACAGAATCGCCGCTTCCGGTAACCGTACCTGACAGGGTTCCATCCATCGGTTCGCTCATCGAATCTTCGGTTTTCGTAACGGCTACATCCACAGCAACACTATTACTGTCAATGGGTTCGCTAAACGATACAGATACGCTGTTCATCACGTTGAGTGAATCTTCATATTCAGAAAAGACTGTTCCATCTGTGGGTGTGTTCATTGTCACAGTCGGTGGAGTCGCGTCGGTATAGGTAAATTGCTGTGAGAGCGTGACCGGTACTTCAGGTTTTCCGTTGTTAGTAACAACGACAGTCACAGATTGCCCTGCGGTGCCGCCGGGGGTCACCGCTGTAATTTGTGTTTCGCTGGGGACCGTTACGCTTTGTGCATTCTGTCCGCCGAACGTTACAGTCACCCCGTTTTTCATATCAAATTTTTCGCCGGTAATCTGGACGGTTGTCCCACCCGTTTCGGGTCCCTGTGTCGGGTTCATTCCCATGGGTACCGGTTCAGGATTACAGCCAGCACAGCCAGCCATCCACGCGCAGACAATCGTGAGGACAGCCAGCACGGCTATGTTTCTGGGTTTTGACGAAGCTTGCAAGTCAAAACTTGTTCTGAAAAAGTTCATTTTAATCGATTCTCCTTATCATCAAGAAAGAAGGTTCTCATTCCGTTGCGCGCCAAGTCTTTCTGTTAAAAGCGGCGTAGCTTATTAGTCAAAACAGACTATTAAAAGTAGAATTTCGTGGATTAGAGAATAGCCTCTAAGTTGTCCCTCCAATTATTATACACATAAATTGATACGGTTGTCAACACTTTTTTCCACAGGTCGCGAGCGAAACCTTACCGTATAGCTATCCTAACCGCGCCATATTGTCCGTTTTAGCGGGTCGTGTACGGACACCGTCAACGCTGGACCGAAACCCTCTACTGATAACCGGACTGTGTCTCCGTCCCCGACTGCCGTAAGTGCCTCATGGTGTGTTCCTGTCGATACGACATCACCCGGTTCCAGCGTTACCACGTTGGTTACCTCTGCGAGCAGTTCTGGGATGAAGCGTGCCATGGAATTGGTAGAGAAATCGTGTTGCAAACCTTCGTTAATCCAGAGTTGCACGCCGAGTGCGTTCGCGTCCGCTACTTCGTCAGCAGTAACGAGGGCGGGTCCCATCGGTGCAAATGTGTGCCAGCTTTTCCCTAAAAAGAAGCCTCCGGGCAATCCACGCGCGGAGACATCAATAAACTGCGTGTAACCGAATACGCAGTCTAACGCATTTTCTTCAGTGAGGTGTTTTGCCGTTTTGCCGATAACGATTGCGAGTTCCGGTTCAAAGTGGAAGACGGTTACGTCTGCTTCCGGGAGTTCGACTGTATCCTTTGTGTTAATGATGCCGGTCGGTGATTTTAAGAAAGCGTTGAACTCACCGCGAGATGGACTATCTGGCTCGATGTAGTTTCCTGCGAGACAGACGAGTTGACCTGGACGCGGTACCGGTGCTTTGAGGCTGACGCTGTCCAAAGCAACGGCAGTGCCGTTTTCAGTGGCATCTTCTATTTTCGGACGTAGATTATCAAAATCCTCTATTACCATTCGTATCAGTTCTTGCGGCGTATGGTAAGAGATACCGCTGAGGGCATCGTTGATGTCAACAATCCCGTCTTCTGTTAGGACACCGAGTTGGTCATCGTTAAAAAATGCGAATTTCATTTAATTTGTAACTCCTGTACTAAGACGTTTCACAAGCGGATGGCTCCGCTCCTTTAGTGGTAGTTGTACTTTTGTTTCATTAAAATGGGAAACGTAGGTTGCGCTCACACACTCAAGCGACGTAAGGGCATTACGTCCGCCGAGTTCAGGTTGATTTTCGTTAAGAATTGCGTCTCGGATGTTTTTCGCACTCCAGATGGTGTGGCGCGACTGCCACGCTTTTCCAGAGATTACGAACGCTGATGCGTCAAGTTCTATCTGTTCCCATGCGGGTGTATGTGCGGCAAAGGAGACATCAAATGGACAGTACCACATTTCGTCTATACCCGTCTCTGGGTGCGGTTTAATCATCAATTGCCCTTCTGATCCGAGCAGGTGTGGTCCCATCATCCACCCGTGTCGAGGTTCGCGGCAGTAAAGTTCCATAATACCGTAAGCCCCGTTTCCGCCGCCGATATGCACGAGCATCGTATCCCCCGCCACCATGCCGTTATCCCGCCGGTCGGTTTGGCACAACTCACTGCTGTGCATAATATCTGCTTCTGTTACATCGTGTCCTTGATATGTAATATGCGCTTGGATCCAGGAGATACCATCCAAGAAAAAGTCCATCTCGTCAAAATAGTGGACTCCCATCTCCATTAGCTCGAATCCTGCTTCGCGTCCTTTGCCGACTTCGCGTATGGAGCGGAGTTCGCCGATTTTGCCGGTGTCAATCAAGGATTTCGCGTGCCGAAAGAGGGGTGTGAATCGGAACTGGTGGCTAACTGCCAAGCGCACACCTGCCTCACGGCATGCCACGAGCATCTTGTCCGCTGTTTCTAAGTCGACGGACAACGGCTTTTCACATAAGACGTGGATACCTGCTTGTGCGGCAGCAATCGCGATCGGTGCGTGTAAGGGTGCGTGTGTGCATACACTTACAATATCAAGTGCTTCGCGTGCGAACATCTCCTCATAGTCGGTATATCGATGTGAGACCTCGTATTCATCGGCGCGATTGTTAAGTGCTTCACGGTTTATGTCGCACATTGCGACGAGGTCCACTCCCTCTAAGTTCGCATGCGCGCCGGCGTGACTCCGACTAATTCCGCCACAACCTACAATCCCTGCCCGTAAAGTCATAAGTCTTCTCCTCTGGGGATGGATATAGTTCGTTCAAGTGTGTTTCATTGGTTATACTTCTCTTGGTAGGCGAGGTAAATGATAATAAATTTTTCCCATATCAGTTGAACCTATCAAAATCATTGATGTTACTGGCGAAATCTCGATCGAATGAATTGCTCAATTTTGCATTTGAGATCTTCATTCTCAGCCAACCTTGCCAGTTCCAACGCTTTGTCAATATACGGCCTCCATGACAAACCAAGAAGACCTCGCTCGTGCATCACACGTCCGAGAGCGTAATAGGCTTCTGCATAATCGGGATTAAGACGAATTGCCATTTTTAAATCAGCTTCAGCTTCAGCGTATAGCTGCATCTGGTATTTCTCAACGCCCTGATTGAAGTAGGATACTGCGGTAGCCATCAAAGATTCCTTTCATAATTTGAATTATAAAGTATAAAAAGAGATAATTTGGTTTTCATAGGTGGCTGCTTTTATTTCTCTGAAATTCATAATGCCTTTAACGTTTTTCGTAGGCAGTTTTCTGCCTTTCAACAAATATCGCCGATTCAGTAGGAGTAGATACCACAAATATACCCGAGTCTTCAAAATTTGTGGGTCGGTCATTGGAGGTTATTGCTATAGCAGCACCATCTTCTTTTGTTTGCATTGATATGCGGGATCCTTTAGGGCTTGTCATACCCGTCTCCAAATTGGGGTTCCCATCTTTAAAGTTTAGAGCTATTCCACCATTGCCTGCTTTGTTAGTTAACATAATTTCTTCACCGACAATATTCACAGTCGTAATTTTGCGAGCAAAAATACGGTCACAAATAATTTTATCGAACTTGACCTCTACTTCTTGTGCTTCTGCTCTGCGATCCATATTTCCAATAAAATATGCAATAGATGCGATGAGTGCACCGATAAGCATAAATATAGTTCGTTCAAGTGTCCGTTTCATTAGGTCGTTTCTCCTTTCTATCTATATCATCATAGTCATAACCCAACTTGCTATAACGAATTCTACGCGTTTGAAAACCTATTTCAGCATGTTTCTTCACCCCAGATGAAGTTTTACTAAATATTTGGGTAATTGACGGGCAATGAATTGCCCTACTGCAAACAGGTCCGTTCGTAGTATTGCGATTTATCGCACGTTCAGAAATTACCTGATTAAATACTTAAACCTCATGAGGGAGGATATATCTATAGAAAATGGCGTATTTAATCCCTGGCACTCCAGCGGAGTACTATGTGTATAAATAAGTGGCAACTTGCATTAGTCATAGTAGTGAAAACCAAAGTGAGGAAGAACACGTCTATACAGAAAAATTATCTCTTTAGGAGAAGTATTAAACCATTCTCTCCCACTTCCTTTAAAGCCCTTTAGGTGTCTATCAAGTGCTTTCAAGAGATTATGTATTTTCGCCTCTAAGTCTTTTTGCTGACTTGTTTGAAGGATTAAGTCAATTCTGGGTTCTACCGTCCACTGACGTGTTTGCTGTTGAACTCTTTCTTCAACATCGCCGCTTGTTTCGCCAATATTACATGGCCATTGACATTCGCCTCGCGCTTCAGCTTTCTCCCTATCACGAGGTTCATAAAAACAGTAAACGGCACCTGTCCCGGATCCAAAAATCTGTCGTCCTTCTGGAAATATCTCCCAAATATTTTTATCACTTCTGGAGGATCTTTTTGCACGTCCATCCGCATAATATAACCTGAGAAGTGCTCTGTGAACAATATCAGATAGTCCTTCCTCTGGCGGTGCTCCGCCGTTATCCAAGTGTTGCTGAAGCACAACTTGTCCAATTCGTTCTATGTGGAATTCTTTACCTGATAGTCTATTGAGAAATTTCTCAGCAATTTCCGTTGTAAAGGGCAAGCCCTTATGTTTATAGTTATTACTCATTAGTACTCCGTATCAAGATGTATTATACACTGATACAAAAAGAGTGCAAGCCAAAATTAGGGACCTAGCTCTGTCTCATCTTTCTTCATCTCTAGTAGTGCTTGCCACTGTATCTCGTCCACGAGGACCCCTTTTTTAAGACTTTCCTGTCGTGTCCGCAGCATGCCTTC
The DNA here is from genome assembly GCA_965207855.1 of Candidatus Poribacteria bacterium. Taxonomy (GTDB): domain Bacteria; phylum Poribacteria; class WGA-4E; order WGA-4E; family WGA-3G; genus WGA-3G. Next base: position 4,210,217 of record OZ242310.1, on the reverse strand, counting down.
CCCGGGATATCGCACACTTTCATTTTCGTCTAACGGTGTTGATGTATGGAAATCGTCAATAATGGCTGTTACTTTCTCGTTCAAAGCTGCTTGTCCCATCATTCCTACAGCGTTCATCGCGATGTACACCTGAGAAACCGCATATTCGGATCCTTGCTTTCCGATTTCGTGTGTGGCTTGCCCGCCTGAAATAAGGGCTGCCATTGTGTCGAGTACCAAAGCTAACCCGGACCCTTTCCAGTAACCGATAGGGAGTGCTCTCGCGGAGTCAAGAATTTCGCCTGGGTCAACAGTTAGTTCTCCATGGGTGTCGTATCCACCGGGTAGCGGTAATTTTTTTCCTTGCAGCTGCAACACTTCTAACTTTCCGTTTGAATACTGACTCATTGCCATATCAAGCAGAATATGTCCACCTTCTCTCGGAATACCAATTGCCATCGGATTGTTCCCAATCTTTTTTTCTGCAGAACCCCAGGGCGGCATGAGTCGGGTTGTGTTTGTCCAGCATATTCCGATGTATCCGGCTTCCGCTGCCTGTAATGCATAAGCCCCGCCTCGCATCCAGTGATTTGTGTTTGAAAGTCCGACGCACCCGATCCCATGGATATTTGCGAGTTCCGTTGCGCGTTGCATGCAGAAATGCGCGTTAACAAGTCCGACGCCCATCTTGCCGTCCCACCGTTCTAATGCCCCGAAACTCTCGATTTTTTCTGGTTTTGCTCGGAAGTTAATTCGCTTGCTCTCCAGTCCAGCGACGAATCCTGGGAAGCGATTGAGTCCGTGTGAGTACACGCCATCCCGTTGGTTTTCAGCAAAGAGCCTTGCACATAACATTGCTCGCTCGTCGGTAAACCCGACGCTCGCGAGCACACGGTAAAGTTCGTCTTGTAAAATTTGGAAAGGTACACGTTTCATATAATTCTTTCTACCTTCATCAATTTGTTGAATATCATTATGCCGGATGTCTGAGAAAAATGCAAGATATTTCGCGTCCTGTTTTAGAGTTGCCCAGCATTCCGTGTCACGATGCCTATTAGGTCCGAATTGTCCGGTTTTCCTTGAACAAAAGTGAATCACAGTGTATCATGCATGTACCTACACTAAAGTCCAACCATTAGATATAGCGTGTGCACTACTATTAGATATAGCGTGTGCACTACTAACTGAAAGGAGTGAGAAATGACCTCATCCAATATCTTGTTCAGGATTTTCAGTTGTCTGTTTACATTTCTACTCATCTTTGGAGGAGTGCTGGTCTATTCGGAAGAGGAGCCGGTGAAATTAGAACCGATTGAGGTGATCGGTGTGACACCGATCCATGGTGTTGGACTTCCTAAGGATAAGATTCCTGCCAATATCCAAACAGCGAATAGTACCGAGGTTGATGTTACCCAAAGTTTGGACATCACCGAGTTCATCAGTCGTAACTTGGGCAGTGTGCATATTAACGAGGCACAAAACAATCCTTTCCAGCCGGATGTCCGCTTTCGTGGTTTTACCGCTTCCCCTTTGCTGGGATTACCGCAGGGATTGGCTACCTATCAAGATGGTACACGTGTTAACGAATTGTTTGGTGACACGGTGAATTGGGATGTCATTCCGAAATCCGCAATCGCCAGCATCAACTTGATGTCTGGATCAAATCCACTTTTTGGTTTGAACACACTTGGTGGTGCGCTCTCTCTGAAGACGAAGACCGGCTTTACGCACCCTGGTCACGGCGTGAAAGTCTATGGCGGTTCATTCACACGCAGAGCCGCTGAATTTTCGAGTGGGGGTCATAATCAGAGGCTGAGTTACTTCCTGAGTGGTAATCTCTTTGCGGAAGAGGGGTGGCGTGATTTCTCGCCTTCTGAGGTCAGGCAGTTGTTCGGCAACATCGGTTGGAAAGAAAACGCTTCTACACTGAACTTGAGCCTAACGTTAGCAGATAATGAATTATTGGGCAACGGTGCATTACCGATTGAGCTTCTTAACACGGAACGGCGTGCTGTGTTTACGCATCCAGACAGGACAGAGAACAATATGCTCATGGCAAATTTGCGGGGCAGTCATACGTGGTGGGACAACCTCATCTTGGCGAGCACGGTTTACTACCGGCGTAACAACGTTGAGACCTTCAATGGCGACGATACAGATTTTGAGCCGTGCGAAGATCCTGAAAATGAAGGTTTTCTATGCGTTGGTGAAGATGCAGATCAGGCGCGTATAAAGGATCAGTTTGGAAAAGATGTCCGTCTTCCTGAGAACGGCTATGATGACGATGACGAAGATATCCAAATTGATGGGGGCGATGACGAAGAGACTGAGATTGATGCTGAGGATGACGACGATGATGACGAAGGCGGGTTTAACGCTACAAATAATACGAGTCAGACGCGTCAAGGTGGCTACGGAGCAACCTTACAGGCAACCTTCACAAGTCCTATCGCCAGTCGCGAAAATCAGTTCATTGTCGGCGCGAGTTTTGACCGTGGCGGGGCTCTGTTTAATTCCGAGACGGAGTTGGCAAGTCTGACCCCGGATCGGGGAACGGTCGGTAGCGGTATCTTTGAAAGTGAATCTTTTGTGGATGTCGAGACTACGGTTCAGAATACAGGTGTCTATGCCACGAATACTTTTTCTATGACGCCTCGGCTACACCTCACGCTATCCGGACGGTATAACAGCACCGAGATTGTATTACGGGATCAGATTGGTGTCGAACTCAATGGGAACCACACCTTTGGTCGTTTCAATCCAGCGGCGGGTTTAACTTATCAGTTCCATGGCCTTCTTTCCTTCTATGGGAGCTACAGTGAAGCGTCGCGTGTGCCTACGCCTGTGGAACTAACGTGTGCTGATCCCGAAGCACCGTGCAAATTGCCTAACGCTTTCGTTGCCGATCCGCCGTTGGATCAGGTGATAACAAAGACGTGGGAGACGGGATTGCGGGGTGAGTTGGGCGGTCTCGCGTGGAACGCCGACTTCTTTCGAGCAACGAGTTTTGACGACCTTATCTTTATTAGCAGTGGTGCCCTTACCAACGAAGGCTATTTTGAAAACGTTGCGCGAACGCTCCGCCAAGGTGTTGAGGTGAATATCGGGGGAAGTTTTTTTGGGCGCTTGCACGGGTTGCTCAATTATACCTACATTTCAGCGACTTTCGAGACTGATTTGACTGTTAGCAGTCCGAACCATCCGCAGGCGAGGGGTGGAGAGATTGACGTGGAGAGGGGCGATCGTATTCCCGGTGTCCCACAGCACAACCTCAAGGCGGACATCACGTATGCTGTAACCGATGCCCTGTTTTTCGGTGCGAATGCCCTTATCAATTCCAGTCAGGTTTTTCGTGGAGACGAGGGGAATTTAATCGATCAGATTCCAGGTTACGGCATTGTGAATCTGCGTGGTAGATATACGTTTTGGGGTAATATTTCTGTATTTGCTAAGGTGAACAACCTTTTTGATGACCGGTATGAAACCTTCGGTCTCTTCGGGGAGGCGGACGAGGTGTTAGGAGACGAATTCGAGGATGCCCGTTTTCTGTCTCCGGGGGCACCCCGCGCCGCTTGGATTGGACTTGAGGCGATTTTTTAAATTTGACTGCTTTGTGTTTGATTATCACCACATTTCAAGCCACTGAGTGAAGGGTGTCACCGGTTGCGTTTCGCTACGGATGACCCATTTGAAGCCGGGGTCTTTCCAATAAATTGTGCCGGGGTGGTCGCCGTCACGGAGATAGCGGATGTCAATTGCCCAGCGGATCATCTCGCTTGTGGTGTGTGGTAGTGATCGGTGGAGCGTTAGGTTGTGGAACACTAAGGCATCCCCTGATTCCATCGGACACGTGACAATACGAGAATCCTCAATGAGTTCATCCATTACTTCAAGAAACTTCCCTTCGCGTTCTTCTGTGTGATGATTAACCACGCCTAACCGATGTGAGCCTGCAACCACCTGTAGACAACCGTTGGTCTCGTCTACCGGCACGAGCGGTATCCACGCCGTTGGGATGAGTGAAGTTTCACTCACTGTGCCGAAGTAGCCACTGTCTTGGTGCCACGGGACAACTGTCAATTGTTGACCCGGAAGTTTCGGACGGGCGTTGAAAACGGGATGTCCAATGACATCTGTGCCTGTGAGTTGTCCGATTGCGTCCACGAGTGGCGCGGCGTGGTGCAACTCGAAAATTTCGGATGTCGCGACTTGATTGCGCCAAGAACGACCGAAGCGGTTGGCGTGTTCACCTGCGACTTGCACAAACCGCGTTTCAAAAGGGAGCTCTGTCCCATCATCTTCGATAATCCCGTCTGCTTTTAGTTCTCGAATTATGCCGTCCACGACGCGAGCAAAACTGTCCCGCACACCGTTGATGGCAGACATCGGAACAACGTTTTTCAGTAGCAAATATCCGTCATTCTCCCACTGATCCATCTGTTCAGGCGATAATGGGGTTGATTGTTTTTGATTAGTGTTCATGTGTTTATTTAATCCCAGCGTTTGAAAATTAAGATGACAAAAAGCGGAAAAGGTTATAAAAATAATAGCATACTTGACAAAAAGAGTCAAAAAAATAGCCATGATATCGGATATATTAAAGGAGTAGACATAATGACGACTTTAACGCAAACCGAGAACCAGATTAGACCGCTCTATATTGACGGATACACCCATCAACTCAGTTATGCCTCGGGTGACGAAATTGCGTTTCATATCTCAACAAGTGCGGAGAACTATTCACTTGAGATTGCGCGCATCGGTGCGACGCGCGAGGTTGTTTGGCGTCAAGCGGAACTCCCTGGTGAAGCGCAACCAATTCCGGAAGATGTGTCATCGCAAGGGTGTGGCTGGTCTCCTGTCTTTACGCTCGAAGTGCCTGAGGCGTGGCAGAGCGGTTATTATGAAGGCACACTCCGTGCCACCGATGGCGGTGGTGAACACGTCTATAGAAACCGTCGCACGGCTGAAAGCACGCTTTTCTTTATTGTCCGTCCCGCGAGACCGGGGAAAGATACGTCTATTTTACTCCAACTCTCTACCAACACCTACAACGCTTACAATAATTGGGGAGGTTTCAGCCTTTATGGGTATCACGGTAGGAGTAAGATACAAGGCAACCGCGTCTCGTTTGACCGACCGACTCGCGGTATCTTCAGGAACTGGGAATTGCCATTTATTGTCTGGGCAGAGCAGAACGGGTATACCCTTGATTACGCTGCAAATAGCGATCTGGAGTTCCGTCCTGAACTTTTAGACCATTACAAACTTGTATTGAGTGTCGGACATGATGAATACTGGTCAGCTCCGATGCGTGATCATCTTGAGGCGTTTATTGCGAACGGCGGTAACGCTGCCTTCTTCAGTGGGAATTCTGTCTGCTGGCAGGTACGTTCTGAAGATGATGGTAGAGCCCTCGTCTGTTGGAAACAGACTTATAATCAGGATCCGGTTTATAAGACCGATGATTACAGTACCCTTAGTACGCTGTGGAGTCACTATCTGGTGGGTCGTCCTGAAAATGAATTGACGGGTGTTGGTTTCCTTCAGGGCGGTTATCACTTGAGCCACGGACAGTTTATGGATGGTCCGGGGGAGTATACCGTCCATCGTCCGGAGCATTGGGTGTTTGAGGGAACAGACCTCGCGAGGGATGACACTTTCGGTGGGGCGGATACCATCGTCGGCTACGAATGTGACGGGTGTGAGTGGACGCTTAAAGATGGTCTGCCCGTTCCGACCTATCGCGATGGCACGCCTGAGGGTTTCACGATCCTCGCGACGGCACCTGTCCGGTGGCATTCTGACGATTGCGAGTGGTATGAACGTTGGGAGAGAGGGCGAACGGGTGCTGCGACGATGGGTGTCTATACACAAGGTGGGACAGTCTTTACGGCTGCTACAACTGATTGGTCGCACGGGTTGGCAGGTGGCGATGCAGCGGTTGAACAGATTACACACAACATTCTTCAACAGCTAAAAAAGTAAAAGCGCGTATTTGTTGTTTGTTTGCTGACCAAGTTTATATCTCTTTACGTTGGAACGAAACATGTGCTGTTCCGAATAGCACAACGAAGAACAACACTAACAGCAGAATGTCAAAAATTGCCGCTCTGAAAGCATCTCCTAAACGTACTCGATCCTGAAATTTAGGAATGCTTTCAAAGGAAACGGGTTTATCCGACATGCCTTCTCTAACAAAAGGGACGTGTAGACTGTCTGGATCCGCTCGATCGGTAGAGATGAGGAAGTCATTGAATTCATCAGCATAGGTCTCAGCATTGTTCAAGAAATTCAGATGTCTTTGGAATCCTGTTCCAGCGAGAGATTCAATTGCGTACTGGGCGATCGCAGTCGGCGAGATCCGATTAACCTCTCTTGCAATCTGGATCTGATCTATCTGTGCTGTTAAGAAAGCCTTGTTTAATCGCTTACTTTCTCTCGCTTCTTCGTTTAGAAACTCAGCCCAGAGTAGGGTGGCTGGTGTTGGCGGACGTTCACGCGTCGGGGCTTCCTCCTCTAATCCGCGTGCTCTGTAACGTTCCTTAAGTCCACTGCGCGCGAAATACACTGGACTGGGACCGCTGCGGACTGATGGTCGGTTCAACTCGCTCATAATTGTCCCAAGCATTGATGGCACGAGGATAACCCAAATTACCCATATAAGCAGTAGGATTACAAGGCTCGTTGAGGCGTTGTTTGTGAGCGTGGATATGAGTACCCCTAAGGCGATAAAGACGGAGATATATACCAATCCCACCACGAAAATACTACCGATTCTACTCCATTCTCCTATATTTAATTCCAGCAGTCCAGAGAGATATAACAGCAAGAGATTAACCAGCACACCGCTCGTGAAAACGGCAGCAAGGCTGATAAGGCTGCTTAGGAATTTCCCGGTGAGCACTATCCGACGCGCAACAGCGTTGGATAACGTTAGTCGGAGTGTTCCCTGTTCTACTTCACCTGAGATCGCGTCGAATGTAAAAACGAGTGCCAGAAAACTGAGAATGCTGGAAATGATAAGTATCCAGTCAATTTTTAAAAACGTCGGGAAAATGTCTGCCGCCTTTATTGGTGGAGTGCCGCGATATTTCAACCGCCATATACCGGAGACATTATACGATTTTCCGTCTATGGTTGGAACGCTTCCCCATCCAGCACTCCATCCTAATACAAATTTCGGCAGATGATTTTCACTGCCATGGGCAGAAAAAGAGAGGGATGAGGGCTTCTTCTGAAGTGCGCCGGGACCGCGAATAACTAAGTTATAAAGATTACTGCTGTTCTGCTCCAACCTTGCTAAATAGGCTGAAACTTCCCGTCTATATTCTGTTTGTCGTGTTTTATATGTTTCAATATGGCCCAAAGCATTGACAATCATCAAAAAAACAATAAGCAGCATGGCAAGCGCGAAACGGAGGCTACTTACCTGCTCAAATAATTCTCGTTTCACAATATGCCAGAGCATTTCAAACCTCCTGCCGACTGAAGATCGCAAAAGTAATCATAAATAGTGTCGGGTTGAGAAGGAAAAGTAGAAGCAGGTCAGGGAGCGCGCGATTGCTGGCATCTTCAAATACACTGGGTGGTTGGTAGGAGAAGTGTGGGATATCGTCCAATCGCGCGGCTCCTTTATCACTCGCAAACCATTGGCGTGAACTGAATGCCTTTTTGTCATAAAAATAATCTAATATCGATTCTCTGTACTGTCGTCCGGCTTTGAAAAAGTCTTCCATTCTGGCGAGACCTGTGCCCGCCCATGCTTCTGTTGAGAGATGATATAAGCCTGTAGGTGAAAATCGGAGGGCGTTTCGGGCTATTCTTGATTTACGAATGTAGGTTTCAGCGAAAGCATTTTCTCGTATCCGCCAAGCCGTTTTTGCCCCATTTATCTGTAGAGATGTGAGTTCTTGAAAATACGCTGTAACGATAGGAATATGAATCTCCAATTCTGCCGGAATATATGACACGTTTTTGCCTTGCAGGATATAACCTCTTGAGACACCGCTTCCGCTGTTCCCCTTTAGCAGGGATGGGTTTTCAAACGGATCATCAAGTTTGTCTTTATCCCGATAGAACCGATCTGAAATCTGATTGAGTTCTCGACGCACCTGTTCCATTTTCTCTTCTGTATCAATGAAGCGATTCACAAGAAAAAGACTCACATTTGGATAGAGCAAGGTCAAAGTTACCCAAATAAACATTGAGACGATTAGGGATGTCGCCGTGCGGTGAATTGTGCTGGAGATGAACAATCCAATGAGGTAAAATGTGGAAATGTAGATGACTGTTGTGAGGAAGATACCGCCGATCCGCAGGAGATCGTCAGGACTGTAATGGATGGCAGAAGATTGAAGTTGTAGCAGGAGTGCTAATAGAAAACTCATCAGGAGTGGAATGGTGAGACATAGCATGGCTCCTAGGTACTTTGACAGAACAATCAGCCCGCGTCCGACAGGATTAACAAGGATGAGGCGTAGTGTGCCGTTCTCACGGTCACCAGCTATCGCATCGTACGCAAAAACGAGAGCAAGGAGGCTTAAAAGAATTTGGAAAATGGATGTCAAATCTATGTCGGCAAGTAGGTATTGGAAAGGATTATTGGAGCCTGTATTACGGTAGACATCAGCCCATAAGAACGGGACTTCTCCAATGTGAATTTGAATAGAGTTCTTCGAGCGTTTGTCAAGTCCTTGATTAAAGAGACTTAACGGGTTGGGTGCCCTGTCGAGGAATGGCATGAAGTATGAATACGTTTTCGCGCTAAGGGGACGTTCTTGGTGGACTTGAAAATCCTCGTTGTAACTCGCGAGTCGCCGCTCATAATTATCCGTTAAGACGATGCTGCCTGCAAGTACAAGGAACGTACACGCAATAACAGTGACCAGGAAGCGAAAAGTCATTAAATTCGTTAAGAGTTCATGTCGAATCAGGGTCCAAACCACTGGTTGTTCTCTCTTTTTAAGTGTTGTTGTGGGGAGTGTCCGATCTTCAAGCGATGTGCCTTTCACTTATACCTCCGCTTGAATGTACTTTTAAGGCATTTGGGAGAATTATAGCACTTTGCTTAGTCTGTCTCAATTGAATTCTGTTGCCAATTCTCCGATGGCGTGCTATTCTATTTAACATGAGAAGGGAAACGCTAACCACTTCAGCGATGCACGCCCCTGGTGCAGTCCTCTTAATCTCTTGCTATGAACTCGGACACCGACCGATCGGGCTTACCCGTCCCCTCCGCGCGCTTGAGGCAGCGGGATTTGCTCCTGATGTGATTGATATTGCTGTGGAACCGTTAGACCTTGAAAAGGTTGCGCGCGCTCGGTTTATCGGGATCTCTGTGCCGATGCATACGGCACTGCGGCTCGGTGTTCATCTCTTACATCGTATCCGAGAAATCAATCCAGATGTCGTTATCTGCATGTACGGACTTTACGCCCAACTCAATGCCGACTATCTGCTTTCGCACGGCGTTGATTTTTGTATCAGTGGTGAAGCGTCAACACAACTCATTGCGTTGGTGGAATCTCTTGTCGGTGAGGAACAGGCTGAGACACCGGAAGCCGGTTTCCCGATTGCGGAACTGCCGCCGCTGGAGATGTACGCGCAATTTGAAGACGAAGGTGAAGTGCGAACGGTCGGATATACAGAGACGACACACGGATGCAAGCATCTCTGCACACACTGCCCGATACCGCCGGTTTATGAGGGTAGGTTTTTTGCTGTACAACGCGACACCGTGCTCGCTGAGATACACGAGCAGGTCGTGGAAGGTGCTACACATATTACGTTCGGGGACCCGGATTTTCTCAACGGTCCGACGCACGGACTCCGCATCCTCCGCGCAATGCACGAAGCTTTTCCGAGTCTCACCTTCGATTTTACAACCAAGATTGAACACATTCTGAAAAATAGAGAACTGTTTCCAGAATTCGCGGAGCTCGGATGTCGGTTCGTTATCTCTGCTGTCGAAACACTGAACAAGCAGGTGCTGACGATCTTGGAGAAGCAGCATACACGTGCCGATGTAGGGGAAGCACTTGACATCGTTCACGGAGCCGGGATCGCGCTACGTCCCACGTGGGTACCGTTCACGCCGTGGACTACATTAGACAGCTATCTTGAAATCTTCCAGTTTATTGATACGCATCGCCTTATTTATCATGTGGATCCGGTCCAGTATGCCGTTCGGTTGTTGATTCCACCGGGTTCATATCTACTTAATCGTCCTGAGGTGAAAGCACTTTCACTCACACTTGATGAAGCCGCCTTCAGTTACGTGTGGGCACATCCGGACCCGCGAATGGATGAGCTTCATAAAACAGTCAATACAATCGTTGAGAACGATGCGCGAGCCGGTATTGATACGCTGGAAACCTTTTATCGAATGTGGACACTCGCTGCCGATATGCATGGTAGTAGGCACGCTCCGTCGTGCCGTAATCAGCATCAACCCGCACCGCGGATTACTGAAGCATGGTTCTGCTGAGCGGAACCCACCGAAGGGCAGTTTGCCCCGATACATGTTTAGGAAAGGAAAATTAAAAATATGTCAGATCAAATCCAGCAGCTCCTCAATTTGGAAACAGCTCCTGTTGCGATAACCTTTCACGATGCCCCACCCGATAACGTTCCGCAAACCGAGAAAGTTGAAGCCTCCGGCTGCACCTATTGGCGACGCGCCGCGGAAGGCAAAACTTTCTATACCGAAGCATCCGACCACTACAACTGCCCGATCGGGTGTTATACCCACAACGTTGAACTCCCACCGACACAAACCGAGGAACTTCAAAACACCCTCGGACTGATGGGAGAACTCGGCTATATTTCCATGGAGGAAGTACCCGGTATTCCTCGACGCGAAGCCCCTTTCCAGAGTGCGGTCTATTCCCCATTAGCGGATGCATCTGGCACGCCGGATGTCGTTATTATCTCTGGTACGCCGAGACAGATGATGCTCTTAGCGGAAGCCGCGACTGCTGCGGATATCGGTACCGAAAACAGTGTTATGGGACGACCGACGTGTGCAGCTATTCCTGCTGTTATCCAAGGGGGGCGGAGTGTGAGTAGTTTGGGATGTATCGGCAACCGCGTCTATACAGCACTTTCTGACGATGATTTCTACTTCGCTTTTCCCGGTGAACACATTGCCGTGCTTGTCGAAAAGTTGGAGACGATTGTAAATGCGAACCGTGCGTTAGAGGAATATCACCAGCAACGCCAATCGAATTTTTAAACTTACCTTGCGGTTCGGTCAGATGGTTTTGATGGATGAGGTATCTCTCCGTAGACCCACCTGCGCCGTTGTTGCAGGCTACTTTTTAATTTCACTCTGTGGGGAAACAAAGGTCATGCAGAAGGTTGCTGTTATTACGGGTGCAGCGAGCGGCATTGGGAAAGGACTGGCGGAACGGTTTGCTGCGGAAGGTATGAAGGTTGTCATCGCCGATGTTGAGGAGGAGGCGTTAGCCGAACTTGAATCAAATTTGAAGGCTAAAGGTGCAACGGTTCTCGCTGTCGAAACGGATGTCTCAGATCCCGATGCGGTCGAAAACCTTGCTGTGCAGACACTGGACACTTTTGGGGCAGTGCATATCCTTTGCAACAATGCGGGTGTTGTCTGTAGCCGTCCTGTTTGGGAGCATACCCTCGCTGACTGGGAGTGGGTGTTGGGCGTTAACCTATGGGGCGTAATTCATGGCGTTCGATCGTTTGTGCCGCGCATGCTCGAACAAGGGGATGAGTGTCATATTGTGAATACTGCCTCTATCTTGGGTTTGGTGGGTGGCAGTGGCGAAGGCATCTACAAGGTGAGTAAACATGGGGTCGTCGTGCTTTCGGAAACCCTTGCCGATGAATTGGCACAAAAGGGTGCGAATATTCAGGTGCATGTGCTTTGCCCGGGATGGGTTCGCACGGGGATTTTGGAATCTACTCGGAACCGACCGGACGTATTGCAGAATCCAGTGGAGAAATCGCCTGATATAGTGATCGGTGGTTCCCGGAATACCCGCGCCGAGATGGAGGCAGGACTGTCGCCTGCAGAGGTGGCGGAGCATGTTTATAACGCCATACAGAACGGCACGTTCTATATTCACACGCATCCTGAACACAAGGCGTGGATTCGTGAGCGGATGGCGCGTATTCTTGAGTAGTTTATGTTGGATTTTTGAAGGAGGAGATATCTCATGAGAGCAAAAATTGCGTTTTCGATAATTAGTGTCATTGTGGGACTATTGATAAGTTTGTATATTCCACCGTTGACTTCGGCACAACAGATGTCCCAAAACTCTATAACGAAAGATATATCATCAAGGCATATTGATGGGGGTGGGACACTGACCTTAGATGTCTCTGAGGATTTAGGGCTAACTCAGAATGAAGCCTTGAGACTTGTGAATGCCTTGCCTGCGAAGGAGACTGATGGTACGGGTGTGACAATTGAGTTGCTCAAACCTGTAGATTCTACAACGCATTTTAAAACTCTCATCATTCGTAAGGTCACTCCGAAACATGTGGCACAGTTAGTTGAAAAGGAAAAAGCCGAAATCTCAGGGATCAGGTTTCACCTTGATGAATTGTTTAAAAAGGGTTACATTGTTATACTTTCTCATACTGTTTTGATTGAACTTTTCAATACGACCAAAAGTCGTATTAATCTTCAAGATTGGCAAATTCGGTTCACTTACGGTGCGATGCCAGATGATGCAGCAATGGATAGGATGATTGACAGGATGAGCAATGTAGATGACAGCATTTGGGGGCACCGGCATCCGCAGGGACCAAAACGAGTCTTGAGCGGAAACGTCTCCATGTCTCGTCAGGTCGATCTTGAAAGTCTCAACGATCCGACCAAAACACAAGATGAACAGTTAGCCGCTATTTCAGATGGGACCCGTCAAGCGGGTTGGGACATCAGCGAAGTGCCTCGTGAACAGGCCTGGATTGAAATTTACAACGCGACGAATGAAAATGGCAAGACTGGGACGAATGAAAAAGGTTGGAAATACCTGATTGAGTTGCGAGGCGAAAAACAACCTCCGCATGTGCCCGAGAACACCATTGTGCCTGCTCAGCCAACCGATGATCGGTAAAGATTGCGTACGTTTTTTTAGCCTTTCTTAACATAGGGACGGTCTTTGCATAACCGTCCCTTTTTTCGATTTTAAGTCAAATCCAGCACACTCCGTGCGACTTCGCCTCTTGCTAATGCCTCGAATGCATCGTTTATTCCTTCCAACGGATAGGTGCGTGTCACGAGTTCGTCCAGTTTGAGTTGTCCCCCTTTATAGAGGGAAACCAGACGTGGGAAATCTACATGTGGGCGCGCGGTTCCATACATTGAACCGATGACCATTTTTTCTGGCATCAGCATCCGTGCGTCAAATTCAACGGCAGTGTTTTCTGGTGCGTGTCCGACGAAGACCGTCACGCCTCTGCTTCGCGTACAGAGGATCGCTTGCCGGAAAGTTTCGCCAATCAGACCGATTGCCTCAAATGCATAGTGGACGCCGCGCCCATCGGTAATTTCTTTAATCTGTGCTACAGGGTCTACTTCAGCGGCATTAACGGTATGTGTAGCACCGAACTGTTTTCCGAGTTCGAGTTTGTTATCTAACACATCAACGGCGATAATTGGTTCACCACCAGAGAGTGCAGCACCTTGTATACAGTTGAGTCCAACCCCACCGCATCCAAAAACGGCGACCGAGCTGCCCGGCGTAACTTGTGCGGTATTGATGGCCGCGCCGACTCCTGTCATCACGCCACATCCAATTAACGCGGCTTGTGCGAATGGCATATCTTTATCAATGGGAACCACAGCGTCTTGGGGGACGAGTGTCTCGGTGCCGAAGGTTCCGAGTCCGGACATCTGGTTGATTTCACGTCCACTTGTTTTGATAGCGGGTCTGCCTGAACCGTCAGCGGGGAGCGCACAGAGATTTGGGTATCCTTTCTGGCACATCTCGCAAAATCCGCAGTTCCGTTTCCATGAGAGAATCACATGGTCGCCGACCTGCACTTGGGTTACATCGTTTCCAATCTCTTCTACGATGCCAGCCCCTTCGTGTCCGAGAATGACGGGTAACTTGACGAAGGGCCACTCGCCCTTAACGACGTGCCAATCGGAATGACAGACACCACTGGCGACCAATCGCACTCGGACTTGGTTTGCGCTCGGACGCGGTAAGTCGAACTCTTCAATTTTTAGATGCGTATCGGTTTCATATAGGACTGCGGCTTTCATGAGGTTCCTCCGAAATTCCGTGGTGAGAATTTATGCTACTTTGACTGAAAATAGAGGTTTTCTTGAAGGAAAGGGATTAATGCGAATGTTATCGCTTGTGTGTAATTTGACAATCTGTTTACCGCCCCGTTTGTTAATAATCCACTGGCACTTTGTTTCTCCTTGGTGTTGGACTCTTGAGCGAGTTTGTCAATGATGTGTGCCAATTCAGTCCCTGTTAGGAGTTTCTCGACTATCCAGTTTGGCAATTCATACATCCCGGTTGTGCCAAAACTCTCTCGGTGCTGTTGATCCAATATATAAATGACAGTGAATTGGAAGTGTCTGTTATGGAGTTGAAGAACTCCACCCTCGATACCAACAAAGAAGTTAGCATTGAGGGACTGTTCATCGTTGATACGTTTCACATGTTCGGCTCGGTTCTTGGCACCTGTGAATGTATCTTCGTTAAAGGGTTGGGCGGAAACGCCAGAGTCTGCGGGTAATCCGTGAATTTCTACGGGTTTAAAAAATTTTGAGAAGCTTTGCCGTGTGCTCTCAATTTTTACGCTATTTTCTGAACCGATTAAAACTTTAGTGGGGGTCATAGTTGTCATTATATCACTTTTGGAAAAAGATTCAAGGTTGATTTTGGCGAAGTTGCAAGCGAAAGCTCGCTATAGAAATAGGATTGACTTCTGACACTCAGAAAGGATATAATAGATGAAACAGACTGCTATGGGGAGCCTGCAAGCTGCCCCTAAGAGGCATAAAAGAGGAGAATAGGTGTGTTTCGCTTGAATTTAAAATTGCGGAGTGTTGTGCTCGTTGGAATCTGTGTTCTTTTTATATTTTCATGTGGGAGTGGTGTGATCCAGAATTTTGAGGGGATTGAGCTTCAATCGGATCCGCGCGTGGATAGGATCGACTTGCGGATTTATTTAGTGGATAGGAATGGCACGCCGCTGATATGGAACCAGAGCATTTTGAGCCCAAGTGTGGGGACGAGTACTATCTCTGAAGCCGATTTTACCACCAACGCCAAAGTCTACTCCATCCGTAATGGCGAAAAGCATCGGAAGGTCTACGATGGTAGACTGATTGACCTCCGCTGGTCCCAGGAACTCCATAGACTGGATCGGCTTTTAACGGCGGAGATTCCACGTATCTTCATTGAAGAGGATCCTGAACGCGATACCCATTTAGGGGTCATAGTGGTTGAAATCGAGACCGAGAAACAGGGACCGTTCACGGATACCTTAGAGAGAACTGCTGTCTATAAGTATTGAGCTGGCTGTCAGCGGTCACAAGAGCCTGGGATGGAAGAGGGGAAGGGTGGAAGAAGGGACTCAACCTTGCGGTTTCCTTGCAACCTTCCAGCCAAACGCCGATGGCTGAAAGCCGATAGTCAATTCAAACGGAAACTTCTTAAACGACAACTGAAAACTACCAAAAAATATGCCTATTCACACACAGAACTACCGACATTGGGAAGGCACGCTGAAAACCCAAAGTCATACACGATGGTGGATTATTGCGAAGGCGGAGTTGAAACTACTTGCACAACGCAAAATTGTCCGATTGATTGTTGCTATCCCGCCCTTAATGTACATTTTTGCCCACGCAGTACTTATCTATATCATTAATCAGGTCCCGGGTGTGGAGTTCGCGTTTATTAAGGTTGATAGCGAATTTTTTCAGAAATTTCTGTTCCGCATCTATCCATTTCCGTCGACATTTATTGTCGCCTTGGTTGCTGTTTTCGGAGGTTCGGGATTAATTGCTACGGATCTAAAAAATAACACGCTGTCCCTTTATCTGTCTAAACCGATTTCGTGGATAGATTACTTAATGGGTAAGTTTGCGGCTATTGGTATTTTACTGGCGTGCCTGACGTTGGTTCCTGGGTTGTTGCTATTTCTTGAACAGTCGCTATTAGCGGGCACGACTTTTTTGAAAGATAACTACTGGGTCCCTTTTTCAATCATCGCCTATTCTGTAATTATTATCCTGTCTACGGGTTTATTGATACTGTTGTTTTCATCACTGACTACAAATTCGCGTTATGCCATCATCGGTTTCTCTGCCGTGTGGTTTGGTTCAATTGTCCTTTATGAAGTTCTTAAAGAGATGGCACGCACCAGCAAAGTGGCTTTAGTCTCGATTTGGGCGAACTACGACATTCTCGGCACAGCCCTATTTGGCGGTTCACCGGATTATAGTGTACATTGGGTTTGGGCACTCCTTATCCAGATCGCGCTGATAGTTTTCTACCTTTTCGTGCTTCGTCGTCGGATTCGTGCCGTTGAAGTTGTCAAATAGCGATTTATTGCGGTCTGAATGTCCTGCTTGCCAATTAGCGTAACCTCGCGCCATTTGCATCCCACATTTCAGTATCTGAATACGCCTGAGGCGGTTTTATGGGAGTTAGTGTCGGTGTCCAATCGGCACGAAATTGCTGGACCAACCGAACTGCGTTCTGATAAGCCACTCGCTCCTTTGTTTCATCATCGAGTTGTGCTGACTCAATCTGTGCTTGGACCAACCGGAAATCGTAATAGGGTAGATCGCTGCCGAACATAATTCTATCGTTACCAAGGTTGTTGATGAGATGGACCAAATCCCAACTTGCGTCTGCCCCGTCTGGCTTCTGTGCTACGTCGAACCAGATGTTATCAGACTTTGCGCACTGTGCAATTGCATCAAGGTGTCCGGCTTTGTTCATCGAGACGTGTCCAATAATAAACGTTACCGATGGGAATCGCTTTGCGTAAGCGGCGATGTTCTGGGTGGAACCTGCCTGATGGAGTAGGCACAGCCCGTTGTGCATCGCCACGACTTCAAGGAATCCGTGGAGTTCACCGCCGAGTGAATGTCCCGACAACCCTGGATGACACATGAAACCGACTAAATTGTCGTCCCGCATCGCTCGTTCTAATTCGTCAACGCCGGCTTGTTCGTGTCGAACCTCGGCGATTCCGAGTCCAATCGGAAAGCGTTCAGGATATAATTTACATGCGTTGGCGATTGTTTCGTGTTGTGTGCGTGTGTCTAATACACCGCGTGCTTGGGGGCTGCCGGCTGTTGGACATGGTATCGCGCCGATAACACCCGCGGATGCCATCCGCGCCAGACATTTTCCAGTGCTTTGCCCAACGACTGGGGCACGTGATACCGTCATACCGATATGGCAATGTACGTCAAAATAGGTGCGCATTTTTTAATTATTCCTTGCGGTTCGGTGAGGCAAGTTTAACAATTGCGTGCTTCCCCGTAAATCCGCCCTCCACTACGTTACGGGCTACGCGCTCTGGCTAATGTTCTTCCAGCACTCCACGGGCACAATTCTGTTATCAGAATTCCGGGATAGGTGTATAAGCGTTAAACCCGTCTGTTCTGTCTTCGCCTTGCAGCAGGTAGATATAGTGTTTGCGCCGCCACTCTGCGCCGGGGTAACGGACGT
Source organism: Candidatus Poribacteria bacterium (assembly GCA_965207855.1). GTDB lineage: Bacteria > Poribacteria > WGA-4E > WGA-4E > WGA-3G > WGA-3G. Next base: position 4,192,548 of record OZ242310.1, on the reverse strand, counting down.
TTGCGGGCATGTAGCGCATGGTGTAACCGCACCGACGTTTCTGTGAGGCGTTGGGACTGGAATTGTGGATGGTCCATGCGTCGTGAAAATGGCACTCACCGACTTCCAATTCCAGATTAACCATTTTCGACGTGTCTAAGTCTTCTTCCACGACTTCGGTCCCGAAGAGATTATTTGTGCGATCAACCTCTTCGTAGCGGCGGTCACGCAATTTGTGGCTGCCGGGTATGACGCGCATGCATCCGTTCTCAACTGTCGATTCGTCGACGGCTAACCACATCGTGATGACGTGCATCGGTTCAAGGGACTTCCCCCAATAAACGCCGTCTTGGTGCCATGGAACTGCCATACCGTCGTGTTCCCGTTTGCTGATAAAGTGGCTTGACCAGAGGACGATATCTGGTCCGATAAACCGTTCGATGACCTTTAGCACGCGTGGGTGGGTCAGGTATTTAAACAGAAATGGATGCTCAAAATGGGGCACGTCCATCTGTTCTGGACGTCTCCCTTCCGGCAAATTCTCGATCATATCGTCCACATAATCTCGGAGTGTATCGAGTTCTGTTTGTGTGAAGATGCGTCCAAAAGTGAGATAACCGTTGTCTTTGTAAAATTTGACCTGTTCGTCAGAGACAGTCGTTTCCAGTTGCCAGTCCATGTGTCACCTATTTTTCTATTTTAACCCATTGCTAAAGAGCAAACTCCATTAGCAATTATGTAGTTTGTGATACAGCCCGAAGGTAGCAGCTTACCTCGTCTTTATTTTCCCCCAGGCGGTCGCTAGTTTGTTATTTGGCGCAACGGCTTCTGCCCCTAATGCTCGTGCGAGACCTTCTTCGGCAATTTCCGTTAGCTGATCTTCTGTCAAGACGACGTTGAAGAGTGCGACCTCATCTATTAGTCCATCTTCAAGGGTTCGGGACGGAACGCCAACTTCACCGCCGATTGTGAGGGGTTTTTGGTTATCCTCATTCTGTTTTTGGTGTGCGGAGATGTCTATTTCGACCTCGAATTCTCCATCTCGATACAATTTCATCGCGCCTTTCCGATCAGCAGTTGCGGCAAGGTGGTGCCATTTTCCGTCGTTGATAGGTGATGTGCCGAAGAGATGAACACCTGGGCCTTGTGCCAATCCGAACCAAAACAGGGGTTTTCCTTTATTAGTGGGATCAAGGTCTCCGCGGATTCCCAAGATATAGCCGTGTCTCGGCATGGCGAAATCGGCTTTTTGGATAAGGACTGTGTGCCAATTGGGTGAGGTTTTGGAATACTTGAACCATGCCATCATAGAGTAGTTTTCTGTTCCGACGTTTAGGAGGGGTGAGGTACCAGCATTAAGGAGACTGCCGTTCTCAAATTCCAGGCCGCCCCCGAATTCACCTTCAGCCCATTCCACACCGTTTCCGAGTTCCACATCAAGTGCGTTTTCCGACAAGTCTTTGGCGAGATCCCCGTGTTTTTCATCAAAAAGCCAAACTGCTATGGCGGTTCCGGGATCCACCGCGGTAAATCCTTGGACAGTGAACGTTAGTATTAGAACACCTATAACACTCCAGCGAATACTTAATCTTTGATAGATATGTTTCATTTTTGCAGACCTCCAGAGTGACTTAGATTTTGACATGAATTTGCCTTGCGTGTCAAGCAATTTTTCTGGTTTCTAAGACGCTTGGTTTTCGGTGTTCAGTAATATAGTCTGAACTTGACAAATTGCGTTGCCTGTGGTAAATTACGGATTATGAAAATTGTAGTTGCACCTGATTCATTTAAGGGGAGTGTCAGTGCTCTTGAAGCTGCGCGTGCGATTGAGCAAGGGATCCGTCGCGTGTTTCCGGCGGCTGTTGTTGAAAAAGTGCCGATGGCGGATGGCGGCGAGGGGACTGTGCAATCCCTCGTTGATGCGACGGGTGGTCATATCCGCACGCATCGTGTACTTGCCCCACTTGGAAACGAAGTTGACGCGAAATTTGGTATCCTTGCGGATGGGGAGACGGCTGTTATTGAGATGGCATCTGCTTCTGGTCTCACGCTTGTTGCGCCAGACCAACGGAACCCACTGCTCACCACGACTTATGGTACCGGACAACTTATCCACGCTGCTTTAGAAGCGGGGTGCAGACGCTTGATTATCGGTATCGGTGGCAGCGCGACGAACGATGGTGGGGTCGGAATGGCAGAGGCATTGGGGGTCCGGTCGCTGGATGCAGATGGGAAACAGATTCCACGCGGCGGTGGGAATCTCGGACAATTGCGGTCAATAGATATAACGGGTTTACATCCGGCTATTGCTGAGACTGAGACGGTTGTTGCTTGTGATGTGAACAATCCATTGACGGGTTCGGAGGGTGCTTCACACGTCTATGGGCCACAGAAAGGTGCCACCTCTGAAATGATTGAAACCTTAGATGAATATCTCGGACATTTTGACAAGGTTTTAACCGAAACCCTTGGGAGATCCTTTAATAACATTTCCGGTGCAGGGGCTGCTGGTGGATTGGGTGCGGGACTCATGGCGTTTCTCAACGCGGAATTGAAACTCGGCGTTGATATTATGATTGATGCCGTTAAACTTGAAGAACGCGTGGAAGGTGCGTCCCTCGTTTTTACAGGTGAAGGGCAATTGGACTTTCAGACGGCGTTTGGCAAAACGCCTGTTGGTGTCGCAAAGGTAGCGAAAGCACACAATATCCCTGTCATTGCGATTGCTGGCGGCATCGCTGAGGGTGCTGAAGCCGTTTACGAAGCCGGTATTGACGCGATGTTGGGTATCGTCCAAGAACCGATGTCTCTTGAGGTTGCTGTTGAAGATGCGACACGGTTAATCGCTGACACAGCAGAGCAGGCGGCGCGGTTGGTTGCTATTGGTCAGAACGGATTGAAAGGCTAATATCCAAGTTCATCTAAACATTGGAAGGATGGAAGGGTGGAAGAAAAGAAGACGGCCTCTTCTAATCTTCCAATGGGTTACGGCACAAGGGCGTGTGCCTACTACTCTAATAGTACCGGTATATCCTTCATGAAATCGTCCGTTTCGATTTGCCACATTTTCATATCTGCAGCGAGTGAACGAATGCGGTCAGCGTGTGCCGGCAAATCAGCAAGGTTTGTTGTTTCCCAGGGATCTTGCTCCAGGTCGAAAAGTTGTATACAATCTGTGCCAGTACCCGTCTCCTCAGACACATAGTAGCGGATGAGTTTCCAGCGTCCGTCGCTGATGGTGCGGTGGAGGTCTTTATACGCCGCGAAGACTGTGGCTCTTACCTGTTCTATATCACCTCTCATCAATGGCACTAAGTTACACCCTTCGGTTGTGTTTGGACATGTGACATCCGTGAGATCACAAACAGTGGGGAATACGTCGTAGAGATAGGTTAAGGCGTCCACAGTTACGCCTTCAGGGACTCCGGGACCAGCGAATATTGATGGAACGCGGATGCTGTGGTTATAGAGATTCTGTTTGCCTAACAGTCCGTGTTGCCCGACGGCGAGTCCGTGGTCGGCAGTGTAAATGACGATTGTGTTGTTGAGTTGTCCAGTGGCTTCGAGGGTTCTTAGCACGCGCCCCATTTCAGCGTCCATGTGTGTAATCATCCCGTAATAGTCGGCGATGTGTTGTTGTACGATTTCGGGGGTGCGCGGGAAGGGTGCTAATACTTCATCTCGGATACGCATTTCCCCGTTGTCGAATGGATGTTCTGGAACGAAGTTTTCGGGGACAGGTATGTCCTCTGGTGGATACATCGTGGCGTATTCTCTGGGTGCAGTCCTCGGATCATGTGGTGAGGTAAAGGAGAGATAAAGCAAAAAAGGATCCGTTTCGTCGTAGTTTTCTATAAATTGCACGGCGGCGTCTGTAAAGAGTTCCGTAGAAAACTTTTCTCCGATGTATTTGGCATCATTTGGATATTTTCCGGTCGGGTCGAAATCGAATACGGGGACTTTATATTGGTCGCTCATGCCACCGAAGAATATTTTTGCCCCGTCATCAAAACTGTTCGTGAACGTTTGTCGGTCGTTATGCCACTTGCCGGAAAAGAATGTGTGATACCCCGCCTCGCGCATCACTTCTGGCCAGACTGACAAATCTCGGTTAATCTGGTTGCCCCCGCTACGGAACAGGTTCGCGCTGGTAAGAACGGCGGCACGACTCGGCACACAAACGGCACCGACGAGAGAACCCATGATGTGTGTTTGACGGAAGGTCGTCCCGCGCGCCATGAGTGAATCGAGGGTCGGTGTTTTCACAGTTGGATCGCCCATCCCGCCGATGGCATCCCATCGGTGGTCGTCGGCAATCATAAAAAGAATATTGGGGCGTGAAGACATATTTTTCTCCTGTTATTTGGTTGTTGGTTATTGGTTCTCGGTTAAGAGTCTCTTGTGGCAGTTGCATAAGTTGTTTCTGCCCCAGTGTGTTTTTGATTGATATATGAGTTGAAGCCTGATAGTCCTTACCTTGATAATCCACAAAGGAAATTTTAATGAAAATTGCTACGATTGAACAATTCTTCCCACGCCGTCGGACGCGTTTGGTCAAGATTACGACAGACACGGGTATCGTCGGGTGGGGTGAAACCACGCTTGAAGGTAAACCCAAAAGTACATGTGCGGCTGTTGCGGAGCTTGCTGATTATTTTATCGGTAAAGATCCGCTACGGATTGAACATCATTGGCAGCACGTCTATCGCTCGGCTTTCTTCCGAGGTGGAAACATCCTCATGTCTGCTTTGTCCGGTATTGATCAGGCGTTGTGGGACATTGCTGGTAAATACCACGATGTACCTGCCTATCAATTGTTGGGTGGTGCAGTGCGCGACCGCATCCGCGTTTATGCGCACTGGGGTATCGGGAGTTTAACAGACGAAGGAAAAGCCGCTGCGAAAGAACGTCTTGAATTTTTACAACAAAAAGGTGGCTACACGGCGTTTAAGACCGGTCCCGGTGGTAAGTGGCGTGGACATGAACCTCCGGCGGTTATTGATGAATTTGTAGAGCGTGCGTATCTCATGCGCGAGTGGGTGGGACCCGATGTCGAGCTTGCGTTTGATTTTCATGGTAAGATGACCCCCGCTCTCGCTATTGAGATCTGTCATGAACTTAAAGGTATACGTCCGATGTTCGTTGAGGAACCGATTCCGCAAGAGAATGTGGATGCGCTCAAACTAATTTCTGACCATGTGCCGTTTCCGATTGCGACGGGTGAACGGCTGCTGACGCGTTGGGGGTTCCGCGAGATTTTTGAGAAACAGGCGGTCGCTTACTTACAACCGGATACCTCTCACGCTGGTGGTATTACTGAACTCAAGAAAATTGCCAATATGGCGGAGGTTTACTATATGCACATCGCACCGCATTGTGCTATCGGTCCCGTTGCTTTTTCTGCCTCCCTTCATGTTGATGCGGTTGTACCGAATTTCCTGATTCAAGAGCAAATTGATGTCGGTTTGGGCGACGGTTTGTTTACTGAGGAGTGGCAAGTTATAGATGGTCACATTGAATTGCCGACCAAACCGGGACTTGGGTTTGAGATTGACACGCAAGCGGCTGAACAGACGCTTGACACCTATACGGAGGAGCTGGGCGGCGAATACTATTATGATACAGATGGCAGTGTCGCGGATTGGTAAAAATTGGTTGTCGGCTTTCAGCCATCAGGAGTCAGTAGTCGAGGTTTGAAGCCTTGCCAGCAAAAAGGGCGTAACACTGAAGGTGTTCCTAAACCACTTGTTTCCGGTTCGCCACATAAGGTGGTTCCAGCATCAACTTCTGGTCTTCGTCTGCCATCAGATTGCGGAGTTCATCGTCGTATCTGCCTTGTCCCCATGACGAATGCCCTGGTGAGTACTTGAACAGAATCGAGCGTCTTTCGTGTGAGGCGGTCCACGGAAGGGTGCCGTGCGTCAATGCCTCCGTGAAGATGACGACATCTCCTGCCTTCTGATGTACCGGTGCCATACAGATCTTATTCTCCTCAACGGGTCGAAAATCGTCTGGACACCGATAATTGCTCTTGTGGCTTCCGGGAATGCAGCAAAAACCTCCGTGTCCTGGTAACATATCGGTCAGTGCCCATGAGACAACAGTTAAGCCGTTATACATCCGATCGTTTCGGAAGACGTAGTACTGGGCTGGGTCGTAAGGCGTTCCGCCGCCGTGGAGCCTTCCCCCTGGATTTCCCTCTATCATCAGGATGCCGTAGACGTGATCGAGTCGGAATTTTGGACCGACGATCTCAGCTAAGAACGGCATGATGCGTGGATGGTTGAGGAGTTTTCGGAATGCGTCGTTCTCCCAATTCAGGAATCCGCCGAATCTTTGTGAATAGACATCGTCGTCGACGGGATCGGGGTACTCTTGTCCGTCAATAAGGGCATTCAATTCAGCGAGTTCGTCTGTTTCTAAGACGTTTTCGATGTTGATATAGCCCCAAAGGTCAAATAGATATTTTTCTTCAGGTCCCATCAAACCACCTCCGTTTTGGACTTTTAACGAGGAGACAAACTAAATGAAGTTAAAAAAGATAATTCGGTAAGGTCCGGTGCGGTTAGAAACCACACCTACCGAGTTAGAGAGAAATAGTTTTACCGATTTAAATTCTTAATCTTTTGCGGTTAGGAAACCGTGCAGAAACACCCAAGCAAAAACCCTACCGGGCCTTTTAACGAGGACTATTGATGTGCCGAGCGAGAAGTGGGTTCGAGCCGTGTGACGACGATTTTTCCCCTATCAATCAGTTCGCCGACGCGGGGCGAGATTTCGTTTAACCACCGGTCATCTTCATAGACGGCTGCGTAGAGTTGTTCGCGCTGTGCTTCGCTCTCAAAGCGGCGGATCCAGACGTAAAGGTCGTCCTCTTCTTCACCGATGAAGCTGCCGATGACGACCATCCCTTTAGAAATTTGGAAGGGGATGACAGTCTCTTCCATGTATTTGACCCAATTCTCGCGTTGCCCGGGTTGCGTTCTGTATTGCCGTAGTTCAAAAAAAGCCATAAAAATCTCCTTATAGGCGGTTATAGCCGTAGCCTTCACCTGTAATTTCAAAAAGTGCGACTGCTGCTTGGAAGTGAATTTCTGCATCTTGATCTTGAAGGATCAATTCTAAGAGTGGGACAGCCTTTGCATTCTTAGCCTCTGCGAGTGCCTTGATGGCATCAAGACGGAGGCCTCTTGTAATTTGGGCTTCATGCAGTGCGCTTAGTTTTTCCACCAATGCCTCTACTGCTTTGTCGTTTCCGATTTTGCCCAATGCCCTTGACGCATCGCGTCGAATTTCGACGTGGTTATCATCGTTGTTCAGGACTTGGATAAGAATGTCGGTTGTTGTTTCGGCTGCGATTTCACCGAGTCCTTGTGTAGCGGCGCGCCGGACGTCCTTGTTGACTTCGGTTTCACCCGTCATTATTTGGATGAGGTCTGGCATGAGTTCCCGGATTCCCGCTTGACCGATGGCGAGTGCCGCGGCTTTTCGGATGTCCACAACCGGATCGGTTAAGAATTCTTTAAAGTCGGAAATATCCGGAACAGTACCAGACTTACCCAAGGCAACCATTGCGGCGTTTCTGACCTGATGATTTTCCCATTTATCGACAGTACGTGCAGCCATTTTAGGGGCAACAAACGCCGGTAAGTCGAGTTTTTTAGCGGCGTTGACGAAGGCTTCCCAGCTCCAATTTCGTTTTAGGTCATCAGCACCGATAGTTTTCCTGTTTGCTGCGTCCTCAAGAGCGACGATATATTCTGTGTCGTCAATGAGACGTTTCCCGAGTGCTTCAGCGGCGCGGGATCCACCGATTTCGCTAAGGGCAATTGCGGCTTTTGTGCGTGATGAAGCGTTGGCTAATGCGTTTGTACTGGCATCCAATGGAATCCGTTTATCCTCAAGGATAGCGATGAGTTTTGGGATAGCGGTTTCACTTTCGAGTTTACCGAGCGCAATAATAGCGTTTTTCGAGATATCACCTACGCGTATGTCTAAAGCGCGAATCAGAGCGGGTTCGGTTGTTTTATCGCCGATGTTACCGAGAGCAGTTGCAGCGGCGGCGCGGACATCATCTGGTTCTAAAGGGTTTTCGAGGATTTCGCTGAGTTTCGCAACGGCTTTTGCATCCTTTAGGTTTCCTAAACCTGTGATGGCTTTCAGTCGGACCTCGGCGTTTTCATCGGTAAGTGCGTTCAGGAGTGCTGTAGCGGCGCGTTCATCTTTAAGTCCAGCGAGCGAATTTGCGGCACCGGCGCGTATGGATTTCATCTCATCGGTGTTTTCGAGAACAGCGATTAATGAATCGACAATGCTCCGTTCTTTGAAACCGCCGAGCGTTTCTGTTGCCCGTTTACGGACGACGAAACTCGGGTGATTCAGTTCTGCGACCATCGCCTCAAGTGCCGGTTTTTTACTCAGTGTGCCGATCACATGTACAAGTGCCCATCGCGTCCACTCATCATCGGCAGATTTTAATGCCTCAACTGCGAATGCGGAGGTTGCCAGATTTCCATCTTTGATTAGCGCGCCGATGACTTCGTCTTGTACGGATTGGACTTCATATCCGTCATCAAAGTTTCCTACCCCTTTCTTGACGACATCAACAAGTCCTTCATCCCCGGCTTGAATTTCTCGGAGTGCCTTCGCTGCTTGAAAGCGCGTTGTTTCATATTTATCATTTTTCAGGGCATCTACGAGTGGATTTACGACTTTTTGACCTTTGATTTTTCCCAAGGCGATGGCTGCTTCTTGCCGAACGACTCCCTGTTTATCCTTTTTCAGTGCGTCTACAAGCGGTGGGATTGTCGGGTCCCCTTTGACTTCACCGAGAGCCCATGCTGCGCTCTGTCGTACCGTGGCGCGTCCATCGTCTTCAAGTGCGTGAACTAAGGGTTCTATGACGGTTTCTCCTTTGATAACACCAAGTGCCCGGGCAACTTCACTACGGACGAGACTGGGAATCGGTTTAAGTTCCCCCCATGTCCGGTAGTTCGTTTGTGGGTAGTCAGCGGTCCACTGAATCTGGAAGGAATCGACTTGGGTTTGAAGTGCGTCAAGTGTTTTATACTCGCGTTTCATGTGCCTCTGGAAATCCGAGATTTCATCGAATCGTGTAGAGAGCATCCATGTCAAAATAGGCACGGTTTCAGGTGCTTTTATACGGCTCAAAGTTTTGACAGCACTGGCGCGGAGGACAGGGCTGGTTTCGTCGCTGAATGTGAGGAGTAGCATGGGTTGGACTGCTTTTTCCGGTTTGAGTCGCCAGAGTGCGGTAAGTGCTGCGACGCGCAAGGTTTCGCGCATCTGTTTATCGAGCGCAATGATAATCAGTTTTTGAACGGTATCTTCTGTGGTGGTGCTGATTTTTCCGAGTGCCTCCGCTGCGTTAGTGGCAGTGGTATCGTCATAGGAGAGTGCGTTGGTGAGTGCCGTGACGGCACTATTGTTTTCGCCGCGTGCGTACATATTGCCGAGTCCTATCGCTGCGAATGCTTTCACCTCTTTATGTGGGTCTGTATTTAGTGCTTCAATGAGAGGGACTATTGCGCGCCGATCGCCGATTTGTCCGAGCGTATCTGCGACTTGTACGCGAATTTCATCAGGGGCATTTTTAAGGGCATCAATCAAAAAAGGCACAGCGACATTGCGCATCTGGACGAGTGCTGCTAAGGCTTCTGTTTGTAGTTCTTCGTTTGCTAATTCATTTATGAGTGGTTGTGCCCCGGCTTCTGCTTGGAGCAGTCCGAGTGCTTTGATTGCAGCGGATTGTGTCCCGATTCGGTATTTTTTCATCCATAAATCGTCGATGTATGCGCTCGCGATGTATTGGTATTCTGTGGTGAAACCGGTGTCTTCGTCAGGGATGAGGTTGTGTGCTTTTGTGTTGAGTACTTCAATCAGTGGTGCGATTGCGGGTTCGCCTATGCGGTTAAGGGCATCTATGGCTGTATCTTTGACATAAGTATTCGGATCCGCGAGGAGCCGGATAAGGTCGGGCACAACGGTTTGGGCTTGGATGGCTCCGATGAGTTTTGCGGCGTGCATCCGAACTTGGGCACTGTTATGTTTCAGTGCGAGTTGTAGTCCGGTCACAGTGGCTGTACCGTCGGGGAGTACCCGTCTGAGTTGTTCAAGAGCGACGATTGCTCTATAGGCGACCTCTGGTGCGCTATCGGTTTTGGCGAGCGCGTCCTCAAAGACGGGTATAAACTCAGGTTTACGCATAGCCCCGAGATGGCGGATTGCTTCTTTTTGGACGGCTGTGTCTGAATGGTGTGTTGCTTGTTGGAGTAATTCAGCGATGCGTTCTCCATCTCCAAGTTGGGTTATCAGTTGTCTGGCGGCAGCACGGGCATTAGGTTGATAACACTTTTCCGCAGCTAAAAGTGCTATGACGACCCCGGTGTCTGCGGGTATAATAAGTTCGGATAGGAGTTCTGCCCGTTTTTCGACTACCTCAGCGAGTGACAGGGCAAAGAGTCCAGAGATAGCGTTCTGTGAACGGGTGAGTCTTTCTTGTCGATCGAGTTCGTCGGAGTCAGGATCTTCCTGTAATGAGATAGCGCGGATGTCGGCAGCCAATGTTTCGAGATATGCGTTTGACGCTGCAATAACTTGCTGCCAACTGTTGGCATCAGTACGTGTCCGATTTTGCAAGAAGGCGCGTAAGTGCGTCGCTTCTTGGTTTCCGGCATCTGTCCTTTCAACGGCGGTTTGTGCTGCGGTGTAATCCCCGCGAACAATGGCGGCTCGCGCTTCAAGAATGTCTCTATTCTCCTTCTCACCGCATCCCATCAGAAAGGCGGTAGCAGCGATACATAAGAGAATGAGGCTTGTCTGCCACGGTAGATGTTCAAAGCGTCGTTTCATGTTTTTCCTCTCTTTTCCTCCGATAGCTAATTTGTTATTTCCCAGCGATTACAAGTTTTGTCAGATCTGCGATTGCATAAATGTGTCGTCCGATTCGGTTCAACAATGCCAATCGGTTTGCACGCAATGCTGGTTCTTTCGCCATGACCAGCACTTCATCAAAGAATGTGTCGATTGCTGGTTGTAAAGCGGCGAGTTGTGTTAGGAGTTTGGCATAGTCGCGTTCCTGAATGCTTTGCTTAAAGTTCGGTTCTCCTTCAGTGATAAGGTCGAACAGTTGCTTTTCAGCGTCGTCATGCAACAGCGTAGCATCTACGGTTTCTGGGGGGTTCTGTGGTAAAATCCTCAGTACCCGATTCAGTGCATTATATACTTCCTCAAAATTTGGTGTCAAGCGAAATTCGGCAAGTGCGCTGGCACGTTTGAGAATGTTGATAATGTCTACGTTGCCAATTGCTAAGATGGCATCGGCGAGGTCGGGAGCGTATTGCTCTGTCAGCAGCAAGATGACGCGTAGGCGTTCTTTGATGAAGTTCAGGACACTCGTTTGTGTGTCATCGGCTAACGCTACCTTGTACAGTGAGATGGCTTTTTGGACGAGTGCATCTAAAGAGAGCGGCAGCTGCCGGTCTTGGAGGATACAGATTGTTCCAAGGGCATGTCGTCGTAGTGAATAGGGGTCTTGCGAGCCTGTCGGACGTTCTTCTATCCCAAAATATCCGACGATGGTATCAATTTTATCGGCAATAGAGACGATCGTGCCGATTTCGGTTTCGGGCAGTGGTGTATCTGCGCCAATCGGTTGGTAGTGTTCGGCGATAGCGGTGGCGACCGGTGCTGCTTCGCCAGAGTTTTGGGCGTAATATTTTCCTGTGATGCCTTGCAATGATGGGAATTCGATGACCATTTGTGTCGTCAAATCTGCTTTGCAGAGCCAAGCTGCACGTTCGGCATGACGGACAGTCGTTTCTTCAAGGTGCAGCTGTTTACCGATGAACGAAACGAGTGCGTTAAGCCGTTCTGCTTTCTCCAAGAGTGAACCGAGTTTGGCGTGGAAAACAACCGCGCCTAAACGTTCAACCTTATCGGCGAGACCGGTTTTCTGATCTTCACTATAGAAAAACTCGGCATCGTTGAGTCTGGCGTGGAGCACGCGTTCGTTCCCGTGTCGAACGCCATCAATATTGCCATCTGTCCCGTTGGAGATTGTAATGAATTTCGCGGCAAGTGCCGTGTCGTCTTTCCACATTGGAAAATAGCGTTGATGCTTCTTCATGGCGGTGATTAGCACTTCCGGCGGTATTTCCAGATGCGACTCACTAAAATTGCCGACGATGGGTTGTGGGTTCTCTACGAGATAATTCACCGTATCGAGTAGTTCGTCGTCGAGTTTTGGGAGACACCCTTCTGCTTTTAAGATGCTTGTTACCTGTTTTTTGATTGTTTCGCTCCGCTCGTTTTGACAGACGACTACGCCAACAGCACGGAGTTCTTCGGTATAATTATCTAAGTTCGCTGATGCCAAGCTTATGGGTTCCGGATGCAAGGCTCTGTGCCCGTAGGTTACACGTCCTGCGTCCAGTCCGCCGTAAGCACAGTTGACCACTTCGTTTCCTAACAGCGCAACGAGCCACCGGATAGGACGTGCGAAACGTGCGAACCCGCGCTGTCCTTTATACTCCGTTTCCCAACGCATGGTTTTCAGGAAGCGGAGGGTTTCGATCCATTCAGGCAGAAGCGTTTGCAACACCTTTTGCGTCGGTTCGCCTACTTCGAGTTTGGTGGCAGCGACGTATTCTCCACGTTCGGTTTCAACGCTGCGGAGTGCTGAGAGTTCCACGCCTTGCGTTTTTGCGAAACCGATAGCGGCTTTTGTGGGTTCACCGTTTTCATCGTACGCGACGCGTTTTGGGGGACCTACCACTTCTGTTTCTTGGCTTTCTTGAAGGGTCTTTATGTCCTTGACGCTGAGTGTGATACGCCTTGGTGTCCCGAGGACTTCAATTTCGCCGAATGGGATTCTGTGGTTTGTAAGGGAGTCGGTTGCGATTTCGCGAAGCTGCTCAAGCGCAGGTGGTACATAACCTGCTGGTATCTCTTCTGTTCCGATTTCAAAGAGGAAGTCGGCAGTTTCAGTACGGTTAGAAACCTCATCTACTGCGGTGGGAACTGGTTCTGTGTGTTTAGAAACCGTATCTACGGTGGTGGGAACTGGTTCTGTGTGTTTAGAAACCGTATCTACGGTGGTGGAAGGCGATACCGTGCCGAAACGCCCGATGAGCGGGTGTTCCATCTCTTCGCGCTGTTTGCAGTATGCGCGTGCGATCCGTTGTGCGAGTCGCCGGACGCGTTCAATATAACTCACCCGTTCTGTGACGCTGATGACCCCGCGGGCGTCGAGCATATTGAAGGTGTGAGAGCATTTCAGGACGTGGTCGGTCGCTGGTAGCACTAACCCGGCATCTAAGCAGGCGTGCGTCTCTTTTTCGTAAGTGCTGAAGAGGTCGAGAAGCATCTCTACATTTGCCTGCTCGAAGTTGTAAGTTGAGTATTCGACTTCGCTTTGTCGATGGACATCGCCGTAGTTAACGTGTTCGTTCCAACGAATATCGAAAAAGTCGTCAACATCCTGTAGGTAAAGTGCGATGCGTTCAAGCCCGTAGGTAATCTCAGCACATATCGGGTCGAGATCGATGCTTCCCATCTGCTGAAAATAGGTGAATTGTGTTACTTCTGCGCCGTTCCACCAGACCTCCCAACCGAGTCCAGAGGCACCGAGGGTCGGGGACTCCCAGTCGTCTTCGACGAATCGGATATCGTTCTTGCGGGGGGAGATACCGAGACTATAAAGGCTCTCAAGATAGAGTGGTAGTACGTTCTCGGGTGCGGGTTTGAGGATTACCTGATATTGATAGTATGCCCCAACGCGGAATGGATTTTCGGCGTATCTGCCATCGGTCGGACGCCGGACGGGTTCTACATAAGCGACTTTCCACGGCTCTGGTCCGAGGCATCGCAAAAACGTTGCCGGGTTGAATGTGCCTGCGCCGACTTCTATATCACAGGGTTGTTGGATAATACAGCCTTGATCTGCCCAAAATTTCTCTAACGTCAGAATTATTTCTTGAAGAGTCATATCTGTTTTTTGCTTAGCACGCTCCGTTTATAGTAAAGTTTGGAATTAATTGGGCACTCTCGAAGAAAACTCAACCCCCCTAACCCCCCCTTATCAGGGGGGAATTTGGAAACTTGATCCACCGAGCAGTGTCTATTTGTTTTTGGGATCCACTATAGTTAGTGATTAATGCACATTTATTGTAGCATAATAGATTTCTTTAAGCAAAGGATTTTCTGTGGGTACTGGGTTATAAGTTAGTGGATAGCAGTCAGCAGTCAGGTCGTTCCGCTGCGCGAATCAGAATCAACGGTATTCATGCCTTAATGGCATTCCCCGCACTCTCAGCCGTCGACGGTTGGCTATTTGCTGGCTGCTATTCTTGTCAGAATTGGGATTTTCAGGATTTCAGAGTAAAATGGGGAATCTGTAAACTTGGGAAAACGGTACAAACGTATGTAGGGTGTGGGTTCTTAGGGTTTTGGGATGGGTTTGGATTCAGTGTCACTCTGAAATTTTTTGGACTGTCGAATAAATCGATTCTCTGTGAAAATACGAGTGTGAATATGGTTTTAACTTAACGGTATATTTTTGAGCAATTCGCCTTAAAAATGTTACACTGGTGTAACATTTTGTGTACAGTGTGTAACGTGAGAGAACCCAGTCCCCGTAAGGGTTTATAGCCTTTTTTGTTCTGAATTATTTTTGTGAAAAAAATAATTTTGCGACAAGTGTAACATTTTTTTTCTGGCTGTTGGCTGTTGGCGATTAGCAGTTCGTAAAGAACTTATGTGGTCCGCTGAAAATGTTTGTGTCAGTTTCTGCGCCAGCGCTTTGTGGTTTGATACAATATAGGACTTACGCCATTCCGTGATCGGTGCGGTTAGGAAACCGCACCTACCGCGGAGGAATGAACGCGATTTCCTAATTTTGCGTAAGTCCTGACAATATTCACCTCTTTGGAAAGTCTTATGATATATTATACTCTTTTTGCTAACTGATGTCAAGTGAAAATGGGTTATTGTAAATAGTCCTGAAGTTAGACCTCTCTGTATTTCTCATAAAAGTTTACCCCAATGCGTTGAATTTGCTCAACCATAGCAGGATTGTCAATCTGATGGAAAATGGATAAGTCAATTGTATAGGGTAGGAGAAGATCATCGAGTTCAGTATCAATTCGGGAGAGTATGCTGTGTGTTAAGGCATCACCGTAAAGCGTAAGGTCGATATCAGAGCCGTTTCGGTAGGTACCTGTGGCGCGCGAACCGTACAAAATTGCCTTTTCAACTTGGGGATAATGGCTTAAAACGCCCTGGATCTTTTGAAGGGTGCGATTTGATAAACCGTATTTCATAGCGATTGTTCCTGTTTCAGATGTTCTATTTTCGCCAGCAATGTTTCAAATTCGCGGAAATATGTATTGAGAAGCGCAGAGACAACCTCCTCAGCAACGCTCTCGTTGTAGGTATGCGTCGTTAAATTGCGGTGGCGAATCATTTCCATCCATGCTTCTCCATTTTCAATTAGTCCCTCTTTAAAAGCAGCTCGGGTCGTATCTCTTGAACCGTACAATTTAAAATCTTGCGTTTGAAGAAAATCTTGTAGCGTATTCCATCCTAATTCAGTGGCACAACTGACAGGTTATGCTACGGTATAGTCGGGTTGGGAAGAGGAACTGGCGAGGTTGGGAGACCTCGCCAGCGATGGACGGGCAATGAATTGCCCTACTACGAACTGAAAACCTTGTCTGTCCCTGGGGTCGTGAATATACTATCTTTTTAGCAGAGACCAATCCGGTTCGTCTTCTGGGTTGCCGAGGGGGCCGTGGGCGTTGCGGACGATGCGGCGTTGTACGTCGTACCAATCCGTGTAACTCGTTGCGGGTTGGAGTGTGTCGTTGCGAGCGTCCATGAGGTTTGAGAGGGTGGTCTCCATCTCGTCAGCCAACGGTTTGGCTTCGGGATTGTCAATCAGATTGTTCATTTGCAATGGGTCTGCTTCTACGTCGTATAGCATCTGTTTGCCGTCGAGCCAGCGTGCGTAGCTGTGCGTTTTTGTGCGGATACCGCGCCACTCGTTGCCATCAATGAGATAGTCGTAGGTTGAACCGAAGTTCATTGTCAGGACGGCATCCTGTTCAAAAGGGTCGGTTTCGCCGCGCCAAGATGCTGAGAGGTCGTAGCCTTCGACGGTTCGGGGTGGTTGGATGCCGCATAAACCGCAGAGCGATGGAAACAGATCGACAGGGGATGTGAGCGTGTCACAGGTGCGGTTGCCCTCAAAAACGCCGGGGAGGCGCATAATGAGTGGGACTTTGATGGATTCTTCGTAAGGTTCCCGCTTCGCCCAGAAGTTGATGCCTTGTGCGCCGCCTTGCGTGCCGTGGTCGGATCCGAAGACGAGCAGTGTGTTTTCAGCGCGTCCCGTCCTTTCGAGATACGCCATCAATTCGCCGAGCATATCGTCTACTGTTAAGGTCATAGCAAGGTAGTGCCGGTAGATTCTTAGCGATTCTGCTTTAACGGCATCAGGGACGTTTTCTGGCAATTGGAGTTCTGCAGGCAGCCGGTCGTAGTATTCCTGTGGTGCGAATTCGTAAGGTGTAGCGTGTGCTTGGTGCGGAGAGATAAAGAGACAAAATGGATTGTCATCGTCTACGTTGTCCATAAACTGAAAGGCGTATTGGTTGAGTGCATCGGTTTCGTAGCCGTCCCATCTTTCATTCCGCCAGTCTTTGTCGAGATTTACAGTGCCGTTGAAATAGTCGGTGTGGAAGTTGTAACCACGCCAGTGTTGGAAGCCGAGGCGGTCGCGTCCTTCGGGGACATAGTCGCGTCCGCCGATTTCTGGGAACGAACCGGTGTGGAGATGCCATTTACCGACCCATGCTGTTTGGTAGCCGTTTCTGCTAAAAACGTCGCCGAGTCCGATTTCGTCGTGCCGGGTTTTGACGAAGTTGATGAGGTGCCCCGTTGTCTGTGGATGCCGTCCGGTGAGTAGCATGGAACGATAGGGGGTGCAGACGGGTGCGGTGGCGATTGCGTTTGAAAAAACGGTGCCTTCTTGTGCGAGGCGGTCGATGTGGGGTGTTTCAATCTGTGTGTCGCCATACACGGGCAACGAACACGCCCGGATCTGATCAGCAAGAAGATAAACGATGTTCGGTTTGTCTGTCATATTTGATGTCCTTAGAACTGTAGTCCCATACTCACCCGATGTGTCTGCTGTAAGCGTCCAAAGTCGGCGTAGGCGTAATCGAGGGAGAGGATTCTTTTGCCGAGGTTTAGGTGGATGCCTAAGCCGAGTGTGAGTCCTTCTTCATCGTCTGTGCGGTCTTCTCCGAGTCGGAATTTGTAACCCCCACGAATTGCTGCCATTTTTCTGTACCAGTATTCCATACCGATGTTCAACCGTTCACTGTTGTCGTTGGGATGGTTTCCATCGAGCGCAAGCGTAAGGAGATTGTCGCCGGTGTCAATAATATCATAGGCGATGCCGAGCCTGAAGTTAGAGGGCAGCGGAAACTCGATAGTCTCTAACGCTGCTTTCCGCGCTGGGTTTGTTGTGTCTGGGAACGGACGGTAGTCGGCAATCCGTGGGTCGCCTGCGACTTCAGCACCGCTCTCCAGATCGGGGCCGCTGAAGCGCATCTCCGGTCCGAAGTTCGAGAAACACATCCCGATACGTAGACTCCGCCAGCCAGTATGGTAGAGCGTGCCGACATCAATGGCGACACCTCTGGCACTTTCCCGGTGGATCTGCTGGTGGATGTATTTGGCGTTGATACCGACCGAGAGTTTGACCCCAGATTCCGTTGCGTAGAGTTGTCGAGCGAACGCCAGTGAAACAGCGGTATCGTAAGCAGAATACCAGAGACCTGTGCCGTCGGGTTTTGCCAACGTAGTGATTTCCGTCTCAGGCACATTGAGGAATGTAACGCTCGCGCCCAAGGTGCCGATATTTTTTATTGGCGTGGCGAAGGCGAGATAGTTGTAGCGGAGGTCGGCGAGCCAGATTGTGTGCGTATCTGAGAAACTGATTTTATCGAGTTGGCTGATGCCGGCTGGGTTCCAGTAGATGCTGGTTACGTCGTCAGCGAGTCCTCCGAATGCGCCGCCGAGACTGTCTACGCGTGCACCGGGACCGATTTTTAGAAACTGTGCACCGGCTGTGCCGACATTGGTTGTGGCATCGCTGGGGACAACCCATAGGAAAAGAAGTGAAAATAAAAATGTATAAATTATGTATCGCATTGCGTTCTCCATTTATCGAATGATGGCGAATCTGCCGATTTTGTTTCCGACGACCGTGTCAGTTTCGTCTCGGGCTTCAACATGATAGATATAAACACCGCTTGCGAGAGCTTGATTGTAGCGATTGAGGAGTTCAAAAGATGCTGTTCCGCCCTTGTCGCCTTGTGCCAAGCGTTCGTCTGGATTAAAGGGGGCAATGCTTTCATGCTCAATCTCTCGGACCAATTCGCCTACCAATGTGTAGATCCGAATCGTGCAGCGCGGTGGCAGGTGTGTGAAGAAGATCTTGTCCGTTCCTTCCGAGAGTACCACCCTGTTCGTGACGAAATAGGGATTTGGGACGACCCGGATTTTACCGAGATCCGCCTCAATGTCTTCAGGAGACAGCGTTTCCCCTTTTGTGTTTAGAAGGGATTGGTCACCGTCCCGTGGTGCGCTGACGCCTCCCATTTCGACAGTGAAGACATCCCCTTCAGAGATTTCAGCGTTCGGGTCTTTTATAAAGACATATCCGCCCCGAATGTAAATCCGGAAAAATCCTGGCGTTTCAGCTGGGACGTATTCATCACGCCAACCCGTACCCGTTAGGATGGCGTATCCCTCGGCGCGCTGATCGTTGAATTGAATTTCTTCGCCGTTGTCTTCGTCCACTACCTTGACGTGTGTATCGTCAACGAACGTAATCGAGTAGGTGTGGGGACGATAGTAGGTTGCCCAAAAGACGTTCGGCCATGTGTTCTCACCGACCCCTGGGGATTGAATGATTACCTCCCACCCCGTCACGGTGCCTGCTGTCAATTTGACATCGTTAATCGGATTTTCGTCTGGGTGTCCGTAGGACACGTCAACCCCTGCTATTTTCAAAACGACCCCATCGAACATCGGGGAAAGGATTTCAACGGCTGCTTGATGAAGGGGATCATACCAGTCAAATGATTGTTTCTCGACGACGGTTTGATTTGTCGTTGTGTTGACGATCTCATAGGCAGGGGGTTGATAACCGGGTCCCGTAATGTATGCGCCGGGACCTGTCTGTTTCGCGCCGTACCAGACGATTTTATATTGGTCTCCTGTGATTTTATTGGGTGCGAGTACCATCGGTTCAATAGTAACACTCCCTTGCCCTTGCTGTTCTATATCCGCAGTCGGTTCTCGGTATCCAGCAGGTTGCGGGCGCGGTACAACATGGACCATCGTCTCAATCTGACTGCTCTCCATTGCGATCAGTCCTGCTTTAGGGTTGCCTGTATCGTAGGAGGTGACGGCGTAGGTGTATTCGAGTCCGTTCGTTAAGCCTGCGTCGGTGTAGAAGTTCTTGATGCCTGCGTCTTCACCGAGTGCTTGTGAAGGCGTGGAAACGACGCGGAAGATGTCGCCAGCGACAGGTGGTCCTGAGGGGCCGTCAGTGATTGTTACATAAAGCCCGCCAAAATACATTAAAGCACCGGACTGATATGTTCCATCGGGATAGGGTGTAAACGTGTCAGGATCTTGAATAATGGCATACCCGCCGCCATTTCCTGGGAATGCCGGATTATACGCCATAACTTCCCATAGTGTCGTATTGATGATTTCAAAACTGGTGCTGGAGTTGAATTTGATCATGTAAACCGCACTTTTAAAGAAATCGGCGAAGAAGGGTTCATCCCCCATATTTTCGATGGTGGCATCCGATTGCTTACCGACGTGTGAGACTGTAAAAAAATTACCGGTGGCACTCGGTTTATCGAATTCCATCAGCATCGTCCAATCTTCGACGGGGTTCCCAGTAGCTTCATCATAAGCGACATCACGCCTGTAGACTCGGTATCCCTCAAAGATTTTCTCGGGGTCGGTCGCGTCAACATATTCTTCGATGCTTTTGCTGGCACCTGCATCAACCCAACGTCCGTCGCTGTCCCAGACGAGGGTTACTTGTCCATCAGCGGGATACGCGGTTACCAGCGGCGAAGGCGGCGGTGCGGGTGCGACGTAGCCGTCATCATAGAGTTTCTGTGCCCAGTCGGCGGAGGCTTGTAGCCCAGCGAGTCCTTCACCGATCGCTACGGCGATGATGATATTGAAGGAGTCTCCGGGGGCAAAGGATTCGACGGGTCCGTAAGATTGTATGAAGCGTTGGTCGTCGTAGTTTGCTGGAAGCGGTTCAACGCCGGGGGTGCTGATGAGTGCGTACATCTCAGCATCGGTTGACGGGTCTGTAGAGATCGTAATCCGTTTATGTGCGGTGAAAGGGATTTTTATGCCGGGATCCGCTGGATGCTCTCCGAGGTATGCGTCCAAGACTCGTAAACCGATGTAACCGGGTGCGGAGGCGTTGGAGAATCCGTAAGAGAGATAACGGTTGGGATGGTCTACTGGATTGAGGGCATCTGGTGTCTGATCCAGAGCGACAAAATCATCGGCGGAGTAACTTGCTGTGCCTGTTTCGTTACTGGAGATGTCAACGTCATAGCGAAACGCCATAAACAGATCTTCGAGGGTATCGCCGCCGACGTTTGTGACCTTATACTCAAGAATGAAGAAATCGTAGAGGGGCGCGTAACTCCATTGGAACCCATTGACTTCAATTTCTAATCCGAGAATTGTGCCTTTATTTGCATCGGGATTCATATCAGAGCATTTGAAAAAAATGGATTGACTTGTTGGTGTTCCTTTTGTGGTCATTCCGGGCTTGTCTGAAACGACTTCCGGTACATCATCGGTGGGCCAAATTTCGCTTTGTCTGCCATCTGCTTCAGAGACAGCGACTTCACCGCCTTTTTTGGCACCGATCCAGATATCGCCTTCAAAGATGTAGGAATCGTTTGTTCCCGCGGGCCACCATCCTGAGGGATTGGCGGTGGGGTTACTGGGATATCCGACGACGCCGGTGTTAAAGATAGCAGACGATAGATTGCCTACATCGAGTGCTTTCCAATCCACTTGTGCGCTTGCCGATAGGGTGGCGAGGGCGAAAATTGTAGATATACATATAAATCGTAATAATTTCATAGTTTACGTTCACCTCATATATTTATTGAATGTTGCAATAACAAATCGCTCTTACTGGAAAATGTAGTCAAGAAATGATTCTGGTAAAAATTAAAGATGTTCATAAAGCCGTTTGTAAGGCATAAGGTTGCACTAAAATATCTGCTGGTATTCCAAGTTCCATGTGCAATTTCCGAATCATGTCCAGAGACAAACTGCGTTGCCGGTTCAAGACCTCTAAGACACAAGGGGGCGATCCAAGATAAGGTTCAAGGTCGTGTTCAGATAAACCCTGATTCTCCATGTAGTGAAGGATTGCTTCAATAGGATCTGGCGGTGGAATAGGATAATGCTCTTCTTCATAGGCTTCTACCAGCGTAACAAGCACATCGAGTTTGTCCCCCTCTGGTGAACCGTAATTCGATCCCCAAAGCTGTTCTATTTCCTTGAGAGCAGCTTCATAATCCGCTTCGGTTTTAATTGGTTTAATTTCCATTGTTGTTACCTCAGATTGTAGCGACGTTAATTCTATTGTAGGCTTGGTGTGTCCCAACAAATCGGATGTAAACAATGCCATGTTGATAATTCATTGCCACTACTAAACGATAGGAATTCCCCTTGATATTGAATACGACTCGGTTGTTTCCAATGAAACTGGCATTTCGGTAAATTGCTTTGACATCCGATGGTGTCTTCCAATTGGCACGTTTCACATTAGCATACCACGCTTGAAGGGGGCCTTCAGCATCGGAATGCTTTGTCCAAAATTCTCTTAAAGCACTGCGTGATATAATTCTCATATAAATCAGGACTTACGCAATTTTGACTGTAAGGCATTGTATTAGATGGAAACGCTTGGACAAACATAGATGTTTTGGATGCACAACCTCGGGGAATGCCCTAAGGCATTCATACCGTTGATTAGGTTATGCTACAAAAGAGCATTCTGCGTAAGTCCTATAAATATTAAACTGTAATTCACAACTTGCCATTCATCTAATCATTGAGTTTCTGTAATCTCAAAAACCCGATACGGTTGCGTTTTTCCATTTCCGAGGTCCGCTTCACCTTCAGTGAACAGCGGGTAATTATAATCTGTGTCTTTGACAGAAAAGAGATATGGAATCGCGCCCGCTTCACGTGCTATTTCGGCTTGGTTCTTGAAATCGCGTGGCTCTTTCATGTGCTTGTTATAAATCTGATATGTTGACCGATCGGCGTAATACATCAAATCGAAATGCGCACCAACGCGTTCATCGTCAAGAAAAAAGCAGGCATTTTTTGGCATTTCTCGTTGAAGACTTCGACCGCTTGTTTCATATAAAGGCACCTTATAATTCCGTTCTGTGACCTTGTATGCGGCATGCACGTAATACCCAGCATAGAACAGTGCGATTATCAGAGCCACTGTGCGAAGCCCAAGCCATATCCACCTTTGTAAGTTGTGCGCTCGGATTAGCATATACACCCCTGCGAAAATTGCCAATAGCACACCAAATCCAATCAACTGCTCAACAATCCAGAAATTTGTCTCAATGAAGGGCGCGATTTTTTTGAGTCCATCGAATTGGTCTCGCCCCTTGACCAAAGTGCGTCCGCCGGAGATAATCGTAATTGCCAGCATTCCGGCGCACCAAATTGCGGTATAAATCCAATCCCTTCGTTGCCATGCGCGACTGATAACTGCTGCCAAGCAGATGAGTAACGGTGGCACAGCAATCATTGTCGCTGATGGTGTTTTCGTCTCTGCGAGTGTGTGCGGGACGATGACCCCAATGCCCCACGCTAATACAAAGAGTTCGGCTAAGTTCCAGCGTCTGAACATAACCACTAATAGACATAGAACCGCAGCGACAAGGGCGGCGTAAAACAACGGATAGAACAGTGGCATATAGTCAAACAGGGGTCGATCCCAACTTGCTCCCCAACTTTCGACATCGGTGTTCAGGTGGTCGAGGACGCGTTTGTGTTCCCATAAGAATTCTTTGCGATAATAGATTAAGCAGTAGATAATCCACGGTGCGACTGTCGCGAGTGCTGCCAAGAGTTGCACGCCAATGTCCCTTTTTTTAATTTTCCTTGCGGTTCGGTCAGATGGGCTTGAGGTTTTCCCGGACCTTTCCGTATATCCGCCCGGCGCGATGCTTGGGCTGCGATCTTTGGATCTCGAATTACGTCGCCCAGTATACCAGGCGACACACCAGACGACAAGGGTGATGCCGAAAGTGATGAGTGCGAGATAACTTTTAGATAGATAGGCGATCCCCATCGTAACGCCTGATAAAATATAATTCCTCCGTTTTCCAGTGCGAATTGCCCGGAGTAAGAACCAACATGAGACCTGGACCCAAAGTAGCAAGGCGATGTCAATATGATCTGAATAGCGATAACCGTGAACAGACTCGAACAGAAACGGGTTGAAACCGATGAGGAACGCGGCAATGAGTCCTGTCCGTTTATCAAAAAGGTCTGATGCGATCCGAAACGTCAACCACGTCGTCACAACGAGGCTAATTGCTGAAGGCAGCCGAAGCGCGAATGTGTTGATGCCGAAAACAAGGTGCGAGATCCAGATGCTCCACATGGCGACAGGCGGTTTATGGAGCCAGATATGGTTCTCGCCCCACCCTTTGTAGTCGTAAGGGAGCCACGGTTGGTCGTAGAGCGTGAATTTGAGCGGATGTTTCGTCAAATTCCGTGCGACGACGGCGTGAAACCCTTCGTCCCAATAGGTGATCCCGCTGTGTCCGACGTTCCGCAATACCAGAGCGCCAGAGGCGATTAGGATACAGATTAGGATAATTTTTATGCGTGTCGATTCGCTTTTTAAACTGGCTCTGGCGAAATTCATCTATTATGTCTTGGAATTAATTGTTAAAGTCTTTCAAATTCACTCGGCGTTAATCCTGCCTGACGTAAAATGTTTCGCAACAAACCGATCGAAATCTCCCGATGATGTGGAACAATTGCTGTCCGAGTCTCACTCCTGTTGTTTCGGACAAACTTTATGTGACTACCTCGCTGGCTCACAATTGTGAATCCTGCCTTCTCCAATTTACGCCTGACTTGACGATACGGAAGTGGTTTAAGCGGCACTGACTTTCGCCTCAAATTTCCGAATTGCTGGTTTAAAACTTGGTTGAGGCGGCTCAAAGTACAGTTCCAGTGCTTCTGATAAGTTGACTAAAGCTGCTTCTTCACTTTCACCTTGACTTGCGATATCAACCTCTAAACACTGGGCAATAAACCAGTTATCTTCTCGCCAGATACTTGCTGTAAAAGTTTGATTCTTCATTTTTTACCTTGCCTTTCTCCGGGTTTGTAAAACTTACAACAATTTTTTTAGGTAGAACGACTTGTTGAAAGCGTCTTCGAAACTTTGAAATGGTCACATTGACCATGGTGTCAACATCGTTGATACTGGCTTCTGTGGTGATATAATCCATCAATTCTGTTCTATAACCCAAGTTATTTTCTATAGAGATATTTGGGTGGCGCAAACTGAAAGTTTACGCTACAAAAATGCTTTATCCAAATCACACTGCTATAAGTTAGATTCGCTAATTTTAGTGTAGATGTCGGTGCCCATGGCGACTAATTTCTCGCGGATTTCATCCCAATCCTCGCGATCGTTTTCACCTTTATGAAGGATAGGGAACACGACTATTGCGGTTTGAGAGGTATCCTTGTATTCATATTCTAATTCTGAGAATAGTTCCATAACAGCCTCCCTGCGTTCCGTTCTGTTTTCTCCCGTGAACCACAGTCGAATATAGCACCGCTTTGAAGTGAGCCACAACCATAATCGTATACCATTGATAGTTCTTGAAACCCAATTGGTACCGACAGAGATAGGATTTCCTGAGAATAGATCGCCGTATTCACCTTGACGAATCGGTGCCCAGAATTCATTCTCTCTAGGTCTCGCTTGTCTCTCAGTTTGGATATCTATTGCAGGTCCAACGACGTGGTGAAAGGAAAGTTCCTCGTGTGAATTTGCTTGCGCCTGAATGAGATACCAATCGATGTTACTGTCTTCGTCACGCAGTCTACATGTGACAATCATTAATTCCTCAAAACTCTCGGCAATCAGCACAGCCACCGTTGCCTCTTTCAAACGTGCGTAAGCTTCGAGTCTGCCCCAATGATCCCAATCTGCTTTGCCGAATTGGTTTTCGACTACAAGCGTCCCATCTTCCCCGACAGCGACAATGTCCGCCTTGCGCGTGCCGACTCTGGCTTCTGTTTCCACATCCTCAAAATTTCCGATCCTGAGTGCATCAAGGGTATCGGCAAGATCCTTAGAAAAATCTTCTTCTCGCGTGTAGATTGATGAGAGTGGTATTGTTTTTTGAAGTTTCAATATTTTCCTTCCTATCGTCAGTGAAGTTTCAAAAGTTTTCTTTCTTATAGCGTACCAGCTCCTTTTTAAAGGTAGGTATTTGGATCATCTACTGATAGTCCTTCAGCGGTAGCTGCGGCGTTGAGCACTTTATCTGCAGAGAGAAAAGAAAGCGATGGAATACCACTTGCGATACAAAGTGCCTGAACTTCGCATGCCGCTGCGAGCTGCACCGCATCAAAACCGCGTAAACCATAAGTTTCAGCTAAGGTCATCGCCCGATTCACCAGCTGCTCGGTCACCTCAATGATCTGGTACTCGTTCAGTAAGTCATTTTTCAAGGTAGCGATTACCATCGCGGCATCAGCAGGGATAATCGTGCCGGCCCGTTTCCGTCGCGAGACAGCAGAAACAACCTCAACACCTGTAATGCGGACAGTGTAAATCTCATTTCCTGCAGCGGGGTCAGTGATGCTGAGAACCCATTCTGAACCAATTTCATTGACGTAACGTTTAACAAGAAAACTACTGTCCATATAGTAGATCACCACCTACTTCCGCTCCTCAACAATTGTTTGTGAGACAGGTTTCCCTTTGACCTCAATGAGTTGGCGTTTAATCGTGTCAGGGACATGAGGCTTTTTCACTTCTTTAACTAAGCCTTTCGACAGTAGCACTTGATGAAATACTTCTAGTTTATCGGTTTCGTCTTGCTCTTTCAATAGTTTTCGTAAGTGATCCCGATCAGTCGGACTTAACGTTTTTATGGCTTCTGCGATTTCTTGCATCCGCATTGTTTGACTCCTTTTAAAAGGGTTCCTATTTTTCAATGATGCCCGGTGCGGTTGGGAAACCGCACCTACCCGGGCCGGGGTGTCCAGTATGGTTAATGCGACATAAACCTTTAGAGATGGTATTATTCAACTAAAAATCCAAACTTACCCCCATCATAATCAACCTCGGGGAGCTCCACGATAGGGGGTGTGAATGTTTCTGGCTGGTGAGCGGGATGCCGTACCGGTCGTAAGTCACCGCATCAAGGATATCGTCCAAATTTCTCGTGTTGAAGATGTTGCGGATGTCCGCAAAGAAGGTGTAGGTCAACCCACCAATCCGACTCCGTTTGCTAAAGAGCGCGTCAACGTTATAGGTCGATGGGTAACGCTTTGAGTTTATGTCGGGTTTGACGGGTGCTCTCGGATTCGGTGTGTAGGGCAAACCGCTGGCGTATCGACCGACAAGGTTGACAGCGGAATCAAGGGGCAGTTGGATGTCCAAGAGGGCAGAAAGGATATGACGCTGATCCCACGCTAACGGGTGACTTTCTGTTACGTCGGGCTGTTGCCGGTAGTAGGTGAGGTAGCCCAAATTTCGACTGGAGCCTTTCCCTTTTGCGACGGAATAGGTGTAACTCAGCAGTCCCGAAACCCGATTCTCTGCTGTACGCCACTTGCGAATCGTGAGTTCAAATCCTTGAACCCGCCCGTAGATACCGTGGAGCCTATCGTTGAATTCACCGTTAAGGAAGTAGCTATAATCGTTGGTAATGTCAACGTGTACACTATTGACGAGTCTATCAATATCCTTAGTGAACCCAGTGATGTCTATCGTTAAGTCGTCAGTGAATTGTCGGATTATCCCGACTTCGTAGGCGATGGTCTTCTCTGGATTCAGGTCAGGGTTGCCCCTTCTTCGGATGGCACCACGCATGTCAAAACTGAGGTTTTCGTAGAGGTCATCGCCTCGTGGAATCTGGTAGTAATGTCCGTACGTGAAGTGCAACTTCGACCTCTCAGTAACCGGAAAGGAGATGCCGAGACGGGGTGCGATCATGTGTTTGTTAGAAGCCTCAACCGGATCTTTGATAATCGGTAAACCGACTTTATAGGTGCTTTTGTCCAGTTTGATTGTGCCGTCGTCATTCAGTTCGAGTGGATCCAAGGGATCCGCTGGTGAGATGCCGTCTGGACTATATAGATCGTATCGCAATCCGGCGTTGACAATCATGCCTTCATATTCCATCTTGTCTTGGATATACATACTCAGGGATTGCGGTTGGACATCGTAGAACTCCATATAGAGGTTGGAGCTTCCGTAATTTGTCGCGCCAAGGTTATAGAGTTCATATCCCAAGAACTCGACCCCTGTCTGAATCAGGTGATTTGCGGTAAGCTGGCTGGCAAAATCGGCTCTCGCTATTGAGGTTGTGGCACTACTGGCCCCCCAAGAGTTGTTATCTCCTGCAACGAAGTAGGTTGTATCATTATATGCTTGTTGAGGTGGGTTTCTGATTCTGCCTTCTTCTTGATTCTGCTCAAACGACTTTTCAGGATCCCAAGCGTTTTCATCAAACGTTTTATCTAAGGGGTCCCACACTTTTCCGGGTTGATTCGCCTCGGAAGAGCGATGGAATTGTCCGAGCGTCAATGTATAGAAAGTGCCGGAGTTAATATTGTGCGAAAGGCGGACGGATATATTCCGCGCGTCCGATTTTGACTCTGGCACTGCACTGGGCCAGAAACGTAGCGAACCACCATAGGACTGGCTTTCCCTACGATTGAAGAGTCCACCTGCGGTAAGTTTAATACTCGGAGTTACTTCAAACTTCAGTTTACCTTGGAAGATATATCCTGTTCCGGTGCTATTGGGTAGAAAGCTATTATTCCGACTTATCTGGCTGGAGGCGGAGAAGGTTAATCGGTTTCCCCATATCGGTCCGCTGAGTGCGAATTCACCGATGTGGCTTGGAGAGAGATCGTAGTTTTTCGTATCGTTGAACAATCCACTGTACTGTTCCAGATCCACGATATAGCCATCTAACAAGGTAACCTGTTTCTTCTCATAGTCAATAACAGTGCCGTCAGCGTCCTTGTAGGGTTGGGGTGCCATGATGACTTCGCCCGTCTCCTCATAGACTTGCGGTGCACCCGTTTCGGGGTCTATCACGGGTTGCAGCGGGTTTTCAGTCCTATCGGCATACACGCCGGGAAAAATCTCTGTAAAGACAATCTGGTCGTTGCCTTCACGTTCCGCTAACTCTTCAACTGTAACAGGCTGTCCGCGATACGGTGTTTGATAGTCGTAAGGTTGACCGATGAAGATACCTCTGAAGGGTGAAAGAGCCACCGGACGGAATCCGTTGTCTGGATCCAACCACGGACCGTATAAAGGGTCGCCGTGATGTGTTCCCCATTGTCCAACTCGATAGCGGACCCTACCCGAGAATTTACTCGTTCCAACTTTCGTGATAAGGTTAACAATACCCGATTGTGCGTCGCCGTGTTCGGCGTTGAATCCACCCGTGATGAATTCTATTTGTTCGAGGGAGTTTGTACCAATACTCAAGCCCAAACTTCTGCCGATTGGATCGTTAATCGGGATACCGTCAATGAGGTATCTGATCTCTGTGGACCTGCCGCCGCGAACATGCGTTGAGCCAGTGGAGTTTAGCACTGCCACCCCAGGTAGTGTCTGTAGGATACCGTTGACCGTATCGCGGGGCATCGCCTCAATGTCTTCTGATTCGATGATTCGGGTTGTCTGCGTAACGTCCCGCTTGATTAGCGGTTTGACGGCTGTTACCGTTATTCCTTCGAGCGTAACAACTTCGGAAGTCTTCAAAGCGAAGTTTAGGGTTGTGGTGAGTCCAGCGAGTACTTTCGCACCCTCCACGGTCTCAGGTCCGTAATCCGTTAATTCCGCTTTTACGTCATAATCGCCGGGTGGGATGTTAGTCATCACGTAGTAGCCAGCGTCGTTTGTTGTTGCGGTGCTGCTTGTTCCGACGATTGTTACTGTGACGTTCGCGAGTGGCTCGTTTGTTGCTTCAGTGGTGATTACCCCCGCAATCTTCCCGGTGATCGCCGCGTGAACGTCGAAAGAAACTGCTGTTATAACATAGATGACAGCGATTAAAAGGGGGACTATTTTGGTGAACTTTACAGTTCTCGAAGATTTACCACTGAAAGTCTGCAACGGGTTATATTTTTTCAATTTTATAACTCCTTATAGATAATGATAGGTTCTGAATATTTTGGCTCCTATATCCTCTTGATTTAGGATTTTTCTGCTTTGCGCACGTTAATTCCTACAGATGGTTCAAACTCTAATTCATTTTAAGCCAATATAGCCAATATAAAGAATAAATATCATATATTAAAAAACAGATGATCTAATGTGGAATTATACATTTATCCATCCACAATGTCAAATTGTTAATATTGCGTAAGCCTGTAGGTAATCAAGAAAACTGAGTTGCAATGTTGTTTGAATGCCTACAAAACATTCTCAATAAATCTGAGGCTTTTCAAGTTCCGTTCGGTATGGTATTCAATGAAGCTTCCAAGTACACGTTTCAGCTCTTGATGGTTTCGGGTAGAGGCGCGGATTCGATTGAATCGTTCCCACTCAGATTTCCGAAGCATCCTTAGCAGTTCACGGCTGCCGGGTGCGATTGTAAAGGCGGCACCGTCTCGATTTTCACAACCGTTGCAAAGCACACCGCCGTAGCGGATACTAAAGGCGATGCCGAACGGATTTGTTGCTTTACTTTTTCCATCAGTAGATGCGCCTTTTACATTTGAGCCGCAATGAACACACCGTGCGAGTTCAGGTCCGTAGCCCGCGCGGTCCAGAAATTTGATTTCAAAACCTCTCGCGAGTAAGGGGATGTCATCAGCATGGACGAAAAATTGATAGGTGGTTCGGAGGAGATCGAAGATTTCAGGGTTCGCGATACCTTCTGATGCGATGCTGTCGACAAGTTCAGCGAAGTAGCATCCGTAGGTGATGCGTGTGAAGTCAGAACGGATTGCATCAAAGCCGTCGAGCAGATTGAAGTCGGTGAGGTTCTGCAATTCTCGATTTTCGCGATGTTGAAAGAGAAGTGTTCCGTAATTGAGGAGTTCTAAACTGCCGCCGAGACGGCTTTTTGGGCTTTTTATACCGTAGGCAACCGCTTTGACCTTCCCGAAGTCGGGTGTGTAGAAGGTAATGATTTTATGGAATTCTTGCAGGGGTAAGGTGCGAATGACAATCGCTTCTGTCTTTTGGGCTGCCATGGTTTTAGGTATAAATGCGTTGTCTGTGAAGGGATAGAATCGGGGCGAGAGGATTTGAACCTCCGACCTCCTGCTCCCGAAGCAGGCGCGCTAGCCGGGCTGCGCTACGCCCCGTTCTTGTATTTAATTATACCTTGCTTATTGAGAGTTGTCAAATTAATTTCGATAATGTTTAAGAGCCACCACCATTGTTGCTGTTTGGGACTTTGATATGAATTCTTTGGATACGTCGTTCATCCGCCTCAAGTATGGTAAATCGGATACCTCGGTATGTAAATTGCGTTCCCTGTTCTGGGACGCGTCCGAGGTAATCTACAACGAACCCACCGATTGTATCAATATTTTCTGCTTCAAGTTCTGTGCTGAGTCTTTCGTTTAATTCGATAAGATTCAGCCGTGCATCAACCGAATAGGTATTGGTGTCCATCTGGATATATGTATCTTCTTCATCGATTTCGTCTTCGTCGTGGATTTCGCCGACAATTTCTTCGATGATATTTTCTAATGTCACAATCCCAGCGGTGCCCCCGTATTCATCTACGACGATAGCGATATGCTGTTTATGTGCGCGAAGTTCTCGAAAGAGTTCGGAAATACTCTTGCTTTCTGGTGTGAAGAAAGGCGTTCGATCGACGATAAGTTCTCTTAGATTGATGGGTTTGTCTTCCTCCCAGCAACCCAGCATATCTTTAACATGCAAAATTCCGATGATTCGGTCGATAGTTTCTTCGTAAATGGGGATCCGGGTATGTCGGCATGTGATGGTTGTTTGTAGGACTTCGTCCCCCGGTGTCGTGACTTCGAGGCAGACCATGTCGGTTCTTGCGACCATAATTTCTCGTGCGACTTTGTCGGGTAGATCTAAAATTCGGGCAATCATTTCCCGATCGTCGGGTTCTAAGATTTCTTGGCTGTCGGCGACGTTATCAAGTGCTTCTAAGACCTCTGGTGCTACAAGGCTGTCTTGTGCGGAGGTGACCTTACCTCCGAAGACGCGAATGAGGAGATTCGCGACGAAATTCAGGGGAATTAGCACCAGAAATCCGCCCCAATAGACGGTTCGAAGCACGCTGAGTGCTTGAATTGTTGCATCGCCCGTGCTGCCCTGTACGTAGTTTTTCGGGAACAGTTCAGTAAAGATGACCAAGCAGACGGCAGCAAGTGCGGCGTTTGCCGCTGGATATTTCCAGAACGTCATAAACACCATGACGCTAACCACTATCAGAATCGTTTTTGCGGTGATAATCGTGAGCGAATAGCGGCGTGGGTTATGCAGTAGTGAGGTAAGGACTTCGTAACGTTTTCCACCTTCCTCAGCGAATTTGAGGATATCGTTCCGCGTTAACCGAGCAAGCAACGCCTCGGCGGCCGAGAACAGCGCATTGAGAATTAAAAGTATACTTAAGCTAACGAGTTTGATGGCAAGGTGTAGGTCGTCCAAACGTAAGATCACACCCCCTGTAGACGTGTCGATTTTGCAGATATCAAGAGCCTACTACGGACAATAATGCTTAGGTTCCTCCAGTAAGGAAAAAATGGCGTTCTGTTTCTCAAACATAATTGTAGCCTCTTTTGGTGTTTGATGGTCGTATCCGAGCAGATGTAGCATGCCGTGTACTGCGAGGAGTGCTGCTTCGGTTTCAAGGTTACCGCAAGTTTGACTGAGGTTATCCTTTGTTGTGGCTTGTCGCGCTGCGGTTTCAAGGGAAATAACGAGGTCTCCGAGTAGGTTTGGATTCAGGTTGCCATCTTCACCCTCGCGCATTGCGAACGCCAGTACGTCCGTTGGTGCATCAATACCGCGGTAATCTCGGTTGAGTTGTCTTATATCGGCATCATCAGTTAAGAGGACACTGACTTCGCAAGTTTCTGCGCTGTGTGCCTTTAGAGTCGCATGCACTGCCCTGTAAATGATTTCCACATCAAAAGTGATATTGCGACTCGCGTTCGTAATGCCAATCAAAACGGCTATCCTTCTTTGCTGGACCTACCTGACGGGTTTGCGCCGTTGCGTCTTGTGTTCTGTGGTGATGCCTGCTCATAAGCCTCGACGATGCGTTGGACCAATTCATGTCGAACAACGTCAACTTTTGAGAAATAGATAAACTCGATGCCTTTGATTCCGGAGAGCACTTCCTGCGCGTCTGCGAGTCCTGAGACCTTATGTGTCGGCAGGTCTGTCTGCGTAATGTCGCCGGTGACTACAGCTTTTGAATCAAAACCGAGGCGTGTGAGAAACATCTTCAGCTGTTCGATGGTTGCGTTTTGTGCTTCATCTAAGACGACGAACGAGTTGTTGAGGGTCCTGCCTCGCATGAAGGCGATAGGTGCGACCTCAATAACGTTTCGCTCAATATATTTGTCGAGTGTTTCTGGTGGCATCATATCATAGAGGGCATCGTATAAGGGACGCAGGTATGGATGTACCTTTTCGGCAATATCGCCGGGCAAGAATCCGAGTTTCTCACCGGCTTCAACAGCGGGTCGTGTTAAGATGATACGACTCACCTGTCCGCTTTTGAGTGCGGAGACAGCCATTGCCATAGCGAGATAAGTTTTACCTGTTCCCGCGGGTCCGATACCGAAAACGAGGTCGTTGTGTTTGATTGCTTCAACGTACCTTTTTTGACCGGCGGTTTTGGGACGAATGACCCCGCGTTTTGAGAATACGGGAATCGACTCGGCACCGGTTTCACCTAAGTTGCCTTGTTCACCAACACCCGATGCACGGATAACATAGTTTACATCGGTTGCCTGAATGCGTTCTCCTTTCCGGATGCGGTGAAGTAGCGACTCGATAACCGTCGTCACGCGGTTAACCTCTGTGACGTTTTCACCAATGACAGCGATGCTATCACTTTTCAAAACAACGCGTACATCGAAATCGTCTTCAATGATTTTTAAGAAGGCATCGCTTTGTCCGAAGAGGGCTTGCACTTCAGCGTTGCTCTGTATGGGAACACCCTTCAATGCTTGTTTTTGCAATCGGATTCTAATCCTCCGGTTTTTTTGATATGTGAAACTTATGGGTTCCACGCTAACTGGATACTCCGTTTAACCTACTACAAGTCCGCAAAAAAGTCAAATTTCAGGCGTTGCGCCAATTGCGCAAGCCATTAGATTGTTTCTATTGTATAATCTCTGACGACAAAAGTCAAGTACTTTTATTATCGTCCGTAGAATTTCACTTCTCGGATCGCAGCACCTTTGAGGTCAATTTGCATGACTCCCTTTTGTTTCTGCCTATCCCACTGTTGTTGCAGCCTCTTAATTGCTTCTGGGTTTGCCTCCCTCGATTTGAGCGCATCCGTCATTCCTCTGATATTGGCCTCGCTGTATACTCCAACGTTTTCTGGGTCTTCTAATGCGTAAGCCGTCAACCGTAAATAGAGAATTTTCCGCCCAATTTGGAACCTAACAGGTTGTTCGCCTTTGATTTTTTCACCGCGTTTGTCTTTGATGGGTTCAAACGTCAGGGACCGGTTCGACAGATTTTCCTCGGTAGTGATATCCAAAGCGAAACGAGGAATGATTGAGGCAGGATAAACATCAACGTAGGCAATATAGGTTGGCCCGTCGAGTTTTATCAACGTTTCCGTTTTGGGGCTGCCAATCACTTGACGCTGATATTGTCGGCTGCGTCCGAGTCCTTTTTGGATAATACCTTCTGTTTTGAAAATACCTACTGTTTCCAAATCGCCATCTACCATTTTGGGGTTTTGACCACAGATGAGGCGCGAAGTCGAAATTTCCACGATGGGTGGCTCTTGAAGCATAGCGCATCCGAGCACACCGAACAGCAGTGCGAATAGAACGCTGAACACTTGTAGTTTCATTTTTTCCCTTCTTCGTCAGATGCAGATTCTATGAGGACTGTTTTCCATAGAGTTTGACTTCACGAATTGATGCCCCTTTCAAGGGAATATCAATTTCTTGATGTTCAAACCGTTCTGCATTTTGCTGGTCTTCTAATGCGCCTGCCGTCACGCGCAGGTACAGGACTTGCCTTCCAACTTGGAATTTAACGGGTTTTGCGCCTTCTACGTTTTGATGTTGTTTATCATGCACAGGTTTGAAACCTCTACCGGATTGTCCGAGGTGAGATGCTGATTCTTCCAATGTTGTACTCAATGCTAAATTGGGGATGCGCGATGCGGGATATATCTCAACCGTACTCACGTACATCGGTTTTTCGAGTTTTATGACAAGTTCACATCGGGTTGTTCCCTCGAACTTTGTTCTATACCCACCAATATCGGGGTCGCGGCGGTTATCATCCACAATCCGATACTGTTTTCTCAAGAATCCTTGGACGTCAAAAGTCCCAACTGTTTCCAAGTTGCCGTCTACTATCTCGGGATGGGTTTCACAGGTCAGTTGTGAAGATGTAATTTCCACAATAGGGGTATCCTGAAGCCAAGATAAACGTTCTGAGAAACCCGCGACTCCTGATTTTCCTTGAAGTGTTGTGCAGCCAGCCACACTGAATAGTAGAAATAATGGAATGCTTAGCATCCATCTCTTCATTGTTTTGCTCCTTTTTGGTTATAGCGTCTCGCGGACGTAAAATTTGACTTCACGGATTGAGGCTCCTATGAGTGGAATTTCAACACTTGCGTTTGCGCCGCGGACGGAATTTTGTCTATCTTCAATTCCATCTGCGCTCATTCGTAGATAAAGTACTTCTCGTTCAATGCGGAACCGCACCGGGCTGAGTCCTTCTATGTCCTTGTGTTGCTTGTCGGCCACGCGTTCAAAGGCGACCTCGAAGCGTGGTGGATCGTCCAGTGTTGTCATCATTGCGAAATTAGGAATCTGCCGCGATGCTGGATATACCTCTACGTAGGCGACATAGGTCGGCGCATTGAGTTTGATAATTGCTTCTGTGCGACGTTGCCCTTCGACTTGCGTTATATAACGCCGTTGTGCATAGGCGAGTCGTCGACCCTCTCCCTCATGGAGATGGTACGCCTTGCGGACGAACCCATTCACTGCGAATGTGCTTTCCGTCTCCAGATTACCGTCTACAAATTCCGGATTAGACTCACAAGTGAGGTCTGATGCTGTCATCTCGTTGATCGGCTGGTTCAGTGCAGCGCACCCCGTAATGCCGATAAGCAGAACAAACAAACCGTAGATTCGCATTTTCTTTCTCCTGTTGGTTATTGTCGTGTAGACTGTCAGCCTGCGCCCTAATATGCACAACCTAACAGGTTATGCTACAAAGATGGCAACTCAGGTTATGTTAAAAACTGGGGACCGCGATGTTGAAACGTTCAGCGGCTTCAACGAGACGGTTCCACGTCGGTTCTTCAATCGGTATACCTTCGCGCAGACGTTTCTCACGACTCCGTTCTTCAAATTCCCCGGGAACATAAATCTCATCAATACCGGGCAATCGAGCAGATGACTTCACCCACTCTACAAGGTACGCAATTTCTTGTTCGTAATCTGCAAGGTCAATGAAGTCCTCAATTTTGATTGCGAACATGACAATGCCACTTGCGCCGCGTGTTGGATTTTCACGGCTACAGCCTGCCCACGAGAGTCCA
Organism: Candidatus Poribacteria bacterium; assembly: GCA_965207855.1. Classification (GTDB taxonomy): domain Bacteria; phylum Poribacteria; class WGA-4E; order WGA-4E; family WGA-3G; genus WGA-3G. The sequence continues at coordinate 4,156,405 of OZ242310.1, read as the reverse complement.
CCAGCGATGGCATCTATCATCACACCGAGTCCGAACCCTTTATGCCCAAACTGGAAACCGCCGAGTGGCATAACGGCTGTATCTTGTGGGCGTTCGCGGAAGGCGTTTGGGTCGGTAAGCGGTTTGCCTTCGGCATCTATCATCCATCCTTCCGGTATGGATTCACCGCGTGCGGTCTGAACGAGCAGTTTTCCGCCTGCGACGACGCTGAGGGTCATATCAAGGAGGAGCGGTTCGCCACCTTGACGAGGCACTGAGATTGCAATTGGGTTGGGTGGCAGTCTCCGAGAAGTGCCACCGTGCGGATGCATGAACCGTCCGCCGCCGTTGAGTAAGACGATGCCGATCATCCCCGCACGTGCTGCAATCGGTGGGTATTCGCCCATCCGTCCTGCGTGTCCGCATTGATGTAGTCCGACTGCGCCGATGGTGCAGGTTTGTGCTTTTTCGACAGCCATTTCCATGGCTTTGCGCGCAGCGACCATACCGAGTGCGCGGTTCGCGTTGATGACGGTTGCTGCACCGCTTTCTCTGACAATCTCCATTTTATCTGCGGCGGGACCGCCTTCCATGCTGCCGATGTAGTTTGGTGCGTTGATGACACCGTGTGAATCGTGTCCGGCGAGGTTAGAATCGACGACGTGGTCGCTGACGATACGCGCGTCTTCTTCTGTGCCACCAGCACCGCGATAGATATCGTATACAAACTTTCTCAACACATCGTGAGATACAATTGGCATAAATGCTCTCCTTAAATTTGAAACTGGTGAAACATTTGACGAAACCTGCCTATTGTTTCGTCAAATCAAAGTTGATAGAACAAAGATCGCGAGCATGAAGAAATCCGCAGAAATCCGCAGAAACGCCCAAGCAAAAACACCCCAAGCAAAAATACTCGCTTCTACAAGAAGAAGGGACGTGTGAATCAATGTTTTCACTCCTCATTTCAAGCCTGACAAAGCACTCTATTATCCGTTATACTTCGCGGAATCCGGTATCCGTACGGTGCCAATTTTGTCCGTGGTCTGGATCGCGGAACGGTATATTTCTGCCTAAGAGTTGCTTTAGCGTGTCGCTTTCACCTACCAATTCCGTATCGGTCAGCTGACGGGGCATATCTTCTTGGGGATAGATGACCGATCTGTTGTACATACCCAGTAGTCCGACACGTGGTGCCTCCGTTAGGTTTGGGCGAGACTGATGCCAGATTGCGCCGTTTGTGAACATGATAGAGCCTTTTGGTGCCGTAGCAACCGCCATCTCAAGCCCCTCAGCCTCTCCTAATTCGGGGCGACGGAGCGTTTTGTGTGAGCCGGGGATACACGCCGTTGCGCCGTTCTCTACGGTGAAGTCGTCTAACATCCAAACGGTTTGTCCCGTTAGTGAACCTGATGGGAACGGGGCTTGCATCGCCCAATACGGGTAGTCGATGTGCCAACCACCTGCGGGTGCGCCGGGTCCGACGATATTTGCTGTAAACGTGGAGGCGATGACATCTTCACCGAGCATCCGTTTCCAGACTGCGACGACGGTCGGGTGCTGGATAAACCGTCGGAAAATAGGTGCTTTCCCGACGATTGCCCAGACGCGTCGAATTTTACCATCTCCGTAACTATGGTCGTGTCCGTTTGCGATGTCTTCTTCGACCAATTTCCAGACTGTCTCGCGCGCTTCGTCTGCTTCTTCAGAAGTAATCACATTTTCGATGATATGGAAACCATCTTCGCGTAGGTCCTGCTCGACGCGATCAAGCATTTTTGAGTCTAATGCTGATTTGATTTTTAGCATATCTTTACCTCTGCGCTACCGGATACGGGGTAGATTGCGGACTGCTGCAATAATCTGATCTTCCAAATCGTCGGCATCGCTATCTGGAACACGGTTGTGTTTATCCATCCAAGCAATGTTTTCTGCGACACTCTCTGTAACCGGAATTTGTGGACTGAATTCAGGTAATACTGCTGCGAGTTTCTCATGACTGAAGATTTGGGTGTGTCCGAAGTTGCCGCGTAGCCCGCTGAACCGTTCGGGTGCCATTGCGATGAGGGTCTCTTGTGAGACATGTACGATTTCTATGTCAACGCCGAGTGCTGCCGCTGCTGCACGGTGCCATTCATCCCAAGTTCGCGCTTGTGGGTGGACGATGTTGTATATTTCGCCAAAAGCCTCGGATCTCCCCAATATATCTGTAAACGCAAAACCTGCGTCGCGAGATGACAGGAACTGAAAATAATTTAAGCCATCGCCAGCAGAGAGAATCGGTTTGCCTTTTCGCAGTCGGTCAATCCAGCTTCCGTCTCCACCGACTTGCCGATGAAGGGGTATACCGGGTCCGTGTGTATAGGACGGTTTGAAGATGGTTACGGGGAATCCATCGCGTGCGTGTGCCTCTAAGAGTAGGTTATCCGCTTCGATTTTGCCGAGTCCGTAGCCGGATGTGCCTTGCAAAGGTGCTGTCTCTGGGAGATTGATACCGCTAAATGGGGGTCCGTAGGTCATCACTGTTGAGCAGTGGACGAAATGTCCGACGCGTCCTTGGCATGCGCGAAGTGCGGAGACGGCATCGTCTGCGTTGAAACTAATCATGTCGATGACGGCATCCCAGTTTTCGGCACTGACCTTTGCTTCAAAATCTTCGCGGTCTTTTCGATCGCCATGGATGACGCGAACATCTGGCGGTGGTGGATCAATGTGTTGTCCGCGATTGAACAGGACGATTTCGTGGTTTCGGCTTTTCAAGGCGGCGACGATGCCTCGGCTGATGTTGCCTGTACCGCCGATGACTAAGACTTTCATGGGTTATTTCCTTTCTCTATTAGTGCGATTTTCAGTGCCGTTAATTTGTGATGTTCTAAGCATTTGATTCCCCTCTGATTATTGCTATTTAGAATTACTGTTGTCCTGCACGACAACCTTCTTTCGTTTCCGCCGTGTGAGAGAGATGCCACCGAAACCGCTAATCACAGCGATGTAAAATCCGAAGTCGTACCACCATCCTGTGTTGTTGGGTTCGTAGAGACGGATGTCGGGGTTAAACAGTTGCCAAATCAAGGAAATTGGCGCGATCCATCCGTGCCAGATGCCCCAAAAGAATCCGGCGGGTTTTTCTGTAGTATGCTTCCCATCGCCGGGGACGCACCCCGCAACGGTGATGAGTGTTATCAGTAGGAGTATACAGATCAATTTTTGGACGTTCATTTTTCTATTCCCGGTTTGTTTCAAGTTGTAGCTACTGTGTGTCAACAATTGCTCGCGTCAATGCCCAATCTAACCGTCGTCGGTACTGTCCATCACGGCGTAAGCCTTTGAATGCTGTTAGAAAAACATCGTGGGTTTTCTTACGAATTGTTGTCAAGCGAGCGTTAAGTGTATCTATGTCTACGTGCCACGGCACGCCAATTTTTGTGATGGAACGGCAGTGAACACGGATAGGATAATCTTTCAATTCTTCTGGTGGACAGAAACGGATGGAGGCGGAGACGGTATTGTCTATCGCAATGAGTCCTAAGTTTCCCTTTGGGTCGTTAAATACAATGTCACGATTGGAGGAAGGTTGGGGAAGGTGTCTGCGCAGTTCGTTGAGTCCACCAAGACGTTGATTGTTGCGCCAGACGTTAACATCCGGTGTTGCGTCCGGCGTAAACAATGCCAACCCAACTGGATGTTCGGTATCTTCAAACATGGCTGAACCCCCCTTGCCCCCCTTATCAGGAGGGTAAACTGAACCCCCCTTGCCCCCCTTATCAGGAGGGTAAGAGGAAGTGTTGTTCTCCTTATCAGGGGAGTAATTGGTTTTATCTTGCCTGTCTGGGACTAAGGAGATGAAGTCGCGTAGTCGTGGTAGGAACAGGCCGCTCCGGATGAACGCTTCTGGGATAATCGCTGCGACCCACCCACAATGCGCCAAACACTGCTCAAGTGCGTATTTGTAGAGATCGTCATGGCGGGTTGCTTCTGGGAAGGGTAACCCACGGCGTGTTGCGGAATTACGTGCTAACCATGGGGGATTGGTAATGCAAACATTGAACCCTTTCGGAAAGTCGGCGAGGGTATCCCGTTGCACAATCCCTTTTGCACCGGGTTCTATATCAAAAAATGCCCAATCTCGGCACCGTAGATGTGCTGCGTCAATGAGTTGTGGGATGTCCTTAGCACCCGCAAAGGGTTCTAAGGCTATCTGTTGTTTTAGGTTAAGTGCTTTCGCCCACGTCTGGAACGGTTTTAGTTGAAAGGGGTTCCCGCGGGTATAATAGCGTCCACTGGCTCGTTTTTCGTCCATTTTTCTTCGTATTTTTTATAATGTGAGGTTGACTTAAGGAACGTGAACTAGATGTCAGTTTTCCATGCGCAAACTAAAAGTTTACGCTACAAAACGCTGCGGAGAATGAAGTGTATACCTGTCTAAAATCTTGCCCGTAGCAACTTGGGTTAATATAAACTTATTCGTCCTAAATGTCAAGTGGAATTTTCGTCATTGACACCGATATCCGAATTTGGTATCATACCGAGAATATAAACTTCTAATCTATTTGGAGAAAAGAGGATGCGCCGATGCCAATTACGGATGCAATGCCGGAACTGAATCGAACACTACAGTTTTTTCCGGTTGAAAACGAAAAACCATCGACCTTAACATCTGCCCAAATTGAACACTTCAATGAAAGAGGATTCATCTCACCGTTAGATGTCTTTTCTGAAGCGGAGATGGCGGAACACCGCGCCTATTTCGATCAACTGATGGAGAAAGCGTTGGCAGCGGGGATGAATAGTTACTCCATTAATGGATGGCATACCAGCTGCCCGGGTATCCACGATCTCATTACAGAGGATAGGATTCTGGATTATGTGCAGGATCTGCTCGGTGAAACTCTTATCTGTTGGGGGACACACTACTTTTGCAAGATGCCGGGGGATGTTAAGCAGGTAAGTTGGCATCAAGATGCTTCTTATTGGCCCCTGTCTCCGAGCAAGACCGTCACTGTGTGGCTTGCTATTGACGATGCCGCTGTCGAAAATGGTGCAATGACGGTTATTCCGAAATCGCATCTACACGGACAAATCGCTTTTGAACGTAGCACGGCTGAGGAAAAGAACGTTCTCGGACAGACGGTGCATGGTGCCTCTCAGTATGGAGACGTGCCTTTTCCATTTGAGATGAAAGCTGGACAGATGTCGTTGCATTCGGACCTGTTGTTACACGGTTCTGAACCGAACACTTCAGACCGACGGCGTTGCGGATTGACGATGCGGTTCGTACCGCCTGAGGTCCACGCTGCAAACGATTGGAACCAGCGCGCCATTGTTGCGAGAGGCAGCGATCCGAATGGGCATTGGGTGCATAATCCTCGTCCAACCGAAGATAGAATTCCAGAACGATAGGAAGATTTTTGAAGGTCAATCCAAATTATGTTTCCACGACGACTTATTTTTGCTGCTATTTCAATCAGTGGTGCTGCCGCTTTTGTGTTATTCGGTTACGAGTTTATCCGTTCCGTGTCGTCCTCTCTGTTCATTGAAGCGTATGGTGCCGAGAATCTCATGTTTGGTATGGCGTTGATTTCGCCGAGTATGATCGTGATGCTGTACTGCTACGGTCGCCTACTCTCGTGGCGTGGCGCGACGTACGCTTTGGCGATAACTTCCGTTTTCTCTGGTATTTTAATCCTTGGCTGCTACGCTGCACTTGTCCGCGGCATGCATTTCGCCGCGGTGATCATCTATGTGTTCCGCGAAGCGTATATCGTGATTGTCATTGAGCAGTTCTGGTCGTTTGTGAACAGTGTGCTGACGACTGAACAGGCGAAGCGCATTAATGGCCCCTTCTGTGCTGTTGCGTCTATGGGTTCGTTTGCGGGTGGTATGCTTGTGAAGAGATGGGCGGAGGTATTGGGGTCTGAAACGCTCCTGCTTTTCGCAGCGGGATCCCTTGTGCCTGCGGCAGTCTTTAGTGTGATTGCTTATAGATTCGGCGGTGAACCGAAACCGAGCGAAGAAGAGGCGGGTGGTAGGCTTGGACACCTCGGTGTAAAAACGCTTTTTCGCTCCAGATATCTGCTTTTTATCGGGATATTAATCTTAAGCACGCAGTTAGTGTCCACTGTGCTGGATCTCCGTTTCAATGGTTTGGCGGAAATGGAGTTATCTGATACAGATGCGCGAACAGCGTTTTTCGGTGGGGTGTATGGGTATCTTGGACTTGCCGCCGGTATCTTACAATTGGTGATCGTGCCGCTGGCACTCAGGTTTGTCAATCTTCACATTATTCATGCGGGTGTCCCGATGGTTCACCTCGTCAGTGGTTTGGTGCTGACGGTTTCTCCATCGCTTCGGAGTGGGACGGCTGCGTACGTGATTTTTAAAGCCTTAGATTATTCAATTTTTCGGGCGGCGAAGGAGTTGTTCTATATGCCGCTCTCTTACGATTCTCGCTATCGTGCGAAACAGCTGATTGACTCGTTTGGGTATCGGTTTTCAAAGAGTGGCAGTGCAGCCGTGATTGGATTGGTAAAATTGATTGTAAAAACGATTCCAGGTGTGGCGTTTTCCATTACGGCGATGGTCGCGGCGATGGTGTGGGGACCGATTGCTTTCAGTTTGACACGGATGTATCAGCGGTTGGAAACAGATGAAAAAATATGACTTGCAAGGTGAGACCTACAGTTTATCAGGCAAAACTTAAGTTCCGTCCGCTATTTCCGTATCAGCATTTGCCGTGAGGCTGTGAAATCATCTGCAATGAGTGTGGAAAAATACACACCGCTTGCCACAGGTTCACCGATTGTGTTTTTACCATCCCAATATGCCGCGTGACTCTTTGACCTATAGATACCGGCAGGTTGATGCCCTAACAATAGTGTGCGAACCAACTTACCATCGATTGAATAGATATGAATCTTTACATCTGCTGGCTCCGCCAATTGATACGGTATCCACGTTTCTGGATTGAACGGGTTTGGATAGTTCGCCATCAGCATTGTTTCTTTTGGCGTTGATATTGCTAAGAGACGCTCTAACAATAGAATTCCTCTCTTTGAAACTTCATCTGTAAGTGGTAAATCTCTCGCTTGCGTAATCCAATGCTGTATATCATCAATGGTAAATAGTTGAAGAACCTCGGGGAATACTGGGGCCGCGGATCCACCCGTTCCTATCTTGCCAGCAACTAACACCAGATCCGCAATATTCACAACACCATCATCATTAACGTCTGCGGCGGTATCACTTGTTTCCCCAATACGATTTGCGACAAGGACGAGATCTGCAATATTTACAGTCCCATCACCATTTACATCACCAACGATACGCGTCGGTTCAACGATTTCCCCGTTCTGAAATTCAGGAATGAAAGTGTTGCCTTCTTTATCTGAAAGAATTACCTGAGAGAGTACAAGGTTGGATGCTTTCTGGCTAATAACTTCAAAGGTAAGCGTTGTGAGTGTCCCGTTCCCGTCACTCTCTCCAGATAAAGCGGTAGCGAGTAACTGAAGCGTGTCACCATTGACAAGTGAGGGTGAAAAAAAAGCACCAGCAGGAAGATAGTCTCCGTTTTCGCTCTTGATGTAGCGGAGTGACTGATTATCAAACTGCAAGTTTGCTTGGTAACCTGCTACCGCGACACCATTCCTGATGTGTAAGGTGAAGACCAATTGCTCACCGATCGGGGGTGCTTCCACAGAAGCAGGCATGACGCTTACTATCGTAGGATTGCTAGCTTCAACTGTTTGAATTGGAAATCTTCTTTCCGAAATATTGCCATGGTTATCCATAACCTATAGCGTAACTGTATCATTCGATGCTGGCGAGAATCCATTTACGACAAATGTAACTGTACTATTTGTTTTGCCGTTGAGTGACTGGCAATCATGGAGTTTAGTGCCTACCGGACTGGGGTCGCGGGTTGTTGCTGGAATAAGGAATTGCGCTTGATGTATTCCATCAGGATCTACTATTTGGAATTGAAATCGACCGTTTTGTTGTGAACGTATTTCAATGGTTGTGTTTTGATTGAAGCGGATTTTATCTGTGAAAAAGGGGTGGACTGATAACCATTCTGCAGCGCAATATGATAATCGCGATTGTGTGCCGAGTCCCATCAGGTAAGTATCATCTCGGTAATCATGTACGAGACTGAAGGTGTGCCCCAGTTCATGTGCTGCTATTCCTGGAGTAAAACATCTGCCGGAAGCAGGCATTATGACCAATCCGCCAGTAACTCTATTCCATAATTGATTGTCAGATGAATTCCAGCTGCTATGAGCCACCCCACAGATATTGCCTTGATTTACAATTCCTATTGATTCGCTACTGACATCGGCAACCACAAGATAGACATGTTTTGTTGTATCAAATTGGTTTAAGATCTCTGCTTTGATTCTGTTATAAGTGTCATTTCGGTAAAATGCATCCGTAAATCTGCCAGACACATGGTATACGGTCGCATTTCCGCTCGGTTCGGTTTCAAAAGCAAAAGTTTTGCTGCCGAATCCGTGAAACTCGATCTGTGACGCGTAAAACTGCTGCGCATTCTTTATTAGAATGTTAAGTTTCGAGTTTATATCCGGCTGCGGGTCCCGATCACTCGGCAAAAAATAGATAAGGGATACTTTGTTTGGCGTATTTTCTCTGTTGTGAGTGATGTCCCCCCAGGTTGTGGTCGGATTTTCTTCTGGATTTACAGCTGTTGTGATACGACCGTGTTCTGTTAACCAATTTGCAATGAATTCAACCACACCGATGCCTCGCGGATCCATGCCAATCCAGTTGGATTGTTCTTTGTGCCACATTGAGGCAATAATGCCACCATATTCTTTATTGATCGCTACAGCTGGATCTGCAAACAAAGCATTGTTTTCACCCTTGGCGAAAGCAACGGTTTCCCAATCCGTGCCGAAAAAGTGATCGAGATGCCAGGGTCTATCTGATCCAAACTCTTTTAGCGAAATCGGCATGTATTTTTTTCCTTCTTCTGTTGGGACCATAGGTATAGATGGTGCGCCATGTCCCCCAGGTGGCCAGAAGTGAACCCATGGAATATCAAAAACATTCGCTGCGCCTGCCTCTTGATTCCACGGATTCCATTGCCCACTTTCCCAACTGACAAATAAGATATAATCCGCCACGTTGATGTAAACGTTTCCATCCTCAATAAATTCTTCGATATTGGAACCATCTGTATCTATATTCGGGAATCTATAGAGAGCACTTGGAGCAGTTCCGGATGCCGAAACAAAAACATCTTGCTGCCCGTTTCCAGTATGCGATTTAAACCATTTACCCAGAGGTGAATCGTATCCAACTTCATCGCCACGCTCAAAGTTTTCTATGTTTTTAAAAATGTTTTTTATTCGCTCATCGTTCGTAATGACTTTGGTGTTAGCAAGGACAGCACGTTGTGAAAGCCAAGTAGGATTCGTGGGGCCTGAGTAAATTGCGAGATCTGATGCAGACGCGATTTTCAAAGCAAACGCTAAACTGATTGCTGAAATGAAGAGAAGTTGTTTCATAATTTGGTAGTAAAACCCAAGTTTCCCGCTGAGCAAAGTGTTTCAGTTTGGTCCTGAAGTATTTGAATTTTTCGCAGTGAGGGGGTCTGAAGGAGACTAAGATTGAAGTCTTGATGGAAGATAACAGTCATTTATATTCTGTCTAAATTATATTGGTTTGGTGTTTCTCAAATATGTTTACAAAGGAGTATCTGCTTTGGTGTCGGGCGAGGACATAATGCCTATCAGGATAACGTTGACAAAGCAGGACCTGGAATTCTTACAGGACTTACGCAAATCGATTAAATATCAGACACTTGGACGCGAAAAGTGTAAATTTTATATCTTTAAACCCCCTAAATCCCCCTTATCAAGGGGACTTTAAGAGGAGCCGCGTAGGTCCTATCTTATTCAGATTTCATAACGCACAAGTTTTCGTGCTGCATCGACGATCTGATCGGCGTTGGGGATAACAAAGTTTTCCATCACGGGTGCGAAGGGGACAGGCACTGGTATCGCTGCGACCCGCTCAATCGGTGCATCCAAATAGTCAAACGCTTCCCGCACGACGAGTGCTGCTATCTCTGCGCCGAAACCGGCTCTGCCGACTGCCTCATGCGCAATGAGCAACCGATTCGTTTTCTTAACAGAATCGAGAATACTGTCTTTGTCAAGCGGCATTAAGGTTCTCGGATCGATGATTTCAGCGGATATGCCTTCATCGGCCAGTGTATCTGCGGCGATGAGTGCGTTCAACACCATCCGTGAAGTTGCGAGAATCGTTACATCCTCACCTTCGCGTTTCACGTCCGCTACGCCTAACGGAATTGTGTATTCTTCCTCGGGAATCTCTCCCTCTTCTGTGTAGAGGAGTTTGTGTTCAATAAACATGATTGGATTGTCGTCTCGGATGGCTGTTTTCAGGAGTCCTTTTGCATCGTAAGGTGTAGAGGGCATCACGACGAGCAGTCCTGGGATATGCACAAACCACGCCTCAAGACTCTGTGCGTGCTGCGCTGCAGAGGATCGACCGGCACCGCCTTGTGTCCGAATCACGAGTGGTACATCTAACTGTCCACCGACCATATAACGGATTTTCGCGACTTGGTTCACGATTTGGTCCATACCGACTGCTGTGAAGTCGATGTACATGAGTTCAGCAACGGGACGCATGCCTGTAACCGCTGCACCGAGTGCAGTTCCGATGATGGCGGCTTCCGAGATGGGCGTGTTTCGGATACGGTCTTTCCCGAATTCTTGGTGGAGTCCGTCTGTTACTTTGTAGGCACCGCCGTATTCAGCGATATCCTCACCCATTATAAAGACGGCATCGTCGCGTTCCATTTCTTCTGCTAACGCTTCCTTAAGGGCATCGCGATACGTAATTGTCTTCATTCATTCTCCTTTATCTCTTTTGAAAGGTTCTGGCGTGCACAAGGTCTATGACTAAAACCCGGTGGGGTTCCAAACCGCACCTACCGGGTCTGAGGGAAATTTTTAAAACGCTTTTTCTGCCTTCAGCCATTCGAGTGTCTGCGCAAATGCTGCGACTGTTTTCGTAACGTCTTCCTCCGTATGCGCTGCAGTTGTCATGCCACCATTGCCGGCGAGATCAATGCCGTTTAGCAACATCCCACACCGGAGCCGCATCAACGTATCGGCATCGCTGCTCCCTTTCAATTTCCGATAGTCCCATGCGTATGGATCGAAGTCGGAGGTTCGCATATCCTTTTCGCCGTGTCCGACGAGGAGTTTGAGACCTGAAAATTCGCCGTAAACGACCCAGTCGAGTTTGTAGTCGTCGATAACGTTGTTCAGTTCCGTGCGGAGTCGTGTAGCGGTGTCGTTTGCCTGCTTGTTTGGTTTACCTGTTTTGACCAAATTGAGCATGGCGATACCGGCGGAAGCAGAAAGCGGGTTGGCATTAAAAGTGCCAGGATGTGGCATTTTCAAACCCTCTGCTTCTGATTTCATAGAAATTAGTTCGAGGACCTCTCTTTTACCGGCGAGTGCACCGCCCGGGAGTCCGCCTGCTAAGATTTTCGCCAATGTTGTCATGTCGGGTGTAACGTTGTAGTGCGCTTGCGCGCCGCCGGGAGCAACTCGGAATCCTGTGATGACTTCGTCGAAAATCAGGAGAACACCGTACGCTTCCGTCAACTCTCGGAGCTGCTTTAAAAATGTGCCGTTGGTCGGGACGATACCGAAGGAAGCACCTGTCGGTTCGAGGATAATACAGGCGATATCTTTATCTGTTTTCAGTTGTGTTTCAACAGCATCGATGTCATTCGGTGGACATAGTAGCGTTGTGTTCCGGACCTCTTGTGGGATGCCAGGGACACTCATATCGAAAGGTGGGTATGCCCCTAAGATAACACTGTCGTGCCAACCGTGAAAATGCCCCCTAAATTTCAGCACCTTGTTTTTACCCGTGTATGTCCGCGCAAGGCGGATTGCCATCAGTGTTGCTTCTGTGCCGGAGCTGACGAAGCGGACGCGCTCTGCTGACGGAATCAACTGTGTCACGAGCGATCCCCACTCCAATTCCAATGGATGGCAAGCACCGTAGTGGGTGCCTCGGTGCATCTGCGTTGTCACCGCGTCTACGACTTCCTGTGGATTATGACCGAGGAGTAATGCGCCGTGCCCTGCCCAATAGTCGATGAACGCTTTGTCGTCAAGCCCCCATTTTTTCGAGCCTTGTGCGCGGGTGATATAGATCGGGAAAGGGGACATATACCGCCCATCGTGTGTTACGCCGTCCGGGAACAGTTGGTTTGCGACATCTGACATTTCTCTGTCTTTTGCAAAGGTCTTTTGGTAACGTTCTAAAATGGTGTGCATCTTTTTTCCCCTTTGAGTGCCGAAAAACGAAATAGTATCTTAACTATGAACAGAATTATATCATATTTTTATTTTCTTTGCGAAGTGATTTTTGCGTTAGGTTGGTGGGGAAAATTTGACAAAAAACCGAAAGCTCTATACAATAATCGAAAAATGCATACAGGAGGCAAAATGAAACTCGCAATATGCAACGAAATGTTTGAAGATTGGAAAATAGAGGATGTTTTCACCTATACCGCCGAATTGGGTTACGAGGCTGTTGAGATTGCCCCGTTTACACTGGCGGATTCGGTGTTAGACATTAGTGGTGCTGAACGGTCGCGTATCCGCAAAGCTGCCGATGGTGCGCAGATAGAGATTGCCGGACTCCATTGGCTGCTTGTTTCACCGCCAGGACTCTATATTAACCACCCGGATGCCGAAATCCGTGAAGAGACGCGAGATTATTTTCTTGCGCTCATTAATTTGTGTGCAGATTTAGGTGGAAAGGTGATGGTGATCGGTTCGCCACAGCAACGGAACGTAATCGAACCGCTCTCTTTTGAAGAGGCATGGGGCTATGCGCGCGATACATTTACCGAAGGCGCAGCACTCGCTGGTGAAAGGGACGTAATGTTGTGTATGGAGCCGTTGTCGAGCGATCAGACGAATTTTATCACGAATCCCGACAAAGCCGTTGAGATGGTAAATGCCGTGAATCATCCTAATTTTCAGATGATTTTGGATGTCTGTAGTACCGCGAAAGAAGGGTTGGATATGCCGACGCAGATTCGGAACTGCGCGCCGCATGTCGCACACTTCCACTCTAATGACGACAACGGATATCTACCCGGTTCGGGGAATGTGGATTATCCACCGATCATTGAAGCCTTGAAAGAGATTAATTATAGCGGTTATGTCTCGACGGAAGTTTTCGACTTCAAACCAGATCCGCAAACGATTGCGAAAAAGAGTATCGAATTTCTCAAGTCGCTGTTGTAGGAGAAGCACATGAACAGCCCTATCCATGAGTGCTATGATGCCTATAGCACACTCAGAGCCGAAATGAGTCGTTGGCTCAGACAGAGTATGCTACTTGATCCGCCAGGTCCGAACGATGGTGGCGAGGACGAGGCGAACTATGCGCTGGCGTGGTTTCCACATTATTTAATCACCGGTGATGCAAACATTTTGCGACACTTTGATATGCTGAAGGCGGCACTGCAAGGTTGGGTGAAGCGTGATTGTGTCCACGGTTACGAACCGAAAGCCGAAGCACATCACGGCCCGGAACCGTTCCTACTCTTTCTGCCCCGTTACATTGGGTTGAAACCCGAAGATACCGAAGCCGTTCACCTTTTGACAGATGCTGCTGAACATATCGGAAACTGGGTGCCAGAGATCCCGCCGTGGTACGATTATGATCAAGATACCTTTATCGGCTATAACATCGGTACGCAATTTGTAACGAACGAAGAAAAACATACTTATGAACTGGCGGAGCATTTTCGATTTATCCATATTGCAATCGCGGCGTATCGTGTGACGAATGAAGCACGCTATCTGACATGGGCGTTGCGATACGGCACAAAACGCGCCAAGCAGCTGATAGCTGCACCCAGCCCGATGCCGCTGCTCTGGACGCATGACGGAAAGGGTCTTGACGAAGCCGCAGTTGACGCAAAGAATTTACACGGTCTTGTTGCAAGTACGCATCATATTCCTGATGATCCACTCGTTGGGATTGAGGTTTTGTTGGCTTCTGGTGCTATCTATGCCTTAGGCGATCTTTATCTGTTGTCTGGCGAGGATGTCTTCAAAACGGCAGCGAAGCGGATTGCTGAACCGTTAGTAGCGTCGTTGTCTGATCCGTATAACGATCCCGCAGCGGCTGCACTAAGCTACTATCGTTGGACGTTCGAGGATACCGGATTTGACGACGGAATCCGTGCGGGGTTAGCGGAACTTCCTGATGAATCCCCGGAGTTGTTGGCGTTGGTTTTCCCACAAGAGATACGCCGTCGGGAGCCGGGTGTCGGCAAACGGGCGGATATGGCATATTGGGGTGAATGGTCGGATGATGGCTCCGTAAATCCGATTCAGGAACCGTCAACGGCTACTTGGACGTTGACATACCAGGTGACAGGAGAGGTTTCCTACGCCATGCGTGCGTTGCGAAGTGCTGCGACGCGGCTGCAGATGGCGAGACGTGTGTTGCGCGGTGGACGCGAACACGCCGATATGGGCGGCGCGGTCTGCTCGGTCGCCGCCGGACATGGGCGGAATTGGGGGCAAGGCGCGGTCACTGCTTGCTACGGTCCGCTGCTTTTGGGAACGCGTGAGGTGCAGAGCGAAGTTACACAACTCCTGGAGATCCGACAGGGGGACAGACACAGCCATCCGTCAACGCTTCTCTCTCTGGTGCGTCCTCTGCTCGGTGCAGAAAAGAGCGCAGAGGTAACTTTCTACAACGGCGGTAATTCACCACTTACGGTTTCTTGGCGGTTGAAAACCGGTGAAGCGACTGCATGGCGGACAGCAACACTTGGTGTCACTGAAATGCAACAGTATTCGCTTTAGTCCGATAGTTTTCTGTGTTCTATTTTTGCTTGATGATTGCCCATCTTGTTGTTAACTGTGAGGGTTGAGGTTCAACAGATAGGGGTTTCACTTCAGACCAGTCGGCACCGAAGTTGATTGCCCCGTGTGTGAGCTGCTTGGCTCTGCGATTGCTGAGATCGAATTTAAAGAGTTGATTGTCTTTTCCATAGATGAGTTCGTTACCGGACGGGGACCAAGCCGGACGGCTGGCGTTGCGAACGAGAAGTTTTAAACCCCTACCACTCTTTCTTATAGTGTAGATACCCTTTTTGTACCAGTGAAACGCTATGAGGGCCCCGTCAGGAGACCAAGCAGGATCCCAAACAGTTTTCGGTTCGTCATTTGGAAGCAACACTTTCACTTTACGCGTTTGTAGATTGACAGTCTTCAGGAGCTGCCCCGTTGGGAGATCTGTGGCAACAAAGACGATTTCTGAACCATCAGGAGACCAAGCCGGATCTCCACCGAGGAAGTTTGCTGAAGCCACCCGTTCCTCCTGTTCACCATCTATTGTTCCGACATAGATACCCCAGTTGCTGTGGGGACGTGTGTAAGCCAATTTTTTCCCGTCTGGGGACCAAGCGGGGTACTCTCTATATGCCGAGCTCCGGAACACCTTCCGGACGTTCCTTCCGTTTGCCTCCATCACGTAGATGTCACGAATTCCGTCTCGATTTGAGTTGAAAGCGATGTGTTGACCTGTTGGCGACCATGCAGGAGCCAGATCCCTTGCCGAGTGCCAAGTTAAATTTTGCTGCTGGCTCCCATCTGGGTTCATTATATAGATTTCTGAGTTGCCATCATGGGTGGAGGTAAACGCAATTTTTTCAGTTCCTGGACTGGCGAAAACAGTATAGACCAGCGTGATTTCCAGCATTATTAATGTTAAGACACATAAAACGAAGCAAAATAGGCGTTTCATAGGGGTCTCCTTTAATTTTTAAAATTCCGGGCGACGAGTATCACATCCAGAATGTTGACAGTGCCGTCTCCGTTTACATCAGCCTCAGCATCGGTGCTTCCGAAGCGAGAACCCACGAGGGTGAGGTCTAAGATATTCACAACGCCATCGGCATTCACATCGTAGAGTCGCGTGGCTGGGAGTAAATTGGATTTGACCAGTTCAAAGACGATGTCCTGACTGGTTTCAAATTTAACGGGTCCAATATCCGGGGCAAGCCATTGGTAAGAGATGGATCGGGTTGCCCCTAACGCAGCGGTCGTTTTTGTATACGTTTGAATTTTTACGCAGTTTTTGAACGTTCTTGCTGATGTTTTTACATCCTCAATGGCAACGACTTCGCTTACACTGGAGACCGTAACTGCACCTACCAGAACAACCTCTGCTTCTCCGTGAATCTCCCAAGTTTTTGTAAGTTCAAGTTCTGCTGGAAAGAGAGTAACGGGTGGCGAGAATTCTAAGCTTGTGACCTCAAAGACATCTCCAAGGGATGGGAGGATTCTATGGATTTTGATTCCTTCTTCGTCTGTCTGTATAAAGAATGTGCTGGTATTTGCTTTGCTTGTACCTAAAACTGTATTTGTAATTCTAAGTGTGCGTACCGATTCTCCGTTAAATTGTTCGCGGGTTGTTCCGATTGCGTAAGTGATTCGTTCAGTGCCGTCTTCACTGTCTAAAATCCAGATGTTCCCGACATCAACAGGATAATAGTTCTGTGCGTTTGTTGTGTTGATGAAAGCGCAGAGCAGAAAGGTGAGCAGAACCGTATTTCTAATCATTGTGTTCCTTTTTGTTTAGAGGAAACGGATTACGAACAGGTCTTCGGTATTCTGAAAAAACGCCTTGGTGAAGACACCAAGGCGTTTGCGTGAATTGTGTTTGCCGCGTTTCCTATTTGAGGATAACCATGCGTCGGGTCGCAGCAAAGTCTGATGTCTGCAACGTATAGAAGTAGATACCGCTCGCTACACGTTCACCAACGGCATTCTTACCATCCCAATACGCAGCACTCGACGGCGTCATATACGAACCTACCGGCTGCCAACCCAAACTCAACGTCCGAACCAAACGACCCGATACATCATAAATCTGGATCGAGACTTCCGTTGATTCACTCAACTGATACGGAATCCACGTCTCGGGATTGAACGGATTCGGGAAGTTCTGTGCCAATACCGTCTCTTCGGGACGCACATCACCAACCGTCAAGTCAACACTCAAGAAGGCGTTGCGGATGTCCGTCGTCGTCACCGTGCGTTGGAAGGGACCTGAGACGACGCGACCGCGATCATCGTAGAGTGCGATTTCGAGTCTATCGCCTGCTTCAATGACGCTCTTGCGGTTCAGATCTGCCCAGACGGCAGAAGAACGTCTCACGTCCGTGGTGATGTTCCGCGTAGCGATACTGCCCGTGCGGAGATTTTCAGCAACGAGTGTATAAGTTGTGCCGGTTTCCATATTCTGAATATCGCTTGTGACGACGAATGCCCACGCGCTCTTGAATGTCGAGAGAGCGGGTGCGGCGGCACCATTGGCAGCAGCATCGCCGTTGGCAGCGGCATCACCGTTAGCATCACCATTGGCAGCATCACCATTGGCAGCAGCATCACCGTTGGCAGCATCACCATTGGCGGCTTCGGTCTCACCCTCAGCGTCCATATCTTCTGCCATTTCCTCGGCTGGCATTTCCTCAGCTGGCATCTCTACTTCCGGCATTTCTTCCGGCATTTCCTCTGGCATCTCTTCAACAACCGGTTCAGGTGCAGGCTCCGGTTCAGGTTGATTGTTCCATGCGGAACCCGTGAATGTTACTGCCCCACTAGTTGGTGTGTTGACGATATAACCTTTGGCCCCGTCAATGCTAAAACCGTCGTTTCCATCAACAATGGTGTAGCTGAGGAAATGTTGATTTGCGGCATCGAGTTGGATGATCGTTGTAGCCTTGAGCATTTCTGCCAGCGATTTTGCGGTATACGGTTCTGCGGGCATCAATGGGACAGAAATCATATTCAAGCCTGGATCGAGGGTTAGATCGAAAGCGTAGGCATCGGATACCATAGGCTTTTCGGTTGCCATTTCCTCTGTGGGAGTTTCAGCAGGTGCCTCTTCAGTGGCTGGTGTCTCCTCGATAGGTGGCATTTCCTCAGTAGGTGGTTCCTCTTCGACTGTGGACACCTCTTCTACAGCAGGTGCTTCTTCAGCGTCGGGCATCTCTTCAGCTGTCATTTCTTCTTCAGCAGGAGGTTCGACTAAGTTGTAACTCTCCAGTTCAAAAGTAATATCTTGTAGGACATCCTGAAATTTGATGGGCCCGATGTCAGGTGCTAACCATTGAATGAACTCATAACGGATAATTGTGAGGGCAGTGACGACTTTCTGGTTGATCTGCAGCTTGGCACAATTTTCAAATGTGCCGGCTGGTGTCTCAACATCCTCAATGTCAATAACTTCTATAGTGCTGGTGCTGGTTGTGGGTCCCACGAGTTGGAGTTCTGTGCTTGTCACAATTTCCCATTGGTGCCCGATAGGCAATGCTGCGGGGAAAAAAGTGGCGGGTGGATCGAAGGTTGCATGTGCGATACCGAATGCCCCTTCGTCCGTGCGGCTCCGATGGAGGAGCAGGTCCCCATCTACAACACTCACGAAGTAATCGTCAACGACGACTGTCTCTGTTCCAATGGCTTGGGTAGATATTTTTAGGAGGAACAGCCCTTCAGCTTCAATCCCTTCAGCTTCCAGAAGTTCATAGGTGCGTTGTTCCGCGCCATCGGCACTCAGGAGCGTCCAAGTGTTGCCTATTTCGGATGGATAATAATTTTGTGCCGTTGCTGTTAGCGCGAAACTACATATAAGGCTTAATACCCACAATATTTTCGGCAAAGACACGAATTTCGTAAATTTCATATTTTAGATTCTCCTTTTTTCAAAAAAGTAGAAGAAATTGGGCGGTTTTGGCAATTGGAAAAGGAAACATTACAGCAGGAGCACTTTCGCGCGAGCGTGGGGCAAACACGAATTGTGTATAACAGTGAAAATTTAGCGTTTCAGGAGGTTCGCGCGACCCCTCTGGAGATGGTTCATCCTGTTCTAATACGTATTGATACCCAAACCACATTCCGACTGCCACGGCCAAAATAGCGATGACAATTACAACTAATGCGATTTTCCAACTTACCATATTAAGTTTTCCAGATCCCGTTATAATAATGACTAAATGTTACTACATTTATTAAAGGTTTGCAAGAAAAAATAAGAGGTGCTTTTACCTGAAAACGTTAGTTGCTGAGATTTTGTGCAATGAGGACCAAATCTAAAATATCAACAATACCGTCTCCGGTAACATCAGCGTCAGAATCGGTTTCACCGAAACGAGAAGCCACGAGAGTGAGGTCCAAAATGTTCACGATCCCATCCCTTGTCACATCATAAGGCAGGGGTTCGGGCATAGCCTCTTCTTGTGTAGTGATGTCTTCTTCAGGCGGTGGTTCAGA
Source organism: Candidatus Poribacteria bacterium (assembly GCA_965207855.1). Taxonomy (GTDB): domain Bacteria; phylum Poribacteria; class WGA-4E; order WGA-4E; family WGA-3G; genus WGA-3G. The sequence goes on along the minus strand of OZ242310.1, from coordinate 4,137,047 downwards.
CGTAACTTCCTCCTCCGTCATCTCAGATTCTTCTTGGGATATAGTCTCTTCCCCGGGAGACGGTTCGGGCATAGTCTCTTCCTCAGTCATCTCAGGTTCCTCAGCCTGAGGTGGTTCGGGCATAGTCGGTAGGTTCAAATCTTTCAAACTAAAAATTATGCCGTCGCTGTTTTCGTATTGGACGGGACCTACATCTGGTGCAAACCATTGGTAGGTAGTTGAGTCGAGACTAAGGAATCCACCGGCAGTAAGTTCCAAGTCTAATCGAACCTTGGCGCAGTTCCGAAAGGTTCCGGCGGGTGTGACGATATCTTCGGTTCCGACGACTTCAAAATTAGTGATGCTTTTTCCCGATAGCGTGAGTCCTATTTCTAATTTCGCTTCAGCATCCGCTACTATCTGCCATTTATCTCCGAGTACTAATTGTAGTGGAAAAAAAGTGACAGGTGTTGGAAAATCAGCAGTCAAGACAGCAATAGCGTCTTCTAAGACGATTCTATGGAGTTTAATGGCGTCGCTATCAACGGTCAAAAAGTACTGATCCGTCTCAGTTTCACCGCTACTGATTTCCCTCGTACTAATTTTCAGGAGGATATATTCTTCACCGTTAATAATTTCGGGTCCCTCAAGGGAATAGGTGGTCTGTTCTATACCATCGCTGCTCTCTAAAACCCACATATTGCCAATGTCTGCGGGATAATAGTTCTGTGCTATCGCTGGGACCGTAAGAACATAGGTGAAACTCAAAATCAGAACTGACTTAAGCCAACGAAAAGATATGTTTTTTTTCATGCTGCTATTTCCTTTCAATTAACTGGCTTTACAAGTTTCAGCTGCGTACGAATAGTTTGACGCACTTCTGGCTTGGTGTATAACGTATCCCATAAGGTTATCAAAATTCGCAGCAGTATTCAGTCTACCATCTTGACTTTTTCCAAGTTTCGTGTGATAATACGAATATGCTACATAATTTATTGCATTTTTTCAAGAAAAAAATGCGTCGGGGATGTCTATGTTTGGCTTCGGTTTGCTAAAATATAAAGTCGTTAAAGGAGAAATGTAGATGCGTTTAGAAGGGCAGGTTGCCATCGTTACAGGCGGTGGTGGTGGTATTGGAAAAGCGACATGCCTTGCGTTTGCCAGAGAGGGTGCGGATATTGTAATCCCTGAAGTCAATATGGCGAATGCGGAGGCAGCAGCAGCAGAGATTATGGCACTCGGTAGAAAATGCCAAGTGATTGAAACCGATGTCTCAGATGGTAATTCGGTGTGTAAAATGATTCAAGAGACACTTGATTTGTTTGGGCGGATTGATATTTTAGTCAACAATGCCGGTATTTTTAGTTATACGCCGATAGAGGCATGCACAGAAGCCGAATGGGATCGGATGATGGCTGTGAACCTCAAGGGTCCCTTCCTCTGTTCGCAGGCAGTAATGGAAACAATGAAGGTACAACGGTCTGGACGGATCATCAATCTCGGTTCATTGGCAGGACAGGTGGGTGGACTGGTCGCTTCTGCCCCGTATTCTGCTTCCAAAGCGGGTGTGATGTGTCTGACGAAATCGTTGGCACTTGCGCTTGGGGAATACGGAATTACCGTGAACTCTATCGCACCGGGAGTCGCTGCAACAGAGATGACCAAGAACCACCCAGATATGATAGATCGGATTCCGTTGGGACGGGTCGCTGATGCTTCGGAAGTTGCGACTACTATCCTCTTCCTCGTCTCGGAAGACGGACGTTATGTGACGGGAGCGACGCTGGATGTAAATGGTGGCATACGGATGGCATAGATTTATTGGGAAGGAGTAAATACATGGAATATAGAACACTTGGTCGTGCGGGGGTGAAAGTTTCACCGCTCTGTCTTGGGACAATGATGTTTGGAGGTCCGACGAATGAAAGGGATTCAATCCGAATTATCCACAAAGCATTGGACGCAGGGATTAATTTTTTAGATACTGCCAATGTCTACAATGACGGTGAATCAGAGCGGATTATCGGTAAAGCGGTTCGTTCTGACCGGGACAAATGGGTTATCGCGACGAAGGTACACGGTTCGATGGGGGACGATGTAAATGCGGCGGGTTCGCATCGATTTCATATTATGTCGGAGGTGGAAGCGAGTCTTGAACGTCTCGGAACCGACCACATTGATGTCTATTACTTGCACCGTTGGGATGCGTCAACACGGATTCTGGAGACGCTGCGGGCATTAGATGATTGTGTGAGACAGGGCAAGGTCCGCTATATCGCTTGTTCTAATTTCCCGGCGTGGCGGATCTGTGAGGCACTCTGGACAAGCGAACAGTACGGTCTGGAGGCGTTCGTGTGTGTCCAACCGCTTTATAACATTGTGAATCGAGATGTTGAGGTCGAGTTGCTCCCATTTTGTCAGAAGTATGATGTCGGCGTTGTGCCCTATAGTCCGTTGGCACGCGGGGTGTTGTCGGGTAAGTACTTATCGGGGAAAAAACCACCCAAAGGTTCCAGGGCAGCGCGACAAGATAGACGGATTTTACAGACCGAACTTCGCGAGGAGAGTTATGAGGTAGCGCAGCAACTGAACCCCTTGGCGGATGCGCACGGCAAGACCTTGACGCAATTCTCGTTGGCATGGGTGTTGGCAAATCCGGTGATTACCTCTATTATTATTGGACCACGGACTATGGAGCAACTGGAGGATAATTTAGGGTGTTTGGATTGCAAGTTAACCGCGGACGATGAATCGGCTATTGATGCGTTAGTACCACTTGGTGAGCACACGGGTAAAGGATATAACGACCCGGCGTATCCGGTGTTGGGCCGATTCATGGAAGATTAAGAGTCGTACAAGCAATACAGTGTGGGATGTCCATGCTTTGCGTTGATTGGAAAAATTGTTGTGGCGCGAACTGTTAGTTTGTGTAGAGGATGACACAAGCTAACAGTTTATGCTGCATAAGGTGGCTATTCTTTGAAAAGCCGGAGAGTCCTCATTCGCTAAGAAGAAATTGCGCCTTTTGCTATCAGAGATATGTGTGCACCGCTTGAGTGCATATTTCTCGATTTCATAAAGGCTATAGCCTAAATCCGTGATGTATTTCTCAATCTCACAGAAGTCATCACGATTGGTTTCTCCTACATCTTTGAGTTCTGCCATTAAGAGAGGCGCGTGCGTTTTTAAGAAGCGTTCCCCACCACGCAGGACCTCTAACTGATACCCTTCTACATCAATCTTGATAAAATCAGGCATCGGTAGTTTGCCGATAAGGTTGTCGATCGTGTCAAGGGTTACACGTTCCGATGCCGTTCGTCCATTCGGGTACTTTAAAGAAGCGGTGCCTTCGGCAAGTGCTGCTTCAGAATAGTAGAGTTGTCGCTGTTCTCTGTTCTCACCAAGTCCCTTATTGACGACAGTGACGTTTGTGAACTCGTTCAGAGAAACATTCTCTTGAAGATAATCACAGGTACGTACGGCAGGTTCAAACGCAAGGACTGCTCCGCGGTCTTTGACTTGTGAGGCGAGGAGACACGTATAAAACCCGATGTTTGCGCCGATGTCCCAACAGATGTCTCCGGGTTTGATGATCTTCAAGAGTTTCGTAACGACATATCTCTCGTCGTGCGTGCCGTAGAAATAGAGATATTGGTGTTCAGGGTTCGCTAAATTGGCTTTCAACCGAAAAGGGTACTTGGTTTCAAAGATAACGATTGGGTCTTCAGGGATAATCCAATCTCTCGTTAGTTTTAAGAGTAGATTTTTCCCTTCAGTGATTGGACACTTTCGGAGGTAACTACGGACGAGTTGATTGGAAATCCGCTTTGCAAGCGTTCTGTTTCTTTGTATCTGGCGTTGCGGGTTTATCCCCACGTTTCGAGTCCTAACAATTTCTTACCGAGTTCGGTTAAGTGGGCAGTTTCACCGGATTGGTGCTCTTTTTCTGGGCGTTCACCGCTAAATCCTGCCATACGATCCTTCCATGCATTGATGCGGCGTTCGCGTGCCTCTGGGTTCGCTTCGCCTGTCCGGAACATAGTGATGTATTGCGCGACGCGTGGGGCATCAGCAGTGTTGATACCGGCACTGTGGGGCAAGGCACTGTGCCAAATTACGAGGTCTCCCGCTTTACCCGGCACTGGAATTGCTCCTAACGCTTCTAAATCTTGTTGTCTGGGATCGGCATCCTCAGGGAGGCTTTTTATCCATTTCTCAATCTTACGATGGAAGCCGGGGATGCACGTAAACGCACCTTGGTTTGCAGCGGTATCGGTGAGGTAAAGCACGCCTTGAACGTGGAAACGAAACGGAAGTTCTACGGACGTATCCCAATGAAGTCCAAGATTTGTGCGTTCAAATTTTCCAGAGACATTCGGCGGACTCATGCTGGCGCGGTCGAAACTAACCCATAGTTTCTCAGTTCCCCAAATTTCAGCAAAAGCCTGATGCACGCGCGGGAATTGGCGAGTTGCCCACAGTGCTGGATGTTGATAGATTTCTACCATGATGCCTTTGCGTGGTGGGTCGGGGTACCAGTTGTCTGGGTTTTTGGCATCCATCTCAAGAAAGTCCCAGACGGCTTGTGCGGCGTTCTGGATGAGTTCTGGAGGTGCCGCGTTCTGAACAATGACGTAACCGTTTTCTTCCCAAAAAGCGCGATCTTCGGAACTCAAAACTGCCATTTTTTCCTCCGATTGTGTCTATCCCAACCGACGTAAATACGCCGATAGAAAAATGACTATTAACCCTAAAATCACGGTGAGGTTGAGCCACGGTGCTGGTCTCTTTTGATACACTTCAAACACGGGATATGGAAATGTTAGGAAGATTGCTAACGTAAATATTAGAAAGACGATAAAGAATTTGATGCCTAAGACGAAGATGTAAAGCGAGTAATCTGAAACAATGGGATTGATACTGGCATCGGCGCGTGCCGTCCGAAAAAAGGTTATAAAGTTGTACAATCCTGATATGAGGACTGTTAGCAGTGCCGTCCAGACAACACCACTGAAACGGCGGAGTGCTGATGAGATTAACGCTGCAGGGTCAGAGGCGCGGTTGGCGATTGGTAGAAGAACGGCGCGCAAGAAAAAGAATCCGCCTATCAATAGAACGACGGAGCCGACATGTATCCATTGTATCAACGCTTTCAGAAACATTTTTTTATAGTTGTCAGTTATCAGTTATCAGTTGTCAGTTAAGAAGCCGTATGTAACAATTCATCTCTTTCTGAAGAGTTCAAGTTGGGATCGGCTTGTTACCAGAGTCCTCTTAACTGACAACCTGGGGAATGCCATACGGCATTCATACCGTTGATTTAACTGACAATCGATAATTATTTATACTACCGGTTTTCCGCCAACAGGTTTGAAACAGTTCCGTGACTGTTTGCAAGCGTCGGGAGACACAAATTGGTCATCGGGTCCGACGACTTGCATCGTGCAGTTGCACCAATAGTGTGAACCCGGGTTGTTTTCAACGAGGTTCTGCAGGTTGCCGCCCGGAATATAAATCGCCTTTGTCCGGAGATATTGGCATATTGGTCGATTAAAGATTGGAAGTGCTTTTCCTTGTAACATGTCAATGCTCCTTTAGCTTGCTGCCATCATCGCTGCGCGACTGATAAGGTTCTGTGTTAAGGTGACCTTATAGGCGTTATCGTTCAAGGGTTGTGCATCTTGAACAGCATCGGCACCTGCCTTTTGACTCACCGATTCATCAATCATCTTACCAGTGAGTGCCGCTTCAGCTTCCTTAGAACGCCAAGGTGCGGGTGCGACGCCACCGAGTACGACGCTGGCGGTTTTACAGGTGTTTCCGTCCATCTCGAAGACCCCGGCAACACTTGCTAATGCGAAGTCGGGAGCACCTTTTTCGCGTGCCTTCAGGTAAAAACTTTTCGTGTTCGGTTTCGCCTGTGGCACAGTAACCTCAACAACAATTTCGTTGGGTTCAAGTACATTTTCGCGGAACGGATTCGTTGCAGGCAAGGTGAAAAATTCCTCAAGGGATACGGTTTTCTCACCTTCGGGTCCAACGATTTTCACAGAAGCACCTAAAGCGATCAGTGCTGGTGCGAGGTCTGAAGGATGCACAATGTAGACCGGATCGCCGCCGAGGATAGCATGGTATTTACTCAAGCCATCGATTGCGTAACAAACATCGCCACCCTTTTTGAGACAGTTGATGGTTTCGTCCCGATAGTACCAGCATCTCGGTCGTTGGCAGAGGTTTCCACCGAGTGTGCCGACGTTCCGTATCTGTGGTGTAGCGACGGAGACTGCCGCCTGCGCCAATACGGTATAGTGATGCTGAATCGTCGGATGCCGTGCGATGTCATCAATCGTGGCTAACGCCCCAATTTTCAAACCTGATGCGTCGGCTGTGATACTGTCCATGCCGGGCAATGTCTTGAGATTAATGAGCGTCTTCGGGGTCTCAACGTATTCTTTGAGTTCCGCGAGGAGGTCTGTACCACCGGCGATAAGCATGACTTCTCCCCACCCACTGTCACTCAGGAGTGAAGTGGCCTGCTCGAGACTGGTGGCGTTAATGTAACTAAATTTTTCCATTGCTTAGCTCCTTATGCCTTCTTCTCTGCAAGCGCAGTGAGAATCTTATCGGGGGTTATGGGCAGTTCTCGAATTCGCACGCCAATTGCGTTGTAAACGGCATTGGCGATGGCACCCGGTGTTGGGATACATGGTGGTTCACCAACGCCTGTAACCCTGCGGTGTGTATCAAAAACGATGGATTTAATCTCAGGGATCTCAAGGGTTCCGGGAACTTTGTAGTCCTCAAGGTTTGCGTTGAGCATCCGTCCGGTGTATGGATCCATGAATCGTTCTTCGAGTATTGCTTGACCTAATCCCATGATGACGCCACCATTAATCTGGCTTTCCGTAGTCAGACGGTTAATTGCCAGTCCGCAATCTTGAACAGCGACAATCTTGATGACGCTGAGAGCACCGGTCTCAGTATCGATTTCAACTTCAGCGAACTGCGTGCCAGCAGCACCATTTTGGCGGAGTTCTTCATCCCAATGTCCACCTTCACTGATGCTTTCCATACCGAGTTGTCCGGTTGCCTGTTCCCATGTGATCGTCTTCGTTCGGTCAGAAACGACGTAAATCGTTCCAGTGCCGACGCGGAGATCATCAACAGGTGCCTCAAGCAGAGGTGCGATGCGCTCGAACAATTTCCGTTTTGCCGCTTCAGCTGCGGTTTTAATAACCGGTGCGACAGATGGCGTTGTTTGACTACCACCGCTACCACCAGATGGCAGTCCTGGTCCGCTGTCCCCAACCTTTACCATGATGTCGGTCGTGTTGAGTCCAAGTTCTTCGGCGACAATAATTGCGATGACAGTACGAACACCGGTCCCAATGTCTTGTGTTCCAGTGACTGCTTCGACAGTCCCATCGGAATTGATAGTAACGCGTGCTTCTGTGCCGCGTCCACCGCCGCCCCCCCATAGACCGCTTCCGACCCCGATACCTCGTTTTTTGACACTTGTGCCGGATCCGGGTACGTTATTGCGGTGATGCCAACCAATTTCTTGGGCACCGAGCGTGTACTGTGCTTGGCGAACTTCGTTTGCATCGTTAATGCGTCGGAACTCTAATGGATTCATCCCGAGTTTTTCGGCGAGCTCATCCATCAGGGAATCCATCGCGAATGAGGCTTGTGGATGTCCTGGCGCACGCATTGCGCGTTGATTTCCAGCGTTAACAGCAACATTCACTCTTTCAGTGCGTAGGTTTGGGACGTGATAGACGTAAGGTGCTTGGAAACCGGCACCACTGCTGATACCGCCTGTGCCGTGTCCCTTCATCTCGTAAGCGATGAGACGTCCGTCGCGCGTCGCGCCTGCTCGGACATTTTGCGTCATTGAGGGACGATTGCCAGCGACCAGGTGCTCGGCTTTACGGGTTAGCATTAACTTTACGGCTTTACCGGTGATACGTGCCAATTCAGCAGCAGCGCGTCCTTCTATGCCGGGACCGAATTTACTGCCAAACCCACCGCCCATGTGTTCTGTGATGACCCTGACTTGGTTTGCCGGTAGTTCAAAGTGTTGTGCGAAGTCGTTGCGAGTTCCGAAAACGCCCTGTGTGGATGCCCAAACGGTCAAGTTTTGTTCATCTTCCCATTCGACGACGTGTCCGTGTGTTTCCAAGCAGACGTGCGTCTGAACAGCCGTGCTGTAGGTAGCTTCTACCTCAACAGCGGCTTCGGCGAATCCAGCTTCGAGGTCGCCATCTTCTCTGATGTTAGGCTCGCTCTGGTTGCCTACCCAATCCTCTCGGATTTGTGGCGCGCCGTCCGCCATAGCGTCTTCTTCCGTGACAACGTGCGGTAACTCCTCCAGGTCGACATGAATGAGCCGAGTTGCGTCTTTGGCGATGTCATCTGTTTCCGCTGCGACAGCGGCAATTTCTTGCCCTTGGTAGCGGAGTTTATTTCCGATTTCAATGAGCGGTATAACTGCTTTGACCCCGGGAAGTGCTTCTGCTTCGCTTGTATCGACCCCTATAACGGTTGCGTGTGCGACTTCAGAACGCAAAATGCGTCCGTAAAGCATGCCCGGTCGGTTGATGTCAAAAGTATATTTCGCTTTTCCAGTGACCTTGTCCTTGCCGGACAAACGGTTTATACGTTTGCCGATAAGGCGCGATTCACTTGCTTCTCCCCATGATGCCATGCTTTTTCCTCCTATAAATGACTGCTCCAATAGGACGACAGCCTGCTGTGTCCTGTCAAATAAGGCAATAGGAATTACATCTTATCTGATGCGGTTTTGACAGCATCAAAAATGAACGGATACGTTCCGCAGCGACACGTGTTGCCAGACAAACCGGTTTTGATTTCTTCAAGTGTCGGTTGTTTGTTCTCGTTCAACAGTGCTGCAGATGCGACGATGAAACCGGGCGTGCAGAACCCGCACATGAGGGCATCGTGTTTGATGAACGCCTCTTGGACCGGGTGCAGGTCGTCTCCGTTTGCTAATCCCTCGACGGTTGTTATCTTCTTGCCTTGGGCATCGATTGCAAGCATCATGCAAGCGTAAACCGACTTACCATCTACCATAACGGTACATCCACCGCATTCGCCTCGGTCGCAAATGAGTTTAGAACCCGTCAAGTCAACATTGTTTCCACTTGTATCGCTTCCGTCCCGTAAAAGTGTTAAGAGCGTTGTGCGCGCTTCAACTTCAACTTCATACATTTTTTCATTGATGTTGAGTTGAATAGTCGCGGTAGAAATAGCGTCGCCCGCTTGGGCTTCGGCGGCATTTTCGCTGCCAATGAGGACGCTGGGTACGACGGTCGCGGCAACGGTACCGGTGCCTACACCCTTCAAGAAGCTCCGGCGCGAGATGCTTGTACCCTGTTTTTTCTCTTTATCCGACATGCGTTGCCTCCTTCAATCGTGCGAATATAAAACAAAGGCAAATTGTGCTTTCATATCACAATTTGGATTAAAATTGTATTTATCGCATTCGTTAGTTAATTCGTTATCTATCGGTTTCCTCAGTATAGCAAAAATGACTTTTTTTATCAATAAAAAAACGAATACAGCACGATTCGGTTTCGGTCTTTAGTGCCCGGTTGTAAGGTTAAAAATCTGATGCCTCGAAATGATCGTTCATCATGTCAAGTGTGGTATGGTTGCAAGATAGGTTCCCCAATTTTTATGAGGATCGCTGGTTATGATTCTGAAAAATTGATTGGCAATTTTTCTCAGAATAGGGTATCATATTAACATCTTAAAGCACTCATACGGACGATTGTCCGAACAGGGATATTTTAAAAAGTGGTTCTGCCTACTAAACTTTAGACAAAAAGGAGCTATCATGGCTGCAAATACGTTTGAAATTACTGACGATACGTTTCAAGGAATGGTGATTACATCGGATACACCGATTGTTGTTGACTTTTGGGCGGAGTGGTGTGGTCCGTGCAAGATGATTGCGCCAATCCTGGAGGAGCTCGCCGAAGAGAACTCAGACGCTTTCAAAGTCGGGAAAGTTAATGTTGACGATAACCGCCAAACAGCAATGCAATACGGTGTTCGGAGTATTCCGACGCTTCTCGTGTTCAAAGACGGTAAAGTGGCAGGACAGATTGTTGGCGCGATGCCTAAAGACGCACTGAAAAAGAAAATCTTAGACGTGCTGTAAGCACCGGCACCCGTAATTACATGCCTCTGGGAAATGGAAGATTGGAAGATGGGGAGAATGAGATGTTCTTTTCCACTCTTCCTATCTTTTTGTCCTGCTAAGGTTCGCTATGTTCTGGCAATTTATCTATAATACCCTCGTTGTGCCTATAATGTTCGTTGGTTTTCACGGCGCGCGGTGTTGCAATCCTAAAATTCGGGAAGGCATCAAAGGGCGGAAGAACGTATTTTCGGAACTGCGGAACCAGCTCCAAACTGCGCGACGTTTGGAAAAGACGGTCTGGTTTCACTTTACCTCTGTGGGTGAATTTGAGCAGGCGAAACCGCTCATCGAAGCGATTTATGTAGACACTCGGATTGTTCTCACTTTTTTTTCGCCATCGGTTGCCCCGAACGCCCAATCCTATTCGTACGCCGATGCTGCTGTTTATCTTCCCCTTGACACACCTCGAAACGCTGAACGCTTGATACGACTTATTGAACCTACGCTAATCGTTTTTTCAAAATTCGATATTTGGCCCAACTTCGTTTGGAAAGCCTCTAAACGCGATATTCCGATTATTGTGGTTGCAGGGACGTTGCCCGCCGAATCGAAAAGGCTCTCCCGTTTTGCGAAGCCGTTTTTTCGGAGTGTACATCGGCATATCCGAGTGCATTGTGCGATTTCAGAGGCAGATGCGGCGCGTTTTCAGGAGCTCTGCTCGCCAGCACATGAGATTATTGTCACCGGTGATACTCGCTACGAGCAGGTCTACCGACGGGCAACTGCTGTCGATCCTGATACTGAATTTTTCTACGGACAAGGGACTTTAGGGCGTGGCTTGCAAGCCCATATTGCAACGGAACGTCCGATCCTCATCGCGGGCAGTACATACACAGAAGATGAGAGCGTCTTATTACCTGCTTACCAACTCTTGCGTGAAAATATACCCGACAATTTCCCACACTTAATCTTGGTCCCACACGAACCGACACCTGAACGGATAAAGGAGATTCGCGCACATCTGAACCGAGAAAAGTTGGTGCATCGCTGCTTTTCTGAACTCACACCGGAAATAGATTTATCGGCGACGGATGTCCTTATCGTTGACAAGGTAGGACTCCTGGCGAGGTTATATGCGTTGGCGGATATAGCGTTTGTCGGTGGGAGTTTTCGTGGGAGTGTTCATAACGTGATGGAGCCTGCTACGATGGCGAAACCTGTTGTTTTTGGTCCGACGATCCAGAATGCGCATGAGGCATCTTTACTTGTGGATCGGGGTGGTGCGAGACTGGTTCATGACGCTCAGCAATTGGCAGATGTGATCATGACATGGCTGAATGACTCGGACGCGAGAAGGACAGCGGGGAGTATCGGGAAGCAGTTGATTGCGGAGAATTTGGGCGCGGTGGATCGGACTTTAGCACATTTGCGGGAGTACGTGTGAAATGGCGCGGATGTAGCCCATTCCTATAGACAGGACGTATCTCAGTGCTGTTTATTAGTGTGGTGCGATTTCCTCTCCTGACTTTGTCTGGTATCGGATTGTTAGCATAGGACGCGAGTTTTCATCGCTTGCCTCTTTTGAAGAAAAAACGATTGGCATGCTACCCTCTTGCAAAGCGAAAAGATACCCGTAATTATAATCAGGATTCGCTACCCAAAAACGGACAGCGTCTGTGAGGAGTTCGCTTTTGAATGTATAATGTTTCCCTGCCCCTTGAATTTCGCATGTGCCATCAATCCGATGCGCGACATCTTCAGAACCGTTGTAATCGCTTTCGTTATCGCCGTCTATTCCGGCTAACATCGCCTGCGCGGGGGCCTTGTTCCATGGGAGGTTGCGGTGCAACGCGCTGTTATAGGTAAGTTCGTTATCCTCTGCGCGTTCGGAAGTGCCTCTGCCCTCCCGCCACGGGAGTAAAACACGGCGGAAAAGCACTGTCTGTGCAGCATCTGTATCACACTGTTGGACGTGTAGACTTATCGTTGCTTCTAAAACCTGTGTCGGTTCTCGGATACCCATATCTTCAAAGGCATCATATAAGTCAAAAGCAGCGAAAAAGACGCTGCCTGTTGGATCGCATAAGAGGGTCGGTTCCGCACCGGCGTTGTTGTTTCGGGTTTTCCGGTCTTTATTAATAAGCAGTGTGGTATCTTGTCCGCCGCCAGAGAATGTAACAGTGTCACCTGTGCCGAAGGTTATTTCATTTTCGGGTGGGAGTATTAGAACTGTGCCTGTTTGTAAATTTGGAAGCGTGAGATTATATTCTTTACCTACCTCCAACGGCGTGGTGAGGAGTAGGACTCGGTTCAATCGTTGGTCGAGTAAGACATATTCGAGTTGGACATCTGGTGTGATTTGATAATTATTGGGGTCTTCGGCAGACGCTGCTTGCAATTGTCCGTCGAATTGTAACTGAATCGCCGTTTGTGAGAGTGGGACTGCCGCCAACAGTTTTGTGGTCTCGGCTGCATTGGCGGCTAAGATGGAACAAAATAGCAGTGATAGCAATATTAGAAACTTGAATGCTGCGAGAAAATAGGTTTTCAAGGTAAACCTCCGCGATTATTTATCCTTCTAAGGGACATCTTCTGTGATAAAGACAGCGTTCAAAACATCACGTTCCTGCTGTCCGGAGGGTTTGTTGATAACGGCATCTTTAACGACGAACGTGCTGGAGGAGCCGCCGTCAAGGTTGATTGCCTCCGTTGCGCCGAGTTCAATGAGGATGCTGGCGAGTTCGTAGAGGGTTAGACCGGTGCTATACTTCGGTTGTCTGCCGTCTGCGACGACCAAAAAGAGTGTATCTGCGTTATAACCGAGTGCGGTTCGCGGTTCATGGCTGAGATTTAGGACGGGTGTACGTTTGCCCGGTGTATGTCGTTTTTCGGCGTTGTGCATCTCCACAAGCGTCTCGTTTATTTTTCCATTTTTGAGGAGTCGGAGTCGTCCGCCTATGGCGTGCCGGACGTGGTTCCATTCGGGGGGTGAGAGGGAGATTGTGAGGGTGCCGTCTGCCCCGGTATTGAAGTGGGAAATACTTTCGTCTCTTAGCCTCGCGTTAATCCAGAGAACTGCGCCATCTCTCGGAATTAGGCTGTTCCCATCGCGTGAAACGGTTTCTACGCGGTAGGGATGTTCGTAGCTCGGTGTTAGCGGGAGTGGAAGCCCACTGAGTATCACCTCTCTGCCTCGGCGACGGTTGGTGCGCGTCGAGTCGCCAAGACGCGGTGTATAAAGCGTTACCTGACACCCGTCAAGCCTCCGCTGATTGATACAGCTGAGTTGCAGCGTGTGCGTGCCTATTTGGAGGCTGGCGTTCATTTGAACGGAAGAACTTAAGAATTCGCCCGATTCAGTTACGCCAAAACATGCCTCGGTGTCGGTCGGTTGTGTAATCAACTCACCGTCTTGGATGTGAAGGTTCTCCAAGACCCCGCCGTAGCCGCGCATATCGCCGAGGACACCGAAACCGCCGTTGACTGCGACAAGTACACGTCGATCGCCACGTTGCGTGCGTCGGTTCGCCATAGAGCGGACGGTCTCTTTACCTAAAACTTGGGCATTTGCGAGGGCTACTTCAAAGTGTAGCGTCGGTTCGTGCCGAGACATCTCAGCGACGTAAAGCGCACATGTTTCGACATCCCAATCGTAACGGTAGATTTGGAGACCGGGTGCTGTGTTTGGAAAGCGTACCTCTTTTTTCCCATCGGCGTATGTGAGAGTAGTTGTTATCAAGAGGAGACAGATGATGGTGGAAAATCTACGCATTACTTCGGAAAATCTCAACAGCAAAGTAGTTAATCGATTGTTCAATCGGTGGGTGGAGTTTCTTAACGATGAGATAGACCTCTTCGACCGCGAATTCGGCTAAAATCACCGCTGCGATTTTTTCAGCGAGTGCCTCAATAAGTTGGAAGGACTGTTGTGTGCCGATCTCTATGATCCGTGTAACAACTTCGGCATAGTCAATCGTATCCGTGAGTGCGTCAGTGGTACCGGCGGTTGCGAGGTTACAACCCAAGGTGGCATCAATTTCGTAATGGCCACCAACTTGACGCTCCGCTTCGGGAACGCCGTGGTGACCATGAAATCGGATCCCTTTAAGGATAATCTTGTCCATGCCTATTCTTCAGCAATTTCTCCGAAGGTATGGGCAGGGTCGATCAGATCTTTAACCTGTTTTCCAAACCTTCCGTCCGTATAGTCAATCGCGCGAATTTTCCAGTCTTTGCCATCCTTTTTCAGTGCGGAAATCAGGTCTCCTGCCTGATTACCCCAATTATACGCGCCTCGCAAAACGGCTTCTTTGCCTCGACTATCAATAGCGATATAGGTGATGTCAACTTCCATATTCCCACCGCGCAGTCGAAAGATTCCTGCCCATGCTTTCGATACTGCCTTTGCGCCTTCGTTTTTTTCAAAGGTGCCAGCCCAGAATGTCCAAGCGGTGAAAATGTCTTTGCTCTCACCTGAAAGCCAAACTTTTGTGAGCGTATCTTCGTCTTGATCACCGTGTGCGGCAGCATATACCGCATAAAGGTCACGAATTGCTTGCTCCTCAGCAGCAAAGTCAATATCTCTACCTGCAGTTGGCGTTTCTTCCGCGGGTTGAGATGCTGTCGTAGATGGGGTCTCCGTTTCGGTTGTTTCAGGTTCAGGGTCGTCTCCGCCGCAGGCGATCATACCGGTGACAAGCAGCATGATGACGAAATAACAGATCGCTTTCGGTTTCATAGTTTACCTCCTGCGTTAAGTCCAAAATAGTGAATTACATTCACACGGTTTCTTTATTGTATCCGAGTTTTGAATAAAAATCAAGATAAATTTGAATGTGGCTGTTAGCGGTCGGAAACTATCAGCAGTCAGAAAAGCGCACAGTTGGCTGGTTATACCTATAGAAGAACTGAGTGCCTCTGTTGGTGCTGCACCAAAGGGTTGTTTTATAAGGCGGTTTGTGTTATACTGTTTGGCATAATGTAGGTGCTGTTGTCCGATAAATCTCTGTTGAGCTGTTGTCCGATAAATCTCTGTTGAAAGGAAGAACTATGAACGTTACTGTCAAATACTTTGCCGTGTGCCACGAAATGTTAGATAGATCTGAAGAAGAAATGGAACTCCCGGAAGGTGCCACTGTCAGGACCATTTTGAAACGGCTTGAAGAAGAATGGCCCGAAATCGCTGAGTTTTATGAAGTGATGCAGATGTCAGTCAATTGGGAATATGCCACTGAAAATACGGAGTTGGCGGAGGGAGATGAAGTCGCTTTGATT
Source organism: Candidatus Poribacteria bacterium (assembly GCA_965207855.1). Taxonomy (GTDB): domain Bacteria; phylum Poribacteria; class WGA-4E; order WGA-4E; family WGA-3G; genus WGA-3G. The sequence continues at coordinate 4,121,626 of OZ242310.1, read as the reverse complement.
CCACCTGTGACAGGGGGATGTGATGTTTAAGATAACCACTGAAATCATTACAGGTGCAGAAGTGCGTGAGGCAGTGGAAGGTCCCGATGCGGGTGCGGTAGTGTTATTCTTCGGGACGGTTCGCAACAACACAGATGGTAGGGCAGTAAAACATCTCGAATATGAGTCATACCCGCCGATGGCAGAAAAGAAAATGTCGGAAATCGCACAAGAGGTTTCGGAGAAATGGGGGATCCATCGCGTTGCTATGATTCACCGCGTCGGGAAATTGGAGATTGGCGAGGTGAGTGTAGCAGTCGCTGTCGCCTCACCCCATCGCAAAGATGGATTTGAAGCCTGCAAATACGCCATGGATCGTCTCAAACAGATTGTTCCTATCTGGAAGCGCGAGGTATGGGCAGACGGTGAGGCGGAATGGGTAAAGCCGGATGCTGTCTTTTTTGATGCACCTAATATGCCCAAAACTTCTCAGTAGATTAAGGGTTATAAAAAACCTATAAATGGCACTCTATATCAAGCCTACGTGTGGAAGATATTGAGTGCCATTTCTGTATCTGCTTTTTGGGTGTGTTTATCCAACGCAAAACCGTTCCACGAACCGGTTAAAAATCGAAACGCCTTGTGGGAACTGATCCAGTGCCATCCATTCATCGACAGTATGTGCTTGTCGAATGCTACCGGGTCCGATAATGACAGTCTCCATGTGTTGGGCGAAGACGGCGGCATCGGTGCTGTAGGCAACGGTTTGAGGGGCGGCTTCTCCCGTAATTTCGAGTGCGGCTTGGATAATCTCTGCGTCTGGTGGCGTGCGAACCGGCGGTGCATTGATGTACAGATCAAATATGAGTCCGTGCCTTTCAGCCGATTCACGTGCGCGATCTATCCATACCTGTGCATCGTCTCCGGGCATTGGGCGGTAGTTAATGCTACAAACACTCAACGGAGAAGTGATATTCGCTGCACACTCGCCATCGCTGATAGTAATGTTCCAGTCCGTGAAAGGGGGGTTGAATTCGTCGTTGAAATACTGCGTGTCGGAGATTAGTTCCTGATAAATATCCCGCATCTCTGCAAGAAAGGGAATTAACTTCAGATTCGCGTTGTCGCCTTCACCCGTGCTGCTGTGTGCTGCGCGTCCGTGTGCTGTGACAGTGAACCGAACAGCCCCTTTGTGGGCATATACGGCGTGGAGTTCTGTCGGTTCGCCTACAACGCCGTATTGTGGGAATCCGTGCGTCTTGAACATCTGCGATTTTTCCGCAACAGCCCTTGCCCCGAAGTAGCCTACCTCTTCATCAGCCGTGATGACGACATAGAGCGGTGCCTTCAACTCGGAGGTGGCGTAGCGCGATGCGACCTCAATCATACAGGAGACGCTGCCTTTCATATCGCAGCTGCCCCTGCCGTACATCTTCCCATCAGCGATTCGCGCTTCAAACGGATCCATTGACCAACCGATAGCGGGGACAGTATCTATGTGTCCTAGCAGTGCGAGTCCACGTTCCCCGTTCTCCGGTCCTTTGCGTCCAATCAGATTCACTTTTAGCACACCCGCTGGGTCTTTGTATTCAACCCGTTCCACGTCGCAGTCGATGGATTCTAACGTTTCCGTCAGAAAGTCCATGACTTCAACGTTGCTGAGCGGGCTTACTGTATTGTATCCAATGAGGGTTTTGGTAAGTTCTTTTGCATCCATAGTTAGGAATTTTACAAAAAGTGGGGAAGTTTGTCAAGATTTTTTAATTATTAAATATGGTCACTGTTCCACTACGTTCCACAGTGGTTTTGGGTTAAGTCCAACTGCCTCTGGGTTATGAGAGGTTTCTGAACAATTAGAATGCTGGATTCTGCACAAACCTATAGAAGCTTGTGGAGACAATACGAAGCAAACAGACGCAGCCGTTCATAGATACATCGTTAAAAAAATTCGTAGGTGGTAACAGCGACAGCCGTAATCGCTGCGGTTTCTGTGCGCAAGATATTTCTGCCAAGTGTTACAGGCACACACCCGCTTTGAATCGCTGCGGCGATCTCTTGATTAGAAAACCCACCTTCGGGTCCAACGAAGAGCGCGATAGCATTCGGATTAGGGGTCTTTCGCAAGACTGTCTTAATATGTTGCCCTTCTGTGTGAGGGCTGAGGAGAAGACAGCGCGAAAACTTTTCGAGTTGTGCGAGAGATGCCTCAAACTGCTGTGCTTCGCTTAACTCGGGTAACCAAGCGCGTTTACACTGTTTTGTGGCGGAGATGAGAACGCGGTGCCAACGTTCATACCGATTCTGGCTCGGTTTTTGTAAGGCGTGTTCCGAGTGCAGTGGGACAATTTGTGTAACACCGAGTTCTGTTGTTTTTTGGAGAATCAGCTCCATCTTATCGTTTTTAGGGAGTCCTTGAAACAGAGCGAGAGTTGGCGAGAGCGGAGCTTGGAATTCATGGGTCTGAATTCGCGCCATGCTTGCAGATCGGTTTGTAGGTGTGTCAAGAGTCTCTGCGGTGTAGACATTGCCTTGCCCATCAATAATTCGGATAGTTTCTCCGGACGTTATACGTAGGACATTGCGGAGGTGGTGCTGCTCTGAACCGGTAATAATAGCAATCTCAGCGTCAATCTGAGAGGGTGGAACATAGAAGGTGTGCATCTATTATGGTCCCCCTTTGGGCTATAGAGAGTTGGTGCCAACGCCTTAATCTGCAGCACTACGAAGTTTTTCAATGACTGCCCTCGGTTGTTCACTGCCAAAGATAGCAGTGCCTGCTACGAGGATCGTCGCGCCCTGACGAGTCGCGAGGGGTGCGATTTCAGCCGTTACGCCACCATCGACGGAGATCTCAAGCGGCTGCTTCAATTTTAAGGCTATTTGATGTAATGCTGCTATTTTCTCAAGGGCATTGTGTTGGAAGGCTTGACCTCCGAATCCGGGTTCAACGCTCATTGGTAGGGCTAAGTCGATGTTCGAGAGATACGGTATAACTGTGGAGATCGGTGTTTTTGGTGAAAGTGCGAGTCCACTTTTAAGTCCGTGCGCTTTAATTGCGGCAATTACCCTTTCTGGCTCGTCTTCACTTTCGATGTGGAAGGTGATTATATCAGCACCTGCCGCAGCAAGTGCGTCGATATAGCGGAGCGGGTGCGTCACCATAATATGGACATCAAAAGCGACCTGTGTGATTTGGCGCACGGCAGCGATGAAAGGTGGGCTGATACCAAAGTTCGGAACGAATTCACCGTCCATTACATCGAAATGCAGCATATCAGCACCAGCGGCGACAATGCGTTTGACCTCTTCGCCGAGGCAGCTGAAGTCGGCAGCGAGTAGTGAGGGGGCAATCTTAGGCGTAGGAATTTCCGTTCTCCTCAGTTTTGCTTAATTATAAATCACTTCAGGTAATTTTTCACCATTTTCGTAGATAAGCACCCGTGTTTTTCCGAAGACCCGCACCGCTTTTCGTTCCAAATCAATCACTGTGCCCGGCGCATAACGTTGATTTATTTCAGTGCGTTCACCATAATCGTCAATGATAACAATTTTGATATGGCGTGACAAATTGCCTTCCTCACTGACAGTATGTTTGAAGGGTAAGGGTTTACCAATATTTTCATTTGTGCGTACCCCGCTAATTTCTAAAAGAACAAGGTCCCCTGTTTGGACCATCGCGCCGGCTGCGGGTTTATGGGTAATAATTGCCCCTTTCGGGATTGTCGGATGCGAGCTATATTGCGTTTCAATTTTGAGTCCGATTCCTTCGAGTGTGGACACGACATCGTTAGCGAGTTGGCTTTGGAAATTCGGGAGTTCTATGGATTGTGGGGTCGGACCGCGGCTCACGAGAAGGTTGACTGAGCTTCCACGCCGTTGACCGCCACCTTCCGGCGGTGTTTGCGCAATGACGGTGCCTTGCACATAATTTTCAGAATGAACGGACGATACCCGATTTGGGCGAAATCCAGCATCTGTAAGGGCATCAAAAGCCGCCTCTTGTGATTTACCAATGACAGACGGGACAGGCGTTAATTCCACACCAATACTGACTGTGATATGGACGGGTTGGTAGTACTTGATTCTGAAATTGGCTTGTGGGTTTTGTGCAACGATTTCGCCCTTAGGCGCGTCACTACTCGCTTCTTGAATGGTTTTTGCGGGTTGGAGACCGGCATTATCAAGGATACGGATGGCTTCATAGTAGGTTTTGCCGGTAATATTCGGGACAAGCACCTCCTCAGTCCGAATCCATTTCGGAATTATAATAAAAACAGTCAGCAAACCTACTATACCGAGCAGAATTAAGAGATAGAGGAAGACTTTGAATGTAGCGAATAGCGTATTATTAAGGTTATTCATCGTTGTATGTGTTCCAAGAATCGCTCGCCTGTTCGGAGTTGGTAGCCGTTGATAAAATCGCGTGCTTCCATCGCTTTTTTTGTTGCTGGCTGGATTTGCAGGAGTTGGAGTGTGCCTTCTGCTGTGGCGACAAATAGTTTTTGTCTCTCTACGATTTCAAGGGTTCCCGGTAGTCCGGCAGGTGCCTGTGGCTGCGGTTGGCAATCAATAATCTTAAGCCGAAGATTCTCTCGAAAGAAAGTATACGCACCTGGCCAGACGGCTGTTCCCCTCACAAGGTTGTGAATTGTGACCGCTGGTTGATTCCAGTTAATGTGTCCAGTTTCCTTTGTCAGCCGCGGGGCGTGTGTTGCTGCCGCGTCGTTCTGCGGTGTCGCCGGGGGTGGCGCGTTCTTCGGCATCTTCGATAGCACCTGAACAAGTTGTTTTGCACCAAGGGTGGCTAACTGTTCAGTTAAAGTTAAAGCCGTATCCGTGGCTTTGATCGGGATTCGTTCAGCGCAGATAATATCACCCGTATCTTCACCCGCATCCAGTAACATAAGCGTCACACCTGTTTCGGTTTCGCCATTAATTAATGCCCACTGGATAGGCGCAGCACCGCGGTACTTCGGGAGAAGAGAGGGATGTAGATTGATAGTTCCATACGGCGGGATGTCCAAGACAGTTTGTGGCAAAAGTTGACCGAAAGCAGCGACAACAATTAGATCAGGCGCGAGGTCTTTAAGCGTACGCACAAAGTTCAATTTCCTCGCCCGTTCAGGTTGATAGATAGGGAGTTTGTGTTCCGTTGCGACAATTTTGACAGGCGATGGATTGAGTCGTTTTCCGCGCCCGCTTGGTCGGTCGGGTTGTGTGACAACACCGATAAGTTCAAAATCGCCTGAGATGAGTGCTTTGAGTGCTGGAACAGCAAATTCGCTGGTTCCCATAAAGAGGATGTGCATTTTATAGTTGTACAGTTTTTCGACAGCTTAACCGAATTCAAAAACGAATTTGAAGGAGCGGTATAGCGAGACCGGCGGCGGGTTCGCTTGCCCATCTGTTCAGTCCCTTGTTCATTGATGCTTGTAGAGACCTATTTCTGTATTTTGCTGCATAAGGCGTGGTGTTTGACAGGCGAGCGATTGGACCTTCAGTAGGTTCTTCCTCTTCGGGTGGTTCAGGGGGTGTTCGCTCAGGGATACGCGGGGCAGAACGATCTACTTTGCGGGTATGCAACCAATCCCATAATCCAATGAATAGGGACAAAGAGACGGCACCAACCCCGATGATCCGATAGTCCGCAGGGGATAACTCAGGTGCGAATTGATTTTGGGTGTACATTTTTATGCCACGAACGACGGCGTAACTGTGAACAGCGGCGAACGGTAGTGAACTTAACGTGATAATCTCAAAGCGGCGCAACGCACTTTCACTATAGTCCTCTGGATGCTCTTCTTGCGTCTGCTGACCTGGAGGTGGTTGAAATTGTGCCGTTGCGTCGGATGCAAAAAAAAGGACGGTTAAGCTAAGCGCGAGTAGTTGAATAGTGAATTTATACATACGTTAGGTCCCTGATAAAAGTGGTATTCGATTTCTTAATAGGCTCACAAGCCCGTTTCTGCGTCTCCAGAAAGTCAACTTTGATAGTTTTCATTACGGTTTCGGAAGAGATAGACGATTAGCATACCTGCTCCGATGCAAACTGAGATATCGGCAATGTTGAAGGTTGGCCAAAACAGTCTCTGGCTTGCTATGCCGAATTGAAGGAAGTCAACGACTTCACCCAAACGGAGCCGATCAATGAAGTTTCCAATGGCACCTCCAAGCAGAAAACCGAGCGAGATTTGCATCCAACGAATCTCCTTAAATCGTAGATAGTACGCGAAGATAAAGGCTAAGGCGGCAAGGGTAATCAAAATAAGTAAGACTCTGTGTCCAGCAAGCACACCGAAAGCCGCTCCAGTATTTCTATCGTGCCGCAGATTAAAGAAACCAGGGATAATCGGAATGACCTCTGTCATTTGAGTGATATGCGTTTGCACGAGCCATTTACTGATCCAATCAAGTATTAGCATCGGTATTGCTACGCTGATTAGCGGAATAGCGGTCTGCCAGTTAAATTTTTTAGCCTTCTGCATTGTGGGCATTTCTAAGTGCCTCCCATTTCGCTTTTGCATCATTTTTCTTCGTCTGGGAAGCCCGCAGACTTTGCCGAATCGCAGGCGACACTGAATGCCAGTTCTTTTGAAAAATGCTGTGGTTATCGGTTTTGCTATCTACAGAAATCAATCTATAGAAATGTTCTGCCAAAAAGGGTGTCAGGGGTGCGAAATGTTGAAGTAACGCGATACTGATTTGTGTGAGTGCCTCGTATGCTGCGTGAGGTGGTGTGGCATCGCGGGATTCAATAGCGTGTACATAGAAACTGAGATCTTGCACACAAAAATCGGTTAACATTTCCCAGGTTTCATGAAACTGCCCATTTTCGTAAATCTGTCTTATGTCTTGCAGAAGTTGTGCGGTAACGTTTACCGCAAGCGAATCAATGGTTAAATTTTTATCAGCGGTTGAACTGTCAGGACTATTTATATTCAGTTCTGTGGGTGCGCTCGGAAGGTGAGCGTGACTTGCGTCATCTTTGTTGCTATTTCGATTTTTGGCGTTATGTCCTGCACTCGGGCGCGAACCATAGAGTAGGATGCCGATGTGTTCAAATAAGGTCTGTAGTTGTTGATACTCTATTAAGAGGTCTTCGGCGACTTTCTCAAGTCGTTGCTGAGTAATTTGCTGTGTACTTAGATTAGGTGTTATAGCAACAAGGCGCGAAACATCCGCTGGATATTTGTTTAGGAAAGTGTCGTTGATTTCAATTTCGCTGCCAATTTTAGGCATTATGTTAAGTTTTAGTTGCTTAAAAGGTTGACTTTCTTTAATTGGACGACTTCTGGTAAGTGCAGCGGAAATAACGCTGATCTCGGCTAACCATTTTATCCACTCAGCATCACTCGGACTTGGTTGTGGAACAAACATGACGCTTGTGGAACCACCGAGTGCTTTCTTGAAATCAGAGTTATCAATAGTTTGAAGTAAATTTGCGAAATGCCCGTCAATCAGTGTCGCTTCTTTGCGGAATTCGCTTGAGTCACAGTTCGAGCAGTGTGTATCGGTAGGTAGGAGTTCCTCAACACTTAATCGGAACCAAGATTCAAAGCCGCGCTGAATGGAATTCCGGATGGCACTCAGTGTGTTTTTATCTGTGAGCGGTTCGTCACACTGGTCACAGAGGAGGATTGGTAACGGCATTCCCCATTGACGTTGTGCGGAAACTTGTAAGTCTCTGAAATTTGAGACAGCATTTCGGACATCAGCAATGTTTTTATGCTCAGTACTCGCATAATTGTCCCAATGGTCTTGCGCGTTGAGGAGTTGGAAAGTGGCGTGGTTGTTAGAGACAGAAAATACCCATTTTGAACATGGGCGAAAGACGGCTAATTCTTCGCAGCGTGGACAGTGAAGTTCACGGCGTTCTTCGTTATAGGTCTTCAGAAGGTATCCAAATCTTTCCAGTTGAGGGATAATGAATTTTTCTGCATCAAATAAATACAGACCACACAGTTGCCCCGCTTCTTCTGTTAGTCTTCCTGTTTCATCGAAAATGGGTGTAGAGGCTATATTGAGTTCTTGAGGGAGGTCGTAGCTGAGTTGATCGTGTGCGGGATTTAGCGGCAGAACACCAGATTTTAAAAACGGTGTTGGTCGCGAGTTAGACAGTTTTTCGGGGAGCGATTGCGGAACGAGTGTGATATTTAACGCTTTTGATGGAAAGAGTGGATGTGCTAAGGTGTACTGGGTGAGTTCAACGGCTTTGATTTCTTTAACACGCTTGGGGCGCTGCTGTCCTTTGGCAAGGTGCCGACAAAAATTTTTCAATTGTGGTTCAGCAAAGAGCAGAAATTCATCTGCGAATTGCGTAAGCCAATAGGTAGTGTTTTCGTTAATCCCGAGTTCTGTAGTCCATGCTATTTCTCGGAGATATGGCAGTTGTACTGCAAAAAAGACGTTGGTACCAAATGCCTCCAACCCCACATTAAATGGAAACTTTACATAGCCATTCAATGCTTTTGTTGGCATCTCTATGAGGTTTGCTTCGTTCAGCGGGATTGTGCATTTGGGACACCACGGACTCAGTTGGGGTAGATCGTGGAGGTAATCAGAATCTCGTAAGCGGCTAATGAGGGCAATGAGTCGTGCCTCTTGCCGCGATTCAAGCGTTTTCTGTGAGGTATCCCAATCCGCAAAGATACCCAGTTGATAGAATTTCTGTTTCTGGATTTCTAATTCCTGTTTGTGGCGGGCACGACACCGTTTGCGGAGGACAGAGAGTTTGAGGGGCGATTTCGATTTTGCTGCTGCGATGACCTGTTCTTCAATCCAGAGGGGATAGGTCTCCCATGTAGGGACATACGTTACCTGATGCCCCTGCATTAACTCAGCCTTGAGAAAGACATCCTGACAAATTTTCCGACAAAGCGTTTCAAGGGTCAGCAGATGAACCGGTGTCGGCATCTCGCGTAGGACATAAGCTTGGGTTTCAGAATTGTGGTGCGTCTGCCGCGTCTTGACGTTTGCCGTGTTAGTCTTTTTATTCACTACGGCGTGAATATTGGCATTTGCCCAGGTATCCAAAATCACTTTTTCTCGTGTTTGGTCGGTTAGCAAATCGTTTTCTGGTCCCTTGCTTGTTTTGTCCTGTTTACGTGTCGCGCTTTTTGCGGCGGAATTTCCCTGTTTCATATTTTTCGTATGCTTGTCTCTGAAGCACTTACGGTTTTGGCGAATCGACTTCTGGTGAGGTCCCGTTTATTATGCAGATTGCGTTTCAGTTTTTAACGCCATCAAGCGGATTGCACCCTCCGTCTGTTTATGGTTAGAAGAGCCCTTTCAAGATCATTAGCAGAAAGATTAGGATAAAAGGCGAAATATCGATACCGAGATTTCGAGTCATGGGTCCAAGTGCTCTACGAATCGGGGCCAAAGCTGGATCTACGATACGGCTTGTCCACCAATAAATTTGCCTAATAGTTGAGTTTTGCGTGCCATAAACAAACCAAGACAGAATGGCATTTCCTATAACGATGAATACATAAATTTCAATCAATTGGTAAAGAACCCAAGCCAGTAGATCCATAATTTTTCCTATATTTCCCAATCTTATGTGCTACCCAATTCTTTCGCGCGTTCAGTTGCGGCGAGAATCGCTTCGGTGAGCGTAGCCCTCAAGCCTCCTTTTTCCAAAGCGTGCAGTCCAGCAGCGGTTGTACCACCGGGGGTCGTGACGCGGTTCTTGAGAGTCGCGGGATGTTCCTGCGTTTCGGCTAACATCGTTGCTGCGCCTAATACGGTGTGTGTTGCGAGTTTTTGGGCATCTGTACGAGGTAAACCGACGTGAACGCCGGCATCCGCCAATGCTTCGATAAAGAGTGCAACATAAGCGGGTCCACTGCCACTCACACCTGTGACGGCATCAAGATGCCGCTCATCCATCACTAAGGAGGTACCACAGGCGTTGAAAATCTTTTGTGCTATTGTGAGATGCGTCTCGTTCGCTGTGCTGCCTATCGTTAGCACCGATATTGCTGCCCCTACCGAAGCCGCGATATTTGGCATTACCCGAATAACAGCTGGGGGTGTATCAAAATAGGATTCAAGTGTTGTTGTTGTCACACCTGCAGCGATGCTAATAAGCGATTGCGATATTGATAAGTTGCGAGCGACCTGTGGGAGAATGTGAGGGATAGCTGCGGGTGGCACGGCACAAAGAATCACGTGAGTCTTTTCCACGAGTGTGTCAATATCCGCTGTGCTGTTAGTGCCTTTTTCATCACAGAGCTGCGTGACAAGTGTGGTATCCAGATCAGTAACCCAAATATGTCGAGCAGGGAATACCGTTCCAGCGATGCTTCGGACGATAATACCGCCCATCTTTCCAATGCCTATTACACCTAATTGAAGATTTTTAATTATGCCTTGCGGTTCGTTCAGGTAGGTTTCACTCATGACGTGCCTTTCCGTAACTGATGGCTATTCCTCTGGAACCTCGAAGATGGCTCTACCAATTCTAACGAGATTCGCGCCTTCTTCAATAGCAACCTCAAAGTCGTTTGTCATCCCCATTGAGAGATACCGCATGGTAACTCCAGGAAACTTTTGTGCTTCTATTTTCTCAGCAAGTAATCGAAGTAAAGCGAACGCTGGACGGTTTACTTCGGGTGAAGGACTTAGTTTCCCCATTGTCATCAATCCAGCGATATGGACTGTTGGATATGCCTGTGCCTTTTCCATGAATCCAAGTAAATCGTCAGCATCTAAACCATATTTACTTGCCTCACCCGTTGTGTTTATCTGGATTAAAACGTCTGTCTGTTGTGCCCGTTCTTCGGATCGGCGTGCTATCTCTGCCAAGAGTCGTAGACTGTCGACTGAGTGAATCAGCGAGAACATGCTGAGTGCCGTTTTGACTTTATTTCTTTGCAGGTGTCCGATGAGATGCCACCGACATGTTTTGTGAGTCGGTACAGGGGTTGCGGTGGTAATAAATGCGTTCACCAGCGTATACTTCTGTTGGGCTTCCTGTACTCGGTTTTCACCGATGGCTGTAACACCTGCAGCAAGAACTGTCTGCATCTCTGGAACTGAGCGTCCTTTTGTGACGACAACAAGCCGTATTGAATCGGGTGTCCGATTACTCCGCGCTGCAGCGTCGGCGATACGTTGGTTGATGCTGGAAAGGTTATCGACAATCGGATTCAATTGGCATACCTCTCGTATGGTGCTATAGGTCCCTATCTAATTCCAACTTTGGTTCGATTATGCTGAAGAAGATGTTTCAGGCACTGGATTGTCTGTCAATTGTATATCGCAATTATCTTCTATTTGTTTGTCTGCTTTTATCGGTTTATTTGTGAAAAAGAGTATACCTATAACTGCTACTAAGACGGCTATGCTAACAATACCGACCCCGACTGCTATATTGTATGTCGCTTCCGTATAAACCTGTGTAACTTGGACTGCACTTACATTTTTAGACAAAACCTCTTGATACTTGAGAGGATGGTAACCACCTTGTATAATGAAAACGGAACCGATGATACCTATTACAATTGATAATGCCGTGAAGAAGATGCGCATTTCAACTTCCTCTGGGATGGACGAAGGTGCTATTTTAACAGCGATCTTAAGAGGTTATTATACGTAATACGTTGGGTCTTGAGGAGAATAACGTTCTAAATTGTCGTAAAGTTACGTTTACAGGTAGTGCTCGGAATGCTCTACCTCCATTCCTGATGTCTCTATATTTATATTAATAATACTATATTTTTTCACGGAATGCAAATTTTTCGTTGGAACCGCGGATCGGATGTCTTGGGCGATTTTTAGTTTTTTGTGGTAAGTTGGATATATGAGAGCATCCTGCCTGTTTGTCCCGCTTCAGCCCGATGTGAGTAGAAAAGATCTGTGCGACAAGCGGTGCAAAATGGAGATACTGAAATTGCGGCAGCGGGTAAACCTATTTCAGTTAATTGGATAGTGTTTGCAGTTTGCAGACCCAGGTTGGTTCCCTTGCGTACCGTGCTGCCAAAGCGTTCCGTAAATTGATTCAGTAATTCTGGACTGACAGTGTAGCAACATTTTTGAATGGAGGGTCCTAAGTGAACTTCGCAGTTGGTCACAAGCGTTCCGAAGTGGGTTTGCATCTGTTTTAGTGTATTGACTGCAATTTGTGCGTAGGTTCCGCGCCATCCAGCATGGGCGATACCGATTGCAGGCGTCGCAACATCTAAAATGAAGATAGGCACACAATCCGCTGTGAATATACCTAACGCAACTCCAGTTTGCGCAGAGATAAGCGCGTCTGCTTCTGGACGTTGTTTGAGGGTTGTCCTTGCTGTGTGATCGACATCAATAACGCGGGTGCTGTGGATTTGTTGACAATAGTGCAGATCTGTGAGTCCACTTTGTTCAAAGAAAATTTCTCTGTTGGTTGCGACTGCGTTTGCATCGTCGCCGACGTGTTCAGCAAGATTCATGGAGACGTACGGAGCACGACTAACGCCTCCGTGGCGGAGGGTGATACCGGCAGTGACGATACCGGTTGCCTCAAGTTCCTCAATTGCGTGATACGTCTTCATTGTTTGTAATCTTCTCGTGGTGGACTGAAAATGTCGAGGGCAACTGCTGGTTCATCAAAAGCTTTTGCGCTGTGTTTCACATTGGAGGGGATAAGGTAGGCATCTCCTTTTTTGAGTATCCGGGAGTCTCTGTCAATCGTTAATTCAAACGTTCCTTCAAGGACCATCCCCATCTGTTCGTGTGGATGGCTGTGTTCTGCGACGATACTATGCGGCTTCAAGTCGACAAAGGACATCATTATTTTTTCGCCGTGAAGGGTCCGAATACTGGCACCATCAAAAACTTGTTTTTCCGGTTGCTCATCGATTACAAAAAAGGGCATCGTTTGTGAGTGTCTCCTATTAGAAATGTCTGTCTTTATTTTAGGGAAACGGTATATCGGGTGTCGCAGGTTCGACGTAAAGTAACCTTTTACAACTTGAACAATAAACGGGCTTTTGATACTTTTGTGCCTCTTTGAGGTTCTGCGGTTGGATGGCAATGCGGCAGCTGCTGCAGATGCCGTTTTTGCCTAAAGCAACAAAACCTGTTTTCACTCGTACTGCGTTAGATGAACTTCCGAGCCGCGATTTCATCCACCTGTGATATTCGTCTCTGAGTGCCTTGTCAACTTTGAGCAGAAATGCCTTTCGCTGTTTTAGTTTTTCATCCCGTTCTGTTTCTAAACTGCTTAACCCTTGTTGAAGTTGTTTAACCTCGGCGGCAGCTCTCTGCTTTTCGCTGTTTGCCTCAACTTCCAGTGCTGCTAATTCTTCCTTTAGCCGGTCGTTGTCCTCCATCAGGTATAAAATAGCCTCTTCTATTTCCTCGTCTTGGTTGTCTAAGTATTCAATCTGTCGTTCTAAAGCATTGTAAGCCGGATTGGAATCGACTGTTCGTTGTTCGGTCTGATACTTTTCACGTTGTACGGCGTTCATTTCAAGTTCAGCGTTTTTGGCGCGCTGTGCTTTTTCGGTTTCGGCAAGTTCAGCCGATTTCGTTTCAATATCTTTTGTATACTTTACGACCTCTACCTCTAACTGCGCGATCTGTTCAGGGATGTCTTGCAGTTTTTGGTGGATTGACAGCAGTTCTAAGTCTCGTTCTTGCAATTGATAAAGCAAGGCGAGTTGTTCTCGCAAAGCTTCGTTAGCCATTATATTTCTGCCTCCCTTTCGACGAGATAGGCGAAGAAGATGCCGAGTTGATATAAAACAAAGAGCGGTATTGCCATGAGTAGCATTGAACCGGGGTCTGCGGGGGTCAACAGTGCCGACATGACACAAATACCTAACAGCGCATAACTCTGCTTTTCGCGAAAGCCCTGGGCGTCGATCACACCGATATAGGATAAAAATGCCATTACTATGGGTAACTCGAAAGCGATACCGAATCCTAAAATTAGACGTGTTACGAAATTAATATATTTTTCCAGATCCCAGATGTTGGGTAACTCTGGAAGGAGTTGCGCGGAGAATTGTAGGACGACAGGTGTAACAATAAAGTAGGCAAAAGTCGCACCGAGAATGAAAAATGTAACGATAATTAAAAAGAGAGGAATAGCGAAACGCTGTTCTTCTCGATTCAACGCTGGGAAGACAAATGCCCAGATATGGTAGATAATTATCGGCAGTGCCAGCAAAATACCCGTGGTTATTCCCAGTTTCAGGTATGCCATGATACCTTCTAAGGGACCGACTTTCATGAGTGTAGCGTCGATGTTGGAATTTCCCACTCGCAAGGTGAGTGCGAAAAATCCGAGTGTTGAACCTTCAGAACCGACCGTGGTGTCAATAGCATTCGCGATCAAGGTGTTCATGGAAGTTTCTAAAGGAAACTTAATTACCCGCTCAATTGGTTTACTGAAGGATAAACTCAACACCGTAAAGACGGTTATCGCAATAACAGAGATGATAATTCGCCTTCGGAGTTCCTCAAGATGCTCCCAGAAGGTCATTGCAACATCGTTAGCTTCCATAAGTACGTATGGCTCACGAATTAGCGATTAGGACGATTTTGGAGGTTTGATATTCGGGTCGGTGTCCTTGTCAATTTCATTTGCTGCTTTTGTCAGTTCGTCTTGGAGCTCTGTTCCGGCACTCTTAAATTCCCTGATGGCTTTTCCGAGGGAGCGTCCCATTTCGGGGAGTTTCTTCGGTCCGAAAATGATAAGGGCTACCACAAGGATGACAAAAATCTCCATTCCGCCTATTCCCATGTTCTTCTCGCCTCCTTATAATGAGATATGGCAGTCTGTTTCTATCTATAAAGTATATCATAAAGCTGACGTATTGGCAAGTAATTTTTCGTGTAGACGAAGCGTCTCTCACGTTCGGCAAAAACGTTTGAATTCTTTCACTGAATGTGCTATGATGTCACCTACGTGGGAAGAACGTATCAATTCCGGCTTCAATGTCTTCGATGGGGTGTCCATACTGTTGTTGATAGTTTTCGTGGATGTCTTGTTCGGTTGTTGTGAGTGCTGTTAATGGGAATGTGAGCGTTTCTCGGCTGCGGTTGCCTGATTCACTCATCGCTATATTCATCTCTTGGTCTTGTCTGGCACGTGCTGCACCATATTCGGGTTCCGTATCGTTTTGGATAGCTGTAGCGATGCTAAGCAGTTCGTCTGCGACGGCAATCTGACTTTCGGAGAGCGGATAGTTCTTCAACGGATTTTCCCACGTAACAGTTTGGTCTGGGAGTTGCAGTTCGATCGCCTCAGTCACGTTGACACCATCCACATCAATGGTAGTGCGCTTAGGTCGATACGGAACCCCTTTCGCTCCGGATTGTAGTTCGTCTGCGGGCGTAACATAGATATCCTCACCAACGATGGTGCCTTTGCTCCCATCAATTTGCGAAATACCTGTCTGGCCGCGTCCTAAGGAACGGGCATGGATAACATTGGAATACACCATGAGTGCGGTTGCGTTGTTATTGAATTCGATGAAGCCGAGGCTCCACCTTTCGTTGGTATGATGCCGTTTCATCCTGTCAATGATGGGGATTACAGGGGTCGTCTGTGTGATACCGAGTGCTGATTTTGGTTCACCGCCTGCCCGGAGACGGAGCATGCTCATGCCGTGATAGCCGCCCTCATAGAAGATACGATAAATTCGGGCAACGTCTCCGATAATATCTGCTGCAATCACCTTTGATAAGAACCGTTCGCGTGGTGCACGGTAATAGTTTTCAGCTATCTCAAGTTTGACCTTATTCGCTTTGGCGCGTTCAATCATCAGATCGGTTGTTGGGAGTGTGACGGCTATGGGTGTTTCACAGAGAATATGCACCCCCGCATCTGCCATGAAACAACAGATTGCGTGATGGGCGACACCTGGAACAGTAACGTCAACAACATCAAGTTCTTCGTGTGCGATGAGATCGCGAACATTGGTATACGGCGTTGCACCATATTCTTTGGCATAGCGTGTTGCAGCCTCTTTGTCTATGTCGCAAATTGCAACGAGGTTGTAGACATCTTTGAGTTTGGCGATCACGGGTAGATGCGCACCGGCACCGCGTCGTCCCGCCCCGATTAAGGCGATGTTAAGTTTGGACATGAGAGACCTCCTCAGTTCTAAGACGTGTCGCATCTCGCGAGGTGTAGTGGTCGGTTCGTGTGTCTCATATTGAAGATAGCATTTTGACAAAAATGTGTCAACCGAAAAAAATATGTTGGCTATTATCCTTAAAGACCTTTACTGTTATGTCAGTTCCCGTAAATATCGACGCATCCAGTTTATCACTTTATGCACACTCTCGCTCGTGCTTTTTGTGGCAATGGTTGAATTCTATGCACATCGCCGAGGAGCGGGGGCACTTGATGTCGGAAAACAGACGTATATGCTCTTTATTATCGCCCTTTTCGTTGTTCAATTTTGGGTGCCAAGACATGCAGTTGAGGCATTAGACATGGAGCGTGGATATCTGAAAATCAATGGACAGAACAGTGCCCTGCTTGCGTTGACCGCTTTGGCGAGTTGGAAGGTCTTAGCGGGAAAACTGATTGGGGTTGTCGTTTGGGCGATGTGGGGCATTTTACTAACGGTTCCGTTGTTCGCCCTCTCAAGTTACATAGGCGGTTCAGCACCGCTGCAGTGGATGAAATGCGGTGCGGTCTTATGGGTAAGTAGCGTATTTTTCGCGCTTCTCGGTATCGGCGCGGCGTTGTGGCTTTCTTCAACTCCGGCAAAGACGGTAAGTTACGGATTTGTTCTACTCCTAACCTTCTTACCCTTTATTCCTTCTGCGCTGTTTGAGGCGGTTCCGGTGTTGGCAGCGATGAGCCCATTGTGTGCACTCTTATCAATCTTTAGGGCAGATCCAACGAACTTGTGGGTGTGGAATATCGGACTATTTAGTGTGTTATCCGTTCTGATATTTCCTGTTTTGGTTAAACGGATGCGTTTCTAATGTGGATCAACGCGCTTAAGAATGCACGTTGCATGAATCAACGGTATGAAGCCCGTATGGGCTTCCCCGGAGCGAGTACGCCTCAAAACCGCGTCTCCTCTGTGGCATCTGGAAAGTCGTTCTATGGCAAACACGTTGAAATATTCGCCAAACGTTCAAGAAACATCGCAGGTTGACCACCTTGGTGTCACCTTTCGAGCGATTCTGCTTGGTCTTATCCTCATTCCACCAAACACTTATTTTATTATGGCGAACCATCTCCGGTTCTGGAGTACTTTGCCGACGACGATGTCTTTGATTTACAATGTTGTCGTAACGTTAGTGGTGTTGACCTGCCTGAATTTCTTGCTCAAATTGCTGCTCCCGCGTTTTGCGTTCCGTCAAGGTGAATTACTGACTGTTTATGTCATTCTCTCCATCTCCTCAGCGATCGCCGGACACGACATGATGCAGACCGTGGTGCCAGTTATTCCGAACGGTTTCTGGTTCGCGACACCTGAAAACGAATGGCAACAACTTTTCTGGCGGTATCTACCGAGTTGGATGACGCTTAGTGATCTGTCCGTGTTGCAAGATTTCTATGATGGCGATACAAGTTTTTATAGGCACAGGTACTTAATGGCATGGTGGGAGCCGATTTTATGGTGGACTATTTTTCTCTCTGTTCTGATTTGGGTGATGATTTGCATCGACCTGCTTTTACGTAAACAGTGGATTGATCGAGAGCGGCTTACCTATCCGATTGTTCGCCTGCCCATAGAGTTAACCTACACTGACGGACGGCTTTTTAAGAACAAAATGCTGTGGGCAGGCTTCGCGATTGCGGGCGGTATCGACCTGATTAACGGTATCCACGCATTCTTTCCAACGTTTCCAGAGATACCCGTGCGTAAAGCGGATCTCGGTGTCTACTTCACTGAGAAACCGTGGAGCGCAATAGGGTGGACCCCTGTCTATATTCTCTCGTTCGGTGTCGGTCTTGCTTTCTTGATGCCGTTGGAAATGTCGTTTTCGCTCTGGTTTTTTTACCTGTTCTGGAAGGGTGAACGTGTCTTGGGTAGCGCGATGGGGCTGCAAATATTACCCGCATTTCCCTACGATGGACCGCAAGGGGTGGGCGCGTATTTGGCTATCGCCTGTTTTGGACTCTACGGTGGGCGTAGGCATTTTTATGCCATGTTCAGGGGTCTAATAGGAAAGAGAGATGAGAATCTTCCACCTGAGATGCAAGACGCTACGGATTATCGGTGGCCCTTGGCAGGACTGATAGGCGGCCTGCTTTTTCTTTTTATTTTTTCCCATCGCGGTGGAATGGCAGTCTGGATGATCGCGTTGTATTTTGCTATCTATTATCTTCTCGCATTGGGAATTACACGGGTCCGCGCTGAGGTAGGTCCCCCGACGCATGAGATGTTCGTGGCGAACCCACGCCAATTTATTATCGACTCACTGGGTTCGCGGATGATTCCACCACCGAGTCTAACGATGATGTCGCTCTATTTCGCTTTTAATCGTGGGTATCGAGCGCATCCGATGCCGCATACGCTGGAGGCTTTTAAGCTCGTGGAAGTCGCAAATATGCGAACGGGACGGATGGTCGTTGCACTTATGTGTGGGGTCTTTTTTGGTATCCTTGCCTCGTTCTGGGCATATCTGGTCGTCTCCTATAATATAGGCGCGAATCCAGGCTTGGGAAGCGGCGGTTATAATCTACTCCGATCCTGGTTGTATTATCCGACAGAGACGAACATTCCGGCGGTGGCGTTTATGGGGGTCGGGTTTCTGTTTACGGGATTTTTGTGGTGGTTACGTACTCGTTTCCCGATGTTTCCGTTTCACCCGACGGGGTACGCCGTGGCGAGTAGTATGTGGACATTCGGCTGGCTTTGGTTTTCCGTGTTGATTAGTTGGGCAATCAAGAATCTTATTTTGCGATTTGGCGGCATCCGTCTTTATCATAAGGTACTTCCCCTCTTTTTAGGATTGATACTCGGACAGTTCATTGTCGGTGGCACGTGGGTACTCATCCGGCTGATTTGGCGGATTTCTGTTTATTCGTTTTACCGTTAGCTTGTCGCAATTCAGAAGTCGCTCCTACAAGTACGCAACAAATTGATCCCGTATACGCACTTTATCTGTGTCGTCTCCGAAACCGAGGCTGAACCATCCGTCATAACTATGCCTCTTGAGTTGGGCAAACAGGTCCTCAAAGTCAATTGTCCCCTCGCCGGGAAGGAGGTGGATTTCATACTCACCGGTATTGTCGTTGAGGCGGACCTGCCCTATGTTTTCTACGCCGAACGTATCTAAAAATCCTTGCCACCCTTCAGGGACGAGATGTCCATGTGCTACGTTAAATGCCCACTTCAGGTAGGGCGAGGACATTGCGTCGAAAAACCAGCGTGTTTCCGCCACGTTATGTGGAATGTAGTGGATTTCGGCATGCTCTGGTTCTCGATTGTGGTTTTCAAAAAAGATGACAATCTCCGCTTCCTCTGCGCGCGCTACCAATCGCTGGATACGTTCAATGGCAGCGTCACGGCGTTGTGTAACATCACCGAAATGATACCCTCCGTGTCCGATGAGCCAACCGCATCCGAGCCGTTGTGCGAGTTCTAAATTCGCAAACAGGTAGTCATCAACGGCTTCAGACATAATTGGGGTATATTCAGCATTGTTAATTGCTGAAGATGGATGGATACCCATGGCGATGTCGTATGTTTCACACAACTCTCGCACTGTACGGACGCGTGCAGCGTCAAACGAAGCAATGTTATTTGGTGGAACATCGGCTTGGAAGTCAATATATCCGAACCCATTTTCAGCAGCCCATTGGATTGATTCCTCAATCGGTCTCTGCTTTGGTGCGTCAAATCCAAATCTGTGTTTCATCTTCATCTATTGACATATTCCTGCTACGCCTTGTATTTTTGAAGGCGAAATAGGTGTTAGAATTCTCTCTCCTCGCGAACTTTTGCCCGTTCAATGTCCTCTTCCAATTCTGCCACATATTTATCAATCCATTGCTTGACATTGATATTATTTTCTCCGCTAACTTCCGCCTCTCTGATGCAAAGCAGTTTCTGCTTTTTTCGATCAAGGTGCGAACTTTCCGGCCCCCACGACACCTCTATCGCATAATTTGCTCGCAGGTTGGTCTGAACGGCTTCGAGATCCCCGTAACGAACGAGGAGGTCACGCGCCAAAGAAGTCTGCCATTCCTCCACTGAAAGGGTTGAGGGCCCAAATGTGGAAGCAAGATACCTTGCGCGATCTTCCACATTTCCATCAATCCACTCCCAAATTTTTTCGCGAGGCATGAGTGATAATGCCCCTTTTTTCGTATCTGTTTGATTAGAATCCGATATGTTTTCCCCTGTGAGCCACCTTTCTAAGTAATGTGTTCTTAAAAAGTCGTCTCGTCTTTCCAAGTATTCACTAACACGTTCCCACATTTGTGCTGGAAACTGCTTTGTGATTTCAGTCAACACTGCGCGTGTTTGCAAGTGTGCGCCAACAATAGTCCCAGGCTTACCGAAGTTAGCAAGCATTGGTGCTGCCAATTCCATTCCCTTCTCAGGGTAGAGGCGTAAAAACGCTTTTCCAATCTCTGTCCAATCGTAATCAACCATCTGATAAAATACGTCCGTATTCGAGCCATGGAATAGTGTAGGATGGGTTAGCAATCGGAACGTCAAGTCACACGGTAAAGCCGACTCTGGCTTCAACATAACGTGGTAAAATTCATAAAGCCTCAATACAATTGATATAGTTGACCTGTCCGCCTTCCTCAACAGAAATTCAATCCACTTCGTAAAAACTTTATCGGAGAGGCGTTCAATTACTTTACCAGAACCAAAAATGCTAAAATGATTAATACCGATAATACCACGCTTAGCAAGTTTAAGGATGTGCAAACCTGCTCGATCTGTCATCCCTGAATACTGTATGATCTGCGGAATGAGTACATTCAGTGTAGTATCTTCAACTAACACCTCCAATTGTGATTCCCATTGTGCGACATCCGCTTCGAAAATGGCGCGGAAGTATCCCCCTAGAAAATATTCGCTTGCATTGTCTGTCGTATTTCGCTGTACTTCAAGCAGCATTGGCAGAAATGAAAAACTTTCGTCTCTCTTCGCAAGTTCGTATCCAAATCGATATCCGTCCTTTGCCTCGTTTGTGACAAGCCACGGTAGTTCCGGTGGCAAAAGGGAGGGCATATCAACGGCTTGTTGGGCAAGTTCTTTGATATGGGGTAGGGCCCGATCTACCCGATCTCTATTTTCGCCAACTCGATCTACCAGCAAACTCATCCGGACATACCGCTGCATCATAGAATGAAAGTCAGGACCAATCAATTCATCTCTGAGATGTTCCCAGCGTTGTCGAATTTCAATAGGGAGCTCTTTTCCATTATAGTGGAGAAATTCAACAATAGTCTTAACAAGTTGTTTTTCATCAACGAGTGCTTGTTCTGCGAGAGTCCGTAGTGTATCCACAACCATGTCACTCATTTCTGAATTTCTCACAAGCCCACGTACACGCTGAAGTAGAATGTTCGCTGCTTCTTGACGCTCATCTTCGGGCAGACGAGTTAATTGGTGCGACAGAAGATTCCATACGTGCCGGTAGGCCTTAAACAACTCTGCGCGTTGGGGTTCCCACAACTCAGGTTCCTTGCGTAAACCTTGATATTCAGCCCCGGAGATCCGCCAAAAATGGGAGGCCTCTAAGGCTTCACTACAAGCTTTCAATGCAAGAGAGCGTCGCTCCTTTGAACGGGATTCAAATGCTTCTTTCAAAATAGGAAAGCGTTCCTTAGCGGAAGCTTCTGTCGGAGCCACTCTTCCAGAACCGAGTGAAAAGAGTTTTGTGAATACGCCGCTCGCATTGTTTGCAGCTGTTTCATTCTCTGCTTCACCAAGGACGAGCAGGAGACGCGCAGCATCCGTAAATAGCTCTCGCCATACGGCAATCTTTTCAAGTGCCCATACCACTGATCTCCGTCCCTCCCGGAATTCTAATAGTTCTTCTCTGCTCCAGGTACCTATTGTTCGCATCAGACATCTTAAGGCTGATTTCGGATCCGCTTCAGCCAATGCAAGAAAAAAACGGCTACCCAGCCTTGTCTTCAGATATTCATTGTCTCGAAAGGGACCGTTCGGCCCGAGAAGATCTTCAACAATTCTTGATGCTGCATTCGACTCGGCAGCGTAAACAAACATCTCATAGAACCATTCAACCAATTTCGGGGGTAGCCCTTCGGTGAAATCCTCAAGATCAAATAATCTGTGATGTCTTTCCCACCATTGCGTCCATAACCAAATCTGGAGTGCCTTTGGCGTTATATAGAGTGTAGACTCGCCTTGCAGGATCCTACGCCCTCGGAGTTCATAGATGATATTTTCAAACTCGTGTGATGTGATGTTTCGGTTAGCCTTTTCAATCTTTTTGGCGATAGTCTGGGCCTCTTCGGCAACAGATCGCTCATAGCCAAACCGCTTAAAGAGTGCAAGATATTGAAGCACTAATCGTCGGTGCTCTGTCTTTGCGCTATTTGGAGCCTCACCTGCAGCAATATAACGCTCCCAGACATTCACCATACTTGGAGGTTTGAGTATATCTTCTGGATGATGCACCAAATTCCAACCGATGACATGCGCAACTCTCGGCGAACCGTCACAGAGCTCAGCCCACCGGTCAGCTTGATCTTCGGAAAGATTGCTATGTTTCTGAATGATGCTGCGAATCTGTTCTTGCGCCAGCGGGGGGGCAACATGATAGGTAACATCTGAGGCTTGCACCTCATAGTCATTGTAGATAGTGATTAACTTGATCCTTGGCCCACAGTAGCTCAGTTCATTCCAAATACGTGCCCAACTGCTCGGATCACATTCGTCAATTATTATAATAGCACAGAGATTGTCATTGTAGAGGATTGTATTCATCAAAGGACTGGATTCAAAATTAGAAGCCGAGCGCGAATAAATGACAAGTGGTGAAAACTCTTCGCGCTTTGTGGCTTCAAAAACCAGCCGTGTTTTACCGATGCCAGGTTCACCCCACACCCGTATATGAGCAGCACGGTTGGGATCCCGCAATTGGCCCTGTATCTCTTCAATCAAATCGCTCTGTGGTTGTCCGGGGATATAAGAAACTCGCATATCAGCATTTTGGCCCCAGGGCTCATGTGCTTGAAATTTTGCCTCCGTGTGCCCATTGAGCTCTAATGCCAAAGATGGAAACACTTGCAGAAAACCTATCAAAGTGTTCTGGCTCCATACTTCAACTTTAGGATCAGAATAATCACACTGCTTGAGAAAGTCTTCAATGTGTTTGATGGTATCCCTATGTTGAGAATCGACCAAATCTATCCCAGTGCAAACCAAAATGTAAGTACCATTATCATCAAGGCAGGTGCGGATACTGTCACCAAGATTTTGACGCTTAGGCGTTTTTTCACCGAAGAGTTCTGTCTTGATAACTGATTTCTGCCACGGTTTAAACGATGCTCCGGCTTTAATTTGATAACTCGTTTTGCCTTGCTTGATTATTCCTTGTCCTACTTCACTCTGCACATCATCAATAGTCGCGTCAACGCCACCGTCCGGTACATTAACCCAGCGAGAAATGTTAATCTTGCTAATTTCTATACCGATCCGGCGCGCTTCTGCCCATAGCAGCTTTTGAAAAAATTCAACCGCTGTATTCTGATTAAGCTCGGTAAGATCTTCATTCCTTACGGTGAAAATAGTATCACGGTTCATGGGATAACTCCAAAAAATTGAGGATACGATTAGGATACCATACATAGCACTCGGTGTCAAGGATAGTTACAAAAGCAGTTCACCTTGCATCGCATTTGGATCTTCACTGAGGAGTTTTCGCGCCTCTTCTTCCAAGTCACACTTTGAATCTGTGCCACCATGAATGGTCGGCTCATCACATAACTTCCTACGGAGGAGAGCCAAGCCTTCATGCACTTCGGAGTGCGTGTCCTCGTTGAAACCTAAGACTTTTGATAACAGTAGTCTGTCAAGTTCCTTGCGAACCGGGTCATCCATTATTTCATTGAAGGGTAGCATTCGCTGGTTTTTTAATTCATGGAAAATAGATTCTGCAATTGCTAACTGGAAAGGGCTGAGTTGACGAATGTCCAGAGTAGGCAACGAACGCAAATCAACTCTTGCATATATTCCGCGCCCCAGATGTTGTTTGCTAGAGTTTATCCAATGACACAACAACCCAAGCGTTGAATTGCACCACAAGGTCCACATGTACTCATAATTTTTGTTCTCGAAAACAACGTTTGGAATTAAGTTCACGCCAATAGCATTCTGCTCAGTGAACAGGACAGTTAAAGAATTTGTATTAAAGCGTAGGAACATATTGTAGTGGACTCTGCTATTCTGCTTCCTTATTTTTTCAATAGCATCATCCGAATTTGGGCGAGGGAGTGCATGGAAATCTGGTTGAACAGCCATTGCCCTTTGGGTTTCTTGATTTACATGCCGTAAGCTAGGGTAGTCCGCCGTATCAGGACAACCTTTTACAAATTCAAATGCATTTTTTTTATCTTTATTTTTCATATCGTATGTTCTTGAGCCGACCATAGCAATCTCTGAAAGCAGGCAAATTGGAATCAAATCAGAAGTCCCCTGTTGTGGTAATTGTAATCGGCTATTAACAAGTTGATAGGCACATTGGGCCACAGTAAGATCTTTAACACAGAAAACAGGCCACAATCCATCAGAGTGTGGCAGAGGACAGTTTTGTGCGTAACCTACGACCTCTTCTCCCACTTTAATTGGGTTTCCGCCGGTCAGGCCATCTTCAATCTTTGGAATGCCCTTGAGTCTGCAAATTTCCTTTGCAATCTCAAGTGCCTCTAATTCACCAACCGGGCAGCGACGTAGACAGACGAAAGTTCCACGTCCGGTATTTTTCTCTTTCCCCTTCTTTGCAATTATTAGGCATTCTGTCATATTTGTGTCTGCTGAGAAGGAACATTTCTTTGTTTCCTCTGCAGCGATAGAAATAACAAACACATCATGATATTCTTGCGCCCAGAGGCTTCGTACTTTATCCCAACTTTTGGCAGATAAAACGGTTGAGGGTAATACAATTCCCATCCTGCTATTCTTCGTTTTCAACATCTTATCAGCGAGATCTACAAAGTATGAACCGAGTCCTGCATGAGCATTACCAATTTCACTTTTATGAGCCCTGAGCGACTTGCGCATTCCTAATTTATTCACATGATCCCCAAAAATTCCCTTTGGAGCACTCGAGTTATTATCAGCGCTAGTCTTTGTAAACGGTGGATTTTGGATTACAACATCAAATTCGCGATGCCTAAAATGCCTATGGAGTGCCTCCGAGCGGTCTCCGTGGCCACTTATAGATTCAGCCTTTTCTAAGTCAAGTGGCATAGCTTCTTCTGGGTTCCTGAGCAGATCCAACGCACCGATAGCGTATCTGCCATCGCCGTGTGGTGTTCCATAAGGCATAGTTTTAATGCGGGTGTCACCAATACGGATGTCAGGATAGGTACCAGCAATAATAGAAACAGTGAGGTGCGTTGCATTAGGTAAGATGTCACAACCGAGAAGGTTCTTCTCTATCATGTGTTTGTGAATATCTTCGCCTTTTCCACCCTCTTGCTCATGCAGCGTAAGAATCCGTTGATACATACCGTTAAGGAGGGTCCCTGTGCCACAAGCAAAATCGGCAACCTTGATATTTTTCGCATCCTTCTTTAGTTCTGGTAGGACCAACGCGCAGAGAAGCGCGGCAGATTCAGGACGGGTGTAGTTCGCCTTGATGATTTTCCGATCTTTGATGAAATCCTGAAAGGCACTACCAGCGAGTTCATGCTCTTGGGCGAGTCCCATCATCTCTAACGTATACGCGGTTTTTCGCAAGATGCGCAATACATCGCCTGCTAATCGATCATCGCCGCGAAGTACGCGTATGATCCTATCAGCTACGCCAAAGATAGGTTTATAGTTAATATCTTGGATTTGCTTCCATGCCTCCAAGACTTCAGAGACGGAAAGTTTTCCATACTCTTCGGTGATTTCGCTGAGACTGGGTACAGTTTCCATGCTGGGTTTGTGTGCAAGGAGACTCTGGAACACGAAAGCATTTCCGATGATGAGCATCGCCATCTGTATAGTTTGTTTGCCCGGATCCTGGACAAGGATTTCGGCAATCCGTCTACCGATGTCAGGGCGTTCTTGGATAGTTTGCCCGGCGCGGGCTGCTGCGTGGTTAACACCATTTTTTAGTGTCTGGACAGCCTCTTCAATTTTAGAAATGGGTGTTCCACGAACGCGAATAGCGGTTGCGATGTCCGCTACACTACCGACTAACCACCCCTCTTTCGGAAAACGGTGTGGTTCCTCTATGCTAAGCAGGCAGTAAGCAATGTCCTCCGCTTTTTCCATTTTTTGATCAAGCTCAGCTTGTTCTATGTCTCTGAACTTGTGTGGAAATCGGACAGCAATGCCTGTATGAATTGTCCGTCCTATTGTCTTAAGTGTCTTGCCGAGGTAAAAGTCCTTAAGTTGCTTCTCCCCGCTGAGATCAGGGCTGCGTTTGTTGTCAACTTTGTCTTCAATCGCAATTGGGTGCCGCTTTGGCTCGGTGACAAGGACATCAGGTTCCCTGTCATTTTCAATGAAAGGTTTCGAGGGATGCTGGTTAAGCGTCCATCCGTAGCGCATTGGGCGGAGGACTTTAACAAACGCTGTGGTAATAAGATCTTCTTTGTTCGACATAGTTTGTTTTCTTTATTCGCAACAAAACAGTTGTATTTTAACCCAAGTTGCTTCTGGATTAAAATTACCTTAATGTTAACTTTTTCGTCCGTTCAACGTCCTTATTTTTTTTCGTGCCAAATTTGCTGATTTTGTGAACATTTCGTGAACATTCCATCGAATTTCATGAACATGCACTCTAAATTCATTTTTTTTATTTTCAGAGGTATGACTTCTGAACCAAGATGTTCACTGTGTTCGTTGGGATATTTTGTTTCTGACACGGTGCTGCTTATTCCAAAATGTTCGCGGTTGTTCATGAAATTGTTCATGATTTCTGTTTACCGATTTGAAGGGCTTGCACACCACTGATTCTATAGGTTTACGGCACTCTGAAATTCTGAATTTTCGGGGTTTTTATGAACAATTGGGCAATATTTTTTCAGCGCGTCTTCCTTCAAGGTGCTTTAAACCTAATGGGAACGCAGGATGATGGGACTCGGTAATGTTGGTTCGTTTTTACATTGTTCATGAAATGCGATTTTTTACTCGTTTTTTGTTGTTAACCTTTTGTTAATTTTTGAAGGTGATTTCGCTGGTTTGGGTTTCTTGAAGATGGCTGTTACTACAATATGTATGATAACATATTTGATTTAGGAAAGCAAATTTATTTTTCATAGGACTTACGCAAATATAGTGGGTCTCATAATTAATGAGACATTCTGTCGGGATTACAAATCCCTCCTACCAGATGTTCTAAGTTTTGAAGTGCCTCTTTAATTCTAAACTTTACTATAGTTGACAAGCTTTCTGTTTTACCCCAATAGGTGGTTTTCCCACCAGGCGACATAATCCGCATCGCTTACATCGCCCGAAAGTCCTCGTTTTTCCATGTCTTGTTTGAACCTTTCCGCCATATTTTCATCCCAGTACGTGGTAATCTCTGAAGGTTCAGGTATTTCACCCATGTCTCCTGTTTCTGCCATCCATGCGTCGAGCTGCGAGGCAAGTTCGCTTCGCACAGTGTCATAATCTGGATCGGCAGCGAGGTTATTAATTTCATACGGGTCTGCTTCGAGGTCATACAACTCTTCAGCCGGACGCGTCTGTCGCATGAAATGTTGTTGCGCGTGCGTCAGTTCGCCGCGTGCCGAAAGTAACGGCATCAGGCTCCAAAGCGGATACTGTTGCTTCTTGTAACCGTTAAATTGCATGTATGGACGTTCAGGATGGTAGTTCCGAATCAGTTTATAGCGGTGTGTCCGGATGCACCGAATTCTGTCATCCGTTCCATCGCATCGGTCGCGTGCTGCGAAAATTGCGTCTCGTGAAGTTGCGTCTGGACCGAAGAAGACCTGCCCTTGCATGAAATCGGGGATCTCAATACCAGCAAGGGAAAGCGTTGTCGGGGCAAAATCAACACCACTGATAAGCTTGTCACTGACGGTGTTGGGTTCAACGTGTCCGGGCCATCGGACGATGAGTGGAATGTGGGTGCCGCCGTCATAAAGGAACTGCTTGCAACGGATGTGTGCGCGCCCGTGGTCACTCATGAAAAAGATGATCGTATTGTCCGAGAGTCCCTCGTCATCTAAACGTTTGAGAATTTGTCCGACTTTCTTATCTAAAAGCTGAATGCTTTCGAGGTAGAGTGCCCAATCCTTTCGGGTGAGTGGGTGGTCGGGATAGTAAGGCGGTAGTTCAACGTCCTCTGGTGCAATGGGTCGTTCTGGATCCGGCTTAAAGACGCGGTGGGTATCTGGTATGTTAATTTGTGCGTAGAAAGGTTGTCCTTTAGCGCGTTCACGCCAGTCGATACCATCAAAAGGCTGTTCCCGCTGGAAGTTAAAATCGGTCTTTCCGGGGCGGTTGTAAGGCGGTCCCGGACTGTTGCAGGTAAAATAACCTGCCTCCCGAAAACAGTCAGTGATGAGTTTCATGTCCGATCGCAGTGGCTTATCCCGATTACTTCGATGGTTGTGTGCGTCAAAGTGTGTCTGATATGTTCCTGTGATGAGCGCAGAACGGCTTGGTGAGCAGACCGGACATGTAACGAAGGCATTGGTATAACGGGTGCCTTCTGATGCGATTCTGTCGATGTTTGGCGTTTCCACGGCAGGCGTGCCGTAACAGGCGAGGTCAGGTGAGAGATCTTCGCCGTAAATCCAGAGAACGTTTGGTTGGTTGGTAGACACAACTGCCTCCTCTCAGCGATTATAGGTGAACTATTCTGTTCCGTTGACATTGTCGACAACATAGCGATCCCGGAACAAGGTCTGACGAAGTGACGGCATTTCTGTAAGAAGTTTTGGATGTGGCTGGTAAACTTTCGCGAAACCGCTATCCACCGGGCTATATAGGTTGAAAATTGCAATCCTGTCGTTTTCTGTATTCGTCCATGTTGTTGCGCTGTGGGTGAGTGCTTCTGTGAAAAAGAGCAGTGAACCTGCTGGACATCCGTAAGTGCTCCAAATATCGGAATCGGGATTTTGGATATCCGGTGGTGCCGTGTAAACTGACTTGTGGCTACCGGTCACTAAGAGCGTTCCACCTTGCCCTTTTTTCACTTCGTTGAGTTCCCATACAACGCGAGTATGTGGACTGTAACCTTTGCCTGGGAAGGCGTTATAGTAATGGACATCACCCGGGAAACGGAGTAACCCGTTGCCGTTGTGAGGCGCAAATCTGCCCATACCAAGGGTCCGGTAAAAGAGGCTGGTGCTTTCAACAGTGAAACCGTAACTTTCTGGGCTCGTCACGGCTGGATGTGCTGTGAATTCGTTGAGCAGCGAGACAACGAGGGGATGATCAATCAGTTTCTGAAGCGGACCTCCGAGCGTACTCCGTTCGTGTTCTGGAATGGATTCTGGATCATGGTGCAGCCGGTGTCCGAAGTCGCGCATCTCTTTGAGTTCTGAACCGGTGAAGACTTCTGGAATTAGAAACCAACCGTGGGTATCGAAAGCGTAGCGTTGTTCAACAGTTAGTTCGGGAACGGTTAAACCGTCAGCGTTTTGGGTGGGCGGTTCGCAAGTATCTGGTGGTAGTAAGGCACCGAGCCAAGGTTGCAAATTTCTGTTCGTCTGTTTTTCCATCTAACTTCCCTCCTGACGCTGATTAGATTTCCGCTGGATAGGCGGATGTGCGACGGTTAAAATCGCCATTGATAACATTGCCGCCTGCGTAAGTTTCTCGGAAAAGGGTTTGTCGTTTGGGAGGCATTGCTTCGAGCAGTTGTGCGTTGGGTAACCAATTCGACCAACGGCTTGCTACCGTGTTATAGAGGTTTGAGACGCAGATCCGCTCGGCAGCATTGGTTTCCACTTGCGTTTGGGTTAGGGATTCTGTGAGAAAGATAACCGAACCTGCCGGACACTCGTAAGTCTCCCAAAGCGATGAGTTTGGATTCTGCACCGCTTCCGGTATCGGATACGCGGCTTTGTGGCTTCCGGCGATGAAGCGGATGTTGTTAGTTTCAGCAGGAACATCAATGAGTTCCCATAAAACGCGTGTGAGTCCGCTCCAACCGCGTCCTGGCACACATCGATACAGGTGCGAATCACCGGGTAAACGGAACAAGCCGTTTCCCTTCTGAAGGACGGATTTAGTTTCAGTCGGCAATGTTGTATCTCCGAAAAGTGCCGTCGTTTCCTCCAGTCGAAAGCCGTAGCAATCTTCACTTGCCGCGGGTGGGTATGCCAAGAATTCATTGAGGAACCCGACAACGACCGGATGATCAGCAAGTCTCTGGAGCGAACCGCCGAGGGTGCAGCGTTCTGGCTCAGGAATGCGTTCTGGTGATTCCTGAATCAGCTGGCAAAATTCACGCATCTCCGAGAGGTCGGCATCTGATAAGACGTTTGGGATCAAAAGCCAGCCGTTCCGATCGAAGTCGTATTTCTGTTTCTGGGTTGGGACGCTGACTGGCACACCGTCGGCGTTGGTCAGGGTTAATTCTTCAGGTTCGACCTCAACGGCACTCCCCAAGTTTTTGTTAACGATAAAAGGTTTCTTCGTTACGAGTGCTTTGTAAGCCATCAGGACATTCCTTTTGCGTGTGGATTTGGAAACTGCCACCTATAGTTACTGCTGACTATGGTTTTTTAAGACGCGAAGCATGTGCCGCGCGTAACTCGCTGTTGAAATAAAAACAAATATCAGTGCGAAGCAGAGGCTGTAAAATTCAATATCCTTCGGTAAGCGTGGCATTATTGGACGGAGTAGGTAAAGCATGATGGTAATTGATAGAAAGAAACTGGTGCATTTACCCCAGAAATTGGAGCGGGTAATCATTTTTGCCTTATACGCTAAAACAGCGTTGCCGAGAACAATAGAAACATCACGGATAACAATAATGACGAATGCCTCTTCAGGAAACTCAGACTTTGATAACACAAGGGCAAAAATCCCAGCTGAGAGAGCCAGTTTGTCCGCAACTGGGTCTAATATATAACCGAGTTGGGTGTGCTGCTCTAAACGCCGAGCGAAGAAACCGTCTAATAGATCTGTGGTAACGGCTATAGCACCACAAATAATTGCGTATATCCACTGTTCACGGTAAATGAAGTAAAAGATAAAAGGCACCGTGATAAGACGGGACACCGACAGAATATTGCTGATGTAGAGGAAATCCCGAAGTTCAATCTGAATTGATTGGGTTTCGGTGAATTGATGAATAGGAGCCTTTAGTGCCATTATGTTGTCGGGTCGCAGATGGGGTGATACGCTATGGAAATGATTGTATAAATATAAAACCTACTGACTGTGCTTGATTCTGTTCTGAGGGTGTCAATTATTTTTTGCTGCCAATTGAAAAGCGATCCGTCGGTTCTGGTTGGTCAGAATTTCAGCTTCGCGTGTGAGGAGTTTCTCTAACGGAATTATTTCCAGTAAATTCTGTTTTTCTTCCAGCGAAATGCGCAAACGTATACCGACCTGATAGGCGAGTTCTCTTGGGTCCTCGGGTTGTTCTTCCAGTGGTTGCCATCCGAAAATTAATCGACTGGAAAGTGCCTCGTATGCGTTGTAAAGTTCTTCGATTTCTGTGGTTAGTGATTTTGATACCGCTTCGGTTTCAGTCTCTGGATCGTCTAACATCCGTATACGACCCGTAAGATAGGAAAGGTGTTCTTGGACTTCTAAGATTTGAAACCGATATTCACCAGCAGTGATAATATTCATACGCCCATCATCCAAATTTTCAACGTGTAGGATACGTGCAGCTGTACCGACTTCATAGGGCGTGGCGGCTTCGCCCACCTCCTCGCCTTCTTTGATGAGTACAACACCGAATTCAGACTCATGTTCCAAGCAAAATTTGACCATCGTGCGATAACGCTGCTCAAAAATATGTAGTGGTAAAAGTCCGCCCGGAAATAAGACAACTTGTAATGGGAAAAGCGGAATCTGGCGTTCGTTAGACGTGTGTGAATCGGTCCGCATCTGAAAACTCCTCTTCGCAGGGTGTTTGATATAGCAAAATGGACTTAATTGGACTGCTGGTCGTAGTTTTAGGGCACACTCGTTTTTAAAGTGTATCTGATAGAAACCTATTTCTGGTCACGAGCCTATATATATTTTTGCACAAAATATAGGATTCGTCAAGATTTTTTTATCAAGTAGCCAGAATCTTGACATTCAGGCAGGTTTTTCGCTATAATACATTTAACCGAAACAGATACTCGCAAATGCCTTGTGTAAACTGTAATGATTATAACCTCATAACGATTGGAGAGTACCGTGAATTCAGAAAATTTGAGAAACGCTTTGGTAAAGTCTAAAGACATCACCATTAATCTGTTAGGGGGTGTGCTATTCCGGACGCGGGTAGAACCGATTCGCGATGCGGACGGGATAAAAGGATTAAAAGCCCACTGGATAAGTGAGCAAGAAGATAACTCAGTAGAGCTTCGGACCCCTTCGGGAAGTGCCGATATCAAAATAGATAGTAACACCGCACCCGCTATTGAGTATGTAGAAGATGGTGACAGGCGGACGATTGCCATCAGACATATTGAAAGTCTTTCGTGTGAGTTAGACGAAGAAACGTTGGATAAGATCGCTACACCCAAGGGCGCAGGGGTTGCGATGGGTATTGGTGCGGGGGTCGGATTGTTAGGTTGGTTTCTCATTTCTGTGATGCGCTCCCTGGCAGTTGCGCGCAGCAGCCAAGCCGACGATGCAATTCCACAGATTGTTTCCGAAGAAGATAATGGTCAATCGGCGGATCCTACGAATGGGTAAATATGAAAATTACGGCAATTGATCCGTTTTATCTACGGATGCCTGATATCACAACCGCTGCTGATGGAACGCAAGATACACTCTTGGTGCGGGTCCGCACGGATGCTGGGCTTGAAGGGTGGGGAGAGTGCGATGCTTCGCCTTTGGTGAGTCTTGCTGTCTATTGCTGCCCGATGTCCCACGGAAATATCATCAATATCCGTACGTCGTTGATTGGTGAGGCGCTTGAGAGTCCTGACGATGTGGTTCGGTTGAGTGAGAAGACACTCCGCAACGGCCTGGACATTCAGCAGATAGAGCATGCCTATAGTGGTGCCGAAATCGCTTTGTGGGATCTTGTCGGTCAGAAGTTGGGAAAACCCGTTTACCGTCTACTTGCTGAGATGTCAGGAACCGCTGACACACCATATCCTAAACAGCCGTATGCCTCTGTCCTTTTCGGGGACACTCCGGAAGAAACCTATCATATCGCGGCAGAATTGCGCCGACAGGGATATCGTGCTGCGAAGTTTGGTTGGGGACCGATGGGTAAATTTGGCGAGGCGAATGACATTGCCCTCGTGCGTGCGGCTCGTGGGGGGATGGGAACGGACGCCCAAATTATGATTGATGCCGGGGTTGTCTGGGGAACCGATCACCGAACGGCGTATCAACGTGCTGAAGCGTTTGCCCAATTTTCACCGACATGGCTGGAGGAGCCGCTTGCCCCTGATGCAGTTGATGCCTACGGCGCGCTTACCCAAAAGCACCCAAGCATCCCGATCGCTGCCGGTGAAGGATCGAACACCTACCGGATGGCAGAAGACTTGATTGTGCATGGCGGTATCCAGTTCGTGCAGATTGATGCCGGACGCATTGGTGGGATTCTGCCATCTTTTCAAGTGCGTCAACTTGCAGAACGGCACAGTATTCAGTACGTCAATCATACGTTCAAAAGCCATCTAAGCCTTGCTGCTGCACTTCATGTCTTTGCGACGAACCCTGATTTCAATCTATTGGAATATCCAGCAGCGGGCTCAGAATTATCGCAGTGCTTGATAGCAGACCCGTTTCCTGTTGAAGCCGATGGGATGGTTCGGATAAGGGAACTTCCGGGACTCGGTGTGCGTGTGGATACGGAAGCCATTCGTCCGTATTTAGCACCAGTGCGGATTGAGATAGGGATGGATGCGGCTTTTGAACAAACAAGCCTATAGATGTCTCTGGTAAAATAGGTAGGCGAGGTTTCCTAACCTCGCCTATCTTCCATCCACGGTATGCTATATTTTTTACGCGCCCGCGTTTGTAGCGTGCCCTTAGTTTTGAAATTTACGATAGAATACAAGGTAACAGGCGTGCAAGTTATTTTCTTATCAACATCTTGCGCGTTACAGCGAACGCGCCTGCTGTAAGCGTATAGAAATATACGCCACTCGCAACAGATTCACCAAGTTCGTTTCTACCATCCCAATACGCCGCACGACTCCGAGATTCGTAGATGCCGACAGACCGATGCCCTAAGTCCAACGTCCGAACTAACTTCCCTTCCACAGTATAGATGGAGATATTAACCTCTGCAGATTCTGCTAATTGATAAGGTATCCATGTCTCTGGATTGAAAGGGTTCGGATAGTTTGGGAGGAGTGTTGTCTCTTCGGGGGTCAAGGCAGCAAGAAGTTGTTCCAGCATCAGAACCCCACGCTGGAAAGCGGCATCCGTCAGGTTAATGTCCCATGCCTTACGCAGCCATTGCTGAATTTGTTCTCTTGTAGGAACGATTTCCAAATCGTGACCCCATATTGACGGCGCAGCTGTACCCTTACCGAACGTTCCTGCGACTAAAACAAGATCTACAATATTCACAACATCGTCTCCGTTGACATCT
This sequence comes from Candidatus Poribacteria bacterium, assembly GCA_965207855.1. GTDB lineage: Bacteria > Poribacteria > WGA-4E > WGA-4E > WGA-3G > WGA-3G. Next base: position 4,086,841 of record OZ242310.1, on the reverse strand, counting down.
GAACGATTGAGTCCCTGCTGTCCAAAGTTAGAGGCAACCAGGACCAAATCTTGAATGTTGATTGTACCATCCATGTTCACATCCTCTGGTGAAGTGATTGTGAATTCCTTGTGTGTGAAGTTTCCATGTACATCTATAACCCGGAGGGTTACAGAGTTCGCTATAACCTGAAGGGGTACAGAATCAGCTGTCAGTGTTGATGAGGTGGGGGCAAATTCGACAATGTTGCTGCTACCCTCTAAGGATTTACAAGTAAGTATGCTTAAATCATGACCATTTAGATACTCAACATCGGGTGCCCCAATTTCAATTATTGTTGGTTCATTGAAGTAGGTCTGATGGCTATTAAAATAGCGATGAGCATCCAACCATTCGGCAGCACACGGAGAGGTCGTCATTGGTTCGGTGCTGTATACATCTATCCACGGCTGTAGATTGTTGCGAAAATCGTGTTGCAATCCAAAAGCGTGCCCGAGTTCGTGAACAGTCACATCAGTTTCCTCAAAACACCAACCAGAAGCAGGAATGAGCACTGTTCCTCCATGGAGCCCATGAGGACCACCATAACCACATGCAAAACCGTCAAGGGTTTCTATACTGGTATCTAAGGCGGTAAGATAGATATTTGTGGATGTATCAAAGTGTTCATCAATTTCTTCCCAAACTTTTCCGGCTTGTGTGTGATAATATTCGTCCTTGAATTTACCTTTCATACGGTGTACGACTGCCTTACCGGTTGCGTCGGTTTCAAACTGAAAAGTTTTTCTACCGAACCCGTGGTAATCCATCTGTCCAGCAAAAATCTGCTGCACGTCTTTTATCAACTTGTCAAATTTTTCGTCTATATCCGGCTGCGGAAAGCGGTCGCTTGGTAGAAAGTAAATCAGACGGACAACGTTTCGCGGATGCTCTGATTCTAAACGACTCTCAATATTTTGAACGCGAACCAGCCCCCCTTCACCACCACTGGCAAGTGTTGTGCTGTCGGGCGAGAAAGCAACACCTCTAACCCAACCGCTGTGTCCTGGCAAGGTCGCTATCTGCGCACCATTGGCGGCAGACCAGAGCGTTACCGCCTCCGATTCACCACTGGCAAGTATTTTCCCATCAAGGGAGAAATCAATCGCAGCCGTTCCATTGGTATGAAGCGTGCCAAGCGACTCCCAATTTGAAACATCCCATAGTTTGATTTCTCCACCCCACGAGGCACTCGCTAACGTCCGACCCTCTGGCGAAAATTTAACAGAGTTAATGTCTGAAGTATGACCTTCCAAGAGAGTTATAATTTGTTTTTGTTGAATATCCCAGACTTTTACGGTAGTTCCTGTTCCGTCATCTGTGGCAAGGGACCTTCCATCGGGTGAAAAAGCGACTGTCCAGACCCAGTCGTTGTGTTCGAGTGTAACGATCTTAGCCTGATTGGTTATATCCAATAACGTTGCATGCCTGCCGGAAGCGGCGATCAGTTGTCCATCCGGGTGAAATGCGACTGTATGAGGTGGAGAAGACGTTTGGATGGTAATAGGTTCATGAATCCCAATGTTTTCCCATTGTGAAATATCCCATATTTTAAGGGTTCTATCTTCACTTCCGCTTACGAGCAAATTGCCGTCTGGAGAGAATGCCACCGAATTAACTTTGTCTTTATGGCGCGTGAGTTCTTTTACGGTATTCTGGTGTAAGTTCCACAGTTTGACAGTGTTATGTCCACCCGCGCTGGCAATAAGCGCGTTATCGACTGGAGAGAACGCCACTGATTGGATAGAGCCGCCATGGTCGAGAATAGTGACTTCTTCTGCAAGAACGGAGGGGGCAAAGTACCACAAGGTAACTGCCGCGAGAAATAAACGTGTGAATCGCATTTTGAAGTTCCTTTTCAGTGACTTTTGATTTATAAGGTCAAGGCATTATACGCTATTTAATGTTTAACCTCAATGTAGAAATAGAGACGCCTTCTAAGAACTGAATAACTGTGAGAAAATTGTTCGCGAAATGGAGGGATAGGAAGATTGTTTGCGAAACAAAGGTAAGCGTTTAGGCATAGATGCAGAGGGGCTATCTGTCCGCGTCTATGCCTCTATTCCGTAGGTTTCAGGGTTATTTACGTATCAACATCTTCCGTGTGGCGGTAAACTCACCTGCGGTAACGGAGTCGCGTGTGGATTCCGTGGACAATGTATAGAAATACACGCCACTGGCAGCAGATTCACCAAATTCGTTCTTACCATCCCAGTACGCTGCACGACTCCGAGATTCATACCCACGGTTTGATGTCCTAAATCCAATCTCCGAACCAACCTTCCATCCGCAGCATAGATGGAAATGTTGACATCCGCAGGTGCTGCCAATTTATACGGTATCCATGTTTCAGGATTGAAAGGGTTTGGGTAGTTGGGTAAAAGTGCTGTCTCTGTGGGATGGAACTGCATTAGGAGTTGTTCTAATATCCTGATTCCTTTTTGGAAGGTTTCGTCGCCAGGATTGCGTCGTTTCGCCTCAAGGATCCACTGCTGTAGATTTGCTGTCGCTAAGGCAGGCGCAGCAAGGACATTCTCCTCAGACTCTAGCGCATCTGCGACCAATAAGAGATCTTCGCGGTCTACGAAACCATCGTTATTGACATCCGGATTTAGGTTTGCTTGACGAACAGCACGCTTGCCGAAGTGAGACGCAACTAACACCAGGTCCTCCACATCCACTACACCGTCACGGTTGACATCAACCTGCGCCATATCATCCGCTCTAAGAGGATAGGTTTGCCGTGTGATGTTGCCATGCACATCAATAACCTGTAGTATTACCTCAGTCCTGGCGCGGCGTATTAAGTCGGTTGTAAGAAATTCAATCACGCTTATTTCGCTGTTTAGGGATTTGCAACTGTGCAGCTTACTGCCAGGGGCAGGATCGCTAATGGCAGTTGGGATAAATAATTGGGCTTGATGGAGCCCGTCAGCATCGGTTATCTCAAAACGGAGATGAAATGCATTCGGGGGCAGAGTGACAGGGGTGAACATCTCAATCGTAGTAGATTCATTAAATGCGGTTTGGCTTGCGTTGAAATAGCGATGAACGGTCAACCATTCAGTAGCACACTCGGACAATCTATCTGGATTCGCGCCGTAAGACATGATGTGAGCATTGTTGCGGAAGTCGTGTTCCAGTCCAAAAGTGTGCCCCAATTCGTGGGCAGTAACATCAAGACTAAAACATCTACCGGAGGCGGGAATGATCGCATAGCCTCCGGCATCGCGTCGTTGGGCACCAGTTTCAATACCCATCCAGCTGCCCCCACCGACTCCGCATGTATTTTCGCCCTCGATGATTTCACTGCTAACATCTACAGCGATGAGATAAATATTCTTTGATATGTTGAACTGTTTATTGACTTCTTCTATAACTTTGTCGACTGTCTCAGTCTGATAGTATCGATTGTTGAATCTTCCGTTGATACGATGCACCACGGTTCTACCCGTTGTATCTGTTTCAAACGCAAATGTTTTTCTGCCGAACCCGCGAGTTTGCATCTGTTGAGCATAAAACTGCTGAACGTCTTTTATTAATCTGTCCAGATTTGTTTCAATGCTTGGTTGGGCACGGCGGTCAGTTGGAAGGAAGTAGATGAGCCGCACCACTTCTCGTTGTTGTAGGGTCTGTAGATAGGATTCTATGTTCTGGACACGGATGATGCCATCGTCTCCACTACTGGCGAGCGTCTTTCCATCAGGGGAGAATGCAGCTCCGAAAACCCACGCGGAATGTCCTGTCAAGGAAGTGATTTCCTCTCCACTTTCGACAGACCAGAGGGTTACGGCTCCATGACCCGTGCTGGCGAGTGCTTTCCCATCAATAGAAAAATCGAGGGCATAAGCCGTCCCATTATTCTGAAGTGTACCGAGGGGTGCCCAATTAGAAACAGTCCATAACGTGATTTTGCCTTGGTAGCCTGCAGTTGCGAGTGTTCTACCATCTGATGAGAATGTGACGGCATATACTGCCTTTGTATCACCTGCGAGCTGTGTGATAACTTGGCGGGTCTGGACATTCCAAACCTTCACGATACCTTTGTTGTCTCCGGCAGCGAGGAGGCGTCCATTCGGAGAGAACGCCACCGCCCAGACATATTCCTCGTGTTGAAGGGTGGCTATCTCGGTCTGTGTGCTGACTTCCCATAATTTTACATGTTGACCGGCGGTAGCGAGGAGTTGTCCATCGGGCGAGAAGATTATATCTTTAACTTGTGACCGACTTCGATCGGTGATATGTTCCAAAGTCGAGATGTGTTGTTGCAGCCGGATATTCCAGAGTTTGAAGGTCCAATCATCACCACCGCTTGCCAGCAATTGTCCGTTCGGAGAAAACGCTACAGAATTGATTTGTCCCGCGTGCCCTCTGAGCGTTGTTACAGTATCGTTCCGCAAATCCCACAATTTGATCGTGTTGTTATCACCTGCGCTGGCAAATAGTGATGCATTCACCGGGGAGAATTTGACTGTTTGAACAGAGCCACCGTGCCTCAGGACAATGGGTTGCTGCTGCGCAAAACTTGGGTACAAAAGACTGAATAGGAGAGTTAGAGTAGCGAATAAATATCTAAATCGCATGTAAAAACTTCGTTCTGATAAATATAGAGACGTTTATCTTACGATACCGTGAACTCGACTTAAGAAAGTACGGAATCAATTATGTTTCTAACCCCTGTTGGAATGCCCGAAAACTGGGTGCCAACGAAGCATTGAGGTTCAACTGCTTAAGACGGTTAAGATCCGCAATCGCTTCGAGCGTCGGTTTTACAGCGTTGACATCCGCGTGAGGAAAACGGGCTTTGAGGACTGCCAGCGTATTTTCGATAGTCGTTTCGCGCGCACCACGTTCGATACCTTGTTCTAACAAAACTTCTGCCATTGTTTGTGCCATTGTAAACCCCTCCTTATCGGATGTATGTCGCTCCACACCCCATCGTCTCATCCACTGTAGATTGATGTTCTATCAGAATATAGATGAGTAATGTTTCACTTGAGTTCTGACTTCTAAATGGTACACTAAAGAGGATGTCGGCTTGCTGCTCGCGAAGAGTCTCAGGTAGCAGACTTCTATTCGCTGGGACGAGGCATTCAAAATCGATGCGTACCGCGAGGTTCGGCTCAATCATTTTTACCAATGCTTCGACGTTTGGCTTATTTTGGAATAACCGTCGTATGCTTCGGTCAGGAAAATGTTCAATCCGTCCCTGTAGAAGATCGTAGAGGTCCTGCTGTTGGGGTGTCGTATCTTGTGGATCTTGCGTCATACATGTCGTCTCAAGTGTCAAGTCTTTATGGACATTATACCACTATCTGAAGAAAATATACCAATCTTTTCATCTATTTTCTATCAAAGTACCCACGATCTAATGGACCTCAATTGCATCAAGTCAAATTACTTCCGTTTTCCCATCTGCAGCATAGATCGGGATTTTCACATCCACTCACCTTCTGCATTTGTGCCTGCTACAACAATGACGACATCACCCCAGCGTCTGAGTTATTTCAGTATTTCATGGTTGAAATTACTGCACCCGATTGCGAATAAAATCATCAGAAAGAGTAGATATCCGATGTTTCTGCGTGCTATTCCATACTTTAAGCCTTATTGTGTAAAATTCAAATCAAGGTGTCCTTTTCAATCGGGGTTACGATTTTAGGTGAAACCACGTTAAAAGACCTTTCTACTACGTAGTTCCCTGGCCTGGTTCTTCACAATCTCCATCTCTCTTGGATCAAGGTAGGTGTAAATCTGGCTCAAAATCTTGTCATACTGAGACTCAAAAGCGCGCCCCATATCCGAGTAGAATTTATTATCGACTTTCATAAGTTCTTGCCACGTGATCTGGTCAAAATTGTTGCGTCTACCGCGTTGTATAGCTTTAGGACTTACGGAGAAGGGTGGAATAGGAATTTTCTTTGACCACATTATCTCGTTCGTGAGCCCTTCATAAGTTTCAAGAGTAACCTCACTACTAATTATGACGTGTCCTTCGGGCACGAATTCTGAAGGTAAAACCGCTCCTCCGGGTCAATGTAACCGTAAATCCTGTTCATAATCTCGGTGTACTGTCTTTCAAGGGCACGTCCCACGTCCGTGTAAAATTTGTTCTCATTTACCAGAAGCGTCGCCAAATTGGCACCGTTCGGATATGCTTTTCTGGATATGAGTTCCACTGTTAGGGGCGTGATTGCGACGCTCTTTGTCCACAACCGATTCTTCGTTAGACTTTCATAAGCCACGAGGTTGATGTGACAACTAACAATTATTGTCCCATTTAACCTTCCAATCGGTGAATACCTGATTTGGGTTGTGTCAGAACTAAAATCAACTTCAGCTGTGAGCACGAGATCACTTCCTTCTTTATCGGAATAGGTCATGCGATCGTACTCTTCAAAAGGTCCCTTCACACTAAAGCCACGGGTGGTAAGTATTTCCCCAAAATCCTTTGTCATATTGCTCGCAAAGGTTTTAAAAAGCGGAATAGGGGTTCCATACTTTCCTCCAACAATCTCTGCGCCAACAACGGCGAAGGTAAGATTGGCTGACCCAGGCATAGCTTCTGGAGGTGAGTAGTCGAAAGTGATAATTGCACGTAGCGGTTCAGGCTCTACCTGGACAGCACAGCCTGCTAAAACTATGCAAACTCCAAGGATGACAATCCCACAATATAGGTCTGAGTATTTCATCCGAGTCTCCTTTTGATAATTAAGCATTTTACTTTTTTCATTGTAAATCTCCTATAGATATTCAGCTAACGGGCCTGATTATTAGAGGATCCGAGACACTGCCCGGCCCTGGATTAAAAACGTCTGCCAGCACTTGAGTAATTACCTACATTGCCGCCAATATACCTCCATTGAAAGAGAATAGAAATTGCAAGTCGCGACAAAGACTGCGCACGGAGCACTCGGCATAAAGCACATTGGGTGAATAGAAATAGAGACGAAAGAGTGTGTTGCCAGGGGACGTTGGCAAGGATAATAATTAGATAAAATCTAATACGACAACAAAAATCGCCCGCTTCCAAGGAGAAAAACATATCGTCTTTCAGGCAAGTCGAAACACACGGGCGCGATGGCAGAACGGCGAGAACCACCAAGATTGCCTTGTGAAATATTCTAATTAACGTATGTAAAGTGGGGGAGGGGTACCATTATTGTTAATAGGCAATTGACATAAGGAATTCTTTCAACACAGATAGCCTCTGAGAACGGATATAGATGCTGGACTCGAAGCGAGGGATAGCTGCACGGCAAACTGGTTAATGTAAATTATGTCCATAAAAATTGCTAATTTTGCTTAAAAATTGCGGAATACTGGGAGATTTTATTACTTTTTGTGAGAAAGGTGTTCTTTTCAAACACCGCGGGGAGATCAGGGGTTGTGATATATAGGTATGAGTTTGTTAGAGGATTGCCACGACAAATTGCCGCCTTTACCGTGAATAAAAAAAGAAGAAAACACAAATTCGGATGTGATGTAAGATATTAATCGAGGAAATGGCTAAAATTCTCCCGAAACAGAGATGCGTTGCGAACCGCCGAGGGTGTGGGTGTTAAAAGCGTAGTTGATAAAAAACGACATCTCATTTATTTGTAGGTGAAGCCCTGCCCCTGCAGAAAGCCCGTGTCCGTTCCAACCGCCGCGGAGCGCGACGATATTAAAGAGCCAATATTCTGCACCTACGCGTGGGACAAGCCCTCCACCCCCGCCGCCTACCTCCAGATCGGCTTGGTCGGTTTCAATATCTGCGCTAATTACTCCTTTACCCAAACGTGGCACGGTAAAGTGATAAGCCGTGCCGAGTCGGAATCGACGCGTGCGGGTGAATGTCGGTGTGTCGGCAGTGTCCCAACGGATTTGAGTGCCTGTTGCGTCTAATAACATTGCACCGACCCGTAAACCCTTGTAGGGTTCTGCAATCAAACCGATGTCAATGCCGAAGCCGTTTCCGCTGTTTTCAAAAATGGATTGGTTGAGGAGTTTGAGATTGCCTCCGACAGCTACCATGGGGTGGACTTGACGTGCATAGGAGATAAGCAGCGCATTATCGGTGTTACTGAAATACTCGGCGATTTCTGGTTTGTCGATATAGGGTTCACCTTCTTCTTTAATACCGTTGCCGTTTTTGTCTTGAAAATCACCGAGAAGACCGTTGTTGTTGATGTCAATAAAAGTCGTCCGCGGTATATCGTCAATCCCGAGTCGGATCCAACTCAGACCGACACTACCAATATCCTCAATTTGATAGACGTAGTTGAGAAAGTTGTAGGTAACCAGACCTCTGCTCAGCCAACTGCCGTCTCCCGTGCTGAAAGTGTCAGAATACATGGCGGAGAAGCTATGTTTTTTAACTTTGGTAAGTCCAGCGGGGTTCCAGTAAGTAGCCGTTGCATCGTCAGCGATAGCAACAAACGCGCCGCCCATTCCCAGCGCACGGGCACCGACCCCGTGACTGAGGAACTCAGCAGCATGTGCCCCCTCATCTGCAGCATAACTTGTTGAGAACCCAATGACGTATGTTGCCAGTAGGCATAAGTAGATTATAGATAATAATTTCATCATAAAGTTAAAGCAAGGTGTCGGGGTTACAAACCTCTCCTGCAGCAATAAGGCTTATCTTTCTAACCGGGTGCAAAGTCGTAGATAGGTTCGCGAATAATAACGCTCAAGACACTCCAGAAAGCACCGACACAGTATTCACCGAGAATAACGCCGAAGAAGAAAAAGACCATCGTTCGGTAAGTCCCCGGTCCTCCAAATCGGAGTGCCATCCATTTGAGAAAACTACTAATAACCAAGCAACTCCAAAAATAGCCGACACCCCCTGTCATGGAGATGGGATAGCCTGCTGGATGAAGGGGCCACCAGATGAAACGCATTCGCATGATCATGAGGAAGAAGGTGAATCCCATGCCCCCTGCCATGAACGCCATTGCGGGAACATCTGGATCGCGCGGGAAAGCGAACAGCCCGGCGAGCCAACCGAATTGCCCTATATGTCCGACCGATGGCCCGATGCCACCGCCTGCGCCTGTGATTGCGCCACCGAGACGATAGAGTTCACTCAGTGTTGCCCAAAATGATGCGAGAGATCCGAAGACAACAGCAATAATCATCGCCAGTACCAGACGTTTTGTGTTCATGTTTGCACGTTCTGCCATTTTGAAGGCTTCAAGTTGATGTGGCATGATGTGTTCGCGATAGCCACGTCCACTAAAGAACCAAAAATACGGAAAAACTGTCAGGTTGTTCGGTCCAATGCGGCGCGTTCCCAGAATATTGATTAGGAACTGTTGGGCGTTACACATCCCTGCCATCTCATGTGCAGGCGGACCCAGCTCCGCGCGAACACGCGTAATGGCAAGCGAAATAGCAAAGAAGAAGGCGAAGAACGGCAAAATAATTGGAAGCGTCATTCCTGCTTTCAAACAGAACCAGACAATATAAAGGCTTGCAATAACGATTAGCAGGAGCGAGGTACGGTAACGGATGGGCTCTTGTGAGTCATCAATCCCACCGGGCATACCCAAGATTGTACGCACGACATTTACTATGTGCCTACGCGTTACAAGGAGAGCGATGACAAAAATTGCCATCCATCCGCCAATAGATTGTTCACTACCATACGGGAAAGGGGCTGGGATTGCGAGCGCACTGCCGACAACTCGCTGTGCTTTCTCAAACAAATAAAAAAACCACATAGAGAAGGAGAGGTCGAGCGGTAAAAGGAACCCCAAGCCGATCACAAATGGGTAGAGCGGAACCGGGATATTACCGACGGCGTTCCACGGTTTTTCGGTGAAAACTCTACCCCAGTTACGCGCATTATGGCGAACGCTGAAATCCGGAAGTATTGGAAAAAAGTGTGCCAAGCCGTGCCAGATATTAATTACTGCCGCAATGATAAACCCATACCATAGAATACGACTGCGGAAGAGTTGCGCGGCACCGCCTCTTTCTGTAATTGCCATCGGGAGTTGGATGATCGGGTACGCCAATTTTTCGTGTTCTGTCCACTGTTTCCGAATTAGCACATTTATGCAGATCATGATGGTTCCAAGGGCAATAATAAGCGATGTCCACCACAAAGTCGGCATGATCCATGCGCCGCCAATTTTGGCGTTATAAAAGGGGGTGTTCCCTTCGTAAAAGCCACGAATAATTTCCCTGTCGGCGACAACGAGGTGTTGTGGAATGTAGCTATGGAACATATCCGCCCAATCGTTCTCGATTGTGGCGAACCAGAAGGCGTGCGGAAGTGCTGGGATTGTTAGGGCTAACGTATCGTGACCTGCCAAGCCGGATGCGATAGAGAGCATGGCGTAGATCGTAATCATCTCCCCCTGTGTCAACGCCGAGCGTGGGGCGACACGCTTTAGGAAGAGATTTATCAAAATCAGGAAGAAGATGTTAAGGACGACGTTCCAAAATAGGGAGATGGTCGTTGGGTGTCCGGAGTGCCAAACACATTCAACTTCAATAACCCAAAAGACGTTGGGTGGGATTAAAAAGATGGCAATAAGTATAGCGCGCCATGTAACACCAGACCCACGACGCTGGTCTTGTTGGTCTAATTTTTCCATTATTTCTAATTAAGTGTTGTTTCCGTTTTACTGCTGCATCGTAGGGAGAAGGCAGCTTCTGAATTTTTGAGAACCTTCCATGTTCCAATAATGATTGAAGTGAACCAAAAACCACCGTGAAACGAAGTGGAACGGTGCCCAGATTTAATAGTTAAAAGTGTGTGGGCGGTTCGAGTTCTTTCAATTCCCACAAGATGTGTCCAAATTCAAACGCACCTGCTGCGTCCTGTCTGATAAGTTCGGCGTCAATTCCCCAGGCAAGTTTATAAGCCGCGAGAATTTGCGTTAGTGAGCTTTCCACGTTACCGTGGCAGAGCAAAGCAACGGTGCCGCCGCCACCGCCACCGGTAATTTTAGCACCGTAGACGCCGCCTTGTTTCCCGATTTTCCGAGCGATATTCACAAGTCCATCGACTTCGGGTGAACCGAGTCCAGCCAAGTCACGGTAGCTGGCGTTGGATTCATACATGAGGTCCCCTGCTTCTCCGAGGTAATCTGGCGTGTGCGCTGGATCGTTATCCACATTTTTTATCGCCGCTATAAATTGCTTAACGCGTGCGTTTTCATAGATGGCATGTTCCACTCGGTCTTTCACAACATACAATTTTTCGGGTACAACTTGCGTAGCGGTATCCACGATTCCACCGTACTTTTCGAGAAATTCTTCACCGTGCATCTCTTCCGGTAGTAGATGTTCGCACTGCTCATGGAATTCCGCCACAGAGAGGTTGCAGAGGTAGTTACCTGCTAATCTCTCTGATACTTTTTCAACCCTATTACTGTCGCCGGAACTGGAGATGTTTGGTGTATCGGTATCTGATATGAAAGCTGCTTTGAGGATAGCCAAGCCCATAAAAGTTCCGACGCGCGTATCAACATAGGCGGTACTCGTTGTGCTTCTGCGCACTTTCGTGTAGATACCCACAAAACTCACGTTCGATGGGCGTGAAACGAATTCCAGAATCTTGTCCGGTTGACAAAGAATTGAGAGAATTTTTGTTGACCTGCCTGCAACAGAAGTTACCTGGTCCATAATACCACACGGGGCACCAACGATCTGATTTTCAACAGTTTGTGCAAGCCTCGCTATTTCCATCATGTCCAACTTTAAATTGTAGAGTTGATTCAGTGCCATCAAAGTCGCCACCTCAATGGCTGCAGAGGAGGCAATCCCACCGCCCATTGGAATACTACTGTTAATCACAATTGTGGCACCGTGTGGGAACTGATTGATCTTTCCTTCCTTAAGGAGCACGTGAAATGCCCCGAGTATGTATCCTGCCCACGCAGTCCTGGGCATTTTGTCAAAAAGTTCTCGAACTTCTGGGTATGTCTTAAGAGTGCTATTGCTGTAGAAGTTATCGAGTGAGACATGAAAGTTAGGTGTCAATTGACTCTCAGTGCTGAGTGTAACAGCGCAGAGGTTTCCATCTTCTCTGGCTTGGCATGCAGCAATTGCGGTTCGGTTAAGCGTCATCTCAAAGACATTAGCACCGCAGTAATCAGCGATACCCCCCATAATGTCGAGCCTTGCTGGTGCGCAGGTCACAATCAACTGTCCGCTTTTTTGTAAACCGAAGGAAAAGAAAAGGTCAGGAGAGTCGTCTTGTAAGAGATATTCCAACTCAGAGACCTGAAAGGGTTTCACTTTGGGGCCATGGAGTTGTGTAACTTTCATCTCTCTCTCCAGTTAGGCTGTCTTTGTGATCGTATTACTGGCAACGCCTTTCTCAAGTGTGGAACAAAAAATCCGGTCGAATGAATTTGATTCCAATTTTCCTGCTATCGCTTTAAGCACGTTCCAAGTATCCTTGGAAACACAAACAATATCATATTATGCCAATTGGGTTAATTTATCAAGTCTTTTTTATCTATTTCAGAATGACCATCTTCCGTAAGAACGAATGATTTTCGGTATTAAGTTGATAGAAATACACGCCGCTCGATACTTTTTCACCCCTATCGTTTTTACCATCCCAATAAGCAGCGCGAGACTGACTCGTATAGAACCCAGCATCTTGAGGTCCGAGTTCCAAATCGCGCACAACGCTGCCATTTATATCGTAGATCCTCAATCTCACATCACTCGCTTCCCCCAAGTGATAAGGGATCCATGTTTCCGGATTGAAAGGGTTCGGGTAGTTGGCAAGCAAACGCGTTTGGGCTGGATGCAGCATGGCTAAGACGCTTTCGAGGAAAGCAATCGCACGCTGATATTTCAACGAACCCTCGCTTTCAACTTGCATCCCAGCGAGTGCCACCGCGATCGCCTCTCTATCGAAGGTCTGGCGTACCGATGGATCGAGAAGTAGGTCAGATGCCCCACCGAATACAGACGGGGCCGCACCTTCACCCTCTGCTGGGTTTTCTGAATCAAGGTTATCTATCACTAACTGGAGGTCAATACCATCAACACTGCCATCGCCATTGACATCTGTCCGTGGATCTACTATAGCCTCGCCACTTTGCCCCAAGGCACTGGTGGCAAGTACCGAATCGGTAGCATCGACGCTCCCATCTGCATTGATATCCCACGGTGGATATTCAGAGACCTTAATGCTAACAAGTGGAAGGAAGGGTTGACGTTGCCACAGCGGATACAAGGGACTCGTGTCCAGAATTGGATTGTTATGAAGTGCCAATACGGCGAGATTTGTCAAACCTGCTAACGGACTGACATATGATATGCGATTGTTCTGGAGATACAACCAGTACAACTCAATCAAACCTGACAACGGACTGACATCTGATATTTTACTGTTCTGGAGATACAACCAACGGAGTTTCTTCATGCTTGATAATGCGGCCACATCGGATATGTTATTTCCACTCAGATCCAAGAGCCGCAGTCCCGTTAAGCTTGAGAGAGCACTCACGTCCGATATATTATTGTTCTGGAGATACAGCCAATAGAGTCGCTTTAAATTTGAAAGTGGACTCACATCGGATATGTTATTACCATTTACATTGGATGTCCTGTTACCAAGTCCCAATCCTGAGAGTTTTTTCAAACTCGACAATGGGCTCAGATCTGATATGTTATTGTCTTGGAGCCCTAAATGCTTTAAGTTTGTCAAACTTGATAACGGGCTCACATCTGATATATTATTTTTATCAAGATATAACCTTTCCAATCGTGTCAAACCTGAAAGCGCGTCCACATCCGATATGCTATTATCTCGGAGATTTAATTTTATGAGTCTTGTAGCATGTTCCAATCCCGTAAGAGTGCTGATACCACTGTCTGTAGCGGTAAGCGTCCTTAACTCACGCAATCTTTCTTGAGTCAACAGCACATCCGCTGCTAAGCTGAGTCTCGAACGAACTACTGCTCTCAGATTCGGATCTGGCATCCAAGTTTCAGGAGTTTCTTGTGCCATGAGAGATGTCATAAGACTAAAAGCAATCAAAATTACGAAAACTGTAAAAAAATGTTTCATCAGATTCTTCGAGGAGAAACCTTCCTTTCCTTCGCATAAGTAGTTAGATGTCCTTAAAATATCTGAGAGTTTTAAACAACTAAGGATTAACAACCCGAACCTCTTCGCCATCTTTCAGAGAATGCTGACCCGCTGTAACGACGGCTTCGCCTTCCATGAGACCACTCAGCACTTCAACTACACCGCCTTGCAAAAGTCCTATCTCCACCGCACGACGGCGACTGACATTCTCCTCAACGACGAAGATGTTCTGGGTTTTGGTATTGACATTTTCAATCAGGGAAACACGTGGGATCAGTAGCGCATCCGTCTGCACTTTGATCGGCACCGTGACTTTGGCAAACATACCCGGTCTGAGTCTACCTTCAGGATTATCGATACGCACCTCAACACTTGCCGTTCGTCGCGCAGCTTGTAGCGTCGGACTAATGAAGGTGATGCTGCCTGACATCGCGGTATCTATGCCGTCGATTTCTATTCTTGCTTGCTGATGGAGCGTCAATGCGCTGAGTTGCGTTTCAATGACATCAACATTGGCTATCACTGTATCAATATTGACGATCTCAAAAAGTGGGGCTGCGGGGAGTGCCATGCCCCCTAAATCCAAGTGGCGTTTGGCGATAACCCCGGAAATCGGGGCGTAAATCGTCGCATCTTTCAGACGTTTCTCAGCGAGTTTGAGAGCAACTTCTGCTTGGGTGCGTGCCGTTTTTGCCGATGTAATCTCTGCTTCCCAGCTTTTCGCATCCGCTAAGGCGTTGGCGGCAATCAGTCCGGCCTGTGCCGTTTCGAGTTGCGAGCGTGCGAGTTCAATGTCTTTTTCCCACGTTTTCGTTTCCGCTTGCGTCTCTGCTAACCGTAAAGAGGCTTCGGCTTGTTCGACTTGTGCTGCCATCGCTTGGATGTCCTCAATACGCGCACCATTATCAATGAGTTGAAGCTGCTCTGTGGCAATTCTATGCTGTGCCATAGCGATGTCCAACTGCGTCTTCGCGCTTTCAAGGGATTGCTGGCTAATCGCACCGTTTTCAAAGAGTTGCGTCATCCGTTCGTGGTTGCTTTGAGCGTTGGCAAGGTTTGCATCCGCTTGATTCAGCCCTGCTTCTGCTTGTCTGCGGTCTTCCGCGCGAGCACCACTTTTAATCTTCTGCAAGTTCGCTACAAGCGATTCTAATGCAGCCTCTGCTTGCTCTATCTGTGTGACGGCACGGATTTCAGAGAGATCTATTACTTGTTGGAGGGCGATTTCTGCAGCCGCAAACTGTGCCTTGGCTTGCGCAATTTGGGTCTGAACGCGGATTTCGGCAAGTTGTTTCGCCTGAGAATAGGCGGTTTCCGCAGAGTCGAGGATCGCTTCTGCTTGCTCCACTGCGAGTTGTAACTCTTCGTATTCCACCGTGCCGAGCGGCGCATCTTCTTCCACGCGATCTCCCTCCTCTACCTTTAAAGTGATAAGCCGTCCGGCAATCTTAGGATATACACTGACTTGCGATGCTGCTTGAATTGTGCCAGACAGTTGGTATTCTAAACGAATCTCACCCCGTTTCGACTTTATGGTTTCTACCGCTTTAAGCACGATAGCTTCAGCTTCTTGAGACACCGGTCCTTGGCGTTGCCTGAACCGTGGCACGGCTAAAATCACCGCAATCACCAATAATATGCCGATAATGATCAGTACTTTCTTCAATTTTTTTTCTCCTATAGACATGGCACTCCGCTGGAGTGCTTCAGAGGCATGAATGTTTTTCTTCGGGTCTCTTATATTTCGTTTTCTATTTTTTATTTTAACGTTTGTCCTACAGATTTTTCCAGTCTCGCCAAACCGACAACGTAATCGTGGTGTGCCTGAAGACGATTGACTTCTGCTTGCGCAAGAGCGAGTTGGGTATCCGTCAACGCAACAGTCGTGATAATACCATTTTGAAATTGTAGATTCGCGATACGGACGCTTTCTTGTGCCTGCGCAACCGCTTCGCGTTGAACTTCTATAAGCGTTTGCGCACCAAGCAGGTTCAGATACGCACCCCGAACTTCAAACTCAACGCCTGCCTTGAGTTGAGCACCACCTAACTCAACTTGTTTGAGAACAGATTCAGTCTGCTGCACGGCAGCACTCGTCGCGAACCCGTCAAAAATGGGGATATTAATTTGAAAACCGACGCTCCAAATCCGGTTCATTTCCGTCAGCCTTTCATTCTGGGAGATTTGGTAGTTTGAGAACACCCCCAGATCCGGAAGTCGCCGCGTTTTGGCGATGTCAATCTGTTTACGTGCGGCTTCTTCACTGAGTTGCGTCCGGTGCACTTCAGGACGATTTGCCAGTGCTTGTTGGATTAACTCATCGAGATTGAGTGCCAGTGTTTGCTGGTCTTTGGGTATGGCGAGCGTGCCGTTGACGGTTACATCCTCAGCAAGCGGGATATTCAACACTGTTTTGTAGGCGTTTTTGGCGTTACGCACCCCGTTTTCGGCGCGAATGAGCGTTGATTGGGCGTTGGCGAGTTGAACCTTGGCACGGAGGACATCAAAGTTGGTCGCTGCACCCGCTTCAAGCGACGCTTCGGCGATAGCAAGCTGCTCTTCAACAAGTGAAACGCTCTGTGCTGCAACACGAACGAACTCCTGTGCAACCAAAGCACCATAGAAGGCTTCGGATACGTCTAAACGGAGTTGATTGGAAGCCGCATCAACATCACGCTGCGTCGCTTCGTAGTTGAGTTTCGCTGCTTGATAACCATAATAATGTCGTCCCCAGGCAAAGATCGGTTGTGTTAGATTGACGGTACCTTGGAGGTTATGATGTGCGCCAAACTCCAGTTCAATCAAATCGGCTTCATTATCCGTGCTGGGCATACTGGGTGGTTGCATCTCGTTCATCTCGCCGCCCGGCATTGGAAAACCGAATCCACCTTCAGCTCGGATTACCGATTTTTGGACATCTTTAAAATAGGTATAATTACCGTTCGCTGTGACGCGCGGTAGGAGCCCTCCCAACGCAGCACGCACTTGTGCCTCAGCAGCTTTCAGATTTTCCTCAGCCGTCTGAAGCGTCAAATTGCTCTGTTTGGCAATTTCAATACTCTCTTCTAATGTCAGAGTTTTGGGTGCTTGCGCTATAGCAGGAAGGTTCAATAGCAGTAGTAACAAGGCTCCACCAGCACAGACAGACTGGCAGAACCGAAGTGGATGCATTGTGTTCGTGTCCTCCAAATTGGGTAAAGACAGGTTTTTATAATTTAACGTTAGCTTTGATATAGTCTTATTTTTTAGAGTCAGTAGCGTCCGAAAAGGATAGTAAAAAAATTAGAAACTATAGTAACCCAGTGCTGTGTCAACTTTCAAATGATGGGGAAACCCTCTGCCTCTCACTTTAGATGTGACAGACTATATACTCTCTGATGTCAGGATACTGCATGGGCGTCTCCTTCAATTTATGTGGTATAAAATGAAAGGATACCCAGTATCCTGACTTTTGGCAACTATTATTTATGACACACCCTCAAAAAAAATAAAGTTCCAAAAAAGTTTAGAACTTTGTAGAGAAACGTCTGAGAGACATTCGCTATATTTCTAATTGGACATACGCGCAAAAATGTGGTAAACTAAATGTAATAATTAAAATTACCTTGCAGAAGGGTATAAACTATGGATCAAAAAGAACAAATTGTTGCCGATCTCTCTGCGCTTTTGGGTCCTAAAAATGTTCTAACGGATCCGACGGCTTTATCGGTATATGAATGTGATGCCGCGCCGTCTTTTAAGGCAATGCCGGATGTTGTTGTCTTCGCAGATACAGCGAAACAAGTATCGGATATCGTGAAGTTGGCGAATAAATACAGTGTTCCGTTTATCGCTCGTGGCGGTGGCACGGGTTTGAGTGGTGGTATGCTCTCTGTTCAAGGTGGGATCATTATTGCCCTCAATCGCATGGATCGTATTTTAGAGATAGATCTCGAAAACGAACGGGCAGTGATTGAACCCGGTGTCGTTAATCTGCTGCTAACGCAGGCAGTTCAACACAAGGGGTACCACTACGCGCCAGATCCGTCGAGCCAAAAGGCATGCACAATCGGTGGCAATATTGCCGAAAATTCCGGTGGCCCACATACTCTGAAATACGGTGTTACATCTGACCATGTACTTGAACTGGAAGTCGTTTTACCCGATGGCAAGATTATTGAACTCGGTGGCAGTGTCGAAGATACAATCGGCTACGATCTCCGCGGTGTGATGATCGGCTCCGAAGGCACATTCGGGATAGTGACGAAAGCCGTCGTCCGTCTCACCCGTAATCCGCAAGCCTATCAGACTGCGCTCGCAGTTTTTGAAACGATGGACGATGCTTCCAACGCCGTCTCAACGATCATTGGTGAAGGCATTATTCCCGCTGCACTCGAAATGATGGACAGTCTCGTGATTCGTGCGTTGGAAGAGGCATTCCACTTCGGTTTCCCACTTGACGCTGAAGCCATCTTGATTGTGGAACTCGACGGTATTGAAGCGGGGATGCAGAACCAGACAGATCAGATTTTAGAGATTTTCAAGCAGAACAACGCCCGGGATGTGAGTTACGCCAAAAATGAGCAAGAACGGCAGGAACTCTGGAAGGCTCGGAAAAGCGCGTTCGGTTCGTTCGGACGACTCGCACCGAACTATATCACTCAAGATGGTGTTGTTCCGAGGACGACGCTCCCGAAGGTACTGCGCCGTATCTCCGAAATCTCTGAAAAATATCAAATCCCGATTGCGAACGTATTTCACGCCGGTGACGGGAACATCCATCCGATTCTCCTCTTTAACGAACGCGATGCTGACCAATGTGAACGCGTAGAACACGTCAACAAGGAAATCTTGACGGTATGTGCTGAAGTCGGTGGCACAATCACTGGAGAACACGGTATCGGTGTTGAAAAGATGGATTATATGCCCTTGATTTTCAGTCCTGCCGATTTGCAAGTCATGGCAACAGTCAAAAGCATCTTTAACCCGAATGGACTCTGCAATCCGGGTAAGATTTTCCCGACCGCCGAATCTTACGAGAAACTGGGTTTGCCATCTGATACAACCTGGGTCAATTCTTAGCATCATACCAGCTTTCAGTATGATTTCGGGTTGTACTCACAGAAACCATTCAATACTCACGATAGAAAAAGAAACGCACATGAAAAATTCGCGTGCTTTGCACGATGAACTTAAACACATTGTTGGAACGTCAGGTGTTCTTCCAGAGGCAGAATCCGCATCTTATGCTATTGATGGATGCGTTCCGAAGGCAGTTGTCTTGCCTACATCCGTCCAAGAGATACAGGATATCCTTCAATTTGCGGCAAAACAGGATCTGTCGGTTATCCCTGCGGGTGCAGGCACGAAACTCGGCATAGGAAATCCGCCACAGAAAGTAGATGTAGTCCTATCAACAGCACATTTGAACAGCGTTGTCGAATATGAACCGGCGGATCTAACTGTAACTGTGGAAGCCGGTATTCGCTTGGCAGACCTCCAAAAGGAATTGGCGAAACATCGGCAGTTTTTGGCAATGAATCCACCTTATGCAGAACGATGTACCATCGGCGGGATTGTTGCAACAAATACGAGCGGTTCATTCCGTCTTCGACACGGCACAGCCCGCAATCAGGTGTTAGGGATGCGAGTTGTTCACGCAAATGGCACTGTCGTCAAAAGTGGTGGGAAAGTCGTAAAAAACGTCGCGGGATATGATCTCAACAAACTCTACATAGGTGCCTTCGGCACACTGGGTATCATCACCGAAGTTGCACTTAAGTTATCGCCGATACCGACCCGACAAGCAATAGTCGCAACAGAATTTCAGGACCTTCAAAACACAGTCAACACAGGTTTAAGTATCGTTAGTTCGCAGACGTTACCGATGTTCGTGAATTTATTCATTAATTTCGATCCGAGGTATCCGGAAACGCCCGGACAAAGGAAATTTATGTTGGTGACCGGATTCGGCGGGGACCCTGAGACCGTGGCGTGGCAGTCGGCGCAAAGCAGAGAACTTATGGAACAAAATGGTGGTAAGGGTGTGACAACCATAGAGGATGAATCGCATCAACATATTCAAGAGACTATTCAGGAATTCTCAGCAACTAACGAGAACACTGAGAACGTCATCGTGAAAATAAACTTGAAACGAACCGACATCGTTGCGTTTTCCGAGCAAATTATAAGCGCGAGTTGGAGGCAGGATGTGCAAATGATGGCGTTACTCGGAAACGGTGTGTTATATCTTAACATTCCGGTAGTCCCAGAAACAGATTTTCAAGCCCTTTCGGATGTGCTGACGGTGCTGCGTCAATCGGCACTGGAAATGCGAGGCACCCTCATCGTAGAAACCGCACCGCCTGAACTCAAGCGACATATCGACGTTTGGGGACCAGTCGGAAATACACTTCATCTCATGAAACAGGTTAAAGCCAAATTTGATGCAGACGGTTTGTTGAATCCGGGGAGGTTCATTGCCAGTATTTAGTTCCTATTTTGCTCAATAAGAATACCGCGGCGGACTTTTCTGCGTTCCACCGGAAGATTCACAACCGCTCACCCCGAAAAATTAGGCACCCAATAGTGCAGTTGCCTCAAGATGTACAACGCTGTACGACATAATTTGCAAATCCATATTGCAAAAAGGGGAGACATAATATGACAAAAAAAAGAGGGAGGATCTTGTGGATTGATAACGAGGCTTCCGATGTTCGGCAAACAGATGCCGAAACCGAAGATCGGTATTCTGAAAAGCAAATATATGTAACACCCAAACCTTATGTTTCCTTTTTGGAACTCCAAGGGTACGATGTGTCTGTAGCAAACAGTGCTACAGACGGCATTAAAACACTCAAAGACCAGCGGTATGATGCCGTCCTATTGAATTACGATGGCCCGGCGCGAAAAGAAAACCTCCTCGCGCATATCCGGAACTTAGATACCCACATCCCAATTCTACTCCTAACCCGCAAAGATGGTGAAGAAATAAGACAGGAAGCAAGCCTTTACGATGTTACCAACATCTTCATAATGCCTGCCAACCCACCTGACGAGGCTTGCAAAAAGGTATTATGTAAACAATTAGGAGCGTCACTCGTTTTTCTAATTGAAAAACAGATAGTGCGCGAATTGTACATACCACAAGCGTACGTTCAAAACTTTAATAGCGGGTACATTCCGGATGGAGGTGCCCAAGAACATAATTTCACCAACGGTTGGCAAAGTTGGATCAATACTTACATCAACCTCCTTAAGTGGGATCTCCAACTTGACACGCTCCAGAGTGTAGACGAACTCAAAGCCATCCACGCAATCCGAAAGCAGGAGGCAAACGCCGCATTTGCCAATTACATTCAAGACAACTACAGCAATTGGCTTGCGAATCAAGAGTCCCCTACTTTATCAGTGGATGTCGTTTATAAATATGTCATTCCGGAAATTCAGGCTGGCAAACAGGTGTTATTTGTGGTTATGGACTGTATGCGGTTGGACCATTGGTTGAAGATTGAGCCACTGCTGCATCCAATGTTCGACATAACAACGCATTACTACTATTCCATCTTACCAACAGCTACCCGTTATGCAAGAAACGCTATTTTTAGTGGGCTGTTCCCGCTTGAGTTGGCGAAACGGTATCCACACTTATACGCAGAACCGGATAAAGCACAAACGAGTATTAACCGGCACGAAAAAGAACTGATACGCTTACAATTTGAACGACACGGTATCGCGCTCAAGCCGCCGTTGCACTATTTCAAGATTTTTGACACACAAGGGGAAACCCAATATTTACAGTGGCTAAATGTCGCGGACCGGATCAGTTTGGAAGCGATCGTTGTTGATTTTCTGGATATGCTGACCCACACAAGGTATGAGGCGGACTTGCTCCGGCAGCTCATCCCAGACGAAGCGGCGTTCCGAGCCCTTGTTCAGACGTGGTTTCAGCATTCTTGGCTCTACAAAATATTCAGAATGGCAGTCGATCGCGGTATAACCGTTGTCCTAACATCTGACCACGGCTCCCTACTCTGTCAAAATGCATCGAAAATCTCCAGCCAAACGCCTCTAACGACCGGCTTACGGTTCAAAGAAGGAAAACATATTACCTATGACCCCGATGCTGGATATCTCATCACAGACCCAGAAACCTATCGTTTACCGGGTAGCGAGGAAGGGAGAAGCTACATCATCGCGAAAGAGGACTACTATTTCGTTTATGAAAAACAGTTCAATGTCTACAAAGAACTCTTCTACGGTAGTTTTCAACATGGGGGCATTTCGCTTGAAGAGATGATTCTTCCTTGTGTTGTCCTTGAGCCAAGGTAATAAAGGAACCTGAACGCATGCTGAAAAATCCTATACTTCATAAGTCTGTATTCTGGACATTGCTGATACTGGGTGCGATAACTTTTCCGATGTCCGCACAAGCACAACTCGCCGACTTTGGACTCGTTGAGAAGCCGCCTGTAGAAAAGCTGACCGCGAGCGGATACTTGTCGGTTGACAAAGTACAACCGGGCAGTCAGTTCCAAATCGCTGTCGTCGTAGAGATTGCCGAAGGTTGGCATGTCAACGCCAATCCGGCGGGTGAAGGGCTTATTGGCACTGAGATCCTTTTCCCAGATACACCACATCTCACTTTCGGGGAAGCCGTGTATCCAAGAGGTGAGGTGCTAAAACTCGGTTCAATTGGGGAAGCCCCGGTTTATCACGATACAATAACCATCGGTATCCAAGCGGACTTGGATCAAAATGCTCCCATCGAACCGATGACGCTGGATCTGGAGCTCCGTTATCAGGCGTGTAACGACGATCAGTGCCTATTACCAGAAACGCTTGCTTTCACCGTCCCGATTGAAATTGTCAGTATAGCAGAGACAATCCAACGGACGAATACAGCGGTTTTCAACAATATTGAATTCGGCGCGGCACCAAGCTCAGGTAGCGACGACGGAACGCTTGCTCGTGCGCTTTCCGGGGGACAGGTATGGCTCGCATTTCTGCTCGTGTTTGCGGGAGGTATCCTGACAAGTTTGACACCGTGCGTCTATCCGCTCATACCGATTACCGTTTCTGTTTTCGGCGCCAACGAATCCGCCGGACTTTTCAAATCTTTCTTGCTCTCGCTTGTATATGTTCTGGGAATCGTCGTCACCTACTCAATTTTAGGTGTTGCCGTTGCGTCAACGGGTGCTGTTTTCGGTCAAATAATGGCAAACCCGTGGGTCGTTGGATTTATCAGCCTGATTTTGGTCTCCCTGGGTCTCTCTATGTTTGGTGTTTTTGAAATTCGGTTGCCATACTCGGTGCAAAATCGTCTTAATACCGTTGGCGGTACTGGGTTTGCTGGCGCGTTCGCCATGGGAACGGTCGCTGGCGTGATTGCTGCGCCTTGCACGGGACCGGCGTTAGCAGTCGTGCTAACCTATATCGCGACAACAGGAAGCCTGTTCCTTGGCTTCTGGCTTATGTTCACTTACGCTCTCGGAATGGGACTCCTCTTTATCGGCATAGGCACTTTTTCCGGACTGCTCTCTGCGATGCCACGGTCAGGCGGTTGGATGTATGTGCTGGAAAACATCTTCGGCATCGCCATTATTACAATGGCACTTTACTTCCTCAAAGATGTATTCCCTCCATTACAGGACTTCCTCCAGAATTCACTGCCATTTTTCGCCGTTGCCGGCGGTTTACTACTTATTGGCTTGTGGCTTAGTAAGTTGACCCAACGTTTCAGCGGTATCTCCCGACGGGCGCAGTTCCAAAAGGCGTGTGGTTTTTTGTTGGCGGTTCTCGCGGTCTATATGTTCGTTGGTGGTATTCAAGAACCCGCTGGACCGCATCTGGATTGGGTTTATGACGAAACTGAAGGACTTGAAATCGCTAAACGTGAAGATAAATTGGTAATGCTCGACTTTTATGCGTCTTGGTGTGCCGCTTGTAAAGAACTTGATCACAAGACTTATGCAGATCCTGCAGTCGCTGCAAAGCTTGCTAACTATGTTAACATCAAACTCGATTTCACTCGTAGTTCTGAAACCACTGAGGCACTGACGGAAAAATATCAAATTCCCGGATTACCAGTCGTTATCTTCATGGATGCTGAAGGTAGGGTGCTCAAACGATTCACAGGCTTCGTCGGTCCAGAGGAGATGCTCAGCATCCTTACCGACATTGAGAACACAGCGTTATAGAAGATAGAGGAATTAACATGCCATTCAATACAAAATCCTTATTCTCCCTACGGAGTTGGCTTTTTTACGCCGAAGTACTGGCGGTCATCGGTTTCATTGTGATTGCGTCACTCTACATCCGGCGAGGTAGTGCCGAATCCGAAGCCGCCTCTGTCACACAGATTGGTGGCTTCATTGAGAAAGCAGACGTGCTTTTCGAGAAACAAGACCTCGCGGATGCCGCGCTTTTTTATTGGCAAGGATTGCGAGCATTAGAGGCAAGTGGAGCTGACCAGCGTATTTCAATAAACGGCGCATTCCAGTCGAGTGCGGAAGTCCGTCTACACGCCAACCTGCGTATCTCGGAAATCTATTCGCACAGCAATTGGCTGAAAGATGCCAAGGCACGTCTGGAACACGCTGCACGCATTCAACCTGAACATAGTGGTGTTCGTCTTCTACGTGGCAAACTGTTCCGAGATGAAGGCTTCCTCAGCGAAGCAACTGAAGAATTTCTCGCCGTCCTCAAGCAGGATCCGCATCACGCCGAAACATACTATCTTCTTGGTGTTCTCTATCAAGGGAGTAAGCAATACAAATCAGCGGCTGAATTCTACAGCAGTGCCATCGAAAACGATCCAGAATTGAGAATGATTTCCTCTGAAAAAGCACCTATCGGTATTCTTGCGCGCCTTCAATTGTCAAGAACGTACGCCAGAATGCTTCAGGATTACCAATTTCTTGATCGGGAATTCACCAACGCAGATCTCGCAGAAGTTACCCGCCTCGAATCAGAGGCGATTCGCTTGCTGGAAGAGGCATACGAAAAAGCTCCGGAAATGAACGAAGTGGTTGACGATCTCGTCCGTCTGCTCTTCGCCCGCGCGACTGCGCTTGAACGCGAGGATTTTGAAACGCGTCAGTACGGAAATGCCCTTCGCGTCTACGAACGGATTGTCGAACTCGATCCACAAGAAGTTCGGGCGTTGGAACGGATGGGTGAAATTTATGCCAGTTTCCTTGGTGATAAGGCGGCTGCGCTGGAGATATACCGGAGAGTATACGAGATTGAACCGCACCCGACTGTCTTAGCGAATGTCAAATCATTGGAAGAGGATGTCGCCGCTGAGATGGAGACAGAAGAGTAGTGAAAAACGAAAAGCCGATGAGAGGATTTGAACCTCCGACCTACTGATTACGAATCAGTTGCTCTTCCCCTGAGCTACACCGGCTTAGCAAACTATTATGATAGAAAAGAAAAAATGCCGAGAGGCAGAATCGAACTGCCGACACAAGGATTTTCAGTCCTCTGCTCTACCGACTGAGCTATCTCGGCACTGGGCTATATAATAATACCATAAAACAACAAGGTTGTCAAGTTTTTTGAAAAAAATGCTATGGTATTTATAAAGGTAGACCGGCGAGGTTAGAAGCCTCGCCAGCAAAAAAGGATAAGGCTTATAAGTTTCTCGGCTCACCCGATAAAGTATCCCCTTAGGATTCCAAACGCATCGGCATCACAAGACAGATATGCCTTTCGTCTCCGACGGGTCTAATGACCACAGGTGCGAATTCACCTGTGAACTCTATAGCGAGCGACTCCGTTTCAATGTGCGCTAAAATGTCTATGAGCAGACGTGCATCAATCGCGAACCGTGCGGTTGCGGTACAAGACTGCACGG
The DNA here is from genome assembly GCA_965207855.1 of Candidatus Poribacteria bacterium. Lineage (GTDB taxonomy): Bacteria > Poribacteria > WGA-4E > WGA-4E > WGA-3G > WGA-3G. The sequence goes on along the minus strand of OZ242310.1, from coordinate 4,060,931 downwards.
AAACCGTTTCACGTGCCTCACCCAACTCTGGGGTCTTTGCATAAATCGTAATCCGCTCTGTCTCTATATCCAAAGTGATCGAATAGTTCTTCGGATTCGACAGCAGCGCGACACGTCGAACAGCCGGTAAAATATCCGCCTTAGAAACAACTGCCCTACCGGTTGTTTCGTTTGGAATGAGTTTTTCATATTTCGGATAATCTCCATCAACCAGCCGTGTCGTTAAGGTAGCATTCTCATCAGCAAAAAGAATCTGATTTTCAAAAATCGCGAGCGTCACCTCAGAAGCATCCGCAAAGGTTCGCGCGATCTCTTTAACGGCTTTCAGGGGTAGGATAAATCCATCGTTATTCTCAGGGGTCTTGAGTGGGTCACAGTGTGAAAGAGCGAGCCATCTCGAATCGGTGGCAACCACTTCGGTTCTGTCAGCGAGGAAATTAAAATAGAGACCGTTGAGGAAATAACGAACCTCCTCTGTGGCTGCAGCGAATTCGGTCTTGCGGAGCAATGCCCGAAGGAGATCGCCATCAATTGTCAACGACTCTCCATCAACCGAAGGTAATTGTGGAAATTCTTCGTCCGGGAGTCCAATAATTTTGTAAACGCCATCGCCACAGGTAATTTCAACCCGGTTATTTGCTGTAGTTGCCAAGTGTATTGTTTTATCTTCTGGTAATTCTTTGACGACATCTGCCAATTTTCTCGCTGAGACGGTGATTGCGCCTTCTTCTTGGATACCACCTTCCACTCTAATTTTGATACCAATCTCTAAATCTGTAGCGACACACGCAATTTTTCCGTCTGCAGCTTGGATAAGGACATTCGAGAGAATCGGTAAGGTGCTATGTCCACTTGCCACGCCTTGCAGCACCTGTAGGGAATACAAGAGGTTACCTTTTTCAAAAGTTAATTCCATTTCCATTTCTCCTTATTAAGTATTACCTACAATTTATTATATCCAAAAAGCGCGTTAAAGTCAAGTATTTTTTAACTTTCGTTAAGTAATCTTAACAAAGACAACGATTATGTATCAGCCTGTATGCCTTCAGGCTGAACCCAGTGTCCACTGAATCCTTTGGCAGAGCCGGGTTGTGGAATTTCATCCCCAAATTCCTTCGCGGTTTCTAACCAGCAAAAAACAGCGTCTTTTCCATTCTCTATTGTTTCCTCAATTGTCTCCCCATCAGACATACACCCGGGTAGGTCAGGGAATTCGATTAAATAACCTCCACCTTCTTCAGGAGGCAATATGCTCATAAGAAACGGATACTTTGGTAGAGAAGGAAATTTGCTCAAATAACTGTCGCCTTCTTCAGGGGGCAATATGCTCATAAGAAATGGATACTTCAGTTCATTCATGATTAGTCCTCCTCTAGATGCTCAATTAACCGAACGAGCTGCCGAATATACGCGGGTTTAATTGGACGGCGGGCGGGAACACTCAACCTCGCCCCTGAATTATGGCGTAGCGTCACATGACTTCCTCCACCTCCAGGTCGCCTTATCCAGAACCCGTATCGTTTCGCAAGTGTTTCAACATGAGAAATTCGCCAGTCACCGCGTGGATTGTTTTTCATTCTCGCCAGCAATTTATCTTCTGCCATGATAATAGTATAACGAGTAACGCGACGCTTGTCAAGGGATGAGCCAAGGCTATTTAGTTTTAAGAGATAAGTTTACATATCTGAAGTCTTCCCGTTTCCGGATGCCCGAATTTATTCGGGGTAGCGCACTTTTCTCGAACAAGAATGTAATACAAGGAACGGATTTAGTCTATCCGCAGACGAAATCCAGTCTATTCCCAGACGAAATCCGGGCTTCCGGCCCCAAATTGTTGGAAAACTGAATGACCCTGGGGATGAGCTTGCCTTCCTTCAAGTTGAACGATTCTATTTGAAAATATCCTCAATCTGAAGGGGCTGATCCATCTTCTTATTTTCGGCCTCTAACTTCTCACGACCCGCGACGACACAAACCGAGGCTTTATCCCGATTCCCCTCAAGGACTTCGAGCAATGCGCGTTTTACTGACTCGGGAGTTGCGCTTTGGAGCTGATCATATCTCTCTTCAAACATCTCTTGTGTCTGTCCGGTAAGGTAGTGCGTGAGTGCGTCAGTTGCGGCTTGACTGGGTCGGATTGCCTTCTGGTAGTCTGAGGCTGCCCCGATAATCGCTCGATCAACGTCTCTCTGTGTCCACGTCACCTGCTTGACATGATTAGCGGTTTGTTCAAAAACATTGAGCGAACGGGCGACATGTGGATCAAAATGTGTGCCTTGATAGATCATGGCATCAAATGGGTTATATTCAAAAACGCCCATGTAAGCATTGCCTTTAAGCCGAATTTCGGTCGTAATGTAATCAGTAGCCAGGATACGTGCGCCAATCGTCAACAGAGCAGCATCCGGATGTGAATAATGCGGTGCCGGTATTATGTGCGCACAGTTCGCGATCTGAATGGGAGCCGCCAACCCCTCGCGCGGATATACGTCAAAAGGTTTAAAGCCTATGGGTTTAGGGTTTATCGGTTCATCAAGCATACTATCAATCCATCCGACAAACTTTCTATTGAGGGTCTCAAAACTTGTATCAGAACCGGTAAAACTGGCACTCACGCGACCGCGCGTCAACAAGAAATCTCGGATTTGCTCAATGCAATCGCAGAGTTCCTCATGAGATTCATCAAAAGATTTGCGTAACCTCTCACTCATGCGGAACTGTGTTGACCCGTAGACAATTTCCGATAGATATCCGTGCGGCGAAAGTCCGCGGGTAGCACGATGATTTGCAATATATAAACTCCGATAACCGTGGACATACGTCCGATATTCTGCTACCGATTGGTTAAGCACATCGCGAAATCGTTCGGTATCCCGTGGATTCACAGCAAAAATCGAATCGTGCAAGACATCCAGCGCATCATCCATTTTATCGTCAAGTGCCTTGAGTTTAAACTGCATATTCCACACAGGCTGATTAGAATTAAGTACGTGTGTACTAAAGTTGGGGGAACATTCCAAGCCACCGGTTGCTGCAGCGGTACGGCGTGCCATCTGCTCGTAATTCATCTTACTGGCACCGAGTTTGGTAATGGCATCCGTATACCTGGGTAGGTATTGCCAAAGGTGCTGCGGTAACCCTTGTAAGTCAAAATTGAGTGCGAGATAGTTCACACCATTGGAAAAAACATCATTTCGGAGTAGGGGTCGTCCGCGAACTGTTTCAACGGTCGTAGGAATATGTAAGGGATTCTCAGGCAAGTCAGAGACGTGCAGTTGCGGTAACTTCGCCAAATCCTCTGGTGAGTTTGGCTCGCCACTGAGTCGTTCAAGTTCAACGGCATCGGCAGCAATCTGCATCATCTGTTCATCGGTAAGCTGTGCGCGGACCGCTTTTAAGCGTGCCTCGTCCTTCGCATCCAGACGCGCCTGCATCTCTGGATCAGGTGCGTAAACAACCGTCAACCGATGTGGGTTGTCAAGGAATTTTTCACGAATCAGTTCATTGAAGATACGCGGATTTTGCTCCCAACGTTGACGGACAGTAGATAGGACTGCTCCCATCTTTAAGAAGAGGGTCGGCTCCTTTTCATATATCCAAGTATTTACGACCCGCTCCATCATCTGAAACAGGAAATTCGGCGTAACTTCCTGATAGTCGTAAGTGATTTGTTGAAACGCCGCCTCCACTTCCTCTCTGTCAATTTCAGCGTCTACTACCTGTGCCAACGTATTGAGGACCAATTCCATAAAGGCATTAACGCGATTACCTTCACTGCCGGTCAAGCCGATGTGGAAAGTATGATGTGGACCCAGAACCGAGGCTCCGGCGGGCATCCCATAATTATCATATATATCAGTGCCGAGTCCAGAATCAACAATCGCCTTTCGGAGGGGTGCCGCTTCGTTTCCGAGCAGAATCAGGCTCAAAATTCGACACAAAGCGACATCTTCAGGGTCTGTCGCCTCTCCGATCCGCCAATTAAGCATCAGATACGTCTTTTCAGTGAGGGGTTCATCGGGTCCAATGGGATAGACATCTTTCGCAGTCCGCGGCGACTCCCATCTGGATGGGTGTGTGACTTCGGGTCGGAGTGGGTGCAGACCCTCTTTTATTTCTGTTCTGGGCAGTGCTGCGAGTTTATCGGCAAAAAATACAAGATACTCGCTTGTTGGAATATTACCGTAGCAGAAGAAATAACAGTTACTCGGATCATAATGGGTTTGGTAATAAGTTTTGAGTTGTTCGTAGGTTAGATCGGGTATAGCGCGTGGATCTCCACCGCCGTTGTAGGCATAACAAGTATCAGGCAGAAGTCCCTTGCGGATAACCATATCCAAATAATCTTCTGGACCAGCACTTTGCACTTCATTGTAGACGATTCCATTTATTTTTAAATCCCCTATAGGTTGATTGGGATCCACAGGCTCAAGATGGTGACCTTCACGCTTGAAAGTTTCCTCTGTCAGCAGCGGATGGAACACAGAATCAAAGTGGACCGATGCGAGATTGAACAGATCCTTCTTGACATTGCTTGAACCAAAGTAAAAAGCGTGATCAGTATAGTTCCAGGCATTCGCATCGGCATAGGTTGCCAGTGTATTCTTCATTATTTCAAAAAATACTTCCTTTACCGGATAATTGCGAGATCCTGCTGTTACAGCATGTTCGAGGATATGTGTTAATCCTGTATCGTCATTGGGGTTTGGCGTTAGCGGACTGATTGAGAACCAGTTTTTGGGATCGTCTGTATAGAGATGTAGGAGCCGTGCACCGCTGTGAGGATGTGCGAGTTCTATTGCCACGGCTCGCAATTCGTCAATGGGTGTGACGGCTTTCACCTCAAAACCGTGCAAATGTTGTCCTTGGTGAAGATTAACGGGTGGATGTTGTGTGTCGTGTGCGGATACACTGTGTTCGTTATTCTGTTCTGGATTCATCTTTACCTCCAAATCGTCCGTATTTCTGAGTCGCGAATGAGACTTCGGCCTGGAAGAAAATAGTTTCCCGCAGACCGAAGTCAACCGAGAATAATAGTATCTCAAACAAATATGTTATTGACTGAGAAACCTTATTCCCGGTTCCTCTTTGCGCGTATTATTACTACAAACCAGTCGGGAAAAAGTTGCAATTTTCACCAGATGTTAGTTTGGGCATGTGGGGCACGCAAACTAACAGTTTGCGCTACAAGTAGAAACCTTTTATCGAGCTCACGTTATTATAGAGTTTCTTAAGGCTAAAAGGGATAGTGAAAATTTTGTTCCCTGCTTATAGATGACGCGATGTAGGCGCGAAAAGGGTGCATAACTTTGTGGAGCGTTATGAAAAATGGAAGGTAGGATTTTTTACTCGTGCCAGATACCGATTTCTTGATAGAAACGAATAGCCCCCGGATGGAAAGCGGTGCCTGTATCCTTAACGACATTTGTCGGATTGATGGCTTTTCCAGCACCGTGCCGTTTGACGACTTCTTCACGGTGTGTATACAAGGTCTTCGTAAACGCGTAGACCATATCTTCATCTACGCCCTCAGCAGTGATAAGATGCATCGCGCCGACGTTCATACTCGCAAAAGGCTCTGTCTGACCTTTGTAGGTATCAGCGGGAATTGTTATGGCGTTAAAGAACGGGTAATCCGCAAAGAGGGACTGTTTCGCTGCTGCGTCAAGCGGAATAAAGAAGATGTCTTGAGACGTACTGGCTTGCGTGGCAGCGGGTGTCGGGACAGCACCACCAATGAACGCAGCCGCCGCTGAACCGTCCGCTAATAGATCCACCGCGCCGATGTAAGTGCTGTTGATGGGTGTGAAATCGTCGTAGGTAACCCCGTGTGCCGCCAATATTGGTCTGAGGAAATACTCAAAGCCTGCGCCTGCGGGTCCAACAACAATCCGCTTTCCAGCGAAATCCTGAATTGTCCGAACACCCGAAGACTGTGGCGTAAGAAACAAGCCAACATTTGGGGCAAGTGTCATAACGCTACGGATGGCGTGCTCGGTTTCCCACGTCCCTTCACCGCGCACCGCAAAATAGGAGATCGCAGCGTTAGCGAGTGCGAATTCCAATTCACCGCTCACGATGCGGCGGATGTTCTCCTGCGTGCCTTTAGTAGCTTCGGCAGTGACTTCCCAATCTGTGTCTGGTGCGTTACCGGCGACGACCTCAGCAATTGCAGAACCGACGACGAAAAACGCCCCCCCTGCAGGTGCTGTACCGACACTGATGTAGCGGCGTTTTGAAGAACTATCATTCACTAATTCAGCTGTATCGGTTTTCTGACCCTGGGTGGTATCTTGTTTTGAGGCATTATCGCATCCGAAAGCAAAAATAACACAGATAATTGATAGATAGTACACGACTGACTTCATGAGTTTCTCCTATGGATATGACGCGTATTCCGATTAACCGAGGGGTACTTCAGGGGGCAACGGACACATCTCTGCCATCGCAGGGAAAATGTGTGTTACATCTTTTCTAAATACATCGCCACTCAAAATATCAACGATGCCGCCCTGATGCTCTGGGTACTGCGACAGGAACCGCGCAAAACTAAATTCTTTTGTGTAAAAAGCGTAGACAAGTTTCCGAAATGCCTCCATCCCATCTACAAACGTCGGTCCAAAACTTCCGAGTTGTGCTTCAGAAAAATCATCTTTTTTAAAGGCTTCAAGGATAGCATCCGCTGCCATCTCACCCGACTTGAGTGCCAGAAACAGCCCCGTCGAGTAGACGGGATCCAAGAATCCGAATGCATCACCGACCAACACCCAATTATTGCCTGCGATACGACTGGCACGATAGGAAAAATCCTTAGTGGTTTGGATCGGAAAAAGCTGCTTCGCACCTTCAAGTCGCCCCTTCAGCGCAGGGCATTTCTCAAGTTCTTCGGTGAAAATCTGCTGTATATCAAGTCTACCGTTGGCATCTCTTCGGTTTTGGAGGAGGTAGTCGAGTTCACCGACAACACCAATACTTGTGCGGTCATAGGGCAACGGGATCGACCAGAACCAGGAGTCTTTCTCCTCCGTGTGTAGGATGAGCGTCGCGCCTTCGTCGATGCCTTCGTCTCTATGTCCACCCTCATAGTGTGTGAAGAGGGATGCCATTTTGAGGTTCGGCTCCACTGTATTCAGGTCTAACTGCCGTCCGATCAGCGACCGCTGTCCGGTAGAGTCGGCGATGACGGTTGCGTTGAGGGTTTCACGGGTGCCGTTCGCGCCTTGGACGACAACACCGGTCGCTGTGTCTCCGTCAAAAAGCACCTCTCGTACGCGGGTTCCCCGTTGGACTTCTACGCCTCTCTCTATCGCGTTGTCTAAGAGCATCTCGTCAAACTCGCTCCGCAATACCTGCCACGTGACGGCACTCTCATGCGGGTTGGTTTGAAAGAAGTAGAACGGGCTGGAGGCTTTGCCGGTGCGTGAATAGAATTGGACGCTGTACTTCTGCGGAAAGTGGCTTTTTCGTAATTTTTCGAGGATACCGAGTCGTTTGAAAGTCCAGTAGGTCGCGGGAATTAGTGACTCACCGATCTTGAATTTCGGTTCGGCTTCTCGTTCAAGGAGTAGGACGCGATGTCCCTGTTCAGCAACAAGCGTTGCAACGGTGCTGCCAGCGGGTCCGCCGCCGATAACGATGAGGTCGTAATTATGGTGTGTGTTCATCTATGTGATTCCATATACGCTCGAAGCACTGTATTTATCTGATCGTGGTAATCTTGTCCCTGTCCCTTGAACCATTCCAAGACTTCGTGTTCAATTTGAAGATAATTTTCAGGGACAATCCGCTGGGCATTTTCCTAAAAGTCATCATCAAGTTCGGGGATATCTGATGTATCAATTGTGTCCTCAGGAAGGTTCTCAATTTCAGAAAGTCGCTTTTTTAAAAACCTCATTATATCTTCCTCTTTCCTTCGGTTTCTCTGACGGTGGATCCACGAATTTGTATTTGCCTGACTTCCGGTATTCTTCCTCTAATGCGTGATAATGTGCAATCAGTTTGTCCACGTCGTGGTCGAACCGAGCTGATATCTCTCGGCGGATTTTGCGAATTTCGTCAAGTTCACAGTTTGCCATTTTAGTCGTCAACTCCTAAGGTAATTATAAACGCCAAAGGTCTACGATGTCAAGGTAAACCGTTTCAGACAATTACAGAACAGACCGGTGAGGTTGGAAACCTCACCTACCGCGGGGCATGAAGCAGATTTTGTTCGGAAACGGCAAGCCCTTGTAAAAAATCCGCCTTTTAACTCGCAGCAGCGATAGCATCACTGAGCGCGAGGTCGCCGGTGTATAAAGCACGTCCGACAATCGCACCGTTTGCACCAATCCCTTTTAAAGCCGCTATGTCGGTAAGGGACGTAACACCCCCCGAAGCAATCACATCCGCGGAGACGGCGTTGATAATATCGGTGGTCGCCTCGACATTCGGTCCCTTGAGCATGCCGTCGCTCTTGATATCGGTGTAAATAAGCGTCTGCACCTCTGCCATCTCCTGCGCAAATTCAACAGCGGACTTCTGTGAAACCTCCAACCATCCTTCAGTCGCAACCATCCCGTCCTTTGCGTCAATACCGACAGCAATGCGCGCGCCATACTTTGCGCACGCCTGTTTCACAAAGTCGGGTTCTTTGAGGGCAACCGTGCCTAAAATGGCGCGATCGACTCCCAATGCCAACACGGTATCCAAGCGTTCTATATCGCGGATGCCGCCGCCAAGTTGGACGGGAATCTCAAGTGCGGCGACAATCTCGCCAACGATGTCGAGGTTCGCTGATGCGTTCTGAAATGCGCCATCTAAATCTACGAGGTGGAGGTACTCCGCGCCTTCAGCCTGCCACTGCAGTGCCATTTCTACTGGGGCATCTGAGAAGACGGTCTCTTGTGTCGCAATGCCCTGAACGAGATTTACACATTTTCCACCACGTAAATCAATTGCAGGTAGTATTTGCATTTTTAATTTTCCTTGCGGTTCGTTGAGGTGGGTTGGAGTCCTGAAGCTCCTCTCCGTACACCGGCTCTCCATTACATTGCGAGCTACGCGCCTTAGTTTATTTTTTTTATCAAAACCTCAAACATAGTCGCGACTTAACCAGAAACCTGCGCGTAACGTAGTGGAGCGCAGCCCAGGCGGACATAGTTAAAAAAACTATTCATCTCGGAAAATGCCGAGCAATTTTAATTGGACAATCGAGATGACAGCAATAATGAAAAATAGCACCCAGCCGATTGTCGCTGCATAGCCGAGACGCATGAACTGAAACCCGTTTTTGTAGAGATACATGACGATGGTTGAACCGGCATCAGCGGGTTCACCGCCGTTTGTCAGAATATAGGGGAGATCGAAGAGTTGGAGCGAACCTATCATTGACACCACAAAAACGAAAGCAATCACAGGTCGTAAGGAAGGGAGTGTAACGTGTAGAAACGCCTGCCACCAATTCGCACCGTCAACCGCTGCTGCTTCGTAGAGCTCCTGTCGGATGCCTTGTAAACCGGCTAAAAAATAAATCATGTTGAAGCCTGCCCACTGCCAAACGCCAGTTAGGATGACTGCTGGCATTACGTAATTTTCCTCGTTCAACCAACCGATCTCTTTACCAAAAAGAACGAATTCTTGATTCACTAAACCTGCGCGTTGGTCGTAGACGAGGTTAAAAATGATAGCGACGAAAACACCCGCAACCAGCACCGGGGCAAAGAAGGCAAGTCTGAGGATGTTTTTCCCTCTGACGAACTTGGAGTTGAGCAGGATTGCTAACAAGAGTGCTATCGGCAGTTGGAGGGTCAACGTGCCAACGGCGAAATAGGCGGTGTTTCGGAGGGACTTCCAGAAGATTGGGTCGCCGAAGAGATCTATGAAGTTCCCGATCCCGACGAATATCCGACTTTGGAATCCGCGCATCTCATAGAGGCTCATCACGAGCGACGAAACGAGTGGATACCCCATAAAGACAACGAAGAGTATGTAAAAGGGGGCAATGAAGAAATAAGGTGCGATTTTCTGTTGTTGGTTCCAAAAACGATATGTTGTCTGTTTGGTTTTCATTTTTTTTATTATCACAAGCGAGTTGTCAGGAACTCTATAGTGTGCAGCGTTATCTTTCAGGTCCGCATTGCTGCCGTTGTTGCAATGCTACAGACTTTGGCCGAACGTCTCATCATCCCATGCTGTTTGAGAAAATTATAATTCCCCCCAACGGCCTTGGTCCTTCGCGATAAGTGCACGGACTTTCTCAGCAAGGTCTGTGAGTGCCTCTCTGGGAGTCTGTTTCTCCGTTACCGCGGCGAAAATGGCATCGTTCAACAAGTCAGCCCCCTCCGACCAGTAGGGATTCTGGTAACGTGGCGGCATATCAGGTGCGAGTTTGATAAATAATTCTCCAAGCGGTTGCCCTCCCAGATAGGGGTCGGGTTCCTTAAAGATAGGGGCATCCCATGCCGATTTGAGGGGTGGAATGATGCGTGTTGTTTCATACCGGTTCACGAGTCCGGGTCGGTCAAAATATGTGAACTTGAGGAGCTCCCAGGCTTTGTCAGGATTTGTGCACTGCGTGGTCATCCCAATCATCGTGCCGCCGCGCGTTGTAGTGCGTCTGCCGCCTGGGTACCACGCTGGCATGGGTATCGCCTTCCATTTGCCTGACATCTGTGGCACTTGACTCTTGAGAATGCCGACGTACCAATCGGGTGAGAGAATGGAGAGGATTTTACCGTCCTGCATCGCAGCGAAATTGCTTGGATCACCGTGCCATGTCCCGTAGACCGGCGTGGCGATTTCATGTTCGTTGAAGAGTGATGTAAAAAATTCTAAGGTTTCAATTGCGAGTTCACTGTCAATAATAACGTTGCCTGCCTCGTCAAAAAAGCCGCCGCCCTGTTGGAGGAGTAGGCTGAAATAGTCGCTCTCTGTGCGCCGATCCAAGACAATGGCGTACTGATCAATCTCACCATCACCGTCAAGATCGCGCGTCGCTTTTTTCCCAGCAACGATGAAGTCATCCCATGTTTCGACCTCAGTCATCTCAACACCTGCGGCTTTAAAGAGGTCATCGCGATAGAGAAGCACAACGGGATGCAAATCGTGTGGGATTCCGAAAATCTTTCCTCGATAGGACCACGGTGTAAAGCGACTGACGACCAGTTTCTCCATCCAACCCTCACTCTCTAAACGCGGACGGAGATCAACAAAACCGACCTCATCAATTGCGCCTTTGAGGAAACGTCCGATGGATGTAATCTCGACCTCAACGAGATCGGGAGCACCGAAATTCGATAGCATGGCAGCGAGGAGTTTGTCGTGCATCGTGTTGCCGAAATTGATAAGCTGCACGTTGATCCCTGGGTTCTGTGCCTCAAAAATCGGCACGCGTGCTTGGTATTCTTCGTAGTGGGTATTGGCGAAAATCCAAAATTCCAGATTCTCACCCGCTTCTTCGGAACGTCCGAAGATAAAAAGGGTAGACACGAGAAAAAGGACCAGCATGACCATGGGTCCCTTACCGAGTGGAAAGCTCTCTACATCAATAGGAAGGCGAAACATAAAAAACTCCGATTCCAAAAAATTCGCTTGACTTTTGCGTGTGTAACGATTAAAATTTACCAGAATATCTGGTTTTTAGCAACAAACTTTTTCAACGGCAGTCAGCAGTCAGCAATCAGCGGTCAGAAGTCGATAAGAGTCGCGAGCTGGAGTTCGTTCCTACAGAAACACCTGTTTGCGGAACACGTCGAAACGGAGGATAGTTTTATATGCCCACTTATGAGTATAAATGTCTCGCCTGTGATAACCAATTCGAGCGGTTTCAGGGCATTACCGCACCACCCATTGAGGAATGCCCAGAGTGCCAGGGTAAAGTGAAACGGCTCATCGGTGCAGGTGCCGGGTTGATTTTCAAAGGCTCCGGGTTTTACATTACGGACTACCGGAGTGAAGGGTACAAAGAATCGGCGAAGAAAGATAAAACCGATTCATCGGACAAAAGCACTTCATCGGACAAAGGCGAAAAGAAAGAAACGAAAACCGATACGAGCAGCGAATCAAAGCGCAAATCGACTGATTCGGATTAAACAAACCCGTATTACCAGCCAAGTTTCCGCAGTCAACCCAAGGGAGACGCTTTGCACAACCACAGTCACGACCATCACCACCCTCATAGCGATGGACACGCGCATAGCCATCAGACGCATCTCCAGAAGAAATTTAAGTTTGCCGTCGTTGTCACGTTCTGCGTCTTCCTCGGCGAACTTATTGGAGGTATCTGGTCAGGTAGCTTAGCGTTGTTAAGCGACGCTGCGCACGTGATGTCAGATGTCTTCTCGCTCCTCATCAGCTGGTTAGCAATCTATCTCTCGACCCGTCCTGCGACGGCTTCTCGGACGTACGGGTATCATCGCGCCGAGGTGTTCGCCGCTTTCCTCAACGGCGTATCGCTCATCGCCATCTCCTGCTGGATTTTCTACGAAGCCTATCAACGGTACACCTCGCCGACAGAGATCAAAGTAACGGGGATGTTCATTGTGGCATGCCTCGGCTTTGTGGGAAATCTGCTTATCTTATGGCAGCTGCACGGTGAGGGTCACGGAAACCTCAACGTCCGAAGTGCTGTACTCCATGTGATAGGGGACACGCTCTCCTCGGTCGCTGTCGTCATCGGAGGCGTGGTTATCTATTGGACAGGGTGGTACCCGATTGATGCGCTGCTGAGTTTCCTCATCGGCGGGATCATACTTCTCGGTGCGATAAATGTGACGCGGGAGGCGGTACATATCTTGCTTGAAAACTCGCCGCGGAATGCAGACGCACACACCGTCGCCACGCATCTTCAAGGCTTGGATACCGTCAAAGACGTTCACGATCTACACATCTGGTCGTTGTGTTCCAACTATTGTGCCTTGAGTGCGCACATTGTGATCGACGAAAACACAACCTTAGCACCCGACCGGATTCTTGAACAGATTAACGCCGAATTGCAAACACATTTCGGTATTAGCCACACCACCTTGCAGCTTGAACAGGTCGCCTGCGCACAGGGAGGAAATCTCCTGTGCAATGCCCAACACTCGTAGCACTTATATCACGCCAGTTGCCCTCTGTAGTCCAATCTTTATGAAGATTAAATAAATATTTCGGTAATTCTTAGAGATCGCGAGCACAGCTCGCTCCTACCAAGAGATTGTTGATGTATTACCGAATTAAATTCTGAAACTTCATAAAGTTTGCGCTACAAATCCCAGAGTTTAGCCGTGTTCTGCTTCTAAACGATGCGCCTGCCGAATCAGTGCGGGATCCTTTGCGAACCGTTGTGTCGCCTTAACCAACCCGCTCACGTGGGATACCATATCCTTCTCGACCTGCACAACCCGGTCCATTAGATATGGTTGATTGCTCTGCTCGATTGCTTTTCTCATAATAGAGAGGAGGTGCATATAGATCGTATCCGCTTCGCTTCCTTCAATTGCAATCGCTATTTCAAAAGCCTCATCCAGTGAAATGTTTCCGCTATCGACTTTCTGTTCGTGGGCATCCAGAGCGTCTGTAATTTGATGAACAGGAATATCCGGTAACTCCGACACAGGCGAATCAATCCCAAAGGCATTAATGCACAAAGACCTCCCAAAATCCACGAGAATATAGTGTTGCCACTCTTCCATACTCATCTGTTCCCAGAAGCGTGCAATCCGTTCGTCAACATCTCCGAGAAGCAGTGAAAGAGAGGCATAGAGTTTCGCTTGTCGCAGTTCCACATCCTGGCAAAGATTAAAAAGCTCTCCTAATGTCATGTTCCTCCTTTAGGGTAGGACCGCGATTAGATGTGAAGTGGCAATGTAATTGCTGTGCCGGACTGCATACTCCGCGTGACGGCTTCGGTAAACTCCATGTATTTCACACCGGTTTCAAAGTCTGTGTGCGTGATAACCTCTTCACCACGGATAGCATTCACGAATTCCTCCTCAACGCGCCATGCCCCTGCCTCTGCTTCGGGGATGTCAATCTCATTAAGTTCGGTGTCACCCTTCTGTCCGCTGTAGAGACGGTTTCCTGAAAAGCGCAAAGTCCCGTTGCTACCGAAAACATAGACTTCGGGAGCTCCCGCTAATCCGGCAACGTTAGAAACCTGTATATGAAGTTGCGCCCCGCAAGCGAGATCCCCGACAACATCAATATGTTCAGGTATCCGAACAGAACGCATCACACCGTCAGCATCGGGACGCATTTTGACGAAGGTCTTGCCCATCGCCATAATCCGTGTTGCTTCGCCGACCCAACGTATCAACGCTTCGTACCAGATGCCCATGCTCATGATGTTTAGACCGCTGAGATCGAAATCCTGCCGCCATTGGAGTGATGCTTCACTGTCGAGAAATGCGCCGCCTGCGCGTGCTTCTATGGCAAGTACATCCCCGATATAGCCATCGGCGATGAGGCGTTTTATGGTGTTATCTACTCTCAGGGTCATCGGTGACGGGACAATCTGGGCGATGAGGTGCGTTTTCTGACGCGATACGGCACGCATGATATGTGCTTCTCTGGCGTTCATCGCCATCCGTGCCTCGCACATCACGTGCTTGTCTGCCTCAAGTGCTGCCACAGTGGCGCGGCAGTGCATATAGGGCCACGTCCCGATGACGATTGCGTTGGTATCCGGATCAGCGATAGCGTCCTGCCAATTGCTGTAAGTTTTGGGGATACCGAACTCGTCTGCTACGCGTTGGGAAGATTCCTGACTCCGATTGCAGACACCTATGATCTCAACGCCATCGATTGTTTGTAGTCCAGGAATATGCCGTGATCTTGTATTTCCACCTGCGCCGATAATACCGACTCGAATTGTGTCTTGTGCCACTTATTTTTGCTCCTTCCATTTTTTTAATTCACACTCCTTACTTTAGCAGAAGTTAAGAAGGATGTCAAGCGGTAATTTTGAGTTAACAGCACAATTCATCTTCTTGTTCAATACGCCCGAAATCTTTCAACGTTTTCAGGGTATCGACCGTAATCCTGGATTGCCACTCTTTCTTTGCTGTTTGCCACGCCTCTGGATATTGATCGTCCCAGGAGAAATTCGGGGACCAAGAACCGTCCTCGCCCTGCTGTCCGATTTCAAAGTCCAAGTTCATCGCTACTTCATCTTGAAGGCGAGCAGCTAAGGGTGATTCTGGAGAAGGAACTAACCACAGCGGTTTGAGAACGTAGCCGGTCAACTCCTCGGCGTTCCGGGCGACACCATGTCCCGCCGCTCGGGCGAGTTTCGCCCAGACCTTGTCCCTACTCGGCAGTGCCTCTGTCTCCGCGAGCCGGACGAAACAGAGGGTATCGTGCATCTCCAGTTCGTCGGGTTGGGAATCCAGATGTGCCAGAACGGCATCTGTTAATGTCTCTAATAGTTGTGCCGGCACGCCATCGCTAAATTCGTGTAAATATCCGACAATCTCAGCGCGGGGGTTAACCAGAAACCGACCGAAACTTTCGGGACTGCTCTCGTAATTCCACCAAGGGGCGTGGGGCGCCTCCTCCACTTCGGGTGGAACGATAGGCCATACCTGATGTGCCTCGTCATAGGTGGCGATAAAATACTGGATTCCCTTCCGGACCAATACGTGACTTGCCGGTGCTTGAATTTCCCTGAGAATCTGGAAACCTATCGTAGTCGCAATCGCGGACGAAGCAGGCGTTCTGAGGTCAGGCTCCAGACTGTGGCCGAAGCCGCCGTCGTCGTTTTGATAAGGGATCAGCGCGGCGAGGACAGCATCAGCGGATCCATCTTCAAAATGGAATTCAAAACGCCTTTGGTCCAACGCTCTCCCCTGCTCCATTATAAAATTCTTTGCGCGCTGAAACGCAGCTTGCGTGAGTCGTTTCATCCATTAAACCTCTATTGGACATTCAAACCAGAACTGCGAATAATAAATCACCCTCACTCAATTTCCACGATCTGAATATTATTTCCGCAAGTATCATTGAAAATAGCAAAAATTGTTGTTTCTATCTTAGTAGGCTCTACACTAAATTCGACGCCAAGGTTGATTAATCGCTCATATTCTTGCTGAACGTTTTCCACACTGAATTGGGTACATGGAAGCCCTGCATCAAATAAAGCTTTTTGATACGTTTTGGCGGGTCCAAAATGGTTACCAGATAATGGTTCTAACAAAAGTTCAGTCCCGTCTTGTTCTTCTTTTGATACGACTGTAAGCCATCTGTCACCATTTTCTAAGGGAATGTCCCTCTTCTTAACGAATCCCAATTTTTCAGTATAAAATTTTAACGCACTTTCCTGATCTTGAACAAAAATGGCGGTTACTCTAATTTTCATAACGTTATTTACCTCGAATTCGCCCATGCAGCGAACATTTTTTGCAATTTCGCTGAAAGTGTAATTTGACGGAGAGAGGTGGATTTGAACCCACGGTGTAGTTCCCCGTACAATAGTTTTGACGCATCTAAAACTGGTCATCCGTATCTGACACAAATATTTGTAAAATAAAGCGTTTAGCCATCTACATCCCACGAGCTAAAGCACGGGGATTTGACGCGAAGGCGTTAAACCCCTAAAAGATCGCGTAAGTCCTAAAAACGTTACACTGGTGTAACATTTTGGGGACAGAGAACATCAACGGAAAACCCAATGGCCATGAGGGTTTATAACCTCTTTTTTTTGAATTGTAAAAAAAATAATTTGGCGAAAAGTGTAACATTTTACCGCTCTTCCGTCTAAAGCCCTATGCTTCAGTTTGGGGATGTAAGACGGCGTAAGGCGTTGTTAAAAATAGAGTTGACACATTAACCTAAATTGTGGTATAATTCTTATATCAGGCTGGCAGACATGACAAGCACAATCGCAAGGTTGTGTGTCTGCCTACCCACTTGTCAGGGGTTAAAAGTCTGATGTCTGATATACCATGAAAGCCTACAAATATAAAATCGGCAAACAATCTAATTGTGTGCGTCTTGGCAACTTGTTGGACGATATGTGGCAAGTGCATAAGTATTTCCATGACTGGCAACGTCAACGCTATAAAGACGGACTGCCGTATGCGAACCATGCTGCGATGTGTGAACATTTGACCGAGTTGAAACGCACGACACATCCACATTGGAAAGCATTGCCAAGCCAAGCCATGCAAGAAGAATTGAAACGGATACACCTTGCCTACAAGCGTTTTTTCAAGAAACTTGGTGGTATGCCCAAGATTAAGAAAAGGCATAAGTTCAAGTCCTTCACGTTGAAACAATCGGGGTGGTCTCTGAAAGACAATCGCCTCACCCTCAACTTCAGAAAATGGAATAAACGGAAATGGCGACATGATAAAGTGGCGTATACGTTCCATAAGCACCGCCAGTGGCATGGAAATATCAGTCGTATCACAATCAAACGTGATGCTTGTGGCGACTATTGGCTTTATCTCACCACCGATTTTGTAGAAACGAAACCGCTGCCAACAACGGGTAAGAGTGTTGGGGCAGACTTCGGTATGAAAGACGCATATTTGACACTTTCGACGGGTGAGAAGATACAACACCCACAACCTTTGAAACAGTCCTTGAACAAATTGCGAAGCCTCAACAAGTCGCTTTCGCGAAAACAAAAAGGTTCTAACAGTTGGTGGCGGTGTGTGAAACAACTCACACGACTCTATCGCAAAGTTGCTAATCAACGTAAAGACTTTCATTGGCAACTCGCAAGCAAACTTTGCAAGAAGTTTGATACGATTGTCCTTGAAACTTTGAACCTTGATGGCATGAAACGACTTTGGGGACGCAAGGTATCTGACCTTGCCTTCTACCAGTTTATTGAGATTTTGAAATATAAGTGTCAAAAACATAAGCGTCTTTTGAAACAAGCCGGTCAATGGACGGCTACAACGAAACCATGTAGCGATTGTGGTTTTCATAACGAAACCCTAACACTCTCTGATAGGCAGTGGATATGTCCCGAATGTGGTTCAGACCACGACCGAGATGTAAACGCTGCGATAAACATATTGCGGGCAGGGATAGCTGCCTGACGGTGGAGCAGATGTAAGACGTTCAACCTTCGGGGAGAACGCTAACTGCTACGAAGCCGAAGCCCCAACCTTTAGGTTGTGGGTGCTATCACGCATTTGTGAATTGCCTTATGGGTATGTCCAGTTTTTTGTAGCTTGGTAGCGTATCACCCTTCTGTGAAAAAAGTTATAGTATATTATATTATACTACTTTTATTAACATAAGTCAAGTTAAATTTAAAAAAATAGATAAGCGGCCTCCATAGGATGGAAAATAAAGACAAGAAACTATTTCGTTTGTTTCGGTATCGTGATAGTTTCAACGATAGCCGTTGACTTCCGACGCTCGGCTTCCTGACGACTTATAAATCTACCTGTCCGGGCATCACGACCCACTTTAAAAGTAGTGGGCTGCGATTTCTGTCCGTTTGAAGATGCTGCTTTTCTATTACCCCCTTTACCATAAAGAACCTTTTCCACTGCTCGTTTTGCTTGGCTTCTCGTAAGTTTCCCTCGTTTGGGGGAAAACTTGATGGTCCTTCCTCTTGCCACTTTAATCACCTCCTTAAATCATGCTGATTGCATGAATTCCTATATCAGTTTCAAAGGGTTGTTTCCTACAGTACCTTACAACTTTAGTATAGCATAGATCTAACGAAAAATCCAATCTTTTCACAAAACTTCTCGCTCAATTGTCTGAATCAGGATTTACAGGATTTTAGGATTTTCAGGACTATTGAAAAAACGACAAGCCTTCTATTCATAGAAATTTCCGAGATAAGTCCCGCGCGTTCAATGGCACTGTAAACCTTTACGAATGCATCTTTAAGGGCGAAAATCATCCCAATTATGGCAAAAAGTTCTCTACCGAGATGCGTGCAAGGATGAGCAAAGGTAGGAAAAATAAAACAGTCTCCGCTGAACATCGTGCGAAATTAAGCGAAGCTGGTAAAGGCAGGAAACATTCTGCGGAAACGCTTGCGAAGATAAGTGCTGGGAACAAAGACAAGACTGTTTCTACGGAAACACGACGAAAGATAAGTATAGCAGCAAAACGGCATTGTTAGCGTAAACGTGAAAGTCCTGCACAATTGAAACTCTGGGAGGAGGGATAAATTTTGCTATTTTGGACGCAAGGGTTCTAATACATTTTTATCAAAACTTCCAATGTTCTCTATGGCGTATGCGTGTAAGTTGTCTGTATGCCAAAAAGCAGCACCGAAGCAACATCGCCAAGTGCACGAAGTTCCCTGCGCAGAAATGCTTCGAGCCTACTATCTAAATCAGTATCATCAGAATTAACATAGACACAGACTCTGAATTGGGCAGGCGTAACTTGACTAAGAGGCGGTTGCCCTGTAAAACTGATACTCAACAGCAGTGCAAGGGTTATGATCATTGTACGGTTCATAAAATATTCCTTTTTGAAACATTGTCAATTTTTTATACTTTTTGTCAAGGAAAATAGAGACACCCGATGAACACCCTTATCCAACAACTCCCGAAGTCCAAGAACAGACTTAAACTCAAAGGGACGTTTCGCTTGGTGGAATGCGAGGCGGGCTACTTGCCGATCCCTGGCTATTTCCAATTGAAGCCGCTCGCCTCCCTGGGGCTTCCAGAGAAGGACGGCTGGCAGCGGTTTTGGGATGTTTGGGACATGCATAAAGATCAACTCAAAGCGGAGGGGCTATCGGTGCGCAAGCCAAAAGGGAAATGGGCGATCTACTATCAACCGCAAGGCGATATACACTTGGATGAGAAGCTACTTTATAGGGAGGACGTATAATGGGAGACACTATATGGGAGGCGAATCGCAATTGCGCTGGCAATTGTCTCACCTGTGGCACGGAGGGTTTTGCCCAAGTAATATTCACGCGCCTGTTTTTCACCGGTTTCATTGAGTCTGTGTTTGTGGTCGATTTTTACTTCGACTGCCAACGGATACCGTTCGACTGTGCGGATAATTACATCGGGCTTTCTTTGATTTTCGAGGAGCGGTCTTGTGGCACTCATCGGCATCAGGATTTCGACGAATAGGGTCGTGATGGTATCTTCGCTATTGGTGTGCTGGCGGTTCATGCGTTTCCTTTTGGCAATGCGGTAGTTTACCACTCGGATGGGGATAGTTAAACCGGTTGTGGATGTTCTCCGGCAATTCGTAATATCTTTCTGCGGTTAACATGTTCAGAACGGTTCATATTTAATGCCTCAACCGTTGCCCGACCTATCTGTGTCCGTCCAACAATAAAAAGAAAATTGTCGCTCCACACGAAATGCCGTTGCCATTTTTTACGACGGGGGTTAAAAAGCAGCACTTGATGGCCTGTTTGTGGATCCCGTGCGCGCGTTTTAGTGTGTTTATGCGTGTTACACCAGGGACATGCCCATGCTAAATTGGACAAATCGGTTTTGCCTGATGCTTTTCGGGGGAAAACGTGATCGCAGTGGAAAGAGGCAGTGCTGAAGTGATCAGGAGTTTTGCAGTATTCACAAAGTCCATTGGCACGTTTGCGCACGCGGCGACGCAAATCTGCGGGGATATGCTCAGAAGCCACCGTTTTCCCCTTTTAATCCGAGTTCCGCCATAATCTGCCTTAATGTCTTTCCACGCATCTGCGCCAAAGTCGTAAGAGCTTCAATGCGTTTAAGATTTCTCGCCTCCAATTTGCCCAGCAACTTTTGATATTCCGCGAGTTCGGTCTCGCTCAAAGTTGCATTCTCGCACTTGTGCCACAATTCCTGATACCTCCGCTGTTCTCCTTCCGGCAATCGAGAATTTTCTCGGATAGACGCTAATAACGGGGCTTCCTCTGGAAGTTCTCTTTGTCTCTGCCATTCAGCAAACCGTTCGGTGAACTCCCACAATTCGGCAGGGGTCAACTGTTGAACACCATCAAGCAGATGGTCTACTGTTAATTGCTCGGCTGCTTCGCGAATTGACATAATTCTTCCTCCCGATCAACGTTTAACATTAACGCATATTATACCTAATCAGCCTGCTTTTTTTCAAATTTTTTACAAGGATTCATGCCCTCTTTTAACTACCACATCACCGTCCCACCAGTGTTAATGTCCTGTCCTGTCATATTTGCAGAATCCTCTGAAGCAAGAAAGACGGCTAACGCAGCGGCATCCTCAGAACCTGAGCCTTTATCGCTGTAACCTTCATCTGCACACCATCTACCAGCGATGACTCTCTTCGGGTTTTCTTGTGCATATCGCTGGCGTAAGGCTGCTTCATCAAAGGATTTGTTCATGTATTCCGCTCTGCCTCTTGCGAGTTCAAGGCTTCTCTCCATGTGCCAACCGGGACAGATAGCGTTAACGGTGATGTTGTAACGTCCGACATCGGCGGCGAGGGTGCGTGTGAAACCGATGACCCCCATCTTTGAGGTGGCATAGGGTGCTCTGTGTGAAAGCGGTTGTTTTCCTGTGCCGGAACTGAAGTTTATGATTCTCCCTGACTTCTTTCGGATCATCTCCGGTAGAACGGCTTTGGAACAGATAAACAACGAATCGAGGTTGACCTCAAGCGTGCGTCTCCACTCTTCCAAGCTCATGTCCCAGATGTCTTTCGTGGGGCCAGCGATACCGACGACGTTAGCGAGTATATCAATAGTGCCGAACTGATCGATGGTTGCTGCGACCATCTCGTTGACAGACTCTTCTTGCGATACATCGGTCTCAAAGCAGCGTACGTCCCCACCGGCGGCTCTGATGTCTGAACCGACCTTTGCCTCTAACGCTTGGACAGGGATAACATCACAGATAGCAACGGCTGCGCCTTCCTTCGCAAAACGGCGTGCGACTGCTTCGGCGTGTCCCCTGCCAGCACCTGTTACAATTGCGACTTTATTTTTTAACCTTGCCATAAAAAATTCTCCAAAAACTATCTTAACGTGAGTTTGGTATTTGTAGCGCAACTTTTAGTTTGCGTCCTTACATGCCCAATCTAAAAGATTGTGCTACAAAGATCCCGCCGATACTGATAACTGCTATTTGCTATTCGCCTTCCCACAACCGTCGCATCTCTTCGGAGGCGCGGCGCAATTCATCCAACGTTCCGATGCCCTCAATACGCCCGTCCTTGAGCAAAACAATCTGATCTGCCTGCTGTAAGGCGGCGCGTCGGTGGGAAACGACGAGACAGGTCGCTCGCTGCGTCTCAAAGAGGCGTTTCCAAAGCGTCTGCTCTGTTTCTACATCAAGTCCAGAGGAAAGGTCGTCAAAAACAAGCAACTCTGAACCGCGGATAAACATTCGTGCGGCTGCGGTGCGCTGCATCTGTCCACCGGATAATTTGACACCACGAGGTCCAACAACAGTTTCGAGTCCATCTTCAAGCGTCGGGAGGTCCGACTCCATGACACTGAGCCGAATTGCACGATTTAAGTCGTCCCAATTCCACGGAACACCGAGGAGGATATTGTCACTTAATTTCTCGCTGAAGAGTTTTGGAGCCTGCGGCGTATACGCACAACGCGGTGGCACGAAAAACGACTTCAGATCCGTAACAACTTCGCCGTTCCAGCGGACCTCTCCTGCTTGCTTCGGAAGCACACCTAAAAGTGTTTGCAGGAGCGTTGTTTTACCAGCACCAATCCGTCCCGTGACAACAGTAAAGGAGCCTGCTGGAACCCGGAAACTAATATCGGAAACCCCTGCCGTTGAACCATCGTAAAGGTGCGTCAAGTTAGTGATAGTAAGTTCATCAAGGCGATCGGCTTCCGTGCGTTCGGGCATAATGAGCGGGGGCTGTGTTTCTTTGAGATAGACGGGTGTGTGTTTCACTAAATCCTCGTCTGGCATCTCCTCGACGGTCTGTTCCATACGATCGAACGACACTTCTGCGCGTTTGTGCTCTGCCATTATGCCACCGAGGAGGGACCCGCTTCTGGCAACGTCACCGGCGTAGGTTGTGAAAAGCGCGAAATCGCCGACAGTAAACGTACCCGCTTTCATCTGTTCAGCAACAAGAATCAGAATTACGCCCGTTGCGAGCTGATTGATATTGAAACTCATAGATCTGAGGAGCTGATTAAACAGGTTATCCACAAGTGTCGCTTTCCGGCGCGCGTCATTGAGTTGATGGAAATGGTTAATGACATTGGACTCTGTCCGCGCCACTTTCACCGCCAAGATAGATTGGAAGAGCTCGTTGATGAAGTTGGTAGATTTTTCCGTCGCAATCCGTTGGGCAGCCCGATACTTACGAATGAGCCGTCTGGCGAAATTAATCATCGTGATAATCAGAATGGAAGGGACAACAGCGATGAGGGTCACAGTGACATCAATGCGTGCCATCCAGATAATTGCCAATATTGCGAAGAGCGTATTTCCCCAGAGGTGGATATACTGCTCCAGATACCGTATAATCGACTCAACATCGTCGCGTAGGCGGTTGGTTACCTCGCCCGAAGCCGTTGAGACGCGATGGGGCGAGGACATATCCATGATGGCTGTCATGAGGTTCTTTCGGAGCAGTGTGGAAACAGCGTAACGCCAACGCGCCCATACAAACGCCGAAGAGATGAGTACACTCCGGTCACCGAGTTCAACAATGATAAAGAGTGCGACAAACGTCCACGGATTGAATCCAGCGGGGGAGTCGCCGGTGAGGGCATCAAAAAATCCCTTCATAATGATGCCAATAGCAAACGGCACCAGATCATCTAAACCCCGAAAGAAAATAGTGCTGAGGAAGAGGAGTGGACGATACCGGATGAGTTGAATCGCTGACTGTCCTGTCGTCATTGCGTCACCTCTTCTAATCCTGTCTTTAGGAGTCCTGAGAAGACAGAATCAGGATTGCGGACGAGTTGCTGGCGTTCACCGTATTCTTGGATTTCGCCATCGGCAAGAATCATAATATCGTCTACCTGTTGAACGGTTCCCAAACGATGGGCAATAATAATACTCGTCCGCCCTCTCAATAACCGCTGGACGGCTCGGTCAATTCGCTGTTCCGTGGCGGGATCGAGTCTTGAGGAGGGTTCGTCAAGAATGACAAGCCGTGGATCCTTGAGAAAGACGCGCGCAAAGGCGAGAAGCTGCGCTTCACCAGCGGAAAGCCCAGTATCTTCAAGCATCGTATCAAGTCCATTCGGTAAACCTCTATACCAATCAGACAGCTCCAGTTCTTCAACAACCGACAAAATCTGGTCATCGGGAATTGTGGCATCAAAGAGGGTTAGATTCTCGCGTACAGTCGCATTGAAGAGTTGAACATCCTGCGTGACCATCCCAATCTGGCTTCGCAAAGCCTCAAGCTGAATTTTCTCAATCGGCTTCCCACCGACGCGAATCTGTCCTTGATTGACCTCGTAGAATCGAAAGAGGAGTCGGGTGATTGTCGTCTTGCCGCTGCCGGTACGTCCCAGCAGCCCGAGCGATTTGCCGGGCGATAGTTGGAACGAAACATCCTTTAATACCACTTCATCTCCGGTGTAACTAAATCTGACGCGTTCAAAGTCGATACCGAGTGCATCTGATCCGGGCAGATCTTCGGTGCCGTCCGCTATTTTCGTGGTTCTGCGATAGAGTGCCTCAATCCGTTTCAATCCGGCAGTCGCCCGTTGGAGCTCGTTAATCTGACGGTTAATCATGTAGAGGGGGCGCCGGAGCATCGCTGTGTATTGGAAAACGAGGAAGACCGTACCGATTGTGAAGACACCTCTTTGATAGAGATAAATCCCCATTCCCATTGCCAAGGCGTTCCCTAAGGCAAACAAAACGCCGCTAATCATTCGTAAAACTTCGCCCATCACATGTGCTTTCACGGCGCGCCCGTATACATCGCGATTGACATCGTAAAACCGATCCATTGTGTAGCCGACCCCGCCGTTGGTTCGGAAATCTTCGATTCCGATCAACCGTTCTTCAAGAAATCCAAAAAGTCTTGAGTAGCCCTCGCGTTCAGCGGCATAGAGCGGGACAGCAATGTTCCGAGTGAGATTGTAGACCCATACAGCAATAATTACAAAAACCGTGAGTGCAGCACCGATACGCCAATCCTCGCGGGCAACCAAAATCAGGACACCGATGAGAAATATGAAACTCCCAATCACCTGAAGCACAAATTCAGAGAAAAAGTTCGAGAGTGCAGTGGTATCGCCATCAACGCGCTCGACCATTTCACCGGGCGTGTATTCATGATGGAAAGACATATCCAAGTTCAGACAATGGTCGGCAAGATCTTCGCGCATCTGATTTGTGGCGCGCCATCCGACATCCTGCCCCAAATAAGAACTGACTAAAATCACCAGTTGCCGAACAAATCCAATCGCAAGGAATATACAACCGGCGATGATGAGGTTGCGGGTCGCGCCGCCGGCTTTTGCGGTGTCAATGAAATAACGGATAATTTGCGGATTGACAAGGTTTAGACCGATCCCACCGAACATGAATACAGCGAGCAGCGTGACACGGAGCCACTGCGGTTTGAGGTATTGTGAAAGGAGTACGGCGTATTGCCGGAAAGGGACTCTTTCTAAATTGGGGTTATCTTTTTCCTGCACTTTGTCTAATTCCGTTTGAGCGATGCCCAAGTAACAGCCAATTTTCCAGCACTTTCGGCAGGTAGCCCAATAGTTGCTAATCTTTTGATCTCATCGGCATTCACGTAACACGACACTGCGGATTATCGGGCATTATAGCATGCCCGTGAAATCAAGTCAAGGATTTTTTAAGGGTTATGGGTTGTGGGTCAGGGTTGACAAATTTCAGGCGATGGTATATACTCAAGCGTATGAAAACCGAAAGACCCCGCGAACGTGGTATTATTGTTGGGATAACAGGCGGAATTGCTTGCGGAAAGACGACCGTCTCCGACCTACTCGCAGAAAAAGGTGCGATTCCAATCAATGCTGATGAAATCGGACACGAACTCCTCAAAGCAGACAGTCCGGTTATTAATGTCTTGATCAACGCATTTGGAAAGGGGATACTCGAAGATACCGGGGATGTCAGCCGAAAAAAATTAGGAGCGATTGTTTTCAAAGACAAAGCCGCTCGGGAGCGACTCAATAGCATTCTGCACCCGTTAATCATCCAGCGTTCACGTGCCCGCGCCCGTCAACTCGTTACAGAAGATCCAAACTGTATTGTGCTGCTTGACGCACCGCTCCTCATCGAAGCAGGGGCTTATGATACCGTTGATCTGATAGTCGTTGTGACAGCACCCGTGGAGACACAGCTGCAACGCACTTTGGAACGCAGCAGTGCCCAAGGTAGATCGCTTACCAAAAGTGATGTCCAAGCACGGATTGACGCACAGATGCCACTCACGGAGAAAGTTACGTACGCCGATGTTGTGATAGAGAATGATGGGACGTTTGCAGAACTTCACCAACAAGTGGAGGCGTTGTGGGAAGAACTTCAGAAACGCCTCTAAATTCCTAAGACGATGAAGATCGGTCTAATCCCAGAGACGGTTGATGGCACTTGCTTTGATGACGCAGTAAACCTCCAAATCTTCCCGCAACTGCATCTGTTCACGTGCCTCATGCGTAATCTTCACAGCAAGGTGATGCCATTCAACACGGATAGATACCCACGTCCGCTCATTCCTGACATCAAGATATTGAATTGTTCCGCGTAACGTATTCCGTGCGCTAATCGGTAGGTTGGGTTCAAGCGAGATGATAATATCCTCAGCGCGGATAGCAACCGGTACACTATCACCGACTTCCGCCTCAATATAAGGAATTACAAGAGATTGGTTTCCGATTTCCAACCCAGTTACACCGCGTGCCTTGTCCGAAAACTTCACCGGAAGGATCAGGATGTTTTCAACACCGGTCAATTGTGCGATAGGCATTGCGGAAGGAGCCGTCAGCAACCGGTGGGGTTCCCCGCTTGTCATAATTTCGCCGTTAGCGATTAGGAACGCTTCGTCAGCGAGTGCCATCGCCTCGGGAAAGGCGTGGGTAATGTAGAGGATTGGTATATCAAAAGCGTCTTTAAGGTGGCGTAGATAGGGGATAATTCGGTCTTTTAGGGCGCTATCAAGCGAAGCGAGCGGCTCATCCATGAGAAGCATCCGCGGTTCCATAGCGAGGGCGCGGGCGATTGCGACGCGTTGACGTTGCCCGCCTGAGAGTTCTTTCGGGTAGCGCTGGAGCAATTCGGAAATTTCGAGAACATCTATGGCAGGCGAAGATGTTCGTGGACGGGGCTGCCCATATCGGATGTTCTGGGCAACGGTGAGATGCGGAAATAGATACCCTTCTTGAAAAACGTATCCGAACCGTCGTTTTTCAGGGGGTAGATTAATTTTTGCGGTGGAATCGTAAAGGGTCTCGTCCCCGAAGACGATCTCACCGTTGTCAGGTGTCAGCGTGCCGCTGATGCAATTGAGAAGCGTACTTTTCCCGCTCCCAGACACGCCTAAAAACACCGAAACCTGCTTTTCCAGTGTGCAATCGACTGCCAAAGTGAAACTACCGAGGCTTTTGCGAAAATTGAGTCTGATTTTGGGACTACCTGTCATAGCGATACCTATTACTCAAACCCACCGCCATCGTCGAATCCGCCATCATCTACATCATAGTCATCAGCCCCCGTATCGTCAGATGGATCGCGCTGTTCGTCATCATCATATATTTCGTTGAGCAGTACACCCGTCCAGAGCAGATCCTCAAACTCGTCATCATTCGTCTCAGCATCAGCGGTTTGATCGGTATCTTCAGCTGCGTCATTTTTTGAACGTCGATAGAGATACCAACCGATCGATACACATGCGACGATACCAACAAAAATCCAAGCCATCAATTTCTCCTTTTTTTCTCTGTAAAACCCCTATGTGCGGGTAAAGCGTTCCGTGAACCAGAGTGCCACGAAGGCAACAACGGTTGAAATAAGCACCAGTCGATAGACAGAGGCATCTTCACCCAGATGAACAGCACTGAAAATCGCTAACGCCATCGTCTGGGTTTTACCCGGAATGTTTCCCGCCACCATAATAGTAGCACCAAACTCGCCAAGACTTTTGGAGAAACCGAGGATCGTTCCGCCGATTATGCCGCGATAAGCGAGCGGGAGCGTTATTGTCCAAAACACTTTGGGTGGTGATGCGCCAAGCGTGCGCGCTGCGTTTTCAAGCTCGACAGGGACAGACGCCATACCTGTCACAATACCCCGCACCAGCAGCGGAAATGAGATAATAGAAACTGCAAGCACAACAGCCAATTGCGAAAAAACGATCTCTATACCGAAAGTCCGATAGATAAATCCACCAATAACCCCGTATTTTCCCAATAGAATGAGGAGTAAATAGCCACTGACGATAGGGGGCAGCACCAACGGACACATGACGAGTGTATTCAATAAAGCCTTCCCTGGAAACGAGCGTTTCGCCAAGAGCCAGCCGATCAATAATCCCGGCGGGAACATTATAACCAGACTGAGCAATGCAACTTTTATAGATAAAGAGAGGGCAGCAACTTCGGCGGGCGTTATCCTCATTTTAGAGCCAAAACGGTGAATCCGTGCTTTTCAAAAATTTCACTTTTCTTAGCAGACTGGAGATAAGTAATAAACCTACGCGCCAACTGTTTCTGGGGACTATTTTTTATAACGACAGCCGGATAAATGATAGGTGTATACGCTTCAGGGGGCACCTGACAAAGCACCCTTACATAGTCACTCACAACTGTATCCGTTTTGTAAACAATAGCGATGTCCACATTCCCGGATGTCACATAAGCCAGCGTAGCCCGTACATCAGCACCCAAGATAAGTTTCGGGCGTAAGGTTTCCCACAATCCGAAGTGCCTCAAGGCTTCTTTTGCGTAAGCCCCAGCAGGGACAATACTTGGATGCCCAATCGCAATTCTCGAAATCTCAGGTGCAGTGAGGTCAGCAAGTGTCTCCACAGAAATCCGTTCGGTTTCGTCAGAAACGATTACCAACCGATTGGTTAGCAAATTTTGGCGACTCTCGGCTTCAAGCAGCCCACTATCTTCCAAGGCAACGACTTGGCGGGGACTCGCCGAGATGAAGACATCCGCGGGTGCCCCTTTTTCGATTTGGCGTTGTAAGGTCGTAGACGCCGCGAAATTGTAAAATACTTTAACACCGTTTTCCGCTGTAAACCCTGTCCCAATTTCAGCGAGGGCATCTGACAAACTGATTGCAGCGAAGACGTTTAATTCGATTGGCTTCTGCTTTTCCGTCGCACATCCCGAAAGCACAGTGAGCACCAACATGAAACCAATTGCGATAAGATACCTAACACTTGGCTGCATTATTTGCACCTATCCGAAAAAATACTTGACAATTATAGCGGACCTGCTAAACTATGTCAAGCGATTTTCAGTTATCGTAGCAAAGTTTCCTTGCATTCGGTCTATGCCTATGGTATCCTATTTAAGTAAAAAACCGACGTTAGGTAAACAGAAATAGACAGGGGAAAACTATGAAAATAGGTTTATGCACCATCGCTTTCCAAGAAAAACCGCTGGAAGAGGTTATTGATATCGCGGCGGATTACGGCTTTGATGGCATCGAGCTGTGGGGAAAACCCCCGCATCTACCGGCGGAATACGACGAAAGTTATGTCAAAAACGTCCGGGATATGGCACTCCGCAAGGGATTAGAGATCTCAGCGTTCGGTTCGTATGTGGATCCGCTGATGCCGCTCCATCAGAAACATTTTGAGGAAGCCTTTAAAATCGCATACGATTTAGGAACGAACCTCGTGAGAATCTGGTCGGGTGGGGGTCCGTCAAAATCCATTGCACCGGCTGATAAACGCTTGATTCTTTTCCGGCTGGTGAGCATTACGCAATGGGCAAATTTTCGCAATATTCGGCTCGGTTTGGAAATGCATAACAATAACTTCACCGATAGTGTGGCAACTATTTTGGAGACGATTGAGGGAATTAACCAGCCAGCGTTGCAGACGTATTACCAACCGCTTGCCCGTGCCGATGCCGATGAACCGCATACTGCCGCTGAAAAACTCGCTTCACACATTATAAACGTCCATGCCCAAAACTTCGATGAGAACGGCAAAGGGTGCCCTATTGCAGACGGCGTTGTCGATTATGCACGAATCGTTGAGATTTTAGGTGCTGCTGGATACAGTGGATACTTAGAGGTAGAGTTCGTCCACGGCGATAACAAATTGGAGGCTCTACAAAGCGATCGGGACTATCTCGCCAGTTTGATTAACGCTGTAGACGGAGATACACTTAAAGATTTAGACATCGACCCTGTGTAAAGTGGAAAGTGGAAAGTGTGCGGGATACTATAATTAGCATTCTGTCGGGGTTAGAAACCCCTCCTACAATATATTTTGAGATTTGAAAGGTATCTTTAATTCTAAACTTTACTATAATTTCTGATAACAAGCGTCTCCGAGAAAACAGTTGGAGAACGTTATGCGCTTGGAAGTAGGTATCATTAAATTAGTGGAGGAAGTCATCGGCATCAGCGCAGAACGCCGTGCACAATTCGATTGGCTCCGCAATAAACCGCGTCGTGAAGATTTTGGTAAACATTACGATGCCGTGATGACACTTTACACTGCCCTGAAAGGGAATTGGGAAGGCACAACAGCGAAAGCAGATGGGTATCTGACGCCAGATGCGTATTTTCCGGAGCCCTATCACTTTATTTTTGAGTTCGATGAGCTCCAACACTTCACACAATTCCGGGAACGGACATTCCAGCATTATCCAGCAGATATTGAAATCGCTTATGCACCACAGAAATACCGCCAGTTTTGCCAACAATACCACACTGCAGCACTCGCAAAGGGACCGGCTCGGTTCCGCAGAAAGACTGCAGACTTTCCGTATACAAACGGACGCGCAGCACAGCGTGCTTTTTTCGACACGTTCCGAGATTGGCTGCCACCGTTGCACGGGCTCAACCCGACCCTAAGATTAGCTGAATTTGAGGTTACGCCTATCCTCAATGGACAATTAACAAACACCGCAGCGAAGGATTACATGCAACGCCTGCTTCACCAACGACTCAGAAAACTCTTAACACTCAAGAAATAACAGGACTTACGCAGCATCAAAGAAATTCACCCATTCCGACGCAGCCGGTGCGGTTACACACCGCACTTACCGATGGAGTGCATAAGTCCCAAATAACACAAAAGGTAGGATAGATAACGCTACATGAGCCAGCGAAAGCCTGAAAAGGTGAATCTTTCAGAATATCCACTGCTTCAAATCATAGGCCAGACACCGCTTGCCAAAATAGATCTCTTTGCTGATGAGCTGCCAAACGTCGAGATTTATGCAAAGATAGAAACCTACAACCCAGGCGGCTCAATCAAAGACCGACCTGTTTTAAGAATGCTTACAGAGGCGATTGCCTCTGGAGAGCTCACGCGGGAAAAAGTTATCCTTGATTCGAGTTCTGGCAACGCTGGGATCGCTTACGCGATGATAGGTGCGGCTCTCGGCTATAAAGTTGAACTCGTTATTCCAGACAACGCCAGCGAAGAGCGGAAAAAACGCATCCACTCACATGGTGCGAAAATTATCTATACCGATGCCATCCTCGGTTATGATGAGGCGTTGCGAGAGGTTGACCGCCGCTACGAAGCGGATCCAGAGAAGTATTTTTTCAAATCGCAATACGAGAACGAAAACAATTGGCGGGCACATTACGATACCACTGGCGTTGAAATCTGGCAACAGACAGGTGGGAAAGTTACGCACTTCGTCGCGGGGGTCGGAACGGGTGGCACTATCACGGGTGTCGGCAAACGTCTGAAGAACTATAATCCAGATATCCGAGTCTGCTCGATTGCGCCGGAGGTGTTTCCGGGGATCGAAGGCCTCAAACCGTTGGGACATCCAGATGACATCGTGCCAGAAATTCTCGACGCATCTGTAATTGATCATCGCATTCCGGCTACGATCGAAAATGCGCATGAAATGTGTAGTCGGCTGGCTCGACGGGGTTGGTTCGTCGGGCAATCTTCGGGTGGCTACCTTTATGGGGCGTATAAAGTCGCCCAAGAAATTCAGGAAGGTATTATCGTCACAGTCTTTAACGATCTCGGTGAACGTTATTTTAGTACACGCCTCTGGGACTAATCTTTTAACCAAAAAAAGTCTGAACTGTGATTTATGAGATTATTAGATTTTCTATGATTTTCTTGAGAAGATGTCCTATAATCTAAGATAGTCAGGAAAATCATAGGAATCCATGTTCAGACAATTAGAAGTCTGCAAGGACAACGGACTTCGCCCCATACGCTGTTCGCTATGGAAGTCGAAGCCATCCCAGCTCAGATTTAATAGTTAAACAATATGGAAACAACAGTTATACCGTTTTGCGGCTTACGTTACAATGCAACCCAGGTAGAGGGGATCGAGAATGTCATCGCACCGCCTTATGATGTCATCAAAACCGAAGAACGGCTCGCCTTAGAGGCGCGCCATCCCGCCAATATCATTCATTTAATTTTAAGCCAACCTTGCGAAGATGACACTGCGGATGCTAATCAGTATACGCGAGCCGCGGCACTGATGAACCAGTGGATTTCAGACAATACACTTGTCCAGGACCCAACACCGCGATATTACATCTACGATCAAGCGTTTAACGCCCCGGATGGAAAAAACTATACCCGCCGTGCTCTGATTTCCCTCGTCAAACTCGAACCCTTTAAAAACAGAATCATCCTCCCGCACGAAAAGACACACGCCGGCCCGAAGGCAGATCGGCTCAATCTCATGCGTGCATGCCACGCGAACCTCAGTCCAATCTTTCTGCTGTACGGCGATCCGAGCGGTGACATTGAACAGATTATGCAAGGTTTCACCGATACATATCCCCCTGAAGTTGACTGTCCAGAGACCTTTGGCAGCACACACCGATTGTGGTGTTTAGATGACACAGAACGCAACCGTGAGATTCAAGAACTTTTTTCATCCAAACCGCTCCTGATTGCTGATGGACACCATCGTTATGAAACTGCGCTGGCTTTTCAAGAGGAAATGACGCAGAAACTGCCGAACACCGAATCAACGGGTTACGGTTATATGATGATGAACCTTGTTCGGATGGAGTCTCCCGGTTTGGCTGTTTTAGCGATTCATCGACTGTTAGATAATCTGAGACCTAACCAGATTTCGCGGGCTATTGCGAAATTGCCTGAAGTATTTGAAGTGCATGAAATGGAAACACAAGCAAATCTTATGGCAAAATTAGAGGCACTGAAAGGGGAATCTGCTGTCGGCATGTACACGGCAGACGACACCTATCGCTTATTGATTCCGCGTTCAACATCACCACGGCAATTAGACGTAACGCTTGTGCAAGAAACTCTCATCAAAAAACTGTTTCAGATTGAGACATTAGCGGAACACATTAGCTACACGGCTTATGCAGACGATGCCGTTGAACACGTAAAAAATAGCGCGGGTAGCGTTGTACTCCTCATGAATCCGACACCTGTTGAACAAGTACTGGACGTGGCTATGGCGGGTTCAACAATGCCACAGAAATCGACCTATTTCTATCCGAAAATGGCGACCGGACTCGTTTTAAACCTGTTGAATCGATAATGTTGTAAACGATCCCCAAACATTTTACTCCTTGGAGACACACGATGTATCATGAACATGAAAGAGACACCTTAGCCTTCTCACACCAGTTGTACAGTGATACACGGCGCCACCTTGCATTCCAAGCGACAACGCTCACTGAAGCGAAAGCGTGGCAACAGGAACTTCGGGCAAAACTTATCGAACTGGTCGGTGGGTTTCCAGAGGAACCGTGTGCCTTAGCATCAGAAGTTTTAGAATCGTACGAATTCCCGACCTATTTTCGTGAGACGGTGCAATTTAAGAGCCGTCCACACATGGCTGTCTTTGGCTATCTGCTTACGCCTAAGCATCTCAACGGTTCAGCACCGAACCCGGCGATTCTTTGTCTCGCGGGACATGGACGCGGTGTAGATGACATCGTGGGCATTGAGGAAGACGGCAGCATGCGATCAGAATACGGTGGCTACCAAAACGATTTCGCACTCCAATGCGTTGCACACGGCTATACTGTACTGGCGATTGAACAATTCGGATTCGGTCACCGACGTGACCCGATCTCTCGCGAGAGAGGCGGCGGTAATTCCTCCTGTCAACCGAGTGCGGGGGCAGCACTCCTTCTCGGGCAGACGATGGTAGGGTGGCGGGTTTATGATGCGATGCGAGCATTTGACTATTTGGCGACCCGACCGGAGATTGACACAAACCGTCTCGGTGTGATGGGTATCTCAGGCGGTGGCACAACGACATTCTTTACCGCGGCGATTGACACCCGTGTTAAAGCGGCTGTCGTGAGTGGCTATTTTAACACATTTCGGGACAGCATCCTAAGTCTCAGCCATTGTATAGACAATTACATACCAAATGTGCTACAATATGCAGAAATGTACGACATAGCCGGACTCATCGCACCGCGTGCGCTCTTTGTTGAATCCGGTACGGAGGACACAATTTTTCCGATTGAAGCCACCGGCTTCGCGGTTAATAAGGCAAAAGCGATTTTCAAACATTTCGACGCTGATGATAAATTAGGGCTTGAGGTGTTTGAAGCCGGACATAGCTTCCACGGCGTTGGTGCATTTGAGTTTTTAAAAGAAGTTCTGTAAAAAGGAGAAGCGTGTGGCAATTGAATTGTACTCAATCGGCACGGAATTAGTCCTTGGGCAGATTCAGGATACCAATGCCCACTGGATCGCACAGCAAATTCTTCAGATTGGTGGTGAGCTACGACGCGTTACGATGCTGCGCGATGTCCGAGAGGAGATGTCCGAAGCACTCAATTCAGCGGTGGAACGGGAAACGTCGCTCATTCTTACGACAGGTGGTCTTGGACCCACCCCAGATGATATGACCGTCGAGGTCGTGGCTTCATTGATTGGCGCAAAATCTGTGGTGAGCGAAGAGACTATTGCCGAATTTCGGAAACGCCGTGAGATGTCAGAAAACGACCCAATCAGCGAAGCGTTGACGAAGATGGCGATTGTGCCGGAAACTGCTGCCGTCTTACAGAACCCGGCGGGATGGGCACCGTGCATCAGCGTTACACACAAAACGTCTACAATTATGATGATGCCGGGGCCTCCCCGCGAGATGAAGGCAGTCTTTGAAACCCACATCCAACCCTTAATTGCCGAACGCTACCGTTCCGAGGTTACCACGGCGCGCGTTTACGTGAGTATGTTTGAAGCGGAAGTTTCACCGCTGATGCAGAAGGTGATGGAACGCCACACTGACGTTTATTTAAAAGCGTATGTCTCGCTCCGCAAAGTAGATGGCAGCACGATGCCTGTCGATCTCGTTTCAACAAGTGAAGATAAAGCCGATGCCGAAGCGGAACTTCAACGCGCCACGGATTATTTCCAAGAACTTGTTGTTGAAGCGGGGAAACGTTTTAGTTTGGAAGACGAATCGTAGTACTAATTGATTTGATAAAAGCACCGGTATATCGGTGCTTGCCCAACAGCACGGTGTAAGATATTCATTTTTTACACCACTCATTGCACCTACAAAAAAGGAGATTTATACTGTGAACCGAAGACCTTCCGGAAACAGAAACAAACGAAAACCGCAGACGCGGTATACGAACACGAAGCGTCCGAAGCCGAAGTCTAAATACAAAAAGCAACGAGATACCCAGGTTGATGCTGACGTTGCTGAATCTGGAGAAGAAGAACGAACGCCGCCTAAAAACGATAAAATAGAGGTTGAAGGCACCGTTATCGAACCTTTACCGAATGCGATGTTTCGTGTGGAATTGGATAATAAGCACCAAATTCTTGCACACATTTCAGGTAGAATGCGGAAATTCTTTATCAAGATTTTGCCGGGTGATAAGGTAACTGTGGAACTTTCGCCATACGATCTGACACGTGGACGGATTACGTATCGGAAAAAGTAGATGCCGAATAGATGTCTAAAGCGAAGTGTGTCGGCGTGTGCAAATCAAGATTCTTGTAAGCGCGTCTTTTCGGCGCGCACGCCTTTAAGATAGTAAAATCCGCTTTTATTATCTCATGAGGGAACCCCCATGAAATCTGCTGCCTTAATTCATGTCAATAGCATTGATGAAAAACAGATAGCCCAGCTTTTGGACGCAATTGAAGTGAAACAAGCGCAGGTAGAAGAACTCACAGTAACCGTTGAGAAACTTAAGTCAGAGGTAGACCTGTTTCAGCGTCGCTACAATGCCCATATCAGTCATTACTACCTCGAACTCGATAAGGTCGAACTCGAGACGAAAGCGTATCGCCTCCGTTTACAACTGCGCCGAGAGCACGTGCAGGCGGAAGAGATAGAAGCCCGTGTGGAATCCTGTTTCAGGGCAAGTCGGGCGCGTGTAGAGGCTTATGAGGCATCTGACGCATCAGAACCGACACCTCAAGAAGACAAACGCCCTGAGGTGAAATCCAAACACTTGCAAAATCTTTACCGTAAACTCGCCAAGCGATACCACCCAGACAAGGCTATGGAGACTGAGGAAGCGGAACGCCGTGAGCAATTGATGCCTTTGATCAATCGGGCATATCGTGAGCAGGACCTCCAAACCTTAGAGCGGTTGAGCCTCGGTGAAACAGCGTTAGATGTAGAGGAAAAAACAGCCATTGAGAAACGGGCAGCCTTGCAATCAGAACTGCGACAACTCAATCGCGCGGCAAGCCAATTGCGTTTAGAAATAAACCGCCTCAAGGCAGGACGCACCTACCAATTCAAACAACAGGTAGAAAAAGGTAAAGAGACCGGCATCGATTTACTGACAGGTCTCGCAAAAGACTTGGAGCGGCGGGTTAAAGCGAGTCGCTCTCATTTGGCACGCCTCATTAACATGTGGCATCAGTTATGAGTTATAAGTTGTAAGTTATAAGTTAAGAGATTTTTCTGTAACAACCTTGCCGTTTCTGAATATTTCAAACTGGTGAAGATCGCAGGAAGTCGGGATTAGAAACCCCTCCCACAGGTGTTCGTGTGCCGCCTTGAAGGAATCCATCATGCAATTGAAAGATAAAGTCGCTATTATTACGGGTGGCGGACGCGGTATTGGTAGAGCGATCGCCATTGCTTATGCTGCTGAAGGTGCGCGGGTTGTTATCGCCTCGCGAAGCACTGCACAACTCGATGAAGTTGCTGCAGAGATAGCCGCGCAAAATGGCGAAGTTCTCACTGTTCCAACCGATGTGCGAGTCCGTTCAGAAGTGGAAACCCTCGTTCAGAAAACTGTTGACCAGTTCGGACGGATAGATATACTCGTGAACAACGCCGGTGTCAATCCGAGAGGTTTATTTTTAGATTCTACAGATGAGGAGTGGGAACAGGGATGGCAGATTAATGTGATGGGTGTTGTGCATTGCTGCCGCGCGGTGCTCCGAGTCATGCAGCAACAAGGCAGCGGCAATATTATCAACGTCGGTTCGGGTATGGGACAAGTTGGACGTGCGAATCTCAGCGTCTATTGTGCTGCTAAAGCGGCACTCCATGGATTGACGCAATCTATCGCTGAAGAGGTGTGGGAAGACGGTATCATTGCAAACGTGCTGATTCCAGGTCCCGTGAGAACCGAACTTTCAAAACCTGCGTGGGAAAACTCAGATACTTTCAGAGCGGAAAGCGATCCGTGGAAGCAACCCGATCAGGTTGTCGCCTCGGCTCTTTTCCTCGCAGCGCAACCGCCTGCGACGGGTATGACTGGTCAGATTTTGAGTATCATGCGCCGGAACAGTCCGTGATTCAAAATCTTTTTAGAGTGGAAACCCGACGCGTCGTCCCTCTTGCGCCGAACGATACGCGCCTAACACCATCTCCACCGATACGCGTCCATCCTCCACTGTAACATCGGGTTCAGTATCGTTTTTCAGGCAATCAATAAACGGACGCGGCACGCCAGCAATTCGTTCACCGTGGCCATCTGGAATTGGAATCCCCAAATCTCTCCATGTCGGTTCCTCGCGTGTATACAACTTTAGCGCGACAGCATCTTCGGGACGTGGTATGTTACACGACGGCGCGTCGCCATAGTTCTGAATTACGACCCCTTCATCGCCGTAGATTTCCGTTGTATTCTCACCCGCAAGCGTTACAGACGTATTCAGTAGAATCGCCATCTCACCACCGGCGAACCGATAGACCGCCAATCCTGTGTCATCGGGTGCGACATCCGTCAAAATATTATCAATCTCAGCGATAACGCTTGTCGGTTTACCGAGCATCCAGTGGATAAAATCGGTGGCGTGTGAGGCATCATCCATGAACATTCCCATGTTCTTTTCTGGGTCGATGTGCCAACGACTGAGCCCCGTCACGAAGGCTTCGCTAAACAGAGCGTTGATACAGTGTCGGCGGCGCAGCACTCCTATTTTTCCCAACACACCACTATCAATCAGTTCTTTCATAGCGATATTTGCGGGGTCGCGGCGCATCTGGTATCCCATCATAAATTTAACGCCGGTTTTCTCGACAACCTCAGCAATCCGATCACAATCTTCTAAGGTAAGTGCCATCGGTTTCTGACAGAGTATATGCTTTCCCTCTGAAGCCGCTGCCTCTACCATCTCTGCGTGTCGATTCGTTTCACATGTTACAATCACGGCGTGGATATCGGGGTGAGTAATCACATCTTCGAGATGCGGTGTGTAATTCATGCCGTACTGCGTTGCGGCGTTTTCGCCGCGTTCGGCGTTATCGTCCCAGCATGCGATGAGTTCAACGTCGTCGAAGGATTGCATCTGGTTGCAGTAAGCGTTGGCGTGTCCGTGTGCGAAACTGATTATACCTATACCTATCTTTGTTTTCATTATGTTAACTAATCCAATCTGTGAGTGTCTGTTGTGAATCGAGTTCGGGGTTGAAAACCTGCAATCCTTCTGCGCGAGCAGCTCTGAGAAGTCGTTGATCTGAAGCAACGAGGACTAAGGTATCACCCATGTTACCAAGTTCTGCTGTTATATTTAGTGCAGAGCGCAATACCAAGGCATCAACACTATTGAGTGAGTGTGTCTCAATCAAATCCATCGAATCCCAAATAAGCGAATCTGGAAGCGAAATCGTTCTGAAGTTTGATTGCCTATTGATTACCTCACGTTTTAAGTAGGTAACAGCTCTCTCAAACTGATGACTCGTGATGCGGCGGTCATTTCGCTTTCGGACACATATCCAAAAAACTTCCATAGCACCAATTGTCAAACACAACAAACGTTCCAAAGGCACATTGCGAAAAAGAAAAAGTATTCTATCGCTACCAGATTCGCGAGTATACCTTTTAACAAGCGCGCTTGCATCGAAATAGAAATAGTGCAAACTTACTTCTCCCGTTCTTCAATAATAGCGCGACTAAACTCGTTGTCCGCAGCACGAATACCGTGTTGTCTCATGCTTTCATGAAGTTCCTCAATAGAACCCGGATCAAAATCGGGCGGGATTCCCATTTTCTCAAATAGCCTGTCCAGAATTTCTTCGGTAATATGGGCATCCTTCTTGTCGTTTTTTAGTGCTTCAGCTCCCCTCAGCGCGGCGGCAGCTTCGCTGTCCTTAGGAACGTCTGGCACAACTACCTCAACAAGACAAGAGAGTTGCTCATTTATGTCTGTAACCACCTTTTCCAACCGATCCAAACGCTGGACAATATCTTCAAGCGTTGCTTTTTCCATTGTAGAATCTCCTTTATTTTCTCTATTTTCTTTAGGATACCATAAAAGTAGTAAGATATCACGTCAATACATCCAAACCGAGTAAATCACTTTTCCAAAATAATGCGAATCTCTGCATTCATACCATCCTCACGCAAATCCATCTCAGCAGTAATCGGACCGAGGGACGCCAGTGGAAAAAGGTTCTCAGTGATGCGTTGCGTCAGTGTTGCATCCAATTGCTGTCCTGAAAGCGAAAGCAATACGGTTGCCAAGGGCAGGAGACGTTTCAACTCCGGCACGAACAGTTCCGGCTGAACGAACGCCTGCGCATCCCTCACATCTGCTGAGAATGAAATATCAGTCGAGATAGGAGCATTTCCGGTCATCGTATCAATAACAGACTTTAATCCCATCAGAGTCGTACTCAACACGAAATAATCGTCAACAATTGCGTATCCACCTGTAACTGCCAAAAGAAAATTGAGGCGAAGTTGGATAGGTTGGATTGTAATACCTTTGTAATCCTGTATTTCAAGGAATTCAAGCGGTTTGCCTGCAAGAGAGATACCTCCTTGCTTCACAATCTCTAAAATCGCTTTTAGTGCGTCGGGAGCCTTGGCGTGTGCAAGTAGGACTAACGAAGGGACTACCGTGACTTCATTAGATTCAGGCGCAACGAATAGGAGCGTTAGGTCTGTTCCTAAAATTGGGGAAAGATCAACACCGTCGAGCAGTGCTGTCGTCAGCCCCGGAACAGGTAGTGAAGTAACGAAAGCGGTTCGTTCAGGAAAAGCGTCGAACGGTTTGGTGTCATCCGCAGCTGGAAAAGCAGGACCGAGCGTTCTTGTCTGCTTACGGAGACGATGCTGTGAAACAATCACACCATCCTCGTACCGATTGCTGAATGTCCAAAACTCCATATCCCCAAAAAGTCCATAAATTTGTTTAACAAGCGCGTAGGAATCTACACTGTCCAAGGCAGAGGCGAGTTGTTGGACATCAACGTATCCGGTGTTTTTGTCCTGACGATAGTCTTGCTGAATCTTGTCTCCCATTGGGTGTTCAGTGGTAAACCTTTGGCTGCTCTGTGCCGCTTTTTGTTCTGAAGCATCGGCATAGAGGTCAATCGTCTCGGCTAAGAGGAGCGGATCAAGGGTTAAAACACCAATTTTCCCGATGAAGGTATAACTAAAATTACGGGGATAACCTACAATGGTATTTATAGTGAACTGGCGATACTCGGTCTGAATGCGTTCGTATTTTGGGTTGATTGCGTCCGTGGCAGTAATCGCCTCAATGCTGAGTTTCTCGGGTCCACCGACTTTTGTGATAAGGAGAAACGTATACTCGCCTTCACGCTGATAAATGGCAAGAATGGCTTCCTCTCCGAAATAGCCGGTGATTGTCTTAAGGTCAAGCTTGCCTCCCATTTCGTATTCCCATAGTTGCTTCTGATAGACGAGTTGTTTCCACCACTGTTGTTGCTCTATTTCAGCGAGGATCGGCATTTTAGTGGATTGTTTTCCCAACTCACTGTGATTAAAGGTTTGCACCAAGCCTTTCAATTCCTTGAGCGTGAGGTAGCAGACAGGGGATTTCGGTAGCAGCGTGATAAAATGCTGCTCGGGTTCCCACAAGGCAGTCCGCTGATAGATAATGGATAGCAAAATGATAACTCCAATGAGAACAATTAAAGTGAGAAGAACGATTTCTTTTAGTTTGCTTAGGCGCATTTGTTTCGAGACCTTCGTCAGACAGACGGATTCCTGTTTCTGTTGTGCCTTCATTTTTCCAATCATCATTGATTATACCACATCTCTTTTGCATAAACAATCGGAATGGTTATGAGTTATCAGTAAAATTTGTTGCCACGATGCGAAAAATGATGTAGAATATTAGCGTTATTTCATGAAAGAAGGTGAACATCGTTCCTACCCAAACGCTCAGAATTCGACCATTCACTATTTTTCTCATCTGTGTGTTAGTGCCTATCAACTGTTGGTGGGTAACTGTCTCCATTATGCGTGGCGGCGGGAGTCCGACGCAGGTGTCGCTTTTTTACAATGCCGTTATCACCATCTTAATCCTGTTAGGCATTGGTGTGCTTTTGCGTCGGCTGCATCGCGCGCTCATGTTGAACCGCGCCGAATTGCTTGTCATCTATACCTGTATTTCAGTGGGCGCAGGACTTGCAGGTGTCGATAGGTTCCTCGTTTTGATGCCTCTGATTGGGCATGCACATTGGTTCGCGACACCAGAGAACGACTGGGCAAACCTGTTTCATTTGCATATCCCGCAATGGTTAACTGTCAGTGAACGGTACGCGTTGGAGGGGTATTACACCGGATTTGAAAGTATCTACGAATCTCGCTACTTAATGGCGTGGTTGCCTGCTATCCTCTGGTGGACGCTTTTCTTGGTCGCCGTTCACCTCGTGATGCTCTGCTTGAGCCTAATTTTCCGGAAGCAGTGGGTCGAATCAGAACGCCTCAGTTACCCAATTATCCAACTCCCTTTTGAGATGACAACGCGGACCCGCAGATTTTTCAGTTCGCCGTGGATGTGGCTTGGGCTTTCGATCGGTGTCATCATTGACATTATCAACGGGTTGAACTTCCTGTTTCCGGTCGTTCCGAGCCTCGGTGGAAAGTTGTATGATTTGCGGCGAATTTTTACAGAACGTCCATGGAACGGGATAGGTTGGAGTCCGATGGGTGTTTTTCCATTCGGCGTGGGGCTTTCGTTCTTTATACCGCTGGAC
Organism: Candidatus Poribacteria bacterium; assembly: GCA_965207855.1. Taxonomy (GTDB): domain Bacteria; phylum Poribacteria; class WGA-4E; order WGA-4E; family WGA-3G; genus WGA-3G. The sequence goes on along the minus strand of OZ242310.1, from coordinate 4,018,543 downwards.
CTCTCCTTCTCTTGTTGGGCATTCTGGTTAATCTGGCGCGCGGAGCGTCTGTTAGGTGTCATTGCAGGCTGGCGCGGGTTGCCACGTTTCCCTTATGAAGCAGAACAATCGCACGGTGCGTATTTAGGGCTGTGTGTCGTCGCTATCTGGATGAGTCGTCGCTACTTAAAAGGGATCGCGCAGCAGCTCATATCTCCGAAAAAAGACGAACCCGTTTCATATCGATTGGCTGTTATCGGGTTTCTCGTTGGCATAGGATTCATCGTCGGTTTCTGCTTGAAGATGGGGATGAGTTTCTGGATCATCATCGTCTATTTCGCCATCTGGTTCGCGATTGCGATAGCAATCACACGTCTACGGGCAGAATTGGGGTCACCCGTCCACGACTTACACTTCATTGGACCCGATGAGATGTTGCCACGATTGTTAGGTATCCGCAGGCTTGGCGCGGTGAACTTAACGGGGTTCGCCTATCTCTATTGCCTGAACCGTGCTCACCGTTCACACGCTATGCCCCATCAACTTGAAGGCTTTAAATTAGCCGACGGTGCCAATATCCCGATACGGCGGTTCGCGGCACTCATGATGCTGGCTTCGGCGTTAGGTGCGATTGGGTCATTTTGGGCGTATCTGTCCATGTACTACGCGGAGGGCGGTGTCGCCGGGTTCGGTAGAGAATCTTTTAACCGATTAGAGACATGGCTTACCTACACAGCACCGCCAGATGTGCCAGCCATCAGTTTTGCGACATTCGGGTTCGGATTAACGTTGCTGCTCGCAGCGATGCGGATGCGGTTCCTCTGGTGGAACTTACACCCCGTCGGCTATGCGATCTCCGGTAGTTGGGCAATTAACCCGATGATTGGTTCTATTTTTGTGGGATGGCTGCTCAAGTGGCTCGTGTTAAAATATGGCGGTATTCGTTTACATCGGAAGGCTGTTCCGTTCTTCCTTGGAATTGTGCTGGGTGAGTTTGTGATTGGTGCGTTCTGGAGTTTGTTAGCGATTGCCCTCGATCAACCGATGTATCGCTTTCTGTTTTAATGGCTATCAGCGGTCAGCCGTCAGTGGTCAGCAATAAAAGGCGTTGTTATTTTTGCTATTTGTGGTATAATATTTAAAACACAATATTGGGAATGAAGCATTGGAACTCAAAGAGAAAGCAGAACTCATATCAGATACACTGGAAGGGTTACTCGGTGTCCCGACCCGCGATGGCGCGGGAGATGTCTTAGAATGCCTCATCTTAACGATCCTGTCACAAAACACGACCGATGTCAACCGAGATAGAGGATATACCGAACTGAAAGACCGATTTCCAACGTGGGAAGATGCCTTGCAGGCAGATGTTAAGGCGATAGCGGTAGCCATAAGACTTGCCGGATTGGGCAATCAGAAGAGTCGGACCATCAAAAACTTCCTCTCGTGGCTCAAAGCAGAACACGGTGAACTCTCACTGGAGTTTATCCACGATATGGAAACTGAGGCAGCATTAGCACTCCTGTGTCAACACAAAGGTATCGGTATCAAAACCGCCTCTGTCACGCTGTCTTTCGCGTGTGGTAGGGAGGTCTTTCCTGTTGATACGCACATCCTACGGATTTCCAAACGTCTCGGACTAATTCCGTCGAATTGTAGTGCGGAAAAGGCGCATCAGGTGTTGCTCCCAATAGTGCCGGCGGGCAAAGCGTATCCGTTCCACATGAACCTGATTTACTTCGGCAGACAAATCTGTGATGCCCGAAAGCCGTTGTGTGAACGGTGTCCATTGACGCACCACTGCCTCTACTATAAAGATAACCGACAAACTTAGGGAGTACGACTTCCCAGTATCGGAGAGACAATATGTTTAATTGGCGAAATTTGTCATGGAAACATATATTTGTGGTGTTGTTGGTTCTACATATCCTACCGCTCTGGATCTTTGCGTATTTCCCCTCTCAAGACGGCGCGAGCCATATCTATAACGGTTTGGTGCTAAAAGAATATGGCAAACACGAAAACTATACACTGCGGAATGCATGGGAGTTGAACATCACGGTCTTCCCGAACTGGCTGTCTCACATTATGCTGGCAGCGTTCCTCTACGTATTCCCGCCTGTCATCTCGGAAAAGGTGTTTCTAACGATTGCGATTGGCATGGTCCCGTTCGCTTTCTTCTACTTCCTCAATGCTGTCAACAGGGGTCAGAAGGGTCAGTATGTGTATGCTTGGCTCGGTTTCCCATTTGCTTATAACTATCTCCTCTATATGGGATTCTACAACTTCCAACTGAGCATCTCGTTTTTCTTTTTTACCTTCGGGTTCTGGTGGAAACACAAAGACGATATGCAGGTAAAACACTTGGTTTGGCTCTATGTGTTACTACTGCTGACCTATCTCTCACATATTGCCTCTTATGGTCTGGTGGTGTTGGGTATCTCTGTAGCAGGCGGCTGTTTGTGGGGTGCCCCGGCGATAGGGGCAGCGTGGCGAACACGCGGTGAAGGTCTTCGACCACTGCTTCAAAAGTTTGTCGTTAGCCTCAAACCTGCATTTCGCTTCTTTCTTTATATGGTCCCGATGTATTTTGTGCTGGTAGACTATTACCTACAGAGCGTAAAGCAGCATCAACAAGGTAACCATCGCGGCGGGGAATGGATCTGGGACTACTTTCTGGGAATCAAGTCGATCGTCTATTTTACTGACTGGCATCTTCCGGTGCATTATTGTGTCCTCGGTGTGTTAGGTATAGCACTACTTGTCTCTATCGGGTATCGAATTCAACGTAAACAGTGGGTGAAACAGACCGATGTCTTTTTGCTAATTGCGATCTTGTTTACGTATATGTTCGTCAGGGCACCGTGGAGTTATGGACCTGGCGGTTGGATCAATGATCGCATTCATCTTTATATTCTGTTGATGATGGCAGCGTGGTTCATTCCAGATATGGGCAGATGGTTTCGACATGTTATCGCAGCCTGTCTTATCGTTTTCAGTTTAGTCCACTTCGGTAGGACTGCCTATGACCATGCCCGCATCGCGCCAGAAATTTCAGAACTGGTATCGGGAACACACCTCATCGAACCACACACAACGTACCTGATTGAGAGTGCGGATTGGCACAAATCTGAGGCGTTGGGTAGGGTTGAATATGTCACACCTTATGCGCACCACATGGCACTCTACGGCGTATATACAAAGGATGTAGCGCATCTGGAAAACTACGAAGCCGCATTTAATTATTTTCCCATAAACCGTAACGACGAGAACGCGCCAGATGATTATATCGACGCGTGGTACCTGAAAGCACCCGCAGACTATGTGCTTGCATGGTACCCACCGGATACCCCTGAATTTCGGGCACAGACGGCAGATCATGAAATTATTTACGAAACGAAACATCTTCAACTCTATAGAAAGAAACGCGCCCCGGGACCAATGCTCGATTTATGGGACAAGACTGAAACGGGAAACCTGATAATCCGTTTCGATATGCAACACCACAATAGCAGACCCCGTGAAACTGCTTCCGACTCCCACGCCATCGGACCCAACACTGAATATGAAAGCGGTAAATTCGGGTGGCGGACGCGCGCCCCCTATGAAGCCTATCGAGATGGTAGACGACAGGAGCCAGTTTCACATGATGCTGTTTGGAGTCAAAGGAACGCAGCGTTCAAAGTTGATCTACCGAACGGTACCTATCGTGTGACCAACACATTCATAGCGGCAATAAACGCGACGCATACAATCAATCTATTAGCAAACGGGACCTCTGTAATCAAAGACTTGGTTGTAACAGATGGCGACGCAGCACTGCACCACACCTACACTGTGGAAGTTACGGAAGGATACCTCACCCAAGTCATTTTCACACCGAAAGATCGGGTGCGTCATGAAGATGAATGGGGTAGGAGAGACCATTTTTGGATTTGGAACGGCAGTACTATTGAACAAGTACAACCAAAATGACGGATAATTTAAGCAAATTCGAGTATTTACTGGCGAGGTTTCCAACCTCGCCGACAGAAAAAAGGAGAATTGATTGAATGATTAAACCACATGGAGCCGAAACCTTAACACCCCTTTACGTTTCGGATGATACAGAACGCGCCGAACTGATAAAAGAAGCGGAGCAGCTTCCGTCTGTCCTGCTCTCTTCAGGTGCTGCTGCATCAGCCGTTATGCTGGCATCAGGCTACTTCACACCGCTGACGGGCTATATGAACATCGCTGAAGCAATAAGCGTCGCCGCAGACATGAAACTGCCAAGCGGACTCTTCTGGCCCGTTCCGATCATGAACATCGTTCCATCAGAGCAACTGACAGATGCGGTGAAGAACGCCGACCGAATTGCTTTACGCGATCCAAACGTTGAAGGCAATCCACCCCTCGCAGTTATGAAGGTTTCGGCAATTGAGACGCTCTCAGCAGAACAGAAACAACTCCTCATTGAAAAGACTTTTGGAACGACTGACCCTGAGCACCCGGGTGTCCCGGCTTTCGCTGATGTTGGCGACAACGTTCTCTCCGGTCCGATCGAAGTGCTGAACTACTCCTACTTCCGAGAAGATTTCCCGGACACCTTCCGCACAGCTGTGGAGATTCGTGAAGACATCGCTGTGCGCGGATGGGACACCGTCGTCGCTTTTCAGACACGGAATCCGATGCACCGCGCCCATGAAGGACTCTGCAAAATCGCACAAGAGGCAGTCAATGCCGATGGTATTCTAATTCACATGCTTCTCGGTAAGCTAAAGCCTGGGGACATTCCCGCCGCTGTTCGTGATGCTTGCATCCGTACGATGGTGGAACACTATTTCCCCGAAAATACCGTCTCTATCACCGGTTACGGGTTCGATATGCTCTATGCTGGACCGAGAGAGGCACTCCTCCATGCCGTTTTCCGTCAGAATTGCGGTGCGTCGCACTTCATCGTCGGACGCGATCACGCAGGCGCAGGCGACTACTACGGCGCATTCGATGCCCAGGAGGTTTTCGACACAATCCCTGAAAACGCACTCGAAATCGGTATCTTCCGTGGTGATTTCACCGTATGGAGCAAAAAGCGGAATAAAATCATCATGATGCGCGACTACCCGCATGATGCAGACGATTATTTCGAGATCTCTGGGACAAAATTGCGTGAGATGCTCGCCGCTGGCGAACCACTCCCACCAGAAATTTCACGACCCGAAGTCGCGGAGATTCTGATGGAATACTATCAAACTGAAGCGAATTAGTACAATACAGTGGAAGCCGTCCAATACACCAAAAGCATCCCACGTTATCTTGCGATGCGCTACTTCGGAAAACGGTGGCGAAGTCTTTATACGTCGCCATTCTCCTGCACGCGTCTTGTTGATATTCCGGAGCCGCAGCTGCCAACGCCTGAATGGGTCAAAGTCAAGATCCGACTCAGCGGTATCTGTGGCTCCGATTTAGCGACAATCACTGCGAAAGGGAGTCCGTATTTCTCGCCGTTCACGTCAACGCCTTTTGTGCTTGGACATGAAATTGTCGGCGACATCGCAGAAATCGGTGATGCAGTGGACGGCTTTAACGTTGGTGCGCGTGTGGTCATCGAACCTGCCCTGTCGTGTAAGGTGAGAGGCATCACGCCGGAGTGCCATCAGTGCAGAAATTTTCGCTTCGCCAACTGTGAAAACATCACAAAAGGCGATATTTCAGCAGGCATCCAGACAGGCTACTGTCGCGATACAGGTGGTGGATGGAGCCGATACGTCCTTGCACATCAATCGCAACTCCATCTCGTTCCTGACGGGATTTCGGACGAAGCGGCTGTACTCCTCGAGCCTTTTGCCTGCGCGGTACACGGCGTTCTGAAAATGCCTCCCAATAGGACAGCCACGATCTGCGTCATCGGCGGCGGCACGATAGGTCTGCTCACTGTTGCTGCGTTGCGAGTCCTCGGTCACCGAAATCGAATTATTATCTTCGCCAAATATCCGCATCAACAAGAATTGGCGCGCCAACTCGGTGCGGACGATGTGCTATCGCCAAACAGGGATCGATACGCAGCGTTCTGTGAACTCACCGGTGCAGCATCGCATCAACCCGAACTCGGACAACAGGTATTGATTGGTGGCGTGGACGTTACCTTCGATTGCATCGGTTCCAGCGTTGCGATAGACGACGCACTCCGTTTTACGCGCGCAGGCGGGGATGTCATCTTAGTGGGTATGCCGGGGATACCGAAAAATGTGGACTGGACATCTATCTGGTACAAGCAGTTGCGCGTGACGGGTGCTTATGCTTATGGACTCGAAACACATAACGGTGAACAGGTGCATACCTTCACACTCGGTATGCGACTCCTTCAGCAGATGGAATCCCACTTGCGTCCGCTGGTAAGTGCTCTTTTTTCACTGAGGGATTACAAACGCGCCATTCAGACTGCCCTGAACACAGGCAAGACCGCTACGGTGAAAACTGTATTTGATTTACGGAACTAACCTCATCTCCTTATGACATCTCCTGCCACCTTGCAGAACTTTCCACAAACCTCCTCTTCCACTCACAGAGGCATCACTGCACGGAGTCTACTTATCGGCATAGTTGGGGTAATATGCCAATGCCTCGCCACGCCTTACAACGACTTCCGCGTTGGCGGCACCTATCTCGCAGGAAACCATCTGCCGATCGCCGTTGTCTTCGTCATGCTCATCTTCGTACTCGGCGTTAATATCCTTCTCAAGCGACTGAAGCCGGGCAGTGAATTGCAAGGGAGTGAACTCCTTATCATCTGGGGCATGATGCTCGTTGCATCCGGCATTCCATCTTCAGGATTGATGCGATACCTTGTGCCGCTCGCTGTAAGTCCATACTATTTCGCGACCGCTGAAAACGAATGGGCAACCCTGTTCCACCAGCATCTTCCAGAGTGGATGGTCGTGAGTGATCCGAAAGCCGTCTTCTATTTTTATGAGCAATTACCAGAAGGGGATCCGATCCCGTGGCGTGCATGGTTAAAACCGATTGTTGGGTGGAGCGTGTTTGTCTTGATTTTCTATTTTGTCACAATCTGCTGGACAGTCCTTCTCCGAAAACAGTGGGTGGAATACGAACGGTTCACCTTTCCGCTTGTTCAATTGCCGATAGAGATGTTCCAATCACCATCCGGTGGCAATCTTCTGAACCGATTCTTTAAATCACGCCTGATGTGGTGCGGTTTTGCAATACCGGTCATCCTGCACGGTTTAAGGGGGTTACACCTCTACTTTCCATCTACACCCAACCCACCGCTCTATTTTCCCATCTCCCAATTTTTTACCGAAAAACCGTTCTCTGCCTTGGCGTGGTGGCCCTCGGTGCATCTCTTTATCTACCCGACCGTCATTGCTATTGTCTATCTCCTGACGCTTGAAATCTCGTTCAGCTTCTGGTTCTTCTTTCTACTCGGAAAATTGGAGACGGTATTCATCTACGCAACAGGTTCAAAGGTGAACCAATGGGACTTCCACCAAAATCAACAGATGGGTGGGTTCATCGTCTTCATCGGATTAATTCTATGGAGTGGCAAGCGGCATTTTACGCGCGCCTTCACCACAATATTTGGACGAAAACGCGCCAATGACACCGATGAACCGCTCTCTTACGCCTTTGCAGCCTGCGGAATGGTTCTCGGAATCCTGGCACTCTGTCTGATATGTGCCAGCGGTGGCATGAGTTTCTGGGTTGCGCTTTTCATTTTAGTTCTCTTCCTCGGATTGACGACAGTCATGACATGGATGGTTGCCAACGGTGGCCTGTTGTTTGTGCTTTACTCCTTTCTGCCGGGTGAATATCTGATTACACTTTTCGGGAGTGCGCGTGTAAACGCACCGAGTTGGACCTTTGTCGCCTACGAACGGGTCTTGATGTTCGACATGCGTGAAATCCTGATGCCGAGTGTGATGAACAACTTTAAACTTGCGGAACCGTTGCGTCTCAAACAACGTCCATTTCTATTGGCGATGGGAATCGCAATCATCTTAGCAATGGGTGTCTCCTACTATTCTTCGATAGATCTCGGCTACAGGTACGGTGCAGTCAATCTACAGCACTGGACGTATATGATTTCCGCAACCGTCCCATTCACTCGACTCACAAGCATCCTTCAACATCCAAGTGGTATTGAATTAGAGCGGCTCGGTTCGTTTATTTTTGGTGGTGCCACGATGTTCGGGATGCTCTGGATGCGTCACCACTATCTCTGGTGGAAACTCCATCCCATTGGTTCCCTCATAATGACGAGTTATGCGACTTACTGTTTTTGGGGATCGTTTTTCATCGGTTGGTTTCTGAAATACACAGTTCTGAAGTTTGGTGGGGTTGCGCAGTATCGTAAACTCCGTCCGCTGGTTTTGGGTGTTGTGTTAGGGGAGTGCTTTATTGGCGGTATCTGGATTGTTGTTGGGCTTTTTACGGGTATTGGATATCGTTTGCTGCCGGGTTGATATAAGGAGAGCTATAACGTCAATAAACCCTTATGACCCCTATGTTTTCCAAGGTTACGCCCTGCACACCAAATGTTACACCAGTGTAACATTTTTAGCGAAAATCAGAAATAAATATATCGTTAAGTTAAAATAATATTCACGATATTGCTTTCATAGTAACCCTCCCAAACCCCTAAAATGAGAAACCCGTCTAAACCCACGCCACCACTGACGTTACAACGCTAACGCTGAGAACCGAAAAATGCGGATTCATAGTAACAGCAAAAAAGCAACACTTTCATAGATAGCCGATAAACCCACGTCACACCTGACTTTATGCGGGTTCTAAACCCGCAATTTTCAGAACGTTACTATGAATACTATGAATACTATGAATACTATGAATCACGACACCGCTGAACCCCGGTTCATGCCATAAGGCATGAATACCGTTGATTCCCTACGGCTCCAGAGATGTCCTCCCGACGCGATTGAAGAGAAAAAAAGTCCCACCCATCTCATCACCGCATAAATCCCAGTGCTGACGCTGAAATCGGCGAGGAACATCCACCCCAGTTAACCTTCACACAAGCAAACCTATCTCTTAAAACTAAATGGTTCGGGTTTAGCCCCAAAATTACTTGCATTCTCCCGAAAACTATGCTAAAATAGAATAAAATTAGACAGTGAAACAAACGTCAGTTAAAACCAGCACATGAAATACTTCACCTACTTCGGAAACGATCTTATCAACGCGAAATTGCCGGATAATTCGGAGGTTTACTACGCTAAGCCTCCATTGCCGGGCATTAAGCGCGACGCACTGAGTGAACACACACAGCGTGCTTTTGAAAACCCACTTGAGATGCCACCGCTCCATGAACTCGTCAACGGCAACTCAAAGGTCCTCATCCTGTTCGACGATAACTGCCAACCTTTTCCACTCACCAAAAAACCGGATATGCGGCAGATTATGATTGAGACGCTTCTGAAGATGCTGGACGGATACGGTGTGGAGAAAAAGAATATCCAACTGATGTGTGCCGTTGCACTGCACCGCAAGATGAAGGAACACGAACTCGCCTATATGCTCGGTAAAAATATCATGGACGAGTTCTATCCGCATCAACTCCGAAACTTCGACGCTGAAGACGCTGCGCAGATTGTCTATGTAGGGAAGACGGAAAAAGACGAAACTGTTGAGACGGATAAGGCAGTGCTTGAAGCCGATCTGGTGATTTATGTCGATATGATACAGATTCCGCTCAACGGCGGACATAAATCTGTAGCAGTAGGTCTCGGCACATATAACTCCATCGCGCCGCACCACTCGCCACACATGACATCCGAGAGTCCGCATGTGATGCAACCCGAAGGCTCACACATGCACGCCTGTATCGAACGGATGAGTCGCCTGATTCAGAAAGAGACACCGATCTTGGTACTCGAAGCGGCGATGAACGGGGCAATCTATCCATTCCATCTACGCTATGTCGGAAAACCGAACCGGGACTGCAACATCGCAGAGAAGGTTTTGAAAACCTTCACACCGGCGACCTTATCACTTTTACCCGAATCACTTCGCTACGGGATTCTCAAGAGCGTCCGGACAGATTACGAACCGATACAGATTAACGCAGGCGACATTGATGCAGTCCACGAGAGAACATTGACATCTATGAAGGCGCAATTGACAGTAGACATCCCGCGCCAGTTCAGTACGCTGGTGTTCGGACTGCCCGATATGAGTCCCTACGCTGTTGATGCGCGTATCAATCCTGTTTTGGTGGTCAGTGACATTTTAGGCTACGTCTTCAACTGGTTCTATAACAAGCCCATTATTAAAAAGAATGGGGTTGTTATCATCATGAACCCGACATACGAAATCTTCCATGAAGAGTATCACGTCGCGTACAAGATGTTTTACGATGAGGTGCTTGCTAATACAACCGAACCGTTTGAGATGCAACAGAAGTTTCAGGAAAAATACGCGAAGGACCCGTATTTAATCGACTGCTATCGGAACAAGTTCGCGCATCACGGCTTCCATCCGTTCACGGTTTGGTATTGGGCGACGTATCCGCTGAAATATCTGTCGAAGGTAATTCTCGTGGGTCCGAAGGAGCCGCGGGTAGCGCAACGGTTAGGTGTTGATTGGGCGAAAAACTTAGACGATGCGCTCGCAATGGCACGCGAAATCTCTGGAGAAGATGACGTGGTTGCATTGACCATGCCTCCGTTTTTCTATGCGAATGTTGGAGGATAGGACAACAAAAGGACATTTATGAAAGAATCGGACATATTGATACCCACCAGCACCATCGGAAGTTATGCACCGCCGAGTTGGTTGTGTGTGACGTTAGAAGCCATCGGACGCGGAGAACTCGGCGAAACCGACATCAATGAAACCCTTGACGACGCAGTTCGCACCGCCATTGCGGATCAAGAACGCGCTGGGGTTGACATCATCACAGAGGGCGAGATGCGTAGACAGGACTTTGTGCTCGGCTTCTATGAACGGTTTACCGGATTAGAGGAACTCCCTGCGCCGAGAACACAAGGACCTGACGGACACGACCAACGTGGCAAATGGTTGCCGTCTGTCCCGCTTGTCGCGCCTGATGGACTCGGTATCCTCGCCGAATTTGAATTCGCGAAAAACGAAACCACGAAACCGCTCAAAGTGACGTGTCCCGGTCCATTCACGCTTTCTGGACGGATTCAGACAGGAGGCATCTACAAAGAACGACTCGAAGTCGCCTACGCCTGTGCTGAAATTATTAACACAGAACTTCGGCAGCTCGTCGCAGCAGGCGCAGAATTTATCCAGCTCGATGAACCCTCCTATGCCGTTTACCCAGACCGTCCACAGGAATTTGTGAAATTGTTCAACCACACTGTTGAAGATTTAGGGCGCAGCTCGCAAGCCCATATTGAGCAGTCGGCAAAGATTGGACTGCATATCTGTTTCGGCAACTACCGCGGCAGAGCTGTTGGTAAGCGTTCGTATCGTCCACTTTTTCCACACATCCTTGAGGCGAATTTCGATCAACTCGCGCTCGAATTTGCGAATCGAGAGATGGCAGAAATCGCATTGTGGAGCGAGTTTCCAAACGACAAAGAACTTGCAGCGGGACTGATTGACGTTAAAAACTACTATGTGGAAACACCAGAGGATGTCGCTGAACTCCTGCGTGAAGCACTTAAACACGTCCGTCCTGAAAAACTTGCTATTACCCCAGATTGTGGTTTCAGCCAAACGGCGCGATGGGCAGCCGCTGCCAAGCTGAAAGCGATGGTTGCTGGTACTGAAATTGTTCGTCGCGAATTAGCAGGTTTTTAAACTATGGACCCTGGACTGCCTTCCACAATGTAAAACTAAGACAAATTGTTCGCTAAGAATCAGAATCAGAATCAACGGTATTCATGCCTTAGGGGCATGAACCGGGTATGAAGCCCGTGTGGGCTTCCCCGACTCACAATTTCGTTTCAGGCAGGTTTCTGCTTAATTCGAGTCCGTCTTAGGCACATACGCGTTTCCTCTCTCAGAGGAAAACATAACATCATAGAGGCAATACAACATCGTGAATACAAATAAAAAGATACCCACAGCCGAAGAGATTGAACAAGAATTCCAAGATTTTGTTCAACGCAAGTATGGCGGCAGCGTCCGGTTGATTAACGCCACTGCAAGCGAAGCAAAACCGGAAGCGCAAACCGAAGAGCCGGAACCCAAAAAGACTTTCGATCTGAAGTTTGATCTCAAACCGAAAGAAATCAAGAAATATCTCGACCGATATGTTATTAAACAGGACGAGGCAAAGAAGGCACTCGCGATTGCTGTCTGTGATCACTACAACCACGTCCGAGAATGCCACGAAAACCCAGAGGCTGCCGATACCGATTACTCAAAACAGAATATCGTCATGCTCGGTCCAACCGGGGTTGGTAAGACCTACCTCATCCGACACATCGCTAAACTCATCGGCGTTCCGTTTGTCAAAGCCGATGCTACGCGATTCAGCGAAACCGGCTATGTCGGTGCGAATGTAGACGACTTAATTCGGGAACTGGTGGCACAAGCCGAAGACAATCTCGAATTAGCACAATACGGCATTATCTATCTCGATGAGGCAGATAAAATCGCGACACCACCGAATATCATCGGACGTGATGTCAGCGGACGTGGGGTGCAGATTGGACTCCTCAAGTTGATGGAGGAAACTGAAGTAGACCTACGCGCTGGAAACGATGTCGCTTCACAGATGCGTGCGGCGATGGAATTCCAGAAACGCGGCAAAGTCGAAAAAGAGGTTATCAACACGCGTCACATCCTCTTTATCATCAGCGGTGCGTTCACGGGTATGGAAAAAATTATCAAAAAACGGTTGCATCAAAGTCGAATCGGATTCAACGCAACGGTCGTGAGTCAAAATGATGATGCAGCAAACTATTTTGGGAACGTCACACCGCGAGACTTCATCGACTTCGGTTTTGAACCCGAATTCATCGGACGCCTTCCGGTGCATGTGGTTTGCACAGAACTGGAAGTTGGCGACCTCTTCCACATTCTCAAACACTCTGAAGGCTCAATTGTTCGACAATATGAAAACGCCTTCCGCGCTTACGGTATTACGGCTCTGTTTGCAGACAGCGGATTACACCGAATTGCTGAAAAAGCCATTGAACAGAAAACAGGGGCGCGCGCCTTAATGACGGTCTGTGAAAAGATTTTACGTAACTACAAGTTTGAACTCCCGTCCAGAGGTGTTAGCGAATTTGTTATTACCGCTGAGGTTGTCGATGATCCAGACACCGAACTAAAGCGCATTATCGAAGATGCCGACTACAACCGGAACGTTGTGATGCACGAACAGATTCGCCGGTATGAAGCACGGTTTTATGCGGAACATCAACTGCAAATTCAGTTCGACCCCGAAGCGACTGCCCTTATCTGTGAACGTGCGATCACCGAAGAAAAATCGACAGCACAGATATGCGATGAACTCCTCGAAAGTTACCAGCACGGACTGAATCTCATCAAGCAGAATACAGGACAATTTACATTCACCCTTCCAAAGGCAGTCGTGGAAAACCCAGATGAACGCCTCGAAGCGTGGATTCGCGAATCGTATACGAAAAAGTGAACTAAAGTCCGTAAAGTTAGATTAAGGATATATAAAAACAACGATGCATACCCAGCCGCATGAACCGATAGATATCCGAGAAACCGGCGCGCCGATTGATGGAGAATCGCAGTTTGGTGATAGGCGACTCTTTTTCCAACTCCATGTCTTTGAAGACTGCTCGGATCCTGAACTGATTACTCAAACGCTTGAACGGAGCCGTTTAAATGCCGTGCTATACGACGATTTGAATTGTCCAACAGGGATTGGTGTGCTTTTTGCCGCAGAAAATCCAGAGGCATTGATGGCGGCATCGCGAGCCTTACTCTTAAAGACACAGGAAACGTCTGATTTCTCATATCGTCCAGAAATGACGATGCTTGGTCGTACCTATTCAAGCGGTAGAGAACCGAATTTAGAAGAGTGGCTTATCAACAAACCGCTCCAAAACGTCCTGAACCCTAATTTCCCGTGGGCGATTTGGTACCCATTGCGTCGAAAATCGGAATTCTACCGCCTGGAACGTCGCGAACAAGGCAGAATCTTAGGGGAACACGCTATGCTCGGCCGCAGCTACGCTGCGGGTGGGCATGCCAGCGACATTCGGCTCGCCTGTTTCGGATTAGATACCAACGACAATGAATTCGTTATCGGGTTAGTCGGTCCCGAATTATACCCGTTATCACGCCTCATACAGGATATGCGCCGAACAGAACAGACGACCAAATACATTGAATCGCTCGGTCCTTTCTTCGTTGGAAAAGTCCGGAAGCAATTTTTTAAGGATTAAATATGGTGCCCAGAAGCCCATAGTTAAAAAGAATGAGAAATATCCTTGCCGTTTGCGCAAAAGAACTCTACACCTATTTCGTCTCACCGATCGCCTATTTCGTCTGCTTCGTATTTACAGCGATTTCAGGTTTCCTTTTCTCTATTTTGCTCATTAGCACAAGTAACATCGGTGGAACCGGTGCGGATGTGATGCAGACCCTCTTCGGGAATATGGCGATCATTCTGCTCTTCTTTACTCCCGTGTTGACGATGAAACTCTTCGCTGAGGAACGGAAATCGGGAACGATTGAACTTTTGCTAACAGCTCCGATTACAGACGGGCAGATCGTTCTCGGTAAATTTCTGGCGGGTTGCACGCTTGTGCTGATTATGCTCGCTTTAACGCTTCTATTTCCATTACTCACAGGACGTTTCGGATATCTGGACGCAGGTCCGTTGCTAACCGGTTACTTCGGCATCATCCTGATTAGTTCCTCCTTCCTCGCACTGGGGCTGCTCATGTCGTCAATGTGCAGAAACCAACTCGTTGCGGCACTCACGAGTTTCGGTATCCTGATAACGCTCTGGGTCATCGGCGCACTTTCAGCCCGCGGGGGTCCGATCGGAAAATTTCTCAGCTACCTCTCCCTACCTGAACACTATGCCGATTTTGGGCGTGGTGTCATTCTTCTGCGAGATGTCGTCTATTATGTGAGTTTCACGTGTGTTTGTCTGTTCGCGACGTTCAAGTCCATCGAATCGTCAAAATGGAGGTAAGACATGGAAACCAATAAAGGCATCGGAGCCCCACTTTTTGGACTTCTCACCTTAATTTTTACTTTTGTTGGGATCGCCAACTGGATATTCCAAGCACGACTCGCCTCTTGGATTTGCCTGCTCCTCGCGCTCGTCTCGTTCATTATCTTCGTTCGCTTGAGATTTTCGGCGGTCATGGACTTCTTCGTCAGTCGTCAAGCCCGTTATGGTGCAAACGTTGCGTTGAGTATTGTCGGCGTTATCGGTATCGCAGCCTTCGTAAATGCTATTGTTGTCCAGCGTTTTGATAAAAGGGTAGATATTACGCTTAACCAACTGTATACCTTATCAGAACAGACGCGGAAGATTCTCAAAACCGTTGACAAAGATATCCGTGTCACGGCATTTTTGGGACAAAACGTTCCTGCCCAAAACCAGCAACGTGCCAGAGACATGTTAGAATTGTATACATACGAAACCCAATTCGTGGCTGTCTCCTACGCCGATCCTTATATTGACCAACTCCTTCGCAATAAGTACGATATTCGAGTAGACGGAACAATCGTTTTTGAAAGCGACACGCGGTATGAAAAGGTAACAACGATTGAAGAGCAGAAATTCACGAGTGCGATCCTCAAACTCATCAAGGACGAAACGAAAAAAATCTACTTTCTTGTCGGACATGAAGAACACGAAATAGAGGATTTTAAGGACGAAGGATACAGTAGCCTGCGCGCCGAACTGGAGAATCAGAATTACGCTGCATTCTCACTTTCACTGTTGACAGAACCGGACATTCCAGCGGATTGTGAAGTGCTTGTCATCGCGGGTCCAAAAACCGCCTTAAGTCGTCATGAACTCGATATAGTGACGAAATACTTAGCACGAAACGGAAAATTGCTCCTCATGTTGGACCCGTCGCTTACTTCCGCAGAAGATGCAAATAGGGGACTCGTGCGTCTCATGAAAAGATGGAGAATCACGATAGGAAACGATTTTGTCGTCGATGAAACAGACTTTGTTCCGCTATTTGGACCCAGCGCCCCTGTGCCAGGATTTGAATTACACGAGATTACACGTGCTATGCGGGATTTTGTAGCGTTTCCGATAACGCGTTCGGTTACACCGTCTGCTGATAGTCCGGCAAACCTCAGCGTTAAATCCCTCGCGAAGACTGTGGGGGGTACACAAGACAGTTGGGGTGAAACCGAGCGCACTCCTGACGGCACTTTTAGCACCGAACTCAACTACACGGCTGGTGTGGATACCCCGCCACCGGTATCTGTCGCCGTCGCGGTTGAGCAAAAGGTTGATGACAATAGTCAAGATGAAACTACAAGCACTTCCACCCGGATTGTCGTTTTCGGAGATTCAGATTTCGCAGTGAATGCCGCCCTGCGAGAGGCAAATCGCGACCTCTTTTTATCGACAATCAATTGGCTCACATTAGAAGAGGACCTCATTGCGATTCGTCCCCTCGATTTACAAAAGCAGGCTTTGCGTCAGATGCGTGTCCAAGATGTCCAACTCGTACAAATAATCTCTGTTTTTCTGATACCCGCAATCGTCTTTACTGCTGGGTTAGTTGTCTGGTGGCAACGCCGTAAAGGAGAAGACGTGTGAATTTTGGGACGACCTTGGTCATTATCATTCTACTCGCGGGCACTGCTGGCGCGTATTTTCTGTTCTTTCAGGAACCCACGGATAACGGATCAGCGGACGAAAAACCCGCAATTCATGAGGTCTACGGTATAGCCCGTGACAGCGTCCAACAAGTAGAACTCTTGTTCGCAGACGCAGCATATCAAAACTTGAAGTTGGTCAGAGAGGTAAATGGAAATTGGGAACTACAGACTCCGTTTCTGGCAAATGCTGACGACGAAAAAGTGAAGCGAACATTAGACGATATTCTCAACAAACGCGTTAAGCACACGCTTGAAGTGCCAGCGTTGACACAGTATGGACTCGATACACCAAACATCACGCTTTCACTTTGGACGGGCGGTACTCATCCGGCAGCGACCTTTTTCATCGGCAGCAAAGCGATTAACTACTCAGTTTACATCAAAGAGAAATCAGAAGCGCACATATTTTTAATTGAATCCAGTGCGCTTGATGACCTGACGAAATCACCGACCGATCTTCGAGACCGGTCAGTTGTTAGATTCAACCCGGAAACAGTGTCTCATATTACGTTTAAGTTTGAAGATGTCGATTCATCTTCGCAATCAAGAACCGTGAATTGTGAAAAGCGAGGTGGCACGTGGCAGCTTACATCCCCACTTGAGGTGAAGGCGGATGTTCAAGAAATCGAAAGGATTCTTTCGGAGTTGCTCCTATTCCAAGTCGTGACCTTTGAGGCGGATGAGGCGGATACCCTCGCCCCATCCGAATTAACAAAATATGGATTAGGGGCACCGCGTATCCAAGTGAAACTCACAGATACAGATCGGACCTATGCCCTTGACATCGGCTCGACACTCCCGACAGAAACCGGGAACCCCAGACACGTCTATGTCAAATCAGCAGTCAGCGGTCAACAATCAACAGTCGGTATTCCGGCGGTTGATAGCCAATACGTTGACGAGTACTATTCAATCTCCATTGTCCCTGATGACATCTATCACCTTCTCAACAAATCCGTCTTTGACTTACGCGATAAGCGGGTTATTGACTTTCAACGGACTGCTACAAACCGTTTCATTATCTCCATAAACGGGGAACAAGACACTGTCTGCACAAAAGGTTATGATAATACATGGGAATTGCAAACACCGACGGGGAAAATAAAGGCAGATGCAAAAGCGGTGGACGACCTACTTTTTGGCGTAGACTCGCTCGAAGCCGTTGCCTTTGTTGAATCGCCCGCTAAAAATCTACAGACGTATGGGTTAGCAGCACCGTCAATCACGGTTGCATTTACACAGCGCGGTGAAGAAAAGCCAACTATTTTGCTTATTGGGGACACCGCGGAAGATGGGACTGTCTACGTCAAAGCGGAGCATTCATCGCAAATCGTCCGTGTTAAACGGGCACTCATTGACAAGATTGCACTCGGCACAGCGTGGTTCCGAGATAAGCAAATCCTCAATTTCCACATCGACGATGCAATCCGACTTACGCTGCGCAGCGAGGACGCAGAACCTCTTACATGTCAACGGCTCGGAACGCGTTGGCGACTTACAGCACCCGTGAAAGAGGCAGCGAGTAATATAGCCGTAAATGCCATCATCTATGAACTCGACACGCTAATGGCAGACGCTTATGTTGGGAGCAATCCTGTCCTTACGGATGACATCACAGGCTTCAGTAACCCGTCCGTGCAGCTCACTCTTGAATTGCGAAATCAGAAAGTCTATACTTTGCAAATCGGCAACCCAGACACTTCCGGGCATTATTACGCACGGCTTCAACATGAACCAGGTTTAATCTTTCTCCTTAATGCGGACCTCGTTCCAAAATTGAAAACAACGCTTACGCTGCTCCGGACCTCGGAACAGTAGACGATTGAACGCTATGCAGACGTACATTATCGCAACCGCCTATTTCCTCTTTATTCTTGAGTTACTCATCATCAGCCGCTCTTTCTGGTACGCGCGGCGTGAACGTAATGCAGAACGTCCGACCTATACACCAAAGGCGGCGATCATCGCCCCTCACTATGGGTGGGACGCTGACACAGCAGAACACGCGGAAAGTCTTTTACGCCAAGACTACGCTGGCGTGTATGAAGTCTTCTTTGTCACACACAAAAGGGCGGACTCGGGGCACGATGCCTCCTATCCCCACCTATGTGAGATTGCCGAACCGCACCCGAATATTCATGTCTTATTAGCACCAAATATCGTTGAGAACAATCTCCCACGGTCTCAAAAGGTTCAAAACCTACTGACAGTCATAGAAAAGCTGCCTGACGATATCGAAGTCATTGCTTTTGTAGATGCCGATGTCGCTATCCGAGAAGATTGGTTAACGCTCCTTGTTACTCCACTCCAAGAATCAGACATAGGAACGACTGTCGGTGGACGGTTCTACTTCCCACAAACATGGAACATCGCGTCCCTCGTGGAAGCCATTTGGGTAAACTTCCAAATGAGTTTCCAAGGGGACCATTCGCATACAATGGTATGGGGGGGGTCTAACGCATTTCGACGCGAAATGCTCGAAAAAGCCCGAATCCTTCAACGCTGGAAAGAGGCAACAATCGAAGATCACAATACCACGCTTGCGATGAAAGATGTCAAACGCAAGGTGCATTTTGTCCCAGACTGCGTAGCCATTACGCGCACTGCCAATCGTAGATGGCATCAAATCGTTGAATTTACGAATCGCCAGATGATTATGACACTTCACATGGGACTTTGGCGGCAATGGCTTGCGAGCCTCATTATACTTCTACCGAAAGGCATCTTCGTGTTTGGGGCAATTCCATTTCTATTCTTTCGTGAAGGGCTACTCCCTATTGTCTTCATCCCTTTCTTGGAAGCATTTGGTTACAAACTCTACGCCAAAAACCTACCGCAATGGCTCCGTGAAATGCCTAAGATGCGGGAAACAATTGGCATCACCTCTTATTTCACTTCAATTTCGGTATTCCTCGGCGGCATCAACGCCCTGTATGCAATCTTCCAACGCAAAATCACGTGGGGTGGCGTGCGATATGAAATCTTATCGGCGACAAAATGTAGAGTTTTAGGAAGGGTTAAACCCAAAGGAAAAAATGGCGGTTGATGTTCGTCGGCTTTCGGTTGTTGGTTTTCAGTTTTTAGCCAATACACGATGAAAACAGTCTTGTTTTTTTTTTCAAAATATGGCATAGTATTTTTCATGGAAACCCTTCATCTTCATAAGAGGTAAAAAGATGAGTGCAAAAAAGATTGTTAAATCAGAAAAAGAGTGGAAAGAACAACTCTCACAGGAAGAATATCAGGTAACCCGGAAGAAAGGGACAGAACGCGCCTTCACGGGGCAATACCACGATTGCAAAGAGCAAGGGACTTATCACTGTATCTGCTGCGGAAGTCCACTTTTTAGTTCAGAGACCAAATACGATTCAGGGACAGGGTGGCCGAGTTTTTGGGAATCTATTACGCCCGAATCTGTTGAGACTAAACCGGACCGTAGCATATTTTTTATGCCACGCACAGAAGTCGTCTGTAGTCGGTGCGACGCACATCTCGGACACGTCTTTAATGACGGACCTGACCCGACAGGCAAGCGTTATTGTATGAATTCCGCGGCACTTACACTGGTCAAAGAAGAAGCAGATAGCGAATAGCGGTTAGCAGAGAGCGCATTGCCAATTGCTAATTCCTAACAGCAAACTGCGAAAAAAAAGGAGAATTAATGGCACTACGTAGCCGAATTTCACCACGATTTTTTATCAATGAGCTTTCCAGTGCTATATCGGAAGATTGGGATACCTCCAGCAAGTTCGTGCGTTACCAACTCGCTAAGGAAAGTTTCAACTGGCGACATCCGCTTGGCGCGAAACACGGTAGAGGCGACGCTATCCAACTGGTGAGCCTCCGTATTACTGATATGTGTAACCTCCGTTGCCATTCCTGCGGACAATGGGGCGATAACGGCTACCTCCTCGGAAAATCCATGAAAGAGCTCAAGCAGCGCGAGGTACCTGTCGAAGTCTATAAAGACCTCGTGGACCAGATTGTGGATGAAGGTTGGTCCCCGGTCTGGTATATCTGGGGTGGCGAACCGATGCTTTACCCTGACATCATCGAATTGATGCACTACATCAAAGATCGTGGAATGCCGATATCACTCGTTAGCAACGCGACACATATCGCCAGACGCGCTGAAGATATTTTGGAAACCTGTAAAATTATCTACTTGAGCATTGATGGACCGAATGAGGAAATTCACAACACACAACGTCCCGGTCTAACCGCAAACTATGACAACTTCAAAGATGTCAAGGCTGCGTTAGAAGTCCTCAGTGCAGCAAAAGAGAAGCGGAATGTCAAGTTTCCTTATATTATTCCGCTCAGCTGCGTTACGATGTATAATATTGACGTTGTGGTGGACCTCTACAAGTTCACCAGTCAATACGCTGATGCGCAGATCTTCTACCTGACATGGTGGATAGACTCGGAATCCGCACAGGAACACACGGAAGATTTTGAGAGTCGTTTCGGCTTTAAACCACAAACCCATTACGGCTGGATAGGGACATGGAAGGACTTCGATCACGGCGTCATTCTTGACAGATTTGAAGAGATGGAAAGCCTTTCCGAAAAACAGCAGAAATGCCCGCCGATCATGATGCCACGCCTCAATACACGTGGCGAGATTCAACGGTATTATACCGACCACCAGCAGACCTTCGGTTATAACCAGTGTGTCAGTATCTATATGACGATGGAGATTGACAGCAACGGTGATGTGAGTCTCTGCCGCGATTACCACGATTACATCATCGGCAACATCAAAACAGATAAGGCTGTCGATATGTGGAACAACCAGAAGGCGATGAAGTTCCGGCAGTCCGTGAGTAATGATGGACCGATGCCTGTCTGCCGTCGATGCTGCGGACTTATGGGGTTTTAATGGTCGTTGGTTATTAGTTTATAGTTGTTAGTTAAGAGAATTCCAGCAAGAAACTTACCCGCGCTGGGTATGTTTCCTGAAACCCTTTCGTACTTACTTAACCAGAAACCATCGCGAAACAAAATTCTGAGTGATTACGAAGAATTTGTCTTTGCTTTACATTGTGGAGCGATGCTCAGAGGACCATAGTTAAAAATATGAAGATAGGATTACGTATTCCCGGCACAGCCCGTCAACTGCCTTTTGCAGATTTCTGTAAGTGGTGTGCAGACAACGGGTTTGAAGCCGTCGATATTGGAGAAACCACCCCGAAAATTGTTCAAACAGCGAGGGATGCCGGTCTCGCGATCGGCAGTGCGGATCTCCCCGGTGTCCGAGACCTACTCAGCCCTAAGAAATCCAAGCAGAAAGCCGGTGCTTCGGCAGCAAAGGACGCTATCGAAGCCGCTGCTGACAACGACGTGCATATCATGTTCTGCGTCTTTGTTCCCGAAGATGCGAGCCTCAGTCGCGCCAAAAACTTTGAGATTTGGAAGGATACGATCCCACCGATCGCTGAGTTTGCGGCATCTAAGGACGTGACAATAGCGATTGAAGGGTGGCCCGGTCCCGGACCTGATTATCCTGCCCTCGGCTGCACACCAGAAATGTGGCGTGCGATGTTCGAGGTGTGTTCCTCTCC
Organism: Candidatus Poribacteria bacterium; assembly: GCA_965207855.1. GTDB lineage: Bacteria > Poribacteria > WGA-4E > WGA-4E > WGA-3G > WGA-3G. Next base: position 3,996,218 of record OZ242310.1, on the reverse strand, counting down.
GGGTCTGGGAATCAACTACGATCCGTCCCATCTCGTCAGAATCGGCATCGACTACCTCCGCGCCCTTGACGAATTCGCATCCTATGTTAAACACGTCCACGGAAAAGATACCGACTTCGACGAAGAAGCACTCTATCTGCACGGCAATCTGGGACCGAGTCTCCGTGATGCCCGCGGCTTCGGTGAAGATTGGTGGCGGTATACCATCCCTGGCGATGGTATCGTCGATTGGCTGAAAGTCGTTCAACGTTTAGAAGATGAAGGCTTTGACGGTATCGTTAGCGTGGAACTCGAAGACTACCGCTATTGGCGGACGTGGGAAGCAGAATCTGACGGGTTGCGCCGCTCACGCGAATACCTTGCACAGTACGTGCGGTAAAGCGTAGGAGCATTTTCAACCCTGAGATATCCAATTATTGCTTTATTTATCTTCAAATTGTGGGTATCTACTGGGGGCCTGGGCGAGGGGACCTCGCCCCTACGGTAAAAATGCCCTCACAATTAAAATAGGTGAAGAACTATTCAGAACAGGCAACAGCACTGCTAAGGAGAATTACCATGAAGGAACTTCTTAATATGGGCATGGAAGCTGCACCTGAAAAATATCTTGCCCACCTCATCACAGAAGAAGAACGCACGCATTTTGAAGAACACGGGTATCTATACGTCCCGAACGCTCTCTCTACAGAGATGCGCGAACAGTTAATCAATGCTGTAGACACCTTGCACAACAAAGCACTTGCCAATGGCAGAGCAACACCCGGTTCACACTGGGGTTGGTCGGATTTCCTCGGTGCCGATGATGCGCTCCTGAGTCTCGTCGATCTGCCGACGACGTTACCGAAAGTCTGGGGTATTTTGGGTTGGAACATCTACCTCTACCATGCCCACATGCACGTCAAACCCCCCGCGGCACCAGATGCCGAGGAAGGTGAAGGCTGGCTGGAATGGCATCAAGACAGCGGACGCGTCAATATCGAGTTGGAGACGAGTCCACGTCCGCGTTTGTCTCTGAAAGTGGCGTATTTCCTCACGGATGTCTCTGAACCCGGTCGCGGTAACTTCTATATTCGTCCGGGTAGTCATTTGTCAGATATGGACATTCCACTGGCAGAAATTGCACGAGACCCGCGCGAAGCAACAGCAGACGATGTGCCTGACGATGCAATGCCGGTCTGTGTAGAGCCTGGCACGGCTGTGTTGTTCGATAGGAGACTCTGGCACTCCCGGAGTCCGAACCATTCAGATATGACTCGGAAAGCACTCTTCTACGGCTACGGCTACCGCTGGATCCGTCCGAAAGACGAGATGAGCGTTGAAGTACTCTATGACAGGTGCGATCCGATCCGTCGGCAGCTCCTCGGTGCCGCCACCCGAAACAACGGACGCTACGTTCCCTCCGAAGACGACGTACCGCTCCGCGGCTGGCTGATTGATAACCTCGGCGATAATCCTGCATTCGCAATGGGACCCCGCCATGCCTAATTTCCAATTTCTCAAGGCGAGGTCGAGTGCCTCGCCTAACGCTCTCCTCTCAATCCGTAGGAATTTTAAATGGACGACGATCTGCAAAGGAAACGGGAAGCCGTCAAAAAACAGATTATTGACTTCGGGCAGTCAAGGAAAGCCAGAATCATTTTTTTCGGTACGATAGGGACCTGTTGCACAGGTGATTTCATCACGCTCTTTCTCGGTGATGCTTATGAGTTTCTAAATCTCTGTTTTGTAGTGCCGAGTATATGGATGGCGTTTTTACGGATGCTGCTTTTTAGAATGGAATTTCCAGAGTCGCGTCTACTCCGCCGTGCTTTCTATTTTGTTCTCTTGCTAAGCCTTGTCAGCTCAATATTACTCATAACGCATCTGGTAAAAGGATAATGATTTGATTATTTCTAAATTTCTGGGTATAATTAATATAAGTTATTTTAAGGATTAAAACTATACATTTTCACAATGGAGGCAGAAGTGGCAAGAAAAAAAATCAGTGTTATTGGTGCGGGGAACGTCGGTGCAACAGCGGCGTTTCTGATCGCACAGAAACAACTCGGGGATGTCGTCATGATAGACATCGTTGACGGCGTTCCGCAAGGCAAAGCGTTGGACATGGCACAAATGGGCCCCGTAGAACTGTTTGATGCCGCAGTTGACGGAGACCTGGATTACAACGCGACCGCAGGTTCCGATCTCGTAATTATTACATCAGGTTCCCCACGTAAACCGGGGATGACGCGCGAAGACCTGTTGCAAACGAATGCCAATATCGTCGGCAGTGTTACGGAAAACGTCGTGAAACAGTCGCCAGACTGTGTTATCGTGATGCTCACCAATCCGTTGGACATCATGACCTACCACGCGTGGAAGGTCTCAGGATTTCCGTCCCACCGCGTCGTCGGACAGGCAGGCATACTGGACTCGGCGAGATTCCGTTATTTTATCTCTCTTGAACTCGGTGTCTCCGTAGAAGACATCCATGCGCTCGTTCTCGGTGGACACGGCGACACGATGGTGCCGCTCCCACGCTACACGACCATCAACGGCATCCCGATTCCGCAACTCATACCCGAAGACCGCATTGAAGCGATGGCACAGCGCACTCGTGACGGGGGTGCTGAGATCGTTAACCTTCTCAAAACGAGTGGCTATTACGCTGCGGGTTCATCATTGGCACAGATGGCAGAAGCAATCATTTTGGATAAGAAACGGCTGCTCCCCTGTTCTGCACATCTCACTGGGCAATACGGTATTGATGATTTGTATATTGGGGTTCCTATTAAGCTGGGTGGGAATGGTGTAGAGGAGATTTTTGAAATCGAGTTAACTGACGACGAACTTGGGTCCTTACAGCACTCCGCACAAACCTATCGAGAAGGCATTGCGCTGTTAGGGTATTAGGTGATCTCACTATTTCTGGGACTTATGCAATTTCTGCATAGTCGTGCTCTTTCAAGGGTTCTGATCTTCATCTGTTATCCCGAACAGTTTAATTAGTAGAGGATGAAGGTCAAACCCGCCCTTAACTGCTCCATACACGTATGTGCTGAAACAAGACTTTGTCCTTATGCGGGTTTAACAGTAATATTCTACATCAGTCTTGAATTGACTCCACACAGACTGCGGAACTAATTCTTCAGCACCCTTATATACAAGAGAGGGTATAATTATTGGATAGTGAGACCCAAAAGCGTGTCTACATTGACACATCAATTCCAAGTGCCTACCATACGTTGCGGACTGATGAAGGTTCCCTCGCGAGGCAAAGAGTGACTCGGCAATGGTGGGGTAAATACGCGAATTTATTTATTCTAACTTCAAGTCCAGCTGTTATTGAGGAACTTAGTGATGGAATGAGCGGCAAAACGCGAGACCGGATTGCCTTAATAGCAAACCTTGAAATATTGCCAATTACTACTGAGATCCTCCAAATCGCGCAAATTTATATTGACAGATTGATAATGCCTCAAGATCCGTCTGGTGATGCGCTCCACTTGGCAATTGCCTCTTTTCATAGGTTGGACGTGCTCCTTACCTGGAATCGCTCACATATTGCCAATGCCAATAAAATTTCTTTCATCCAGCGGATTAATCGAGAATTAGGTTTAGCAACACCAGAATTAACAACACCTTTGGATTATTTGGGAGGCAAGACCTAAAATGGAAGATAGAAAGATTATAGAAAACGAAAAGAATGCCGAATGCGAAATCGTAAAGGAAGTTCGCGAAATTCGACATAAAATTTCTGCTCAATTTGACCACGATATCGGTCGGTTGGTTGCGCACTACCAAGCGTTACAGGAACAGATGCGACAGTCCGGCAAATATAGGTTCGCTGAGCTCCCGAATGAAAAGCCCAAAATATAGGAATCTGCCGACACTGAACTTTGAATTGAAGGGGTTAAAGTGATGGCATAACGTACTGATGGAGGTACTGAGATAATTTCTTCAAAGAAACGCCTATGTTAAATTATTTTACAAAATCAAAGTACTTAAATGGGCTACAATGCCACAAACGGCTTTGGTACGAAGAAAAGCACCAAGACAAAAAGCCAGGCACGACTATACCGCAACAGCGAATTTTTGACCAGAGCAAAAAAGTCGGTATCCTAGCCCGTGATTCTTTTCCAGAAGGAGTGCTGATTAATACTATAGCCCCCCCGAATTCCGTAGAACAAACCGAAGAAGCTATAAGAGAGGGCAATTCGTGTATCTTTGAAGCTTCTTTCCTATTCAACGATGTTTTGGTCAGATGTGATATCCTTCAAAAAGAGTCAAACTCTTGGAGGATTATTGAAGTAAAGGCATCGACGAGTGTCAAAGAAGAATACCTGCAGGATCTAGCTGTCCAAAAATACGTCTTAACTGGGCAAGGTTTATCCATCTCCAAAACGCAACTGATGTTCATAAACAATAAAGATTGTGTTTATCCAGATCTGTCTAATCTGTTCACTATTGAGGATGTAACAGATCAGGTTGACTCAATAATGGACAACGTTCCTAACCATATAGAGGAATTCAAAACGATACTTGGTAGCGATGTTGAACCGAACGTATTGATCGGAGAACATTGCGACAAGCCTCATCGTTGTCCGTTTAAGGCGCATTGTTGGAAGGCTGTTCCCAAAAAATCTATTTTTACGATCCCAAGACTCAGTTGGAAGAAAAAAAACGAGTTGATAGAAATGGGTATTTTTAATATCTTTGATCTCCCAACTGATTTTCCACTGAGTCAAAAACAACAGGTGTATGTCAATAGCGTTCTGGATGAACAACCAGAGATTGATAATGCAGCAATCCAACGCCTTATATCTGATTTAGAATACCCAATCCATTTCCTTGATTTTGAAACAGACAATCCTGCAATTCCGAGATTTGATGGGTTACGTCCGTACCAACACTTTCCATTTCAGTATAGTTGCCACGTTATGCAAATGGATGGGTCGGTTAAACATTACGAATACCTGCATACCGATATATCCGATCCAAGAGAATCTGTGTTAGAATCTTTGCTCAACCACATTTCTTCTCACGGTTCTATAGTTGTTTACAGTACTAAATTTGAAAAAGGAGTTCTTGAGTCCCTGGCGTTATCTTTTCCTGAACATGATCCAGCCCTTCAATCAATCATCAATAGAGTTTGGGACTTGTGGGATATATTCAAAAAACACTATATGCATCCAGACTTTCTTGGTTCTAATTCTCTCAAGGCAGTTTTACCAGTTTTGGTGCCTTCGTTAGATTATCAGGATTTAGATGTCCGAGATGGAACAGAAGCACAGGCCACATGGAATCTGATGCTTGATGCTGAAAATGAAACGGACAAGAACAAATGGATTAAGCGTTTGAAAGCATATTGTAAGACAGATACGCTCGCTACAGTCGAAATTTATAAGATATTAAAAGAAAAAAGCACCGACCACGTATAACGTGATAGGTGCTATGGAAGCAGAAATTGCAATAGGTTAAGCGGTGTCTCTATTTGTCTCTACTTTTGGGAGGTTACAAAGCATCTAAGAAGTTCTCAAGAAGAAATTGCACATGAGGAAAGTGGCGATTTTCATAAACCTGCCTTAACCAACCTCTGCAATCATGGATCCAATCCCATTTTGCGCTTCGGATTTGTTCTAACGTCACATTTAAGGAGGTCCAGAGTTCATCTCGTGTTGGATCACGAAGCAGAAGATCCGTTGCGCGTCGAATTGTTTCAGAATCTTCAGAAAGGAAATCTAAAGGCACATTATACCCAGTCGCGTATTGCTCCTCTAAACCACTTTGGGAAGTAGAAGCGATTACTGCGGCTAGTTCATGAATACTCAGTGCCATGTAGTACGCGACGAGGGAAACCCGATATGTTGCGGCATCTTCAAATACGGAAGGCAACCATCCCCACCTGTCGTAAGCTGTCACTAAATACTGCCAATTCTCTGTACAAGTTCCACCAAGCGGTTTCGACCACCCCATAAGTCGACTGTCTTTCCATACGGTATCAATAGGATTTAAATTACGACCTTCACGAGTTTTTAGACGTGCGAAATTAAGTGCAAGTGTTAGTTGGTTGGTGTAAATACTAAGACTCCCATGTAGACTATGATAGATATAACTAAGGGTATCAGGAATGTCGCTCCACTTCTCATAAACAGAAGGCTTCCAACCTTTCCTGCTCCTAATCTTCAACAGTTCGTCAAGTAAAGATTTCTGATCGTTAAATCGTTCATTCCGGGATTCTATTCCTACAAGGGCTACGGAAATTAGCGGAGAAATGATATCAACCGCTTTATCCACGGTTTCTCTCCGTTGTTCTGCACTTTCAGGCCAGTTTCCACCTAATTCCCTTTGTCTCCATTCCACTAATGAATCAAATACATTTGGACGTATTTGTCTAACGAGTCGTCCCCAGCCAAGAGTATCATTTGATCTGGCGAGTTGGAATGCAGATTCATAAGCCTGAGAAGCAGATCGAATTTGCTTTGGAATTTCAGGAAATTGGTGATGGCTCGGACCCACTTGTGTATGCGACTGGTTAGCGTAGCGATTTTTTCCCAAAGGTGGTTTCCGAAGGTGCCTGGCATTGGAGACTTCCCGCACTAAATCATCAAACCTTTCATCAAACTCGTTTTCATTTGTACAGTCAATATACATCCGTGTTTCTAGAAAAGTGGGTGTTTTCCTCGTATCTGATGACTGACGAATTATAGGGAGGAATTTGGCAGTTCCTATATCTTGAACCAGCTGTGCCGTGATAATCATTCGCTCGTATCCTACACCGCCCTCACCAGCATCTGCTTTTTGGACATAAGCGTCGGTGCATATAACAAGGACTCTATCAGAATCTCTAACACCTTTTTCCATGAATAATGTTATGTCGTCACCTGCTCCTAAATCCCAGCGGTCAAGGGTTACGTCAACTCCGTTTTGACGAAGTTTTGTGCTAAGTCGTAACACCCATTCTTTGTGTTTATCAGAATCATGGGAATATGAGACGAATACTTTAGGAATTTCCATTGTTTTCCTTGCGACCTCAAGTTGTGTCTTTTACGGTTCAGAGAATTTACTCAGCCTGTCGAAATATTTTATCAATAAAAGATAGAAGAAAACTTTCCAATTCAGACTTTGTCCGTGCTTGAAGGGCTTTAACGCTGCTAATTTTTTCTTGAAAATTATCTAAGTAGGTTACAATGCGGCATTGTTCTTCAAGAGATGGAATCGGAACCTTGACAGATGCCAGTTTCGTTGCGTTGCAATTCGGTTGGGCACTAACAACTGTGTTTGTTGAAATTTGTTCCCAGTAACTTGGGGATTGAAAGAAGGCATAGAGATACTGTGGGGTGACTAATTTCTGAACACGAAGACGGATCAGATATGACGCGAACACTGCTATTGGACACTCTTCAACGAGGAAACTCTTACCTGTCGTCGCACCAGTACGAGCAAATAAGATGTCGTCTTTCTCAAGAAGATATTTTTGAGGACTTGGACAATCACAATAAGGAACTGTCTCCCAGTTAACTGAACCATCTTGAATATCCGTAATACGGAGTAAATGCGGTCCAATTTCTTCAGTCATAGCAGAAGCAGTATACCCATATTGAGGTTTAGCACACAACTCGCTTACGCTTTTAACCGTCCAATCTTTACGTGGTTTCAAAATATCGCGATAAACCGAACTAACGAACGCATGCAATTCGATTTCTAATTGCTCGCGTAACACATGAACTTCATTGACTTTGGCAAGAAACTGATTAACTTTCGTTATAATGCGGTGTTGTTCTGATAAAGACGGTATTTTGACAGAGATCGGCAGAAGATGCTTAGGTTTCAATTCAGTTTTAATCCCACTGGGCAAGGTTTGAAGCAGAATATGCTGAAATGTCTTACTCTTAAATAACCGCCACAAAAATGTTGGGTCAGCTCGTTCTGGATTGACAAAGTATGCACTGTAATGCATAGTAGCCGAACCTGGCTTTTTTGCATCACTTGGGTATATAGCAATTGCTCCTTTAGCAGCATTAATTCCAGACAAAACTATATCTCCGGGTTGAAACTGAATCATTTTGGTTTTTGTAGTAGTGCTGTCTCGGAATTCCATTACACCTGTATTAAAACCGATCTTGGAAAGTATTTGAATTTCGCCTGTTTCCAACGCAACGGGATCTGGCGTTTCTTTGCGTTCAATAAGGATTTCACCAAGTTGAACCTTTTCCCACTTTGCCATTTTAATCTTCACCCCTTATAGATTCTGGTAGAGATTCCGCTTGGATTTCCCTCATTAATTCCAGAATTCTGCGCTCTTTATGAATGATGCTATTGGCAATTTCAGTCGGGGGCAGATGCACCAAAGCTTCAGAACTATTGGGGTTTTTGATATCTAAATCCGCAGAGACAACCTTCTCTTTTTCATCATACTTTAAAACATCCTTAACGTCCACCTTCCATGCATGTTCATTTTCTTTCCTCTCTGCGATCGGGTGGAACCAATTAATGCAATCTGAAAATTCCTCAAATCTCATAGGCTTTGTTTTGGTATAGTTCTTCCTGCCCTCAGGAAGCGGAACCTCATAAAACCATATTTCCTTAGTCGGATGGGAACGGTCAAAAAAGAGAAGATTCGTTGGAATGTCGGTATATGGTGCGAAAACCCCTTTTGGCAATCGAACGACAGTGTGCAGATTGAAGTTGGTTAAGAGTTCTTCCTTGATACGAGCACAGACTCCATCATCAAAAAGCGTTCCATTTGGTACAACAACAGCAGCACGTCCCGGTTTTCCCCTATTGCGTTCAGGACGTTTGAGTCTCCGCATGATGATCTGAAGGAAAAGTAGGGCGGTTTCAGCAGTTTGCATATCAGCAGGGAAATAACTTTTGACACTGACCTCTTCCTCACCCCCAAAGGGTGGATTGGTGAGAATAACGTCGTATCGGTCACTGTCACCAATTTCGTTAAGCCTTTTGACGTTGAGAGAGTTTTTAAAGTCAATTTGTGGATTTTCCAATCCATGCAAAAGGAGATTCATCTGACAGAGAAGGTAGGGTAGTGGTTTAGCTTCTATTCCATAGACAGTCGATTCTTGGAGTGTCCGGCGAGCAGCAATAGTTTGGCACTGTTTTTCAAGGTGGGTAAATGCTTCAACGAGAAAACCGCCGGTACCACTGGCAGGATCAAGCACAGTTTCACCGAGTTGAAGATTGATTACAGCAACAATAAATTTGACGACGGGTCGAGGCGTATAAATTTCACCAGAATCCCCTGCAGCATCGCGCATTTCTTTAAGCATCGTCTCATAAAATCGGCTAAGGGTGTGCATTTCCTCAGACGAATCAAAATGAATATTGTTGACTTTGTTGACAACATCCCTAAGAAGAAAACCAGATTGTATCCGATTAATGATACCTCTGAAAACAGTTGCAATAACCTCTTCGCGCCCCTTCCCATCTGTAGAACTGAGGTTACGCAAATAGTGGAAAAGGCCTGGGCCCTTAGTGCCATTTGGACGATTGCCTTCTTCAAGGTTGATAAAGTTTATTAGATCGTCTCCAGTGATGCCTCCTTCATCTGCTGCCCAGTCTCGCCAACGGTACGGTGGCGCAATAAGTGGATAAAAATTTTCACATCCAAGTTCGGCCTCCGACTCCCGAATGCGGTCCATGTCGTCAAGAAATTTAAGGAACATAATCCAAGTTAGCATCGGAATGCGGTCCAACTCACCGTTTAGTCCTTTATCCTTACGCATGATGTCACGAGCAGATTTGATAAGGGCGTTCAATTCCTGAGCCGTTATTTGTGGATTTTCTAAAAGTTCTAACTGTTTTGGATTTTGTGTCATATTACCTTCCTTTTGTGGTACAGATTATGCCTGATAAATTCGCTCCTGAAGTTTTGCAACGGCATCTCGGAGCTGGTCCGCATTTCCGAAAGATGTAGCGATTTCAACAACATTACCGTGATCCGAAATGGGAGGAACCTGTAAAGCATCGGGGATTTTGAGTTCATCGGGTCCATGTTGACTATATCTATCGAGCAACGCCCTAAGTACATACTGTCCAAAAACATTGTACTGTTTAAAAAAATCAGTATCCGTTTGTACTCGTTGCGAGCGTTGTTCTCTTGTTTGAAGCGGAACTCCGAAAGCGACATTGCAAAATAGATCAAAAGGGTCAGCATCAGAAAACTTTAATTCTTTTGCCAACAATTCCTTTTCAATACCGATCCTTTTCAACCCTTCAACAATTTCACTTCTTGATTTCTGGTCTACCCACTTTTCTCGAAGTTCGGATTCGGATTCGTACAGAGAATAGATTTGATCGCCAGCATATTCTATATACGTTTTATGTTGTTCACCCCCATCAGGATTCAGGATATAAACCCCTTCTTCAGCAATCGTCACAGTGCCTTCATCAACATAAAACTTTTGTCCTCCCGAGGATGGGCCAGTAGTTCCAGTTCTTTCACCTCTGTTTTGCTTATCGCCAGTTTCTATAACCTCTTCATCCTCGTCTATCGGTTCTCCATCAAAATCGAGATCTGTAAAATGTTTAAACGAAGTTCCTGTGTAATCAATAATATCAAAAGTGAATTTGCCATATTCCTCACAGACACGGGTGCCCCTACCAATCATCTGCTTAAATTCAACGATTGAGCCAACGCCGCGCGCAACAGCAATATTTTTCACTGTTGGTGCGTCAACACCAGTAGTAAGGAGTTTAGAAGTAGTTACAATGATAACAGAATCATCTTCAATATCTTGGAATCGGCTGAGGCGTTCTCGTCCGAAATTACCTTCGTTAGAGGTGATACGACTTACATAGTCGGGATGCCTTTGGACGTGCTCCGTGTTTAGATTAGAAAGGATTTCCCGCATAGTGTCTGCATGTTCTTGGTCAACACAGAAAACAATAGTCTTAGCGTACGGATCTTCCTTTAAGTGGTCAGTTAGATCCTGCGCAATTGCTTCCGTACGCGGCCTCAGAACAAGCGTTTTATCAAAGTCTTCTGTATTATACAACCTATCAGGTATGTTTTCACCATGTCGATCGGTTTGACCTGGGACTGGTTGCCAACCCTGTGCATCTGCTGTCGTCTGAACGTGTCGGACACTAAAGGGTGCGAGAAACCCATCTTCAATGCCCTGTTTAAGCGTATAAGTATAAACAGGATTTCCAAAATATAGATAGGTATTTCGGGTTTCTTCGTTACGGGGTGTTGCAGTCATGCCGAGTTGTACCGCTGGCTCAAAGTATTCCAGCACAGATCGCCATAAACTTTCGTCTTGCGCAGAACCGCGGTGGCATTCATCCACAATAATGAGGTCGAAGAAATCCGCTGCGTATTCACGATAGATGCCAGGATTATTATCTCTTGGACCGATAGATTGATACAGCGCAAAGTAGATGCCCCTGCTTTTGACAACTTCGCCATGTGCTATCCGATGCCGTGCTTCGCCAAAAGCGGCAAATTCTTTATTCATTGGGTCATCAACAAGGATTGTTCTATCGGATAGGTAGAGAATTTTGGGACGACGCGGGTCTTGTTTCAGATTCCAACGCTGCTGCCAGAGTTTCCAGCAGATTTGGAAGGCTGTAGTGGTTTTTCCTGTTCCGGTTGCCATTGTAAGAAGGATTCGTTTTTGTTCTTTCACAATGGCTGAGATGACATTATTAATCGCAATTTGCTGGTAGTATCGGGGAGTTTTGCCGCCAGTGAGGTCAAACGGTGAAAGAATAAGATCTTCTTCTTGTTGTGAAGTGAAACCCTTATCCGTTTTCAACCGGTGCCAGAGTTCTGATGGTTGCGGTATTTTGTAGAGTTTCGACTCTACACCTGTTATAAAATCAAACTCGACGAAAAGTTTGCCGTTGGTAGAATAGGCAAAATTAAGCCCTAACATTTTAGCGTAGGTTTTCGCTTGTTGGATGCCATCAGATGGAAGTTTGTAATCTGCTTTCGCCTCAACAACGGCAATGGGAAAGTGGGGTTGTCGGTAATAGAGAAGATAATCGGCACGTTTGGCTTTCCCGCGTATCTGATCGCCTTTTATTTTTCCATCGGTGAAATAATGCTCACGTTTAAAAGATGGCACGTCCGGATTGTTTGAATCGCTCCAGCCGGACTCTTTTAGTAGAGGATCTATATTTCTGATACGCGTTTCTTTTTCGTTCATTATCAATCTACTATCGTGGGCAACCCCTTGTTATCAAAATTACTACGATCTTTTACGTGACGACGATTTTAGGATATTCCCTGAAGAATCCATAACGCCAATCGTTGTGTCTTTGTAACGTTCTAAAGCTGCCTGAGTTGCTTCATCATCGGCACCTGCAACGTAAACAGGTCCTCTGAACCCCTGAAGTTGATGACCAGCATCATCAATAGTGTTAGTCGTTTCTACTTCAATGGTTTGACGGGGTGTTTTGATATCTGGACCTGGTCCCTTATTATACGAAACACCTTTATTTTTAGCAATGTGTTGGGCGGTTTTGTCATGTTTAGACATGGCTTTTTCCTCCTCATAGGATATTCAAAAGTCTTGTGTAAACAACATAAACAGGACTTACGCAATTTTGGCTGTAGGACCCTCTGTTGGATGGAGCCTCCTGAAAAACACAGACGTTCTGGTGGCACAACCTAACAGGTTATGCTACAAAAGATTATCATGCGTAAGTCCTAATAATTTAAGCAAACCTCACGCCTTCTGTGCGACCATACTGGAAAGGATGCCGAGGAGTTTGTCGCACTGTGCGATTTGGTAGGTTGTCATATCAATGTGCAGGCGTTTTTCCTCCAACTTGAGAAACACCCAATCTATCCCTGTTGTAGAAGCCCCATAAATGTAAGGGATGTCATTCCCTTTTTCGGCATTAAAACGTTGAGCGGCGAGCATCTCGGCGACACATTGTCCAAGCCCAAGTTTCACATCCGTATTCTTTGCCTCAACAAGGATGATAACAGGTGCCTCTAAATAAAACTGGTTTGGCGACAGGCTTACCAAAAAATCGCACACACCGGTCAAGCCGTTTTCAACGTCAACGCTGAAGTCGATACCAGAAAACAAACTAATGCTGCGATCCGAGTGATCAAGGAGGTCAACAAGCACGTCAGCGACAATCATTTCTGACCGGGCTTTTTCTGTGCCGATAGCCGTAGCTAAGGGTGCCTTCTTCGCTAATCCAGTCGTGAGATATTCACTCGGCGTCACTGGCTCTATTTCAGAAAACAGACCGGCGGTGTCAATTTTTTCAAGTTGAAACGTAGGCACTACCGATTCTAAAGTCCAATTGCTATAAGCCATTGTGGAAACCTCCCATATCACACCAAGGGACTCGCAATTCAGAGGGCCCGCTTAACTTTTATCCTTCTTCTCATCCTCGTCAACAACTTCATATTCAGCGTCAACAACATCGCTATCAGCAGCGTCAGTTGTCGCTTCAGCAGCGGACGGGTCGCCTGCAGCTGCCCCTGGATCTGCCTCTGCTGCCTGTTGATATATCAGCTGGGAAACCTCATGCCAGACCTGCGTTAATTCGTCCGTTGCGGGTTGGATCTCGGCGTTGTTATTAGATTCCAACGCCTGCTTGACACGAGCAACAGCGGCGCTCACCTTCTCCTTGGAAGCGTCGTCTATCTTGTCTCCCAATTCGCCGAGGTTTTTCTCCGTCTCGTAAACCAGAGAATCCGCACGGTTGCGCGTTTCGACTTCTTCCCGTTTCTGCTTATCCTCTTCAGCGTGCGTTTCGGCATCCTTGACCATCTGATCAATTTCGGCTTCGCTCAGTCCAGAGGAAGCGGTAATGGTAATTTTTTGTTCTTTACCCGTCGCCGTATCTTTCGCGGATACGTTCAGTATACCGTTTGCATCGATATCGAAGGTCACTTCAATCTGCGGAATGCCTCTCGGCGCAGGTGGCAATTCACCCAATCGGAACCGTCCAATCGTTTTGTTATAGACGGCTTGCTCCCGTTCGCCTTGGAGGACATGGACATCAACGGCAGTCTGATTGTTCTCAGCAGTTGTGAATACATTTGATTTCTTAGTAGGAATCGTCGTGTTTCTGTCAATCAACCGTGTGAACATCCCACCGAGGGTTTCAATACCGAGTGAGAGCGGCGTAACGTCTAATAAAAGGATATCTTTAACTTCCTCATCACCTGCGAGGACTCCACCTTGAATTGCGGCACCGACAGCGACGACTTCATCGGGATTGACCCCTTTGTGCGGTTCTTTACCGAAGAGCTGCTCGACAGCCTCTTGGACTTTGGGCATACGCGTCTGACCCCCAACGAGGATAATCTCATCAATGTCAGCGGGTTGCATCTCCGCATCGGCGAGTGCCTGCCTGCAGGGTTCAAGCGAACGTTGGACTAAATTATCTGTAATTTGTTCCAACTTTGCACGGGTAAGCGTCAGGTTCAGATGCTTCGGACCGCTGGCATCAACAGTGATAAACGGCAAGTTGATGTCGGTTTGGAGTGTACTGGAGAGTTCACACTTTGCGGTTTCCGCCGCCTCTTTTAGCCGTTGCAGCGCCATCTGATCAGTGCGCAAATCAATCCCCTGGCTACTCAGGAACTCCTGTGCCATCCAGTCGATAACCGCTTGGTCGAAATCGTCGCCACCGAGATGTGTATCGCCGTTCGTACTTTTTACCTCGAAAACGCCATCGCCTATTTCCAGAATAGAGATGTCAAACGTCCCACCACCGAGGTCATAAACAGCAATCTTTTTGTCGCCTTCATTCTGGAGACCATAAGCGAGGGATGCAGCGGTCGGCTCATTGATAATTCGCTCGACTTCCAACCCGGCGATTTTACCAGCATCCGCGGTTGCCTGACGTTGGGAATCATTGAAGTAAGCAGGAACAGTGACTACTGCTTTCGTAACATCTTCACCGAGATACGCCTCAGCAGTTTCCTTCATCTTCCGCAAAACCATAGCGGAAATTTCAGGTGGCGAATAATCTTTTCCGTCAATGTTTACGGCGACATCGCCGCCCGTATCGGCTTTTAATTCATAAGGAACGCGGGATGCATCATTACCGATTTCGTTAAATTTCCGCCCCATGAACCTTTTAATCGAAAAAATTGTATTTTGAGGGTTCGTGATCGCTTGTCTTTTAGCAACGAGTCCAACGGGGCGTTCTCCCTCTTTGGTAAAACCGACGACAGAGGGGGTCGTCCGATTCCCTTCCGTATTTTCGATGACTTTGGCATCACCGCTTTCTAAAACGGCTACGCACGAATTTGTTGTACCTAAATCAATTCCAATGACTTTACTCATTTCTAATTTCTCCTTTGTATGAATGACACCGAGATCGTAGTCGTAAAGTTCATAATATAGTTAAATAATCGCTACCGCACTTGCTGACCAAAAAGCAGACTGACAATACGCCTTTATTTGCTAAATAGTGTGCAATATCCGTGCCAATAATCATTGCTTGAAATAGTGGAAATTCCTACTAAATGTCTGCCAAATTGGCACGGATATAAAAAGGACGTAATCTCACAAGTCAATTTGGCTTACCGTGAACACCATATTTCTGTTTAAGCAGCCCCCATGTTGTCGGCAGTTTCGCATCAGGGTCAACTGCCAAAATGGTTTGGATATCCCCTTGAATTTCTCTAATCTCATCCTGTGAGAGTCCACGGTTAAAGAGCGCGAATTCGTCAATAATCCCATTATAGTAGCGGTTGAGTGCCGGTGGTTCCTCAGTGCCAAGCATAAGTGGCGCATCAATCGGAACTAATTTGTCCCCAGTCTTGGGGTAATCTATTAAAACCTCACCATCAAGATAGACGGTCCACCACTTTCCACTCTGAAACGAAACGGCAACGTGTTGCCACTTATCTTTGACGACATCGCGGGGACTCTGTGCGGGGACATTACGTCCACCCGTCAACTTCCATCCCATCCATATAAAACCATCTGGATGGAGGAGCACCTCGAAAAATTCTTGCACATCGGGTCCTTTAGCCGCTATAAGTTGCCATGTACCCGGTCCCGCTTTCAAAGTTGGATTAATCCAAGCGGCGATTGTAATGCCATCGGTAAATTCAAACGCATCGGAATGTTCAACCCGAACAATCCCATCCTTTCCGCCAAAATTAACCGCTTTTCCGAATTTGCCATCGGTCCACGACGTATCACCCTCTAATTTCCCGTCCTGTCCGTTCCCAGAGAGATCTTTGGCGGTTTTACCCGCCCCTTCTTCAAAAGCAAAGTAGACGACTAAACCTTCGAGTTCCGCAGCTGTACCAACGCTCTGGAAACTCCCAATCAGACACACAGCACATAAGCACATCATTCCGATAGCACCTATTTCAGTTTGCAAGTTTCGCCAAAAGTTATGCATGAGTATCCTCCGGTTCTATAGAAGTTGGTCCGTTAAACAACAGAGGCGGATGTAAACACACCCGCCCTTGAAAAATAAGACATCTCTCTAAGCGAAGGGGAATGTGCCTTGATACCCACGCGGGCGAGAAACGTGCCAAACGCCTTCATACATCGGGGTTACCTGATAATGACACACAACGTTGCTCCGTTCCATATCGTCGCGCTCTTTCGCACCTTGGTGTGGAATGTGATTGATGAACAGGACACAATCACCGGCTTTCGGATGCAGGATCACGTGTTCTTGCGCCTCACACCATGCTTCAAATTTGGGGCGATCTAACGGGTAGAGGTGCGGCGGTTCTGACAGATGCCCGCCTTTGATGAACTTGAGGTGTCCCTCACCGGGATCGTTGTCCTGAAAATAGAACGTTGTGTTAATTCCTACAGGTGCCATCGCAAACGGATGTTCTTCGACGTATCGCTTCTCCTGCCAGTAGCCGTAAAAATCCATGTGCCACTCTTGGAGATACGGCCCCGGATTGATGTGCGCCCGTAGGCTTCGGAGTTGGCACTGCTTACCCATTAACCCTTCCAAGTAGGGGCGGACACTGGGATGCCCAACGAGTGGATCGTAGGTATCGGGTTCCCGATCCAAGAGGGTATCAAACCACATGTTCCCAACGGCGTTTAAGCCCTCTTCCCACCCCATTTCACGTGCATAATTGATGCGTTGACGGATCTGTTCCGTCTCCTCTGGAGATAACGCGCCCTCTATTAAAACGAAACCTTCTTCCTGTAGTTGCGCGAGTTTATCTTTGATGTCTGCCATGTTCCATCTCCTTCTGAAGATTCAGGGTTATTGACGGTATTTTATACCTTTACGTGAAAGGAGGCAATCTTAATCAGAGCCATCCGCTGAGAAGTTTGGAGATTTTGACGTACAACCCCCAACCACTAATTCCAGCGAACGCAATAAGCACACCTGCCGAAATAAGCGCACCGACGAACATAAACGACTTCGTCCGATACGCACGCGGCAGTTTAGCGTTCAGATATAACGCAGCAAGCATCATTACAGCAATTGAAAAATTCGCCAAAATAAACCCGGCAATCTGCGTCAAGATGTCAAACGGGATATTCAACCAGATGAGCACCATCGTCGTAATAAAGATATAGAGACAAATCCATTTGCGAAGCGTCCCGTAACTCCATTGGTGTTGGGGCCAGATCGCCTGAAAGAACTCCTGCATCACGCGGGCATAAATCTCTGGGAGTGCCTGCAGGGTTCCCCACAATGCGACGATGATACAGATATAATACACCCAGACGAGTGAGCCGTGAATATTTTGCCAGACGCTCGCCTGATCGGTCAGCAAACTCCACCCTTCAAAGGTGCTTTGCATGCCATACAGGACAGCTGCACCTGAAATCATGAAAGCCCCCGTCACAATGAAGAGGACGATCGCACCCATGCCGATATCCCAACGGAGCGGCGCAAGGATTTTACGGAGTTGACTTACCTGTTCAGGTTGCTCAGGGAGGTAATCGATTCTATCACGCTCACCGGCGAGTCTGCGCACATCCGCAATGTTCTGATGGGATGTCATACCCCAGCGGTGGATGCCGACCCAATTGGCGTAGACGATATACCCCATCACAGATCCGCCGACATAACCGAATGCTGTCGCCATTGTCAATAACGGGTTCTCAACTGCATCCTGCGGTGCCCATTCGGGAAATTCAGGCAGATGTCCAAAGCGGAGGCTCCCGACAACGGCTTTGCCTAAGTCAGGACGCACCATTAAAGTGCCGATGATAGTTCCAACAACAAGAATGGCGCATATAATGAGTTGCTGCTTTTCGAGCCTTTCAAAGGAGATACGCAAACCAAAAAGGAGGGCAAGGGTGATGAAACAGGACGTGATGAGGTTTTCCCAAACAGGTTGCGAGAGCCCAGAAGGCAGTGCGTCCCTGAATAGATGATGGAGCAACGCGCCGCACGGTTTTCCAATTGGCACCCACGCTAAAGGGGCACCTACCATTTCAAAAATGACAATCCCGATGAGAAGCCATCCCCGCGGTCCAGGCAGCTTGACGAGCCGGTGCCCGATATATTCGCCGCTGACTGCGGTATAACGCCCAAGTAGATACGTGACAAAGATACCTTTGACCACACAACTGAGGAGCACAAGCCAGAGCAAGTTATAACCTGCCCACGCCCCTGCTCGAACGACAACAATCGTTTCACCTGCGCCGATACTCACAGAAGCAACAATCGCCGCGGGTCCAAACACGGCAGCGAGTGCCATTATCTTTTTCAATGACCACGGTTCAGCATAAGGACCCGTAACGGGTGGAATATCGACAGGTTCAGGACTTCGGTTTTCTTCTGTCTGCATAGAGATTACCCAATGAAATGAGCGGGCTCAGAGACCCGCTCACTTCTATATATCCTATTCCAAAGGCTCTAACGGTTGTGCGTTCCCAAAGACCGGTGTCGGGGCATTACCCGGGGCCGCCCACCGCGAAGCGTTTGCGATGACATGCCGAACGTTCTCGTCGTAATAGATCGGGTAGGTCTCATGACCCGGACGGAAATAGAAGATTTTGCCTCGTCCGCGATAGTAACAGCATCCACTTCGGAAGACTTCACCGCCGGGGAACCAACTGACAAAAATGAGTGTATCGGGTTCAGGAATATCAAAGGGTTCGCCATACATCTCAGCGTGTTCGATTTCAAAGTATTCACCCAAACCTTCGACAATCGGGTGTCCGTGCTCAATCACCCAAAGCCGTTCTTTTTCAGCGGCTTCCCGCCATTTGAGGCTACACGAGGTCCCCATCAAACCGGTGAAGGGTTTAGAATAGTGTGCAGAATGGAGGACGATAAGTCCCATGCCGTCCAACACACGGGCGCGAACTTTCGCAGCGATAGCGTCATCAACGGCACCGTGTGCGGCGTGTCCCCACCAGATTAAAACATCCGTGTTTGTGAGAACGTCGTCAGTTAAGCCGTGTTCGGGTTCATCTAACGTCGCGGTCTGAATTTTGAAACCGCCGGCTTTGTCAAGCCCATCCGCAATCGCACCGTGAATCCCATTGGGGTAGAGACCACCAATGAATTCGTTTGTCTTTTCGTGTCTAAATTCATTCCAGACCGTAACCTGAATTGGTTGCGTCATAGGTTTCTCCTTTAGAATAGTTATCAGTTTTCAGTTGTTGGTTGTCGGTTAAAAGGTTTCTGCGTAACAATTCATCTTTTTTCTACTGAAACTTCAGAACTGGGGGATGATATTTCTGATGCCACTATTGAGGTTTCTGCTGCAGTGAGTTCAGCATTAGGTTCTATCGGCTCTAAGGGTTGAATCAACAGCCGGCATCCGAGGGCAGCAAGAATCGTGATAAGCACATCCAGACGCGGTGCTTCGTCGCTTGCAAGCATATCCGAGAGGCATTGTGCCTTAATACCGGCTTGCTTAGCAACTTCCGCGATCCCACCCTGTGATTCTATGACAGTCCGAAGGGCAATGAAGAATAAACGAGCATCTCTATCAACTTGATATTCCTCAAGTGCCACATCAAGATAATCAATCGCCCTTTCATGGTCGGTAGTTAGTTTCTCAATTAGGTACTCGCGCCATGTTTGATATTCGCTCATCGGTGTGTCTCCGCAGCCGCTATTTCTAAAACACTAATTCCGTTTCCACCGCTTCATCGTAGTCCACACCTTCAACCTCAAACCCAAAAAGGTTTCGGAAACGTCGCCTGAAACCGGCATAGTCAGAGAGTTCATGGAAATTGTCGGTGTCAATTTGCTCCCAACGCTCGGTTACTGCGTCGGTCACCTCAGACTGTAGCTCACGGTCATCGAGACGGATATAGCGTTCATTATCAAGTTGGGGTTGCAGTTCGGGTCCGAGATGCTCCGAGAAAAGCCGTTTCATCTGCCCAATGGGTGCCTCGTTGATACCCTTGGCGTTCATAATGTCATAGAGGATGCTGACATAAAGTGGTACAACAGGAATTGCCGCGGAGGCTTGCGTAACGACGGCTTTGTTCACCGAAATATAAGCACTGCCCCCGAGTTGGTTCGTGAGTCGTTCATCAAGTGCGTCCACACGCGTCTTCAAATCGTCTTTTGCTCTACCGATAGTCCCATCTCGGTAAATCGGCCAGGTTAAGGAACTCCCGATGTAGGTATAGGCGACGACCGTCACTTCCGGCGCGAGCAAATCAGCATCAGCTAACGCGTCAACCCACATCTCTAAATCTTCACCGCCCATCACGGCGATTGTATCGGCGATCTCCTGCTCATTTGCGGGGTCAATTGTTACAGACGTAATAACTTCACGGTTCAGATCAATCGTCTTTCCTGTATAGGACGCACCGATCGGTTTGAGAACGGATTGATGTGAAGTTCCTGTGTTTGGATGGATTCTACGTGGCGCGGCGATGCTATAGACGAGGATGTCTACTTTCCCGAAGTCTACCTTAAGCCGATTAATGGCTTCTGCTTTCATCTCATTGGAAAACGCGTCTCCATTGAGGCTGTCCGCGTAAATCCCGTCTGTTGTTGCCTGCTGATAGAAGGCTGCGGTGTTGTAGTAACCCGCCGTTGCGGTGCGTCTGTCATCAGGTGGACGTTCATAGAGGAGCCCAAGCGTTTTGGCACCGTAAGCGTACGTCAAAGCGATACGAGAGGCGAGCCCATATCCCGTCGATGCACCGACGACAAGCGCATTCATACCAGTTTCTTTGTGTGGAATGCCTTGTTTAATCTCACCAATCTGGTTTTGTACATTCGTCAGACACCCAACGGGATGGGCGTTGGTACAGATAAACCCGCGTATCCGCGGTTTAACAATTTGAAGTGCCATTGTCCCCTTCTTTTTTTAGGCGGTTAGTCTTCAATTTCAACAACCATCTCAACTTCAACAGGAATCCCACCGGGGAGCTGCACCATACCAACTGCGGAGCGAGCATGTTTACCTTTATCGCCGAACACTTCGACGAAAAAATCGGATGCGCCGTTAACAACGGCAGGCTGGTCGGTGAAATCGGGTGCTGAGTTGACGAACCCGACCACTTTGACGACGCGTTTGATTCGGTCAAGATCTCCGAGTGCGTGTTTGAGGGTACTTAGCAAGCAAATCGCTACCTGGCGCGCCGAGGCGTAGCCTTCTTCAATCGTGGCATCCGTACCGAGTTGGCTCTTATAGATTGGACCGTCCCCGTTCCCAGGTCCATGTCCCGAAGTAAATATAATATTACCGGTCTGCACGGTTGTGACGTAATTCGCTACGGGTACCGCTGGCTCCGGAAGCTCGATACCTAATTCTTCAAGTCGTTGTTCTATTTTCATCTGATTTTCCTTTTGCAAATAGATTAAATTATAGTATGCCGCAAACATGGCGTTCTTCGCGTGCTTTGGCATATCGGTCTACAAGCCGCATCCTAAAGCATGCGGTAATTGTTTATATCCGCCTCTATTATTAAACAGATTTTCGCCAATTTTGTCAAGCAAAGTTTTTATAGAATCTCCACTTGCTTCACAGAGCAATCTATGCTAAAATGTGCGGAGGTTTAACCGAAATACTTTTATATTTTTCGGAAAAAAATGAGGAGTAACTATGAAAGTAGCAGCAATTTTAGGTGAACACCAGGCAGGATTGATTGACGTTCCAGACCCCACACCGAAAGAGGATTGGGTGGTTGTGAAAATTCACGCATCCCCGATGTGTAATGAATACCACGCTTTTGAACACGGGCACAAAAGCGATTGGCTTGGACACGAAGCGGCGGGGGAGGTTGTTGATATTGCACAACCGGGAAAAGTAGAGGTCGGCGACCGAGTGGTCGTGATGCCGCAATACCCGTGTGGGAAATGTATGCTTTGCACCGATGGGGATTACATCCACTGTGAAAACAACTACAATTTCGAGGAATTCACCGGTTCCCGTTATGGGAGTGCGACGATGGCACAGTATATCGTCAAGCCGTCTTGGTTGCTTCCGAGGATTCCAGACGGGGTCTCTTACGAACACGCCTCCCTGGCATGTTGCGCCTTGGGTCCGTCGTATCGCACCTTTGACGAGATGGGACTCAACGCGACGCACACAGTGCTCATCACGGGGATCGGTCCCGTCGGTTTCGGTGCGATTACCAATGCCCGCTTCCGTGGTGCGAAAGTTATCGCGGCGGAACTGATTCCGTGGCGTGTCGAACGCGCAAAACAGATGGGAGCCGCAGCGGTTATCAATCCCACAGATGAAGATGCAGTCGACCAGATTCGCGATCTCACAACAGATGGACGCGGTGTCGATTTTGCCCTCGACTGTTCAGGGAACGTCCAAGCACATAGACTCTGTATCGATGCGACGCGTAGACGGGGCACCATCGCCTTCGTCGGACAAAGTGGCGGAAACGACACCGTTATCCATGTCAGTCCGGATCTCATCGGCAAAGGGTTACGGCTCGCTGGCGCCTGGCACTATAACTTGAGTCAATTTCCCGGATTGATGAGGGTCATCGAAGGTTCACCGCTCCTCGATCTGCTCATTAGTAATATCTTTCCGATGAGTGAGATTCAACAGGCGTTTGAAACCTCTGCATCTCACGAAAGCTCCAAGATCATTCTTAAACCGTGGGAATAAACCATGCCAACGACTCAGAGACCCAATATACTCCTCATTGTATCCGATGATCATGCTGCACCCGCGATTAGCTGCTATGGAAACGAGATGAATCGTACCCCGAACATTGACCGGATTGGCAATGAGGGAGTGCGATTCAACAACTGCTTCTGCACGAACGCGATCTGCACACCGGCGAGAGGTTCTATCCTCACTGGAAAATACAGCCACAAAACCGGCATCAAAACCCTCGCGGACACGATTGACCACACACAAGAGCAGACAGTCGCACAAATGTTGCATGCAGACGGATACCAGACAGCGATTGTCGGGAAATGGCACCTCGGACATGGAGGTGTTAGCGATCCGCACGGATTCGACTATTGGAACGTATTTCCCGTACAAGGTGCGCACATTGACCCTGAAATGATTGAGATGGGGGAACGGAAAAAATTCAACGGATACTCTGCAGACATCGTGACGGACAGTTCGTTAAACTGGCTACAAAACAGGGAAGCAGAGCAGCCGTTTTTCCTGATGACGACCTATAAAGCGACACACGATCCGTTTTTCCCGAATCCGAAGCACCGACACCTCTATACAGACGAAATCCCTGAACCACCGACTTTCAATGATGATTACAAAAATCGGGCAGCGGGTGCCGCAATGAACACGGCACAAGTCGGTATCATGCAACGGAAAAACCATCTGCCGGAACCGACACCTGAAGGTTTGGAAGGCGACGATTTGAAACGGTGGAACTATCAGTGTTACATGCAGAACTACCTGCGTTGCGCTCACGCTATTGATGAAAACGTTGGGCGACTGCTTGATTATCTGGACGAGGAAGGTTTGGCGGAAGACACAATCGTCGTCTATTCTGCAGATCACGGATTCTTCTTGGGGGATCACGGTTGGTATGACAAACGGTTCATGTACGAAGAATCGATGCGAATTCCGTTGTTGGTGCGGTATCCATGCGAGATTCAAGCGGAAGTTGTTAGCGAACAGATTGCCTTAAACGTCGATTTCGCACCGACGCTGCTCGACTACGCAGGTATATCAATTCCAGAGGATATGCAGGGACATAGCCTCCGAACATCTTTGGCGGGTGAAACGCCCGCAAATTGGCGGACATCCATGTATTACCGGTATTGGATGCATCTGGCGCATTTCAATATCCCGGCGCATTATGGTGTGCGGACGGAACGCTATAAACTTATCTACTATTACGGTGAAGCACTGGGGTCAGGCGGAGCGATTAACCGTTCTACACCGCCAGAATGGGAACTGTTCGATTTAGAGAAGGATCCGCACGAGATGCATAATGTCTACGCAGACCCGGCGTATGCGGGGGTTGTTGTGGAATTGAAAGCGGAATTGCAACGGCTGCGGGATGAGTTGGAGGATTATGAGTGAATTTGGGGTGGAGGCGTTTGTAAGAGTTTTGTATAGTTCAGAACGTGCGATAAATCGCACTACTACAAACACTGTTACCTCTCTAACAGCACGCAATAATTTGAAGACTGTTATCACTGAATTTTTAGCCTACCCCAAGTAACAGCAAGTTTACCGTCAGGTTCAACATCGGAGACACGGAGGTCCATCTCCGTCTGGATATCTTTATCCGATAAAGCCTCACCGTAAATGGCAAATTCATCAATAATACCGTTAGCACCCGATGCAGCGACTCTGTAATTAAACTTGTTATTGCCACCAAGCCTCGGCGGTCTATGAAATTCAGGGAACGGTCCGATGCCAGCCTTTGTCGCGACTTCCTCACCGTTAATGTATAAGAAAGCGTCATCTTCAAAATTCCAAGTCACTGCTACGTGCATCCACACATCTTTCTTAACAACGTCAGGAGCGGGAATAGTCATCAGTGCATCTATATCCAGAGCACTCTCTATCAAGAAAACGAAATCGGTTTCGCGTTGCCCTACTAAGGTGCCTTTTCCAATGGAGAAGGAGAGCGCAACCGTGCTTGCATCGAATAACCTATAGGTTCCGTCACCCGCACCGTCCCAATACGGTTTAAACCAGAATCCAAGCGTGCCGGGATTGGGCATCAAGTAATCAAATTCAATAAAGTCCTCCTTGTTATCACCGAACTCCATTCCCATCCCAAATACGCCCTCTTTACTCGGCACCCGCTGGGCACCCCCGATAATCACACCGTCATTGCCATTTCCGCTGGCATCTTCAGCAACATTCGCATCTTCCCCTTTGAATGAAAACCAGACTTCAGGTTCTGCGGTATGCCCACTATGAGAAAGAAACACCAAACCGATCGCAAGTATGAAACTCAATGTTAAGAATCTATAGATAGACTGGATTGTTCGGTTAAACATAGCGTCCTCCTGTTGGTAGATATGTTTGATATTAAAATTGATTAAACATTCTAATACATCGTGGAAAATTGTCAAATATGCGCTCTGTCCGATTTTGGACAGCGCGGAGGCGCAGTTATCTTTACTCATCTAAATCAATGCCCAATTGGGCAAACGCTTCTCTGATTTTATTCTCATAATCCTGCTCGGACATTTCACCACCAGTTGCACGCAGATCAATTTGTAGGTTATCGAAATTCGATTGGAGGAAATGCATCACTCCCATAAGTCCCGCCACCTGACCCTTTGGTACAGTGAACTGCAAGTGAACCTCTTTACATCCGGCTGGCTCTGGTGAGGACGAATCAGCGTTTGGTCTGCCACCGCTATCTTCATTTTCTGTAATATCTGGTGTAGGAGTGCCTCCGGATGGATAAGTAACATCACTGTCTTCTCGTCCCTCCGTTTCTCTTGCTTCCTGTTGGGCGAGGCAGATGTCTTCCCTGATTATCACTTCACTTCCAGCAAGAACTATTGATAGTGGAGATTTCTTGAAATATCGGCAGATAGGCTTTCCGTCTTCCAATTCACCCAATCCGAACAGTCCTTGTTCTACCCCTTGGCGAATTCCGGATTCCCAAGGGTCTTGACCGATGACCCGCGCCTCTCCTGGGGTCTTTGCACTGGATTGAGAGAGTTGTTCGGTAGATACAGACTCGTTGGATTTAAGGTAGCGTTCTTTAATTGCCAATGGATGAATGCTTTCAAGAATCTCTCCATCTGATTTTAGTTTGTCATAGACAATTTCGTCGAGTTTCTTCGTATCGCCGTAGGTCGGAACACCTAAATCACCTTTTTTTAGTCCTTCTTTCGTCGGAATAAACAGGATTCGATAGTAGCGGCGCAGTATATCGCCTATCCCATCTTCAGCCTTTTTCCGCTCTGTCCGAACTTCCTTGCTTTGTTCAGGAGAGAGCGCAAGCGTTTTATCATTTTCAATAGTCTGATACGCTATAACCTTGCGGAGTTGGTTGTAAAACCCACTCCTCTCTCGTTCAAGAGGAGCAAGAAAGAAAACCGTATTTCGGTTCGCTCTCGGTGTATTTCCCTTCATTTCTAATGTGTTTTTCATCAGAACATCGTCGCGCGCCTTGAGGATAATTAATTTTAACTCGGCCTCATCCCGAATACCTGAACCGTCCTTTTGCCAGACATAAGTATCGAGTCTCTTGCCTGAGAGGTTATTCTTCAACACTATTTCCTCAAGTTCGTCAACTTTGGAGTCGGTAATATTCTCCATTCGAGTTTGCAGTATCCGGTTGAGATTTGGCTGATTAGCAAAATAAGTTCTGTCTCCATTATGTTGAAGATAAAACAACTTACTTCGCAATTGCTCACCGGCTTCAGCCACAACACCCGAGGGATTTCCTGTTGTGGTAGCATTTCGTTTAATCTCTCGCAGATCTGCCCCTCGTCTCTCTGAATTCGGTTTTCCTGAAAATGAGTAGAGAAAAACAGTCGTCGCGGAACGGCTCCCTAATCTGAATCCGTTGTAGGCATTACCCAGTCCGACATCGACCTGTTTTGCACCAGCAACCGCACTCGTGATGTCAGCGGCGATGATACTGTCATATTCTGGACCTGTATGCCTTAGCAATTCCTGTCGAATTTCTTGAACGCTGAGATCGAAATCTGCCAGCGTGATATAAGGGAGGCTTTTCTCTCTAATGGAATAAAGCACGAATGATAATAAACGCAGGACCCCCCGCGTGCGCTGAAAATTTGGAAAACTCCCCCACCGTTGGTATAATACGTCAATCACTTCCGGGAGAAATGGATACGTGGTTTCAAATCGCTTTCGATATTCTGATGGTTCCGTCCCGGGAGGCAGCATGGATTCATTAACGGCGTAATCCATGAAATCTTGAATCACTTTACCGGCGGCATTGACATCAATCGACGAGAAAAGCCTACGTCTGATAACTTCGCTAATCTCATGCTCTTGCACTGGGGTATAGATCCTCTCCACACGCCCCGACACATGACTCAATTGCTCAAATAGATATTGGGCTTGTTCGTCATAATGTTCCATGGTGCCCGATGGGAGCGTGATAACCAATGATACCTTTTCTAAAATACCAGCTGCCTCGGTCAACTCTTGCATAAAGGCTGCGGTTTGGGCTGCGAGTGTGCTATCCACCACCCGAACACCAGCGGCTTTGGTTACATATTCCAACACCTCGTCCATCAGGATAAGCACGGGTTGTTTTTCTAAAAGCAGCTCGTAGATAGCATCACGCCCCGGTGAGGTCAACCCATCAAAACGGTCTATCTTGCCGGTCAATTGCTTTTCCAACACCGCCCACAACGTATCATTTGCACGCATGGGTGTCCCCACAATCACTGCTTTTTGTGCTTTCCACTCCTTTGCTTTGTGAAACATCGCAATCAACGCATGGGTTTTACCGCCACCAAAAGGGGTTTGTAGTTGAATGACAGGGTCACCGCTCTGCCCCTTAAGTCTCCCTTCAATAACTGAAAGCAGGTGCTTGAGTCCCGCAGTTTCATGGGTTTTCTGAGAAAACTGCGTAGGATCGCTGTATTCATCCGGTGCTGTCCCCTTGAAGACCTCCCACAGGTCCGCAGCGAATACATGCGGTCCGCGTTCGCGCTTCAATATATCAGGGTGCGCCACAGCGATTGCGTGAAATGGCATCATTCGCTTTTCTCCTTAAGGATTCGTTGAATTTGCGTTTTCAGCGGCGGAAGCTTGGCCTGTACCGCATCCCAAACTACATCCATGTTAACATTAAAGTATACATGGATTACTCGGTTTCTTAACCCTGCAATATTATGCCATGGAACGCTTGGATACTTCTCGCGGATAGAATCGGGTATCTTCTTGACAGCCTCACCGATAATTTGAAGGTTTCGGATAACAGCGTCAATCCGCATCTGATCCGCCTCAAACGCACTGCGAGTCATACTTTCAACATAAGATGCGATACGGTCAGCTGCCTCCACTATGTCTTGGAGGTATAAGTTATAGTTCCGTGACATATTCTACTTCTCTTTCAATATAAGGTTTGTACCCCGGTTTGATGGACGTGGGGGTCACAAGGTCAACGTCCTTCTCAAATAGATCTTCCAGAAAAACAGCCAATCCCATATAATCGTCAAAAGTGACTCTTTCGAGTTCAACGAGGAAATCAATGTCGCTTGCGGCGGTTGCTGTCCCTCGCACGTAAGAGCCGAACAAACCGATTCGTTTGACCCCGTATTTCTGCAAGGTTTTCCGATTGTCTACAAGCATCTGTTTGATAAGTTCTTTGCTGAGAATTTTTTGATTTTCCATCTTGAATTCCTTCTCTGAAACATCTGCTAACACGCCTAAAAGAGCCGTCCTTGTCCCATCTGTTCTCTGACTCTTTCACGTCCGGCAAGGAAACCGTCAAGTAACTTTTTTTCTTTGCTTTCAAGGGAAAGTGTTTCAGAGATAGCTTGCGCGACCCGATAGAACGCCTCGGTGTCCCCAAAACCGCTATCTCTAAGAACCTGAAGCATTTCATCACGTTGGCTCTTTTCCCACAGTAATAGGACCTTGTGCAGGATGTCTATTAACTCTCCAGTGTTAGACAGGTCGTCAAGCATGCGCGTTTGCGGCCCGAGAACTCTAATAAATTGCTTCTCTTTCTTGATAAAGCTGCTCCCACCCCACTCTTGCGCAAGATCAACTCCACAGGACTGTGCCAACTTTCGCGCTTCGTCAAAAGGCACCCGCGCTTCGCCGTATTCCCATCGCCAGAGGACGTAGAAACGGGTAAGATAGGAGATTTCACCGGCGAATCCGTTGTGCAGAATCTGTCGTACAGCGTAATCGGTGGCAATCTCCCGGACATCATCAAGGAGACGATCTGCCCGGATAACTTCTCCTTCAAAGTCTATTACCTTTTCGTACTTACCAAATATCTCAATCGCCGATCCAATAGCAGCGATAAAGAAGTCAGCACCACCCAACCCTTCTTCCCAGAGTCGGTGGAGTTTAGTGTTTAGGTATGCTGTCATCTCTTCTTTAACTTCATTGTAGAAACCTGTCGGGTGGCGTTCCATCTTCCGAGCGACGATATAGATTGAGGAGGTCAAGGTAGCTGATTCGTTAGCACCTAGTCGAGTTTTCATTTCCGTAGACAGGGGCCAAGCCCCGGTCACAACGAGATTAGAATCCAACAAAGAGTTAATCAGTGTCTCCCACCCTTCCGTAGACTTATGGGCATAGACAATAATAGTCACGCCGTTAGGATTCAACACACGATAGATTTCCTGAAAAGATTGCTTGAGGTGTTCCTCAAAGAAACTCTTATCTTTGTGAGCATACCTTCTTGAATCCCACCCTGCCATTTCTGTAATTTCCTGATTCTTTGGAGCAAGAGGTGTTGAAAAAAGTTCCGGATACAGATCACCAACTGTTCTCTTAAGCCAGACGTAAAAAAAATCAGATAGATCCGCATACGGGACACTGTTGTAATATGGTGGATCAGTAAAAACCGCATCAAAAAATTCATTAGGATAGGGAATAGCAGTAGCAGAAGACTGTGTAACTATGGCACTTTGCTGGAAAAGCGTTGAACTCAAATGTGAGAGAATTTCAGAAGTAATTTCAACTTGACGTAACCAATTTCCCGTCAAAATTCCATAAGGATTTTGCTCCGAATAATCAAAAACCATAGGGAGTGCCTGTCTCCCAAAAACATTAAAACATCTCTCACCCAGAGGTTCCCACCAACACGAAGTCGAATTATAACTTGAATGTCTACTTAAGATTAAAGCCAAATAACTTACCACTGCCTTTGCATACTCACTATCAATCTCTTCCGCCACTAACTTTTGATATACTTCTTTCACCTTCTCTACAAACGTAACTAAGGCTAGTTTCTGCCTTGAATTGAAAAGATCGCCCCACTGATTCATCCCATAAATAGCAACATTAAATACACCACTCATAAGTGGGAGCTCTTCATCAGGTACCGGATTCATACCCCAGGCCATTAACAGTCTGTTCTGTTTCTCTGCAAGATATTCTTCTGCCTCATGGAAAATTTCTAAATCTTCCTCCGTGGCCACTCTGTAATATTTGTCCCGTGTACCGGGTTTGTGCTCAACAATTGCGATCATGCGCTGCCCACTTTTTCCTTCTTGAAACAGTTTTCGCGTTATTTTTGCGTCCACTGTAGCACCGCATGCACATACCGCTACAGACCGTGATATAGTTCCCTTCGTCGGATTAAAATTATCAGGCTTATCCTCGTAACCATCACCAACAATTTTAAATTTTACACTACCATCTTCAAGGTAAGGGAAAAGGGCAATTTTTTTTCTTTTTTTGTTTGACAACCAAAATTGCTTCATCAAAGGAATCTCAATTTCACAAGAAAGACTTTGACATGGAATAGTTTTCGCCCAAATATAGCCAACTGGAATTGAACCATCTCTTTCCTCAGGATAAAATCTGCCTAATTCTTTCTTTGCTTCTACAAGGACCCAGTTTCCCCATTTTTTAACATCTTCCAATAAAGGTTTCCTCGATGTGCTGCTAAATGAACTACTATACCTTTGTGGATATTCCAGCGTGCATTTCTGAATTAGAACAGCAACAGGATTGAGATCATTGGAATAGGTTTCACACCCGAGTCGAAGTGCCTCAAGTGGGATTGATCCTCCGCCACCAAAAGGATCCAGAACTTTTGGTGGAATACCGTCGTTGGCTTCAAGGATCTCCTTCTGTGCTCTTTTAATCAGATGACCGTTTAAGGAATTTTCCCACTTTGAGAGGTCCCTGATGAAATCCCGCTTTCGATTCCACTCATCAATATCTTTTGGCGGGGGAATCAAGGCAGCGTAGGCAGTCGCACGTGATGCAGCAAACGGGCGGCGCGCCCACCAAGTGTGGAGGGTAGAAATGTGTCCGCGGCGTATATTTTTCTCGTGAGCGGATTCGGTAGAGACTTCTTTAACAGGAAAGGTTTCTTCGATTAGGCGTTTGTCTTCGTTCATTCAGTATCCTTTTCGTGAGGGTTCAGTTGTTTTCTCGACTCCACTATTCAACAACCATAGGTTTGTAACATGGCAATACAACTTAGAAATTACAACATACCAAAGACGCACAAAAATTGCAATGCAATTGTCGGAGAATGCATATAATGTTGAATCTTTGACGTGCGATAAATCGCACTACTACGAACCAACCAGTTATTGGATTATTCTTCACCAAAAGCCTCGCGAATTGTCTGGAAAAGCTTAATAGATTTCTTCTGAGTTTCGTTGGGCAACTCAGTAAAATCTTTCATATCAATGAGTTTTTTCCGCCACAGCGTTGTTATAGGGCCCTTGTTGATTTTAATCTCTTTTTCTCCCATGAAACGCTTGATTCTCTCCCAGAACATACCTTCGCCTTGCAACTTAATTTCACCTACATTGGCCCTCGCAAGTTCCATACCGTAAGATTCCTTAACGATAGTTGTCATAAAATCCTCAGGGAAAAGATCTTCAAGCGCGAAATCACCTCCTGCCTCTACAGCATCGCCCAACAGAATAACCTCAGTATCAGTTGTTGTATACCGCGTAACCCAATTCTTAACAAGTTTATCCCGCGCATCTCGCCCCGCGTTATCAGAATCAAATAGAACAACAACGCTGAGGTTCTGTCCAATCATGAGGGTCGTAACATGAACAGCTTGAGAAGCCCCTGCTCCTGGTGTAATCCGGACATCCTCAGGCAGTCCTTTCTTGCCATCTTGTTGCAATAGGTTTGATAACTCAGTTAGAATGTAGTAGTCATTAACACCTTCTACAACAAGATTACGTTTGGCAAAGAGAAGGCTCTGTGAAGCATCCATTCCGAGTGCTGCTTGAAGCACAAATCTTGCTTCCGGAGGCCCTTCAGCGAAATTTCTTGTAACAACAATACCGTTATCTTGTTCCTTCAGGACTCGGATTCGGGCCGGATGGTTTAAGTCTATCATGAATGGAAGATGCGTCGTATAGAGCAGCGTGTTCCCCTTGGCGTAGTGCTCAAGTCGAAGAAGTAAGTCTTTCTGTGCCTCTGGATGAAGATGGAGCCCGGGTTCATCCAGAAGAATAACACACCTCTCAAAGGTTCCTTCACTCTCATGCATGAACATGAGGTCAAAAGAGAAGAACCATTGAAAGCCCTTTGATCGCTCCTCCAGTTGAATGAGAGCTGGATCACGATCATCCTTTACAAAGGTAAAGAAACGCTGACTATCAGCTCGGTAAGTAACTTCATAACGACGTTGACGAAATCGTCCTGAAATCGTGCTTGTTAGAGTAGCAGCAGCATCATCTAGATCGTATTGTCGTTGTTCAGTGCTTTCTATATCGCCCTGTCCAAATCGAATCAACCTTTCTAAGTCAAGACCAGATAAACTTAGGATTCCTAAAAAAGTTTTATCTTCTTCTGTCAAACGATTGTTAACTTGGCGAGATTTAATCTCATCAAGTTGTGCAGCTCCCCTAAAAATCCTATAATCATCCATGTAGATAAATGTGGGTAAATGATTACGGACATATTCATGAACTTTTGATTGAATAGAGGGTAACGGTTCAAGTGTCTGGATAAGCTGTTCAAGACTGGCAAGGTACTGACTGATAAAATTATTCTCGATCCCCTGCGGTGGTTCCGTTGGCGATAGTACCGATTGTAATAACGTTACGTGTTTTTGTACTAATTCTATTAACTCAGAGAATCGTTCTTCATGTGCTAAAAGCCTTACTTCTTTGATGCATGCCTCAACACGTTGTTTGAATGGGTCCCCAAACTCCTCTTGAAGCTGCGGCAGGATATTCAAAGCTTTATCAATATCGTTTGGGTGACGTTTATTCGAGAAAATCTCCCCCTCAAAGTCTATCTTCAAATCTCCTGCATAATTTCGCGACACTTTTATGGTATTCGGAAATGTTGTATTCTCGGTAATTTGGGTGAGATCAGATTTTTCTTGATTTGAAAGTCGAAATTTTGCTTGACAGACTACTTGTTGTTTGTTCTGCTCTCGCCGGCGGCCACGGGGCCATTCCTTTGCTATAATGTAAGGCTCGGGATTGTAAGGATTAAGTTTATGAAGTGCCTTTAGAAGGGAGGTTTTTCCTGATTCATTTTTACCAACAAGCACGGTTAGTGGATTCACTTCGACCCATTCAGAGTCAAGGATTCCTTTGTACATAGTAACGCGAAAAGAAATCAAGTCCATAGTAAAGTCCGAAACCTCTTAAATTGATTGGTATTGTCTTGACACATCCTGCATGATGTCACAGTATATTGCTTTCTCCAGAATACTTTACACCTTTTTCCCGAATTTCGTTCAGAGAAATCTGATACCGAACTGCCTCAATCTTTTCTTCTGGTTGTGTTTGTTCGGCAGGATTCTGAATGATACGGAGTTCAGGTTTCTGGGTTGCAGCGTTGAGTACAACATAGAGGTAATAGTCAGATTGAAACTGCTGTGCTTTGAACCACTCGTTTTGTGTCAAAACCACTGCACCCTGTCCAGCCCGTGCCTTGACTTCAATGTAGCGTTTGACACCTGCCGAGTCGGTTGAACGCACATCAAAGCCAAAATTCTCTGCAGCGACATCTTCAGGAACACGCCCCTGTTTCCGCTCGTGACGCATTGTCACTTCCATGCCAATCTGCTCAATTTGTGGGTCGCTTTTCATTGCTGTACTGGTAACTGACCTCGGAATTACTCGAACTGCACAAACAAAATTAGGCGTACTCATGGTGAGCACACGCTCTTGGGCAATGGTTTCCTCTAATTTTCTTAAAGCCGCTTCATAACCTTGCTTTTGGTCCTCCTTGTCCCGTATAATCCGGTCAACCTTATCGCCTGCGTCTCGGCGGGCATAGAGCTGAATCAAATCGCCATCCAATTCAAGGCGAAGATGTTCAAGCGACGTACGTCCGTATTTGTCTTTAATTTCTGTCTGCCGTTTGCGTTCAACCGCAAGCTCAGACCTATAACTTTCAAGCTCAGGCATTAATTTTGCCATGACAAGCCCTTTCAAGGTTTCAATATCCTCTGATGCGACTTGTTGTGTGCTTTCCGCTAGATCCCAGATTACCTTTGAATCTATGGGTTCAACTGTTCCTGTATCAGGTTGAACATAGAAGGCAAACAGACGCACGCCGGCAATCTGACCTAAACCGTCCCGGATTTCACCCTCATAGAACAGAATCACACCGTCCATTTTCCCATCTGGGTCTTCAAAGACTGTTCCCCGTTTCAGACAATCAGATAACTCACTTTGGACCCATTCGAGAACAGCTTCAAACAGCGGGTGACCAAAAGAGACAAATTCCGCATCAGGGTTTTTGAAGGCAAGTTCTTTATCGAAAGTGGCTTTCGGATACGTTCGCAGCATCAAACCGTGTTTCCGTTTAAAGTCATCTGCTTCAGCAAGCCGACGGATAGGAAACGGGATACTTTCAATCGCAAGAAATTTATCTCTGCGATCGTGCAATCTACCCTTGAGTTCGGCGAAGGCTTTTCGGAAAAAGGCTTCGGTATATTCTGGAATAAGTCGTTGTTCGCGAGCGCGCTCCGCCATTTCGCCGATGGATACGGCCCATCCGTTGCTCTAACCGATTGGGATTCCAAGGCAAATCATAATTAATCATAAGGTGGCAAAACTGAAGGTTAATTCCCTCACCGGCGGCTTCGGTAGCGATTAGAATCTGTGTTCGGTTTTTGAATTCGTTTTCCGCTTCAATCCGTTCCTCAAGTTTCATGCCACCGTGGATAACCGTAACAGTATATCCCCATTTCTCCATTTTGCTCTGAAGGTATGACAACGTATCTCGTGATTCGGTGAAGATGAGAATTTTTTCGTCAGGGAAATCTACTTCGAGGTCATCAAGCGTTTTTTTCAGTTCTCGCACTTTAATTTCGCTCTCGCTTGTAATGATCTTCTGTGCTGCTTCTGCCAAGGCTTCAAGGGTGTTAATTTCACGTTTGAGTTCCTCTCTATTTTCTGCGACAGAAAGCGTCTCCCAAATTTCTTCCTCCTTCCACCTTTCCTCTTCACTCAAATCATCTACTGTTTCAAAGTCAACCATGTTAACAGTAGGTTTTTTATCCACCACACCCTCTAATAATTCTTGAAGACGAGCTTTTCGACGCATGAGTGAGTTGTGTAACGCATAAGTGCTGGATGCCAACCGCCTCTGTAAAATTACAAGAGCGAATGCTACATTATTCTTTTTCCCTTTTGTCAACGCCTTGTTGTACTGAGTATTGACATAATCAGAAAGTTCATTGTAGAGTTCTTTCTCACTGGGTGAATCAACACCAAGATCAAACGATAATGTATCAACGTGCCGCGGAAGAAACAAGGGTTTTCCTTCAAAATCCTTTAAATCTTCTTTAACACGACGAAGCAAAAGGGGATTATCTTTTGCAGCAATCGATTCACTTATCATCTCACTATTCGCAAAGAATCCAGGTTCAAGGAGATCCAAGAATAACCTGAAATTTTCAGGGTCGCCCTTGTGTGGTGTAGCGGTAAGAAATAAAAGATGAGTTGAGATTCTGGAGAGGATTTCTCCTAATTCATACCGACTGGTTCTTTTTAGTTTATTCCCATACTGATAAGCTGCCATTTTATGCGCTTCATCCACAATGACCAGATCCCACTTAGACGACTCAATCAAGGCTTTAATTTCATCCCGTTTGGCGAAATCGATGGACGTAATCAAGTGCGATTCACGTATCCAGACGTTCTCACCGGGCTGAGCATCAAGAAGTGCCCGATCCATAATAATAAAGTTTTCCTCAAACCGATCCTTCAGTTCTCTCCGCCACTGGTCCTTGAGATGTCCCGGTACAACAATCAGTGCGCGGTTAATGAGATGCCTGAGTTTGAGCTCCTTGATGACAAGTCCTGCCATTATTGTTTTGCCCGCGCCCGGATCGTCTGCAATTAGAAAACGGATGCGCGGTAGCTTGAGAACATGTCCATAAACCGCGTCCACTTGATGTGGTAAAGGATCCACCTTAGAAGCATTTACAGCGAAAAGCGAATCATAGAGCGCAGCGTATCGGTATCGCAGCGCCTCAAGGCTGAGGAAAACATGGCGTGCTTTTGCTGTGAAATTGGGTGCCAGTTTTAGGAATTCTAATTCGTCTATTTCGTCTCGATGGAGAAGTTGGTCAATATGTGTTTGTGAATGGATAGTAGACCCAACCAGCTGAACATAATCTCCCATCTTTTTGAGAAGATTTATTCTTACAGGTTCAGGCCATCGATTGGATTTTATAGTGTCTCCACTTTTTATGTTCAAATACACTAATTTCTCCATTCCAGTGTTTTCTTTTGAAGTTCAAGTGCTGTATATTGGCCACAATATTCTTCCAAACCACCAACCCAATCTAATTTAGGCTTCTTTTTTTGATTTGCATCTTTTTTAGCGAGAAACGAATCAATAAAATCGATGACCTCTTTATGGCACTCAGGCGGAAGCTGCTTGAGTTTCTCAACAATAATAGACTCCATTGGTACACATCCTTTTTACCTACTCATACGGCAATTTTCAGCACAAACACTCGGTTTTCTGCCCTTACTCCAACCTACATTCGTTAGCGTTCCATATTTATTATTGTAAATTATCTTGAATTTTAAAGCAAACCTTTATATCATATCACGCAAGAAAAACTTGAGGGACGAATATGACACCGAAACAAAAATATCTCTTCGACCTACGCGGCTACCTGCACTTAGAGAACGTCCTAACGCCAGAAGAACTCAGCAACGCACAAGCAGCGATAGAACGACTTTTGCAGGCATCGCCAGATGAATTGCCTCCCGGAATCAGTCGCGGCGGCGAGGGGTTCTCAAACGGGTTCTCTGCTGATAAATCGCTTGAGGCATTGACTTTACATCCAACCACGTGGCCCATTATCAAGGAACTGACGTGGAACAAACCGCGTTTCAATCGTGGGTCGCTTGTTGTGAATACACACGAACGCCAGGAGATGACACGGCTTCACTGTGGCGGTGAAGATTTCCGCTGGACGCGACGCTACGGTGTCAGACACAATCAGATCTTCACAAACGACATTGTGTGTTTCTTCTATTTCACGGATGTCTACCCGGGTGACGGAGGTCTGATCGTCTTACCGGGTTCCCATAAAAGTGAATTTGAACGTCCAGAGAACCTATTTTTCGCTGAACCCGACAATATAGATGCACCGCTCCATCCGGCTCTCGTTAATGTGACACCAAAAGCCGGTGATGTTGTGATTATCAGCGAGATGTTGACGCACGGCGTGCTGGTGTGGAAACCGAAAGACAGAGACCGACGCTTCCTGATTCTGCGCTATAAGACGCAGTTCTTCCAAGACGAGCGCGGTCTCCGCGACCCGTTCCCACCAGAGGTAATGGCGCGACTCTCGCCAGAGACGAAGGCGTTGGCGGCTTACGGCTCGGAATGGGAAATCAAGGACCTTGTGAAACAGGATAACGTGACACTGACGCTATAGATAGGATTTGTAGGAACGGACAATGCTCAAAGAACTCACGAAGAAAGATTGGTTGTCGCTTTTAAACATCCCTGAGAACAGAATACCCACCGTTTTAGTCTTACGAGGCACACGGAATCTAAAGGTCAATTACACCAAGCATAGTGCTTTTTTCACAGACGTTTTTGAAGTCGGTTCACCGAACGGTATCTTTGAGGATGTGCTGATTGGGAGTTATAAAAATATAGACGTAGGTTATGCCTCCGTGTACGGCGATGCGATGGCATCTGAAGTTACACATCTTTTCGGTGTATTAGGAACATCCTTGGTCATACAGACGGGTTGCTGTGGCGTACTCACGGATAGCATTCAAGCAGGCGATATTGTCTGTGCGACATCAGCGTATTGCGGTGAAGGGGCAGCACAGTATTATTTGCCACAGACCCAAGAAATCAACGCTTCACTGGAACTCGTTGAACGGATCCCCTCTTTCACAGGACACAAAGGTCGCATCTGGACGACTTCGGCTCTGCTTGCTGAGGGAGCAGCGGAGATTCGGGATTGGTCTCATCAAGGTTATATTGCTGTAGATATGGAAACGGCGAGTACTTTCGCAGTTGCGGAATATTTTGGCATGCAACGTCTATCGTTGTTGTTTACTTTTGATAATCCGAGTCAAGGCGATCATATTCTTTTGAGCGATGCTGAAAAGCAGAGACGGAGAGAAGACGGAGAACAAATCCTTATTGATACGGTCTTTGCCATTATAACACAAGCCACCAGTTTACAGACATAACTGGAGGAACGGGTAGGCACAAGACCTACCCCTACAGAGGTCTATCACTACAATGGAAGTCGTTAGAGCAGTACTTAGGGATGCTGACATACTCGCTGAACTGAACAAAGAACTTATTGAAGATGAACAACACCCGAATCCAATGAATATCGCCCAACTCACAGAACGTATGCGAGAATGGTTGGCGACCGACTATATCTGCTATATGGCAAAGGAAAAGGGCAGCATTGTTGCTTATTGTTTATACAGAGATGACGAGTCCCACTACTACATGCGGCAGTTGTATGTAGACAGAACACATCGCCGAAAGGGTATCGCTACAAGATTGCTTGATTGGCTATACGAAAACGTGTGGACGGATAAGAAGGTCAGATTGGACGTCCTTGCCCATAATGAAGATGCCGTCGCTTTTTATCAGCGATACGGCTTTAGGATTGGGGTCTTTAGAATGGAAAAGTGAAAACGTGAGGAAATTAACAATGAAATATAACAAAATAAACCGAACCTTTGATTGTGAACCGACCCTCACCGATACAGAGGTCCTGCAGTACTGCAGAGACGGCTATCTGCAACTCCAAGGGGTCGTCCCTGATGAGATTAATCAGCGTACATGTGATTATCTCAACGGCGATCTGCCGATAAATCCGTGTTTCATGCCAGAAGGAATGACGCACGCCGATTTAGAGCGGATGCGGGATACACACGAACCGAGTTCGATTCTCTTGGAAGACTGGTACATTGAACATGTACTACTGAATCGCGACCTCGCTGGCGCATTGCGATCACTACTGGGTAAGAATGTAGGGTTACCCGTATTGGTAAGCAACCACCGTGTGGAGTGCCCCATGCCTGCACAGGGATGGCATCACGATGCCGATCACGTCTTCGGACCTGAAACCAATTTCGTTGAGGTTTTCTATTTTCCACAAGACACACCACTGGAATTAGGACCGACAGAACTCCTACCGGGTTCGCATATCCATTCCACGAGTCGAGATATAGCCGAGAAAGGCGTTTCAAGCGAGGGACCTGCAGGTTCTTTCGTTATCCATTCGCAAAGCATTTTGCATCGTCGTGGTGAATCGACTGCGGAAGGGCTGCGCCACATGCTGAAATACAGTTATTGGCGGACAGTACCGCCGACACGGGATTGGAAGGAAGCACCTGATTTCGATTTTCAAATGGCTGAGTATGGTGGACACGGCGTTGCGAGATACGTGGCACATATCTTCTATTGGTTGTGCGGTAAGGGAGACGAGTTCCGTCTTATCGGTGGGCAGGCGTGGCCGTGGTCGAGTGTAAATCAAATCGGACCTTCCTACGGCTTTGGACACAGAGAAGGGTATCTCCCGAATTGGCGGAAGGACAATCCAGACGATTATACGGTGCCATAATACACAAGGTAGGCACAAGACCTAAGGGAAACACCCAAGCAAAAACCGCCTACAATGGAATGTGCCTCATTTTTCGGAGATAACAAGGACCTGGTTCGTTTTTACGCTTCGTAAGGTTTGGACTTTGCCACAGGTCCACCGTACTGTCAAGGTATCAACTGACCTCGCGACACCCAATCCAAAATGCAGACGTAGATCGTTCTGGCTGAGGTAGCCTGAACCGCTTTTGACCTCTCGGATCTGTGTCAAGTTTCCAGAAACAACTGTCACCCGCGCCCCAATCGCATCTCGGTTGCAATGCGTGCCGATGAGTTTGACACCCAACCATTGCGCTACATTGCCCCTGTCGTTTCGCAAGACGGTCGGTGAATCCTTTAAGTTAGAAACGACGATATCTATATCCCCGTCGTTATCAATATCACCGAACGCTGCGCCTCGGCTAACCTTCGGTGTCGCTATTGCCCGATCAGTGAGCTCTGAAAAATTGACCCCGTCGTTATTGAGAAAAAGTTGATTCGGTTGGGAGTATGTACCAATCGGATCAATCTCAGCGATATTGTCGTCAAGGTGACCGTTGGCAATAAACATATCCAACCAACCGTCGTTGTTAAAATCGGCGAAATCGACACCCCATGCCAAATAGGGGAGGCTTCTTTCACCGATACCTTTGGCGAAACTAACTTCCGTGAAGAAACCGCCCTGCGCGTTGTGATAGAGGCTGTTCGTCTGGTCCTGAAAATTTGTGATGACAATATCGAGATAACCGTCGTTGTCGAAATCGCCAAGGTTTGCGCCCATTCCACTATAAGCGCGTCCCTCCTCACTCAGCGCAACGCCTGAGAACAGCGCGTCTTCCGTTATCTTAGTACCATTTTGGTCGTTGCGGTAAAGGAGATTCGGCGTGGTATCGTTGGCAACAAAAATATCCACATCTCCATCGTTATCTACGTCCCCACAGACGACACCTAACCCTTTGCCCATTGCTTCGCTTATCCCTGTTTTCTCCGAGACATCTGTGAAAGTGCCGTCCCCGTTGTTAAGGTAGAGCACATCCGAAACACCGAGCAGTGCCTCCGGTGTGCAGTAGGTACGAATCCCTTGTCGAGTGCATTCGGGGTTTGTTTCTGGATCGAACTGAACATAGTTGACGACATAGAGATCCAGATCACCATCTACATCTATATCCACGAAAGCGCACCCGCTACTAAACTGATCACCACCGACCCCAGCAGCTGCAGCGACATCCGTGAAAGTCCCATCGCCGTTGTTGCGATAGAGAACATTCACGCCGTAGTTGGTTATGTAGAGGTCCATAAAACCGTCGTTATTGTAGTCGCCGACGCAGCACCCTAATCCATAGCTGGTATCGCCAACGGCTGCCTGTGTTGTTACGTCGGTAAAGGTGGGACCATTGTTGCGATAGAGACGGTTCGTGGGTAAGGTTGGAGAGAC
This sequence comes from Candidatus Poribacteria bacterium, assembly GCA_965207855.1. Classification (GTDB taxonomy): domain Bacteria; phylum Poribacteria; class WGA-4E; order WGA-4E; family WGA-3G; genus WGA-3G. Next base: position 3,954,768 of record OZ242310.1, on the reverse strand, counting down.
CCCCCCCGGCAAGTCGCTGCCGTTGACGAAGTAGATATCCAAATCGGCATCATTGTCAAAATCGAAGAGCGCAACCCCACTGCCGATCGGCTCAATGAAATATTTTTGCCCACTCTCACCGTTCTCATGCCGAAATTCGATACCGAGTTCTGTTGTTATATCGGTGAAGCTGACCGCATTCGCTTCTGAAGACGCTGGTTGTCCATTCAAGAGAGAAAAGATAAAAGCAACGAAAAGAAGACGCATCGCTTGTCCCGTCAATTTTTTGTAACGCATAGTCTCTGTATGTGATATAATAGCTGTCAGCAGTCGGTAAAGAAGAGTAGAAAATGATAGGCAACTGTTGCATGTTGATTACCATTTCTGCTGACTGCTGAAAGGGTTGCATAGCAGCCCGCGCTGATCGCTAAGGACTGATAAAAAAGGAGAATTTCTAATGGCTAATACTCTACGTTTTGGTGTTGTCGGTTTAGGTATGGGCATGAATCGCTCGCGTATGATTCACAGCACAGAGGGTGCAGAACTCGTCGCTGTGGCAGACCTCGTTGAAGAACGGCGTAAGAAGGCTGAAGAAGACTTCGGTTGCGAAAGCCACGACGATGCGCTTGAGATGTTTGACCGTGATGATATAGACGTGGGAATGATTATGACCCCCAGCGGGCTCCACGGTAAATTCGGCGAGGAAGCAGCACGCCGCGGTAAACACGTCATTACAACGAAACCGATGGATGTCAGCGTTGAAAATTGCAACTCCCTCATCAAAACTTGCGAAGACAACGATGTTAAACTCCTCGTCGATTTCGGCGAGCGCTACGGGACGCACAATCGTCGCATTCAAAAAGCACTCACAACGGGTACCATCGGTAGACCGCTCCTGTGTGAACTTCGTATGAAGTGGAAACGTCCGGATAGCTACTACGTCGGTTGGCACGGGACATGGGAACTCGACGGCGGCGGCTCTATCATGAATCAAGGCGTCCACTACGTCGATCTCATGCTCTGGTTCATGGGACCCGTCAAACGGATCATCGGCGCGCACTTCGATGTCTACGATCACGAAAACTGTGAAACTGAGGACATGACTTCAGCAATCCTCGAATTTGAGAACGGCGCGCTCGGTCACGTCTTGACGACAACAACATACCCCGGCGGTAACGTCTCAATGATTCACGTCCACGGCGAAAAAGGCATCATCGGACTCGGACCGGAAGTATGGGAATTTGACGATGATGACGAACCCGAAATCGAACTGCCGCCCTATCCAAACAACGTAATTGAGGACGCACTCCAAGTCATCAACGACGGCGGTTCACCAGCAGTAGACGGCTATGAAGGCAGACGTTCTGTCGCACTGAACATGGCTATCTATGAGTGCGCACGCACTGGTAAAGCGGTTGAACTTTCATAAATATCTGCGAGGCGGGTCTCTGTGCCCGCCTATTTTTTTGCAATTTGGGAAAAAACCGGGTATAATATTTATTTGGAAAACGAAAGCAAAACCAACTGCCCCCCAAAGATGCAAGAGACTTATGAGAACCGCAAAGTTAATTACGATGGGCTGCAAGGTCAATCAATACGATACACAATCCATGCGCGAAACACTTCGTCGTAACGGATATACCCTCCTTGACGATGAAACACCGCGTCAGGGTGCTGACCTCTATCTCATCAATACATGCACCGTAACAAATACCGCTGACCAGAAGGCACGGCAGGTCATTCGGAGAGCAATCCGCCAGCACCCGAATGCGAAAGTGCTTGTTACCGGTTGCTATGCTGAAAGCGACCGCGAGGCGATTGAAGAGATACCGGGTGTAACGTTCGTTTTCGGCAACCGAGAGAAGGCGGATTTCCAGCACTACCTCGACCTATTGCACACCGAAACACCATCTCCGACTGCTGAAACAGCACACACGCCGAACCCACTTCTCACCATAGAACCCGTTCAGCACGACGCTATCCGTGAACACGCACGCTTCAGCAAAGGTGTGAGCGATGCGGGTAAACGGACGCGCGCCCTTATCAAGGTGCAAGACGGGTGCAGCGCATTTTGTACCTATTGCATCATCCCTTATGTGCGCGGTCGGATGACGAGCCGTCCACTCGACGACATCACCGATGAAGCACATCGCATCGCCGAGAGCGGTATCAAAGAGGTCGTCATCACCGGCGTGCATCTCGGTGCCTACGGCATAGATACGAGTAGGGACAGAGACATTGCCGACATTTTAGCGCATATCCACGACATTGAAGGCATCGAACGGATCCGTTTCAGCTCCATCGAGCCGATGTATTTCCCCGATACGCTCGGAGAACGAATGGCAGCCCTCCCGAAATGCATGCCCCACTTCCATCTACCAGTTCAAGCCGGTTCCGATGAAATATTGCGACAGATGCGCAGGCGTTATACTACCGCACAGTTCGCGCACCTCGTCGAGAATTTACGACGCGTCTTTGGCGATGATGTCGGGATCACGACCGATATTATGGTCGGGTTCCCCGGTGAAATGGACGCACACTTTGAGGAATCGTGCCAGTTCGTCAAAGAGATCGGGTTCAGCCAACTGCATGTATTCCGTTATTCTCCCCGCAAAGGCACCCCCGCAGCAACCTATCCGAATCAGGTATCACCGCACGTCGCTGCTGCACGTAGTCAGACGATGATTGCTCTCGGCGAACGCCTCAACACAGCATTCCGACAACGGATGCTTGGGAAACAGAAAGAGGTGCTCATCGAAGCGAGCAGAGAGGGGCAAAACAACCATCTCGCCGGTTTCACCGACAACTATCTTCGGGTCCTCGTGGACGCGCCAGAGAGCGCGATTAATCAGATTCAGCGCGTCACGCTCGGTGCGTTAGAAGGGGACTGCATCGCTGCCGCCTAACCCTAAGACTTCTCCGCTTTTGCCTTTAAATCATAGAGAATATTCACTGCATCTAACGGGGTTATCTGCGTGAGTTCCAATCGTTGGATCTCTTCGACGAGTGGGTGCGTTTTGGGTGTAAAGAGTGCCATCTGTAGTGAATCGCTTTGCATCGTTTTTCGTGAGACGCGGCGGCGCGGTTTCGGCATCGTTGGATGTGCTTTTGCGGACTGACCAGTCGCCCCATCTGCCTCGACGCTGAGGTTGTGCTGCTCAAGCACCTCGAGTATTTGCTGCGCGCGGGTGATTACAACCTGCGGTAACCCAGCGAGCCGTGCGACGTGGATTCCGTAACTCTGATCTGCCCCTCCCGGAACAACCTTTCGGAGAAACGTCACCTTCTGTCCATCCTCGTGAACAGCCACATTGTAGTTCTTCGCACGTTTATATTTGCTGGCAAGTTCGACTAACTCGTGATAGTGTGTCGCAAAAAGCGTTTTCGCACCCATCCGCTTTTCATCTAAGAGATACTCCGATACCGCCCATGCGATGCTGAGTCCGTCAAACGTGCTGGTGCCGCGACCGACTTCGTCGAAGATGACGAGACTGTTTCGAGTCGCATTGTTGAGGATATTCGCCGTCTCGTTCATCTCAACGAGGAAGGTACTCTGTCCCATCACAAGGTTGTCTGAGGCTCCGACCCGTGTGAATATCCGATCTACGAGTCCGACTTTCGCGGCGGAAGCAGGCACGAAACACCCGATTTGTGCCATCAAAACGATGAGCGCGGTTTGGCGGAGATAGGTGCTTTTACCGCTCATATTCGGTCCCGTGATGATGTGTAACTGCTCGTCATCGCAGTTAAGTATCGTATCGTTAGGGACAAATCCCTCCTGCGTGAAGAGTTGCTCCACCACAGGATGCCTGCCGTCACGGATAACGATCTCATCTACCGCTGCCACAGTCGGCTTGACGTAGTTGTACCTCGATGCGATATAGGCAAAATTGGCGAGGACATCCGTCATTGCGACTGCCCCTGCAATCTGCTGGATGGCTTCCGTCCATTTGGAGACTTCCTCGCGAATTTGACAGAAGAGATCATACTCCAACGTCTGTATCCGATCTTCTGCGTTCAGAACTTTTGCCTCCTGCTCCTTGAGTTCGGGTGTGATGAACCGTTCGGAGTTCCGAAGCGTCTGTTTGCGGATATAGTGGTCAGGCACCATGTGTAGGTTCGGTTTCGTCACATCAATGTAATAGCCGAAGACCTGATTAAATCCAATCTTCAAGGACTGGATACCGCTCCGTTTGCGCTCCTCTTCTTGCATCGCAGCGATCCAATCCTTTCCTTGCCCGACAATCTGCCGAAGTTCATCGAGTTCCTCATTATAACCGTCGTTTATGATGCCGCCTTCGCGAATTGTTGCGGGTGGGTCGGGATGAATACCGCGTTCAATCAATTCGACTAATTCTGGAAGTGTATCCAGTGCGTCGTTAAGAGACACCAACAGCGCGCTACCGCAATTTTGGAGCTGCGCCTTGACATCGGGAATCAGACAAAGAGAATCTTTCAAGGCATGCAGGTCGCGTCCATTCACAGAGCCGAGACTGATACGTGAAATAAGCCGCTCTATGTCAAACATCTGCTTAAGTGCCTCGCGCAATTCCTCCTGCAGGTTAATCTGGGTCTTAAGTTCATCAACCGCACTGAGGCGTTCTTCAATCTCTTTTTCATCAAGGAGCGGTTGCAAAAGGCATTGACGTATCTTTCTACCCCCCATCGCCGTTACCGTGTGATCAAGGACTTCAAGGAGCGTTCCTTTTGTGGAGCCGTCGCGAATAGAGGCTGTGAGTTCGAGGTTGCGTTGCGTATCTGCATCCAGCACCATAAAATCTGAGAGTGTGTAGGTCTGGAGAGAAACAATATGTTCGACTTCCTGTTTCTGTGTCTCGTTGAGATAATAGATGAGCGCGCCTGCCGCAGAGATGGCCATCGGGAGATGTTCGCATCCGAAGCCGTCAAGCGAAATTGTCTGAAAATGTTCAAGGAGTTCCGTGCGGGCAGTGTCGGTTTCAAAACGCCAATCGGGCAAGTCATTGAGCGTCACTTTGAGTTCGGTCTTGAGACGGTCAAACATCTCCTCGTCCTCAAAAGTATCGGAGAAAAGGCATTCTTTCGGAGAAAAACGGTGGATTTCTGCCCAGAGGCGCGAGGGATCTGTGAGTTCGGTCACAAGAAACTCGCCTGTCGAGAGATCGGCGACTGCAACGCCATAAGTTCCTTTGTTGAGATAGATAGAAACGATGTAGTTGTTCACTTTATGCTCAAGGACTTTCGGATCAGTCACGGTGCCGGGTGTAACGATTCGGACGACATCGCGTTTGACGAGTCGGTTCTCATCGCGTGCCACTTTTGCGTCCTCGGTCTGCTCCAAGATGGCGATCTTATGTCCGGCTTTGACGAGTTTGTAGAGGTAGGAGTCAAGTGCGTGGTGTGGGATACCTGCCATCGGCGGCGGTGGGGATTGCTGGTTTTTATGACTTCTTGCAGTTAAGGCGATCTCAAGGACGCGTGCGATGAGTTCTGCATCTTCAAAAAACGCCTCATAGAAATCGCCGACGCGGCAGAGGAGAATCGCGTCTCCGTGTTGTTTTTTTACCTGTTTATAGAGTTCCATTAACGACAGATCTGACTGTCTCGAACGTGCCATAGCGTTTTCCTTGTTGTGATGTGCGTGGTTGTCTGTTATGCGAAAGGTTAATTTTAATACCGTAACACATTTTGGGTTTTATGTCAAATGTATTTTGGTTGTTGGTTAATGACTGATGTCCAAGCGAAAGGGAAGGCGCGCTTGAAACAGAATCCGCAGGTGAAAAGAAAAGGCGAGGTATGTTGGCCTGGGTATTTCCCCAGGAAACCTCGCCAGCAGTGTAGATGATTTATTACTGTAGCGAATAAACTACTGCATCGGTGAAAAAGGAGCAGGGAGCAGAAGTTTACTCTCCTGTGTAATGGGTCTGACCGAACCCTTGGGGGGCCAGACATCCTTCTCCCTTGTCTCTGCTCGGATCCGAGCGCGCTCCTCAAAACTCTTGTATGCCCATACATGGATGAAATTGTTAGTGCCGCCGTATTCCGAATACCAACAACCTGCAAGCGATGAGAACTTTAGACGTTCGGGGATCGCCGCGCTCCACGCCTCTAAAACTTGGGGCATGCCCTCGGGTGGATAGGTGTACAGACGCATTTCATAGATAGGTCCGATGTCTCTGTCGCCCAGAGGCTCCATAAAAGGAGCGGGCAGAAAAATCTCGGATACCATTGAGACGATCAGATCACTGGTATCGGGGGGCCAGACTGGATTCGGTCCGGCTTCTGCAGCGCGTCGGATTTCTGCTCGCTGTTCAAGACTCTCGTAGGGCCATACGGCGACCATCTGATTCAAGGGTCCGACTTCGGTGTACCAGTGTGCTCCGAGTTTCGATAATTCTTGACGTGCCGGTAGTTTTTCACTGAAGCGGTCCCAGTATTCGTTGAGTTGACCGAGTTTCAAGTTGTAGGTTCTTATTTCATGGATCATGTTATCCCTCCCGTGTTATTCGGTCTGGTGCATTTTGGTTAAATTGTGTGGATGATACCTTAAAATGTGCCTTATGTCAAGGGTCTTTAGGAGAAAGCAGGACTATTTAGTTTTAAGGTTTTTGGATGAAGAAACCCCCTAAAGCATCAACGGTATGAATGCCTTAATGGCATTCCCCGTCCCTTATCAGGGGGGCTTTGAGTATGTTTTAGTGGAAAACTAAATGACCCTAAGGAGAAAGGCTAACTGCTAATCGCCAAACACTAAGAGCTAAACACACTATATTTTTCTTGACGATGGGTTCTATGTGTATATAATGAAGGGAAATTCAACGAAGTCTTTGGAAGGAACCGAGATGCCGAATTCAAGTCCCAATCTGCTATATATCCATTCCGACCAGCACGACCCTTATGTAACAGGTTGTTACGGCGATCCGCTGGTGCAAACCCCTAACCTTGACAGTCTTGCCGCTGAAGGCGTGGTGCTTGAGAATGTCTATTGTCCTTCTCCCATCTGCGTCCCTTCCCGGATGTCGATGCTCAGTGGACGATATCCCTACGAAAACGCCGTGTGGACAAACAGTCATATTCTCGATTCCGGGATTCCCACTTTTGCACACGCCATGGGTGCAGCGGGGTATCAACCCGTGCTTATCGGACGGATGCATTCGCTCGGGCCCGATCAACTCCACGGGTATGCAGAACGTCTCGTCGGTGACCACGGTCCGAACTATCACGGTGGACGCGGTGTCGATCACGGTGAACTCTCTGGAACAGCGGGACCGGCACGCGTGAGTCTCGAAAAATCGGGGGCAGGACAGAGCGCGTATCAGGTCCACGACGAGGATGTAACCGCTGCGACGGTTGACTACCTCAATCGACTCGGTGTTCAGAAACGCGCAGGACTCTTAGATACACCCTTCTCCATTTCTGTCGGGTTCATGCTGCCACATCAACCTTTCGTTGCGCGTCAAGAGGACTATCAATTATACGAAGGGCGGATGACGATGCCCGAAAATCCTGAACCTTTTTCAGAGGTGTTGCATCCCCACTTCCGACGGTGGCGTGAGCAGTGTGGGATTGTTGAAGTCTCCGACCCCGAGATTATCCGCGCACGCACGGCGTATTGGGCATTGGTCACGCGGATGGATGTAATGATTGGGCAGATTTTGACTGCACTCCGAGAAAATGGATTAGACGAGAACACGCTGATTCTCTATAGTTCGGACCACGGTGAACAGGTCGGCGAACACGGGCTTTGGTGGAAGCAGACGTTCTATGAGCATTCGGTGAAAGTTCCAGCAATTTTGTCGTGGCGCGGCACTTTACCAGAAGGGGTCTACTGTGATCGGGTCATTAGTGCACTGGACTTGAATGCGACAATGCTTGATGCGCTTGATGCACCGACGCTGCCCCATTCTCGTGGACGGAGCATCTTGCCGCTGCTTCGAGACGAAGACACACAGTGGGAGGACATCGCCTTCTCCGAATACTGCACCGATGACGGCTGCTACCATCGGATGGTTAGAGATGGAGATTGGAAGTTGAACTACTATCACGGACAACCGGCGCAGCTTTTCAATCTGAAGGAAGACCCGAACGAGTTGCACGATCGCGCAGGTGATCCAACATGCCGGGACATCTTGGCGCAATTGACCGAAAAGGTTTTGGACGGTTGGGATCCAGATCAAGTCGCAGCACAGATAGCAGCAAAACGTGCAGATACACAACTCCTCGGTAGATGGGGACGGCATACGCAACCGGCAGATCGGTACCGTTGGAATCTGCTACCAGAGATGGATTATTTGGATTGAACTGTAGGGTTGGGAAACCCAACCCCTACGCAGCCTTCAGGCAATAGGAGACACAACATGGCGAACAGTCCGATTCTCAAAGGTGAGTCTTTTAGTGAAGAAAAGACAAAAGAGATTGCTGAGCAATTCTTCCGCGATGGGTTCGTTTATATTCCGGGTGTACTGACTGATGGAGAGGTCAACGCGCTCCGAGAGAAGACTGATGAATTCTTCGCCGATCCGCAACTCGCAGAGAAAACGAACCCGCACCTTGCGGATGTTAGATATATCCAGATGGGCGCGCATGCGGATTCTCAGGAGCCGATGCCCTTCATTTTACGGAACACAATTGAACTGGATCCGATCTTCCGAGATATGCTTCTCCGTGAACCGATTCTCAGTTTAGCAGAAGCGATTGTCGGTGAGAACTGCAAGTTTTGTGGGCAAAATGTTCTACGGAACCTCCCCGGACTCTCGATTGATCGCTGGCACGTTGACGGTTCAGTGCATTTCCCTGTCACCGAAGAAATGCCGCGCCACGATCCACGCTTACGGATGCCCGTGATGTGGTTCACCGTCCAGATGGCGTTGAACGATATTGATACCATTGAGGAGGGACCGACGCAATACGTCCGTGGCAGCCATTACTCCGGTAGGCATCCCAACAATCAGGAAAATCCCAAATTTGAGGGAAACAAACCTGTCTCTATCTTCTGCAAAGCTGGGGACATCTACTTACAGGATCCGCAGTGCTGGCACCGGGGTGCTCCGAACCTTTCCGATAAGACGCGCTACATTTTGCAATCGCAGTATGCAGCGTATTGGGCATATTGGCGGTTTAACCTCTGTAATGAGGTCCCTGTTCCTGAGGATGCACTCGAAGGTGCAAGTGATCGGCTGCTGAGTCTCTTAGGCCGCCCGCGTCCGAGTGATGTGAATTAAAAAGAACGAGGAAAAAGCAGATGTCTGAAACACCACTTCATTTCAAAACAATTACCGAGATTGCGGAAGCGATTGCCGCTAAGCAGTTATCACCTGTGGATGTCACAACAGCGATGTTGGAGCGTATAGCGCAACTCGACGGTCAACTGATGAGCTACGCCACAGTGATGGCGGAGCATGCGATGGCTGCGGCACAAAAGGCAGAACGGGAAATTAACACAGGAACTTATCGGGGTCCTCTTCACGGTGTTCCCATTGCCGTGAAAGATCTCTGCTTCACGAAAGGTGTCCGCACAATGGGCGCAGCAAAAGTTCTCGCCGATCATGTGCCTACGTTTGATGCCACGGTCATCGCAAAGCTTGAAGCGGCGGGTGCAGTGCTGCTCGGCAAACTCAATTTGACCGAAGGGGCGATGGGCGGTTATAACTCTGAATTCGATATTCCCAAGAACCCTTGGAATCCAGAACGGTGGACGGGTTCTTCGTCAAGTGGTTCAGGTGTTGCAACGGCAGCGGGATTGTGTTTCGGTTCGCTTGGGAGCGATACAGGCGGGTCAATCCGCTTTCCTTCGGCATCGTGCGGGGTCGTCGGTATAAAACCGACCTGGGGTAGAGTCAGCCGCTACGGTGTACTCGCGCTCGCAGAATCGATGGATCACGTCGGCCCGATGACGCGGCGTGTGACTGATGCTGGGCTTATGCTGGTAGTGATCTCAGGCTTTGACCAGAACGATCCGACCTCTCTACCGAATCCAGTGCCTAATATGCTGGAGGGGATTGGACAAGACCTTCAAGGCATTCGGGTCGGTTTCGACGATCATTATGCCACAAACGATATTGATACGGAACTCGCCGAAGCCGTACGTGCGGGTGTAGGAGTCCTTGCAGATCAAGGTGCTGAAATCGTTGAAGTGCAGTTGCCGGATGTGGATGAATACGTCTTGGCGTGGCCAACGCTGTGCTCTGCCGAGGCGGTATTGGCGCACGCAGCGACTTATCCGTCTCAGCGGGATGCCTACGGTCCGTGGTTTCGAGGATGGCTGGATATGGGCGCGAAGGTAACGGGTGCTGACTACGCGAAGGCGAACAATTTGCGAGCCGCCTGCACAGGGCACCTCAGACGGGTGTTTGAGGAAATTGATGTGTTGGTATGTCCGTCGATGGCTGCACCACCGCATCGCGTCTCGCCAAAGATGTTGTATGGATCGTACGATGCCCGAGATCCGAAGTTCCAGCGGTTTACTGTGCCGTTTGACTACAACGGCGCACCGACGCTATCCGTGCCGTGCGGCTTGAATAGCGAAGGACTACCGTTGAGCATTCAGTTCGTCGGAAAACACCTCACAGAGCCGTTGCTGTGTCGGGTTGGACACGCTTATGAGCGAGCTACGTCGTGGCATAACCTCCATCCAGATGTCTAAGTGCTACTTCTGTGGTAGGTGATACCCCTCTTTCAGCGTTTGGATGCTGTAGAGGCAATTCTCTGCCGTTATGTAAAGCGTCTTGCTGGTCTCTCCACGTCCGAATGCGACGTTGGTCGGCCTATCCGGCGTTTTGACGTACGCCAGTTCCTCTCCTTCAAGCGTGTAGACGCAGACCCCCGGTCGGGTTTCATCACGCACTGCTACGAAGAGATTCCCCTCAGCATCGACAACCATACCGTCTGGACCGTCTTGTGGAGCGTAGTCAACGAGCACTTCTCGGAAAGTCGCAGTGCCTTCCGATGAGAGGTCATAAGCAAGGAGCGCCATCCGGCCCTTATGCAGTGGTACATCATCAGGGAAACTTCCCATCGCGCCGTTGTCATGACTGATGACATAGAGCGTTTTTTGATCAGGCGAAACAGCGACACCGTTCGGTTTCCCCGCATCCGTAACAACGAGATGCACAGAACCATCCGGATCAATCCGATAAACGCCAAAGATGGGTTGTTCAACGGGTTCATCTCCAGCATACCGAGGGTCAGTAAAATAGATACGTCCCTGCTCATCAATCGACAAATCGTTCGGTGAGTTAAAGGGTTTCCCTTTATACAAACCGGCAATGATTTCGCTTTTACCGGTTGTCATGTCTGTCCGCGTAATCCTGCGTCCGCCGAAATCTGCACCCTCCGCGACGACCAAACGACCTTGTGCGTCAAACTTCGTACCGTTGGACATTCCGCTCGGAGAACGGAAAATAGTCGTTTCGCCAGTCTCTGGATTGTGTTTCCAGATATTTCCGGCTTGCATATCCGTCTGATCTGTGAAGGTGATGTCGCTAAAATAGACCGTTCCGTCCGGTGCGACGGAGACACCTTCTGTGAAGTGTGCACCGTTGAACAGTTCTTTCAGTTCTGCCCCCGGGGCAAAGATGGCATCGTGGCTCGCAGCGTTTCCAATTAACGCAGGTGCTAACGCCAGCCCCGCAGCAACGGCATAAGTAAGGGTTTGTGATACATTTATCGGCATATTCCGCTCCTTTGTTGTTAACCGTAAAAACTCTCCCGGCGCGTGTGCAAAAAAGTATATGTTATTTAGGTGTCCTTGTCAACGGGAAATCTGAAAAAATTGCATTTTAATCTAAATATCCAGTATAATATCAATAGCGTATTAGTCATGATATAGTGATATGAAAGGAGACTTTGGAGATGAAATTTAACGCAGTTTTCAAAAAAGTCCCAGAGGGTTACATCGGATTTGTCGAAGAATTGCCCGGTGCAAACACACAAGGTAAAACGCTTGAAGAAACGAGGGTAAATCTCCGAGAAGCAATCGAACTGACACTTGAGGCGAACCGCGCACTTGCTGAAGAAGATATCGCCGAGTTGCAAGATGTCATTCGCGAACCCATTTCTGTTTTCTAATCAACCCATCGGGTGTGGACCGTGGGTTGTTATCCCCCGCCGCGCATGCGCGTAGACAGCGTCTTGAATCTCAAGAATCCGCACAGCATCAGCAATCGTGGGTTCAAAGGTATTTCCATTTCGAATTGCCTCGAACGCGCTCCCCATTATTCCCTGTATCCGCGCACCGTGTGAGATGTCTTCACTAAATTGGACACCTTCCGTTGTATGAATCTCAATCAGCGGTTCGCCGTTGCGGCCATACTGCTCAAACACCGATGCTTTTGTTCCGACGAATCGGAAGAAATGATCGCCGCCGCGCGTCCCAGACGGGTATGTATAACCACATTCAACAATGCCAGTAATACCGTCTTCCGTTCGCAGCACGCCGATACCGCTATCCTCCACGCCACGACTGTGCATGGCATTAGACATCACTGCGCCGACAACCGTGATTTCACGACCACCGACAAACTGGAGGAATGTATCAATACCGTGTGCCGCCTCAACAGCCCAGCATCCACCGCCAGAGATACTCGGATCGTTGTGCCAAGCGGATGGGGTCGGATCGTAGCGGGATGGGGGACCGTTATTCAGTCTGCTGTTATATAACACAAGTTCGCCAAGACTCCCGTCAGCGACCATCTCTTGGATGACACTGACAATTCGGCTTGCCCGATTCGGTAGCACAAGCGCGCTGAACACACCGTGTTTTTCGGATGCCTCAGCAGCAGGACGCAATCGGTCGGCAGAATCAGCGAACGGTTTATCCAAAAGATAGGGGATACGTCGATCTATGCAGGCTTGGACGTGTGCTGGCATTTCAATATGTTTCCCAGCGACGAGTACCGCATCGGGTTTGCTGGCATCAAGGCATGCAGCCGCTGTTTCAAAGCCAGGACACTGAAAATCGTCCATCAACTGTTGTCGGGGCAAAGGTTCACCGTCCATGACGCCGACAATTTCGTGTCCGAGTTCGTGTGCGGTGCGCGCCATGCTCCGTCCGTGATGACTATAGGAAAGGACTACTAATTTCATTTTTTAATTATTCCTTGCGGTTCGGTAAGGAAAGTTAGAAGTTTCACGTACTATTCTGTAGACCTGAAGAAACACCCAAGCAAAAACCCTGCGCCGTTGTTGCAGGCTACGACTCCGTTAAACCTATTTTCAATTATTCCTTAAAGCAATACATTAAGAACCTTCATCTATAAAACGAATACATCGCCGTTCCTGTAAAGAGCCGTATCAGCACCCATACACCACCGACCATAAACTCGCCGAGAATTAAACCGAGGAAGAGCGGGTACGCTTTGCGATAGAGTCGAATCCCACCGACTTTCAGCAATAACGTTTTGATACTCCAGCTGATAAAAATGGAAAACCAGAGCCTACCAATTGTCGATTTCTCGCCAGCGACCATATAACCGGCGGGATGGAAGGGCCAGAACGGAAATATCGTCCGTAGCCACCAGAAGAAACCGGTAAAGAACGCACCGACCCCTATGAAGATTACAGCAGGCACATCGGTGTCGACCGGGTGGGAAATCCAACTTTGCAGAAGATTGTAGCCCCCTGTTCCGAGATCGCTGACGACCCCGATTTTGTATCCAACGACGAGGTATGCCCAAAACGAGGCGAGAATCCCAACGACCGCAGCAAACATCATGGCTACAATTAGCCTGCCTGACCGCATGCCTGTCTCCTCGGCGAGTTTGAAGCCTTCAAGCGTGTGTGGCATCGGATGGGCGCGGGAGCCGCGATTAAAGGTGAGATAGAGGCGCATCATCGTTAAACTGCCGCGCGAAATCAATCGGGTCCCAAAAATATCGGTGAGGATATCGTGCGGCGTTGCGTAAGTCCGGATCGTCGGCGGTCCAACCTCCGCCCGGATACGCGTGAGGCTCATCGCCAAGAGGTAGTAAATTAGGAAGTAGAGGGCAATTGTCCAGAGTTCCATCCCCCCGCGGTGTGAAAAGGTGAATAAGAAGAATAGACCGCAGACCAACCCAATCCCTGCCCATCGGTAGCGCATCGGTTCCCGACTATCGTCAATCTCTCCCGGTGTATGATAGCCTCGAAAGACGTGTTTGAAAACGGCGAAAAAATAGCGTCTGCCACCCCAGAGTGCGAAACAAGCGAGGACGAGATAACCGCCCATCACTTGCTGCCAATCGTAAGGGAAACCCGGCATCACATCAAGTCCAAGCGCGCTCCCCAGTATCCGTTGCGCTTTCCAGAACCAATAAAAAAACCAGATAGAGAATGACATTTCCAACGGCATCAAGTAGGCGAGTCCAACAGCAAACGAACGGATATAAACTGGGGTCCAACCCATCGAACTCCACGGCTTTTGAGTGAAGTATTGACCGAGTTCGGCATGTCGGACTGGAACTTCGGGAATTTCAGGAAATAGGACATGGAATCCGTTAATTAAATTGATTCCACCCGCGATTGCAAAGCCGAGCCACATCATTTTTGACTTGAAAAGCCGTCCGTCAAGCCGCGTCATCTCCAGTGGCAATTGTACGATAGGATACGTCAACCGTTCGTGTTCAATCCACTGCCTACGGAGAAAAATGTCGAGACAGATCATCACCCAGATAAGCACAGTCAGAAATATTGTCCACCAGAGAATCGGACGCAACCACCCACCCAGATGCGCCATTGTGTAGATCGTGCTCTCACCATCATAGAAAGTCTTTAACCCTGCTTCATCATTGGAGGTGAGCCACGGCGGGAGGTAACGCCAGAAAAGCTGCCGCCACTCATTCTCAGGTGTAGCGAACCAAAAGCCGTCTGATATGGTCGGAATCACCGTCTGCATCATATCGTGTCCAGCAATCGCCGAGGAGAGTGAAAGCATCACGAAGACCGTTAACAATTCGCCTTGTCGCAGCGCGAATCGCGGCAGAAATCGATTAAGCAGTAGGTTAAACGGGATAAGCACCATCAACGTAATAACGACGTTGTAGATAAGCGACATCGTCGTCGGGAGGGTGCTCCAAAATTTGAGGTGGTTTGCCATGATAAAATAGGTATTTACTGGAATCAGTAGCAAACCGAGTATGATGGCACGGACGGTTACACCGGGATGAGGTTTTTGGGTTTTTAAGGTGGGATTCGCCATAGGTATCCTTCTCTGCTATTATCGGAGATGATACCTTAAAGGTGGGGTTGGTGTCAAGTTATTTTTCTGTTGTCTGAATGCACTTCGCATTTGGTCGAGTACGCCGCAAATAGCGGATTTACTCTTTACCCTTGGTCACAAAGGTAACGCTAAGATCAAAAGAATTACCTACGGCATCGGAGATTTTCCCCGCAATAACGTAAGTTGTTTCGTTTACGAGCTCTCTGCCTTTAACGAGTTCGAGTTTACCCGTGGTGCCCTCGACTTTTCCGAGCCAACCGACATCATCGCCGTCTTCGGTTTGGAGTGCGATATGTCCGGTTACTTCTTCACTGAAAGTAATCTCGATTATCCCTCGCTGTTGATAGCTGCGGGATCGACCTCCTTATCACCGTCGCTGATGGACCCACCAGTAACTATGGATGCACATCAGTCAGGAGCGGTAACAGTATAGGTAAGGGTCTGGATTCCATCCGCCCATGTGACCGTCAGGCTCAGGGGACCTAGGAGGAAGGGACCCGCGACGGTTACATTTTTCCCAGCAGTTGTAGCGACCCCCCGACTTACCGTAACATCGGCAGGTGGGTTGTCAAAAATCAGGGTGATACTTGCATTCGCGGCGATCTCTGAACCACTTGGCGGAGCTGCACTTACGAAATTCGCTGGCGGAGATGCTTCCTCAACTATGGTATCATCACCACCACAACCGGCGAGTATGGAAATGGCGAGTAAGCCTGCCAGTAGTAATGCGAAGGGGCTAAACAATTTTGTCATTAAGACTTTGGTATCGGGCGAGGGGGCCTCGCCCCTACAGGTAAATCACCTATAAATTCAAAGTTAGAAGTTTTCTATGATCGCCGCCCCAAACTCAGAGGTGCGGACTTTTGTCGCGCCTTCCATGAGACGCTCCAGATCGTAGGTTACCCGTTTTTGGAGGATAGTCTTCTCAAGTCCAGTGATAATCAAATCAGCCGCTTCTTGCCAACCGAGGTGTTCTAACATCATAACAGCAGAGAGGATCAGTGAACCCGGATTGACAACATCTTGGTCGGTGTATTTCGGGGCAGTGCCGTGGGTCGCTTCAAAGAGTGCGACTTCATCGCTGAGGTTACCCCCCGGTGCCATGCCGATGCCGCCAACTTGCGCCGCTGCTGCATCCGAGAGATAGTCGCCGTTCAAGTTCGGGGTGACAATCACATCGTACTCATCCGTTCGCGTTAGAATCTGCTGCAACATGCTGTCTGCGATCCGGTCATTGACAATGATTTTACCCTCTGGACGCTCACCATCGTATTCGTCATAAAGTTCGTCTTCCGTGATTGTCTGTTCGGCGAACTCCTCTTTAGCGAGTTCATATCCCCACGCACAGAACGCGCCCTCGGTGAACTTCATGATGTTCCCTTTGTGCACGAAGGTAACAGTGCTTCGACCGTGGTCGATGGCGTACTGGATCGCCATCCGCGCTAACCGCTTCGTGCCGAAAATGCTAATCGGCTTTATACCGACCCCGGAATCTTCGCGAATCTCTACACCCATTTCAGAACGCAGGAGTTCGATAACCTTTTTCACTTCCGGTGTGCCTTGTTCCCATTCAATACCGGCGTAAACGTCCTCCGTATTCTCACGGAAGATAACCACATCCATCTTTTCAGGATGCGTGACAGGGGCAGGCACGCCTTGGAAATATCGGACAGGACGGACACACGCGTAGAGTTCAAGGACCTGACGCAAGGTCACGTTCAGACTCCGAAACCCACCGCCGACCGGGGTTGTCAGCGGTCCTTTGAGGGCAACACGGAAGTATTCAATCGCGTCGAAGGTATCCTGTGGCAGCCACTCGTTGTACTTCGCCATAGCGTTTTCGCCTGCATAGACATCAAACCAGACGATCTGCTTTTCGTCGTTGTAGGCGGCAGCAACAGCTGCGTCAACAACGCGTCGGGTCACCTTCATGATGTCTCGTCCGATACCGTCGCCTTCAATGACAGGGATAATCGGGTTATTTGGTACAACAAGCCGTCCATCGGTGAGTCCAATTCTTTCACCCTCAGTTGGAACTGTTAATTGCTCGAATTCAACCACTCTTAATTCCTCTCTCATTCGTTTTTTTAATTATTGAATCTGGACACCATGAACGTTGTTCATGGCAGTTTTCAGTTAAGTCCAACTCGGCTGGGGTTGTCCCTGATCCTTTACCAGTAGTGGCTATCCAGCGAAAGCATACTTGTCCGCCATCCGCTTGTGTAATGCGACCACTTCGTCGGGAATCGTCATATCATCGGTCGGTTTTGGGATAACATCAGGGTGCGGTGGGATAACGGGTCGGATAATCTTTAATTGGAGTTGTTCACGTGCGTCCATCATCCAGCCGAAGCCTCGGAAGATGTATGTCAGTAGTGTTCTATCGGTTTCATAGATGTCCAAACCTTCTTGGACGCACCATCCACCGAAATCGGTATTCGGGGTTAGACGGAGTGGGGGTTGGTCTTCGCGTCCGGGTCGGATAAACCCTTCAATGAAAGCGAGTTGGTAAATACGCTGGGCAATCCGCAAACGTTTTTTCTGCTGATCGTTGAGTTGAATATCGCCGCTGTCAAGTGCCTCTAAGAAGGGGTTGAAATAGATAGCCGGTCGCGGATCCTGCTGGATTTCATCAGAGCGTCCAGCAGCAGCGATCTCCGGGTGTCCGAAGGTCGGGAGCGCAGTCAGCATCCGTTGTTGGATCGCATCTTCAAGCGCAGCAGCATCAAGGTCTTCAATTTGGTTAATAAACGCCGTCATATCGTGAATCGCGCCGAAGTGCCGGTTGCCATCTAACGTCATCTGTGAAGCAACAAAGAAATCAGAGACCATACCCGTGTGCAAAGTAGCGAGATAGCGGGCGACGACGTTGGAACCCGCAGAACCGTGGTGGGTCTGTATGATACCCATTCGTTCAAGGATATTCGCCTCAATAGCCGTTGCCTTGCGCCCCAAGAGGAGGCTATAGGCGGTTTGGAAAGCAGTGCTTCCGTCTTTCTCGTGTTCAGTGATGAGATCGGTGGCGCGCATTGCCAGGACTTGCGGGTGCAGTGCGTTGTTCTCGCGGAGTTGATGCCGCATATAAGTAGAGATTGTCCCTACAGCGACATTCTCCATGTGGGTCTCCATAAATTCAATAAGGAGTTCACCGGGGTCTCTTGTTCCACTAATTCCTTTTTGATCGGGGTTACTCAGTTTACGGAGTGTTGAGAAATGCTGGATGACGGCTTCGGGCCCGGCTTCTGGGAAGGCTTTAACAAATTCTGCGACCTGATTGACGAGGCGTTCGTTACCCGTGAGACTCTCTCTTCGGGCCGTTGTGACCTCATAAAATTTCCTATTTATTAATTCTGTTAGTACCGCCTCTTCATCAATTCCATCCGTATTTGTCTCAGGTCTCCTACCAAAAAGTCCCACAAAGATGACATAAGCAGGACTGAGTTGGTCTGCGATAATCTCACTCTCGGTCACAATACCGCGAAGGGCAAAACTACGGATATTCAATGTTATCTGGGTGCCAGCGCAGTCAACCGCAGTTTTGTGGAGTGCTGGATTCGCGAAAACAGTCGTCGACTGTGGCATTGAGCTGACACCATTGAGAACAGCGACAATTCCATCCTCACCTAATTCAGCCGCTCTGTTCAAGGCATCTGTTACCGGGGCGTACGCTGAGGCTTCAGGCACACGAGACAGGATATCTTCAACCGCGGCTACCTGCTTCGCCTCCAAATTCTTATTCAAAATGAGTTCTCCTTCGTTGACTTATTATTTTTAAGAGCAAATTTCGTCTTATGAGTATCACTGAAATTCTAACACGTCCGGATCCGGGCAATCCCTTTTCACGCACTCGACAGTGAAAGGCTCCAGATTCCGTTGAAAAAGTTACTGACTGGCTATTTTTAAAACCTTAATATATTTTATCAGAATTTCCATTATAAAGTCAAGATAAAAGTTTGGAAATGCCAAAAATTTGACTTGCAGAAATGCGGATTTTGTAGTATCATTATTAACGAACCTATTTGATTAAGGAACCTCTGTGCGCGCCTACGCTACGGGAGAACCCTAAAGACATATCGGTGGTGCGCTGTGTGGTGCCTTCATCCTATTTTTTATTTTAAAGACAGACAAGGAGTTTAATTACATGCGCAACGAAGCATTAGGAATGGTTGAAACTCGCGGACTGATCGGCGCGGTGGAAGCTGCAGACACCATGGTGAAAGCCGCAAACGTCCAACTCATCGGGAAGGAACAAGTTGGCGGCGGTTTTGTCACCGTCATGGTTCGCGGAGATGTCGGTGCGGTGCAAGCTGCAACAGACGCAGGTGCGGAAGCCGCGAAAGCCGTTGGCGAATTGGTGTCGGTACACGTCATCCCTCGCCCACATGCAGATGTGGAAACCATTCTCGGCGGAAGTTCAGAATAATAATAAATGAACAGGTTTTGTAGGGCGGGGGATGACTTTCGCGCCTCAGCCCTACGCCCCTTCGCCAGAGAAAAGTTATCACTTTCACTGGTTCAGCAACGCCAATTGGATGTGTATCCGTGTAAGCGTGCTGCCCGTGATGAGGTCATGGAGGGCTGAATGGCACAAATTGACGAAAAACAGATTGAAGAAATTGTTTCTCAAGTCTTGAGAACCTTGCAGCAGGATAGACCGGTAACAGCACAACCGTCAGTATCCACGGTGGTGAGTTCTTCGCGCGCCGGTGTTTTTGGTACAGCCGCAGAAGCCATCGCTGCAGCGAAAACGGCACAGGCAGCCCTCGTTAAACTTGGGTTTGCCAAAAGACGTGAAATTATTGACGCGATTAAAGAGGTTTCACTCGCTAACGCCAAACGTCTCGCGGATTTGGCAGTCCAAGACACTAACATGGGCAACGCCGCACACAAGGTAATGAAAAATGAGGGTGCTGTAACACTTTCACCCGGTGTAGAAGATCTACTGTCGGAGTCAATCTCAGGTGATGCTGGGACGCTTCTCATTGAGTACGTTCCCTTCGGTGTTATCAACTCGATTACGCCGACGACCAATCCGACATCAACCGTAATTAACCACGCGATTATAATGCTCTCCGCGGGGAATGCCGTCGTTTTCAGTCCGCATCCGAACGCCCGCGATTGTACCGAAGAGACGATGCACGTTATTAACGAGGCGATTGTAAAGGTAGGTGCGCCAGCAAACCTACTCACCTCCGTTGCGAACGCCAGTTTGCGGACCGCAAAAGAGATTATGGAGCATCCTGATATCGCTATGGTCGTCGCAACCGGTGGTGCTTCTGTTGTCAGAGCAGCGTTATCAAGTGGGAAAAAGACCATCGCTGCAGGTCCCGGCAATCCACCAGCGATTATTGATGAAACTGCTGAAATCCAAGAAGCGGCGAAGCACGTTATTGCAGGCACGAGTTTCGACAATAACCTGCTCTGCATCGGCGAAAAAGCACTTTTCGTTATTGATTCCGTCGCAAATGAAACGATTCGAGAACTCACGCGAAATGGTGGACATCTACTCAACGCAAGCCAACGCGAGGCATTAGAAGCAGTTGTTACAGAAAAAGAAGAATCCAACAAAGAATATATCGGCAAAGATGCAACGACTATTTTAAACGCCGCTGGTATCACTGCCCCGGCCGGAACAGTTGCTATCGTTGTAGAGGTCCCAGCAGACCACGGCTTTGTCATCAATGAATACTTGATGCCGATTCTTCCTGTCGTTCGGTGTAGAGACTTCGATGAGGCATTGGCAGGTGCAGTCAGGGCAGAAGGCGGGCGCGGGCATACAGCAGTGCTCCATACGAACAACACCAAACGCATTACGCAATTCACGAAAGCAATGGATTGCTCTGTTACAGTTATCAACGCTCCCTCTTACGCATCTTGTGGACTCGAAGGTGAAGGATTTTTAGCGATGACGATCGCAGGACCCACAGGCGAAGGGTTCACCCGTCCGCGCACCTTCACTCGTCAGAGACGATTAACACTCGCAAACAATTTATCAGCACATACGTTGTGACGCAAATAAACTGAATTGCGGTAGGTCGTACCGTTGCACTTTTTAGGACAACCACTCCTACAACGGAACCGGGTGTTATGCAAACAGAGATTGAGAAACTCAGGGCGTTAATACGCTATCATGAGCATAAATACTATATCGAAAACCAGCCGGAACTCTCTGATGCGGATTTCGATGCACTCATGAGGGAACTTGAGGCACTCGAAGCGGCGGATCCAACACCTATCCCACCGGATTCGCCGACGCAACGGGTCGGTGGCGGTGCGGAATTAGGCACGCGATTACAGCATCGTAACCCGATGTTGAGCCTGAATAACAGTTATAACGAGAACGACTTGAAGGAATTCGGGGCGCGCGTGCATCGGTTGTTAGAAGGCGCGCCCGTCGAATACGTCACGGAACTGAAAATCGATGGATTGGGGGTTTCGTTAACCTACGAAAACGGGGTCCTTACGCAAGGTCTCACGCGCGGTGATGGTGAATACGGCGAAGATGTAACCAACAATTTGCGAACGATCCGCTCTGTCCCGTTGCGGCTTGCTGAAACGGAAGCCGCAGTTCCAACTGTGTTGGAGGTGCGTGGGGAGGTCTTCCTGCCGAAGCACCGCCTCGATGAAATTAATGCGCAGCGCGAGGCGGAAGGCGAATCGCCTTTTGCGAACCCTCGGAACGCTGCTGCGGGTTCACTCAGACTGTTAGATGCCTCTATTACTGCCTCCCGTCCATTAGATCTTTTCATATACACGCTCAATTACGCCGAAGGCTTTGAATTTGCGACACATACGGAATCGTTAGAAAGCATGCGGCGTTGGGGTCTGAAATGCAACCCAGATACTGATTGCCACAAATCAATTGAAGACGTGGAGACTTACTATAAACAATGGGTCGAAAAACGACACGAACTTCCGTATGAGGTTGACGGCATCGTCGTCAAAGTCAACCGATTCTCCCAACAACAGACCCTTGGAACCACTTCCAAATATCCGCGCTGGGCAATCGCCTACAAGTTCAACGCTCAGCAAGCCATTACAACCATTGAAAAAATCGAAGTGCAGGTAGGACGCACTGGTACACTGACACCCGTCGCGATTTTGAAACCTGTATCGCTTGCGGGTGCGACAATTACAAACGCTACTCTCCACAACGAGCAAGAAATTCAGGCGAAAGACATTCGCATCGGCGATAAGATTGTCCTCGAGCGCGCCGGAGACGTTATCCCTAAAATTATTGAGGTACTAACAGCGGACCGGACTGGTGATGAAGACCCTTTTGAATTCCCAGATCATTGCCCGGCGTGCAAAACACCCGTCCAACGCACAGAGAAAGAGGTAGCAGTCCGGTGTGTGAATGTCGGATGTATGGCACAACTGAAACGTCGTATTGCACATTACGCTTCGCGCCACGCCCTCCAGATTGAGGGACTCGGACCCGCCACAATTACGCAATTAGTGGATAAAGAATTAGTCCATGATGTCGCCGATCTTTATACGTTAGAAGTAAAGCCATTAAGCAAATTAGAGCGGATGGGGATGCCGTCTGCCCATAACCTCGTCCGCCAAATCGAACAGAGCAAGATGGCCCCTGCGGAAAAATTGCTCTTTGGACTCGGTATTTTTCATGTCGGTGAAACCGTCGCCGAACTGCTCATCGAAAACTTTGCATCTTTAGACGCGCTCAGTCAGGCAACACCAGAAGATATTGAATCGGTGAAGGGCATCGGTCCGCAGATAGCAGAAAGCGTATCCACCTTCTTTTCGCAGAACCAAGTACTCCTCGAAAAATTACGGCAAGCAGGTTTGCACTGTTTCACGGCAGTGGCGGTATCTGCTCAGACGCAGGCAAGTCAAACCGTAGATAGTTTTTTCGATGGGAAAACGTTCGTTGTCACGGGAAGCCTGGATGGTATGACCCGTTCGGAAGCGTCTAATGAGATTAAAAACCGGGGTGGAAGGGTGACATCAAGCGTAACAAGCAAAACGGATTACCTGATCGCAGGCGAAGGCGCGGGAAGCAAATATACAAAAGCGGAAGAATTGGGGATCCCGATTTTGACAGAAACGGACTTTTTCGAGAAACTTCAGTAGCACGTAGATTCGCAGCCGCCTCTCACTCAGACGATTTATAGTAAGCACAAGATGTCCGCAAACGACACTCTTGGCAGTTCGGTGTTTTCTTACGACACACCCTCGCACCGTGTCCAACGATTAAGGCGTGATATTCGTTGAAGAGGTCGACATCATGAGGGAGATTGTCCATAAACAGGGCACGGAGTTTGTCATAATCGTATCTCCCTTCAACCCACCCCAATCGCGAGAAAAGTCTATAGGTATACGAATCAACGACGAAACTCGGTTTCCCTGCAGCATAGAGGATAATTGTATCTGCCGTTTCGGGACCGACCCCGTAGATAGTGAGCAGTTCTTCACGTAATTCGGGGACCTCTTGTGTGAACATTACCTGCATAGGACGTTTCTTGATATATTCCACAAATGCCCGCACCTTCTGCGCCTTCATACGGAAATAACGTGAGGGTCGAAGGAGACGTTCTAACGTCGCTTGGCTAACAGAATCTATCTCTTCGGGTGTAAAAGCACCCGCCGCCCTGAGATTGTCCAACGCTTTTTCGACATTACGCCACGATGTCGCTTGCGTTAGAATCGCACCGAGTGCTACTTCAAAAGGTGTATCGGCGGGCCACCATTTACGGTGTCCGTGTTGGGCAAGCAGTTGATTATAGAGTGAATACAGTTTTTCAGTCTGATTCTCTTCGCACAGAATTTGCATGCGTAGGGTATCCTCAGTGTTCTAAAAAAGGGAAAATTATGGATTTAAGTTTCAGCACGAGCGTGGGCAACGGCGCATGGAACCTTGCCGAATGCACAGCGTGGGCAAAAGCCAATGGGTTCGACGCAATCCGTCCGAACGCTACAGGCGTTTTTGAACCCAACGTCATTATACAGTCTGGTGTGGCAGCAGTCAAGGAAATTTTGAGTGCTCACGACATCTATCTCGCAGCCCTAACATCGCACTGTAACTTACTTGACGACGATGCAGAAACACGAGAGAATGCACGCGAGGCACTCATACAAGCCGTTGAAGCAACACACACCCTCGGTGCGCCTGTGTTGGTGACGTATGCGGGTAGTCCTGTCAGCTGGCATTTTTATGGGCAGTTCTCTTCAGAACCGGGAAACCCTGGGGATAGGTCGGTTGAACTCGTCGGACGGTTCAAGGAGATGTGGACCCCAGTTGTCCGTTTTGCTGAAGAGAAAGGCGTTCAGATCGCGTTAGACTGTGCCGTGCGGATGGGCAATATCGCTTGTAATCCTGAAATGTGGGAGCGGATTCTCGACGCTATCCCGTCGGATTCGCTGGGGTTATCCTGTGACCCGTCGCATTGGCTATGGATGGGGATTTTACCGGCTGAGGACGCTATCCGTATGTTCAATGGCAAATGGTATTATGCCGACGTAAAAGATTGCGAAATCAGTCCACAAATGAAGTTTCGGCAAGGCATCATCGGGAACTGGTGGTGGCAATACCGTGTGCCAGGACGCGGACAGTTGAATTGGGGTACGATTACCGGCGCGTTGCAGGAATCGGGTTACGACTATGTGCTTTGTGTAGAAAACGAGGATCGCGGCGCACCGGGTTTAGACGGCTTCGCGCTTGGTGGTCGGTATCTCCGGCAATTTCTTTAATAGTTCCCAGTCATCAGTTAGCAGTTAAAAGATCGAGAGCATGAAGAAATCCGCAGAAATCCGCAGAAACACCCAAGCAAAGACCCCAAGCAATACGCAGAAACGCCCAAGCAAAAACACTCGTTCCTACAGTAGAGCGGTGTTGAATAAACAACCTAAAATATGGAGAACTAAATCATCTTGGGATCTATCTTTCAATTCCTTGCAATTGGTTATGATTTATGCTAACCTATCAGTGTATTCCAATCTGCGCGAAGTGATGGATAAAAAATGGTAAAGCAATTACAACCGAAATCACACAGAATCGTGATTCTTGCCGAAGGCTCATTCGGTATCCTCGAATCGAAAACTGCCACAGTCCTCGTGCGTTACCTCCCTGATAATGTGGTTGCAGTTATTGATAGCGTCAATGCCGGACGAGATACCAGCGAAGTGATTGAAATTGGTGAAGGCATCCCAATTGTCAGCAATCTCGCCGAGGCGATGCGGTTTGAACCGACGATGTTGGCTATTGGTATTGCACCACCGGGTGGTGAGTTACCACATGCGTGGCGTGCGATCCTTCACGAAGCGATATACAATCGCCTACACATTATGAGCGGCTTGCACCAATTCCTGAGTGAGGATGCAGAGCTGTCCGAAATCGCAGATGCCCACGATGTTGTCCTCTGGGATGCCCGGAAACCGCCTGCCAATCTACCCGTTGCGACGTGCAAAGCCGCGGATGTCAACGCCACGGTTATTCTAACGGTAGGTTCAGATTGCCGCGTCGGTAAAATGCTATCGGGTATAGAGGTTACAAATGCCATACAGACGCGTGGGGTGAATGCGGAATTCTGTCCGACAGGACAAAACGGGATTATGGTGTGGGGTTGGGGCATTGCTATTGATGCTGTTGTCTCTGATTTTACTGCGGGTGCAGCAGAAGCGATTGTGCTTGAAGGTGCGAAAAATCACGAGCTGCTTATCGTTGAAGGGCAAGGTTCACTGGTACATCCCGGATACTCTGGTGTGACGTTAAGCCTACTCCACGGGAGTTTGCCGGATGCGATGATCTTCTGTCATCAACCCTCGCGGGACACGGTCGCTCGGTATACAGTGCCGTTGCCATCATTGACCGAGATGATCGCACAGTATGAAGCGATGGCTGCGCCGATAAAGCCTGCTAAAGTGATTGGACTGGCGTTGAACTGTTTCGATTTGTCAGAAGCTGAGGCGCGCGACGCTGTTCGGCAAGCAGAGGCAGAGACGGGGTTACCTGCAACGGATGTCGTGCGGTTCGGGGCGGATAAACTGGTTGATGTTGTTCAGAAGACACACGCAAAAATAACGGGAAAACCAAAGCTGTAGCATTGAAGGAGATAAACAGATGACCGATGAAGAAAAATTTCGATTCGACTTAACCGGGTTCCTTGTCCGTCCTGCAATCCTTGAACGCGATGAAGTGGACGCAATCGTTGAACAGATTGACCGGATACATCATAACCCAGAATCGCTTCCACCGGAACACCGTGCCGTGCCGGGTGGTCCCGCGAGTGTCCTCATCGATCATCCGAAAGTCCTTGATGTCTTACACGAAATCATCGGTCCTGATGTCCGAATGGAAAATACCTTCTCTGTTTGGCGTAAAAAAGGACAGGAACACGGTGGACTCCATGGTGGTGGACCGCAACAAGGGGATCCAATCTTCGGTTATCGCGTCCATAACGGACGGATCCACGCCGGAATGGTGCGCGTCGTCTTTGAACTCACGGATATTTCCAAAAAAGACGGGGCAACACACTTCATAGCGGGTAGTCACAAATCCAACTTTCCGATGCACCCCGACCACATGTCGTTAGAAGAAGGCAAACGGAGTCCGTTTCTGATGACTTATGAATGTCCGGCGGGTAGTGCAATCTTCTTCACGGAAAACCTGTGTCATGCTGGTCCCGTATGGCAACGCGAGACACCACGCGTGGCAGTACTAAATGCTTATGCACATCTCGCAACGCACTGGCATCGCTTACGGATTCCACCTGAAGTGCTTTTAGGTTTGCCTCGTGAAAAGCAGGTATATTTCCGTGAACCGTGGGTCGCTGATTTCCGCACGCGTCCGGCAACGATTAACACCATTGATCGGTTCCTGAGCAACGACGAACCCCCCGTCAACACCGATACCAAACCCTAACGATCCTCTTATCTTCTTGTAGGAGCGAGCTGTGCTCGCGACGTGTATACTCTAAAATTTGACATGGCAATCCACTCGTTATCTAAAGCGTCTTTAAAATAGAAGAGGCGAGATTATAAACCTCGCCAATTGTGTAAGGGTGGAGTTTAATCCACCCTTTTTGAATTTTTTGAAAACCAAAAATAAAGGTGAAGTCCAACGCTATGGCACCGTCGGCACAGTAATCTCACCCGCAATGATACTCACCTTGAGTGCTTCGACTTTCTGGAGAAGCTCACCAGAAAGCATATCCATGTTGCCTTCAGCAAGGATATAACCAACATTGTCTTCGGCAAGACCGAGTGAACGAACACCTGCCATAAGATGCCCGGCTGCGAATTCTTTGACGACATTGTAGGCTGATTCGTCAATCCCTACGCGAAGCCCTGTCAAGGCAATGCCGGGTGCCATATCGGTAATATCAATGTAATTCCATATTACATATCTGCCTTCGGTGAGTTTCGCGGCTTCAACAACACCGAACCCAGACTGGTCTGCCATTGTGTAGATTACATCGGCACCGAGCTCATATTGGCTTAAGGCGATCGTCTTGCCGACCTCGGGTTGGTAAAAACCTTGTTCGTTGTCAGCAACATAACTTCTGATAATTTCTGCGTCTGGATTGACGGCTTTAACACCAGCAATGTAACCGGCTTCAAATTCGTGTAATAACGGCACATTCGCTCCACCGAGGTACCCGACTTTCCCGGTCACTGTTTTTAACCCAGCGATCGCCCCGAGTAGAAATGTACCTTCGTTTACCCTATGCGTAAAAGAGGCGACATTCGGAAGATCCACCGCTGCATCAAAAATAACAAACATAACTTCTGGAAACTCGGATGCTACGCGTGAAACGGGTTCTGCCATCTGATAACCGGAGGTGATAACCAAGCCTGAATTCCCAGCAGCCGTTTGTAACTGTATATCCCATGTCTCAGAGTTGCTCACCATTTCTGTTACTTCAACACCGGGCTCCATTTTAGCCTTCTGCGCACCGTTATAAAGAACATCACAGTAAGAAGAATCACCGAGGCAATCTCCCGGATAGACGAAACTCACCTGAACTGGAACCATCTCCATCATTTCTGGTTGATCTGGAGGGAGCATCGTCGTAATTTTCTCACAGCCACAGACAGAAATTAAAAAGATTAATATGCCCAAAAAGACTGTGTTTCTCGATACGTTCAAATATGTCATTTCTCTCCTTGCTAAGTAAAAATGGGTTGTATTTCCCTAAATAGTGTATATCGAATTACTGATAATTCAGTAAGAAAATGTATTGATTTTCCGCATCAAATATGGTATAATAACACAGGTTCAATCATAAGGGTGAACCTTCACATCAGTGTTGTAACCTTGGGATAAGCACTATGTTGCACAAAATACCGAAAGTGATGCGAACCCCTTTAAACAGCATGCACCGGAGGAAATCCGATGAACATCCTTGATGAATTAAACGAAAAACAGAGAGAAGCGGTAACACATAAAAACGGTCCCCTTCTCGTTATCGCAGGTCCCGGCACGGGAAAAACAAAAGTCATTACACACCGTATTGCCTACCTGATTCGTGAACAGAATATTAAGCCTGAAAACATTCTTGCGATTACCTTTACGAATAAAGCCGCGGAAGAGATGCAGGAACGCATTAACAGCGAGATTGGTGAGCCGCATGGATCCAGTATCAAGGCTTGCACCTTCCATGCCTTTTGCGTCAAAGTACTCCGAAAACATGCAACACAAATCGGACTGAGCGAAAACTTTACTATCTTTGACCAAGAGTTTCAAGACGAGATTCTAACAGAAAGCGTCCGTGAGTTAAGCCTTAACCCTGAGGATTATCCGCCATGGCTGCTGCGCAACGTCATCAGTGATGCTAAATGTAAATTACAGAATCCTGTCAATGCAGCGGATGCACTGGACATTTATGAATCAGGAACCATTGAAAACATTCAAAGTGTCCTGCGAAGTTATCAAGACAAACTCGACGAATACGATGCGCTTGATTTCGACGATCTCCTTGTGAAAACTGTCGAACTGCTTGAACGGGTAGAAGAGGTACGAGAAATCTATCGTAGGGAGATTTCATACATCCTTGTTGATGAATATCACGATGTGAACAACGTGCAGTATCGTTTACTCCAATTGCTCTGTCCACCACCGGGGGGGAACCTGATGGTCGTCGCTGATGAAGATCAGGCGATCTACAGTTGGCGTGGGTCGAATCCACAGTATATTGCAGATTTCAAAATCGACTTCAACCCAGAGACCCTCACACTGGACGATCACTACCGATGCAGTGAGAAGATTTTGCGCGCCGCAGAGGAAGTCATTTCTAAAAACATAGAACGACAAAAACAGCACACCCTCAGAACCCACAAAGATGTCGGACGCGACATTTTCCATTATACCTTCGATACACCTGTAGCAGAAGCACTCGGTGTCATTGATGTTATCAGGAAATTAGTAGAACAACGCAACTACTCTTATCGCGATATAGCTATCTTTTACCGAACACATAGACTCGCAGACGTGTTGGCTGAGCAGCTCCTACGTGCCAACATCCAATTTCAACGCGTTCAACCGATGAATTCCTTTGGAAAGGGGAACAGTAAGAGCATTCTCGCGTATCTCCGTTTTATCCAGTGGCAACTTCCACAAGATTTGGAAAGTGCGCTCAATTTTCCTGAAACCTGCATTGACGATTTGACATGGGTGCGCCTTAAGTGGCTCGCACAGCGAGAACACATTGCGTTCCTCGAACTGCTGAAAAATATCGAAGCATATCCACAGGATGTCGGCCCTTTAACCCGCCAAAATGTCCGTCAGTTCTGGACGCAACTTGAGGATTTATCAACTGAAATTGAAGGAGAGACGGTTGATAAGATAATTCTCAAACTCTTTGACACATTGGAACAATCTCGTTCTCCCTACCGCGCCGAAGAATTAGAGATCATCGAAAGACAACCTGAACTGTCGAATCTTGCAACGGCGCAAGATGTTCTCTATAGTGCCCTCGACCTCGATGAACCGATTCAGATTACTGCCAGTCATGCGATTGACGAATACTGCGCGGCACACATTATCCACCAGACGCTTGAAACCTATCTGGATCACACAGCGCAACTTCAATTCCTACCGCCTGATGAAAACGATGTGCCGCAGATGGCAAATGGAGTACACATACTCATCGGCGATTTTTCGGAAATTGGTGAAAGTGGGAGAGACGCTCGGACAATCCTAATTGGAACAGCAGATGGAATAAATACAGATGCGATTCATCTTGGAATCGAAGGGGTTCGGAGTCTCGCAGCCCTCAAACTTTGCCAACGACTTATCAATCGGTTTGAAAGTCCAAACATGGCAGATATGATTGTCTACGATCTGGAAACGACCGGTATCAATCCGAAGACGGCAGAGATTGTTGAGATTGCTGCACAACGCCTCGGTATAGCCGGCGATAAAGTCGATCGGTTTTACCGATTGGTGAAGCCGCCGGGTGGTCACATTCCACGTGCCGCCACGCGCATTCACAGAATTGACGCAGAAACAGTCAAAGATTCCCCAGGAATTGAAATCGTTTTGCCGGAACTCATGGGGTTCCTCCAAGATCGGATCTTGATTGGGCACAACGTAGCGGAATACGATAATCCCATCCTCGCGCGGGACCTCAGACGATATTTGAGCCGGGATTTGTCCGCTCCCCATTACGATACACTCGCCACAGCGCGTCGGCTTTTCCCGCGACAACGGTGTAGCATGGGAGCACTCGCCGAAAAATTTGGAATCGAACACGGTCGCCTACACGGTGCTTTGGAGGACGTTGAGGTCAATCGAGAAATCTTTAAAGAACTCATCAAAATTGATGCTTACAAACGCGAGGTAAAATCTCTGACTGAACTCCTACCTCTCGTGGGTATCGGTATCCTCGCCAAAACTGGCGCATCACCTACTAAGGAAACCTTAACTGAAACGGATGCGTTTCTCAATGCTGCGAAACGTGTCGTACAGATGCACGACCCTAAATTGCCAGATCGCTTCCCGCTTGAAGCAGCGGAGGCGGAACAGGCAACAGCCTATATGGAAGAATTACAGGATGTCCCGCCTCCTGAGTTTCCGGAAGACCTTGCGTGGCGACAACGGCGTATTCAGTTTATGAACGCTGTGCTTCATTTTGAATCCATGAGTGATACAAATAGACTCACCGATTTCTTAGATTATCAAAAGTTGCTCACGAATGTCGATGAACTTGACGACACGACCGAACAACTGACGTTAATGACGTTGCACGCAGCGAAGGGAACAGAATTTCCGATCGTTATCATTATTGGTATGGAGGAGGGGAGTTTTCCGATGTGGCGGCAGGATATTACGGAAGCAGAACTTGAAGAGGAGCGTCGTCTTTTCTATGTCGGTATGACGCGCGCGCAGTCACAACTTTATCTGAGTTCTGTCACCTATCGTTTTGGAGATAGGGATCGGGCGTCGTCAATGTTTGTTCGAGAGATTCCGTCTAATTATGTGATTAGATGGAGTCCACAGCGCAGGAGATAGCACACTGTTAACAGTGATTTGAATGATAGTAGACACTACTCAGAAGTTTGTAGCCGCTCAAGGGCTGCTCGAAGTTCAGCAAGTTCGGCTTCTGCTGCTGTTGCGCGAGCCTCCGCGACTTGCCGAGCGCGTGCCTCACCTTTAGCGCGAGCCTCCGCTGCGTCCGCTCGCTCATCAGAGGTAGGCAACCACGTACCATTCATTGGATCATACAAGCGCAGCGTGCCTTCATGCTCACCAAGTTCCAAGCCTAACTGCTCAGAAACAAGTCGATCGTTCACAAACTCTATCTCCTCATACATACTCCCGACAAGACGGAATCCTATGAACGAAGGTTCTACCTCATGATAAGGGTCGTAAATATAATACTCCCTGACTTTCAGGACATTCGCGTAAAGATCCTTTTTCTCACCTAAATCTTTTCTGACTGTGCTTGGACTCGCGACCTCCAATACGAAATCAAGCGTCGGATGCTGTTCCCACGTCTTATACACCCGAAGTTCTTTCTTGGAGACCCCCCGAACCATAAATACATCCGGAGAGACAGACTTCCGAGGGTTGCCTTCTTCGTAATACAGCAGCATGTTCCCTCCAATATACACTTCGGGAATCTTATAGAAATGCCATTTCAGAACATTCATACAGTCTATCATGACTTGTTGATGTCTCGGAGTCTCTGCCATCGGTTGACCGTCGGATTCGGGATAGACGACTGTGGGGGCAGAACGTAGTCTTTGGTGCATCGTGCTATCTCCTCAGTTGCTATAGAAAATTTATTTCGTGTTGCTGTGAAATTGCCTGCTGTGGGTGTATAGAAATAGAGACCACTCGCTGATTCTATATGATAGCATAGACTGCCTCGAAACGCAAGATTTTTCGGAAGCCGAAATTTAAAGACATGCTTACTTCCGAATCAGCATTTTGCGCGTAGCTGTAAAGTCGCCTGCGGTGAGCGTATAGAAATAGACACCACTGGCAACGGACTCACCCACTTCGTTTTTTCCGTCCCAATACGCGGCGCGAGTCCGAGATTCATAGATACCTACAGGTAAGTGTCCTAACGCCAACGTCCGGACTAATGCACCATTCACAGTATAGATACGCAAGGTCACGTCCGCAGGTTCGGAGAGTTGATAGGGTATCCATGTCTCCGGGTTGAACGGGTTTGGATAGTTGGGTAGGAGTGTTGTCTCTTTCGGCAGGAGCGATGATAGCAGTTCTCGAAGTTTCGCCAGTCCTTGTTGAAAGGCAATAGAGCCATCGTCTTCAAGTTCTGCGTGTGCGATCCATGCCCTGACTGTCGCCGGATCCAGTTCTCTCGCGTTTATGCCAACAAGAGACGGGGCAGCTGCGTCGCTGGATTCACCTATGTTCTGAGAGACAAGAATCAGATCCAAGACATTGATAACGCCATCGCCGTTGATGTCAACTGCCGAGTCCGAAGGCACAGTGTTCCCGAACTGACGCGCCACCAGCACCATATCCAGGATGCTGACCTGTCCGTCTCGGTTGACATCTCCGGTGGTGAGTTGTCCTTCTACAGTGATAAGGATCTCAGGCAGACCTACGGGAATAGGCTCCCCTGTAATTGCAGCGAGTTGGAAGTTTTCGAGTGTGAGCTGCGTCTGTCCAGGTGTTTTAGCCGTGAAGGTTACTGACAGGAGTGTTCCTGTGCCGGTGACCCCATCTTCACTGAGGCGTGCCGAGCTGAGTTTTGTAATTTTGCCTGTCGTGTTATCGACGCTGCCTTTCTGAAAAAAGATCGATCCACCATCTGTTTTCAGGAAATCGCCTTCGTTGACTGAAACAGCTTCAAGCCTTGTGGGATCAAACGCGAGGTCAAATTGCCAACCTGCGAAATCAATAACGTTTTCCGCGGTGATGTCGAGGGTGAAGGTGTCATCGACATGGATTTTAGATTCAGAGAAGGTGTACCTGACACTGGGGTTGAATACCTTATATTCGGTGTCAGGTTGAAATCCAAAAAAGAGAGACCATAGATCCTCACCTGTCTCCAGCTCGTCAAGTCGTACCAACAGGACGTTTTTCCCTTTTTGCAATGTGATAGGAAAAAATGTTCGGTAACCAGCGTTGTGTTCTCCAAAAGCGTAGTCTGTGTAGTCTTCATAGACCAATTTGCCATTAAGATAGACTTTC
Organism: Candidatus Poribacteria bacterium; assembly: GCA_965207855.1. Taxonomy (GTDB): domain Bacteria; phylum Poribacteria; class WGA-4E; order WGA-4E; family WGA-3G; genus WGA-3G. Next base: position 3,920,989 of record OZ242310.1, on the reverse strand, counting down.
TGATCATTACTTGACCCTATAAATATTTGCGTCTGCTGTATTTTTGGAGAATACAATATCATAGACCCGTAGACAACAAACGTCTGTCCGTCGCTATTGGGTTCAATAACACCGTGGGATTCTAATAATCTTCTAAGGTTCGTACGATTTCCTCTGTAATTGTTAGAGTCGTAAGGTTCAAGTATCCCAGTTGACCATACACTTTCTCCTATAACAGTTCCTTCCGAGGTGCCAAGGGTAGCGAGTTGTTCTTCCGTAATCTTACTGTTGAAGGCTTTTGCTAAATAATCTGTTAGAGGCACATCTTTGTCTACTTCGACGGGCAAGGTCAGCCATAGCCACGGACCTTCAATATTGGGACCGCCTTGGGGAAACCCGGGGTTGTTAAACCAAGTGAATACTTCTATATTCTGGCGGATGTGATCCAAGGACGAAAAGTCAGCGATATTGTTGTTGTGAAGTTGTAAATTTTTTAAGTTACGCAGAGAAACAAGTGGCGAAACATCTATAATTCGGTTTTGATTAAGTATGAGCGTTTCCAAATTAATCAATCCTGAGAGTGGAGAAATATCCGAAATCTCAGTGTCCGACAGCGCAAGATGCTCCAAGTTTGTTAATCCTGACAAAGGCGAAAGATCCGAGATATTATCGGTATGCGTAAGACCAAACCACTTTAATTTCGTTAAGCCCTTTAAAGGCGAGAGGTCGGTTGCTTTGCAGTCATATAAGCGGAGTCTCGTTAGGTTTGTCAATCCTGCCAAGGGGGAAAGATCAGTAATATCAGAATGTACAGTATCTAACCTTTGCAGATTTTTGAGTCCTGCTAATGGGGCAAGACTGGTTATACGAGTCGCTGAGGCATTTATTACTTCAAGTTCGTGCAATCCTGATAGAGGCGAAAGGTCGGCGACTTCAGTGTCGTGACAGTATATCTCCCGCAGTTTTGTCAATGACGCAAGAGACGAAAGGTCTGATAATGGATTGTAACTGATACCTAATACAGTTAAATTCGTTGCAAACTGAAGTCCCTCCAAATTCCGAATATCCATCTCTTCTGCATCAAGGTACGTCAGTCTCGCTATTTCTTCTACTGTGATTTGGATATTATGTGCTTTGCCGAGTGCCTCTGCAATTGCCGTGCGCAAGTTGGCATCGGGGATGTGCACAGAAGCCCCAGGGATACGTTCTTCCTGTGGTTCAACGCGAGTTGTTGTACTTCTCTTTGGAAAATCCAACGCAAAAACAATTTCGCGAAACTGATCCGTCCACGTGTCCCGTTTCATCGTCCCAGTTTCTAATACGAGCAACCCTAAACTCTGTAAACCTACGTTCTCACGGATCTCCGCAAGAAATGTTTCTGTTTCTAAACCGACAGATGCCGCAGCGTGTGAAGCATCAAGGGGTGCTTGAAACGCCTCATGGAACCGCTGCACGGGTTCAATCCCGCCAAATATATCGCCTGCCGCCTCAAGTGCCTGCCGATACCGTTGCGTATCCTCAGAAACGAGGGCATCCATTACGGCTTTTTCGCTATAGAGGCGTAATGCCTGCGCTTTGTTATACGGTGGGTTGGGGTTCTGTTGAACAACGGGACGCACCTGATCTTCAAACGCTTTCATCCCCTCCGTATGACATCCGATACATGACAGTCCATTACGAACCGTCGGGTCACTCGCTGCTGGATTCGAGACAATCGCTATCGGTGCTTCATCCAGGCGATTACCACCCGCATCTGTGAGATAATACGCCTGTAAACCGTTGGGTAAATTGAAGATAATCTCGCCACCATCGTGTGTGAAGGAGAGTGGATGTGTAAAAATGTTCTGCGTACCGACACTCCCAGCAAAGTCGTAGCTTTTCCAATACGCACCATACCGAGAGATGTGGCGTTCCACAACGCGGTTGTGGTTCGATACACCCGAATCGTTGAAACCGGCGCGCCAGACGCGTCTCCCCGCTGCATTCCGTATATTCTCAACCACATTCACCTCAAGTCGTGTTTCCAATTCTCGAACCGTTGCGGGAAGCCCAAGAATGTCGTGATAGAGCGGTGGCAAGGAAGCAGTGGCAAGGAACCAATCCACATGAACAAACGGCACTTCGCAGTTCATTTCTTGACGGAGCGTCGTTAGTTTTTCACGGAGATTCGTTTGGGTCAGGGCATCAAACTCAATATTATACGGATATTCCGCTTCAATCAGTGTCCAGCGATTCGTACCGATTTCCCATTCGTAGTCTCGGAGATCAATATAGAAGATCGTTTCTTCTCGGTCGATAGGTTGTGGTCTGATAACCTCGCGTCCCCACGAGAGACTGTTCACGAGTTTGGAAAGTGCGCGTTGATAGGCATGAAGTGCTTCAGGCGTCTCACCAGCATTATAAAGATGTGTGAGGGTAAAATAGCGTGCAAAAGTGCGGTCAAAGGGTGCGAGAGAATTCAGGTGATTCTCAATGCTATTCAGCATTTCTTGCGGTGTGATGAACGTTCCATAGGATTCAGATGTTTCCTCCCAGTTCGGCGCGCCTATTTGAATCCAACGACGAATGATGTCAATCGCTGCAGGTGAGAGTGGCGGTTGTCCGAGCGGCATCCGTCTTTCTACAGATGTTTCCACCAACCGACGATAGAACTCAGAACCAGCGGGATTCCCCGGAACAACTGTTCCGTTTTCAATGAGTGCTGTGTGTTCAATGATGAGGCTCTCGGTAAATGCGCCGTGTTCACCATGGCAGTTGAGGCAGTTTTGTTGAAAAATCGCATACACCTCTTGGGCGAGATTTCCTTGGGCATCCACATTTTGATGGACACCTATACTGAACAGCAATAAACAACTCACAATGATAAAACGTTTCCACACTTTCATACAGACTCCTATTTGAATAAGACAGTTGATTGGGAATCGGTCTGATATTCTAAATGATAACACCTCAAAACTTTACCAACAATAAAGAAAAGGACGAGGCATAGGGACCTCGTCCAAGACATTTGATTTTTCAGTATATCAACGAGCGCTATTATTCTTCCCCCTTGGGATTTTCGGGTTTCTTTACGCGGACGATTGGTAAATCTATGTAATTTTTTTTGCCTGCCTTCATCTCCTTTTCTTGTTTTTTCGTCATAAATTCCATATAGGTTTCCAAGTCTCCGAACAGAGCTGCAATCCGTTCTTTTGCTTCAAGGATGTCCTTTCCGGGATCGTCACACATGAGTTTCCTCCAATATCGCCTCTGGTGTATTAATACGGGGCGGCGAATAGCCCGCATGGTGACAAATTTGTTCAACTTTTGACCGTGTATTTGCGTTTGCAAGGTGTGTGAAGTTCCACGTTGCCAAATACGGGATAGCACGCCTTGCCGTAACGGCTATATGGATAGCATCGGTAAGCGCGCCCTGCGGGAGTGCCTTTTGATAAATCAATTGTTCTGCGAACGCTAAATCAAAATGTCGTACAACTATAACAGGGATTTCCGCAACTGCTTGTATCCTATTTGCCGCCTTATTTCTATCGCCCATTGATATTTCGTCAATAACATAATTTGACAAGACAAACTCAAAGCGGGTATCTTGCCAGAATTCACGTGTGATTCTTTGCCATTCTGCTATTTTCGGGTCCCGGCTCAAAGGAGCAACAAGATAACTTGGTATCATTGCATCAATGTAAACGCGATGTTTATCTTCTTGAGAATGCGTTGCCATATTTTATATAATAACACACACTATCTTGAAATACAAGAAGTTTCAAGACCAGTCGCTGTATATCTGGTCATTTGATACTATTTCCGTATTAGCATTTTTCGCGTAGCCGTAAAGTCGCCAGCTGTGAGCGTGTAGAAATAAATTCCACTCGCAACAGATTCACCCACCTCATTTTTCCCATCCCAATACGCTGCACGGGTTCGGCTTTGATAGATACCCGCAGGTGTATGTCCTAATGCCAATGTCCGAACTAATTCACCATTTATAGTATAGATACGCAACGCCACCTCCGCAGGTTCGGAGAGTTGATACGGTATCCACGTCTCTGGGTTGAACGGATTTGGATAGTTCGGAAGCAGTGCTGTCTCTTCGGGAATCAGCAATGCCAATAGACTTTGAAGGTAAGCGATCCCCTCTCGGAAGGCGACAGAACCGTCATCGTCAATCTGTGCGCGTTCTATCCACGCCTGTATCATCGCGGGATCCAAACCCTCTATGTCGTTAAGAGCGAGCATGGACGGTGAAGCTACGCCTATGGATTCACCAAGATGTTGTGCCACGAGGATAAGATCCAGGATGGTAATAAGCCCATCACGGTTTACGTCCGTCCGCGAATAGAGAGATGCTGTTTTTCCGAAATCTTGGGCAATAAGAATAATATCTAAAATGCTTACCAATCCATCACCATTGATATCCCAGATAAGCCCATCCGTCACCACAAGAGCAACCTCATGCGGTCCAGCAGGGATTGCTTGACCGCTGCTATCACTGAACTGGAAGTTATTGAGTGTCAATTGTGTCTTACCACCAGCCTTTGCTGAAAAGGTTACCGAGAGCAGCAACCCCGTGCCACTGACAGCATTACCATCGAGTTCCGATTCACTGAGACCTGTAATTTTACCCGACGGATTATCAATTGTGCCTCTCTGGAAGGAAGTTATGCCACCCTCCGATGCCAGAAAATAGCCTTTGCGGACCTCAAGTGTTTCAAGGTGTGCGGGATCAAACGCGATGTCAAATTGCCATTCTGCTAAATTGATCGCATCCTCTGCGTAGATGTCAAGCGTAAACGTATCACCTGCAGAGATAACGGCATTGGGGAGGGCATATCCGATACCCGCAAAAGGTAGCACCGTATATTCGGCATCCGCTTGAAATCCGAAAAAGCCGCTCCATCCGCCGGTGGCGTTGCCAACAGCAACTAACAAGGTATTTCTGCCTTGTTTTAGGGGGACTGGGAAAGAACCTTTGTAATCGGAGGCACTCCGCCGAGTGATCTCTTCGCGGACGAGTTCACCGTTGAGCCAAACCTTTACGGCGTCATCACTACCCACAAACATCCTTGTGTTCTGTTCCTGCGGGGAATTTAAGGTGATGAAGCCGTAAATCACACGGTCATTTCCGTTCCAGCCGAGAGATTCCGTCATTGCGGCAATGTTATTATTACCGCTGGCGGAAATTTTGAGAGGAGCCCATGCGTAGTTTCCAACCGTATCTCCGGGTACCGCACCATTCGTTGCGATGTGTTGTTCTGTAATAGTCCCGCCACTCGCTTTCGCCAAGAGGTCTGTGTTTCTGTCAAGATGTTCATTCGGGACCAGCACCCATAACCAGGGTCCCTCGATTTTCGGACCGCCGCTATCTGGATCAGCAGAGGTTGCATCGGTTGTTTCAGCCTGCCCTGGGTCAATGGTAATGCTTTGAACGAATTGCTGGTGCATTTCTTTGTAAGCATCTACCCACGCGGGCAATATCCGCAATCGTCGCTGTAGTTGTGCCTCGTAAAGTGAATCCGGAGAGACGCGGGTGCCGAATCCTTCAACGTAGGCATTGCGCGGGATAGAACCTCCCAACGCCTTGTATCCGATCAGGGAGCCTTGAGTGACCAACAAGCGCCATCCGTCACTACGTCCCCATAAGTCAAAGGTCTCGCTTGAATTAGCAGTGTTATTCCAGCGAACATATCCATCGAGGTGGTTAGGCATAGCATCCCCACCCCCACTACTGGTATGATGGTTGACACTTCTGTAATTATCAAACAGCGTATGGCGGGGCTGCGCACCGTGCACATCAGGACCTAACGCTGATGGACCTCCAACATGCCATACAACATTTCCAGCCGAGTAATGCGACACATTCGCGCCATGAAACATACCTCTATCCGAATGATCTTCTAAAAAAGCGATCAAGCAATATGTTGAACCAACAAAATCACTTAAATTATGTCCAAATCTACCATCAACTATATTGCTAATTGCTGAACTACTGTAACTGTTAGTCACTTTAAACGAAGAAATAACATTAGAAAACCGACATCGGCGGATCCATGAATGGGCAGTATTATATAATCCAATTCCACCACGTCCATAATATTGTAAATGAATATAAACTTGATCATAACCCCCATCAATATGTAAATCTTCAAAACCGATACCCTCTGATAAATCGGTCCAAACAACACGCATCCCTTCTTTTAGATGCGTTACGAGCGGGGCTTTTAGATAGACACGGTTGCCTTCGATTCTATCAATCTCATGATATTCCCTAATATTAACGCCCTCATGAATTCTTGTATAGAAATTAGAAATATTCTCTAAGGGTCGTGAAGAATATTTATCAAAATGCTCTCCAAGCAGTCTAAAATCCCTTATTGCAATATATTTACGTCCTATAAGTGGCGTTATATTGTTTACATCAAAGTATTTTATTCCACTTGGAAATGAACCCTTAACGCGTGGGGATCCATCCCAACCAAAATCAACTTCTTGTACAACAAACAAGAGTTGATTTCGATTAGGATCTGTAAGCTGATTGTGCATCTTAATAGTTGTTCCGCCTCTGCCAGCCCCTTGGGCACCACTCCCCCGAATAATCACATGATGTCCTCTAACAATAAAGGGGTCTTTTACGTCATCATCAAGCATGACATCATAGTGTCCAGGCGGAAAATAGACAATACTCTGACCTGAAGAAGCTGCATCAAGTGCATCTCTAATACCAGCAGTATCAGAGACACCATCATCAGGAGTTGCCCCGTAATCCGTAACATTAAGCTCTGTATACGCAAAATCTTCGGGTATCCCTTCTGTGCCATTTCTATAGCCAGCATAAGAGAAATCAATCAAATCAGGCGTTCCCGCGGGGACGGATTCGCCGATGAATTTCTTCCAGATGTTCGGCGTAAGTTGCGCTGATGCCAGCGGCATTAGGAACAGGAACAACGATGCGGTGGTTATCCAATTTTTCATTTTCTGGACCATGATTCTTTTGTCTCTTTTTTGATAAATGTGTTAGATTAATACGTTTCTGGATTGTACCATCACTTAGCAGGCAAATCAAGTTAAAGTTATCCGATGTGAAAAAGTCTCCTTGAAAAAAACGTTTAGACATGGCATACTAAAAAACATACAAAACTACAGCATCTTTGACGAGAAAAATGCGAATTGATTGTCAGAGCCACATATTTCCAAACGCCTATATCGAAATCCTCTCGCAGAACCCACACCCTCCTCAAGTTGTTCGGTGTGGCGATGAGGCTGTGGTTACGTACGGCGATGTCCAAACATTTCGGCTGCAGGATGAAGCCTACGACCCGAAACGTAAACTCAAAGATATGGACGCAGCTGGGGTCGATATGGCACTCCTCAGCACCAATATACCCCCACCATGTATGCTCGCGCCTGAATTAGGAAACAGCGGTGCACAAGCTATCAATGAGAGCATTGCCGAACTTGTGGATGCACACCCACAGCGGTTCGCAGGATTGGCATGCCTGCCGTGGCAAAATCCAGATGAAGCCATAACAGAAATGGATCGCGTCAAACAACTCGGATTCCGCGGGATTATGCTCTATTCCCATATCGGCGGTAAACCGATTGATGCCCCACACTTTGAACCCGTCTATACATACGCTGAGACCCTACAAATGCCGATTGTGATGCATCCGACCGTTCCGATGTGGGGTGAGGCAATCAAAGACCATTGGATGATTGGTATGATGGGGTTACAGGTGGATAACAGTTTTGCACTTCTGCGGTTAATTCTGAGTGGAATACTTGAACGACACCCGGATCTGCGAATCGTGATGCCGCATGTTGGCGGTGTTCTACCCTATATGAGTGGCAGGATTGACCATCAGACGGAGGTACTCGGTAGAGCCAGAGCGCATATAACACAACCCCCGAGTGCGTATTTGCGACGTATCTATTTGGATACCGTGTCGCCATCGGTAGAATCATTACAGTACGCTTATCAGTATTCGGGGGCAGAGCGGCTGCTGTTTGGAACAGACCATCCGTGGGTGGATATGCCACGATTTGTCGGTTTAATTGAGGAAATGTCCATCCCTGAAGCAGATAAAGCGCGCATTTTTAGTGAAAACGCGAAAAAATTATTCGACTTAGCATAGAATATGAGAAACTGAAACACAAACCTTTGAAAATGGGCGAGGTTTCCCAACCTCGCCAGCGAAAGATGTGAAAGAGAAGAGGGTCTACGATATGTCACACGAACTGACTGATGCCGAAAAGTTTTTCTTTGAAAATAACGGTTACCTCGTCCTGGAGGATTTCTTTACCGATTCACACGTTGAAACGCTCAGGAGTGCCCTTGCTGAGGTGATTGAAAAACGGCGGGAATGTGAGGAGAAAGGGGTAACCGAAACGGGTATGACACACATCCACGGCGAGAGAAGCACCCGTATCTTCTATATCCTTGGCGATCACCCGGCATTCTTGGAACTTCTGGATTGGCAGCCTATCCTGCCGTACGTTACAGGTTTACTGAATAAGATGCCCCACCATCACGCATCAGATGCCATTATCGAACACGCTTCGGATTTAAAGGAACGTCCGATGGGGTGGCACATCGATGGACACGACGAAGGGTATCGAAACCTACGTCCAATTCCGTTTTTACAACTCAAAATTGGCTATTATCTGACGGACATGACAGAGGGTGGACAGGGGAATTTGTGGCTCATACCGGGGAGCCACACGGCGATGTATGACCCGAACCATGAAGATCTCAGGTATCCGTACGAGTATCCGGGTGCACTTGAAGTGTGCGCGCCACCGGGGAGTGCTATTCTATTCCATAATGCAGTCTGGCATTCTGCCGGTATCTTTACCAAACCAGATGGATGCCGGGAAATGCTCTATTATGCCTACGAGCATCCGTGGATGATCGCTTCCGAAGAACATTGGGGCTATTCTAAACATTTCTACAACGAGCAACTCTCACCCGAACAAAGGAAGTTTTTCCACGGGTTTGTCTTTGATCCACCAGAGCAACGGTGGGGATAGTGCACAATATAAGGAGGACGCACTTATGCGTTTAACCGAATCTCAAGTCTCGTTCTTTCACGACAACGGATACCTACTGCTTGAAGATGCACTTGATGAAACCGATTTGGGTACTGTTATCGATGAATACAGCCGAATCATCGCAGCGCGCGCCGAGAAATTGCATGCGGAGGGGAAAGTTAGGGACACATACGCCGACAAACCCTTCACGGAACGACTGCTCCATCTCGCAAATGAGACACAAGAGATAACAGCGAATCTCGATATTATGCAGGCGCGCGGTGAGGCGACGTTTAACTTTCTGAAGAACCCGAAAATCCTTGACATCGCAGAATCGTTTGTCGGCTCGGAGGTTGTCTGCAATCCGATCCAACACATCCGTGCCGTCTTGCCAGTAAAGCGTTCACAGCGGGGCCCTACACCTTGGCATCAGGACGCAGGGGTGTGCTGGCCCGATACAGATCCCTACTTCATGCTAACGGTCTGGATTCCTATCGTAGATGCGACGTTAGAAAACGGATGCCTACAGGTGCTGCCGGGTAGTCATAAAATGGGACTTTACAAACATGATTGGACATCAGGTGGGTTAGCAGTTCTACCGGAAAATCAACCCGCTAACCTTACGCCCAAACCGTTGCCAATCCGGGCAGGTGGTGTTATCTTGTTCCATAACTATACGCTTCATAGTGCGAAACCGAATGAGTCAGACAGCATCCGATGGAGTTTCGACTTGCGTTATCACGATGTCTATCAACCGACAGGGAGACCTTTCTATCCCGCATTTCTTATGCGGAGTCGTCTGCGACCCGAAGCGGGTAAAACGGAATATAAGACGTGGTGTGAACGGTGGGCATTTGCGTTAGAAAACTCTAAGGGGGCACAAGCGTATCGGTGGCCCCGATAGCGGAAGGAGAGGAAATTGCTTGAGATTTCAGACCTGCCAACGGTCAATGCAACGCTAAACACAATCAGTGGGATTCTACTGACAATCGGGTACGTGCAAATCCGTCAACGGAAGATTGCAGCACACAAAAACTGCATGCTCGCGGCTTTTGGCGTATCTGTACTTTTCTTGATATGCTATGTTATTTACCACTATCACGCTGGATCGAAGCCGTTCACAAAACAGGGATGGATTCGTCCCGTCTACTTTACCATCCTCATCTCACATATCATCTTAGCGTTTGTGATAGTGCCGCTGGCTTTGCGGACGCTCTACTTGGCGTGGCGTGAACGATTTGATGCACACCGCCGTATTGCGAAGATTACCTTCCCGATCTGGCTGTATGTCTCGGTAACAGGTGTGCTTATCTATCTGATGTTGTACCAACTTTAGGATAAAGCCCGGCTTACTTGGACATTGTGTCTGGCGAGGTTGGGAAACCTCGCCTACCGAGGATAGAAAACTCTTGACTCTATACAGCAAAGGGACGGAACCCGCGCAACATCAAGCCTCGATCACTATTAGATTTCTTTGCTTCCTCAGCCGCAGCGGCACGCTTCTCGGCTTCTGCCCGGTTTGTTGTCGTCGTCCCACCAATAACTACAAAGTCGTCTGTCCGACGGTAACGGTTAATGAAAACTGGACGCGGTTTGTCGGACATGTTCTGTTTGGAACCGTGGATGGTCTTGACGTTAAAGAAGATTGAATCACCGGCTTTGCCTTCGATTGGGAGCGCGCTCTCCCAGGGCCACTCATCTTCTTCCAGACCGAGGTGCGAGAACGTATCAATATGCTTGAGTTGCCCGAGTTGGTGTGAACCCGGCACGACGTGTAAGGCACCATTTACCAAATCCGTATCTACAACATAGTTCAGAATGCCGACGGGACCTTGATAACGGTGTTCAAAATACGCAGAATCCTGATGTAGATGCTTCGGATGTCCGCCAACAGGTTCTTTATAGAGACACTGCCCGTTACCAAATATCTCTACATTCGGTCCCAAGATTGCCTCAACGATATTGGCTGTTGTTTCATCGAAAGCAGATTGGAAGAACGCTGCACTCGTCTGATAGTTCACCGCCAACACCATAATCTGTTTGTCGCGTTCGTAGCCCTCTGGTGCTGGTAAGAATAGTGTGCCATTCGGTGTACGCCACCCTTCAACAATCTGTTCTGCCTTATCAAGCAATGATATGGATTCCGCAGCAGCAGCCTCAATATCTTGATGAATTTTCTCAATGTAAGGTGCCATAAGCCCACGGACGACAAGGCATCCGTGTTCCTCAAAAATGTCTGCGGCTTTCTGGACATCTAAGGCATCAACGGACATCGCAATATCTTCAACTGTTACCTTGGGTTCCTGCTTCACGAAATATTCTCCCTTAAATTTATTCCTATAGATTTCCCTTTAGAGACTCTCACTCTTTTTCGCCCCACGGTGGTCGTCTACCGGTCAATTCTTCCAGATAACGTGCCGTTCGGTTCACCTCTGCTTTGAGTTTTCGACTTGACCGCTGTTTTGCTTTATCTTCAGCGGTATATCTTACCCGATAAACCCCTTTTCGGGTTTGGAGCAGGGAAAATTCACCAGGTACATTTCTGTTGATATACTGGAGCATATCATACAAAAGCCAATAAACATCCGTGGATGAATAACGGAGTTCGTTGTGTCTATTAGACTTCTCACTCACAAGGTCAAGCGTCTTCTTCACAGCACCAATGACTTCGGAGAGATCATAAAATTTGTCCTCTTTCACATGAACATCATTCATATCTATGCTCCTGCCACTTTAACCGTAGGCATTCTCTCAGGCTGTGCGTCGAAGGTATGAACATTTTCAGCGGTGTTACGGATCTGGATGAGCTGCGATGCGATACTCACAGCAATTTCCGGCACGGTTTTCGAGTTAATATTTAGACCGACGGGGGCATAAACCCGTTGAAGTCTTTCAGTGGAAATCCCAAGATCCAGTAGATCGTCAAATATGAGTTTAATTTTGCGGCGGCTGCCTATTAAACCGATATAGCGGGCATCCGATTCAACAACGGCATGGAGCGCCGACTCATCGTGTTGATGCCCACGGGTGACAATCACGACATAGGTGAGCGGCGTGATTGGATAATTTCGGAGTTCCGTTTCAATATCACCGACAATAATTTTGTCTGCCTCCGGCAACCGCTCAGCGGAAGCGAAGTCGGCGCGATCATCAACAATAACGACATCAAAATCTAACCAATTGGCGAGATGACAGAGTGCCTGACCGACATGCCCTGCGCCTGCAATAAGCAGCGTTGGTCGCGGTTGCAACGGTTCTAAGAAGACAGCAGCCGTCCCGCTTTCTCGAAACAGTACTGCGCGGTTGTCTTTAAGGACTCCGTCAGTTTTCTCCTCAATTGCAGTCTCCAAAGCCGCATCTCCCAATGTTCCGATGCGTTCACCCGTGTTGGCAAAGATCATTTTCATCCCGACTTCTACACCCTGTTTTTCACTGGCTACAATTGTGGCACAGACGAGTGAGATTTTTTCTTCATTGAGTGCTTGGAGACGTTCAAACATCTCGGCTTCGGCGGACGTTTTCGGCAGATCGATGAAGATTTTCATGTTCCCGCCGCAGATGAGTCCATCGTCCCAACCGTAATCACTATCCAATTGAAACTCAAGCAATCGCGGCATTCCGCCTTGCATCAACCCAATCGCTTGTCGGCGTGCTTCCGCTTCAACACATCCACCGCCGAGGGTACCCACATTTCGCAAATCGGGCAGAATTAGTAGTTTTGAGCCGGGCTTTTGTGGAGTTGACCCCTTTGTTTCCACAACAGTACAATAGGCACCGACTTGAGAGGCTTCAATTAACTCTGGGATTTTTTGGTATATTTCTCTCATCTTGTATTTCTTTGGTTCGGAAACCGAAGTTTTATGACGCTTGGTCCGCAGCACTCTCGGCGACTAATTTTTTAAACTGCTGGCGTTGTTCTTCCGTCAAGGCAAGCGGAACGATGTCAGTAACACCATCACATCCAACTTTCGCTGGAACGTTCAAGTAAACCGATGTTGATCCCGCTGAGACCCGGGTACCAACACTCATCACCCGATTTCTATCAAGTGCGATGGCTGAAACGACTTGCAAAATGTGACTGATTAGTGTATACCCAGTGCCTGTTATGTATGGGCAACGCTGCGCGACTGCTTCACGGAGACGTTCGATATCAGCGTCAGGCATTAGTTGTGCGATCGGAATACCGTTGACACGGCAATATTGCGGAAGCGGGTATGTCTCCTGATCATTTCCGATAGTCAAAGCCATCACATCTTGCACTGAAACCTTGACACGATTCGCAATTTCAGCAGTCAGGTGCGCAGTAGCAGCACCGTTTCCAAGACCGATAACTTGTCCAGTCCCGAGCACTTGATATACCCATGCAGCAACGTAATTCGCGGGAGATGTCGCCACCAAGATTTTGGCATCCGAAGCATATTGCTGGATTCCGGGAACGAAGCCGCGTGCGAATGCGATGCTTGTTGTTTTCGACGCTTGAGACGACCGAAAACCCGATTGCCCCATCGGTGGCAGCAAAACAACGACATCTGCCCCAGACAACCCTTCTAACGAGTTGTAAACGGAAATTGCGGTATCACTTGCGCTTAATGCATTTGCCTCCACGAGATCTCGGAGACTCGCCGGTGCGGCTTCTTTTGAATGAACAAATCTATTTTTGCTCGCTGCCGCATCTGACACAAAGGCAACTTCACGCACCGCCTCTAATTGGCATAAGCCCCAAGTAACCGAGACGGCAAACTGATTGTTGCCTAACAAAACTATTTTCATCTATCACCTTTTATACCAAAAGTGTTTCAACAATTGCTTGAAACTGTTCTTCAAGATACTGACGATGGCTATCAAGTTCCGAATCCGCAGCGAGTTTGGTGGATATAAGTTCATCATAACGCTCAACATATTCCATCAAGGTTTCGACCTCTTTCTCATAGCAGATTGCTGATGAGAGAACTTTCTCCTTGAGCAAAAGTGGGAGTTCAGTCTCTGTAATCTGTGTCAATTCCCATCGCCACACTTTTTCAGAGATATAAGAGACAAACTGATTGAGAGATTCGCCTTTATAGTCCCCGCTTTGAAGTACTTTCACCTCTTGGATAAGTCCTATCACATGGTTGAAGAGTTCATCCGGAAACTGCCGTCGCAATTCCATGAGTAACCTACCAGTCGTAGATATAGGGAGTTGGTTCTGTAGGAGGAACATCCTGAGATTTGGATAATCCTCAATGCTCTTGCTTTCGTTAAGCCATGTTTCACCGATAGCAGGCAAATCACTGACATCAAAACTGAGCACCTGTTGTCTCCGAATCTCCTCAAGATTGGATGCGATCGGATCAAGTCCAGCCATCGCTAAAGTCCCGATAACCTCTTCCTGCCGATAAGGTCTCAGGTAAGTCATGAGTTCTTTGACTTTTTCCTGTTCCGCTTCAACCGCTTCAATATCCGCGGGATTACCGTTCCGTGGCTGCTGATGCCGCCGCTTTTTCCGTTTTTGAGGTGCGTTCGAGAGTCGGTTCACCCGCTTCGCCAAAGTGTCGTGGTAGCCCAACAATTCCTCATAGAGAATTGCGAGGAGCGCATCCCCATGTATAGCAAGCATGGCGGGTGTAGTGATATTCGTCAATTCATGCCCAGTTTTCGAGATAATTGCCCGATTCAGATTGCGTTCTATCGACTTTCGGTCTTTTTCGGCTTGGATAATTAGCGGACTTCCCAACATGAGATTGATGAGCCGCTTTGTCTGATCTGGTACACTGAGGTTAATATCACAAGTGGGTTGGATATCAGCGAGGAGTCGTTCACGAAGTTTACCATCAAGCAGTAATGTCCATAAGGTGGCGTAATGCTGTTGTTGGTCTACTTTTGGTGGGAGATGCTCCAACCACTGCTTTATCGTTGGCAGATGCAGCTTCACATGATTGAGGAGCTGCTCAAAATCATCATCTGGAATTTCAAAACCGGCAAAATTGGCAGGGCTGCGGCGTTGCTGTGCCTGCTGACTTCGGCGCTGTGTTTGACCTGCCGTTTTTGTTGCCAATAGGAGATCGACCAAGGGTTGAATAACGATTTCAAAATCTTGTTTGCGATGACTTACAAAATTCGCGAGTCCAAGCAATTCCAACCAGATAGTCCCAAGACGTTCAATTTGGGATGCATGTAAAGTCGACCGGAGCGCAACACCAGCAATCTTCTCACGTACCGTCCCACGCGTCCATTTTGGAAGATAAATCTCGTCTAAAAGTTCGTTATTCTCAAAAATTAGGAGCTCCACCCGCTTGACAAGCCCGGTTTCAATAAAATCTTGCTCAAACACCAAGTCATGAAATAGTCCAGTAGCGCGATCCAGTACTTGATTCGCAAGTTTGTAACAGGATTGGATGAGATGATTCAGCGTTAGCTGCGGGTTATCCTGTAATTGCCAAAATTCTATCATGGGATCAATATTCTGGGTAAGCACCTCTTTTTTCGTTGCTGCGATGTCTTCCCCAAAATATTCAATCAGACAGGTTTCATAAAATTCGACAAAATCGAGTATAGTATTCCGTAGTTCTCGAATCACCAGATCGTCCCAAACCTTATTGTGGACACGCTGTCCGGGTCCGAGAACAAGTGCTCTCAAACGGGTTTCCACCCCTTGCTGAAATTGCGCCATTAGCTGATACGCGTGCTGGTTAGCTTTCACCGTATACGCTTCAATTTTCTTGGCACTCTCAGTGATAGCTGCTTCAATTTCATCTGCAGACGCATCAAAAGCAATAGGAACTAACTGAAGTGTTTCTGGTTCGAGCGGATTGTAAACCGCTGCAGTGGCGAGCACCTGAATGGGACCGAGTGCCGTCGTTGTCTCCGTTGTCTTTTCATCTTCATCTTCATCACCAACGGCTTCAAAGAGACGCGTATGAAGTGCCAAACTGTGCCCCAAATCCGTCAAATCAGGGTACTGTCTAATATGAGTTCTAATGACAACAAGAAGTCGATTGTAGTCATTATTCAATAGATGCTCAAAAAGAGCGTCTTCATTGAGGTGTACGCGATGGATGTGGGTCTGCTCTGGAATGATAACAGTAGCCGCGGGAACCTCTGCAGTATCGGGTTCATCAACCCGCGCCAGTACATAACCACCGGTCTTGACGGTACTGGGTACTGCCAAGCGCGCCTTCAAAACTTCTTGGGTCAGTTCAGAGAGCGTAAAAGATTTCCCCAAGTTTTGAACCATGATGTCAGTAACAACACCATCGGCAAAATCTGTAATTTGGCGTGCGTTGCGTTCAAGTTCCTGTATACTTCTGTGGACCCGATCATAATCGTCGCGAGCGTCAGCAGAAACCTTCGCCTCGTCAATCCAAGAGACCCATGCCCCCGGACGGGGCCGCATTTTCACTGTCAGCTCACCATCTTCTGAGTCGAAACCGGGCAGAATGTCACCCTCTGAAGTCTCCTTCGGTGTCCAAACAATTAGATGTTTATCTGCTTTCACACCAAGCCCCAAACCGAAGGTGTCTCCCCAACTCATCCGTCCCTCAATACTGGATTTGATTTTATCAGTTAACGCAAAAAGCGCGTTTGAACGAAAATTAAGCGATAATCCTTGCATTGGGTCGATTCAATCATCTGCCTTTCAAATAAACTTAGGCAATAAAAATAGTTATTAGTTGTTAGTTATCAGTTAATGGTATCTCAAGTCCCCAAGCGTCCCAACCTTCGTACTGTCTTCGTGCAAACAGTTCGATTTTATAGTGACCGGGAAACATCTCATCAATTCCTTGACGCACGATATCTGGTTTTTCAGAGTGGCGTGTCCGTTTTGCTTTAACAAGTTGCCTGATGTTTCTGGCACCTCGAGGTTGCGGAATATTTCCGCGTTTGAAAACGAGGCATAATTCACACTGGCTCATCGTATAGAATCCCGGATTCACGCGCTCCTTATCCCACACAAAAGCAACAGTTGCCCATCGGAAGCCCCATGCCTTACCAAGCCGAATCGCCTGATCCAGATGCGGAGATGAACTCCACATAAAAAGCAGACAATTCTCTTCACTGATTGCTACGACATCCCACGCCTCCATTTCTGACACCGGCAGCGTCGGATAATGTCGGATTGCGCCCCCACTATCCTTCCCACCACTCCCTGTATGTTGCAGCTGCCCCTTATAGTCCCACGGCGGATCTGCATAGATAATGCTATACTTTTTATTCGGAAAGGGAGCGTACACTGGTGCCATTAATTGTCTCAAACGATACTTTATCGTGCTTCAACACTAAGCCCTTCTTGCGGAATGTCATTGTTTGCGACAAGCATATCGCGATCAAAAATGAAGTCACTGCGGGAACTTCCAAGACTCTCACCCTCTTTCTGACGTTCACGGAAGTATTGCGGAAGCGTTAAGCCTGTCATCCGAATTGCGTCTTCAGGGCAAGCCTCAACACAATATCCACAAAAGATGCAACGGAGCATATTGATTTCAAAGACATCGGGATACTTCTCGCGCTGATAGCCTTCCTTGGTCGTCCAACCTTCGGGTGCGGGTGCTGCTTGGATAGTGATACAGTCGGCAGGGCAAGCGGTCGCGCACAAAAAACAGGCGACACACTTAATTTCATCCTTCTCGGTCGTCGTTAGCTTGTGAATGCCACGATAGCGTTCATTGCGCTCATCCACACTCCTCGGATCTTCAGGATATTGGTAGGTTAATTTCTTCTTAGGGATATGTTTTAACGTGGTAAACAGACCCTTAATCAACGCTGGGATATAGAGTCTATCCCAAAAAGACATCTCTTCGTTAACTTTCATTTTTTAATTATGGCCTCCTGAACTGCCCTCCACTTCGTTTCGGGCAGATTTCCGGTGAAGTCGAACGGTCTCCGGAACTTGTACGTCTATCTTTTAACGTTAGTAGTCAGTAGTTCGTAATCCGCAGCCAACGGGACAACGGAATGTACGTCCCAGTCATCGTTAGGGAGAGAGATTCGCTACCGTATAATTCGGTGCTTCTTCGGTGATATCAATATCGTGGGGATGGCTTTCGCGGTATCCACTACTTGACATCCGGACAAATTGGCTATCCCTACGCAACGCTTCAATATCTGGGGTTCCACAATACCCCATAGCAGAACGAATACCACCGACCAATTGATAGGCGAAATTACTCAGTTTTCCTTTGTGCGGAACACGCCCTTCAATACCACGAGGCACAAGTTTAGAAATGTCCTCCGAACTTTCTTCTGGGGCACGGGTCATTCGTTTCCGCAGTGCTCCTAATGACCCCATTCCGCGATGCATCTTATAGGTTCTACCCTGATAGATAACTGTATCGCCCGGGCTCTCATCCGTTCCAGCGAGTAAACTGCCAATCATGACGGAACTTGCGCCTGCTCCAATAGCTTTTGCGATGTCTCCAGAGTAACGAATGCCGCCATCGGCAATAATCGGTACCCCTGCTTTATCAGCTTCCTGAGCACAGTCATAAATTGCCGTAATTTGGGGGATACTCACTCCTGCAACTACACGGGTTGTGCAAATAGAGCCAGGACCAACGCCTACTTTGACTGCATCTGCGCCAGCATCAATGAGACTTCGTGTGCCTTCAGGTGTCACAACATTCCCAGAAACAAGTTCGACACTCGGGAAATGCGATTTAATGTATTCCGTCGAACGGATTACATTTTTGGAATGCCCATGCGCTGTATCCAACACGAGCACATCTACACCCGCCTCTGCTAACCGATCAATATCTTCCAGAGGCGTTGCGGGTACAACAGCGGCACCAACCCGTAATCGTCCCGCCTCGTCTTTACAGGCTTGTGGAAACATCTGAATTTTATCAATATCCTTGATAGTGATCAATCCACAAAGTTTAAAATTTTCATCGACAATTGGTAACTTTTCCTTCCGAGATCTATGAAGTATCTCCTTCGCCTTATCAAGCGTAATACCGGGTGCTGCGGTAATCAACTTATCGCCGGGAGTCATGCGTGCAGTTACCGGCAGCGAAAGATTATCTTCATACTTCAGATCACGGTTGGTAATGAGTCCGACGAGGTATCCATCATCAGTAACAATAGGGACCCCGCCAATACGATAACGCGCCGTTATTTCAAGTGCATCGCGAATCGTCTTATCCTCTGTTAGCGTAATGGGTGCGGTAATCATGCCACTTTCCGAACGTTTTACTCGATCAACTTCAGACACCTGTTCATCAATAGTGCAGTTATAATGAATTATCCCGATGCCCCCCTCCCGTGCGATCGCAATAGCAAGAGTAGATTCAGTGACGGTATCCATAGGCGCGCTACAGATAGGAATGTTTAACCGAAGATTTCGAGTTAATTGCGTACTCGTGTCCACCTGATCCGGCAACACATCCGATTCGGAGGGAATCAGCAAAACATCGTCAAAAGTTAATCCTTCTTTTTCAAATTTTTGGGGGAAGACATCGGAGATTTTGGTCTCCATTGGAATCGTCTCCTTCATTGCGAGTAGAATGGATAAGATAGACTCAGAAACTGCACCCAAAAACAGTACTGTGAGGCTTTTACGTTGTCCATTTACGAAAAAAAAACGTAGCCTGATACTTCTTGTATATTATAGCATTTTTTGCTTTTCACGTCAAGAAATTTGTCGGCTCTAATAGGAAGAGGGTTTAGGGTTACTTTACAGCACTAAATCCCTAAACGAGACCGCCAGGTATTCCATAACCGATTTCGTGAAACAGAGAAACCATCTTTTCACGTTTAATTATACACGAAAACGAAAATTATATCAATCATTTTTTCCCTAAAAATCCGCATCTGTGATATAATATATCTACTTACTTGTAACCGCTTGGACTCTTTAATACGGGCTTGCTAAGCCGTGTCCCAGCAGTATCTATCGGATTCAAAGGAGCTAGAAATGGGTAATTTAAATGTTGGAATCGTCGGACTCGGTTGGGTAGCCGGTGCCCACATCGAGACTTTCAAAAACGTCACAGGGGCAGATGTTACAGCTATCTGTTCACGCCGGGAACATGACGAATCAGTATTAGCAGAAACTTATGGGACACCGCTGAAAGCCTATACGGATTTCGACAAAATGCTCGCAGATCCGGACGTACATATCATTGATATTTGCACACCACATCCATTTCATGCCGAACAAGCTATCGCTGCCGCGCAGGCGGGAAAACATCTTATCATAGAAAAGCCGATTTGCCTT
Organism: Candidatus Poribacteria bacterium; assembly: GCA_965207855.1. Lineage (GTDB taxonomy): Bacteria > Poribacteria > WGA-4E > WGA-4E > WGA-3G > WGA-3G. Next base: position 3,900,798 of record OZ242310.1, on the reverse strand, counting down.
ACATACGCAGATGCGAAAGCCATCCGTGATGCCGTCAAAAGTGCGGGGGTCAACGTTTGTGTCTGTTTTGAGTGTCGATATAGCGCGCATTTCACGATGATCCGTTCCGTCATCGATAACGGTTTACTCGGTGATCTTCACTACGCGGAAGTCGATTACTATCACGGCATTGGACCTTGGTACGGGCAATACGAATGGAACATCAAAAAAGATTTTGGTGGCAGCACTTTACTGACAGCCGGATGTCATGCCCTTGACGCACTACTCTTCTTTATGGATGGAACAGTGGAAGAGGTAACTAGTTATCATACACAGTCTACTGGTGCGGCTTTCCAACCGTATGAATATAAGACAACAAGCGTCAGTCTTCTCAAATTTGAAGGTGACGGAAAGATTGGAAAAGTCACCTCCTGTGTCGATTGCTTACAACCGTACTACTTCCATATTCACCTCGTCGGCAGTGAAGGAAGTTTGCTTGATAACCGCATCTACTCGGCGAAACTCAAAGGGATGGATAAGAGCAAGTGGAGTACACTTGAAACGTCCCTCATCGACTCAGGAGATGTCAGCGACCATCCGTATGAGCCGCAATTCCAAGCATTTGTAGATAGCATTGGGAAAAACGAACCGATGCCGTTGACTGATTTCGACACGGCATTTGAGTCCCATCGTGTCGTCTTCGCTGCAGACATGTCCGCAGAAGCTGGTGGCAGATCGGTCAAGATGAGCGAACTTGCCTAAATCACCAACGCATTGCTGCCTCGCGATAGAGTTGAATCTGGTCCATATTGCGAGGCACTGCAATTTGGATAGACTTCCGTTTCCCGTTTATATCTCTGAGGACAATCGGTGCGCGGAGCATATTTGTCATTGTCACAATGCCAGAGCGATAGAAGACCCATAAGCGCTGTTCAGTGTAAGGGTTAAGAACATACTCTGCAGTGTGCTCAGCCGGATGCCCACCTACGTCAACAAAAAGATCATGCTTCGGATACGTAAGTTCAACAGTTGTATCGTGTCCCTGCAAAAGCAATTTTTCAGGAGGTGGCTTGGGTGAATAACCGCTCAACTTACACCTCCGAATCCGAATAGGTGCGCTTGATTTGTTTGTCAGATGTAAAGACACAACGATGGCAAGCCGATGGTTGTCGTCGCGATTGATAAACCATGTATCTTCAGAGATAACCTCTACTGTCAAACCCGGAATTTGTTTTTTCCTATTATAGAGGATCGCCAATACCACAAAACTGACTATGCCGATCAGAACCCACTGCCCAGTTGGAGTAGCTAAGAATTGAAGGAGCTGCTTTAAAGCCTGTTGTAACACGCGAACTCCTTGGTGAGGGTTTCCTCCGAAATCACGCCGTGCCTTCGGATGAGCGGCGGTGAGACAGAAATGTCGTAGACTGTAGACGGAATGGGTCCTGGGGTCTTACCACCATCAACGATCATATCGATTCGTGATGCGAGTTCTTCACCGATTTCTTCGGGGGAGGTGGCTGGTGGTTCACCGGAGAGGTTCGCGCTTGTTATTGCCGCCGGACCGCCAAACATGCGGAGGATTTGTAGCAGCAGCGGATTGTCAGGGATACGTACCCCAACAGTGTTACCACCCGCCGTCAACACTGGAAGCAGATCCTTTGCTTCAATGACGATAGTCAAACCACCGGGCCAAAAGCGTTCTGTGAGATGAAAGTAGAATTCGGGTAAATTTTGGGAAACACGGTGAACATCGGCAACCGAACTGAGAACAAGCGGGATTGGTTTCCCATCGGGTCGTCCCTTCACAGTGTAGAGTCTTTGCACAGCATCCGGATTAAACGGATCCGCTGCCAAGCCGTAGACCGTATCGGTCGGAATGGCGATAATACCCCCTGATTTCAAGCATTCTACGGCTTCAAAACACACATCAGATTCCATTTTTTTTAATTATGTGCTCCTGGGCTGTCCACCACTTCGTTTCGGACAGGTTTTGGGTTAATTCGCAGCTGCATTAGCATAGCCTATGCGGTTCATTTCCCTGCCGTAATAGAACCATTTGCAGCGGCATTTAGAGAAAGTCCGTTCCGTAAACCCTGTTGATACTTTTGATATGCAATTCCTGCGATCATTGCACCGTTATCCGTACACAGACTCATAGGTGGGTAATAGACTTCGGCACCAATCTCCGCAGCAGCCGCCTTCAGTGAAGTGCGAAGTTGGCTGTTTGCGGCAACACCACCGGTTAACGTTATTGCGCTCGCACCTGTGGATTTCGCCGCATGGACTGACTTGTAAGTAAGAACATCAACAACGGCAGCTTGAAAACTGGCAGCGATGTCCTCAATGGTCACTCTATCAGGACTTATATCCTTAGCATCCTCTTGTCCATCTTCGATAAGCACACCAGCGCGTCGTGCCTTCTCCACAAAATAACGCACCGAGGTTTTGATCCCGCTAAAACTGAATTGGTAGTCTCCACTACTTCGCAAGGGTCTGGGGAATTTTATCGCTGTCGGGTCCCCTTTTTGTGCGAGGTCATCGATGACTTTACCTCCCGGGAAGCCGAGTCCAAGATACTTCGCAACCTTATCGTAGACTTCACCGGCAGCATCGTCTTGCGTGCTTCCTAACACTTTATATCGCCACCCCTCGTGAACTTCTACGAGCAAGGTATGTCCACCAGAAACCGTGAGGCAGATATGCGGAAAGGGAAGTGTATCATGCACCATGTGGTTAGCGTAAATATGTCCTTCTATATGATTGATACCGAGCAACGGCAGATTATGACAATAGGCAAGACTCTTTGCCGCCGCAACACCGACCAACAACGCACCAATTAATCCGGGACGATTTGTTACTGCGATCGCTTCTAAATCTTTAAATGCGACATTTGCCTCAGCTAATGCCCGATGGACAATGTAGTTAATGGCTTCAATGTGTTTACGCGATGCGAGTTCCGGGACAATACCGCCGTATTCTTGGTGCACTTCAACCTGCGAAGCAACAACATTAGAAAGCACTTCCTTGCCATCAGCAACAACTGCAGCGGCGGTTTCATCACATGAGGTATCAATACCGAGTATTCTCATATTCCTTACATTTATCAACAGTTGGGTTCTCAGCTAGACTTAGCGAATTGCTTCCCGGGCAATTGTTGCACAACACCCTTCAGCTCCAACATCAAAAGCACGCTTGAAACCTGACCAATCGGCAGTTGTGTCGTCCGAACGATAGTATCAATATGCGATGCAGGAACTTCGATTGCCTCGAAAACTGTTTTTTCGTCCGGTGTTAAATCTGGTGGAGGCGGGCTCTGGACAGGTGGTTGGACATCGGCTGGAGGCGGCGAAACGACAGATTTCCTAACTCTCCTCTCAACAGATGGTTCTTGTGAAGACTCGGACTCTATACCCGACTCAGACGCTGCTGACCCTGGAGGTTGGATACGGTTTAACGCGTGTTGTGGAAGTTCATTGAGGAGGTCGTCCACGGTGTTGATGAGTTTCGCACCATCATTAATCAACTTATGGGTGCCCGTTGAAAGTTCAGAAAAAATCTCTCCGGGAACAGCAAAAACTTCCCGACCCTGTTCACCAGCAAGGCGAGCGGTAATGAGCGCACCACTCCGGTTTGACGCTTCCACAACAACAGTGCCAAGCGTCAGTCCACTGATGATGCGATTACGGCGGGGGAAATTTCTCGGTTTCGGTTTGACTCCGATTGGGAATTCAGAAATCAATGCACCGGATGCCTCAATTTTCTCAACGAGTGCACGATTCGCTGCCGGATAGACAAAACTCAACCCGTTTCCCATCACGGCGACTGTTCTACCACCTGCTTCAAGTGCACCACGATGCGCCGAGGTATCAATACCCTTCGCGAACCCACTAACGACTGTCAATCCGCGTTGTGCAAGCTGATAACTGAGTCGATAACTCACTTTTCGCCCGTAATCCTTCGCATTCCGAGAACCGACGAGTGAAACGCTCAACGAGTCTTCGGGTGTCAGTTCACCTCTGATATACAACACAAGCGGTGGTGTGTCAATTTCCTTCAAGGGCAGTGGGTATGTGTCATCATACAGTGTTAGAATTTGGCAGCCGTACTCGTTTATCAGGTCCAATTCACGTTCTATGGGATACAGGACAGGTTTGTGAATCAATAGTTCACGCATCGCGGGCGAAAGTTCATCCACTTTCGCAAGTTCATTCGGTGTTGCCCGCAGTGCGCGCGCTGCACTGCCAAAAACATCGCGCAAGACTTGAACGGTTTTTAGCCCAACACCTTGAATCAGGTTAAAATGAATTAGACTGATTGTTTCGTTAGAAAGCATTTTCCCGCCTTGCGCGACGTACAGATAAAATTCCTTGGTGCCTTTTCCGAATGCACCTCTTGGCTATAGCGACCTATTACTCTGCTGTTGCTGCATCCGCCGTTGCTGTTTCAACTGGATCCAGAGGGAGTGCGTAATAAAGTTCAATCTCTTGAATTTTCTTGTACTCTTGTGCACTTGGTGCTCCAGTTTCGCCCCGTGTTGAACGTTTTGCCCCGGTTATGCGACGTGAATCCCAACGCCGTGGCACTTTCAGTCGAAATTTTGTCGTGACAATCGGATCCCTCAAAGTAAACGTATACACTGTGCGCAGGTTGTCTTTCACCTCTTTAACGGTGACCCATTCTTCTGCCTCATTCATATACTGAACTGCGAAGAACTCCAGCTGACCCTCTTCGGCTTTAATAACAACCTGCTGTATAGTTTGGGGCTGCCGCCAATTGAGAACGGCTTCCGTGTATTTATCGGATTCCATTTGGGAAGCCTCATCCTTTTCATCTTCAAGAATAGGACCGGTCTCTCCGCGTGTGTGCATATTGTCGTCGTGAAATCTGCTATCCTCACTCGTGGCGTCAAGTGCGATATTTTTACTCCTGTTAAAGGGTGGATTTGACGCAAGAATACACCCTGATAACACGACCAATCCACAGAGCATTATCGCTAATAATCCAAAACGCATGTTTGCCTCCTTGTTTCGTGGAGCGGCTTAGGGACCGCTCCGTATAGTCTGAAGTTGTGCTGGTAGCCTATAAACAACCAACTTGGGTTTCACCCCTATATTACTCCAATTCGAGTAAATCATCAAGTTCTTTTTCACGTTTATCGGTGGCTTCTTCGACGGCTACTTGGTCAGCGGTTTTATAGCCGTAGAGTTCAATCTCTCGGATCTTGCCGACAGCACGGCGACTGCTTATATTCCATCCTCTGCCTCCTGAGCGGGCGCGTTCCTGACGACTCAAGAGGGCGTCATCTTTGGTTCCCAAAACACGCAAGCGAATTCGATCCGTCGGGAACGGGATAAGCAGAGAAATCTTAATCGGGCTGCTTTTGACACTCTTCACGTCCTTAATCAGTTGCCAATCTGCATCAACAGCGATACTCCCTTTATCTGCGAAAATATCAAATTCCGTTAAATTATCAGAATGCACCACAATTCGACGGATCGTCTTTTTCTCTGGCAACGTAATCACGACTTGAGAGGCAGGATTCGAGCCAATGAAACCTTGTGACCCTGCGGGAAAAGTTGTTTCACCGATCGTATTGAGTTTGCCATCAATCATCTGAGGGCTTGTCGCCTGTGTCCCTTCCATAAGGGAGTAATTTTCGCTCCATTCCTGCTCTGAAAAGAGGGCAGCGCACCCGTTGAGAATAACAATAAAACCGAGCAGTGCAAAGAGGGTAATAAATCTATACATTATCTGTCTACTCCTTTGATACAGCACTGAGGTACGAGTCCTCGCGCTGGAGCTATTTTGTTATAGGTGCAATAATTTCAAATACAAAGCAATGGGGCATTCACAAAATATAATTTTCTTTTTACAAAGTTATCGATGCTCGATGCCTCCAGTTAGGATACAATCTTCCAAGTCGCACCGTCGCGGGTATCTTGTATCTCAATGTTGAGTTGTTTAAGCCGATCCCGAATTTTATCCGACGTATCCCAATCTTTGCGGCTTCGGGCATCCTGTCGTATCTCCAACAGGAGGTTGACGAGATGGTCGCGTTGCTCTACGTTGTCGCCATCTGTCCGGACATCCGTATCATAAACACCGAGGACTTGGCAGACCTCAGTCAACGCGCGATAGGCTTCTGCAAAGACGAATGGAGGGGTCTCATTAGCAGCACTGAGCGATTTATTTGCTTCGCCGACCAAGGTGAAAATAGCACCGAGTGCCTGCGCCGTGTTGAAATCTGCATCCATCGCGGCGGTAAATTGCGATTTCATTGCTTGTACCGCGCCTTGAAGGGATGAAGTCTCTGTTTCTTCTTCCTCAAACTGCGTATCATACTTTTTCAGGGCCTCCAAACAATTGCGCAAACGCCTAAAGGCACCTTCGGATTTCCTCAAACTCTCGCGATTATAATCAAGGGGGTGCCGATAATGTGCCGAAATCAGAAAATGTCGAATTACTTCAGTAGGATAGTTATCCAGGGCATCTCGCAAGAGAATAAAGTTCTGCTCGGATTTACCCATCCGTGTCCCATCAATCTGTAAGAAAGCGACGTGGACCCAATAACGCGCGAAAGTGCATCCAGTCGCCATTTCGCTCTGCGCGATCTCATTTTCATTGTGTGGAAATTGCAAATCTTCCCCTGCTACATGAACATCAAGGGTTTCACCAAGGTGTTTCATTGCCATCGCAGAGCATTCAATATGCCATCCCGGTCTCCCTCTGCCCCAAGGACTATCCCAAGAAGGCTCCCCAGGTTTCACGGCTTTCCACATGTCAAAATCGCGCGGATCTTCTTTACGTTCATCAATCTCAACCCGTGCCCCCGCCAGCAAATCCTCTAGTTTCCGATGTGAGAGTTTCCCATATTCGGGGAAACGATTCACTCGATAATAGACGCTACCCTCAACAACATAAGCTAAACCCTTGTCAAGCAACGTCTGAATTAAGGCAATCATCTCCGGGATGTGTTCTGTCGCTTTCGGATGCACATCGGCTTCCGTACCCAACCTTCTTGAATCCTCAAGGAATGCCTCGCCATATTCTTGGGCAAGCTGAAAGGAGTTGATGCCGAGTTCTGCTGCACGGTTGATGATTTTATCATCAATATCCGTTAGATTCTGAACAAGTTTAACAGTGTGCCCACGATATTCCAAGTAGCGTCGAATAATATCCGTCACCAAAAAGGTTCGGGCATTACCTATGTGGATGTAATCGTAAACGGTCGGACCACAGCAGTAAAGCGAGACTTGCTCAGGATTTAGTGGTACAAAGTCTTCTAATTGTCGGCTGAGCGAATTATAGATTCTTATACCCATTTTTTATAGATCGGATTCCTCTTGACATTGCTCAGAAAATACCTACAACCGAGAAAGACAGGCAATAGCGTGGACGACAATCGCCTTACCTTCACCAACAACACCCAATTCTTCGGCGGTCGTTGCCTTAACGTTTATCTGTGTCACAGCAATGTCAAGGGTTTCGGCAAGACGCGCGCGCATATCCGAAATGTAAGGTGCCAATTTCGGGCGTTGTGCAATAACAGTACTATCTATATTTTCGATTTGGTAGCCCTGTAACCTCACCATCGCTACAACATCTCGCAGCAAAACAAGGCTATTCATACCTTCATAACGAGCATCAGTATCAGGAAAATGTGTCCCGATATCACCGAGTGCGGCGGCACCCAAAATCGCGTCTATGATTGCATGCGTCAAAACATCCGCATCTGAATGCCCCAACAGACCTAAATGATATGAAATCTCAACGCCGCCCAAAATCAATTTGCGATTCGAGACCAACCGATGGATATCGTAACCAATACCTACTCGCATCTATTATATATTATTTTATACTATTAAGTATTCTAACGCAAGTATCTATTATTTTAATCTACAACTTTAATAGATTTAATAGATTAAGCGTAGGCTCTGATCAGGATAAATCCGAAAAATTAAAACAAAAAACGCCTACTCAAATACCTGATTCTCAAGGAGAACCGCTGCGATTTGTAAATCCACTTGCGTCGTTATTTTTAAATTCTCGTAATTTCCGCGTACTAACTTGACAGGAAAACCGAGTTGTTCAACGAGCGCAGCGTCATCGGTCGCAGTGAGTTGGCGTTGCTGTGCTATCTGATGTGCTTCTACTAAGAGGGACTTGCGAAAAACTTGAGGCGTTTGGACTGCCCAGAGTTGCTCACGCACAGGCGTTTCAAGAACGAAGCATTCCTGATCCGCCACTTTGATTGTATCTTTCACAGGGACGGCGGCGACGGCGGCTCCGTATGCGTCTGCCGCTGCAAGACATGCGAAAATCGTCTCATCCGTCACAAACGGACGCACGCCATCGTGAACGATCACAAAATCAACATCTGTTGGCAGCGCGTGTATACCGTTTTGGACAGATTCTTGACGCGTCGCTCCACCTGCTACAAGTGGCTGTACCTTCGTAAACGCGTACGGCTCTAACACCGTGGCGTAACAGGCAGCGAAATCCGCTTCATCAACGATTATAAAGATTGCATCCACAGCACTATTTTGCTCAAACCGCTGAATGGTATGCGTTAAGATTGGCTTTCGCGCCAATTTTATGTATGGCTTTTTCACCGCATGCTCCATGCGATGCCCTTTACCAGCTGCGGGAATAAGGGTGCAAACCTGGCTCCTCATCAACGTCCATTTCATCTGCTTTGATACGAGTAAAAATCATCTGCCCTGCGCTCGTCCGTAGCATCTGCGTCACTTCAACGTTGAGCGTTTTACCAATGTACGGCTTTCCATCCTCAACAATTACCATAGTGCCATCATCAAGATAGCCAACGCCCTGATTCGGTTCTTTACCCTCTTTAAGCAGAAAAACCTGAATTACCTCACCAGCAATAACCACCGGACGTACTGCATTTGACAACTCATTAATATTAAGAACTTTCACACTTTGCAATTCGGCAACTTTGTTTAGATTTAAATCGTTGGTTATAATCATCGCCCCTCGTTCTTGAGCGAGATGAACCAACTTGGCATCAACTTCAGTGAGATGTGGCACATCTTCCTCGGTAATCTCAACAACAATCGCTGGATTATTTTGAAGTGCTCGGAGGATATCAAAACCTCGCCGTCCTTTATTTCGACGGAGCGAATCCGTTGAATCCGCAATACGTTGTAACTCATTTAGAACAAATCTTGGAATAACAAGTGTTCCCTCAATAAATTTCGTTTGACAGATTTCGAGAATCCTGCCATCAATAATAACACTTGTGTCTAAAATTTTGAAGTTATTTCCGGTCTGAGGTGCATGGGCTTCTCGAGAGCCGGTAGCCTCACTCGCCCTCAATAATCGGGTAAAATCCAAGGTTGTAGAGAAATAGTAACCGACCATCATTCCCAGATAACCGAACCCGAGAACAAGTACTATAGCCAGACTCCGGGAGGGTTGGGGAAAAAGAGCAACGATGCCTAAAGCAACTAATAAACCGAGAGATACTCCTATTAGGCTCACTACAATGCCGCGGGTGCTGGACATGTGTAAGCAGAATTCCGCAGCTACCAAGAGAAGTGCTACGACAAGTGCTGTAAGCACAGCGAACACATCACCATCGTAAACAACGTAGCAAAGTGCTGCACTCGCAATTATAAAACAGAGACGGATAGCCCAAATTTTCATTTGATGTATTGTGCGTGCTTGGATAAAGGTAAAAGTAATTCGATTTCTTGCGGCTGCGGTCTTCAAACACACCACAAGCCTTCTTCAGCTCACGCATCTGCTCCTATATCTATAGTATAGACACACTCTATAAGTATGCTAATTTAAAACGACTGTGTTAAGAAATGTTAGGACTATAATAAGAAATGTTAGGACTATAAATTGTAATAACGTGAATTCAACAAAAAGTTTCGCATCAAGAACAGGTTAATCGCCAGCAAACCGTTGGTGTCTCCGCTCAAGTAAATTAGTCATGTTACATCCGATAGTAAGCAATTTAGGAATTTGCTATAATCACTTAAGTTACCGCTAACACAAAAGCGGCAATTAAATCTCAAAAACTATATAAAGGCAACTTGTATCTGTAATTACAATAAACATTAATTGTGTCCTCATACAGTTACTCTGGTATAATTGTGCAACAATTTGCATTATAAATCAAATGAAATTGTAAAACCATCAATTTTCTCACAGAAATCTATGATTCCCACAAATTTTTATGTTATACCAATTGGTCACGAATAGTATCACAGCAAAGCACTCAGGCTATCATATACATCTTTCACACCTATCAATTCAATGTGTTCCTGAATTTCCAATCCTTTACGGTTGTATTCAGGGAAGATCGCCCGTGTGAACCCTAACTTCGCAGCCTCACGAATACGCCTTTCGACATGTGTTACAGGTCTAATCTCGCCACCGAGTCCAACTTCCCCAATCATGACAGTCTGCCGATCTATGGGTATCTCTCGATAACTTGAGGCTATTGCCATTAGCACGCCGAGATCAATGCCCGGTTCAGCGACGCGCAACCCACCTGTAATATTAACAAAAACATCAGCACTACCAACGTCAATACCGACCCGTTTATTGAGAACTGCGATAAGAAGCGCGATTCGGTGCCGGTCAACACCTGTAGCCGTGTTGCGTGGATTTCCGTGATTGGTAGGTACAACAAGTGCCTGAACTTCCATCAGCAGTGGACGCGTTCCTTCCATACTTGAAACCACAATAGAACCTGCAACCTCTTCTTCCCTATTGCTTAAAAAGAGTTCAGATGGGTTCATCACATCTACAAGCCCTCTGTTTTGCATTTCAAAGATTCCAATCTCATTCGTTGAACCGAACCGATTTTTAATCGCACGCAGGACGCGATAGATATGATGCTGCTCGCCTTCAAAATAGAGAACTGTATCCACCATGTGCTCTAAGATACGAGGGCCTGCGAGAGCTCCATCCTTTGTAACATGACCGACGAGAAATACTGGAACATTCCGGTTTTTCGCACAAATCAAGAGGCGTCCTGCACACTCGCGAATCTGAGTGACACTCCCAGGAGCAGACTGGATATTCGACAAATAGACCGCTTGAATAGAATCAACAATAACAACCTTGGGGTTAAGCGTTTGAATATGTTTCTCAATCTGCTCCAAATCATTTTCACACAGCACATAGAGCGTATCAGACACAACTCCGAGACGCGTCGCCCGTAGCTTGGTCTGGCTAACAGACTCCTCACCAGAGACGTACAGGATGTCCCCATAGTTCCGGCTCAGAGCGTCACTCGCTTGAAGCAGTAAGGTAGACTTCCCTATTCCCGGATCGCCACCGATAAGGACCACGGATCCTGGCACAATACCACCACCAAGCACCCTATCAAACTCAGCCATCCCTGTCACGTGCCGTTCCACTTCACTCGCCATTACTTGCGAGATTGGCTCAGGTTCACGGGAGGCTTGTCCGATCCCGCGATGCTTTGATGCTGTATCAAGTTGTTCTATCTCTTCAGCGAAACTCTGCCAACTTTGACACCCAGGACATCGTCCGAGCGATCTTGGCGTTATATATCCACACTCCTGACAGACAAATCTACGCTTCTCTCGTGCCATCTCTAATGTTACCAATCGTTCTGTTGCAGGTGAGACTTCCAACCATAAAAGTTCCGCGCTGTTATAACACTACCATTCATTGGCGAAAAAGCGGAATCCGGTTGTCCAGCGTCGTTCGTTCGTTAAGTTCTCTACACCAACCAAAAACTGACCGTAGCGAAAAAAGCGCAATGCTAATTCCGTGTTTAGTTCAGGTTGCCCACTTGTCAATCCGACCCCTTCTAAACTGATACCTATACGTCGGGATAACAACCACAGATCGAGTCCCATACCGACCCTGGAACGCATGAAACCTGCCCGTGCTCGAACATAGTCGCCTACATCGTACGCATACTGGAATTCAAAGCGAACGTTCTCGTCTCGAACCCCAAGACCGAATCTGTAGTGAGCATTCGGACCCGAAGATAGTGAAAACGCTAATTCATTATGGAGGCGCTCTTGAAGGCTCAAATAACGGAGTTCATAATCCCAGCCGATCTGTGGCGGATCAAAACGCCGTAATTGCTCTTCGGTGCGTTGGGAGAGTCGCGTCACAGTCGCCAACGTTTCATCGACATTTCTCAAAGTCCGACGTGCGTCCTCAAGTGGCTCTGGCGTGTTCAGCAATTGTGCAACAGTTCCATCGCTGTCGCTGACCGCTGCGAAGAGACGATTGACGTTTTTCTCAAGTTTCGCGAATGCAGCAGTTGTTGTCTGTAAGTCCTTAAGAATTGGTGCGATACCCGTTTCACTTGTTTTTATAGCACTGCTTCCTTGGGAAACAAGTGCAGAGACCTCAGCACTCAATGTCGCGAAATTCGCACTAAAATCCGCCGCTATTTCTCGAAATTGAGTCGCGCTTATCCTTACGTCCGTCAAAATGGTATTGAGTTTTGGAGCGTTATGATTAATGAGCCTGAAGAGTTCACTTGTAATGTCACTCACCTGACTACTTACCATGATGGAATCGCCTTCCAACTGAGAGATAAGGTTATTTACCTTGATGAGCGTCTGCTGGAAACGCCTGTCATTTTCAACGGCGAGCTGCGTCAAGGTCTGGACAGTTTCCCCAGAGTCAATGCTTAACTTCTCAATAGTTTGCCCAGTCAATGCGACAACTTCGCGAATTTCTTTGATAGCGAGTTGAATGGCTTCTTGGTTAGCCTGTAGCACCTCATTAGCAGCAGTTGTAAGTTCAATAGCCTGCGTCATCCCCGCACTCGTCTGTTCGAGAAGTTCCAAAGCATTGACCGGATCCCTACCAACAATGGGGAGGTTCGCTGGTTTCAGGGGTGGATTCCCAATTGGACCATTGTTGAGAGCGATATAAATTTCACCCACAAACCCGTTCATAGAAATGTTCGCCCCACAGTCTTCTCTCAACCATTTAAACGCATTCTTGACTTTCGCCTCAATGCGGACATTATTCGCCTCCGGTTGGAGTTGAATGCTGGTGACTTTGCCGATTTGGACTCCAGATAGATAGACGCCAGCACCCACATAGAGTCCATTCACAGATCGGAATTGGAAAGTCACGTCATCACCAGCAGTCGCCCAGGGCCAATTCTCAGCATTTGTGAGAAGGATTGTGAGAAATACGATGGCGATTAAAACCATCACCCCGACTTTCACAGACGCAGTCCAAAAATTCATGCTATCTCCCCAAGTATCTTTTCAAAATCGGATTTTCCATGTTGAGAATCTGGTCTGGTGCGCCAAATAGAATAAACTGCTGCAAAACAGGATTCTCGTTGTTGATAATTTCATCGGGAGTCCCATAAGCAATTTGTTTACCCTCATGAATCATAGCCATCCGAGTCGCGACACTAAAAGCACTGTGCATATCATGTGTCACCACAACAGAAGTCACATTCAACTTCTCATGCAGGTCGTTGATGAGCTGATTGATTTCAGTGCATGTAACCGGATCAAGTCCAGTTGTAGGTTCATCGTATAAAATAACTTCCGGATTGAAGGCGAGTGCGCGTGCAAGTCCAACACGTTTTCGCATCCCACCGCTTAATTCGGCGGGACGTAATTCTTGAACGCCACTTAAATCAACGAGGCTGAGCTTTTCATCAACAATTTTGCGGATATCCTGCTTGCTGAGGTCTGTATGCTGATCAAGCATAAAAGCAATATTTTCCGCGACAGTCATCGAATCAAAGAGCGCAGCAGATTGGAAAAGCATTCCAATGTTTCGACGGATGATATTGACTTCTTTGGTGCCGAGGCGCGAGATCTCCGTACCATCAAACCAAATCTCTCCGGAATCGGCGGCCAGTAATCCAGTAATAATCTTGAGCAAAACACTTTTTCCAGACCCGCTTCGCCCCATAACCACGATTGTTTCACCCCGTGGAATCTCAAGGCTCAACCCATCTAAAACGTTTTTTCCACCGAAACTTTTCGTGACATTTCTAACTGAAATCATATTTGATGGTAGTTAGTTGTTGATCGTAATCAACGGTATGAATGCCTTATGGCATTCACCGGGTTATTGGTTCAGAGGATTCTCTTTAACAATTCACGACTTCTTGGAATACTCGAGGTTTGGGTGAACTTGTTACCAGGCCGTCTTTAACTGAAAACTGATAACGGATAACCATAAACTTAGATTACACCATACCCAAAATATTAAAGAGTACATGATTTAAGACGAAGTCTAAGACGAGAATAGCGATAAGCGAGATGACAGCAGAACCGGTTGTAGCAATACCGACGCCCTCTGCCCCCCCAGCAGAGGAGATACTAAAACCCTTGTAACAACCAACTGCTGCGATCGCCATTCCAAAGGAGGTAGCTTTAATGAGACTAATTAGAACACTGCCAACAAAGAGGTTCTTCTGAACCTCGGAAAGAAAAAAGTAGCCATTCACATCAAATAACGTTACAACAGCGACGAATCCGCCTGCGATACCGGCAAATGTTGAAAAGATAGTAAGTGTCGGCAGCATAATAGAACACGCAAGAAATCGAGGGACAACCAAATACTTGACGGGATTCGTCCCCATCACCTCAAGCGCATCAATTTGCTCTGTAACCTTCATTGTCGAGAGTTCCGCGGTAATCGATGCCCCAATGCGTCCAGCAAGTACGAACGCCGTAATCATCGGACCGAGTTCCTTTACGACCGAAACACAAACAAACCTTGCCACCGAACCTTCTACAGCATACGGCTTCAGCTGAATATAGCCCTGGACCCCCAACACCATTCCAGTGAAAAATCCAGAAACAATAACCACAGCTAAAGAATTGAAACCAATCAGCAATAACTGCTTAATGAGAAGATCAAACTGAAAAGGGGGGCGAAAAATTTGAAAGAGCGTTTGAAAAAAGAGTGTAAAGGCTTGCCCTACCTCAGAAAGCACCCGGTGCAACCGACTTTTGATTAAATGATAAACCCCACTCGAGGATTCGTGTATAGTGGATTGCTGATCCATATTTTTTTAACTCAGATTCTCAAAGCGCATCTGTTTTTTGGTAAAATAGAGCACGACTGTCCCTGTTGGTCCGTTGCGCTGTTTTTTAATCATGAGATTTGCTTCAACCCGATCGCCAGCTTCCTCCTCCTCGTAGTAATCTTCTCGATATAAAAACGCGACGAGGTCGGCATCTTGTTCAATTGCCCCAGATTCTCTTAAGTCAGAAAGCTGCGGTTGTTTGTTTGGACGGCGTTCTACTTCGCGACTCAACTGCGAGCAGGCAATAATTGGAACATCAAGTTCCCAAGCAAGGACTTTCAAGGCACGCGAGATCTCAGAGATCTCCTGTTCGCGCTGATTGTATCTGCCAGTCCCTCTGAGGAGCTGCAAATAGTCTACAATAATAAGTGCGAGATTTTCGTACTCTCCTTTTAGCCTGCGTCCTTCAGCACGCATTGCCTGAACAGTAAGACCCCGATTATCGTTGATAAGAATAGGTGCCTCAGCAAGTCTGCCCGCTGCCTCAGTCAAAGGTCGCCAATAATCTTCGCTGAATTTACCAGTCCGGAGTCGTCCAAAATCAATCCGGGCTTCAGCGGATAACATCCGCATAACGATGTCCTGTGCGGGCATCTCAAGGCTAAAAACAGCAACTGGCCGCTCTTGCTCAAGCGCGATATTCTGTGCCATATTCAGCACCAAAGTCGTTTTACCCATACTCGGTCGTGCGGCAATAATGATGAAGTTGCCGGGTTGTAACCCAGATGTCATGTGGTCAAAATCCATGAAACCTGTCGGCACGCCTAAAAACTGGTCGGATTTATGATAGAGTTTTTCTATAGCATCTATACTATTTGAGATTAGGGGTCGGATAGGGTGAAACCCGCGTTGTGCTTTGTCCTGACCGATTTCAAAAACCGATTCCTGCGCCTGATTAAGGATTTCCGAGAGTTCTACGCTTTCATCCCTTGCAGCCTCGCGAATTTGGGAACCTGCTTGAATCAACTGACGGCGTGTTGACTTTTCATAAAGGATATCGGCATAAAACTCGGTACTCTCTGTCTCCACAATAGGTGCTTGCAGTTCATAGAGGTAGCTTGTACCACCGGTCCTATTAATCTGATTCGTCCGTCTGAGTTCATCAGCAACGAGAACTGGATCGGCGTTGCTAACGCGCTCGTATACAGCGAGGATAGCTGTATAGATTAACTGATGATCGGTTGTGAAGAATGCCTCAGCAGTATGCCCGAGGAGGGCAATTACACGAGGAATAACCGACTTCTCGGTCATCATTGCACCGAGTACCGCCTGCTCAGCCTCCTTATCAGAAAGAGTCTCAACCGCTTCTGCCTGCATGATTACGCTTCACGTTCAACAACCACCCGGAGTTCAGCGTGAACGTCGGTATGCAACTTGACAGGGACCATGAACACACCGAGTTCACGAATCGGCTCTGCGAGTTCAAAGAAGCGTCTTTCTAAATCAACTCCCTCAGCACTTAACGCCTCCGCGATATCTATAGAGGTAACAGAACCGAAAAGTCGGTCATTTTCACCAGCGCGCCGACTGAGCGTGCATGTAACTCCAGCAATCTGTGCGGCAATTTCACGTGCCTGTACTCTATTTTTTGATTCTTGGTGATCGATAACCCGTTTTTGATGCTCAAAGTGTCGACGGTTCCGCTCGGTTGCATGGACCGCCAATTGCATGGGCAAGAGGTAGTTACGCGCATAACCATCAGCGACATTCAACACATCCCCTGGGACACCAAGTCCTTCAATACTTTCCTTTAAAATCACTTCCATAATTAAAAAACCCTAATTGGTTGTCGGTCTTCAGTCTTTAGTTAAAGAGATACTTTGTAACAATTCCCCGCGCCTTAGCGTACGCCAAGTTTGGGTTGATTGTTACCAGCACTCTCTTAACCGACAACTGATAACTGATGACTGACAACTATTGCGTAAACGGCAACAATGCCATATTACGTGCACGCTTCACTGCGCGCGTCACCATTCGCTGTTGTTTCGCCGAGAGTCCAGTGACACGGCGACTCACTATTTTTCCACGTTCGTTAATAAATTTTTGCAGCGTATCAACATCTTTGTAGTCAAAAGATTCAATCTTGTGAAAACGCTGCCGCCGACGGAATGCCATATAATATCGTTCCTTTTTTATTAAATTGCGCGCCAATTGACTTGACGCGCTATATGTTTGCCTGTCTCCGTTAAAAAAAGTAGAAATGATGTAGAGCAGCGTCAGCATATAACAACGCCGCTCCAAAAAACACTACTCTTATTTTCCTTAAAACGGTATATCATCGTCCGTTGAGGGAGTGGTACTGCTTGCTTGGGGTGCGGGTGCTTCTTGATATGGTGTAGATTGCGTCGGTGCCGCTGCGGGTTGAGCATTAGCATAAGCACCCCCCATTTCATCACTATCGCGGCGTCCACCAATCAATTGAATTCGGAAAGCTGTAACAGATAGTCTGTTCCGTTTGGTCCCATCGTCAGCCTCCCAAGAATCAAATTTAAGACTCCCTTCAAGGAAAACAGGGCTGCCTTTCGTGAGATACTCGTTTACAATCTCTGCTTGTCTACCCCAAGCAGTTATTTCAACAAAACACGGTGACTCTTTTTGTTCACCTGTTTGCCGGTCAGTATATCGCTCGTTCATAGCGAGTCCAAAATTTGTAACGGCAGTTCCGCTGGGAACGTATCTCATCTCAGGGTCGCGGGTAAGGTTTCCCATCAGGATGACCTTGTTGTAACTTGCCATGGTTTCTCCTCTTCAAACGTTGGTTTAGACTTTTGGCATCAGTCAAAAAGCCAAAAGTCGTTTTTTAATCTGGATGATGCTCACTTTATTTAGGCGTTGTCGTGCCTTCAGGTCCGGCATCACTATCGGATGTCGTTTGATCCGCCTCAGCGGCGAGTTCTGCTTTCAACTTATCGATATCATCCTCGTATCGGACAACCATGTAACGCAGAATCGTTTCAATGACCCGCAGAGATTGGTTTAGTTCAGCGACAAAACCCGGTGCACTCTCAAAAATGTAGAGTACATAATAACCTTCACTACGTTTCTGGATCGGATAGGCGAGCCGCTTTTTTCCCCAAGGATCAACTTTCAGGAGAGTTCCGCCATTTTCGATAATGCCCTTTACTTGATCAGTAAGAGTCTCTGCTTCGCTCTCATCATAGTCGGGAGTGATGATAAGCAGGAGTTCGTAAGGATTCAAATTTTTATGCCTCTCTTTGGACGAGTGGCTCCGCTGCGATTTCAACAAAAGCAGGGAGCAGAGATTAGTTGTGTAAATTCCATCTGATGCACACACTGAAGATGCAATCACACTTTGGATGGAATTTTATTCACTCATTGTTAATTTGTATAATTATACCACATTTTAAGACCTATATCAACCAAAAAACCATTTTTTTTACAAAATTACCTAAAAAATGATAACAGTTTTTCATAGCAAAATGAGCAGAAGTCCTTTGGAAAAGTCGGAGCAATTTATAGAGATTTTTAGGAATTTAAATTGGAAGCATTGCGTGCGCCGTCACATGCAACGGTAATAAGAAAGGACGTTTTGATGCCAGCACCTCTTGGCGGAGCCGTGCAGCTAAGGTATCCAAACCGACCTGCTCTGCCGTTGCCAGCCCGTATTTTTCCAGAAGTGGAAGGAGACTCTGAAAGATAGTTACCATGTATCGATAACCTGCCCATGCTTTCGCTACGCCAATTGGAGATTCAAGGTGCATTGCCGGTGGCGGCAAACCTGCATCTACAAAAGCACGATACAACCCAATCCCCATGTTAAGGTGTGCTCCTGAATGCTCAAACACATCTAAAATCCACGCAATGAGTTGGTTTATAAGAGGCGTGTCGGGGTGTATGAACGCAGGATAGAGCGTGTATTCGGGTTCCTGAAACGCGACGATACCGCCCGGTTTCACATGCGCCATGAGTTTTGCAAATGCCTCCCGAGGATCCGCCATATACATGAGAACAAACCGTCCGACAACTGCATCAAACTTATCTGGAAAGTCAAGCCCTCGGGCATCACCGGCAATAAATTCCACATTTCCTATACCAGCCTCAACAGCGCGCTGACGGGCTGTGCCGAGAATTGTTGCGTTGACATCTACACCAATAACCTGCCCTGTCGGTCCAACGCGTTCAGCAAGCGTAAGTGCGACATCACCAGCACCACTACCAATTTCAAGGACTCGCATCCCTTCAGCAATACCCGCGTGTCTGCAGAGCCGAGTTGTTGACTCCCCATAGATTCTGGATTGCTCAATGAGGCGTGTCGTTTCGTGTGAGGTGCGTCCCAACGTATAGGTGGCATCGCGACTTGACGTATGCGGGTTTTCTGAAGGATTTTTCGCCATCTGCAGCACCTTTTAGGATAGGAGGGATGCATACGCAGTGATATGCGGCGGCAAGAGGAGCGGTCGTTTTGACGTAATGACCTCCGCTTGAATCCGATCCGCGAGTGTGTCGATATCTATCTCTTCAGCTGTGGCAATCCCATACGCCTCCATGAGGGGAACGAGGCTCCGGAAACTGTTGGCGAGATACTCAAATCCGGGCCAGCCCTCAGGACCACCCATAGGTGCTTCAAAATGCAAGGTCGGTTCAGGCAAACCCGCATCAACGAATACACGGTAAAGTTCCATACCCATGTTGAGATGTGCCCCTGAACGCTCAAACACCGTGAGTCCCCATTCGACCAACTGGTTTATCAAAGGTGTGTCGGGGTGTATAACCGTCCGGTAGAGCGCGAGTTCAGTATCCTGAAAAGCGACAATCCCGCCGCGGCGAAGATGTGTAACTAACTTTTTAAGTGCCTCTGCTGGATCTGCCATATACAGCAGGACAAGTCTACCGACAACGGCATCAAAGTCGTCAGGGAGTTCAAGCGTTCGGATATCACCAGCGATGAATTCAACGTTTGAAAAACCGGATGTCTCTGCGCGAGCCTGTGCTGTTTTGAGAACATCAGGATTGACATCTACACCAACGACGTTTCCTTCAGGACCCACAAATTCAGCGAGCGTGAGTGCCACATCACCCGCTCCACTACCGACATCCAGTACTTTCATGCCTTTAGCAATACCGCTTCTGAGGAAAAAGCGGCGTGTTACATCGTCATAAAGCTGCGATTGTTCGATCAAGCGTTGTGTCTCTTCTTCACTGCGGCCCATCGTATATTCTGCATCTCTGTTTTGATTACTCATTATTAATTACCTCACCTTTAAGAAAATAGCATAAAGACTGCTTTTCGCGTTGCGCAAGGGTTTTAAACCGCTTCCCAACACAAAATATGAACTGTATAATCCTAAAAACTATAGCCAATTTTGGTATACCAGAACGCACCGCTGAATCCAAACGGCGAAAATTGACTGTATTTATTACCAAGGATATCAGCGAGTTCATTCTCGTCAGAATATTCATTGAGGATATTTTGACCGCCGATAGTTGCTATCAAACCGTTTTCAAAGGCATAACTGACTTCGGCATCTATTGTCCACTCGTCTCCATAAGTTTGCGTAATTCCGGAGAAGTGCCCTGCGTCCCACCAAGAACTATAATAGTTGACCCGTCCCATCAGATTCAAATTACGCATGAAGGTCTGGCTTACTTTGAGGTGTCCCCGGTGCTTCGGAACGCCTTCTTGGTAGACTTTAACATGATCTTCACTCAGCGTATCAGTGTGAGAAACCACTTCAGTATCGGTATAATTGTAAACCAGACTCATGTTCCCTTTCGCCACGGGTGCGGTAAGCACAACATCAATTCCTTGTGTTGCTGTAGCAAAGTCGTTAATAAAGAAGCGAAAGCCCTGCAAAGTCTTCGCGTTTGTTATGCCTTCCGCGAGTAAGGCGTTTATCTGTTGCTCATCAAGATCGAAATCTTTCGACAGTGCTAACCGATCTCTCAACTGAATGTTGAAATAGTCAACTGTAAGTGCTGCATCCCAAAATTCGAGTACTGCGCCAAGTGTAAAGTTTTGGGATTCTTCAGGCGTGAGCGGTTTACCGCCCTTTAGTTCGGCAACCCGGCTTGTTGACGGAATAGTGCCTTTATTTACCAATTCATTTAATTCGAGATCAAAGTCAGTAGCAGTGTTATAAGCGTTCTGTTGTCCAGGCGTGGGTGCTCTGAAACCTGTACTGTAACTTGCGCGAGTTTTGACGGCAAATGGAAGACGGTTTTCAGATGCTAAAATTTCTTCCAAAATGTTCGTAACACCGAAACTCGTTGCGAGTTTATAATTGAGTGTTGTCCCAAAGCTGGCAAAATTTTCGCCACGTACAGCGGCATTTATCAGCCAATCGTTAAGAGGACGAAATTCCGTTTCAAAATACATAGCAGCGTTTGCTCGATCCCATTTACCTTCTGCGATGTCACTGAACCCCGGGAACCCGTTAGTAGCGACGCTGAAACCTTGGCTCGCCAAAGGCTGGACAATTTGATAGGATTCAATCTGCCCCTTCACAGTCTCAAAATTCTCAGTCCGATATTCTAACCCAGAAGCAAGGAACACCATATCGCTAAGCGGGTAGTTTACATCCAAGTTAAGATTGACATCATCTTGAATATAAGTCCCGGGATCGAATTGCGTCGGTGTATCGGGACCAAGGGAGGCATTTACTGTGTTGTTGATGAAAAAATCGGCTTCATTTCTCCCATAAGATGCGCTTATATCCCACTGCAAGTCAGCGAGCGTCCCTTTAACTCCGAATAGGACTCCAACGTCGCTCGTATTTGCCCCAAAACGCGGCGTGAATCCACCTGGGAACTTCTCTTGGAATGAAAAACAGTTCGGATCGTTGAAGACCTTGGCAAGCGCATCAGGATCGGGAACATTGTTAACAATAGGGACTGTCACACATTCTCCACCTTGACCGACGCCATCTAAGTCTCCAATCAACAGAGTTTCACCACCATCATTGCTAAAAACGCCAAGGCGAGTGTTGGGATTTCTAAAATAGAAACCACCTTCGACTTCCTTAGTGGCATAGTTAGCATGTCCATAGACTTTAACAGTATCTGTAATAGTGGCACCATAATTGATAAATGATTTCAGGTCTCCTCGAATTTCCGGTTTCCCCCAAATTTGGGCGGGGTCTGCGACATTCGTATTGCCTGCGGCAATTAATTCTGCGGCATCCGCTCGCTGGACGGATCTGACGGTCGGACCGGAATAGCCGTATTCGAGACTGAGATTTCCCCAAGCCTCCTCTCTACCAAAGCCGAGGTTGCCAGCGAACATCAGCAATTCACCATCGCCTTCCTGATGAATACCGGGTTTAAACTCAAGAGCACCCCCTTGATGACTATCCTTGAGTTGGAAGTTTAACACGCCCGCAATAGCATCGGACCCGTACTGCGCGGAGGCACCGTCACGTAGTACCTCTACCTGCTTTAATGCGATTGACGGAATCACAGAGATATCGGGGCCTTGTGATCCATCAGCAAGTCCGTTCCCAAACCACGTAATGACAGCAGCACGGTGCCGTCGGTTGCCGTTAACTAACACCAACGTATGGTCGGGAGCTAGTCCTCGTAGGTTTGCCGGACGAACAATAGTTCCACCATCACTGATCGGTTGGGTATTAATATTGTATGAAGGTACTAAACTTCTCAATAGGTCTGGCAAAGCCGTGCTTCCCTGTTTGACGAAATCATCACTCGGTAAAACATCTATCGGCACGGCAGATTCGAGAACGGAACGCGGTTTTGCTCGGGTGCCAACTACAACCATGCTTTCAAGCCTTATAACTTCCTGTTCAGATGCTGCATCGCTTGATTCCATTTCAGCCTCTTGTGCTACCGCTACAGATGCCAAACCTATAAAAATAACTAAAACACCATGCATCAGAAGCCGTAACGTTTTAAAATCAAGTGCGACTTTCATAAATGAAACTCCTTCATTTTTTACTTAAGAAAACCCCGTCATCTAAAGCATAATTTACATACACAACTTATATAAACTAAACTTTGGACGATTTTAAACGGGATACACATATCGCCCCGGAATCAACGGTATGAATGCGCGTGTGGCATTCACCGGGGGCTTGCGCCTTCTCGCATCTGTGTTTATTTCTCTACGAGTTGGGTTTTTCTATGGAACTTGAAGAAAAATCAGAAGTGCTTTGAAAATGAGCATTAGTTTCGCAGAAATTGTCCAAACTATAGTATATAAATGAATAGGCGCGATTTTCAACCGCGCCTATTGAGAAAAGCATATTTCAGTACTTTTCAGGAAATAGTTTTAGAAACCATATCCGACTTTGGCATACCAGTACGCCCCATCAAACCCAAAAGGACTGAACTGACCGTATTTGTTGCCGACAGAATCAGCACCATTCGGATTTTCATCGGGATAGGTATTAAGAATATTTCTTCCACCGAGCGTGAGCGTCAATCCGGATCCCACGACGTAAGTGGTTTCTAAGTCGAAAATAACCCTTCCAGTATATTCTCCAGTGCCTGGCACATCTGGATTCTGTAAGTAATCTTCAGAATCGAACCAACCGCTGAAATAACTGGCGCGCCCGAGCACCCCCCACATATCCGTTATGGATTGAGTGACAGTCAGGCTGCCGCGGTGTGCGGGTAAGTTCTCTTGCAGTTCCCTGATTCGATGATCGTCCAGTGTGTCAGGGTTGTGATCGGTAACTGTGGTGTTCGTGAAGTTATACACGGCGATGGCACTTCCGTTGGGTATTGGTGCCGTAACGACAAAGTCAATACCATTGGTTGTGGTACTGAAGTCGTTGATAAAGAACTGGAATGTTTCCAGATTCGCTGCACTCGTTACACCTGCGGCGATGAGCTGTGCCTTCTGCGAGTCACTCAATGTAAAGTGCTGTGACACCGATAACCGGTTTTTCAGCCGAATATCAAAAAAGTCCACCGTGAAATTTACGCCCAAAATATCAACGGTAAATCCACCTGTGAAGTTATTTGATGTTTCCGGGTCAAGCGAGTTATCTTCCTTACCTGTCACAACATCAACAGCGGGGTTGGTGGAAGGAATTGTGCCTTTATTAACGAGATCACCCTTCGCAAAATCGTATTCAGTGGTAATGTTGAACGTATTTTGCTGTCCGGGTGTCGGTGCACGGAACCCAGTGCTATAACTTCCCCGCAACCGCATCGTTTCCGTAACCTTGTAGTTTACAGCGGCTTTGTAGTTCAGGGTGCTACCGAAAATCTCAAATTGTTCACCGCGCACAGCGAGCGCGATCAGGAGCGGATCAATCGGTCTGATTTCACTTTCCAGATACATCGCAACGTTGGAACGGTACCATTTGCCTGCTGCAACCGGGCTGAACCCCGAAAATCCATTGGATGCGGCCGTGAAGCCTTGTGCTGCGAGGGGCCCGATCTGATGCGACTCGCGTTCGCCCTCTATGATTTCAAAACCTTCGTCCCGATATTCCAAACCCGAAGCGAGAAACACCATGTCGTGCAACGGATAGGTTACATCAAAGTTGAGGTTGTAATCCGTCTGAATGTAGTCGCCCGGATCAAAATAGGTCGGTGTATCGGGTCCGAGCGAAGCATTAACGGTGTTGAAGATAAAGAAATCAGCATGGTTCCGTCCAAAAGAGCCGCTTAGATCCCACGTTAAGGGTTTGCCTAATTCCGCTTCCAGAGCAGTGCCCTTAACACCAACGACGACGGAAGTATCCCACATGAAGGCACCAAATCTGGGTGTGAATCCGCCTGGGAACATCTCTTGGAATGTGAATAGATTCGGATCGTTCTTGACGGCTTGCAACCGTGCGGGATCAGGAACGTGATTGGTTATCGGGATATCGTCAGCATCGTGAGGTGAGAGTTCGGCGAACTCCTGTCCTGCAGCTTCTGCTGCCGCCTTTCGGGCTTCCCACTCCGCCATTTCGTTTGTCAAACCCCGCATATCTCCGACGAGCAACGTTTTGCCACCTGTCGTACTAAACACACCGCCGCGGGTATTCGGGTTACGGAAATAGAACCCACCTTCAACGCGCTTACGGGCGTAGTTGGCATGTCCATAGAATTCGATGTCATCTGTGAGAGTAGCCCCATAGTTGGCAAACAATTTGACATCATTCTCAATAATCGGCTGTCCCCAAATTTGCGCGGGGTCTTTCACACTGAAATTGCCTGCGTTAATCAAGTTTATGGCATCCGTACGTTGGACAGAGCGAATGGTTGGATCCGCGCCACCGTATTCAAAACTGAGGCTAGTCCACGCGTCTGGATTCCCTAAACCGATGTTACCAGCGAGCGCAAATTGCCTACCGTCGCCCTCTTGGTAGATACCGGGTTTAAATTCAATCGATCCACCTTCATAGTTGTCTTTCAATCGAAAATTCATCACACCAGCAATGGCATCAGAACCGTATTGTGCGGATGCGCCATCACGGAGGACCTCTACCTGTTGCAGGGCAATCGCCGGAATAGGTGCCAGGTCAGGCCCCTGTGAACCATCAGACAAACCGTTCCCGAGCCAGTGAATCACCGCCGCACGGTGGCGCCGTTTACCGTTAACCAGTACTAGTGTGTGGTCCGGGGCAAGTCCCCTTAAATTCGCTGGACGTACCACTGTTGACGCATCGCTAATCGGCTGCGTATTAACGTTATAAGACGGTACCAAAGTTCTCAGCAAATCCGGTAGATCTGCGCCACCTTGCTTTTCAAAGGATTCGTTTGAAACAATATCAATCGGGACTGCTGAATCCAAGACGGAGCGTGGCTGCGCACGGGTACCCACAACAACAAGCTCCTCAAGCCTTACAGGTTCCGCTTCTTCAGATGCTTCAGCTTCATCCGTCTCTTCCGCTTCTTCAGATGTTTCAGCCTCGTCCGTGGCTTCCGCTTCTTCTCCTGCTTCGGGATGTTGGTCCGCCATAACGGTTGTAAACGCGCACATCAAAACACCCATCATAATGATGAGCGTCAGGATGATTGGATTACTATGATTCTTGTAATACATAAATCTCCCCTATAATCTTGGCGTAAATGCCAGACTGTCCGCACCGATTTCACAACCAGTGATAATTTAACATAATATAGATACCTTTTAGAAAACGCAGCGAATAATCCGCGCCTTTTCCACAAATGCTTTTATAATTATACCCAATATTAGCAGATTAATCAAATTACCAATCAAAAATTGTTGTGTTCTGACCTTAAACTGCGAAAATATAATGCAAAATCTATGGATTTAGTCTATTCCCAGGCCAAATTCCCTACCCGCCCGGGAAAACGAAATGACTCTGATACAAAATTTAGGGTCATTCCATTTTCGGTTTTCTGTGTATCGAAACTATAGCCATTGAAGTTATAATAAGTCAGTTTTAATTTTTAGTAAAATCAAAAAATATTAAATCTATCTATGACCAATAATTATACAATATTTTCAATGATTCAAAAACTGACAATTGAATGTCTCTGGACAAGTAACCAAGATCATTTATGGTGGATTCTAAAAATAAGTACACATGTTCTTCTTCTCACTGGCGAGGTTTCCTAACCTCGTCGGTCGGGGCGGGGTGTCCAATTAATTCTAAGATCTACCATAAATAGCCCGAATACAAATAAATTTAGACTTGACAATAAAAATGTGTTGATATATACTTAAAGTTATGTGTTAACCTTGGTGCTACACACTGTGAGAATATAAACAGTTATCGAAGCGTTCACCAAATAACTACACTCATAACAAAAATACATACATTACCATGGCTAAGAAAAAGGGACGCCGCTCCGCAAATGTGGCACGAAAACGCGAAAAGCGAAAGCGCTACCAGAAATCCAGGCAGAAGCAGCTTGCTGTCGAAAAGCAACGCAGACTCCGCTACGAAAAATCAGAAGAAGAGCATTTACATGCCTGCATCGCACAGAGCCGACAGCTGCTCCATGAACCTGAACTTGAAGGCGTACTTTTCGATCCCGAACTGATGTATACACAAGTAATGGAACTCCTCAGTGATTATGAAGTAGAGGGTCGAGATACACCTACAAATGAATCAGTTAAAGTGAGCCCAATTTTCCCGCCAAACGCATTGGACACAGAAATGGCAACCATAGAGCAACCCGCTTCAACATCGGACGCAGAGACGGCGTGTGAAAACTTTCGGTTAGAGGTACTTCCGCATCTGGTTACACCGAAATTTATGCGCAACCTTGGCCAAGCACTCACAGCATGTGAAACTCGTCTCAAGTTGACCGGCAACCGAAACCTTGCCGAGGTCGCTTATGTCACGCGCTCCCTATTTGAGGCAGCACCGCCGGAAATATTAGCATTTCACCCAATGATCCAAGCCATCGGCATTGAAACGTTACGGGTGCTTGTGGAGGAACAAGACTTAATTATCGAATGGCGTGATGGTGTAAAAGAGATTCTTTCAGACGTATTAGAGCACGAAGATTTAGAAGCCTCCCCGTCTCAACAGATCTCTGTTTTTTCGGATACTTCCATCGATAACAAACACCAGAAAAGCAATGATATTGAAACGGCACCTCCATCTTTAGATGCAAGGGATGTCGAAACAGAAACTTATATTGAACATGCTGCTCCCAATCGGGACGAACCAGAGGTGAATGCGCTAATAGAAGCGGGATTAGATCCGGCACCTGTTAAGAGCCCTGAACCACTTATGCTGGAAGCAGCTCCAGGGCGGTTATCCTTGTCGCCCGACGAACTTCCAGCTCGAGCGCTTTACAAAAATTTCACAGGGTTGGCAATAAAGGAAAATTTTAAAGAACAGACAGACAAAGAGGCTTCACAAAACGGTCTTCTCAATTACGCTTTGGTAAGCGAAAGCGAGGATCAGATCGAATTTATTGATATAGAGAACGAACGCTATGTGAAGGTCACCGAAGAACGACTTCAGTTACACGCGCGCTCAGACGCAGCACTGTGTATTGCAATGGCAGAGATAGAAGCACAATGTCCATCGGTACTCATGTACCTTGCCAAAACGATTGAAGAAAGGGGGTAAAACTATGCCACGGAGTAAAAGCGGGCAGGTCCGGCGTCGGACGCAAATCCGTCAACGCCAACAACGACGCCTGAAAAGGAAGAAAACGGCATTGAAAGAACTCTTGCAGAACCGCGCAGTTTAATTAAGATGCCCAGTCCCCGTCGAGGCGGGTTCCCTGCCCGCCCACACCATTAAGATTTAACACCTATTTCACCTTTTCAAAATGTACAAATTTTGATGTCGGCAAGCGGACAGCACTTTCGGTCTCCTTTTCAACATATCCGAGTCTGAGAAGTGTAATTACCTCATGAAAGATAGGGATATTGAAAAGTTGACGAATCTGTTCGCGATCGCTTGAACGCTCCAAAGGCGCGCTGACAAACTGCACGCCGATGTCTAACGCTGTCGCTGCGAGAAGTATGTTCTGAATTAACATCCCCATACTTAACCACATCCATCGGGATCCACCTTCACCGGGCGGATATCTCTTGCAATTCATCGTAACCAGCATAAGTAGCGGTGCCTTGCGGACTTGCAGCGAAATCTCCTTAGCGGGTATCTTCCCAGCTCCCAGATGTCCCAAAAGTGTAAATGACTTGGCGTTTTTCAACAGCCCTTGTAATAGTTTTTCTGGGGCATCCTGAAGGGGCTTTGGGAGCGTAACGTGATCCGCGAGTAACACACCATCACCCAATTCTTGCCATTCTTTTTCCGTGAGACGCATCCAACGGCTATTGTCATCAAGAAAGTTGGCATCCTTGAATTGCGCAATAACGGCACGCTCCGCCAGATCAGCGAGTGCCGACTTTCCTGCCGTCTCCTGAACCAACACAAGTTCCCAGGGTTGGACATTAAAGGGGGAGGGTGCCCACCGGGCAGCCTCAATGAGTTTCTCAAGATCCCCAGTTTCTATGTCGCGTTGCTGAAATGTTCCGCGATGGCTTCGGCGCTGGATTATTGCATCAATGACATTCATAGGTTTATACAGTTCCCATGACGTTGAAGGATCTCTGCCGGTGAAGCCGTGCCAGTCGTTCCGATTTTGGTGACCGTAATTGAAGCCACCAGATTCCCGACATAAGCCGCCTCAATAGCTGCTGCCTCGCCTCCCTGTGAAGCGCGCAAACTACAAAGCACCGCAACAAGCCCAGCAGAAACACTGTCTCCCGCTCCAACGGGATCAACTTCACCATCAACAGGCATACTTGGGATATGTGTAAATTTTCCTTCACAACAGACAAGAATACCGTTTTCGCCGAGAGTGACGTATACCGTGTTTTGGGTCTGTTCGGCGAGCGCGATGGCACACTGTTTCGCCATCGCGATGTCAATTTCGTGTCCGTTCCACTCCGGTTGAACGGCACGCTTTGCCTCAAAGCGATTCGGCTTAATGATGACATGCCGATACGCGCCAATCCGCGTCCGGGAGTCTGCGAAAAAAATCTTTTCAGGAAACGCCTCTGCCAGCTGACACAGTTCTTCTCTCACTCGGTTGGTAATAACACCTAAGTTTTCATGCGGCATCTGATCTCCAACGATTATACCATCAACAAGCGGCAAACAGGCTTGCAGGGCATCAATAACCGTAGTCTCAACCTTTTCTGCCATTGGGGATTGGTTCTCAATATCAAACCGGGGTCCCTCTGTCTCCACCCCCTCATAACCGCGATGTATCGGTTTGAGATAGGTAGGCGTGACCCAATTCGGCACTTGTACCATGAAATCGGTGAGACAACCGTTCGCCTCTAAGCAATTTAGCAGCGTTCCGCCAAATCCGTCCTCACCTATGACTCCGAGCGTATAGACGCTACCGACCCCCAACGCCTTTAGATTGTTCGTGACCGTCCCTGCTGCTCCGGGACTATAGCGTTGCGCAACGACTGGGTTGGTATGCCACGGTGTTTCCAAAGACAGCGTAGACTGTGTTTTGTCTATGTGCCAATAGGCATCGAGATAAAAATCCCCGATGACAAGAATACGTTGTTGGCGGAATTGATTGAGAATTGTTTTCAGGCGCGCTTCGCTAATCAATGTATTTCTCCTATGGAGGTCGGATTCTTACTCGATCCACCAGCCTTCGTCCTGTTGGATAACAGCGGTGTAGGTCTGTAACATCAGTTCTGTCCTCCTCATAAGATGATACAATAAGTGTAGCAAAAATCCGTATCAATCTCAAGTAAAATATAAAACGATAAACCAGAGGATTCCTCTCTACTTTGTGCCGAAAACGACACCTATATTTGCCAGGACTTACGCAATTTTGACCGTCCGATGTTTTGTTAAATGAAGATACTTGGACAAACACAGATGTTTGGATGGCACAACCTAACAGATTTGCGGCGTACTCGCCCCGGTTCATGCCATTAAGGCATGAATACCCGGGGAATGCCATTAAGGCATTCATACCGTTGATTCTGATTCATGCGACGTGCATCATGCTACAAAAGAGAGCTCTGCGTAAGTCCTATTTGCAATATCGCCGCAGATGTAGTAAAATATTAGAAGTTTACAATTCACAATACTAACATTTATTTGGAGGCAATCCATGTATAAAATCGGTCTCATCCCGGGCGATGGCATCGGCCCCGAAGTGACACGGGAAGCAATGAAAGTCTTCGGGGCAGCAGCCGCAGCAGCAGGCATACAGTCCGAAACAGTTGAATACGATGTCGGTGGCGATCGGTATCTCAGTACCGGTGAAGTGTTACCCGATTCGGTTTTAGAAGAACTTCGGGGACTCGATGCTATTTACCTCGGTGCTATCGGCCACCCGGATGTCAAACCCGGGATTTTAGAGAAAGGTATCCTGCTAAAGGTTCGGTTTGAACTCGATCTCTACATCAACCTCCGTCCTGTTAAACTTTATCCTGGCGTGCCTACACCGCTGAAAGATAAAGGACCTGAGGACATTGACTTTATTATCGTTCGCGAAAATACTGAAGGTCTATATGCTGGCATAGGCGGTTTCCTGAAACGTGGGACGCGCGATGAGGTCGCCATTCAGGAGATGATTAACACCTACAAAGGTGTAGAACGTTGTGTTCGTTACGCTTATGAACTCACCCGAAAGCGCAATAAAGAGAATACGTTGACGCTCTGCGATAAGGCAAACGTTTTGACGTATGCACATGATCTATGGCGACGCGTCTTTGATGAAGTTGGCGAAGATTATCCCGATATCAAAAAAGAATATGCTTTTGTTGACGCGACGACGATGTGGATGGTGAAAAATCCAGAGTGGTTCGATGTCATTGTGACATGCAATATGTTCGGCGATATCATCACCGATCTGGGTGCGATGATTCAGGGTGGCATGGGGATCGCCGCATCCGGTAATCTAAACCCAGAGAGCGTCGCTATGTTTGAACCGATTCACGGCTCCGCGCCCCGTTATACCGGCAAAAACGAGATTAATCCGATCGCAGCGATAGGTGCAGCCGGAATGATGTTAGACCATCTCGGATACGCAGATGCCGCTGCAAAGGTGGATCAATCCATCAGTGATCTACTCGCGAGTGGTAAAATCAAAGACCTCGGTGCTGGAAGAATGGGTTATACGACAGAAGAGGTTGGCGATCTAATCGCCGAAGGTTTATAATCAGGTTTCCAAACGTGCTGTAAAATTAATCCGGTCTGAATACCGGTTCCAACGACTGAAGGTATACATATCGTATGCACTCAGCGGTTTGTACCCCGTCTTTTTGAGGAGATCATTAACAACAGGAACTTCATAGATACGTTGTTGATGTACCTCCTCATAGCGTCTAAACAACTCACCTTCACGAATAAAAAAGGTGAGCAGCGTGCGGCACATTTTGCTGTGATGGAGGTAATTATTTTTCCAAATGTAGGTATAATCCTCATGGTTTGCAGCGAAGGTTTTGTTATGGAAATGCTCAACGATGTTCCGTTCCGTCGTTACGTCAAAAATAAACAAGCCGTCGGGTTCAAGATGCTCAGCAACGCATTCAAAAACTTGACTTAATTCGTCTTCATCGTAGGCATAGTTAATGCTGTCATAAGTGCAGAGGATAGCGTCAAACCGTTGGCTGAGGTGAAAATCGCGCATATCGCCGTGATGCAATCCGATGTTCAGGTCGTGCGCTGTCACCTTCTCCTTAGCGATTTCCAGCATGCCTGCCGCCTGGTCTACCCCTGTCATTTTATAGCCTTTTAATGCGAGGTGTATTGTCAAAGCACAAGTCCCACAAGCCAAATCAAGGACGCGGCGCGGTTTACAATTATACCTATCGAAAAGCGACTCAACGTAATGGGTCCAGCGCGTGTAGTTCACATTCGCCATCATACGATCATAGGCGTAAGCGAATTTTTCATAAGGGGGTGTTAGGTGCGTTTGCATTGTTTAAGTGTCGTTCGCAAAACGATATTGCAAGTCACTCGTTTCCTCCTTTAAATCCGACAGAGGCATTCATCATCCGCAGGAGTGTGTTAATCTCGTCAGCATCCCAAACCTCATCTCTGTTGGCTTCTATTGCGTATCTGCCGACAGCTTGAATCTTGCGGAGACTGATTTTCCGAGTGAGGAAACTGAATGGGAGCTGCATACCCGCAGTTTTGACCCGGTCAAACGTAGCCTCAATGTCATAGCGATCAACACCTTCAGGTGCCTGTCGAATCAATGCGTCTCTCACCATATCTGTACCGAAACCGAATAACTCTTTGATAATAAACCATTGTAAAACCGCAAAGCACACTGTGAGGATTAAGAGAAGTGTTAAAACTTTGACGATATGCCGTTTCCATCCGGCTTGCTCGGCAGCCATATTCAATTCACCTCGGGGTTGGATTCTGTATCTAACGCTTATATTATCAGTTTACACAGATGTCGTCAATAGATTTTTTAGGGATAAAGGTAAAACATGAAGATAGGGATTGTCGGTAGACCACAAGTCGGAAAAACCACGGTATTCAATACCTTAGCCCAATCCCATGCAGAAATTGGGGGCTACACGAATCGTGGTCAAATAAACCTCAGCGCGGCGAATGTTCCAGACGAACGTTTAGAACAATTAGCAGAAATAGTTCAATCAAAAAAAATAACACACGCTACAATTGACTATGTAGATGTCGCGGGTGTAACAAAATCGGACGTGGAACAGACAGAGTTGGACACTGGAACGCTCGCGTCCCTCCGCACTGTTGATGCGCTTGCCCATGTCGTTAGACTCTTTGAAGATGAAACGGTACCACATGTCGATGGCAGCGTTGATGCCGAACGCGATATTGAGAGTGTCTCCCTTGAGTTCGCATTCGCCGACCTACAGATCGTTGAAGGTAGACTTGCCCGACTCCGTAAGCAATTTCAAAGCCAGAAATTACCAGAACTCCAAAGCGAAATCCGACTTTTAGAGGTGTGTCAGCAGACCTTGGAAGATGGAAAACCGCTCCGTGTCCTCGACCTCTCCGCGAATGAAGAAAAATTGATACGCGGTTACGGGTTCTTGACACAGAAACCGTTGCTGTTGGTGTGCAACATCGGTGAAACACATTTGGACGGAGTTGATGACATTCTCAAACGCTTCAAGAAATACGAAGCGGAGCCACAAACAGCTATCATCGTGCTCGCAGCACAGTTAGAGATGGAACTCTCACAACTTGACGATGCCGATGCGGAAATTTTCATGGAAGAATTAGGATTACGGGAGTCGGCTTTGGAGCGGTTTATTCAGACCTCGTATAATTTGTTAGGACTTCTCACGTTCTTCACAATCAACCCAACGGAGTCCCGCGCATGGACTTTGCGGGAAGGGCAAACGGCTGTTGACGCAGCCGGACGTGTCCACACCGACTTCGCGAAGGCTTTCATTCGTTCGGAAACGATTCACTGGGTAGACTTAATCGGATGCGGAAGTTATTCTGAAGCGCGAAATAGAGGGTTATTACGATCTGAAGGTAAAACCTATCAAGTCCAAGAGGGTGATGTATTATTAATCCTTGCGAACCCTACAAATTGAGCATCTGATCCCGCAAATCCGCAATTGCTTCCATCATCTGATTCCCCATGTGCTGATACATCTCACGTCTCGTCTCGAATTCCTCGGCGGTGAGTTCAAGGGGTTCACCAAAGATGACTTTTAGTTTTGATCGGCGCAAGCGTTTACTGTTGCGTGGCAAGACCCGTTCTGCGCCGCTGTGAAAAACAGGGATAGTCGGAACACCGGCTCGGTGTGCGATAAAGCAGGCACCGTCGCGCGCTTTACCCAAGGTTCCATCAACGCTACGGGTGCCTTCTGGAAACATAAGCACAACATTCCCGTCTTGCAAAAGCGAGATCGTTCTTCGCAACGCCCCTAAGTCAGGCGCGCCTCTATTCACAGGATAGGCATTATAAACCGAAATGAGTTTTCCTAAACCGGGGATATCGAACGCCGTACTGCGTGCCATGAAATGAATTTCACGGTTCGCAGCAGAACCAATGATCACAGGATCAAGGAAACTGACGTGATTTGAAATGAGTAACACACCACCTTCCCTCGGAATATGCGCAACACCGTGTGTTTCAAGGCGACCCACAGTTTTACAAAAAAGGCTCGTAAGCCGATGCCCCCATCGGTAAATTGGACGGGGTGTCCAGAACTGATTATTGGTATACCACATAAAAATTGGGGTTTATAACCCCTCCTACCTCACGATTACTCCTGATTTCCGCACACGTACACAATAATAAAATCGACCACTGCGTCAATCGTCTTATCTGTCGTATCCACGATAATAGCATCATCGGCAGCGCGTAGGGGACTGTGTTCTCGTGTTGTATCTTTTTCGTCGCGTTCGCGAATCTCTGCCTCAACAGCCACTAATGTTGTATCCACATTTTGCGCCTGAAGTTCAGCAAGCCTGCGCCTTGCACGCTCTGTCACGGAAGCGTCAAGGTAAAACTTAAAATCGGCGTTGGGAAAGACGATAGTTGTTAAATCCCGTCCTTCAGCAACGATGCTTCCCTCAGCACCAATCCGCTGTTGGTGTCTGACGATTTCTCGGCGAATCTCTGGGATCTTCGCGACATCTGCAACCAACCTGTTAACAGCCGGCGTCCGGATCTGGACAGATACATCTTCAGCATTGAGCAAGATCGTTTTGCCATTATTTCTAAATTCAATATGGCACCTCTTCACTTGCTCTATCAACTTCGGGCTATCCGCGGGTAGGCTGTCCGCTATTGCCAATAAAGTTACGGCTCGGTACATTGCTCCGGAATCAAGATAGAGCAACCCAAGTCTCTCTGCGATCCGTCGAGCCACTGTGCTTTTCCCAGACCCAGCGGGTCCATCCATCGCAATCGTCACCTGAGGTCGTTTTTTTTTCATGCGCCTCCTAACATTTCCGTGCGTTTTTTAATGATAGTCTGTGCTTCGACAAGTACACGTTCAATCTCAGCAAGATTGTCTGTTTGAAGTAAGGTTTTGAATTCCATTAAATTGGCAACGATGTCCTCAATTAATGCTAAGAGTGCATCACTGTTCTGCGTAAAAATACCGGTCCACAAGTCAGGTGAACCTGCGGCGATACGAGTGGAATCCCGAAAGCCGGTCGCTGTAAAGTCCAACGCTTTACCCTCTTCCGTTTCCACATTCGCAACAGTATTCGTGAGTATACTCGCAATGAGATGGGGTAGGTGACTTGCGGCACCGATGAGTTGGTCATGTGTTTCAGGTGAAAGGAAATAGGGCACTGCGCCGATAAACTCCCAAAGACTTTTAACCAGCTGCAACGCATTAGGATCGCTGTTTTCTGTAGGTGTCAAAATACACTTCGCGTTTTCAAAAAGCGTTGCACACGCCGCATCTACACCCGTTTCGTGGGAACCCGCCATTGGATGTGCGCCTATAAAAGAGAGGGTATCCGAACCGTGTACCTGTAGACATTCCTCAACTGACTTCACCAACACAGACTTCGTGCTACCAGCGTCTGTCAATACAATCCGCTGCTCTGGCGCGACGGATTCAGCGATGCGCTGCACCAACAGGGGAATCAATTCAACGGGTGTACAGAGTACCACAAGATCGCTTTCACGAATCCCATCTTCCATCTCTGTTGTCACGACATCAACGGCATCCCGTGCGAGTGCATTTTCGAGTCTACCGATGTTTCGCCCTAACCCGACGCGTTGCCCCTGAAATCCGTTTTTTTTGAGTGCAAGCCCAATGGAACCTCCGATTAAGCCAACACCCCATATTGTAATCCGACGAAGTTGCTGTATCTGTGCCATAGAAGTCCAAGAAATCTTCAATCTGCGAACATATCGCTGTATACTTTCGTTGAGAAGTTCACTACATTTTAAGGGAATTGACTCGTCCTTGTCAAGCGAAAAACTTAATACTTAACAGGTCAATATAGATTGAAATTTCGACAGTTTCTCACCAAATAAACCGATACATCGGCTTTTCTAAGAAGATACCGAGAAGTCCCCAGACACTCCCGACCAAGAATTCTCCGAGAATCAGCCCTAAAAAGAACGGCGCGACCCGTCGAAACGTCCGAATGCCACCAAAACGCAGGATCGCCAACTTGATGAAGTAACTGATAAAGACGGAAAACCAGAAGAAATTCACTGCCCACGTTCCAGAGATTGCATATCCGATCGGATACAGGGGCCACCAGAAAAATCGGAGTCGAACCAAAGTCAGGCCCAAAGCGAATAGAAGTCCGAAAACCATAGCAATCAAGGCAGGAACATCCACAGGCATAGGGTTTGTTAGCCAACTCTGTGTGCGATTAAACACAGAACCCGACCAGACTTCAATCGCCCCGCTTTCATAACCGATATGAAGGGCACCCCAAAAGGCAGCGAACGGACTCAGGACCATCGCAAGGAACATAGCGATCGCAATGCGTCGCGGAGAACTCCGAGAGCGTTCCGCCAATTTCAAACCCTCTAACTGATGGGGCATGGTGTTGCCACGATACGCACGATTGAAGCAGAACACAAGCGAAAAGAGTGCCAAATTCTGTCCACCAAGTCGACGCATTCCAAATATTTTAGGAAGCAGGACATCGGGTCCCATGGAACGTAAATCGTGAATCGGAGGTCCCAACTCCGCACGGACGCGGGTAATCACGGTCACCGTCGTCAAATGAATCGCAAAGACGAGGACTGCGACCCACAAAGACATTCCCGCCATCCACCAAAAACCTGCCAATAGGAGGAATCCACCGATGAGTCCCAACACTGCGACACGATAGGAGATGGGTTCGTTTGACACCGTTTTCCTGTTGCCATGCCATGTCTGCCTGAGAACACGCTTCAGATGGTCCCGCGCACTCCATAACGCCATACATAGGACACCCACACAGACCCCAAACGACTGATCAAAAATGAATGGGAATCCTGGAATCCGTTGCAAGCCAGCGATACTGCCAAAAATCATCTCGAATTTCCAGAAAATGTAGAAGAACCAGAACGTAAACGAAAGATCCAACGGGATAAAGTACGCCATTCCGATAACAAACGGGAAGAAAACAATCGGGGTCCAGCCAATCGCGTTCCACGGTTTCGTTGTAAAGAGTGGACGTAAATCGTAGAATTCACCGCCGAGTCCCGGAAAGTTTGGAAACAGAAAATGGAGTCCATTCACGACATCTATTCCGCCTGCGAGAATTATCCCAACCCACAGCGGCTTTGACCGAAAGAACCGCGCCGTTGTCATCTGATAGGGTAACTCAATGATCGGATAACTGAGCCTTTCGACTTCAATCCACTGCCTTCGCAAAATAACGTTGATGCAAAATGTCGTGGAAAGGAGCACGATGATAAACCCGCTCCACGCCAGCGTAGGTCTCCACCACATTTGGAGATGCGGCTGTAGATAGAGGCTCGATTCGCCTGTAAAGTAGACGGTCAACTTGTTCTTATCTGTTAGGGCAAGCCAGTCTGGGATATAACGATGAAAAAGCGTACTCCACTCGTTTTCCTCTGTTGCCAGCCATCCGACTGTGGCGATATTGGTAATAATTACCTCAAACAGGTCGTGTCCACAGATAGCTGAGGCGACGGAGAGCATGGCATAGAGCGTTAGGAGTTCACCTTGGGTGAGTGCGGCACGCGGTGCGAATCGGTGAAGGAGTGTATTGAAAGCTATCAGAACGGCGAGTATGAAGATGGTATTGAAAAAGAGGGACATCGTTGTTGGGAAGCCTTGATCCCAACGCAGCGATGCGAAGACCCAATAGTTATTAAAAGGAATCAGCAGGAGTCCAAGCCAAATAATCCGCCAACGGATCTTTGGGTGAGATGCAGACGTAGAAAAGGGGGCAGAGCGCCGCAGCATAGATGGTACCCGTCAGGATGCGTGAGATTTTCAGCCCGAACCACGACGTTATTATACCTCAGAATTGAACCTAACTCAACAAATTTTTCCTTGAAAAAATAAAGAAAATCTGGTAAAATAAGCCCTAAATTATCCAAGCTCAAGGCAATCGTTTTTCAAAATGAACGCTATAAAAGAAGCGCACTATAACCTCGGTATCGCTTATCTGGAAGCCGGACAATACAACAGAGCCATCCCTGAATTTGAAGCCGCCATAAAACTGGATGCGAATTTTATAGAGGGGCACTGCGCGCTTTGCCGTGCCTATCTTGAACAAGGCGAGCTCGAGAAGGCGAGTGGTGCGGTCACAACGGCACTGGAACTTGACGCGACGCATCAACCGGCCTTGCTGCTCCACGGCACCATAACGGAAACCTACCACGATAAGGGCAAAGCGTACTTAGATAATAAACGCTACACCGAAGCGGTTACAGCGTTTCAGCAAGCGATAACGCTTGACGCGGATTTAGGGGATAACCCGCAGAAATCCCCTCTTGAAAACACACATATCCACGCGCATCTGGGTGCCGCCTACATGGGTATGAAGGCATACCAGAACGCTATTGATGCCCTGCAAAACGCCATTGCGCTTGATTCAGATCTTGTTGATGCCCATTATAACCTCGGTCACGCTTACATTGAACAGGGACACTCAGATAAAGCGATTCCGCATCTGGAACGTGCCATAGCGATTTCTCCAAATCTCAAGGGCGCACACTACAATCTCGCACGTGCCCACCGAGCATCAGGTAATTTGGAAGCGGCGACACACGCTGTCACGGAAACATTAAGGATCGATCCAAATTATCAACCCGCCCACGAACTCGCGAACACAATAAAGCAAGCACATTACAATAGAGGCATTACTTACCTGAATGATGAACGCTATAGCGAAGCTGTCACAGCCTTCCAAAGTGCGATAACGCTTGATTCGGATTTCACGACTTCCCACTACAACTTAGGATTGACTTTTCTCAAGATGGAGTCGTATCCTCGCGCTGTAGATGCGCTTCAGAAAACGATAACGTTGGATCCGACTTATATCGCTGCACACCATTCCCTTGCACTCGCTTATCTCGGTCAACAAGAACTCGCGAAAGCGAGGGAAACGGCGAGAAACGGATTGGCGGTGGACCCGAATTATCAAGCACTTATTTCACTTTTGGAAGCAATTGATCCAAGTTTCACGCGCACAGAAGAACAGACGCGTCCAGAGCCAGAAGAGGCTATCCAACAGGCACGCCCTACGCCGAGTCCAGCGAAATCGCCTGAACAGACAACCGCTCTTGATATACAGGATGTGAAAAAGCACTACGAGCGCGGCGAAGCGTTCCTGAATAATAAGCAGTACAATGAAGCCGCTGCTGCGTTCAAGAGGGCGATAAAAGTGGATCCGAATTTTGCAGATGCCTATTGTGGTTTAGGTATCGCTTATCTGGAAATAGGGGCACTTGACGACGCAAAAACAGCAGTAGAAAAAGCGTCCGAACTCAAAGCCAACCGTCAACTCGTACACGAACTGCTCATAGCAATAAAACGTGCAGAAAGGAGTTTACACAAACCGGAAAGATGGAAAAAAGTGCTGGCTTATGCTCTTGTTTTAGGTCTTGTTGCGGTGGCTGCTTGTCTTATTTTTTGTCCAAACGGTCCGAAACCGGAACCGCCTATACTTTCAATAGAATCCTCTTTAGATGCGCCTTATCTTATGGGTGGCAGAACAGTAAACCTCACACTGACAATCAACAACAGTGGTGGCACGGCACATAATGTCAGAATCAGCCTTGAACTGGAAAATACAACTGGATTAGACTACGAGCCTCCTGCTCCCATTCCAATAATGGGTGAAAGTGGTGAAGAGAAAATTAAAATCTCTATCACAGCAGATCAGAACATAGAAACTCGAGAAGAGCCTGTCACAATTAGATTGTCCACGGATGATGGGATAGAGCCGGTAACCCAAATTTTTAATCTTCAAATTTTTGGTCCAGAGCGGTAAAAAAGGAGATGGTAATGAACAGCAGAATATGGGGTATCATCGGTGGTGTCGCTTTGGTCCTTGCCTTCTTATCCCCTCTGGTATTAGGGAATTCAAAAAAAATAGAGCAGCTTTTTAAAGACGCTGAAATGTTATATGATAGTGAAGACTACGAACAAGCAATCATAAAATATAGTGAAGCACTCAAGGAATCAAGAAAGTTTGGCGCGAATACCAAAAGGATTGATACAGATTTCACTACCCTCGTTAATCTCAAAATCGCTTGGTGTTACTATGAACTTGGAGAGAGAACAAGCGACGTTAGACATAA
The DNA here is from genome assembly GCA_965207855.1 of Candidatus Poribacteria bacterium. Lineage (GTDB taxonomy): Bacteria > Poribacteria > WGA-4E > WGA-4E > WGA-3G > WGA-3G. The sequence continues at coordinate 3,860,192 of OZ242310.1, read as the reverse complement.
TCAAAAGGCTCTAATACATATCAAAGAGGTAGCATCAGATACACAAGTCCCCAGATACCAAGAAGAACTCACTTACCTCTGGGCAGAGAATCTCTACAAGATTGCAGAACTCAATCAAGCGGAATCCAAATTTGCTAAGTTGATAGAGACATTTCCAAATAGTCAATGGGTTCCCGACGCGCTGTACACTATGGCAGAAATCGCCTATCAGCAGGACAATTGTGAGGAATCTCTGAGCACTTTTCAAAGACTTGTCACCGAATTTCCACAGTCCGAACTTACACAGCAGGCAGAACGTCGGATGGCAGAACTAAATGAAGAGTGTAATGAACCGCCTCCACCGCCACCTCCGGACCCATGTGAGGAAATGTACAACACGGCGTTCGACTTACAGCAACAAGGTAGAGTTTACGATGCCTACGAACGCTATACAGGTCTCATCACACAGTATCCTGATAATGAGTATGTTCCACACGCCTATGTTGGAATAGCAGAAATCTATCTTGAAGCAAAGGACTATGTAAATGCGCGATCAAACTACGAAGAAGCCATCTATAACACAACTGATGAGGAAAGAAGAAGAGAAATATATGTCGCGTATCATCGTACCTATCTTGTTCCTGATCCTGTCAGAGACGATAGAAGACGACGCGAATCTGATGACGAACTTTTCGTAATAGCAAGACTTCTCCGTTTAGAAAAACGATGGTTAGAAGCAGCCGAGACATACGAGAAACTTACCGATAGGAATCTCTCTATTGAAGATATGACCTACTCGCTTTATTGGGGAGGCAAATGCTATTATGAAGCCGCTCAAACGGATTCAACATTGTTTAGCAAATCAGTTGCTCTCTTGACACGGCTTACCACAAATTATGAGGATAGTCGGTATGACATCGAAGCATATTACTATCTAACTTTGGCATATACAGACTGGGCAGAAGCATCTGACGACCTATCAATATACCAATTAGTAATAAATACGTTTGAGAGAGCTAACACAAGATACACAGATAGTAATGACAGTAAAGTTCAGGAATTGCTCAGTGAGATGAGAAGGTTGAAGCAAGAGGCAGACGAAAGATTATACCCACTCAGAAGAGAAGCAGAACGTACGATCCAAAACGCAGAAGAAGCAACTGCCCAAGCGTCAGAGGAAAACATAGATCCTCAGATAATCCGCCAAGCAGAGGAATGCTTAGAAGAAGCGAAGCAGCAGAGGTCTATAAACAATTACGAAGAAGCTATTCGTAAAGCAGAAAAAGCTATTGAAATCATAGAATGCGCACAGCCTACACCACCGCCCCCATCCCCACAACCTTACGTTGACAAAGGAAACACATATCTCAGCCAAGGTGAACTGGAAGAAGCACTGGAGCAGGCAGAACAGGCCTTAGCTATTCGCTCAAACTACGCACCTGCTCTCACACTTAAGTTAAAAATAAAAGAAAGATACGACGCTCGTGGCAAGTGGTTCTTTGAAGAAGAAAAATACGATAAAGCAATTGAGGCGTTCAACAATGCGATCAATATCAACATCTCTCCCGAACTGAAAGAGCCATACAACTACTTGGGAATAATTTATATTGCGCAGGAAGAATACCGTGAAGCAATAGAAGCTTTTTCAGAAGCAATAAGGATTGACGAAAATTTTAAGGAAGCGTACTTTAATCGCGCCCTTGCTCACTTAGAACTTGGAGACTTTGAAGCCGCGATAGACAACGCCGAAGCCGCTTTAAGAATTGATCCAAATTATGAAGCAGCATCCATGCTTATAAGGTTCATAGCCGGTTAGTTTTAATCACAAGGATCAGAGGTGTCAATATTTACACAACCGCACGCCAGTCGATTTCTTGACTTAGTCTCTCAAATTGTGTTATAATTCTGAGACTTGAAAATATCTGGTCACTTTCCTTATTTTGAACGGAGACTCCATGCTTGATGCCCTCTTTTTTCGCACTCCCAGCGGAAATGAACCTGTACGAGCATGGCTCAGCGACCTCGGTCAGGAAGATGCCAACATAATTGATACTGATATAAGAATAGTAGCAGAACATTGGCCCCAGGTGCTTCGCACGAGTCTTGTTAAGAAGATGCCGGGCGAAGAGCAATTATGGGAAATTCGTAGTCGTATCAGTGAAGGAAGGCGTATCGCGCGGGTTTTGTTTACTCTCGAAGGCCGGAGGATGATTCTCCTACACGGTTTTATCAAGAAATCGAGAAGGACACCCCGAAAGGATTTACGCTTGGCTCGAAAACGAAGAGACTTATTAAAAAATGGGAGTCTGTCATAATGAATAAGTATCATGGAAGCAAGTTTGAGGAGTATCTGAAGGAAAAAGGCACGTTTGAGGAAATCTCAGTGCTCGCGCAAAAACATTGGGAAGAGTTACAAACTCAGGAGCCGGAAGATACCTCTGGAATTGCTGAGGATTTACCCAGATGGACCAAGAGATTTTCTCAATGGCTACGGCATGCCATCAATAATCTCGTTTCATAGCCTAATCTGTCCGCAAAAAAATCGCTTAATCACACGATAAAAGGAACTTGACTCTATGAAAAAAGTTTACCAATCACTTATAGTATGCCTACTAACCACCAGCCTATTTCTACCCAATACTTTTGCACAGGATTCCGTCCAATGGCATTTACCGCAGTACGCGACAGCCCGTTTTGGCAAAGGTTGGGTAAAAGACCTAAAATTTTCTCCCTACAGTGATCAATTAGCGGTCGCAACCACCATCGGTGTCTGGATCTACGACGTTCGGACTGGGCAAGAACAAGTGTTGTTTTCTGGGATTATGGGAGGTGCCAACGCGGTATCATATTCCCCAGGCGGTCTCATGCTTGCAGCAGCACATTGGGATCAAACAGTTAGATTATGGGATACCAACACCGCGAACCATAGACCTTTGTCTACTTTCACAGGACACAGAGGGGAGATTCATGCTGTCGCGTTTTCGCCAGATGGTAGCATGCTCGCTAGTGGGAGTGCTGACAATACAATTCGCGTCTGGAATGTTAATACCGAAGCACTTATGGCAATTTTACCCTATAATAGTGCCATTCATACTATAGATTTCTCACAAGATAGCCAGATGATAGCCGGTGGAAGTGAGGACGGCACAATTCAGGTGTGGGACGCTGGAACGGGAGATCGAATCTACGAGTTTGAAGGACATACAGATTCAGTTTGGGAGATAGATTTCTCACCAAGCGGTCAAATCCTTATCAGTGCAAGTCTCGATGGTACAGTTCAATTATGGAATCTTGTAGCACCAGGTGGTAGACTCGACGAACCAACACAACATAATATGCCTATCTACGCAGTGAATTTCTCACAAGATGGACGTAATTTTGCCACCAGTGGGGCGGATGAGGAAATACGAGTATGGAGCACCAGCACAGGCGAACTTACATCCACTCTCGAAGGACATGATGATATAATCCCAACGGTTGAATTATCACCCGATGGGACTGCCATCGCAAGTGGCAGTTTAGATGGAACAGTTCGGTTATGGGATACCCATCGCGCCCGCGAAAGATTAAAACTCACAGGACATACCGGGGGCGTTAAAGCTCTGGCATACACAGCAGATAACCGCATTCTGGCATGCGGCACTGGATTGGATAATAAACTTCGGTTGTGGGATGCGAGTACAGGCATGCAGCTTTCCAGACTTCGCGATCACAGAGGACTTACACAAGCAGTGGCTCTATCAAAGGATGGCAAAACCATTGCCAGTGGTGGAAGTGGAAACGGCACTATTTTTGTGTCGGACGAACCCTTTGATGAAGATAGCTTGAGAGCAACATTGATAGGAAACACACACGGCATCACCGCATTGGCACTTTCACCGGCGCAAACCACACTCGCCAGTGGTGGGGCAGATGGCAGAATTCATCTGTTGGATGTTAGGACCAGTAACGAACTAAGAATACTCAGAGGTTCTCAAGGCACCGTCACAGCACTAACCTTCTTCGCCGATGGTAACCACCTTTTCAGCGGTGAAGAAAATGGGATCATTCGTCGATGGGATGCCCTTACAGGTCAACAGGTGCGCCATTATAGAGGCTCATTTAGTGCGGTTACCGCATTGGCATTTTCTCCAGCCGGACGTTTCCTTGCAATTGGGGACAAAGTAGGGAAAATTCGACTATTTGATTTTGACGCAGAAGGCGAAGCCCGTGAGACCCACATATTTACACGACACACTCGCAAGATAACGGCTCTTATTTTTTCCGAGTATGGCGACACTCTTGTTAGTGGGAGTGAAGACGGGACCGTTCTTCTGTGGAATATAGATGAAATGACTTCACAAACAGACTGAAAATAAATAGCTTTGTGGAATAGCATCTTGCCATACAAAACAGCGGCACCACGCAAAATTCTCCACGTCATGCCGCTGTTTAAGTTACATTTCTGTAAGCGTCGATTTCTATCCGACTACTCTTCCTTCATCACAAAGAATTTCTCCTCTTTAATCCGTTCTTCAGGGAAACGGGCACGCGCCCAGATTGCCTTTGCATTCTCAATCATCTGCGGATGTCCGCACGCATAAACCACAGCGTTCGTGTGGTCATAGCCGAGCTGATCGCCGTATTTCCGAACCACATCTTCGGCACGTCCGCTCTCGCCTTGCCAGTCCGGATCCGCCCACGGACGACTCACCGTCGGAACAAAGGTGAACCACTCCTCTTGCGCGGCGAGTTCATTGAGTTCATCCATGTAATAGCCAAGCTCCCACGAAAAACTTGCACCAACAATCGCTAAGATTTGATGTGGACTCGCTTTGCCCTGTTCTTGTTCGATTTTCTGCGTCCGCGCAATGCTAATATACGGTGCAGCACCCGTGACAGTTCCCGCCATAACATGACGCGTCATACCACTCTCCGTGTCCAAGACAAACCTACCCACGAGACGGTCTCGGATAAATACACTGTCTCCCAATTTCAGTTCCCAAAAGAGAGGGGTTGTCGCACCTTCTGGCACCAATTCCACGAAAACCTCCATAAAGGGCTCGTGCGGTGAGGAGACGATCGAATAGGGACGTTGGACAATTTTCTCGCCGACCTGAAAACCGATCGTGGCGTATTGCCCGGGTATAAATGGCAACTGCTGATCAACACGGAATTTGAACGCCGCTAAATCTTCAGAAAAGTCCTCACGTTCAATCAATTCACCTTTACAATAACGCGATCTGGAGCGTCTTCTTCCCATAATGTTTCCCTTCAATTTTTCTATAGCAAATTTCGGTCTGTGCGTTAGACCGAAAAAGAATAGTGGATTTTTTGATTACCGCTTTGATATATTATACGCGAAACGATAAATTAGTTCAAGCCTTTTACATCTCTGCCAATTTCTTCTGAAGCCAATAAGTCATCGGGGCATGTCCCGGATCACAGACCTCAATGAAATGTCCCGGTAAAGGTTGCCCGATGAGTGCTTCAACATCCCGTCGGCGTTCCGCCACGACTGTTGGATGGTCACTCGCGACGTTCACCTTCTCCTCTGGATCGTTGCGGACATCGAAGAGTTCATCGCCGTTAGGATCGTTATAACCGACGGACGTACAAAAGTTCCAATGGTTATCGCGCACACTGACGCGGCCTCGGGCATTCCCAGTGATAAAGCCTGCCCAACCCGTGATGATACGTTCACGAAGGGATGCTTTTTCCTGGGTAACGAGTTGCCACATATCCTCACCATCTGTCCAGCTACACGGAATATCAAGCAGACTGAGGAGCGTTGGCATCAGGTCGTGGTTCTGGACAAATGCCGAAATGTCTGTATCACTCGGTCCCTTTGGGTGCCGAATCATAAGGTTCAGTTGCGTATTGAACGGATGCAATTTGTTCGGTCCCTTCCCGAAGCTCCCGTGGTCGCGGAGTTGTGTGCCGTGATCGGACATCAAAACGACCAATGTATCGTCGCCGATACTCAGCTCCTCTATCTTGTCCAGTAGCACACCGACCCATTTATCGACGAACGTTACTTCACCGAGGTAGAGTGCTTCAATTCGGCGGCGTTCGTCTTCCGTGGGTCCGTCGCCTTCGTTCGCACTCCCAGGTGTAACAAAATCCTTGCCTGAATAGTCCGAAAAATAGCGATCAGCGTAAGACTTTGGTGGATCCCACGGCTCATGCGGATCAAAACTATCGACCCATAAGAAAAACGGACCGACGGTATGATTATCTTCAAGCCAGTCGGCTGCGGCACGGAAAACGCGGGCACAACTGTAATCATCTTCGGATTGGCGATGCCGTTGCGACAACAAGTAATTGACAAGCCCAGCATGGCGTCGCCAATTGATGGGTTCACGGACATGCTTGCGGAGTTGCGCCTCAATCAGTCTCGGATCTCCGCTGTGCCAGTTATCCGACTCCTGTCCACGAATGAAATCGAAGTGCGCGAAGCCGCGCGAGAAGTTCATCGTCGGCTTGAACATGTGATAGGTATCGGCAATGAGTGCGGTCAGGTAACCGCGTTCGAGTAGAATCTCAGCGATGGTATCCTGCTCCGGTGGAATTTTATGCCACCCGGGTGCGTGGTGCCAATGCCCGCGTCGATCGAAGTTATATCTCCACGGGAAACTCCGCATTCCAGTGAAGTTTGCGCGCCGTACCTGAAGCGTCGGTTGTCCCTCGCCATAAGCACGTGTGAAACGGACACTCTCGGATGCCAATGCATCAAGATTTGGCGTTTGCACGTGGCTATACTTCTTCCCTTCGCCGATGATGTCGGCACGAAACGTGTCCAAACAGATACAGATAATATTCATAGTTTATGCCTCTCTCATCTCCTCAAGGATCATTTCGGCAGCCTCTAAAGGGTCCTCTGCCTCAATAATGGGTCTACCAATGACAATATAATCCGCACCCCGACGGATTGCCTCCGCAGGTGTCGTGATACGGCGTTGGTCGCCGCTTTCCGCCCAAGTGGGACGGATACCCGGTGTGACGATTACAAACTTATCACCACACGCTTTTCGTATGGGTTCGATTTCTAACGGCGATGCGACAACACCACTTAATCCTGCTTCCTGTGCCAATTGTGCGAGATAGACGACCTGTTTTGTAAGTCCTCGTTCTGAACCGAAACTCTGTTGAAAACCGGTTTCATCAATGCTTGTTAGAATGGTCACACCGAGTAGAATAGGTCTCGGAATATCCGCTTCGTAGGCGGCATCATCGGCACTGTCTCTGGCGGCTTGCATCATCTCAAGTCCACCGGCGGCGTGCATGTTAATCATATTTGCGCCGTGTTTCGTCATCGTCCCTACATCGCGTGCGACCGTGTTGGGGATGTCGTGGAATTTCAGGTCAAGAAAGATTTTATGTCCTCTCCCGCTGATCCACGGAAAGCCTTCGGTTCCAAGGGTACTGAACGCCTGAAAGCCTATCTTAACCCAAGGTACTATATCTATAAGTGTCCCAGACAACCAATCAATATCTTCAGCGTCATCTGTATCTAAAGCCACAATTAACTTATTTCTCAATCTTTTGTTCTCCTTCCGTAATCGTAATCTGCATTTCCAAAACCTCGTCAACAATCCGTAGTGTCTCTCGATGTGCGTTCTCAATTTGCGTCTGGCAATTATAGAGATTCAGTGCAATCTCATTTAGGTGTTCTTCAAAATTATCTATCATTCGATGAACTTCCGCGGGGGACGTACCGCCGAGGCTCTGGTTATTCTCAAGTGCCAATTCTGCATCCAGAATTCGTTTGAGCTGCTCAACAGAGATGTCAATCTTTTTCTGTTTCAGGAGTGTGTGTGTTAATTCCCAATCCGAGAAGGTTTTTTCCTGCTGCACGAGTTGCCCTACCAGCCATCCAACAACCTCGTGGCATTCCCGAAAACTGATTCCGTGTTCCTTAACGAGATAGTTCGCTAACTCCGTCGCCGTTGCGAAGTTCGCATTCGCTAATTCCGCCATACGTTCGGTTTTAAAATCAGTGGTCTTGAGAAGTTCTGGGAGTAGACCGAGGCACGCCTTGACAACATCAAACGCCTCCCAGAGGGGCGGTTTATCCTCTTGGAAATCTCGGTTATAACCCATCGGTAAACCTTTGAGATTTGTTAACAGATCAAACAACGCACCATAGACGCGTCCCGTGCGACCGCGTGTGAGTTCGGCGATGTCGGGATTCTTCTTCTGAGGCATGATGGAACTCCCGAAACTATAGGCATCATCAAGCACCGCCATCCCAAATTCGTAGGTCGTCCAGTAGACGATCTCCTCGCTAATCCGTGAGAGGTTCGCCATCACGAGGGATAGCGAGAAAAGCACCTCGGCGATAAAGTCCCGGCTGCTGATAACATCAAGGGCGTGTTCGTGTGGAGCATCGAAACCGAGGAGTTTTGTTGTCAGTTCCCGGTCAATAGGAAACGTCGTGCCAGCCAAAGCACATGCCCCAAGTGGGTTCATATTGGCAAGCCGGTATGCAGATTGTAGGCGTTTCTGATCTCGTAGGAACATACTCACATAAGCCGTTGCCCAGAATCCGAGGCTAATCGGTTGGGCATGTTGCGTATGTGTATAGCCGGGCATGACAGTATCAGCGTGTTCTTTCGCAATGTGAAGGAACGCTTCGCACAATTCGGAGATACCGCGCTGGACGTTGAGGATCTCGTCCCGAATGTAGAGGTGCGCGTCTACAAGTACCTGATCATTCCGAGAGCGGGCAGTGTGGAGTTTACCGCCGAACTCGCGTCCTGCGTTCTCAATTAGATACGATTCGACGTTCATGTGCACGTCCTCTTTATTGGGATCAAGCACAAAATCGCCGTTCTGAAAATCTTCCTCTGCTTTCTGGAGCCACTGTAAAATCTCGCGCAGATCGGCATCAGAGATAATCCCCTGCCGAGCAAGCATAATCGCGTGTACTTGGCTGCCCCAAATATCGTATCCGATGAGTCGGATGTCAGCTTCAATGGAGTGTGTGAAGGCTATTGTCTCTGTAGTGAGGCTTGTGCTGAAACGTCCACCCCAGAGCGTTTTTTGTAATTTTGCCATATTCTGTTAGTTTTCCGATAAACCTTCCTCTTTCAAAAAAAAAGGTTATATGTTTAACCATGGATCAATGAGTTCAACCCCAACCCCTTCAAAATCCCTAACATTTCGAGTGGCAATTGATGCTTCACGAGAACGAGCAATTGCAGCTATCTGGCAATCAGCTTGGCTGATAGGTCTGCCAGATGCGTATCGTTGAGCAAAGATTTCGGCGTAAATGTTTGCTGCATCACTATCAAAAACCAAAATACGCCCAACGAATAATACAGCAAACACGCGCGCAGCAGCCGCCGAAAGGCCGCGCTGTCTCCTTCCATCAGGCAAGAGTGCTATACCGGTCAAAATTTCCGCTTCGGTGACAGTTGTTACGAACAAACCGGTTGCAGGCTGGGCACGCAACCAAGTCAGAACCGCTTGTTGTGGACTGTCCCGCATGAGCTCCGAGACGACATTAGTGTCAAGAACAATCATAGCTAGTATGTTAGTCAAAGCGAGGCGGTTCTCGCATTGGTTCCCGTGGAGGTATTTCAAGTTCTACCCCGCCAAAAGGTTTGAAAAGTTCGTGGATCGCCGTTCCAAGATCCTGTGATGGAACTTCGTGACCAGAAGAGACGTTTCGCGCCTCTGTATCCTGAAGATAAACCAGATAATCAATAGCAGATTTAAGTTTTTCAGTAGAGAGCTGTCCGATTAACCTAACTGCTTTCTGTTGCAAATCAACTTTTCGCATCATGTATCTCCCTTGGTTTTTAGAAGTGAGCACACAACTTCTCTGTTACGTCACTTCTGGTGGACGACGTATCGATGTCGGTTGGATGATCTTGCGCTGATCTGGCGTTAAACGTGCCAACAATTCGTCCGAATGTGGATAGTCAAAACGCTCACGGACATATCTCGGTGAGTAGCGATAAACAATCGACCGGCGATGTCCGTCATTCGTTCGTTCTGCCGATCCGTGTGTAATTTTATCTGTGAACATCACGACATCGCCTGCCTTGAGATAGATTTCTTTCGTTCCAAAGGCAGTCCCCGCAGGTTTGCCACTCACACCGTCGTAGACTAAGCCTTTCCCATCGACCTTTAAACGTGGATGAATTTCCGTACATTTATGACTCCCGGGTACCAACACCGGTGCCCCGTCTCCGGGACCAATATCGTTGAGTGCCATGAGGACATTGATCTGCCCGACCATCCATTCGCCTGTCTGCTCCTGTCGAAACGTTAGGTAACTGAGAGGGACATGCCCGCCACAGTGGATATGAATGAAGCCGCCAGGACCACGGACGTTCAGGAAATTCTCGTGGATAGAGAGTCCGTTGACTTCATGAACGTATTTCCGCACGAGATTAATCCATGCCGGATGGTCGATTAATTTCTCGAAAACCGCGCCGCCTTCAATGATATTCTGGAAATTCACGCCGTTTTCGATGTTATAGGTATGCGTTTCGATATTCCCGATCCAGCGCGGGATCCGTTTATCCTCGGTATTTTCTGCCCAAGGTGCTTCAACATACTCCCAGTGTGCGTCAATCCATGCGTTCATCTTCTCCAGATCGTCTGCTGAGATTGCATTCTCCAAGACCAGATAGCCCTGTAAGTCGAATAGATAATCTTGGAACTCTTGGTCCATGCTTTGTCTCCTTTGGGACTGGAAGCCTTTTTGTAGCGCAAACTCACTTCACAATGCGAGTCTTGCTGTTCAAAGGCACAACTAACAGTTTATGCTACATAGTGGCAACTTAGATTAGGGTAGTGCCTCAACTACAGATAGGCATCCAACTCAGCAGCAGTTGGTGTCGGCGTAGAGACACCGCCTTCGGGAACTTCTACCTTTGCTGTCCAGGCAATCCCATTGAGGACGAACTTACGAAATTGGTCATCCCCCCAATTCTGATGGTAATGCCCACCCGTAAATCCGAACCCACGCCCTCCATCTGGACGTTCTACACACCATCCTAAATGCTGTGGTTCGCCCTTTGCGACCGATGCCCGGACATGCGGATTACCACTGTGTGGTCCATCAGGTCTTGTGAGCGTTGAGGCAGGTGCGACTGTGCTGAGGACCGGTGTCACCCCTTGCATATTATCCCGAAACCGCATGTGATAATACCATTCGTCTTCCAGTGAAAACGGCTGCATTCCACGCGTTATCGGGTGTTCAGGAAATTCAGTAAACGTGGCTGTCCAATACGGATTCACCGAAAGTCCGGGTTCAAAGTAACCCCCGATCCAGTCTAAGAAACAATTCCCCGGCTTTCCTTTTGGGACCTCGACTGCAAAATGCAACATTGCGAGTCCTATGCCCTGTGCCATCAATTCACTGATCTGATCCAGATGCGGAATGCTAAGGTGTCTTTCGCCGCCCCCTGAATAAACAATAATGGCCTCCGTATCGGTGAAAGTTGCCGGATCTTCGGGCCACCCCTGAGAGACCACTGCCTCCACACCGTCTACATTTTTGTTTAACTGCTCAGCGAGAAAGGCACACCCGGCGGGATGCTCATGTGCGCCACTGCCGTGACTACTCCCACTTCCTGCCACCATAACAATTCGAGATTTTTTCGCCATATTTTTAACGCCTCCGTTTCGGAATATGTATTCAGTTTATCACATTCTGTGTTGTTTTGGCAAAATATTTTGACGAAGATTGAATCGCTCTGGATGCAGAAAAGAAAATATTGACAAGCTGAGAAAGAAAGATTAAAATAGCGGAAAATGCAATACACAGCAGGAGCGACGCAATGGAGAGATTCCCAATTATTGATACACATGTTCATCTATGGCACCCAGAACAGTTGAGATACCCGTGGCTTTCGGAAGTTCCAGCCCTAAACAGACCCTATCTCCTAAAAGATTACATCGTTGCTTATGGTGAATTGGAAATTGAATCTATCGTTTTTGTCCAATGCGATACACACCCCGATGACGGCTTGAAAGAGACGGCGTGGGTGACTTCTCTTGCGACAACAGTAGAGCCTCGGATTCAAGGCATTGTCGCTTGGGCACCGCTCGAAGAGGGTGAACAGGTCGCGCCCTTCGTCGAAAAACTATCAGAGAACCCACTCGTCAAAGGTATCCGTAGACTCATTCAATCCGAAAGCGTTGATTTCTGTGTCCAACCCGACTTTGTAAGCGGCGTTAAAGTGCTTTCCCGCTACGGATTGAGTTTTGACCTCTGTATCTTCCATCCGCAACTTGCCAACGCGATTCGACTCGTAGAACAGTGTCCGCACGTCCAATTCATCTTGGACCATATCGGCAAACCCGACATCAAGAACCAACTTTTTGAGCCATGGAAACAGGAGATCGAGACGCTCGCGGGATTTCCGAACGTCCATTGCAAAATATCGGGTTTGGTAACGGAAGCGGATTTTGAAGCATGGACCCCTACTGACCTACAGCCGTATATTGCGCATGTCATCACTTGCTTCGGTTTTGATCGGGTTATATACGGGAGTGACTGGCCCGTCTCCACACAGGCAGCTGATTATCCGCGGTGGGTGCAGACACTGAAAGAGGCCGTTTCAGGCTGCTCACCTGAAGAATTGCAAAACCTCTTCCGCGATAACGCAATTAGATTTTATAGGTTGGATTCATAGCAATCAGCAGTCAACGGTCAGCAGTCGGTTGGCGGATTAGAAGGGTTAGTTGGTGACAACCGGTATGGTCCGGAAAAGTGAAATATCATACGTTATAAAGAAAATAGGCGAGGTTAGGAAACCTCGCCTACCTAATTTTAAGTAGCGGTTGGAATGCACGTCGCATTTGGTGTTTTTGCTGGGGTGTTTCTTCAAGTACGCCGCAAAACCTCGCCTACCATAATTATCATCCGCCTGCCTTGACTTCCCGCCGACGTGGATGGAGTACAAATTCCGTATATCCGTTCGGGAGTTCACACCCCTTAAAAACCAAATCTAAAGACGCTTGAAACGCGACACTCTCGTCATAATTGGGTGCCATGTTCCGATAATTCGGGTCCCCGGCGTTCTGTTGGTCAACGATCTTTGCTATGCGTTGGAAAGTTTCGGTTACCTGTTCTTTCGTAACGATCCCGTGGTGGAGCCAATTGGCGATATGTTGACTCGAAATCCGGAGTGTCGCTCGGTCTTCCATCAAACCGACGTTGTTAATATCAGGTATCTTTGAGCAGCCGATACCTTGATCCACCCATCGGACAACATATCCCAAGATACCTTGGGCGTTGTTATCCAACTCACGCTGTATCTCGTCAGTTCGCAGGACGCGTTCTTCTAACAACGGCGGCGTGAGCAGGTCCTCCATACTGGCGCGCTGTCTTGCCGCCAATTCCTTTATCCAATTGCCAACGTTCACCCCATGGTAATGCATCGCATGCAGCGTTGCGGCTGTCGGAGAAGGCACCCATGCAGTTGTCGCACCTGCTAACGGATGATTCACCTTCGTCTCAACCATTTCTGCCATCTGGTCGGGTTTCGGCCACATTCCTTTCCCAATCTGTGCGGTGCCGAGGAGTGCCGTCTCAATGCCGATATCGACGTTCCAATCCTCATAAGCGAGCATCCAGGGTGCGTCGCGAATCTCCATTTTAGGAATCATCGCGCCCGCCTCCATACTCGTATGGATTTCGTCGCCGGTTCTATCCAAGAACCCGGTGTTAATAAAGACGAGTCGCTCCTGTGCCACGCGAATCGCCTCTTTGAGATTGACAGTCGTCCGCCGTTCCTCATCCATAATCCCGATTTTAATGGTATTCGTTGGAAGTCCGAGTGCCGACTCTATCCACTCAAACATCCGAATCGTCATATCGACTTCTTCGGGTCCGTGGAACTTCGGTTTAACGATGTAGATACTCCCTGTTTTGCTGTTTGTGTAAAGCCCCTTCCCTTGGACATCATGCATGGCGGCGAAGGAGGTTACCATGGCATCAAGGATACCTTCTGGTACTTCTTCACCGTCGGCTGTCGTGACGGCATCGGTGTACATGTGGAGTCCAACGTTCCGAATCAAGAGGAGGCTTCTACCGGGCAATGTCAATTCGCTTCCGTCGGGTGCGGTAAAGGTTTTGTCAGGTGCGAGACGGCGGGTCAGCATTTCGCCATCTTTCTCAAACGTCGTCTCAAGCGTCCCTTTCATGATCCCATTCCAGTTGCTATAGACGCGGACCTTATCCGCTGCATCTACAGCAGCAACAGAATCCTCACAATCTTGGATTGTCGTGATGGCTGACTCAAGGATAACATCATAGACCCCAGCCGGATGTCCTTTTCCAACGGGATGCGCTCGGTCTATTCGGATATCGATGTGGAGTCCATGGTTTCGTAGGAGAATCGCAGTGAGTTTGCCGTTGTCTTCGGTGAAACCTACAAATTTGGTTGGATCCGCCAAACCGACTTCACTGCCATCACGAAGCGTGGCGCGTAACTGTTTCTCATCCTGAAGGGTTTCAAGAGAAAATTGGGTAATGTCAGAGAAACTGCCTGTTTCCAGTTCGGTCATCTCATCTAAAAACTGCTCGGTGTAGGCGATAACTTTCGCGCCTCGGATCGGATTATAGGTCGTCCCCATAGTCGCCCCATCGGATTCGTCAATCACATCCGTGCCGTAGAGTGCATCGTAGAGGCTTCCCCAACGTGCGTTCGCTGCGTTTAGCGCATAGCGCGCATTATCGGTTGGGACAACCAGTTGTGGACCTGAGATAAGCGAAATCTCTATGTCAACATCCTCGGTAATCACAGTGAAGTCTCGTCCCTCAGGGAGCAGATAGCCTATATCCGTCAGGAACTTTGCATACGCCTCACCGTCGATCAGTTCACCTTTACGTGCTAGATGCCAAGCATCAATCTGTTGCTGGAGGGCATCGCGTTTGTCTAAGAGTGCCCTATTTTCCGGTGCGAACGCTGTTACGATGTCCCCAAATGCCTTCCAGAAGGCATCCGGTTCTATCCCAGTTCCAGGCGCGATTTCATCTTTTATCAATGCGTACAAACCTTCATCTATGCTGAGGTTTCCGATTCCAATTCGGTTTCCCATACTCACTTCTCCATTCCAAGGGCTGTGCGGTATTACTTGTAGATTTCCTATACTGTAAAGGGCAGGTTTTCGCTAATCGATGCATCGTTGCATCAATAACAAACAATGTCTTAACTTCCAATTATCATAGCAATAGGTTTGTAATCCGTCAATCATTTTTTTCGATGTCGGTTATCAGGTCTTGGCTGTCAGTGGTCAGTCAATTGCCAACAACCATTCTCAGTCCGCTGTCAAGATATTTACAGATCCTCTGCTGTCGCGCAACTTGCGAAAATATAGTACTTGTGTTAATATATTTATCGAGCCAAGGGTCGGGATTCGGAAATCCCTCCTACAAAGCGCATTTCTATTAAAACCGCACAAATCCTTAATTACGCTCGAATTAACCCAAAACCTGCCTGAAACGAAATTGTGAGTGATTAGCAAACAATTTGTCTTAGCTTTACATTGTGGAAGGCAGTCCAGGAGCTTATAATAAAAAAAATGAAAATTGGAATTATTGGCTGTGGAACCATCAGCAGTGCCTATTTTGAAGGGGCGCGAAAAACCGACATCTTAGAAATTAAAGCCTGTGCAGACCTCCGCATGGAAGCCGCAGCCGCACAAGCCGAAAGATACAACTCCCACGCATGCAGCGTCGATGAACTCCTCGCAGACCCAGAGATTGAACTGGTCGTCAATCTCACGATTCCGAGAGCACACGTCGAAGTCGGCTTGCAAGTCTTAGAAGCCGGGAAACACGTCTATAGCGAGAAACCGCTTGGTGTCGATGTTGAAAGCGGAAAACAGCTGATTGATTCCGCAGCGGAAAAAGGGTTGCGTGTCGGATCCGCACCCGATACCTTCTTCGGTGCGGGTATCCAGACCTCGCGACAAGCACTGGACGCTGGGAAAATCGGTAGACCCATCGCAGGCACAGCCTTCATGTGTGGTCATGGACACGAAAGTTGGCATCCGAACCCCGCTTTCTATTACGACCTCGGCGGTGGTCCGATGCTGGACATGGGACCCTACTACGTGACCGCGCTCGTCAATATTCTCGGTCCCGTCAAACGCGTCGCAGCGATTACGACGAAAGCGTTTGAAGAACGCGTCGCAACAAGCCAAGCCGTCCGAGGTTTGCGTATCCCTGTCAAAATCACGACCCACCTCACCGGCACCCTCGAATTTCAGAACGGTGCGATTATCACAATGATTATGAGTTTCGATATGTGGCGGCACAGCCTGCCGTGCATCGAAATCTACGGTGAAACCGGCTCAATGACAGTCCCTGATCCGAACGGATTCGGGGGTCCCGTAAATGTCTGTCCTGCAGGCGGCGATTGGGCGGCAGAGGAAATCCGGTTCCCGAACAACGCCCGGATGATTGGGGTTATTGATATGGTGTCGGCAATCGAATCGGGACGTATGCACCGCGCAAACGGTGCGTTAGCGTACCACGTACTCGAAGTGATGTGCGCTTTCGACAAGTCTTCCGAAACAGGTGAACACGTCGTCATCGAAAGCATAACAGACCGTCCTGAACCGCTACCGCTTGGTTTACAGGAATGGGAGATTGATTGAATGGCAGTTAGCGATTGGCGATTCGCGGTTAGCAGTCAGCAATTTGTAGTCGTGCGATTCAGCGCACGTTTCAGCGCAACAAGGGGCAATAGTTTGTAGCAGAAGGCAGCCCAGGAGTTTATAGTAAAAAATATGAAAATTGGAATTATTGGTTGTGGCGTAATCAGCAGTGCCTATTTTGAAGGGGCACGAAAAACCGACATCTTAGAAATCAAAGCCTGTACGGATCTCCGAATGGAAGTCGCAGAGGCACAAGCCGAGAAATACAATTGTCAGGCATGCCCAATTGACGAATTGCTCGCAGACGATGAGATCGAACTCGTGGTAAACCTCACGATTCCGAGAGTACACGTGGATGTCGGTATCCAGATATTGGAAGCGGGCAAACACGTCTACAGTGAAAAACCGCTTGGGGTGGACATTGAAAGCGGAAAGCAGTTGATTGATTCCGCAGCGGAAAAAGGATTTCGCGTCGGTTCTGCTCCTGATACCTTCCTCGGTGCAGGTATCCAGACCTCGCGACAGGCACTGGATGCTGGAAAGATTGGGAGACCCATCGCAGGGACTGCCTTCATGTGTGGGCACGGACCAGAAGGTTGGCATCCGAATCCGGCTTTCTTTTACGACATCGGTGGCGGTCCGATGCTGGATATGGGACCTTATTACGTGACAGCACTCGTTAATATCCTCGGTCCCGTTAAACGCGTCGCGGCGATTACAACAAAAGGATTTGAAGAGCGCATCGCAACGAGTCAAGCCTTGAACGGTATGCGTATCCCCGTCGAAATCACAACACATCTCACCGGCACCCTCGAATTTCAAAATGGTGCGATTATCACAATGATTATGAGTTTCGATATATGGCGGCACAGCCTGCCGTGCATCGAAATTTACGGCGAAACGGGTTCACTGCAGGTACCGGATCCAAACGGATTCGGCGGTCCTGTGAGAATCTCTCAAGAACGCGGTGAATGGGAGGATCAAGAACTCGCTTTTCCAGATAACGCCCGGATGATTGGCGCGATTGATATGGCATCGGCGATCCGCTCGGGACGGACACACCGTGCGAACGGCACCTTGGCGTATCATGTGCTTGAGGTGATGTGTGCCTTCGATAAATCTTCTGAAACAGGTGAACACGTCATTATTGAAAGCACAACAGAACGTCCTGATCCAATGCCCGTCGGTTTGCAGGAGTGGGAAGTGGATTAGAAGATGGCGGAACGCCCTGACGGCTGACAACTGCTTCCTACAAATTAATCGTAATGTAGGTTTCTACCCGAAACAGGATTGCCACAGTTCCCCAGAAGGTTGTCACGACGAACTCACCTAACACGAGACCGAGGAAAAACGGGGCTGCCTTCCGAAAACCACCGATGCCACCGTGTTTGGTAATAATCCATTTCAAGATGAAACTCACAAGCAGAGAAAACCAGAAGAAATTCATCGTGAAGGTACTCGTGACGGCATAACCGGCTTGATGGAACGGCATCCACATCCATCGTCCGCGTAGAAAAGCCAAGAGGATCGCCATAACCGTTCCGACACTGATCGCACTCAGCACAGCGGTATCAGGCCCCGCGGGTTGGACGAGCCTTCTGCCGAGCCGACTGAAGGTCTCTCTGCCTGCCCACGCTGTATAAACGCCATCTTGATACGAGACGTGTAGGTATGCCCAGATGGTTGCGACGATGCTCACACCGATAGCAATAATCACCGCCTTCGCGAAGGTCTTGTTTTCGATGTTGGCACGCTCTGCTATCTTCAAACCTTCAAGATGGTGGGGCATCAAGAGACAATCGTAGGCACGATTGAAAAAGTAGAGATACGCCAATCCTGTCAGATTACTTGCTCCCAGCTGCTTCGCACCGAATACGGAATACATCATTCTGTCGGGACCGGCATAGTGTTGATCGTGGACGGGTGAACCGAGCTCGGCGCGCATCCGCGTGATCCCTGTCGCCAACCCAAAGAACAGTCCAAAGAAGGTTGCAATCACCCATAACGACATTCCCATCTTATAGCAGAACCCAATCAGGAAAGCAATACTCACTACCATCCATATCACTGCCGCCCGATAAGAGATCGGTTCATCTTGGTCTCTCAGTGCGTTGTTCATGCCGAGGAGTCTACGGAGAACCTGCGCTAAGTATCGCCGCGCGCTCCAGATAGCAATCACACCGATACCGAGATATGCCCCGAAAGATTGCTCCTCTGCATAAGGGAACGGTGCCGTCAAACCGACGGCGCTGCCTAAGACTCGGAGCGCTTGCCAATAAAGGTAAAAGAACCAACAAGAGAACGATAACTCCAACGGCATGAAAAAGGCGAGCCCGACGGCGAACGGGTAAATACCGACCGGAAACCACGTAATCGCATTCCACGGACGGACGGTAAAGAAGTCAGCGATGTCATAGGCACGGATACCATTGAGGCGCGGGACCTGCGGAAACAGATAATTGACCCCGTTGAGGAGATCAATCGCAGCGGCGACCCCGAACCCAATCCACATCGCCTTGCTTCGGAAGAACCCACTTCTCGGATTCGCCATCGCAAGCGGCAATTGGATGAGCGGATAACTCAACTTCTCATTCTCGGTCCACTGCCTTCGGAAAATAAAGTTGATGCTGAGCATCACCGAAAAGAGTGCAGCGAGGAAAAGTCCCCACCACAACAGCGGTGTTGTCCACGCTTCTAAGTGCGGGTAGAACGTCGAGCCGCCATCGAAAAAGTTTGCGAGTCCGCGCTTATCGCTAACGGATGTCCACGACGGGATGTAGTGCCAAAAGAGGGATTGCCAATCGTTTTCGGGGGTTGCATAGGCGAAGGCGTAACTGATAATCGGGAGGAGTATCTGAACGCACATGTGCCCACCGATAGCAGTCGAGAGGCACAACATGACATAGATTGTTAGGAGTTCGCCAGTAGAGAGCGAGAGTTGCGGTGCGTATTTTTTCGTGAAGCGGTTGATGAGTGTCAGCGCGAAGAGGAGTGTGATGGTATTATAGAGCAACGAGATCATCGACATGTGTGCGATGTCCCACCGTAGCCCCATCATCTGCCACATCGCATTCATTGGGATCAGGAGCAACCCGATGCAAACGGCTTTCAAACTGAGAGGAGAGAATTGACGCTTCACGTATCGCTATTCGCAGTTTCCAGTGGACAATTACCAGTTACCAGCAGTTTGTGAAGTCCACACTTCTGGTTACTGGAGACTGGTTACTGGAAACATCTCTGCTATTCGCTGTTCTTAAGATACCGATAGAGGTCGCTATCCGTTGTTAAGATGAGTTTCGTACTCTCGTTGGTCGTCTGACGATAGGTTTCAAGGGTCTGGATAAAGGCGAAGAATTCGGGGTCTTGCCCGTGTGCTTCGGCGTAGATTTGGATCGCTTGCGCGTCTGCGTCCCCTTTAATCTGCTCGGCTTCCTTATAGGCTTCAGACTGTATCCGCTCCAACTCCTTCTGCTTCTGCCCCATGATGTCGGCGGCTTCGCCTTCACCCTCTGACTTGTACTTCTCAGAGATCCGTTGACGCTCCGAAATCATTTGGTCAAAGACTTTCTTGCGGACCTCGTCTACATAGTTAATGCGTTTTATCCGAACATCAACGAGTTCAACGCCGAATTGTGGGACGGTTTCCTGAACTTTGTCGAGAATCATCCGTGTAATCTGCTCTCTACCAATTTGAATTTCTTCCAACGGTTCGCCGCTCTGTCCCTCCTCGCCTTCAAGGACTTCGAGGTCGAGACTTAACACTCGATTTGAATCCCGCACGACTTCAATGAGGAGCTGCGCCGTCACCAAATCGCGCGCCGCAGAATCAATAATATCATCCAAGCGAGATTGCGCAAACTGCTCTGTGCCGAGTGCCTGATAGAATTTGAGTGCGTCCACAATACGCCAGCGCGCCGTGGTATCCAACCAGATGAATCTCTTGTCCTTTGTCGGAATCTGATTCGGTGAACCATCCCACTCAAGGATCCGCTTTTCGAAGCGGTGCACCTGCTGAATAAACGGCGTTTTTATTTTTAATCCAGCCGTGATGATCGGTTGCCCAACAGGGCGACCAAACTCGGTAATGACGACCTGCTCACCTTCATAAACAGTATAGAACACGCCTGACGCAATCAATACCGCCAGAACCACAATAATAATCAAAGGTATAAGCACTATTTTCGATTTCATCGGAATACTCC
The DNA here is from genome assembly GCA_965207855.1 of Candidatus Poribacteria bacterium. Classification (GTDB taxonomy): domain Bacteria; phylum Poribacteria; class WGA-4E; order WGA-4E; family WGA-3G; genus WGA-3G. The sequence continues at coordinate 3,839,403 of OZ242310.1, read as the reverse complement.
TTTTGTGGACACGCTATTCTTTAAGTTGCAGGATTGGAATGGGTGTGTTGGCATTACCATCAATGACATAAATTTCTTTCACCTGTGGTAACACTTCCCGCATCGCTTCGAGATAGAGCCGACGCCGGGTAACCTCTTTCGCTTTTTGGTACTCCGAACGAATCGCCTTGAACCGGTCGGCATCGCCTTGCGCTTCATTAACCCGTTTCAGTGCGTACCCCTGTGCCTCCGAAATTCTTTGTGCTGCCACACCTTTCGCTTTCGGCACGGATTGGTTGTAATCGCGCCACGCCTCGTTGATTAATCGCTCTTTCTCCTGTTTCGCCTCGTTAACGGCGTTAAAGGCAGATTTTACGGCTTCTGGCGGGTTCACATCTTGCAAAGTCACCGTTGCCACGTCTAATCCCGTCTCGTAGAGGTCCAACAATCGTTGAAGTTGTTCTTCAACTTCCGCCGCGATTTCAATACGCCCGACAGTCAAGACTTCCGTCACAATACGATCCCCAACGATTCGGCTCATAACTGCTTCGGAGAGATCGCGTAAAGTCTGCTGTGGATTCCGCACAGAGAACAGGAACATTTTGGGGTCTTTGATTTTATACTGAACGACCCATTCGACATCGGCGATGCTCAGGTCGCCGGTCAACAGGAGAGATTCTGCCGAGTAATCGCGCGTGTCATACTGTGTCCGAATCCCTGCTCTCAGCGTCCGAAACCCGAATTCTTCTTTAAAGACCTTTCGGACCGGGACGCTAATGGCCCTCTCAATACCGAGCGGTAGCTTGAAGTGGAGTCCGGGTTCGGCTTGCCGGACGGATTTGCCAAACATTAGCACAACCGCTATTTCATCTGCTTCCACGATATAAAAACTGGTCGCCAAGCATCCTAAGATGATTAGGCCCAGAATCACATATAGCACTCGCTTCGGGGTGATGAGACGCGTGTAGGGTTGCTGTGTAATCAATTCTTGGAGGTCTTGCACAAGAATTCTCCTTTTTTATTTTTATTTTTGATGCTATTTAAGAAATGACGCCGTAAGCAACGCCTACAATAATAATGCATCTGGGTGATGCAGTCAAGGAAAAGATTAAATGCGGATATGAAAACGGCTCGAACCAAGTTATTACTGGATTCAAGCCGATTTAGAAAATGTCCGATATGTAGGCTTATCGGGCGTTTTTGATGTGTCCCCATGTGGTTGTGAGCTTGGCTTTAGGGTCTACGGGGGTAAGATTCGCGTCGCCGAAGTATTCAATTTCGCCAATTTGGAAGTAGGCTCCAGCCGGGTTCGATGGGGTGTCAAAGGTAACATGCCGAAAAAACTGATACCCGATGGTTTGGACTTCAAAATCTTCGCCAGCCTCAAAAAGAATGACTTGCAGTCGCTCCGTCCACAAGCTATCGCCATCGTGAGAAAAGATGGTGGTAAAATTCTCACCGTCGTTTGACCCCTGAACTTCCCATACTGAGGGGTCCCTTGCGGGCACATCATTCGCTGAGGATACAGTGAAGTGTGTTAATCCATAAGGTGCGTCCAACTCAGCTGTCACGTGTAGCCCTTCCTCGGGAATGCCGCCCCCAACTCCGCAGCACCATTTGTCATTGCTGGGGCCAAGGCGGTTATCGAAGACGTTAAAGGCAAATTCCCCGCCCGCGAATCCGGGTTCATCGTTGGCAGAGAAAACAGCATTGTACCCCTCATCTGCTTCAGGGTCACCATCGTCTTCTGGGTCGGTTAGGTCGCCTCCGAGGAGTGACTCGGTTCCTGTTCCCAAGACTTCCTCGGCGTGTACCATCTCGATCGGGCTGATAACAAGATAGGTGCTCATTAGCACAAAACCTGCTAATACGAGCATAATTTTCATATTGTTCAATCTCCTAAAGAAATGAATCTGATTTTTAGCGGACAACACCTACACCGAGAGGGTGTAGGGTGGAAATGTTGTCCAAGTGTCTGGTATTTATTATACTACATTTTTAGGTGAATATCAAGTTTATTTTTCAGTGGTCATCAATTGCGGTTAGGAATGCACGTCGCATGAATCAACGGTATTCATGCCTTAATGGCATTCCGAATCAACGGTATTCATGCCTTAGGGCATGAACCGGGAGCGAGTACGCTGCAAAACCGCACCTACCGGGCCTGGGGCGAAAGTGTGTGTTTATTTGTAGACAATTGCTCAAGATAAACTCTATAAAGATCTTGCTTGAGGCGGGCATTAACCTCCGGTTGCGACGATTTTGATAATTTATTAAAGAGCTCAATTTTATCATTGACGAAACCTAATAAAATCTCATCAAGCACATCATCAAACTTATACCGTTTATTGGTTTCCGAATTATTCCCTTCAATCACCTGTCGGAGTCCTGCGTGCCGACGCAGCTTTTGGTAAATGTTATCAAGGTCAACTTTATCTTCTGTTGTAAAATCCGTCTGATAGGCATCGTTCAAAGCCTGAATGATATTGGAGAGGAAATCTTGCTCAGGCTGCCTGAGGGTCCCGACATCGCTGCCAATCCCTGGGAGTTCGCTATCTTCTTTTTCGAGGGAGAGTTGTAAGCTGTCGTGCGCTTTCTGTACCCGAAATGAATCCAAGTCCACAGATTCCGAAACATCGGGCAGGTCGGAATAATCGCGCTTCGGGAGTTTCTTGTTGAGACTGCGACTGAAGATATACAACTTCTCCAACGCCACATCGGTAAAGGTAATCAACTGTGAGATATATCCGTAGAGACGGATATAACTTTGTAAGGTAGAACGAAACGCCTCCCTGTTATTTGTGTCAAGTTCCAACCACTTCTCGACGACGCTATCAAGGATGACCTGTAGAGATTCACCCGGTCGCTTTGCTTCATAGAAGATAAGACAGAATCGGTCAATAGTCTCCGCGTCGTAGAGGTCGAAACCTTCCAGTTGGCTCTGTAGGTCATACAACCGATTCGGGTCTGTCTCCTCGGCAAGCGTCGTGGTCTGATAGTATTGCTGAAAGGCTTCCTGCACCTGCTCAGGTTCGTTCACGAAGTCGAGCACCAGTGTATCCGTCTTGCCAGAGGCGACACGGTTCAGGCGACTCAAGGTCTGCACGCATTGCAGTCCATCCAACCGTTTATCGACGTACATCGTCTGTAACATCGGTTCATCGAAACCCGTTTGGAACTTATTCGCGACAATCAGCATGCGGTACTCAGGACTCTTGAAACTGTCGGCAATGGAGGTGCGGGGTGGTAAACCGTTCATCCCGCCTTCCGTGTAGTCTCGCCCGCTATCTGTGTCGTGTAGCGTGCCGCTGAACGCCACGAGACAGCCGTAGGGAAGCCCCATCTCCCGCATCTGTTTATCGAATTCCTGCTTGTATTTGACGCAGTGGAGCCGGGACGACGTAACCAACATCGCCCGTCCCTTTCCGCCGATTGCTTTTTCAGTGCGGGCAGTGAAGTGTTCCAACATAATCCGGGTCTTGGTCTCAATGCTGTGGGGTTGCAGGTCAACGTAATTGGTCAGTGTTCGGAGTGTCCGTGTCTTTTCGTACTGTTTATCCTCTGGAACGCTTTTGACCAGTTCAAAATATCGCTTAAAGGTGGTGTAGTTCTGGAGTACGTCCAGTGTGAAACCTTCGCTAATACTCTGGCGCATTGAATAGACGTGGAAGGGGACAAATTGTCCTTCTGCGTCCTTACGTCCGAACAGTTCTAAGGTCTTGTTTTTGGGTGTGCCGCTGAAACCGAAATAGGAGATATGCGCCTGCATCCTGCGCTGCTCCATCTGTTCAAGGATTTTAGCGTCTATATCTGATTCCACCTCGTCGGGGGCATCATCTTCTATGTCTTCCTCAATCCCTTTTGAGAGCGAGACTCTGAGGTCTTTTGCGGATTCACCGCTCTGCGAGGAATGCGCTTCGTCGATAATCACGGCGAAGGTTTTACTTTTAAGTGCTCCAATCTCCTCGGCAATCACACTGAATTTCTGAATCGTCGAGATGATGATGTCTTTACCGGATTCGAGGAAACCTCTGAGTTGCGCCGAGTTCTTGTCAGCGGCATGTACCACGCCGTCAACCTGTGCCACCTGTTTGATTGTCTCCCGCAGCTGGCTATCCAGTACACGCCGATCCGTCACGACAATCACGGAATCGAAAATTCGGTCTGTATCTGTTTCAGAACGGTACAGATGCGTCAGTAGGTGCGCCAACCATGCGATGGAGTTCGATTTCCCGCTCCCTGTGGTGTGTTGGATGAGATAGCTATGTCCAACGCCTTCTGCAATAATAGCCGCCTTCAATTCACGGATAACATCCAACTGATGGTATCGCGGGAAAACAAGCACGCGGGACTTCTCATCTCTCACCATCTTAGTTTTGTCGTCGTAGACCTTTTCTGTGGTCTCCTGTTCATGGATAAAGTTGTTAATCAACTCCATCAGGCTATCGCGCTGTAGGATGTCCTCCCAGAGGTAGGCGGTCTTGTGACCGTTTGGGTTCACAGGGTTCTCAATGCCTCTGTTAAACGGAAAGAACCGCGTCTCGCCATCGCGTAATTGGGTTGTCATGGAAACCTTCTCATTGCCCACGGCGAAGTGGACGAGGCACCGCTTGAATCGGAACAACGGCTCCCTTGAATCCCGATCCGTCCGGTACTGTTTCTCCGCATCTGCAACAACCTGACCGGTGAGACTGTTCTTTAGCTCCATTGTGACCAATGGCAGTCCATTGAGGAACAAAGTCATATCGACCGAGTTCTCGTTCCGCTGTGAGTAATGGAGTTGTCGAATGAGGGAAAATCGGTTCTGGGCGTAGAGGTGTTGGTGGTCGGGGTTCATGCCACTTGCGGGTTGGAAGTAGGTCAGATTAAAATGGCACCCTCTATCCCGAATACCTTTCCGCAGCACATCCAGTACGCCACGACGTTCAATCTCTCTGCTCAAACGGTCAAGGAGTTTCTGGGGTGTGTTTTCTCCGTACTGGCGTTCGAGTTTCTGATACACTTCGGGTTGCGTGTTTTGAATAAATTGCAGTGTCTCATTGGGAACGAGGCAGCGGGCTCTATCGTAGTCCGTAGGTTGTAACGACCGGTAGTCCGACCGATTCAGGTGTGCTTCGATGTGGTTTTCAAAATCTATTTCTGTATACGTCGGCACGGCTCTACGCCTCGTCAAATAGATAGGATTCACAGATTAACAGGATTATATAGAGGTGAATATAGGTTAACGGAACGGTATATTTTAATCAATTAACGGAACGGCATATCTTAATCAATTTTCGTTAAAAATGTTACACTAAATGTTACACCTATGTACCATTTGGTGTATTGCCTGTAACGTTAGAGAACTCAGTCATTGTAAGGGTTCGTTGATGTTTAATTTCCGATTTTCTCTTGTTTAAAAAAAAGCAATTTTGCCAAAGGTGTAACATTTTTTATTTTTATGGGTTGTTGGCTATTAACAATCAGTTAAAAACTTCTGTGGTCTGCTGAAAACGTTTGTGGCGGTTTCCGCGCCAGTCTTTTGTCGTTTGATACGATATTTACCTCTTTGGAAGTCTTATGCTATATTATACTCTATTTACTAACTGATGTCAAGTTAAAAGCGGAAAATCAGACAAAAAGCCTAAAATTGAACCTCTCTGTATCGTACGCCGAATTAGAAAAAAATAGGGTCTACACCTCGTTTCGGACATCTATCTTGCCGGTCACTGCTTCGGAGATGAGGGATTGACGGTATTCTTGGAGAAGGTTAATTTTCTTACGCTCGTAAGAAATTGTAGTATCAATTATAGGAATTTTAACACTCAAAAATTCTAAAATTTCCAATTGCTCCTTCACCCTTGGAATCGGAATTTTAACACTGGATAATGTTTCAGAATATATCACATCAATGGTCGTTGAATTACTCGCTATTTTAACTGATTCAATGAAAAAACTTGAGTGATTAACGTACCACCAAAAGTACTTCGGAATCAATCTATTTTTATTTAACCTTAATCGAATTAAACAAGGGTGTAAAACTCCAATTTCACCATTTTTTGGAACTATTGTCATTTTTCCTATTGTCCCCCTTGATGTGATTAATACATCTTTGGGCTCAACTATGAAACTTCTTAATTCATTGAATTTCTCTTCGGAAATAAAAATATCTGATTTACTAAAATCTTCATTATAGACACTTTGTTGATTGTAAACTCTAATACCCTTATCCTGAAACTCATGAGATTTCAAAGATGACCCAAAAGGACCTACTCTAATTGAATCTTTTGCATTTTGAAGCGTGTGTTTAATGGGGATAATTTCCCAATGCGCTGGTATCTCCCCAATCCACTCTACGCCTGACGGTTTCATCTCTACATTCCGGTCAAGTCCTTTCGTCACTGCCTGATTTATCAGTGCGGTGCGTTGTTCCTGTAGGAGTTCTATCTGTCGTTCTTTGATGCGGATGAGCTCGTCAATTTGTTCGGTTTTGCGGTCGAGGAAGTTGGCGATTTGGGTTTGTTCCGTAAGCGAAGGAAGAAAAATTTCAAGATTGGAATATTTTTGACCATTTACATTCCCAATCGTTGATTGAATCGTGTTTAGTGTTATCCAATCTTCAAAGCAGTCAGACTTTGTGAAATAAAAAATAAAACGTGATTTGACAGAACATCCAAAGTTGAATCGAACTAAATATCCTCCGTAAGTATGTTTTTCATCTGATTGATGAAGGTACGCCCTTCCTAACGTTCCGCTTCTTGAAATTAGGAAATCATTTGGCTGTGTTAGGTAAATTTTTTCGACAGATTCTGTCTCAAGATAAACTCCTTTATCAATCAACTCCCCGTTATCCGTAATATCTGTAGTCCTAATAAACCTTATTCCTTGTTCAGCATAGAGATCGGAATTTATATTCAAACCGTATTGAACGGGGACTAACGATTCGTACTTGAATCGAGATTTTTTCCAATGGTGCGGTATCTTCCCAATCCACTCCACACCGCTCTCTTTATATTCTGGATAACGTTTCATAATTCCAACACTTCTTTGTCTGAATCGCGGATTATGCGGATTACACGGATTTCGCGGATTTTGTTATCGTTCATGTCACGTTCTCTTTCAGGGCTAGATGACGGGTAGGGAACTCAAAAAAATACTTTCAAGAACAAGAAAGCAAAGCCCCAGCGGGGCGAAATGTTTATAGAAACGCCATACTCCACACCAAGCAAGCCCCAGCGGGGCGAAATGTGTATCGCGAAAAAATTTTCAAAGTTTAGGAACTCTCATTTACAAAGCAACATAATTCACATATAAAAACGATAATACGGTTCATAATGATCATCTGGCCCAAAGTACTTCAGTATTTGCCCTACTTGACGGGCACAACGAAGCGTAATTGGCTCTCTACCGTCAAACTGTGTATTATTCCAGTTCATTTTTGTCAATGCCAATAATTCTTGAGCAAGAAAAAGAGGTGTTTCAGCAACCTGATCGCAGCGAAAACCTAAGGGCCTTGGCACATACAACCCCGGGTAGGTAGAAAAGAAATCTCGGATCAATGCCAGCGTGTTCTGAAACGCTCAGAATTCCACCTTGTGCTTCTATTACATTTTTTATTCCCTTGAGAAAAAATGCCTTGTCGCCATCTTCTAAATATTCTTCAAGAGAAACTTCAAGGTAGCCGATAACATCTTCTGGATCAGAAAGACGTTCCATCAAAACTTCATGCCATGTTCTAAAGCGTTCCATCATTCTCCCACTCCAGTGCTCCCATGCAATCGTTGAATATCCCTCTCACAAATAAACGCAACTGTAACACCATTTCGACGAAACGCCTCGTAAAAATCCAACCACTTACTATCTACGGCTCGAAAAATAAGGGTCTCTCTAAATGGTTTTATCAATCTTTCCCCACTCCTTGCCTTTAGCGTGTGGATGCTATGACTATGGTGTAATAACTTTAATCTTCCTCTCATTAATTTGCATAAAATTCTCATCAAAGTTAATATACAGGTTGTAGTGGATGAGAAAATCAAGTCCAAGGACCCCGTGTATATTAATGGCATCAAAGTATTTGTTACATAACACTTTGGGTTTTTCAAGATTTAGATGATGAACATCAATTCTGGTAACTTCGATTATAGGCAATTTTTCTTCAATTCCCGCAGCAGTATCAAAATCCTCAAGAGAATAAGGGGCTGACGGGTCATAACCTAATTGTATCGCCACAGATTCACCAATTCCACTTATCGTCGCACCAGTATCTATTACGAAATCAAATATTCTAAAATAACTATTATCAACAGAATATATCTTGCATTCGACTTTAATATGTTCATTCCTACCTCTGTATTTGATAGGTATCCTGTTCCTGTTTGTCAAAATCTCACCTTTCCAATAGTAAACCCCTATTGTATTATGGATCATCAAATACAATAAGGGTTTGTTTGTCCGTTAATTTAAATTTTTTGTCTGTACAGAGGCATTTTAGGTCTTTGTTCTTGAGATGTGTAATCACCCGTAAACCTTATAGCTGCGTCCCCTTTGAATTTCCTTGATGCCTCGTACACATCATCGCGCGATTTGCTATGAACTTGAATTATCCCAGAGACAAGGTGAGTCGTATTCATACGAGTTTTAGGCTCAATAATAAACAGCCATTCGTTCGGATATTTCTTGGACATCTCCTCCACAGTCATTCTTTCGCCAGACATTGTAATTCTCCATTTTAAAGCAAGAATAATTTACCTTCAGGCATTTTGCCAGTGTAATGTATAGCTGCTCCTCCTATAAATCCGTCTAATGCATCGTAGACATCATCACGGACTCTACTATGAACAGAAACTATACCGCTGAGGAGTTCAGTATTCTTACTGATTTCAGGTTCAATAATAAACAGCCATTCATTTGGATATTTCCGTTCCATTTCTGCTATCGTTAAACGTTCAGCACACATTTTACAGTCTCCTCGCCTCTGAACAGGGCTGGTTAAGATTAAAAGTTTTTTTAATCTTAAGAAATTGTACCACATTTTCTACTTTTTGCCAAGTAAATCAGGACTATTCATAGGGCTGTTTAGTTTTAGGTTCCGATATTGGTTTTGATTAACATAAGGTAACGTTTCGACGTAAGATCGCGAGCACAGCTCGCTCCTACAGAAGAAAAATATTCACATAAATAAAGTAAATATGTAAAACTATGGTAAACCTGAAAAATAAATATACACTTTTCGACGGCTAAAGTTGCCAATTCCCCCTTGATAAGGGCGGGGAATGCCATTAAGGCATTCATACCGTTGATTTGTTAGGGGGGTTGCGTATTCTTTGAGGGTGTCCAATTAATTCTAAGGTTTACCATAAACGACCCTGGACTATTCAAGGACCCCCTCGACGCGCTACTGAATAGGCCTGACCTGCTTATGCCAAATTATTCGATTCCAACGCCCCGTCGCTGAGATTGTGCTCTTGCATATATCGCCAAATGATTCAGTCCTGTAGATGCTTGTGGATGGGGTTATCCGCCTCAAACACACGCTGCGCCGCCGCAGACAGCTTTCCTTGGGTCGCAGTCCGTTCCACCCAATGCGCGGGAATACCATTTGTCCATTTTTCCGGTTCGGCATCCGGATCGGGCGTTCGATACGCCATAAGGAGACCCCACCGAGTCGTCGTCCCCGGCTTTCGATAACCAACATAATGCGGCATGTGATGGACAAAGGACACCATGCTTCCCGGCGGTAGCGAGAGGTGGACGATTTCTAAGGGTTTCTTTGTGAAGGCGTGGATCTTACCCTGCAACCACCCCGATTTCATGGCAGCGTCATCATCGGGGCGTTCTGTGCTCCATTTGTACGGAATGCGATAGAGATGCGCGCCAGGAATAATTGCGAGTTCGCCACCATCTTCGAGGGTTGCCCCTTCTGGATAGCAGAGCGTCCGAATACACTGTCGTTTTAGAAATTCAGGGGTAAGGGCGTTTCCAGTCCCAATGGGGTCCTCAACTTCGTACTGCCCCTCCCGATACTGATGGGCATGCCATCGCCGCCCTTTTGAACCGATCGCCCGGTTGAGCATAAAACAGTGGTCAAGTATGAATCGGTCCCCGAAAAGTTTTCTGAAGAGCGCCATCATTTGCGGGTGAGCACTGGTTACATCCATGATAAAGTCGTCATATCCGGCGGGGAAGTATTCCGGCATAACACCTTGCGACTCGAAACCATGTGTGACCAACGCCGGTCCTGGTCCGAATAGCCCGTAGGTGTGCATATATCGCCGCAACTCAGCGGTTCTGAGGAACCCCGGCATTTGCTCTGAACCGCCACAGCACGCTGCCAGAAACGCCGATGTGATTTGTTCCGGCAAAGGCGGCGGAAATCCGCGCGCCTGAAAGTCGATAGCACTCCACTCCGTATCCATGAGGATCGCATCGTTCATCTGCTGTAACTTCTGCAAGCTGGCTGTCCAGCGTTTACGGGCGGTGTCTGTCAGTATCCCTTCCCACACCCAATATCCATCGCGCTCAAACGTGGCACGATCAAACGCCTGAAGCACTTCCGGTCGTAACAGATCGTCCACACGGTTTTCCAGGGAACAGTTATGCGTAGATAAGGTATCCATTCACGCCTCCTTTGACGCGAAAATTCAAGCTGTTGCTGAGTGCTGTCAGGGTTATTCAGTTTGCGGACATAGAAGCACAGGCTAACAGCCTATGCTACACTTATTAAATCCGTCTATCATACGCACCATGCTTTCCGATCCAATCCAGCCTTTATCTCTTTGAGTGCTTCCTCGCGTAGATAATCAAGTTTTCCCGCTTTTATATCCGCTTCGAGTTGTCTATCCCAAGCTTCCTCACGAGCCTCTAAAGCCTCACGGAGTTTAGCGGTAAGAGTTTTCAAAAGTTCGGTTTTGGTCTTCGCTTCACACACTACTTCTGGAATATCTGGAATCCATCCGCGCCATCCAGCAGACTTTTTTGTCACATAAGCAGTATAGGGCTCCTCAAAGACCTGATCCATTATTTCAATAGACTGAAATTGTGTCCCCTTCGCACGTTGTTCCGGCGCATCATCAATGGCAGTTTGATCGCTTGCAATGCGTGTCATATATGTGTTTACCCCCTGATATGGTTTTTATAACAATATCACATTTCTTGGAAAGAAAGCAAGAGGTTCTTGTCCGAAGCAAGACTATAGGATTTGCAGGTTACTTTATCCCAACACCTCATTCAACAAGCCTTCACTTTTCCGCTCCAATGCCAACAATTCGTCCGTGATTTCCTGCAGTGACCGGAGCGGCGTGTACCGGTAGAAATACCGATTGAAGTTGATTTCATAGCCTACCTTATCCCTCTTTCTATCCAGCCAACTGTCAGGGACGTGTGGTTTCACTTCCCGTTGGTAGTAATCATCAATATCCTCAGAAAGGGGGACGCGCTCATGGTCTCGGAGCTTGGTGTCGAGCTTCGGATTTCCCTTTTTGTCCGTGACAACGACCTCCGTCTCCTCTCCCAAAATTTCACGCGTTTCAACCAACGGTCTCTCAACTGTCACCTTCGTGTAGCCAAAAAACTCGTTTGGATAGATTTTGGAGTGTTCCGTCTCTTCAAAGTTGGTGTATAATTCAGCGATTTGACGGATATGGCTATCAGCAATGAAAGCGTTCTTGTCGCCGAGGTTTCTTTTCATCTCGTCGCGGCAGTCAACGGCGTTAATCAATTGAATCTTACCCTGTCGTGCTTCCGATTTTCGGTTCGTTAGTATCCAGATATAGGTGGCGATGCTGGTGTTGAAGAACAACTTTTCAGGCAACGCGACAATACACTCCAACCAGTCGTTTTCGATAATCCAGCGTCGGATTTCGCTCTCGCCGCTACCGGCATCCCCCGTAAAGAGCGGCGACCCGTTAAAGACGATGCCGACGCGACTCCCGCGGTCCTCCATCTTGGAGAGTATATGTTGCAGAAACAGGAGTGCACCATCGGAGGCGCGAGGCGTACCTGCTGAAAATCTGCCCGTGGCGGTCTGTGCTTCCGCTTTCACTGCATCTGCATCCGATTTCCAACTCACGCCAAAGGGTGGATTGGTAATCATATAATCGAAGCGTTGCCCCCGAAATCGGTCCTCGGAGAGACTGGAGCCGTGTCGGATGTTATTGGGGTCCTCGCCGGTGATGAGCATGTCCGACTTGCAGATGGCGTAGGTCTGGGCGTTTAGTTCCTGACCCAACAGCCGAATATCGGCATTCGGGTTAATCTGTTCGCGGAAGTATTCCTTCCCAATCGTCAACATGCCGCCCGTCCCGCAGCACGGATCGAAGATACTGCGAATAACCCCTTGCCCGCGTAAATCTTCACTGTGTTCCGCAAACAGCAATGAGACCAATAACCGCACGACATCCCGCGGCGTGTAGTGTTCCCCGCTGGTTTCGTTGGACATCTCCGAGAATCGACGGAGCAGTTCTTCAAAGACCTGTCCCATCGTGTGGTTGTCCACTTTGTTTGGGTGCAGATCGACTTCGGTAAACTTATCGCAGAAGGTAAAGAGTCGGTTGCTGCCGTGCAGTCGCTCAATAAACCGATCAAGATTGAAGTTTTCGATGATGTCGCGCACGTCCTGACTGAATCCACCGATGTAGTTTTCAAAGTTGAGGTAGATATTGTTCGGGTCGGCTTTCAGTCGAGAGAGATCGTACTGGGAGATGTTGTAGAAGCTGGTGTTTATTGCTCTCAGGATAATCGGCGGTAGTGCGTTTTCGGAGACTTGGTCCTTAAACCGATTGTAGGTCTCAATGGCTTTCTCTTTTCGTCCGTCTTCGTCTAAGATGCAGTCCAATCGGCGGAGTACGAGAAACGGGAGGGTGATGTCGCCGTATTCGTGGGGTTTGAACAGTCCGCGGAGTACATCGTCTGCTACATTCCACACGAGATTTGCCAGTTCTTGATAATTCGCCATGCGTTTCCTTTTTTTCTAAGAATTTGGGTCCTAAATAGAACCGTTCCTAATCATGTTCAATGGATTAAATAATAACAAGTTTCAATAAAAAATTCAAGCCGAGAGACGAAACAACCCAGGGGCATTCAGTTTTCCAACAACTTGGGTCCGGAAGCCCGAACTTGTTCGGGAAAAGTGTGCTATCCCGAATAAATTCGGGCGTCCAGAAGGAGAAGTCCTTCACAGAGGTAAACTTATCTCTTAAAACTAAATAGCTCTACTAAAACATGAAAAGAAGTATGTAAATCTTTTTCATCGCTCTTCGGGCAGGAGACCCCATGCTTTAGGTTGGGGAGGAATGCCCGCTCCTTTTTATATTGCCAAAAAGCGTCAAAAATGTTAGACGCTTCTTACCAGTTGGCAGACATGTGAAGCATTGTCGCTTGACAAGGTGTCTGCCATCCCACTTCACAGCGGATAAAGACTGGTAGCTGGTGAAACTTTGAGAACCTATAAATACCAAATACGTGAACATCCGCAGAACAAGCGTTTGGGCAATATGCTCGATGATCTTTGCGATGTGCATAATCACTTCTTGAAGTTGGAGCAACGTTATTACGGTATCTACGGCGAATATGCCGGTCGGTATCGGTTGCAACCGCACTTGACGAAGTTGTTGAAGCGCACCAAGCAACACTGGGCGTGGATACCTCGTGATACCCTTGACGCTGTGATTATTCGCTTGGATACGACCTACCAACGTTTTTTCAGCGGACTTGGTGGACTAAAGATGACTCCTATCTCAGTCTTAACACCGGTGAGAAAATCCAACATCCACAACCTTTGAAGCACTCCATGAAAGCACTTCGGTCTCTCAACAAAAGCCTTTCCCGAAAGGTGAAAGGTTCTCAGAACTGGTGGCGTTGCGTCCGACGACTCGCACGCCTGTATCGCAAAGTTGCCAACCAACGCAAAGATTGGCATTGGAAACTGGCGACCGACCTGTGCCTACGTTTTGACCTTATCGCGACCGAAACGCTGAACCTTGCGGGTATGAAACGCCTCTGGGGACGCAAAGTCTCCGATCTTTCCTTTGGGCAGTTTGTTGAGATTTTGAAGTTCAAGTGTTTCAAACATAAGCGTCAGTTTGTTCAAATCGGGCAGTGGACGGCTACAACGAAACCCTGTAGCGATTGTGGTTTCCATAACGAAACCCTAACACTCTCGGATCGGCAGTGGATATGCCCCGAATGTGGTTCAGACCACGATAGAGACATAAACGCTGCGATAAACATTTTGCGGGCTGCTTGTGATCCCGCTATGGAGCAGATGTAAGACGTTTCCGAGGAAACGCTAACTGCTACGAAGCACAAGCCCTTGCCTTTAGGCAGTGGGTGCCTTGACTATATGTTTGGGTAGGGAAGACCGGCGAGGTTAGGAAACCTCGCCTACCAATTAGGGGAAGACGGTAGGTCGGGATGCGGAACGACCTAACCTCTTGACGAAAAATGTCTTTTTGCGTATAATCGAACACAGTATGATACAAGGCATCTTTATTACAGGTACAGGGACAGAAATCGGGAAAACCGTCATCGCCGGTGGGTTCGCTGCATCGCTCAAAGAATCCGGGACAAATGTCGGCGTGATGAAGCCAATCAGCACAGGCGATACCGCTGATGCGCAGTTCCTCAAACACGCCGCTCAGATTGATGACGAACTTTCTCTGATTAATCCGATCTTCCTCCGACATCCGTTGGCACCGTCCGTGGCAGCGCGGATCGAAGAGAAAGAAATCAATCTCGCAGACATCGAATCGGCTTTCGGAGAACTCCAACGGAAATACGACTTCCTCATCGTAGAAGGCGTCGGGGGAATTGCAGTGCCGATTCTGGACAACTTCCTTGTGGCACATCTCATCAATACACTGCAACTGCCGATACTCATCGTCGCGCAGGTCGGATTGGGAACGCTGAACCATACACTCCTGACTGTCGGATTCGCGAGACAGTTCAACATCCAAATTGCGGGGATCGTCCTCAACGGCTTGCGTCCAGAGATCGCAGGACTCGCCGAAGCGACAAACCCGTTAGAAATTGAACGATTGACAGATGTGCCCGTGATAGGGGTTGTCCCTTATGAAAAGAAGTTAGGGACGGCTTATCCAGATTTAACGTTTTTGGCAGAATTCATGAACCAGCATATCGCATGGAGGAAATTGGGAACATTCTAATGATAAACACCGCGATTGTTCTCGCCGCAGGATTAGGACGTAAGGTATGGCCCTACGGGGAATTTCGACAGAAATGCACGATCCCCGTCGCCAACAAACCGATCGTGCGTCGAGTTGTAGAGAATTTGGTCGAAGTCGGATGTCAACGCATTATTGTTGTCGTTGGGCATTACGCCCAACAGGTACGGGGTGCCGTCGCCGATATACCAAACGTCGTTTTTGTTACACAACACCCCCTCGACGGCACCGCAAGCGCAGTCTTGACCGCCTCAGAACACCTCGAAAATGAACCTTTCCTCGTCGTCTACGGCGATATTGTAACCACGCCTGAAAACCTACGCATTGTAATTAGCGACTTTTGCGCCCACGACGTAGCAGCTGCAGCATTGGTACAACCTCTCGGCAGTGAAGATGCA
Organism: Candidatus Poribacteria bacterium; assembly: GCA_965207855.1. Lineage (GTDB taxonomy): Bacteria > Poribacteria > WGA-4E > WGA-4E > WGA-3G > WGA-3G. The sequence continues at coordinate 3,823,868 of OZ242310.1, read as the reverse complement.
AGCGATTGGCTCTGTGCTGGCATTGATACCGGGGGCACCGAAGACCAAAGCATCTCAAAACTGACCGGTATCGAAGGACACCCACGCGGGGGTTCGCATCGGCTCTGCGGCGTGTACGCCTTTCGGAGTAGCGCAACCGCTTATCTCTTAAGGAATCCGGGAATCGTCACAAGGGTCCCAGTCGGTGGGATGCCCCCGCCTGAATCCGAAATCGCCCAATCTTTACAACTTATGATTGACGACGGCAGAACAGTGTTGGGAATTCAGACCCACGAGTTCTGCGTCGATGTCGATAAACCGTGGCATGTGCTGGAAGCGAACAATCGGATGGTTGACTATCTCGCGAAACAAGTCACGGCAGATCAGATTGCTCCGGGAGCGGTGATTTCTGATGCGGCGGAAATCAATGGACACGTCGTTTTAGGGAAAAACTCTGTGATTGGCCCGCGCGTCGTCGTCAACGGCACCCTCATCGCAGGCGCGAACAACAACATTACAAACGGGGCAATTTTACACGGAAACATCTTCGTCGGAGATCAGTGTAGGATTAGCGATTATTGCGATGTCGGTAGCAGTGCCATCGGAAACCGGTGTATTATTGGGCACGGTGCCGAGATGGCCGGGGTGCTGTTCGATAAGGTGTATCTCTACCACTACTGTGAGATGTCCGGAGTCTTCGGATGCGCCACGGACATCGGTGCTGCAACGGTATGCGGAACGCTCCGCTTCGACGACAAGGATACCGCAATACAAGTAGAGGGGCGTTACGAGGTGCCGCCGTCTGGGGCAAACGCGACCTATATGGGCGACTATTGTCGGACGGGTGTGAACGCGATTCTGATGCCGGGGAGACGCATCGGTTCTTATAGCGTCGTCGGACCGGGGGTCATTTTATACGACGATGTTCCGAGCAAAACGATCGTGATGGCGAAACAGGAATTAATTACGAAACCGTGGGGCCCTGAGCGTTACGGATGGTAAGCCAACCGTTAGCGGTCAGGATTAAGGGGTAAGGAGCTCCTTGAGCAGGTTGACGAGTTCATCATTACCCGCAGCGAGCTCATAGACGCGTTTGATTTTCTCTTCGCGGTTCGTCTCAGTTTGAGATGTCCCCTCAGGGTCCCAAAGCACCTCAATTTCTTTCGGGTTCAGCCGATCGTAAGTAACCTTGGCGAGAGAGAACGGATAGTTCTCAGGAATGATGACAATCCAGTCGATAGTTTCACCACGGGCAGAGTATTGTCTATCTACAGTGAGTTTCGATTCCTGATGCGGTACGTTCTTTTTAATCCACTGTTTACGACCGAGCGTGTCTGTTTCAAAATGGCCGACTTCCAGCCAATTGCGTCCTGCGCCGTTCGGTTTCGTGGTAATTTCAATCCGTGGCATATCTGTCGTTTCTCCGTTTTGAGAATTCCAGTCGTTAGATACATAAGTTGCATTGAGCAATTTTAGCACGTTTTCTGAAAAAAGTCAAGCGTCTGGATGAGGAACCCAAGCCACATTCACTAACAAAATCTATAACAGGCTTGCATTTTTTGACTAACTTAATCATTTTCTGCCAATTTCCCTTGAATTAATTGGCAGCTATAAGGTAGAATATAGCGATTTATAGTGAAAAATAACGTTTTTCCACGCAAATGGCAACTTAGCGTACAATAGCATAAAATAAATTTGCTTTTTTTTTCAAAAATCGGTATAATTGTAAAAGGGGATAGTATACCAACCCAATAGTGTGCTAACATTGGCGTTTTTAGGTCAGCCTGAAGGGACAACTTCGACATGAAAGTGGAAATGAGATATGGCACTGGCACGTTACCGATGGAAATTCCTGAGGCGAATGTTGCTGGGGTCCTTGAGATTGCGGAAAGTGTTCCACTGCCGGATGAAAACGGAGCGGTTCGGGAGGCAATCGCGCGTCCCATCGCCTCACCGCCCTTGGCTGAATTAGCCGGAGGTCGCGAATCGGCTTGTATTGTGATCTCCGACATAACTCGCCCCGTACCCAACAAAGTGATTCTCCCTCCAGTGTTGGAAGTGCTTGAAGCGTCAGGTATCCCCCGCGAAAAAATCACTATTCTTATCGCCACTGGTATCCACCGTCCAAATAATGCGGAAGAGCTCGAAACGATGGTTGGCTCCGATATTATGGAGGCTTACCGAATCGTCAACCACTTCTCGCAGCAGATAGAAACGCAGGCGTACTTAGGCAAAACTGAGAAGGGTACTCCCGTTTACATCAATAAAACCTATCTTGAATCGGATCTGAAAATCATCACCGGATTGATTGAACCGCACTTAATGGCAGGCTATTCAGGGGGCAGGAAGGCAATCTGTCCAGGCATCGCGTCCGTTGAAACGATGAAGGTGATGCACGGTCCTGAACTGATGGAGCACCCGAAGTCGGCTGTCGGTATCTTGGAAGGGAACCCGTTCCACAAAGAAGCGACAGAAATCGCACTGATGGCTGGCGTTGACTTTAACCTGAACGTGGCGATTGACAAGCAGCGTAGAATCACAGGCATTTTCGCCGGTGACATGGTTAAATCTCATCGTGTCGGTGCAGCGTTCGTCGAAAAACAGGCGAAGGTCACCCTCCCTGCCCCGGCAGACGCTGTTGTCGTGTCGAGTGCGGGTTACCCGCTGGATTCAACATTCTATCAAGCGATCAAAGGCTTGTTGACTGCTGTAGAGGTCGTCAAACAAGGCGGTAGTATCTTGCTTGTCGCGGCGTGCAGTGAAGGGATAGGCAGCAAGCCGTTCACAGACTTAATTTTCAAGACCGACGATCTCACTGCGTTTGTGCAGGGACTTTACAATCCAGCAAACTTCGTCATTGATCAGTGGCAGCTCGAAGAATTGGCAAAGGTTGCCCGGAAAGCGGACATCTATTTCTATACCGATGGGATTCCGTATCACCAACGCGCCAAACTGTTTGTGCATCCATTGAAAACAGCGCAAGAAGGTATTCAAGAAATCTTAGACCGATACGGAGCAGCGGCGCAAATTGCTGTGATTCCAGAGGGTCCCTATGTCTTAGCACAGTTGGAAGATTCCTAATACACCTTAGAAAATAGCAATCAACAGGTCGTCTCTACTGAGGCAGTCCCCTCAACATCATTGAATTGAGATTCAAGCAGCACATGGCAAATTCAGTTGTAGTACTCAGAGCATATAGAGACGGTTTGCATTTAATTATCAAGCCGCATCTCTCCATAACGGAGATTGAAGAAGCGATTCAAGAGGAAATCTCTCGGATGAATCGCCCGTTAAATGGGACTTCTATCCAGATTGATCTCAAGGGTCCGACTTTGCAAGAGGAAGAGATGGCGTATCTCCGGTCAAAGCTGAAGGAAGCGTACAATCTGACAGTACGAGAGTTTATGGTAACCTCTGAAGAACCAGTATCACCGCCTATTGCCGCTGCACCGACAACACACATCATAACGCAAGCAGTGAATCCGCCAGACAGTCGCGAGAGCGAGTTGTCTCGGGTCGTTCCTTACACAATTCGGTCAGGTCAAACAGAAGATTTCCCGCAAGGGAGCCTGATTATCTATGGGGATGTCAATTCGGGGGCAGAAGTGAGGGCAGGAGGGGATATTGTCGTTTTAGGAGCATTGCGGGGCAACGCGCATGCCGGGATGAACGGCAGACTCTCATCGGTCATCATCGCTATGGATTTAGTACCGATCCAACTTCAGATCGGTAACTATTTGAATCGTATACCTATGGGCGACAAATCCCGAGGATACCCAGAAATTGCGCGCATCGGAAAAGAAAATGTGATTATTGTTGAAAGATTTGTCAAGTTTTAACAAAGGAGATTCCGGTTATGGGAAGAGTAATCGTAGTAACATCAGGAAAGGGAGGTGTCGGAAAAACGACCTCTACAGCAAATTTAGGGACGGCACTCGCGCTTCTTGGTAAAACAGTTGTAGTTGTTGATGCAGATGTCGGGCTCCGAAATCTCGACATCGTGATGGGACTTGAGAGCCGGATCGTTTACACCTCAATGGATGTCATTGACAAACAGTGTGAACTTTCAAAAGCACTTGTGAGAGATCGGCGGGTTGACGGCCTCACACTGCTGGCAGCCTCACAGAAAAACAATAAGGACGATATCCAACCAGCACAAATGAAAGCGATTTGTGATAAGCTGCGTTCGACGCACGATTTTGTGCTTGTTGATTCCCCTGCTGGCATTGAGCGCGGTTTCAGCAACGCGTCTGCGGGTGCCGATGAAGCCCTCGTCGTCACAACACCAGATGTCTCGGCTATTCGGGATGCAGATCGCATTATCGGTTTGCTCCAACATGCGAGAATTGAACCGATTAACCTCGTCCTCAATCGCTTTTCGCCAGAACTTGTCGGGAACGGGAGTATGATGGATCAAGCCGATGTTATAGACATCTTGAATATTGACCTCTTAGGTATCGTCCCGGAAGACACAGGTGTCATCACTTCTACAAATCGGGGGATTCCTCTTGTCTATGAAGAAAACTCTGCCGGGGCCCAGGCATATATGCGCATCGCACGACGGCTGACTGGACAGCAGATCCCGATTCCAGACTTAGAACAGAAAGGTCTGTTCACCAGCATTCTTAACTGGTTCACGAGAAAAACTTAAGGAGTCCGTACATGAATATAAGCCTCCGACAACTATTCGGGCGCAAATCAAAATCAAGCAGCATCGCCAAACAGCGCTTGAAGCTTGTCATCACACAAGACCGATTCGATGTCGATGACCGCATGATGATGCGGCTACAACATGAATTGACAGAGGTATTAGCAAAGTACTTTGAATTTTCGATGAACTCTGTTCAGGTATCCTTGAAACATGAAGGCAACTCCTGCACCCTCGTGGCGGACTTTCCGTACAAGGAAGCCCACGAAATGCGTGTAAATCAGTGAGTTCCTTTTTGCGACATTAACGCGTTGAGACAGCGCGTGACAGGAAATTGCGACTACTATTTAGCTGTATCAGAGAATCAATTCACAGATGGCCTTTGCGACCCCGTTATCGTCGTTCGTCCCTGTGATATAATCCGCGCAGGCACGAATTGGTGGGACTCCGTTTGCCATCGCTATGCCGAAACCAGCAGTCTTGAGCAGACTTTCATCATTGTAGCTATCTCCAAAAGCAACAACTGTATCCATTGGGATATCAAAACGATTGGCAAGCGCAGAGAGGGCACGACCCTTTGTAACTTCTGGATTCATAAATTCAATATATTCTGGTTGGGTCTGTGTGACGTAAAGTTTTCCCGCGTAATCGTTTTGAAAATCGCTCAAAAGTGACGGCAATTCCTCGGACGTGTGAATAATCAGCAGTTTCGTCGGTGTTTCACCTGCCAATTCGCGTAAGTCGCCAACCGGTGTCGCTGGCACGCCAGTGCGCGCCTCGTAAAGATCACTCCACGCGTTGCGTTCAGCCACATAAAGTTCATCGTTTAAACAGAAGTTGAGATGCAGATGTTGTCGCCTACAAGCCTCAACGACTTCCATTGCATAACCTGCTGGCACGGGTGTGTGATGATAAACCTCACCGGTCGTAGCGTGCTGTACCATGCCGCCGTTATAGGAAATAATAGGGTTTTCTAAACCGATTTGGTCGCTAATCGGTTGCATAGAACGGTGCATCCTTCCCGATACTAAAACGACAAGAATATCATTCTTCGTGAGGTTCCGGAGCGCGTCGCAGTTCTCAGTAGATAAAGCGTGTTCACTATTCAGCAGTGTCCCATCTAAATCAAAGGCTGCCAATCGACACGGGATTTTCGCGCCTTCACTTTCCATTCTCTTTTCCTCCATTTATTCGTGGTTTGCTATTCGCAGTCCGCTATTTACGAAAGCACTCGCTCTGTCTTCCGATCAAAGAGATGCATCTCGGTTTCACTGAAATCTAACCAGATGGTATCGCCGACTGTAACACGGAACGTCGGGTGGGTTCTCACACGCAGTAAAATCGGTTCTTGTGTCTCTGGATGTGTACCGAGACGAATATCCAGAATGTTCACCGCGCCGAGAGGTTCAACAAGGTGAACATCGGCAGCAATTTTTTGGGCGTCGGGTTGATTGTCAGCAGTGATGTGCTCAGGACGGATGCCGAAGACCAAGCCGTTCTCTTGTGCCTCGGCACTGATAGTCGTTTGTCTTTCAGGGGGTAGCGGTAGATAAACATCGGTGTGCCTGAGTTGCAGGACAGACGCCCCCTCCCGTGCCGTGAGTTCAGCGTCAAGGAGGTTCATTGTCGGCATCCCCATAAATCCGGCAACGAAGAGACTTTCAGGTCTATTATAGATTTCGTTGGGTGTTCCGATTTGCTGCAGGACCCCGTGATGGATGACGGCTATCCTGTCCGCCAAAGACATCGCCTCAACTTGGTCGTGGGTCACAAAGATCGTTGTTGCTCCGATTTCGTGTTGGAGGCGTTTAATCTCGGCCCGCGTGTCAACACGGATCTTGGCATCCAAATTCGCCATCGGCTCATCAAGGAGATAGACCTTGGGTTGTCGAACCATAGCGCGTCCGAGTGCGACGCGTTGCATCTCTCCACCACTGAGGACGCTCGGTTTCCGATCCAGCATATCGGATATTTGCAAAATTTCTGCGACGCGTTTGACCTGTGCATCAATATTTGATTTTGAGACCTTTACGGCTTTAAGGGGAAAAGCGATGTTATCGTAGACGGTCAGATGCGGATAGAGGGCATAGAACTGGAAAACGAAAGCTATATCCCGATCTGCTGGCGAAAGATCGTTGACGCGTTGACCATCAATGAAAATATCGCCCTCTTCGGGATGCTCCAAGCCAGCGATGAGCCGGAGGGTCGTGGTTTTACCGCAGCCTGAGGGACCGAGAAAGACGACGAACTCCTTGTCCTGAATCTCCAAGTTAAAATCTCTGACGGCGACAAAATCACCGAAACGTTTTAGGATATTTTCAAGTTTGATATGAGCCATTATTTGTACGTTGCCTGCCAAACAATTACCACACGGCTAAAGACTGAATGAAGGCACTCTGCATCAAAAAGTGCATTACTGCCCCCGAAACCAACGGGACCGTCAGGTTATCGTCAATCGGGAACGGAAGCATCTCTACGACTGTGGCGACTAATGCGCCGATAATCCCGATAACAGGATGTAATTTGATGAGGGCAATCGCAGCACAAACGACGAAACACGCAGCACTGCCTTCTAAACTCTTTGTACCAATCAGTTTCGTCTTTCCCCACTTTTTTCCTACCAATGCGGCTGCGAGGTCGCCAAGGACCATAAAAAAGATACAGACAACAGCCAGCGTCTTACTAAACAAAAGGATACACAAGAACGCGCTGATGATGTAATAGGTCGCACCCGTCATCGCGCCCTTACGTTCATGACTACGGAGCATAGGCGCGAAGACTTGGAAAAAGAACCCTCCAAAACTTGGGGAAACCCATTTTACCAATTCTACGGCAATCGCGATTCCCGTCAATACGCCCACGAAAATTAACATCGTCGACTTATCAAGAAAGAAATAGATAACCGGTAGGATCAGTCCTGATAAATGAATGCTTTTCCGAAGGAGTTCGGCTAACATGAATTGGTCTCCATAGCACCTGATCGTCCATTTTTTGGGATTCAGAAAAGAAAGAAAAAGTCGCGGACGTCCGGCTTAAGTATTATAGAATTTATGCAAGGAAATAGCAAGAGAAAGTTGCGAAGTTTGCGAGTGTTCTAAAGTGAGCTAAAGTTGTTGGTCGTCAAACACAACTTTACGGACTTCAAAACTTTTAACTTGCAAACTTTACTTTTAACCCACAACCTTTTACTTTTTGACAAAAAAATAACACATTTTTGTATCATTCACAGATTATAATTTTCTTACCATTGGAATAGGATTGAGAATAGAAATGTTGGGATTAATCAACGATAAGAAAATGAGAGGATTTCCAAATATGGGCTGCCAAATCCCACGCTTTGGGAAGCACTTCTACCTCGGCTTGCTGCTTTTGATCCTTGGGATGTCGCTCGGGCTTGGGGGCGTAAGTGCCGCCGACTCAAAAACGCAACAAGTCGTCAAAATAACAGGTAGTGTTGTCGATAGTGAAACCCAAGCACCGCTGGCTGGCGTAACCGTTCGGGTTATAGATACACAGATTCTGGTAACAACCGATGAAGCAGGTACATTTTCATTTGAATTGCCAAGTGGTACCCACAGAATCGAGGCAACCGCGCCGTTTTACAATAGTTATGCAATACCGGATTTTCAGGTCAACGTGGCAGAAATACCACAGCCCGTGCAAATACTGCTGGTGCCGCAAGTGGTCAAACTTGACGCGATTAAGATGCCCGTGCAGTTAAGCCAGTCGAGTGAGCGTGGGCTCCTTGAACAACGGATGCGTAGCTCGCGAATTGAGGATAGCATCAGTACCGAAGAAATCAGTCGGCTTCCAGCGTCTTCTGCGGGTGAGGCGATAAAACGGGTAACAGGTGTTAGCATTGTCGGCGGTCGTTATGTGTTTGTCCGCGGCTTGGGAGAACGTTACAGTAATACCCTCCTTAACAATGTCGAGATTCCGAGTCCTGAACCGAACCGACGGGTCGTGCCGATGGATATATTCCCGGCAAGCCTTCTGGCAAGTTTACAGACGGTGAAAACCTTCTCACCGGATCAGCCTGGCGGTTTCGCGGGTGGCTCGGTTCAAGTTTTCACCAAAGACTTTCCCGAAGAACTAACGATGTCGCTATCAATGTCGAGCGGTTTTAACACACAAGCGACTGGGGCAGACGGTTTGACATACCCGGGCGGTGGTCTCGATTTTCTCGGATTCGACGACGGTTCGCGAGCCCTGCCGTCTATTGTCAAAACGCGTGCGGCGGGTTTACCGATTCGGGAACGGGGTCGTTTTACACCGTTAGGATTCACCGCGGAACAGATTCAAGAGTTTGGACAATCCTTTGACAACGTCTGGTCACCGGAACGACAATCCATCCCAGTTAACCAAGGTTACAAATTCAGTCTCGGTAATAGTAATACCCTTTTCGGTAAAGAGTTCGGCTATTTAGGGGTAATCTCTTACGGGAATAGCCATAGTTACGGCACACAGGTGCGCAACGTCTTCCGTATCGGTCTCAACGAGACGCTTTCACCCGTGACTTCCTATAACATTGAACGGAGTGGCAATGAAGTAGACTGGGGCAGTGTGTTGAACGGAAGTCTACGCTTCTCGCCCGAACATCAATTAAGTGTGAGAACGCTTTTCACGCATACCGCCGAAGATGAGACGCGGACGTGGGAAGGTTTCAACGCCGACAGAAATACGGATATGCGGAGTACGCGTCTGCGCTATGTTGAACGTCAACTTTTCTCAGGACAACTCGCGGGTACACACGAATTCAATTTCGGTGAACCTGAACTGGAGGCGGGTCCAGAGCAGCCGGAGGTCTCTATGGAGTGGCGGCTTACATATTCCCGCGCCTCGCGAGATGAACCGGATACCCGCGAAAATATCTACGAAGATCGCGGCGACGGCACATATACCTTTCGCGATGTAACACATAGCGGTAGCAGATTCTTCTTCGACCTTGAGGACAACGAATACAACGCCCGTGCTGACTGGAAAATTCCGATCGGCACTGAAGGTCTTTTCAAATTTGGTGGACTCCTACGGGACAGATCCCGTACGTTTGATGCCCGTCGCTTCAGGTTCTTGCCTTCTGACCGAGTAGACACGAGCGTCGATCTATCTGCGCAACCGGAAATCCTTTTCCAAACCCAAAACATCGCCCCTCGCGTCTTTGAATTACGAGAATCGACGCGTGCGACTGATAACTATCTTGCAGATCACGCTATCTACGCAGGCTACCTGATGCTTGATATGTCGATTCGCGCGAAATGGCAGTTTATGATGGGAACGCGATTGGAATCTTCAGCGCAAAAGGTTACGACTTACGACCCGTTCTCCGCCTCAGCACAACCGATTGTAGCAGATTTGGAAACGTTTGACTTACTGCCGGGTGCGAACTTAATGTATCGCTTAACGGAACGGATGAATTTACGTCTCGCAGTATCTCGGACAATTACACGTCCAGATTTCCGAGAACTCGCACCGTTTGAATTTACAGATTTCGTCGGCGGTAGAACAATCCTCGGGAACCCAGAACTCGATCGGACGCAGATTGATAACTACGATTTCCGCTGGGAGGCGTTCCCACAGATAGGTGGCGTTTTAGCCGTCAGTGCCTTCTATAAACGATTCCAAAAACCGATTGAACAGATTGTGCAACCGCAGGCAGAAGTCCGAATCACTTATGAAAATGCTGATGCTGCGAACAACTACGGCTTGGAGTTAGAAGCCCGTCAGAATTTGGGAGTGATTACACCGGCGTTGCGCAACTTCTCGATTAACACAAACGCAGCGTTAATCTCTTCGCAGGTGGTACTCCCGGATGTCGGTATTCAGACATCTTCTGAGCGTCCACTACAAGGGCAGTGTCCTTATATCGTCAACGTGTCTGTGGGTTATGAAGCACCGAACTGGGGTATTTCAAGCGCGATTGCGTATAATATCTTTGGACGTAGACTCTCCGAGGTGGGCAATCACGGTGTACCGGATGTCTACGAGCAACCGCGCGGTCAACTGGACGTGAGTTTCAGTCGAGTCGTTGCTGATTATTTCAAGGTTAACTTTTCGGCGAAAAATCTACTGGATCCGAATGTGTATTTCAAACAAGGCGAAGCGACATCCGTTCGGTATAAACTCGGGAGAGCGTTTGCGTTCGGGATCAGCTACGATTTGTAGCAGTTAGCAGTCAGCAACCAGCGATCAGTAGTCAGTAGTCGGGATTTGGGAATCCCTCCTAACAAGGGAAAAAAAATCATAACAAGGTCATTTTTATGCAACAATTTATAGGTATTTTTAAATACGAGATAAATAGACAACAGCGATTCAGAGTTAGCGTAACATGTATAATTGGATCGCAAACATTGATGCCTCTCCGTTTTGGTTAGGCAGAGAAAAAACACAAAAGGAGCTTAGTTGGCTAATGTTAAATATTGGATTGTCCCTCGCATCCACAAGGACGAAGGGCCTATATCAAAATTGGCTTTTTCAGGTAGTCTCCATTTTCGCCGTCGGATTGACGTTGGCATTCGTCGGTTGTGGTAGCGACGCAGAAGATACCGAAAATACCGAAGAAGCATTCGTCCCTGAAGAAACAATTCTTGAGGTCGATGGACGGCAAGTGGTTGTCCTTGAAGGTAGACTAAATGCGGATAAAATGCTCACATCGGCTTACGATTACCTCCTACGCGGTGCTGTATTTGTTGAAGGCGGTGCGACCTTAACCATCGAGGCTGGCGTTCAAATTTTTGGTGAGCAAGCGACCAACGGTACACTCATCATCGCCCAAGGTTCTAAAATTATGGCACAAGGTACAGCGGATGCACCGATTGTTATGTCCAGTGATGCAGCCATCGGCAGTCGTGCGCGTGGGCAGTGGGGTGGTTTGATTATCAATGGGAACGCTCCGACGAATCAAGGTGTAACGTTCGGTGAAGGGGACACGGGTGCGTTCGGTGGAAATAACCCTGCGGATAGCAGCGGCGTGCTTCGTTACGTCCGTGTTGAGTATGCAGGTATTGAATTTAGCCCTGACAACGAACTCAACGGCATCGCCTTCCAAGGCGTTGGATCGGGTACGATCGTTGAGAACGTCCAAGTCCACATGAATCAAGATGACGGCGTTGAAATGTTCGGCGGCACAGTCAACCTTAAATACGTCATTGTTACTGGGGCGCGTGATGATTCCTTCGACTGGACAGACGGTTGGACGGGCAAAGCGCAATTCCTCGTGGTACAGCAGTATGGTGATGATGCCGATAACGGCTTTGAAGTTGATAATAGCAGTAAAGATAACGAAGCGACCCCGCGTTCGGCTGCGACGATCTACAATGCGACGCTCGTCGGCGATCCGTCAGGTCCAGAGAGCGATAACGGTATGCTGATTCGTGAAGGTGCCGCTGGCATATTCGCAAATTTCATTGTTACTGGATTCAATAAAGTCGGCCTGGATATCAACAACGCAGCGACGCATGCCCAAGCAGATAGTGGGAAACTAGTTGTCAAAAACAGTATCTTCTTTGAGAACGGCAAAGGCAACTTTGGCGACGAAAAAGACGACGACGTTTTTGATGAAGCCGCTTTTGCAGCCACCAACGGCAACGAAGAGACGGATCCGAACTTGGCGGCACCTTTCAATAAGCGTGCTCCCAATTTCACACCTGGCGCGGGTGCCTCCGCGGTTTCTCCCGCAGCCCCACCCGCTGATGGTTTCTTTGAAAACGTTAACTTCATCGGTGGTGTGAGCCCGTCCAACAACTGGACAACCGGATGGACAACGAGTGCACAGAATTAGTAAACGCACTATTTATATATCTTACATTTTCCTAAGCCTGCTGTGCATTTGGAGCAGCTGGGTTGGGTGTGAGACATCCGTATGGAAAGAGAGTCTCGCCTCACCAGACCAACTCGGTCTAGCGGTCGTTGACGCATTAAATCGAAAAGACATTGAACAGTTGAACCGCCTACGGGTCCAACGCCAAGAATATCTTGCGTGGATTTGGCCGGCATTCCCAGCGAGCCGTCCGCCGAGCAATTTTCCAGGGGATTTTGCATGGTCAAACCTGAATACGAAATGTAACATCGGTATGAGAAAGTGGATGGATCGCTACGGTGGGCAGAACCTACAGTTTGTGAGTATCCGCTTCGATCAACCGCAAGAAAACTATGACGGATTCCATCTTTTGCGTGGGCCCGTTTTGACGTTACAGAACGCTGCTGGGGAGAAACAAGAGCTGGAAATACTCGGTTCGGTCGTTGTTAAAAACGGCAGATGCAAGTTACTGAGTTACGAAGAGTAATTACTGATATAGCACGCCTACAGGATCCTGAAAGGAACGGGAGAAGAAGAATATGAGGACAATTGTCGATGTGCAGCGGCAGAATCGAGAAGCCGCGCAAAAACGGAAAAAGAAAGCAATGCGGATTGCGGGTAGTTTTGCCATTGGATTGCATGTAATCGGGATTATCGCCGGGGCGATCTATTTTGTGCAGAAAACCGTGTTAAACCCAAACAAAGACAAAGTAGACAGTGTCGTTCTGGAAGCCTCGAAACCGGAACCGAAACGCCGAACACCGCCTCGGGCAACACGAAAACCCACAAAACCGAAGTTCTCCGAAGTCCGCGCGCCTAAGGGACAAGTTGTCACGACGAGTGCTAAAATTCCAGTAGGCAACGCCCGATTTACACTACCTGCGAACGACGTTCCTACACGCCCGGTGGTGGCACCGAGTACAGCGGGGATTGGCCGGAATCTGTTCTCTGAATCTCGACAGGCAACTATTGTTACAACGATGCCGAAGTTTGAGGTGCCGAAGTTTGAAAATACGAGTTTAGTTTCAAGGCTGGATATAGGAACAAATCTCGCGCAGACTGAATTCAATGACTCCGGAAATCTTGCGCTCGCTTCCATGAACTTGGGAGATGCGAAACAGTCGTTTAATGAGTTCCTAAAAGCCGTCCGAGACCGGATTAAACAGGTGCAACGTTTTCCACCACGCGTCCGAAGTTTGGACGACGGTGCCGCTGCAACGATCCGGTTCACGCTTTTCAAGGATGGGACTGTTCGGAATCCAGAAGTCACTATTTCGTCTGGATCAAAAGCACTCGACAATGCTGCACTTACGGCTGTCCGAAATGCCGTGCCTTATCCACCGTTCCCTGAAGAACAAGAGGGACTCAGTTTACGGCTTGAAATTCCGATTATTTTTGAGTTGGCGAATTAGCAGTTAGTTTGTGACGCTGGCGAGGTTAGGAAACCTCGCCTTTCTATTTTAATCGCTAAATTGGAACGCCAGTTTATCCGCTTTCGCTTTTTCCTCATCCACAAATCCTAACAGAATTAACCCGACGATAAAGAAAACCATCAACGAGATAATCGAGAGGCGGGCGCTGCCGGTAATCTGTTTGATAACGCCGAAAGTTACGGGCCCCCAAATAGATGAGAACTTGCTAAAAACGGAATAGAACCCGTAAAACTCGGCACTGGCGTTTTCTGGAATCATCGCCCCATACAAGGAACGGCTCAGTGCCTGCGTTCCACCAAGGACGATTCCAACAATCATACCCAAAACGAAGAATTCCGTTGCGGTGTGGATGAAATATCCGTAGGTAACGACGCCACTCCATAGGACTAATGCCAACATCACAGACCGTTTCGCGCCGATACGACCAGCCAATCGACTGAATAGCAGCGCCCCCCCGATTGCAATGACTTGTACCAACAGTAGCGTCACCATCAGTGATGTTGCTGTAAGTTTTAACTCTTCAGTGCCGTAGATTGTCGCCATGCTCGTGACGGTGTGGATGCCGTCGTTGTAAATCATATAGGCGACGAGGAAGAGCGTAAGGTGTTTAAAGCGTCCGACCCTTTTCGCAGTTGAAACCGTCCGACTGATGCCGAGGGTGAGATATGCCAGTACTTTCGGTCGGTTGCGGTAGGCTTCTGGCAGTTGGTATGGCGTTTTTTCTTCTTTTAGGTATTTCATTGTCAATAATGTCCAGCCTGCCCACCATATACCCGTCATCGCCATCCCGATACGCGCTGCCATCGCTTGTTCTTCTGGGGTCTTTTGCATAGCGACAAGCACGAGTGCAACGGCAAACTGGAGCGATCCGCCAACATACCCGAAAGCATAGCCTCTGGCAGAGACGGCATCCATTTTGTCTTCAGAGGCGATCCGCGGTAAAAATGCGTCGTAGAAAACATTACCGCCGACAAAGCAGATTTGAGAACCGAGAAATAACACAACAGTCAATCCTACATCGCCAGACTTGCAAAAATAGAGCATCGTTGCGAAGAGGCTCCCTATATACGCAAAGCCTATAAGGAATCTCTTTTTTGCTGAGGAAAAATCGGCAATCGCTCCAAGTACCGGGGCAAAGAGGAAGACGCAGAACGCCGCTGTTCCCAACATATATCCCCATAATGTTGTAGCCGTCATATTCATACCAAGGATATCGACACCTGCTTCGCCTATAATGGCTTTTGCGAAGTAATTCGGCAATATAGCGGCGATCACGGTGGTGATATAGGCTGAATTCGCCCAGTCGTACATGCACCAACCGAAGATTGTTTTTTTATCGTTCTTCATAGGGAAATGATAACACGTTTGAGAAAAAAGTCAAGAGCGGTTCGCTTTAATGACCATGCAAAACAAATTGGGGCAGTGCGCGCGTGAGAATTCCACGCAGCCACCGCCCCAATTTCTATCTCGTCAAGATTAGACGAGGTCGAAGCGATCAAGATTCATGACCTTGTTCCATGCAGCCACGAAATCATGTACAAACGCTTCTTGCGCGTCATCACAAGCGTAAACTTCCGCAATAGCGCGGAGTTGGGAGTTTGAGCCAAATACGAGATCGACGCGGGTTCCCATCCACTTGATTTCACCCGTTGAGCCGTCGCGCCCCTCAAAGACATTCTCAGATGTAGCCGCTGCCGACCACTCGGTATTCATATCCAGTAGATTCACGAAAAAATCAGTCGTCAACGATTCGGGGCGATCAGTGAAGATGCCGAATCCGGACTGACAAACGTTTGTATTCAAGACACGCAAGCCGCCAACGAGAACCGTCATCTCAGGTGCGGTGAGCGTCAGCATTTGTGCCCGATCCACCAGCAACTCTTCGGCTGTTCTCTCGTGTCCGTTCGCGAGGTAGTTGCGGAATCCGTCGGCTGTCGGTTCAAGCACAGCAAACGATTCTACGTCTGTCTGCTCTGGCAACGCGTCCGTGCGTCCTGGGGCAAAGGGAACCGCCACGTCAACACCAGCGTTCTGCGCAGCCGACTCGACCGCTGCACACCCGGCGAGAACGATCAGATCAGCGAGCGAGACCTTCTTCCCGTCGGATTGCGATCCGTTAAATTCGTTTTGAATCGCCTCCAAGGATTGAAAGACCTCCTGCAGTTCGGACGGCTTGTTGACTTCCCAATCCTTCTGCGGTGCGAGGCGAATGCGCGCCCCGTTAGCCCCCCCGCGCTTGTCAGTGCCGCGGAATGTCGCCGCAGATGCCCAAGCGGTCGAGACCAGTTGGGAAATGGAGAGTCCTGATTCGAGACACCTACTCTTGAGGGCAGCGATGTCCTGTTCTCCAATCAATTCATGATCGACCTCAGGGACAGGGTCTTGCCACAATTGCTGTTCCTCTGGGACCAAGGCACCGATATATCGTGTGCGGGGTCCCATGTCGCGGTGGGTGAGTTTGTACCACGCCTTCGCAAAGGCATCTGCGAACGCTGCCGGGTTCTCGTAGAAGCGTTTGGAAATCTCCGCATAGATCGGATCCGCCTTCAGAGAAAGGTCGGTCGTGAGCATCATCGGTGCGTGCTTCTTCGAGGAATCGTGAGCGTCCGGCACGGTGTCCTGTGCAGATTCATCTTTGGGAGTCCACTGCCACGCGCCGCCAGGACCTTTCTCCAGTTCCCAGTCGTAGTTGAACAGGTTCTCAAAGAAGCTGTTATCCCACTTCGTCGGCGTAGCCGTCCAAGCCCCCTCTAATCCGCTGGTGATTGTGTGGACACCTTTGCCGCTGCCAAAAGTGTTCTTCCAGCCGAGTCCTTGCTCCTCAAGGCTGGCGCCTTCGGGTTCGGGACCGACGTACTCATCTGCATCCGCAGCACCGTGTGTTTTACCAAAGGTGTGTCCGCCAGCAATAAGGGCGACCGTCTCCTCGTCGTTCATAGCCATACGACGGAACGTCTCTCGAATGTCTATCGCTGCAGCGACGGGGTCTGGGTTCCCGTTGGGTCCCTGTGGATTCACATAGATTAAACCCATCTGGACGGCACCGAGCGGTTTCTCTAAGTCTCTGTCGCCGGTATAGCGTTCGTCACCGAGCCATGTGGTCTCAGAGCCCCAATAGATGTCCTCTTCAGGTGCCCAGACATCCTCTCGTCCGCCAGCAAACCCGAAGGTCTTGAGACCCATTGACTCCAAGGCACAGTTCCCCGTGAAGATCATCAAGTCTGCCCATGAAAGTTTCCGACCATACTTCTGCTTGATGGGCCAGAGCAGTCGGCGTGCTTTGTCGAGACTGGCGTTGTCGGGCCAACTGTTGAGGGGCGCGAAACGCATTGTGCCAGAGGCTGCGCCCCCGCGTCCATCGTGGATACGGTACGTGCCTGCACTGTGCCACGCCATCCGAATGAAGAGTGGGCCATAGTGCCCGTAGTCGGCGGGCCACCACTCCTGCGATGTCGTCATTACCTGCTCAATGTCCTGTTTCAGTTCCGCCAAATCGAGTGTATTGAACGCCTCGGCGTAGTTGAAATCCTTGCCCATCGGATCGGACTCAGGCGGGTTCTGGTGAAGCACCTTCAGGTTCAACTGATTCGGCCACCAGCGTTGGTTCGCTACACTGCCCTGTGCGTGAGCGTGGCTCATCATCGGGCACTTGCTTTCCTTACTCATATTTCCTCCAATAGTGTCCTGCTTTTTTAACCTATTCTTTGATATCTTCAGCAGTAACATTTGTTTGAAAAAATCCAAATGAATATCCATAATAATATATCACAAATTCCAAAGAATGTCAAATATTCCCTAGGCATCACTCACAGATAAGACATGCAGAATTTCAGTAAATGTGGTATAATAGAAAAAAGCTTAAGAGAAGCACGGAGGTTATTTTTGGCGAGACCTGCAAGTTAAACCTTGCCCTGCAAACGCCTACTTTAGTATACCATGGATTATCTATGTAGATGGCTATCGATGCTACTCCTTTTTTGCCTCAGTGCTGGCGTGTACGCTGAAACAGAAGCACTTCGGGCAGAGGCATATCGGACTTACGAAAGTGTCGAGATTGATGGAGAACTTACAGAGTCCAATTGGCAGAAAGCGACCCCTATCCGTCAATTTATTCAATATGAACCCGACGCGGGCGCGTCGCTGACAGAAACAACAGAGGTTCGGATTCTTTATGACGACAGGCACATCTATTTCGGTTTTGTTTGTAGCGAACCTGAACGCGCGAAGATTGTTGCGAATAAGATGCGACGCGACGCGATGTTATGGGACAACGACAATGTCTTCGTGATGTTGGATACTTACAACGACCGACGCAGCGGGTTCTTTTTTCGAGTCAATCCGCTCGGTGCACGGGAAGATGCTGCGATAATGGATAGCGGGGACAGCCGAAATGAGAACTGGAATGCCGTCTGGGACAGTCGCGCAAAAATTAACGGCGATAATTGGACGACAGAAATCGCCATCCCCTTCAGTCAACTCAGATTTAAGGACGAAGAGGCGTTGACGTGGGGGCTAAACCTTGGACGCAGGATTCAGAAAACTCAGGAAGAAGGCACATGGGCACCCGTACCCGCCGCATATAGTTTCCTTGCGCGCTATCGAACAACGCAGCTGGGGACACTCACAGGTTTATCTGGGATTTCACAACGTCGGAATATTGAGTTTCTGCCCTATTTCCTTCCAGGTGTCGCTCGGACAGAGGAAGATGGGATATTTGGTGTATACGATTTAGGGGCAGACATGAAGGTGGGGCTCACCTCAAATCTCACCGCAGATCTCACCGTTAACACAGATTTCGCACAGGTTGAGGCGGATCAGGAGGAAGCGAATTTAACGCGGTTCAGTCTCTTTTTTCCTGAAAAACGGCAATTCTTTTTAGAAGGTGCGGGGATCTTCGATTTTGGTATCCCACGGACGAGTTTTAACGCGCCACCACCGCTCCTTCTTTTTTACAGTCGCCGCATCGGTATTGAAGAAGGACACGCCATCCCGATTATGGGCGGCGGAAAAGTTACCGGTAAAGTCGGAGGTTTTAGCGTCGGGCTACTGGATGTTCTCACAGATAAGTATGCAGCCGACGCTACCGAGGATACGGACGCGGTAGACCTTGGTAGGACCAACTATTCGGTGCTGCGCCTGAGACGGGATCTCTTTGCGGGTTCAAGCGTCGGTATGATTGCGATTAACAAACAAGATGCTGCGGCATACAATAGCGCAACAGGTCTTGATTTTATCTATCGTCCGATCGACAATATGACTTTTCGCGGACTCTGGGCACGCACTTTTGAACCGAATGAAACCCAGGACGACCCGCTCAACGGACAAGCCGCCCCGGATAATACCGCTTTGACGAGTGGGAACGCGAATGCGTTATATTTCGGCGGAAATTGGCAGAGCGAAGTCGGGCGATTGAACGCCTCCTATACCGATATCGGTGATGATTTCAACCCCGAGGTCGGCTATGTCTATCGGACCGGTTCACGTTGGTTTCGCGGGGAGGCGCGCGCTACGCCTTACCTCCATTGGTTCGGGTTTCGGCGGTTGTGGGCTGGACCGGAACTCGATCTCATCTTCAATTCAGACAACGAATTAGAGACGCGCACCTTCATCTGGAGCACATGGCTTGAATTGGAGACGAACGGTTGGGGCGGTCTCCGATTCTACAGGAATTTTGAGCATCTCACCGAAGACTTTGAAATTCGGGAAGGAATTATCATCCCGCCCGGGAGGTACAGCTACAATAACTATAGCCTCATGCTCAACGCTGAGGGACAGGTCTTCAACGGACGGTTTGGGTTCAATATCGGGGACTTCTATAACGGCACTCGCCGCGGCTTTGACCTACGTCTCGATCTTCGTTTCGCTGGACGCTTTAGCGTCGAACCGAGATACGAGTTTAACCGCGTCACACTCCCAGAAGGGTCTTTCAATACGAATGTCTTTGGCGGACGTATCGTCTACTCCTTTTCGACAGACCTCTTTACGAAACTCTACGTCCAATGGAACAGTGATCGGAATTTGGTTACAACGAATTTCTTAGTTAACTATGTCTATCGACCCGGTAGTGATTTCTATTTTGTTTTCAATCAGACATACGGGACAGACAGTGTGTCAACAGGATTGTTGGATACGACTGTAGTTGGCAAAATGACCTATTGGTGGAATCCGTGATTTTTCATACTGCAAAGGCACCCGCAACGAACCGTAAGGAAAGTTAAAAAGATGAAGATTGTTGATGTGAAAACGTATCTCGTTGATGTACCACCACCGCATTGGGGTGGAAGGCGTTGGATTTTTGTCAAACTGATAACGGATGAAGGCATTGAAGGGGTAGGCGAATGTACCTATCATACCCAATTGAACCATGTCGTTATCGAGCTGATTAAAGATTGGGGAGAACGCTACCTGATTGGCGTAGATCCGTTTCGGATTGAGCGGATCTGGTCTACGCTTTACGAGGGACCGTGTGTGCGGCACTCCGGTCCACTGACGAGTCCAGCAATGAGCGCGATTGAGATGGCATGTTGGGATATTGTCGGCAAGGCGTTGAATCAGCCGATTTACAACCTGTTGGGGGGTATGTTCCATGAGAAGCTACGCGCCTATTCCTATCTACTGCAATGGCGACGCGGTGCCTCTCCTGAAGAAACCGGGGAACTCGCCCTCTCTTATGTTGAAAAAGGGTTCACTGCTGTCAAGTTCGATCCGGTCGATCCGAATACCGCCGATAGGTTGGAAACATTGGACTACGCCGAGAGTGTTATCCGAGGGATTCGGGATGCCGTTGGCGATAGGTGCGATATTCTTATTGGCACGCACGGACAATTCAACACGAACAGCGCAATCCGTTTCGCAAAACGCGTTGAGCCTTATGATCCGCTCTGGTTTGAAGAACCCTTACCCCCTGAAAATATCAAAGAGATGGCACGCGTCGCGCAATCCACGAGTATTCCGATTGCTACTGGAGAACGGTTGCTGACGAAATATGAGTTTGTGGACCTGTTGGAACAACAGGCAGCATCTATCTTGCAGATGGATTTGACAATCACAGGTGGTATCCTTGAAGCGAAGAAGATTGCGTCTATGGGAGAAGCACACTACGCGCAGATAGCACCGCATCTGTATGGCGGTCCCATCGGTGGCGCGGCGAATATTCAGTTGGATGTCTGTAGTCCGAATTTCCTGATTCAAGAAGGTATCCATACATGGGATGGCTTCCATACCGACATCCTCAAGGAACCGATACAGTGGGCAGATGGATATATTATTCCGTCAACGAAGCCAGGACTTGGCGTTGAATTGGACGATGCGGTTTTGGAGAAGCATTCTATTAGTGGTTAGCGATTAGTGATTGGTGGTTGGTGATTAGCAGTTAGGAGAAATTGTGTCGTATTTTTTTTGAATTAAATTGTGGGAGACGGGTTTTTATAAAGGATAGTGTCCAGTATTCGGAAACACAGCAGATTGGGAGATTTATGATGTATTTGGTTTGCTATTCGTGTAGGTACGGTTATCGCGTCCATCAAGAAAGTATAGACTTCGTTGAGAGAAAGACCTGCTCAAGTGGACACGTCCACGACGTACGGTGCAGGTGTGGTCGGAAGATATTTGCTGTTCAACGTGTTGATGCTACCCGTTGGAAGTCTATTGATCGCAAAAACCTTTGGAAGTATCCGGACGCACGGACCCCCGGGAAATAAGAACGGAGGTAGAGAGAAGGAATGTCAACTGCAGAGACACCAACGGGTACGCTTGACCCGATACCCGATTTAATTAAAGAAACCCTAAAAAAATTAGATATTCGTCCAGAACAGATTCGATTTGCTGTCCAAAGTGATGTAAACGCATCCGGTAGTTACGGTGAAGAGTGGTTCGTGCTAACGGACGCAGCAATTTTTACTGTAACAGGCGAAGGTGAGGTGCTCCACTACATCCCTTATGAGAATGTCTTGGGAATTCGTGCAGAAATCGTTGTGGATGCCGGTCTCTTGGTACTGGAAACAGAGGAAGGCACTGTCGATCTCATCCGTTACTCAAGTGGTTACGCCTCAAAGTTCGGGTTCGTCGCTCGATTTATCGGAGACGAGATTGAGTTCCGAAAAGGGAAACGCGATGAAGCACCTATATGGGACTATAAGCCAGAGGAGCAGTTCTGTCAGTCGTGCGGCTTGCTGTTGCCAGATGAGTTCTCACCGTGCCCGGCATGTACCAAGAAACACAAGGTGATGCTGCGGATTTTGACCTACATACAACCGTATCGGGGTCGAGCAATTCTGTTCATGGTATTCGTGATTGCTGGCACGCTCATTTCGCTTATACCACCGTATTTCTCTCGCATCCTGATTGACGATATTCTACTTTTGAACGACGCGACCACCGCTGCACAAGAAGGATCGGCAACGCAGTTAGGAAGCATTTTTCGGGCGATTCAACCCGCAGCGTTAGCGTTGACCATCGCTGTAGGTGCCCTATTAGCAATACAGATCATCCGAGAAATTTTCACGATTTTCCGATTACGTCTGGGCGCCTGGCTGACGTTCCGCGTTGCAGCGAATATCCGTTCACATGTCTATCAGCATTTACACAATCTGTCAATCCGATTTTTTGATAAACGGAAGACAGGAACGGTTATCTCACACATTACCGAGGACAGTGAACGGCTGCAAGACTTCATGTTAGAGGGACTCTCCTTCCTCGCAGTGGAGCTGCTCCTCTTCTTCGGAATTGGCGGGATGCTTTTCTGGATGAACTGGCAATTGGCATGCTTCATTTTAATCCCGATTCCGATAATCGTCTTTGGCGCGGGTTGGTTCTGGAAGAAGGTGCGAAGCCTTTGGCACCGTGCATGGCGCCGTCGTTCAAAGTTGTTCGATGTCGTCAACGACTCCGTATCCGGTATCCGAGTTGTGCGTGCGTTTGGACAACAACGGAGCGAAGTTGACCGGTTCGCCGATGCGAATATCGATGCCCGCGACTATGAAACGAATGCCGAATTAATCTGGGCGACCTATTATCCGCCACTGATGTTCGCAGTCCAGCTGGGGTCTCTGATTGTTTGGTACGCCGGTGGTCTCAATATTATCGCCGGGAGTATGACGCTCGGCACGTTGATGGCTTTTAATGCATACCTGATGATGTTCTACGAACCGTTGCGCTATATCAGCCCGCTGATTAACTGGGCTTCTCGCTCGATGACAGCAGCAGAACGGCTCTTTGAAGTCATAGACTCACAACCTGAGCAGTTTGACGACGGCACGCTTAAAGCGATGCCGAACATCACTGGCGAAGTTAAGTTCCACAACATGACGTTCGGTTACGACTCACACAAACCCGTGCTTCGGGATATTAACTTGCACGTCAAACCCGGTGAAATGATCGGACTTGTCGGACATTCAGGGGCAGGGAAATCGACACTTATTAATCTGATTTGTCGGTTCTATACACCCGATTCCGGACGTTTAGAGATTGACGGTGAAGATATTAAAGAGATTGATCTCAAAGACTTGCGTCGCCAGATTGGGGTCGTACTACAGGAACCCTATCTCTTTAGTGGGACGATTGCTGAGAACATCGCTTATGCGCATCCTGATGCCACGATGGAGGACATTATCACGGCAGCGAAAGCCGCAAACGCACACGAATTTATTGTCAAGTTCCCAGACGGCTACGATTCAGAAGTTGGGGAACGCGGTGGACGTTTGTCCGGCGGTGAACGCCAACGCATCTCCATCGCCCGGGCGATTTTACACAATCCGCGTATCTTGATTCTCGATGAAGCCACCTCGTCTGTAGATGTGGAAACCGAGAAAAAGATTCAACAGGCGATTGATCGGTTGGTTCAGAACCGGACAACCTTCGCGATTGCCCACAGGCTTTCAACGCTCCGAAACGCCGATCGGCTTTTCGTGATTGAAAAGGGCAAAGGTGTTGAGTGTGGTTCTCACGAGGAGCTCATGGCGGAAAAAGGTATCTATTACAAACTCGTAGAAACCCAACGCGAAGCCGCGAACGTGCGTGCTGCAGCACAAGCAGTGGAGAGATAGGTATGCAGAACGAAAATACAGAGAAACAAATAACACCTGCAGCGGCACCGACAGTGAACCCGGTGCCGTCTGAACAGGATGACTTTACACCCCGTTATCTCGACCCAGCGACCCTTACGTTCACGCGTTCTGAGGTAGGGACGGCGCGGCTGGAAATTCGGAAAGAGGCGTGTTACCTGCGCGTAGTCGTGCGACGGCTGATGCCGCTCAGCAACCCAAACCAATATATTTCGCTCGCAGCGGATGAAGATACTGAGATCGGAATCCTCGTTGACCCCTCAGCACTCGATGCAAAGAGTCTGGACATTCTCCAAGAGGAGTTGGACAAACGCTACTTTACGCCGACGATCCAGAAAGTTTACCGAGTGAAAGAGCAATTCGGTATCCACGAGTGGGAGGTTAAAACCGAGCGGGGTCGTGTGACCTTCTTGGTGCGTGGGTTGAATCAGAACATTAAACAGGTACCCCCTGCCCGGCTTTTTGTGACGGATGTTCGAGGGAATCGGTACGATATTCCGGATTATCGGGAGTTAGATGCCCAGAGTTACCTACACATCCAGCGGCATCTATAGAGATTGCCATGAGACAGAGGCATTTTTTCGTGGAGCTTGCAAGCCAAAACTTGCGGCATAATCGTCGGGCAGCTATCGCTTCGATTGGCTTGCATCTGCTCTTTGTCTTAATTGCGGCGTTTCTGTTCTCAGGGCAGCGGGAATTGAACAAAGACACGTTTGAGGCGGCATTCGTCACACTCAGCCCGACACGGACAGACACACCCCTCCGTCCGACACGCCGAAATGTAACAGTTAGCACGCCACAGGTAAAAACGGCAGTCACTGCGCCGAAACAGATGTCGAACCTCAGGCAGCTGCCGACTGAGCAGGCAACAGTTGTGCGGCAGATACCAGAACTGCAGGTTGACCCAGATGCCCTTAATCCTGCAGCGGTTGTGGTGTCGCCGACGTTGCCCAGCGTTGAACAACCCAACAGTTCGTCGGCAGACCTTGCCGGCACCTCTATCGCTGAAGTACCGACGCTTGAAAAAAGTGCGCCGCTGATCCAGAGAGGTGCTACAAGAACAACCCACAGCGGACTTTCGGAGTTTCTTGATGGGTCTCTACCGACAGCGGGTTTAGGAGACGGGTTTGATACCGATTTGAAGGAGCTTGTGAAGATGCCGAAAGGGCAATTGGGGGGTATTCTCGCAGGTGCTGGCAGCGAGATTCGTGGGCATAT
Source organism: Candidatus Poribacteria bacterium (assembly GCA_965207855.1). Lineage (GTDB taxonomy): Bacteria > Poribacteria > WGA-4E > WGA-4E > WGA-3G > WGA-3G. The sequence goes on along the minus strand of OZ242310.1, from coordinate 3,798,734 downwards.
CCGGCTGATTCGGCTTAAACACTCGCTCTCGGACTGGTGGCAAGATCCGACGGCTATTCCTGCGCTCATCAAGTGGTTGGAGGACCACACCTCAATCCGAGCGGATATGAATTTTGAAGGCGGTGCTTTACCGCTCACGAATCCGCAAATCATGGATGCCCCTCTCATCATAATGACCGGACACGATAAAGACATCACTGTCGGACGTGGGCTTGCGAAAGACGGTCCCTTACAGGTGGGTTTTACGCCTCAAGAGCGTGCCGCGCTTCGGAAATATATCCTTGAACACGAGGGAACGCTCTTCTTTGACGATTGCGGTTTCAACGGTCTGTTCGCACACATTGTCGCGGATGAACTGAAAACGATTTTTCCTGAGTATCCACTCGAAATCATACCACACGATCACGAACTCTATAGTATCTACTATCAATTGCCGAAACCACCGACGGGTGGCGATGTGTTCTGGGGGAATGAGAACAACGCACAACCGACACAATTCCCTTATCAGAAAGGGATCACGATTGACAATCGGTTAGCGGTGGTCTACAATCGTAAGGACTATATGTGCGCGATGGAGACTGCGGAGATTGAAAGCCGTACGATGTTGCGTCTCCGGCGTTCTACGGATGTCTATCGGTTTATGTCGAACTTACTGATTTATGCGTTGAAATACGGTGGGAATACAGATAGGACGGGGTACACGGAATAGGCAGAAAAACATTAGAGTGAATCGGTCAGTGCGTCGCCGAGGTTCTTCGGAAAATCGAACAGCGACATGAGGTTTGTCCGGATTAGCATGCGTCTGATGCTTCTGTTGACGCTAAGCAGGACTGTCCGCCCCCCCATTTGACGGATCTGGGTGCTGGTTGTGATGAGTACACCTAAGCCTGCACTGTCCATCGTTTTGGCGTTCGCCATATCGAAAACGAGCAACGGCGTTGCCTCCTGTTTCTCAAGTGCTTGGATGTGTTGATCAAGCATCGTTTTGAGGACGAGGGCATCTTCTCCGATGACGTTTCCTTGGATTTCAAAGCGTGTGAAATTTCTGGATTGGACGTTGATTTGCATGGGTTTGGTAAAGAAACTTTAAATAGATAGCGCACACAGATCATCACTGTGCCAACTGACTGTGCGATCATCGACCTGCACCGCACCACGTTCCAGGTACCTGTCAATCGACTTGCCTTCAAGCACTCGGACTTCAAACTCATAGGGCGGATCAATTTTAAAGGGCGGGATCTTCGTAATATTTCGACAAGCAGTCGCAGCAGTTTCTCGGATGAGTTCGCGCGACCGTTGTGGGGATAGATGTAACGCCAGTTCCTGTCCGAGGCCTTGTTTGGTTTCAACGCCATAGATATTGGGTATGAGTTGCTTCGCTTCCGTAACGGCTTTATCGTCGCCAGAGATGAAAACCGTTGGAACATCGAACGTGCCTGCCAGAGCTGCACGGCATCCGAATTCCCCAATCATCTTTCCGTTGAGTTTGTAGTATTCAATCGACAGAGAAGAATATGTATGACTTAAGGGCGCGTTTGCAGTGCCCGCCATAGCGTGTTGTCCGACGAAAAAGAGGGCAGCGTAACCCTCGTCAAGATAGTAGGGTGGATGAATAGGACCCCGCGCGATGAGTTTCGCCTTTGGATGAAAATCAAGCACATCAATCCCGCCAGTCCCGTGTCCATCCCAGACGACAATATCTGCGTCCGCATCCACATCCAGAATGCCATCAACAGCAGCATTGACTTCCTGCGTCAACAGTTTCATGGCAGCCTGTTTCAGGGGCCCCTCCTCACGGGTTTGACTGAAACGGGATACCATTGCAACGCCTTCCAAATCGGTTAAAATGTAAATTTTCATCGTCAAAATCCTACCAAATTTGACAGCCTATCAACTGTGCGTATGCTGCCCTGCTATGACACAGTCCACGTTTCACCAGCATTGAGGAGTGCCTCAAGGTCGCCTTCACCTACCCGATCCTTTGCACCGTTGATCTGGTTGGTCATCGCATCTTCATAACACGGGTGTCGGACACTGCGGAAAATACCAACAGGATGTGGCATATCAAGTGTGTCACTCATCCCGGCGAGGAAGTTCGCTAAAGTAGTGTCTTCGGTGTATTGGTCGTGGACGATGAGGTCATCGGTGGTGTAGTCCGCATTTGTGGTTTCGACGACTTCGGGTTGGAACCCGTTGAGTCGGATGCCTTTGTTACGTTCTGCCCCGAAAACGAGAGGTTCGCCGTGTTCCAAGAATACGGTATTGTCAGATTTCGTGTCCTTCTCTGTGTATTGAAAGAAAGTGCCATCGTTAAAGATGTTGCAGTTTTGATAGATTTCAATGAAGGAAGTGCCTTTATGTTCAAACGCTGACTTAATCATCGTCCGCAAATGATCCGGATCTCGGTCAAGTGAGCGCGCCACAAAGGTAGCCCCTGAAGCCAAAGCGAGGCTAATCGGATTAAAGGGGGCCTCCAGAGAACCGAGCGGTGTCGAGTACGTCTGTTTTCCTTGCTCTGAAGTGGGTGAGTATTGACCTTTGGTGAGTCCGTAGATGCGATTGTTGAAGAGCAAAACGTTGATGTCGAAATTACGACGCATCGCATGGATAAAGTGGTTGCCGCCGATTGAAAGCGCATCACCATCGCCCGTGATAACCCAGACAGAGAGGTCCGGGTTCGCCATCTTTACGCCGGAGGCGATCGTTGGGGCTCTGCCGTGGATGGTATGGAAGCCGTAGGTGTTCATGTAGTATGGGAATCGACTTGAACATCCGATGCCAGAGATAAAGACGATGTTCTCGCGAGGGATGCCGAGTTCAGGCATAATCCGTTGTGTCTGTGCCAGAATGGAATAATCACCGCAACCGGGGCACCAGCGTACATCTTGGTCGGACTCGAAATCTTTTTTGGAGAGGGTAGGTGCGCCACCTGGAATCCGTGAAGTTCTTTTCCTTTTCATGATGTGTTTACCGCCTTTGGCATTTGAGGCTAAAGGTGTCCTAACTCTTTAAGTAGTTGGTCGACTTTAGTCTCCAACTCAAATACGTGGAAGGGTTGTCCCTGTACTTTGTTGAATCCGATTGCATCGATAAGGTAGGTAGCACGAATGAGTTGAAGGAGTTGACCTGTGTTTAGTTCGGGGATGAGAATCTTTTTAAATCTATTGAGGATATCTGCCAAGTCGTTTGGGAAAGGGTTGAGATGTCGGAGGTGTACGTGTGCGACTGGAAGCCCTTCTGCGCGGTAGTTTTCCGCTGCCGTTCGGATTGCGCCGTAAGTGCCGCCCCATCCGAGAAGGAGAATGTCCCCTTCCTGTGCCCCAAACACCTCCGTTGGCGGTATTTCATCGGCAACACGAGCGACTTTTTCTGCTCGGATTTCTACCATCCGCTGGTGATTTTCAGGGTCATAACTCACATGCCCTGTTATATCGGATTTCTCTAAGCCGCCGATACGGTGTTCTAAGCCGGGGGTTCCGGGTTTCGCCCAAGGCCGCGCCAAGGTATCTGGGTCGCGCTGATAGGGTTCAAACCCGTTCCCATGGGCATGTTCACGTCCGGCAAAACCTGCTTTAATCTCCGGCAATTCAGAAAGTTTGGGAACCCGCCAAGGTTCAGCCCCCATCCCAATATAGAGGTCCGAGAGGAAAATCACGGGTGTCCTATACTTCACAGCGATGCGGCAGGCTTCATAAACCGCTTCAAAACAGTCGTGCGGACGCGAGGGAGCGATAATAGGAATAGGAGACTCACCGTTCCGACCATAAAACATTTGCAAGAGATCCGACTGCTCGGTTTTTGTAGGCATTCCGGTTGAGGGACCTGCGCGTTGGATGTTGCAAACCACGAGGGGAAGTTCCGCAATCATAGCGAGATTAATGGCTTCCGATTTAAGGGCAAGCCCGGGGCCACTGCTACCGGTGACACCGAGTGCACCACTAAATGCGGCACCGATTGCGACCCCAACAGCTGCAATCTCATCTTCCATCTGCATCGTGACGACCCCGAAATTCCGGTATTGGGCGAGACCGTGGAGGATATCGCTTGCGGGTGTTATCGGATAGCTGCCGTAGACGAGGGGAAGACCAGACTGATGCGAAGCTGCGATGAGTCCAAGCACCGTCGCCATGTTTCCTTCAATGTTGCGATAGGTTCCAGGTTCAAAGGATGCGGGCCTCACATCATAAGAGACAGCGAATTGTTCGGTAGCCTCACAATAAGTATTGCCAGCACGGAGTGCGAGAATGTTTGCTTCGATATACTGCGGCTTTCTGGCGAACTTTGTCTTTATCCACTTCATTGTATATTCCATGGAGCGGTTATAGAGCCACAAGATCATACCGAGCGCGAAAAAGTTTTTACACCGATCAATTTCTCGCGTAGAGAGGTCTGTTGTTTCGAGCGCTTTTCGAGTGAGCCGTGTTAATTCGACCGGGAAGACTTGGTACTTTGCGAGGGTGCCATCTTCAAGAGGACTGTCCTCGTATCCAGCAAGACGTAGATTGCGACGCGCGAAATTATCCGTATTAACAATAAGAATGCCGTTAGCTTTGAGTTTGGGAAGGTGAACTTTTAAAGCGGCGGGGTTCATGGCTACAAGAACATCACATACATCACCAGGCGTATGGATTTGTGCACTTGAGAAGTGGAGTTGGAACCCGGAAATACCGGCTAAAGACCCAGCAGGTGCTCGAATTTCAGCAGGATAATCGGGTAGCGTGGCGACATCATTACCAATGAGTGCAGTGGTCTCAGTCATTTGTGTGCCAATGGTCTGCGACCCATCACCCGAGTCGCCAGCAAAAAAGATAGTCGCCGCCTCAATTTGCTCTACTGGCTTGCGCATCACAATCGCTTCCTTTTTCTAATAGGTGCACATGGAAAACGCACCTATACAATATGAAAAGTTCTAAAACATTTAGGCACCTTCTCGGGCTTTCATGGCATCTCGAACGGGCCGCGGAGGTAGTGCTAAAACTTCTTGGGAAAATTCCTCAACGAGATAAGAGATTACGTCCCGAATGGAAACCATGCCAATCGGTCGGTTTTCCGTATCAACAATAGGGACGTGTCGATAGTGGCCCCGCGCCATATAAAGCACAGCGGTGCTCAAAGAATCATCAGGGTTCGCTGTCTGCGGATCCGGTATCATAAATTGTTTAACGCTGACGTTGTCGAGATCTCCCACCTGTTTATTGAGAATTCTGTTGAGGACATCTCTTTCACTAAAAATCCCTCGAAGATAACCGTCTTCAACAACAGGTGCTGCGCCGATGTTATTTGCCAAGAGCAGGTCAATTGCCTCGTTCACACTGCAGTTGATGTCAATCGTGACAATAGGTCGCATCAACTCTTTTAGCGTCACCTGAATTTCTCGTGCGTCCCATGCCCTTAATGCCTCCTCTTGGTCCATCTGCTCCAATTCTTCATCAATAGCTAAGTCGTATAGCATGGTTGCGCCCCTTAATCTTGATTCTCTATGAATATAGCGATGTGTTCGAGAATATCGCGAGTTGAAATTATTCCGATGGGGTATGCTTCGCCTTGGTCGTCCCAGACGCAGAGCGGTAAATGCCGGAAATGCCCGAGATGCATCAGGTTTAATGCGAAGGCAATCGGGTCACTGGCGCGTAGTGTTTCTGGATCCGGTGTCATCACCCGTTCAACCTTAAAATCTACAGGTGCGGCGCGCTGCCCACTCACGTGACGGATTAAGTCGCGTTCCGTGATAATTCCAACCAACTGTTCATCGTCATCAACGACGAGGACACACCCTGTTCCCCTTTCTTGCATCGTATCAATGGCAACAGAAACTGGAGAGCCGACTGGCACGGTGACGGGCTGTTTGTAATCGAGGGTGCTAATTGGTAGAGACAGCGTTCTTGCGTCCATCGCACATATTCCTTCAATGTAACGTCAAAAAACAGATTTTGGTTTCCTATTTTGTGTATTTAAGGATACCACATTTTTTGCCAACTTGCAAGTACATTTTCTGGTAGGCGGTTTACAGTTCGCAATCAGCCGTTAGCAAAGAAGGGTCTGACGCGCGTCAACAATTTCCTTACTCATAGTAAACCGCGAATAGGGAATTGCTATAGTCCACGTGTGATTGCACGAGAGGTTGGCGACCCCCATCCGGGAACAGCAATCGTCCATCTGCCTGCAGGTCCACCCGCAACCATGAGCATCAAATCATCTACGGCGTACTGTTTCGTGTTATCGGCGATGTACTGTCGTATATCCGCTTTACTGAAGCCATCCTCAGAGATCGTTTTGGCGTGTTCAACGCCTATGACGAGGAGCGTTTCACCGCCGGTGTTACCCGGCGCAGCGATATTCTCAGCAACCGTGTTAAGGATACCTTCTGCGGTGTTGTTGCCGTGATCGTTTACAGGTTGCGGCGCGGCACCCGCAAAAACGGTGACAGTGCTATCGTCTGCTTGGAATCCACGGTCAACATGCAGAGGTTCCCAAGGACTCTCTTCCTCTTTTTCAGCAATACAGCAGGTATATTTCCCAGCGTGTCCGAACGCCGCCCGATCGAGTTCACCCGGTAAACCGCCCCCGATATTCGTACAGACGAGGCGTAGCGCGCGTCCGATCGTCGCATTCGCCCGCCATCCTTGCCCGAAGAGGTTAAACCCATCGTTAATTTCCAACTGTTTTCGGACGGGTCCGTTGACAATGAGCATTGGGCCAACATGAGAGGTTGTGACTTGAACGCCGTGAAGGTTGAACTGCTCAGTGGTCACCGCCTCAACAGCGGTAAGGATGAGCGGCAGATATGCCGGTTTGCACCCCGCCATGACGGCGTTAATAGCAACCTTTTCGACAGTCGCTCTGCCCCATTTTGGCGGAACAGCGGCGATAAGTTCGTTTGGATCTCTGTCTGTGCCGCTCAGCATGCGTTCGACGCGTTCAGGCGTTGGTGGAACGACTGGTAGGCCATCCGTCCATCCGTTCTCATAACAGACTTCAATAAGATCCTCGGTTTCATCAATTTCTAATTGTGTGGCGTGCCAATCTTGTGCCATAGATACTTTCTTCCTCCGCGATTAACTTTGATATGCCGGTTTGAGGTATGCTATCATATTAGCATAGATTTTTTAGATTGGCAAGTCAGCATTTTAAAGTCATTTATCTTTCGGCACTACTCATTATTCATAAGGAGCAAATGTGAAAACCCTTACATTCCAAGACATTATCGCTGCGAGAAAGGTCGTAGCACGTTTTTTAAAACAGACACCTTTAATTCATTATCCCGAATTGTCCGAGCGTCTCGGATTCCAAGCGTATATCAAACATGAAAATCATCACCCGACAGGTAGTTTTAAGGTGCGTGGCGGCCTGAATTTCATGCATCATCTGCCACAAGTACAACGCGAAAAAGGGGTAATTACAGCAACCCGCGGGAATCACGGTCAGTCTATTGCCTATGCCGCAGCACAGTTTGGAGTCAAATCAACAGTCGTTGTGCCATACGGAAATAATCCAGAGAAGAACAGTGCGATGCGCGCCTTCGGCGCAGAACTGATTGAGCACGGGGTAGACTTTGACGGGGCACTCGAATTGTGCGAAAAACTCCAACAGGAACGCCGACTCTATTACGTGCATCCGTGCATGGAACCGGCACTTTTTCACGGGGTCGGTACCTATTCGCTTGAGATCTTTGAGGACCTTCCGAATGTAGATGCGATCATTGTACCTATCGGTGGAGGAAGCGGTTGTTGTGGCGCGATTACTGTTTCCAAAGCGATTAACCCAAACGTTAAAGTCATCGGTGCGCAAGCAGAAAACGCACCCGCTATCTACCGCTCGTGGAAAGCCGGACAGCGTATAGAAACCGATTCCTGCGATACAATTGCAGACGGCATAGCGACACGTGCCCCCTTCCCGTTGCCACTCTCCATCATCAAAGAAGGCATTCACGACATTGTGCTGTTGAGTGAGTCGGAACTGGCGGAAGGTATGCGTCTGGCGTTGCGCTGGACACATAATTTGGCAGAAGGTGCCGGGGCGGCACCCCTTGCAGCAGCACATAAACTTACGGATAGCCTTGCAGGCAAAAACGTGGTGATGGTCATGAGTGGAGGGAACTTGGACACGGAAACGCTTAAGTCGGTACTCGGTACACGCTGAACCGGCGAGGGATTTTAAATCTACCAGTTGTGAATCACGTAAACAGGTGCGGAGTCGTCAATCAGCTTGAGCGTTGCCGATTCCGCGCCTTCTATAAATTCGTTGCGGAGCGCGTTTGTTAAGTCGGGATGGATGTGTAACGATGCTAAGTCCCAACGCAGATTCTCGCTCGTTTCTACGACAACGTTCGGAACATCGGCGATGAGTGAAACCCGTTGCAATCCGCTGTTTTTTCGAGGCAGCTGTATCGCCGATAAAACATAATGGATCGTTTGTCTCGGATCCCGCATCTCAGCACTGTAGGGTTCATCCGAGGAAAGCCGATAATGCCCAAAACGCATCAGTTTTAGGTTTCCGAGAAACTGGTCGGTTTCATACGCGTTGGGACGCGGTAACCCGCCGTAGATGATAATATGTCGGCAGCCGTATTCCTTCAATGCGTAATCCACAGCGAGCTGCCCATCTGTCCAATCTTTGTCTGTCTGCCCAACCCACTTCTGAACAGTCTGTTTCGCTTGTGAGAGGGGTTCGGAACCCCGATGTGAAACCGAGTCCATATCCCCTATGTGTACATCCGGGACAAGGCGCGTCTCTGAACGGCGATTTAATTCGTCAAAGATACGGATGCCGCCGTTAGCACAGATAAGCGGAAAACGGCTCTCTATTGCGCGCTCAATCTCGGAACGGTAAAAATCGAGATAGCGTAGATCGTAATAGCCGTGGAGAAAGATAAGTGATGCTCTCATATCTCTTACTCTTGGCTCGGGACGGTTTGCGAACTCACGATATTATACGATGGCATCAGCCGAGTCGGGTGATAGGAACGTTTGACGCGCCTTAGATTTTCTAATCCAGAATCGTCCATAGCGTTAATCCATCTGTAAGTCTCGACTAATTCACGACAGAATTCGCGATAGATGAATTGCGCCAGCCCCTTTGTGCAGAGGTCTGTGACTTCAAACAACACACAAAATGTATCTCCGTTTAGCGGATAGCCGAAGGTATACCCTTTAATTTCTCCATTGATACGAACAACTCTACCAATAAGTCCGAGTGCGCCTGTGTCCGCAATAGCGGTTCGGTGTGCGGTCCGCGAATCATCAAGCATCGCACAATAGATCTCATCTTCAGATTGTGACACACGTTCGGTTCGCCATGCGTCATAGCGGGCAAAACAGGCATCGCGATCGGCAGAACAATAAGGCGTGAGTGTTACCGACGGGTGTTGTGCAACAAAGGCATTGTAGGCACTCCGTTTGCTCTTGTAGCGGTCCCCGCTTAGTCGGCTAAGTGTCTCCGTTTCATAGAGATATTCCGTCTCTTTCAAAGTAGCAGAAAATCCATTCTCTTGAAAGAGAGAGAGCATCTCCTTCGGAACGTTTTCGATTCGGACGATGTACGGGTTTCGACTCGATGCCAACATAAACTGATACGCCTCACGCACCACTTTCAAATAACGACAACTCCCGACTTCGTAGGGTATCGGTAAAATTGGCATAAAATAGTCGTCGTTCTGTTTTGCGAAAACACATAGATATCCTGCCAATTCTCCCCAATAAAACGTGAAGTGATCCCGCCATATATACAACGGAGCAAACGCATAACTTGACAAACCGGGATATGTGCGACGCGTGTATGTGTCAAACATTGGCTTATCATCGAGTGTCAAGGGCTGCAGTTTCATTTTTTAACTTGTTTGAAGGATGGCAGTCAGGACCTCGCTCCTACTCAGGGTATGGACAATCTTCACGGTGTCTTGGTAGTCACCAATGATCCGCCAGTTTGCGGCGATCTGCGCGGTAATCTCTTCAGATTCAACGTAATTGATGACATCGCGGATGTGTCGCTGGAAGGCATCTGTTTCGAGGTGTTCCTCACCAAACGGACAGAGGGTATCCACACCGAGGACAACCTCGCTGCCGTCCTCACTGCACATTAGGGCAAACGGATAGAGTTGGCAATCCAGTGGTCGGATTGGATAGATAGTGCAGTGGCTCGTTTCTGGGTCAAAAAAGGCGCAGATGTAGAAATCTTTGTGGGGTTTTAGTTGAATCTGCGCGCTTTTTCCATCGGCTTGTGGACGGAACAGTGAGGGCTCCGCACCCGCTACGATAACCTTTTCCCGCTCTGCTTCTGTGAAGATAGGTGCGAGTGGACTGTCTGCCTCCAAAAACCGACAGCAGACATCACACGAGAAACAGACCTCAGAGGGGATGATTTGATGGAGCTTGACGTTTGACGGGTTAGGTGTTTCCATCTTTTGTTATGGTGAATATGCGCACTTGGCTGATAATACCGTCTGAACCGGCGAAGTTGCAAAACTCGCCTACCTATTTTACTGGACTATTATCCCACAATTTTACCTATCTCATCAATCACGATATGAATCTCCTTTTCGGTTAACCCTGGATGAAGCGGGAGGCTCACGACGCGCTCAAACGCTGCCTCAGCACACGGGAAATCACCTATGTGATAGCCATATTGCTTCTGATAAAACTCAAAGAGATGTAGCGGGATATAGTGAACACTGCATTCAATGTTTGCCTCGCGTAGGGATCCGATAAATCCTTCGCGTTCACCGGGGGGGAGTTGGATAATGTAAAGGTGCCAAGAATGCTCGTTGGGATTATCGGGTACCACAGGTGTGCTGATTTGCGAGAAATTTGCCAGTTCCTTTTGATATATCCGCGCGAGATCTCGGCGGCGTTCATGTTGTTTGTTAAGCTTCATGAGTTGGCACAACCCCATCGCCGCTTGAATATCGGTCATGTTGTACTTATATCCCTCGGTGGCGATGTCATACCGCCAGATGTCGCGCTGTGATTGACGTGCCCAAGCGTCCTTATCAATCCCGTGGAGGCGCATTGTACGGAGGGGTTTGGCAAATTCATCGTTGTTGGTGGTAATCATACCACCCTCACCTGTCGTGAGGTTTTTATTTGCATAGAAACTAAAAGCAGATAGGTCGCCGATGTTGCCGATGTACTGCCCTTTGTATTCAGTCGGAATAGCGTGGGCAGCGTCGTCAATGAGTGTGAGGTTGTGGCTTTGACAGACGTCCTGTAGGGTGTCCATATCACAGGGAAGTCCAGCGAAATGGACGGGCATTATCGCCTTCGTACGCTGTGTGATTGCCTGTTCAATCTGGGTTACGTCGATGTTCAAGGTATCGGGCTGAATGTCTACAAAGACAGGCTTCGCGCCGACATACCGGATAGCCTCAGCAGTAGCAGTAAAGGTGTAGGGTGTTGTGATGACTTCATCTCCACTACTAACACCGGCGACAACGAGACTCAGGTGTAACGCTGCAGTGCAAGAACTGACAGCGATTGCGTGCTTGACACCGAGATATTCGGCAAAAGCACGTTCAAACTCGCGCGTTCTGTTGCCGGTGCTAATCCATTTGGAGGCAAGCACTTGACTCACGGCTTCGATTTCGGTGTCATCAATCCAAGGACGACTAAACGGTATAAATCGGTTTTTTGCCATTTTTTAACTTTCCTGCGTTTGCTGCAAAATCTGGATCATTGCCTCAAGAGCGAGGGTATAACTATGGGTTCCGAAACCGCCGATGACCCCGACAGCAACCGCCGATATATAAGAATGATGCCGAAATGCTTCGCGGGCATAGATGTTGGAGAGGTGAATCTCAATCACTGGTAGTGCGACGGTAGAGAGGGCATCTCGGATGGCGACACTGGTATGTGTATAGGCAGCGGGGTTAATCAGAATGCCATCTGCCCAGTCGATGTGGTCCCCGATGATAGAGACGAGTTCGCCTTCGTGGTTAGACTGGAAGATTTTGAGTGTGATTTCATGCGGTGATGCTGCAGCGTGACGATCAAGCGTGGCGTTGATGTCTGATAGTGTTTGATGTCCATATATTTCTGGTTGGCGTTTCCCTAAGAGATGCAAATTCGGTCCGTGAAGGACGAGTATGTTCATGCGAGTGTGTTCCTCTTTCGTGATCTATTAACTTTGCCGTAGAGAGTATACAACGGATTAGAAAAATTTGCAAAGGTTTTTCGGGAATCCGATGTTGAAATCCTCAATCTATCTGCGGGTCGAGTGCGTCTCGGAGGGCATCGCCGAGGAGATTGAAACCTAAGACAATCAGGAAAATAGCGATACCGGGGGCGGTGACAGTGAGCGGAGCACGACGGATAAACTTCCTGTTCTCATTGAGCATCGCACCCCATTCGGGTTCGCCAATCTCCGCACCGAGCCCTAAAAAGCTGAGCCCTGCTGCATCTAAAATCGCTGCGCCGATACCCAACGTGGCTTGGACAATTAGCGGGGCAATGCAATTCGGGAGAATAGTTGTCAACAGGATCCGGCTGTCACTTGCCCCAATCACCTTCGCGGCAACAACATAGTCTAACTCTCGCACTTTAAGGACGGCTGCACGCAAAATTCGGGCGTATTGGGGAATATAGACGATAGAGACAGCGATAATCGCATTCGTGAGGCTCTGTCCTAAAATCGTGACAATCACCATCGCGAGGAGGATACTCGGCATCGCAAGCATCATATCCATAACGCGCATAACAGCGTTATCAAGTCTACCGCCGTAATAACCGGCGATTGCTCCGAACAGCGTGCCGAACCCGATCGAAAAGGTCATGGCGATAAGTCCGACCCGCAGAGAGATCCGAGTGCCGTAGACGATCCTGCTGAAGATGTCCCGTCCGACACCATCGGTGCCGAGGTAGTGCGTTGCCGACCAATCGCTGAGACGCTCAACAATGTTCGCCTGTCTGGGATCGTGGGTTGCAATGAGCGGTGCGAAGATGGCAATAACGATAAAAAATAGGATAATGGAGGCACCGATAGTCGCAGAACGGTGTCGGAGCAACTTCCGTAAGACGTGTCCTTGGCTGGTGACAGTTACCGAATTGTTCATCTGGCGGCGTCCTCCACTCGGATACGTGGATCAAAATAGGCATACAACATATCGACGATAAGATTAACGAGCATAAAAACCGTTGCGACGAAAAGCACGCCGCCTTGCACTGCACGGACATCGCGCGCCTCAACGGCGGCACGCAACCACGAACCGAGTCCGGGCCACGAGAAGATATGTTCGGTTAAGATTGCACCACCCATGAGATAACCGAATTCCAATCCGATAATCGTCAAAACAGGCACCATACTATTCTTCATGGCGTGTTTGCTGATAACCTTCCACCGCGACAAGCCTTTCGCATACGCCGTTGTAATATACGGTTGATTCAGGACTTCAAGTAGACTGGAGCGCGTCATCCGAGCGATAATCGCTAATGGGATAGTCCCCAATGTAACCGCGGGGAGAATTAGGTGTGCAATGGCGTTCCGAAAAGCAGTAAAGTTTCCAGCAAGCAGCGTATCAATGAGATAAAGACCTGTACGGGATTGGATATCCAAATCTAAGACGACATCTAAGCGTCCTGTACTGGGAAGTATCGGGAAAAAATACGAGAAGAGGAGGATAAGCATCAAACCCAACCAGAAGATCGGCATAGAGATCCCAGCAAGGGAGACGGACATGGAAAAATAGTCCCAAAACGTTCCACGCGAGACGGCAGCAATCACCCCCGCAGCGATGCCGAACAGAATCGAAAAAGCCATCGCCGCGAGGGTTAGCTCAACAGTCGCTGGGAAATAACGTTTGATCTCGTCAATGACGGGTTGCTTTGTTTTAAAGGAGCGTCCGAAGTCAAGATGGGCGATATCCCACAAGAACTTGGCGTATTGATAATAAAGCGGCTTGTCCAGTCCCATCTCCTCTCGGAGTTCGGTGAGTGCTCTTTCGGTAGCACGCTCTCCCAAAATAGCGACAGCGGCATCGCCGGGGATGAGATGCACCATCAAAAAGACGAGGAGCGATACCGCTAAAAGCGATAGACCGATCGAAAGGAAACGTTGAATCAGATACGAGAACAATTTTTTATTTTTTGGTGATTAAATCTGGGCACCGTTCCACTACGCTTCACAAATCAACGGTATGAATGCCGTATGGCATTCCCCGGGTTTTCGGTTAATTTTAACCGCCTCTGGACTATGAAAGGTTTTTAACAACAACATTAAAAGAACGGGTTATGTAATTTCTCTTCACCAACAGTTGTGGAGGGACCGTGTCCTGGGTAGAGCCTCACCGTGTCAGGAAGTGAGAGTAGATTGTCCCGGACACTGTCGATCTCAGCCTGATAAGAGATGTTGGGACCCCCGACAGAACCGGCGAAAATCGCATCACCGACAAATGCTGCGTTCTGCGTGAGGAAACTACACCCACCTGGTGTATGTCCGGGTGTATTGACCACGGTTACCATAAGTTCACCAATGGAGAGGACATCGCCGTGTGCGACCTCACGGAGTCGCGTGTTACTCTGCGGTTTGGGTTCGTCCGTATGAATGTAAGTTTCGCAACCCGCGGCGGTTTGGAGCTGCGGTAACCCATCGGTATGATCGCTGTGGGCATGCGTCAAAAGGATCGCTGTCGGATTCACGTTATGGGCATCTACCTGTTCCAGAACGAGGTCTGGATGCGCAGCGGTGTCAATAATCGCAGCGTCATCAGTGGCTTTGCATACCAAGAGATAGGCATTGACGGGCCACCCGCCGACTGGCGCGCTAATCGTGATAACTTCAAGATTTGCATCGCTCGCTTGTTGCGCGGGTTCTGGTTCCCACTGCTCTGTTGCGATGTCAAGCAATTTGGTGCCATCCAAATTGAGGACTTCTGCGAGACGAAAGACTTGCGATTCTGTCGGTTTTAAGGTATACTGTTCCATACGAGCGAGTTCTGCCTCTGTAATACCGGCGGCGGTAGCGATTTGGTTCTGAGAGATGCTCTGCCCGCGTCGGGCTTTACCAATAATATCACCAAATTCGTCTTCAAGTGCATAAGCCATAGTGGTGTTCTCCTTGAATCTTTTATTTTAGAAAATTATAGCAAAAAATTCGGTATAATGCAATTGAAAACAGCGGGAAGCAGGAAAGGAGGTTTCGATGGACATTCTAAAGAACGGTTCTGAACAGGCAGCAATATCCTTGGCTCCCATAGAAACGGACATGACGCTGGAGGAATTTCTTGAAAGCGATATGGAGGGCTATGAATATGTGAAAGGAGAATTAATACCGATGCCAGCTGCATCAGCAGAACACGGTTTGATTAGTGCGAGGGTCTTTTTGCGCTTGGGTATGTACGTGCATGAGCATCAACTCGGCGAGGTGGTCGCTCCAGACACAGGGTTTCAAGTGGGGGAGCGCGTCTTAAAACCAGATGTTGCTTTTCTGTCAGTAGAACGGATCCCTGATGACCTGAGCAAGGCATTTCCAGTGCCACCAGATCTCGCTGTTGAGGTTGTTTCACCATCAGATGCTTTCCGACGCGTGGTTGAAAAAGCATTCACCTATCTGGAAGCTGGCACACAGATGGTCTGGGTAATTGAACCCGGTTCAAAAACGGTAACGGTGTATCGGTCAGAAACAGATATTAAATTACTGACGATCAACGATACCCTCAGCGGCGAGGATGTCGTTGAAGGATTCTCGTGTCAAGTTGCACAACTTTTTGAATAAAAGGAGGAGGGCGAAGCTTGCAAGCCCTTAAAACTAAAGTATGAAACTTGGTTTAGTTACGTATAATATGGCAAAAGATTGGGATATCCCCACAATTATTGAAAATTGCGTAGAAACAGGGTTTGCGGGTGTAGAGTTACGGACAACACATGCCCACGGCGTTGAAGTCGAACTCTCGGCAAGTGAACGCGCAGCGGTGAAGCAACAATTCGATGACTCCCCGATTGAGATTGCTGGTTTGGGATCCGCTTTTGACTATCATGCCGTGGATCAACCGGTGGTTCGTCAGAATATAGAAGGAACGAAGCTGTATTCTCAACTGGCAGCAGATGTTGGCGCGCCCGGCGTTAAAGTGCGTCCGAACGGTCTTCCTGAGGAAGTGCCTGTTGAAAAGACGCTGGATCAAATCGGATTGGCATTGCGGGAGTGTGGCGAATTTGCTGCGAATCTCGGCGTGCAGATTCGGTTAGAAGTACACGGTGGCGGCACCTCTGAGCTTCGGCACATCCGAACGATCATTGATGTCGCTGACCATGACAACGTTTACGTCTGCTGGAACTCCAACTTCGGCGAGGTGGAAAACGGTTCCATACAGAATAACTTTAATCTTGTGAAAGGCAGAATCGGTCTGGTGCATATCACGGAACTCCACCGACGTGAGTATCCGTGGCGAGAACTCTTTACATCGTTGAAAGACTCCGGGTATTCAGGTTACACGCTCGCTGAAATCGCGGGGAGTCCCGACTCGCTACGCGTGATGAATTTTTATCGGGCGTTGTGGGAAGAGCTGTCAAGATAAACAGTTCTCATAGAAATCCAGAAAGGAGGCGTGCTGATGAATCCGCTAAAAGCCGGTCACGAACAAGCGGCAATATCCCTCATGCCGTTAGAAACTGATATGACGCTTGAGGAGTTTCTTGAAAGCGATTTAGAAGGATACGAATATGTCAAAGGAGAATTAATACCGGTGCCACCAACTTCGGGCGAACACGGTGATATTAGTATGAGTCTTGTTGTATTTTTAGGCCCGTATGTTCGCGAAAATCAACTGGGACGTGTCTACACATCGGACACCGGTTTTAAGATTGGCGATAGGTTCCTGATACCAGATATTGCGTTTGTTTCGACAGAACGACTGCCAGATGACAGGCGTAAGGCGTTCTCAATCCCACCGGATCTAGCTGTTGAAATCGTTTCCCCAACAGATGTTCTGTTCCGTGTCTTTGAAAAGGCACTCACTTATCTGAGTGGCGGAACGCAGCTCGTTTGGGTGATTGAACCTGTGGCAAAAACGGTAACAGTGTATCGTTCGGAGACAGATATCAAAGTGCTTACACGCGAAGATACCCTTACTGGTGAAGATGTCGTTGAAGGGTTTTCGTGTCAAGTCTCACAACTTTTTGAATGAGGGTAAACACCAGTGTTCAGGTTTCGATTTTATATTTTATCTATAGGAATATTTCTTTTGGCTTCTATCGGTATGAGTGACACACTTGAAAAGACCCATCTCAGCAACGATATATGGAACATTGAGATTGCTCCGCAATCGCTTGCGGTGAACGCTTATCCTACTGGCACAGACATAACAGCCCAGATTTCATCAGGACAGACGGGATTTGGCCCTGTGACAGATTTCTCCCATGAGGGCAACGTTTCCAGTTGGAAGTTCCCAGAACGTTCTCTAAGTGTTCGTGTTGAACTGATACGAGACTCCCTAACGATAGAATTTACGCAAGACACCGATACAAACGAGGCACAAAGTTTAACGTGGCCGGTTATTGAAGATACCGAGGCTATTGACGGCTATATTTTCCCTTTTTTTGAAGGGAGTTATGTGCCAAAAAATGACGCTATCTGGCAGGACTTTCTATCCCAACGGGGACCGATAAACACAACAGCGGGTCTCTCTATGCCCTTCTGGGGACTCGACCTTGGTGATAAAACACTCACCTATATTTTAACAAACCCCTTCAACAACAAAATCCGGTTCCATAAGACTCCGACATCTACCTTGGGGATGCAGGTATCGCATACCTTCACACCGAACTGGAAAGAGAAAAGATACGGGGTACGTATCTCACTCGGTGAGGCATCACCCGTTGCACCTGCTAAACAATATCGACGTTGGCTCCAGCAAAACGGTGAATTCGTCTCGTTCGCCGAAAAGATTGCGCAGACCCCCGAAGCGGAGAAATTACTCGGTGCGGCGCATGCCTACCTCTGGGGAGGCAAAATGCTGAGTCAATACGATGTGACGGATTGGAAGGCGTTCGCCACAAAACTCAGTCGCGGCGGTGATGAATGGACGGCAAAAATCGTTGCGGCACGCATCTTTTCTCGGTTGAGTGCAGAAGCGAAGAAAGCCATCCAAGAGATCGCCGGGTCAGCATACCCGTCTAATTACGCCCGACGGGTTGTGAGCCGTGCGATAAGTCAGCAGCTCGAGAAGCCAAATTTTTACAACCCCTCCGCTTGGGCAGCGATTCCTCTGACATCGGAAACAGAGCAATTGCTTTCACGAAACCCATCTACGCTATCACCTCCGGAACTCTATCGACGTAACTGTCTGCTGCTCTACGCGGCGTTTCCGAATACACTACGACATCCAGACGAATGGGGAGACGGTCTATCCGTTAAACTGCTGGAACGGTTTGCGAAAAACGGATTGGATAGACTCTGGCTCGGTGCTGACTCATGGCAGGACGGGTTTCGGCACCCCGCTGCTGTTGCGAAGGCGAAAGAACTCGGTTATCTGGTGGGACCCTACGATTCCTACCATAGCATCCATCACCCCGATGAAGAGAATACATGGGAGACGGCACAGTTTGACCTATCGCTGTACGAGAGCGGTGGAATTGTCAAGAAAGACGGCAGAGAAAGTAAAGGATTTAAACAGAAAGGATACCACTTAAGTCCAATCGTTGCCCAACCTTACGTAGAAGACCGCGTTAACGGTATCGTCGCACAGATGCCGTCAGACTTCAACTCGTGGTTTATTGATTGTGATGCCTACGGTCAACTCTTTGACGATTATTCGCCATCGCACCCGGCAACGCAGTTAGATGACATGAACGCACGACTGGCGCGTATGGCGTGGATTCGGGATACCCACGATATGGTCATCGGTTCAGAAGGCGGTTCCGCTTACGCTGCAGCGACGATCCACTTCGCACACGGGATGATGTCTCCTGTTATTGGATGGGGTGATCCAGATATGAAGGACAAAAACTCGCCTTACTACATAGGCGGATACTGGCCCCCGGAAGCCCCTGCGGTTCACATTAAACAAGTACCTCTCAAAGAGCATTACTTCTATCTCTATTACGACCCGCGTTTCCGGTTACCGCTTTATCAGATTGTGTTTCACGATTCGGTCGTGACAACGCATCACTGGGGGTATAGTAGTCTCAAATTCAAAAATGCAATAGAGACAGTAGCACTCTTAGAGTTACTCTACAATGTGCCGCCGTTGTATCATCTGAATACAGCACGGTTTTCAAAGCATAAAGATTGGATAAAACGACACTACGCTTTCTTTTCACCGTTGCATCGGGAGATTGGTGGGAAACCGATGACGGATTTTGAATGGTTGACTGAGGATAAACTTGTCCAGCGCACCATGTTTGCGGATACGGTTGAGATATTCGCCAACTTCGGGACGGAGCCGTTTGAGGATAAAAATGCGGTGGTTCCGGGGCGGAGTGTTGCAGCACGGTGGGTTGAGACTGGTAAGATTGAGATGTTTTCTGGGCATCCCTAGTTTCATCCGAAGAGGTGCAAACTATGTTTATACTGAAATTCAAAAACAGTTTTCGATTTCTCGGAATTCTATTTGTTAGGATTTTAGCAGGAGTCGTGGTAGGTCACCTGTGGGTTGTCGCTGTAGCATTGATTTTCCATCTGACAGGAGAGAATGTAGTATCTCAACACGCGGTAATAGGTCCCCATTATGGGCTTTATGATTATTTCGATTCAAAATACGATACAGACAGTCCTATTTTTCGTATTGTCGCTTGGATTGCATGTATAGGGAACCTGGGTTGTATGGTTCTTGGATGTATCTGGGGTTTTTCTCAGAATAAATTGGATCTACGGGGATGGTTAAGAAAGCGGCACGCTTAAAAAAATAGAGAAATCTTTGAAAGGAAGTTATGAATCAAATCGAATTTTACAAAGCAAAACTTAATTACGAAACGGATTCTTGGGACCTCTTTGAAGCCCTCAATAATGGGGAACCTGTCATCGTCATAGACGCGCGTTCGCCAGAGGCTTACGAAATTGAACACATACCGACATCAATAAATATTCCCCATCGCGCAATGTCTGAGGCAACTACGAGTGAACTCGATAAATCCAAGGTGTATGTGACCTACTGCGATGGCATCGGCTGTAATGCCTCTACCAAAGGTGCCTTGAATATGTCAAAATTGGGATTTCGTGTAAAAGAGTTGATGGGTGGTTTGGATTGGTGGAAACGCGACGGGTATGAGACGAACGGCAAGAAAGGCGTTTCGGGTTCACAAGTTACGTGCGGATGCTAAATTATGTTCCTGAAGAAATTCAAAGCAGGTCTTTGGAAAATTCTGCAAAAAATGAAATTTAATTTGCAATTGCTGGCGAGATAAGTTATAATTAACACCAGCATTCCCCCATAGCTCAGTCGGTAGAGCAGATGGCTGTTAACCATCGTGTCGGCGGTTCGAGTCCGTCTGGGGGAGTTTCAATTTTGCTGACGGACTTTGGGGTCAAGGTTCGTCAGCAAAAATTTTTAACCTGTCTCTGTTCAAATCCGTTCTTTGTCTCCAATGGAGGTAACCATGCCTAAAAAATTTACCGATGCGCAGCTAGATGAACTCTTAGCGAAAGGCTATTTAATTGTCCCCGACTACTATTCAGGCGAACAACTCGCGGAGATGCAAGCCGCACAACGCCGCGTGCTACCATCGTGGGAAGAGGTCAAAGACGACCCACCGCCGGGTAGAGCGATTCTAACAGAATTTCCACCCCCTGAAATGGCGTTGTTGCGTGGGATCGTGGACCACTATGCATGGGAATTCGCCCGTAAATTTCTGAAAACCGAGCATATTCACTTCCGCGCCGGGTGTATGATTGCACGCTACCCTGGATTCAAAGGTCCGGGTGTCGGTAGCGACCCAAGCAACCTGCACATTGATAACGGCAACAATTCACTGCTCCCACAGTCCGAGAGCGCGCCTGAGTTCGGGCAAATCGGCTTTTGGGTACACCTTGAAGATGTTGACGAAGACCAAGCACCCCTGAGACTCCTTGCGAAGGCGCATAAACGGGATACCTCTGAATACGAACCGCTTGTTTGTAAAGGTGGAACCCTCTGTATCTTCAACAACTATACGTTGCACTCGGCAAGCGACTATCTACGGGAAGATGGACAACGCTTCACGTGGGGATTCGGTTTGGGACGCGCAGACCATTACTGGGAAGGTTTTCGACACTATACAGACAAAGGTCGGAACCCGACATTCTCGAAATTCATCGGCACCCTAACAGCAGCAGAACGCGAAGTCTTCCGGTTCCCACCTGCCGGACACCCATACTACACGCCACAGACGCTTGCAGCATTAGAGGAACAGTATCCGGGTTGGAACGCACGCGGTGAGTATTAAATTATTGCCGAACCGTGCATTAAAAACCTGTTTTTCGGAGCGGTTCGGACATCAACCATCCGATTACGTTGATAATGTCGTCCTGCTGTTCCTGCAGCATCACTTCGATGAGTGCTGGTTTCTCAGCGGCGAGCGCATCTCGTAGGGCATCCTTAAAGCCCGCCAAATCTTCAACCCGTTTGGCATACGCACCGAAAGACTGCGCGAACTCGACAAAATCTGGATTTAACAAGTCCGTATCAATCGTGCGGCCCTCACACCCTTTCAACTGCGACCCCTTAATTGCCGACAACGCCCCGTCATTGACAACAATCGCCACAACGTTTATACCGTATTTCATGGCGGTCGCCATCTCTACGGCTCCCATCAAGAATCCACCATCGCCACTAAAACAGATAACAGGACGGTCAGGATAGGCGACTTTCGCACCGATAGCGGCAGGATAGGCATGCCCTAACGCAACACCGATATTCGGGTAGAGGAAAGTTCTCGGATCGTAGATAGGAAACTCTGCGAAAGAAGCGTAGCCGAGGGCATGGACATCAATCGCATAGATGGTATCGCGCGGAAGCACATCTTGTAACTCGTGAATGACAGGGAGCGGGGGCTGCGCGTCAAATGTGGCTCGAAGTTCCGTCAGTACTGCATCCCATCCGTTTTCACCGGGGGCAACATCCTCAATGAGTGCCTGCAGCGTCAGTTTCAGATCGCCAACAACCCCCACATCACACGCGTATTCAAGTCCAATCTCGTTTGGATCTTCGTCAATTTGGACAAAGGGTTGCGGTAGTTCCAAACTCCAATTGCGACTATCAATAGAGGTGAAGCGGGGTCCGATGCCGATGAGACAGTCTGCACGTTCAAGTGCCTCGCGTCCGAGGTAGCCGTAGCAGATTTGGAGTGCCAAGGGATGGTCTTCCGACAAAACGCCTTTTGCATTTCGGGTGACAATAACGGGTGCGTTCAATTTCTCGGCAAGGAGACGCAATTCGTTTCGGGCATTCGAGTGGAAGACAGCAGAACCGGCGAAGATTAAGGGCATCTTGGCGTTACGGATTGTTTCAACAGCGGTGCTGAGATCTGTATCGTCGGGTGGTGATAATTCGGAACGTTCAACACGCGGTGGAATTCGGACATCTCCGTCCCCAGTAACGACATCCATCGGGAACTCCAACATCGTGGGTCCCGGTCTCCCGTTTCGCATCGCTTTAAAGGCGTTTTCAACAACGACAGGAATCTCGGCGACAGTGTGGGCGATAGCGCAGTATTTGGTGATCGACTCAAAAAAGTGCATCTGATCTAAGCCGTGGAACATCTTACTCGGATGTTTGCTATAGAGACTGGAATCGCTCTGTCCAGTAATCAATAGGACGGGTGCGCAGTCAGTGAACGCCTCTAAAATTCCGGTCGATGCGTTGCTGGCACCCGGTCCTGGCACCGTGATAGCGACACCGGGTTCTCCTGTTGCGCGAGCGAAACCGTCCGCCATCTGCGTTGCGGCGTACTCATGCCGGACGAGATAGTGGTCAATTACGCCGCTACCCCGTCGCAGCAGGGCATCGTAGATTTGGATGTTCTGCGTGCCGGGCATTCCAAAAACCGCTGAGACCCCTTGCGCTTTCAAGCATTCAATGAGAATATCTCCGCCTTTCACGTATTAATCTCCTTTGTGTTCTCTGAGAAAAGTTTCCAGCCATGCATCAGGGTCATATCCAAAGCGACGTAGCAATTGACATCCGATACGTTTTAGGAAATTCGGGATGAGGTTAAAAAGTTTAAGTCGCCAGTTCATTTTTTAAACTATTAATTCTGAGCGCTGCGTCCGTTGTCCTTGCGGTTCTTGGATCGTTAAAAGACCTTTTTGAAGCTTAAATAGGTTGTTAGACTTAACGGTATCAAGTGCTTATGCACTTGCCCGTCCTACAAGAGAGCGTTCCCTGTGACTTTATCGAAAAAATGCATCCGATCGGCGACGAATGTGACGTATAGATGTTGTCCGATTTCCGCTTCAAAGTTGGGTGCTGTGCATGCCTTAAGGATCGTATGTGACCCTGTTGTATCCGTTCCGAGCGTCACTTCAACGATTGTCTCCGCGCCGAGTGGTTCAATACTGTAGACTTCAGCCTGAAAAGCGTTTGGAATAGACTGATGATTGACAATAACGTCTTCAGGATGCACACCGAAGACAACATCTCGGTCTGGATTGGTGTCCTTCAAGGTTTTCGTAATCTTTTCATCCTGAATTGCTATCGAATTGTCGCTGCCTACATTGCTTGCCAAAGTCAAACGAAGCTCACCGCTATCAGTAGAGATGTCAGACGGGATGCAATTCATACTTGGGTTGCCGACGAAGCCAGCGACAAAGAGATTCGCCGGATGGTTATAGATGTCAGCAGGTGTTCCGAGTTGCTGGATTCTGCCTGCCTCAAGGATAGCAATCCGATCCGCCATTGACATGGCTTCAACTTGATCGTGCGTCACATAGAAGGTGGTCGTGCCGAGGTCGCGTTGCCGCCAACGGATTTCGGCGCGCATTTCCGTCCGGAGTTTGGCATCAAGGTTGGAAATAGGTTCGTCCATGAGGAACACTTGCGGACGGCGGACCATCGCCCTCCCAAGCCCGACCCGTTGTGTCTCACCACCACTCAGCTGATTCGGTGTCCGCATGAGTAGATGCTCAATATGAAGCATCTGTGCGATGTCCCTGACGCGTCGGTCAATCTCCTCACTCGAAAGTTTTCTCGGATGCAGTGGGAACGCCATGTTCTCGTAAACACTCAGGTGTGGATAGAGGATATGCGATTGGAAAACGAAAGCGACATCGCGCTCTGCAGGAGTTTTATCGTTGACGCTCACATCGTCCAGATAGATCGTGCCTTCTTCGGGTTTATCCAATCCAGCTATACACCGAAGCGTCGTCGTTTTTCCGGCACCCGTCTGTCCGAGAAGCACGAAGAATTCTTCATCACGAATATCAAGGGTGATGCCGTCAAGAGCGGTGAGGTCGCCGAACCGCTTTGTAATGTTTTCGAGTTTTACTGTTGCCATAGAGGATGCTACAATTCTGTGTTGGGAATATTGCTCAAGTATAGCACAAACAGTGCTCAGGGGTCAACAAGAATTCTCCGATCAAAAAATAACTCGGTAATATTGTGATTTGTGTTATCATACTGCCAGAGGAGGTATTCTCTCATGACAAAACACCATAAAGACTTGAAAATGTCCTTAAAGCGTATTTTGGAAAGGTATTGCATTATTATGCTCGTCGGGGGCCTTGCCCTCGCTATCAGCGGTTGTGAACGAGATGACATAACACCGCCAGTGGAAACAACGTCGTCCGCAGAGAAAAAAATACTGCTTCCAGAGGGACAAACAACACCGCCTCCAGAGAAAGAAACTCCGCTCCCTAAAGGCATGGTGCTCATTCCCGCGGGTGAGTTTCAGATAGGCAGCAACGATGCTGAGGCGGATGACGATGAGCAGCCCGTGCGCACCGTCTATGTAGATGCGTTTTATATGGACGAAACAGAGGTGACGAACGCGCAATTCAAAGAATTTGTGCTTGAAAACCCGCGTTGGCAGAAGTGGGAGATTGACGGAAGGTTTCACAATGGGCGTTATCTCTGGGACTGGAACGGAAATAACTACCCAAAAGGCACAGACGAACATCCGGTTGTTAATGTGAGTTGGTATGCGGCGATGGCATACTCGGAGTGGGTAGGAAAGCGCCTGCCGACAGAGGCGGAATGGGAACGCGCCGCGCGCGGGGGCTTCGTCGATCAGAAGTATCCGCATGGGAACACGCTAACACCGCGGGATGCGAACTACGGCAACAACATTAAAGATACCACCGTCGTCGGGAGGTATCCTCCGAACGGGTATGGATTGTATGATATGACGGGTAACGTGGACGAATGGTGTTTAGATGCATACCATATTGGATTCTATCTTACATTTCCACAGGAGGGTGTTGCGCGCAATCCGTTGGCGGGTGCGAACACGATTCAGTGGATAGTGGACAACTTCACAAATGTTAATGTTGATGTTTCCCGCGTTCGGCGCGGTGGGAACTGGTTCGAGAATCGAGGCGTGCGTGTCGCCGATCGCAGGGCCTTCAAGCCCCAGAGCGCGTTCGCTGTCACCGGTTTTCGTTGTGTGAGACCCGTAACTGTAACCCCCTAACAGACTTTCACCTGCCAAAAATGTTACACAAGTATAAAATCTTAATATGAAGTTGGAGAAAAGGATGCTGGATCGCCAAGAGGCAGAACAGAACACACTGAAAAGTCTGTCCTTAATGGACAGGCTCAGACGACAATACGACTTAACACCCTCAATTACGCTGGTCTTGGGATTAACAACGCTATTTTTTGTCGTTTTCCTCATATACCCCCTCCTCTATGTTTTCAAAGAAGCGTTCTGGATTGAAAACAAATTTAACCTCACATACTTCAAATTAATGGTAACCGACCCAAATATTCGAGAATTGGTTATCAACAGTTTCAAAATCGGTGTGATGGTTACACTGATAACAAGTGTTGTGAGTCTGCCACTGGCGTATTTTTTGACGCGATTCCGATACCCTGGGCGTGATACCTTACGCGCCGTCATCCTGATTCCGATGATTATGCCCCCCTTCGTGGGTGCGATTGGCATGCAGCAGTTCTTTGGGTTATACGGGAGCGTCAATATGCTCCTCGTGAAACTGAACCTGATTGATATGACCGAAACTATCGACTGGTTCAGGGGCGGCTTCTGGGGTGTCGTAATGCTCTCAACACTACACCTCTACCCGATCATGTATCTTAACATCGTCGCAGCACTGGCGAACGTGGATCCGAGTCTGGAAGAAGCCGCAGAAAATATGGGGGCATCGCGCTTCCAAGTCTTCCGTCAGATAACCCTTCCCCTCATGATGCCCGGCTACTTCGCGGGTGCAATTCTCGTCTTCATCTGGGCATTTACCGATCTCGGCACACCCTTAATCTTTAACTATAATGAAGTCATTGCCGTGAGAATTTTCCGTCAAGTGACTGAAGCGAATGCCAACCCGATGGGGTATGCCCTTGTCGTTCTCATCGTTGTACTGACGGCATTGGCTTTTTATGTTTCCAAACGGTGGACAGGAAGCAAACATTATGAAATGCTGGGCAGAGGACACGTGACTTCTCGTGAAACCGACGCGAACTGGATTATGCGTGTGGTCATCTATTTCTTTATCGGCGGATTGACCCTTATGGCGTTGCTACCACATATCAGTGTTATTCTCGTTTCCCTAACACCGGATGTAAGCCAGTGGCGGTTAAGTGTACTGCCGAAATCATGGACGTTTGCACACTATGTGGAGACTTTTACGCACTCTGACACCCTACCGAGTATTTTTAACAGTCTAAAATACAGCATTTTTAGTACATTGTTGGCACTCATCGTCGGGATTGTAGTGTCGTATCTATTGACCCGCAAACGGCTACCATTCCAAAATTTGTTGGATGCCGTTGCGATGCTACCGTTGGCGTTACCGGGGGTTGCAATTGCGTTTGGCTACCTTGGCAGTTTTTCAGATACAACGCTCCTCCTACGACATCTACCAGACGGACTCATCTCTGTGATTGATCCGAGACAGAATCCAACCTTCCTATTGATTATCAGTTATGCGGTGCGGAGATTGCCGTATATGCTGCGCTCCATCTACGCGGGACTTCAGCAGACGAGCGTGACGTACGAAGAAGCCTCGCAGAATATGGGAGCGACCCCGATCCGGACGTTGTATAAAATTACCTTGCCCCTTGTTATCGCGAACATTCTCGCGGGTGCGATTCTTGTGTTCTCGTTCTCCATGCTCGAAGTGAGCGATAGTTTAATCTTAGCGATGAAAGATCAACACTATCCGATTACAAAAGCGATCTGGGCACTCTCTCAACGTCCTGACCACGGTCCTTATACAGCGAGTGCGTTGGGTGTGGTGGGTATGTTAATTTTAATCGCCTGTCTACTCGGTGCCGGACGCGTCCTTGGTGGGAAATTAGGGGAAATTTTCCGGATTTAACCGTGAATTTACAGGAACAATTCTGCACTCCTAATAAAAAAATTGAAAGCAACTTCATTTCATGATAGAATATGAAGATATAAAACCGAAAGTATACATCGCCCCACGATCCTCTGTACACCTACAGAGTTAATTGAGGAGATGCACATGAAAGAGAAACAGCATCCGCCGATGGATCCCATTCTTGAAGAATGCTATCGAATGAAAGAAGAGTTTGCTGCCCAATTTAAAACTATGCAGGAACTTGTCGATTATTTGAAAGCAGAAAACATAAAGAACAAAGCAGCAGGTTGGAAATACATATCGCCACCATCACCGCCAACGAAACGCCACAAATAGGGAGAATACGTTTACGCTTTTGTTTGATGTAAGGAGTTTCATTAGAGACAGAATATAAAATGTATGCAGGGCATTTAAGATTGCCCTGCTTTTTTGTCCAATACCTTCGGCTTTGGTGTTGAAACAGACGCAAAGATGCTTACATTGGGAAAGAGAATAAATACAGTGGATATTTTTAATACCATTCGCGACGCCTTGTTAGAAGCACAAGATGTGCTGAATCGGTTTACGCAAAATCCCGAAAATATCGCAACCATCGCGAAAACAGCAGAAATGATGCGAGACGTGTTTGAGCGGCACGGTAGAATCTTCACGTGCGGAAATGGCGGAAGCCTGTGTGACGCAATTCATTTCGCTGAAGAATGCACCGGGAAGTTTCGAGACAACCGGAGACCACTGCCAGCAATTGCGCTCAGTGATGCCGGACATATCACCTGTACAGCAAACGATTTCGGTTTCAAAGAAATTTTCGCCCGTCCGTTATCAGCACTCGGACACTCTGGGGACTTACTGGTAGCACTCTCAACGAGTGGGAATTCGGAGAATGTTGTTCGGGCAGCCGAGACAGCAAAGCAGCGCGGCATACAAGTTTTTGGATTACTCGGTAGAGATGGCGGAAAACTCAAACACCACTGCGACATTTACCTTATCGCCCCAGGCGACACCGCAGACCGCATCCAAGAAATTCACATTAAGGTGTTGCATATCCTGATAGAGCATGTTGAGCGATTGATGTTCCCTGAGAACTATTGACAGGACACAAAACTCCTGCTACTATACTTAGAACTTATCCATTTTCTCTTAAAGTCCCCCTGATAAGGGGGATTTAGGGGGTTTGGGATTTAGAAGTTTCCACTTCTCTTAAAGTCCCCCTGATAAGGGGGATTTAGGGGGTTTGGGATTTAGAAGTTTCCACGCAACACAACGGAGGATAATTTATGGATACATCAGCAAAAAACAAGGCATATTGGCGGAAAAACCTGCAATATCTTTCGATTCTATTGAGCATCTGGTTTATCACCTCGTACCTCTGTTCAATCGTATTCGTAGAACAACTCGATAAGATTCGGTTCGGTGGGTATCGCCTCGGCTTCTATTTCGCCCAACAGGCATCTATCTGGATTTTCGTTGAACTCATCTTCGTCTATGCATGGTTGATGAACCGTTTAGAGAAAAAATACCGGACAGACACGGAAACAGAGGAGACCGAACAATCATGAACGTACAAGCATGGACATTTGTGATGGTCGGACTCTCCTTCGCACTCTATATCGGCGTGGCACTCTGGTCGAAAGCGCGTTCGACTGGTGATTTTTACGTTGCTGGCAGCAATGTGCATCCCCTCGTCAACGGCATGGCAACCGCAGCGGATTGGATGAGTGCAGCTTCTTTCATCTCCATGGCGGGCCTCATTTCGTTTATGGGGCGCGACGGTTCCGTCTATCTGCTCGGATGGACAGGCGGTTATGTCCTTCTGGCGTTGCTCTTGGCACCCTACCTCCGTAAATTCGGTAAATATACAGTTCCCGATTTTGTGGGGGACCGGTATTATTCGCAAGTCGCACGGATTGTCGCTGTTGTGTGTGCCGTTTTCGTCTCGTTTACCTACGTTGCAGGACAGATGCGCGGTGTCGGTATTGTCTTTTCCCGATTCCTGAACGTCAACATCGAAATCGGGGTTTTCATCGGCATGGGAATCGTGTTCTTTTATGCGGTGCTGGGTGGCATGAAAGGCATTACATACACACAAGTTGCACAGTACTGTGTCCTGATTTTTGCGTTTCTCGTGCCTGCGATTTTTATCTCTATCCTGATTACAGGCAACGTTATCCCGCAGTTAGGATTGATGGGCAAGGTAGCAGACGGATCAGGACTCTATCTCCTCGACCGACTCAACGGCTTGAATGAAGAATTGGGGTTCAACCTCTACACAGATGGCAGTAAAAGCACGATTGATGTCTTCTTTATTACGGCTGCACTGATGTTGGGAACAGCCGGACTACCACATGTAATTATCCGATTCTATACCGTCCGGAAAGCCTCTGAAGCACGAATTTCTGCCGGTTGGGCATTACTCTTCATTGCAATTCTCTATACAACAGCACCCGCTGTAGCAGCATTTGCCAGAACGAATTTACTCAAAACCGTTAGATTTGAACAAAATGGCGAGTTAACAGATGTCAGATATGAGGATGTCCCGTCATGGTTTAAGAACTGGGAAGCGACGGGCCTCATTAAATTTGAGGACAAAAACAGAGATGGCGCGGTTCAATATCGAGGTCCAAAATCAGATACACCCAACGAATTAACGATCGATCGAGACATTATGGTATTGGCGAACCCTGAAATCGCCAAACTTCCGAACTGGATTGTAGGGTTGGTCGCCGCCGGTGGCTTAGCCGCTGCCCTCTCAACCGCAGCAGGTTTACTCTTGGTTATCTCAACGGCGGTTGCACACGATCTCCTTAAGGGCGCGATTATGCCGACCCTACAAGAAAAACAGGAGCTGAACGCCGCACGTATTGCAGCGGGTGTCGCCGTCTGCATTGCGGGTTATTTCGGGATGAACCCGCCTGGATTTGTCGGACAAGTCGTCGCTTTCGCTTTCGGGCTCGCAGCGAGCTCGTTTTTCCCCGCAATCGTCATGGGTATCTTCTCCAAACGGATGAACAAGGAAGGCGCGATTAGTGGTATGATCGCCGGGATTACTTTCACAGCGGCGTATATCATCTTCTTCAAATTTATCAACCCGGAACTCAACACACCCGATCACTGGTTATGGGGTATCTCACCGGAAGGTATCGGCACCGTCGGTATGGTCTTAAACTTTATTGTTTCCCTCAGCGTGTCTGCTCTGACCGCGCCACCACCGGATGAGGTACAAGCACTCGTTGACGATATTCGGGTTCCATAGAAATGGAGGTTTCTAATGAAGGCAAGATTTTTAACGTGCTGTCTACCTTTATTCCTACTAACCGTCTCTTTTGCGAACGCTGCGAAGGTGGAAGATTTCATACCACAGGAGAGTCTGCTTTATGTAAAACTCCAAAATATAGATGAGGTCTACAGTGAGATTGAGACCTCTGAAACTTGGGAACAGGCACTTGCCCTATTACCGAACACACCAGACTGGCAGGAGATGCAGCAAGGGATTGCGATGGTTCAGGGATTTCTCGGCACTGATTTACTCAGCGTAATTGAGACAGTCGGTTACAGGACGGCGTTCGCAGTATGGTCGAACAAAGAAAACACGCCAGAAATAGGATTGGTCGTCCACTCAGGTGGGAACCTCAGCGAACTCCAACGGTTCACTAAAATTGTAGAAGGACTCATCGGGATGTCCGACACAACTACTTTTCACGTAGACGCTGGCGAATACCAACGGGTCCCCTACAACATGATGAAGGTGAACCAACAGTACGTGGCTAAGTATGGGTTTGTCGGTGAGTTTCTCGTCCTCGGCGTGGGTGAGGGTGGTTTTGAAAAATTGATGGATACTTTCCGAAAGAAAGCACCTTCAATAGCAAAAAACACGCACTATGCCAAAATATCCCAAGCGGCAGGTTCTGGACAGATTTCACTCTTCTGCAACGTACAGCAAACCGTAAAGGATTTTCCGATAGATAAAGACAAAGAAGAACTGAATGACTTAGAAAAACTTATAGCATTCTTGGATGAACTCCAATTCTGTGAGGTTATGTTGGGAGAATTCAACCTGTTAGAGATCGGCGAGTTTCTCACCTTGCAGGCAGAACTCACGCAGAAGTCTATCAAACAATACCATGAGTTCGTTCCAAATTCTGAACGCTTCGTAAAACAAAAAAATCCTTTCAAAACGGTCAAAGCCGTATCTCCAGACGAAGATCTGTTCATCGCTATCGCACCGGTGGTTTCTGAAGTCCTTTGGCAAGGCATTAACCAATTCATCGCTGAAGAGGCAGATGACGATGTTTATGCGGGTATCTCTTTTTTTGAAGGGCTTCTGAACTTGAATCTGGAAGACGATATTTTTCCAGGGCTGACAGGTGAACTCGCCATATCCGTAAATGACTTAGCACAGTTTGACCCAAGTGCTTTGGAAAGTCTGGAAATCGAGTTTGATGGTGCGTTTTCAATGGATGCTGGCGGTGTGGAAACACAAGGCACTCTAATTTTTAATACCCATAACCCACGCAAATGGAACCAGTTGGGCAATAGCGTCTCCAATTTACAAAATCTCTCTGTCTCTCAGGCAGATTACAATGGGGTAAGAGTATCCACATTTGCGACAAACCTCCACTACACCACGGTAGACAGATTTTTTCTTTTTGGTGCCTCGGAAGAGCAGATGCACACCCTTATTGACGAAATCAAAAACGGTAAGAGCCCAGTTTACTTTGCGCAGCTACCGAAGACACCTGTAGCGATTGCGCAGCTAAACGTGGCACGGGCCTTCGAGCTTGAGAAAGGGCCCCCGCCTTCCGATAGGGTGCTCGTCAATTCCAATAAGATTTCACCAATGGTGATGTGGATTTCGGTTAAAGATGGCAAAGCGTTGTTAGAAATGAGCCTATCACGGAAAACCACTGGACTTGAGGCACTCGCCAGATTGATGCCATTTTTCGCGTGGAATATGGAATAGCAATAGGTTCTGTTTTATTAACTTCAAACAATCAAGGAGACAAAACCATGCGTCAGAAACGATGTCTTTGGATGATAGCAGCTGTCATCGGTGTTTTACTCGGTTTGGGAATCGGTCAGATGGTGCAATCTCAGGAGACGACCGCAGAACCACAAGAAGGTTTTGCACAACTTAAGGCGGAACTCAACGTCCTGAAAGCAAAACAACGCGCACTGCAAGCAGAATGGCAAGCTGAGCTCCTCGCACAAGTTGTACCGACGTTGACTGACGAATCTGAGAAGACGAAACGTCAATTTGTGGACTTTCTGGGAGCACTCGGAACACCAAGCACCTCCGCCCTCGTTGCGATGCTCCAAGACCCATCCGATGAGATTCGACAAAAGACTGCCGATAAGTTAGGCGCAATCGGCGAACGGGAAAGAAAAGCAAAACGAAATGTCGATGCCGTCGCTATTGGATTGGCGACAGCCCTTAACGATCCGTCTAACAAAGTTTTCCGTGAGGCACTTCAAGAATTAGAGGACGTGCGTCCAACCTCACCAGAATCAACTGCTGTTGTCATCCCCGCGCTTATCGAAGTTCGGACGAAAGGCTCATCAAGTGCAAGGGACGAGGTAGTGAATGTATTAGGACTCATCGGCGAAAACCTCGCAAAAAATGGCAGATCCACTGACACAATCCGTGATGCCTTAATCGCCAGTCTCACAGACGAATCCTCAAGAGTGCGAACAAACGCCATAGAAGAGTTGTCTGATATACGAGCGGCTTCCACGGAAACGTTCACTGCATTGACAAACGCTTTGACTGACAGATCCAGATCTGTCCGAAACCGCGCTGAAGATGAGTTGATTCAACTTGGCAGAGGTGCTGCGACAACCGCTATTCCGATATTGGCAGATGGATTGGGGAACAGCACATCACCTGTGACCCGTGGACACATTGTCGATGTCTTAGGCGCAATTGGTGAAAAAGGTAAAACGACTGAAGATGCCGAGAGAATGATTGTTCAAGCCCTCCTCGGAGCACTGCAAGACACTCACGAGGATGTCCGTCGAAATGCCGCTGACGAACTCGGTGAAATGCGTGCGACTTCACCCGATGTGATCCCTGCATTGACAAACGCGCTCGAAGATAATTCTCAAAAGGTTCGCAACGCTGCACAAAAAGCAATCCGACGGATTGAAAGGGCAAAGTAGGGCGTCACAAGGCGCGAACTGAAAGTTAGCGCCACAAACACCACACCTATGCCAATAACTTGTCGGTGCCTTTCTTAAACTTATTCATGATTGCTGCGTCTTAATCATAGAAACAGAAACCATCAAACGAACCAATAAAAAACACCAAATAGGGAGATCGCTCTTGTTAGGCACGTTAGCCTTAGAGCGTTCACACCATGCAACAGACGCTGAATACATCCTCGCTTGTTGAGGTAGTGCGACAGGCATCTGCTATTTCTGAGCAAGACTATAAAGACATCATCACAGAAATCCAACAGACAGGTGCCTCTGAAGCTGCTGTACTTTCCAAGCACGGGGTGCCGTCCGATATCCTGGCACTTGCGACAAAGAGTGTCGAATACGGAACACCTTTTACACAATTGGAAGGTATATTTCCTGAACCTGCCGTCCTTGAGAAAGTGTCCCCTGGGTTCGCATATCGCAATAAAATTGTGCCTATTGAGTTAGGAGTTGACACCCTCACAGTCGCAATGTCAGATGTGCTAAACATCGTGCTCATTGATGAACTTCAACTCATCACAAGTTTCCAGATTATCCCCGTTCTCGCCGATGAAGCAGACATCGATGCAGCAATCGTCCGTCTCTATGGACGCACAGCAGAGAGCCTCCTGAGTGCAGGGATTAAGGGTCCCGTCGGCGCGACCGCCACACTTGAACGCGAAACGATTGAAGACTTCGGGATTGACGAAAAGGACCTCAGCCAAGATCCGACCGTCATCCACGCCGTTGACCAGATGATCATTGATGCAGTTCGGATGGGGGCAAGCGATATCCATATCGAACCGTATCCGATGCAATTGAAGATTCGATTCCGCGTTGACGGTGTGCTCGAAGATCAACCGCAACCCCCCGCCTACCTACAATCAGCGATCACTTCTCGTATCAAAATTATGGCAGGTATGGACGTTGCGGAACGCAGACGGCCCCAAGATGGCAAAATCAGCCGACAGATTGGGAGTGTCGGTAACCGGCAAATAGATCTTCGCGTCTCCACCGTTCCAACCGTTGCCACACTGCACGGTGAGAGCGTTGTCCTCCGTATCCTCGACCGTCAGTCCATCGAGTTCGGACTCGAAGAACTTGGATTGACGGCGGATAACCTCGAACTTTTCCACCGCATGATTCGTAAACCGCACGGTATCATCCTTGCCACAGGTCCCACGGGTAGCGGCAAAACGACATCACTTTACGCCTGTCTGAAAGAGATTAACTCGCCTGATGTAAAAATTATTACCCTTGAAGATCCTGTCGAATATGAATTAGAGGGTATCAACCAAATCCAAGTTAACCCAGATATCGACTTTACTTTCGCCGATGGGCTGCGTCACATTTTACGTCAGGACCCAGATAAGGTATTGGTCGGTGAGATTCGGGACTACGAAACCGCGGAAATGGCGATTCATACATCGCTGACCGGGCACCTCGTCTTTAGTACACTTCACACGAATGATGCCCCGGGGGCAATCACGCGACTGATTGACATGAATGTAGAACCGTATCTTGTCGCTTCCACGGTGGAGGGGATTATAGCGCAAAGGCTTGCTCGCCGCGTTTGCAAGGCGTGTTGTGAGATGTATTCACCCGAAATGCACGAATTGGAGGGCCTCATGGGAAACGGTGGCACTTCTCCGATTCCGTACGATCTGAAGATTCCGAGAGCCGTTGGCTGTAAGGAATGTCGAGGCCGCGGTTACAGAGGCAGAATCGGCATCTTTGAAGTCCTATTCATGACTGAAAAAATCCGCGCGATGGCACTTAAACAGGCGTCAACAAGCGAAATCCGTCGTCTTGCTATTCAATTGGGAATGAAAAGTCTACGTGAAGACGGTTGGCGCAAAGTCGCTGCGGGTTTAACAACAGTCGAAGAAGTCATTCGGTTAACACAGGAAGATGAATTCGATTTCGGAGAAGTTGTGTAGGGACCCCCACGCCGTTTTAAGGCTGAAGCGTCTTTAGGACAATCCTGTAGCCCGAAATGATAGTGCGGAGGTTAATTGTGCCGACATTCCGATATGAAGCCCTCACTCATAGCGGTGGTACCGTTAATAATACGCTGGAAGCCGAATCCAAAGCCGAACTTATCTCTCGATTGCGACAGATGGGGTATTGGCCCACAAATATCGTTGAGGAGACAGAGGACACAGCTCCGACCGATATACGTCGTTGGCTTCAAATCAGTCATCGTAGGATCAAACCGGCGGATGTTGAGTTTTTCACCTACCAGTTGGCGACGTTGGTAAATGCACACGTTCCATTGCCACGCGCATTAGAAGTTACGCTCGGACAGATTGAGAGTCCTGCACTCCACCGCATTGTTTCACAAGTCAAATACGATGTCGAACACGGTGCGACCTTCCACGATGCCCTCAGCCAACACCCAAAAGCATTTTCAAACCTATACATCAACATGGTACGCGCTGGCGAGAGCGGCGGTGTCCTCGGCTTAGTTTTAGAACGTCTTGCAGAATTCGCAGAACGGCAGCGGCTCCTGAAAAATGATGTTGTTTCAGCACTCTTCTATCCAGTCATTTTATTAACACTTAGCGTCACTGCTGTTATCGTCCTCATGATCTTTGTGATACCACAATTCACGGCGATGTTCAACGATTTGGGAGTCGCGTTGCCACTTCCGACCCAGATACTTATTAACGTAACGGCTGCGTTTCAAACGTATTGGTGGATAGGACTCCTCATTCTCATTATAGGTGGAACAGGGTTAAGACAATATCTTCAACACGAAACCGGTCAAGTCTGGTTTGACAGGTTGAAACTCAAACTGCCCCTCATCGGTTCGATATTTAGCACGTTTGCGATTGTCCGCTTCACACGGACGATGGCGACGCTTTTAGAAAACGGCGTACGGATGCTTCCGGCACTCCAAGTCGTCAAAGACACTATAGGAAACAAGGTATATAGCAACGTCATTGCAGCAGCAGAAGTAGAGGTTGAACAAGGCTCAACGCTCTCTCGTGAACTCGATAGAAGCAAAGATTTCCCCGAATTCGTCACGCACATGGTGGCTGTCGGTGAAGAATCCGGTGAACCTGTTCACATGCTCAGTAAACTCTCTGAATACTACGATTTAGAAATAAAAAAGAGTCTTGAACGTTTAACGAGTTCCATCGGTCCGCTTGTCATTTTAGTGATGGGTATTATTATAGGGTTTATCGCTGTTGCGATGATCCTACCGATCTTTGAAGCAAATCAATTGCTTAGCAATTAGCAATTGGCTATCAGCAGTTAGGGGTCAACGGTCAAAGGTTTAGTCAATTGCCAATAGCCATTAACCAATACAGGAGAAAATAAAATGCTCACGCGCCTGAAATCCGATGAATCCGGATTAACCCTAATCGAACTGACGATAGTGATCGTCATCTTAGGTATCCTCGCAGCTTTCATCGCGCCTCGCGTTATAAACGCACCGCAGCAGGCGAAAGTTGCGAAGGCACAAACAGAAATTAATAGCATCAAAACCGCATTAGAACAATACGCGATAACAACAGGTGAATACCCAACAACTGAACAGGGACTCAGTGCTTTGTGGCGTGCCCCAAGCCCAGCCCCGCCAAACTGGGGTGGTCCTTATGTAGATAGCCCAAGTTTTATGGATCCGTGGGACAATCCTTACATTTATCGCCAACCGAGCAGCCACTACGGCTACGACTACGATCTCTATTCCATGGGAAAAGATGGCAAAGAAGGTGGAACGGAGCTGGATGCCGACATAACGAATTGGGTTGAAGAAACAACAGGAGTCTATTAAAGCAGTGCGGGATCGCTATCAGCCATCAACCATCAGCCATCAGCAAGAAAAACCTGGGACAGTTGGCCGAAAAAATGGAAGGTTGGAAGAAGGTGAACACCGCTTTTATCCTTTCAAACACCAACAACGGTCTGTGGGGAATCGAGGCATGCCCTTAAAAAATCCGGGGTTTACAATCACGGAATTACTGCTCGTTTTGACGCTCATCGGCATCCTCTCGGCAATCTCAATGCCAGCACTGAAAGGGTTTGCAGCAACACGTCGGCTAAAAGCGTCTGCCGCGACGCTCCGAAGCCTATTCACATTCGCACGAGACATGGCAATAACAGATCAGACAACGTACCTTGTGGTCTTCGATCTCGATAACGATCGGTATTGGCTCGCCTCCAGCGAAACGTTTAACCCGAGCAATCCGCTCAGGTCAGCCCTCACTGCCCAAAACTCTACAGCATTAGCCAGCATCCAAAACAACATAAACGTCACCACTGCTACAACGACAAACACCCCTCAACAGAATCCTTTGTCCCGTACCAGCGGTCTCCTCGGTGTGCCGCACTCGGTGGAACAGAATGTAACTTTAGCAGCAATGGTAACCAACTACAACGGGAGAGCCGCTCAGGCCGATTCAGGCGTAGCGTACATCTACTTCTCACCGAACGCCACGTCCGAGGAGACACTTGTGTACCTCCGAAACTCACGTAACCAGATAATGTCTGTTACCGTCGAAGCGGCGAGTGGACGGGCACGCGCCCGACAACTTGCCCCTACAGAGATTGAAATGTTAGGATTTACGCCCGAAAATTAGCGCATCTCTAACTGCTGACGGAAGGCACGAAAAATATGAAATCTCCAATCAAATACGCGAGAGAAAAAGACGGTTTTACGCTTGTCGAGATACTTGTAACGTTAACAATTTTAGCGGCTGCGATCCCAGCACTGTTGCAGGCGTTCACCACCGCTACACGGAACCAAGCACTCTCAGACAACAGCACGACCGCGCTCTACCTGCTTAAGTTTCGGATGGCGGAGATTGAAATGGAGGGCTACCCAGATGTAGGACAGGAGTCAGGCGAATTTGGTGAAAATACGCGCTATCTCTGGCGTTCTGTCGTCGAAGATATTGCGTCTGAAGAGGTTGAAAATATCCGACGAGTTACGGTAACCGTCACATGGCAACATAAAAATAGAGAACGCTCGATGTCTATGAGCACCTTCATGGCAGACCGACAAATGCCACAGGGGCGATAGCCACCAAAAACGATGAAGACGCAAGAAAAATATTCCGATATTACCACTCAGAGTGGGTTGACCCTCATTGAAATGCTCATGGCAGTCAGTATCCTTGTCATTATTGGTGGTTCAGCGTATTTTGCTTTCAAGACAGCTGTAGATGCCTACCATCAGACAGAGGCAAGGATATTAGCGGCACAAAGATGCAGGGTGGCTATGGATCGGCTCGTAACGGATCTGCATAACATGCAAATCTCACTTGAGGAACCAGAACTCGCGCTTTATACACAAGACGGACCGAGTCAGTTCGGCGATAGGGATATGCTCAGTTTCGTCACACTGGTAAAAACAGACCCAGATCCGTTTTTGGAGCAGCTCGCGAGTTTTCAGGCACAGAACACCGCTCAAGTTCCGGTACCGTTGTTAAGTGACGTGCAACGTGTCGCTTATTTTGTCGGACCTGAACTGCCACCGGGTGAATCCGTACTGAGTTCAGGAGGTTTCCAAGGCGGGATCACAAGCGACACAAGCAATGAAGAAATGGGTGCGTACGCCCTCTTTCGCGTTGCAACGACAACCCTGGATCCTGAATCCGTTATCGGCACCCTGTTACAAAGCGGTGAAGTTCCACAAACAGACGAAAATGGCGATCCTATTTATATCGATATGGCGACGCTTGTTGCTGGACTTGTCAGCTTTGATCTGAAGTACTTTGATGGAGAAAGAGAGAATTGGAACACTTCATGGGATGATACCGAAAGTCTACCGAGTGCTGTCCAGATTCTCATAACGGTCCAAGGTGAACCACAGCAAACAATAAGCATTGATACGACCCAACTTGGAGCGCAGAATCAACCGACCTCGCAACCAAATAGTATGACACAATCAACAATGGTCTACTTACCTGCAAGTATTTTAAATAATTAAGTCTGAGCAGCTGCGTCCGTTGTCCTTGCAGATATAGGGTTATCAACGAACCTTTCACAACCTAAAGTGGATTTTTAGCAAATTTAGAGCAGATCGGTAAAAAATATGCCACAGTTTGTAAAGCAGATTTCCCATACGTTCTGCAAGGAACAGGATGGATTATCGCTCGTTTCAACCCTCTGGATACTGACGATTCTCTCCATTCTGGCGACACAATTGCTCTATTCAATCCATATAGAACAACGGACGCAGCGGAACTTCTTGGATAGAGCGAAGTTCCATTACGCCGCGAAAGCCGGGTTTGAATGGACGGTGGCGCGCATGCGTGGTGATCAGACCCCTTTCGATTCACTCGGCGAAAGTTGGGCAGCACCGATTATCGGACAGGTGGAAGACGGTGTCCAAGTCGGCAACTTCTTAAACTATCGCGTAACAATCACAGATGAAGCGTCAAAAGTGAATGTAAATACTGCGGATGTCGGGCTTATCAGCAATTTACTCGCACAGGTAGGGGCTAATCCAGATGACGCACTCACTGAAGAACTTGTCAATAAAGTCGTGGAGAGCCGCCCTTACCGCACCGTTCGAGATATGGCGCGCGTCGAAGGTATGACATCCGAACTCCTCTACGGCAAGGTAGCGGTCAGCAGTCAGCAGTCAGCAGTCAGTAACCCGTCTGTGGCAGGTGAGAACGTTTCTAACTTCTACAACAATCCATCAACAACAAATACACAACCGGGGCTCGTCGATTTAGCGACCATCTATTCAATCGACACAAGCACAACGCCAGATGGGCAGCCGTTGGTTAATATCAACACTGCCGAGGCAGACGAATTGACGGAAATCACCACACAACAAAACCAATCTGTTTTCACACAAGGTGAGGCGGAATCACTTATCCAGCAACGCGAGTTCGATAGCCTCGCTGTGCTCGTAGACGTACAAGCCGTCTCTGACGAGATTTTTAACAATATCCAAGATCGGCTGACGACCGAAGAGACATCTGAGAATACACCAGAAGACGAAAACGACGATCCAAGAGAAGAAAACGGACAACAGCAAGGCGAAGATGGACAGGTTAATATTAATACTGCTGATGTTGAAACCTTTGAATCGCTATCGGGCATCGACCAAGGGATTGCTGAACGGATTGTTAATCATCGCGATACGCAAGGACTTTTTCAGAACATTGACGCACTCAAAGATGTCAAAATGTTAACACCGCAAGATTTTATCGGTATTGTTGACAAGATCACTTTAAAAGATGGAGAGACGCGCAGTGGGCTTATTAATATAAACACAGCACCACAGGAGATACTGGCACTACTACCGGGAATGAATCCAGAAAAGGCGTTAGCCATTGTCGAACGCAGGAAAGAAGACGCGCCTGACGCTTCGCAGATACAGAACTTTACCGATGAAGAGATAACAGGAAATCCGTTTACCAACATCGCACAACTTTCGCAGCTGGAAGAAATAAATTTTGAAACGTTCCGTGAAGTTGTCGATTGGGTAACCTTTCGCTCCCACGGATATCGAATTGAAGCAAATGGCGTTGACAGGGCAAACAAAATTATCTCAACCTGTATCGGGATTATTGACCGGACGGGCAATGAAATCCGCATTCAACATTGGCGACAAGATTAGAGAACTTCATGGCTTTCCAAGAGAGGATTGTCCGCAATCGGCAGAGGGATTTTGATTTAGCCAATCCTCTCTTAACTCAAAACTGGTAACTGACCACTGACAACTCACAAAAAAATGGCAAAAAATCGAGTCGTGGCGATAGATATCGGCACAAACACAGCAAAAATGGTTCAACTCGAACTATCGTCTACAGGCGTGCATCTCATCAATGCAAACGTTGTGACGTACCCAGACGCGACAGAGCAGCATCAAGTTGTCGAACCCGTCGCGCGTCTCTGGGCTGCGTTGGGTAACACACCAACACGACGAAACCTACTTTCGATATTCAACAGAAATACGACGGAGATTGCACTGGCTCTTCCACGTTTCTTAGTGAGCACCAAACGCTTAGGCAATCTACCCGTTGCAACGGATGACCAACTCGCCAATATTGTCGCCATCTCAGCTGAAACAGAACTTCCGTTTCGGATTGAGGAAGCGATTTTTACCTACCACGACGTTCAGCGAACCTCAGAGGCGGTGTCGGTAGAGTTAATATCAACGCGACGCTCAACAGTTACGGACTACCTCGACCGGCTTGAGCAGATTGGCGTGACGGCTTCTGCCGTCATCCCATCAACTGTAGCGATTGCTGAAGTCGCGGCAAAGAGTGGATGCACTGCCCCTACATTTATTGTTGACATCGGGGCTGAACAGACGGATTTCTGTTTTATGCAAAACGGTGTGCTTCGGTTCTCACGGAGTTTCCGACTCGGCGAAAAGCATTTATCTGAAAACCGCGAACCGCGAACCGCGAACCGCGAAGCACCTATATCCATTGGGATGACGCAATTTATTGGAGAACTTCAGCGCTCAATTGCTGCAGCCAAAACATACGAAAACACCAACAACCTTGACATAGCGGAAAATGTTGGAGACCTCACGCCATCGGAAACCGACACTGAACTCTATCTGTGTGGCAGCGGTGCGCGCATTCGAGAACTAACGACTGCTTGTGAGACTGCTCTCAACATCAGAACGCACCTATGGCATCCGCTCCACGCGCTCGAACAGTACGGAGGTATTGACACAAACCTTGTAAGCGCAGAAGCGAAAACTGTCCTTGACGAATGGGGCACCACGTTCGCTGTGCCGTTAGGGGTTGCGCTTAATGCCGTGAATCCTGCGACAAAAGTATCACTGCTACCGCAAGAAACCGTTGAAACGCTGACACAAGCCACACGCCAACGTCAAATCTTTGCTGCCGCTGGGTTAGGCGTTCTGGTGATTGGGGGCATACTTTTTGGCGGTTATACACTCCAACGTGCGCAGCAGTATCGACAGCAAGCACTCGATGCCCAACTCTCACACTATGCACAACCTATGGCAATAGCCCAGGCACAACTCGGACGAGAATTGGCAATTATGGAGATGCTAACACATCATATCTCGCCACTGGATATTCTACACGCCCTCAGCGAGATGTTCCGTGATAGAACACAGGTCGCTTGGACGAACTTCAATATTACGAATCTTCACACGCCTGAGACGGCACGAATTACGTTCAATTTGGAGAGTGCCTCGCATAATGCAATCAATGCTCTCTTGCGTGCGCTCAATCGATCTGATGTTTTCACCAACGTTCAAGCCGGTGAAGTTACAGCAACCACTCAAAACAGAAAACAGATTTTCCAAGTGCAGGTACGCGCGAATCTGACAGCATCCGCTGTCCGAGCATTCGCTAAAAAACGCTACCCAATGCCCAAACTACCGACCCGTGAGACGACGATGGATGCTGAACCTTACATCGACCGTCCTGCATTGGAAACCCTTGAAAAGAAAAAAAATGAAGAAGAAAAATAAAACAGTGGATTTCGCTGATTCCGATAAATGCGGACATTTACAAAGGATAAATGGATGGAACTCAATCTTGAATTAACACCTCGCAGTAAAATTTTACTCGGTATTTTAGGCTGTCTGGTGCTGGTCGCCGTCGTATTACAAGGGGCTCCTATCTTCTATCGTCTATTTTCTAATCAAGGTACCAAAGCGAAGCAAGAACAATTGTCAAAAACTGAAGATTTAGTTCACGCTGCAGCAGTTCTCAAACCTGTCGAATTTGAAATTTACAAGGCGACTGGGCTGGCACTTGCAGCAAATCCGCAGGTAAACACCCGCACGCAAGGTGCAGCGACGCTCTTTGACACAGAATCACCGGAAACCGTCATTCGCGCACGTATTGACGCGCTCGTTAAACGGGCTGGTATTCAGCAAAATTATCAACTCCTGACGAAACCGGTAACTGCTAAACACACACACAAACTAACACTGCAAACACGGGAAAATCT
Organism: Candidatus Poribacteria bacterium; assembly: GCA_965207855.1. Classification (GTDB taxonomy): domain Bacteria; phylum Poribacteria; class WGA-4E; order WGA-4E; family WGA-3G; genus WGA-3G. The sequence continues at coordinate 3,755,255 of OZ242310.1, read as the reverse complement.
TGTCCGCTATCTCTACTTCAAACATATAGAGACAGAAGAAAAAGAACTCACAGAGATTATTGAAGCGGAAACAGAAGCAGAGACCTTCAACTTTCTGATGGATGCGTGGCTCTCAAGTGCCGATACCGATGAAACGGGAGTCAGCAGTCAGCAGTCAGCAGCCGGTAAAGAGTCGTCTGTGTCAGAGAATAACATGCCATCGCCACACGCTGAGGGTTTCCGAGAGCCAAAGGTAGAAAGCCAATTCATCTCGCTCCCAGAGGCGATACCGCTCCCACTTCGCACCAAACTCGCGGCGTTCATCGAAACTATGACAATGCAGCAGCTACGCGGGGCAACAGATTTCAGACAAGGCTTCTTTGAGGCACAAATTCAGAAAGTTACAACGCCTCGTACGTCAGGTATCTTCGGTATCGGTGTAAAACCGGCTACCGTCGAAATCCGATTGCGGAAGAACAGTGCGCTTTTGAATTTTCTAACGCGAGTGTTAGATGGGATGTACACCGACGAGCCATTAGATATGAACGAACTCCAATCTGCCCTCGTCAAATACATTGAAAAGATTCAAGCACAACAAGACACGCTTGTCAATCAACTCGCTTTAGCACCCGCGACGTATCAAACAGAAGTATACACAGTTGAAATGAAGTTCAAAACAGATCTCGAAAAACTCGTAAATCTAAACCATCTCATTGAAACAGGTGCCAAGTGGCTGACAGTACGTGATTTGCGAATCTCTGCTGATAAGCAGGCTGAATCGGGTCCAGAAGCAAGGCGAGGCAGGAATCCTGAGGCTGCTGATGCGAACTTGAATGTGGATATATTTCTTATCGCTCGAATATTTTAATCTATTGATTCTGAGCTGCTGCGTCCGATGTCCTTGCAGTATTTCAATCGTTAACAAATCTCTCAGAACCTAAAGTAAGTTTCTCAACGATTTTAGATCAAAGTCCTCCACAATGGTAAAAAAATTATGCAAAAACGAATATTTCTATTGACTTCACTTCTCTGTTTAGGCGTGCTTATCCTGGGGCTTGGTGAGTTACATGCCCAAGAACAGGAGCCAACAATGCGCGTCGCCCAAACAGATGAAGAAGGACGGGCAATCCGTTTTGATTTTAACTTTACAAGCCAAGAACTGAAAGGTCTCTTTGAATGGCTCTCACGAGAGACGGATCTCACGATTATCGCCAGCGAAGAAGACATTCGAGATAAAAGATTCTCGCTGATTAATCTCAGAAATGTAACAATCGAAGAGGTCATCGAAAAAATTAAAACCGTTCTGACGCAATACGATCTCACGCTTATCCAAACCGATAGCACGCTTTTGGTCACAACTTTTGAGCGCGCTATGGTCACAAAAGGGACTGTAAAAAATATTACACCAGATCCTGAACTCGTCGATATGACCGACGAAATCCAAACCTATATTATTCAATTAAATACAGTCGTCGCTTCGGAACAGGTAGAACGTCTCAGAGCACTCCTAAACAAACAAGCAAATATTTTCGCAGATACCGCAACAAACACACTCATCATCACTGACGTTGCCTCTAATATACGTCGGATTGTCGCTATTCTTCAAATCGCAGACGAAGGGGAACGCTTTCCGTTAAAGATTCTCATTATTCCGCTCGCTTATGCTGAAGCCGGCCCCTTAGCACAAACACTTACCAGCATCTTTCAAGAAGGAGAACGCGATGATGAACGACAGCAAAGGGCCAGCGGGCCGGGTATGAGTGCGGAAGAGGCAAAAGCCGCAGCAGCGGAAATGAAAGCCGAAGGGGTTGGTTACGAAGTCCTTGACGGCGCAATCAAGATTGTTGCTGAAACCAGTTCTAATTCCCTTGTCCTCAAAGCCTCCGAAGCAAATCTCGTTTTCCTCCAAGAGATCGTCAAGGAACTCGACGTTGCCCCGAGTTTACAAACGCAGATACGTACCTTCCGACTCAACTACGCAGCCGCTGAGGATGTCGCCGAAACCCTCCAAGAAGTGCTTACGGGTGAGAGTAACCAAAACCGAGGCAGAATGGACGCTTGGGACCGCGCGAAACTCAGAGAGTTTCAACGCGAACGGGGAGTCGATCAATCTCAAGGTATCGTTGGCAATGTTAACGTCTCCCACAACGCCCGACTTAATATCATCGTTATCTCCTCTGATCCACGGAACTTTTCAATCATAGAAAAGGTCATCAACGAACTCGATCAAGAACAGACGCAAGAAGAAATCCGACTCTATTTCCTTCAGTTCGCTGATGCCGAAACCCTCGTCCAAAGCCTACAGGACCTATTTGAAGGCGGGGCCGGTTCCGATAGAGATCTTCCATGGTGGGAACGAGAACGCCGCGCGCGGCGCGGCGAACTCAGCGAAGAGAGCACCGGATTTGGCGTGCAAGGCGAGGTACACATCGTCTCCGATTTACGGCTCAATGCGATTCTTATCTCTACGAGTGCCCAGAACTTCGAGACAATTGACGGACTCATCAAAAAACTTGATGTCAACATGCCGGACCAGGAATGGGGTACCCGGATGTATAAACTCAAATACGCCGACGCGGAAAACGTTGCAGCCATCATCAATAACGTCTATCAAGGCAGCTCGGGGAATAGTGGGAACTTTTTCTTCTTCCTCGCCGAACGCCAGCGCAACCAGACGCAAGGTTCATTGGCAGGCAACGTCACTGCTGAAGCGTATCCAACACTGAACGCCGTTATTGTCTCGACCGCGACACAACGCAACTTCGACCTCATCACAGAGTTCATTAACTCCATGGATGTCCAGACACCAGAAGGGCAAAAGGAAATTACCGAGGCAATCCGACTTGAGTATGGCAATGCCGACCATCTCCAACAAGTTCTTCAACAGGTCTGGGAGGGAGAAGAAGGCGGTGACGGTTTTAGCTTCAGTCGTTTCTTCGCTTCTGGCGGTAGGCAGGAGCAGCAAGATATTAACTCTCTGCGCGGAAAAGTCACAGTCTTTGCTGACTCGGATACTAATTCCTTGATTGTTACAACGCGGCAGCGATACCTTTCCGCCGTCAGGGCACTCATTAACAAATTAGATTTCGTGCGCGGGCAGGTCTGGATAGACATACAGATTCTGGAAGTCACCCTCGACGAAACCACCAAACTCGGTATCGAACTTACAGCACAAGAAAACAGAATCTTCGGGGTCACCCCAAGCCCCGGCAACCCACTCATTGGCGAGTTCGAGAGCCAACTCGGACTCGAACAAGAGATTTCTGGGTTTAACCTCGGCTTAGCAACGAAGGAATATATGTCGCTCCTCCATGCGCTTATGCGTGAGAACAAGGTACAAACGCTTTCAACACCCTCCCTGCTCACGCGAGACTCCTGGAACGCTACATGGAGCAGTGGTCGCCGGATCCCATACCTTCAGAGCGTTGATACGACGAGTATTTTGGGGGAGGCTGTTTCACAACCGCTTTTCAACTACGATTTCATCGATCCACCGGTGGGTATTAATATCTCGCTCACGCCTTACATCGCCAAATCGCAAGTCAGCGAAGACAGCAAACGGACAATCGGTTTGGACATTGAAAACATCAGTGCCAGCAATTTCATTGAGTTTACGGATTTCAATGCGCCTATCACTGATGACAACGCCATTAGCGTCTATATCGATGTTGAAGACGGTCAACAGATTGTGGTCGGTGGTATCATCCGAAAGAAGCAGAAAGAGGTAGAAAACAAACTTCCAATCTTAGGCGACATTCCCTTAATCGGTAGGCTTTTCAAAAACACCGAAACTGCTATTGAAGACACGGAAATTGTCATCATCATAACCCCACACATCGTCGATATTAAAAATCCTGAGGACATTGAGAAACTCAAGGAAAAAGCGCAGGATTGGCAGAACAACGGGAGTACAGGAAAAGAGAGTGGGCGTGAAGAGAAATAGGTGCGGAATTCACGTTGGAATATTATCACTACTGGACGATTGCGCGGAATGCTGGGTTAAAACGGATAGCATCGAATTCGCTTTGGGTTTGTACTCTTTGGACGTAACGCTTATCGAGCGCGATGGCTTGGGTTAGATATTCCAATGCTTGAGAGACTTGACCACTTTTTATAGCAGCCAAACTGGCGTGATATAGGTACTCAGCGTTGTTCGGTGCGTGCGCGAGTGCCTGTTCAAACACGGTAAGGGCTTCGGTGTAGCGTCCTTGCTTATACAGTATCCATCCGAGTGTATCATTAATATGTGTTGCATCGGGGTCGAGTTCAAGGGCGCGTCTTGCCAATTTTTCCGCTTCTGCTAAGTTCGTTCCCAATTTATCGGCATAGAGCCATGCCAATGTATTGTATGCTGCGGCAAATTCGGGACCGGCTTCGATGGCTTGCGAGAGCAGCGCAACCGCTGCCTCCAGATTTCCCGCTGCACTGGCGTGCCGTCCCCGTTCCCAGAGTTGATAAGCCTCAAAAGGATATTTTCCTGCCTTAAGTTCACTGGCAAATACAATCAACTGCGCAACCTGTGGATTCGGACGAAGGGTTTGAACGGTTTCGCCCGATTGGATCGCAGCGTCAAACCGTTTTAGATTGAAATACCCCCACGTTAAGTTCTCGTGTGCTGTTGCGTAGCGAGGGCTCAGTCTGACTGCCTGCTCCCACAGCTTAAGAGCCGTCTGTACATCTCCTCGATTTCCCGCAGAAAGCCCCTGTCTCCATAAGCGATACGCCTGCATCGTGTATTCCCCGGTTTTTATATCTTGAGCAGTTTTGAGGGTAAATTCAATACGCCTTAATTCAGACGCTGACACACCCGAAACCTTGCCCAAGGAAAGCATAGCAGTATGCGCTTTGAGTGCCGACTGACACGCTGCAATAGCAGACTCAAATCGTTCCATTTCAAGTAAAGCCGTACCCATGTTTGCCCAAGCACTCACCATCTCAGGGTTTATCTCTACGGCTTGTTGGTAGGCAGAGACGGCTGCCTCCAACTGCTGTGCGCGTAAATAACTGTTACCGAGGTTATAGAAAATGTTTGCCGTGCCTGCCGACTGAGAAATCTGATTTTCGGATACCAACGCAATTGCCGAAAGATACGTCCGAATTGCCTGTTCGTATGCCCCACTCTCAAAGTAGAGATCAGCAAGCTGGAGATAAGCCTTTAAATACTTCGGGCTTTTAGTGATAGCTTGTTTCCATGCTGCTATTGCTGCTTCCGTCCGTCCTGCACGCTTCGCACGTGCGCCTACCTGATAGTGCCGATGCGCAGCAAGCGAATAAATGCCAGCCCGTAGGTCACGCGCAGTTGCGAGATTCACATGCAGTTGCGGCTGCTCTGGACTGAGTGTCAATCCCTCCTCATACACCGCAATCGCCTCGTCAAACCGACCTAATTCTTGATATGCCAGTCCTAAATTGTTGAGTGCCTCTACGTTATGCGGTCGAATTTCAAGTGCGGTTCGATACGCTTCAACTGCTTGCGCATAGAAGGCACGCTTCACACGAGTATCGGCAATATCCATATCGCCTGCTTTATGGGAAGCCAATCCTAATTTGATGAGAGCGTCTATATCGCGCGGCAGAAGTTCTAAAGTTCGGGTAAACGCTTCAATGGCTTTTCGGAATTCCGCTTTCTGGTAGTAAACCAATCCGAGGTGATAGTGTGCATCCGCAAAGTCAGGCACAACTGTCGTAACCTGCTTGAATGTCTCAAGCGCAGTGTCCAATTCCCCAGCGTTTAACGCCTTGATCCCTTCTGCAAACAGAGACATTGCCTCTTCGTTTGCGAGAGTCGTAGTACCTACAACAATAAGAAGGATACACATCCAAATGACAGATTGACGGCAAAACATTAATTTCTCTCCAAAGCAAATTGACAGATTGAACCTTCTCATATTGTAGCGAGTTTACCGTTTTATTGCAACTGGACGTGGGAAAATGGGAAAATATCCAAATTAACACTTGCACATCCTCGAAAAATCATGTAAACTAAACGGATATAACCCTAAATTGTGCCCTAAGGCACAATTTGTCCTTGCTTTACATTGGAAAACCAACGATGCACGAAACACATATCAGAACCGAAATTCAACGTGCCCTAAACAACTTCATGGACGGTGAACTCGCCAAAAACGCAACCCATCTCCTCAAAGTGTTAGGCTACGAAAGCCAACGCACCCTCAATCGAGACACTAATACTGTGGAGGTATTCCTCGAAGACTTTGACCCTGAAAACCTCATAAATCCTGAGAAAGCACACCTAAACGACTGGCAGACCGCCGATTTCCTCTTTCAACTCACCGCTGATGAAATCAGACAGCAGACCCAAGAGACAATCACCTTCCATGAGGACGCAGGCGTTGATGCGAGTATCTATCAATCCTATCTCTTTCTCGCTATCAAACTTAAAGGGGATACCTATTCCCGCACGGCACTCGCCAACATCACCCGCGAAATCAACAAGCTCTACGCTATACCTGTGATGCTGATTTTTCAACACGGACACACATTGACCTTTTCCATTACCAACCGCAGACCGAGCCAACGGGATAGGGACCTTGATGTGCTTGAAAAAGTGACGCTCATCAAGGATATTGACATCCACACCCCCCATCGCGCACACCTTGACATCTTAGCGGAGTTATCACTAAATGCTCTCTATCAGCAGCACGGGTTTACAAACTTCCTTGAACTCCATCAGGCATGGCAGCAGACGCTGGACACCTCCGAACTCAACAGACGTTTCTTCAAAGAAATCGCCGATTGGTATTTCTGGGCGGTTGATAGAGTGACGTTCCCATACCTCCCTGATAAGGGGGGACAGGGGGGTTCAGCTAATATTTACCTCCCTGATAAGGGGGGACAGGGGGGTTCAACACATGCTATCCACAACGCCACGTGTATCATCCGCTTAATCACGCGCCTCATCTTCGTCTGGTTTCTCAAGGAGAAAGACCTCGTTCCCAACGCCCTATTTAACGAAGCCGACATCTCAGAACTGCTGACGCACCTCGATCCTCCCGAAAGCACCTACTACAAGGCAATCCTCCAAAACCTGTTCTTCGCAACGCTGAATCAGGAAATGAACCCCCTTGATAAGGGGGGCAGGGGGGTTCCCCGCAAATTCCGAGGCGAAGGACGACAGCACTACAACATCACATCGCTGTATCGCTACAAACGCTATTTCAGAGACCCAGAAGCAGCCCTTCGCCTGTTTGAGACGATCCCGTTCCTCAACGGTGGCTTGTTTGAATGTCTCGACAAACCCGCTTCTGTAGGAGCGAGCTCCCGCTCTCGACCCGAGGCAGAGAAGATCCTACGAATCGACGGCTTCTCCGATAGAGACGACAATCCGCTTTCGGTCCCAAACGAACTCTTCTTCTCCGAACCGCAATCAGTAAATCTCAACGCCGTCTATGATACAAAAAACAGTAGATACACCGTTCGCGGCTTAATTCACATCCTCAACCGCTACAAGTTCACGATTGCCGAGAACACACCGATAGAGGAAGAAGTCGCCTTGGATCCTGAACTCTTGGGACAGGTATTTGAAAATCTCCTTGCCGCATACAACCCAGAAACCGGCACGACTGCGCGCAAACAGACAGGTTCGTTCTACACTCCCCGCGAAATCGTTAACTACATGGTAGACGAATCCCTCATCGTCTACCTCCAAAACACGCTCTTCTGTAGGAGCGAGTTCCCACTCGCGACATCCAACGCTAACACTGTTTCAATGACGATCGAAACCAAACTCCGCCACCTCCTCACCTACAACGACGAACCCCACCAATTCACCAATACCGAAGTCGAATACCTCATCAGTGCCATCGATACCCTCAAGATACTCGATCCGGCGTGCGGTTCCGGTGCCTTCCCAATGGGTATCCTACACAAACTCGTCTTCTTGCTGAGCAAACTCGATCCCCGCAACGCACAATGGCGGCAACGACAAATTGATAGGGTTCAAAGCACTATCACGACGGCAGAGCAGATTGACGATAGTGTTATCCGCGAAAGCACAATTGATGAACTCGAACGCGAAATCGACAGCATCAACGAGGCATTTGAACGTAACGAACTCGACTACGGCAGAAAACTCTACCTCATAGAGAACTGTATCTACGGCGTAGACATCCAACCCATCGCCACACAGATTGCCAAACTCCGTTTCTTCATCTCTCTCATCGTAGAACAAAAGATTGACAACACACGCGACAACAGAGGTGTGCGTCCGTTGCCAAATTTAGAGACGAAGTTTGTCGCTGCAAACACACTCCTTGACGTAGAGAAACCTGCGCAGATGACACTCCGCAACCCAGAGATAGACAGCAAAGAGAAGGCATTGGAAGAGGTTCGCCGTAGACACTTCACGGCGCGAACCCCAAGAACCAAGGAGCGTTACCGAAAACGCGATGCGGAACTGAGAACAGAGATTAGCACATTGCTGCAACAAGACGGGTTTCCGAGTGAGACGACTGAAAAGATTTCGGCGTGGGACCCTTACGATCAGAATACATCAGCAGATTTCTTCGACCCTGAATGGATGTTCGGCATTACAGATGGGTTCGATGTCATGATTGGCAATCCGCCTTACGTCCGGCAAGAGAAAATCAAGCACCTCAAACCCACCTTGAAAAAACGCTATGCCTGTTACACGGGTGCCGCAGACCTTTACGTCTATTTCTATGAACGCGGCCTGCAATTGCTGAGTCCAAAGGGTATCCATACCTTTATCTGCTCTAACAGCTGGTTGGATGTCAACTACGGTGCCCCGTTACAGAAGTATCTATTGGACAATACGAACAGTGCCGTTATCTGCCACAGCGAAGCAGAGCGAGAGTTTGAGAGTGCCGACATCAACACCATCGTCAGCATCCTCCACAACGGGACACCTACCCCTGACTCTCATATCTGCTTTCTCACCTTCAAAACGTTTATAGGCGATCCAGATGTAGAGAACCGTCGCGAGCGAACGCGCACCTACACCGAGTTGGCGGAAGCAGGCACACGTGAGAATACATACACAGGGGACAAATGGGGTGGGAAATACCTACGCGCCCCTGACATCTACTGGACAATTTTAGAGAAAGGGAAGGATAAACTGGTGCGTCTGGGGGACATCACAGAAGTGCGGCGAGGCTTCACAACGGGTGCCAATGCGTTTTTCTATCTTGACGATGAAAGAATTCGTGAATGGGGCATTGAAGATGAATTCTTGAAACCTGTCATTAAAAGCCCGCGGGAATGCAAAAGCATCCGCGTGGACCCCAGTCAATTGCAGTTCAAATTGTTCATGTGCCATGCGGATAAGGCAGCGTTGACGGGGGCTGCTGCGTTGGACTATATTGAATGGGGTGAATCACAGGGGTTTCATCAGAGACCGAGTTGCAGAGGACGCGCAAAATGGTGGGATTTAGGTAAACGGGGATATCCTGATATGTTGTGGTCGGATGCCTACAATGTCCGGTTTGGATGCTTTGAGAACGCGGGCGATTATTTTGGAGATAAAAGGTTTTTCGTTATAGAATTCAAGGAGAAAAATTCGGCAATCTGTGCTTATTTAAACAGCACTATCATTCCGCTATTGATTGAAACTGAAGGCATTGCCAATTTAGGTGAGGGCGTTATCTATACGAACGTTTATTGGTTAAAAACGCTTCCGATATTGGCAGAAAACCACATAGCGAAAGAGATTCATCAATGCTACGAAAACATAAAGACAAGGGAGATCCTTTCCATTTTTGATGAAATTCACCAACCCGATCGTCGTGCCCTTGACGCTATTATCTTTGATGCCCTCGGTCTTACACAAGGTGAACGGGATGGTGTGTATGAAGCGGTTGTGAATCTGGTGGAAGCACGGCTGCGGAAGGCTCGGAGTTTGAAGGGGAGATAATCTGTCTGAATCGCGGATTTTCGCGGATTACACAGATTTCGCGGATTTCTGAATCTTTGTTATCCGAAATTATGGGTGTAGTGAAGGATATCCAATTCGCGTCATCCGTAATTCTGACGATTGTGAGATTTCCTCAACTTTCAGCGAATTCCAAACAGAGGCGAAACCCTAATCCTGAAAGAATGTTCTGCAAATTGTCCAAGCGCGGATTCTGTTGAGAGGTCAATATGTCGTTGAGATGCTGCGGATTAATCTTTGTCCGCTCGGCGAGTTTTCCAATTCCGCCTTGTGCCTCTGCAACATCCCGCAGGGCATTCCAAAGTGCTTCAGTGTTGCCATCTTCTCGATGCTCTGCCAGGGCTGCTTCTAAATAATACATTGCAAACTCGGTATCTTTAAGGTCTTTCAGAAGGTCATCCCTGAAACTGGTGGTCTGTTTAACTATGGTTTCCATATTCATTGTCCCTACTCCTTAATTCGTTCCAGTAGTTTTGCGCTCTCGCAATATCACGTTGTTGCGTTCCTTTTTGCCCTGCACAAAGCAGGATAACGACACGGGACGTAAGCATACCAAAATAGACCCGATATCCCGGTCCGTAGTTGATTCTCAACTCGTATAAATCTCTATTTAATCTTCTAAAGTCTCCAAAGTTCCCTTCTCGCAAACGCGCAATCCGTCTTTGAACGTTTGCTCTCGCTTTTTTATCTGGTAGCTGCGTTATCCATTGGCGGAAAGGATTGCGTCCTTCTGGTGTAATATAGTTGCGGACATCTCTGGTAACAATTTGCATACTTTAAGTATAATACATCTTTAGCAACTTGTCAAATGACGTATTTTTTAGGCATTCAGTTCTCTTGTAGAAGCGATTTCTTGATCGCGATCTTGACTCTTAAGATATTCCAGATTCGGTTGACTTATGTTAACCTTGCATGGTATCATTACCTTCAAGCTATCCGCATTGTGAAGGCAACAACACAATTGCGAGGTTTCACCTTCAAGGAAATTAGGATTACGGAGAAAAAACCAGTGAGCAGGCCGTTAAATGGATTCATTACCTATTCACACGAGGACATAGAGGCAAAGAACGAATTACGAAGACGCCTTGCCGTAATGGAACAACAAAACCAGTTAGTGACTTGGGATGACGGTCAACTCACGCTGAGTGACAAAGCACTTCAGTCGAAAGACGTTATAGAGACGAACAACGATCTGATTACTGAAACATCAAAAGCAAGCGGATTTCTTGACTATAAAGACCTCTTAGGAACACACTATCTCCAACCTGAAGGGGAATCTGTAAATATATTCGATCTGTCATGAACATTGTACCCCTACTTCTCTTGAACCTCCTTATTATTTCCAATTCCATCGGACAACCAAGTGTTACATTTACGGATGTCACAAAAGAAAGCGGCGTTACATTCCATCACGAGGACGGACGGAGTTACAAGAAGTATTTCGTCGAAACGCTCGGCTCTGGTGTTGCCCTTTTTGATTACGACAACGACAACGATGTAGATATTTACCTCGTCAACGGCACGGATTTAGATGCATCAAACACCGCTCCGGATGCAATGAATCGCCTCTATCGCAATGATGGGACTGGACACTTCGTGGACGTAACTGAAGCGAGTGGGGTCGGAGATCGCGGCTACGGTGCAGGCGTTTGTGTCGGTGATTACGATAACGACGGTTGGCTCGATCTGTATGTTACCAACTTTGGTGGCAATATCCTTTACCGAAACAACGGAGATGGCACTTTCACGGATCGCACAATGGAAGCCAGGGTCCAAGTCCCTGAGTGGAGCGCAGGATGTGCCTTTGCGGATGTGGATGCCGACGGCGATTTGGACCTCTACGTTGTGAATTACGTCAATTTCTCTGTGGAGACCCACACACCCTGTCGGGTCAACGGTATCTTGGTTTATTGCAGTCCGCGCGTCTACGACGGGGTAAAAGACATCTTTTTTCGTAACAACGGCGATGGCACTTTTACAGAGAATACACAGGACGCAGGTTTCGACAATGTTGCAGCGCGTGGGTTGGGTGCTACCTTCGCTGACTACGATGCCGACGGGGACGTAGATCTGTATGTCGCAAACGATGCAGATGCCAACTTCCTCTATAACAACGACGGCAGTGGAAGGTTTCAAGAACAGAGCCAATTCTCCGGCGTGGCACTTAGCGAACACGGATTGGTGGAAAACGGGATGGGGGTCGCATTCGGTGACTATGATAACGACACATGGTTAGATCTCACCGTCACTAACTTTCAGCATCAAACCAACACGCTCTACCACAGCGACAGTGGCGAATTCTTTACCGATCAGACCTATGCCTCTGGCACTGCGGATGTCAGTCTACCCTATTTGGCGTGGGGTGTGAATTTCTTCGATTTCGACCATGACGAATTTCAAGATATTTTTGTGGCGAACGGACATATTCACGATAACGTAACGCTTATTGATAGTTCAACGACCTATGCGCAATTGAATCACCTGTTTTGGAATAATGGAAACGGCACTTTTACGGATGTCACAACATCAAGCGGGTCAGGACTTGCATTGCAACGTTCCAGTCGCGGCAGTGCAGTCGGAGATTTAGACAACGACGGAGACCTCGATATTGTGGTGTCAAATGTCGGAGCAGGTGTGGATATTCTGCGAAACGACGGTGGGCATCGGTCGGGAAACTGGATAAATCTCAAACTAATAGGGACTGTTTCCAACCGTGCTGCCATTGGGACCCGCGTTCTCCTCAAGGTCGGCGATCATCAGCAGATACGGGAGGTACAGAGCGGTTCAAGTTACCTCTCACAAAACGATTTGCGCCTCCATTTCGGGATTGGCACACAAGAACGGGGCGAATTGGAAATTCGGTGGCAGAGCGGTAGTGTTCAAAGATTTGAAGATGTACCTACGAATCGGTTTCTGAAAATTGTGGAAGGTGATAATCAAATTGCGTCATATTAAGGGGCAGGGGTTGCAGCACACCGAAAACCGACAGTGAGATTACGCGTTTTTGGACGTGCGTGGAATCGATACGCACACCGCATCTGATAGATACCAAAAACATTGTTACTCCACGAACCACCGCGCAAAACACGGGTTTGCCCCGTTTTAGGTCCCTGTGGATTTTCGCCTTGCGTCCGCTGGTAATAATCTGAGGCATACCAGTCAGCACACCACTCAAACACATTGCCTGCCATATCGGATAATCCGTATCCATTCGGTGGAAAATCTCCAACAGGAGAGGTCCAGAGCCACTTGTCTTTCCCCCAAGCACCAGCAGTGTTCGCATGGTTTCGAGAGGGTTCGTTTCCCCAAGGATAGTTCTGATTGACGAGCCCACCGCGTGCCGCCTTTTCCCATTCCGCTTCAGTAGGTAATCGTTTTTCCGCCCATTCGCAATACGCTATAGCATCAGCGTAAGAGACACCCACTACAGGGTGTGTGCCGTGCTTGGCACCGACAGGAAAGGGCTCTTCAATACCCATGTGCGGGGCATTCGTCCAATACTTTGGTGTCGGATGTCCGGTTGCGGCGATAAAAGCCGCATATTGTGCATTGGTCACAGGATAGCGATCCATATAGAACGCCGGAAGCGAAACAGTGTGTTGGGGGTGTTCGACGTGGAAAAAATCGGGGGCGAGCCGGTTGTCCTTGTCAATCAGTGCGGAGGTTTGTGCCGGTGTACTTCCCATGAGAAAGCTCCCCGCAGGAATCAGCACCATCTCACTACCGTCAGTTTCATTGACGATAACCTGTGGAAGATCAGCAGACGTTGGACCCATAAACGCGAGAAAACAAACATTCAACAAAACAAAAATTAGCCTATTTATGAAGTGTGAGCAAAGATCTTTACATTTTAGATTCATTTTTTCCGCCTTTTTGGATACATAGAGTGTAGCATAGCGTCCATAGAGGGTCAAGTTTCAAAAAGCAACAAAGAAACCTTGACAACTATTAATAAAATAGATTATAATTAAAGGTAACTTCTACACATACGGAGGTAACAGCCGTGCGAAAAATTGCTATTCCTTTTTTCCTGATAATGTCGATACTGCTGTTGTGTCAGGTGAGCGACGCGGCACTGCTCATAGCAGACGACTTTGATGGTAAACTAAATAATAAATACTGGAAGGGCCAAGACGAGTCCTGGGACGTGAACAAAGGTCATCTGGAAATCCACAGAGTTGGTGGAGACGGCAACGGTGCAATCGACTTTGGATACGGATTGATAGAATTTGAAGACTTCGGGCTGCGTCTTGATTTTCATCTGCTCGTCGACCCTTTTGCCAGTAAGATGGAACTCCTGTTTCGGGCAAACATAGATTACCACTTCTATCAACTGATTATCACACCTGCTGATGGCGCAGGCCGTCCGAATTCGGCGCGCTGGTACAAACGTGAAGGCAATGATCGGGGCACCTGGAACGAGTATCGCGAACTCAGAGCCGAATTCCCGTTCGAGGTTCTATCAAAACAGTGGTATACGATTGCCTTGCTTGGAGATGGGAACAACTTTGAACTTTATATCAAAGAACAAGGGGCCCTTATCTTTGATAAGGTCACTGAATGGTCGGATCCGAAAAACCTCCATCCGAAAGGTGTTCTCGGCATTCACACCAATCAGCTCCAACACTACTATATTGATAACCTCTATCTTTATGACAATCCGCGCGAGATTAACCTCGCGGTTGAACCCGAAGGTAAACTTGCCCTCACATGGGCAAGCCTCAAACGGTAGCGTTTCAGTTTCAAGAAAACACAAAACCCTAAACTTCGTTCTAAAAAGGAGGCTCAATCGCCGTGAAACAACTTTTCCTAATCTCAGCCCTTAGCCTATCGCTTTTCGCGCTTGCTTTGACAAGCGGGTTTGCAGCAGACCTCGCCCTCTATTCGGGCCCCACGAACTCTGGCTGGATTTCACAAGACGCTGCTATTGCAAACGCTGAGGCAATCATGAATGACGACCGAATGCAAGCCATTTTCGAGAGTATTGAAAACTACGGAGATGGCGACGAGGTCGGTTCGGATTCCCCGTTAGGGCAATGGATGATAGCGCACACCGGGAATGGACAGCAAGATGTCTTTATTGCTGCGTCCGGAACGGCACCAAGCGCGGTCTATCAATTCCCAAACGTAGATCCGGACGGTTCCAATATCGAAAATTTCATTGAAGATGGAAACGTCTTCATTAACGTTGCAGACTGGCTCTTGTATATGAGTTATGAAGGCGGCACGCGGAGTGCCGATAACGGTGCAGCAGGGGCTGCAAATGTCTTTGACATCGACGGTCTCACCTTCGGCAACAGAGGTGGGCCGCAGGTACCCACAGCCGATGGAGAAACATACCTCCCATCGTTGGAGGAATTTCAGTCTGACCGTCCATGGCATCTTGAGCAGTTTGACGGTACGGATTGGGAAGTTACCCCTTTCGCCCTTTCAGGCGACGATCCGAATACCGCTGACCCGGCAGTCGCTGTCAATACAACTTACGGCGGAATTATCGCTGCAATGTGGCAGAAGGCACAACCCGATTGGGAAGGCGATGACCCACGCGCAGGCGGTGTTATCGAATTCATCGCCAATTGGCTCATGGAACACGGCAGTATCGCGACACCGGTAGAGGCTCAAGACAAAATAGCGACAACTTGGGGCAGGATTAAATCCGGTCAATAGTTGTTTTTTAGTTAAACTGGGGTGGTGCGCTCAGGCACAACCCCAGTAACAACCCACATACTGATGGCAACCAAAAAGGAGGTTTTGCACATCATGAAAGTCTATGTAGGTATAGCCCTATTTGCTCTTTTGAGCTGCGTGGCTACAGTTTCCGCCAACGATTTGGCGTTCTACTCAGGACCGACCAATCCGGGTTGGATCTCTGACGGCGCAGTTGCCGAAAACGTCAGAGCGATCAGTAATGACCCGGGTGTTAAGGCACTGTTTAACAGTATCGAAAATTTCGGCGATGGCGATGAAGAAGGCGACAACTCACCGCTCGCCCAATGGTGCGTAGATCACACGGGCAACGGTCAACAAGACGTTATCATCCTCGCTTGTGGCACGACACCGAGCGCGCTTTATCCGTTCCCGAACAAAGAACCCGACGGCTCGAATGTAGAAAACTTCATCGAAGAAGGCAACGTCGTCATTAACGTGGCAGACTGGATTTTCTACATGAGTTATGAAGGTGGGGTTCGGAGTCCAGATAACGGGGCAGCAGGTGCTGCGAATGTCTTTGATATTCCTGGGTTAAGTTTCGGCGACCGGGGTGCCAACTTTGAAGCAACCGACCTCGGTAAAAAGGTTATTCCTTCACTCAAGCCGTATAAATCCACCCGTCCGTGGCATCTTGAACAGTTCGACGGTTCGGATTGGGATGTCGTCGTTTTTGCGGAAGCAGATAAGAACACGGCAGATCCCGCAGTCGCAGTCAGTAAGACACCCGGCGGAGATGGAACGGGTATGATTGCAGCGATGTGGCAAGCAGCAGCACCTGTTTGGGCTGATAAACCCGACATCCGAGGTGTTGGCGTTGCTGAATTCATCAACAACTGGCTTGCGGATGAAGGTTCGTTTGATGTTCAAGCGAAAAACAAGTTAGCAACAACTTGGGGCACACTCAAGCAGACTCGCTAATTTCGCATATCTTACCGTTGAGATAGCATTGCGTTGTCTTGACATCTCCTATAAAAAAATGCCTCTGTGCTGTTCAAGTAGTGCAGAGGCATTTCTTTTTTAACAAGGTCATTTAGTTTTCCAATAATTTGCCTCTTTTCCACAAGCGTCTTCTTGTAGGAGCGAGCTGTGCTCGCGACTTTCTGACAAAAAATCAGCAAAAACCTTAAAACTAAACAGCCCTACTTTTTAAAGTTGCATATAGTCAGAAAAGTAGTATAATGTTCATAGAAAATCTTTTTTTAAATTATGCACCCTTTTTGCTCTAAAATTGTGTCTTTAACGATGTAGCATAGCTTGTTAGGCTGTGCCTTCTGGAGGGTACTCTGATGAAAAAACATACTACATTAAAACTACTTGTCGTCATCGTCTCGGTCGTGTTGTGCCAGTCCGTGTGTCCAATCTTCGTAGATGCCGCGACGACCAGAGAAATCGTCTTCACATCAACCCGCGATGGAAATAAAGAAATTTACGTTATGAATTCTGATGGGAGCAAGCAGGTCAATTTGACGCGACATCGCGCCGATGATTTTGGTGCAACGTGGTCACCGGATAGAACACAGATTCTGTTTGTCTCGGACCGCACCGCGCGGGTACGCGATCTGTATCTCATGGACGCAGACGGAACAAATGTCCGCCGCGTCTTTCGCCGCATAAAACACAGAGAGCAGCCAACATGGTCTCCCGATGGAAGGTCGATTGCTTATGTAACCCCTAACGAGAATGCTATAAAAATTGCCACGATAACCGGACATGCTGAGCGGCATTTAACACTGACAAGCTGGGGAGGGGTCAATCCAGAATGGTCCCCTAACGGTTCAGAGATTGCTTACGATTGGAAAGAGAGTGGCGACATGCGGCTCATTAATGTGAACACCAAAGCTCCCCGCGTGCTGCTGCCAGAACTGAAGAAATTTGTGCGGTGGCAGCCTGCTTGGTCACCTACCGGAGACAGGCTCGCTTTTGCCGCCCTCAAGTGGCCCAAAAACCATGACGGTCCCTTGAGAGTAGACGATAAGTTGTCGCTTTACATCGCCGACCGAGAAGGGGCATGGATCAAGCACCTCGTCAAAGAACCCATTGTCAACCATCCCACTTGGTCTACAGACGGTAGCGAGATTCTCTATGAAAAACGCTTTGACGATGCCCGAAGAGAGCGACAACTCTTTAAGATTAGCGTGGAAGGCGGTAGACCTCAGCAACTCACAAGCAAAGGAAGCAATTACCAAGCGGATTGGATGCCTGATATCACCCCACTGCCTGTTGAACCGACAAGGTCTTCATTGACAACGGTATGGGGAAAAATGAAGCGCGAATAGTATTTGGATTAGGACTTACGCAGTTCTTCTTAAAGTCCCCTTGATAAGGGGATTTAGGGGGTTTAAAGGACGAAAATTACCACTTTCTGCGTTTAAATGTCTCAGATTTGCTTAATTTGCGTAAGTCCTGTGGATGTTATTTGGGTACCGTGGCTTTCACCTTGCTCCACGTGGTTGTTAATAACAGCGGTTGAGGCGAAACAGGTAAGGCAAACGCTGGATCGAACCAAGTGCCGACATAATGCCAGAATCCTGGAGGCGTGAGCTGTACAGGGACCCCGTCCTCCAAAGAAACTTTGAACATTTGCAGGTCTCGACTCTCATCTAAACCCCCATAAAGAAGCGTGTTGCCGTCTGGAGACCAACTCGGTTCGACAGCGTAACCGACACCTTCGTCAAGTACCCGCCGAACCCCTGTCCCATCACGATTGACGATGTAAATCGTATTCCCGTCAAGATCCAGCCCAGGGGTCCTGTTCCATGTAAATGCAAATTTGTCGCCAGTCGGTGCCCACACCACATGCCGTACCCAGTCAGGTGCCTTAGCCGGAAAAAAGAATTTGTGTTTACGCGTCCGCACGTTGAGGATACTAATACGTTTGGGATCCCGTGGCGCTCCCTCAATAAAGGCTATCTCCGTTCCCTCTGGCGACCACGAAGGCTGGCTCCCGATTACTACGCGCTCTTCCTTTTTCCCATCTATTGGGGCGATGTAGATATAATTTATTCCTTGTTCCCAGCGCGTGTAAGCAACCCGTGTTCCATCAGGTGACCAAATAGCAGATCTCCTATCCCTCGATTTGGCAAAAATTCGCCGCACATTGGAACCGTCAGCATCCATTAGATACAGATCCCAACTGAACGGCTCCCGGTCTCGATCGGATTCAAAAAGGATCTGTTCACCTGTCGGCGACCACTTGGGAGCGACATCCATTCCTGAGTGTCGAGTTATTCTCTCCATCCCACTGCCATCAGGATTTATCAGGTAGATATCCCGATTCTTATTCCGGGCTGTCATGAACGCTATTTTAGCGGTTGTGGGTGCTTGTGCAAAGACTGGATAAACGTTGGTGTAACACAACGCCAAGATAATAATACCAAGAATGTGTAAGTGTTTCATGGCAGTAAACTCCTCAAGTACTTCTATTGCTGAACCAGATGTACCAATTACTTACTTGAAACTGATGTTATCGGATATGACGATACAGTTCGGCGAGCTTTTCTGGCGAAACGCCGAGGAAATAAAGCAAAGTAATAAGCCAGTTGTTCAGCGTCGTTCTGATAATCCCTTTTGTTTTCCAACGGCGTGCAGATATATGGATACAGGGCGTAAGCAGCGTCGTCTTGCCGAGTCGCCGTAACTCCCTTGAAAATTCCATCTCCTCGAAAATCGGCACATCTGGAAAGCCTCCAATCTTCTCAAAACCTGTCCGCGCCAGGAAAATGCCGCTATCGCCATAAAACACCTTTAGATACTTGCCCCGCATGTCGCCAGCTATTTCAATGAGGCGATATAGGATACTGTCTCCATCAATCTTCTGACGAAACCCACCACCGATGTAGCCGGCAGACAATGCCGACACTACCGCTGCCAACGCTCCCGATTCAAGCCAAATATCGGCGTGTAGGAAGATGAGGATGTCGCCTGTTGCCGCCGCTGCACCCGCATTCAACTGTTTTGACCTACCACGTTCAGATGTAATCACTCTCCCATATTTTTCTGCAATATGAACAGAGGCATCCGTACTCCCACCGTCAACAACAATAAGTTCGTGAGATCCCAGTTCTGGTTGAAGCTGGGAGAGCGTTTTTTCCAGAATCTTCGCCTCATTCAGAACGGGAATGACCACCGATATTTTTTGTAATGTGTCCATCGTGAACTAAAGCGGCGTTTTTAAAAACTGGTTCAATGCGAGTATCGGAAAAACAGACGCATAAATCGGATCGGCGTATCCACCGATAATCTCCCAATAGATACCGACAGACTGCTCGGGCCACGAGCCATCTTCCCGCTGATGTTTAAGCAAAAAGGCGATTCCGTCTTGCGCTGCGCGGCTCTCCGGGGCAGCAAGTAGAAGGGAGTATGTGCTCCACGCCGTCTGCTCCACTGTGCTTTCAGTCGGGTTTCCGAACATATCCTCCCCCCAACCACCATCAGCGTTCTGACAGCGTTCCAACCACTCAACACCGCGCTGGACTTCAGGGACATCTTTCAACCCAACTTTGGCGAGCACCACAATAGCACATGCCGTCCCATAAGTATCTTTCGCCAACCAGAGATCCCGCCAGTAGCCCTCTCGGTTAATTTGCTTGCGAAGCCAGTCTATGCCTCGGTCCATCTCTGAATGCATATCAGGTTTATCCACAACATCACTCCTACCCAATTCAAAGAGTGCTTCAATTGCATGTGCCGTGATACTCACGCATCCAACATCCCCCTGTCCGGGTTGATAGGTACTCCAACCCCCATCGCGACTTTGCTGGGTCTTCAACCATGCAACACCCCTGCGAATCGAATCATCTAAAGCACCTCGGTCAACCGGTGGACTCACCCGAAGCGAACGGATAAGTGCCAAAGTACCGAGTGCGGTATCGTCGGCATCGCTTGGAAGTGTGCTATCGTCTAATCCTGAAAACGCCCAACCCCCATCAGCATTTTGATGTTGGACAAGCCACTGTGCTGCGCGTCCCACTTCATCGGTGAGTTCAAGATTCAGCGGCGCAGCACCGTCATTTACAGAACACAACTCCGTCAGCGTCATAACGCTTAACGCAGTATCCCAAACATTCAAGTTCAACGCCTCTCTGCACCCACCATCAGGATTTTTGGTAGTACGCAGCCAGTCAATACCACGCTGAATAAAGGGGGCAGTATCTGCGTCGGGTTCCCACTTTTTCTCTAATTCAATGAGTGCCAGAACGGAAAGTGCTGTGATATAGTTCACGCGAAACCAACTCCCATCACTGAGGACGCGCGCTTTCAACCAAGCAACGAGCGATGCAATCATCTCTGGGCGACGCGTGGTGTTTAGTTCAATTAAAATAAAAACAGGAACAAGTGTATGCTGTTCGGCAATGAAGAGGGCATCAAACATCGGAGTACCGAACAACGCCACAGGAGGCAAACGATGTCGCGGCGGTTTCAATCGACTGCCAAGCAGCGGAATCTTTGTCAATTGTCTGGCAAGTTTCATGAGAGGTAGCGCACGCTCTGAGACCGTCAATTCATTCCAATCGAACTGATCAAAAGCCGCATAGGCTAACTTGACGAGTGCAAGGTGTGGCGGAATTTCTGGAACGGAGGCGAGCAGCTCTTGGAGGGACGGGTCTGGCGAACGTAAGTGAATCTGTTCCAGAATTAAACGGGCAAACCGGGTTGCTTCAGCGTTGGATATCTTCGCCGTATCCAATCCCCACTGCCCCGCTTCGTTCTGATTCGCGACGAACCATTGGGTTAGATTCGGGTCCGGCGTTTCATCTTGCGCAAGTTGAATCCAGGCATACGCGCACGTCGGGAAGGTACTTGAGGAAAGTTGCCCCTCAAAAACACCTTCTTTGCGCTGTTGTGCGAGCAAAGCGGTAACGCCGCGTCCTAAAGCAGATATAACGTGTTCTTTCATGATTTCCCATCGTAGGTTTTAACCTATAGTTTAGCATACAAACGCCATAAACGTCAAATTTTTAGATAAGTAGGACTTACGCATACTGCTCTTTTGTAGCACAAACTTCCCAGTTTGTAGCAGGAGACCTCTGTATTTTCCGAAGATTCTCATTATTCTGACAATCCGCTGCTAAAATTGCTAAAATATTGACACACCCAAATGCGCACTTATAGTGAAACCTAAAAATAAAAAGACACTTTCATCCCCTGGTAGGTTCGGTTTCCTAACCGAACCGACACAGAGTGTCCTATTAATTCTAAACTTTACTATAAACCCGCCGCTTTCAGTGAAAAAGAGTACCACAATCCTGTAAATCCTGATTCTGACAACCTCCATCAATTGCCAAATCGGTAGGCGAGGTTTCCCAACCTCGCAGGACTTCCCCTATCCTCGGTAGGCGAAACTCTCATGGAACGGTTTATTAAAGGAAATGAGAATCTGCATCCGCAAATCTATTTGTTTTATCATGAAAAATATAGTATAATTTGCATAAGTAAAAAACAACGCAATAAGTAGCCTTGGACTTGATAGATTGTGATATGCTGTCTTAGATTATGGCAAACCACGATAAACGGAGTATAAGATGAACTTTGATAACCGAACGCTTTTTATTGCCGACAATCTTGACATTATGCGGGGTATGGATTCAAATACGATTGACCTGATTTATCTTGACCCTCCGTTTAAATCTGGTAGACAGTGGAAAGCACCGATCAGTTCACCAGCAGAAGGGGCAGAATTCAAGGACATCTGGACAGATGAGGACATCCGTATGGAATGGCACGGACAAATCGCTGCCGAACACGAGGAGTTGTATCAGATTATTCAAGCATCTGAAGCTGTCTATGACAAGTCTATGAAGATATACCTGACGGCAATGGCGGTGCGGTTGTTTGAGATGCATCGTATTCTTAAGCCAACGGGGAGCATATACCTACACTGTGATCCGACCGCAAGCCATTATCTGAAAATGGTGATGGACGATATTTTTGGGCAGGAGTACTTTCGTGCGGAAATCGTATGGAAAAGACATAACGCTCATAACGACAAGGTGTTTGGGAGTATTCATGAAATCATATTTTGTTATTCAGCACAGATTATTAAGATATCTGATGAAATCCGATTGCCAATAGAGAAAAAATCGCTAAATGAATATACCTATCCCGATGAACGTATAAAAGAACACGGGAAATATAAGACAGGCGATCTAACGGCTTCTGAACCTCGCAATGGTGAGTCTGGAAAACCTTGGCGTGATATTGATCCCGGAAACAGACACTGGGCAGTTCCTCGTACGAGCGACTATGCGAAATACATTGAAGATCATTTCATACCTAACTATAGATCTGTCAAAAGTCCGCACGAACGACTCGATTTACTTGAGGAAAAAAAACTAATTCACTGGTCAGAGAATGATCTGTGAAGTGCCACCCTTTATTTAGACCACAATTTCGCAAAGTTAAGATAAGGTTTTTCGTTGAAATTCGAGAGGTGTCAAATACCCTAACGCCGAATGTGGGCGTTTCTGGTGATACACCTGTGTGATAAAATGACTGATGTGTTCTCGAGCCTCGGTAATATCTTGGTAATCATTGAGGTGAACTTCTTCTTCCTTGAGGGTTCGGATCAACCTTTCGGCGTATCCGTTCTCCCAAGGACACCCTCTGCGAGCAACTGAAATCTGGATACCGTGTTCTTTGAGCTTCAAGAGATAAGCACTTGAAAGATACTGCACGCCTTGATCGGAGTGATGAATCTCCGGAACCCTTTCGTCTAAAGCTTGCTCTAAGGGGTCCAACGTCAGAGATTGCGTCAAGTGTTGACTGAGGTTCCACCCTCTAATTATGCGCGTGAAGACATCCATGAGCAGCGCGACATAGATGAAGCGTCTGTTGAGGCGGACGTAAGTTATATCGCCCACCCAGACCTGATCGGCTCGAGAGACCTCAAGCGTCTGAAGGCGATTGACATACGGCTGCAGAGTCGGCAACGATGTCGTGGTGCGACAGAAACGTTTCACCGATACACAAAGGTTCTCGGATTTCATCAAGCGGGCAACACGCCGATACCCAACGGCGTATCCCTGAGCCACCAGGAGTTTTGTGATACGTCTATACCCGTAGGTCGGATACGCTGCAGCTAACTTCTCTATTTCATCTCGCAGGAGGTGTTCATAAGGATCCTGTTTAGGTTGATAATAGAAGTTGCTCCGCGTGAAACCCAGCACCTCGCAAATCGCTCGCACCGAATAATGCCCCTCTAACGCCTCAGCGATTTCGCACTCTTGAGAGGGCGTCAACTCAAGAAGGTCAATGCTTTTTTTTGGATGTCTAACGCCACGGTCAACCGTCCAATGAGCTGCTCAAGGTGGGCGATCCGCTCCGCCTCGCTGGACTCCTGATCCGTGGTGCCAAACACAGACACCGCATTTTCAAGAAAGTGCTGCTTCCACTTAGAGACTTGGTCTTCGCTGAGGTTGTGGTGCCTACAGAGTTCTGCTTGGGAACTTTCACCCATGAGTGCCTCAAGAACGACCTCGGTTTTAAACTCGGGAGTGAAGGTTCTTCGTTTGCGTTTCGCCATCGAATACTCCTTCCAGTAAGATTGTATTCTATCATAATCTTGGTTTAGAGGGTGGCCCTAATTTCCGATGGCAGTACAGTGAGTTTGATAATAGGGGCGGTTAGGAAGCTGCACCATAGGTGTCAATTTAGGGCAATAGGTATGTTTTTCATTTAGAAAAAACTGTAAATCGGAAATACCTCTTGTATAATGTAGAAAAGTGAATAGTGGTTATTTCTACAAGAAAGAGGTATTTCCAATGTCCATTCTACAACAAGTGCCAGATAAAATGCAAACGCTCCTTGAACGTGTCCCAGATGAAGTCGCTGTGGCTACCCGATTCGTGAAAAGAAAGCGAAAACTTACCGGGAGTCTGCTGACGCAAATCCTCGTTTTCGGGTGGTTGGAAGACCCCGAGGCGAGTTATCAGCACCTCAGCGAAACCGCTGCGACGCTCGGTCTACAAGTCAGTCGCCAAGCTCTTGAGCAACGCCTGACCCCTGAGACCTGTGAAATGTTGAAACTCACCCTTGACAGGGCGATTACAGAAATGCTTGAAGTTGCGGGTTGTCGAGAAGCCCTCCCTTTACTTGAGCAGTTTAGGGGTGTTTATGTTCAAGATAGCACATGGATAACACTCCCCGATGAATTCCACGAAACTTGGAAGGGACACCCGAAAAAGAATCATCCGCAGAAAGCGGCTTTGAAACTTCATCGCCGGGAGACTTTCTGAAGCAGAAACGAATAAACGCCGACGTTCCATCCGATACCGTGCCAAACGCAAGGCACAAACACCCTCAAAAACGCTTTTACGTCTCGCTGGATGGAACCTTTATATCACCAACATTGAGGAACATCAACTCACACCGAAACAGATTTCTGTCATCGTCGGTATCCGTTGGTAGGTGGAACTGATGTTTAAGTGCTTCAAAAGTATTTCAAAGTTTCATGTCTCTCGCAGTCAGAAACCCTATCGCATCCTCTCTGAAGTCTATGCCAAACTTATTGCCTTGTTGATCCAACACGCCGTCATGTTAGTCGCCGGATACCGGCATATACAACAGAGTTTCATCAAAACAGCAAAGCATATCGCAGGTTATGCGAGACTCCTGACCTTGAGTTTTCATCGCTCAAAAGCAGCACTTCGCGAAACTTTGAAAACTATAAAGTGTTCATTTGAAAATGGAGGCACTTTCCAGAGAAGCACTGGAAAAAATACAACCTTTCGCAAACTCAAAGACGCTACAGAAAACCCCTAAATTGACACCTATGGGTGCGGTTGGAAAACCGCACCGGGCATCGCTGAAAAATTTAGAATTAGTATTGGTTGTAAAATCTACTATATGTTTGTGTGCTACGGCAAGAGGAAGAGAACAAACTTTTTCAACACGCAGTTTTTTGAACAGGTAAGCACCTGGATCCCTTTGATGAACCGTGGATGTACCTGTGTTTTAGGCACATCATGGCGAAAAATACTCGCGCGATTTCAGCGGTCTTAACACAAATATTGCATCGAAATAAAGGAATTGGCACGAAACTTGCTATATTACCTTTGTGATATTAGGACTTACGCAATAGTTTATAAACGTGGTATACTCTCAACTTATGAACACCCTAACCGTCTCAGAAAAGAAGCAACCGTTATTTTCCGATTATTGTCAGTTCCTCTTGGCGAGTTTCCATAACTTCACGCAGACGTATTTTGCGGAGCATACAGACCGCTGGAGTCATGACCAACTCAATCGGCTGCTACGTGAGGAACGTATCTCCGCCGGGGATCTCTGGCGATCGGTGAGAAATGACATAGACTTTCGCCCAGACGGATACCTGCTTTTTGACGATACTGTTGTTTCAAAAACGTATGCGAAAAAGATTGAGTCTGTCCGTAGACAATGGAGCGGTTCAGAGAAGCGTGTCATTGAAGGTATTGGTATCGTCACGTGTGTTTATGTCAATCCCAAGACACTTTCCTGATAATCTGATGATTGACAGTGTCTTAATTGTGTTTCTTGCAAGCATTGGCATAAAATTTGCACGAATAATCTCAGGTTGCTACTAATAGGTTTTGTATAGTTCAGAAAGGTATTTCAGCCTCTTTGCCTACCCAGAGAGATCGTATGTCTATAAAAGGGTAGTACTCGCATTAAGGCAAGGAACAGGGCGAAACTAACGATTCGTTTCCAAAGAGCAGTTTACACACAACTTGTACCGTTAATTGAAAAATTGTAACTACCCGAATTAACAATCATAAAGAGAAAGATGAATGAGTTTCAAAGTGATCGCAACCAAGATGCCTTCCTATTTTAGGGTATGATTATAGTCTCAGAAAAAACTCAACACGGAAACTATTAAGTAAGGAATAAACGATGATGATTTACAAACATGCTTTTATGAGCAGTGAGAACCGCAGGTTATCTGTCAAGAGATTGATACCACTGCTATCAGTAGTAGTGGTTGTGCTATTCAGTTTCGGAATTAGCCCCGTAGTCCAGTTTCAGACGAAAACTGCTGAAGCACAAGGTATACGAACTGCAAAACTCACTGAAGAATTCAACTCACTGAAAACCAAGCACGGTGTCCTTCCATCGGAGTGGCAGTCTGAGTTACTCCTACAAGTCTTACTAACTTTGACTGACAAATCAGATTCTGTTAAACACCAATTTGTGGATTTCCTTGAAGAAATTGGTCGCCCTAGCACCCCTGCCCTCCTCGAAATGCTTCGGGATCCGTCTGACAAAGTACGCAAATCGGCTGTTGCAGCATTAGGCGAGATTGGTGAACACTCCCGAAAGGAAGGATGGAATACGGATGCTATCGCTGTTGGTTTGGTGAAAGCACTCAGCGATCCATCTGAGCAAGTCCGTCATGAAGCACTCGAGGAACTAGACGACGTGCGTCCAGCATCACCTAAATCTGTTGCAATTGTTGTCCCCACATTAATTTCAATGCGTACTGAGGGGACTTCGAGTGAACGTTCAGATGTAGTGGATGTGCTCGGGCGCATTGGCGAAGTGTTAGCAAAGAACGGACAGCCTACTGACGCAATTCGAGACGCGTTAATCGCAAGTCTTACTGATGAATCTGAAGAAGTACGAGAGAATGCTGTAGATGAATTATTTGATATTCGAGCAGCTTCCCCAGAAACATTCGCTGCTCTGATACAAGCCGTATCAGACAAATCCAGTTTAGTCCGGCGTAGGGCAGAGGAAGCGTTAATCCAACTTGGCAAACAAAGCCATGCTACCCTCACACCGATGTTGGCAGAGGCACTTGAAAGTAGTGGGTCAGACACGTCACGCGGACACATTGTCAATGTGCTTGGGGCACTTGGTGAGGTACACGCTGAGGCAGGGACCTCTGTTGAAATGTTTGTGCCTCCACTCCTAATAGCATTGCGAGATTCCTCTAATGATGTCCGACGGAATGCCGCGGAGGAACTCGGTGAAATGCGAGCGACACAGCCTGAAGTGCTAGAAGCATTGACGCATGCCCTCAAAGATCCCTCTAAAGCTGTACGCAATGCTGCGCAAGCAGCAATTCGGCAAATTGAGTGGGAGAAACAGAACTCGGATTCAAAATTCTGAAGTATCAAGACTACAAAGCCTGTCTATTGGTAAAAGATAGGTTTATGATTTGGGAAGAGATGAAATAGATACCAGAGGAGATAGCATTGTGGAGACCTAAGTGGCTCTATCCATGTTTCAGATATCCTTTTTAGGTTGATATGCTTCCACAAGTTGCGCGCCTCTACCGTGTTGGCTGATGTTTTTCAAAAAAATATTCATTTTTTTGAAAAATTATAAAAACCTATGGCGATGTGGACGAATAGTACATTTTTTGCACATATTTTGTCCATATGTCGTAGATTTCATATAACGCGTGGAACTCCCTTGGAGAAACACACGATTTTCACCAATAGCATCATACGTTTGATACACTATCAAAACATTGATGCGTAACTTAAAAGGAGAGAGAGTGATTTTCAAGAAACTTTCAAACCCTATGGGGTATGGAGCTGTCCTTAAGAAGACGTGTCTCTGCCTAGCGATTATATTGACGGTGGCAATGACGTTTCTTCCTTTGCTTCAACCACAACCCGTCGAAGCCTATAGCGATACAGGGTTTATAACGATGGCGTTAATTACAATGTCCTGGTCATGGCCAAGGATTCGTATCCATATCTCAATCGCTTCTAACAGCGAGAATGGGATCCAATCCCCATTTAGTTCGGATTTCATAGGTGTTTTGGCAGACAAGTCTTTACCGGCTTAATGCTGTCAAAATGCGTTACTTTTGCCGTTGTCGCTGTTTTTTCGCATTGCAAGACAGCAGATAGCAAAAATCTATGAAGTAAATCCAGAAATGATCAAGTTTCCACGTTTGGGAATATGGTCAAAAACTGTTTGTGGTTGTTTCCATATCTTGGAAACAACCACATCAATACAAGTTTTATTATGTTTTTAAAAAGGTTTTTAGCTGTCAACCCTTTGTTTTCTTTTCTATGTGTGATGTTGCTAGTTGGAGGCGTTTATTTTTTTTATCAACAAACTACTTCTCAGAAACCATCAGAAGAGAAAAATTCTGAGGTCTTATTGCAACTCAGGCAACTGGAGTCGGAGATACTTGAAAAATATCCTGAAATGAAGGCGTTTAGCAGCATGTCACCCGAAGATTTTAAAGAACTGCTTTCTATTCCAGAGGAACGCGAGCGACTCCAAGTCATCGTGGAGGAGATGCGGACGATCTATTTTGCTAAAGCCCGCGAGATATTTTCGGCTATGCCTCCAGAGACTATAGAATCAGAGATTGAAGCATCTCGACAACACATGAGTAAAATTTGGGGGAACGAGTTAACTGATATCTTAATAATACGTCTCCGAGAAGAACTTGGGTTATAGTCTGCAATTGTGATGAAACACTTCTTAACCGGTACTTCGATTGTATCAATGTTGCAAAGCAGACACCTTCCAACGAATCAATGGGTGAGTTCGTTGATTGTAGCAATTTTGTTATTTATGGCTTGCTTTGTGCCTCGGTTTAATCAGTTAGATGCACATTGGTCATCTGATGAAGCGAGGTGGTTAAGTCGAAGTGCAGTTTTCATGGATGCAGTCCAAAGAGGGCAATTTGACAGAACCCTCATTGCCTACCACCCAGGTGTGACAACAATGTGGCTTGCAGGACTCCGGACGTTTTTTTTAGATAAATTGACGTGGGAGTCCTCCAAAGATTTGGTGTATGCCCGGTGGTTTCTTGGTGTAACCTTGGTGAGTGGGCTTGTTGTTGCCTTTTTCCTCCTCATCCGACTGTTTCAGTTCTGGTCTGCAAGTTTCGCATGGGCTTTTTTGGTCACTGACCCCTTCTTTTTAGCCCAATCTCGACGCGTACATACGGATGCCTTAGCGGCTGTTTTTATTTTATTAACGGTATTGTTGTTTTTGTTGTATTGTAGAACTCCATCGCAACGCCGCTATTTGATTTTCTCTGGGATTATGTTTGGTTTGGCCTGTCTTTCCAAGAGCTATTCTCTAGTTCTCCTGTTATGGATGCCGGTCTGCCTCTTTTTATATCGCAAAAATGACACGCCTTGGCGAAAATTTCTTTATACCGCTTTTGGGACAGGTGTACTATTTCTCAACTGCAGTCTACTCACAGTTTTTGTTCTATGGCCTATCTTTTGGACCCCGGCTTTTTTGCTTTTCGGATTGTGTCTAGGAGGTATCACAGTACTTGTATACCAAACCGTACAGAACGAAACTTGGCAGAGCCCTGTGCTATGTGCTATGGTTTTTTTTGTTGTTCTGGCAATCAATGTGTCTACTATACAGGTTGTCTTGCTTATTTTTGATAAAATCGCATGGGCACTGACAACGGCACATGAAGTCGAACATTTCTTTATGGGGAAAGTCGTCTACAATCCAGGTTGGTTTTTTTACCCGTTATCGCTCTCTATAAAGAGCATGCCTTTCACAATCCCACTCGCTATATTCGGTGTGATTTTGATTTGGAAAGAAAGAAAAAAGATACGCCTCTCGGCGCAGCATTTGCAGATAGTGTTTTCTCTCATCTTCAGCATCTTGCTTTTTATCCTTTGTTTGTCCGGGACAGCAAAAAAGTTAAGTCGTTATCTTTTACCCGGGTTCCTGATGATGGACCTGTTAGCCGGGATCGGGCTCTTTTACAGTGTCAAATGGGTGGGTAGTTTGTTTAAAATCGGAAAGCTCCGGCAAATGGGTCAAATCGCTTGTGTTGGATTAGTGTTCGCTTTTACAGCATCCCCTGTGTTTGCTGTGCATCCGTATTACAGCAGTTATTATAACCCCTGCTGGCGGATGACCGATATTACACAGATAATTACAATAGGCGATGCTTCTGGATTGGATATTGCAGCGAAATATATGAATCTAAAAACGAATGCAACTCAGATGTCAGTCCAAGTTTCACCGTTGGGCACGGAATTCTTTCAGTACTATTTTGTCGGAGACATATATCGCACTGAGGCAGACGGAATTGCAGACACATCCGAACTCCCTGATCCTGATTATGAAATAGTTTATATCCGAGACTCACAAATCGGGCGTGTTCCTCAAGAAGGAACACGAGGGGGCGAATTAGAACACACAATCACCCTAAACGGTATTGAGTACGTCTGGATTTACCGTCTGAAAGGTAAGGAGAAGTAGATGAAAGTATGTCTGCTAACGCATGCGTATCCACGCTTTCCTAATGATACGACAGCACCCTTTGTGGAATCCACAGCAGAAACGCTTCAAAAATTAGGGGTCGATGTTACCGTCTTAACACCCGACACCCCTGAGTTCTCCAGAACTCAGGCAGACCACAGCGTGAACTTGCAAGCCTATCAATATTTCTTTCCACGGCACCTACAGCGTTTGGGATATTCAAACACACTCGTCAACGATTGCGAATTAAAAAGGTATGTCTATCTGCTCTTTCCATTCATGTTCCTGTCGAGCATTTTTCATCTGTTTCGTTTACACCGTAAGCACCGATTTAACCTGGTTCATGCGTTTTGGCTCTTGCCCAATGGGTTCATCGGAGCTGTAGTGAGCAAATTATTCAACATACCCTTAATGATAGCGTTGCGTGGTTCAGATATTTTTATCTCCAAACAGAATCCTATTTTTCGTTTTATGGCTCGCTGGGCACTCAAAAACGCAACAATGGTGACGAGTGTAACACCCGCATTCTTTCCAGATTTGGAAGACTTTGGGGTGCCACCGGAAAAAATGCGGTTAATACCTAATGGAAGCCACCCGGATTTGTTCCCCGCACCCGGTCATTCAAAGTGTGTTGCGTTGCAACAGCATTTGTTAATTCCAGATGAAAATCTTATCGTTTTCGCATTAGGGCGTATCGTTCTGAAAAAGGGGTTTGATATCCTCATTAAATCACTTCCCTTAGTAAAGGAAAAAGTCCCACATATCACCCTTATTATTGGTGGTGATGGCACCGACCTAGACAGGCTCAAAACCCTTGCTAAAGAACTCGGTGTTTCAAATTGCATCAGATTCACCGGCACCATCAGTCGGGACGAGGTCCCTAACTATTTCCATCTCTGCGACATCTTTGGACTCCCTGCTGTATATGATCCCAAGGGAAACGTCGATGGATGTCCTAATGTAATCCTTGAGGCGATGGCGTGTGGAAAACCCGTCGTTGCCTCCGATATCTCCGGTATTCCTGTTATCGTCAAAGACGGTGAAACAGGAATTTTGGTCGAAGAGAAGAATGTTGAAGCCTTGGCAGCAGCACTTATTACATTGCTAAAGGATAAAGTAAAACGTCAACAATTTGGGATTGCCGGACAGCAGCGCATTCTCAACGATCTCACTTGGGACAAGGCAATCGAACAAATCAAGGATGTTTATCAACACTGTGTCAACAGCAAAAACTGAATCCCCTCATCTTTCGATAGTGATACCCGCATATAATGAAGCAGAATCACTCCCTGTTTTGTTACAGCAACTTCAAAGTGTATTGAATACCTACGCTTACCATGCTGAGATTATTTTCATCAACGATGGTAGCACGGATGGCACAGCGAAAATTTTAGACACCTTGGCAATGAAGACATTATTGCCAATTCACGTTATCCATTTCAGACGCAATCGGGGCAAGGCAGAAGCACTCATGGCTGGATTCTCACTATCAATGGGGGAAATTATCATTACTATGGATGCCGATTTGCAGGATGATCCCATGGAGATACCAAAGTTGCTGGAAATCCTGAAAAATGAAAAACTCGATGTTGTTTCGGGGTGGAAATACCCGCGCAAAGATCCGCTAGAGAAACGCGCTTTCTCTTATGTTTTTAACAACATCACGGCTTTTTTTACCGGCGTGAAACTTCACGACATGAATTGTGGATTCAAGGCTTATCGCGCTGAGGTCGTCAGAGAACTCCATCTTTATGGGGACCTGCATCGGTATATCCCAATTCTGGTACATCAGGCAGGTTATCGGATCGGAGAAGTAAAAGTCAGACATCACCCTCGGCGGTTTGGCATATCAAAGTATGGGTTTAAGCGAATACCCAAAGGGTTCTTCGATCTGTTTACCGTGCTCTTTTTAACGAAATACCTCAAACGCCCTTTGCACGTTTTCGGCACAATTGGGGGCATCGTCTCTTTTTTGGGTGTACTGATTGGGCTCTACCTCGCTGTTTTGTGGGTACTGGAGGGTGGTATTGGCTTCCGTCCACTCTTGATGTTGTCTGTTTTAATGGTAATCCTAGGTGGGCAGTTCTTCTCTATCGGTCTATTGGGTGAACTCGTGATCGGTCTGATATCCCGACTCGAACGACGCTCACTAACGGATAAAGGATCTGAGCGGGAACAGAAATGAAAGAACAGAACAAAGTCATTTCCTTAGTCCAGACAAAATGGCTACCCTTCGGAAAACTTCTCATTGCTGGAACGATTCTTTTCTTTATCCTCAAAAGGTTTATGAATTTGATGCGTGATTTGCAAGGGGAGTTGGTAGCATTTCATGCCTTCTGGTTTCTTATCTCTTTTGCAATTCTATTGGGGTACCGAACCCTGCTGGTTTACCCATGGAGAACACTTTATTTTTTCGCGACCCGAGCACGCTCCTACAGCACCCCTACTTTCCAATCCCATGTTTCCTTTCTCGCCGGATGGACGCTTTTTCAACTGGCACAATTAGGCAAATATTTACCAGGAAAAGTAGGACACTTTTTGGGGATGGTTTCCCTCTGTCACCCACTCCGGATCTTAAAAACCGAAGCTGTTGTGAGCACTATGCAAGGACTGGCACTTCAGTGTTTCCTAGGTTTCGGATTAGGTGTCGTTTTGCTCTTCTCCTCAACAAAGAACATTTTTGACAGCTGGATTACAAGCCTTAGGATAAACTGGCCACTCCTCATTGTACTCACTCTTGTCGTAATAGGATTGGGGTGTGTTTTCCTCCTTTTATTGCGTAAAGGGATGCTTTTAAAAAAAATGGAATCTCTCAAAAAAGGAGGATTGGCAATGTTTTCCGGAGTAGGGTCGCTCCGTGTTCTGGTGATTTATTTGTTGCTTTGGGCTTACTTTGGAATCGCCTTTTTTTTCTTTGTCAAAAGTATTACCCCAATTCACGCAGCGCAACTTCCCATGCTAATCGGTATCTATCCGTTTGCATGGAGCATTGGATTTCTCAGTCTGATAACACCCGGAGGATTAGGTGTTCGAGAAGGCATTTTGAGCATGTTATTAGAGTTGTGTCTACCTCCTGCAACAGCTACGCTGGTAGCACTCCTCTCACGGGTGTGGGTGATGATCGCAGAAATTCTCCTCGCTGGTGTCGCTTGGGGGTTCTACCGTAGACAGAAGCGTATGAACGCGAACAGCCAAGACGCAGCAATCTCATAAAAACTCAGGAAGAAAAACAAATGCGGAAACAGATTTCTATGGGCGTTTTCATTTTTATCTTGGTGCTACTTACATTTTTGCCGCGCTTGTTGTCACTCTCAACCCACTGGTCAAGTGATGAGACCCGATGGATGCGCCGTTCTCGTTCCTTTGTTTTCGCATTGGAAAGGGGACGTTTTGCAGACACCTTCACTGCCTATCATCCAGGGGTTACGACGACTTGGCTAGGGGGTGCCGCAATCCTCAACGCTTATGGTAAAAAATCGCTTGTTGATGCTTGGATGCACCCAAAACAGTTCCTCTCACCTTCAATGCTTGCCCATTTAAGGTTTCCAATTGCTGCACTTACTGGTGTACTCATTTTGTTCGCCGGGATACTCTTGTGCCGTTTGTTGGGGGCACACATCGCAGCGGTTGGAACTCTGTTTTTAGCCCTAGAACCACTTCTGCTCGCTGAAAGCCGACGGATTCACACGGATGCATTAACATCCGTATTTCTGTTCTTATCTTTACTGTTTTGGCTCTGCTACTTGGAAGGTAAAATCCTACAACAGCGCAACCTCGTTTTCTCAGGAATTTGTTTTGGACTCGCATGTTTGACCAAAAGTCATGCAGGTATGTTCCTTCTCTTTCTCCCGTTTCTCTTATTTTGGTATGTCAAACACCGACGTTTGCCAGCAACGAAAATGCTCATGAGCATCCTGTTCTTTTTTTCACTAACCATGCTCACTGTACTTAGTGTGTGGCCCTACCTGTGGACAATTACACTTGGGAACCTATGGATATCGCCGCTACTCTTCCTTGGATGCATCGGAATGCTTTTATGGAGTGGGAAAAAACTCTCAACACAAGTCTCATTCACTCGATCCGAACTCCTGGCTCTCGGATGTGGTCTCCTACTTGTTGCCGGACTTTTATGTTATTCTGCAAACTACGTCTTCGCGCGGATGTATGAAGCAGTCACAAATGCACATGAATTGCCAAAACTGTTTTTAGGGGTAATTCGTTACGATCCAGGACCACTCTATTATCCAGTGATGCTTCTTGTTTGGAGCGCGCCCTTGACAATGCTACTTACGGTTTTATCAATATACCATGCGTGGAGGCGGAGACATCAGGATAAAAAAATTTTCCGAATCACAGTAGCACTCATTCTTTTCGGGTTGTTCTACTTAATTGGACTGAGTCTCGTCGCGAAAAAGATTGACCGGTACCTTGTGATTTTCCTACCTGTTATGAGTTGCCTTGCAGCTATGGGTGCTATCTATGTCACACAATACTTCTCAAAAAAATATTTGCGTTATCTCTGCCTGATTGTGGTCATAGTTTTACAAATCGGACCCGTACTGCGCCTACATCCCTATTATACCACCTATTATTATCCATTATTATCGGGTCAGTGGATTACTAAAAACATCAGTATCGGGTACGGGGCTGGATTGGAT
Source organism: Candidatus Poribacteria bacterium (assembly GCA_965207855.1). Classification (GTDB taxonomy): domain Bacteria; phylum Poribacteria; class WGA-4E; order WGA-4E; family WGA-3G; genus WGA-3G. The sequence goes on along the minus strand of OZ242310.1, from coordinate 3,719,816 downwards.
GTCGCAGCAGATTATCTGAATGCTAAAATGGATGCACAACACATAAAGGTACGGGTGAGTCGGTTCAGCACGAAACTCAGTCATTATTTCGTCGGAAAAACTAAAGAACGCAATCATAATACTGCAATACCTCATAATATTGATTTCGATTATGATGTGGAGTATATTCGAGGCGTACAGATCCAAGGGACATCTGTCGATGCACCCCCTGAAAGGGGCATGTCCTCATCTGCTTTCCAACTCACCGGATCTCTTATTCGTGATCTTGAACATGTCGTGAGGTTAAATCAAGTTGATTATGTTTGGATATATCGTGTGCTTGGAGCGCGCTCCGACCCTCCAGCGGAAACTCAATAAAGTATATCTCAGCATCACCCAATAAACTGGTTGAAAAAAGGGAAGAATTATATGAAAATAGCAATCATCGGAACAGGCTACGTCGGGTTGACCACCGCTGTTGTCCTCGCTACTCTCAATCATGATGTCGCTGCTGTGGACAAAGACCACAGCAAACTTCGTCTTTTGCAGAAAGGAAAAAGTCCTATCCATGAACCCGGCATCCAGACACTGATTGATGAAGTCGGACACACTATCCATTTCGCATTCCATGCGGCTGAGGTCGTTCCTACAGCAGAAATTATCCTCATTACTGTCGGAACACCGTCCAAAAAGAATGGAGCGGCGGATACGCAACATGTTGAACAGGCAGCGAAGGAAGTCGCTCAGGTTTGTCTGCCTGATAGGCACTATACGCTTGTCGTCAAATCTACAGTTCCCATTGGTACGAATCAACGAGTCGCAGAAGTTGTGAAAAATGTCTTTTCAGAGCGCGGTATTCAAGGAAATGTCTCCGTCGCTTCAAATCCAGAGTTCTTGCAAGAAGGACTCGCACTCCGAGGCGCGTTTTATCCCGATCGGATTGTCGTTGGTGCTAACAATGATGAAGCGATCGATGCTTTAGGATGTCTCTATCGACCGATCCTCGAACAGACGTTTGACCCGCCAAGCGACTTTCCACGTCCATCCGATTATCGCCTTCCACCGATGATGACTACTGATCCAAATAGTGCTGAGATGATTAAATACGCAGCAAACTCCTTCTTGGCACTTAAAATTAGTTTTATCAATGAAATTGCAGGGCTTTGTGAGAAGGTCCGTGCAGACGTGACAGAGGTCGCTCGTGGTATTGGACTTGATGCCCGGATCGGGAACCGTTTTCTCCAAGCTGGTCTCGGATGGGGCGGTAGTTGTTATCCTAAAGATACCGCTGCATTGTTAGAGGTAGCAGCACAGTCTGGATACGAGATGCCGATTACCCATGCCTTACGCACCATCAACGTACGCCAACGCCAACGGATCGTTGAAAAATTGGACAACGCTCTAGGCACTCTAAAAGGCAAAAGTGTGGGGATCCTTGGACTTGCATTCAAACCCAACACAGATGACATTCGAGAAGCACCCGCACTTGACATTATCCGCAAACTGATTGCCCGGGGAGTGACCGTCCGCGCACATGATCCGATTGCCATCGCAAATGCAGAACATGCCCTCAGCAAAAACGATGAAACTGACAACAACACAGTGCTTTTTACGGAAGATATATATGAACTCTCTTACAATGCTGATGCTCTCGTACTCGTTACTGAATGGGATCTCTACCGTAAACTTGAGCTTCGCAGGCTTGCCAAGCAGATGAAGACTCCTATTCTCGTTGATGGACGTAACGTTTATTCCCCAGAAGAGGCGAGGGCTGCAGGTTTTCATTATATTGGTATTGGAAGGTGACTTTCTTGCTTTAACTTATCGTGAGTTCAATATAAGAATTAGTGTTTAGTGAGAACCAGTAAATCGTTGATCTAATCAAGTCAAGGATAGGATGTGTATAAAACAACCGTGCTGTTCGTGAGGCTTCTGCTCTGGGTTTCACTACAACAAAAGAAATGGACTCTCAAGGAGAAATCTACATGTTAATGACGTTAATTGAAAAAGAAATCCGGCATCACATTTTGAGCGTCCGCTTTGCGATCCTTTTTCTTATGTGCCTCTTGCTTATCCCGCTTACCCTGTCTATCAATTATGCCAAGTATCAGCAAAACACAGTGGACTATCAAGAGTCCGTAAAACAAGCTCGCGAAGTATCCAAAAATCCGCCACCTTATGTCCAGACCCCAGACACGGAAGTTGCCAAATTTTTTCTCAAACCCTCGCCATTAAGCACATTCGCAACCGGGTTAGAGGAAGCATTGCCAAGCTCTTTGGGAATGACGCGCAATGGCATTAAACAAAGTCCAACTGGGATTGTACAGACATCCCTTTCTTACGCATTAGGAAATCTTGATTTTCTCTTTGTAGTCAGCACTGTATTCAGTTTGCTTGCCTTGCTGTTTACCTTTGACGCGGTTGCTGGGGAAAGAGAAATGGGAACACTTCGAATAACCTTGTCAAATGCCGTGCCGCGCGACTTGTTCCTCTGGGGTAAATTGATCGGTGGGTATCTTGTGTTCGCAGTTTCGTTCTTAGTATCGTTTCTCATAGGTTTACTTTTACTCATTTTGCAAGGCTTCCCTTTCGTCGAACCTAAAATGTTCGGCAGCATCATTAGCTTAACGTTTGTCGCATTGCTTTACATCGCGGTCTTCTTCGCAATAGGTATGATGATTTCCACCTATTTTGATAGTTCTAAGACAGCACTCATCGTGGCATTTACCTTTTGGGTACTCGCCGTGTTGATTACACCACGAGTTGGGTTTCTTGTTGCCAAACTCGTCGCACCTACCCGAACTGCGCAGAGCGTCTATATGGAAAGAACGGTGCTTCGTAATAACCTTGCAGAAGAACGCGAAGAGAGGCTTAAAAAAAAAATAAAGCAAACCATGGGCGGTAACTTTGAACTGACGCCGGAGATATATGAGGAAATAGCAAAAATCGGAGAACCCATTGAAAAGGAATATAGGCAGAATTTCAATGAACGATCCGAAAGAATTGACCGGGCATATCAGCGGGAACTCACACGACAGGAAAATATCGGAGAAATGATTTCCCGAATTAGCCCTACATCTTCCCTTATTTATATCACCATGAATTTAACACAGACAGGAAAAATAAAAAGAAATGCCTACTTCCAAACAGGAAATCGCTACTATGATCAACTTGAAGAGGAGTATTTCATTCACATTCCAGATGATGCCCTCGCACAGATTGTACAATTACTGTATCGTTTAGAGGGTAAGGATAGACATAAGGCAGGCATGAAAAAAATTCCTTCTCCTCCAGAGGTTGCGCCGCCCCCTTTATACGAAACATGGGCGCGCTCGACAGTGGATGTGCTACTGCTTTGTTTCTTTGCAATAGCGTTGACAACCGTGGCATTTCTGACATTCTTCCGATCCGATATCTGAGACCAAGCTGCATATAGTTCGCTTGTCTTATGCCACATGAATTTCATTCGATAACGACAATTTCAAGTTCGTTGAGTGCACGAAAGACACTTACAGCGAATTCCACCAGCGTGTCTGACTCTAAAACGCCTCCACTGATCTGGATATGATTCGCATCGGCGATGATTTGCCTTAACGTTGGATCCATCTGCACCCATTTTCCAACATAGACTTCTGGCCAAAAGTGACCATAGAAACCATCCCCTAAGGATACAACACCCGAACAGATTCGGGACGGAATGCCCACGGAACGGGCCAGGGCAATAAACAGGATGGTATGCTCCGTGCAATCCCCTTTTAGTGTTTCTAATATCGTCAGTGAGGAAGCATATCCATTCAGTGAACCTTTGTCAGTAATCGCTTCGTAAACCCACCAACACAACTTCTCTGCCGCACGCCATGAGTTCATTTCGCCATCCAAGATTTCTATAGCCTTCGCGTGAATCTCCGGATGGTCCGCTTGAATATAGGCGGTGGGCGTAAGAAATTCCGACTCCTTTTTCTTATCGGGCAGGTCTCTTCCCGCGCTTGTAGTGACATCCACCATCCGTAAATTAGGGCAGTTTTCAGCTTCAACGGTAGGAACCTGAATTGAAATCCTACCTGTCCTCTCAGAGAACACCTCCAATTTCTGTCTCGAATTCGAGAAAATGATGTCAGCAATGTTCCCTGTCGTTAGTTTTAAATCTGCCACAAGGCGTTCCGAGTTTGGAACAGGGCGTTTGCCTGTGTGGAGAACGCGTGTCCGTGAAATAACGTCAATGTCTCCTGCCTCTCCCAAGGCAGTTGCCTTATCGGTTTTGGTGGTTCGCATTGAGACTCCATTTAACTGTGTCTCCATTCGGTAAATAGTGCCTCCATCAGAGGAGATCCACATCCGCGTGGTCATGTCCTCCATGATGTCTAAAGTCTGATCCACGACATAAACCTGTTCCTTTTTCGATTGATAGATTAAAGTCTCCTCGGATACAACATGAATTTCTGTTCGTACTGGACGGAGAAGATCGTAGTTAAATAGATGAAAGGTCCGTTTATCGCCAATGCCAAGACGCTTTTGGGCTAACAACAAATTTACGCCGATGAGTGAAGAAATCGTATCCTGTGGAACCGAGACCTCCGAGAGCGTCGTTTCTCTATTAAGCGTTGTCGTGATGGAGGCAACGCCATCTACAATCCGCCCCTCCACTTTTTTTGATCCCGACTCATTAGAGGCTGAGAGGAAGTAGCGCGGCATCAAATCCGAACCCGTATACTCCACTCGGGTCAATTCAAGTGTTAAGTCCGTCCCGAGTGCCTTCAGGTTCATCACCATCTCCATCCGTATCCGAAGCAGCGTTTCACCCAAATAATCTGATTTTTCAAAAGACGTATGTGTATAGCCAATCTTTGTCCCCATCAGAGAGAGTCTGTACCAATGTTCTCGCGGAGTTTGCCGTATGTTATTAAAATCATCACTAACATCCGCAGTCGCGATGGATAAGGCAGATGATTCCACTACACTTGATTCTGAGTCCGCTGATTCTGAGTCCGCTGCGTACCCTGTTGCTACAACAAAAACAGACACAAGGCAGAACAAGAGGTAAGATTTTGGAAACATCATGAAACTACCACTCCTTTCTATTTTCACTCGGAAACTATGTAGAGACCGCGCCTTGCAGCGTCCATGGACACTTTACCAACAACGACATTAAAAGTATACCACAAAAACACGAGCAAGACATATTTATTTTTCCTGACAACGCTTTGGTCTCAAACACGAGGGCAAATCTGTATCTTGGATATACTATTTGGATTATTGCAATGATTAATTAACCAACTTACGCGACATTCCAGTGGTGTTTTTGCCTATTTTTTTGAATATGCGATATGCAGATCTTTCAACTTTTCCGATATATTTCGACGCCTTGTGCTAATTAGATTTGAGTTTTGAGGAAATCCATCCTTATGTTATCCTTACGAGTCAAGCAAACACTCCAAAGGAGACATAAGGATGGATTTACAGTATACTTTAGAACAATACGCACTGCAACTGAAAAATGTCCCGCGCACGCTCGTAGCCGTTGCGGGGGTGGTTCAGAAAATCATGAAAACGCTTTATGACATCCACTTTCCAGATGCCGAGAACCACAGACCCGGGCCTAATCCCGATTGCCCAGACAGCGACATTCTCACACTCGGGTGGCTACTTGAATACATCGGGGCAGACAGTGAACATTCGGGGTATCTGCGTTTGAAAGCCGAATTGAAGACGATTTTCCCGTCTTTACCCGAAAGGTCTCGTTTCAATCGCCCCAGACGCAATCTCTCGGGGGGCTCTGAAGTCTTGCGTCGGGCATTGCGACGACACGTGCCACAGACGGATGTGTATATCGTTGACTCGTTTCCGATCCCGATTTGCGATTTCAAGCGTGCCAAAGCCTCAAAGTCTGATCTGAAGTGGGCGGATGCTTCCGGGACGCTTGCGACTTATGGCACGTCTGTCACGAAAAACTTAGGAAAGTTCCTTGGATTTCGCGGGAGCCTGATCACCACGGTTCAGGGCGTCCCTGTTGATTTTGCGATTGCCTCGGCAGATATAGATGACCGAGAGGTGCTACCGATATTGTGTCAAAGAGACCACTATCCGATTATTCTTGCCGACAAAGGCTACATTTCTGAGCAACTCCAGCGGGAGTTGTTAGAGACGGAAAATACCTGTTTGTTGCCGACGCTACGGCGGAATCAGAAGCAGCAATACTCCGAGGCTTTTAGAAAACTCCAAGTGAGTTTGCGCAGACGCATTGAGACGACGCTCAACCAACTCAGCGATCAGTTCGGTGTTGCGCGTGTGCGTGCGCGGACGCATTGGGGGGTTCAGACGCGCATGAGCCATAAGTTGGGTGCCAGTCTGTTAGGTGTTTTCCTGAATCAGTGTTTGGGACGCCCTTTGATGAAACTCAAAGATCTCGTCCTCGCATAACCCGAAATCTATAAATAGCTAATTAGCACAAGGCGTTACTTTTAGTAAAGAGTGTTGCAATGAAAGCCTAAACGTTTTTTTATCGCGTAGTGCGCGAAAATATCAGAGGGTGCTATTCCAAAACGCCTATTATGCAGCAAAACTTTACAATAAATCATCTGACTTAAAACCAATTAATTTTAAAACTCTACACGGATGGTTTCCATTTAAAAGGATACTCGGAAAAGAATTTGAAGAATTATATGATTGGATCATAAAATTCCAACACGAGAAAATCAGACTATCCCATTTGCCAATTATAGAAGCATTCAACCATGAAAGATTTAAAGACATACTTGAAGATTGGCATAAAGTAGACATTTTTCCGTATGAAACACTTAAGAAAGGAGTAACTCATTATTTAAATGGAGATGCCCTTAGCTCAATTCGTGTGCTTATTCCTGATATAGAAGGTATTGTTAGAAATACACTTCCTGATAAATTTCAATCCTTAAAACAATCAGACATTCCTCGAATAATAGCTCGGGACTCAAGAACAGATGCGATTCATAATAGAGAAAACCTACTTTTTATTACCGCATTTCGTTCTTATTTAGAGAAAATATGGTTTGTTCCATTTTCATCCTCTAATCCATCATATAATATTAGCAGGCATACTGTATCCCACGGAAACGCACACCATAGAGAATACATGTTGGAAAAAGCACTCCAACTTATACTTACTATTGGCCAACTTAGCTTTATTTATTCCCAAATTTCAGACGCAGAATAATTTTTAGATAGAAGCATTAGATACTCAAAAACACTGTTTTTTTAACCAAAAATCCAAGGCCAAAACTACTTATTGCGAAAACAATCCAGTGAAACCCAACATACCCCTAAAGGCGTGCGATACAGAAAAAAAACCAAAAATCCGCGACAATCCGCATAATCCGTGAAAATCCGAGATTTGCGGCGTACTCGACCCGGTTCATGCCATAAGGCATGAATACCGTTGATTCATGCGACGTGCTTTCAAACGAGCTACCCATCGTGAACCGCCATTCAGACAACCAACAACCAACCGCTAACAACAAAACGTTAAATACAATATAACAAATTAGTATTTTTCTCCAAACAGCCCGACCAATACAAAAAAAATTTGCACCCGTCATCTTTTTCTGTTATACCTAACTAATAATACGATTTTAGAGTTAAGTTTTTCTGTATAAACATAAAAACAGAGGGACACAACTTTCATAGTAACCCCCTTAAAAGCGCAGTACTCAGAAAGTCGCATAAACCCACGCCACCATTGACGTTACAACGCTAATTCCGAGAGATGAAAAATTCGGATTCATAGTAACAGCAAAAAAATGACCCTTTCATAGAGAGCCGATAAACCCACGTCACACCTGACTTTATGAGGGTTCTAAAGGCGCAATTTTCAAAACGTTACTATGAAAACTATGAAAACTATGAAAACTATGAAATGCCAGAGATATGGAGGGAACAATGCAAGCCCCAGAAAATAGAAAAACTTCAATTCAGGCAGCACTTCGTGAGGATTTCGCCGCGAAAGATGCCGGAGAACTCCGCACACATCTTAAGCATCTGTTCGCTACTTTGGAAGGCGACGCACTCGTTGAGTCCGTTATCGAAAACGTTCAACGCTACGCCGTAGAGAGAGAGGGCAAATCTATAGACATGGATTTCGATGACATCGGCACAAGTGACTTGGATTCAATTAGACGCACCATCCACACCGAATTGACGGAAGTCATTTCAAAGTTCATCTCAGGTACACACCGAGAAGCGATCGTCCGCTACCATGCGCGCGGCTTCTCTACCGCCGAGGCGATTACGGCATTAATGCATGAAGACAGCATCATGAATAGGTTGGCACAACCAGACGCACTCGGCATGCAGCAGCTTCGGGATATCTTGATTCCACGGTTCGCCTATCTCAAGCCCGGAACAACCCGATGGCCCCAGCAAAAATACGGCGCAGTCTGGCAGGAAGCACGTGAGGAATATACACACGAAATCAACAACATTCCCCTCTCCTCTCCAGTAGAACGCGCCTCGCTCTTAGCCAAGCACGCGCAACGTGTTAATGCCGCATTGGATAACAACGAATACTCCGCCTCAGCTTTTCAATCCTTGACCCAATCCCTAACCAAGACCTTAGAGAGTTTGGAGAAATTATCGCCCAGTGAGCAACCCGTCCAGGCAACTATAGATACGCCGCAGCTCGCCGGAATTCTGGAGAGATTGACGGTCGCATTGGAAGGACTTCAGCAGCCCACATATATGGCGGATGCCAATGCCCTCGTTGAAGTCTTAGGGAAACTCGCCATCGCACACCAGCCACCCCCGGAACAAAAGGCAATCACGGGTGAAACCGAATATAACACAAAAACAGAGGACAATTAGACTGCCAGCCAATCGCGAATCGATGACCGTATATGAAGTCTTCTTGTTTTTGGAAAACTAAACAACCCCAAAAGATGCCCAGGGTCGTTTAGTTTTACATATTTACTTTATTTATGTGAATATTTCTCTTCTGTAGGAGCGAGCTGTGCTCGCGATCTTGCGTCCAAACGTTAACTTATACCATTTCTAAATAAACGCTTCTCATTAAGGAAAACCCATTCGTAGTAGCGCAATTCATTGCGCTCTTACATGCGGATACCTCATAGAGTTCCACAATCTCTATAATGCGACTTTATTTTTCAGATTTGGTATTATGTGAATCAAAACCAATATCGGAACCGAAAACTGAACAGCCCTAAAGATGCCCATTCGGAGTTGACTATACCCACCAGAATATGTTATAATGCCCCTACGAAACTAGATACACTACAGTGAATTTACAGACATGCTGAGGGGCAATAGGATGTTCAACACTCGTTTCCGGCGTACACTGTACTCGATTTCTTGCATCCTATTTTTTGCATGCGTAAGCGTGTTTGCAGCTTTCGCTGAAGAGGATACTGAACCTGTACGCATGGAAAAGATTGTTGTAACACCCGGTCGCTTTACAATCTATGATGGCACTTCGGCGAGAATCGCTTTATCCAAACAAGAGATTGAACGCTTTCCACTCATCGACAACGATGTAATGCGGGCGGGACACGTCTTTCCGGGTGTAGTCTCAAGCGATTATAGTGCACGATTCAGCGTCCGCGGCGGGGAAAAAGATGATATTTCGGTCAGATTAGACGGAATGGAACTCTACAATCCATATCATCTTCAGGACTTCGGGGGTGCCGTCTCACTCATCGGTATCGATCTTATTCAGAACACCGAACTACTCATTGGCGGTTTTCCGGCAGAATACGGCGAGAAGATGTCAGGCGTCTTTGACCTTACAACAAGAACACCAAACACCGAACGATTTTCCGCCAATTTTGGGGTAGACTTAATTAACGCGACAGCCACTTTAGAAGGACCACTCGCCGACAAGGGCAGTTGGCTGCTGTCAGCACGACGCGGATATATCGATCTGATTCTCATACTGATGGATATCGACGAAAACTATAAGCCGCAGTATGCCGATGTCTACAGCAAACTCACCTATCAGATGACACCCTCAGACACGCTCACTATCAATGGACTTTACGGTTGGGATAAAAATAGGATTCGCGTAGACGATGAAGATAATAACTTGGATTCTCAATACGACAATTCGACGGCTTGGGTGAAGTGGCGGCATAAGTTCGGCACTTCCCATTGGACAGACGTTTTTGTTTTCGGCGGCACCTCACGCCAGGACAGAACAACAGGTAAGGCAGATTTTGATGATCGCGATTTCCAATTTTTGGGCGCAAAAGCGGAACTCACAGCAAACCTTTTTGAAAAACATACGTTACGGAGTGGTGTAACGTGGCGATGGTTAGCAGGACAATACCAATATAACGTTCAAGAACGACAGGCGGGTATAAACGTCTACAAACCGATTCTCGCTGATGTTGATGACCAAGGCAACGAATTCAATGCCTTTCTGCAAGATGAATGGCAGCTGCATCCGAAACTTGCGCTGAATATTGGGGGTCGTTATCTCTACCAGCAGTATCGAGAAGAAGGTATCCAGCGTTATGAGATTGGACCACGGGTCGCTCTGGCGGTGAAACCTACGGAAAATCTCACCTTGCGAGGGGCATGGGGGATTTACCACCAACCCGTCCATCTGATGGGAATTCCAGTAGAAGATGGGATTGAGACAGCCGGACGCGCCGAGCGAGCCGTGCATTATATTCTCGGAACTGAGTATACCCGTGATAATTTCTTAGTGAGCGTTGAAGGGTATTATAACACATTCGATAACCTTGTTGGTCGGCTCCGCGAGTTCGGACGACAGAATCAGATTTTCGTTCCACCCGAATCTGGAACAGCAAGAGGTGTTGATGTATTTATGACGCATACGGTTTCCAGTCGTTTAGCATGGACACTCGGTTATGCGTTCGGAATTGCAGAAGAGGTTGCAGGGGGGACAACAATTTTTCGCCAATATGATCGGCGGCACGCTTTCGCCATTAGCAGTAATTATCAGTTCGCACCGACTTGGCATCTCTACTTGAGTTGGCGTTTCCATACCGGTGAACCGAGAACGCCGCTGATTCACAGGGAGGTCAACTTACCCAATGAAAGTATCGCCTGTGACCGGCAGTTCGGCGATACGCACGCAGCGCGGATGCCTGCATACCACAGTCTTGATTTTCGTATTACCAAACGGAGTCCTTATCGACGGTGGGAGTTGTCTTGGTATTTCCAGATTCTGAACTTATACAACAACACAAATGTAGATCAGTACGCCTTCAGTGAAGTGCGAGACGAAGGAACAGATGCCGTTATCGGCTGTGCAATTGACGAAGAACCCCTTTTTCCAATCGTTCCGACGTTAGGTGTCACGATAAATTTTTAACGATTATGTCTGGGCGATGTCTCTGTTGTCAATATTGACCTAAAATCGTTAAAAAAACCTGCTTTAGCATAATCTTCGGTGCCAAACCCCCGTCCTTTAGGGCGGGGATGTAGACACCGACTATGGTTGTGTCAAAAAAAACATTTGACACTTACGAAAAAATGTAGTATACTTACTGTATCAGGTTGGCAAGCATTCCAAGCGTTGCCACTCGGTAATGTGCTTGCCTCCCACTTGGAAGGGGATAACGTCTGATACCTGATAACCCATGAGAAAATCTTACAAGTTCAAACTTCAGAACCAATCTAAGACGATAAAAATTGGCAATCTGCTTGACGATATGTGGCAGATTCATGTGCATATCCTGTTGTTGTCTCGCCGTTATTACCGTATTTATGGTAAGAACTTATCAGCGTCACGTCTGAACAAACATATTACGAAACTCAAGAAAACAACGAAACCCCATTGGGCAACTTTACCAAGTCAAGTTGTTCAAGACGTAGTGCTACGATATGGCAAATCACAAGATGTTTTTCTTGACAATATCAAAGATCGCAAAGCAGGCAAAACAACGCGTAAAGTGGGTAGACCGAAAATCAAATCACGTCAGAAATACAACTCTATGACGTTTACACAAGCGGGTTACACACTTGAAGAGAATCGTATCAAAATCAACTGTATAGAGACGTGGTTCTCTTTTCATAAACACCGTGAAATCAAAGGCATAATCAAGACGATTACAATCAAACGAGACAGATGTGGTGATTATTGGATATGCTTTTCGTGCGATAATGTCGAGGATTCCGAACCCAAAGCCATGACGGGTAAGAGTGCAGGCTTTGACTATGGAAACAAAACATTGCTCACAAGCGACACAGGGCATAAAATAGAATCACCAGAGTTCTTGAAACAATCACTGAAAGTATTACGGTCTCTCTCTAAGGCATTGAGTCGTAAGGTTAAAGGTTCGGGCAATTGGTATCGTGTGTATCGTGCTTTGGCAAGGCAACACAGAAAAGTTGCCAGACAACGATATGATTGGCAATGGAAACTATCTGACGAACTTTGCACAGCGTTTGACATACTCATTTTTGAGACGCTCAACCTTGACGGTATGAAACGCCTTTGGGGACGCAAAGTCTCTGACCACGCCTTTTATCAGTTTTTGCAGATACTGGAACAGAAGTGTGCAAAACATGGTAAAAAGTTTCAGAAAATCAGTCAGTGGACTGCGACGACAAAACCTTGCAGTAATTGTGGTTATCACAACAAAGAACTTACGCTTTCAGATAGGCAGTGGACGTGTCCTAAATGTGGGTCTCACCACGATAGAGACGTGAACGCTGCAATCAACATCAAACGGGCAGGCTTAGCTGCCCTAAGTGGAGCAGACGTAAGACGGTGAACTCTCAGAGGGATCCGCTGACTGTGAGGAAGCACAAGCCCCTACCTTTAGGTAGTGGGTACCTTGACAATGTTCAAGCATATCAAGAAAGCATTGAGAGATATACGATGGTATTTTACTGCAAAGGCGCGGGATCCAAAATTACCGAAGGCTGCGCCAAGCGTGGTAGAGGCAATTTTTCCGCTGGACACGGATACGTATACCATTACGCCATATCAACTCAAAGGAATGATGAACGCCGGTAAACCGTTTGTGCTGTTGGATGTGCGGGAAGAGTGGGAATATCAGATGGTTCACCTCGAAGGTGCCATCTCAATTCCGCTGGGTGAGTTGTTAAAACGATTTCGGGACATCAAACCCGGGAGTGAAGTGGTGGTTTATTGCCATTGGGGCATGCGCAGTCTTGATGCAGCGTTCCTTTTACAACAACTCGGTTTTAAATCGGTCAAGTGTCTACTTGGGGGCATTGATCGATGGGCACAGGAGATTGACCCTCAACTTCTACGATATTAATAGCCATTACGAAGCGGTTTTGAAATCCTGGCTTTGAAGTCCATATTTCTGCATCCGATGCTGAAGTTTCCGTCTCGAAATACCGAGCAGTTTTGCGGCTTGAATCTGTGTGCCGTTACTTTTTGCTAATGCACTGCAGATATATTCCTTGATAATATCATCAAGAGAGACCCCTTCCTCAGGAATATCAAACTCAAGATCAGTCGTTGGTAGTGAGGTGTCCAAGATCTCAGGGGGCAGCTCGTCCATGTCAATGATTTCACTTTCTGAGAGCACAAAGATGCGACGGAGATAATTTTCTAACTGTCGAATATTACCAGGCCATTGATACCGCCTGAGGGCAGACATCGCTTGCGGCGTGACCTGTTTTGGGAGTGCCTCGGTGTACTCGTTGCTAAACTTTTGGATTAGAAAATTCACGAGTAACGGAATGTCATCAGGGTGTTCCCGAAGAGGCGGCACATGGAGTGGAATAACATTGAGCCGAAAATAAAGGTCGTCCCGAAAAGCACCCTCTCGGACAGCCTGGATGAGATCTTTATTCGTTGCAGCAATTACACAGACATCCACTTTGATATTCTGGGTCCCTCCGATGCGACGTATTTCTCGTTCCTCAAGCACTTGTAGGAGTTTGCTCTGCGTCTGAACAGGCAAATCGCCAATTTCATCAAGAAAAAGTATTCCGTCGTTTGCCACCTCAAAAAGCCCCTTCTTCTGTTGTGCTGCGTCCGTAAACGCCCCTTTTTCATGCCCAAAGAGTTCACTCTCAATGAGCGTATCCGGGATAGCACCACAGTTAATTGCTATGAACGGCTTGTTTTTTCGGTTTCCGTGTTTATGGAGTGCCCGTGCAATCAGGCTTTTCCCGGAACCGGTTTCACCCGTAATAAGCACTTGTGTCACACCACGGTGAAGGATCCGAGCCATATTTTTGAAAAGTTCCTGCATCCGTTCACTTTCACCGATAATTTCATCAATCTGAATCTCAGGTACTGAAGCATCACCCCCGTCTCCAGTGTCCCCAAGCGCACCACGGGTCTGTAAGGCGTGTTTCACTTCTCGTTTAAGCACATCTACCTGAATAGGTTTCTCAAGATAGTAGAATGCTCCCTCATGTGCGACGAGATTGACGGCATCGTTAAGTTCGGCGTAGGCTGTCATGATAAGAACGGGTAGGTCCGGGTCTGTCCGTTTTATTTCCCGAAGCAGATCACGTCCCTCAAACCGTGAGGACATCCACATATCGCTGATAACGAGATCAAACATCTGCTTGTCCAAACTTTCAAGCGCGGCTTTACTATCGCCAACGACTTCAATGGTGTAACCCTCGCGTTTTAAGATACGCTGTAGAATTGTCAGTTGTGCCCGGTCATCGTCTACAAGTAGTATAGATGCCATCGTCCGGCCCTCCTCATTATACACACCCAATTTTAGGGGTAGTGATCCCGATCAAGCGTAAAACTGATTTTAAAAGCCGTACCCATTCCCATCTTGCTTCGGACTTCAATCTTACCTTTATGTGCCGTGATAATCTGATGGGAGATTGCCAGTCCGAGACCGATACCACCGGTAGCGTCTTTTGTTGTAAAATATGCGTCGTAAATCTGTTCCTGAATCTCTTCAGGAATGCCGATGCCGGTATCCCGAATTTCGAGGACGATCTGTCGAGATGTCTCATCTATCTCATCAATCAGAGTAGTGACATAAATACTGCCACCCTTTGGCATCGCTTGCACGCTATTCTGCACAAGATTAAAGAGGGTCTGTTGCATTAAACCTGGGTCCAATCGAATATCCGGCAAAGTCTTATCATAATTTCTAATTACTTGAACTTTTGCCTCTTCAGCAATGAGTGTGAACTCGGATAACACACGATCCATGAGTGTATTGAGATTGATCGGTTCCACATTTAATTTTCTCGGACGGTTCAGGGTGAGGAACTGCTCTGAAGTATGCTTGAGTTCGGTTATTTTTTCATCTACAATCTCTAAAAGTTCTTTTGCTTCTTCAATATCTTCAGGTTTAACTTCGGATTGTGAAAAAACAGATTTCAGATGTTGCGCCGTCATACCGATTGAGTTGAGCGGATTCCGAATTTCGTGAGCGACCCCTGCGGCGAATTGTCCTAAGGCAGCAATCCGTTTTGAATGGGAGTCGCGCAACTGCCAGAGCATTCTTGCGAGATTATAGGTCGCCTTCCCGATTTCATCTGATGAATAATCCGCTTGCGTTGATAAATCCCCGCGCTCTGCGCTCTGAATAATCCGCGTCATACGTTCCAGCGGTCTCATAATGAGATGGTTCGTTGTCAAATCAATGAGGATGACGAGTAATGCGCCGACAATCACGATGAGTATGGCGTGCATTAGCAATGAGTAGCGAATCGACCTACCAATATAAGGCACATCAAAAAGCACCTGTATGTAGCCAGTTAATGATCTCTGAATCCATAAGTTATTATCATCCCTCCATAAATTATAGAGATCGCCTCTTTCCTGATCTGTAACTCGCCAGCGTCTGCCTTTCTCCTCAGGAACGACAGGTTCGTCTGGTACATAGATGTCTTCACCAAAGATTCTCCACCAAACGTCATACCAAACATCATAGGGTAATGTTCCTGCATCAAGCATTGACGCGTATGGGACACGACTCGGCTCTAACTCAATCGGCTTTGGTCCAGTTAAAATAACAGTGTATTTAATGACCATAGCCGTCGCGTTTTGTCCTTCAACAGTCCGTATCGTTGCCCCTTTCGACTCAATTTGCGCAAGATCTGCCGAATCCAGATTTATGTCAACGGCATCTTCACGGGCAAGCAGACTCGAACGAACACGGGTATCATTCAATGAAATGTGGACATTCAGCACATCCTTCATATCTGGATGTTCCCGCTTCAGTCTATTGAGTATTTGATCCAATTGCTGTGCATCAAACCGCTTTGTCGTCTCAATTTCCCTGAAAACAGCGTCAAGAATCGTATTTTCAACGATTTTCTTCAGTTCCGCCCCGCGTTCTGCGCCTAAGGCGTGAAGGGCGTACATCTCATTGCGGACCCGGGCACTATCGAAAAAATAAAACGCCACGAGGATTGCTATTACACAGAGATTGATAACAAGTGAATATTTCCATTGGAGTCTCATTTTAACCCATCACTCGTTGCACCGCTTTTTTCCACTGCGCGAGTTTCAGATTGCGTTGGTCTGCGTTAATCTGTGGTGAAAAGACTCTGGCTTTAAGGGCATTGCTTTCAAGGTTTGCTTGCTTAGATTGGTAGGTCTCCAGTTCTTCAATATTGTTCCATACACCCGTTGTAATCCCAGCGAGGTAGGCAGCCCCGAGTCCTGTGGATTCTATTTGCGCCGGGCGTTCTACGTCTATTCCGAGAATATCGGCTTGGAACTGCATGAGAAAATTGTTAGCGGTGGCACCGCCATCCACGCGTAATCGGTTAATCGTCCCGGCTGTCTCATCGAGCATCGCGGTAACGACATCCGCCGATTGATAAGCAATCGACTCTAAAGTGGCACGGACAATCTGCGCGCGTGTGCTACCCCGCGTTAAGCCGAGAATAGCACCGCGTGCCTCAGAATCCCAATACGGCGCGCCAAGCCCAGTAAAGGCAGGAACAACAAAAACGCCCCCTGAATCGGGGATACGCCTTGCGATTTCCTCGGTTTCCTGCGCACTATTGATAACCTCAATACCGTCTCGGAGCCATTGGACAGCAGCACCTGCAACAAAGACGCTCCCTTCCAAAGCATAAACCGGATTCTCATCCAAACTACAAGCGAGAGTCGTCAACAGACCTGTCTCCGTTTCAACTTTTTCATTCCCCGTATTCAGCATGAGAAAACACCCAGTGCCATAAGTGTTCTTTGCCATACCGGGGTTTGTGCACAATTGACCGAAAAGTGCTGCCTGTTGGTCGCCAGCGATGCCAGCAATCGGAATGCCGTCTAAGGATACATTTTTACCGAAGGTTTCAAGCCAAAAATTGCGATAGAAACTGGCTGTGCCGAAATTACTGGCAGAAGGACAGACTTCCGGTAATATCGGCCTCGGAACGTCGAACATCTCCAAAAGCGTTTCGTCCCATGAAAGTGTATTGATATTAAAAAGTAGCGTGCGCGATGCGTTTGTATAATCAGTTTTATGAACTGCTTTATCTGTTAGCTTCCAGAGAAGCCAAGTGTCCACCGTCCCGAATGCGAGTTCACCCTGTTCCGCCCGTTCTCGAGCACCGCTGACGTGATCCAGAATCCATGCTATTTTTGTTCCAGAAAAGTAGGCATCAAGTACAAGACCGGTTTTCGCTTTTATCTTTTCAGCAATACCTTGCTTTTCAAGAGAAGCACACATATCAGCAGTCCGCCGACACTGCCATACAATCGCTGGATGAATCGGTTTTCCTGTTTGTCTGTCCCAAACGAGTGTAGTTTCGCGCTGGTTGGCAATCCCGATAGCAACAACGTTCAATGGACGGTCATCAAAAAGTGCGTCTATTGCTTGTAGGGTTGCGTCCCAAATTTCCTCTGGATCGTGTTCTACCCAACCCGGGTGGGGATAGTATTGCGTGAATTCTTGATAGCCTCGTGCGATAATGTTGCCCTCTACATCAACAAGGAGGGCAGTAGTGCCGGTTGTCCCCTGGTCGATTGCGAGAATGCAAGCGGGATTTGACATGCTATGCGTGCTACTCCTAACTGTTTTTTT
Organism: Candidatus Poribacteria bacterium; assembly: GCA_965207855.1. Lineage (GTDB taxonomy): Bacteria > Poribacteria > WGA-4E > WGA-4E > WGA-3G > WGA-3G. The sequence goes on along the minus strand of OZ242310.1, from coordinate 3,701,883 downwards.
AACAATAATAACACGGCAAGAGAAAAAGAGCAAGTCAAAAGCAAGGACGCAAAAGTAAGAGACCTAAGATTTTTGCCAATTCCAGTTGACATCACATCTATCATTTGGGTATAATAGATACTATCACATTTTTGATGTATGTGTGGGACTCGTAATACTTTAACATTACTATCCAATCCAGTTTGCAGTGAAATCATTGTCGTAAACATAAACAGATTTCCAATAGTTTAGAGAGGAGTAAATGTTGTGAAAAAGGCTTTGCTTTGTGCGCTTATCGTGTTCTGCTGGGCTGTGCCTCACAGTTATTCGCAGATTCAGTGGGATGCTGAAAAGTTTATGCCGTTGTCCGAGGTGAAACCGGGTATGACGGGGAAAGGCTATACGGTATTTTCCGGAACAACGGTGGAAGAATTTGAATGTAAAGTTGTCAGTATTGAATACAATTTTTCCCCAGGGTGGCATGTGATCTGGTGTGAGGGGCTTAGCGATAACTTTAAACGCACCGGCATCGCGGGAGGCATGAGCGGTAGTCCATTTTACATCAATGGAAGACTGGCTGGCGCGCTGTCGCTCGGCGCGTTTAATCAGCGCGAATATTCAAACCTCTTTGGTGTGACGCCTATTGAATTAATGGTGAACGTCGCCCAACGAGGAATGACCCCGAACTTAACTTACGAAGGCACCCAACTCTTTAACCTCGGCACAGAAACCGCAACGCATCTTGAAGATACTGATAGATTCTTCTCCCTGTTCAGGGATGGTAAAGTATTACCAGAACGGCAATCTTTTGATACGAACCTTCTGAACAGCATTGCCGATGCTCCAGCGCGAACACATTCGGCTCGGTTATCAATACCTGTCGCTCTACCGGCACTTAACCCAGAAGCGATGCGGATCGTCAGTTCGCTTTTTGATAGGTTCAATTTTACCCCAGTGCAAACAGCAGGTAGTGGTAGCCCTATTAAAGAATCACCGGTTGAGGAAGGACAAATAGTCGGAACGGAGTTCGTGCGTGGTGATGTTACGTTCTTTGGCTACGGAACGATTACGCATATAGATGGAAACGAGTTACTTGGCTACGGGCACGCAGGTTTTGGAGAAGGCAATGTCAACCTGCCAATTTCCGGCGGGTATGTACACTTTATTCTCCCAAGCAGGACCCGTTCCTCAAAATGGGCATCTCCAACCCAACCTATCGGGACTTTAGTGCAAGATCGTGATCCTGCTATCGCCGGTATCATAGGTAGGCATCCAAGTTATATTCCGGTAAATGTCAACCTACAAACAACCGACGGAAAACAACACGAGAAGTATTATGAAGTGATTCGGCATCGTAGTTTCTCGCCAGTCTATACCGGAATAGGTGCGTGGTATCTCATAGACGGATTTGAGTTCTATTTCAACGACCACACGCTCAATCTGGAAGCAACCATTGCCTTAAAAGAACACCCGGACCTCAAAACGCGTGAATTGGTTTATAAGAACATCTATTCTTCGAGTAGTTCACCAGGGGCTGGTGTCATGCTGACACTCATGTCGCCACTGTTACAACTCGGCAGCAACCCTTATACGAAAGTCCAAGTTGAGAACGTCACCCTTGATCTGAAGATAGGAGATAAACGACGCACAGCGCGGATTCAGAGCCTTCGGATGGATAAACTTCGCTACCGCCCTGGAGACACCGTTGAGGTAGAAATAACTTTACAACCCTACCTCGAAGCACCTATAACACAGACGGGTACGATCACGATTCCTAAGGACGCGCCAGAAGGACTTGTCACGCTCCTCGCTGGCAATGCGAATTTTCACGAGTCTTGGCAGCGTTCTCGCGCCCCGCTTAATTTCCGCCACAAAAATATCAACCAACTCATCAAACTGCTGCAACGCGGTGAACGGAACTCCGATATTATCATGGAACTCTTTGTGCCAGAACCGGGACTCACGGTTCGAGGGGAAGAATTCGAGAACCTACCGCCTTCAGTTATGTCTGTGATGAACACCGCAAAGCAGGCTGGCGATAGCGGATACACGTCGGCAACAACACTGCAGATTGACAGGGTCGCCACAGATTACGTTATCTCTGGCAGCGGCATCATCCGATTGGTTGTTGACAGAAACGCTGAATAAGGCTAAATACATTATATACAAAAACTTAAATTTGGCAGCTTGCAACCTCACTTTTCAAGTTTCGCCTAAATAACCCTACAGGAGGGTATTTTCAATGCGCCGTGTCATCTCCTTTTGGAGTCTTATTTTAACCGTTTTTATGCTCGCAAATGTCGCACTCGCCGTCAAGACTTCGTTGTGGGAACAGCAAAATCACGCCGATTTTGAGGCAGGCAAACCTAAAAATCTTTCACTCACAAGTACCGGGGACGTTATGTTGTCTCCTAAAATTGAATCCTTTACAAAACTGAAAGAGACTCAGGTGTGGGCACTTGTTGAGGATTCAGCAGGAAACCTCTACGTTGGCACTGGTAACGAAGGAAAAATCTATAAAATTAACGCCGATGGAGATACCGCTGAACTTTACTATAACTCACCCGAAGTTACAATTTACAGCCTCGCCATTGGGCCCGACGATGTTCTCTATGCTGGGACGGGCCCGGATGGATTGATTTACAAAATCACTGACGCGACAACACCGCCACAGACAATCCTCAATGAAGGTGATAAATACGTATGGTCGTTGCAATTTGACGATGCGGGCAATCTCTATGCTGCAACAGGCACGGATGGTAAAATCTATAAAATCACACCAGAAGGTGAATCCAGCGTCCTCTTTGATGCCGAAGAGAAAAACATCATGACGTTGCTGGCACAAGAAAACGGGTTCTATGCTGGAAGCAGCGACAACGGGATCATCTATCGCGTTATGAACGACGGCACAGCGAAAGTTATCTATCAAGCGGACGAAAAAGAGGTGCGCGCCCTGAAAATGGATAGCCAAGGGAACCTCTATGCCGCAGTCGTTACCTCAGCACCTGCTGAACCCTCAAGAGGTCGCCGAGGCGCGAATGGACCGCCGACACCGAGCGGTCCACCACCCCCGGGCGGTGGAGCCCCTCAAGAAAATAAATCCAATATCTACAAAATTCGTCCAGACGGCACCATCGCGCCAATTTGGAATTCACCGGAACCGCTCATCTTGGCGATTGTCCTTGAAAGCGACACCCAAATCCTTGTAGGCACTGGAGATGATGGGAAACTCTACCGCATTAACCCGATGACCGGAGATCACGTTGAAGTTGGAAAATGTTCAGCGAACCAAGTCATCGCAATACACCAAAAAGAGGTAGACGGCAACACTCGGACACTGCTTGCAACTGGGAACCCCGGTAAACTCTTTACACTCACAACGACCTATGTCGAAGAAGGCACGCTTGAATCAACAGTCCACGATGCCCAAAGCTTGTCGCGTTGGGGTAAACTCTCATGGGAAGCTGAAACAGCAGAAGGAACGGCTATCGCCTTCTCAACCCGGACCGGAAATACCAAAAAGCCGGACGATACATGGAACGATTGGTCAGATGAACTCACAGCCGCGGAAGGTTCTCAGATTCCGAACGCCGACGCACAGTACATCCAATGGCGCGCCAAGATTACCACCAGTGATACCGCGCAAACTCCCATCTTGAAGAAGGTAACGCTTGCCTCTGTGCAGACGAACGTCGAACCGAGGTTTACCAGTATTGAGATAGATGATGGCAGTGGCAGCGGTAACAGGGAGCAAGGCCGTCGCCCTTCGGGCGGATTAGCACCACCGAGCGCGCGCGGCGGCAGTCCTGGTGGATCCAGCGGTGGAAATAGTACTCCCTCTAAAAACTGGAAAATTAGTTGGAAAGTGGAAGACGCAAATGATGACACTTTGCAGTATACCGTCTACTACAAGGCGGTTACTGAGAGGAACTGGCGGCTCCTGAAAAAAGAACTGTCCAAGGCGGAACACGAATGGGATATCACCACTGTCGGAGATGGACGCTATACAGTGAAAGTTGTCGCAACTGACAAACTTAGCAACCCAGTCGGCTGGGCGAAATCTGTCGAGAAGGTTAGCACGCCGTTTGACATAGATAACACCCAACCTTCTATCGGGGAACTTCAGGTCACCGCGAACGGCAACGGCACTTATCAAGTTGCTTGTGATGTCACGGACATGAGCACCCCGATTGAGAAAGCGGTTTATAAGATTGACAACGATGAACACTGGAAAGCAATCTTCCCAGAGGACGGTATCTTTGACTCCAAGCAGGAAAAACTGCTCTTGGAAACCGGTGAACTCTCTGAAGGGGCACACACGATCACCATTCAGGTGACAGATAGGGCACAAAACATGGCAGTGCGTCGCGGTGGTTTCTAATAGGTTTTAACGAATCGTAGGACGGGTTTGAAACCCGTCCTATTTTTTTTAACTTTACGCTGTCACCGCTTCAATTGACACATAAACGATGTCCAGAAGCGCATCTAACTCTGAAATCGAAATCTGCAACGGTGGCATCAAGACAATCGTATTGACAAGCGGACGGAGTAGGGCACCACGGGTGAGTGCCTCTTTACAAACCCGGATACCTACCTTCTCCACAAAGGGATAAGGCGTATGGGTGTCTGGGTTTTCCATTAAGTCTATACCTGCTGCAAGTCCGCACACACGCACATCGCCGACATGCGCAAGTCTGTAAAATTCTTGGAGACGATTGTTGAAGTGCTCAATAGTAGGTTGGAGTTGGGACAGAAGGTCTTCGCGCTCGAAAATAGCGATGTTTTCTAACGCGACGGCACACGCTAAGGGATTGCCAGTGAAAGTATGTCCGTGGAAAAAGGTTTTGAGGTCTCCATACTCGCCGAGGAAGGCGTTATAGATTTCATCCGTCGTTAACGTCGCAGCGAGCGGGAGGTAGCCCGCTGCGAGTCCTTTTGCTGTGCATAAAAGGTCGGGTGTAACGGCTTCGTGTTCACATGCCCACATTTTACCCGTCCGTCCAAATCCGGTCATCACTTCATCAACGATGAGAAGTGTCTTCGACCGTTTCGCCAATGCAGAGAGTTCTTTCAAAAACCCTCTCGGCGAGAGAAGCATACCACCCGCGCCCTGAATTAACGGCTCCAAAATGATACCTGAGATCTGCCCGCTATGCTCAGAGAAGGCATTTTCCACCGCATTGAGCCACTGCGTTTTAATCGCCGAGTCGTTGGTAGTACCGGAACGATAGGTTTCAGGAGCGAGTACACGGATCCCTTTGAAAAGGAGGGAATCAAAGGTCGTGTGAAAACTATCAATGCCCCCGACACTCATAGCTCCTATCGTATCGCCGTGGTATGCTTTATCAAAATGAACAAACAGTTTTCGTTGCGGTTCACCCTTGTGCTGCCAGTACTGATACGCCATCTTCACTGCAATTTCGACAGCCGTTGAACCGTTATCAGAATAAAATACCTTATTGAGCCCTATCGGTGTGAGTTCTACTAATTTTTTTGCGAGTTCAATCGCCGGAATGTTGCTATAACCGAGCAACGTGCTATGAGCAACCTGATCCACCTGTGTTTTGAGTGCGGTGTTCAACTCAGGATGATTGTGTCCATGGACGCTCGTCCACATAGAAGCCACACCATCAATATATCGATTTCCATCAACATCAATGAGATAGCACCCTTCACCGCGCGCAATAATGACCGGTTCCGCTGCCAACCAATCCTGCATTTGTGTAAATGGGTGCCAGAGATAACGCTTATCCCAAGCGGCAAGCGTCTCTTTATCAACCATAGTCTCTAATCGGTTTCACTACCCCTTGAGCTTGGCGTAATGGATTGTCGGCTCAAGTCCGAGCGTATCGCAGCTTCCATTTTTGGCAACAACAATCGTTAGCACTTTATCCCGATAAATCGCCTGAAAATCCTCCGGTTGTCCTGAGAGCGGCAGGATATTCGTGAAGCCGTTTGGAAACGAACTTGCGCGCCCTAATATGGGAGCGAATCTCGGATCATCCAACTGGGTCTGAACAGTTAAAACACTTTCAGGGGCAGGTGTTTCACCCGGCATGTATGGTGAACTGAGATTAATTTCATACGTGTAGTCAGGCATGCGATCCGGAAGGTTGTACGCCTCTTTACTAACGGAATTAGGTACCCATCTGGGAAACTCAATTTCAACTTCGTAGTGGTTCGCCTTTTCTGTGATACGATTCAACATACCGTAGCGTCTGTAGCGTTCTCGCACGTCATCAGAGTAGAGCGTCCCACCAGTATCCACGGATCCAGGTACAGTTGTACGTTCCTGTGTGGGTGTAACAACGAGAGCAGAACGCAAACCCATCAGCACGGGCGTAGCAACCAATGAGAGGAACCAACCATAGAACGCCGCGCCATAGCGCGGTTGCTCGACTGTTGACTTGAATTCGTCTTTAAACCGATAAACACCTTCCACAATTGCAATCACGATTCCCAAGAAGATCATCAAATTACCTTCACTGGTGAACAGGCTTGAACTTTCCCCGCTTACACCGATCAAGAAAAGGACGAGCGGATAGAGCGTTATATTGATGAGAGCATTGATACCGGTTGATACCGCTGAACTAAAGACGATCGAGTTCCCTGCCATCTCTTCAAGCCGTGTTTTAAAACCTGCCGAAAAGGCACCGAGTAGTGGTTGTAAGAGCATTACCAAGAGATTAAAAGGGGCACGAAGCCTTGACTCCGGAATCTCCGGCACTTGTGCGAATTCTTCGGGGATGCCCTGTTCCTTCCCTCTCCCAGTCGTTCCGGCCTCACCCTCTCCACTGTCTGCAGCTTCAGGTTTGACGAAAGTCTCGAAAAATTTACTGTTTATTTCAACAAACGGTTGCCACTCGGCTGGCACATCGCTTTCCATAAAGATGGCATCAACCGGACATGCAGGTTCACACGCAGCGCAGTCAATACATTCATCCGGATTGATATAAAGCTGCGTTTCGCCATCTGTGGTATGTATACAATCCACCGGGCATACGTCAACACATGCAGTATCCATCACGTCAACGCACGGTTCACAAATTATGTAAGCCATTCTTCCCTCCTTTTTGCTGATACTTCGGTATTAAGTATATCACAATTAACCACAGATAGCAAACAATTTGCTACCATTCAAATTTGACAAACACCGGGATCGTCCGTATAATAGAAAGAGGATACATTCCACAAATACGATAACCTTGCATAACGTGAGTTTGATAAATACTTAGGGCAGATGGATTTTCTCTTAAAGTCCCCCTGATAAGGGGGATTTAGGGGGTTAACTCCGTAAAACTCACGTTCTTTCGTTGAATGTGCGTTTGTTTGGGCTTTTTTCAAACTGACGTTTGCATAGACAGATGAAAATTTAGAAAATTTAATAGCAACCCCACCGAAAGCAAACACAATGTTCAAAATAGCACCAGAAGATTTCATTGTTGAAGAACTACCACTTTATGAACCCTCGCGTGAAGGGACACACACCTTCTTTGCCGTTCAAAAACGGAACGTGAGTACATTAGAGGCGATCAACCGCATTGCGCGGGAACTCCAAGTATCACGGCGAGATTTCGGTTACGCTGGATTGAAAGACAAGAATGCAATTACGACACAGGTATTGTCTGTGGAAGGGGTGCCACCAGAACGGGTTTTGAAGATTGAGCAGCCTGCTATTGAAGTTTTATGGGCAGAACGACACAAACATAAATTGAGAGTCGGACATCTGCGTGGCAACCGTTTTGAGATAACGGTTCGTGATTTCGATCAAGATCAATTTCCAATAGTCAAAAGAGGGATGGAAGAATTAGTAACCAAAGGTGTCCCCAATCGGTTCGGCGTGCAGCGATTTGGAAACAAAAACGATTCACATCTGATTGGCAAGGCATTAATAAAAGCAGAATGGGAAAGGGTTGTTCGCTACATGCTCACAGATGACACACCACACGCTAACGATGTTGCCCGACGCATGCGACGCGAGTTAACGAGGAAATCTGCTGAGAAAGCGGTGATGTGTATTCCGCATCGGCTCCGGAAACTATTTCTGTCGGCGTATCAGGCATATCTGTTCAATTGCCTATTGGAGAAACGCTTACCGCATTTAGGGAAACTTCTTGATGGCGATCTTGCAGTAAAACACGATAACGGCGCATGCTTTCTCGTTACAGACGCACGCATTGAACAGCGGCGGGCGGATGCCCTCGAAATCAGTCCGTCAGGACCGATCTTCGGATATAAAATGCGTCTACCAGCCGACGATGTATTAGCCTTAGAAACATCAATTCTTGTTGATGAAGGGATCCGTTTTGAAGCATTTCGCAAGGTCATGGGTATCCGGTTACCAGGAACACGCCGAGCACTGCGGATACGGATGCGCTGCCATGAAGTTTCAAACGTTGATAATACTGATATCCGTTTTAACTTTACACTCCCCCCAGGCGGTTATGCCACAGTCGTATTAGAGGAAATACTATCCGACTTAGAATTTTCAGGATTTCAAGCCCACTCCGCATAGCAATTTCGCCTTAAAGACACCAAAAACAGCGAGAATCAGACAAAACTTGTTTTTTTCTTGACATATCGTGCCAAAATAGAGTAAAATTAGAATAACTTCTTTCTTGAGACGTTTATTTTTTTTCAGATATTTATTGCGCGTTAATTCTCCATAGCGTGCCATTTTCCTTAATTTTTTTTACATATCTTGAAACGCAATTGGGTACATCTACGTTATATCATTTAGCCTGCTATAAGGTCTTTAATAGGTAAAGGAGCAGATAATAATGGCGCGCCAAACAACTAACGACTTATCTGCTGTCGAAGATACCTATCTCGCGACGCAAGCGAAAGCGGGTAATGATGCTGCGTTTAGGCAATTGTTCGACAAGCACTATAAGTGGGTATATAATAAAGCCCACCGAATGCTTGGGAACTACCAAGATGCGGAAGAGGTAGCCTCAGATGTGTTTATCAAAGTCTGGCAAAAACTGGGCAAATGGAACACAGAGCAGGGCAGTTTTCAAGCATGGCTAAATACGGTGGCCCGAAATACGATTATTGATGCGATACGGAAACGAGACCGGATCCGAGAACGTCCGCTCAGCGGTTTACCCGATGAGGATGAACAGCCGCTGAGTCAATACGAGGACCCGCGTCCGGGACCCGACCAAGAATTTGAAGCCGCGGAAGCACAAAGAATCTTGGAGGGTGCTCTTGAACAGGTAACAAAACCCAACCATCGTATTGCATGGATGCTGCGACACTTGGAAGGCTATAGTATTGCAGAAATCGCTCGCATTCTGAACCGGAAAGACGGTACTGTGAAAATCTGGATTTTTCGGTGTACAGAAGAATTGCGGAAAATTTTGATTGCTAAAGGTATCCAGTGGATATATTAAATTGGAGGATTAACTGTTATGCGCTTTTGGAGGAAATCGCGGAGGTTTGACATCTCAGCAGATGAATTAAAAAAAGCAGAGATGTTGGAAGCCTACACGCGTTGGTTAAAAAACGAAAGGCTATCACGGAAACAGAAACGCCTTCTGAAGGAATTCAACAGTTCGCCGGCGTTCCGACCATTGAAACAGTTGGTCGACTTTGCACACTATCGCTTTGAAGAGCGAGAAAATATTATGCCGCGACCTGGGTCAGAAGAACGGGTGAGAGCTCGCGTGATGGCTGAAATTCGAGGGGACGCACCAGAAACCGTTTCCGCTGACGGGCTGGAGCCGCAACTCGGCTATAGTCCGCACGGTATGGGTAGTGAGACCACTGAAATTATGCAGATTCACACGTCTCTACCGAACGCCGACACAATAGAGCAGTGGGACACTGAGCAGCCGACCACACCTTCAGAAAAATTGAAACGTTACGACACAATCCAAACGCTTTCCCGTTTACACATCCGATTTGAACAGAAAGATGACGATGTGTACGTCACAGACTTAGGGAGTTCGGAGACAACTTATGTCAACGATGAACGCGTTGAGACACAGACGCGTGTTCAACCTGGGGCTACGCTAAAATGTGGAAAAGTCAGCTTTAAAGTCGTCAACATCAAATAAACAAATTAATATTCAGAGTCGCGTAGGAGAAGGATTGTGCTGTGCATTGGGGATACACCCTTCAATGCACTTCCATTCCTTATAGAGGCAGTGTACTTAAATCAGACCAGTTCGCTGGCACTATCGCATTTTCAGCAAGCGACGCTCAGTTACGGACAAGCGTGCTACGTTGAAGCCATCCAACACTACCTCGCTGGCTTGAAATTAGGAGCAGCACAGCACCACTACATCTATGCAGACCTTGCGAAAGCATACGAGATGGTCGGTCAGTGGGATAAGGCGTTGGTATGCCTTGATATCGCGCTGCGATTATGCCCGGATTCGCCGACGGCTCTTCGGCGGAAAGCACGCATCCTTGATGAGAAAGCCTGTTATGACACACTGATTTCTGCGGATGCCTTTCGGGAACCACCGCCTCAAGAATTTCTCGAACGCTTGCAGGAAGCCTCTACACCATCCTCACAACGGGTTATAAATTCTGAATTTTTCGATCTCACCTGTCATTCACCACTGAAACCCCAGACGGTGTGGAATATCTGCCGTCTCGTTCATCAAACCCGGACGGAGCTCGGCGAGATGTTGGGGTGCTACCCCATCGCCCAAGTCCCCATCTCAATTACAAACACAAATGGTATTGCCGTATCAGAACGCTCTCTCCCGAAATGGGCGAGCGGGTACTATGACGGCAACATTCACTTGGCATACTGCGCCGCTGATGAGCCGGTCCTGAGCATCCTGTATGCACTCCTGCGGCACGAGTGGGTCCATCTGTTAGTGCATCACTTGACGCAAGGACACTGCCCGATGTGGCTTAACGAAGGACTCGCACAAAGCCTCGCACGTCCAATGTTCCAATCTGAACGGGTTGCGTTAGAACACGCCGTTGAGAAAAAGCGTCTGCTGCCCTTCTCTACCTTAAGCGAACCGTTTAGCGAACTTCCTACGAAATCTCGGAAATTAGCCTATATCCAATCCGCGGCGATAGCAGATTTTCTCATTCAGCGATTTGGTTTCCCAAAAATTCGCGAACTGTTCTATGAACTCAGGAACGGCATTCAGACAAAAGACGCAGTTGAAAAGGTGTTTGAGCGAACTTTGGCAGAAATACCGTTAGCAGGTGCGTGCTGAGGACTAACTTCCAAACTTCCCATACCACAACATACAAACGATGACGAAATTAGATATCGGTATCCTCATTCTTGTTGCATTAGCCGGGCTGAGTTGTTACCGCGCAGGTTTTACTCGGAGTGTTTGGGGGATATTCGCCCTCGGTGCGGGTTTTGCGACTGCCTGTCAATTTTGGCCCTCCCTCGCGAGATTCATTCAAAAATTCATAGAAAATCCGACCTTCGCAAAATGGGGAAGCATTGTTGTCCTTGTTATCGTTACCTCTATCGTAGTTGACACGCTCTTTGAACGCATCCAGCGAATTATTGAGAAGGGAGTTTTGGGTTGGTTAAACCGTCTGCTCGGTCTCTGCTTCGGTATTGCTTCAGGTGGGCTTTTAATCGCCTTCGCGCTCATTCTTCTCAATACCTACGCTGGTGACGGTTTCAAAAAGGAGATTGCGAACTCTCGTTTTGCCCCACAACTCCTTGATGTTGGTAATCGCGTCTGGGCAGTTAGTAAACAACATGTGCAAAAACAACTCGATTTCAAATGAAAATTTTCTTTTCCGTTTCCGCTTTAATTTTCCTATGCGTGCTTTCAATACGTGCATTAGCATCGGTGTCCGACTTTGCAGATTCACTTTTCCAAGAAGGCGACTACCTAAACGCCGCGCATGAGTATAAACGGATTCTCTTTCTACACCCCGACACCACACATATCGACTTTATAGCCTTCCGTGTTGCCGCATCATATCAGAATGCTGGGCAATTGGAGAAGGCAATTCGCGCCTATCAGTTCCTGATTGACACCTATTCGGACAGCCCACTCGCTGAACGTTCCACAAACAACATCGCTCAGTGTCACATCCTCTTAGGTGATAAAGAACGTGGGATTGCTTCCCTCGAAAATTTTCTTGCCAAACACAGAAGCAGCGATTTAGCACCGCTCGCGCACTTTACAATCGGAATGCTCCATATAGATAGAAAAGAGTGGACAGAGGCAAGTGGGATATGGAACGATGTCTTTTTAACCTATCCAGAAAGTCGTTTTGCTGAAGTAAGTGCAAGGTTAGCAGGTATCGTAGAAAACGTTGATGTTCTGCCGCGTCGTTCTCCGACGGTTGCTGGTGTACTCTCAGCGTTGGTACCGGGAAGTGGACAGGTTTACAGTGGGAGGCGTGTAGATGGATTCTACACCTTTATGAGTGTAGCAGCGTTAGGCAGCGCGAGCGTCTATTATGCGAGAAAAGAACGCTATGAAGTTGTTATTCCGGTAGCATCTCTCGGTTTGCTCCTTTACGGAAACAACATCTATCAGAGTATCCGAGCGGCAGAAACATTCAATCTGCAGCACGAAGAACGTTTTCGGAATCAGATCCAACAGGAAATTAGGGATTCTGGGTTATTTGGGGCAATATCAACGCCAACAGACAATGTTAAATTCACATTGTGGCACGCCAGGTTCTGACATGTCAACAGCGTCTTGTTTATTCTCACTCATAGTCTTCACAATTAGCGGAGCTTCCTATGCGGAAAGTCAGCAGTATCGTTATGCAGAGCAGCTTTTTGGATCAGACGATTACCAAGCGGCGAGACGTGCGTATAAACGGTTCCTGTTTGATCAGCCAGATACTCACCTCAGAGACGCAGCGGACTATCGGATTGCCGAGAGTTATTACCATCAAAACCTCCCCGAACTCGCTGAACACCGATTTCGAGAATTTTCAGTCACTCACCCGAATTCGCCGCTGCGGTTTCGGAGCCAGTTGATGCTTGGGCAGCTCCATTTCGATGCGGAGAAATACGCACTCGCACGAACAATGCTCTTTGAACTCCTGAACAGGAGTAAAGATGTGGAGGTCATAGCAGCAGCACACTATTTGCGGGGGTGGTGCTACGTTCACACGTCCGATTGGAACAAGGCAATCACGGAATTTCGCCGAGCGGACGCGTCTGAGAACAATCACTCCGAGAGAAGAAAGGCGCGTCAATTAGCAGACACTCTTCTCAATGAAACACCACTATCCCTGAAATCACCCGAAATAGCAGGATGGCTCTCTACAATTATCCCCGGAAGCGGGCAATTGTATACAGGGAACCTCAAAGAGGGAATCTTTGCAGCGGCAGTGACAGGCACATTCATCTATCTCGCAGCAGATGCCGTTCGTGAACGGCGATATGTCGATTGTGCGGGCATCTCTTTGGTCGGATGGCACTTCTACTGGGGCAACCGAACTAATGCTCGGCGGCTTGCCTCCGAATATAACGAACAACGCGAACAGGAATTCATTGAAATCTTAAAACGTCAGGCTGACGAAGTTTTGCCGTAACTCCATCAAACAGCCTCCGCTTGGACCGTTTACCACGCCGCCTGTTTGAGGAATTCCAGTGCCATCAAGGTATGTCCCTCGGCATTCGGATGAACACCGTCTTGGGTTGTCCAGAGCGCGCCGGGGCGGGCAGCAACAGCAAGATCAAAAGCAGCATTCGTCGGGATCAACCGCGCCCCAAACTCTTCAGCAAGCCTGTGAATGCTCTCGTTGTAAGCATCTACAGCCAACGGACGTGGCATCTCAACATCCTCTTCAATATAGAAAATTTCAAATAGAAAGAGCGGGGCATTTAATTCGTTTTTTGCGCGTGTGAGAATCCGACGGTAGCACGCTTCCCAAATAGGCAGATAGTCTTCCGTAGAAATACCCTCCCCGTGCTGCCGACTGGCGTTGTTGATACCGATTTTCACCGAAAGCCAATCGGGTTCTTCGGCAATTACATCAGCATCCCACCGACCCTCTAAACCTTCAACGATGTCGCCACCAATGCCTTTATTGACATAAGTGATGTCGCGTTCGGGGTATTTTGCGGTAATGAGTTCTGTTATTTTGCGGACATAGCCGTGTCCCAACGGTGCGTGTGCATCTCGCCGCCCACAATCTGTAATACTATCCCCAATAAAAAGTACTTTATCTCCAGATTGAAATAACAAATTATTCACAAAGTGTCTCCTTATGTGCTATACTTATTAGTTGTCAGTTGTTAGTTGTCAGAAAGAAGAGGCTCCTTCTTACCGACAACTATAACCTATCACATATTGGGTAGCATTCCAAATGAAAAATATCGGTGTTCTTCACGTTATCACAGATACGACGCTGCAATCGCAGTTCACGCACGTTGAACTGGCGGAACTGGCGATTCAAGGCGGTGCCGACACAGTCCAATTTCGGCAAAAACAGGGAACGACCCGTGAATTGGTAGCAACAGCAGAAGCAATGCAAGCTGTATGCGAAGTGCACAAGGTTCCGTTGATTGTAAATGATAGAGCAGACATTGCGTTGGCTGTCGGTGCAGCAGGTGCGCACTTTGGACAAAACGATATGCAGGTCTCTATCGGGAGACGGATTTTATCCACGGAAGCGATCATCGGGGCATCTGCCCGAACTGAGGAAAAAATACTTGAAGCGATTACTGAAGGTGCTGATTACATCGGGTTCGGTCCTATCTACGGCACGACTTCAAAACCGGACGCGGAGACGGCTAAGGGATTAGAACGCCTTCGCCGGATGTGCGATCTTGCGGCATGCCCAGTTATCGCCATTGGTGGCATCGGTATCGAAACCGCCGGTGATGTCATACGGGCGGGTGCACACGGTATTGCTGTGATCTCCGCTGTTTGCGCACACCCTGAACCCGATGTCGCAACACAGGCACTACTGAACGAAATTCAGGAAGCAAAATAAGTCGAAACACACGGAAATATCCATGAATGATGTAGCAAAAGTTGAACACACCTTTAAACAGTTTAGGGAACTCGATGAGACTTACAAGCCAGATCTGGATAAAATAGACGAGGCGTTTGTTCAGAAACTGTGGAATGAGCAGCGTTTCTTTGATACCAACATGCAGGCGATTGACAGACGGACCATCCGTGTGCTAAAACCGGGCATCTGGAACCATAACGAAGGACCCGATTTTATGCACGCCGAGATTGAAATTGACGGCAAACTCCAAATCGGCGATGTTGAAATCCATGTCCAATCTTCGGATTGGTATGACCATAAGCATCACCTTAATTCCAGATACAATCGCGTTATCCTGCATGCTGTGTACTTTGACGATGACATCAACCTGCGGACGCGGCTTCAGAACGGCAAACGCATCCCGACCTTAGAATTCCTGAAATGGGTTAATGCGGATATCGGGGACCTGTATAACAACGCTCAAGACGCGGCTTCAGAAGATGGCATCTGCCGAGTTACGGGAAAGCCGCTGAACATGGAGGTGCTGAAAGGCGTTTTTGAATCGTTAGGACGTGAACGCTTCTTAGAAAAGGTAGAATCAATGCGTCTGCTAAGAACGCGGCTTGAATTTGAACAACTCCTCTATGAAGGTATTATGGAAGCACTCGGATATGCTCGCAATAACAAGGCGATGCGTGAGTTAGCGCAGCACGTTCCTTTCACAGACCTCGATGAAAAATCTGAGTTAGAGATTCAGGCGACTCTCTTTGGAGTCGCTGGACTTCTGCCATCACAACGGGAGAAACCGCTGCCACCCGAAATAACAAACGATCCGAGCATCGTGGCATTAGAGGAATTGTGGTCGGCTTCAGCGTATGCTGAACTTCCGCAGCGCATGACAGAGGCACATTGGAGTTTCACAAGTAGACCGACTAACCATCCGAGCCGACGTATCGCCGCAATGGGTCAATTAATCCATCGCTGCGAAGGTAGCCTCATGATGTATTTTCTACCGACGTGTGAAAAAGCCATCGATCTGGAAGGTCTGCAGTCCCTGCAAAAGATTGGAAAAGAACTCCGTACGCTGTTAACACTTGAACCGACGGTCTACTGGGAAACGCATTTTAGTTTCGGAGTAGGCAACCCCCGCAAAGAAGTCCTGATTGGAGATGTGAGAGCCGGAGATATTATTGTCAACAAGATACTACCGGTTATTTATATTTGGGCAGTTGAAGCAGAAAGTCGAAAACTCCAAGAGGCGATACTAAGACTCTACAGTGCCTCTCCAAAGTCAACCGGAAATAAGATTATCAGCGAAATTAACAAACAGATTTTCACTGAAACGCAACGAATGCAGCACCTAAAACCGACAGCCAAAATTGAACAAGGTATTATTCGACTTTATAAAAACTACTGCGCCGATAGGCTCTGTGATCTCTGTCCTATCTTAGAGCATGATGCCGTTCTACCAAAGGAATCTTAGTATGGATTCGCAATCTACACCCTTGACAAATGAATCCTATTGGACGACGCTCTGGGATGGGCAACAGCATAAGGTGCGACATTTACGTTGGGCTTATGTGGCGAACCGACAACTCGCTAAGTTGTTTCAGCGTGCGCTTGCCGGGTTTAAAGAACCGACCCTGATTGAGTTGGGCTGTGCCGATTCGTTGTGGCTTCCATATCTTGCTCGCAACTACGAAAGCACCTGCTACGGTGTTGACTTTTCAGAGTTGGGGTGTCAACTCGCTGAACGCAACCTCGCACTTGCAGGAGTGAAAGGCACAATCATCTGCGAAGACCTGTTCGATTTTGTCAAAGAACAGCAGACGGCATTTGATTTTGTTTACTCAATGGGGTTAATAGAACATTTCAGCACACCGCAAGCGATTTTGGAAGAGATGTACGACCTCCTGAAACCGGGTGGTACAATGCTTACAATAACCCCGAATTTGCGAGGTATGTATACACCGATAGCCCGCGTCGCGAGTCCGAAACTTCTGGCGACCCACAAAGTAATTCCACCGCTGGGTCTTGCTGCGGCGTTACAAGATGCTGGATTTCACGTCACCGAGTATGGGTATACGGGTGGTCCTTTGAAGTTCAGCGTTGTCGATTATTCACCCTGGCGAGCAGTTATTGGTAAATGGGGTCACGAAGTGCTTTGTAAATGCGTTAACTTAACAGATATTGTTATTGGAAATCTATTGGCGGCGATTCGCGTGCCGAATCAACAGTTGACATCACCTTATGTGTATGCACTCTGTACAAAACCAAATAGTACGTGATTCAAGACACGTTTTGTTTTTTTCATGGTGTTGCCTAACTAAAGGAGATTAACTTATGTTCCTCCGTTTGTTTGCATGGCTCTGTATTTTGAATCTCGTTTTGAGCGTAACGGCTGTAAAAGCTGCTCAAATTGCCCTTGTTGATTTTGCTGACCAGTGGACCCAGGTTGACGCGTTGCGTCAGACCCTGGATGAATTCAAAGTTGCGTACGATGATTTGACAAAGTCGATTGAAGGTGGGACGTTACCTTTCAAAGCAGAAAATAGAACGTTCTTAATCGGTAGTATGGTGACCAACAATGCTGAACTTCACGAAAACCTCGACAAGAATGCAAAAACAATTCAGGATTTCGTCGAAAATGGTGGTGTCGTCTGGGAACCGACTCAAGCTGATCAGAACGAAGCAAATGTGGATTGGTTGCCGCCTGGATTGAGTTGTGTTCGGACTGACGCGGACCTTCCAGACGTTAAAATACTGGCAGCGGACCATCCGCTCTTTAACGCACCAAATTCTATAACTGAGAAAACATTTGAAGGCTGGGGACATCAAGGCTGGCCTACTGTTTGGGAAGTCATTGGTTCTCAAAAGGGGTTTGATGTGTTAATGGAAAGTGGAGGGCGACCTGCCATTATGGAAGCAGAATTTGGAGAAGGTAAGTTCTTAATGATGGCAATTGCTCCTGATAAATACCATATCGCAGGCAACGATGCCAACACGAAAGACATGGCAAAGCTTTTCATGGAGAATTTGCTGTTCCATGTTGAAGAATTTGCCTCTGTTGAAGTAGTAGGTAAACTCACAACGACGTGGGCAGAACTGAAAAATGGTAGGAGATAAACTATGTCGTTCAACATGCGGATGCTTTTGTGTGTGATCGGTGCCTCGGAGTCAGGGGCAAACGAGTCGGACGCGGATCCAATCTTGCTCGCTCACCGTGGTTTGGTACGGCACGCGCCTGAAAACACCTTGCCCGGTTTTGGAGCAGCCATCGAGTTGGGTTTGTCGCTTGAGTTGGATGTCTACCAAACAAGCGACAAACACTTAGTGATTATCCACGACGAGACTGTGGACCGCACGACCAATGGCACCGGCAAAGTGATTAATATGACATTGGCAGAAATTCGCAAGCTGGATGCCGGAAGTTGGTTCGATCCACGTTTCGTTGGTGAAAAGATACCGACCTTGGAAGAAGTATTTCAACTCATCCGCGAGCGTCAGGGAACACCCGTGAGCATCGGACTGAATATGAAAGTCATCTCGCCGGGTATTGAGCAGAACATCGTGCAGCTCGTCGAAAAATACGACCTGTTCGATCAGCTCTTCGCCTTCGGTCAGCCCATCGATTCGACCCATCGGTTCAAAGAAGCCAACCCAAAGCTGCGGACTACGACGCAACACATTCGCGACACCGAGCAGTTCGACGCAGACCTACGAGATCCACTCGCTAATGACCTATGGGTAGTATTCGTTCCGGATGCAAAAATGGTGGCGCAGGCTCACCAGCTCGGTAAGCGCGTCTGGATCAGCTTGCACATCGCCGAGAATCAACCCGACACCTGGGACAAAGCCCGGGCAAGCAAAGTGGACGGCATTTGCACTGATTGGCCTCTGGAGTGCTGTCTACATTGGCGTTTCGCTGAGAAACCGAACAGTAAGAAGTAAAAGGGCAGTAGGATGCCAACCAAAGGAGGCAGAAATGTCTCTATTCGTTATAAACGCAGGAAAACAGTGGCTTTGAGTGTAGCCACTGTTTTAATTGTTAGATTGGAAATTAGAATTCCTGTGCCATTATTTGTCAAAATCCTCAACCTAAATAGGAGGAAGTCTCATGAAAATTATATTGTGTCTTTTGACGATCACGCTGCTTTATGTCTCCATGGCTATGGCAGAGGAGACCTTCTTTTCTGCGTTAGAGAGCCAAGCGGAAGTTGAAAAAGAAGGCGGAACCGTCGATGGCGGGAGTTTTGAACCCGGTAAATTTGGCAACGGTTTTGTCAGCAAAGAAGTTGGCGATGTTATCCACTTTCCGGTGGACGACCGTTTCATCAACCTTGACGAAGGAACAGTTGAACTGTGGGTAACGATGGGGCTGGATACCAGCGACATCGCCGGTGAACTCTTTACGTTCATGACCTATAAACGCGGAACCGATGCCGTATTTCTGCAGTTTAACACAGGTGGCATCGCACAGATGCGGATTAAAAGCGCAGGGTCGTGGCATAACGCCAACAGTGCCGCACTCGACTGGAAAACCGGAGAACATCACCACATGGCAGGGACCTGGGGACCTGACGGTTTGAAACTCTATTTAGATGGCAAACTTGAAGGCGAAGCCGACTTCAAAAAAGGACCGACCGTGTTCGCGGAAACCTTTGAGATTAACAATGCTTCTCCACCCGATCCAAGATTTCCAACGAATTGTGTCGTTGATGGATTGCGACTCTCCGATCACCAGAAGGAATCCGATGAGTTTGTAATGGACGATCCGGCGGATGTCCAACCGATCGGGAAACTCGCAACAGCATGGGCACAGATTAAGCGAGCCAAGTGATAATTACTGTTCATAACAATGGAGACCATTAAGCATGCACAAAACGGAGCAGCCACTTTTCACAGCGGGAACGGAAGGATACCATACCTTCCGTATCCCCGCGCTCGTCCGATCTAATAAAGGAACGCTGTTGGCGTTCTGTGAGGGCAGACGTACAGGTGGTGGCGACTCAGGAGACATTGATATTGTTCTGAAACGGAGTTTTGACAACGGTGAGAGTTGGCAGCCGATGCAAATCGCTGTCTCCACTGGAAGTGACACAGATGGCAACCCTGCACCGGTTGTTGATAGAGACACAGGTACAATCTGGCTCCTTTTCTGTAAGAATCTCGCTGACGGTGCGGAAGGGAAGATTGTCGCAGGAGAAGCACCGCGTACCGTCTGGGTCACTTCCAGTAACGACGACGGCGAAACTTGGGCGGAACCGAGAGAAATCACTGCCACGACGAAAGAGGAAACGTGGACGTGGTACGCGACGGGTCCCTGTCACGGGATTCAACTCGCAAACGGCAGATTGGTGATTCCGTGTGATCACGTGCGTGGGAACAATCGGGATTACGCGCAATACGGCTACTCACACCTGATTGTCAGCGATGACGGCGGCGATACATGGCAGATTGGTGGCAAAGCACAGCCAGGAACAAACGAATCGGTTGTCGTTGAGACGGTGGACGGTGGACTCTATTTCAACTGTCGGAACTATGTCGCACCGAAACGGCGTGCTTATGCGCGGAGTAGCGACGGCGGCGGGACGTTCACGGAATTCGGTTACGAGGAGGACCTTATCGAACCGATCTGTCAGGCGAGCATGGTGCGGTATACGGATGAAAACCAACACGACAAGAACCGTATCCTGTTCTCTAATCCTGCCAGTATGAATCGTGAGCGGATGACGATTCGTATCAGTTATGACGAGTGTCAAAGTTGGAGCAGTGGCAAGGTCTTGCACGCCGGTCCTGCGGCGTATTCCGACCTCTGTATCGCCTCGGACATGGAGATCTGTTGTCTCTATGAATGCGGTGAGAGCAGTGCCTACGAGACACTATCGTTTGCAAAGTTTGACTTGGCGTGGCTGACGGATGGAGAAGATTCAATTTGAAAGCAGTCGTTTTTCATGCTAAAATATTTAACGATAAAGCCGAGAGTTTATATTGAGTCAACGGTTATTAGCTACTTGGTAGCGAGACCCAGTAGCAATCTAATCTTAGCAGCCCGGCAGAAAGCAAGCCAGCGACTGTGGGAAGATTATGCGGATAGATTTAAGTTCGTTATTTCGCAGCTAGTTCAAGACGAAATTCAGCGGGGTGACGTAACCGCAGCACAGCAGCGACTTGAAGTGGTATCGCCTCTAACGGTATTAGAAATATTACCCGAGGTAGATGTGCTCGTGCAGAAACTATTAGAGGCTGGTGCGGTCCCGAGAAATTCTGAGCCAGATGCGCAGCATATCGCTATCGCAATGGTACACGGCATTGAATATTTAGTATCGTGGAACCATAAGCACATCGTAAATGAACACAAGCGTGAAGATATTAATCACGTATGTCAAGCGGCAGGGTTTCAACCGATAACTATCTGTACACCTGCAGAACTCATGGAGAACATTCAAGTGAAAGAACCTATAGAAAAGCATCCAGAATTTGACCCTGAAACTTATACCGATCCCATTCTCGAAGAATGTTATCGAATCAAAGCAGAGATTAGTGCACAATTTAAGAAACCGGGTGAACTCTATGCCTATTTGAAAGCAAAACAGGAAGAAGACAAACGCAACGGTGTAAAATACGTCTCATACTATGATCCATCCAAGCGCATACCGGTAGAAAAGCCTGATGATGTTTAGCCATATACTATCTGCAAAGGTTTGATCTGCAAGCAATATCATTCAGCGGTTTCAAGTCCTGAGATATTATTAACAACGGAATAATCTGGAGCAAGTCTCGAAACTATATATGGAATTTAATCTTCGGAACGCAACCACGGATGACTTAGATGAAGTAGCCGCATTATACCACGATTGGGTATGCGAAGACGTGACTCGCGGGCTTGTCGCTGATACGGTTGACGCTCTGCTTTGTCGTCTTGGACCTCATTTCATTGTGGCTACAGATAAAGATGAACGGGTTGTGGGATTTGCCAGCGCTGAGGTATCTTCAGAGCACATTTGTGTCTTTCCGCGCGGCGAGAACTATCTGGTTCTGTATGATCTATATGTTACACCCGATAGTCGCGGACAAGGGATAGGTTCTGGTCTCGTAGGTGCAGTCTTGCAATCAGGTAGAGCTAAGGGTATCCATCGATTCACCACATACTCCGCAAACAAGCATTGGCAGCCAACTCTTGACTTTTATCAAGAATTTGGCTTTGAAATGTGGTCATTTTCCCTCTTTCTCAATGAGACTACAACGCCACTTAGTGAATAGGCGAGGTTAGGCAACCTCGCCTACCAAAAAACAGAGCGTTTTGCCGCTTGCAGTTCACCGTCACTTACCGCAAATACTCCTCCCCACGATGTTCTGCGATCCAGGTCTTTAAAGGCACGTCTGCATCCGTGGGTTGCCACCACCCCTTAACGTCTACGCCATCCCCCAGCAATTGCCGCCGAATCGGATCGCACTTCTCAAGGAGCTCCGATGGCATGAGGTTGTAATCCAAACCGCGCAACCAACGATAACTATACCCCATAAACAAAACTTTCCGAGTTACATCAGAGAAATTCCAACCGCGTGAGTGCCACATCCGTCTATCAAAAAGCACGGCTGTGCCGCGTTTGACGAGCAAATCTATCGCACCTTCTGGATCACCATCAGGATTGTCGTCCTTATTAGGCGGTCGAGTGTCGAGTTTGTGGCTACCGGGAATAAGACGCATTGCGCCGTTGTCGCGGTCGGTCACATCGGTCAACCAGTAACTCACCTTCAAAGAGAGTCGGGGGTGTGGACGCTCCATCTCTGGCACGGGTCTCCCGCCGTCTTGATGCCAATGTGCGGCTTTGGCAATACGCGGTGTATCGGGAGGTTCCGGCGGATACATGATGAGGTGCGAGATGTAAAGTTGGATGTTCCAACCGAGAATATCCCAAAGCAGCGGGAAAACCTTTTTGTTATCAAGCAGCTCCAGTAGCAAGTCGTCTTCAGCAACGGTGCGGAACTTCGATAACAATTTGTGGGGTTCTAATCCTGTTTTGGCGCGCTCCTCGACATCAATTCGATCTGCGACTTCCTCTAAGGCATCCACCATTTCCGTGCTTATAGCGTCCTCAACAACAAGGTAACCCGTGTCGTTAAACGCCTTGAGCTGCTCGTCTGTCGCGCAGTATTCAAGCCAACTTGTGTCCATTGTTATCCTCTCCAAGTTTGCTAACGGAGGACATCCGTTTTAATCCGTCCCCACGTCGTTGTGAGTTTATCAGTAACTTCCACAGCAAACGCAATACCTTCCATATCTTCCTGAATCTGTTCTTCTGAAATGGCGACGTTGAGAATACGGACTTCATCAAGTATTCCATCAAGCCAGACGCTCTCATTCGCTTTTTTACCAATCCAGACGGAGGCTTGATTCTCGTTGATGTCTCCTTTCCGATCAACTTTTCCATCCTCCTCACCGTCAAGATAGATGCGAACCTCTGTGCCGTCGTAGACCATAGCGACATGGTACCATGTGTCCAATTTCATCTGTGTTGCCCCTTGTGCAACGGCAGCGGCACCGGGTGCGGTATAGACAAATCCGCGAATCTGGCCGCCGGGTGTGTCAAACCCCCACCCACTTTCAGCAACAGAACCTTTCCTTGCAATCGGTGGGTGTCCTGCCGGGAACGAATTTGGTTTGAACCACGCCTCAACCGTTAATTCATCACTCCCCGGAACAAGACTATCGTGGTGCGGCACTTCAATGAGAGTGCTCGCGCCATCAAAGACCAGTGCGCCACCATTCTTTCCGTCCGCTGTCCATTCAGCATCAACGATCTCACCATGATTCTCAAATTCGGAGAGGTCTGTGGCTTCATCGCCTGTCTCTTCATCAAAGAGATATAACAACACCGTCTCCTCTTCAAACGCGGCGAAACTACTCATTCCAAGACAGAGCAAGACCGAAAAGACTGTTAGTATTCGAGTCATTTGGGGTTCCTCCTTCTTATGGTTCAGGTCGGTTGATAAACAAGGTCAGAAACTAAAAGTTTGTGCTACAAAACCTTCATGAATAATGGACCACCGTCATTTAATCTTCCACGCGTTCAATAATCTCCCCGGTTTCTCGATCCCTGAAGATGCGTTTCATTCTGCCATCAGGCATCCGCTCATCTTTGAGGTGTGCATAGCGTTCATCGGCATCCGATTGGGTGGCTTGTGCCTCGGCGGCTTCCGTTGTGCCTCGCCAATCCTGAATCTCAACGGCTTCCCACTGTTTGGATTTCGCCGATTTATAGCAGGCATCGATGATAGCGTTAACGACGTATCCATCGTAGAAGGTTTCCAGAGGTTCTCGACCCTCGTCGATAGCGTTGAACATATCAAGGAACATATCCCGATAGCCGAGCTCTGCGACCTCATCGCCGACCGGGAAGAGCCAACCGGTATCGCTTTCCGCTTTTTCAGCGACGTAACCACCCTGACCGATAGCCGTAAACATCTCAAAACCTGTGCGGAGCCAGTGGTTGAGCCAAATAGTGCCCTCACTCCCAGAAACCTCATCGCGTAAATCCATACCGCCGCGGAATGCCCATCCGACCTCGAACTGTCCCATCGCGCCGCTCTCAAATCGGATGAGTGCGATGCCGTGATCTTCCGCATCAATCGGATGCACAAGTGTATCCGCCCAGCACATCACCTCAAGCGGTTTGTTGTTTTTCCCAACAAAGTTTCGGATGATCTCGATGCAGTGGCATCCCATATCAACAATGGCACCACCGCCTGCTTGCTCCAAATCCCAGAACCAGTCGCTGTGGGGACCGGGGTGTGTTTCGCGGGAGCGCACCCAGAGGATCTTACCAAGCGCGCCGTTTTGCACGGATTCTAAGGCTTTGAGAGTTTTCGGAGGATAGACGAGATCCTCAAGATACCCTCCAAATACACCTGCGTTTTCCACTATATCGAGCATCACTTTCGCCTCTTCAGCGGTGCGTCCAAGCGGTTTCGTGCAGAGAATGGCTTTGCCCGCTGCTGCAGCGAGTTCGACTGCTTTCAGGTGCAAGTTGTTGGGTAGCCCGATGATGACGGTATCCGTTTCAGGATGGTTTATAGCCGCTGCTAAATCAGTTGTTGCGTGAGGGATGTTCCACTCTTCGGCGAATGCCGTCGCGCGTTCTTCGCGCCGAGAATAGACACTTTGGACGCGGTCTGCACCGCGTTGATTATGGAGCGTCATCGTATAAAACATCCCGATGAGTCCCGTACCGAGCATGGTGACTTTATGGCTTTTCAGTTCTGACATTGCTGTTCCTATATCTCCAGAGATTACACTGAGAAGTCGGGTTTCATACGTTTAACCCAACCTACAGTAATTTTCTTATAGGCATAGCCATCAGCAGTCGGCAGTCGGGGTTACAAACCCCTCCTACATTGTTAAACATCAACAAACCGACAGCTGATAGCCATTAACTATTGTGCCTTATATCCTGCGATGACTCCCCAATCGTTAATTGTCCAACAGTTGTTCTGATCGGTTGCATGAACACCCTTGAGGTTTGCGGCTCCGGGTATATTCGATATCGTCCATGTCTGACCGCCATCGGTGGTGTGCAGAACAGAATTGAAACCGCCGACAGCCCAACCGACCATCGCATCAACAAAGATAATATCGTGTAGGTCGTCATAAGATTCGGTTTTTTGCTGGTTCCATGTTGCGCCGCCATCAGCGGTATGTAGGATTAGACCCTCTTGCCCACAAATCCAACCCGTGTTTTCATCAAGGAAGTAAATACCGAAAAGGTTATTATCAAAACCTGGGTTGCGTTTCTCCCACGTTTCACCACCATCAGTGGTATGCATGAGCGTACCGAATGAACCGATAACCCATCCCGTTGTTGGGGAAACGAACCAAAGACCTTCAAGGTTGTTCCGAGTTTCGCCGACGCGCGCACGTTCCGAGCTGCCGACCCAAGTTTCGCCACCGTCTGTAGTCTTGAGAATTGTATTTTCCGATCCAGCGATGAAACCCGTAGTCTCACTAATCATCTGGATACCCATTAAGTTAGCGCGAATGCCGCCTCTTCTACCACGTCCAGCGTTAGGGTTATCACTTTTTGCCATTTTCCGTGCCCATGTTTTGCCACCGTCTTCAGTTTTTAAGATAGTGCCTCGCCCACCGATTATATATCCAGCGTTTTCATCTATGAAATAGATATGATAGAGCGGTGAACCCCCGCCACCACCGAACATACCCGCTGGGGGGCCACCACCACCCGGAGGTCCACCACCCGGTCTTTGTCCGGCACCCGGAGGTCGCATATCAACTTCCATTCTCCCCCAAGTCGTGCCGCCATCGGTTGTTACCAATATTAAACCGTTATCTCCAACGACCAAACCGTTTTGGTTATCCCTGAAATAGACATCGTGTAGCATGCCTTCAATACCATCGCCGCGGAGGATATCGTCCTCGCGGAGGACAGTCCATTCTGCATGAGCGACTGTTGCGAAAGTAAAAAGGAACGCTACTCCGAATAAGGCGATAATCGTTCTGAACATAATAATCTCCTCTTTTAACCGTCAGCGGTCAGGGCGGGTTGTTCCGCAACCCTTTCAGCAATCGGTAAAGAGATTCTCATCCAACAAAACCTCTTGTGACTGACTGCTAATTGCTGATCGCTGACTGCCAATTACTGACTGCTGATTGTCAACTGCTAACGGTTATCTGTCTGACCGCTGACTGCTGACTGCTATTAGCCTAACTGAAATGCGTCATAAATCTGCCGTGCTCTATTTTCAACATCCCTTAAGTAATTTTGACCTATTTGTTCGGTATAAAGTTCGGTTAATTCACCACTTGCCTCGCCGAAGACTTTGGCGAATTTCCGACACTCGTCCTTATTACCACCGGAAGCATAAGCTTTGGTTTTCGCATCTGTACCAGATTTCCGAACTTCAACAAACTTATCACGAAACTTGAGATAACTTCCATCACCAACAAATCGGACATCCTCAAGGTCATCAAAATCAAGATCTGGAAGCGCGTCTGAAAGAATCACACGTGCTTGCGCCATGCCTATTTTCCCATCTCGGAGTGCAATGGCTATACCGAGGAAGAACAGGTCGTTTTTGTCGCGTTTTGCTTCACCTTCCAGCTTCGCTGCACGGAGTTTCTCAGGATTCGGTTCAGATTCGTTGTAATACGTGATATCTTCTCTGACATCACACGTTGCAGTGATTTGACTTTCGGCAAAGACAGCGGCAAGGTAATCAGAAAGTGATATATTTGCCTGTTTACAGTGCGCAGCGAGTGCTGTGAGAAGCACCATAGATTCGCCTGCCGACTTCTCACGCATCGCAATAGCAGTCCGCCCGCCTTGACTCCGAATGAGTTCTTCGGGACCGGTAATCATTCCACCGCTCTCTTCACCCGCAAAGATAAGCCGAGGTTGCACACCGAGTGCAATCGTCTCACCATAGACATCTTGGATAACGACCGGTGCGTTTGGAGCACCAGCGATTTGCCGTTCAATTTTTTTCATAATCGCGGCAATTTCCTTGAAACCGACCGGTACGTTAATGACCTTAACATCGTTTGCGGCACCCCACTGGTCCCAAGCGAGCGCGGAGGGTGTCGTCTTAATCATGAACCGTGGATGGTTTTCCCAGAGTCCAGAAGTTCTGAGTTGCTTCGTGTAGAAGTCCATCAACATGAGAAACGCCTGATTCGGCGTGTAAATTGTTAACAGTCGGTTATCACACAACTCAAGAAAGTCAACGCCGAGTTGTTCTAATGTTTCTGCCCGCGATGCGTCCTCTATTTCACAGACGACAAGTCGATCGCCATCGGGATCAGTCGCTTCAATAACAGTGCAGATGGGTTGCGCTTTGAGTTTCGTTGCATAACCCGTGGATTTGACGACATCAAGGATACTAAAATCGCAGCCGAGATCATAAAATTCAGCCTCGCCGGTCTTCGGATTCCGATTGAGTTTCCCGATGTTGTGATAAAGCGGGTCTGCTTCAACGTGCAGCCAGCGAACAGAATCCGCAATGCCTAACCGCTCAAAGATGGCACGCATCGGACGATACATACACCCCCCAACACAATCGACAACAATCGGCGGTTTAACTTCACGGATGAGGCTAATGTTGGCATCCGTAGCCACCCCATTTTTGAGGTAACCGACATAAAGCTGCACACCGTCGTGGAGTTCATCTAACCGTTCAAAGTCGATGTGATCGTCGGTGACGGCACTGAACTGAATAGGATAGCCGTCTGCTTCAGCGATTTTGAGAATATCTTCAATCTTTTTAACAAACCGCATGGACTCTTCGGGTAAATATTGACTCCCTTGATTGTTGAGGTCTTTCGTCGCGTTTTTGGTACTGACGGAGTGGCTTGATGTAACATGCTCGCCCCCGTCGAGATCCAACATGAAAATCAAAAAAGATGCCATCCA
Source organism: Candidatus Poribacteria bacterium (assembly GCA_965207855.1). Taxonomy (GTDB): domain Bacteria; phylum Poribacteria; class WGA-4E; order WGA-4E; family WGA-3G; genus WGA-3G. Next base: position 3,673,570 of record OZ242310.1, on the reverse strand, counting down.
AATGGGCAACGTTCCAAACGCTTTCGGCACGTAGGTCCGAATGCTTTGTGCGGCTTGGATACGTGCGATAAATTCAACGTATTTCCGCGAGTTGTAGCGGACCTCACATCCTGCAATTTTTTCAACAAGTTTTCCGTCTGCGGTTTCGTTCGCGACAAGACTTTTGCCGAGTGTCGCCAAGATAATCCCAATCTGGTTAATCGGGAAGCGAGTGTCCCAAGGGTATAGAATATTTTGTGGACCGCGGATACCTGCAGTCGAAACTTGCGCTTCCTTCGCGTAGTTGCGAAACCACTCCCAAAGGTTCAAACGTTCGATGAGTCCCTTATCAAGCTGGAATGTAAATGCACCTGGTTCGTCTTGCGGAAAAAGGGGTGTTTTGATAGTATCGGGTGTATTCTGCTCAACGACTGCGAAGAGCTGTTGTTCAGTGAGGTTTCTTTTGCGACGATAACTTTCGTCAACTTTGATAATCATCAACGCCCTCCTTGAATAATCAGAAATTTCATAGGCATTTTATCACACTTTCACATTTTTTTGGAAAAAAAGAGAGGGATAAGTTGATGTTTTCCACAATTTGTGTATAATTAATGAGACTGATGAAAACCGATACTATCGCTACATTTCTACTTCCGAGAATCCTGATCATGAAACACAAAAGTTGCCTCCTATTTTTCTTAGTAAGTATAGCCTCATTGTATATGAACATTTCTGTTGTTTTTGCCAAAGCACCCGCTACTGCTAAAATTGTCTTTGCGGCAAATAGGGTAGGCAACCGTGAGATTTATCTGATGAATCCAGATGGGAGTGATCAGGTCAACATCACCAATCACCGTGCAGACGACATTACACCGAGCTTCTCTCCCACCGGCGATCAAATTCTGTTCGCTTCAGATCGAGGGAATCCCGCCAAGGGTACTTGGGATTTGTATCTGATGAATCCAGATGGTTCCAATGTACGGAAAGTATTCGAGACACCTGCAGTTAGAGCAGGTGCGACTTGGTCACCTGATGGAAAGCAGATTGCTTACAAGAGACCTGAACAAGGAAAGTCATTCATCTATATTGCTACAATAGATGGAAAAAAAGAGGAACGCGTGGCCATCGGTAGTGGACCCGACTGGTCGCCTGATGGAAAAGAGATCGCTTTTCTCACTGGATTTCCCGAACGTGTGCAAATCAGTATTTTTAACGTCAGTACGCGTAAACAGAAAGTGCTCTTTCCCAAACCCGTGAGACCTTCATGGATGGGCGGAGGAGTTGCCTGGTCTCCCTCAGGAAAGAAACTTGCCTTTTCTTGGCTGCATAAGGTACCACTGAAGGATTTCATAAAAACAGAGACTGTCTATACGCTGAATCGAGATGGCACAGGACTCCAACAAATTGTTCCTGAAGTAGGTCCGAAAGTTGTAAGTCCTGTCTGGTCACCGCGAGGAGACGAGATCCTTTACATTCAAGCGGATGATGTGCCGGCAATTAATTTACAAATCTTCAAAATTGCGGTAGATGGTGGTGAACCGAGGCAACTGACGCACATCGGCTTAGGACACCATTTAGGGAGCTGGTTCGATCCTGCATACGCATTACCTGTTCCCCAACAACCGAATTTACTCACAACGACGTGGGGACACACAAAACAGAAATAGGGTTTTGTAAGTCCTACCGTTCCCGTCCTGAAATGAGTAAGTCAAACGAATTGCTCTGCCACCCACCATCCATAACGATGTTGTCTCTCGTTTGGCGTAAGCGATCAACCATACGCGCCTTCATACGGCGGAGGACATGCTTGTAACCGAGATGATTCGCTAAGTTATGGAGTTCGTGCGGGTCGCTCTTCATATCGTAGAGTTCGTCTTCACTATATGGGTTGTAGACGTACTTCCAAGAATCTGTCCGCACCATTCTGACAGAAGCAAGCGTCGGTTCGTATCCGTGAAACTCGGCGAACACATCATCGGGCCAATCCTCCACATTTTCTCCTTGCAACAGCGGCACAATCGACCTACCATCAACAGCATTAGGAACTGCTGCGCCGCCGAGTTCCAAAAACGTCGGCATGAGGTCTACGAGATTTATAAATTCATCACACGTTGTCCCGGGTGATGTTGTGCCGGGTAAACGGATGACAAGTGGAATGTGGTGCGTCTCCTCATACATGTGGAAACCCTTGTTGAAAAGTCGATGGCTCCCGAGCATATCGCCGTGGTCGGTTGAAAAGACGATAACAGTATCTTCTGCTAAACCGTTCGTTTCAAGACAGTCAAGAATCCGTTGCACTTGGTCGTCAATGAAGGTACAGTATCCCCAATAGGCAGCGATGACCTTCTGCCAATCGGGCCATGTCAGATGACTGGCGTTCCAACGGAGCATCTCCTTCTGCTGAATCAGAGGTTTATTGATGAACTGTTCATCAAAGTTGCCCCACCGCTCAACGCTGTCGGGATCGTATATCGTGTCGTAAGGTGCAGGCACGGCATACGGGAAATGTGGTCCGAAGAAATTCGAAGCAATCATAAAGGGTTGTTCAGAACCCGCATAACCGTTAAGCAATTCGATCGTCTTATCTGCAGTCCACGCCTCCATCGTCCGTTCTGCGGGAAGTGGGTGTCTCCCATAGAAAGGTGCTTCGCCGCCCCACTCAAAAGGTTGGACAGCGTCTCTATCAATTCGGAAGTCAATACCATCATCACGAAGCCACTGATGCCACTCGCGATAGGGGTGCCACTTGTCGTAACCCCAGAATTCTGTATCGCCTTCTTTGGCGAGATGCCACTTACCGACACAACTTACCCGATAACCTACCTCACTCAAGAGCTTCGGGTATGCCGGTTTGTCAAGGATTTGGTTTGCGAACACGCCGTTGAAGTTCCCCATATTTGAAAGTTGTCCGTGATTATGGGGGTAGAGTCCAGTGAGCAGAGAGCCTCGCGCAGGTGAACAGAGCGCGATCGGGGTATAGGCGTTTGTAAATCGCATACCTGTCGCAGCGATTTCGTCAACAGCGGGTGTTTTGCAAATTGGTGCGCCGTTGCAACCGAGGGAATCGAAACGTTGCTGATCAGTAAGTAGAAAGAGAATATTGGGTTGTGGTGCCATAGCATTCCTTTTCGGGTATTCAGTCCTATAGAAAGGGAGGCACAGGCTAACAGCCTATGCTACAATTTAAACCGTCCAAACTATTGTAAGTATAGTCGATCGCTGAGAAAAGGGCAACAGGGAAATCAGTAAAGATATTCAGTTTTAGTTCCACCTGTGGCTTTGATTATGTTATGTTTTCCCATTGTCAGCGGATGTCCGACGTTTGATCAACATCCCAACTATTGGCATGGCGAGTGAGACGATGAGGAGAATGATTAGATAGCGCATTGGGATCTGGAATTGGTCTCCGATGAGTGCCATAAAATAATAACGCGGGAAACGTCCGAGCAAAACTGCCAACAGATACAACGATAGATTGTACTGTGTTAAAATTGCGGCGAATCGAAAAGGCTCAAAGGGGATCGGTGCGAACCCGGTGAAAACTAAGCACACGAACGCAGCGCGATGAAAGTAGGAGGAAAACCGCCGGAAGATGCGGTTGGTTTCGACACGCTGTTGGAGTTCAATTTTTGAAAAGAACCAAAGCAGGAAGTGGTATTCCGCAAATGCAGCAATGCTATTTCCAACTGCTCCGGCGAGAGCAACGATACTCGGATCAAAGGCCTTTCCAAGTGCGATGACATACGGCGGTGTCGGCAACGGAATCAACGTACAGGCAACACTCATATACCCAAAAAAACCGATCAATTGGCTATAGCGACTTCCCTCAAGAAAGAGATATCCCAATGCGAGCGAAAGGCTAATTCCGATTGCCGTGAGAATCCATTTTCGCATAAACTGCATTGTGGTTAGGAGAACATTGGAGACAGTGCCTAATAGATTGTCCACCTTTGAATTGTAGGTGAATTCGTTTTTTAGACTGGACAGACCACTAAGTTACGTTCAAGCGGGTTCAGATACGATAGCGATATTCTTCGGGCCCTTGAAGCCAAGTTCAATCCGTTCAAATCGGACGGCGTGTCGGCGATAGAAATCCTCAATTGCCGTTAACAGCTCATATTGCCCACGACGGTGTTCATCCCAGAAGTTGCAGCACGGGATTATGACAGCGGGTCGAATGAGGGCTGCCTCTCCGAGTTGACGTAGTGCGCCATCTGGATGGAGTCCGACTAATAGGTCATAATAGTCCGCCATATCGGGTTCAAATTGCTCAGGTCGATGCGCAATGCCTTTGAGGACTGTGCGTCGCGGATCAATGAGATCACATTCAAAGTTCTTCTTTTTTTTCAGAAGTCGCGTCAATATTCCCTTCCCACCCGCAACATCGGCAACGGATTGGATCTCATTGCCGTACCGCGAAGCAATAAAATCTGCGACGACTTCAAATCGTTGTGGATCGCCGTATACGGGGTGTTGTTTTCTACTCATATCAAATTCTCCGGATTCAGTGCCTCCAATGCCGGATGGACGAAGCGTCCATCTTTCCGAATCAGGTTCCCGTCAAAGGACATTTCGCCACCCCCATATTCCGGCGTTTGGATCATCACCATATCCCAATGGACAGCGGAACGGACACCGTTATCCGCTTCCTCGTAAGCCTGCCCGGGTGTAAAGTGGAAAGACCCAGCGATTTTCTCATCGAACAGAATATCAAGCATCGGATTTGTGATGTAAGGGTTGAACGCAATCGCAAACTCACCGATATAGCGTGCGCCTTCATCGGTATCAAGAATGGCGTTAAGTCTTTCAGTGTTATTCGCTGATGCTTCTACGATTTTGCCGTTTTCAAAACGGAGTTGGATATCTGTAAAGGTTGTTCCCTGATAGATTGTGGGGGTATTGAAGAGGATAGTGCCGTTGACGGAATCTCGGACCGGAGAGGTGAAGCATTCTCCGTCAGGTATATTATATTCACCGGCACACGGAATAACCGGGATGTCCTTGATGCTGAACCGCAGATCGGTCCCTTCACCGACGATGTGGACTTCATCCGTTTCTTCCATGAGGGTCTTAAGCGGGACCATCGCCTGTTCCATTCGACTGTAGTCGAGCGTGCAAACATCGAAATAGTAATCCTCGAACGCCTCTGTGCTCATCTGTGCCTGCTGCGCCATCGCCGGGTGGGGCCACCGCAGGACAACCCATTTTGTTTTCGGCACGCGAATATCGTTGAGCGGGCGAATCCAATGCTTTTGATACCGCTGCATCGCTTCCGACGGGACATCCGACAGCTCCGTAATGTTATGGCTACCGCGTATGCCGATATACGCCTGTACCTTTTTCATGCGATATGTTTCATATTCACCCATCAATTTTATGCCAGCATCGTCTCCATCCAGAATGATTTCACGTTGGATACGATTCTGTTTGAGTTCGACGAGCGGAATCCCACCAGCTTTTCTCACGGCACGGATGAGTGCAATAACCATCTCCTGTGGAATGTCAACGCCTTCAATGAGCACAAATTCGTCGGGTTGGATCTTGGTGGAGTGGGTTGTGAGAACGTTGGCGAGTTTATCAAGTCTTGGATCGTGCATAGTTACCTCAATTAGTCGTACATGGTTTGATTACACATAGCACTCCGCTGGAGTTTCACTAAATACGTAGGTAATCGACGGGCAATGAATTGCCCTACTACAAACAGGGCAGTTCGTAGTAGTGCGATTTATCGCACGTTCAGAAATTACCTGATTAAATGCTTAAACCTCATCTGGAGTAGGGATAGGTGTGATATATTGTTCTAAGCTCCTTCAAATTCTTAATCGAACTCACATCCGGTTTAAGAAATTTTCCGATATACTATCAGCGAGTGACATCCACCATGCGTTATCCACTTGGAGGCGTAATAGGTGTGTGCTACCGGGTGCATCATTTGCCCCTAAACCTTGTTCGATAATTTCTGTCCGTGGATCCGGCTCAAGTCGTTTGGCAATTCTATTTTCCAAACGCTCAGGAGAACGGATAGCAAGGATATTTACAATCTCCGCCGATTGTAGATCCAACAGAAAATCGACGTTCCAGTGCAAAGTTTTATCATGTTTCGATAATAGATCAGGAGGTCCCAAACCACATTCGGCGAACCGAGTCATCATTTCTTCCCAGATAGCGTGTGGTGGCTTATTGCTGCTCCGCGTTGCGTGTCTGATAAGCCGTCGGGCGAGTGAGGTTGCCCCTTTTTCTGAGAGGGCAGAACCGACATAGATATAATCACCAGCAGAAAGCGAAATAAGTTTTCCTTTCTTGAACCGTCCGAATTGTAATGTCGTGTCTTCTTTAAGGCAAATCCGCAAGACATAAGTTCCCGCCTGCGACGCATTGCCGGTGATAATAATGCTCGGAATTTTCATTGCCCAATCTAAAGGAGGCTGGTTTAAGCTACCTTCCATATTCAGATTATACTCCTATTTGTTGATGAATGTCAACTTTTTTATAGGGTCATTTAGTTTTAAGGTTTTTGGATGAAGAAACCCCCTAAAGCATCAACGGTATGAATGCCTTAATGGCATTCCCCGCCCCTTATCAGGGGGGCTTTGAGTATGTTTTAGTGGAAAACTAAATGACCCTAACTTTTTTAGAACAGGACTTACGCAATTTTGACCGTCCGACATTCTGTTAACTGGAAATGCTTGGACAAACACAACCGTTTGGGTGGCACGGGTTGGGAAACCCAACCCCTACACAGGTTATGCTACAAAAGAGCATGATGCGTAAGTCCTATAGAATTTGAGTGTTGAAACGAAAAAGAAAATCTATTAGAATAGGACGCAAATAGTGTCGAAAAGACAAACACGCGTTGGTGAGGTGAAACGGATAATGAAAGTCGGTCGATTATCTATCGGATATATCACAGTCATTGTGCTGATGGTGCTACATCTTTTACCGGTATGGGGTTTTAAGTACTTCCCGACGCAAGATGGGGCGAGTCATATCTATAACTCTTATGTGGTGAAAGAGTATCATAATCACGAAAACTACCGGTTGCGTGAAGTCTATGAACTCAATGCGACTGTCTTTCCGAATTGGACATCGCACGCGCTGCTACTCGTGTTGTTGTATATCTTCCCGCCGCTTGTTTGTGAAAAGATAGTGCTGACGCTCTGTATCGGTCTTTTACCGCTCTCCCTTTTCTATTTCATCAACGGTATCGCAAAAAGAAATATGGTCTTTGGGCTGCTTGGGTTTATGTATGCCTACAACTACTTGCTCCACATGGGTTTCTATAACTTTGTTCTCAGTATGTCCCTGTTTTTCTTCGCTTTGGGTTATTGGTGGCGAGTTAAGGATAACCTCCGATTGATGAACATTGTGGTAATATATGGATTGCTGTTGGTGACCTATCTCACGCACTACCACTCCTATGCGTTGCTTGTCATGTCTCTGACGTTTTTCGCGCTTTTTTTATGGGCTTACAAAGCACTACAAGGGATATGGGGACATAAAGAAGCGTCACAGCCGCTGATGCAACGGCTTAAAGAGCGAGTGGTGACACTCAAACCGACACTAACCTTCCTCGGTGCGCTCGTGCCTGCCTACTTTATCCTGTTCTCCTACTACTTCTATCTTACCAACAACCATGGAGGTAACAGCAACCATAAAGGCTTTGAATGGGTAATGGACTACTTCTTCGGCATGAAATCCTTGGTCTCTTTCCGGGATGATCATGTGCTGATTGGACAGGTATTGTTGGTCTTTTTTGCCATTGCCATTGTCCTCACAATCATCAATAGAATCCGAGAGTCCCATCAATTCCGTGCATCAGAGGCATGGAAAGAGACGGGTGAACGGCTTTGGACCCGCGCTATAACGCAAATGGACGGGTTTCTAATCATGTCCGTCGTTATCGCTGTGATGTATTTCATAGTCCCTTGGTCTGGCTATAGCGGCGGTTGGATAAACGACAGATTTCATCTGTACATATTTCTTATCTTGATTCCATTCTTCGCTGTCAATGTGCATCGGTACGTGAACTACGTCGCGGCAGGAATCATTATCGCTCTATCTTTATGGCATCTCGGTTACAACGTCCATACTTATACCTTGTTGAACCGAGACATCGCCAACGCGATCTCGTTAGAAGGCATGGACGAGGAACATACAATTCTCATGAGTGAACCCGGAGAGTGGGGCGGTTTTTCAGATTCGCTCGGTTTTGAACCGAAATACGTTGAACCGTTCGGACACATCGAGTGCTTACTGGCGGTGGACAAGGGAATCGCTTATCTCGACAACTACGAAGCGGATACCGACCATTTTCCGCTACGGTATAAGGAAAAGGAGGATAGGGATCAGAATTTTCCTGCTGACTATGCTATCATCTGGCGGACAGAATATGGGGATGTCGGCGGTCTGGAAGAGGAATATGACCTCATCGATTCCAACGACTATAATCGCCTCTATCGTCGTAAGCGCGCGGCACCCGACCCGCAAATGTGGAATGGTGGCACTGTCCTTGCCTTTGACATGCAGTCCGAAGATGGTCAGACCGCATCCGGACATATTCCTGTGTATGTGGATACAACTTACACTGATGGGAAATATGGTTGGTTAACAGTGTCCGTGCGTGAAGAATCACAAAACAAATTGGGGGTTTCACAACCTTATACAGATAGCATTTTGGGGAAAGAAGATGCGGTTTTCCGAGTCGCGCTTCCTAATGGAACGTATGAAGTGACATGCTATTTCAGCGCAAATATAGTAGATGAAGAAGATAGGGCTGAACCGTTAGAGGTAAACCTTATCGCGAATGGTGAGAAACAGATGCAGCGATTGCGGATTCCTGTCGGAAACGAGACGATTGATAGGCGTTACAACATCACGATTACGGATGAACATTTAACGCAAGTGATATATACCCATGAAAAAAGCAGGTACCAAAGATGGGTTTGGAGCGGTTTTACGATTCAACCAACTGATAGCGGACCGAACTTCCGTCTTCCCGAAGAAACCGAATAAGGATGATTGCGCCGTATACTTAGCCCTGATTTTCTATTTTAACGGTGTTTCCCAAGGGGCCCTTGCTTTTAGGTGGCGGGAGCTTCACGGGCACCGATCCAGACCTCATTTCCATCGGGATCGCGAACTCGGAATTCTGTCATACCGTAGAAAGTTACGCTAATAGGATCGGGGTCAAAACCAGCGGCAATCACACGGTTTCTTAACGTTTCAATATCGGACGTATAATAGTAAACGACGGTTGAGGCGTTCAATTCCGTACGTATTGATTGATCTATCATCACTTGGCAACCGTGTTCACCTTCCAACAGGGCATGGCCCCACTCGTCCGTACGCTGGATGACTTGAAGACCCAACCCCTGCGAATAGAAGGTTATAGCTTGCGCCAAATCGGTTATTGGAACCATGGCAGTGATACGATGTATGTTCATAGTTTTGCCTTCCCAGTTTTTGAAGCATCATCTCTCCAATACATCGAGACAAGATTTCAACCGAGGGTCATTATCGGCATATTGTTTTAGCCACTCAACAACTGTTTTGCCATCGGAGAGTCTCGCTTGCAAATTTGCGCCGTGTTCTACCAGATAGCGTGTCGTTTCTACGTGTCCATGACCGGCTGCGCAGTATAGTGGAAAATGTCCATGATCCGATGTTACATTGACATCCGCATCACTACCGACCAACTGTTCCACAATTTCCAGGTCCCCGTTTCGAGTCGCGTGGTGCAAGGCTGTATCGCCGCGGGCGTAACGCTCCTGTACTAACTTTGCGTTGTCCCGGAGCATTGCGTTGACGCGCTGCGCATTGGCTAAGAAAACGGCGTATATAAACTGGCGTGCGACTTCGCCTGACGGTTTGGCATGCGCATCCAAGCCCCCATACGCAATGAGCAGTGATACAACTTCCTTATTGTTTGGCACTTCCCCAGCATAGTGTATCGCATAACCATCATGCGCTGCCAAATCAGCACCCGCGTCTATTAGATATTTCACAACATCACAATGCCGTCTTAATCCGGCATGAAATATAGGACGCCATTCGTATTGATCGTCCTGGTTGACCGACAGAGGTTCCTGTTCAACGATTTTCTTCACTAAATCGAGATCACCGTTTGCTGCCGCGTCATGAATTGAACCGAATTGCATATCTATTCTCCTATGTTAGGTTAATTGTGTTTTAAATAATATAGTAAAGTCGAAAAGTATGTGAACACTTGTCGCACAAACTCAAGGCTGGAGACCCCGCAAACTAACAGTTTTGCGGCGTACTCGCCCCGGGGAATGCCATTAAGGCATTCATACCGTTGATTCATGCGATGTGCATCGCGCTACGATAGGAGTGTCCAAGTAATTATAGAATTCACTATAAACGCGCAGTGTTCATCTTTCGCCCGAACTATCGAAATCGTGCGAGTTGACTTATGGTGTCCATAACGCGTCAATTTTTCCCATGATTGCCGCTACTTTTTCCTGCTGGTTATGTTCAAGAACATAGAGTAAATCTGGAAATGGGGCGGTCCGGCGGTAAAAAGCACAGCGAGAATGCCATCCATCATCAATAATGCCATCGTAGTAAGCACGCAAATCGCCAACATCTTCTGCCGGATCACCAACTGTGCAAGATCCCCAATCAATAATCCCAGTAACGGTTTCCGTATCGACATCAACCAGAATGTTGTGTGAATAAAAGTCTTGGTGAATAAAAACGGGGGTGAAGGAAAAGATAGAGGGATTTGCCATTACCTGCTCGAAATAGGTAGTAATTTCTTCTTGCTGTCGGTGAGTAAGCCTTGGAAAGATGCAGGTTCGTATTTTTCCCCACATCTTGGTTATCCCTTCCCGCCACGTCTGTGATGTCGTATAAACATCGGATTCAAATAAGTCTTGCACCCGGTCTATAGGAAAACGATGCAGCGCGGTGAGAAAATCTCCTAACGGCGGTTGCCACCACGTTGCTGATTGTACTTGCGGTGAACACTGATTCAATGGCGTTCCGTTAATAAAGGCATATCCACCAAACACGAATGGGTAATATTGTGTGGGTTGCCCGTGGTAGAGATACTGCGGAATAGGCAAGGGAACGGTAGGGGCAAGTTCGGGTAGTAAACACATCTCACGTACCAAGTTGTGCGCTGCAACCTGATGTTTAGGGAAGCGAAAAACTATCCGCTGGTTGACCAGAAACGTCCAATTCGCCCAACCTTCATAGAGCGGCTCCCATGTTTCAATCGGCAACTGTGGGAAGTTTTCAGTAATCGCTGCGTGGTAGTTTTTCTCAGTCAGTTGGAGCATATTCTTCCGTTATCGGTATCAAGTCAATACGTTAGGTGTACGAGTCATTCCTCGTTTTATGCCAACGGTCTTCCCCAAGTAATTCTCACCTCTAATTGGAAAGTAAGAAGTCCGTCATCATCAACACAGTCAGATAGGACATTCGATAGTTCTGCATCAAATGTCTTGACGTTTTCCGCTCCCATGTGTTCCTGGGACATGCTTTCTCTGGAATGAAAAGACTGAACATAATCTGCAAGTGATTGCGAGAAACTTACAGGTGTTGTCCGTCTATCTTCAATCAGACGCAGATGACCTCTGTTCACGAGTTCTTGGATTAGATCAATCTGCTCATGGTGTCTGTTGGTGGAATACTTGTGGATTAATGAGAGTTCTGCATCGTGCCAAGGGGATCCGACTGGGCGGTCTCCATCAATGATGACGAGGTGTCCATCTGTCGTCAGTACTTCTTTGAACCTCGGAAAAACCACATCCCACTCCATCCAATGAATACTCGCGCCAGCCGTTATCATATCGTAAGGTGGATATAACTCCACCGTCTCGACAGGTCCATTGATCCATCCAAGGTTCGGATGATCGCCATTAACGAGTGACTTCCCCACTCGGAGCATTTCCTGCGAGAAGTCAACCGCATCAACGCTGTCTACGTGATTGACGAGTGCTCGTGCTATCTTTCCAGTCCCGCACCCGACATCCAGAATTTTTCCCTGCGATTCTCCGAGCAAATTGAGGAGTATCTGATATGTCTCTTCTGGATATGGAGGTCGCAAGTCGTAAAGTTCTGCTAAACTTCGGTGCTTGAACCGGGATGCGTAATCGTCCCAGTATTGTCGGGGTCTTGTGGTTTCCATATTTTTAGATGGACAAAAAATCCAATTCCAACGCATCTCCTATAGGCACATAACCGATTTTGGTGTAGATGCTATTGGAAGTTGGATTTGATAAATCGGTGTATAAGCTGCAAAAGGAATAGCCGTCCGAAAGCAGTTTCTCTGTTAGCAACAAAACACACGAGGTCGCGTATCCTTTACCGCGGTGCTCAGGTGGTGTGTAGACGAGACCGATTGTTGTTCCGTTTCTCATTGGACGGGACACGCCAGCAATAGAGACCGGACCTTCCTTATCCCATACGTATAGTTGCTGATCGTTGATGAGTTTCTCAGCGCGGCTTTCAGCATTGTCAAGACTGACAGGTTCGCCAATCGCTTCCGAGAGACCGAGAATCCATTGAGCCATGAGTGGATGGTCGTCCGAACGTGCGAAACGCATCTGTCCCGGTGAAAGCGGAAGATCCGCGACGGTTCTCGCTTCAAACACCCGCATCCGCTTGCTCAGTCTTACTGATACACCAGACCTACCTTCAACCCAACAATCAGCAAAGACCCGTGCTTCTACTGCCGGTCCCACAACTCCCGATATTTGCGTATTAATTTCACGGAGATGACGCACAAGATGAATTGCAGCAGCTTGGATATCTGTGTCAATTCTGCTCAAGATGATTCGCTTAGGCGGAGTCATTACTGCGACTCCGACGACTTGCCCTTGTTCCAAAATACTTAACAAAACGGGTAACTCAGAGGTATAGTAGTATGGGTCTTCAGCGAGTCTATACGCTAAACCGATCGGCAGATTGTTTTCACTCTCGTTCCGTTCCAAGTAGGTGCCTGAAAGCGAAATAAGTTCGCTTGCGTGAGGGTGGGATCGTATTTCGATCACTGTTTCTAGTTTCCTTTCGTCATTTCAATCACCATACATACAAATGGGGCTCTTCTTCCCGAATCAACTCTTTTACCTGCGTCGATTCGATTTGCAGGGCGACCTCTTGGCTACCCATGAAATTGCGCCATTCTGTATCGGGAAGTAAATTCATTTTGTAAAGAATCTCCCGAATTGATTGACAGATGTCGTGGATGATCTCGCCCCGCGCTTCATGATTGTTTGCTGCTTCGAGTTTCTTGAGAGACGGTCCTATAATGTCTACCCATTTCGGGAGGCTTTGTGCCTGCCAGTACAGCCATTTCCAATATACTGGAAAACGTTTATTGAGTAGACACAAAAGTCTTAGAGTCCCTTCAACAAAAGCCCCCTGTCCAATGAGTAAACCTATACCATCACCGCGTTTCGCTAAGCGATAGCTTGAATTGTAGTCGCCATTGTGCCAAATTCCCCATAGATCACTCGCGATCTTCCACTTCCAGATGTCTGCAGGGTAGTATGCCTTTTGGAAAGCGGATATGCGTTCGCTAAGCGCATTAGAAGGGTCATAGAGTACAAAACCAGACGAGGCGTAGTATAGATTGTTGTCATCAGCAGCCGCCCATTCCTCAATCGTCACCGGCGGGTAGGCAGATTTGTGAAAATCACGATAGACTGCGTCGATGGTGCTTATCCGGACTGTTTGAGGTTGCAACTTGGCAGTGTCAATTCCTAAAAACTCATCTGGAATAGCTGCTTTTAGAGCCTGAGAAATAGAAGATCCATACGCTGCGATATCCTGTTCTGACAGCAATAGTTGGCACTTGCTCGGTCCCCAGTCATGATCGCGGGATAATTCGTCATCGGCACCAAGAACGTCGGAGCCTAATCCAATGACTCCAGCACTGAGACGGGGAAGGACCTCTGGAAAACGTTCTTTTAAGACGGGTAGAAAGACTTCATAAAATAAAATTTCACAGTATACGTGCCCCTTCAGCGGTAATTCATAGTTTTTAGGATTGCGTTGCGAAGAGTTTTGTTCCTTCATTAGCCACCTCAGCCAAGTGCCTTCACTACAGCGTCGCCGACTTGTGAGGTTGTGGCTTGACCGCCGAGGTCAGGTGGGAGGGTTTTGCCTTCCTCAACTACCTTTAGAACAGCCGTATCTATCGTTTCCGCCGCCTTCACCTCACCCATGAACCGCAACATCATCGAACCAGAGATAATTGCCGCCAGCGGATTCGCGATGCCCATCCCCATGATGTCTGGCGCACTCCCGTGAACTGGCTCGAACATTGAGGGAAATCGGCGTTGTGGATCAATATTGCCGCTCGGTGCCAGTCCCATGCTGCCGGTGATAATCGCGCCGATATCGGTGAGGATATCCCCAAACAGGTTACTCGCGACGACCACATCAAAGTCTTCCGGTCTCCGTACGAAATCCATACACGCTGCATCAACGAGTAGCGATTCTGTTTCTATATCGGGATACTTTGCAGCGACTCGCTCGAAGGCTGTATCCCATACAATCATGCCGTAGCCTTGTGCGTTCGATTTGGTGATTGAAGTAACTTTGCGCTTCTTATTTCGTGCTTGCGCCTGCTCGAAGGCATAAGCGATAATACGCTCGCAGCCGTGGCGCGTAAATATGCCAACCTGCACACCCACCTCTTCAGGAAACCCTTGGTACTGGAACCCGCCGACGTTGGCATACTCGCCTTCCGTGTTCTCTCGTATCACCACGAGATCAATATCCCAAGCCTCTTTGTTTTTCAGTGGTGTACTAATGCCGGGATAGAGGACACTGGGTCGTTCACAGACGTACTGATCGAATCTACGTCGGATTGGCAGCAGTAGTCCATTGAGCGAAATGTGGTCTTGGATGTCGGGGTGTCCGACTGCGCCAAGATAAATCTGGTCGAACTCCGCAAGGGTATCAAGGGCATCTGGTGGCATCATATACCCATGCTCGAAATAGTAGTCGGAGCCCCAAGGAAACTCCACAAAGTCCCATTTGATGTCGGACCTATCGGCGATAGCGTTGAGGACCTTGAGACCTTCCTCAATCACTTCAATCCCAATTCCATCACCTCGAATTATCGCAATCTTATATTCAGCCATATTTTCCTTTCTATGATTCCTATTCTGCCTTTTCGCTAATTTCAACTCAAGGGCTCTCTGGTTCGTCCTTCCCGAAACAGTTCAACACAGCATCCCACGCCAGTTCGGAAGCCAGATGACTTAAGACGAAGTGATTGATATCTGGATTGTCCACTTCATCTGTCGTGACGGCATATAGGACATCACCATCAGCACTGGTATGAAATGGATAGATCGCCCGTGTCATTGAACTGTGAACATGCTTCGCCAATTGGCGGAGTTCGTCGATGTTGAGTTTCTGATTGGTAACCACCAAGGTTAGCGTCGTATTGCCTGCTGACGGATTCGCTTTACTCTCATCAGCGGGCGGCAAATTCACAACATCCTTGAGTGTATGCCTTTTGCCTGTTTGCGGGTTGTAATGTCCTCTAACGATTTCGCCTTGGCGATCCATAATGGCTCCGAGTGAGTTGACGACACTAAACACCGCAACTTTTGTGGGTCCGGTTTGTCGGAAAGCCCCGCCTTGTCCGGCACTTTCGCTCTGGAAAGGTTTCAACAACCATTTTCCACAGGTCGCGGAACGCCCTGCGCCTCTGGCACCGAGGGGAAAAATACCCGGCTTCGCCGCACGTAAAGATGCGCGACCCAACGCTTTATCGGGATAGATCCAGTTATCTCGGAAGAAATCATAGATGATAGCCCCACGTACGTCATAGATACCTGAATAACTGCTCTGCGCGAATATCTCAGCAGATACCCCGGTTGCCGCCTCTAAACCGTAAAGAGAGCCGCCAGCAAAACAGATAGCACTTACGCTACCATCTGCAGCAGCAACACCTTGAATAGTTCCAGACATTCCACCCCGAATATCGACGACGGATTTCGCCTCGTTAGGAAAATAGAACACAGTGCATCCCGTAGGTCCTTCCTCATACTCGGCAACGCCTATATGCAGAGATGGGAAGTCAAATTCGAGGACGGATCCTTCAAATGTAGTTTTGGGTACGAGATGTGTATTATCGTTTGTTACAGGCTCCGGGTTGTCTGCCATTTTTGGATTCCTTTGTGATGTGTCCTGGCTCTCATTTGCTAACACAGCAGAAGTCAACAGCATCATAGTGATTAGCAGAGAGAAATGGTTAATTTTTATTATTCGATTTTGGGTCGTCACGTCCTTAAACATTTTAATCCTCACGCAGCGAGCCTTCTGAATTTCTGTTAAAGTTTAAGCCTAATCGGTGGTGTGTGTCAAGTCCTATTAATGTATTGCCAGTTAGAGATTAACACTTAGCGGTTTGGTGTCAAAAATTTTACACCGCTTTAGACGTTGCATAAGATAAAATATTGTGCTATGCTCTAAGGCAGAGAACGGAATTGGAAATGAGAATAACTTCTGATGATGGAGGAGAGGGAAACCGATGTCAAATACGCAAGAAATGGGTTGGAACGCAGTCAGTAAAACAGGAGCCGTTGCAGCGGGTGGTGCGGGAGCTGTCGCAGCGGGAATTGAGATTCTGGAAGCAGGTGGTAATGCCGCAGATGCAGCGGCGGGAACGATTCTCGCACTTAACGTTACGGACCACGGTGCCTGCTCAATTGGCGGTGAGGTGCCGCTCCTTATCTATGACGCAGAAAAACAGGAAGTGAAATCGCTCTCTGGACAGGGGCGCGCACCCCTTTCACAAGCTGCTGTTGATTGGTACATGGAAAACGGGATTCCGAACTACGACATCAAAATGGCACCTGTGCCGTCGGTTGTGGACCTCTGCACGACCACGCTCAAACTGTACGGCACAAAAACATTTGAGGACATCGTGGGTCCTACGCTGGCACTGCTGGATGCTGGTGGCGCGGATTGGCACGCCCAATTAGCGATTACCCTCCGCAGGATGGTCGAAGAAGAACGGAAAACATCTGGGAGTCGTGAGGAGAAAGTCCAAGCGGCAAGCGATCGGTTCTACGGACGGAACGGCGTTAATACCGATATTGCCGATGCATTAGAAGGCTTTTACATTGACAAGGGTGGCTTCCTTCGTAAGAGAGACCTCGCCGCGCACGTTACGCTTATTGAAGATCCCGTATCGGTAGAATATCAAGGGTATACGGTGTACAAGTGCGGTCCGTGGACGCAAGGTCCCTATCTCTGTCAGGCACTGCGGTTATTAGAAGGCTTTGATCTCAAAGCGATGGGACACTTCTCAGCAGACTACGTGCATGTGGTCACGGAGGCACTCAAACTGGCGATGGCAGATCGGGATGCGTACTACGCCGACCCAGAATTTGTGGATGTCCCATTATCCGGTCTTCTGTCGGATGCCTATACCGAAATCCGCCGACCTCTCATTGATATGCAAAAAGCCTCACTCGAAGCAAGACCCGGCGACGTAGAGAATATGGAACCGCTAAAAGCGGACGGTGTTTTCAGGCCGGGTGTCGGTGGCACAACGACCTGCGTGGTTGCTGACCGATGGGGAAATGTCGTTTCTGCTACACCGAGTGCGAACGTCTATCACGCCGGAGGCACAGTCGGTCCGACGGGTGTCAGTTATGGCAACCGTCTGCGGAGTCTCAATACAACGCCGGGACACCCGAACTGTATCCAACCCGGGAAGCGTCCAAGAATTACGTTGACACCTACGCTGGTGCTTAAAGATGGATATCCGATTTTGGCAATCAGTGTTGCGGGTGGTGATCTGCAGGACCAAGCGACGATGAATTTGCTGCTCGATTTCGTTGCGTTCGATATGCTACCGGAAGCTGCTGTCACGGCACCGCGTTTCGCCACGTCACATCACGAAGATTCGTTTGACCCGAACCCGAACCGATCAGAGACCTTTGGACAAGCGGGTTCATTGACTATCAGTGAAAGTGTAGGTGAAGATGTGTGTGAAGAACTCGCGAGACGTGGACACCAAGTCAGGGCACACAGCGGTGCTATTGCGGTCCCCGTCATGCTCTACATCGATAAGGACAACGAGACGTTCTATGCTGCTGGGGATCCAGCGACTGGTAGGCATGCGGCGGGATTAGGATAAAATGAGACCGAAAATAGGCTGAGGTTACCCATCAAAATCTCCACGCAAGATACGCTCGGAAGGGGGCAACGCATCTTCATCGTCCAATGCCACCTCAATCTCTGATTTTTTCCATAGCGGACCGACATGCATCATTCTAAAAGGCGCAATTTCTGTGTTTCCGTTAACCTTGCGACACACATATAACGATTCGGGAGGAACGAGATCGGGCAGCAGCGATGAATGTGTTGTTACAATGAATTGAACATCCTCAAGAAGCATACGCGTTTCTAAGAACCGGGCAATGCGTTGAATTCTACGAGGATGCACGCCATTTTCGGGTTCCTCAAACCCGATCAACGTTGGCGGCTTTTCGGCACCCATGAGTGCCAAGAGTCCTAAAATTCGGAGGGTGCCCTCCGATAAGAGGCGGGCAGAAATACGCTTTTCGCCTTCATGCAGATTCAATTCAACCTCACCTAATTCGTTAACGCCGACCTCAATTCCTGTTATTGATGGAATCATAGCGTGGAGTGATTTCTCGACGGATTCAAATTGTTGCGTGTTAAGAACTTGCAAGGTATTAAGAAAAGCTGCGAGATCCTCTCCCATTGATCCAATACTATGAACTGCCTTGACGGGATTTGGAAGCCGCATTTGCTCTCTTGGCTCAAGATAGAAAGTCAGCCAGTTCGCCAACTCTCGCTGCATTGCAATCAAATGCGGATAGTGGGGCGGATAGTGCGACCTCGAAAGGATACTGTAGTCAAGGTAACACTCATAGTAGAGTGGGTGCGCCTGTCCCTCCATCCGTAAATGCAACCGATCCCCGATTCGGTGTAAAAAAGGTTTTCGTCGCTCACTCAGTTCCCCTTTGGCGTTGAGTGCTGCGAGATACTCATCCGCTACGCGCAAAATTCCTTGCTTCGGAAGCATTTCAATTTCAATTCGATACCGCAAGTCTCTCTCGCGCACGGGCGGCAGTCGGTCTGAAGTAGGTTTATTTTTCTCCTTTGTATCTTTCGCTGCTGTTTCCCTTATTTCCTGAATACGCTGATTAACACCTTCAATAACAGCAGTGGAAAGTTGAACGTCCACCTCTATACTAAACGACACGACCGCCTTTTCAAGGAGGCTCTTGATACCTTCGTCTCCAAACGTGAATGATTCCAGCGGATGCCCTCGGTATGGCGGTTCAAATGCGCTTTCTAAGGTTTGGCAGGTCGTTATCCTGGACAGAAGTTGCAGAGCATCAAGGAAATTGCTTTTTCCCGAAGCGTTAGGACCGACAAACACGGAAAGAGGTTTGAGGTTTAACTCAAGATCCAAGAGTGATTTGTATCCTTGAATTTTGATTCGCTTCAGCATAGGAACATGCCTCCGTTTAATATCCGAGACCCCGCAGATATTCTCGATTTACGACTGCGGCTTCGGCGGGTGGACGCGGCGGATAGGGACGGTCGAGTTCGACAGAGACCCATCCATCGTAACCGACGGTTTCGAGTCCTTCCAATGCGGCTTTAACATCAAATCCCAAGTTTCCGGCACCGAGTTCAGCAAAACGTGCCTGCTCGCCGAAACGTTGCGTCCGATAATCCCACGTCTCAGGATCGTCTGCGTGACAGTCTTTGAGATGGACATGCCCAATCCGATTTCGCAAATTCTCGCTTTCAAAAACCTGCATTGGATCGCTTCCCGCAGCGAGCATGTGTCCTGTATCAAACAACAACCAGAGACTTGGTGCTGCCGCCAAGAGTCGTTCGGCATCATCAACGGTTTCCAGCAAAGTGCCGAGATGTGCGTGATGGAAGCCTTTGATGTTGTGTGCATCACAGAAAGCGAGCATCTCATCTAACGTTCGCGCGGCATTCTCGAAATCGGCACTGCTTGGATCGGGTCCGCCCCATTCTGAACGTCGTAGTGAAGGGACTTCGGCAGCGTCATTGCCAAGGGTAATGTTGAACTTAACCCTATCAAGTCCAGCACCACCGGCGTTAACAATATGAAGTCCGAGACTCCGTGCGAGCGTCGCCATCTCAACGAGTTGATCAGGTGACTCAATTCCTAAACCTTCGACTCCGTCCCAACCTGCATCGGCGACTTCACGCAATACTTTTTCTGGATTCTCCCGCTGTTCACCACCAAACTGGATGAGATGGCAAGCGAGTCTAAATTTTCCCATGAATATGTCTCCTTACTTATTGTTGAGTGCCGTTAAGGATAGCTGCTGGTCGGGGTTCTGATACAACCACATCTCCATATTCTGTTTGATAACAGCCCACTCACTGTCTAATATTGAATACCAAGCAGTATCTCTGTTTCGACCTTTTACGATTATATGCTGTCTGAAGAGACCTTCAAACTTAAATCCGAGCCGCAGTGCTGCAGATCGAGATTTTTCATTCAGAGAATCGCATTTCCATTCAACTCGGCGGTATTTGAGTCTATCGAAAGCCTCACAAAGCATTAGGTATATGGCTTCCGTGTTCACGTTTGATCTCTGAGAATCGGGTGAATACCATATATGTCCGAGTTCCAAGCGTCGCATATCTGAAACGATGTTGAGAAAACTCACCATGCCTACCGTTTGCTTCGATTCGAGATGATGAACGGTAAAGAAGAGTGGATCTTTGGATTCGGATCCTTCTTCAAGCCACGTTTGCATGCTGTGCTCGTTGTCAAAGGGACCGTAGCTCATGTAGGTCCATATCTGTTCCTTCACATCTGAGCCGTGAGAACAGTCGTAGAGTTCCGCCACGTCGGTTTGTGGGTTGACTGGTGATAGCCTAACGAATTTACCTTCGTAGTCTATTTTCCAAGGTAAGTCAACATGCGTAATAGATTCGACAATGTTTCCGACTTGGAGAGAAGGTTGGGTCATAGCAATTTCTTTCTGTCTCATTTTAACCCGCGTTTAAGATGTAGACTCAAACATTTAAAGAAACGTCTGATCACTTAAGTCATCGTTTACGGACAATCAGAGAATTGAAGATCCTGCCTTCATGAGGCTCTAATCGCCGATAGTATTCCAATGTGAATAATCGTTGTAAGACTTCAAGAAGTGCCTCTGTCTTCCAAAAAGAGAAAAACCGCTTCGGCTCATATCTGTCTTTTTCCCAGATACCCTCAAAGTTTTCGTCTCCCCAAATACCGAAATACATTAAGCCGCTTTCATTGAGTCGGTTTGAGATGAGACGTAAAACCCGATCAAAATCCTGTTTCGGTATGTGTAAGAGGCAATTCATGGTATAGACTGCATCAAAAGTCTCGTTAATTTCGTCGAGATCGTAGCAGTCCAAGACTCGTGCAGGAATCCCCTTTTCCGCAGTGAGTTTCACCATTGTCGGTGTGTTGTCCACCGCTAAAACCCGGAGTCCTTGCGTTTGAAAAAACTCGGCATCCTGACCATGTCCGCACCCAACTTCAAGGAGGGTCTCACGTTCCTCTGCTTTTAAGAACCTCAGAAACTCCGAGCGTTCTTGGACCTTGAATTCGTCAGGAGAATGAGAGGCTCTTTCATGAGCGTATTTTTCGTACGTCTCAACGAGTGCGTCAGTGAATTGCATCATATTGGTAAACCTCTCCAGTATAGGTTACCAGGTTTCTTGATTTAGCACTGTTATCACGTCGTTCTTCAAGTCATCCAGACTGCGCCATCCATCTAAAACGAGATCGCTATCTACCTTGTACTTATATGTATCCAAATATGGGTAGCGCGCCCTATCCAGATAATTCGATAGATCGGTCCAGAGGCGATTCAACGTCTCTTCTGCGGAGTCGTCGCTGTTGGTTGTACAGTCCCTCAAAATTCGTCTTGCCATGGCAACATCAAGTGGAGTGTCAATGAAGACAGCAAAATCAATGACATCACGAAAACAGGAGTGCCATCGACCGAAGGGAAAATCCAGAATAATCCATCTGAATTTTCCTTGACGAATTGCGGCGTTGACCGCTGTTTGCATTCCAGGACAGTTGAATTCCTCGACATCACCGCCGCGTTGACTCCAGTCGTAGAAATCACTCGGATAAATATTTGAATCTTCAAAATCGTCGAAGTGAAAAAGTGACGAATTAGGTAATGACTTATGGAGAGCGATTGACAGTGCTGTCTTTCCACCACCAGATATCGAACTGACTGATATAACAAACGGCTTTTTCATACAGCCAAACTATTTCCAATCGTCGTCTGGCGGGTAGATCATGGAACTTCCGCTGCCTGCGCCTTTAAAGTCGCTTTCAGCGAACCAATCTTTGACGGTATCCCGCCACTTAATGAAGTGTGGTGCTTTCAGATGCTCTTGAAACGCTGCTTCGTCTACATAGACCTCGTAGAGCCAGATCCGGTTCGGATCGGCCCCGTCCTGAATGACATCAAATCTCAAACAACCGGGTTCGTTCGCAACAGAACCTTTCGCGTCATCTATCATGGATTCAATGAACGCTTCTCTGTGTCCTTCTTTAATCTGAATAGGTGCGATGATAACAAACATGTTCTTTTCCTCCGATAAAGGATTTTCAAGTCTGATTTCTTTCCAATTTCGGTGTGATAGTACCGAACTGACATTAACCTATCACACTTAGAAAGAGATGTCAATTGAATGCCGCTGCGTGACAACTCATTTTAACTTGACCTCAGTTGGTAAAAATAGTATCGTTAAACTCATGTTATAGAAACCCAAGTTGCCCCCTACTCATAAACATAGCACTCCGCTGGAGTGCAATCGCTTAAATACGGCAATTTCTATAGACATATCACCCCTCTGGGGTGGGGAAATGCCCAGAAAACCTCTCTGAAACCCGCAAAACTTATTAGTAGCAACTTGGGTTATAGAAAGAAAATAAATTAACGCGAGTTCAACTTAAGCGTGTCATAAATCAACCAGCACACTGTCGGAAGAGTACCTTCATGAAGTTACATACAAAATT
Organism: Candidatus Poribacteria bacterium; assembly: GCA_965207855.1. Classification (GTDB taxonomy): domain Bacteria; phylum Poribacteria; class WGA-4E; order WGA-4E; family WGA-3G; genus WGA-3G. The sequence continues at coordinate 3,650,550 of OZ242310.1, read as the reverse complement.
ACAACTCACTGTCGTCTATATCTTGTGCCTTTTGCTTTTGTCATTTTCCGATGCAACCGTTCCTTCCCGATACGCGAAGCAATCCACCGAATGGTTCCAAAGTGTGGAAGGCCGCCGCATTGCCGACAATGTCCTCACGTGGCAGACACTGCATGGCAGTTGGCCCAAGAATCGAGACACCGCCTCTGAGCCCTTTGATGGCAAAATTGAAGACCTACGCGGAACGTTTGACAATAAAGCCACCACTGGCGAGCTACGGTTCCTGGCTCGTGCGTTTCGTGCGACCAACGAGCCGCGCTACCGAGAGGCATTTCTCAAAGGTCTTTCCCATATCCTTGAAGCGCAATACCCGACTGGTGGGTGGCCTCAGTTCTATCCGTTAAGCAAAGGCTACCATCGCCACATCACGTTCAATGATGGTGCTATGACGCGAATTCTCGAACTTCTCCGAGACATCTCCGAATCTTCAGACTATGGGTTCTTGGAAATGGCGTACCGCACGAAGGCGAAAGCTGCTGTAACCAAGGGTATTGACTGCATCCTGCGGACGCAGATCAAACAGGACAGTCAACTCACTGCTTGGTGTGCGCAGCATGATGAGAAAACGCTTGAACCTGCGTGGGCGCGTTCCTATGAGCCGCCATCACTCTCAGGTGCAGAAAGCGTCGGTGTCGTGCGCTTTCTGATGTCAGTCGAAGCACCGACACCAGCGATCATCGCCGCTGTCGAGGGGGCTGTTGCGTGGTTCAGGAGCACCGCAATCCACGGCATCCGCTTAGAGAAGTTCACTGACGCAACAGGACAGGACGATAAGCGGGTGGTGGCGGATCCGGACGCGGGACCGATCTGGGCGCGTTTCTACGAGATCGGGAGCAACCGTCCCATCTTTCTCGATCGCGACTCGGTGGTCCGCTACGCGTTCTCCGAGATCGGACAGGAGCGCCGCACGGGCTACGCCTACTACGGTAGTTGGGCCACCAAGTTACTCACAGATGCGTATCCACGCTGGAGAGAAAAACATAAGCTCCCGAAGGAATGACTGAGGGTCATGCCTGCTGGATTCGCCGTGTAGCTTGTCGAAGGTCAAGAACGGCTTCGTAGTGTTTGGTCACTCGCCCCTTATAATTCGTCTCAATGAGATTGATAATCCCTTCAAACAGAAGATGTCGATTCTCGTCTGGTAATGCGATATGATCCGAATAAGTGCCGAGCAGCTTGATGTATTCCTCAGATGTATACGTTTGTGTCCATGGATAGAAGCGTCGAATTGGGTTGTGAAACCCTTCCACACCGGGGAAATTTGTGGCATGCGTCGGGCGATTCTCCGTCAGCGGCGCGTAGTATTTATCATAGAGACTCTGGCTTTCCGCAAAGAATCCCTCATCCTTTCTGACATGCTGATTGGAGAAAACAGCAAGGGAACCCTTTGGTTTAAGCACTTCGGATGCCTTCAGGTATCTCACTTTTGGGTCTACCCAATGAAAGGCAGTGGCAGAAATAATCAAATCGAATGTGCCTTCTGGCTTCCATGCTTCAAATGCTTTTTCTACAAACGAAACATTTGGAAACGCCTTCAATTTTTCCTTCGCAACAGCGATTAGGTCAGCACCGATGTCCAGACAGACCAATTCGTATCGGCGTTCTGCAAAAGAGCGGGTTGCTTTTCCTGTGCCGCAGCCGATCTCAAGGATTCTACCGTGGCTTCTGAGACCAGAAAGGTCTATGACATCTTGGACGAGTTCTGCAGGGTATCCGGGACGGACCTCTTCATAGAGGGTTGCGGCGGTATTGAATGTGGTTTTGAGATTGGTGTTCGACATACGATTTCCTTCTTTTAGTGAATGAAATATTAGCCAACCCGCCCAATGTATAAAATATGCGCAGCCATGTCCACTATAGCGGGTTCCGTCGCTGTTTCCAAGACTAACTTGACCCAACGTTCCCACTTTTTTGGATCTTCCGCCATCGTGTTGGTGACTTCGGGTAATCCGGTTGAAAGTCCCTCACAACCGACCATTTCCAGCGTCGTCAATCCACACGATTCAGCGAGTTGCTGAAGTTCAGAAGCCCGAAAAAAATGCCACAGCGTATCGCGAACAATATTATTTCCTTTTCCTTCCCGTATTAACTCCCAGTACCGGGGCGTTATCAGTTCCTCACTGTGTCGGCTGAGAACCGTCCGCAACATTGCGAGGTAACCCACAACGGCGATGCAGACAATCCCGCCAGATTTGGCGACTCGAACCAATTCAGAAGTTGCCTGGGTTCGCTCGGTTTCATCACTGATATATGTTAACGGACCGCCGAGACATAGCACTGCGTCAAAGTCATTCCTATTAAAACGTGAAAGGTCGCGTATATCTCCAACGACCGACGCGACCCATCGGTTTGCAACGGATTCCGGTTCCAACTTGATTTTTTCTTCAGCAAAAGCTGTGTATGTTGGGTCAACATCCAAAAGCACAACATCATAACCTGCCCGACAAAGTTCGAGAGCGTAACGCCCTGGTCCGCCACCTGCATCTAAAACCTTACCTGTTTCAGGAAGGTATTTCCGAAGGTAACGCATCGTGACCAAAAACTCCAATGCGTTATAAGCATCTTTCACAAGTCGATTCCATTCGCCAGTTTCAATTTCATTTTCTTTTTCCATTGATTTTATCTCCGAGTCAGTGAGCTCCAATTTCGGACATTTTATCCCCTGATAAGGGGCAGAGGAGTTGAAGAGACTTCGATTCTCGACTATATAGTATAACCCTGACGTGGAAAAATTCATCAGAAAATTCTGAGAATTCGTGGCAAATCAACGACTTGTGTCTATAAGGCCCTCTTTTGGTATATCTCTTTTACAACAGCTTCAATCGTAGGTTCCTCAATCTTTATGTCCCGCGGATGAAAATGGTCCAAGATTTTTTGAATAATATCGACTGCTGAGATTTCATCTTTGTCGAAAGAAATGGTTAAGGAATAATCGTTCCGTCTCGTGAATTCAAGTTTAGCCATTTTCAGTTGGTCACGCATGCTGTCCATATCAACGCGCTCATAAAGATCCACCTGAATTTTTCGTGTTCTGGCTAATTCATCTTTTGCCTGTTGCAGATCCCCATCAAAGATAATCTTCCCTTGATCAATAAGAAGGCTTCTTTGGCAGAGGTACTCGATGTCGCTGAGGTCATGTGTCGTTAGGATCATAGTCGTCCCAAGACTCGCGTTCATCTCTTTAATAAATTCCCGAATATTCGATTTCACTGCAACATCAAGCCCAATCGTAGGTTCATCCAGAAAGACAACCGGCGGATTATGTAATAGAGATGCGGCAATATCGCACCGCACCCGCTGTCCGAGGCTTAACTTCCGAACAGGGGTATGAAGCAAAGGACCAATATCTAACACCTCATCAAACTTTTTTAATTGTGTTTGGAAATCTGTCTTACTCACTTCATAGATGTCTCTGAGAAGGGTAAAGGCTTCAATGACGGCTATATCCCACCATAACTGCGTGCGTTGTCCAAAAACGACCCCAATATTTTTCACATGTTGCTGCCTCTGCTTGTAAGGCACAAGTCCGTTCACCGCCACCTTTCCGTCCGTTGGGGTAAGGATACCCGTTAAGATTTTAATCGTTGTTGATTTGCCAGCACCATTGGGGCCAATGTAACCGAGGATTTCTCCCGGCTCGACATGAAAGCTGACATTATCTACGGCTTGAACGAACTCGTATTCCCTTTTGAAAAGGTTAACGAACGCCCCTCTTAATCCTTCTTTGCGCTTGAATGTTTTATAACTTTTGATTAGATTTTCAACCTCTATTAAAGCCATCAGATACGCCTCCTAATAATTAAGAACCCGAACTTTCGTACCTTCGCAATCCTAAATTCCATACCAGAATCCCCATTCCCCAAACCAGAACAGCAATAACAGGTGTTAGGTAGACGTAAAGGACATAATCCTCTCTGCCCAAAAAGAGCGTTGCGGGATAAAAAGAAGTAAATGCCAAAGGCAATATCCAACTCAGGAATACCTGTAATGCCGGGCTGTAAATGGTAATCGGATACTTCGCGAATTCGCGGACAGTCATCAAGGGCCAAGCAAGTGCCCCTGTTGGGTCCTTTATCCAGAACGTTAAACTCACCACCATCAGCACCAACCCAGCAAAGATGAGCGTGGCTGAGAGCACCAAGCCGAAAAAGATGAGGCACTCAACGGCAGATAACGACATATCCAACTTCGCAGCAGCGTATAGTAGAGCACCGACTCCCATCGCTAAGGTCGAAAACGAGCCGATGTCCAATCGCTCAATGATAATCTGAAACAACGGCGGCAACGGACGCAGCAACACACGATCAAAATTCCCATCAAGAATATAAAAGCGTCCCAACTGGATAAGATTTGAAAAGAACATCGAAAACAGTGCAATTGAGGTTTGCGCGAACCCATAGATAAAGAGAATCTCCCCATAACGCCAACCGTTGATATCCGGAATATGATTAAAGATTATGAGAATAAAAACCAGAGAAGTGATCTGAGTCGAGAGTGCGAACGCCATCTGAATCAGAATATCTGACCGATAGGCGAACCTCCCTTTGAAATACTGTCCAAAGTAACGCAGATAAATCTTCCCATAAAAGAAGATCCGAGGCATCAACATAAAGTTTATCCCCCTTGTATCGTCAGTTTTCGTACCGAAGTCTTGAAAAAAAAGAATCCCGCTATGGACAAGGTAGATGCCCAAATCGCTTGGACAACCAAGGCACTTACCATCTCTTGGACCCCCAATCGCCCCAAATAGATTTGCATCGGTATATAAAAAATCATTTTGAATGGCAGGTAATCCAATATTGACACCACTGACTTCGGAAACATTACCAACGGTATAAGTGTCCCTGATAGCAGTTCAATGCTCGCAGTCGTAGCAAAGAGAACGCCTGCATTATTTTCTATATGAAAAGTAGTGATCCCGACTAAAAAAGCAATGCCAGCGTAAATCAAGGCGCCCAACGCCAGACTGATAATGAATGTCGCTGGACTATCAGGCGGTGTCAATCCGACCAATAATGCCCAGATCGTTAAGACAGTGGCACCCCTAAAAAGAAGCTGAAAGAGAATTCCGCCAAAAGCCCGAAAATATATATAGAGTTGGTAACTCACGGGTTTTAAGAGATTCATAATGAGTTCCCCACTATGATACTGACCGCTCATCTCACGAGAAATTCCACCAGAAAACTCGTTAATAATAAACCGAAACACACCGGCAATCGCTACGTATGTGACCATATCGTCTAAGGCATACCCGCGAATCGTCCTGCCGTCCGCCAAGATTGCTTTCCAGAGAAAATAATTGACAATTATTATCAGAAGATATTCCGTTAAGACGAAGAAAAAATGCGCACGGTAGCTTAATCGATCAATAAAACGGATTTTGCTAAATCTCGTATAAATTCTGAAGCGTACCCAAAATTTTCTGAAGTATACCATTTCGATGTGTTCCAATATAAAGTGTTAGAGATCCCAGAAATAAGAAACGGATATTCCCTCGCCACATAATGTCCTAAATCACTTTTACGGGCATAAAGTGAAGAAGCAAGCGAAAAGAGTATAGAAACAACGGTAAATAATAAATTCATCCTACAACGCATATTCCCATCGGTGATATTGACCATAATCAGTGGCAGCGGTCAATAGATCGGGTGCAATCGTCTGTTTAAGGCTATCTGGGATAAATACCCCAGTACTTATGCGATTCTCCTGAAAAATAGAGTTTCGAGCTGCCCGAATCACACTGTGCTGTTCTTTCTCGGATAGTTGAGACTCACTAAACCCTTCAATCCACAACCCACGATAGGTTAATGTATCAACAGGTATAAAATGAACAGTCTCCGGCACATTCGTGGCTGACTTGCAAGCCAAAGGATCCCAAACGAAGACACCACCGGCTTGAGCGTTCGTCGTAAAGCCCACCTTTGAAAATGAACGTTGACTTGCATAATTATCAACACGGATTGATGCCTTAGCCCAAGGTGCTCCCAGATGAGAACCGTATATCAATGCTTCCTTAATTAGTGAAGTCCCTATACCCTTACCTCGACTCGCAGCACAAACAACAACAAGATCTATTTCCCATCGAGGGGCAGGGTTGGGTATCAGAAGCGCGGAAAGAAAACCCACCACTTCGCCAACCTCAACTGCAACAAAGACTTGATGCTCAGGCGACGAAATGTGATCCATGAACACATCAAAAAGAAGCGAGTCTCCCCATGTCTCCTGTAATATTAGGTGAATTGCTTGAGCATCATCTGGACGCGCCAGTCTGACATCCGACATTACTTTGATAAACACATCTCCACGTTTCGCCAGTAGGGGCACCTCTTGTGGGTGTCCACAACTCACTTTCTGCAGAAACACACCGTGCTCGGGCCCCTCACTGACCGCTGTCCGTTATTCGTCTGCAAACTAATAACTGACAACCCTTATTATTCAACTTTCACTGCCGCTTCAACAAGTCTTTCTAAATCCGCCCTTTTCGCTTTATGTGTAATTAATCTACCTTCCCGATCAATGAGCCACATTTCAGGAAGGTCGCCGATGCCATATTGTTGCACGAGTGAATCCTCACCGGCCCCTTGATCGAAAATCTGTCGCCAGGGGATGTTGTTTTCCTTAACGTAGTTTTGTAGTATCACTTCCTCATCGTCAAGATTGACACCAATAATGTCAAATCCGACATCTTTATAGGTATCGTAAATCTTTCTGACCTCCGACCCTTCCACAACACAGGGTGGAGACCAGAATACCCAAAAGTCGAGCAAAACAACTTTTCCACGATACGCCTGCAGCGAAATCGGATTCCCATCAAGATCGGTCGCAGAAAAGTCAGGGACAGGCATTCCAAGCAATTCGTATCTCGGATCAAATTTGCGACCATACGCCTCGGCGAGTTCAGCATTGCCTAACCTCTCGTGGATGAAGGAAAGTCTCTCAAGGATGAATCTCTCATTGGGGGTTTGCTGCTCGGCTGTCGTAAAAATCTCAAGCAGGTCCTCATATCGTTCCATCATCACAAGTATGTTCCACAGGTGCCACAAAGCAGAATAATCTGGAATTTTGAGTTTCGTAGCTGACTTCAACCGTTCAATAAACACATCCGCCGCCGGTTCGTTCCCAGTTTTGACGTAGAGACGAGCAAGTCCCGGATAGAGAGAGAAAAAACGCATATCGTTCGGGTGTCGTTCAATTGTTTCTTCAAAAGCAGCGATAGCGACTTCATGGCTACCATACATATCTTCCGGCGTATACTCCCAATTCACGGATGACCTATAAACCATATAAGAGAAGCTCAAGTTCAAAACATGTAAATCTTCATTCGCGTGATGCCGACACCGGACAAGTGGCATGGCATCACCATATACTATGTGCTGTTCCCCTTTCTTCCCTCGATATTCGGGATAAAACTGATAGTCATAACTTACCGACATTTTCGGATCTCTGTTCCAAGGGCGACCTGCCTTCCCATTGTATTTATCCGCAGGACAGGTCAAGACGTTTGCATCTACCAAGTATTTAGGATACAGATCTGAGAGCCACCAAGGAAGATCGTTGTGTGCTTTTTCATAACCTTCAATCGCCTTACCAATAGCAATTAAATTTTGTGTGCAAAGTTCTATGTTTGTCTCGTCCACTATAGAATCCTCTCCGGTAGTAGAGGTCAAAAGCGTTTCAGAAGTCTGTGAACCCGTCTTGTCGTTTTTCCCGTTGGATAGAGCTCGTCCTATCTGATTCCGGACATCCAGTTTTGAATCCATATTAAGCACGATAGGTGAATCAACGATTTCAATAGTCCGTTCCGACTCCGCCTCAAAACTATATGGCTGTTGAAAATGAAGAAGGTATTGGTTGCCCACACCTATCATCAGCAATATCACCGTTACAGTTGAAACTGCAACTGCCCAGGGCACTAACGGCTTACCCCGGGGTGGGACGACAGGTTTGATATCCGCGATCTCTCGCACGATGTTTTCGGTTAGATTTGCAGACAGTTGGAAACTATCCACTGCCTCTCGAATTATAGGTTCCTCCTTCTTCAAGCGTTGGCGTGCACGACTGAGCCGACTTTTGATTGTATTTGCAGATACCCCCAAAAACTTGCTAATTTCTTCACACGTCATCTCCCCGAAGTAATACAGGGTCATCACAGTGCGTTCGCTTTCCTGCAACTTGGCAAGCAACTGTTTGACGGCCTCTTGCTGTGCCTCAGTCGCGGTTTTTGCCTGTTCGTCAGCTACATATCGGGAATATGCTGCTTCCCCTTTCATTGCCATGTTAATGCCCTCCACTAATCGGACATGCAATTGATTCTTACGGAACCATGCAATGCAGCGGTGGTTTGTAACCACATATAACCACCCCGGGAACCGATCCGGTTTTTTCAGGGTCGCCAAATCTCTATAGACTTGCAGGAAAGTTTCCTGCGTAATATCTTCAGCGATGTGGAAATCGCCGACTTTGTGCCAAGCAAGCGTGTGCACATGTTTACGGTATCTTTTCACGAGCATAGTGAAAGCAGTTTCGTCGCCTGCGAGCGTGCGGCGAATTAATTCAGCATCATTATCTCTCATCCTGCACCTCCGAGAGCAGATTTTTTCAAGGTGAGATTCAAGAAGTCGGCATAAAATTCAAGTTAATATATAATGGCGCGCGTTAGGGGAAAATGGTTGCATAATTTTGGAAAAAAGAAAGGATTGTGGGAAGAAAGAAAAAACTGACTCGGACAATACGGTATGAATGCGCGTGTGGCATTCACCGGGGGCTGCCGTTTGGTGCCTCTGAATCTATTTTTCTTGGAGTTGCGTTTGTGTCTGGAACTGAGAAAGAAATCGAAAAAGGCGGTAGAAACAAGTCATGATCCAGACAGGAACTGTCCAAATTATAGTAATGCTTATTAATGCTGATTATAAGAAATTGCGAGACAGGCATTTTGATGGACACAGATAGCGTTCTCGGTTACCTCACCGCTCTGCTCAAGAACTGTGAACCCATGACGCACCAACTCTAACCGTAGATTCTCAGGGGACCGATAACGCCGCTGATGGATGTACCAAACGCCATCCACACAAATCGTCCCCTCATAGTTTTCGGGTCCGACACTGGGTCTGAAAGGGTCGGGATAAAATCGACTGTAGCACGTTTCCGTATCCCTATCCCACAAGGCATCCTCATCAAAACGGGTGTAAACTTTCCCTGTTGCGTTATCAACGATTTGTATTTCAGGGTCTTCCCTATCGGGTTCAAAAACACAGCAGCTCAGCAAAAAGTAACCATTCTTGGTAAGCCGAGACTTGATTCTTGAAAACATCACAGCCCGATCTGGATCGGTAACGATGCCTTGCGAGCAGAGGCTGTCAACGATGAGATCGTACGATTTGCCTTCCGTTGGCAGTTGACAGACATCTAATACCTCATACTGGATGTCTAAACATTGCTCAGCAGCAATCGCTTTGGCTTTGTCAATGGCATCGGGAATAACGTCAATCCCATAGACTTGGTAGCCTAATTGCGCCAAGAAACATGCCCCTGGGCCTGTTCCGCATCCGAGCTCAAGCACTTGGGCATCGGGTTTGAGGTCTAAGCGTGGCAAAGTTTCTATTAAAAAGGATTTGGAGGAAAAATCACTGAAGTCGTTAGGGTTTCCATAGAGTTCTCCCCTTGACATGAGTCCTTTTGCTTTCAACTCGGCATAATCTGCCAGATGCTCGTGGTAAAAGTATTTTTGTTTCATCTAAATTAACCCAAGTTGCCACCTATTTATACACATAGCACTCCAAATCAACGATATGAATGCGCGTGTGGCATTCACCGGGAGCAAAGAATTAGATATACCGTTTTCTATAGACATATTACCCCGCTGGGGTAAAAAGTAAGTGAAAACTTGCTTGAAATGTTCAAAAATTTGTTAGTAGCAGGTTGGGGTAAATTACACTGCTTTCGGAGTTCACTGACTTACCTTCCACAAAAATGTTATAGTAGATTACGGAATTATTTATACACTTTGCATCGGCGAGGTTAGCATTTTTATTAATCGCCCGCAATTATCTTCCAAATAGTTTAACACATACGCGGAGAAATTCATCAGAAAATTCGTTTATCTATTCTGTGGATTGGTGATAAAAGGCGCGCAGAAGGGTTCCAATCTATCAAGGAGTGGATTTTACAGAGAATAGCGCGTGCTTCGGGTTAGAATTTGTACGTCGCGCCGAAAGTGAAGTTAAAAGGGAATCGCACGGGACTCTTATACTCCGGTGATTCCTCATCTAAGGGGAGTCCTTCAAATTCAAGGAATTGGTCCGGGAATTGGTCTGGGAAACTGAACTGTATCTTATTTTCGCTGTTGTAGACGTTCCAGACTTCGATGAACTCTGTCACAGGAATACCCCATTGCATTCTTTTACGGGTCAAACGCAAATCTAAGCGGTGATACGCCTGAAACGCAGCGGGTGCAAGCGCACCTGCGACATCAGAGAGCAGTGGATGCATACCGAGCGTGACCGGGTCTTGGACCATCAGGAGTGTGCTTAGGGGAACTGCAGCAGTTCCGCTGACATATTGCCACTTTGCGCCAATGCTAACTTTGGGTGTTAGCTTGTAGTTGGTGACGAGACTGGCAATGTGTGTATTGTCAAAAAGAAAGGGTTTATAGGGAGCGTCGGGGGTCTCACGCCGTTCTGCATGGGTATAAGCATAGGAGATCCACCCAAAAAATTTTTCGCTCACACGGTGTCGCAGGAAGATCTCTGCCCCGTTTACAAACCCTGTACCTTGATTGAGGTACGCCGTTGTAATCGGTGTATCCTTGTCATCAAACAGTGCGTCAACATTGACAGACCGAGTGATGAGTTTTTCCATGTCTTTGTAGTAGAGGGCGAATTTAAGTTCTGTTTGTGGTGAGAGTGTGTGTTCTAATTCGATGACATAATGCTCGGCAATACCTGATTTCAGGTTTCTGTTTCCGTCGGTTTTAAGGACTTGGTACGCAAAAGGACTCTGTTCGTATCTGCCGTAGGCGAATCGAAGGATAGAGGTAGTCGGGAGTGTTAAGCTGAGACTCCCGCGCGGCTGAATTGAGAGTTCTTCCGTCAAATTGAGATAATCCAATCGCACACCAAGAGCAACCGAGAGAAAAGATAGCGGATCGTAGCGTGCCTGTAAGTATCCTTCTGCCTGTTGGAAGTTGTAATGAAATGTGTCGAATTTCTCTTTCCAAACGAGCTTCTCATCATCGGCACTTATGTTCTCTGGGAGAACGGTGTGTGTAGTGTTCATCGCTGGACTGAAGGCGAAGAGAAATCCTGGCTCCAGTTGAAGTTTCGGTGTGAGTTTGTAGGAGATGTCTTCGCGAAGGGTATACATTGGTGCGTTAACTTGGACTGCGTAGATAAATTTTTCACTTGGCGAGACTTCGTCTTGGCTTGGATCGCCACCAAAATTGATATTGAGGAAATTATAGGAGTGTGTAAGAGAAAGATGCGATGTGAGTGTATCGGTGAGATGCGAGCGGAAATGGATGCCTTCTGCCTGAAACCCGTTCTTGAAATATGCGGAGGATCCGGTGTCGGAGAAGTCGAAATGATCTATTGCGCCGATGCCGTTGACGGTTAGATGATGTTTTTCGGTGAGTTGATATGCAAATTTGAGATGATAATCCGACCAGGTGGGAAATGTCGAATCAAAGAAAAGTCCGAGAATGAGATTATAAGTCGTGAAGCGTCCGGCGATAGATGCGTACCCTTTTTCCCCGATATTGGTTTCAAAGAACCCATACGGCGATATAAAATTGAAGTCCAAGACACCGCCCCACTGTTTATTCAAACGTTCACGCGTTCGGATGTCAATAACCGATTGCGAATCTAATCCGAATTCTGCGCCGTATCCGGCTGCGTACACATAAATGTTTTCGATGCCATCGGAGTGTGTCGTTGAGAAGAACCCACCAAAGTGGAACGGGTAACCGAGTGGCGTCCTGTCAATGTAAATACGTGTATCACCCGGCGCGCTCCCACGGATATGGAGCGCGCGGAGAAAGTCGTTAGGGACACCGATGCCGGGTAGTGTCATGATGGCTCTGAGGGCATCACTTCCGGCACTGGGAATCTGGATGAGTTCACTGCCTCGCATCTCTCTACGGCTGACCGTTGGGGGCAGGCGTTGTCCTTCAACGAGAACTGTTTCGAGTTGGACAGTACCTTCTACATCACCAGTAGTAGGCGAAACGGACTGTCGGGTGCTTTCCGGTGTATCTTCTTGAGCAATGTTCGTTTCGGCAAATACAGAGGACAGCATTAGGATCCCAATCAATAAAATGAAGAATAAGCAAGATTTCATGAATAAGTTTCAACTTCCTTTAGGATAGGTTGTGAGCGGTGTAAACAGAATGAGATACTTGAAAACCGTTGTTACGGTTGCTCGAAAATCGTCTCGTCTAATGGGGTATCAATCTCTGTTTTTGTAATGGTGTAATTGACCGTTAGTGCACCGTCCCCAATGGAAATTTCATAGGAAGTGGGCAACATTACACCTTCATAATCCGTATAATCGGCGTAGTGAAGGACCGCGATAGCATTTTTGACGTTTAGACCTGTATAGGTAGTCTTCGCTCCGACGAGTAGGTTGGAAGCCTTATCAATATAGAATACATCTTCCGTATCAATGATCCGAATCACTAAGCATTCCTTACCTCGGAACAGTTCATCTTCACTTTGTTGAAGGACGCTGCTACCAAGTTCTTCGTAGATTGCCTGCAATGGATCCATATAGGTTGCGTTTTTGGCACGCCCATATTCTGTTTCTGGAAGGAGTGTTGGACTGCTTCCCATAACGGATTTCCAACCGCCTACACCGTTCCAGACACTGGTTTCACTGAAGAGTTCACCGAAGTCCTGTTGGTTATACGATTTTTTTCCAACGACTGCTACTATTTCAACGCGACCTGATTCGTTCACAGGTTGGCCGTTCCATTGTGTGAGTTGTGCGTCGCCGGAACGTCGGACATTCCGAATTTCTGAGAGCCTCGCAAGACCGCCAATAGCATTAAAGTGTGATTCAAGGATATCGTTAAGTTTCATACCTGTACTACTCCTCTTATTGGTGCCGTTGGTATTTCCAAGTTGGTTTCGGACATCCGGCTTTGATCGAAGATCGAGAACAATGGAGACATCAATGATTTCTACCGTCATTTCGGAAGTGGCATCAAAACTGTAGGGTTGCTGAAAACGCGCCAGGTATTGGTTGCTGATACCGAGCATCATCACGACGAGAAGAAGGGTTGAAGTCGCGATTGCCCAGGGAACAACAGGTGGGTTTCCGCCGGTAGGCGGTAAGGGCTTGATATGCGGAATTTCGCGCATGATATTCTCCGTTAAACTCGGAGACAGTTGGAAACTACCAAGTGATTCTCTAATCATTGGTTCGTACTGTTTTAAGCGTTCCCGCGCCCGGTGCACACGTGTCGCGACAGTATTGACGGATACGCCTAAAAACTCACTGATCTCTGCATACGACATTTCACCGAAGTAGTAGAGTGTTAGAACCGTGCGATCGCTTTCCTTCAGTTTTGCTAATAAGTTTTTAACGAGTTCGCGTTTGGTTTCCGCTGCACTTTCTGCCTGGCCTGCTGCGACATGTCTGGAATAGGAAGTGCTTTCTGCCATTGCCGTATCTATCTCCTCCAAGTGTTGAGTCTGGATCCGTTTCTTGCGAAGCCACGCGAGGCAGCATCGGTTGGCGATGACATAAAGCCACCCTGGAAACTGACTCGGATCTTTCAGTGTCGCTAATTTCCGATAGACTTGTAGGAACGTTTCCTGCGTAATATCTTCAGCGATATGAAAATCGCCTATCTTCCGCCACGCAAGAGTGTGAACCCGCTTCTGGTACTTCCTAACTAAGCACGCAAAAGCAGCATCGTCGCCTTCAAGGATACGTTGGATCAGTTTCGCATTATCGTTTCTCATCAAACGCCTCAAAAAAAGAAAGTGTCTTATTTGGTATATAGTGACGCGACGTGTGAATAAAAACTTACATAATTCCGCGAAAAAGTGGGATTTTTATGCAAAAATGTTGGTTTGGAGGGATTGTCTAAGGGAAAAAGATAGTAAAGGGGAAAGTGGGAGCTTCGCTATGAAGAAGGTTTAGCCAGTCCTGAGCAGTTTCTTGGCTGCTTGGGACCAGTGCTGCTTAATTTTTTCAGGCACCCGGAGTCGCTCGCTGGCGTGCGGAAATACGCGTGTATAACCGATGTCCAGCATAGGGCGGTGGATGTCGGTCCTGTTTGGCATGCCGACGTGCCACAATCGCATATCACGGAGAATTAGAGAACCCATAGGTATGACCGCTTGCAGCGCAGGTAGGTGCTTACTCCGTTCACCGAGATATCGAACATCTTCAGGTGGAGAATCCATAATCAGATGTGAACCGGGCCAGATTTTTGTGGCTCCATTTTCTTCTGAAAAATCGACGAGTGGAATATCAACATAAATACCCGTAACCGGTAACACACACTGCAGTTCTGGAAACAGATGATTACCGTCGCGATGCGGTGTTTTCTCGACTTGTTTGCCATCTACGTCCGGTGGTATATTATGAATTCCGCAACGGAACAGTGCGATCTTCTTACCCATAGCGGCCTCAATCACTTGAAGCGAGAAGGGGTTGGTGATAAATTGGTGGTGGAGAAACGGCATCTGGACGACATGACGCGCTCTGCGTGCCTTCCCCTGTCGAACAATCTCGAAATAGGCGGTCTGTGCTACCTTGATGAGCTCAAGTGGCACAGCATCCTCAAGAATTACGGCACCGACCTCTCGGAGTAGCCGAACCGCCACATCGAGATTCGCGGCACACATTTTTCCATCCGCTTGCTCTGCATCCGTCAGCTGGATCCGCATTGTCTTGCTCTCCAAAAAGCAGTGAAGACACCGAAAGGTCCTGTATCAAACCTTGCTACGCCAATTTACCGCGTAGCAGTGGGTTGTCTTTCATCACTTCGCCATCGCGATTCCGCGTCCCCGATTGCATGTAATGCAGGACCATCGCTCGACGGTCCCGGGATGAGCGGTTTGGATCCGTTTGGTGGAGTGTCATGCAGTGATGCACCATCCCGCATCCGGCTTTAACTGGCACGGGTACAGCACGATCTACATCAGCCTTCACTTCTAATAACGCTGGCAACTTACCTTTCTCTGACTTGGCATGTGCGTGTGCCGCCAGTCCTTCTAAATAACTGCCGGGGATCACGTTCATACAACCGTTCTCTTCGTCAGCGTCGTCGAGTGCTATCCAGATGCTCACAAGATTCGGTGGGTCGCACTGCCAATACGCGTTGTCCTGATGCCAATAGACTTCGCCGCCGTGATGGGCGGGTTTGTAGAGTGCCTGGTCGTGAAATAACTGGATATCGGGACCGATCAAACTCTCGGCAATGTCTAACAACGGTTCGTGGTAGAGCAGTTTCCGATATTCCTCATCCAAACGCCACATCTCCATAATCTGTAACATTTCTTCGTCACGATCAGTGCCTTCATCGCTTTCCGATTCTCCGACGACTGCGAGATTGCGCAACCCTTCACCAATAGTGCCGCGTCTCTGTGCAAAGAGTGTGTCGTAATGTTTACGTAGCACGGCAAGATGTTTGTCATCAATGAGTCGTTCTTCTATGTTGAGATAGCCTACACGCTTAAATTGTTCAACAGCTTCGGGTGTAAGTTTCATTTTTTAAATTTTCCTTGCGGTTCGTTGAAGTTGGACTGTATAAAAACCGGTTTGTTCCGTATATCCAGCCCGGCCCGTTAGTTGGGCTTACGCGCTTTCCCTACAAAGATTCAATCCACATCAGATTCTTCAAGAATCTTCTGATAGGTCTGCGATGCAACGTTGTATGCCTCGCGAGCGGCATCGCGCTCTTCCTCACGAATGCGATCGACCTTTTCGTTCCAGCAGACCTCCACAGCATCCAAGCACCATTGCGCACTCCTTCGGCTCGCTCGGATCGGTTTACCATCTACAATAACAAAAACCGGATTCGTATGAGACGATGGGAAGATGCGTAGGGCGACCCAACTCGACCTGTCAATAGATGCCTCAAATTCAACGGGAACAATCTCACCGTTAGCCACGACCTCTTGCGTCTCAACTGATTGACCATTGACAATGAGTTCAACAGGCACCTTCTGGCTTTCCGCAATGCGAGCGCGTTCCACGTCCCAATAGGGTTGCTGTTCCAACGGACGATTCTTTATTTCAAGATTGGGTATCTCATTGAGGCGTGCAGCAACACGTGCAGTGACAGTTACCGTGCCGGGTTCTTCCAAATCCAACTGGCTAATCTCTCCGGTTGGCGATTTTTCTCCCACGGGTACACCGCCAACAGTGAAGTCCAGCAGATGACTTTTGCCATCTCCGACGTAGGAGCGACCGTCTTTCAATCCTGCTGCCCAAGCATCGAAATTGAGGGGACCAGCAGGCATTTTCACATAGATGCGACCCAACCCAACGCGCTCTCCGTAAATGCAAGGGAAATCTGTCTCACCGCTGATCCGCGTGCGGAAACCGCAATTTAGCGTGTGGTACCAGATATTCAGTTCCCAAACAGCGGGTGTGTCCACCGTAGAAATGAAATCAACAGCGTCATGAACAACATCAACGATGTACTCGTTCGCACCGATACCATCGAAAGGCGGCATGTTGTAATTGGGGAGTTCGTCGCCATCCACTTTTAAGCCCCAACCGCTGTGACTGAAACCCGTCACCGCGCCCTGTTCCTTTGCCCATTGGAGGACAGGGAGATCCCAACTCGGCCATTCCTCTATGCGTTCAACACCGTTGTAGTCGTCCTCAGTGAGTCGGAGTATAGAGAGGTGTCCAGCGTGTGAGGATGGAAAACCCGAAACCTCCACATCGTATCGCATTACGTAATCATCGGTCGAGAGTTCGTGAACCTTGCCGTCGAAAAACTGCTTCTGATAATACCAGCACGGTCCCCAAGAGAGCACACACCCTACATTAAGGTCTTCACCGAGAATGTGGCGCATCATGTCCTCGGGTGTAACCCCCTCCGTCGGACTTTCATAGTGTGAGCACCCGGCGGCGTGCACGTGATGGTCGCCGGAACGCCAGCCCTCCGCAGCGATATGAATCCATCTTTCGAGATGAAAGGTCTCTTGATGTGTCTCGGCATTGGGGACGGTAACGGTTTGTGTTTTTACCTTATACTCTGGTCCGCGTGTGTATTCGACAGTATAGTTGCCCGGCGGTAGGAGAACGGATTCGCCACTGTGCCGATAGATTTGGTTGTGAAAGAAGAAATCGGGTGCGAGTCTGCGTCCACGTGACGGATACACTCGATTCAATGCGTCGCGAATGATAAAACCCGCTGTCGTTGGTTTTCCGTCGAAGTCCAACACTTCCAAAGTTACAGCCACTGCTGGTACACAGTTGAACAGAATAGGCACTTCGCTTCGGAAACCTATGTCCTGCGTCCCTTGCCCCACATTGAAACTGAGCGTTGCTTCTCGCTTGCCGGTGTCGCGACTATAGAGTTGAACGATACGGTATTCCAATTCTAACCCCGAAAGACTTGCTTTCAAAGGTGGGTTGGCATAAACTTCAATATCCAAAAAACGATGTGGAATATCGCTTTTCGGTACGGTTGTCTCAGGATCAGGACTACCGGTGGAACGCTTATAGAGGGGTGCGGCATTCGCGCTTTCTGCGGCTAAGGGTGCCGTCACGCCAGCCTCGTTGTGAACTTTCACTAAAAATGTACGCCACCCCTGCTGCATTAGTTCCTTATTTACGGGACCTTCCTTAACCTTCACACGACTCTCAGGATTGATGTTGACCCCGACCATACAGTATGGGTCAAGAATTTTTTGGATGTCAACAATCGCCTGTTCATGATCCTCGGAAATCAAGGCATTCTGGATTTCTGAGAGGTCGCCTTCAGATAGGGGTGAACCGAGGTAATCAAGTGCTTCAATGAGTCGTTGGGTTGCTGATGCCAGTGGTTGAAATTCTACTTCACGGACGAGGTCGAGCTCATTGGTGAACCCGATTGAAGTGAAAGTGATGAGCAACATGCAGCCGATAAGTAGGAAACGAAATTGGCTGCCATTTGCTTTTTTAGTGATAGTGCCATATTGATTTGTCGTCGGTTGCATGGGGCGTTTCTCCTAATCGCTGATTGGTTTTTATTACGAATGCCGTAGTCTACCATAATGTGCGGTAGATGTCAAGTTCACAGTTGTAGGTGTTTCCGTACATCATGTCACGTGATAATCCACACCATACTGCACCAAGCCCAATCGCCGTGCTACACCTTGAGAAGCGACATTGTTCCACGAAGTGCTGTAGAGAGGAATAAGGTTCAAAGCACGAACGGCAACAGCCCAAGCAGCGACAACCGACGTTGCATATCCACATCGCCGATAACCAGCCAGCGTCTCAACACCGGCTTCATGGGCGCGTGCTGAGGCACGGACACTTCGGCAAATTGACACTACCTGCGAATCCTTTATGATTGCTAAACAGGGGTGCGGACTATTTAATTCCGGCCTTATGTCGGCTAAATCTCCATTTAGAAGTCTTGCATCTTCACTTGATAAGTGGATAACATTTGTCGGTGGTGTAATGCATTCAGGAAAGCGATAAGCGGGCCCAACCCAGACCCGTTCAATCGGTGCATGACTTTGAAGGATATTCTCGAATTGCCTATGGTTCTTTGGAATCTTCTGGGAATTTATGGGCAGCGGTTCAGCAGCGGCAACTTCCTTCAGTTGCTCAATCACACTGTCGGGTAGATCCTGCCGGAACTTACATAGTGAACCTTTATTGGTGTATCCAAAGAAGAAACGAGGTGCTGGTTTCACATCACCTATAGGTTCGTTGATATGCTGAAGGTATCCATTTTTATCCTGTATGAATAACACTTCAACTTGCATTTTCATGAGTTCAATATCGGTTTGATGAATACTCATTTCTTATACTCTTGAAATTCACAGTAACTCTGATACCGAAACTCTGAGATGTCCCCTGTTTTCAGGGCAGCCTGCACCGCACAACCCTCCTCATGAGTATGCGTACAGGCACCTTTGACGCAACGTTCTCGGAGCGAGTTTATTTCTGGGAAATAGCGATCCATCAAATGAGGCTCGATGTCCGAAAAGTGCAATTCGCGAAGCCCTGGTGTATCGGCGATAAAGCCTCCGAAATCCAGGTTGTAAAGTTGGGTTGAAACGGTCGTGTGTCTTCCGCCTCGTCTCGGATTCACTGTGTTCGTCTTCACTTTCAAACCGGGTTGAATAGCATTCAAAAGCGAAGATTTTCCGACCCCCGATAATCCAGTGAGTGCCGAAATCTTTCCTTTCATCCACGCCTTCAAATCCTCTATTCCCTCGCCAGTCGTTGCACTTGTAAGGATTGTTCGATACCCGATTCTCTCGTAGACTGCGGCTATTGAATCCACTTCTAAACGGTTGTCAAGCATATCAATTTTATTGAAACAGACAAGTGGCGCAATCCCCGATGCTTCGGCAATAACAAGGAATTTGTCCAGCATTCGCTGCCAGATCGGCGGCTCTTTTACAGAAGACACGATAACCAATCCATCGAGATTCGGAATGCGAATAACCCCTTTAGATTGTGTTCCTTTGCGTTTATATTCGCTTTTGCGCCGCATAATGGCTGCAATCGTACCATGGGTCTCATCAATCATCTGAATTTTGACGCGGTCCCCAACATAGATCTGCTGATTTGTGCTAAAGGCATCTCGTTTTCCTCGCAGAGAACATTGATATCGATTCGCATCACACTGTACGATGTAAACACCGTTGCTTGCTCGCGTCACAATACCTTCGAGAAGTCCAACCAACTTTTTATTATCGAAGAGATAACCCGTCCGTTTGAGCAGTTCTTCGTCCGGTATAATGCGTGCTCCTTTGATCGCGCTGAGACGCCTGACTCGGTTTTTGATAAGCATTTTCTCTGATTTGAGCAGCAATGCGATAACGACGGGTTTGTCCGCGTCGTTGTCAAGTGCATTCTCGGCATCCCGAATCGCTGGGTTCATACCAATATAAACCCGGCGATAGTTGACGTGCTCACGCCAATCAAAAGCTGCGTAATCGCCAGCGATAATCTTTTGTGCTTCACTTAAAGTTGTGCCTGCGTAAACGGACATTGCCATAGGTTGTAATTACCTTTGTTTTGTGTACTTTGAATCACTGTGAATGGTTTAAAGGGAGATTGGTTAAGATTCTGATAAAACGTGGTAATCCTTTACCTACATACAATTTTGGATGCACTTTAGGAGGCATCGCGTGAATGAACAAGGATGAAAAAATAAATCCTATAAATTGACGGGCGATGAATCGCCCTACTACAAACAGCGGTGCGATTTATAGCACGTTTGGCAATTACTGAATTAAATTCTTAAACTTCATACCGATTTTTTCTTGACGTGTTTCACGAAATTGGTTATTCTCTTACTCAGTGAACAATTGATCGAATGCGGTAGAAGGATCCATCGAATCATTTTAGTGAGGACAAGGAGAATACCCATGAAAACATATCGTGCTGCTGTTATCGGTTGTAGCCGGATGGGTGCATTTATTGATAACGAAGTCCCCGATTACGAAGCGATTAAGTTACCCTATTCCCACGCTGCAGGCTTTTTTGCTGAAGAACGAACTGATCTTATTGCATGTGCCGATCTGCGTCCCGACGTCATGGAACACTTTGGAAACCGATACAATGTTCCAAAAGCGAATCAATATACCGACTATCGTGAGATGCTTGAAAAAGAACAGCCCGATATTGTTAGCGTTGCCACACAACCGGAGCATCGCGCGGAAATTGTTATTTATGCAGCAGAACACGGTGTGAAAGCCATCTATGCGGAAAAGGCGATGGCGGCTTCTATGGACGAAGCGGCAGCAATGGTATCGGCAGTAGAAGAAAATAACGTCGCCTTTAACCTCGGCACGAATCGCCGGTGGCATACAGGTTTCGACAAGATGAAAGAGATCATTGACAGCGGTGAAATTGGTAGGCTACGCACCTTGATTATCTATTCAAACGCTACGCTTTTCAACTCAGCCAGCCATCACTTTGATTTAATTTTACGTTTGAATAGCGACGCGACTGCGAGTTGGATCACGGGTTATCTGCCACAAGGCGATTCGGTTTTTGATGGGGATGAGCTGCGAGCGGATCCGAGTGGTGGCGGAACAATCCAGTTTGAAAATGGTGTGATGGCACACGCACTGCTAACGCCGCGAGGTAGTGAGTGGGAAGCCATTTGTGATGGCGGAACGGTTACATGTTGGAACAACGGTTGGCAGTGGCATCTCCGTAAAAAACAAGATGTACCCGGGTGGCGGAACTGTCAGGTTCCCGAAACTTTTCCTGAATTTGAGCACACCAGTAGCACGGCAAACTTGATTAAAGACCTTGTTCATGCATTAGATACGGGGGAACCGACCCGAGGCGGTGTTCGGTGTGCGTATGCCAGTACGGAACTGATTTTTGGCATCATTGAATCGCATCTACACAACGGCGCACGTATTGCGCTACCGTTGCAGGACTCAAAAGTCCGTTTAGAAAGAAATCCATCTGCAAGACAGCCGCGGGTTGAGTAACCAATTTGGACATCAATCAAGAGTTTCAAGAGAGGCGCGCCGGATATCATCTAACTCCTGCGCACTGAAAACACCGGCTTGATAGAGGTTCCGATATTCTTCGGAGACGCTCTGACCGAATATCATCAGATCGTCTGTGTTAATCGTTACCGGTACGCCGTGGTCATATAAGATGCGAATTGGATGTGAGGCGAGATCAGGGACACCACTCAGCATCACGTTGCTTGTTGGACAGACGTTCAGTTGAATTTGATGCTCCGAAAGCCAACGCATGACTTCAACTGATTCTGCAGCGGCAATACCATGCTGGACCTCGTCTAAGTCAAGGACTTCGACGGTTCGTCTGATTTCCTCTGCCCCCTCAAACTCACCTACGTGTGCTTTGCGTTTCATGCCTGCTGCACGTACTTTTTTGTATAAAGACTTCACGGCTTCAGGTGCACACGCCTCTTGGTGACTATATAAATCAATTGACCGAAATACACCCAATTCTATGGCTGCGTGTGCGGACTTCATCCATTTTGCATCATTGGCACACTCCCGCGCAAAACCGAGTTCAGGACGCAAATCAACCTGCTCCCGATACCGCTCAACTAATGCTTCAATAAATGCGCGAAGTTCGGTCAACCTTCCCGAGTAAAACTTAAGCAACCGGATGTCGAAACTCATCTCAAGTATAACAATGGCATCCTGAATTGCATGCTCTACCGCCGATACAGCAACGAACTCAAAACCTTCGCGGTGTTCCAAGTGTGGTGCTAAGACACTATTCATGTACGCCATCATTCCCTCAAGCCCTTTCATTTTGAGGGGCGGTTTGGTTAGGGACTGTCCGAGCCAGCGTTCCGCACTTTCCCGCCGTGTACTTAAGAAAGCATGCGCGTGAACGTCCGTTTTGGGGGCTGCCCTTATAGCGGTTAAATTATCTGTGGAGAGTGCTTCAATAAAATTCATAGACATAATATCCGATTAACGTAGGTTGGGTTGGCTAAGATGCCCCCTTTATAACAAAGTCGAAAAATATGTGAACACTTACAGCACAAACCGAAGGCTGGAGGACCCGCAAACTAACAGTTTGCGCTACGATAGGAGTGTCGAAGTAACTATAGAATTCACTATATAATTTCAATTCTCCAATTTTATTCAACCATTTTTTTTCATCTGAAAGTATATAGAATCTTCACCGACAATTGTGAATCCCAGCCGCTGATAAAGGGCGATACCGCGGGTATTAACCTTTAGCACCTGAAGTGTTACAGACTTCTGCTCAAGACTGGCATCATCAATAAGACGTGTTAGACACGCAGAACCGATACCTCTCCCTTGGTACTCAGGAAGGATGAAGATTTGATTAACCTTGAGTGCTTCTGGGGTATCAGACGTTACCAAAAAACCGACATCATTCCCATGAAACTGGATAATAATATGAAGATCGTGTGAAGCAAACTCCGTATTATGTCGTTCCTGTTGATAATCATCGTCCCAACCCCAGACCTGTTCTATATATTCTCGGAATGCTGCTTCCTTTACGGCAAAAACGAATTCACTGTCGCTTGCGTTTGCTTTGCGAAAACTTAACGCCTCCATAATTAGAGTTCCCTTTCCAAGCAGTTCGGAGCCATACCTCTTTTTTATTTCACTTTGGACGATCTTTTAAAACGCACATGCCGCCCCTCTGGGGCTGCTCCCTTGGGGCGTATCATATTTCTATAGACATGCCGCCCCGAAATCAACGGTATGAATGCGCGTGTGGCATTCACCGGGGGCTGCTTTTTGGTGTATTTGAGTTTCTTTTACCGTGAATTAGGTTCATGTCGGAAACTTGCAGAAAAACACACAACCCCTTAGAAACTCAACCCATAGGCAACTCGAATTGTCCAAACTTTAGTCTTTTTTAGCAACAATAGCAAAACTCACGTTATAAGCCATTTGATGCGTCCAACTCCCCGGTGTCGCTTCAATGTCTGGTTGGGTCCAAGGACGCTCCTCAACATGCTCAATCCGAAATCCGTTCTCCAGGAGTCCATTGAATATATCGCCAAGATAGTGCCGAAAGTCATACGCCCCATCTGAATACCTATAAACCCGCTCGGAATACGGTTCCGTGACACGATAGTACTCACCATCCCATTCCAAGGAATGATTGGCAGGGTTGCCAAAATCTACGCGATACCACCCCCCCGGACGGATGATTCTTGATACGCCTGTATAGATTTCATGAACCGATGGCACCCAACTCATAGAAGGCCCCTGATAGACAAAATCAAACGATGCGTCCTCAATTGCGGACAGATCCCGCATGTTGAGGCGAAGCGTTTTTACTGGATAGCCGTAATGTTTTGCGGCAGTAATATCTCCGTCAAGCTGACCTTGCGTGAAATCAATCACAGTCACATTGGCACCCAGCAAACCAAAGACTGCCGACTGCTGTCCACCACCCGCCGCGAGACACAACACGTCCTTGTGAGCGACATCCTTGAGTAGGTACGCCGGGTAGATTTGGTAGAGTTCATAAGAAATAGGGTCAAGCTGCCCGTCAGCATATTTCAGAATATCATCTCTATTCAGGTCGAGCCACGGGACGGTAAAGCCTCCCTTTTTTAGGACTTCAGCTTCCCAACGCGCTCGATTGGCAATCGTAATTTCATCATTCATTGGATTCACCCATTGGTAAATATGGCGTTGCTCCATTCACAAACAGATCGGCTTTTTCACGAGGAAGATGCGTTTTGACATAGTAATCCTCTTTCGGCATCCAATCCTGTTCCCAAATAGCACGTGCCTTCTCTCCATCTCGTGCAATGCCTCGTGCAAGACGAATTGCTCTCGGGCACTCCACCCATATCTTCAAATCGTATAAAGATATTAACTCACGTCGTATCGTATAGACTCCCTCAACAATCACCACATTGGCAGCAGAGATTGTATGCCACTCAGCAAGAACATCTGTTTCCCAATCGTACCGCTGGTAATCCGCGTGCCGTCCCTCTCTAATGGGAACGAGTACCTGATCGCGTAGACGCTCCCAATCAAAGTCGCTACCAATCATTCCTATTTGTTGGCTTTCACGTTGATTAGAAGGGAGGTAGAAATCATCATGTTTGACAACTGCCACGGTCCAACCTATAGCCTTTAATTGCTGTTTCAGCAGTCGCGCTAAAGTGCTTTTTCCAGCTCCGCCAAGTCCATCAATGGCCACAAGCAGACGAACTTTTTGACCTTGGCGCATCTTCAAACGATTTACAACGTTTGTCAATGAATTGAAATTCACATCTTCCTTTTGTTTGAGATTCAGACAGGCCTAAGCAAGTTTGAATATTAAATACGCACATTGTGCGTTGATGACGGGCGGGGAAACCCTGGGAAAACACCCAAGCAAAAACCCCCGACGGGTACTACGACCACCAGGAAACCCGAAAAACAATAATTTATTATTTAATATTGCTTACGAGGTCTGAAGAAATAATTTCGCTAAACTATCAATTCTATACCATTACACTCTCTATCCATGCCTCGTCAATTTCGAGACCGAAACCGGGGGCATCCGACGGGGCGACATAGCCGTCTTTGATGACGGAAGTACCGGGCAACTTAACCATTTCTTCAAGGGGCACACCCGGGGGAGAGACACCTTCAGAACGCTCACCCCACGTAATCGCGGGCATCGCAAGAGCGAGATGCTGACCATAGGGGTAATTCATTCCGGCGTGTGTAATCACAGAGATACCGTTTGCCTCGGCGATGTGGCAAATTTTCGCTGCAGCGGTGATACCACCACACCACAAGACATCAGGCTGGAAAATGTCAACGAGTCGCCTGCCCGCGGCCGCCGCAAAGACGGTTGGCAGATACCAGTGTTCCCCCGTCGCCAGTGTTTGCCACGGTAGGCGTTGACGCACCGTTTCATAACCGACGAAATCATCGGGCGGAATGTAATCCTCCATCCACTTTAGACCGTAAGGCTTCAGAGTCTCACAGACGCGTACGGTATGTTCCAAATCAAACCCCGTCCAAGAATCCAACATCAAGTCAACTTTATCGCCAATCGCCTCCCGTGTTGTTGCTACTAATTCTTCGAGTTTCCGCAAGCCTTCTAACCCGTGTATTGGCCCCCACGGCGTGAAGAGTTTCGTAGCTTTGAATCCGAGTTCCATATACCATTCCTGATCGAAACCGGAGGCATAGCAGAAAATCTTTTCTTTTTGGGGACCGCCGAGCAGTTCATAAACCGGTCTCTTCAGGATTTTGCCTTTGAGATCCCAGAGGGCGCAATCAACAGCACTGATGGCGTAACTTGTCAAGCCAGTGGCACCGAAGGCAGCGCAAGATCGTACCATCAGGTCCCACAATTTCTCAGTCGCCATGCAATTCTCACCCACCAGTCGCGGGGCAAAGTGGTCGCTGATAATTTGGGTTACGGGACCGCCATAAAGCGAGAGACCGAAACCCCACGTGCCGTCTTCAGCAGTTACAATGCAGGCAGGTCGGCTCCATCCCGAACCGGAGACGTGTTCGCCCCTCCTGTCGGCTGCGGCATAACGGGTGACGGGACGGTTCATCGGAAACTGTCTGGCGCGGCTCGGTGTGCGCGGTGTTGTTGTCGGTTTTGGGTTTAATTCGATTTCTACGGCGCGAATTTCTTTAATGTTCATAGTATATCCTTGTTATATCTGCCGAATGTTAAGGTGTCCCCTGGTTGGGATCTATTGATGCATCCTCTACTGCAGGTAGCACATACTTGCTTACAATTTTGAAGGCCTGGTTCGCAATAGAGGAACCGTAGTTGCCACCTGTAAAAACGATTACCATTTGTGTATATGGGATCACGAATATAAACTGGTCTCCATTGCCTGCAGCAACATGACTCTTGACATCCCTGCCATGGACGGAAAAATTATCGAGCCACCAACCGAATCCGTACCGATCATTTTCATAATGCGGGTTCGTGGACTCGCCGATCCAGGTTGCGGAAACAATTTGTCTGCCCTTCCATCGTCCATGGTCAAGATAGAGTTGACCGATTTTTGCCATATCACGCGGTCGAAGCCGCAATCCGGCATGAGTTTGTGGTAATCCGTTCGCTGTTCGCCACCAGTCATGATGATTAATTTCCAAAGGGCGAAAGAGATACTTGTCTGCGAACTGATCTGCGTGCATTCCTGATACGTGCTTGATCACACCAGCAAGGAGGATTGTGCAACCACTGTTATAATTGAAACGCTCACCGGGTTTGTCCGATACCTCTTTTGACAGCACATATTTTATGAAATCAGAACTGTTTTCCATTTGCGCTTCGGAGTTTACCGAATCGGGTTCTGACTGATGTGCGCCAGATTGATCCCATTCAAACCCAGCTGTCATCGTCAACAGATGTTTCAGTGTTATCAGGTTTTTCTCACCGGTCAGGTGGTCGGCGTATTCTGGAAAGAATTGAAATACAGGTACATCAACAGACTCGATGTATCCGCGATCAATGGCAATGCCGATTAACGTTGATGTAATGCTCTTTGAAACGGACCTCAGATCGTGTAGCGTGTTTTTGTTGAACTCAACGATGCCTCTTCGTCCATCAACACCTGCGAAGTATTCCTCATACACCAACTTTCCATTTCGGACAATCAGAAGGCTATGAATATTCTTATACTCCTGATCTTGTATATGGTTTGTCGCTTTGATAATTGGCTCAGGATTGAGTCCTTCTGCTTCGAGCGTCGAGACGCCCCAAGCGTCGGTCATTAGAGATTCCGCTGTGTATTGCATCCATCCGCAACCATTCAAGAGTAATGCAAGACAAAGGAATAGTACGGGAATGTTTGGTTTTAGGATAGTTAAGTAGGCCATTTTGATCATTCTCCTTTTCTCAAAAAATTAATTCACTTTTATAGTGCTATACATATACTATACTATACATGAATTAACAAATCAATTAAAAAGTTGAGATGAACAGTAACAAAGCCAATGCTAAACAGAAGCGTGTTGAACATATCTTAAATTATAGAACAGCTGTCAACATTTCTTCAAAATTTGGCTATACATGACCGCACTGCTATCTGTCCAAAAATCCTTCAAAAGAGTTTCTAATCGAAACCCTCTTTGGACCGCCGTCTAAAACCTTGAAAATCGGCACAATCGATGGCTCGATAAAAGTCGTCTGCCTCGTCAGTTGACAGCAAATCAACTCTCGTCGTTGGTACAAGACCCTGACAGACATCAATGAGTAGTTTGCCCAATCCGAGTCGCCGAAATTCGCGAACGACCAGAAGTTCGCATAAGTAAGTCGTGATCTGCGTGTCCGTGATTGCTCTTAGAAAACCCACCAATTTTTCATCAGTATCCATAGCAACAAGAGCGGGCCACGAATTCTCCCAAGCAGCCAACGTCTCCTTGGGTCTCAATTCAGGAGTCGTCCAGCCTTCGGCACTCGAAAGGGCACGCATAGCGTCGAAATGGTTCGATGACCACGCTTGGATCGAAAAAGACGCGGGGATATTAAAACGAGCCAAGACCACGTCAAGTTGAGGTTCCGCGCTGCTCCATGCAGGAGTTCTGTTGCAGGTATTCATCGGTTTTCAAGCTTCGCGATAGGCTTTCAGCAATGCCTCTTGAATATTTAGGAATTCAAGGTAGCCGGGTGGTAGTGGATATTTTGCAACGTCAAACGGTTTAAGTGGATCGTCAATTTTCTGTTTCACAAAGGTATAGAGTGCCTTCTGTTCGTCTGTTGCTTCAGCTGCCCGTTCAAAGGGGATTCCACAATCATTCCGCCATAATCGAGGCTCAACTGCCTCAATCATCGCTTGAATCGGTGAACCTCGCTGTCCAAATTTTGAGTTCAGAAAATCAGCTAACCTCTCAGTCTGCATACGTGGATTACGCAAAATATCTTCGTAACCGAGAAAGAGTCGGTGCTCTGCACCTTCTGTGTGCTGCAAAATTTGCGTCATCATGTGCTGCCAACGTAGTAAATTCATAGCAACAAAAGAGATAGTGCCTTTCACATTCAATGGCATAATGAACTTCTGCCATGAAACTGCCGTATCAAGCGGGTTACGGATCGTGATTATATAAATCGGTTTGCCCCATATCTGTTTCCAAAACGGCAAAAAATGGCTGAGCGCAGGGTCTTTCCAAAACCAAGGCCCTCCGTTGTGCATTTCAGCCATCAATTCAGTGGCTTTCTTCCTATACACCGGATCAGCAGCTTTTCCTTCCATTCGGTGTTGGAAATCAGGAGCCCACCACGTCGCTCCCGTATCAAAATTCCCTAACTCGGCGAGTAAATTCCACAGAGGTTCGTATTCCCAATACCCTCTGGGGGCATGCATATCGGCTTTATGCAACTTTTCGGGAGGCCCCGCATACGCACCCCATCTATGCACCATATCAGCAACGACAGATGTCCCGCTGCGTTCTACACCGAGTATGATAATAGGGCACCTGTCAGGATTGAGCATTCAAAGGTCCTCATACTATGGTAAAGTTGGAAAATATGTGAACACTTGTCGCACAAACTGAAGGCTGGAGGACCCGCAAACTAACAGTTTTGCGGCGTACTCGCCCAGATGCGATGTGCATCGCGCTACGATAGGAGTGCCCAAGTAATTATGGAATTCACAATAAAATGGGTTATGCGATTTTTCTTGCGCGAAACCCTATTCTACTATATCATAACGGCTTGTAAAGACAGATTCTATTTTTGGACCGTTCCCGTTAAAGTATAGCATTTTTCTTGGTTTTTCTATAGCAAAAACCGCACCACTATTGAGGAAAATAACGTGAATTCAGATACCGTTCACACGCTTAACACCGGCACAGAACTATTTGTCGACGATGCGCTGATTGCTTCCAAACGCGGCGTAAAGCGCACGCTGCATCCATGCATCAAGCACGAGGTCTCCGTGCTTAAACCCGATCCTGAAAACCCATGGGAACACGGAGGCCCCGACCAGTCGAGACGCGTCCATCTCTACGGTACCACGCTGTACGACGCTGCGTATGGAAAGTATCGCATGTGGTATATGTGTCGTATGGGACCGCACTGGCGGTTTGAAGCGAACGAGGTTCCCGGGCTTTACGTCCCACGTCCTGACCGAAACCCGTCAACATACAGAGGACAGACACACGATGCATACGGACGGAAGTTTGTCGAAAATGACCGCGGTGATCTCACTTGCTATGCTGAGAGCGACGACGGATTGACATGGACGAAACCGAATCTCGGACTCTTTGAATTCAACGGCAACCCGAACAATAACATCGTGTGGGACCTCCACGGTGCGTGCGTCTTCCGTGATGACGATGAACCGGATTCACAGAGACGGTATAAGATGATAGGTTTTTGCAGACGGTACCGCAACGTCTTCCTGCTCACGTCCCCAGATGGCATTCAGTGGGACGACTCAGATTACTTGGAACCCGTTGCAGATCGGGACAATGAAGGGGCGTTCAATGTTATTTGGGATAAAAAAACAGAGATGTTCCGAGCGTATGCGCTAATCCGTGGGGACGATAAAGATGCCCGACGCATGATCGCATATACCGAAAGCCCGCGCTTAGAGGGACCATGGAAGCCGCTTGTACCGATGTTTGGCGCAACTGATGCGGACGACAAAGTTGGTGTGCAGCGATATGGTTCGGATCGTGCCGAAATCCATAACATGTCAGGTTTCCTCTATCATAACATTTACATCGGTCTCGCTGGGGTGTTGTATGTGACAGGACTGGGTGCAGCGGAGCATGAAATCCCTGTTGACGGACCGATTGACGCGCAGTTGGTCTGTAGCCGAGACGGATTTAACTGGGATTACACTGATTCGGATCGGACTCCGCTGATTCCACGCGGTGAGAGCGGTACGTTTGACTGCGGCATGATTATGGGAACGGCTATAGAACCCATCATCACCGACGACGAAATCCACTGGTACTATACGGGAACGGTTCACACGCACGGTGCCCAGATGAAGGACAGACACAAAGAGATTGGGCTTGCGAAATGGCGATTAGACGGTTTCGTCTCACTTGATGCCGGTGCCGAGGGTGGTGTGATTGAAACCGTGCCGTTGCAGATTCCGGACGGTGGACTTGAGATTAATGCGGATGCAAGTGGTGGTCAAGTGAGTGTTGAGGTGTTAACGGCTGATGGAGAGGTCCAACCCGGGTTTTCGATTGATGACTGTGTTCCGTTGAGAGACGATAATATACGGCATTCGGTGCGGTGGAAATCTGTTACGTTAGCGGATGCAGAACAACCGCTCCGACTTCGCTTTGTGTTGAATCGGGCAAGACTTTATGCTTTTCGAGTAGGTGTGAACGCTTGACCACAACGTTCAGACACCGTAAGACTAAACCAAAGTCGATTATTGCTTGGGCATAGCCGCAAGGGCAGATTTTACAGCACCCAAACTACTTTGAGCTTCTGTGTCCTCAGGGTTTAACTTGATAACTTGGGTATAGTCGTCAATCGCCGTCTGATATAATTCTCGTGCTTTATCTGCATTCCCCTGTGAGAATTCAGATGCCCCAAAACGAAACCGCATCATCCCCCGAGTTTTATAGGCATTAGCATTATCTGGATCCAGTTGAATGACCTTACCGAAATCAAGTATTGCTTCTTCAGGATCGCCAAGCTTAAACTTCACGGCACCGCGAGTTTTGTAGACCTCAACATCCTCAGGATTTAGTTGGATCGCTTCATCATAATCGGCTATTGCCTTTTTATATTTCCCCAAGGCAGCCTTCATATTTCCACGCAAGTAGTAGGTATGTGGGGTCTTAAGGTTTAACTTAATGGTTTTATCATAATTGGCTATCGCGCCAGGGTAATGCCCGGCAATGCCTTTAAGATACCCTTGAATATGGTAAGCATAAGCACGAATAGGGTCTCGCTTTTGCCACTCCATCAAAGACTCCGTTGGCTTTGACCGAACGAGTAGCACCTTAAGCGCATTTGAGGGGATAGCGTAACCGTAGTCCTGATACCCCGCTGCGTTAATCCCTATGACTTGTCCTTTACTGTTTAGTACAGGACTGCCACTACTCCCTCCAATAATATCAATTTTCATCCGTAGCCACTTATCAGTATTCCGGATGCTGTCTATAGTTCCTTCTATAACTTTGTATCTTCTGTTCGGATATCCGATAGCAATAACACGTTCACCGCTTTGAACCATATCACTATCACCCAAGGATAGAGGTGTACCTTCACCCGTTGTTTTTAGGATTACGAGATCGTTTTCCGCATCAAACGCGGTGACACCTTCAATTGAGTAGATCGTCTCTCTGTCTGTGAGTTTGGCAAAAACAGTACCAGAGGCGGCAACGACATGGAGATTTGTTGCAATTTTGTCTTTGTCTACGAAGAAACCGCTACCAGTGAAGAAGTTACTCAAGGTTCCACTCCAACCCATTATGTGCACTGTAGAAACCCCAGCATTTATAAACCGCAAGTCCACTGTCTTCGCATCTGTCCCCTCTGACGTGTTCATCTGGATGAATTTTTCAAACTCAGCGATGCCTTCGTGATACAACCTTCGTGCTGTCTCGGCATTACCATACTTGGATTCAACATCACCAAGTTCACATTTCACTTTTGCACGATTTCTGTAAGCATCTGTATAGTTTGGGTCAATCTGTATAGCTTTATTGACATCAAGCATCGCCGTCCCAGGATCGCCAAGAGCCGACTTCGCAGCCCCACGAAAGCTATAAGCCTCTGCATAGTTTGGGTCAATCTCGATGGCTTTATCACAATCATCTATCGTCGCTTTATATAAACGTTGTGCTGCCTTAGCATTTCCGCGGATGGTCTCAAACTCGCCAAGTCTAAACTTCAGGGTCCCTCGATTCCGATAAGCCTTACTATGCTTAACATCAAGTTCAATGGCTTTATCACAATCCGCTATCGCCGCTGCATATAAACGCTGTGCTGCCTTAGCATTTCCTTGGAGAGTCTCA
Organism: Candidatus Poribacteria bacterium; assembly: GCA_965207855.1. Classification (GTDB taxonomy): domain Bacteria; phylum Poribacteria; class WGA-4E; order WGA-4E; family WGA-3G; genus WGA-3G. The sequence continues at coordinate 3,617,917 of OZ242310.1, read as the reverse complement.
GATTCGCCAAGTATGAGCTTCACAACACCCCGATTAACATAAGCACTCGCATGCTGAGCGTCAAGTTCGATGGCTTTATCAAAGTCAACAATTGCATCAGTATAGTCACCAAGATGAACCTTTACAATTCCACGGGTATTGTAAGCATCAGCCGCATCAGGATCCATTTTGATAACTCGGGCACAGGAGGCGATCGCGCTGTCATAGTCCTTGAGGTAAACCTGAACTCTTCCGCGCTCATAGTGTGCCCAGACATACTTAGGGTTTAGCTCAATTGCTTTATCAAGGGTAACTATGGCTGCGGCATAATCTTTGGCATTTAATTTTTCTTTTCCTAAAGCGTAGTAGGCTGCGGCGCGAACATGTTCCCGTTTCTGCCATTCCGCCAAAGGCTCTATTGGCATAGACCTGTCAAGCAATGCTCCAATCACGCTTGAAGGAATCGCGTGCCTGTAGGGGTCACTACCGTACAGGACGATCACCCCAACAACTTGTCCCTTATTGTTAAATGCTGGACTGCCGTTTGCCTCTTTAGAAGTCGTCGTCCTTATCCTGAGCCGTTTATCACTATTTCGGATGCTTTGTAGACTGCCTCCTGTGACCTTGTATTCTCCATCGACGTAACTCGGGATAGATATAGACTCACCAATTTGCACCGTCCGACTATCCGCTATAGGCAGCGGTACGCCTTCACCGGCGACCTTTAAGATAACGAGACCGTTTGTGGTATCAAATGCAGTAACACCTTCTATTGCCCAATTTTTCCTTTTGTCAGGGGATTTTACAAAAACAGGACCAATGTGTGAAACGACGTGAATGCTCGTTGCAATCTTGTTTGGTGTAATGAAGAAACCTGTACCAGATCGGTTCTCGCTCTCAATTTGAACTATAGAACCCCTTATTTTTTCGGTTGTTAAGCCCCGTGTCGGTGCGATTGGCTCCTCAAAAACCGTCTGCCGAGGCGCACGCGCGCAGGAAAGGAAGAGACTTAACATTAACAAAATCAGTAAAGAGTTCCTGCTTTGTTTCATCAATAGATACCTCTGGTCTTATTATTCAGAAGTTACTGTCCAACATTCGGATCCAGTTCTTTCGCCTTTTCAAAATCTATTTTTGCCGCTTCCTTTTGCCCAAGTGCTTCTTTCGCACGACCCAGCTCATAGTAGGCTTTAGCGGACTCGGGGAATATTCGGATAAGTTCATCAAAATCGGCTATAGCCCCTTTCGCATCACCAAGGGCAATCTTTGCAGTACCTCGTGTATGGTAAGCGGCGGCGTTATACGGGTCTCGTTGGATAACTTGATCACTATCATTTATCGCCCCTTGATATAACTTTCTGGCTTCCGTCCTATTTCCTGCGTCGGTTTCAAATTGCCCAAAGAGATATTTCCGCCACGCCGAATAGTTGTATACACGGTGCCTATTCGGATCCAAGTTGATAGCGGACGTATAGTCCTCAATCGCCGCTTTATATAAACGGCGTGCTTTCTCCGTATTTCCCTGCTCGGCTTTGGAATCACCGAGTCTGAACTTCGCTAACGCTCGATCTGTATAGGCTTCGGCATCTCCAAGGTTCATCTGAATGTATTTATTGTAATCTGTTATCGCGCCGTTATAGTCCCGAAGAGCAGACTTCGCAGCTCCACGTATGTAATAGGCGTGACCAAGCTTAGGGTTTAACTGTATCGTTTTATCAAAGTCAGCGAGTGCCGCGTCGTAGTTTTTATTAGTGAATTTTGTTTTTCCTAAAAAGAAGTAGGCATAGGCACGAATAGGTTTTCGTTTGTTCCACTGGGCTAATGGCTCCATTGGTGCTGTCTGAGAGAGCAGTCCCTTGAGCACATTAGCAGGGATAGCCTCGTCTCGCCCAGCATGAATCCCAATGACCTGTCCTTTGTTGTTTAGCAGGGGACCTCCACTACTGCCTCCAGCAGTATCAGCAGTTGTCCGGATGCGCTTATCGCTCTCCCGAGTGCCAAGGACAGTTCCCGTCATAACTTTGTATACGCCTTCTGGGAAACCCACGACAGAAATAGGTTCACCCCGTCTAACAGCATCGCTATCACCAAGGGGCAGTGGTAGACCTTCACCGGCGATTTTTAAGATAACAAGGTCGTTTTCCACGTCATACGCGGTAACGCCTTCCACTTCCCAGATTGTCTCTTTGTCAACAAGTTTAGCGAAAACAGGTCTCAGATGTGCGACGACGTGAATATTCTTCGCTATCTTGTCGGGTGCTATAAAGAAGCCGCTCCCTTTATGCAGTTGAGTGCCCAATAAACCCACTATGCGGACGACAGAATCTTTTACATTTTCCGGCACTACACCCTTTATTGGCACGACTGGTTGTTCGGAAACCAACCGCTGCGGAGTCCACGCACAGGAGAGGAAGAGGCTTAATGCGAACAAAATCAGCAAAGAATTGCTATTTGTCTTCATAAATGGAGACCTTTTCGGGTTGAGGTGCCCTATCGGTAAAAAGTGAGCGCATCCGCATGTTGGAGATGACCCTTACCGATTTAAATCTTTCCACCAAAAAGGTGCCTCGTGAAAGTGATGAAGAGAACCATCAACATAACCTCTGAGGTGTGTAGTGGTGAGGGTCCGACGGGTCCCGTCTGCGGAGACACATTCAAGTTGGTAGTAGTAGACAGGAATTTCACAATTTTGACCGTTTGGATGGCACAACCTAACAGGTTATGCTACAAAAGAGAGATATGCGTAAGTCGTATTTAAATTTTGGTTGCAGCACGCGCTTCGCTTTTTATTCTAATCCGCATCTATTGTTTGGTCAAGTTTTCATTTTTAGTTATAAGTCATTCTGCTTTTCTTAAAAAAAATATGAATTTTTCAGAAAACTGAGGGTTGAATACTGTTATAGAATTCTATCAGGAATTCCAAAAAACTTTGACTTTCAAGGGCAAAATGTGCTATAATACTTAACATATATAAATTCCAAAACAGGATTATCAAATGTTTTATCTGCCGCTTACCACGTTGATACATAAAAACCGCCTTTGCACATCGGTTGGCATTGGTGGTGTGCTGCGCGCTATCTCTATGTATCAGACAGAGGTGGGCTTATGAGTAGCAGATAAAAGGTTTTTGAAGTTACACAACATAATGCCCATCACTGAAGGTCATAAAATGGAGATTTCGGTGGGGGTGTTTCTTTTTTAAGGCGACAACGGAAGACATCAGGTTTGTAAGCAAGAAAAACCCTAAAAGAGGAAAAAAGATGCGTTACAGAATAGCTTTATTGGTATCCCTAATGATTGCAGCAATAAATTTAAACGTCAGAGCCAGCAAAGAAATTAGACCGTCACTAACACAAGAAACAATCGAAATTGATGGACATCTCAATGAAGAGGCTTGGGCAGCAGCACAAGTTATTGACGACTTTACGCAACAATCACCCGATGAAGGACAACCGATTAGCGAACGCACTGAGGTGCGGATGTTGTACGACGCAGAGAAGCTTTATATCGGGTTTGAGTGCTACGACTCCGAACCCGAAAAAGTCGTTGCAAACGAGATGCGGCGCGATGGGCAGCTTTGGCAAAATGATAATGTTTACGTAATGCTCGACACCTACGGTGACAAACGACAATGCTTCTTTTTCCGGATGAATGCGCTTGGGGCGCAGTCAGACACCGCAGTCACCGATGGTGGCGAAAACCTTAACGGGAGTTGGGACTGTATCTGGGAAGCGGGTGGACAGCGACACGATAAAGGATGGACGGTCGAAATCGCGATTCCTTTTAACCAGCTGCGGTTCAAAAAGAGCGACTCGATGGTATGGGGCGTGAATTTTGGACGGAATATCGCGCGAAAGAACGAAACATCGCAATGGATACAAGTGCCTCGCAGCGAGAGTTGGCCCGGCACCTATCACCCTACATATCAAGGCAAAGTGATTGGACTACAAGGCATCGCATCGCCATCCTATTTTGATGTCAAACCGTATCTCCTCGGCGGGTTGGCGAGAAATCTCGACGATACAATTTGGAAGCGGACAACCGAAGGTGACCTCGGGCTTGATATGAAATATGGAATAACGTCAAATCTGACGCTGGACTTGACCGTAAACACCGATTTCGCGCAGGTAGAGGCGGACCAGGAAGAGGTCAACCTCACACGGTTCGATCTCTTTTTCCCAGAACGCCGCGAATTCTTCCTTGAGGGCAGCGGACTGTTCGCATTCGGTGCAGGTATCGGAGATTTCGGTCCACCCCCGTTGTCGGTTTTTTATAGTCGCCGCATTGGTATCGAAGATGAACAACAAGTTCGGTTGCTCGGTGGCGGCAAACTCACAGGGAAGGTTGGACCCTACAGTATCGGTGCGCTCAATATGACGACTGATGCTACATCGGACGTACCGTTGACGAACTTCTCTGTGCTAAGAATGCAGCGTGATATTCTCAGTGATTCAAGCATGGGTTTCATTCTCACTAACCGACAAAGTGACGTTACTGGCAACTACCATCGCAATGGTGGGGTCGATCTGTTTTTTCGACCACACGATCAGTGGCGGATGCGTGCAATGACCGTCGGCAGTTGGTCTCCAGAGCCCGACGAAAGCGATTTCGCATGGTATCTCTCAAATGACTGGCGCAACGACCAATTCCGCGTTAACGCCTCTTATCTCGACATCGGTCCTGAATTTACAAGTAAAATGGGATTCATAAATCGGACAAACATCCGATCGTTGATGTTAAATACCAATTACGAACGCCAAATCAGACAGTACAGCATACGAGACGTTGGCGCGCTCTTCTCCGGCAGCTATCTGTTGGATCACGATAACAGTCTCATCGGTTGGGACCTATCCACCGGCGGGAGTATGCTTTGGGACTCCGATGATGGATTCAATCTTGATTTCAAACGGGTCTTTGATCGTGTTGACGAATCTTTCACAATCAGTGATGTCGAGATCCCGGCTGGCGATTACGAGATGAACCAGGTCTCGCTCACCGTTTTCACCCAGACGAGTCGTCCATTTAGCGTATTCGGCGGGGTAGACTTTGGGGATTACTTTAACGGCAACCGTGTCGGTTTCGACATAGATAGCCGGTGGCGGATGACGCACCAACTGGCGATCGAAACGCGATACCAACGCAACTGGATTAAATTGCCTGAAAGCGAACGCTTTACAACAAACGTCATTGGTACCCGCATTAGTTACGCATTGAACACCCGTTTCTTTACCAAACTGTACGCACAGTGGAATGACGATGCCCAACGTGCAAGCGCGAACTTCTTGATTAATTACATCTATCGTCCGGGTAGCGATTTCTATCTCGTGTACGATCAGGCATGGAACACATCAGAGGGTCTCAACGGACACGAATGGACGGTTTTGAGTAAGTTTACCTATCTATTCAGTCTATAGGATTTGTAGGTGTAATCGTTACATTGCAGCCTTTGTTTATCTTGATATTTCCTGTTCAGACTGCTATAATTGTGAGTGCCAATCAACACGAAAATAGAAGGAAAAGAAATGAGACAATGGTAAGGAGCGTTTCAAATTATGACACAACCAGATAATTTTGCAGAGCACAATATTCACTTGGAAACGGAGCGTCTGATACTGCGACCGTTTAAAGATGCTGATTTCGATATAGCAGTCCCTTTTTACAACGAACCTGAGTTTCTGGAGGCAATGGAGGGAGAGCCACCTGACGAACCTATAACGAAGGAATATCTCAAAAGTGCGGGCGAATACATGAAGAAAGACGGGTTTCTGTTTGCGATCGTAGAAAAGGCGAGCGGCAGCACCATTGGCGAGGTATGTTTGCAGTGGATGAACTTGGAACGGGCGAAAGTTGAGGGTGAAAAGGTGATGCGTTCACCCATCGGAATATGGGACAAGACCTTGTGGGGCAAAGGCTATGGAAAAGAGGTTATCCGGTGCTTGATGGCGCACGCATTTGAAAAATTAGGGATTGATCGCTTCTGTCCGGTGGATGTCAACGTTGACAACCCGCGCTCAAAAGGGTTGTGGGAGTCGCTTGGATTAACAGTTGCCCGAGAAGTAGACGACGGAAAGACGTTGGACTTTGAAATTACACGCGCAGCATACGAAAAATCAACCCAAGGGACACTTGAATAGCGTCCGCAATCAAAGGACTCCTATATGTTCAGTACACAACTTGCTCAGCGTGCAGCGGACAATAATCCGATTCGTGTCGGTATCATCGGTGCGGGAAAATTTGGTGCGGGGTTGGTGGCGCAGCTTTCACAAATGGAAGGTATCGTAGCGAGTGCGATTGCCGACATCGATTTGGCGCACGCCACAAACGCATACACTGCCAGCAATATTCCACCTGACGCAATCTTACGCGTTGAGGATACGAATACCTTGAACGACACCATCCGCAGTTGGAAGCGAGCAATTACTGTAGATGGACTGCACATTATCCAATCGGATCTCATTGATGTGGTTGTCGAAGCGACCGGTATCCCGGAAGTCGGGGCAGAAATGGCTTACCACACACTGATGCACAAAAAGCATCTCGTGATGGTTAACGTCGAGACAGATGTTACCGTCGGTTCGTTTCTGAGACGCTTGGCAGATAATGCCGGTGTCGTCTATACACTCGTTGATGGCGACCAACCCGGTGTGACGATGAACATCGTTGAGTGGGCAAAAACACTCGGTTTCGAGATCGTCGCTGCGGGGAGAGGCACAGTATTTTACGACGACGATCGCGCTGGGATACCTGATACCGTCCCGCAACGGTTCGGGTTTAGTGAGGAATTAATTGAGCGACGCACGATTAATTTTAAGATGTTCAATTCGTTCCGAGACGGTTCAAAAGCACAGATTGAGATGACCTCGTTGGCGAACATGGCAGGACTCCCACCAGATATTCGCGGGATGCACGAGCCTTCAGTGAACATCTCCGACATCGCCCAAGTCTTCAGTTCAAAAGAAGAAGGCGGCATTTTGAGCCGCCACGGTGTCGTTGAACTCGCAAACAGCATCGCAACCGATGGCAAGACGATGTTAGACGATCCACTTCGGATGGGCGTGTTCGTCGTGATTCGGACGGATCACCCGTTCACGCAGGAAGACCTTGGCAGTTACAACCTGCATCCGGGGGGCGACGGTCAGAACTACCTTCTCTATCGTCCGTACCATCTTGTAGCCGTTGAAGCCCCAATTTCGATTGCGAAAGCTGCACTTTACGGACAACCGACGGGTACACCACTCCCAACGCCGGTTGCTGACGTCATAACGGTTGCTAAACGCAATCTGAAAGCGGGAGAGGTGCTTGATGGCAGCGGCGGGTATACCGTTAACGGTCTGATCGAGAAGGCAGAGATTGCGCGAACTGAGAATCTACTTCCCCTCGGTTTAGCTTATGGTGTCAAACTCAGACACGATGTCTCCCAAGGGGAAGCGATTTCTTACGATATGGTAGCACTCAACGAGGATTCCTTCGTTCTCAAACTGCGTCGTCTCCAAGATGCGACTGTCTGGTAAATTCCGCTTAGCGGTTTTAAATTGGTTATTTCCACGGATGCAGTACGACCTTACCGCATTCTCCTGTGGCTTGGAGTTCCCATGCCTGCTGCACATCGCCCATCGGGAAGGTGTGTGTGATAAAGGTGTCTATCTGATCGGAGACAGACTGAATTACTTGCATTAATTTCGGGTAATCCCCAAGGTTATAGTGCCAATTTCCCCGAAGGACAAGCCCCTTCCGAATCATATCCCGACTCGCACCGACCGGAAATTCGCCACCTTCACCGACGAATGTAACCTGTCCCTTCCTGCGTGCTGCATCGACCATTAACCGATGCGCGGCGGAGGCACCCGAACAGTCCACAGCCTTGTCAACACCGACCCCGTCTGTGAAGTCGAGAATCTGTTCAAGGACATCCGAATCCGTTGGGTTGAACACAACCTCTGCGCCTAATTTCTTGGCGAGTTCGGCACGATACGGATGGCTTTCCACGCCGATGACCCGTGCGCCGCGATAGTGCGCATTGATAATACCGCCTAACCCAACAGGACCTAAGCCAGTAACCATAACGGTATCCAAGGCGTTGACTTGCATCTGCTCCATTGCCCCGAATGTTGGTCCGAGTCCACAGCACGCCATTCCAGCGTGATCATAACTCACATCCTCTGGAATTGGAGAGAGCAATTCGTCTACTTTGTGGAGATATTGCGCGTAAGTTGCCGAAGCTGCTTCTGCACCGAGGGTTTCGCTGACGCGACGTGGACTCTGGCAGTGGATATGTTCTCCAATAACACACAGTGAACACTTACCGCAACCGCTCTGAGGTTGCACGACGACGCGGTCTCCGACTTTGACGCGACCGGGTTGTGCGACTTCAACGACCTCACCCGCGGCTTCGTGTCCAAAGCGTTCGCCAGTGCCGCCCCCTATAAATCCTTTATACTCCGTACACATCGGAACGGCATGGATTTTGACGACGACGACATCCCCTGCTGCCCGAGGATCCGGTTTCTCAACGACCCCGCCTCTTCCTTCACCAAACATTGCTGCGACCTGCATAAAAACCATTACCTATCTCTCCAGAATCCAGACCAGAACGTGTGTAGTTTTTGTGGAGGAGAGAAAGGTTGCCTCCTTCTAAAAAGTATTGGTTAGCATAGCGTAACACAGATACAGCAATCGGTCAAGATGTATCTTAACAATCAGCAGGGCTATTTAGTTTTAAGGTTTTTGGATGAAGAAACCCCCTAAAGCATCAACGGTATGAATGCCTTAAAGGCATTCCCCGCCCCTTATCAGGGGGACTTTGAGTATGTTTTAGTGTAAAACTAAATGCCCCTATAACAATCAGCCATCAGCGGTCAGCAGTCAGCAGATGAGGATTTGACAACAGTCTCACAATCGTGATAAAATTATTCAGGTTTGATTAACACGAACGCGGCACATTGATGAAGGAGATAAGATGGCATCTGAACAAACCGGCTTAACACCAGCACAAAAAGCGTTCTATCAGGAAAACGGGTATCTTGTTCTTGAAAACGTTTTCTCAAAAGAAGAATGTCAAAGTTTCGTTGTCCACATGGAAGACCTTCACGCCGGACACAAACACCTCGAAGGCTTTTTTCAACAGGATAAATATGGATCTCGCACCTTTAATCAACACCTCTATGACCAACGTGTGTTGGATTTGCTGATCGATTCGCGCCTGCATAGACCACTGGTAGACTGTTTCGGAGGCGAGCCAGAAGGTATCCAGACGATGCATTTTTACGAAGGTTCAGAGCATCCATTCCATCAAGACCAATACTATCTGCCCGACTGCATGTCTGCGTGGATTGCTATGGTCCGTGTCGATGAGGACAACGGTCCCCTGATTGTGCAGCCCGGCTCCCACAAAGGTCGATTAGTTACGAAAAACGACGTGCCGATGACCTTTCTACCGGGAGAAACCTACGAACAACAACAGCACAATCGCTATTTTCCAGCAGTTAAACAGGTCTTTCGGGAAAACGGGACTGAAGCGGTTCAGGTTATGGTGAACCCTGGGGATGTGATTCTATTTGACGGAAAATTAATTCACGGCGGTGCAGAGATTTTAAAACCGAGCAACCGTAGACACGCGTTGGCGTGTCATTATATCCCTTACGCCTCCGAGAACTGGGAACGCGATTGGCCCCGGTTTTCGTTTGATGGTAGCCAGCGGGTTTACTATCAGCAAAGCGAATAATACTTAAGCAAGCTTGTCTGTCTTGATAAAATTTTTACCGCTCCGGAAACTTGTCTGGACGAATGAAACTTCTGTTTATGTTTGGGTTATATACACATATAGGATTTACGCACTTCGTTAGGAGGTGCGATTTGTAATCGTTAGGACTTACGCAAAATTGGAACGCGTCCTGCGGAAATACGAGCGGGGTTAGGAAACCCCGCCAGCGGTGACGTGAGAGCTGCGTCAGTCCTGATCGTTAGATACCAAACCTGGGTTACGAAATAAACTAAGGAGAAGAAGATGCGATACCAATTGACTTTTTGGATCTGTTTAACCGTCATCATCGGTTACTGCTTTCCAGCAGCTGCACAAGAAGCGGCACAACCTGCAAAACCTGCGACACAGGCAGCACCCACAGAAAAGAAAAAAGAGTTTGAAGATTTTGCCAAAGTGATTGAAGACAGTAAAAACTACGACGGCTTTTTCAAACTATACGAGAAAAAAGGGAATCTTTATTGTGAAATCCAGCCATCACAGTTAGACAAGCCTTTTCTATGCATGATTAGCGTTGCTCGGGGTTTAGGGAGTGGCTTCCTACTCTCAGGGATGACGCTGGAAGAGTGGCTGCTCGTCTGGCGGCGCGTTGGCGACAACGTGCATTTGGTGCGAAAAAATGTACGTTTTCGTGCGAAGGAGGGAACACCAATCGCGCAAGCGGTTGACTTAGGACATAACGACTCCGTGCTGTTTTCACTCAAGATTGAAAGTATTCATCCACAACGGAAAAGTTTACTGGTGAATATCTCTCCGGTCTTTGTGTCTGACCTACCACCTTTGGCACGCCGTATTGCCCCTGATGCCCGTTTTGACAAAGCGCGGAGCACCTGGGGAACAATCAAGGCGTTTCCGAAGAATGTCGAACTGAAAGTCGAAGCGGTGTACGCATCACAAAGACGTATGGACACCATTCCGGACAGCCGTGGTATCCAGTTGACGCTACACTACAGTCTCGCGAAACTTCCAGAAAACAATTATCGTCCACGACTGGCTGATGATCGGGTCGGACATTTTATGACGGCGATCAAAGACTATTCGTCTCAAACCAGCGATGCCCCCTTTATCCGCTATGTCAACCGATGGCATTTAGAGAAAGCAGACAAAGATGCCAAACTTTCACCACCTATGGATCCGATTATCTTCTACATTGAGAAAACCGTGCCGCATCGCTACCGTCCTTATATCCGACAAGGCATTATGGAGTGGAACAAGGCGTTTGAAAAGATAGGTTTTGCCGATGCGATTGAAGCGCGGATTCAGCAGGACTACGAGGACTGGGACCCAGAAGATGCACGGTATAACACGATTCGCTGGATTGTCGGTGCGGGGTTTGCAATTGGTCCCTCTCGTGTGAATCCGTTGACGGGTCAGATACTGGACGCTGATATCCTGATCGGTGAGAGTTGGATTAGGTATTGGCAGCGAGAGTACATGACGTTCTTTGATGAAGTCGCGTATGAACGTGACCACCCTATGGATCACTCTTCACATTTCCAGTGTCAGATAGCATCCGGCTTGGCACGGCAGATGGGTTTTATGGCAAGCGTCTTGCAGGCGCGTGGTCTGACTGACGAAGACGGTGAACTCCCGGAGGAGTTTATCGGGCAGGCACTCAAGACCTTGACGATGCACGAGGTTGGACATACGTTGGGATTCCGTCACAACTTTAAAGCGAGCACGATATTCTCTCTTGACGACCTGAATAAGAAAAGTGGCGAAGCACTTATCGGTTCCGTCATGGAATACGATGCCGTGAATATTGCACCGGAGGGTCAAAAACAGGGAGATTACTATACAAAGACAATTGGACCCTGGGACTACTGGGTCGTCGAGTATGCTTATAAGCCTATCAATGCGAGCAAACCAGAAGGTGAATTAGAGGAACTGGGCAAAATTGCTTCTCGTGTTGCGACCCCCGAGCTCACTTACGGTACAGATGAGGATGCTTATGGGTATCGTTTCCGGGATCTCGATCCACTGGTGAACCGCTGGGATCTCGGTGATGACCCGCTTGAATTTGCTAAGCAACGGCGCGCGGTGGTTGTCGGACTGTGGGATAAGATTGCAGATAAAGTTACAACAGAGGGGATGGGCTATCAACGCGTCAGGCGTGCATTCGGGAGTCTGTTGTATGAACACAGTTCCACGATGTACCTCGCAAGCCGATATATCGGTGGACAATATCACCATCGTGACCATCGCGGCGATGAGAATGGACGTTTACCCTTCGTGCCAGTTCCTGCAGCGAAACAACGCGAGGCACTCCAATTCATCAAAGAACACGCCCTCTCAGACCAAGCCTTCGATTTCCCAGCTGACTTGCTTAACAGCCTGGCGATTACGCGTTGGAGCGACTGGGGAGGAGACAGTTGGACCTCCTCCCGCTTCGATTATCCTGTGCATGATGTCATTCTCCGCAATCAAACCGTCATTTTGGAACGGTTGCTTTATCCGACGATTCTCTCTCGCGTCCAGGACGCAGAACTTAAGTTTCCTAAAGGTGAAGTCGCTTTCACAATGCCAGAACTCTTTTCAGGCATTACGGATGCGGTTTGGGTAGAACTTGAACGGAATACAAGCGAAAAGCAATGGTCGAATACAGATGCGTTTATCTCCAGTTTCCGACGCGGTTTGCAACGTGAACACCTCAAGCAACTCATCAAACTGGTGTTGGATGCCGACAGTGGTACACCTGAGGATGGGAGATCGCTTGCCCGCTTTCACCTTGCGCAAATTAATACTCGGATACAACAGGTGCTTCAAACGGGTCAAGAACGGCTTGACGCTTATAGCTTGGCACACCTCCAAGAGTCGCAAGTCCGAATTGCGAAAGCGTTAGATGCCGGTTTTCAAGTGGACAAATTTTAAATAATCCCATCTTAACCCTAATTTTGTATTTGTAGCATAAACTGTCAGTTTGTGCATGTGTGGCACGCAAACTAACAGTTTGCGCTACAAGTAGAAACCCTTTATTAAACTCGCGTTAAATTTAACATTGAAATTTACTAATCAGATCTCAAGAAAATAAAAAGTAGGAGAGATGTATGGAAATACGCCAATATACACTCGATATGCAAACATCGGTGACACAATTTTATAACCACCTGACCACCGACGTTCCGCACTGCTATCCGGTAACGGAAGAAGAATTCACTACCGCGATAAGCCGAGTAACTACCGATAAAGCCGATTTAAAGGCGGATGGACTCGATTCTGAAACTGCTTTTGTAGCAATCGTCAACGGTGTTATCCAAGCGTTTATTCACGTTGGTATCAGTCCCGTTGGAGAAGATAAAAAAGAAAACTTAGGTGTTATTCGGTTCTTGGGTTATGAACGCGGTGCGCGACGCGTTGGACAAGCCGTCCTTGAAAAGGCAGAAGCCTATCTGAAAACGTTCAAGGTTTCCCAAATTTCCGCTTTCCCACAAGATTGTCGCTATCGTTTCTATCACTTTGAACACGCCTATCTATCGGACGCGCTTGACCAAGTGCAAGGACTCCTTGGATTCAATGGGTACCGTCGTTCTGAAGGCGAGGTCTTTTTGGATTGGGAAGACTACACCGTTACACCTGTCCCTTCGAGTCTACCTGTAACGCTTTCTGTAAAGTGGGAAGAAGGACGCGGAAAGCATCCGAACTGCACTGTGCTTGCTCATCAAGATGGCGAACAGGTTGGGATCTGTGAATCTATTTGTGGGGGTGAGTTTTCAAGCCATCCAGATGCCCAAGATTGGTTTCATACGGTTTGGCTCGGTGTTGAAGACAATTTTCAAGGGCAAGGTTTGGGACGCTATCTGCTCCAATACGCCCTTCAAGAGATGAAAAAAGTCGGATACCGGCATGCAGCGATTAGTACTGCTTGGGATAATCACCGCGCATTTCTCTTTTATAGCAATTGTGGTTATCGGACTGTGGATTGGACGTATGAGTTCGTCAAAGATCTTTCCGAAACATCCACACAGAAGTGGTAGCCTATTAGCACGACCTTAACCGGAGCATCTCATTTCCTGTTTTCTGAAAGTGATACGGAACGCGTTCAACCGAGCACGTAATTCTGTCTTTTTCAAGTTCGTTGATAACGGGTGATAAGAAAGGCGAGGGGTTGCTGTTGACATCAACGATGGGAAAAATTCTCACCTCCGTTCCGATGCGGAGCAGTTCCCGGACAGCATTGAAATGAAATTCCAAGTCTCTGTTTGCTGAATAAAAAAAGAGAAAATGTGCGGAGAGCACGAGGTCAAAATGGCGGTCAGGAAAGGGTAAATTCGGGAGTGATGCGTCTATATATCGTCCTTGTTGCTTGCCTGTCTCGAAATCTCGACAAAAGTCATCCATTGCCTGCATCCTGACTTCTGCTAATTCATCAATAGACGCGAATTTTGTCCAGACGAATTTATCCCGATTTCGGCGGGCTTGTGCGATGACATCCTCGTAGGTTTCCTGAATACGTTGGCGTAATTCCGTTTCTGAATACCTATAAATCGGGTCCACCGAGATTATTGGGGTGCCGCGATGGTACATTTGAACATTAAATGACGCGGGCCCGTCGCCTACCCCGACGATGTCCCGCGCCAAATCTTCTTCGGAGAGATCAAACATATCAAGGTATTCGTCAAACGATCTGCCCCACGGCACGATGTCTTTGTAGCGGAAATTCACTATTGAGCAGCCCCGGCATTGACTTCTTGCAAAACTGCTGCTGCCCGTTGTGCCAATTCGGTCGTGGTGTCACGCTTGATCGCTCGGTTTAAGTGTAAGATGGCGCGTTCGTCTCCGTCTCTTGCCAATTCTAACGCTTCCTCAAATCCTTTGTTCCCGTAACTGAAATCCCTTGGCAGAACCGTCAGGTCGCGGTCTTTCCAATAATACTTCAGTTCCTCAGACTCCCAATTCTCGTAGACATTCTCCCACTTAAGGGAGTTGAAGAGGTTCAAGTGCGGTTCAAGCATGTGCTCAGCGATCGGGTCATCAACAGCCTGATAGCGATTGTCAAGTGACACGCGAAGTCGGTCTTCGGTCAAATTTGGGAGTGCCTTGTGGATCGTCAAAGCCGGGAAAATGAGCGTATCCCCAGCTTCATAGTTCGCGGAATGCCATTCCCCAGACAATTCGTCCTCATTAACGCAGAGACTCCCAGCACCGAGTGAGAAATGGTGTTCCATGACTTTGTTGATTTTATGCGAACCCGGTAAGACCGCCAAACCACCTAACTCAATTGGACAATCTCCGATGGGTGCCCAACAGGTATAGGTTTGGAAATTGCCTTGGAAGTGGACGAAATCTTGATGTATCGGTGTTGTATGTGCCGTGTACTTCGGGAACCAGAGGCGTGCAATCTTCTGCGGATGCGGTAGTACCGCTCTACCGACAATTTTCTCCACCATATCGACGACTTCGGGCCAGTGACCGGAACGGTGGAACGCTTCTAACTTATATACTTCATGGTACACGTCTGTGTATTCGGGATCGCCTTCGGTACATTGGGTCGAAATATCAGCGATGCCGTCCATCGGGTCGGTCCCCGCGACGAGCCAACCGCCTTTCTGCATGGTCGTTAGCATCTCTCGTCGCAATGTCCAGAGTTTGTCGGGATCTTGTAGCCGTTTGAAGAAGAGGTACCCTTCTTCTGAGATTCGGTGCCGCAACTCTTCTGGATCGTTCATCGCATCGTTGGATATGCGAAGTTCTTTTATTTTTTCCATCTGAATTTCTCCTTGGATCTATTCGCGTCGGTCTCTGTAGATGGAGTTCTTCTCCTTTTTTTGTATTCATAGTATAACACATACAAAACGAAGATTCAATTTTTTCTTGACTACCGGTTCTTGCGATTTTCCGCAAGCCAATCAACAGCGAAGTCCACAATCGCACGTTGTGGCATGAGTTGGCAGTTTGCGATGCCGACCTTGCCACGTCGAACTACCTTTCCCACATCAGAACGCAAAAAATCTTCACCGAGGCGGTGGAAATCTGAATCGTCTACGTCAACATCTTCAAAAGTGGTCCAGACCCTTGAACCCGCCTGTGAGATTGGGGCACCCTCCGGGACAACGCGCTTGGTTGGGAAATCCGCTCGGTATTCTGCGAGATGTATAGAGGTATTGCTCGAATGTCCGACACCGAGAAGCAGGACAAAACCCTCCAAATCGTAGATTCTGGCAAGCGGCGAATTCTCGCCCATACTAAACGCTATAGAATGGTTCTCTACGACGTAAGATGCTTGGGGCCCGCTTGCACAAAACGAGCTCTGCGGGTGCGCGCTGCGAAGAACCTCGTTTTGTTTTCGGAAGGTTTCGGCGATTTTGCCCATTGAACGGGTAGGGGTCAAATTGGGATCGTAGGCGGGCATTGTCTCGCGTATGGTTTGCCACCATGACTCAGGGACAGGCGGGTTTTTCCACTGGCTCGGATCGCTGAGATCGGTTGAATGGGTCGGCATTACGAGTGTGCCCGTTTTGCCTAAGACTTCCTGAAGGGCGAGGATAACAGCGACAGCACCGCCGCAGACCCACCCCACCGCACTCAAGGAGGAATGGACTAATAAGACCATTCCCTTTTCGATACCGAGTGCTTTAAAGTCTGTCTGAAGCGACTCAACTGTGACGAGTGTTTTTGTCTTGTCAACAACCTGATCTTCGGGCATTATTAACCACCTTAACTCATACACTATAAGGTGAGGTTGGGAAACCTCACCAGCGGATAGCGGCAAATTATATCATCCTATTTCGTTCCTATCGCGAGAATGTGTGCACTCATACCGAGTATCGAAGACTCTGCTTCAACTTTGCGAATCAAATCTAAAACGACGGAACGCAAGTCGGGGTCTGTCCAATAATCTTTAAACGACTCAAAAAGCCACGCCGGTCCTTCTACAGCAAGTGTCGCTTGATGTTGAAAACCGGCTTCAACGACTTCAGAATTGAGTGCTTCGGGACGGTGAAGGTACGCATCTGTAAAGTACTTAAGATTCTCAGTCAGGTTGCGATGGTAACCCGTTTCAAGGTCGTTTTGAACGATGTCCACGTGAACAGGATTCTCGAATCGATCCTCAAAAAAACTGTCGAGCATAGATGCAAAGCGTGAGATACCGGCGGCAACCATAACGCCACCTTTTCGTAATACACGATATGCTTCTCCCAGCGCAAGCAGCCGTTCACTTTTATCAGTGAGATGGTAAAGCGGACCCAACAACAAAACGGCATCCGCAGACATAGACGAAAAACGCAGTGCCCGCGCGTCGCCAAGCGATATGCTGGCAATCGGATGTTCGGGTTGTTGGGTTGAGGCTTCTTTCGCCTGCTCAATATGTAAATCTACTGGATCCACGAGATGGACTTCATAACCAGCCTTTGCTAACCAACAAGCATACGGCCCCGAGCCGCCACCGATGTCTAAGATTACTGCTGGCGGTGTGGGCAAATAGCGTGTGATAATCTCTTGGGTGCGTATGAATTCCAATTGTCCTTTGGGGTTGGTTGTAAGTCTGTTCGCTTCTTGCGTTTGTCTATAGAACGCAAGAATTTCTTCTGATAGTTGATACAATTTTTATTCCTTAAAGTTAATTTCTCAAGAGGTTACAATCCATTTTTAACCCTAATATTTAGCAACATACACAGCACCTTTCGATGGGTGGTTCCACGTAAGTTGGACCTCAGAGAAACCTGATTCCCGAAGAATGTAGACTTGTGTCTCTGGGGATAATGTGATGTCGTAATTCCATTCAGCGCGGTCACCACCCGGTAGTTTCGCAATCCATCTGTTGTACCAATAAAGTATCTCTTTTTCCCCTTCAACTGTGGTTGCCTGATCACCTTCAACGTAGGTACCAGTCGTTCGTAAAGCCTCTCTCACCTTTGTATATATGGCGACTTTTCGTTCTGGAAGGAAATGATGCATAGTCAGTGTAGAAATAGCGTAATCATATACCTGATGCCCAAATGTAAGTTCCAACACAGAACCTTGCTGCAATCTCAATTGTTCAGTTTTATCAGCGAATTTGGCGCGGAGCTGCTTAAGCATGTTAGGTGCTCTATCAATCGCTGTAACTTTGGCGTTGGGTGCCCTTGCGAAAACAAACTCAAGTTGAATCCCTGTCCCACAACCAAGATCCAGAATATCAATCGGTTCATCTGTCAGTGGTATCTGAAGGGCGACAGCTTGATAGAACGGATCATCGGGTTCCGCGCCAAACTTTTGATCCCAGATATCAGCGGTTGAATTGAAGAATCCAGGAAGCTCTTCAATACCATCGTTTGTCC
Source organism: Candidatus Poribacteria bacterium (assembly GCA_965207855.1). Classification (GTDB taxonomy): domain Bacteria; phylum Poribacteria; class WGA-4E; order WGA-4E; family WGA-3G; genus WGA-3G. The sequence continues at coordinate 3,599,923 of OZ242310.1, read as the reverse complement.
ATTCAGGTACATCATCACCCACGGGCCCGGGAGCAATCCGGAGTTTCACCATTCGTCGCAGAAATTCATCGTTTATGACTTGCATTCGGTGTTCGTCTTTTGGCACATTAGCACCTCACCCAGTGTTCTATTCATTTTGAATTTTAGTGAGTGTAGGTTCATAATAGTGAGATTTATCGCATGTGTGTAGATCAACAACGGGCAATGAATTGCCCTACTACGAACCAAAGCATCTCCTAATTTGAAAGTGGATAAAACACTCGTCATTTCAAAACTGGTTATCGGGTACGTTTTACCCATGCCCACGTTATCGTCAACTTATCTTCCGGGTCAACGGAAAGTGGTTCGAGGTCCAGGGCATTGGTGACATCAATATAATCTGGCTTGCCAAATCCACCCTTGCCATCGTTCCCGTTTTTGGTGTTATCATCGGCGTTGCCCCCATCGAAAGTATAGTGAGCGCTGAGACCCTGTTCATCGCCGTTGAGAACCTTCATCATGAATTCATTGATCTCTTCTTCGGTGCGAGCAACTTCCCAGATACGAATTTCATCAATGGCACCTGTACAGAACCAATTTTGACTATCACCGACACCGATATACAGCGAAGCCTCGGTTGCCGCTAATTCCTTTGCCTCGAAGGGTAAGGCACCCTTTTCCTCCCCATCAATATATGTCCGCATCTCTTTACCGTCCCAGACACCAGCGACATGCTGCCATTCGTTCGGTTTCAACCCAGGTACATCAAGGATTTTTGTGCCGGGCCAAAGGACAAATCGTAATCCAGTTCCGTTTTGGACGATCTCTGGAAAGATGTAGTCTCTTTGGCCACCCCAGTCTTTTGCAAGACACTCACCGACAGGTTTGCTCATGTTCATCCACGCCTCTATCGTTATCGCGGTTTTGGGATTTAAACTGTCACTGTTTGGCACTTCGATAGCTGTTGCCCCGTCTAATTCCAGTGCCAGATTCTGCGCCCAAAGCGTGCCAATAGGCATTACCAAACCGATAACAAGAGTGATAAAAAACAAAACTTTCATGGTTTTCCCCCTGAGTTGTTGATTTCGATTAGTAATCGTTCATTCCGATTCTGGGTTCGGCTTGCGACCTCCGAAGATAGCGTGCCCTGCCTTCATCCAGAATACATCAACACCAACAAACCCGGCTTCATCAAGCCATTTAAGTTGATCGAATAGGGATGAGGGTTTATCAATCGAATCCGGGTCGGGTTCGGATTGCGCGTAATGATTCCAGCCGAGTTCACGGAATTGCTCATAACCGCTCAGGTCACCATCGATATCCATTGAACGTTGACGCACGGCTGCGTCCCACGCCTTCGCTGCCAGCCTTTGTCCAAAAGGGTCCATCGGCTCGGTTAGATCAGCGATAATGAAACTGCCACCCGGCATCAGGAGCGATGCTATATCTTTGAACAGCGTCTGTTTTTCAACAGGGTCTAAGTGATGGATCGCCAACGAAGATACAATAGCATGGACGGGCACAGGCAATTCTCGCCAATCGGTTGCAGCTAAATCGAACAGGCGTGTCTTAAAACGCTCCCCGTAAGCGGCAAGTGCCTTTTCTGCGTAGGCAAGCATTGTTGGGGAACCGTCTAAACCGTAGACGTGGCATTCAGGAAACCTATCCAAGAGCGCACGCGTAAGAAGTCCTGTCCCGCAACAGAGATCTAAAATATAAGCGGGTTTCGATGGAGACGGAATCACTTCACAGATGCAGTCGATTTGGATCTCTCTGTCCGGGACGAAGTATTCTCCATAGTCAATGAAATCTTGGGAATTTTCCTCTGCCCATTGCGGTTTAGTAATAGAATCTTGCATAACATGTATCTCGGGGTAACGTTTAAAAACTTACGATGCTAAATCGTCAAGCATCTCGCGGATTTTATGTTCACCGCTATCAATAAATAACGGAGCCAACGGACCTCTGCCGTGTAAGGTTTGGAGTAGTGTATCAATTTGTATCATACGTTGTTGTGGCGTGCGGCACTTGCGCCATTTTTCAACAAAATCACGCGCGGGTTGTGGATTCCCAGTCCTCAGGGAGCGAACACTTTTACGCCATGCCTGCCATCTGAAGGTATGTTCACAATTCGGACATTCAAGTTTTTCGTCTTTCTTTTTTAAACTCTTGCGGTAATCCCGCCATCGCCGTTTGTAACCGCAAGCTGTACATTCGATATTGCCGTGCTGATGGCGTGCGACGCTTTGACATTTAGGACATTGCAACTCAGGCTCGGATCGCCGATTTTTAGTGGTGCGATCCCTCGGCGGTGTATCGGGTCTGCGGACGAGCTCAAGACAGTGCGGACACGGTAAGAGGACACGGGTTCTCGTCGATTGCTTATAGGCTTCCTGGGACCATGTTTTACCGCAGGCGCATCGCAGCACAACTTCTTTCTGTAGAACGGCGCGACAGTCGAAACATCGGGGAGTATTTCGGAGTGCTTGACGGCAGTCGCGCCAGAGGAGTCGTCCGGTGCAGTGGGGACAGCGAAACCAGTGTTCGCGAGTACCACCTTCACCTTTACTAAAGAGCGGGTCAATCCGGCGCGTGATCTTCGTTCCGCATTTTGGACACGGCACACACCCCTCGCGATAAACATCGGCGACTGTGGCGATGTCTGCACAGCGAGCGTGAAGTTCCCAACCGACATCGTGTAGCAATGTATCTTCATAGATACCGAGTCGAGCATATCGGTAGAGCTGACGGATTTTGATAGGTTTTACACGCGGTGACCAGTTCATAATCGTTCTTATATTCCCTTTCTGCGATGCATCGCAACCATAATGGATATAAAACTACTTAGATGAATGTAACCTTACAAATTCATTGACTCCGAGTTGTGCTTGCCTGATAATACTTCGCAAAGTCCCTCGGTCTAATTCTCTGTGATTGGGCACAACGACTTGAGCGAACGGATTGTCACGACGCAAAATCAGATGGCTGCCATGCTGTCGCCTTAGGTAAAAACCAACCTTAGCAAGTATTTTCATACATTCTTGCCCTGAAATTCGTGGTAACCTACTCATACGGCTAATAATAATGCCTCAAAGTGTTCATCGGGAACCGGCAATCCATCTGCTTGAAGCGCAACGATGTAGCCCTGAATCGCTTCCCTGATATTGCTAACCGCCTCTTGTTTGGTATCAGCTTGACTGATGCAACCGGGCAAACTGGGGCACTCAGCAATCCAGTAGCCATCTTCGCCCGGGTAAATAAATACTTGTCTCATTGTCTACCTCCATTAGATAAAACCTCTAAATACGTCTATTTATTTTAGAGGTTACACAGAAATTGAAACAACCTCTCCAGTTTCAACACTACGGCTAATCGCCTCCAAAACGCGCATGTTCTGATAGGCATCCTCGAGGCTGGAATGCGGTTGCGTGCCTCCTTGTAACGATTTTGCCCAATGTTGCATCTCTTCGAGATAGCCGGGTCTGCCAATACCGTGGTATGCGGTGTTGAGATCCCACTCTTCAGTTGGTGTATCAGCATACCCACCACCTTCACCGAGCCATGTCGGCATACGGTAACGGCGCAATTGGCGCGTCTCTAAAACCTGAATTGCTTGATTGCCAGTGCCTTTAATGAAAACCATTGCTTCCAAAACCGGACCGGTGCCGAGCGTCATTGTACCGATGCCGCCGTTCTCGTAGCGGAGGTTCACAGACAACGACACAGTACTGGATGCGGCGTCAACAGTCCCCGTCGCGTAAACTTCACTGACTTGTCCCATAAAGAAACGCATGCAATCGGTCGGATGGATTACCTGATCGAGCATGAAGGGCCACGCAAACGGGGATCCCGCCTCTTGGAGACGCGGACCTGGTGCAAGATAGCGAGTATGATATTGACATGCCGCGCCGAACTCTTCTTCATCCATCAACTGCTTGGCAATCTGGTGCGCCGGGGCATGTCGCCACATGGTGCCTACCATACCTGTCTTACCGGTTTCATTTGACGCATCAACGAGCATTTTCGCGCCTTCAGCAGTGGTCGCCGGAGGCTTCTCAGTGTAGATGTGATACCCGCGTTGGAGACACGCGATACCGATGTCTCGATGCAGTTTATCCTCGGGTCTACCGACAACAGCAACGGCGTAGAGATCTTCATTCTCAAACATCTCGTTGTAATCCGTGTAATGACGGAGTGCGCCGAACCTCCGGGCATTGGATGCTGCTTTTTCTTCAACAAGGTCACAGGTAGCGACAAATTCAAACGCTGGCACCATCGGTATACACTGTTGCAATTGCGACGACATTCCACCACAACCGATAAAAGCAATTCGGATTTTGTCCATAATATATGTACTCTCCAATTCTTCTGTAGGAGTGAGCTCCAGCTCGCGACCTCCTACCGTATCCTATTCAAAAAGTTGGGCAACTTGACAAGAAAACCCCGGCACGACATCCTCACCGGCAAGCGTGTCGGTATCCGTAAACACCTTAATGTCTGTTTTAGAACGATATACTGTTCCTGTTTTCATGACAGATTCAACAACCCATACCATTTGGGTTCCGGCATCCAGATAGGCTTGGACCTTTTCGGTGCTCCTTACAGACTATGCTATTCCTAATAGATCTGCCAATTCATTAAAATCATTGGCGACCAAGTCAGACGGATGCGCAGTGACTTCCTGAACCCTACCAGGTCCATATTCTAAAGGACGCGGCACGAGTGCCGTTTGAAAACCGACGGCTTGGGAGGCTCGAAGGTCGCCAGCGTGTGCAGCGACCATCATGACTTCATTCGGAGACAAGCCGAGCAGAGAGGCAGCGGTCTGGTAAACTTCAGGGTCTGGTTTATAATGCCCCGTTAATTCGGCAGAAAGGATACAGTCCCAAGGAATTCCCCCAAATTTTGCCATATTCGTTAGCAGTGCGACGTTGCCGTTAGAGAGTGTAGCAACAATATATCGCCTGCGTAGCCGCGTTAAGCCACTGACAGCATCGGGCCACGGCTTGAGCCGATGCCAGACTCGATTTAAATGGTCTTTATCGGCTTCACTCAAATCGGTAATACCAAATTCATCAAGAAGAGCATCCAAAATCAGTCGATGTAGTGCGTCAATGTTCTGCCACGGTAATTCACCCTGTCGCACCTTATTCATTGCGGGTCCGTATCCGGCACGCCATTTCAGAGCAAATTGTGCCCAATCAATATCAATACCGTGGGTCTCTCCAAATTTTTCACCCTCAGCGACAATTGAACTATACCAATCTACAACTGTGCCGAAGACATCGAAAGTAAGTGCCTTGACTTCAGAGGGGGTGCTTTGCATTGTGTTATGTCCCTATGCGTGATCTGAAGGTTGGAAAACAAAGTGGCTGGTTTTCCTGTTTAATCCATCTCATATCATACACCAATTTATCCTACTTGTCTACTGAATTATTTACAAAAAGGGATTGTACGCAACTTCCCAATAGAAGCCGTCAGGATCCTTGAAGTAACCTGAATAGCCACCCCAGAATGCGTCCTGTCCAGGTTTCACAAGTTCAGCCCCAGCAGCGACTGCCTCTGCTAAAGTTAAATCTACTTCTTCGGGAGAGGCGACGTTATGTGCGAGTGTAAATCCTTGAAAGCCGGTGCCTTCGGGCGAAATTGTAATATCTTCAGCGAGTGCGTCTCTCGGATAGAGGGCAAGTATTGTTCCAGTCATATCAAAGAATGCGATACTCTCCGATTCATTTTTTCGCGGCAATCCCAATCCGTTCTGATAAAAATTAATGGCGCGCTGCAGGTCTGCAACACCAAGCGTAATAATAGTAATGTGTGGCTTCATCTCTTCGATAGCGACTCCTATTAAAAAAGCACTCTGGCGCGAGATCGGATGCCAGAGTGCCAAAAGGTTATATATTTTAAGCCTAAAGATTATCAGTCATAGGCTGCCCGATAAGGTGCCAAAAACTTTTGAAGCTGCCGAAGCGCAGCATTTTTGCGGGAGGCAACAGTGCCAATCGGACATTGGACGATCTCAGCAACTTCTTGATAAGATAATCCTTGAAGTTCTGTTAGCCGAAACACGACTTGGTGTTCCTTCGACAGTTTATTGATTGCAGCCTGAATCGCCTCATAAGTCTCTTTGGCAATGAGCAGTGCCTCTGGTGAACAGTGTGTGTCTGCGGTAGCAACAACGATTGGGTGAAAGTTTTCATCATCATCTCCATAATGTACATCTAATGATTCTATTTGAGGTTTCCTTTTCTCTTTTGCCAACTGCTTCAAACAGAGGTTTTTGGCAATGTGATAAAGGAAGGTTCTGAATTTTGCGATTGGGCGATACGTTGGTACGCAGCGCCATAACCGTAGAAACGTCTCTTGACAAAGATCTTCCGCAAGCGGTCGGTTCTTGACGAACCTATAGATAAAGTTTAAAGTGTTTGCGTAATGACGTTCGGTTAGAATTCGGAATGCGTCTCTGTTTCCGTCTTTCACAGAGAGCATCAACTGCTCATCAGTCTGTAACATGCTTGTCTCCTCAAAGAGGAGCGTATCAAGCGAAGGCGCGCAATCCTCCCCTCCTTCCATAGTGGAGGATGCCTGCTTGTTCGCTCCTCGGTCTGTGCCTTCTCCAGAATCGAGTCTTAATCCAACAACGGAACGCACTGGCAGTGTTAAATGCCCGCGCTTTCAAGGAGGTGCGGTCTCCTAAATTACAATTTCGCACTTTTCCTCCGGTCCCGCTACTCCATACACTTCTACCAATTCTCCAATCGTGAGGCATTGCCTCTGCTAAACATAAAATGTATTGACGCATTTTATAACCTCTCCTTTTCAGGTTAAATCATCAGATTAGGGGCGGTATTTAACCGCCTTTTTCGTTTCACCATAAAAAACTATTAAGAGTTTAATCCATAAACTTTGAAAAAATTCATTTAAAATTAAAAAAAATACTTAGACCGCTGCTGCTACGTTTGAAGATATGTGTAGAGATATTCCTTACACCCCAGTTGGATGAAACGGTTCCAGTGACAATGAAGGTTCCCCAGTCGTGAGGAGTTCCGCTATAACCTTCCCGGTGATCGGCGCGAGAAGAATCCCGTTTTTGAAATGTCCGGATGCCAAGACGACGTTGTCGTATCCGGGTAGATAGCCGAGAAGGGGGCCTTTCCTGGCATACGGACGCAAGCCTGCCCACGTTTGGACAAAGGTAGCTTGCGCTAACTGAGGTGAAATAGCGACCGCTGCATCAATCATCTGTTTAGTACCATCGACCGTTGTGCTTTTGTCGTAGCCGACGAATTCGACGGTGGCACCGAGCAGTATCTTACCATCTACTCTCGGAACGATGTAGATGCCGAGTCCATCAATTGTCCGCTCGAAAAGCGGTGGCATCGCTTCAACGAGCACTATCTGTCCCTTGGCGGGCCCAATTTGCATCGGAACACCCAGGTCCGCAGTAAGTTCACCTGCCCAACATCCGTTGGCAATCACAAATGTGTCAGCGTATAAGGTTTCACCGTTCACAACAACCCCAATAACGCGTTCGCCTTCTCGAATGAAGCCGGTGACAGGATTTCCCAATTGGAATTTCGCCCCAAATTTCGCCGCACCCTTTGCGAGTGCGGTCACCACCTTCGGGTTGCGTACCTGTGCATCTTCAGGAAACAGCACCGCACCGACAATTGATTGTGAAAGGGCTGGTTCTAATTCCCACGCTTGCTCGGCTGTCAAGACCTCCGCTGAAAAACCGTTCTTTACACGGCGGTCCGCGAGACCGATGAGTCCTGCGGCATCATCCGGGTTGAAGAATACTGAGAGCGTTCCAGATCGAATGAATTCAACATCTATATGCGTCTCTGCGCGGAGTTCTTCCGCTAACGCCGGGTAGAGGGCAAGACTGGCGCGACAGAGTTCTGGATACGGTTCGTATGTTGAGGCGTGCGAGGTGAGAATCCCTGCACCTGCCCATGAGGCTTCTGTACCGACGGTAGCAGCTTTGTCGATGAGAAGCGGTTGGATATTTCGTTTAGCGAGGTTGTAAGCAATAGCACACCCGATAATGCCCCCACCGATAACGATGATATCCGCGTGATTTCGGCTCAAGTTGTCCTCCGATTCAGGTTAGCATTACATTCGGAAAGAAGATGGCAAAAACTACAATTATAAATAGTTTAACACATTATGTGTCTGTTTTCAATTTCACTTGGTTTTCAGACAGGGCTATTTAGTTTTAAGAGTTAAGTTTGTCTATGTGAAGCCTTTCTGTGTCCAGATGCCCGAATTTATTCGGGATAGCACACTTTCCCCAAACAAGAATGTAATACAAGGAATGGAAATGTAATACAAGGAACGGATTTAGTCTATCCGCAGACTAAATCCGGGCATCCAGAGAAAAATTTTTGGAAAACTAAATGAACCTGGGTTTTCAGATGTTGGATAATACACCCATCTCTTAACGAAAACGCGTTTGTAACATACCAACAACTAACAACCCAAAATGGTCCAACTGTTTATACATATTTTTGGATGCACTTTTCTGAGACACAGAGAACCTCGAAAAAACAGCGCGCTGAGATAGACTTTAGATTATGATTTGAAATTTCAACGAATTTTGTGTATAATTATCATAGACAGACCAAAGTGAACTATCTCAAATTCGGTGATGAAAAAAAGATACACCTAATGTGAAAGGTTTTTAAATGATCCTTGGAAAAGTTACAGGGACAGTCGTCGCAACGCAGAAAGATGAAAAATTGATTGGCAGCAAACTGATGGTTGTCCAAGACGTAGATTTAAACGGTGAGGTTGACCGCAAATATACGGTCGCCGTGGATGCGGTCGGTGCGGGTATCGGTGAGATTGTGCTTATCGCGACCGGTAGCTCAGCGCGGCAGACCGATGCGACCAGCAACAAACCGGTTGATGCCGTCATCATGGCGATTGTTGATACCATAGAAGTTTGCGGAAAAGTGCGGTATCACAAGTAGTAAATGGAACGAGAAATGGAACGGGAACGTATCCGCGCCGAAACCCTCCAGCGTCGCGATAGGCTCGCGCAAGAAGTCCGAACAACACTCAGCCGAAGGATCATCAATTCCCTTGTCAGTTGGATACAGAACGAAGGTTTCGATACTGTGATGCTCTATCTGAGCATGAAAAGTGAAGTAGAAACGTTCGGTTTGTTGGATATCCTGCTTCACCAAGAGAAAATAGCCTGCGCGCCTGTAGTAGATACATACCAGTTAGAACTCACACCTCGTCAGATTCGGGACCCCAAAACAGAACTCGTTCAGCACCGTTACGGTCTGTTAGAACCGAATGCGACCTGCCCAATTCTCCCAACCTCGCAGCTGCAGCTCATCATCGCCCCTGGTATCGCTTTCGATGCTAAGGGCTATCGCCTCGGATACGGCAAGGGTTTCTATGATAGGTTTCTTGCGAAGTGTCCAGATGCTGTTAGGGTAGGATTGGCGTATCAGGTGCAGATTGTCGAAGATACATTCCCGCAAACGTGGGACATCCCTGTACACTACATTTTCACAGAGAAAGATATAATAATGGCTCTTAACCGATAACTACTTGGCATCAACAAAGGGTCTGAGTTTCTCTACAGTCTTCGGTCCGATACCTTTGACATCTTGGAGGGCATCTACACTGGTGAAATCACCGTGCTGTGTGCGATGGTGGATAATTCTTTCCGCCCTCTGCTCCCCGATATTAGGAAGGGTTTGGAGTTCTTCCGCAGAGGCGGTATTGATATTGAGAAGCGCGGGTTTGTTGGATACGGAAGATTTTGTCGTGCTATCTTGCGGGTGTTCGGTGTTTGGCACAGCAATTAGATCCGGCTTACCGAGAAACACTGCTGGTGCGAACCGCCGCACTCCCCAAAAGCCAGTGCCAGCCAAAATCAGTATCACGAGTAAAGTCACTGCTTTCCAATAATGGCGTTCAAGTGCATCTTCCACGCTATTCATTTCCACTTTCCTCAAGCAGCAGTATCTGATTCGCAGTGACACCGCTGATTAACTGTTCGACCCCGTTTTGCCAACGGACTACAATACTGTCTACGCGTTCATAATCCCCTATTCCGAAATGAAGCGTGAGATCCCGTTGCGAGAGATAACCATCTCCGCTCTGCACCTCACGTACCTGTGTAAGTTCGCCGGTCGTTACCTTAACACGTGTGCCAATTGCATCGGTAGAACCGTTTGCTGCGATCAAGCGAATCTGTAGCCAATTCTTTCGGTTCCCACCGTCGTTACGGAGCAGTCGAGGGGGCGCGTTGGAATTTGTTACAACAATATCAATATCGCCATCTAAATCGTAGTCTGCAAAGGTAGCCCCACGGCTTACGTCTTCCAACTTCATACCAGCACCGAGGGCTTCAGAGGATTCAGTAAAAGTACCATCTCGGTTATTTTTGAAAAAGAGATTGCGCTGCCCGTAAGTGCCTTCCTGTCCGAGTTCAGCAAGATTCTCGTGCAGATGTCCGTTAGCGACAAAAAGATCTTGATACCCATCGTTATCATAATCAATGAAGGCGGTTGCCCAACCGAGGTATGGATAGGTAATCTGTGCCGTTTTTGTGGTGGTAGTTGCGTCTGTGAAAAAACCGTCTGTATCGTTACGATAGAGGGTATTCGTCTGGTCAGCATAATTAGTGACAGTGAGATCAAACCATCCATCGTTATTCCAATCGCCAAATGCGGTTCCCATACCGTTTTCAGGAGCACCATCCTCACTGAGTGCGACACCCACCATAAAACCGATCTCCTCAAAAGTGCCATCACCGTTATTGCGATAGAAAAGATTCTCTGTAGAATCATTCGCGACATAGATATCAAGTGCCCCGTCATTATCATAATCGCCCCAGACAACGCCTAATCCCTTGCCAGTCGTATTGTAAATTCCGGCAGATTTGGTAACGTCGGTAAACGTGCCATCACCGTTATTGCGATAAAGCGTATCGGATTGGGCGGGGAAATTATCGGGTTCACAATAGGCACGAATTCCCTTTTCTTTAAGTCCACACCACGGATTCTCAGCGATGTCAAAAACGATGTAGTTAACGACGTAGATATCAAGGTCCCCATCACGGTTATAATCAGCGAACGCACAACTGGTACTCCACCGCGGCTCGGTCACACCCGCGATTTCGGCGACATCCGTGAACGTGCCGTCCCCGTTGTTGCGATAGAGCCGATTCGTGCCGTAGTTCGTGACATAGAGATCCAAGTGCCCGTCGTTATTGTAATCGCCGACAGCACATCCGTGTCCGTAACCGGTATCTCCGACTCCGGCTATTTCGGTAACATCCGTGAACGTGCCGTCCCCGTTGCTGCGATAGAGCCGATTGGTCGGTATTTCTTCAGGGACATATCCGGGGAGCGGTGCGCCATCAACGAAATACAAATCGGCATCACCATCAGCGTCGTAATCAAAAAAAGCTGCACCCGAACCGAGCGTCTCCATAAAATATTTCCGTCCACTCCGTCCGTCTGTGTGCTTCCAGTGGATACCCGCCTCCTGTGTTACATCAACAAACTGAATACCTGTGTCCGATGCTGCAGGTGAAGTTGCATCACTTAGCACAAAAATCGCGATGAGGACAAATAGACAGATATTTATAGCGTTATTTCGTCTTTTCATCTGCCTCCTTCATCTTTGTTAACGTCTGTCGAAAAGCATCGTTTTCGGGATCCATTTCGATTGCGGTCTGAATTGCTTTTAGGGCGTTTTCACGCTTGCCTGCTTGAAAATAAGCCAAAGCGAGTGTCTGCATATATTGTGGTGATTGTGTGAGGTGAAACGCTTTTTCGGCGTGTGCGATAGCATCCTGCAATTCGACCCCTTGCAAAATGTAAAGCCGCGCTAAGGCGTTTAGTGCGTAATGTGCGTTGGCATCCAACGCTAAGGCTGCCCGAAACGCCGAGATTGCTTTGTCAATCTTCCCATATTTCGCATAAACAAGCCCAAGTTGATACTGTTTTAGCGGGTTATTCGGTTCAATGAGAATAGCGCGTTCGCGGTCTTCAATCTCCTGTGCGATTGTATTGAGTCGACGGTAGATTTCCATTGCCCGCTTTCCCTCTTCTCGTTGCTTGAGTCGGAAGAATGCTTGAGCAAGGTTATAATATGCCCCTACGTGATCGCTCTGCTGCGCGATAACCTGCTGGTACTCTACAGCGGCGCGTTGGAATTTACGCTTTTTCGTGAGAACCAAGCCGAGGCAGTACCGTGCAGCAGTAAACCGCGGATCCGCCCGGACAGCCTTTTCTAAAAGCGGGAGTGCCTTATCCAATTCTCCCTGTTTTTGATAGATAGCCCCCAAATTCCCATTTGCCATCGGGAGATTCGGTTCTTGTGCCAAGGCGGCTTTGTAATAGCGGATTGCTTGTGCCTCCTGTTTGACGGCTTCATAACAGGAGGCGAGATTGCTCATCGCGGCGGTATGGTTAGGGGAACGCTTAAGACCTTCCTGATAGGCTTCAATTGCGTCTTCATATCGATCCGCCTGCTGATAGGCAGATGCGATACCGAGCCATACTTGCAATGATTCGGGGTGCTTTTGAATAAGATCTTGATAAACGCCGATAGCATTATCAAAGCGTTCCGTTCTCGCGTAGAGCAAGGCGAGATTGGATTCAGCCTGAACCAGATCAGGGGCCATACGCAGGGCACGTGTAAGTGCCTTCTCAGATGCGGGAAAGTCACCGAGTTGGAGGTAAACTGTGCCTAAAGCGGCGTGTGCTTTGGCAAATTCAGGATGTAAATCGACGGCGCGGTGAAGATATTGGAGTGCCTGCGAATATTCACCTTGCCGTGCGGCTTGCATACCGCGCGCATATAAATCTTGAGGCGTTTGCGCGACTGCATCCCACACGACACTGAAAAAAATAACAAGGAGAAAGACAGGAAACGATACGCCTTTTTGCAACATAGATGTTAGCCTCCGCTGCCAATTTTAGCCTGAAACAGCACCTCACGTCAAGAGTTTATTAGCGTTAGGTTTGAGTATCTCGTTTTGAGTTTTTGTTGATTCTATGGGATAAGTTCAAACCCGTAAATTTTCCAATAACAACTCAATCAAAATACTCATCTTCTATAAACTTGGTCCACGACTTAAACACCGGAAATGGGCGCGGAAAATCATCATTGCTAATATTCAACTTGAATCTCATCTTCTTACTATCGAAAAGATCACGAATCGAAATGGAGATGCCAGAAATTTCAATGCAGTTGTTGCACTGTGTTGGGAGTATCTGCTCTGAACGAGGGGTCTGAAAATAAATTCTGTATTCCGAACCCGCCTTTTCAATACGATAATCCTCGGCTGAAATCTCCCACTCGTTTAGGGCAATTGGACCTTCAGCATACTGTGCCCAGAGACTAACACCATCAAAGAAATCAATGATAACCCCTTTTCTCTTATTCGCGTCTTTAGACGGATCAAATTGCCGAAATGAACGACCTTTCAGTTCCGCTTTTATCTCTTGTTCCTGTGCACTATCCACTGGTTGCAATGGATTCAGGCAGGAAAAAAAGATTGAGTATGTAAAGATAAGAATGAGAGGCACAAGATATAGTTTTCCGTCTGTCGTGTTTGCTTTTAGGGCAATGCGTCGGGTGAAAAATCTGGATTTTCGCATGTCTGTTTCCTCCTGCACTGTTTCTTTATCAATCTTTCCGTCAAGACCCCTGCCTTTAGGTAGGGGATGTAGACGGACGTTGGGTTTTGTCGTTGAAAAAAGATTTGACATTCGTCTAAAAAATATGGTATCATTAAAGTATCGTGTTGGCAGACATGCAAAGCATTGTCGCATGGCAATGTGTCTGCCTACCTACTTTGCAGGGGTTAAGGACACGATGCACGATATACCATGAAAACGTATAAATATAAGTTTGGCAATCAGTCTAATTGTATCCGTATCGGCAACCTGCTTGACGATATGTGGCAAGTGCATGACTATTTCCATAGGTGGCAAGACCAGCGATATAAAGATGGGCTGCCGTATGCGAACTACCATGCCATGTCTGCACACCTTACCTATTTGAAACGGACAACACACCCGCATTGGAAAGCATTGCCGTCTCAAGCAATACAAGAAGAATTGAGGCGTATTGATACTGCATATCAACGTTTCTTTAACAAACTTGGGGGTAAGCCGAAAAGGAAACCGAAACACAAATTCAAGTCTATAACATATCCCGGACATGCGGGGTGGTCTTTGAAGAACAACCGCATTACGTTGACTTTTCGTAAATGGAATCCAAAAACATGTAAGTGGCAGTTTGATAAAGTGTCTTATACGTTTCATAAGCACCGCCAGTGGCATGGAAGTATCAATCGTATTACAATCAAACGTGATAACTGCGGGGACTATTGGCTTTACATCATAACGACCTATACGGATTTTAGACCGCTGCCAGCAACGGGTAAGAGCGTTGGGGCAGACTTTGGTATGAAAGACGCATATTTGACACTGAGCACGGGTGAGAAGATACAGCACCCACAACCTTTGAAATCTAACTTGAAGCAACTTCAGTCTCTCAACAAAAGTCTTTCGCGTAAGGTTAGGGGTTCTCACGGTTGGTGGCGTTGCGTGAGACAACTCGCCCGTCTCTATCGGAAAATCAACAACCAACGCAGAGACTTTCAGTGGCAACTCGCCTCTAAACTTTGCAAAAAGTTTGATACGATTGTGCTTGAAACTCTGAACCTTGATGGCATGAAACGCTTGTGGGGACTTAAGGTCTCCGACCTCGCCTTCTACCAATTTGTTGAGATATTGAAGTATAAGTGTCAAAAGCATAAGCGTGAGTTTGTTCAGATAGGGCAGTGGACGGCTACGAGCAACCTTGTTCTAACTGTGGTTTTCACAACGAAAGCCTAACACTCTCTGATAGGCAGTGGCTATGTCCTGAATGTGGCACGCACCACGATAGAGACATCAACGCTGCTGTAAACATATTACAGGCAGGGATAGCCGTTACCTAACGATATGCCTGTAGAAGACTACAGGGAATTGCCTGCGGATGGAGACGGATTAAGACGGTTTCCTCTTTGAGAAAACCGCACTGTCTACGAAGCCGAAGCCCCAACCTTCAGATTGTGGGTGCTATCACTGACTAATTGTAGCGTTAAACGAGCGAAATTTTCAAAAGAAAGAGGACAGTACGCGTTAGTCCAATTTGATTATGCTTGATCTATAACACCTCCTCTGGTAAAATAGGCAGATAATTCACGATTGGAGAAGATGTTATGCAGGAAATTGTGGTAAATTCAGCGAAGTTACGGGATTTCGCTCAAACGCTTTGTGAAAAGGCAGGTCTCCGTTCGGAAGATGCGGCAACAATCGCGAGACATCAGGTGCTCACCGACTTACGCGGTGTCCATTCACACGGGACACGTGCTTTGCCCGGCTACCTCAATCTCGTTCTTGATGGTAAGATGAACGCGAAACCTGAACTTTGCATTGCAACGGATGGACCGAGTTTTGCTGTCGTTGATGGCGATAACGGGATCGGACATCTTGCAAGCACGTTGGCAATGGAAACAGCGATAGCAAAAGCCGAGACAACGGGTATTGCGGCGGCAG
Organism: Candidatus Poribacteria bacterium; assembly: GCA_965207855.1. Taxonomy (GTDB): domain Bacteria; phylum Poribacteria; class WGA-4E; order WGA-4E; family WGA-3G; genus WGA-3G. The sequence continues at coordinate 3,584,357 of OZ242310.1, read as the reverse complement.
GTGTTCGCAACGCTGGACATTTCGGGGCAGCGGCGTGCTATTCGATTATGGCGGCATCAAAACAGATGATCGGGTTTTCGACAACGAACACGGGGGGTGCCTCTATCGTAGCACCGGGCGGTGCGGAGGCGGTAGTTGCAAACAACGCCATGAGTTACGCCTTGCCTGTTGGTGATTGGCATCCAATCGTCCTGGATATGGCATGCGGCGTTTCTGCTTGGGGAAAAATCGGCACACTCCGAATGTATGGTAAACCGATTCCTGAAGGATGGCTTATAGATGAGACAGGTCAACCGACGAGCGATCCAGATAAGGGACGCTTTCTTGCACCCGCAGCGGGACCTCGTGGTTACGGGTTAGCCCTCATCATGGGCATCCTCGCGGGTCCTCTATGTGGTGGTTTGATGGCGTGTAATAAATCAGGCGACCCATCTGAACACTTCTTTTTCGCGTTGAATGTTGCGAGTTTCACGGATTACGCAGGGTATGTCGAGGAAATCCAGCGCGGTATCGGTAAGATTCACACCTCGAAAACAGCAGAGGGTGTGGCGCAAGCCTATCTTCCCGGTGAAATCGAGTGGAATAACTACGATAACTATCTTGAGAACGGCATTCCGATCCATGTAGACCATTTACGGGGTCTCGCAGACCTCGCAGAGAAGTTAGATGTCCCAATCTGTTGGGAATGGTGAGAAATAGGCAATAACGTCTCAAGGTCTCAGTTCGCGATCAAAACCTAAAGAGAGGAGGTAATAATATGGCAGAAACCAAAGAAACTGTAAATGGCGGTACGCTTCCCGATTGGGAGGTTGATGACTTACCTGCGCCGCCGCCGTATCAGTTTGGAAAAGCGTTTCGGAATATTTTAGGTCCCGGCATCATCGCGTTAGGCGGTTCAATTGGAAGTGGTGAGTGGCTGCTGGGTCCTGCGATTACCGCACAATACGGGGGTAGATTGCTCTGGATTGCGACAATCGCCATCTTACTTCAGGTTATCCTGAACACAGAGGCAATTCGCTATACACTTTACACCGGCGAACCGATGATGAGCGGTTATATGCGATGTAAACCGGGTGCCCCTTTCTGGATGACTTTCTATTCAGGTATCAACTTTTTCGGGATCTGGCCCGGCTGGGCGATGACAGCAGCAACAGCACTCGCCGCAGCATGGCTCGGCTATATGCCACAAGACGCGGATGGCGGGACCGTCCGTGTGTTCGCATATCTCATCTTTTTTTCTTGTTTAGGGATTGTGCTATTTGGCGGGAAGATTTATAACTCGCTTGAAAAAGTACAACTCTTTATGGTGATTTGGATCATCAGTTACCTTGTCGTCATAGATCTGTTTATGGTGTCGCCGAAAGTTTGGTGGGGCGTTATTAAAGGGTTCTTCAGTTTCGGAGCACTCCCGACTGCAGGAGAAGACGGGCAGGTCAACTGGCTGTTGGTCGGTGCGTTCGCGGCGTATGCCGGCAGCGGTGGCTTAGGGAACGTCGGTATTACCCATTATGTCCGCGATAAAGGGTGGGGAATGAGCAGCCTTGTCGGTGCGATTCCGTCCATGATTGGTGGACAGCACGTAACCCTCTCACACTGGGGTAAAGTGTTTCGTATTACACCCGAAAACCTACAGAAGTTCAAAGAGTGGTGGAAATATGTCAAGTTTGAACAGTATTATATTTGGATGATCGGGTGTTTCGTCGGTATCGCGTTGCCCGCAATGTTGACCTTGCAGTACGTGCCTCAGGGACAGGAGATGGAACAGTGGTCGGCAGCGGCAATGCAAGCGCAGGGACTTGAGGAAAAAGGCGGTAGAATTATGTGGTATCTCACCCTGCTCTGTGGTTTCTGGGTGCTGTTTTCGACACAGCTCGGTGGTGTAGATGGCGTGCCGCGCGGTTTTACCGATATTATTTGGACTGGGGTAAGACGGGCAAGAAACTTGGGTGAAAATAGCGCGAAATGGATTTATTATCCAATTCTGGCGGTCTATATTGTCTGGGGTATCATCGCGATGTACCTCGCCAAACCGTTCTTTATGATCTTGGTATCAGCAACGATTGGTGGGTATCTCCTTGTATTTTCGGCACTACATACGCTTTACGTGAACCGAAAATTCCTACCACCAGAGATACAGGCTCCGTTGTGGAAACAGATTGGGTTGGTCTTATGTGCAGGTTACTATTCGATTTTCGGGACTATCACCGTCTATCAAAAAGTGCTTGTGCCTTATGTTTTCCCGATTTTTGGATAACTGCTTCTACAAGGCTTTCTATTGAGGCTTCTTTTGCGATCACGTCAACCTGCACGCCATATTTCACTGCGGTCTTTTGCGTTGTGGGACCAATCACAGCAATCTTGACCTCAGCGAGTAAAATTGCAGGTTTGTGTGCGGGAAACATCTCTAAGAAGTTCGTAACCGTTGAGGAACTGGTGAACGTGACGAGATCAATCCCACCGTTCAAGAGGTCTGCTTCAATTTCATCTCGCCTATTATCGCCATCGCTTGCTACTTTGATGGTATCGTAGAGGGAGACATCCTCAACAATTGCCCCTTTCTCGCGCAAACCTGTGGGTAAGTCAGCAGTAGCGGTTTTGGCTCGAGGGAGTAGAACTTTTTTACCTTGCACATCCGCTATCTCAGCAGCGATGGTACTTCCACGGGAGTGTGATGGAACAAAGTCGGGATGGATTCCGATGTGGTTTAGTGCCTCTACTGTTTTTGGTCCAACTGCACAGATTTTGCTCGTGCCGAATGCACGAGCATCGTTCCCATTTCCGCGTAAGCGTTCATAGAAGATTTCTACAGCGTTAACACTCGTAAAGATAACCCAATCGTATCCTTTGGGAGAAGGTATATCAACATTCTCAATAGGTTGAACCTCTATGGTAGGGAATTGGATAACCTCGGCACCGTTTGCCTCCAAAAGTTCAGCGAACCCGCTCGCTTGGGCACGGGCGCGTGTAACAAGTATCCGTTTTCCGAAAAGCGGTTTGGTGTCAAACCACCGGAGTTGTTCACGCAGCCGGTTGACTTCACCGACGATGATAACTGCTGGACTCTCCAGTTGGGCTGCTTCGACTTTTTGAACAATATCGTCCAAGGTGCCTTGGACGACCTGCTGTTGTGGTGTGGTCCCCACACGGACCAAACTCACAAGAGTTTGTGGGTCTCTGCCGTGTGTTATAAGCCGTTCAGTGATCTGCTGCAGATGGGCAACCCCCATGTAGATGACAAGCGTATCTACCGCTGTGGCAAGATGCTCCCAATTGATGTTTGAATCGGGACGCAATGCGGCGGAATGTCCAGTAACGAACGCTACCGACGAAGCGTAATCGCGATGCGTGACGGGGATACCAGCGTAAGCGGATGCGGCAATCGCAGAAGTAATCCCCGGAACAACTTCAAACGGAACACCCGCCTCGGTAAGAGCGACTGCCTCTTCGCCACCCCTTCCAAAGATATAAGGGTCTCCGCCTTTGAGACGAACAACCACCTTACCGGCTTTCGCATGTTCAACAAGCATCTGATTGAGTTCAGTTTGGCGCGTCGCCCGGATTCTTGGGTCAGGTGCTCGGATTTTCTCGGTGTGGGCGGGGCAATGTTCCAAGAGGGCATCGTTCAGTAACAAATCGTAGATAACAACATCTGCGCGTTGGAGACACTCCACACCTTTGAGTGTGATAAGTTTTCGATCGCCTGGACCCGCACCTACAATATAAACAATGCCGGTGTCTGGTTTATCTGGAGATGCGTTCATCAAGAGTTCCTTTATAACCTCAATAGTTCAGCTGCACCACCACTTTGAAGTTTTTCGGCTACGATTTCGCCCAAATGCTTTGCTGCGTCAGGTGCTCCAGTGGCAGTCTCTACAATACGGTGGATTCCCTCCGGGTGACACACGGCGGCAATAAGGGAAAGTTCAGCATCAACATGCCAAGCATGCGCACCCACTGGGACTTGGCATCCACCGCCGAGGCTTTTCAATACGGTTCTCTCAGCAGTAACTTCAGCAGCTGTCTGTGGGTCGTTGAGAGGCGCGAGCAAAGCCTCGACAGTCCTATCGCTTTCTCGTGCTTCAATCGCCAAGGCACCCTGGCCGACAGCGGGAACCATCCGTTCTATATCAAAATATTGTGTGATAATTTCGGGTTCAAGAAGGCGTTTGATTCCTGCCGCAGCGAGTATAATGCCGTCAAGGTCAGTTTCGCGAAGTTTGCGTAACCGTGTGTCGATGTTCCCTCGGACATCAACGACCCGCAGATTTGGACGCATGCCGAGGAGCTGCGCTTTCCGACGCGGACTTGTGGTCCCGATCTTTGCCCCCCCGAGTAAATCTTCTAAGGGGAATCCAGTGGCGGTGATAAGCACGTCTCGCGGATCCTCGCGCTTCGGAATAGCAACAATGCACAGTCCTTGTGGCAATTCTGTCGGAAGATCCTTCAGGCTGTGGACTGCGATGTCGATATCCCGCGTTAAGAGTGCTGCTTCAATCTCTTTGGTAAACACGCCTTTCCCGAGTCCAAGGAGTGAAGCCTCTGGATGGGTGTCCCCAGTGGTTTTGATGATCTGTATATGAACCTCAAGATTCGGGAAATGGGACTCCAATTGATTCTTAACAAATTGCGCCTGCCAGCGCGCGAGTTGGCTACCACGTGTGCCGATTGTGAGCGAGTTTTGCATCAAAATTCCTTATGGCTTAAAGGGGTATATAGTGGCCAAGGTATAGATTTACCTACTACTCCGAATTATCATCGTTAACATCCAGTTCAAACAGTTCTTGTAAGGCTTGGACATATTGGGCGTGGTCGGCATCACCATCGTTAACAGCACATCGGAGATTTTGCATGGGATGATGGAGCAGTTTTTTAACGATCGCCTGCGTCATAGAGGCAACAGCAGCTTCCTGCTGATCGGAGAGTACTGTTTTGTAGAAGCAGGCTTGCAATTCGATATCAGCGACCTGTTGAAACTGCTGATGGATTGCCTTAATTGTAGGATTAACCTGAAAGACTTGTAATTGGTTGTAGAACCGTTTAGCTTCTTCAGCGACGATCCGTTCTGCCTGGACAGCTTCTTGCTGTCTGTCTTGAAGGTTGGAGGCGACAACAGCTTCAAGGTCATCAATATTATAGAGGAAAGCGTGATCAACCTTACTCACGTCGGGGTCAATATCGCGTGGCACTGCGATGTCAATGAGAAACATATATCGGTGCTTGCGTCTGCGCATGATGTCAACAAGCGGCTGTCGATTGATGAGATAATACGGTGCATCAGTAGAACTGATGACAATATCTGCATCTATGAGGAAATCAAGGTTACTATCATAAGCAAGAGGTGTCCCGTTAAACTTCTCGGCGACTTTGACGGCACGCGCATACGTGCGATTTGCAACGATGACCTTGGAAGCACCATTTGCAACAAGATGCTTTGCAGTCAGTTCGCTCATTTCACCGGCACCGAGAATCGCGACAGTTTTGCCTTCAAGCGTATTAAAAATTTTCTTGGCGAGTTCAACAGCGGCGTAACTAATGGAAACAGCACCCGTAGTGATTGTTGTCTCGGAGCGGACGCGTTTACCAACACTGAAGGCTTTGGTGAAAAGTCGATTGAGGATAGTTCCTACGGCACCCGATGAACGCGACAGGTCATAAGCGGTTTTGACTTGTCCCAATATTTGGGACTCACCGACGACCATAGAATCAAGGCTCGATGTCACTCTAAAGAGATGCTGGATCGTCTCAAGATTATGGTAGAGATAACACCACTTTTTGAGTGATTCAACGCTCATCCGATGGTATCGGGCAAGAAACTCAACGAGCATTTTGGCGGCTGCATCAGCATTCCGCACCGAATGCGCAATGGCATAAAGTTCTACCCGGTTACAGGTAGAGAGAATCACTGCCTCTTGAACCTGCTCAGATTCGCACAAGCATTGGAGGGATTCAATAAGTTGTTCTTCGGAAAACGCCAATTTTTCCCTGAATTCAATGGGAGCAACATGATGGCTGGTTCCGACGGAGACAAGCTGGTTCATTTTTTTTTAAGAAAATTTAAGTAAAGTAAACACGCGTGCGTTTGGTAAATTATATCACATATTATAGGTCGTGTCAAATTTAGAATTCAGTCTATCCATACACCTACTCTACACTACCGGTATGTATGCATGCTGTCTAAAAAGAGGTCTACACCAACATAGGTACAGAGAACAGCAACAAACCCGAGGATTGCGGCGTAGGCGGCTCTGCGTCCGTGCCACCCCCAAAATTGGCGGATACCGATTTGTGCTACATAGATAAACCACGTCACCAATGTAGAGATCACTTTTGCATCAATCCATCTCCATGGCACATCCCGGATATATTGCGTCCAGAGGCTGCCAACGATAACTCCCATTGTGAGCAGAATTACCCCAAGGATCGTGCAGCGATATCCCAGTTCATCGGAAATACCGAGAGAGGGAAGGAGATTGTCAAGAAGGGCATCTGCTTTTTTGCGAATTTTCCGCTCTGCTATCAGATACATCAACCCGAATCCAAAGGCTGCGATGAATGCAGCATAAGCGAGAAAAATAAGTGAGGTATGCGCCAGAAGCCAGTAGTTTTGCAAGGGTTCGGGGAGGGCAGCGGTGTGCGTTGCGAAACTATATGAAATGAGTATCGCAATAAAAGCAACCGGCATGACGAAACTGCCGAGCGTGCGGAGCTGCGTTAAACGCACAATGATCAGGTAAATCAGCGTAATTGTCCATGAGAAAAAGGCAATCGAGTCCGTCCAGTGCGTCATCGGAAAATGCCCCTGCCGTAGCCACCAAAGTGCGATAAAAACAGTCAAAAAGGCAAAACCGATGATGGTACACCAAAAAGCAATTCGTTCGATAGTTGGACGAATTACGGAGGCTTCAGTCCGATTGCCGATAGCCAGCGAAAGGGTGTGAAAAATACTTGCTGCTAAGTATATTAAGAGGGTAACGAGAAATAAAAAATTTATCATACGCTGTGCGTTTTAAGATGGCAATTGGTCAAATAAACTATGCATTTGCATCCCGTGAAATTCGCCTGCTGGCCTGGGTTCATCGTCCTCGTAGGGGTAGCCTTGAATATAAATGGTCGGTTTTCCGCTTGCTTTTGGAAAGACCGGCATGTATTTTCTTTGCTTGAGTTCAAAATCGTTTAGTGTATTCATGGTTTTTTCCTTTGCCTCTCAAGGCAGGAATGTCTCTTATCCCCGTGAGATCGTTAAAACAGTTCTCAACCATTTTGGAAGGCTTGAAAAAGAAACACTGTTTTCATGCAATTTTAACAACCCTTGTGTGCTTTGTCAAGTAGTTTGGAGGTAAAGGCGTTGGCACGTTCCAGATCACCGCGCCGAACCCAATTGAAAAGACATTCGGCAGAACACCCAGGATTTGTAAGTCTCAGACAGCAGATCTGCGATTGTGAACTGTCTATTTCAAGGCTATCAATAAGCGTCTCGAAAAAGTCAGCACGCTTTTTAGGTGTCGGAAAAGACTGGAGAATTTCAGAACGGCGTGCGCCGAGGAATTCGATAAATGCCCCGTACCTATTGTTTTCAAATTGGTTCGCGAGTTTCTTACGAAGTTGTTCTGCCTTCTCAGTCCCCGCACTGCTTCTGGCAGCGACGCTAATTATCAGGTTATCGTCTGTTACAAGATGGGGCGTAAAATGGGTCCCGGCACTCGGCTCAGCAAGATACTCCCAAATGAATCTGTCTCCACTTTCACAGGGCGTGTTCACCGTAGATGTTTCGTCTGCAATAACGAGGAATGCATCTTCAAGGTGATGCGGTTTCACTTCATCAGGGGGCATACACACAACGGATGCACCACATCGATGTAACAACGAAATGCGACGCTCAATCTCCTCCGTTCTCTGCTCACATAAAACAACACACTTTCGATTTTCCAACAGGAGATAGATAGGATAGGGGAGTTGTCGGTTCTCAATCGGTATAGGTTTTTCTGCCACATAACCGAGCGTGTATAATGAATCTGCGTTTAGGAGGGTCTCAAAATATTCACGGATACGGCGGCTTGTTGCGGGACTTTTACCACTCGTTGAGATGCTAAGCATGAGTTCGCCGTCGGTTACGACCGAGGCAGCGGCGAAGGTGCATTGCAGGATAACGTCAACGACATTGACTAAACGGATTTTATTTTTATCGTGTGCTTCGGCGAAGACAGCGGAATTGATATCTGTAAAATCAGTAGCAGCACAGACGAGAAAGTAGCCGTTGGTATCGCCTGCCTTCAACTGCCGTTTGTGCCAGCGGATTGTGCCGATACGTGCGAGGAACGTTAGCAATTCCGTTGCGTCTGGACTGATTACGGTAACATCGCCGCCGCTGATAAGCATGGCAACGACTTTCCGCTCGGCAACGGTACCACCACCGACAACGAGACATTTTCGGTCTTGAAGATTTACGGACGCTGGGTAGAACATTTTATGAGTCGCCAGTTACCAGTTTTCAGTTATGGATTAAAGCAGGTTTTAATGAACCAATTCATGACTCTCGTGAGACGACGTAATCTGCAAGTTGTTGTAGCGCGAGACAGGCATCGGTCTGCGGTAGAATTGCTAATGCCGCTTTGGCGCGGTCGGCGTAATCTTGTGCGACTTTCAGGCAGTAGGTTTCGACCCCATACCGCTGGAACAGGGATTCAACAAAAGTAATTGCTTCCATTTCCTCTGTGTTGGGATTCAGGACTTTTTCCAGCATCTGTTTCTCATCATCATTACAGACACTCCGGGCATAAATAATTGGAAACGTGAGTTTCCCTTCACGGAGGTCACCGAATGTGTCTTTGCCCAATTTATCTGGGTTTTCGGCAAAGTCAAGCACATCATCAACAATTTGGAAGGCGATCCCAATTTGTTGTCCATAGACGGTAAGTGCTTCAATCTGCGTGGGATCAGTTGTGCCGAGATGCGCACCGAGGGTACAAGAAGCCGTAATCAGTTTCCCCGTCTTGAAACTAATAATTTTGAGGTATTCGGTTTCGGAGATGTCAAAATCGCCACTTTTGTATGCGTGTATGACTTCACCTTCACACATCGCTTGCGTGGTATCAGCAAGGATCGCCATCGCTGGGTCATCGGCGCGACGGGCGACAAGCATAGAGAGTACGCGGGCATGGAGGTAGTCTCCGACGAGGACAGCGACCTTATTACCCCATCTGGCATGTAAAGTTTCGCGCCCTCGGCGGATGGTAGCCTCGTCAAGTACATCGTCATGCACAAGCGATGCGACATGGATGAGTTCAACAACAGCAGCGAGGGTATGTGCGTCGTTGCCTTCGTATCCACAGGCTTTGGCAGAAAGGACAACGAGAATCGGACGGAGACGTTTACCCCCCCCTTCCACGACGTGCTGGACTGCCAAGTCAACGAAACGATATTCACTTGCGCTCTCTTCAGTAAGTTTCGTCTCAACAGCAGCGAGATCGTCGGCAATCAATTGGACGATTTGATCAAAGTTGGACATAATGTAGGGACAGCCCTTATGGCTGCCTTTCCCCGATTCTCCGTTTAGAAGTCAGCCAATACCTCTGATGCGGCTTGAACAGTTTTGTTGATATCATCTTCGGAGTGGACGAGCGAAACAAAGCCTGCCTCAAATTGGGAGGGTGCAACATAGACACCGCGCGCTACGAGTCCCCAGAAGTATTTTTGAAAGCGATCCGTATCTGCTGTGCGGGCACCATCGGCATCCGTGACGGTTTCCGGGGTGAAATATAGCATCAGCATCGATCCAACGCGGCTATGCCATGCGTCAATTCCGTGCGCTTGTGTCGCCTCAGCAAGTCCATCCGCAAGTGCGGCAGCGGTGTCTTCAAGTTGTGCATAGACCCCGGGTTCAGCGAGACGTTTAAGCGTCGTTATCCCCGCAGTGACGGCTAACGGATTACCGGATAGGGTTCCTGCCTGATAGACATCGCCCTCCGGGGCGACACACCGCATGATGTCTCGTTTTCCACCGTAAGCCCCAACAGGCAAACCGCCCCCAATAATCTTCCCTAAACAGGTCATATCTGGCGTGACGTTATAGTGAGATTGTGCGCCGCCATAAGCCACTCGAAACCCTGTGATAACTTCATCAAAAATGAGAACAATGCCGTGTGCCTCCGTAATCTCACGGAGTTCATTGAGATAACCGTCTCTGGGAGGGATGATTCCCATATTGCCCATAATCGGTTCCAGAATGAGACATGCGATTTCGTCTGGATTGGCTTCTATTGCTTCGCGGACAGCATCGGGATCGTTAAATGGTACAGTGAGGGTATTGCGTGCGAAATCTTCAGGCACCCCGCCGCTATCAGAAAGCCCAAAAGTAGCGACCCCTGAACCTGCTTTCGCCAAGAGGTAGTCCACGTGCCCGTGATAGCAGCCGTCAATTTTAATGATTTTATTGCGTCCGGTATATCCGCGGGCAACGCGAATCGCAGTCATTGTGGCTTCAGTGCCAGAGTTGACGAGGCGGACCTGCTCGATCGAAGGCACTGCATTAACAATGATTTCAGCGAGTTCCGTCTCCAATGTTGTCGGCGCGCCAAAACTGGTCCCGTTTGCTGCGACCGCACTGATAGCGTCTACAACACTCGGAGGCGCGTGTCCCAAAACCAAGGGCCCCCAAGAGGCAACATAGTCAATATATTCATTTCCATCGATGTCGTAGATTTTTGAGCCTGCCCCGCGGGCGATGAAACGCGGGTGGCTACCGACTTTGCTAAAGTTTCGGACGGGACTGTTAACGCCCCCCGGGATGAATTGTTGTGATTTTTGCCATGCGGCTAAGGATTTACTGTCCTCCAAGGTATTCCTCCAATTTTTTTATAGCCATTCCACAACGGACTTGGCAAAGTAGGTTAGAATCATGTCAGCACCGGCGCGTTTGATGCTGGTTAGCAGCTCCAGTGCAACCCGCGCCTCATCAATCCAACCGTTTTGTGCTGCTGCTTTAACCATAGCGTACTCGCCGCTGACGTTGTAAGCAGCAACAGGTACCTGAAATTCTGTTTTGACCCGATGAATGACATCGAGGTAAGAAAGGGCAGGTTTTACCATGAGGATGTCTGCGCCTTCTTCGATATCGAGCGAAACTTCTCGTAATGCCTCTTCAGCATTTGCTGGATCCATCTGATAAGAACGCCGGTCTCCGAACTGGGGTGTAGATTCCGCTGCTTCGCGAAAGGGGCCGTAAAAGGCAGACGCGTATTTGGCAGCATACGCCATAATCGGAATGTTTTCGTATCCGTTCTCATCCAACGCCGTACGAATTGCGCCAACGCGTCCGTCCATCATGTCCGAGGGTGCGATGACATCCGCACCGGCACGCGCATGCGAAAGACTCTCTTTAACCAGGAGCTCAAGCGTAGGATCGTTTTGGACTTCACCCGCCTCAATAACCCCGCAGTGTCCATGATCCGTGTATTCGCAGAGGCAGACATCCGTCACCACAAGTAGGTCAGGCACAGCATCTTTAATGGCGCGAACCGCCTGTTGAATGATGCCATCGTCGGCATAAGCCTCTAAACCGAAAGGATCTTTTGATGCCGGAATTCCAAACAAAATTGTTCCCGGGATTCCGAGTGTGGCGAGTTCTTTCGCAGCTTCGATGAGAGTGTCAATTGAATACTGATAGCATCCAGGCATTGCAGAAATTTCAGTCGCGGTGTCACGCCCGTGAACGACGAACATTGGGTAGATGAGGTCATTAACAGAGAGTGCTGTTTCGCGAACCAATCGGCGCAGATTTTCGTTTGCGCGAAGTCGCCTTGGACGATAGATAGGGAAGGTACTCATTCGCTGTCTGAACCTGATTTGATTTCGTACTGGATTAATTCAAAATTCTTTTCTTCAGGCGGTGTCAATCCAAGTGCATCGGACCCAGCGTCTTGCTGGTGTTCCTGTGTAAGCTTAACAATCCCGACGTTCGGTGCCAACCAGAGGGTCGTGAGGGAAATCCCCGCCTGTTCTTGGACACCCGGCTGCTGTGGGACTTCCACAGACAGCGCTGTTTCAGATGATAGGTCTGTCCGGTATTCAACCACCAAACAATCTTCAAAAGTACCAGCGTCTGTCTCTACCGTTTCTGTCCCTGTGACGTTCCCCATCTCTACGTAAGTCATGTAGGTTGTAACCGTTTGCGCCGAACCACCGGGTATCTCCATAGGCAGCCCCTTGATATCAATCGTGAGGGTCAACACAACATTTACCTCAATCGCTGTCCATTCTTCGTTGAAAGTGGCAGGTGTCGGTAGGAAATAGAAGTAGTCTTGCGATGTTACGTCAATTTCGTAGTCAATGTCAAATGAGACGTTCAACCCTTCAGGCATCTGTTCCTGCATCGCCTGACGCATCACAACCAGTGCCTCCTCCATCTGCTCTATTAGAGATGCCTTCGCGGCGTTTTCAATCTCTGTGCCGACAAAGAATGCCACCCAATCATCTCCAACTTGATAATAATACGGGTGGATGTAGTGTTCAAAGTCCGCCCAATTCTCCAAGCCGGGATCATAAGTGAAAGCACGATAAGTCTCGCCGTCAATATTCTCTGGTTCTATTGCGTACCGCGTCAATTCGTCGCCGTTTTGGTCTTCGTAAACCCAGTAGTTTCCGAGTGCATCCGGAAAGTAGTAGTTCGCCCATTCGTTTCCCATCAAGGTCGTGCTGGAACCAAAAATGAGTAAGAGAGCGAGGGTAAACCGGATTTTTTTCACAATGGTATTCCTCCAAAATGTTTTACTTTTCCAATTATCTACCTGAATAGTATACAGAATTTTGCTGGAAACAACAAGGAAAACGTGACGTGTTGCGCAGTCGCGAAAACCGTATTCAACGTTTCTCGTATTCAAACGGGAAAGAGACAGGTGCCCCGTCATTTGCCCATGAGCGCGCCATAGCGACATCAATCTCGCGGTCTTTCCGACCGTTGTACGCGCCATATTCAGGTTCTGTATCATTGCGAACCGCATTCGCGAGACTCATCAACTCTGATGCGACGGTGATTTCACCGTCACTGAGCGGATAATTCTGCAAGGGATTCTCCCAGATGACTTCAGGCTCGGTATCGGCAACGAGTGCAGATAGTGTTTCATAGCCGTCAACGGTGTTGGTTCTCCATGAAATGTTAATCGGACGCTGTGCGTCAGCAGTATCATTCAAGATGACAGCGTCATTTCGGAAACACATTCCGCGTTCTGCGTAGAACTTTGAGCCGTTAAAACCACGGAGCGGAGAACCGTAAGAGAGGCTGCTAAAATTGAAGATACCAATAGCCCCGTCCTCAAACTCAATCACGGCGTGCTGCCAATCCTCCGTATTTCGTGCGGGTTGCCCCTGCCGCCAGACGTGGTTCTGGACATTATACCCTTTTCGGAAACCATAAACGCGTACCGGTTCATTTTCAAAACCGACGTAGCTGCGGATAAGTCCGATACCGTGGTAACCGTGTCCTCGGAAGTCATTGTATGCGACATTGACTTTGCCGAAGACCCCCGCGAGAATCATTTCCCGTTTTATCCGTTCCGTAGGAACACGATAATAGTTTTCATTGACTTCCAACTTCGTCCCGTTGGCTTGTGCGGACGCAATCATCTTGTCTGCCCATCCGAGATCTGTATCAATAGGTGTTTCGGTGCAATAACTGACACCACGCTCGGAGCAGAGGAGTCCAGGGATGTGATTGTTACTCGGTGTAATAACGATTGCACAGATATCGGGCTTAACACTGTCTAACATCTGTTCAGTGTCTGTGTAAGCAGGGACGTTGTATTTATCGCCCTGTTCGGCGACGCTTTCTTCTTTTTCGTCGCAAACGGCGACGAGTTCGAGGTCGTCTGTCAATTTCGAGATAATCGGTAGGTAGGTTCCGCTCCCGCGTCTCCCCGTACCAATATGTGCGATTTTCAGCTTATCCACGGTTTTCTCCTTCCGGTTGTAAATAGATAGGAGTTTACCTGTATCATTCTACCCAAAAAATATGGCTCCGCTCGAAGAGATCATCAAGATAGATTTCAACGAACCACTCACCGGTATCATCGGGTAGGTCTATGTAAAACCATGTAATTTTATCGCCAGTCGTTGAGGTGAGGGTCTTTTCTTCACTCCAGAACGGCGGATCGTCCAGGTCGTCTTCTGGTGAGAACCATGAGACTTCAACCGTATGTTGTTCTGCGACATTCCCCCACAGAATCCATAAGAACACTTGGTCGTTGACATCGGCAGCAAAGGTCGTCGTAATGCCATCGGGTCTATCATCAAAAACGCTAATTGCTAAAACAGAATCAACGATAGTCGGTTCATCGCGTCCTACATCCGTAAAACCGCTGCCACCTGAAGCAGTATCACTACAACCGATCAACACAATCATCAAGGGCAACAAGATTATCCCTAATGTGGCATACGGATTTGTGAACAAATTTTTGATGAAAGTGCAGGCTTGTTGCATGAGTTCCTCTCCTATTGTGGTTTAAGAAATACCCGAATTAATTTGGCAATAAATCCTGATTACTATTGTATCAAGGGTTGGATTTTTTGTCAAAGTAAATCACTGGAAGACCGTCCCTACGTAAGTTTTCGGTTGACATACACGGCTTCCGGTGATAGGTTAAATCAACAATCGAGGAGATTCTTATGAGATTTGACACAATTATTTCTGGTGGCAATATTGTCGATGGCACAGGAAAACGAGAACCGTATGTAGCGGACATCGGTATCCAAGGCGATCACATTGCTGCGATTGGCGATCTTGAGCAGGCGGAGACAGCGCACAGGATATCTGCGGAGGGACAGGTCGTCTGTCCCGGTTTCATTGATGTGCATGTGCATTCTGAGATTGCGCTACTCGGTGGACGAGATCAATTCGCAGCCGTTAGTCAAGGTGTCACAACGCACTTAGCCGCGCCAGACGGTTTTGGATGGGCACCCTTATCACCAAAACAAGCGCAAGAAATGTGGCACTACACGCAATTCGCTTACGGAGATGATGAAGTCCCACTTAACTGGCAAACGCCAGAGGCGTATCTGCGTATGTTCGACGGGAGGATCCCGGCGAACCTCTACCCACAGGTCCCGCACTGTGCTGTCCGCCTCAATGCGATGGGGTGGGATCCACGTCCCGCAACGTCAGATGAACTGAAAGTGATGGAGTCTATCACTCGTGAGTGGTTAGAAGCGGGTGCGTGTTGTCTCTGTTTAGGTCTCGACTACCAACCCTCGGCGAATGCGGATTTGCATGAATTGGTTTATCTCTCAAAGATCGCTGCGAGTTACGATGCAATCTACGCAGCCCACATCCGCTACCGTATCCTTGGCAGAAAACAGGCGTGGGAAGAGACGATCGAGATTGCACAACGCGCTGAGATTCCTGTCCACATTTCACACGAACGCGTTGACGACGAGGCCGCTGAAATCCTCGAACACGTCGAAAGAGAGCAGATAGATTTGACTTTTGAATCCTATCTCTATCCTGCAGGCATGACCCATCTGGCAATGATGCTGCCGATGGAATTCCAGACCGGCGCGCCTAACGATATGTTAGCAAATCTCGAAAACCCTGAAGTCCGAGAAAAATCGCTTGCACACCTGCGGCAAGAATTGCGCCACGGCAATCAGATTGTCGGATATAACCGCTCTGGTAGGTTTATCGGGATGACGCTTGCTGAAGCCGCCAAAAGTATGGGTAAGTCTAATGAAGACTTTGCCTTTGATCTCATCTGTGAAGAAGCCGCCATTGAAACTTTTGTGATGCCGTGGGCAACACCGCCCGAAGAAAATGAACGTATTTTGAATCGCACTGCGAACCATCCTCGCATGATGATTGCGAGTGATGGTGTCTACAATATTCCACACCCACATCCTCGGAGTTATGGGTGTTTCGTGCAGTATCTGGGCAAGTTTGTGCGCGAACGTCAACTGATTTCTCTTCAAGAAGCTATCTATAAGATGAGTGGTTTTCCAGCGGAACGTTTCCGCTTGTCGGACCGAGGCAGAATTAATCGGGGACTTGCTGCGGACATCGTTGTTTTCAACCCGGAGACTGTTGCAGACCGTTCTACATGGTTCGATCCGGTCCAATCACCTGTCGGTGTAAACTGGGTCCTCGTTAACGGCGTTTCAGTTATTGAAGACGGAAATGTGACGGGACAGTTGCCCGGTAAGGTACTCCGACAACAACGGTGATAGCGCAGTGTGGAGGGGAATGGATATGTATGATTTGACAATCATCGGCGGGGGAAGCGCGGGACTTGTGCTCGCCGTGGCAGGCGCAAAGTTAGGTAAAAAGATGGCACTTGTGGAAAAGCACCGCATCGGGGGCGATTGCCTCTGGACGGGGTGCGTGCCTTCCAAAGCACTTCTGAAAGCAGCGAAGGTCGCGAATTACATCCAGAACGCGGAGAAATACGGCATCCCTACCACAGACGGTACACCTGACTGGCAGTGGGTGATGGCATACGTGCAAAGTACGCAACACACAATTGAAGAGGAACACGACAATCCCGAACGGTTCCGCGAGATGGGAGTCGATGTTATCTTCGGAAACGGACACTTTGAATCGTCCGATACCTTCGTCGTAGAAGACACTGAAAATGGCGAGACACGTACCCTCAAAAGCAAAAAATTTGTGATTAGCACGGGGTCTCGCCCCCTTGCCCCTCCTATATCCGGATTGGAATCCTGTGATTATCTTGATAGCGAAACAGTTTGGGAATTAGAAAAGTTTCCTGATCGGCTGCTGGTTGTCGGTGCGGGTCCAATCGGTGTTGAACTCGGACAGGCATTTCATCGTCTCGGTGCCGATGTGACGATAGTCCAACGGAGTGAACGCATCTTGACGAAAGAAGACCCCGATGTTTCTGAACAGATGCTCCACTCCCTTCGCGCAGACGGTCTCACCCTCCGACTCAACACGAATATAACAGAGGTTGCACAAAATGGAGAAGGCACAAAGGTGGTTCTCAGCAGTAGTGAAGAGGGTCGCGTAGAACAGACGTTCGATAAAATTTTAATCGCTGCAGGTCGCGCACCGAATGTTGAGGGTTTAGAACTTGAAAAAATCGGCGTGCAGGTAGGCAGAGGTGGAATTGAAGTGAACAACAAACTTCAGACGAGCGTCAAAAATATTTATGCTGCAGGTGATGTGATTGGACACTATCTGTTTACGCACGTCGCAGCGTTTCAAGCGCAGCTGCTCATCCGCAATATCTTTTTCCCGTTCTCCAAAACGATTAACTACGGTGTTGTGCCGTGGACGACCTTCTGTGATCCAGAAGTCGCCCGATGTGGATTGACGGAGGTAGAGGCACGCGAGAAATACGGTGATGTTGACGTATTCACCCTTGACCAAGGCGATGTTGACAGAGCCGTCGCGGAAGGTGAGACGCAAGGTTTCACGAAGGTTATTGCGAGTCGGTGGCGAGGGAAAATATTAGGCGTTCACATTGTCGGTGCAAATGCGGGTGAGGTTATCCACGAGTATGTTTTGGCGATGCAGATGGGAATTCCGTTGCGGAAATTGAGTGGTATGATCCACGTTTATCCGACTTTCTCGAGCAGTACGTGGCGTGTCTCAGGGAAATGGTTCTCAGAGGGAACGTTGATTCAGACCTTGCGGAAATTGGTTCAATGAGGTTGACCTCTAATAGACGCTGCTACGATGTCCAACTCTGTGAACAATAAGCACTTGCTCTTGCGTATCAAAGGAATAGACGATTCGATAGCGCCCTACTGGGACACTGAACTTTTCCCTATCTTTTCCTTTTAGTCCTTTGTGCCGGCCCATTGGACCACTTTCGCGTAACCTATCCAGTTTATCAAGAATTCGTGTACGAATCGTAGCGTCCAAACGTCGCAGGCTTCCTCTGGCACGCGACCTGAACGCTAACGTGTACATCTCAATTTGTCCTCAAACTCTTTAATGACCTCTTCAAATGGAATTAGTTCCGCAGTTCCCGCTTCAACTTCCGCGATGCTCTGATCAATCTCTGCGGCAACTTCGGGCCGTAATTCCAATCCCTCGTCTGGGTCATAATGGTATGGGTCCAATACCAGTTCAAAAAGTTCGTAGGCGACGAACAACTCACGAAACGATGTATCTAACTGCTGACGCGAAGGATTCTCCTGCAGCAACGCAACAACCTGTTCGCGCAGAATAAAGAGTTCCTCTGCAACAAGAACAAGGAGCAACTCACGAAATTCCGCTGTCGGCAGCTCGGATACCTTTATCTCTGGGATCGACTCGCTTTCTAAGAGGATACCCATCCGTTTGTCCATTCGGTCATCAAGAGTTGTTTTCCGGTTGGTGTGAATATAGTCGAGGTGTCGCTTCAGTTTTTTGGCAAGTGCGGTGTGCGGATCTAAGCCCTGAAGCGGGTTCTCTTCGTATTCCTCTAACCACAAGGCGAGAGATGTGTATTCGCAGAAAAATTCTCGGAATTCTTCCACCAGTTCTGCCTCACTTTCTGCCGAAGGTGGTGCGTTGAGCAAACGCATGAGGCGTTTATGTACATCAAAGAAGTCCTCATCGGTAACACGCTGGAGCAATTCATAGAGGTCGTCACGGGACATATCGGCAAGTTTTTTCATCAGTTTCTCCGCCATGATTTTAAATTTTAGTGCAATTATCGCATATTTCTGGGACGATGTCAACACTTTCGGGACTGACGAAACTGGAACGAGCTTGAAAAAAAAAGGAGCCGGAAACCATACTCCTAACAGGTTCTACAACAGGTTCAGGGTCCTAACCTAACTCACGCATGCAACAGAGGCTTGCAAACTACACCTTTTAGGAAATATGGCTCCGGCTTACCCAAGGAGGCTTACATAGGACTGTGCAATTTCTGTGCCAATCGAAAAGTGGCTGTTTTGGGTGATTTATAAGGTGGAATTGCCTATTTTTTGAACAGGCATTGATAAAACTGATAAAAAAACAGACAAGACAGTAGATTCCCAAAACGAGAAAAGGCGAGGTTAGAAACCTCGCCAGCAAAAGCGTCCGAAAATTAGGAAATAAGAATTCAGCCTTTTACGACCCCGATAGGACGGAGCCGGGCGACCCGCCGCGAGAGTCCTGCCTTGTCAACGACGCGGACGACCTCATCGACATCTTTGTAAGCTTCGGGGACTTCTTCTTGGAGGGTGCGCCTACCTTCAGCCCGGACGTAGATACCTTGTGCCTCCAAATCCTTCTGGATGGAACGTCCTTTCGTCAAAGCGATCGCTTTCCGACGCGAGAGCACTCTGCCTGCCCCGTGGCAGGTTGTGCCCCAGGTCTCCGCCATCGCGCCCGGATTGCCAACAAGCACATAAGAGGCAGTGCCCATGTCGCCGGGAATTAGCACGGGTTGTCCGATTTTCTGGTATTTGTCAGGAATCTCTGGATGGCCTGCAGGAAATGCCCGGGTCGCGCCTTTGCGATGGATAAATAACTCACGCTCTTTGCCATCAACGGTGTGCTTCTCAAACTTTCCGATGTTATGCGCCACATCGTAGACGAGTTCTAAGCCGAGTTCATCTTCAGTCGTTTCAAAAAACTGCATGAAGGTCTGACGGACAAGGTGCATGATACATTGCCGATTGTTCCACGCATAATTTGCACTACACGCCATTGCGGTGATGTAGTCCTGTCCTTCGGGTGAGTTAATCGGGGCAGAGGCGAGCTGGCGATCGGGGAGATTGATGCCGTATCGTTCTGCAACTCTGACCCAACTCTTGACGTGTTCATCGCAAATCTGGTAGCCGAACCCGCGTGAACCCGTGTGAATCATGACACAGATATTACCCTCGCTTAACCCCATAGCGTCGGCGGCTTCTCGGTAAAAGACGCGGTCAACGGTTTGTACCTCAAGGAAATGATTGCCGGATCCGAGGGTACCGAGCTGATTTTTACCGCGTTCTAAGGCACGTTTGCTCGCAGCGTCGGCGTTGGCGTGTTGGAGAAATCCAGTCGCCTCGGTAAAGTTGAGGTCGCCGGGATGTCCGTATTCCCGCTCGATTGACCAGAGTGCACCTTTTTCTATCATCCGTCGCTCTTCTTGGACGGTCAACCGAATTTTGCCGCTTGAGCCGACACCACAGGGAACATTCTCGAACAACTTGGCGACGAGTGCTTTCCGTTTTCCCTCAAGTTGCGAGACATCAAGGTTCGTACGGATGAGTCGAACACCACAATTGATGTCGTATCCGATGCCGCCGGGAGAGACGACCCCATCTGCCTGCGGATCTGTGGCAGCGACACCGCCGATAACGAAGCCGTAGCCCCAGTGCAAATCGGGCATTGCGAGAGAGTGTTTGACGATGCCGGGAAGATGCGCCACGTTTGCGACCTGTTGCAGTGCCTCTTCACTTTTTGTCTGTTCAAGGAGCTTCTCGTTGGCGTATATGATGCCATCCACGCGCATGCCTTTCATGTAACTTTTCGGGATGCGCCAGCGGTATTCGTCGATTTTTTGGAGTGTTATGTTTTGTTGTGCCATAGATATCTCCATCTCCAATACCATAAATTTTCTATTTATATTCTTCTATCAGTAGATTGTACAACTCTTTTATTTCATCAGGGGAAGTTAAAAACCATTCAGTTCCAGGAGCATTAGGTATATGTCTATCAAAGTGTTTTAGAAGACGATGAATTGCACTTTCTAATTTAACTGGTTCATTGGTTAGTATAACAAGTCCAATTATTACTTGTTCTGGCATTCCTGTTATTTGTTGATTTATTCTGACATTTGGATCCGTATTTTCTGTTCTTCCTATTTTACATTCCCATTTTTCTTCTCCCTTTAATTTTGCATTTTCTCTATAGTTAGGATAATAATAGAGATAAACGGAATTATCACCACTTCCGATTGTCTGATAACTATCAATAGGTGAAGATACATTCCGATTTTTAGAAAAATCGCTATCCCGTTTAAATTCAGAAGATTGAACATCTAAAAATCCTTCAGTTTCTTGTCCTTCGTTTTCCAATCTCAATATATTTAAAAGTTTTTGATGATGTTTAGGTGGGACTTTCCGTTCTCCTCTTTCCCACATCCAAATCGAGGTAGTATTTCCCGGCGCAAAACCCAATTCTTTAGCAACATCAGCCCGAGTTAAGCCCAATTTTTCCCTTGCAGATCTTATTTTTCTAGGGGTAAGTAAAAATTTAGAATTCATCAAAATCTTCGGTGTGGAAACCGCGCCCTTCAAGATAAGGGGAACACCGCCTCCTTTCTTTTTTCTTCATTATACAGTATTTTTAGGAACGGGCCACAAAATTTAGGAAGACAAAGCATTAGGTTAATATTATAACCCAAGCCACTTTTTATCCACATGGCACTCCGCTGGAGTGCCATTCGCTTAAATATGCCCTTTCTATAGACATATCACCCCGCTGGGGTGAGGGAAAAAACTAAAAAGCTTTCTGAAATGCTCAAAATCTGTTAGTAGCAACCTGGGTTATTATAGTGCTAAAAGTTCTGGTAGTTCCACCCACTTCCGAGTCTGCCACGATTCCATGCCTTTTTCTGCTAATTGTACGCCCTTCGCACCCGCAAGGAGCGTCCACGGGAAAGGTTCGTCGGCGACGACGTGTCGGAGGAATAACTCCCATTGCGCTCTAAAGGCGTTCTCATAGTCTTCCTGCTCTGGTACCTTGAGCCAACCGTCAAAGAATTTGATCGGTTGTTCGATGTCAGGATTCCAGACAGGACGTGGGGTGCCAGAGAGGGGCTGGATCCAGCAATCCCTCAAACCTACGACAGCAGAACCGTTCAAACCGTCTACGTGTATCGTCAAGAGATCGTCGCGACGGACTCTGACCGCCCAGGATGAGTTGAAATGTGCGATGATACCGTTCTCTAATTCAAAAGTCGCATAAGCAGCGTCTTCAGCCGTAGATTCGTAAGGTTTGCCGTCTTCGTCCCACCGTTGCGGGAGATGCGTGACAGCAATACAGGAAACGCCTTTAACAGCACCGAAAAGGTTGTCAATGACGTATCGCCAGTGGCTAAACATATCGAGAATAATACCGCCGCCGTCTTCGGTTCGATAGTTCCACGAGGGACGTTGGGTCGGAATGGCATCCCCACGGAACACCCAATATCCGAACTCGCCTCGGACAGCAATAATTTCTCCAAAAAAGTCAGCGTCTATCAAACGTTTCAACTTTTGAATGCCGGGTAACCAGAGTTTGTCCTGAACGACTCCGTTTTTGAGTCCGGCTTTGGCTGCCTGTTCATAAAGGCTATAAGCATCGGCAGTGGTAGTAGCGGTCGGTTTTTCACAATAGATGTGCTTACCGGCGGATATTGCGGCTTGGACTGCATCGACGCGACGTGAGGTAACTTGTGCGTCAAAGTAGACGGAATAAGCGTCATCGGCAAGGGCAGCGTCAAGGTCGGTGCTCCACTTCTCAACGCCTGTGGTTTCGGATAATTTCTCTAATTTCGCTGGATTCCTACCGACGAGAAATGGATCGGGCATAATGACTTCACCGTCGCCGATTGGGATACCACCTTCCTCTGCAATTGCTAAGATAGAGCGGATAAGGTGTTGGTTTGTTCCCATTCTGCCGGTGACACCGTTCATGATGATGCCGACGCGGTGTGTTTTCGGGGTATGATTCGCCATGTATAGTCCTTTGGGTTGTCAGCTATTCTTGAGGTTTGTCAGTGCATTGCGGCGCTGCGCCTTCAGGGAGTGGGGGTGCGTCCACACCGGCTTTCGGGAGTGTGCCGGCGAGCTCCTGCTTCCAATGCGCTACATCGCCTGCGGGGCCGTAGCAGTAGACCATGTGCATCGGTGTGTCACCGGTGTTCGTCAACTGATGGAAAACCCACGAAGGAATAAAAACGGTCTGACCTGCGGAGAGGATTTGACGTTCTTCGCCGAGACACATTTCGCCTTCGCCTTCAACGATGAAGTAGATTTCTTCCTGTTCGTGGTTGTGCCACGGTACTTGACCACCGTTTGGCTCTAAGACGACGAACCCCATGCAGAATTCGCCTATCTGGATTGGGGATGCACCGCCGACGAGATTTTTGGTGCGTCTACGGGCGGGATAGGTGCGCCCTTCAATTTCATTTATATCTGCGATTAGCATGTCTATTGTCCTTAGTAACGGCACAATGGCGGGAGAAAGCCCCAACTACTTTGCCTTATTCAAAAAGTTCTGCCACCTGACAAGAAAAGCCTTCGATGACCTGTTCACCCGTGAGAGTATCGTTCCGAGTGAGCAACGTAATGTCTGCCTCCGAACGATAGACTGTCACCGTCTTGGACGCCGGTTTAATGACCCAAACGAGTTGTGTCCCTGCCTCAAGGTAAGCGAATGCCTTTTCCTCAATCTGACGCGACACGTCTGTTGGAGAAACCACCTCAACGGCGAGGTCTGGTGGAATTGAGAAGGCTTTACTCCGATCAGTCGGAAGTCGCTCGGTTGCAACGAAGGCTATATCGGGCATTAATACGCGTTCACCCACCCGGAACCCCGTGTCCGGTATATAAACACGTCCTAACTGATTTTCACGAACGTATGAATTTAACGGCGAAATTAGGTTCATACTAATGTCGCTGTGTTCTGCTGATGTAGGTGGTACTGGTATCAATTCTCCTTTGACATATTCATACCCCTCTAAATTGCTTTCAAGGAATTCCTCCAACGTCATTTTGGCGACTTCAGGAGGAAGGCTTTCTTGGGGAGATGAGCGGATTTCTGGTGCTTCCATTTTCTTGTCCTCCGCAGGAGAATCGAAGATAGGAAGACTGGAAACGTAGAAATTTCCAACCTTCCCATCTTTTATTTTCTTGTCCTATGTTGCTTCAATGACAGCCTGTGCTGCGGCGAGTCGTGCAATCGGTACACGGAACGGGGAACACGATACGTAATCGAAGTCTAATCCGTGGCAGAATTTCACGGAATTCGGTTCTCCGCCGTGTTCGCCACAGATACCGACTTTCAGATCGGGACGTGTCGCTCGTCCTTTTTCAGATCCGATTTGCAAGAGGCTACCGACACCATCTTGGTCGAGAACCTGGAAGGGATCGTACTCAAGGACACCGTTTCTGACGTAATCATCAAGGAATCTCACAGCATCATCTCGACTCATTCCGAATGTCGTCTGGGTGAGGTCATTGGTGCCGTACGAGAAGAACTCAGCCTCAGCAGCGATTTTGTCAGCGGTGAGTGCTGCGCGTGGCAGTTCAATCATCGTCCCGACGAGGTATTCGATACGGGTCCCGCTCTCTGCAAAAACGGCTTCAGCGGTATTCACAACAACTTCGCGCTGCAAAGATAATTCGTTGATATGTCCAACAAGAGGAATCATAATCTCTGGCAACACCGATATATCGCGTTTCGAGACATCAACAGCAGCTTCAAAGATTGCCCGGGCTTGCATCTCAGTTATCTCTGGGTAGACGATACCGAGTCTACATCCACGATGTCCAAGCATCGGATTGAACTCATGCAATTCTTCAACGCGCTCACGCAACTTTTGCGGTTCAACACCAATCCGTTCTGCGAGTTCGAGAATCTCAGTCTCGTTTTTCGGCAAAAATTCGTGGAGCGGCGGATCAAGGGTACGGATAGTGACCGGATAGCCAACCATCGCCTCGAAAATACCGATGAAGTCCGAACGCTGATGCGGTAGCAGTTTCTCCAATGCCTGCTGGCGTTCTTCCGTGTTATCTGCGAGAATCATCTCACGAATAGCGTCAATCCCTGCCCCAAAGAACATGTGTTCCGTGCGGCAGAGCCCAATGCCTTCTGCGCCAAATTGGCGGGCATTCTTAGCATCTTCGGGAGTATCCGCATTCGTGCGAACCCCTAAAGATCGCACCTCATCCGCCCACTCCATAAGCGTTCCGAATTGTCCGCTCAATTCAGGTTGGATAAGCGCCACTTGCCCCTTGAGAACATCGCCTGTTGATCCGTTAAGCGTGATGTAATCACCTTCGGCATAGCGTGTGCCTTCAGCGTAAAATTCCCGCGCCTCTTCATTAATAAACAACGCAGAACACCCGGCGACACAACTTTTACCCATGCCGCGTGCGACGACAGCAGCGTGGCTTGTCATACCGCCGCGCGCCGTGAGGATTCCCTCAGCAGCATCCATACCGCCGATGTCCTCTGGCGATGTTTCGGTACGGACAAGGATAACCTTTTCGCCCTTGGCTGCCATTTCTTCAGCGTGAAGTGCCGTAAAGACGACTTTTCCAACAGCTGCCCCCGGAGAAGCAGGCAACCCTTGTGCGATAACCTCGACCTGAGCCGCCGGATCAACACTCGGATGCAACAACTGATCCAGATCGTTAGCGGGGACCCGCGTCAAAGCCGTCTGTTTATCGATTAAATCCTCTTCAACCATCTCAACGGCAATGCGAACAGCAGCCTGCCCCGTGCGCTTGCCGTTACGGGTCTGGAGCATGTAGAGTTTACTATCTTGAATCGTGAATTCCACGTCTTGCATGTCGCGATAGTGCTTCTCAAGCCGCAAACCGATATTGACCAATTCATCATGTATATCAGGTAAGATGTTTCGCAATTCAGCGATCGGGAGCGGTGTTCGGATACCTGCGACTACGTCTTCGCCTTGCGCGTTCATGAGGAATTCACCGTAAAATTGATTCGCCCCTGTCGACGGGTTACGAGTGAAAGCAACGCCTGTTCCCGAGCTGCCGCCCATATTTCCGAACACCATTGCTTGAACGTTAACAGCAGTACGTCCGAGTTCTTCAGAAATATCGTTGAGACGGCGATAAGTAATGGCGCGCGGGTTCCCAGACGACTCAAAAACAGCGTCCCGCGCCATATCCAACTGCAGTCGCGGTTCATCAGGGAAGTCTCTACCAGTTTGCTGCTTGACGACCGCCTTGAATTCCGTGACGAGAGCCGACAAATCAGCGGCTTCCAATTCAGTATCTAATGTAACGCCTTTCGCGTCTTTCTTTGCTTCAAGCAAATGCTCAAATTCGTCGTGGTCAACGCCGAGTACAACGTTTCCGAACATCTGTACGAAACGTCGATATGCATCGTAAGCGAAACGCTCATTTCCGGATCTGGCGATGAGTCCCTTAACAGCATCATCATTCAGACCGAGGTTGAGAATCGTGTCCATCATACCCGGCATCGAAACAGCGGCACCGGAACGGACAGAGAGGAGGAGTGGATTTTCAGTATCACCGAATTTTGCGCCGAGTGCGTTTTCTAATTTCCCCAGATTCTCGTCAATCTGTCTATCAAGTCCGGTGGGATACCGTTTGTCGTTTTCGTAGTATAATTTACATACTTCAGTGGAGATAGTGAAGCCGGGCGGGACAGGTATACCGAGATTACTCATCTCTGCGAGATTTGCCCCCTTGCCGCCAAGCAGCATCCGCATTGTAGCGTTGCCCTCACTTTCACCGCCTCCAAAGAAGTAAACGTACTTCGGTTGTGGCATCAAAAGCCTCCTGTTATTGGTTACTGGTTGTCAGTTGTTGGTTCTCGGTTAAGAGGAGAAGCATCTGCAGCAATTTACCACTTCTTGGCGTATTCCAAACCCAGAAGATTGTTTACAAAAGTGCCTCTTAGCTGATAACTAACAACTATTTAAATTGAATAAATTGTGCGACTTGCTTCGTCGAATTCAGGTTTAAAAGGGTCTGTTGAAAGGTAAAGGATTTGGTATGGCTCATAGAGTTGGATATAACTCCAATTGACTCCACACAGCACCTTGCCCTCGTTTACTTTCTTGATGAATTTACCACGGAATTTGGCTCGTGTACGTTCAGGTGGAAAATGTTCGGCATGCTGAATTTGCTCATCCCTAACAATCCTTTCGATCTCATCCCGATTTTCGAGCGTATAATAGAGACTCTCATTCCGACGCACATTATGGTATTTTAAATCCAAGTGTTTCACTTGCGGTGCGTCCCAGTCAAAACCGCGCCTTGTCAGATACGCCTGCAGCCATTTCCACTTAATGACCCAATCCAACTCGCGGTCTAACTGCATCGGATCACTCTCTAAACAAGTGAGAACATATTCCCATCGTGCCATAATTTGTGACGTTGTGGCATCGGATTCAGCTTGCTCAAGGTATCGTTTCGCGCATTCCAAGTATTGCCATTGCAATTGAACCGCGGAGAGTCGTTTGCCGTTTTGAAGCTCAATGAGGTGTTTACACGTAATATCGTCAGAAATATCGCGTATGGCTTTGACGGGATCTCGGAGTGCGAAGCGTTGCTCAATGAAATTGTCTTCAATCATACGTAGGATAATGCCCGTCGTCCCGACCTTCAAAAATGTTGAAAATTCGGACATGTTGGAATCCCCGACAATGACATGTAAGCGTCGATACTTCTCACGGTCCGCGTGCGGTTCATCGCGTGTATTGATAATCCCGCGCGCCGTCGTTGTTCCGATGGAGATTTCTTCTCGGATGTGCTCGGCGCGTTGTGAGATTGCGTAATAGCCCCGATGCTTGGGCTTAATTTTTCCTGCCCCTGCGAAGACCTGCCGCGTCACAAAGAACGGGATCAACTGCGCCGCTAATTGCCGGAAGTCAACATGGCGTTCCATCAAATAGTTTTCGTGGCACCCGTAAGTATTGCCTGGGGTATCCAAATTGTTTTTAAAAATAGAGATCTTTCCATGGAACCCGTCATTGTGCATGCGTTTTTCTGCTGTACTCGCCAGACGGGTAATGATGCGTTCGCCAGCCTTATCGTGCGCAACGAGTTCAGCGACATCATCGCATTCTGGGGTCGCATATTCCGGATGGCACCCTATATCTTGATAAAACCTCGCCCCATTTTCGAGGAAGACATCTGGATACATTCTCCCGGCAACGATTTCGCGGAAGAGGTACATCACGACGTTCTGGACAGTGAGCGTCTTTCTGCGTGGGACATCAGGGGTCCAGATAATTCCGAATTCAGTTTCTAATCCATAAATTCTACGGTTCATTTTTTAAGCTAATGCTCCTGGGCTAAAAAACCCCCACGGAATGCCCGGGGAATGCCATACGGCATTCATACCGTTGATTTACGCGCAAATGTAATACAAGGAACGGATTTAGTCTATTCCCAGACTAAATCCCGTGTTGATTCGCAAAACCCCTCCACTTCGTTTCAGGCAGGTGTTCGGTAAATGCAAACCTTGTCTGAATTATAAGCGTCTTTATGAAAAAATCAGGACAATAGTGCTGTCACCTCGTCAGTAGAAAGTCGCCGAAACCTCCGACGTTCCGCAGTTTGCTCAAGACATGCCACCTCTATTGTCTGCGGTGTGATTTCATAGTCATCCTCAGTATCCGTATCGGTTTCAATATTTTGAAAGGTCTCCGTTACGAGGCGGAGTGCTGCGTGCATCTCCAACCCATCTGTATAACGCTGCTCAAGCATCTCTGTTATCGCCGTGGCACGCCCGCCAATAACGGCATACTTTTCTTCCTCCGAATAGATACCGTCAAAGGCAATATGATAAATCTGGTTACGCTGCAGCCCGGGTGCGGTTTCAGCAGTCATCCCCACTTCACACACAAGCAGTTCAATTTCGAGAGGTTTCGCATCCCATGCTTGTGCGATTGCGCCCATGTGTTGCGAATAGAGATTCGTCAACCACTTTGCGGTGACATCCTCCCGGTAGTAGCGAAAGCCTTTAATCTCAGATTCTCGGATACCGGCGACGCGTAATGCTTCATATTCAGCAATCCTGCCAGCGGCTGCGAGTGCAATCCGATCATAAATTTCAGAAATCTTATAGATAGTTTTCCGCGGATTCTCAGCGACCATCAGGAGTCCATCTTGGTACTCCAAGACGACAACCTCTTTCGCCTGTGCGATGCCGCGACGGACAAAATCCTCTTTATCTTGACGAATTTGTTCGGGTGAAACATAATACGGTGTGGACATATTTTTTAAATTATTAAGCCCCTGAGCTAAAAAAACACCCCACGGAATGCTACACGCGCATTCCGTGTTGATTCGCAAAAACCCTTCCACTTCGTTTCAGGCAGGTTTCTGATGACTTTGTAAGTGGGTCTGGGTATCGGCTGGCTATTATATATATAATCAATTCACAATTAACTTTGATACTTATACGTTCTCGGTTGGATTAGGCACTACAAGCGCGATATTAACTCCCGATAGAGTTCTTCAACGGTTGCCTCTGGAACCTCGGAGACCCCTTCTTGCGTAATGGTATAAAGTGTTGGGAAGATTTTCCGGATGAGATCGGGTCCCCCGGTTGCTATGTCCTCATCAGCAGCATCCCAAAGTGCCTCCGCGACGATTTCGAGGGCACTGTGATGGGTGATTCCAGTGCTATACCGTTTTTTAAGAGTTGCGCGGGCATCTTTACCACCAGAGCCAATGGCGTGATAGTCGTCTTCCTCATAGCGACCGCCGACAGCATCATATTTGAAAATTCGACCGCGTTGCTGCCTTAAATCATAACCTGCGAAGAGGGGCAAAACGATTAGTCCCTGCATAGCAAGTCCAAGGTTAGAACGCACCAAGTGAGAAAGGAAGTTCGCCTGTCCTTCCAAGCTGAGAGGCATCCCCTCAGTTTTTTCATAAAATTCAACTTCAACCTGAAAAAGCTTCGCCATCTCAATGCAGGGCCCCGCAGCACCAGCAACAGCAACAGCGGAATAGCGATCAACTGGATAGACTTTCTGAATCCGCCGTTCACCCACCTGATAGCCCTCCGTAGCCTGTCGGTCTCCAGCCATCACGACCCCAGTGTTGTAAGCCACAGCAAGGACAGTCGTCCCTTCATATTTCTGGAACGCTGATTCTGTTACAGTAGAATTTGAGGTGCCATTAGACGAATTAAGCGCCGCTAATAATTCAGGATGGCGACGCTTGAGAATCTGAAAGAAGTTGGAGATGCCGTAATCAGTGAGGTCAAGCACTCCTACTGCCCTCCGCGCTGAATATAGTTTTCGACGAATTCTTGCGAATCTTCTTCCAAAATTTCATCGATTTCATCAAGAAGTGCGTCTAAATCCTCGACAAATTCCTCGTCGATTTCCCCGTGTTCAACATTAGGTTGAATATCTTCGGTTTCATCGACTTGGCGATCAAGGTGTTCCTGTTGCTTTTCAGTTGACATGGTTTTCTCCTTTATTTTGAAGCATCGCCTTGAATTTCCTTAACGAGTTCCTCCGCTGTACAGTTATTCAGTAGTTCGCCAAGGATCTGTTGTGTCCCAAAGTGGGGACGATCCATCATAATTTTGTCAAGTCCGCCCGATTTACTTACAAAGATCATTGAGTTCCAACTCGCGCTGTAAATGTGCTTTGGAAACTTCCGTAAACAGGTGCCGCGAAAATATGCGCGCGTATCCACAGGTGGATAGTGCATGGCATGTACAATTTCCTCATGGCTGAGTAAACGCTTAACATGTCCATTTTTTAGGAGCCTGATGTAAAGCCCTTTGTCTGGACGAATATCATGATACTGCAAATCCAGCATCTGGAGATGGGAATCGTCCCATTGGTATCCGTGTCGTCTGCGGTAGGCATCGAGCAATTTCTTTTTGATAATCCAATCGAGATACTGACCTAATCGCCTTGGATCGATTTCCAAGTTATCGAGCACATATTTCCATTTTTCAAGGACATCCTCAACAACGGGTGTCCGTTCTTCAGGTGTTAGATGCTGTCGTGCGAGTTCAAGGTATGCGCGTTGGATCTCTATGGGGGTTCGTAACTTTCCATCTTCGAGTTCTATTTGATTCTTGCAGGAAAGATCTCGCGAGATATGTTTTATAGCTGCAACGGGGTCTTTCAAACTAAAGCAGTCTTCAACAACGCCTTTCTCAATAAGTTGAAGTACGATAGCGGTAATACCGACCTTGAGATATATGCTGAATTCCGACATGTTAGAGTCGCCGACAATAACGTGTAACCGTCGATAGAGTTTATCATCAGCATGCGGTTCATCGCGTGTGTTAATCAAGGGTCGATTCACCATCGTGCTCAACCCGACCTCTTGCTCAAAAAAATCGGCGCGTTGGGAGATCTGATAATCCGCGGGATCAGTTGTGTTTTCTGCGCCAACTTTCCCGCTACCCGTAATTATAATGCGAGTGACAAGGAACGGAATAAGCCCATCAACGATAGTTTCAAAAGGTACTGTTCGGGACATAAGATAGTTTTCATGTGCTCCGTAACTATGCCCCTTGTAATCCGTATTATTTTTATAGATGATAACCTCTTGGTTATCAAGCAGGAGACGTTCAGCTGCGAGTCTACTGACCTCCAATATTAATTCGCCTGCTTTCTCGTATAGGAGCAGATCGCGTGGATTGGTGCATTCCGGCGTGCAATACTCAGGATGTGCATGATCTACATAATAACGTCCACCGTTTACCAAAATGTCGTTGACAGCACTACTCGTATCCGCCTCGGAGATTGGTGTTTCGACTTCCGCCTGAAACCCCCGTGCGTCCATCAAGGGGCTTTCTTGTTCATAATCCCAAGTGACAGCAGTCGTCGCGCTCGGCAGATCGCCTCTGCAGCTTTTATAAGCGTTGACGACCAAAGTCGAAGCAGCGACCGGATCTTGTTCACGCGCATTTTTGACTGAGATGCCATACTCAGTCTCTGTTCCCATTATTATAGGTATTTCCATTTTTTTTAGTTATCAGTGGTCAGTTATCAGTGGTCAGTTAAAGCGCGATTTGTTAAAGGGAGGCTGCTTAACCGACGCCCGAGCACCGGGAACGATTAGAGGAATGTGCCGCCGCGAGTTACACGGACATTCTGTTTTTTCTCTTGTGTCGGTTCATTAATTAATGCACGAATGTTGACGATTTTTTCGCCTTTACGCCCAGAAATTTTCGCCCAATCATCAGGGTTAGTGGTATTAGGTAAGTCTTCGTTTTCTTGATATTCTTCGCGGATAGCTGCCTTGAGGTCATCAAGACACATCCCTTTCTCCGCCCCATCGGAACCAATAAACCGTTTGATAGCCGCCTTTTTCGCGCGTGAAACGATGTTCTCAATCATAGCACCACTGACGAAATCCTTGAAAAAGAGGGTTTCGCGTTCTCCACGGGCGTAAGTTACTTCGATGAACCGGTTAGCATCGGTCATTGCGTACATAGTACTTGCGGCTTCATTAATAAAATGTTTCGAGATAGCCTCCGTATCTCCATTAAACCGTTGACACGTCTCCTCAGAAAAGGGAAGATCGGGGGTCAGGTATATAGCGAAGATATCTTTAGCACCTTCCATACTGGGTCGGTCAATTTTAATTTTAATATCCAGTCGGCCGGGTCGTAAAACTGCGGGATCCAGCAGATCCTGACGGTTGCTTGCGCCAATAACAATCACATCTCTTAGGTTTTCAACACCATCAATTTCAGCAAGAAATTGCGGCACAAGCGTTGATTCCATATCTGATGAGATGCCCATCCCTCTGGATCGGAAGAGCGAATCCATTTCATCAAAGAAAATGATAACCGGAAAACCTTCCTTCGACTTATCCCGTGCCTTTTGGAAGATTTCTCGGATTTTACGTTCAGTTTCACCGACGTATTTATTTAGGAGTTCCGGCCCCTTGATATTAATGAAATAGCCGCGGACTTCCGCCCTGCCCGTCTGCTTTCGGACGCGTTCAGCGATACCACTGGCAACGGCGCGGGCTATCAAGGTTTTACCACATCCCGGCGGTCCGTAGAGAAGGACCCCTTTGGGTGGGGAAAGGTTAAATTCTTCGTACTCCTTGGGATACAGGTATGGCATCTCTATCGCATCGCGAATTGCCTCTATCTGTGTATCAAGTCCACCGATGTCGGCGTAACCGATATCGGGTACTTCTTCGAGGAGAAGGTCCTCAACTTCGCGTTTGGGAAGTTTTTCCATGAGCATACTCGTTGTATGGTTGAGGAGGACATTATCTCCGGTTTTCAAAGCCTCATCTTTAAGAGACGCAGCGACTCTAACGACGCGCTCTTCATCCGTGCGAAGGCTGATGATAGCGAGTTCATCGGCAATTCGCTCCTTAATCTTGACGACCTCTCCATGTCTTTCAGGAGCTTTGATACCGACAACATTCATTCCACTGTTGACGATGACTTCCTGCCCAACAGAAAGGTCTTCTGCCTTGAGTCCCGGATCAAGATTGACGCGCCATTTTC
Source organism: Candidatus Poribacteria bacterium (assembly GCA_965207855.1). Lineage (GTDB taxonomy): Bacteria > Poribacteria > WGA-4E > WGA-4E > WGA-3G > WGA-3G. The sequence goes on along the minus strand of OZ242310.1, from coordinate 3,551,224 downwards.
TGCCGCTGACATCAATATCGATGCTTCCGTCTTCGTTTGCGCCGAGGAAAACTCCATAATTATTTGGTGGCGCGCTGAGTTGTTCAACTTTCTCCTTAAGGATCTGAAGTTTCTCTTTCGCTTCTTGGAGAGTCCCCGTCAACTTCTTGTTCCGACGGTGTGCTGTCATCAACTCACGTTGTATCTCATAGAGCCGACTTTCAAGGTCTTTGATATAGATTGCGCGCTGCTGCTGCCGCATGCCTTCGAGTTCACCTTGAAGCATATCAATCGTCCCTTGGAGTGTACGGATTTGCTGCTGATACCAGACGACATCAAATGTTTCTTGCTCCTCAAAGGGATCTTTGGAATTTCCTCTTTTGATAGCCATACGTGAAGTTCTCACTTTCCAAAACGATTTTTCGACCTCATTGGTAACAACGAGGGTCAGGTGTACGAATACCCCGCCTTGATTAGGTTTCGGGTTTCAACCCAACATCTTTATTAATTTAGAGTATAGCACATCGAAAAAAATTGTGTCAAGAAAAAGTTACAACTTTCGCCTCGTGAATGCCCTGAAAAAATTTTATAGCGATGCGGATCGAAATTTCGGCAAACAAATTTGGACACAAGATCGCGAGCACAGCGCGCTTCTACAGAAGAAAAATATTCACATAAATAAAGTAAATAGGTAAAACTATAGTAAACCTTAGAATTAATTGGACACTCTGCACCGGCGAGGTTAGAAACCTTGAAGAAACACCCAAGCAAAAACCCTACCAGGGGACGGAAGAATGTCTATTTATTTTTCAGGTTTACCATAAACGACCCTGGTGATTAAGAAGGTCAGACGTTATTCCGCATCTTCATCTTCAGGGATTGCACCCGCAGTTGATTCGGGGGCAAGGCTCAGTGCTTCCCGTATCTTCGTTTCAATTTCCGCCGCAAGGTCGGGGTTATCTTCAAAGTACTTCTTAGCGTTAGTTCTCCCTTGACCGATTCGCTCGCCGTTGTAGGAAAACCAGGATCCGCTCTTCTGAACAAATTCCTTATCCACAGCAATATCTAAAAGATTTCCCTCTTTAGAGATACCTTTTCCGAAGGTAACGTCATATTCCGTTTCCTTGAAAGGGGGTGCGACTTTATTTTTTGCGACTTTGACCCGGACACTACTTCCAAGGATTTCCGTGCCATCCTTGATTTGACTACCGCGGCGGAGTTCTAAGCGGACGGAGGCATGGAACTTGAGCGCGAGTCCACCGGGCGTGGTGTCTGGATTACCGAACATGATCCCAATTTTTTGTCGAATCTGGTTGGTAAAAATAACACACGTGCGAGATTTATTGGTGACACCCGACAATTTACGGAGTGCCTTAGACATCAAACGCGGGAGCAAGCCGACGTGTGCGTCACTCATCTCCCCCTCAATTTCGGCTTGAGGTGTCAAGGCTGCCACAGAGTCAACGACGACGACATCAATCGCACCACTACGGATGAGCGTTTCGACGATCTCTAACGCCTGTTCACCTGCATCAGGTTGTGCGATCAACAGGTTTTCCATGTTGACCCCAATGCTCCGAGCATAAGTCGTGTCAAGTGCGTGTTCAACATCAATGAAGACAGCGGTACCGCCTAATTTTTGCGCCTCAGCCACGATGTGAAGTGCCAAGGTGGTTTTTCCGGTGCCTTCATGCCCGAAAATTTCAATGATTCTGCCGCGAGGCACACCACCGATACCGAGTGCGAGGTCAAGAGAAAGTGCGCCGGTTGGAATTGCTTCAGCAGGCACAATTTCGTCGTCAGCAAAGCGCATGATGGCACCTTTGCCGAATTCACGTTCTACTTGTGAGATCGCTTGGTCGATGGCTTTCTGTTTTTGTTCATCTTGCATGTTTTAAGGGTTCTCCTCTATGGCATTTACTGCCAAAAACGGTTGCTTTTATATTCTCTTGGATTTCGCAGGAAAGTAACATACATTCAAAGGTGTATAGACCGCCCCATTCGGGTGAAGTTGGCTCCGCATGAGTGTGATGCTCTCCACATTCACGACTGCCCTATCGATCGTATCATATTGACGCAGCATGTTTTTTAAGGGTTCCAGATTCATAGGCGTTCTGAGGCGTGCGAGTGTAAGGTGTGGGTGAAAGCGATTGTCTATCGGAAAACCGAGCTGCTTTAACGCAAGATTCACAGCCTTCGCCAGCCGCGACACAATTGACGCGCCTTGTTTTACACCTACCCAAAGCACACGCGGGCGATAAAGGTTTGGAAATGCCCCAACTCCACCGAATTCAATTGGAACAGGCGGCTGCCCATCCGCCACATCCTGAATTACTTTACTCACCTCATCAATCGTTTCAGAAGGAACATCCCCCAAGAATTTTAAGGTGAGGTGGAAGTTTCCAGGTTTTGTCCATGAGGCACTACGAATCTCTGACTGGAGACGTGTTTGTACGTTTTTCAACAACGCTTGCATGGGTTGGGGTATCTCAATTGCTACAAAACAGCGAATGGCATCGCTTTTGGTTGTCATTATCACGCACCTGCTTCTGGATCGTAACTTGTTAGATGAATTAGGGCGGATAAAAATTTACGGTTGTTGACGAGAAACTCCAGCCCCGATGCCACCGTGAGCAGCAACGGTAGAAACATCATAAAATAGATAGGACCGCGGCTTTGGACAATAAATGTAGCGTTCAAGGCATCCTGAAACGCGAGCAAGCCTAAACCGATCCCAATGACAGCCAGTTGCGAAGTCATCTTATATTTTCCCCATTGACTCGCCGAAACAACTTGCCCATATTTTGCGATAAAAACGACTCGCAAAACTGTAACGAAGATTTCGCGCCCCATGATGACAATAACCATCCACATCGGGATGAGTCCACCCTCAAGGTGTTTAAAGAATGCGAGACAAACTAAAGCGGTGCCGATTAACAATTTATCTGCGAGGGGGTCCATAAATTTCCCAAAGCTGGTTTCGCCCTGTCTTCGTGCGATTCTGCCATCAAGATTATCTGTGAGTGCTGCGAGAAGAAAGATAGCGAGCGCGGGAACCATCATATCCGCCTGAAAGCAAAATATAAAGGGAGGTATCAAGAATAACCGTAAAAGCGTCAGGAGATTTGCCAGCCGCAAAAGGGTACTGAAATTCATAATATATAGCGAAATATTAGAAAGCCTCTCATAATGGCAGGCATTTTAATTTTCGGAAAGATCGATGACCTCAGCATCTTCAGGCACCACAAACTTGAAAAGATCGGGTGCAAGTTTTTTATCTCTTTCAATCTGCGTGAGCGTAACGATGACGCTCTGACGGGTTCCATCTTCAAACTCGGTTTTATAGCCGAATTGCACGGGTAGCCAGTCGCCAGATTGCACCCATATTTGAAGGGTTTCCTTGGCGTTCGTACTTACCATGTGGCGTTTCGGCTGCAATTCAATTTGATGGACCCCTTTGGGATTCGCAAATTCGTCAGGGATAAGTGCCATATCATAATTTTTCTGAACATCTTCAAGCGACGCGCCAATTCCAGGGAGTAATTCCCGACGTTCGGGGTTGTTCCATTTCATTTTATTGACTTGGTTGAGTAAGGGTGTATACGTCCAACCGTATTCACCGTCCAAGACGGTGAGCTGCACGACCTTTGCGGCATCGTTCCGGTCAACGTATTCTTTGCGGAGCAGATTCGGTTTACCAAATATAAACCGCCCACGCGCAACGCTCTTCTTATCGGCAAACAGCGTGGTCTCTTCAAAATTCGCGCTGAAATTCTCGGATTTTTCATAAGCGGTTTTGAAATTATGAAAAATTTCGTCAACCGTCTGTGGATACGCGTGATTCACAAAAAATGCTGAAAGAATTATAGCTACCCACAACGGATTTTGGAACCCTAAAAAGGTCTCTAAAACTACGCGCCGATAGGTCCGTCGGATCATCACTCTCTCCTGTCTTACCAAACTTTGCATTTTAAAACTATTGCATTGAATAGTATAACACAATTTGTGTTGCATGTCAATTGCTAAAATTAATCGACGGCGACACATAATTGGGTCTGTTCTGATACAATTTATCACGTCTTAGGATACGACAAGGGACAGGAAATTAGACACAGATATTGCTTGGTAAGTTCGTTTAATTGGCTAATCGCGTCCAATCTGACAGGATAACTTCAATATCGTCGGGTTCCTCTAAAGCACAAACGACAAGACGTTCCAATACTTCGGCAATGGCTGCCTCGCGGAATATCGCCTGAAACCAGTTTGCAAAAGACTTGATGGCATCTGGAGACTCCGCAGCTACCCAGAAGACGACCCGACAAAAATCGAGGCCTTCGTCCACCCACTTCTCGGCAATCCGGACATTTTCTGGAAAACCCCGGAAAGTCGGTAGGAAGTCGGCGATTAAGAGCACTAATCCGTCATTGAGATAGGAAATCTCTGGAAGGATATCGAAATGGATAGCGTATTTATGTGAATGCGGTGAATTTTGAAGTTTCTGGTTTCGGTTTTGCATAGGAAGTTTTACACGGACCCTTCAGTCGTCAGGTATGTGGATCACGGATTGCACTGATGCTTCTGCTAAGGCGAGGTTTTAAACCCCACCTGCAGTGCGTGATAAGGCGTTAACTTTCACCGTTTTGTTGCTTTACTTGCGGATCAGCATTTTTCGTGTTGCAGTGAACTCGCTTGCGGTAACAGAGTCGCGTGTGGACTTCGTGGACAATGTATAGAAATAGATACCACTGGCGACGGGTTCACCCAAGGCGTTTTTACCATCCCAATACGCCGCACGGGTTCGCGTTTGATAGATGCCTGCCGGTTGATGTCCGAGTGCCAATGTGCGCACCAATTCCCCGTTTATGGCATAGATACGTAGTGTAACTTCGGCAGGTTCGGCGAGTTGATACGGCATCCACGTTTCTGGGTTGAACGGGTTTGGATAGTTTGCTAACAGTGCTGTTTCTTTTGGCATCAACGCTGCCAGCAGTTGCCCTAAGTTCGCGATTGCGCGTTGGAAGGCGAGGGATCCGTCATTCTGCGTCCGTAAGAGATCCAGCACCTGCTGAAGTGTTTCCAGTGTCAGACGTTCTGGCAATGCAACAAAGGCAGGTGCCGCTGCTCCCGCTGTCTCACCGAGGTGTGCCGCAACGAGGACGAGGTCTTGGATATTGACTGTCCCGTCCCCATTAACATCAAGGCGCGGGTTCTCGGGCATCTTGGTGCCGAATGCCGTCGCTACCGAGACCAGATCGGTGATATCCACTTTACCATCTTCGTTGACATCCCATGCGGGTATCGTCGTGGGGGTCTCGGTTTTCAGGCGGATGCGGAATACGGGTGAAGTCGTGTAGATTGGTTGACCGTTGCTATCTCCGGCTTTGAGGTTTCGGAGTTGGATTCGGGTGTCCCTTGCATTTTTGAGCGTGAAGTTGATTGCGAGAAGTGTTCCGCTTCCTTCTACGCCACTGGTGAACCGCGTGGTACTTATCCCTGTAATTCTGCCGGTTGTGTTATCGATGGTGCCACTGCGAAAGTAGGTCTGGACATTTCCGTGTTTGAGGAAGCTGCCTTCGGCGATGCTGTTCGCTCTTAGGACGACTGGATCAAAGAGGATATCAGTTTGCCATCCTGCTAAGTCTTTCATATTTTTGGCATTGAGATGGATGATGAATTCGGTATTGGTTTGGAATTCTGTTGTGTCTGTGGTGAGAGAAAAGTGGGGTCCAGGTGCAAGGACAGTGTATTCGGTACGTGAAGTGAACCCGAAAAATCCGCTCCAGCGGCCGTATCCATTGTAAACGGCGACCAATAGGATGTTTTCTCCTGTTTTTAGGGTGACAGGGGCCCGATCTTGATAGTCGGAACTATAACGATCTACAAAGTTGTAGTGAACTAATTCGCCGTTGAGCCAGACTTTCACGGCATCGCTGCTGCCGATAAACATCGATGTCTGTTGTTCTCTGGGTGATTCCAAGGCAAGGAATCCGTAAGCGACGTGGTTGGCATGATCTACCAGCAATAAGTTGGTGTCGTGTCCCATGATTTCGAGGTTACTATGATAGGTAGGGGATATTTCTCCGATTGTCCAGACTTTGCTCCCGACGGGATTTCCTTCGGTTGTGCCATCCGTAGCGACCTTAAGTTCGGTTACTTCACCGTCACTGGCGCGTGCGAGGAAATCCACGCCGGATCGTGCAGCCCTCGCGCCGCCAATATTGCCAGTGGGGACGATCATCCAAAGCCAGGATTTCGTTATTTTCGGCGCGCTGACGTCTGTAAAATCTCCTGGATTCCCTTGCGCGTTTAACGTTATTATTTCGGGTAAACTCTCCAAGGGGGAGAAATCGGATATAGCGTTGTTCGTTAGGCTCAGTTTCTGTAGGTTTGTTAATCCTGAGAGCGGAGAGATGTCGGTAATTAGATTGTTATCTAACCTGAGTTCAATCAATTTTTTTAGATTTGAGAGGGGCGATATATCTGATATCAAGTTTCTTTCCAGATCAAGTTGTGTGAGCTGCGTCAGTTTTGCGAGTCCGGAGATGTCCGAGATTTTTGTACCACTGATTCTTAAACGGCTGAGTGTTTTTATGCCTGTTAGCGAGGGCAGTGTTGATAGGGTATCATTACCGAATTCTATCCATTGGAGCCTCGGTAAGTTTACTAAGGGTGAGAAATCGGTGATGGGGGCATTCAATGCAGCCATGCCTTCGAGACTAATCATTCCGGCGAGGGGTGACACATCGGTCACTGGGTTTCCTGAGATACCGATGCCGTTCAACTTTTTGAGATTTTGGAGGGGGGAGAGGTCGGTGATCTGATTCTCTTCGAGCCCCATCCATTCTACGTTGAAGAGTTTGGCAAGTGGTGCTACATCGGTGATTTGATTGCCCCTGAGTTTGATGTCATTCAATCGGATGAGGTTTGTGAGAGGCGTTAGGTCGCTGATGGCGTTGTCTTCAAATTCTATGCGTTCAAAGTTGGTGGCGTATTCTATGCCTGTTAGGTCTCGGATGCCCTTTTTATTTCCGTCAATACCGGTTAATCTTTCCATATCTTCTGGGGTAATCGCGGCCCCATTTTCTTTTTCGAGCGTGCGCTCAATCAGACTTCTCAAATTCGGGTCGGGTATACGGACGGTTCCGCTCGGTGTGGGTTGAATTGGGCGGATAATGGTGGGTGTAGTCGTAACTGGGGTGTCCGGTGAATTTAGAGCAGTGATGATTTCCGAGAATCGTTGTGTCCACGCGTCCCGTTTCACATTCCCGCCGTTTGTCAGTCCTGTGAGGCCGAGGTTTTGGAGGCTTGACTTCACACGGATTTGTGAGAGGAAGTCCTCGGTTTGTAAGCCGACAGCTGCTGCAGCGTCGGGTGCCTCTAAAGCGTCTTGGAAGGCTTCATGGAAACGGTGAACAGGTTCAATGCCGCCGAACACGCCGCCGGTTTTCTCTAATGCGGTTTTGTAGCGTGCGGTATCTTCGGCGATCAGTGTGTCCATCTTGTCTTGTGTTACATACAGCAGCAGTGCGTAGTCTTTATCGTAGTGTGGGTTCGCCGTCTGTTGAATAACGGATCGGACTTGGTCCGTAAACGTTTTCATGCCTTCGGTGTGGCAACCGATACATGACAATCCGTTGCGAACGGCTGGGTCCTTTGCGGCAGGGTTGGAGACGATATCGGTGGGTGCGACATCTATTCGGGTCCCTGATTTATCTGCGATATAGTATGCCTGTAAACCGTTTGGGAGATTGAAGATAACTTCGCCGCCGTCGCGTTCAAAAGAGAGTGGATGTGTGAAGATATTCTGTGCGTCTGCGCTGCCGGCAAAATCGTGGCTTTTCCAATAGGCACCGTAGCGTGCGGTGTGTCGTTCTACGACACGGTTGTGACTTGAGACACCTGAGTCATTTGTACCTGCGCGCCAGACGCGTCGTCCTGGGTCTCTCAGGAGATTTCTGTCAGCATCCACGCCTAACTCCCGTTCAAGTTCGCGTTCTGTTTCGGGGAGTCGAAGGATGTTGTGGTAGAGCGGTGGTAGCGAGGCAGTGGCGAGGAACCAATCTACATGTACGAACGGCACATCAGAATCCATTGTCTGTTGGAGGTTCGCGAGTTTCGCGCGGCGCTCGACTTGTGTCTCTTCATCAAATGCCATGGCGTAGGGATAGACATTTTCGATCTGTGTCCACGCGTCTCGGAGGTCCCAGTCGTAGTTGCGTAGGTCGATGTAGAAGATGGTCTCGGCATCATCGATCGGGTGTGGGTTGTGTATGTCAAACCCCCAGGAGAGGCTGTTGACGAGTTTCGCGAGTGCGATTTTATAGGCGTTGCGTGCTTCGGGACTTTTACCGGCGTTATAGAGATGCGTCATCGTGAAGTAGCGCGCGAAGGGTTGGTCGAAGGGGTTGAGTGTCTGGAGGTGTTGTTGCATTGCGGTGAGCATGGCATCTGTGGGGATGAATGGCACGTCATATTGTGTTTCCCAACTGGGTGCACCTGCTGCGATCCAGTCGCTAATAACCTGAAGGGATGCGTCATCGAGTGGGTCTCGTCCGAGTGGCATGCGTTTCGTATTATCGGTTGTGATGAGGCGTGCATATAGGTTAGAGTTGAGCGGTTGCCCTGGAACGACGGCTCCGGTGTGTACTAATCCTGAAGCGGAGTCGATAACGAGGTTCTCCGTGAAGGTGCCGTGGGGGCCATGGCAGTCGAGGCATTTGGTTTGCAAGATGAGATATGCCTGTTGTGCGAGTTCCTGTTGTGCGGATGCTGTGTGTATAAATCCGAGTGCGATGATTGTTAAGAAAATGCGGTAGAAGTATTTGCTCTGGTTCATCGTTATTTGCTCCTTAAATGCTTCATGACAAAATGTCATTTTCTGCCTAAACACAGGTCATCTTTGCTGATCAACCCAACCTACAGAACTGCGGTAGGTACCCCTTCCCTGTAACGGGTGGGATGGTTTCGGTTTTCGGTTACAAACCCCGCCTGCAAAAGGTTTTGCGTTTGTCTTAATAGTATCAGGACTTACGCAAATTGAGAAAATATCAAACATTCAGACACAAAAAATCGGTAATTTCCGTATTTACCCCTAAATCCCCCAACCCCCCTTTATCCCCCTTATCAGGGGGGTAGGGGGACTTTAAGAGGGAATGCGTAAGCCCTAAGTATTATTTCATGATTAGCATTTTTCGTGTTGATGTGAACTCGCTGGCGGTGAGGGTGTAAAAATAGATACCGCTGGCGACGGGTTCACCCAAGGCGTTTTTACCATCCCAATACGCCGCACGGGTTCGCGTTTGATAGATGCCTGCCGGTTGATGTCCGAGTGCTAACGTGCGAACCAATTCCCCGTTTATTGCATAGATACGGAGCGTAACTTCGGCAGGTTCGGCGAGTTGATAGGGTATCCACGTTTCTGGGTTAAACGGGTTTGGATAGTTCGGTAGCAACGCGGTTTCTTTGGGTGCCAGTGCTGTTAGCAGTTTCTGCAGGTTCGCGATCCCTTTTTGAAATGCGTAGGAGCCGTCGTTTTCAACCTGAGCTTGGGCGATCCATGCCTGTAGGACGGTTGGCGAAATTCGGTTTTGGGTTAGGGTTTGGCTTAGCAGTGGTGGCGCAGCGGGACCGCTGAGCTCTCCAAGGTGTGAGGCGACAAGGACGAGGTCTTGTATATTGCGTGTTCCGTCGCCGTTTACATCTGTTCGGAGGTGAGTTCCGCTGGTTTTTCCGATGTCTTGCGCGACGAGGATAAGGTCTAAGATGTCGACTTCGCCATCTCTATTGACATCCCATTTTGGGACAGTGATGGCGAATTTTTTGTTGATGGGGTTAACGGTATAGTTGATATCCCTTGCGAATCCGAAGAATCCACTGAATGTGCCGTGTCCATGGTTATCAACGGCGACGAGGAGTACGTTTACCCCAGCTTTGAGTGTTACGGGGAAAGCGTCTTGAAAATCGCCTGCGCCGCGTGTTACAGGGTTGTAGTGGACCATCTCGCCGTTGAGCCAGACTTTCACGGCATCGTCGCTGCCGACGAGCATGGTTGTTTCCTGTTCTTGCGGTGAATTGAGGGTAACCGATCCGTAGACGACGTGGCCGTATATTTCGGAGCCGAAGCCCCATCCGAGTGCGTCTGTCATTTCGTTGAGGTTATCGCCGCCAGTAGGTGCGAGCGTATGTGCCTCCCATTCACTATCGCCGACGATTTTCCCGTCGGTTGCCCCCAAGGTGGCGATTTTGGTTTCAGTTGCTGCACCGCCGGTTGCTTGCGCGATGTGGTCGGTATTCTTGTGAAGTAGGGTGCCAGGGACGATCACCCAGAGCCAGGGACCTTCGATTTTGGGGCCTGCTTCCGGGAATCTGGTATTCACAAAATTAGAGTGTGTGATGGCTGTGCGGTCTGTGAACTTGTCGAAGGCGGTTCCGTCCGATATGGTATTGCCGGTAAGACCGAGCCAGTTGAGGTTGTCCAAATTCGTAAGGGGTGTTGGGTCTGTTATGAAATTATTGCTGAGGTCTATCCATGTGAGTCCCTGGTTCTCAGCGATGGGTGAGACATCCGAGATCTCGTTTCCTGACAGGTTTAACCAGGTCAGATTCGTTAAGTTTTTGAGCGGCGATATATCGGAGATTTGATTCCCCTGGAAATTGAGGAATTTGAGGTTGGTTAACCTGGCTATCGGCGAAAGGTCTGTTATCTGGCTTTCAGCAAGATAGAGTCCTGTTAGACCTTTTGCTTTTGCTAAAGGCGAGAGGTCTGATATTCCTGCGTTGCACATATTTATATCTTGCAATTTGGGAAGTTCTGCGATTCCCTCAAGGTTCACGACGGGTGTGTCCCATCCGGAAATGGCTCGGAGGTTAACCAATCCTGAGAGGGGTGCGAGGTCGGCGAGTGGGATTTCGGACATCCCTATTTCTTCCAGTTTTATGAGTCCAGCAATGGGTGATAAATCGGATATGAAATTGACACTAATCCACATTTCTCTTAGGTTGATAAGGGATGCAAGTGGTGATAGGTCGAGTATCACATTGCTGTTTAGGTCAAGTTGTTGTAGGCGCGTGAGGCTTGCAAGAGGTGTTAGGTCAGATATCAAGTTGTTCCGCAGTCCTAAACTTAGGAGGTTTGTTGCGGTTTCGAGTCCGGTTAAGTCGGTGATCCCTCTGTTATGGGCATCCAGTGCGGTTAGTGTCAGCATCTCTTCGTGTGTGATGCGTGCATTTTCGGATTTGTCGAGGGCTTCGTTAATAGCGGCGCGTAGGTTGGCATCCGGGATAGTGACAACTTGTGCGAATGTGCTTAGCGGTGCCAAGAAGAGTATGGTGGAAAGCGCGATTATACTTAAGAAGAAAATGTGTTGTTTATTGGCAATTGGCATTGTGCTGTGTCTCCATATTATACGAATTTTTCGTCATAAACTTCGCATCGAGTGTGAAGTCTCTGTTTTTTTGAATTTTAACAAGTCCAATGAAAATCGTCAATTAAAAAACAGGATTACTTATCGTTGATTTCTGCGAAAAATTCGGCGTGTTCTCTGTTTTTTTTGCACAACCTAACTTGTGATAGCACCCACAACCTAAAGGTTGGGGCTTCGGCTTCGTAGCAGTTAGCGTTCTCCCCGAAGGTTGAACGTCTTACATCTGCTCCACCGTCAGGCAGCTATCCCTGCCCGCAATATGTTTATCGCAGCGTTTACATCTCGGTCGTGGTCTGAACCACATTCGGGACATATCCACTGCCTATCAGAGAGTGTTAGGGTTTCGTTATGAAAACCACAATCGCTACATGGTTTCGTTGTAGCCGTCCATTGACCGGCTTGTTTCAAAAGACGCTTATGTTTTTGACACTTATATTTCAAAATCTCAATAAACTGGTAGAAGGCAAGGTCAGATACCTTGCGTCCCCAAAGTCGTTTCATGCCATCAAGGTTCAAAGTTTCAAGGACAATCGTATCAAACTTCTTGCAAAGTTTGCTTGCGAGTTGCCAATGAAAGTCTTTACGTTGATTAGCAACTTTGCGATAGAGTCGTGTGAGTTGTTTCACACACCGCCACCAACTGTTAGAACCTTTTTGTTTTCGCGAAAGCGACTTGTTGAGGCTTCGCAATTTGTTCAAGGACTGTTTCAAAGGTTGTGGGTGTTGTATCTTCTCACCCGTCGAAAGTGTCAAATATGCGTCTTTCATACCGAAGTCTGCCCCAACACTCTTACCCGTTGTTGGCAGCGGTTTCGTTTCTACAAAATCGGTGGTGAGATAAAGCCAATAGTCGCCACAAGCATCACGTTTGATTGTGATACGACTGATATTTCCATGCCACTGGCGGTGCTTATGGAACGTATACGCCACTTTATCATGTCGCCATTTCCGTTTATTCCATTTTCTGAAGTTGAGGGTGAGGCGATTGTCTTTCAGAGACCACCCCGATTGTTTCAACGTGAAGGACTTGAACTTATGCCTTTTCTTAATCTTGGGCATACCACCAAGTTTCTTGAAAAAACGCTTGTAGGCAAGGTGTATCCGTTTCAATTCTTCTTGCATGGCTTGGCTTGGCAATGCTTTCCAATGTGGATGTGTCGTGCGTTTCAACTCGGTCAAATGTTCACACATCGCAGCATGGTTCGCATACGGCAGTCCGTCTTTATAGCGTTGACGTTGCCAGTCATGGAAATACTTATGCACTTGCCACATATCGTCCAACAAGTTGCCAAGACGCACACAATTAGATTGTTTGCCGATTTTATATTTGTAGGCTTTCATGGTATATCAGACATCAGACTTTTAACCCCTGACAAGTGGGTAGGCAGACACACAACCTTGCGATTGTGCTTGTCATGTCTGCCAGCCTGATATAAGAATTATACCACAATTTAGGTTAATGTGTCAACTCTATTTTTAACAACGCCTTACGCCGTCTTACATCCCCAAACTGAAGCATGGGGCTTTAGACGGAAGAGCGGTAAAATTAAAAAATGTGATACAGTTCATCCCCTCTATTATTAAAGACGAATTTTTAGACTGAAAAACTGCATAATTTGAAAAAAACAGACAAAATTCGGATTTTTTAGAAGCCGTTCAGGGGGCATCTTATAATTTGACAAGACAGTGTATCTCCTCTATTTAGTAGCCCTGAATTTCACAGGCTTTAAATGGACATAATGGTTTCATGTACGGTATACTATAATGCATGATGTTCGTATCGTTTGAGATTTAGGACTTCTAAAAGGAGGGAAAAATATACCTATGGCGGATTCTGAACGAATAATATACTTAAAAAATGAACTGCAGCATCGGATTCTAATCCTTGACGGTGCGATGGGGTCGCTACTACAAACCTATCGACTCACGGAAGAAGATTTTCGTGGTGACCAGTTTGTCGATCACCCCTGCGAACTCAAAGGTTATAACGATCTACTCTCCATAACGCAACCCCACATTGTCCGAGAAATACACGCAAACTATTGTAGTGCAGGCGCGGATATCATCGAAACAAACACCTTCACAAGCACATCTGTATCCATGGCGGATTATCAGCTTCAGGATATCGCGTATCAGGTAAACTACGAAGCGGCATGCATCGCTCGCGAGGTCGCAGATAAATGGACATCACCGAGTAAACCGCGTTTCGTTGCTGGCAGCATGGGACCCACGAATCGGAGCTGCACCATCTCGCCGAACGTAAACGACCCCGGTTATCGAAATATCACGTTCTCACAACTCGTTTCCGCCTATACCACCCAAGCAGAGGGTTTAATCGACGGCGGTGCTGATTTCCTCCTCGTCGAGACCGTCATGGATACGCTTAACTGTAAAGCCGCGCTCTTCGCGATACAAACCCTCGCTGAAGCACGAAATATCGACATCCCACTCATTGTCTCCTCCGACAGAAGCGGTGGCGGTGGTAGAAACCTTTCTGGCCAAACAGTCGAAGCCTTTTGGAACTCCGTTCGGCACGCGAACCTACTTGCTGTCGGGTTGAACTGCGGGTTTGGTTCTCAACAGATTCGTCCGTACCTCGCCGAGATGGCGAAAATGGCTGACATACCCGTTATCTGTTACCCAAACGCTGGACTCCCGAACGAACTCGGTCAGTATACGCAGACCCCGGAAGAGATGGGAAGCTGGATGCGCGAGTTTGCAGAAAATGGATTTGTTAATATTGTCGGCGGCTGTTGTGGAAGCCAACCTGAACACATCGAAACGCTTGCGAAGGTCGCTGCTGAATACCCGCCGCGAACCCCTCAATTACAAGAACGCGCTTGCCGACTCAGCGGCTTAGAAGCGTTCAACATCACCCCCGATTCTCTCTTTGTTAACGTTGGCGAACGGACAAACGTAACAGGATCCCGACGGTTTGCGACGCTTATCAAAAACGAAGACTATGAAACCGCCTTAGAGGTCGCCCGAGATCAAGTGGAGAACGGTGCGCAACTCATCGACATTAACATGGATGCAGGCATGTTGGATGCCAAAGCGGCGATGGTTAAGTTTCTCAATCTGATTGCGGCGGAACCGGACATTAGTCGGGTGCCTATTATGCTGGATTCGAGCCGATGGGAGGTCATAGAGGCGGGTTTGGCGTGCATTCAAGGAAAGGGTGTCGTCAACTCAATTAGTTTGAAAGAGGGGGAAGAAGATTTCTTAGCAAAGGCGCGGCAGATCCGTCGATATGGTGCTGCCGTTATCGTCATGGCGTTCGACGAAGAAGGGCAAGCCGACACCTACGAACGGAAGGTCGAGATTTGTCGTAGAGCCTACCGACTTTTGACAGAAGTGGTCGGGTTCCCGCCTGAGGATATCATCTTTGATCCGAATATCTTCGCTGTTGCAACCGGCATTGAAGAACACAACGCATACGCGAAAGCATTCATTACGGCATGCGAAGAAATCAAAGCCACCTGTCCAGACGCACTGGTGAGCGGCGGTGTAAGCAATATTTCATTTGCTTTCCGGGGGAATGACCCCGTCAGAGAAGCGATGCACGCAGCGTTCCTCTACCACGCGATCAATGCGGGTATGGATATGGGAATCGTCAACGCCGGACAACTCGCTGTCTATGACGATCTGCCAAAACCACTTTTGGAAGCGGTGGAGGATGTGTTGTTTAATCGTCGAGAGGACGCGACGGATCGGCTCGTTAACCTCGCGAACACGTTGCAGGGGAAAGGGAAAAAGCGGCGCGTGCGTCGGAAATGGCGAAAATTATCGGTTGAAGAGCGAGTCCGTCACGCACTCGTTGAAGGAATCCTTGAATACATTGAAACCGATACAGAGGAGGCGCGGCAAAATTATGAACGTCCGATCCAGGTTATCGAAGGACCGTTGATGGACGGCATGAACCGCGTTGGGGATCTCTTCGGAGACGGCAAGATGTTCCTACCCCAAGTCGTCAAAAGTGCGCGAGTCATGAAAAAGGCGGTTGCGCACCTTATCCCATACATTGAAAAGGAGCAGGCGGAAGGCGAGATCCAATCAAGAGGCAAAATTGTGATGGCGACGGTGAAAGGCGATGTGCATGACATCGGGAAAAACATCGTCGGTGTCGTACTGGGGTGCAATAACTATGAAGTCATCGACCTCGGTGTGATGGTGCCTGCGGAAGAAATTTTGGAAAGGGCACGTAAAGAAAATGCTGATATAATCGGATTGAGTGGACTTATCACACCTTCGTTAGATGAAATGGTAACCGTTGCTGAAGAGATGGAACGTGAAGGCTTTCAAATCCCACTCCTCATCGGCGGTGCAACCACCTCAAAAATACACACTGCTGTTCAAATTGAACCTGCCTATAGTGGTTTAACGGTTCACGTCAAAGATGCGTCCAGAAGTGTTGGCGTTGTTAGCGATTTAATGAGTAACGAAAGACAAGAGACATTCGCCGAGCAGACGCGTGAAGAATACGAAGATATCCGCGAACGGCGATCCAAGAATCGGAAGCAGGTGAACCTCTTACCTTTCGCTGTTGCCCAAGAACGGCGTGCCTCTCTGGACTGGCGAAATTATCAACCCCCTATACCGAATTTGGTAGGGACTCATGTCTTTGACGACTATCCGTTAGTAGAACTCATTGACTATATCGACTGGAGTCCATTTTTTACGACTTGGGGCTTGCGGGGTAAGTATCCAAATATATTGGAGCATCCAGAAGTCGGTGAGGAAGCGCGTAAACTTCTTATAGATGCCGAAATGCTTCTCCATACTATTGTTGAAGAGAAAAGATTTCAGGCACGTGCCGTTGTCGGAATTTTTCCTGCCAATGGTGTCGGTGAAGACACCGCAATTTACGCCGACGACGCACGGACAGAGGTGCTTGCCACCTTGCACCATCTCCGTCAACAAACAGAACAACCCTTTATGAGACCGAACCTCAGCCTCGGTGATTTCATTGCGCCTAAAGCCACAAAAATTCAGGACTACATCGGGGCATTTGCTGTGACAACGGGTATCGGGGTCTCCGAACTTTGTGCTGAGTTTGAGCAGCATCAGGACGATTATAACAGTATTATGGCAAAAGCGTTGGCAGACCGATTGGCAGAGGCGTTCGCGGAGCGGATGCATCAACACATCCGCACTACACTTTGGGGGTACGCGGACGATGAAGCATTAGATAACACAGCCTTGATTGCCGAAAAATACCGTGGGATTCGTCCGGCACCCGGCTATCCTGCCTGTCCTGATCACAATCAAAAACGGGTGTTGTTCGACTTGCTGCGGGTTACGGAAAATACCGACATTTCTCTCACCGAAAGTCTGGCGATGTTTCCAGCGGCATCTGTGAGTGGGTGGTATTACTCACATCCAGAGTCACGGTATTTCAGCATTGGTAGAATCGGAGAGGATCAGGTTACGGATTACGCAGAACGCACCGGAATGGATTTGGAAACAGCGAGACGTTGGTTGAAGCCGTTGCTGACGTAAAACTACCTTGATAGATAATTGATGAAATAGGACGGTGAAGTTCTATTCACCGTCCCATTTTTTGTTTCTACTAAACCTTAGGTTGAAACAAACCAACGCAGTTACCACTGGGATCAATAAACATGGCGAAGGAACCGATGTCTCCCGGAATGACCTGGGGAGGGACACAGGTTTTACCACCAAGATTTTCAACCTTCTCAAGCGACGCTTGGAGATCGTCAACCTGAATATAAACTGTCACATAGTTAGAAGACGGCATATCGTCTGTTGTTGGGAGTATGTGTCCCATTATCCCGTGCTCGGCTGCCGGATCCAGTTCATAAATGCCACTGGGATTCGGGTTGGAATTCCAACCAAAAGCTGCACAATAAAACTCGCTTAACGCCTCCCCATCCCTACCAGCTATTTCAAAATGCATGACAGGATTGCCCATTGGAATTTACCCCTTTCTTTATATAGAATTATTTTATATTAAGTAATTATACATTAATTGTTATCAGAATGCAAATTAATTTTTTATCTGGGATGTCCCTAAGAATAGGGAGACATTGTTATTAACAATTACACCTTAGGTTGATACAAACCGATGCAATTGCCACTTGGATCGAGGAACAGCGCGAAGGAACCCATACCACTCGGAATAGGACGTGGTGGGACAAGTACTTGTCCCCCGCTACTTTGCACCTTTTCAAGCGATGCCCGCAAATCCTCAACCTGAATATAAATGGTGACACCGTTATCAGAACACATATCGTCGGTTGACGAAAATATGTGTCCATCCACGCCGTTCTCCGCTTCTGGATCCACGCTGTAAACGCCGTGTGTGTTATAATTGATATTCCATCCAAACAGGGAACTGTAAAACTTACTTAACGCCTCACCGTCCCTACCTGATATTTCAAAATGTACAACTGGATTTCCCATTGGACTTTGTTCCTTTCTATATGCCATAAAGACTTTAAGACTAATTATACACTAAACTACTACCCAAAATGCGAATTAATCTTTTCAAGCGGGAAAGTCGCGAGCATGAAGAAACACCCAAGCAAAAACACTCGCTCCTACAAGAAGAGAAGCCTGCTCAAAAGAACAGAATTAGCAAAAAACTAAATGACCCTATATTTCGATTGATATTCAGGACGAATTCAGTTATAATAAGGTTTAAGATTGAATAGGTGATTGGACAGAATATTATGCAAACGTCTCACAAATATTTAGACCCAGTTGCACTCTCTCGGATTGGCGGCATGGAGCTCGTTGCAAGGCTCGTCGTTGAAGGGTTCGTCACGGGTTTACACAAAAGTCCATATCAAGGATTCAGCGTCGAATTCGCCGAACACCGGCAATATATGCCGGGTGACGAAATTCGGTATATCGATTGGAAGGTTTATGGGAAGTCCGATCGGTATTACGTCAAAAAGTTTGAAGAGGAGACGAACCTGCGCGCATACATCCTTCTCGATAAGAGTGCGTCAATGAACTATAAGCACGCAGAAGAAGGGTTAACGAAGTTTGAATACGGTTGTTACCTCGCAGCAACGCTTACTTATCTTATGCTGAAGCAACGGGATTCCGTCGGATTGGCACTCTTCGATACAGACATTACGCAATACATTCCACCCAGAGGTGCCGCGACGCATTTAAGAGCGATTATGACTGCTTTGGAAAATGCGACCCCGGGTCAAGAGACACAACTCAGCAGTCTCTTCCACGAACTCGCTAAACGGATCGTGAGACGCGGATTGGTCATCGTTATCTCCGATCTACTTGATGAACCGTCCCAGGTCATCTCTGCCCTGAAACATCTTCGCCATCAGAAACATGAGGTTATCGTTTTCCACCTTCTCGATCCTGCCGAACGGACCTTCCCTTATACTGGCTCCGTCGTTTTTCGTGACATGGAAACAGGACAGACGCTCTCAACGCAAGCCGACACGTTGAAAGCAGATTATCTTGAGAAACTGAACGAGTTTATCCAAAGCTACCGCCGTGGTTGCGGCGCAAGCCAGATTGACTACGTTCAGATGGATACCACAACGCCGTTTGACTACGCCCTATCGGAATACCTCTCCCGTCGAAAGTAGACGCCCCCTTGGAAACACCTCAAAACAGTCAGGTCAATATGCCTTTCACTCAGATGCCGACATACATTTGATAACAACAAGGGTTAAGTCATCATATTGCTCCGCTTCCTCAACAAACCGATTAACGTCTTCAACGAGGTATTGAATCACTTCCTCAGCAGTGTAGTCATTTGGCATTTGGGAAACGACCTTTTTTAAACGTTCATCTCCGTACATCTCTTCGTCATCGTTGAGGGCTTCAATGAGACCGTCAGAGTGGAAGATAAGGATATCACCTTCTTCTAAATTGAAAGCAGTCGATTCGTATTCCACACTCTTCATACTACCGAGCGGCAGGTCACTATCTTCAATTTCAAGGATTTCAGTACCTTTTTTCAGAATGGGATAGGGTTGCCCACCGTTGGCGTAGTCAACACGTTTTTCGGCTTCATCAAGAATTGCCAGGTTAAGGGCAATAAAATTGGGACCATACATTCGGGGTGCTAATCCTGCGTTAAGGTCAGTGAGGATGACATCTGCATTGGATCTGAACCGTGCGACCTCATGGAGCATTCCGTTTGTGAGCACAGCGTTCATCGCGCCGCGTAATCCTTTGCCTGCAGCATCTGCTACTGCAACAGCGGTTTGCCCGTTTGCAACGGTCACATAATCGTAAAAATCTCCACCGACCTGTGTTGCGGGTACCGACATCCCGGCAATATCAAACGCCTTTGTATCGGGTGATTCTACGGGTAGCAGTCTCATTTGAATGTTTTGCGCCTCGTCCAATTCAGCCCGGATTCGCTGTATTTCTGCCTCCTCCTTCTCAAACATTTCATTGCGAAGCTGGGCAGTGTGCCTTCGGTTGATGATCAAACGCCCAATAAGGGCAAGCACAAGCGACACGAACATAAGTGTCGGGAGATATGTTCGCCACTGCGTCCAGAAAGGTGCTGGAATGTTAAAATCGACGATGGCAGGCGGTTGGGTATAGGGCCAGTCTTTGCGAAAGGCTTTGACGATGAAACTGTAGGTCCCCGCTTTGAGTCCTGTATATCGGACACATAGAACGCCGTTCTGGTTTTGAAGTTCCTGTTGCACCCCATTCGTGTGTGTCGCTTGTTGGGTTGCCAATGTGGATGCGGGTAACCATTTGTTAAATGAAGCCCCGGACCCCGTGGGTAAAAGAGAAAACTCCTCCGCCGACAGTTTTGTCCAGCCCGGGCTATCTAACCCAACGATCTTAAACTCATAGGAGAGCCGTTCTTGGAGGGGGCTAATCCCTCGGACATACAAGGTGATATGCCTGTTTCCGCGGGTCGGCAGCGTAATATTAGACGAAAGGTCAGTGTAGGTTTGATCCGCCTTTAGTGCAGTTAACCGATAAAAAGGAAGCCCGCTGCGCCTCGGTGTATATTGTGTAACGCCGCCTTCCGTCGCAAACCAAATATCTTTGTTAGAAGATTCATAAATTTTCGAGATGTTGTTATGTACTAGCCCGTCTTTTGTAGTGAGTGAATCGAAGGTGCCACCATCGTATCGGACAGTGCCCCCGCCTTTTGTGGCGAACCATATACTCCCGCTGCTATCTTCAATTACATCGCGTACATTGTCGACCAGGAATCCCTCTTTTCTGGTAATCCGAGATGTATTTTTCGTCGTATAGCTTGTAAGTTCCTTCCCATCGTAACGAACAGCCCCCCGAGAGGTTGCGAGCCAGAGAATGTTCTCTTGGGAAGTCAAGAACGCTCTGACGGGTGG
Organism: Candidatus Poribacteria bacterium; assembly: GCA_965207855.1. Lineage (GTDB taxonomy): Bacteria > Poribacteria > WGA-4E > WGA-4E > WGA-3G > WGA-3G. The sequence goes on along the minus strand of OZ242310.1, from coordinate 3,530,499 downwards.
TAGTTCAACGTCCTTAGTTATGACCAACCTATGGTCATAATATCTCTTGAGTACATCGGGAAAGAGGAAAGTGGCTTCTGCATTTCTTTCCTCTGTATGTCGCCATACTGCAAGGGGGGCAGTAGGAGTACTCCCTTCGAGCACAATGGGGCTGTTCGGATTAGAGACATTCCAGCGTATCAACTTTCCCGTCACGGCGTTGTAAAACCACTTCGCACCCAACGACACTTCTAACATCTTTGTTACTTTAATCAGATGTGGCAGGGTCTCTGGCTTAATATTCACAGCAGTCGCGGGGTCTATCGTTTCTGGATATGCCTGTACCTTTCCGCTTTCAAAAAGGACCCACAATTTGCCGTTGACATCTGTATGAAAGCCATTTATAGGAGATGGTGCGTGATCAATTGCAAAGTCTGTTTGAAAAGGAATCCTCTGGAATCGGTCTGTCAACCATAACAATCCTGTAGCATCTGCCTTGAAGATATGCCCCCCAAAAGCTAACCATCGGTGGGCACCGTCCGTAACAAATAGATTCGGATTCCTTTCGGCGCGTATCCTGTGGTATCTTGTTTTTGGTTTGATAAAGATAGAAACCTGATCAAAGTGTTCATCTCGGTAGCGGAAGAACGTGTACTGCGTAGCGTCTCCCTCGAATACCGGCTTGTCAACGAACCAGATATCCCCTTCAACTTCAAATATTTTTATAATGTCTTTCCACAATGCAAAACGGGCTTTCCCTCTAGTACCACTACCCATCGCAGTGCCATGATTCTGAATTGCGGGTTGCGGGTTAAAGACTGTCGCGCCGCTCTCATGTCCGAACCAAAAATCGCCGTTAATCGCCTCAAAAACCGTCCGAATTCGGTCAATACCGAGTCCTCCCTCGGCACTATAAGGAATTACCGCAAGCGTAGAACCGTCGTATTGGCGCACCTCACCGGTTGCGTCAGTAAACCATAGATTTCCCCATGCGTCCTCAAATTCAAAAGCACCTTGGACGTTTCCAGAGGTCTGGAGTTGTGAACCGTCCCACCACCGCGTGATGCGACCATCGTTAAACCAGAGCCGTCCTTCTGTGTCGCGCTGGATTGAAGTTCGCCTGGGAGACGCATATCGCCGCGTGCTACTTTCTTCTAACTGTAAAGGGAGTACCTGTTCAAAGGTTTCTCCATCAAACTTGAGAAGCAGATTGTAGCCCCCGAACCAAAGATTCCCGGAAGCATCTTCTGCCACAGCCTCAATAACACTACTGACATTAAAGTTTGAGGTATCGTAGCGCGCGAATCCAATCCTGGTTTGAATTCGCGGGGTTCTGTTCTCTGTGCCACCCACTGTATCATCCGTGTTGCCAACCCGACGGCTCTCACGAAAACTGAGAATCACACCGGTTTGTTCTTCTTCACCCTCACTGCCGCCGAGCCACAGCGTCCCGTCTTCACTTTCAAAGATCACGTTGATTGTCAAATTTGTTGACCGCAGCAAATCTTCCCCCACGATTTCGTTTGGGTGTGCCTGTGGTAGGCGTTGCCTATCGGGAGCAACATACTTCGTGAGTCGCTGATTTTCGCCAACCCACACGTCCCCCCGTCGATCAACAATTAGGGAGTTTCCATTGCCAATCAGGCTGATTGAAGTGCCATCAAATCGACTCACGCGCCCCTCATTTCCCGAAGGCACGCGCGTCAGAAACCAGATGTGCCCCCACTTATCTTCAACGATTTGCAGCGTCTCTCCGAGGAGTGCCCCGGCTTGAACGCCGGACGTTGGTGCCGCTTCCGCAGCACCCAGCGAAGCCAAGTAAGGCACGAAAGTTTTGCCATCAAAACGGCTCACGCCGCCGCTATCGGAACCGAACCAAATAGCACCCCGGCTGTCCTGAAAAATAACGGGGACAATAGGGCCTGCGAGACCATCAGCAACTGTATAGGTCTCTATCAGCTCGAAAGCTACAGAAGATTGGATATAAAGGACGGAAAAGCATAGAATCAAGATAAATACGAATTTTATCAAACTATTCACGATGAACCACCTCTAATAATTTAAAGCAGTAAGAGGCTTAAAATGTCCTTGGAAAAAAATGAATCCGAAAAATAGTCATGGAATTACTTAATCAAGATAAATCAGAAAAATTCGGAAATAGCCTTTACCATGCCTAAAAGATAACACATTTGAGAACAAAAGTCAAGAAAAATCAAATGCATTGACCGCTGAAATAAATTATGCTACAATGGAAATACTAACAGTGTAGACGGACATCAAGGCAATCAAGCGTGAGAAAGGAGCGGACGATGAAGACATATCGGATCGGAATTTTGGGATGCAGAGGACGCGGGACAGCAGCAGCACGAGCGTACTATGCCCATCCTCGCACGGAGATTGTCGGAATCTGTGACTTGATCGAAGAACGCCTGAACACTTTAGGGGATGAAGTCAACGTCACAGCAAGGTTTACCGATTTAGATGAGATGATTCGGCAAACACGCCCTGACATTGTGGCGATTCCCACCGGTACAGAATTTCACTACGACTTGTGTATGCGTGTGCTGGAACACGGTGTCAACATCGAGGTAGAAAAGCCGATGTGTGTGGATCTCGTGCAAGCGGATGCCGTTATCGCCAAAGCGGAAGCAAAGGGTGTGCAGGTCGCCGTGCATCATCAGGGACGCGTCGGTGCCTCTATGCAAGCCCTCGCGCGCGCCTTTAATGCCGGAAAAATCGGCGAACTGCGCTATATGTATGGGAGTGGGAAAGGCTACTACGGTGGCTACGGTTTGATGAACATCGGCACGCACATGCTCAATAATATGTTGCACTTCGGGAAACGCTGTGAAAGCGTTGCTGCGCACTTGACGACGGGTGGTAAACCTATTACGCCGACAGATATTGTGCCATCACCGAGCGGTATGGGAACGATTGCGGGTGAATATATCACTGCGACACTACAATATGAAGGTAATGTTACGGGGACGCTGCTCCAACACAGGTTTCACACGATGGATACGGATGCGTATTCGATGGAACTATACGGCACCGAAGGGAGACTTTTCTGGAAAAGTGGTGGTGCGTGGTGGCTACCGACACCGCACTACGTCCCTGACGGAACACATGACCAGTGGGAAACATTAGAACTCATCTATCCTGAACACTACAATCCGAAAAGCAGCGCATCAGAAGCAGACTATTGGTTCGTAGAGGAATACGTCAACGCCTTAGATGAAGACAGCGCACATACATGCAGCGGAACAGAAGGACGACACATTATTGAGATGATGATGGGGATCTTTGAATCGGCGGCTTATGGGACACGCGTCAATCTTCCGCAATCCGATCGACGACATCCGTTGTTACGGTGGCGTGAGGCATCGGGGTTGGAACCACCGGCGGAGATGCCGAGAGCCTATTGGGACTGGCTGACATTGGAATCTGACCGGATTGGTTAAATCAAACGAAAACTTTGGCGCGCTTACATGAAGTTTAAATAAATATTTCGGTAATTCTTAGAGATCGCGAACACAGCTCGTTCCTACCAAGAGGTTGTTGATGTATTACCGAATTAAATTCTGAAACTTCATCAAAGCGCGCCTACAATATTTGGGAAGTACACCTACATTATCTGGGCGATAATTGCGTTCGTCTGCAACCCCGCTTCACCGGAACATCGGATCGGTTCATCTGTTTTAAGATGATTGATAAAATCTTCAACAAGTCCGGTATGTGTATGCGGCAGCGGTGTCTGATTCATCTCAACTTGTTCTCCCGATTTGGTTTCAAGCGTCAGGTTTCCCGAATTCAACGGCGAACACCGTAAACAACCCTCTGTACCGTAAACTTCTACGTCGTCAATCGAAACCCCAACATTCCAGTTGATATTCGCAACTGCATGCGCGCCACTCTCGAAACGGAGTGTAAAGACGGCGGAATCATCGACTTCAATATCCAGATGCACCGCCTCTGCATACCCGTGGACAGATTTAACGTCCCCCATCAGATATTGGAGGAGCGAGATACGGTGGCTCCCGAGATCCATCAGAACACCGCCTCCGCTGATTTTCGGATCTACCCGCCAACTGTGCAGATCGTGCCGATTCGGGTTATAGAAACCGGTATGATTGACCCGTGCAAGCACGACATCACCGATAGCACCTTCATCCATCAACGCCTTCATCTTGACGATATTCGGATAGAAATTGCGGTAATAGGCGAGCATCAGGGTAACACCGGCATCGCGACAGGCATCGACCATGTGTTGACACTCCTCAACCGTCATTGCCATCGGTTTCTCGCAGAGGATATGCTTGCCTGCTTCCGCTGTACGGAGCGTATGTTCGCAATGGAGATATGGCGGTGTTGCGATGTAGATTGCGTTGAGTTCGTCATCTGAAAGGAGCGCGTCTATATCCGTATACGCCCGTTTCGCGCCGTGTCTCTCGGCGAAGGATTTCGCTTTGGCGCGGTCGCGTCGCATCACAGCGACGAGTTCTGAATCGTCGACGGCGTAGAGCGGGGGTCCCCCTTTATATTCAGCGACATCTCCACAACCGAGTATGCCCCATCTGAGCGTTGCCATAACTGATGATTCTTGCATGATCGTCTCCATTATGAGAATTCCCTTAAAAATGTTACACTAATGTTACACCAGTAATATTTGGTGTACAAAGGCTATCGGCGGAAAACCCAGTGGTTACAAGGGTTTATGGGCTTATTCTTTTTCTGATTTTTCGCGGCGAAAAAAACAATTTAGTCAAAAGTGTAACATTTTGAATCCTATGAACAGCACGAAAAATATAGACCTTATGTTCAGTATAGTGTAATTATACCCCCTTTTCGCGCGGGTGTCAAGTTTTTTTGTTCTGTTGAATATCGGTCAGGAATCTGTTAAGATATTGGAAAAGAAAACAGGAGGATGGACAATGACAAACAATACAACACTTGAAAAAATCCATCCGTTTTTCATCGTCAAAAATCTTGCGGCGTCAATTGACTTCTACACTCAAAAACTCGGTTTTGAGACAGACTTGCTTATTCCAGAAGAGGATCCGTTTTTTGGAATTGTGTCTCGTGATAACGTGCGGATACTGCTGAAACATATCACTGAATTTGTTCATCCAGTCCCGAACCATACTCGGCACGAATGGGCAAGATGGGACGCGTTCATTTTGGTGTCGGATCCTGATGTGTTGTTTGCGGAGTATCAGGCACGTGGGGTGGCGTTTCACGAATCACTTGCGGATACCGACGACGGTCTTCGTGCATTTGAACTTAAGGATTATGATGGGTATGTTTTGTGTTTTGGGAAACCGCTAAATCCCCCCTATCAGGGGGACTTTAGTTGATTACTTTCGGATTTTTAACCCCCTAAAGAATCAACGGTATGAAGCCCGTTTGGGCTTCCCCGTCCCCGCCCCTTATCAGGGACTTTAAGAGAGCGTCCGTAAGTCCTAACAAATCACGACTCAATGGAAAGTTTATAGTCCAGCTTTCAAACTCCCCCACGTTGTCACCAATTTGCCCCTGGTCGGTTTCATCGGCGAGGCAGCAACTGCTTCCTCATTATCAGATTCCGACCAATACGTTATTATTCTGCCGCTCAGGGGGTCCCTATTCACCTTAGGCTCCCTCAGCACAACGATTTTTGTTTCTATGTCTTTAGGAACCCTTCTCTGAGAAAAGTATCTTCTGATTCGAGTTGAACCATCAACTTTTCCGAATTCTTCAAACACCTTTTTGGTTCCTAAATAAACTCTATTGTTTGCTCGTATACCCTTACTGTTAGTGAACTCGGGGCGATGCCGCTCACTCGTGTATTGATAGGTCAGTCTCTCACCCCTTGAGAAACCTGTTTGGCGTTCTGGTATTCCCTTTCCAGTCAGTTCATATTCTTCAAATACTTTTGCGGACCACACCTCGATGTAGATTCCACTCACATTTAGAAAGCGTTTTTCTTCATTGCGAATATAGATAAACCAACCGTCTTTTTTCGGATGGATTCTTTCTATATGCGTTATAATAAGCTGCGGCAATCGACGTATTGGACCCCCAACTATCCCATTCCGAACTGCACGCATTCCATTAGATCCATCAGCAGGTCCTACATTTTGCGGTTGACTGTCTTCAATAGTAGGCGCAGAAACTTCACCAGATTCATCATCTTCCTCTGTGTTACCAGTATCGCCAATGTTGCCTGGATTTTCAGAACCGCCGGTTTGACCTGTCGTGCCTCTTACTACACTGCACCGTTCACCTGTCTCTGGGTCTATATCTGAGTCACCCAGTTTCCACTGACCTTCATCAGCTGTGTAACCAAGCGTCAAGCAAGTAGGTGTCTGGTCAATCTCAACTATGTGACCCCACTCATCTATGGTGGGATGTGGAAGAAATTCGTCTCTTACTATTATATACTTATTCACAGTTTCTCCATTGGTAATCTCAAGGTGATAATGGCTCGGACCTTCTTGATGTCCTAAGACATCTGAACTTGATAATCCAACGAGCAAGGCTGTACTTACTATTACTGTGAAAATCTTCCACTTAAATTTTCTACTTTTTAGAAAAAATAAGATACTGTCGACTCTCGCTTCTACAGTCCTGAAGTTGTGTGATAAAGCATCGTAGATAAACACGGACATTATTATCACAATACCAGGTATAATCCCATTCGCACTCTTAAACATTGTTCTATCTCCTGCTTTTAGCATTTATGTTGCTACTTTGTTGGTGCGTCTATAATATCACCCTTATATGTAGCAACGTCTATGTAACATGAGTTTGAAAAAAGTTTAATTGTTGGGCAGTATAAGCAAATCGTTGATTTGCTGAAGTTTAGTAAGGCTCAGCGAGGGTCTATTCTCCAACAGTTGATACGCAATCAAAGCGGAGAGGACCTTGACTTGAAAGTAATCGAAACTCCTATGCTGACTGTGTTCCAAGTGCATCTGTGTTTTCAGTTCCGGGATCACCGATTCGATGAGCGTCCGTATCCAGCGGGAACATACGCTGAAGGGATGAAAATGCAAAACAAGATTTCTGAAAAGCAGGTTGTTTGCCGGAACCCTCGCACAACCTGCAAAGCGAGGGATGAAAGTAAAATAGTCCCCGGCGGACCGCTTGGCGAACGGAAAAGCCATAACATCAGCCTGCGCGGAACAAATACGTCAATCCGCGTCCGCTCGTTAAATCAGCGTGCGGGGTTCTGTGTGAACTCCTAAGGCGTATCAAGAGGCAGATCAGGCGGTCCTGGGTCGTCTATTGGCAGCAATAGCAATTGCTGTATTGGGTCTACTACAACGCCCATAAATAACACCGTCTGCGTCAGGTTATCCCGAATTGCGAAAAAAAACGGTCTATCTACAATAAAGGGAATCGGTGGTATAGCTGCCTGTGGCCCGGCTTCTTCCGCAACAGCGTCAGCAAAAACAAACGTCCCCGTGGCGGCTTCGGTGCCTTCTTCGTTGACTTCGACGACGGCTGTATGGCTGATATAACTGAGATACAGACGTTGCGGTGAAGTGCTTGCACGGCTTAGATCGGCACGATTGCTGTCAAAGGCGATACCCATGCCGAGTAGACTTAATGCGTTGCGCAGCTCGGCGGCATATTCGAGTTTGAATTTCGGCATGACCAACGAGACTTCCCGGCTTGAGAAGGACGACATCCACCGTTCCCAACGCTGCACACTTAAATCTGCTAAGAAGGTATTCAGATCAGTATTGTGATCCGGCAGGAAAATATACATACCCATTTGCCCTTTACCGAAAGGGATACTCACAGCCTGAAAGCCTGCTTCTGTGTAGTATGGATAGTCGCCCGTTCGGCGCATCATCGGGATCTGTGTGGCGATATTGTCTGTGAGATAGAAGGGTTCATCCCAGGTCTGCCATGCATCGAATGCTTTTTGCCAACTCCCCTTGAAATAAATGCCAGAAATCAGGCAAAGGACGGTTGCTGGATCAATCGCCGGAATCATATTTGGAATGCCACCGCCGGTGTTCGCTGCCACACTTTCGTTAATAGTTGAAACATTATTAGGATCGGTGAAATCGAGCGTTGAGATTTCTGTATCCAAGAAATCGTTATTCCGATTCAGAAAACCGGGATCAAATTCAATATCTTCGGCACCCCAAAGTGAGTTGGCAATCAAGAGTGTCACCTGTGAATCGGGTGTCTGAAGTGCGCGCTGCAAGGACACATAGTTGGCGTTGAGCAACTGGGGATCTAACCCTTGCAGTTGCAACGCCGTTCTCATAGCACGTTCGGTTTCGCCGCCGGCACCGTTGCGCGCCATCGCCAAGGCAATAGAGACGCTAAACGGGGAAATTAGGAGATTTTCACGCCCATGCGGATCGGTATTTCGCAGTTCGTTGAGCAACGAAAATCCAAAGAGCGTATTCGCCCTGACGAGGTTGGGATCTACAGCCTCAGATGACGGCGGAATTGGGGTGAGATGCGATACCATTCTCTGTCCAGCGTCGCAACTCGTCAAGGCAAGTAGGATTGCGAGTATCATAAGGGCTCTTAACATTTTAGGACTCCTCTATTAAAACTAAACTTTGGACAATCTCTATCGGGTTGATGCCCTGTTCTCAAAACATTTCTGATTTTTCTGAAAGTTTCGGACACAGACCCACCTCAGAGAAAAATAAACGTAGGCGCACCCACACACAACGGAGATGTCCGCACATAGCACTCCAGCGGAGTGCGTTGCTTTGCGGCACATTTTTCTATAGACATGTTGCTCCGCTGGAGCAAAGGACACTTTCAAACAACCTATTTCTTCACGCCAGCGGCGTGATATATCTATAGAAATCGTAAAAGGCCATAGCAGCACTCCAGCGGAGTGCTATGTCAAAAATTGTCCAAACTTTAGTATTAAAATCGTAAGTGTGTGTTGCTTTCATTCCTCATTATCTTGTTTTTCCAGATCGTGGAGCGAGACAGATGTCTCACCGCACATCAGGGCGTGCCCGATTCTCTTGATTGCTGTGTCTGCCAACTTTTCTGTCGGCAGTTCAGCGATTCTCAACGCCAAGGACACGAATGTGATGTCTGGGGGCTGTTCAGGTCCTGGAAGCCGTTTGGCAAGCAGCGTTCCGCCTTTTCGGGAAAATGTGCAACCTGAACAATCTGTGCTACCGATACGGCTATGAATGATCATGATTTATATTTCGTGCCGTGTCATACCCGATAAGTATGGCGAGCAGCATAACAGTTGTGAAAAATATAATTCCTAATTTCAAAGTCATTTGTTTATCTCCTGATGTGAGGGTTGCGATTTTCGCAACAATTCCGCGTTATTCCGCGACCAGTTCTGGCAGATGAATAATCTTCTTGCTCGTAGAGACAATGAATTCTGCCTTGACTTCCCGCGTCCGTCCCCAATTCGCATGTCTTGTGATTTCGTATATCCGACACGTGAACCGATATGTCTCGTTGGGTAGGATCGGGACTTCCTCGCCTTCTTCATCTAATCTATAGAGCGGTGCCCCGTGCGTATTTATGTAGAACCTCAGATCAGCATCATCAGTGTATAGCTCTACATTCCTTGAAATGTCAACCTTTTTTGTAACAGCCTCAAATGTGAGGAGTTTATCCATATACATTTCAGGATTGGCGACAATCTCTGCGAAAGAGGGTGCGAGGTTCGGGTCGGTTTGGTCTCTCTTCGAGAAATCTATGAGGCATTGTTTCTCTAATGTGAGCGTCACCTGTTTATCGGTGACCTCTGGTTCGTCTGCGAGGCATGCGGCGAGTTCATCTATATCGCTGGGGTCTCTCACAATGTCTATGAAAGATGTCGGTTTGACATCTGTGCCGCATCCGGTAAAATATAAAATACTCAACAGTAATAGAATCAAAACAGATGTTCTCAATTTTTACCTCCGCGAATTCGCAACGTTAATTTTCAATGTACGATACGCCTTGCTCTGTAATCGCCCATCCATAATTCAGATAACGATAAGCATGACGATTTTGTGCTAACTGATCCAAGTATCCCATAGACCAAAGCATGAGCCTCCGCAGACGGGTTTTGTACATACAGTATGCCAAGTTTCTCGCCGATCTGGCACAGAAAATAATTCAAAACTTTTTTCAATTGTTAATGTCCGATCTGGTCACTGTTTTTAAAGCATCTTTTATCACATTTTCACTGTGTTTGAGTTCCTCTAAAACATCTTTTATTGCATCTTCAACCTTTTTATCCTCTTGCGATCCCAAGCGTTCAAGTTTGCTAATCATAGAAACATGAGCATTATAGAAGTCGTTAAGAAGAACCTCTGGTGCATTTGCCTTTGAATGAATCTGAAAAGTAACTGCTTTTGGCATTTTGTATCCTTTCGTGGGTTACTGAACATTGCGATTTTCGCAAACTATTTTTTTACAAGTATTAAGCAAGTTTCAATATTAAATATGCCCTTTGGGCATCAATGACGGGCGGGAAACCTCGCCCCTATGAGGTTGACACCTATCGGAAAATTCAGAAAGTCAAGAAGTTATTATTTAATATTGCTTAACATTCACCAGCGATTACTCCTAGCCTTTTTTGTAATGACAATTGAGTGGAGGTTTATAGTTGGAAATAAGCCGCTTTTCGATTGATTTCCGGATCAACTCTCGACCCCTTACCACAAGCAGACAGAGATGAGTAACGCCGCTTTTGTTAGCACATAACCATTTCTCATGAGAATTGAGTCTGCGTTTAAAGGCTTCTGTTTCGCCTATGTAGAAAACTGTGTGCCGCGTTCCATGTTGGTTGGCACTTCGCCTTGTGAAGGCATAAACTCCAGCTACATTTTCAAAGACACCCTCAAACGCTACACTTCTGGAGTACGCTTGAAAAGTATACTCCGTTCCTCGAATATCACAGAACGTTACATCTTCGATTTTTGACATAGTGAAATCCTTTCTTGGTTGCGAATTCGCAATATCTACTTATTGCTCAAAACTTTAGAATGCTAAGGTAACAGCTTTTGTTATTTTCTATCTAACTCCTCCCTTAGCCTACGCCACTTTTCCCCGTATTGTCCGATAAAGCGTTTATAGGGTCGCCTTCCCTTTTGTTTTAGGTGTTTTTTGCCGGGTTGTTCGGCAGCACATCCGAGACACATGATCCGACCATAGTGTTTATGTAGCATCTTGGGATTGTTTTTTAGCACGATGCCGCATTCATCGCATTTCCAACCTTTCTTCTCACGGAGACTTTGCGGACTTTGCGTTGTTCCCAGGGGTCTTTCTCTTTGACGTTCTGCCATTTGCGCGCCTACATGCTGAGTTCTACTAACTGGAGAAAAGGCGTTTTTCGTGTAGTATTTACTCATCTGATAAACCTCACTTCTTGGTTGCGAAATGACAGCCTATCTGTCCATCACACATCGGAAGCCTATCAGAGACGAAGCCTCTACATGCGCGTAGCCGCGTTCGCCAACATCAATCGTTTCATTGAGAAACTGATGTTGTTTGCTGTTGATCTCGGCTCCGCCTTTGTTATTGACGACATGGCGTTGACTGGCGATAAAAACACTGTGCTTAAGACCGCCACCCCGCACAACTTTCGATTCTGACCATACCCCGTTAATAAATCTTGGCTCGCCATCTGGATTCTCAATGGACTTTGTTTCGGGGTCCAACATGAAAATCATATATGCGTTGGTGTTCCAGTCGTCTTGACACCATTCATCTACATTGCCAAGCATGTCAAAGAGACCGTATCCGTTTCGATCGTAAGTGCCTACAGGCTGAATAGAAAACGCGTAATCAAGCGAGGGTCCGACAATACCCGAAAGCCATTCACCGTTGAAATGCAGGCTTCCGTGACCTATAGCAAATGCACCCTCCGCTGCCATCTGTGTCCGCATCCATAACTTACTTTTACCTCCAGCAGCTCTAACATAGCGTTCATATTGACTGCCACCAGTGGGTTGTGTATCTCCCCATGTGAAAGGCATGGATTCTACACCACCGCGCGCCGCCTTCTCCCACTCTATCTCTGTCGGAAGACGCTTACCGACCCATCGGGCATAGGCGTTGGCATCACGCCATGTGACTTGTGCAGGATGCGAAGGTATTGCTATTTCGCGTTCTGAAGGGAACTCGGGGAACTCAGGTGCTGGTGATTCTCTCTGATAGCCGCTTGTTTCTACAAAGAACTGAAACTCGCTTACCGTTACCTCAAACATATCAATATAATAGTAACCAGTATACGCTTGGAATTCGTGTGCCAAGTGGTCAAGGATAACGACATCGTTACCCATTGTAAAGTGACCGGACGGAATAAGCACCATCCGAAAGGTGTTCTTCCAAAGGAAGTTCGGACAGTTCATTGCCATCGGTGGCGCAGCGGGTGAGTCCTCTAACACCTCCGCTACTTCGTCTGCTGTGTTACAGCCGACGATCACAAGTGCGACCATCAAAATCAGTATTCTCACAATTAACTCCTTTCTGTAAAGTGTTGCGAATTCGCAAGCCTACAATACGATGAGCCCTGCGGAATACTCATGAAATAGCATCACCTGCTCTAAGGCTTCATCAAAAACGAGTTCAATAGGTTCAGCCATTCTATGTTTCAGATTGAGTTGCCAATTCTTAACGCCATCACTACAATAGAATCTCTTGCTGTCGAACTTCACGTATTTATGCGTCACTGCGATGATCCGGTGTCCGTTGTCGTCTAACGCACGGCAGATAGCGCAATCAGTGATACTGTCAGGTGTGCAGTCTTCGATGTTATCTTCGGTGACCGTTAGGAAAATCAACGCCATTTCAATATACCCTCTTGCGAATTTCGCAACATCACCTATGCGACCTTTTGTTTAACGCGTTCTATTATTTCCGACGCGTCTGTTTCAGATAACCACATCCTCCTCGCAAACCACGATAGCCTGCTGTCACCATAAATGTCTATCCACTCTCGAAGTTTGCTCGGTGTTCGGGCTGAGAGGATCAAACTTTCGACGGCTTCGCGATATGCCTTGCTGTCCAGAATTTCCTCAATTTCCGCGACACTTATTCCTATCTTCTCTGCTATGGTTTCTTTCTTTATATTTTTTTCAAGAAACCAAAACCGTGCAGCTAACATTTCTGCCCTTGTAAACTTTCGCACTTATTCTTCTCCTCCTTCATTCGAGGGGGGATATCTGCGGTGTGTATAGATTTTCTCACCGTCTCGCTGAATGTAACTATTACCTTGAGCATCGTGGTGTACTTGGTAAACTTGTCCGCTATAGGGGCCACCCGTATACGCTACATAACGTTCTTCTCCAGACATGCCAGGCGGAGGGAAAGCCCATCCCATCGAATATCCATCTGAAGCACTCCACGCCTCTAGTGTAATCGCGTAGGACCCAGAGAGATATACATAGACCTTCTTACCGTCTCGCTGAATGTAATCTCTATCCAGATTATCGCATGGAAAGTGGCTGATTGTTTACTGCATTACAGCCGATGATAAATATCAAAGCGATTAGTAATGCTGGATATTTCCAACGGTTGACTGTTGTAAACTTTCGCATTTCTAATTGTCAAACCTCCGAGCCTTGCGAATTCGCAAAGGGGTGCTTTTCATTTCATCCGTTCAATCAACGATTTGAGTTCCTCATACGTTCCTAAAAAACAAGCGAAGCCTTTCTCGGGGACGCTCACACCACAAATCACTCTCAGCGTCTCCCCGTTTTTGAATGTAATTACCGCAATACGACTTCCAAGTCTGTGGAGACGTTTAATCTTGCGGGGTTGTATGGTCATGTTGCCGAGTTTGAGTTTCATGTGAGTCTTCATAACGGCTATTTCTCAGGACTTACGCAAAATTAGGGAATTTCGCTTTTAGCACGCAATCGGTGCGGTTAGGAATGCACGTCGCATTTAGGCGAGTACGCCGCCAAACGGCACCTACCAGGGAAATGTATAAGTCCTATTTCTTATACCCCGCCTATCACGTTTTTGTAGATGCCTTCGGCTTCGCTTGGAGATGTCAGAAACCACGCTTTTCCAGGGGCATCCGATATCTGTTTGCCACGCAACTTCAGGATATTGTGGAGTACCTGCTCCAGGTTTTCCGGGTCATCGGTTTTAAAAATAAGTCCAATCTCAGGCGGTTCCGGTATCTCGAGGCACACTTGCGGTTCAACGCTGCCAATCTTACATGCCCAAGATTCCTTGCCTTCATACTCCGCCAAAGACCGATAGACCGGGTAGTAGCAGAGGTAGACGGCATTTTTTCCCTTCCCAAGCGTCCGAACAACTTCTGAATCGAAAAGAACATTTGGATGGATGTCAGTGCTTGAAAATATAGACCACTCCCCACGAGTAGGATTGTTTGCAAGTCTTTGTCGCTTCAGGAGGCTAAGTGCGCTTGAGACGGGGTGGATTTCGTTTGTTGACAGGTGCCCACCCCGTTGCGTATGCGTTTCATCGACAGTCTGCCTTATCTCTGTTTTCTGAATCTCCGTTTTTCCTGAGAATATCTCTATAATGAGTTCTCTCGCTATCCGCTCCGTAAGTGGTTTGCCAACATGTTTGTAGCTGCTGTTCACAGTTGTACCCCCTCTGGTAAACGTGATTCCCTATCATTTCATCGTGTAATCAACTGTTACCAAAGCCGTAACCTTCTTAGATATGGCGGAGACATTATCCGTACGCTGTTCGGAAATACCAGACGCATCTCCAGCGCGCACGCTGAAAACGCCCTGACGCGCCGCACGGAGACCGAGGTTCACGCCGCTCCCCTCAACTAACGTTTTGGCACGTTCCCGCGCATCCTGGACAGAACGTTACATCTTTGATTTTTGATATGATGAAACCTTTTCTTGGTTGCGAATTCGCAAGGGGTGCTTCTCATTTCATCCGTTCAATCAACGATTTGAGTTCCTCATACGTTCCTGAAAAACAGGGGAAGCCCTTCTCGGGGACTTTCACACCACAGATCACTTTCAGCGACTCCCCGTTTTTGAACGTAATTATCGCAATACGGCTTCCTAATCCGTGGACACGCTTAACCTTCCTGAGTTGTATGGTCGTGTTACCGAGTCTGAGTTTCATGTGAGTCCTCATAACGACTATTTCTTATAGGTTATGTTTCCACAATCATCACATTTCACTTTATCGGGTTCGTCTGTTATCTCAATAAAATTCTCGCTATGGTCTTTTTTTTTCTTTTAAAGAAGTGTTACAGTTACACCGATGGCATAACTGTAACACTTGTCGGTTCTCTACGGATGGACGCTACTTTAGAATGACGAGTCGCCGTGTTTGCTCGAAAGTCGGATCTCAGCGCGTTTTGATACTTACTCTTCGGGTTCAGCCGAATCGATTTTCTGTCCGTCGCGAATCGCCCAAATTTTTACGCCTTTGATGCGAATTGCATGGCGGTCGGCGTTGAAACGGGCGATGTTCGCGCCCCCCTCATAGTCGGTTATCGCCTGAATTGCATCCCGAACCGCAACGGGATCCGTTGATTCCGCTGCTTCGATTGCGAGTGCCAAAATTCGCATTGCATCATAGCCAGATAGCGCGGTTCCATCTGCTTCACTGCCAAACATCGCCAGGTAGGCAGCAGCAAATTTTTGCGCCCCTGGGGCATTTGAATCATTAAAAGAAGTCGTATAGTAGGAACCTTCCAAAGGCGTATTGTCCGCCAGAGTCGTGAAAAACTTCTCTGCGTCATCCCAACCGTCACTGCCAAGAAAGACGGATTCAATCCCCAGTTCTCTGGCTTCCTTCATCAATAAAGGTGCCTCTGGTGCAAAGCTGGAGATAAACAACTCATCGGGATTCAGTGTTTGAATTCGCGTGAGTTGCTCACGAAACGTTGTATCGTCGACTCGATAGACCTCTGCGTCGCCAAGGATAGTGCCACCGAGTTGGGAAAACTATCTCTGAACGCTTGGGTAAGTCCAATGGAATAGACATCGCCCTCCTGATGAATTGTTGCTGCCGTTTTTTTGCCGAGCGTATTCACGGCAAATTCCGCCATGGTTTGTGCCTGCACCGCATTGGATACACCGATGAGGAAAATAAAATCGCCGGCCTCGGTTACGTTGGCGCCCGTTGCCGCGGGAAGTACCGGAACTTCGCTGACCGGCGCAACTTCCACGGCGTTAGTTGAATAGACGGGGCCCAAGATCGCGATAACATGTTCCGTCTCAATTAATTCCTTGGCAACTTCAGCCGTGAAGGGTGCGGTTGACGGGTCGGGGAAGGGACCGCTCGCGGGTCGATTATCTCTCTCGATAAACGCAATCTGCAGCCCGAGGATACCCCCCGTTTGATTGATTTCGGCTTGTGCGAGTTTTGCACCCTTGGCAAAACTTGTGTAGTGCCCACGGGGCTGGATCAAACCGATTTTCAGCGTTGATGTAGGCGCGGTCTCAGATGCCCCAACCACTTCTGAGGCCATCTCAACATCACGCCCACGATCACATCCAATTAACAAAACAACTGAGAATGAAAATAATACACAAAGCAGTAAACTAAAGTTTTGTGTGTTCATGAAATTCTCCTTTACTATCGTAAAATTTGCGAAAATTAAGCAGGCTCAACGCCTGACCTTCAAGGAATCAATATTCCTTTGGCTGTAATTTTTCAAGCACCGCCTGAACAGATTCAGGGAGGCGGTTACTTGTGTGTCGCAAACTATAGTTATTTATGACAATTTTTAATTATATTTAAATAAAAATTTTAATGTCATAGATAACTATAAATTATACAAAATTTTCAAAAAAAAAGCAAGTTATGCCGATGAAATTTGCTAATTTTCCCTAAAAAGGGCATAATATCTTAGAATTTTAGTTAACTTTTTCCGAGAAATGTCGCCTTCCAAATGCCGCGGGGATATTTAGCACTTACCAGAGCTCGCAGACCGACAGCATGTCTAATGATAAATTGCAAAAAGTTGTTTAAGACATTACTATATTGTTATATTTAATTAAAAAACATGTCTAAAATAACTTATGCGTAAACGCTGATTCCTATTGATTTTCTATCAATTTAAAATTTGAAAAAAATGAAATTTTTGATAAGATATACTATTAACTTATGTGAAAATATGAAATCTCTGAACATTAACAGGTCTTTTTCTCCTGCAAACTTGCCACAGACGCGCCGGTTAATTTGAAGTGAAACTGTAGTTAGGGAGATATATTGATGACAACTAATACTCTGCAAGATATGATTGCACGTTGCCACCAACGCCACGAGAAACCACTTGAGCAAAAGCAGTCGATCGTAGTACCCCTGCTTTACAAAGGGCTTCCTTACTATTTCAGAGTCTATTGTGCGCACAGATATCCTGTGATGTTTCAAGACTTGGAGGCGGCAGGCATTTCCTTTATGCCGATAGGGCGTGCCCCTGGAAACGACCGGCCCCCGCGAGGTTTTAGGGAACGGTTCTTGAAACGCCAACAGGCGACAGACTGGGAACTCCTCCGATGGCATAAGTCATGGGGGATTCAAGTGTATACGGGGAATCCCTCAGCACGCGATGGCGCGTCATGGCATGACATCAAGTTTACATACGAAGCGATCTGCGCAGCACCTGATGCCGTTCTTGTTTGTGTTCAAGCACTCGTTGACGCTGTTGCGAACCCGTTGTTGACGCTGTCAAAGTCTGGGGGGCTGCGCTTTTCTTGCAGGATACCGGGATATCTACACCCGAACACCAAGCAAGCACGGTTGTATGTTCATAAGCACGCACCGACACCGGAGAATCCCCACCAGCACGACACGTATCTTGAAATTTTGGGTGAGAAGAGACATAGTTGCTGGGATGCGCGCTATGAAATTCTACTTGGCGATCTGTTAGATCCGCCTGTGATTTCCAAAGAGGTGCTTTTTCCGCCTATTGATGGGCTTCGCGCTGCACTTCACAAACCTATTCCGCAAAGCGTTCAACACGAGAAAAGAATCCTCAACGCGCCCTACTCTCTCGGATCGGGCAAACTTGACCTCGCGAAAGAGGCATTTTTCAAGCGTGGGTTTTCTTATGTCAGACGAGCGGATGGCATTCATTATTGGGGTATCCGGCGAAAGGGCAAGTTTGACAACACAGAGGTATCCTTGTGGGAGAGCGAAGGGAGTGTGTGGATATGCGCATCCACGCCTGATACGGGGCTGCCTGTGGCGGCAACGCGCATCACAGATGTTTGGAACGATACCGGGATCCTGCCGCCGATGCCGGAGACGGGGCTGCCTATAGACGATAAGGTGCTTGCTATTCGGGAAGGCAAACTCAGTCCACTCTCAATAAAACGCCCTGCGCCGGTGTTACACAAGTCGACATCTCCCGAAAAGATTGATGAAACAGACGAATCAATTTGGGTTCAGCTGCAGCGTGCGCTCAATAAGCGGGTGAGTGCTCTTAGATTCATTCCCGATGCAGATTCAGAGAAAGACGGTGAGGTGGAATCCATGCTGCGGAATAGTGGCGCCATCTGTTTAAACGTGCCAGCTGCTGCGCTCGCGGCAGAAACAGAACAATTTTTTCAAAAGGGGAGTGTGGGAAAAGCACAAATACTTCAGAATCACCGATTGTTTTTGGACCCTCAATACAAAAAAATAGCGGAACAAATTCTCGAACGGCGCGATGGAACGCAGCAGCTTTGTATCATCAATGTCACAAGAGAGGATCAACTGTTTCTGGAATGCGAACTCTCAAAAACGACCTTGGAGAAATGGGTTATCAACTATCAAGGGAGTGCCTTAGGAAACTTTGCCGCGGCGCTACTGAATGCGAATGAAATCAGAGATAAATCTCATGCCAATTCTATCAGACGCCTTCGGACAGTGATACAGACTTTCCAATGGCTGGAATCAGAAATCATCCAACAGATGTGCTGCGTCAGTGTACAGGGAAGAGTGGTCGTACAAGGGGTTATTGATCCGGAGACTGGAACGGTTTGGCATCAACTCAAATGTTTCTTTGCACATTACGCGCGGGACGCTGATGCCCCGATGCGATGGGAGAACGAAGGACTACGATTTTGGGTGCCGCCGGTGCTGCATCCAAGCCTCAGACACCTTTTGGTCACCTCACCGGCTCTTTACGATGAACATCTACGTCGGACGTTTTTGGATGAAGAAACTGAAATCCTTCCCGCCCAACCGATGACGTGGGTGCCTGGAAACTGCGTTTTTCAGATTCGCACTCATATTTATCCACGGAAGACAATTTTAGACCTCTATAACACCTGGGACGTTTTCGGGGTGTCTGAAACCGGGCAGCAGATTTTTTCGAGGATCCAAGCTGAAATAGAAAGGGATCCGAACGTTAAGCACGGCATTATAACCCACGTTCACATAATTAGATATTTGGATAATATCGCGAAAAATGAGAATGTCTGTTTCATGACGGACTTCCGAAACAGAGAAGGATTGGAAGCGGCTTTTCAAGCGGCAGAAATCATCTGGATAGTTGGCGTGCCGGAAATGGGACCCCGCGCCATTGTGGAGCGCACGCAGATCTTGTTTGGAAACGACGAGGAACCTCTCTCTTATGAGAGAGAACCTGAGTCCTACCGTTACAAAGACGCACGCGTCCAAAGCATTTATGAAAAGGAAATCGTCCATATATTCACACAGGTTATAGCGTTGGCTCAACTCAACCGTTTGTCAAACAAAAAAGTTATGTTGATTACGGGTTTGCGCATTCCTGACATCACCGACAGACCTGAAACGCACCTTTTTGACTGGGCAGATTTCGAGGTTGCCGGTGGCTTAGACAGATTATCCGAGGCGATAGCGACCCGCCAACGCTTTGAAAAGGAACGGGACAATCTAACGGCTGAATCCAGCAGAAAAAAGGTAGAGGAGGTTTTGGGCTGTTCTTCAAGGCAGGCGAACCGAGTGTTGCAAAGGCTGAGAGGCGGCAAACTTGTACGCCTGCCCCTCCGCGAGCAAATCCTCGCTTTTCTTGCCGATGGAGAGAAAAGAACACCCGAACTCACTGCGGCGATTAAAGGACATCCAAAAGCAATAAATACAAAACTCACGCGCCTTGTGGAGAGCGGTGAAATTGTAAAGGTGCGGCGAGGGGTGTACACACTACCGAAAACATAGGGCATCCGCAGGCATTGCGTCATACACCTGTCCCATTTTGCTGTCTATGCAGCCTCTCTTTCAAATTTCCAGAGGGTGCTTTTCCGAACATTTTGTGGTAGATTGTTGTAGGCTTCCCAGAAATGGTCGTGTATGACAGGGTTGCTCATATCTTTTTGCACGTTCCGAATTTCAGACACAGCATTCTACTTATCCCCAGCGTTCTTTGAGATAAACACTGCTAAGTCTTCACATTTACCTACCTGAAAGTCAGCACGAACCTGTTCCAGTATAGCGTCAAGTTTTCCCGCTTTTACGTCTTCCGCTAACTGTTTGTCCCACGCATGCCAATCTGCTTCCAGGACTTGATACAGCGTATTTTCGAGGGTTTCTAATAATGCGACTTGTGTATCTGCCTCACACTTCACTTTCGGATGTTCCTGTATCCATCCCATCCATCTCTTACCGTTTTTTCGATTTTGGCGGTATAGCTCTCACCATCTTCCACATCATGAATTCGACAGGTTGGATTCTGAAATTTGACCTGTTAGAAAAAATATGTTATCATATACTTAACTCAAAGCTCACTTCCAAGTGAGTTTCATTTTTTTAGGAGATTGAACTGCATGAAAATTATGTTTGTATTAGCAGGATTTGTGTTGATGATGGCCTTTTGTGTTATCGACACGAGCGACATAGCACAGGCAGAGGAAGTCTTGGGAACAGGAACGGAGTCACTCCTCGGAGGAGACCTAACCGACCCAGAAGACGATGGTGAGCCTGAATCAGATGATGGTTACAACGCCACTTTCTCAGCCAATGATGAACCCGGCTTCGGGGGCGGCGAATTTGCCTTTAACGTCTTCGATAACCGCCTTGGTCCCAGCAATGACAAATGGTGCTGCGGACGTGGCGGCGGCATTCCGAAAGAAGGGCTACACGTGACAGCTGAGTTTGAGGAGCAGTACGCATTAACACACTTCACTGTATCTTCAGCGAACGATGTGCCTCCGAGGGACCCGACAGTGTGGGAAGTTCAGGGGTCGAACGACGGCGATGATTGGACGACCATCTATGCTCACGACGGTAAGAGTTTTTGGGATCAGCGACTGCAAGTCGTCCTTTTTGAGGCGGGGGAAGATTACGACGTGCAAAAAAACGGGTATCGGTTTTTTCGGCATGTTACTTTTGACACCGCATCGAACCCGGCTGGGGCGTACTTCCAAATCGGCGAAATTGAGTTCTTCGGCGATGATAGTTTTCCGGTAGACCCGAAAGCCAAACTCGCAACCACATGGGGAAGTCTCAAAAACGCCCGCTAAGCGCACATATCGGACTTTTTCTCAATCGGCTTGAATCCGGTAATAACTTGGTTTGAGCCGTTTTTCATATCAGCGAACCGCTCACAGACCCGGACGATGGGTCTCTGCGCCTCTGGACGCAAGGATTATGATGCGTATGTGTTGTGTTTTGGGAAACCGCTTTGAGGGGAGAATTGTCTGATCGCGGATTACATGGATAAGAAAAGCGCGCTAAGTTATCGTCTCCAATCAGAGCATTCTTCAATCTGTTATTCTCTCTATCTACACAAGAACCCGTTTCTCAAAATCTGTTCGTTCAATTCGTTGAAATCGATTGTGCCGCAAATTCTCATAGAAGATCCATGCATCTCTATCTGTACCAGAGGCAAAAATACCAAACGATGTGTCGGTTGCACTGAGATAACTTTTCAGTTGGGAAATTCCATAATTTGCACCACCTTGTGCTTTGCACTCCGCGATAGCGATAAAGTTTCCCTCTGCATCACGCAGCACAATATCAGCTCTGGAACTGGCTTGTCCTATCTGAATTTTACATTCTCTGACGACAGAAAATTCTGTGAATTTAGGGTCAGATAAATACGTGGCAACTGCTGTTGCTACTTTGGCCTCTGATATTATTGGGTTTTCACTACTGGAGCGAACAGATGAACGAGCGTTGCGAACAACTTTCTGAATCGCCGCAGCGTCCTTGCGCGCCTTTTCACTATTACCAACACTCCATTTAGGGGTAAAAGGAATGCGATTTGTTTTCATACGAGGCATCAACATATTCTCCTTTCTAAAGCAGATAATAAAATAATTATACACGCATTTGTAAAAAACTACCACCAAAAAATCCGTTTAAACTTATAAAACAATAAAGTCCATTACTTAAAACTTCTATTCTACATTATTAAGTTCGCGAAGTCTTTCCTCAATATCAGTTTTGAGTTCCGTCTGTCCTTGCTGGATCGCTAAGTCTAATGCATTTTGGAAATCCGACTTTGCATTTTCAAAGTGGATCGACTCATCAAAGTTGACAGAAGCTTCTGTATCTGCGCCGAGTAGGAATTTCATACATCCTCGGTTATAGTATGCCTGGGCATCATTTGGATCTAACGCTATTGCCTTATCAAGATCAGCAATAGCAGCATCGTATTGACCAAGCCTAGCCCTCGAAGACCCACGATTGATAAACGCCTTCGTATGAGACGGCTTTAGACGAATCGCCTCATCAAAGTCAGCACAAGCAAATTCATCTTCGTCCCTCATGAAGCGTACAGTTCCTCGGTTGTAGTATGCTTCGGCATCATCTGGATCCAACGCGATTGCCTCATTAAGATCAGTAATAGCATCATCATATTGACCAAGTTCACCGTTTGCAGCACCACGATTATTGTATACCTCAGCACTATCTGGTTTCAGACGAATTGCCTCGTTGCAGGCGGAAATTGTTTCCTCTGGTTTTCCTTCCTGTGAATAAAGATAACCGACAGAAAACCACGCTCGATACGCGAGGCATTATCAATTCCTTCCACTATGTTAGCAATAGAACGCCATTTCTCGATAGCATCCTCAATTGCTCCATCTTGCTGCAATGCCGATGCATCGGCTATAGCCTTTTCTATAACAGGTAATTCGGAATTTTGTAGCAGATCAGACAAACTTTTCTTAAATTCTTCACTTTCGGAGAGCGTGTCGAAAACTTCCGCATTTCCCTTTTGCCTCATATTCTGCATGAGTTCATCAGACTCTTTCTTATCTTTTCGTATCTCAGTAACATGTTGGCGTGCTTCATCTCTAAGCCTCCTAAACTCTCTGAAACCAATGTAACCAGCAATAGCAATAAGAATAGCAAAAAAGGTGAGGATTATCCCAATGAACTCCAACCACCAATCCATCAATTTAGCTCGAGTATCAAGATATTCCTTCCTCAAGTCATTGAAGAGCTGCTGAAGTTCAACCTTGTCGGAAGGATCAACATTTACTGTAGTACCACGCGAGGCAGAATCCTCAGGTTGAAGTTCAACCTTGGTTACCGGATCCGCCTCTTTAAGGGTATCAGGCGAACTGGTTTCCTCAAGCACCGGAACATCATTTGTTTCTCCAAACAAAATCGTTATACTGGCTGCAAGTATGACAACAACCACTACTAAAACCCAGTACCATATTTCAGAAAATCGTATCATAGAATATTCACCCACAAGACCTCAATTTACCATTTTCACTGAGCATACTAAATTTTGGACAATTTTTGACATAGCACTCCGCTGGAGTGCAGCTATAGCCGTTTCCAATTTCTATAGACATATCACGCCGCTGGCGTGAAGAAACACACTGTTTGGAGTCGGTCTTTGCTCCAGCGGACACGAAGTACAATCTCACCTCATACAGCTTGCCAAATCGCTAGTGGAACTCACCCCCCAAATGGAAGAGACTTGTGCTTCAGAGTGCCTCGGTTTCATAGGCAGTGCTTTGCTTTGCTTGTTCTTCGTTGAACACCTCCAAAACCTTTTGTGCCGCGCTACACTCTGGATCCAGCATGAGTGCCTCTATGAGATAAGGTTCCGCGGCATCAATGTCGCCTTGCTTCATGTAAAGTAGCGCAACGCTGGCATGTAGTGCTGACTTATCAGGTTTTTCATACGTTTCCTGTAGAAAGAAGATAGGCAGTTGCGAGGTGGTTATGTAGTTCCGCAGAATTCGGGTCTTGGGCGAGTTTTTTCTTTAAGATCGGGATCGATTTTTCACCGAGGTACTGCAAGTTAAGCTCGCTGAATCGCTTTCGAGATGTTCGTTTGTTCCTTTTCCGTTTCGATGCTTCATGCATTCTCCTAAATCTGAGATAGATATAAGACGCGACTCATTTTCTATGATGTCAAATTGAAGCAAATTATACAGCAATTCGTAAGAGGTTTCAAAAAAATAAGATTGTCCGATATCCCTCTTGAAAACAGACACAAAACACTGTATAATAGACGCAAATTTGTGTTGAGGTGCTACGAATTGGCGGAACAGAACCGTGTCAAACCTCACATTCTATTGATTGGGTTGGCTCTCGTCGCTTTTAATAGCTACTGGTGCCTGATGGGAACAGAGGTGTGGCACTCTACGCAGCTAACCATCGCCTCACTGTTCTTTAATGCGGTCTTTACCCTCCTTGTTTTCGTGCTTGTTAACCTCCTGTTCCAAAGATTCGTGCCGCGTCTGGCGATGTCGCAAGCCGATCTGCAAACCATCTATGTGATGGTGGTGATGGTATCCACAATTAGTGGACACACCATGATGGGGTACCTCATCCCCGTCCTCACACATACATTTCAGTTCGCAAGCCCCGAAAATGAGTGGCTATCGCTCTTTGGAAACAGTATCCCGAGTTGGATTGCAGTCAAAAGTCCGCGCATCTTAGACGGGTTCTACAACGGGGATGCTACACTTTATAATTCTGCCACGCTAAACGCATGGATATCGCCCGTGCTGGCATGGTCGAGTTTTGTCATCGCCCTCTGGCTGACATTGCTGGCAGTGACGATCTTTCTCCGTAAACAGTGGACGGAAAACGAACGCCTGAACTATCCAATCGTCCAACTCCCCTTGGCACTGACGAGCAATCCGAAACGCTTCTTTACCTCGCCGTGGATGTGGCTCGGATTTGCAATTGCGGGGAGTGCGGAACTCCTAAACGGACTGAGTTTCCTGTATCCAGAAATCCCTTCCCTACCGATTAGAAACAGAGTGCTTGGGCAATTCAGTTCAAAGCCGTGGAGTGCGATGGGACCGATTCGGATCTCCCTCTATCCATTCAGCATCGGTTTGATGTTCTTCACGCCGCTGGATCTCTCGTTTTCCTGCTGGTTTTTCTGGTTACTGACCCGTCTGCAGATGGTTGTGACAGATATGCTCGGCGCACGCGATATCTATAGGTTTGAACAGCAGACGGGGGCGTGGCTTGCGTTTGGATGCATCCCGTTGTGGATGGGACGACGGCACTATGGACGTATTATCCGTAAAGTTTTCGGCATCTCACAACGCCGTGACGAACCGCCTCCCGACGATTCTGGTGAACCGATGCGCTATCGCACTGCTGCAGGCCTGTTCACCGTGGGATTACTGTTCCTTTTCCTCTTCTGTTTTCAGATGGGGATGACCTTCTGGGCGATTGGACTCTTTTTTCTTTTCTACTTTCCGATGATTATCGGTATCACGCGTATCCGCGCCGAAATTGGGCCGCCCCTTCATCAACTCATCCTCGTCGATCCCGGACGGACGATGGTCACGGCGTTAGGTACACGCCGTTTAGGGGCAGGCAATCTGATGGGACTGACGTTCCTCTATCCATTTGTTCGCTGTTTCCGCGCCCACCCGACACCGAGTGAACTGGAGGCGTTCCGTCTGGCGGAAAGGACGAGCATCGGGTATCGCCAACTCCTTATCGGTATGATCTTGGCGATTGTGTTTGGGATATTGATAACGTTTTGGGCATACCTACACGTCCTCTACGATATGGGGGCAGCAAGCAAAGCGCGCGGTTGGATTGTTTATATGGGATGGGAAACGTTTAACCGCTTACAGACGTGGCTTGTGAGTCCACGAGAGACAGGCGTGCCGGAACTCGGCGTTATCGGCAGTAGTTTCATGTTCACGATTTTCCTGATGATTATGAAGATTCGGTTTCTCTGGTGGCCCCTACATCCCGCGGGCTATGTGTTAATCAGTGGCTCTGGAATGGGAAGATTATGGTTTACAATCTTTCTGGGGTGGTTAGCGAAGGCAATTGTGCTAAAGATTGGCGGTGTGAAACTCTACAGACAAGCGATACCCTTCTTTTTAGGACTCATCTTAGGGGATTATACACTCGGGTGTGTCTGGAGCCTGATTGGGTTGGTGTTGGAGATACCGACGTATATTGTGTGGCATTGAGGTGTTCAAGCCCTCTTGCAAACTTATGCAAAAGGCGGTATAATAGACGGAAACTTCTGCTGAGGTGCTACCCAATTGAGCGACGTTCCGAAAACACATCCCCGATACCTTTCACTCACGCTCAGAGATACCATCGTTGCAGGCGTAGAACAAGGGATTACCTCAATCCACGGACTTATCGCACACGGTCGCGGAGAGGCTTTTGATTACCTCATCGGAGAAGCGACACAACCGTTCGCGATTGAGGCGATCCACGCCGCAGCAGCAATGCTGCGTTTGGCAGAACACCCCGTCATCTCCGTCAACGGGAATGTGGCAGCGTTGGCACCGGAGGGACTCATCGAATTGGGACAGGCTCTAAACGCACCGTTAGAGGTGAACATTTTCCACACGGAAACCGGACGGGAACAGAAAATCCGGGAGTATCTTCTCAAGCACGGTGCCCGCGACATCCTGATGCCGACAACCGAGGCACAACTCTCCTATATCGATTCCAATCGTAAGTTCGTGCATCCAAAGGGAATCTTTAAAGCCGATGTCGTTTTTGTGCCACTTGAGGACGGGGACCGATGCGAAGCACTCCGAAAGATGGGTAAAGCAGTTGTAACCGTCGATTTAAACCCAATGTCACGGACGGCACAACAGGCGAGCATCACAATCGTAGATAACGTTGTGCGGGCACTACCGTTGTTATGCGAAGAGATTCGGGAATTCAACGATTCTACCGCACAAGATACTCTAAAAAAATACAGCAACGAAGCGGTGTTGAAGAAAGCGTTACAGCACATCAGTAGGTGCGGGAATGACTAACAGTAATAGTAAGCAGAACCTCGTCAAACCGCATATTCTGCTGATTGGATTGGTGCTTGTTGCTTTCAATAGTTACTGGTGTCTGATGGGAACAGAGGTGTGGCACTCTACGCAGCTCACAATCGCGTCTCTATTCTTCAACGCCGTTTTCACCCTCCTCGTCTTTGTACTTATCAATCTACTGTTCCAACGGTTCGTGCCGCGTCTGGCGATGTCGCAGGCGGATTTGCAGACCATCTATGTCATGGTGGTGATGCTAACGACGATTAGCGGACACACGATGATGGGGTATCTTATCCCTGTCCTCGCACACGCCTTCCAATTTGCAACGCCAGAAAACGAATGGATTCCGCTTTTTGGACACCACATCCCGACGTGGATCGCTATTAAAAGCCCGCGCGTTTTGGATGGGTTCTATAACGGTGATTCTACTCTCTATACCCCTTCTCACTTAGATGCGTGGATACCCCCCGTGCTGGCGTGGTCGAGTTTTGTCATCGCGCTCTGGTTGACGCTGCTGGCGGTAACCGTTTTTCTCCGAAAACAGTGGACCGAAAACGAACGCCTAAACTATCCAATCGTTCAACTCCCCTTGGCTCTGACAAGCAACCCGAAACGCTTCTTTACTTCGCCGTGGATGTGGCTAGGCTTCGCACTCGCAGGGAGCGCGGAATTGTTGAATGGATTGAACTACCTGTTTCCTGATATACCTGCACTCCCCATCAAAGGCAAAACAATCGGGCAATTCAGTTCAAAACCGTGGAGCGCGATGGGACCGATTCGGATATCCTTCTATCCGTTTAGTATCGGTTTGATGTTCTTCACACCGCTGGATCTCTCGTTTTCGTGTTGGTTTTTCTGGCTTTTCAGTCGTATCCAACTGATTGTAACAGACGCGTTTGGGGCACGAAACATCTATCACCTTGAGCAGCAGACAGGGGCATGGATTGCGTTTGGCTGCATTCCGCTGTGGATGGGTCGGCGGCACTACGGGCGCATTCTGCGGAAAGTTTTCGGCATCGCACAACGCCGTGGTGAAGCTGCACCCGACGACTCCGGTGAACCGATGCGCTATCGGACTGCGGCGGGTCTTTTTACCGTTGGGATGCTGTTTCTTTTTTTCTTTTGCCATCAGATGGGGATGACGTTTTGGGCGATAGGGCTGTTCTTCGTGTTCTACTTCCCGTTAGTTATCGGTATTACCCGTATCCGCGCAGAGATCGGACCGCCGTTGCATCAGCTCATCTTTGTCGATCCTGGACGGACGATGGTGCTTGCATTAGGCACGCGTCGTCTCGGTGCAGCGAATCTAACAGGACTCACGTTTCTCTATCCATTTGTTCGGTGTTTCCGCGCACATCCGACACCGAGTGAGTTGGAGGCGTTCAGGTTGGCAGAACGGAGTCGTATCGGGTATCGTCAACTCCTTATTGGGATGATCTTGGCGATTGTGTTCGGGATACTGATAACGTTTTGGGCGTATCTACACGTCCTTTACGATATGGGGGCAGGGAGCAAAGCACGTGGTTGGATTGTTTACATGGGATGGGAAACGTTTAATCGCCTACAAACGTGGCTTGTTAGTCCACGGGAGACGAGTGTGCCGGAACTGAGTGTTATCGGCAGCAGTTTCCTATTTACGATATTCCTGATGATTATGAAGATTCGATTTCTCTGGTGGCCCCTGCATCCCGGTGGTTATGTGCTGGTGAGTGGGACGGGGATGAGCGGTCTGTGGTTTCCAATCTTCCTAAGTTGGTTGGCAAAGGCAATTGTACTGAAGATTGGGGGCGTGAAGCTCTATCGGCAGGCGGTACCGTTCTTTTTAGGACTCATCTTGGGGGATTATACGCTTGGATGTGTGTGGAGCCTGATTGGGTTGGTATTGGAAATGCCGACGTATATTGTCTGGCATTGATTCCGATAACGCACCTTACCCCCCATTTCTTTCCTGTCCCTTGTATTGCAATTGATACAGGCGATGATAGATGCCTCCCTTTTGTAATAACTCCTGGTGTGTGCCAGTCTCCCGAATTTCCCCGCGGTGCATCACGATAATCCTATCGGCATTCTGGATTGTTGAGAGCCGGTGTGCGATAACAACAGAAGTTCGATTCGCCATCAAACGTTTAAGTGCGTCCTCAATCAAGATTTCGGTCTCGGTGTCAACGCTTGATGTCGCCTCGTCAAGGATAAGGATACTTGGATCAGAAGCCAAAGCACGGGCAAATGCGACCAACTGTTTCTGTCCAACGGATAACCCACCGCCGTCCTCTTTAATTTCAGTGCCGTAAACTTGTGGCATCTTCTGAATAAACCGATCTAAATGCACATCTTTTGCGGCGCGTTCGACCTGCTCTGATGAGATTGATGGATTGCCTAAACTGATGTTCCGTTCAATTGAATCGGAAAAGAGGAAGATGTTCTGTTGCACAATGCTGATGGCTTCCCGGAGTTCCTCCACGTTCATCTCTCGGATGTCTACACCGTCAATCAGGATTTGACCTTTGTTAATCTCGTAGAATCGGCAAAGCAGATTGATGATAGAGGTTTTCCCGGCACCGGTATGCCCAACAAGCGCGACCTTTTCACCCGGTTTCACTTTGAATGAGACATCTTGCAGCACGTAGTCATCATCGTTATAGGCGAACCAGACATTCCGAAATTCAATCTCACCTTTCAGCGTCTTGGTACCACTTTTAGGGACGGCAGAAGCGATCGTCGGTTGCGTATCAAGCAATTGGAAGATGCGTTCGGAGGAAGCCATGGCGTTTTGGAAGATGGTATATTTTTCGCTGAGTTCTCGTATGGGCCAGAAGAAGCGTTCAGCATAACGGATAAATGCTAACAGTACACCGAAACTCAGGGCGTTCTGAACAACCTGTCCACCACCGTACCAGATAATCACGGCTATCGCAAGCGAAGCCGTCACTTCAATCAGCGGGTGAAAAATAGAAAAATAGAAGATACTCCGAAGGTTGGCAGCGAGGTATCTCCGGTTGCGCTCGTTAAAACGGAGATGGCTCCGGCGTTCTTGTGCGAAAAGCTTCATCGTCGTCATACCGACGATGTTTTCCTGTAAAAAGGCATTGATCCGTGCGAGCTGCTTCCGTTGTTCCCGAAAAGCACGCCGCGAATAGATTTGGTAAACAAGCGTTGCGCCGAAGATAATCGGTATGACAGTGAATGTCACAAGGGCAAGTTTCCAGTTATACAGGAGCATTGCCACCATGATACCCAAAATCTGAAGCAGATTCGCGAAAACAGTAATCACGCCAGAAGCAAAGAGTTCGTTGAGGACCTGAACATCGCCCATAACACGGGTCATCAGTCTACCGACAGGATTCTTATCGAAAAACTGCACGTCTAAACGTTGCAAATGTGAAAAGAGGGTTTGCCGCAGATCGTGCATCACGCGTTGTCCAATCATCTGCATACGGTATTCCTCAAAGTAACTAAATACGAACTCGCCAATCAGTGCCACTACGAAGAAAATCACGATTGTGCTTAATCCGTCTAATACGCCCGGGGTAATGTGCTCGTCAATACCGCGCTGCAGCAGGTAGGGTCCAGCCAAACGTGCAAGCGTATTCCCGACCATGAGAAACCCGATGATAAACAATTGGAGTTTATAGGGCTTGAGATATGCCAAGAGCCGTCTCATCAGCACGCGATCATAGACTTTCCCGAGGTCCTGCTCCTCATCGCTATATTCGTATAGGTCGCCTCCCATGCCAAACACAAGCGGTTCCTCCTTTAAACTTTAGAGTTCCTCAAGTTCCTCTTGCAAGAGTTGTGTTTCGTAGATATTCGCGTAAATCCCATTTTGTTCAATCAGTTGTTCGTGTGTGCCTGTCTCAGTAATGTTGCCGTCATTGAGGACGATAATATGGTCGGCATTTTTGACAGTGGAGATCCGATGCGAAATGAGGATCGTCGTGCGGTTCTTCATAATCTCGTCAAGCCGACTAAGAATGGTGTCTTCGGTCTGGGTATCAACATTCGCAAATGCATCGTCAAGAATGAGAATTTTGGGTCTGATGATAATTGCGCGTGCGAGTGCGCTCCGTTGGCGTTGTCCACCTGAGATTGTTATCCCACGTTCACCCAGAAACGTCTCCAAGCCATCAGGAAACTCCTCAATTTGATCGAGGAGGTCGGCGGTGTGCGCTGCGTCTCTTATCTGTGCCTCATCTGGTGTTTCGAGACCGTAGGCGATATTGTTTCGCAAATAGTCAGAAAAAAGAAAGGGTTCTTGCTCGACAAACCCGATATTGGAACGGAGGACGTTTAGCGGTATATCCTGAATGTCCACACCGTCGATAAAGATGGTGCCACGTTCAGCCTGACGAATGCGTGGAATTAGGTTAACGAGCGTAGACTTTCCAGACCCGGTCCCGCCCACGATCGCGAGCGTCATACCACGCGCAATTTTAAGGTTGATGTCTCTGAGTACAGGCGTTCCGTCTGGATAATCAAAATTCAGGTTTCTAAACTCAATCTCGCCATCAATATCTTTAATCCCCCATTTCACATCTTTCGCGTCAGAAATTTCCGGCTTTTCATCAAGGATTGCTTGAATCCTGTCCATAGACGCTGCCCCGCGCTCAAATGTGTTGACGATGAATCCAAGCGTAATCATCGGACGGACAAGCATCATAAGATAGGCACTAAAGGCAACAAATTCGCCGAGGCTAATTGTTCCTTCGATGACATGAAGTCCACCCATCCAAAGAAGGACGACACCGCCAATGCCGGGTAGAAATCGGAAGAGCGGAAAAAAGAAGGTCATCAGTCGGATTTGGCGGTGGTTACGGTCAACAAATTCTTGGTTTAATTCTTGGAAATGCCCAATTTCGCTCTCCTCAAGTGTATAGGCTTTGACGACGCGGACACCCGACAGATTTTCCTGTACTTTCGTATTCAGCGTTGAGAACGCCTCTTGGATACTCTCGTAGTGGGCGTGTAATCGTTTGCCGAGAGAACGAATTAAGACGGCAAGGATTGGATACGGGAGCAAGGCAACAAGCGTTAGCGTTGCATCAATCCGCAGCATGATGGTAAGCGCGAGTCCGAAAAACACAATAGCATCCGCCGTATACATCACAGCACTGCTCAGCACCATTCTGATGGCGTTTAAGTCGCTGGTTGCACGCGTCATCAGATCACCCGTGCGAACGTTATCGTAATACGCAGCGGAGAGTTTCTGGAGATGAAGAAAGAAGTCGGCACGAAGATGAAACTCCATCTGCCTCGCGACCCCTTGGATGATACGCCGTTGGGCGAAGCGCAGGATACCGGCAAAGAGGGCGACTCCAAAAATGAGGAGCGCGAAAAAGAGAATCCGTCCCGAAGATACCGTAAAGTTGGGATCTTCAAAGGAACGCTGCAATTCATCAAAAACCATCTCGAGGATCTTTGGGCTAATCAGGAGAAGCACATTCGTCACAATGACAAGAATGAAACTGATTACGATGGCGTATCTATATCGAATGATATACTTCTTGAGGCCGAGTAGACTGCGAATGGTGGGGCTCCTTTCCGGCGAGTGTGTCTTGCCGCGCGATGTGTTTTTTATCTTTATACTTTGACGTAAATTTGGGATATGTGTTTAATTGAGTTTTGGTGGACATCCATAAAGCACTTCGTGCGTGTAGGCCTGAGTTGTACTCGTGACCTCTCAAGAATACATGAAAATACATCCCGGGAGGATTCCGGGCTGATAAGGGGATCAGGGGATAAGGGGTTGCTCCCTCACTCCAGCTATGTTAGGATACACCCAGAACTATCATCAAGGAGTGGATATGAAACAAAATCGAAGACCGGCACCCTTTCATGTTGTGCAGGGTGATTCCAAAGGAACCAGATGGGCACTACCAGAAGGTGCAATCGCCCGATTGGGAAAAGGCAATTTTCGTGCCGTGAAACCGTCCCCAAATGGCAGGTATTTCGCCGTTGCAACCGGTATGGGGCTCTGGTGGTATGAAATGTCATCAAGTACTCCCATAGCGTTATGGGAAACAGAACGTGGGATGATCTCCGCCATCGATTTTTCGCAAGACAGCAAATGGATTGCTATCGCCAACTATGACGGTGTTATTAAGGTAGTGGATATTCAGAGTGGTGAGTGTCTCGCGCAGATGAAGCCGAAGGTGGAACATAATATTCATTGGCGCATTAACTTTTTTCCAGATCACAAGTGGGTTGCCACCGCGAATCAGCACGGCATCGTTGAGGTGTTAGACGTGCATCACGGTGTCTGCGTCGCAGAAATGGATCGAGGTGACCGTGAAGTTAAATCGGCTGATATTTCCCAACTCGAATTTTCGCCTAACGGCCAGTACATGGCCGCTATTGGAGATAACCCCAAAGTCTATTCAGTCCGCGATGATCGACTTGTTAACCCTGATGCAGAAGGCATGCAAACTCACATCTGGTACCCAGCAACCGGTGTCCCAATTGTCAAATTCGCAAGTAGTAGATTTGCCTTCTCTCCGGACAGTCGCCTGCTGGCGGGCGCAGCCCCTGATGAACCGCTCGGCGGTGCCGATCGCGTTGACCGATGCATCTCAGTATGGGACATAGAAAAGGCGAAATGCATTGCTCACTTCAAAGCACATAGCGACTGGGTAGACACTATTACCTTTTCGCCTTGCAGCAATTTCCTTGCATCAAGTAGTAGAGATCAAAGTCTACGCGTGTGGGATGTGGCAAAGGGTGTGCAAAAGGTCGCTTATACTGACTTTCAAACATCTCAGATAACACCATTTTACACAACAGAACGTGAGTTATTCGCGATTGTAGATGGGCAAGACCCCATCGAGGTCTGGAATATGGAACGTAATGAAAAAATAGAGATCCCGGAACTACATCCGAGGAGCATTGATGCCGTATGGTTCAGAGAATTCCCACAGCCGGCTCTCGCAGCGTTCCACACGAGCACTACACCAAAGAAAAAAACTCAAATTGGCAACATACACACATTTTCAACACTTCGTGAACCCGATTGTTTCCCAGATCCGGTCCTGTTTTTGCCAGATGGAAAGACGTTGGCGATAAAAGGGCAACGGACCGGTATTGTGCTATGGGATGTTGAAAGTAAAGAGGTTCGGGAAACATTATTGCAGGGTGCACGCATTACCTCTTTTACTGTTTTGCCTTCTGGAAACATGCTGTCTGCCCATAGCCAAAACAACAACGTCAAAGTTTGGGATGCCGAGAAAGCCGACGCACCGATTGCAGAATTCACTGAAACCGATCCGGTCCGATTGCTATGGAAGATTGCATTTGCACCAACAGGCGACCGGCTTGCAGTTGGAAGTAGAGAAGGTACAATCTATCTATGGAATTTCATACATAAAGAGCAGTTGAAACCTCTCACAGGACACACCGAGCACATCTGGTCAATGTGCTTCTCGCCAGATGGCAAACGACTGGTGAGCGGATCAGCTGATAAAATCGCCCGGGTGTGGAATGTTGAATCCGGCGAAGAGATTGCAACATTGCCATTAGGTGAACCTCGGACACTGATGGAGATAGCATTTTCGCCGTGTGGTAATTTGATTGCGGGTGGACTGTTCGGAGAACTTCGTCTATGGAATGCTGAAACTCTAACAACGCTTTTTACAATCTCGCAGCCACAGAGACAGAAACCTTATGCCTTGGCGTTTTCGCCATGTGGTAAGTATTTGGCATCTGGCACTTGGTGGGAAAAAGGCATGGAAAAGATGGCAATTCGGTTATGGTCTGTGACAAGTGGTGAAAATATTGCGACGCTCTGGGGACATCCAACAGATATTCAGTCCCTCGCTTTTTCACCGGACGGTACACTTCTGGCGACTGGCAGTTTTGAGTGCACAACCCTCCTCTGGGATTTGAAACCTTTTATAGGCTCTTGACATCCTCACCCCTCGAAAGCAAAGGTGATTCATGTGTTCCTTGAAGGACACTTCTCTGGTGATCCAGAGCAACATAAGTGCCAGGGGTCTAATCTGGATTTTTAGCGACAGCTGACTGCCTCTGAGATAGGGTCATTTAGTTTTAAGTTTTGCTTTGGCAGATTTATGTTTTTATATCTGCATGTATGGCGTGAGTTTTCACGCCATACATGCTATACTTCACCTTAAAAATTTACCACAACCTTTGAGGTGAAGCTCATGACGAGAAAACCCTCTCGCCACTTACTTGATATGTTAGCATCCGTCGCAGACCCACGCAAGGAAAAAGGCAAAAGACATCCACTAAAGGCAATCCTCGCACTCGCTATCATTGCCATGATGTCTGGATATCGCAGCTATGCAGCTATTGCTGAATACGGACGCACCTACAAGGCACTCAGAAAAGCCTTAGGGTTCACACATAGGAAAACACCATGTGCCGCAACATTCTACAATCTTTTTCGTAGATTAGACATTGATGACTTAGAAACCGTGCTGACGCAGTGGGCTTCAAGTGCGCTTGAGGACTTGGGTTGGGGCAGTCAAGGCGGTCTGACGGCTGTCGCTATAGATGGCAAGACCTTACGGGGTAGCAAGAAACAAGGTGCGAAGTTCACGCATTTGATGTCAGTCGTTTCTCATGAACTCGGTATTACTCTCACGCAAAAAGCGATGTCAGAGAAGACGCATGAAGTGCCCGTCTCGCGTGAAATCCTCAAGGCGTTTGATGTTTCTGGCAAGGTCGTGACAGCAGATGCTCTATTGACGCAACGCCGTTTTTGCGCATCGGTTTTAGAATCAGGCGGGGATTACGTTTTACCCGTCAAAGCCAACCATAAACAGGTCTATGAAGATATTGAAAGGTTGTTTCGGCGACCTACCGAAACAACCTTTCAGACCGCCTATAACATCCTCAAGGCAGAACACCAAGACTGGGGAGAAACCCTTGACACTCGCAAAACCGTTGACCAAGCCCATGGACGCTTTGAAACACGACGTTTGACGGCAAGCACCGCACTTAATGAATACATAGACTGGCCAGGGGTCCGGCAGGTCTTCGAGTGCACATACACCCGCAAGAACCTACGAACCGGAGAAGTCGCCTGCCAGACACACTATGGCATCACGAGCCTTGAACCTAACCGTGCCACCGCAGCTGACCTTTTACGCCTCAAGCGCGGACATTGGGCGATAGAAAATAAGTCCCATTGGATCCGAGACATGCTTCTCGGTGAAGATGCTTCTCAAGTCCGCTGTGGCGCAATCCCGGCAGTCATGGCAGCTTTGCGGAACACCGCACTTTCTATATTACGCTTAGCAGGATATGAAGCTATCGCTAAAACAATGAGATATTTCGCCGCACATCCTAAACAAGCATTGACTTTACTAAAGAATAACTTTTAAAACTATGGTAACCCAGATAAATAAATAGACACTTTATTAGATTTATGTTAGCCTTTTGGTATTATGGCTTATTCATCAGATTTCCGCAAATGCGTTTTAGCGTTCATCGCAGCTGGCGGTAAAAAGACCGAAGCCTGCCAGCAGTTTTCCATCGCACGCGCAACTCTGTATACATGGTTGAATGCCGAAGACCCGTTGGTGCGTGAGAAACCGGGGCCCCGGGGTCCAAGAACCCTTGATCTGCAGGCACTTGAAAAACATGTCGCTGACTTCCCGGATCAGACGCAAGCCGAACGCGCCGCTGATTTGGGCGTCTCGGAGTTTTGTGTTTACTATGGCTTGAAAACGCTTGGGATTACCCGAAAAAAAAACACTCGGCTATAAGGAGCGATGTCCGAAACAACGCGCCGCCTACCGTCAGGAACTCGCTACGCTCAAGCGCGCAGGCAAATGTGTAGTTTACGCCGATGAAAGCGGTTTCCGAGACGAAAGTCATAGACGCTTCGGGTATGCCCCGAAAGGTCAAGCCGTCTATGGGTTGATTTCGAGCCAACGCACCCGGACGACCACACTCCTTGCGGCGCGTTTTCAAGGAACTTTCAGAGCTGTGCGATTGCTTCAAGGCGGGTGTAAATCCGCCGATTTCAACGACTGGTTAGCCGAGGAGTTATGTCCACATTTGACTCCGAGTCATGTCCTCATCTTAGATAATGCGATGCTCCACAAGACTTCTCGGACGCGAGAGCTCGTAGAGGCGACGGGTGCGAGGCTGCTATTTCTGCCACCTTATTCCCCGGATTATAATCCGATTGAACATGATTTTGCCAATATCAAACGCAAACGCGAATATAACCCCGACTCAACACTTCAGGAGATTATTCAAGAATATGCAAATGTCTAATTAATTCTCAGGTTTACCATAAATGACCCTAGCCTCTGAGAAAAAACATATTGACACTATTTCCTCTGCGGTTTATGATATTCAAGACCAACTCTATCATAGGAGGAACACAAATTTGGCGGCAGATATTGGACTCATCGGATTAGCAGTGATGGGCGAAAACCTTGCCCTGAATATGGAAAGCAAAGGCTTTGAAGTAGCGGTCTTCAACCGGACCGTCGCACGCGTTGACGCTTTCATAGCAGGTACTGCGAACGGTAAAAATATCACAGGGGCACACTCGGTGACAGAACTCATCGAGAAACTGGAAAGCCCTCGAAAAATTATCCTAATGGTGAAAGCGGGGGAACCCGTTGACGCGTTTATCGCGCAATTAGTCCCACACCTCTCAAAAGGCGATCTCATTATTGATGGTGGAAATTCAAACTTCAACGACACCGTCCGTCGGCACGCCGAGTTAGCCGAAAAAGATATTTTGTTTATTGGGACAGGCATTTCGGGTGGAGAAGAAGGCGCGTTAAAGGGACCGGCGATGATGCCCGGGGGTTCAGCTGCGGCTTACGCACTCGTGGAACCGATCTTCACGAAAATCGCAGCGCAGGTAGACGGTACGCCGTGTTGTTCTTACATCGGACCGGATGGTGCGGGGCACTACGTGAAGATGGTGCATAACGGCATCGAATACGGGGACATGCAGCTGATATGTGAAGCCTACTCGCTGATGAAAGGTGTCCTCGGCATGAATGCCAAAGAGACGCACGAGGTTTTTAGTGAATGGAATAGCGGCGAACTCAACTCTTACCTCATTGAGATTACGGCTGATATTTTCACACAACTCGATAGCAGTGGTACGCCTTTTGTTGATGTCGTGTTGGATCAAGCCGGACAAAAGGGAACTGGCAAATGGACGAGCATCTCGGCACTGGATCTCGGTATATCCGCACCGACGATCGCAGAAGCGGTTTTTGCGCGGTGTATCTCGGCGATAAAAAGTGAACGCGTCGCAGCGGCACAGGTTATCCAAGGACCTTCCGGGGCATACCAAGGCGATCGTGAGGAAATGCTAAAGGCGATTCACGACGCACTTTACGCTGCGAAAATCTGCTCTTATGCGCAAGGCTTCGCCTTGATGCGAGAAGCAAGTGCAGAGTTCGGATGGGATTTGGACCTCGGCAAGATTAGTCTTGGCTGGCGGGGTGGGTGTATCATTCGGGCAAAATTTCTACACCGGATTGCAGAGGCGTTCGAGCGGAACCCTGAGTTGCCGAACCTACTCCTTGACTCGTATTTCCGAGGTGTCATTGAGGCGGCACAACCGAACTGGCGGAATGTTATCAGCACAGCCACGCAGCTCGGTGTCCCGATTCCGGCGTTCAGTTCGGCTTTAGCATATTTTGATAGCTATCGTAACGGTAGGCTCTCTGCGAATCTGATTCAAGCGATGCGCGACTACTTCGGGGCGCACACCTACCATAAGTTAGACGCAGACGGCAACACGATCCTCGGAAAAGACGGGGAACCGACGGTGTTCCATACCGAATGGATGCTGGACGGTCGCCCAGAAGTTATTGTTGAGTAGTTGTCAGTTGTCAGTTCGGTTTTTCTGCGAAAAACCTTTCAGTTGTCAGTCAAAGAGTCGCTTGTGGCAGTCCGTTTTATCGTATTGACCACGAGTCTTAATTGATAACTATTGATAGTTGACAATTCCTAAAAAGGAGGGTTTATGGATTACGGAGCACAACAGGCATTATACGATTTTCAACCGCAACACGAGTTCTTTGTCGGAATTGATTCCGACGGTTGTGTTTTCAATAGTATGGAGGTTAAGCACAACGACTGTTTCAGTGTGAACCTCGTCAAGCATTTCGGCTTAGCATCCATTTCACGGCAGGTGCATCAAGCATGGGATTTTGTGAATCTCTACTCAACAACGCGCGGCACGAACCGGTTTAAGGCGATTCTACTGGTGTGCGATTTCTTACGCGAGATGCCACTCGTGCAGAATATGGGTGTTGCGGTGCCAGAACTTCCCTACTTAAGGGAATGGTCTGAAACCGAAACGAAACTGGGGAATCCAGCACTACAAGCAGCGATTGATAACGCAACCGGCGAGCGGCACGAGGAACTGAGCCAAGTTATGGAATGGAGTCTCGGCGTGAACGAAAGCGTCGAAGAGATTGTCTATAATCTGCCCCCTTTTCCTGGGGTACGCGAGACCTTACAAGGGCTTCAGGACAAGGCGGATGTTATCGTTGTGTCTGCTACACCCGACGAAGCACTCCAACGCGAATGGGCGGAACACGAGATTGATAACTATGTCGCTGTGATTGCCGGACAGGAGATGGGAACGAAAACGGAACATCTTACGATAACGACGAAAGACAGATATGCGGAGAACCACGTTCTGATGCTTGGCGATTCTCCGGGGGATCTGAAAGCGGCGCGAGATGTGGGTGCCCTGTTTTTTCCTGTCAATCCGGGTTCTGAGGACGCATCGTGGCAGCTCTTCCTTGATGAAGTGCTGGAAAAGTTTTTCAACGGGCAATATGCGGGTGCTTATGAGACGGCGTTGATTGATAAATTTCAGGAATTGCTGCCGGAAACACCACCGTGGAAATAAAAAGAGAGAAGGATACAAAGTGCCTTCCCGCGTGCCTCTATCCCACTATCCCGAAGTTCTTAATGAACATGAACCGCGCACGCTGTACCAATCCAGCTTGGAATTAACCATAAACCTGCCCGCAATGAAATGGAGGGCAGCCCAGGAGGTAATAGTTAAAAATATGAAAATTCTACTTCAAAGAGGTCTTGAAGGCGCACTTCTTGAGCGATTGGAAAGCATCCTTGGCGACGAACACACCTACGTTGTCCCAAACTCAACCGAGGAACTTATCGAAGAAGGTAAAGATGTCGATATTTTTTACGGTTATTGCAGCGAAGACATTTTCCCGCATTTCCCCAATATTAAATGGATTCAATCCTCCAGTGCGGGTATGGATCGGCACATGTATCCTGCAATCCGCGAGAGCGATGTCATTTTGACGAATGCCGCAGGCTTGTACGCAACGCATGTCGCAGATCAAGCGTTTGCGCTTCTACTCGGCTTAGCCCGTGGTATCCATGAATCCGTTCGGAATCAGGACAAACACCAATGGGGTGGTGCCAGGACAATGCCTATGATTGAGATTGATGAGTTCAAGATCGGTATTGTCGGGATGGGTGGTATCGGGATGCAGATGGCGAAGCGCGCCAAAGGGTTTGATATGCACGTCACGGCTGTCGATGCCTACCGCACGGATAAACCCGATAACGTCGATGAATTGCTACCAATGGATCAACTTTCAAATATGATGAGTCAAGTGGACGTTGTGATGATTGCCTGTCCGTTGACCGAAGAGACACGGGGTCTGATTAATAAGGATAACCTTTCTGTGATGCAACCAACGGCGTTCTTTATTAACGTCGCCCGCGGTCCGATTGTCAACGAACCCGATCTGATTGAGATTCTGCGAGCCGGAACAATCGCTGCAGCAGGTTTAGATGTCACCGAAGTCGAACCGCTTTCAGCAGACAGTCCGTTGTGGGATTTTGATAATGTTATTATCTCACCGCATTCTGCGGGTGGTTCACAGCATCGCATGCGCCGTATCACTGGGTTCTTCTTGGATAACTTGGAACGGTATTTGAAGGGTGAGGAGCTGCGGAATATTGTGAATAAGGAACTTGGTTTTTAGGCATCTGCATTTAGCATTAGGTTTACAAACTTATGCGGGCGGATGTCATTCAGATCTGCCCGTTTTTTATTCTTTCTCTTATGTAATGAGAAAAAATAGATATGAGAAGATTTGGTACGCAGGGGCCTGTGAACCCTGAACAGCATTACGTTGTCCCTCGCACTGAAGAACTTACTGAGTTCATCAAGCGCGTTAAAGAGGGACGCTATATCGTCATCTTCGCACCGCGGCAGACAGGGAAGACGACTTTCTTTCAGCGCGCCGTTGCAGCACTCGCCGCTGAAGACCTAACCTATTTTCCTATTCAACTGAATTTTGAAATATATGTAGATTGTGATCGTTCCGAATTTTACGAGTCTCTCACCAAACGAATTTGCAAGGAAATTGAACGCGTTTTCTACGAACGCGGAGCGGCACTCGACGCAACGCTAAAGCATTTTCTCGACAATGCCCAGATAACCAACCATTTGTCAATGATGGAATTCTTTGAACAGGTTCAGCGTTTCCTGAAGGATGGGGAAAACAGGCAGAAAGTTGTCCTCATTATTGACGAGTTTGATGGTATCCCTACATCTGCGTTGAAGGGTTTTCTGCACGCGTTTCGACATACTTACGTCACTGACACCACGTTTCAATGTCCGCACAGTCTTGGCATTGTGGGTGTTAAAAGTATTGCACAACTTGACTATGATCGCTCTGTTTCTCCGTTCAATATCCACGACGATTTTGCTCTGCCCAATTTTACACTCATACAGGTGCAAGAGCTGTTCGGACAATATACCGCTGAGGTCGGACAGGCTTTTGCTCCAGAAGTATCTGAAGCCATTCACAAACAGACAGGGGGCCAACCCTTTCTTGTCAACCGATTCGCGCAGATACTCACAGAGGAGATGGACATCCCGAAAACTGAAACGATCACGTTGGCACACTTTTCAGCAGCACACATACAACTCGTGGATGAAAATAATACCAACCTAACACATTTGACGACCAATATCCGTCGAAATCCTCGCTTTGAAAACTTTTTGATGCGAATCGCATTGTACGAAGAAGGAGTGCCTTTCAACCTACGCAACGAACTTATTAATGAACTTGCAACGTACGGAGTACTCGCGAGAGGCAGTGACAGAATGTGTAAAATTGACAATCCAATTTATCTACATTGCATTTTACAAGCATTCAAGCCAGTAATCAACGGATTGGAGAACGATTACTTCCCCGAAGGGACCGATGGATTTCAGTATCTTACGGCCACCGGACACATTCAGATGGAACGACTCATGGATAACTTCCGGGACTTTATTGCCCGCGCAGGATTTAGGATCTTACAAGTCCCTGAAACACCGCAAGAGTTCATCGGACAGCATCTGCTTTTTGCCTATCTTGACCAGTTTGTTGCCAGCGTGAATGGGGCAATGTATATGGAGGTTCCTACAGGGCGAGGTCGGATGGATTTACTCATCCTTCACAACCAAAAAAAATACATCGTTGAAACAAAGATTTGGAGAAGTGAAAGAGGTTATACCGCAGGGAAGCAACAACTCGCGGCGTATCTATCAACGGAAGATGTAACAGAAGGCTACCACGTGGTGTTCGATCATCGCGAGGCACCAAAACCGCGGACTGAGACAGAGATGATAGACGGGTTGACGATTCGGAGTTACGTTGTTCCTGTGTTGCAAGAACGCCCTTCAAGTGAAAATTTTGGTTAGAGGTTCCTTAAATAGTGGATAAACTCGCAATACTTTCGCGAAGCAAGAAAAATTCCCTCAATAGTCGAAAATTAACTTACTGGTATGCTGGTGAAATTCTAAAAAGTACATGGGCAAAGAAACACCGCGCCAGCTTAACTCACCATTCCTGATCCTCAAAAACATTGGAATACCATTTTTGTAATGAATGGGTAAACTTTACCCTTTTCATGAACAGATGCAAAAAAATTTGACTTAAGGCGATCAATATAGTATAATTACTTATAATTTAGTATTTATAATTCTAAATTATAAGTAATACTAATTATTTATTAGCAATAACGGAGGGTATTATGCAAAGCAAATCTCGTATTCCTCAACACGTTAGGGAAAGACTCGGCGAGAATATCCGAAGGCAACGTGTCATGCGAAATTTGACTCAAGTCGAACTTGCTGAGAAGATCGGCACATCGCAGATAATGATCTCGCGCTTTGAAAAGGGAAAAGATTCTCCTACGGTTTGGAGATGCTACCAGATAGCAAAAGTTTTTGATACCAGTATTGAACGGCTTTTAACTGATGATCTACCAATAGGTAAATCCAAAGTCATTACCAATAAGGAGTAACAATCATGTCAGATCAAAATCAACCGAAACCCCTGGTGTATTTCTTTGCTAAGAGCACGTTTGGCGATGAGCAAGTAGACTTCATCAAGATTGGTTACACAAAGACAGAACTCTCATTACGCAAAACAGCACTCCAAACCGGGTCTGAATCTCCAATATGGGCAATGGGAGTCCTCCCGTTTGACACAGAAGATGAAGCACGCCGCGAAGAAAGGAGGATACATGAGCATTTTGGAGGATTTCGGGCACGCGGTGAATGGTTCCATGCAACCCCCCGGATCATCCAATATATTGAGGATTATGCGGTGCAATATACGGAACGTTTTACAGAAGATGTGCCGCCGACCTCAGATAAAGAAATCATAGAAACCAATGTAGAGCATACTAAAAGTGAAGAAGCCATTGCATTCGGAAAATGGCTTAGAGAGGCACGAAATAACAAGACCCCGGATGACGTGGCTAAGAGTG
This sequence comes from Candidatus Poribacteria bacterium, assembly GCA_965207855.1. GTDB lineage: Bacteria > Poribacteria > WGA-4E > WGA-4E > WGA-3G > WGA-3G. The sequence goes on along the minus strand of OZ242310.1, from coordinate 3,486,688 downwards.
TAGGCTGTACCCCCGGATATATCCGTTACATTGAAGCTGGAAATGGTATGCCTGGTAAGAATTTATATGAGGCCTTGATCGGTTTGTTCGGTGAACCACCGGATCCTATCATCGAAACAAAATCTAATATTCTCGCTGTGCGAATAAACGGTGGGCCTTGGATTTCAGAGGATACGGCAATAGATACCTTTATCAAGGTAATTAAGGAATTAGGAATCGAGAAAGTCAAGAAACTCGATTTACATATTAATGGGATACCTCTAATTGCAAATTGTGACTATGAGGATAAAGCCCAAAGAAAAGTTGAAACTGACCCAGGAACATATTACATAGTTTCGGGGACCAATACTGTAAGGAAGGCAAGCACTCTGGAGGACATTGCCGATCGGCTTAATGTTGATATGACTGTTCTTGCTAATCCGAGGGCGTAGAGCTCCCGTTAGAACTTACGCAGCTTGTTGACAAGTGGTTCAATAAGGCAAAGGTAGAAGATGCCTTAAACGTTCTGTAGCACAAACTGAAATTTGAAAAAATATTTTGGTAATTGACGAGCAATAAATTGCTCTACTACGAACGGTCCTGCTTGTAGTATTGCGATTCATCGCACGTTTTAAGTGTAGTGCCACCCTTTATTAGGGCCAAAATTCCGTAAAGTTAAGACAAGTTTTGTTGCTGAAATTCCATAGGTGTCAAATAGCCTAACGCCGAATGTGGGCGTTTCTGATGATACACCTGTGTGATAAAATGCTCGATGCGATCTCTGGCTTCGTGGATGTTCTGATAGTCGTTAAGGTGGACTTCTTCTTCCTTGAGGGTGCGGATCAACCGTTCAGCGTATCCGTTCTCCCAAGGGCGTCCTCTGTGTGCGACCGAAATCTCAACGCCATGCTGCCTCAGCAGTGAGATATAGTCCTTTGAAAGATACTGCACGCCTTGATCAGAGTGATGAATCTCGGGAACCCTGTCGTCTAAAGCTTGCTCTAAGGGGCGCAAGGTCAAAGATTGCGTCAAGTGTTGACTGAGATTCCACCCTCGAATCATGCGCGTGAAGACATCCATGAGCAGAGCGACATAAACGAAGCGTCTGTTGAGGCGGACGTAGGTGATATCGCCGACCCAGACCTGATCGCAACGACAGATCTCAAGGGTCTTCAGGCGATTCTGCCACGGTTGCCGACTCTCAGCGGCGTGGGTCGTTTGACACGCACGTTTGACAGCCACCGAGAGATGGGCTTCTTTCATCAACCGGGCGACGCGCTTATACCCAACGGTGTGCCCTTCAGCCGCCAACAACTTCGTGATACGTCTATATCCGTATGTTGGATAGGTTGCCGCTAACTCCTCTATTCTCGTTCGCAGTCCCTCTTGAGAAGGGGGGCGCTTCGGCTGATAATAGAGAAGATTCCGGTTGTAGCCGAGGGTCTTACAAATCTGCCGAATCGAATATGAAGAAGCCTTGTGCACTTTTGCCACCATTTCTCGTTTCTTTGATGCCGTTAGGGCAACCACTTCGCGGCTTTTTTTTCAATGTCTAAGGCGACAGTGAGACGCCCAACGAGTTGCTCAAGGTGAGCGATACGCGACGCATCCGCCGCTGACGCTTTATCCTTGGAGCCAAACAGAGACGCAAAGTTTTCAATCGCTTGCTGCTTCCACTTCGAGAGTTGTTGTTCGCTGAGGTTATGTCGCCGGCAGAGTTCTGCTTTGAACTTTCACCGCTGAGGGCCTCCAGCACGACTGCTGCTTTAAACTCGGGGGTGTATCTCGTTCGTTTCGCCATCGGAATGCTCCTTTCAAATAGATTGTTAGTATATCACAATCTTGCCTTAGAGGGTGGCCCTAATTTCCGGTGGCAGTACAAAGTTCTATTTAGTTTTCAAATCTATCATAAGTATTTTAGCATAAAGGAGGAGCAAACCATGTTAACTATAGTTTCCCTTGAGCACACAGAGGGTCGCGCGATCCCCTTAAAAATTGATCGCCACCACATCAAGATCGGCATTAAAAACCAACTCACGACAACGAAGGTAGACCAGATTTTCGTTAATCCAAACGACTTTGAAGTCAATGGAATCTACCTCTTTCCTTTGCCAGATGATGCGGTCTTTTCAAAACTTGCCCTCTCCATTGATGGAGAATCAATAAACGGAGAACTCCTCTCTCAAGAAGAATCCCACCGGATTTATAGGCGTAGTGCCCGTTACGGTGGTAACAGATCAATTTTGGAGCACATCGGCACGCGGGCGTTTGTGGCACGTGTAGCGGGGATTCCAGCAAACGCCATGCGACACGTCAAATTTGAGTACTCTCAGGTGATCAGCGCAGAGAGCGACCTTGCTAAGTACACCTATCCGTTGTCGCTTGCGAAATCGGCATCTGGACTGATCGGAAATCTTCACGTTGAGATGGAGATTGAAAGTGAAGATGAACTCAGAACGGTTTACTCACCCTCACACGAGGTTACGATCAACCGCAAGGACGATCACCACGTGCGTATCAGTTATGAAGGTACAGATGTAGACCCAGACGACGACTTTCTCTGCTACTATGCGGTTTCAGATGACAATTTCGGGATTACCTTGCTTACGCACCGCGCCGATGAGAAAGAAGATGGATACTTTATGCTGCTCGTTTCGCCGAAGTATAAAGTAAAACAGACAGAGATTTCTGAGAAAGACTTCATTTTCGCTTTAGATCGGTCAGGTAGTATGAGCGGGCGAAAAGTCGCACAAGCGAAAGAAGCACTCCGCTATTGTGTTTATAATCTGAACGACGGCGATCGGTTCAACCTCATTCTGTTTAACGAAGACATCACCTCGCTCGCTGATAGGTTGAACAGAGGCGAAGAGTGGTTTGGTGGTGAACGCTGGCCCGACTCTACAGTTTTGTCCGAAAAACTCATTAACGTGAAAGGTGAACGTGAAAAAGGCTTCGCATTTATTGACGGTATTGAAGGACGCGGTATGACAAACATCAATGATGCGCTACTCACTGCGTTAGCCGAAAAACCGGATCCTAAACGTCCACGGATCATCGTTTTCCTTACCGATGGACGACCGACCGTTGGTGTAACGAACGCAGCCAGAATCCTCGAAAATGTCGGGAAAGCGAACCGGAATCTATCTCGCATTTTTGTATTCGGTGTAGGGTACGATGTGAACGACCATTTACTCGACAAGATGGCGGCGGATAACGGTGGCTCGCGCACTTATGTAAAACCAAATGAAGACATTGAGGTCGCTGTGTCTACGCTCTTCAGGAAAATGAACGAGCCGATGCTGGTGGATGTCGGAATCAATTTTGGACAGATCATTACGAAAGAACTAACCCCGAAAAACCTGCCAGACCTGTTTCGTGAGGAGCAGTTGACGCTTCTGGGTCGCTATGAAGGCCACGGTCACACCGTTCTGAAACTTCATGGAATCATCGGCAACGAAAAGCAGGAATTCTCCAAAAACGTCCATTTCTCCAAACTTGAATCCGACAACGATTTCTTGCCACATCTCTGGGCACAAAGCAGAATAGCGGAACTCGTGGACCAGGCTGCACTCGGTGATGGAAGTGACGAACTTTATAAAGAGATTAAACGCCTTAGTAAGAAATACGGGGTACCCACACCTTACACATCATTTGTTGACGCAGACGATGGTTCACTACGAAAAGTGTATGATGATTCACGGATTTCAGATGCCTACACGGAAGCGATACCCATCTCCGAGAGGATTAGATACAACCGAGAATTAGAGGAACGGAAATATGCTCGATACAAGAGGCAGGATGCTAATACGAAATACATTGGACGTAAGACATTCCATCGGCACGGTGAGATATGGGTAGATAGCGAATATGATGGGAAATCGGAGCGAAAACAGGTTGAGTTTGGTAGCGAAGACTACTTCGGCCTGAGGCAGCATTTCCCAGAATTAGGGCGATACACTAAACTTGCCAAAGATGCTCTCGTCATGATTATCTGCTATAAAGGCGTGAACTATGAGATTACACCACCAATGGTGTAACTCTTAGATTGCCGAAACCGGCATTCGTGTCAGGCAGTTGTTATGGGCAGGCATCTGTGCCTGCCCTTTTCTTTTTTACGCAGGAAACGGAAAGTACCAGATACACCTTTTTCTTGATTCTTCTTCCTAAATGTTGTATGATTTTTAAGAACTGATTGCGGAGACGTTTATCAGTTTTTCCAATACCAACAAATAAAGTAACGGAGAGAGACCAATGGATATGTTAGCAGAGAGATTAGACACGAAATTACGCGAATGGGAACCGAATATTGCAGCGACGGTCAGGGAACGAATTTTGGAAATCATTGATCTCGCAGACCGAGATGCATTGGATATAATGCGCTCGCGTGCTGTAGAACAGGAGGTTTTGGACCTACTCGATGAACCTATATCCCGGTGAGATTTGGTTAGCCGACCTCGGTTTAACCGCGAGAACGCGACCTGTGCTTGTGGTATCCCGTTACGATCCAGATCCACCACGAAATCTAATAATCTATATCCCCTTAACAACCCAATATAGGGAAAGTCCGTATGAAGTAGCACTTCCACGATTGAGATTTCTTAATCAACAATCTTACGTTAATGTGCCAGGATTAGGTTCTATAGAGAAAGTTCGACTTGAGCGGAGGCTTGGCAAACTTTCAGACAATATGATGACACAAATTAAGAACACTATCACCTTCGTTTTAGATTTGGAAACAGATTCTATCAGAACCGACTAAATCTTCTATTAGATCAGCAGACAAAGTTGTGAGGCACTGGGACCTCTCCTAACGACCCAATTTGGTTCACACCTACGAATCTTCAACCTCAATCCGCACAGCGCAGAATTTTAACTCGGGTTGCTTGGAGACCGGATCAAACGCAGGATTCGTTACGTAGTTCGCATTGGTCTCCGCATGGAAGAGGTCCCCCCAATGGAACGGCGTAAAGAGCAAGCCGCGCCGGATCGCTTCCGTAACACGTGCCTTGGCATAGCACCTTCCCCGCCTCCCGACAAGATAGACCCATTCACCATCTTGAACACTGTTCTCCGCTGCATCGTCTGGATGGATTTCGACAAAGGGTTCAGGGTCCTTACGCACCAGCTGCGGCACTTTGCCGGTTCGGGTGCGGGTGTGCCACTGACTCTCAATACGTCCCGTCGTCAAGCCGAATGGGAACGCCTCAGTTACTTTCTCATCGGGCGGTTGATAGATAGGCGTTTTGAACTGTGCTTTCCCCGATTCAGTGAAAAACTTCGTGCGGGTGTATCGGCGAGCGGTGCCGGGATGCCGTGGATGTGGACAGGGCCAGCGTAAAGAGGTCTTGGCGAGGCGTTCATTCGTCATTCCCAGCTGATCACACGGTGTGCCTGCTGTCAAGAGTCGATATTCATCCCACACCTCTTCGGCGTTGTAGAAGTCGAAATTCCGCTTGAATCCCATCGCTCTGGCGACCTGTGCGAATATCCACCAATCCGGCTGTGCTTCACCAGGGGGTATAAGGAACTGATCGCTTCGGACAACGAGTCGCTCGCTGTTCGTCATTGTGCCTTGCTTTTCACCCCACTGTGCGGCGGGGAGCAGCACATCGGCGTATTCGGCTGTCTCTGTTGGATAGTAACAATCCTGGACAATAACGAGATCTGCGCGACGGAGTCCTGCCTGCGATACCTTTGTATCGGGCATGCTGACTGCGGGGTTCGTGCAGGCGATCCAGAGTGCGCGGACTTCTCCTTCAGCCGCTGCCTCAAACATTGGCACTGCCGTTAATCCCGGATTCGGATCAATGCTTCCGGGTGGAACACGCCACGCACCTTCCAGATAGGCGCGGTGCATATCATTGGTGACGACGCGGTAGCCGGGCAATTGGTGGGACAAATAACCGACCTCTCTTCCGCCCATCGCATTCGGTTGTCCCGTCAACGAGAAAGGCCCCGCACCTCTTATACCGACTTCACCTAACTGGAGATGTAAATTGATGAGCGCAACATTCTTGTCAACGCCGCTTGTGCTTTGATTCGTGCCTTGACAGTAAAAACTGAGCAGGCGACTCGGTTTAGAAAGGTATTCAACAATCTCGTCAATACGCGCAGGATGAATATCGCAAGCGGTGAGAAGTTCGTCTTCGTCAAGGCTCTTTAAATGGCTCTCATAAACACTATAGTTTTCAGTCCGCCGACGGATGAAACGTCCATTGACGCGTCCGACTCTAAGAAGCCGTTTGGCAATGAGTTGGAGAAAAGCAACATCGCTGCCGGGGGCAAGCGGGACATGGATATCCGAGAAATCCGCTGTCTTGGTACGGCGCGGATCCACGGTGATAATCCGTGTGTTTGGCTCCAGTGCCCGCCGTTTGCGAATCATCTGGAAAAGCACGGGATGATTGACCGCCATATTCGCGCCGATAATCAGGAATACATCCGCATGCTGAATATCGTCATAGCAGGTAGGCGGTCCGTCGGAACCGAACGCTTGCATGTAACCGACGACTGCTGAAGACATACAGAGCCGACTATTGGTATCTACGTTGTTCGTCCGGAGGAAGCCTTTGAAAAATTTGTTAAAAATGTAAGAAGCCTCTGTGTCTAATTGACCAGAACCGTAAAGCGCGATGGAATCCTTGCCGTGCTCCAACTGAATTTCGTGAAGCCGGTTTGCCGTGAAAGTAATCGCTTCGTCCCATGAGACCTGACGCGGTGGTTCGCCGCGCCGGTCGCGAATCATTGGATACGCGAGCCTTCCATCGTGGTTCTGAAATACCTGTTTAAGATGTGCGCCTTTTGGACAGAGCATACCGTAATTTGGGGCGACATCATCGTCCGCTGAAATTCTTGTAATCTTGTTATCACTAACGGTTGCGCGGATGACGCAACCGACACCACAATAAGGACAGACGGCTTTCCCCGTTGCATTTTTCATTTTTATTGACCAATTTTTTTACGATTTTTTGTAGTCAAAATCAGGTTATTTGTTAGTTTTATAGATCGAAGTCAGATTAGGATAAAGCACCTTCGGCTTTTAAACGCTGCCTCTCGGCGAGTGCGGCATCAAATGCTTTTTTCTCTGCGGCTTGGACTACGGGTGAGAATTTCACCAATACCGTAGCGAACGAGGCGATTGTAACCATCACACCGAGATACAACAAGCCTTGCTGCAGTGTGATACTCTCAGCACGGAACAGGAAACCCGCAGCAACGGCACCCGCATTTCCACCCGCGCCGACAATACCCGCAACAGCCCCTAACGCTTTTCTATTGATGAAAGGGACGATTCCATAGGTCGCGCCTTCCGACATTTGTACAAAGAGACTAAAGACCATCATCGCGCCAACAGCAAGGATAAGCACCGCCATTTGCGAAAAGACTATCAGCATGATCCCCTCACCTAACAGCACAAAGAATAAGAACCGGACACGCCCGCGGAGCCCCATCCTCTTCGAGAAGAAATCGGAGAAAACACCGCCAACCGTCCGTGCGAAGATATTCATCAAACCGAACAGTCCAGCGATGAGTCCTGCGGTCTTGACATCTAACTGGAACTGGTCGTGATAGTAGAGTGCGGCGATATTGTTAATAGTGAGCTCCACGCCGAAACAGACGGCATAGATAACAAAGAGTGCCCAGACGCGGTAGTCTTTAATCGCCGACATGAAAGACGCCATACCTGTGCCTTTCGCGGGTTCAAGTTCGCCGCGTTCACGGAGTTCTTTATAATTGCCATCCGGGGCATCTTTGGTAAAGAAGTAATAGGCGAATCCAGTGATAAATAGCGCGACACCGGGAATAAGCATCGCCAACCGCCATCCGAGGAATTGGTCCACACCGAAACTGAGAATAGCCGTAAAGATGAGCGGCATGACCATCTGCGTGACACCGCCACCGAGATTCCCCCATCCGGCTGTTGTCGCATTCGCTGTGCCGACACAATTCGGGGCAAACATCACCGAGGTGTGATACTGTGTGATAACGAACGAGGCACCGATTGCACCGATCGCGAGTCGAAAGAGCAGAAACGTCTCGTAATTCTGAGCGAGTCCGATACCCATGACCGGTAGTGAACCAAGAATCAGCAGCCATGTATACGCCTTTCGAGGCCCGATCTTGTCGCAAAGCGGTCCGATTAAGACTCGCACCAATACTGTAATTGCGACGGAAGCGATAATAGTATTACCCACCTCTGCTTTTGTTAGCATCAGGTCTTCACGGATAATCGCCATAAGCGGAGCAATACCGAACCATCCAAAAAAGGCTAAGAAAAAGGCGAACCATGTGGTATGGAAGGTACGCATCTGGATCGTTTTTAAGCTAAATAGATTTATGTGTGTTGCTTTATTTTTTATGTCCATTTTTTAAATTTTCCTTGAAAGATAAGGCACGAGACCTTCAAGCACTCGCGGTAGATCGTCGCAAGGGACATTTTCTAATAACTTCGGTGCAACTTTAGGGTTAGCACTGGCATCCCCCTTGACGAATACATCCACGGCATCGGTAACGACTCCGTCAATTTTAACCCTCTTACCAAGAAGTCCGATGTCTGCGGCGGCGTGATTGCCACACCCGTTTGGACATCCCGACCAATGGATAGTCAGTGGTTTGGTATTGCCGAGTTTTGCCTCCAAATGTCGGATTGCTTCCATGGCGCGTTCCTTAGTCTCAATGAGCGAGAAGTGGCAGTAGTCGATACCTGTGCAACTGACCATACCACGCATGATTTCCGAGGGATCATAACGGAGTTCCTGTAGGAGCGGTTCTGCTGTTAAGGCCCCGATTCGCTCGTCAGGAACATTGGTGATAATCAGATTCTGTCCCTGCGTGAGACGGATGTCGCCGTTACCGTATTCATCTGAGAGACGTGCCACCTCGAAAAGTTGTGTTGTCGTGATCCGTCCGACAGGCACGACGAGTCCGACATAGTTGAGGTGTGGCTGCTTCTGAGAGAAGATACCGGTATGGTCGGTTTTCTTTTTGCCGCGCACATCTTTTCCAGCGGTCAGGAGCGGTTGTTTTCTGTGCCGCCGCGTCTCGACTTCCTCTCGGAATTTTTCTACCCCCCACTCCTGAATCAGAAAAGCGAGACGCGATTTATTTCGAGCTGTCCTGGCTCCGTAATCTCGAAAAATCAAGGCAATGTCAGCACACAAGACTGCAGCTTCTTTGGGAGTAACAAACGCATCAAGTGGCTTCGCAAGCGTGTAGCCACCAGACCCCATCTTTCCACCAACAGCGACGTTAAAGCCGTGTGTCTCTTGACCTTCAATTTCCTTTATCGCTGGCGTAAGGGCAATATCCTGCGAAGCCGTATGGGTGCAGTTATCAAGACATCCTGTAATACCGACATTAAACTTGCGCGGAATATCGGTAAACTCCTTGTTCCCAACGAAGAGTCTCGTGAATTCTCTGGCGACATGCGACGCATCAAACAGTTCATTCGGTGTCAACCCAGCAACGGGACATCCGATGACACCGCGGATGTTGTCAAAACCGGTTTGGAGTGAATCCAAACCTACCGCCTCAAGTCGATTCCAGATATGCTGGACGTTTTCAATAGCGAAACCGCGGAGCTGAATTTGTTGCCGTGTTGTGAGATCTACAAATCCGGGTCCGTATGTTTCACTGATTTCAGCAATCGCGCGAAACTGCTCGGCATTAGAAAAACCGCTGGACATACGGAGACGCATCATAAATGCCCCCGGTGTCTGTTTTCGGTAAAAGACGCCTACCCACTTGAGGCGGTCGCGCTCGTTCGCTGGAATCGACTCCCATCCGTCCCGAATGTAATTGGGAAGGTCATTGATAACTTCAAATCCATTCTTCTCCCGCTTCAGCACTTCGGCAGCATTTACTTTAGACTTTCGCTTTTTCGCAGCTGCGGGTGCCTTTAAACTGGGAGCGGAACGCACCTTTCGGCTTGCGGGGATAACCCTCTTTTTCGATTGGTTCATTTTATCACTCCTCCTTCAGAAACACGTGGAATCTCTAATCGGTGCAGTTGGAATGCACGTCGCATGAATCAGAATCAACGGTATTCATGCCTTGAATCAACGGTATGAAGTCCGTATGGACTTCAAATCAACGGTATTCATGCCTTATGGGCATGAACCGGGGTATGAATGCCGTATGGCATTCCAAATCAGAATCAACGGTATGAATGCCTTAGGGCATGAACCGGGGGCGAGTACGCCGCAAAACCGAACCTACCGAGTTAGAGACGGAAATAAAAAAGGTATCTATTGGTGAGCATATAGTTTCGGTTTATAAGTTGCACCGAAAGCTCAACCCAATAGACACCTATGTCTGGTCCCAAACCACCTTTGGTTTGGGCTATTCTTGTTTTAAGTTTTAAGTTAAGAGGTGGATTGTTAAAGAAGTCTCTTAATTTCTAACTCTTAACCAAGATTTTTTTACAATTTATTCGTCAACACCTCCGCCATAGATAACAACTCCTGTGAGACTTCCGCAAGGCGTTTTCTGCGATTCATCGCCATCTTTCGTAAAATTTGGTACGCCTGTGCCTCGTCACAACCGCGATGTTGAGCGAGGAGCTCCTTTGCGCGCTCAATGATTTTACGTTCGGCGAGACTTGTCTTAGTTTTCTCAAGTTCCTCCTGTAATGCCCGGAATTCATAAAACCGAGCAACGGCCGCCTCAATGATCGTTTTAACTCTGGCTCCGGTGAGTTCTCCAACAGCATAAGCAGAAACACCCGCCCGCGTTGCTGCCTGAATCGTTTCCGATCGCTCATCCCGCGAAAACATGACCATCGGACACGGATAGCTTGCGTGAAGAGACTCAACCCAACTAAGTATTGTCTGTCCCAGAAAGTCAACGCCTATCAATATGATGTCGGGTTTTAAGTGTGAGACCTGACTTATTAAGTCCCTCTGCAAACGCAGCTGTGCAGCAACTTCGTACCGCCCTGCTTTTAGGATTCGGATTAATGTAGTTGCTCGCTCTTGATTGTTATCAATGATTAAAACCTTTAGCGTTGAAGTGTCTGTTTCCATCCTCCACCTTTCTCAAGTCAATTTCACGTAAATGTGCTGAATTAACGAGGAGCGCCGACTTTAATATGCTGTTAGCAAAAACCTTGCCAAAAGTACGAATTACAGGTTTCATCTACACCCACAAGGCTTTTGTCAAACAATACCTTCGCGAGATAGTCAGCGTCCGGAAATTTTTGCCTGTTTTTTTAGCAAGAGGCACGTATTTTTTCCTATTTTTTGGGCAAAATAAAAAAAGAGGGTTGGAGGGGTGAAAGATTGGAAAAGGAAACGCAACTTACCCTTCACGCGTTTACGCGTCGCACAGTATAGATAGAAACTTGGGAAGTTTGTCTATCTAATGTAACAGGAAGGGTAGATTTTTGATAGCAGAAACCGTTATTTGCGATCCGTTTGAAAAATCCGGCAGCGTTGTTTCGATTCGGTTCGGAAAAGAGAGCGATACCGTCAGGAGAGAGATAGTTCTGAAGGAGAGATAAAATCGGAGTCCAGTGGTGTTCCTCGTAAACGACATCGGCGGCGAGGATATACGGAAATTTGCAGTTGAAACAGGGCGTATTCCAATCCATCTGAACGAAATCCGCATTTTCTTCAACGCCGTTCTGCTCTGCGTTGTGTGCTGCGAAATGGAGTGCTTCCCATTCTGCGTCTGTGAAGATCACACGTGCACCCATCTGACAGGCGACAATTCCTGTCAATCCAAACCCGCATCCAATCTCCAAAATATGTCCGCCCTTTAGTTGTGCTCCTATTTTCTCTACATGGCGAGCGAGACCGATCGAGGATTCCCAGAGGTAGGTCCAATAGGGGAGATAGAGTTTGCCGTCCTTATCTTCCCGACTGAGTTGTTCGAGAAACCAATCGGGGTCTTCTATAAGTGTGAGTTGGACCCGACCGGTTTTCAACTTAATGATGGTGCTTGTTAGGGGATAGTTTTGTAGTCGGGTTTTCATTCGTAAAATTCAATGGCTATTGCTGCTTAAAGAGTTTGGCGATTTCATCTGTCTCAAAAACAGGTAGCGGTTGTCGTGTACCGGTGGCCTCTTCCAACCACAACCCATACTCAGATGGCAAAAACGCTCCGATGATGTCGGCACTGATCCCCTCCTTACCGAGGGCTTGGCAAATTACTTCGCCTTTTTCGGGCTCCGATGCGATTAACATCGAACCAGAAGAGATAACACCAAGCGGGTTGAGCCGAAACATATCACACAATGTTCGTGTTATATTTCCATACAGACTTGATGAACCTAAAAGTTTATCCGAATAGACAACCACTCCCAACTCGGCTGCGGTCGCCAATTCATAGACCGCAGTTGCGACACCCCCTTCTGTGACATCGTGCATAGCGTGGACACCCCCTGTGGCGATTGCAGTTTGTGCGTCCTTGAGTACAGAGATTCCGGGATGCGTGAGATAGTGTCTCGCCTGTTTCAAGAAGCGATCGTCGTACTTTTCACGCAACTGCGCTTCACGCTCACGGGCAATGATTGCAGTTGCTTCAATACCGATTCCCTTTGTGAGGATTAATGCGTCTCCTACGCAGGCATTCGCTGAAGTGAACAAGCTATTTTTATTGGCAATCCCCATCATTTGTCCCACGACAACGGGCTGCGTTACCGCCGGTGTAACTTCGGTATGTCCCCCACAGAGTAGGATGTCAAATTCTGCACATGCCTGCGTGAGTTGCGTCATGATGTCTCGAACCATCGTGGGTGTCGTCGCGTCTTCGGGTAATAACAGCGTTACCAACAACCATTTCGGCACGGCACCCATCGCTGCAATGTCATTGCTATTGACGCATACGACATACCATCCAATATCTTCAGTCGCAAAGGTGATCGGATCACTGGTAGCAACGAGGTAGTTGTCGCCTAAGGCAATGACAGCAGCATCTTCACCGAGTTGTGGACCGACAACCAGACTTGTGCTTCCATCGTGTGTAGGTAGAAGTTCTTTTAAAAAATCGTGTTTGAGTTTCCCAACAGGTAAGTTCACGTTTTCCATTGCCTCTTGTGTGCCGTTTCAAGAAGGAGCATTATGACTTCATCAAATAAAGATTTTATAGGTTCGTAAGCCGGATGCCGGTCCGATGATTGCCCAGGTGCTGCCGATGACGTAGTCGCCTAATATTAACCCCAAAAAGAGCGGTGCGACCTGACGATGGAGCCGCAAGCCACCGTGCCGAAGAATCATTAACTTCAAAAACCACGCCACGAAGAAAGCGAACCAGAAATAATCCATCGCAAAACTGATGGCAAGCGCGTAACCCGCTGGATGGAAGGGCCACCACAAGAAATGCATCCGCATGTACATCATCACAAACGTCAAGAGCGCGCCGATACCCATAAAGCCCATACCAACCATGTTCGGTTCCGTTGGGTTATGCAGCCATCGCTGCAGCCGACTGAACGATTCTCTGCCAACCCAGTCTTTGAATCCACCGGCTTTCGCATCAGCACCGTTCCGGAAGGTGATGTCCAGATTCGCCCAAAAAGTCACCAAAATCCCGACGATAATTGCTATCAACATCGCCACCCACAAACGTCTGTTGCCCATCCCCGTTGATTCGGCGAGTTTGAACGCCTCAATCTGATTCGGCATTGGGTGATTCCGGTAGCCCCGATTGAACCAATAGAAAAGCGACATAATGGTGAGACTGCTCGTGTCAAACTGCCGCGTTCCACCGACTGTCGCGAGCATGTCGTGCGGATTGACGTAGTAAATTTCATGCGGTGTGCCGAGTTCCGCCCGAACACGAGTAATTGCAAACGATAGCAGAAAATAGACACCAAAGAAAAGACCGGCGACCCACAACGCCATTCCTGCGATAGAGGAAAAGATCCCAAGGGCAACAAGTGATCCAAGAATTCCCAAAAAGGCGGCACGATACGGCATCGGTTCGTTGGAATCATCAAGACGCGATTCAAACCCAAATACTTTTTTCATCACTTCTACCAGATGTCGCCGTGTGACCCAAACGGCAAGCAGGAAAAGGGCGATCCAAGCACCATACGCCTGCTCGTTGAGGGCAGGAAAATAGCGGGTACCGAGTGCTGCGCCAATGACGAATTCCGCTAAGCGTACAACAAAGAAGAACCAACACGAGAACGAGAGGTCCAACGGTAAGAAAAACGCCAAACCCACTGCGAAAGGATAAACAGAGATCCGGGTCCCACGAATGACGTTCCATGGACGGTCAGTGAAAATATTTTGGAAAACAGCCGTCCGCTTGATATAAGGGATCTCTGGAAACTGCGGAAAAAGATAGTTGACCCCGTTAATGACCCCGATAGCGAACGCGATGCTGAAGCCTATCCACATCATCCGATTCTTGAGGAGGCTGATACCGCCATCTTCGGAGAGTCGTAGCGGAAGTTGTATGATCGGATACGCGAGTTTTTCTTGCTCTGCCCATCGCTTTCGGACGATTGTGTTGATGCAAAGCATCATGAACATCATAATCAGGAAAAAGAGTCCCCAGAACGCCAAGGGTTTTAGCCAAATTGAGAAGTTATGCTTCGTGTAGAAGGTGGCTTCCCCCTCGTAAAACCCTTGGAGGCTTTGGGTATCCGAGATGGTAAGCCAAGCGGGTAGATACCGAAAAAAGAGCGTCTGCCACTCATTCTCGTCCGTTGCGAATTGGAACGCATGCCCAATACTCCCGAACATATTCTGCATCGTGTCGTGTCCGGCAAACGTACACGAGATCGCCACCATGATGTAGACAGTGAGCAACTCTCCCTGTTGGAGCATCTGCCGCGGCGCGAAACGTTTCAAGAGTGTGTTCGCGATAACACAGACGAACATAATGAAGACCGGTTGGATAAAAAGCGGGAGGCATGAACCGTCAAGGGAGTAATACTTCACTTCAACAAGCGTCATCCAATAAACATTAACAGGGATGAATAAAATCCCTAAGATCAGTGACCTCGCTGTAACGCGTGCCGATGAGATGGAAGTTTCACGAGTTTGCATATTTTTAATTATTAACTCTGGTTATCGTTCCACTTCGTTTCACGATAGTGTCTGGTGAAGTCAGAAAGCCTTGAGCACCTGGAGTAGGTTGGAATTGACCAAAAACCACCGCGGAACGTAGTGGAGCGGTGCTCAGATTCAATAGTTTAAAAAAAACGGTAGGTTTTAACGATCTCTGAGATGATCCTGACTCTGTTTTTCCAATTCATGAGAGCAGGTGGGATGAGATAGATACCATCAATTTTACATTCATTTTGATTACGGATGTCGCGAATTAACTCCAAACACAACCGGATACCGAGTTCGTGTGCGGCGGTATCCTCAAGGTCTCGAAATTTGTCAACGATAAACTGAGGGATATAGAGTCCCAAATTGTCGCGTAGATAGGAGGCACTGCGGAAACTGGTGAGCGGTAGGATGCCGTAAAGCAATTTTATACCAAGATGTTCCGTCGCTTGCTGGGTCCGAACGATATCTTCATAAGTCCAGACCGGTTGCGTATAGGCAAATTTTGCGCCTTGCTTCACCTTATTTGTGAGATGTTTGACGTGGGGTTGAAGGTTCTCAGCAACCGTAAAACCGCCGCCGTAATAGAATCCACACGGATCGCCAATAGATGAACCGTCAGCGAGTTCACCTTGATTCAGACGTGCAATGAGTTTCATCAATTGAACGGCACCTCGGACATCCGGGACGAGGCTCGCCGCTTCATAGGGACCTACTTTTGGATGGTCGCCAGAGAGCGCAACAATGCCACGAATACCCAACGCCTCTGCTTCGAGTAAATGCGATTGCATACTAATGAGATTCCGCGAGCGGGTTGTCCAATGGATGAGCGTCGGAATTTGTGTTGTCTGCTGAAGTCGGTATGCTGTACCGACGGCTCCAATATTCACAGCAGCACCGGAATTGTCGGTTACATCAAACAGATCGACACCGATGGCAGCGAGTTTTTTCGCCTCACGCAACATCGCTCGAAACTGTGGAAATGTATTGGCGCGCATTTCAACACTTATGATCTGCTCTCGCGTTTCAAACACCTGTTGCACAGGATTATCCGTCCGGACTTTCGAGGTTGCGCGAATCTTTGGAAGGACGAAGATCCGTTGTTGCCGTTCAACAGGTTCACGTTCTCTAACAGCCTGACGGATTTTCGCCACATAAGCGGGGGTCGTGCCGCAGCAACCGCCAATCATGTTCGCGCCAAGTTCAATCAATTTTCCAACGTAATCGCTGAAAACTTCTGCCTCGACTGTATAAGAGAGTGCCACTTCGCCCTGTTCGACTCTCGGATTGCCAGCGTTGGGTTGTACAGCGATAGGAACCTTGATGACAGGTGCAAGGAGTTCCATCGCCTCGACAAGGTCGTGTGGACCGCGGCAATTGACCCCGACCGCGTGTGCGCCGAGTTGTTCGAGCTCTTGTGCAAAGACCCGGACATCAACCCCGGCACCTACTGTGCCGCCTGAAACGCCACTGATTTCAACGACGACAGGGACATCGTAAGTGAGGGCTTGCTTCGCGGCGATTTCTGCTTGTCTGGGAGAAACGAAAGTCTCAAGGACGAGAAGATCAACGCCTTCATCAACAAGGGCATCCATTTGCTGTTTGAAGATGCGCCTGATTGCCTTCGTTGCGGGCAGTGTGGTATCTAAGGTTTGGAAAGAGATCGGTCCAACGGAACCGGCTACATAGCAAGTCTTCGGCACAGCAGCACGTGCGAGGCTCACACCGCTTCTGTTAATTTCTTCAACCTGCTCAGCCAAGCCGTGAACAGCTAACGCTTCGCTGTTTGCCTGATAGGTATTGGTTTGAATAACATCGGCACCGGCAGCAGCGTATGCGCGATGAACCATTGAGACTTTCTCGGCGTATTCAGTAGAGATATTACAGGCATCAACACATTGCAGATGTGCTGGTACCTGCTTGCGGATTTCGGTTCCGATAGCACCATCACACACCAAAATCCGATGTGTGAGGGCATCTATGAAGTTATTTTTTCTTGAATGAGTGGTTTCCATCTAAGATAAGAGAAAAGCGCGCCTATGAAGCGCGCTTCTCCACATTTATGAAATCGGTCCTATTTAATGATCTCTCCGGCACTTTCAGTCGGGATATAATAATAACCGAAGATAATGCACATCTCATCTTCAGATGTAAGTCCGAATATGAGCGGTTCATTCGTGTCGTAGTTGTTGTGGGTACACTCGAATCTAAGTCCATCGTCTGGACCTAAGCGGAGAATCGGTTCAAACAGAGTAATCGGAGCATTGTCGTAAGCGATGCTTCGGTGCAATAAATCCCCGGTTGATCTCTGATTGATTTCAAACAACTCACCGTGTCTGTGCATGTGAGATGTGAGTAAGAAGACGCTCAATTCCGCTGCCGGGTTGTGTCCTCGGCGTTCGAGTTCATCTTCAACGTACCACGTCATTTTGGAAACGCGCGTTGTTTTGGGTGGTACGTTAATCGATCTGTTAGAAACGAAAATTTCAACCGCCTCGTACTGAACTTCTTCTTCGGGAATCGTGTAGATATTGACGTAGGTTTCGCCAATCAATGTTTCGTCCCCAAGCAAATTGATGTAGTGGGAATTGAGGTCGTAAACCGTGTCTCCGGGCATCCGTAATCCCACACCTTCAGGAAATTCAAAAAGCGTATCATCCGTCTGCGTGCCGACAACAAAAAGTCTATCAACACCAAAATTGCCAAGCACTTGCGGATCGTCTGGGTCCAGTTCACGGAATCTATCCGTCGCTGGATCAACTGCGATTCCGGGTGTAATTCCTCTCTCTGGGACCCCGTTTGCTAAGCCCTCTTCAGTGAACCGATACACGATGAAGTGATGGCTACCCGCTGGATAGAAGATTTCAACTCTATTAATAAAGATGTCGCCCGCTATAGGGTTTCCATTTTCATCAGTGATTTGGGTTGCGTAGTAGATTTCGCGTTCCGTACCGGGTTCAATCTTGAAGGGTGGCAGACGGAGTTGATAGCCTTCACCGAGGGCGGGTGGCGCGGGCGGTTCAAACACTTCGTCAGGATCGCGTAGGACCCCAAGGTCTCCGATACCCGCTATTTTGCCGGTCTGCGGTGCGCCAGCCTCAATCCATGTGCGGACAGCTTCTATTTTGCCAGTATGGAGTATACCGCCGCCAAAAGGCATCCGCGCGCCCAGTTCCGGTGCTGCGGGTCCCATCAATTTCGCCAAAAGGAAACTGTTCTCCGGGTTGCCCGGATCAACCAGCTTCATACCGGCAGCCGCGGCGGCTGGGTTCAGAGGAACCTGTCCAACCAAATCTTCATAAGAGAGACCGTAGGTAAGATTTAAACTACCCGCATTCGCAGGCGCAGCATGACAGACACTGTTGGCACAACTCTTATCAAAGACATATTCCTGAATATCGTGATATGCTGAATTTTCACTTGGCACGGTTTGTCCAAAACTGTTACTGACCCGAACGAGGTCAAGCACATTAACGATCCCGTCGCGATTGACATCAGGGTCCTGCGTCGCATTACGATCCCTGAGTTGTCCAAAGGAAGCAGCAACAAGCACTAAGTCTTGGATGTTTACCACACCGTCTTTATTGACATCCTCTAACAGCGTCGGGAGATCGCTGTGTCCGAGTGCGAAAAAAGAGAAGCTGCCCATCAGCAAGGTGATGAGTGTGAAATAGACTGTTTTTCTTATCATAATTAACAATTCAACCTCCAAATTTGTTTGGTAATCCAATTGATTCCGCGCTTCGCATGATTTATTTAATTACTGTCCGCAACACTTTTCGTTGGCACATAATAATAGCCGACCATAAGGCACATCTCGTCTTCGGATGTAAAACCGAATTCAAGAGGTACATCCCGATCATAATTGCTATGCGTACACTGAAAGCTGAGCCCATCGGTTGCATCAAGTGCCAGCGGTGGGGTATAAAAGGTTATCGGTGGGTCATCATAAGCGACGCTCCGGTGCAACAAGCCCCCTGTTGACTGTTGAAAGATTTCAAACAATTCGCCGTGTCTATGCATGTGAGATGTGAGCAGCATGACGTTCAATGTTGCCCCTGGATCTATGCCTTGCAGTTCCATTTCATCTTCAATATACCAATTCATTTTGCTAACACGGGTCAGCCCGGGCGGGACGTTAATCTCTGTGTTGGAAACGAAAATCTCAATTACCTCATGCGTGACTTCTTCAGGTGGAAGTGTGTAGATATTGATATAAGCCTCACCAATTAGGGTTTCGGTCCCTAATAAATTAATGAAGTGAGAATTCATGTCAAAGAGCGTATCACCGGCAAGTCGGAGGGCGACGCCCTCTGGAAATGCAAGCGAAAGATCGTCGCTTTGTGATCCGGCAACGAAGAAGCGATGAATCCCTCCGTCTCCAAGTGCCTGCGGGTCGGCTGGGTCTAACTCTCGGAAAGGATCTGTTGGATCAACACCGATTCCGGGAACTAAGCCAATCTCAAGGATTCCGTCTGAGATTGCTGCATCGGTCATCCGATATAAGATAAAGTGATGGCTGCCCACGGGATAGAAAATCTCATATCTATTTATGAAGATGTCACCCGCTATTGGCTCTCCATTTTCATCTTTGATTTGCGTTGCATAAAATACTTCCCGTTCAGTGCCGGGTTCGATTCTGAAGGGCGGCAAATGAAGTTGATAGCCTTCACCGGGTGGTGGTGGTGCAGGTGGTTCAAAGATTTCTTCAGGGTCTCGTAAGACTGCGAGGTCCCCCATCCCGATCACTTTACCCGTCTGTGGTGCGCCAGCTTCGATCCAGGTACGAATTGCTTCTATTTTTCCATCGTGGAGCACGCCGCCCGCAAAGGGCATCCGTGCGCCTTGTTCCGGTGCTGTGGGTCCCATCAGTTTCGTCAACAAGAAACTGTTCTCTGGATTGCCGGGATCTACGAGTTTCATGCCAGCGGCAGCCGCAGCAGGATTCTGTGGCACACCGACGATCAAATCTTCATAAGAGAGACCATAGGTCAGATTTAAATTACCCGCGTTGGCAGGCGCAGCATGACAAACACTGTTCGCACAACTCTTATCAAAGACATATTCCTGAATATCGTGATACGCTGAATTTTCATCCGATGCAGTCTGTCCAAAACCGTTACTGACGCGAACAAGATCGAGTACATTAACGATTCCGTCGCGATTGACATCAGGGTCGTATTCCGCATTGCGGTCTCTGGGTTGTCCGAAAGCAGTAGCGACGAGCACCAGGTCTTGGATGTTCACCACACTATCTTTATTGACATCCTCCAAAAGCGTGGGGAGGTCGCTGTGTCCAAACACAACGGTAGAGATCGTACCTACGAATAAGAGGATCAGCGCGGCATAAACCACCTTTTTAAGCATCATTAACGATTTAACCTCCAAATATAGATTATCACAATTTATCTTGCGCAGTATTTTTGAAAAGTTTGGTTTTTGAAATAAATCGGTATTTTAAGAGGGTCCAGGCAGCAAAGATGCCGTCTGACCAGAATCGGAGTTTTTTGCCTTCCTTTTTCGTCCGCGGGGAATAGGAGACCGGTACCTCGTGGATGCCATAGCCTGCGCGCAAAATTTTCGCTGTAACCTCTGGACAGAATTCAAACCCCTCACATGTTAAATTTAAACGTGTTATCAATTCCGCTGAAAAGGCTTTATACCCCGTAGATTCATCGGTAATCCGACATCCGTAAAGAAGATTTGTATAAGTTGCAAGCACCCGGTTAGCGATAAAATTATGAAGACTGGCGTTCCCGCGTCCGTTGAGAAACCTTGACCCGTAAACGACTTGAATGTCCTCCCGTTCCAGTGGTTTCAAGAGTTCAGAGAGATCCATTGGGGATAACTCCATGTCGGCATCCTGAATAACCACGGCTTCACCTTGGACATGAGGGAGCCCGGTACGGATGGCGCATCCTTTGCCGCCGTTTTCTTGGCAGTGTACAACGGTTAACTGATGAACCTCACGGAGCCGCTCAAGTGCGTCGTATGTTCCATCGGTGGAACCATCATTGACGACGATAATCTGTTTTTCGAGGGGTAGTGCGCGTAGTGCCTCCAAGACCTGCCCAATGGTTCGCTCCTCATTATACGCAGGAATGATTACAGACACTAACATCGTTCATCACGCCTCCGCTCAACTGTTACAGCACAACGACGTGTGCCTACTACTTTGTATTTAGAGCAGTGATCTTACCATGCCGCCGTCTACCTGAATCGTTGTCCCTGTTATATAACTTGCGCGTTCCGAAGCGAGAAAAACAACGAGGGCTGCAAATTCATGAGGGTCGCCGATTCTACCGAGTGGGATGTCCGCTGTCATCCTTTCGAGTGCTTCATCAAATGTGATACCGGCTTCCTCTGCACGTACCGTCGCCAGCTGCTGAATGCGATCGGTGAAGATAATACCCGGACAGACATTGTTGACGAGAATTTTATCTGGTGCTAACTCCGTTGCGAGCGTCTTCGCAAACCCGATCACACCTGTGCGTGCCATGTTCGACAACATGAGATTGTCTACAGGTTGCTTGACAGAAACAGAAGTGAGATTGATAATTCGTCCGCCGCCGCGTGCCTGCATTGTCGGGACAACGGCACGACAGAGGTTGATCGTGCTCATTAGGTTTAGATTAACAGCGTCTTGGTAATCCTGTGCGCCGAGGTCGTCAAACCGTCCGGCTCTGGGACCGCCTGCGTTGTTGACTAAAACATCAATACCCCCGAAGTGCTGAATTGCTGTGCTAATGAGGGTTTCAACCTGCTCTGGTTGGCTAACATCCGTCGGAACTGCCAAGACTTCAGAACCCGTCTGGCTCCGAATATCGTCTGCTGTTGTCTCCAGTTCATCTTTATTTCTTGCACAGATCGTGACCTTCGCGCCTTCCTGTGCCAAACCGAGTGCGATTGCGCGTCCAAGTCCTTTGCTTGACGCGCCTACGACTGCTATTTTATCTGTGAGTCCAAGATTCATTCTTTTAACTATGGGCTCTGGGCCGCTCTCCAAATGTAAAGCAAAGACAAATTATGCCGTTTAAGGCATAATTTCATTACGAGCCGGTTTTCGGTTAATTCACGACGGGAATTGAGGATTTGTACCTAACTTCCCCTCGTTAATATCGCACACCTCTGCTAAATCCGAAGCATCCTAATTTTAGCTACCGCCGCAAGGCCCTACATCCTTTCAAAAAAAGAATTGACTTTACGAGGTTAAGTATAACACCATAGCGGGGCAATGTCAAGGTTAATCTGGGAAACCGAATCACTGGGATTCAGGCATAGGAACGCCCCACTCTTCCGCACATTCGCGGAGTTGCTGGTAGATGGTATCGGGTAGATCAATGCCGTTTGCGAGGCGGTGTGTGCGGGTGTCGACCTCAAAATCACCAGGGACTAATACCTCGTCAAAACCCGGAGCGGGTGGCACTGATTTGATACTGTCTAAAAAGGCACGGACACCCTTTTGGTACGCTTCAAGTGGCATGAAAGCGTTGACATCAATCACCTGCATATAGAGACCGCCCATTTGTCCAGCCTCAACGTTAAATGTGCCTGCCAATCCACCGAGTAAACAGACGAAAAGAGAAAGCGCATAGCCTTTGTGTCTACCGAAAGCAAGAAGGTGTCCACCATCGCGGTATTCGGAAGTTTTAACGGTGGGATTGCCGTGCTTGTCAACAACACAACCTTCAGGCAAATCTCGATTTTCGCTGTCAGCGACGTAGGTTTTGCCGTTGGCAATCATACTGGTTGCGAAATCAATGAGGAAGGGTCTATCATCACCTGTCGGTACGCCGATAGCGATTGGGTTTGTGCCGAGTGCACCGACCGCGCCACCGAAAGGAAGAATACGTCCGCCGCCTTTTGAGCCGCCCCCGACCGAGATCATTCCGATACACCCCGACTCAGCGGCTTCTTGTGCGTATTCACCGACTCTGCCGATATGGTTGGTATGCGTAAGCGTTGCGAAGCAGGTACGTGTGCTTTTCGCCTTCTCAATGGCGCGACGGATCGCATAACGTGCTGCATAATGTCCAAAACCGCGTCTGCTATCAATATGAAGTGTGTTGTCGGTTTCGCGGATGATTTCTGGTTCAGCAGCTGGACGGATCCCTCCGTTTTCAATCGCATCAAGGTAGGACGGGATACGCAACACACCGTGTGAATCGTGCCCAGCGAGATTGGCTTTTATCAAAATTTCAGCAACATCATCAGCAATACGCCGCGGGGTATCCGCTGCGACAAACAGGTTTCTTGTGAACGTTTGGAGTGCCGCGGCTTCAAACATAAATCTTTTCATGATGGATTGCCTCCTGCAAAGCTACTTATAGCGAGCCTTGTCTTCCGCCTCGGTTATCTCTTCGCCGATAGAAATGCCGAATTTGTCTGCACACTCCTGGAGTTGATTGTAAATGGTATCCGGTATTTCAATACCATCCACTAACCGTTGGGTTCGGGATCGGTATTCAAAATCACCCGGAACTAATACTTCGTCAAAGCCGGGGGCGGGTGGTGTGGATTTAATGCCATCTAAGAAGGCTCGTACACCTTTCTGGTATTCATCAACAGGCGTGAAGGCTTTGACATCAACGGCTTGCATGAAAATGCCGTTCATTGAACCTTGTTCCACATCAAACGTTCCTGCCAATCCACCAAGGAGGCATGTAAACATGGCGAGTGCGTAGCCTTTGTGTTTTCCGAATGCAAGAAGCGAGCCACCATCGTAGAAGTCAGCGGGTTTGACGCTCGGATTCCCGTCTTTATCAAGGATACACCCCTCAGGTAAATCAATACCTTTGCTTCGGGCGACCTGAATTTTTCCTTCGGCGACCATACTCGTGGCGTAATCAACAATAAATGGACTGCTATCCCCAGTAGGTACACCGATAGCGATGGGGTTTGTTCCAAAAGCACCTTCCGCGCCACCAAAAGGCACAGTTGGGCCTCTGCCTCTACCGCCCCCCCCGACAGTGATAAGCGAGATACATCCGGCTCTTGCTGCTTCTTCAGCATATTCGCCGAGACGTCCGATATGTCCGGTGTTGCGGATGCTGACAGAGCAAGAGGCAGCGGTTTTTGCCTTCTCAATGGCTTTCTTTATAGACCAGCGTGAGGTATAGTGCCCGAAGCTGCCCTGCCCATCAACGCTCAGGGTATTTGCGGTTTCTTCAAGGCGTTTGGGCTCGGCTGTTGGCTTTAGGGATCCGCCATCAATACCGCGCAAATAGGCGGGAATGCGGAGTACGCCGTGGGAATCGTGTCCAGCGAGATTGGCGTTGAGCAGGATTTCAGAAACATCCTCTGCGATGTGTCGTGAGACCCCGGCAGCGACGAATATGTTGCGTGAAATTGCGTGGAGATGTGGGGCATGAAGTAGATGTGTCTTTTCCATATTTTAAACTATTGCTCCTGGACTGCCCTCCATTTCATTACGGGCAGGTTTCTGGTCAATTCACGATTGGATTTGCTAAAGTTGAAAATCGTAATAAAGAATATGCACCCTATTTTATGGCATCTGTTTTTTTTGTCAATAAAAAAAGAGAGCAATAAACGTCATTCAAAACCGATGCGGTCTGCAGCTGCAGGTGGACGTGCCGGAAATTTCGTCTCTTCTAACGCCGATTCAGGCACATAACCGGAGTAGTCAGAAATTCCGCCATGCGTCAACGCATAGACGACGACGTTTGTCATGAAACGATAGACGCCGGGTGAATAGTGGACGCTGCGGGTCGCGAGACTGATAGACTCCATTGCACACATGTAATCGCGCCGAACAACAATGACGGAGAGTTTTGCACCTACGGAGATACCTTCAAGGAAGTTCCGTTTCGGTGGACGTGTGCCCCACCAGAAGATGTCGTATCCGACAGGGGGTCCACCCATTTCATAGAAGTTATTATAAATCTCATGATTGTTGGAAATCCGCTCAACGTGATATTCGGGCATGACATAGCGCATCTGTGCGAGGAAGAGTCGCACCATTGCCTGCGCGGGTGCGTTCACACCGCAGTCGTCAAAGACGAGGAATCCGCCTTTTTCAACGAGGTAGCGACGTAACCCTGCCGCTTCAGCCTCTGTGAAACGACCATCTATTTTGCCTGCACTATATCCGTTCCCGAGAAGCTCACGACTGCGTGCAAGAGATGGATCATGCCCTGTCATAAAAGTAAGCGGCGTTTTGAAGAGGTTTGTGTCGGTCAGTTTCAATCCGCCACCTTCAACGCTCATATCGGTTTTGATTTTCGTACGCTCATTGAGCCACTTCGTCAATGCGTTAAGGGAAGAAGCGTCAGCCCACCAATCAGAGAGATTGTGCCGGATCCGTGTAAAGCGGAACACGCCTTGGATGTCTTTACCTTTACCGATAACGCGTCCACCCGGTTCGCCCTTCGGTAGTGGTAAGATTTTGTGCTTAGAGAGTATGATGTTTTCAACGACATCATCGAGTGCGTCGCGCGCGGCACCGACGTTCTCGACCATTGTGAGACCCGGTGGATGCTCAAAAGTGATTCTCAATTGTCCGGCGATCCCGCGGGTGATGTGCCTCGTTCGGACGGAGGGGACTGTTATTACCGGGGCGGAGAACACTAAAGCATCGGGGGCATCTGATACCAGCAAATCAGCCTGTATCACGTCTGTTAATGGCCTGGTGTCTATTGTTCTTAATTTTGGGACATCCGGGTTGTTTGGTGGTTTTACTTTGACGGTTTGCTCTGAAAACTCAATTACCGTCTGCGTTTGAAGCTTCGGCTGGCGAAGGAAAATAGTGCTTAAACGGGGTTGTACCGGAACCTGTTCGATGACAGTATTTTTTGTTGGAACTGTCGGTTTAACAGGAAGTTCCATAGCAGCCCTTCCAACCTTGGGTTTCGGTGGTTCCTTGGGTTGGAATACTTCGATACCGATAAGATCTCTGAATTGTGCTGTTTGTGTGAGGAGATACATCCCAACAACAAAAGCAATGATTGTGTGTAACACCACCGCAATCGTGAAAGCGGACAAGGTCAGTTTTCGGTTCATTTGCCCTTACCTCCAAGGCATAAATTGTTGATATGGAGATAAGCGCAATTTCTGTGCCAATGCTAAAAACGATAGATTTGGGAGAAATTCGTGGATTTAAGGAGTCAGGCTGCACGAAAAAGGACATGCAACTGCACAAAAAGGGACTCTTTTGGGTGTTTTTAGAAATCGGTTCGGTCAAAAGTCGCGATTGGGAAATCGCTCCTACAAGAAGAGCGTCTATCCTCTATACAGGGTGCGCATCTGTTGGATGACTTTCGGCAATTTAGCAATAACAGTATCAATTTCGGCTTCGGTTGTGTTTCTACCCAGCGAAAAGCGGACAGTGCCTTGTGCTAATCTCGGCGGTAAGCCGAGCGCGGCGAGAACGTGTGAGGGTTCCATAGAACCAGAGGTACACGCGGAACCCGTTGAGACACAGATACCCTCCATGTCCAAGCGTAAGATAAGACTTTCACCTTCGACAGATTCAAATGAAACATTAAGCGTGCCGGGCGCGCAGTGGTCAGGATGTCCGTTATAGTGAAGCCGCTCAATGTGCGCATCTAAGCCTTGGCGCAAGCGGTGCGTGAGTCCACTCAGATGTGTGGCATAAGCAGCCTGTTCCTGTTTGGCGAGATCTGCGGCAGCCCCAAGTCCGACGATAGCGGGGACGTTCTCGGACCCAGCACGTCGGTTGCGTTCATGCGAACCGCCGTGGACGAGGTTGGCGAGTCGGGTGCCGCGGCGGATATAGAGGACACCGATACCCTTGGGGGCATAGACCTTGTGCCCAGAGAACGCGAGAAGGTTCACGCCGAGCTCCTGAACGTTCATCTCCAATTTACCGACCGATTGCACGGCATCGGTATGGAGTGGAATATCGTGTTCCTGTGCAACTTCGCATATATCTTCGAGCGGTTGGATGGTGCCGTTCTCGTTGTTGACGTGCATAATGGAGATGAAGATTGTAGTATCTCGGATCGCCTCGCGGAGTTGTTCAATGCTTATCCGTCCGTATCTATCCACAGGAAGGTAGGTTACCTCGAAACCGCGTTGCTCCAAGTACTGACAGGTATGCAAAACGGCGTGGTGCTCTACAGACGAAGTGATGATGTGGTTACCTTTGCTGCGGCTCTTTTGCAACTCGGTTAAACCTTTGATGGCGTGGTTATCTGACTCGGTACCACTACCGGTGAAGACAATTTCGCTTGGACTCTTGGCACTGATGAGCTCGGCGACCTGTTCGCGTGCGGTGTCAATGGCAGTGCGTGCTTCGCGTCCGTAGGCGTGGATACTGGAGCCGTTACCGAACGCCTCGGTGAGATAGGGCATCATTGCGTCACGGACTTCGGGACGGAGCGGCGTTGTGGCGTTGTAATCTAAGTAGATGCGTTGCATGTTTTTTGTCTATATCGCGATCTGAAACAGATCATTCATAAGTTCGGTAATTGAGAAAGGTTATCCGATTCGGATTAATTTTAACATCTGGAACGGATTCTTGTCGACTGATTCGTCCGTTGGCATTTAAAAAAGAGAGATCGAGTGTATGCGTGCCTGCGGGAACCGGCATCCGCACGACAAAAATTTGATTCGGTAGCGTCTTCCACGAGCGTGTGTCCGCCTGCTCCGTCACAGCACCCGCAAGGTTTACAAGCAGCCCTAACGCCTCATTTTCCTTGTTTGCCTTTCGGTAAATCAAGTATTTCCCTACAGCGCGGACTAAGGTTCGTAGAAGAATGATAGGACGCTCCGCATTAAAGGTCTCTACGGCGATGCTCTCCACGTCTGCTACAAGCGTGCCTCTCTCTTGACTTTGCGCTACTGTCACCTCGATTCCTGCAAAGCGAGGGCGAAGGGAACCGATTGTGGGTATCGCGACCCGTAGGAGATATTCCAATTCGACATCCTTATAGACCCTGCCTTCGCGTCCTACAAGCGTCGGAACAAACTTTTCGTCCTCCACATTGTCTATTTTCAGGATAGGAAACGTCAAAGCCTCTTCAGTTTTGGGTGGCACGTAGCCACTTTCATAAAAGAGAATCAACTCACCGGTATTTTCAGGACGCGGTGGAGGTTCGCCGTATTGATTTCGGTAACGCTCAAACTCGTCGGTGAACCCGAGTTTGCGAGTCAACCGCACGAGTGAATTACCAATGTCAGCTGGCATCGGTACACCGGTTTTCTCAGCAGCGTTCTGATAGTATTCCACGGCTTGTCTGTAGGAAATATAAGCATCGTTCCATTCGCCTGCGGCCTCAAAAACCATACCAGAGAGATTCGCAAGAAACCCGGCACCGAAGAAATCATACTTATCATCGCTTTTGAAGTAGTCAATGAGAGCCGTAGCGCGGCGGCATTCCACCAAGGCACCGTCTAACTGACCGCGGTAGATATAGTTGAGTGCGCGATAGTAGTGGCTTAAAAGTCGCTCATATCGGGTTCCAGCATACGGACGCAATTTGTCGGAAGTAACCAATGAAGTTACTTCTTTTGAAACACTCTTGGTATAGCGATCCTCGGCGATATCTCCGGCTTGATCCAACGCTGCACTGCTCTCAGTGAAGTGGTTGGCATAATGGGCAACGAGTCCAAGGTCAAACAGAAAGGGAATATCAGGGTTTTTCGGTGCGTGTTTCTGAAGATAGGTATAGGCAGCTTCTGGCTGTCCTGTCTCCAAAGGTGCTATAACTTCTGAAAACTTATAACCGCCACACCCTATCAGTAGAGAGGTAATAAGCAGAAACGGGAGAGCTTTAATCATATATTTTGTAGTTTTCAAACGAGTCGGAGCGGGTGGGCACGGAGACCCATCCGAACAGATTAGGGGCACGGGGCCCCGCTCAAACAGAGGCGTTACGGACATCCTACAGTTTAAACTTGTCGCGCCCGATAAATTTCTTAATCTTTTTGTTCCCAATCCAGATTTTCTCGTTCGTTTCGATATTTGTCAGAGTGAGGTCTGTCTGATAGAAAACAACCTGATCGCCACCTTCACGGTCTTCGATGGTGTTAATTTCGCCAGTCATCATATAATCTGCGCCGAGTTCACGTCCCATCCGTTTGACAGTCTCAAGGGCAGCGAATTCTCCTTGGTCAGCACGTTCCTCGCGAATTTCGCCACGTTCACTCGAACCGGATACAGTACGGACTTTCCCAGAATTGATAAATGCCCGTTCAATGTCGGTTATAAAGGTAGCGACAGGGATATGTTCCATACTCTTATTACGGATCCCTCCAACAATCACGACGGGTTTCCCGCCCGTATTTATACCGTGATCGTTAATCCAAGGGTGGCTCAGACAATCACCAATAATCTCGTCGGCAACCATACGTGAATCTGTATCGTTCCAACGTCCTGACAAATCAATCGTGGTGTCAGCGTCAACGCGAGTGACCTGTTTAGAACCCCCACAACCGCTGAAAGCTAAGATTCCAATTAAGATAGCGGAGATTGTTAATCCATATACGGCAAATTGAGTTGACAGAAACTTATACATTCGGAATACTCCTTTTTTTTATAGTCGTCGGTTGTCAGTTGTCGGTTATCAGTTGGTTATCGGTTAAAAGGGAAACCTTTGCAACCGATAACCGACAACCATTTAAAAATCTAAATCGGCTTCTTGAGCAATTTTTTCAACGAAAGTATCAAGTGCCATCGCGCCGATGTCGCCTTCATCTCGACTTCGGACACTGACGGTGCGGTTCTCCTGTTCACGTCCACCGATGATCAACATATAGGGGACACGTTGCAAACGGGCGAGACGGATTTTTGCCCCAATCTTATCGTCGCTGTTATCCAATTCAACCCGACACCCCTTTTGCGATAGCAACTGATGGACCTCTGTGGCGTAGTCAACGAAGCGTTGACTGATCGTCATCACAACACATTGGACGGGAGAGAGCCACGTCGGAAACGCACCGGCATAATGCTCAATGAGCATGGCGATGAAACGTTCAAAACTCCCACAAATCGCACGATGGATAACGACAGGTCGTTTCTCGGATCCATCGGGTGCGACATAGATGAGTTCAAACCGTTCAGGAAGTTGAAAATCGAGTTGGACGGTAGCACATTGGACATCTCGGTTGAGTGAATCACGCACCTGAAAATCGAGTTTGGGACCGTAAAACGCTGCTTCCCCTGGATCAATGCTATACTCAATCTGGTTGTTTTTCAACACACTCTCAAGCATGTTTTCCGCACGATTCCAGACCTCAACATCACCCATGAACTTGTCAGGATTGCGTGTACTCAAATCGCATCGGAACGGTAAATCAAATGTCCCATAGATACGGTCAAAAAGCCCAAGGATGCGTTCATATTCATCGGCAATCTGGTCTTCGGTAACGAAGTTGTGAGCGTCGTCTTGACACATCTGACGGACGCGCGACAAACCGGTGAGCGTGCCAGTGGCTTCGTTGCGATGCAACACGCCTTGGTCGTGTAGACGGTAAGGCAGGTCGCGATAACTGTGGCGCGCACTTTTATAGATAAGCATGTGCGCCGGACAGTTCATCGGTTTAAGTGCACTTACCGATCCACCGTCCTCACTTTCAATGAGGAACATATTCTCCTTGAAGTGTTCCCAATGTCCAGAGGTTTCCCAGAGACTGCTATCGTAGACGAGCGGTGTCCGTACCTCTTGATACCCTTCACTGATATAGAGTTTCCGTACCTTTTCAGACAAGAGATTATAGATGAATGCGCCTTTGGGAAGCCAAAAAGGACTACCCGGAGATTCAGGATGCATCTGAAACAGTTCCAGTTCGCGTCCGAGTCTGCGATGGTCGCGTTTGGCGGCTTCTTCGCGTTGTGTTAAGTATGCCTGAAGGTCGGCTTTGGTCTCCCATGCGGTACCATAAATGCGTTGTAACTGCTCGCGATTGCCATCGCCGCGCCAATAGGCTCCAGAAACGCGGAGCAGTTTGAAATATCGGCACTCGCCTGTTTTCTCGACGTGCGGTCCTTTACAGAGGTCAGTGAAATCACCGTTGTGATAGATAGAAACACCTTCGTCAGCGACCCCTTCATCACTGGCGTTGACTTCCTGATCGGAGATTCCGTCGATTAATTCGAGTTTGAATTTTTGGTTTCGTTCGCCAAACCATTCGCGAGCCTCATCGTAGGTCCACGTCTCCTGTTGGAAAGGCACATTGGCTTTAATCATCGCCTTCATGTGCTTTTCGATCTCCGGGAAATCGTCGGGTGTAATAGGGCGTGGCACCTCCATATCGTAATAGAACTCGTTCTCAATCGGGGGGCCGATTGCGAGTTTAACGGTCCGTTCGCCATCTGGGAATAGTTGTTGGACGGCATACGCCATGATGTGCGCGGTTGAATGGCGTAAGCGTTGTAGGTAGTCTTCAGGTTGATTGGATTCACGCATTGGGATCTACTCTCATTATGTCAATTCGTATGGGTTTAAAAATTGTTGACAATAGACTTAACGTCTTTTTTCGTACACTGTTTACGTTTAATTATTTGGGGCATTTAGTTTTCCACTCTACTGATTTTTTACCCCTAAGGCCCGGTAGGTACGGTTTCCTAACCGCGCTGCATAAATTCTTAAAACCAAATGACCTTGCGTGCTACCGGAGTCGAAGTCCTATCTCTTCAACCATTTTTCTCCTTGGGCGGCCATTGATGTCCAGTTAATTCTTTCGGCAGTTGTTGCGGGTTTTGGGGATAAAACATCTCAGGGCGAAATTCTTGATTGCCTTCTAATTCCGGTTCGGGTTCTCCGACAATAAGCCACAGGACCTCTTGAGGTGTGTCATTGAAGATTTGACGTATCCTTTCAGGGGCAACGAGGACCGACCCGTATTTTGGGACCCTGATAGTCTCATCTTCAATACGAATTTTGCCCGTCCCTTCAAGCACAATATAAAGTTCTTCTGAACTTACATGTTTGTGTAAGGTATTGGCAGAATACGGTGGAAGTTTCCAGTACCGTGCCCTCAGATTCTCACTTCCTAACGGAACCGTAATATAGGCATTAGGGAGTTTCATGCTGTTGGATATTTTCCATGGATAGTTTTCAGGAAGAAGGACTGCATAGCCTTTTTCAGAGTTCATCTATTTCTCCGCTTTTCTTTATTGGTTTGTGGGCATGGAGGCTTCAACTGTTAGTTAAAGGTAAATCCATTCCAGGGACATTTGGTTCTTCTATAGGATGGAGCTTCTGATTCTCGACTCTTTCCCATAGGAGCGAACCCTGTTTTAGACTTCCTAACCGAAATGGTTAAAAAGTCTAAAACTGAATAGCCCTGCCTAATTATTGTACACCATCTGACGGCGAAATGCCAATTATTTTTCTAGCTGGATAGCAGAACAGTTATTGGTGTTAAAGGTAAGAGTCGCGACCAAAGGTCGCTCCTACAGGAAGAATGGAAACGTGGAAAACTGGAGTTTCGGTGTCTGTCTGAATCAGGACTTGCAGGATTTTAGGATTTTTTGGGTTGTTGAATATGTCGCTGGTTAACGGGCAATGAATGGTTTCCCGACTACGAGCAAGCGTTAGTGAAATCTGACAGAATCGGTATAGGGGCGGTACTGGTATGAGGGAAGTTGGAAGAGAGAAAAATGGGCGGTACAGGACTTGAACCTGTGACCTCTTGCATGTCAAGCAAACGCTCTAGCCACCTGAGCTAACCGCCCGTTCTTGGAAAGATAATAATGGAGGTGGCGGTCGGAATCGAACCGACGAATAAGAGTTTTGCAGACTCTGGCCTTACCACTTGGCTACGCCACCTTAAGATGGGGCGGGAGACGAGATTTGAACTCGCGACTTCCACCTTGGCAAGGTGGAGCTCTACCACTGAGCTACTCCCGCACTTTTTTATCAACCCGCGCAGAAAAATATTCTGCGGATTTCAAAAACGTATATAGTTTAACATACCCGCGATTGAATGTCAAGTTAATTTTTCAGTAAAATAGCAGAAGTTTGAATTTTCGTCAAAAATTCGCAAGTTTGATTTCAGTTGTGTGTCTCATTTTTCTCTTCCTTTTTCTTGAACGTTAGGTCCGGTAATCCGCATTGATTCGGATGTAGTCATAGGAGTAATCGCACGTCCACATTGTGATTTCAGCGTCCCCAGCCCGAAGATCAATCGTGATCCGCAGGGAATCTTGCGCGAATAAAGCGGTGGCTTTGTCTTCATCGTAACCGGCATCCATTCCGTCTTTGACGAGTTGATAATCGGCAATCCAGACATCCACCTGATACGGATCGAATTCTGCTTCAGATTTACCGATTGCCATCATAATGCGTCCCCAATTGGCATCGTTGCCGAAAATAGCGGTTTTGACGAGCGGTGACTCGGCGACAGCACGGGCGGCTTTTTCCGCATCTTCGCGGTTTTTGGCGTGTGTAACGACTACCTCAACAAGTTTAGTCGCGCCTTCACCGTCGCGAGCGAGCATCTTCACTAACTCGGTGCAAACGAACTGCAGTCCCTCACAGAACGCTTCGTAATTTTCCCCGGTTGCTTCAATAATATCGGCGTTGTCAGCACGTCCGGTTGCGAGGAGAATCACGGTATCATTTGTGCTGCGATCGGTGTCAATTGTTAAGAGGTTGTAGGTATCGTCTACAACACGATTTAAAGCAGATTGGAGCGTTTCAGGGTTGATTCGCGCATCTGTTGTCAGATAGGAGAGCATAGTCGCCATATTGGGTGCACCCATGCCAGACCCTTTAGCGATTCCACCAATCCTCACGGGTGCGCCGTCAATCTCCGCCTCTACGGCGATAGATTTCGGGTGTGTATCGGTCGTCATAATACCTTCCGCAGCATCGCCTCCGCCTTCGGTACTGAGTGCTTCTACGGCGGTTTGGATTCCACTTTCGATTTTGTCCATCGGCAGCTGCTGTCCGATAACACCCGTTGAAGAGACGAGAACAAGCCCCGCGTCTATACCGAGCTGCTCGGCTGTTGCGGATGCCATCCGTCTTGCATTTGTCATACCGACTTCGCCTGTGCAAGCATTGGCGTTCCCACTATTGACGATAACGGCTTGTGCCTGTCTATCGCTGAGATGCTCACGGCATAGGATGACGGGTGCAGCGGTGACGCTATTTTTTGTGAAGACTCCGGCGGCGGCTGCAGGGGTGTCGGTAACGATGAGTGTCACATCTTTTGTATCTGCGGCTTTAATACCTGCGTGCACACCTGCTGCCCGGACACCTTGGACGGCGGTGATTCCACCCTCTATTTTTTTCATTTATATGAACGCTCCTTAAAAAAATGTAGGGTAAATTTTAATATATTTGGATGGAATTGTCAAGTGGATTGTGTTGTAGTTTTCAGTTGTGATTTTGGATTTCCCTTGACTTTCGATTGAGTGCGGATATAATAGGTATAGGACTTACGCAAAATGCGGTCATTCCGTCTATTACGCTGTTAGAAGTTGTGGATATCTGTGGTATCTATCAACGCTTCAGATTGCACAAACTAACAGCTTATGCTACAGTGCGTAAGTCCTAAGGTATAAATTTTTCTATAAACTTCGGACTTTGGAGATGAACTATGGCAAAAATACGGATGGCACAGTATGGGACGAAACATGGGCACGCAGGGGGGAAGCTGCAGGCGATGCTTGTGAACCCTGATGTTGAAGTTGCAGGCGTGTTTGAACCGGATGCGGAACAACGCACAAAACTGCAAAATGACGGTGGCAGATTTGCGGAGGTCCATTGGTACACGGACGCAGCGGAGATGCTAAATGATGACACTATTGTCGCAATTGCTTCGGAAGGGAATAATGCCGAAAGTTTGGATCAGACTGAGGAGATTGTGAACGCTGGTAAACACGTCTGGTACGATAAACCGGCTGGTGAAAACTGGGAACAGTGGCAACGGGTTATCAATACCGCCCAAGAAAAATCGCTGCTCGTGCAGATGGGGTATATGTTGCGGTATCACTCTGCCTTTAAACAGGTCGCTGAGTGGGTGAAATCCGGCTTTTTAGGCGATGTTTTTTCGGTTCGTGCCCACATGTCAACCAACATTCCTCACGAATCACGCAAGCGCATCAGTGAACACATCGGCGGTATCTTTTTCGATTTAGGTGGACACGTCCTCGATCAGGTCCTGTGGCTCCTTGGACGTCCGGAAAAGGTGACCGCTTTCCTCCGAAATGATGGCGATTCGGTCGAACCTTTCAAAGACAATACATTGACGGTGTATGAATTCGAGAAGGCGATGGCGTTCATATCTATCTCCGCTTTGGAGCCTCGACCGGTTGCGCGTCGGTTTGAAGTTTACGGTAGTGAGGGAAGTGCTATCATCGTTGAACCCTTTGAACCGGGGTTGAAGATTCGCCTCTGTCTGGAGGAAGCAAAAGATGGGTATGTAGCGGGTGAGCAGATCGTGGAGATAGATGGTGAAAGCCGTCAACGGACTTATGAACTGGAGTTGGATGCGTTCTTAGCGACTATCGCAGGAGAGCAGGAACCTGATCGTCCGGTATCGCATGAATTGTTGGTGCAGGAGACGCTTTTGCGGGCAACAGGTGTTATAGCGGATTGAATGGAAGGGTGATAGAAAAGGGCGCGCACGCAGCGCGCCTTGGAGCTCGGCTATGAAGTGTGTGGATAGCAGTTAGTCTTCGAGTCCGGCAGCCCATCTGATACATCCAACAATGTGTTCATGGAACCATTTTTGGTCCCAGAGTTCATCAGGATGGCCGAGTGCTGTGTACATCACGCGTCCTTGACCGTAAGTATGACACCATCCGAGCGCGTAATCGTGGTCTTCACGGTTTCCGCGAGAGAGATCGATAGAGTCGTTGTCCAAGCGCATGAGGACGCGGGTTTTGTTGCGATCCCAGTTCTTGAAGGTATAAATTTCATCAACAACCTTGAAGCTACTGCCGAGCATGCGGGTTGCGGGATGGTCGGAATCCTCAACGATGACATTGACTTCTTCGTGCCACGGGTGTCCAGCGAAATAGCCGCCGAGCATCTCGCCGTATTCGGGCCAATCGTAGCAGGTATCTGTTGCGTTATGGATGCCCAAGAAGGCTTTTCCGTTGCGTACGAAACTCAGGAGTGCCTCTTTCTGCGCCTCATCAAAAGCGAGATTACCGGTGGTTGCGAATGCGACGAGGTCCTGTTTTTCAAGGTTTTCAGCGTTTATCAGTTCGCAACGGTGTGTTGTAAGGACGTTCCAACCGTTTTCTGCACCCAGCTGCTTCAGTGTAACCTCAGCATTGGGTAGATACGAGTGCTCAAAACCGGCGGAATGGCGCAACATGAGAATGTTCATAAAAAAAAACTCCTTTTGTAATGGCTGTCAGCAATTGGCAATTAGCGATTAGGACATTCGCTGCGCTCACTGTCGGTTATCAGTAACCATCAGTCCCTGACTGCTAACCGCTAATTGTCGATTCATGATATTATACAAAATTAAGAGAAAAAGTGTTAAACTATTTTGCAGCAGATTAGAATGCTGGATAAAACCGAATCAATGAGGAGGACAAACATGAGATTTTTGAAAAAAGGCGACACAAAAAAACCGAAACCCGCATCAGGTCCGAAACCCGCATCAGGTCCGACAGCAAAGGAACACCCAGAGCTACAGGTCATCAGCGGTTCACAAATCCCTGGACGGCAAGAGCAACAGCCTCGTCCACAACAGCAAACAGCACAACAACAAACCCCGCAACAGAACATTACTTTACCAAATATAAAACATAAAATCGCCGTTGCGAGTGGCAAGGGGGGTGTCGGGAAATCGACTGTCGCCACGAATATGGCAATTTCGCTTGCAAACGCCGGTGCGAAAGTCGGCTTGATGGACGCGGATGCCTACGGTCCGAGTATCCCAACGATGATGGGGATTCAAGAACGTCCACGGACGAGTCCGGAACGCAAACTCATCCCGTTGGTTCGGCATAACATTAAACTGATGTCGATCGGGTTCATGGTGCCGGAAGAACAGGCGATGATCTGGCGAGGGCCGATGCTGCACAGTGCGATCCGTCAATTCCTGAGCGACGTCGCGTGGGGTGAACTCGACTATCTGATTATCGACCTCCCCCCTGGGACAGGAGATGTTGCGCTCACCTTAACACAGGCGATCCCGTTGACTGGAGCAGTTATCGTTACAACGCCCCAAGACGTTGCGCTTGCGGATGTCCGGCGAGGGGTCGCTATGTTTGAACGTCTCGGTGTGCCGATTCTGGGGATTATAGAAAACATGAGTTACTTCCTCTGCCCGCACTGCAATGAAAAGACGGAGATTTTTAGTGCCGATGGCGGTAGGAATACAAGTGAGCGATTTGGTGTCACGTTCTTAGGGCAAATTCCGCTTGACGCTGAAGTTTGCACTGCAGGGGACATCGGGGTTCCGATCGTTGCTGGGAATCCGGAGTCGCCGCAATCGGAAGCCTTTGGGGGGGTTGCGAACGAATTAGTGGCGGTTCTGGCGGAGAGCAGTGAGGAAGATGAATTGACGATTCTTTAAGGGCTGTTAGCAATTGTCAGCAGTCAGCGATCGTTTAGTAGTCATCGAATAAAAACATTAAACGAGTTGACAAATTGTGCGTTTCGTATTAAAGTGTGCTTAGATTTCTCACCCAAAACCGTTAACGCTTTCTCTTTTGAGTTACAGAAACAGGGTTATTTAGTTTTAGGCTTTTTGCACATCTGGAGCGGAAGGTCGCGAACGGGAGCTCGCTCCTACAAGAAGAAGTCGGGATTAGGAAATCCCTCCTACAGAAGAACTGAATGACCGTGTTACAGAGAATCCTTATACTAAGGAGGCTATCTCATGGCGACTACAAGTTGGGGAAACGTCTATAAAAAACTCGGGGCACGGCCCCTAATTAACGCTCAGGGAAACCAGACTGTGCGCGGTGGGTCCACACCTTCAGCAGCCGTTCGCAAAGCGATGTTTGAAGCCGATGCGAGCTACGTCGAAATGGCAGAATTGTTGGAAAAATCTGGACAATTCATAGCGGAACGACTCGGTGTTGAGGATGCCTATATTACCGCCGGGTGCTATACGGCACTCGTTTTGGCATCAGCAACAGTGATGACGGGAAACGATCCTGACAAAATGGCACAACTGCCAGACACCAGCGGGCTTAAGAATGAAATCGTTTTTCAGAAGATGCAACATTACACCTACGATCGTGCGTTTACGATTCCTGGGAGTAAACTCATTTACGTTGGCGATGACAACGGTTGCACGAACGAGGCGTTAGCGGCTGCCATCAATGAAAATACAGCGGCGGTTGCCTATCTTATTCAAGCAGAGCACGAAAATGGCGTGTCGTTAGCAGATGCGACTGAGATTGCCCGCTCACACAATCTCCCAGTGATTGCTGATGCAGCCGCCCAAATCTATCCGCTTGACTATTTCCGTCGGAATGCCCAATCCGCTGACCTTGTCTGTTTTGGGGGCAAGTATTTCAACGCGCCACATTCAACGGGTTTCGTCTGTGGAAGAAAAGACATGATCGAAACAGTGCGGCAGCACGGTTTCATTGGACCGAGACCTGTCGGACGCGGCATGAAAGTAGATAGACAGGAGATTATCGGATTGGTAACTGCTATCGATATTTGGTTGTCCACCGACCACGATAAACGCCTAAAGGAACAAGATGCCAGATATGAAGCATTAGCACATGAACTTGCGAGCGTTGACGGTGTATCGTGCGAAGTTCACTACCCGGAAAGGAGCCATACACTGTCGAATCTGCACGTGAAGATTGATGCCGCTATTACTGGGAAGGACGCTGCACAAATCACACAGGAACTTGATGCTGGCACACCGAGGAT
This sequence comes from Candidatus Poribacteria bacterium, assembly GCA_965207855.1. Classification (GTDB taxonomy): domain Bacteria; phylum Poribacteria; class WGA-4E; order WGA-4E; family WGA-3G; genus WGA-3G. Next base: position 3,447,915 of record OZ242310.1, on the reverse strand, counting down.
TAAAGTGAACGCACAGGGCAAAAAGGCGCTGGTTATTAATGCATACACCCTCAATGCCGGTGAAGAGTATATTATCGCAAACGCCTTACGACATATATTGGCGTGATTTTTTGGCTATCAGCATAGGGCGGTTAGTGGTTAGCAATTGCTAACTGCTAATTGCCAATTCCTACCAGAGAACGAAATCCGCCCACGGCTTTATCTTAACCATCCCTAACATGCAGAAGACAGCCGATCCACCGAGTGCCCCTTTTCCAGCAGCAATCAATCGCAGATTACGTGACTTGGCTTTGTAAGCATCCGTGTAAATAGTGACGTATTCCGCTGATTTGCCGAGCAACCGCTCCGCGGGTGGTACAGGCTGATAGACATACGCACCACCGACAGCGACGGCACTTAGTGGAAGATTACCCACCACTCCCAAAATCCCACCAGCAGCGAGCCATATTGCCGTATTGACATCATCCTCAGCATCGTATTCAGCGGCAGTCTTTGCGTCCACGACTGTGGTGTGCTGCTGTGCAATAGCAGTCACGGGAAAGTTGAAGCTGAACATCGCCATCAAAACGACCAAAATATGGAATAGCAGGCTTTTTTTCATTTTATTTCCTTTCTGAAAATGCGGGATTTGATACTTGGCGAGGTTTCCTAACCTCGCCAGCAGCCGGAGGATAAACTTTAAACGTTTACGCCGACGGAATCTCAATTGCGCGGCGTTCTGTGGTTGCTTTACGCGCGGCTTCGATAATAGCGAGGTTGTGATACGCCTTCTTCGGATCTACGGGTAATGGTGCATCCGCTGCAAGGGCATTAAAGGTCTCCGTGAAATAGCGGATATGTCCGCTTGCGTCCTTCTGATCGGCTTCGCTAAATTCAGGGAGTTCTAATTCCTTCCATCCATCCGCCCTAGTGAAGCGGCGCAGCGCGTCCGCTACATTTACGCGATGTCGGACGCGCAGAGAACCGTTTTCAGCGTGCATCTCGCACCACCCGAAATCTGTGGCAGGTACGCACCACGCTCCCGATACAGTCGTGATTCCGCCGTTTTCGTGTTCACAGAGCAACATAGCAATGTCATCGACATCAATATCGAAACGGAGGGTTTGGACGCGCGCCTCAACATATCGGACGGGTGATTGCATCAAAGCACAAACAGAATAGATTTCGTGGTAACTGGTGTCAATGATACACCCGCCGCCTTTTGCCTTGCTGGCACGCCACGCAAACGCCGGTGTCGGGTGATCCGCTGAGAAATCCGTCGGTTTCAGTCCCATTCCAACGCTTCGTCCAAAGTGGGATTCACCGAGCGCGTCAAGTTCTGTCATCGCTGCTCTCATCCCGGCGTTGAAAAGGTAGTTATGCACGACTGTGTAGGGTACACCGTTGCGACGTACGGCTGTTAGAATACTGTCCGCCTCTTCCAAGTTCGTTGCCATCGGTTTTTCGGAAATAACTGCCACGCCTGCGTTTGCGGCTTCAGTGACTTGCTCGGCGTGGAATGCGTGCGGTGTGGCGATAGTTACAACATCAATAGGTGCGTGTTCAAGCATCTCGCGATAATCTGCGTATCGGTTCTCTGTTGGTACGCTGAACTGTTCTCCGACTTTTTGTAGGTTTTCTGGAACGATGTCTGCGAGTGCGGTTACCTGAACGGTGTCTGAAAGTGCACTATAGGCGCGGGCATGCGTATTTTGAACAATCCCGCCACAGCCAATGAGTCCTAAGCGAATGGGTTTCTTCATTGTGGGTCTCCTTTATGTAGAGTTTAGCATATCTTGGGATTATGTCAAATGCTTTTGATGGTTGGCAGATAGCGGTTAGCGATTCGCAAGGATGGTTAATAAAGTCAGTTCCTATAAGACGGAAGGATGGAAGATAGGGAAGTCGGGATTAGGAAATAACCAACGGTATGAGGTTTCCCGTGTGGGCTTCCCCGTATGGCATTCCCCGTCCTACAGGGAATCAGTGGGAACGGAAGCTTAGGGGCATTTAGTTTTCCAAAAATTTACATCCGGATGCCCCAACTTGTTGGGGGAAAGTGTGCTATCCCGAATAAATTCGGGCATCCGGAAACGGGACGGCTTTACATAGATAAACTTAACTCTTAAAACTAAATAGCCCTATTTTGCATATATTTGTCAAGTAAAAAAATTTTTGTTCGGAAAAAGTGAAGATTTGTATACATTCGTTTACAATCACTTTGCTGCGTGAAACGCTTCACACCTTAAATATTCTACAATTTTATCCCAGTTAGGATATGCAGCAATTTTAGCAGCGTGTGCAGCGATTTCTTTAGAGCGAGGTTGCTCCTCCTCACCACTTTTACCAAAAACGTTCTTGCAAATGTAGTCCGTGGATTCAGTTACATCAGTAAAGACAAAGGCATTAATTTTGGGTATATCTTCGTTCCATTTTTCCGAGAGATAGTCAATTGTGGCATTGATGTGTCCAACACTGTCAATAGCGACTGCCATTTTAAAGCGTTCCCAACCAAATAGTTTCTTAATCTCTGTGAAATTTGTCCAGCCTTGTGAACGAAGGTGCAACATGATAATATAAGCGTTCATCTTGATTGCGGAACTTGGGTTCGGTTTATCCATATGATACTCCTTTTGGACGTATTTATACTTTTGGACGCTATTTATACAAGCTAGTTTAATCTTACCCTTGTTTCAGAGGCTAAGTCGTTTGTTGTTCGTTTTCTGTTTGAAATTTATTCGTTAATCCTGTAAAATTGAAGGTAGTTGCTTTACTTCTAACTTCTATTGTAGGGTAGCCAATAACCCTCACGAGTTATCAGCCCCTCCAAACCGTGCGTGCGACTTTCACCGCACACGACTTTCTGAATTGAATGTGAAGGTAGAAAGTATCAGATAATAAGTTGACAGGTAATTTGAAAGCGAGGTTCATCTATCCAAAGCCCGAATCTCACGTCTTTTTCAATATCTATTATCTTTACTTTTAGGAGATACTTTTCACCTTTTACGATAGTAGACTCTACAATTTCCATACTATTTTCATCCACATCTATTCTAAGATTGGCGTTTGTTTCAATTACGTTAGCGGAAAATGTTTGTCTATCCCAATCTATATAAGTAATTCTGACATCAAGCGTAAAGATTCTATTTGTAAACTTTTCAATCCTAAAACCACCTTCTTCTCCTTTAGCAATGGCAGCTTCTGCTTCATCGACCGCTTTACTGAAAGTGTTCAGATAGTTCTGAAACACTTGGAGTCTTTTTAGTTCAGCCTTTTTCTCATCAAAAACAGTGTCTTGTGTTTCATGGCTGTTTTCTGAAGTCGGGTGATTATGTTCAGGTATAGATTCTTCACAAGCCAGAAATTGAATTACTGACAATAATATGACAATAATTCCTGTTTTATTCCTTGTCGTTTTCATGGTTACCCTCCATTAGTTGAGTTAGCCATTTAGACGACTAAAGAGAAAATAAGACCTATACTATAATCTGTAGAAAAAGCCAGAGCAGACTTATTGAGATTCCCACAGCAAGTAAAAAACGATTAATCCCGTAAAAATGGTATACTATTTATTGTGAAACTCAATTTAACCAAGCCCAAAACTGCTAACTGCGTAATATTAACTATGAAAATCAACTTTACTACGTCCGATTGAAAAATTTCTGCAAGTCCAAACTGACTAATTGTACTGCCATCGGAAATTAGGGCCACCCTCTAAGGAAACCAGATTGTGATATACTAACAATCTACTTGAAAGGAGAAATCCGATGGCGAAACGAACGAGATACACACCCGAGTTTAAAGCAGAAGTCGTGCTTGAGGCCCTCAGCGGTGAAAGTTCCCAAGCGGAGTTGTGTCGTCGCTATAACCTCAGCGAACAGCAGTTGTCAAAGTGGAAGCAGCAAGCGATTGAAAACTTTGCGTCTCTGTTTGGATCCAAGGATAAAGCGTCAGTGGATGCTGCGTCCCGGATTGCTCATCTTGAGCAGCTCGTTGGGCATCTCACTGTCGCCTTAGACATTGAAAAAAAGGTTTCCGCGAAGTGGTTAGACTAACGGCATCAAAGAAACGAGAAATGGTGGAAAAAGTGCGAAACGCTTCTTCATATTCGATGCGGCAGATTTGTAAAACACTCGGCTACAACCGGAATCTTCTCTATTATCAGCCCAAAGGCGACCCCTCTGAAGGGCAGCAGCTACGAGAGAAAATAGAGGCATTATGTCTGGAGTATCCCAAATATGGATATAGACGTATTCGAGAGCTATTGCTGCGTCGAGGATACACCGTCAGTCATAGACACGTCGTCCGATTGATGAAAGCAGAAAATCTCTCGGTTTCAGTGAAACGCGTCTGTCAAACCACGAGATCCCTTGAAGGTGAACACACCTATGTCAATAGAGTTCAAAGTCTTGAGATATCTCGAACCGATCAGGTCTGGGTCGGTGATATAACTTACGTCCGCCTCAACAGACGCTTCATCTCTGTCGCGCTGCTCATGGATGTCTTCACGCGCATGATAAGAGCGTGGCAGCTGAGTCAGCATTTGACGCAATCTCTAACCTTGAAACCTTTAGAGCAAGCCTTAGAGCAGAGCGTCCCGGAGATCCATCACTCCGATCAAGGCGTGCAGTATCTTTCAAATGCGTATCTCTCAACGCTCCGGCATCATGACGTTAAGATTTCTGTAGCGCGGAGAGGGTGTCCTTGGGAAAACGGATATGCCGAAAGACTCATCCGAACTCTCAAGGAAGAAGAAGTTCATCTCAATGACTATGACACGATTACCCAAGCAAGAGCCCGGATCGGGCATTTTATCATACAGGTGTATCACCAGAAACGCCCACACTCGGCGTTGTAAGGTAGTCGTAGAGGGTCACCCCTCTACAACCCCTTCCGAACTATGCGTGCGACTTTCACCGCACATAGCTCTCCAGTCGAGTGTGGCGATAAACGCTTTAGGTCAATGACCACTTTTACTTTATTTCTTAGCCATAAGTCTAAGACTTCTATAGACGCATGCTTTGGCAAGATTTCACTTCTATAGATAAAATGTTTTCAGAAATGTTTGAAAGCACTCAACCTGATTATGCTTCTCTCCGACGAGAGTTCCTAATCTCCTCAACCATATAGACTGCGTGAGTCCATTTAGGTTCTTTTCAACTCTCTAATGATAGACTTCACAAACTGATTTAGGAGTATCCTATACCCCGATACATTGGGAACCCCAATGTTATATTCCATTCGCCTAATGGAGGTGCTATACCCTAAAGCAACTCTTGGAATATCATAGTTTTCAAGGCTATCTATGGTTGTCATGACGAGGCTTACGGATATTCAACTTTCGCTTATCCATGTCAGTTCTTTATCAGGAGTATCACTTTTGGACGCTCATAATGAGTTTTGCCTATGTCCGCAGATATGCCCCTTTTTCGCTTGCTTTCCACATTAGCGTTTCCGATAATGCGGTTAGCGTAAGATATGCGGTGTTAGGCTCACCGAGTAGAAATCAAATCTACATTCTATCATTATACACAGGACTTACGCAGTAAGTTAGAGTTGTGTTATACTCTTTGATTATGACGACCCTAAATATTTCAGAAAACAGACGTCCATTATTAGCGGATTATTGTCAGTTTCTCTTAGCAAGTTTTCATAACTTCACGCAGACGTATTTTGCCGATCACACCGACCGATGGAGCCATGACCAACTCAATCGGCTTTTAGGTGAGGCCCGTATTCCCGCCCGTGCCCTGTGGCAATCGGTGAAAAACGACATAGACTTTCACCCAGACGGATACCTGCTTTTTGACGATACCGTCGTTTCGAAACCTTACGCAAAAAAGATCCAAGGCGTCCGCCGACAATGGAGCGGTTCGGAGCAGCGTGTCGTTGACGGTATTGGTATCGTCACGTGCGTCTATGTGCATCCCAAGACGCATGAGTATTGGATCATAGATTATCGTATCTATGACGTTGACCGAGATGCTAAGACGAAACTTCAACATCTTTTAGAGATGTTGAAAAACGCACATTTCGCCAAACGGCTCCCCTTTCGGACGGTGCTCATAGATGCGTGGTATGCTTCTATGGCGGTCATGAAGGCGATTGAAGCGATTTCTAAAGTCTACTATGTGCCATTGAAACGCAATCGTCTCGTCAGCACATCGGTAGATACGCCTTATCAACGCGTTGAAACGTTGTCATGGACACAAGCAGCAGTCATTGAAGGTCAAGTCGTTTATATCAAGAAGTTCCCGAAAGGTCATCAAGTGAAGGTGTTTCGGATAGCGTCTGCCTCCGGACGCACGGAATATATTGCCACCAACGATTTATCTCAATCTGACGTTGAGACGCCGAAAAAAAGAACGCGTCTCCGCTGGAAGATTGAGCAACTTCACCGTGAACTCAAACAGACGACGGGTCTTGGCGAGTGTCAGTGTCGCAGGCATCGTGCCCAACGCAATCATATCGCCTGTTGTTTATGGGTCTGGGTGTCCTTGAGGCGTGCTGCGCGAGCAGCGGGTCAAACGATTTACCAACTCAAAGAAAGTTTACTTCATGATTACATGCGAAAACAACTTCAAAAACCTACGATTGCTGTCAATATTGCGTAAGTCCTAATACATTGAAACGCACAGGATATTTGACACCTATGGAATTTCAGCAAAAAAACTTGTCTTAACTTTAGGGAATTTTGGCCCTAATAAATGGTGGCACTACAAATTCTGAAACTAAATATAAGGATTGTTTTCATGAAAAACATGGAGTTAATACCCGCTGGCAAACTTAAGATCGGAAGTGTCAACGCTTTTTATATTGACCCGTGTCCCGTGACGAATCTTGAATATCAGCAGTTTCTGGTTGAAAACCCACAGTGGCAAAAATCTCATATTAAGGATAGGTTTCACGACGGGGACTACCTAAAGCATTGGGATGGCAATAACTACCCCGAAGGAAAGGCGAATCACCCTGTTGTCTACGTTAGTTGGTTTGCGGCGGTGGCTTACGCTTTGTGGGCGGGGAAACGACTCCCTACAGAAACTGAATGGGAATACGCTGCACGCGGGGGGCTTGCCAATCAGAACTATCCGTGGGGTGATACGAGCGATCATACCAAAGCGAACTATGATAGAAGTGTAGGAGATACCACCCCTGTGGGTCAGTATCCACCTAACGGCTACGGCTTGTATGACATAACTGGCAACGTTTGGGAATGGTGTCTTGACCTTTACGACGATGATTTTTTCTTCGCCACGCCTCGCAAGAATCCACGCGCTGGAACGAATGAGATTGGTTGGTTGACAGCCAATTTCACAGACCTTGAAACGATACCTATAAGGGCGTTACGCGGTGGCGGTTGGAGTGCCACCCAAAAAGGTATCTGCGTCACCAATCGCTTACTGCTTTCACCCACAAATACAATCTATGATTACGGTTTTCGTTGTGCGCAGTCAACGTCAGGAGCTGCTGCCCAAATGGCTAAGGGTTATGAAACTTTCTTCTAACGTTCAACGATGATTTTTCCTAATGCACTCAAGGCTTCGTTGACAGATTTGGCATCAGGGAACATTTCAGCAGCGCGAATTTTTTGTCACATCCGTTTCTGCAAAATGTGCTATAATGTGGTTATGCGGCAATGTGCTAAAGTCTTGCGACTAAAAAACAGGGAGGGAAAATCAATATGAGTGACAAAGAAAAACAAGCATCTGAAGAAAGCACGTCTGAAGAGAACAATCCACCCACACCAGAAGATAACCTCTCGGTTACACACCACAGTGTCACGATTAACGGCGAAGAGATTCGTTACACTGCGACGACAGGTACACTTGTGCTAAAAGAGGAAGTCGATAAGGAAGGTGAGAAAGCGAAAGCGTCGGTGTTTTTTATTGCGTATACCCGCGATGATGTAGAAAACCTGTCCGAACGTCCGATAACTTTCTCCTTTAATGGGGGTCCCGGATCCTCGTCGGTATGGTTGCATTTAGGAGTATTGGGTCCGCGGTGCGTGAAACCTGATGACGCTGGCGAATTGCCACAGCCTCCATACGAACTCAAGAATAACGACTGCTCTATTTTAGACAAAACGGATCTGGTTTTCATTGATCCAGTGAGTACTGGTTTTAGCAGAGCCGTCCCGGGGGAAGAGGCGAAGCAGTTCCATGGATTCAAGAAGGATATTGAATCTGTCGGCGACTTTATTCTGCTCTATCTGGGACGCTATAAACGCTGGGGTTCACCTAAGTTTCTGATTGGTGAAAGCTACGGAACGACGCGTGCGAGTGGGCTTTCGGGTTACCTGCAGGAACGGCACGGTACCTATCTCAACGGTATTATGCTCGTCTCGGTCGTTCTGAATTTCCAAACCATTCGGTTCGCGCCGGGGAACGATCTGCCGTATATCCTCTATTTGCCTACCTATGCAGCGACGGCATTGTATCACGGTAAATTGGAAGCGGATGTCCAATTTGAGTCCTTCATGGACGAGGTCCGAGCGTTCGCTATGGGAGATTACACGACTGCTCTGATGCAAGGGAGCGCGTTATCGGCTGCCCAACGTGCTAACATTACACAACAACTCGTGAAATATACAGGGCTGAGTGCTGAATATATTGAGCGGACGGACTTGCGCATTAACATCGCGCGTTTCTGCAAGGAGCTCCTCCGAGATGAAGATCGTACAGTTGGACGGTTCGATAGTCGCTACAAAGGTATTGACCGAGATTCCGCAGGTGAGATGTATGAATACGATCCGAGTTCGGCAGTTGTTCAAGGCGCGTATACTGCTATGCTCAACTATTACGTCCGTGATGAGCTTGAATTTGCGTCTGACCTTCCGTATGAAATCTTGAGTAGACGCGTGCATCCGTGGGATTATGGCGATCATCAGAACGCTTATGTCAACGTTGCGGATACGCTTCGGCAGGCAATGACGACCAATCCTGTGCTAAAGGTCTTCGTTGCCAACGGTTATTACGATCTGGCAACGCCGTTTTTGGCATCCGAGTACACCTTCAGCCACCTTGGGCTCGATAAGTCCTTACAGGATAACATCTCAATGGCTTATTATCAAGCGGGACACATGATGTACATCGACCAAAGCGAATTGCAAAAGATGAAAAGAGACCTGGATGCATATCTTGATAGTGTGCTTTCAGGGGAGTAGGTTATGAGTTATCAGAGAGAATTTGAGAAGCGATTGAATGTTGCGGTTGTGGGGGTCGGTTCACACGGCTATCGGAATGTGCTACCGACAATGACCTTTCTTCCGGTACGGTTGAAGGCGTTGTGTGACCTTGATATCGAACGTGCGCGTATTACTGCCAAGCAGTACGGTGTTGATGCATTTTATCCAAACATGGCGGAGATGTTTGAGAGCGAGAAATTGGACGCTGTCTTTCTGTGTGCGCCACCGCGTCTGCACCCCGAATTGACGTGTGAAGCACTGGACGCGGGTGTTCATGTCTGGTTAGAAAAGCCGCCGGGGATGTTTGTGGATGAAGTTTCGGAGATGATTGCGCATCGGAAGGATCGCGTCGTCGTGGTCGGATTTAAGAAGGCGTTCATGCCCGCGACGCAAAAAATTATCGAAATCTTTGCAACAGAGGAATACGGTGCCTTACGCAGCATTTTAGGGGTCTACCCGATGACAATTCCGAGTGAGGGAAAACGTATCCTACACGAGAAGATACATACGAATTGGCTTCAAAATGGGGTCCATCCGTTGTCGCTGCTTGTCGCGGTCGGTGGGAAAGTTTCAACTGTGACGGCTCACAGAGGCAAGCGCGGTGGCGGGGCGTGCATATTGGAATACGAAAGCGGTGTTCTTGGCAACTTCCATTTGGCTGATGGCGCCCGGCACGGACAACCTTCGGAACTTTATCAGTTTTTCGGTGATGGGTGTCATGCTGAAATTCAGAACGGCGTGCGTGTCGTGCTCCAGCGTGGTGTGTCCTTAAATTACAGCGGTAGTACAAGCTATGTGCCTGAAGGTTTTGATAGCGGTGCCATCGTTTGGGAACCCCAGAACAGCCTCGGAACCCTTGAAAATAAGGCGTTTTTCACACAGGGTTTCTACCAGGAGATGCGTTATTTCTGTGATTGCATTCTGGAAGGCAAACCGGCAGAACAAGGGTCGCTTGAGTTTGCATTGGAAGTGATGAAGGTTTATGAGGCGGGACTGCGCTCGGAAGGCGAGACTGTTTCTGTTTCGTGAAAATTGAAGCCGTCCATATCTACCTATAAAACGGAGGAAAACGTGGAATATAGAAGATTAGGGAAAAGTGGAGTCAAGGTATCTGAAATCTGTTTAGGCACGATGACCTTCGGTCACGGTGCTGATGAAGCGGAATCAATCCGCATGACACATCTCGCCTGCGATGCCGGTGTGAACTTTTTTGATACCGCCAATTCTTATGCAGACGGCGAATCTGAAATTCTGCTGGGTAAAGCACTTAAAGGTAGGCGACGTGGTGCGGTTGTCGCAACCAAGTTTAGCAATCCGATGGGTCCCGGTCCCAACGACTCTGGCATGTCCCGCGTCCACATCATGCAGGCGATTGACGATAGTCTGAAACGCCTACAAATGGACTATATAGACATCTACTATATTCACCACGTTGATATTCAAACCCCGTTAGAGGAGATGCTTCAAGCACTCGACGATCTTGTTCGACAAGGAAAAGTCCGTTATACGGCGTGCAGCAACTATCAAGCGTGGCGACTTTCCGAAGCGTTATGGCTCAGCGATACGAAGGGTTGGACACAGTTCTCCTGTTATCAACCACAGTATAGCCTTGTTGTACGGGATATAGAACAAGAACTCGTTCCACTCTGTGAACTCAAAGGGTTGGGTGTCGTTGTATGGAGTCCGTTAGCGGGTGGGTTTCTCTCTGGTAAATATAAACCGGGGGAACGGACGCAAGGCGGAACACGATCTGAAGAGGGTTGGGCATACCCGGAACGCTATTTTGCTGGGAACGCTGATGAAACGCTGCAAACACTGTTTGAGGTCTCTGATGAACTTGGACGCAGTCCTGCGCAAGTCGCGCTCCGGTGGGTGCTTGAACAGCGCGCAATGACTTCTGTGATTGTCGGGGCAAGGCATGTCGGACATCTGCGCGATAATCTCGGTGCAGCGGGATGGCAACTTGAAGGCGAAGCACTTCAAAAGTTGAACGAAGTCTCGCATCTGCCGGATCGGTACCCTGAAGCGATGGAAAAGAATATGCATGAACGACGGGATAGTGCCGTTGATATGCCGAGTTTGTAGAACTGCCCTTCAAAAAAGCGAACCTTTCTCTTTTCGATTTGACTAAATTAGCAAAGTAGCACATATTTCAGTCACATACTCTTCGGAGCGAAAAAACGAAAAAGATAATTTAGCGTCTTACTATTAAGAGGGGTATCTATAATGGGAAAATGGAAACTTATTGCGATTGTTGGTGCAGCTGTGCTGGTTATAGCAGTCGCGGTTGTTGTGGGACGCATGGTATTCGCAACCAAAGACGAAGCAGGCAGCCCTGACGCCTCAGCAATAAAGACAGCGATGGTTGAACGCGGTGATATTGCAGTTACGATTGACGCAACGGGGACTATCAAACCGTTGAATATTGTTAAGGTCAGTTCCAAAGCGAGCGGAAAGATTCTAAAACTCAATGTTGATGCGGGTGATTACGTCGAGCAAGATGACATCATTGCGGTCATTGAAACCACTTACGTTCAGATTAGTCTGGAGCAGGCTCAAGCGGATCTGAGATCGGCACAAGCGCGCTTGCGACAGGCAGAGATCGACCTCCAGCTCCAGAAAGAACAGTCGGCAATCCAGATTCGTCAGGCACAAGAATCCCTGGCTGAAGCCAAACAACGCCTTGTTCAACTACAGGAAGAGATCCGCCTTGAGAAGATAGCAAATGCTCGCGGTGTCATGGATGCGGAAAACAGCCTTAATATTGCCAAAATTCGGTATAAATTGCTCACCTCCGATGAGGTACGCGATGAAAATAAGCAGCGCGCACAATCTTCCTTAGAACAGGAAAAGGCGAATTTAGACTTGGTAACTGCGGAGCATGAAAGGAATAAGACGCTTTACGAGAAAGAACTCATCTCTCAGGCGGCGTTAGAATCTTCAGAGGCACAACTGAAATCGGCAGAAGCACGGCATCGCTCTGCTGAAGAAAACCTGAAATTGGTAGAGAAGCCCGCGACTGAGGCTGAACTTGAATTGGGGCAAGCCGATATTAGAAAGGCAGAATTCAATCTTGAAATCGCTGAAGAACGCGTTGAAGCGGAAGCCACACGAGATATGGATATTGAACTTCAGCAGCAACGGATTGTACAGGCTGAAGAGTCTTTGAAACTTACAGAAGCAAATCGAAAACAGATTGAACGTAAAGAACGCGACCTGGAGACCGCACGCTCATCTGTCAAACGGAGTGAAACGCAGCTGGAACTGCGTCAAATCGAGTATAACGATACTGTTATCAAAGCCCCTATTTCCGGAACGATCCTCGAAAAATTGGTTGAAGAGGGGCAGGTAATCACTTCGCGTCTCTCCTCACTCGCCTCAGAAGAAGGGCAAACGCTTGTTACGATGGCTGACCTCGACACCGTCTATGTTGTGACAGATGTTGACGAAACGGATATCGGTAAGATAGAGATCGGGCAGCCTGTGACAATCACTGTCGAAGCCTATCCCGATACGCCGTTCCAAGGGGAAGTCTTGAAAATTGCTCCACAGGGACAAGCGATTCAGAACGTGACAACGTTTGAAGTGACCTCTGAGTTGAAAAATGTGGAAGCGACAAGCACACGGCAAGGCGCGGGAAGGGGTGCCGGCAGATGGCAGGGACAAGGTGAGGGTGCCCGTCCAGACTTCGCGAATATGACTGAGGAAGAGCGGGAACGTTTCCGTGCAATGCGCCAACAACGCCAGGCAGAAGGTGGTACTGGTGAAGGTGAAAGGTCAAGACCTGGCTCGCAAGAAACCCCGGCGCAAGCGACCCTAACAGAGGAACAACCTGTTGCTAAGGCGGAAAAGGAAGCGGATGAAGACGATTGGGGTGGACTTTTCGGAGGCTTCTTTGAGGAAGCACCTACGCAACCTGAACCGGCAGCAGAAGCTGAAGAGTCAAAGATACCGTTCCTTAAGCCGGGTATGAATGCCACCGTCCAGATCTCAGCTGTTAACAGAATGGGTATTCTCACACTACCAACTGAAGCCGTGCTTGATATGCGAGGTAGGAAAATGGTCAGAATTATTGGAGCAGATGGACAACCCGGACGACCACAGCCGATTGTTACAGGTGTCAACAGTTTTGACAAAATCGAAATCATCTCCGGGCTTGCCGAAGGGGATACCGTTGTAATCGGGAGTGCTGGACCTGGCGGTGGTGGCGGTGGTGAAGATTGGCGGCGGCGCATGATGCAGAACCCGGCTTCTACGATGCGTCGAATGACCGGTGGCGGCGGCCGTGGTGGACGATAGGTTTATCAATCGGCTTGCTGGTGTCGTTAATGAAATAAAAAAATACATTCGCAAGATCCGGTGCGGTTAGAATGCACATCGCATTTAGGCGAGTACGCCGCAAAATCGCACCTACCGCGGTCAGAGGCATAGGAGGGAACACTATGAGCATATTAGAAAGTCTTGCAAACGCATTAAGTGCCTTATTGGCGAATAAACTCCGGTCTATGTTAACGATGTTAGGGGTCATCATCGGGGTTGGGGCGATTATAACGACGACTTCAATTGGAGAAGGCGCGAAAGCCGACGTTACAGAACGGATTCAGACGCTGGGTGCAAACATTCTTGCTGTTCGTCCAGGGCAAAGCAGAACTCGTGGACGCGGTTCTGCGGATGCGCGCAAAAGCCTTACTGTTGCGGATATGGAGGCATTAGAAGCGCGCGGACAGACTTTTGGTCATGTTACACCCGAAGTTAGCAGCCGTGCCCAAGTGAAATATCTCAACAGAAATGTGAACACGACCATTGTTGGGACATCCGCTGCGTATCTCGTCACGGCAAACTTCACGGTTGAGAACGGACGCTTCTTTACAGACAGTGAGATCCGATACCGTGAACGCGTTTGTGTGCTTGGCAAAACTGTTGTTGATAACCTCTTTGAGAATATGGACCCCGTCGGCAAGACTGTGAAAATTAAGAATGTCGGTTTCCATGTCGTAGGGGTCATGAAAGAGAAAGGGGCAAGTGGATGGCGAAACCCGGATGATCAGGTTTTCATTCCGTATTCAACCGCTATGAAACGCGTCTTCGGAGAGGAGTATCTATCAAGTATTAGCATACAAGCGAACAGCGATAAACTCATCGAAGCAGCAGAAACGGAGGTAACCGAACTCCTCCGAAAGCAGCATGAAATTCCCGTAAACAAAGAACTTGACTTTCACATACGCAACCAAGCAGAATTCATGGAAACACTCGAAGAATCAAACCAAACCTTCACTAACCTGATTTTGGGAATTGCTGTGGTATCGTTAGTTGTTGGTGGTATTGGTATTATGAATATTATGTTAGTTTCTGTGACAGAACGGACGAAAGAGATTGGGTTACGCAAAGCCGTTGGGGCACAACGCTCCGATATTCTCGTTCAGTTCCTTGTCGAATCTACAAGCCTTGCAGTTGTAGGAGGGGTCATTGGAATTGGTGTCGGCGTAGGCGGTGCAGAATTGGTGACATCGTTCTGGGAGTGGCGAACCCTTGTCTCGCCGGTATACGGCATTGTCTCCTTTGTTGTCAGCGCGTTGGTAGGCATCTTTTTCGGTGCATATCCGGCGTGGAAAGCATCGAAACTCCACCCGATTGATGCACTTAGACATGAATAGCAGTCAGCGGTCAGAGCGATGTCATTTGGATAAAAAGGTGACAACTTGGGTTAATCCTAACATTCACTATAAGAAGGAATTAATATGGAAAAAACAGCAGTTATTGCGGGTGTGGGCCCTGGCTTAGGGGCTGCTCTCGCCCGTAAATTTGTACAGGAAGGCTGCGACGTAGCCCTTCTGTCCCGTTCATCCGCCTACATTAAAAATCTCTCCACACGGTTGGCAGAATCTGGTCGTAAAGTCATACCTATCCCGACAGATGTTGCCGAAGCCGAAGAAGTCGCAGCAAGTTTTGCGCGTATTCGAGAGGAACTCGGCGATCCGGACATTCTTGTGAACCATGCAGGGAACGCTGCGTGGGGGAGCTTCGCCGATCTCACACCGGAAGCGTTTGAGGGTGCGTGGCGCGTATGCACGCTCGGTGGTTTTCTCTGTTCAAAACAGGTCGTACCGGGGATGCTTCAGAAAGGTGGCGGGAATATACTCTTCACAGGTGCAACGTCTGCTGTCCGCGGTAGGGCGGGTGCGCTGGCGTTCAGCAGTGCGAAGTATGCTACACGCGGTTTAGCATCGGCACTTGCGCGTGAAGTCGGTCCGCAGGGCATCCATGTCTCGCACATCATTATTGACGGTGTTATCGACACCCCTGGAGTGAGGCAACGCTATAAACTCAGAGAAAATGAACCGCTCCTTGAACCCGATGCGATTGCGGATACCTACTGGGCTTTGATACAGCAGGAACGGAGTTCGTGGACTTTTGAAGTAGATGTCCGTCCGTATAACGAAGAATTTTTTACTTAGAAGGAAGATCGGTGCGGTTACAAACCGCACCTACCGTGCCTGAGAAAACTGAATTCCTAAAAGGTGCTCTCTCCTGAAGTTAGCGGACACCAGCGTGTCGTTTCGAGGTGGTGAAGTAAGACAGCTTTTGCTGCGGGTGTTCCGATACGGTAGAGCGCATGCACGGCATCGCCGCGGACATAACGGTTCTCATCAAATAGGACACTTCGCAATCCGTCAACTGCTCCGGGGGCATCTTTACCAATCCGCGCCAAGGCGAAGACAGCATTCCGGCGAACGCCAAGGTTTTCATCTTCTAACGCCTTCACAACGCCAGGAACAGCGATTGAACTCGTCTGACTCGTTGTGCCTAATGCCTCGATTGTACGAGCACGGACATTACCTGAAGGGTCTTTAAGTGTTTCGATGAGTGTAGGTATCGCCGGTTCTGCGTTATTCCCCAAGTCCCCCAGTGCCTCGGCTGCGTTACAGCGAACGTATTCACAGGAATCTTTCAATGCGTCCCGCAAGCGTTCAACCGCCGGGGTTCCTACTGCGTTGAGGGCATAACAGGCGTTTCGGCGCGTCATCTCCGATTCATCTTGTAAACACTGCACTAACGCAGGCACTGCCTCCTCCCCAAACCGGGGTAATTCATAAGCCGCCTGTAATCCTACCGATTCCGATGTACTGTTGAGCGCACTGATTAAACCGGACAGTGAGTCCCCATTCGACGTTTTGTGCCTATCAATATCTTCAACACCTCGATGCCAGTTCCAGAGGTGTCGAAACATTTCCTGATGCTCGGCGGGTCCTACAAGAGAGCCATTGGTCCAGTCGGTCTCCTTATTTGCCCACGTAGGTTCCTGCGGCTCCGACATCCGTGCATAGAGAAACTTCATCATGTAGCGTCTCTTATCGCTACTATTAGGCATGGCACGATGCCAGAGGTCGTAGTTTGCGAAGGCGACTGTTCCCGCTTTGCCAACGATCGGCTGTTCGGGTGAGATTTCTGCGCCTTCACGGGTGCTATAATAGTGACTCATCGGCACGACACCCGTCGGACCGAGTTCTAAGGGAGTATCTTGCGGATAATAAAAGACGAGTAACCTACGTGTATGATGCGACCAACGTTTTCCACCGTCTTGGTGCATTCCCTGCCCTTTGCTACCCGGTGGATTATAGTGCGGATGGCGGTGCGGTTGCATGTAGGAGTCGGCACCAAGCAGACTTGTCAAAGCACCTTTAACGTTCAGGTCGTCCAGCACTTTCTGAATTTCGGGTATCCGCGGCACAAGGTTATTACCGGGATTACCTTCCTTATCAAAGACGGTCATCGTCTTCTCATAGATTGCATCGTGAAACTGTGCGGACAGCTCGGTTGGAACGGTGACGAACCCGTTCACGATAAAATGCCGCATCTGCGCATCTGTCAGGAGGTGTTCTGCCATTTCTTGCTCCTTCCTCTTTTTCGAGACCTGCTATAAAGGCTGGTGACAAGTATCTGATTATTCTAATTAACGTGAGTTCGATTTAAAGGTTGAAGTCGCTTGAAGGGTCATACCCATAAGGCACAAACTAAAAGTTTATGCTACGAATAGACTGAGTTCACGTTAATAATTATTCCATACAATTGTGGAATTTTCAAGAAATTTTCCTATCAAATCTGAAATTATGATAAAATAGTGAGAAAATTGGGGTCAATCCTCACGGCTATAGCACGAACTTGGAGGTTTTAGGATGGGACGAAGTTTTGAAAAATCATTGGCATGGCAGAAACGCGCCGGAGCTGCACTGGTTGGCGGCGGTCAACCGCATAAGCAAAGCCAACCGCCGAAACCCGTTATGATTGCCGGTGCGAAAGGCGCGCATTTTTGGGATGCCGATGGGAATGACTATATTGATTATCTGATGGGATACGGACCGATGATCCTTGGACACGCCTATCCTACCGTGATTGAGACAGTCACAAAGCATCTCGTTGAACGCGGTAATGTCTACAATTTTGGGCATACGCTTGAGGTGGAACTTGCCGAAAAGTTGGTTGAGATTATCCCATCGGCTGACAAGGTTGGCTACTTTGTTGGCGGTTCAGATGCAACGACGGGTGCGATTAAGTTCGCACGGGCATATACGGGTAGAGAAAAGGTGATTCGTTCCGGTTATCACGGATGGCACGATTGGTGTAGCCACGCCCGCGGACATCTGCCGAGCGCTGCCACATCTACACTCAGTGTCGATTTCAACGACCTTGAAGGACTCGCTGACCTTTTCAAAGCGCACCCTGACGAGATCGCGTGTCTGATTATGGAACCCTCTGGGCACGATCTTCCGAAAGATAACTTCCTCGAAGAAGCAAAGAAACTCGTGAATGCTAACGGGGCGTTGATGATTTTTGATGAAGTCAAAACAGGATTCCGCTACGCTTTGGGCGGTGCCCAGGAATACTTCGGTGTCACTCCTGACATGTCCGTTTTTGGAAAAGCACTCGCCAACGGTTTTGCGACCGCTGTCGTTGTCGGTAAAAAGGAAATCATGGACGAGGTCGGCGATGTCTGGGTAGCCGCAACTTTCCACGGAGAGGTCTCCCTTGTTGCTGCCGCAATCGCCACGATAGAAGAACTTGAGGCGAAAGACGGTGTGGCATTCATGTGGAAACAGGGACAGAAACTACTCGACGGCTACGGGGAGATGGTAGCACGCCTCGGTATTGAGAATGCCCGGATTGGTGGTATCGGTCCGATGCCTTACTTCGGATTGAACACCGACAGCAGCAACGAACGCCAACAACGTTTCCATAAAACCTTCTATGAAGCGACTTTAGATGGCGGTTTGTACCTACCTGAAGGACATATCTGGTTTATGTCGATGTCGCATACGGATGAAGATATTGAGAAGACGCTTACAGTTTCTGAAGATGCCCTTAAACGCGCCAAGGCTGCGTAGGAAGGACAAAATCACTAAACAATCGTAGAGATCAGGAATGTGAGTTCTGCTTTTTTTTAGTCTCTCGCAATTTTATAGGAAACACTGTAACTTCACCGAAAACCTGCCCGAAATGAAATTCCGAGTGATTAGCGAGGAATTTGTCTTTGCTTTACATTTGGAGGGCAGCCCAGGAGCGAATAGTTAAAAAAATGGCAAAAGTTATACATCACAGCAACCCCTTCATTGTTGACAAAAACCTCGGATCGGCACTTGACTTAGAGAACGCAGATGCCCAACTCACTGCGACGACCGCTGATGGCACCCCTGTTGTCGCACCGACGCAAGAACAGAAGTATCTTTTTGATATGCGCGGTTGGCTCTTAGTTCCAGGCGTGCTGTCGGGTGATGAGCTTGCGGAGATGCAAGAATTCGGTCATCGACTCCGTCACGATCCAGAGTCAATTCCAGAGCATGAACGTTCTCCGCTTGGTGGTCCGTTACAACGTTTATCGGATCACCCCAATGTTGTGGGCTTCCTGAACGAGTTCGTGGCGCATCCTGCGCTATCGAGTCAGGAGTGCTATGGATTCCGGATGGAGTCGTGTAGCCTGTTCTATCGGACTGTTGGTGACGGAAATTTCGGACCGCACAACGGAAACGGAATGCTCCGTTTTCCGGGTGACTCTCATCTCTATCGGTGTATCCCAGGCAAGGCACACAGCGGGTTAACCCGTGTTGTTTGGGAACTAAACCCAGTGAAATACCGACAAGGCGGCACATTATTTATTACAGCGAGTCATAAGGCGGTCTACACAGCACCGGACACAATCCAGAGTCCAGATTCCCCTGTCTGGGATACGTACGAGTGTCCTGCTGGCTCCCTGCTATTTTTCACAGAGGCACTGACGCATAGCACGCATCAATGGACGAATGCAGATAACAATCGGTTGGCTATTTTCAGTTGCTACAATACAGTGAATAGCAAGTGGCACGACTGGGATCCACATCCGAAATTGTTAGCAGAAATGCCTGCGAAACGCCAAACGCTCTTCCGTCCAGTCCGAGCTGCGAATAATTTGATTGGGGAGAGGTATCGTCACTAAGAAGGGGTTTAGACACATAGGGACAGAGCCTTCGAGCCTGTCCCTATATCTTCTTCTATGAAGCTGCCTGCCTCGTTTTCCGGTATCTGTAATACGTCCACGCGCCAGATGCGATGAGAATTACAACGACAACAACGAGACCAATATTGAAAAGATAACGGGCGCGATTGAGTTCCCAGAGGCGTTGGCTCGCGAGTTCTGCAGCCGGTGTTCCTTTTCGCGCCTTCGCTTTTAACTCTTGCCAATACCTTTTTGCGAGGTCTGGCTGTCCGTGTTGTTCGGCAAGTTTCGCTGTAACAACCAGCGTATTGACATCGTGAACGTCCTGTTTGTCGAGCGCATCGGCGAAGGAACTGAGA
Organism: Candidatus Poribacteria bacterium; assembly: GCA_965207855.1. Taxonomy (GTDB): domain Bacteria; phylum Poribacteria; class WGA-4E; order WGA-4E; family WGA-3G; genus WGA-3G. Next base: position 3,427,928 of record OZ242310.1, on the reverse strand, counting down.
AGTAAAACCGTTAATTCTGGGGACATCTGTGGGAAATCCGTAGTCTGTTCAATCCCGTTCTGAAACGCGATAATCGCGCCTTGATGGTCGTTTTGATCAAAGGCGATCTGTGCGATTTCAAACCACGTCCGTTTAACAAGTTGAATAGTATGTTCTATATCGGTATAGCCATCAAACGTGAAAGTAAGGGCTTCATAACTCAGATCCCCCTGTTTTGCGTGAAGCGTGTAAGTCTCACCGAGTGTAAGTAACTCTGAATCCTTCCAATCGTCAAAGCGGTAAGCACCATCTGCCTCAAGCGTCTGCTGGTGTGTTGTACCACCAATCCAAACGATTGTCCCAGTGACCGGTTGACTCTCAACACCTACGACAGTCCCACGTATAGCAATAGGTTGCAGTACCCATCCCATGCGGACAGACTCACCGAGTACCAATTGCAATTCGGCAACTTTTGGGAGGGGAATGTGGTAACCAGATTTCTTAACCGATACTGTAGAAGTGCCCTGCTGCAAGTTCTCCGTGATGAGTGCCGGTGTGGTTCCAACATCTACGTCGTTAATAGAAATTTGCGCACCATCAGGAAAGGTCTCAACCTTAATCGCCGGACTGAGTTTGAGGAGTGCTGCCTCAACATCACCCGTTGGTGCAAGCACGCCGTTAGGGAGTTCCTCATCTATCCGGAACAATTCAAACGCCTCAATGATACTAATCTGTCTGTTCTGATCCGTATCAGTCGTGTCAGCAGCGAGTGCGTCGTTGAGTACCCGAAGGGTTCTCGTAGCATCCACTTGTGATGCCAATTGAATCACGTTCAGGGCAGCACTTCCGAGGATCTCACGGTTGGCATAGTAAGTATTTAGGTCTGTATCATCGGAGTATCCATCAAGTATAACAACTGCGCGCCCTTGAAAAGATTCTCTAAACCACTGATTTAGGGTTGTATCTTGAATCGTTTGGGAATCACCCGGGATTAGGAGCTGCAAGGCGTTCGGACGTCTAAGTTTAGCAACCATCCCGTGGTAGAAAAAGATTAGGGTACCATCCGGCTGTACTTGCTGCCCAACTTCTTGAAGCGAAGCGTAAATCTCTTGCGTGGTAACAACATCCCCTTCAAGACGATGGATCTGCTCACTCGGCACCTGTCCCCGCGTTGTTAGGAGTTCAGTAAGTGAATTCAGCAGTTCATGTGCACGTGCATCCGGGGTTGCATCCACAATCAACCAGTGTACGCCAGAATCAACCGAAAACGCTGGTACAGATATAGCGATAACAAGTGCTATACAGATAAAAATGGCAGCGAAAATCGTGTTAGGTTTCAGCATAGGTTCTACTCACAAATTATGTTTAGCGTCTACTTAACGGATTAGTTTAACAAAAATCATGAACGATTTCAAGAAAAAAGAACCCCATTAGATGTTAAAATGTCTAAACGTTTAGTGAAAAACTGCGTCAAAAGATTATAGATTAAGGTTTCTTAGTGCAGCTTGCAAATTTCCAAAATTTCCTATTTTGAAGCGAAGCGTCTGTATCAGGATTAAGGGGCGCGGTTAGAAATTGTGCTTACAAATTAGGGCGACCATCGAGCGAAATTGAAGGGGCTCGCGTCAACGTCATAATATATATGATGATATGGTTTTGGTGTAATCCGTGGGTTCCCAAAACTTGAGAATAGAAAGTGTTGAATCGACACAAGCATCGGTATGGACAAGGAGATTTTAATGATTCACGGGAAAATTAAGTTTACTGTTTTGTCAAAACTTGCGGGTCCGCGAAACCCATTGTTAAAAATTATCTTGATTGCGCAATTAGCGATAACTTTCAGTATAGGTGCGCAAGAACCCGGCGGCGAGGTGGATTTATCGCAACCTTTAACGCTTGAGCAGTGTATTCAAATAGGTTTGGAAAGAGCGTCAAGCATGCGAAATGCGCGCTTGAACCTTGCGATCCAAGAACTTCGCGTGAACACTGCACGCGCTGACTATTTTCCACAAATCTTTGCGACTGGTAGTTACGACTTTTCTGACCAGATCGATTTCGGATTTGAACCCGAAAACTATAATTTAGGATTACGCGGACAATATACGATCTGGGACAACGGTCAGCGCGAAGGTGGCTTTGCACAAGCGAAAGAGAATTTGAATGCGACAGTGAGCCGCAATGAAGGTATTAAACAAGGTCTAATTCTTGATATTACCCAAGCTTACTATGATGTCATCCAATCGCAGGAGCTCGTCAGCGTGAGTGAGCAGATCCTGGCGAGGTCTCAAGAGAATACACGACGCACGCGGGATTTCGTAGAGGCGGGTTCCCTTATCCCGGCAGATATTGCCACTGCTGAAGTTCGCGAAGCAAACGACCAATTAAGTTTGCTCAATAACCAAAATTCACTTCAAATTGCACAGGCAACCCTGCCACGGCTCCTCGGGTTGGACCCAGGCGTGCTGCTTACCGTTTCGGTTGATGAAGCATATCAGTTGTATCAAGACCGAGGGACCATTGAACGGATAGAGATGCCGATCGAAGAAGCCATCCAGACAGCACTTGACAATCGTCCAGAGTTCCAAGAACTTCAGGCACAATTAAGAGTGCAAGAATGGAGTCTAACCTTGGCAAAATTACAACGGTGGCCCCGGTTGAATGCGGATGCCAGTTACGATGTGAATCTTGACGATTACCTCCGGGAGCGCGAAAATTTCTCTGACTTTCGGAGCTGGAGCATTGGTGCCTCACTAAACTTCACGCTTTTTGACGGCGGTATTTTGAGCAATCGCGTTAAAGAAATAAATATGCAGTTAGAGCAGACCCGCGAAAATGCGAGCGACTTGGAACGGAACGTGGCACTTGCCGTCAGACAAGCCTACCTAAATTTGAAACGGAGTGAAACCTCTCTTGACATCTCCAAAGCGCAGGTTAATAATGCACAACTGAGTTTGGATGTGATTCAAGGACGTTTCGATGTGGACAAAGCGATTCTGCTTGAATTGCTGGATGCCCAAACAAGCTACGCACAGGCATTGACGAATCAGGTGAATGCCTTTTACGATTACAAAATTGCACAGACCCGTCTGCAAGACGCAATGGGAGTCTTACAATAACCATGAAGAGTCGAAAAAAGTGGTTCATTATCGGGGCACTTGCCGTTGTCGTTATTGCTGTTGGAGCAATCGGCGCGACCCGGATGAATTTCAGTTTCGGTCAACAGAAGAAAGACGAAGAGGTTAAACAAGAGGTTGTTCGGCGTGGGGAGTTCCGCGTGAGAGTGCGTGAATCGGGCAATTTGCGTTCTTTCCTTGAGGTGGATGTCCGGTCAAATGTTGAGGGTGAGATCATCGAAATCCTCGTTGACGAAGGACAAAAAGTGGAAATAGGAGATCCGCTCCTCCGCATTGATGATGAACAAATTTTAGAGCAAAAGAAGCAGGCTGAGGCGAATCTCGAAGCTCGCGATGCTGAACTTAGGCGCGCAGAACTCCAGATTGAGATCACTGACAAACAGCAGGACAGCAACCTTGCACAGGCACAAAATTCGGTACTTAAGGCACAAGCCACATTAGATTCATTCGTTGCGACAACACAGCAGCGGATAACGGAAGCCGAAACGCTCGTCGCTACGACCCAAAATTCCCTAAATCAGGATATTATTGGACTTAAACAAGCAGAAATTGCGTTAGGACAAGCGAAACTGACGCTTGAACGTGCGCAGACAACAGTTGAATCGGCAAAAATCTCCTACGAGACAACAGAATCAGAACACGAACGAAATAAGGAACTGTTCGATAAACAACTCATTTCAAAACAGGCGTTAGAAGATTCACAAAAACAGTTGATCATCGCCAGATCGAATTATGACACTTCTCTAAAAGAGGTCGATTCGCAACGTGAAACGATAAAATCTCAAGAAGAAAACATCAAAGCAATGGAGCAAGCGATTGAGAGCAGACGCTCGACGCTTGATTTGAATGAAAAAAATGTCAATACGCTCAAAGAATCGTTAAAGGCACAACGTAAGCAGTACAAAGCAGAACTTGAGGACGCGCAGACTCGCCTTGACCAGATACAAGAAACAATAGAACAACAAAAAGCATTGGCGAAACACGCCAAGGTCGGCGCAGAGGCAAGCCGACTTGAAGCAGAAAGTCGACTCAAGTCGCAAGAGGAGCGTTACAACTGGACAACCGTCACTGCTCCTATCCGTGGTACGATTACACGCCTCATTGTAGAAGAGGGGGAAATTATTACCTCCGGACGTTCCGCCTTCTCACGTGGCGACCCGATCATGCGGATCGCCGATCTTGACCAGATGATCGTCAGAACACAAATCAATCAAGTAGAGATCGGGAAAATACAGTTAGGGCAACGTGCCGAGATTAGCGTGGATAGTTACCCGAATCGTAACTTTCCGGGGCAGGTGAGTGAAATTTCACCGAGTGCGACACCGCGAGGGCCACAAAACCAGAGTTCTGTGATTACATTTGAGGTAGATGTAGAAGTTATCGGTTCACCGCCGGAACTACTGCCCGGGATGTCTGCTGATGTAGACATCATTGTGTTTGAAGAATCGGATATTTTGCAACTTCCGATACCATCAGTATTGAGTCCTGAGATTTTTACTGTCAAAGCGAAAGTCAATCCAGGTGATTTGGGACGATTCCGAGAAGGTCAGGAACTCAAAATTCGGAATCTGGTCGGAAAAGAGTTCGCTGGCAGTGTCGGTAAAATTTTACCGGAGCAGGATCGCGGTAATCTCGAAATTTTGCTTGAAGGCGACCAAAAAGGTTTGCGGACGGGTCCGATAGAGATTAGCATCGTTATTGCAGACGGGAATGTGCTCTCCGGTGTGGAAGCCGAAGTAAGCAGCGAACGGCAATACTTTGTCATGTTGGATACGGGTGAATCGAATAAAAACAACAAGGAACAAAAAGGGGTTAAAACCCACATTACAATTGGGCAGCGGAACAATACACATTTTCAAATCACTGGTGGTTTGAAAGAAGGTGATCGCGTTTTTGTACCTTCCATGCAAGAATTAACCAAAGGCGAAAAAACTTCGGACGATGAAGAAGACAAATAAATTTGCGTGATTGTTAGTACAGATAAACTGCATTCCTTTTTTTATCTTACGTCAGAAAGAAAAGGCTCAAAAAAAGGTTCATAAATTTAGACATATCTTTAGCTTCATGTCAGCAATGCTAAGGAGGAAATGTTGTGTTAATAGATGTAAAAGATTTGACGAAAGTTTACCAAATGGGTGATGTCCAGGTGCATGCTTTGCGGGGCGTGACCTTCACGGTTACATCAGGCGAATTCATTGCGATTATGGGACCATCGGGTTCTGGGAAGTCAACGATGATGGATATCCTCGGATGTCTCGCGACCCCAACATCGGGTGAGTACTTCCTCGAAGGCGAAGAGGTCGGCAAACTTTCGGACAATCGTCTGGCAGACATCCGAAATAAGAAGATCGGATTTGTGTTTCAGTCGTTTAACTTACTGCCACGGACGAGTGCGCTCAACAACGTTGAACTGCCCCTCATCTACTCGGGTTTGGGCAGAAAGGAGCGGAAACGGCGGGCATTTGAAGCCTTAGAGGCAGTCGGCTTAGCGGATCGCGTGGATCACAAGTCAACGGAGTTATCGGGTGGACAGATCCAGCGCGTTGCAATTGCGCGCGCCTTAGTCAACAGACCGTCGATGATCTTTGCTGATGAACCGACAGGTAACTTAGATACTCGCTCTGGTACTGAAATCATGGCTATTTTCAACCGACTTAACGACGAGGGCAACACTATCATTATGGTGACCCACGAACCCGAAGTCGCGGAACATGCTAAACGTGTGTTGCATATCCGAGACGGTTTAATCGAGCGGGATGTTAGGAAAAATGGACATAATGGCACGGATGCCGAATAGATGAACCTCGAATGGGCGTGCTTTCAAGCACGCCCGACTTCTTATAGGCACTACTCACCCGTCGCGCCTATAAGCCTACCAAACCCGATCCAACTATGCACCATGTCAGAATTACCACACCGTCCCGGTTACATTTTTCGCTGCTTGATTTGAACGGCGCGCTGGGACGTATTGATGGCGGTTTCGGTTTAGCAATTACCGATCCAAATTTTCAAATCGTCGCTGAACGGGCAAACGTCATTGATGTGGCTGCCTCTGTATACCGCGACCGCGCATATTCTGCTCTCAAACGCCTTCAAAAAACCCATCCATTTCCCGGTATTAAATTAACGCTTGAAACCGAAATCCCGATGCATTGTGGCTTCGGGTCGGGCACACAACTCGCGCTTGGTGTTGCACAAGCCGTCAATGTCCTGTATGAACTCGGTTTGGACGTTCAAGAACTCGCAAGCATCGTCGGACGCGGTGGCACTTCAGGTATCGGTATTGCAGCGTTCGACACAGGTGGCTTCATCGTAGATGGCGGGCACCGTTTTCCAGACCAGAAGGCTTCCTTCCTACCTTCTTCTGCCGTGGGGGATATTCCACCCCCTCCTATCCTACTGCGTTCCCCATTTCCAGAAGCACCGATGCTGATTGTGATGCCAAATTGTTCGAGGATTTACGGCGAAGCAGAGATAGAATTGTTCCAGACGCTGTGTCCGCAACCGGAATGGATTGCCCAAAAACTATCCCATATACTCCTACTCCAAATACTCCCGGCTCTCATCGAAGGAGATATGTCTAACTTCGGCAACGCTTTAAATCGTATCCAGAAATTTGGATGGAAGCGGGTGGAAATTGATGCACAAGGGGATGAGTTGCAACGCACACTCGACTTCCTAAGCACTACTGGTGCCTTCGGTGCTGGCGTTAGCAGTTGGGGACCTGCGATTTGTGTATTAGGTGCGGAAATCGGGGAACTGAAGCGGGAGACAGAAGCATTCCTGAAAACGCTTCCCAATGGGGGTTCATGTTTTATAACGCGAGCGAATAATTCGGGTGCCCATGTTATAGTAAGTTAAAAACAGAAACGGGCAGATGTAGAAACCCGCCCGTCTGTTTTAGCCTTTGCTTGGGGAATAATATGGGTTATCCCCAGCAGCGTGATCAGTCGTATCAACGACATGCTTAATCTCAGGGAAAACTTCCTGAATCATGGCTTCAATGCCGTGTTTGAGGGTGGCACTCGCCATCCCACAACCTTGACAGCCACCGCCCATGTGAATATAGATAGAGTCCTCCTCAACGTTCAGGAGCTCTATCTGTCCGCCGTGTGCAGCGACAGCTGGGTTGATACGTTCATCAATAAGTTTTTGAATCTCCTGTGCTTTCGGATTGTCCCATGTAGGCGCATTGGGATTCTCAATGTTAAAGCCGCTGGAATTCAGGTCCTCGACATAATCAATAACAGCCCCTTTGAGATCAGGTGCACTTTCTGCATCGACGAGGACTTTAAAACTCTCACAATCGACGATAATATCATCGTCTTGAACTTCGGTAGCTAAACCGAGGCTGTACTGGAAAGCGGTAGCGGTTCTACCTTGGATACCAATCCGTAGCCCTTCGACTTCAACTTCCTCAGTTTGTATGACTGCGTGAATTTTCTCTTGTGCGGCTTCCGTAACTTCAAGCAAAGGAGTTTCGGTTCCGGTGAACTTCTTCAAGAAATTCTTCATAGTCGCCTTCCGTGATTGATATTTATGCGGCTCTGGAGGACGCAGATCGAAATTCACTCATTTCTTCATATTGAAATTCGCTCATTTCTTTATAAAGATTATTCAATCTTTTGAGTGCGTCTATTTCAAGCTGCCGGACCCGTTCCCGCGTAACCTTCAAAGCAACCCCAATTTCTCGGAGCGTTTTCCGTTCTCCGTCCTCAAGTCCAAACCGCATCCTCAGGACTGTCTGCTCGCGTTCGGGTAGCTTGTCAAGAAATTGAGCGATCAGATCGGCGTTAATCAATTCGGCGATGGGACCGTCTTCTCCACTGGTAGTGGGGTCTTCGATTAAATCACCTAACGTTGAAGCGGAACGTTCATCGCTGAGTGGCAAATCCATGGAAATCGCATCAGCGTTAAAGGTAAGAATCTCTTCAACCTGATTAACAGTGAGATCCAAAGCCTCCGCTATCTCATCGCGTCTGGGTTCACGTTGTAACTCTTGGCACAACGTGGCATAGATAGAATCAAATTTATTCATCTTCGCGACGATATAGGAAGGTAAACGAATCGAACGAGAGAAATTATCAAGCGTGCGCATGATCGCCTGCTTAATCCACCAGATAGCATAAGTGCTGAATTTAAACCCCTTCCGATAATCAAATTTACTTGCCGCCTTAATGAGTCCGATATTTCCTTCCTGAATCAAATCTTCAAGTGGGACATTGTGGCCCTGATATTTAACGGCAATAGAAATAACGAGCCGCAGGTTGGCCTGGACTAATTCATCTCGTGCGCTGTGTGCTTCGATCTCAGCAACTTCAATCCGTTCCGCCAGCTCTCTCTTCTGCTCGTCAGGTAACGTATCAGATTGCACCAGAATGTTTAGTAATTCATCCACTAAGGTATTGCGTGCGGCATTACCACCAGGTTTAATCTGCTTCGCCAGTTCCTCTTTTCTCTCAAGGGACAACAGGTTGTGTTTCGATAATATTTCTAACAATTCATCGCCTGCTTCTCGCGGTTCGTCCTCGTTGGCTCCAATCTGTTTCACCAGTTCCACTTTCACCTTGGGAGATAATAGTTCAACTTTTACTAATACTTCCAGTAGTTCGTCCAGTGGCTGTGCCTCCGCGGCTTCAATCCGTTTCGCTAATTCAACTTCTTCTTCTCGTGATAATAAGCGATGACCTGCTACGCTTCGGAGCCAACTCGTGAGTGCTGTCCGATCGCTCCCCTTAGAATTTTCAGAATACTCTGTCTCTTCCATCGGAAATGCCGGATCCATATAAGATTCAACATTTCCTATATTAGCAGTTTCACCGAAATACTCGGCTTCCATTGTTCTCCTCTCCTTATCTATAGATTTTGATAAACAAAGATTAATGATACATTCTCTTTAAACGCTTTGTCAAGTAAAATGTTTAAAAAAAAATGAAATACTATAAAAAAAAGCCGTATAACCTCACTTTTTATCGAAATTTATCCATTATTTCGCACTTACTTCATAGTTACCAAATTATAACCACAGCAAACTATGTAGCATGTCCGACCAGTAGTACTGCTGCAGGAAACGAAGTGGTCGCAGCTGTTTCAAACGCTCTACTGATACACGAAATATCGTCATCCGTCTCCAACATTTCATAAGGCAAATTCCACGCTTTCAGCGTCGGTTCAAGAAAGGTTGCTACAGAATCGATCCAATTTCCATTTGCGTCGCGGTTGTGATACCCACGATAACCAATAAACACGACTACAGGGACTTGCATGTTAACAACAGTACCTCGGATGGCATCGCCGGACTCCAGAAAGCCTGTATTCTGAATGATGATGACGGGTTTTCTACCACCCACGTACAACCCAGAGGCAATAGCAAACGCCTCACCCTCACGGGTTACCGTGATAACTTCGATATCGGGTTCTGCCCGCAAAATTTCATAAATCCGCGCGCTCCCGTTATCGGGAACGCCTATGGCATGCGTAATGCCTTGTTTCTTCAACTCGTCTACAATATTGTGTGCTGATGCCAATTTCTGTCCCTCATTCATTATAAATGCGATACGCAAATCTACTGTCTACCTTCAACCAAAGCATCAACGACCGTTGGATCAGCAAGCGTTGAGGTATCACCGAGTTCAGAGATGTCGCCTTCGGCTATCTTTCGGAGGATACGCCGCATAATTTTTCCGGATCTCGTCTTCGGCAATGCGGGTGTAAACTGGATCTTATCAGGCGTGGCGATAGGACCGATATGTTGCCGTACCGCCAGTTTGATACCGGTTTCTACCGTATCAGACGGAGCCTCACCCGTCATCAGCGTGACATAGGCGTAGATACCTTGCCCCTTGATGTCGTGCGGGTAACCGACGACGGCTGCTTCTGCGACCGCCTCATGCTGCCCGATTGCTCCTTCAACCTCGGCGGTTCCGAGTCGATGTCCAGAGACATTCAGGACATCATCAACGCGACCTGTAATCCAATAGTATCCATCCTCATCGCGTAGGACACCGTCCCCGGTCATATAGTAGCCGGGAAATCGGCGAAAATAGGTATCCAAAAAGCGTTCATGGTCGCCATAGACGGTCCGCATGATACCCGGCCAGGCGGTTTTAATACAGAGATACCCAGTCGCCGGGTTGCCTTCTACCTCGTTCCCTTCCTCATCGAGTATCACAGGTTCAATCGCAAAGAACGGGAAGGTTGCTGAACCGGGTTTCAATGGCGTTGCTGCGGGCAGGGGTGTCATCAAGATGCCACCGGTCTCCGTCTGCCACCACGTATCGACAATCGGGCAACGCCCATCGCCAACGGTCTTGTAGTACCACAACCACTCAGGCTCTTTGATGGGTTCGCCGACCGTGCCGAGCAATCTGAGTGTGGAGCGGTCATATTTCTCGACCCATGCATCTCCCTCCTTCATCAAGGCACGGAGTGCGGTTGGCGCGGTGTAGAAGATGTTAATGCAATGCTTTTCAACGACCTGCCAAAATCTTCCGAAGTCCGGATAGTTCGGCACGCCTTCAAACATAACAGTAATCGCCCGATTCGCAAGCGGACCGTAGATGATGTAAGAGTGCCCAGTAATCCATCCTATATCAGCGGTACACCAGTAGACATCACCCCCGTGGTAGTCGAAAACCTGTTGGTGTGTGTAAGACGTGTAGGTAAGGTAACCGCCTGTGGTATGTAAAACCCCTTTGGGTTTCCCTGTTGAGCCGGAGGTGTAAAGAATAAAAAGCGGGTCTTCGGCATCCATAACAACGGGTTCACACTCGGCATCGGCATCTGCCATGGCTTCATGCCACCAAATATCCCGCGAAGCATCAAAATCAACTGTATCGCCGGTGCGCTCAACGACGACGACCTTTTCAATAGATGGACATTCAGCGACAGCGGCATCGGCGTTAGCCTTCATAGGTATATCGCTACGGGGTCCACGCATCGCGGTATCTTGCGTGATGAGCATTTTACACGCCGAGTCGTTAATCCGGTCTCGGAGGGATTCGGCTGAAAATGCGCCAAAGACGATAGAGTGAACGGCACCAATCCTTGCGCATGCGAGCATCGCGATGGCTAACTCTGGCACCATCTGCAGATAGATACAGACGCGATCGCCTTTTTCAATGCCTTGTGTCTTGAGAACATTGGCAAATTTTTTGACCTCGGTCAGCAGTTCATCAAAGGTGAAAGTTTTATCTTCAGATGGATCGTTTCCTTCCCATATAACGGCGGTTGCATCGCCGTGTCCAGCCTCTACATGTCGATCAAGGCAGTTATAGCACGCATTGAGTGTGCCGCCCTCAAACCATTTAATTTCTCCTTCAACGAAGTCATAATTGCGAACGGTATGCCATTTCTGATACCACGTCAACCGTTCCGCAACCGTTGCCCAAAATGCTTCGGGGTCTTGGACGGATTCGGCATATTGTGCTTGATACGCTTCTAAACTGTTGACGTATGCGTTATCTATAGGATAGGTAGTTTCTACCGGTGGAAAAACGTTGTTAGCCATTTTATATTTTTATCTCCTCTCCAAATCAATCTGTAGTTCTCAAAATGCCTTTACAAGTTGTATAAGATACATTTTACAAAAAAAGGGGGAGGATGTCAACTGTAATTAGAGGATATTTTTATCAGAACGTGAGTTTACTAAGAAATAGGCGTATTTTTTGTATATTCAATCAATAAAACTTGGCATCTTCTCAAAGGAAATGGTCTGTTGAATTTGTCTTCCCCGTTTGAAGGGCATCGAAATTTTTGTTGACATAGGTGTTTTTTTCTTGATATATGTGTTTTTTTGTAGTAGAATGCGATATAATTTTGAATATGTCTTCCTGTTTGAAGGAAATTGAAACTCAAAGGCAGGTATCTGTTCCATCTTTTGTTTTTTGTTTACACTAAAATGTTAAATAGCGTCAGATACTTCAGAGAGAAAGATGGGTATACGAAATGGCAGAAAGATGCGAAAATTAAAAACAATCAACTTATTCAGCGGTGCTGGCGGATTCAGTTTGGGTGCCAAGCGCGCAGGATTCGAGATTGCAGGATCGGTAGAGATGGATCCACAAGCCATTTCCGTCTACAAGGGAAATTTCCCAACTTCACCGCTTTGGCCCAAAGATATATCAACCATTTCAGCAACCGATATATTACAACATTTTGATCTTAAAGTTGGCGGGATTGACGGTATAATTGGAGGGCCTCCTTGTCAGGGATTTAGCCATCAGGGTCATAACAATTCTGAAGACCCGCGTAACCAACTATTTATTCATTTCTTTACAATCGTCAACGATGTAGCCCCCAAATTCTTTCTCGCGGAGAATGTACCAGGGATTCTAAGTAAGAAAAACAATCAATTTGTCAAACAGGCTCTGTCTAAAGTGGAGGGTAAATACAAAATCTTGGACCCTATGGAACTTACTGCTACGAATTTCGGAGTTCCCACGACGCGAAAAAGGGTGTTTTTCTATGGGTATCTAGAAAACGAAATAGATTCGATTGAATCTACGGAGTTTGAATCCACAAATACAAAAACTGTTCATGTAAAAGATGCCTTGAACGGTTTGCCTGAAAAAATAGAACCACATTGGATTCGGGAAGAGGAGGGGTGGAGAAAAATAAAAAAAGTAGTAGAAGGCGATTTTGGTTCAAAGTTGTATGGTCAAATTCCTGATGGCGTTGGAGACCCAGAAGCAATTACACGCCTCAAAAAAAAGAGTGAAGTATCAGGTTGCCTTGGTACTCGGCATACAGAAAAGGTCCTTAAGAGGTATTCCAAAATCAAACCGGACAAAATTGATCATGTTTCAAAAAGCCGTCGGCTTAACTCTAATGGATTTTGTCCAACTTTAACGGCAGGTACTAGTAAAGATAAAGGAAGTTATCAAGCGGTTCGCCCGCTACATCCTACGGAAAATCGGGTGATAACACCAAGAGAAGCAGCACGCCTTCAAGGCTTCCCTGATTGGTTTCAATTTCACCCTACGAAGTGGCATAGTTTTAGACAAATAGGAAACAGTGTCAGTCCTATTCTCGCAGAACATATTTTAAATGTGATTAAAAAAGCATTCTAAAGGAGTTTGACATGGAAAATAACAAGTACAGCCCAGTTGATGCCACGCCCGTTAAATCGTTTTTTGTCGAGATGCTAACGAGGGATATTGAATTGAGTGATGCAATTTTAGACTTATTGGACAATTGCGTTGATGGGATTTTGCGTCAAAGGAAAAACAGTTCAGGTGAAAAACCTTATGATGGATTTAACGCTAAGATAATGTTTGATGAAAAATCGTTCTCTATTTCTGATAACTGTGGTGGTATTCCATGGAATCTGCACAATTACGCGTTCCGAATGGGTAAAGATCCTAAGAATAGAGACAACGATTTGCCAACAGTTGGTGTTTACGGAATTGGTATGAAAAGAGCCATTTTTAAAATTGGCAAACAGTGTTTAATATCAACCCGAAATCAGGATGATTGTTACGAAGTTGAGATAACACCAAAATGGATATTGGAGGAACCTGATAACTGGAATCTGCCTGTATACGAATCATCCCAACCTGAGAAAGAAGAAGGAACAACAATTGTTATTGATGAATTGAATGAAGGTATCGCAACACGCTTTGGCGATGAAAAAGAGGATTTCACTCGTGAATTAACTAACATGGTGAAAACACATTACGCTTTTATTCTTGATAAGGGTTTTGAAGTCAAAATCAATGATAAACGGGTTGAGCCGAAACCGACCAAGTTGGTTTTTAATGAAAAGATAAAACCCTATATTTATCAAACAGAGAACGATGGTGTTAAAGTCTTCCTGAGTGTCGGATTTACAAGACCGATACCATCTCAAGAGGAAATAAATGATGAGCAGGAAGAAAGGAGATATTCATCAATGGATGCCGGGTGGACGATAATTTGCAATGATCGCGCTGTTTTATACTGTGACCGTTCCGAACTTACCGGATGGGGCGAAGCAGGTGTCCCAAGATACCATACACAGTTTATCGCTATTGCTGGCATTGTTGAATTTCAGTGTAATGATGCTGCTAAACTTCCTACTACGACCACGAAAAGAGGAATAGATGCGTCTTCCTCGCTCTATCTACAGGTAAAAAATAAGATGAGAGAAGGCATGAAGCTTTTTACTGCTTACACAAACCATTGGAAAAATGATGCCGATGAATCAAAGCGTCAAATAGCCTCAGGAAATCCCTATACTTTAGATGAAATCAAAAAAGAGGTCGAGACTTTGAAAATGAATCCTGTTAAATCAGGATTGAAAGGAGAGCAATTTAAGCGTAAATTGCCTCGACCAAAGCCAAAAGAACCAACAAAAAAACAGATAACGTATAGAAAAGATTCAGATGACATTCAGACGGTTCAAAGGTATCTTTTTCGTGACCAAAGAGTTAGTCCTTCTAAGGTTGGAGAGGAATGTTTTGATCAGATACTGAAGGAGGCCCAACAATGAAACACCCGGCCTACCATCTAAGGGTGAATAAAGCGATTGATAGATTTCTGCTGGTTCAAATTCTTGATATACTTAGAACACAAGATAAAATTAAAATGTCTGATTATACATACTATGGGTTTGGTGGTCCGTTTCTGGAAGATTGCAGGCTCATTCATGATCGTTGCCCAGAAATTCAGATAGTTTCAATCGAGAAAAACCTAGCGACTTTCAAAAGACAAGAGTTCCATTGTTTCTCAAAAAAATTGGAACTAATAAATGATGATTTTACAAGTTTTCTGGCACATTTCTCAAGTAGAGGTAGAGAAATATTTTGGCTTGATTATACTAATCTAAAGCTTGGACATTTCAACAATTTTAAAGACGTTTTAAGGGAAGTATCGGAGAATAGTATTGTCAAAATCACCATTCCAGCTGAACTACCTCCAAAAGAATTGACCTCAGAAAATCGTGAAAAAAAATGGGAAGATTTCATAGATAGGTATCGTGAAGAGAAATGGGAGATTTTCCAAGAAAAATACCGTGAAGAAAAATGGAAAGACTTTGTAGAAAAGTATGATGAAATCTTGCCACCAAAAGCACAACCAACAGATATTGAGAGACAATGGCCTTTCATAAAATTGCTGCAGGAAATGCTTCAGTTGGCATCACAACAAGCACTTCCTGCATCAGGTAACAGTATTTTCCAGCTTTTAAATTCATCTCATTACAACGATCAAACCCAAATGTTAAGCATAACAGGTATCGTCTGCAATAAAAATGAAGTGTCGAAAATTCGTCGGTGGTTCAAAAATTGGAGATTTATAAATTTAGAATGGGAGGATCCTCATAAAATTGAGGTTCCCATCTTAAGCATAAAAGAGAGATTGTACCTTGAAGGGTATCTGCCGACAACCAAGAAAACGGGTCTTTTTCTTTCACGAGCTTTAGGATATAAGATAGATAATACGAACAATAAACACATCGAACAATTGAAGCAATACGAAGAATTTTATCAATACTATCCTTACTTTGCGCGAGTGTCGATTTGATTTATCAATCTGAACTGGACGGGCATGCACAGTGGGCATAACGGAAACAACACTGAGGTCCTGATTACGAGAAAAATCAACACCCTTACAAAACAGATTCTAACCAGTCGATAGCAGTTTGTTCGTCTTGTTCAATGGCGATTTCGACTGCCCGCTTTGCACATTCCAGCAGGTCTTTGGCTCGCTTGCGTAAGTTGAAGGATTCATCGACTTTCTGTTTAATTTCAGCCTGTTTCTCTTTGGGCAGAATCGGAATAGGAAAATCCAAAATGTCATCGTCGTCTAAGGTCGGATATGACGTTCCAGTGTTCGGTTTCCATGACCACGTTAGGAAAAGTTTAGAGCGTAAACATGTCAATAAAGTTTCTTTGTTAACTCGTCCATTTTCACTCGATACACAGAATGCACCACTCCCGATATACCCATTTTCTTGAACGATAGTAATCGCGCCTCTGTAGGTTCTAACTTTAGAAATGATAATATCGCCCTTTTTCAAAACGCGCTTCGCATTTGCAGGTAAATCTTTACCTAAGACTTCCTCCGGTGCTATCTCTCCAGTGGAAACATTAACGCTTCCTATCTCTACATAGCGATACAATTTTTCCGGGTCTACTTCAAAAGTGCTTTTGTTCTGTTTGAATTCATCCCGAACCTTGATAGACTTAGCGGAGTAGTTCCGTATCCCCTTTTCTATTTCGTCATATTTCGGTTGGAAGTAATCCGCATCAATGCGTTCTGCGCGTTCCATGCTTGCATAATCCGTAGTAAAGGCTAACGTGTGCTTCGGTTGCCAATCGGCGAGTCCGAGTTCACTTAGTAGAAGGTCTTGGGTCTCGGCATATCGGACTTTTGACAATTCTGTTAACTCTTTTGATCGGAGATAGGTTTTCTCTATCTCGGTTTGTAGGTTTTTCCAATTCGGCACAGGAATTTGATATAAAAAATACGGGGCAACTTCGGGTTGGGCACTACCGTACTTACCCTTCTCTATTAACGCGGTTCCGTATTTGGTATTAAGAAAAATAGCGAGAAAGAACGGGTTTAGATTTCCGCTTTTGAGGATAAAGGTATGAGACGATGAGATCGCGTGATTGTGTTCAAGATAGATAGCACACTGACCTGCATTTGCGCCTGATCGCGTTATCAGAATATCTTTGTAATGAATGGTGTTGTCTTGTAAACGCTCTGCATCTTCTTCTGATATATAAACCGGATTCGCTGTAAGATCGATAGAGAGCGGACGGACATTTTGTGCTCTTAAAAACAGAACGCCATCGTCAACATAGTTCCGCTTTATCTCTTTAGGGTGTCTGATATTAACTTGAAAATCGATGAGCTTGCGCGAACCAATATTTTCGAGTTGGCGTTGAACATGTAGATAATCAGGTCGAAAAAACTCCGCATCAAACCGCAGAGAATGTGAGGTGTCTACTATGGATTGATAATCAACGACAGAATACTGCATTTAGGACTTACGTAAAAAGGATTCAATTAAAAATAGTATTATGATCTTCTCTCATCTTAAAGTTCTAATAAGTTCGGGGCGTTCAACAATGGGTAAAGATACATGACAGTAAGGAGCTGCAAGGTTTCGCTGCATATTCGACAATCGCTTTTGGATTTCCCCGTGGCATGTCCTCCATTGGTTGATCATCGGTTGATCCGATGTTGCCACTATGTGCATGCCTAAAATGTCTCTATTGGGAGTTGTTCCAAATGTTGCTAACGCAAGCACCTCTGCATCTTCTTTTGTAAAACCGTATTCTTGTAACCGCCTTGACCACCGTTTAAAGTATCGCGTAGGGTAGGAAACTTGCGTTGCTGCCAAGAAGCGGCGGATGATCACACCATAACGTGATAAATGATTTAGACGCTTTAACAAGGTATAAGTCTGAGGAAGAATGAACAAAGTAATGTTACTGGAGGAGGCATGCTGGTAGAAGTAGAGTGCAAAGAGCTCGGTATCGGTAGATGTCCCTGAGCGTCCCTCCACAAGCCTCAGCATTCCTTCCATGATATGGCGTGCTGTAACTTTATCAAGCAAGCATCGCATCCGGACGAACCTCCAGTTCTTCTATATCCTCAAGCTCCATATCACTCCATTCGGCCCAAAGTTTTTCTCGCTCCGCATCAGATAATTCAAGGTATTGTCCAAGTGTGAAGCCCTCTAAGAACGGTTCATCCAAGGATAACGGTTGACTATCAAGTTCTACCAAAAGTTCTTGTTTGAGTTGATCGACGACTTGCGCGGCATCGTCAAGCAACTGTTTTTGCTGGATAGCATCAGTGGCCAACTCCGGGACCATTGCTAACAACTGTTGCCGGTCTTGCGGACCCATCCGTTTAATCACGGCAGCGACCTGTTCAAGACTGACCGGTAAAGTGAACACGTTTGCTTGCATGATCTCCTCCTATCAGTATTTGCCGATGTAGGTACACCTTAGCGTGTACGCCACAGTTCAAAAGTCAGATTCACGTTAATTATAATAACAGGCATCTGTTATTAACCGCAACCTCTTCTATATTGGACAAGATCATTTGATATTCTCAGAACCTACGCAAATTTGGATATAGAGGCGAATTTAGACCTGCTTTATCTCCAAAAACTCAAATTTTCGCGCTTTGCCCATTCAATAAAGGCTTCGGCGATACCATCTGGGAGTTCCTCGTTGTGGTTGTGGAGGTCGTGATCAACAATTAGGTGCCCGTTTTTGTCCAATTTGTGCTGCCCATCGCTATTTTCAAGGAAAATATAATCGCCGGAATTATCTTTACCACCCTTTTCGCTCACTGCTAAAAAGACGTTGTAGTTGTCAACTTTTGGACAAAGGTCTCCCTCGGTTGGATTATCGTTCCACTTTTGCACGAACAGAACGCTCGTTTTCGTACCGGTATGCGGTTTGAAAGTGTTACCGTGTAAACTGACGATAGCCAAAATACGGGCGCGTTCGGCGATAAATTCACGGACAGACTTATCAGAGGTGTTGTTAAATCTGCCTTGCGGTAATACAATCGCCATGCGACCCCCGGGTTTGAGAAAATCAAGATTCCGTTCAATAAACAAGATATCGCGACCGACTTTGGTGTGTGCTCTGCCGTTCTGCTTAAAGGTGAGGTTGTATTGATGGAGGATGCGACTTTCCTTGATATCCCCAGCAAAAGGTGGATTCGCCATCAGAATATCAAAACCAAATGACTTGTTCTTGTCCTGTTCCATCCTCAACGCTTTGAGGCGATCAAAACCGTCGCCATACGTGCGTACCCACCTGCTATTTCTCTCTGTGCTGTCGTCCCACCGCTCATAGTCGAGTGTATTGAGGTGCAAGACATTCGTTTCACCGTCTCCTGCGATCAAATTGAGGGTTCTCGCCACCCGGACGGTCTTTTCGTCGAAATCAATTCCAAAAACTTTGAGGACGTGCTCTTTGTCTGCCGACGGAATTTCCGCATTCGTGAAAAGTGTCCCGGTCAGTTTGAAAACGGTATGTACCGGAAACCCGCAACTCCCAGCGGCGGTGTCAATCATATATTCCCCCGGCTGCGGATTGAGCATCTTGACACACATATCTATGACGTGACGTGGGGTAAAGTATTGCCCCTTTTCGCCTTTGGCAGATTTGCTTACCAGATACTCAAACGCTTCATCGACAACCTGTAAATTGGAGTTGAACAACTTTATATCCTGCAAACTGGACACGCAGACGGATAGGTGGCTGTCAGAAAGTTCAAAGGTCGAATGTTCAGGGAAAACGCCTCTCCACCGGTCTCTGGCATCGTCAAACAGTCGTTGAATTTTAGTCTTGAGTTGGGAGTCGGTTTGTCCTGTGTTTCTGAACTCCATCGCGCGAAAATCGTCATCTGGAATTTGTTCAACGGCTTTCTTGAGCATCTCATAATCAGGGTTTTCAACGTCGTAAGACTGATCTGTTTCCTGAATAACCGTGTTGATTTTGGATCGCAGGAGACGGTTGATAAACATTTTATCTTCTTGACTCTTGGATTCATCATAGAGTTTGGTAAAGATGAGCTTAAAAACTTCCTCAAAGACATCCACGCCTGCGTTAGCGAGTACCTCATCCTCTAATTCCAAAATGACATCCTTTAAGGATTTATGTTCCGTTGCGAGTTTATCCTTAAGAATGAGATCCTTGAGCGTAAAACGCTCATTGAGGATATCCGCCAAAGTCTGATCGGCGTTCGGAATATCGGTAATGTCTTCAAAGTAGTTCGGGTCTCGCCGGTGGTAGTGTGAAATCTGTTGTCCGTTTGTCCATACAGCAATAGGGGCACCGGTGGCATTGCAGTAGGAACGGAGTTGTGCCTTGCCGTCTTGGAGTTTTGGCTTTTTTACTTCAATGATAATATAAGGGCTATCGGCTCTGTCCTTGTCAAGGATAACGATGTCAGCACGTTTCTTTTCTCTACCGAAATTGACAAGATGCTCAAACCGCACGCGTTCTCGTGGATAATGATACCGGTTCAGGAGGCGTTCTACATACAATTGACGGATGAGTTCCTCGGGTTTGAGCTGGATTGCTTTCCCTCGGATAGGGCAGTAGGTGATGGGTGTTTTTTTGCCCTCTATTCTTTGACGTAAGCTCTGAATTTCGGAAGCGTCGAATAGGTCGAGGTGGTAATTGCTGTCTTTGAGTATCGTTTGGATGATGTCGGGTTGGGTCATCGTTTTTTCTTATCTATTAATGCTTTCGCCAAAGTCGTTTACAATTTCAGTAATGTTGTCCATGTTTTTTCGTGTTCAAGTTCTTCTATTTTCTGGTGGGATGTCTGGATTTCTTCTCGCTGATTGATAGACAAGAAAACTCAAAGCACATCAAGCAACTTTTCATATTCTGCATGCGGCCCGATCCAGAACCAAACGATTTTTCCACTATCAACAACTCCAACCGCTCTATAGTTGATGTTAATACGTACAGCATAAATTGACTCAGTGTTATGTACTTTCTTGAATCGCAAACTTGGGTGATATGGATTTTCCCTGAAGAGTCTATAGGCATCTTTAGCCTGCTGTCGAATGTTATTTGGTAATTTCGCAAGCATCTGCCGGAAGCGTTTTGTTGTGCTTGAATTCATAGTTGGTCTGGATTTAGTTCCTGCGTTTGCCCCCTACGATGTTCAGCAAGTGCTTCTGAAGCCAGCTTGGATAATGTCTCTTGAGAACTGGCAAACAATTTATCCCATCGTTTTTCAGAACGAAGTTCAGCAAGGACCCAATCTGCAAGTGCATCCTGTTCCTTGGGTGAAAGTTTTGATGCTTCCGTAAAAGCGTGTTCAAGGCGCGTTGTCATGAAGAGACCTCCTTTATTATATTGATGGACAAGAAATTCAAGAGCACAGCGACAAACTGATAATAACTTCTCCGGACGTTAGTATTTTTTATCGACACACCGTTGATGCATTATAACATGACAACCGAGCGACTGCAATAAAATTTTCACATAAAAAAACGTGAAAAAAGGACAGCCACTGTATCCATTGTCATTGCGACGAGCCAGTGGATTGCTGCGCCATAAAGAAACGTGCGCGTCTCTAACGCGAGGACACCGAGCAGGACACCTGCAATGATTGAACCCAGTGCCTCTGGCAACGGCTTTGAATAGTGCAGCACCGCAAATGGAACCGTCTGGATCAAGATACTGTAGTTCCCAAATTTCCGTTCTAATCCGAAGAGCATAAAGCCACGGAAGAAGAATTCCCACGAGAACATGTAAACGCCATAAGCAAGTTGATAGGGTAAAAACGTCTGCCAACTGTCTGCAATTACTTTGCAGAGTGGATACTTCACGCGGAAAGGTGGATACACAATGACTGCAAGGATAACCACTGGAATCATCAGCACCCATGCCGCACCGGTTACACTCCATCCGAGTTTCTGATTTCCGAGTTGGAATCCGTAGTCCTTCAGCCGCTGGATTGTCCCGAATCTGGCGACGAGAACAGGCACGAGGAATAAGGTAATTCCGGTGGTCAAAAACCAGTAATAGTAGGGGTAGCTTTCCGCCAGCGGCCCGCCCACAAAGTATTCTGCGAAATGGAGTCTGAAGAAACTTCGGCGAGTATAATACCTATGCAGCATCAAGAGTAGGGCAGAGGCAAGCAGAATGACTGTCGCTTGGCGTTCCCAACCACGTAAATACTTCTCTTTTAAAGTTTGAATGTGGGAAATCATCTTGACATCTCGTAGGTTTTAGCATAATCTTCGGTGTCAAACCCCCATCCTTTAGGGCGGGAATGTAGACACCGCCTATGTTTTTTTAGTTTTTAACTCAACCTATTTCTCTCTAAAACGTCTAAATAAGAAGTGTTCGGCATAGGTTGTGATTGATGTGTCGTCAGGACGCTTGCCAATGAGACGATCACGTAAAAGCCTTGCACGACTCTATATTGGCTAAGGGATTTTTTCCCACCTGTTGCGTGTATAGAGGCGCAGGGGTCATATCCGCCCTCGTTGAAAAATCACACGTCACATAATATAGGCTGATACTTCGGTATCACATAGCTGGCTTGGCAGCTATTGTGGAGCAGACGTAAGACGACTTTTCTTTGAGAGAAAAACGCTGACTGCTATGAAGCACAAGCCCCACGCTTTAGCGTGTGGGTACCTATGACGATATTATACCGTTACCTACAAAAATTAGCAATATGGTGGATTAAGGATACCAGGGTTATTTAGTTTTAAGAGTTAAGTTTACCTGTGAAGCCTTCCCGTTTCCGGAAGCCCGAATTTATTCGGGGCAGCACACTTTTCCCGAACAAGTTCGGGCTTCCAGCGGCAAATTATTGAAAAACTAAATGATCCTGTTAAGGATAGGATGTTTGCGCCTAATCAGATTGAACGGATCTTAATTATTAGACTTGCGCCGTTGGGTGAAACGGTTTTGACGACTCCGGTTATCCGTGCCTTGCGTCACTACTTTCGAGATGCTTATATTGCTTATATGGTAGCACCAACACGCGAAGATTTGGTATCCGCAAATCCACATCTGAATGAGGTGCTGACCTATCAAGCATCGGTGCCAAAACTTATCTATCAAATCGTTCGTCGAAGATTCCAGATGGCAATTGTGTTACAACCGACCTTTCGCTTGGTGATTCATACATTCCTCGCTAGAATTCCGTTCCGTGTCGGGTTTGAAACAAACGCCGGTGGTCAGAAGTTGTTAAACCTTGCTGTACGAAATAACACGGCACAGCATGAAACACAACGCTATCTTGATGTCGTCCGTGCATTGGGTATTGCAGTAACAGACGATGAACCGGAAGTATTCGTTGATCGTACTGGCACGGCATGGGTGAATAATTTCCTTGAAAGCCAAAAACTTAAGGATAGCCGTCCTATTATCGGACTGAATCCTGGGGCGGCTACTGCCTATCGCCGTTGGGAAGCCGCCAACTTTGCCGTCCTTGGCGATCAACTTCACGAAAGGTATGGCGCGCATATTGTCATCACAACCGGACCGCGGGAAGGTGAATTGGCAGCTCAAGTCGCGAGGCAGATGTCGCACCTGCCTGCTATCGTTAGCCAAGCAACACCAATGGAACTTGCAGCACTTCTGCAACGGTGTCATCTATACATCAGCAACGATACAGGACCGATGCATCTCAGCACCGCCGTGAAAACGCCGACCGTTGCCTTGTTCGGTGCGTCAAACCTCATACAATGGGCACCGCCGTGGGAGAAACACGCAGTAGTAGCGCGTACAACGTGTCCATTTATGAAAACATTATCGTCTAAGGAGTGGGACGCGCATACCGATCGCGCACGCGAGAATCTGGAGGCAATTACCCCGGATCAGGTTATGGCAACAGTGGAAAAACTCAAATGGTGAAATCCGAACACACTCAGACCCCAGAAGAAGATGCACAACGCATTAGAAATTATCTAACCGACATCCGCGCAAGGATGTACCGACAGGCACTCTTGCAAACGGTTACAATGGTACTCTTCTGTGGTCTCATTCTGCTTGTTATTCTATCTATTATAAATCGACTGATTCCGTTACCGATGCCAATGTCAAACATCAGTTGGATGGTTCTGTGCGTAAGTGTGATTGTTGCGGTCTGTCTCAGTATTAAACAGTGGAAACATCTATCATTTGTTGCCCAAGTTGTTGACGAAAAGATGGAACTTAAGGAACGACTCAGGACAGCATTTGGATTGATACAGCACATCCCTGAAGGCGAGTTTGCGCACCTCCAAATCCGAGATGCCGCTGAGATTGTGACATCCTTGGATACGCAGAAAGTCTGTCCGTATCGCGCGCCAAAACTATTGCGCTTGCTTCCGATTCCACTTTTGTTGATAGGACTCTCTTTCACAATTCCGCTTTTCTACGAGGTACCGCAGCCGCTCAATGCATCTCAACAGCAGGCATTAGATCGGGTTATCCAAAACCTTGAAGAGAAACAGGTCAGAGACCCAGAACTCCAGAAGCACATTCGTGACACAGTGGACAAGTTGAAAGCCGCAACAGATCTTGACACTGCCCAAGCGTATCTCAGCAATCTAAACACAGAAGTCCGTAAACAAAAATTAACACAAGACGTTATTACTGAAGCAACAGAAGCAAGCCAACATTTTCAGGGCATGGATGCTGAGCAACTCGCATCAGCACTGAAAGATCTCACAGAGGAGGCTGAGATACCATCAGAACTCCAAGCAGAACTGCAAAGCCTCTTTGAACAACTATCTGCAAACCTGCCAGAAGGCGAACTCCATAATTCGTTGAATCAGGCTCAGGGTAAGGTGATTACACCAGAAACATTGCAGGAAATTATTGATGCGATGCAAGAAGCAGCAACACCGATGAACCTGGCACAGTTGGAAGGTGAATTGAGAGCCAACCGCAAGGAACTGGCACTTGCGGCTATTGAAACGAAGGCATCCGATGGCGGGGTTGCTAACGTGGACGGCGCGCCTGGACAAAACGCGGGTACGAGTGAAGTACAAGGCACTCGTGAAGTCCCATCAAACGTTGAATCTCAGTCCTTATCGGCAGCGGATAATGGCCAAACAATGAACAACACAACAGACGAAGAAAATCTCACAACGCCGTTGCTCGGAGACGAAGCACCGGTTTCACAAATTAATGGAAAACGCCTGACGCTTACAGCCGATTCGTCTGGTGATTCAGAAAGTTTCTCCAACGTTTTCACCGGAGAGGTCCGTGTCAACGCGCCGCCGTATCTACCCTTCAGCGATGTAGTTCTCAACGCGACGCGAGCGTATGCCGAAGCCATTAACAACAATCGTATTCCTGTGAAATACCAGACACAAATTAAAGACTATTTGGAGGCAATTTCTGAAAAAAATGAAAAAAAACGTAATTAAAATTCTGATTGCTGTCGGCATTATCGTAGCAGTCTATTTCGTGTTGAGGCACTATGGCGTAACAAAACATATTCGATTGGAAAACGTACCGAAAATCAAAACATGGGTAGAAAGTTTTGGGGTCATCGCTCCACTGATTTATATTGGACTCTATCTTATATCTACTGTCTTCTTTCTGCCAGGTTTTCCGGTAACCGTGTTAGCAGGTTTCGTTTTCGGACCGTTATGGGGTGTTTTTTATGCTTCCATCGCCTCCATCATTTCTGTTGCTTGTGCTTTCCTTGTTGCGCGTTACGTTGCGCGCGATCTCGTTGAGGGATGGGTCAGGGAGAATGCGCAATTCCGCAAAATAGACGAACAAGTTGAAGAACAGGGGTGGCGGATTTTGATGATTACACGCTTGATTCCCATCTTTCCCTTTAACCTACAAAATTACGCCTATGGATTGACCAAGATTCGGTTTTGGACATTCGTACTCATTTCTGCTGTCTTTATGTTACCGGGGACAATAGCGTTAGTTATGCTCGGTGGCGCGTTTGTTAGCGGTGAGGGGAACATTTTGAAGACTATGCTCTATCTCGGCATCGCTGGTGTGCTTATGTTCGCGCTATCATTAGTGCCGAATCTCCTCCGAAAATATCAAAACAAAGAAACGAAGTAAGGAATCTACTCGGACTGGCGAATTAACGCCGCTATGGCAGCGAACGCTTCCTCACGCGTTTGGATTTCACCCTTAAATTGGCGTTCTTCAATCTGTTCCAACAAATTTCCTATCTGTTTTCCCTCTTTCAAGTTGAACATCTGGATCAGATCGTCCCCAGTGATGAGCCTGCCCTGCTCTTGAATTGGTAGGATATGTTCATAGTAGGTATCCGCAATTTTTTTAAGAACTACTGAATCCAGTGAACCGGACGCGGCAGCATAGAGCAGCACACCCCACCAGTGAGACGCAGAAGTTCTGAGGAAATAGATTATCTGTTCACGGGTTAATTGGGTGTCCACATCTTTAATAAATTGCGCATACTTAGAAATAATGCCCTTTATGAACTGCGTCGCTTTGCGACTTAAGCGAAGGTGTTTCCCAATATCGCTGGCATTGTCGCCCAAAAGTAGGCTGAGTTTGATTAAGGAACACCGGTTAACACCATCCCCCAATTCTTCTTGGAGATAGCTACCAATTTCCTCAAAATAAGTGCGGAGCGGAAGTGGAATGGGTGCCCCTTCAAATGCCTTAATCAGATGCCATGGAATACACGTCCCGCGGATACTGGGTAAAACGTGTGTCAACAGCCCGCTGGCTGCCATCTGCTGCAAATACGGATGTGCCTTCTCAACACCAAGAATCTTCATCAATTCATCACGACGGCGTTCCACCGCAACGTTTGGCAGTAACTCCCGGTGTTTCCGTACGAGTGCGATTGCTTTTTCGGAAATTTCAAACTCTAATTGCGCAGCAAACCTATAAATCCGTAGCAGGCGGACCGGATCTGCTAAAATCACGCCTTCACTTGGAAATTGGAGTCGCCTTGCCTCCAGGTCTCTCATTCCGGCGCACGGGTCAATTATAGGTTGGAAATCTGACGTGTGGGATTGATTCGCTCCGGAGGCAATATTCTCAAACGCAACCGCCATTGCATTAATTGTTAAGTCCCGCAAACGTAGATCGTCGGTTAGCGACTCGGCTCGGAATTGTGCGAAATCCATGGTGAGTGGTGAGTCATTTGAAGCATCGTACCTCTTAACAATCACACGTGCGGTAGGTGGCTCTGCTTCAAGCGTGATGCATGTCGCCTTGATGTTAGCAGCAAACGCTTTAGCAAAATGGATTGCATCAGAAGAGAGTACAAAGTCAAAATCTGTAGTTTGACGCTCAAGAAGTAGATCCCGGACACTGCCGCCGACGAGATAGAGGCGTATCCCTCGCGCTTTCGCGAAAGTATCAAGTGCCTGCATAGTAGAGTCGTGAAACAACTCTTGGAGGGTCAAAACGCTAATTTTCACTAACTTGCCCGTGCCTTCCGTCTCTGTGCTTTACGAGAACGAAATAGGATGCCATCAAGATAGAGGTGACTCGCATAACCGATGAAACTCGCTACATAAAAAGGTAAACCGGTGAGGATAACGTTCGGCAGCTCATCCCATCCGAGCAACGCATCGAAAGCATCTAAAAACGTTTCACCGCTGTACCACTCTGGATATGCAGCGTAAATGGGTATAAGCAGAAACAGGCCAGGCAGTAGAAGCATTGTCCCTTTTGCATGCGTCCATCCGCGATGTTTACTCATAATCGGGAGCATTGCAAATAGACCGAGCAACGCCGATTCCAAATACCTTCCCAAAAAAACGATCAGCACAACATTCAGGATAAACAGAAGCCTATAGAATATCTTTTGGCTCTTGCTCTTGATATCGACATCTGGCCACAATCCGAAGAGCACCGCAATTATGAAGCAACCTATAACCTTTATTGGGTTCATGGAGATCGTTGGATTCCATGCCAATGGGATTGCATAAAGTGTTGAAATAGCAATAGTTGCGATAAGGGAGGCGATGAAGAAGGTGCTATAAGCAACCAACCCGCCGATCCAATGTTCACGAAACATACTCATGGAAAATATTATAGCACGTTTTGCCGAAAAATGAAATTGGAAATAGGGCTTTGATAACCTCAATTAGAGGGTTTAGGCTTTGCGTGCCATAATTTTAATTTGACTTTATAAAACAAAGTATGATACAATTATATTGTAATTTTTGGAGATGTCATCTTCAATTTACCAGAAATCTCGGTTCACGATCGGTATGCAAAAGGCTATATCGAATAGTGGAAACTAAGACTACAGGCAAATTTAGTTGAAAAAAAAAAGGAAAAGGGTTATTATGTGACAATAGAGGCAGGTCCGTAAGCATTAACACACTGCTGCTTAAACATCGGTAGAAGTTGTAACACGCAGTAGCTCGGGATTACAGATGAGATTTTTATACTGCAGTTTTAGGCCCATCATCTGCGTGCGACGAAATCCAAACGAACCGCGAAGAACCTCTATTATTGGGACATATCGCGTTTTTTTTTATATCTATTATGACCGTAAGCGAGAAGAATTCGATTTTTGAACTATTAGCACCCATACTTGACAGTGATGGCATTGAACTTGTAGATGTTGAAACGCAGTTAAAGACCCTACGACTCCTGATTCACAAACCCGGAGGTCTTTCAGTATCTGACTGCCAAGCAGTCAACAGTGTTGTGCGACCCATTTTAGAAGTGCATGAACACTTGGCAAGTTATACGCAATTAGAAGTCGCCTCACCGGGCTTAGATAGGCCCTTACGAACCGCTGCGGACTTTCAGCGAAATTGTGGACGCACAGTTCGGATAGAAGTCGCTTCAGAAGACGACAGAAAATATCAGGTGCAAGGCACTGTGATAGAAGTATCCGAAGCGCAGGTGGTCTTAGCAGAAACTAACGACAGCCGCGTCGCCATTAATATTTCAGACATCTACAATGCATATATACACCTGAAATGGTAGTCGGCGTAAATAACTGGGAAGCGCAGTTCACAAGCATATATTCAGCGGACCTGTCCATAGAAATTCGGAAAGGAGTACGCGGGGCGATCAGAAAACTCCCCGTGGATATTATTTATGTTAGAAAGTCTCCAAAACGCTATTCGTCAAAATACAGCGCAAACAGAACTTCCGGAGCATGTTTTTGTTGAAGCAATAGAAGCCGCTTTACGTGCTGCTGCGCGGCGAGTTTACGGTCAAGAGGCCGATATTTCTGTAGAGATTGATCTCGAAAAAGAAGACATACGGTGCTATGTCCCGAAAAAAGTTGTCAATATTATGCGAGATTTCTCAACAGAAATCCCGATTGAGGAAGCCACGAAACTCCAAGCGGATGTCGAACTTGGTGAAGTCCTAAACGTTGAGATCAATCCGAGTGAGTTTGGACGCATCCCGGCACAATTGGCGAAGCAGATTCTCTTCCAAAAAATCAAACAGGCAGAACGCGAAAAAATCTATCAAGAATTCGCTGGTCGTGAAGGCGAAATTGTCACCGGGTATGTCCAGCGCTTTGACCGCGGTGGTATTATCTTAGACCTTGAACAGACAGAAGCTTTTTTGCCGCCGCGCGAGATGCCCCGTTCAAAAACCTACGAACGCGGTAAACGTTTACAGTGCCTAATTCTCGCCGTAAAAAACGAGGTACGCGGTGCCCCGGTTATCGTATCGCGCACCCACCGTGATCTCCTTGCAATGCTCTTTGAGCAAGAAGTCCCTGAAATTTATGAAGGTCAGGTCCGTATCATGGCAGTTGCGCGGGATCCGGGGAATAGAGCGAAAGTCGCTGTCATGGCAACTGAGGAAGGCATAGATGCCGTCGGTACATGCGTCGGTGTCAAGGGAATTCGAGTCCAAACAATCGTCAGTGAACTTGATGATGAAAAAATCGACTTGTTAGAATGGAGCGATGATACCAGTGTCTTCATTGCCAACGCTTTACGTCCTGCCGCTGTCCGTCGGGTGGAACTCGACGAGGAAAACAAAAGCGCACGTGTGGTTGTCCCTGATAACCAACTCTCATTAGCAATCGGTCAACGCGGGCAGAACGCACGGCTTGCCGCAAAATTGACCGGATGGAAGGTTGACATAAAAGGTGAATCGGAAGCGACTGTTTCGATTGACGAACTTTTCAAACCGTCTCCGAACGACAAAGATTCGGACAAAACAGAACTTGAAGAAACACCTGTGGATACCGAAGT
Source organism: Candidatus Poribacteria bacterium (assembly GCA_965207855.1). Taxonomy (GTDB): domain Bacteria; phylum Poribacteria; class WGA-4E; order WGA-4E; family WGA-3G; genus WGA-3G. The sequence goes on along the minus strand of OZ242310.1, from coordinate 3,398,201 downwards.
AAGCACTGAACAAACAGAAACAGAGACTGAAGGGACCGCTGAACAACCAATGGACTCGGAAGCGAATGTTGAAACGGACATAGACACAGAGAGTCCCGAAACTGTGACAGCAAACACACAAGATGGAGACGTATCTGTGATAAACTCCGAAGAAGACCCTGAAGATGATGACTTTGACACCGAAGCCCAATAGTTTCCTACGGTCTTTTTTGGAATTTACTCAGGAACTATTCCGCACGTCAGCGGCGTGCTATGTCCATAGTAGGTGAAGTTTTTGAGGAACATTATTCGCACTTGTATCGGGTGCCGTGGTAAATTTCTACAAAAAACGCTAATTCGATTTGTATGTCAAGGGGACGAAACGCTGCAAATAGATGGACAGAAGAAAGCGGGGGGTCGCGGGGCTTATGTTTGTTGGTCTCAACCGTGCATTCAAAAAGCGTTCAAGTCTCCAAAGCGGATTAATGCGCTATTACGTGCAGAACTTACAAGTAACGTTATTGCGCGGTTTGAACAAGTTCTTCTTGAATATACAAGAAAATCCACGAACTCAATAGGAAAAAGGAGGAACTATCATGGGTAAAGCCACACGGCAGCGGCGAAAATCTACAAAAGGAAATCGTGAAGCGAATCAAAGCCCTGGTGTACCTGTTTCTAAATTGGCAAGACAATATAAACTTACAAATAAGGAACTCCTCGCCATATTAAGAGACCACGGCGTTCAAGTTAAAAATGAAAAGAGTACGCTTGATCCGGACACTGTCGCACTCGTGGAATCTGAATTATTAGAAGTAGATATCAATGCGGAAAATACATCTGTGGAGCCTATCGAAGACGATGCTGATACAAGCACCAACACTACAGAAGGTTTGCAAATCACAGAGGGGCTAACGGTAGCGGATCTCGCTGTATCGCTGGAATTACAACCTTCAGCCCTGATTATGCGACTGATGAAACTACGGGTGATGGCAAATATTAATCAACGTCTTGATTATGACACGCTCGTGATGCTTGGGGAACACTTAGATTTTAAGGTAATCAAAGAACGGACACTCGAAGAAGCCTTATTAACAGATCCACCAGACCCGCCGGACGCTTTACAATCCCGGGCACCAGTCGTCACAATCATGGGGCACGTTGATCACGGTAAAACTTCTCTCTTGGACTCTATTCGGGAATCAAACGTCAGCGAATCCGAGGCGGGGAATATTACACAACATATTGGGGCTTACCACGTGACCTTGGAAACCGGAAGCGTGGTTTTTTTGGATACGCCCGGACATGCTGCTTTTACGGCGATGCGGGCACGCGGTGCACAGGTCACGGATATCGTTGTTCTGATTGTCGCAGCCGATGACGGCGTTATGCCACAGACAATTGAGGCGATTAGCCATGCAAAAGCCGCCAAAGTTCCAATTGTGGTGGCGATTAATAAAATCGATGTCCCTGGCGCGCGCCCAGACTATATCCGACAACAACTCTCAGAACACGACCTTACGCCAGAGGAGTGGGGCGGGCAGACGATTTGTGTCGAGACCTCCGCGACAGAAGGAACCGGAATTGACACTTTGCTGGAAATGTTGCTCTTGGAAGCGGCACTCCTTGAACTGAAAGCCAATCCAAATAAATCTGCCCGCGGTGTTGTTATTGAAGCACAAGTCGATAAAGAACGGGGGGCTATCGCGACTGTTCTTGTGCAATCCGGAACTCTGAGTGTCGGAGATTCCTTTGTTTCAGGGCGATACTCTGGCAAAGTTAGGGCAATGATAGATGACCACGGTAAACGGATGAAAGAGGTAGGTCCATCATGCCCCGTTGAAATCCTCGGTTTCACTGGGGTGCCAGAGGCAGGCGATAGATTTTATGCCGTTGACTCCGATCGGGATGCCCGTGCTATTAGTGAAGCGCGACAAGACCAATATCGGACTGAAAAACTTGGTGCGAACAGCCATGTGAGTTTAGAAAACTTGTTCCAACAGATTCAGGAAGGCGAGATTAAGGAGTTGAATGTTGTACTTAAAGGGGACGTGCAAGGCTCAGTGCAGGCAGTTGCCTCATCCCTCCTTGATCTGAGTACGGAAGAAGTCAAAATCAACATCATCCACCAAGCAGTTGGAGGTATCACCGAAACCGATATTTTGCTTGCTTCTGCATCTGATGCCATCGTCGTCGGTTTTAATGTACATCCAACAACAGAAGCCGTCCAAGCCAAGGAAATGGAAGGAATTGATGTCCGCACGTATAACGTCATCTATAACCTCATTTCCTACATCCGTTCCGCCATGGAAGGCTTATTAGACCCAGAAGTCCGTGAGGTCGTTATCGGCCGGGCAGAGGTTCGCGAATTGTTCAGAGTGCCGCGACTCGGTTTAGTTGCAGGAAGTTATGTTAATTGGGGCAGGATCTCCTACAATCAACCGCTTCGTGTACTTCGCGACAACCGCTTAATTCACGAGGGGAAAGTAAATTCGCTTCGCCGTTTCAAGGATAATGTGAACGAAGTACAAGCGAATTATGAATGCGGTATAGGTATAGAGACCTTCGACGATTTAAAGGTCGGGGACGTTCTTGAATGCTATGTCCACGAACAGGTGGCGCGATCACTTTCATAAGAGATATAACTTAATAACGAGTCATTCTCACAAAAAGTAGGGTTGGAAAACCGTGCTTGTAACGGACAGGCAGCTTTCATGCACATCGGTGTTTGTAAAATCTGGCTCCGAATCCCGCAGAACCACTCGCTAAAGGCGAAACGCCGAGTTATCAAAAGCCTTGTAGCAAGGCTCAAGAACCGATTCAATATCGCTATTGCCGAAGTGGAATCACTCAATGTGCATGAAGCTGCGGTATTAGCCGCTGTATCCGTTTCTAACGATGCGGCACATCTGAACAGACTCATCTCACACGTTATTACCTTTATTGAGGCAAATGTAGACGCTGAGTTAGTGGATTACAAAACTGAATTTTTCTTTTAATGAAGATTACAGGTGAAAACCCACTCTTATTAAAGATAGGGACATCATGATAAATAATAGAAGGCAAGATCGGGTTAGTGCCCTAATTCAACGAGAATTGAGCGAAATTATCCAACGTTCTGTTAAGGATCCACGCGTTGCATTTTGTACTGTCACACAAGCAGAACTTTCACCAGATTTGAAATACGCCGATGTGAAAGTCAGTGTCATCGGCGACAAAACGCAAAAGGATAATACGCTCGCGGGTCTGAAAAGTGCGGCGGGATTCCTTAGGCGAGAAATCGGCAACCGTCTGACGCTCCGCTACTCACCCGAGCTTCGGTTCACTATAGATGAATCTGCGGATTATCTTTTTAAAATAGATGGACTTCTTAAATCCGTTGAATCTGAAGACGAAACACCTGAGAAGGACACTCCGAATCTTTCATGAATACCCAATATATGGTAGATATACATAACTACAGGATACTCTTGGCATCACTGGATCGGTATCAGCACTTCGCGCTCTCAACGCATATCAACCCAGACGGTGATGCGATTGGCTCCGAACTCAGTCTCTACCTATTTCTAAAGGGATTAGGAAAATCCGTTAGAATGTTCAATACTGACGCAGTGCCGGTTAACTATAGGTTTCTGCCATCTTGGGATAGCATCGAAGATGTACATTCAGTCGGGACGTATCGCCCAGAGGTTCTGATCGTATTAGATGCAAGCACATTGGAACGGATTGGTAAGACCCTATCGAAAATTTTACTGCCGCTACAGATGCTTGTTAACATCGATCACCATACAACAGCAGAAGCGTTCGGAGACATCAATCTTATCGAACCTTCGGCTTCCTCCACATCGGAAATCGTATACACACTCATCAAACACCATCAAACGCCAATAAGCAAAGCCTGCGCGCTCTGTTTGTATACAGGGCTCATGTTTGATACAGGTTGCTTTCGGTATAGTAATGCGACAGCAGAAACCCACCGTATTGCAGCAGAATTAATTGAAGTCGGGGAATTTGCTCCCGATGAAGTCTACCGGTATGTCTATGAACACATCCCGGTCAGTAAGATTCACCTATTGAGTGAAATTCTCCGGACTTTGCAAGTAACAGATAATGGCAAGATCGCCTCGGTGTACGCTACACAGACGATGTTCGGGAAGACTCGCACAACTCCTGAAGCCGTGGAAGGTGTTGTAAATCAGATTCAAGCGATTGCAGGCGTTGAGGTGGCACTGTGTGTATGCGAGCTGCCAGACGGAAGTACGAAGGTCAGTTTACGGAGCCAAGGTCAGGTAGACGTTAGTGAGTTGGCTTCAGAATTTGAAGGTGGTGGACACGCACGCGCCGCGGGTTGTCGGATCGTGATGCCCTACCTATCAGCCATTACAACCCTTATTCACAGTGCCCAACGATACATCGACCAGACCCCCACGAGATGTGGTGATTCGCTGAAGGATTGAAAACGTGGAAAACGCTGGCAATAAGAACAATCCCGCAGTCGCGATAACAACTTATAATTTAGAGGACATCGCTGAATTCGAGAGAAATACAGTGGTTACCTTCGGCGTGTTTGATGGGATCCACATAGGACACCAAGCGGTTATCAAGACCCTCCTGCAGCGCGCTGCACAAGACAGATTGATGAGTGTGCTTGTCGGCTTCTATCCACATCCACTTGCGTTTTTATCTCCAGAACGATGTCCACCCATCCTGACACCTCTCTCCAAACGCATCGAAATTCTTCAACAATTCGGCATTGATAAAATCGTCATTCTTAACTTTGATGCCCAGATTGCGGCAATGTCTCCAGAAACCTTTGTGGAAAAGGTCCTCTTGGAAAAATGCCGAGCCAAACACGTTGTCGTTGGGTACGCCTGTCAATTTGGGAAAAATCGCGCCGGTAATGCACAACGATTGGCAGAAATCAGTGAAGATTACCCATTTGATGTCTCAATCGTACCACCAACAGAAATAAACGGTGCGCCTGTCCATAGTACCCGGATTCGCCAAGCCCTCGCGAGGGGAGACCTCCGATGGAGCACCGAACTCCTGGGGCGTCCGTACTCACTGATCGGTGAGGTCATCCACGGCGATGGCAGAGGCAGGCAGCTCGGTTTTCCGACAGCAAATATAGACACTCGCAACCAAATCTGCCCACCCAACGGTGTATACGCAATTCGCGCGAAATTAGAGGGCAAATGGTTAGACGGTGTATTAAATATCGGGACCCGCCCGACATTTAACGAGTTGAATTTTCAAGTAGAGAGTTACTTTTTTGATTTTAATGAAACTATCTACGGTAAATCGGTAGAAATCTTTTTCGTGGAGAAAATTAGAAGCGAACGAAAGTTCCCGAACCTTCAATCCCTTGTGCAACAGATACAACGCGATATCATGGCTGCTGCGGAGATCCTTGCTGAATCTGCGCTGCAGTAGAGGGTATCCAAACTATTTGGACGCAAGAGTTTAATTTGAATTTCAGGTTGATATGTGGTATCATATATGTATCAAATATAGATAAGAAGTGGAATAACCATCGCAAACAACTTAGTTCTCATACCATACAGGGTCTCAAGCACTATTGTTTCATAGAGTCCGCTTTATAAGATGATTTTTGATGAGACCGAATTAACAGGTTTCTAAAACTTGTTGTTTAAATCAGTTGTTCAACCCAAAGGAGGCGAACGCAATTGGCAATTAGTGCAGCAGAGAAGAAAGAACTCATGCAACAGCATCAGCTACACCAACAGGATACTGGTTCTCCGGAGGCGCAAGTGGCAATTTTAACTGCGCGTATTCGACAGTTGACTGAACACTTTCAGACGCACCGGAAGGATTATCATTCCCGTCATGGGCTTTTCCGTCTTGTTGGTAAGCAGCGCCGTTTGTTACGGTATTTATACAAAAAGGATGTTACGCGCTATTACCGTTTAATTGATGAACTTGGAATTCGTGACACTATCGGATCGAGGAGAAGTTAGGTTTTGCGTTGGTGACACGACGAAAAATGGAAATACAGGAGTAGTATATAGAATGAAAGTTGAAATGCAACTTGGGAGCGAGAAGTTATCAATTGAAACTGGGAAAGTTGCGAAACAAGCAGACGGAGCAGTTTGGGTCCAATACGGTGGAACGGTCGTCTTAGTCACAGTAGTAGCCGATGACAGTGAACATGACTTGGATTTTTTTCCGTTAACAGTAGATTACCGTGAGAGAGGTTATGCGACAGGACGTATTCCAACGGTCTACGGTAGACGCGAGCCACGTCCTGGCACATCAGAACAACTGATTGCTCGCTTAATTGATCACTGTATTCGCCCGCTCTTTCCAAAAGACTTCAAGGCAGAAGTCCAAATTTTATGTAACGTCTTTTCATCGGACGGCATTCATCCAGCGGATGTTCCCGCACTTATCGGCACATCCGCGGCTTTGTCCATTTCCGATATCCCCTTTAATGGTCCAGTTGCCGCGGTCACAGTGGGGAAAATTGAAAACGAATTGATAATCAACCCGAGCTATGAGGAATTACACACCTCCAAGATGGAACTGTTCGTAAGTGGCAAGGCGGACGCGGTGATGTCTGTGGAAGGTAGCGGACATGAAATCCCTGAAGACGAAGTTATTGATACAATCGTTACCGCACACGACCAGATAAAAGAAATTATCAAACTTCAAGAAGGGTTGGCGGCGGTATGCAGTAACGCCAAACGCGATTACGCATCCAAGGACATCGAATCAGACCTGAGTTCTCGTGTCCGAAACCTCGCTACATCGCGGATTCGAGAATCTATCGGAATGGCAGACAAAAAACTGCGTGAAGATTATCTCGAACAGGTACAAGAAGAAGTCCTTTCAGAAATCCTTGAAGATACGTCTGAAGAAACGGGTCCGAACGCGGCAAAGGACACGGTTTCTATATTAAGCGAAATCGAAAAAGAAGAGATGCGCGAAGCCATTCTGACACAGGGTAAACGTGTTGATGGACGCGGGGTAACAGATATTCGTCCTATTTCTGGAGAGATCGCGTTGCTTCCCCACACCCACGGATCAGCACTCTTTACAAGGGGACAGACCCAAGCACTCTGCGTAACGACGCTCGGCACATCAGGTGATGAAGATGTCCAACGCGGACTTGATGGCGAAGCGAGACGCTCTTTCTTCCTACACTATAACTTCCCGCCCTTCAGTACCGGTGAAGTTAAACGTATGATGGGCCCGGGGCGTCGAGAGATTGGCCACGGGGCGTTGGCACAAAAAGCACTTGAACCTGTTATCCCGGAGAAAGAAGACTTCCACTATACCATCCGAGTGGTATCGGAAATCTTGGAATCTAATGCCTCATCGTCAATGGCAAGCGTCTGTGGTGCGACCTTGGCACTCTTGGATGCGGGTGTCCCGCTTAAAAGAGCTGTCGCCGGAATTGGAGTCGGTCTCATCAAAGAAGGCGAACAGGAAGCAATCCTTACCGATATGCTCGGTACCGAAGATTTTCTCGGTGATATGGACTTTAAGGTCGCTGGGACCAGCGAAGGTGTTACTGCTATCCAGATGGACATCAAAATTGACGGTGTTAGCCCAGAGTTAATGCGCCGTGCAATCCATCAAGCCAAAGAGGCACGCCTTGCAGTCATTGATCAGATGAACGCTGTTATAGCGGAACCGCGTGCGGAACTCTCCCCTTACGCCCCGCGAATCCACTCACTCCAAATTGCGCAGCAGAAAATTAAAGACCTCATCGGACCACGCGGTAAAACCGTGCAAGGCATCCAAGAAGAGACCAATACAACCATCAACATTGAAGATGATGGGACTGTTGAGATCGCGGCTACAAGTGCTGAGGATGTCAAACGCGCTGAGGAAAAAGTTCTGGCAATCACAGCAATGCCCGAAATTGGGAAAGAGTACACTGGAAAGGTCGTCCGAACTGCGCCTTTCGGCGCATTTGTGGAGATCTTGCCCGGGAAGGATGGACTCGTCCATATCTCACAAATGGGAGATGGCTATGTCCGTCGCGCTGAGGACGTAATGCAGGTCGGTGATGAAGTCACCGTCCGTATTCTCACCATCGACGAGCAGGATCGCGTAGATCTCACGCTTGTCGCAGCAGGTGGAGTCCCGGTTGAAGAACTGAATATCGAATCGAATGATGATCGTGAATTCTCAACTGACCGAGAGGGCTCAAGAGACTATCGTGATACCGGACGTTCTGGCTATCGCGATAATCGCGACTCACGGGATAGACGGGGTAACGATAATCGCGAACGCCGCAACAATCGTTATGACCAACGTGACAATACACGCGACTTCCGAAATCGTCGCTCGCCACGTATCCCGAAGGGACGGCCCCGGTAGTAGAAGAAACCATCTGAATCACATCACAACCCTAATATTGGTAGGCGAGGTTCTCACCTCGCCTTTTTTCCTTTAAATATTTTGCATATCATTTCTTTTTTTGCTATAATTTGAATATACGATTTTATGGTAAACCTAAAAATAAATAGACATTCGTCCCTCAACACAACAAGAGGTGGTAGAAATGAAGACTCGACGCAACACCACTAAACACACTCTCAACAAAGCAGACTTGCTCGACCAGAAATGGGTAACCTACTTTTTAGCCATTGTTCTCATTCTGCTTGTCCTCGTCTTTGTTGTTTTACTATCGCCTACCTATAAACGATACATTGTTGATACCGCCAAATCCGTGTTTTACGGTGGAAAACAGAAAGCACCGCGTCCAAAGGCTTCACCGGCGAACTTCCAAAGCCCGGCGGTGCTAAATGGTTTAATATTCTGAACCTAACAGACAAACACAGAACGACGACATAACCCAAGCCGGATTACGCTTTCTGGCAAAATTCGGGAGAGAAAGATGTTTAGGACCTTATTCCTGTTAGCACTGCTGACTGCACTGCCCCAATTGATTTCTGGATGCGGCTACTATTCTAAATCAGAATACCTTGAGCATATCTCAACTATCCGTATCTCACCAATTGAAATCTTGGATGCCGATTTCGCTTATGACACAACCTCTCAGCGACCGTATGACGAAGTGATTCATGAAAAACTAACACAGCGCTTCAATCGAAAATGGCGCGATGGAAACGATTCCGAATTTATGATGCGGATACAGGACTACAATTTAGTAGAGTACGGCTTCGGTCCGCAAGGCGAAGTTGAAATGCTACGCATGACGCTACAAATTGAATACGAATTTCTGGATCGGGTTCGCAATACTATGATTGCTGAAAGAGATAACTATATCCAAGTTCACGATTTCTATGTCGTCCCAAATCGAGCCGAACCGATGGAATCACCGGCACAAGCCAGAGGTCTTATTGTCGAAGAGTTGATAGAAGACCTGTACAACAACCTTGCTGAACAGTGGTAACAAGACACTGCACGGGAGCCCTGCGCGAATGATATATGAGGCAACACGTATCCTTTATAAACGTCCCCATTTTTTACTCAGTACGCTGCTCTTTTTCAGCTCAATGCTGATTTCGTGCGATCAAGAAAAAGGGAACTGGACAGCTGTCCAGCAAGAAGCCGAATATATTTACGGTGTGTGGCATAGTGCTACAACAAAGCAAACACAACGGATGATACTTGAAGTTGGAGAAAACATCAAGAATGCGTCAGGACTGTTAGAGCAATCCGTAACAACAAGAGACAACTTCCAAACAACTGTTCCACCCAATCATCTTTTACCGAGTAATGGAGAATTATCAGGTTGGGTCCAGTCGCGTACGCCATCAACTTATGAGGGCAAAACACTTTACCGTGACAGACCCTCATCCCCGGATCTCTACTACGCTTACGGCTTCAAACGACAAGCAGAAGTGGAATACGAAACGCCTCAATTTGGTTCAAAACCGTTGATTTTACTCGAAGTTTTCGATATGGGTTCGCCTGAAAACGCCCTTGGGATTTATAATTTCTATACCTACCCAAAAATGAAATTTGAATGGGTTGGAAGTAAGGCGATGCTTTCAGGCAACTATCTCCGATTTTCAAAAGGAAAGTATTTCATTCAAATTGAGGGTTACGAAATAGCGACTGGCATCCGCGAGGGCATGGTCGCGCTCGCTAAAATTATCGCTACACAGATTAAAGACCCGCCACCGGAACCGCCAATCCTTACCTTGTTACCGAGTCGTAATAAGGTAAGTGGAAGTATCAAGTTATTCCGCTCAAATTGGGTATTGCGTCAACTCTACAGTACACTACCAGTCAATACACCACAATTAACGGATGCAGCCATCGGGGTATCTGCGCGTTATCTGGACAACACGAAATCAACAAACTGGACGGATGCACAAATTGCTTTCATTATCCGTTTCGCCGACCCCGCCACTGCGGAATCTGCGTATACGCTTTACCGCGATGCCCTAACAAAAGGAAAAGTGCGTTTTGAAGTCGGAACGAGTGGAAACCTTCTTATCAACGAAGCCGCTTCTACAGAATCGGCTTCCAACCCCGATACGAAGTCTCTGCTGTAGGAGGGGTTTCCAACCCCGATACGAAGTCTCTGCTGTAGGAGGGGTTTCCAACCCCGATACGAAGCCCATTCTGTAGGAGGGGTTTCCAACCCCGATAGTAAGAAAAAAGGAGTTTTTTATGCGAGGCGATTTTGAAGCTTATCTCAACGATTCATTTCGTGACGAAAATGGCAAACTTAACTTAGCATCACTACTGGCTTTAGAGGACGAAGCCGATATGGATGTTGCCGTTATCATGCCGAACACCCAACCGCTCCCGCAAAACGACGAACTTGGGGAGGCAATTCGCGGCAATTCACGCGCCCTCGGCTGCGCACTTGTGCATCCAACAGAACCCGATCCTGTCGAACAAGTTAAGTTAGCCGCTAAGGAATGGGGTATGCGTGGAATTAAATTGATGCCAGCTGTCCATAACTACAATGTAGATGATCCAATCGTTCGCCCCGTCGTTGAAGCTGCACGTGCCCATGGACTTATCGTCTCAATTCACTCTGGACCTAACAATTGTCATCCGAATCGGATTGGTACGGTCGCCGGTTGGGTCCCAGAAACACCCGTTATTATGGATCACATGGGGTTCCCGGACGATTTAGACGCAGCAATCTCTGTAGCAAAAGCGAACAAAAATATTTCGCTTGGCACAACGATATTGCGTTTTCATCGCCGTTGGGGAACGGATCCAGACGCAGTTGTTCCGACAGAGGTCAAAAAAGCAGTTGATGAACTTGGACCCGAACAGATCGTTTTTGGTTCTAATCTGCCGGAATATCGTCCTATTCAGGTTATCAATGCCCTCAAGCGATTAGAACTCGGGGACGACGCAGAAGCACTAATTTTCGGTGAGAACCTGGCACGTATCTATGGGCTTTAAGACCGTCTTTGGTAGAATCTATAAGTATTTCGACACCATGGTAGGCACGGTTTCCTAACCGTGCCGGTCACAATAATTGCAAGATCAACCATGAATCGACGTTTACACTTATGAAACAGACACCGCTTTATCAGATTCATAAAACCCTGAATGCCAAATTCACCGAATTCGGCGGTTGGGAGATGCCACTCCAATACAGCAGTATTGTTAAGGAGCACCTATCTGTTCGGACCACTGTCGGTTTGTTCGATCTGTCGCACATGGGCGAACTTGAGGTTTATGGTCAGGGAGCGAACGCGTTGGTGCAGAAACTCAGCACTAATGATGTGGGTCGCTTAACCGATGGACGTGTGTTGTATACCCTATTCTGCAACGAAGCAGGTGGGATCGTTGACGACCTTCTTGTCTATCGACGTGCGGATAACCACTATATGTTGGTGGTCAACGCAGCCAACATCGAAAAAGATCTGACGTGGGTGGAAAACCACAATGACACCGGGGCAGAAATTAGAGACGTGAGCGAAGACACGGCTCTCATTGCACTACAGGGTCCAAAGTCAATCGACATCCTAAAACCGTTGGTTCCCGAACAAGTGATTTCTGAAATTCGGTATTTTCGGTTTACATGCAACGAGGTAGCAGGCATCCCGACCACGATTTCGCGGACGGGCTATACTGGGGAAGCCGGTTTTGAGTTATACGTTTCGGCTGACAATGCAGAACTTTTATGGAACTCCCTCTATTCTGAGGTTATAGCCGCTGAGGGACAACCGGTGGGGCTCGGTGCTCGCGATACGCTACGGCTTGAAGCCGGTCTCCGCCTCTATGGACTGGACATGGATGACAATACCAACCCGTTTGAAGCTGGACTTGGTAAGTTTGTCAAATCCAAGAACCGACAATTCATCGGCAAGCGTGCGCTTAGCATGAAGCGAAAAAAGGGCATTGCGAGACAACTGGTAGGCTTTCAGATGCTTGACCGTGCTGTGGCACGTTCAGGCTACACCGTTTACCAAGCAGGTGAACACATCGGAAACGTGACGAGCGGTACCCCCTCACCGAGTCTTAAATGCGGTATTGGTTTCGCTGTTATTACATCCGAAGCGGCAGCTGATGAAGCAATTGACATAGAAATTCGAGGCAAGTTGCACCCCGCAAGGGTTGTAAAAGTCCCCTTTATCTCAACACGAACTTAGAGTATATAATGCGTGTAGACTACCCAGTCTCAGCATTAATTTAACCGAAAACCAGCACAGACATCGTCTGTGCTGACCAGATTTAATAGTTAAAAACATGATTCCAGAAAATTTAAAGTACATGGAAAGCCATGAATGGGCAAGGCCAGAAGGTGATATTGCTACTATTGGTATCAGTGACTATGCGCAATCGGAAATTCAAGATATCGTCTATGTTGAATTGCCGGAGGTTGGGGCTGAACTCACACAGAAAACCGAGTTCGGGGTCATAGAATCTGTCAAAGCGGCGTTCGATCTCTACGCGCCGGTCAGTGGCGAAGTGATTGATGTCAATGAATCTCTCCTTGACGCCCCGGAACAGGTGAATGAATCTCCTTACGATGACGGCTGGTTTCTTAAAATCAGGATGACCGATCCCACTGAACTTGACGATCTTCTTGATGTCGACGGTTATCAAGCACATATTGAGGCAGAAGATGCCTGAAAAAGACAACAGAACACCTTTCGCAAATCGACACATCGGTCCCCGCTCAGAAGATATTGAACTGATGCTGATAACGCTCGGTTACGCTTCGATGTCAGACTTTATCGAAGATGTTGTACCAACGGACATCCGGTCATCATTCGCTTTAAGTTTAGATGGTGACGCTGATGGTCTCTCAGAATCGGAAGCACTTTCGGCATTAAAAGGACTTGCGTCCGAAAATCAGGTTTTCCGTTCTTTTATCGGCATGGGATACTACAACTGCCTTGTTCCGCCAGTGATTCAACGAAACATTCTGGAGAACCCAGGCTGGTATACGCAATATACGCCCTATCAAGCTGAGATTTCGCAGGGACGTTTGGAAGCACTACTCAACTTCCAAACGATGGTTATTGATTTAACCGGTTTGCCTGTTGCGAACGCCTCACTCCTTGACGAGGCGACAGCGGCTGCAGAAGCAATGGGAATATGTGTTGCAAATGTCCCACAGAAGATCAGTCGAACTTTTTTTGTCTCAGAAACCTGTCATCCACAAACAATCGCTGTGCTCCAAACACGCGCTGAACCGCTCGGCATTGAATTACAAATCGGTGACCATCGTGATGTCAATTTTGACACACCGATCTTAGGTGCCATCGTGCAATATCCCGCTACAGATGGTACGATTTACGATTATCATCCATTTGCTGAACAGGTGCATGCCGCTGGCGGATTATTTGTTACCGCCACAGACTTGTTGGCACTGACGCTTTTACGTCCACCCGGCGAATTCGGTGCAGACATTGCTATCGGTAACTCGCAACGGTTGGGCGTTCCTCTTGGATACGGCGGTCCCCACGCAGCTTTTCTTTCTACACATGAAGAGCTTAAACGGAGTATCCCCGGACGGATTGCAGGCGTATCCCATGATGCAAACAACAAACCGGCTATCCGCTTGGCACTCCAAACACGGGAACAGCACATCCGGCGTGAAAAAGCAACAAGTAACATCTGCACAGCGCAAGTGCTACTCGCCGTTATGGCGGGGATGTATGCGGTTTACCATGGACCGACAGGTCTTAAGCACATCGCGAAAGGGATACATTCGCTCACCTGTACCCTGCGTGCGAGACTTGAAGAAAGTGGCTACATGACAGGTGAACGCCCGGCTTTTGATACGCTTTCTGTTACTGTTCCAGAAGGAACAGCAGATATTCTAACTGCTGCTAATGCCAGAAAAATCAACCTTCGGGCGATTGATGCAACACACATCGGCATCTCTTTAGACGAAACAACAACGTCAGCAGATGTTGAAGAACTTCTTGAAATATTTGGTGCCAAGACACGCGTGAAAACTTTCTCCACAAGCGGTATCCCGCCAGATTTACAACGCGAAAGTCCGTATCTAACGCATCCGATTTTCAACAGTTATCATTCTGAAACCGAGATGCTCCGCTATATCCACAGACTTCAAACCAAAGACCTCTCTCTTGTGAATGCGATGATCCCCTTGGGCTCCTGTACGATGAAACTTAACGCGACAGCGGAGATGATTCCGGTGACATGGCGCGAATTCGGCGAACTGCATCCGTTTGCCCCGCGCGAACAAGCGAAAGGGTACGAGCATCTCTTTTCGCAACTGGAGACATGGTTAGCCGAGATAACAGGTTACAGCGGTATCTCATTGCAACCGAACGCCGGTTCACAAGGCGAATATGCCGGCTTGTTAGTAATTCGTAAATATCACCAGAGCCGGAATGAAACACATCGCAACATCTGCTTAATCCCGACCTCTGCTCACGGCACAAACCCAGCAAGCGCGGTAATGGCAGGTATGCAAGTCGTCGTCGTGGCATGCGACTCGGAGGGAAATATCGATCTTGAGGACCTCCGAGTGAAAGCAGATATACATCGTGAGAATCTCGCCGCCGCCATGATTACGTATCCATCGACACACGGGGTCTTTGAAGAGAAGATCCGCGAGATATGCGATATTGTTCATCAATCCGGTGGACAGGTCTACATGGATGGCGCGAATCTGAATGCCCTCGTTGGCATTGGACGACCTGGGGATATCGGCGCAGATGTTTGCCATCTGAACCTTCACAAAACCTTCTGTATCCCGCACGGTGGGGGCGGACCGGGGATGGGGCCGATCGGTGTCAAGGCGCATCTCGCAGACTTCTTACCAACTCATCCACTTGTCCCTGTCGGCGGTTCAGCAGGAATAGGAGCTGTATCGGCAGCACCGTGGGGAAGCCCTGGAATTCTGCCTATCTCTTGGGCATACATTGCTATGATGGGTGCGGATGGACTTAAATCGGCAACAGAAGTTGCGATCCTCAATGCCAATTACATAGCCAAACGGCTCGCAGGACACTATCCCGTGCTTTATACCGGGAAGTGTGGCTTAGTCGCACACGAATGTATCATTGATTTGCGTGCTTTTAAAAAGAGTGCTGATATAGACGTAACGGATGTCGCAAAGCGTCTGATGGATTATGGCTTCCACGCCCCAACCGTTTCTTGGCCCGTGCTGGGCACGATGATGATTGAACCCACAGAAAGCGAATCGAAAGCAGAATTGGATCGTTTCTGTGATGCGCTCATTTCAATACGCGAAGAGATAGCAGAGATCGAAACCGGAGCAGCTGATCGAACGGATAATGTCCTGAAAAACGCGCCACATACAGCAGAAATGGTTGTCGAGTCTGACTGGGAGCACCCGTATTCACGTGAAAAAGCGGCATTTCCGAAGGCCTGGGTGCGTGATGCTAAATTCTGGCCCCCCGTTGCCCGTATTAATGAAGTCTATGGGGACAGGAATCTTATGTGCGCCTGTCCACCACTTGAAGAATACGAATCTGATAACTAACAACTGATAATGATAAAACATGAAAGCAATAATTATAGGTGCTGGAGAGGTCGGATTTCATATCGCCAAACTCCTCACCGCGCAAGCGAACGATGTTGTGCTCATTGACGAATCCCAAGCTGCTTGCGACCGAGTGAATGAGCAGCTGGACCTACAGACACTACGCGGATCAGGGGCATCACCGCGCCTTCTTAAAACCGCCGGTATCGACGAAGCGAATCTGATTATCGCCGTTACGAACAGCGATGAAATTAATATGCTCGCCTGTCAGATAGCCGATAGATACAAGGTTAGCACAAAAATAGCGCGCGTTTCGAATCCTGATTATTTTTCTATAGAAAGCGATTTGACCCCAAAGGACTTCGGCATCGATCTGCTGGTGAATCCAGAACGGCTTTGCGTCGCTGAATTTGTCAGACTTTTACAGGTACCTGAAGCACGAGAGATTGTCGATTTTGAGGACGGGAGAGTCCAACTCGTCTCTTTTCGGATTAAACAGTCCAACCCCTTGATTGATAAATCGCTCGCCGAATTAGACGCGAATGGTCTCCTCAATGATATCCGATTCGCTGCTATCAGCCGCCGAGGACATTCTTCCAATAATGGACATCCAATAAATAACGGTAACCGACACATTATCATTCCGAGAGGTGCTGACGCTCTGCAACAAGGTGACGAAGTATTTGTCATTGGCAGTGCGATAGCCGTTGAACAACTGCTGCGGATCAGCGGCATCACGTTTCACCAGCAGCTGGACCGGGTCATTATTGTAGGTGCGAGTCCTATCGGTATCGAACTCGCGCGTGTGCTTGAAAAAAGAGATACCAACGTTAAACTGATTGAAGCCGATCCAGAGAAGGCGACATTAGCATCCCAAAGCCTAAAACGCACAACCGTTTTGCAAGGCAATTATCTCCAATTCAGGCTCCTTGAAGAGGCGGGGGTAGACGAAGCTAACGGGTTCATCTCGGTCACAGGGGACGACGAAGACGATATTATGGCATGCATGACGGCAAAAGAAAACGGCGCGCAGCGTGTACTTGCCCTCGTTCAGCAGCCCCGCTACCTCCCTTTGTTAGCACGCATCCCGCGACTCGATGGGGCAGTTAGCCGGCATCTGACCGTCGTTAGTAATATCCTACGGCTTATCCGTCGTGGACAGATCGTTTCCGTTGCCTCACTCCACGGAATAGATGCTGAAGTTATTGAGATTGTCGCTGGCATTAACTCGAAAATTGCCCACAAAGAACTCGTCTCTTTTAAAACAAAATTTCCCGAGAACGCCTTTATCGGTGCGATTATCCGACGGGATAGACTCATTATTCCGACTGGACAATCCGTTATCCAACCCACAGATCGCGTCATCGTCTTCAGTTTACCAGGGGCAATTCCGGTTGTCGAAGACCTCTTTGCAGAACGCAGAGATTAAATGGCTGACCGATCACCATTTATGAGCCTTAAATTAATCTTCTACACCCTCGGTAATTTGCTTATCTGTCTCGCGGGGACCATGCTGTTTCCGGTCGCAGTAGGTATCTACTATCATACAGCAGCAGCTGAAGTCATACGGACGGATTTACAGGCATTCGTCATCTCACTGATAATTACCTTGGTTGCTGGTCTCATCCTCCGTTTTAGTTTTCGAGCACGGCGGGAGGAACTCGGCATACGCGAAGGTTTTGCTGTCGTAGCTATGGGTTGGGTAACGGTTGCACTCTTTGGTTCACTTCCGTATCTGCTGGCGGGCGTATTTCATATCGAGGGACGCTCACCGTGGATAGCGTTTTCCTTCTGTTATTTTGAATCCATGGCGGGGTTTTCAACAACGGGTGCGACTGTACTGACAGAGATTGAAACCCTCTCCCACGCAATGCTCTTCTGGCGGAGCTTCTCACACTGGCTTGGTGGTATGGGGATCGTTGTTCTTGCTGTTGCGATTCTGCCCCTGCTCGGTATCGGTGGCATGCAGCTTTTTCGCGCCGAAGCACCGGGACCCGAAACCGATCGCCTCACACCTCGAATCACGCAGACTGCCAAGTTACTCTGGGGCGTTTATCTGCTACTCTCTCTCCTCGAAACAGTTCTACTGATGTTGGGAGGAATGTCGCTGTTTGACTCGCTCTGCCATACCTTTGGGACTATGGCGACCGGCGGATTTTCAACAAAAAACGCCAGCATCGGTCACTACGATAGTGTTTATATCGACATGACCATTAGTTTCTTCATGTTCCTTGCCGGTACTAATTTCGCACTTCACTATCGCGTGCTCCGCGGTGATTTCAAAGCCTACTTTCGAGATACTGAATTCAAGTTCTATTGTATCGTTATTGCCGTGAGTATTACTCTCATCTCGTGGAACACCATCAGATTTCAGGTAAATGGCGATATACCTTACGATTCGATGTGGACCTCACTCCGTTATGCTACGTTTCAGGTGATAGCAATTATCACAACGACCGGTTACGGCACTGCTGATTATGAACAGTGGCCCGCACTCTCCCAGTTCATCTTGGTAACACTCATGTTCTACGGTGGATGCGCGGGTTCGACAGGCGGGGGTATGAAACAGGTTCGGTTTCTACTCCTCATCAAACAGAGCGGTGCTGAAATCAAACGCCTTATCTTCCCGCATGCTGTGCTGCCGATCCGTGTGAACGACCGAGTTGTTCCGCCTGAAGTGATGACGAATGTCCTCGGCTTCTTTTTCTTTTTTATCGGAATTTTTGCGATTGTAACCTGTATCATGACCACTTTAGGACTTGACCTTGTCAGTGCTGCAGGAGCAACGATTGCGACGATGGGGAACATCGGTCCCGGTCTGGGTAGCGTAGGTCCGACGGATAACTACGCCCATATTCACACCACTGGAAAATACGTCCTGTCCTTCTGTATGTTGCTGGGACGCTTGGAACTTTACACCGTGCTAATCCTCTTCTCACCGAATTTCTGGAGAAGGTAATTTATGAACACTGATAAACTTCGCAGAGAATACAACGCACATAACGGAAACTTACTTGAGCAGAACGCTTCATCCAACCCATTTGAACAGTTTGAAAAATGGTTTGCAGATGCGATTGATGCCAAACTCGACCTACCCGATGCAATGACGTTAGCGACTGCAACACCAGATGGCATCCCTTCTGCCCGAATGGTCGTGCTTAGAGGCTTTGACGCAAGAGGTTTCTGTTTTTACACGGATTATGAGAGTCAAAAAGGACGGGAACTTGCAGAGAATCCACACGCTGCGCTGGTATTCTATTGGCGGGAGCTTGATCGTCAGGTACGGAGTACTGGCACGGTTGAAAAGATGTCCCCTGAGGAATCAGATGCCTATTTCGCAAGCCGTCCGGTGAGCAGTCAATTGGCTGTGTGGACGGAACGTCAAAGCCTTGTTATCAGCGGACGAGAACACCTTACAGAAGGTTACCAACGCGCAGAAGAGGCGTATTCATCGGATGCTATTCCGCGCCCACCGCATTGGGGCGGGTATCGGGTTGTGCCGAACCTGTTTGAATTCTGGCAAGGCTGTCCGAGTCGCCTCCACGACCGTCTCTGTTATAGGCTGCAGCCCGATGGCACATGGGAAATGACGCGTTTATCGCCATGAACTTAACATTAGCTTCTTTAGACCCGGTAGGTGCGGTTTTGCGGCGTACCCGCCCAAATGCGATCTGCATTCCTAACCGCACCGGATATGTTTATAGAATTACGAGAAATTTTATTCATCTTCACATAAGGTATTACCGAATTTCCTACTTTTTTCTTGAAAAATATGCTAAAATTATTTAACCTGATTAACCGAATGCTACAAAGATGGCAGCTTGCGTTAAGGCGGTAAAATCAAAGTCACGGAGATTTACAATGCGAAATAGGTGGGCTATACTCATCGGAATTCTGTGTGTTCTTTCTATTGTCTCTGCTGCGTATGGGCAAGATCCATCGGATTCGGGCGTTATAACGGTTACACAAAAGATAGACGTGGCAAAACTTAACGAAAACGTAGAAGACTTGAACAAAAATGTGGAGAACTTAGGCCAAACTATCAATGCGCTCAGCGCGAATGTGAAAACTTTGAACGATACAGTTACAAGACTTGACGAAAGAACGAAGGGAATCGGTGAACTCAGTGCTAATGTGAAAACTTTGAACGATACAGTTACGAGACTTGACGAAAGAACAAAGGGAATCGCTCAGTGGCAATATGTCATTTTAGGAGTGATAGGAACAATTTTCGCTAAGATTATGAATCCGCTATTTTGGCGTATGATAAAGCACTCAACCTAAATCCTAACCTCACTGATGCCTATTTTAAGGGAGGTTTTATAATCTTTGTAACCGACGTGGTTCGTAGTAGCGCAATTTAGTGCACATTTCTGGCTCAAAGTTCCGGCAAATTCCGAACAATCTCCACCGTTTTTAGACTCACAGTAATAACCCGCCCAATCAAATCTACAATATACCGCGGCTCGGCTTCACGATTCGGGTCGTTTTTAATCCCGCTCCGCCTGTCTACCTTGACGCGATATTGATCGACCACCCACTCCAACGCAGACCGAGTGCCTAATTTATACTCATAAACCTTCGCAGGGATGCCGTCCAGCGTCAAGAAATCGTTGTATATCAACTGCGTCTTATCTTTGGAGAATTTCATTTTCTCCACGTTCCAATCGACCGGCACGCCGGGAGTTTCATGCTGCCGCAATTGATCATATTTCGGAGCGGATTCATAATTAACGTGGAGGTCTGCCAGCTGCGCACCTGCGTTAGCGAATCCCCAAAAGTCCGCTGCAACCCCCCTGTCAAGGGGGGCGAGGGGGGTTGGAATATGTGGCAGATCGCGCTTGAGGTTCTTCTCATATTTCTCACGATAGGTGGGGTGGTGCAGGAGAGCGTAGGTGTAGTGGAAGATGTCCCATTTGGTGATGGTGTTATCGCCGTAGTGGTTTCGGAATTCCGCCAATGTCCAATCGGTGATGTTCTCTTGTCGGTCTGTGCCGTCTTCGTTGTAGGTGTAGAAAGGGAAGCATTGGGAATCACCTGTGAGGTGAAAATCTGGAATCACATCGATCATTAACGTGTGAAAAGATGTATTTGTTCTTGGGGAACTGACACAGATCACCCGATTTTCTGTTTCTGTATCAGGCGTGGGGAAAATTGATGGAAACACATATACACACTCGTTCATCATTCTATGAAAGTAGAGATATGATCTCGTAAACGGTCGGTAAAGAGATGTCCGAACATTTTTAATCGAAAACTCCGCCATTGTGCCTGTTTTCAATTTGGATTTCAGACTCCGGGTCCATTTAATCTTGGTATCGTCGCCATCTATAAAATCATTAACGTTAATATTTGTATTGCTGCGCCGTTCCCATTGGAATACTTGGCCGTTATAGTATTCCATCATTTGTGTTAGGTTCTGTGTGAGAGCATTTTGGTTAAAGT
The DNA here is from genome assembly GCA_965207855.1 of Candidatus Poribacteria bacterium. Lineage (GTDB taxonomy): Bacteria > Poribacteria > WGA-4E > WGA-4E > WGA-3G > WGA-3G. Next base: position 3,376,876 of record OZ242310.1, on the reverse strand, counting down.
TGTAAACCCAAGCATCGCGAGCAGTCACTACGCCAACGCTATAGGTTTTAAAAAGTGCTTTTTCTGCATCTTTTTTCCCCTTTTTCAATGCCTCATTTCCCATCGGGAGAAAAGTATCAAATTCGGCGCGCAGTCCTTCGGTGAGCCATGTATGCCTTTTGTCAACCGTAGTCCGTTTCATCGGGACATTTCTATAGTCTCCAAAGTCGGTTAAAAGTTTCTGCTTTTCGTGCCCTTTCAGATAGTCATCAACGGAGTATATCCAAACTTCAGCAGATTCGGATGTTACATTTGCCTTTTTGATGAAGAAAGTAATTCCAACACCGACCCGAATCTGGTCATTAAAAACGTTACCCCCTTCCTTTCGACGGCGTTCACCAGAGGTGCGTGCATTTCCTTTCAGGTCAATGTGATAAATTTTGGTAAAATCCTGTGCAAGATGTTTTCGCATGCCATCAAATGCAATGCCATCCAGAAAGCCGTTATTTGTCACAAACGCGACAATGCCTTCCGCTCCAATTCTTTTTGATGCCCAACTAAAAGCTTTCACATACGGGTCATATAATTTGCTTTTCAGTTGCGCTGTGGAATCTTGCACGTAGGTTTCCTCAATACGTTTATCCATTGCCGGATACTTTCGATTTTTGTTATTGTCGTTCTCATTGGCTTGCTGTGTGTTGTAAGGCGGATTGCCAATAACCACAAACATATCCGCTCCCTTCTGTTTCTTTACGCGTTCTGTATTTTCACGTGTGAAGAGTTCTCCCTGTTGTTGCTCAAGCAGCTCAAATGTATCTGCAAGCGTGATACCCTCAAAGGGTCGATACGTCTTTGTGCGTTGGAAGAATTCCTGTTCGATGTTCAGGCTGGCGATGTAGTAGGGCAGGAGCATCACCTCGTTGCAGTACAACTCGTTGCTATATTTCTCCTCCAACGCCGTGCCTTGGATGTCCTGCATGAGACGGACGATAAAATTCCCTGTGCCAACGAACGGGTCGATGATGTGAACGCCAGTATCCGACAACGACCGACCAAACTCAGTTTCAAGGATATACGCCACACTTTTCACCATAAAATCCACGATCGGTTGTGGGGTGTAGACGATACCGTGTGTATCCGCTACGTCCTCGGAGAACCCCTGAAAGAACTTCTCATAAAAGGTGTTGAGAAAGTGTTGTTTTTGGGAGAAATCTTTGCAGAGCAGGGCAGCCTGCTCAATAGCGAGGTAGAACCGGTCAAGCGGCGCAAGAAACGCGTCGCGACTCACCGCGTGCTCCATAAGGGTGTCACTGATATTTTCAATCTCGCGTGCGATGATATTTCGGCGGGTGAAATCTGACCGATTGAAAACGGTTCGGAAAATGCGTTCAGTGAGAATGTGTTGAATGAGCATCTCCTCAACCACATCTTGCGAGAGATCTGGGTTAATGGCGGTCTGGCAGATTTCATAAAAGTCGGTAAACCCTTTTTTGAACGCCGAATCGGTTTCGTGGCGTTGTTCAATGAGTTCTTTTAACTCGCCTGCAAGGTTGGGGACGTGTTCTCTGAAATCTGTAACCGCTGTTTGCCAATTGTCAAGTGCAGGAGGGACATAAGAGAACAGGTATTGAAGTGCGGCGATCAGGCGTGGCGGTTCGGTGATGTCAAGGTCTAATGCGACCTGTCCATTCTGATACAGTATGCCGCGATGCGGACTCTGAAAGAGAATATTGTCAAGTGGATAGCCTGCCTCTCGTTTTTCTTCAATAGCTTTGATGAGGTTATCCTCTATATCTTTCGCTTCCCAATAGGCAAACGGGAGTCCATATTCATCGAGGATTACGCCGTCAATGACAATGCGGTTTCCCGCTACCGTGTGCATGGAATATTGCGGAATCAGTGTGGCGTTTACCTGCTGCGCGCAGGACTGCAGCAGCGTATCAAAAGGCGAACTGACCGCCCCTTCGTGGGTGATAGCGTGTTGTTTGTACTGTCGCAGCGTGGTATAATAGGCGCGAATTGCTTTGTGATTGGGTTTAAGGTTGAGTTTCGGCATGAAGATATGATAACAGATTTAGGGAAGTACATCAACTTGCATTTTTTCTTAAAAAAACTTGACAATGTTTTTGAAATATGAGACACTATTAAGCAGATTAGGAAAATTTGTTTGCGAGGCTGAATTAAGTTTTCGCTTTAGCGAAGTTTTTAAGATGTGTGAGGACGAAATAGATTTGAAACAATGCTAATAGATTATCTTCCGATCCTACTGTTAGGGCTGTTCGCTGTTATTTTTGCGGCGGTTAACCTTGCCCTGACGCATATTCTTGGTCCGAAACGCCCAACCCCCGTTAAACTCTCCGTGTACGAATCCGGTGTCCGCCCGGTTGGCGATGCGAGACAACGGTTCACGATTCGGTTCGACCTCATCGCGATGCTCTTTATCATCTTCGATATTGAAGTGGTGTTCCTCTATCCTTGGGCATTGGTCTTCAAGAAATTCTCTGAAACAAGTGGTTTGTTTATCTTAATTGAAATGCTGGTGTTTATCGGTATTCTTTTTCTCGGCTATATCTACGCTTGGAAGAAAGGAGGCTTAACATGGGATTAGACTTTGGACCAGATACCGGACAGGACGGTAACATCATCACAACGACGATTGATAAAGTCGTCAACTGGGGACGAAAAAACTCTTTGTGGCCAATGCCGTTCGGGACGGCTTGCTGTGCAATTGAGATGATGGCAACTTTGGCTTCCAAATACGACCTCTCTCGATTCGGTTCTGAAGCAATCCGTTTTTCTCCGCGCCAATCTGATCTCCTTATCGTCTCCGGCAGAATTTCCATCAAAATGATGCCGGTCTTGAAACGTATTTACGACCAGATGCCCGATCCGAAATGGGTGATCTCAATGGGAGCGTGTGCTTCCTGCGGCGGTGTGTTTGATACCTATACCCTTATCCAAGGTGTAGATCAGTTCATTCCAGTGGATGTCTATATTCCCGGATGCCCACCACGTCCCGAAGACCTCATTGATGCGGTGCTACAAGTGCAGCAAAAAATTGACAGTGGCACCTTACCTAAAGGAGTTTCTCATTATTAAATCCGGGCTGCCCTTCCGTTGTCAGGGCAATTTTCTAATCGTTAACAAACCGCTCCTAACCTAAAACTGGTTTCTTAACAATTTTAGATCGGGGTGGACAACGGACACCCCGCTCAGATGTAATCGTTAAAAAATTATGAATGAAGAGAAAGAAGTCGAAGAACAGTCGAAACCTCTTGTTCTTGAAAAGTTAGAGGCAGCTCACGCGGACGCACTTTTAGAACAGGATGAAGTCCGTGGGACCCCTGTCGTTGTTGTGCGTAAAGAACGTGCCTACGCCGTTCTGGAATATCTGAAAACAGATCCTGAACTTGCCTATACCTACCTTGTTGATGTCACAGCAGTGGATAATTCGGAGATGGAATCGGCGTTAATGCAGTTTGACTATGCACGATTCATGGTCGTTTATCAACTCTATTCCTATCAAGGGCAATGCCGCTTTCGGGTTAAAGTCCCTGTGCATGAAAACGACTTGAGCATCTCATCTGTGACAGATTTGTGGCGAGGGGCAAATTGGTTGGAACGCGAGACTTATGACATGTTTGGTATCCATTTTGAGGGGCACCCCGATCTCCGTCGGATCTTAATGCCGGACGACTTTGAGGGACACCCACTCCGTAAGGACTACCCACTTCGAGGACGCGGCGAACGCGAACGGTTTAATTTCGACAAGCAGAATGTGTGAACAGGCTGTCAGCAGTCGGGTCGGTTTGCTACGCAAACCTTTCGGCATACAGTTAACAGACGATTTTCGGCTTATAAAATCTTCGCAACCACCGCAGATCCCTTAACCAATAGCCGATAGCCGATAGCTAATAACGGAAATAAAAGGAGTATACTATGCAAAGTGGGTTGGAACGCGCGACAGGCGAGAAGATGGTTCTCAACTTCGGCCCGCAACATCCTGCAACGCACGGCACCCTTCGCATTGTGTTAGAACTCGATGGCGAATCCATTTTGAAGGCAACACCGCACGCCGGTTACCTTCACACAGGGTTTGAGAAACTGGGTGAACACCTGGATTACAACCAATACATCGTTGTAACGGACAGGATGAACTATCTGTCGCCGCTGTCGAACAACTTCGGGTATGTGCTTGCAGTCGAGCAATTGCTCGGTATTGAGGTGCCGAAAAGGTGCCAATACATCCGTATTTTGATGGCAGAACTCTCAAGAGTCGCAGATCATCTGCTCTGGCTGGGGACCGCAGCACTCGATTTAGGGGCATTTTCAGTATTCCTCTACAGTTTCCGTGAACGTGAAAAACTGTACAGCATCTTTGAAAAAACAACAGGCGCGCGGTTGACAACCAGTTACACGCGCGTCGGTGGAGTACTCCGAGATCTCTATCAAGGCTGCGAGACAGATATCCAACAATTCATCACCGACTTCCCGAAGGCACTGCGGGAAACTCACACACTACTCACCCGGAATCGTATCTGGATGGATCGTACAAAAGGCGTTGGTCCTATTTCAGGTGAGGATGCTATTGATTACGGTTTGACGGGTCCCTGTCTCCGGGCAACCGGCGTTGCGCATGACCTTCGCAAGGCTGAGCCCTACTCCAGTTACGATGAAGTGACATTTGATGTGCCAGTCGGAACCAACGGTGATGCCTATGACCGTTACCTCGTGCGAATGGAAGAAATGATTCAGAGTTGCGGTATTATTGCCCAAGTCCTCGATAATATGCCTGACGGCCCGGTCAACTCCGAAAATAATAAAATTATGCTCCCGTACAAAGAGGATGCTTACGGGCATATTGAGGGCTTAATCCATCATTTCAAGGTTATTATGGATGGACACGGCGTGGAGGTTCCAAAAGGCGATCATTATTGCGCTACGGAATCCCCGAACGGAGAACTCGGATTTTATATTGTCAGCGACGGGAGTGGAACAGGTTATCGCATCCGTATTCGTCCACCGAGTTTCTTGAATTTCCAAGCATTACCGCACATGTTGGAGGGCGGCATGGTCTCTGATACTGTGGCTGTCTTGGGAAGTTTGAACGTCATCGCAGGAGAGTTAGATCGCTAAATGGAGCATCGTACTCCTACTTGACGGATTGATAAGAATTTAACCCCAAAAAAAGATAATTACATCTTAGCGAAACTCTCAAGTTAAAGTTGCTATACCAGAGGCGGTTGAACTTAACCAGAAACCACCGCGAAACGAAGTGGAGCGGTGACCAGATTTAAGAGTTAAAAATATGGAACTCAAAGGTATTATGCTCTTTGTCAAAGACATGAAGGGTGTCATTGCATTTTACAGGGATGTCATTGGATTGACTCCTGACGAGGATCAGCCGTTCCCAGAACACCGGTTTTTCCGGTTTAATGCAGGGGCTTGCACGTTGTGTCTCCATAGTGCCAGCAAACCCAACGCAGGAAGACAAAAACTGATGTTTCACGTTGAAAGCGTGAGTGCTGTTCATCAGCACATAAAATCGAAAGGGAAGCGATTACGGAAACTGGAAAATAACGATGGACAGGCCATTTTCGACATCCGAGACCCAGAAGGCAACCGCATTCAGTTTTACGGGAATTACTAAGACCCGCGATATGCGTCAATTTAAAAGGTTATCTATCAACTGTTAAATGTTACACTTTTCGCCAAATTATTTTTTTTAGAGAGGAGAAAAATATATCCATGAACCCTTGCGGTGACTGGGTTCTATACCAATAACCACTGTCCGTTAAATGTTACACTGGTGTAACATTTTAAAGTGAATTTTTAGACGCATAGGTTGGATTGAATGCAGTGAAACCCAACGCTCAGGGTTATTTATGGTAAACCTGAAAAATAAATAGACTTATGACACTCCTCTGGTAGGCGAGGTTTCCTAACCTCGCCGGTGTAGAGTGTCCAATTAATCCTAAGGTTTACCATAGTTGTAAGAAATAAATTTACCTATGTGAAGTTGATGAAAAAGAAACTATTAAAAACCCAATTCGCACTTTGCATCGAAAACGACGACTGTGAAGACATAGAGAAGCGAAAATTTTACCAAATTTTACCTGATGAAAAAGCGACTCGTGAAGGCTATCTGCGAGTCGTTGATGAATCTCAGGAGGACTATTTGTATCCCGAATCTTATTTCATTTTTGTTGAACTGCCTCCCGAAGTACAAGAGGCATTCGTAGCAAAGGAAATCTAATAGATGTCAGATGAACTCATTCAAATCGAAACGCCTTTCGCGTTTAACGAAGAAAACCAACATGAATTCGACGCGTTGATAGGGCGATATCCCGTTAAAGAAGCGGCGATGCTGCCAACGCTTCACCTCGCACAAAGGCAAGCAGGCTACATCACGCCTGCTGTCATGAAGTACGTCGCAGAGCAACTCGAAGTCTCCTTGATGAAGGTCAAGGATGTCGTCACTTTCTATCCGATGTTCTTTGAAGAACCGGTTGGCGAGTACGTGATTCGGGTATGCCATACACTGCCTTGTGCCTTGCGGGATTGCAAAGTTGTCTTGGACCATCTCAAGGAGAAATTGGAGACGGATATCGCTTCCGAAACCAATCTTGCGAAAGGTACGACTGCTGACGGCAAGTTCACTCTCATGAAGGTGGAATGTCTCGCTTCGTGCGATGTCGCTCCGGTTATCATGGTGAACGACGATCTATATAAGAATTTGACCCCCGAAAAGGTTGATGAAATACTAAACAACCTATCGGGAGAATAATTGGAAATTGGAAAAGGTACTTAAAAAACGTTCAGACCCCAGAAGCGGTTGAACTTAACCGAAAACCACCGTGAAACGAAGTGGAGCGGTGCCCAGATTTAATAGTTAAAAATATGGTTGAAGAAAAACGAATTCTCTACGAACATCTGGATGTCCCTGATATTAACACGTTCGATGTCTTCCGCCAATATGATGGTTACAAACGTTTTGAAAAGGCTATCGCAGAATATCAACCAGAAGATATTGCTAAAATGGTGATGGATTCGGGGTTGAAAGGGAGAGGCGGTGCCGGATTTTCGACGGGTTTGAAATGGAGCTTCGTCCCCAGAGACATAAAACCGTGTTACCTGTGTTGCAACGCCGATGAAAGCGAGCCAGGAACGTTCAGTAACCGCTACGTCTTGGAAAAGAATCCACACCTGTTGATTGAAGGTATCTTAATCTGCTGCTACGCGATGGGTATCGAGACGACCTACATCTATATTCGCGGTGAATTCACCCTCGGAAAAAAGATGTTGGATGCCGCTATCAAGGAGGCTTACGAAAAAGGGTACCTTGGAAAAGATGTTCGCGGCACAGGACTTAACATTGACATCTACACACATCCCGGTGCGGGTGCTTATATCTGCGGTGAAGAGACAGGTTTGATTGAATCGCTTGAGGGCAAACGCGGACAACCCCGGAACAAACCGCCATTTCCCGCGGTTGAAGGTGTGTTTGGGAAACCGACAGTCGTACAGAACGTCGAGACGTTGTGCAATCTACCTTTTATTGTTGGTAACGGTGTTGAGTGGTACACCCAGATGGGACCGACCTACGCCGATACACGGTCGGATCCGCCAACCCCTGACCCTAACACAGGCACGAAACTCTACTGCATCAGTGGTGATGTTAACGAACCGGGTGTTTATGAACTTGAACTCGGATTGACATCCACTGAACTCATTGAGGTCGCAGGCGGTTTACGCGGCGAAGCGGTGAAAGCGGTGATCCCAGGCGGTAGTTCCGCACCGATTTTGACGCACTATGAGTTGGACACGCGGCTTGATTTTACCTCACTGACACTCGCCAAATCTATGCTCGGTTCGGGTGGTATCATCGTAATGAACGAGACCCGGAATATCGTCGATTGTTTGCTCAATATCATGAAGTTCTATGCACATGAGTCGTGTGGACAGTGTACACCGTGCCGTTGGGGTACACCGTGGGTGCGTGATATTGTCCAACGTATTGCCGACGGAAACGGGCGAAAAAGCACCATCACACGTCCGAAATTCGGTGTTGCTGAAAATGGAAGATGGGGGGATACCGGCGAAACAGAAGAAATTTACGAAGACTTAGATCTGCTGGAGAGTGTTGCGAACAATATCGCGAATGTAGACACGATGACATGGAACACGATTTGCGTCTTTGGCATCGCTGTCTCGTGGCCAGCCGTGAGTTATATGCGAAAATTCCGTCCTGAGTTTGAAGCCGCTATCCGAGAAGGGAAACTGGTTACCTTACCTGTTGCCGAAGCCACAGTCCCGCCGGAGGAGAACTACGCATATCAACAGCGGTTTGTTCCGAAAGAGTTCGCTGACCTGTAGGAAGGAAAAATTAAAATATGGCATTTATCAAGCTAAACGACCTCGAGGTAGAGGTTGAAGATGGAACGAATATAGTCGAGGCAGCGAGGCAACACGGCATCGAGGTCCCTCACTACTGTTATCATCCGGGGCTGAGCCGTCCTGCGAATTGCCGAATGTGTCTCGTTGAACCTTACGTTTTCTTTCCGCCCGCTGGCGCGATTGTACCAGACCGACAATTGGCAACGGGCTGCACAACGACAGTCCGAACCGCGCCTCCAGATAGGAAACTTGACGGAAAATACGACTTTATTGTTCAAACGGATAGCCCACGTGTCAAAAAAGCACGCGAGGACATTCTGGAATTCTTGCTTATTCATCATCCGTTGGATTGCCCGGTTTGCGATCAAGCCGGTGAGTGTGACTTGCAGGACTTCTCGCACCGACACGGACACGATAAGAGTCGTTACCTTGAAGTCAAAAATGTGCCACCGAAGAAGGATTTGGGACCCGACGTTCTGCTCTATTCGACCCGATGCATCGTCTGCACCCGGTGTATCCGATTCTGTGAAGAAGTATCTGGAAGCGGTGAGTTAGGTTTAATCCAGCGTGGTTCTCACGATGAAATTGATATTCCGCGAAGCCATGAGGGTGTGCCGCTGCAATTGTTGGACAATAAACTCGCTGGAAATGTCGTTGATATCTGTCCTGTCGGTGCGCTAATTAGCAAAGACTTCCTCTTCAAATCGCGTCCATGGTTCTTGGAACAGGCGAATAGTGTCTGTTCGGGATGCAGTGTCGGCTGCAATATCACTGTAGAATACAAAGCCGACGGCGTTTACCGACTGAAACCGCGTTTTCATGGAGATATTAACCAGTATTGGATGTGTGACGACGGCCGTCTCGGTTACCACTATGTGAACAGTGACGACCGGCTCCAACTCCCACTGAAACGGGTTGATGACGAGTTAACCCCAACACATTGGGCAGATGCACTTTCGGTAATTACAGAAAAGTTGTCGGAAGTAGAGGCTGAGGATATCCTTGTTATCGGTTCTGCACAAGCAACGAATGAAGACAACTACGTTTTACAGCAATTCGCACACGATGTCCTGAAAACGACTGCGTTAGGACTCTTTGGGCAGCTGCCGGGAGAAGAACACAAATTCCCACAATTCACCATCGAAGCGGATAAGAATCCGAACACGGCGGGAGCGCGAACAATCCTCGGTTCCGCAAACGGTAATAGCGTCTTAGAAGGTGATGCGCTTTGGGCAAAGATTTCAGGGGCAAAAGTTGTTTATCTTGTCAGCGGTGCACCGGAACGTCCGCTTGAAGATGCCGAGAAAGCAGCATTAGAAAGTGTTGACTTCCTCATCGTGCAAGATATTCTGCCATCGGAAGTTACACAATCAGCAGATGTGGTGTTACCGGGAACGACCTTCGCAGAGAAAGACGGCACCTTCACGAATTCAACCGGCTGGGTACAACGGATTCGCAAAGCAATTGATCCACCCGGCGAAGCGCGTGCAGATTGGGAGATCACGCAGCAGCTTGCCAAACAGTTGGGGGGTGAGATGAACTATCACTTCGCAGGTGAGATTGCACTCGCTATTGCAGAAAATGTGCCGGGCTATGGGGACGCAACGCATCAAAAAATCGGAGACGCAGGGGTTAAATTGGTAATTTAACGATTGCTTTTGCCCTGTCCTTCCGTTGTCAGGGCAGGATTCCAATTGTTACAAACTTTTTCTAATCTAAAATAGGTTTTTACCAATTTTAGATCGTTGCCGACAACGGAGGCAACGTCCAGACATAATAATTAAAAAAATGGAAAATTCAGAACTTCTCGTTTTAATTATCAGCTCAATCGTCAAGATTCTCTTCATCGCACACCTACTAATTATCGGCGTAATGGCAATGATCTGGGCAGAACGTCGGGTAAGCGGATGGATGCAGGACCGGCTCGGACCGAATCGGGTTGGCTTCCAAGGAATTTTACAACCAATCGCTGATGGGATTAAGTTCCTCTTTAAGGAAGATCTTATCCCGGATCATGTGGATAAGCCCCTATATGTGCTTGCCCCGGCAATGGTCCTGATACCAGCACTGGTTACAATTGCAGTCGTGCCGTTCGGGAGTGCTATCACGGTCCTAGGACACGAAATACCCCTCCAAGTTGCGGATATCAACATCGGTATTCTGTACATCTTAGCGATAACCTCCCTTGGTGTGTACGGTGTCGTTCTGGGGGCTTGGGCATCTAATAACAAGTATTCGCTTTTAGGCGGTCTACGTTCATCAGCACAGATGATTAGCTACGAATTGACGCTGGGATTGGCGATTATTGGAGTGCTGATGCTGACGAGTTCGCTCCACCTTCGGGCAATTGCCGAAGCGCAAGGCGCGTATCCGTGGCATTGGAATTTCCTGATTCATTTCCCCGCCTTTTTAGCGTTCACCACGGCAATGTTTGCAGAAACAAACCGCTTACCGTTTGACCTCGCGGAAGCCGAGCAAGAACTTGTGGCGGGCTATCATACCGAATACAGTAGCATGAAGTTTGCAATGTTTTTCATGGCAGAATATATGCACATGATTGTCGGTTCTGCTGTGACGGTGACGCTTTTCTTGGGTGGCTGGCACTTTTTTGGCTTAGAAAATATAGGGGGCCCCGTGTGGAGTGGGATTATCTCATTCGGGATCTTTTTTGTCAAAACCGCCATTTTCCTATTCGTGTTTATATGGGTACGCTGGACGCTGCCGCGGTTCCGGTACGATCAACTTATGAACTTTGGTTGGAAATTCTTGTTGCCCGTTACGCTAACTTCAATCGTTGTAACTGGCACCCTATGGATAATAACTAACTCTCGTTTGATAGTAGGTATCGGCAATGCAGTTGCTGGATTTATCGTTGTATCTATTGTAGCAGGATTGCTTGTGATGGATGCCCCGAAGCCTGCAATGCAAGATAGTGACAACCCGCTTACACCGACTGCTCTCGACGCAATAGAATAGGAGGCGTACGAATGAATGCAGAACAGATTCTATTTATTCTCTTTGGAGCGGTCTCGCTGATTGGCGCAATTGCCGTCATCTCATTTCGGCATCCTATTTATAGCGCGCTTTCGCTTGTCGTGACCTTTTTCGCACAAGCCGGGCTGTTTCTGTTGTTAGGGGCACACTTTGTTGCCGCTGTACAAGTGATCGTTTATGCGGGTGCCATTATGGTGCTCTTCCTCTTTGTGATTATGCTTCTGAATCTTGGAACACTCTCGGTGAAAGGTGCCATCGGCGGAAAACTAAAGGGCTTTGCAATAATTTTAGGTATTCTCTTAGCCATTGAAGGCATCTATATCGCTACGAACGTCCTCAACAATACCGCGATTGCCGCTGCACAACCCGCTACTGTATCCCCAGAGACCACGACGTACGATATTGGCGAACTCCTGTTCAGCAAATACCTTTTACCCTTCGAGGTTACCTCACTTATTTTGTTGGCGGCATTGATTGGGGTTATCGTCTTGGTAAAACGTGAAAGCCAAGGTGAAAACTAAAAATATTTTCGACGATAGCACCTATAGGTATTAGGAGACAAAGTTACATGGAATTACAGTACTATCTTATCTTAAGCGCGCTCCTGTTCACAACAGGGGTAATTGGCGTTCTTGTCCGTAGAAACGCGATTATCATCTTCATGTGTATTGAACTGATGTTGAATGCAGCGAATCTCGCCTTTGTAGCAATCAGTCGTAGCTTGGGTGAGGCGACTGGACAAGTTTTCGTTTTCTTTGTGATGGCTGTCGCTGCCGCAGAGGTTGCGATTGGGCTTGCGATTATTGTAAGCGTCTTCAAACATCGTGAAACGATTAATGTGGACGAAGTTAATTCGTTGAAAGGATAAAATTAGCAGTCGGTAATCAGCCGTCGGCTTTCGGTATATGGCAGGTGCGTATCGTTGGCACGCCACTATAGATTCTTTACTGATAGCCAATAGCCGACAGCCGATAGCCACAAAAGGAATAAAATATGTCACTTGGATTAATTGTTGTCCTATTAGTTGCCCCACTTGTTGGATTCCTGATTAACGGATTACTTGGAAAATGGCTTAAAGGGAATGAGAAACTGAGTGGGTGGATCGGTTCGGTCGCGGTGCTGATTTCCCTCATCTGTTCAATCATCGCCTTTGCCAATCTCCAGGGCGGTGGCACGCCTCTTGACGAAACCCTTTATGAATGGATTACCGGAGAGTCATTTGCCTTCAACATCGGATTTCGAGTGGACGCACTAACGACGGTAATGTTGTTAGTAATCACGGGTGTAGGGTTCCTCATCCACGTGTACTCGATCGGCTACATGCATGGTGACCCAGGGTATACCCGCTATTTCGCTTACCTGAATCTATTTGTATTCGCAATGCTAATCTTGGTTCTCGGCAACAACTATCTCATGATGTTTGTCGGGTGGGAAGGGGTTGGACTCTGCTCATATCTGCTGATTGGATTCTGGTATGACAAGAAGTCAGCAACGGATGCTGGGAAAAAAGCGTTCATTGTGAACAGGATTGGTGATTTCGGTTTCCTGCTGGGCATGTTTACGCTATTTGCAGCGTTTGGCACGCTTGATTTTGCGTCTATGTTCGATGCTGCGGAAGCCGATAATTTTCAGAAAGTTTTTGGAGGTAGTACCCTCGTAATTGCGACCTTGCTACTCTTTGTTGGCGCGATAGGTAAATCGGCACAGATTCCGCTCTATGTGTGGCTACCAGACGCTATGGAAGGTCCGACCCCCGTTAGTGCGTTGATTCACGCTGCGACAATGGTAACAGCAGGTGTGTATATGATAGCACGCTCCGCTGTGCTTTACAACATAGCGCATACAGGCGAAGTTGTCGCATGGATTGGCGTTTTGACTGCGTTCTTCGCAGCGACGATTGCATTAGCACAGAACGACATCAAACGCATCCTCGCCTATTCCACGGTAAGCCAATTGGGATATATGTTCCTTGGGGTCGGTGTTGGTGCTTATGCCTCTGGCGTTTTCCATTTGGTAACACACGCCTTCTTTAAGGGACTGATGTTCCTCACTGCTGGCAGTGTGATGCACGCGATGGCGAATGAGTTAGACATGCGAAGGATGGGTGGTCTGAAAGCAAAAATGCCAATAACGCACTGGACTTTTTTAATTGGCGCGCTTGCTATTGCCGGATTTCCGTTTTTGAGCGGTTTCTGGAGCAAAGACGAAATTCTACACAGTGCATGGGGGAGTTCGCCGCTGATTTATATTATAGGGTTGGTCACAGCATTCCTGACGGCATTTTACATGTTCCGACTGATTTTTGTGACGTTCTATGGCGAGTCTCGGGTCGAACCCGACGTTGCTTCACACCTACATGAATCCCCCCCGGTGATGTGGATACCCTTAGCAATCTTAGCAATCCCATCGGCTCTAATCGGCTTACTCTTAGGTTGGGGTGGACACGATAGTTGGTTCCACCACTTCACAAAAAACGTTTTTCCAGAAGCACATCATGAGGCATCGGGTAACGTAGTCTTATTTATGGTCATTTCATCGGTCGTCGGTTTGGCAGGTATTGCGTTTGCATGGATGCGCTACAGCAAACGTGTGCCGTCTGCGGAACCCACCAATGCGCTCCATAAACTAATTGCTAACAAATACTATATTGACGAAATTTACAACGTTCTCATTGTCCAACCCATCAAAAACGGCTCTCACTACCTATTGTGGCGGATCGTGGACAATGGCGTTATTGATGGGATTGTCAACGGCGTAGCTTCGATTATTCAGATTATTGGCGGAACATTAAGACGACTTCAGACGGGGATCGTCCAAGCGTACATTGTTTCAATGGTTTTGGGAATTGTGTTGTTCCTTGCGTACTATCTGTTTTTCGGTTAAATCTTTTTTGGAGAGAAGAAAGATGAAAAAAAAGAGAACTTTCCGACCACGGGACCTAATCAATAAAGAGGTAGCTGGCATTTGTGGTGTTGCAAGATTGACAGATAAAGCGCGGGCTGCCCATGTTGGTGAAATTGGAAGTTATAAGTACGGTGCTGCCTCCAAGCAAGATGCAGGAATTTTGTCCTTCTTGGGCATTTCAGCAGAAGCGTTTCAGGAAGCCGCTGTTCGGATTCACAATGATATTAGATTAGGGGCATGGGTGCTGGACCACTGTGGGAAATCGGAGAAAGACATCTCCGCGTTCAATCGCAAGTTGAAACTATGGTGGCAAAACAGTGTCCCTCGTGATACCTATTCAAAACGCCTCCGCGAATTAAAACGAGAAGAGGAGCGTAGACGTGATTGGTCTGCTGGTTCGATCTGGGGTCTGTTCGGTTCATGATTTACTCTGAGTGCGTATGAAAATCGCGACCGGTAAGTCGCGCCTATTGATGAAAATCGAATTGTTCTGAAGGAGGTTTCTTTGTTACTTTCAACAGTCATTTTTTTACCGCTGCTCGGTGTGATAGCGATTGCATTGCTCAGGGGCTTAGGCGCAACCGCTATTAAAGGTATCGCGCTTGTTACAGGGCTCCTAACGTTTGTTATCTCACTGGGGCTATATACTGGATTTAACGCCGACACTGCAACATTCCAGAGCGTTACCCAGCAAGCGTGGATTCCGGGTTTAGGTATAAGTTACCATATCGGTATTGACGGCATATCGCTGTGGTTAGTGTTACTGACGACTTTCCTCACACCGATATGTATTCTCGCCGCATGGAACTCGGTCGAGAAAGGATTGAGCGGCTTTATGATGTCGCTGCTTGCCCTCGAAACCGGCATGTTAGGGGTCTTTTGTGCATTAGATCTGTTCCTTTTCTTCGTGTTTTGGGAATCCATGTTGATCCCGATGTACTTCCTCATCGGTATTTGGGGCGGGGAACGTCGGATTTACGCTACCGTGAAGTTCGTTCTTTATACGATGGCAGGCAGCGCATTGATGCTTGTCGGTATTTTAGCACTCTATTTCCAGAACAACAATAGTTTCGACTTGACGACGCTAAGCGGTCCCTTCAGTCATTCAGAACTGTTATTCCTTGGGTTCTTTATTGCATTTGCAATTAAGGTACCACTCTTCCCGTTCCACACATGGCTCCCGGATGCGCACGTTGAAGCACCTACGGCGGGGAGTGTCATCCTGGCCGGTGTTTTGCTAAAGATGGGAACTTATGGCATCATCCGATTTTGTCTACCACTCTTTCCAGAGGCAGCGGTTAAATTCACGCCGCTGATTGTTACACTCGCGGTTATCGGTATCATTTATGGTGCATTGGTCGCTATGGTGCAACCGGATCTCAAGAAACTTGTTGCTTACTCGAGTGTAAGTCACCTCGGCTTTGTTGTGTTAGGGCTTTTTTCGAGAAATCCTATAGGTATTCAGGGCAGTGTGCTACAGATGGTTAATCACGGCTTAAGTACAGGCGCGTTATTCCTATTAGTCGGGATGATTTACGAACGGCGACACAGCAGAATGATCGTTGATTTCGGCGGTTTGTCAAAACAGATGCCAGTGTTTGCCGTCATCTTCGCGATTGTGACGTTGTCGTCAATCGGTCTCCCAAGTTTGAATGGATTCGTCGGTGAATATATGATCCTGTTGGGCAGTTTTGTTGAGGGGGCTTTCTCTAAAATACACGTAGTTTTCGCAACTGTTGGTGTAATCCTGGCAGCTGTGTATATGCTATGGATGTTCCAGCGGGTGATGTTCGGAACACTGGATAAGACAAACGCAGAATTACCCGACCTGAACGCTCGCGAAATCGTTGTACTGCTCCCAATTTTGCTGTTCATCGTTTGGATCGGTGTCTATCCCAAACCTTTCCTGAGTAAGATGGAAAAGTCAGTAGACGTTGTTGTAACACAGGTGCAGGCGCAATCCGCTATCGGACATCTGGAAAAAAGAGACTCATCAAACAGTCAACTTGCATTACACGGAACGGAGCCTGCACAACATGAAAAGATCGAAAAGGAGGCAGAAACGAAGTAAGTGAAATTTAAACTCACATCTTGTCTTATTCTTTGTATAATTGTCGGACTTGCGCTATCGGTTTCAATAGAGGCATTCGGTGCAGATGATGCCCACGGTGATGGCGCACACCATGGTGTAGATGGCTCAAAATTGCCTATCTGGAGTATTATCCCGTTTGTCGGTATCTTACTCTCAATTGCGATTTTTCCACTCGTTTTAGATTCACACTTCCTTGTTCATCACGGTGGAAAGATGTCATTGGTATGGGCATCCATCTTCGCGATCCCGTATCTGATTGCTTTTCGTGGAGACGCTTTTTACGACATTCTGCACATCTATCTATTAGACTATATCCCATTTATCCTGCTTTTATGGGGTTTGTTCACAGTTGCAGGTGGGATTCTTGTGCGTGGCACATTGCGTGGCACACCGATGCTCAATACATTCCTACTGTTAATCGGCACTGTGATCGCATCATGGGTCGGAACTACGGGCGCATCAATGCTCCTGATCCGTCCTTTAATCCGAGCAAATGCATACCGAAAGAATAAGGTTCATCTAATTGTCTTTTTCATTTTTCTCGTAAGTAACATCGGGGGTTCTTTAACGCCAATAGGAGACCCACCACTATTCCTCGGATTTCTCCGCGGCGTGCCATTCTTCTGGACAACGACGGCATTATTGCCACACATGCTATTTATAAGCGTGATATTGATTGTTCTGTTCTTTATATTTGACACTTTTATGTTTAAACGGGAGGGCGGTGTCGTCCCAGACGATGGAACCAACGAACCCGTTCGCGTAGAAGGACTTTTTAACCTCGTCTTCCTGTTCGGTATCATTGCTGCCGTTCTAATGAGTGGTACTTTCAAGTGGGGAGAAGTCAATATTCTCGGCGTTCATGTGTATTGGCAAAATATTGCTCGCGAAGCATTGATTGTTGTTATGGGGTTACTGTCCCTTAAATATACACCCTTTAGTGGCGAATTACGTCAATCCAACGAATTTTCATGGGAGCCAATTGAAGAGGTCGCAAAAGTTTTCGCTGGAATATTTATGACAATCATTCCAGCGTTAGCAATTCTGAAAGCAGGAGAGAACGGTGCGCTGGCAGGTTTAATTGGGGCTATGAAACAACCTGCACACTATTTCTGGATTACGGGTATTTTGTCGAGTTTCTTGGACAACGCGCCAACATATTTGACGTTCTTCAACACGGCACTCGGGAAATTACACCTTACTGAGACGGTTGTACCACAAATTTTGTCAGGTCAATTAACGAATCCAGAACATCTTGAGTTTGCCAGATTATTAATTGCTATCTCCGTTGGAGCGGTTTTCATGGGTGCAAATACCTACATTGGCAATGCTCCGAACTTCATGGTAAAAGCGATTGCGGAACAGAGTGGGATTCGCATGCCGAGTTTCTTTGGATACATGCTCTGGTCAGTAGCGATTCTATTCCCTCTTTTTGTGATTGTGACTTTTGTGTTCCTGTAATGGTTATCAGTTAGACGACTGACAACTCTTAAAAAAGGAGTTTTTGAATGCCGATAGAGATTAACTGGCAATTGCTGATGCCAGAACTTGTTATCGCTTTGACGTTGCTCATTGTCCTCGTCTTCGACCTTTTTGATTCTATTTCAAAAACGGTTCTCGGCTGGATGACAATCGTTGGTGCTGGAATCGCCTTATGGGTCTCCATTCAGATGCATCAAGCAGGCACAGTTGGCACTCAATTCAGCGAAATGCTTAAGGTAGATAACTTCTCGCTCTTTTTTAATATTATCTTCCTTGTCTCAACAATTTTAGTTGCTCTGATCTCAATAAGCTACTTAGGCGGTAGAGACAGAAAGCAGGGGCCCTACTACCTACTTATCCTGCTTGCAACGCTCGGTATGATGTTGATGGCTGCAGGCAACGAGTTGATTATCGTTTTCTTGGGCTTGGAACTGATGTCGCTATCGCTGTATATCTTGGCGGGTTACTTCCGAGAGAGTCCCGCTTCAAGCGAGGCGGGAATGAAATACCTATTGCTCGGTGCGTTTGCAAGCGCGTTTTTCCTTTATGGCATTGCGTTGATTTACGGCGGTGCCGGAACGACGAGCGTCCCGGCAATTGCTGAGGCAATCGCAGCTCCGAATAAATCACCACTGCTGTTAGCGGGTATGTTCCTGCTTATTGTCGGGTTTGGATTCAAGGTAGCGATCGTCCCGTTCCACCAATGGGCACCTGACGTCTACGAGGGCGCGCCGACAACGATAGCGGCGTTTATCTCCGCGGGACCGAAGGCAGCAGGGTTTGCGGCATTCCTTAGAATTTTTATGGAGGCGTTACCAAACCTGCAAGTCGAATGGAGCGGCGTTATCATTCTATTAGCGATGTTGACAATGACGGTTGGAAATGTCATCGCGATTGCGCAAACCAACATCAAACGGATGCTGGCGTATTCGAGTATCGCGCATGCTGGCTACATCCTGATAGGTTTAGCAGCGGCAAACAGTGAAGGCATCTCCAGCGCAATGCTCTATCTCCTCGTTTACTGCGTCATGAATATTGGCGCATTCGGCGCCGTTATCTTAGCAAAAACTGCTGATGGTGAGAGTCTCATGATTTCCGATTATGCCGGACTTGGACTGCGCAAACCGCTACTTGCTATGTTTATGACGGTCATGCTTTTGTCGCTCGCCGGTTTTCCACCGACTGCTGGTTTTGTTGGGAAATTCTATATATTTAAGTCCGCAGTTGGTGCAGGGCATATCTGGCTCGTTATTATCGGTGCCGTTAACACTGCCATATCAGCATTCTATTATCTGCGCGTCGTCGTAACAATGTATATGCGTGAACCGGAAGAGGAGTTGGAATTTAGTCCGTATTCCTCAACCCTTGTCATCGGATTAGTTATCGCAGCGATTGGTGTGTTGCTTATCGGTATTTTACCATCGTTGATGCTCAACCCAGCGCAGAACTCCGTATTTTAATGGTTATTGGTCGTCAGGAACCATCGGTAAAAGTCTGAACTATGATTTATGAGATTATCAGATTTGCTATGATTAGATGTCTTGTAATCACGGTCAATCTTAAAATCATGAAAATCCAGGTTCAGACGACTGCTAACGACTATCAAAGGACAATATTTTAAAAAGATGTCAAATGTTAGATTAGGCTTTATCGGAACAGGTGGTAACATGAACCGCCACTTACGTGAATTAACTGAGATTGGTGGCTCACAATTCGTCGCCTTTTGTGATATTGTACTCGAAAAAGCGGAACAGGCTGTGGCGCAATACGGCGGTAAAGCCTACGCTGATTACAATCAGATGTTGGCGAGCGAGGAATTGGATGCCGTCTATATCTCAATTCCGCCGTTTGCCCACGGTGCTCCAGAACGCGCCGTTATCAACGCTGGACTCCCAATGTTTGTGGAAAAGCCGGTACACATGAATGCCGAGGAAGCCAAGGAACTCGCAGCGGAGATAGAAGAAAAAGGCATCATCACGGCTACTGGATATCAGGAACGTTACCTTGATATTATCGACAAAGCGCAAGAACTCCTTGCGTCACGGCGTGTCGGGTTCTTCATGGGATATTGGATGGGTGGAATGCCGGGTGGATGGTGGCGCGAGAAGGCGAAATCGGGCGGGCAGCTCATGGAGCAAACGACGCACGAATTTGATATGGCGCGCTACCTCTTCGGCGAAGTCAAAACCGTCTACGCTGTCGCACGCTACGATCTGATTCCGGACACCGATTACGATATTGAAGAAGCATCTGCGGTTTCTCTGCAATTCGAGAGCGGCGTTTTCGGGATAATGTTCTCCGCCTGTTTCACAACAAATGGGCTGCGGCGTTCTGGGTTAGACATCTTCTGTGAAGATGGTTCACTTGAATACCATCTCCGTCGCGCGCTCGTGCTCTCCACTGCCGATGAGAAAACCACATGGAATCCAGAAAACAATTGCACGATTGACATGGATAGCACCTTTATTGAGGCAGTTCGCACAGGAGATGGCAGCGCAATCCGATCACCTTATGCCGATGCCGCGAAAACCGCCATTTTATCCATCGCTGCCAACGAATCCCTTGAAACAGGTCTACCTGTCCATTTAGACTAACTGAAAGACTTTCGCCTATTATATCCAGCCTTGCGTCCCTTGCCCGCGATGTGCTAAAATTGGTAAAGAACCTTTTTTCAAGTTCCAGAGGCGGTTAGAATTAACTAAAACCACCGCGAAACGTAGTGGAGCGGTGCCCAGATTTAATAGTTAAAAATATGGAACAGCAGTTGAACCTCCCCATCACCGGAATGCACTGCGAGAGCTGCGCGAGTACCATCACATATCACCTAAAAAAGATGGATGGTATCCTTGTTGCAGAAGTTAGCCTTGCCACCGAATACGCCGCCGTCACCTTCGATGCGTCCACGCTCAACGAAGAAACTATCGTTGACAAAATCCGGGACCTCGGTTTCGAGGTTGTTGACGAAGGCGAAGAAGACGAAGCCCGTGCTGCGGAATCCCGACGGCAGAAGCTGCAATTCACTGTCGGGATAATCTTTACGCTCCCACTCTTTCTGCTCAGCATGGGCAGAGATATGAATCTATTAGGGGCGTGGGCATCAGCAAATTGGGTGAACTGGCTAATGTTTGGTTTGGCGTTACCAGTACAGGGTTATGTTGGTTGGGACTATTACATCGGCGGTATTAAAGCCCTACGCAACCGATCCGCCAATATGGATGTGCTCGTCGCTATGGGTTCATCCGTGGCGTTTTTCTATAGTCTCGTTGTAACGATTGCATTAGGGACGGACTTAGGGGCACGCTTTGGGAACCACGTCTATTTTGAGACAGCCGCTGTTATCATTACATTGATTAAGTTAGGGAAACTTCTGGAAGCACGTGCTAAAGGTAAGATAACCGCAGCCCTCAAAAAACTCCCGCAACTTTTCCCCACAACAGCATGCCGCTTACAAAACGGCGAAGAACAACACATCCCTATTGAACAGGTCGGTGTGGGAGATGTGCTTCTTGTACGTCCCGGCGAAAGTATTCCGGTTGATGGTGTCGTGCGTAGCGGCACAAGTGCCATTGATGAAAGCGTCTTCACCGGCGAAAGCATGCCTGTAGATAAGACCCCGGGCGATCCTGTGACAGCGGCAACGATGAATCAGAGCGGCATGCTCACAATGGAAGCCACACATATCGGAGCCGAAACAGCCCTTGCGCGCCTTATCGAACTGGTACAAACAACGCAACAGAGCAAACCTCCTATCCAACGCGCCGCCGATGCAGTCACGAATGTGTTTGTACCTGTCGTCGCAGGGATTGCCGTTGTGACGTTTCTTGTGTGGTGGTTTCTCGTCGGAGCCGGATTTACCCCAGCAATGCTCCGCTTAGTTGCCATCCTCGTCACAGCCTGTCCTTGTGCATTGGGACTTGCCACCCCAACCGCCGTTATGATGGGAACTGGTATCGGCGCGGCGCGTGGTATCCTCTTCCGAAACGGCGAGGCACTGGAACGCGCAGGCGACTTAACCACAATTGTCCTCGATAAAACAGGCACCTTGACAGAGGGAAAACTCAGACTTACCGATATTCTCACAGAGAAAGATGAATCGGAACTCCTACAACTATCTGCCGCTGCGGAGCGTGGTAGTGAACACCCTATCGGCAAAGCAATTGTCCGCGCAGCTGAGGAACGCGGGCTTGACATTGGAACACCGAGTGCATTTGAAGCGGTCACCGGGCACGGTATAACCGCACAGGTCGGTAAAAATAGCGTCGTGATTGGCAACCTCCCCTTAATTCAACAACATAACATTCCGACAAGGACCTTTGAAGCAGCAGCAGAACGTCTACAAACCGAGGCAAAAACCGTGTTATGGGTTGCTGTTGACGGACACATTGAAGGACTCCTCGCCGTCGCAGATACGTTGCGACCGGAAGCACAAGCAACTATCACGGACCTTCAGAGACTTGGTTGTGAAGTGATAATGATGACAGGTGATAATCGCAATACTGCCGATGCGATTGCTGCATCAGCCGGGATTCACGATGTCATGGCAGAACTCCGCCCCGAAGACAAAGCGCATGCTATTAAAACCTTACAAGCAAAAGACAGAAATCTCGTCGCGATGGTAGGCGACGGTATTAACGATACCCCCGCATTGGCACAAGCCGATATAGGCATCGCACTCGGCACGGGCACTGATATTGCCAGGGAGACAGCGCACGTGACGCTGATGCACAGCGATTTGCAGGCACTCCCCGAAGCAATTCGGCTCAGCCGCGCGACGATGCGCACGATTAAACAGAACCTTTTCTGGGCGTTTTTCTACAATATCCTCTTAATTCCCATCGCAGCAGGCACGCTCTATCCACTCTCTTTCGTGCCAGGGATGTTTCGGGAACTCCACCCGATGCTTGCGGCGTTTGCAATGGCGTTTAGTAGCGTGTCTGTGGTGCTAAATAGTTTGCGACTGCAATGGCAGCGAAATTTTCGTTTTTGAGCCAAGCGTGCCTATCAGAATAACGGTGCTGCGTTTCGGCTTAAGTGGCATCTTGGGTATCCTAAAAATTGCTCAAATCTTAGTAACCTGAAAATTGGATACAAAAGGAGAACCTATCTATGAAAACAACCTTGATAATGTTTTTTCTTTTAATCTTGTTTCTGCCAAATATTTTCGCTGAACATTTGCCACACTTTTCTATTGAAGGTCATTGGGACGGTGCTACAAGCGTCGCCTTCAGCCCGGATGGACAGACACTCGCAAGTGCCGGTTCATCTGGATTATTCGGCCAGTACACAGACACCATTCGTCTGTGGGATGCGAAAACTGGAGTGCTTAAGTCAGTATTCGTAGGGGATGGCGCGGAGAGCATTGTATTCAGTCCCAATGGACAGATACTCGCCACGCGTAGGGAACGGTCCATCCAGTTGTGGGATGTAAACACTGCTACACGCATAGCCACACTTGAAACATACATAATATCTAAATTTAAAGTGGCAGGTTGGAGTTCTGTCAACAGCATTGCATTCAGCCCGGATGGACAAACACTCGCAAGTGGAGGAGAAGTAAGTTATGCTGGTGAGGATTACGCTACTCTCCAACTATGGGATGTAAACACTGCCACACGCATAGCTTCCGCAATAGTCGGAGAAGAGAGGAGTTCTGTCAACAGCATTGCATTCAGCCCGGATGGACAAACACTCGCAAGCGGGGGGTACGGGGAGAACCGTAAATACGACATCCAACTATGGGATGTAAACACCTTGGAACTCTTGAACACATTTGAAGGGCATCAGAGTGTGGTCGACAGCGTTGCGTTCAGTCCGGATGGAAAAACACTCGCAAGTGGAGGTCGGGACCATACAATCCGTTTATGGGATGTAAACACTGCCACACACAAGGTAACTCTTAACGGACACGAGGGGGATGTCAACAGCGTCGCTTTCAGGCCGGATGGAAAAACACTCGCAAGTGGGGGAGGAGGTACTCTCCAGCTATGGGATGTTGCTACTGGGAAAAACAAGAAAGTCCTCCCTTTGCCTTCTTATGTCGATAGTGTTGTATTCAGTCCGGATGGAAAAACACTCGCCCATGTGGCTAGTGCGGGAGCAATCCATTTGCGGGATGCTGACTCTGGCCAATTCATATATAGCATCTTTAGACATCGAGCCACGGATCTCGCGTTCAGTCCGGATGGACAGACACTCGCCAGCGGCGGAGACAAGGTTATACTGTGGGATCCTGTTACGCGTCATCATAAACAGATACTCAACACAACTGGTTATAGCGTCGCATTTAGCCCGGAAGGACAAATACTCGCTAGTGGAAGAACTAAGGACTGGACCATTCATCTGTGGGATGCAAACACTTGGAAAATAAAGAAAACGCTTACATCACCTATTCAGTATAAGGTACATAGTCCGTACTCTTCTTCGATTTCATTCAGTCCGGACGGAGAGATGATCGTACTGGGAACTGAGCAAATGGTCAATATATGGAATGTGAATACAGGGAGACACAGGGGAACATTCACAGCTCTGAGCGAAATGGTTTTCAGTCCGGATGGACAGACACTTGCTGTTACTGGTATAAACGATAAACTCAGTCTGTGGGATGCAAACACATTACAACACAAATATGATTTCGACACAGCATATTCGGTCAGTAGCCTTGCCTTCAGTCCAGATGGACGTACTCTCGTTGGTCGCAATTATCTCCCGGATCATATTTATCTGTGGAATGTAAGTACAGGACAGCGCAAGCAAGTCTTTTCAAGAAGTGACCATACTGATGGGAAAATTGTCTTTAGTCCAGATGGACGTACGATCGCCTGTAATGCTGTGGACATAGTGAGCGATGCAGATTGGAAGGACGTAATCCGTTTGTGGGATGCAAATAGTGGCGAACTCAAGACGACACTTATCGCAACTAAATATTTCAATGATCGCAACTATGATGATAGCGAGGGTATTGCCTTCAGTCCAGATGGGCGGACGATTGCCAGCGGCGGTGAAGACAGTATCATCCGCTTGTGGGAGTTACCTACCACTCATGTGAATATCACCCCTTATCCAGTAGCATCTCCAGCTATCGGTGAACAATTCACTGTTAACCTTAGCATCGTTGAAGGAGAAAACGTAGGCGGATATCAATTCACCGTGGGCTTTGATGAGGCTATTCTTCGTTATGTTGGGAGCGCAAACGGGGACTACCTACCTCCCGGATCGTTTTTTGTCCCACCCGTTGTATCTGAAAATGAGGTAACGCTGAGTGCCACTTCTCTTACTGGAACCCGTAACGGTGATGGCACACTCGCGACTGTAACCTTTGAGGTACTTGATGTCAAAGAATCCCCGATTGCCCTCTCTGACGTAATTCTTACGGATAGTACTGGCAAACATTTGTCAATTCTAACCAACAGCGGCAGGATTGAACCGACGCTCCCATCTACTTCTGCGGTTGTCGACCTTACGCCGTCCTCAGTCCCATCTCCTGCTATTGGTGAGCGACTCGCTTTCAACATTCGGATTTCGGAGGGTCAAAACGTTGCTGGCTACCAAATAAGCTTGGAATATGACATAGAGGCACTCAAACCTGTCTTGGCTGGTAACGGTGTCTATATCCCTGATGTCTCTCCTGCTAAGCCCCTTATTTCCGAAGGACTTGTGACACTTGGTGCATCTTCTCCCACCGGCGTTGGCAACGGTGATGGTGTCCTCGCGACGGTAACGTTTGAAGTGCTAACAGTCCAAGCCTCAACCGTGAATATTTCTGGATATCTCACCACTCCAAACGGGCTCCGTTCTATGCCTACCTTTAAGGACGCAAAGGTGATTGTAGCACTTTTTGGAGATGTGAATAGGGACGGAACTGTGAATATTTTGGATTTGGTTTTGGTGGGCTTAAGTTTCGGACAGCAAGTCCCAGAAACTGGAAACCCAGCGGATGTGAATGAAGACGGGGTTATCAACGTCGTGGACTTAGTTACAGTTGCTGGCGCAATTGGTAGTGATGCAGCTGCACCGTCCTTACATCCACAGGCACTTGCCGCGCTGACTGCAGCAGATGTGCAGCAATGGCTCACGCAAGCGCAGTATATGGAGTTGGGTGATGCAATCTCGCAACGGGGTATTCGTTTCTTAGAGCAGCTCCTCGCCGCATTAATTCCCAAAGAAACGGCACTGCTGATGAACTATCCAAATCCGTTTAATCCGGAAACCTGGATCCCCTATCAGTTAGCGGAACCCTCGGATGTCACACTCACTATCTACGCGATAGATGGCACAGTGGTACGCACTTTAGTGTTAGGGCATCAACCTATTGGCATCTATCAAGACAAGAATCGTGCAGCGTATTGGGATGGGAGGAACGAAGTTGGTGAATCTGTTGCAAGCGGCGTCTATTTTTACACCTTGACGGCAGGAGATTTCACAGCCACGCGGAAAATGTTGATACGGAAGTAGTGAATGTTCTGTTCCTCTATACAGCAGAATATCAACCAGAATTGGAGGACTATGCCCGTCTGCAGAATAACCGGAAAATTGTATTCAAAAGGAAAATTTCACTATGAGAAAAACCTTAACTTTACTTATTCTTTTCCTTGTTTTCTCAATAAACACCCTCGCTCAAGAATTTTCACATATCGTTTTTGAAGGGCATAAGGGCAGAGTCAACAGTGTTGCGTTCAGCCCAGATGGGAATATCCTCGCAAGTGGGAGCGATGACAAGACCATCCGCTTGTGGGATGTGAGCACTGGAAAAATCTTGAACATACTCGAAGGACATGAGAGTGTGGTCAGCAGCGTTGCGTTCAGCCCAGATGGGAATATCCTCGCAAGTGGGAGTGATGACGAGACTATTCGCTTGTGGAATGCAAATACCGGAGAACTCATCGAAACACTCAAAAGGTTTAGACATTACGACATCAACAGTGTTGCATTCAGTCCTGATGGGAGTATCCTCGCAAGCGGGAGTGACCACGGTACCATCCGCTTGTGGAATGCTAACGCGTTTAACCCTAACCCAGAACCGTTTGTGTGGAACCTGGAAACAGGAGAACAAGTCGAAGAAAATATAGAGTTCTTCCTGACAGAACTTAAAGCGTCTAGTTCTGGTATTAGCAGCGTTGCATTCAGTCCGGATGGAACTATCCTCGCTGGTGCGGGTTTCGGTGATATCTTTTTATGGGATGTGAACACTGGAAAACTCTTGAACACAATTGAGGCGAGTCTTGAGCGGGAGCTTTTCGAAGTCGATAGCCTTGCGTTCAGTTCGGATGGGACTATTCTCGCTGGTGCGGGTTTCGGTGATATCTTGTTGTGGAACATGAACACCAGAGAACGCTTGAATACACTCGAAGAGCATTATGTCGACAGTGTTGCGTTCAGTCCGGATGGAACTATCCTCGCTGGTGCTGGTGGCTTAGACGATGGTGTCATCGGCTTGTGGGATATGAACACTGGAAAACTCTTGCAAACATTCAAAGGGTATAAGGACTCTGTTACCAGTGTTGTGTTCAGTCCGGATGGAGGTCTGCTTGCTGGTGGAAGTTACGACGAGACAATCCGCTTATGGGAGTTACCTTCCACTCACGTTCGTATCACCCCTTATCCCGCGGAAGCACCCGCTATCGGGCAGCAGGTTACTGTTCATATCAGTATCACTGAAGGGCAAAACGTCGGCGGGTATCAGGCCACTGTAGAGTTTGACCCAACTGCACTCAGCTATGTCGGTAGTGCAAATGGTGACTATCTGCCCCCCGGTGCATTCTTTGTACCACCGGTTTTAGCAGAGAAGCAACGATGGGATCGATCTGGGGCTACAATAAGGGAGCAGTTTGTATCATATCCTACAGTAACACTTGGCGCGACTGCTCTTGCGGGAACTGCTAACGGACATGGTACCCTTGCCACTATCACTTTTGAGGTTCTTGATGAAAAAGAATCATTCCTTGTCCTTTCCGATGTAATTCTTACAGACAGCGAGGGTGAACATTTGCCACATTACTTTTTCGCTGGATTGGTGATTCCTTCGCAAATAGGACCAGAAGATGTCAACGGCGACGGCGTTATAAACATCTTAGATTTGGTTAAAGTTGCTGCGCGTTTCGGACAAACGTCAGACGGTACAGAAGATGTGAATCGGGATGGGATTGTCAATGTTGTGGATCTCGTTAAGGTGGCTGGTGCACTGGGGGCAGGGGCAGCCGCCCCTTCTTTACATCCACAGATACTTGCTATGTTCACCGCAGCAGAGGTGCAACAGTGGCTCACGCAGGCACACCAGTTAAATCGGGTGGATGCAACAGCACAAAGAGGTATTCTTTTCTTGGAACATCTTTTGGCAGCGTTAATCCCGAAAGGGACAGGGCTTCTGCCAAACTACCCGAACCCATTCAATCCTGAAACATGGATACCGTATCAGTTAGTGCAACCCTCGGAAGTCACGCTGACTATCTATGCCGTGGATGGTACAATGGTTCGCACTTTGGCGTTGGGGCATCAGCCTATGGGTATCTATCAGGACAAAAGTCGTGCGGCGTATTGGGATGGGAGGAACGAAGTTGGGGAATCTGTTGCCAGTGGTGTGTATTTTTACACATTAACGGCTGGAGATTTCACAGCAACGCGCAAGATGTTGATTCGGAAGTAAACTAATCTGTAGGAATGGTGCGATAGTGCGCCTGTTCATTTTAGCCTTTATACCCGAGAACGGATATGGCGCATCGCACTTTCCACCGCTTCCAACACCTGTTCTGTTGTAATACCGGCAATCACTTCACAACTGCCAGCACCGCATCCGCCTGGATCCTGCCCCGGATGGCACGGGTTGCACCCCAAATCGATTCCGCTCTGAACAACGGTATGTCTGTCGCCATAAGGACCACTCCGAATGTGGTTGGTTGAACCGAAAAGTGCTACCACTGGCGTATCTACCGCTGCAGCGATATGCATCGGCCCTGTGTCATTGCCAACATATACATCACACGCTGAGATTAACGCCGCAAGGTGACGCAAATTTTCTGTCGCGACGAGAAGTGGTGGATTATCCATCATCTTCGCAACCTGCATTTGGAGTTCCCGTTCCTCGGGGCCGGCGAAGAGTAAAATTGCTGCGTCTAATTCCTTTCCTAAAGTACTTGCGACCCGCGCGTAGTTCTTTGCGTCCCACAACTTGTATTCCCAATTCCCACCCGGATGAATGCCAATCAATAATCGCTCTGATGTCCAACCGGCTTGAATAAGAAAACGGTGTGCAGTGGCCTGTTCCTCCGCTGTTAACTGCAAATGCGGACGCGCGCCTGTTGTGTCAACGTCATATCCCTGAAGCACTTCAAGATATCGGGTTACAGCATGCCGGTCGCTGTTCCCACGCACCATCCCCCAATGTTTCGCACCAATACACCGCGCTGTAAAGCTGTCCCGCAGATTGACAACGATGTCGTACTTGTGAAATCGCAAGGTTTCTATGAGACGCAGTCGGCCTTTCCATCCGGCATGTTTACCTCGGTTGTCATGAACGACGGTCGCATCAATATGCGGCGCAGTCGCGAGAAGACCAAACGCCCGTGACCCGACAAGGAAAGCGATGTGGGCATCTGGAAAGTGTGTCCGTAACGGTTGGATAACGGCAGTAGAGAGGACAACATCGCCAATAAAACTGAAACTGAAAACAAGGATTTTTTTCATTTTTCTAATTTCCTTGCGACTCGGTTATTGAAAGGATTCTATCAGCGCAACAGCTGTAGTCAATCCGTCCTCTGATTCCATTTGTGTCCCCAATGTCAGCACCCGTTCTTTCATCGTAGGTGTATCTAAGACTTTTTGAATCCGTTTCGCCAGACGTTTGGCGGTAAGGTTCCGACGGTGCAGATGCTTGGGAGCAACCCCTAAATCTGAGAGGCGTTTTCCCCAATAGGGCTGATCTGCGTTATGCGCGACAACAACAGAAGGAACTTTCGCACGACAGACTGAAGCAGTCGTTCCTGCGCCACCGTGATGTACAACGCAGCGACCTTGTGGGAACAACCATTGATGCGGGACATATTCCGTACAGAATATATTCGGTAGTGCTTCTGGTGTGCCGAGTTGCCCCCATCCTGCTTGGATAATCGCGCGTTGGTCCGCCCGCTTGACAGCATCAATTAAGATTTCCGTTGTTTCACGTCCATTGGATCCACCCATAGAGCCGAATGTGATGATGATAGGTGGTGGACCTTCTTCCAAAAAATCAACGAGTTCAGGTGGTGGAGCGTAACTCGGAGACGCGAGGTGCCAAGCACCCGTGAATTTGTGATTCGGTGGAAAATCAGCCGGTGGACAGAGGGTTGGGGATGCAGCAATGAGATTGAGGGAGGGTGAATACATTTCCTCTAACATCACGGAAGTCCGCGGTCTACCACCGACTGAAACAATAAATTGATTAAAAAGCGGATCTATACTCGACCCAAGACGGAGTTGCGCGACTTTCCAGACGATTGCATTGAACGCGCGCCCCCAATTCGGAAACGGATAAGGGGCGAAATCAAGGCATTTTATGATGACAGGGCAATACGTCACAGTAAACCAAGGGATCTCATTTCGGATGGCAGCCTCTTGGGCGGGAATATCGACTGAATGGCAAATTACCAAATCCGCACCCTTCATCGCAGCGAGGCAGTACCGATACCACTTTTCACCACGGCGTACAATTCCCTCCTCTACAATAAGGCGCATCATCGCAAGCGGATCGCGTTTGGGAATAACAGCGTCTATGGCATCATGAAAGTCTCCCAAGTCAAATTCGACCCCAATCTCGTAAAACTCCGCGCCAATCTCAAGTATCTTCTCTCTATAAAGTGCCAAGGCACAGACCTGTACCTGATGTTCTCTTTCAAGCAAACGTTCCGCCAGCGCCAAGACAGGATAAACATCTCCCGTTGTGCCCCAACCCACTACAACAATCTTCATTTCGGCCTCGCTTCTATGGTCTTTGTCGTTGCTTCCCAAACGGGTTTAACTGGAAGTTTCTTCGTGCATTCCCATCCGATTTTGCACTTATGCGCGCTACAGGGCCAGCACGGCATATCTCTCCGTACAATAGAGGCGTTTTCGCTCAACGGATGCCATGCGATATGATCTGTCGGACCGAAGACTGCCACCATAGGGACATCCAACGCTGCAGCGAGATGCATCGGACCTGAATCGTTACAGACGACCAAATTGCAACAAGACAACAGTGCCCCCAACTCGCGAATCGTTTCGGGCGCATGAACGATAGCACGGGACTGCATTGCCTGTTGAATATCGTGTGCTAACGCCGCTTCTTCGGGACCATGCAAAAGAAGGATTGTGGCGTTATACTGCTCCACGAGTCTATCGGCGAGTTCAGCGTACCGTCTTTCGGGCCAACGTTTATCAAACGAACTCCCACCAGGGTGGACACCGATAAGGAATGTATCAGCCCCAATTCCCCATGAGACAAGACGCGCCTTTGCGGTATCAATCTCATTAGGCAACAGATGAAATTTCAGTTTCCGTGTCCCTTCGCCTTTGCAGATTAATCGGACGAGTTCCAAATTCCTATCGACTTCGTGGGTTTCACCTTTCGGATACCTGCCGTGCCATGCATGCGTGAGCGTAGACCTAAACCGCTTCTGATAGCGACCTAAGCGGTAGGGTGCTCCTGAGAGAAAAGCAACAAGGTGAGACCACATTCCCGTCTGCATCGCCACGACGAGTTGGAACCCTTCGCGACGTAGCTCACGATAGAATCGGAGTCGCGCCTTGAGTCCACGGTGTTCGCCATCACGTGCAAAGATTAGGATTCTATCAACGTCAGGGTTCCCCATCAACACAGGCGCGTTGAGTGGACGCGCTAATATTGTAATTTCCGCGGCCGGGTAATTCTCTCGTAACAACGCGATCGCTGGCGTTGAATTCAACAGATCACCCATGCCATCAACGCGGATGATGAGTATTTTATTAATGTTAGGTAAGATGTACCCACTTTTCAAAGCACGAGGTGGCATAATCTCTCCCGTTCACCCGAAGTCAACTGTTTCCTATTATACCATAAAGTGCAATGAATGGCAAAGCCACATTAGGACTATTTAGTTTTAAGGTTTTTGCCGTTTTTTTTACTGACAAAGTCGCGAACAGAAACCTGCGCCTACAAGAAGATGCATGCGCAAAAGATCTAAATTATGAGGAAACTAAATGATCTTGAAGCTGCATATATCCTTTGCCCAACACTAACCGATATGATATACTATAAACATGAATCACCAAGCGTCACGCACAACCGAAGACGCCCAGAAACCCTCAACATTGCGGTTTCTTGTCGGCACCCTCGTTCTGGGTTCAGTCCTCATTATTCTCACCTGTTACTGGATTATCTCTGCAGAAAATCGCGTTGTTTGGGAACTCACCGACTTTTCTATCTTTCCGACAGTCCTCTTTACATTCTTCCTCTTAGCACTCATCAACCCACTCCTGAAAAAGATCTTCAAAGGTTTCGCACCGACATCCCGTGAACTCGCGCTCAGCTACATAATGGTGTCAGTCGCGACCGCACTCGCCGGTCACGACATCATCCGACAACTGGTTCCAATGATTGCCAATGCCGGATGGTTCGCGACTCCTGAAAATGAGTGGACGGAACTTTTCTTTCGATTCATGCCGACATGGCTAACCATTACGGATCGAGGGATTTTACAAGGTTACTTTGAGGGCGACGATACGTTTTGGCAGGAACATTACTTGCAAGCGTGGATGTGGCCGATTGTGGCGTGGAGCGGTTTGGTGATTGTCCTCCTCTTTATGATGCTCTGCGTCAATATTATCATCAGAAGGCAGTGGGTCGATCACGAAAAATTGAGTTACCCATTGACGACATTGCCAGTCGAGCTGCTCGGCAATACGTCTGCGCTCTTTCGCAACAAGTTGATTTGGCTCGGTTTCGGCATCGCGTTTGGGTTGGAGATTCTGGCAGGACTAAACTACCTCTTTCCCGCAATCCCCGCGCTGAAAATCAAGTATCAACTCTACTTTTCTGAACGTCCGTGGAATGCAGTGGGACGTTTGCCCATCTACGTTTATCCATTTGCAATAGGGTTTGGCTATCTTATGCCGCTGGAGTTGGCATTATCGTTTTGGTTCTTCTATCTATTTTGGGGCGCGCAGCGCGTCTTTTTTAGTGCAACAGGATGGACAACGGCTATCGGTTTACAAGGCGTGCAGCGCGGCGGGGCATGGCTCGGTATCGGTGCGCTCGCCCTCGTCACAAGCCGACGCCAAATTTTTGAAGTCCTCAGCGGTGTGTTTTCCTTTAGATCCAAAGACGGTTTATATCGACTCGCCGTCTTTGGACTATTGATCGGGATGGGGTCCGTGTTGGCGTTCTGGTATTTCGCGGGATTGTCGCCGTGGGTCGCACTCGGTTATTTCAGCATCTATTTGGTATTATGTCTGGGGATGACGCGTATGCGTGCTGAACTGGGACCACCGACACATGAACTCCACAATATGCATCCGGACAGGATTATGTTGCTGTTCATCGGGAGCCGACCCTTGGGTGCTCAAAACCTAACGAACACCACACTGCTGTCGTGGTTAGCATACGGCTATCGATGCCATCCAATGCCACATCAACTGGAGGCGTTCAAGATTAGTAGACATTTCCGTTTGCATGAGAATAGATTGGTCATCGCTCTAATTGTGGCATCAATTGTGGGAACAATCGTTTCGATCGTTGGACATATAGCACTCTATTATGAGTACCGGTTTGCCCAGTGGGGAGTTGGTGAATTTAACCGCTTACAAAGTTGGATTATTGCACCGCGATCACCGAATATACCGGCTATCCAACATATCGTCTTTGGTTTTCTCTTCACCAGTGTCCTGACGTTTCTGAAACGTCAGTTTCTGTGGTGGCCGTTTTATCCCGTCGGTTACGCCGTTGGGAATGGATGGGCTATCGGTTGGATGTGGTTCTCAATCTTTTTAGGGTGGCTCTTTAAGCAGTTACTTTTCACTGGCGGTGGGGTACGAGCCTATCGCAAGGCGTTACCACTCTTCTTGGGCTTTGTATTCGGTCAGTTTCTGGCAGGAAGTCTTTGGAGTTTATTAGGTATAGTGCTAAATATGAATATGTACACCCTCTTCCCTTGAACTAAGACGAAACCCGCTGCGCAGAAAAAACGGATTAGAAATCCTCCAACGCCGCCGCTTCGGATTCAAAAACACCGATACTCTGTGTAAGCCCGATGGTATTAAAAATATTGCGAACTTGTGTAGACGGGTGTGCGACGCGTAAAGTCTGACCTTTGTCTCGCATTTTCCAGAGCAATCTGATAATCTCACCGAACCCACTGCTTGTAATGAAACTACGCCGTTCAAAATTGAGCAAGACCTTTTCGGCGTTCTGAACCTCAACATCGGCGTAAGCCTTACTTAATATAGGCTCAGAAGCATCGGTAAGATACCCCGTAATGTCAAGTATTGCGATTTTTCCTTCATGTCGAATAGAGATTTGGGAATTTGCTCTCACACTTTCCTCCTAAAAAATGAAAACAGAATTCGTTATACGCCGTACAATCCACTCTCATCTGCCAAAGTTCACTGGAGCGGCGTATGCTCGGGTTGTTCATGGACCGTCGTACCATCGTCAAGGTGAAGCCAAGTCTCAAATTGTCGCGAACCTTCTTGTAATAGAATCACACGCGCCCCGCGTGGAAATCCATCTCTACCATAAGTATTGTAACCCGTGGCGCGACCGTAACAGAGACGGATCCCATGCAAATCACCCCAAAAGTCGTTGATATGTTCATGCCCGACGAAGGTGCCCATCACATCGCCAGCCTCATGCATCGCAGCAAAAAACCCGCTATTCAGCCGAGGGGCGCAAACATCCTCATACTTCACACCATAGCAGGTATGAAAATCCCACACCTCGTTATATTCGGGGATCGGGATGTGGAAAAAGGCGAGGGCGGGAAGTGGATAGTCGGCTTCAGCGGTAATCTTTGCGGATTCTTGCAGATACCAAGCAATTTGCTCTCGTTTGATCCAGTCATAGCCCCCAATATCTGTTTGGGCGTAACTACCCGAGTCAATAAAATATAAGATGGCAGTTGTTACACTTCTCTCAGCACTCTGGATGGGTAAAATGTAATTCCCGACCCCAGGCACCTCTGCAGGTCCGGGTTGTGCAAGTGATAGGGGGCTCTCCTGCATGACCGCTATGAGCTTATGGCGATCAGCGTTGCCTTCGTCATCGTGGTTGCCCAAAACCGCTGCCCATGGAACGCCTCCCGATTCAACAATCTTGACAACCTGCCGGAGGGAATCAGCAGCATCATCGCAGCCACCACCAGCCAAAATATCGCCTGTTAGCACAACTAAATCCGGGGATTCAGCTTTCATTATCTGTTTCATCAACGCTGCCGACTGCTTATCCGGTGCTTCACCGTTGTGCCAATGAATATCGGTAAACTGGACGATTTTGAAACGGTAGTCGCTGCGAAACTTCAATATGTTTTTCACTATTTGCGGTTCTCCTTAGCGCGTAATTGTAACATAATTCGCAAAAATTGCAAGCAATTTTTTTTTCAGACACCGCTGTGTAGCACTATGAAAGCGCGAAACTTCGGCTGACCGAGTACAACAGAACGGATATCCGAAACATCAAGATTTGCTATAGCAAGGTCGCTCCCACTTTTATAGAGACATTTTTCATAAAAAAGATAGGAAAAAATGAATTTTATAAAGAGTTCTTTCTTAGAATAACTTTGCTATATCTCACTTTTCGTGGTAACATATATGCTATGCGAAATAACCGTTTGTCAAACAATTATGACATCCATACGACGATTCTGTCAAATGAGGAGGTAGCAGAAGCGCATTACCTATTGCGTTGTGAATGTGTTGAGATCGCACAATATGCACGTCCAGGGCAATTCATCCATGTTACGATTCCACAAGGTCCTGGGCTTTTACTCCGTCGTCCGTTTACCATTTATACAGTAGAAGAACACGAGATAACAATGCTTTATCAGATTATTGGCGATGGAACAAAGCATCTATCAGAGATGCCGAAAGGCGCGCGATTGCAAGTATTAGGTCCCCTCGGCAATACGTTCAATTTCACACCAAAACCAGAATCCGCAATTCTTGTTGGTGGTGGTGCCGGTATTGCCTCACTCATGCTCCTCGCCGTGGCATTACGTAAGAACGATATAGAGACGATCGGATTAGTAGGTGCACAGTATCACGCCCGACTCTTGAGTATATCGGATTTAGAATCTATTGGCATTCCGGTACACATTGCGACAGACGACGGAAGCATAGGCCATCACGGCTATATTACCGATCTTCTCACAGACCTACTGAAGCAGACGGATTGGCACCGTCCGACGATTTACGCATGTGGACCGCACGGTATGTTAGCTGCTGTTACAAAGATAGCAGTGAATTTTGAAGTTCCTGCCCAAATCGCTATGGAAAATCGGATGGGATGTGCACTGGGTGTCTGTCTCGGCTGCGTTTGTCCAGTCCGAACCGGCGCAGATAGTTTTGAATACCAACGCGTTTGTACTGAAGGTCCAGTCTTTAACGCTATTGACATTGTATGGGAGGTTTAGGGGCAAACTGACGAAAGATAGACAAGCCCCTACATTCTGATAGAACAGAGAAATCGAAAGATGAAAACAACATTTTACGAAAAATTAACATCCACCAGTCTTCAAGATGAACTCATCTCTCATACCTGCTGCGAAAAGATTTTAACTGCATCGGAGGTCGAATTATTACCGCTTTTGGATGCAGCGTATCAGGTACGTAAAACCTATTTCCAAAATACAGTCCAATTACACATTCTCAACAATGCCCAGAACGGCTATTGTCCAGAGGATTGCTACTATTGCGCACAAGCAAGCTCGGCGACAGTAGATATCGAGGCGTACCCTTTAAAACCCGATACTGAGATTTTAGCAGAAGCCGAACGTGCTTACGCATCAGGGGCATACCGTTATTGCATTGTGATGAGCGGACGTGGACCTTCACGTAAACGGGTCACACACCTCGCTGAATTGATTAGCACTGTGAAAGCGCGTTACCCGATTGAAGTCTGTCTCTCCGCCGGGCTGATTGATGTAGAGGCGGCTCGGACGCTGAAAACTGCAGGATTGGACCGACTAAACCACAATCTGAATACTTCTGAAGCCCATTATCCAAAAATATGTAGTACACACAGTTATCAGGATAGAATGGAAACCTTACAAGCTGCACAGACGGTTGGACTCGCCTGCTGTTCGGGGGTTATCGTTGGGATGGGTGAAGAGACAGCGGACCTCATTCAGGTCGCAAAAGCACTGCGAGCACTTGAGGTGGCTTCGCTGCCGGTCAATTTCTTCCTTCCGATATCAGGAACGCAGTTGTCCGAACCTACGATGTCACAACGGCGTGTGCCTGCTACTTTAACCCCGGAGTATTGTCTCCGTGTGCTCTGTCTGTATCGGTTCTTGAATCCGCGCGCCGAAATACGGGTGGCAGCAGGTAGGGAACACCATTTACGGAGTATGGAGGTGATGGCACTCTATCCAGCAAATTCGATGTTTATAGAGGGATACCTGAATGCGACAGGGACAGGAACATCACGCACGCTCCAGATGATTAAAGATGCCGGATTTGCGGTGAAGGCAAACATCGGAGACGAAGAACAACTTAAACAGGAAGAGACAAAGAAAAAAGATGTCCTACTCAAGGAATTGAAAGTCCTTCGACCGCGGATGGAACCGAATGCTTAATTCCGAGAAGATATCAGCCACAGTATCGGAGAAAATACATCTTACCCAATCTGCGTCAACCCGCCCATATAGGGTTGTAGGACAGCGGGTATACGAACCGTGCCATCGGGGTTCTGATACGTCTCAAGGAGTGCGATAACGACGCGAGGCAATGCTGTCCCGGACGCATTGAGTGTGTGAATAAACTCCGGTTTTGCCCCCGCTTCCGGACGATAACGAATATTCGCACGTCGCGCTTGAAATGCCTCAAAGTTACTACACGAAGATACCTCTAAAAACCGCTGTCTCGCCGGTGCCCAGACCTCAATATCGTAGCATTTCGCAGCGGCGAAGCCGAGTTCTACTGTACAGTGTTGCACAACGCGATAGGGTAAACCGAGTGCCTGCAA
Source organism: Candidatus Poribacteria bacterium (assembly GCA_965207855.1). Lineage (GTDB taxonomy): Bacteria > Poribacteria > WGA-4E > WGA-4E > WGA-3G > WGA-3G. The sequence goes on along the minus strand of OZ242310.1, from coordinate 3,338,867 downwards.
AACGCTTTCAGCATTTTCCAATAACGACTCATGCTCGGCGTAGGACATCTCAGGCGTTGTGAATTTGACCATCTCCACTTTGTCAAACTGATGGACGCGTTGCAAGCCGCGTGTATCCTTACCGTAAGCACCCGCCTCGCGTCGGAAACAGGGCGTATAGGCGGTATAGTAGATAGGCAACTCATCTGCAGAGAGTATCTCACCAGCGAAAAGGTTTGTCACCGGCACTTCAGCGGTCGGGATCAGGAAGAGATCGCTGTCAGGGTTCTCCTCATCCCGATCACACCGATACATATCTGCCTCAAATTTCGGAAGTTGACCCGTGCCAGTCATCGTCGGTCGGTTGGCGAGGAACGGCGGAGAGACTTCCGTATAGCCGTGTTCGGTGGTGTGCAGATCAAGCATGAATTGAATCAAGGCGCGCTCCAACCGAGCCCCTAATCCTTTAAAGAGGACAAAGTTGCTTCCTGCCACCTTCGCGCCACGTTGAAAATCGACAATATCCAATTGCTCAGCGATTTCCCAGTGCGGTTTGCGTTCAAAATCGGAACTGGGCAATTCGCCCCACGTCTTGATTTCGATGTTATCCTCTTCACCGACACCAACAGGTGTACTTGCCTCCGGCATATTCGGAATTGTTAATAGGATCGCATCTACCTCGGCTTTTGTATCGTTAGCCTCGGCGGTGAGTTCTTTAATTTTTTGGGAGAGTTCCCGCATCTCCGCGATCGTCTCTGCCGCATCCAGTTTCTGCTTTTTTAACTGAGCGATTTCTTGGGAGACCTTGTTTTGGTGTGCTTTGAGGGATTGTGTATGCGTCAAGTTCTCCCGCCAGCAAGTATCCAATTCCACCAGTCGATCCAAATCAGCATCAATGTGGCGATCCGCTAACATCTGGCGGACAGCTTCAATATTTTCGCGAATAAGTTTAAGGTCGAGCACAGCGGTCCTGCTCCTCTATGGTAAGGTTCTTAGATCGGGATTATGTAGCAATTGTTTTTTATAGCAGAAAAGCCACAGCATTGTAGGACACAACGTGTGGCTAATTCAATATAGTAGAAACGGGCCCGACGGGACTTGAACCCGCGACCTCCTGCGTGACAGGCAGGCGCGCTAGACCAACTGCGCCACGAGCCCATAATATTAACCTCGTAATCGAGAGACTTTTCACTTCACGACAGTCAAAGCAAGTAGGCGGGACAGGACTTGAACCTGTGGCCTACAGCTTGTAAGGCTGTCGCTCTAGCCACCTGAGCTACCCGCCCATTTATTTATTTCAATCTCGCAATCAAGAGGCTTTTGACACTCCCACGTCTAAAGGCGTGGGATTCTTCTTTCGATGCAGTATGCCCGCCTGCCATGCCCACTGATGTGTCTGACGTGATTTCGGGTCTTACTTCTGCTCCAGAAGCGTTTAGACTCTCGGTATGCCCGACCGCGAGGGTTTCTTTTCTTTCCGTCACGATTTTTTCCGCTCTCTTGGTTCTTTGATGAAGATAGCTCTTGGGCGACTCAGGTTTACCGCAACTTGTCCCTCTGGGGATCCGCCAATTCTCACTATCGGTGCTTACGCTACACATACGGTGCCAGTTGACTACCCTTTGTAGTGTGGACTTCGGTTCGGCTTACAGTGTAGGGACACTTGTCTCAAATCACCTTTTCGATACTTCCTTAAGTTAGCGGGACTGACCCAAAACTAAAGCATTGGGATTGTTTAGGGGGTCACTTCATCTCAAGGACGTTATTAAGTATATCACATCGTTTGACGTTTGTCAAGAAAAAATTGAAAAAATCTAATTTTTTCAAGCATCACTTAAATAACACAGACTAACAGTCTATGCTACAAGCCACAAATTAACAGTTTGTGCTACAAGTGAGAATAATTATTCTCCGGGTTTATCGTTTCCGCGATACGGTCGCGTGCCACGGACAAGCACCCTTCTCGGGTTGTCTTCCAACATGAGTTCATCGGTACTATGGTAACCGAGCGTCATACTCATCCGCGTACCATCAGTCCGATTGACACCAGCAGAATGAACTATCATACTATCAATAGCGAGCAAGCCACCCGCTGGCATTGGCAACGGAATGGCTTGTGATGCGGCAATCTCCTGAACTGTGTCATCCTTAAGTGTTGCGAACGCAGGTAGATGGTGAGACCCTGGTACAACACGCGTGCAGCCATTTTCCAAATTCGTGTCTTCCAGATAGACGAGAACCGTGGCGATTGTGCGAGACCAGTGACGGACATCACGATGCAACGCAAGCGAATGACTTGAACCCGCGTCCCTGAGATAAATGTGATTGTGGCGGTTCAACACATATTCTATATCCGAACCCAATAGCGATTCCAATGGATTGAGGATCTCATCACACGTGATTGTCTCTCGAAAGATACCACCGCGTTCCCAAATTGCGGAAATTCGGATGATTCTACCGTCTTGCCTCGCTACAGGTTCTACAACTTCTTCCATATCCTTTAACGCCGCTGCTTTTAGTGCCTCTACTCGATCCATCGGCAGCTGCGTCGGAAACTTGACAAAGCCGTTGTGCCGAAACAACTGAATTTCTTGCGGAGTGAGTTTCATAGGTTTCCTTCCCTTGTATTCGGAACAAATATAGAAAATCAATTTAGCACGAATTGCAATGGAGGTCAACAGCGAATCACAACAGTAGGTGCTACAAAGCAGAGACAAATCGGATCGTGATGGTACAATTTAGTAACGAAAACTGAAAATATTCCGTTCTATTCTACGACATACATAAATTAACATAAAAAACATAATGAGAGAGGTAAAAAATTATGAAAATATCTTGTTCCTGCCTGCTGATTGTCTGTCTCGTTGCCCTATCGGGTTGTATGAGCATGTCAGGTTACAAAGAGGTCTCATTGCGCCATCATGCGTATGCAAGCGGTGAAAAAGAGGCTACTACTACAGAGTGGCGCGCTTTGGTTCCTGCGTTTCAAAAAGTTATTGATACGGACCCCCAAGGACCTTTCGCGGATGATTCACAATATGCGATCGCATCCAGTTGGATGTGGAGCATTAAGAACGGAGACACCGAAGCACCACAACATGCAATCAAAGCACTTCAAGAACTGGTTCATACTTACCCCAATTCGCCGTACGTACCATACGCTTACTATTGGTTAGGACGTTGCTACGACGCTATTAACCAAGATCATCAGGCTATCAGACAGTATCAGATAATAGAAAACCGCTACGCTGACTCTGGGTTGTTGGATCACGCGCAATTAGAATTGGCGCGCTTATACGCGAGGCAAGGTTACCTGACCCGCGCCGAGACGTTCTATAGCAATCTCATCAACGCCTCAACAAATAGGGAAATTGTTGCTACCGCCTCCGTGGAATTACACGCATTCAAACCGAAACAAAAACAGGGGGTATCGCCTCCTAAAAATATTGTACCAACACAGACAGGCACACCAAAACATACTTTTACAGATCAGACAAACAAACCGAAACAGACACCTATACAATCGAAACCGAAACCAAAACTTTCAGCACCAGCATCGGCTAAAAAAGGATTAGACCCGGAATCACTGACGCGTGAGTTTGGATTGATAGCAAAAACGATTGTTATTGACCCTGGGCACGGCGGCAAAGATCCAGGAGCATTAGGGGACGGCGTGATCCAAGAAAAAGGGGTTGTTCTCAGTATCTCAGAAAAACTCAAAGAGATTTTAACAGCAAAAGGTTATATTGTGTTCCTGACACGGGAGACCGACCGTTTTATTCCACTCAAGGAACGCACGCAATTCGCAACGCGACACAAGGCAGACCTCTTTCTGAGCATCCATGCCAACGCCAGCGAAAGCCCGAAAGCCAACGGTATCGAAACCTATTATCTGGATGTCAGCAGTACAGATAAAGCCTCAGAACAGATTGCAGCGCGGGAAAATGTAAACTCCGGCTATAGCATCCAAGAACTTGAATCCCTGCTACAAGGAATCATCCAAGAAAGCAAAAGCGAGGATAGTAGACGTTTGGCAGAACATGTGCAACGAAAATTGGCACAAACTACCGGGGCAGCAGATCGAGGTGTTAAGCATGCCCGCTTTGTAGTCCTAATTGGAACGAGGGTGCCTGCTATCCTAATTGAGACAGGTTTTGTTTCAAATTCAACAGAGCGTCAAAAACTTACAACAACGGCGTATCAATCCAAAATAGCCGCTGCGATTGCCGAAGGCGTTGACGAATTTTTGGGCAAGACTGGGGAATCCCCTTTTGTCCAGATGCAAAGCCCAAAATTTTCGGCTAAAAGTATTGTGAGAAACAGGTGATGTCTTCGACTCGATTTGCCAGCAAAAATTTACGATACACAGCAGGCGACACTTCGCCCACCCATCTTCCGGTAAATGCCAAAAGTCAAGGTGTTATCCGGCGGATTCTCCTCGTATGCACGATGCTCTGGATTATCAATGGACACAATTTTGTGTCCGCCCAGCAGGCGAAGATTGCAATCGTTTTGCCATCCGTTACATCCCAAACATCAGCAGGCGATGTCCAATACGCCCGTTCCGTTAGCAAACGATTCAACCGAATGCTCAATAGTATTGGGTTCACCGCGGACACGCTCGAAGAAGCATCGCTTTCTAAAGTAGCACTGCACTCTCGGCGGTTAATTATTCTCCCCTTAAATTCCACAGTAACCGCACAAACAACAGGACTCTTGCAAGATTTTGTTGCGAACGGAGGCAAACTCTTTGTAACCTATAACCTCCCAAATACAGTGGCACCTCTACTGGGTTTACAGCAAACGGATTGGTTAAAAGACGATCCACCCAGACGATTCTCCACCATTCAACTGCGCGCGCCAGAAGTGCCCGATATACCCACCTCTGTCAGACAAGCCTCGTGGAACATTACAGTAGCGGCACCGACAACGCCTCAGACAAAAATCATCGGTTATTGGCACGATGCAACGGGGCAATCGACCGGTTTACCTGCGCTTTTTATGAACGAGGCAGGTGTTTTTTTCAGTCACATTTTTCTCCCAGATGACATTCAAACGAAGACCCGATTACTTGCGGCACTCTTAGGACACCTCGTGCCGGAATTTCGGCAAGTGCTTGCCGAACAGGCAATCGCGACAATGTCTGCTATAGGGCATACAAAGACTTTTGAGAAACTGGAGCAGTTTGTGCAACAAGGTGGCGTGCGGGAAGCGATACAGGCTTTAAAAACAGGAAGTGATCTGATACAGCAGACGCGCGCTGCATACCAAGCCAAGAACTACAACGCAGCGATAACAACAGCCCGCGCAAGCCGTGAAATACTTTCAGAAGCCTATTTCTTATCACACACCAGCATTGAAACGGAGGGACGAGCCGTATGGAACCACTCCGGACTCGGTGCGCATCCGGGAGATTGGCATCGGTCTGCCAAAGAATTAGCGGCGGCGGGGATTAACATGATTCTTCCGAACATGGCGTGGGCGGGTGTCGCGCATTATCCGAGTCAGGTCTTACCCCAAAGCAAAACCTTTTCGCAGTACGGGGATCAGCTCGCACAATGTGTGACAGCGGCACGTGAACACGGCTTGGAGGTTCATGTATGGAAGATCACATGGAACTTGGAAGGGGCACCGAAAGAATTTGTTGAAAAACTGCGGGAGGCGGGACGGACCCAAGTCTCCGCAACTGGCAAACCTCTTAATTGGCTCTGTCCATCGCATCCCGAAAATGTCCAATTGGAGTTGGAGAGCGTCCTGGAAATTATAACGAATTACGATGTAGACGGTATCCATTTGGATTATATCCGTTATCCCGGAAGCCATGCCTGCTACTGCGACGCATGTCGTAAAAGATTCGTGCTTGCAACACGCCAAGAAATTGAGAAATGGCCCGCCGAAGTCTTACCAAAGACAGGGAACCACGCCGACCGTTACATTACGTGGCGGACGCAACAGATAACGCGTCTGGTGCGTTTATTGCACAAACGCGTACGCGAGGCGGATCCTGAGGTCAAAATTTCCGCAGCAGTTTTCGGAAGTTATCCAGCATGTGTTACCTCTATCGGGCAGGATTGGATTGCATGGGCAAAGGCTGGCTATATCGACTTTGTGTGCCCGATGAACTATACAGAAGACACGGACTATTTCACGGAATTGTTAGGCAACCAACTTGCTTTACTGCCCAAAGGGTTCGCTATCTATCCGGGTATAGGTGCGACGGCTTCTAATTCGCTTCTGAAACCAGATGCTGTTGTTGAACAGATTTATCTGTCCCGTTCCTTAGGCGGTTCGGGATGGGCAATTTTTGACTACTCCCTTGATATTTCCGAGACCGTGTTACCGGCATTGGCGATGGGTGTTGGGAAACGCCAAGCAAAACCGTTGAAAAAATAAAGGTTGGTAGGGCACTATGAAAAAGAAAGGTGTTTCAAGTATATTTGCATTTTCTTCTAAGGTTTTGGTCTGCCTTCTCCTCTTCAGTTTATGGTCTCCCATAATAGTACCTATTCTCTTTTATTTTACGTTTGCAGACCTCGACATGAAGGCACAAATGCTATGGGATTGGGGCGAATTCAATGACTTGACGAACTCGGCGAAAAATATGCAAAATGAGGGGATTCCCCTCCGTTTTCAAGATAAAGCCGTTTTAGTTTTTAAAAAAGTCAGTGATATGGGTTTTTTATGGATTCCTGCTGGCATTCTGTGGGCGTTTTCAAGAGATATATCTTCGATACTGCACCGCTACGTGCGGCGCGAACATTCATGAGTTTTTCAACTATTTCTGTAAGTCCTAACCAAATTAAATCGTGATAGAGTCCATTTCTTATCCCCCTAAATCCACCTCAGATTCTGCTTGCATATCGTTCAGAAATCGTGTAAACTAAATTGAATGCAAGATAAATCTAAAAGTCTCAATCATGACAGACTTAAGATAGTCTATGATCGAGAGGCAGATGTGCTCTATGTGACAAAAGGCACCCCTGAACACACTGACTATGTTGAATACACCGAAGATGTCATTCTGCGCTTTCATCCGGAAACGAAACAGTTAGTGGGTTTCACACTCATTGATTTCTCCGCGCACTTCGCCCATAAGGACTCAGGCATCGCGTTGCCCTTCGGTGTGGACTTTCATGCACACGCCGTGCCACGTTAAGGATGTTCTAAATACGAGATATAGGAACACTGGTACTACAGAAGACTAAAGGAGATTTGTTGATTCATGGCGCAAAAACCGAATATTCTATTTTTGATGAGTGATGAACACAGTCCACACGCTATAGGATATGAAGGGAATACAGTTGTACAAACGCCGAATCTGGACCAACTTGCGGCGTCAGGCACCTATTTTGAGAGCGCGTACTGCCAAGTCCCCCTTTGTACACCATCTCGGATGTGTATGCTGACTGGCAAACACGCTCACCGCTGTTCGGCATGGAATAACGGTTCAATCCTTTTCCCCGAACACCTCACGATGCCAGCACATTTCGCAGAACACGGCTACGCGACTGCCTTGGTCGGTAAGATGCACTTCGGTGGGAAAGAACAACTGAACGGCTTCCAATCCCGACCTTATGGCGACCTGCGCGGCCATGCTGGACATCAGACAGACCCCCTGATATCATCTGGTACACGACAACGGACGCGATTGGCAGGTATCACGGAGATTCCCACCAGCCTCCTGCAAGAACGGGTTATTAACACAGAAACCCTCGAATACTTAAGGTCGCAACCTGCGGAACAGCCGTGGTTTTTACTTGCGAGTTATAGCCGTCCGCACTTTCCACTGACAGCCCCGAAACGCCTTTTCGATAAGTATTTTCCCGACAATGTAGATATGCCCAATATCCCGCCGGGACATTTAGAACAGACACATCGCTATGCGAAAGGCTTACGAGACAACTTCAACACAGAGGACATTCCGATAGAAGAAGCCCGGAAAGCGCGAGCGGCTTACTACGCCTGTTGTGAGTTCTTAGATGAGACCGTCGGGGATTTACTCGCGCTCTTAGAACGGGACGGCTTCTTGGATAACACAATTATCGTCTATACAACCGACCACGGCGAGATGGCAGGCGAACACGGGCAGTGGTGGAAATCGAGTTACTATGAAGCGGCGGCACGGGTGCCGTTAATTGTGTCGGATAGAAGTTCAGCGCAATCGCACGCGGCGAGAGTGACAGCACCTGTCGAATTAAACGACCTTTTTCCGACACTGTGTGCAAGGGCTGGGATCCCAATCCCTGATGGCTTAGACGGGGACGATCTGACAAACCTTATGTCCGGGAACAGTGAGGGTTGGCGCGACACTGCTATTACCGAGTACTGGTCAAATCAGACGACGGGTCCGATGCGTATGCTCCGAACGCCTCGCTATAAGTATGTCGCCTTTCCTGAAGATGAATCCATCCTTTTCGATTTAGAGACAGATCCAGATGAATTCGAGAACCTCGCGGGTCAGGCAACACATAGGGAGTTAGCGGCATCTTTGCACGAGCAGCTCATGGCAGGCTTCTCATGGGAAGCCGTCGCCGAACAGAAAGCAGCCGATCAGGTGCGAAGCCGAGATTTCAAGGAGCCGTGGGGTAGAGGGACACCGAATCAGTACACACTCCCTGATGGTCGCGTTGTGGATGCAGAAATCTGTCTCTACAGTCCTTCAGTAAGAGAAGAAGGCTGACGCACGTAGGAGCAAGGCTTTGGAGCAACAATCATCGGAACGGAGGGTAGATAGTGGGCGAGGGAACCTCGCCCCCACGAGGTTTGACAACACGGCACGCCAAAAAATTCGATTTCCTGCTATCCTCGTAGGGCTGCTGTTAGTCGCGGCGATGTGTGCAGTCACGCCTTACAACAATTACTACCTACAAAACTCCAAGATTGCGGGGAATCACCTCCCTGTCGGTTCAATCTTCGGGATCCTCCTTCTGGTATTCCTTGTCAACGTGCCATTGCGTAAATTGTTGCGGAACGGACGTTTCGCCTTCTCTGCGCTTGAATTGACGGTTATCTGGATGATGCTGATTGTTGCGGTGGGCATCCCGTCAATGGGGTTGTTGCAGTTTCTGCTGCCATCGCTGGTTGCGGTCCGGTACTTTGCCACCACGGAAAACGATTGGTCAGAAACACTCCATCCGCATATCCCAGAATGGCTTGTTGTTACAGAACCACAGGCTGTAACGGACTTTTATGAAGGCATCGGTCCTGCGGAAAGTGTTCCGTGGAGGGTCTGGCTGGAACCGCTTCTCATCTGGGGACTTTTCGTCCTTATTTTTTACTTCACAACGCTCTGCCTTTCAACAATCCTCCGAAAGCAGTGGGTAGAACGTGAAAGATTCTCGTTCCCCTTAATTCAGATTCCGATACAACTTGCTGCGGAACCTGAGCGTGGCAGTCTTCTTAATTCCTTTTTCAAAAGCAGACTGCTTTGGGCGGGGATGGCACTGCCAGTCGTGTTGCACCTCATCAACGGCTTACACGCCCACTTTCCGAAAGTGCCAGAGATTCCGCTTATTTACAATATTTACACAGTTTTCACGGAAAAACCGTGGCATACGCTTGGGTGGTGGCCCGCGATGCGGTTTGTCATCTATTTTTCTGTTATCGGGATCGCCTCTTTACTAACGCTTGAGGTGTCGTTCAGTCTCTGGTTCTTCTACCTCTTCTTCAAACTCCAATATATCATCATGAATGCGATTGGTCTGAGCATCGGTCCGTGGATTAGCTGCAGCCGTCAAGTGATGGGCGGGTATCTCGTCTTTGTGCCTGCGGTTTTTTGGATGGGACGTGAACACATTGGGACAGTTTTCAGAAAGGCGTTTGGCATGGAACGGGCAGGACCGGATGGACGACGGATAGACGACTCAAACGAACCGGTTTCGTATCGGGTCGCGCTGCTCGGATTTTTCTTAGGATTTATCACGCTCATTGTATTTTTAGTTGTTGCTGGCATAACAACATGGGTCGCCTTGGTCACACTCCTCTCCATCTTTATCACGTCTGTTGTGCTAACGTGGATGGTTGTCAACGGTGGATTGTTGCTCGTGCAGGCACCGTTCTTTCCCTCAGAATACATTGATATTACCTTAGGTTCCAATGCATTAGGACATAAGAGCCTCGCGATCCTGAGTTTCCAACGGACGTTCCTACGGGATTGGGGCGAATTCATGATGCCGAACTTCCTCCACAGTTTTAAGGCGGCGGACGAGGTGCGATTGGCACGACGGCGGCTTATCCCTATCTTAGGCATCGCAATTGTTGTTGCAGCGCTTGTCTCTGTTTACGCCTCGCTAACGCTGATTTACGATAAAGGCGCGTTGTTCCTACAAAACTGGACGTATGTGGTAGCGCCTCGCAACTATTTTCAACGGATGGGCAGTCTTATCCAATTTCCGATTGAGACGAAGTGGGACGAGGTGTACAGCATGATTGCGGGGGCTGGCTTTACAGGCTTCATGCTCTGGATGCGGCAGAACTTCGTCTGGTGGTCGCTGCACCCGATCGGCTATCTACTGGGCGCTACATACCCGCCGTTTCACCTCTGGTCGTCAATTTTGGTTGGGTGGTTCATCAAATACATGGCACTCAAGTTTGGCGGTGCCTCGACCTATCGGAAGATTCGTCCCATCGCTTTCGGTTTGATTTTTGGGGAATATGTGATGGTCGGGTTATGGATGATTGTCGGTTTTTTTTCGGGGATCGGCTATTTTGCGTTGCCATCATGACGTGTGGAAAGTGGGCGCGCGAACTAACAGTTTGCGCTACAAAGGAGGAACATTATGCAGTCTAAGGAATACCATCTTGCAGCTGAGTGGAAAGCGCGTGCGAAAACTCGACACACTGTTGCTGGAATTCGGACGTGGCACGTTAATCTGAATCCTCGCGCCATGCCCAGTTTAGGGTTCGCCAAGGGGCAGTGGCAGAAACCCGCAGCCCAAACAGGACATGTCGATTGGCGGGGTCCCTTCGCAGCGCAAGCCGGGGCATTAATTGTCGAGATAACGACGGATAAAGGCTTAAAGGGATACGGACTCGGTGGCGGTGGACTCGCGGGTGCACTGATTATTGAGAGACATCTCCAGCACTTTGTTCACGGACGCGATCCGCTTGATGTCGAAGAAATTTGGGACCGTCTCTATCACATCACCTCAATTTACGGGAGGCGCGGGGTCGTTATCTACGCCTTAAGCGGTATAGAACTCGCACTCGTTGACCTGTGTGGGAAGATTGTGGACGCGCCTGTCTATAGCCTCATTACAGATTCACCGCGCCTTAAGATACCGGCTTATGCGACGGGTGGAGATGTCGGCTACTATGCGGAAAATGGGTTCCCTGCTTGTAAGCTGCCCCTACGAAATGGTCTCGTGGAAGGTGAAGACGGGTTTGCGGAAAATGTGGAAATGATACACACCGCACGGGATGTCATCGGCGCGGATGTGGAATTGATGACGGACATCTATCTCCGTTGGGATGTGGACTATACACTCCGTTTTGCTGAAGCGGCTTCTGACGTGGACCTTAAATGGATTGAGGAAGCGATACCGTTGGATGACTACGCAGGTATGGCGCAATTAGTCCGCGATATCCAGCCGACATGGATCGTTTCTGGTGAGCATGAATTCACGCGATACGGGTTCCGTGAATTGCTGCGTTGGAAGGCGGCGGATATGATTCAGCCGGACATCAGTTGGGCGGGCGGTTTTACGGAGTGTTTGTGTATCGCTCGAGAAGCCGCTGCGCAGGAAATTCCGACGTGGCTCCACCAAGCCGGAACACCGTGGGGCTTGCATCTCACCGCGTGCCTTCCGATGCCGTGTATGGCGGAGACTTTCGGTCCTTCTCGCGACGGTGTCGAAAATGAGTTGTATCGCCTCTTGCGTCCTGCTCCCGAAGATGGACTTTTCAGCCTAAACGATGCGCCGGGGTTCGGCGTGGATTTGGATGAAGCGTTGTTGGAGGCGTATACAGTCGATAGGTTGTAGGAGGATATTATATTACTGACTTCAGATACTGCAGATTCCGTTCGGCACTCTCATAAGGGCTGCCCATGCCGGGCAAGACATCCTGCTCGACGACGATCCAACCGTCGTAGTTTCGCTTCCGTAATTCTGCAATAAACGCGGGGAAATCGACCTCACCTTTGCCTAACTCACAAAAAACGCCTTTACCTACCGATTCAAAGTAATCCCACCCCTCTTCACGAGAACGGGCAGCGATATCGGGGTGACAGTCCTTGAAATGGACGTGCCAGATGCGATCAGTATACCGCGTAAATGCCTCAAGCGGCTCACCCCCACCGAACCGGTAATGCCCGGTATCGAAGCACAATCCGAGCAAGTTCGGGTCGGTGCGTTCCATGAGTGTGTCAATCTCTTCTGGCGTCTCTATGTATCCTGCACAGTGCGGATGCAGAACGGTTCGGAGTCCCGTTTCATCTTTCACTGCCTGAGCGATACGATGCACGCCGTTCACAAAAGTATCCCACTGTTCTGACGTTAAACCGTGTTCGGGACGGATGCGACCGGCATAGCGGATGCGCTCCTCTATAATTCCGTTCTCATCCGAAAGCACGATGAAGGGTGTCTCACCAGCTGCCTCTGCCATCAACCGAGCGTGGTCGAGTGCTTTTGCTTCACCGGCGGCGTGTGTCTCTGGATCGGCGAGTGCAATACCGACGAATCCGCCTAACATTTTCAATTGGCGTACGGCGAGTTCGGCGCGGAGTTGCGCGCCATCTGTCGGCATGAATCCCCAATCGCCTAATTCTGTACCGGTGTAGCCGATGGTGCTCATCTCGTCTAACACTTGGACGTAATCGGGTGCTTTGCCGTCTAATTCAAACTCAAGTACGCCCCAGGAGCAGGGGGCATTTGCGATGTTTATCAAGTTATTAGCCATTTTTTACATGTCTCGCATATTTGCTTGTGGTCTGTTATTCTGTCTCCTCCAATTTTCGCGCTTCTTCCAAAATCACCTCAATATCCGGCATTGGCTGTTTATGCCGATCAACAGTGTAATCTCCGGCACCTTCACCAATTCGTTTCAATACTTTATCCAAAAGTGCGCGAAACTGGGGGTCTGGATGAGGATGCTTCTCCATCATCTTATTTATCATTTCCTGCCTTTTCATATTTGGACCTCCTGTAGCCACGTATAAGGATTTTCGACTCGGATCCGAAGGCGAGAACTATTTTGCTTTGCCTTTTTAAGCATCTGATCATCCGTAGTTAGAAAGACCATTGCCTCGGCTCTCTCAGCACAAGCAAGATGCAAAGCATCGTAACTCTTAAAGCCCAACAATTCAAGCTCTCTACCCCTCAAGCGGATAATGTCATCAGTCTTGACAAGATAATGTGCGCGGTCAATCAGGCGACTGATGTCCTCGCGCTGTGTTAAATCAGGATTCCTGTTGACTTCAACCTTCAAAATTGTGCTAACAACCCAGTGCCAGTACCCGATAGAAAAATAATTAAGTATTGTTGCGACAGCAAAGGTTTCACGACGAATCCGCTCTTGCGTCTGACTATCAGCTAACCGACTCAGACAACATGTATCAAGATAAATTTTCCGGAACTGCAAATTGGTCTGCACGCGTATATCCAGACGCTGCTCAATAATTTCCTATCGTTAGGTTAATGCAATACAAAGTCAACTGTTTATTGAATTAGCATATCACAACAGGGAATCAGATGTCAAGGAAAACCCAATTGTGCAGGACTATTTAGTTTTAAGAGTTAAGTTTGCCTATGTGAAGCCTTTCCGTTTCTGGAAGCCCGAATTTATTCGGGACAGCGCACTTTTCCCCAACAAGTTGGGGCATCCAGATGTAATTTTTTGGGAAACTGAATGACCCTACAATTGTGAGAGTATGTAAAGTTTTTGATGCACGATTCTGACGGAAAAACAAAAAACGAACCTTTTGTCAGTAGAATTGACTAAAAGAGCAAAAGTAAAATGTAAACGCCCTTGATGAAAATAAATGGGCATTCAGAAAATTAAAATTTCAAAGAGGAGATAGAAAAATGAAACGGAAATGGTTTTTTATGGCGAAACTTGTAAGCCAATATTGCAAAGTCAGCGCAATCGCAGTTATTGCAATGGTCGGCATGTTTGTTTTTGAAAACACAGTGGCAGCACACGAAATTACTCGGAACAGAAAGGAAAATCGTAATACCGGTCGCAGTAGGGTGGCTGCTCTGGTGAACCCCCTGTCTACTCTGAATCAGTCTTGGTTGGATTTGACGTTTGGCGTGAAAGCGGACGTGGAGACGTTGGCGAAAGCAGCTCCGATCTATCAGGAAACACGCGATGCACTCCAAAAGCAACTCAAGGAAGCCCGTAACGCTGATTCAAAACGGGAGGCTGCGAAAAAACTACGTGAGACTGTCAAAGAAACATACGCAAAATTCAACGCAAGTCTTAAGGAAATCCTGACGGAAGAACAGATGACCAAACTGACGGAATTAAAGGAGGAACGGCGCACAGAGGCACGGGAACGCATCAGAGAATCCCGTCGTAGTCAACGAGAATATCGGAATTCCCGTAGACACCGTTAGGACAGACCGATGATAAAATTGAGTCGGGTGAGTATGCCCGGCTCTTTTTTCGGCGGTCAGCAGTCGGGATTCGGAAATCCCTCCTACAGTCGAAGGAAAGAGGAAGCGGTCGGGATTCGGAAATCCCTCCTACACAGAAAGAGCGGCGAGGTTGGAAAACCTCGCCTACTATTTTTAAAGGGTTATGCCCAACGCTCGACGACGACTTTCTTTTGGGTGAAGAAATCTACGGCATCCCAGCTCTGACCGTGCAGGTCGCCGAAGAAACTGTCCTTCCAACCGCTGAAGGGAAAGAACGCCATGGGGGCAGCGACACCGATGTTAATGCCGATGTTTCCGATCTCCGCCTCATAACGGAACTTACGGGCGGAGGCACCGCTACTTGTAAAGAGACATGCCATGTTTCCGTAACGTCCACCGTTGACGAGTGCGATCGCATCGTCAATCGTCTCAACATGAATGAGTCCCAGAACGGGTCCGAAGATTTCAGTTCCGGCAATATCACCTTTCGGATCGAGGTTACTGAGAACCGTCGGACGGATGAAGTTTCCGTTTTCGCCGCCGGGGATACTCGGATACCTACCATCAACAAGAAGCCGCGCACCTTCATCAGCACCCGCTTGAATCAACTCCTCAATTCGGGTCTTGCTTTCGGTGGTGATGACGGGGCCCATCTCGACCCCTTCCTCCAATCCGTTTCCGACGACGCGGTCGGTTGCGGTGTCTGCGATGGCTTCTGTGAACCAACCCTGTGCATCCCCAACCGTAAACGCGAGCGATGCTGCGAGACAACGCTGCCCAGCACACCCAAACGCACTCTCTGTCGCGGCGTTAACCGTGAACTGTGGATCGGCATCGGGAAGAATAATGAGTGGATTCTTCGCACCGCCTTGACACTGGACACGTTTGCCGTTTGCCGCGGCTTTCGCATAGATGGCTTTCGCCGTTGCGGTCGCACCGACAAAACTAATCGCACGGACATCGGGATGCGTTAAGATGGCATCCACAGTATCCCTACCGCCATTGACCAAATTAACAACACCTTTCGGAAGTCCGGTCTGTTCCAAGAGTTGGAACACCTTTTGCATAGTGACGGGTACTTTCTCAGAGGGTTTGACGATGTAGGTGTTCCCGCAAGCGATGGCATAGGGTAGAAACCAGAAGGTAATCATTCCAGGAAAGTTGAAGGGTGCGATGGCAGCACAGACCCCGACAGGTTGGCGGATCATGAATTCATCAATGCCGGTTGCGATGTCCTCAAGATTCGTACCTTGCATGAGCGTGGGAATGCCGCATGCAACCTCAACGTTCTCAATAGCGCGCCGCATTTCGCCTTTTGCCTCATCAAGCGTTTTGCCACACTCAAGCGTAATAGTTCTCGCGATATCGTCTAAGTTGTCCTCCAAGAGATTTTTCAACTTGAACAAATATTGAATGCGTTCAACGGGGGGTGTTCGTCGCCATTCGTGGAGTGCAGTGGCAGCAGCAGCAGCGGCTTGATCGACTTCTTCAGCGTGCGAAAGCGGGACTTGGGTGAGGACTTCACCATTCGCTGGATTTGTAACGTCGAGCAGTTCATCTGTTGTAGACGGCTGCCATCTGTTGTCAATGTAGTTTAGCAGTGGCGTTTGGACATCGGATAAGGCTTGCGGCGGATTGGCTTCAGGCATAGGGTTTCCTCCTTACGGGTGCGGTTAGGAAACCGCACCTACCGGGTTTTCAGTTTGTGGTACATTAGTTCCGCTCCGAGAAGAGTTCGAGGACTTTTAATTGCTCCATAGCAGCGACGATTTGTGGGTCATGTTCCAGTTCGTCTTGAGAGGTTTCAGTAATCTGTGCCAACGCGTATTTAATACCGACATCGCTCAGCACAATCTGCTCCTCGACGAGTGCATCCGACAGACGTTGGTAACTCCGTCGGAGTTTTGCCGCCTGTCTGTCATCACGGGAGGCATGGAAGGCAACATTGAGTTGCTCCAAGACATCATCGCCGTTTTCCTCCACAAAGGTTTTGAGTTTTTCGTGATCGCGGAGTTTCACATGCATCTGCTGCTCGGAACGACTAAACCATGGGGATTCAACGTCGGGCATGATGCCGATTTTGTCAATATCAACACCGTTGGGTGTATAGTAGCGTGCGACAGTTAATTTGACGGCAGCCTTTGTACCTCTCAGCGGAAAGACGCGCTGGACAGAAGCTTTTCCGAATGTCTTAGCACCCATGACGAGTCCGCGCCCATGGTCTTTGATGGCACCCGCGACGATTTCTGAGGCACTCGCACTCCCGCCATTGACGAGAACAATTAATGGAAATTCTTCCCTTTTCTCACCTTTCGCCACAAAATCTTCACGCGTCTCAATTCCTTTACTATAAACAACGAGTTGACCGGGTCTGAGAAAATCACTGGCGATATCAACAGCCGAAGAGAGCAACCCACCCGGATTGAGACGGAGATCCAGAATAACACCTCGGATATCCTGTTCCTTGAAATCAACAAATGCCTTATCTACATCATAAGCCGTGGTCTGCAGGAATTGATTGATTTTGACGTAGCCGATTTTATCACCAATAATGTCTGTTTCCACGCTGGGAATCCGGATCACCTCACGCGTGACGGTAACCTCAATGGGCATCCCTTCGTTTTCACGGATGATTGTGATAGAAACCGGTGTTCCGGGTTCACCCCGTAATTGCTCAACAGCCTCGTTCAAAGACATGAGTGTTGTCGATTCACCCTCAATATGGCTGATGACATCGCCGTTTTGGACACCCGCGAGCGCAGCGGGACGATCCTTAAAAGGGGTAATCACAGTGAGCATATCCTCCCGAATACCGATCGTCATGCCGAGTCCGCCGTAATTGCCGCGGTTGTCGGTCTGAAATTTGGTGTAGTCTGGAATAAATTGGCTGTACGGGTCTAACTTGCGAAGCATACCGTTGATGGCACCTTCCATGAGTTCTTTGGTGTCCGGGGTGTCAAGATGCGACTGTTGGACATACGCCAATATCTGTGAGAAAAGGGCAAGGTTTTCGACGAGTTTCTCGTCTTCATCTGAGCTCCAACCGAGTGGGAGCATGGCACAAATAAGGTATATAGATAACAAAATGCGAAGGCAGTTTTTTGTCGCAGCTTGTCGGTTTTGAAAAGGTATTACCAAATGTTTCATGTTCTATTTCCTCTTAATAAAAATAGTTGCGTAGTCTTTTGATACTGGGAATACGAAAAGCGATAAAGGCGGCAACGGCCCCGTAAAGCAGATCGATGCGACTCATGCGTGACTGCATCAATTCCCAGACAGACTGCCCTTTAAATAGGGTTGTAGCGATAGGCATCGCTTGTTCTAATGATATATTATTCTCTTGCTGGAGCTGCGCTGCGATTTGCGCGACTGCGTTCCACTGGACATCAAGATATTTCCCGATAAAGATACCGAGTATCGCGAAAAGTGCGGCAGCAGCACTGACCAGACGCCACATCGTTTCTGCATCGCGCCCGAGGCTCCGGCTACTCGTGAAAAGTATGCCGAGTCCAGTGAGCACACCGATACCGATAGCAACAAAACCAGCCGTGCGTCCAGTCCATTGGATATACTTTGCCCAGAGCACGCCACCTATTGCTGCGCCGAGCAGTCCACCAAAGGGTGCAGTTAGAGCATTCATGATGAAGTCTCTCCAGTGACACCCATCTGCGGTTTCTGCAGATGGTGATCCGTATTTTGCTCGAAGGTATAGGCGACCCGTAAAACTTTCTCTTCAGCGAAAGGTGCGCCGAGCAGTTGCAACCCGACGGGCAACCCATTTTGTACCAACCCACAAGGCACAGAGATACCGGGAAGTCCGGCATGGCTTGCGGGGGTCGTCATGACATCGCAAAGATACATTTGCAACGGATCTGCGGTTCGCTCGCCTATTTTGAAGGCAGGTGTCGGCGAGGTAGGCGTTGCGATAACGTCAACCTTCTCAAATGCTGCATCAAAGTCAGATTTGATGAGCGTCCGCGCTTTCTGTGCCTTTTTATAATAGGCATCCTGATAGCCTGCACTCAGCGCAAAAGTACCGAGCATAATCCGACGTTTTACCTCCTCACCGAATCCCTTGCTGCGCGTCTTTTTATACATGTTAATCAGGTCTTCAGGGTTTTCCTGCCGATATCCGTAGCGCACACCGTCGTATCGTGCGAGATTCGCACTGGCTTCGGCGGGTGCAATAATGTAGTACGTCGCGATCGCATACTCGGTGTGAGGCAAAGAGATCTCTTCAACCGTCGCGCCGAGTCGTTCAAGAACAGCAATAGCCGTCTGTATGCGGTCTGCGACTTCCGTATCTAACGCTGGTGTGAAATACTCTTTCGGTATGCCGATTTTCATCCCTTCTACATCGTTGATAAGGCTCTGCGTGAAATCAGGGACAGGCACATCAACAGAGGTTGCATCCATGGCATCGCTGCCACACATCGCATTAAGCAAAAGTGCGCAATCGGTAACATCTTTTGTAAAAGGACCGATCTGATCGAGTGAGGAGGCGAATGCGACCAAACCGTATCGGGAGACGCGTCCGTACGTCGGTTTCATACCGACGACCCCACAGAGCGCAGCCGGTTGGCGAATTGAACCGCCAGTGTCTGAACCGAGAGAACAGATAGCCGTATCCGCCGCAACGACTGCAGCAGACCCGCCACTGGAACCGCCGGGGATAGTATCAAGGTCCCACGGATTGTGCGTAATCTGATACGCCGAGTTTTCGGTAGACGATCCCATCGCGAACTCGTCCATGTTCGTTTTACCGAGCATAACAACCCCTTGGTCGTGGAGTTTGCGCATGACGGTCGCATCGTAAGGCGGGACGAAGGTTTCAAGGATTTTAGAGGCACACGTCGTGCGTACCCCTTTGGTGCAGATTACATCTTTAATGGCAATCGGGATGCCAGCCAGAGGCGGCATAGCGTCCCCGTTTTGAAACCCAACATCAGCAGCGTGCGCCTGTTCCAAGGCGATGTCCTTCGTAAGCGTTAGATAGCCTTTGACGTGAGGCTCGACAACGTCAATACGATCATAGACGGATTCTGCCAGTTGGACGGCGGTAATTTCCCGCGTCTTGAGTTTTTCATGTAGTGCGTGTGCTGTTAGTTCGTAGAGCATTTTTTAATTATTTTTAACTATTTTTGGCTATTTAATCTGGTCACCGTTCCACTTCGTTTCACGGTGGTTTTCGGTGCGTACTAACCCTCACGGGCTGGGGAACCCTGGGGAAACACCCAAGCAAAAACCCCCTACGGTTTCACAATGATTTTTGGTTAAGTCTAACCTTCTCTGGGCTAAAGTCGCGAGCACAGCTCGCTCCTACAGCAAGATGAACGCGCCTCAAGGTTGACACAGCAAGAGTTTAAAATTTAGTGGCTGCGGTCAACTACTCTGGGGACTCCGAAATACCCCTCTTCAGGCTCAGGTGCGTTCGCAAGGACTTCCTCGCGTGGATACGACGGTTTGACAACATCCGGCTTCGCGACATGAGCAGCTTCCGTTTGTGAGCTACCCATAATAACAACTTGGTGCGGATGAATGTGTGATGTTGGCGGCACATCATCTGTGTCAAGTTCGTTCAATTTTCCGATATAGTCAAGAATTCGGGTGAGCTGCTCGGTGAAATGTTCTGTCTCTTCGTCATTAAATTCGAGGCGTGCGAGATTTGCGACATGGCGTACGCCTTCGGTGGTAATGGTCGCCATTGTTTTGTTTTGCTCCTTATTGTTAAACCGAAGAAAATAAGGGATGCACACCCTAACAAGCTATGCTACAAAATAGAATCATACAAATTAACGGAGGCACACCCTAACAGGCTATGCTACAACAACACTAATCAGATAACGTTTGCAGCGGTGCAGTAGAAGTTGCAAGTTGTTTCGTACCGGCACGACTAAATCGAACGGTAACGTAAACATCGTGTCCAGTCTCATTAACCTTCGTTACTTTACCTCTTCCGAATTTGGGGTGGATCACAATCTGATTGACATAGTAGTCTGAAGACTCATCTTCAGATACAACCGCATACAAACCCGTTGTTTCACGGAATGGAGAGCGGTAGCGGTCAACCTGCTTGATGAGATGCGCCGGGATCTCGGAGATAAAGCGAGACTGCGTGCGATATTCTATTTCCCGATACGTTCTTCGCGAAGTCGCATGTAAGAGATAGAGCTGCTCCATTGCGCGTGTGATACCGACATAACAGAGGCGACGTTCTTCTTCCAACTCCGCTTGGGTACCGAGCGAGCGTTGATGCGGTAGGTAGCCTTCCTCCACACCGACGATGAAAACAAACGGGAATTCCAATCCTTTGGCACTGTGCAAGGTCATCAAGGTCACCATATCCGTGGTGTCCGTTTCCATGGTATCTATATCCGCAATAAGTGCGACGTTCTCCAAATAGTCCGAGAGGGTCGGTTCGGCGTGGTTTTGTTCATAGTCGATAACGGCGTTAATGAGTTCCTCAATATTTTCGACGCGATTCTGTGCTTCAATCGAATCTTGTTGCCGCAAATTTTTGAGGTACCCGGTCTCCTGTAGGACATAATCCAGTGCGTCCGCAGGCAGGATCGTTGCGTCAAAGTCATCAAAGATTTTCGCAAAACGTTGGACCTTTGCCTGAAGTCCGCGGTTGATTGTGGAAATCTCATCAACCCGATGGACAGCGTCAAAGAGGGTTATGCCCTCTTCAACCGCAAAATCGACGAGCCTCTGAAGCGTCGTACTCCCGATGCCACGACTCGGCACGTTTATAATCCGTCTAAGACTCATAGAGTCACTCGGATTACACATCACACGGAGATAGGCAAGCAAATCCTTGATTTCCATCCGATCATAGAACCCGACACCCCCGACAATCTGATAAGGGATGTTCGCCGTTCGGAACGCCTCCTCAAAAATTCGGGACTGTGCATTGGTTCGATAAAAGACAGCGAAATCTTTGTAATCCACACCTTCGGCGCGCCAATCCTCAATTTGGGTGCCGACGTACCCCGCTTCATCGTTTTCGTCCATCGCCTCATAGCAGGTAACAAGTTCACCGATGTCATTTTCAGTCCAGAGTTTCTTCGCCTTCCGTTCCGTATTGTTGTGGACGACACCCCATGCGGCATCTAAGATATTTTGTGTAGAGCGATAGTTCTGCTCGAGGCGGAGGACCCGGGTGTTCGGATAATCCTTCTCGAAATCGAGGATATTCCTAATGTCGGCACCGCGGAAGGCATAGATGGACTGGTCGTCATCACCGACAACGCAGATATTCTGCTTTGCTCCAGTTAGCAATTGCACAAGTTCATATTGACAGCGATTGGTATCTTGATATTCATCAACGAGGATATACTCGAACTTGTTCTGATAATACCGGCAAACCTCTGGATTTTCACGCAAAATCTCTACCGCGAAGAGAAGCAGGTCATCGAAATCAAGGGCGTTGTTCAGACGGAGCGCGTCTTGGTATAGTGCGTAGACTTCCGCAACAACCCTGTCAAAATAGCCGTCTGCCATCTGCCGGAAGTCTGTCGGTGAGATAGACTCGTTTTTGGCACGACTGATATTGCTAAGGATGGCGCGCGGGTGGAACTGCTTATCGCTATAGTTGAGTTGCCGAAGGACATCTTTGACAAGTGTGGCTTGTTCGCCTGTATCGTAGATCGTAAAGTTACGGGTGTAGGCGTGATCTCCGGGTCGGGTTACGTTTTTAGTTTCTTTCCCCGTGCCTAATTTCTCAATATCTCGGCGAAGGATCCGTGCACAGGTTGCATGGAAAGTGGCTACCCAGAGATCTCGGCTAACGCTTCCTTGAACGAGTGTATCTAAACGTTCCTTCATTTCATTTGCTGCCTTGTTCGTAAAAGTGACGGCGAGGATGCGGAACGGGGAAATATCGTGATGTTTGATGAGGTAAGCGATTCGGTGTGTGATGACGCGCGTTTTGCCACTACCCGCACCGGATAAGATAAGGAGCGGTCCGTTGGTATGTTGGACCGCCTCGCGTTGGACATCGTTTAGGGAACGTAACAGGTTATCGGTCAAAGTTTGCCTCTTGTTTCGCGGTATTTAAAGCATAAAGATCGCGAGCACAGCTCGCTCCTACAAGAAGATGCGTATGCTTTATGCTATAAAGTATACACAATTTGGGATTAATTTTGCAAGGGGAAATATTTTAATGGCTATCAGCGGGCAGCAGTCAGTGGCGAGGTTGGGAATGCACGTCGCATGAATCAACGTCAGAATGCGCGTGTGGCATTCTGCGAGGCTTTACGCCGCAAAACCTCGCCCGTAGGGTTAGGAGACCTAACCCCTACGAAAATCTGCATATATTCTTAGAATTTGTTATATATCAAACTCACGTTAAATCAGATAGTCCTTCAAGAATTGTCCGGTGAAAGAGGCTTTGGCTTTGGCTATCTCTTCGGGGGTGCCTTGTGCTAAGACCTCGCCCCCTTTATGACCGCCCTCTGGACCGAGGTCAATAACATAATCGGCAGTCTTGATGACATCGAGATGGTGTTCAATCACAATGACAGTGTGTCCGGTATCGACAAGGCGATTGAGGCTGTCTAAGAGTTTCTGCACGTCAGCGATATGAAGCCCGGTGGTCGGTTCGTCCAAGATATAGAGGTTACGCTTTCCGCGTTTGATCTTGCCTAACTCACTTGCCAACTTGATTCGCTGTGCTTCGCCACCGGAGAGGATCGTGGCGGGATGCCCAATTTGGAGATACCCCATGCCGAGTTGATTGAGGACGTTCAGCTTGTGATGGATTAACCGCTGATCGGCAAAGAATTCAACGCCTTCCTCAATGGACATCGTAAGGATTTCGGAGATATTTCTGCCGTTGTAGGTAACGTCAAGTGTATCGTCATTATAGCGCGCACCTTTACAGGTTGGACAAATGACTTCGACATCCGGCATAAAATGGAGTTGGGTGGTAATGGTGCCTTCCCCATGACATTCCTCACAGCGTCCACCTTTGACGTTGAAACTAAATCGGGAGGCGGTATAGCCTCTCTCCTCAGAAAGCGGGGTGCTGGCGAAGAGTTTTCGGATGTTATCGTAAAATTTGATATAGGTTGCGGGGTTAGAACGTGGCGAACGACCGATGGGAGACTGGTCTATGTTGATAACATCGTCTATATGTTCGTGTCCGTCCAATTCATCGTGTGCGCCGTAGAGGGTTCGGCTGTCGTGATAGAGTGCATAGAGTTTCTTGTAGAGAATCTCATTGACGAGTGTGCTTTTGCCGGAACCCGATGCGCCGGTAATGCAAATAAATACACCGAGCGGTATATCCACATCAATATTTCTGAGATTGTTCTCCTTCGCTCCGGTGATACTTAGGAATTTGCCGTTCAAGTCGCGACGCTGTTTCGGCAGTAATATCTCACGTTTCCCGCTCATATAAAGCCCTGTCCAAGACTCCGTGCAGTCGAGGATTGTATCGAGGTCGCCTTGGACGACGATATGTCCACCGTGGATCCCCGGTCCTGGTCCGAGTTCGATGATGTGATCGGCGGCACGGATTGTGCTTTCATCGTGTTCAACGACGATAACGGTGTTGCCGATGTCCCGCAATTTTCGGAGCGTCTCTATCATCTTCGCATTGTCCTTGGGATGCAAGCCGATACTGGGTTCATCAAGGACGTAGAGCATGCCCATTAACCCAGAGCCAATCTGCGTAGAGAGACGGATACGCTGGGATTCGCCGCCAGAGAGAGTTGCGGAACGCCGATTAAGGTTGAGATAGTCGAGTCCGATGCCGAGGAGTAAGTTGATTCGGGCAACAAGCTCCTTGACGACCCGCTCCCCTGCTTCTCGCTGTTTTTCGGGCATCTCTGTGATACTTAGCAAGAAGTCTCGCAATTCTTCAAAGTGGAGTTCACCGACTTCGTGAATGGTCTGGTTCTCAATCGTAACGAGCAGTCGCTGTCTTTTGAGTTTCGCACCATGACAATCGGGACAGGTGCGTTCTACCATCACTTTTCGGAGATACTCTTCCATGCCGGAATGCGCCTCTCCGCGTTTTCGGTAGTTTCGATAGTGCCTGTCGATGCGGGTGGCGATGCCGTCAAAACGGATTTTTCGACCGAGGTGTCGTTTTTCGACGGGTCGCCCGCCTTCGGGTTGTAAGATAGGAAATTCTTCGCCGTGTGTGCCGTAATAGAGAATATCCACAACCTCTTCGGGTAGGTCAGCGAAAGGCATGTTTAGGTCAAAGTCGTAGTGAGCGGCGAGGCTGTACATTGTCCGACCATCCCATCGATCGGGATCGTAGTTAAAGGCTTGATGGACGAACGCGCCTTCAGCGATACTCCGGCTCTTGTCAGGGACCAATAAATTCGGATGTACCTGTAAGTAAGTGCCGAGTCCAGAACAGGTTACACATGCGCCGGTGGGTTCGTTAAAGGTGAAGTGGTGGGGTCCGAGCTCCGCCATGAGTACGCCGTGTTTCAAACATCCGAAATCTTCTAAGAGTTCTATGGCATCAGTCTCAGCGTCCTCAGGGAATTTGACATCAAATCGCATGAAACCTTCGCCGACAAGCATGGCGTGTTCAAGTGAGGCGAGAACTTGTCTGTCAATATCTTTTTTGACAAAGAATTTATCAACAATGACCTGTATGTCGTATTCGATATCTGGATCGAGTTCGATTTCTTCGCTGATGTCGTGTTCAACCCCGTCAATTCTAACGTGTCTGCAGCCTTTCGTACGGATGTCGTCGAAGAGGTAATCGTAATCCTCGCCGTAGATTTTAAAGACGGGTGCGTGGATCTCCACCTCGGAACCTTCTGGTAACGCGAGCAGACGCTCTAAGATTTGATGATGTGACCGGATGGGAATTTCGGCTTCACAATACGGACAGTGGGCGACCCCAATGGTTGCGAAGAGCATACGGAGGTAGTCCTGCAAATCGGTCATTGTGCCGACGGTGGAGCGCGGGTTCATGGTGATCGTTTTTTGTTCGATAGAAACGACAGGCGATAAGCCGTCAATGAAATCGACATCGGGTTTTTTGAGCTGCGTGATAAAGCGTTTGGCGTACGTGGACATCGATTCGAGGAATCGGCGTTGTCCCTCGGCATAGACGGTATCAAATGCTAACGAAGATTTACCGGAACCGCTGATTCCTGTGACGACGACGAGTTGGTTCCGTGGGATTTCGACTTCGACATTTTGTAGATTGTTTTCACGGGCACCTTTAACGGCAACGGTTTGTCTCATGTCTCGTCTCCATTATGGTTTTTGGTTCTTGGTATTCGGAGGACTCGCAAACTAACAGTTTTGCGGCGTACTCGCCCAGATGCGAAGTGCATCGCGGTACAATAGAAGTGTCCAATTAATTATGGAATTCACTCTAATTTATAACGCTGTTCCATGTGATATAGGAACGAATTATTCAGCGCGCTTCATGCGTTGTTTAAGTCGGATTTTCGTTAAAAATGTTACACTAAATGTTACACCACTTAACATTTGATAACATCAGTATCTATTGGTATAAAACCCAATGGCCGTAAGGGTTCATGGGCTATTTTCTCTTGATTTTTTCGTGTGTACAAAAAAAGCAATTTGACGAAAAGTGTAACATTTTGGCTATTGTGGGTTTTTCAAGATTAGCGTCAAACTTATTTTTAGTATAGTATAATTATACCGTACTTTTGGATAGATGTCAAGTTTTTTTATTCTATACGGCAGGGTCATTCAGTTTTCCAACAATTTGGGTAAGGAGGAGTTCTTCACATAGGGAAACTTATCTCTTAAAACTAAATAGCCCTATTCTATACGGTGTCACATCACAGAAATGGATTGTTTGCGTCGAAATAATATGAGGGTTCCTCTACGGAGACTTGGCTATCCATTGTCAGACGGACGGGTGCGGAGAACTGTTCGATAACCTCTTTTTGGACAAGCCATTCACACGCCATGCTAAGGGCGAGTTCGCGTTTGCCGAAATGTGTGTAGAGATCGGTTATCGTCCGCTCCTCGCCGGATGCCTCTAAAAAATCGAGCAACGGTTTGAAAAGTAGCTGCAAATCATCTTCAAGATACTGATCCACGCGTTCGAGTGCTTCGCGGAGCATCGCTGCATCTTTAGGTTTGTCTATAAGGTCGATGAAAACGGCGTTGAAAAATTCTGAGTTGTGCTTGCGTGCCTGATAGATAACCTTGCGTCTGGGGGTTTTACCGTGTTTGAGGACTTCAATACGTGCCAGTTCTCTGACTGCGTACTTTAGGTAGAGGAAGGTGTAATCAATGTCGTGCTTGAGGTATAACCACTTCTCGGCTTTGGCAAGGATGGCAGTCACGCCAGCGGCGGCATTGAAAAGTTGGGACTGCTTATCTCTGTCCCCGACCTGCAGACAGACAGGGTCACCAACAGGAAAACTCACATCGCTGTCCACAGCAAAAAGGCTGTCTTTGGAAAAGAGGACACGGCTCTCGGCGAGGATTGAATGGAGTCGGCTGCCTTGCAGTGTTCTGTCCAACAATTTCTTGTAATCGCTGCGGGTGTAGAGTTCGACCCGGAACGGGATTCCGTCTTCGATGAGTTGAAATTCTTTTTGCCTGAACTTTGTGCCGTCTCGGAGAATCAACGTTATGTGAACGACGGTCTTCCTCCAGACGTTGTCCTCGGCGAGGTTGTTCGTGAGAACGGCAGCGAGGATGTAGCGATCCTGTTGGAGTGTGTCGGTTAGATTATTGAGTGCGTTGTGAATGTGGGTGTGGATGTCTTCGTGATCGCGAGGATCGCGAGCAGAGCTCGCTCCTACAGGATAAGAGGGATCGCGAGTGGAACTCGCTCCTACACCGGTGCTGTCGTAATAGTAGGCGGGTTCTTCGACAGCGATTTGGCTTTTGACTGTGAGATTTAAGGGGGTTGCGACTTGCCTGATGACCCCTTTCCACGTGAGCCATTGACATACAATATCGAGCGATGCTTCATCAAATTCTGGTTCCTCTTCACTCTCACCATGCGGACTGTGTCCCAAGTCGGCATTTATTTCGGTGCTGGTGCGGGGGGTCTTCTGTTCTTCGAGATAATCGAGAATAGGTTTGAAGATAAACTGCCGTTCATCAAGATAGGCGTTAATTGCATCAAGCGCGTCCTGAATAACAGATTCATTTTTTTCGCAGTTGATGAGATCGGTATAGGCTTTGTTGAAGAAATCAGGATTGTATTCGAGAGCGGGTTGGATGACCTCGCGTGCGGGGATTTGATTATTTAAAAGGACTTCTACCCGTGCCAATCCGTCTACCACGTCGAGTATGGACAGAAACGCGGTGAGGCAATCCTGATTGACGTAAAATTGTTTTTCGGCGTATAGCAGGCTCGGCAAGGTACTGGCAACGACGCTGAGGATTTGGAGCTGCTTATCGCGTTCGCCGATGGTGTTGCGGTCGGCATTTTTATCATACCACTCCTCAATAGAGGCATCGCGCGAAAAGAGGAGCGTGCTGTGCGAGAAATAGGAGTGCATGAAAGACCCTTGTTGTGCGCGCTCTATGTTCTGTTTAAAAGCCTTTCGGGGTGTTATATTGGCGTGGATGTTGACACCGTTTTCGACGAGGGAGAAGAAGGATTGTGTGGGACGGATCGCGTCTCTACCGATGAGTTCCACATCAAGGTCTGACTTTTCCCATACCTGTGCATAGGAAAAACTACCGCCAACAATCGCAGCGAGGATATAGGGGTCCTTCTGGACCTTTTCGACGAGTGCATTCGCAGCTTCGTGGTACTGTTTCTCAATGGCATCTTGAGATCGCATAGGGTGCTCCTATTTCGGTGCAGTTAGAAGCCAAATTTTATTTTAAGAACAGGGAATTTCTTGCCATTAATTATACTATAAATTTGTTAAGAAATCAAGTTATTTTTTCGGCAGCGGAAAGGTGGAAGATTGAGATCTGAGGTTTATTGAGGG
The DNA here is from genome assembly GCA_965207855.1 of Candidatus Poribacteria bacterium. Classification (GTDB taxonomy): domain Bacteria; phylum Poribacteria; class WGA-4E; order WGA-4E; family WGA-3G; genus WGA-3G. Next base: position 3,310,396 of record OZ242310.1, on the reverse strand, counting down.
TAGGATCATTTATGGTAGATTAGTGGTTTTCTTTGAGATAATTTCGGCTATGTGCTAATATGTATAGTATGTCCTACCTCTCGGTCGGGATTTGGAAATCACACCAAGAAAAGATAAATGGAGGAATGTGCAATGAGATGGGTAACATATTGGGGGATTGCGATAGTGGTAATGCTAATAGGCGTCCCTACTGGTTTCGCAGTCCACGAAGAAGATAAGGGGCCTGAAAAATTCGGACGCTATGAATTCAAGGAGCAGGATATCAAAGCGGCAACAGATGCTTGTGAGGCTGGTGGTAAGCCGGGTCCTGAATTCGTGCCAACGGTTCGAGATGATGAACCGAACTTGGCACTCCTGAAAGATGCGACAGCGGAAGCCTCCTCGCAAATAGCGGGCTGGTGTCCGCGCAGACATTGTACCGAATATCTCAATGACGGGTTCTATAACAATTGCCGGAGCTGGATCATCGGCGCGATCCCGGGGTGGGCACAGATTGATATGGGCGATGTCGCGAATGTGAACCGGATCATTTTTGGCAGCGATCATTCGCAGGGATTTGTTGATCGGACAACGGTTGACTTTGATATCCTCGTGGCGACCACAAAAGCGGATCCAGATTCCGATGCGAACACATGGGAAAAGGTCTACACGCACAAAGGGGATCCGATTAGCGAAACTACTGAGTTCACTTTTAAGGACGTAGAGGCGCGTTGGTTGCGTCTTCATATACGATCAAATGCGGGTGCGCGTGTTGACGAGTTAGAGATTTACGGGGGCAGAGACCCAATGGCGGTTGAACCGAAAGATAAGCTTACAGTGACATGGGGACAATTGAAGGAATAATGAAGGATCAAAAATCGTTAGTAATCGGCATCATCGGTGCGGGTAATATGGGTCGGCACCACTACGGCGCGGTAACCAACTACGGTGCCAAGGTGGTCGCCGTTCACGATACGCGGCTTGCGGCAGCACGTGAACTCGCTACAGATGCAGATGCGCAACTTGCAACAACAGCACTGGATGCCTTTTTTGATGTAGAGATGGACGGAGTGGTGATTACAACACCACCGCCTATTCGCTTGGAACCTATTCGGATGGCGTGTGATCGCGGTATCCCAATGATGGTTGAGAAACCGCCTGCTTTGAATATGGTTGAAGGGCGAAAATGTCTTGCCTGCATTGAGGAATCGGGTATCATTGCTGCTGTCGGATTTCAACTCCGTTACCACCCGCTCTATGAACGTCTGAAGGCGTTGATTGCTTCGGAGACCGTGCATCTGGTGCGAACGGTTTGCACGGTTGATTATTACCTGAGTTTTCGGATGTCGCCGTGGTTTTTGCAGTATGAGATAAGCGGGGGTCCACTGCCTGAACAGGCGGTGCATGTGTTAGACTGCGCGCGGTTCGTTATGGGGAACCCGAAGCCGGTGCAGGCGCACGCCCTTGCAATAAAGAATATGGCGTTGGAACGCACGGAATTTGATGCTGAAAACGCCATCCAGATGACCTATCAATTGGATAACGGGGTTTTTGGAACGCACATGAATCACTGCGGCACCGAGAAATTCAGTTTTGAAGTTGAAGTTGTCGGTCCACACCTACGATTACAAGCAAATATAGTAGAGAACGCGATTCGTGGTTATCTGAATGGCGAAACCGTTGATGAATCCGTGCCTTCTGAAAACAGTCTGGGTTTAGACAAAACAGGGGCATGGCTGCGGGCTATTGAAACCGGTGATAGAAGCCTAATCCGTTCACCGTTTTCTGACGCGCTTCAGACACTTGGACTCATTGACGCAGCAGTTCAGAGTCGAGATACGGGTAGATTTATTCACGTGGAAGAACTGAATTAGACAAGCGCGAAACTTGGAACGAAGTGGAAAGCGGATGAACGGAAAAACATACGAAATCCGGAATCCGCTTTACCGAACCGCAAGGAGAATTAGAAAAATGATAGATTGGATTTACTTTAGGAACGGCTGAAACTCATGCAAAAAAGTGCAAGCGGTGCTTGACACACACAATCTACAAGTGGAGAACCGAACGGATGCCCGAAAAGAGAAAATGGAGGCAGCGGCGGTATGGGAATTAATGGGCGGTGCAGAACGGATCGTTGTTGCTAAAGGAAGGCGCGTTGAAACTTTCGTGCCGACTGAAGACTCCCAAGAATCCATTCTAAAGGTGGTATTGGGACGCAGTGGAAGTCTCCGCGCCCCGACAGTGCGAACGGGTGATGTTTTTCTTGTCGGCTATAACGCTGCGCTCTATGAGACGAAAGCTTCGTTCGTTTAACGTCAATCCATAGACATACTAAACTTTGGCCAATTTGAATAAAAAAAATCTATACACATGCCGCCCCGCTGGGGCTACATCTTGGGGGAGACATCGTTTCTATACACATGCCGCCCCGTTGGGGCTGCCGTTTTGCTGATCCCGAAATAGTTTTTTCTGAGTTAGAGTTTCGCGCAAAACTCAGAGAAAAATAGGAAACACCTAAAAACATAGTATAAAACGGATAGAAAAGGACGAACACGGATGCCTATTGAAAAGATTCTAATTACCGGTGCAAGCGGGTACCTGGCGCAATTCATCATTGATCGGTTTCGCGGTGCGTATCAGCTCACGCTAACGGACATCGTTGAACCCGAGCAACCCTTTCCAGACACGACTTTTATCAAAACAGATGTAACGAATCCTTCTGAAATCAAAGCGGCGTGTGCCGGACAGGATGCTGTTGTGCATCTGGTTGCGTTGGTACGGGGACGGTCTGATAAACCCGCCTCGCTATTTGCGGACGTTATGGTGAAAGGCACGTGGAATGTGGCGGAAGCCTGTGTACAGCAAGGTGTGAAAAAACTGGTGAATATTTCGAGTATTTCGGCGTGTCATCCTGCGCCGGGGGCAAAACTGCCCTACGAAGTCGGTGACGATTTCGTGTTTGGTCCGGGGGATCTTTACTATTCGTTGGCGAAGTATCTCGGTGAGCAGATCGGCGCAGCGTATCATCAGGCACACGGATTGGATGTGATCCATGTTCGTCCGGGTGTTATTGCGGGTGATGGACAGAATCCGGGTCCTAAAGCTCCTGACGTTGTGACGGCCCCTTGGTTTGTTTATGTGGATCCGAGGGATGTCGCACAGTGTGTGGCGTGTGCGATTCAGACCGAAACGATAAAGTATGGTGTTTATAACGCCGTTGCGGGACGTGCTGACTCGCGTTTTTCGTGGGAGTTCGGGAACGCGGAATTGGGGTATTCACCAGAGCATAATTGGCCGGAGATTCTGGGTGGGGCAAGATAATTCCAGCAGAGAGCAGGAACGGCTATCAGCACGGACGCAAACTAACAGTTTGCAGTACGGTCTTGTAGCACAAACTTTTAGTTTGTGAAGGGAAGTATCAGTCCGTGTCCCTCTTTAATGCGAAAAATCTGGTTTGACTTTAGACCTGAAAACTGCTCTCTGCGTCCGCTTTGCCAGCGAACTTCTAACGTGTCAACTTCTGAATTCTCTCCAAGTCCAAAGTGAACGCGAAGATCGCTTTGTGACAGATAACTCGCGCCACTACAAACCTCCCTGAAAAGAGATAGGTTGCCCGCCTTTACAAACACCTTCGTGCCGGTACCCGATACATTACTCTGTGTACCGATAAGTTGGACTGTGAGCCAGTGATTGTTGTTACCACCATCGTTTCGGAGAAGAGTCGCGGGTTGATTGGAGTTATTCAGGAAAATATCAATATTGCCATCGTTATCGTAGTCCCCGAACGCAGCACCACGGCTCACCTTGCTGGGAAGTTGTGTCAGTCCGACTTCGATGGAGGTGTCGGTAAAGCGATATGTCCCGTCTTGTCGGTGTGTGTTGCGGAAAAGTAGGTCAGCCTGCGGATACGTGCTGTCCGAGAAAAGGGAGATGTTCTCCTGAAGATGCCCATTCGCAACAAAGAGGTCGAGGAGGCCGTCGTTGTTGTAATCGAAGAATTCGACTGCCCATTTAAAATAGGGGAGCGTGGCTGCGCCAATTCCTGAGATAAAAGAGACATCCGAAAAAAAGGCGGCACCCTCATTCTGATAGAGAATGACTGGTAAATCAGAGGCGTTACTGACGACAAGATCGAGATAGCCGTCGTTATTGTAATCACCGAAGGCACTTCCCATTCCGCTCCCTGGGAAACCGTTTCCATCGTAGCCTGTCCCCGTCAGGTCAGCAGTTTCGGTGAATGTCCCATCGCCGTTGTTGCGGTAAAGCAGATCGGCTTCCATATCGTTAGCGATGTGTAGATCGGGGTCCCCATCATTGTCATAATCTCCGACTGCGACAGCGAGACCGAGCGCACGATGCGAAATACCTACGTTTTCGGTGACATCCGTGAAGGTACTGTCGCCGTTATTGCGATAGAGAATATCGGGTTCGCTGACAAAATGGCTCCCAGCAATCTGATCAGTTGGGCTACAATAGGTTCTGATGCCACGGGTCTCCCACCATCGGTTTTCAGCAATAGAAAACTTCATATAGTTGACGACGTACAGGTCAAGGTCTCCGTCTAAATCGTAATCAAGAAAGGCGCAGCTTGTTCCCCAACGCTCATCGCCAACGCCTGCCTTCTGTGTCCCATCTGTAAAGGTGCCATCGCCGTTGTTAGAATAGAGTCGGTTCCGTCCGAAGTTCGTTATGTAGATGTCGGGATAGCCATCGTTGTTGACATCGGCAGCAGCGCATCCGACCCCGTAACCGGTATCCGCAACGCCTGCTTTGTGGGTAACGTCGGTAAAGGTACCGTCGCCGTTGTTCCGGTAGAGTTTGTTTTCGGGAAGTTCTTCTATCTGATTGGCTTTTCCGTCGAGCGGCGGTGGAATATGCGTAGCATTGACTATATAAAGATCAAGGTGTCCATCAAGGTCAAAGTCAAAAAAGAGTGCCCCGGAGCCAAGGGTCTCAATGAGATACTTCTCACCGGTCCTGCCATCAACATGTTGAAAGTTGATCCCCGCAGCAGTCGTTACGTCAAGAAATTGGACTTCAGCAGAAATGTAAGGCGTAAAACAGAGTGCGAAGAGAACATAGCAGAGGTATCTCATTCTTCCTGGGAAAGTTTCTCCTGCTTCTTACGGGCATGGCGCGCTTCATCTTCCAATCCATTGCGGGTGCAAGCTTGGGAAAGTGTATCCCAATAATTCGCCTCAACTGGGGCAAGTTGGACAGCCATTCGAGCATGCAGCAGTGCCTTACCAAGGTCAGACTTTGACTCGATATAACAGACGGCGATGTTATTATGTGCAATGGCGAGTGTGGTATCAACAGCAAGTGCGGCTCGATATGCTGCGATAGCGCGCTTAATTTTTTCCTGTTTATGGTAAGCATGTCCCAAGTTGTAATGCGCAGTAGCTAAGGCTGGATTAAGAGAGATCGCACGCTTATAGTTCGCAATTGCGTCCGAAAAGCGATGGCGGGCAAGGTAAACGATACCGAGATTGTTATAGCCTCTGGCGTCATTCGGATGCCGTTTTACCCACATCTCGGCTTCCTGAAGGAGCGGATCCGTCTGCCGAAGGACTTTGAAAAACGCCATTGCTGAGGCGGCTTTCCCTTTTTCGCCTCGCTTGATAGATGCCTGCGCGAGTTGGTAATATGCCTCTGTATTATCGACCTGAATTTTGATTACCTTCTCAAAGGCAGCAATTGCGTTATCTAAGTCTCCCTGCTTGACATAGACCTTACCCAATCCTAAAATTGCGCCAGCCTCGTTGGGGTTAAGACGGATGGCTTTGTTATAGGCGAGTGTTGCCTGTTCAAAATTACCTTGTTTGAAGCAGACTTCACCAAGTCCGGCATAAGCATCTGCCCATTCTGAATTGCGGGCAATCGCACGCTTAAATGCTTCAAGAGCATGTGGAAGGTTCCCTTTCTTGAGATAAACCAACCCGATATTATAGTGCGGTTCAGCTGTCATAGGAGACAGTGCTAACGCTGTCTGATACGCGTCAAGTGCTGCATCGTATTGCTTAAGTTCGGCATAAGCGATACCGAGTCTGTTGTAAATAATGGGGGAATTTGGATTGAGCGCGATGGCTTTCTTGTATTCGGCGATGGCTTGCTCAAACTCGCCAATGGCGTGATAAGCGGAGGCGTTTTTATAGTGATTTCCAGTAGGTGCGGGATTGGATAAAGCGGGGATTCCAAAAGTGGTGAAGAGAAGATATATGATAAAAATAATTTTCAACATACGCTTCTCTCCAGTTTAGCAGACCGCATATCGCAGACCGCGTATCGCGAACCGCAGACCGCATATCGCAGACCGCATATCGCAGACCGCATATCGCAGACCGTAAGACACAAAGTAAATGAAGTTTCAGAAAATATTTCGGTGATTGACGGGCAATGAATTGCCCTACTACAAACAGGAGACCGGTTCGTAGTAGTGCGATTTTGCGGCGCACTCGACCCGGGGAATGCCATACGGCATTCATACCGTTGATTCATGCAACGTGCATTATCGCACGTTGAGAAATTATCAAACTAAAAAATTAATCTTCATACAGTTTGTGGTACAAAAGACGCGAAGAGCCGTACGCGAATAACTAATCGCGTTCCGCTTTAATGCTACCCCACGTTGTGGTGAGTTTCTCTGCGGGTTCGACAGGTAGGAAATCGCCGCTCATGATGTCGCTGATTTCCGCCTCGGTGATAATCCGGTTGAAGAGAAACACCTCGTCAATGATACCCGTGAAAAATTCTTGCCCCGGGTGTCTGGCACCGACCATAATAGAGCCGTCAATCTCATCGACAGGAGGCGGTTTGGCTCCACCACCAGCTTCCTTCCCGTCGTTGTAGATGACGACCTTTGATCCGGTATCGTGTGTGACCACCAAGTGTACCCAATCTTCAGGTTGAATGTCGTCGCTGACGGCTTTCTGTGCCCAAGCCCCACCGGACGTTGACCAGAAAAAGGTATTACTGCTGGCATTCTGAAAAATCGTTGCCCACTTCAGGGTGCCCGCTGCTACCATGTAATTCCAGTCTCGAATTTGTGCTTTGCCACGCTTAACCCAAAAAGCGACAGAAAACTCCTCTGTTAGTTGTAAAGTGTCGTTGATAGGCACGATGACATATTGATTCTTAGTCCCATCGAATTCTAAAGCCTTGCCGAACTGTCCATCTACCCATGACGGATTCTCAATAAGCTCACCGTCATGCCCGTGTACAGAACCGTCAGCAGCGTTCCCTCCCTTTCCTTCATCAAAGGAGAGGTATAAAACGAGGGATTTATCATCTAACCCTGCATACAAAGGTGTCGTAAAGGTTAGCACCACAAATATTGTAACAAACACACCTATAGCTTGTCTGAATTTGCCCATAGTGAACTCCTCCTAAGAAAAGACAATAAGATCTGCGAGATGGCACATCGGATTTTAGCGAGGTTAATCGGTGGCAGGCACGAGAAATTAGCAAGCACCGCACTTTTTACAGACGGTTGTGTCACAGGCACTGGTCATAAAACCTTTTTCCTGCTTGTGGAATTCAAGTTGTAAAAACTGAGGTTTGACATTGAGGTCGAGGTGGTCCCACGGATTGATCTCATGCAGTGGACGCTCACGCGTGGCGTAAAAATGAGGTAACAACTCGTATTTACGGAAGGCTTGGTTCCATGATGTTCCGCGTGCGAGTTCTAATATAACTTTTCCAAGGCGCCGATCACCGCGTGCGAAAACGGCTTCTTGGTGTGCGAGTCTTGCGCTTGCGGATCCGACTTTTATGCTACCGAGACGGTTAATTTCGCGTTTCAAAAAATCGAGTTTTCGAGAAATCGTTTTAGGTGGTTCCATCGCTACCCACTGGAAAGGCGTATGCGGTTTCGGCACCATCGGAGAAATCGTAAAACTGATACGAGCCATCCTGCCGGTCCGTTTTGCGTGTGGCAGCAATATAGTTCGCATCTCCTTCGCCATATCAACAATAGCCTCAACATCCGCTGGGGTTTCCTGGGGAACACCGATAAGAAAATATAGACGGAGGTTGAGAATATCGCGTTTCAGTGCTTCTTCAAAAACGTGATATAGGCGTTCGCGTGGAATCGCCTTATTGACTACCTTTTGGAGTTCCTCAGTTGCAACTTCGGGTGCGATGGTGATTGTCCCTTGTTCACTGTCGGCGAGTGCATCGAGTAAAGGGGCACGGACAGTTTCAGCGCGGAGCGAAGCACAAGAGATACGAAACCCACGGGCGACAAGACCTGAAGCGATCTCATCAATTTCGGGATGGTCGGAGATAGAGGCACCGACGAGTCCAATTCTGTCAGTAATACCACGTGCCCGTTCTGCCAGGGCGAGGGTATTCTCTACGGAACGGTGCCGTGGCCACCGGCGTGCATAGTCGGCAACACAGAAACGGCATTGTCTTCCGCAGCCTCGCACAATTTCAATAAGATGGGCATTTGAGAATTCAGTATTTGGCGTATGGATGTGTGTACAAGTTTCAACATCATCAAGTTTGGGAACCGCACCGGCGCGAATCTGCGACGCCACACCGGGTTTTGGAGAGACAGCGTCAATAGTTCCATCATCTCTATAAGTTACGTCATAGAAACTGGGAACATAGAGTCCTGGAACAGTTGCAAGCGTTTCAAGCAATTCGCTTTTGGGTGCCCCCCGCTGCCGCCACTCGTCAAAGTGTGCCATGAGTTGATGAACGACAAGCTCCGCCTCCCCGACAACAAAGACATCAACAAAATCAGCAATGGGTTCAGGGTTGTAAGAGATGTTAATACCACCAGCGATGATGAGCGGGTCCCATTCTGTGCGCGCTTCGGCAAGTGGCGGGATATTTGCGAGTTCCAACGTCCGCGGGATATTCACGTAATCCGATTCAAAGGAGACGGAAAATCCGATAACATTAAATCTATTGAGTGCTGTCTGCGTCTCGAATGAGAAAAGCGGATTTTTCTGAGTAACCAGCTGACGAAGATACTGAGGTTCAGGCACAAAGACGCGCTCGCAAGCGGTATCCGCTCGACTGTTGAGGGTAGCATAGATAACCTGAACACCAAGGCTCGACATTCCGAGTTCATAGGTACTGGGATAGACGAGTGCAAATTTGTTCGGTTTCCTGAAATTATTATATCCGCCCTGTTCCTGGCTACGGAGATGTTGGTAATGTTGACGTAAGTCCACAGGCATCCTCGAACATAGTACGATGCACGTAAAAACGCGCAGGAAAAGAAAAAGCAGTGTGATTTGAGTCTATAAAGATAACCTTGATAACGGGGTCGGGGCTAGAAACCCCGCTTCATTAAAAAGCGGCACTAATAGGAAGAAAATATAGAGACAATTTCTATTTCTTGTTCTGCCCTCTTTTTTGAACGCGGAGGAATGCTGGGATTTCCCAATCCGTACCACTGCGCTGCCGTGTACTTTCTTTTCCACGCGTTGATCTGGTTTGCCGTGGCTGCGGTGGCTGTTCCTCTTGCTCTATTGGCGGTTCTACGTTAGGTCTACGTTCACGAACAGGAGCAACGGATCTGCTGGGTGGTGTTCTGCCAGCACCGGGTCTGGTCCTGCCGGGAGTCGGGACACGCTGCTCGCGTGGGGACACTGGCTGCCTTTGATACACATCTATATCATCATACCGCGAGCCGTATTGTCTGTCTTGAGCGTCGTAGCCATCCTCCATCTCAGCATCGAAACCTGTTGCGATGACAGTTACGAGGACTTCATCTCCGAGTTCCAATTCATCTTTGTAAACAAGTCCAAAGATAATTTGTGCATCGGTGGCGGTATCTTTAATAACCTGCATCGCCTCATCAAGTTCATGCATCATGAAATCAGGGGGTGCAGTAATGTTGACGATCATCCCAATAGCCCCTGCGATGTTGGTCTGTTCAAGGAGCGGAGAGCTGATTGCTTGTTCTGCGGCGATTTGTGCGCGATTATCACCCGTTGCGCGTCCCATCCCCATGAGTGCGCTCCCGGCTTCGCGCATAATGGACTCAACGTCCGCAAAGTCAACGTTAATTTCACCAGCTTCGGTGATAATATCAGAAATACTCTGAACCCCGTGGAGGAGAATCTGGTCCCCGATACGGAATGCATCCCGAATTGGGAGTTTTCTGTCCATCGTGTCAATGAGACGTTGATTTGGTACAACAATTACAGAATCGGCTGCGGCGCGTAGTTCGTCAAGTCCTTCTTCGGCTTGGTCTGCGCGCCGCTGTCCTTCAAAGTTAAAGGGTCTAGTGACAACACCAATAGTAAGCGCCCCACGTTCGCGTGCAAGGGTGGCGATGAGAGGTGCTGCACCAGTCCCGGTGCCCCCACCCATACCAGCGGTGATAAAGACCATGTTTGCATTTTCAACGATAGTTTGCAGATGCTCTCTGTCTTCTTCAGCGGCTTTTCTACCGACATCAGGGTTAGCCCCGGACCCTAAACCCTCAGTCGTGTTAACACCTATCTGGATCTGTGTAGCCCCTCGGCAGGTCAGGAGTGCTTGCTGATCTGTGTTAACGGCGTAAAACTCTATGCCGGTAAGTCCTGCTTCAATCATCCGTTTGACGGCGTTCCCACCCGCTCCACCGACACCAATGACTTTGATTTTGGCACGTAAGTTTTCAAATTCTTCTTGTTCAAATTCTATCATGTTGGATTTCAGTTACTATCCGTAAGCCACAGCAACCTAATTCCTCCTATCGTTATAGCCTCAATTTCCAGGTTGAGGTTCCGTAATAACTTTCATTGGTCCGCTTTTTTATGTCAAATTATACGCGAATAGACGAGTTAAGTCAAGTATTCCTGCAAGTTAAGCCAAGCTGCACGGTTTTCGGATTTAATATCCGAACCATTCTCTGATGCGTTGTAGGAGTGCTCCAAAGGTATTACCGCGTTGACGCATGTGGTTTTCATGTTCTTGTTGTCTTAGGCTCTCACCATAAAGAGCGAGTCCGATGCCAGCAGCGTACATTGGATGATTTACGCGGTCAGTTAACCCTTGTATTCCTTTGGGGTATCCGATCTGAACACGAAGTTGTAGCATAGCCTCCGCAAGTTCTTGGAGCCCATCAATGAGTGCGGTTCCACCAGTGAATACGAGTCCGCCCGGAAGCGGTGTATCCCCCAATTCATAAGCAATAATCTCAAGGATTTCTGCCATGCGGTATTCAATAATTTGTGCGAGCTCATATCGATCAATGAAACGCGGCTTGGCATCCGTAGCGACTGGAATCGGGTGTACATCATCCATTGTGACTAATTCCGCCCATGCGCATCCTCGGTGAATTTTTAGTTCTTCAGCTTCCGGGAGGGTAACCTTTAGGTATTGAGCAATGTCATTAGTGATGTGCTGCCCTCCGACAGGAATTACGGCTGTATGTTGGATAGAATCCTCTTTATAGACGATGATTTCAGTTGTTCCATCCCCGATATCAACGAGTGCAATTCCGACTTCCCTTTCATCTCTTGAGAGGACTGTTTGAGATGCCGCGAGCGGTGCTGCGACGAGCGTTTCGACGATCGGCACGCCAGCCTTTTCAATACTGTTGAGCAAATTCTGAATAGCCGTTGTTCCGCCCGTAATAATATAGGCATAGGCTTCAAGGCGTGCGCCTGACATCCCAACAGGTTCCCTGATACGGCTTTGTGCGTCAACGACAAAACTCTGTTGAATAACGTGTAAATTTTCACGGTCAGAAGGAATAGAGATTGCCTTCGCCGCGACCATTGCTCGTTCAACATCCTCATCTGAAATTTCAGTATTGGCGACAGAAACGACACCATGCGAGGTTTGACCAATGATATGTTCCCCAGAGATTCCCACACAGACAGAATCAATTTTGACACCCGCCATCAATTCTGCGCTGGAGATGGCTTTGCGGATCGCTTCGGCTGTCTGATTGATGTCAACAACAACACCACCTCTAAGTCCCTTGGAAGGCGCGTGGCCGACACCGACGATTCCTATCTTTTCACCACTACCGTGCAGCGTGTTCCCAACGATTACCGAAATTTTGCTCGAGCCGATATCAAGTCCCGCGATAACATTCTGTTTAGGCATATAAGTTTTCACCCCCTTTTCTCTTTTCTGAATACAACTGAGAGCTGGAGATTTCACACTCCGCACGATCCAGTATTTACGAGATAGACATTATTGCTTTTGCGTATAACCGCCTAAGTAGATTGAATCTTCAAATCTCGCGTCCAAGTACAGTTGCGTTGCATCTGGATGCACTTTGAGAAGTTCGAGTATACGCCCTCTGTGCTGTTTCAAAAGCAATGTAACATGATGAAGTCCGGCTTCAACCGTATCCGATGCGATCCAAACTGGCAGCGGCAATGTTTCAATTTGCATTTTAATTTGCTGTGGACGGCTTGCGTCTATAGTTTTTATTTGTCTTGCCAATTCGGGTTGCCGCATCATCGCACTTTTTAAGACTTCCGCAGCCACGGGCACTCCAGAAGTTTGGACGACAGTGCCAACTTTTGGGAACTTATCACCCGCTGCAATAAGCATAACCATTTCTTGAAATCGCTTATCCACAGGCACTCCCGTTTCTCCGACCTCTATACGCTCCAAAACATGTACGTCAACATCAAGTAAGAAAAACGAACAATCTTGATCAGCACTTGTACCGAAGACAGGCGGGTTTTTAAAACCCTCATAAAATCTGAGTAAGGCAAAAGGTTCACGCTCAGTAATTTCAATAGTAAACAAACGTTTCATTACATGCTTGGAAACGTGTGCCTCTTTAATATAACTCAGTTTTTCTTTCAGATAATTCTCCGTTTGTCCTTCAGAATCTGTAACGATGTTGTCTAACTGCTCAGCCAATATATCATAGATTTGTACTTCTGTATAGTGTACATTTCCAGACAATTCCAAGGAGACGTATTCAGAGCCAAAAAAACTGAGTACTATCTTCGCAATAAAAGCGAAAGTTAGTAGAATAGCGACGACGAAAATCACGCGCCGGTACATATATACCTTGGCGTTAGGATGTTTACCAAGTCGCCTTGTAGGCATTGAAGTCTCGCGTACATAAGTGCGGTATTTTTTGCGTTGTGATTGAGCAAACATTCGTGCGTCGTTGGTTTTAATGGTGCATTCTCGACTCAAGGTCAAGAGAAGCCCTATATAAACAATTTTCTATTTTTTTCCTGCGTGATTCAATCAAAAGTTGTAGGTAAAAACGAGACGATTATAGAAGAAGATACAAAACAAGAAGAAAATGATTAATTTTTCGCCTGCAGTCTTGTTAAAAATTCTCGTCCGACCTTACTGATGTCTCCGGCCCCGAGTGTAATCACAATATCGTCTGGCTGGGTTATCTCCATGAGAACATTCGTAATTTGACTTGTGTCTGGTACGTACAGGACTTGTCGATGCCCATGCGCCTGTATTGCTTGTGCCAATTTTTCAGCGGTGACATTTTCAATAGGCGCTTCGCCAGCACCATAGATTGAAGTAACAATAAGTACATCTGCCTGATAAAAGGATCGGGAGAATTCATCTGCCAAGTCCCTGACCCGTTGGTAGCGATGTGGTTGGAAAACTGCGACGATACGCCGTTTGTAGCCATCTCTGGCACCACTGAGTGCTGCTTTTAATTTCGCTGGGTTATGTGCGTAATCATCAACAACGATAATATTATTAGCCTTACCAAGCACTTCAAAACGCCGGTGTACGCCAGCAAACGACTCAAGTCTTTCTCGAATCTGATCAAATGGGATATCCAACTCAAGTCCGACTGCTATGGCTGCTAAGGAATTAGAGATATTATGACGTCCGGGCATTTTAAGATGGATTTCACCGTAGAGATGTCCATCTTTCCGGACTCGGTAGCGGGATGTAGGTCCCTCAACAACGATTCCCTCAGCGACCAAGTCAGCCCCCGTTTCAAGCCCGTAGGTAAGATAGCGTTTCTCAATGCGGGGAATGAATTTCTGAATATTCTCTGCATCCAAGCAGAGAACAGCTGCGCCATAAAAAGGCACCTTATTGATGAATTTGAGAAAGGTCTCCCCAATTTCGGCAACACTACTATAATAATCGAGATGGTCAGCATCAACTGATGTGACAACAGCCACAGTCGGATAGAACATCTCAATAGAACCATAAGCCTCGTCGGCTTCGATTACCATAACATCGCCTTCCCCACTTCGGGCATGGCTGCCATTCACGAGTTTCCCGCCCACAACGACCGTTGGATCAAGACTGCTAAGGACCGTAGCAGTCATTGCAGTCGTAGTTGTTTTTCCATGTGTTCCGCTGACTGCCACGCTATAGCGCATCCGTGTAATTTCATTGAGCATCTCAGCACCCCTAACGATAGGGATTTTTTGATCCTGTGCAGCGAGGCGTTCCGAATTTTCAGGTGGAATAGCGGGGGAAGCAACGACGACATCGGCACCTTGCATTTGCGATGCAGCATGTCCATAGAAGACAGTTGCTCCAATATTTCGTAGATGCTCTGTTGTATCAGATTTTTTGATATCCGAACCTGTCACCTTAAATCCGAGGTCCAGCAAGATTTCAGCAATACCGCTTAAGCCTGCACCACCGATACCGATGATATGAATATGTCGCGTTTTTCCAAACATACAGTTGTTTTGCCCTTACTTAATAGTATCTTTTAATTTTTTAACCTATTACGAGGCAAAAAATCAACCTTAATTACAAAAAACAACTAAGTGAACGAAAGAATAGACTTCGCAATGTGATCACTGGCGTATGGTTTACCGAGTGCTCGACTTGCAGCGACCATTCGTTCATGTGTATTTTCATCAAGTCCGATGTCCACAAGATTTTGAACAAGGGAGTCTACCGTAAACATGCCCTGTTCAAGGACAACAGCCCCTCCTTTCTCTGCAACAGCGTGAGCGTTCAATACCTGGTTGTTTCCTGTTTGCGAGGGCAAAGGAATGAAAATTGCAGGAATGCCACAAGCAGTAACTTCAGCGACAGTCATTCCGCCCGCCCTGCATACCATAACATCTGCTATGCTATAGATCTCCTCAATAGTATCAAAGAAGGGTTGGACACAATATCGAAATTCGGGATGTGATTCAAGTTTGTCGTGATACACAGTCTGAATAGTTTGTGCCTCAGCTGCGCCTGTCTGGTGCACTATTTGGAGTCGGTCAGCAAATTCCAGTAAATGCGGCAATGCAGCTACGATTGCGTCATTGATAGCGTGTGCGCCTTGACTTCCACCCATCACAAAAATTGTTTTCCGTTCTGGCAACAATCCGAATTTCCGATAAGTCGCTTCAGATTTCTGGAACGTGGCGATTGCAGGACGAATCGGGTTTCCCGTAATTTGGACACTCTCGGTGTGTCGGAACGAGTTCCTATTACGAACAGGCGCCATAGCAAGGTATGCCATTTTTGCCCAGCGTGCCAAGACTCCGTTTGTTAAACCGACTGAAGCGTTCTGTTCTTGAATAGCTACCGGAATTCGGCACAGGAGGCCAGCTAAAAGCACTGGACCTGAGACATACCCGCCTGTTCCTATAACGATGTCCGGCTTCAGTTCTTTCATGTAGTGCAACGATTGGATGAGACCGCGAAAGGCTTTCCAGAGAACTGACACCCATTGTAAAGTCAAGCGTCTCGGAAAACCGGCAACAGAAATAGGCAGGAAACGGAAGTCGTGCTGTGGAATTAATTTTGACTCCAAGCGATCTCGGCCGCCGATGAACACAATATCCACCGTAGCATCCAAGCGTCGTAGCGCCTGAGCAATGCCGATGGCAGGATAGATATGACCGCCTGTTCCGCCGCCAGCAATAACGACTTTTTTCTTTGTTGCCCATTCCTCGACAGTCGTTTGATAGAGACTATTTGTGTCTGATAAATTTGTATCGTAAAATTTAGAATCTGTCATAGTTAATTTTATCAGAATCTACTCAATTGTGTGGGACAAAAAACCTACGAAACCACAAGACACCACTAATCCCTTGCCGGATTGGTGGTTCGCGAGATATTCAAAAGTATACCGACCCCAACCAAACTGAGGACGATAGACGAGCCACCGTAGCTAATAAAAGGTAATGTAATACCTTTTGTTGGTAACAGTCCTACCACAACCCCAATATTGATGAATGTTTGTAAACCGATGAGGACTGTAAGACCGGTAGCGAGCAGAGATGCGAAGAGATCATTTGTACGTCGGGCAATATGTAACCCTCGCCATATAAACAACATAAAAAGGATTGTTACTGTCACAGCACCAATGAATCCGAATTCCTCGCCCAACACTGCGAAGATAAAATCTGTATGCGGATAAGGGAGCCGCGATATTTTCTGTAGACTACTGTCAATTCCTGCGCCAAGAAAGCCGCCACCTTCAAGTGCATCCAAGGATCGGGTTAACTGATAGTTTGCTGCATTCGGCGACTTCAACATAGCAAAATAGTCCAAGAACCGCCTGAGTCTATAAGGATCTCGAATTATGAGAAGGCTGAGGAGTCCACCGCCCGCGCCAGCGAGTGCCAAGGCATGCAGGATCCGGATGCCTCCAACAAAAAGGACGATACAAACCGTCACTGCTAATAAGAAAGCAGAACCAAAATCAGGTTGACTTGCAACCAATCCGAAAGCGGCACCAATAATCAATATATTTGGCAATACACCATTAAAGAAACTCCTGGCGCGCTCTGGATCCCTGCTTATAAAATGCGCCACATGGATGACCAATCCTATTTTTGCGAATTCAACGGGTTGAAAATTAATAGGTAAGTTCCCTATACGAATCCAACGGTTAAACCGTCCCCCCTCTGCACCTTGCACACTTGCGCCCAAACTCGGTACAAAGACCAGAAGTAAACCTACAAAAGAGAGGATTAAAAAAAGATTGGCATGCTTCGCATAAAATCTATAGGGTAAATAGGAAGCCACAAACATCCCTGTTAACCCAATCGCACAAGCAATAATGTGTATCTGCAAGTATCGGTAACTATAGCCATCATAGTGTCTTGAAGAGAGAAGATGGCTCGAACTGTAGACCATCAAAACACCTATGGCAATGAGGCAGAAAGTCAGTGCAATTATACCCCGATCCATTCGTCCAGGTCTTGACAGAGGGGTTTCTTCCATCACCCGTCTCTGGTTTTCTTCGACAACACTATAAGCGCGTGTGTTGGTCCAATAATTGCGTCCGGACTTTACATTAGCCCCGTAATTCTGCTTATTGCGGTCTCGTCTTTGGAAATTGAGTGCCATCGTAGCGTTTTTTAATCCTCTAATTAATAAGGAGCTGAAGTGCCTGAACTGCTTCCTTAAAGGCTGTCCCGCGTGCTTTATAGTCAGTGTACATATCAAAACTGGCATTCGCAGGGGATAAGAGAACAATATCACCAGCAGTAGCGTGCCTATAGGCGATCCGTACCGCTTCCGCCATCGTCTCTGCCTTCACAATGTCTGTTGTATTGGCGAGGGTCTTTTCAATCTGTTGCGTGTATTCTCCAAGCATAACAGCGGCTTTAACACGGTTCCGAACGATTTCAGATAGGGGTGTATAGTCGTTTCCCTTATCATAACCGCCCATTATCAGGATAACTCGACGCCCCTGTATGGATTCAAGTGCTGCTTTGACCGCCGCTACGTTTGTCGCTTTTGAATCGTTTATGAATTCAATATCATTTAAGGTTCCTACCGGTTCAAAAGCGTGTGCCAAAGCCGGGTGCGATCTGTCGAAATTCTGGAGTGCGACTTGAATCTGCGTTCCTGTGATGCCGAAAATTCGTGCGACCGCCGCTGCTGCGAGTATATTCTGTAAGTTGTGTGCCCCTGGCAGCGGAATATCCGCCACATCACAAATTTTCTCTCGCACTCCATCGTCCTGTGCAAAAAGTCCCGAACCGTTCTTAAACGTTCCCGAAAACAAGGCGTGTTCACTCCCAGCTTCATCTGTAAAATAGACAACTCTCGCTGCCGTAGACGCAGCGAACCCCTTGACGGAGGCATCCGAACCGTTGAGAACCATCCAGTCATCAGGGGTCTGGTTCTGGGAAATCTTTTGTTTCGCCTCGCGATAGGCAGACATCGTTTCATGTCTATCCAAATGATCGCGCGAAAAATTAAGCACAACACTTACCACTGGATGGAAAGCGATAGTACTTTCCAACTGAAAGCTACTCGCCTCAACAACGACTATGTCTCGATCCGTTAGGTTCTGAACCTCTGCTGCGAGGGGAACACCAATGTTTCCTGCGACACAGACCTTGGTAAACCGATCGCTCTCCTTTAACATCGCTGCCGTGAGCAAGGTCGTAGTGGATTTGCCCTTCGTTCCAGTAATAGCCACAATCGGTGCTCGACATACCCTTGCAGCAACTTCTAATTCGGCGAGAATGGGAATTTTCCGCGCCCGTGCCTCACAGAGAATCGGAATATTCAGCGGCACCCCTGGTGAAACAACAATGAAATCAGCATCGACGAGGCATTCTGTAGGATGCCCTCCAAGATATTTTTGGATATCGCCGGGTTCAGAAAACGCATTGAGTTCAGCAATTTCCGCTGATAACGCTTCGGATGTGCGCGTATCTGTGAGTGTGACAACTGCACCTTGTGTATGCAACAACTTTGCAGCGGCAACACCACTCCGATTTAAGCCAAAAACCGTAACATGTTTCCCTTGTAACCTCATTTTTCGTTCCAAGACCCAGCGCGTGTATTTCCTTTAACAAAAAGCGTGCTGGACATGACGCTCCGTGTGTATCAAACGGTTCATTTTACCTGAGCTTCAAGGTGCTTAAAGCTATCAAGACCAATATAAACCCGACAATCCAGAATCGGATAACGACTTTGGATTCCTTCCACCCGGAAAGTAAGAAATGGTAGTGAATCGGTGACATTTTAAACACCCGCTTGCCGAATGTACGGAACGACCAGACCTGAATAATCACCGATAGTGTCTCTGCGACGAAAATAGCCCCAACGATCAGGAGCAGAAATTCCTGCTTTATAAGCACGGCAACGGTTCCAAGGGTAGCACCGAGTGCCAGTGACCCAGTATCTCCCATAAAGACTTGTGCCGGATGACCGTTATACCATAAAAATCCCAAGCCTGCGCCGACTAACGCTGTACAGAAAATTGCGGTAACCTCTCCGCTAACAGGGAGATGGAAGATGTTCAGATACGCCGCAATCTCGCTGTGACTGGTCATATACCCGACTATACCGAGCGTACCAGCAACAAAGAGTGTGCACCCAATCGCCAACCCATCCATCCCATCTGTCAGATTGACGGCGTTAGATGCCCCGACGATCACCAATGTGGCGAAAGGGATAAAGAATAGCCCTAAATCGGGCTGTAGTTCTTTGAAAAATGGCAAACTCAGCGAAGAACGTGTCACAACATCTCCGCCGTGGGCACCTCCCCATTGGTAAAGATACACTGCAATTGCCAAGGCACCTACGGTCTGAAGTCCAATTTTATGCCATCCACGAAGTCCTAAGGACTGCTGTTTCACGAGTTTGCTATAATCATCCAGGAATCCGAGTCCACCAAACCAAAGCGTTGTCAAGACCATCAAGTAGATATAGGGTTGGTCTAACCGAGACCAGAAGACCACCGATATCAAAACAGAGACAATGATGAGCACGCCTCCCATAGTCGGCACACCGGCTTTGTTTTGATTTTCAGTGCTTTTTTGGGCGTTAGCCACCTCCTCCTGAATATGTTCTCCGATGCGCAGCTGCTTCAGCCGCTGTATCATAAAAGGTCCCAAAACGAGAGCGATGACAAGGGAAGTTGCTGTTGCATAAATTGCTCGGAAACTGATATAACGAAAAATGTTGAATGGTGAAAAGATTTCAACGAGGTTTTCGTATAAGAGATGGTAAAACATATTTTCCTACAAAAAAGCGATGGCGATTTTATAGTAGCACATCACGGCGTTCCCTCAAGTTTCTCTCCGTTTTTCAATTTCGCGAGGCTCGCGCCAGCTTGGCTTAGGAGATTCGTCGTATAAGTATAGTTTAGTGCATTCTTCTGTGCGTGTGCCTTAAATGCCAAATCAACAAGTTCCGACACCAATTTCGGAAATTCAATATCTTGATGGGTCCACAGATAGTAACTATATGAACCCGGAATGGTGTTGATTTCATTTACATAGACGTTATGTTCTGGATCCACGAGAAAATCGACACGTGCTACACCTGCACAATCCAAGACCCGAAAAGTACGGACAGCAAGACCTTGTATATGTGACGTTAGTTCTTCGGAAATGGGTGCAGGAATTTTGCGCTCAGCTCCTGCCATGCCTGCATTTTCGCCTTCCTGATGAATATATTTGTCATCGAAACTGAGAAAATTAGTTTGTGAGACAGGTTGCTCGCAAACAGATGGGGTCGGTTCATCAAGTCCCATGACAGCACAATTGATCTCAAGAGGTCTCTCAACAGCCTTTTCAACGAGAATTCTACGAGCGTACTGTCCTGCCACTTCAGCAGCAGCACAGAGTTCAGTTTGATTTTTGACATGGCTGACACCAATACTTGAACCGCTCATTGCAGGCTTGACAAAGAGTGGATAGGATAACGTTGCCTCCACCTCTTTGAGGACCTCGTCGCGTCGCGTATCCCAATCATGACGCGTCCAATACAAGTATGGAAGTACTGGCAGCGCGCTTTCACCAAGAATCGCCTTCATCATAATCTTATCCATACCGACAGCAGAACCGACAACACCAGCACCAACATAGGGTAGATTCATAAGCTCGAGCAACCCTTGGAGTGTCCCATCCTCCCCATGCATGCCATGTATCGAGGGGAAGACGACATCTACAGGCAGAAGCGTTCGTTTCTGAACGTTCTTGCCAAGCCAATGTTTGCTGGTAATAACAAATTTTGGTTCAGGATAAAATTCGATAGTAATTTTGTCAAAATCGGAAGGATGTGGGAGTGTACCGTCAGTAAAACTGGATAAATTGCGCAACGCGTCACCAGTTAACCATTCCCCGTTTTTTGTGACGTAAATTGGGATGACATGATGATTTTCTTGTAAAGCGAGGTAAACCTGATGTGCGGTTACAATTGAGACTTCGTGTTCAGGTGTACATCCACCAAATATAAGGGCTACAGTGTGATTTGACATTTTTTTTTAACGATTAAATCTGGTCACCGCTCCACTACGCTTCACGGTGGTTTCAGGTTAATTCCAACCGATTCTGGATTATGAAAGGAGAACTCGGTCAGACATAATAATTGAAACATCAATATTAGGAGGTGATTCTTTCCTCATTATAGTTGTCAGGAAGATCGTTCTCAAAAAGAACGACATCTCCGGGTTGTACCCGGGTTGCTAAATGTTTTTTAACCTCTTCTAAGTTGAGTGCGACAATGGTCTGTTGGCTCGGATACGCGGCGGCTTTCAAGCCATCTAAAATTGGGACAGTCCTCATAGGTCCGACTAAAATGACCAGATCACAGACATCGGCGGCGTGTTCTCCAAGTTTCTTATTTTCCTCGTACTCCATCTCACCGAGTTCTACCATACCGGGTGTCACCAAGACCTTTTTTCCGTTTCCAATCTCAGAGAGCACCTCAAGCGCTGCCTTCGCGCCGATAGGGTTGGCGTTGAAGCTATCGTCAATGATGGTTACACCCTCAGCACCAGATGCCAACTGTAAACGATGCGGTACAGGGTCAACCTTCGCAATTGCTGCGCGAATCTCTTCAAGTGTCATACCACACGCTATCGCAACAGCCATTGCGGCAAGGATATTGGATACGTTATGCCTCCCTAAAAGTTGCGTGCGAATCTCTACTTCGGTAGCCTTCTGAGTATTGACTGACGCATGCACTGTGAAAGCGAGTCCGTCGTTGGTGTGTCGAATGTTGGTAGCAGTTAGCTGCGGATGTTTGGAAACCTTAACGCTGGAAGGCTCTGTAGCATAGCGGGACACCGGATTGCCGCCCTGTTCCCGCCTATCAGCAAGTTGCGCACAAATTTCGTTGTCACAATTGAAAACTGCGAGTCCACCGGATGGAAGCGACTCAATCAGCTCATATTTTGTCTTGGCTATATTCTCTACGCTTTTAAACCGCTCCAAGTGTTGAGGACCGACAGCCGTGAGAATGCCAATTTTCGGTGAGGCTAAATTGCACAACTCGCGGATGTCGCCACGTTTATAGGCTCCCATTTCGACGACAAATACCTCGTGTTCAGCGGTAAGTTGCCCCCGAATGACCTTGCAGATACCCATTGGCGTGTTGTAACTATCGGGCGTCATTAAAGTGTTAAATTTTTCGGACAAAATTCGATGCAAAATATACTTTGTACTCGTCTTGCCGTAACTCCCAGTAATTCCAATGACCTTGGGATTAAACGTTTTAATCCGTTGCCTTGCCGAAAAGAGATATGCCTCATTTATCGTTCGTTCCACAGGATAGATAAGCAGGTTCGCGAATGTTAAATTGACCACGCTCACCTCACTAAACAGGAAGGCTGCGACGCGCCAAGGGCTCTCCTTTATTGTGAGGACAATCACGACCGCCAAACCAACAAGGAGAACGATTGATAGTCCGAACACCCGTTTCGCGCGTGCTGTGTAAACGAGAGGTTTTTTCGCCGCAAGGTTCTTTCGGCGTGTGAGCATATAAATTTGAAATCCACTCCAAGCGATACACACGCCGGGGAAAAACCAAGTGCTGTGATACTGCGGATATAGTTCAGATATAACGCCGGTAAGAATCAGTAAGCCACCGACGATGAGGATCTCTCTGAGCTCAAAGCAGTTTTTCAGATGCTGCCCCATCCATTTCAGGTATCGACCTGTTTTATAACCGTCGAGTTGAAGTATATGAAGCCCACGCGCCGTTCTGACGATCGCTCTCGCTATACAAGTTAATGTCACGAAGTAAAAAAGCGTGGTATTTATTGTTTCCATCTTTTTAATTTTTAAATTTAGATTTTCAAGAAACTTGCCACAATCCGGCAAAATTGTGGAAATTGGTCGAGATAGGAAAAGTGTCCTGCCTCTTTTAGGACAACCAACCCAGCATCAGGTATCTCTTTCTCCATAATCCGTCCGAAGGACACAGGTGTATCCTTATCGTTCTCACCCCAGATTAACAACGTGGATGCGACTATTCGAGGTAAGAACGGACGCAGGTTTTGGTTGACGACCTTCACGAGCGTAGGGCGCATATCGCCAGCCTCTCGGTAGTCCTTGGACCCCGTCCGCTGAGAAACGGTATTTGCGAGACGAGTGCCATACTTTCCAGACCGGCGCAATAACCTGCCGATTTTTGCTATACCTACGCGAAAATAGTATTTCACAGTTCGGGGTGGCTTAATTCCAGCACTATCAACAAGAATAAGTTTATCCACTTTTTCAGGATACTCGGCTGAGAGGATGATCGAAATTCTACCGCCGAAGGAGTGTCCGATGAGGTGCGTTTTTGGGACACCAATTTTCTCCAAAAAGGCTGCAACACATTGCGCATAGTCGGACGTGTTCCATGCTGTTGGAGGCACCTGACTTTCGCCGAAGCCGGGCAAATCCAGTGCGTAGACTTTGTGGGATTGCGCAAGCCATTCAAAAACCGGCTGGAAACTTGCAGCTTCGCCACCCCAACCGTGTAAGAGGAGGACAACCTTGCCATCCCCCGCGACCTGATATGAAATGTTGAGACCGTTAATCTCCGTACTCTGCATCCGTCGCCTACGTCTGGTTTCCCGTGAAATATGCCGTATTATAAAAACTTCGGAGGTTAGATTTACCGAAAGCAGGACAATCCATAGATAGGGCAATCACAAGGACTCCAAAATATCTGCAGCCACAACCCTATCATCAAAAGGGAATCTTTTGCCGTGAATTTCCTGATAATCTTCATGCCCCTTCCCTGCAATCACAATGACATCCCCCGATTTTGCTGCCGCGATGGCGTGCTGAATCGCTGCACGCCTCTCTGAAATACACACATATTTTGCATCATGTGGCAAATTTGACACAATTTGTGCGATGATTTCATCGGGGTCTTCAGTGCGCGGATTGTCGGAAGTAATCACGCTATAATCTGCGATTTTGGCTGAAATATCCCCCATTTTTGGGCGTTTTCCGTTATCGCGATCCCCCCCACATCCGAAGACAGAAATCAGTTCACGTTCCGTGATATGCTTCGCTGCAATCAGAATATTTTCCAAACCGTCGGGGGTATGTGCATAATCAACGATGACAGCAAAGTCTTGTCCGCGGTCTACGAGTTCAAATCGTCCAGGGACAACAGTCGTAGCGAGACCTTCCTGAATCGCCGCAATAGAACAATTATAACGGACGCCAACAGCAATCGCAGCGAGGGCATTGTAAATATTATACTCACCGAGCAACCGAAGCTCCACTGGGAACTTGCCAGACGGCGTAAATGCTGTAAACGCCAACCGGCTACGAGAGAGTTCAACATCTCCGGGGCGTAAATCTGCCTGCAGCCTAAACCCATACATCAAACGTTTTAAATCTGCACAAACACGCCAGAAACGTCTTGTTACAGGTAGATCGACATTCAAAACAGCGACCCCGTCATCCCCAAGCTGCTCAAATAGCATCAATTTCGCTTTGAGGTATTCTTCCATTGTCTGATGATAATCAAGATGGTCCTGTGTAAAATTGGTAAAGACGGCTGTATCGAAAATAAGCCCTGCAAGTCGCTGCAGCGCCAATCCCTGTGAGGAGGTTTCCATCGTGACGTATTCGACACCTTCTTCAGCGAATTGCTTAAAGAGGGCATGGAGGGCGAAGGCATCAGGAGTTGTGAGAAAAGCCGGTAGTTCCTTCTCAGCACCGCGGGCGTTCGTGTATCGGTGTCCAACAGTTCCAATGAGTGCTACCTTTCGCCCACTCGCTTTGAGTATCGCATATATGAGATGCGCTGTTGATGTCTTACCGTTTGTGCCCGTAATGCCGATAAGTTTGAGTTGTTTTGCGGGATTTCCGTGCCAATAGGCAGCCAGTAAGGATAGTGCGCGTCGCCCATTAAGCACTTGGACGTATGTAAATTGCTTGGTTGGCACCGTTAGTTCAGCGATCGGTTTTTCACCGATAACAACAACCGCGCCCTTCTGAATCGCATCTAAAATAAAGATGTGGCTGTCAACATTGATACCTCGATAACAGACAAAAGCATTACCACGTTTGACCTGTCGATTATCACTGACGATCCCCGTAATATCAATATCAAGCGGTCCGGTAGTCGCAACAATATTTAATTCGTGGAGCAGTGTGCGAAGTTTCACAACCCGCCTCCTTCCACAGCGAGGTTCTGTTTTGGTGCTTTTTCCGTTATAACAGGCACATATTGGGAAGTTTTTTGAATCTCAGTACCGAAAAATTCAGTTTGCTTTAAGTATTGTATTGTCTGGGTGGCAACCTTTTGAAAAAGTGGTCCTGCGATCTGACCACTGAAGCGTGCCCCGGTAGGTTCATCAAGCATGACGATCACCGAAATCACTGGATTCTCCGCCGGTAAGAACCCCATAAAAGACATAATTTCTTTGCCGAGATATCCCTTGCCATTTGGTTCAGCTTTTTGTGCGGTTCCGGTCTTTCCAGCGACTCTATAGTTTTCAATCCGTGCGCGTCGCCCGCTCCCGCCTTCAACGACCCCAACGAGTATGTCTGCCATCTGTCTTGCTATTTCCGGACGCAGTACTTGTCGAACTTCAATCGGATACATTTTTTTGATGACTTTACCGCTGTTGTCTCGAATTTCTCGCGTAATGTATGGACGCAGCAGCTTACCATCATTTGCGATGACGTTCAATGCGCTCACCATCTGAAGGGGTGTCACCATAATTCCTTGTCCAAAAGGCACGGCTCCGAGCGAATGGGTATCCCAGCGCTTGACTGCAAAAAGACTGCCACTGTGTTCATAGGGCAGATCGACCCCCGTTGTTGTGCCAAAGCCGTAATTCTCAATGTAAGTAGCAAAGTCCTTAACACCCAACTGTTTCACAACTTTAATCATCCCAATATTGCTGGATTTATGTATGACCTCTTCTAAGGTGAGCCATCCTTTTGCTGAAACATCTCGGATAATTCTTCCGTTCGAGAGTCGATAGCGTCCATTCTCACAAAAAACTGTCGACTCAGATGTCATGATCCTTTCATTGAGGACAGCAGAGGAGGGGACAATTTTAAAAATCGATCCGGGTTCATACGCGAACCAGACCCCGATATTCCGTTTAGCCTCCTCATTTGCACGTGCGTAGGTATTCAGGTCGTAAGATGGGTAGCTTGCAAGTGCCAATACTTCTGCTGTCTTTGATGCCAAGACGATGACTGTCCCGCGTGGTGCATTCCACTGCTGACAAGCTGCAGCTAACTCTTTTTCAGCGACATATTGAATGTACTCGTCAAGTGTTAAAACGACACTATATCCGTAATCACTGGTGGAATTGCCATCAGTTAATAAGTTTATCGGTTCATTGCGAGCCAAAGCTGCGCGATGGGCGGCTTGCCGTGCCTGCGCGTTTAGTAGATAATTGTTGTATTGGTACTCAATACCTTCACCCATATTCTGGTCGTTCATATGACCAATGACCTGAGCGGCGAGTGCGCCTTTAGGATAGGAGCGCTTCTGTTCGACTTCATATTTTATACCGCGAATATCCTTCTCAATTGCGCGAATCTCATCAAGCCGTCCGTAATCAAGGCCTTTCTTTAGCCAGACAAACCGCTTATCCTTCCGGCGGAGTTGAGAAAGCAGTTCTGTCTCGGGCACCCCTAAAACTGGTGCCAGCTTTTGTGCAGCTGCGAGTGGATCCATCTTCATATACTTTGGATCGGCATAGACAGACAAACTATGGCGACTGAGTGCCAAAACGTTTCCGTGTCTATCAAGAATCTTTCCACGTTTTATCTCTGCTGTACGGGGAGAAAGCCAGTCTTGCTCACTCGATTCCCGATGTAAATTACCACCAGAGATTTGAATCTTGAAGAGTTTGCCAACTAACAACAGAAACCCAATCTGCATGAAAATAAATATAAAAACAAGACGACGTATAGATAAATGCGAGTTATTTTTTTTCTTTAGCATATATTAAGTCAAGATAGTTTCGGGTCCTTTCAGGAAAGAGCGAAATCGAAATTACTTGTCCCAAATGATCTGTGAGGTTTCGGTAGGTTCAACCATTCCGAGTTCAGTAGCAATCTTCCTAATTCTCTGAACAGAGGTTAACGTCGATTCTTCTAATTCAAGCTGATAAATTTCATCCTGAATTCGATGTTTCTGTCTCTCATAGACAGGTTGGCGTTGTAAAGCAACTTTTTTCGCATAAGATGAAAACCAGATACTTCCGGCAAAAGTGCAGAAGGACAACACCAAAAGGGTATAGACCAATGGAAATCCTTTTTTTCTTTCCGTTTCTTCAGGTTTCGTGATGCGTGCTGAATGTTGATCTGATATCTGCATCTGTTTCGCTTTTTAAATTATGGACAGGAACGTTGCGTTCCTTCACTTACCTCACGTTTCAGTTCTTTCGCACCTACGCCTAATATATGGTTATAAGGTGACAACTACCTATTTATTTAACGTTGAATTTCATATTTAAGGTACATTTTTTTAATTCTGCTAATCGGTACCGCTTTTGTTCACAATCTCAGATTACAACTTACGCGCTGCACGCAATTTAGCACTTCTCGCTCTTGGATTCTGCTGCACTGCCGACACATCTGGAACAACAGGACGTTTTGTCAAAATCTGCAGAGACGGTTCATGGTCACAAATACAGACTGGGATTTTGGGTGGACAGATACATGTCGCCGCGCATGTTTGAAATCGCCGTTTGACTATCCTATCCTCAAGCGAATGAAAGGCAATCACACAGAGATGTCCACCGGGCTTCAAAAGCGATATGGCAACATCTAAACCGGCTTCAAGATTTTCCAATTCCTTATTAACATGAATCCGCAGTGCTTGAAATACACGGGTGGCAGGATGGATCTTCGGTGTTTTCTGAGGAACGGCATTTTTGACAATCTCTGCGAAATGTGTTGTTGTCGTTATCGGCAGCTGCCGCCTTGCCGCAACAATGCGGGTAGCAATCCGTTTCGCGAATCTTTCTTCACCATATCGCTTAAAAATATCAACCAAAGTGTCCACTGGACTGTTGTTGACTACCTGCATCGCTGTAGGAATAACTTCTTGATTGTCATCCAACTTGCGTCCGATTCCCATACGCATATCTAATGGCCCGGTATGGTTAAAACTAAATCCGCGGTCTGGTGTATCAAGTTGCAGCGATGACACCCCTAAGTCAAGCAAGATACCATCTACAGCAAAAATTGAACATTCCTCAAGCAAAACAGACATTTCTGCGAAGTTACCATTAATGAGACAGCACCGGTCCTCAAAGGCGTGTAACCGCTCCTTTGCAATAACAAGGGCTTCAGGATCCAAATCAATGCCGATGACGCGCCCATTTGGTGCAGAAGCGTTTAGGATAGCGGAACTATGTCCACCTAATCCGACAGTGCCATCTACATAAATACCGGCAGATTTCGGTTTGAGAAATTCAAGCACCTTGTCACATAAAACAGGTATGTGCTGTCTATCCATAATCCTCGTCTCAATCCAATCGTTATCTTAATTAGTTGTAGCAAGAAACATGCCAATTTATTTTGCCATTTGCTGTGAGATTAGGGGTCTATTCGATTTTGATAGATGGCTGACACAAGTTCCATTGTTTTGACTGCATCGGCGAAACAGGAGTCGGGCTGTTGGTCTTGCAGGATGGCATCCACAAAATGCCGACTCTCTCCATAAAACCCGTAAACTCTATGTGTTGCATCAGACCCAGCTGCTTCTTCAGGTGTGATCTCGGTTATGCCTTCGGGGCTGTGAAGAACGGCGCGTCCACCGGCATCAGGGTTGATATAGGCAGAAATTTCCCGGGCGTGCATCTCAAATATATGAATGCGTGTCCCGACTGCCCAATTGGTGCAAAGATAACCAGAGGCACCACTCGTAAATTTAACAATTGCGTTGAAACTATTTTCGCGCTCGGAATAGAAACTGTTGATGTCACTTGCAACAGCTTTCACCTCGCCGCCACCAATCCATCGAAGGGCATCAACAGCATGAATTGCATCACAGGTCAAAACATCTATGACGCCATCGTAATAGAGTGCCCCTGGGGTGTTTTTATGAAAAGTCGACATGCCTTGGATAATCGGACCGCGTTCTTCAACTATCGTTTTGACCCGTTGCAACAGCGGAATAAAACGGCGATTGAAGCCTACCATCGTTTTGCATCCGTTTTTTTCCGCAGCGCGTGCCATCTCCTTCGTCTGATGGAGTGTAACACCGGGTGGTTTTTCTATAAAAACATGGTGTTGTTGGGAAAGGCAATGAATAACAAGCGGAAATAGGTGTTGGGGTGGCATAAGGACATAAACAGCATCCGGACTCGTCTTTTCAAGCATCTGCTTATAGTCGGTGAATGTCTGTTCAATCTCAAAGCGTTCTGCTGTCGCCTGAAGTTTTGATGGAATTAGATCGCACAACCCAACGAGATTCACATCCTCACATTCCTTGAGAGACGGATAGTGAACACCGTTTGCCATCCCACCGGCACCGATTAGGGCGATATTAACTTTTTTCATCTGGAGCCTCCTAAATCGTCGTTTGTTGCTTGTATACTATAGGAAAAAATGTTAAAATGCAATCAACTTCTTTGGCTACTGATCATAGACAGTCAACAATCAGATAAACAGAAAGCAATGCGTATGGATCCTATTAAATTAGAACTTTATAAAAACATGCTAACCTCGGTTGCGGAGGAGATGGGCGTAACGCTCCGTCGCACAGCATTTTCCCCTAACATTAAAGAACGTCTTGACTTTTCATGTGCTGTGTTTGACGACACAGGCAAAATGGTGGCGCAAGCCGCACACATTCCGGTGCATCTCGGCTCTATGCCGCTCTCGGTCCTCGCTGCGATTGCACATACCGAGATGGCACCTGGGGACATGATCGCCCTTAATGACCCGTATCGTGGTGGCACGCACCTGCCGGACATTACATTGGTCGCGCCTGTCTTTAGCCCTTTCTCGCGGAGCGGGTCAGAAGAAAAAGAAAAGCAGGACAAGCAACGCCCGGTATTTTTCGTCGCGAACCGGGCACATCACGCAGATGTTGGCGGCATGCGTCCGGGTTCAATGCCGATTGCAACGAGTGTCATTCAGGAAGGTATCCGTATTCCACCTGTCAAGCTCGTCCGAGGCGGTGCGTTGGATACTGATCTCTGGGAACTTATTCTTGCTAACGTACGAACCCCGGAGGAACGTCGTGGCGATATAGAGGCACAAGTGGCTGCGAATCGTGTCGGTGAACGCCGTTTACAAGAGATGGTAACTAAATATGGGACAGCAGAGATTGCCGCCTATATGGAAGAATTGCGTGGGTATGCGAGTCGAATGGTGCGTGCGCGTTTACGGGAAATTCCCGATGGACGCTACGCATACGCCGACGTACTTGATAACGATGGCATCAGTGATGAACCGATTGAAATCCGCGTCGCCATCGAAATTGAAGGAGACACAGCGGTCGTTGATTTCACTGGCACTGCTCCGCAGGCACGCGGTTCTGTCAATGCAATTTATGCTATCACGCTTTCAGCAGTCTTTTATGTTTTCCGATGCCTTGCGGGGGTGGATGTGCCTGCAAATGCGGGGTGTTTAGAGCCAATTCGGGTCATCGCGCCAGAGGGGAGCGTTGTGAACGCCAAGTTCCCGGCAGCGGTTGCGGGGGGCAACGTCGAAACATCGCAGCGTATTGTTGATGTCCTCCTCGGTGCCTTGGCACAAGCCTGCCCGGACGAGATTCCTGCTGCGAGTTCTGGCACGATGAACAACCTCACAATAGGCGGTTATGATGCTTCACGCGGAAAGGAATTTACCTATTACGAAACGATTGCCGGGGGGATGGGTGCGCGTCCGAATTCGGACGGGATTGATGCTATCCATACGCACATGACAAATACAATGAATACCCCGATAGAGGCAATTGAGACGAACTATCCGATGCAAGTGGTGGAATATGGGATCCGCCGCGGAACGGGGGGTGCGGGTCAATTTCGTGGTGGGGCAGGCGTTGTTCGAGCAGTACAGATGCTCACAGATGCTGAGGTTACAATCCTTTCGGAGCGTCGAACGCGAGGTCCCTACGGTTTGCGAGGCGGAGAGCAGGGGCAACCGGGACGTAATGTGCTCATTTCTGATGAAGTAGAACAAACTTTGGCAGGCAAGGTCTCCATGTCCACAAAGAAAGGTGACATTATTCGGATAGAGACTCCTGGAGGTGGCGGTTTTTTTGATTGTTAAAAAGCTTGAGTTGAGAATAAGCCGGATTCTGTATGCGATGATCATTCATCTGGGATGGATGTTGCCATCCACCTCAAGCGGTTACCTGGGGAAAAGGCGGGCACACCTTATATTCCACCATTTACCTTGCTCCAGATGGGGTTTACCGAGCTCCATAAGTCACCTTATGGACTGGTGCGCTTTTACCGCACCGTTTCACCTGTACAACGTTTTGAAGCGTTGTAGTCTACTCTCTGTTGCACTTTCCATAGCGTCGCCGCTCCTGGGGGTTACCCAGCATCCTGCCCTGCGGAGTCCGGACTTTCCTCATCCCGATTGTAAGCTACATTCGGGACGCGATCATCTACTCAACTCAAGCCTTTCTATTATACGGTATATGGTAACTTAAAGGCAAGGGAAAGGCGCGGTTTTTTACCGCGCCTTCAGTCTATTAAAAAAAGGAATTAGGAGCAACCACTCGTTGCACCGCAATTGGCACAGCGGTAGCAGACACCGCTTCTCGCCATAAGTGCGCCGCACTCGGGGCATGGGGGTGCATCTGCATGTTGGAGAACGATCTGTTTCTCACGCTCCAGCCAAGAATCCGCTTCCCCGTTGCTCCCATGTCCGAACGGATGAAGTTCTTCAGGCGGTACCATCTGTTCGTCAAAGTCCGGAATTTCCGGACTCTCTTGGGGGTCCCCAGAGAGAAATTTAGTGCCAAGCCACCGGAAGACATAGTCCATAATGGATTTCGCCATTGGGATCTCAGAATTAGATGTGAAACCAGAGGGTTCAAACCGGACATGGCTGAATTTATTGACAAGCGATTCTAACGGAACGCCGTACTGTAAAGCAACAGAGGTGAGGATTGCAACAGAGTCCATCAACCCCGAAATGACAGAGCCTTCCTTATTCATGCGGAGAAAGACTTCACCGGGGCTCCCATCTTCATAAAGCCCGACGTGTATATAGCCTTCATGTCCACCAATACTGAATTTATGTGCGATGGCGCGTCGCTCATCTGGTAAACGTCGTCTGACAGGATGGGCAGCGGGCTGTTCGGCATCTGACAAGGCAACATCAGCAGTTCTGCTTTCCGAATCTTGTTGGCTTCGAGTCGAGAGGGGTTGGCTCCCTTTGCTACCGTCGCGATACACAGCGAGGCATTTCACACCGCGTCGCCACGCTTCCACATATAGCGTTTTGATGTCATCTACTGTTGCATCATGTGGGACATTGACGGTCTTAGAAATAGCACCGGAGATAAAAGGTTGGACAGCCGCCATCATTTTCAAGGGTCCCATGTGGTTTATATAACGGGTTCCGTGTTTACCACATTGGACGGCACAATCAAAAACAGGATAATGCGTCGGTGAGAGGTGCGGCGCGCCCTCAACCGTCCCAGTACCGCAGATGACTTCTTCAGCGGTAACAATTTCATCTTCACTAAATCCGAGTGTAGCGAGAAGATTGAAACTCGGATCCGCGGCATCTTCTTCGGTTATACCTAACCGTTGCAGGCACTCTTCACCCAGGAACCCAGGGGCAAAGGCGAGATTTAAATCAAACGCGCTCGGTAAGGTCTCCGCGACGCGAGCGATATCCTCTTGCGTGAACCCCTTCTGTTTCAGAGACTCTGGATTGATATGAGGTGTTCCCTCAAAGGTCCCCGTTCCAACGAGATAGGTAATGATCGTTTCGGTCTGCTGTAGTGTATATCCGAGGTTATGTAAGGCATCGCGGACGCTCTGGTTAACAATTTTTATGTATCCGCCGCCTGCGAGTTTCTTGAATTTGACGAGAGCGAATTCTGGTTCAATTCCGGTTGTGTCACAATCCATCAGGAAGGAGATCGTGCCTGTAGGCGCGATAACACTAATTTGGGAGTTCCGATAACCCCACTGCTCCCCCTTTTCAAGGCAGACCTCCCAATCGGCTTGCGCTGCATCCAGAAGCTTTGGTGGACACGCAGCGGAATCAATGCTGTAAGCAGCATCGCGATGGAGCTGCATAACGTTCAACATCGAATCCCGATTTTCGGGATAGCCATCAAAAGTTCCCACGCTTTTAGCGATCTCTGCACTCGTCCGGTAGCCGTGTCCACTCAGGATAGCAGTGATAGCACCCGCATAAGCACAAGCCTGTGCACTATCGTAAGGGATCCCTAAGCGCATCAAAAGGGCACCTAAATTAGCATAACCGAGCCCGAGAGGACGATACTCATGAGAACGTTGTGCTATCCGTGAGGTCGGATATGAAGAGAGTCCAACGATAATTTCCATAGCAGTGATAAACACACGAACTGCAGCGCGGAAACCTTCAATATCAAAACTGTCATCATCTCCCAAGAATTTAGCGAGGTTAATACTGGCGAGATTGCAAGCAGAATCGTCTAAGAAGAGGTATTCACTACATGGATTGCTTGCATTAATCCTACCAGTATTTTTACAGGTATGCCATTTCTGAATCGTGCTATCAAATTGAACACCCGGGTCGGCACATGCCCATGCCGCATAAGCAATTTTTTCCATGAGCGTTCTGGCATCATACTCCTCGGCGACTTCCTGGGTCGTACGATAGGTAGTTTTCCACGAATCTCCCTGGAGATAAGCGTTCATGAAGTTATCAGGAATCCTCACAGAGTTATTGCTATTCTGTCCGCTTATAGTGCTATAGGCTTCACCGTTGAAGTCAGCGGGGTACCCAGCAGCGATAAGTGCCTTTGCTTTATCTTCTTCCCTTGATTTCCAGTCAATGTAGTCAACAATCTCAGGATGATCCATGTCAAGGATCACCATTTTGGCAGCGCGTCGGGTAGTGCCGCCGGACTTAATGCTGCCTGCCCAGCGATCAAAGCCTTCAAGGAAAGAAAGGACTCCGGAACTCTCACCACCACCGGAGAGGAGTTCCCCCTTAGCACGTACTTGACTAAAATTAGACCCTGTACCGCTGCCGTATTTAAAGAGTCGGACTTCGGATTTCTGGAGTTCCAACATGGAATCCAGAGAATCGTCAACGCTTTGGATAAAACAGGCGGAATTTTGTGGGTGTTCGTACGCATTGGTCGTGACTTCGACTTTCTTCGCGTCGCGGTCCCAATAGTAGTTTCCACCGCCTCCTTCAATATTATACTCATGCCATAAACCGCAGTTAAACCAGACAGGCGAGTTAAAAGCACCACGTTGTGTAACAAGGATGTGCGTCAATTCCATCTCAAACGTCTGTGCATCTTCAGGGGTGGCAAAATAGCCTCCAAGCTCCTCACCTGCGCGGCGGAGGGTGCGTGCGACACGGGTAACGAGTTGTCGGACGCTATCCTCGGATGCTACATCCGGAACGCCGGCTTTCCGGAAGTATTTTGACGCGGCGATGTCTGTCGCGAGTTGGGTCCAGCTTGCTGGTACTTCAACCTGCTCCTGTTTAAAGATAACATCACCCTTTTCATTGTAAATGACCGCGTCGCGGCGTTCCCATTCTAATACATCGTAGGGATGAACGCCAGGGGTCGTAAAATGGGGTGTGAAAGTGAGTCCCATCCGATCGCCCTCGTTAGAATGCTTCGGAGAAGTTGTATCTTCCTCAACTCCTTTGGGATTATCGACAGTCATATTCACCTCTCTTTACGGTTATCAGTTTCTAAAGCGAGAACCCAGATAACCATTTTATGATGCGCGCCATAAAGCACGCCTATTATAAAAATCTTCGGTTATAGTTAATTTTCTTCAATAATAATTCTGTGATATCGTTTCTTCCCAGCACGGAGAAGTAAAGCATTCTCCTCAAGCAGACCGGTATGGATCATCGTATCTATTGCATCGCATTTTTCTTCGTTGATGTATGCCCCGCCTTGCTGAACAAGGCGTCGCGCTTCGCTGCGGGAATTCGCCAACCCAACTTCATGAAACAATTCCATGACCGGAATACCACCTTCAAGTCGATTCGCATCAATCACCGAAGTCGGCATTGCGACCTCATCAAGATTACCACCGCCAAATGCAGCGCGCGAGGCGGCTTGCGCCTTCTCTGCTTCTGTCTTTCCGTGGGCAAGTTGTGTGGTTTCATAAGCGAGGATCTGTTTTGCTTCGCGAATCGCCTCATCTTTTAAACTTCCGAGTCGTCGGACCTCGTCGATCGGAAGGAAGGTGAAATATGCGAGGAAGCGAGAGACATCGCGGTCATCCGTGTTAATCCAGTATTGATAAAATTCATAAGGTGAGGTCCGTTGCGCATCGAGCCAGACTGCACCACCTACGGTTTTTCCCATTTTTGCGCCGCTTGCTGTCGTGAGCAACGGGAAAGTGACAGCATGGACGCGTTCGCTTTCGATCCGGCGGACAAGATCCACACCCGCAAGAATATTTCCCCATTGATCGTCTCCACCGAGTTGGAGGCGGCATCCATACTCTCGAAACAGACATAAATAGTCGTACGCTTGGAGCAGTTGATAGTTAAATTCAAGGAACGAGAGTCCAAGTTCGCGTTCCAGTCGTTGTCGATACCCCTCTGCTCGAATCATCTCATTGACTCGGAAGTGTTTACCAATGTCACGTAGAAATTCGATGTAATTTATAGAAAGCAACCAATCAGCGTTGTTGATAAATTTCCCGACTTCCGAGACATCCTGTGAGTCATCAGCATCTGCTATTCCGTTATCAAGAGTTAGGTAACGCTGGAGCTGCGTGAGAATACTTTTTCCATTCGCTGCGATATTTTCCTCCGACAGCATCGGACGCATCTCGGTTTTGTCAGTTGGATCACCAATCATGGTTGTGCCGCCACCGATAATTGCGATCGGTTTATGTCCGGCGCGTTGTAGATGTGCCATTGCCATTATGGGAACCAGACTCCCGACATGCAGGCTGGCTGCTGTCGGATCAAAACCGACGTAGTAGGTGACGGGCCCTTCAGATAGAAGATGTGCGACCTGTTCTGCATTCGTAGTCTGTTTAACAAA
Source organism: Candidatus Poribacteria bacterium (assembly GCA_965207855.1). Lineage (GTDB taxonomy): Bacteria > Poribacteria > WGA-4E > WGA-4E > WGA-3G > WGA-3G. The sequence goes on along the minus strand of OZ242310.1, from coordinate 3,274,150 downwards.
ACCCCGCTCATTTAGGGTTTCAAAAACGTCGTGCATTTTTTTTCCTGTTTCAGTCTTAATTTATTTTTTTAAATAGTATATAAGATTTTCGTGTCCATGCCAAATGATTTTTTAAGATGAGTGTCGATTTCAGAATTGAAACCGACACAGCAAATTCAAGAAAAAACGTGTTTATTCCTCATCATCCTCTGCATAAGAGTGTCCGCTGAAAATCGCGCGTATCTGTTTTGCTGTCTTCGGACCTGAGAGGAGCTTCCCAATTCGATCGCCTTCTTCTGCGAGCAACGCCTTGACGTTTGTCAGCACTGCTTCGAGTTTGTCCCCTGGAAACTTGCACGCACCGTTTTCATCCATGTGTATAATCTCACCGGGTGCGACATCCATACCCGCTATTGAGACTGGGACATTGACAGCCTGAACCGCCATCGCGCCGTGTCCCGGTGTGATGCCACTTAACAAATATTGGAATTCCATGGGTCGGATCTCGTCGATGTCGCGAGAAGGACCGTTTGAGATTGCGCCGAGACAACCGATCGCTTTCATCGCTGCAGTCATGTTGCCACCTGCCAAGCCGACCTTGTTCTCGAATTCAGGAGGGAACTTCTGTTCAAATGCCAAGATTGTGGGCTGCTTGGAGGCACCTAACGCATCAATAACATCCATAAAGGAGAGTCCGGGATAGTTGGGATCCGGCACACCATAGACACATGTCACTGCATATCCTGCGATAGCACCGAGTTCAGGATACATGCAACGGATTGTTGTATCTGTATACCAATTTTCCGTCCACGGATTGTAAAGCCCAAGGCAGAGCGGACTCGTCGGATACGTAGCGACCACATTCGTGATTGAGGGTGTATCATATTTACGGAGTTCTGCCAACATTTCCTGTTCTGTTAATGCCATATCGAATTTTCCTTTCTAACTATCAGCGGGCAGCCATCAAAAGTTTGCAAGTGGTCTAAAGTAGAGTCAAAGTTGCGAAGTGGTCTAAAGTGAACTAAAGTTGAAAGTTGTTAAGAGGTGTGTGATGAACCAAAAGTCTCTTTCAACTTTACGGATTTTAGTACACTTTGAACTTGCAAACTTTACCCGCTTTAGCTACACTTTCAACTTCACAACTTTGCTGCCCCGACAGCCGATAGCAAGTTAGACAGCCATTGTCCTACCGGCGTGTTCCCGTCCGATGCGCGCGGCTTCTTCACCGCCACCGGTAATTCGCACACCCGCGTCAATGCTTTCCTTAATTGTATCAGGTGACGTGCTCTCCAAAAAATGAATGCCAGCGGCTTGGCATGCTGTAAATACGCGATTTCGGGCATCTTCTAATTCCTGTGGACGCGGGTTCGGTGGGTTCATGTAGCCAAACGACATGCTCATATCCCCGGGGCCCCACTCTGCGAAGGCGATCCCCGGTACCTGCGCCGTAATTTCAACGTTCGCTAACGCCCGCTTATTTTCAAATTTGAGTCCGAGCAAAAGTTCACCCTTGGGGTTCAAGGGCCACGGATCGGCGACCTCAAGATATTCGTTAGCGGAAATGCCCCAGATAGGTGCGGCGGAACCTTGTCCTGCAGACCCGCGGCGTCCGACATCCAATTGCGTTCCCACACCTATTGTCTGGAAGGGGTACCGACACGCTTCAACAAATGCCTTGACTGCCTCTGGAGATTCAGCATGGCAAAGCAAGAGACCGTGGACCCCTCGTGCAAGGAGTTGCCGCATCTGCCAACCGTTGGCACGAATCACGTCCGCGCTGATACCATCTACGGGCAACTCAACAACGATAGCCGGGGTAGTATGCCCGCTATTTGTTGGTCCCCCGTCAAGGAGTCCACGCATGAAACTATCCAATCCAGCAAGATCGAAAGCCCCGTGTTCCATGCCGACGTTGATATAATCTGCCCAGGTTTTCGCCATCGCGCGGCCTGCGTCATAGTTCAGATCCGCGCCTGTGTGACTGCCAGTGTAAAAGACAGGCAGGTCATTTTCGAGTAATTCGATCGCTTTATTGATGCGTTTCGGCATGCCGATTCTCCTTACTTAAAATGCAATAGATAAAAAGGGTCAATCGTTTCGGAACCAATGTTTTATGATTTGAATTTTATAGAAAGTTTAATAATCTGTCAACGGATTTTTTTCAAAAAAGCAGAACACTGTAGAAACAGAGATTCGGAAATCCTTGACAAACCCACAAGCCGTGTATAAACTAAAAAGTAGATTTGATATTAAAAATTTCTGTAAGGAGTTATCAATATCGTGAGAGCACTTGTTGTTAAATTATTACCAGATAATCGACGTGAAAAGATTGTTGCTACCGACTGGAAAGAACCTACCCCGCCTGTTGGAAACGAAGTCCTGTGCCAAGCCGTCTTCACAGGTCTTACCAACGGAACGGAACGGAATCAACTCATCGGGGGTAACTATTCAGCCGCCGATAACCGGCTGCCGACCACCGATGGCTACCAAAACGTCGGCAGAATTATTGAAACGGGACCGGACGTAACGGACCTTCAGATCGGTGATCTCATTTACGCCAGCGTGAACCATGTCGAACGGTTCACTATTCCAGAAGATGGGCTCCTGCTGAAATTGCCAGAGGACGTTGATACTGGAGAAGCCGCCCTTTTCGGCATCTCCGGTGTAGCGATGCACTGCTGTCGCCGAATTGATCCACGTATTGGCGAAAAAGTGCTGATTGTCGGACAAGGCTGCATCGGTATGTTCGCTGCCCAAATTGCCAACGCCATGGGTGCCCGCGTCACGGTCTGTGACATCGAAGAATCGCGCTTAGAACAGATGCGTCAACTCGGTGTAGCGGAACAGGTAATCAATACAAGTGGTGACGGTTGGGAAACACAGATTCAAGATGGAACTTTTGACGCTATTATGGATTTCGCTGGCGTTCCAGACATGATTACACCGATGATTAATGCCTGTAAGATTCGGGGCCGCCTGCTTTTAGTCGCAGGACGGTTTGACATTAATTACACTTTTAACGTTGGTCAACACAAGGAGATCAGCATCCTTCAGTGTAGTCACTTCACTTGTGATGATTTGGAAAATGTTTGTCGGTTGCTGCGTCAGGGCTCTGTTAAGATTGCCCCGCTGATTCGACACCGTGTGAGCGTTGAGGAAGCACCACAGATATATCAGTGGCTCCGTGATGAGCCGATGCGCTTGTTGGGGACGGTATTTCAGTGGGAATAGACTAACGGGCAGCTACAAGGGCTGCCCCTACTACTCCCGCGCCTTTCTCTCATCTCTCGCAAATTATGCAACCTTCCCGCCTCAAAACTGCATCTTAATAATCAGATCAACTCATATTTTTATAAAAACGCTTTGGATGGACAAAGGTTACGTCCTAAGCCACACCTGTATTTATGAGAAAATTTGCAGAAAAGTGCAACCTTTTTGCAACTCGTTTGTAGTAATGTTAACCTCAAAACGCGCGGAGTCGAAACATGACAGAAGATAAATTCCTTGAACTTGTCCACGAGCACAAGGCTCAGATTTATCAGCATGCTCTTTATCTACTCAGAAACCGAGAAGATGCGGAAGATATAACGCAGGAGACGTTTATAAAGGCGTGGGAACACCGGCGCAAGTTACGCCTGAAAACCGTGCGTTCATGGTTGCTAAAATGCGCACAGAATCTCTGTTTCAACCTGCTAAAGCGGCAGAAATTTCAGGAACCGCTAACAGAAGGAGACGAGACGGAACTCGAAACACTATTGCATAAACATACGCATCAGTCAAACCCGTCGCCTGACGAAATTGTCATCAAGCGGGAACTTAAAGCGTCCGTACATTGTGCAATCAAAAAATTGCCACCAGAAATGCGTTCAGTGATAATTATGCGGGAACTGGAAGGCATGAGTTTCAAGGAGATTGCAGAGGTTTTAGAACAACCCGAAGGTACTGTGAAATCAACCGCATTTCGTGCCCGCAAGCGGTTGCGGGAACTCTTGCGCCCCTACTGGAGAAATAACGAATGAACCGATTTCCTCACCCTCAAGATTCAACTTGTTTGGAAGTTCAGGACACCTTAGAGGCATATCTCGCCGATGAACTGGATGCAGAGACACACGCGAGAATAGCGGCGCATGTTACGTCCTGCCCGAAGTGCCAAGATGAGGTGCATTTCGCCCAAACAATCAGCGAAACTTTACACGAACTTCCGAGATTGGAACCACCGCCAGCAGTCTTTGATGCGGTTGCGGCTCATGTCCGTGCCCATCCAGATAAGGGTGAAAGATGGTGGCACCGGCTATTTCAATTATCTACATTCTGGGATAATTTGACGTTCTCACTTGTTCGTGCAGGTGCGGCGGTATGTCTGTTTGGAATTGTGGCGTTTGGTATTTACCAGTATCAACAACATCAAAAAATCATGCAAGCTTCCCGGGACCTCAACTATGTACTTAGCAAGTTAAATTACGCAGTAGAAAGAACGGGTATCGTTGTTAAAGAAAAACTTCCGAATGTCCAGATTGATGAGACTTCGCAGCGTCCATTTGTTCAGATTGAAGAAGCCTCACGTCGGGCATTGAAACAGAAACAAAATATTTCATCCGCAATCCATAGAAGTTTGGATAGCCTCAACAGGTTACCTGAAAACGCTCTGGATACGGAACACAATCAAAACGCACAGCAAGAAGGAGAAACACAATGAACAGATTCACCCTCACAGCCCTTTTAATAGTCTGCTGCCTCTTCACAGTTGGGTACGCCCTGACTAACGGTGTAGCAAAAGCAGAGACCACTCGCGGCAAAATAGCGATGGACCCACCAGATACCTCTGCTCCTAAAATGGTAATTAATCTGGATAAAACATTCTTCAATTTACTTATCAATTTCGGCGTTGCAAGCATTCCAAAATCTGATCGAGATCAACCCACCGACATGACAGCATATACAGAGTATGCCGAGATGCTAAAAGGTGCGGCTGTTCGTGCTTACGATAAAGAGACGGAAGATCTCAACCAGATAATAGACCACTACCGAGGTATGCTGGCAGAGGAAAAGTGGGAAAATATTGTCAAAGTCGCGGACAAATTTAATCTCAGTCTGCTCTATGCGGAAGAACCGGGGATACTGCACGGTATTTTTGTCACGATTATCGACGACGAGAACTGGAGTTTTGTGAATATCTACGGGGAGATCGACTTTCAGAAACTTGGTGCTCTATTTGGACGCGTTATGGCATCGAGTTCGGAAGAGGGGATGTCAAAGACGATTCGTGATTTGGTAAACTCTATCAACCCGGAAGGATCAGACGAAGCACCGAAATCAGAAACAGAAACAAATGACCACTCAAATAAGGAGGAGAACAAATGAAACTGCAAAAGCACGGCGTCCTGCTGTTCATACTATCACTTTTAGTTTCATCGCTAATACCGATGCAGTCAGCAGTTGCACAACAGGAAAAACCTGACGAAACCGAGAGAAAAGGACTTATCATCTTTGATTTCCCGGTGCCCGTCGAGGCAAAAGTCGAAGTTAACCTCACCGCCAAACTTATCAACTTGGTTACCAAATCGGTGAGCAATACACCGGAAATTGCCGAGTTAATTCAGATGCTGGACGGCATTTATGTACGCACTTATGATAGGATCACTATCGACGAACAGGAATTGGTCGGCTACTTTCAGCGGAAACTCAAGGAAGATAATTGGGAGGTCCTGGTCAAAATCAAAGACGAGGGTGAAGTCGTAGAAATCAGCCTACTCTTTGACGAAGATATGGTCTACGGGATTTTTGCGATTGTGATTCCTGAAACGTCTGGAGAAGCCACCTTTGTCAACATCGTTGGGGAGATCGCGCCAGAACGGATTGAGGACTTGCTTGGAAATCTGAGTAATTTTGGTGCGATGGACATTGATGTTGGGGACGCACTAAAATCACAAGTGAAACCGGTTCGAGAGATAGTTCCGCGAGAGCTGCTGGCTGTAAAAATTGAGAACCCTCCAACGATTGATGGCATTCTTGATGACGCGTGTTGGAAAATCGCACCCGAAGCGAATAACTTTACCGAGGTCAGTAGCGGAAACTCGGTCAAGGATGCTTCAATAGCTAAGATCCTTTATACCAACGAAGCCATCTATGTGGGCTGGTATCTCTACGACAGCAAACCGAGTGAAATCGTTGCACGCCAAACCTTAGACCATGTCCGGTTCGGAAGGACGACAGAGGATTGGGTCTCCTTCAGTATAGATCCGTTCCACACACATCGCTTTTCCAACCGCACTTTCTTTCAGGCAAACCCACTTGGAAAAAAATACGTCCGCTCCCCTAAGCGAGCAGCAAAGAGTATGAAATGGATGGATCAGTGGAACGTCGCTGCCAATATTAATGCGACTGGTTGGATTGTGGAGATGGAAATTCCGTGGGAAATGTTGGATTATCCAGACACAACCGATCCGATTCGGATGGGGATTAACTTTGACCGCGGTCAAGTCCGGACGGATGTCCGTTCTTGGTGGTCAAACGTAGGCGTTGAAGAACTTTATGAAAAGGATGGGCACTGGCTCCATGTGCTACCGCCGCCAAAATCCTCCGGCACACAAGGTTCGTTAGATACCTTAGAACCTGTTGAACCGAGTGAACCCACAGAACTCGCTGAACCCAGTAAACCCAGTGAGCCAACGGAACCCGTTGAGCCAGCAGAACCCGTTTTAGGAAAAACCCAGAATGTCTCTCTGACGCCAGTGCGTCCTAAAGTGGTGAACTCATCAAGCGAGGACATTTTCCGTCCGGTGAGTACCAGCACGCTCAATCCTGTGGATGGACTGCGACTCGGCGGCGGTTTTGAAATCGGAAAACAGTGGCATTCGGATCCACTCTTTTTTTCGGGGGCTGGTTCAACAATCCACCGAAATGAGAATAGAACGACGGCTTCAATTGATATTGATGAAAATGATTCTTGGAGGCGTTATCGTCCGTCAGCGGGTCCTTTCCTGTTTGGAACAATGAGTTATGGTTTCTCAAGCGAAAACCTGAACTACCGAGCGGGTGGTGGCGTGGCATTAGGGGAAACCTCGAACCTGACGTATAGCGCACAAATTCACCGATTAACATCTGTCAGGGATAGGGACATCTTGCTAAGCGGTAGCGAGCAGTTTTTGCGCGGATTGTGGGGTACGGATTTCCAAGATTACTATCTCAGAGAGGGTGGGGTGATGGCACTTCAATGGCAATCTCCAAATATCAAGCACTCACTCGGCGCGTTCGTACTCTGGGAGGAACACGAAAGTCTACACAGGACGATGAATTTCCATCTCAGAAACTGGTCAGCACATCCCGACTTAGCAGGACGGAGCAATTCCACAATACATGATGGAAGCATGCGGAGTATCTCCTTAAAATACGATTTTGATAACCGAGGAGATACTGACTTAAAATACGATCCTAATAATCCGTACAGTGGGAATACAAACGAGTGGTACAACACGCTTCTTGTGGAGCATGCCAGTCCTACAATAGGCTCGGATTTCGACTTCACGCGTTTCCAGCTTCACCTCCGGCACTACGCTCCTATTGGAGACGACCAAATCGCTGCGCGCTTGAAAGTCGGGACTGCGACGGGATCGCTGCCTTTTCAACGTCAATTTGTAATCGGTGGGATCGGAACACTCCGTGGGTACTCTCTTTATGAATTTGTGGGCAACCATGGATTCCTCTTTAACCTGGAGTATGCTCACAGTATAGGCAACAACGGGTTCATTATCCCCTTTGTAGACGTAGGACAGGTGTGGTATCGCTTGGAAGACATAAAAGATATGCAACCGAAGGTTAATCTCGGTATAGGCTTCCAAGGGGGCCCGTTCAGATTGAACCTTGCACGAGCCCTTGAAGAGGGACGCGGGTATCAAGTCGATTTCAAATGGTCTCGTATGTTTTAACTCAAACGAAACGGGCAAGCACAGCGGTGCCGCCCGTTTCGGACCCTCTCGAAAGTCGTTAAAAATTTGGTCATTCTTTTTTCTACTGGGACAACCCCACTATTAGATAAGAGAAAATTTCATGAAAACTTTAGTGAAGCCACATTTGGTAGTGATGATTTCATTCGTTACCACACTACTCACACTGGGCACAGCCACAAGTGATGAGCACACAGATGTACCTACAGGAGATATGATGCAAATGACAAAAAAACCGACAATTATGATTCTTGGTAGTTCGCATTTGGCAAATCCGGGAATGGATGGCACCAATACTAAAATGGATGATGTCCTCGCGCCCAAACGTCAACGTGAGATTAAACAATTAGTCAAACAACTCAAGGCGTTTAGTCCTACCAAGATAGCAATGGAAGTGGATTTCTCACGGGATGCTGAAATCAATGCAGATTACCAAGGTTATCTGAATGGAACATATCAACTTAAACGCAACGAAGGCCACCAGATTGGCTTTCGATTAGCAAAACAACTGGGACATTCAAAGATATACTGCGTGGATTATTTCCGAAGCAGTAAAGACAATCCAATCTTTAGAGGCGGTATTGATAGTAATTTGATAAACACGATTGACTTTGCAAAGAAACATAATCAGGAACACCTCTTCGGATCCCATCCCAGAGACCCAGGAAAAGTTATAGTGGATGAGAATGGGACAGTCTGGATTGAACCGGAGAAATATGAGCCAATAATTGACATGCTTATACGTCTCAATCAGCCGGCATGGAGTCGGGCAAGTCAGCGAGCATATTTACATGATGCACGTGTTGGGTTAGGAGACGAATATCCAGGGGTGAATTGGCTTGTCCATATTTGGTATGATAGAAATCTCAAGATTTTTGTGAATATAACGCGGATCACCGAATCTGCCGACGATCGCATTCTGTTGATGATGGGTGCCGGACATATTTTTCTGGTGCAGCAGTTCCTTGAGGATTCGGGAGACTATATTGTCGAAAGTCCACTGAAATACTTGGAAACAGGGGCGGAAGAGAAACCCTCAACTGAGGAGACCGATTAATGGAAAGTTCAAGCGCAACTATAAGGAAAGTAAGAATATTATGCAATACACAATTATTACTATTTTTCTTGGGGTCACTTTAGTATTCCTTGGATGTGGCAGCGATGAACAAGATCTCACGAAAGAGAATTCTTCGGTCGTGCTAAGTGATTCAGAGCAAGCAGCCCTTGCAGAAGAGCTCGCATCCATAGAGCGTTACTTCCAACTGCCAATAGAAAAACGAATGGAAAAAGTAGCAGAAATGCTGAAGAAATATGTCGATCTTAAAGGCGAGGACCCAGAGGTATCACAGAAGGCACTCAAAAATGCGTTTTATCTTATTGCTAAAGGTGAACACCCGCTTATGGAAGAATGGTTAGAGATCGTTCCGAGGGTCGTTGGCGTAGATGAAGGCCTACTCATTGACCTCCAGCGACTCAATGAGATAGAACTTGAGATCGCTCAACATAATGATGAAGATAGAGCATACATCCACGAATTGGAAGAAACTGGTGAGGAATTACAAGCTGCGATTAACGACCTTAAAGCACAAGGCTTAGATCCGAAGACCTTTAAAGTTCCTCTCAAGGTAGAGTTAGACGAATAAATTACTCGTGTTTTATTAGTATTGTTAAGGAGGAGACACTCAAATGAAACCGACAATTATGATCCTCGGCAGTTCGCACTTAGCGAATCCAGGAATGGATGTATACAATACAAAAATGGACGAGGTCCTCGCACCCAAACGCCAAAGTGAGATTGAAGAACTCGTTCGATTGCTTAAGTCATATCAACCCACTAAGATAGCTTTTGAACAGGATCCTTCAGATGACACTGAACTTAATGCAAATTATCAAGGGTATCTGAAAGGCACCTACGAACTCCAGCGAGACGAAAGTGACCAGATTGGCTTCCGATTGGCAAAACAGATGGGACATTCTAAGGTATACGGTGTTGATTATTGGCCATGGCCAGATCGCAATCCTTTTTTTCCAGAGGGTTTCGATTGGGATTTAATAGACTACCAAAAGTTTGCGAAGACACATAATCAGGAACATCTTCTTCCACCGCCGCCTACAACTGAGGGGAAAGTTATACAAGATGAAAGTGGCACAACCTGGATTGAGCCTGAGAAATACGTCTCAATCATTGACATGTATATACAAGATAACGAACCTGAAGGTAGAAGCGAGAGCCATCAGCGCTATATCCGATGGATCGCGCGTGTCGGGCTTGGTGACCAATATCCGGGTGCCAATTGGGTCGCTCACTCTTGGTATGATCGGAATCTGAAGATTTATGTCAACTTGACTCGCATCACCGAATCTCCTGAGGACCGGATATTGCTGATTATCGGTGCTGGGCATGTCTATCTGGTTCAACAATTTCTTGAGGAGTCGGGGGATTATATTGTCGAAAGTCCTCTGAAGTACTTAAAGGCAGAGGATGAAGTTCGTGAAGATTGATTTGATTGGCATCCTCGCTGCGGAAAATGGTATAATTTACCAAAGTTTTTGGATAAAGATGCCCCTGACACTTGAGACTAAAGCAAGCACAACTTAATAGGTCGCCACAAGGTAGTAACTCAGGTAGATCAAAGATTTATCTGCAAAAAATAACAAGGAGGACCCTAAAAATGAAACCAGAGCAAGTGATAAATCAGGATCCTGAGATTCATGGAGGGACGCCCGTGTTTACCGGCACCCGTGTTCCCGTAAAGACACTCATTGATCACCTAAAAGCTGGAGAGAGTCTCGACTATTTTCTTGAAGGATTCCCTTCTGTCTCTCGGGAACAAGCAATCGCTTTTTTAGAACTCGCGCTGACCCAAGCAATTGGATCACACCCACAATAAGATCGATTCGCGTTGTGCTGTGTTGTTCCAAGGTTTACGCATTTGTGAGCCCACAATGCTATAAGGATCGCAACGAGCCAACAACATTCAGAGATTCAAAATAACATGCGCGTTCTACTTGATGAAAACTTAGACTGGCGATTGGTCCGATATTTTGATGCTGATTTTCAAGTCACGACGGTTTCTCGACAAGGGTGGAAAGGGATGCGAAATGGCGAACTCCTTGAGCAAGCCGCAGCAGCATTTGACGCACTGGTGACAATGGACAAAGGTATCGAACATCAGCAGAACTTCCGCAAATACGCGATCGGTGTCATTCTCATCTCCGCCAGAAGCAATCGGCTTCAGGACATCCAACCTGCTATGTTGCAAGTCAATGCAGTGTTAAGAAAAATCCAACCCCGAAACATCATTCACGTAACAGTCAGTTAACGTTCCCCAGATGCTTGTTCCCTCATTTCTTACACAAGAGGTTTCTGAGAAACCTGCTCTACCTCAAAATGCAATTTCTTGCTTTTTTTAAACCACTTACCGAAAAATCTCGCTCTTTAATTCAAAACCCAATTGGGAACGGCCTATGCGATACGATCTATTAACACACATCAATCTGACAGATGAAGACCTCATTCGGCTTACACAAGCCGGTGATGAGTTGGCGTTTACAGAACTGATGTCGCGTTATAGTCCGCGCATAGAGAAAGTTATTATCGCGAATTCGAGACAACTCCGTGACGCTGAAGAAATCCTCATGGACATCTGGAGAGCGGTCTGGGAAAACATTAGCGGATTGCGGAGCATCGAAAGTTTTAGTGGATGGTTGCAGCGTATCGCTTACAACGCCTGCAACAGATACTATACTTCCGTGCATCATTCGAGAAGTGAAATTCCGCACACAGACTTAACCGATTACATTGATCAGAATGCGGTTGCACGTTTCCGAGAAACAGAGTTCCTCGAAGATGTGATAGAAGTCGTGCATCACCTACCAGATAAAGTACGCAGTGTTGCTGTGTTATACTATCTGGAATCGTGGAATATCAAAGAGATTCACGCTGAACTCGGATTAGCGATAGGAACAATCAAGACGAAATTAAGACAGACCCGTGAACTCCTGCGTAAGGAGTTCGGTGTCGAATCTACAAGAGGGAGAACTATGTCATATAGACGTGAAGAATCTAAGCGTCTCCACCCCAAAATCAAGGTCGTAGGTGTTGGTGGCTCGGGCGGCAACGCTGTCAAATGGATGATTGAAGCCGGTTTGACAGATGTTGAATTTTATGCTGTGGACGTAGTCAAGGAAGCACTTGACAAACACAATGACGCAACACCTGTGCGGATCGGTATGAACAGCACGCCAGGATATTGCGGAGCGGATCCAGAGATGGGTAAAAAGGCTGCCGAAGAGGATCGTGAGAAACTTCATTCCATCGTTGCAGATGCCGACCTCGTTTTTATTATAGCAGGTATGGGCGGTGGAACGGGCGCAGGTGCTGCGCCGCTGATTGCCTCGCTCGCTCGAGAGCAAGGGGCTTTAGCAGTAGGCGTTGTGACGCGTCCCTTCAATTTTGAAGGTGAACGTCGCGCCGAACAAGCAGAACAGGGACTGCAAGAATTTCGAGAAAATGCGGACGCTGTCCATGTCGTGCCAAATCAACGATTGCTTGATTCGATAGAAAACAAGCAGAAACTGAAAATACGCGAGGCGTTTCGCTTGAGTGATGAAGTACTTCTTCGCGGTGTTGAAAGTATCTCGGAATTTTATGCCAGCACGGCGCGGAATTAACACTGACATCGGCGCAGATACAAGGAGCGAAATCCAACAAGCCAAAAACTATCGGAAGTTGGGTTTCGCTCTCAATTTTATAAAATGCGATTCGATTTATAGTAGATTCCGCTATTTATCACGCGATCGGTGCGGTTGGGAATGCACGTCGCATTTGGGCGAGTACGCCGCAAAACCGCACCTACCACGGAATTGCGTAAGTCGTCAGAAAAAAAGATTAGTAGCCTCGGAGGAAGCGCATGAAAATAAATTTGTTAATGATTGCAGTTTTGATATTCACGGTAGATTCTCAACCAAGAATTGCCTTAAGCGACGCGACTGTAAAAAAAGAACTCACTGCCCTAAAAACAGAGCAGCGACCCACAATTGACGGTGTTCTCAACGACGCCTGCTGGCAAGATGCCCCCCAAGCAATAGGTTTCACAGATGAACGCACCGAAAAACCGGCAAAGAACCAATCGGTCGGTCAGGTCCTTTACACGGACACAGCCATCTACGTCGGACTTTATCTCTACGACGATATGCCCGATAAAATCGTCGCCCGCCAAACCAAAGACCAGACGCGCATCCGTGGAGAAGATTGGGTTTCCTTCAGTCTCGACCCGTTTCATACACATCAGTTTTCCGACAGAAATTTCTTTATTGTAAATCCGCTCGGCACAAAATACGCCCATCTTGCCACCGGTCGTGCGGAAAAAAGCGAATGGATTGGGTTGTGGAAAGCCGCAGCACAGATTGTAGAAGACGGCTGGATCGTAGAGATGGAGATCCCGTGGCAGATGTTGGATTATCCCGACACAACCCAACCCGTTCGGATGGGTATCAATGTCGATAGATTCCAACAACGTACCGGAGAACGTTCGTGGTGGTGTAATCTGGGAGTGAATGAGTTTCGGGAGAACGATGGACACTGGATTGATGTGCTGCCCCCGCCTCGTAAGCGGGAGCTCAAGTTGTTACCCTATCTGATTGGTGGCATCAGTGAAACAGAAACTCCCGTAGAAGCGATCTCCCAGTCGCGAAGGGAATACACTGCCCGCGCCGGGGCAGATCTACGCTATGAGGTTACGCCGCAGCTACGACTCATCGGCACAGCAAACCCTGATTTTGACAACATTGAACAAGCCGTGGAGGGCATTGATTTCTCTTATGGCGAACGTTTCGTTGCCGATCGGAGGCCTTTCTTTTCGGAAGGCGGCAATGTCTATCGCCTCGGCAGTTTTTTCCATTCGCGGCGAATAATGGATATGGATGGCGGGCTTAAAGTCTTTGGAAAGATTGGCAAAAAAACTTCGGTTGGTACCCTTGGCACGTATCACCGAAACAATCAAAACGTTATCCTGCAAGCGTCACAATCGCTAACAACAACATCCAATATCAGAGCGGCGTTCCTTTCAAATCATCACCGTGACACCGAAGCGAACAATGTAGGTTACTTGTCAGGTGATGTAAGATTTGGCAAGTTTTCAGCAAGGTCTGGCCTCGCCCAAAGCTGGGCAGACGAATCGACGGGAAGGAACGGGTACACCAATGTAATCTACCAAGGGCAACTCGTTCAGCCATATTTATCCATATTTTTCGCGGATTCAGATTTCGTCAATCGACTCGGATACCATCCATTCACGGGTTACCGCGGTGTAAGTTTAGGGAGTTATTTCCGTAACGAGTGGCGTGAAGGATTCTTCCGTAGGGTATTCGCTTCTATCCAAAGCGAGATTTCTAATACTTACGAAGGCGCGATCTTTCGGCGCGATCTGTCCATATCTTCACTTATCCTAACACATAGTGACTACGCACTCGCCGCTGGCTGGAGGGGTGGGCAATTTGAAGAATTCAGCGATAGTGTTTTCAGCATAGGACTGCGGGCGCGTGCTTCTGACAGGTTCAATAATGTTGGTATTACCTACAATTGGGGTGAACAGGCAGGCGAGACGATTCATCGCATCAGCGGAAATCTGAATCTGCGTGCCTATAACTTCACTGTGGGGTTGTCCTCACAAATCCAGTGGCATTTCAAAACACGTTATCAACAGATTCTAACGCTCACTTATGATTTCAGTCCTGCCTTAAGCCTTGGCAGTCGGTTAATCTGGCAAAGAGAAGGTGTGAATATATATTTCGCGATGCGCCGCTCTGGGTATGCCGGCACCGACTTTTTCATCATCCTCGGCGACCCAAACGCCCAAGAATTTAAACAGCGTTTCGTTGCCAAGGTAATCCGCGCATTTTAGATTCTTTAATATTCCTACCACCTAATCTTCCATAGGGCATTTTATGAAAAAAATGCAACTGTTTTGGAACTCATTTGTAGTAACGACAACCTCACTTTATTAACAGCAAGTTTTGGCTTGCAAGCTGCACCATAAAGAGTGAAGTTGAAACATAAGAGAAGATAAATGCCTTTGACAAATTTTTTACTATCTTTTTTTCCTGAACGAACTCTATATAGGCAAAGGGGGAGAAATGCAAAGGCTGAGGGATTCGGAGAATGCATCTGTTATCTCTCCATTCTCTCAAATTGAGTTCATTTGGTTTCAACACCCTTTTTCAAAATAATGCAACCTTTGACATCTAAGGTGCATCATTTAAATTCAACGGATGTAAAATTTTAGCAAAATTGCCACTTGCAAATTCAAATGCAAGTCCTACTTTAATAAGGAAAAAAAATGCGTTTCCTAATGATTAATCTACTCCTCGTTTGTTTGTTGCTCTTCGGCATCGGTTACCTCGCTTTCGGCTATGATGAGACTGTCGTGTCTGCTGAACCGCGCGATCCTCATACAGAGGAGAAGTCTTGGGGAGCGTCTTTTGAAACATCCTATAAACGCCTCAAAACGTTAATTTTTACAACTAAAAGAACCGCTCTCTACGCTTAGGATCGATCAGTAAGTAGACATAATAGATGGATCAGCGTGATAAGCAAGAAGAAAAAGTGGAAACTGGTAAACTTGTTGAGAGGAATACATGATGTTAACTACACTCATTCGCCGAGAACTACTTGACAATCTAATGACGTTCCGATTTGCAGCAGCGGTTTTCATTATGCTGCTGCTTGTTGTTGCAAATACCATTGTGCTGATTAAGGATTATGATCGGCGGTTAGCAAGTTACAGTACTGCTGTTAAATCGAATCACGAGCAAATGCAGGAAAGAGACACCTATTCGGGTGTAAGTTGGGATGTCGTCCGTCCACCTAATCTGTTGAGTATTTTCAATGTTGGCTTGGATAAGCGGTTGAATAACGAAGTATTTGTATTTTATAGTTATGTGCCCACACTGTGGGATGGTCAGAAGTATGGATCAACGAATCCGTTTCTGAATATCTTCTCATCAATTGATATTACCTTTATCTTTGAGGTGGTTTTGAGCCTTATGGCACTTATTTTTGCCTACGATGCACTCGCGGGAGAACGTGAGCGCGGCACATTGCGCCTCGTCTTAACGCATCCGGTGAGTCGTGCTAAAATCTTATTGGCGAAATACATTAGTGCAATGATATGTTTGCTGGTGCCGCTTTTGATAAGTCTTCTCTTAGTTGTGATATTGCTAATGACATCGTCCATTGTATCACTAAAGGTTGATGATTTTCTTCGTATTGGTGGCATTGTCTTGAGTTCAATTGCGTATCTTTCGGTTTTCTACCTCATCGGCATGTTGATTTCAGTAATAACCCGCAGAACAGGTACTGCGCTAATGCTTGCGATGTTTGTCTGGGGATTTTTGGTATTGGTATATCCGAATGTGATTCTTGTTGCGATTAACCCAGCGGAGCCTTCTCAAGAGCGTTTGGTATCCGCTTTTAATCATATTGAACAGATATGGGAGGCATTCGACCAAGAACGTAAGGGGTTCCTTGCTAGTGATCCAATTCCAGGGGAAGATCCACATTTTGGTATGGTAGGGGAAGATCCGCATTTTGGTATGGTAGGTGGCTCAGGGTTCAACTATGAGATATGGCATAAAATACAATCAAGACTTCTGTACACCTATATTGCTGGTTCAAACATAGAGAAACTTGATGATAAATTTGAAGCACAGGTGCCGCATGCTCAGAACTATTACCGTTTCATGGTACCGAGGAATATTGACGCTGCAGAACGAACATGGCTTGTGCGAAAACAGGCACTGGAATCTGTTTTCGTTCAGCCCGCGATAGTTGATCGCATCTTTTTGAGGTTCTCGCCAGTCGGGATGTATGACGCTGCGACGCAAGCGTGGGCGGGTACAGACCTATTTGGACTCAGAGATTTTTACGAGGCGACGCGAAAGTACCGGAGGACTGTGGTTGACTATCTCTACGATATAAACGCGTTCGGGGATCGACGGTGGTTTTCTGCTGACAAGGGATCGGTGGATTGGGAAAATTTTCCTCAGTTTTCTTTTCAGAGAAGTGGTGTGGATATAAATGCGATGCGAGCACTCCCGGATTTACTCCTGCTGCTCATGATGAACTTAATTCTCTTTATGGTAATATTTTTGGTTTTCCAAAGGAGTGAAGTGTAGGATAGTTGTCAGTTATCAGTTCGGTTTTCAGTTAAAGAGGTTTGCAGTGGAACCTTCACAGAGAACGGAAGTGTTCCAAGGACTGTCTTAACTGATAACTGATAACCGATAACTGAAAGCTTATAACTGAGGACTGATATATGATTTGGCATATAACAAAACGCGAACTGTATGACAATCTTAATAGCCTCCGATTTGCCCTTACGACTGTGTTGCTTTTCGTTTTGATGTTGATTAATGCAGTTATCCATGTCCAGGAGCATCCTGAGCGTATGCAGAAATATCATGATGCGACCACAAAATCTGTGAATACCTTAAGATCTCGGACGGATTTATTTAGCATTGCGCAAGAAGGCCCCGGATATCTTTACAAAAAGCCGTCTCCACTCTATTTTTCTGAAGAAGGGGGTGACATCTTTTTGTCAGATTTTGCCTACGGCGCATCTTTCATTCAGATCAGTAATGATTTAAAGGGTTTCTGGTCGCTGTATTATCCTGGTGCGTTTCCTAATTCATCAAATATTCGTCCAGAAACTGTTAAAGTAGACTGGGGATTTGTGATCGGGTATGTTTTGAGTCTGATAGCGGTCCTGTTCACCTTTGATTCGATTTCCGGCGAACGCGAACGCGGTACGCTTCGATTGATGTTGGCGAATTCAGTGCCACGGCACACCGTATTGATTGGCAAATTTTTAGGCGCATTAGTCAGTATTAGCGTTCCGTTTACACTTTCTATATTGATGAATCTATTGATAATTTCTACATCCAGCGACGTTCACCTTGGCACAGATACATGGTTCCGTTTAACTATTATTTTTCTTCTATCGATTCTGTACCTATGCTTGTTTCTCGCGTTAGGTTTGTTAGTTTCGTCATCTGTGCAGAACAGTGCGGCGAGCCTTGTGATACTCCTATTGACGTGGTGTACCTTCGTCGTTTTTATACCGAGTACTGTTGCTTCCATTGCAAGTGGGTTTTCAAACCCGATGACTTATGATGAACGCTACAAGCGCCAAGAACAGAACCGAAAAGAACTCAGGGAAGAATACGTTGCGCTTTTGCGAGAGACGCGTGGGTTTGAAAATAAAAAGATAGAGATAGATAGTGAGTATGTCACCAAAGGCACTGAACAAGAGGAACGTCTGATCCAAGAACATTTAACGCAGCAAATCTCCCAAATTCAACTGGCACGTTCTGTTACCCGCATCTCACCAGTTACGCTTATCCAGCATCTTCTTGAGGTTTTTGTCGGAACAGGGTTTGAACGGCATCAACAATTTTTAGAGAATGTGCAGCGTTATGCACGCGAATACCGAGAATTCGTCACGGATATGGATAGAGCAGATCCCGATAGTCTCCATATTATTGGGGTTCGTGAGGGAATGTCGAAGAAACCTATCAGCCCAGAATCAATTCCGACCTTTGAAGATACGCTCAGTCTCAGTCGAGATTTTAACGCTGCAGCTATTGATTTGTTCTTGTTGATTTTGTTTTTTGTTGTTCTTATGTCGGGAACTTATCTTACGTTTGTACGTGTTGAGATATAATACTTATGACAACACTTATCCATTGTACGGGGTGGCCCTAATTTCCGATGGCAGTACACATCGGTGCCGGACACTTGGGATTCCTGAAACAAATTGTGGAAGATTCTGAATTTTATCACGTAGATAGCCCGTTGCAATACTTGGAAACAGGGGCGGAAGAGAAACCCTCAACTGAGGAGATCAATTAATGGAAAGTTCAAGCGCAACTATACTGTTTTGGAACTCATTTGTAGTAACGATAACCTCACTTTTTAACAACAAGTTTTGGTTTGCAAGCTGTACCAAAAGAGCGGAGTTGAAACATAACAGAAGATAAATGCCTTTGACAAATTTTTTACTATCTTTTTTTCCTGAACGAACTCTATATAAGCGAAAGGGAAAAACGCAAGGGTTGAGAGGTTCGGAGAATGCATCTTCTATCTCTCCATTCTCTCAAATTGAGTTCATTTGGTTTCAACACCCTTTTTCAAAATAATGCAACCTTTCGACATCTAAGGTGCGTCACTTAAATCAACGGATGTAAAATTTTAGCAAAATTGCCACTTGCAAATTCAAATGCAAGTCCTATTCTAATAAGGAGAAAAAAATGCGCTTCCTAATGATTAATCTACTCCTCGTTTGTTTGTTGCTCTTCGGCATCGGTTACCTTGCTTTCGGCTATGATGAGACTGTCGTGCCTGCTGAACCGTGCAATCCTCATACAGAGGAGAAGCCTTGGGGAGCGGCTTTTGAAAGATCCTATAAACGCCTCAAAACGGACACCGACTTGGATTTGAAATAAAAAGAGGTTTTTTAATAGAATTCGGGTTAAGTCAACACATCCTAAAAATAATTAACAGTGACAAATTTCAAAATAAAAAAAGGAGAAAAAATGAAAACGCAAATTCGCCAGCAAAATGGCATCTCGATTTTGAAACCCACTGGAAAGGTGGGCGGACGTTCCGTATCAGACTTACGGGAAGTTATCTTGCCACAAATAGAGGCTTCTGATACCCCACGTATTCTCATCAATTTTGAGCAGGTCAATCGGATTGATAGTTCAGGTCTTGGCACCTTGATGGAGGCATACGCTGCTGCGTCCCGAAAACATGGACGCGTGGGTGTCATCAATGTCGGGAAACATATCAAAAATCTCATTGTTCTGAGCCGTTTGGTTAATGTGTTTGAACATTTCGATAGTGAGGACGCTGCTGTTGCTGGATTGTCAGCTTAGCTGCCGAAGTTCAATTAGAATATCCACAGGGAACTGGTTTTTTACCGGTTCCCTTTTTTGTTGCCTAACACTCACAAAACAAATTCTAAAAAATCCAGTTTTTAATTTTTTTCAAGGATGCACGTTTTTTGATTAAACTTTCGTCTTTAATAATAGAGTGTGTAAATTGCCTCAGACTGCTTAACTTTACAAAACCCGGTATTTGATTAAATCTTTTGGCGAAGGCATATATGATCCAATCTGTTCATTAGGAGGAAATCCCGTGGAAAGAGAAGACGACGTTCAACTAATCCGCAAAATTTTGTCAGGCGACGAGACTGCGTTTAGTACCTTGGTCGAAAAGTACCAAAAGAGCGTGCATGCACTGGCATGGCGGAAGACCCAAGATTTTCACTATGCGGAAGATATTATGCAAGACACCTTCCTTAGGGCATACAAAAAACTTTCGACCCTCAAGAATCCCACTCAATTTGCGGGATGGCTCCATGTCATCGCAAATCGGCTTTGTATTGATTGGATGCGAAGTCAAAAGTCTGCGATACAATCGATGGAGGACACACCTGTTGAAGAAATCGAGGAATCCTCCTACACCCATCACATATCGGAACAGCGGATGACAGAGAGAACCGAGCGCTACCATGAACTTGTGAAAAGGCTTTTGGAAAAATTACCAGAGAATGAACGCGCCGTTGTAACACTCTATTATCTTGACGAAATGTCAACGAAGGAGATCGGCAGATTCATGGGCGTGTCGGTGAACACAATTACGAGTCGACTCCAGCGAGCGCGAAAGCGTCTGCAAACAGATCCAGAATTCTTGAATCAAGAATTCTTTGGCCATTTAGAACTATCAGATAATATCAAGGAGAACATCATGAGTCAATTAGAAGAAATTCGCAGCAGGTTCAATGCATTCATGGGAAATGTGAAATCCGATCCTGCATCAAGAGCAGGTATTCTTACAGAAGCCTGCAACGAGATTGAAGCTGCGCTTAAGGGTGAAATTACGCCCGAATTGGTGCACCTTGCTGTTGATGAGATATACCCGTATATGGGCAAACTCGGCATGGAAAAACGGCTATCTCTACTCCGTAGGTATATGAATGATACGCTGGATAATACGGAGCGTTTCTGGGCACATAATGAGTTAATCGATAGTCTCGCTTTTCTTGAGAGAAATCGAGAAACCGCTGAAGAACACGCTCGGCTTTACCGTTGGACGTGCCGGCACTTGTCAGATAAATATGTGTTGGAGGCTGTTAAGCTGAGTGTGCATAATTGTTGGACGGCGGAAGGTCGTATTGATGACTGGATTCAACTTTATAATGAAGCCTCTGAACGTTTGGAAAGCCCTGAAGTGAGTTACTACAGTCGTGGCGAGTTCCTGCAAGTCGGAGCAGATGTCTTACGGGGCAACAACCGGTTTGATGAAGCACTCCTTGAAATAGAAAAGTTAGAACGTGCTAACAACGACCTCGGTTCGGAGCACTATTTTCAATTCTGGTTGATCGCGAAAGAAAATCGACTTCTCGTCTACGGTAGACAGGAAGATTGGAATCGTTTTGATCAAGTCTTTACGGAAGTGAATGCGTATCTGGAAGGAGAGTTGAAGAAACGGGATGCAGGTCAACCTGTAAATCTTGACCATCTTTGGTGGCTTGCTCACGATGTCGGTTGTTGTCTGTTGTGGTTGAAGAAGTATGACGAGGCGAAACGGTTCCTACAGATCGCCATTGATTTGGAAGATAGCAACCATTACGGGCACTTCCAACTTGCTGTGAGTACCTGGGCTTCTGCGAAGGATCGAGAGAAAACTTTACATCATTTAAAAATCGCTCAGGACTATTATGTGGTAACTCCCTATAATCGGGATACATACTATCCGACTTTCCTTGAGACCCCTGAATTTTCAGATGTAAAGGATGATGAAGCGTTTCTGAAGGCTCTGGGACAAAAATAAGACAACATTAATTCGGGTGATCCTTATGAACTTTCGTGATGCTATCACGGTGGGTGTAAAGCCCCTGGCGCAAAATAGACTCCGTGCAGGATTGTCGATTCTCGGCATCTTCATCGGAATTGCAGGTGTGCTGTGCATGATCGCTATCGGCGACGGTGGAAAACTTATCATCGCGCAAAACCTTGAAATGATGGGCGGTGCCAACCAGATTGCATTTTGGACACGGACTTCTATTTGGAAGGGACCGCGGCTCGTCCGGCGCACGACAGAACGATATACCCTTGAGGACGCCTCTGCAGTTGAGGCAGAATGCCCTGATGTGCTGTATGTCTTGCCTAAAGTAGAAGACTTCAATACCTTTGTTAGCAGCCGAAACAGGTATCAGGCGAAAGCACGTTTAGAAGGTATTACAGCAGACTACGCTCCCGGCATGGGTTGGGAAGTTCACGCCGGTAGATTCCTCTCCGACAGCGATATCGAAAATGCAAAGCAGGTCTGTGTCCTCGGTGCTAACACCGCCAGAGAACTTTTTGGGGAGACATCGCCCATTGGAAAAGAGGTGAAACTTCGGTATCATTGGCGGCAATCGCAGCTCAGGTTACGGGTTATCGGAGTGATGGCAACAAAAGGCATGAGCCTCAGCGACGCGTATTCTTTAGATGATGCTATTTCTGTGCCATTAACAACCTATCAACAACGGGTGAAAGGCTTTCGTTATGTTGACTATCTGCTCGTCTTTTTTAGAACAGGTGCAGAGATCGACAGTATTATTGATTCTGTTAAAAACACGCTGCGTAAAAGACATCGAGGGAAAGACGAGTTTATCGGGGTTTGGATAGCGAAATTGACGGCTCGACGACTTTTCCACATTCAAAAAGTGATGAAAATCACGTTAGGGTGCCTTGCAGGTTTCTCGCTGTTCATCAGCGGTGTCGGCATCATGAATATTTGCCTCGTTTCTGTCGGCGAAAAGACGCGGGAGATAGGTTTGCGGAAATCGGTCGGTGCGAAACGGATAGATATCTTCTATCAGTTCTTGACAGAATCCATTTGTCTCTGTCTCTGTGGTGGGGTGCTCGGCATCGCAGGCGGTTGGGTGGCGGCGCACGGGATGGCACGGCTCGCGGTGCGGATTGTGCCAGTTGTGGACGCATGGCCCGTTGTGTTATCCTTACCGTGGATACTAACCTCTGTTATTTTTTCAATTGTCATGGGTGTAGGTTTTGGGGTCTATCCTGCAATGCGTGCGGCGCGGCTTTCACCTGCCGATGCACTTCGGACTGAAGACTAATACCATCTCTAAAAGTTTATGTCGCATTAATCACGCTGGACACCCCAGCCCTGGTAGGTGCGGTTTCCCAACCGCACCGGGCATCACTAAAAAATAGAACCCCTTTTAAGAGGAATTATCAATTAGAGTTGGTATAATATTCACAAAGGTAGGCGGAGAAATCTTTTCTTGACCGTTTTTACTAAATCTGCTATCATCTTTGCAGTTAACTAAGGTTAAAATGTCCGGAGTATGTCAGTTATGTAAGGAGGGGTAACCAAATGAAGACAAGAGTGTTATCAATCAGCGCGCTCGTCCTATTTATGGTAGGGACGTTAGCCGTTTCAAGCTATGCAGTGTTAGACCCTGACACTATTGTGGGTATATGGAAATTTGATGAAGGTAAAGGCGATACGACCAAAGATAGTTCAGAAAACGGAAATGATGGCGAACTCAAGAATAAACCCAAATGGGTAGATGGCAAATTTGGAAAAGCCCTTGAATTCGATGGCTCATCTTTTGTGGATATGGGAAACGATGAATCGCTCCAATTCGATGGGAATGTGACAATCGTTTTCTGGGTTAAACCCGAAAGCGTCAGTGCCGGTCGCCAAAACTTAGTTTGCAAATCTTACGGCGGCGAAGGCTGCTTGACATTGGAACCAGACGGTCGATTGAGTTTTTATTGGGGCGATTGTGGCGCAAACTGTCAGCCGTATGTAGAGGTCGCAAGACCGGTCGCTGGCACTTTCGTAGATGACGAATGGATTCATGTCGCCGAGATAAGAAACGTTGACGACCGTGAATACAAGATGTACAAAGACGGTGAAGTTACTGCCGAAGATAAATGGGTGAAATGTGGGGCACACCCGTGTGGAGATTCCAGCCCCAGCAACCTTAATTTGCTCATCGGTTTCGGTTATGCCGGTCACTTCAGGGGCATCATTGATGATGTCGCTATTTTTAATGTTGTCCTCAGTGAGGATGAGATTACCCAGATCATGGAAGATGGATTGGAAGACGCTTTTGATGTCTCTCCCACCGATAAACTCGCCACGACATGGGCACATATCAAGCGATAACAGGTATATGTATAGATAAATCGTCAAAGGCAAGAACAGCCTATTCTTGCCTTTTTTCTGATTCGGAGTTCAATCAGCATCTCGGGGCGAAAGTCCTTCGGGCATTTTAATTTTCGTATGTTCAAATACCCACCTAAATCAATTCAGATTAGCAAAACGTTATTCGTGTTGCTCGTATGTGTATCCGTTTGCTTTGTAGCAGCACAGGAATCCAAAACCGAAAGGGACGGAGATATGGAAAAAAACCGCATCCAGATTTATACAGAAAATCGACGCTATTGGCAATATAAAGGTGAGCCAATCCTACTTATCGGCGGTTCAGTCGAAGACAACTTATTTCAGATTCCGAACCTTAAGGAGCACCTTGAGCTGCTGAAATCGGTCGGGGGCAACTATGTTCGATCTACGATGAGTTGGGTTGATGAAGGTGATGTGCCACCTTTCAAGAAAGTTGGCGATCAATACGACTTGAATCAGTGGAACGAGGCGTTTTGGGACCGTTTTCGGAACTTCATAACATGGACCCACGAGATGGACATTATCGTCCAAGTTGAGGTATGGGCAACCTTCAACTACTACCGCGAACCTTGGGATGCGAATCCTTTTAATCCAAAAAATAATAGCAATTATACTGTCGAGGAAACAGGATTACCCACTGTTGTCAAAAGCCATCCAACTGCAACGGAGAACAACTTTTTCTGGTCGGTCCCGAAAGAGAGGAATCAGCAGATTGTGTTGAAATATCAACAAAAATTTGTGGATAAACTTCTCTCTGAAACGTTCCAGTACGAGCATGTGCTCTACTGTATGGACAACGAGACCTCGGTCACGCCTGCCTGGGGTGAATACTGGGCGACGTATATTCAGGAACAGGCAACAGTAGCGGGACATCCCGTTGAAACCACAGAGATGTGGGATCCATGGAATATATTCCACGAAAAACATAAAGCGACGTTTGATCATCCTGAAACCTATTCGTTCTGCGATGTATCACAGAACAACCATCAAAAGGGACAGACGCATTGGGATAATGCGCAGAGATACCGGTCAGAACTCTCACCCATCCGTCCGATTAATAATGTTAAAATTTACGGTGCCGATAGTGGACGATTCGGGAATACGCAAGATGGATTGGAGCGATTTTGGCGAAATATTTTCGGCGGGTTGGCATCCGCGCGGTTCCACCGACCTGACAGTGGGGTTGGCTTGAACGAGACGGCACAAGCACATATCAAAAGTATGCGAATGCTCACGGACACTATGGATATTTTTACGTGTGAACCCGACAACGACTTACTTTCTAACAGAGCAGAAAACGAAGCGTATGTCATTGCAAACCCAGGGCAGGAATATGCTGTCTACTTCCCGAATGGGGGTTCGGTCGATATAAACCTCGGGGCTGAAAAAGATGCTGAAACGATAGCAATCAGATGGTTAGATATTGGCAAAAGCGAATGGATACATGCAGCGGAAATTCCGTTCAGCAAGCGCATCACATTATCTGCACCGACTGAAGAGCATTGGGCAGTCTTGATTCAGCGAAAATAACCGTTTTAATCCGTTTCACCCGAGATCCACACAATTAATGCTGTGAACTTCTGAATTCAAGAAATATCTATTTTTTTTTTGCATTCCCTGAATCCGCGTGTTATAATATATACCGTTGCTTAGCGAGAAAGTCTGTTCCGACCGTATTTTCATTTTATGAGGGCAACCGTCATGTTTAAACGTCGATTAGACCAACTCAAACATGAAAATGTGGGAATGTTTGACCTCGCTTCCATTGGTATAACACTTGCACTCGCTATTTGCATAGGCTATTTTGGCGGTAAGTGGATCGGTGGCAAATTAGGCAACGCAGCAATTGGATCATACATCGGTTTCGGAATAGGGGTTGCTGCTGGATTCATGGAAATGTTTCGTTCGGTTGCGCGCTGGAACCGGCACCTTTACGGTCAAAAGAAACAGGATCACTCTACCTCAGAAGAGACGCAAAACTCTGAAGGATAATACTTAACAATCCCAATCCTTTAGGTAAATCGAAAGAACCCTCGCGGTCGGGCATACCGAGAGTCTAAACGCTTCTGGAGCAGAAGTAAGACCTGAGATCACGCCAAACACCTCGGTGGGTATGGCAGGCGGGCATACTGCGACGAAGGAAGAATCCCACCGCTTTAGCTGTGGGAGTGTCAAAAAGGAGTCACTTAGATGGGGCCCGTTTTGGAAGTTGGTGACCGATTTATCCGCCAAGTCTATATCTTGACAATCTGTCTCACCATAGTCGTTGGAGCAGTGTTGTTAGGATTCAAACGCCCCGCACTCCCCAGTTTTCTCATCGGCAGCATTATCAGCCTGAGCCTCTTCTGGTCAATTGAATTCGTAGTCCGCCGCCTTATCCAGCCTGGGAGAACAAATCGCACAAAGTATTTACTGGGTTTCATTGCGTTCGGTAAATATACAGTGTTGGGTGGCATACTCTATTTCCTATTTAAAACGGAGTGGATGAACATTTACGCGCTTGCAGGCGGCATCGCTTTGGTACAAGGTGCTATTATCATTAAGGCGATCGGTTTGGTGATGTCTATTCTTTCCAATAAGGATTCCAAACCGTCGTAAGGCAACGTTTACAAATCGACTTTGAACTGAAAAGTGCCAAGACCGTTATATTTAAGAAATACTAACAACAAAACATGAAAAAACTATCGTTTATCTGCTTGGTTGTGGGACTCAGTTTGGCAGGAGTCGCTGAGGGTTTCGCAGCCGAGAACGGTCACCGCAGTCTGCTCTATCCGATTTCACGGCTTTTACCGGATGAAATGATCCCTGAACCGACTCGGTGGCATCAGCCCGATTTAATTCCCAACACATACTTTGCTGTTCTCGTCTTAGTACTATTTTTTATTTTCGCCACCCGGAAGTTGAAACGGATACCTGAAGGGAAAGGTCAAACGCTGTTAGAGGTGTTTGTCGGGGGTATCATGGATTTCTTCGGGGGTATTTTAGGCGATCACGGCAAAAAGTACGTTCCCTTCGTTGGCTCCTTCTTCATCTTCATTCTATTCCTAAACTATCTCGGTGTTATTCCGGGGCTTCAACCGCCAACAGCAGATTTGAATACAACGCTTGCCCTCGGTATAACGGCTGTATTAGGCGTTCAAATTATCGCTATTAAAGAGAATGGAATAGGCGGTTATCTGAAACATTTAGCGGGTAACCCCCCGTGGTTAGGGGTCTTGATGTTTCCACTTGAAGTTGTGGCGCAGTTATCGCGCGCAGGTTCACTGGCTGTCCGGCTTTTCGGAAACATTTTTGGCGAAAAAGCGGTCGTTATTGAACTGACAAAACTCGGACTGATTGTGCTGATCGCAGATGCCATACCGATTATTCCGGTGCAAGTGCCGATGCTGTTCTTCGGGCTGTTTGCTGGCTTCCTGCAGGCATTCGTTTTTACTATTTTAACATCTATCTACATCGTGCTGTTCATAGAACACGGCGACGAAGCGCATGAAGCGCATCACTAATTTTCTGGGACAGGTATAGACTGTCCCATATCCGTCCAAGGAGGACATTTCATGATTTATTTAGCAGTGTTGGCGTTCGGTGTAACTTTAGGCTTGCCGATCGCCGTCATCTTCGCCTCAAGGGCACAAGGGAGTGCGACTAGCACGGCTCTTGAGGGTATCGCACGTCAACCCGAATCCGCGCCGCAGATCCAAACTGCGATGATTATCGGTTTGGCACTTATCGAATCGCTCGTTATCTACGCGCTTTTAATGTTCTTTATCTTGCAGGCAAAACTCCCGGAAGGCGAAGTACTCAAAGAGATGATTGATGCGGATGCGAATCGAGTCGCGGAAGATGTTAGAAGCGGAAACTAAATAACACCTGTCTATAAATATCTCGCCCCTACGGGCTGAAGAAGGAAAAAGGAGGCGTTACGTCTTCAATTTAACAAAAGAAGGCGTTACGTCTTCAGTTCCAAAAATAAAGTACAGTAAACTTATGCGAAACACCAAACAAGGAACTGCAAACCGTGTACTATATGCATGCTCGGTTATCCTGATGGGCATCTGTGTCAACAGTGCGCTTGCTGCTGATGCGCCTGCTGATGGTGGATTGTTGAGTCTGCTCGGAATTGACCCGAAGACGATTATCATCCAAGTCATCGGTTTTTTGATTGTGCTGGCGGTACTGTGGAAATTCGTATTTGGAAAGGTCGGCGGCCTCTTAGACGAGCGCAGAACCGGAATCGTCACGCAGCTGGAACAATTGCGGACGGATCGCGAAGAGTTGGACAGGCTCACTGCAGAGACACGCCAACGTTTAGCCGAAATTGAGACTGAAGCACAAACTAAAATCCAAGCTGCAATTGAACAGGGAAACACTGAGCGTCAGGAAATTCTTACACAAGCACGCCAAGAAGCAGAAGCGGAAATCGCAAGAGCCAGAGCAGAGATTCAGCGTGAAAAAGATGATGCTATCTCAGAACTGCGAGGCGTTGTTGCTGAACTCGCGATTGATGCTGCCAGCAAAATTATAAGCGCGGAACTCAACGCGGAGCGGCATCAAAATATCATTGATGCATCTATTAATAGGTTGCCAATTTCTTAACTATTAAGTCTGGTCATCGTTCCACAATGTAAAGCTAAGACAAATTGTTCGCTGATCACTCACAATTTCGTTTCACAAATCAGAATCAACGGTATAAAGCCTATAAAGGCTTTAAATCAACGGTATTCATGCCGTGTGGCATGAACCGGGGTATGAATGCCGTATGGCATTCCCCGGGTTTTCGGTTAATTCCAATCGTCCCTGGGTTGTCAAGGCCTTCAGCGAATCCAATCCAGCTGCAACTTTACCAGAAACCTGCCCGAAACGAAGTGGAGGGCAGTCCAGAGGGACATAATTAGAAATATGAGAGACATTCGGGTTGCCAAACCTTATGCCCGCGCGTTATACGATGCAGCGTTAGAACAGGACGCTTTGGCAGATATTGTCGCAGATATAGATTACCTGCAAGCGTTGATTGAAGGCTCCGAGGAGTTCGTTCAATTAATTTCAAGCCCCATTCTGTCTCCGCAATTCAAAAGCGAGACGTTTGATCAGATTTTTACTGACGCGACACATCCGCTGACAATCAACTTTCTCAAACTACTTGCCCTGAAGCAGCGTGAACGCTATCTCTCAGCGATGATGAATGTCTTTTCAGCCATCGTTGACGAAGCGGCTGGTAGACTGGTTGCAAAAGTGACGACAGCTGTGGCACTAACACCCGAACAAGAGACACAACTCAGACAGCATTTAGAGGCATATTCGGGAAAACAGGTGCGTTTGGAAAGTACAGTAGACCCAGAAATTCAGGGCGGATTTATTGTGCAATTAGACGACACTGTTTTTGATGCAAGTGTTGCGACACAACTTCAACGCCTGAGACACCAACTTGCAGAAGGACAATAGTTATTGGTTGTCAGTTATTAACTGAAAGACGAGTTTGCAACGATTTACACCTACTTGGCGGACTTCAGGAAAAGATAGACGGTTACAAGGAAACCTCTTAACTGAAAACCGGTAACTGAAAACTAACAACTATGACTCCCACAGAGGACTGAAAATATGGCAAGAGAAGTCCGACCGGACGAAATATCAAATATCCTAAAACAGCAATTGCAACAGTTTGAACAAGACGTGGATGTCTATGACTCCGGCACAGTTCTGGAGGTAGGCGATGGCATCGCGCGAGTGCATGGACTTGCCAACGCTATGGCAAGTGAAATGATTGAATTCCCGAACGATATTTACGGCATCGCTTTTAACCTCGAAGAAGACAACGTCGGTTGCGTCCTGTTCGGTGAAGACCAACTTATCCACGAAGGCGATACTGCCAAACGGACAGGCAGGCTCCCAGAAGTTCCTGTCGGCGAAGCACTTCTCGGACGGATCGTCGATGCACTCGGTCAACCGATTGACGGCTTGGGGCCCATCGAAACTGAACATCGACTCCCAGTCGAGCAAAAAGGACTGGGTATCGTTCAACGCCAACCGGTCAGTGAACCGCTCTATACTGGCTTAAAAGCCATTGATAGTTTAACACCAATTGGGCGGGGACAGCGTGAACTTATCATCGGGGACCGTCGAACGGGTAAGACGGCTATTGCACTTGACACGATTCTGAGCCAGAGAAACACAGACGTCTACTGTATCTATGTTGCCGTTGGGCAAAAAGGCTCGACTTTGGCACAGGTCGCGAGTACACTTCGTGAGCACAACGCGATGGAATACACGACTATCGTTTCCGCACCTGCAAGTGAACCGTCTCCGCTGCAATACATCGCGCCTTATACGGGGACTGCGATGGGCGAATACTTCAGGGATAACGGAAAACATGCACTGATTATATATGACGACCTGACGAAACACGCGTGGGCATATCGCCAGATGTCCCTACTCTCACGTAGACCGCCAGGCAGAGAGGCATATCCGGGTGATGTGTTCTATTTACACTCACGTCTGTTAGAACGCGCAGCGAAACTGAGCGACGAATTGGGGGGCGGCTCCCTCACGGCATTGCCAATCATCGAAATCTTTGAAGGTGATTTGACGACTTACATCCCGACGAACGTTATCTCTATCACCGACGGGCAGATATACCTTACAACAGATCTGTTTAACCAAGGTGTGAGACCCGCAATTGATGTGGGTACATCGGTTTCACGGGTCGATAAAGATGCGCAAGTTTCAGCCATGAAATCAGCCGAGGTTGCGGGGACCCTTAAATTAGGTCTTGCGAGTTACCGCGAAGTTGCGGCCTTTGCGCAATTTGGATCGGATTTGGATGCCTCAACGCAATCTTTGCTGCTACGCGGTGCGCGCCTCGTTGAAGTGTTGAAACAACCGCAATATCAACCGATGCCTGTGGAGCGTGAAGTCGCTGCTATTTTCTGTGGGACGAACGGCTACTTGGACGATGTTCCAGAAGAAGAAGTTGCGCGATTTGAATCCGAATTCTTGCAATATCTCGATAGAAATCACGCAGACCTGCTCACAGAAATCGCGGAAACAGGGGAATTGGGCGATGAACTGCTTGAAACCTTACACAATGCAGTGAAAGCGTTCAAGGAGAACTGGGCTACTTCATAATTTGGAGTTAATACGGAGAAATGGCAACCTTACGAGAGATTCGGCGACGCATTGCCAGCATTCAGAACATTGAGCAAGTCACAGATGCGATGCGTGTCGTTGCTGCAGCACGGCTGCGTCGCGCCCAAGAAAACATTAACGCGACGCGTCCTTACGCAGACAAACTTGATACGATTCTGGGACACCTGATTTCACGGATGGATACCGAGACTGAAGCGTTGACGCATCCGCTGCTTGAGGAACGGGAAGTGAAGCATGTTTGTATTATTTCCGTCTCTGGCGACCGAGGGTTATGTGGTAGTTTCAATAGTAACGTCATTCGGACAACGACACAACGGGCACAGCACTACCAAGACAGTGGGGCGGACGTGACACTTATCTGTATCGGTAGGCGGACGCACGAGCATTTTGACCGACGCGGTTATAATATCAGCGATGCGTACACCAACATTTTCCGAAACCTTGAATTTCAGACGGCTGTTGATGTTGTTCACGAGTTTGAACATCTTTATGTGGAGAAAAAAATCGATAAGGTTGAAGTTATCTACAACAATTTTAAATCCGCCATCCTTCAGACAGTGCTCGTTGAACAACTTCTTCCATTGGTTCCTGAATTCCCAGAAGGCGATACGCTTTTCTTAGATTATATTTATGAACCGGGGCAGATTGAACTCTTTGAGATGTTACTCAGCAGACATTTGAACATGCAAATGTGGAAGGTGCTTCTGGACTCGAATGCAGCGGAGCAGGCAGCACGGATGGCAGCGATGGAAAACGCTACACAAAAGGCGAAAGAACTCATTGACGAGTTAATCCTTCAACGCAACAGAGCGCGTCAGACTCAGATCACGACAGAAATTTCCGAGATTGTAAGCGGTGCAGCTGCACTGGAGGGCTAAAGTAGCAAGCAAACTCCCTGCTATTGTAAGGAGGTCCCAGATGCCGATTGATGTCAGTGAACAGATCGAAGAGGCAATGGAACGTGGCGAGTTCAAGGATTTGCCGGGTAAAGGTGAACCACTGAAGTTGGATACGAACCCGCTCCTGACACCGCAAGCCCGAATGACGAATCGGCTTTTGAAAGAGAACGGATTCGCGCCGCGATGGATTGAATTAGAGAAAGAGATTAAACAGGAAAAGGTACAACTTGAGAGACTTCTCACAAATCTGAAAGCCCGTCGAGAACGATTGGTTATTTTTCTCGCGCAGCATCCAGATCGGCATAAAGCGGTTAGTCGGAGTTTTGAATATGAGCGTGCCCGCAGTCTTGCGCGATACAGTGAGAAGCTTGAAAATCTGAATCAGAAAATCCAACGCGTGAATCTCCTAATGCCGACTCGAAATCGCCAATATGGATTGATAAATAAAGAAGCAGCGCTTGACCGTTTCAAGGAAACCTGTCCGAGTCTATAATCTCTATAGAGATATGCACGATTTGGAAATTTCCGACGAAACAAAAAGGCACTTAAAGAATACGTCCAGTATTTGGAAACAATTAACAGTCAACTACTTTAGAATAAAAAGGAACATCTCATGAACGAAGGAAAAATTTTAGAAGTTGTCGGTGCACGAGTTGACTTGGATTTTTCGGGCGGCGAACTGCCGGATATCCTCAACGCTGTTAAAGTTCAACGTTACGATGGAAGCGAGTTGACACTTGAGGTCCAACAGCATTTAGGGGAACATCGGGTGCGCGCTGTGGCAATGGACACGACAGACGGTTTAGTCCGCGGCACAGCTGCAATTGATACTGGAGGTCCCATCACTGTTCCCGTCGGCGACGCGGTACTCGGCAGAGTGTTTGACGTGACGGGTCAACCGATCGATGAAAAGGGCCCGACAGATGAATCCGAGCGATACTCAATTCATAAACCACCGCCACCACAAGCAGAACTCAGTACGGTTACAGAAATGTTAGAAACCGGCATCAAAGTTATTGATCTGATTCAACCGGTCGTTCGAGGTGGAAAGGTCGGATTTTTTGGGGGTGCGGGTGTCGGCAAGACGGTGCTGGTCGCTGAACTGATTTACAACATCGCCACCCAACACGGGGGTTACTCTGTCTTCTGTGGTGTGGGTGAGCGGACGCGTGAAGGAAACCAGTTCTGGATTGAAATGGATGAATACGGCGTGATGGACAAAACAGCGATGGTCTTCGGGCAGATGAACGAACCACCGGGTGCCCGTCTGCGCGTTGGTCTCGCGGGTTTGTCGATGGCGGAATATTTCCGTGATCAACAAGGTCAAGATGTCCTTATTTTTATTGACAACGTCTTCCGTTTCACACTCGCAGGCGGTGAGGTATCAGCACTTCTCGGACGGATGCCATCTGCTGTCGGATACCAGCCAACGCTTGCGACTGAGATGGGTGAACTGCAAGAGCGAATCACCTCAACCCAACACGGCTCAATTACCTCATTCCAAGCGGTTTACGTGCCAGCGGATGACTATACAGATCCAGCGGTTGTGTCTGTATTCGCGCATCTTGACGCTGTAACGCGGTTGGAACGGAACATCACTCAAAAAGGAAGATACCCCGCTGTTGATCCATTAACCTCAAGCTCGCGTATCTTATCAGCGGACATTATCGGTGATGAACACTACCAGACCGCCTTTAACGTCAAACAAGTCTTACAGGAATACCAGAGCCTTCAGGATATTATTGCTATCCTCGGTGTAGATGAGTTGTCGGATGAGCAGAAGTTGGTTGTTAGCAGAGCACGAAAAATAGAGATGTTCCTAACGCAACCGATGTTCGTCGCAGAACGTTTTACGGGGATACCGGGCAAATATGTCAAGATTGAGGATACCGTTCAAGGCTGCCAAGCGATTCTAAACGGTGATTGCGATGAATTGCCTGAACAAGCGTTGCGCTACATCGGCACTATCGACGAGGCATTTGAGCAAGCAAAAAGCGAAGAATTAGAAGAAGCAGCGGATTAATTTTTTAAACTATTGAATCTGGGCATCGTTCCATTACATTTCGCGGTGATTTTCGGTTAAGTCTAACCATCTTTGGGTTACAGAAGGTAAAGGATATAAACAGGTAGGTCCAAGATCTACTCATTCAGAATCGTACATTTCCTCAGTCGCGTTGGAATTTACCAGACACCATCGTGAAACGAAGTGGAACGATGCTCAGACGCAAATAATTAAAAGTATGTTAAGCAGAAGTTTTCACATTGAAATACGGACACCAGAGCAATTGATTTATGAAGGGGATGTGACGAGCATTCGCGCGCCGGGGGTCGAAGGGAACTTTGAGATTCTGGCGGGACACCTCCCCTTTTTGACAGCATTAGACATCGGCGAGATCCGTATTCGTGAATCGGAAACGCCACAGTTAATGGCAATAAGCGGAGGGGTCTTTGAGGTCCTACGTACGGGTGTTACGGCATTGGTCGAGACGGCGGAGTGGGCATCAGAGATTGATGTGGAACGCGCCGAAAACGCCCGCGAGCGCGCGCAAGCAGAACTCGCGGCAAATGCACCGGATCTGAACCAGCCCCAAGTAGAGGCAGCACTCGCGCGCGCGAAAAATCGCATTAAGGTTGCGAATAATTTGTAGATGTTGACTGACTGTATCTCGTAGTCTCAATTCCTATGCAGGCAGGCGAGGCTTTGACCCATCGCCAGCGGCATGCGGTCCATCCTGACTGATAAGAAAATTGCATAGGTACTGAACAAGAGGGCGAAAGGATGAGAAATTTTGGAACCCGAGGCCCCGTCAATGCACAAGAGAATTACATTGTCAGCCGTACCGAAGAAACTGCAGATTTCAGCAACCGCGTCAAAGAGGGACGATATATCGTTCTTTTTGCACCTCGCCAATCGGGAAAAACGACCTTTTTTCAACGTGCTCTGGACACACTCACAACCGCCACTACAGAAATTGTAGAACCCACTTACTTCCCAATCCGACTGAATTTTGAAGAGTATGAAGACTTCGCTTCCCCTGCTTTTTACGCATCCTTTTATAGAGAAATTCGCAAAGAAATTGAAGGTGTTTTCCGAAAACGCGGAAGTACGCAGACTGAGACGCTAAACCAATTTTTAGAGAACGCAAGGATAACCGATCACGTTGAAATGAGGGAGTTCTTTGAACGCCTCGATAGTTTTCTTGACAATCAGAAGGTTGTCCTTGTCATAGATGAGTTTGATGGCATCCCCCGAGCTGCAGTGAAAGGTTTTCTGCATTCACTCCGCCACATCTACCTGCCGGGTAAGCCCCGATGTCCCCACAGTATCGGTATCATTGGGGTTAAAAGCATCACACAACTGAGTTACGACCGGTCCATCTCACCCTTCAATATCCAAGATGAGTTCCACCTGTCCAATTTCACGTTGGTTCATGTGCAAGAACTCCTCGCGCAGTACACTGATGAAATTGGGCAAACCTTCGCGCCAGAGGTTATTGAAAGCCTCCATAAACAGACTGCGGGCCAACCTTTCCTTGTCAATCGATTCGCGCAGATACTCACAGAGGAATTAGACATTCCCAAAACCGAACCGGTAACGATGGAGCATTTTGCAGCGGCACACACCAGACTCCTTCGCGAACGAAACACCAATATTGATCATTTGACAACGAACATCCGCAAAAACCGACACTTTGAAAGAATACTTATGGAGATTATGACCTATGAGGAAGGCATACGCTTTAATCTACACGATGAACTCATCAGCGAACTCGCAACCTATGGCGTTATCGGAGAAGGACCTGACGGAAGATGTGAGATTCTCAATCCGATCTATCTGCATCATATCATGCAGGCATTTACGCCAGCAGTGAACGGCTTGGAACGAGACTACTTTGCAGAAGAAAATATCAACGGATTTCTCAATTACCTCACCCCTGCAGGACAGATTGAGATGGAACCACTCTTGGATAACTTCCGGGACTTTATCGCCCGCGTAGGCTTTAGAATTCTACAAGTCCCCGAAACTCCGCAAGAATATGTCGGAAGACACCTGCTCCTAACGTATTTGGATTCGTTCGTCAAGACAGTAGGCGGCATCATGTCATTTGAAGTACCAACCGGACGCGGGAAGATGGATCTCCTTATCACCCACAATCAGCGAAAATACATCGTCGAAACCAAGATTTGGCGAGGCGATACTCGGTATCAGGCAGGGAAAAAGCAACTCGCCGCGTATCTTAAACTGGAGAACGTGCAGGAAGGATACTATGTCGTCTTTGATCACCGGAAGGAACCGGAACCTCGCGTAGAAACTGACCACCTTGACGGATTAACAATTCGGAGTTATGTCATCCCTGTCATTCAAAAGGCACCGTCACACGCGCTGATTTAGGCAGTTTTATGCTCGTGGTGACTGTGAATTTGCCCTTTAGGACTTGTATCATGAGTTTGAACAAATCCTCTTTAATTCATCGCCTGAAATAAAATTCTGTTCAGGTGATATAAAAATTCTCGCGAATTTGCATAAAAAATCATCATTTGATGTAAACGTTTGACCAAAGGGCAAATAAAATAAATAAATTATTTCGATGTTTCATAAAATGCTACTTTCTAATTGGGGCAGTAAAAAGTTGTCTCAGTCTGTGAGGTAGATGTTCATCAAGCAACACGCGCATTAGCAAACTCCAGAGTCATCTGTAAGTAAGCCACAACTTGCTCATGTGAGACTGTCGGGAAATCGTCAAGAAATACATCAAGCGAGTCGCCTGCGACAAGGTGCTGAATCAGGCTTTCAACTGGCACGCGAGTGCCAGCAAAAACTAAGGTGCCGTGCATTACGTGTGGATCTTGGGAGACAATTTGTTCTTTTTTCATAATTCATACAGTCAATGTAACCTCATCCTGCTTTAAAATCTCCTTGATATAACCATAACGTAACTTACGAGAGATCAGTAATTTCTACCAAAGATTCACCTGCTTGCAAAAGCAAAAGAGCTTCTGGGAAGGTCTGGCACAAGATTGTACGCATTTGCGCATTTGATGTATTACCACAAGTTACCCAAATGAGTCTTGGTGGAGGGCCATGCCTCTCCAGTAAGTGAACAAAGTCACGGTCTTTGGTTATCACAACCGCTTTTGTCTCGCGTGCAGCAGCAAAGATCACTTCATCATCCGCGTGTTGAAGCCCAAGCCATCGGACCGAAAATGCTTCAACCGCAAAAGTGTCCCTGAGCCACGGTGCCAATGCTGGAGAAAGCTGAGCATCTACCCAAAACTTCATGCAGTAACCACAGGATGGTCAATTCTGCGTGTGGCGAACTGGAGACATGCGACAATATCTTCGGCTTCAAGGTCCGGCATTTCTTCAAGTATCTCTTGAAAAGAAAGTCCGTTAGCAAGCAAATCCAAGACATCTGTTACTCGGATCCGCATATCTCGGATGCAGGGCCGTCCACCGCATTGGTTTGGATTGAAAGTAATTCGATTCATAAGTATCACTTCTCCCATTACCAAGAATTTCGATCAAACGTAATCATTTATTCTATCAATTCTAAGCTTGCGAGCAACGTGTAGAAAGCCGTTATTCCGATCGATGTCCTGCGTAACCACGCGGATTTTCAAAAGCATCTACCCACAGATCACACCACGCTTGATGTTCGGCGAGGACAGATTCGGGGTTCTCTCGGCTTCGGACGATAAAATCGGGATGCGCCGTGCGTCCGGTATGCACGCCAGTGGGTTGATAGCGCAGATCTAACGACCAGCGGCACCTATCAGACGTATTCGGTTGTGAACGATGTGGTGTGAAACGGCTCAACAAGATGAGGTCGCCCCGGTAACACTCCAACATGAGCGGTTCAACATCAGGCATCAAGTCCGGAACAATCATCGTCCCACCCTCTTTCTGATGGCGGAGATAGCCTTTCTCCTCGGTAATACCGGGTAACGCCTGAAGACATCCCATCTCTACAGTACTATCACCTAACGGAAGCCAACATGTGATGATATTTGATCCTTCGGCTTCCGGCATCATAACCCCGGCATCTTGGTGCCACGGCACACCACCTGCCCAACTCGCATTCCCGTCTATGACGGGCGGTTTTGCCCGCAGATGCTGAATCGGGTTACAGGTAATTTCAGGTCCAACAATCCCTTCAATAACATCTAAGAGGTTGTCATTTCTCAAGAATTCAAAGATTGCTTTACCGCGGTAGTGCATGATATCCATCCCGCGTGCCATCTCACCGGATTGTGCCAACAATTTTGCAAAGCGGCGATCAAAGGACTCGTCTTCGTAGAGGTCTTCGATTTCGCCTTCTTCTTTTAAGGCAAGGGCGCGTTCGGAAATCCAATCCGAAATCTCGTCAATCACCGGTTGAAGATCTTCGTCAGTTAAGGCATTCTTGACAATGAGGACACCTTCCGTCCAAAAGGTTTCACACTGCTCTGACGTGAGTTTCATAAGGAAACATCTCCATTTTTATAAGACTCGTAAACTATGGTAAATTTGAAAAATAAATAGACACTCTCCCTCACCCAGTAGGGTTTTTGCTGGGGTGTTTCTTCAAGGTTTCCTAACCTCGCCGATCCACAATGTCCGGTTAATTCTAAAATCCACCATAAACTCGTCTCTATTTCATATTATCCAGTATAAAAAGTTGTGCGTATATGATACCATGCATGTTGAAGAAAATCAACAAGGAGTATCATGAAAATGAAAGGTAAACGGATTGTGATGCCAGCGAAACGTTCGGCGACGCTGGAGGATTTTGAACTTGATGAGACGCTTACACCAAACCAAATCTTGCTGAAAACACACTACAGTCTGATTAGTCCGGGAACAGAAGGCGCCGGATATACCGGACTCGAAAGTGGAACGCGTTTCCCACACGGTTCTGGTTACACAGCAATCGGTGAAGTTCTTAAAGTCGGTGAAAATGTGACGAAATGTGTTGAAGGGGATCTCGCCTTCTGTTATGGTCCACACGCATCCATTGCTAAGACGGACGCAGTGCTTTTAGCGTTTAAACCGCCCTTGGATATAGACGAGAAATTGGTTCCATTTGTCCGAATGGCAACGGTGGCGATGACCTCCCTGCGGGTGTCATCTGCTGAATTTGGAGATACTGTCGCAATTATCGGTTTGGGATTGGTAGGCAACTCGGCATCTCAGCTTTTCAATTTGGCGGGTATGAAAGTTATCAGCATCGAACGCGTACCACGCCGCCTCGAAATCGCTCGACAGTGCGGTATTCAACATCTGATTAATCCCGACGAAGAAGATGTCCTCGAACGCGTCGTTGCGCTGACAGATGGTGAAAAAACGGCTGTCACGGTTGAAGCGATCGGAAATCCTCGGCTCGTCGAAACGGCTTATCAGTTGACTGGCAGAAAAGGTGAAGTTATACTGCTCGGCTCGCCGCGCGGTGAGTATGTAACGAATGCTACGGATATCTTGAACTACAGTCATCGTATCGGTTTAGGAGCGATTACACTCAAAAGCGCGCACGAATGGGTCTATCCTACGCTGCATACAGGCGAATCAAAGCACTCACTTGAACGCAACTCGCGCTTGGTGTATTCACTGATGTGTGAAGGGAAATTCAAAGTAGAAGAGTTACTGACGCATGTCATCAACCCAGAAGCGGCGCAGTCTGCTTACGATGGGTTAACGGACCGAAAAGATGAATACTTAGGCGTGATTATGGATTGGACGTAGAATCAGAAGTCAGGATAAGGCGAGGTTGGGAACCTCGCCTACAGGGTCGGAGTATCTTAACAACGATTATTCGAGCCAGCGGTTCTGAAACTCTGTTACCATTGCTTCAGGCGCGCCGTGTTGTGCCAAGAATTCCAAAAACGCTTGATAGAGCCGACGCGCTTCGCCTGTATCCGATTCAAACCGATTCTGCTCCTGTTCTGGATCAGAGGGCAAATGGAACAAAGACTTCGGGCCGCCCTGATTCTCTAAAAGCAGAGACCAAGTACCATCAGTAATGCTTCCGTGAGGACTCCCACCATCAGGACTCCATCCCCCGACCCAAGCACCGTGCGTCACTGCATATTCGCGCCCTGTATCGGTGTCGCCCATGATAGCAGGAAGGAGACTATTGCCCTCCACTTGCGCGCCGCCTTCTGCACCGAACAGGTCAACAACAGTCGCAGGGATATCGGCGATACTGGTGAGGGCATCTGTATGGCGCGGTGTTGCATCCGGGTGATAAACCATAAGCGGGATATGGATGACCTCCTCATACATACTAAGATTCTTGGCGAGGAGCCCGTGTTCACCCAATAGGAAACCGTGGTCTGCCATGAAAATTATCATTGTATTTTCCATCAGACCCATGTAGTCAATCTTTCGCAGGAGTTGCCCGATCCAATTATCAACGAGAGAGGCTTCGGCGCGATAGAGAGCGTTGAGCCGTTCCGTCTCACGTTCGTTCATAGGGTTGGGACCGTAAGGCGGATAGATCGGTTCGGGTCCATCGTAGTCACTTGAATCGAAACGCCTCAGATACCACTCGGGGGCATCCCACGGTTCGTGTGGATCGAAAGTGTCCACCATGAGATAGAAGTTTTCATGTTGATGGTTTCGTTCTAACCAATCGCAAGCCGTCTGCATCGTTTGGGCAACGAAAGTATCCGCTTCCGTCTGTCGAAAGGAGATATTCCTGAGATGATTGCCGAGACCGGCAGGTAACCTGTTCGGATGTGTTCGGGTATATGTGCGGTACTGCAACGATTTTTTCGATTCATAATCGTAAGGCTGTGTCTCTAAATGGTCGCCTTCCTGCCCGCGAATCCATTTCCATCCGGTGAATCCACGATTGTAAAAGAAGCCGTTGTTGATATGATGTGGTGTATCAGCAATCATCATACTCACAATACCAGCACTCGTTAAGTCATCAGCGATGACAGGAACATCTCGTTTGAGCGGTTCCCACCCTCTTCGACAGACGCTAACTTGTCCTGTCACGAGCTCGCCTCGTATCGGGACAGTCGGGAAGCCACAGACATAAGCTTTATCAAAAACGACACATTTCTCAGCGAAGGCATTTAGTGATGGCGTGTATCCCTTGCCGCCATAGATTGCGAGGTTGTCGCGTCTAAATGTGTCTGAAATAATGTGGATAACGTTCATATTAATTTCTCCGTTGGTTCAAGATAAGGTAGGGAAAATAAGGCATGAAATTTATTCCGTACAACCCATTTTTATAAGTATTATAGCGTATCTTGGGTTTCTAATGTTGAAAATTTAGGGTTCCCCTTGCGCGTTAATATAAACCCTCTTTTCGCGATCAGCCATTTGCACGACCGCCGGTAATAGCCCATAAATCCCCCAAAAAGGCACACCAATAGCGTCACCGTTCAAGAGGTTGTTCACAGTAAAATGTACCATCAATGACAGTTCGGCAGCCATCAGTCCAATGACAACAGCGCGGTAAAAGCCGTCTTCTAACCTTCGGAGAGCACGAAAGCCGTAGCGCAAGAATGCGAGATTAAGCCATATCCACACGCCTAACCCAACAATCCCTAATTCCGCCAGAACCTGAAGGTATTCACTATGTGCGCCGAGTTGATACTGCGCTGTGTAACTTCCAACGAGTGCGACATCTTCCTCGTAAAGCATTGCAAACGCTCCATAGCCCTTCCCCAAAATCGGATTTTCGAGGAACAGCACGAATGCTTGTCCCCATCGCAAGAGTCTTGCTCGATTTGAAGCATAAGAGATGTCCATTGCCGATGTAATCCTCTCAATAATAATGTTATAGACTCCCGGTAGATTCAGACAAAC
Source organism: Candidatus Poribacteria bacterium (assembly GCA_965207855.1). Taxonomy (GTDB): domain Bacteria; phylum Poribacteria; class WGA-4E; order WGA-4E; family WGA-3G; genus WGA-3G. The sequence goes on along the minus strand of OZ242310.1, from coordinate 3,232,123 downwards.
GAATAAGATAAGACCCGCGGCACCGATAAACAGAATCTTTTTATGCGTAACGCCTCTGCCGAGTTGCATCAGCATAAATCCAACTGCAACGACCACGGAAAGCCAGACACCACGTGAAAAACATAAAAGGAGCCCAACACTAAAACAGACAAACCACGCCGTCCAGAGCACTTTATCGTAGGTGCCATTGTCAAATAAAAGGCGACTGAGACAGATGAGAAAAAAGATAGCGGTGAAAGAGCCGTAAACGGAATAGTTCGTAAAGGGTGCGCTCCGATATGCACTCGTCCACTGCCAAGCATCAATATGGTAGATGAGGACAACAACTGTCCAGATAACGGCAACCGCTGCAGACGGAAAGATGGCAATAAAAAGCCGTTTCAAGGCAGTCCTGTTTTGGATAACAGCATACACTATTACACTAAATAGCATGTAAACAACCGCACGGAGCGCGCCTTTGAGGGTAACAAAAAGGTCTGGTGTGTTGATTGCGGAGAGAAAAGTAATAAAAATATAGCAGCAGAGCGGTCGGAAAAAAGGAAACTTGTTTTCGGGCTTCGGCTTCTGAAGCGCGCGGTTAACTATTTTTTGAACACCATAAACGGCAACGAGCATGCCTAATAGCGGCTCTGTCGGTGTTTGAATCTCAAAACTGCCGGGGACAATATAACGGAACGAAAACGGTAGAGCGATTAGCAGCAAATAGACGGCAATCTCCATGCCCAGAAAAATAAAGACAGCCGTTGCAGCCAATAAACTCAGGAGCGGGAGTGGGGTCTCTGCGTAGCCGCCAATAATACCGCCGAATACCAGACAGACAACAAGTGGGATAATTCGTTTGCCATACTTCAAGGATATCCACTGAGCGCTGACATCTAAAACCGCATTTCAATGCCCAGACCGATTGCGGTGCCATCCAAAATTAAATTGAGCGGCGTAGTGCCGGTCGTCTCTATTGTTTTCAGTATCCGTTTCAATTCAAAGTTGAGTGAAAAGTTCTGTTCCCATTGAAACAGTTCCGCGCCGAGGAGAACATATCCGGTTGGCCCGGAAGAACCGTCATCAAAACTGATGCCCTGCTGCTCAAGTAGATCGAGCGCGCTCCCACTAAAACTTGCTCCCAAGAAGCCGACCCCACCGCCGATATAAATCGGAACAAATTCAGACAAAAGCACTGGACGATAGATAAACTGATAGGAAACGGGAACAAGAGTGGTAGAAAGTTCCACCGAGGTAGGTGGCGGAATGTCAAGTTGCATCTGCCAGTAACCAAACTCAAACCGTGAATTGAGCTCCGGTGTATGTTCAAATGCGACTGAAAATATAGGGAGCAGTGCGCTCGGAACTTGTTCGACCCCGACGCTCTGGAGGAGATCAGTGAGTCCGCCTAATTGCGGCTTGTAGGAGAACAGTGAGAGTTGAAACGACGGGGATTGAAGGTATTCCCCTAAAAACGCTCGGACGAGTGAGGGTCGGAGCGGAGGGACATCGGTAGTCTCCGCGAGCGTTACGGAATGAAATAAAAGGAAGAATAAAAGACAGGCAAGCGCCAAACGCATAAACGACAAAGCCCTTATCTGAAGTATATCAGTAGAGGAAAGTGTACAGAAACGGTGGGCGGGCACGGGTCCCGCCCCACGTTAGATAAGAAAAAATTAGACTACGTCATTGGCTCTAAACACCCAGAATGACTTCAACCCAAGGAGAAAGTTTAGAACGGCTGGTCAAGAGCACCAGCTGGAACCAGAATGACTTCGACTCGGCGATTCATCGCTCTACCAGCGGAAGTGCTCTGCGGTGCGATGGGATCGGTATGCGCTTTACCAATTGCCTCAATTCTGCTGGTATCAATGCCTTTGGATTCAAGGTATTTTGCAGCAGAGTTCGCGCGGGCTTGCGAGAGATCCCAATTGCTTCTATAGCTGCCGCGTAAGACCGGCGTGCCATCCGCATGTCCAACAACCATGATTTTCGCATCCGAATCTGCCTTGAGTTGCTCAACAACACCGTTAAGCATTTCTTGGCCTTCCGTGGATAAACGGGTTTGTCCACTCCCAAAACGGACAGTCGCCACAAGCGTAGGCTTCGCATCGACTTCTGCTTCTACCATAGCAAGTCCTTCTTTCAAGGACATCACTTCGGATTCAAGCTTTTTAATCGCGTCGTTCTGGGCTGCGTCAGCTGTATCGTGTGCATCAATTCGCTGTTGCAATTTTGCGTCTTCGCCTTGAGCAAATTCCATTGACTTTTGACCTTGCATATCAATAGCCTTTGTCAAGTCAGCGCGGAGCTGTGCGTCCTGTTCCATTGCGGCTTGATTTGCAGCAGCAATCGTGTCGGCATCACCTTGCTGAGATGCAGCAATCGCCTCATTCTTGGCAGCAGCGATTGTATCCTCAGTATCTTTCGCCTGCTGATCGACTTTTGCCTCTAACATAGTGACTTTGTTTGTAATGTCAGCATCAGCTTGTTCCATCTGTGAGACATGTTCATTCTTCCACATTTCAAACTCTTCTTGGTCCAGCTTCCCGCAGCTACTAACAATAAGTGCAACTCCCAAGAGAGCGATAATCGTGAAAGCGGTTCTACTTATCATGGATTCCTCCTAAGTTATTTACAACAATTTAGAGCGTTGTTCGCCAGCTGATATCTAAGAAGCAGGCGCTCAAGTTAAGCCCAAAAATCAATTTTCATAGTATCTTGGAATTCTGCTCAAATTCCGCCTGAATGTGCGTATATGGACAGGACGGTCCCCTTTCCTACACAGACAAAAGTTTTCAATGCCCGAAACTGCACCCCGAACTCGCAACGTAAGACACCCGAAAGCAATTCTCCCCAACAGGCACTTTTAATATAAATTATACCACCTTTTGTAAAAAAAAGTCAAAAGTTTTTTCACGCTTAACAGAAAGCCAACGGTTAAAGAGAAAAAGTGACTTGATTTTTGATGGCGGATAGAGTAAAATTTTGTTATCTGATCGGTGGGGTTACAAGCGGTGCCGACCGGTCTTTTAGTGCGTAAGTCTTACCCGAATACTTTAAGGAAGGTCGTTGACAGCATGGGACAGATCAGTATCATTTTAATCGCTGGGCTCATCTCCCTTTTTCACTTTGAACCACCGGAAACACGGATGAACATCAGCGATATGCAGGTGGTCCTTTGGACACTTGTGTTGACGGGCTACCCTATCCTCATAGCGTATTTCGTGACGACGTACGTTGCGCGAACGTTTCCTGCACACCAAGAGGAAAACCTGCCGAAACTCTATCGGCTGCGCCGCTATATGATTGCTTTTGAATGTCTCAGCTTAGCGGGTTATCTGTGCAACCTATATCTATTGAATCTGCCCGTCCTGATCGATAAATATTTCGCATTTTTTCCGATGGAAAATTTGCGTCAGATGCTCGCATTGTTACCGCTTTTGGTTGGGTTAATTTGTATTCGGCTTACGTTTTACCAAGTAAATCGGCTCGAACCCGGACACTACCGAGAAGTCCTTAGCCTTCAATTTAAATTTCTACTTTTCCCGCTGCTCCCGATGGTCATCTACCTCATAACGATAGATGCGCTTTATTGGCTCCCATACTCGGCGAAGGTGTTCATCGTTGAACATCCATACATTCTCATTGGGCTAATTCTACCAGTGATTGTCTCGGCGTATATCCTTGCGCCGTTACTGATGCAGTTTCTGTGGAAAACAGAACCGTTGGCTCCGAATTCAGAACTAAAGAGACGCTTAGAACAGCTAACAAAACAGAGTGGGGCAAAACATAAAGATATTATGGTCTGGCAGACGGGTTCACTGTTGATAGCAAATGCAGCTGTCGCAGGGACACTCCCCTGGAATCGGCATATTTTTTTAACAGACGCACTTCTGGAATACTTTACGGATGACGAGATTGAGACCGTTGTCGCACACGAACTTGGCCATATCCGTTACAAACACATTCAAACCTATATGCTTTTCTCACTCTTCTATCTGTTGAGTTATCCGTTTTTTTATGTACTTGTTGAAGAACCGTTGGTGATACATTTTGGCGAATCACAAATTTTGTCAACGCTCTGCTCACTGACTTTTCTGATTACCTATTTCGTGCTAATATTCCGATATTTGTCAAGGCGTTGTGAACATCAAGCGGATCTGTATGCCATCAGGCTCACAGAAAAACCGGAAGCCTTTAAAACGGCATTAATGAAACTGGCGATACTGAATTCAGTACCGAAATCAATTCGGCGATTATTTGAAATGTTCAACACCCATCCATCCATCAATCGGCGCATTGGCTTCATCAATCAGTGGCTCGCGCGCAGTTCGGAGACGCAACGTTATAAGAACTACCTAATTGAAGTCAAGATTCTGATTGTCTTACTCCCGATATTCTGTGTGCTCGCGGTGCTATTGCTTCGTTAAAATAAGCATGCCAATCAAGACCCGCCTTCTGTCCTAAACAAACATTTTAATCGAGTGCTTCATCAGAGACCCGCTGCGGTGCTTCCTCTTCAATGGCAAACTGTAGCCTTTCGACTATCCGGTATAATGGCAATTCATATTTTTCTTGAAGGCGACGTTTTTCATCAGCGATATGGAACGCAACGAGCAGTGGAACCCTTTGCTCGTCAAAGCCCTTTCTGAGATAAGATTCAACCAAACTCTTGACATATTCAACGAGCTCGTTGATATTGTCGGAGGTTAAGTCTTCAGTTGGCTTGATGGTATAGGGCGTTCCGAGTATGACGAATCGAATTGGCTTAAAGTCGTGTTCTTGCTCTTGCATTATATTGTTATTGACCCCTTTCGTATTTCTTAGTGAACTATATGAGATTCTAAGATTGCGCGACAACACCTATATGGAAAGTGCCTGTTGCATTGTCTGGGTACATGGAATAACACCCGTCCATTTTTCAAAAGCGATAGCCCCTTGATGAATTAGCATTCCGATGCCACCAAGCGTTTGGCATCCGCGCGCTGCGGCTGCCGCCATGAGAGGCGTCACCGGCGGTGTATAGACAATGTCGTAAACGATAGCATTCGGTTGAAGCCAATCAACAGAAATCAGCAGCGGTTGTGTCAGATCCATACTCGCCGTTGCAGTATTGACAAGCAACGTGCTTTGACGAACAGCATCAGCCACCCGCGCATCTGCAAGTCCCATCCCATGCATCGAAATACCCGTTTTCTGCTGCATTTCTTCTGCTAATGCGATAGCCTTCTCGGTTGTGCGATTGGCAATTGTTATAGATGCAACACCCGCGAGGGCGAATGCAACGACAATCGCTCTTGCTGCGCCCCCTGCCCCCAAGACGACGACGTTTTCACCGACGGGTACAGACAGATTCCCGTCATCTTCCAAAGCCCTTAAGACCCCCGGTGCGTCTGTATTGTCACCGTGTATGCCATCCTCAAGAAAAGTGAGTGTATTGACAGCTCCGATAAGCTTGGCTTCCCTTGAAATCGATGTAAGATATGGAATAACAGCCTGTTTATGTGGGAGTGTCACGTTAATCCCGACGACGTTAAGTGCCTTGAATCCTGCGATCGCCCGCGCCAAATCATCAGGTCGGACATGAAAGGGCACATATACATAATCAAGACCGGCTTTTGCAAAGGCGGCATTGTGCATTTGCGGTGAACGGCTGTGTTCAATCGGATCACCGATAACGCCAACAACGCCGGTGTGTCCTGTCACTCTCAGGATGGATCGTGTCTGCATTGTAGTGCGCTTCTCCGAAAACTATTTGTGGGCAAGTAAATCCTCAACTGTCTGTTTCACCGTCTCCATTTTGGGGTAACGGATCTCCCGATAACCGCGGACCTCTTCAACACATGTCAAGGCTTGGAGATGCTTTTCGTATGCGTCTTCCCCGTTGGGTGCAAAAGTGTCAATCACACGGGTGATATACCACTCCCGGAACGCTCTCTCCTTTGCGTGCCACTGCGGCAACCATCGCCTGAGAAATTTCATACGTTTCATCAGGTTTAATTGCCAATTTCGCGTATCAATATCTCCTTCGATGTCAAGTCCCATCACAGTGAAATGAGGACGGTTGAGATGAACATACTGAATGCTATCACCGTTCGCGGTATCCACCTTATACAATTCCTTGTCACGCTGCAATTTCTCTTCGCTCGTCAAGAGGTGTGCGACGTAGACTTCGTCTTTAATGAGCATGACTTTGTGCAGGTACCTGATCGCGGCTTTTGTGGCACGATAGTCGTAATCAGCGGTATCGTGTGCGTAAACCTGCTTAATCTTCTCAACATATCTACGTGCGTAGTCGATATCCGCAAACTGAACGAGGTCGTAGATATAGAGTGCCAACATTCGGTTGACACTGTCCGACCCGATGTCCAATGTCTTTACTATATCCTCGACAAGCACCCCGTATTCCCGCGCGAAACGTTTTCCGCGCCATTTCCGCGCCAAGATCTGCCGTTTCGTTTCAAGCATCTCATCATAAGTTACTAACGTTTTTATTGACGGTGCGTTAACAGAAGATTCTGATGATTCCAGGGCAAGACGACGTCCGACGGTAAACGCTCTCATGTTAGTATCCAAATCGGTATGGGGAACCATTTGCTTGAGGGCAAGTTGCAAAGGTTCCAATTCAAGAGGTATCAACTGGCGTTGGAAGGCAGTACCGAGGAGCATCATGTTAGCATATAATTTACTCCCAAACAGTTGTTCAGAAACCGCAAAGAGATCTATGCCGAAATACGCGTCGGTATTGGTATACGCCTGAAGGTCATCTTCAAGTGTCTCTGGATCAAAATGGTCCTTGCCGATAAGCGTGGATATAGTTTCGGTTTTAGCTGTATTCACCACGGCAGCGGTGCGTGATGGCGATGCGATACGGAAAAGGGAATTGGCAGTAACGCCGCGGACGGCTTCCAAAATGTCGAGTCCTAATAGAAGATCCGCCTTGCCATACGGAATCATCGGTGAAGCGTGAACGTCGGATCGCGTATACGCGATATGGGTATAGACCCCTCCATTGCGAATCGCTAAACCTTTCCTGTCGCAAAATGTCACGTCGTAGCCTTGGAGATACCCCGCAACGACGAGGACCTTAGAAATCGTGCCAATACCCATACCGCCGACCCCTGCGGCGTAGATGTTCCAATTTCTCTCAAAGTTCAGTGGAAGTGGTGGAGGTAAAGGGGCATCACTCAAAAGCCCGCGATAACCAGACTCGACATCCGTCTCTTGAGGCGGGCGTTTCCGTGTGACGATAACCTCTTCAAAGGCTGGACAGGCATATTTAATGCGGGCACACGCCCCATCGGAGACACAATTCGAGCGGTCAATCGCAATTTTCTCACCATAATCGGTATCAATAATTTTCAAACCCGGACACCCTGTAGCAGTTGTGCATTCCCGACAAAATTCGCAGACTTCGGGTGTAATATTGATATGTTTCTCGTATTTCAGGAAACCGTCGTTGGCTATAGTTTTTCGTTGCTCTCGGCGTACCCGGCGATGATAGGTGATTGCGCACTCCTTATCAGCAATGACAATTTTGACACCGGATTTAAGAATGGTTTTTTCAAGGTATTTTTTATAGTTGACCCGATCTTCAGGATTAGTGCGGACAATTTCTATGCCAGAGCTGCCAGCCAGTCCTTGTGCGACGTGCTCAATGTCTTGTGCGAAGGTAGGATTACCGAGCAGGTCACGCTCATCAGCGGGGGTCGGTTGATGCCCCGTCATTGCCGTTGTCTGGTTGTCTAAAATGATGTAGGCGATGTCTTGGTTGTTTTTGATTGAATCCGAAATCGCTGACATACCGCCATGAAAAAAGGTCGAATCCCCCATGAAAACGATCTGTTTGTTTTCGATAAACGGATCAATCCCGGCACCAGCACCGCCCCCTAACGCCATAGCAGAGAGATTGTGCATCAACCTCGGAAACGGCTCATATTTGAGCATCGAATAACAGCCAATATCGCCGTGAAAGACGAGATCCACGGGTCCCGAATTGTGATGTTTCTTCATGTAATCGGGATCCATAAATTGTTCTGTAATTTCAAGGAAGACACTCGAAGAGTCACGATGTGGGCAGCCTGGGCAGAAGGTAGGTGTGCGTTGGGGAATATCAATCTGTTGTCCGGAAACCTGTTTTTGGAGGGCTTCTTCACGTGCGAAGTGCTCAGTATCAATAGTTGTCCCTGCTGTGCCGAAACGGTCTCTAAGAAGTGGAATAAGTTTCTGAATGAGAATAGAGGCATCCAAGCCAGAAGCTACCGGCACCCCAGCCAAACCGTTGGGGAATTGCTTACCCCAGACATTTATGTACCGCTTGATGTTGCCATCTTGATACATTTGCGTCAGAAGTGCTTTGATTTCGTTTTCTAAGAGCGGACGTTTTTCTTCAACAACATAAATTTCGTCTACCTGCTCGGCAAATTCTCGGACGATGTCCGAATCAATCGGGTGGGTCATACCGAGTTTGAGGATCGGGATATCGCCATGCAAGTTCAACTCTTCAAGTGCGTGAAGGAGACAACTATACGCCAAGCCTGCGCTGACAAATCCGAGAGGGTGTCTCTTGGTCGTTGAAGCCTTCTCAAGAAACTGGATTTTGTTGAGTTCTAAAGCGCGTGCTGTCTCAAGCGCAGCAGGCAACCTTTCTCGCAACGTTTCGACCTCGATTCGAGCGGTATGTGGAGGTAAGACAACCCGCTTATCCGCATCAATGAGTTGCGTATCAAGATTAATTCGCTTTAAATCGCTAATATCGGGATAAACGTTAGGGCGAAGTTCAACGTTACCGCCGCCACTCGCTTGATTCTCAGTTGTTAGATAACAGACATAAAGATTTGCAGCAGCGGAAATTTGGAAGGCGCAATCAATCCAGTCTTTAAGTTCCTGAAATGTACCGGGTTCAAGCAGGGGCGTGTAGACATGCCGCACCAAAAACCGAGAATCCGCTGGGACCTGCGTGCTGTGCGACCAAGTATCATCACCAACAACAACGACAGCCCCCCCGGTTGTGCCAGCAAGATTACTAATTGCAAGCGAGTCGGAAGCGACATGTAAACCGACGCTTTTCATAAACGTGATTGCGCGGAGGTCTGCCATTTGCGAACCGTTGAGGCGAGCGATACTCAATGCTTCGTTGTTGGCTATCTGGGCGACAATACCGTTGGTTTTCAACAATTCAGCATTCCGCTCGATAACGTCAAACACTTCAGCAAGTGGGGAGCCCGGATAGCCTGTAAGGAGGCTAACCCCGCTCTCCAAAGCCCCTTTGACTAACAATTCGCAACCCGTATAAACATGTGCCCCGTTGGCTTGTGTAAACCTTTCATCCATTTTTTTACGGCTGTCGGCTGTCGGCTTTCAGCCCTCAATGTAGAGGTTTTCTGATGAAGTCGTCTCCTCTTGCTGACCACTACGCAAGTCGCGTATGGACTTGCGCGACAATGCTGACCGCTGACGGCTACCCCCTATTTTTCAAACAATAATTCACGCGCATGGGCAAGTCCAATCTCAGTCTCTTCACCGCCATGCATTCGGGCAATTTCGTTAATCTGTTCCTCTGGTGTCAGGGATTTTGCTGTAATCAGCGTACGTTCGCCATCAACGACCTTCTTTTCTACACGGAAATGTCTGTCCGCGAAACGAGCAATCTGGGGGAGATGGGTAATACAGATCACTTGTGCGAATTCAGAAAGTTCTTTCAACTTCCTACCAACAACATCCGCCACTTTGCCACCAATTCCGCTATCAATTTCATCGAAAAGAAGCGTTGGGATTTCATCTACTTGCACCAATACCGTCTTCAAAGCGAGCATAATACGTGAGATTTCGCCACCTGATGCAATTTTAGAAATCGGACGCGCCTCAGAACCGACATTCGGTGCGATTAAGAACTCCACATCATCCATTCCGTGAGAACGGAAGGCATAGTGCTTACCCTCTATCTGAAAGGGCCCCCGTTCGTCGGCTATGTGTTGGACAGATGCCTGAAATTCCGCTTTGTCCATGCCGAGCGTTCGCAACTCCTTCTCAATTTGCTTTGAAAGCTGCTTAGCAACATGCTGACGTTTCACAGAAAGCGAACGACACAGATGTTGTGCCTCTTGAATGGTTTTGTCGATCTCTATCTGAAGTGATTCTTGCTTTTCTGAACCGAGTTCTAATGTCTGCAATTTCTGCGATGCTTCAGCGTGGTAGGCTAATATCTCAGCGATAGTATTGCCGTAACGCCGTTTGAGTTTCGCAATCAGTGCCAAACGGTCGGTAACCTCGTCCAAGCGGATAGGATTGTATTCCACAGTATCCCTATATTGGCGGGCGTGTAAGGCGACATCTTCGAGTTCGTAGAGCGATGTTTCCAAGCGTTCTTGGACTTCCGAAAGGCTGTTATCTAACTCGGACAATTTCGCAAGCGTCTTTGCGGCATCCTTGAGTCGTTCGAGCACTGATGCGTTGCTGCTGTTAGAAGTATCACCATCCAGCAGGGCATACAGACGGCTGGCAGCGTTAGCCAATTCTTCAGCATTGTTGAGTATACGGGCCTCAGCGGCCAATTCTGCGTCTTCACCCTCCTCAAGACTCGCTGCATCAAGTTCTTTAATTTCAAATTCAAGGAGGTCTTTTTCGCGTTCTGATGCCCGCAAAGTTTGTGTCAGGTCGGCTGCTTCTTGTTGTAAGGCTTGTAAGTGTGCATGGACCTTGCTAACATGCTGTCTCGCCTCACTACATCCCCCGAAATCATCTAAAAGCCTGAGATGGGTTTGTGTTCTAAACAAGGATTGATGTTCATGTTGACCGTGGATATCAACGAGCAAAGCCCCAATCGCTTGGAGCTGGCCCAAGTTCACCAACCGTCCATTAACATGACAACGGCTCCTACCGGCGGCACTAATCCTTCTGGAGAGAATTGTGGCGTCTGATGGGTCCAAAACATCGCTAAAAGCGAAATCCGTGTGCCACATCGGATGCTGCGCGTGAGGTGCGACCCCTGCTTCTACTTTTGCGAAATCGGTACCTTCGCGTACAATATCGGCAGAGACCCTCTCACCTAAAACCAGTCCAATTGATTTGAGGATAACGGATTTACCAGCACCCGTCTCACCGGTAAAAATATTCAGCCCAGGTGCGAGTTCCAAGTCAAGCTCGTCTATGAGCGCAATGTTGCGGATAGAGAGTGTTTCTATCATTTCGACGGTATACGGTTATCGGTTCACTAAACCCTGATAACCATTCCTCTAAGGACATCTGACCCTTTACCTAACATTTCTGACACTTTCACCTAACATTAGTTTTTCACGTAAGGCTTTGTAATAACTATGATGCTGCGAACGGATGAGTTGAATTGTGCGTTCTGCTTTTTCTACTTTTATGATTGCGCCTGCAGTGAGACTGTGTGTCTCACGCTGTCCATCCACAAAAACATCAACGCTCTGATATGCAGCGCGCATTTTGACGGTGATTTCTGCCTCACCATGGGCAATGAACGGACGCACTGTCAAACTGTGCGGGGCGATAGGGGTCAACAAGATCGCTTCCAATTGCGGCTCGACAATAGTACCCGCGCAAGAGAGCGAATATCCCGTTGACCCACTTGGCGTTGCGATAATTAAGCCGTCGACGTTATACGGAATAAAAAGCTCACCGTCAATATACGCGTCCAATTCGATAAGACGCGTGTAATGCCGAATAACAACATCGTTGAGCGCGAAAGCCCGAAATGGCTTTTTTGACGTTCCTTGCGGTTCGGTTAGACGGGTTTGGTAGGAGCGACCCTCCCCGTCTCTCCAGCCCGGCCCGTTGGTTGGGCTTACAGCCTCTGGATTTTGTGAATCTGTATTCATTCGGATCTGCGAATTCACAACAACTTCTAACATCATCCGATGTTCTATACGATAATCCCCGGTCAATAGACTTTCCAAAGTTGGATAGAGTTCATCAAGCGACGCATCCGTCAGAAATCCGAGCGTTCCAATATTGATCGCAAGGATTGGAACCTTTTCGATCTTCGGTGTATGTGCTGCGCTTAGGAGCGTGCCATCTCCACCAAGGACGAGCATCACATCGGCTTGCTCGACGACTTCGGTTTTGGAGATAGGTGTGTCGTTAGTTCTCCCCAACGCCGATGCCTGTTCTTCAGGCAGGAGGGGTACAATTCCGCGCGCCTCAAGCCACGTGCATACACCTTCAACGACACTTGCCGCATTCGCTTTGGTTGTATTGACGAAAAAACCGATGCTTTTTATTTTCTTCATTTAATGGCTAATCGCGGTTCGCGATTCGCGGTTCGCGGTTCCTCTAATTCTCCAAACGGGCAAAAAGAAAAATCACACCACAACCGATGAGAAAAACCCCTGTCGTAATAAGTAGATTCACATCCAGTTGCGGGAGAATATGAGCCGTATCTATCCGTTCCCCATCAACCATCGCGAACTCACGAAAGGGCCACAATCCATAGAGCGATCCCACCATTAATCCGATAAGAAAGGCAATTGTCAGATTGCGATAGCGTTCCAAGAGATAGTTAAGCAATCGTGTAAAAGCGAGCAGCCCGAACAGACACCCGATTGCGGTCACTCCGATTATCAGTAAACTCGCTAACATCGCCTCGTCGAAAACCCCGTTAAGCAACTTTGGAACGCCTTCCATTAAGGTGTTTATTGCGGTTAAGAGCCGAAAGTAGACACCGAGGGCAAGCATCAGAAATGAGCCGCTGATGCCGGGCAGAATCATCGCCGAAATAGCCAGTGCCCCGCTTCCAAAAAAGATTCCAAAGTCCCAATAAGTCGGAAAAGCGGTTTGCTGGACACCGGTATCCACTGCAGCCTCACTTCCAGATTTATATGCGACACGCTCTAACTGTTTTCCACTCGTACCGACAGACAGACTTAACACAAGCACAACAGCAATCAGTAGCACAAGTAATTCTCTCACCCCACATCGTTTTAGCATTCGTGCCGGGACCAGAATAGATGTTAGAATGAGTCCGCTAAAGAAGCCGTAAGTTGGATCATGATGGTCGTTCAGCAGATAGACAATCAGCTTCGAGGTGAGCAGGATTGACGCTACCGCACCAGTGCCTAACAGGGCAAGAAAGCCGAAGTCAATACGACGAAGTTCGGTCTCTGCTGTTGTGAAAGCTTCCTTTTTTAATCTTATCACCCCGAGCAAGTTTTTTACTGTTGAAAGTCCGATATTTCGTAACGCTCCAATGAGCCGTTCATAGATACCTAAAACGAGTGCGAGCGTTCCACCGCTCATGCCGGGAATAATGTTGGCGAGGCCGATCAAAAACCCGTTAATAAAAAACCGGAGTGAATTCATATTTTAGTAACTGTCAGCGGTCAGCAGATTTCTTGTGGTGTCCAGAGCCTCTGTAAATTTCACAACAAAGTGGCCGAGAGCCGATAACCGAAGCCCTTTTCCTAACTTTTGGTATATTATACTATAAAAATTATTTTCTGTCAAACGGTTATCTTTTCAAAAGACGCTAATTTCACTTGCAATCGACTGTGAATTGGTATATAATACTTCACATAAATGTATACATTAGGAGGGCAACGCAGGCATGCGAGACATCAAACCAACGCATAAGCCAATAAAAACCTTTTACGCAGAACTCAAACAATACGAAAACCTCGGTGCAACAAATGAAACCGAAGTCCGACTCGCCTTTGCAACGCTCCTCCAACACTACGCTCGACAAAACAACCTAACGCTTATTTGTGAAAAACCCCTCCGAACACCGCAGAACACCACAATTTACATCGACGGTATGCTTACGGATAACGACTTCGGTTTACCGCGCGGCTACTGGGAGGCAAAGGATCTCCACGATAACCTCACTGTAGCCATCAGACAGAAATTCGACGCAGGCTATCCACAAGACAACATCCTCTTTACAACCCAAGAACGTGCCATCCTCTATCAGAACGGACAAGAAGTCATGGATATCGGTATCGCTGAACCGGAGGCGTTCATTCGGGCCCTTCACGCCTTTTTCGGTTACGAACAAGCGGACATCGTCAATTGGGAGCGCGCCGTTGTTGAATTCAAAGATAGAGTCCCAGCACTCGGACAACGTGCCGCAGCGTTAATCCAAAACGAAGAAGACACTAATTCTCGGTTCCAGAAAGCGTTGGCAGAGTTCCATCGCCATTGTCAAGATGCAATTAACCCGAATCTTTCAAAATCCGCCGTAGAGGAGATGCTCATCCAACACCTCTTAACAGAACGGATTTTCCGAACGGTCTTTGACAATCCCGATTTTACACGCCGAAATATCATCGCACGCGAAATCGAAAACGTGATTGACGCCCTCACCTGGCAGGCTTATAACCGATCAGAGTTTCTTCGAGAACTCAACCCCTTCTACGGCGCGATTGAACGTGCCGCTGCAACCTTCATCGACTTCTCACAAAAGCAACACTTCCTTAATACTGTCTATGAGCAGTTTTTTCAAGGCTTCTCCGTCAAAGTCGCAGATACACACGGCATCGTCTATACCCCGCAGCCAATTGTTGATTTCATGGTGAAAAGTGTCTCCCATCTGCTTGAAACCGAGTTTGGACGTTCACTTTCGGACACAGAAGTTCACCTCATCGACCCATTTGTTGGCACCGGCAACTTCATCGTGCGGCTTATACAAGCGATTGACAAAACCGCGCTTAAGGCGAAATATAGCGAGGAACTCCACTGCAATGAAGTGCTACTCATGCCGTACTACATTGCAAACATGAACATTGAACATGAGTTTTACGTTGCCACAAACCAGTATCAGTCTTTCGATAATCTCTGCCTTGTGGATACGTTCGATTTGACAGCGGAACGGCAGCTATCCATGTTCGCACCAGAAAACACGCGGCGGGTTGAACGTCAGAAGCAGACGGACATGTTTGTGGTGATTGGAAATCCACCGTACAATGCGCGGCAGATGGATGAAAATGATGCGAACAAAAACCGCAAGTATCCTGAATTGGACAGACAGATTCAAGAGACGTACGCCCAAGCCTCCAGTGCAACGAACAAAACCTCACTTTACGATCCGTACGTTAAAGCGATTCTCTGGGCATTAAATCGGATTGACGGTGAAGGGATTGTCGCATTCATAACCAACCACAACTTCATCACAGGTCAAGCGTTCGATGGCATGCGGAAACACCTCGCCGATGCGTGCGATGCGATCTATCTGTTGGATTTGGGTGGCAATGTCCGTAAAGGACACGCTGGGGACTCCAATGTCTTCGACATTCAGATAGGTGTGAGCATTAATCTATTCGTGAAAACACGCCAGCACGACAAAACATCTGTCCGTATTTTTTACAACGGCGAAACAGCAGAAACCCCTAAAGAGGCAACGTTTGAATTCCTTGAAAAGTGCGAACACACCGGAAACGTCAATTGGGAGCGCATTCAGCCGGACGCACGATATACATGGCTCACGGAAGGGCTGCGTGAGGACTTTGAAACATTTATACTGATAGGAAGCAAACAGGCAAAAGCGGCGAAAGGCGAAGTTTCAGGTGTGATTTTTCATCAATTTAGCAGTGGGGTAAAGACGAATCGCGATGCATGGGCAATCAACTTTGACCGTATTAAACTCACAACAAATGTCCAGCGAATGATAGAATTCTATAACGCCCAAGTCTTTAAGTGGCAAGGCATAGTGGACAAATCAAATATAAACATCGACGATTTTGTAGAATATGAAGATGCGAAAATTAGTTGGAGTCGTGACTTAAAAGCGAAGTTGCGAGGTGGTAGAACTGCTGAATATGACGAACACAAAGTAAGAACTTGTCTCTATCGTCCATTCGCTAAAAGAAATATCTTTTTTGACAGAATTCTCAATGATGTTGTATATGTGTTTCCATCTATTTTCCCCACATCTCAGACCGAAACTGAAAATCAGGTAATCTGTGTGAATATTTCACGAGAGAAACCGTTTACTTGTCACATAACTAACTGCATCTCTGAACATATTATGACGGGGGGCTTTGGCTCAGCTGGGCAATACTTCCCCTTTTACATTTACGATGAGGATGGGACTAACCGACGAGAGAACATCACAGATTGGGCATTGACACAATTTCAAGCGCATTACAAAGACAAACAAATCACCAAATGGGACATTTTCCATTATACGTATGCGCTCCTGCATCATCCAACGTATCGCGATCGATATCAGATGAATCTCAAGCGGGACTTGCCACATCTCCCGTTTGCTCCCGAATTTTGGGAATTTGTTGAGGCAGGGAAACGCTTAGCACACATCCATGTCCACTATGAAGACCAACCTCTGTATAAGTTAGATCTGATTGAAACACCGAATATGCCATTGGATTGGCGTGTAGAGCGGATGCGGTTTTCAAAAGATAAAACACAAATCCAATATAACGATTTCTTGACGTTAGATGGGATTCCTGCGGAGGTGTTTGGGTATCGGTTGGGAAATCGATCAGCGTTGGAGTGGGTGGTGGACCAGTATCGCGTCAAGACAGACAGACGGAGCGGCATCAAGAACGATCCAAATCGCTTGGACGATGAGACGTATATTGTGGACTTGATTCGGAAGGTGATTGGTGTGAGTTTGGAGACAGTGGGGATTGTTGAAGGGTTGTCGGGGTTGGATATTGATAAGGCGGAATCATAATGTGTAGAAAAATTGGAATTTCAGTGGTTGTATTGGTGTTAAGTGTGATGTTTGTAGGTCTGGTGATGGTCGTGTTTGCACAAACACCAGAGGGATCCACAAATCAGAAAGTGCAGCCTTCAAACGATCCAAGCACCGGAGAAGTCTCTAATAGTAGTCAAAAAGATTCCGCGAGGCAGACCTCACCAAAGATGCCTACTCAAAAAACTCAGTCGTTAGATGATACATCAAGCGGAAAAATCGACCTGAAAACTCAGTCTACAAATGAGACAATGAAAGGAGAAGCAACCACCGATAATAGTAAAAATCTTATTGGTATCGGGACCCTAATGCTTGGTATCGCTGCAGTACTCGGTGTTCTTCTTAAACTTGCTCAGTTTATTCATAAAGTCAAATCTAAAGTAGATCTACCCTATAGTGCCGAAGATATTGATAAACAAGATATCGCTGAAGACATTGATAAGTTTGAAGAGAAGGTAGAAGGCAATTCTAAATCTTCTCTCATCGAAAAAGCCATCGCTGAGGCGTACATGTTGCAACGGGACGAGAAGATTGAGAAAGCACTTGAAAAGTGGCGTTCCATTGCGAATATTGCGGAAGGACACGATAACGAACTTACTGCTCAAGCATTATTTTCCGTTGGCTATCTTCTTACGGAGGGAGATAAAGCACTTTCCTCTTATGACAAAGTCATCAATTTAAACCCAGATTCTGTTTCGGCTTACAATAATCGCGCAGCTGTAAAGAGCAATCTTGGCAAGTACGAGGAAGCCCTCACTGATTATGACCAGGCTATCCATCTAAAGCCGGACTTTGCTGAAGCTTACACTAATCGAGGTAATACAAAAGTAGATATCGGTGAATATGAAGACGCTATTATTGACCATAATGAAGCAATTCGTCTAAAACCGGATTTTGCCGAAGCATACAATAATAGAGGTATTGCAAAGCGCAGACTTAACCAATATGAAGATGCTATTACTGACTACAGTGAGGCACTTCGATTAAAGCCAAGTTTAGCAGAAGCCTATTACAATAGGGGTAGTGCGAAAGAAGCACTCGGTCAACATGAAGAAGCTCTTGCCGATTATGATGATGCCATTCGCTTAAAGCCCGATCTGCCTGCTGCTTATTACAGGCAAGGCAATGTGAAATTCTATCTACGTCAATATGAGTCTGCCCTTACGAATTTTGATTCGGCGATCCGCCTAAAGTCGGATTATGCAGAAGCATACAATCATCGCGCTGCCGTTAAAACTATGCTTGGGCAACACGAACGGGCATTTATCGATTATGACAAGGCAATTGATTTAAAGCCAGACTTGGATGAGGCCTATAACAACCGAGGATGGCTGAAGGCTTCGCTTGGTAAACATGAAGAAGCTATTACTGATTACAATGAGGCAATTCATCTAAATCCTGATTATATGGAAGCCTATTACAACAGAGCAGTCTCAAAGAGCGCGCTTGGTCGACAAGAATCTGCTATTGAAGATTATAACAAAACATTACATCTAAAACAGGATTATGCAGAAGCCTACTACAACCGCGGAGTTTTAAAAGGCGAACTTGGTCAACGCGAGGCTGCTCTTGTCGATTACGATAAGGCTATCCGTCTAAAACCGGATTTTGGAGAAGCTTACCACAATCGAGGTAATGTGAAATTCAATTGTCAGCAATACGAAGCAGCACTTGCCGACTATGATCAGACTATCAGTCTACAACCTGATTCTCCTAAAGCCTACCACAGTCGGGGTAGCGCGAAAAGAGAACTTGGAAAACAAGCAGAAGCCATCGCCGATTTCGATAATGCGATTCGTCTAAATCCTGATTATATTGATGCATACATTAGCAGAGGCGATATAAAAAGTGGGCTTGATCAATATGAAGAAGCCATCGCTGATTTTGATGAAGCAATTCGTCTAAATCCAAATGATGGAGAAACCTACAGCAGACGAGGAACTGCAAAGTGGAAAATAAACCAACGCGAGGATGCTATAACTGACTACAACCAAGCTATCAATCTGAAATCAGATAGCGTTGAAATCCGCAACAATCGAGGAGCTATACTAAACGAACTTGGGCGATACACAGAAGCCATTGCTGATCTTAATGAAGTTATCCGACTAGACCCGAGTCATGTCATAGCTCACTATAATAGGGGACTTGTGCTAAATAAAACTGGGCATCCAAGGGAAGCTATTGCTGACTGTGATGAGGCACTTCGTCTAAAACCCAATTATGCAGAAGCTTATCTCAACCGTGGTATCTCAAAAATAATGCTTGGGCAAACTGAGGTTGCTATTTCTGATTTTGATCATGCGATTCGCCTGAAACCGAAATATGCCGAGGCTTACTACAATCGAGCAGTTATGAAATTGATGTTAAATCAATATGAAGATGTTATTAGAGACTTGGATGAAGCGATTTGCCTAAATCCTGATTATGTGGATGCCTATTTCAATCGCGGAGGTGCGAAAACAGAACTCAGGCAATATGAAGCTGCTATTGCTGATCTTGATATAGCAATTCGCCTAAATCCTAATTATCCGAAAGCCCATTATGGACGCGGTTTCGTGAAGATGTTTCTAAATCAATATGAAGCTGCTATTGTCGATTTCAATAAGGCTATTGACTTGGATACTGATGATGCAAACGCTTATGCCAATCGCGGAACAGCAAAGGCTTACCTGGGTAGTATTGACAAAGCGAAGTCAGATTTTCAGAAAGCATTGGAACTGGCAGAACAGCAGGGAGACAATAACCTCAAAACTTTCGTTGAGGAGGCACTTCAGCAACTTAACAATTCAACACCACAAACTGATGAAACCTGATAAACAGCGGTAGGAGTCAATAATGTCAACATTCGGATCTGCAAAGAACAATCTTTTGCTCACAGACATAGTGCCGAGTATGCCGCAATTGTTAGATAATTCTAAACCGTTGCAGACACGTACATCGAAACCTGATGCAGCTCCACCGTATCCCGAAACTGATTATCAATGGTTAGTGGAGGCATTAGATGGATTAATCGACTTCGGACAACGGCACGGGCATTACGGGGTCATCAAGTTGACTGAAGCCGAGTATCAATGGCTGGATGATATATTAGAAGAGTTGATCTATTCCGTTGGTGAGAATGAAAACCACCCCTTAGCACTATTGATGGACTTTATTATTCGGATCATTGCTAACTATGAGGACGCGTACGTTCCGAAACTGACAGAACGGTTTCCAGAGTTGGCAGAGGAAGCACCTATTTCAAAAACAAACGAAAACAATAATCCACCACCTTACGCCTCAGAACTGAACGATGGCGAACTTGCTGCGCACGCCTTTTTCGCGATCGGTTGTCTCCTCTCGGAAAGAGGGAAAGCAGAAAAAGCCCTCTCTGCTTACGACAAGGCAATTCGGTTGCAACCAAATTATGCCGAAGTTTATAACAATCGAGGCAATGTTAAAAATAGACTGGGGCATTCTGATGATGCCCTTGCCGATTATGATACTGCAATTCGTCTCAGTCCACATTTCGCCGAAGCATACTACAACCGAGCGGTTCAGAAAGTCCTATATAAAGAATTTGATGCCGCTATTGTAGACTTTACCGAGGCGATTCGCCTAAACTCTGACTCTGCCGAAGCGTACGCTCATCGTGGTGTAGCACAGGCTGAGTTGGGAAATATAGACAAAGCAAGATCGGATCTCCAGACTGCTTTGGTACTATCAGAACAGCAAGGAAACGCTGATTTCAAAGTCCTCATCGAAAAGTGGTTACAACGACTTGAGCAGTCAGACTCAAAACAGAAAAGCGACAAGCAACCACGCCGTGGTGGGCAGTGGAAGGGCAAAGTGAAGATAGCTGATGACTTTGACGAACTTCCTGAATCTTTTATGTCGGTCTTTCGCGGGGAGGATGAATGAACTTATCGCGGTGGTTTGCTGTCCTACCTCGCAACCTCTAATTCACGGTTGAATGCGTATAATGTTTCCATCCTTGAACCTAATAATCAATTCCAATTTTTGGCGCAGGTATTGAAGTCGTAAGATAAATTATTTTTGACAGTTCGGTGCCTATATGGTATACTATTTAGGCAATAACCTGACCTAAACAATCAAGAAGCAGGCATCTTCTGTAAATACCTAATGCACATCACCGGACGAGATGTACTAAACAAATTTGCCCAGAAACACCCGAATGATAGATCTGCCCTTAACCGCTGGTACCACCTGATGCGTCAAGGAAACTTTAACTCATTTGTCGATTTGCGTAAGATTTTTCCGCACGCAGATCAGGTGAAAATCCGTAAACGCAGGTTCAACCAGCCGCCTGAAGATGAAATATGGACAGTGTTTAACATTGGTGGTAATAATGTCCGCCTTATCGCTTCTATACAATATGCCACAAATGAACAGAGAGTCACAATTGATAAGATTCTAACACACGCAGAATACAATAAAGGGCGATGGAAGGAGTAAACGATGTTGACAGGTATACAGACTTTGCCTAAAGTGGTATTACCACCTGGAACTTTGGAAATACCGAGTATGCCCCAATTGTTGGACAACTCTAAACTGTTACAGACGCAGACCCCACAACCTATCGGACTCCCGCTTTACGCTGAAAGCGATTACCATTGGCTGGTTGGGGTATTAGATAAGTTAATCGAGTTTATGCGTCGTGACGGAAATCACAGCGTCCCTGAATTAACTGAAAACGATTATGACTGGGTTCATGCGTTGCTTGTAGAGTTAGTCGGCGCGGTAGGCGAAAGTGAGAAGCATCCTTTGCGCCCCTTAATGGAATTTGTTTGTCACCTCATTGATAACTATGAAGATAAATACGTCCCAGAACTAACAGAATTGTTTCCAGAATTGACAGAAGAAGCCCCTATAGAAACAGTTAGCAAAGGCAAGCAGCCCGCTTCAAATATTCCTAAACAGAGCGACAACGAACTCGCCGCGCATGCTTTTTTTTCAATTGGTTACCTCCTTTACCACGGGAACCGGACAGAAAAAGCCGTTTCTGCTTATAACATGACGATTACGTTGAAGCCCGATTCTTGGGAAGCTTTTTATAATCGGGGAATTATGCGGCACAATCTTGGACAACACGCGGAGGCAATGACCGACTTTAACCAAGTAATAGAATTCAATCACAATTTCGCCAGTGCCTATCACAACCGAGGAATTCTGAAATCTGAATTAAAAGACTATGAAGGGGCAATCGCTGATTATGATAAAGCAATTGCGCTGGGACTTAATTCTTTTCAGGTTTATTGCCATAGAGCTTTCGCGAAAACTGCTCTCGATAAATATGATGCTGCAGTATCCGACTACGATAAGGTAATTGAGTTGAAACCAGATTTCATTGAAGTATATAATATTCTCGGTATTTTACGGAGTGAGTTAGGTCAATACGATAAGGCACTTGCCAATTATGCAGAAGCAATTCGCATAAAACCTGATTATGCCGAAGCTTATGCTTATAGGGGTGTCCTGAAAGCCCACTTAGGCAGGATCAATGAAGCAAGATTAGATTTTCAAACAGCGTTGGGATTAGCAGAACATCACAGCAATAATAACCTTAAAGTCTTTGTCAAGGAACGGCTTCAAGAACTTAACAATTAGGATAGTTTTTGGAGCCAATAGCCAAAAAAAATGTTACACTTTCCACCAAATTATTTTTTTCACAACAGAAAATCGGGAACAAAATACCAACGAACCCTTACGGGCACTGGGTTCTCTAACGTTACACGTTGTACACAAAATGTTACACCAGTGTAACATTTTTCGCAGAAATTACGAAGAAATATATCTCTAAGTTAAAACTATATTCACGTCACGTCACTTTCATAGTAACCCTCCAAAATCCCTAAAAGGATAAAGTCGTCTAAACCCACGCCACCACTGGTGTTACAAGGGTAACGCTGAGAACCGAAAAATGCCGATTCATAGTAACAGTAAGAAAACAACCCTTTCATAGATACCCGACAAACCCACGTCACACCTGACTTCATGAGGGTTTTAAAGGCGCAATTTTCAAAACGTTACTATGAATACTATGAATACTATGAATCACGACACCATTGAACCCCGGTTCATGCCCGGGGAAGCCCATACGGGCTTCATACCGTTGATTCAAGGCATGAATACCGTTGATTCCCCATGGCTACAGCATAGAAATAAATTCCCATCTTTTTCCAAACATGGTATACTAAGGAAAACTCTCATTACACAAGGTAACACCGCTTATGAATTTTCCGACGCTGTCAGAGTCGAAACGTCTGGAGATGCTCCAACCACCAAGTGGAAAAGTGCGGATGGTGCTTGACACTGACACCTATAACGAAATAGACGATCAGTTTGCAGTCGTCCACGCCCTGCTCTCACCCGAACACCTCAACCTTGAGGCGATCTACGCCGTTCCCTTCCACAACAATCGCTCCGATAACGCTGAAGATGGTATGGAGAAAAGTTATGACGAAATTCTTCGGCTTCTGGATTTCCTGAATGTGCCTGCCGAAGGACTCGCTTATCGCGGCTCCAGAGCGTTCCTCTCGGACAGAGAAACACCTGTACCGAGCGACGCTGCGACTGATATGATAGAACGGGCAATGGCAAGCGGAGACGATCCGCTCTACGTCGTCGCCGTAGGCGCAATAACAAACGTCGCTTCTGCCATCTTAATAGAACCGGAAATTATCAAACGGATTGTCGTTATCTGGCTTGGTGGGAATCCGTTGTACTGGCCCCACACCCGCGAGTTCAACCTCATGCAAGACCTTACGAGCGCGCAAGTGGTTTTGGATTGCGGTGTGCCGTTCGTTTGGCTGCCAGCACGCGGTGTCGTCTCACATCTGCACACAACGGTTGCTGAGATGGAACGCTATGTGCAAGGCAGAGGCAAAGTTGGAGATTATCTCGTCGAGATATTTAAAGACTATTCGAGCGATCACTACGCTTGGTCAAAAGTGATATGGGATATATCTGCGACAGCATACCTTGTCAACCCATCGTGGGTGCCCACAGAGATTGTCCACAGCCCTATCTTAACGGAAGCAGCGACATGGAGTTTTGACAACAGCCGCCACCTGATGCGCGTTGCGTCAAGCGTAGATCGGGATGCGATTTTCCGGGATCTGTTTGAGAAACTGCAGCAGCACACCGCTTAAAGAACAGCAGTGCCCCGAATCGCTCTGACCGCTATCGTATCAGCATTGATACGCGATGCCAACTCGCTCGTGAAGAGAAAGATGACCGCTTCTTTTTTCGTGAAGACAGCAGTTGGCTCGGTAATTTTTACAACAAAGGTGCGAGTTATAAACCGATAGGGGAACTCCGTCGGGAGTGGGAATTGGAATAATGCCATTACAAGGAGGATTCGTATGGTTTACAAGCAATGGAGTTGTGCTGTTTTAATCGGTATCTTGATTTTTTACTGGATTGGAAACAGTGTAGCAGCAAATTTAACCGCAACTGGTACTGTATTTCTGGATACAAACAGAAACCAAGTGATGGACGACAACGAGAAGGGGCTGCCTGGGGTTCGCGTCTCTAATGGACAGGATGTTGTCCAAACCGATGCTAACGGGCAATACTCGCTTTCAGTCAGTGATGACACCATCCTTTTTGTGATTAAGCCCCGCGGGTTTATGACACCGGTTGATGCAAATCGTCTCCCAAGATTTTATTATATTCACAAACCGCACGGTTCACCAGAAGGACTGAAGTATGCCGGCATTGCCCCGACGGGTCCACTACCAGAATCAGTTGATTTTCCGCTCACTGAACAATCTGAAGCGGATACCTTCAAGGTACTCGTCTTCGGGGATACACAGCCCTATAATATGCAAGAGATTGAGTGGTTAGCACACGATGTCGTTGAAGAAATTATTGGAACTGATGCGGTGCTCGGAATCAGCCTTGGCGATTTGGTGGGTGACGATTTAGATTTATTCCATCCACTTAACGCAGTGATGGCTACTGTTGGGATACCGTGGTACAACGTCCACGGTAATCACGATATGAACTTTCTTGCTACGGATGATCGGTACGCCGATGAGACATTTGAACGTGTTTATGGTCCCGCGTGCTATTCGTTTGACTGGGGACCTGTCCATTTCATCAACATCGACAATGTGTACTTTCACCGCGATGAAGAAGACAAGCCTCGCTACTTGAGTGAGGTGGGAGAACAGCAGCTGACCTTCATTCGAAACGACCTCGCTTTTGTGCCGAAAGATCAGCTTATTGTTATATCCCTACATATTCCGTTGACTGAGATGCGTGATGTGAAGCAATTGATGAATCTACTCGGCGACCGTCCCCACACGCTATCTCTGTCAGCACACACGCACATCCAACGGGATGACTTCGTTGGACCGGAGCACGGTTGGCATGGGGACGACCCACATCATCACCATAATCATGCGACGACATCAGGGTCTTGGTGGCGGGGCGCGCTTGACGAGATCGGGATTCCGCACACAACCATGCGAGATGGTGCGCCAAACGGGTATGGTATCTTCACATTCAGTGGGAATCAATATTCAATTCGGTTTAAAGCCGCCCGTCGTCCAGCGGATTATCAGATGAACATCTGGGCACCTTGGGAAGTTGCGTCAGCAGAAACAGGCGAAACAGATGTCATCGTTAACGTTTTTGGAGGTACCAAACGCTCAACGGTTGAAATTCGTTTGGGTGAAGTTGGGGAATGGAGACCGATGACCCATACGCCTCAGGAAGACCCCTACTATAAAGCACTCAAGGCACGGGACGATACGAACCACCTTGAGCGGAGATTGCATGCCGCCCTTCGAGAAACAATGAAGGCGCAGTTGAAGGAAGAGGGTGAACTGCCACAAAGAGGGCGAGGGATTAGCGGAATTGCAAAATCAACGCATATCTGGCAAGCGAAGCTCCCAACGAATGTTCCCAAAGGAACGCATGTTATCTATGTTCGTACAACTGATATGTTTGGTCAAACTTTCACAGGACGCCGCATCATCCGAGTGCATTAGTCCAGTCTCAGTATTCAACCACTATCATAGTGAGTTTCCGGACACACCCACAAGAGGTGCCTCACGGGAGCGGCACATGCCAGTCGTCCCCGTAAATCATCTCAAGTTGATCGTGCGGTTTGAAGTAATCGGTTGGATGATGGTCCTCACCCATATCGCCAAACAATCTGCGGCGGCGCGGGGTCATCCGTGCGAGTACATCGGCGGGCAGTTTGTCGTAATCGTAAGGACGGCTCCACATTTGTCCATAACGGAAGGTGACGCTTTTGCGGATACGTTCCGTCCGATTCGGTCCGACCCCGTGCCACATAGCCCAAGGAAAGATGACGGCATCTCCTGCTTCTGCAAGGACTTGAATAGCCCCTTCAGGATATTCGCCTTTTTCAAATCTACTTTCAGGAAACGGGACCTTATGGCTACCGGGTACACACATAAAATTCCCTTGATTGGGTTCAGTCAAATCGGTTAAGAAAAACTGGATTTTGAATTGCAGGGGTAAACTGTCTTCATGCGGATGAATCCTTTGGAGTGAAGGACCGGCATCGGTGTGAAACCCCATCAAAGCATCTACATCTGGGTGTCGGACGTAGATCTGCGTCCCCATAATCTGAAGATAGGGACCCATCAATGAGAGGATCGTACCGAAGGTGCGTGGATGGTCAGTGAGTAGGTCAAGCGCGTCCGTCCGCTCAATTGCGCGGATAATCGTATAAGCTCCCTTTCCCAACCGATTATTGCCTTGTAGGCTTGGGGTCTCCTGGACGTAGGTTTCAATTACAGAATCTACGGCTCCTAAAAGCGTTTGAATCTCTTGAGCGGAAAGGACGTTTTTAATAATCAGAAACCCCTCTTTTTGCCACTCTTTCTGTTGGACATCCGTCAAATATGGAGATAGCATAGTGTCGCTCCTTTTAATGGACTGGAAAGAATTACATGCCAAATATCGCGAGTCCGTCAACTGAAGAAGATTATAGGCGATTTACGATGTTGCGTCAACCCTATTTTACTGAGTGAACAGGATCATTTAGTTTTCCGAAATTTTAGGTTACCGCTTCTCGGGAATCCGCTGTAGGAGGGATTTCCTAATCCCGACTTCTCGCGAAAATTGGACAAAAACCTTAAAACTAAATAGCCCTGACTGAGTGAATTCAACATTTTCGCTAAATTTGCGTCTAATGTAATATGAGTAATTTCATAACAATTCTGAACACCATCCGCCGTCCGTTCCAACAAGAACACCGAAAAGGGTGTCGCGACGATGTCGTTGTCAACGGGTTGGGAAGTTATGTCCAGTTGTGGGTAAAAAATGGAGATGCCCTTGGCTTAGAGACAACTGAAAAAGAGGCGTTAAAAGGCTTAGCGCAGCTCTTTGAAAATTACGCAGATGCCTCGCCGCCTGAACGACAACGCACGCTTGAGGAAGCCACAAAACGTATTGATACGGCACTCGAACGCAATCCACAATCCCATTCGGGGTTAGAAACCCCTCCCACAAACAAAAAAAACGCACAAACAGCGGCGCTGCCGCTCTTTCAAGAGAAAGTGAACCGCCCGAACAGCGCGCCGCCAAAGCAGGAACCCACAACAGAACGCACACCTCAGAGGACCCGCAAAGAGACGCTACCACTCTTCCAAGACGCAGAGGTTCCTCCGACACAAACCCCAAACACCGCCATAGAAAAACCGACGGCATCTGTACCAATCTCAGATATTCCCGTTTCAACCGACCTAAGCTTGCTCGATTTCTTATCCGAATCGCTGCAGTATCTCAAAGGGATCGGTCCGCGCCGTGCGGCAATGCTTCTATCAGAACTTAATCTCCGAACCGTTGGAGAACTGCTGGCATACTATCCGCGCGATTATATCGACCGTTCCAAGACAGTGGAAATCTATCGGGTCGGAAGAACCGAAGATGACGAACCGGAGACGATTCAGGGTAAGGTCGTTAACCACACGTCGTCCCCGACAGCGAAGGGCAAACGCATCGGTAAGATCTCAATTTACGATGGTACCGGGGTAGCCGTCCTCGTTAATTTCGGTCGGCGTATCGGTATTATGAAGTCTCTGCTACCGGTCGATACTGAAGTGGTCGTCAGTGGTAAGTTCTCGCGCCGTTACAACGAAATCCAAGCGACCGACTACGAATTTGAATTATTCGAGGAAGACAACCTGATTCACACGAAACGGATTGTGCCGAAATATGCACTCACGGCGAAACTGACTGCAAAAATGTTGCGTATGTGGATGCGGACGGCTCTTGACGCATACGGGCAAGAGATTCCTGAAATCCTACCGCTCGAACTCCGCAAACGACAAGGTTTAATCGACCGACAACTCGCCATCAACGAGATCCATTTTCCAGCATCAGAGGCGCACCAAGAAGCCGCACAAAAACGGTTGGCTTTTGAGGAATTTTTCCTCCTCAGTGCCGGAATGGAGATGAAAAAAGAGCGTAAGACCTTGGAAGCGGGTATTGCGTTTCGGATTGGAATGGATTCGGGAAACGCTTCACCCTCTCTATTATCGAATTTCATGGCTTCCCTGCCTTATGAACTGACGGGCGCACAAAAACGGGTTTTCAGAGAAATACAGAACGATATGCAGCAAAAGCGTGTGATGAATCGACTTATCCAAGGGGATGTCGGTTCAGGAAAAACTGTTGTCGCAGCGATGGCACTCCTGTGTGCTATCGAAAATGGATACCAAGGGGCACTGATGGTGCCGACTGAAATCCTCGCCGAGCAGCACTATTACAACCTCTCTGACATGTTTGAGGATATGCATCGCGATGTGTCTACAGAAACAGGGCAACAGGATAAACGAAAAATAAACGTTGTACTTCTGAAAAGCGACCTCCCTAAAGCGGCGCGTGAAGAAGCACTGGAAACGATCGCTAACGGCACTGCAGACCTCATCGTCGGGACACAGGCTTTGATACAGGAAGGTGTCGATTTTCACAAACTTGGACTCGTTATCATCGACGAACAACACCGATTCGGTGTGATGCAACGCGCAACGCTCCGTAACAAAGCACAATCTGCGACTGAAGCACAGAAGCATCTTGATACAGCCGCCCCGTCGCCCGATGTCCTCGTCATGACAGCGACACCAATTCCGAGAACACTCGCCTTGACGCTCTACGGGGACCTCAATGTATCCGTCATTGATGAAATGCCACCGGGTAGACAGCAAATTCGGACGCATTGGATACGGGAAAACGGCCGGGAAAAACTATATAATACCCTTCGGAAAGAGATCCAGCGTGGCAGACAAGCTTATGTCGTTTACCCGCTTGTTGAAGAATCGGAAAAACTGGAAGAACTCAAAGCCGCAACAGAAATGGCATCACATCTCCAGAACGACGTATTTCCAGACTTGCGGGTCGGTTTACTGCATGGACAAATGAAATCTATTGAGAAACAGGAAGTAATGGCAAGATTCAAGGATAGACACATCGATATCCTCGTCTCAACAACGGTAATCGAGGTGGGTATTGATGTCCCGAACGCGACCCTGATGGTCATTGAGAACGCCGAGCGGTTTGGACTCTCACAGTTGCATCAGTTACGCGGGCGTGTTGGACGCGGTAAGCATCAATCGGCGTGTTACCTTGTCGCTTCACCGAGAGGCGATGACTCCTATCAGCGGATTCAGGCGATGATTCGGACGAACAACGGCTTTCAGATTGCGGAGGCAGACCTGAACATCCGCGGACCCGGTGAGTTCTTCGGTACCCGCCAATCGGGTATCCCGAATTTCAAGATTGCGAATATCATTCAAGATGCCTCGCTTTTGGAAGCCGCGAAAAAAGAGGCGGAATCATTAATCAAAGCGGATCCGAGGTTGGATGCGGATGAACACCAATTGCTGAAATGGATGCTACAGAAACATTGGAAAGACAACTTGGAGATTGCATCGGTTGGTTAGTTAGTTATAAGGAGAATCTAATGAAATCCGACATAACAGACATAACACACGCACAATTTAGCACTTGGCTGATACCGATGGTAGACCGTGCGCTCTTTGAAGGCGGCGAACGCGACGCTCTATAGAGATGCAATCACCAGACGGTATAACTGCGGGACAGTAACTGAGAAATCGCCGGAGATGTGGTAACCCTCACCTCCATCTTTGACTGTACGAATCAGAATGGTCTTTTTAGGACGGTGGTAGTAGTGGGCATCAGTAGGCGACCCTTCATCTCGGAAGTCGGGGAAGTCGATAAGATCGAAGTTTGCAGTCGTGAAATGCCGAATCTCCTCACCGCGCTGAGAGGCGATGTTTCGTGCCATAGAGAGGCTTTTGAGATAGACTTCGGGTCCCATGACGGCGGAGCCTAAATTAAGAAAAACGCCACCTTCCAATTGAGACACGTGCTGGGCAAAACAGAGAAAATCCTCACCCGTTGTCCATCCCATTGCGGCGTAATCGGCGGCAGGATGTTGGTCGATGATGTCAAACCCGATGCCTTTGTGAACCGTAAACGGCACACCGAGTCGATAGGCAGCGGCGAACATACTCACATCGCGATGCGGAAAAGCGATGTCCATCTCGCCTTCTTGGATTAACCTACCGATTGCTTCCCCAAACCCGATTTTATCTTGATACCCACGAACAATCGCTTCGTTCAGGTAGCGTCCGGTTTCTTCCCAATTGCCAAATTTACCGTCATAGATATAGTCTTCAACATCCTCAAGCGTAGCACCGATGTGGGCGAGTTCAAAATCGTGGATGGCACAGGCACCGTTGGTGGCAAGATGTGTGAGGACCCCGCGTTCCATCAAGTCGATAATAAAGCGTGAGTTGCCACGCCGCATGACGTGCGCGCCCATCATCCAGATGACTTGCCTTCCATCGCGACGCGCCCTCGCAATTCGATCTGCAACAACAGAGAGTCTCGGATCATCAGTGGGTGGGACCTCAGCATCTAAGGCATAGACATCTGCCACCGTCATCTTGTGTCGGCGTTCAGAAAGCGGCAGAATTGTGAGGTGATTCCGATTCAGTTTGCTCATACCATATAGAGAAAGGCATACAAGTCGCGAGCACAACTCGCTCCTACAAAAAGATAAGTATACTGATCGCGAGCACAACTCGCTCCTACAAGAAGACGAGTATACTGGACAACTCACTAAGCAAACTTCGCAGAGACAATCTTTGAAATACCGGCTTGCTCCATCGTCACGCCGTACATCGCATCAGCAATCTCCATCGTGCGACGGTTGTGCGTGATAATCACAAACTGTGTATTCTCAGTATAGGCTCGGATGAGGTTCGCAAATCGGAGTACATTTGCTTCGTCAAGAGCAGCATCAACTTCATCAAGCACACAGAAAGGGCTCGGCTTGATTTTGAAGACGGCAAAGAGCAATCCAATGGCGACGAGTGAACGTTCGCCACCTGAAAGCTGCGTGATGCTTTGCGGACGTTTCCCCGGTGGGCGAGCAATAATATCAATGCCCGAATCAAGCACATTGGATGGATCCGTTAGCAACAACTCCGTTTCGCCACCGCCAAAGAGTTGTGTAAATACCTCTTGGAAGTTGGTCTGTACCTTCTCAAAGGTCTCAAGAAATACCTCTCTTGAGGTCTGGTTAATCTTCTGAATTGCCTGATAGGTGGATTGAATCGACTGCTGGAGATCCTCGCGTTGCGCGTCAAGAAAATCGTGACGTTTCTTGTGTTCTTCATACGCCTCAATCGCCTTGAGGTTCACGGCACCCATTGCTGTGAGTTCCGCTTTCAACTTTTCAATGTTATCCAAGAGATCAATTTCGTCCACCGCCTGTTCATCATTCGTGAGTGGCGGTAGTGCATCAATGGAGACCTGATATTTATCGTGGATACGGGTTGAAACCGACTTTATGCGCATCTCCAATTGTGTCGTTGTGACCTCAAGTTTATGGCGTGCGCGGTTCTGCTGCTCAAACTTTCTGCGAGTTGCGCGCATCTCCTTTTGCAGGACGGTCACCTCTTGGAGGAGAGTTTCTCGCTCTTCAGTAAGTTGCTCAACATGCGCTTCAGCCTCAGCACGATCCCCCTCCAGACGGAGGAATTCGCGCTGCGCTGCGGCGACCTGTTCGCCGAGATCAATCCGGGTCTGTTCATCGGAGTCGATCAGTGCTTGCTGTTCCGCCATCTCCTTTGTTGTCCGCTGTTGCGTCTCGTCAAGCGACTGAATTTCAGATGCCAAGCCTTGCAATCTCTGCCGCTGTCCCGCCAAGAAGACCTCCATTTCCTGACAGGTATCAGCGACTTCAGCGCGTTTCCGATCCTCACTCTCAATCTGCTCGGACACGCGCTCAATCCAGCGTTGCGTTCGTTTGGTCTTTTGGGTGAGTTTTGCGATGTCAGCCTCAAGCGTCTCTTGTTCTTCGCGTGAAACTGCCATCGCTTGACGCAACATCCGGTTTTCAGATTCGACTTCTGAGAGTTGTTGCTTAAGCCGGGTAACCTGCAGATTCGCCTGCTCCATATCCTTAGTTAAGGATGCTTTTTCAACACGTTTATCCTGCCACTGAGCCGTGAGTGTCTGCCGAGTCTTTTGCAAGTTCGCTATTTTTGCCGCATAAGCCTTACGCGTCTGAGTTTTCCTATTGTTTGTTTGGGTCAACTGCCCAATCTTATCTTCGAGTTCTTCAAGTTCACGTGCGCGACTCAGCAGCCCACCTTTTTGCTGATTTGTGTGACCACCCGTGATCGCACCTGAAGTATTAATGAGTTCCCCATCTAACGTGACGAGACGTGCGGTTGGACGGAATCGACGGGTGAGTGCGATCGCAGCATCTAAATCTTCAATAACGAGGGTATTCCCCAACAGATGCTGCATAGCAACCTCATATTTACGGTCGTAATCAATCAATTCTTCGGCAATACCGATAACACCGGGTTGAATGAGCAGCTTATCATCCTGAAATCTGCGTCTGCGCAAAATATCGAGTGGGAGAAATGTCACCCGACCGGCTCGATGTTTCTTAAGGAAAGCGACACCTTTTTGGGCATCTTCAGCAGTTTCAGTGATAACATTCTGGACAGCACTCCCCAGAGCGACCTCTATAGCAACCTCATACTCGGTATCCATTGTGAGCAGTTCGGCAACAACACCACAGACACCCCGAAACTGATCGGGATAGTGGTTTTTCGCTTGCATTATCGCCCGAACGCCGATGTAATAGCCCTCATAAGCGGACTGCAATTCCTGGAGCGATTTCAATCGAGAGACGCTACTCCCGAGTGTATTCTGCAAGCCGCTGATTTCAGCCTCAACTTTACGGAGTGCGTCCTGATTTTCGCCGAGCTCTATCTCGACCTGATCCCGCTCGGCTTCAATCTGAACGAGTTCCGCCTTTAATTGTGTCTCAGCTCGCTGAACTTCAGTGTGGGTGTCAGTAGCGGTTTTGAGCTCGGTTGTCAACACATCGGCGTTTTCCTTGAGACGGTTGAGGTTGTCCTCTCTACTGGTCAAATCATGTTCGATGGTCAAACGCTTGCGTTCAGACGTCGCTAATTCAGTTGTCGCCTCCCCTAAAACAGTTTGTGCTTCCCGCACAGATTCCTTAGAAGCATTGATACGTTCAGCAAGCTGTGTCAGGAGCTGCTGACGTGCTGCTAAGCGACTCTCCTCTATCTTGAAGGACGCTTCGAGTTTTTGATGTTCTTGGGTTCGCTGTTTTTGCTGGTTGAGAACGCCCGTGTGCTGCGCTTTTAAAGTCTCAAGAGCCTGGAGTGCTCGTTGTCGTTGCTGTTGGATATTGAGCTGCCTCTCTTTGTGAAGAACAATCTGACGCTCAATCTGTTCGATTTTCGTTTCAATCTCGCGCAGTTCGGTCTGCCCCGTCCGTATAGCTATATCTAATTCGGACTGCCGATGTGTGGCATTCTCAATACGTTCCTCAGCGGCTTTCAGTTGTTCAGAGGCATCGGTGGTGGCACTTAAAATCTCATCTAAGTCGGTTTGCGCTTGGAGATAATCCGTGCGGAGTTTGTCGTATTCCCTATGCGCGAGGTCTAATTCAAATTGCTTCAACTGCGCTTGTTGTGCGTTGTAGTGCCGCGCCTGCTCAGCCTGTTCCTTGAGTGATTCCGTCTCACGTTGCAATTCCTGAATGACATCGTTGATACGAACGAGATTTTGTTCGGTCTGTTCGAGTTTTCGGAGTGCGGTCTTCTTTCGGTGTTTATATTTGGTAATGCCAGCGACTTCATCGAAGAGGAATCGGCGATCTTCAGGTCGAACGTTCAGAATCAAGTCAATCTTGCTCTGCTCCATGACGGAATACGCATCAACACCAATCCCTGTATCCATGAAGAGTTCGCTAATGTCGCGGAGACGGCAGGGGTTTTGATTGATGAGATAGCGGCTTTCACCATCGCGGGTGAGATGTCGAGAGACCTCAATTTCGGGAGATGCGAAGGCGACTTTAGCAGGAGCATCTTCAGGTAAGGTATCCGCGTTTCCTGAACCATTATTTGAAAAACGTAATGCTACCTCTGTCCGCTGTGCCGGTGCGAAGTTGGCACCACCGTTGAAAAGCAGGTCACGCATAGAAGCACATCGAAGGGAGCGAGCACTCTGTTCCCCAAGCACCCACCGAATTGCATCGGAGACGTTGCTTTTTCCACAACCGTTGGGTCCGACAATGGTCGTAATACCGGGTTCGAGTACTAATTCAACTTCTTCGGCGAAACTCTTGAAACCGCGAATTTTGATGCTATTTAAGTGCAAAGGTTTAAACCTCCCACTACAGATTTAACGTGAGTTTGATTTAAATGTTGAAATCTTTTGGAAGTTCATCCGCAAACGCCACAAACTAAAAGTTTGTGCTACGACAGAGCTGCCTTTTCATCAGCAGTGGGTCTTTCCAACGTTGCTTTTATCCTTAGATCAAACTTACGTTAGATTTAAGTAATTATCTCAGTGATAAGCAGTTTTTTAGGCACAATTTTTAGCGGTAGACCGTCGAATAAAAACGTACCTACAAATAAAACTTACCGTAGTACGAACATCGTATAAAACGTAATATAAGTGAAAAAGTTTCATGATTTCTCAGTGAACTCCGAATGTTAACACAATCTCCATAAACGGATTTCACAACAACTATGCATCTAAAGTCCGCGCCAATGTTAGCACATCGACCTCAACGGGATCGGCTTTCCATAACTCGTTGACCGCTTCCCGAACGGTAGCACCGGTCGTAAAAACATCGTCAACGATTAAGATGCGTTTGTCCCGAATAACTTCTGGGTTTAGGATTTCAAAAGCACCGATGATATTATTCTGGCGAGCTTCCATACCCAAACTGCTTTGTGCCACTGTATGCCTATGGCGAACCAGCGTGTTTGTGAGAACCGGCACCCCTTCTGTTTGCGCAATGCCTTTGGCGAGTAGCGTCGCCTGATTGAAGCCGCGTTCTCGGAGTCGTTTTTTATGAATCGGCACGGGCAGAGTAAAGTCATAGTCTGCGATACAACAGTCAATAGGGATATGTGCGTTTATCAGACGAATCAGGTGTGGCGCAAATACCTGCTTCTTTTCAAATTTAAAAAGATGTATTGCGTGTTGGAGTGTTGTCTGATAAAATGCAATAGACCTCAATTTTCCGTAGGGTGGTGGGTCGGTGGCACATTCATCACAAAGTCCTTTAACATTCGGCGTGCCACATATTTCACACCAAGGGGGTTCAAGAAACTGGATATCGTGCCAACAATCAGCACAGATATAGGGGATAGGCGTAAACTCAAGAAACGCTTCACAAACGCGGCATTTCGCAGGAAACAGGAATACTATTCCTGTTTCAACTATGTCCCGCAATAGATTTGGTACCTGCAAGCCGATTGATTTCAACGCCATAAACGTTCACCATACCAAAATAAAAAGTTATTATATGATAAGTTTACCATAAACAAGTTTTAATGTCAAGGAAAAGGAGCGAAAATGGAAAGACCAGTCGTATTTTACAATCAAGATCAACAGATAAACGGGATACTGCATTCACCAACGGGTTATGAGGCACCGTGTCCAGCAGTTGCCTTTTTCCACGGTTTCACTGGAACGAAGGTTGAACCGCACAGGATATTCGTTAAGACGGCACGGGAACTTGCGGCTATCGGATTTTACGTGCTACGTTTCGATTTTCGCGGTTCCGGGGATAGTGAAGGCGATTTTTCAGAGATGACTATCGGGGGTGAGGTCTCTGATGCCATTAAGTCGATTGATGTGCTCACCGCTATGCCCGGTGTAGACGCTGAACGGATTGGCATTCTTGGATTGAGTATGGGCGGATGTGTTGCAGCGTTTGTCTCTGGCCAAGACATCCGTGTGAAGTCAACAGTAATGTGGGCACCGCTCTCGGACGATCCACCCGATCGAAAGAATGAAATTTTGGAGAGAGCCAAAAACCCACCAACGCCAGAGGAGATAGCACTCGCTAATCCAAATATCGTCGGTAAGGCGTTCTACGAAGAACTTTCTGAAATGTCACCTTCCGCCACCCTTCAGGCGTTCACAGGCGCGCTCCTCATCATACACGGCAGTGCGGACGATGTCGTACCCGTCTCCCACGGGAAACGGTACTATGAATTGATGTGCGGGCGTGATGCGCCGACGGCACTGGAAATCATTGATAAAGGGGACCATACTTTTAATACTGTTGCATCGGAGCAAGCGGTTGTTGCTAAGTCGGTTGCTTGGTTTCAACGGACCTTGACATAGATTACCCGCATCGAAATGATTTGTCAAAAACAGCGGATTTGTGGTAGAATAGTTCATTCATGAATCCTTTTAAATAGTTAAAATTTATCCATGCGTGAGGCATATCCACGGGAAATACAACGTTACCGGACTCCGAATGGCAGTGAACCTTTCACCGAATGGGTTGAATCTATACGAAATCAACGAACGCAATACCGAATTCTGGCACGAATTGAATCTATTGAAAGCGGAGGCAATTTTGGTGATTGTGAATCTATTCGCGGTAGCCGGGGGATCTTTGAACTGCGTTTCCATTTTGGTCCAGGTTACCGTATCTATTTTGGCGAAGTAGATAACACGATTGTTCTTTTACTATGTGGCGGTGACAAATCTTCACAGACACAGGATATTGCACGCGCAAAAAACTATTGGCGAGAACACAACGATGACAAAGTCAGGAACATGGCGAGAATATATGGTTCAACGCCTCGCTTCCGATCCGGCGGGGGTGAAGTACTATCTCCAAGCAATTATGGAAGAATATCAAACTTTTGGAGATCCAGGAGTTGTCCTACTGGCACTCCGAACGGTTGCCGAGGCAAGGGGTGGCATATCCGAACTTGCTAAGAAAATTAACGTTGATTCGGAAGTACTCTCGGAAGAATTATCAAGCAACAAGGCTTTGACAATTGGAACGCTCAAAGTCATTCTTAACGCATTCGGATGTAGGCTTTCAATTGAGCAACTGGCGACAGAAAACCCCTATGACTCCACGACTTATCCTCCGGACGCAAGGCTGATGCGGATTGCCTCTAAAGCAACCGCAGCGTCTTCTAAATTGGGAGGATGATCGGCAGCATCTCGGATTTCGGAGAACCACAACTCCTGCAGCGTTGACTGCGATGTATCTGGTATCGAAAGCGGTGTCACACCAGCAGGGGTCGTGCAGTGCCATTCACCACCCGCATCGCTGATTGTGCCTTCGGTGAGAACGTATCGCTCGTGCTCTTCGGCGGCGTTAATAGCGACCCCGCCTGCCCATGTCCATTGTCCAATACCACCCTGTTTAAATTCAACGGTGAGCGTGTTGACAAACCTATCGTAGCGCCCATCCTCCCTTAACCCTTCGTAGACAGCACGCTTTTTAACAGACGTAGCACCCCCAAAGAAATCTACAATCGGATAGATATGATAGATGAAGAAGTGCGCGGGCGTTCCTGATACGGATAAGTTGAAGAGAATTTCAGGACGGGCACCGCGACCGGGGGTGAGGCGGACAAATGAGGTGAGCAGTAGGTCACCGAGTTCGCCTATTTTTTGTTTCAGTGCTTTGTGGGTGTTGGAGACTGCCTCTGGATGTGAGACCCGTAGAACACGCCCGCGCTTCTCGGCAAGTTTCAACGCTGCTTCTCCCTCACCGACATCGCTGGCAAGCGGATATTCTACAAAAACGTGTTTGTCTGCTTGTAACGCCGCGAGGGCAATCTCACCGTGGCTGTCGTTGTGTGTGCAGATAACGATTCCGTCTATAGCTTCGCGTTCAATAAGATACCTCCATTCGGGAATGAAGGCTGCTTTATGCGCCGTGGCAAGTTGTGTGCCTGTCTGTTCGTTTCTGGAAGCGATTGCGACAAGGTCGGCATCTTCCATAGCGGCGAATCGCGTGAGATGGCGGCGTGCCATTCCCCCTGAACCGATGATTCCGATTTTAATTTTTGTCATATTTTTTTACAAAGTTCCATAAGAAAGGCGCGCCTGGAAAGCGCGCCTATAGATAATTAGCGTTTTTAAGCGTGACTATGCCCAGCCTTGACTCTCACCACCAACGCGAGCGGCACTAACCTTCTCATAATAACCGCTTTTCCGATAAGCCGCCAACGGGTGTGGATCGCGTCCCATCTCCAATCGGACCTGCTCCAGCAGTGGATTCACATCCATCTCATAGGCGCGTTGGAGGATAGACTCTGCTTCAACGAGGTCTGCAGCACCCTGAGCTGCTGCGAGTGCATCCCGGTCAACAAGAAGTGCCTTTGCATAAGCCTTTTGCAGATTGCACACCGACTGTATACTTGCTTCGACCTTCGGTTTCAGGTTGTGGCTCTGATCAATCATATAGGCGATGTCGGTTTCTGTATCGGGATCAAGTTCTGCGGCGACGAGTTCGGTATAAATCAGGAAAAGTTCCTGCGGATTGATAGAACCGACCGTCAGATCGTCATCAGCATACTTCCGGCAGTTGAAGTGGAACCCACCGAGTTTGCCCTCGTCTATCAAGTAAGCGACGATAAACTCAATATTTGTGCCTTGTGGGTGGTGTCCTAAGTCGATAAGGACCTGCGCTTTCTCACCGAGTTTGGTTGCCATGAGGTAGGCGGTTCCCCAGTCGGGGAGGTCGGTGTGGTAGAATGCGGGTTCAAAGAATTTATATTCGATGAGCATCCGAGTGTTTTCTGGAAGTGCATCGTAGACCTCGGCTAAAGCGTCCTGCATCCAGCCTTTGCGCTTTCTGAAGTTTGACTGACCTGGGAAGTTCGTGCCGTCTGCGAACCACAAACTCAGTAAATCAGACCCAGTTTTTTCCATAATGGCAACACACTCAAGGATATGATCAATTGCGAGTCGACGGACAGCGGCATCCGGGTTGCAGATACTTCCGAGTTTATATGCCTGATCTTGGAAGACGTTTGGGTTAATCGCACCGATACCGATACCGACCTCGGCGGCGTATTGCTTCAATGCGCTCCAATCGTCTGTTTTATCCCAAGGAATATGGAGTGCGACGGTCGGGGCAATGCCCGTGAAGCGGTGGACGGTAGCGGCATCTTCGAGACGTTCGGCGGCGTTGCGGGCTGCACCGGGTTGTTCAAAGACACCGAATCGAGTGCCGGAATTACCGTAACCCCATGAGGGTGTTTCAATGTGTTGCTGTTTGAGTTGGGCTTTGACTGCCTCGACCTGGATTCCCTGTTTCTCTAACGTTTCGGCTAACAAATCATAAGCGAGATTGCTCATTCTGATTTCTTCCTTTCTTAAATAGTTGTCAGTTCCTGAAATATCTCTACGAGTTTTTCCTGCGTCGCGTTCGGATCTTCAATGATAATACGTGCGCCGCTTATAACGTCCATGAACCCTAATTCGCGCGGGTATCGAGGGACAACATGTAGGTGTAAGTGCGCGATACTGGCACCGGAGGCATCTCCCATATTATAACCAACGTTGTAACCCCGTGGCTGATAGGCACACGTCAACACCTCAAAACAGAGGCATTGGAGTTCGTGAAGTTCTTGGACCTCTTCTTGGCTTAATTCTCGGACATCCAGAATATGCCGATTCGGAAAGATTAAGAGGTGCCCCGGACTGTAAGGATAGAGATTCAGCGAAATCGTAAAACGTTCGGTTCGGTGTACCTCAAGTCGTTGGACTTTTTCATTTTTTTCGACGATTGCACAGAGAATACACGGGACATCCGGGCGGTTTCTTCCTTTGGCATAGGGCATTTTGTTTGGAACGAAGAGGTTATGTCGCATAAAAAGGTTTCCTGTATCTGCTATAGCACGCTATGTTACATAAAGGCGAATTTTGGGTTTTCTTGAAAATGAGGTTAAATTTTGTCCAGATATATGATATACTATTTTGACAAAGCATGCAAGCAGATAATTATTAGCAGTCAGGGTCATTTAGTTTTACATATTTACTTTGTTTATGTGAACATTTTTCTTCTGTAGGAGCGAGTGTTTTTGCTTGGGTGTTTCTTCATGCTCGTGATCTTGTGTCTAAATATTAACTTATGTGAACCAAAACCAAAATCGGAACCGAAAACTAAACAGCCCTGTATTAGCAGTCAGTAAAGAGCATTTAGCAAAGTAGTTAGTATACTCAGAAGATGTGCATAACTCGTAAAAAAAACATGCGGGTTCTTAGATGAATGGAATATGAATGAGGAAAAAATGAAATGCCCACCCAGCACCCACTTCTGGATGTTACGAAAATTAACACAGAAATCGAAACATACCTAAAACAGATTGGTGAAGTTAAGTTTCGATTTCCAGAGCACGATTCAAGATGCCAATCATTCCGGGCAGTGGTGGACAATCGACACTGGTTCGTCAAACACGGTAGCACACCACAAACGATCAGGTGGCTCAAGCAAGCCGTGCGTTTCCATGCTGCTGTTCAGCACGAAGCACTCCCTGAATTGCACAACGCTTTCACCACCCCCGACGGATTCACACTGGTCTACAACTGGGTAGACGGTGAAGGTTTGCGCCCTGAAAGGGAACTGCGTGACGGGGAAATCCATCCACGGGATAGGTTTTGTGCGCTGCCAGCGACTGAAATTATTGAGGCACTTAATGTTATCTATGAAGTTCACGTCCTTATCGAAAAAAGAGGCTTCATCGCAGAAGATTTTTACGATGGCTGCATTATTTATGATTTTGAAAAAAAACAGATACATCTGTACGACTTCGATCACTACCATCCAGCACCTTTCATAAATGACCGAGGACGCCTGTACGGTTCGAGTCGTTTTATGGCACCGGAAGAGTTTCAGAAAGGTGCGCGAATTGATGAAAGGACCAACGTTTTTATGTTAGGGCGTACAGCATTTGTGCTGCTCGCGAATAGCAGCGATTCACGAGATGACTGGAAAGGGAACGAGGCTATGTGGCACGTCGCGAAAACAGCAACAAACACAGATAAAGCGTTGCGATATCAATCTGTCAAAGAATTCGTCTCGGCGTGGCATGCCGCGATTAATGAAAGGGAATGATGCCAAGGAGGCACATAAATAAAAAAATGCGAAAGATTACTGATAACGAGATCCAATTCTTCAACGATAACGGCTATCTTATCTTGAAAGGTGTCATCCAACCCGATGAACTTGCCGTTATACAACGCGAAAGTCAACGATTGATTGATGAGATTCTGGCGGGGGGACCGGCAGATGAATGGTGTAACCGCGGACCAGAAGGTATCCCTTATTACCTAACCTACTTACACTCGCATCCGAACGAATTCTCACTGCGATTGTTAGCACATCCGTTCATCGGGGACCTGCTCCACCGGATCGTTGGACCCGATTTTATACCGTGCTATGAATCGCTGGTTTTCAAATTGCCGAAACACGGTTCCTCTGTGCGGTGGCATCGGGACGGCAACGCGATCCGCGAGAATCATCCGATTTTCAATATCGATATCTACATAGATGCGTCCACTGTCGATAATGGGTGTGTCTGGGTAATCCCGAAGAGCCATCTTTGGGGAATCGAAGAGGCACAAGCGGTTATTGACAAGGGTGAAGTCAATTTTGAACGTGAGGATGCAGTGCCAGCAGAAGTTGAACCGGGTGACATTCTGCTCCATCATACCAAGGTCTTGCACGGCAGTAAAATCAACACAAGCGAAACACTCCGGCGTGTTATTTACTTCGATCAGCGCACCCCGCGATGGAACGAAAGGTATAAATGGTGGCAATCGGAGTTCCTGACGCAGCGCTGTAAACTCTATCAACGCGCCCTTCATGAACGCCGCACGAGTCCATATTCATCGGATACGGAGCAGTTTGCCTACGAAGTGCCATCAGACATGCCGATGTGGGATCCAAAGGACGATTTTGATTTGCGGATTCAGCACCGCGCGTATGCCCAGCAATAAAGTAGCAGGCACACGCCGTTGTGCCGTAGCCAGTGGAGACCAATCAATGAATGTTTTACTTATAGGTGGTGCTGGACATGTTGGAACAATGACACTCCCTTACATGAAAAGCCATCACAATTTTCGAGTGCTTGACCTCAATCCGCCAAAAGACGACTCCGTAGAATATATCCAAGGTTCTGTTACAGATCCCGACATCGTTCAAGAGGCGTTGAAAGGGATGGATACCTTCGTCTACATGGTGATGCTACAACCGACGAGCGACCGGTCCTCTGTCGCCGATTTCAGTGATATTGTTGCAAACTATGAGGTGAACGCAAAAGGGTTGCATATCGTCTTACACGCCGCGAAAGAGATGGGCATTCGGCATGCGGTCTACACAAGCACCTTTACTGTACATGAGCGGACCCGAAACAGTTTTCCTTATGAAGATGTTGTGCCGCGTGATAATCCGGGTGTCTATGGACTCACAAAAGGTTTTGGTGAACAAATCTGTGAATACTTTTCCCGTGAACACGGTATGTCGCTGATTGCGCTGCGGATTACGGGTCCCTCTACACGCGAGCAGTGGCTTGAGCGTTACGCCCAACCGAAAGATTCGTCAGTGCATATCTGGTGGACAGATGAAGAAGATTTGGCACGCGCCTATCTTGCCGCTATCTCGGTTGAACACGAAGGCTTTGATGCGTTTTTCATTGCTGGCGACCATGAACAGAAGGAGATTAATCTCTCGAAAGCAAAACGCTTGTTGGGTTGGGAGCCACTGACGCATACATTAGTAAGGTAAGAGGTTATTTTCGTTTCCGGTTGCCCTGTTAACTTGACAAAGACGGCGTTATATGATACAATATACTGCAACAAACCCGAAAGCCAATTAAAAAATAAAAATAGTGGTTAGTCACTCCGTCCCCCGTCCTAACTACAATCACGCTTTCAATTTTCATCATTTAAGGTAAGGAAAATTGTCTATGACACAACATCCAGAACTCACGTTGACGGACCGTCGCGCGTTCCAAACCCAACGCCGAGATACATGGTGGCTGCAACCCTTAGCCGTATTTGTCGGATTGGGCGCGTTCATCGTCTACGCAACCTTTCGAGTTTTTGAAGGGACTCACTTTTTTCACGGTCCCTATCTATCGCCTTTCTACTCACCGCTGCTTTTCGGGACAGAAAAAGTTGCGCATAGCGTTGATCACAGTTGGTTCGGTATGATGCCGGACTGGATACCAGGTCTTATTACACCGGCTATCCTCATTTTGTGGGCACCGCTTGGGTTTCGTTTTACCTGCTACTATTACCGGGGTGCGTATTACAAGGC
Organism: Candidatus Poribacteria bacterium; assembly: GCA_965207855.1. GTDB lineage: Bacteria > Poribacteria > WGA-4E > WGA-4E > WGA-3G > WGA-3G. The sequence continues at coordinate 3,188,807 of OZ242310.1, read as the reverse complement.
GTTTTGGGCGGATCCGCCCTCTTGTACGGTGTCAGAACCGCGTAAAGGCTATCGGGGTGAGCATTCATTTCCATTGATTATACAGAACATCCACCGATACTTCCTTTATATTGCAATCATCTTTGTGGGTATCCTTGCTTACGACGTATGGAAAGCCCTCTGGTTTGACGATGGGAACGGCGGAAAAACTTTCGGTATCGGCGTAGGCACTATCATCTTGACAGTGAATGTCGTCCTTTTAGGCGGGTACACCTTCGGATGTCACTCTTTGCGCCACTTGGTTGGTGGAGTTATTGACTTGCTCTCAAAAGCACCTATCCGTCGGCGAGCGTATAATTGTGTTAGCTGTTTAAACGAGCGACACATGCTCTGGGCATGGATGAGCCTCTGTTGGGTCGGTTTTTCCGATGTATACGTCCGTTTTATAGCACCGGCAATCGGTCAAGATTGGATTACTTTTTAATAACTGCGGTGTAAGAAAGAATGTTTATAGAGAGGAAATTTTAGCGTGGCATCTTACGAAACTCACGAATATGATGTGCTAATAATTGGAGCCGGTGGTGCTGGACTTCGCGCTGCCATTGAAGCGGCTACGGGTGATCTCAAAGTCGGACTCGTCTGTAAATCTCTACTCGGTAAGGCACACACCGTCATGGCAGAAGGCGGTGTCGCTGCTGCTTTGGCTAACGTCGATGAAAGAGATAGTTGGCGCGTGCACTTCGCTGACACAATGCGCGGTGGACAGTATCTCTCTAACGCGCGAATGGCGGAACTCCATGCACAGGAATCACCCGATCGCGTACGGGAACTTGAAGCGTGGGGCGCGCTCTTTGACCGTACACAAGATGGAGGTATCCTGCAGCGGAACTTCGGTGGACACCAATATCCACGCCTTGCACACGTCGGCGACCGGACGGGTTTGGAAATGATTCGCGCTTTACAGGATCACGGTATCCACCAAGGCATTGAAGTGCACATGGAGAATACCATCATTTCGCTCCTGAAAACGGGTGACAGGGTATCGGGTGCCTTTGGTTATGAACGTGAAAAGGGACGATTCAAAGTCTTTTCTGCGAAAGCCATTGTTTTAGCAACCGGTGGCGTTGGAAAGGCGTATAAAATCACGAGTAATAGTTGGGAATATACCGGGGATGGACACGCTCTGGCATACCACGCTGGCGCAGAACTCATAGATATGGAGTTCGTCCAATTTCATCCTACGGGTATGGTGTGGCCTCCCAGTGTCCGAGGTATCTTGGTGACAGAAGGCGTGCGTGGTGAAGGGGGAGTCCTCACAAACAGCGAAGGCAAACGCTTTATGTTTGACGACATCCCGGAACTCTACGTAAACCAGACAGCAGACAATCCTGAGGAAGGCTGGCTGTATACGCAAGGCGACCGTGATGCGCGGCGTCCACCGGAACTTCTGACACGCGACCACGTTGCTCGGTGTATCGTTCGAGAAGTGCAAGAGGGGCGTGGCAGCCCACACGGGGGTGTATTCTTGGATATAGCGTGGATTAAGGAAAAAATTCCGAACGCCCCAGAACATATCCGTAGGAAACTGCCGAGCATGTACCACCAGTTCAAGGAACTCGCCGAAATTGACATCACGACAGAGCCGATGGAGGTGGGTCCGACGACACACTACATCATGGGTGGTATCCGTGTTGATGCAGATTCACAGATGACAGCAGTGCCCGGACTCTTCGCTGCAGGCGAATGCGCTGCCGGTTTACACGGCGCGAATAGACTCGGTGGTAACTCGCTATCAGACCTGCTCGTTTTCGGCAAACGTGCTGGCGAATATGCAGCGCAATTTGCAATGGAAAATGAGCCTGTCTCACTGGATGAGACAGAAATTGGGACAATCGCTGCGTATACACTCAAGCCTTTTGAAAATCCTGCAGACGATGGTAGCGGAGAGAAGATGGGGCCTTATGACATCCAAGCACAACTGCAAGAAAAAATGCAGGAGCTGGTCGGTATCGCTCGAAGTCAAGAGAGTCTCACGCAGGCTTTGGAAGAGATTCAAAACTTACGCGAAAAAGCGGAGAACGTTCACGCTATCGGCAATCGCGAATACAACGCCGGGTGGCATACTGCTCTTGATCTTGACTGTCTGTTGACGGTCTCCGAAGCGATCGCGCTTGCGGCGTTAGAGCGCAGGGCAAGTATCGGTGCACACTCACGGGACGATTATCCTGAGAAAGAAGAATCCGGTGCCGGCAAATACAACACCGTCATCAAGAAAACGGACGACGGAGCGATGGAGATTCGGCGACATCCGATTGATGAACTTCGAGCGGATCTGAAGGAAATCATAGACGAAATGGGATAAATGGTTAATGGTTATAAGTTAAGAGGTTTTCTTCTAACAATCGACCTTTCGTTGGCATACGCCAAGTTGAAAAGATTATCAGGGAATCTCTCTCAACCAATAACGAATAATGAAAAATTAAGAACTTTTCTCCGATAACCGACAACTGACCGCTGACAACTGTTCTTCCGACAACTGTAAAGGAAAAAACATGGCGAAAGCAACTTTTAGAATCTGGCGCGGCAATGCGGAGGGTGCGCAATTTGTCGATTACGATACTGAAGTCTCCGAAGGCATGGTGGTCTTAGACGCTGTCCATCGCATCCAAGCCGAACAAGCCAACGACATGGCAGTTCGATGGAATTGTAAGGCAGGCAAATGCGGTTCCTGCTCCGCTGAAATCAATGGACAGCCGAAATTGATGTGTATGACGCGCCTGAACGACTTACCCCTTGAGGAACCCGTTACAGTCGAACCGATGCGGGCATTCCCGCTCATCAAAGATCTCGTTGCAGACGTGTCGTGGAACTTTAGGGTGAAAGAGAAAATGAAACCCTTTGCGCCGCGACCACCTGACGCTGAAGATGGCACATGGCGGATGGAACAGGAAGATATCGACCACGTCCAAGAGTTTCGGAAGTGCATTGAGTGTTTCCTCTGTCAAGATGTCTGCCATGTTCTTCGGGAACACGATCTTCACGACGAATTCATCGGACCCCGGTTCTTCGTCTACGCTGCTTCCTTAGAAATGCACCCGATTGACACCGAAAATCGACTGGAAGAATTGAAGGATTCAGATGGTATTGGGTATTGTAACATTACAAAGTGCTGCACGAAGGTATGCCCGGAGCATATCACAATCACGGACAACGCCATCATCCCGCTTAAAGAGCGGGTGGTTGATCAATTCTACGATCCAATAAAAAAACTTTTTCGTGTTTTTAGTCGTTAAGGTGTGCTGCTTGGAAAGTCCTAAGTGCAATGTATAATCCGGAGATGTGAGAAACATGGAAACCAGCAAGAACGATATTTTAAGAGTCGGTGTGATTGGACCCGGAGGTGCTGGACGCGGTAACACATTGGGTTTCGCGACACGTCCAGATGCGGAGATTGTCGCTGCTGTGGACACCCATGAAGCGAGTTTAGACGCTTTAGAAGATGCTCTCAGGGAACGCGTTGACGGCTATAAAGCGAACAGTTTCAAACGTTATCTCGGCGAATACGAATTCGTCGAAATGCTGAATCACGAAGATTTAGATATTGTCGGTGTGTTCTCGCCGCACTCGCTGCACGATATTCACACAAAATATGCGATGCGTGCCGGATGTCATGTCATGGTCGAAAAACCGATGGCGAATGTTGTCGGTGATGCGATTGCAATAACCAAAATTGCAATGGGGAGTGGTTTACACCTCGTCGGTGGTTATCAACGTCATTATCAAGATGCCTATATGACAGCGAGGCAGGCAATCGCCGAAGGACGTATCGGAAACCTACAGAAGTTCGATGTCTATATGGCACAGCGGTGGAGTGCGAGGAGCTGGCGTGGGGATCCACGGTTCTCTGGTGGTGGTCAACCTAACGACTCTGGAAGCCATTATATAGACATCTTCTTGTGGATGACTCAGACTTTGCCGGTTGAAGTCTATGGAACGACTGATATGAAATTTGAGGACGACGATGGAAACCTCGTTCCGAGGTTTGTCGAAATTAATTCCTATTCCGATGTAACGCTGGATAACGGTGCTGAGGGCACAATCACTATCCTCGGCAACACGCGCGCTGGATTTGAGGAACGGATAATTTTAGAGGGTGACAAAGGCATGATCGAAATCGAAAACGGCATTCACTACACACCGAAAGGGGGCGAACCGGAACCTCTCTCCTATCAGCGTCCGCATGGGTATCCTGAGAATAAAGTTGACCAACTCGTCGGTTTGGTGAGAGGCGAATACGACACAAATTATACCTCCGGCATCAACGGTGTTCGTACCAGTTGGTTGACGAATTGTATCCTGGAAGCAGGCAAAGGACCTGACGCAAAGAACAGGGTCAATTGTGACGCGGTCATTGAAAAAGAGGGGTATACCCGTCAAGATGTTTTAGCATTTATTGATGAATGCGCATCCAAATCGTGTTACTAACGCATAAGAATGCCGATACAGGTAGGTGCCTTCAAACTAAGCGCAAAAGAAAAAAGGAGAAAAACCGTGAAATTCTTGGCACAACTCGCAAACTTCCAAAAATCTACTGTTATTAAAAGTAGGAAGTATTATCCACTTATTGCTGTTATTTTAGTAGTCGGGGTGCAAATCGGATGCGTGACAGGCAATGCCCTACGCACTGCAGAAAATCTCGCTGCAGAGAAAGACTATCGCGGTGCCCTTGAAGCCTATCAAAATGTTGTGGACACTAAACCAGGCACACCAGAAGCCCTTCAATCACAACTCGCCATAGGCGAACTGTTAACTGAACAGATGAACCAACCGGCAGAAGGCATCAAAGCCTACGAAGCGGTCATTGCTGCAGCACCAGAAAGCGATGAAGCAGCCGAAGCACACTACAATCTCGGCATGCACTCTTATCGAGAAAAAGACTACAAGACGGCTCAGGCGCAATTCGATACGATTATTAATAAATTTCCGCAGCTGGAATTGAGTCACAACGCGCAACTGATGTTAGCCAAAAGCTACGAGGACGCGCAGAATTTTGAGCAGGCTGTAGAGATTTACGATAATTTCGCAAATCGTAATCCGAGGAGTGAACGTGCGGCGATAGCCATCGCCCGCAAAGGGCAAATCCAGAAAGAAAATCTTAAAGACGAGGAAGAAGCGAAACGCACTTATCAATCACTCGTTAAAAGATATGGAAAGGTCGAAGGCACTGAAGAAGAAATTGAGAAAGCAAAGCAAGAACTGACCGCACTCAACGCCAGCATCCCTGAACCCGATGACCCACTCGCAACCCAAGCAGGCAGAGCCTACGCCCGGCAGCAAGCGACGCGCGAACGGGATCGACCGCGCGGTGGTGTTGAGAGAAGTCGTGCGATGGGGAACGTTGATACTATAGTCGCCGACTCTGGATTTGGTGTCAGTGCGTCAGAAGTTATGCGGAATTTCGGCGGCCAAGGGGGTATAGCAGGCGACGAACAGGGCAGTTACTATGACGCAGAACTTATGATTGCGAGTTTCTTCTACGGCGACGAGAACTACCGTGACGCAGGGGCGTTATACTTCGATGCGATTGCCCGAGCGGAAGCTGCAAAAGCAAAAATCGACCCGTATGCTTACCTCCGACTCTCAATTTGCTACCGCAAAGTTGGGATGCACCAGCGTGCAAAAGAGGTACTGAAACAAGCAGCAAAGCGAGATAGCGGGGTCATTGAAGCAGTTATTAACACCGGACGTACGCACTATACCTCCGAAGCCTACGAGCAGGCACTGGAAACTTACAATTCCGTCATTGGGTTGGCGCGGGCTAAGGATTCTGAGATCTATTGGTTGATCTCACTCGTATACCAAAAATTAGGTGAACCTGAAAAGGAACGTGAGGTGCTTGAACGCTCAGTTGCTGCGAATACGCAGAATATTGACGCGATGCAAAGCCTCGCCGAAGTGCTACACTATCGACTGAAGGATCGGAAAACTGCTGCGATATTTCAGGATCTCGTTGATCAGAAAGGCGATTCCTACACCGGTTCAAAAACGCTCGGCGACCTTACCTATAAGTACGGCAACTACGTCCAAGCACGCGCGAAGTATAGAGCCGCTGCTCGTACAGCAAAACGGTTGCTCGGTAAGTCAGAAAATGATGCTGAAAAGCGAGAACTTCAGAATCAAGTCGTCTATGCAACGGTCCTCGCTGCACGCGCAACGCATCATCTGAATCGGGAAGAAGATGCCCAAAAGATGATTGATGAACTGGCGGCAGAATACCTCGATCACGCGCTGATACCTTACGGCAGAGGCGAATTAGCACTTCTTAACGGTGATACAGAAACTGCCGTCGCCGAATTCAAAGCATCGATTGAGAAAAACCCGATTTCTGACATTGCGCTGATAGCCCTTGGTGAGTACTATGTCTCACAAGGCTATAATGATGACGCGATTGCCCTCTGGGAGGGCTATCTGGCGAACAACCAGTATAACCAGAAGGTCCGGCGTCACCTTAAAAAGTTGAAGGGTAACGGCGAAGAATAGGCGAAGTGCGCGGTTTTTCAACCGCGCCTTAACAGAATAATTCAGAAAAATGTTTTTTCTTTGAAAAAAAACTTGACCTTTTTAATTCAATTCGGTATAATTAACAATTAAAGTTCTTAACTTCCTAGCGCGAAGCACGTTTCAATTCACAAATTTTACCTCATAAACGGCGCAAGCCGCTGAGAAAAGCGTGCTTTGAGGAAAAACGAGTCACTGGCTGTAGTACGTTGTGTGCAATGCCGGCTTCGATCTGTTTTCCGAATATGAAAAGTCCAGAAGTTGCATTTTCAGGTAAAACTAACTACTCGCATGCATTGTGAAACGGCCATACGAGCGACATTTCCGCGGGCAACACTGCACCTACTCCATCGATACCCTGTATATCCTGATATTTTGCTGTGCTGCGTATGTCGACAGCAATCTCTCATATATTAAATTAGGTGTCATGTCAGCTTACCTGCTTTGTAGAGAACCCCGGTCTTCGTGTGTCAATCCTATACATCCGTACTACCAAACAAGTATAGGGAAATCCGGCAGGCGCGTTTTTAAGCGTGTGCCGAAAGCGATAGAAACCAACAGTCAATTATCCTATAGCATCAGCCCTGCTTCCATTCTTAACCTGTTCTGCAAATCCCACGTTAGCGATGGATTTCAAGTCGCAACAACTTTCCGTAAACACGGCGTATGTAAGTGGGAATAAAGAACACGCTAGGTTGTCAGACGAACACTACGGTGGAATGATTATTTGGGAACCGGGCACAATGAGGAGTATTAGAAATTATGGAGAGCTTGGACATTGGCAAGCTCCAAGAAATGGAGTTCTCGGAACTCAAAGACTTCGCACTGACACTCGGGATCGAATACACCGGGTCTCGGAAAGAGGAATTGATTAACGAAATCATAGAGGCTAAATCTGAGGGAGACACCCAATTTTATGGGGGTGGTGTTCTGGAAATCTTAGATGACCGGGATCAACACTACGGTTTTCTCCGCTCACCGCGCTCTAATTATCTGCAAAGCAATGAGGATATTTACGTATCGTCATCGCAAATCCGGCGATTTGATTTGCAGACGGGGCACGTCGTTGAAGGTGTAATCCGTCCGCCGAAGAAGACGGAAAACAAAGCAGAACGGTACTTCGCGATGCTACAGATTGAGAAAGTCAACGGCGAAAAACCGGAAGCTGTCAAGCAGAAAATTCTTTTCGATAACCTCACCCCTATCTACCCGCAGGAACAATTGAAACTGGAACACAACACGCTGGAATTCGCGACCCGTATGGTGGATTTGATGGCACCTGTTGGTAAAGGACAGCGTGGATTGATTGTTGCTCCACCTTACAGCGGTAAAACCACGTTGTTGAAGAACATCGCCGCAGGTATCGAATCGAATCATCCTGAAGTCTCCCTCATCTTTCTCTTGATTGATGAACGTCCAGAAGAAGTCACAGATGTCGCACGGTCTGTCAAAGGAGAGGTAATTAGCTCGACCTTCGATGAATACCCGGAACGACACATCCAAGTCGCTGAAATGGCGGTTGAGAAAGCGAAACGATGGGCTGAGTACGGAAAAGATGTCGTCATCCTCTTAGACAGTCTGACCCGTCTTGCGCGTGCTTACAATTTAACGGCACCGCATAGCGGCAAAACGTTGACCGGTGGCATAGATGCAATGGCACTTGTGAAACCTCGTCAATTCTGCGGCGCGGCGCGAAAGTTTGAAGAGGGCGGCAGTCTTACAATCATAGCCTCAGTTCTTATAGGAACTGAAAGTCGCGGAGATGAAGCGATCTATGAAGAGTTCAAGGGAACAGCGAACATGGAAATCCACTTGGAACGCTCCCTACTGGATCGGCGGATTTTCCCGTCGATTAACATCGAACGGTCAAAAACCCGTCGTGAAGAACTCTTGTTAGCCCCCGACGTGCTTAATAAAGTCTGGGTACTGCGGAGATTCACAAGCCAGATGGACAGCGCGGAATCCCTGGAAATGCTCGTTGAACAACTTGGTAAAACTGGTACGAATGACGAGTTTCTCGAAGGGATGGTCGATAACGCAGGTTATGGCAATGCTACTGCGAGAAACAACGCTCGTTTAAAACGGTAAGCGTGTGCTACGCGCCTACCGATGCGTACTTCAAAAAACGCATTCATAAGAATACTGAGAAGTTTTCAGCCGAATAGCAACCCGTAATTCGGATATTCTCAAAATTAAGGAAGGATACTATGAAACCTGAAATTCACCCGGAAATGGTAGAATGTGTTATCACATGCGTCTGTGGCGCGACCCATAAAACGCTCGCGATCCAATCCACAATGCGAGTGGATATCTGTGGGAAATGTCATCCATTCTACACCGGGCAGCAAGCTCGTTTTATTGACACTGCCGGGCGCGTTGAAAGTTTCCGTCGACGCTATGGGCTAACTGAAGATACTGAAGATACTGAGTAGAACAAGTAAAAGTCTCCGTGTCCTTACAACAGCAGACACGGGGTAATTTTTACGAAAATAGTGGCAATATCTTCTACTTTCAATAGCTAACAATAGTGGTTTGATAAAATGCTTGAAAAACTTAAGGATATCGAAACTAAATACGCTGAAGTTGAAAGAGCACTCGGCGACCCAGCGCAAGTTTCCAATCAACAGCGGTTAATGGAGTTATCCAAAACGCACGCCGAACTCTCGCCTATCGTATCCGCCTATCAGAAATACCAGCAGTTAGAAGCGGCACTCGAAGAGACGCTGCTCATGCTGGAATCGGAAACGGATGCGGAAATAGTTGGGTTAGCAGAAGAAGAGTTGGAAACCCTCACTGCGCAAAAGGAAGAATTAACAGAGGAACTGAAGCTGCTCCTGATTCCGAAAGACCCGAACGATGAAAAGAACGTTATCATCGAGATTCGGGCAGGGACTGGTGGAGAAGAGGCGAGCCTTTTTGCGGCTGAGTTATTTCGGATGTACACCCGATACGCCGAGCGTCAAAACTGGAAACTTGAGATTCTCAATTCAAATGCGACAGGGTTAAAAGGATTTAAAGAGATCGTCTTCTCGATTGCAGGCGCAGAGGCATACAGTCAACTGAAATATGAGGGTGGCATTCACCGGGTCCAACGAATTCCAGCAACGGAAGCGAGTGGTCGTATCCACACCTCTGCTGTGACTGTAGCCGTCCTCCCGGAAGCAGAAGCACTCGATTTGGAAATTGATGAAGCAACCGAATTGCGAATCGACACCTATCGTTCCTCGGGTCCCGGTGGGCAGAGCGTTAACACAACCGATTCGGCTATCCGGATTACGCACATCCCAACGGGGTTGGTTGTAACGTGCCAAGATGAGAAATCTCAGCACAAAAACCGCTCCAAAGCGATGAAGATTCTCCGTGCCCGCCTCCAAGAGCAAAAACAGGCTGAACTTAACAGTGAAAGATCGGAGACGCGGCGGTCAATGATCGGAAGCGGGGATAGGAGCGAAAAGATTCGCACTTACAACTTCCCGCAATCTCGCGTCACGGATCATCGGATCCAGTTCAGTACCTATCAATTAGATTCCGTCTTAGACGGAGACATACAGGAATTCATCGATCGGTTGACGACGGCTGACCAAGCAGAGAAGTTGAAAGAAGCTTAATCCACGCCGACCAAGGAATCTTAAATAATGCCCAATAAGATATGGCGCGTGGTGGAGTTACTCGACTGGACATCTGGATATTTTGAACAACACAGTATCCCAACGCCAAGGTTAGATGCCGAAGTTCTGCTCGGACATCTGTTAAATAAAAGTCGTTTGCAACTCTATCTCGACTTCGACATGCCTGTCTTCCAAGAACACCTCACACCTTTTCGCAAACTGATTCAAAGGCGAATTGAACGTACACCCGTCAGTTACCTAACGAATCGAAAAGAGTTCCTATCTTTAGATTTCTACGTCGATGAACGGGTCTTGATTCCAAGACCCGAGACGGAACAACTCGTTGAAACGATCCTCGCAACAAAAACGGATACACCGCAGCGGGTGCTTGAAATCGGCACAGGTAGTGGTGTTATTGCCACGAGTCTTGCCGTACACGCGTCAGCGTGGGACATTGTTGCAACCGATATATCCGAACCCGCCCTTGAAGTCGCACAACAAAACGCCGAAACACATGCGTGCTCAGCACAGGTTACGTTTATGTCCGGGGACCTGTTTGAACCGATAAAGACGATAGAGCCCTCTGAAGAGCGACAATTCGATTGGATAGTTTGCAATCCACCCTATATCAAGAACCTGGAACGGGAGAGCTTGAGTCCTGATGTCCGCGACTATGAACCTGAGATTGCTCTCTTTGCAGGGGATGACGGTCTTGCTGTGATTCAACGATTAATTGCGGAAGCACCGCAATACCTCGCACCGAATGGCAAGCTACTTTTTGAGATCGGAAACACACAAGCCGATCCTGTTTGCGCCCTTATCAATGCAGAACCCGCCTATTGCACATACGAACTCCTCCGGGACTATGCGGAAAAAGATCGCCTCGCCCTCGCCAGTGTGTCGTCAGCGCATGTCCCCGTGTAGAGTAATACCCGCAGTTAAAACGTGGAGACTTGAAGAATGCGCCAGTCAACTGGTTACGATGACTTACAAACCCATATCCGCCAACTGAAAACACCCGCAATCGAAACATGGGAAAATCAATATAGCGACCGAGATTACACAATCGAGATTACCAATTTAGAGTTTACCGCGGTATGTCCTAAAACGGGGTTACCGGATTTCGCGACACTCTGCATCACTTACGTGCCGGATCAGGACTGTGTGGAACTGAAATCGCTGAAAGAGTACTTTCTTTTTTTTCGGGATGTCGGTATTTTTCACGAACACGTGGTGAACAAGGTGCTTGAGGATTTCGTTGAAGCGTGTCGCCCACGGAAGGCGGAAGTTGTTGGTGATTTTAACATCCGTGGTGGTATTAAAACAGTTGTACAGGCGAGTTACCAAAGACCGACACAAGAATAGGCGCGCTCTGGAACGCGCCTACAAGCGTTTGGATAAAGAAGTTCACTTTACACAATAGGTACCGAACGTCCGATTCGAGCGGATTCATAGATCGCATCAAAGATTTTTGCGATGTTTAGCACTTCTTCTGCCGGTACAGGAGATGGTAATCCTTCTCGAACTGCTTTGTGGAACGATTCAAATTCGCTCAGCAAACCTGTGAGAAGTTTCGGCTTGTAATTCACCATCTCATCGTTTTTATCGCGGTAAATCTGAAGCGGTTCATACGTCGCACCGGCTAAATCCCCCATGAAAAAAGTGCCGCCGATGTTCTCAATATGCGATGCCCATGCGGTTTCTAAGGTTACTGTCAAACCGCCTTCAAAATGGATTGTTCCCATTGCAAAATCTTCTACCTCGAATTCTTCAGGGTTCCATTTACCCCACGGGTTGATAACATTCTCTCTATGCCCAAACTTTTTGGTTGCCATCCCGAACGCTTCAACGGGTTTCGGACAACCGATCATCCAAAGCAAAACATCAAGGATATGCACACCGATATCAATGAGCGGACCACCGCCCGCGATGGCTTTACTGAGAAACGATGGTGAAGCAGGGACACCGCGTCGGCGCACCGACATTGCTCGGGCATAATAGATGTCGCCAAAAAATCCTTCGTCGTAAAGTTTGCGCAACGTACGTGCCTCAGCGCGGAAGCGAGACTGTAGCCCAATTTGTAGCACTTTACCACTAACTTTTTGCGCGTCTACCATCGCCTGCCCGTCTATTGCATTGGCGGCAATGGGTTTCTCACAGATAACGTGTTTTCCAGCGTTCAAGGCAGCAATCGTCGGACCGGCATGGAAGTTATTCGGTGTGCAAACGCTCACCGCATCCAGTTCATCCATTGCAGCTAATTCTTCATAATCACTGAAAACGTACGGAATGTCGTGCTGTTTGGCGAACGCTTTTGCGCGTGCTTCGTCAATATCGCATGCTGCGATAATCGAAACACCTTCGACCCCCTTATGACCGGGAAGATGTTTACCTCCGGCGATACCACCACATCCAACAATACCTACTTTGACTTCTTTCATTCTCTCCCTCCATTATATGTATCAAGTTGTCACAGTCTGCGGCGCCTGTTCCAAATCCAGATTGTGCGACTTTGCCCATTCCGCTCCAGCCCAATGAACGCCATTTGGGTCAAGTCTACCCTGTGTATCTGTGGATGCGCCAAGAAACTGTCTGCCGAGGTCGTCTAAACTCTCCACTAACTTTGCTTCTGGTTGCAGTGTATCATTATAATACCGGAGATAATAATCGGGTTTAATCCAACGATAGTGGTATCCATAAATGACGACCTTAGAGATGTTTTTTCTGAAATTCAGCCCTGCGGCATGGTAGATACGACTCTCAAACAGAAACGCATCGCCTGCTCGGAGCAGCGGTTCATCATACACTGGTGGATCAACCTCACCTTCAGGGATACGTAACGGCTCCCCTAACTTATGGCTTCTTCGGATAAACCATGTTGCTCCTGAGTTCGGCACACTGAAATCTGTTAAGCAGTAACCTACCTTTAAACCAACGCGCGGACACCCTTCGTGTCCAACATCTAAATGCACACCGACATCTCGATGCCAGTTACGGTTGTCGGGTTTCTCAGGTGCCTGCGGATGTTTGTAGATAAGCGCGGTGTTCGTAATATGGATATTTGTACCGAGCAGTTGAAGGATTAATGGGACAGCCCTTGACTGTGTCGCAAGGTCAGCGAAGGCGGATTCTTGCACCAACCCGTAACGCCGATGTGCGTAATAGCCGTGGTACTCAAACGACTCCATGAGCCGATCCCCGGTTGCTGTCAAGCGATCAATCATGTCGTTATCAATTGCGGAACGTACGATGAGATAACCGTTTTCCTCAAATTCTTGACGGTGTGCCTCTGTCAACTGAACAAATTCCATGGGTACTCTCCTTTGCCTCTTGAAACTTAGTGGGTTGATAGACGCGTGTAGATATGCTATCATAGATATGAAATGCAGTCTATTAATTAGTTATCGGTTGTCAGTCGTCAGTTTTCAGTATTATGAATAAATCTCAATCCCGGATTTCCAGTGTCATCAACGCTGCTCGCTTTTCACAGCGTAAAAAGAAAATAGAGGAGAAAGAGGTCGCAGACGTATGCGTCATCGGTTCTGGTGCTGGTGGTGCGGTCGTCGCAAAGGAACTCGCTGAAGCGGGACTCTCGGTAATTATCTTAGAGGCGGGAGAACAGCACGACCCAACCACCTTTGGCACTTATGAACCGGAAATGCTCCGTCGTCTTTTCTGGGATAGCGGTCTACGGTCTACACGCGACGGTGCAATCGTTATCTCACAAGGTAAAGGGGTTGGTGGTTCAACAGTCCATAATCTCTGTTATGCAGTCCGTCCCCCGCAAGTCCTACTGGACAGATGGGGTGTTCGAGAAATATGGCCTTACTTTGATCAGGTGGAGCAGGTGCTTGGTGTTACACAGATGCAAGAAACAGATGTAAATCGCTTAAATGCCGTTATCCGCCGCGGGTGCGAGCAGATGAGGTGGCGCGGTGGACTGCAAAGACATAATCGCGGTGCTTGCGCTACGTGTGGCGCGAGATGTCTCTTTGGATGTCCTGATTCCAAATCTATTCAGACTGAACCGACAAGAACAGGCAAACAGAGCATGGCGGTCACATATATTCCTTTGGCACTTGCAGCAGGGGCACGGCTCTACAGCAACTGTGTGGCAGAAAAAATCCATATAAGCCGGAAGGTAGCCGTCGGTGTTTCGGCGCGGCTGCCATCAGGTACACTCTACGTTCAAAGCAGGGCAGTGGTCTTAGCGGCCGGTGCTATCAATTCACCACAACTCTGGTTAAAAAGCGGGTTACCGAATACGAACCGACAGGTCGGAAGAAATCTCCATCTGCATCCTGCGGTCTTTGTGGGGGGCATCTTCAATGAAACGATCGATGGACATCTTGGTATCCCGCAAAGTTACTATATCGACGAGTTTTTTGACCTGAGACGTTCACCAGACAGCGGTTACCTGCTCATGCCTGCTTTCGGTTCAGAGATGATCGTTGCAGCAAGCCTGCCGGGATTCGGTAGAAGTCATCAAGCACTGATGGAACGCTACCAACATATTGCTGCGCTTCTCGTCCTCCTACACGATAAGACAACAGGACGGGTGTCCATAAATCACACGGGCACACCAAATATCTCATATCGTCTGCAGCATTCAGACAAACAGGTATTGGTAGAAGGCGCAATTAATGCTGCTCGTCTGCTTTTCGCTGCAGGGGCGGCAGAGATTATCATGCCCTATACAGAACATCTTCGTATTAAAACGGAAAAGGATCTTGAGATTATTCGTCAACGCGGCATTGCCCCAAACGATATTATGATGGCGTCAAGTCATCCCCAAGGGACACTTCGGATGGGTGCAGACCGACACAAATCCGTTGTTAAACTTTCAGGGGAATCTCATGCAGTGCCAGGTTTGTTTGTTGCCGACGCGAGTCTCTTTCCGACCTCCATTGGAATACCACCAACGTTGACTATCGCTGCACTCGGTAGACACGTTGCGGGTCAAATAATTGAGAGCGGTATCGTGTAATCATGATTGAATCAATCCCACATCTTTCGCTTGGAAATTTTCCAACCCCTGTGCAGCGTCTTTCAAATCTTGAGCGCGCCCTTGGACTCGAATCGCTCTGGATAAAACGGGACGATTTGAGCGGTCCACTGGGGGGCGGCAATAAGGTGCGCAAACTGGAGTATATGTTCGCAGCAGCGCAAACACACTCGCAGGGAACTGAAAGGAAAACACTCTTTACAATCGGTCCAACAGGCTCCAATCACGTCCGAGCGACAACTGTTTACGGCAAAGCATCTGGCTTCCGCGTGGAATGTCTGCTTTTTAAACAACCGCCTACCGAGTATTCTGAAACAAACTACCGTACAATTTGTGAGCAAGCAGATCGGGTTCATGAGGTACAACACATGCGTACCATGTTTGCTCGTTACGGGTATGAACAGATGAAGACGGTGCTTGGAATCGGTGGGGAACGTTATTTCATCGCAGCGGGAGGTTCTTCTCCACTCGGTTCTGTCGGCTACATGAAAGCCGTTTTAGAATTGAAATCACAGATTGAGGAAGGTATCTTGCCAGAGCCGCGGTTTATCTTCGTGCCGGTGGGGACTTGTGGCACTATTGCGGGCTTAATAGTCGGTGTAAGGCTCGCCGGACTGCGAACCCAAATTGTCGGTATTCGTGTCGCTGACTGGGTTGTGGCGAATTCGTGGGCAATTTCCCGTATGGTCAAGCGGACCTTACGGCTCATCGGTGCGGTGGATGTCGATTATATCAATCCGCGTCGCATTGAACTCTGGCACGACGATTTCGGAAAGGGATACGCCATCCCAACGGAAGCGGGTATGCGTGCGGTAGCACTGATGGCTGAATGTGAAGGTATCACGCTCGAAAATACTTATACTGGTAAGACGTTAGCGGGACTTGTCCACTATATAAAAGCGCAGGAATGTGAGGACGAACACATACTATTCTGGCACACTTACGGCGGCAGATAAAAAACCAACGGTACAACCTAAAAGGAAAATATAATGGGAATACAGAACGGAAAACCGAGTTTCGTTCAGACTGGAATGCCTATAATTGACTGCGATCTCCACAACCGACTCCCGTCTCTCGAAATGCTCTATCCATACTTACCCGACTACTGGTGCGACTATTGCGCAGAATCCGGCTTTCCTGGCCCTGATGCGGACGACTATCCGGACGGTGTGCCGACTTCAAGCCGTCCAGAGATCACACATCCGACAGAAGATCGTCCCGCATCGGATTTGGCACTTTTACGCCAGCATGCCCTCGATTTCTGGGAGGTCGAATACGGCATACTCACCTGTGGGTTCCGGGTGCAAAGTGTACACAACGAAGACCTTGCAGCGGCACTCGCTTCGGCGGTCAATGATTGGCAGATTGAGCACTGGCTCAACGCTGAACCGCGGTTACGGGGTTCACTGATTCTTCCAAGTCAAAACCCTGAACTTGCTGTCCGAGAAATTGAGCGTTTCGGTGAACATCCGGGGTTTGTCCAGATAATGTTACCGGCTCGGTCCCAAGCACCTTATGGTAATAGACGCTATCATCCCATCTACGCCGCCGCTGTGCGCCATGGCCTCGTCGTTGGTATCCATTACGGTGGTGCGCCGGGACTGCCGCCGACATCTGTAGGGTGGCCCTCAACGTATTTAGAGGAGTACGTCGGTATGTCGCAGGTATTTCAGGCACAAGTGTTGAGTCTCGTATCGGAGGGTGCTTTTGACAAGTTTCCTGATTTACGCGTCGCACTCATAGAAACGGGCGTTACATGGATGCCGTCGCTGATGTGGCGATTCGATAAAGAGTGGCGCGGTTTGCGCAGTCTAACGCCGTGGGTGAAGCGACCGCCATCGGCGTATATCCGAGAACATATCCGTATGACGCTTCAGCCGATTGATGCGCCCCCGTCAGCAGCGGAGTTGCTTCAGATTGTCGGGCAGCTTGATTCGGAAGATATGTTGATGTTTTCGAGCGACTATCCGCACTGGCACTTCGACTCGCCTGAGGAGGCTTTCCCTACACAGTTGCCGCAATCGCTGGCACGCAAAATCTTGTCTGAAAATGCGCGGGAGTTTTATCGACTCTAAATAGGTGATGCGAAAACGATGCTAAACCTTTCACCAAGAGGAAATGGCTATGACTACTCATAACACACTTGAAGCAAAAGTCGATCAACTATTCGCTGAATGGAACCGTCCAGATTTTCCCGGTGCCGCTTTAGCAATTACCAGAGATGGTGAAACTATCTATCAACAGGGGTACGGGATGGCGAATCTTGAATATGACATTCCGATTACTCCAACGACCATCTTCGACATCGCTTCAGTATCCAAGCAATTTGCAGCGTTTGCGATTCTCACTTTGTCTCATCAAGGGAAACTGTCGATAGATGACGACATTCGGACGCACCTACCCGACCTCCCTGACTTTGGAAATACAATCACCATTCGGCATCTCTTGCATCACACCAGCGGATTACGGGATTGGGTACAATCACTTTCTATCGCCGGTGATATAATGGACGATGTAATCTCGTTTAAACACATCTTGAAAATGGTCCGGTATCAGAAGGCACTCAATTTTGAGCCGGGGGCAGAATATCTATACAGCAACACAGGGTACAATCTACTGGCAGAAATTGTTGAAACGGTAACGGGAGATTCGTTTCGCGAGTGGACGAACACCTATATCTTCACGCCTCTCGGCATGATTCACAGTCATTTTCACGCCGACTATGAAATGATTCTGAAGAACCGAGCGTATTCATATCAAACCGTGGAAAATGGTGGGTTTAAACACGCCGTTAACAATACGACTGCTCTCGGATCGAGTTCTCTCTATTCAACGGTAGAAGATTTGGCGAAATGGATTTTGAACCTTGAGACTGCACGTATCGGTGGACGAACAGTGATTGCGGAGATGCATCAGCGTGGTGTGCTTAACAATGGAGAACAAATTAGTTACGCCCTTGGGTTGAACATCGGTGAATACAGAGGGGTGAAAACAGTCGGACACGGCGGATCGTGGCGGGGGTTTCGGAGTCATTTGATTCACTTTCCGGACCAGAAATTTGGGGTTGTCATCTTATGCAATCTGGATACTTTTAACCCTCTCCGTTTGGCAGAAAAGGTTGCGGATATCTATCTCACTGATGCGCTTGCGCCTTTAGAAGCATTTGAACCTGATAAAACAGAAGAATCTGCTGAAGATACCAAGTCTGAACCGTTGGCACCAGAGCAGCTGGCAGAATTCGAGGGCGATTATTATACTGACGAACTTGATACAACGTATACCATCAGGGTGTGTGGAGATCAGCTTGTGGCACAACACAGACGACACGATGATATATTGCTAACTTACGCTGATGACCATTTCGTTGGAGATGTGTGGTTTTTTCCAGAGGTGCGTTTTACACGAGATGATGCTGGGCGCGTTACGGGATTTAGGCTGACTGGGGGCCGAGTCAGAAACTTATACTTTGAGAAAAAGAGACGTTAAGAACCGATAAATGTGTAGCCTAAGGGATAAGAGATAAACGTACAGCAGATCAACCCTTTCCAAACTGTGTTTGGCTGCTTTCTTTCAAAGGTTGACAGTTCATAAACTTCGTGGTATACTTAAAACACTCACAATAAAGGAAAATTAATTTGCGCTATAATTTTGAATGGGACCCCGTAAAGGCGAAACAAAATAGCCTCCAGCATAAAGTCTCTTTTGAACGCGCAACAGCCGTTTTTCGGGATGTCAATCAACTCTCTATTTTTGATGAAGATCACAGCGATAATGAAGACCGTTGGCTGACCTTAGGTTTAGACAGAAATGGTGTTTTACTTGTGGTAGTACACACCTTCAGAGAAACAAATAACTTAGATGTGAGCATCCGTATCATCTCTGCTCGCAAGGCAACGCGAAGAGAAATTGAACAGTATGAGGAATTTAATCTATGAAAGCAGAATATGACTTCTCAAAAGCAGAACGTGGTAAGTTCTACGACCCAAAAGCCGTCTTTAAGCTCCCTATCTATTTGGAGAAAGATATTGATGAATTCATGCGTAAACTCGCTGATGAGAAGGGTAAGGATGTTGAGGAAATGGTCAATGAATGGCTGCGCGGCAACATGCAACTGATTCAAAGCATCCAGTGATCTGCCTCACTACCATACTGAAAGGAACAACTTGTTAAGCGATGACCCTTAAGGAACACATTGACGACATACGGGATAAATTAAAAAAAAGAGAATTTCAAAACGAAGCAGCAGTCTCGCAAGGCATTGTGCTGAGGTTGCTCTGTGCAATGGATTGGCCAATATTTGAGATCCAAATTGTCGTCCCCGAGTGTACAGTCGAGAGTGGGAAAGTAGACTTTGCTCTGTGTCACCCACCGTCGGAACCCTGTGTTTTCATTGAAGTTAAACAAGTTGGAAAAATTGGATGGGCGGAACAGCAGCTTTTTGAATACGCTCTTGACTACGGAGGTATACCAATCGCTGTCCTTACTAATGGGCAACAATGGCAATTTTTTTCTCAAATGGGGGAAGAAAATTACAAAGATGGAAAGGTATGTGAATTAGACTTCATTAAAGGGAACAGTGAAGAAGTTACTGATCGCCTTAACAGATACCTGAACTACAAATCAATCCGTACAGGCAAAGCTGTTGAAGCAATCAAAAAGGACTATGCTACCCTTCGGCAGCAGAGACAAGAAGACCTAGAATCGAAGTCCATTCGACCAATCCCCTCAGACTTACGGCACGTTATTGTACTTCCTAATGCAGAGGAAAACGAAGTTTTCGTTAAGGCTGCCTGGAAAGTTGCTGACATGCGTTGGGGCAGTACCAAAGAGAGTTCCGTGCTATGGGAGGATGTAAAAGAAATGCTTCCAACCCAGTTCTCCTTGGAATGCATCCTGAAGAGTAGTTTTTACGGGCGCTGCGTTAAAGAACTTATCCTGACCACCCGTACACCTAAGCAATTCCATAACTGGGTTCGCTCCTATCGGAATAATATGCCAAAGAAGTTTGGTAATATCATGGGACTATCACCTGATCAAGTTGAAAAAATGGTAGATGAAGTAACAGAAGAACACAACAGCACCAGCGGGGAGAACAATAAGGATGCCAAAAACTAAGACCCCTGAACACCACGAGAAACCACTTGTTATCGACTGCGATATCCATAATACTCTCGCCTCCGAGACGGTGTTGTATCCCTATCTCTCTGAACGGTGGCGCAAACATCACGGTATGGTAGGGACAACAGATCGCGTCGGTGCATATATTCCGCGTGCTCACCCTTTCGGTGCGAGATACGACGCGTGGACTCCCTCTGGACACCGTCCGGGATCTGATCTCGACTTTCTGCGTGAGCAGCTACTGGATGCTTTTAACATTGAATACGGTATCCTTAACTGCCTGACACCGGTCTGTGAAATGCCTAATCTCGCCTTTGCAGCAGCATGGGCAAGGGCGGTGAACGATTGGCAAATTGAGGAGTGGCTTGAGAAAGAACCGAGACTCCGCGCGTCAATGATTGTCGCGTGTGATGATGCTGAATTCACGACAACGGAGATCAAGCGACTTGCAGAACACCCGGGATTCGTGCAAATACTGTTGCTTGCCAGAACGATGGAACCGCTCGGACGACGTAGGTACTGGAAGATGTACGAGGCGGCGGTGGAACACGACCTGCCCATCGGGATTCACTTCACCGGTGTCGGTGTGGGCCCGATTACTGCTGTCGGTAGACCCTCACACTACATTGAAGATCACGCTGGAATGACACAGGCGTTTCAGACACAGGTGACGAGCCTCGTTTGCGAAGGAGTCTTTGAACAATTCCCGACGTTGAAGGTTGCCCTGATTGAAGGTGGTTTCGCGTGGCTGCCACCGCTGATGTGGCGACTTGATCGGGCATGGGAAAAACTACGCGACGAAGTGCCTGAGTTGAAACGGTTGCCTTCGGAGTATATCCGCGAGCATTTCTGGGTCACCACACAACCGATTGAAGAACCTCCGAAACAAGAATACTTCGATCAACTTCTGGCGCAGCTTGACTTAGATGATAAGTTGATGTTTGCAACTGACTATCCACACTGGGACTTCGACTCACCGGAACAGGCACTCCCGAAAAATCTCGCGCCGTCTTTGAAACGGAAAATCATGTCGGAAAATGCACGTGCCTTTTATCAGTTTTAAAAGACGAATATCAATCAGATTGTCAAAACCTACGGAACCCATTCAAACAGCGTGAGAGAATTTCAACCTGTAAATCTTTAGTTTTATTACACAAAAACAAAGGACATAGGCTTGTATTGGAATTTTTGCGCCAATCTGTTCAGGGAATTTTTTAAATTAACTTGACATAACCTAACATAAATTGGTATAATTTAATATAGTAATAATTTACTCATCTGAAAAAGGAAGTGAATATGAACACTCGCGGACAGAGATTCGGTGGTAATTGGACAGAACAAAAATTGGAATGTGTGAGCAAGTACCTGCACTCTTACACACAGATCATGAAAGATAGAGAATTTCATTTCGCGTATATAGATGCCTTTGCTGGAACAGGATACCGTGAACTGGAACACAACGAGGATATAGAGATACCAAGCTTTCTTGCTGGCTCTGCACGGAAAGCTCTCGAAGTGAAGCCTCCATTTAGGGAATACGTTTTTATCGAGGAGGATAAAGATAGTTATATCAACTTAAAGAATCTCGCCAGCGAGTTTCCAAACCACAATATCGAATGTTTCAATAAAAATGCGAACCAATACTTGACAGATCTCTGCCAAGAAAGGGAATGGCAAACCAACAGGGCACTGGTATTCCTTGATCCCTATGGAATGCAAGTAGAGTGGCAAACGATAGAATCAATTGCGAGAACACGAGCTATTGATTTATGGCTTCTTTTTCCAATTGGTATGGGAATAAACCGATTACTGAGAAAAGATGGAAAAATCTTGCCATCCGAACGCCAGACTCTGGATCAATTCTTTGGTAGAGATGATTGGTTCGATGAGTTCTATCAATTGGCGCGACAAGGTTCACTATTCAATGAAGAAGATGAATTGGAAAAAAGAGATGATATTTTAGCGGAAAACGCTCCAAAAGCACTTGAAATCGCAGAAGATATCTTAGAGAAAATGCGTACACCACACCTAACACTCCCTATATAAGAGGCGAATTAATGGCATCCCAATTCTCAAAAATCGAATGGACAGAATCTACATGGAACCCAGTCCGTGGCTGCACTCGCGTATCAGATGGCTGCCGGTTCTGTTACGCCGAACGGATAGCGGCACGATTCTCGGGCAAAGGTATGGCTTATGAAGGTTTAGCAGAAAATACTAAATCGGGACCGCGGTGGACCAACGAGGTACGCCCTGTTCCGGAGCTGCTTAACGAACCGCTGAAATGGAAAAAGCCACGCCGAATTTTCGTCAATTCCATGAGCGATCTGTTTCATGAAAAGGTTGAATTTGATTACATTCAAAAAGTCTTCTCCGTCATGGAACAGGCACATTGGCATGAATTCCAAGTCTTAACAAAACGGGCAGAACGCTTGCTGGAATTCAGTCCGAAGCTGCCGTGGTCGTCAAATGTTTGGATGGGAGTTAGCGTTGAAGACAGTCGCGTAACACATCGGATTGATGCTCTCAGCCAAACCGATGCCTGTATCAAATTTCTCTCACTGGAACCCCTGCTTGGTGCCCTTCCAAATTTAGCGTTGGACGGTATAGATTGGGTGATTGTAGGCGGAGAATCAGGTCCCGGCGCCCGCGACATGGAGAAAGATTGGGTGATCGATATTCGTGATCAGTGCGCTGATGCTAAAGTCCGATTTTTCTTCAAGCAGTGGGGAGGCAAACGCAAATCGAAAACAGGACGGGAGTTGGATGGACGGTTTTACGACGAAATGCCGGTTTGAGTTGGCCCCAAAATCCGGCACCTCAGGACAGTATAATCTTAGACTCTCGGCAAATCGTCGGAGAGCAATGCCTCCGAAACAGATTTTTTCGCTGACTCGCGCTCCGGACGCTCAACATGAAAATAACGGAACCAATCTTTGAAATCTTCGGAGAGGAAATTGCCTTCATACTCTTCCTTGAACCGATCGTGGAACTCTTCCATGTAGACTCGCAGATAAGCACTGGCACGCTCAAGTGCTTTCCAATCAAAGAGGTTTGATGGCATTTCAACCATCCCGCCTTCAAGCATATTCCGCCGCATCTCTAAGTAGTAGGCATAGCGAGCCCCCATTACAAAATCAACCAGTCTGTCAATAATCCTTGCGGGAATCTCAGTGAGGCGTCCTTTAAGAAATTTACGCTGAACTCCCATCTCCCTTTCCAGATCTCGGTTGAGCATAAATCCGATAACAACATCAAAAATTTTGTCTACTGCTTTCATTCGGTTTTGTTTGTCCTTTACTGTATAAGAAATTATAAACGCAATATCCCATCGGGGACCCAATTCGTGCGAATTTCCATTTTTGTGGATACCAATTCTAACATTAATGTGCAAACTCGTCAATCATAAAATTAAAAAAATATGGACAGATAGCCTATTTTGACGATGCATTATAAATGTGCTTCTCGTCGAATTTCGATTGCACTCCAATCCGAATTCTGCTATAGTTATACTATGCTTATATTTTATCTGGCAATTGCGGTGGTGACAGTCCCACTCGGTGCGGGTATCGCTTTTGTATCCCAGGTGCAGCAAAAACACTTCGGAAACATTTTCGGAGTAATCGCCGGTTCAGTGCTCGGTGTCGTTTTGGTAATGATGCTGCACCTCTACACTGAAGTTGGATACGTTACAATCCTCGTGATGTGGGGCGGGTTCTTCCTAATTTCAGCAATTGAACGCCTCACAACACACAGACACGATGAACACAAGCAGGACACTAACAGTAGTAAATGGGGCATCAACCTAACAGTGCTGGGTTTATCGCTCCACTCGCTTGCAGACGGTTTCAATTTGGTTATCGCAGCGAGCGAAGAGATACTCGGTGGTGCGCTTGCATTCGGTATATTAATCCATCGTTTGCCAGTCGGGACGCTGATCACCGTCGCGCTTCTCCGAAACCAGAGTGTTGGCAAGGTATTTGTGCAATTGAGTCCGCTGATATTTGGACCGGTTGTCGGTGCGTTACTCGGCGAACAATTGCTTCAAGGTACTTTTGAAGCACTGATCCACTATCTGACAGCGTTCGCTGCGGGGACACTCTTGCACGTTGTCCTGGACGGGTTTCGCGGGAAGTATACCGCCGAAAGTACTGATTTGAGCCGCATTGCGAAAGTTCTGTTTGTCATCGGTTTCGTCCTGACCTTTTGCGCGATCTATTTTTTTCAGGAATTTGAGAGTGGACATGTTCACTAAAAGGTGCTAAAAGGATAAAGTGCCTGATGTCTGAAAACAACACAGTATATAAAAGCGGCGTTCCCATCCTCATCGTTGCGATCTGCCTTATCATATTCGTTACGCCCGTGAACAGCAACGAAATTCCGATTGCAGTATCAGGGCAACCGAGGGCAACACTTCAGATCGGGGCGAACGCTTCGGCGCAGGAAGCATTCGCTGCTGAGGAGATCCAGACCTTTATCGAGCAATTCACGGGTGCTAAACTCGACATCCGCACCAATCGACAACAGACAGAAACGCCAACGGTGATTGTGTTAGGTACGCCAAAATCAAACCCGACAATTGCACAATTACAGGCAGACACAGGACTCTCATTAGGGGCAGCACTTGGAGATGAAGGTTATCATATAAAAGCAATAGAAGTCGGAACTGAAATCGTTATCGTTGTAACTGCCCATACGGAAAGAGGGGTCCTCTACGGTGCGTACGGTTTCATCGAAAACTGTATTACAGCGTTGACGGGTTTGACACCGGTGCATCCAGAGGTCGCGGTTGCTGAGGCGCGAGCCCTACTCGTGCCGTTTATGGACGAAACATCAGCTCCGTTTTATCCTGTACGCGCAGTGTTAGAGATAGAGGATCCAGACTGGCTGGCGCGTCACCGCGTCAACATGAGTGGCGGGGAAGGTGTATGGACGGGTACTGGTATTGAAGACGGATTTGGAACGGCGTTTAAATATGTTGACACGCCTGCATTTGAGGTGTTGCAAGATGAACCGATAGAGCAGCGTCGAGAACGTATTGCGATCCTACAAGATCGGTTCGATGCGCTGAAGCGGCGCGGGATTGATGCCTATCTCTTTATGTACGTAACGGGTGAACCGACAGAGGCATTAATTCAACAACGTCCCGATGTTCTGGGACCTGCGGTAGCCTACGGTGCGTCTCGGAATGAAGTGTCTTATCGTCCGTTTTGCTGGTCAAAGCCAGAATTTCATACGCTTGCAAGGGAACTCATTCAGGCGATTGTGCGTACCTATCCTGCGCTGAGTGGCTTCCATCTCCGCTCCTGGGGGCACGAGACGCGGGCATGCGATTGCCCAGATTGTGGCGACAGAACGGAACAAGGACAAGCAAAACTCTGGCAGGTCTATTTCACCATCATTAACGCTGCGCGGCAGATACGCCCGGATTTCAAATTCTATATCTCTGGATATGACAGCAGCTGGCTTAAGGACGCAGCGGGTATTCACGCACGACAGTTACCGAAGGGTACGATTTTCTCGCGGAAATGGGGTGCGGATGGCGAACCGGTCGCTGATGCAGGTGTGCCTATTCCGCAAATCAGAGCACTCGGTGAAATGGGGCATCGCTTCATCATTCTCTCACACGAAGTGGAGGAGGTAATGCCGCTATGGATGCTGGAAAGCGACCTGTTTGTGCAAGGCGTTCGGCAACTCGCCAATAATCCCGAAGTTATTGGTTTAAGTGGATTCACTGTTCAAGGCGCAACACAAGGATTGGGATATCTTGATCGACTTGTCAGTGCGCGCCTCAATTGGGATATCGAACTCGACCATTTTCAACTTCTTCAAAACGAGTTGGTAACTCGATATGGTCGTGAAGCGGGACCCAACATTTTGAACGCCTTGCGGGTAAACGGATGGAACATGGCGAGTTATTTTTCGGATTACGCTGGGTCTTTGACTATAGGTGGCACGTACGGTAGCGGTTCGGCTGGACTCGCAACACGATTTTGGAATCTGGTAGGGCCGCGAGCGGTTGAGGATACGTTAGCTATTCCTGAACTGGAGATTGCAAAAGTTGCGGTGAACCGATTTACGGCACTTTTGGCACCGCAACAACAAGCCGCAAACGAGATACGAGCAGCAAGTGAGATCGCAGAGCCGTTTGACTCGGAAGCCGCCGAGGACCTACGTGATGCCGTTCATTTGATGGAGTTGTGGGTGCTACTTTTTGAGAGTCGTGCTAAATTAGTAGAGGCGATCACACTCGGTTATGAACCGGGAACGGAAGAGAGTGTCCGTGCGAAACTTACGAGTGCAATAGAGTTTTCAAAATCTATACAACCGCATATAAAAGGGATTGAGGAGTTCGTTCCGCTTTTTGGATACTCACATCGGACGATTGAAGCGGAACTACTAAGCACTTTAAACGCAGAAGCCGCTTGGTTAACGAGTTTCGATTACCAGACGCTTCAGAAATACGATGCGGATTTCTCACCAGAGGAAACCCCCTTCAGAATCTGGGACGTTTACAACTATCCGAACCCCTTGAAGCGAGAAACGACCTTTACCTATCAGTTATCGCTGGATGCAGACGAGACTTCTATCACAATTTACACGACATCAGGACGAGCGGTAAATGTGCTAAGAGAGGTTTCAGGGAACGAAGGCTACAATGAAGTAATGTGGGATGCACGAGATGCTGATGGGGTGTTGCTTGCCAATGGGGTCTATTTTTACAGAATACGGGCTGTTGCTGGAGAACAGACCGCGCAAACACTTGGACGTTTAGCAGTGTTAAGATAGTTAGTAAAGGAGGTTAACGATGCTTCGTATATGTGTTCTATACCTGACGGTTTTACTTTCAATAATGGGTTGTCAATCACAGACTTTGCAGGAACACCTTTTAGAACCGCCCCAGCCTTTCACTAATTTCGCGCTGAGTCGGAATGGGGCAACTGCGGAAGCCTCGCAATCTGTTCCCAATCACCGTCCAGAAGAGGTGATTGATGGCGATACAACTTCTGAGACTTGGGATGAAGGCAGCGGTTGGGGCAGCAGTTTAGAACATCTACGGACCTCGGATCTGAACAAGCGTCCTTATATCTCCGTGACGCTTGCCAAACCAGTTGACATTCGCAAAATTGTTATGTGGACAATTGACTCTGAGCAATATCCGGCACCGCAATTCGGGTTGAAGGACTATCGGATTGAGTATTGGCACGGCACGGGTTGGGGACTTATTCCCTCAGGTGACACGAAAGATAAGCAGTATACAGCACGAGATAACACCAAAGGTAAACGCGTTCATGAGGTTCGTCAACGTCTCATTGCCAGCGAAATACGGTTGGTGCCAGTCTCTTCAAATGATACGGTGCGTAACTACCAACACATGGCGGGCAGTCGTCCGGTGTATGAAGTGGACGGTATCGCGCGCGTGATAGAATTAGAGGTTTGGGGGTATGCCGCACCAGAGGTGCATACGCTTAAGCAGATTGCACAAGGTATACCGCCAGAAGCGATGGCGCGTCCTATCCCGACAGAGGCTCAGGTAAGCACAAAGCAAGGCGAACCGACGATTAAGGAAATTATCCAAGGAGTCTTAGACCGATATGAACTGGGATACGATATGGCGGATTTGGGACAGGTTATGTCCTGTTTCTCAGAGGCATACTTGTCCAATGGACGTACCTATCAAGACGTTGAAACAAAGGCATCACAATTCTTTGAGGTTCATCATCAGATTGACATGACGCTGTCTGATATTGACATCCACCCGAATATTGCCGACGATACGGCAATCGTAACGGGTGGGTACACATTACAATACAGCCCGAAGGCGAATGGGAAAGTCGAACAGACATCCGGTAAACTGACGTTGGTTTTCGCGAACGAAGCGGAAACATGGCGGATCATTCGCGCAGAATAAAGGTACGGCATTCGGAATTTGAACGGTACTTAAAAAAGGTTTGAAAATGACACAAGATCAGTCTAACCCATGTAAAGCAGAGTTAAATTCTGCCGACACGGGCAGAATTTGGGCCAAGTCCTATATTAACGATGGCTATTTAATGCTTCCAGATGTCATCACATCAGAAGCATGCGACGCGTTGAAAGCAGAGATGTTGAAAATCTTTCGCGGGGATTACCCGTGCGAAGCAATTCCACCGATGCCAGAGACGGCAAGTGAAATGGAAGTGTTGGATAGAATCATGTGCGTTGGTGAACCGCACGTCTTTAGTCCGTTGGTACGACGTTACATCGAACATCCGAAGATCTGTGAGGTGCTTCGCGTAATTGTAGGCGCGCACATTCCGTTTTGGGATGGTGGTGTGAAGTGCATGCAGTCAATGATGTTAAGCAAAGTCCCGGGACATACGGGTAACCCGTGGCATCAAGATGAACACCCGATTCCGACCCGGGATAGATCGCTCATTGGTGTGTGGATTACGTTAGACGATGCGACGGTTGAAAATGGATGTCTCTGGGTCTTACCGAATAGCCATCGCGCTGGTGTCATTTATGATCGGTTTCCGCACGATAAACGTCATGAATTTGATAGTTGCCATGAAGCTGCGGGTTTTGATGACACAGACGAAATCCCGATTGAGATGTCAGCCGGTAGCGTTCTTTTTTTCAACGGTTACCTTTTACACCGTTCTAAAAAGAACCGGAGCGATACCTTCAGGCGTATCCTCGTGAGTCACTACTGTTCGACGGCATCATGGTTAGGCTGGAAAGGACAGCGGAATTATCGGGGTGTTATCACGGTTGCAGGAGAGGACCCGTATATTAACGAGGGATATGCCACGCCGAATGTGTGGGCGCGATGGGAATGATACGAGATAGAAGTGGCGAGGTTAAAAAACCTCGCCAGTATTTTTGTTTATCAAAGACTTAAATTGTAGCAGAAACTGTTAATCTGTGGTGTGTCAAACGCAAACCAACAGTTTGCGGTACGAAGAGCAATTTTTCATCGAGCTCACGTCCATAAGCCCCGCGGTTTACTTCAAGATTACCATGCGGCGGGTGCGTTGATAATCACCAGCGGTGAATGTATAGAAATAGACACCGCTTGCGACGATTTCTCCAGTACCATCTCTACCATCCCAGTATGCCGCTTTTTCTCGGATGCGGTAGCTGCCGGGTTGCTGCGTTCCGAAATCTAAGTGGCGTACAAGTCTTCCACGAACATCGTAGATTTTCACCGTGACCCCTGCCTGCTCTGATAGGTTATAGGGGAACCAAGTTTCGGGATTAAACGGATTCGGATAGTTCTGGAAAATCGTTGTCTGTTTAATATGCCCGAATGTCGTAAGCGTTTTTGATGTCGGGTCAACAGAAAAAGGGACATCAGCAGAGCGGAATCCGAGATCAATTGGGTTATAGATAAAAGCGGATCCGGAGTTTCCTCCTGCACTATCATTACCTTTAGCACCGACGATAGCGAACGCACCGCCGATTGCAACCGATGCCCCAAAGAGGTCGGATTGGTTTGTACCTGCCGAGACGATTCGGCGTTTCTCCACCCAAGACAATCCATCGCGTAGAAAAGAGTAAGCGGAACCCTTATCGGCTTGCACCGATGGGTCTTCGTCGGGATCAACGAGTGGATGATCGTCCTTCCATGCACCAATGATTGCCGTATCTTCGTGTAGTGCGACGGCTGCGCCAAACTCGTCGCCCGCTGTCCCGTCAGTTGCAGTGAGTTTTGCCTGTTGGACCCAATCCTCTTGCGTCTCTACAAAAATATAAGCCGCCCCCATGTTTTCCAGACTTCGATTCTCCTTAGGCGATCCGATAAGCGCGGTTCTTTCGTTAAGATCCACTGAATAACCAAATTCATCACCAACACCGATATCATTTGGCAACAGTTGGATCTCTTCCGTCCAGTTGTTACCAGTGCGTGTAAAGAGATAGGCAGCCCCTGAGTCGGGTCCCGCTGCGTCGCTGAGATGTGCACCCACAAGCGCGTTATCGCCATAAACAGCGACAGCAGATCCAAATTCATCCCCCAGTACAGCGTTTTGGTGCGTCAGTTTCGCCTGTTGTGTCCAAGAAGTCCCACTTCGGACAAAAACATAGGCAGCCCCGGAATCCGTCCCGACCTCATCTTTCCCGGACGCACCGATTATAGCCGTATTCTCATGCACAGCAACAGTTGAGCCGAACTTATCGAACATTTCGATATCCGTTCCGATTAATTTCGCCTGCTGTACCCACTCCTCGACCGCCCGGACGAAAACATAAGCTGCGCCAGCCTCCGGTCCGGCATCATCAACACCCGGTGCCCCGATAACTATCGTTTCACCACTAATCGCAGCAGCATTCCCGAAGAGATCTCCAGCCTTCCCGTCTTCAGCAGTGAGCTTTGCCTCTTGTAGCCAAAGCGGGCCGCTCCGCTCAAAAACATAGGCAGCCCCGGCATTCGGTGCGAGGTCATCGTTTTGTTGTGCTCCCGAGACAGCAATATTAGCACTGATAGCGACAGCCGTTCCAAACTCATCATCAGAGGCAGTTTCGCCGTCACTCAACTTAGCAGTCTCCATCCAGGCAGCCTCTTCATTTTGCTGAAAAATATAAGCAGCACCCGAACTGGGTCCACCGGCACTATGCCTCGGTGCCCCGGCGATAATTTCGTTCCCACTGATAGCCACGGCAAATCCAAGCTGATCACCGCCCTGTCTGTCACCTGCGACTAGCTTCGTATGTTGGTTCCAAAACGGTGGTTCATTTCGTGTAAAGATATAGGCAGCACCAACCTCCTCCTCACCCACTATAGCCCCAGTGGCTCCGATGACAGCGGTTTCACCACTGATAGCCACAGAAATACCGAAAGAGGTAGCCCCATCATGGTCAATAGGTATCATACGGATCCGGATGCGATTTCTTTTCTGCTCCCATCGGGTGCCTTCGCGTTCATAAATGTAAGCCGCGCCGGTTCCCCTGTTGCGCGGCGAAGTTACGACAGCGAAATCTCCATCTACAGCGACAGCGTATCCGAAGTTATCTTCTGCCTTCGTATTGTTGCCAATAAGTTTCGCCTGTTGTGTCCATCCAAATTGGTCGCGTACAAAGACGTAGGCGGCACCCGCATCATTACCGGCTTCATCATCACGAGTTGCCCCGATGACGGCGGTATTCCCATTCAGCGCGACGGAAAAGCCGAAGTATGAGAAGTTAGCCCCATCTGGTGCGAGGATTTTGGCTGTTTGATACCAGCTGGCGCCAATTCGTTCAAAAACATAGACGGCACCCCCATCTGCAAACACTTCATTCCCACGATGCGCCCCAACAAGCGCAGTATCCCCATCAATTGCTACGGAGATACCAAAATAATCGCCCGGCGTTTCGTCAGATGCCACGAGTTTCGCCTGTTCCACCCACTCCGTACCCTGCCGAGTAAAGATATAGGCAGCACCTGAGTTCGTTCCGACCCCATCTTTCCCCGGAACACCCACAATGACGTAATCACCACTCACTGAGAGTGTTGTGCCGAGTTGGTCGCCGCTTGTTGCGTCGCTGGCAGTCAGTTTTTGGTGTTGCACCCACCCTGTTTCAGTACGAAGAAAGATTTGAAGCGACCCCGTATTCGTACCGACATCGGTGTCATCCTTCGGAACACCTATCAAGGCATAATTACCGCTGATACCGACACTTGCGCCGAGATTGTCCTGGAGGACGGCAGCCGTTGTGTTGAGTTGCACCCGATCAGCACTGCTCTGCATGACCAACCCGATTCCGAGGAATAAGGTTAGCATGGTTACTTGCAATTTTCTCACTTTTCTTCTCCCATTTAATGTTCCTTCAGGTTCCTAAAAATAAAAAATAGATAATTTGCTCGGAAATTTCTTTTCACCGTTGGCTAACAAAGACTCTATTTATTAGTGACACAATTTTCGGGCGAAAAGGGTGCATTATTTTTCGGGAATTCTGAAAACGCTACGCTCAACCTCATTCAGATACACTGAGTCTACAGATTGTTTTTACGGCATCATCGCCGTACCAGAGTGCTGTGCCATCCCACGTAAGCCCATGCGGTTCACCCGGACATGGAACGGTCCTAAGGACCTCACCAGATTCAGGGTGGATTCGGTAAATGATGCAGTCATTTGTATCGGCGTTCCAGAGTGCCTCTCCATCCCAAGCGAGTCCGTGGGCGCGACCGCCGGGTGTGGGCATTTCAGCAAAGATTTCACCGGTTTCGGGACACTGCTTCACGAAACGACTGGTGTTCATGTCAACACTCCAGAGGTGTTCACCATCCCACGCCAATCCGTGTGGTCCTTCACCTGGCGATGGAAATTGTGTAACGACTTCAAGTGTTGGCACCGTGAGTTTGTAGAAAGTCTGCTGCCAGATACTATTATACCAGAGATATTCACCGTCCGCCTCTAAACCAGATGACCCTGGAAAAGCGGGTGAAAGTGTTAATTCAACCTCGCCTGTCTGCGGGTGGATTTTGTGAATAGGACCGGGACCTTCAACACTCCAGAGTGACGTTCCCTGCCATGCGAGCCCATTTGTGCCTGCACCGGGAGCCGGTATTTGATGTTCAGATGTTACTTCACGCATTTTTTTCGTTTCTCCGCGGTGATCGTTCTGTTTCTAAAAGTGCGTCCTGAATTTCAGCAATAACCTCTGTTTGCGTCTCAACAGTCAATCGCGTCTGTAATATTCGTCTGGCAGCGTCGCCTCCGATTCTCCCTAACGCCCATGCGGCATGGCTTCGGATTAGAGGTTCGTCATCGGCTAATGCCCCTTTGAGCGCGGGAATAGCCCGGCGTTCTCCCCAATTACCGATGGCAACAAGTACGTTTCGCAAGAATCCACGGCGTTTGGCACGTTTGATAGGACTCCCTTTGAAACGGCTGCTAAACTCTTGCTGCGTCATGTCGATAAGCGACAGCAGCTTCGGGGTAAGGTTTCCGTCGCGTGGATGGAATCTTGGCTCGGTTGTCGGAACGGCTTTACTGTTCCATGGACAAACCTCTTGACAGATGTCACATCCAAAAATGAGGTTCCCCATTTTAGGGCGAAGTTGCTTCGGGATGCTCTCCTTTAGTTCGATGGTGAGATAGGAGATACAAAGCCGAGAATCAAGCAGGTTCGGCTCAATAATTGCATCTGTCGGACATTCCTCAATGCAGCGTGTACAAGTGCCGCAACTTCCACGGAACGTCGGTCCCTCTGACTCTAAGACAGCACTCACAAGAATCTCAGAGAGAAAATACCACGAACCCGACCGCCAATGAATCAGGTTCGTATTCTTACCAATCCAACCGATACCTGCCTTTTGAGCATATTCTCTCTCAATAACGGGAGCGGTATCAACACAGATTCGGGTTTTCAATTCATCTTCAGCAGTCTGTTTAATAAATTCAACGAGTTCTACAAGCCGTTCACGAATAAGTTCATGATAGTCGTCGCCCCAAGCATACCGAGAAATCTGCCCGTGTCGGGGATCCTCGGCTAGTGCTTTTGGTGGATCCACCGTATAATAGTTCATTGCGAGACTAATAACAGATTTTGCCTCTGCGAGGAGTTGGCGGACATCGGTTTTGAGGGGAAGATGCTTCTCAAGATAGTGCATCTCCCCGGCATATCCGTTTTTGACCCACTGCCGGTAGCGTGCGATTGTTTCACTGTGTGCTGCGGGTATAATTCCGACGAGTTCAAATCCGAGTTCGTGTGCGCGTGCTTGAATTCGTTGCGTTAGTGTTGACATTACAGAGTCCCGCGCGGATAAGATCCGAGAACATTGACCTCCCGACATAATTCTTCAAGCTGCCCAAGTGCGGCGATGACGCGTTTGTCGGCAATATGACCTTCCATCTCAGCAAAGAAGATATACTCCCAAGGTTTGGTTCGGGATGGCAGAGATTCGAGATAACTCAGATTCAACTGTGCTCCCTCTAAAATGCCAAGGGCTTGGTGCAGTGCCCCAATCTTGTCAGGAATTGCGAAAAAGAGTGATGTCCGATCATAGCCACTTGGGTCTGGCATATACTTTCCGATGACGAAGAATCGGGTTGTGTTATCAGGTTCATCCATAATGGAGTTTGCGACGATTGGCACCTGATAAATTTCGCTTGCGAGTTCACTTGCGATTGCAGCAGCGGCTGGCTCTTGTGCAGCCCGCCGCGCCGCCTCAGACGTACTCACGACCTCAACCTGTTCAGCATTACTGAGATAGCGTCTCAGCCATGTCTTACACTGTGCGAAAGGTTGGGGGTGTGAGTAGATACACCGAATTTCCGTGAGGGGTACCATCGACAAAAGATGCTGTTTTATCGGTTGGAATGTCTCTGCGCAAATCCACAGCGGCGTGCGTTGGAAACGTTCCAAAACATCGCGAACGGTACCTTGTACTGAATTTTCAATAGCCACCACACCGTAGTCGGCTCTACCGGTTTCGACCTCTGTGAAAATGTCAGTCTGTGGACGGACCGGGACCAACTCAGTTGATGCCCCGAAATGAGAGAGTGCTGCCACGTGTCCGAAACTGCCGACGGGACCGAGGAAAGCGACTCGCTCCGATTCCTGCAAAGAACGAGAAGCAGACAAGATTTCGGTCCAGATCGCTTCCAGCGCGGCTTCAGGGAACTCACCTTGATTCTGCGCTTTCAAACGTTCAATAATCATCTTCTGTCGACTCGGAACGTAGACTTGCGCGCCGCCTGTTTCTGCTTTCGCCGCGCCGACTTGTTTGGAAATTTTAGCTCGTCTCTGTAGTAGTGCTAAAATTTGGTCGTCAATCTCGTTAATCTGGTCACGGTACTTTGTCAATTCCAAAGAAATAGGTCTCCGTGTTATCGCTAATTGCTAATCGCTGACCGCGGTTCGCGAAGAGCAGTTTGCGGTCAGCGGTTCGCGAAAAGCCACCTAACGGTCCAATTTTTTCATTGCAGCGATCATCTCATCATCTGAGGGGTTATTTTGCACCATCTCAACGAACGCCTCAGCACTTATCTTGTGTTCCTCCAGGAACAACTTATCTTGCGGTCAGGGATAGATATACTCACCGATAATGCCCTGCAGCTTCGCGTTGGCTTTATCGGCAATTCTGGCTAACCACGGGATATCCCCGATAATCATATCCCGATGCCGTGGTTTCCAATCAAGAGCCATAAGTTTCACCTCCTTTTCTTAGCAGTCAGCAGCCAGCAAGAGTGTGTACCTTTACCGACAGCCGATGGTTTCCGATAGGCATTTACTGTGTATTTCCCTCAAGTTGACGCAAAGTGTCCTCTAAAAGTTGAAGGACGCGCCCATATTCTGCCCAGTCGCCAGCGCGTTGTGCGTCTTGCGCCTGATTGAAATAGCGACTGGCTTGTTGAATAAGGCCTGTTAATGAAGTCTGATTTGCCCCGGTGTCAGTTGCGATTTCAGTCGTTGGTGTCGTAGTAGTGGGTTGAAGCGTCGTTCTCTGTCCGAACATCTTGACGAGTGCTTCATCCAGACTTTCACCCCAGACGACTTCATTGCCGTATCCAATAACGACCCTCCGCAATTCGGGAATAGCGGTTTTCTCATCTTCAGATTGTATGTAGATAGGTTCAACATAGAGCAGGGAATCGTTCATTGGAAGAATGAGGAGATTACCGCGTAAGACCCGGGAGCCTTGCGTATTCCAGAGACTAATCTGTTGAGAAATATCGGGTTCTTGGCTAATAAAGTTCTCGACTTGCATAGGTCCAGCGACCTGTTTTCCCTTCGGGAAACGGTAAACCAAGAGTTGTCCGTATTGGGGCAGATCACACCGAGCAGCGAGCCATGCTGTCAAATTGGGTTTGTTGAGTGGTGTGTAGGGCAACATCAACATGAATTCGGCTCTCTCTTGTCCGGGTAGCCTGATAACAACATAGTAAGGCTCAACGGGTTGTCCATTTACGCTGGAACTTTGTGGCACCTGTTGTGGTAGAAACGGATTCCTTTGCTGTGGCTGGACAACTTGCCGGGTCTGTGCGTCTGTATTATCATAGAGTTCCTTGCCGATCTCCCACTTATCTTCACCTGCATAAAAGGTTACCGGGTCTTTCATGTGATAATCTTGATAGACGCGCGCTTGGATGAGGAACATAGAGGTCGGATAACGGATATGCGTTTTGAGTTCCTCCGGCATCTCTTCAAAAGATTTGAAAAGGTCTGGGAAGATTCTACGATAACACTCTGCAATAGGGTCCTGTTCTCGTTCCATGACGTAAAAATCGACAGAACCATCGTAAGCATCAACGACCACTTTAACAGAATTGCGGATATAGTTGCCCCAGGGTTCAGCATTTCGCTGCGTATTTGCAATCTGTCGTCTTCTTTCGCTAACGAATTCTTCCATAGAAACGGCATAAGGATAGCGATGTGTAATGGTATAGGCATCAATTAGCCAGACAAGCCGTCCCTTATAGATAATGACGTAGGGGTCACCGTCATAGCGCAAGAAGGGTGCGATTTTCTGTACGCGTTCCCGGATATTCCGATCATAGAGAATTTTACTTGTTGATGAAATTTCACCCGGTAAGACGAAGTTAATCTCGTTACTGAATTTGAGCATATACACCAGTTTTCGCCAGAAAGAGCTCAGCGGTACCCCGCCTTGTCCTTGATATGCATATTCGGCATACTGCTGTCCCTCTTGGGGATAATCAAATTCAAGCCCTTGGCTCCGATCCGGGTGTACAATAACGTAACGATCCGTGCGTTCACCGTAGTAGATACGGGGTCCTGGGGTTTCGCTAAACCGGTGCTGCCACTGTTCATCGTAGTCAATAGGGGGCAAGCCTTGAATATACATGTGCGGTTTCCCGTCAACAATTTCGTTAACAGGACTCACAACAGCACCGTATCCGTGTGTATAGGTATAGGTTTGCTTATACCAATCATTTCTGATTTCCACAGGGAGTTCGTTGATGTTGAGTTCCCGTCCGGCGAGCATCACCTGTCGAATTTCACCATCAACGGTATAACGATCGATATCCACATCGTTGAAGTCATATTGCGATCTTAATTCTTGGAGTTGGCGAAAAGTCCTGCGTAAGGGTCGCCAATCCCAGAGACGGATGCTGTTAAAAACAGGTGCGTTCTCCTGGCTTCTTATGTCCTCATAACTGAGTTGCTCCGTGAGGGGATATTCTTGTTCTGTCACGGTGTTTTCAGCCAAGCCGTAAGCTTGAAGCGTTGCTTTGATATTATAGTTGATATAATCCGACTCCAACACCTGTTTTCTGGGTTCCACCTGCCATCTTTGTATAGCGACGGGGTAGGCTTGTCCGAGGAAACCGGCGATTAGGAATACAGCGAATCCACCGAAAGCAAGCGTGTTGCTTTTGAGAAAGATACTAACGATAAAAACCAATGCGCAAAGCACTGTGATACCGAGCATAATCCACAAGACTGGAAGTCGTGCCTGTATGGCGGCGTATCCACCGCCGCCCCGTACCACGTCGTTTGAGGTATACAGCAGATCATACATGGCAAACTGATAGTTCCACGCTCGACAGAGGAGCGTTATCCCGGCAAGGGTGAACAGATGCGCTTTGACATTGAAAGGTGGGCGGAATCGAAACTGGCTGGTATCCCCAGTGACCAGTCCGTGAAAAAAGTAGATGACGAGTGCGAATATGGTCACTAACAAGAAAATCCCGAAAAGCGTTCCGCAGATATAACGCCAGAACGGCATTTCAAAAACGTAGTAGGTGACATCGTTCTTGAAAATCGGGTCGCGTGCCGGCGAAGTGAAAAACGCTTTTTGCCCGGATTCTATCTGAACGGACGTATTTAATCGAATCGCACTGCTCAATACAGCGTCAACGCGGGCTTCCTGATTTGTGCCATCAATCTGAACATTTATCGGGTCCCCAATCTTTATATTTTTTGCTTGAAGTTCCAATGGTGGGACAGGAATTTCGTTAGAATCAAGATCCCCTTCTATAATAATAGACGTAGCAGCGGGAAACACGAGTTCATCGGCATTTTGAAAACGTAGGTAGATTTCCCATCGGTCACTGGCTGTGTAGCCCATCAAGACGCTAAAAAGGACTGCGAGCAGGGTGAGTCCACCATAAATCAACCTTCGCGTAGCACCGGGATCGTCTGCGGCACCACCTGTGAAGTCCGCCCCTCCCATAAAAGCCGGGCTGAGATAGGCGGGTGTGAATCGGTAGATGATGAAAAGATTCGTTAAGAGTATTACCAAATAACAGAGCCCAACAACTGCCCCGACACCGATTTTTGTTGTGAGAATTTTAGCGTAAACGCCCCAATAGTCGACTACCTTAAACCATAGGTAATCCGGGTAAAGGTTCACCCAGATGGCAATGAGTCCTCCAATAATTGCGAGGCCGACGATAGTGGGAATCATGCGTTTGGTTCGTGAATCCATAGTATTCCTTTTCTAAGGGTTATTAGTTTTCAGTTTTCTAAAGAGCATCTTATGGCAGTAAAAACGTTCTCATCTGCCACAATGCGTTACTGACAACCGATAACTGAAAGTGAGCGTAGCGAACGTCCTGACAACCATTAAAATGCTTGTCCGAGTCCGAGGTGGTATTTGATACCGGGTTCTAATCCGGTGAGATCGGTCAATCGTGCTGCGGCGAAATCTACCGAGAACACACCGAGTTGCAGTCGAAGCCCAATTCCGATTGAGGCTTTAACATCGTCAAGGCGCAGTCGATTGTTTTCCCAAACAAAGATCGAGAACGGGTTCTCTGGTCCGTACTGCCAATCCGACCATGCGCCTCCCATATCGGCGAAGAGAATTCCGCGAATGCCGCCGAGGGTCCACGGGACGGGCCATCCGAAGTGCAGTACATCTATAAAGGGGATACGGACTTCCAAGTTGAGGAGTCCGATGCGCGTGCCGACTAAGGCTTCATAATCATAACCGCGTATTGTGTCAATGCCGCCGAGATAGAAGTAAGATTGGTCAGCACCAAAGTTGCTGCCGAGCAATAACCGCGCTGCAATAGTGGAACGTCTTCCGAGTCCAAAGTAGCGGCGTGCGTCAAAAATAACGTTTGTCAGTGCGAGCTCGCTTCCGAGTGCGGGGAAGGATTGCTCAAGTTCAATGCGGTAGCGCGAACCGGTATAAGGTTCCCACTCCCGCCACATGGTTGTATCCCCAACAAAGGCGACAGAACCAATAGTGAGTAAACCTCTATCATCCTCATAGGGATCCAGGGGTTCCCTTGTTTGGAAGTTAAAGGAAAACGGTTTCGAGTACATCGAGAATGCCAAATCGAGGCGGTGGTATCTGTCAAAAGGGTAGTTGAGATAGGCACCGAGTCCTGTAATCCGTTGTAAAATGCCGCGTCTGCTCTGGATACCGCCCAAAATATGGTACTCATGATAGTTATAAATCATCGCGCCAATATCGGTTCGGTGTGTCAGAAATCCGTACTGTGCGATGAAATCTGGTGCGAGATAGCTGGACTGATTCATCACACTGACCCCAACGCGATGGTTGCCGAGCATATCACTCCCGACGATTTGTACCGAGC
The DNA here is from genome assembly GCA_965207855.1 of Candidatus Poribacteria bacterium. Classification (GTDB taxonomy): domain Bacteria; phylum Poribacteria; class WGA-4E; order WGA-4E; family WGA-3G; genus WGA-3G. Next base: position 3,149,058 of record OZ242310.1, on the reverse strand, counting down.
TTCTCAGGATACCATCGGCACCAAAAGTGAAATCCGGGAAGATTGCATCCAAAACGAAAGAGGATCGTGTACTGTACTTCCGCTTAGCGATTCTATAATTCTCTGGTTCTTCAACCGTTAAAATTGCGGAGGGTTCCCCGACATCTGCGACTTCCATTTTCTCCTCAATGGTTTTGGACATGTCCATGAGATAGACATCGTATTTTCCGTTCTGGTATGCGCTAAAGAGAAGGTGGTCTCTATCTGGGGACAAACTTGGATTAAAACAGCCCGTCATAATGTTGGTAAGCCGCGTAAGTTTGACCGCTAAAGATGGCTTTAAAGGGTTTTCGGCTTCGTCTACGGATACGATTTGTTCCGCTTCCATGGCATTATCAACCTGTTGTGGAGCGTCGGGTTCTTGTGTTGCCTCCGTATTTTCCTGCCCGTTCGTTTTCTCTCCAATTTCAAGTTCACAGACATCATAAATTCCTTGTGCATCTGAACAGAATAGGATTGATTTCCCACCGGGTGTCCACGTTGGACTGATGGCGTTATAGGTATTATCGGTCAGGACGCGTTCCGTGTTATTATTGAGGTCTATAAGGACGAGTCTATTCTTACCACCGCGCTCAGAGGTATAGATGATTTGAGGGGTTGTTGGATGCCATGAGGGGTGTGTGTCGTTGAAGGGATCGAAAGTGAGCCGCCTGATTTCACCGGTCAACAATTCAATAATATAGAGGTCTGCCTGTCCCTCTTTTAGGGCAGAAAAGATGATACGTTCACCGCTTCCATCATAGTCTGGAGAGGTAGCGTTATCAAAATCGAGTTCAAAGTATTGTGTCAACTCCTCCGTCAAGATATTGACTTCAAGAAGATAGTTTGCATCGTGATATTTAGCGATGAAGGCAATCTTGTCCCCATCGGGTGCCCATGCGAGGCTTCTGCCAAACCCACCGAAATCCGTACGGATCTCCTCATACTTCTCTCGGAAAAGCCGCTTGGTGACGCGTTTGATGCGTTCACCGGTTTTTGCGGACATGAGGACAATCTCAAGGAATCCTTCATTTCCTGTGACATAAGCGATAATATCGCCGCTTGGTGACCAGATGGGTTTAATATTATGTGAGTATCGCGACTTCTCGGTTAAATTCTTTGAGACGAGGTCTGGCAACTCTCTGTCTTCAATAAGGGGCCAGTAGCGTTTTCGGACCGTCTGCCGCCACGCCTTATCAAATTCTTCAAGTTCTACTCCGAGTACTTCTATGAAAACTTGGTTGATATCCTTCGTCCGACTCTGTCGTAAGCCTTGCAAAATTTCAGCGATTTTTTCTCGCCCATAAGTCTCTGTGAGATAGGCTACCGCCAATTGCCCCAACTTATACCCAACGAAGGGTGAACTGAGTCGATTGAAGTTGTGGAGCTGCGGCAAGGGTACAATATTGTTATTCATACTTGCATCACGAATCACCATTTCGCCGATGGCATCGTTATCTTCGGCAAAGTAGTCAGCCATCCCTTCTATGAACCAGATCGGTGCGGAATAGAGGAATTCACCGCTATAGATACGGGCATGCGGTTTCTGATAGATGATGTCGTACTGGAAAATATGAATGAGTTCGTGGAAGATCACTTCTCGAAACGCTTCAAGTGAACCGGTGAAAGGTATAACGATGCGATGTTTAAAGAGTTCAGCGAATCCACCGATGCCTTCGTGGAGTTCTTGGAGGATTATGTTGGTTTCTTGAAAATCTTTGTGGGATTTGTAAAGGATAAGGGGTGTTCTGTCTCGCAGCTCATGTTCAAAATCAGCACTGTGTTGCTCGTAAGCCTCCTCAGCAATCGCGGCCATGATAGGGACCAGTTTCGCTTCACTCGGATAGTAGTAGATATCAAAATGCTCTGTCTTATGGATGTGCCACTCGAACCGTTGTGCTGTAATTTTATTTTTTCCGAAGCTCTGCGCCCACGTGACACACGGAATAGCAAGCAGCAAACAGCAAGTCGCAAATAGCAAACAGCAAACCGCAAACCGCTGATTGCCACCGTGATTTTTTTTCTGACCACTCATCTTTCTCTCCTGCTCATTTTACCAAATATCTATCTTCGCGCTCATAGTGTGGTGAAATTTGACGTGTAAACTCTGATACGGCACGCTTGCCGAGTTCCCTAATAGTGTTCTCCCTGGGACCGACCTGCGAAAAAATAAAAGAACCGATGGTATGCGCCTCTGCCGTGCTCCGTCGGTATGACTCATCCCAAATAATCTGCTCGGTATCAACGTCAATAATCATCACACGTAGGGCGAGCAGATAAGTCTTTTGCATATAGTCTTGATAATCCATCACGTACCGTTGCCGTTGTATGGAATATCGCTCCCCATAATAGCGTCTTGGGCGGCTATCCGAATAAAATCGGAAACTCCCGACGATAACACCTTTCACTTCAAAATACTCACCGAGTTGGCTGAGATGCTTCGTATCAGAGAGCCACTCTTCTCCGAGGGTTTCACCGGTAAGGAGTCTTGTGGTTTCCTGTGTACTAACGACCTTGAAACTTTTTTGGCGCGCTAACCCTCTACGGAGGATTGCGGCGATATCCTCACCGACCTCCGGTGGTAGTTCTTCGTTGCGCTCCGCCTGCTTTTCACTGACAAACGGCAAAACGGCGAAGTTGGAATACCGACTAATGTCGATTTCAGATTGGATCTTCACGGGAATAGAGACCCGCGTGACCGTGCTACCACACGCACAACACGTTAGGATTACTAAGAGGATTCCTATCTTTTTCATCATTTGCATATCCCGGAACCTCCATTATTCAGTAGATTCGGATTCCTCTTCTTCTAACTGCGGTTCATTTTCATCATCAGCCCCGCTTCGCCGGATATGTATGCGGCACCGTCGATAGTTGAGTCGATAGTATTTATTATCGGGTTCTAATCCTGTTGCGCGTTGGTAAGCAGCGACAGCCTCATCTATGCTTCCGAGTGCTTCGTAAGCGACACCGAGGTTATTATACGCTTTAGCGTTCTCTGGGTCAACCTCAATCACTTGTTTCCATCGGAAAACTGCCTCGTTCCAGAGTTGCGCTTGTGCTGCTGTTATCGCGAATTGATTGTAAGCCTCAATCTGGTCAATATCGCGCGATAAAGCACATCCGGACAGAATCAGGCAGGTAAGTATAGCAGCAATAGCCGCGAGTTGATTGGTCCTTCGCACGTTTATCACCTCAGAATTTATAAAATATTGGGTTGCTAAACTACGCATATATACTACATTGTATCTGCCTTTTGTGTCAAGGGAAAAATGCCTATCGCTTATCGTTATTCGCAATTCGTTATTCGTGGTATGCGGTGGACGGTTCGAGGGTAATTGTCTGAATGCACGTCGCATTTGAGCGAGTACGCCGCAAATCACGGATTAGGTGGATGGCGCGGGTTTTTTAAGGGCTTGGCTGGTGTGCGATTTTGTAGGGATTTATAGTTTTCATAGTTTTCATAGTTTTCATAGTAACGTTTTGAAAAGTGTGCCTTTAAAACCCTCATTAAGTCAGGTGTGACGTGGGTTCGTAGGTTATCTATGAAAGGGTTGTTTTTTTGCCGTTACTATGAATCCGAATTTTTCGCCTCTCGGAATTATCGCTGTAACGCCACTGGTAGCGTGGGTTTAGACGGCTTTGTACTTTTAGGTCTTTTGGGAGGGTTACTATGAAAGTGGTGTGTATCTGTTTTTCAGAATCAGGATTTACAGATAAACGCATTTTCTGTGAAAATATAGGCGCGAATATTATTTTAACTTAATGGTATGTTTTAAGTAATTTTCGTTAAAAATGTTACACTGGTGTAACATTTTGTGTAAGTGTGTAACGTTGGACGAACCCAGTCACTGTAAGGGTTTGTGGGCGTTTTTTTGTGAGTCTCCATTATGAAAAAAAATGCTAAAAGTGTAACATTTTCAATGTCCTGATTGTTGATTTTCTGCCATCTCTGAATATAACTATTTTAAGTATAGCATATATAAATGGGAAAGTCAAGGGAAATATTGATTTTTTTCTTCTGATGCGGTGCTGAATCGCAGTTCTCGGTTAATTGTCTGAAGGCACGTCGCATGAATCAACGGTATTCATGCCGTGGGGCATTCCAAATCAACGGTATGAAGCCCGTGTGGGCTTCACCGGGGTCGAGTACGCCGCAAATCGCGGATTTTCACGGATTCAGCGGATTGACGCGGATTTTTGGATTTCTGTGTATCCAACGCCTTTAGTAGCGTGTTGGGTTTCACTGGATAGGTCTTTGATAGCGACTGTGTTGAAGGAAAACTGAATGCCCCGAATAAATATAATATGGACTTGCAATCAGTGTGGTCATTTGATAGACTTTAAGCCCAAGGCTATTTAGTTTTCGGTTTCGATTTTTGTTTACATAAGTTAACGTTTTTTCGGAATGTCGCGAGCACAGCTCGCTCCTACAGAAGAAAATATACGCACATAAAAAATTGACATATAAGAAGGAGCTTATTGCATGTCTAATACAACACCAGTCCGGACGGTGATTGTCGGATGTGGTATGATAGCTGCGGGGGGTTATCAGCCGCGGTGTCAGGCATATCCGCATCGTATTGAACTTGTCGGTTACTATGATCAAGATGAGGCGCGTGCCTCGGCATTGGCAGAAAAAGATGGTGGTCGCGTCTACAAATCGCTTGAGGAGGTGCTGAACGATCCGAACGTAGAGGCGATTGTGAATTTGACGATTCACATCTCGCACTATCCAGTTTCGTTGGCGGCACTGAAAGCTGGAAAACACGTCTACTCCGAGAAACCGATCTCTATCCGAACCGACGAAGCGAACGAACTCGTCGAAACTGCGGAAGCGATGGGTCTGAAATTGGCGTGTGCGCCATCGGCGATTCTCGGCTACGTTCAACAGAATGTCTGGCAACGGATACGGGAAGGCGAAATCGGCGATGTTATCTCCGCGATTGGGAACTTCGGGGGTCCGTTGGAACATTGGCACCCGAACGCTGATGCGTTTCTGATGCATGCGGGTCCCTTCCGCGATGTCGCGCCGTATCCACTCACTGCGATGACGACGATGATTGCTCCCGTTAAGACGGTGCACGGGTTCGCAAGGCTCGCTGTTCCGAAACGAACGCTAACCCAAGGACCCCGGAAAGGCACTGAGTTTGAAGTGAATGAGAAGGATCACGGATTTGGTGTACTTGAGTTCGACGTTCCACAAAAGGGGGGTGCCCACGGACTTATCTATCACAGCTTTACTGTTGCTTCTGGGATTCCGCCTTATGAAATCCACGGCACAGCGGGTGGTTTCTCTCTGCAAGCACACGACGATGGACGCGGCATCAAAAAATTCACGCCGCAAGACGGGTGGCAGGACGAACCTTCGCCGCTGAAATCTTTTACCGGATTGGATTGGGGGAAAGGTGTTGCGGATTTCGCAGATGCGATTAGATCGGATCGAAATCCGCGTTGTAATGGGGCACAGGCACGGCATGCATTAGAGGTATGTGAACGGATAATCGAATCGTCCGATGTGGGTAGACCAATTGATGTTGTGAGCCGCTTCCCGGCACCGCCGCCTGTTGGGGACGTGGCACCGTGGGAAACGGATTAGTTAGTGGTCAGCAGTATAGAAATCGCGAGCACAACTCGCTCCTACAAGAAGGCACAATATAGAAATCGCGAGCACAACTCGCTCCTACAAGAAGATGGGCGCATCTTCCAGATGCGCCCTAACTTATCACTCCAATGTGGATGGAATACTACTTGCCAAGGGTGAGCATGTTGATGAAAAGCCTGTATGCGCCTGCGACACCTGCGGGAAGTTGTCTATAGAAAGCATAAGCGGCGTAGGTATAGGTGCCTTGTCCATACTTGGCATAGAGGAATCCGCCGTGTTGGGGTTCCTGCTCGCGGTCGTTACACGTGAGGAGTGCCTGATAGTTTGCGTCCCACTCAGTGAGGAACTTTGAACCGCGCTCCTCAACCCACCCGTTGAAATCAGCCTCCGTAATTTGATTCGGATGCTGAAAAATCGGATTTTCTGGTATTAAAATGCTCACCTTTGCGTCCTCTTCGGAGACCTCCTCGGGTCGCCTGCCCATTGTATACGGATAGGGACCGAAGGGGGCTGCATCAAATTCTGGCGTCTGATATTGGACGATGAGGTTACCACCTTTATGGACGTAATCGAGGAGTCGCCCGTTATAGGAGATGAGATCCTGTCGCACCGCATAAGCCCGAATACCGATCAAGATAGTATCGTATCGACTCAGGTCACCGGTACGGAGTTCTTCACGATCCAGCATCTCAACGTCGATACCAATCTGTTGGAGTGCCTCAGGCACCCTATCACCGACCCCCATGATGTAACCGATTTCCATATCCCCTGGCAGTTCAATTGAAATGCCGTGAAGCGTCATCGTAGCAGGACGGTATAGGTGGCGGGGTTCGAGATCTGTATGGTCAATCGCCTGATAACCAGTGGTGTATTCCTCGCCATTATAAGTAGCAATGGCTTGAATTGTGTAATCCCCGCCTGCCGCTACACCTGCAGCAGACACATCGAAAGTAAAGGTTTTGCTGGCACCTTCGTGTGTAAAATCAAAAGATGCGCTTTCAGGGGATGAATGCCACCCATCGGGTAACGTGAGCGAAAGCGTCCCTTCTGCTTCACCTTTCACGTTATTCAGCACCTCGACTGTGGCGGTAAATACAGTTTTCCCATCTGCCGTTGCAGATTGGGATATCGGAATAACGCCGATATGCGGCGACATAGATAGACTGATGGCGGGAGCCACCGATAGGAGCCGCCGTCTTTCACCCCACGGTCGGTTGATTGAAACGGTTTGTGCCGGTCGCGCCAGTGTGAAATCCGTACCATCCAAACGATACGTTACAACGCCGTGTACCTCAGGCGGTGCGAAGGGTAAGAATCGGAATTCTGGACGTTTTAGTGTATAGACAGCGTCGTGATACTCAGAGGTGCGCGTCCAATAGGGTTGGGTATATGCGGCATCCTGTGGCACCTCCACCTCAAACGTGAGAGAGACCGGTTCATTTGAGGGTATGGGTATACCTATTTTCCCGTCGGCATCTGTTGGCATTTGACGCACGTTCCAGCCTTCTGGCGTGCGGAGCGACACCTCAACAAGTTTAGCAGCAACGGGTGAGGGATTCACCATCCGCATTCCGATTGAGAACGTTTGCCCCGGAATTGCGACATCGAAGGTTTCAGGTGAACGGAATAAACCTTCTTGCGCGCCTTCGGGTTGGACGAGCACTTCCAGCGAACACCCGAGTGCGGCGTTTGCAGCATCCATCAATTCCTGTTCTTTATTTTGTAGTAGGAAAAGGAGATGGGCACGCGTCGCGTCCTCAAGGTCAATGCTTTGGACCTCCTCGATGAGGCTGCGAGCAGTTTTTAAAGCGGCAGCAAGGTGAGAAACAATTGTCCAAGGATACCGTGCATCATAGTCATTCCGCGCAGCATCAACGCTCTCCTGAAGTTGTGCAAAGGTTGGGTTCAGGTCAGGGGCCCTGGCGAGTGTTGCCATTCCCATAATCGTGGTATCAAGCCCATCAAAAAGGCTTTGCTCTGGTTCCGCTTGCTTGGAGAGTGTTGTATCGACTAACCGCAATTCCGTGAGCGAAGAGCCTTTAGACGCGCGGGTCTGTCCAACGCCCTGCGAACGTTGGTAACTGAGACCTTGACGTGCGATTTGTGCATAAGAAAGCCCTAACAAGGCGTTGTATTCACCCATATCAATTTTCAGTAGGGGTGCGTCGCCGGTTTGGGTCTCACTACGTCGCCATCTGGAACGCGAGATATAGAGTTTCTTGGGTTGCCAAGGTTGTAATCCGTCTGCAAGGTGTTCTGGAAATTGACTTGCGTCGCCAGCAGCACGAAATGCCTCTAATGTTACGACCCCGGATGCCTGATGATGTCCGTGTCCATCTTGACGATTTCCCTGAAATCGGGAAATGATGACATCGGGTCGGTAGCGCCGGATGATACGCACCATATCCTCAAGGAGCATCTGGTAATCCCATTTTTCTAATGTCTCGTCGAGTCGTTTGGAATAGCCGAAATCGACGGCACTGGAAAAAAAGAGGTCTATACCATAGTAGCGTACGGCAGCGAGATGTTCTTCGGTGCGGACAATGCCAAGTGCGTCGAACAATTCGGGTCCGATGAGATTCGCGCCGCCTTCGCCGCGTGTGGTGGAGTATAATCCGGTTCTGACCCCGCGTCCTCGACTGAGCCACGTTAGCAAAGCCCCGTTTTCATCGTCCGGGTGTGCAACAGTGTGTAGGACGGTGGCAGTTGTCTGTATGCGTTGTAAGGCACGCCACACCTCGGAAGCGTTTGTTGCTCCCGCCATTTCTCCGGTCTCTGCCATTGTCGTGCTACCTCCTATTGTTGTGAGCAGTGCGAAAGCTAAAATTGATATTGTGATTTTTCTTAGCATTAGGTCCTCCAAGAGTTAGGGGTCGGGATTTTGAGCCGTCCTACAGATGGCAGTCAGCCGTCAGCCATCAGCGGTCAGGATTGGGAAATCGTGCCTTCAGAATTGCACAGACTAACAGTCTATGCTACAAAAAGAGCGAGTTGCGGAGCATCTCGACGCTTTGTGGGACCCCGATGTGTGCGTCCGCTTTGCCCTCAAATTCAATGGACACGTATCCCTGAAATCCGGCAGCTTTTAGCATATTGCCGATTTTAGCATAATCCAGATCCAATGTATACCATTCGCCACCACCGTAGTAAGTTTTGGCATGGACAAGCACCGCCTCATCTGCAATCTGTGTTAGTTTTTCATAAGGATTCGAGAGGAAATTACCACAATCCATTGTCACTTTCAACCATTCTGAATCAATAGCCGAGACGATGCGATTCACACCCTCCGGTGTGCAAGTCAAGCCCCAGTGGTTTTCAAGTCCGAGGACGACCCCGTATTTTTCAGCGTCCGGGAGACACTTTTCAACGGCAGCGATGACCCACTCAAACGCTTCATCTTCCGTATGTCCGGGGAGTGCTGGTTCTTGTCCTTCTGCTTTCATCAATTCAGTGAAAGAAGGGATAGTCCCCCATCTCCCTGAGTTGAGACGAATTGAGGGGATGCCGAGTTCGTGTGCCAATCGGATGCAGTGAACGGTGTGATTGATATTTTTTTGTCGCGTCGCTTCATCTGGCGACACGAACCCTTGATGGATGGAGAGTGCATAGAGATCGAGTCCATGAATGAAGGCGTGCCGTTTTAGTTTTTGGAGATAGGGGTTTGCTTCGGACGCCATTTGTTGATGTAAGATTTCGACACCGTCGAGTTCGAGCCGTGCGGCTTCTTCAATGACGTGCTCAATCGGTACGCGTTCGGGTTTGAAATGCCAATAGGAATAAGTAGATACACCGAGTTTCAATTTATCACCTCAAGTGGAGCGTTTATTGCGAGTATGATAACATAACCCGGATGTGAAATCCAGTTTTTTCTTATTCGATTAGGACTATTTATAGTGGCGTTTAGAATTAATGAGACGTTCGCAAACAGTCTGAATGCCGATGACCGGCATTCAGACTGGCACAACCTAACAGGTTATGCTACAAAGGTGTCTCAATAATTGTGAACTTTACTATAGTTTTCCAATGATTTACACATGGATGTCCAAACGTATTCGGGAAAAGTGCGAAACCCCGAACACGTTCGGGCATCCGTCAAGGGATACCCTTCACATCAGTAAACTTATTCTTTAAAACCAAATGCCTGCTTCGCGCTTTTCCGTGCGTTATCTTTGGGTTCATTACCGATCCAAACACTAACGCGCTGACGCACCTTTATCAACTCAATTGCCTACAGATAAGATATTGGTTATTCATAGGATTTCTCTCGGAGGCAAAATGGAATACTGAGGCTGTTTGAAGGTACTAATCTAACTGCAAGTCCTACTCGTTTAAGTCGTTTGGCAATAAATTTTTGGTTGTGTGATGGGTATCCCTGGATTGATACGTGTCAAGATTCTCTCTGGCCCATAAGATACCTTAAAAATGAGGGAGGGTGAGATTGTGAACACTAGCATGCAATGGCTTATTGCTTATTTGAACCCGTGCCTTGTGATGTGTGAGGGGGGACTGTCAGTTCATTTCTTATGTCGCGAATGAGGCAAACCAATTCATTAACAGTTGCTGCAGAATCGTCATCTTCAATTTTTTTCAGGAATCTATCTAATACGGACATAATTCCTTGCTTCTGTTTTTGCAAGTCTTCAACTGAAGTTCCCACCGAGTTTAGAACTCTAATAAGCATCTGTAGTACTTGACCGGGTTGAGAATTTCCCTCCATTATGATGTTTACTGTCTGTTTAAGTTTAGCTACATCAACCTTAAGTCCATCTACATCAACTATTGTTTGGGGTAGGGATTTTAGGCTCTCCGCAAGATGCTTTACACTTTCCTGTTCTTTCTCCTTATGCAGTTGATTTACTTCACCTAAAACAGCCACTTCAAGAAGGCTTTTTGGAGTGTTGTAGCCAAAATCAATCCAACCACTACGAACCAGTTTTTCAAAACATCTAGGATAGTAGGTGGCATCATCAAAAGTATCAAACCAAGAAAAAAAGAGGTCAGGAACAGTTTTTACGACGTTACATAAGCGCTTCCAGCAGTGATCTGCAAGGCTATCAATTTTCCTCCAACGCTTATACATTGACGCGTAGATAGACAAAAGGTGGTATTTAATCCGATCTTCTTGCTTGTCGGTTGTAATTGATGGGGACAATTTCACTACCTCGTTTTTCGTGGCAAGATCCCCAAATTTCCCTGTTAGGAAGATTACATCAAAGTGAGCCATTCTATCAACGAGGTACGTATTACGATCCTTCGTGTCGATCCTCTCATAGTCAGAGAGGATCGAGGGATGGTTTAAGAATTCTTTCAATCTTAACGGATCCTCTATAGACCCCGGAAAGCAGCTGGTGAACCACGTAAATTGCGGGCTAAGCCAAGAAAAACCTATGTCGTAGGTAAGGTCCATGTCCAAGTTTCGTTTGATTTCACCGAGAAAGTGGGAGCGATCATTATCACTAAGGTTATCTCTATCAATCTGTTCAACACTGCTGTTAAGTCCAACATCCTTGATATTTTTAATAGATTTCTCGTCGCGATGATATTCCGCGATGCTTTTTATGATATCGCGCCTGGCTTCCATATTAGAAAAAAAACTCTTTAGAAAGTGCCAGTGATTCTGACATCTGTTCTGATCAAATGCATTCTTAATATCAGTCTTAAATTTAGGTAAACAGTCCACAAGCGTAGGGTTGCCTGCAAAATGTTCCGCTAGTTCTGGATCGAAAAGGATCTTTTCTAGTCTCTCACAAGTTTTGCCGACGCGTCTGGCAAATATCCCTCTGGGGTCAAAAAAATCGCGCCTCCATCCACTCTTAGCACTCTCGTATATCCAATAAGCCTTCCCTCTGCGCACGCTTTCTTCGTATTCAAAACATTGTTCATATCGAGTTTTTGAGAGAGGGAATAAGTTAGCGGAAATACGCTGATAACTTATATCCCTGATCTCAGCAATTAGTAGTTCCGCGAGATACAACCATTTTTCAGTATCTTTACCATCAAACTTGGCCGTAACCTCAACCAATCCATCTCGGACTTCAGATAGATGCCGCTCCTCTTCAACCTTAAGAAAATTGGTATATTCACCCTTCTTAGTTGAGTAATGTTTTATAATCTGCCCAAAGCCCATCATTGCTAAATAATAAATAATAGAGTATTCCATCCATGAAGTCTCACTAATAATCCGTTTGATGCTGTGGTGAAGAATGAGAAGTTATCTCGCTTGGGATTCACTCTTGTTCTCGTCTGAAAATGTCCAATCCGAGCTGATCTCTCTCGCGACATCTTCTGTATTTATTGAGACTGTTGTGTTTTCAAGCATGTTGACAAATCATCCTCAAACCAGCGGTATAGATCTTAGGTTGTCAACTCTGGACTGCGTGCAGATTCAAGAATGTTTGTTCAGATTATTAGCCTCCACCCTCAAAACAAGAGAAAAAACTATCTATGAAACCTTCGACTTCACCGCCAGTACCGTCTAATTCTAAGCCACTCCAAAGAGAAGTTTCGCGAATCGTAACCGACTTTGTCTTAAGTACTGCCTCAAGTGCTTGGTTTGTTTGAGTCGCAGCAGTTAAGTTTTCCAACGCTTCTTGGATATCAAAGGCATTTTGTATCGCAGTTGCCTGTTCGGACAAGTCAATTGATGTAGATCCGATCAAAGTGCTTTCTGGGGTTTCTGTCCCAACTTCCAAGTCTTCAGGATTCTTCTGCTGATTGAGGTCTGCTGCCATGGTGCCCAACGTTTCGCCTAACGGATCAAAACTAGTACCAGACGACTCGACACCAAATCCGATAATACAGAGTTTTTTTATAGCATCTTTCGTCTCTGCTGTAACAATATTCTCCCACCAATTAACTTGCATCAATTCTGTAGTCTGGCCTACACGAAACGCGGTCCTGATTTCCACCAGTTGACCAAGAACGGTCGGAGACATATTATCAAATATCCGATTTGCTGTTTGTTGTGAGGCTGAGGACGCGTCAACGTAACTTGACCAACCGTCTTCAGTGAGCGTACCGCTGAACCACATAGAGAAGAAAAAATGGCGAGCTATTTCATCAGAACATCTTCCGGTATCAACTAATAAATTCATAAACTCATGTCCTCCTTCGACAGTGGCTAAAACATCAGGATTATCAGGGGGCGCGGTACTTTCAGCGATCTCTGAGAGTTGCCTTTCCGTATCTGATGAATGATCTCCACCAACAGGAATAGTCCGTCCGTTGTCTCCAAGGTCATTATTCAACAAACTAAAACCCTTTTTTTTATGATAAAAAAGTTTCAAGGTCCGTTTGTTCGCACTCGGTAAATTCGCGTACCATTCAGTGGCATGTTCACGAAAATCAGAACCTCTCAAGGAAGAATCTAATAACATAGAGAGTTCCAGACGCGAGGAGCGTGGCAAATTCCTGACTATACGGATTACCTCATAGGCTTCCTTGGTGGCTGGATGAAGTTTATGATAACCATTGTTCACCATAAAACGGATGAACCAGGGCCCCATGACATCACTCGGATGAGAGTCATGAACGAGATCCATAATGATATACCTCCAAGTAAAAGAAAATACCCAGATACTTGAAAACTGACGAAAATTGCCCAAATTTTAGTGTGAATAAAATAAGACAAGGATTTCCACAACCATAAGGGAAATCCTTGTCTTTTCAATATTCTTATGCCAAAAACTCTACTCAAAACCGCTGACTTTTGCGGCTTCAGGTGCGCTTGTCGGGAGTTCCTTCTTGGCTAACGTGTCTTCAGGCACATAACCGGAGTAGTCAGAGATAGAGCCGTGTGTCAATGCATAGACCACAACGTTTGTCATGAAACGATAGACGCCGGGTGAATAGTGGACACTACGGGTCGGGAGACTGACAGACTCCATTGCGCACATGTAATCACGGCGGACCATGATAACCGACAACCTTTCACCGACGGAGATACCTTCGAGGAAGTTCCGTTTCGGCGGACGTGTGCCCCACCAGAAGATGTCGTATCCGACAGGGGGACCACCCATTTCGTAGAAGTTATCGTAAATCTCATGATCGTTAGCGATCCGCTCAATCTGATATTCAGGCATGACGTAGCGCATCTGTGCGAGGAAGAGACGAATCATCGCCTGTGCGGGTGCGTTCACACCACAGTCGTCAAAGACGAGGAATCCCCCTCTTTCGACGAGGTAGCGACGCATACCGGCGGCTTCAGTCTCGGTGAGACGGCTATCCATTTTACCGCCACCATACTGCCGTCCGAGCAAGTTACGCGAACGGGTGAGTGACGGATCGTGTCCTGTCATAAAGACGAACGGTGTTTTGAAGAGGTTAGCATCCGTAAACTTCAGTGCGCCACCTTCAACGTTCATGTCGGTTTTAATTTTCGTACGCTCGTTGAGCCACTTCGTCAATGCGTTGAGGGAAGAAGCATCAGCCCACCAGTCAGAGAGGGAGTGACGGATCCGTGTGAAACGGAATACGCCGCGGATGTCCTTACCTTTACCGATAACGCGTCCACCGGGTTCGCCTCTGGGCAGGGGTGGTACTTCAACGTTACCGAGGGTAATGTTTTCAACGACATCGCCGAGTGCGTCGCGTGCGGCACCGACGTTCTCAACCATTGCGAGTCCGGGTGGACGTTCAAAGGCAACTTTGACCTGTACGGCACCACCTGCGACACCACGACCGATGTTAGCCGGTCCGGCGGAGGGTGCAGTGGCAACAGGTGCTGAGAATGCCAAGGCACCGGGTGCGTCCGAGACGGGGAGATCGGCGTGTGTTACGACCGTTGGCACTGGTGCGTTAGGTGTAACGACTCGCGGAACGTTCGGATTAATCGGTGCTTCTACTTTAACAGTTTGGTTAGAAAACTCAAGAACCGTCTGCGGTTGGAAGTTCGACTTAGCGACAAACGCGGTTGTTACACGAGGTTGTACTTGCACCTGCTCAACAACGACGGTGTTCTGTGTCGGGACAGTCGGCTTAATAACCGGCTTGACGACGGGTTTCCGTACCTTAGGCTTCGGTGGCTCCTTGGGTTGGAGCACTTCGGCACCGACGAGATCCTTGAACTGTTCAGTCTGCGTGACAAGATAAATGCCAGCAATGAACGCAATGACCGCGTGGAGTACCAGAGAAGTCATAAAGGCACCTGAGGTTCGTTTTGCACTCATTCGTTATTACCTCCAAGGGGTATTATCTGTATCCTACTAAAAAACAAAAGTTGTTGATGCAGAGATATATGCAATTTCCGTGCCAATGCGAAAAAGTCTGAATTTGCGGTTAATCCCTGCATCATAGGGGTTAGGCTGCACAAAAACGGGCAGATTCTTTTTTGAGGCTGCACAAAAACGGGCAGTTTTTAGCAGCTGTGCACCGAAATCGACCTTATGGGGCTTTGTCGGCATCTGTGCTAAAGAAGCGTCCTGCCTCCTTAAGCCGCGGTTTGCCTTTATGGAAACCAAAGATTCCGAGGTTGTTTTCCGTGCTGCTGTCCAGTTCGTGAATCTTCCACCCATCCTTCTCCTCTTTCATTAAATAGAGGTGGGTTTCCCCGGGGAACGAGCCTTTGTAACAATTGTAGCCTATGGCACTGGCTTCAATTTTGCTGCCTTTATAGCGAATCCAAAAATCTGACAACTGATCGTTTTGTCCCCATCTGGAACCTTTCGTACCAATGCCGATCCATAAACCTTCGATAGCGATTTCAACATTCCGCCACCCGAAGGCGATTGGCACGGGTTCATTTCCGGCAAAGATTGTCCCGAAGGCAACCTTACCGTCACTGGTCCGAAAGGTCTCCCCGATGGCTCTCATATCGTTGTCGTTGAAGGCTTGGTAGAAGTCACTATACACCTTTTGAATCGCTGCTTTTTCTGCTGCGAAGTCGATAGGGGGTTTCGCGGCGACTATAGGTTCATCAGTAGTAGACGTTGTAGAAGAACTTTCCGTTGGTTTTTCAGCAGAGCCTTCATCTTCAGAGTCGCTACCACATCCTACAATGCCGACACTCATGATACCCACTGCAAACAGGGCAATCACGAGCCACATTAATCTCGATTGCATTTTCTTAATTCCTCCTTTAGGTTCATCACATCGCTTGCAAATAAATGTCGCAAGCCACTCGCATCCAAAAATCACGTTTTAATACTGTTTAAGACATTATAACCATTTTTCAAAAATATGTCAAGTTAATTTGTCTAATGTTATCCGTTGCGATTTTCCAAGGGTAAATACTGTGCCTCTTCAAGCACTTGGATTACATCGGGAACTTGGATTTTGGACATGCATCCGTCTTTTCCGAATTGACAGGTTGTCCCCAGACAAGGCGGACAATCCAGTTTACGTCGAATCGTTTGGCACGCTACGCCGATTGGCGCAAAACGGGTTGGGTCTCCAGGTCCGTAGAGTCCGATAGTCGGGGTGCCAACAGCTGCAGCGAGATGCATTGGCCCGCTATCGTTTCCGATAAACATATTGCAAGTATGCAAGATTGATGCCAATTGCGTCAAGGTCGTTTCACCGGCGATATTAATCGATATTCCTTTCATGCGCCTTTGGATTTCGGTGACTATTGGGATTTCATCCTTCACGCCGACAAACAGGACTTGCGTTCCTTTTCGTGCAATTAGCCAATCTGCTAATTTTGCGTACCGCTCGGGGAGCCACCGTTTCAGTGGAATCGGGGACCCCGGATGGATCGCGACCAGTGGACATTGCTTATCAATTTTATGGATTGCCAAGAAATCAGATGCCCACTTTTCATCCGCAGTCGTCACTGAAAAAGTGGCAGTCTGGATAGATGTTGGAATGCCAGCATGTCTTAAAACATCAAGGTTGCGTGTGGTTTCATGCGTTCCGATGAACCGAGGACGCCCTAACTTGTTTTCAATTTGCAAGGCGGCACGACTGAGGCGATGCGGTGTGAGTTGCAGCAGCGAGAACTTAGTTGTTCGCCAATCACCGCGGAGTTCTATTATCAGGTCGTATTTTTGACGATGCAATTCTCGGTAAAGCTGGAATGCCTGTTTGAGTGTAGTCGATTGCCCTGTCCGAGAAAAAGCGGGAGAGTTATAGTCGAACACGGCATTGACATCAGGATGTCTCTCTAAAACGACGCGACTCCACCTTCCGGTGAGTGCGTGGAGCTCGGCGTTTGGATACGCATGGCGCAGATTGGAGAACACGGGTGTTGCTAATATGACATCGCCGAGGTGGTCGAGTTTGACGACGAGAATGCGTTTTGGAACGAAGTCCTTGGGTAAGCGTTTTGGGTAAAAGAGCCACTGCACAACGGCAGAAGCGATTAAAGTGAGGATTTCGGTTGCGTTCTGAAACATTCTTTCAGTTTAATCAAGTTGCGGAGATTTGTCAAGGCGGAGAAAAAAGAAAATTAAGTTTCTCTGTAAAAATAAAAAAGTAAGACCCCTCTTGACTATTTGGCAAAAAGCTGTTATTCTTTTTTTATTAGTAGAAGTCATACATAGTTACCGAATATTTTAGGTGTATTCTCTCTAACACCACTCTTTAGACTAACACCTTCATTTTTTATTTTTTGAAAGGAGCTAACATGGCTATAAGTATACGAGGATCTTTATTACTGACTATTGGATTGCTGTTTTGTATACTCGGATGTGCGCGTGATCGCGCCAACGTTCTAATTCCGGAAGAGATTTCACCGCCTACAGAGGTCCACGAAACTGTTGATGTTAAGATGTCTTTTGAAGAGAACCTTTTCCCCATCCTTACAGCGAGGTGTGCACTTGCTGGATGCCATGTCGCTGATGGTCCTCACGGTTTAGATTTCAGGACCTACGAATCCTTCATGGCGGGTGGAGAACATCCTGCATTCATTCCAGGGAATGCCGCAGAAAGCCCAGTTGTTAAAGAGATTACCTCAGGCAGAATGCCCCCAGAGGGTCCACCCTTGTCCGCTGCCGAAATTCAACGCTTTGTCGATTGGATTAATCAACAGGATCCCCATGACGATATCGTCGCGCATGATGATGACATGGATGACGCTCATGACGCTCATCACGAGGACCAAGATATGGATGATGCTCATGACGATGAAGCCGATGATTTACATGATATGGACGAGGATCATGATGATGACGACGATGATAACGGTCATGATGACGACAATCATGACGATGATAATTAATAGCTACTCGAATATCGTTGCTATTTCTAAAGTGCCGGACGGGCAATAAATTGCCCTACTACAAACGTAAACGGACATCCGCACTCTAAAAATTGATAACGTAATAGTTCACTGTTTACTCTCTTGGATAGCGCGTCCAAAGGCGTAGAGTAGGTCTGGGATATCCTGACGTAAGATGGTTGGATTAACAGTTAGCATGATACGTTGATCGTGATCGCTATCTGGTGAGGATACAGATATTGCATACGCCTCAAGCGTCTTGACAAAACACTTACTATCAATACCCGATCCTAATTTCAGTGGGAATATATTAGAACCGTGCTCAAAAGGTTCAACATTAATACCGTCCAAAGCGTTGATTTTATTAAAAAGTGCTGTTGCGTGCGCCATAGCCCGATTGAAACGCGCCTCAAACCCAGCTATGCCTTGAAGTGCCAACGCTGCTGCAAAGTTTGCGGATGCTAATCCTCCACCAAACATACGACGGTCATGGTACAATCCCGCCGTGAACTCAGTCGTGCCAGCCAATATCGCCCCGAAAGGTGCGCCAAAATACTTGTATAACGACACATACACCGTGTCAAACAACGCTGCGTAATCAGCAGATGGGATGCCGGTCGCACCTGACATCATGTAGAGGCGTGCGCCGTCAAGATGCGTCCCAATCCGTTTGTCTCGGCAGTAGTCAGTTACTGCTTTCATTTCATCAAACGGCATAATTTTGCCTGCTTGACGACGCACAGGACTTTCAATCATTACTGCCCCAACCGGATTGATGACCCTTCCGCTTTCTGACTGTTCCACTGCGGTTTTCAATGCTTCGAGTGTAAAATAGGGACACTCCTTTGCTAAAGGTATAAGATTTATATGACTGAGCCGCGTTGCGCAATCCCCACTGTCATTGTAGAGGTGGCTCTGCTCCTGAACGATTGCGCGCGGTTTGACACCGCAAAGTTTTCGGATAGCAAGATGATTGGCGAGTGTC
Source organism: Candidatus Poribacteria bacterium (assembly GCA_965207855.1). GTDB lineage: Bacteria > Poribacteria > WGA-4E > WGA-4E > WGA-3G > WGA-3G. The sequence goes on along the minus strand of OZ242310.1, from coordinate 3,130,293 downwards.
CCCGTCGGCATAAAGACTGCCGCCTCTTTGCCCAACATTTCCGCACATTTTTTCTCAAGCTGCTCAACATTGCCACCGAGGGAATAACTATCAGCCTCAAGCGTAAATTCTCGGTCGAATTCAGCAAGTTGCTGTAGCATCATCGAAGGCGTTTTGGGTTCTCCATCGCCTCGAAAGATAACGGTGTTGTCTGGGGAAACATCCTGAATCGGAGCAGCGTCTGATTGGAGCGATTGGGTAATATGGGGGTTCGTTGTTGGCATCACGGTTGACCTCCTTAAAGCGTCGTTCAGGTATATTATCAGGACTTACGCAATTTTGACCGTAAGGCATTCTGTTAGATGGAAATACTTGGATGAACACAGTCTTTGGAATGCACAACCTAACAGGTTATGCTACAAAAGAGCATTCTGCGTAAGTCCTAATTATATCACTTTTCTGGCAGATTGAGGGCTTTTTTTAGTGAAGTGTGTAGGGCTATTTAGTTTTAAGGTTTTTGACTGTTTTTTGAGAAAGTCGCGAGCAAAGCTCGCTCCCACAAGAACACCCTTGTGGAAAAAAGGCAAATTATTGGAAAACTATGGTAAACCTTAGAATTAATTGGACACTATGGATTCAACTCAACCCCCCTAACCCCCCTTATCAGGGGGGAATTGGAAACTTGGTTTCCATCGAAAAGTGTCTTTTTATTTTTCAGGTTTACCATAAATGACCTTAGTGAAGTGTGTAAGCCCTAATTTTGTTATTTTGTCCATTTTTTGAACAGGTTTGTCCATTTTATTTTAGAAAAATCGGAATTAACCCACAAAATGAGGTATATTCTGCGATTTTTAGCATTGGCACGCCTCTTGCTAAATATAGATATTTCGTGTCTGCATCAAAATCTACAGAACCACGAGGCATTGAAAAGAAAGGGTACAGGTTCTGAAAATTGACCTAAAAATTCTCAATGGGTTTTTAGACAATACCAGAAAGGGAACTATCATGTTTGTAAATCTACAAAGGTTTTTCTTACTTACTATCGGCTTCCTGTTTTTCATGCTCGGTTGTGGTCCTGATAGCAATGATATCCTACTTGGCGTATCGGACCTCATACAGTCTTCACTGAGAGAAGAAGAGAATGTGGCACCTACAGAAGCGGCGGATGTGGCACCCGTTTCTAACGCGCAAGTCTCTTTTGAAAGAGACCTCCAGCCAATCCTTAGCGCGAGATGTGCTTTTGCTGGTTGTCACGTTGCTGGGGGACCTCATGGACTTAATTTTAGCACATACGAATCTTTCATAAGGGGTGGCAACGATGGTCCCGTATTTACTCCCGGGAATGCTCGATCTAGCGATATTGTTGAAGAAATCGTTTCCGGTAGAATGCCTATCGGTGGTCCGCAGCTGACCAATGCGGAGATTCAACTCTTTATTGATTGGATTAACAGTCAAGCAGCAATCCCTAATAGACCCGTTAATGAACCTCCTGAAACACAAACTCCGGAGTTCACTGATGGTAGAGTTTCTTTTGAACAGCACCTACTGCCTATTCTCACGGCGAGGTGTGCGTATTCGGGGTGTCACGATGCCAATGGATACGATGGTCTCGATTTCAGAACATATCAGTCTTTTATCAGGGGTGACTACGAAGGCGAATCCGTTTTCATCCCTGGAAATGCCCGAAGTAGTGATATTATTGAAGAAATCGTTTCCGGTAGAATGCCGGTTGGAGGTCCCCGGTTAAGTAACGCTCAAATTCAACTCTTCAGAGATTGGATTAATCAGCAAGACCGTGCCGATTTTCCTAACCTCCGTTATGATGACGACGAGGACGACGATCATGACCATGACGACCATGACGACCATGACGACCATGACGACGACCATGACGACGACCATGATGACGACTAATAGCGATTCCAATATCGTTGCTATTTTCTAAAAGGCTATAGCGGCTGGTATGAAATCAGCCGCTATGCTTAACCCACCCCGGTACCATTCTCTAAAACGCAAGTCCAAACGTATTTGCATTCAGCAGAGAGAAGCTGCTATACTATTTTCAATCGCTTCTACCCTTCGCAGACCAATCTGGACGTATGCAATTTATCAAACACTTCTCAGAAATCGATGATGAAGATCTTTCGCGTGTCGGTGGCAAAGGATTGAATCTCGGAAAGTTGACACGGGCAGGATTTCGAGTGCCGCAAGGTTTTTGTGTCACCACAGATGCCTATCTCTTTTCGGTTCAGAGGCTGTCCGGACAGAATGCGGACAGCATTAAAGACCTTGTGCTGGCACCAGAACTTGTTTCAGAAATCCACGCAGCGCACGAAAAGTTACAAACGGATACGGTCGCCGTACGTTCCAGTGCGACTGCTGAGGATTTGGCAGACGCGAGTTTTGCGGGGCAGCAGGACACGTTTTTGAATGTCCAGTCAGATGAATTGTTAGATGCGCTCAAGGCGTGCTGGGCATCGCTCTGGTCGGAACGGGTCATCGCCTATCGAGAGGCACAAGGTATTGTGAATGATGGATTGGCAATGGCAGTTATAATCCAGGAGATGTGCGATGCGGATGTCTCTGGCGTGCTTTTCACTGTGAGTCCCTTTAATCAAAGTGTCTCTGTTATTGAATCGAATTGGGGACTGGGTGAATCGGTTGTATCCGGTGCTATCACGCCTGATAGTTTTCAGGTATCACGAGAGACGGGCGCGGTTTTGGAAAAGACAATCGCTACAAAACGGGAGATGGTAACTGACGGTGGCATTAGTGATGTCCCAGATGTAAAACAGGATGTGTCGAGTCTGACGGACGCGCAATTGAAAGAACTTACGGCACTCGGTTTAGGTGTCGAAAGTCACTACGAACAGCCGATGGATATTGAGTGGGCACTGGCGGATGGGGAGTTCGTGCTGTTGCAGGCACGCTACATTACGACGCCAGTCAGTGGTAGGGACGCGGTGGCCTTAGGGAAATCCACAGAAACACCCAAGCAAAGACCCTCAAGCAAAAACTCCCCAAGAAAATTTCCGATGGTTTCCGAAAGCGAATCTGTTGAGAAACTCCGTCAAGGGGAAATTCAGCGGTTGGAGGGGTGTGTCGATCCGTACGGTACAGTCTGGTGTCATCATAACATCGCTGAAGTGTTGCCTGTGCCGCTGCCGATGACTTGGTCGATTATTAGCAAATTCATGTCGGGTACCGGTGGGTTAGGTGAGGCATACCGAAGTCTCGGATTTTATCCGAGCAAACGGGTGGACAATGAGGGGATCTTGGACTTAATCTGTGGACGAATTTACGTTAATCTAAACCGAGAAGCGGAACTCCACTTTGCGGGTTTCCCGTTTGCACACGACTTTAACGCTCTGAAGGAACATCCACAGCAGGCGATGTATGCGCAAGCGGTTCCTGATATTACGCGAAGCCGTGCGTCATTTTGGTTGAAACTCCCACTTCATGTCGTTCGTATGAGCAAAGCAGAGATGCGACTGCGGCGGTGTCGATCCGATTTTGATCAAGTCCTGACGGCGGAAATATTCCCGGCGTTTCAGTCGGCAGTTGAGACGGAACGTGACATTTCTTATGCCGACTTATCGGATGCGGAATTAGTCGAGAAATTTCAGAGATGGTGCGTCAAAACGTTGGACAATTTCGCACCGAAGGCACTCACTGCCACGCTGCTTGCAGGGTTTTCACTGCAGCGGTTAGCGGTAGCCCTCCAGAAATGTATGGATGAAGCAGCAGCAAAATCTATTGTAAACAGGCTCATCAGCGGACTTTCTGGGAATCTCACTGTCGAAACGAATGAGAAACTCCAAGAGATAGCGGCTGGCGATTTAGCACTTAGCGACTTCCTGAAAGATTATGGACATCGCGGCGTTGATGAATTTGAATTGGCAGCACCGCGTTGGCGTGAAGATACAACCTACCTCGAACAGATCCTATCTTCACTGACTGCTGAGAGTGAAGTGCAGCGGAACGACCCGACTGCTGACCGCTACTCCGCAGAAAGGGAGCTTGCCGAATTGGTGAAGGGTAAAGAGGGGGTACGCAAACAGATTGAGAGTGAACTGGACTTCACAAGACGTTATATGCCTTTCAGGGAGACAGCAAAATTTTATCTCATGCTCGGCTATGAACAGATGCGACGCGTCTTGCTCGAATTGGATTGTCGTTATGGACTTGATGGTGGGATCTTCTACTTGGTACCAGATGAATTACAACACCTGATTGATGGGAAAGCTTTCGGTGATGTTATCGCCAGACGTAAGATGGAACGTGACCTTATGCTACAGATTGAGATGCCGGATGTCATTTTCAGTGATGCCTTAGATCAGATTGGTGCGCCGCTGGCAACTGAGGCAGCGGAAACATACAGAGGCGTAGGCGTTTCTGCGGGGATAGCGTCGGGCAAAGCACGTGTGCTTCTGAAACCGTCGGAGGCGCGCCTATCTGACCGAGATTATATTCTGGTCTGTCCATCAACGGATCCAGCGTGGACACCGCTTTTTCTGCATGCAGCAGGACTGGTGATGGAACGCGGGGGCATTTTGTCGCACGGTGCAGTTGTCGCAAGAGAGTATGGTGTTCCGGCTGTTGCGAATGTCCCGAACGCAACTCGGTATATCACTGATGGACAGATGCTCCAAATTGATGGAAATACGGGAACGGTCTCAATCTTAACCGAAACGCCGTAGCGGAGAGATCCAATATGTTACTCGAAATCTATTCATACACACGTCAACAAAAACGTAGGAAGACTCAGAAAGCGTTTCTGTTTTCGTTGATTCTGCATGCCATAGCGATAACGATTATGGGTCTCGGCTATATTCGGTGGTATCGTCCGCAGCTGCCTTCGGAACCGCTCGTTTCGGAAGCGATTTCGGTAACCGCTCTCCAACGTTTCCACATAAACAGTATGCGCAAGCGCACAATGCCGGCTCGGCGTTCAACGCCTGCCAAGACCTCACCGACCCCCAATCAAACCGTTGCGAAACTGGCGCGCGCAACCCCGGCACCCTATATGTCAATGTCGGTCACACAAACGTCAGCACGTTTACCGATGGCTGAAACGACGCTGCAGGAACAAACAACAGAAACGCCTGTGTGGAAAACGATTGCGACGGCACACGCGCAAGCACCTACAATTGCCCCGAAACCTAAAACTGTGCAGGGTAAAAATAGAAACCAAGCGGAGGAAGGTAGGAACAGTCCAGCACCGCCAATTGACAGAGATGGTCGGATGGGGGAGGCACTGGAAGGCATTGCCGAAAGCATTGCTGATGGGAAAAATGAGGAGGCGGTTGACATTGTTTTTCTGCTTGACATCAGTGGGAGTATGATAGATAATATTCGTGCAGTCGGTAGGCAACTCAATCGGATGGTAGAAGTCTTTGAAGAGAAAGGTATTGATTTCACACTCGGCATCGTTATCTTCAGGTATCTTGAAGACGACACGATTATTCACCCACAAACACGGGACAGTGAGCGATATAAACGATTACTAACTTCACACGTTGTTGCTGCTGCAGGTGATGAACGGGCACACAACGCCATCATCAAAACAATTCGCCACGTCAATTTTCGACAAGGTGTGGACCGTCGGTTTGTTCTTGTTACTGATGAAGCGAGCAAAGGTTCTTATACACTGCCGGAAGTGTTGCGGCAGTGTTTTCAGAATAATATCATCGTGGATGTCATCGGGATTAATCATACCACACATAAAGCACTCACAACTAAAACTGGGGGGCTCTGGTTTCCCATTCCGATACAAGAATAGCGATTAGCGGTCAGCAGTCAGCAATCAGAAAGGAAAATTAAAAGAATGAAATGGTCATTGAACACCTATCAAACCTGCCAAGAGTGGGAATTAGGACGGATACTTGACACCGCCGAGGCTACCGGTTATCACGGTGTCGAATTGTTAATGGATTACGAGCAGAAGCACGGTTTTGAATGGGATACCCCCAGAGAAGCCTGGGACGGTTTAAAAGCACAAGTGGATGCGAGTGGCGTTGTTATCTCTTCACTCACAAGCTGCCAAAATTTCCACTCTGAAAACGCCGCTGACCGCGATGAGACCGTTCGGCGCGTTACACGTGTGATTGATATGGCAGAATTTATGGGATGTGATCACGTCCGCGTTCTTGGGGACCGGTATACTGAAGAGAACCGTGATGCAGTCGTCGGTTACGTCACCGACGGGTTGAAAGTCCTTGGGACTTATGCTGGCGAGAAGTACATTACGGTTTCCATCGAAATGCACGGCTCTTTCACCGACCCGGATTCGGCGATGGCGGTTATTGAAGGCGTGAATCTTCCAAACGTGGGCTTTGTTTTCAACTCACAGTTCACAGGTTGCGATACGGGGAGTATTGAACCGCTCTTTTCACGTGTAGCTTCACACATTACGGCAGTACATACCCATCGCATCGAAGAACCAGAGACATTCGAGCTCTACCGTCAGATGTTCGAGTGGCTGGATCGGATCGGTTTTTCAGGTTACATTTCCAACGAATGTGCGTATACGGGATCTGACCCGGAGAAGGTGCTTGCGCTCTACGTTGGATTGTTCAAGGCGTTTGTTTCTTAGGAGACTAAAAAATAAGGCATAATGTAGGGTGCAAACATGGCACAATCCGCACATCTTTATAAACGGGTCGCAATTCCAGAAGCGTTCCTAAACGAGACAAATGGAAGGACCTGGGGTGGCGACATCCGCATCGGTGATCTGACGGGTGATGGCATCGTTGATTTGCTGGTGTACAAGTCGCTCGGCGGCATTCATCCGTGCTTTCTGGGGGCATTTACACTCGAAGGTGAACCGATCTGGTCGCTTGGTGATAAGCATCTTGAAATTAGAGACACAGATGTGAAGGACACACCGCTAACAACTCTCTCGCCTGACCGCCCGGGGCCTGTTGCGATTCACGACATCGATGCAGATGGACACGCCGAGGTTATCTGTTTCTGGGTAGACCCCGATGCGTCTGAGGTAAGTAAGTGGGATTTATCGGCAATCCGTTTGATGATTTTGGATGGTGCTACGGGTGCTGTTAAACACACACTCGCGCCGGAGGCGTTGTGTCGGTGTAATGCGTACGCTGAAGGTGAACTTCATATTCCTAATTATGTCCATCAGCGGTTGATGATTGCCAATTTCTCTGGAAACGCGCAGCCACAAGATTTCGTGGTGAAGGTCGGTGTGAACGTATTGGCGTTTAATCATAAACTCGAATTGCTCTGGCAATACACGGATAAATGGTTCCGCTATCCAGAGCATTCCGCATACATCCCTGCAGTCGGCGATTTTAACGGCGATGGTCTTGATGAAGTCAACGGTGGCAATTTTGGGATCGCTGCCGACGGCAGGGGACTCTGGAATCGCTACTTCGGTGCGAACATGGACTCGGTCTTAGTTTCGGAGTGGGATGGCAATAAGCGCGGTATCCTTTCTGGTGGTGGACAGGTCGTTGATGCTAAAGGGAGTCCCCTTCTCTCACTCGGTTTTGATACTGTTCCACACGGGCAAGAGATCCGATGCGGTAAGTTGCTGTCAGATATATCCGCGAACGCCTTGGTCATTCGCTATAACGGCCATCACCCGGATCTAATGGTGGTAGACAACGATGGACAGATTAGAAACCGATTTCGTGTTGATGAAACCCCGAACAATACAGGCTTAGAGGTCATCCGCTGGCACGGTGCGGAAACCGACGAATTGATTTACAGTCCCGCTGCGCTCTACAATAGTGCTGGCAACAAGGTCGTAACATTTCCTGAACTTCCACCGCCTACTGGCGGCAAGATGGGGTGGTATCACTGTTTCCCTGCGGATGTCTGTGGCGACGGACGTGATGAGGTTATCCTCTACGATCCTTATAGCGATGCTGTCTACATCTATACGCCTACGCCTTTTCAACCCGATTTGTTTGGTGGGTATCAGCACACCGAACGACAATACAACGCGCGCTTAATGGATTAGGAAAATGACAACACCTTCTGTCAATAAGTTCTTGCTTATCTCAATTGATTGTTGGCGGTTTGATGCGCTCAGCCGGACGAACTCGCTTTTCAACACCCCGAAGTTCGATCTGCTAACGCAGAATTTCTCGCTTGCTGAAAAGTTTTTCGTGCCGGCACCGGCGACGCGTCCGTCTCATACTTCCTATTTTACAGGACTCTACGCGTTTGAACACGGGGTCTATGGGCAGACCTATCTCAAGATGTTTGAGAGCATTCCAAATCTGTTTCAGGTATTTAACGATGCTGGCTACCACATCACGGGACGTTCCGAACGTCCAGAAGTGTTCCGATTCCTCGACTTTGAACCGTTTATCACAGCAATTGATCCGAATGCGGAGGCACAACATCTCGGCTCGCTTGAAGACCTGATGCAAGATCTCAATCAACCTTCAAATGTACCACAATTCTGTTTCCTGCACTTCTGGTACACGCACGGTGGCTACGGCATGAGCGGGATTCCGGGTGCACCAAGCCTTAAGTGGCTCGTTGATAACGGTAGGATAGATGAGGCGTTGCGTATTTACTACGCCGCTGCGACGCATATACTGGAATTCAAGTTGGTTGAAATTCTCAAGCAGCTTCAACTTTCGGATTGGGCAGTCTTTATTTTCGGAGACCACGGCGAGGGTATCTGTGAAGAGATTACTGATCATGGCGGCACACTCAATCAGAACGTACTACACGTGCCACTGTTAGCACATATTCCACGCGTGAGGGATTTAAAATTCCCAGACGCACCGATTTCAGCAATTGACCTATTCCCGACGATTACGAACCTTGCGGGTATTGATGTGGACTATCAAGGCTACGGGCAAGATTTACTTTCTCCATCGGAAATTGATGCAAACCGATTGGTTCTGTCGGAGCTGGACAGTCTCTACGGCATCGGGTTTCTCAGTAAAAACAATTTGGAGATGCCGCACCATCGCGTAACTTCTCGGACGACGGTTGACAACGTGGAAATCAACAGGTATTCGGAAGGGGTTCGGCTCTGGTCGCTCACGGACGGTGAGCACCTCTATCGTGAAGATGAGGAGACGGGTGAGTTTGTGTATCGGCATGTGCTGAGCGGTGAAGATCTCCGCTGTGAAGATCCAGATCGTTTCCGAGACGCTTACGATGCCATCTTGATGAATTCCAACTATCAGCACTTGCAAGCGCGGGAATCTACGGCTGAAGAGACAGAGATTTTGGAAGGTAGATTACGGGATTTGGGGTACGTTGAATAAATTAGCGGTCAGGCATCAGCAGTCAGCGGTTGGGAATCGGAGTTTTTTTTTGCAAGTGAAAAATTAATACGCTCCCGAATTTTAAGCACCTTCGGTGTTTTGTGATGAGACTTTTTACATTCTTAATTGTTTGCTTTGGTATCATTATCTTTGGCGGTTGTGCAGGAATCGGTTTAAAACCGCTCACTGCCAACCCAATTTCCCTTGCCGACCTTGTCAATGATGTCGAAATAAACGGCACCCACTCAGCATACAAAGGACAGAAGGTTACGATTACCGCTGCTGGTAGAATCCATCCGAGTGCTGATGGGGACCCTGCAACGTTAGAACTCTTTACCCACCACCATAACGTTTATTTTTTTATCAGAGACCCGGACGCTACGTCTGCGCTCAATCACTACTATTTGAACTACATGGAGAGTGATTTGGCACACATTCGGGGTCATACAACTTACACCTTCACACTTCTCATAAAAGACATTTCCGAAGATACAACCACACACGGGGAGCGTTTCTTCATTATTTGGGCGGATGTCCCTGAACACACCGTCAAGACTGATATTGAAGTCGTTGACACAACGCTTGAACAGATTGTGACGGGTGGTCAAAGGTATGCCGGGAAAACAGTGCGCCTTCAAGCGACTGTTTTACTTGATAGGTTGAATGAGATGCTGGGGATTCAAGCGGATGTGGACCCGGAATTGGTCAAGACTTATTCGGGGACAATGATGCTTACCACAAATAGTAGAAACGTGACATTTTGGATTGTAGATGAAGTTGCAGGAGAGGGGCTTTTTCCTTCCAACCTCGAAAAATATAAGAATCATGAGACGTATACGTTCACACTCTACGTTGAAAGAATCGTGACAGAAGGAGAGCTGGTCGAGATTACTACGGGCATTGCTGACGATTAAGGCAAGTGCAATGTTTCTCAATCTTGATTGGCAGAAAAGACGCTTTCGCTGTCGGGTTTGAAAGGGTTGTTGTTTACTAACGGGATATTCCCTTTTTTCCGTTCAACGAGTTCCCAGCCGCCTGTTTTCCAGTGCTTTTCGTAGGCATAGATAACATTGAAATTTTCAAATTCCAGCCAGACGCACCTTGCCTGTGGGTGAATTTCGTCGTCTATGGAGGCGACAGCGTGTTCATGGTTTTCAGACCAGATTAGGCACTCCTGTTTGAGTGCTCCTACCGCTGTGTCTGGGGGTGTGAATAGGTCGCTATATTTCATCTCCTGTCTCTATAGTTCATGGATTGTTGCCTCAAGTGTTGCGAGATCCACAACGGCAACGGTTGCCTTTCCTGTCGTCCATCCCCCCGTTTCACCGGAATTGAGGAGTAGAGATTGACCCTTCTGAATATCTATCTGGTGGGTGTGCCCATAGACGACAATGTCGTAATCGCCGCTTTTGGAAATCGGGATAGCAAGCTCAGGATAGTGCATGACGGCAATCTTTTTGCCGCCGAGGGAGACATCGGCAAGATTCGGGTGTACCTCGCCGCCGATGGTTTCAAATCTTTTTGCAACAACCACGCGTTCGCCGTCATTGTTTCCAAAAACACCGACGACGCGGCAGTTTAAATCTGCTAACGGGTCAATCGCAAACGGTGCGATGAAATCGCCTGCATGGACGACGAGGTCTACGCCAATTTCGTTGAACAATGCGACAGCGCGTTTGATGTTCGGAATATTGTCGTGGCTGTCGGACATAACGCCAAGTTTCATATTTCAAATCCTCTCTGTTTGCATATAAAAAATAATCAGGTAATATTTAAGTGGTAATCGGTGCGGTTGGATGAAGATTAAGAATTTAAATTCGGTAATTCTTTCCGGATGCCCCAACTTGTTGGGGATAGCGCACTTTTCCCGAACAAGTTCGGGCATCCAGATGTTGGATATTACCGAAATATTTTTTTAAACTTCATGAAACCGTACCTACTGGCTTTGGGAAAACAGGTTAGGCAACAACTGAGATAGGCACCCTGTGGATAACATTTCCGAGGTAGCCTTTCGGGTTCCAAGGTTGTGTGAAGGGCTGTGCAGCACCTGTATCGTCATACGCGCGTGCCCAGATTTCATAGTAGCCTCTGTTTGCAAAAGTGAGTTCGGTCTCCCAATGGGACCACGCGTATCTGTTTGACGGTGGCATCAACTGCGCCTCCTGCCACTGGAGACCGAAATCTGTGGAAATAAGCACTTTCTCAATTTGATTTTCTCCTGCCCAAGCGTGTCCTCGGACCTTTATAGGCAGACCTTCCCTGCGTTCAAGATATGATTGCGGACGGGTAACGAGCGACTTAACTTGCCATGCGGTCGCAATCTGCATAGCCTCAACTGGTGGTGTATCTCCGGGTGCTATTGGGTAAGCTGGAACGCGATAGGCATATCCACTCATCTTCTCGGAATCGTGAACTGTATCCCTTACCCAAATACGATTGAGCCATTTTTGCATGGCACTGCCGATCCATCCGGAAACGATTAATCTCGCTGGAAACCCATGCGCTGCGGGCAGCGCCTCTCCATTCATTTTAAGTGCGATGAGCGTATATTCGTCCATCGCTTTTTCAATCGGAATCCCACGCGAAAAGGGTTCGCTGCCATCATTGGGGACATCTTCTCCGTAGTTCCCGGTATAGACGGCACCCGGCTTCAAACCTGCGGCTTGTAAGACATCGCGTAAACGTACGCCTGTCCATTCACTACACGCAACGGCACCGCGTTGCCACTGGGTTCCGCTGACCTGCGGTGAAAACAGACTTCTCCCATTTCCGGCGCATTCCAATACCACTTCCATGGTGACCTGCGGGAAACGCCTTAGGTCGTCCATTGACAATGCGAGTGCTTTATGGACTTCGCCGTCTATGCGGAGTTTCCAGCCATGAAGATCTCTTTTTACGGCTCGTTCTGGCACCCCGCTGTTATTACGGACGAAGTGTCGGTCGGTGGGGGTAACGTCGTCGTTGAGCAGGTGCGGGGCAAACTCGCCGTTAAAAGGGTTTTCGGAATGGACGAGCATATCCGGTTTTGGGAGTCCAGCTTCTTGGGCATCTACCAAGGCGATGGGGGTGAGTCCTCTGCTTAACAGCCCTTGGTCAACAGCTTGGCAGCCTGCACCAAAGATGCCTAAACTGGCGAGGAACGCGCCTTTGCCTATTTTGGCAAGGAAGTCTCGTCTTGATAGGTCGGGGACAGTTTTAAGGCTCCTTGTAAAATCGGATTTGTGAGTTGCTTTTTGCATGAAAACTATATTTTCTTGTGCTCGTCCTTAAACGTATAGGCACAACCTAACAGGTTATGCTACAGCAACCTACCCAAATAACGCCGCGTCGGGTTGACCGCGATAGAGGACGACACTATATTGCAGTTTTAAGGTTTCATCGGCGGCAAGATGGAGCGGTTCATAATAGACAAGCGAGGGATGGATTAAACAGTAGTTCTCACGGTTGCGGACCCACCACGTTGTCGGATAACGCGGATTATCGGGGTGATCAACGATCGCAACGCCGCAGGTTTCGTTGTCAGTCGGGTGTTGTGAAGTGAAACTGCACCAACGACTCTGTTTGCCGAAGATGTCCATCGGTTCCGTGCGACCATCGGCATCCAGCAATTTACCGGGTGTGATGATATTGTCGAATCGAATTGCCATGCCGCTGTAGAATCTGCCGTCTGCTCCGGGTTCACCGCGCCGTAAGTCTAAGACGACTTCACGTTGGTTGGGTTGAAGCGTCAACGACACAGAAATCCGCATCGTGTCATTTGTGGGTGGATGGACGGTTATTTGTCGCTGTTCTGTTAGATGCGTTGTGCCTTGCCAATCTATCCAGGCATTTTCTGTTGTTAGACTTGCACTGTCGGCATCTGCACTTTGTGCGACAATCCGCTGATGGACAATTTTGCCGAAGCCTGTCGGATCGCTACCGGGGCCGGGTTGTTCCCAAAAGTTGACTTCGTTCACCTTTTTCCATGCGACCCATAGTCCTTGGTGATGTACGTGGTCGCCGGGTTTGTTCATCGTGAGCGGCGGCGCGCCGGGTAGGTTTAATGGATGGCAAAAGGGACGGTTACCATCTTCTGGGAAATGATAGCCGAGGACGTGTTGTCCGTCCCAAGCGACGGTTAGACTGTGTTGTGTTTGTGAGAGTGAAAACATATTTTTATCCGTAAAGGGCAACTTTTATACGAGTGAATAAATTGACATCATGAGAAAAAACGTTCATAATCATCATGATGACCTATCCAGAACCATGTAACCGTATCAGCCTCCAAGATGCCAACGGCTCGATAACCTTGAGTAATCCTTACAGACCAGATATTTTCTTTGCTATTAATACACTTGAAACGCAAAGAACGATGAAATGGATTGGAAATCCATAAGCGATAAGCCTTCTTAGCTTGATTTCTGAGCGTTTCATCAAGAGTTCCATAAGCTGTCCAGAATGAAGGTAACGTTGCCGACTTCATAACCGATCCAGATCCATGGGTTCAGCTTTTCCTTCGGCTATTTCCTGTTTGGCACGACGCGCGGCTGCGATGAGTTGTTCTTGTGTGTTGTTGAAAGAGGCATCCCAACGAAGTTCGTCCTGCAACTCTGCAATATACTCACGCAAATGTTCTACAACCTGATTTTGTATTGCTTCAGGTAGTGCCTCCATCATCTGGGTAATTGTGGTAACAGCATTAGAGGCCATAGTTAGGTTCTCCAAATCTTAGTTGAGGTATGGGTTCACAATCTCACGTTCCAGTGCCAAGCCTTCCCATTCGTCGTCGCCGGGTCCGTCGTAGATTAAGGTATGTGGTCCAGCAAAGCCGGCTTTCTGGGTGAGTTCAAGGCATTGCACGTAATCTTCCTTGTCCATCTCCCGTGGTGCTGCGAAATGTGCTTTGGTGTGACACGATTCTGCCGACGAGGCAATCGCAGCGAGGTCTTCGTATTTTGTATCGCCACGCCAATTACCGAAATCAAGACAGAGTCCCACTTTATTGTCTAACCCACCTAAAATGGTGTTAACGTTTTCAGGTGTTGAAAAGATTGAGAACCAGTTTTCACTCATCAAGCGGATGCCTGCAGTGTCAGCGCGTTCAGAGAGGTCAGCGAGGACACGACGGCTCTGGGCAAGTGTCTCCTCAGCGGGTTCTGCTTTTCCGCCGATGACGCGTGCACAGCTCGCACCGAGTTCACCGGCAATGTCAATCCATTTTTTAATCCATGCTATATCGCGTTCCGCCTCCGAGGTATGGGTGATGTCCCCATCATCAATCAGCACCGAAAAGAGTTCTACCTCGGCATCTGCGAGTGCGGCGCGGAGTTCGGAGAGGTAAGACTTCTCAACAGATGGGAGATGGAAGTGACAAATCTCTAAGGTGTGAATGCCGAATTCGGCAATGCGTGCGGGGAGTTCGAGAAGTGAAATTGGTCCCTTATTATGGGTTTCAACGGGTATCTGCATATCGTGTGCGGGTCCGGTAAATCCGGGTTTTCCAAGTTGTCGATGCAAGCTCCATGTTGAGACTGAAAGTCGAGGTGCTGACATAATTTAAATCCTCCAAGATTTGCGACTAATCAAATCTGATGTTCACCTAACAACGATTTGAAATAGGTATCTAATTTAGACGCTACCTGTTGCTTCTCTATCGGTTTTATCTGAAAATGCTTTTTCAGGAAAGGGTGATGTCTGACAGTATCACTGATGAAAGAGGTTTTATATTCTTTGAATAGGTTATTATCTATAAGCACATCACAATTCCCGAAATAGAAAGGGAGTCTATGCAGGTTTCTTTTGAATACATCTACATAAGCATAATAATCCAATTTTCGTTTGTCAATGACGATCGTATTCGCGCTATAACTTTCAACAAAAGTGCGATTCCTTTTTAGCGCGTTGATGTCTCGCATTGTCCAAAAAAATAAGGTATCATCATACTTCGGTTGATGCTTCTTCTTGGGATATTTATCAATGTAACCGGCAATATAATCAAAATCATTGAGACCAAAGTCATTTTTCTCTGTTACACGAAAACGAAAAGAACGGATAAAACTGTACGTCATCCCTTGCGCGTCTCTCTGGTAAAGTGCAAGGACAATTGGGAAAGGCGTGTGTTTCGCTGATTCAGGAAATTCCCTACTGCTGATGAGTAAACCGTCTATCAATTTGTAATTTGCAGTGAACTCCTTCAGCAGTCTAAAGTTGGTAGGCTTAATTAAATAGGATAACGGATGCAAGACACAAATAAGGTCTGCTTCGAGTTTATTGTAGGAACGGAGAAACGATATGCCTAAGTCCCGGCTCGCTATATCTTCATCAATGTCAAAATTGACCTTCTTGATACTGTGGCGGATAAGAGATGTTCTATCATTATAGGGCGGGTTCCCAACGACTATCAAGTGAGATTGCTCAGGGATACCGAATTTTGCCCTTGATACGTTGGATAAAGCGTTCGTTTGAAAGAACCGTACTTTATTATCACTGTTCTCTCTTGCGACCTCAATTGCGGTTTCGTCTATATCAGAACCGATTGTGAGAGCCTGCCCACAATTTCTCAGAAAATCCCCGTATCCACACGCAGTATCAATGACAGTTGTCTGTGAACGCATATAAGGCGCGCTTGTCTCCCAAGCCACATTTACAATTTCAGCGGGAGTATAGTAGCTGCCCAAATTCACTCTGCTTTCATACGCTAAATGTGCTTGACTCATTTTTTACGGGAAACGTCTCCTATAGGTTCTCATTGATCCACGCCACAACTTTTTCAACCATGACCGCAGTGCCATCATCAGAAAAGACGTGGTCTACGCCGGGGAGTTCGAGGAGATCCGTTTGTTCGTTGGCATGTTGAAGGATGTCGTGGCTATCTTCAGGTGGAACAATATCGTCTTCGGTACCGTGAACGAGTAGCCATGGTACGTCAAATTCACTTGCGCGTTTTGCGACGCTATCAATTGTTGCCATGTCGTCCACATAGGCTTGTGAGAGCGGACAGTCGGGTTCATCCCACATAAAACCTTCATCGGGTGTGGCATCACCGAATTCACGTTTCGCAAAGGCTTGTGTATGTACCATCCCGGCGAGCGAGACTAAGGCTCGGATGCGATCATCGGTAGCAGTTCGTAGTACGCCGACAGCACCGCCCATGCTATGTCCGACGTAGCAGACGTTATATCCCTCAAGCGCGTCAATAACGCTACCGAGGTCCGCTACCTCTTTTGTAATCGTAGAATCTGTAAACGCGCCTTCCGATTCTCCGTTGCCAGAGAAAGAAAACCGCAACGCAGAGATACCCGCAGCCGCGAGACCTTCTGCCAGAGCAACAAGGGCGGGTCGATCTTTATTACCGGTGACCCCATGTCCAATCACTACAATTCTGTTGCCTTCACCTTCGTGAAAAGTGTAATCAAGTCGTTCACTGTATTCGTTTTTAATTTCACCAAACATTTTTTAATTTACGACTCCTGGGCTAAAGAAACATCCCACGGAATGCCCGGGAATGCCACACGGTATAAATACCGTTGATTCTGATTTACGCGCAAATGTAATACAAGGAACGGATTTAGTCTATTCCCAGACTAAATCCCGTGTTGATTCGCAAAAACCCCTCCACTTCGTTTCAGACAGATTTTCAGTTAAGATTTTTCTGATAAACTTTAACGGAAGTGGGCTAATCTGCCAAAACAGCCCTCTCTAAGACCTCTTGAAAGTAAGCATCTATTTCTAATTGACGCCGCGCTGCGTTTAATGCAATCCGACTATACAACTCAGGAGTTGTTTCAAGCGTGAGTGTACCTGAGAAAGGTTTATCTGGCATTTTTCCTTGTTCTTCGCAAACTTCAAAGTAGACCTCAAGGGACTTCTGCATCTCTGCTCGAAGCTCAGTTACAGATGCTCCATAGAATGTGATTACATCTTGTGTATTAATCACGGTTCCATGAAAGAGTTCTATCTCCGGATCAAAATCAATGACTCCGATATAACCTTTGTATTCAATCACAACATTATTTCAAACACATTAGCAGTAGCGCGAGAAATTACGCTACTGCTAACTTTGATCCCTCTCAAAACAGACCCGAGATTAGTGCCCATTGCTTTTTAACGCCTCAATCACCCTTTCAGGTTTGATGGGCAATTCGGTAATCCGTACACCGACAGCATCTTTGACGGCATTTGCCATCGTTGCCAGTGTCGGCGTGATTGGCGGCTCACCAACCCCTTTGGCACCGTAAGGACCGTTGGGTGCAGGCACTTCAACAATAACAGATTCCACTGTCGGGAGGTCTGCTGAGGTTGGGACGCGGTAATCGACGAAACCCGGATTAATATTTCCGTCATCGCCATACTGCATCTCTTCCATCATCGCCCAGGCATAACCTTGGACGGTTCCACCTTCAATCTGTCCTTCAACAGCCATCGGATTGATAGCGAAACCGACATCCTGCGAAGCGACCAGCTTGAGAACTCGGGTTCTACCAGTATCGGGATCCACCTCGACTTTAGCAATCTGCGCAGCGAGTGCGGGTGTGCTGGGTTGGCGTGCGAAAGAACCCTTTCCGACGATGGGACCGCCCGTTGTGGAGAGACTATACGCAGCGAGTTCACCCAATGAGATAGACTTCGGCGGATCGGCAGTCACAACATGAACGGCACCCTCTTTAAGTTCAAGGTTGTCAACGTTCATATTGAGCCGTTCCGATGCGAGTTCGAGGACGCGCTGGTGCGCATCTTCAGCGGCTAATTTGGCAGTGTTCCCCATCGTGAAAGTAACAACACTTCCACCTGAACCCGTTGAATAGGGTGCGGAATCCGTATCACCGCGCCGGATTGTGACGCTTTCATAAGGCACCGTCAGGATTTCAGCGATAATTTGTGAAATCGCCGTATCTGTTCCTGTGATGTCCATAGAGCCGTGGAAGATACGGACGCTTCCATCCTCGTGAACAGAGACATAGACCCCGCCGGGTCCACATCCATTCGTCCAATCCCCAACAGCAACGCCCCAACCTTGGTTCTCACCCGTTTCCCGATTCCACCATCCGGCGGCATCCGCGACGGCTTGCAAAGTCTCTTTGTAACCGACTTTCGGTTCGCTTGCCCCTGCCGGAACGGGATCCCCTTCTTCGCGCATGTTCATCAGACGGAATTCCACGGGATCCATACCGATGCGTTCAGCAATTTCGTCGAGTTGGGATTCACCAGCGAAAATGGCTTGTGGTGCGCCGGGTGCCCTGTAGGCAGCCGTACCGGATTTGTTGGTGTGAACACCATAAGCATCTACTTTGAGATTGGGAATCTTGTAGACACCACGGACGCGAATTGTGCTACCGATGGATGCCCCGGAGACGGATCCGGAATCCCAAAAAGCGAGTGCCTGCCGTGCGAGGATACGTCCGTCTTTCGTTGCTCCTGTTTTCAGTTTGATAACACAACCGGGTGCCGGTCTGCCATCCGTGAATTCTTCTTCACGTGTCATCTGCACACGCACCGGACGACCGGTTTTTTGTGAAAGCAACACGGCTGGAACGTGTGTAATGATAACCCCGAAACGTCCACCAAAACCGCCGCCCATTGTTGTTCCGATGACGTTAATCTGCGTCAACGGAATTCCCAACGTTCCTGCGATACCTGAACGGATGGCGAAGGGACCTTGGGTCGATGCCCAGACGGTGATTTTTCCAGACGAGTCAGCACTCGCGACGGAAACGTGCGGTTCCATGTAGGTCTGATGGACACGCGGAATCACATAGGTATCTTCAACAACGACATCGGATTCAGCAAACCCTTTTTCAATATCGCCAGCCTCGGAATGGCTCTCGGCAGAAATGTTGTAGTAGACCTCATCTGGATAGTTGTCTAATTCCGATTCAAGTTTGCTGATTTCGTCGCTGTGGTCGTTCTCTTTGTCGCGAGAAAGTCTTCGGATTTGTGTAGCAATCTCCCGTCGGTTCGGTCCATCCTTTGTGTCATCACCGTGCAGGCGTGGTGCCGAGGGTTGAATCGCTTCCATAACGTCCTGAACGACTGGTAGCACTTCATATTCAATCTTAATGAGTTCAGCGGCTTCCTCAGCAACATCAGGATCCGTTGCAGCAACAGCAGCGAGGGGTTCACCCAAATACAACACTTTGTCAGTGGCGAAGACCCTACGACCACTGGGTACATCATCTTGCGTAATAATCGCCTTAACTCCAGGGAGTTTTTCGGCTTCGCTGGTGTCAATACCACGTATATTCGCGTGCGCATGTTTGCTACGGACGATTTTTCCGTAGAGCATCCCCGGCGGATGTACATCTGCGCCGTATTGGGCAGCACCCGTCACTTTTTCGACGGCATCAACGCGTGCGACTGTTTGTCCAACAACAGTATGTTCTGACATCTAATGCTCCTTTCTTATTCGTTACACAACGGACGAGGAGACCTCGCCCCTACGGTGTGTCAAGTCCTTTGAAATTGTTGAAGTTTTTTAGTTCTAAGTTCTACTATAAAAACCGAGAACTCACAACTATTCTGACCTGACATGATTTTTGTTAAGCAGTTGCGCGGACCTCTTCTGCGGCTTTCAAGACTGCTTCAAGAATTTTTGTGTATCCCGTGCAGCGACAGATATTTCCGCCAAGGGCGTGCCTGAATTCTTCTTCGCTGCGATCTGGATTTTCATCAATGAGTGCCTTCGATGCCATAATAAAACCGGGTGTGCAGAAACCACATTGATATCCACCGGTGTTAATAAACGCCTGTTGCACCGGATGGAGTTCACCATCACTGGCTAATCCTTCAATAGTGGTAATCTCCTTCCCAGAAGCGGTGACAGCGAGTACCATGCAAGACGTAACAGCCTTGCCATCAACAATAACAGTGCAAGCCCCGCAGTCGCCTGTACTACACCCTTCTTTCGTTCCAGTCAAGCCGACTGTATCGCGAAGTACAGCCAGCAAAGTTTTACGCGGCTCAATGAGTAAATCGTGTTCGTCACCGTTAACCTTCAGGTTGACATGGTGTTTTGCCATATCTTTTCTCCTTATTTTTAACTATTAAGTATGGTCACTGTTCCACTTCGTTTCACAGCGGTTTTCGGTTAATTCTAAGGTTGCTTTAGAGTATTAAGGTTCTCTTTTCTTCTTAGAAACATCGTTTACACGTATCAACTACAGCATAACCACTGCCACAACAAATGACCCTTACCCAAAAATCAATGCTAAAATTTATGATCTATCAATAGCCTCTTGTAGCGTGCGCCGTGTGAGTACATCAACCATCTCTCTGCGATGTTCTGCGGAGCAGCGTAAATCGGATATTGGGCTGGTAGCAGCAGCAGCGGCTTCACCGGCTTGTGCCAGCAGTTCTGCTGTGAGTTCGTTCCCGACTAATAGATTTTCCGCTTCAGTTGCGCGAATCGGTGTAGGTGCAACGGCTGCGAGTCCAATTCGGGCACTTTTAATTACACCATTATCAAGATTAACAGAGGCAGCAACACCGATAAACGCCAAGTCCATCACTTCCCGAATTTTATGTTTGATATAGTGGGAGCCCGATGTCGGACTGGGTAGCCGAAAGCGGGTGATGATTTCGCCGGGTGCCAAGACAGTCTGTCCGGGTCCGGTGAAAAGTTCGTTGATTGGCACAGTCCGTTCGCCATCCGCACCTGCGATGTCAACTTGTGCGTCTGCAACAAGCAAGCCAGCAACAGTGTCCGCAGCGGGAGAGGCGTGCGCGATATTCCCACCGATCGTTGCGAGGTTTCGGATTTGGATAGAGCCGATTTCTGAGGCACCTTCTGCCAAGGCGGTGTGGTGTTGTTGAATATCTGACGACAGCTCAACTTCTCGCACTTTCGCCATTGCGCCGACGCTAATGCTGCCATCGGCTTCAGCACTGATACCAGCCAATCCGGGAATTTTCTGCAGGCTAATCACGGATTGTGGTGCCTCGGTGAGTGCCTTCATCCCGATAATAATATCCGTCCCGCCTGCAAGGAGTTGTGCGTGTTCCTGTGCAAACAGACGCGATGCTTCGGCGAGGGTGGTAGGTTCATGAAACTCAAAATTTTTCAAATTCAATCCTCCATTTCATGTCTGTTCAGGGTAACATTTTCACTTGTATTTTATTTTGATCGTGAAACCTGACGACATATTAAAGCATATCTGATGAGAGAGAATCTGTCAACCTTAAATTGACTAAAATTGGGTTATGGAATCGGCCAACCGGGTGTCGGTTCAGTGCGGAGTGCCTCTATTTCATAAAGCTCCTCGACAGTGATTTCGCGCCCGAGTTTCGCGGATAAAAGTGCCCCACTCATAATCTCTGTAACATTCAAGCCGATATCGCCATTGCTGACAGGCTGTGCATCCGTATTACAGGCATCAAGGAAATCACGGAACTTATCGGGGAAGGATCTCTCTGGAAGTTCCAACGGCGTTTCAACGAGATTCCCTTGGTAACGTCGGCGGTTGCCCTGATCGTCGGTATCCCATTTCCCCTTCTCAAGAAAAAGCTTATTGTTGCTAAACGAACCTTTAGAGCCGAAGATGAAAATGCCTTGTGGATGTTCTGCCAGATTGCCTGCCCAACCGTGCTCATAAGTAAAAGACATGCCGTTAGTGAATCGGACGAAGACAGAGGCGTGTTCTTCGACATCGTTAATCTCTTCGCCTGTATATTCAGGAAGCATCCCGCGATAGGCGATACCACTGATGGTGGCGGGTTGTGGCGAACCGAGCAGATAAAGAGAACGGTTAATGTCGTAGACCCCAGTGTCATATATCGTCCCCCCGCCGCTGAAAGCAGAATTAAGGAACCATCTGCCGAAACCGAACATATCTATATTCGGTCTACCGCGAACCCGGAAACTCGTAAGTCTGCCGTAATAGACATCCCCAATTTTTCCAGAGGTGACGGATTCACGAATCGCGTAACTGGTCGGATCAAGACATGTACCGCCGCTCTGGTATGCAAGTTTAACGCCAGCGGCATCACAGGCATCCCGCATATTGCGTGCCTCTGTTGCCGTGCGTGCCATCGGCTTTTCACAGAAAACGTGCAGCCCTGCCTTCGCAGCTGTGACTGTTGCAGCCTCGTGGACAAACGGCGGTAATGCAAGGCTGACGGCATCTAAATCACATTCCGCTATCATCTCGTTGTAGTCGTTAAAACTTTTAACACCG
Source organism: Candidatus Poribacteria bacterium (assembly GCA_965207855.1). Classification (GTDB taxonomy): domain Bacteria; phylum Poribacteria; class WGA-4E; order WGA-4E; family WGA-3G; genus WGA-3G. The sequence continues at coordinate 3,107,909 of OZ242310.1, read as the reverse complement.
TTGTCGGCATATTCCGATAAAAGCGCAGCAGCTGCGTTCAACTGCTCGCGCGCTTCTGCGGTTTCCACCTTTTCTGCCTCGGCGGTTGCGGATTCTGCGCGTGATGTTGCAACGGAGAGAAAGTCTGCCGCTCTCCGTTCCACATTCGCTTCCACTGTATCGCAGACAGCAACGATTTCGGCGTGCTGTGGGTGTGCAAGGTATCCGTTGATATGTGAACCGGCTATCATACCGCACCCGATAAGTCCAATTCTAATCCGTTTTGACATTCTGACGCTCCTTATTCGCGAAGGACTACTGAGGTTTGTACAATCGGGGTTGGAAACCCCTCCTACAGAGAATAGACCGCCCAGCCTTACAACCGCCCTGATGGGGTATGCCCCGCGCCGACTTTGACGTGCGTATCTGCTAACTGGGTTTGTACGTGGGCGATGCACTCTTGAAGGTTCTGGAAAGGTGAACTGGGATACGATTCTATGCTGAAATTAAGGTCATTTTCGCCGAAGGTTACCATATCCACGCCGGGTTTGGCGAACTTATTGACGTTAATCACGGCATCCACAGACTCGATTTGCAAGATAAGAATACCGGTATTGTTCCACCACTCGGCGTATTCAAGGCGGTCCATGCCCTGTTTTATACCGTAAGCACTGCTGGGCCCCCAACTCCGTTTTCCCATCGGCAGATAATAGAAGAAATCAATTGCCTCGTCCACTGTCTCTACCGTCTCCACTTGTGGCACAACAATAGCAAGAGGTCCGAGATCTAAAAGATTGCCTATGAGGTAGGTGTGGCGGGTGTGTTTGATACGCAGTTGGACCCCGACATCAAATTCGCTTGCCATGGCACAATATTCGACGAGTTTGTCTTCATTTGCGGGGCCATGTTGATGGTCAACACTGACTAAATCGTAGTTGCCTTGACCGAGAACGGCTGCCATCTCGTCGCGGGTGCAACCGAAGGGGACACCAGATGCAATGTTAATCGCTTCTTTGCTATGAATGCGTTGTTTTAAGGACATTGTGATAGCCTCCGAGGTGTTCAATCAGGTTATGAGATCTATTATAGCCGTTTTCAGATTTTTGTCAAGCGTTTTGAAATGGAGCGTCGGAGTGAAATCTTGAAAATTTTAGAGAATTCTGGTAATCTGTATTTTTAACAAATACAGGACTTACGCAAACTGAGCAAATATCGGACATTTGGACAAAAATAGCGGTATTTGCTATACGTTTAACCCCCTAAAGAATCAACGGTATGAATGCCTTAATGGCATTCCCCGCCCCTTATCAGGCGGACTTTAAGAACGAGTGTGTAAGTCCTAAGATATAGAAATTGCGGAGGATCAAGAATGCGTTTAAAGGATCATGTATGTATTATCACGGGCGGCGGGAGCGGTATCGGTCGCGGTGCTGCCCTCACGATGGCAGAAGAAGGGGCAACGGTTATTGTTATCGGTAGGACGGCATCAAAATTAGAATCCGTCAAGGCTGAGGTTGCGGCAGCTGGAGGAACAGCAGCAAGTTACGCACTCGATGTGGCAGATTATGAGGCTGTTGAACAGATGGTTGCGGACGTGCTTGATAAATTCGGACGCGTTGATGTGCTTGTGAACAATGCTGGACACAGTTCACATCATCGACGGATTCTGAACACGCCTCCTGAAGAGATGCGCTCGGTTATTGATTCAAATTTGATTGGCACGTTTTTTTGCACGAAAGCAGTCGTACCGGCGATGTTGAAGGCGAAATCGGGAACGATCATCAATATCTCATCGCTTGCGGCAGTCACGCCGGGTCCGTTCAGCGGTTTCGCTTACGGTGCTGCGAAGGCAGGTGTTATCAACTTCACGGAATTTCTCAATGCGGATCTACGGAATACAGGCATCCGCGCAAGTGTGGTGGTCCCTGGTGAGGTCGCAACACCGATTCTCGATAAACGTCCGGTTCCGCCGGATGCCGATGCCCGCGCGACGATGGTAGACGTTGACGAAACCTCAGCGGCGATTTTACTGATTGCCACGCTGCCACAACGGAGCAACATTCCAGAGTTAGTTATTCGTCCAACGATGCACCGTAACATGACAGGCGAGATTGTTGAATTAGACGACTGATTTTTATGTGCTTGATGCGTCGAACTAATGATAGATAGAAGTCAATGCATCGCGAGCACAGCTCGCTCCTACAGGAAGTCCCAGGCAACACAGATTACTACCCACGCTGTTATGATCGCGAGCACAGCTCGCTCCTACAGGAAGAGGGTCTGACTAACGATAGATAGTGGTCTCAGGATAGTACCGTGCCCAAGCGAACCAGTAAATATTGACAGCAGGTAGACGCTCCAACCGTGTTCCTTTTTCTTTTTTAGAGGTTGCCTCACCTGTAATGAGATTCCAGCGCGTGCCTGTGTTGTCTTCTACAAAATGCTTGTCTTGTGCGCGAAAGGTTCGGACATCTTCCATCACGTTCCGCGTAAAGACAGCTGTTGCAAATGACCTCTTGTCGTGAAAGAGCAACAGTGGGACTTCGCCAAGTGTGTCGTTAACCACGGCATTTTTTGCGAAGTGGGTTAATGGGTAAGCGCGGAACTGGGTGGTGCCATCTTTCGCTGGGACTTGAACACCAATCACAAGGGATTTATTGGGTAACCTATCATCGGTGTATTCCATTCCGCTCACACCTGCGCGCTGGCTGGCGTGATAGTCGGCGTAGACATCTTGGTTTAGGCTTTCACGCATCACGCCTCTGGTAGGTACAGACAGGGCAAGGGTTTCTGGATAGTTCACCTGCCACGTTTTCCATGCAATCTGCGGTGTGGCGACCAGTGGTTTCAACCGTTTGCCCTTTAGCGGTCCCTTTATCGCTTCTCCAGTTATATGCGACCAGAGGGTACGGGTCTGATGGTCGTACATCAACAGCGCGTCCCGCCATAATTTGCCACTGACACCGAAGGTGTAGGTCTCACCGTCAAGCTCCCGGCTATACACGATAGCCGTTTTGCAGAGCGGTCACCACGTAGTGGCAATTTTCTGTCCACCGACAACATCGTTGACGATCTCGTGTCCATTGAGTAGATAGAGTGAATACACCTTGCTTTCACCATTGAAGGTTACGCCGATAACAGGGGCATCGGGGTCAAGTTTCGCCGCGTTGGCAGGCACAAACTGCGGGTCTGTAATAGCCGGGATAGCATCAAAAGGTAATAGCGTTCGGATTGCGTCATCAGTATAATTTGCGGCAGCTACGCAGAAGGTAACGAAAAGTAGCATTGAGAGCGTGAGGATGTAGTTTTTCATGGTTAAATTTCCTATGAGAAAATTAGTGTTTTTTAAGTTTGCAATATAGATCAATTATTAAAAATTGTAGCACAGAACAAAACCGCTTTACCAATCTTTTAGAGGTCATTTAGCGATTGTCTTGACAAATTATGCTGATCCTGCTAATATAAATCCAACAAATCTGTAATAAGAAGCTGTGAGAACTGCCAACTATATATGATTTCTGCTATAGTATGCGTATGAGTTTCAGCATAAAGGAACAATCATGAAACTGACAGCACATCAGGTGAACTTTTTCAACACCTTCGGCTACTTGGCAATACCGAACCTGTTTTCTCCGAACGAGATAAAATGGATCATCGAAGAATTCGAGATGACGATTCAGGAATTCGGTGGTGGCAAAGACCATGATGGGACACGCCGCACAATGTTCGGAGGTCCGATTGAGCATCGTCCTCGGCTTTGCGCCTTGCTTGATGATGAACGTATCAAAGGACTTATTGGTGGCGTAATCGGTGAGGACTTCAACTATGCTGGCGGTGATGGAAACTATTACGCTGGAGACACGGGTTGGCATCCCGACGGAAACTGGGAACAACTCTTCGCTTGCAAGGTAGCGTTTTACCTCGATCCATTGACGAAAGACACGGGATGCCTGCGCGTTATTCCGGGGAGCCAAAATCCATCTCACTTTGTCAGAGCCGAGAAGATCGATCCGAATCAATCAGAAGCACTGTACGGCATTCCACCGCGCGACTTTCCAACAAACATCGCACTGGAAAACACACCCGGCGATGTTGTAATTTTTAATCATGACACTTATCACGCAGCGTTTGGCGGTGGGACCCGGCGGCGGATGTTCACAATGAATTGCACGCGACATTGCACAACCGAACCAGATTTAGAGACCCTACATCAGTATCTAAGCGTCCACTCAGCAGGTGGGTATCAAATTGACACAGGTGCCGGTATGTTCTTCCCAACAATGGTTGATACCGCAGACGCAATACGCCGAATCCATCTGCAACAATGTTCTGATATCCATGACGAATTGTTTCCTCAATACGCTCGGCGTTCTTAGGACACAGTAGATTCCACAATCACACTGATCTATTGCAAAGCAGCACCTACTGAAATGCAGTATTTTATGTCCACAGTTCACTGAAAATCTACATATTTTGGTAATTTAAAGCTATAATAGTATTTTTGTTGCAATCTCCGTTATTTTGTAGTATTTTAAGTATATATTATTTGTCTATCATACAAACTACATTGCGTGTTGCAGCTCATAAATTCATACTGAAACTTATCTTATGGCTCCGCCTCTACTATTTAACCATTGCTTACAGTATGTTGGTAAAACTATCGTCTCGGCAGCACTGATTTACGGGATGAGTGCGCTTCCCGCTGCTGCGTCCCCAAAGGCGAGAACACACTTACCCTCGAGTTCCATCGCCGTTAGCGATGATGCCTTAGCCACATTTTTTAATCCGTCTGGGTTGGGTACAGGCCGGGGCTTAAACCTGTACTATCTCCGAACCTATCAGAGCCATTGGGCAGGTGATGACGCTTTTTTCCTCGCCGTTCCCAACGGTGGATTTGGTGTCGAATTCGCGACTGCTGATGCTGACACGACCTTTACACGCTATACGCTTTCCAGCGGACGGCATCTGGGGCATTCGCTCTACGCCGGAACAGGCTACAGTTGGATAAATTCAGACGATAAAACCTATGACACGTTCCATTCTCTCTCCCTCGGCTTAATGTATCGACGACGCTATTTCTCAATCGGTGCGATGGCGCGGGATCTCAACCAGCCCAAATTACTCGGTGAGAAACTTGGACGTACGTACGACGTGGGATTAGCGATCCGTCCAGGGACCTGGCGAACGACGCTGTCACTTGATATGCGGAAGACACAAGGCATAGAAGGTGTTGACCTCCGCTACGCTCTGGAGGTACGCCCGATTCGTGAACTGATGCTCCGCGGCACACTCAATAGCGATCTGAGTTTTGACGTTCGTTTTGGTATCAATATCGGGAATTGGGGAATCGGAACCGGTAACACCTTCGACAAAAATCGAGAAGCGCAAACCGGTGTCGGTTACTTCCATTTTTCCAACATCCCTACAACGAAGCAATTACCGCGCCGCCGCATGTTCCTCGACCTGCCGATGCACTCTCTCAAAGAGGTCTTGTCAATCGCGAAATCGGATGAAGACATCGCTGGCATTCTCGTTCGCATTAACGGAAACAGTTACGGTATGGCACAACTTCAAGAAATGGCAGATGCCATCTTGAACTTCAGGGAATCTGGGCGCGTTGTCCTTTGCTACCTGACTAACTGCTCCACGGGTGACTATATTGTCGCCTCCACCTGCGACGGGATTCTGATACATCCATCGTCAGAGGTACGGTTGATTGGACTCCGCACAGAACGCGTCTTCTACAAAGGTGCCTTAGATATGCTCGGCATCCGAGCCGATCTCGAACGGATCGGGGAATATAAATCGGCACCCGAGTCATTCACAAGGAAGGAGATGTCCGAAGCGCAGCGCGAAATCCAGAATATCATCTTAGACGATCTTTACGAACAACTCGTAGAGGTTATCGCAAACGGACGTGGCTGGACACCGGAAGATGTCAAGAAACGTATCGACGCAGGACCGTACACCGCTCGGCAAGCCTTCGCCACTGAACTTGTAGATCGGCTCGTCTATGAAGACGAATTGATAGATGTTGTAACCGAACTCACCGACGAACATACAGATTTGGTAACCCCAGACGAATACACAAATAGCAGACTGTATACGCAGAATTGGCGGGTTCCACAGCCGAAAATCGCAATTATTGAAGCAAAAGGGCTGATGGTAACAGGCGATAGCTTCATCGATCCATTTATGGGGACGCAAGTCATGGGTGCCGATACCATCGTGCAAGCGATTGAGGCTGCCAAAAATGACGACTCTATAAAGGCAGTTGTCCTACGGATTGATAGTGGTGGCGGACTTGTTGCTGCGGCTGATATTATATGGCGTGCCTTGGTCCAACTTCGGGAATACAAACCTTTAGTGGTGTCAATGGGTAATGTGGCGGCATCAGGCGGTTATTACATCGCTGCACCAGCGGACGTTATCGTCGCTGAACCGGGAACAATTACGGGTTCTATCGGTGTTATCAGTGGCAAGTATAGCCTGAAAGGACTTTACGAAAAATTAGGCATCCAAAAGGAGATTATTAAACGGGGTGAGCACGCCGATTTTTATACAGATTATGGCGACTATCACGCTTCAGAACAGGCAATCATCCAGAAACAAGTTAAAGAAATTTACGACGACTTCATCACAAAGATAGCACTCGGACGAAGTGAGTTATCTACGACAGATGTGGATAAACTTGGACAGGGACGCATCTGGTCAGGCAGACAGGCAAAAGAAAACGGGTTGGTAGATGAACTCGGTGGTTTAAATCTCGCACTCGTTATTGCCCGCGAGCACGCTGGATTGCAAGGAAAAGTGGTTGAAGTCGTCCGTTTTCCGAAACAGTCTCGGTTATCCCAATTTCTCTACGACTTTCGACTCCTATCTGCTCCGTTCCATCGGGTTGTATCTGAAGAGAGCGATGGAGAGAACAAACTCACCAAACTACCGCTTATCACACCGTACGGAGGCTTTAGCGATACACTGAAACTCATAAATACCATCAGGGAACACAGGCTCTTTCTTCTCATGCCGTATCAGATAGCCATGGGTGAATGAAACTCGGATTGTAGCGAAAATCTCTGATAGCACCTTCTCAATAATTACAAAGCAATCAGGAATGATGTCCGGGAGCTAAGCCCAAAATGCTACTCGCCAAGAACTATGGGACGCAACGGAAGAAAATGGTTAGAGATCAAATCGAAGCACGCGGCATTCGGAACCCGCGGACACTCGCTGTCATGCAAAAGGTAGAACGGCACCTATTCGTAAAGCCAGAATATCTTAACATAGCGTATCGGGACAGTCCACTCCCCATCAATTGCGAGCAGACAGTTTCGCAACCGTATATCGTGGCATTAATGACGGATCTGCTAAGACTCACACCGACTTCAAAAGTACTTGAAATCGGAACAGGATGTGGCTATCAAACAGCTATCTTAGCAGAATTGGCAGGGGCGGTTTACTCAGTCGAAATTCTGCCGACACTCGCCAAAAGCGCGAAGGCTCGGTTAGAGCGTCTCAACTACCGGAATATATATTTCAAAGAGGGCAATGGTCATCACGGTTGGCAGGAATACGCGCCTTATGACGCTGTGCTTGTGGCAGCCGCGCCTAAGGTCGTCCCAGCGCACCTGATTCGGCAACTCGGCGAAGGCGGAAGAATGGTGATTCCAGTCGGTGATAGTGAACAAAATCTCCTTTTAATTCAGAAGAAGCCCCAACTTGAAGAGGGTTCCGAACCGTTTTTGGAAACGACAGAGGTTACCGGGGTCAGTTTCGTGCCGATGACAGGATCACCGAATTAAGTTTTTAATTGAAGATTCACAGAAATACCAGCAACTCACAAAATAGGCCTACCGAAGCTGAGACCCATAAATCTAAAAAATAAATATTGCTAAAAGGAAACAATAGATTGAAATACACATTCCATATAATTCTACTGATAGTTCTGTTTTTCCCAACTGTTGTATCTGCGACATTTAACGATATAGGCGTTGGGGCAAGACCGCTGGGTTTAGGTGGTGCCTTCGTTGCGCTCGCCGATGATAGTAACGCCGCAAGTTACAACGCTGCAGGATTAGGCTACATCGATGCAATCCAGATGGGTGCCACGCGGGCACAACGTTTCAATGGGCTTATTACCTATAACAGTGTCAGCGGTATTATTCCATTGGGGAGAATAGGTTCACTCGGCGCGAGTCTCGGCATCCTTGCAGAAGATTCCGAAATCTATCAAGAACAAGTGGTGCGTATATCCTATGGGAACGCCCTCTTCAAACAATTGGCAATCGGAGCAAATTTTAAACTTCTTGGCACTTCTTTCGATGCAGCAAACGAATTCGTCGCTGAGAACCCGTATTTTGCGCAGACCTCCAATTCCGCCATTTCGTTCGATCTCGGCGTGATTACCAAACCGTTTCAGAGCCTGAGTCTCGGAGCCTCTGTAGAGAATCTACTCCCCGCAGACATGAGCATCTCTGAAACACACACAGACGCGGTTCCACTGAATATCCGTGCCGGTTTGGTATATAGACTTGCATCTATAGCAGAGATGAGCGCACAAGGTGAAGCCGTTAGTAACCTGCTAAAAGGGAGTTTAGGAACGGTGGAGGTTGCATCCCGTAACGGTGAAATTTATATCCGAACCGGCATAGAAATCTGGCTGAACAAAGCTATTGCTATCCGTGGCGGATACGGTGCAAAAAACGGAGCGAGCACTGCAACAACTCTCAACTTCGGCGGAAGTGCCAGAATCCCGATTAGTAATACGAACCTCCAACTCGACTACGGCATCCAACTGCTGAGTGGAGATTTTCAGAATAATACGACCCAGCGATTCTCGCTTAATCTGATACTTTAGAAAAGAGTTCCCTAATGAAAAACACAGCGATTATTTTAATACTTACTATTGGTATACTTGTTCCGATACTCAGTCATGGTGCGGTTACTTCCGTCGGTGAGATCAACGTCCAAGGCGAAACGAAAGGCGTTGTTCCCGCCAGTTCAACGGTACCACTCGTTGTAACGCTCGTTGTCGATCGGTCGTTAGCAGAACCGGGTGAGGAAATTAAGATGATTGAAATCGTAATGCCGCCAGGATTTCTGACGCAACCCTCCCTTTTTAAAGGCATCAAACGCGACGGAAATCCCATTGTCGCGCGAGCCGTCGTCTCTGGTGGAACTATCCTACGCGTCGAGTTAGCAGATGCCGTCGTCGACTTCCAAAATTCCATATATGAAATTACCTTTGATGCTCGAACCCCAAACATGGTTATATTCGAGTCGATTTTCAGAACACGGCTCCGCAACCTCCAAGACAGCCCCATCGGTGAATTTATCCGATCTGGACAGGCAGATGGCAAACTCAACAACGACGATTTTACTTTAGAGGTCATCCCCAACATACCCCCTGATCCGGTTATAGGTTTCACCGCTGAAGCCGACGGCACTGGTGAAAACGACGTGACACTCCGTTGGCAGAAATCAGAAGACCTTGATGTCAACGGCTATTTTATTTATAGGGATAAAGAAGAGGCTATTGATGTTGAAAACCGTTCATCAACGACGTTCCGAGAGATAAATGTACCACCGGGAAGTCATACGTATCAGATAACTGCTTACAAAACGCGCTATTTGCAATCGGAACGCTCTCCAATGGAAACAGTAGAGGTATCACCTGATACTGCTGCACCGGAGCCTCCGATGATGCTCAGTATTATTACCTCAAGCGATGGGGTCGAAGTTCTCTGGAAGCCAAGCGATAGTCGTGATGTAACAACATATCACATTTTCGAGGGGTCTACCCAACTCGGAGAAATAAGTGAGTCAAAAACGGAATATAAATTTATCGATAGACGCCCCTTAGCTACAGGTAGTTTTATCTATGCTGTCACTGCCATTGATGAAGCAAATAACGAATCCGAAAGGATAGAGAAAAGGCTTCGCATACTTGACGAACCCTATCCAAATCCATTCACGCCGCTCTCGCCAAGTGAAGATTTCAATCAGGTCGTGTTTCCCGCACGGACACTTGAAGACGCTTCGGGTGAATTCTCAGTACTTATCTATGACATCGACGGAATGCTCGTCAAAACCTTAACTGCATTGCCAGGAGAAACAGAATTGACGTGGGATGGGCGCAATGAAGCTGGTGAAATTGTAGAAAGTGGCGTTTATGTCTACCAACTTCAGGTAGGGGAGAGTTTTAAGACCGGCACTTTGATTGTTGCTAAATAGATTGCAACGTTAGGTGAAGTGTTAGAGAGCGTCTTCACATATTCCGATCGGTAGAAAAGTAGAAACGCAATACGCGAGATAGGAAAAAATGTATTGACTTATTTTCTAATTCAAAGTTATAATATAAAAACGACTTTTGTCAACGCAATATGCCTTTACGGCAGGCGTTCAGAACCTAATCTCCGAAGAGATTAAAGGCATGTTTGATTTACACGCCTCATATTCAAGGCACACTATTGACGCAACAACATTTTCGGTGTGCCTTACGAATTGAAATTTGCTATAGAAAATTAGAATAAAGGAGAAATGATAAAGATGAATAAATTGAAGTCATACGGACAATGTAAAGCAAAGACAAATTTTGTCCGTGTGGACAAAATTTGGCTCAGGCAGGACAGCTTAAAACTTACATTGCATTTAACGGTTCTCATAACTGTGGCAATCGCTTGTTCCGTTTTTGTTGCCTTACCGACCGCGGAGGGATGGACAGTCCTACAAGAACGCGATCCAAACGTTCGGGATTACATGTCTATCACATTTACAAGCAAGAACAGCGGTTGGGTAGTGGGTGCAGCGTCGTTTGAGGATTTTGAAAATCCAGGCTTTATCGGTTATACAACAGACGGCGGTGCCTCATGGCATAAGTCAGAAGTTCAAATCCCTGCCGATTTAGCTGAGGTCTACTTCTTAGACGATAAAAACGGTTGGGCAGTCGGTGCGAACGGCACCATTGTAGCAACTAATAACGGTCAAGACTGGGAGTTACAAACGAGCAAAGTCGGCAACGGACTTAAGGGAATTTACTTCGTTAATAAAGATGTCGGACTCGCCGTAGGAGAGAGTGATACAATCCTTTCTACGAAAAACGGTGGGCGCTCATGGAAGGTGCTCCAAGGCGGTCAACTCGGTGCCGTTGGCGACGACGACGCAAATATGTACAACGCGATTCAGTTCCTTGATGAAGAGACCGGCTGGCTTGCGGGTGTCCGCGTTAGCCCCAGTACACAAGGGCAAAGTGCCTTAATTCAAAAAACCACGGATGGTGGACAGAGCTGGGTCACGCAAGAAACGGGTAAAGAAGATATTCTCGAAGACATCTTTTTCCTTAATGCCTCAACGGGTTGGGCAGTTGGTGAAAATGGTGTAATTCTTCATACCGACAATGGTGGTGAGTCTTGGACAGAGCAAACCAGTGGCACACAGGAGACCCTACGAAGTGTTGGCTTTTCGGACGAGAATAACGGCTGGGCGACCGGTGGTGACTTTGGGGTCGGCGCGATTTTACATACCACGGATGGTGGTAAAACTTGGGAACTGGAAGACTCCACGGAGAAACTTGTCAAAGTTTTTGTGCTTGATGGAAAAAATGTGTGGTTAGCAAGTTCCACCGGAGCCATCATGCGCGCAGAATAAAACAAGACCTAAGGGAGTAGAAACGATTTCCAGTCTCGCTACTCCCTATGTCCACATTTTAGATTAATACCGAGTTGTAGGCGAAGGGTTAGTCTCGGCACCATACAACACTGAGTAAATTATTTTTTGTGGAATCGGAGGTATAATTTTGGAAATATCCACGTTCGCGACGCGGATGGATCGATTGGGAACAGAATCCGCATTTGAAGTGCTTGCGAAAGCGAAACAATTAGAGGCACAAGGTAGAAACATCATCCATTTAGAAATAGGGCAACCGGATTTCCCAACACCGATTAATATTATTGAGGCAGCATACAAAGCAATGAAGGACGGACATACCGGCTACTGTCCATCAGCTGGCGTGCCGGAGTTTCGTGAAGTTGTTGCGCACCACATAACGGAGACGCGCGGGATCAGCGTACACCCAGATGAGGTCACCGTGACCCCCGGTGCGAAACCAATTATTTTCTTTACTATCTTAGCTCTAATCGATGACGGCGATGAAGTGATTTATCCCGAACCCGGCTTTCCGGTCTATGAATCAGTTATCGACTTCATCGGTGGCAAAGCCGTTCCGCTGCCCCTTCGCGAAGAGGTAGATTTCCGATTCCGGCTCGAAGATCTCGCCGATGCCATCTCTGACCGAACGAAGCTGCTTATTCTCAACTCACCTCAAAATCCGACAGGCGGGACACTAACGCCAGAAGACCTTAAAGCAATCGCTGAACTGGCAGAGAAACACAACTTTTATGTGCTGACAGACGAAGTGTACTCTCGCATCCTCTACGAAGGCAAACATCATAGTGTCATCAACCTCCCTGGTATGAAAGAACGAACAATCCTCATCGAAGGACATTCTAAGACCTACGCAATGACCGGATGGCGACTCGGATACGGTATCGCCCCCCAAGAAATTGCAGATAAGATTACACAACTCACAATTAATTCTAATTCTTGTACCGCGACTTTCACACAAATCGCTGGAATAGAAGCATTGACAGGTCAGCAAGCTTCTGTGACAGAGATGGTAGACGAATTTCAGAAACGCCGTGATGCGATTGTGGATGGACTGAATGCTATTGAAGGCGTGAGTTGCATCAAACCGCTCGGTGCTTTCTATGTGTTTCCCAACGTCACGCAACTCCCTCTCTCGTGTGAAGCACTCGCTGATTATCTGATGGATGAGGCAGATGTCGCGCTATTGCCCGGTACCTCCTTCGGCAAATACGGTGATGGTTACCTCCGGCTCTCGTATGCTAATTCATTGGAAAATATCCAAGAGGCATTAGGCAGAATGGAAACTGCAATCATGAAATTGTAGAATAGTTGTCAGTCATCAGCAGTCAGTAGATGTTTGTGGTGGTTGCAATATCTGTTGACCCCACAAATATGTTTTTATTGAAAGCCGAAAGCACAGCGACCTGGCGGTTTCCGATAGCCATTAATAATAGGAATTTCTTGTATGCCTCAAATTTTTAATAGTGCGTTAAACGAGAAAGTCACTGCTCGTATCCCAGCAAGCACGACGAATTTGGGTCCTGGCTTTGATGTCTTAGGGCTTGCTTTACAACTCTACAGCACAGTCACATTGGAACCATCCGACACTGCAACCGAAGTCGTTGTAAGCGGCGTAGATGCCGATAACATACCGAATACGCCAGAACATGTAGCGTTTCAAGCAGTAGAATTAGTTTTCAAGCGAAGCGGAACAAAACGTCCCAACGGTTTTAAACTACACATTGACAATGGAATACCCGCAATCCGTGGGTTAGGTGGTAGTGGTACAGCCATTCTTGGTGGATTGTTAACAGCGAACATTTTATGTGGGCTGCCATTTTCCGATGCCGAACTTCTCAACTTCGCGACAGAGATGGAAGGACACCCAGACAATGTGGCGGCCTCACTATACGGTGGTATTGTCGTTTCAGCACAAGAAGATGGATATGTGCATACCATTCGGCTGACGTGTCCGACGGAACTCTCCATTGTGCTTGCAATCCCGAATTTTCCGCTTTCAACCAAACAAGCGCGAGAAGTTCTACCAAAATCGGTTGACTTCTCGGATGCAATCTACAATACGAGCCGTAGCACATTACTAATCGCCAGTATTGCAACGGGGCAATTTGAAATGTTGAAAGTAGCCATGAAGGATAAGCTGCACCAACCATACCGTACCTCACTAATTCCCGGATTTGACGATGTCGCTGAAGCTGCTATTGCCAACGGGGCACTCAGTGTTGCGTTGAGTGGTGCGGGTCCGACTGTAGCAGCTTATTGTCTGGAACACGCCGAACAGGTCGCGAAACAGATGAAAATCGCCTTCAACAAGCATCAGACAGTCTGTGGTATTAAGATTCTGAAAGCAGATGCTGACGGAGCAACTGTACAAACTGACGCCCTTTGCCGGAGTGGATAGATACGCGTAGAATTTCTCTTGAACGGCATTTTTGGTTTGAAGAGAGGTAAAATGTTTGTTTATTTTTTAGGTTTACCAAATGATGGGAGTTTTCCGAATTTCTAAACGCCTGACCCCATAAAAACACGATGTCCAATTTTCATACGGAAAACATTGCATCCATATTGAATAAATTCAACGCCAACATGGACCAGGGGTTGAGTGCAGATGCCTTTCAGATAGCGAAAGCGCAGTATGGCAAAAACGAACTGGATTCAGTGGAAACCGCCTTTTCCCTTAAGGCGTTTTTAGGCCCCCTCTTTACATGGCGCATTCTCATCTTGACGTTAGCAACACTTACCCTAATCGTCTGCTTTGCTAATGGGGCAAGCGGCATCAGTCTCCACACAATAGGACTCGTTGGCACTGTTTTGGCTATGCACATCGGATGGGCATATCTGACAGATCACCGCAGTCAGAGTCGTGATAACAACATACACCAACTGATGGCACACAGTATCAAAGTTATCCGACAAGGAAAAATTGATCACTGTCCACCCGAAAATATCGTGCCGGGTGATCTACTTCCCTTTAGTCCTGGGGACTATGTTCCAGCGGATGCGAGAATTATTGAATCTGAAGGTCTGATGATTGACGAATCAGCACTCTTTGGGACTGAGGAACCTGTTGCGAAGACAAGCGCAGATATTTCAGAGACAAATGTGCCACCACAACGACAAAAAAACATGGCATTTGCCGGGACGTATGTCACAGCTGGACACGGCTTTGCGATTGTCGTACAGATCGGTAAGGATTTAGAAATTCGGAAGCAACGTCGCGATGTCCGTGCGCCTGGCATCCCACATACGTTAGCCGAGAACGAGACCCAAAGTCTGCATACTGCCATGAAAGTGGCTGGCGTGATAGTTGCTGGTGTAACCGTGGGAATCGCATGGTGGTTTGAATATCAGAATCAATCAACTGATTGGTATGCCCTGATATATCTCGGCATACTTTTTATTGTTGCCTCCGCTCCACATGACGTTATTTCCTTGCTCCGACTCTCTTTTTCACAACACACCCAAAAATTGCTGGAAAAAGGTGTTATTCTACGACACTCCTGGACGCTTGAAAAGTTAAGCCGTATTACTGCCTTCTGTGCAAATGAAAACGGTCTCTCCACGACACGCGCGCTGACGATCTCGAACCTTTTCGTGGATGAACAACTCATTGACAGCAATACGTGGCAATCATGGTTAGACTCCTTGCAAGATTCCACACCGAAAGAACGACAAGAGACAATTGCGTCAATGCCGACGGGTGGAAAAATCCCACAAGGTGCTCCCCACTTGGTGTTCACAGCCGGTCTTGGCACTTCTAATGGACAGCAGTCGGATAATTCTGAGCCCCCCGATACGGAAGAAAACGGGCCAACAGAACAACCTATTGGCGTTCTTTCCTTGCAAGCAGCTATCCAGAAAGCGATGGAACAACTCGGCTACCAACCAAACGCCCTGAGTGCCCAACTTCCCTTGGTAGATTCATATCCAGCCACACGCAACTATGGCTATCAAACACAAGTGTTTGAGTCGGGTCCAGAAAACTATCTCAACGTCATCTTCGGAGAGGGCCAAACGGTGCTTGATACCTGTGCTTATGTACTCGTTGAAGGTGAAATTGTCGCGATGCAAGACGATCGTTACGAGAGGTACTGCGAAGTTATTGACTATCTCCTTACCACCAGAGCCGAGATTTATGGTGTTGCCTTTCACGCTTCCGATGTCATTTTGAAACCACAAGAGGTAGAAGATAATGCGATCTTTTTAGGATTTATTGCCCTCTCTGTCACCAGTGGTGAAGAAACAAAGGAGGTGCTGAAATCCAGTCTTGATACCGGACTCAAAGTCATCCTCATGGCTGAAAATAAGAAGCAGCAGACGATTGACTTCGCGAAGGACCTCGGGCTGATTCACAATCGAAAGTCTGTCGTATCAAGCGAAGAATTAGATGCCGTCCCACGTGAACAATTCGATGCTCAGGTCTCAAAATGGCTTGCTTACTCCGAACCAACTTGGGAACAGCGTCGGAACATTGTTCTCAGTTTGAAACGTCAAGGACATTCCGTTGGGTTTTTGGGTGAAGACAGAAACGATTTGCGAGCAATGAACGTCGCAAATATCACCCTTGCAGATAGCAGTAAGGCACCACATGTTGTACAAGCATTTGCCGATGGATTGATTGACAAAAAAAGCTTCCAATCAGTGAGAGATGGATTGCTTTATGTACGCGAGGCATATCACAATATTGCGGGCTTTTTAAGGTGGAGTTTCTCGTGTACACTCTCCTTGCTGCTGACCCTTACTTTTGGAACAGTTCTACACTACCTCTATAAACTCCCTATGCCCTTGACGTTGACGCAGGTAATTTGGGTGCAATTTCTCTTAACCTTGCTGCCTTCATTAGGCGTCGGTACTGAAAAGATATTCGCCGATGAAAAACATCACCGTCCAACACTATTTTCAGGTTCACGCTTCTTCTCTAAAACAACGCCGGTGGATATCATTTGTCGTTCTGTAACCACCAGTCTCATGACGATTATTCCGTTCTTCTTTCTCCTTTGGCAGTCTCCGGCTCTATCTGATCCGCTTGGTGTCTCAACCTTACTGAGAGATGTATTCTCGACTTCAAATTCAACAGATCCAAACGCCTCAGACATTTCGGTAGCCCGAACCGTAGCATGCACCACACTGATTTTTACGCAATTGACGACCTGCTGGCAAACGTTGCGGTATCCATGGGAATCACTCTTTCACAGGATGTTTGCGAACACACGGCTCCTCATTACGCTCCTCATCGTCATAGGGCTTCACCTGATTGCGGTCTATGTCGAACCTATCCGTGAATTTCTGGGGATGGCACATCTCAAATGGGAATGGCAATGGGCACTTCTGTTTAGTTTGACTTTGTTCTTCTTACCGCTAAACTTAGCAATCAATGCAAATCCCGATGACGATTATTAGGGCTTGATACCATACATGTTAGCAGGCGGAAGTTAGACCCAAAATCCGTAGGTAGGAATCCCTGCAATAATCCCGAGGATCGTCCAAAGACTCCCGATTGTAAATTCTCCCAAGATTAATCCTAAAAAGAATGGGGCTATTTTTCGATGCCTTACCACGCCGCCATACTGAAGAATAAGCCATTTGACTAACCAACTCATGAAAAGACAACTCCATGTAACGTTCATGCCCCAACTCGTAGAGATAGCAAACCCAGCGGGGTGGAACGGCCACCAGACAAACCGCATTCTAAAAAACATTAGCACTGTCGTCAACAAAAAGCCGATTCCCATAAATCCACTTTCAGGTATAAGGGTCTCTTCGGGTGCCTGCATCCACCCTGAAAGACGGCGATAGGGTTCTATGCCGAAAGCACTCAGCGAGGGCCAATAGGCGCGGACCTCCATGCCGAGTCGATAGCCGCGGTCAATTAACGCCCAAAACCCTGCCAATGAACCTAAAATAGTCGCCAGAGTTAAGGCAAAGATGATGCGCCGCATGGTCATATTTGTACGCTCCATGATTTTGAAACCTTCCAACTGGTGCGGCATTGGATGGCTCCGATACGCACGATTGATGAACCAAAACATAGAGAACATAATGAGGTTACCTCTCCCCAACCGGCGGGTGCCAACAGTCCGAGTCAATATTTCGTCTGGTCCCGAATAGTGCAAATCATGGACAGGCGTGCCTAACTCGGCGCGCATCCGAGTTATAGCGATAGAAATCATGTAATAGATTACAAAAAATGAGAACATCACCCACAACTCTGCGCCGCCATAGTAACAGAAAACTACAAGAAACACCATCACCAAAATAAGGCAGACTGTCGCGGCTCGATAAGACATAGGTTCAGATGTCCCTGGATCCGAGGCGATAGCCTCCGTATTTTCCCGTTGGGTATTCAGTCCAAGAACGGCTCTTGCGACGTGTAAAAGATGTCGCCGACTTGCCCAAAGTGCTAAAACACACAGCGCGAGATAACCGCCGGATGCCTGCTCACTCATGTATGGAAAGCGCGGCAGACTACGAAGTCCGAGCGCGGCACCGAGGACGCGCATAAATCGCCAATACCAGAA
Source organism: Candidatus Poribacteria bacterium (assembly GCA_965207855.1). Lineage (GTDB taxonomy): Bacteria > Poribacteria > WGA-4E > WGA-4E > WGA-3G > WGA-3G. The sequence goes on along the minus strand of OZ242310.1, from coordinate 3,089,751 downwards.
GAAAAACCAACATGAAAACGAAAGATCCAAGGGGATAAAGAAACCGAGTCCGATAGCAAATGGATAGAGTGAGAACGGGATTCTACCCATAGCGTTCCAAGGACTCTCTGTAAAAATTTGAAAACTCCGCACACGCGTCCGGAGTTCAGGCAAAATTGGATACAGAAAGTTAATACCATTCCAGAGCGCGAGTGCCCCCGCAAGTCCAAAACCGAGCCACATCAATTTATTTTGAAAAAGGCTATTTTGTGGTGTTTCTGTCAACTGGAGCGGAAGTTGAATTATTGGATAACTGAGTTTTTCGTGTTCAATCCACTGTTTTCGGACAATTACATTGATGCAAAGCATGCCAAAAATCAACACAGTAATAAAGGCTGTCCACCAGAGTACAGGGGTTGCCCATCCGAGTAATGTCCTAACCGTATAAAGGGGTAGTTCGCCCTCATAGTAGCCGTATAAAAGCGTTGTATCACTAACGGTGAGCCACTGCGGGAGAAACGGAACAAACAGCTGCTGCCATTCATTCTCTGGCGTTGCAAAGCGGAATGCATGTCCGAGCATTGGCACCAAAATTTCAAGCATATCGTGTCCAGCAATACCCGAAGCGATGGAAAGCATTAGGTAAACGACTACCAATTCGCTCTGTGCTAACATCAAGCGCGGCAGGAAACGCCGTAACATCTGGTTCACACCGATTATCACGAAGAGACTAAAGATTACATTAAAAAAGAGGGAAATCGTCACAGGATGTCCTGAATACCGGATAACCTCCATCTCAATAACCCAATAGCAGTTAATCGGTATTAGGATAACAGCGATAAGTATAGATTTGAGTGTGACACCGTGGGCAGGAATGTGAGATGCTGCTAACGAACGGGAAGTTTCAACTTCCATATAAAATACGGCTCCAGTGAATACGAAATGATTTTGACCCAGTCAATGGGTGGATTGGTAGGTGTGGTTTGTTTAAGGTTACGTTCTACAATAGATTCCGACCCATCTTTCAGATAAATTTATCATACGCTCCACAACCTGTCAACCTTTAAAGTTGTTAGCCAGAACAATGTCGTGAAGTTATCAAAAAGCAGCAATCTGGAGGAGATACTGTGGAGTAAAATAGACTTTTTTTTATAATTTCCTCATGTTATAATAGAATTTGTAAAACCGGCTTGCAAGGTGCCCTAATCCGCAACTTGTTCTAACAAATCAGGATCTGAATATGAATCCATTTCACGCCATCAAAAACAGAATCGAAAGATTTTTCTACAACGCTTATCAGAAGCGTCTGGAATCTGAAGCGAATAAGTGGAAGATTCCACGTCACATCGGGGTAATCCTTGATGGAAATCGCCGTTACGCCAAAGCGAGCGGACTTGATAATATCATCAAAGGACACCATGAAGGTGCGAATAAGCTTGAAGAGGTGCTTCATTGGTGCGACGAATTAGGCGTTGAGATTTTTTCAATCTGGATTTTCTCACTTGACAACTTTAAACGTGCATCGCACGAAGTCGAAGGCATTCTCGGACTGATTGAAGGAAAAATGCGCGAACTCGTCACAATTGAGGGGCTCCATGCGAATCAGATCAAAGTCCGCGCAATGGGACAAATAGAACTACTCCCATCAAGTCTTCAAGAAGCGATTCGCCACGCAGAGGAAGCAACTCAAAATTACGACAAGTTCATCCTAAATGTCGCTGTCGCTTATGGTGGCCGCGAGGAAATTATAGAGGCTTTTCGAGGACATCTAAAAGCCGAAAGTGAAAGCGGAAAAACAGTTCGCCAAATTGCGGACGAACTCACTGTGGACAAGATAGCACCCTATTTATATACCTCAAACCTCCCCGACCCCGAATTAATCATTCGCACCAGTGGAGAGGTACGACTATCGGGATTTTTGCTTTGGCAAAGCGTTTATTCAGAATTTTATTTTTGCGACACGTATTGGCCCTCGTTTCGGAAGATTGACTTCCTCCGTGCCTTGCGTGCCTATAGCCAACGCAAACGACGGTTCGGAAAGTAATTTTTAAACTATTGAATATGGGCGTTGTTCCACAATGTAAAGCTAAGACAAATTGTTCGCTAAGAATCAGAATCAACGGTATTCATGCCTTATTGGCATTCAAATCAACGGTATTCATGCCATGTGGCATGAACCGGGGTATGAAGCCCGTGTGGGCTTCCCCGACTCACAATTTTGTTCCGCAACGGTTTTCATCTAAATAGAGAATCTGTATTAGGTTATGAAAGGTTGCTAACCTTTACCAGAAACGACCATGGAATGATGCGGTGCGCAGCTTACGATAGGTAGAAAAAGGAAGGAATGCATGCGATTTGGAATTTGTACGAGTTTAGAAAACGTCAACCGGCTCGCAGAAGTTGGGTATGACTACATCGAATTAGGTGTCCGTACGGCGTTAGTACCCGAAGCGGATGAAGCCGAATTTCAGAAAATTCGTGAGCAGGCAGCGAAAGCCCTCTTAAAGCCAGAATCGTACTCAGGATTTATTCCAGGAGATCTGCGCGTGGTAGGTGATACAGTGGATTTTCCACGCTTGTCCCGCTATGTGGAAACCGCCTGTCGTAGAGCCAACGAAATTGGTGGCGAGATTATTGTCTACGGAAGTAGCGGTTCACGAAACATAGCGGAAGGCTATTCACGTGAACGGGCATTATCCCAAATCGCTGAATTCCTCGATATGGCGGCGGACCACGCCGAAGCACACAACATGATTATCGTCATCGAGCCAATTTGTCGGCGAGAGGGCAATATCCTCAAAACAGTCGCAGACGGACTTGCTATGGCAAAACGGGTCAATCGCAAAGGTATCAAGGCACTGGCGGATCTCTATCACATCTGGCAGGAAGAAGAACCGATGCAAAACATCGTGGATGCTGCCGAGTGGCTCGCGCATGTCCATATTGCAGAACCCGTTAAACGCTCTTACCCGGGAAATGACGATTTTGACTTTACAGATTTCTTTGCAGCACTACAAGAAGCTGGCTATGACGGTCGCGTGTCGTGTGAGTGCAAGTTTGACAACTTCGATGAAGATGTCGAAACGGCACTGAAAACCATGAAGGCTTATATCTAAAAGGTTTCTAATTGTAGCATCAACCTCTTCCACGCTTTTAGGAGGTAGAGTTTATCCTAACACGTGAACAAGGCAGCGTCATCCGAGCCCGAACAGGATTTTATGATGTTCAATACGGAGATATTGTCCTGCGCTGCACACTCCGCGGCACCCTCAAACGGAAACGTCGTTCCGAAACCGGACGTAGATTATACGCCGACCCGGTTGCTGTCGGTGACAGGGTTGTTTTCACACAACTTGACGAAGAGGAAGGCGTGGTAGAGGATATCCTGCCTCGCGAGACGAAATTTTCGCGACAGTATGCAGGAAAGCACGGCGACATTGAACAGGTTATCGTTGCCAACGCCCATCAAGTCGTAGCCGTTGTCTCAACGTTAATGCCACCGCTCAACTTCAGGACGCTGGACAGATTTCTAATCTTGGCTGAGGCAGGCGATATGGAAGCGGTTATCTGCTTAAATAAAATGGATTTAGTGGATACAACGCAACAAGAGGAATTCTCGGATGCTTTTGTCAATTATGAGAAATTGGGGTACCAAGTTCTCTATACCAGCATTAACATCTCAGAGAGCCTTGAAGCCCTTCGAGATACGCTAAAGGATAAATTCAGCGTGATCGTTGGGGCATCTGGTGTTGGAAAATCAAGTCTGTTGAACGCGCTTCAACCCAACTTAGGGCTACGCGTCGGTGAAGTCGGGGTTAAAACACAGAAGGGTCGGCATACAACTACACTTGTGGAACTTTTCTCGTTAGACTTCGGCGGCGAAGTCGCCGATACGCCCGGTATCCGAGAGGTCGGATTGTGGGGTGTTGATACGGAAAATTTAGAATACTATTTCCCGGAAATGGAACCCTATCTCGGTAATTGTAAATACAATGATTGTGCGCACGTTGCGGAACCTGATTGCGCTGTCCAAGACGCAGTTGAAATTGGCGAGATACACACTGAACGCTATCGAAGTTATGTTGTGCTGCGCACAGGGGATATGACGGAAATCTAATCTCAACTTTAAAGCAATCGAAAATGTTCACGGGCATAAGCCAATCGCTCCGGCACACCGATATCAATCCAATCTGCATCTGTCTGTAATGCATAAAGATTAGAAACAAACGGAAAAACGTCTCTCTCCAGTGAAAAAACCTCTTGTCCCTTCGGAAACGCGTTCGCAATACTTCGATCAAAAAGATATATCGCCCCGTTGACATATCCGGCGCGACAGGTCGGTTGCTTCTCGCGAAACGTCTGAATTTTGCCACCGCTATTGGACACAATTTCACCATAGGGACGGATGTCAGGTACATGTACACTCAAGAGGATCCCTGCCATTCCTTCATGAAACCGAGCCAACATCTCTCGGAGTGAAAAGTTCGCGAGTAGAATATCACCGTTCAAAACAAAAAAAGGCGATGTCCCAATCTGCTTCATGGCGTACTGCACTGCACCACCTGTCCCAAGCCGCTTTTCCTCTTTAGCATAGCGGATACGTATGCCAGCATAGGTTTCACCGACGCGTTCATAAAGCACATCGTGCAGGTGTCCGGACGCAAGGATAACCTCGGTAACACCGGCTCCCTTCAACAACTGAATTTGCCATTCCAAGACGGTTTTTCCAGCGATTTTTAGTAAGATTTTTGGGAGCGTCTTTACTGTCTCACCGAGCCGCGTCGCGAGACCGCCGCAGAGAATGATGGCTTGCACTTTTACATTCCCTCAATTAAAGAATATACCTCTGCACAAACTAACAGTTTATGCTACAGAGGAAGAACTAAACAGTCAGTGTAACCGTCTCCTGCTTTACAATCTCCTTGATATGCCCATACGGTGCAGACGCTACCAACTCTAACGTCTCCGGCGACAACCGATCCAGAATAGGCTGTGGGAAACTATGTGCTCCTGAGAACTGCGGAAAATACCGCAAAACGAGAAAGCGTCGATCCCGATCTTTCGGCTTCCACCGCAGCACACCGTGTGTTAGTAATTCCGAGATAATCACAATATCCCCTGCCTTCGGGGTAATATTGACGAAAACCGGATCGTCAAGCGGGTCAATACCATCTGCCTCATCCAGCGTCAGCAGTTTTTTCGGACGGTTGAACTCGCTTTTATGTGAACCCGGAATCACGATGAGTCCACCATCACCGGGATAGACATCTGTGAAATAGGGAAAGCAGACGAAGTTGTCGCAGTAGATACGTCCATTGTCAACCTCGTAACGGGTGCTATACCATCCGTAATCATCACGTGCACAGTGGAGACCGCCGGGATTCACTTTTGCCCGTTCGCCAGCCTCCCATAAATCGTGCTTATCATGCTTCAGGGAACCTCTGCCAAATCGGGGCTGATTGTCTGTCAACTCCTTGATAATGGGCCATAGTGCAGCGTGCGAGGTTAAACATTCAAGCGATTTATCAAAAGCGAATCCGTGTTGATGGAGTCCTTGGATTTCAAAGCCCGTTGGTAATTCATCAGGTGGAGTTGTGATATACCTATCAACGGCTTCAGCTGCCGCTGCTAACGCATCACCGGTGATAACGTTTTCCAAGTGAAGGTATCCGGTTACATCAAACAGGTAACGTTGTTTCGGTGTCATATTTTTAACTTTCCTTGCGGTTCGGTGAGGTGGATTAGTAATCTTGACGTTCCTCTCCGTAGACCCGCTTTCCACTTCGTTTCAAGCTACGCGCCATTTTAATCGTAGAGAATCGCAAACCGTGCTCCTACAAGTGACTACCGACAACTATTCATAGTGCCATGTTAAAGTCTGTGCCAGTTACGTTGCCCTTCACATAAGCATCGCGGAAGAGCGTCTGGCGTTTCGGTGGCATCTTTTCAAGCAATGCCTGTGGCGGTCTTGATAAACTCCATCGTTTATCTACCGAGTTGTAAGCGTTGAAAACCGCCACGCGATCGGTGTCAGGATTTTGCCACGGTTGCCCACTGTGTGTAATCGCCTCTGTAAAAATAACAACCGACCCAGCCGGACACGAATAGGTGTCCCAAAACTCCCAGTCTTGTGTGTGCGCCCCGTCTGGTGCAGTATATGCGGCTTTATGGCTGCCCGTAATGAACATTGTGCCACCGTCGCCTTTTTCCACAGGATTCAGTTCCCAAACAACGCGCGTTAAACCGCTATAAGCCTGACCGGGAAGACATGCGTACTGATGACAGTCTCCCGGCATCCGCCACAGACCGTTGCCGTTGTGTGGGTGGAATGTGAAAGGCACCTCGTCCGTCGTAGAACGTAAAGCCAGAAAACTCATCTCCATGCGGAAGCCATAACACACGTCCGAAGCGAGATAAGAAGAAGCAAGGAACTCATTTCCAAATGCCACTACAACGGGATGATCTGTCAGTTGCTCCAAGGGCCCACCGTAAGTGGAACGATGGTGTTGCGGAATCGTTTCAGGTGAGTGCTTCAACCGGCAACAGAAATCGCGCATCTCCTCAATTTCCGAATCTGTCAGGACACCCGGTACCAAGAGCCATCCGTTTTTGTCGAAGATATATTTCTGCTCTTGGGTTAGCGGAACGACAGGTTTGCCGTCGGCGTTGGTCTGTGTAAGATCATCGGGTACCGTCGCTAAGGGACTCCCTAAGTCCTTGTTGAATTTCATCAATCCACTCCTCTATAATTGGTGTTTTGTCACGTTGAAGTTGATGGATATAGAAATCGCGAGCACAGCTCGCTCCTACAAGAAGACGCACGCATTGAGAATCCGTTCCAACGCGCAATTAACGGATACGTCCACCTGCGAAATAGTCTGGATCCTCCCCGAGTTTCTCCAGCAGTGGTGCGGTTAGTTTGTCAAGACTTTCAATTACCTCAGCAGGGGGAGAATAGGCAGCAACATGTAAGTTCTGTTCCAATTCACTTACATTCCGGGTGCCGACGAGCATACATGTGATACCGGGTCTCGCCATCGACCACGCAATAGCAAGCCGACTCATCGGAATTCCTTCGGCTTCAGCGATTTCCCGAATGCCTTCCAGCGTCTCAAACATCTCTTCTTCGGCACCTTCTTCACCGTGAGAAGCCTCGGGGCGGTCATCGCGAAAATGGCGAAACCGGGCATGCACCGGAGGTATCTCATCTGCGCTTTTATACTGTCCCGTCAAAATTCCTTGTAGGAGTGGCATATATCCTAAAATACCGACATTCTGCTCTTTACAAAGCGGCAGCACTTTTGGCTCTATGGCTCGCGACAAGAGATTATAGCAAACCTGATTTACCGCAATAGTTGCGCCTGTGTTAAGAGCGGCTGTGAGTTGATCTACGCCAAAGTTGCTTACACCGATAGCGCGGATGAGTCCATCTTCCTGCAACCGCATCAATTCAGCCATGCTCTCTTCGATAGCAAACTCGTCATGGGGCCAGTGAATCATATAGATGTCAACATAATCCGTTTGCAATCTCTGGAGGCTTCCCTCGCAGTGTTCCCGCATCGTAGCAGGATCCGGTCTACTTACCTTCGTGCCGATGATTGCCTCGTGTCGTCTGCCTGCAAGTGCGGCAGCGAGTGCCTCCTCACTACGTCCAGAGTTATATCCCTCTGCAGTATCAAAGAAATTGATGCCAGCATCCAACGCGGCATTTACAACCTCGGTGACATCTGATTGTGCCTGTGGCCCCCAATAATCGCCGCCACCGTACGACCAACAACCGATTCCCATTGCTGAAATCTCAATCCCAGATTTTCCAGCTGTGCGCCTTTCCATTTTTCAGCCTCCATGATGCGTAAAGGGTCTAACCAGTGCGGTTACAAACCGCATCCACCAACATAGTGCGTAAATCCTATCCTATTAATCTTAGTACTGAACTACGCCAATTCTTCACAGAGTTCTGCAATCAATTGGGCATTCTGACCAATTTGATCACCGAACTGCTGGTACATACCGAGCAATAACGGATCAATAGGCTTTATGTGTTCCAACGCGAATTTAATTTCTTCCCGAATCTGTTGAGGGCTTCCGATGACCCTCCCTGCCGCCAAGACTTTGAAAACAAGACACGGCTTATCTGTACGCTGTATCGCCTTACACATTTCGTCGCGGTCTTCCCGGGCATAAATCTCACCTAAAGCAGCATAGCCGAATTTCTCCCTGAACTTCTCAGCACCGCCATGGAGATTATAGAGTCCAGTCATGTAGTAATCTACATCCCACGCTTCATCTTCAGCGATATGTAGAAGCCTCGGATCGTGGACAGACAAGCCCACCAAAGCTCCGGTATCGCGAATCCGTTTGAGGATGTCTTGTAGGTGATCAAGCCTATTCTCGCGCAAACACCTTTGCCCGACACCGCCCCCGTGGGGTGCCATGCCGAATGGGTCATGCTTCGCCGCCTCAAAAACTTGGTCGGGTTCATCATACCATAGCCCACCTGGACTCAGACAGAACCAGTTTATCGTACCGCCTTCGTTTCGGTAACGCTTCAGATCGGAGAGCGAACGCTCGGTCAAACTATTCTGCCAACCGTTAATCCCCGCTTCCTCTGCCCGTTTGAGCGTTGCGACAACCCGTTCCGGCGTATGGTATTCCTTCTGATGCTGTGAAAGGAGCTGATTGAAGTGAGAATAACCGTAAATCGGGTTATCCCCTATCACTAATTTACTGATTTGATGATTACAAAACGAGATTTTTGGTAAGGTTGTCACTGGTTTACCTCCAAGGAAAAAACACTTTACAAAACACACCTAACCGAACAGAAAACCCTCCGAAACAGATGTATCAATTTCACGTACAAGGTGCATCGTCAATTCCAACGCTGCAGTGTAGTCATCGATGTTAATGATCGAGACATGGCTATGGATATAACGTGACGGCACACCGAGCACGACGGAGGGTACACCTCTACCGGATTGATGGATCGCGCCCCCATCTGTCCCGCCGGACTGACGCACCCCAAGTTGATAGGGTATGTCGTGTCGCTTCGCTGTCTCAATCACAAAGTCTACCAACTTCGGGTTCGCAATCATCGAAGAATCAATGATCCGAATTTGTACACCATCGCCAAGTTTTCCTTGTGAGGCACCGACGCTTAATCCTGGGGTATCATCAGCAGGCGGACCTTCAAGAACGATTGCGAGATCGGGTTCCACACTTGCCGCGACCGTCCTTGCCCCTCGCAAGCCGACTTCTTCTTGCACACTTCCTACGCCAATAACGGTGTTCGGATGTTCATCAAGCCGCAAAAGTGCCTCAATAACGATCGCAACACCGACGCGATTATCAAACGCTTTCGCAGAAAACAATTTGCTATTTTTCAAGGGCATAAAAGGTCCGTAAGGTGCGATCGGACATCCGGGTAACACCCCAAACGCTTCAGCCGCTTGCTCTTCATTCTCCGCTCCTATATCAATAAACAGGTCTTTCATGTCTAAGACTTTATCGCGCGAGCCTGAGAGCAAATGCGGGGGTGTAGACCCGACCACTCCCGGCACTTTACCCAACTTCGTTGTGATAGTGACCCGTTGCGCTAAGAGTGTATGTGCCCACCATCCGCCGAGTGGTAGAAACTTGATGAATCCGTTTTCTGTGACACTTTGCACAACAAAGCCAATCTCGTCTAAATGTGAATCCAGCAGAATTCGCGGGTGTTCAGCATTGCCTATGCGCGTGCAGAAGATACTCCCTAATTTGTCGGTTTCGATTGGACCGACATCGGAAACCGCCTCTCGAAAAATCTCGCGTACTTCCCTTTCGTAACCCGGGATTCCGTCCGCCTGTGTCAATGATTTGAGTAGTTCAATTGAGGTTTCAGCCATTATTGCATTCCTTTGGCAATTGTGCTATAATTTGGCGACATTATAGCACGGTTGAATTTTTGTAACAACTTTTTAACGTAGATCCTTTTATAGCAGGTGAGTAGAAAAAGAGAACTTGATGACTGTTCGATAGATACGCACAACGCTACACTGTAGATTTTATATTCAGTTGGCATAACAAACAGGCGACAATTCGGAAACAACTTATGTGGAAAAGCCCGAACGGAGACTATGCCGTTTCGCTTCGTTTTTTTAACGTCAATACAGGTAAGTTCCTTTACGAGATAATATGTTGTATAATCAACTACCCGGGTCGAGATCATGATGCCCTTTATGTATTTAGTGATGTCGCATTTTCGCCGGATGGACAACACGTTGCGATCGCGGGTGAAGAGGGGACGGTCCGTATTTTTGATATTTACAATAGAAATACCGTCATTGAAGAAGGTCCTACGTACATCACAGTTTCGCCCTTTCCCAGTCCTGTCGCCGTCATTGACGGATTTACACGCAATGTTACGAGTATCGCATTTTCGCCGGATGGCGAAACGCTTGCAATGGAGTCCGTGATAGCAACCTTATGGGATGTGGACACACAGACACTGTTAAGGCGAGGCACTGGTGTCCCTGGCAATAAAGGGTTCGGCATGGCATTCTCACCCGATGGACTTCTAGCACTTGCGGGTGGCGAAAACACTGTGAGTTTTATAGATGTCAATATCGGACTACCGGTGCGAACGATTCATGCGGGTTATGATGTGTTCTTTTCTCCGGACTTGAAAATCTACGCAGACATCCAAGACGGTCGGATCCATCTTGTGGACACGGACACTGGCAGACTTCTACATGAAATCCGTACACCGCCGACACTGCTGACACCAACCGGAACCGCTTTTCTTGTTAATAATGAAACGGGTGAACTTGAACCCAGGGAGTACGGCGGTAAACCCGCAAAACTTTCAGTGGGGGCGTTTAGTCCAGACGGTCAGCTGCTGGCGGGTGGCGCACTTAATGAGGGCTGGATATTTATCTATGATGTTCAAACAGGTGAACTGTTATATTTCCTGGCTCCGCCAGCACGGAGCCCAAAGGTATATCTCAGTCTCGCTTTTTCACCCGATGGACGGATACTCGCAAGTGGGGACAGAGCAGGCATCATACGTTTATGGGATATAACGAGTGAAACACTCCGACGCACGATTCTCGATAAACGCAGGGCGTATGGAAATGCCTATGACAATACACCTTCAGAATTACGTTCGATCTCAAATGGCTATATCGGTGACGTGTCGAGCCTGGCGTTTTCGCCGGATGGCAATGTATTGGTGAGTGGGGATCTCTCCGGTCACATCGACTTTTGGGATGTCGAGAGTGGTGCGCATTTACAGAGACTTTATGCATATAGAAATCGTGTGGTCGATTTAGCGTTTTCGCCGGATGGCAACACCCTCGCGAGTGCTGCTGACGATATCGTGATGCTCTGGGAATACGATCCGCTAAACTTCACAAATCGCCCTTATGATCCGAGAGATGTCAATGATGATGGTGTCATCAACATCTTAGACCTCGTGAGCGTTGCCGAAGCGATTGGTAAATCTGGGTATCGTATTCATGCCGATGTCAATGGTGATCGTGTCATCAACATCTTAGACCTCGTGAGCGTTGCCAGTGGTTTCTAAGGATCGCGAGCACAGCTCGCTCCTACAAATTGAGGTATTCAGTCAACACATTCTTCGTATTATCTACCACACGCGCATCAATATCACACACGCGACGCAGGAGCAATGCCTAAATGACTAACACCCCTAAGATTCGGGTTGGCGTTATCGGAACAGGACGTATCGGTAAATTACACATCGAACATCTCGCGCAAGACATACCAGAAGCTGAGCTCGTGGCACTTTGCAGTCTGGATCGTCCGAGCATGGATAGCCTCGCGGAACAGTTTAATGTACCACAGACTGTAGACGATTACACTGAACTCTTAGCCGATCCGAAGATTGACGCCGTGCTTATCACATCTGCTACCAATACGCATGTAGAAATTAGTCAAGCAGCTGCTAAAGCTGGGAAACACATCTTCTGTGAGAAACCGATTGCGCTAAATTTGGAAGAGATTGACGAAACTTTGGCGATTGTGGAGGAAGCGAGGGTTAAGTTTCAGGTAGGCTTTCAGCGCAGATTTGACGCGAGTTTCATGCGAGTCCGAGAAGCAATTGCCTCAGGAGAGATTGGCGAGCCACACATCTTGCGAATTACGAGTCGCGATCCGGCACCGCCTCCTATTGCGTACATCAAGGTTTCCGGTGGCATTTTTCTTGATATGACAATTCACGATTTCGATATGGCGCGCTACCTCATCGGGGATGAAGTTGTAGAAATCTACGCAACAGGGGGCGTGCACGTAGACCCAGAAATCGGCGAGGCAGGAGATATTGATACCACTGTTATTACCGGACGCTTCCAAAATGGGGTTATCGCAACCATTGATAATAGCAGGGAAGCTGTCTACGGTTACGACCAGCGAGTTGAAGTTTTTGGCTCAAAGGGAATGGTTACGGCGGCAAATCCTTTGACTGATACTGTGGCTCTTAGTGGGAGTGAAGGCACTCACACTGCATTACCGCCATACTTCTTTGTGGAACGCTATAAGGCGGCGTACCTTTCGGAATTACAAGCGTTTTTCAGGTGTATTCAAGAAGGCACCCCACCGCCAGTGACAGGTAAGGATGGACGGGTCCCCGTTGTGATGGGATTGGCTGCCCTGAAGTCGCTGCGTGAAAACCGACCGGTCCTTCTATCTGAGATCTCACCTTAGGGATTCATAGTGTCCGTTAGTGTCCACCGACTTCACCGACTTCGATTTCAATCTCGTCTCGGTTTCTAATGCGTTCAACGAGTCCATCTCGGATGTCTACAATCCTATCAGAGACATCAAGCATTTTCAGGTCGTGTGTCGCAGAAATTATAGTAACCCCCTGCTCCTCATTTAACTGTTTAATCAAGTCAATAATTTCGCGTCCGATAACGGTATCAAGATTCGCCGTCGGTTCATCGGCGAGGACGATGCTTGGGTCATTGGCGAGGGCTCTGGCGATGGCAACGCGCTGCCGTTGTCCGCCGGAGAGTTCATCTGGAAGGTGAAACATCCGATCCCCTAAACCTACCATGTCAAGCAGTTTTTCGGCTTTTTCATTGCGCTGTTTCTCAGGAAGCCCTGCAAAAATCATAGGTAATGTTACATTCCCATGTGCGCTCCGTACATGCAACAGGTTATAACTCTGAAAGATATAGCCTACCCGGTGGCAACGAAATGCCGCAATCTGTCTTTGCGAAAGTTGCGACATATTTTGCCCGTCAATGTAAACCTGTCCTTCCGTAGGCGTATCAAGTGCGCCAATCATGTTAAAGAGCGTTGATTTCCCGGAACCGGAAGGTCCCATCAACGAAACGTATTCTCCGCGTTCAATCTCGATATTGATACCATCCAAGGCACGGAGGACGTTTGAGCCCATCCGATATTCCTTGACGACATCCTGAGTTTTCACAACAATATCAGCCATAGCCTTTTCCTTTTTCGCCTCCGATCCCATCTCCAGCGGAGTTGTAGATTTGATCCTCAGGTTCTCTTACACAGTGGACAAGAGCCGTGTTGAATAGTCTTATACCTCAGTCCGCATTGCCTCAGCGGGTGGGAGTTTTGCCGCACGCCATGCTGGGAACGATGAACCGATGACAGCCAAAATCATACCCAGACAGCATCCCAGCAAGATGACAACGAGCACACCCAAGCGCAGGGTCCCATCTTCAGGTTGCGCTGGTAGTAAAGGGAAATAGAAAAACAGATCTAACCCATAGTCTTTAAGCCCCAAAAGCACCGCTCCCAGTGTTCCAATGAGTGCGCCGATAAGGGCACCCGAAAACCCCTGGAATCCTGATTCAAGCAAGAAGAGTCGGACTACGAACCCGTCTAATGCTCCGAGACATTTCATCGTCCCGATTTCACGGAAGCGCTCCGTGACCGCCATCAACATGGAATTGGCAATCCCGACCACACAGACAATCAAGGACATAACAATCAGCCAAATATCTTTCGTGGAAATGCCTTTTTCTGTTGTTTCTTCAAAAGTGTTAATTGTCGATTGTCGGCCGCTCTCTTGTAGGGCGAGGCCGATTTCATTATTCGTCCAGACTGAAACTAAGAATGCAATGCCCAGTGTAATACCTGCGGTTGTAATAATCGAACGCCCAAAACGGATTTTCAAACTTTGAAAACTAATCCGTAGTGATTCCATAAACGGAAGATCAATCTGTTCTTCAATTGGTGTTCTTTGCTGCAAAGATCTGCCTCCTTAATTTGTATCTATTTATGTATTGTATCAAATTTACAATTTCAAGTCAAATTTTTCATTTAGGTAGGGGATTCTACGGAATTGACGTTTCAGCGGTTTACTGCTATAATAGTCGTAAAGGCAGGTATAAACTAATGTTTCGATTTTTTTCTTTTTTTTATTACTGCTATCCCTCGGCGTGCTGTGTTGGCGAACACCGATTTCTGCACACGACGCTTTTTATCCACACCACCGTGAAGATTTTGAAAACATGACGCGTCGCCGTCAACTCAGAGGAACTGTTATCCTCAGTACGATAGTCTTCGTTGGCGTTGTAGGCACGGTCATTTATGTCGCGTTGCGAAAAAGTAGCACTGAAGACAAAACAGAACAGATAGAGGCCAAAACAGTTCAAGAACGGTTGGAACATGCTGCAAACACTGCCGCAAAAGCGGCTCAACATACCCTCAATGCTAACAGGAACATCAAGGAAGCCGCCACGACTGCTCTCACAACTTATGCTGAAACGTCCGGCATAACATGGCGACCGCGTTCTCATGGGCAAGTCAATCCCAAATCAGTCCCATATCAAATTCGATGTAAAATTGGAAATGACGTCGTCACTCTCAGCATCAATACAAACGTTATACGAGTAAAAGCCGACCACCAATTTTCAAAAACAGGTTTCAGTTCGCAAGAAGGCTCGAAAAGTGTGAGTGCGACTGCTGTGCTGAGAATCACAGATGAGGAAGATGGATAGTTTTTGACGCGAAAAACTTACGAGTCACGCCGTGAGTCGATTGATGAGTGAGGCACTATAACCGGCACCGAACCCGTTATCAATATTCACAACAGTGACACCAGAAGCGCAGCTATTCAGCATACCCAAGAGTGCAGCAAGCCCGCCAAAACTCGCGCCATAGCCGATACTCGTTGGCACTGCGATAACAGGGCAATCCACCAATCCGCCGACCACGCTCGGCAGTGCCCCCTCCATACCTGCGACGACGATAATAACGCGCGCCGTCAAGAGTTTCTCATGATTGCTTATTAATCGGTGTAACCCTGCAACACCGACATCGTAAAGCCGTTCCGGCTGATTTCCCATCATTTGTGCCGTTTCAGCGGCCTCCTCCGCAACAGGTAAGTCGGACGTACCGGCAGAAACAACGAGGATACCTGAAGTGCCTGCATCATTGGATTGTGAGACAGTGATTGTGCGTCCAAGTGTGTTATAACGTGCCTCAGACGCAATTTCCTTCACGGCTTCGTACATATCGGGTGTAGCACGAGTTGCCAGGAGCGGATGTCCAGCTGCGAGGATATGTTCGCTAATCTGTTTCACATGTGCCACCGTCTTCCCTTCGCAAAAAATAACTTCTGGAAATCCCGTCCGAAGTTGACGATGATGATCGACTTTTGAAAACCCTAAATCTTCAAAGGGAAGTGTGCGGAGAGACTGCAAGGCATCGTCTATAGCAACTTTCCCGTCCTTAACCTGTTCAAGTAGAGTTTTTAATTTTTCAATTTCCATTCATTTAGCAATAGATAACAATAGAAGTTTTCGTAGTTCGTCCATTCGACGCAGCTGCCCCTGTAACCAGAGGAGCGGGCTTAACGCCCGCTCACCCCGCAGTATGGAAAATCTTTAGGCTTCCTCGGCAACCTCTTCTTCGCTTTCCTCTGTGTCACTGACACCTGGGATGGAATTAGTAATTTTTGCCCGAACATCCGCGGAGACTTTGCGACCCGCTTCCACAGCCCCTTTAACCTGTTCACCGGCTTCATGGATCCGCTCTTTACCGCTATCTACGATACCTTGGACGCTCTCTCGGCCCTGTTCCATGAGGTGTTGCGCACTTTGACGTGCGCTCTCAGAGGTTTGATGTGCTAATTCAACCGTCCGATTTTTTGCTTCAACGGATTTATCGCGAATTTTCTGGCGGGTCTCCCGACCAGAAGTCGGTGCATAGAGCAGACTGATAACCGCGCCTGCCATAAAACCCGTGAAAAAAGCGAAAATCATTCCTAATCCATTGTTCTGTCCGTCATTGCTCATTTTCTTTTCCTTTCTATAAAATAATTAATTCTGTCTCAGTGTAGTTTATAACCCAAAACGTGGCGTTAAAATTTACGAGAATCGGCGCAAAAAGTTTCAATTCCGATGCTCTTTTTCTTTTTTTATAATTTTTTCATAGTGCCTTGACTACCATGCAAATCGCGCTATTCAACTATCCATCCGCTGCCTCGGATACTGAGGTTTCTCGTTCTTCTGGTTCGGGTGTTTGAGTGGAAGCAAAACTGTCCCAGCCTGCCTTGATGCCCTGCCACAAACTTATAACATCAGCCAGCGAGACAGCTAACTGATTACGGAAAAAAGTGGCTTGTTCAATCGTCTGCCCAGAAAAACCACTAACTTTTCGAACTAATTCTTCAAGCTCTTGAATACTTTGATTCAAGGCACCGCTCATTTCTTGGATATTATGCACAGTGGGCTGGATTTCAGACTCACTAATCCCTTGCAAGGAAGCCGTCAAACCGCTTAGGTTTTGTAGCAACGCCGGTAACTCCTCGTTCACCGCTTTCACAGTCTTGTCCACATCAGCTATCAATTCGCCGAGTTCCTGATTCACAATGCTTTCCGTAGAGTTTAAGGTGTTTCGGATGCTATTCAGTGAATTGCGGAGACTCCCAACTGCGGCACACAAGTAGCCCGCAAGAGCCGTGAGAGCGAGCAGTAAAATACCGAGGCTAAATTTCCAAAAAATTGAAGCAATAACACCCCAATCCATATTTTCTCCTTCGTGCGTATCCCACCACACTGTTCTTCAGATACCTATAAAAAGATGCGATGTTTACGGGTTTAAACCTGAATTTGTTTTTTGATAATTTCAGGAGCTGCATCGATTGCAACGTTTACTTTACTTGGACTCTTGCCCCCACCTTGCGCAAGCTCAGGACGCCCTCCACCACGACCATCTGCTAATTGGGTTAGCCCAGAGATGATTTTACCGGCATGCAGACCGCGATTTTTCACAAGGTCGGCAGTCACACCCACCACAAAGGCTACAGCGTCTTCGTTAACAGAAGCGAGCGCGACAACGCCAGATTCTAAGCGGTTTTTGAGCTCATCAACGAGCCGCCGTAATCCGTCTCTATCAGTGTCTGCCACGACTGAAGCGACCACTCGCACATCCTCAACAAGCGTTGCGCCTTCGACTAAATCACCGATGTTAGCGAGTGCCTGCTGTCCTTTCAGCTGTTGGAGTTCCTGCTCCAATTCGCGTTGCTCTTGTAGCAATCGTTCAATCCGTTCAGCCAAGCCGGTTTTGGGTATTTTCAGTAGATTCGCCACATCGGAAAGCAGGACAGTATCATCTTGAACAATCGTCACTGCTATAGTGCCAGTCAATGCTTCAACGCGTCTAACACCCGCAGCGATACTACTCTCCCCCATCAGTTTCACAAAACCGAGTTCACCCGTCGCCCCAACATGTGTCCCGCCGCACAATTCAACACTATATTCGCCAGCTTGTACGACCCGTACGATGTCGCCATATTTGTCGCCAAAGAAGGCTAAAGCCCCTTTTGCTTTCGCTTCATCTAACGGCATTTCGCTGATAGACAAGACATCGTTTCCGCGAATTTTCTCGTTGACGAAACCTTCAATCTCGCGGAGTTGCGCTGCGGATACAGCCTCGTAGTGCGAAAAGTCAAACCGGAGTCTACCGGCTTCAACAAGCGAACCTGCTTGCCCGACGTGTGTTCCGAGCACACGTCGCAATCCACTGTGCAGGAGATGGGTTGCTGTGTGACTTATGGCAACGGCACTTCGGTGTTCGGCATCAATTTGCGCATGCACAGCAGCATAAGGCGTAATTTCTCCCTCAGCCACCTTACATTTATGAACGACCAAATCAGCCGAAGGTCTGAGTGTGTCTTGTACATGTAACTTTGCGTCTTGACTTTCAATTGTGCCTATATCGCCAACCTGTCCACCAGACTCGCCATAAAAAGGCGTGCGATTCAGCAGCACGAATACCTCATCCCCTTGTTGGGCACTTGCCACCGATTCAGAATTAGCAATTAAAGCGACAATTTCTGCTTCGGCGTTGTGTTGCGTGTAACCGACAAATTTCGTCTCACCATGTTCTTTAAGGACTTCGGCGTAAACAGAAATTTCTTCATCTTTCGCGCCGCCTTTTGCTTCCCACGCCGCTCGTCCGCGCGACCGTTGCGCCTCCATGCTCTCTTCAAAGCCTACCTCATCAACAGTGAATCCACGTTCGCGTGCGAGCATCTGTGTCAAATCAAGTGGGAAACCGAAGGTATCATACAACTCAAACGCCCGCTTTCCATCAAGTTGCGTTTCATCCTGCTCCGTCAACGTATCGAATGAACCATCAAGAAGTTCTAAACCGCGTTCAATTGTTTGATGGAAGCGATGCTCTTCACCTTGAATCGTGCGGGTAATAAATTCACGACGCGGCAGGACATCAGGAAAAACATCACCGAGCAATTCAATAACCTTATCAACGAGGCGATAAATGAAGGCTTCGTTCATATTTAATTTTTTACCATAAAGCACAGCGCGTCGCAAGATGCGTCGAATGACGTAGCCGCGCCCCTCGTTAGATGGCATGACCCCGTCACCGATTGCGAACGTTAAACACCTGATATGGTCAGCAATAACCCGATGCGGCAAGCCGCGTTCATCATCAGAATAAGCGGTGTCTGTCATGTCAGCAATTGTTGACAAGAGGGGCACAAACAGGTCTGTCTTGTAGTTTGAATCGACCCCTTGCAATATAGAGGTAATCCGCTCAAAACCCATGCCTGTGTCCACATGCGTTTCGGGAAGCGGTTCAAGTGCGCCGCTTTCGTTCCGATTGTATTGAATGAACACAAGGTTCCAAAATTCCAGGAACCGATCACTGGTGTTTGGACCGGCATCAGGATCATCCGCTGTTTCAGGAAACGCGTCCACACCCATGTCAATAAACAGTTCACTGCAAGGACCACAGGGCCCCGTCTCTCCCATCTCCCAAAAATTGTCCTTATCACAACGGCGGATACGCGAGCGAGGCAGGTCAGTCTCTTGTAACCAGAATTTTTCTGCCTCGTCGTCATCCAGATAGACTGTTGCCCAGAGGCGTTCCTTCGGAATCCGCCAGAGTTGGGTTACCATTTCCCACGCAAAAGCGATAGCTTCCTGCTTGTAATAATCCCCGAACGACCAGTTTCCGAGCATCTCAAAGAAGGTTTGATGGCTTGGTGAGTATCCGACCTCTTCAAGGTCATTGTGTTTGCCGCTGACGCGCAGACATTTTTGGGTATCGACGGCGCGTGTATATTCCCGCTGCCCGATACCGAGAAACACATCTTTGAACTGATTCATACCGGCATTGGTAAACAAAAGTGTTGGGTCACCAGCGGGTATCAAAGACGCACTCGGAACAATCGTATGTCCCTGTTTACGGAAGTATTCAAGAAAACCGGTTCTAATTTCGTCTGATGTCATATTTTAATTCTCCCCCACTTCTTCTGCTCCAAATTATAGTCCACTTTATATCGAGAAGTCAAGACAAAATTCTCGGCAGCCCCTTTAATACATCCATCGCACCGACACGCTAAAAAATCTGTTCAAGTACTTGTCTCACAACTTCCGATCCGAACCCGCGGCGCGCCAAAAATCCGTGTAATCGGCGTTTCGCGACATGCACCGGTAATCGTCGATACTGCTTCATCCTTCTCTGAGCAATCTGAAGTGCGAGGGTCGTTTCGTCTTCGGTCTCTACTTGTGCTACAACTTGCTCGGCAGTCTCGCGATCAACCCCTCTATCAAGAAGCTCATGTTTTAGTAAAGTCTTTCCTCTTGGATTCGATTTTTGCCTACGGATTACCCAATTCTCTGCGTACTTCCGGTCGCGAATATGCCCTGAATTAATCAATTCCTCAACAACCGTCTCAACGGATTCTTCCGAAAACCCTTCTTGTGTGAGCCGACGTTCCATCTCACTTTTGGTATAGGTTTTTGATCTTACCGCAGGACGAGAATCCTCTGGCTCGTCATCGCCATCGCTATTCGACTCTTCACGGAGCAATCTTAGGGCGTAGTTTTTGGCACGCATCACTTCATCGGCGGCGATCAATTTCTCAATGACTTCGGCTTCAATCTCCAAACCGAGGCGTAATCCAAAATTCTCAACCAAGACAGTATGAAGGACAATAAACGGCGCGCCATTGAGAAAAAGTTGACGATGTGAAGGCAATTGAGGAACTGCCTGAATATCTGTAATTCGCTGTCTCATGTCCTTCCACTACTCTTAGAAGACCGCTGTCATAGAATGGGGCGTGGTAACAAGCGCGAGGCTAAAAGGTTACCGTTTGAAAACCTGCAATTACGAAGACCCCGCGCTTCAAGGAGAGGATGTACGTGCTACAACAAAAGGTTATAACACCTATTGACCGTTGCTACTGCCTGCCCAGAGGGCACCGCGCTGTAGAAGCGTCCCAAACATCTCATGCTGACATGCCGCTGCATCATGACCGAGTGCAAGGTAGAAAACTTTACCTTCACCCCAATTTTTTGTCCATGCTACGGGTGCTGCGTCACCTTTCCACAATGCTGACGCAAGTACATGGTTCCGCGGATCGTAATCAAGGATATATTGCTCATCCGTTACGACAAACTCGTCAAGCCCATCTGTAATTTCGTGCTCGCTATCAACGATGCTGACTTGATAGTCGCGGTAGCGCGGATGTGTGACAAAATAGCCACCTACCATCGAACGATACTCCGGACACCCGCGGAATGAATCCGCCGCCGAGTGTACACCAACGTAGCCTTTACCTGAAGCGATATGGTTGAGTAGACCATTCTTCTGGGCGTCCGAAATCTCTCCTATCGTGTAATAGAAGACAATGAGATCGTAGGGATCCAGATTTGGTGAAACAAGTGCGTCCAGATCTTCCTCGACTCTGGTAATCTCAAATTCATCTCGCTGTGAGAGTACGTTCACGATTTCATCACTGCATCCTTTCCAATCGTGAATCGCACCGCCTGCAAAAACGAGTGTGTTAATTTTTCCCATAGTTAGCCTCCTTGCTATGTAATGTGGCTATTATATCACGCGTGCCAAAATGCAAGCAATCTTTTTTCGTGAATTTGCACGACACTCTGTCTTATGCTATAATGATAGGGCAATTATATTATAATGATAGGGCAATTAGAGGAATCTTCGTCTCGCTTTCTTGATACTAAAGGAGGCTATATGCCGAAAAAAATCGCCATCTTTCCAGCCAGTTTCGATCCCGTCACCAACGGGCACGTCGACCTCATTGATCGGATTTGCAACCTCGGTGTTTTTGACGAGCTCGTTGTCGCTATCGGTGTTAACCCTGCTAAACCTGCGCGTTTCACGCTTGAGGAGCGCACCGAGATGCTTGAAATCGTCATTGGTCCATATCCGCAAGCCAGGATTGATGGCTATACCGGATTAACGGTGCATTACGCCCAGACACGCGGTGCATGCGCGATTGTCCGCGGTCTGCGGGAAGTCTCCGATTTTGAATGGGAGTTCAAGATGGCGCGGATGAACCAGCAGATTGCCCCGGATATTGATACGCTCTTTATGATGGCAAATACCCAGTACGCACATATCAGCTCAACGCTCGTAATGGAGGTCGTGCAGATGGCACAGCGAAAAATAAATGAGGAGAAGTTACGGGAAATGGTGCCGGAAATTGTGGTCGAATTTATCAAGAAAAAATTTGAGGTGTTATAACGAGGTGCCAGTCATCAGTTGTTAGTTTCCAGTCAAGAGGTTACTTTAGGAATAATTACCCTCAACTTGCGGTACGCCAAGGACCTTCAAATTGTTACCAAAGACCTCTGGTTGACAACTGAAAGCGCAGCGTACTGATAACCGCCAACTATTAAAACCGATTGTCCAAGCTTAGACTCACATTGAAACCCGGTGCATTTATACCCGAACCGTGCGGACGATACCGCTTATCAAGTAAATTATCAAGCGAGAGTGTCAAACGCGTATAATCAAAGAGTCTAATCCCACCGCGGAGATTGATCGTCCACCATCCGGGGGTGCCAGCATCTAAAGCGTAGCCGTTAGCATCGAACTGAACCTCCGCTGGATCGCGCGTTGCCCCTTGGATACGCGGGTCGCGGATGTCGCTTCTGTTCAACCGTCTCTGTTCGGATGCGCCACGCACAAAGAACATCGCCCAATACGGGGTATTTACGGGTTCCCACTGGACGCCGACGATGCCATTCAGTGGCGGTTCTCTACGCGTGCGTGCTTCCCAAGGTTTACCGGGATCGGGTGCTACGCCATTAATAGTGAGTACCTCTCCACGTATCAATGCCACATTGCCAAAAACCGACCAAGTAGATCGAATCGGGACGAGTCCGGCTAATTCAACGCCCTGAAACTGTGCCTCATCGACATTATCAAAAACGAGTACGTCAATATCTTTGTACTGTTTGATTAGGTCTTGATGGAGTTGAGGTATCGGTTCACCTTTCTCTTGGTATGCCTCTTGGACAGGTTTGCGCGCAACTAAACCGTTAACCCTGCTGTAAAAGAGCGTTAGGGCACCCCGGAAGAACGCATGTTGTGCTTTGAAACCGGCTTCAGCTGTCCACGAAGTTTCAGGTCTCAGATCAGGACTCGGTGCCGTGACACCCTCATTGGTGACCTCTACTGCCGTTGTGTCATTTAGAGACGGGGCGCGGAAGGCTGTTCCAAAACTGCTGACAAAGTTCAGGTACTCTGTTAAACCGACCACTACACCCGCACTTCCCGTCACACTGCTGTCGAATTTATTGAAGACATCAAAAGCAGGATCTCGGACGGAGAGGTCTGCATTGGTTTGATAAAACGTTGCGCGACCGCCAAGCGTGAGTTCTACGCGGTCATGCAACATAATTTCATCTTGAAGATAGAGACTGGCATCCCAGAATTGAGAGCCGTTAATGAAGCGTCCAACGTCATCGTTAATATCTTCTTTTCCAGTCTGCAGGTCAGTTTTGACGGTCTGACTCTGCAACATGTCCAAGTAAAATTCACCACCGCCGACCAAGCGTTGACGCGGAAAGATTGTGCTAATCGCTTGTGCGCTTAAGCCGATGGTGTTCACCGTATCATATCGCTGCCATCGAGATGTTGCGTCGAGGACGACCTCGTTTCGCCCTTCTTTTTGGCGGTGATATGAGGCTGTCATACGAAATCTATTAATACCTTTGCCGATTGGATTTACTATATAGTTGGCATAAACAAGGTCGCGATTTTGTGGCTCAAAAAAGAACTCATCAAACTCCTGAGGTGCGATTTTATCATATCGCGGTGTTTGGGGCTGCCGCCACATCTGGTAAGCAACGTTGATAGTGCTTGTGTCATTGAGTTGATACGCAATTTTCGCATCAGCATCATAAGCACTCCACCCCAGCGGTCCTTCGTTATCAATGAGCCATTTATCAGGAATCTGATCTTTTGATAACTCACCGATCTGGTCATACGCATAGAGCTTCACACCATTCGGCATTTCATCCACTATTTCATACTTCCGATTTTTGTAGTGAAGGTCGTACCCACTGCCAGGGTTCACATCCCCGTAGAACCGTACGCCCCCACCGGCGATAAACCCAAATCGTCCTTGGTTTCCTGTCACCTCTAATCTACCGAGTCGTTCCTGTGTAGCAGTCGAATAGCGAGCGAGCAATCGGGGTTGTATAGCCAAAGTTTTTTGCGACGGATCAATGGGAACTTCTTTGGTAAAGAAACTCACAACCCCGCCCAACGCACCGCTGCCATACAGCATGGAACTTGAACCGAGCAAAACCTCTGCGCGTTCTAACATCTCTGGCGCGACAGTTGCTGTGTATTGATTTGGTCCCGAACGAAACGTCGAATTATTGAGGCGGACCCAGTCGACCTGTATTGCGGTTTGGTACCCCGTTAAGCCTCGAAGTATCGGCGATCCTTGCCCGACCGTTGTCTCCTGAGCGATGACACCGACGGCATCACGAAGTAAGTTGGAGGCGTGCTCTGCATTGGAGCGCTCCAATTGCGCTAAATTGAGGACGCTGACAGAATTAGGTGTATTGAACGGCTCTTTCTCAGCACGTGTCGCTGTAACCGTTATCTCTTCCATGGTGACAACTTCCTCATCGCCCTGACTTTCCGCGCCTGCGCGTGGAATCCAACTCATCAATAGACTTAAACTTATCGCTAAAACAAGATAAAATGATCTTTTCATTAGCTCTATTCTCCTTTGAACCTATTTTGCAGATGTCGCGCAGGCATCTCATCATCGGCAACTTTTGCTCACCTTCATAGCAAATTACGTGCCACTCGTAATTTAAGATAAAAACAGGTAAATTTCGTTCTGTTTTTGCCATAATTTGTTCAGTACTGTTCATTTATTGAACACTTTTATCCACTCGTTTGAAGCATTTGGCAAGGACATCTATATAACATACCCACATTCTGGAATAAAAAATTAGCACTTGCATTTTGTTAAAGGTTGTGATAGTTTATAGATCAAGATTTCAGTATAGGAGCGATAACACAATTGCCAAAACAGAAACTAAATTTCGCCTTCATCGGATGTGGGGGCAACGCACGCGGACACGGACGGAGTGTGTCTGGTGTTGAAAATGTGGAGATTGTTGCGCTCGCAGATCCGAGTGCAAGTTCACTCGATGCCTTCAAGGAAAATGTCGGCTTAGATATCTCTATTCCTACTTATGCCGACCACGTTGAGATGTTAGCTGCTGCGAAACCAGATGCCGTTGTTATTAGTTCACCGCACGGACTTCATTTCCAACACATTATGGACGCGCTTGATGCCGGATGCCATGTGCATACCGAAAAACCGATGGTCTGTACGGTGGATCACGCCAAACAGGTGATCGCAAAAGTCGAGGAGACCGGTCTGCACTTGATGATTGGCTACCAACGGCATCTAAGTCCTACCTATCAATACTGCCGTAACGTCGTCCAGAGCGGTGAACTTGGGCGCGTTAACTTTGTTGCTGCACAGCAATCGCAGAACTGGTATCGGAATCAGCAGGGCAAATGGCGGCAAGACCCGTTCCTCGGTGGCGGCGGACAACTGAACGATTCGGGGAGCCATCTGATTGACATTCTCCTTTGGGTATTGGAAGCGAGTCCTGATACCGTCTTCGCAATGATTGATAACTTAGATATTGAGGTGGATGTTCTCACTGCGATGTCGATTAAATTCGATACGGGTGCACTATGTAACATCAGCATCGTTGGACACGCCTACGGTGGGGTGCAAGAAGCATTTTCTATTTGGTTGGATGAAGGTTCTCTCTATCTCCGTGACGGCACCCTTTATCGCCAAGGACGGGAAGGTAGACCGGAACCTGTTGATGCATCTGATATGCCGGCATCAGGCAACAAGGATGTTGCTTTTATTGAACTCATCCGTGGCGAACGCACAGAAAACCCGATTGGTGTTGAAAACGGCTTACGCGTCATTCAACTCACCGAAGCCGCATGGCAATCCGCAGAACTCGGTAGACCTGTTAAGGTGGATCTGAGTTGAGATAATGCTTGATGTCCAGAACCTCTGTAAATCCTTTGACAAGAAACCGTTTCTTACGGAACTTACGTTTCAGGTGGCAGCGGGGGAGTGTCTCATCCTCCTCGGCAGAAACGGTGTCGGTAAAACCCTTCTGTTGAATATCTTAGCGACTTTGGTCGAACCGACATCAGGCACGGTTTCTATTGACGGGGTTGACGCGTTTAGGAACCTGAAACAGGTGCGTCCGTCTATCGGGTATATTCCTGTCGCATTTGAGGGATACCCTGAATTGTCTGTTACGGCGTATCTCAATTTCTTCGCGAGGGCATATAAATTAGAAAAGGGCGAGCGTGGTCCTGCGATTGAGGCTGTGCTGGAACTCATGGACATTCAACACCTACGCGAGGCTAAAATTAGTGTCCTATCAACAGGGGAACGGCAACGACTCTTGTTCGCCAAAACCTTCTTGCATGAACCACAATTATGGTTGCTTGATGAGCCGCTCACGCCTCTTGATCCGAGTGGGCAGGCTGAAATGATTGAACTGCTTGGGGAACTACGAGCGATGGAAAAAACCTTTGTCACTGCTACCAACCGCCTTGAGGATGTTCCAAGATTGTGTGGGACCGAATTTCAAGACAAAACATCTATCGGAATCCTGGACGGTGGACAATTCGTTGTGTTCAAGACGTTTCGCGAGCTGCGTGAGGACAGCACTGAAGCCGATACCACAGAAACCCTCCTCCCAAATTGGTTAAATGAACTTTTAGCGCAGCTGGCAAGCTAAAACTTGCTCTATAAAAGTCTGGAGGCTACAAAAACATAATGTCAGATATAGGAAAATTTTTTCACGAAAACGGATACTATTTTGCCAAAGGAGTTTACTCACCTAAAGAGATCACGGAAATGGAAAATGATTTTGATCGGGTGGTGGATCAACTTCTTAAAAGCGATGAGAACGTCAACGCGCGCTGGGGTGGAAGATTGATGGATGCCCTCGATGGTGGCGAATCCGTTATTATCCATACCCACAATATCCAAAGTTTCTCTGGTGCCTGGATGCAAGCATTTATGCAAGAGAAGTTTCTTGATATTACCGAAGCCATTCTTGGACCCGATATTATGCTCCATCATTCCAAACTTTTCTGTAAGCCTCCGGAAAAAGGCGCGCCTTTCCCGATGCACCAAGATTGGCAATATTTCCCCTCTGTCAAAGATACAATGATAGCCGCTATCATCTATGTTTCAGAGGCAACCGATGAGATGGGGTGTGTCCGCGTATACCCGGGTTCTCACAAGGAGCTGAAACGTACTGATGGCATGATGGGTAGTGGAAAAAATGTTGAAGTTACTGATCGATACCCAATTGAGAATGCAACCATTTTAGAAGCGGAACCAGGCGATGTGCTTTTCTTTAGTTACTTCACGCTGCACGGTTCGATGCCGAACTATTCAAATCAGACCCGAAAAAGTGTTCTCGTTCAGATGCATGCGGGTGACGATGAGATCGAATCCGAAAACCGCCATACCAATGTCCAACTGGTACTTCGCGGCTGGAACCATCTCGCAACCCGGTCTTCTGTTGGTAGAATTAGATAATAAGGAGAATTAAATGATTAGAGTCGCAAAGATTAGTATGGCGCACGTCCACGCCGGTGGCTACGCCCGAAAGATTAACGAAAACCCTGAAACCGAACTCGTCGCTGTCTGGGACGAAGAAGGCTTTGACCATGGCGGGGGCGGTAGAGAGGCCGCGGAACAATACGATGTCCCGTTCTACACCGATCTCGATGAGGTCCTCAGCCGCGACGACGTAGATGCGGTCGCTGTTGACGCGATTACGTCTGATCATCCGCGCGTGATGATCGCTGCCGCTGAAGCGGGGAAACATATCTTTACTGAGAAAGCACTCGCGATTACCGTCGCCGAATGCGATCCGATTATCGAAGCCGTTGAAAAAGCGGGTGTGAAGTTTATGATCTCGCTGCCTTCCCGTGCGAACCCTGAAATCTTGTTTGCGAAAAAGGCGATTGACGATGGACTGCTCGGCGACATCACATTCGGCAGAGGACGAATTGCGCATTCCGCTGCGCTGGATAGCTGGTTCAGCGGTACAAGTGCTTGGTTTGCAGATCCCGAGCGCGCAGGGGGCGGTGCCCTTTTCGATTTAGGATGTCATCGGGTCGATGTTATTCGGTGGTTGATGGGTGAACCTAAGAGTGCTATTGCTAAGATTAACAACTTCACCGGTAATTTCCCGATTGATGACAACAGCGTTTCGGTTGTCGAATTCGCAAACAAGGCACTCGGCGTGATTGATGTTGCATGGACACACCGTTCGGGTCCGAATATGCTTGAGATTTACGGCACAGAAGGCTCGTTTGCTGCCGGACACGGCGAGATGCATTTTGAAACCCGCAAACTCTCTGATGAAGAAAAAGCGGAATACATTGCCAACGCGCCAGCAGCTCCACCCGAACCGATACAACAGTGGATTAATGCTATTCTTCGCGATGAACCGATGACGATTACTATTCAAGATGGACGGAACCTTACAGAGTTGATGCAGGCGTTCTATATGTCCGCCGAACAGGGACAATCCATTGATTTTCCGCTATAGAATAGCCAAAATACCAAGTCTGAAACGAAGTGGAAGGCGGACTCTACGGAAAGGCACGTCAATGTCCAAACCTACTTCACCGAACCGCAAGGAAAATTAAAAAAAATGAAAGACTACCACCCCATTTCACTTTCCGCTTTGTGCAATGTTGGCACAGAGGTTATCGGTGAGAACGCAACACCGAACCTCGGAGTACAGACATTTCATGGACTTCCTTTCGACATCGCTGAAGGCGAAACCTGTTTCTTGGGCTTTGGTGAAGGCATTAGCACCGACCCCGTCGAAGTTCCAGTCAGTGCCAGCCCAAAACGGATTATCTTTGTCCATCGCCTGCTCGAATCACGTATACCTGAAGGCGAGCCGATTGGCAGATTAATTGCCAATTATGTTTTCCATTACACTGACGGTGAAACCGTGAACGTCCCCATCCGTGAACGCTTCGAGATTGGCGGTGTACCGCAAGGATGGGGACAACAGACCTTCCTCGCGATACCTGACCGACAGGAGAGTTTAGCACCCCGTTATGAGGGAACGTGGGGTTCAGCGGGCAACCGACAAACGGAGGTGAGTCAAGGGACACCGCGCGACTACTATTTGTGGGTGTGGAAAAATCCGAGGGACGGCACTGAAGTCGCGTCAATTGAAATCCAACCACAAGAACGGAAATTTATTGTTGCAGCAATCACGCTCGGCTATCTCGATGAAGACCCGATACCGCGTCGTCCCCGCCGCGAAGTCAAAATCACACTGCCGCAAACTGATGATGCCGACAAACCCTTTGATATGGAAGTCAATGTGGATCGCGGCGTTGCGACCTACCCGTATCCTTTGCCGGAAAGTGCTACAGATGCCTTTATCAATGATGATTTCAAAGGGTGGGGAGAATCGCAAAACAACAAGAGCAGCCCAGTGTACGTTGAAGTATCTGCGACACCTTCCGCGACCGTCGAAGTCAAGAACCAAGGTGAAACACTTGGGAGCGTTAACTGGGGTGAAGTCCAGGAAAAAGGGACTGTCCAACCCAACGAACGCGTCAAGGTAGAGGTTATCGATTCCGGCAGAAATTGGGTACACACCACTGTAATTGACGAGGATACAAACAGACCTGTACCGTGTCGTATTCACTTCCGTTCTCCACACGGCGTGCCTTACGCGCCACACGGACACCATGCCCACGTCAACTCAAATAATGGCACATGGCACATAGATGTCGGTGGCGATGTACGACTCGGACAGATTAGTTACGCCTATATTGACGGCACATGTCAGGGCTGGCTGCCACGCGGGGATGTTATTGTCGATGTGGCTCGTGGCTTTGAATACACACCGCTGCGGACGACTGTTAACATAAAACCCGGGCAACGCGAATTAACGCTCCGCATAAAACGGTGGTGCGATATGAACGCCGAACGCTACTTCAGTGGCGACACGCACGTCCATTTTCTGTCTACGCAGGGTGCACATACCGAAGCACAAGGCGAAGACCTCGGCGTTGTCAACCTCCTCCTTTCACAATGGGGACATCTCTTCACAAACACAGAGGAGTTTATCGGAAGACCCACGACATCCGCTGATGGACGGAGCATTGTCTATGCCACACAGGAGAACCGCCAACATCTCTTAGGGCACCTCACCCTCCTTGGTTTAAAGGAACAGGTTGCCCCGTGGTGTTCTGATGGACCCGGAGAAGCTGAACTCGGTGGAAACATGGAGGTCACGCTTTCGCATTGGGCAGACGCATGTCATGCGCAAGGCGGAACTGTCGTTTTACCTCACATTCCGAACCCAAATTGCGAACCGGCGACACTCATTGCCACTGGACGTGTTGATGCAGTTGAGTACCTTACCAACGCTATGTATGGACATATCGAGTACTACCGCTATCTCAACTGCGGTTATAAGCTTCCACTCGTTGGCGGTACGGATAAGATGAGCAGCGATGTCCCGGTAGGCGTTTATCGCACCTACGTCCATATCCCCGACAATGAGGAATTCAATTACGATAACTGGTGCAAATACATGAGTGCCGGCAATACTTTCCTCAGCGGCGGTCCTATGATTCGTCTCACTGTTGATGGGCAGCCGATCGGTAGTACGATTAACTTGCCCGGCAACGCTGGTACGGTTGAGGTTGAAGCCTCTGCGGATTCCATTTTCCCAATTCATACGCTACAGATTATTCAGGCAGGACAAGTGGTTGCTTCCACTGAGGACAAAGATGGCAAAGCACATTTACACCTGAAAGCCAACCTGAAAGTGGACAAACATTCGTGGATCGCTGCACGATGTGGTGGGCCGAACTATGCGCAAGCCGTTCCACACCACGATGGATGGGGACGGGGAATCATTGCCCATACCTCACCTGTCTACATTGCTGTCGGTGGTGAATGGTGGATGTTCGACCCACAAACAGCGAACTACATGTTAACCTTAATTGAAGGTGGATTGTCCTATATTCAGCAGACAGCGCGCCATCACGAACACGGAACAGTGACACACCACCACGGCGAGGATGATCATCTGGAATTCCTCTCTCGCCCGTTCCAAGAAGCACGTGAGGCAATCCATCGTCGGATGCATCAATTGGGGATTCCGCATTAAAGTAGTAGGCATATTCCGTATGCCGTAAACCACTTGAGGAAAAAAAGATGCCAAGGGAATTAGTCGCGGTTGCCCCTCGGCAACCGGTTTTGAGAGAGTATGAGGACGGACAGGTTCCGGCAGATAGCGTCCGGGTCCAAGTCGAATTCGGCGCGCCCAAACGCGGCACTGAACTGACGGCGTACTACGGATACAACAACGCAAATTTTCCACAGGGACTTGGGAATATGTGCGTCGGAAAAATTGTTGAAATTGGGGACGACGTTGACGGTTTCGAGATTGGAGAACGCGTCACGAGTCATGGGCACCTTAAGGAAACGCACACGTGGGACGCAAAACGGGTTCTCAAATTGCCTGATCAGATGACATGGAAGGAAGCCGTCTGTTACGATCCAGCACACTTCGCGATGTCTGCGATTCGGGATGGAAAAGTGCGCGTGGGTGAGCGGGTCGCTGTCTTCGGACTTGGGGCAATTGGGTTGATAACGGTGCAGATGGCACGGATTGCAGGAGCAGATTTCGTCGCGGCTGTAGATCCGATTGAAAGACGGCGGAAAGTCGCTGCAAAGACTGGGGCAGAACTTGTGATTGACCCAACCGCCTGCAATACTGGCGAAGTGCTTAAAGAAGCGACCGGCGGACTTGGCGTTGATGTGGCTGTAGAAACCAGTGCAATCTATGAGGCACTCGATGATGCCCTCCGCTCGGTCACTTTTGAAGGAACAATCGTCTACGCCGGACGCGCGAAGGCATGTACAGGCGGACTTGACCTCGGTGCCGTTGCACACGTCAACATTCCGAACATAATCTTTGCACGCGCCAACAGCGATCCGAACCGCGATCACCCGCGTTGGAATTTCAAGCGTATTATTGATACCTGCTGGAAGTGGCTTGCTGAAGGACGATTTGACTGTGAAGATGTCGTTGATCCCGTTGTACCATTTGAGGACTCAGTCGAGGCTTATATAGAGATGGACAATCATCCTGAACGGAGCGTCAAATTAGGGGTGTCCTTTGGGTAGTCCTTTGTCCGTTAGTCCCTACGCGAAATTGCTCCTGTTACTGAGGCAATGGAAAGATTGGAAGGGTGGAAGTGTGAGTGGAAAACCCCGTCATCCGTCATCCTTCCTTCAGACTACTGATATGCAATCAAAAAAATGCCCAATACCATTACAACACCGGCGATAAATCGGCGTTTTGTATAGGTCTCTTTCAAGGCGTACCCACCGAGCAAAACAACGAAAATGACAGAACACTGCCGAACCGCGGTTACGTAACTAACCTTCTCTGTCATCAAGACATAAAGAATGAGCGAATAGGAGGTTAACGAAAGTCCAACGATAGCGAGGGCGCGCTTCCATTCCGATCGTCCAATCTGGACAATTCGCTTGTGTGGAAATCGGACGAGGCAGGTCAAACTGTAAAAGGCTTGCGAGATACTGTTTTCCATTAAATAGTAGGTTACGGCTCGCCACAAGGGTGCCTCCGTTGAATAGCGATGGAATTCGGACATCCCTTGTTTGTCTATCAGTGAGTATCCAATAACGCTTGCCAAAGTCGCATAAGCCCAGAGAGCATCGCGGTCGCGAAGGAAACGAAAGAAGGCTTTGAACTGGATATGCTTTTCGCGCTGTTGATAGAGGAGTATGGAGGTCATTACACATAAGATACCCATCAAACCTTGCACCGAAACTCGTTCCTTAAGAAAAAGGAAGGCAAAAAGCGGTAGGAAAGCAGGTGCGGCGCGCGCAATGGGATAGACGAATGAAATCTCGCCAACGGTATAAGCCTGCGTTAAAGACAGTTTGTATAACAGGTGGACGAACGCGGAGCCAACAATATAAATCCATACGGGTTTCGGAATTATCGGTTGCTTGCTACCAAAGGCAACGAACGCTATGACTATAGTGTAAAATCCACACCACAAAAAGAGGATGCGTGTATCTCTACTGGATTTGCTATAGAAATTCCATAAAGCGTGGCAAAATGCTGATAGCAGAATTAAGGCAATTGAAGTAAGCGCCATAGGACCTTTCGTCTTTGTAGGTATAGAATCTGTGTCTATTCGTTAATGGCTGTCAGCAATCAGTTAAGAGGATTTTTGTTTGGTATTAATCTCTTGCGGCTGACTGCCGACGACTCTCTCAGGAGGTAATTATGTTCACAAAACCAAAAAAACACCAGCATTTTATTTTATTTCTGCTTGTCTTTGGCGTCCTTGCCCTCACAGCAGCCGTTACCCTCACACAAGAATCGTGGTTCCCTTCCGAATGGGGTGCCGATGATAGAAGGGGTGCTGTCAACCGACTAACGCCAGAGAAAGTATTGGAAGCAGCGAGTTTGATTAAAACCGGTGAAGTCTTTCAACTCGGTAGGGTCTATGAGAGTGGTATCCCTGTCTTCGGAACGCGGCACTACAGCCTGCGGATTCCGGCGATGTCAGGTCCACTCGGTGAGAATAAAACCACGTGGTTCGAGGAGATCTTCAGTGGTGAGATCGGTCAGATCGGCACGCAGTTTGACGGTCTCGGTCACATCGGTATCGGCGACCTCTACTACAACGGATTGCACCAGCGCGATTTCGCTAAAGCCGAGGGGCTTATGGAACTCGGTGTCGAGAACGTTGGACCCATCGTGACGCGTGGTGTTCTCATTGACGTTGCTGGCTATAAAGGCGTTGAAACTCTCGGCGACAGTTATGAGATTACGCGCGCCGATCTGGAGGGTGCCTTGAAAAAGCAGGGGGTCGAGATTACCCCGGGTGATGTCGTTATCATTCACACGGGTTGGGGTAAATTCTGGATGACGGATAACGATCGCTACGGTGCCACAGAACCCGGTATCGGAATGGAGGCAGGGCAATACCTCGTCGATCAGAAGATTGTGATGGTGTGCAGCGATAATTGGGGAATTGAAGTTGTCCCGAACCCTGATGAATCACTGGCATTTCCAGTACATCAACTGTTCATCGTCAAACACGGTATCTACAACCTTGAGAACATTATCACAGAGGAGTTAGCGGCAGCAAAGGTTTACGAATTTGCCTTCAGTTTCGCGCCGCTCCGCCTCAAAGGTGCGACGGGTTCTCCCGGCAACCCGATCGCCATTCGTTAACTTTTCATGGGACAGCAGCCCTGCTGTCCCACATCCTTTCTTTCTTCCATCTGCATTTGCACAAATCCGTGCAGTCATCTCCACGCTTGCCCTATTTTGTGCAGCGAACACCCCTGTTAAACCCACTAAACCCGCAATATCTCTACGTTCTGTCTTATACTTTAATTTGGCACGTAAATTGCTTATTAATCTCCAGTGTAGCGTATTTTAATTCGCAATAAGTAGTTTTGGACTTGAAAGGAAATCTAATTCACATGTTTAGAATCTTCATTATATGGCTCCTAAGTATGCTTGCTTTTTACACTTACGACTATTACGATACAGTCGAAGTCCAAACCGATGCAACTATTAAAATAGAGTTTGTGTCTGTAGCGTCAAGGTCTCCGAAAAGGATCTACAGGACACGGGACAGTGGTAAAATCAGTGGTACACCCATACAAGTAAAATTTGAAAGCCCCTTCCAGCACATCCAGAACAACCTCATTTTGTGACCACCAAAGGACAATAAATCGCTGGATGCGATTGAGGTTGACAGTGTTCCACCACAAGCTGGATTGCCCGCTAAATTTGTGAAGTCAGAACCATTAGAAGGATATTCTGTTTTTGGTGTTGATACCGTTGTCCTCTATTTTGATAATAGACCGACGCATGTGAAAATAACAGGTGCCTTGGATAATATTGAGGGGGCGGTTGTGAGAGGCAACACCGTTGAAGTTCCTATCAATCAACCCCCTACCGGGCGTTTTATCGATTTTACCATCACATGGGCAGATGGCAAGCAGGGGTTGATATTCGAGACAGATCGAGATGTGAATGTGCCGCCGGATGTTCTGCAAGTAGTTCCACCCACCGGTAGTTCAATTGTTGGTGTTGACACCATCCGTATTTTTTTCACCCTCAGGCCAACGGATGCCAAATATTTTAACCACGCATCAGAAAGCTTTGGTGAAGTCACGACGATTACCAACATGGTCGAATTTGCTGTCCCGCACCCTATTGAAGACCCTTCTATTGGTTTTACAGTCTCATGGACAGGGAAAGATGGATTAGAGCGGAAAATAAAGAAACTCACCTATATCAACGAAGATGTGAAACCTGAAGAATAAGATTTGGCTAAAAATCAAGTCCGAAATTATTAAGTGCGTTTTAATTTTTGACGCACCAACTGGTTTTGCCTTACATGTAGGAGTTTTGAAAATGCTCAGACTCGCACCACTTATGTTCGTAGTAAGTATTCTGTTCGTGGGCTGTACGGCACCCGCACATTTAATGCACACATCAGAACTCTCACAAGAGGAGAAAATGCAGCAGACGATAGCCGTGTGGAAGGGAAAACACATTTCAAAGGCGATTCAGAAATGGGGATCACCGACTGAAGTTAGCGACGACGGAACGGGTTGGCAAACGTGTATCTGGGAAATACCTGTACACGGTTTCTTAGCCAAGCAAGAAAGCCGTGCGCGGGGCTTCCAACTCCGACAAGACCACGAGATTCATCCTCAACGCCGCCCTGGTGGCATGCGGGCAGTCGGTGGAACATATATATCAACCGATTATACCTATCAACTCACATTTTATATACGAACAGACGGTACAATCTCCAAAACTGACATCAAAAAGAATTATGACCCCACAAGCGAATTTAAATGGAAGTAGCGGTATTTAGGCTATTTACTAATGAAACGGAGGTAAAAATCCATGTCAAGTAGAGACTATTCCTTGCGCGTATGTATAGCAATCGGAGTGTGTCTACTCATGGCGGGCTGCACACCACTTCCAAAACGAATAGCGGCTACACATCTATCCTGTGAGACATATCCATCACTCGTTGATGGCGATCTCGCCACAACCGGCTTCCTGAAGGTAAAAGGCTTTGTTGAAAAGGATAATCCCGCTTATAAGTACAGTCTCCAATATGGCGACTGGGTGGAAGGCAAACATAAGACTGAAGCCTTGATTCAACTCGACACGCTTACGTCTATCGCTTACATTGAGGTGCATCCCGTTTCAAACATTTATCGTCTTTCGGTAGAAACATCGACCGCAGAGATAGGGCATGAAAAAGCACCTCTTTTTGAGCCAGTGATAAGTCATAAGATTGCCAGATCCGAAAACGGTGGCGTGATACGTATTGACATCGACAGACCCGCGCGGATGCTAAGAATTGGTATCTATGTCAATCGTGATTTAGCGCACACCACACGAGAAACATTGACGCGTAAAACTAAAGTGACCTTTGAGGATATTGTGATTCGAGAAATTCGGGTGTACCAGAGCCAGAACTTCACGAAGTAAATGATGAAACTACCGCCAACTTCAATCGCATCACAAGGAGATTTGAAAATGAACAAATTTACACTGGTCGTATTCGCCGCGAGCATTTTACTGGTCGGGTGTACGGCATCGAAGCATTTGATGAATGCCCCCGAACCCCCACCAGAGGAAGAAATACAGCGGAAAGAAGTACATCGAATTCTGGAAGTGTGGCACGGAAGGCATATTTCAACGGCGATTCAAAAATGGGGAACACCTCATGGAATCAGCCACACCGACCCAAGTTCAAAAATTTACATCTGGCAGACACCTTCGCTGACTTTTCTACAGCAAGCACATCGCGAAATCATTTCCAGCAGACAGTCAATTAGCCTCGGACGCCGGGTAACACAGACCCCCGAGACAACAGTTAAAATGTATCAACTTATATTTCATACAGACCCAAAGGGCGTAATTTACAAAATTTCGGCAAAAAGAGATTTGAACCCCAGTGCCGGTTCTCGGAGTTCCAATTTTTCTCAAGAGAAGCCGAGGGGCACAAAATAAGACAATGAAACTTCCAACAATTTCCATCGCATCCCATCGCGTCACACGACTCATCATCGGTGGTAATCCATATAGCGGCATCTCACACCGTTCCACGGCGGCATCGCAAGCCATGATAGATTACTACACAACAATCCAAATTATAATGGATCTCCGTCAGGCAGAGCGGAGTGGCATTAATACCGTCCTCGCTCGCGCCGACAGACACATCATGCGCGTCCTCAACGAATACTGGAACGCAGGCGGCACCATCCAGTGGATTGCGCAGACTCCCAAAGATACAGAATACGCAGACCTCAACGAGTACCTACAAATTATCGCCCGCTATAAACCGATTGCGATCTACCATCACGGTGGGACGACTGATAAACTATATGCAGAAGGACGACTCAATTCATTACGGGACAGCCTCAAACGCATCCGTGATCTCGGTTGTGCCGTCGGACTCGGTACGCACGACCCTCATATCCTCAAGTATTGCTATTCCGAAGGATACGATGTTGACTTTTATGTCTGTGCGTTGTATAATCATACAAGA
The DNA here is from genome assembly GCA_965207855.1 of Candidatus Poribacteria bacterium. GTDB lineage: Bacteria > Poribacteria > WGA-4E > WGA-4E > WGA-3G > WGA-3G. The sequence continues at coordinate 3,052,293 of OZ242310.1, read as the reverse complement.
CACAGAGAGTTGTATCTGCCGAATGATCGCTATACGGCATTTTCCGCTATACAGGCGATACCGATGCCGATTATTGCTATAAAGGTATTAGCCGCTGGCAGAAACGAGCCGCGAGAGGCACTTCGACTTGCACTCGAAAACATCAAGCCGACGGACGCGATGGCGGTTGGGATGTATACGCAGTTTCAACCGGATCAGATCCGTCAGAATGCAGGAACCGTTGCTGGACTTATTAAAAAACTTGACATGGAAGGCAGATCCGATTTAATCGTGAAAAAAAGCACAAAAAAACTTAATAAGCTCCAACCCAGTTGGAATTCACCAAAAACCACCGTGAAACAAAATTGTGAGTGATCAGCGAACAATTTGTCTTAGCTTTACATTGTGGAACGGTGCCCAGATTCAATCGTTAAAAAAATGAATCGAATTGTAGAACAGGAAGTGATGGATACCCAAGAAGCCGCCGAAGCCTACGATGCGATGGAACACGGCGAGGTTGATCAGGCTTTCGTAGATCGCGTTGTTGCCCTCGGTGCGAGCACCGGTCACTTTCTTGATGTCGGCACGGGTCCGGCACAAATCCCCATTCTACTCGCGCAACGTTGCCCAAACATCCATATCACCGCAATTGACCTGTCCGAGGAGATGTTGAAGATAGCGAAACGCCACATTGCAGATGCCGGTCTCACCGATAGAATAACCCTTGAACTTGTCGATGCCAAAACCCTACCCTACCCCGATAACACCTTTGATGGACTCATCTCTAACAGCATTGTGCATCACATCCACGATGCGATGAAGGCACTCCAAGAGATGGGCAGAGTTGCGCGTCCTAAAGGTTCCGTTCTTATCCGCGATCTCATCCGCCCTGAAACACCGGCAGATGCCCAAGCGTTTGTTGACAAGTATGCCGCCGAGGACACCCCGCATCAACAGAAGTTGTACTATGACTCTTTCCTTGCTGCGTTTACGATTGCTGAAGTCAACGAGATGCTGACGCAGATAGACATGCCGGGTGCGGTTGTCGTCCAAAGCACGGATCGGCATTGGTCGATTGAGCGTGCTGGCTAATCTTATCAATGTGAACCTGCTATAGACATATTGCTCTAATGAGTGCTCTGACTTTCCTTCATTTTTTTTGCATTCATTTTCACAAATATGTTACAATATTTGCAAATCCTGAAAGAAAAAATCCAAGACTTTGATTTTCCATAGGAGAAATTGCCATGTCCAAAGTTATCTTTGTTTTCGCGCTATGCCTACTCCTGATTATTGCCAACCTCAGTATCGCTAATGTTGCCGAAGAAGGACTCGTCGCTTATTGGCCCTTTGATGAAGGGAAAGGTAAAGAAGCCATAGATGTCACCGGCAACGGACACGATGGAGAGTTCAACGATGATCCCAAATGGGTCGATGGAAAGTTCGAGGCTGGACTCGAATTTGACGGTGTGGACGACCATGTAATTGTTGCAGACGATCCTGCCTTCGCCATCGAGGAAAATATTACCCTTATGGCGTGGTTCTGTCCCAGCGATTCACTCACCGGTCGACGCTTAATGAGTAAAAATAACTCCATCTTCGTCATCTTCGACTTCGGCAACGCGGACAGCATCGACTTTCTGGTTAAACCGAACAATACCTTTGCCCAATCCACAACAACGGATTGGAAAGTGGGTGAATGGTACCACTTCGCAGGAACATTCGATGGAAAAACGATGAAGGTTTACATAAACGGTGAACTCGAAGGTGAAGCTCCCAACGGTGTGCCAATTGCGCCATCCAACTTAGAACTCTGGATTGGTGGCGACGATCTCGGCAACGCCACGGACCACTTCCCGGGTAAAATTGATGAAGTGCGTCTCTATGAGAAAACCTTGAGTGAAGCCGATATCCAAAAAGTTATGGAGACACCGCAAGACGTAGAGGCACGCGGAAAACTTACGACAACGTGGGGAAAAATAAAAGACCTGTAAGAAGGAATTTGCATGACAACCAAACCCAAACGCCCCGTCGTCCTCATCATCCGAGATGGCTGGGGCCACAACCCGTCTCCTGAATGGAATCGGGCAAATGCTGTTCATCTCGCAAAGACTCCTGTAGATGACTGGCTTCGACAAAATTATCCACACGTCCAAATCCATACCTCCGGCGAGGATGTCGGTTTACCCGCGGGTGTCATCGGCAACAGCGAAGTCGGACACCAAAACATCGGGGCAGGACGCATCGTGAACCAAGAGCTCCTCCGCATCAGCACCATGATCCGATCCGGTGAGTTTGCTCAGAACGAAGTTCTCTTAGATACGATTGCGCATGTCAAGAAACATGGAACACACCTCCATCTTATGGGACTGGCAAGCGATGCCGGTGTCCACAGTTCACTTGAGCATCTCTACGGACTCCTCGCACTCGCTAAAGCAAATGGACTCAAATCCGATCAAGTCTTGATTCACAATTTCAGCGATGGACGCGACTGCCAGCCCGACCTCGGTATCCAATTCTGCGAGCAAATTGAAGCGAAGTTGAAAGAAATCGGTATCGGGCAGATAGCCTCCGTTATTGGCCGTTATTATGCGATGGATCGGGACGACCGATGGGAACGCGTTGAAGTGGCGTATCGGCTTCTAACGGAAGGCAGCGATAACCGCGTTAACGCTGCCACAGATGCCTACCGTGATTATTATGAAAACCCAGACGATACCAACCGCAGAGGAGATGAGTTTGTGCGTCCATCTGTCGTTGTCGGAAGTGATGGCGAACCGCTTCCCCGTATCACTGATGGAGATGCCGTTGTTTTCTATAACTTCCGGGGAGATCGCCCACGAGAACTCACGAAAGCTTTTTGTCTCAATGAATTTCCGTTTCAGGCAGAAGGAAAAGATGGGATCGTGCGAGAAATGGGTTTTAAACGGAATTGCAAACTTGACGTTAAATTTGTCACAATGACCGAATATGAGCAAGGAATGCCTGTTGAAGCGGCCCTCAAAAAGCCGCCCAAAATGCAGAATACGCTTGGGGCTTATGTCAGCCAGGCAGGCTTAACGCAATTTCGATGCGCAGAGACCGAAAAATTTCCACACGTGACTTTCTTTTTTAACGACTACCGCGATGAACCCTACAAAGGCGAAGATCGACAAATTATCGCCTCTCCACGTGACGTGACTACCTACGATCAGAAGCCGGAGATGTCCGCACCCGGTGTGACAGCAGAGATGTTGCGTCGAATCAACTCCGACAAGTACGACCTGATAGTACTCAACTACGCCAACGGCGATATGGTAGGACATACCGGTTCGCTTTCAGCGGCTATTAAAGCAGTTGAGGCGGTTGATATAGGTGTAGGAAAGATTGTTGACCCTGTGCTTAGAAAAGACGGCGCCCTCATTGTTACGGCTGATCATGGGAACTGTGAACAGATGATTGACCCCAAAACGGGTGGTATCCACACTGCACATACGACTTACGACGTGGATCTCATTGTTGTCGACAACGAACGCAAGGGTCAACAACTCCGTACCGGTGGACGACTTGCTGACATTGCGCCAACAGTCCTCCACCTGCTCGGTTTAGCACAACCGGTTGAGATGACCGGTGAATCGTTAGTTTCTTAATAGGATTCGTGAAACGATTTTGACATGAAAAGTAAGGTCTTTTAAAGATGGATGACTATCAACAACATCCCGCTGCAACAGAAGCACATTTGACAGCTGAAGAAGATGCGGAATCTGATGCGAGAAAGACGCGGTGGGTTTTCATCGGTATCTTTGGCAATATTCTCGGCGTTCTTATCGCTTCTATCTATGAACCAACACCACCTGCCTCACGGCTCCTTGGAAGATCACCAGAATACGCAGCTTTGTATACAGACAGTTACAAGGCAAAAAGCCGAAGCATTCAAGTGCGTCATTCCGTAATTGGTATCGCCTTCGTTTTTGCTTTAGCTTTTGTATGGTCAGTCCTTGTTGGTTAGTGAAAGCATACAACTCGACAAAATGTACAAAATTTATAGTTCCCCATTTCAGCAAAATAGGCAGTTTATGATGAACAAGATTAACTCAGTATAAGGAGGCTTTGGCATGTCCACCCCGATGGATCAGCAAGTTAGAAGGGATTTCAGGCTATTCGCCGGGAGCGCGAATCCGGCGTTGGCGAAAGAAATCGCTGCGATCTTAGGCGTTGAACTCGGTAAAATTACAATCGGTCCATTCCCTAACGATGAGACTCGGATTCAGATTGAAGAAAGTATCCGTGGTACTGATATCTACATCGTCCAGCCAACAAGTCAACCTGCCAACGAAAACCTGATGGAACTGCTAATCACGATTGACGCGATGAAACGTGCGTCAGCGCGGCAGATCACCGCGATTATCCCGTATTTTGGGTATTCCCGTCAAGATCATAAGACCACAGGTCGTGAACCGATTAGCGCGAAGCTTGTAGCCAACCTTCTGACCACGGCGGGGGCAAGTCGCGTCGTGGCTATCGATCTACACGTGCCACAGATACAGGGTTTCTTCGATATCCCTATGGATCACTTGACCGCCTTAACGACTTTGACAAATTACTTCCGCGAGAAGCAGGTCGAAAATGGGGTAATCGTTGCGCCTGACGCAGGCCGCGCCAAGTTAGCAGAGAAATATGCTGATATTTTGGGACTTCCGTTAGCCATTATGCACAAGCGACGAACCGGTGTTGATGGACAGAGTATTAAATTCGTCGAACTTGTTGGAGATGTCAGGGGTAAAACCCCCATTATCACTGATGATGAAATACAGACAGGTGGCACTATTCGTCAACAAGCCATAGCGTTAGCAGAGGCTGGCGCGGAACCTGCTTACGTGAGTATCGCACACCCTATATTAGTGGGTCCGGCGTTGGAACGGCTCAGCCATCCGGCAATTCGCGAGGTGGTCACCACCAATACGATTCCTGTCCCCGCTGAAAAGCAGCTCGATGGGAAAGTAAAAGTCCTTTCTATCGCACCGCTACTCTCTGAAGCCATCCTGAGAGTCCATCAACACCGATCGGTCAGCCAAGTTTTCTTGGATCAGCACCTCAATTTCCCAGTGTAACCTATGGGAAAGTTGCTTATAGTGATAAAAACTGATGATCCCGATACTCTACCTCAGCCATTGCGGTTCAAGCATCGGTGGAGGTGAAAAGCAACTTGCATATCTCGTCACAAACATCGATCGATCCGACTATCATCCGCTGGTCGTCTGTCCAGACGATGGCGTTTTTGCAGAACACTTGAGGTCTGCTGATATTTCAACAGTGATCCTCGATCTTCCGCCGTGGCGAAAAGCGAAATCGCTGATAGCGCGGTATAGTGCGGCGAAAAAATTAGCCGCACTCGCCGAGGCACACAACGCGAAACTCATCCACACCTCCGATTCGTGGTTCAATCCGTACCTGTGTTCCCTTAGAAAGCAGTTGAAAATCCCTGTCATCTCACACGTTCGGACGCTACTCAGTTCCTCCCAAGTGCGAAAATACAAGTTTGACCAGATGGACAAAATCGTCGCTATTTCACAGGAAAGCACAATCCCGCTGGTTCAAGCAGGGATCGATCCTCAAAAGATTGCGGTGATACTGAATTGCGTTGATTTATCGGCTTTTCAGCCTACTTCCGTAAAAGCAAATTCGGATGAATATGTCGTCGGTATCGTAGGCAGAATTGAACCCTTCAAACGCCAGAAAGCGTTCGTTGAAATAGCAGCGAAGGTCGCTGCGCAAACCGACAAAGTCCGGTTTCACATCGTCGGCGCAGCACTCGACACACCAGCACACCGCGCCTATAATCGGGAGGTACACCAACTGGTAGCCAAATATCAGTTGCACGAGACTGTTCACTTCACTGGGCACTGCACCGATATGCCCAAGGCGATGCGAGAACTCGATCTACTCGTAACGCTTTCAGCAGGCAGTGTCATTGCAGAGGCGATGGCGGCGGGCAAACCCGTCATCGGCACCCCGATTGGGAGTACAACTGAAATGATTGTTCACAATGTAACGGGATACATCATGCCATCAGAATCTACAGAGGATATTGCAAACAAGATTATCGAACTCCCTAAAGACCGACGGCAAAGCGTGTCTATGGGACAACGCGCAAGAAAACATGCCGAAGAAACTTTCGGCGTTGAAACACACATCCAAAAGGTACAGAACATTTATCAGAAACTGTTAAAGGGTTGAAATTTTTAACGGATTTGACGTATAATAGCAGTATCATCTCGCTAAGAGGAGTGTAATGAAACAATGCTCACGCAAGAACAACTTGATTTTTATGAGGAAAACGGCTATCTCGGCGTTGAAGCGGTGCTAACTGCAGAAGAGGTTGAGGACCTTCAGCGCGTGACTGGTGAATTCGTTGAAAAATCAAGAGAAGTTACGGAACATACCGATATTTTCGATCTGGAACCAGGACATACCCCGGCAAACCCGCGCGTGCGGCGTATCAAGAACCCGGGGCTACACCACGTCGTTTACGATTACGCCTTACGGCATCCCAGGATTTTGGATATTGTGGAGCAACTCATCGGACCCGGTGTGCGGTATAACGGACATAAGTTGAATATGAAATACCCGGAGTTTGGAAGTCCGGTTGAATGGCATCAGGACTGGGCATTTTATCCCCACACCAACGACGATCTACTCGCAGTCGGTGTCGTCATCGACGATATGACTGTGGAAAATGGCGCATTGATGATACTTCCCGGCTCCCACAAGGGACCGACTTTGGACCATCACCAGAATGGGGCATTTATTGGCGCAGTAACAGACGCAGATTTCACACCAGAAGGGGCTGTGCCTATTGAGTTGAAGGCAGGTGGCATCACAATCCATCATGTCCGAGCACTGCACGGCTCTGCCCCGAATACCTCAGACAAACCCCGTCGTTTAAAGCTTGCCCAGTATTGTGCCGTAGATGCATGGCCTCTGAAAGGCATTCCGGATTGGGAGACTTTCAACAGTTTCATCCTCCGTGGTGAACCGACGAATGAACCCCGCATGGTAGCCGCGCCAGTACGTATGCCGGAGCCCTACGCCGAACTAAAGGGTTCGATCTACGAAGTGCAATCTCTACTTGACGACCCACTTTACGCGAAACAGCAGTAAGTTAAATACCCACGCACCTCATCCCCCATAGAAAATAAAAAATGCGAGGTCCCTGGACCTCGCATTACAATATGAATCCACTTTCCCTAATAAAACAAAGGGCGAGTTAATCTCGCTTTACTGACTAAGACTTGCCAACAACAGTTGCCTTAAAACGCGGGTCTGCTTCAACAGCCTTAATCAGGGCATCATTCGTAACTTTGCCCTTCTCAACTTTCACAACAGCCTTCTTCTCATTCATAGAAACACTGACAACCTCAGAGACACCGGTAACCTTTGTAAGTGCATCCTGCACCGCACTGGTACACCCGCCTCATGTCATACCGGTTACAGCGAGTGTTACTTCTTCAATGCTTGCTTCTGCTGTCTGACTCGGTGCTTCTGCTGCTCGCTCTGGTGTTTCGGTCGTTTGGGTTGATGTTTCCGCTGGTTTCTTTGACGTGTCCGCACAGGCAATCACAAACAGAAGGGACGCAAGGCAGACGAGTACGATTCTCACGTTTAAGTGAAGCATAGGTTTATACCTCTTATTTATAGCAGCGATCTTCGGACCACGGCTTTTAATATAGAAAGAAAGGGTGAGGAACCCACCCTTTCAAGCTAATCTTATTGGGCAACTTCGGCACTAAAACCTGCGCCTTTAACTGCCTCGGTAAGCGCGTCAGTCGTCACTTTACCTTTTTCGACCTTTACCACAGCCGTATTCGTGTCAGAAGAAACACTTACTACTTCAGAAACGCCTGTGAGCCCGCTAAGTGCAGCCTGCACTTTACTGGTACACGCGCCTCATGTCATACCCGTGACATTCAGTGTTACTTCTTCAACGGCGGCTCCCTCCATAGATTCTTTTGCCATGGTCTCCGCTTCAGCTTCCATTACGGCTTTTCCCGCGGAAGTAGTGTTAGCAGTCTCGGACATCTCTGCTTCTTTCCCGATCATGCCACACCCTACCATGAATGCAAAGGCGACCAGACAAATTAGCGATAATTTCGCTATACGCATGGGTTAACCTCCTTGAATGATTATATGTTCCTACTATTTTAACAGATATTAATTTTCTTGACAACATATTTTTTATAAATCCGAAAATTGTTGACCGAATGCACAAAAACTCAGCAACGCTGCCATAAAATCACCTCCGATGTACATCAAGAAAGGTAAAAACTTTCTGAATCCGTTGCAGCTGCCTGTGAAACGCAGCAGCCCGCTCAAATCGCAGTGCTTCCGATGCCCTATCCCGCTTTGTAATCAGACTTTCTTGCACTTTCTCATACTCGCCGTCAAGCAGATTGACAACATCCGTTATGGTTTCCTTATAGCGTTTGCTCGTAATGAGTGCTGCACAAGGTGCGTTACAACGCTTCAAATCGTATTCAAAGCAGGCACGGAACCCGGGGGTCGGGATAATTTCGCCTTCACATGTGCGTACGGGAAAAATCCGCTGTAGGACATCAATAGCTTCATCCGTCCATCGCCGACTTGATAACGGACCGAAATACCTTGCGCCATCGGGTTGCGTCTCAGACACGCGTTCAAGGCGCGGAAATGCTTCTCCAATATCTATCCGAATATACCAAGATTGCCGCCCAAACTTCATAGCCGTGTTATAACTCGGCTGATGTTCTTGGATTAATCGCGACTCCAAAAAAAGTGCTTCTTGTTCTGAACGACATACCTGATAACGCACATCTGTCGTCCATCGAATAAGCCGTTTGATTTTGCTTGGGCGTTTTTTGACCTTATGGAGATAAGAACGTACCCGTTTCCGTAGACATTTCGCCTTACCGATATAGAGGATCGTTCCTGTAACGCCGCGAAAAAAGTAAACTCCTGGATCCGATGGAACATCGGCTACCATTTCTTGCGTCAGCATTGCTCAATTCATATATAATAGATTTTGGAATTATTTGAACATTGTGAACAGCGAGGTAGAAATCTCGCTTATCAATTATTAGGTGCAAAATAGCGAGCCTGCAAATGCTTATTTTTATAAATCTACCATATTTTTCCAAACAACTCAACTAAAAACACACAGCCAAGCCCTTGACATATTTCCCGTTTCATGCTAAACTCATATCTCATCAAGGGAGGAGAGGCACAATGAAACACATATTTTGGATCGCTATTATTACCGGTTTGTGCATAGCAACTGTTCCGCTTTCTGCAGAACTATTAGACGATGCTGTTGGCATCTGGCTCTTCGATGAAGGTAAAGGCGGTGTCGCTGCGGATACGTCGGGCAACGGGAACGACGGGGCAATTACCGGCGCGAAGTGGGCAGAAGGCAAATTCGGCGGTGCATTGGAATTTGAACCACCCCATGTTGTGGCTGTTGAGCCCTCTGATAGTCTCAATTTCAAGGATCAGATGACGATCGCAACGTGGGTTTATATGAACAAAGAGGTCTCTGATACTGCTATTCGGAGGAACGGTTCTTATTTATTAGAGGTCCAATCAGCAACTGAGCGAGTGCCAGGTGGTTATGTTTTCGGTATCTGGTCAGGCGGTGGTTTTACGGGCGGCGTGTGGGGTACATCTGTCATTGAACCTGAACAGCGGTATCACATCGTTGGACTCTACGATGGAAATGAGATGAAACTTTATGTGGACGGCACCCTTGAATCCGCTGTTAAACAAGGCGGGGACATAGATCAGGCAGGCGAGCTGCTGTTTGGTACTTTCGGTGGCGAGAAATTCATCGGTAGATTGGACGAAGTTATCTTCTTTAATCGAGGCATTACAGAGGCAGAGGTCGCAGAATTGATGAAAGGCGTGGAGGCAGTTCTACCCGTTTCTCCAAACGGTTTACTCACAACAACCTGGGGACAACTCAAAAACCGCTAAAGGAAACACCGTTATGCAAAACTGGCAACCAACACCTGCACAGAAAGCACAATACGAGACTGAAGGCTATTTTATCGAACGCAATGTTATCTCAGAAGACTTGGCAACACAACTCCGAGGTGTCATTCGTAATGTCCTGATGCTGCCCAACGCTGGTGAGTTCGCCGACTACGATCCGATGGATCCGATGGACGATTCACCGCAAGGCCGCATCGCACGCTTTCGGAAACTCGCCAACTTCTGTGTCGAATCCCCACTGATATGGCACAATATCCATACCGGTCCCACAGTCCTCAATATCGCGCGTTATTTTCTCGGCGATGACATCATTGTGAAGTTCAATAGCTGCTTTTTGAAACCGGCGCACACAGGCGCGGCAACGCCGTGGCACCAAGACAATGGACTCTGGCGCGATGGCGATACTGAGTCTTTCAATATCTGGATACCGCTTGAACCCGCAACTCGGGAAAATGGATGCATGCAGTTCATTCCGGGTAGCCACAAAACTGAGATCGTTGAACACGTCTTATATTCGGATAGTATCCACGGTGAAATTCCGCGCAAAGTCGTTCCAGAAATAATCAAAAAACACGGTGTACATCATATTGAGCTGGATACTGGAGATGCCGTCATTTGGCACAGTAATATGTGGCATTATAGCCCCCCAAATCCGAGTGAGAAGAGTCGTATTGCGATTGCTGGCGTCCTGACCAATCCAGAAATCACTAAGAAAAACAAACGCCACTTTCCTAACGCTAAATGGGCGATGAAAAACGGTGAAGTCTGTACGCAGTTTCCACCAGAACCCATCCCGAAGTGGATCGATACTAACGCACCCATTAAACCGTTTCCACCGGCTAAGGACTAACATAATGGCATCGAAGAAACCGAATATTGTTGTCTATCTATCCGATGACCACGGGTGGGAATACCTCGGTTGTTCCGGGAACGAGCATATCCAAACGCCACACTTGGATACCCTCGCGGAAGAAGGTATGCGTTTTACGCATGCCTTCACACCGACGCCGACGTGTGCGCCGTCGCGTTCTACACTCTATACAGGGCTCTATCCAGCGCGGCACGGGGCAATGGGGAATCACACGGAATGCCACGCGCATCTCAAAACTTTGCCTAACATGCTCCGAGAACTCGGCTACCGCGTCGCAATCGCTGGAAAAACGCACGTTAAACCAGAAACCCTTTTCGACTTTGAATATATCGGCGGATTCCTTCCAAAACGTGCTGAACACAACCGAAAATATCGCGCCGAAGGTCTTGACACTGAACCTGTTGAACGTTTCCTTTTAAGCCATCAACAGGAAAACCCAGACCAACCCATCTGCCTGATCCTCGGTGATAGCAATCCGCACGTCACATGGGAACCAAATAAAATCTATGACCCAGACACCTTGCCGTTACCACCCTATATTGCCGACACACCTATTGCTCGTAAGGCACTTGCTAATTACTATCAGGATATTACGACGATGGATACCCGCATCGGTGAAATCGACAAAATGCTGGAAACACACGGGTATGCTGATAACACACTCTTCATCTACACGACCGACCACGGTTCCGAGTGGCCCCACTGTAAATGGACGCTGTATGATACCGGCACTCGTCTGCCGTTCCTTGCGAAATGGCACGGCAAAATCCCAACCGCCACTGTCTCTGATGCCATGATTTCGCACGTCGATTTCTTACCAACACTTATAGATATCGCCGGTGGCGAACCGCCAGATAGTTTAGATGGTAGAAGTTTTAAGGAAGTTCTGCTCGGGCAGAAAGGAATCTTCCGCGATAAAATCTATGGCACACATACCCGCGATGGAAATATGAACGTATTTCCACAACGTTGCGTCCGCGATAGTCAGTACAAATACATCTTGAATTTGATGCCCGAAAACAGATGGACAACCCATTTCACTGAAGTTGAAGGCATTCCAGAGAGTCACGCTGAAGTATGGAAAAGTTGGGTCGAAAAAGCCGAGACCGACCCGAAAACCGCACAACTCATTTATCTCACACAACACCATCCAGTGGAAGAATTATACGACGTAACAGCAGACCCGTATGAGTTCAATAATTTAGCCTTTAGTACGGATATGCAATTAACGCTCGAAAACATGCGCGCCGATGTAAGCGATTGGATGCGCTCACAAAACGATGAAGGGAGACGAGAAACATGAAATCCAAAGCGATAAGAACTCATCTCATAAATCCGAGACGATATATCCCGTTCCTGAGTACCGGCAGTTCAGTTGGTTTCTTAGTCATAGTGGTAGTCATTTCCTTATGCCTCGCTTGCGACAACGCCGAACGGACGACACAAATCATAACTTCACCAGAGGATGCAGCTGAACAACTTCCGCACGGTGAAGGCTTGGATATCGGTGCATTGGCACCTGATTTTTCATTGCCAGATAGCAAGGGAAAGACCCACAATTTTTCGCAATATCGCGGACAGAATCTCGTCATTGTCTTCTACCGCACTGGCACCTGAGCCAATTGTCGCGCGCAGCTCGGTGAGTTGCAAGAAGGTTATGAAGACATCCAAGCCGAAGGCGCAGCACTCATAGCGATCAGTGCCGACCCACTAACGCTTGTTGATGCAACACGAAAGACTCTTAAAATCACGTATCCGCTGCTCGTGGATACAGACAAAGTGACAATCACCGCTTACAATGTCATTGACCCAAGCGACCCGGATATTGCGCGTCCAGCGATCTATATTATTAATCAGGAGGGTCGGATCGCATCGAAATTTTTGGATGCTGTTGGAAATCGTACCGGTCCTGACCATATTCTCGCAGAACTAAATGAATTATAAATTGCCAAAGGAGCCTATTTGCTATGATTGATGTCTGCTTTTTTGCTGACGAAGTTTCTAAAACCGATTTCGAGGAAGCCATCAAGCTCGGCGTTGAAGCCGGTGCTAACACTGTTGAAGTCCGCGGCGGGGTTTGGGGTAAACATGTAACCGAAATCGACGATGACGATGTCCGCCGCGTTCAAGATGTCCTCAGCACTTATAATGTCCGAGTTGCCAGTGTTGGGTCGCCCTTTGGAAAATGCGCCATCGACGATCCCGAAGAGTATGATCAACACCGAAAGCACTTCGATCGGATGGTGACATTAGCACACGCCTTTGATACTGAAGTCATTCGTGGATTTACGTTCTGGAATCCGAACCGCCGCATTAAAGGGGCCCCGCGTCCAGATATCAACGACTACATGGAACGCATTGTCGAGAAACTCGCGCTTGTTGTTCCTGTGGCAGAAAGTGCTGACGTTACGCTCTGCTTTGAAAACGAAAGCGCGTGTCTCGCTGGAAGCTGCGAAGAGACGCGGGCTGTTATCAACGCGCTCGGAAACAGTCCAGCCCTCACTTCTTGCTGGGACATTAATAACGGGTTACACTGCGGAGAAAACCCTTTGCCGGAAGGGTACGCCCATATCAAAGGGTTGGTGCGGCATGTGCATGTAAAACCAAATAGCGAGAAAAACCTTAATCCGATCGGCGACACTGAATTGAACTATGAACAGATCCTGGAGACGTTAGCTGCTGACGGATTCACGGGTTCAGCAAGCATTGAACATTGGGGGCAACCCGAAGATATGTTGAAAGGTATACGGCAACTCCGCGCTGTCGTCGATGCAATGTAAGCACCCACAAATATAGGAGGAAGGCGATGCAACTAAAGCCGGACGCACCACAATTGACTTGGCAGGGAAACGTCTCCCTACAAAAAACCGAAGACTGGGTGATGCCGTGGCGGACACCACACTCGATGCACGTTCTATTCCCGGAACCGCTCCTTGAACGTTCAGCAATGCCCGCAGGGGTTCGTATCAGCTTCCAGAGCAATACCACACGGGTTTCGGGCAATATCGTGCCACAAAACGAAAGTGGTATACTTGACCTCTGTTGTGATGGTGAAGTCGTGGTATCGCTTGACCTGACGCAAAAGGAAAGTTTTACCTTTGAAGGCTTACCCGATGGAGAAAAACTAATTGAATTATGGCTGCCGCAATTCGGACAGTTTCAACTACGCAGCGTGGAGATAGATGATGGAGCGACTTTGGAGGCGCTTACTGACACGCGACCTCGGTGGATTACTTACGGGAGCTCAATCACGCAGTGCCGGACAGCGGCATCACCAACACAGACGTGGCCAGCGATTGTTGCACGTGAAAGTGGTCTGAATTTAACCTGTCTCGGTTACGGCGGGCAGTGTCATCTCGATGCGATGGTGGCGCGAATGATTCGTGACTTACCGGCTGATTATATCTCAATGTGTCTCGGCATTAATATCCAAGGTGCGTCCAGCTTGGGACCGCGGGCGTTCCGTCCTGCGATTATCGGTGCGGTTCAAATTGTCCGTGAGAAACACCCAGATATACCACTCGTCCTGATGTCCCCTATCTGCTCTCCGCCGCGGGAGGAAACACCGAACGCTGTAGGCTTCCATCTGAAAGGGATGCGTGAAGAGGTGCAAGCCGCCGCTGAAGCCCTCCAAGCCCACGGGGATAAGCACATATATTACGTTGACGGGTTAAGTGTATTCGGGGCGGACTACGTTCATCTGCTTCCAGATGACCTACATCCCGATGCGGAAGGCTACCGAGTTATGGGTAAGCATTTCATAACCGAAGTTGCCAGCAAATTTCTTGTATAAATTCATCTATCTTCGCAGACACGGTTGATTGAAGATCTAAAAAAGAATTTGGTAATACCCCAGTATCTGGATGCCCGAACTTGTTCGGGAATGTTGCTAAAACGCTCCCCAACAAGTTAGGCATCCGAAAAAATTATCCAATTAAATTCTCAAACTTTATCAAAGCGCGCCTTAAAATAGAGATGTCACTTATTGGACTTTCAGTCTTGCCCATGTAGTCGCCATTTTCCCTTTTGCGGTGACCTCCAAAGCAACCTCCCAACCCTCCTCAGCAAGGAGTTGAATGTCCTCTTCTTCTAATGCCACCCCCTTCTTGGTGACAAAAACTTCATCTAATCCGCCGATGAGGTTCTCGCTTCCCCAGCCACCAAACTTCAGAATAGCAGGACTATCCATAGTCGCGCCGACGTTCCGTTCTGTCTCTTTTTCGCCATTCACATACAAGGAAATAACGCCCTTTTTGCGAACAGCGACCGTATGATGCCACCCATTTCCAACAATATCGGTTTTACCATCGTCAATATGCTGTCCGCCACCCTCAAAAATAAAAAAGCCGGTGTCTCTATCAATGCTGGAACTCATTGCCCAGAAACCGGCACCACCGTTCCGTTTGATGACGACATACGCATCTTTATTCTCCGAGTTCATCCAACACCCAACGGTAAAATCGTCATCTTCAAAGTTGAAAAGGTCGTTATGTTCAATAACGACATATTTCGGGCTTCCATCGAATTCCAAGGCTTTGCCGAACTGTCCATCTATCCACTTGGGCCCGTCAAACTCTCCATCGTTTCCATTATCGGTGAGATCTTTGACGACCTGTCCTTTGCCTTCATCAAAGAGCCAAATACCAGCGAAATCATCAAGATTAATTTCAGTGTTGCCGAGTGAGACGATCACGAGACTAAGGCAAACACTGCATAGTGCTACATATCTGTGAGATTTCATGTCTATTCTCCTATATCCACAGCATTTCCTGTCTCTGCAGAGGCGTAAATAGCGTCGGTTATTTGCTGAACAACAAGCGAGTTTTCCAAATTTGTCAGAGGCTGCCGGTTTTCCCGGATAGCAGCAGCGAAATCAGACAACGGCGTGCTGTGTGGTGATTCCGGCGCATCACCGGCTTCAGCGAGAGTTGTAGACTCCACACCCTCCTCTGTTGTTGTACGATTATAGATAACGTTTTCTGGCTCTTCATCACGCATGGTCAACTTAAGGGAACCTTCTGACCCGATAATTTCCCAATCTGCATGTGAGTGCATCGTCATGAACTCACCCCGTTCTACACTCAGCACAATGTCATCCTCGCACCGAATAAGAGCAGTATAGTGCGTTTCGGCATCGGAACCCGGGGCAATATGCGATTGGAACACTGGTGGCACCGTCCATGTCTGTGCGAAGACGCTTTGTGGTTTGAGCTGCCACCCTGTAATACCGAGCAGATAGTCGAGGTCGTAACATCCCCAGTTAACGAGAATACCACCACCGTTGAGAGCCTTGGTGAGCCGCCAAGCGGGTCTCGGTGTGTCCGGTCTCTCTCGGCACCCCACAATAGCACGACAGTGGACCGTCCGAAGTGCGCCCAAACCACCCGTTGTGATAAGTTGCGTTGCGAGTCGAGCCGCTGGATTGAAACGACTCCGCGAAGAGCAACATCCTGAGACCAAGTCCCCACGCGCAGCGATGAGTTGCTCAACCTCTGCAGCGTTCATTGCTATCGGTTTCTCAATCAAAACGTGCTTGCCTCTTTCAAACGCTCGTAGAGCCATTTCAGTACGGTACTGCGTCGGAAATGCCAAAACAACCGCTTCAACTTCATCGTCGTCAATCAAATCATTGCCGTTGTCATACACTTTCGGTGGATTGAAACGTTCAGCAGACGTTCTGTTCGCTTCAATCAGATCTGCCGCTGCAACTAACTCAATGTGTGATGCCTCAGATGCAATGCTCAGGTGTCTGTTTCCGATGACACCACACCCAATTACGCCTACTTTTATAGGTTCCATCAATACATTCTCCTCTCTCAAACGATAGCGATTCCCTTAAAACGCCGATTTGATTTGCCCCCAACGGGTTGCGAGTTTGCCTTGTGGTTGTACAGATAACAGATCCTTCGACTCAAAAATCTGTTTAACTTCATCTGCGGAGAGGGCTCTGTTGTAAATGAGCACCTCGTCAATGATGCCAACAAAACCGCCATCACCGGCATGACCGATTTCGGTTTCCGACCCACCTGTAGCCATCGGACCGTTATAAGTCATATCTTTCTCCAACTCGCCATCAACATAGAGAAACATCTCGTCATCCGCGACGACTCCAACCAGATGGTGCCAGGACCCTTTCGCGAATTTAGGCGCGCCAAAGCCGCCATCGCCTTGCCAACCGGGTTGAACAATAAATTCCATCTCTTGCCCAGCATTTCTCCCATCAAACCGCAACGCCCATCCGTTTACATCACGTTGGGCAACAATGGTCCCACAACACCCAGCAACGACCCCTTTCACAGGGCTATCGCTATCCGGATTCACCCAAGCAACAACGCTCATCTCGTCCTCACCGGCAAACTCTAAAGACCCAGTTCCCGGAATGTGAACAGAATTCTCGCCGTTAAATTCGAGGGCATCCCCGATCTTACCGGCAACCGCTTTCGGATTCCCGTCAAGTTCGCCGTCGTTGTCCCCTAAAAGGTCCACAACAGTTCCACCGGCAATAGTATCAGCATCAAATGACCAATAACTCACCACACCGTCCAAGAGATCCTGTGCGTAAGTCAACGGAATTGTTAGAAAAAAAGAAGCACTAAACAAAATTAGAAACGATATTCTCAGCAACATATATTTTTTTCCTTTGTGTTTAGATTTAGGAAAGCGGGCAAGCACAACATATCTTGCCCGTTTATCAAATTAGCTTAATACTGTTGTTTTACATTCGCCCAAGTCGTGGAGAGTTTGCCTTCAGGTTCGACGGGTGTCAGAAGTAGTGCGGAAAGACCTTTGTCCATCATCGTTTGAATTTCACTCGCAGTCAAGGCGACGTTGAAGATAGCCACCTCGTCGATAACTGCTTCACCAAATCTGCCGTCACAACAGGTGTCCCGACCGATAAAGACTGGGCCATCATCGGCATCAATTGGATTCGTGTCAATTGTCATTGTGCTTTCTGCCACGCCATCAATATAGATGTTCCATTCACCGCTTGCGCTGTCGAAAGTGACAGTATAGAGGTGCCAATCGGTGATGTCGTCTGGACCGGTTTCCCCATCCCGCCAGCTGCCCGGTTTGTTCCAACAACCACCATTACAAATCGGCCAAGAGACGTTTTTTGTCCCTTGGTTCGGATGAATAATATACGCATTCCGTTTTTCAACCATCCAACCGTGCTGATTCCAGTCATCCGTCATACTTTTCACCCAAAGTGAAACGGTGATTGCCTCCGTCGGATTTACGTGTGCGGGGACTTCAATGTAGTCTCCCACGCCGTCAAGTTCTAAACCCGAACCAAATACACCACTCACCCACGTCGGATTACCTACCAACGTTGCATCCAGCGCGCTGTTGGAAGAATCAATAGCAGTGTCGCCGCTTCCTTCATCAAACAGCCAAAGCCCTACCAAGGTATTCATCTCAATTTGTGCAAGCGCAGGACTGACAAGCAGACAGATACTCAAGATTAAGCCGAACCCTACACAGGTTAATTGTGTCATAAATTTCATGGAAATCTCCTAATCTATTTAGATATTTTTGTCTCCACAAACTGAATTGCGCAGATTTGCGAGACCTTTTTGGACCTCATCCACTTACTATTATGCCACACGTTTAGGGCTACCGTCAATCCAATTCTCAAACCCTACTTTTCAGTTGACACGAATTACAAAGTAGTGGTAGTATATAAGATAGAATAAAGCATATTAACTTCAGTTCACGGTTTTCTGGACAGTACAAAGCACTATCTAACACAAAGGGCGTTGTTTGCAAGCCCATCTTAAAAAATAAGGAGGTCGGCGTTCATTCCACACTTCAAGGCGTGGTTTCCAACGCTGTGAAACTTGATGAAACCGAGAAAGCAAATATTATTTATTTTAGTAGCCCTGCTCTTAGTCTGCAGTGTGCAGTTCGCGCTTGCGCAAAAAGCATGGGTGAAAGTGAGCGAATCGGATTGGCAGGCACATTTTTCAGATATCTTTTTTGTAGACACACAACACGGATGGATTGTAGGTAGTAAATCAACAATTTTACACACCAATGATGGTGGCGCGACATGGAACAGACAACCGAGTCAACCGCTTCCATTTGACATTGTGCTAAAGAAAGTCCGCTTTATCGATACACAAACCGGTTGGGTTGCCGGAGACGATGGTACAGTCCTGAAAACCACAGATGGTGGGCAAACGTGGATGAAGAAGAATACAGGGACCCGCACGGCACTGTTAGCGGTCTCTTTCGCAGATGATAAACATGGATGGGCAAGTGGCGATGGTGGCCTCATCATCAGCACGAAAAATGGCGGTACAACATGGGCAAAACAGGAAATTGATACTAACAATACAATTGAAGGTATTGACTTTGTGAGTCCTACAGTGGGTTGGGCAGCAGGCGGCGGTGGCACCCTGCTCCACACAAAAGACGGTGGGATGACATGGAAATTTCAGACAAGCGCGACCGTCAACACACTTGATGCAATTTCCATGCTCAATGATAAAGTCGGTTGGGCAGTCGGTGCGGGGGGCGCCGTTGTTGCAACAGTTGACGGTTCCAATTGGGTCGTCCAAGAGAGCAGAGTCCCGAATTCTAATGGTATGCCTGAACCTGTTTGGGATGTCCATTTTGCCGATGAAAAATTCGGTATTGCCGCCGCCGAATTCGGTGTAATTCTGCGGACAATGGACGGCGGCACGACTTGGGCACCCGTTGAACCGCGCCCCGTCGCCTCTCGCCTCCAAGGTGTCCACATGATCAGCCCAACAGAGGCATGGATGGTCGGCAACGACGCAACCATCCTACACACAACCGATGGTGGAGACACCTGGAAGATCATCTCCAGTTCAAGTCACTTGCGGAGTGCCTATTTCCACGACGACAAATTCGGCTGGGCAGTCGGCTTGTCAGGAAGCGTTTTGCACACCAACGATGGCGGCGAAACGTGGAATCCGCAAATTAGTGGGAACGTCTTTGAACTCTTCGGGGTCGGGTTTGTGGATGCGAACAGAGGGTACATTGTCGGGAGCAACGCAGCACTGGCGGAAACACTTGATGGCGGCGAAACGTGGCACGGAGTCAGTGATCCGGGTGATGAGGGGCACGGCACTGCTAAGCGAATTGTGTTTGAAGGCATGATGAGTTGGCGCAGCGCAATGGGATCCTACGGTATGAGTTTCGGCACGCCAACCCACGCATGGGCAGTCGGGGAAACCGGACGCGTTATGCATACCATCGATGCTGGACAAACATGGATCGGACAAGACATGGACCCAATGATGACAGGCGCAGGATTTAATAACCTTTACGGTGTCCACTTTGTCAATGACAAAGTCGGTTGGATCGTCGGCGATGCTGGAACTATCGCACATACCGTGGATAGTGGACAAACGTGGAGTTCCATCTTGCAAGGACCGAAATTAAACGATGTTTACGCGATTAACGACCAGACTGCTTGGATCGCTGGCGATCAGGGTGCTATTATGGCAACAACGGACGGTGGCACAACATGGATTGACCAGACAGTCCCGACGCAAGCCAACCTGAATGCTATCCTATTCCTCAATGCGAACGAAGGTTGGGCAGCCGGAGAAGGCGGGACAATCCTCCATACAACCGATGGCGGTGTCACCTGGTTGATGCAGGAATCACCGACGAAAAGTGAGTTGTGGGACCTCGTCCAGACACCAGGCGGTCAAATCTGGGCGATTGGCGATGCTACGACTATCATCCGCTATTAGGAACTGTTTACATCACATAAGGACAAAGCAAAGTTTGCAAGTTTGAAGTGTTCTAAAGTTTACAAGTTATGTTCAGTTTAGCGCAATTTTAGAACACTTCCCAACTTTAGTTAGACTTTGGAACTTTGGTTCGCCTTTACCCAATTTGGAGGACACGAACACAATGCATCCACTCCGGTTCTGCCAGTCTATCTGTGCTGGTGGAGCCTTGTTACTACTGCTATTGAACCTTCCTGCTATAGCGCAAGCACCCAAAACTCTGACATTAGAAGAGAGTATTGAAATTGCCAAACAGAGCAATTTGACGCTTCAGACGGCTGAGGAAAACTTGAAAGCCGCTGAGGCACAAGTGCGTGCTGCGTTGGGAGGGCTCCTACCGCGCGTCACAGCGAACGGTAATTATACCTATTTTAAAGATGTCCAAAAATCGGTAATCCGAGCTGAAGGTGGATTCGGTTTTCCAATGCCGGGCGGCGAGATGAACGAGATGCAACCACCCAGTATGCCCAGCACGGATAATGAAGCCGATTTGATTGAACTGGAGTTTGGCGCACATCATAACCTCCAAGGTACCGTCAATCTAACACAACCGATCTTTGCCTGGGGACGACATTATTATGGTTATCAAGCAGCGAAACTCAACTACGAAGCGACGCAGCGTGATGTTGATGCGGCTTCCAATCAACTCCGTTTAGACGTATCCGAAGCCTTCTATGGTGCTTTGGTTGCACAGGAGTTCGTTCGTGTTGCAGCACAGAGCGTTTCACTTGTTGAAGAGCAGCTTGCTATCGCCGAAGCGTCGCTTGAAGCGGGTGCAGCGACCAACTTTGATGTCCTCCGTGCCAAGGTTCAACTCGCCAACGCCCAATCAACGCTCATTCGCGCCGAAAACGGGGTGCGTAACGCCAAAAACGCCTACAAAACAGTGTTGAATATCCCGCTTGCTGAGGATGTAACCGTCAACGGCACGCTCGCCATACCCAAAGACCAGCAAACACTGGCACTCAATCTCGATGAGTTAATCCAACAAGCACTGGCAAATCGTCCTGAAGTGCACCGGACGCAACTCAGTGAAGAAGCCGCACGTAAACAGATTGACATCGCCAAAACGCGGCGACTTCCGGATCTGGGGGTGTTCTCAAACTACCAAATCTCCCAGAATGAAAGGCTGACGGAAATGAACCGGATTTGGAGCGTCGGTTTTCAAATTAATATCCCCATTTTTGACGGGTTCGCGACGAGTGCTGCCGTGCAGCAGACTGAATCTGTTCTCAAACAAGTTGAGTTAGGTGGTGCTCAACTCAAGGCAGGCGTTGAGTTTGAAGTTCGGGGTGCGTATCTGAACCTGCTTGGTGCGCAAACGCTTATAGAAGTTCAACGCGAAGCGGTTGCGCAGGCACAAGAAAGCGTCCGTATCGCGAATCTACAATTTCAAAATGGTATTATCACGACTGTTGCGTTGACGGATACCCAACTCGCTCTTGCGCAAGCAGAAGTCAATCGTCTTCAGGCACACCACGATTACGTTGTCGGTTTGGCGAGACTGGAAAAATCTGTAGGACAAACGTTAAAATAAAAAATAGAAAACGAAATATAAGAGACCCGAAGAAAAACATTCATGCCTCTGAAGCACTCCAGCGGAGTGCCATGTCTATAGGAGAAAAAAAATTGAAGAAAGTACTGATCATTATCGGCATATTATTGGTGATTGCGGTGATTTTAGCCGTGCCACGGTTCAGGCAACGCCAAGGACCGGTGTCTCAAGAAGCTGAAGCTATCGTGCTTAAAGCGGTAGAAACCATAAAGTCGAAACGGGGTGAGATTCGTTTAGAATACCAACTGTCTGGCACAATTCAAGCAGCATCGCAAGTCAGTGTATATCCTAAGATTGCCGGACGGCTTATCACTTTAAAGGTAGAGGAGGGAGATCGCGTGGAAGAAGATGCGCCGCTCGGCACGGTGGAATACGAAGAGTTACAACTCGCAGTGGAGCAAGCAGAAGCGATCCTCGACTCTGCGGAAACCGCCTATTCTCAGGCGAAACAACTTGCCGAAATCCGCGTTCAGACCCAAATTGCGCAAGCCAAGGCACAGTTTGCGGCTGCAGAAATCGCCCTCCAACAAGTAATAGATCTCTCTGAAATCCGTGCCGTCACACAGATAGAGCAAGCAGAGGCTGCATTAGAATCGCTTGTAGCGAACTTGCAGAAGATTAAAAGTGGTGCTCGCGCGGAAGACCGCAGACAAGCAGAAGCAGGGCTGAATCAAGCGGATGCAAACCTTGCCAACGCTCAAAGCAACCACGAACGGATGACGCAACTCTTTGAAAACGGTGCGATTAGCCAGCAATCCCTTGAAAGCGCGAAGACGCAGTTGGACATCGCTATGGCACAGCATAGAATTGCCACAGAGCAGCTTCAACTCATTGATAATGGTGCGCGTATTGAGGACATCCAAGCGATGGCAGCACAAGTCGAACAAGCCAAAGCCTCTTTACGGTTAGCAGAGACGCAAGCGGAAACGAAAACGTGGGAAAAAGACATTGAACTCGCACGCTCGCAACTCGAAACGGCACAGGCCGGACTGATTGCCGCCAACGCCTTAGCGGATGCGAAAAGCTGGGAAGCAGAGATTACATCGGCAAAAACGGCACGCACCCAAGCAGAAGTTGCTCTCAAACTCGCTGAGAAACGTCTGAAAGATGCGACGATTTACGCCCCGATTTCCGGGGTTATCGCCAAACGCCATTTGGATTTAGGGGGCATGGCACTCCCCGCAGCCCCACTTTTTGAGATCGTCAATATTGATACAGTGATAGCCAATGTTGATGTCATTGAAACGCAACTCAGCGCATTGACGCTCCATCAGCAAGCAAGAATAGAAATCGACGGCATAGATACCGCGATGTCAGGCAGCATCACCTTCATTAGTCCGACGCTACAAGCTGCGCGACGAACGGCAAGTGTTGAGGTGCGTATCGATAATCCTGAAGGTAGACTCAGACCGGGTATGTTTGCCAAAGTCACGGTGCCGATCAAAGTGCAGACGGATGCGCTACTGATCCCACGTGTTTCCCTGATTGAAAATGTCAATACCAAAACCCAGAACATCTTTGTGATTGAAGAGAATGTCAGCCGGCGGCGCGCAGTGGAGATAGGACTTTTGCAAGGTGGTGTGGTTGAAGTGCTGAGTGGTCTCATGGAAGGCGAAGCCGTCGTTACAGCGGGTCAGCATTCTCTGAAAGACGGTGAAAAAGTTAGGGTCGTTAATCCTTAGAGATCCGTTTTAAGCTTTTCTCCTCATTTGAATGGGAAAGTCGCGAGTGCGAATTCGCTTCTATAGCGAAGAATATAGAACTCAAAACCTAAGAATTCGGAAAACTATGGTGAGTTATATAAATAGATGGGCATTCGCGAAAGTATTGTAGCATAAAATGTGAGTTTGGGTTTCCGCTGGCGAGGCTAGGAACCCCGCCAGCGATCCTGTCTAAGTAATTCTGAAATCTCCCATAAATGCCCCTAATTCTTTATTTGTTAGAGTATTGGGTAACATGTTATAATTATAAAAATGTAGGCAGTTTACCAAAATTTGATTATAGAGAAAACATTTCCGAATGTGAATAGATGGAGGGACAAAAATGCGAAAATCTATCTCGGTTTTAGGAATTAGTTGTTTATTAGTGCTTTGGGTATTCCCGCAGATCTGTTCTGCCGAAATTGATCCTGAAACGGCTGTAGGTGTCTGGCTCTTTGACGAGGGTGCTGGCAAAACAACCAAAGATTCTTCGGAATTCGGACACGACGGCACAATTAACGGTGCGAAGTGGAAAGACGGAAAAATCGGCAAAGGGCTTGAGTTTGATGGCGCGCAGTGGGTGTCAATTGACTCAACACCCGAACTGCAGCTCGGTGACGAACTCACGATGATGGCGTGGTTTTATGCGACGGATATCTCTACTTGGCGGCAACTCATCGCGAAGAGCAACGAGTATCTCTTACGCATTGATCCACCGCAGGAAGGCAATAGAATGTCCGCATTTGTCAAACCCGGTGGAAGTTGGGAACCCAGAGCCTCGGCACACGTTCCTGATGAAGATAAGTGGATCCATTTCGCAGCGACTTACGACATCAACGAGAAGGCTGAGCAACTCGTGGTGTATGTGAACGGTAAGAAAGCGGGGGTGAGCACACGCCCCGGAAAAACCGCTGTTACAGCAAATCCCGTTGAGATTGGTAAATGGGGCGGGGGTTCATATTTCGTCGGTATTATTGACGAAGCCGCCATTTTCAACACGGTTCTCAGTGAAGACGATCTAACGATTATTGCAGAACACGGACTGGCAAAGGCACTTGGTGGATTAAACGTTGAACCGGCAGATAAATTGGCGGTAACATGGGGTGCCCTCAAATCAGACCGGTAATTCGAGGTTTCCCTTGTGATGAGGCTTTAACGCGTGCTATAATGCAGGCTTAAAGGAGGATGATTGACTATGAAAATGTCTATGATTCTTATAAGCGGGTGCTTGATGTTCGGTTTTGTCGTAGTCGGGTCTGCAGGTGTATGGACAGACCCGTTTGATGGCAACGAACTCGTCGACGAATGGAAGTTCCGTGACTATCGTGACAAAGTTACAACCTTTGAAGTCAAAGATGGCTTCTTACAGATGACGAACCCTAACGGCGGATGGGGGCATACCACCCCTGACAAACCCATGATTGAACGGGAAATCCCCAAAAGTGCCGCCAAGAATATAACGGTGAGTGGGATTTTTTCTACTGAGCCGGATAAACCGGCAGATTCATGGATTGGTATTTTTCTTTACAGTGATGACGATTTGAACTACGCCTGTTTGCTGTTTGGGGGCGAAGCCAATCAACCACAGAAAACGCTTATCGGTAGTATGGTTGAAGCCAATTGGCAAGACAAAGGACACTTCCAAACCGGTTTTGATGTCCCGCTCCACCTCAAGATCGTCAAAGAGGACGATCTCTTTTCAGGCTATTACCGAGAGAGTGAAAAGGATGAATGGGAGCTCTCTGGAAACAAAACGTGGAACCATAAGTTTGATGTGGAACGCGTCGGTATTGGTTTCATGAACAGTTGGGGTGGGAAAACGGTTACTTTTCTTGTTGATACACTTTCCATTGAGGGCGAAGGAATTGAGCCTTTATCAGTTGCGCCAACGGGTAAATTGACGACAACATGGGGCACCCTCAAAGTGAACTGATAATCTCCGGTCAGCTGGATGAATTCTTTTGCGTACTCGATCCTTTTAGAAAAAGAAAATCATCCAACAGACTGACGAGTTTAAAATGGGGTGGTGCAAGCACTACCCCAATAACATCTCTTAAAACGCAAATGTACCAAAAACAACCTTTTCCAGCCATTCAGGTTATAAAAAAACAAGGAGAAATTCTGCTACCATGTCCATTCCTAAGATATCCGTGAACAACCCTGTTTTGGCAAATATGCTGATGATTATAATCATCGCTTTTGGGGTGTATGCATGGATAAACCTTCCACGGGAACTCACACCCGAAATCGCATTACAGAGCGCGACCGTCACAACCCTATATCCAGGTGCCTCACCAGAAGAAGTTGAAAAACTCGTCACTGCTCCCATTGAAGACGCTATCGAGGAAAATGTCAGCAAAATCAATCTACTGTTCTCTACCTCTTCGGAAGGAAGATCCGTAATCTCTATCGACTTTGAAGAAATGAGTGACCGAGATTACGATAAGGAGATTGACAGCCTCCGCACGGCTGTTGAAGGTGTGAATGACTTGCCAGAGGAGATTTTAGACGATCCAAGGGTCGAAGAACTCGATATCTCATCCGGTTTCCCTATGCTGACAATCGTTGTTGGCGGCGATATTTCCGAACGCCAGATGCGGGATATTGCTGAGAATCTCAAGGATGAAATATTGGATATTAAAAACATCGCATCTGTCCGGATAGCAGGACTCCGTGAAAGAGAAATCTGGGTTGAGATGAATCCTGATCGGTTGAAAGCTTATCAGATTCCGATTGCGGGCGTTGTTGCTGCGCTGGGTGCCAGCAACTTGAACCTACCAGCAGGCACAATGGAGCTTGGGAACACCGAATTCATGGTGCGGACGATGGGTGAATTCGCGAGTCCAGATACAATTGGTGAAACGATCATTGCCGTTCAACCGACAGGTACACCGCTGCGCCTAAAGGATGTCGCGACCGTTTCGGACACCTATGAAGAGGCGAGGACGCTATCACGGATTGGTGGGGAACCCTCTATCAGCTTAAGTGTGCAAAAAAAGACAGAAGGCAACACGATTGCCTTGGTTGCTGAACTCCGGGAGTTGGTTAAAAAATGGAGCGGCGACCTGCCTGACGGTGCCGAATTAACGGCGGTTAACGATTATTCGGTTATACTTAAAGAACGTTTGGGGATTCTTGAAACAAACGCACTCTTCGGTTTGGTGCTTGTTGTGCTGATGCTCCTCCTCTTTATCGGGTGGCGCAACGCTATGTTCGCTGCACTCGGCATACCGGTTGCCTTTATGGCGACGTTTTGGTTCATGTCTATAGGGGGCTACTCACTCAGCGGTGTTTCCTTGTTCGGACTTATTTTGGTTGTAGGGATTGTTGTAGATGATGCTATTGTTGTTGTGGAAAACATCTATCGGCACATTGAGGCGGGAGCATCTCCGAAAGTTGCTGCGATTCGCGGGGCAGAGGAGGTTGGCTGGCCAGTTGTCGCTGCAAGCTTGACAACAATCTGTGCCTTTGGGCCACTGATGTTTATGTCGGGTGTTCCTGGACAGTTTATGCGGGTTGTGCCAATCATGGCAATTCTCGTCTTAATTGCTTCGCTCTTTGAAGTGTTCGTGATTTTACCTGCGCACGTTTCTGAGTGGGGAAGACCGAAACCTCGGACGGGACGCAGCAGGCTTGAGCCCCTCCGAACCCGATCTCAGAATACTTTTGCCTTAAGTGCCTACATTGTCGGCTTTTTAGCATGGTTCGGTACGGTTTTTGACCTTATCCGAAGCCGATATATTAGAGTCTTGAAAACGACAATTCGATACCGATATGCTTTTGTTGGATGTGTTCTCTTGATCGGTTCGGTTGTGTGTATTAGCGCGTTTGTGGTGCTTGACAAAGAACTCTTCCCCGGAGAAGATTTCCCACAATTCTATGTCAAAGCCGAAATGCCGCCTTCCTATGGTATGCAAGAGACGACTCACGTCATAGCTCAGATTGAAGAAGCCGCTAAAACGCTGCCCTCAAGTGAAGTCGCTGCGATCGTCAGCAACGTCGGGTTACACACGCCAACGGGTGCTATGATGGAAGGTGTTACCTATGGCTCTAATTTCGGTGAGGTTATTGTTGAACTCACCCCGAAACAGGAACGCACTCGAGGTGTAGATGACATCATCGCTGAACTGCGGGCGAAAACCACAACGATTAGTGGCATAGAAGAGTTGAATTTCATTACACAGGAAGGCGGGCCGCCGCAAGGAGAGGACGTTGAAGTTAAGGTAAAAGGACCGAGATTTGAACAACTTACAGAACTCGCTGATACCCTTAAAGCATCACTCGCACAGATGGACGGGGTCTACGACATCCGAGACGACTTTCGCACGGGTAAATCTGAACTCCGTATCTATCTGAAACCGGAGAAGGCACATCAATACGGATTAACTACATTCCAAGTTGCGCAAACGGTGCGTACTGCTATTGAGGGTGCTAAAGCGACAACGTATCGGGAAGCAGATGAGGCGATTGATGTCATCGTCAAATATGAGGAAGGGACGCTTGGAAACCTTGCTGAACTGAATAACCTGTTGATTGCAACCCCAAGTGGGGCTATCGTTCCACTCAAGGATGTCGCCGATATTACAGAGGAAAAGGGGTATTCTGATATCCGCCGGTTTGACGGTGAACGGGCGATTACGGTTTATGCTTCTGTAGATAGGACAAAAACAACCCCTTTTGCGGCAACGCAGGCGTTAATCGGTACATTCGCCGATGTTGGATCCCTGTATCCGGGATACCAACTCGATTTTCGAGGGCTTTTTGATGAGATTATAGAGTCCTTTTCTGAGTTGTGGAAACTGTTCATCGTCGGGCTGTTGTTGATCTATGTTGTGTTAGGCGCGCAATTTAAATCGTTTATACAACCGATTATCATTATGCTTGCCGTTCCATTCGGGATGATAGGCGCCATGGTTGGGTTATTCCTTGCGAATGCCACGCTTAGCATGGTCGCCATGTTCGGTATCGTCGCACTTTCAGGGATTGTGGTGAATGATTCGATTGTCCTTATCGACTTCATCAACAAGTACCGGGAGCGCGGTTATAACAAATGGTATGCGATCCTGAAAGGCGGCAGTATCCGATTGCGTCCGATCATTCTCACCTCGCTGACAACGATTTTCGGACTCATTCCGATGGCAATCGGTTTAGGCGGCAAATCACCGATCTGGATGCCGATGGCGTATACAATTATCTTTGGGCTCGCACTTGCCACCACAATGACGCTGTTTGTAATGCCTGCCCTATATGCGATTACAACGGATCTACGAAGTGTCTTTCTGAAAAATCCAGAAGAACGCTTCCAAACCGTTTCAGACGAAAACCTATTGGGTGTTGCGGTCCCAGCTGACGACTAAATTGAGCGATAGAGCGAGGCACGAAGCCTCGCTCTCTATAATTTTGCGTCTTGCGAAACGGAAACGCTGCAATCTATACACTCAGCATTCAGCATCTCACACCGTAAAATCCTATCACTATGTCTATCCCCAGGATGTCCGTAAATAATCCGGTTTTAGCGAATCTCTTGATGGTTATAATTATCGCTTTCGGGTTGTACGCATGGATAAACCTCCCACGAGAACTCACACCGGAAGTCTCGGTACAGAGCGCAGTTGTGGCAACGCTATATCCAGGAGCATCCCCAGAAGAAGTTGAAAAACTTGTCACTGGTCCTATTGAAGATGCCATTGAAGGGAGCGTCAACAAAGTTAACCTATTGTTTTCGACTTCTTCAGAGGGGCGTTCCGTTATCTTTGTCGATTTTGAGGAGATAAGCGATCGGGGTTTTGACAAGGAACTTGAAAACCTCCGCACCGCTGTTGATCAAGTAAATGGGCTACCAGAGGAGATTTTAGATGATCCGAAGGTCGAAGAATTTGATACGTCATTTGGTTTTCCTGTGTTGACGATTGTTGTGGGCGGAAATATTTCGGAAACGCAGATGCGGAAAATTGCAGAAAACCTCAAGGATGAAATTTTAGACATCAAAAATATTGCTGCCGTCCGAATAGCAGGTCTCCGTGAGAGGGAAATATGGGTTGAGGTGAACCCCGATCGCTTGAGAGCTTATCAATTGCCTATTGCAGCCGTTATCACTGCCCTGAGGACCAGCAACTTGAACCTCCCGGCAGGTACCATGGAACTCGGAGACACAGAATTCATGATCCGAACGATGGGAGAATTCACCGATTTGGATACTATTGGCGAAACTCTCATCACTTTTCAACCTACAGGGATGTCTCTCCGTCTGAAAGATGTCGCAACGATCTCTGACACCTATGAGGAAGTGCGGACCCTATCGCGAATTGAAGGACAACCCGCGATTAACCTAAGTGTGGAGAAAAAGACAGAAGGAAACACAATCGCATTGGTTGCTGAACTCCGGGAATTAGTCGAAAATCGGAGAAGGCATCTCCCTGACGGTGCTGAATTGACGGTTGTTAACGACTATTCGGTTGTTCTCAAGGAAAGATTGGGGATTCTTGAAACAAACGCGCTTTTCGGTTTAATGCTTGTTGTCCTAATGCTATTTCTCTTTATCGGATGGCGGAATGCGCTGTTTGCGGCACTTGGTATACCGGTTGCGTTTATGGCGACGTTTTGGTTTATGTCTGTAGGCGGCTACACACTCAGTGGTGTTTCCTTGTTTGGACTTATTTTGGTCGTAGGAATTGTTGTAGATGATGCTATTGTCGTCATAGAAAACATCTATCGACATATTGAGGCAGGTGTATCTCCGAAAGTTGCGGCGATTCGCGGCGCAGAAGAGGTCGGTTGGCCCGTTATGGCAGCGAGTTTGACGACGATCTGTGCGTTTGGTCCATTGATGTTTATGTCCGGTGTTACTGGACAGTTTATGCGAATCGTGCCTGTTATGGCGATTCTGGTGTTGATAGCTTCTCTTTTTGAAGTCTTCGTCATTTTACCAGCTCACGTCTCCGAGTGGGGAAAACCCAAAATCCGAACAGGACACAGTAGTTCTGACAGGCGCCAGCTCCAGTCTCAGGGTGCCTTTACGCTAAGGACTCGCCTCATCGGTTTTTTTTCTTCGTTTGCCACATTTTTTGACTTTATTCGGAACCGATATGTTAGGATATTGAAAATAACCATCCGACACCGATATGTCTTTGTGGGGAGTGTCCTCTTCATCGGATTAGTCGCATGCATCGGGGCATTTTTTCTACTTGATAGGGAACTCTTCCCCGGTGAAGACTTTCCACAATTTTATGTTAAAGCTGAAATGCCGCCATCCTACGGAATTCAGGAAACAACGGAAGTGATTGCCCAAATTGAAGAGATGGCTAAAGAACTTCCAAAGACTGAAGTCGCTGCGGTTGTCAGCAATGTCGGTTTACACACATTTATGTCGGGTTTGGTAAGAAGAAGTGTTACCTACGGTTCAAATCTCGGAGAGGTAATCGTTGAGCTCACACCGAATCAAGAACGCACGCGAGGTGTAGATGAGATCATCGCGGAGTTACGGACGAAAACCGCCACAATTAGTGGAATAGAGCGGCTGAATTTCGTTACACAGGAAGAAGGGCCCCCACAAGGCGCGGACGTGAGAGTCAGGGTAAAGGGACCGAGATTTGGGAATCTGACTGAACTCGCTGGCGTTCTTAAGACAGTCCTAACTCGGATAGAAGGTGTTTACGACATCCAAGATGACTTCAGCATTGGAAAGTCTGAATTGCGCATCTACTTGAATCAGGAGAAAGCATATCAATATGGATTAAGTACATTTCAGGTTGCCCAAACGGTTCGGACTGCTCTTGAGGGTGCTAAAGCGACAACCTATCGGGAAGCGGACGAGGCGGTTGATGTCGTCGTCAAATATAAGGAAGATACTCTTAAAAACCTTGCCGAACTTAACAATTTATTAATTGCAAGCCCTGCAGGTGCGATTGTTCCACTTAAAGATGTTGCGACCATCAGGGAGGAAAAGGGCTATGCAGATATCCATCGCTTCGACGGGGAACGATCAATCTCGGTTTATGCCTCCGTAGATAGAGCAAAAACGACGCCAGTGAGGGTAAATCAGGCGTTAATTAGTACGTTCGCTAACGTGGAATCCTTGTATCCGGGATACCAACTCGATTTTCGAGGGGTTTTTGATGAGATTACAGAATCCTTCGCTGAGTTGTGGAAATTGTTCATTGTTGGATTGTTATTGATTTATGTGGTCTTAGGTGCACAATTCAAATCGTTTAGTCAACCAATTATTATCCTCTTGGCTGTGCCATTTGGAATGATAGGGGCGATGGTGGGGCTCCTTTTTTCTAATGCAACACTTAGCATTGTCGCTATGTTTGGCATTGTCGCACTCACTGGTATTGTCGTCAACGATTCGATTGTGCTGATTGATTTCATTAACAAAAATCGTGAGCGTGGACACCATAAATGGTATGCGATTCTAAAAGGGAGTAGCATCCGATTACGCCCGATTATACTCACCTCGCTGACGACAATTATTGGTCTCATTCCAATGGCAATCGGTTTAGGTGGCAAATCGCCGATCTGGATGCCGATGGCGTATACGATCATTTTCGGACTCGCGTTTGCAACCTTGATGACGTTATTCGTAATGCCAGCGTTGTATGCCATTACAACGGATCTTCGAGCGTTCTTCTTGAGAAATCCAGAGGAACGCTTCCGCCCTGTTTCCGATGAAGAGCTGCTGGGTGCCGCAACCCCAGCTGATGATTAGAACCTATTTCGGTTTTCAAAAGCGGTCAAGATGTGTTATACTAAAATGGAGTTTGTTCTAATGTTCCTATGAGGGAAAAATGGAGACAGTAAGATGGCCAGACTGGAAGGTTTCAGAGTAAGAAACTTCGGCGTTCTCAAGGATGTAACACTGGGACGCTTATGGAATCAGCGAAGAATAGAAGCACTTACCCCGATGACCGCGGTCATTGGCAAAAACGGTGTTGGCAAGAGTGCTTTATTCGATGCATTTGGGTTCCTTGCAGATGCTCTCAAATCCGATGTTGAAGAAGCTTGCGATGCCCGGGGGCGCGGCGGGTTTGAGAGAATGCGAACGCAAGGAGCGACAGCACCCATTGAATTCGATGTATACTACAGAGAACACGGAAATGCCCGCCCGATTACATACCAAATTGCCATTGATGCAGACAAATTCGGACGTCCCTATGTCCTTCGCGAACGTCTTCGGCAAAGACGAAAGGGACAGAAGCGAGGGCAACCATTTTCCTTTTTAATGCTCAATGAAGGCATCGGTATAGTATGGAAAGGGGAACAGGTAAGAAATAAAAACGACGAAGATACAGAAGACGTAACACTGTTTCTACAATCAATAAAAGCTGAAGAATCCAGTGAAACCGAAATTATTGAATTAGAAGACCGACGAAAACTCGGTATTGCTACACTTGGTGCCTTGAAGCAGCATCCAAGAATTTCTGCTTTTCGTAGATTTATTGAGGGGTGGTATCTCAGCTACTTTACACCAGATGCAGCGCGAAGTCTACCCCTTGCTGGTCCTCAACAACATCTGAATATTCATGGTGATAACCTCGGCAATGTTGTGCAATTCATGGCGCGTGAACATCCCCAGCGTTTCCGTATGATTCTAAAAAAGATTGCCGATAAAATCCCAGGTGTAAATCAAATTGATACAGAAAGAACTAACGATGGTAGATTGTTACTTAGGTTCAATGATACAGGCTTTCAAGACCCTTTTTATGCTCAGCAAATGTCCGATGGAACGCTCAAAGTATTTGCTTACCTATTACTACTTGAAGATCCAACGCCGCCTCCGTTTCTTTGTATTGAGGAACCGGAAAACGGCTTGTACCATAAACTTTTGGAGACGCTCGCCACCGAATTCCGTGAACATGCTACAGGACACAAAGGAGGATCGCAAGTGTTTATTACGACACACCAACCATATTTTGTCAATGCCTTAGAGCCGAAAGAGGTTTGGATTCTTGAAAAGGGCGAAGACGGCTTTTCCAAAATCCATCGTGCCAGCGAAGATTCGCTTGTGAACAATCTGGTCGAGGAAGGGCTTCCGTTAGGTGGACTCTGGTACAGTGACTACCTTGATCCGAGGTAATGGAATGCATTTTGAGGTACTTGTTGAAGATCAATCCGGTGAAAAGGCTCTTAAGATCCTAATGCCAAAGATTACTGGAGATCAACATACGTTTTGTTTTCATTTCTATAAAGGAATTGGGGACATTCCCCCAAACCTCAAAAGTAAGACTGATGTAAGTAAACGCATTTTGCTTGACCAACTCCCGAGGTTGCTTAGAGGTTTTGGAAAAACATTTGCCAATTATCCAGCTAACTACCCAACAGCGATAATAGTAGTTTGTGATTTGGATCATAGGTGTTTGAAAACATTTCGTCAAGAACTCTTGAGAGTCCTGAATTCTTGCAATCCCAAACCAGAAACGCTGTTTTGTATCGCTGTGGAAGAAGGCGAAGCGTGGTTTCTTGGTGATATTCCAGCGATCAAAGCAGCTTACCCAAAAGCCAAAGACAAAGTGCTAAATAATTACAAAAACGACTCTATTTGCGGCACGTGGGAACTTCTCGCTGAGGCTGTATTCATGGGTGGATTAAGTGGAATAAAAAAAAGAGGTCCGCAGGCAATCGGAAAAGAAAAATCAAACTGGGCAGAAAAAATAACACCATATATGAACGTGGACAAAAACGCGTCTCCCAGTTTCTGTTATTTTCGAGATAAGATTCGGGAACTCATCTAAGTATCCATTATTAACCCTATCAACTCATTGGAATTGAGGAGAGGAAACAGCGTGAATCAACAGAATTTGAAAATTGCCTTTATTGGTGTTGGCGGCATCACCCGAAGTTACCGCCAAAGCCTCAAACAACTTGAACGTCCCATCGCAGCCGTCTGCGATATAAACGCTGAACGCGCCGCAGCTATTGCTGCTGAAGAAAATGCAACACCGTATACCGAACACGGTGAGATGCTGCAAAAAGAGCAGCCTGATGTTGTATTTATATGTATTCCACCCGGTGCGCATACGACACAGGTCGCTGATGCAGCGGTATCCGGGGCGGCACTCTTCGTCGCCAAACCCGTTGCGCAGGATTTAGAAACTGCACAACGCACACGCGAGGCAATTAATACAGCTGGTGTCCTCAGTCAAGTCGGCTATATGGCGCGATACAGCGACATCACAGGAAGAGCGAAGGAGTTAGTCGCGGATCAGAAACTTGCCATGGGAATTGGACGGTTTCTCACGCGGATGGGTGCCAACCATCCATGGTGGGGGAAATACGACGTGTCCCGCGGACAAATGGTGGAACAGACGACCCACGTTTTTGACCTTATCCGTTATTTTCTCGGTGATGTGACAAGCGTTCACGCTTACGGTATCAAAGGCGTTTCCGAAGGTATCGCCGACTTTGAGGAGTGTACCGTTTGCAACATGCAGTTTCGGAATGGTGCAGTAGGAAGCATCACCAGTACCTGTGTTGCCCGTGCACACGACAATTTCGCAACCGAATTGGTGGGCGATGCCATATACCTCAAACTCACACACGATCTCGGTTTACGCGGCCAGATTGGTGATGAAACGATTGACTATACCGGCACAGAAGCGGGGTACTTCCGACAGGTTGAGCAGTTCATCAATGCGGTTGAAGCGAACGATCAGGGATTAGTGCTTTCATCCTACGCCGATGCCGTCAAGTCGCTTGCTGTTACTCTTGCAGCAAACCGTTCATTGGAGACGGGGCAGGTTGAGCAAGTAATGGAATGAACAGAAGAGTTGAAAAAAGCGCGCCTACCCTATTATAAGGCGCGCTTATCATATACAATTTAGAAAAACGTCAAATACGGCTTATCATTTATCTCGCGCCATAACAGCACTGCGAGTTCACGCGCGTGGTAATCACCCCACATCGAAGCCTCTCCACACGGAATCTTCCGACCTTCCGGCACATGATCCCAGCCGTTCGGACGGTGGTACACCGAATGCAACAACAACCCCTGATGTGTTTCAGATTCAGACAAATACGGTTCAGCGAAAAGCGTTTGGGCTACCGTTAGACCGGCTTGGTAATAGGAATTGCCTGCGTCTGGTTCACCGTGTTTTTTCAGGTAATTGCCGAGTCGAATTAACCCTTGTGCTGCAATTGCTGCGGCAGAACTGTCCACGGGTTCAAAATCGTTGTAGGGATCCGCAGGGACTGATAAATAATCACCAAGTCCCGATAAACCTGGGGCACCCGTATCCCAATACGGAATCCCATCTTGAGCAGTGTTTTCGATATAGAAGTCTGCGGTGGCTTCCGCTGCTTTGCGCATGTGTGCTGTTGCCAACGCGTATCCGCCGTAGGGTTCAAGTTCGTCTTCAGAGAGTGTGTCAAAGAACTCAAGCTGCTCAGCATAGCCTGTGATGATCCATGCCAACCCGCGTGTCCATGTCGTAAAAGGGGAGTATCCCTGCTGCGTACTCGGACAGCGGTAGTTTCCGTCGTTGGTGTTAAAGATAGATTCATGCACAACCCGTCCACGGAGGTCAAAGGCATCACGTCCTTCACCGTAGTAGACATTGTAGGCTGCGGTCGTCTGTGAGTGCTGGAGCAGACGCTCCATCAGGCTAATAGCGACATCACCTTCACCCATCAACACAGCACTAAGCGTATGTCCGAGTGCTAAAGCACGCAGAGAACGAATAGTGTCTGAGAAGAGCGAATGTGGCCCGTTGAAAGAGGCGATATACCCGGTTCCATCTTTAATCTCGGTCCAGCGACTCGCTTGCACAGCGGCAGAGGCTTTCAAGGCGAGTTCATAGAAATCCATCTCGCTATCGTTCCACGGAATCACACCTTCCCGCATCAGTCGGCGGAGGTTTCCGTAGGTCGAGACGTTGTTGAACCCGTGGTCGTGCACACCGATGTGTGTGACGTGCGGTGCCATCTTTTCAATCGTGTTCCGTCTGCCGATTTCAAGGAATTGTTCATCACCGGTGGCATCGAATTGAAGGATAGCCGAGCCGAATTGGAAGCCTTGTGTCCATTCCGTCCAACCGCGTGTTGTATAAGTGCCAGCAACGGTGAAGACCGGCGTGCCTTTTTCAGGGGGCCATGTCTCCTCAATGGCTAAAATCTTTTGACCTGAGCATTCAAAGAGTCTCTCAATTTGAGGTTTCAGGTCGGTAATGCGCAACGAATCATTTATCTGCATTTGCTATGATTGTCTCCTCGTAGGGGCGGGGTTCCCCCGCCTTTACAGCGTTACGATGCATTTTCGGGATGTGTATCTGTTCTATACCGTTCACAGATCACTTCAATGAGATTGGTGGTCGATTTGCCCGGAACGTTCAAGCCGACGATCACCTTCCCACCGTATGCTTCAACGACCTCCCTTTCAACCAGTTCCTCCAGTTTATAATCGCCACCTTTAACGTGGATATTCGGCTTGAATTCGGAAAGCAGATCAATGGGTGTTAATTCTGGAAAGATAACGACGTAACTGACGCACTCCAATCCGGCGAGCATCTCTGCGCGTTCCGCTTCAGGAACAAGTGGGCGATTTTCACCTTTCAGCTGCCGCACCGAGCTATCACTATTAATTGCCACGACAAGCAGATCACCGAGTTGACGTGCCGCTTGTAGGTATCGGAGATGTCCTAAGTGCAGGACATCAAAACAGCCGTTAGTCGTAACAACAACGGCTCCATCTGCTTTCGCTTCCTGAAGAATAGATGCAAGTTGACTGTGATCGTGGACCTTTTGGCTTGACATATTTTTAAATTTTCAATCTGGACGTTGCGTCTGTTGTCCGCAACGTTCTAAAATTGGTAAAGAACTTACTTTAGGTTATGAGAAATCTGTTAATGATTAGAATACTGCAAGGACAACGGACGCAGCAGCTCAGATTTAATCGTTAAAAAAATAGTTTAGCACGCTTCTCACCGTTTGGCAAGTTTTTCCTCGTTGCGCGATTGCCAACTTTTTGCTATAATGATATAGGTTTCGTAGGCGAAATATTATTTGCGTTAGGAGAGAAAAGATGACAGAGAAGAAAGAATGGACACATAATAGACTACCTATCTGTACCCTCGGCGCAGATGGGCACGGTAAAACAACGTTGACCGCGGCGATGGCGAAAGTCATCTCAAGAATCGGCGCAATTCACACGGCGGGAGACACGGATTTTGAGGCGCAACCGCCAATTCATCATCCCATTCGAGAAGGCGTTGGTATTACCTACCGTACGATTGCCTATGAAACCAGTGGCAAATTTTATACCCAAATCGACTGTGAGATGTCCTCAGATATCGTTAAGATGTTGATTAGTGGTTCACCGAGAATTCAGGGCGCGATTTGGTTAGTAAATGCTGTCGAGGGTGTTACAACGGATTCCGAAGTACATCTCCGACTCGCCTCTCAACTTCATCTTCCAAAAGTGCTGCCTTTTCTTAATACAGGTGGCGTTCCAGAAGATGATGAAATCTTAGACATCTGCAAACAAGAGATGCATGAACTCTTGGATGCGTATGAAAATGGAGCAGAAACGGCACCGATAATCAGCGGTGACGCGCAAAAGGCGTTAGACTACAAAGGGGATCGGATTACCTCGCCTCAATGGCAACCTATTGTTGATTTGATCGTCGCGATGAACAGCGCAATGCCTGCACCCGTGAATATCGAACGCTTACCCCTCATTATGCCGATTTATGAGATTGTTGAGGCGGCGAAAGAGAGTGTATCTGTGCGTGGTGAAATTATACAGGGACAACTCGCTGTTGGGCAGGCGGTAGATATTGTCGGTAAGGGGGACAGGATCAAAACACGGGTTGTCGGTATAAAAGAGCGGGAAGTATCTGTCGAATCTGAACCAGATTGGCTCTCCGTCGGACAAGTACTTTGCACACCGAAAACCGTCAAGTCACATGCTGAGTTTACTGCGCTTATCTATCTCTTGACGTTTGAAGAGAGCGGCACACATATCCCGCTTATTGAAAATGATAGACCCGATATCTACCTATGGGGTGTTGATATGCCAGCACACCTACACCTTCCACCCGAACTTTCCCTTATCACATCGGGGACTTATGCCCGTGTGACACTTGTGCTTGACCTTCCATTGGTAATGGAGATCGGGACCCGATTTGAGGTGAAAAAGATGGGGGTGCGAATCGGGTTTGGTGTTGTGACAAGCGTAACCTAATTTTTCTCCCTGCTTATGTCCCAGATTTCAGTCCATTTTTCGCTGATCGGTAAATCGCTTTGACTTCAGTTCATATCTCGGCAGTGTTCCGAGTGGCACCGATTGAACGACAGCTCGCAAACCTAAGGCATCCCGGATAGCCGTTGTCACGGCAGCGACGGTATCTATAGGGTTCGGATTTGTGGACTCAATCTGAATTTCGAGCTCGTCGAGCGTCTCTGTGCTATAGGCACGGACAGCAAATTCTTGGACCTCTGGAAATTTGAGGATAATATTTTCAATGGTGGCGGGATACACATTCAGTCCGCGAATAATCAGAGCATCATCAAGTCTGCCGGTAACACCACCGTCAAGGACACGGCTCTCTCTCCCACATTCACACGGTACTGACTTGAGTTTAACGTAGTCTCCTGTCCTATAACGGATGACCGGCATACCGACGCGTCCTAAATTGGTAATGACTAATTCCCCCGCGTCTGCCGGATTACCAGTTTTTGGATCAAGCACTTCACAAATAAATTCGTTTTCGTTGAGGTGGACACCAGCCTGTGTTTCACACATAATGCCCCACGCACCGACCTCCGTCGCGCCAGCGTGGTCATAAGCCTTCGCACCCCAAGCGTCTTCAATGCGTTGTTTTGTTGCTGGTAGACTGGCTCCAGGTTCACCCGCATGGATGGTCACTCGGACCGCAGATTCTTCGCTGAGATTAACACCTTCTTGTGCTGCGACTTCGGCGAGCCGCAACGCGTAAGTCGGTGTGGAGATTAGCACTGTTACCTCGTTGCTAAGAATCGCGCGGATGCGCTGTTCAGAAGTGAAACCGCCATTCGCAATTATAAGTGCACCGAGTTGTTGTGCCCCATGGTATGCACTCCAAAAGCCGATAAAGGGACCAAACGAAAAAGCGGGCATGAGCCGATCACCGGATGTCACGCCTGCAGCGTCGTAAATTTCTCGCCAACATTTACCCCACCAGTCCCACGATTCTGCAGTATCTAACCATCGTAAAGATGAGCCGGTTGTGCCTGATGTGCGGTGCAAACAGGTATATTGTTCGAGCGGGAACGTTAGATTTGTACCGTAAGGAGGGTGCGACACCTGATCCGCGCTGAATTCTGCCTTTGTTGTGAAGGGGAGCTGCCGGTAATCATTCAGTGTTTGTACGTCATTTGGATCTGTAACCCCGACTTTGGTAAGTTTTCGTCGGTAAAAAGCGTTTGTCTCTAACACTGGAGCGAGCATCTCGCGAAAGCGGTGTAATTGTGTGTTTACGTCCATGTCTTAGGTATATCGTGTATTCTGATATTCTGGCGCGTAAAATGCCGGAAGCAGACTATCGACTTGGAGCAGTCCGCGTTCTGTCAATTGAATCTCGTCTAACTCGGCGTTGACGTGCAACATACCGTCGTTCTGCAGTTTATCGTAGGCTTCGGCGTAAAGCGTAAGGATATCAGCATCAAACTTTGCCTTGAAATAAGAAGGTCTGATTTTTCCGAGTTTGAGTTGTAAAATCATCTCCCGCGTTAACCGTTCCGCTTCCGTAGGTTTAAGCGCGCGATAGACAGGAAATCTATCTTCTTCAAGGTGGCTGAGGTAATCTCCCCATGAGGGGGCATTTTGAAAATGAACGCCGCTGAGGTGCGAAAAAGAGGCGACCCCTGTGCCTATCATATCACTGCCTTGCCACACTGCATCGCGATAGACAAACTGACACGGTTTATCCTTCTTCACGACTGTATACGCACTGGATTGCACATAACCGGCTCGCGCAAACTGTTCAAAGGCATATTGATGCCATTCGCGTTTGAGTTTCCAATCTGCTACGGGAAGTGTATCACCACCGAGGATATCTTTAGAATAGACCGTGTTGAAAGGCAACTCCAACTGGTAAACAGTAACGCTATCTGGTTCGAGTTCAATTGTTTTGCTGACGGTCTCGCGCCAACTTTCCCACGTCTCACCGATCATACCTGAAATGAGATCGATATTGACTTGGTCGAATGCCAAAGTCTTTATCCATGGCACAATGCGATAAACCTCTTTGGAGAGATGCGCCCTGCCGTTTTCGGCGAGGATCTCGTCGTTCAGATTTTCAACACCAAGGCTCAATCGAGTTACACCAATCCCTTTGATCGCATCTACTTTCTTCTCTGTCAAGGTGCCGGGTTCGCATTCAAACGCCACTTCTTCAGCAGCATCCCACGGCATCACTCGTTTTATTCTATCAACAAGGGCAGTGAGGTGTTTGACGCTAATATAGGAAGGCGTACCCCCACCGAAATAGACGAATCTCAGAGGTCTACCGGCAATTGCGGGTTGTTTGCTGTAAAGTTCAATCTCTTTCGCAAGCGCGTTCAGGTACATGTCAATTTCCGAACTGTTTTTATCGGTATAGACGCGAAAATAGCAGAATTTGCATCGTTTACGACAGAAAGGAATGTGGAGGTAAAGCCCAAGCGTTGCATCGGGTCGGGGCTGTTTACCGAGCATCCGCGCCACTTCTGGTACGTCTGACTCGCTCCAAGTAGAATATGGCGGGTAGTTTGAGACGAAAACGCTCCCGACAGTCGTCTGTTTTGAATCTATTCCTGCTGTTGCTGGTTCCGGTTTTGTTTCAGGCATAATCTTTGCTCCTTTGTCTTAAATGTACTGTGACATCTTCCCAATTCTGCGTATCGGCTGAAAAATTTTCTCTTGATGAATCTATCCTTGAAAGTTGATTATTCAAAACAGTGGAGAACTCCATCTTCGCTCCCAATGTAAATCTTGCTATCAGCAACACTCGGTGAAGCGACAATTGATGAACCTGTTGCAAATTCCCACACCGATTCTCCAGTTGATACATCTAAAGCGATGAACGTCCCGCGGGTCGTCCCAAGAAAGACGCGTTTGCCGACGATAACAGCCGATGACTCAATGCGGGATTTGGCTGTATAGGTCCATAACGGTTCGCCTGTTTCAGGCGAGAGCGCGTGCACCATTTTATCCCGTCCTCCGATGATTACCATATCTTCAGTCAGGGCAGCTGAGGCGAAAAACGGAAATCTCCGTTTCGGGTGGCGATACCGCCAAGCAATCTCTCCAGTACCTAAGTTGACAGCTACTATTTCAGAACCGTATGTGCCGCAGTAGATACGATTTTGCGAAATCGCAGGGCTGGCACCGACATACGCACCGAGGTCAACTTGCTGCACCTGTGTACCGTCGCTGATGTTAAGAACGCGAAGGTAACTATCGCATCCAGTGACAATAGCGAAATTCTGCGGGGGGGCGGACTTGTCTACAGGCTGTGTCCAGATCCCAGGGGTGCCGTGGACATACCCCTCGGTCTCAAATTTCCAGATAAGTTCCCCATTTTCTCGGTTGAGACAGTAGAGGAATCCATCATACGAGCCGAATAGCACACGGTCTCCAGAAAAATTGGCTGATGATATGATTTCACCTTCCGCCCTAAACTCCCATTTCGTTGCTTGGGTGCTAATGTCTATTGCATGGAAGATACCTTCGCTGTCCCCAAGGTAGATTACACCGTTATGGATAGATGGAGATGCTTTAATAGCTCCAGTCGCTTGGTACGTCCATCTGTTTTCACCCGTTTGTGCGTCAATCGCATAAAGCAAACCGTCCAACGCACCAACGTACACAATGCCATCAGCGACTGTAGCGGTTGACTCAATCATATCTCCCGCCTGAAAAGCCCAAAGCAGTTGCGGATTTTCGGAAAGTTCTGTGTTGGTAACACCCGTCAGCTGCGGATTCCCGCGAAAAGTCGCCCAATCAGCGAAAGTGGCTTGTCCAATAAAGAGCAGTAGAAATAGGACGTTTTTTACGGTAAATTTCCATACAAGACGATTTGTGCTAATAGACTGCTTCATAGAGTTTTGTAAAATCTTGTCCGTTCAACGGACGTGGGTTGAATTGTGCTGTCCACTGTATTGAGGCTTCTTTTGATAATGTCGGTATGTCTGTTTTTCCTATAGTATATTCGACACTGCATTCCCGGAGTGTGTTCGGCAAATTACCAATTTCTTTTAACTCAACAATTCTATCTGCTAAATCTCCACTGGGGTGTAACTGACGGTAAGATTCTTCTGCAAGCGTGCTGTTGAATCGGATAACGTATGGTAGCATCAGCGCAACAGCAACGCCATGGGTGATACCGTATTTTGCAGTCAGTGGATTAGCACACGCATGCGCAGCACCTAACATTGAATTTTCGATTGCAAGTCCGGCGAGGTAAGCACCGAATAACATATTGCTTCGCGCTGTAATGTCCTTTGATTCGAGGGCTGCTTCAAAGTTCGCATCTAACAGCTGCCACGCGTGTTGTGCGAACATCTGGGACATCGGATTCCGTCTGGTTGAGACGAAACTTTCGATCGCATGTGCGATTGCGTCTATACCTGTGATTGCCGCGACGGATCTCGGCAGCGTTTCAGTGAGCGTAGCATCCAAAATGACAGTCCCGAATTTTGCCTTTCTGTCACCGCATGCCATCTTGGTATGGGTGTCTGCTTGTGCAATAAGGGCAAAAGATTGTGCCTCGCTGCCCGTACCGATGGTTGTTGGGATACCAATAGCAGGAAGCATCGGTTGTGCTGCCTTATTAATGCCCCAGTAATCCTCCATTTTGCCGCCGTTTGTCAGTAGAAAATTTGCGCCTTTGGCACAATCCATTGAACTGCCCCCACCGAGTCCGATGATGAGGTCTATCGGTGCATCGGCTCTCGCGACCGCAACGGCATTTTCGACATCTTCCGTCGTGGGATTAGGCGAAACATCAGCAAAAACGTAAGCAGCGATCCGTTCGCTTTGCAACGCCGATATTGCCCTCGCGAGAATACCTGCCTTTTCAATGCCACGATCAGTTGCTATGAAAACGCGGCTACCTCCGAGGTCTCGAGTTAACTCGCCTAATTTCTCAATACTATTTTCGCCAAAGATAACCCGTTGCGTGAATTCAGAATCAAAGG
Source organism: Candidatus Poribacteria bacterium (assembly GCA_965207855.1). GTDB lineage: Bacteria > Poribacteria > WGA-4E > WGA-4E > WGA-3G > WGA-3G. The sequence continues at coordinate 3,008,268 of OZ242310.1, read as the reverse complement.
TTGGCATATTTGTGTTTACGGTTTAACCGCTTTTTGTGAATTTCGCATGATATTATCGCATCTTGTTTTTAAACATGATACCAGAAGCGAAGGGGCAAAGTCAAGGGAGAAACGATTTGCCAAGCATCATAAATAGATGATTTTAGGGATAATAGGAAAGAGAAAAGACGCAGCGGACAACCCACTGCGCCTTTATATCTGTTTGGGTAATTTCAGAAACTATTTCAGAATCAGCATACGGCGAGTTGCAGAGAACTTTCCTGCCTGAATTTGATAAAAATAGATACCAGAAGCGACGTTCTCGCCGAGATTGTTCCTGCCATCCCAATGCGCTGCACGACTTTGAGACGTATACATACCCGCAGTCTGATGCCCCAAGTCTAACGTCCGCACCAACCTTCCATCGGCGGCATAGATGGATACAGTGACATCCGCAGGTGCTGCGAGTTGATAGGGAATCCATGTCTCTGGATTGAACGGGTTCGGGTAGTTTGCCAAAAGTGCCGTCTCTTTCGGAGTCAACGCCGCAAGGAGCTGCTCCAGTATTAGGATACCGCGCTGTAAAGCCGGGGCTGTCAGATCCAACTGCTGCACTTGATACAGCCACTGTTCGACTTGATTTCTTGTAAGCGAAATATCCAGATTACGACTCCATACCAAGGGTGGGGCGGCTGCGTTGTCAAATGCCCCTATAACTAATGCGATGTCTACACCATCCACAATGCCATCGCCATTAACGTCTCCAACGGCTTGCCCTGTTTTTCCTAAGTTTGGCGCAACCAGAGCCAGGTCATTGTGGTCGACGACACCATCGTTATTGAGGTCAGCTGCGGTTCTTCCGAGATCCCAGAGACGCACGGTGTAGTCTTCCCAACCCCCTCCGGTTGCCAGCATCCGTCCATCCGGGGAAAATACAACGCTTTCGACCCAAGCCGTATGTCCTGTGATTGTTTGGATATGCCTGCCGGTTCTCGCATCCCAGAGACGCACGGTGTGGTCTTTGCTTCCCGTTGCGAGCGTCTGCCCATTCGGGGAAAATACAACACTATTGACCTCATCCGTATGATCCGTGATTGTTTGGATATGCCTGCCGGTTCTCGCATCCCAGAGACGCACGGTGTGGTCTTCCCAACCCCCTCCGGTTGCGAGCATCTGCCCATCCGGGGAAAATACAACGCTCTTGACTGAAGCCGTATGTCCTGTAATTGTTCGGATATGCTCGCCAGTGTTGACATCCCAGAGACGCACGGTGTGGTCTCTACTCCCCGTTGCGAGCATCTGCCCATTCGGAGAAAATACAACGCTATTGATCTCATCTGTATGCCCTTTAAGGGTTCGGGTTCGGATATGTCTGCCGGTTCTCGCATCCCAGAGACGCACGGTCTCGTCTTTACTCCCCGTTGCGAGCATCTGCCCATTCGGAGAAAATACAACGCTATTGACCGAAGCTGTGTGCTCCCTGATTGTTTGGATATGTCTGCCGGTTCTCGCATCCCAGAGACGCACGGTGTGGTCTCTACTCCCCGTTGCGAGCATCTGCCCATTCGGAGAAAATACAACGCTACGGACCATCCGCGTATGCCCCCTGATTGTTCGGATATGTCTGCCGGTTCTCGCATCCCAGAGACGCACGGTCTTGTCTCTACTTCCTGTTGCGAGCATCTGCCCATTCGGAGAAAATACAACATTCTTGACCGAAGCCGTATGTCCTGTGAGGGTTTGGACTGGGGTTTGTCCAAATGTGTTGAGTATCACAGCAAATAGCACCAAAAAGACAACTGAACTAAAAAAAAGTATGCATCTCATGAAAAAGTTTCTCCTTCGCGTCTTACGCTTGCTTGTAGTTATAAAGCCTTGCTACCTATCATCAATAAATTTTCTGAGTTCATCGTGGATTGGCGATTTCAAAGAGCTATGGTTTTTCATATACACTCGCCTATGAAGATAAGAGTTTGTTCAAAACACAAGGCCCTGTCTGGCACAAAAAAGATCGTGCGAAAAACCATAGCCCCAGAGGACTCCGCAACCTTGATAAGACGGCAAGTTGGTCGAAAAGTACATACCGGGGATAGGTCTATAGATACTGACAAATTTTGGACATTTCAACAAGTTTTTTAGGTGTTTCTTCAGCGCATAGGGGTAACATGTCTGTAGAAAACCGGCATTTTGAGTTATACTAAGACAATATTTGCTATTTGTCAAATTAAAAAATATAAAACCAGTATCTAACTATTAATTAAATGAGGGTGAGAGAATTATCCGTCCTATTATACCGACAGATGACGGGGCTATGAAGCGATACTACCTGCTTCACAAAGCATCAGAAACCGATGATTTTACGGATAACTAAAAAAGACGTAGCGGACAGTCCACTACGTCTTTATATCTGTTTTGGTAATTTCAGGACTATTTCAGAATCAGCATGCGGCGACTGCGACGATATCTTCATGGAGAGCAACGCTGTTCGCGCCATCTCCATAGGGTGCGGTGTTGATTTGGAAAAGGAGAGTCGGGTTGGTAGGGTTATTGTTCTGCCCATTTTTAGGGCGCAGCTTGCAAGCCCATATTGAGATGATCACATAATGCATAAGCTCCTTAAGTTTGTTTAAGTTTAGAAACATATACATTTCAATCTTCACTCCCGCCAACTTCAACATGTGCTGTCCAACCCGTAAAGTCTCCTGCTATCTGGATAAACTCGATTTTCCGTGTTTCTCCTGGCGCAAGATCTATCGCACGCGTCGGACCAAGTTTTACGCCGTTGGATAAGCGAGCTTTAACCCTGACACGTTTCAATGTTCGGTTGGTCGTGTTTTCCACAGGTCCTTTGATAGAGCGGCTTTGAGGATCGTAAGTCAAGGTCATGCTGGCACCGCCTTGAACGTGTCGGACGGGATCCGAACGTTTATTCAGACCGAATTGGCCGCTGAAGCCTTTCCGTCCAATGTTAATATTGGGACGATTCATACTTGTGCAGCTGCTCATCAGAGAAACAGATGATCCAATAACAATGAGGGCAAGAACCCTAAGTATTTGGTTCATGAAAGATCTCCTTATCTAAGCCCATGCCTCGCGTAAAAGTCGCAGCCAGTTACCGTGCATAATAGCAGCAACGTCCTCGTCACTATAGCCGCGTGCAGACAGCAAGTCTGGTATCTTCTGTAGGTCAGCGATAGTGTCCAAATCGCTCGGAGACTGCTCACGTCCGTAGCCACCGTCTAAATCTGTACCGATAGCAGCGTGACGGCTATTGCCCGATAGTTGACAGACATAATCTATATGGTCAACGACGCTATTCAAGGTAACTTTGTCATGCGGCGTTTCACCGGTAATCCAACCCGGGTGAAGCATCCACGCATCGAACGCTGCACCGATAACCCCGTCCCGCTCAAAAATCGCACGTAATTGCTCATCGCTGAATTGCCGTTGATGTGGAACCAGTTCGCGGCAGTTGTTATGACTGGCGAGGACCAATCCATTATAGTGTTCTAATGATTGCCAGAACGCCTGATCGGAGCAGTGGGTGAGATCGAGCACAACGCCTAAACGCTCCATTTCAGCAAGTAGCGGACGACCGAGTCCGGTGAGTCCGATTTCTGTGCCTGTTCCACCAGCATAGCGTCCGGGACCGTAGTGTGTCAGTCCGAGCAGTCGTAACCCACCCTCAACCCAAGCCTCTAATTGCGTCGGGGTCAGAATCGGGTCGGCACCTTCCATGCTAATCACGAACCCCAATGGGGGTGTATTATCGTAATCGTTTACGTCCCCTATTGCTGTGCTCTCCCACCTCTGCCAAGCGTCTATATGTCTGTCCAGGTTTTCGTTGTCCGTGATGACCCGGACGTATCCGATTCTTTCTAAGGCGCGGTAGTAAGCGAGTTGTCCTTGTGCGATGCCGTAGGATTGAGCAGGCGTGGCATAATCAGAGTGAGGAGAGGGTCTACCAGTGGAACGGGCAAAGAGCGTGACGAAGCTCAAGGCAATTCGTCCCTGACGCATCTCCGGGAGCGCGACAGTACCTTGTCCTTTACCGGAGACACGCGCTTCTTGGGTGCGAATCGTATAAGCGGAACTCAGCAAGTCCCGGTTGCCTTGTAACGCGTTCATTGACAAATCAAGATGGGCATCAATAATAAGCATAAAATGTTTCTCTCTGATGTGTTGGAATTAGAAGAATCACGTCAATTGCTGTCAGGATACGCAGCGAAATGTGCTTGGGGTGTACCGTTTCGATAATCGCCATCGCAAGCGTTGAGCATCCATCCACTCAACCGGGCAACGATGTCCGGATAATCCGCTGAAACGTCGCTCTCCTCGCGGTAGTCGTCGTTGAGTTGGTATAATTGGAAAGTCTCCGCGCTATTAATATATCGTAATTTCCAACCGTCTGACGTTACCAATGCTGGACCCAGTCGAGAGGCATATACAATCCACTCGTGGGTTTCTTGAACCTCAGGGTGTTCAAGTAGCGTCGGTAAGAACGATACACCGTCTTTTCCTTGTGGTAACTCGACTCCCATAAGGTCAGCAAAGGTCGGCATCAGGTCGTAGTTCGCGAGGATATGGTTTGACACGCTATCAGGAGCAATTGTTCCGCGAAACCGGACGATGTAAGGAATACGTGTCCCGCCTTCCCAACTTGAAAACTTCAAACCACCCATACCGTCGTTCCCGTTGAACACATCGCCACCCGTCTCCGAATAGAATTTCGTTGTAATCTCATCAAACGGTTCACCATCCAAATTCTGTCTCCGACCAGAAGTGCGCCCTTCCTGTAAATAATACACTTCGTGCCCGTTATCAGAGCAGAGGACAATCATCGTACGGTCGTCAATTCCGAGTCGTTCGAGTTCGTCCAAGATGATCCCCACAGTCTCATCGAGTTTTAGGATCATGGAGGCGTATTCTTTCTCATAGGTTGTTAATTCTGGAACGTTTTTCACCGCTGGGTGGATGTCAGGAATGGCAATCGGTCCGTGCGGTAGTTGAGACGGATGATAGAGAAAGAAGGGCTTGTCTTGATGGGCGCGAAGGAATTCAATGATTTTTTCGTTGAAAATGTCTTGAGAATATACCGCTTTTCCCTCTCGGTTCCTGCGGCGTGCCATGTTTTCCTCGGACTCCCAGTTCAGATTTACCGCGCAGTCGGCGTGTGTATTTCCTTGGATGGGTGTCGGTTGTCCGTTTTCAAAGAGAAAAGGCGGGTAAAAGCCGTGGCAACGCTGGTGGTCGTAGTAGCCGTAATGATACTGCCAACCGTGCCGACGGATGCGCGCTCCCGTTGTCGCGAAACCCCATTCAAGCTTCCCGATCTGTCCTGTGGTATAACCAGCATGTTCCGCAATTTGTGCCAAGAAGATGTCATCGGGACCGGCTTGGAGACCTGTGGTATGCAGCAATTCCCTAACTTGCTCCAAAGTCATCTCGCCAGCACTCAATCTGTGATAAAGTCCGCCTTGGGTATAGGTCCAGGTCCCCTCGTGGCAATCGTGAAGACCTGTCAGCATACTGGCTCTGGAAGGGGCACAAAATGCGCAACCGTAGGCGTGGTTGAACTTCATTCCTTCATTCGCAAGGCGGTCGATATTCGGTGTCTCGAAATGTTGCTGCCCATAGCAGCTGAGCATACCGCGTCCGAGATCGTCTGCGAAGATGAGAATGACATTCGGGTTATCGGTCATAACTGTAGTGCCAAAGATTTGAAAAACTTAAGTTTTTCAGGTATTATCCAAGTTGAAATGCGCGCTGCCTGTAGAGGTGCTCAAACAAATTCCCTTCATGCGGGCTGTCCCAAGAGATCTGATTCGTCGGGACAGCACCCAAATTAAGCCGATCAATGAGCGGCGTTTCTATGAGGTTTCGGATGAGCGATGTATCTTCAGTAATCGCGGTGGCAACCAACGTTGCACCCATAGATTCAACTAACTCTGTTGATGGTACTTCAACGACACTCACAAACGGGAACGGGAATTCGGTGTTCGCTAACGGGTGTTCTGCATCCTCACACCAGATGACCGTAGGTCTAAGGAAGGTGCAGCCGTCTAACTCGACGACTCGGTCTCCGGTTGTCAATTCCGTTGCGCCGGGTTCTTTGAGGTGCTGATCAATCAACGACGAGATAGCGTGTGCGGCTTTCGGATTCGCCCACGCTGCGATGCCTGCATTAGGATGATCCAGCGGTTTCGGTTCGATACGTGCCAAGCGTTCCGCCACCGCTTCGGCAATTTCGCGTCCGTGTGCCGTTACCCACACACCCGAGGCGTTGATGCAAGATCTGCCACCGTTTTTGGCGACTGATTCTACAATGAGATCAAGGGACTGCTCCCAATTGTTCTGTTCGCTTTCGTGGATGATAATCTTGCTGCGTCCGGGTCCGTGAATCTCAACACGCGGTGTGTTCACCCACGGTGCAACAGTGGCTCCACCACCGAAAAGCATAGAACGTCCGCAGCGCGTCAGGATCTCGTTAGCACCCGCATAATCGGTTGGGTAGAAACTGAACCCCTCTGCGGGAGCACCCGCCGCGATGAACGCTTGTGCGATACGATACGGAGTCCACGGCTCCTCGCGGCCCGGTTTCAGAACGAGTGGGACTTTCAAGGGAATTGCAGGTACCCACAAGGAATGAACACCCGGCGAATTGCTGGGCAACACAGCACCGAGTGAGTCTGTCTCACAGACGTAACTCAACGTCCGTCCGTTTTGGGTGCCCCAACCCCTATCAAGGACTCCTAAATCCAAGCCGCGGGTGAGTCCGTCTAAGACTGTATCGATGTTTTCCAAAACCCCTTGAATCTTGAGCAGATTCTGTCGGCAGAGAGATTCAGGCAAACCAGTTGTCCCAGAGACCTGTCGAATATAGTCTGTCGGGGATTGCTCTGTGCCGTCAAGCGGCAGCGTCGCCGTTGTGAAAAGGCGCGCTGCCGCCTTGCAAATAGAGATCAGTTCAGCGACGGAACGTTGTCCAAGTGTCTCTTTTTGGAGGCCGATATCAACAAGATCTTTCGCTATCAATCCGCGGTTGGCTTGGCTTACCTCGACTAAAGGTTCGCCTGTTTTTATGTGTGACACGCTAACGGTATTCAGACTTCTGTAAGAACGTCCGGCGCGTAAAATTGGAATGTGTATCATTTCACCATGTAATTTTCGCTACCCACCCGGAGGAGGCATCGCAGTAGAGAAAATCGTCACCGTAAATGGATAACCCATGCGGTTCGGGACAATCTTCAGGAACCTCAATCACATCAAGCGGCGTGCCGTCATTAAGGTCAAGTTTGACGATGACCCTATCAGAGGTATGCGTTGACCAAAGTCCGTCTTCAACGCGAATCATGCCGTGTCCACGTCCGTGGGGCAACGGGAGCGTTTTTTGGACAGACCAATCCGAAATTCTCACCTTATGCGTGACCTGATTCTTAAGCGTCTGGACCCAGAGATGTCCTTCATCGTAGTGGTCGTATTCGATCCCGTGTGTTCCACCGCCGTCGGGTATCGGATAGCGTCCGAGAGTTTCACCGGTTGCAGGATCGACTTTGAAAACTTCGCCTGTCTCGGCATCTGTATCTCGGACGGGACGCCAGCGTTCTCCAGATCCATTTGCGGCTAACCAGAGCGCGCCGCCTCCGTACGTCATTCCGCTCGTGTTGGAAGATTCACTCGGAATGTCGCGGATGAGTTTCGGCACGGTATAATCCTCGTCTGCTGTAATTTCAACTAAGGCGACTCTATCGGTAATCTGGTCGACGATCCACAAACCTTCGTCTGTGACTTGCAAACCGTTCGGTACCGAATAGGGGGATCGGAAGACTTTTTCAATTTTCGTTATCATATTCAAACTCCTTTTTCGTGTTTATCGACTTATGCTAAAGAGGTCTTTGATCTCGTTAAAAACAGTGTTATCGGATCCGTCTCATATATTCATCGTGTTTTCCAATCCAGGCCCAGACGAAAGTTCCATTTTCCTCAATTGCCACTGCTCGATAATTCTTGTTAATTCGTGCGGTCCAATCTGTCCCAATTTTCTTAAAATTCAAGGAAGGGTGCGTTGGATCTTGTTTGAGTAGTTGAAACTTCTTGTCTGCAAGTCGTTGGATTTCTCGCGGGAGGTTTCGATAAAACCCCCAAAATCTACGGTTAGTTTTATAGATCAATGCATCTGCCTGCCTGTAAGTCCGCAAGGGCCTCCTCACGAAGATCATCGAGATGTCCTGCTTTCACGTCTTTCTCGAACTGCTTTTCCCAGGCTTCTTGTTCAGTTACTAAGGCTTCATGCAGATCTTTCACGAGGGTTTTGAGCAATACTTCTTGCGTGTTTTCTTCGCATTTTACTTCAGGAACCTCTGGTATCCACCCAATCCACCCGTCCCCATTTTTTTGGATATGAGCGGTATAGGTTTCTTCGTAGACAGGGTCCTCAATTTCGACGGTCTGAATTCGTTCCATGAGTGCCTCCTTTGATTTAGAGAAATTAATAGACTCCAACAACAACACTCTCTTGAAGTTCTGTGAGCAAACGAAGATTTTCAACGCCATCCCAAGGGTATTCCGGAATCGGTTCGGCGCGCTCGGCTTCGTCACGCTCCAAAAAACGGGGCATGAAGAACTCTTTCGTCAACGTCGTGAGCATAACACGTCCAGTTTCGCCGTAATCGACAGGTTCCTCTGGGTTTTCGGGGTTGACCAATTCAATGACAGCGCGCGGTTGCGGCGGATAGTAGATAATAGCGTAATTGTCTGCCGGATTGAACGGTTTACAGGTAGCTAAACCCATGAGCGTATTGCCGTAGGTTGGGATAAAGTCGATACCGGGAACAAGCTCCTCGCGAGCAAAGCGATGAAACTGTGCGTCCATCTCCGTGCCGCCACAAAAGATACCTTTGATACCCGCCTTTGGCAAGGCAATTTTTTCGCAGAGTGCCTCCAGCAGTTTCGGTGTTGTGAAGAGACATTGAACGTTTTCATGAGCGCGCAACACGTTGAGTGCCTGCGATATGACATGATTTTTATACGCGTCCAGCTCCTCATTTTTCCCGTAACGCACGAGCTGGTTCACCCAACGCGGATCGAGATCTACGTGGAAACAGATACCCCCTCGATGCTGTGCCAGATGCTCAACAGCAAGGCGTAAGCGACGCGGTCCCGTTGGACCCAACATCAGCCAATCGCTCCCTGGTGGAAAACCTTCGTCGGACAGCGTTTTACTGAACAATTCATAGTCAATATGGAAATCGTGAATGCTAATCCGAGACTTCGGGACACCTGTCGATCCACCCGTTTCAAAGACGTAAATCGGTTCGTTGGCGTAAGCCTTCGGCACCCAGCGACGCACGGGACCCCCACGAAGCCATTCGTCTTGGAAATGCCCAAGACACTTGAGGTCGGCGTAGCCGCCAATCTCTTTTCTCGGATTAAAGTCGAGGTTTTCTGCGAATTCCAGCCAGAAGGGAGATCCCGTCTTTGGACTGAAGTGCCATTTGACAATCTCCCGGACGTGTGCATCGAGTGTTTTTTGAGCTTCCGCAATTTTTCGGGTAAGGTTCATTACTTCTCTTCTATCGCAATCAATGTATTGCGGGTTACGATGTAAAGCACACCATCTTTTGCAACAGGTGTCGTATAGACAGCACTGCCAAGGTTCGTTTCAAACAGCACCTGCTTCGTTTTACCTGTTTTTAGGATAACCACATCGCCGTCTTCGTCGCCGAGGTAAACTTTGCCATCTACAACGTAAGGCGAACCCCAAATGGCAGCGAAGGTGTCATGTTTCCAATAAAGGTCTCCGGTGCTTACATCTAAACAGTAGAGGAAACCACTCAAATCCGAAATATAGAGGAGTCCATCCGCAATCGCTACAGTGGACATCGTACGATTGAACTGCTCATCACCGAAGTGCCAGACCCCCGCTGTTTCGGTAACATCACCGGTTTGTGAGGCATCAATACACCAGAGGTGTCCCACGCCTTCGCCGTGTTCCGGATCTTGACCGACAGCAACAAAGACCTTGCCATCATAAACGACAGGCGTTGAGATGATATTATTGCGTGTACCACGACCACCGAGTTCCCAAACAGAATCTTTCGGGTTACAATCAAACTTCCAGATGATGTTACCGGTTTCCGGTGCAAAGGCGTAGACCCAGCCATCGCCGCCGGGGATGATAACTTGTGGAACACCGTTGATAACGCCGTAAGCCGGATTTGACCACTGCCCGTGCAGTATATCTTCTCCAGGGGAGGCATCCTCCCAGACGAGTTCACCTGTGTTCTTGTTTAAAGCGATAAAGGAGGGGGCATCGGGCGAGGGAATATGGATGTGTCCTTCATCAACGCCGTTACTCGTTTCTAAAAAGAGCAGGTCACCAACAGCAAGTGGTGAGCAGGTCGCGAGATTATGAGGAAAAACATCCAACTCGTCCATCATATCGTAACTCCAGATGATGTCGGCATCAATCTCACTTGTTTCTGTTTCTTCTGTAAAGGGACCGTCGTTTTCACCATCGAGGAAACCTTCAGTATCAATACAGACGACTTCACATCGATTGGAGACGTAGTAAAGTCGATCACCTTCAATATACGGTGTGGAACAGATGCCTTGTAGAGGCCAGTCGTTAACCCGTCCTGAAGTGAGTTTCGTGTGTGTTGCTTGCCAGAGGAATTCGCCATCGGATTCGCGAAACGCCATAAGATTCCCGCGGTCGCCTGTCAGTTTGGGGTTGCGCAATGCTTTATTGTTCGTACCGACAAAGACCTTTCCACCAATGATAAGCGGTCCCGCGTAACTTTGCGAACCGAGTTCTGCTGTCCATTTAATGTTTTCGCCGGTTTCCATATCCCAACTCGCGGGAACATTTTTTTCCTCAGAGACCATATTACGGCTTAACGTACCACCCCATAGGGCAATCTCTGTTTCCGCAGAGGCAGTGGATACCGCAAATACGAGAAGCACTGCAAGTTTTATGATGTCGGTAAATCGTGATTTCCAAAGAGGTTTCAATTGAATGACTCCTTTTGAGGTTATCAGTTGTCAGTACGGCTGCTACGCAGCCTTTCGGTTGTCTGTTAAGACGTATAGCCGTTACGGGACACCTAAGTTTTACAATCCGTGCTGGACTAAAAACCAATAACTAACAACCAATTACCATACTTTTAGATTGTCGTAATGGATATTAGCTGGGGAGTAGCCGTAAATACCTGGGCTTCCCTCGTGATTAGGTAATGGATCTTCAGCCGTGATCGTCCATGCTTCCGGTTCAGATTCGCCGCTGCGCCAGACCTTGCCACGGATGATCGCTTTATTCTCCGTCGTTTCTACCATCATTTTCATTGTATACCAGACATCCGTCTCCCATGAGAAATCAATTGTTTTTGCCATCCGTAAGTCTGATGCCCAGGAACGAATTTGCAGGCGTTGGTGTCTACCCTGCATGTCCAATGTGTAGCGGTTCGCAATGAGTCCCATGTCCGGCAGTCTGCGTTTATTTCTTGTCCCCATCAGGTCAACTTGGATTTGATAATTTTTCATTGTTGAGGGACCCAGGAAAACGTTAGATCGGTCTAAACCGACTCTGGCAGGGGTTTTGACTAAAACCTTATTGCCTTCTATCTCGCGCACAAAGAATTTGCCAGTCGATCCGATCCAGTGAACTGGTGATTTTTCAAGTTCGATTGTCTCAAAGTCCTCTGTCCACGGCAGCGATGGAATAACGCGCACACGCGCAGTCGCCTTCATATCGCCTGATGTGACGGTAACCGTGCCTGCATGTGCGCCCGCGCTTTTATCGGGTGTGAAGCGTCCGTCTTGAAGTGTACCCATCAAGCCAGTTGATGTCCATTCTATAAGTGCTACTGCACCTGTCTGTTTTCCATCTACATCAAAACTGATAACGCTGAATTCGACCGGTTCCCCGGAGGTGAGTTTCTCAGCAGGCGCAATCAGGAGCGAGACAGCTGGAGCCGTTGACATCTCCACGGGTTCTGGTGTTATCTCCTTGCTGGCACAACCGATAACAAGCAGACACACAATCAAAACAGCATAAATTGGGATAAAATTTCTCATAGATTAGTTTTCCTTCCCGATACAGTAGAGGTGTTCTTCTGTGGTGAAGTAGATATGTCCATCGGCGATAGCAGGTGAACCGTAAATTTCGACATAATGCTCGTCGTCTATTCGGCTTATCTCTTGGCTACTAAGCGTTTCACATTTCGTTTCACTGGGTTGCAGGATAGCAAATACACCGTTGACTTCTGCGACGTAGAGTTTACCGTCTGCCCAGGCAGGTGAACCTTTGCCGACTTTGCCGATGTTGTGTATCCAGAGGCGTTCACCGGTATCAGCGTTAACAGCGTGAACGTTGGCGGAGTTATCCACGACATAGAGGTGTTCGCCATGAATCGTAGGCGATGCGTATCCGACGTTAACCGCGTCGTATCGCCAGACCTCATGCGTTTGGGTAACATCTCCGGTACCCGTTGCGTCAATACACACGACACGTCCCATTTCTGTATTATCGATATTTTCTTCGCTATGTGAAGCGTAGACTTTCGTGCCTGAGACGATAACGGATGTATTGATACCGCGCTGACTCAGTTTAAATCCCCAGACCATCTCCCCAGTGTTTTGCTGCATGGCATAGATACTGCCATCCGCATTGCCACCGATAATGAGTTGTTGTCCGTCGATATTCGCAACGACAGGGGTGGAGTAGGTTGTATCTAACGGTCTACCGCCGGGAGTTGATATCCAAATGAGTTCACTGGTATGTTTGTTGAAAGCGAAATAGCGATGACGTGTCATCGCTTGATCACCCCAGCCTGCATTGAGAAAACTAATCACGACGAGGTCACCGGCAATAATCGGCGTATGAACGCGTCCTCCGTATCCCGATATCCGTCCATATTCTTCTGTGAGTGAACGCGACCAAAGGATGTTTCCATCCTTGTCGAAGCAGAAGAAGAGTCCTTGAACGCCGTGTGCATAGATATTCCCTGTTTCGGGATCGCCAGCGAGGCTCGTCCATCCAACTCGGTTGAAGGTAATTGTGGTATGGAAGACGTTGAATTGATAATTCCAGAGCAGCTCACCGGTTTCTGCATCGAAGCAGGCGATACGTTCTTGTTCGGTAATATCTTTGCCGACACGTCCGATGACGTAGACTCTATTGTTGAGGACGATCGGTGTAGAGCGTCCTATAAATTCCGCCTTCCAGAGAAGGTTTTCACCTTCGGGTGACCAGGTTGAGATTAACCCCGTTTCGGTGGAGGTGCCGTCTTGATTCGGTCCTCGCCATGTCGGCCAATCGCCAGCAAAGGCGGGCATAGGTATGGCGATCAGAACAAGGCAGATGAATAACCAATAGAAAATTGGTTTTTGGTAGTGCAAATTTCTGTTCCTCCTGATTTATTTTAGATAGGTCTGTAATTTTAAGACGATGAAAGGTTGTGAATGTTTAAGTCGGCGCGTCTATTGGAAACACAGCATTGTAAGTGTTACAAGTGTGTTACATTCGCCGCGTCCGTTTCATTTTCAACCGCTTTGAGATACTATTATACTACACTCGGTGTTTTTGGAGAAGATTTAAAATTAAGGAATAGAAAGGTAACTTAGGCAGGCGCGTCTATTAATCAAGATAGGACTTACGCAATATTGATAGAAATGGTAGGCTTTTGAAGTTGTTTTCCCATGTAATCATGGAGTAAACTTTCTTTGATAGGACTTACGCAAAGCGTAATGAATTAGGCTACTACGAGCCACGCTGCTTCTGAGAAATACATATATTTCCAAAATATATCTGTTGGTAATCAGACAATTTATCGCCTATCTGCGCAAGTCCTATTAGTAAAGGGTAAGGAAAGATTTTTGTACAATACTAAAGTTCAAAACATTCACCGGTTTGATTCGGACTCACACTTCTATTTAACGCGGATTAACGGAATCTGGTGCGAGGAGGCGTCCTCATAACGATGGGTTGATTTTCCGTCAAAATGATATAAACCCAACGTGTCATCATCTGAGGTAAAGGCCTGTGTGGGTGCCTCGTATTTCCCGGCCCCGTAACGAACAACACGGCTGATTCTTAGTTCATCAATATACATCCCGGAGGCAGGAACAGTTTTGAGTCCGTTGCCCTTTAAAAGGGGAATACCTCCGACAAGGAGAGGTACATTCGCAGATGCCAGATAGCTCCCTGGAGTTAGTCCTGATATAGAGCCGCTGCATCCGACAGTAGAGCCTCCATCAATTATGCCCACGTAATAGACCCACCGCCTGGTAGGTAGCGTTCCTCATATTTTTCCGGATCCCCCTTCGACTCCGCTTGTGAAGATAGCGGGCCTGGCTTGATATCCATCACCAACGATGGCACAAATGAAACGGTCTGTTTGGCTTATTATGGAGAAGGTGACATGGGAGCCAGCATTTAGCGATATGACATCTTGGATACTCGGTGGTTTGTCTATATATACCCATGCCTCAATCGTCAGTGGACCCAGATAATCAGGAAACCACGGTGCTTTGGTTTGCAAAAGTGGCAGCTTGGGATTCAGTTCAAGCCAACCGCCGCCAGCAGGAGAGGGTTCGTGAGGTGCAGCGAAGATGATCAAAGGGGTCATCAAGAGGAGGCATATAACTCCGAAATGTTCCGTCCTGATATATTTCATAAGATGCCGCCTTACAGTTCACTCAGTTGCATACGGAGGACACCGCGATGGCGCGTGCCAATGTAGAGCCAATCGTTGTCAACAGCTATAGCCGTCACATTGTACGGAACTTCAGATGAAATCCGAAGCCACGTATCTGTCTGGGCATTGATTCGATATACACCTTGATTACAAACACCGTAAACACTATTCCCATCTACTGCTATCTGAGTGATAATAGGGCGGTTTCCGTCAGTATCAGTTAGCGTATTCCAATTGATACCGTCGTGTGAATTCATGACACCCTGATCTGTTACCAAATAAACCGTCAGACCCGCGAATACTATATCTTTGAAATATGCAAATTGGAAAGGTAGATTTGAAGTAATCTCTTTCCAGATGTCCCCATTGTTAAACGATTGGAATAGAGAGCCATCTCGTTTACTGGCGTAGACCAACTTGCGAGAAGCAGCCAGGGTGAGACCCTTTGATATACCAGCACCCGCAGCGCGTTCGCTGGCATCTAAAAGACCTGTATAGAACCATTGTATTTCTCCTTTTTGCCACCTGTAGAGTTTCCGTCGGTATTCCATGAAAACAGTGTCGTCAGCAATTGTAAATCCGCCATTCGTGAGTCTCTCTTCAATGATCCAAGGCATATCTGCTCGTCGTTGGCGACTCAATTCACTCACACTGCCGGGGGCATTTTTAAATTTTTTCTGCCATTCAACTTGCAACGTATCTTCAGCAAAAACTGGCATCCGTTGAACAGGTTCCAGAACATCTCCATCAGATGAGAGTCCAAAAAGTTCAACCTTATCGGTTGTACTGTTGCTGGCATAGATCGAATCATTAATTTTCTCAATCTTCACGTGACTCAGTGAATCTGGTGCTCTCTGTTTCTTTTTTGGTTTTCCTTTTTTCACGGTATTACTACCCCTGTCCACCTGAACGAATGTCCAAGATTCTCCAAAGTTCGTTGATTTGGCGATACCTTCAGGGGTTAGTGCGTAGAGAGCCTTCTCAAGAGCAATCAAACCTTGGACGTGAGAATTTATCATTCCAGTAGAAAATAGCTGCCACGAAGCACCGGCATCTGTTGATCGGGCTATTCCAGAAATGTCGGAGGCGTAAAAATTATGCTCATCTAACGCGACAACCGGAAAAACGCTCTGACTCAATGTATTCCGATTAGCACCGATGGTGATCCATGTATCTCCGCCATCGTTTGAACGCAGCAGAACACCGGTTCCCATCACTGTGAGTGTTTTGCCGACTGCAACCAATTGGATACCACTGAACATTTGAAGTCGAGAGTCGTCATCTGTAGGGGGGAGTTCCATCCACATTCTGCCACCTGTCCCTTTTCCTTCTATTGGTGAAATATCAACCCATGTATCACCTAAGTCGGTTGAACGAAAAATCCTGGGGGGCAATGTTAAAACTTGAACTGAATGATCCAGGGCAAGCGATTCATTGAACGAATCCGCATGCCGTGTAAGATCAGAACCTGCTATAACATAGAGTTTGTTCTCTGTGACTATCAAGGAATTAATAAATTCCGGACCATAGAACGGTAACTTCTCCCAATTTTCTGTAGTAATACGATAAAGTCCTCGGTTCGTTCCTACAAATACGACATTATTAAGCGCGGCAGCATCGGAAATTGATATGTCCGGCGATTCGTTCCTCCTTGTAATATCAGCATGCAAATCCTGAATCATCGGAATCCAACTCCTGCCGGCATCATTAGACCGAAACATGCCTGTCTCAAAAACAAGGTAAAACGCTTCGTCTGTAATGAGTAACTCAAAAGCGCGTCCTTCTGGTCGCGAACCAAGCGAATCCCATGTTTTACCTTCATCGGTTGAGGTTAATAATTCATCCGGGGTTAAAATATAGAGGGTGTCCCTTGATTCTGCCATCGGCATCTGAAACTGACGGGTCGGACTGCTTTCACAGATAAGAGTCCAAGCTGTCGCAGCTTCTGTCAAGCGGTAGATCCCCCTTGTTGCAACAGCGTAGAAAGTTTTTTTGGCTGTAGCAAAAAGACCGACGCTTCCACCTGACGTGCCTTCCGGCCCTCCGGTTAGAACCCATTTTGATTTTGTCACTGGTCTCTCTTTTCGTTTTGATGGATCTGCGACAATTTGCGATGTTTTTTTTCCGAGCGCAGCATTTCCGGCATTTTTCCCCGGGGCATCGGAATTCCCAAATTGGTTTCTCACACTGGGTTTTCGTCTTAAATCAGGGACAGTGGGCGCGTCAACAAGTTCAACGGTCATTTCAGATGTGGCATCCAAATTATACGGCTGTTGAAAGCGTGCTAAGTGCTGTACACCACTTCCCATTAGCAGTATCACGAAGAGAGCGGTTGAGGTGGTTATTGCCCACGGCATCCACGGCTTGCTGCCTACTGGTGCGGGGGGGGTGATACGCGCAATTTCTTGCAGGATATTCTCGGTTAACCTCGTCGAGAATTGGAAATACCCCAAAACGTCACGAACCATCTGTTCTTCTTTCTTCAATCGTTTACGGGCGCGGTGAAGCCTACTCTTGACGGTGTTCGGTGATACCCCCAAAAACTTGCTGATATCTTCACAGGTCATGTTACCGAGATAGTGGAGCGAAACAACAGTGCGTTCGCTCTCCGGTAACTTTTGGAGGAGATATTTGACGACTTCGCGGTGCCGTTCACTCACAACCTCTTCTTGTTGTTCAGTGTGATATTGCACATAAGCCAACTCTTCTAATTCTTCTGGCGGCATAGCATCTAACGATTCCATCGGAATCCGTTTCTTTTTCGACCAAGCGATACATTGGCGGGCTGCAATTACATAAAGCCATCCGACAAATTGATTTGAATTTTTCAATGTCGGCAGTTTTTTGTAAACGTTAAGGAATATATCTTGCGTGATTTCTTCGGCGATATGGAAGTCGCCGATTTTCCGCCATACGAGCGCATGGATAGGCTTTTGGTACTTCTGTACAAGTGTGCTGAAAGCACGCTGGTCACCCGCCAAGGTCTGTTGAATCAATTCAACGTCGCTGTTTTGCATGCGTTATCTCCAAAAACATATTGTCTTTCATAATATTAAGAGAGGTGCTGCGGGCGGGAAGGTTGCATAAAAGGCAAGATTTAGGAGAAATTCCATAAAAAAATCAGGACTTACGCAAATTGAAGAGAAAATCAGCATATTTTGCTGGTTTATGCTCAGGAAATTGTGAGGCGGGCATCGTAACCTCTCAAGGTTTTTCTAAATCATTGATGATTCGCTCTACTACTTGTTTGCGTTGTCCTTGAATCGCGGGCTGTTCCAACTCATAGACTTCATCCGAGATCAGATGTTTATATCTCTCAATCGGCAAAGCTTTGTGTGATCCATTATCAATATAACGGTTAAAGATGGTAAAGCGTGGATAATCTTCTGTCCAGCGTCTGCCCCCGTGATAGAGTGCTTCTGTAAAGATAACACAATCGCCTGCATTGATAGGAACATTAACAACCGTAGGGGGGCCATCGTAAATCGAAAGGTTATCAGGTGGTTCAAAGTTTCGTTTATGACTCCCCGGCAGACAGACAAACCCTGTTCCGGGTGGTACGTCAACTAAGGAGATACCGGCGTTAAGGAAACCTGCGCGAGGCCCTGATGCTTCAACACTATAATCTTGACCGGCGGCATGGAAGTTGATGTCGTCGGAGGTCTTGTAATTCTTAGTCAGCGCACAATCAACAAGGCAAGGTGTGCCGCGCGTGAGGGCAATAATCACCCGCATAATCTCTAAGTTGAGTACAAGTCGTTGAAATACTGGATCACCGTATTGGATATGGTTAATCCAATGCGCAATCGTTGGTGAATGTGCACCGGTACGGGAAGTAGAAGTTAGCGGTGATGGTAATTCATCCAGCGTCACGTCGTGCCACTGATTAGCGAGTTTAATTATATATTTGAGGTCCTCGGGCGGAACGACTTTGCGGAGAATGATGAATCCGTGGTGATCAAAGAACCATTGTTCATCGGGTGTTAGCATGTATACTCCTTGTGATGTTATCGTGCCCTTTTGAGAGTTCCCCATACAAGAGGCAACTTCTCGGTTGCATCAACGGACAATCCAATTTTCGATTCAAAGTTTCGACGCACTTCGGCATCAGTCAGGGGTCGATCGTAAATACGAACTTCATCAATGATACCGGGGAAGAAACGTTCGACATTTCCACGGTTGTTTGCAGCACCGATATAGACGGGCTCCACAAACGGAATAAAAGTATCAAGTTTTTTAGCATCACCCACAATAACCTCTTGTGGTTCTCCATCCATATAGATGCTAACCTCGGATTCGCCTGCATCTTCAATTGCGAAAACGATATGGTGCCATTTGCCATCCGACAGCGCAAACTCAATTTCAACAGCGATTGCGTTGCACCCTGCCGCCGATTTTTGGCGGACGTAGTAGTGAACGATGTCCGCAGCGAATGGGAATCCTGCTTTCGCACTACGATTGACATCGATTGCCCATGCCATATTACAGCCCTGATCGAGGACTTTGAAAAGCGTCGTCCAATCTTTCTTGAAACTTGTTTTGACCCACGCTTCAAAGGTGGATGTCGCGACTTGTTCGCCAAAGTCGCCGAGATTTGTGAGATTGACGTAATCGTCACTCCCGTCAAACTCCAGAGCTTCTCCAACGTGTCCACCGACGATTTTCGGGGCACCCACTATCTTTCCATCATTTTCACCCCAGACATCTTTGACACTTCCCCCAGCGATGTCTTTCTGGTCAAACGTCCAATAACTCACAAGTCCATCTGTGACAACTGGTTCCGTGTGTCCGTTGGGTAAAAGTATTGCAAACGTGAGGATGAGAGTGAAGAGATAGAGTAGCCTTTTCATAGCACTTTCCTCCTTGCGGAAGTAGATAGATTTCCGCATCTGTGGAAAACTTCTGATGTGATTTTGAGGCTTTTGGAATCGGTGGTGTAATTATAGCACGTTTAGCGGTTTCTTGTTAAATTTATTTTTCCTGAAGTTGATGCTTGTAAGTTGTGCTGAAAACTGCTAAAATGGATTTATATCTATCCAGTTGCAAGCTACGCTACTTTTGTAGGGCAAGTTTGTTCCGACATTAGTTGCTATGGAATGGCTTCGGCTTTCGGCGTTGCCAAGCAGAGGAGAAAAATTATGCCGAAAATGACAGGTGCTAAGTTTATTGCTGAAACTGTCCACGGTTATGGAATTACCCACGTTTTTTTCATGCCTTACATCGGACCCCGGGCTTTAATGGAGATGGAAAATCTTGGGATCAAACGCGTTCAAACACACGGTGAGAAAGCAGCGGCGTATATGGCGGATGCCTATGCCCGCGTGAAACGGGGTCCCAGCCTCTGTATGGCGCAGTCGGTTGGCGCGGTCAACCTCGCTGCAGGGTTACAAGATGCCTATCTTGCTTGTTCACCGGTGATTGCGCTGACTGGCAAGGAAAACCAAATCAACCAACAACGGCATGCCTATCAAGAGGTAGATCACGTCAATCCGTTTTCTGCGGTTACCAAATACAGCGCGTATGTCGCGACACCCGAGCAGCTTCCCTTCTATCTACGGCAAGCCTTCCGCGCTGCGACAACGGGGACACCGGGACCAGCGCATCTGGATTTTGAAGGTATTGCGGGGTCATCGGTCATTGATCGGGAGGGGGACCTTGAGGTTATCGTTGAAGAGGCGTTTACCGAATTACCACCGTTCCGACCAGAAGCAGAAGCAGAAAAGGTCACAGAAGCTATCAGGCTGCTTACTGAAGCGGAACGCCCTATCATTGTAGCAGGTGGCGGTGTAACAGCATCAGATGCACGCGCAGAACTTGTTGCATTGGCGGAGAAGCTTTCGATTCCAGTGGCGACCTCATTGAATGCGAAGGCGATGTTCCCCAGTGATCACCCCTTGGCAGTCGGCACACCCGGTTCATACTCGCGGGCGTGTGCGAATCAAGCCGTGTGCGAAGCAGACCTTGTCTTCTTTATTGGGAGCCACACCGGTGGACAGGTGACCAGCGGGTATAAGATTCCCCCACAAGGCACACCGATTGTCCAACTCGATATTAATCCCGATGAACTGGGACGCAATTATCCAATCCAGTTAGGCATGCAGGGAGATGTGCGGAATACACTCCGTCGGATGCTTGAAGCCTCGGAAGCCTCGGCACTGCGCACTGAATGGGTGGCGCGCGTCCAAGAATTAGTGAAAAACTGGAGAAAGGATGTTAGTGGGAAGGTGAACTCGGATCTGTTACCGATGCTCCCAGAACGTCTCTGCCGTGAATTGACTGACTATCTACCCTCAGATGCGATCCTCGTCTCCGATACGGGGCATTCAGGCATCTGGACCGGCACAATGATTGATTTTAAGCATCCCGATCAGTCTTTCATACGATGTTCAGGTTCGTTGGGATGGGGTGTTCCCGCAGCGATGGGGGCGAAGTGTGCAAAACCCGATAGACCGGTGCTCTGTTTCACGGGTGATGGCGGTATCTGGTATCACATGACGGAACTGGATACGGCGATGAAATCTGGGATTAACGCTGTTATTGTGGTAAACAACAACCATTCACTGAACCAAGAACAGGGCGGCGTTGAGTCGGTTTACGGCGGTCGGACCTCCGGTTCTGATGAGCTCTGGTTGTTCCCAGATGCGGATTTCGCGAAAATGGCGGAATCGATGGGATGTCTCGGAATCACGGTCAACAAACCGAGTGAACTCGCGAGCGCGCTGGACCAGGCGTTTGATTCGGGCAGACCGGCGGTTGTGGATGTGAAAACCCATGTTGAAGGAATTGCCCCGCGGACGTGGATGCCTTCCTAAAGGCGGATGGTGTGGTAGTGCGAGGTTTCCGTGCCTCGCATTGTTCATTTATTTTGTGCTGTAAAATAAAAATATTAGTTAGGAGACAGATATACCGTGGATTGTCCGTTCTGTCCACCAAAAGTCAACGACAATGATATTCTACTTGAGAACCAGCTGAGTCTCTTTATAGATCTAAAACATCCGATCCTGCAAGGCTCTGGGATCATTATTCCAAGAGCACATCAAGAATCAGTGTTTGATCTCACCGAAGAAGAAATTGCCGCCACATTTTCACTGCTCACAGAAGTTAAAGCCTTGCTTGATGCTCAGTACAACCCGCAAGGTTACAATCTGGGTTGGAATTGTGGCGCAGTGGCTGGACAGACGGTATTTCATGCACATTTACATGTGATTCCACGTTATGCATCTGAACCGTATGCCGGTAAAGGTATTCGCTACTGGCTGAAACGGGAATCCAATCGCCGTAGCATCTAACAAGCCATCGTTGTTGATGGCAAAATCTCTCTAAATATGAACTGAATGAAGTTTGATTATCTTTTAGTATTACTTTTCTACTCTTCTTCCACCTCTATTCCCAAGTAGTACTGCAAGACCGGTAGGATGTCTATTTCCTCTCGGTTGCGTTGTTGACGGAAACAGTTGGCTAAATCTCTACAAAAAGCAAATAGATTCTCTGGCTCGACTGCATACATATCATCGAACAGAAGTTTGTATATGGCAATAGTTGTATAGGGTGGATCTTCAGTTTCTGCCATTTCCAGCCAGCTCACTCGCTCCTGGACCAATAGATCTTCGCTACACCATCCCAAGTAGACGAGTACCCAACCCGTCATATACTGGGTAATCGCTTCAACAATCAGCCTATAGTTGTTCGAGACTGCTCCGCCGATCCAACACTGCAAAAGTTCATAAACGAAAAAGTGATACGCCAGATCCCGCTCAGACTCTGTATAACCATAACCCATCGGGAGTTCGCAGATAATTTTGATTTTTCTGAAGTGCTCTCGAAGGGAGTAAATTTGTCTGTCTATCTCAGATCGCGCGCCATAGTCGTTAGGTTCGCAGAGACGATCTTCCACTTGAATAACAACGTCTGGTCCCGGTCCCATGAGTTTTTCAAATTCTTGACGGGTCTGTTCCAATAATTCAAGAATTGTTTTAGAACTCCAGGGGCGTTGCGCCTCTACTTTATAGGTAAAGTTCTTTGAAGAGGCGACTGAAACCCACGCTGCAATATTCACTTTCTAAATCCTCCACAATTCAATTCACAGTTCCTCCAAAATTTAGGAGTATTTTAGGACTGGCTAAAAACTTCCATACCAGCAGAACCCTCTGCAATCCGGCGGATCTGTTTCTCAAAACCCGGCGGTGAAAGCGTCCATGTAATCCAGAGCGGTTCATCGCCTGTATTAACAAAGCGGTGTTCCACGTTGGGTGGGAGATAGATAACTGTACCGGGCTTTAAATCGGCGACTTCATCACCGACAAACGCTTTGCCTTGTCCACCATAAACAAAAATAATCTCTTCGGCTTCGCTATGGGAGTGAAGAGGAATTTCACTATTGGGATCGACCTCTTCAAGTCCCATCGCAAAATGGACAGTACCGACAGTATTCGGCTCAACGAGTGTATATAACGTTCTGGGTGCCTCACCTTCGATGCGGACGACTTCGGCATCCTCTTTATGATAAATGTGTTTCATCTTTTCCTCCAAGATTAAGTTTTACGTCTGATTGTTGTACCTGAATCTGAAAAACGGAACAAGTCTTATATTCCTTTCTCGTCAGTTAAAGTCAGCAATAGTTCCTGCATCTCGTTCAGACTGGTAATTTGAGCATCTGGGGTGACCTGATTGGTTGGCTTGCTCCCTGAGCGATTCAGCCAAATTCCTTTGAGTCCAGCCTGTTGTGCTCCGAAGATGTCACGCGTCAGACTGTCCCCAACCATTACTGTTTCGGGCGACGAAGCAGCAAGTGACTCAAGTGCTAATTTGAAAATTCGGCAATCTGGCTTCCCGATACCCACTTCGCCTGAAATCAGGATTTCATCAAAGTACTGCCCCAGTTTAGTGCCCTGAATCTTCTCGCGCTGTAGATCAGGTACCCCATTGGTAACGAGAGCTAATTGATAGGTTCCCCGAAGGTTTGTTAGGGTATCTTCAACATCGGAGAAGAGAACATGCCGTGAGCGTCGTTCAGACATAAAGGTGGTGGACAACTGTTCGGCAAAGGACACGTCACTTATGCCGTGATCAGCGATTGCACGAAACCACGTTTCACGCCTATAGGTAGGTGCCCACATACGAAGGTTCTTTAGATTAGAATCGTTACCGAGAAAGCGCGCCCACAAACCCTCCCATGAACTTATACCGATAGCGCGGCAGTAGGTAATGGTTGCCGAGGCACGCCACAACTCGCCTGCGTGATGACGAACTGTCTGATGTAGGACTTTCGGGTCAATGCCGTGTTTCTTATGCGCATGCTCACACGTTGCCAAAAATGCCGCGTCCGCAGAAGCACCCTCTACAGCAAGTGTATCGTCAAGATCAAACAGGATATTCTTTATTGCCATAGATTGTATCCTTCATAGAAATATTTCCTGTCCCGCGCTTACCGTTTAGGTCACAACGCGCGTATCTCCTCAAATAAAGCCAACTGTTGCGGGTAATGTTTCGGGAGTGGACGCACTTCTTGATAACCGTCAAAGAAAATTGTCCGTTCGTCCTCACGCAATGGGTGTGAAAGCGTTAGAATGTCTGAGAGATAGTAGCCAAACCCGAATTCCCTTACGTCGATTGGGCAGGGCTGGCCCTTTGAGACAATGATATTATGGGGTTCCAGATCCGAGTGAATCAGTCCAAAAACCTCCCGTCCGTCACCCTGTTCCTCAACAAACCGTGAAAAGCGCGAAAGATGAAAAGAAAGTTTGGCAAACGCCTCCCCCGAAACGTCCGTCTCATTTCCAAGTGCCTCTTCAATTTTCGGAATAATCCGGTCTATGCCGTACCGAGGACGGGTAAACCAGTCTGGCAATTCTAACGTTTCCGACACGTAATGCATGCGAGCCACCATGTTGCCAAGACCTCGAATCAGTTCAGGCGTTCTTTCTCCTGCGGAGAGTGTGTTAAGCGTCTCACCCGGAATCCAATCGTATGCAGTCGCATAGCGCGACGGTAGATCGTTTGAAGCAGTACACTGAATCATTTTGCCATCACGTCCTGGCACGGGTGAGAGAGTCTTGATACCCCCCTTATTCCACAGTGCCTGTAGCCAATAGATTTCGGATTGAATTTTATGGAAAGGCGTGCCAGCCTTATAGAGTCTCAGTGTGAACCGAGCGTTCTCAGTATCCACGAAGAACAACATATTCGCAATATCAAATCCAAGGCCGCTGATTCGGAATGAAGCGTTATCCAATCCATACGACACAACAGCCGCTTTTGCATAGTGCCAATCGGTGGCAAGGAACTGTAAACCCCTTTTGTTATAAACTATCAAAATGTCGTTGTCGCAGGTGTGTTGTGTGGATTCGGAGATAAACGTGCGTTGTGCATCATTGAGGGAGTCGAGGAAGGCAAGGATATCGGGATCAATCTGTGGAGGGTGATCAGAAATTGCTTCGAGCCAATACTGTTTACATTTATCGTGACAATCAATTCGGTAAACCGGTAGAGACGGATCTCGGTACCAATCGGGGGAATTTTCGATGGCGTATTCAACTTGGGTGCCACAAAATGGGCACGACATCTTCTCTCCCATAGTGAGTTTTCCTGTGCCAACTTGATAATCAAACGCTGGTGATTAGGTGCCTTGGTTGAATCGTGGTTCGTCCAGTCTAAAAGTCAACAAGAACCCGATTGAAACGAGTACTGAACAACTGATGAAAACCGGTTCAAACGCTAATGTCTCAATAAGTGCGCCAATTAAGGGTGAAACAAATAACGGAATAGCTTGAAAAAGGCTCATCACGCCGAGGTATTGTGGATGTTTTTCTTGTGGCGCGATTTCAAGCGTATAGTTCGTGACAATGCGAGCAGACACGGGTGTGAATCCCATAAGTGCGAAAACAATCCAATAAAATTGCACACCGGAAGGCATGCGACTAATGCCAATCGCCAACAATGGCATGCAGGCACTGATTAATATCAGAATGCGCAAGACCAATCGGTTCCCCGAGCGGTCTGCGATATTGCCCATGATGCCTGCACCGACGGCATTGGACGCATTTTGTGCAACGATCAACGCAACAAAACCGGAGGGGACTAACCCTAAGGTCCGCTGTCCGTAAACGGTGTAATGTGGAAAAAGGGGCCAAATTGCGTAAAACAGCAAGATAACAATCGCAAATCGCCGAAAGTTTCTATCATATCTCAATAAGAGGAGTGCGTCTCCGAGAAACTGAAAAAACGGGGCGTTACGTTGGGGTCGTGACGGAAGCTCTTTAAACCAGAAACTCACCAAAGCGGCAACACCGAAGGAGATAGCGGTTGCGTTGAAAAGAACCATATAATGCGCAGCACTATCAGAAAGCCAACGTGGTAGGAGATAAAAAGCGAGGCCAATCGAAATCGTACAGCCGATGATGTTAGAATAAGCAAGGAGACGTCCCCGTTTTTCTGGACTGATGAGTTTACCTTGTAGCGTCCCGTTCGCCAGATGATTGCAACCGACAGCAAGCCAGTGCACGGCACATAGCACAAGGAAAGTCGCAACAATAATGTTTGCTGACCAGTCTGTTACGCCTAATATAAGAGACAAGACGCACCACGGGATCGCGAAACCGAACCCTGTGAAAACGAAGAATGCCTGTTTTTTCGGCATACGGGCGACGCGCTGCGCAACCAAAAATTGCGGTAGGCTCTGTCCGATACGTAGAATAAGTGGGAGCAAGCCACGGATGGTGCCAGACGACGTGTAGGTGTCGATAAACGCCGGAATGACCACAGACTCGGATTTGAACATCCAGCCGAAACGCATCACAATTTGGTTCAGGGCGAATACAATTAAATTGCGTTTTTCGTGTGGATAAGATTCTGTAGAATGGACGTTCGTTTCATTAGTGTCACTTTTGTTCATCAAAACTCCGTTCGTCTGTTGATGTGTGTAAATTTATGCCTTTTCAATAGGTTTGAAATATTATAGTTTCCCTTTTTGGAGCATCTGTGCGCCATAGGTTTCCAAACCCGTTTTTGCCTCGGATGTTAACGTCTCTTGCTCGGAGAGTGCTTTGGCAACTCGATGGAACCGTTCAATGTCCCGCAAGCCCATAATCGTTACATTGACGCTTTTATGACTCAGCACATAGCGATAGAATGCCTCTGAGGGTGGGGCATCTGACGCATCAAAGAGTCTATCATTACGCGAGGCATTCATAATGACCACACCTGTATCATGTTTATCGGCTGCGGGAAAAACAGTACGTTCAGGTATTTTCATCGCACAGTTGTACCAGCAGAGAACCGTATCGAAAAGTCCAGTGGCGACCCCTTCTTGCACCTGGAACCAATCGTGCCCAGTCAAACCGATGAATCGCACAAGCCCCTCCTCTCGTGCTTTCTGTGCCATTTCCAACGCGCCTCCGGGTGCCAACGCTTTAACGCGTCCGTCTTGCGTATTCAGATGATGCAGTTGGTAGATGTCAATATAATCGACGCTAAGTGTCTGTAGAGATGTTTCAAGGTCTTTCCGTGCGCTGATGGCATCGCGTTGGTGTGTTTTGGTCGCAATAATGAGTTTATCGCGTTGTCCTTTTATTGCTGTTCCAATGACTTTTTCATCTTCACCATCTCTGTATGCCCGTGCTGTATCAATGTAATTAATACCCGCATCAATTGCCCGGCGGTAAACCTCAGCAGATTCACAATACGCACCACCGATACCGAGTCGAGTCACTGTCAAACCTGTCCGACCTAAAACTGTTTTCGGGATCTCATAAGCCATTGTGTTTACCTCGAACGTGCTGGTTAACGCTTTAGTTTATCGGCGAAAATACTGCTCACATTTATTGCGGTATTCGATAACCGCCGCCAACATACAGCAATTGTCCTGTGAGCCACCGCGCCTGTTCGGAACAGAGAAGAACCGTAACATCAGCCACATCTTCAGGTTTACCAACCCTTCCTAAGGGTGTGGATGTCGCAATCGCTTTTTCGTTCTCTGGTTCAATGTAACCTGTCTGCACAGGTCCCGGAGCGACGACATTCACTGTAATACCGTATTTCCCTAACTCACACGCAGCGGAGCGGCTATAGGATTCGATGGCGTGTTTGCTTGCTGCGTAACTAACATTCAACGGGTGGCAATGTGCGGCATCTGTACTCGTATTGACAATCCGTCCCCAACTTAATCCATTTTTAAGGTATTGGTTCAGATACGCTTGCATCATCAAGGCGTAAGCCCGAGAATTGATAACAAAGTGGGCATCGATGTTTGCAGGAGTCAATAAGAAAATACCACTTCCATCTGTTGAAGTTTGTTCCGGGTCAAATGTCTCTAACACGCAGTGGGTATGATTATTAATCAAGATGTCGATGGGACCAAATTCTTTCTCACACGCATCAAAAAGTTTTGAAATATTCGTTTCCTCAGCAAGGTCTACCTCTAAAGTAGATATTGTCATTCCCGCATCTCTAAACTGATTGACAAGCTCAGAGATGGGCTTCTCTTGCATAGCCCGGTAGAGCATATCTCCACCGATTCCTGATTTTTCGGCACGTTTCAGTTCTCCTTCGGTGTATTGACAGGACGGACGAAAAAATGAGGCAAATACTTTCACGCCTTGTCTGCCGAGTGCCAATGCTGTTGCGGCACCGATACCGTGGTTGGCACCCGTAATCAGTGCCACTTTTCCGTCTAATTTCGGATCAATCATAGAGTCGTCTCTCAAAACGCTGGTGCCATCTCCCACGCCTGGACGGATCGGAAGTGTGCCTGCCCACCACGGCTCAGCAACCTAACACCGGTGCTATTGACGCGCGTTGGGTAGACCCGTTGTGTGATGCACTGCCTACCGTTGGCAAATACTTCAACTACAGATTTATCAACATAGATACGGAGTTGAAGTGTTTCATTGCCTTTCAGAGCAAATGGGGCACGCTGGGCATCGACAAATTGCTCCGATTCCGGTAATCTCGCAGTGCCACCGGCATCTCGATAGTGTGGATAGCGGATGGATTCGTTCAAGGTAGAACGGCTGATGTCGATTTTTAAAGTTTCTTCCGCTGGAACATACAGAACCCCAGTTCGCTCAGCCTGATCTGGTGAGCAGAGCACCTCAACGCCGACTTCGGTGGCATCATTAGGATCAATCTCAACAGCCAACTCAAGACTGGTCCCTTGAATATCTTCTAAATTCACTGCATCAGTATCCACAGCCATATTTTCACGTTTTTTCGGATTCATCCGCAGACAGTCCAACTCTGGTACCGGTTCAATCTGCAAACTACCGGTGTTGGCGAGAGAAAGGATACGTGGGAGTGTCATAACCCCTGACCAGCCTGAGGCGCGTTCATCTTCAGTGCCGCGAATTTCCCGAATCCAATCGAAAAAGATACGCCGTCCTTGCGCGTCTAACAGTGAGCGCGGGCCACCGAGCATACCTCCCGCCCAACTCATGCGCCCGTAGTTTTCGACATAATACCGCTCGTTTTCAAATCTACCGAGGTAATACTGTGTACCTTGCCAATGGCTACAAAACAGCAGCATGTACTTATTACCCAGCGGATAAAAATCGGGGACCGCACAATCTTCTTCCGCATCTGTCCACTCACGCCGCGATTGATAAAAAGAGCGTACAAATTCCCATTCTACAAGATCGGACGACCTAAATAGTGCCGTTCCATCCCCGATTTGCCCGGGTACCCTGTTTCCGATGAGTGCATAGTAGGTATCGCCTTCCAGCCAGGCACACGGGTCATAGACAACATATTCGCCGTGTCCCTTCTCCCCCGGTTTTGGCACTGGAATCACCGGATTGGCTGGGTGTTTGTTCCACGTAATAAGTAGGTCATCATTACTCGTTGCGATACACGTTCCATCGGGAACCCCATGATAGATAAACGTCGGAGTACCCTCCCGATTTACGAAAGCACCACCGCTGAAGCAGCCATCGCGGTCTGGCCCATCGAGATCGGGCGTTAAAGCAATGGGATGATGTACCCAATGCACCAGATCAACACTTGATGCATGTCCCCATTGCATCCATTTCCAATAGCCACCTTCGGGATTGTGCTGATAGAAAATATGGTATCGACCCTTCCAAAAGATTGAACCGTTGATGTCGTTCATCCAGCCGAACGGCGGTGTGAAATGATAACGTGGTCGATACGGATCGTCTTCGTACATTGACCCGAGTACGCGTGTGGAATGAATAAGTGCTTCTGTTTTTTCGATAGCTGTGTTCATGGTTCTATATCCATCCATCCTCAATCATCAACGTTAAGGGCGATTCCATTTCTTCAAGGGGCAGATGAATCCGCCGCCGTTTCCGAGACGACTCGTAAATCGCCATAAGCAGCTCATGTGTCGCGTATCCCTGATGACCACTTGACCGGTGTTCTCGCTCCTCTTCAATAGCGGCTATCATGTCTCGTACAGGGTTGCTTTCTGAGGGCAGTTCAGGCGCGACCCAAGCACCTCCGGATGCTGTGTTTCGGACGCGGAGAGAGGGACCGCCCGGCGCAGCAAGTTCGAGTTCGCCTTCCGTCCCGTAGCAGTAGATATGGTGGTAGCCGGGAGCGGTGTCGCTTCCACCTTCAATGATAGCGCGGACATTATCCTCGAACTTGAAGTAACCCAGCGAGAAATCTTCAGAGTGCAGATCATATTTCATCGGTGTGTTGATACGTTCAATCTGACCAATCACCCAAGTAACCGGACGATCGCCGTAGACATATCGCATCAGATCAACAGTGTGCGTAGCGTTATCTTTCAGGTCGCCACCGCTACAGACACCGTGAATGCGAAAAAGGTCACCAATAGCACCGTCAGCAATCATCTCTCTTGCAAGTTGATAGGGGGCACTAAACCGGACTTGATGATCAATCGCCAATTTTACGCCGTGTTGTGAACAGGTTTCGAGCATCTCGCGCGCTTGTCCGAGGTTTTCCGCCATCGGTTTTTCAGAAAGAATCCCCTTCACACCTCGTTTTGCGGTTTCAATCACGACTGGCGCGTGCAGTTTCGGACGCGTACAAACGGAGACGAGATCAATCTCTTCGGTTTCAAGCATCTCAATATAATCGGTATACTGCTTTTTGACACCATACTGTTCACCGTATGCCTTTAATCCCTCTGCATTAATATCGGCAATCGCAGTCAGGGAAGCCCGCGGTTCATTCACATACCATCTGGCGTGCATGTGCGAAATCCCACCGCATCCAATTATCGCAACGTTGTAGATTCTATCCATTGTGGATTCCTCTTGTGCCTGTGTTATGGCAATGCTAATCCGCTTTGTGTCCCAAGCAGGACAACACATCATGTAGATTTGAAACTATATAATCCGGTCGTTCATCCGTCGTTTCTGGTATCAGTTCATCAGATTTTCGATTGATAAGGACGCTTGTCATACCCGCGCGGTTAGCACCAACAATGTCATTCTCAATGGAGTCGCCGACGAACAGCACTTCTTTTGGTAGAACACCCGCACGCTCACAAGCGACTGTGAAGACTTTGATGTTTGGCTTCCTGACCCCGACTTCATCGGAAATGGTCAGCGATTGGATACGTTTACTGAGTCCGAGGCGTTGGACTTTAGAAAATTGGCTGTCCGTATGGTTATCGTGCGCACCGTTTGTAACGATACCCACATGGTATTCGTGTAATTCCTCAAGGACGGTGACATCATCGTAAAGACGCAAACTCGTGAGGTAACGCGAACTCAAAAAATCGTTGAGTTCCTCTGTAATTGTACTTTGTGGCAACCCCAATTCTTTAAATAAACACTGGAAACGTGAGTCTCTCAGTTCTGCCATAGAGCCTTTCCCAGCATTGAGTTGTTGGAAAAGTTTCTTGTGAACTGTTGTCCATGCCTTTGTAATAGCCTTTTCGGAGACATCTGGCTTGTACTTACGTAGAAGTTGGAATGTTTCCGTTGTTGCAATGTGCCATGCTGTATCGGAGTCGCAGAGCGTGTTATCAAGGTCAAAGAATACTGCCTTAATCATTTTCCTAAAGTTAAAAAAATAATGTGGATTCTGTATTTGTAGCGCAAACTTTTAGTTTGCGGCTTATAGGATACAATCTAAACGCGTTTCTTAAGACTTTATTTGTCGAACTCACATTAAAATAGCCGTCCATCAAGCGACCCAAGCGATGTAGATATAAGCGAATACCAATACTATCCAAACACAGGCAACCGTCTTCATAATACGACTTTTCCGTCCCGTTTTTGTGAAGTTAAAGCCAATATGCGTGAACAATAACATCAGCGCAACAAGAACGTTGACATTGAGGAACCTGTTAGAACCAAAATTGTGCCAGGTGAGAAATCGAAAGACATTGTAGGCAAGCAGGCAAAGAATAAGACCAAGCAGACCATATTTCCAGAGATGCTTTAGTGAG
This sequence comes from Candidatus Poribacteria bacterium, assembly GCA_965207855.1. Lineage (GTDB taxonomy): Bacteria > Poribacteria > WGA-4E > WGA-4E > WGA-3G > WGA-3G. The sequence continues at coordinate 2,976,216 of OZ242310.1, read as the reverse complement.
ATTTTTCTGGCAAGCCCCCTTTTTGCCGATGCCTTTTCAAAAGATTCCGGTAGATCTGGGTTCTTTTCCCGAAGGGTCTGCTGGCGTTCTTGCTCCTTTTTAATTTTTCCTTCAAGCTGCTGTTTCTCAGCGTCGGTGAGTTGTTTCATAAAAGATTACTTCTCTTTTCGTGATTTAAGAGGCATAACAAAAGCCAAACACTTTTCATCCCGCTCCATCGGCTCTACGGCAAACCCCATAGCGAGTTTAAGAAGATGATTTTCAGGGTAATTCTCACCGCTAACGGATCGAACTTGATAACAATCAAATAACTTTGCTTGTTTGATAGTATACGCTTGCAGTGCCGTGCCGATACCTTGTCGTCGGTATCCTTCCTTGACACCAAAAGCAAGGATTTTCGCCTCTTTCAACGTTTTTCCGTGTATCTGAATAGGCGGATGATCGCGGTCGTGGGGACCGATGTCCCAAACGACGAACATGAGAAATCCGACGATGGTGCCATCTTGTCTTGCCCCTAAAAAATAACGTGAAAACTGCTCAAAGTACGGGTTAAATGCCCAACCTTCTTGGTTTAGGTCGTTGACAAGTGCAACGAATTCTTGCCAATCCGGATGGTCGGGCGTGACTTCTTCGATGGAAAAGCGAGATTGATTGATCACCATGTATCTCGTTTTTTCAGAAAAGCGAGGTTAGACAAAGATTAAAAGCACTTCTGTAGTTGGCGGGCGATGAATCACCCTACTACGAACAACTCGGTTTGTAGTCGTGTGATTTATAGCACATTAGCGGACAACCACAAGGGATGCCCTACTTTGAAATCTTTATTGCTCCCCAGGTGAGTGCTAATTTCTGGGTTGGGTCAACAGCAAGACCTACGGCATCAAGATTGTTTTCAATTTCTGCTTGACTGAGACCGCGGTTGTAGAGACGAAGTTCGTCAAGAATACCGTGGTAAGGGAGTCCATCTGATTTTCTGGCACCCATCCAAAAGTTCTCTCCGTTATGTTTGAGAACACCCTCGAATTTTTTCTCATTATCCACTTCACCATTGATATAAATAATGGCTTCGGAGCCATCGTAAACGCCAGCGACGTGATGCCATTTCCCTATATCGGGCTGACCGACGCTGTGAAAGGGCCAGGTTTCTAAGGCACCGTTCCAGAGATTAAAATCAACCCGGGTTTGGTCTGACCACGCAATCACATAAGAATTATTTCCTGATCTCGATATACCCGCGAAAATTGCCCAGCCAGGTTTCTCAGGTTTTATCCACACTTCCAATGTAATCTGATCACCAATGTCGGTGAAACTCTGGTCTGCCCCGCAATCAACATGCCCGCCACTAAACTTGAGTGCTTCACCGACTTTACCGTCAACGACCTCGACATTCCCATCCATGGTTCCATCGTTTGCACCGAAAATATCTTTAACCGTTTTACCCGCGACCGAATCCTTATTAAAAGACCAGTAACTCACCAGTCCATCGGTAATCGCTTGGCGCGCATGTGCCATATTTATAGCCATTAAAGCAGCTACTATAATGGCTACAACATACTTATGTCTCGGAATTCTGTTAATCATTTTGTCCTCCGTTGCGTTTTTGTACCGCAAACTGTTAGTTTGCGAGCTGCCAGACTTCATCTAACGGGTATACCCCACAAAGACCAAAATCTAAATGAAATTGAGAGAAATAACTCAATAATGCAATGAAGAACACTTTTCAACCAAAATACGGGAACGATAATCCTGTGAATTCCCTAATCTTGAAGCCCTAATGCAGACGGTTAACACTATATATTACCGATTTATGCGCCATTCACAATTAGCTTAACCATCGTATTCTACAACCACATCGTCCCCTTCAACCTTGACAGAATAAGTCGCCACACGTAATGTTTCTTTAACAAGGCACTGTCCAGTGGCGATGTCGAATGTCCATTGGTGCCAAGGGCAGCGAAGAATCTCGCCTAAGCTGTCAACTGTAAGGGTTGCCCCCTGAATAGAAGGCGGCGCGTCAGCGGCGAACTTACCCGTAAGTTCACCCGTACATAACGGACCCCGCTTGTGTGGACAGATATTCCGAACGGCGTAAAACTTGCCATCGACATTAAAAACCCCGATACCCGCTTTGCCACGGAACGGGACAATGATCTTACGTTTCCCGGGTGGAATTTCCGACACTTTTCCGACGACAACACGTGCCATAACTATTTATCCTCCAGTCGAAGAATATCGAGCGCGTTTTGTGCAAAGATACGATGCTTCAAGTCATCAGAAAGTTCAGGAAGGACAGTCACCGGATCGTTCCAGTCGAAGTGCGGGAAGTCTGAACAGAATATCAGCGTTTCATCGGCGTGTATCATCTCTAACATCTGATACGTCTGCTCCGGTTTTTCAGGTTCATGCATCGGCTGCGACCCGATTCGGATGTGTTCGCGGAAGTATTCACTGGGTAGACGTTTAAGCCACGGGGTCTGATCGCGTAGTGCTTTCCAATCGGTATCCAGATGCCACATCACTGGCACTGCCCACATCTGTTGTGCTTCAATTAGGGCGAATTTGAGATTCGGAAACTTTTCAAAGACACCCTCGCAGATGAGAGAAGTGGCATGTGTGCTGGCGACATAAGGTCGGCTCATCCGGGATTCCATGTAGTAAGTCGGATGTCCGACAGGCGTAGGCGTGTTTCGGGTTGCACCACCACCACCGCCGATATGGGATATAACGGGGAGTCCGTGTGCTTCGCATGCCTCCCATATCGGGTGATAAAAACGGTTGCCAAAGGGACGACTTGTTCCCATCGGCACCATGACAGCGACAGTGTCTTTACGGTCTGCAAGTCTGTTAATCTCTGCTACGGCTTGAGGTGGGTCGGAGGGTGAGATAAGAATGGCATTGACCACACGTTCGTCCTTCTCAAGCCAATGCTCAATGGTCCAATCGTTAAAAGCACGGCAGAGCGCAGCTGCCCAATCGGGGTCGGGTAACCCAGAATACCCGTAAAATGGGGGAGGGCCCGTAAGGAGAGCAACATCAATATTCCAGACATCAAGATGCTCTTCTTGAAGGAACTCTAAAGTGAAGTTGAAATCTCTGGGATCGCCGCCGGAATTCTTAGGGGTCGATTCGATGGCTTCTTCGATTCTCCCTTTAAGATCCACACGATTGCTCCGAATCGGGATATTCGGATACCCGCCAAGATGCAATCCTTGATCGAGGAGGTGTTCCTGCCAGAATTTTGACAGGTGAGGCAGCAATTGCGTAGGATGGCGGAAATTGTGGTGGACATCACAGTCAACAATGGCGATACCGTTTTTCGGCTTAGCAGTCCAACCCGGTGCAGCAACGGGTTTTGCTCCAATTTGACTCATTTCAGCGTCTCCTTATGGTCAGAGAATAAACATCCAGTTTAGACAATTATACGGGTTTGATGTGTTTTGTCAATGAAAAAGAATAGAGGTTTGAGAACAGTTAACTGTGTTCTTTTACCGATTTTTCCTTCATCCGTTTGACTGCATCCAGTTTTGTCTGTTGCCAATCCGTCCAATCTTTTTTCCCTTCGTACCGAACGACATCGTGAATAGTTGCGCGCGGTTGATAGGTTATATAATTTCCGGTGTGCCACGCCAGATTCCGGTACACCATAAAATCTCCAGGTCCAAGATGCACTTGAACGGCTCCCGGAAATTGCCTACAGTGCGCTAAACAGTAGCGTTCCATTTCAGCGTTGGATTGTCTGTCCGCGGGTCTCCGAAGTTTTGGATCGCCTGTAGACTGCTCCTCACCGGGCATATCCCATTGTCTGAGGTGGCTTCCCGGAACGAACCACGTACAGGAATCGGCATAAATCGCACAGTTGACCTGATTGAAGTGGCGTAGATCGTACCAGACCTCTGCCAATTTTGCCTTAACAATCTCATCGCGCGCTTCGGGTGGTACCTCCACAACGCCGTCTCGGTGCCACCCAATATGCCACGGGTGCTCAAGCGGCTCGACGAGCAATCCCATGATGTCAACATGACCGTGCGTGTAGTTATCACCGAGCAATTTCGCGACAGCATCTCGGAGTTCTGGTAACTCGGTATAGTCATAAAAAGGTCTGAGGTTTAATTCATCGTCATAATTGGATAGCGGCTGAATCCGTTGCGTCTGCGGCCCGTTGAGTTTATGCGCGAGGTGGCGTGCTTTCTCTGCTTCATGGCGCAGGTCGGTAAGCAATGATGGCGGCACAATCCCTCGAAAAATCAGATAGCCTTGTGAGAGATATTCGTTGACCATGGAATCTTGAAATTGAAATGCCATTGTATTGTTCTCTATCGAATAAATACTTATTTATCCCACCAATTCTAAGATACTACGGGGCTGGCTGCAAAGATACGGACGTGAACGTATCGTGAAACCATCCGGTGCAATTGCTATGGACATAGGTGATGTCGTTAATTACAATACGGAGGTTGTTAGGGAACTTCTCTATCAAGTCGTGTCCTCGGAGATATCTACCGTCATAACGCCTGAAAAAGACGGTACGTCCACCCCTTTCAATAAATACCTCTGCGAGTTCGTCTCCGTGTGGCATGGAAATGTCAGCATCTAAAACACGAAGACAGTGGAAGGTATTTTCACCGATCGTCACATCATAGGTCCCTGCCCCAAATCCCTGACCATCAGTGATTGTGTAGGATCCATCGGGTTGCAGCTGATACCTGCCATCATCGACGATGCGTCGTTTGGTCGGACCGCCCCACTGTTCTTCAAACGCTTCATCATTGATCGTGTAAAAAATCTTTTTTTCATCTACAATATCAACGACGGAGATCCATCTTGAGTGTGTGTCGTTGAGCGCAGCATAGAACAGATGTGGTGAGTCTGGCCAGCCGGGCAGCGACCATTCTCTCACTTGGAGTTCCACACAATCAATGCCGTGGATATGAGCCGCTGTAATAGGTGTCATCTCGGTTACCGATTCAAGTTCCATCGTCTCGCCGTTGTAATTTGCCCAGAGATAAGATTCGCCCATCTGGGGGACAGCAAACCACCATTGGAGTTCTGGGCAATCCACTTCAGAGATTTTCTCGGAACTCTCAACTATCTTAACATCCGGTCTCATAGATGGAAAAGGATGCTTTATTGTTTCATCTGAACGATGAGCTTCTATAAATTTGGTGCTCATATTTTTAACGGCTCCTAAAGATTAAATCGACACACCCCGCCACTCATCAGTCGCGCAGGTAATATCGACAACGTTTCCGTCTGGATCGGCAACTTTGAAGGAGCGGTCCGGCGGCTTGTTGTCATCAATTTCATCACCCTTTTTGACATTGTCCATGATCAATTCAAAACCGCCATCGCGAAGGGTGTTGTAAATGCTCGCTAAGTCCTCAACAATAATACCGAAGTGAATAAACTCTGTTCCCTCTTCAAAGGGTGGACGTTCTGTGCCATTGTATTGGAGTATCGTCATGTTCAGCGTGCCGTCAGAGAGGTCCAGTCCGCCGCGACCTCGATACCCCACAAATTCAAAACCGATCGTTTCATAAAAACGACGGGAGACTTCCATATCCTTTGTTCGGAGTGCGATGTGTCTCAAAAATGCCATGTGTCTATCTCCTTACTTGATGAAGTGAACTGAAGTCTGTCAAAAGCGATTGGAATGATATTTTATCTTACAACAAACTCATTCGGATGTCAATTAACTTACATCTTTCAGTCTCTTTCTCGCCCACCAATACCCAAACTGCCGAAGATAATAGCCCATGTTTTTAGGAATCTTCTCAAACTCCGGCACAAATGGACACTGCCCACCAAGAACAACCAACGCCGACTTCGCACGCGTCATCGCAACGTAGAAAACCCGCCGCTCCTCTAAAGGCTCACTATCGCGACGCGGAAAACGCCGTTCCAGTGTGTTATGAACAAGGATCACCTTTTCCCATTCTCGTCCTTTTGCTTTGTGAATTGTTGTTACCTCAGCAGCAGTTGTGTGCTTAGCGAGTATCTCTTGAATCTGTTCCGTCTCATAGTTCGTTCGTGCCAAAATAGCAGTCTCTTGTCGGGAGTCCAATTCACGCAGTAGAGTAGTTTCTACAATTTCAGGTGTCGCCTCAACGATTCTTATCTTTGGCTGGCTTGGATTGTGAGCGCGGAGGTTTTTGCGGATGCGTGGTGCGTTTCGTTCAATCAAGGCTCTTGCGTGTTCAACGATCGTTGATGTGGAGCGATAGTTACGCGTGATTTCATATTTTGTTACGTCTCGTCGGTTGGTGAATTCCTGCATAATCCGTGAATCGCCACCACGAAAGCTATAAATCGCCTGATCGTCATCACCGACAGCGAAGAGATTCTCTGAAAGATGCGAAATGAGCCGAAAGTCGGCTGGAGAAATATCTTGAAACTCATCAACAAGGACATACGGGTATTTATTGCGATAAGCTTGTCGGAGGTCTGGATAGGTATCAAGTAGATTTGCAGCATGAATAATCATATCCTCGAAATCAAGGGCATTTGCCTCAGTTTTGCGCGTCTCATATTGGACAGCGAATGCCTGTGCGACGCGATCCTCAAGCGTCATTGGGTCGAATAGTCCTGTGGTGACCCGCCGTTTGGCACGCATGACGGTCTCTTTTATGTCCTTGAAACGTTCTCGGAGATTCTCAAAATCAGGGTCTCTATCGAGGTGTTCTTTATACGGAATGTCAAAGTGTTCACAAAATATCTCAAGGATAAGTTGGTTGCTATACTGCACGCGCAACGGATCCGCTCTGTTAAATACACTCGCGCGTTCCCTATAGAACGCAATCCAGTGTGCTTCTCGACGATTCGCCTCGCGTCCGGGCACCCATTCCAGTACCTCGAAATTGAATTGTGTTTCGCCTTCGGAACGGAGGGCTTGCCGGAGTCTATCGTTTGATGAATGGTTAAAGTGTTCCTTTCTACGACGATCTGGGTTCGTAGTCTGTCCGATATAACACTTACCGGTTTTTTGACTCTCGATTTTATAAATGGCAACTGGGATATTGGCGGCTTTCCGTTCAATTTGTTTCTGTTCTTCTGCAATAATTTGGTCGATTTGTCCTGTCCAAATTTCAGGGGTTTCCCTAAATCCAGCGCGTTTATAGTTTGCAGTGATGATGTCTTTACCGAAGGCATGGAGGGTTCGGATTTTAGGTTTTTTATCTAACCCTGTCTGGTCGATCCGTTTTGATGAAGCGAGTTCACGGAAGATTCGGGTCTCCATTTCTTCGACGGCTTTTCGATTAAAAGCGATGGCGAGGATGTGTGAAGGCGGGATATTATGTGTTTGGATGAGGTTCAGAATCCGTGCCGTTACGACGGTCGTTTTTCCACTGCCCGGTCCAGCAATAACGATCGCGGGACCCGTCTTGTGTTTCACGGCTTTTCGTTGGTTTCTATCGAGTTTCATACAACCAACTCACTTGGGCATCCGCCGCACCCACAGCAGCAGTGCTACGTTCATCGCGCCAATGAAACCGAAAACATAAGATTGAATGCCTGCTAACGTGTCAAGCGAGCGGATGAGGAAGGGACAGAGAATCGGTAAACCGAGGGCAAAGCAGGTGTAGAAAGTTAAGAGTTTCGCCCCTTTTGCTTCCCAGAAGGTTATCTGCCGCTTTAAAACCTTTATATAGGATTGATCCCATAAGCGAGAGGTCCACTTACCCTGCATAAATCCTAAACCGACTCCCAAACCGTAACCGAAACTCGACCAACGCAGATCAATGCGTACGTCGTATGAGATAGCAACCACCCAAAGCAGCTGCCCCAGCACTGAAAGTATGATGAACGCCCAGAATACTGGCAATTTCATATAGAAGGGGAGTAAGCGGCGGTATAATTTATTTGACATGCGATGTGACGTAATGAACGGCGTTTTTGAAGATAGTGAGTCCATCGCCTTCTTCAGAACTCGTTCTTTCTCTCTCGGCGAGTCGCGTCCAGCGTGGGTGATTCCACTTCATCAGAAACCGTTCGGGGTGGGGCATTAATCCGAAGATTCTGCCTGTTGGGTCGCAGATACCGGCAATATCGGCATCAGAACCATTTGGATTGTTGGGGTATCTGTTTTTGGCATATCGGAACACAACCTGTTTATTTGATTCTAATTCTTCCAAGACATCTGAGGGCGCAGTGAACCGTCCCTCGGCGTGTGCGACAGGGAGATAGATGTCGGCTTTAATGCCTTTTGTAAAGACACACGGACTCTCTTGTGTTGCCAAGTCTACCCAACGACACTCGAATTTTGCCGAAGTATTCATTGCCAAAGTCGCTCGCTGCGTCATTTCTGACGCACCGTTCTCCAAGGAACTTATCCCAGGCAACAGCCCCGTTCGCACCAGCACTTGGAATCCGTTGCATATACCGAGTATCAGTTTGTCATCAGCGACAAACTTGTTCAGCGCATTTGCGAGTTTGTGCTTCATCTCAACTGCCAAGAGAATACCGGCTGAGATGTCATCGCCGTAGGAAAAACCGCCCGGAATGGCAAGGATTTGATAGTTAGCTAAATTAACTTTTCCCGATATTAGGTTTTGGATGTGTATTAACGCCGTCTCTGCACCAGCGAGTTGGAACGCTGCGTCCGTTTCTACATCGCAGTTCGTCCCAGCAGTTCGTAAGATGAGGACTTTTGGTTTCTGCATTTTTTAACTATAAGCTCCCCTCATAGGTTGATCTAACAGGTTCTCTGATATTTGGTTACGGTTATGGAACCGGTTTTAATTGGGTTGTCTACTACCTACTATAGTTGGACAATTTTGGTTGGGGTCGTGTTGGGTTTTCACGCTTTCTCTTGTTTATTTCAACGTTTCTGACAGAAAAATGAACTCGGGTGTCCTGATTGGCAGCCCCAGCGGGGCGAAATGTCTATAGAAATGCTGTTTTGCTCCAAAGTCTAAGCCCCAGCGGGGCGAAATGTGTATCGCACCTAAAATTGTCCAAAGTTTAGTACTTAAAACCGCAAGGGTGCTTGCCATGCAGATTTGAGCGTATCAATTGCGGTTTCAACAATTTGGGTTCCCGCAATTCCGTTGATGATAAAGTTTGGTGTGTCCGTAACAGTGCCGAGGCAGCCTGTCGGTACGCCCTTCATGAGGGTTTCGTAAGCCTGTTGGTGTTCGGGTTCAATTTCTACAAGAAAACGGCTGTTTGACTCCGAGAACAGGAGGGTATCGTCAGCGGCGATCTCTTCGCCCGTTGGAATATTACCCAAACTCAAGGACATCCCGTATCCACCAGAAAATGCCATTTCCGCTGCTGCTACGCCAATACCACCTTCAGAACAGTCGTGGCAAGAACGCACCAACCCCTTACTGATTGCGGTGCTGAGTTGTTCCATCGTCAGTTTGCCTTCGTCTGGACGGACGACGGGTGCGTTGTTTCCGATAAATCCGTGAATACCAAAGTAGTGTGATCCGCCCAATTCAGCGTAAGTGTTTCCGACCACATAGATATAGTTACCGGGGGCTTTTACGTCCATCGTGATAGCACGCTGAATGTCGGACATCACGCAGATAGCGGATATGAGCAGCGTCGCTGGGATTGCGCGTTGCTCGCCGGTTGTTGTGTCACTGTATTCGTTGTAAAGACTGTCCTTACCAGAGATGAACGGTGTACCATAAGCGGTTGCAATGTCATAACACGCTCTTGCTGCGCGCACCAACTCGCCAAGTCTGTCGGGTTTGTCTGGATTGCCCCAACAGAAATTGTCCAACAGTGCCGTTTTTTCCAGTGTTCCACCGACAGCGATGATATTCCGCAACGCCTCATCGATTGCCGCCGCTGCGCTGAGATACGGATCCACGTCGCTATATTTCGGGTTAATCCCGTTGGCAACAATCACACCGTTTCGGCTTCCAATTACTGGCGTGACGACGCAGGCATCGCTCGGGCCATCATTTTCTGCCCCGACGAGCGGGTGAATAACGATACCACCTTGCACACTGTGATCGTATTGCCGGATGACAGATTCTTTACTCGCTATATTTGGACTCGCGAGGAGTCGGCAGAGGTCGTCTGTATAGTCTTTGGTTTCTTTATCTCGCGACGGCATTTCTGGGTGCTTTGGTGGATTCCAGACCGCCTGTTTGATGGGTTGTGGCAAGCCGTTGTGCAGGAATTCCATCTCTAAATCCGCAACAATGTTACCTTCATAAAAGACTTGCAGTCTGTGTGTGTCCGTAAAACTGCCCAAGACCGTCGCCTCAACGAATTCTGCCTCACATATCTCTATCAATTCATCTAAGTTTTCAGGAGGTACGGCAATGACCATACGTTCCTGTGCTTCCGAGAGCCAGATCTCCCACGGTGCAAGTCCTTCGTATTTCAGAGAAACGCGTTCGAGATGTACTTCTGCACCGATATGTTCTCCCATCTCGCCGACTGCAGAAGAAAAGCCGCCTGCACCGCAATCCGTTATGGAGCGATATAGGTTCTTGTCCCGCGCCTGCAACAATGTATCAACAATCTTCTTTTCCATAATCGGGTTGCCAATTTGCACCACACTACCGAGGTTTTCAGAGGTGTCGTCCAATTCAGCAGAAGAAAACGTAGCACCGTGAATGCCGTCCCGACCCGTCTGCCCACCGATAGAGACGACGAGATCACCGGGTTCAACAGATTTCTCACACCTGTTTCTCGGTATTAGACCGACGTTTCCACAAAAGACAAGTGGGTTTGCGGTATAGCGAGTATCAAATAGAATCGCACCGTTTGCGGTCGGAATGCCCATCCGATTGCCATAATCGCGCACGCCAGCAACCACACCGTTGAATACACGTTTTGGGTGAAGTGTGCCTTTCGGAAGCTCCGCATAAGGTGTATCCGGCATTCCGAAACAGAAGACATCCGTGTTCAGAATAGGCTTTGCGCCGAGTCCAGTGCCGAGCGAATCCCGAATCACACCACCGATGCCTGTCCCCGCGCCGCCATAAGGTTCGATCGCTGAAGGGTGGTTGTGTGTTTCTACCTTGAAAACGAGATTATAGGTGTCGTCGAATTCGATGATACCGGCGTTATCCGAAAAGACAGAGACGCACCACGGTTTTGCGATCTCCTCTGTCGCACGTTGGATAAAACTCGGAAACAAACCGTCGATTCGCTCTATCTCTTTTCCCGGTTCAGCGTAGTCAATGATGCTTTTGAAGGTTTTGTGGACGCAGTGTTCCGACCAAGTTTGCGCGATAGTCTCAATTTCGACATCGGTTGGGTTGCGTCCTAATCCCTCAAAATGGCTCTGAATCGCGTGCATCTCGTTCAGATTTAGGGACAGCGTGCCTTCTCGACTGATACGCATCAGCTCTGCATCATCGGCGTTTAGGATCTCTATTTCTTTGACCGTACTGGACATCACTTTCTCCACTATTTTATCAATGTTTATTGCTCCTTAAAGGAAGCCGTAACCCGCGGGATACTCTCTTCACACGCGAACCGTTCAATACTCGAAGCACCGACGAAGCCGACAGCATCCGTTTGCTCATTGATAAACGCCGCTTCGGGTGCTTTTGAGATGGGACCGCCATGCGCAAGACATAAGACATCCGGGTTCACTGTTTGTGCAGCGTCGCAGATTTCTTGTACCCGCACGGCTGCATCTTCAAGCGTGAAAGCAGTTTCTGCACCGATAGTCCCGCCTACCGTCGTCCCCATGTGCGCAATGATAACATCCGCACCGACTTTCGCCATATTTTCAGACTCTTCTGGGTTGAAGACATAGACAATAGTAAACAGATCCATTTCATGGGCAATGCCGATCGTCTCGACCTCTTTGTAGAACCCCATTCCAGTCTCTTCAAGCGTCACCCGGAAAGTGCCATCAATTACGCCAACGGTCGGGAAGTTATTGACACCATCAAAGCCGACATCGCGAACCTGTTTGAGGAAATTGCGCATCCGACGCGTCGGATCTGTCCCGTTGACCCCGGCGATAACAGGGGTCTCTTTGACAACGGGCAGCACTTCACGCTCACCCATCTCCATAACGATGGCGTTTGCATCGCCATAAGCCAAAAGTCCCGCACAAGAGCCAAACCCTGACATCCGATAGCGACCTGAGTTGTAAATTACAATCAGATCTGCCCCGCCTTGTTCAGCGAATTTTGCCGTGATACCTGTTCCAGCACCGACAGCGAGCAGCGGTTTGTCTTTACTTAATTCTGTCCGCAGTCGTCCTAATACCTCATCTCGTCTATAATCTGGCATTGATTTTTCCTGTTTTTAACTTTTGCTTCTGGGCATCGTTCCACTTCGTTTCACGATGGTATCTGGTGAGGTGAGGAAACCTTTCATTACCTGTAGTAGGGTGGAGTTCACCGAAAACCACTGCGAAACGTAGTGGAGCAGTGCCCAGATTTAATCGCTTAAAATTATTCGCCCCTCGATTTTGCTTGTAAACGTGCTGCTGCCCCCGCATCCCCGATGTGCATCGTGTCGTAAGCCTGTTCGGAGGTCTTAAACGGACCCACACCTTTGTGTCCATGCCAATCGCCTTGGGTCATAATCGGATTTGTCAATCCAGTTTCCTGCTCCCGCTGGCGAATCCAGTCTTTCATCCTTGTTTCGAGGACGTTCACGATGTCAGGGTGTGTCTCAGCAAGGTTATTGTTCTCATCGGGGTCTTGGATGAGATTGTAGAGTTCGACGGGCGGCTTGAAATGGAAATCGGGTTCGAGCGCGACAATAAGTTTCCATTCCGGGGTCCGCCAACCGTGCTTACGCATCCATGTACATTCTGTGATGTAGATTTCGCTCTCGAAAGAGGTTACCTCGCCGCTGATGAGGGAAGTAAGACTCTCCCCATCGAATGCTATGTCTGTGTCAATGTTCGCTAATTCGAGAAGCGTCGGTACGAGATCTTTGTGTTGATTGTATCCAGCGACCCGTTTCCCGGCAGGGACACGTCCGGGATAGCGGATAATAAGTGGAACGTGCAAAGTAACATCGTAGAGTCCGTGATGGTCGAACCAGCACTCGTGGTCGTAGAGGGTTTCGCCATGATCCCCATTGATGACAACTATTGTATCGTCGAGTACGCCGCGCGTTTCGAGCGCGTTGAAGAGGGTCTGGATACAAGCATCCATATAGGCGACTGCGCCATCGTATTGTGCGATGACGTAATCTTTATCGGTAATTCCGGGCGGCATCCAAGAGGCGAAATAGTCGCAAAACGGTTTGAATGCCATCACCGGTTCCATGGATTTATTGCTCGGATCGCATTCATCGCCGTGGTAGAACGCGCGTTCATAAGGGGCGGGTGGAAGATACGGGGAATGCGGATCCATGTGACGCAGAAACAGGAAAAACGGTTTTTCGTCGCTCTGATCGATCAATCGATTCAGTTCTGGGAGCGTCGTTTTGTTGAGGTTTTCTGCTTTGGGGGAACGTCCACTTTCGTCGGGACCCCATCCAGAGAAGTCAAGATAAGTATCGAACCCACGGGAACTTGGATTATTGCTGAATCCTACACAGGTCGTGTCGTAACCTGCCTCCCGTAAGATTTCCGCCAACGTTTTGACCTCCTCGCGAAGCCCACCTCGGTGCCGCAAGGCGACGACTTGTGTACTGAAGGTATCTAACCCTGTCAGCATAGAGGCATAAGCACTTGTTGTAGGAATGTGTGCGCTATAAGTTTTCTCAAAGAGGGTGCCACTCTCTGCGAACTTATCAATGTGAGGTGTCGTGAGTCGATGATACCCATAGCAGCTCATGTGCGTTGCGAGGAGCGAGTCAACTCCCATTAACACAATATTAGGTTGTTTCGCCATATTTCAATGCTCCTTTTTTCAGAGTTGTAGGTTTTTGGTTTTAGGTTATATCTCCCAATCTTTATGCCAAATAAGCGTATTTTGCGTGTCGTTATTAAGCACGTCACCAATTTCCAGCGAGTTAAAGTATTCTTCTGGTAGGATATTTCGCTTTCCGTTGAATGTGCATCCGTCGGGCATGAAACCGCACGTCATCGCTCTACGGTGGTGGATTGTCATGTTCGCACCCGCGCCGTGTGCAACGAGTCCGTTATGCCATACGATAGAGCCAGCAGGGCAAGGTGCACACTGCGGTTCAATTTGCTTCCACTCGGGATAGACATTGAACAATTCACCAATATTTATACCGATTCCTACATTATCAAAACGCGCCGTCTTATGTGTGCCGGGTAGATACCACATGCATCCGTTGGCGAGTGTAGCATCGTCCAACGCAACCCAAAAAGAGACTGCGTCCCGTGAGTCAAACGACCAGTACGGTACGTCAAGATGCCATGCAGTCGGATTACCGTGTGGCGGTTTAATCAGTGCCTGATCGTGCCATATACGCATCCCGTTGACATCTGATAGTTGTGCCGACATCTTACCGAGCCGCGGGTCGTGAACAAGTTTTCGCATGCTTGTATGTGTGTCTGACAAACGAAGACACTGCGTGAAAACGCGAGCATAAAACTGTTTCGCATCCATCTGGTTCGTCATGAATTCGACTGAATTTCCGAGGCGTTCCTCAACAGATTCATCCGTGCAACGTCGCCATTCTTCTAATTCGTCGGTATCGAGAAAGTTCTCAATCGCCAAGAATCCGTTTTCGCGATAAAAGTTAATTTGTGATTCGGTGAGTTCGTTCTGCATCTTCTACCTGCTCCTTCTAATGCTGCTGATTAGGGTCTCGCAAACGACCCTTTACAAAATTGTATCATAGAAGCGATAAATAGACAAAAGAAAAATAGAACGGCAGGGCATTCAGAAAAGTGGACAATTGAATGCCTCTTAACAAACAACCGAATTATCTTGAATGCAATGTTTAATTGTGATATAATAGTTTTAGAGATTGTAAATTACCGTATAGGATATTGTTATTAACCCATATTGCGAGGAAATCACGTGAATTGCGAAATGAGCGAAACCCGAATGCGAATTTTGCAGCTGCTCAAAATGCGCGCTGGTATGACGGTCAATCAATTGACGGATGCCTTGCCTATCAGTCAGATGGGAATCCGACAACACCTCGCTATCCTTGAATCAGAAAATCTGGTTGAATACTACCGAGAAAAGCAAAAGCGAGGCCGTCCACGCCATATTTATCGATTAACAGAGGAAGCAAACGGTCTGTTCCCAACAGCGTACGCTAACTTTGCAGTCGGTCTACTGCATGAAGTCGCAAAATTCAATGGACCCGGTTTCATCAACAAGGTCTTTAAAGAACGGATGAAATCGCAACTGCAAACCTATCAACAGCGTCTGCACGGGAAAAATTTGTCCGAACGCGTCAAAGAACTTGCCCGTATTCGAGACGAAGAAGGATACATGGCAAGTTTCGACGAAGGCGAGGACGACTACCTCTTAATTGAACATAACTGCCCAATTGCCGTGATTGCGGAAGAGTATCCACATGTCTGCGAAATCGAATTAGGACTCTTCCGGCAATCTTTGGGGGCAAAGGTCGTTCGGGAAGAATATCTGATGCAAGGCAGCCATAGATGTTGCTATCGGATTGCTAAAGCCAAAAAAGAGTAATCTGGTTCGCGACACGCAGGGGTAAAATATAAAAATGTCTGATGAAACAGGAAGGCGCGGCTTTTTCAAGGAAGCCTTGAATCAGATCATCCAACCCGTTGCGGAATTTCTTGATGATCAGGTCGGAGACCACTTACTTGCTGCGGATTCCGAGCAACGTGTTAGTTTTCGACCACCGGGAGCATTGCCAGAAGCAGAATTCTTAGAAAAGTGTCATCGGTGTGGTAACTGCGTCAAGAACTGTCCCGCAAACGCTATTCAGCCCTTGCAGAGTACCGATACCAGCATTGCGAATACACCTTACATAGACCCAGATGAGCAGCCCTGCGTTATCTGTGATTCATTGGCATGCATGTACGTCTGTCCGAGTGGTGCCTTACAACCTGTTTATGCCGAAGATATTAGAATCGGGTTGGCGGTTTTCACTGTAGAAACCTGTCTCCGCACCAAAGAAGTAGATTGTACTTATTGTGTGGATACCTGTCCTATTGGAAATGACGCGATTCATCTCACGTCAGAGGGCGTTGTAGAGGTGATTGATTCAGGCTGTACAGGGTGCGGGGTCTGCCAATATGCCTGCCCAACGTCACCGAAATCAATAGTTATTAGACCGCTTGCAGCATAAAATCGTCCCTCGTATTTTTTCTGCTATACGTTATCCTTCTCACCTTTCCGCGAAAAGTATGTCTGTACTCACACAAATCCTGACGCAAGGGACTGTAGACGTTCAGCGTCTACGTGACATTAAACCACCGTTGGAAGTAACACAAAGCCTCTTACCTTATTTTATCGGGGGGGCAATCGTCCTCGGCTTTATAGCCGTTTCAGTGTCGCTGCTATATATCCGAAAACGTTCTCAAACTTTACCCCTGTCTCCAATCCAAGCAGATCAGGTGCCATCACCACATGAGGTCGCGTACGAGCAGTTGACAGCAATTGAAACCTCCGATTGGCTCAAACGCGGCGATATGGAGACATATCACACACAAATTGCCTACGTCCTGCGAGAATATATCTCTGAACGCTATCAAATTCCTGCATTGGCGTTGACGACAACTGCCTTGCTTCGCACAATGCAACGCGAACGGATAGATACACCCTATGTTGAACGGATCCAGCAGTTACTCTCGAATTGTGATAGCGTCAAATTCGCAAATTATCAGCCGGAACTCTCGGAAGCGACTGCACGCATAGCAGACGCTCGCTGGATTGTTGATGAGACAAAAATATCTATTTCGTGAACTACAGATAAAAAACTTGACATAATTAAAAAAAATGTGGTATGATTTAATCAAGTTTTCATAAGTTTCATCTAAAACCTCGGTGGGAAGCAACTAAAGTCTTTTTTACGATTCTTCATTTCTTGCCGATGGAGACGGAAAACACAGATGGAAGTGAATCTTGTGGGTTCCAATACAAACATGAATCATAGCAAGGAGGGAAACGCAACGTGTCAGATATAGCCAAGCGCGTAATCCTCACTATACCTATGTACCCTGATATGGAACTTGCTGCAGCAAAAACCGCCTCTGTTCTTGCCGAATTGATGGATTTCGGGGAAGGAGAGGTCGAGGAAATTCAACTCGCTATCATCGAAACCTGTATCAACGCTTTTGAGCATAGTAGGAGCGATGATCAGGAAGTTCATATTGAATTTTTGCTTATGGACGATGAGTTGCAGTTTAAAGTTACAGATCGAGGGGTCGGTATCTCTCCAGATACACTCGACGGGCGCCGTGTACTCGGAAGCCCAGGGATACATACCGACCTACGTAAGCGCGGACGGGGATTGCAAATTATCAGGTCCCTAATGGATGAAGTGGATATAGAAAGCAGCCCTAACGGAACAACTGTGAGCGTCAAAAAGAAAAAGAAAGGATAACTGAACGTGACGTTTCGCGACAGCCATAACACAATTTGGGATTCGCTGAGGAGAGACCCTAAATCTGTGTTCAAACTTGTTGTTCAACGATAGGTTTTGCTACGTACTATCTTTATATCTACGGCGTAACTCGTAAGTCCATGTTAGGAATCTAAGGAGGTAAGGATTTTGAATAAATTTGATATCCAAATCCGTGAAGACGGAAAACACGCAGTGATTGAGACAGCTGGGTACCTAAATGATGCCTTGGGAGAGCAACTCGCTGAAAAGGCAAAAGAACTCATTCAGAACGGTTATACGCAGCTCGTAATCAATCTTGAAAAAACAACGCTTATTAATAGTATCGGTATATCTATACTTATCGAAATCATAGAAGCACTTCACGAACGGGAAGGAGCTTTGAATTTCTGTGGGTTGTCGTCCACGCAGGAGCGAACTTTTCGTATGATGGCACTTGCTAAATACGCTGGCATTTTCCCAGATGAAGAATCCGCTATTGCAAATCTATAACCCTTGCTTAGTTCAAATTTGGGTCTCGCGAAAAATTGAAATTTATATCTGGACTATGCTCATCGGTGTATTTTCTGGAACTTCTGTTCCTGTTTCTTATCGATAGTCTTGTCATAATAGACATATAAAATTGCTTTGTAATAATAGATATAAGATTCTTTAAAGGAAGTCCTCATTCGGTGTGGACCATGTACCCGTTTCTGACAACGGAAAAACGGTTCAGATTTAATCATTGAACGACCAATATCTGGATGCAACACTATGAAAGATTTAAGCGAGCCTATTTTAGATCGCGATTTGCAGCAAGCCCAAAACACTCAAAACACCGCGGAACAGACTATGGAACGGCTCATATTTAGTCTCTCCGAGTTAGAGCATTTGGGGCAAACGTTAATCTCCGGCTACGGTAACTTTAATCATTCAAGCAAAACCTATCTTCGCATCACCCTTGGCACCTTGCAAGTCACGCGGGGGGTGATCCTCCGTTACCATCCTACTGCAGAAAATCTTGATGTAGTGGCATCAACACCCGAACAGGTGTTTCCCTCAATTCCTATTGCATCAGAGGAAGTCGCGAGTTTACTCCAACTTCCATTCATTGAGAGTCGTACGCCGCCAGTCGGTCTTGAGGACTTCTTTGCCCGGAGTGCTGAACTCGTCGAAACTGTTGATATCAGGCTCTGGGTTCCCCTAAAAATTCAAGATGAATTCTTGGGTATGATTGGTTTAGGACGATTTTTGGGGAGGGAGACGTTAGTCGAATGGGAGAAAGAATTGTTGACAACCCTCGCCCACCAAATTTCAATTGCAATTGCGTACTCGCAAATGGTGGAAGGTATCCAGAGCGAAAAGTTTCGTCTCTTCATGCTTGCTGAGAGTGCACCACAAATTTGTCAGCTCTTGCAGCCTGAAGATGCTGCAGAACAGGTCGTGTTACAAGCCGTTTCGTTTTTGGATGCGAATGCCGGGGCACTCATGCTCACGCGCCCAGAGCAACAGGAACTTGAACTGAGCTATGCCTTTCCTGAGACATTGGTTGAAAATTCCACAGCACAGCAGAACGGTAATGAACTTGTTATCTCTTGTGGGGAGGAAGCACCTGTGTCCGAAGAAGCAACGTCGGTGGACATGCTCAAGTCTGTCGTCAAGGATGGGTTGCCCGGGCACTGTTTGCCAGAGTCCGATACGCTTTTCGGAGGTAAGACTTTGATGGCGGTCCCTATCTCTGGACGCGATGGCGATGTTTTAGGTGTTCTTGTCGTCGGAGACAAGGAAGAACGTGGGGGGCGAATCGCTCCTTTTACCGATGAGGATGTGGTCTTACTCGATTCCTTTGCCAAACAGGCAGGCGTGGCGATTGAGAACGCACACCTCCATCAAGAAGCACTTGAGGCACGCCAATTGCAAGCAGAAATGGAAGAAGCACGTAAAATCCAAGAAAACCTCATTCCAGAGAATTTGCCTGATATTACTGGTTATGAAGTCGCAGGGCATTATGAACCCCGGGGGGCCGTCGGCGGCGACTACTATGATTGTATTGCTTTACCTACTGGGCATTGGGGACTCGCAATTGCGGATGTCTCGGGAAAGGGGATGCAAGCTGCCCTGCTCATGGCGACCTTGCGCGCTGGACTTATTTCTGAATTATCTCGTGTTGATACCCCGACATCGGAAGACGCTGGAAACGGAATATGCCCATCAATCGTGTATGCTGAACTCACTGAGATGGCGATGATACTCAATTCCCTGCTTTATGCCAGCGGCACGGAGGAGAAATATGCAACTTTCTTCTATAGCCATCTTAATCCCAAAACTAATATCTTGACAACGCTCAATGCAGGACATAATCCACCGCTCCTCGTCAAAAAAGATGGAACCTGTAAATGGCTCGGTGAAGATGTCGGCGGCATCCCACTCGGAATGTTCCCTAATGATATGGTCTCAAGTATCGCTGAATATGAAGCTGAACATACGCAACTTGTTAGTGGTGATGTTGTTGTGTATTATACCGATGGGGTCACGGAGACTGTTAACGTTGATGATGAGTATTATGATGAAGATCGACTCGTTGAAGCATCTAAGGAATGCAGAAATGCCAGTGCTGAGGCTATGCGGGAACACCTTCACGAGGCCGTAATGAAATTTCAGGGCGAAGCGGATCAGTTTGACGACCTGACACTACTCATCCTAAAAAAGAAATGAGGAAGGGCTATCGGCTGTCAGCAGTCGGTTGTCAGTAGTTCGCTTGTGAACGATACAGATGTTCGTAACTGCCATACATCTTACTGACTGCTGATCGCTGACGGCTATAAAAAGATGCAAAACCAGTCAGAGGGACGCAGATTCCTAAACCCATCAGTTCTTGCCCGAATCGGAAATCTTGAATTAATTGCTAAATTTGTCGTTGAAGGTTTTATTTCTGGTCTTCATAAAAGCCCGTATCATGGATTTAGTGTCGAATTTGCCCAGTATAGACAGTAT
Organism: Candidatus Poribacteria bacterium; assembly: GCA_965207855.1. Lineage (GTDB taxonomy): Bacteria > Poribacteria > WGA-4E > WGA-4E > WGA-3G > WGA-3G. The sequence goes on along the minus strand of OZ242310.1, from coordinate 2,955,831 downwards.
ATGCCCGGCGATGATACCAAACATATAGATTGGAAAGCCTATGCTCGGACTGATAGATACTATATCAAGCAGTTTGAGGAGGAAACCAATCTCAATTGCTACTTGCTTTTGGATACGAGCGAGTCTATGGCGCACCCGGTAGATGATGTACCCGAAGGCGATGCTACGGATCAGGCAACAGCGGGACAGACCTTGACAAAACTGCAATATTCCAGCTATCTGATCGGGTCACTTGCCTACTTTATGGCAAAGCAGCGGGACGCTATTGGGTTCGCTTATTTTGATGACACGCTTCATCAGTATTTCCCCGCAAGGAGTAGCACGTCACACCTGCATTCTATATTGCTCACATTGGAAACCTTGCAAACCGCAAAAACCACCCGAATGGGAATGCCGCTGCATCAAGTCGCAGAACGCTTAACAAAGCGCGGTTTAGTGCTTTTTATCTCAGATCTTTATGATGAAAATCAGGAAGAGGTTATCTCTGGTTTGGAACATCTCCGATATGAGGGGCATGAAGTAATTGTTTTTCACGTCCTCGCACAGCAGGAAATCGACTTCGCTAACTTTGAGACAGGACGGAGTTCTGAAGCCCTTATCCGTTTTATTGACTCGGAAAATGACGATGAGATTATCACAACGCCGCAAGCGATTCAGGAGAGTTATCTGAATAATTTCAACGCGTTTCTTGATACCTACAGGCTGGCACTCCGACAGGCTGATATTGATTATAACCTGATAACTACAGCGACACCGATTGATTTAGCACTCGCCTCCTATCTTGCCAAACGGCAAGGGATTCTTTGAGGGGAATGGCTGTCGGTGCTCAGGGGTTGGTTTTCATTGTGGAACGGTGTCCAGATTTAATAGTTATAAAGTATTTGGATTAGGATTTTTAGGGTCCTTCATGACCCAGGAATAGTTAGAATTAACCAGAAATCATCGTGAAACGAAGTGGAACGGTGTCCGGATTTAATAGTTAAAAGTGTTTGGATTAGGATTTTTAGCCCCCTTATTTGTAGCAGCCGGTGTCATAGGCGCGTCAATTCCGATTATTTTACATCTGTTGAATCGGGAGCGTGCAAGGCGGTTGATATTCAGTACAGTGCGTTTCATTCAGATGTCGCATCAGACAAACGTCCGCCGACATAAACTGAAACGTTGGCTGCTCCTGCTGATGCGTATTCTGATATTAGCACTGCTCGGTGTGGCGTTTGCGCGACCCTTTTTCGCTGCAGCCCCTGTCATTACACAGAAAATTGGTGGGAAACGAAATGCTGTTATTATTCTCGATACCTCCTATAGTATGCAGTATGAAGAAGTCTTCAAGGATGCCAAAGAAGAAGGAGCCAAAATTTTGGGTGGGCTTGATTCAACCGATGCAGCGTGCCTCATCCTTTCATCGGACAAGGCACGTGTCGTCGCGCCGCTCGGTTCAGAATCCTCGCATCTCAGGTCGGCTTTAAATACGGCGGAAGTTACCTATGAACCCACAGATTACTTGGATGCCTTGCAAACCGCAAATGAGATTCTTGAATCTATTCCTATCGGACAGAAGCAGGTTTATCTCATCAGCGATATGCAAAAGCGGGGTTGGGAAAACTTTATCGAGACGGACAAACTCAATCCTGATGTCCAAGTTGAGTTTATTAATGTCGGCATCGAACAGCCCAAGAATCTCGCTATTACGGGTATCAGTGTGCCACCTGTTATTTTGAACGAGCAGCAAGCATCGCATCTGGTCGCTCGCGTCCACAACTACGGGGATGAACCTGTTGAAAATTTATCCGTTCGCCTTTTTATAGATGAAAATATGATTCAAACCGTCCAACTCGACATTGAACCAGACGACTTAGCAGATGCCGTCTTCAAAATTGATTTCCAAGACGAAGCGACACATACGGGGTGGGTTGAACTTCCAGAAGACGGACTTGCAGTTGACAACAAACGCTATTTCACCTTACAGAGCCTACAGTCTATTAAGGTTCATGCTGTCGGTAACAGGTCTCAGACGCGCAGATCGTTTCAAAAACCAGAGACCTTCTTCATGAAAATGGCGTTTACAGCTGGAAGTGATGCCGTTCCAATTGATTTCAGCGAGTCGACAACTATTCCCAGTGCAGCGACGCTTGCACGCACCGATGTGCTTATCCTTGCTGATGTTGCACGCTTCTCTCTGAGTGAGGCGAATCGCATAAAAACTTATGTTGCAGCAGGTGGCGGCTTGATTGTGACAGTGGGTGATAATTTTGATGCTGATGTGTATGAACAACACCTCGGCGGTGAGGTGGGCTTGATGCCGTGTAGTTTCGTCCAAGCCGTTGGAGATGCCTTTGATCGCGAACAGTTTCGTGTCCTTGCAACCGTGAAGTATGAACATCCGATTTTCGCGCCCTTTAAAGAGCCCAACCATGGTGATTTCGGAAAGGCGCGGTTTTACAGGGTTTTTCAAGCCGTTCCGACAGCAGATGCAACCGTCATCGCGGCTTATGATGATGGGAGTCCCGCTCTTTTTGAGAAATCTTACGGCGATCCCCGCGCTCTATCCACTACGGGGACCCCGGGACGTGTCCTCTGCTTTACCTCGACGATAGACCGACAATGGAACGATCTCCCAATCCGTGCTGTTTATCTGCCTTTCTTGCATGAGGCGATTAAATATCTCGCACTCAAGGATGTAGAGACACGTCCAGATTATCGCGTGGGTGATAGCATTGAACTCGATGTTGAAACTGAAGGGGTTAAGGGGCAACGCGATCGAGTACTGGCAATCTTCAACCCAAACAGTGTTGAAACTCGCTTGCAGTCCAACGAAGATAACATCACTACAAGCGTCTTTTATACAGACACGACGATACCGGGTATCTATTCCATCCACGCATCCGGCGAGGAGGCTCGCTATTTTGTCATCAACACTGAGGCAACAGAATCTGACCTCGCCTCGCGTGATGTGGAAGAACTTACGAGTATGTTGAAAGGGACTGTGGATGAATCCGCTGAGGACACACCTACTGCAGAACTCATCGCACAGTACCACGAGGACGTTGAGAACAGACAGGATGTCTGGATGTATCTCATGTTAGCAGTCTTTGCGCTGGCGGTAACAGAGATGTTTCTTGCCAATCGTGTTTAGTTATTGAATCGAGTTATAATTTATAAGTTAAGGGGGTTTTGATTAACAATAGGTTCTCTGCTCTTAACTTATAACTAAAAGCGGAGCGTACTGAAAAAAAATGGACTTTGAACCAAGTGCACCGATTGAAGTGCCAGAAATTGTATCTGACGAGCAGATTCAATCTTTCGTCCAAAACGGTTATCTCGTTGTTCCGGATCTGCTATCTTTTGATGAAATAGAGGAGCTGCGGCAGGATACCGTGACACTCGCTAAAGGCGGGTATCCATGTGAGAGTCTGAAACCGCTCCCTGACAATATTAGCGATGACGAGGCTATCAGTCGTATCCTCTGCATTCATCAGCCGCATTTTGTCAGTCCTGTTATTGAGAGGTACGTCAAACACCCGAAAATATGTGGTATCTTAAGCCAGATAACCGCCGCACATCTACCACATTGGGACGGAAGTGTCAAGTGCATGCAGTCGATGCTGTTTGTCAAACCGCCTGATTTTCAAGGGCAGGCATGGCATCAGGACGAAATTTATATTCCGACCCGCGATCGCTCCTTGATTGGGGCGTGGATAGCAATGGACGACGCAACTATAAAAAATGGGTGTTTGTGGGTACTTCCGGGTTCGCATCGCTACGGATACCTCTATCCGCAGAGATCACACGAGAACCCAGATGAGTTCGATTTTACGCCAGAGAGCTACGGTTTTGATGGGACCAGTGAGGTTCCTGTTGAAGTTACGACCGGCACATTAGTGTTTTTTAATGGTTACCTTCTACATCGGTCTCGTAAAAATCGCGGCGATACATATCGACGGGTTTTGGTGAACCATTACTGTAATGCTTGGTCGTTGTTGCCATGGTCAGTTAAAGAGGGTGAACGGGCGGCAAGTGCTGACCGACGATGCGTTGTTCCGGTTTCCGGTATCGATCCTTACGCGTGGAAAGGTTATGAGCCGCCACCGCAAAACGTCTCTCTGCGAACCTGCAAAGCCGTTGAAGATCTGGAGGTATTAGATGCAAATTAAATCCCTTGACGCAACGCCGAAGTCTAAACTTGCGGATCTCAGACAAACATTGGAAACGATGATGCAGCGGATTGAGACGGGCGAGGATATAATGGAACAGTTGGACGGGATTGATGCGCTGTCTCAGGAACTCGCACTGACAGAGACCCCTAAGATGCTTCTGCACTATCTTGAACGGAAAAGTTATACCAAGGCATTAGAATTTCTCAGAGCCTTATAGCGGAACCGAGAACCGCAGACCGCAAAAAGCGAACCGCGATACATGGAGATCAAGAATGCAAAGAGAAGATGGGCGACAATCAAATGAGATGCGTCCCGTCACGATCAAACGACACTATATCAAGCATGCCGAAGGTTCAGTCCTTATCGCAGCAGGGGACACCCATGTTATCTGTACCGCCTCTGTTATAGACCAGCAACCCCGTTTCATGCGTGCGCAGCGTATTAGGAACAAGGGATGGGTAACAGCAGAATACTCGATGTTGCCGCGTTCCACCTCTGAACGAATGCAAAGAGAAGTCACCCGTGGGAGCATCGGTGGAAGAACGCAAGAAATTCAACGCCTTATCGGGCGTTCCTTACGCGCTGCTGTTGACTTACATGCTTTAGAAGAGCGAACAATCTGGGTAGATTGTGATGTTATTCAAGCGGATGGTGGAACACGTACAGCCGCTATTACTGGGGCTTTCATCGCTTTATGGGATGCCTGCCGTGGGCTTGTTGACAGTAAAAAAATCAAAAACTTGCCGATCACCGATAACGTTGCCGCAACCAGTGTCGGGTTGATTAAAGGCGAACCGATGTTGGACCTCTGTTATACCGAGGATTCAAGTGCTGATGTCGATATGAACATCGTTATGAACGGAAGCGGGAAGTTTATAGAAATACAGGGGACGGCGGAAGAAACCCCGTTTTCGCGTGAGAATTACGACCAGATGTTGGATCTCGCTGTCAACGGTATCCAAGAGCTCATTCGATTACAGAATCGCATGATGCTGGAGGGGTTAGATGAAGCTTGTACTGGCAACGCGTAATCAAGGCAAAGTCCGAGAACTTGCCGAAATGCTTCGTAATTCGCGAACCGCGAACCGCGAACCGCGAACCGCGAATAGGAAAGAAAAGAGGCGTTCGGGAACGCTTGCGTCTTTGCGGACTGCGGACTGCGAATCGCGAACAGCCAACAACCGTTCTATTGAGGTTATATCCTTAAAGTTCTATTCTGACGCGCCAGAGGTCGTTGAAGATGGAATAACATACGCTGAAAATGCTATTAAGAAAGCTTCTGTAATTGCCCAATATACTGGGCATCTTACGCTTGCTGACGATGCAGGATTGGAAGTAAACGCCCTTAATGGCGCACCCGGTGTTAACTCCAAACGTTGGGTGGGTGAAGACGCAACGGATGCAAAACGGATTGCGAGCCTCCTTGAAGCCTTGGAAGGTGTTACAGATCGGCGGGCACGTTTTGTCGCTGCAATCGCAGTCGTCCGCCCAGATACTGATCCTGAAGTCGTTATCGGTGTTTGCGACGGACGAATTACCTATACCCCTGCTGGCGAGAGTGGGTTCGGATATGATCCGATATTTGTACCGGATGGCTACGAACAAACCTTCGCAGAATTGGGAGAAAAGATAAAAAATCAAATTAGTCACAGAGCCAAGGCATTGCAACAAGCGCTTGCCTTGATTCGCTAATCGCGGTTCGCGGATGGCGAAGAAACGAGGAGAAAATGGCGGCACTTAACGATTTACGTAACGGATTGGTTATCCGACTTAACGATACGATTTACACTATAGTTGATTGTCAACATGTCAAACCGGGGAAAGGCAGTGCCTTTGCTCGCACAAAAATCAAGCGCGTTAGCGATGGGGCTGTCTTGGATCGGACCTTCCGTTCCAATGAAGATGTTGAGACCGTGCGGGTCATGGATCATCGGATGCAGTATATGTATAGGGATGGTGATAGCTTGTGGTTTATGGACAACGAAACCTTTGAACAACATTCGCTCCTTGTAGAATTTGTTGGTGATCACTTGAAATTCCTAAAGGAAGGCGAGACGGTCACTATCAAAATGGAGGGGGCAACCCCCCTTGCCCTTGAACTCCCTAACTTCGTTGAACTCCAAATCATTGAGACGGACCCAGGATTACGTGGGGATACGGTGAGCGGTGGTTCAAAACGTGCTACGCTTGAGACAGGCGCGGTTGTTAACGTCCCACTGTTTGTTCAAAACGAAACGCGCATCAAAGTTGACACGCGTACTGGAAAATATGTAGAAAGGATTTAATAGCCATTGGCTTTCGGCTTTCGGCTTTCGGAGACTGCGGACAGTTTGTAACAAGCTTCGCTTGCTTGGTGGATTTCAAGACCCGAAAATTGTTACAGAGTGCCTCTTAACCGACTGCTGACTGCTGACTGCTGATAGCCTATAAGCAAATGCGTCAAAATAAAGCTAAGGACAGAGACCAATCTACGGAACATGACTTCAGCGGCGTGCTGGAACTCGTTGAACAACTCGCAGCGATTCTTGAGCGCACTGACCTTACGGAAGTTCGCATCCGTGAAAATGAACTGGAAGTCCAAGTTTCCAGACACCCTGGGAGTCCACCTCAGTATGAAAATCTTCCGTTACAACCCGTGGAGACGAGCATCGCGGTGAGTCCACAGAGCCTCCCTGTTGAGGATGTGGACGTTGAAGATGGCGAGCAGGTGAAAAATAACTTCATCAAGGCACCAATGCCTTCGCGTTTTTACCGCGCGCCAGGACCTGATGAACCACCCTTTGTTGCGGTTGGTGATGTCGTCAGTCTTGGTGAACCTGTAGCGGTGCTTGAAGTTATGAAAACTTATAATCCAGTGGAAGCACCTTTTAGCTGTGAGATTTTGGAAATCCTCGTTGAAGACGGTGACGCAGTTGAGTATAACCAACCCCTCTTCCGAGTGAAGCAGCAATAGATTTTTTTATTATTCATAATTCAAATCCAGTTGACTTAGGCGAAAACCACCGTGGAACGAAGTGGAACGGTGACCAGATTTAATAGTTTAAAAAATGATAAAAAAAATATTAGTAGCAAATCGCGGTGAAATCGCTGTCCGTATTATCCGCGCATGTAAGGATATGGGAATTAAGACGGTCGCTATTTTCTCTACCGCTGATGAGGAGGCACTCCACGTTAAATACGCTGACGAGGCATATTGCATCGGACCGCCCCCATCAGCGGAGAGTTATCTCAAGTATGCCAATATTATTTCTGTCGCGGATTTTGCGAACGTCAATGCGATTCATCCAGGCGTGGGTTTTCTTGCTGAGGACGCACAGTTCGCTGAGATTTGCGAGGCACACGAAATACGATTCATCGGTCCTTCTATTGAGGATATTCGGACGATGGGGGACAAGGTAAAGGCATTGGAAACAGCAGCGAAAGCTGGCTTGAAATTGATTCCCGGCAGCCAAAGTGGCAGACGCAGAAACAGTAAAAAAGGGACAGTTGATACTACTGAGGAGGCGGCACAACTCGCCGAGAAGATTGGCTATCCTATCGGGATTAAGGCCGTCGCTGGTGGCGGCGGTCGTGGCATCCGGATCGCTGAGAACCGTCCCAGTTTGATGAACCTCTTTCGCACGGCGAAGGCGGAAGGTGAGGCAGCTTTTGGCAATGGCGATGTCTATATTGAAAAATGGATTGAGGAGGCACGGCATATTGAAGTGCAGATCTTAGGGGATATGCACGGCAATGTCGTTCACTTGGGTGAACGTGAATGTTCTATCCAGCGTAAGCAGCAGAAACTCCTTGAAGAAGCACCCGCCGCTTCTATTCCATCTAAACTTCGGGCTGACATCTGTAAAGCCGCCGCAAAAGCCGCAAGATCCATCGGTTATTCAAACGCAGGGACTCTTGAGTTTGTTGTTGATAAGGATGACAACTTCTATTTCTTAGAGATGAACACGCGTATTCAGGTTGAGCATACTGTCACTGAGAGCGTTACCGGGATCGATCTCATTAAAGAACAAATCCGACTCGCAATGGGTGAGGAACTCGGATACAGTCAATCTGATGTTGAGATACGAGGACATGCCATTGAGTGCCGGATTAATGCCGAAGATCCAGCGAATCAGTTTATGCCTTCGCCAGGGCTGGTCACCACCTACCATCCGCCCGGGGGCATAGGGGTTCGCGTCGATGGATACCTCTACACCGGATATACTGTGCCACCCCATTACGATTCACTTGTCGCGAAACTTATCGCAAGCGGTAGAGACCGAGAAGAGGCAATTGCGCGATTAGATCGAGCATTGTCCGAATTCAAAATCGAGGGTATAAAAACCACAATTCCGCTCTACCAGCAAATTCTCAACGACGAACGCTTCCTCAACCGGGCCATCTTTACAAATTTTCTTGAAACGTAGGGGGCGAAAAGTTTGCAAGTTGAAAATTTTGAAGTCCGTAAAGTTGAAAGAGACGTTGGGTTCACTATATGCCTCTTACAACTTTCAACTTTCGCTCACTTTAGAACACTTTTAAACTTTACTGTGGTTCGCGGTCTGCGGTTCGCGGCGTGCTTGGCGCTTATCATTGTGCTAACATCTATGTCTGTAGCGGCGGTTACCTATGTTGATGTCACCGATGAATCCGGCATCCATTTTCGGCATTCAAGTGGCACACGCTCCAGTCTGCTGCCTGAAGACATGGGATCCGGTGCCGGGTTCGCCGATATAGATAAGGATGGGGACATCGACCTCTACGTTGTGAACCTCCCTGGACCTTTTAAACAAGATCGCAATCCTGTTAACTCGGGGACTGCTAATGTTCTCTATCGAAACAATGGGAACGGCACATTTACAGATATTACTAAAACCGCAGGGGTTGGACATCGAGGCTACGGTATGGGATGCGTTTTTGCGGATTATGATGGCGACGGCAATATCGATCTATACGTCACCAATTATGGGGCGAATGTGCTTTATCGCAATAACGGTGATGGCTCTTTCCGTGATGTGACGGAAACTGCTGGGGTCAGTTGTGAATTGTGGAGCACAGGGGCTGCCTTCGCTGATGTGGACGGCGACAACGATTTGGATCTCTATGTTTGCAACTACGTCACCTACGACTTAGAAAAGTTGGAGCAGATGAAGGAAGAATCCTTACAATCTGGCAAACCCGTACCGAGTGCCCTCAATCCGCACGTCTTTGAGCCACAGGATAACGTCTTTTATCGCAACAACGGGAACGGCACGTTTACGGATGTAACGGCTGAAGCGGGTATCGCTGCACCGGGGGGCAGAAGTATGCAAGCCATCTTCAGCGACTTTGATGCCGATAACGATCTTGATCTGTATGTCGCAAATGATACCTCTGTCAACTATACCTATCGTAATGACGGGAGTGGTATTTTTACTGATGTAAGTGCTAAATCATGGGCGGCGGATTTTCGGGGTTCCATGGGACTTGCTGCCGGGGATTACGACGGTGATGGTGATGTAGACCTTTTTATGAGCCACTGGGTTGACGAGGAAAACGCCCTCTACAGAAATCTCTTGAAGGAGGATGGGGCTACCGAACACATCAGGTTCGTGGATGAATCTTATACGGCTATGCTTGCTGAAGCGAGCATCAAAGAGATTGGATGGGGGACCGCGCTCTTTGATTACGACAACGATGGCGATTTAGATATCTTCGTGACGAACGGTAGCACCTTCCAAGAACTCAAGCGGCCGCAGGTGCTTATCCCGCAACGCGATGCCTTGTTCCGTAATGATGGGGATGGCACGTTCACTGATGTGAGTGGGATCACGGGGATTGCTGTGCTTTCTATCCGAGTCGGTCGTGGCGCGACGTTTGGCGACTACGACAACGATGGCGATGTTGATATTTTCATTGTCAATAACCATGCAGCACCAACGCTATTGCGCAATGACGGTGGAAACCGTAACAATTGGCTGCATATAGAATTAATTGGCACCAATGCCAACCGAAACGCAGTCGGCACGAAAATTCAAGTGAAAACGGCAGAGCGGACACAGATACGCGAGGTTTATGCCGGTGATAGTTACATGTCTTTTAATAGTTTCATCACTGAATTCGGCATGGGGAGTGCCACACAGGTTGAGCGTGTGCAGGTCATCTGGTCAAACGGCGATACACAAACTGTTCATAACGTGCCGACAAACCAACGACTCCGTATAAGGCAAAAATAAGAACCAAGATTTATGGGATTATCAGATGTGCTATGATTTATGGAATCACACAAATCTTAAAATCATAAGAATCACAGTTCAGATTTTTTTTCTATGCTTAATCCTGTTCGCCTGCGGTGAAGACCCCGCCATCAAACGCGGCAAGGAATTAGCCAGAACTGGTGACACCGCGGCAGCAATTCAGCAGTTTGAGTCAGTCCTTAAACAGAACCCCTCCGATGCTGAGGCGTATTACCAACTCGGTTTGGCGCATGAACACTTAAAAAACACTCCCCAAGCAGCCGATGCCTTCAAAAGCGCACAACGATTCGCACCCGAACGCCAAGAGATCACACTCGCACTCGGTCGCCTCCATTGGCACACTGGTAACCGGGACCTCGCCATTTCCCAATTTCAAAACCTGCTAAGCAATTCTTTAAATGAAGATGTCCGCCTTCAGTTGGCAGCACTCACGGGTGATGCCTATCACGTCCAACGCCTCCGCACAGAAGGCAGTGACGATTACGAGCAGACCTTCACTGAAAAAGGGAACATGATGACGTTTACGGCGAAGTATACGGACGATTATAGTCCCGCAATTTCGCCCGATGGGAAATGGCTCGCCTTCGCCTCAAACCGCCTCCAGAACGCTGAGTTGTATCTCATGGATATCAACACGCGTTCGCTTCGTCAACTAACGCATACCGATGAACTCGACGAATACATGCCAGCATTTTCACCCGATGGAAAGTCGCTTGCATTTGTAAGTGAGCGTACCCGCGGCGGCATGATGCTACCACCTGTCCAAGCAAGCGGCTCTGATCCGAGCAGTGCCTCGATTTATCTCATGGATATTGACGGCAGAAACCAACGTCCAGTCATTGATATAGAAGGGGCGCATCGCGCCCCCGTCTTTTCACCCGATGGAAAGCGGATCGCTTTTGAATCCAGAGCACCGAGGCCCTCTGCCCCTCTGATAAGGGGGGATCAAGGGGGGGTAAGAACACAGGAAAGTGAGAGTACCCCCAGAGATGCTAACAATAACGATACTTTAGAAATCTACATCATCCAGACGGACGGCACAAATCAGACGCAGCTGACCCATAACACTGTTGATGATGGGCATCCAACGTGGGCACCCGATGGAAAGCGGATTGCCTTTACCTCAATGGTGGAGGATGTCTATCAGCTTTTCATCGTTAGTGTGTCCGGTGGTGCAGCGAAGCAACTCACGTTCTCGGGGGCAAGCCACTATCAGCCGACTTTCAGCCGAGACGGAAAGCGGATTATCTATATCTCAAGTGCGCATAATCATTATACGCTATGGATGATGAACGCTGACGGAACAAACAAGACCCAACTCACGAGTCACGTCGGTGCACATTTTGAACCCAGTCTTTCAGGAGATGGAAAAACCCTCGTCTTTAGTTCTGACCGTTCAGATCACATGCGGATCTATCTCATGGATTTAGCACAACCCATTCAAGAAGAAGAATTGAAGGCAAGATTCGCTCAGCAATAGAGGTCTGAACTATGATTGATAGGATTGTCAGATGTGCTATGATTAGAGGTCCAATAATCATGACAAATCTTAAAATCATAAAAATCTCGGTTCTGACTACTTCCCTTTTTCTCTTCCTCATCAGTGTCGGCTGCAATACAGATACACCACAGCGTCGTAGGGGTGAGGTCACCTCGCCCGCACAGAACCCCCAGCTCACCGTGCAGTATCAGAGGGGGATTGACGCGCTCGACGTAAATAACTTCGTTGAAGCCGAAGAAGCGTTTCAGGCGTGTTTGCAAATGGATCCCAACGCCCACGATGCCCGTATGCAGTTGGCACGCACCTATATCAGACAGCAGAAATGGGTGCTTGCCGAAGGGACATTGCAAAAACTCATAGAATTGCGTAGGGGCGAGGTCCCCTCGCCCGAAGCGAAAGATAAACTTTCAAGGGCGTATCTAACGTTAGCGCAGGTTTTCAGTTATCAACAACGTTTTTCTGATTCCACTGCTGCACTTACCAACGCGCTGGAGGTGAACCCTGATGATACGAACGCACGCATTAGGTTGGGCTATTTCTTAGGTGCGCCGCAACAAATGCTCGTCCCCGACCTCTCAGCGTCTAAACGGCAGTTTGAAAAGGTGTTGGAATTGGAACCCAATAACCTTGAGGCGATGCTACAACTCGGTTTAGCCGAATTTCGGCTCGGTGAGGCGGATAAGGCAGCCGAAAGATTTGAGAATATCATCCAAAATTACCGTCGCCATTCCGGTGCCTATTACTATCTCGGTGTCTACCACCTCCGACACGGTGACCCCGAAAAAGCCGTTGCGAATTTCAAAGAATCACTCCGTCTCAAACCCCGTGATCCCGAAACCTTATGGAATCTATGGACGGCTTATTCTCAACTCGGTGGCTATCCAGAAGCCTTACCTGAGGAATTTAAAATTGTAGGAGGGAATTCCGATTCCCGCCTCTTAACTGATAGTGGACAGCCGATAGCCGAACGCCAATTCACCGATATTGCTCCCGACTTAAAAATGGACAAAATAGATGGCGGGCGCGGGAGTGCTTGGGGAGACTACGACAATGACGGAGATTTGGATATTGTTGCTGTCGGAACCTACCAACCCCATGTCTTGTATCGTAATAACGGGGACGGCACGTTCACAGACGTAGCGGAGCAAGCAGGCGTTGCCGATCCGAGAGGCGGATGGGGTTCGCTCTTTGCCGATTACGATAACGACGGTTACCCGGATCTCTATATCACGCGTGGTGGTTGGTCAGGTGCGGCGGAAAACACACTTTATCGAAACAATGGAGACGGGACGTTTACCGATGTAACGCATACCGCAGATGTTGCCGACCCACAAAGCAGTTTCTGTGCCGCGTGGGCGGATTATGACAACGATGGATACATCGACCTCTACATTGCAAATGGAGTTATCGGGGACGGTGCCGCGAATGTCTTGTATCGGAACAACGGTGATGGGACTTTCACCAATACTGCTGAGACAGCGAAGGTAGCAAATACCGGCAACTCCCTCGGTACCGCTTGGGGTGATTACGATAAAGACGGACACATCGATCTACACGTCGTCAATTATGGACAGTCTAACGTTCTCTATCGGAACAACGGGGATGGCACGTTCACGGATGTAACGGCGACGGCTGGCATGAGTCTCGCTGTTACGGATGCCTTTGTTACCTTCTTTTTAGACGTGGATAACGATGCCGATCTCGACCTTTTCATCTCCAATTCAGGATCGTTCCAAGCCTTCATCGCAGGTCAAATTACAGGGAGTGCGACACACGATAGTGACCGACAGGTACTGTATCGGAACAATGGCGATGGCACCTTTACAGATGTAACAAAGGAATCCGGTCTGTACCATGCTTATGGCGCGATGGGCGCAAATTTCGGAGACATCAATAGCGACGGTTACGTCGATATCTATCTCGCTACCGGCGCGCCACAGATGGGCAGACTGGAACGCGACGCGCTCTTCCAGAACAACGGCGATGGCACCTTTATAGACGCAACCGTCGCTTTAGGCTTAGGGAACATCGGAAAAGGACACGGTGTGACTTTTGGTGATGCTGACGCTGATGGTGATGTTGATATTTATGTGCCAGTTGGCGGGGCATTTATCGGGGACCAGTGGCATAATCTCTTCTACCAGAATACTGGGACTGGAAACAACTATCTCACCTTGAAACTGGTTGGTGTCAAAAGTAATCGGGACGGTATTGGTGCTAAAGTGACCTTGAACCTCGGCGATGGCACAATCTACAGAGAGGTCAGCGGAGGGGGTGGGTTCGGTTCAACCAATAGTCTACCCCTTGAGATCGGTCTCGGAACGCACACAAAAGTTGATACACTTGAAATCGTCTGGCCCTCCGGACAAGTAGATACGCATCGGAATCTATCTGTCAATCAGGAACTCCTTGTCACTGAAGGAAAAAGTCTATGAATGCCGCCAAGTCTGCTCTGCTTTCAGAGGAGAACATGTCCCTTTTTGTTGACTATTATCAACTCACAATGGGGCAAGCAGATTTCAACGCACGAAACGACGCTGTTATTACAGCGAACTACTACGTCCGCCAGATCCCGCAGGGGCAATATCTCATCGCTACTGGGTTGGAACAGGTTGTCCACTATATCTTAAATTTACGCTTCACCGATGCCGTCCTTGGTTGGTTGGCGCGACATGGCGACCTGCATACCGACTACCTTGCTTCGCTCAAGGACTTCCGTTTTGACGGTTCCGTTTTTGCGGTTCCCGAAGGCACACCCGTTTTCCCGAATGAACCGATTATCAACGTCACAGGACGCTCCAGAGATGTCCAACTTTTGGAGACCTATCTGCTCTGCGTTATGAACTTCCAGACGTTAATTGCGACGAAGGCATCGCGGATTGTGCAAGCAGCGCGAAGTAGACCGGTTTTTGATTTCGGTGCACGACGGGCACACGGTAGGGATGCCGGTATTCTATCTGCCCGTGCTTCCTTCATCGGAGGTGCTAACGGGACATCGTTGGTGCTTGCAGGGCACTATTTCGATATTCCCTATGTCGGCACAATGGCGCATAAATTCATTTCTGAGCGTCCTACCGAGTTAGAAGCCTTCCGAGATTACGCAACAGCCTTTCCAAACAGTACAACGCTCCTGATTGATACTTATGACACAATTCAAGGTGCCCGTAACGCTTGCATTGTCGCAAAGGAGATGGAGGGGCGTGGCGCAAGGTTAGGGGCAGTTCGGTTGGACAGCGGCGATCTCTTGACCCTTAGCAGAGAAGTACGACGTATTTTTGATGGCGAGGGGCTTGATTACGTCCAAATTATAGCCAGCCATGAACTTGATGAGTTTCAGATAGACACCTTACTCGAAAATGGGGCACCCTTGGATAGTTTCGGCGTAGGCACTCGGCTGGCAACAGGTGCTAATTTCAATTCGCTTACAGGGGCAGGGGCTTCGTCTGCCTTGGGTGGGGTCTATAAATTAGTCGAAAGTGATGGCAAACCTGTCGGGAAACAGTCGCTTGATGAACCTGCCAAAGCCACGATCCCGGGAAAGAAGCAGATTCATCGCATTACCGATGCTGACGGGAATTATATTAAAGACCGTGTGACGCTTTGGGATGAGAAAGTTTCCGAGGGCCAACCACTTCTAATTCCGATTATCCAGAATGGGGAATTGCTATATAATTTTCCGAACCTCCACGACATTCAGGCATACACGGCTGCAGCCCTCGAAAAACTCCCGGAGTCGCATAAGCGTATAACGGGTGCAACCCCTTATCTCGTCGCGTTAGATCCAGTTGTAGCATAGCCTGTTAGGCTGTGCCGCGTCTTGCTTTTCTCCGATAGACTTTTCACATGGCTATTTCAGCCGTTTTTGGTGTTCTTTAAGAAAACGCATAACCGCGGCTGGATCGGTGGCTTGAAGGTTTCCAAGCGTACTGGCTTCTTCTATGAGCGCTGTCATTTGGACAGGCTTATCTTTAAGTGTATCTTCCGCCCTTTTGTAAAAATAGGCTGCTTGTGCTTTTTCATTGTGTTTTTCATTTATAGCCGCGAGGTAAACATAAGCAGCTGCGAGACGTGGAGATTCAGTGCGGTTTTGAATGAACTCTTCAAAAGCGAAGCGTGCCTCATTGTAACGTCCATCGTCATAGTGGACGCGTCCGATCCGAAACTGTGCTCTATCCGAGAAACTATCCTTGTGTCCTCCGGCAAGATACCTATCACGTTCTGGGTAGCCAATAGTAGTTTTATAGGCTTGTAGTGCCTCGCTATAGCGGTTCAGTTTTCTGTACAATTCACCTAACTGGAAATGTGCCATCATCGCTTGCAGGGTATTCGGATGTGATGCAATAACCTTTTTATACGCTTCAAGTGCCTCGTTAGGATCAGAGAGGTGTTCGGCGTAAAGAAGTCCACTGCGATAAAGGGCTTCGGCAGAATATGTTAAATCCGGATAGTGCTTTGCTACCATTTGATATGCCTCAGTTGCCTTCGGATAGTCTTGTAACTGTCGCTCATAGATGGTCGCGATTTGCAATTGTGCACGTGCCGCCTCAATAGGTGGTAAGGCGTTATTATGGAGCTGCTCGCGCAGATTTTCAATGGCTGCAAGGTGTTGAAGTGTCAGAAGTTGTTCGGATGCTAGCTTTGCTTGGGGGGTATGTGGTGCAGTCGCAATGAGTTTTCGGGCGATACTTAATGCTGAAGAAAAATCTCTATCGGCGCGTGCCGCGTCCAACCGTTCTAATTCCGTTGCCGACATCTGCTCTGCAAGATTCTCAATTTTCCTATGAATTTGGGTTCTCACTTCAGACACACTCTTATCGTGCATTGAAATCTGTCCTAAATATGCAGGGTCGAGTCGTGGCAGATACGCATGAAGGAATGTTTCAAAAGCCTCTATCGCTTTCGGATAGTTCAAGGCTTTTTCGTGGCAAATGCCTGTCCAGTAGATGACAGCGTGCATATTCCAGAAGTTCGGATATTTCTGTTTGAGTTTTTCAAACATAGGAATTGCCAGTGAGTATTTTTCAGTAGTCCGGTGGATATTGGCAATCTGATAGAGTGCCTCCGCCGCGAAATTGCTCGTGGGATAATCGTTCACAACCTTTCTGTAGGTCGCAATCGCTAAGGCAGATTGGTTGAGAACAGTATGCCTTAAATGCGCAATACGCCATCTCGCTTCTGGTGCCATGACGGCATCTGGATGCGCTGCTAACAGCTCCTCGTATTTGGCAATTGCTTTCGCCGGTTGATTCAGTTGCGATTGGTTCCGGTAAAGTTCGGCTATCTGGAACTGGGCGACAGCCGCAAGCGGCGTGCCGCGGTGCTGAATCATTACGCGCTGTTGCTCCCTGAGATCAGCGAGTGCTATGTTAATATCCCGAATCTTTTGCAAGCCCGTTTTATGCACAAAATGAGAGGCTGGCGCGAGTTTAATCAGCCTGTCGTAGGTCTGAATCGCATCGTGGTAGTTGCCCATGCGACTGTAGACATCCCCTTTTTTAATGATAGCCAGAAAGAGATCTTCAGGGGTGAGCCCCTTTTTTTCGAACTGCAGAATTTTGTCGTAAGCCGCGGCTGCTTGATTGTATTGATGCGTGTAGTTATAATAGATTTCGCCAATCTGATAGTAGCACCAACTTTTTACCGCAAGGTCCTTGGTAGATTCTGCAAGGACTTCGAGTTTACGAAGAGCTTGGGTATACTCTCCCGCTTCAATTAAGACGTGCACTTCTTCAAAGTGCGCAGACGCTGCAAGCGGAAGCAAGAACATTATTAGCAGCACCTGTGAGATAAGGGTTTTCAGGGACCAGTCCCCAGTTAACAGTGGCCAGTTAAAAGGACTTCTGTAACAATCGCTCCCCGTCTGGGATATTCCAAAGCGGGGTAGAGTATTACCGAAAACCCTCTTAACTCTAAACTGGTAACTGGTAACTGGTAACTTCTTTGCTGATAACCGACAACTATTCATTGCTAATATCCCTTGGCAGCTACCTGAATTGTCTTGTTGACCTTTAAACTTTGCGCGAGCTTCATCCAATCCGTGCCTTGTGCCTGTTCTTCGACCCGTTGGAGACGGCTTTCTGTCTCCCACGCGTCATTTCGGAGGTGGTATGTAATCATAGCTTCCTCCAAATTCCGCTGGATGTCTTGCTGAAGATATTGCTCAATCCGGGCATCAGCCGATTCTGATTCGCTTAATTGCAACTCCACTTTCGGCTGCCAGAACTCGCCAACTAAGACAACGGCGGTAATCAAAGCGATCAGAGTAGTGCTTGCGGCAGCGGTTTTGTGCCACTGAAAGAGGGCTTGAATGTTGGATAAGAATGCTCGAATACGCGAAGGGGCGGGTTCCTCTTGTGCGGCGGCGAGACGTTTGTACACATTCATCTCAATATCCTGAAGTGCCGCTTCAGGTAAAGTTACTTCGTTCTCTGCCATATCCGTCAATTTTAGTAAGGTAGTGAAGGACTCAACCGCTTTGCTACAGTCTGAACATTTCTTCAAATGCTGTTCAAACGATTCTGCTTCTTTACTCGACAAAAGTTTAGACGCATAATCAATAGCTTGTCCTTCAGACTTATTACACTTAGGCACAAATGTTCCCTCCTTTAGAGTTCGTTGTTTTCCCGGAGTGGGTGCAGCAGCGTTTGCAACCGTTTCATTGCACGATGTAAATGGATTTTCACTGTACCCTCTGCCATATCAAGGGTTTCCGCAACTTCTTTGATTTGGAGACCTTCATATCGATTTAAAATAAATACTGCTTTCTGTTTCGGGGAGAGTTGATCGACGGCTTCACGAATAATGCGTCCGAGTTCCTTCTCTTCTACGCTCTTTACCGGATTACTGTATTGGTCGGTCGCGACAAGATTTTCTTCTGGAATTTCCAGATCCTCTAGCGCATAAACGGGGTGCCGCGCTTTCGCACGGTGATAGTCGATGACAAGATTGGCGGCTATTTTGTAAAGCCATGTTGAGAATTTGGCTTTCGGCTGCCAGTTCTCCAACGCGCGATACGCCTTGAAGAAGACCTCGATAGTAATATCTTCAGCGTCTTCGTAATTTCTGACCGAACGCAGGAGATACGAGAAGATTTTCGATTTGTAACGCTTCATCAACTCATCAAATGCGTTTTGGCGACCCGCTTGAAACTGGGCAACTAACATTTCATCATCAATCAACTTATCCATGATTCCCGACTTTCGATATCGGTTAGAAGTTTTGTCCGCATCAAAATAATGGACAAAATTGAACTATCGCTTCCTTAAACGGAAACGATTTAAATAAGTTTACAGAATTAGTGATTAATTTGTCAAGCAGCTTTTGACTTGATTTTCTAATACTATTGGTTTAAAATAAAGCGAAGAATGGTTGTTGATTTTCAGTTGTTATACCATTTCTAATTGTCTTTCTCTCTTATGTAGCACAAACTGTTAGTTTGTGTGCTGTTGTGCCGCAATGGATGATAAACCACTTCTGCGGCATCAATTTTCGGAAATGATATTAGTTATGGGTGTATAACGGGACCTACTTAATACTATACGGAGGTATTTTTTGTGGCACATACACATACTGATTCCGAATTAAAACCTTTGGTCATTCCTGCTTCGGAGACAGCAGCGCGGATGGCACAAGCGGCAGGAAACTTTTTGGATACACTCACACCAGCCTTGCGTGAACAGGCAGCACTGCCATTTGATGGAAACGAACGCTTCCGTTGGCACTACATTCCGATTGAAATGTGGGAACGGAAAGGCGTGTCTCTCAAAGAATTGAGTGCAAAGCAGCAGGGAGCGGCGTTCGCGCTTATGGAGAGCGGTTTGAGTGCAAAGGGGTATCAGAAGGCGCGCGCTATTATTAACTTAGAGACAACGCTCGGTGAGATTGAACGGGCTGCCGGTGAAGCCCGGCTTGTCCGAGATCCATCCTTATACTTCTTCACAGTCTTCGGTGATCCGACGGGGAACGGGGCATGGGGATGGCGTGCTGAAGGACACCACGTCTCTCTCAATTTCACTGTCGTCAATCGTGAACTTATTTCCGCCAATCCCTCTTTCTTCGGCTCAAATCCGGCTGAAGTGCCACAAGGCGAGAAAAAAGGACTCAGAGTCCTTTCTGCCGAGGAAGATATTGCACGTAAACTCCTTACAAGCCTCAATGGTACCCAGAAAAGTCAGACGATCATCAATACCGATGCCCCGTCTGATATTTTAACGCGCGATGTGCCTAAAGTTGAGTTTGAGGCTGTTGAGGGGTTAGCCGCAGCGTCTATGGAGACGCATCAGCGAGAACTTCTAATGGAACTCGTCCACGAATACATTGATCGACTCCCTGACGAGATTGCTCAGATCGAGCACCGCAAACTCCGTGAAGGGAGTGTCAACGATATTCATTTCGCATGGGCGGGTGGTGGGGTGCCAAAGACTCCCCACTATTATAGGCTACACGGTCCGTTCTTCTTTGTGGAATATGATAACACCCAGAACAATGCAAACCACGTTCACTCTGTGTGGCGGCACATCGCAGACGATTTTGGTGTGGACCTGCTTCGGCTGCACTACGACAAATCCGACCATCACGATCATTAGGAAGTGGTTGTTGGTTAATGGTTGTTAGTTGTTAGTTAAGAGGGGTCCTGTAACAATCTACCCCTATTAACTATTAACCATTAACCATCAACTAATCACTAATTGCTAACCGCCTTCAGGTTACCCCAGGTCGTCGTCAACTTATCAGCGGCTTCAACAGCGAGTTCCTCACTCGTTAGAACGACTAAACCGGTATGTTCCGAATTTTTTCCGAAGACGATAGAGTGGGTATACCAACCGCTCCAGCCCTTTTGTCCGTCTTGTCCAGCACCTTTGTCGCCATCGTTGACGCAGATACCCAGACCGAACTCGAACCCATCACTGAATTTTTTCCCTTTAACTTGCAACTCTTCCGCCGTGAATCTGAGTTCGTAGTAAGTTTTCTTTTCCGTTTCGTCGCGGATAACGGCGATATCATCGCCGGGGACAATGCCACCACCCCCCGGATTTTCATTGAGTGCGTTAGGGAGAATGTCCTTCCCTTTATCGTCTAAGCCGATATTGTACAGGAACATTTGATGCCCGGCAGTCCGTTTGCCACTCATTTCAAAGGCGAGTTGTGCACCATCACCGTTCCATGCGGGGGCAGCAGCGTGCTCATGCTCATCATCAGTGACAATCAACGCAATATAGACAGCATTAGGGTCCCATGTAATCATAAAACAGGTTTCGTGATCGTCGGGCCCCGTCCATTTTCCACCGTTATGTGTTTCAAAAACGTTTCCAGAGTATTCAACTCCACAAAAAGGTTTCCCATCCGTACCTGTGACCGCCTCAAGCATACCGTCCCACTCATTAAGGTCTCCGTCAATTGTGACATCAATCCCTACCAGGGCATTATAGACATCGTGCGTTTTGCTGCGCCACTGTGCGTCTGCTGTGATATTTGTAAGTAGCGCGAGTACCACTGTTAATATCCAAATTTTGTTCATTTTTCTTTCTCCTTGTTAACGGTTACCAATAGTTCTGTCCGATACATCACCACCCAAACAAAAAATATACCGGTCGCTGCTTCCGATGTACAGCAATCCGTTAGCAACCGCGGGTGATGAATAAAGTTCTATATTTCGTGTGACAGTTCTTGTGTCGAACTCCCACTGCATCTCTCCCTTATCAGCAGAAAGAGCGTAGATATATCCATTTTTTG
This sequence comes from Candidatus Poribacteria bacterium, assembly GCA_965207855.1. GTDB lineage: Bacteria > Poribacteria > WGA-4E > WGA-4E > WGA-3G > WGA-3G. Next base: position 2,934,229 of record OZ242310.1, on the reverse strand, counting down.
CCGCCGCATAGACGACTTCCGGCGTTACAGCAGGTGAAGATACAACCGGTCCACCGATATCGGTTTTCCAGTTAAGTTTCCCAGCCATTGCTCCAAGGCAATAGACGTACCCGTCGCGCGAACCAAAAAAGACGTAGTTGTCTTGGACAGCGATTGCCGTGAGAACCGCATCTTCCGCTTCGTGTTCCCATACGATATCGCCTGTTTCTGCGTTAAGTGCGACGACCTTGCCCGCTGGTATGGGAGCACTCTCGGAAAAGTTTCCTCTTCCGAGTCCAAAAAAGACGATATCTTCGTGTACACTGGGGCTTCCCCACACGGGATAAGGCATCTGTTTTGACCAAATTTCAGTGCCTGTCTCTGCATTGGCCGCAAAAATTCGGTAATCATCATAGCCTGTCCCGAAGTAGACTATTCCATTATGCACAATGGGTGACATATCAGCGTGGACCCCGCCATAGTGCCAAATCCGTTGTCCTTCCAAGGCATCAATGCAATAAACACCATCAGCACCTGCTGTAAAATAAAGTTTCCCCTGACTGATAAATGGTGTTGACTCCACGTGACTCGCTGTTGCAAAAGACCAGATGAGATCACCTGTCTTTGCATCGAGACACCTGAGATGACAATCGCTGTCTTGATGGTAGCCTTCCCCGATATAGACTCTACCGCCAGCGACTGCCGGTGGCGAGAAAATTGGGATACGTGAACTATGCCGCCAGATGACCTTCTTTGATTCCGTATCAATGCAGTACGTCGCACCTCCGAGAGAGAAGATCGAACCGTGTGAAGAACCGATATAAAGTCGATTTCCGACAATTGCTGGTGAGGAAGAGAAATCAACCGCCATTGCCTCTTCGTCCCTAAATACCCATGATAGCGTTCCGTGTGTTGGTCCCGGCAGTCCATCTACATGTCCTGTCCGATTTTTTTCACCTCTGAAGGTTGACCACGCCGTACTAACGCTTGTATTTCCGACACTCGTGTTCTGAATGTTTGCTTCAGGGGTGAGAGTTGTCCAATTTCGTGCCGTGTCAATCAATAAATAAGTTCCCCAAACAAACCCAACCAGAATAACGACGCTGAAGATAGAGGCAGTGACTTTATGCGCACCGGCAAAGTCGCGGCATTTGTAGAAAAACATCTTAACCGTATCTCGGGCAAACACGAGTGCTGTCAGCAGTGCCACCCCAACGAAGGCAAGAATCTGAGGAACGATACTCAGCAATGCAGTCAACGGTCCGAGAAGCTGCGGAATAACAGCGTATGCAGGGCTGGCAGAAGCGAAAAAGACAAGAGAAAAGATAGTTGTTAGCAGCAACTTGGTATTGGCTGTTGGAAACCGTTGGCTGTTGGCTGTTCGCGCACTGCTACTTGCGAATCGCGAATTGCTTAATTCTGCTTTTCTCATTTGCAGCTCCTTCCGTGCTACTTGGACGTTTCCAAGAATCCTACAGCGAAATGCACTAAGTTCTCAAGCATTCGACGGTTTTTTGAGATTTGCGCACTCCTTTGATTGTGGAGGCTCGTAACGAGATACATCCCTTTTCCATATCTGAGTTTGGCAACGACAATCTCCTTGCCGTTATTCGTTGTCGCCAGTATCTGATATTTCTCGTTCCATCCCCTCCAGGAATCATCAAGCGCGAGTTGCCCGGATCGGATGCGATTGGGTGCCTTGAAAAGTTCACCTGCGTGGGAAGTCACTTTAAAATCATTTCGGGTTGGGCTTTCCACACCCTCGAGCGGTTCAGGCAGCCATCCGCTGCCACACGGACGATCGTCGTCGCTATCCTGTCCCGAAGCGATGACAATACCGCCGTTCTTCACGAATTCTCTAATACGTCTCTCTTGTTTGTCGTTAAGTCGGTATCTACCTTCAGAGAGTGCGCGAAAACCGAGCCACAGAATATCTGCGTCGCTAAGGCTCGGCAAGTTTCGATCGGTTGTCGTATGATAAACGAAACCCAAATCTGCCACTGCATCGAGTTCACCAATAGCACGCGGTTCCGACTCATACCGTTCTGTTTTCAGCAATAGGAGTTGAAGCGCATCTCCACTGAACATCGTGCGGAGTTCATCTTGAAAATCCGGTGTTGAATCTCGCCTTGACACCTTGTCTTCATTGAGATATTTCTCAAAGTGTGTGAACAGCCACCAACCCCAATTTTTATCCCGCGGTCTTGTGACTTGGGTTTGAAACCATTTGCCTCTTGTGTGTGCGATACTATCAATGCGCCTACCAGCTTTCAGATAGAAGACGATAATCGGTTCGTCTTCCCTCAGGAAACGGATAATTTCTTTTCTGTAGTCAGTTTCTCCTTTATAGACATCAAACCGCATCTTGATCTCTTGAAATTCGCTTTTGCCTTTGAGATTTTCTTCGATCTTGATTTTTGCTGTCTTTCGTTCGGTGTTAACTTCACTGACGGTCCCGAAGACAACGTTCGTACTTTCCCCAACGATTTGTCTAACGGTGTACCGTTTTGCAATGTAGCCGTCGGCGGGGAACTGCATCAACAGGAGGATACCAGTAACAAGTAGATTGAAAAGGGAATACGGTTTCCAGATAGTTTTCACTTTACAAATCGATGTCAGTGTTTGCATTGTTTTCCTCCGGGGTAATTCTGTCGTTTCTGCAAGTTGGACTGCGGAATCCACAAACACAACTTCTATTTAGCGTCTACAAAACCAATTTAGCCAAATTTAACGGCCGTTCCAGTCGCCGTTACCATCAACATGCCGTTATTGGTACCAAGCACCTGATAGTCGATGTCAATACCGACAACGGCATTAGCACCTTTACGCTGTGCTTCTTCTTGCAGTTCTTGAAGAGCGGTTTCACGGGCTTCCGCAAACTTGCTTTCATAAGTGCCGGATCTCCCACCGACCAGGTCCGTTATGCCCGCCATAAAATCTCGAAAGACATTCGCACCCATAATCGCTTCACCCGTAACAAGCCCGATGTATTCTCGGATCTGTTTACCTTCAATTGTATTTGTTGTTGTTGTAATCATTATTGGGATCTTCCTCTCCCCGCAATCTCCCACACGGATTCGACAATACCATTACGGATACCGTAATATCTGTCGTGGAGGTTCACTGTAGTGCAACAGTGCGTTGGTAAAATTTCGAGTTTATCTCCTGGATTGAGAGAGACGTTTTCATCGGATACCTGCATCTTTCCGTGTTCTTCAGAAAGACCTGTCATCTCTACTCCCGTTACGCCAATAGGTTGTGGTATGCCGAACTCTTTGGCGAGTACTTTTAAACCTGTATCGACGATAATCCGGTCCGGTGCTGGACGACTCACAACAGTTGCCAAGACTGATAACGCACGCTCAAAATGTTCGCCAATGCCTTGGACGTTCCCATAGGTGGAATCCATCAAGACATAAGAACCTGCTTGGACCTCTGTCATTTCAGGGATGCTACCCGTAATGTTGAAGGTGCCAGTCCCACCGCCGCTCATGATGGATACTGCTACGCCGTGTTGTTCAAGGAAGGACTTTGTATCCACCAGAATTTGCATAGCCTCACGTGCAGCAGCGTTCCGTTCCGCTTTGTCGGGTTTCGCGACAGTATGTCCCTCGTATCCCATTAAGCCTGCAAATTTGACGTTTGGACTTTTGCGTATCAATTCAGCCAGTGCCAATGCTGGTTCACCCGGTTCAACGCCACAACGATCCATGCCGATATTAACTTCCACTAACATCCTGACGTTAGCATCTTTTGCCGCCGCTGCTTCAGAGATAGCCTGCACGTTCTGAGCGTTATCGACTGCAACCATAATTTCCGAGTGCTTTGCGAGATTAATAAGGCGCGCAATCTTTTGGGCACCGACAATTTGATTGGCGATGAGTACGTCTCGAATTCCGGCATGAATCACTGCCTCTGCTTCACCGAGTTTCGCGCACGTAACGCCAATCGCGCCCGCCGCAATCTGTTTGTGAGCGATAATCGGTGTTTTATGCGTTTTCAAGTGAGGTCTCAGCTGTGCGTTCACTGTCGAAAAATAAGCCGCCATCGTCCGTATGTTGGCTTCCATTTTATCCAAGTCGATGAGGAGGGCAGGCGTATCCAGTTCCGTTTTGTGCATGCCGATAAAAGGCATTTTAAACGATTGCTCCTGGGCACTACGTTCTACATCTTTGTGGTTTTCCACTAAGTTCACTGCTTTTTTCATAAATCACCTAAAAAACTTCAAGAGTTCCATACTACTTTTCTTTAAAAGACATCTGCAAGGACAACGTCCGCTGCAGCTCAGATTTAATCGTTAAAAAATCCTAAAGCTGCTTTACAGGATTTGCTAAGGTGCCGAACCCATCAATTTCTATTTTCACAAGGTCGCCTGCTGCGAGCGGTAGATCGTTTGGTACAATGATACCTGTCCCCGTCGAAACGATGGTACCGAAGGGTATCGGGTTATCCCGCATCAGAAATTCCGTGAGTTGTTCAAATTTCCAATTGATTTGCGAGGTATTCACACTACCTTCATAGATAACTTCATCGTCGCGCAGAACGGTACACGTCATATCCAGATGATACGGATCATCTACTTCAGAGGGTGTAACAAACATCGGACCGAGTGCACAACATCCATAAAAAACTTTGGATTGCGGTAGGTAGAGCGGATTGTCCCGTTCAATGTCCCAGGCGGATACATCGTTGCAGAGTGTATATCCAATGATTTCACCGTTGTCACCGAGAACGTAAGCGAGCTCTGGCTCGGTCGCTGTCAGCGTAGAGTCGCTCCGAATCCCGATAAAGCCGTTAGGACCTACGCAACGTGATGGAGTCGCCTTGAAAAATATCTCAGGTCGATCAGCGTAGTAAACGCGACTATAGATGTCCTGTTCACTGTCGTCATCCCGCATATCCGCGCTCCGTTTGTAGGTGACACCACATCCCCAGACTTCGGGCGAGTCGATCGGTGCTAAGAGGTGTGGAACATTTTCAGCAGGGGTTACATCTAATTTTTTCAATGTAAGTCCATCTGATTCTGTTGTTGCATTTTCTGCATCGGGATGTGAATGAAGTTGTATCGGGGTGGGAGTCGCTACCTTTTCTTGGATGTCAGCGAGTATTACACCGAGGCTGACTTGCTCCCGATGGGCAAGTTCCAGTATCTCTAATACATTTGGTGAATCCTCACTTGTTACATCAATGACTTCCTCTTCGCGGGTAACAATCCCAACCCGCTTGCCTAAGTTTGGTAGATGAAATTGGATGAGTTTCATTCTTTATTGTCCTTGCACAATGTTATTGATACTTTATGCCGTGTCAGCATTTAGAATGGAATCGGAATACCAACTCGTTCAGCGACGCTTTTCAACTGTTCCTGATGTTCTTTGCCAACTGGGATGCCGATTTCAGCCCATTCCTGTTCGCGCTCCCATTCTAAGCCGCCGGGCAAATCTGATCGGTCATAACCCGGTGCCGGTCGCATCTGTCGGGCATCGTGGATATGTTGGTCAATTTCTGCTTTATACGCGTCAATTGGGCGAAACCGCGAAATGTCAATCGCTGCAATAAAAGCACCTTGATTGGCACCTTCCCAGATTGTTGGCGGATCCGGCGGCTTATCGAACAGCCAGATACCTGCCATAAACCCACCGAGTGCATGACTCACATGGCTCAGACCCAACATCTTGAAGAACGCAGCAGGACTCTGTTCAAATGCTTCTTCCAACGGCAGCTTGGCATCAATGCCGGTTGCCATATCGACAACGATGGGCGGTTGGTTGCCTGCTGGCATCGCAAAACTCATTGGCGAAGCACCCGTTGCAGTGGCAATTGCACCCTCGGGACTATGGCGAAAACGGTGGCAGGAAACCGCAAACCCGGCACAATCCGCTTCAAGCGCGAGCCGTGAATACTTACCAGCACTCCCAAAGTGGAAGTGATTCCGGCTCGTTGCGGCACCCAACCCCATCTCTTTGGCTTTTTGGACGGCTGTCTTTGCGGCGTAATACGAGGCAAAATGCCCCATACCACCATCGCCGTCGTAAACTGCCGTTGTTGGGGATTCATCAATGCAGCGGACGTTTGGACGTGGGTTTACTTTGCCGTCAAGCATCATCCCTACGTATCCTGGCGTTTGGCGCGTACCATGGCTGAATACACCCCGCAGATCCGTGAGAACGAGCAGATGTGCTATATGCGCAGCATCCGCCTTTGAAGTCCCTGCTTTCTGAAAAACTTCACTGATGAACCCTTGCATTGCATCTGGCATCACGCGGATAAATTCTTTTGGCACTACGTTCATAAAAATTAATCTCTATTGAAATTCAAGTTCTGCCCATACTGTAGCATCCTTAACAACGGCATCGGGTGTAATTTCTGAACGGAGCAGATGTCCTTGGGTCGAGCGGAGCGTCGACTGTCTGGCATCTTGGTAACGGAAATCTAAACTCCATCGGACGTGTGCTGCCCGATTCGGCAACCCGTGGTGAAACAGGAGATTACTGAAAATAACAGCATCTCCTGGGTCGATCTCTATACGGACAGCATCCGCTTCCACGGGTTTAATATAGTCGTCGTGGATGCGTAGGTAGTATTCGTCTTTTTCATGCGGAACGACTCCCCATTTATGGCTGCCCGGAATAAATTCCATACACCCGTTTTCAACATTGACGGGTACTAAGGGGGCCCAGACGTTCATCATCCGCAAGACATCTGCTGTCTCTGAGGTATAACCGGCATCTTGATGCCACAAAACTTCTGTACGTTTGTTCTCAGGCAGCTTCGGACGCACGGAATAGTTTGGATATAATCGAATCTCTGGACCGAGTATCTTATGGGCAAGTTCAAGGAGGACAGGATGGGCGAAGACACCGAAAAAGCCTTCTCGGTGCAGTTCTGGACGAAAGATCGTCGGATTTTCGTCTGGATAGTTTTCGTAGAGCAGCATCAGACGAGTTTCAAATGGGGCATCACGATAGGTATTCATCAACTTACCTTGTATATGCCGTTGTGCTGCAAGTTCAGCGACTAACGCTTCACATTCGGCTTTGACCCGCGCAAGCACAACTGGCTCCAAAATACCGGGAAGGATACAGAAGCCGTTTTCATTGAAGTCCTTGATGACTGATTCCACTTTCATGTTCTCTGCCTTCTTTGTAGTACCTATAGCGTCGTGAAGGCATCCTTTCTCGCGTTCTAATTGTCAGCAGGCACTAAACCCGCCTTAACAAGAGCCGCGACGACTGTCTTTGCTGATTCTTCGATAGAGAGTTCCACCGTATTCACCGTGACTTCCGGAGCCATAGGGGGTTCGTAGGGCGCACTGATACCTGTGAACTCCTGAATCTCTCCAGCGCGTGCTTTTTTGTATAAACCTTTCGTGTCGCGTTCTTCACAGACTTCAAGTGGACAGTCAACGAAAACTTCAATAAATCTACCTTCAGTAATGAGTTCTCTTGCCGTGTCTCTATCGTCGCGATAAGGTGAGATGAAGGCAGTCATAACGATAGTACCTGCATCTGCAAAAAGTTTCGCTACTTCGCCGATACGACGGATGTTTTCCTCACGATCCTCTGGTGAGAAGCCCAAGTTCTTGTTCAGCCCGTGTCGAACGTTGTCGCCATCTAAAACATAAGTGTGGTGGTTCTGCTGGTGCAATACGTATTCGACTGCGTTCGCTAAGGTTGATTTACCGGAACCCGAAAGTCCTGTGAACCAAATCACACAGCCTTTCTGATTCAGTAATTTTTCTCTGTCTTCTGCCGTGACAGTTGCTTCGTGCCACGTGATATTCGTTGCTTTCTGTTGAGCCAATCGATTGTTCCTCACATGTTAAAAAATCAAAAAATTGAGACATTCTAAACGTGCCTCTATAATTAGGTAATCCCTATACTATTATACGCGCGAATGTAGCTAATGTCAATAAAAATAAAACGAAGAGGGTCTAAATGTTTTGGTAGCGAATTGTCGGATTCAAGATTTTTGGGAAATATCATGCCATTTATTACAGAAAATGCTGCAATTTTTGTAGATTGAGACAAAAAGGCAATTGTGAAGGGGCCCGTATATCAGCGTGAATATTTTGACAAATCCATAACCCTTTTCAAAAAACTATCGTAAATTATATGGAAAAAATAAGTGGACATTACAAGCAGAAACCTGCTCCTCTGCTGGTGAGGTTTCCCAACCTCGCCAATGTAAAGGTAACTGTGGGTTTACTATAAATTCCGCAACTTCATTTTTCCGTGATACGGATGACTCGATTTATGGGGCTTTCCGCTTTTGAAAAATCGAGTGTCTGAATGTGTCCATTTTGCCATGCTACCTTGATGGTTTGGACTGTTTTTTCTGAACCTATACCGAAGTGAAGTGTCCGCTCGCTACCTGAAGCATAGCTCCCACCGCACGTCCCTTCTCGGAATTGCGTTGTTTCCGCGGTCCGTACCCAGACTTTCGCACCAATACCATCTCGGTTACTTTTGGTTCCAACAAGCACAATTTTCACCCAATTATTTGTTTTCGCTATTTGAGAGTCATTTCGTAGTAACACCGCAGATTCACCATTGGATGTAACAAGAATATCCATCGCGCCATCGTTATTATAGTCACCGATGGCTACACCGCGTCCAACAACTTGACGTTTGAAAAACGTACCAGCTGTCTCGAACAACTCTTTGAATCGGCCCAAACTGGTATTTTCAAAGATCTGGCATCTCTGTCTGTAAGAGAGTGATGGTGTGATTTCTGATACGTTATCCCACACATGTCCATTTGCGACAAAGAGGTCGAGTGTGCCGTTGTTGTCCGCATCGAGAAACTCGGTCCCGAAACCGAGTTGTGAGAAACTCAAATCAGCCAGTCCCGCTTCAAAGGTGGTCATCGCATAGAAGCCACCGTCGTCATTGCGAAAGAGGCTGTTGACTTCCAAGGAGAAGTTTGTAATAAAAAGATCAGACGCGCCGTCATTGTTGTAGTCGCCCGAAGCGATCCCCATACTTGCTGTCGCTCGACCTTCTGAATTGTAAGCAACTCCTGCTGTTAATGCGACATCTGTAAAGGTACCGTCCTCATTGTTCCGATAGAGAAAATCCGGAACAGCGTCGTTAGCAACGAAAATATCGGGCGAACCGTCGTTGTTGTAGTCTGTAAAGAGGGTCCCTAACCCCTTACCAGCGTTGCGTAATCCGGCGCGGGAAGTGACATCTGTAAAAGTCCCGTCACCATTATTCCGATAAAGCGTATCGCGAATTCCCGGATATTCATGTGGACCGCAATAGATATGCACGCCTTCCAGAAAACAGGCGTGCGCTGTTTCAAGTCGGTAATCGAGATAATTCACGACATAGAGGTCTAAATGTCCGTCAAGGTTGAAGTCTCCGAAGGACGCGCTAACGCTCCAGTTTCCATCTCCCACCCCCGCGTCCGATGTGACATCTGTGAAGGTGCCATCACCATTGTTCTGATAGAGTTGGTTTGGACCGAAATTAGTAAGGTAGAGGTCGGCATCACCGTCATTGTCGTAATCCGCGGAGATGCAGCCCATACCGTATCCTCGGTTGTGTTGAAGTCCCACTGCTACTGTAACATCAGTAAACGTGCCATCACCACTGTTTTGATAGAGAACGTTCATTTCGTTGGGTTGTCTCTGATGTTGAATATCATGGTCGAGGGTGCCGCTGTTGACAAGGTAGATGTCGAGATGTCCATCGTTGTTGTAGTCAAAGAAGAGCCCCCCAGCTCCCATCGTTTCCGGTAGGTATTTGTGCTGCGACGCACCGTTGGTATGTTTGAAGTGGATACCGGCTTGCTGCGTCTGTTCAGTGAAGTGGATTCTATTTTCAGCTGCGAGCGGAACAAAAGAATAACTGAGGACAAGTATGAGAGAGGTAAGCAGAAAGGATTTTGCGTCGGCACCGAACGAGAGATAGCAGTAGTGCTTCAATTTTTTCCGTATATCTCGCATTGGTGATGATACAAATAAAGGCACCCAGCGAGTGGATGCCTTTAAATGTTTGTTCTATTTAGAATCCGCCTTTAAGCGAACCCCAAGTCGTCGTGAGCTTGTTTTGCGCTTCAACAGCGGTCTGCGGATCGGTTTCGTTAGCATCAAACTCGATATCTGTTGTAGCAAAAATTTTGTCGATATATGTGCCATCTTCGCGATGCGCGATATGCAATGTATGCTCTCCAGCAGTCAACTCCACCGGAACAGGATCGTCGCCGTGTTGGACAAGTTCAGTGCCTTCAAACGGACCATCACGCGTATTCAACCGAAACCAGACCCAATCGGTTGTATAGTTAACCCTGAGATCTGGTACTTCGAAGAAATCCCAGATGTTCATAGTGGCATCATTGGTAGAGGCAACATCACCGTCAGCGGCATCGAATACCCAGTAACAGGAGTTGTCCCCGACTGAAGGCGCGATGACGCGTCCCCAGAAATGCCAGTCATCTGCGTCGACCGAGAATTCATATTTTACCCAGTCGCCACCGTCGTTAGTCGCACCGTTATGTGAACCGATGTAAGCACCACCAGATGCTTCTGTGACCGTGTAATCGTCTACACTTTCAGCAGCGTTACCTGGGTGATCGGTTGGGACTGTAAAAACCTCAAATTTTGTGCCGTTTGAATCAGAAAAGTCTTCTGCTTCCCAACTGATATATTTTTGGGCAAATGCGGGAAGCGCGATAAGGCTTAAAACTGTTAATAGAATGAGCGTTCGCATCAACAAACCTCCTTAGAAAAATAAATTAAAATTATTGTAGCACATAAAAAAAGAAAATGCTACTTTTTTATTTTTTACTCTCTCATTTAAGCTATTTACGTCGTTACTGTGCTTTTGGATTCACATCAAAGCATCTTCGACGGGTTCGGGCAGTTCCACTGTACTCGGATCGACATCAATCGGATACTCAGTGCCGTAAGCTTCGACGAGTTCATCAAAAGTGACGTTGTCTACCCGTTCAAGATCGTCCCCCGGATAGACAAGCCAAACGCCATAGCACCCGTCACAACTGACCATATCTACATCATCGTTTTCAATCGGAAACTGGGTTAGCGGGTTGTTACAATCAGGGCAAGGCAGCATATATGTTTCTCCTCGTAATTGTTTCGGTCTAATGTTAGTCAGCTGCTGGGGCGAAGGTTTCCGGATTCTCCGCAGCAGCATCGTAGTCGTCAATCAGTTTTGTAATGACCGGGTTATCGCCGCAAAGCGGACAATTTTCATCTCTGTTGATTTTCATCTCGCGGTACGTCATACCCAATGCGTCATAGAGAACGAGCCTGCCGATGAGGGGATCGCCGATACCGAGGATATATTTAATCGCTTCGGTTGCCATCATGACACCAATTACGCCCGGGAGCACGCCCAGGACACCAGCCTCGCTTCAGCTCGGCACCATGCCGGGAGGCGGCGGTGTCGGGTACATGCATCGATAGCAAGGTCCCTCGTGCGGTTTAAAGAGCGTGACCTGGCCTTCAAATTGAAAAATACTACCGTGAACGACCGGTTTGTTTAGCAGCACAGCTGCGTCATTAACAAGGTAGCGGGTGGCGAAGTTGTCGCATCCATCTACAATCAGGTCGTATTCCGAGAAGATTTCTTCAACGTTGTCAGCGGTCAGACGCAGGTTATACGGTGTAATGTCAATGTCCGGATTCAACGACTTAATCGTTGTTGTCGCTGATTGCACCTTCGGTGTGCCGACTGATTCTGTGCGATGAAGTATCTGACGTTGAAGGTTACTGAGTTCTACAATATCGGAATCAATAATACCGAGGTGACCCACACCTGCAGCACCGAGATACACACCCGCAGGTGAACCTAAACCCCCGGCACCAACCATCAGGACCTTAGCATCAAGGAGTTTGGCTTGTCCCTGTTCCCCAACCTCGGTTAGCATAAAGTGTCGGCTATAACGGTCGAGTTGATCGTGAGACATCGGTTTATCTTGCACAGTCGGGAAACCCGCAGTCATCCAATCCCGGTATCCGCCCGCAAGGGAGACGGTATCAGTGTACCCCATTTCACGGAGCGATTTGGCGGCGAGAAGCGAACGGAGTCCTGCCGCACAATATACAACGACCTTTTGGTCCCGGTCGGGAATATAATTTTCAACCGAAAATTCGAGCATGCCACGTGTGACATGGACAGCGTTGGGGATATAACCAGCGCGATATTCATCTTCATCGCGAACGTCCAACAGTACGAAATCGCTGTCTTTGTCCTGCTCGGTTTTCACCTCGTCAACTGTTACTTCTGGTATTTCTGTTTTTGCTTCCTCGACGATTTGCCTGTAGGATTTCATAAAATTTTTCTCCTGCGGAGAGGGAATACGAAGATTGACGTTTTCATATTCGCATTGCTATAAATTTCAGGCTTTTGCATTTGCAAAATTATATCACAAGTATATTATCTTGTCAATTTTTAAATTTTTTGTCACTTGCACCGTTTTTTTCAAGGTTTTTGTTGAAAGTCTTTGTTGATAAAAGTGTGAGAAACTTACATTTGCCTTGCATTCTCAACCCTTTTGTGATATTATTTAATGAAAGCCTGTCAACGTTTTTAGAAATATATCCGTTACAGAGTTGAAATATAACACAAGCTCTGGAGGATATAAACCCATGTTGCTGAAAAATACCAGAATTCTCTCAATACTACTGCTCACAATACTATTTGTCGGTATCAGCGGATGTTATATTGATACCAATGAAAGCGACCGTGAACCGCCAGCGATTCCACGCGGGGTCCAAACCATCACCGGCGATGAACAGGTTATCATTGAATGGTATCCTAATGGAGAGTTCGATTTGGCAGGCTATAGAGTCTGGCGTGGCAGAGATGATGTCAATTTTAACGATCTACTGGTAGACGTATCCGAAAATACGACACACTACACAGATACAGATGTACGAAACGGGGAAACGTATTATTACGCCGTCTCCGCCTATGACACTGAAGGTAATGAGAGTGAACTGAGTCCTGAAAATGCCTGGGATACCCCACGACCAGAAGGGCGGAATATTACGCTTGATGACTATCTCCTTTTCCCCGGAAGGAGCGGGTTCGATTTCTCACAACCATACAAAGGGAGTATCCACTGGGACACAGTGGATACAGATATCTATTTCGGGCTTGATACGGAGGTTGGCGTTACCTACCTTTATTCAGACAATGAAACCCTCATGCAAGATTTAGGGTATCACGAAGACTTCGAGTCAGTTGACTTCGTTCCAGAGTTCGGATATACAACGGTGTTCGTCGAACTCATAGAAGGACATATCTATGCCTTCTATACACCCGATGGAAACTTCGCAAAAATTCAGGTGCGCGAGCTTTTTGATGATGCCGTCATTTTTGACTGGGCATACCAAACCGATCCCGATAATATCCAATTAGCCCCACCCCTTAATAGACCTTGACAAGGAGTGCCTCGCATGCAAAAAAGTCGGGAGGCGGTGCAGATACCGCCTCTATACATAATCCTTCCATTTTTGCTTTTTCTTATCACTGGCTCTATTTCCGCAATCGCTGAAACTTCAGAGGCAGATACAAGTGCCGCCCCAGCGAAATCTGATGCCGAACCTCAGGAGATCCTCCCGCTTTTCCGTAATTACATGACGGAAACGGAGAGCGAAACGGAATCTACTTATCCACTATTTCGTTCGCACGCAGAGCGGTACTACCCGGAATTAGATGTCAAAAAAGCAACACAACTGTCAACTTTTATGCCCGGTTTAGGACAGGCTTACGCCGGTAATTACATGAAGGCGACGCTTTTCCTCACCTCCGAATTGGGCACTTTTGCACTCGCTGGCTACCACATCGCACGCGCCTTACACTATAATAAACAAAACATTTTTGAGACAGGATTCTTGGATGCCCGCACCGATGATTTTCTAACCTATGAACAAAGGCGCACCCGTATGTGGAACCATACCTTTTTCAGTGGCGTGTTTCTCGCGACCGGTATCGGACTGCATATCTGGAATATTCTCGATGCACCCAAGACAGCCGAGGCATATAATAGTCGAAGATTTTCTGTAGATATGAAACAAACAGATAGTGGCGTTCAATCTCTGATGTTTACACATAGGTTTTAGTGTCTGGTTCATAAACCCCATTCAAACCAGAATATAGACCCATTCGCCTATCCACCTTCGGATTTGACTGAATACCGATCGCGAGGACAATAGTGTGCATTATGCGAAGCACCTAATTTTTATCTATCTTCTGTTTGGATGTGTTATCGTAAACGGTATGTCTACCTCTCTTGTTGAAAATATAGACATCTCTCCTCAACCGTTACGGATTGGTGAAAAATTAACTTACGATATTAGTTGGAGAAGATTACCCGCAGGAAGAAGAACAGATTGGATCGCTAAAATGGAAACGTTGAACGGCGTATCTGTCTATCATATCCGTTCTGAAATGAAAACCCGTGCGCTTTTCAGATTCTATAGTTTCCAAAATCAACAAGAGACATTTCTAAATCCATCTACGCTTGCCCCTGTCCGTTTTCGGAATCACGTACAGGATCGGAAATTTCTTGCCACCGTCGCAATTGAGTTCCGAGAAGGCGAAGCCGAATACAAAAGAATCTCCCAACGAGACCGGAAATCGGACCAAAAACAGGAAGTAAAAACCTTAACGATACCGGTCGGTACACAGGATGAACTATCGACACTCTACTTTCTACGTTCTAAACAACTCGCACTCGGTGAAACCTATTTCTTCCCTGTTGTCGTTAAAGGAGAAGTACAGAAGGTTACACTCACTGTTGAACGCAGAGAAGTTATTAAGAACAAGGCGTTAGGACGTGTTCAAACACTCGTGTTGGGGACTTCAAAAGGCGACCGTTTCTGGCTCACAGACGATGAACGGCGGCTCCCCGTCAAGATGGAAGCAAAAAGTAAAATGGGAGCATTCAAGGCGGCTTTAGCAGATATTGAATTTGCGAACTAAAATCGCAAGAAACATTTTGTAAATGTCAGCACTCACAACGGCTTGTCAAGGAAAAAGTAGTGATAGAATTTTTACGTCAGACAGAAAATTACCAAACACTCGTATCACGCCTCAAAGATGGTAAAAAACTTCCATGGCTCAGAGGATTAGTGAACGCATCTACTGCTTACCTTTTAGCAGCACTGATTGATGACCTCTCAGACAGATCCTTCCTGATTGTACTACCTTCGCAACGCGAAGCCGAACAGATACTCGAAGAAATCTGTACATATCGTGCTTATCCGGCGTTAGAAAGTTCACCGACCCCAGATGCTTATCCTGAACTCAATATCTTCCCCGGTTGGCATCGGAAATTCGTTGAAGGTATCGCGCCCCCTAAAAACATCGTCGCTGATCGGATGCGATGTCTGGCGTGCTTGCTACATGGAGAACGGAACGTCGTTGTCACGACAAGTCAGGCACTGATTTACAAACTCCCTTCACGAGCGTGTTTGGCTGCCGCGTGTCGCGTCGTGAATCTCGGTGATGAAATCGATCCAGACGACATCGCTGTTGTGCTCATGGAGGGTGGATACCAGAATGTTGAACTCGTAGAGGTCAAAGGCGAATTTGCCCGTAGAGGCGATATTTTGGATGTCTTCCCACTTACTGCTGATACGCCTGTGCGCCTCGAATTCTTTGGGGATGAAGTTGACGCGATCCGCGCTTTCGATCCCATATCCCAACGTTCAACAGAACCCCTTGAATCCGTCACACTCACACCACTCCGCGAAATCTTTGCTGCTGACCTGTCAATGGATTACTGGCAGACACAAACGGATGCCTTCATTCAGGAACACGCAACACCGCAACTCATAAACGCTATCCGAGAGATAACACGAGATCTAACAGAAGGCGAGTCATCTCCGCATGGGCTTGCCGCCTGTACGGAAAATAATGGACTTGACGCATTCCTGCCAATGCTCACATCTGAGGTTGAACTCCTTACAGATTACCTCTCCGACGATACGATTGTCTGTCTGATTGAGCCGCAATGGCAGAAGCGAGAAGCATCGCGTCTGCACGAACGGATGCGGGAAATCTATCAACAAAAGCTTGATGAATCTCATTTTGTTGTGCCACCGGATAAACTCTTAGTTCCCTTTGAAACCCTCACGACACAGATAGAGCAGTATCCGGTCGTCTCTTCGTCTTTAGCACCGCCACGTGAAATTTCAAACAACAAATTGGCACCGATGCCTTTTGGAATGGAAGCACTCGCTTTACCATCAGGGAACTATCAAACAGTTATCAATCAGATTAAAACCTGGGCACAGCAAGGGAAGCAAGTTCATCTCTTCTGCGAAACCCCACAGCAATCCAAGCGGGTGTCGGAAATCTTAGCCGAACGCGACTTGTCACCACCTGATATAGATATCAGCGTTGGTGCGATCAGTCAGGGTTTCTTCAACGAATCACTAAACCTTGTTGTTATCTCCGAAGATGAACTCTTCGGAAACCGTCACCATCGTCCAATCCGTCGCCGTCCACCTACAGATGGGACTCCTATTCTCAGTCTTATTGATCTCAAAGTTGGGGACTATGTTGTTCATGTCTCCCACGGTATTGCCGTCTATGATGGTATACGTCGATTGGATATTGATGGCAAGCCTCAAGATTTTCTGGTGCTCAAATACAGTGACGATAACACGCTCTATGTGCCTACTTATCAGGTCGATCTCGTGCAAAAATACATCGGTAGTAAGGATGAGACCTATAAACCGCGTCTCGACCGTCTCGGTGGCCCTGCTTGGCACCGTCGAAAGGAGCGCGTCAGAGCCTCCATACAGGAGATGGCAGATGAACTCCTGAACTTATACGCGCTCCGACAAGCCCGGAAGGGGTATAGTTTTCCGGCTGAAGTCCCTTGGCAAACCGAGTTTGAAGCCCTTTTCCCATACCAAGAAACTAACGATCAACTCCAAGCCATTGAGGACGTTAAAGCCGATATGGAAAATGAACGCCCGATGGATCGGCTCGTCTGTGGTGATGTCGGATACGGCAAAACAGAGGTCGCTCTCCGTGCCGCCTTCAAAGCCGTTATGTCGGAAAAGCAGGTCGCAATACTCGTCCCAACGACTATCCTCGCGCTTCAGCATTATGACACTTTTGAAAAACGTTTTCAGGATTTTCCGGTTCATGTTGAGATGCTAAATCGTTTTCGGACACCAAAGGAGATAAAGCAGATTAAGGAAGGATTGGCGAAAGGCACTATTGATGTTGTTATCGGGACCCACAGTTTGCTTTCTAAAACGGTGACATTTGGCAATCTTGGACTCCTTATCGTTGATGAGGAGCACAGGTTCGGTGTTAAACACAAGGAAAAAATCAAACAGTTTAAAGAGACGATTGATGTGCTTACGTTGACTGCGACTCCAATCCCACGGACACTCCACATGTCACTCGTCGGTATCCGAGATTTCAGTGTTATTAATACACCCCCGGCAGATCGATTGCCGATTCAGACGCATGTTATGCCTTACGACTCCGAAGTCATTCGTGAAGCAATCACTGCAGAATTGGGGCGCAGCGGTCAGGTGTTCTTTGTCCACAATCGCGTTCAAGATATTCAGAGTATCGCCTTAACTGTCCAACAGTTGGTTCCTGAGGCACGAGTCGCCGTCGCACATGGGCAGATGCCTGAGCGTGAATTGGAGAGCGTGATGCTTGAGTTTGTCCGCCATAAGCACGATATCCTCGTCTGTACAATGATTATTGAGTCCGGACTCGATATACCTAATGTGAATACAATCTTGATTAATCGAGCAGATGCCCTGGGTTTAGCGCAACTCTATCAGTTACGCGGACGGGTGGGTAGGGCTACTACACAGGCTTACGGGTATCTATTCTACCCACAGCACCACGCAATTACCGAAGGGGCGCAGAAACGACTTCGGGTCATTGAGGAATTCACCGACCTCGGCTCGGGCTTTAAAATAGCACTCCGAGATCTTGAAATTCGCGGTACAGGGAACATTCTTGGTGCTGAACAACACGGACATATTGTTACCATTGGTTATGAACTCTACTGTAAACTCCTTGAAGAGGCTGTAATGGCACTAAAGGGAGAAAAGGTTGAAGAAGCACTTGATACACGTATTAGTTTGCCAGTTGAAGCCTATTTACCCGATGATTATGTCCCTGACAGTCGTCAAAAGGTTTCTGTCTACAAAAAAATCGCTGGACTGAAAGACGATACGGCTCTCAAAGAACTTCGCGAGGAACTGCAGGATAGGTACGGACCTATTCCTGAGCCGGTCGAGATGTTACTCGAAATTGCGAATCTTAAGCAACAGAGCAACCAACTGGGTATTAGTGCTATTGTTGCCGGAACGGAGCAGGTAAAGGTCACCTTTGACGAGCAGAACCCGCGAATTAATGTGAAGAAATTCATTGAAATAGTACACAAAAATAAGAACCTTCAATTGCAACCACCTGCACAACTTAAAATTCGCATGCCGGGTATGACTGGCGCGAATATGTTAACGGAATTGCAGCGAAACCTAAAGTTGTTTGTTGCGCAATTGTAAAGATGAAGAACCAAGGGAAATAGACGTGCTGCGCGCACTATCCGAAGCGCGTAAGCCTAACCAACGGGCAGGCTGGATATATGGAAAAGTACTGTATTTCCTAAATCGACCTGACCGAACCGCAAGGAACATTAAAAATATGAAAAAAACGATTACTGTTTTTGTAATTGTCGCTGTGACCTGTCTACTCACGTGGCGATTTGTTCAGTCTGACGAGCATGAGGAGTCTATGCCTGTTGTCGACGAAAACCAGGTGATTTTGGCAGCGTACAAATGGAATGACAAAACTTATCAGATCTCGCTGGCAGATTTGAACGCCGCGATTTTAGAATTGCCGGTCTACCGGCAGCAGAACTATGACAACAGAGCGGATAAGGCCGAGTATCTTGAGGAATTAATAGAGGAACGGCTCAAAATCCTTCGTGCTACAGACGATGGATTTGATACACTTCCTGAACACCTCAAGAAACTTGAGGATTATACGCATCAGCTCATGGTTGAAAAATTAACCGAGGCTGAAGTTGATGCCAAAATCGTCCATACCGACGAGGATCTCATGGCACATTATCAGGCAAATCTCAGCGAGTACGTTGAGGAAGCAAAAGTCCGCGCAATCTGTATCACGCTTGATAACGAAGACTTTGCTTATGAGACGCTCGATGCCATTAAAGCTGGAAAAGACATTGTTGAGATGGCGAAGGAACTCTCTGAAGCTGGTAAACTTGGTGCTGGACCCGGCACGAATCAGGATGATCCGGGGAATACCTATCTCTTCTCGAAGGGTGCTTCCGCGCGTTGGTCAGAATTCATTGACACTGTTTTCGAGATGGAAGTTGGCGAATTGACGGATGCCGTCTTTGAAACCGAAGTTAACGATACGGTCTTTTACCTCATTTTCCGTAAAGAGGAGCACCAGCCAGAACGGCAGCAGGAATTCGAGGAAGTGAAAGATGACATCAAACGGACGGTTGAACGTGAAAAGAAACGCGCACGCATCAATGAATGGGTCGCCGAGATCTCGGAAAAAGGTAAATTGAAAACTTATCCTGAAAATATTCCAGAGCCGCCGCAACCTGAGGAAGCGGAGACTGAGGAGTCAGACGAATAGCCTATTCCCATTTTGTGGAAGCAACCCCTTAGTCATAGCACTAAGTGGAAAAAAGGAGTTAGAAGAAATAATGCTCACAAGAATTATCCCCTTTATCGGCAAAATGGATAGCCAGGTCCGACTTCCGGTTATCCCTCTGTTTTTACTTGCGGTGATTGCTATACACCCGGTTTTTTATAGTTGTAGTGACAAAGCAATCGGGGCAGATGGTACTGTCATCGCGGAATTTGAATGGAACGGTAAACAACATATCACCTTGGAAGAGATGCAGCAGGAGATTAGCGAGCTCCCTGAGTACAAACAACGCCAGTATCAGGACAAAGAGGGACTCGAAACCTATATGCTCCTCATGGCGGAAAGTCGCTTGATTCTCAACCTCGCTCGCGACCAAAAACTCAATGAAGACCCCGAAATTCTCAAGAAAGTCCAAGACTATCTTCACGAGTTGATGGTGAAGAGAATTACCGCTCAGGAAGTTGACGATAAACTCGTTTTGACGGAGCAGGACTATCTCGGCTACTACGAGTTGCATAAGGAAGACTATGTCCGTCCAGCACAGGTCAGGCTTATGTGTATCACTATGACCGATAAAGTGCGGGCAGATGAAACTTACGCCCAAATCCAAGAGGGCAGAGACATCGCCGAACTCGCTCAGGAACTTTCGGACAAGGGTGAACTCGTCGGTCCTGGTGCGAATCCAGCGAGTCCGGGTGATACTGACTATATTAGTCGGGAATCTTTCCCCGCTGGAACGGAGCCTTTCTTAGATGCAGCTTTCGCCGCAGAAATCGGAACACTGCATGACGGCGTTGTCGAAGTTGATGTCCAAGGGCAGAAATATTACATGATCTTCCGTAAAGATGAGGCGCGTGATGCGTATCAGAAGCCGTTTGAGGAAGAGGACGTTCGTAGAAATGTAGAGCGGAAGGTCGAGCGTGAAAAGCGGCAGGCACTTATGGATGAATGGATCCTCCAACTCCGCGAGCGCTCTGAAGTTAAAACTTACACTGATCGCATTCCAGAAGCACCCGCTGAAGAAGCACCCGCTGAGGAGCAACCTAAAGCAGAGGAAGCCCCTGCTGAGGCGCAACCTGAAGAATAGCGATTAGCGAATGGTTGTTGGTTAAGAGGGTCCCTTGTGAGGACAGACTCTTAACTAATAACCATTAACCAAGAACCCTTATTGCCGAAATAGGAGGTATGGACATGATTCGCCATGTAGGTGCCTATCTAACCATCTGTCTGCTACTCCTTACCAGTGGACTTACAAACGCGACGGCTCGTACTTTCGACAAAATCGTCGCCTATGTCAATGATGACATCGTAACCAAGCGAGAGTTGGATGTTTTAGTGAACCAGCGCGCAATTGAACTCCAGCAGGTCTACCGTTTCAGCGAACGCGAAGCCCGCAACGAGGCTGAACGACAACGGAGTGAACTCCTTGATCGTCTTATTCGTCAGATGCTACTTCTGGAGGCGGCGTTAACATTGAAACTCACTGTCAGCGATGCCGAGGTGGAGCAGTACGTCCAAGAATTTAAAAATAGATACCAGATTGAAACCGACGAGGAATTTAAGAAACAGTTAAATAGAGAAGGCATGACAGTCGTCGCTTTTCGTGAACAGGCAGAACGGAATCTTAAAGCCGAAAAACTTGTTATGGGCAGAATTGTCCCGCGGTTACAGGTGCGAGACAGCGAGATCCGAAAGTTCTTTGAGGAAAATCGGGATCAATTGCCGGTTAAAGCAGATAAAGTCCATTTACGGCATATCTTTATCGCTTATGAACCGACCGAAGCTGACCGCAATGCCGCTTACGAGAAGACGGGAAAAGCGCGCGATGGAATCTTGGCAGCGGGTTCTAATTTTGAAGAGATTGCAAAACGCTATACCTCAAAGCAGAATACGACTTCACAAGCTGGTATCCTTATCGAAGCCACGACTGAAGAACTCAACAGATTTCCTGAGGTATTTCAGAATGTTCTGACGAATTTAGCAGCCGGTGAGTTAAGTGAATTGATTGAAGGGAATGAAGGACTTTACCTTTTTAAAGTCGAAGCAAAAGACGATAAAATGATTGCGTTTCGCTATCTCATTGTGCCTCTCGAAATTAGTGCTGAAGCGATGCAAGCGGCACGCGAGCAAAGTGTTGAGATTTTCAAAAAATTGGAAGATGGAGAAGATTTTAGCACACTCGCCACAACTTATTCCGACGACACCGAAACGCGAACAAACGGGGGCAGCCTCGGAGTTAGATCCTTAACTGAACTCAACCCTAAAACCCGTACAATCATTGAATCGCTCGCAGCAGGGACTTACAGCAATCCACATGAAACTGAGTCTGGCGTTCACATCTTCAAAGTCGATGCGCGAAATACACCTGATCTCACTGAAGCCGAGAAACAACAGATTACTGCGATACTCCGTCAACAGCGTTTTCAAGAAGAGTGGGACGTATACACCGACAACCTCATCTCGAACGCTTACATCCAGATTAAATTGAAAGAGTAGGAGATACGTGAGAAAGAACCACCCCGATCTGCCTACCTATCACCAACATCTACGTTCCAACAAGAAACGCGTAGGTACAGGAAACGCTGCATCGCGCCATCGTTCTATTTTTGCAGAAGCCTCTTCAATTGCGATTATAGGCATAGGTGTTTTAGTTATTGCCTATCTCTTCTGTCTGCCACAGGTGCTTATCGCCCAAGATGCTCCGCCACAGGAACAGACCCCTGATACTCCAGATGAAACGCCTACTGATGCGGAACAGCCCCCTGATACCACAGACGAAACGCCTACTGATGCGGAACAACCTCCCGATGTTACGGACGAGACGGAAGCGGAGGACGAAACTGCCTCTGAACGTTTGAATCCAGAAACGGATGTCCCTGAGGAAGGCATGGTGATTGGTGATGGGGACAGTGTGTCAATGGAGGGGAATTTTGTTCAAATTCACGGCAATGCCCTCGTCAAATTTGAAGATGTCATCCTGCGTGCTGATCATGTCTGGGCTGACTTTGATGAAAATCTGGTGCGTGCTTCTGGAAATGTTCACCTTAAGGTCGGCGACGAAGAAACCTATTCCGATGAACTCGTCTTTAACCTTGAAACCAAAAAAGGAATCGCCAGAAACGGATTTACCTATAGCGACCCTTGGTATTTTGGCGGTAGCGAAATCTTTAAAATAGAGGAAGATAAATCTTATGTCCGTGGCGCAACCCTGACGACCTGTTCATTGGAGCACCCACACTACTATTTCAGTGTCTCCGAAGTGATTGTCCGAATGAATCAGGAGCTGATTGCCAAGAACATCGTTCTGCGCATTGGCGGATTTCCCTTGTTCTACTTTCCAGCCATTCGTCGCGACCTACGCAAAGGGAAAATTGCCAAGATTATCGTCAAAGTCGGAACCGACAGTTACCAAGGCCCCTACCTCAGTATTATCCAACCTCTTGTTCGTAAAAGACGCTATGACGCTGCACTGCTTTATGACAGAAGTGCACGACGCGGACAAGGTTACGGATTTGAGGGGAAGTATCGTTTTCGTGATACAAAGTATAAAGAGATACATATCCCTATTCCGGAGGATGCAACGCCGAACCAACGCACCAAATTAGAAGAGAAAGCGAACGAGTTACAAGAGCGACTTGATGGTGAATATGATCGTTATTGGCTGAGGCAGCTATTCCTTGAATATAAGATTACGGATGAGGATATCGCCCGCGCGAAAGAAAGTGCCGAGGAGGTCCGAACGCAGGCTTTAGAAGAAGGCACAGACTTCGCCCAACTTGCACAAAGCAACTCTGACCACTCTGACACCCGTTATGAGGGCGGTGATATGGGGTTCCTCGTTCCCGGCGAAACGGATGAAGACGAGAATCCAAAACTTGATCCTGCTTTGGAGGCAGCCGCCTTTGCACTCCAAGAAGGCGAAGTGAGTGGGGTTATACAGACGGAATCTGCTTTTCATATTCTCAAAGCCGATCGTGTGATTGATGTTTATGGCGAGCGCGAAGTCAGAATCCGCCGCATCGACATCAATATCACCGCAAGCGATGATACCGAAGCGATGCTCCGGGAATTAGCTGACGAACTGCTACAACTCGCCCACGAAGGTGAAACCTTTGAATCACTGCTGCAGCGCGCCGATGTCCTCTCTGATTATATCCAAGCAACGCTTTCCGAAGTTAATGCGGGTGAGGGATTGCTGCTAAATGAGATGAATACCTCTTGGCAATACTCCGTTAGGCGTATGGAAAACCCGGGTGATGTTACGGAGCGTCGTCCTGTTTCTACGCCAGAAGGATTTTATATCTTCCAATTAATTGAAAAAGAGAAAACACCCACTTTTGAAGCACTCGCTGAGGAATTCGAGGCGGAATGGGAGACTTTTTACGAAGACATCATGAACCCAGTACCAGAAGACGGTAGCGAGGAAGATACGGATGCACCAGAAATACAAGAAACCGACGGAATAGATGTAGAAGAGGCGGATGTACCACCTACAGTCGCAGTGCCGGTAGAGGAAGCTGAGACCAACGATACAGAAGAAGAAATCCAAGATACCGAAGCGACTGAACCGGAAGCCTCCAAAGAAATGGAGCCTCAAGAGGAAAGTCAAGAGACGGAGGCAATTGAACCGGAAGGTGACCAAGGAGAAATCCAAGACGCGGAAGCGATTGAATCGGAAGGCGACCAAGAGGATGAAACAGAAGACGAAGATGTAACCGACTCAGACGAAGAAACGGAAGAAGATACGGAAGAGGGGGTCTACAGGCAACATGACTTTCGCGGGAGATGGGAAGACCCAAGTGCTGTCGCCTCGGAAGCGCAGAGTCTATATGCGGGTGAACACAGCCGTCGTCCGATTAGAACACGGAGATCTTTTCGTCTTATCAAAGTCGATAGAAAGCGGGCGTATCGAGGGGATATCTACTTCTACGGCGCGGATCGCTACTCTTATGAACGGCAGAACGCTACTCGGATTGGTAGAAGTTGGATTATGCGATGGGCACATACCCAATCGTTCTTTACCCCGTGGGACAGCCGAGAAGCCGGCAGACGACCTATTAGTTTTAACGGTAGGACGGAATTGCGTGCCCTTAATTATAAAGAGGATTTGCAGCTTCCGGGTGAATCGACGCTCAACTCTTTCGGTATACTCACCTACGGTACCGCCTTCTCTGCCTCCAGTCGAGAAGATCTTGATGAGAACGGGAATCTCAGGTTTTCACGAGAAACTATCGGAGACTTCACAGGTAGAGTTGAAGTACGCCACATTCACGATTTCACGGGTGAGGGTACAAACTCATTACAAAAACTCCCACAACTCACTTTGAACTTCTCACGAATGCGTGTGAATGCCTTCCCACTCTTTGAAACCCTCAACGATGGTATGGTATCCATTGCTGAAAAATTCAAAACGGAAACACCGTTTCTCTCAATGTTTACAGTTCCCACACTGGACAGTACGAGTCTTGATTTGGATGTTGAACTTGGAAATTTCTTTAGAGAGGTTTATCGGGGTAAGGGTGGTGAGGAGCGGGATGTGTACCTACAGACAATGGATCTCGGATTCGATGTCCGAAAGCAATCAACGCTCTTGATTACGCCGCTCCGTGAACTCCAGCTGAGTCTCTATCTTAACACAAACGCGATTTGGCACGACCGGGATCAAAACCAAAATAGGAACATTATACGCGGTGTTTACAGTATCAATGCAACCGCGACGAATACACTCTTCCGTATCTTTGATGTCAGTTATATCCCCGGATTGCGGAAATTGCGACACGAGATGCAATCCTCACTTCGGTTTGATTACCAACCGGCTGTTGATGAGGACGAAAGCCTCTATCCGTTCGGACCGAGTACCTACTTCTTTGAGCGGAAGATGCTTTCCTATAACTTCAGTACAAGTTTCGAGATTAAAACCCGACGGAGCCAATCAGCACATCGTGTTTTTTATTATGATACGCGGCTTACCGCTGATTTCACTGAATTTGACCCGTTATATAAGCGTAAATACACACCTGTTGAGAGTGATCTTACATTTGTACCCCTCCCGAGTCGAAACCTAAATGTTACCGTTCGGTTCACCCACGATCCGAATCCGCATCCGGTTGACGGACAAATTTTCAAAATGGTCGGTTTTCGTTCTAATATCCGCTATACGCGACAGACGTGGAACGTGAGTTTTGGGAATTCCTTTAGTAAACGCCACACGTCGAGGCAAGCGTCCCGGGCAATCACTGCTACCGGACGCTATCGCCTCAGTCGAAACCTTGAATTTGATGTCAGTCTCATCTACTATCCGATTGAGCGGCAGTTTTATTCTCAGCGCATTACGATGACTCGGAATCTTCACGACTGGAATCTTCGCATTTCATGGAACCGGATTGGTATCAAACGAGAGGATTCGGTTTACAACAATGTCCGTCAAGATTTCACATTCCAAGTTAGTCTAATTCAGGAGCCCGCGATTTCAATGGGTGTCGGCTATGATGCTACGACTGAAACTTGGGGGGTCCGCACTGTACCTGCAGGCATGCCTTACAACGCCTTCGGTACCGGAAGCTCGCTCGGTAGATCCTATTTCTAATTTTTCTTTTGTAGCATGGTTTCCTGTTAGGCTGGACCTATGTCTCCTACAAAATCCTAAAACCGAATCGCCCGAATGCATCGCAGAAAATGTTACCAGGATTTTAGAGGATACGGTATAATATCAAAACACCGGGATTTTGAGTGAAGCCATGAGAGGTGTGAAAGGAAGAGTTTAATGATACTCAAGGACCGTATCTGCATCATAACCGGCGGGAGTTCAGGCATCGGACGCGGCATCGCACTCGAATATGCCCGTGAAGGTGCGCGGATCGTCATTGCCGATAAGCGAGAGACACCCCTTCGCGGCAAGTACCACGAAACCGATACCACAACACCAACTGTCACAGAAATCGAGAAACTCGGTGCGCAAGGAATATTTGTCCAAACCGATGTTTCTGACGCATCACAGATTGCGGACTTAATCCAGCGAACCGTCGAACACTTCGGTGGACTTGATGTCCTCGTCAACAACGCCGGTATCCACATTCCCGGTGGCGCGCAAGAGCTCTCCATCGCCGACTGGGACAAAGTTGTGGGTGTAAACCTCCGTGGCATCTTTGTCGCAACGAAACTCGCATTCCCACATCTAAAGCAATCAAAATTTGGAAGGATTATTCAGATCGCCTCCGTTCACGCCTATGGCGGTGGTGCTGGACCTGCGTATGCCCCGGCGAAAGCTGCTGTCGTCAATATGGTTCGAGATACCGCATTGGAAATCGGTCAATTCGGCATAACCGTTAACGCCATCTGTCCGGGATATATTGAAACAGCCATTCAGGACTACCTCACCCCCGAACAAATTGAAGAGGCATTGGAGAAAACCGCCCTGCCGCGTTTCGGGCTGCCGAGAGACATCGGACGCGCCGCTGTGTTCCTCGCCTCCGATGATGCCGAGTGGGTCACGGGTGCCTCTCTCCTCGTTGATGGCGGATTCGCTGCTGGTGTATAGAAAACTGTATTTCTTCTGTAGGACGGTGAATGCCATACGGCATTCATACCGTTGATTATATCCATATCCCGACTGCTGACAACAGCAATTAAAGGAATAACAAGGTATGCAAACAAATCCATGGGGAACAATCCGTTTTACAGACAAAGTTGCCTTGATAACAGGCGGTGCTTCTGGCATCGGCAGAGCGACGGCAAACCGTCTGGCGGCTGAAGGGGCACACGTTATCGTCGCCGACATCAACGCAGATATGGCAAACAAGGCTGTCTCGGAAATCCAAGCAGCAGGCGGGAAGGCACTCTTTGTGGAAGTCGATCTCGCGGATGATAAAAGTGTCATCGCAGCAGCTCAAGTCGTCTCAGAGAAATTTTCCGCACTCCATATCCTCGTCAATAATGCCGCGATCGCGGGCGGTGGTAGAATTGAAGACGGTGGCTGGATTTCAACTTGGGGACCCGAAACCTCAATCGGTCTCCGCGGTTGGGTCGTCATCACACAGCATCTATTACCCCTTTTAAAACAGGAAGGGGGTGCCATCGTCAACCTCTCATCAGAGGGCGGCTACCTCGGCAGACCGGGCGGGTGGGTCTACGATGCCATTAAGTCCGCATGGGTCTCTGCCACAAAAACAATGGCGTACGAGTTCGTTGAATACGGTATCCGCGTTAACGCCGTCGCCCCCGGTTGGGTTGTCACAGAGATGCACTTCGGGAGAGCCCCCGACCCTGCGGCTCGGAAAAAGGAGTTAGAGGAGACACCTATCAGGTCCTGCATCATGAAACGCCGCTGTGGACCCGAAGAGATAGCCGCCGCGATTACTTTTCTCCTCAGTGACGACGCTTCCTATATCACCGGGCAGACGATCCACGTTGACGGTGGGCGTTGGGGAATGTCTGTTAGCAGAGATTGATCTATATCCAATGGAAGCGCGTGTTATCTTTCGCAAAAAGCGCGTAATTGGTAGGTGCGGTTTCCAACCGCACCGTGCCTCTCTGACAAGCAACCCACAACTGATAACCGACAACTAAAATATGCCCAGCAAAACCCACACGACAGCCGTTGTGCTAATCCCGCCGGAGTCCGCACAACCCCCTATCCAAGCCATCCGTCGAATCCACGACCGAAACTTCATGCGATGGATGCCACATATAACGCTGCTCTATCCGTTCGCTGAACGTCGTGATTTCGCAGATGTTACCGCTGCGCTCGCAAAAGCCGCACAACAGATAACACCCTTTTCTATTGAACTGAAACGTTTTGACGCTTTCAAACATCGCAGATCGTGTACGATGTTCCTCATTCCTGAACCGGCAGATGAAATCGTGCAGTTACACGACACACTCCTACAGCACCTGCCTAACTACGATGACACGGCACGGTTTGCAGGCGGCTTCCACCCCCACCTCTCCGTTGGGCAATTCCAACACCGATCCCTCGACAGCGAGCAACAACGACTCCAGACCGAATGGCAACCGGTCAAGTGTGAAATGGATGCAATCAGTCTTATCTATCGTTCACCTGAAACAGATGATCGGTTTGTCGTTGCAGAGCAATTTCCGTTTCAACATTAGTGTCCTGTCAACCTTATATTGATAGGTAAAAAGTATTTAGAGGGTTCTGTATGTTGCGGTTCTCGGTTATCTTCTTGTAGGAGCGAGCTGTGCTCGCGATTTCTATACTGAAACCTGTGTTAGAATAGACATTGAAAGCCCCTTAATAACCCACCCGAAAGGAAATATCATGAACGCCAATCTCGCCGAAATCGAGAATCGGCTCTGGAGTGCCGCCGACGAAC
Source organism: Candidatus Poribacteria bacterium (assembly GCA_965207855.1). Classification (GTDB taxonomy): domain Bacteria; phylum Poribacteria; class WGA-4E; order WGA-4E; family WGA-3G; genus WGA-3G. The sequence continues at coordinate 2,905,272 of OZ242310.1, read as the reverse complement.
TCAGAGCCAATTCACGTCTCCGCGCCTCAGAATACTCGACACCTGTGCTTGGGCTAATCTTTTTGAGATACGCCGATCATAAATTCACACAAGTTGCACAAGAGATTGACAGCGAAACCGCTGCGGGTAAACGAAGCAGAACGGATCCGCGAACACAGTACCAAGCGCGCGGCGCATTTTACCTACCCGATACCGCACGGTTTCAATACCTCCTCAATCTGCCAGAGAGTGAAAACATAGGACAAGCGATCACTGACGCGATGAAGGCAATTGAAGCAGAAAACCCACAGGTCAATGGAGTCCTGCCTAAGACTTACAACCGTCTTGAAAAAAGCACACTCCTTGAGCTCCTACGTATCATGGAGCAGATTCCCATGGATATTGAGGGAGATGCCTTCGGAAAGGTCTACGAGTACTTCCTCGGCAATTTCGCCATGAGCGAAGGGCAGCGCGGGGGTGAATTCTTCACGCCTACCTCTCTCGTTAAACTCATCGTTGAAATTATCCAACCCTTTCATGGTCGTATTCTCGATCCGGCATGTGGTTCGGGTGGCATGTTCGTCCAGAGTGCAGCGTTCATCCGTAACCATCAGCAAAACGGAAAGCAGGGACAAATCAGTATTCACGGGGTAGAGCGCGTCGCCGAAACGATTCGATTGTGTAAGATGAACCTTGCTGTCCATGCGCTTGAAGGTGATGTCAAACAGGCAAATAGCTACTACGAGGATCCGCATAGCTGTTTGGGTAGATTCGATTTCGTCATGGCAAATCCGCCCTTCAATGTTGATCGCGTGGATAGGGAGCGGATTAAAGACGATCCCCGATTTCCGTTCGGCATGCCCCGGGTCGATAACGCCAATTACGTCTGGATTCAGTTATTCTATAGCTCGCTGTCCGAGTCTGGGCGTGCGGGCTTTGTGATGGCAAACTCCGCTGCTGATGCCCGCGCCTCTGAACTCGACATCCGCCGTCAAATTATCGAATCCGGTGCAGTCGATGTCATTGTCAGCATCGCCTCAAACTTCTTTTATACCGTCACTCTGCCCTGTACCCTCTGGTTCTTTGACAAATCTAAACGCCACACCGATAGACACAATAAAGTGTTGTTCATTGATGCCCGCCACCTCTATCAGCAGGTGAGCCGCGCCCATCGGCAATTCACACCCCAACAACTTGAATTTCTATCTAATATCGTCAGACTCTATCGGGTTGAATCCCCTGAAAATCAACACGACAGCGCAGATTTCCTCACGACGAAATTCCCTGATGGAGCATACATGGATGTTCCCGGACTTTGCAAGGTCGCTACAATTGCCGAAATTGAGGCGCAAGGTTGGAGTCTGAATCCTGGGCGTTATGTTGGGGTTGCCGAGCAGAGCGCAGACGATTTTGACTTCACCGAGCGATTTACGGAACTCAACGAGGAATTAGCAGCACTGAACGCCGAGGCACATCAACTTGAAGAACGCATCGCTGAAAATGTTGTAAAGATTCTGGAGGATACGGTATAATATCAGAACACTGGAGTTTTGAGTGGAACCATGAGAAATGTAAAATGGATCGGAGATTCTCGCGAGCAGATCCGAAGTTTTCCTAAACCTGTGCGAGAGTCGGTTGGTGAGGCATTGCATATTGCTCAAATGGGAGGTAAACATCAGAATGCAAAACCTATGATAGGAGTAGGTTCAGGTGTATTTGAGATCGCTGCGCGTTATGATACAAATACTTACCGTGCTGTTTACACTGTGAAACTGGGGGCAAGTATCTATGTTCTCCATGTATTTCAAAAGAAGTCTGTTCGCAGAATCCGCACACCGAAAAAAGAAATTGATTTGATTAAACAACGTTTGAAAATAGCGCGAGAAATGGAGGCAAGGAATGAGTGAAGAAATCAAAATTGAGGAAAGTTCTGGCAATGTGTTTCTGGACATCGGTTTCTCTGAAGAGGAAGCCGAATATCTGCAACTAAAAGCAAATCTCGCCTTTGTGGCCTACAGTCTGCTTGAAGAGCAAAAACTAACACCCTCAAAAGCAGAGGTCCGTTTTGGGATCGATCGAGGTGACGTACTCCGTTTGAAGAAGATGGATTTCACAGATTTTACGATAGAACGGTTGTTGGTGATTCTGAAGAAGTTAAATCGTATCGTTGAAATTCATATTGCCCCTTCCGATGGAACGACCAAGCATCAGCGGGTTTTTCTGACCTGATACTGTTTTTTTCTTGAGGCGCAGCGAAAGAACCCGCCACCCGGTGTGAAGCGTCTCAGAAAAATAAAAGCACAGCAGGCAGCCCAAGGGATGTAATTGATATATATTCCGTTTTGAGTGTTTATGCACAACCTATTGCTTTGTCAACTTTGAATTTGAAGATAGGTTCGTAGTAGTGCGATTTTGCGGCGTACTCGCCCAAATGCGACGTGCATTATCGCACGTTGAGAAATTACCAGTTTAAAATCTTAAAGAAGATAAAATTCGCCACCCAATCCCACCTCACGATGCTACTCCAGAGGAAATTGGCGAGTTTTGGGACACACATAGCCTCGCCGATTACTGGGGCGAAACCCATGAAGTAGAATTTCAAGTTAGTCTAAAGCAACAGCAAAGAAAAGACAGAATGAAAAACACAATTCGCTTTGGTGATTTCGTTGAGATTAATCCACGCCTCCAATTGGAAAAAGGCAAAGAATATCCTTATGTTGAAATGGCTGATGTTACTCCAGGCAACGCTTTTGTTTTCCCTAAAAAACAACGTACTTACAAAGGTGGCGGCTCACGATTCCAAGATGGAGACACGCTTTTTGCCCGCATTACACCGTGTTTAGAAAATGGAAAGATCGTCAGACTCAAGCATACAAGGAATCAACCCTGTTTTGGATCAACAGAGTTTTTCGTTTTTCGTGGTAAACCTAATATATCGGACTCAACTTATATTTTTTATCTAGCTCTGAGCCCTACAATTCGGGATCCTGCAGTAAAGAGTATGACGGGTGCTTCAGGACGACAGCGCGCTATTTTATCATCGGTTGAAGATATTCTAATTCCACTGCCGCCTCTCCCAACTCAACGCAAAATCGCCGCCATCCTCTCCGCCTACGACGACCTCATCGAAAACAATACCCGCCGCATCAAAATCCTTGAAGACATGGCACAGATTCTCTATCGAGAATGGTTCGTCCATTTCCGATTCCCCGGACACGAGGCTGTGCCGATGGTAGAATCACCGTTGGGTTCGATACCGGAAGGGTGGAAGGTTAAGAGCTTCGGTGAAATCTCTCTTAACTTTGATCGCCAGCGTAAACCCTTATCAGGGAAAGTAAGGTCAACAATGCAAGGGGAATATCCATATTATGGTGCTGCTAAAGTTTTAGACCATATTAATGATTATCTATTTGATGGAAGGTATTTATTAATTGGAGAGGATGGTAGCGTTGTTACTGAAGAAGGAAAGCCTGTATTACAATTAGTAACCGGTAAATTCTGGGTAAATAATCATACGCACGTTGTTCAAGGGAAGGCACCAGTTTCAACAAATTTCCTTTATTTGTTCATGTCTAATGTAACTATTTCGGGCTACGTTACAGGCACCGCACAGCCAAAGATTAACCAGCAGAACTTGAATAGGATTCCAGTTACTTTGCCTCCACAGACTTTGTTGGAAAAATTTAACCAAATGATTGAACCAAGTTTTAACAACATCGTTGCCTTAAACCTTAAAAACGCTAACCTTCAACGAACCCGTGACCTCCTCCTCCGCAAACTCATCTCCGGCGAGATTGACGTGTCCGAACTTGACCTCGACACCAAAGACATACAACCGGACATCTCGTCACACTAATCACACATTTTCTTTAGCATAAAAGCCTATGTTGTGTTAAAATACTTTATGCTTAAGACCGAACAACAATACGCAGAGGTAATAATCATGTCTGAACAAAAGGCATTCCTAGAGAAAGTTCGTATCAAAAATTTTCTAAGTCTACGGGATGTTGAACTTCCGCTGAAGCCTTTAACAGTACTCGTCGGACCCAATGCCAGTGGAAAGTCAAATGTTTTGAGTGCCTTGCGTCTTTTCAAACAAATGATAATTGTTGAAGAACCCCCTACAGTTAAGGTGATTCAAAATTGCTTATGGGCAGGTCAACCAAATCACGTCACTTTCCAATTGCACGCCAAAATAGAAAATAATCCAGTTTTGTATGATTTGAAACTTAGATCAGAGACTGAACGCCATTTCTTTTCGGAAAAGTTATTCGTTAACAATGTGAAAATTATATCTGTTCAGGAAGGGCAGGGCGAGGTTAACGATGAAAGTAGTAAAAACCAGACAATGTACACATGCATGCCTGATAGAGTTATTTTAGGCTATGCTATTAAATATGGGAATAATTCCGCTACTAGTGCTTTTGCAGAGTATATTAAAAAATGGAATTTTTATAACTTTCAACCAGAAGTCATGGGGGAATATTTCCAATCATTGCCCTTTGGTACAGATCCAGACTTTGCAGAACGCCAATGGTTTCAAGGATCTCCAAGCCTTAGTGAAGAGGGTTTGACATACTCAAAGTTACTCTCATTCTGGTACAAAAGCGCGCCGGAACTATTCGATAATGTTAGTAATTCTCTCAAGGCTTCTACCAATATAAATATAGGCTATCGCACCATTGATGGAGTTAACAAACTCTGCCTTTTAGAAAAATATAAAAACCCTATACCTATAGAAAGAGCATCTGATGGAACATTGCGTCTTATCGCTTATTACATCTTACTCAATCAGGACGAATTGCCGCCTCTCATTGCGATTGAGGAACCAGAACGAAACTTGCATCCCGGCGTGTTAAAAGAAATTGCCTATGTGCTTGAACGAATTGCCGAACGAACGCAAGTAATTATTACAACCCATAGTTCGCAACTCCTTGACACTTTTAGTTCTGGAAGTTTATCTAAGTCACTTGGTGTTTTACTCTTACGTAATCAATCTGGACACGGCACAGCAGTCATCAATGTTGAGGAAGTCCGAAATGATCCAAACCGAAAGGGTTTGGATGGTTGGATTATAGATTTCGGGGTTGGCAGTGCTATTTTCGATAGCGGACTTCTGCAAGATCTCATGGAGGACGAATCGGCATGCCAACCATAAGAATCTGGGCTTTGGAATCCGACAATGATGCCAAAGCAGTCAGATGTTTGGCACACAAGTTAGTGGAGCATCTACAACTCGGCCGTGTGTCTATTCAAACAGTTGAGGACCAGAGATTTCTAAAGAATCGTAGAATTCCTGGGTCTGTGGACGAAAAATTAAAAAAGGCAGTTCAGAATTTCGTAAATCAAGATGAATATATTATCTTCGTCATTGACACCGATAGTCCTATGTCCCTCCATCAGCGTCGACAAGAACCGAATTCATATATCAATCAAATTGAACGAATCGTTGGAGACAGTAGTTTTACTGGCAGAGTATTTTTTGCACCAGCTGTTCATGAACTTGAGGCATGGTTGTTAGTTGATTGTCTTGGGATCGCTTGTTATTTTGCAAGTAAACGCTCGCGATACAAGGACAATTGTCGTGATAGGATATTAGGAGACAGATCTTTTGCAGGATTGGTCAATCGTTATCAGAAGGGTAATACAGAACATATTGTCGAAAAGGAAATAGGGGGCAATGGTCCCAAAGAGTATTTGGAACAGTTTTCTGAGCGGATTTTACATGCGATCAATCCAAGGATGTCCCGAAGGAACGTTCGTGATGAACGGTATCATGAAAAGATGTCCCCTGAGATGTCTGAGCATGTTCTAATCAACCAAGAGACCTTACGACGTAACAATTCCCTTCGTAAATTAGGGAGTGTTCTTGCACAACTCAAATGAAGTATAGTAGGGGTTTTCTGCTTCAGTAGAGGACTATCTCTATAGTATCCTATTACAAATTTTCGTGTACTGATTAAGATGTTAAGCATAAGAGTTTGGAATTTACAATCAGATTACGATGTCGAAGCAGTCAGGTTCTTGGAAAACGAGTTCTTGAGATTTAGGCAGCTTGAGTATTTAGCTATCCGCACAGCTGGCAGAAGAGCCCTCGGCAAATGCCATCAAAAAGGCAAGCCGATAGATAGCTGCTTGCGGAAGGCAATCCAACACTACCTCAAGCAAGATGACTATATTGTTTTCGTGGTTGACCCCGACTCGCAACAACGGCAAGAATCAAGATCGCTTGTCAATCAACTCGAATGGATTGTCAAAGATGGAAACTTTTCTGATCAAGCCTTCTTTCTGCCCGATTTTCGAGAATGTGATTCATCCATGCCAACGCAGTGGCAGCGCATCGTTTCGCGTTTCCGTGCTGAAGTTGAAAGTGAACGCAAACGATTTCGGGAGCAGTGGGATAAGACTATGACATACTTCCACAATGTTTTTGCTGACGTGCCAGAGGCAGAAGTAATACACGATTTTGAGGAAGCACTCGCAGAGGTGAGGCGTGAACGAACATGAGCAACGATATTGAACGCGAGGCATTACGTAAATCTCTTGAAAGCGAATCACAACTTGATGCCGCGATTCTGCTGTATCAAGAAGGCGAAGTGACACTCGGTAGAGCCGCTGAGTTAGCAGGGATACACCGTTTTGAATTTGAAGAGGCTTTGGCAGCAAGGGACATCTGGAAAATCGTTGAAGTTGATTCAGCAAAGGCATCGAAAATGCGGGTTTCTTTCATAAAAAGCCTTCATAAATCTAATCCGTAAGCTATGAACAACCTATACAGCGAAGATGAACTCGTCGAACAACCTGCCATTGCCCTCCTTGAAGAAATGGGATGGGAGACGCTCAACTGCTACAGCGAATTCGATCAAACAGATGGTAGCCTACTCGGCAGACACACCAAAGCCGAAGTCATACTCACCTCTCGACTCCGACCCGCATTACAAAAACTCAACCCCAATGCAACCCAAGATGCGATTACCCAAGCAATTGAGCAACTCACCGACTCTCGTGCACTCTTGGATCCTGTCGAAGCGAATCGCGAGATTTACAGCCTCCTCAAAGACGGTGTGAAGGTTACGGTCACCGATCCAAACGGCGAAGGCGAAACCGTTGAAGTACTTCGGGTCATTGACTGGGAAACCCCGAAAAATAACGATTTTTTCGCTGGGTCCCAATTCACGATTACTGGAGAGATGTACACCAGACGGCCAGATATAGTCTGTTTCGTCAACGGGATGCCACTCATCCTTATGGAGTTCAAACGGATTGATGTGAACCTCTATGCTGCCTATAACGACAACCTCCGAGACTACAAGGACACCATTCCACATCTCTTTTGGTACAACGCCTTTATTCTCCTCTCCAACGGCACAGAAAGCAAAGTAGGGAGTCTCACCGCCAGTTGGGAACACTTCGCCGAGTGGAAGCGAATTCACAGTGAAGATGAATCACCCAACGCCTCTTTGCAGACAATCCTACATGCCCTCTGCACACCCGAACGATTGCTTGATGTCGTCGAGAACTTTATCCTGTTTATGGAGGTACAGGGTGGATTAATCAAAATCCTTGCCAAAAACCACCAATACCTTGGGGTCAACAATACCATTCAGACTTTAGAACGGATTGAAGACAATCACGGCAAGCTCGGTGTGTTTTGGCATACACAAGGGAGCGGGAAAAGCATCTCAATGCTCTTCTTTGCACAGAAAGTCCTGAGAAAAGTTCCGGGAAACTGGACCTTCGTGGTTGTAACCGATCGCAAGGAATTGGACGACCAAATCTATAAGACCTTCGCCAGTACCGTTGGAGTTTTGACCCAACAGGAGGTACATGCAGAGAGTGTCGTCCATCTACGCCAACTCTTGAGTGAAGACCATCGCTATATCTTTACCCTCATTCAGAAGTTCCAGACGCAAGGTAGCGAAAGGCATCCCGTGCTTTCGGAGCGATCAGACATCGTTGTTATCACCGATGAAGCACATCGGAGTCAATACGACACACTGGCGTTGAACATGCGTACTGCGCTTCCCAACGCCGCATTTGTTGCCTTTACGGGTACGCCCCTCATGGCTGGCGAAGAAAAGACGAAATCGGTATTTGGAGACTACGTGAGTGTTTACGATTTCAGCCAATCTATTGTGGATCGTGCAACCGTTCCACTCTATTATGAAAACCGTGTGCCGACCCTACACTTGATGAACGAAGACTTTAACGCAGATATCGAACAGATTTTCGACGAAGCCGAGCTTGATGAAGCACAAGAGGCACGGCTTGAACACGAATTCGCCAGAGAGTATCACCTCATCACACGAGATGAACGCTTAGAAACCATCGCTGAAGATATTGTTGAGCACTTTATGGGCAGGGGATATCAAGGGAAAGCAATGGTCATCTCAATCGACAAAGCCACTGCCGTTAAGATGTTCGACAAGGTTCAGAAATACTGGAAGCGGTACATTGAGCGTCTAAAATCGGAGATAGCCACACAGACGGGTAGCGAACGGATCTTCTTAGAAGAAAGAATTAACTACATGAAAGAAACGGATATGGCAGTTGTGGTTTCTCCGGGACAAAACGAGATTGACGACCTTAAGGAAAGAGGCGTTGATATCGAACCCCACCGCCGCCGTATGAACGCTGAAGATTTAGATACCAAGTTCAAAGACGCAGAAGACCCCTTCCGAATCGTCTTCGTTTGTGCGATGTGGATTACAGGTTTTGATGTTCCTTCCTGTTCCACTATCTACCTTGATAAGCCACAACGAAATCATACTTTGATGCAGACCATTGCCAGAGCCAACCGCGTCTGTGGTGATAAAAACAACGGTTTAATTGTTGACTACATCGGGGTTTTCCGAGATCTTGAAAAAGCGTTGGCGATTTATGCCACCGGTGCCGATGTTGAAGGAGACCAAACGCCGATCGCGGATAAGCCGGAACTGGTTGAAAAACTCAGAGAGGCAATTGTCGAAATCTCCGAATTCTGCGTAGGGATTGGCATTGACCTGTCGGAAGCCCAAATGGATGACGCTTGGCAAAGCATCAGCCAAATCAATGATGCAATGGAACGCATCTTGATTAACGATGAAACGAAAAAGAATTACCTACAGTTAGCAGTGAACGCCACTAAATTATACAAAGCGATTCTGCCCGACCCCGATGCACACGAGTTCACCAGAATTTGCCGACTTATCAATGTCATCGCACAGAAAATCAGGAATTTAACGCCACCGGCTGACATCTCCGGTGTGATGACAGAAGTCGAAACCCTACTCGATCAATCAATCGCACCTGAAGGCTATCGTATTGAGATACCGCCTGACAGTTATGATATGAATCAGATAGATTTAAGCCAAATCGACTTCGATCAGTTAAGCGAACAATTCAATACACAACACAAACGCGTTGCGGCAGAGAGACTTAGAGGCGCGATTAACACGAAACTCACTGCAATGGTTCGATTCAACAGAACTCGCATGGATTATCAGGCGAAATTTGAACAGATGATTGCGGAATACAACGCAGGCACTATTGGTGTCGAGGATTATTTTGAGAGACTTTTTGACTTTGTGGGGGACCTTAATCAGGAAGACCAACGCTCCGGTACGGAAGACCTCTCTGAAGAGGAACTGGCGGTGTTTGACCTGCTGACACGGCGGGAGCCGCATCTCACTGTCCCTGAGCGAGACGAAGTGAAGATTGCAGTCCGGAAATTGCTTAAGACGCTCAAACAGGAGAAATTAGGCTTGGATTGGCGGAAACGGACCCAGTCGAGAGCGGAAGTCAAGGAAACCGTTAACAACATACTTGATGAGGGACTACCGCAACCTTACACACAAGAACTATTCGGTCAGAAGTCCGAGGCGATTTATCAGCACATCTACGATTCTTACTACGGCGAGGGAAGAAGCATTTATACGGAAAATTAGAGAACAGATTGGAATTGCTTGGACAACGCGCTCGGTGCGGTTAGGGGATTTGGTCTGGGAATAGACCAAATCCATTCCTTGTATTACATTCCGCACCTACCTCGGGTAAAGATTTAGATATAAAAAAACCAAAGGCGCGATTTTAAAACCGCGCCTCTTTTCATTAATTATCATTCAATCTCGCCAATCTCAATCAATCGGTCGTCCAAGGTCCTATCCGGACGCGGTAAGTCGCCAAACAGCGGACGGAAATAACCCACACCCGCCGGAGAAATCTGATACCGTTCGGCATCGTAGAACCGAAGATCGAGATCCCTGCGAATCACATGCCCCGTCTCATCGCGCTTAAGTACCTGTTCTAACGGCAAGAGTGTCGGCTCGATACCGGTATCTGTTCGCGTGATAGTCGCGACGCCGTTGAACATCCCCTCTGAGAGTGCCTGCACCGCGAGCGCGCCCGCTTTCATAGCAGTGTCCCTATCCAATGGGATCGGACTACCGCACCGTTGGAGATAACCGAGAATCAGCGCACGAAACGCTGAACTTGGAATTTCTGGGAGAAGTTTCTTCACTGCCTCAACGATGATTTCTGAACAACCCCCCGGTTTGGTATGCCCAAAAGCATCGAGTTCGGCTTGGGAACTAATCATCAACTCCCCGGCATCGTTCCGAATCCCCTCTGACACAACAACAATCACGTTGCCCTGTTCGGCGTGTTTCTCACGAATCGCTGCCGCCAGTCTCTCGGGTTGATACGGGATCTCTGGCACAACGATAAGGTCTGCCTGCCCATAGGCTGCGGAGAGTGTTAACCACCCTGCATCTCTACCCATCGCTTCAACAACAATCACACGGTCGTGGGAATAGGTAGTCGTCCGTAGGTCTCGGACGGCGTTGATAACGCTCTGTGCCGACGACGGGAAACCGGGGCAGAAGTAGTTGATCATCTTAGAATAATCAACGGCATCACCCTCCGGCGGATTGATACCGACATCGTTATCAATCGTTTTGGTCACAAACGTGGTCGTGAATTGGTCTGAGAGTGCGGTTCCGACCGTCAAAGTGTCATCACCACCTATCGGAATCAGACCGCTGATGTCCAATTTTTTCAGATTGCTTACTGCTTCGTCTAACTTATTATCTTTAATCAGATTTGTGCGCGAGCTTTTTAGCAGTGTTCCGCCACGGTTCTCATCAATCAGGTCCGGGGTTAGCGTAAAATAGCGTCCGCCTTTTAGGACACCGCGCCATCCTTCCATAAATCCAACCAATTCAAAACCGAGTTCCTCGGCTTTCAAGGCGATGCCTTTAAGGGTGGCGTTGAGCGCACTGGTATCGCCACCCCCTGTTAAAACACCGATCTTTTTGGGCATATTAAACTCCTTTTTAATGGTTATGAGTTGTCAGCCAACCAAAAACTACTTCACGACTTCAAGAAGAACAGGTTTGTCGAAGGCGAGTGCCTTTTCAAATGTCGGCTTAAAATCGTTTGGATCTTCGACCCGTAGACCGATTGCCCCGAACGACTCAGCAAACTGTACGAAGTCCGGGTTAGCCAATTCAACGCCAATCCGTTTGCCGAAACGGCGCAGTTGACCGCGTTCAATAGAGGTGTATTGATTGTCGTTCATCACAAGCGTCACGACGGGTAGATTATACATCACGGCTGTTGCGAGGTCTGGACATGACATCAAGAAACCGCCGTCACCGCTCAGCGCGACCACTTTCCGTTCCGGGTAAGCGACCTGTGCACCAATAGCACCCGTCAATCCAATTCCCATCGCAACAGAGACACCCGAAAAGATGTAGCTGCCGGGATGGTAACACGGGAAATGCTGCAGTGCACCGTAGCCAGTGATATTAACATCGACCGATAGGATCGCATCGTGTGGCATCACATCGCGCATCTCCCTGAGGATTTGAGGCGACTCAATTGCGGTGAATCGACGGCGCAATTCGCGTAGACCTTCACCCCAACCAGCAGACCGGTTCTCATCACGCAGCGCAGCGTTCAACTGACGCAAAACGAGTTTCGGGTTCGCACCGATACCGACGGTCGCCGGATATTCCTTGTGTATCTCTTCCGTGTCTGCTTCAATATGCAACAGGGGTTGCGGAATCTTGAGGCTCCAGTTTCCTGTGTCCCGATAGTTGAACCGTGTCCCAACAGCAATTAGGAGGTCAGATGCTTGCATTGCCGCTTGCGCAACGCCGTCACGGAAGATGCCGATAACATTCGGTGAATCTTCAGGCACCGAACCTTTTCCAAAACCCGTCATCACGATGGGCGCGTCTAACAGTTGCGCGAACGCAAGCATCTCTGCAGTGGCGCGCGTATGATTGATACCCCCACCGGAGATAATCAGTGGACGTTCCGATTTATTCAGGAGTTCCAAAGCAGCGTCTACGTCTTGTGGACTCGCTGCCGTTTGTATACCGTTGTTATACGGCGGAGCTGGAAAATCCGCTTCTGCGTCCAGCGCATCTTTTGCCAACTCGATCAACACGGGGCCCGGTCTACCTGAACGGAGTGCACTGAAACTCCGATTGATCGCGCCTGGAATCTGATCAACACGATGCACAATTTCGAGATGTTTCGTCATCGGTGTAAAGGCGGCACGTTGATCCAAGCCGTGAAAACTCTTCTTTGGATCGCGCGATGCTAAGTAAGATGGATTCTGACCCGTAATCCAGAGAACGGGTGAAGATGCCGTATTCGCTTCGCCAATACCGATAGAGGCGTTATTGGAACCGGGACCTGGGACAGTCATACAGACCCCAACCTCACCCGTTGCCCGCGCATAACCGTCTGCCATAAACGATGCGCCACCTTCATGGCGTGTCACATAGTGCTGGATGCTATCTTGGTTGTTATACAGTGATTCATAGACGGTGTCGAGATGGTTGCCCGGTAAACCGAAAATGACGCTCACACCTTGTGCCTTCAAACCTTCAACAAAAAGATCTCCACCTGTCATGGTTAACCCCTTTCATAGTAAGTAGTCTCGGTTTCAAATTTTACGAAACTTCAAAAAGTCGTCCCTGCTGCGGATCAAACGTAGTGTTTAAATACGTCTTTCCGTCAGCATCCCAAGAATCAATGTTTTTCTTTCTGCCATCAAATATATCCCACTCCACAACACTCATAGTCGCTCGACGTATCTCAATCAATGTGTCGATTGCTATATCGCCGCTGTTGAATAGATAAAAAAGTTCAGAAGTGTCCGCGTCTCTATGGTGGATCTGAACGGTATCCGTCTCCGTATTGTCCGGTTTTACGTACACTGACACGGTCCGCTGCACCCATTTACGCAGACATTTTTTCAATCGGACGGCTTTCTCATTCAGCGGACCGCGGAGAATGGTTACGCGCCGTCCATAGATGAGTTGTTCCAGAGGATACGGTTCGAGTCCTATCCTACCGTTGAGCAGATAGGGCGTTGGTGTATCTACGATCAATCTCCCCTTCGCTCTGGTAAACGCTTTCAGACACTTCACTGTTTCTTCTTGCAGTGATATGCAGCTCGGCAATAAAACAACACCATAGTCCTCTTTAACGTCTATGCGGGTATTAGTTAGACGGAGACAGAAGTTCCTATTGGAGCGTTTTCCTATACGCGCTGAACTTATAATCTCCGCTGAAGATAGTTCCTGTTCCGAAACAGTCCTGAAGTCGTAGCCCAATTCCCACACCGTTTGGCAGAGCCACCCCCATGCTTTCGTTACCTGACTCCACACTTTCTGATCGGGTTTTGTCCAGAGGCTTTGCGTCGGTGCTACCAGCAGGAGCGGTCTTTTTGGATACCCTATTGCTAACAGTTGTGATAACGTCGGTGTCGTGGTATCTGATTTCTTTGCTGTGCTTCTATTTCTGTTTATCCAGAGATTGAAACCGAGACTCGCGTCTTCTGCGAGTGTGTTCTTGTCTGTTTTATGACTGTCTTTGCGTGCGATACCTGCGTGTTGTGTGTTGCTACAGACCCATTTTGCGACCGCGAACCGTTTGGGTGTATCTATTTCAGTGACGTTTAGAATTGGAGAGTCCACTTCCGCCAACATCGTTCCCAATTCAAACTCCAATGTCTTAGCAGTCGCCGGCAGGCTTAAAGCGAACCGTAATCTCTCTTGATGACAGAAATCACGCAGACCGCCGAGGAAACGGGTCGCAAATCGGGTTGTGAGTTCACGCCAAAATGTATTCCTAACCGCTGCTGAGTTGTAAGTCTCATAAAACACCAGCGGCAAATAATCGGCGACTGTCTCTTCCATTGTTTCCAACAGTGCTGGACTCCACGGAACCGACGATGTTTCTGCCTCTAAAACACTCATCATTGATAGGAACTTCGGCAATTCACAACTGAAACCGATGATGTCTCGCTTTCCGTAAGTCTCTAAATATTCCTTCAAGACGTGTCTCACAAACGTTGAAACGCCAGGGTCGCTTAAAAGGTCTGCTGTCGATTCTTCCGTCTGATAAAGCACAATCACCGTTCGCCCGCGAAGTCGTTCCGCGATTTCGAGATCGCCTGCCACACATTTCTGGACGTAGTCGCTGATATGATAGCACGGCGCGTCGGCGTGCGGTTGTGCGATGAGGTAGTACCGACAAGATTCGGATTCACGCCTCTGGGAAAATTGCCGCAGCGACCCTTGGATTGCCGCCGCTGTTCCTATATTACTGAACACCCACTCTATAGCGTTCAAACGGTAGCGCGTCTTTAACAAAGCAGACGGCAGCTGAATCCATGCGCCTTCCCCGCGTCGCGACAGTGCCGCTAATTCTGAGCGATGTGCTGCCGCCTCCTGTTTCCGCCTCCATAATAGCACGCTCCCTGTCTTAAAAGCGTCCATCTGCACAATTTTTGCTCCTACTCTTCGCCTGAAAAATTTGCAAGTCTTAAAGATTTTGTGATATACTTTATAGCAATAACACCGAGGCGTGCTATAGGTGCAGTCCGAATCCACTGAACATATCTCTATTTTGTCTGTTAATCAGTTTAGCACACATAGTGAATTCGTGCAATCAAAACTTTTTCGTATTTTTAACGATTATGCCTGGGTAGCGTTTTCTATTGTTAATGCCCCGGTTCAGGTTTCCCTAAGATATGAATACCGTTGATTTTCTCAAATTTGGTAGAGAAACTATTTTAGGTTAAGAAAGGTTTCTTAACAACCAGAGGACTGCAAGGACAACGGACGCAGCAGCTCAAATTCGAGAAGTAAAAAAATGAATATACTTGAAAATCTTATTTCAGCGTTTGCTATCCTGCGCGGGAGTAAACTCCGCACAATCCTTACACTCTTAGGAATTACCATCGGCATTGCAGGTGTGATAGCGATGATGTCTTTCGGTGCGGGTGCTGAAAAACTCCTTATGTCCGAGGTTGACAATATCGGTGGTCCGAGTATGTTTGGCGTTTATCGACCCGGATATATCCGTAAGAACGGACGCTGGCAACGCAACACCAGTCCACATTACTTAGAGATGAGCGATCTCCGTGATGTCTTAGCAGATTGTCCTTCCGTTGAAGTTGCGACTGTTGAAGGGAGTTACTACATCGGTCTCGGTGTTGACGGAAAATTTCAGCAGACGTACCTCCGTGCGACAACAAATGAATACCAAGCCGTCCGTGATTGGCAGACGGAATACGGCAGATTCCTCGCTGACACCGATATGGACACTTGGACGAAAGTCTGCGTCATCGGCTCTAAGATATGGAAAGAGCAGTTTAAAGGCCAGGATCCTATCGGGAAGGAAGTTGTCATCAACAACCATGGAAGACACAACCGGTTCACAGTTATCGGCATCATGGAGAGCCGCGGCGATGGATTGGAACGCGGAAAGAGCGATGATAACATGCTCTTCATTCCGATTACAACTGCCCAGAAACGGTTTTGGGGACACGATCACGTTGGACACATCATGGTGCGCGCCAAGAGTCCACTTGTGGTGGAGCAAGCCTTAAAAGAGGTAAAGACGGTTATTATGCGCAACCACGGTGGAGATGACACCTTCTTCCGAACTTGGTCTGCGAAACAAGGGATCGAAAACGCGAAAAGAATGATCTTTATCATAGAGACGGTCCTCGTCGTTATTGCGTCAGTCTCTTTGATTGTTGCGGGTATCGGTATCCTTAACATCATGCTCGTCTCGGTGACAGAACGGATTCCAGAGATCGGGCTGCGGAAAGCCGTCGGTGCAAAAAGTTTTGACATCCGGCTTCAATTCCTCACAGAATCCGTCCTCTTATGTCTGATAGGCAGCCTACTGGGTATCTTACTCGGTGCCGTTGCCGGAAAAGGCTTCGCGTGGATCGTCGGTAAGTTTCTGCAAGAGCTGACCTGGCCCTCTGTGATTACACCTGAAGCCGTCCTGGTCTCCGTCGGTGCAGGTGCAGCCGTCGGTATCTTCTTTGGCTATTATCCTGCCAGTCAAGCTGCTAAGTTGACTCCTATTGATGCTATCCGTCATACATAGGGACGAAAGTGCAAATCTTAGAAAATCTCATTTCAGCGTTTTCCGTGCTTCGCGGGAGCAAGCTCCGTACGATTCTTACGCTCTTAGGAATTACTATCGGTATTGCGGGTGTAATCGCCATGATGTCCTTTGGCGCGGGTGCCGAAGAATTATTGATGAAAGAGATCGAAAGAATCGGCGGACCCACCATGTTCGGTGTGTACCGACCCGGATATGTTGAAAAAAACAATCGTTGGCAACGCAATACGAGTCCCCATTACTTAGAGATGCGAGATCTGCACGATATTCTGGCGGGCTGTCCCTCTGTCGAGGTCGCCACTGTAGAGAGAAGTCATCCAATTAACTTTGAGGTTGAAGGCAGGCACCGGCGCGCTTATCTCCGAGCGACCACCAATGAGTATCAAGCCGTTCAACAGTGGGAGGCTGACTATGGTAGGTTTCTCGCTGACACTGATATGGATTTCTGGAATAAGGTGTGTGTCATTGGCGCGAAAGTTTGGAAGGAACAATTTAAGGGACAGAACCCCATCGGCAAGGAAGTCGGCATCAATAACATGCGTTTTACTGTTATTGGGATTATGGAGAGTCGAGGCGATGGATTCGACGAGGGTAGAAGCGAAGACGACATGATTTTCATTCCGATTACAACCGCACAGACCCGTTTTGGTGGGCGTAATCGGGTGGGAGCCATCATGGCACGTGCTAAAAGCATTGATTTGGTCGATCAAGCCATGAAGGAGGTAAAGACGGTTATTATGCGTAACCATGGCAACGACGATACCTTCTTCCGAACGTGGAACGCAAAAAAAGGCATCGAAAGCGGAAAAAGGATTATCTTTATTATGGAGATGGTCCTTGTGGTCATTGCCTCTGTCTCTTTGATTGTCGCAGGCATCGGTATTCTCAATATTATGCTTGTCTCGGTGACAGAACGGATCCCAGAAATCGGACTCCGAAAAGCCGTCGGTGCGAAAAGTTTTGACATCCGACTCCAATTCCTTACAGAATCTATTCTTTTGTGTCTGATTGGCAGTTTATTGGGTATCCTGTTCGGTTTCATCGTTGGCAAAGGTTTTGTATGGGTAGTGGGTCGATTTTTCCCAGGTGTTGTGTGGCCCTCTATCGTTACACCAGAAGCCATACTCATTTCCGTTGCTGCGGGTACAGTGATCGGCATTTTCTTCGGTTACTACCCCGCCAGTCAAGCCGCGAAGATGACTCCTATTGATGCCATTCGGCATACGTAATAGTTGTTAGTTATTGGTTGTTGGTAAATAGCATCTTTGTAGCATACATTGTTAGTCTATGCGATTAGCGATCCGCAATTAGCAATTGGCAAAGAGATGGAATGTTGGGAGATTGGAAGGTGGGTTGGGTATTTTTGTAGCATAAACTGTTAGTTTGTGCATTCGTCAAAAAATAGAAGGGTAAGGAGGCAGCTGATGATTAATTCACAAGCAAACCCTGATTCTATTCAAGAGGTGTCGACACCCGATACAATGACGCTGGAGGAATTTCTTGAGAACGATTTAGAGGGATACGAATATGTAAAGGGAGAGTTAGTCCCTATGCCATCCACATCAATGGAACATGGCGAAATCAGTAGTAACGTTCTCCTTCATTTGAGTTCGCATGTCTTTGAGCATCAGTTAGGACGTTCTTATACTGCAGGCACAACATTCCATTTAGGGGATCGGGTAGTAAAGCCAGATATAGCGTTTGTTTCAACTGACCGCCTGCCGGAAAACAGACGTAAAGGCTCGCCTATTCCACCAGACCTCGCGATTGAGATCGTCTCCCCGGCGGATAAACAGTATGATGTCACCGAGAAAGCATTCGCCTATCTGAAGGCAGGGACGCGTCTCGTCTGGGTGATTGAACCTGTCGCGAAGACGGTGATGGTCTACCGCTCTGAGACAGATTTCACGTTGCTTACGTGTGAAGATACATTGACAGGTGAGGATGTCGTGGAAGGATTTGCGTGTTCTGTTGTGGAACTTTTTGAATAGATTGTAGCGCAAACTTTATGAAAATTCAGAATTTAATTCAGTAATGTGCGGTGTTAATCGTCTGAACTGTGATTTCTGTGATTTCTGTGATAAGAAGTGCGTCCTATGTGAAATTTCCCTTTATAGAATTACCGAAATATTTACTGAAACTCCATCTGGTTTGCACAGAGAAGGGCACAAACTGGAAAGTTTGTGCTACAAAGCCGCTTTACAGACGATAAAGTGCAGCAGGATAATGCGTAACAGTCCAATAAACCCTCTTCCTTTCCATGCGCCCCCTACACAAAGCATCAAATACATCGGCTCCAAGTTAAAGCTTATCCCGCATATCCTACAACTCGTCACAAAAGTCAACGCCAAGACAGTCCTTGATGGGTTCTCAGGCACGACCCGCGTCTCGCAAGCGCTCGCCAAACTCGGTTATACCCTCGTCTGCAACGACATCGCTCCGTGGTCAAAAGTCTTCGGTACCTGCTATCTCCTCAACACGAAACCGAGAGAAACCTATCAACCCCTTATTGATTACCTCAACGATGTTTCGCCTGCTGATGGTTGGTTCACGGAACACTACGGCGGACATGCCAACGGTGGGTGTGCAGTCCAAACGGATGGACTCAAAAAGCCGTGGCAGCTGCAGAATACCCGTAAACTCGATGCGATTCGACAGGAAATCGAGACCCTCAATCTCGATCCCGTTGACAAAGCCGTTGCACTGACAAGCCTCATCCTCGCGCTTGACCGTGTTGATAGCACCCTCGGTCACTTTTCTGCCTACCTCAAAGACTGGGCACCGCGTGCCTATAAAGACTTGCAACTTGAAGTGCCTGAAGTTTTTACGTCAGAAGGAGATCACGAGGTTCACCAAACCGACATCTTTGAACTCGTGCCGCGGGTCTCGGTTGACCTTGCGTATTTCGATCCGCCTTACGGTTCAAACAACGAGAAAATGCCCCCTTCCCGCGTCAGATATGCCGCCTACTACCACCTCTGGAAAAGCGTCGTCCTCTTCGACAAACCGACGCTGTTTGGCAAAGCAAAACGGCGAGAAGATACATCGGATCGCCTCGCCGCGTCTGTATTTGAGGAATTTCGTCGCAACGACGATGGACGTTTTATCGCTGTTGAAGCCATTGCCGACCTTATTCAGATGACACAAGCGCGTTGGATACTGCTATCCTACAGTTCCGGCGGTCGCGCAACCGCTGAGCAGCTCAATGAAGTCATGCGGTGTAACGGGAAACTCCTTACCGTCCTTGAACTTGACTATAAAAGAAACGTCATGGCAGGCATGAAGTGGACTAACGAGTGGGTAAATGCCGCTGAAAAGCCGAACCGAGAATTCCTTTTCCTACTTCAGAAAAACTAAAGCGTGAGGGGTTGCGAAGTATCTTTACAAAACGCCTTGACCCTCGGATGTTCCAGCACTTCAGGGTTGAGCATATAAGCCGGGGCACGTCCTTCAATCGCATCCGTAACCTGCCCAATTGTCCGCAGATCCAACCGAATCCCAGACTCGACGGTCATACCGGCGTTGTGGTTCGTACAGATGATACGTGGGTGATCCTTATGAATCTCCCGCGGTCCGTTGACCGGATCGTCCACGACGTAATACCACAACCGATTTTCACTAACGGCGCGGTTCGCTGCCGCGTCGTCAACAAGGTTGCCACGCGACGGATTGATGAGGGACGCATGCGGTTTCATTGCGCAGAGTTCTTCGTAGCCGACAACCGTATCCGCTCCGGAGAGGTGCAAGGATACAGTATCGCTCTCTTCAAAGAGCGTGAGCGGCGTATCAACAGCCTCTGCACCAAATTCCGCTGCGAGTTCGGCGATATCCGGACGGATGTCATAAACCAAGAGCCTCCCTTCCTCACCGAGAAGTGGACGCGCACGCCGGGCAACTTCTTGACCAATCCGACCAAAGCCGTACACACCAAGCGTAGAACCCATCGCCTCATGCGTTTTGATGAGTCCGAAGTCGCCACTATGGGAGGCTCTATTGAGCGTATAGACCCGCTTCAATGTTGCCAACCACTGTGCAATCGCATATTCAGCGACGGTCACCATGTGTTCTGGGGCAATCGTGGCAATAACACCATATTCGGTTGCCAAATCCACGTTAACGGTTTCATAGCCGACACCCCAACGCGCAATGATTCGGAGCGATTCCGCGGCTTGATAGAAACTTTCATGAAAAGGCACCGAGCTTGCTATTACACCCACAACATCATCAGCGTGTTCCGCAGTCAATTCCCGCGGATGGATGCTCAATTCACCGAGCCTCCCTAAATCTGCCAATGCCGCACGGCGTTCCGGAGTATCAAACTCGGGGTTTTCAAAAATCTGGGAGAGTAGAATCTTTTTCATAGTTTTGTCTTTAGCGACTAATCCGCACACTCCCCGCTTGTATCGCTGTTTCAGCCTCTTCTGCCGTTGCCCAGTTGAAGTCGCCTGGGAATGTATGCGCCAAAGCGGAATAGCCACCCGCAAAATCGACCGCTTCCTGTGGCGATTTTCCATTCAATAGGCTATAGATTAATCCCGACGAGAAACTATCACCGCCACCCACGCGGTCTACGAGTTCTAAGTCTTCATAGATACGGGAGAGGTAAAACGCATCGCCATCAAACAGAAGTGTCCGCCAGTCGTTGAGCCACCCGGTTTTTGCGTCGCGTAGGGTTGTACCAATCATCTCAATGTTCGGAAAAGCGTCTTTGACCCGTTGCGCCATCTCTTTGTAGCTATCGGGTTCGAGTTTGCTGTAGGATTCGGTTGTGCCTTCCGCTGCGAAGCCGAGCGATTTCTCGAAATCTTCTTCGTTACCGATGAGAACAGAGACGTGCTCCATCATGGGTCGGTTCGCCGCCTGTGCTTCCTCTGCACTCCAGAGTTTGGAACGGAAGTTCAAGTCGTAACTCGTTTTAACCCCCGCTGCACGCGCCGCCTTGAGTGCCTCTGCCGAAACAGCCGCCGCCGATTCCGATAAAGCCGGTGTGATACCGCTGAGATGAAACCACCGCGCACCACTGAATATAGATGCCCAGTCAATCTCGCCGACCTGCACATTGGAGATCGCAGAATAGCCGCGGTCGTAGGTAACGCTGCTCGCACGCGGACCGGCACCCAATTCGAGATGATAGAACCCGTTCCGTTCCAAGCCGATCCCGTCGAAGTCTGCCCAGACGATGTTCGACATATCCACGCCGAGTTCGCGTCCTTTGTTACGGATATAACGACCCGACCAGTTATCCACGAGTCGTGACACCCACGCCGTCCGCAATCCGAGTTGCGCAGCGTTGACAGCGACGTTCATCTCTGCACCGCCTGCAGTGATTGCCAGCGATGACACCTGCTCAAGCCGCATAAACTCCGGTGCCGTGAGTCGGATCATCGCTTCACCAAATGTAACTAAATCGTACATATTTATTCTCCTGTTTCGATATCTGTTTTGTTCTGATATTCCTGATAAAGATTTTCAATACACGTTCCACAAAAACAGTAGACTCTGCCGTAGCCGCCGACCTCTTTTTCGAGCAATTCGGTCATTGGAAACTCGTCTTGGCACATCGCGCAAACTTCTATTTGTGCTTCCGGTTCAGCGTCTTCTAAATCTGATTTCTGCCGAGAAGACATAAAGTGCAGGATTAACCAAACGACGATAGGTGTAAGAATTACGAAAATAATAAAGAGCATTCTGTGTTCCCTTCATAGCGACGGACAGCGATTTGTATTCTCGTTACTATAGCCGATAACGCTGAGAATGTCAACGGAATTGTTATGAGTTATGGGTTTGGGGTTATAGATTATCGGTTGGTGAGAGGTCGCGAGTGGGAACTCGCTCCTACAGGGAGAGGCGTCATGCGTGGAATTGTTTTGGTTAATTCCTGGCTTTTATGCTAAAATACCGAAAACTAACAACCAATAACCAACAACTAAAATCACAGATGACTAAAATAGCACACGTCCATGTTTATCCGACTGCTGTCGGAATGAAAGATGTCTTCAACATCGGCACCGGTTTCGTCGGCGATGCCGCTTCCGCAGGCGATCATGTTTTTGTCAAAATTACGACAGACGACGGCTGCGTCGGTTGGGGTGAGCAACGCGCCCTCCCCTCTTGGAGCTACGAAACCACCGAATCTATCACGACCACTATCCGTAATTACATCGCGCCCCTCCTCCTTGGACACGATCCGCTGAATCACAACGAAATTCATTATGCCATCTACGATGCATTGAAACCCGCGGTTAGCAATGGACATCCGTTCGCGAAAGCCGCGGTAGATATCGCCCTGCACGACCTCCGGGGTAAGCTGCTCGGGGTGCCGGTGCATACCCTCTTCGGTGGGAAACGACACGACGCGCTGCCGCTCTGCTACGCCTTGAGTATGGATACACCAGAGATTATGGGTTTGAAGGCGAAAGCGTTGTCTCCCTGCTCCTGTTTCAAAGTAAAGGTCGGTGGCAATCCCGCGGAAGATGAAGAACGGTTACGCGCAGTGCATGAAGCGATGCCACACGCCAAGCTCTGGATAGACGCAAATCAGTCCTACACACCCGCTAATGCCCTTGAATTGCTGAAACGGGTTGCCGACATCCGTGAGATTTACTGCATGGAGCAACCCGTGGCGAGCCAAGACTGGTTCGGTATGAAGCGCGTCCGAGAAGACGCACCTGTTCCGATTGCTATTGATGAAGGCTGTTTTACTTACTTCGATCTGGCGAAAATCGCACGCTTGGAATGTGCCGATGCCGTCGTTCTGAAGGTCTGTAAATCCGGCGGTTTAGCAGAATGCCTCAAAAGCGTTCATGTCGCCGAAGCCAACGCCTTAGAACTCCTCGGCAGCGGTTTGACTGAAGCAGGGATTGGGTTCATTGCCAGCGTCCACCTCTTTTCAACGTTAGATTTAGTCCTACCTGCAGAACTCAATGCTCCCGCTTTTTTGGAAACCATGGCGGTAAGCGGCGTTGAAATTCAGGATCACGTCGTGACAGTGCCAGACGGTCCGGGACTTGGTGTCACACCCGATGAGGATTACATTAAGGCGAATCTTCTGCAGATTGCGAGCCCTTAATCAGAATAAAAACCTCTATCAAAATAGCAACAGCAATCACTACGCCACAGAGTAAGTATGGACTCCGAACGCCGAGTTGCGAATCCGCTGAAATACCCCCTAAGAGCGGACCTAACAATATCCCTACACCGAGTATGGCTTCGTGCCACCCGCTTTTGTTTCCCTTGTCCACATGTCGATCCAACCCGTAATAGAGGCTGCTGAAATAGGTAAAAGCAGCCGACACACCCATAATCCCGAACGCAAATGCCCAGAGGTGTGTGTTTTGGGTGCCCCATATTCCGAGAAAGCTGAATATTGACAGGAGCTGAACGACAAGTATTGGTGCGA
Organism: Candidatus Poribacteria bacterium; assembly: GCA_965207855.1. Lineage (GTDB taxonomy): Bacteria > Poribacteria > WGA-4E > WGA-4E > WGA-3G > WGA-3G. The sequence continues at coordinate 2,881,472 of OZ242310.1, read as the reverse complement.
AACGGTAGTGCCAACGGGTTGAGTAACCCGTTCCAAGAATAACGAACGCCAGGGTCTGCAGTCCGCCAAGCGTTAGCATGAGATTGCCAAATGTTGTGGGAAGCATTCCCATCTCTTTGGTAAGTTTCGGTGCGAGTCGCCTCAGGACTCCAAGCACAAACCAAGAGGCAAGGTTCGCACATCGCGCGATATTGAGATGCGTTGTCCGAACGGGTAGGGGTGGATAAAGCACTTCGGTAGGCTCCGATTGCTCGGCTCTGGGGACATTGAGTTTCACGAAGTTACTCCCGAAGATTGTCACTAAGGTGAACAGCGTCGAAATGCTGGCAAGATAGAACGGTCTAAACGGGTTCGCATCGCCATACAGATAACTGGATAACACTGGACCTAAAGTAATACCCATACTCCAAAACAGGTTGAAAAGCATGATCCGATGGACGAGTTCGCCTTCACCCTCGCGTTCAGCAAGCCACGCCTCATAAGCCGGCCAGAAGAGTGCCATACTCACACCGATACCGGGAAAAATAAGTAAGAGGTGCGTGCCGTTCCGACAGTAGGGAAGCCCGATACACGCAGCACCCAGTACCAGAAACGCGGCATAAAGGACATATCTCCGATCTATCCGATCCGACAGTCGACCGAACGGAATCGCCAACACCACGAAAAAACCGGTCATAACTGCATTGAGGATACCGAGAAATGTGGAAGATAATCCTAAATAACTTGTGTAAAAGGAGGTATTCGTTAAGACACTGCTATAAGCGAAATCGATTAACAGGACAGGAAAATAGACGGTAAGCAGTTGGATTAACTTTAAGTTTCGGCGCATACTGTGTTGTTCCGCACCTGAGGTCTATGGTAGGACGACCTCGGCATCGACCATGTGATAACCTGTCGCGCCAACCGGTTCGACATCAATCCCGATTTCGTCTTGGACGACCCCGTTGTTAGCGGTTGCTCTGGCGTAGATTTCAACAGGGGCTGCGTTTTCCGGTACGTGCCACTTCCATTTCCAGAGCACCCATGCGAGCGGTGTATCCTTTGCCCAAATTTCCGCTTCTTCCCACGTCTGCCCGTAGTCAATGCTGACTTCGACCTTCTTGATACCGTCGTGGTTCCCCGCATCGAACGCTGCGCCGCTGACTGTATAAGTTTTTCCGCCTGTGATCGCCTCGCCTTCACTGGGAGTGCCAATCATTGTCGCGAGTTTCACCTGTGCGATTGGATCCCAACCCCGTTTCTCCCAATAACTCTCATGTTCTACTGCCAATTGGATATTGACGATCCATTTCGGGTTTTTCGTGCCGTAGTTCCCCGGATTTAGCAGGCGAACCGGAAAACCGTGTTCTGTCGGGAGTGGAACCCCGTTCATTTCATAAGCGAGGAGCGTTTCCGCCTCCATTGCTTCTTCCAGCGGAATTGCTGTATGATAGCCGTCTGCGCAGCGGAAAACGACCACCTTGACTTCAGGCTTCGGATTCACTTTCTCAAGCAGATCGCGTAGACGCACCCCCTTCCAGACCGCATTGCTCATCTGTTCCGTGCCAATTGGGTCCCCGATACATTTCAACGTCCGCATCACCGTAACAGACTCCATTGCTTTGATGTCTTCGATTCCCAAGGGTCGCATCGGTTTTTCGATCAGTCCGGTGATAGCCATTCGCCAGGTGGCACCATCAAGCACAGCTGGATCACCAATCTGTAAGATATAGAAGTCGGCATTCGGTGTTATCAGTGTGCTCGGTTTCAAAGACAACATCGCGTCTGTCTGTCCTTCGAGTTGTAGCGGTAGCACCAATCCTGCGGCACTAATCGCGCTCAGTTTTATGAACTTTCGTCTTTCCATGTTTTTAATTTTCCTTGCGGTTCGGTCAGCGGAGTTTGAGGGTTTCGCGCCCTCTCCGTATATCCGCTTTCCACTTCGTTTGAAGCTGCGTGTGCTTCTGAAAAGGGAGTAATGATATACCGTCTGCCGCTTTGCTGACTGCTATTCCTCCTTGCGTCTTTTTCTACTTTGTATTCGCATCGTAATTTTCACAACACCCCTCACCATAATCGCCGTGCCGCCAATCAGAAATAACGGCATTCCCCATCGCCATTGAAAGAAAAAGTAGGCGACAAAACTGGCGCACATTAAAACGATGAGCGTATTCAGGAGTTTTCTGTTTTCATACCATTTCTGCATCTGTTTTTAGAGTTGTCAGTTATCAGTTGTCAGTAGAAATTTTCCCCGAATTCGACTATAAGAATGCTATCATATATACCACCAAGTGTCAACAGAAAATGGCGTTCAGCAGAGCTATCCAGTTTCCATTTTCCGCATTTTATAGTTGCGTCTTGTTTGCAAGTCTGGTATGCTATCCATAATTTACACGCCAATAGAAATGCTTTTTTTAAAGGACCGGAACCTCTCATGGCAAAACAACCGAACATCCTCTTTCTCATGACCGATCAACAGCGCTTTGATACAGTTGGTGCGCTTGGCAATCCACTTATTCAGACTCCCGGTTTGGATCGGCTTGTTCGCGAGGGGACGAGTTTTACGTCGGCGTATTGTCCATCGCCTGTTTGTGTCGCCTCTCGTTGTAGTTTCTTGCTTGGACAGTGGCCCCATCAAACCGGCTGCACAAACAATTCACCCATGCCGCAGGATCGCGTCTCGGTGATGGAACTGCTGAACGAGGCAGGCTATCAGACCCATGGTATCGGCAAGATGCACTTCAGCCCACAAAGCCGCAAAATGTGGGGGTTTGAAACGCGAGATTATTCCGAAGAAGGTCCAGGTCCTGATGATTTCACGGACTCCCTACACGAAAACGGCTACGATCATATCGTCGCACCGCACGGTGAGCGCAGCGAGTACTACTATATTCCGCAACCTTCGCAGCTTCCAGCGCGTTTGCACCACACACAGTGGGTAGGCGATAGAACACTCCAGTTCTTATCGCAGCGTGATACAAGCCGTCCTTTTTTGTGTTGGTCGAGTTTTATTAAACCACACCCACCTTTTGAATCACCAGTGCCGTGGAACCGACTCTATCGTACGGTTGAGATGCCACTGCCGTTCCTACCAACGGACTATGCGCATCTGCATACTTACTGGAACCGGCATCAGAACCGTTATAAATACCGCGACCAAGGCCGCGATATGAATCTCCTCCGAACAATGCGCGCTGCCTACTACGCCGCTATCTCTTTCATAGACTATCAGGTGGGTCGAATCCTTGACTATCTCGAATCGGAAGGTGAGTTGGATAACACGTTAATCATTTATACTTCCGATCACGGTGAGTTGCTCGGTGACTACGACTGTTATGGAAAACGCTCTTTTCTTGACGCAGCGGCTCGGATTCCCTTACTCGTCCGCTATCCTGAACGCTTTGAAAGGGACACACAGTGCGACACACCGACCAGCTTGGTTGATGTGCTTCCAACCAGTCTCGGCGCAGCCGGACTGCCGTTAGAAACAGATCGCAGCGGTGTAGATATCGCAGATATTGCCACTGGCAATATCCAACGAGACGCAATCGTCGGTCAATTGGGGCAAGAAGGTACGGGATTGTATATGCTCCTTACGTCTGAATACAAATACATTTACTCCGCAGCAGATCGCAAAGAATGGCTTTTCAGACGTTCCCCGGGTAGACTTGACGAACGTAGTGTCGCCGGTAATCCGGGATATGGCAGGGTTCTCAACACCTATCGAGAACGCTTGATTGCATGGTTCCTCGAGGATGGGTATGAAATTCCGTTGGATGGCAACAGATGGCGAGACTTCCCGTCACCCCATGAGCTTGAAAATCCAGACGCGGGTCAACTTTTCCAAGATGGACGCTCCGTGAGCGATCAGTTTCCAGATGGCTATTCACCAAATGTTGATACACTCCGCGAATCGCGAACCGCGAATCGCGAATAGCGAATGCTGAAATTATGCCAATACGTTGCTCCGTTAAAATGCTGCTCTCAAAAGCAGCATGGCGCGCCTACAATACCTACCGTAAAGGTGCGCGCTATCAATCCGAACTGGCACGAACAACCGAATTACTAAATGGGACACGCGAAACGATTGCGGTGTTTCAGAAAGCGCGTTTAGAAAAACTAATCCAACACGCATATCGGACCACGCCTTATTACCGTGAATTGTTAAAGACAGAACCGAAAAATATATCGGAGATTCCATCACTTGAAAAGCAGGATATACGAGAGCATCTGGAGCGTCTCTGTTCTGAAGCCTTTACAACAAAACAACGCATCAAAAACGCGACCGGAGGTTCAACAGGCACACCGCTTACTTTCTATCAAGACAGGAACTATTGGAATCAACGGAATTTGAGCGTTTACTATTTCGATCGATGGGCGGGCTGGGATCTCGGTGAACCGCAACTGGTGATCTGGGGAACACCGCCAGCGTTGAGTGGTGATGAGCACTGGAAACACAGGCTTAATACCTTCTGGCGGAATCAGTATTGGCTCAACGGATTTCATCTCACAGATGAGACAATGCATGATGTCTTTGAGAAGATGAACAGATGTAATCCGGGGACAATTCTTGCCTATCCTTCCTCGCTTTATCAGTTTGCCAAATTCATCTATGAAAACGGTTTGAGACCGAGATGGGGTCTGAAAGGGGTTATTTCTTCAGCGGAGATGCTCCATCAGCATCACCGTAATTTAGCGGAAGCCGTTTTTAATGTTAAGGTCTTCAACCGCTACGGCGGCCGTGAAGTGGGTTTGATCGCGATGGCGTGTACTGAAGGCAGGATGCATATCAACTGCCGGGACCTTTACCTTGAAATAGATAGCCCGAATCCATACACACGCCCTGGGGATATTTTGATTACACAACTCAATAACTATGCAATGCCTTTTATTCGGTATCGGATCGGAGACATTGGCATTCTCTCTGACGAGATGTGTCCGTGCGGCAATGAATTGCCTATTTTGGCGGACCTACTCGGACGTTCCACAGCAACCTTCCGAACCCGAACCGGGGCACGTATACACGGTGGATATTTCACACAACAATTCTATGATGTCCAAGGTGTGCGTCAATTCCAACTCATTCAGGAGACGCTTGATAGGTGCGTTTTGAAACTCGTTATTAACGATCAGTGGCAGGAGACGACGCGCCGGTACTTCGTCATGAGAATTCAGGAAGCACTCGGGGCAGATGTTAGTGTTGGGGTGGTGTTTGTTGACGACATCCCACTTCCGCTATCGGGCAAACGGGAATTCACGATTTCAAAGGTAGGTACGACCCCCGAGGATTAAAAATCGTTTCTGCTACAGAGTTCTCGGAGTGTTGCAGTTCGCGCGGTACCACCCGGAAGATACGCCAAAATCAGACCGTCAATGGGTAGACTTCGATCGGCGACAACGCCTGTACTCTGTTCCGCTGTCACACCTTTGGAAAGCAACAGATAGAATGTATCCTTTTTCCAACCGGGGGTCGTAAAGAAATTTCCCTGTCCCTTTGAGATAACCAAATCCGCTTCTAAGAGTGCATTGAAGAATTCAGGCGTTCCGTGATACAGGTTCGTCCCGATTGTCTTCGCACCTGACGACATCAATCTGACAGTTCCCGCCCGAATCGCTGCGTGAAGCTCAGTGAACTGTGGATAGTTCACCATCTCGTGAAGATCGGCAAGCGTTACATCGTTGCTGGCATCTTCTGCTTTTCCAACAATCGTGATACGGTGTTCACATCCAACAAGGTCTTGAACGAAGGCAAGATCAAAGATTACCTCACCATCATTGTCAGCAAGCCAGAGGATCTCCTGCGGTTTCCCATCAATCACCTTCGCACGGAAGGTCTCATAGCAGTCTATTGCGAAAGGTGCTTCAACAGCGGCACGCAAGACTTCAGAAAAGTAGTCTGGATTCTCTCTCAATCTCTTCATAACCCGTTCGCTGTTGTAATCGACGATATTTCCGGTGATAACCAGCTTCAAACGTTGTAACCAATCGTTGCCCCAGAATTCCGGCAGCAGTTCCAAAGCGGTCTGCCGGGCTTTGCGTTTATCGTAGTGGTAAGGGTTTGGGTTCCCGCTATGAAGCGTTACCATCTCGAAGAGACTCCCCCATATCTCTTCAGACGTAAGGGATTCAATCAGATAGGCACCGTTGGCGCGGCGCATATCCAGAAGTGTTTGGACTGCCTCACGCATAACTTGTTGGAGTTTCGGTGTGTGTGCGGCTCGCGGAATCAATTCCGTAGCACTATGCGACAGGACATGTTGGCGAAGGTTCTCCCAGTCGGGTAGTTCTTTCTTCTCGCCAAATGCGAAAAGTCCTGGGATATACCCGGGTGGCACAATCTGGTCAAAGATGGGTTTCGGCACTGAAGGTGGCGTTTGCGCCGGTGGCACACCAAGCGTCCGATCCGCTAAGACAATACCGGCAGGAATTACCGTTCCGCGTGCTGCAACTGCTGAGAGTTGAACGCTGTTCCCGACGCTGACTGCATCGAATGTGCAATTTTTAATCGCACTTGCAGTAGCGAGACCACGGACAGGTGCTGCCAGTGTTTCGGGTAAAGGGTTCCCTTTGAATGTGGTATCGGTTGCAGAAACACCCTCTAATCCGATGGAATCCCCTACCGTTGTCGCACCGAGCAGTGTGACATTCTCAAGTCTACAATAGTCTCCAATCCGAACCTTTTCACCGAGATGCACCCTGCCGATGAGATAGCATGCCGTTCCGATCTCAATATCATCGCTGCCCACTGTTATCTGTGCAGCCGGATCAACGCGAACCCCTTTCTGAGCGAGACGTTCGCGGGTCTGTGCGAATAGTGCTGCCTCACCTGATAAGACATTCGACCAGCGGTTAACGCCTGACAACACCTCGCAGCGGTAGATGAAAGCGTTTGTTTTCAATCCGTCTTCATAGCAGTGGCGTATCAGATCGACTTGGTGAAGTTCGTTATTTCGATTTGGGTGCGGTTGTAACCGGTTTATCCGTTCTAAGAGCGCGCTTTTCCGAATAATCGTAATACCTGTGTTGGTGTATGCCTCACCGTTGTGCCATCTGTCCCACATCTCCTGCTTTTCGGCTTCTGTCATATCGTACCACTCTTTGGTTCCTATGAATTTCCCTGTGGCATCAAAGAAAAGTCCACCCTTATCCACAACTGTTTCAGGGACTTTCCCGCATAAGGTGACATCCGCACCGGAAATGAGATGGGAGAGCAGCGTCTGTGCAAAAATGTTTCTCTCCAGAAAGGGTTCATCACCGAACGACACACCGATCCATTCAGCGTCGGACTCGCGGAGTGTAGCGAGTGCTGCCTGTAAGGCACCCCCTGTGCCGTTCATCTCCTCTTGGACACAGTAGATAGCGTTGGGGCCTAATAACTGTTCTGGCGACTCACTTTTCTCAACACGCGCTGCCATCTCTGGGTTGACGACGATAATATCGGGACGGGTGCCGGGGAGATGCTGTCGGGAGCGTTGGAGCATATTCTGCCCACCGAAGGTGATGTCCAGCGTTTTGCTCAAGCGTCCTGTCGGGTCGATACGGGTACCTTTACCGGCAGCGAGTACGACCCACTGTGGGGTGAGATGGTTCTCGAGTGCGTCTGTTGGAAGTGAGGAAAGGAAGGCTTCAACAGCAGCGGCATCTGCTGAGATCGCCGCGAGTGTGTCTTCTAATTTACCACCGAGAAGGTTTTCAAGAAAATGTTTTTTCATTTAATCCTTAGATGAAAAATAGGGGTAGGCGTAAGACCTACCCCTACAATCTATGTGAACTTCGCTTAAACGTTACAGACATCGTAAGCGTGTTGCATCGCGTCAAGGGCATCGCCTTTGGGTCCGAACTCATGACCGACATAGAGGTCGTAACCCGTGTTGACGATGGCGCGCATCACGGCAGGATAGTAAATCTCCTGCTCGTCGTCGAGATCGTGACGTCCGGGGTTCCCCGCTGTATGATAATGCCCGATGTAGTCGCTGTAATCGGTGATGTTCCGAATGAGGTCGCCTTCCATGATCTGCATGTGGTAGATATCATAGAGGAGCAGTGCCCGCGGAGAGCCGACACCCTTACAGACCTCAACACCCCATTCCGTCTTATCGCACTGATAGTCGGGATGGTTGACTTTGCTATTGAGTAACTCGATACAGAGGTTAATCCCTTTTTCTTCAGCGGCTTTGGTGACGCGCGATAAGCCTTCTATCGTATTATCGCGCCCTTCCGCTTCCGATTTTCCTTCTCGGTTTCCAGAGAAGCATATCAGTCCGGGGATGTCATTTGCTGCGGCGATGTCGATATTCTGAAGGAGCTCATCCTCAATTCTGTCGTGATTTTCGCGCTTGTTTAAGCCATCAGGGAGTGAAGCGTGTCCAGAAATAATCGCAACGCGCATCCCGTGATCCTGAACAACCGACCAGTATTCTGTCGGGAGCATTTCAACGGATTTATAACCGATGTCAGCGGCTTTTTTGATAACTTCAACTGGATTTCTGCCACGGCTGAAACCGCCGAAACAGATGGATTGATTAATTGGCATAATTCTCTCTTTCTTTACTCGCGAGTCGCGAGTCGCGAACCGCGAAATGCAAATGTGAAACGCAAAATAGCGCAATTATAGATCTACAGCTTTACCCGTGCGGAAGGAGGTGCTCGCAGCGAGCATGATACGCAACGTCTCTAACGCGTCGCTATAGGATGATAGAATCTGCGAGCTATCGCCACTCTTCACGGCATCAATAAAGACGCGATCCCGATCCTGTCCATCCTCGTTTGAGAGCGACTCTGTTTCACCATCGCGGTTGACTTGGTTCGGACCACCGACGGTAACGACCAATCCACGTGTGAACACTTCGAGTTGGACGCGTCCGAAACCTTGCATCGCACAGCAGGAGACGATGTTCGCGACAGTGCCGTTTTTGAATTCGATGTTCACCATACTTATGTCATCTACATCATAGTTCTCGACATCGGTCATGGTGCCACTTGCGGCGACACCGTGTACGGTTTTACCGTCGCTGCCGAGGAGGAACCGTGCGAGATCGAAGATGTGTGTTGTCTGCTCGACGTGCTGTCCGCCGGATTGTGCGCGTACGCGCCACCAAGGTGTACCCGGCAGCCCACCGATCCAATAACCGAGTGCGCCGAGGATTTGCGGTTCAGCTTCGAGCATCGCTTTCGCGTTCTGTGCGTTGCCACCATAACGCCAGTGGTAACCGACACTTGTGATAACCCCACTCCGCTGGATATCTTCATTGATAATGATTGCGGGTTCTAATTCGCTGTGGATCGGTTTCTCAATGAACATTGCAATTCCCTGTTCACAAGCGATCCGTTCCTGTTCACCGTGTGCGAAGGGAGGTGTGCAGATGTAGACCGCATCGAGATCCTCTTTGTCGTACATCACGCGATAGTCGGTGTAAGCATTTCCACCAAATTCTTCGGCACGTTGTTTTGCGCGGTCTTCGGAAATATCACACATCGCAGAGAATTCAGCATCGTCAAAATTTTCCTTGATGTTGCGCATGTGGGCACTTGCCATACCGCCGGTTCCGATAAAACCGAGTTTCACTTTATCCATATTTTCTCCTTAGCTTTCTCCTTTAGGACCTACGCAAAATCAGAGAATTAGGTCTATTCTGATGCAATCGGTGCGGTTAGGAATGCACGTCGCATTTAGGCGAGTACGCCGCAAAACCGCACCTACCGGGGAAGTGCGTAAGTTCTACGAAAAAAAATGTGTGTTTGGGGAGAATCCCTAAATTTCACGGATATAGTCTACCAAATGCCGATGTTATATAGCAAGCAATTTTTTTCCGAATGTGTTATAATATGTTAGATGGCTGTCAGCAGTCAGGGCGTTTCGCTCCACTCTCAGGGGTCAGCGGTCAAAAGTTTGCAAGTGGTCTAAAGTTGCGGAGTCCGTAAAGTTGTGCCTGACGACGCAGCAACTTTCAAACTTTAGATACACTTTGAACCTTTAAACTTTACCGTCCTGACAACTGACAGCCAATAGCCAAATAAGGAGGAACACTATGGGTTTTAAATTTGGATATAGCACGTTACGCTGGCAAACGCCGGATTTTGAGGAACTCTTGACACAACTCAAGGACGCGGGTTGGGACGGTTGGGAGATGCGTCAATCCTTAGATTGGGTCGGAACACCGCAACGCATCCGAAGGATATGCGATAATGTGGATCTGCCGATTGCTGCTGTCACAGCACGTGGGCTGCCGATTGATAAAAACACGGAGCAGATGGAGTTCAATAAACGGCGTATGGACTTCGCCGCAGAAGTTGAAGCCGACTGTTTTATGTTTATGGGTGCTGGCAAACCGAAAGACCGTCCTGTCAATAGTGAGGATCTCGCTGCACTCGCCGATGTCTCCGAAGAATGGGCGGAGTACGCTTCGCAATACGGTTTGGAGGTCTGTTATCATATCCACACCAACACGACTGTCGATTCGATTGACGACTGGGCGAAATATATGAGTCTCCTCCGAAAGTGCAAACTGTGTATAGACGTGTCGCATTCGGCACTCTGGGGTTACGATCCAATCGAATCTATACGCCGCTATAGCGACGCGCTCGTCTACGTCCACCTCCAGGACTACAGCAGCGTCACGGGTGGCGACGATGGCACGCCTTACGATGTCGGATGGGTCGATGTCGGGGCAGGGACGGTCATGGATTTCCCGGGCATTATGTCTACACTTGAGGAACTCGAATACGACCGTTGGGTTACGGCATGTCCCGGACAGGTTGAAGACCGTTCGGATATCGAACGTATGAGTGTCAACCGCGAATATCTGCGGGAATTGGGTTATTAGCAAATAGCGAACCGTAATACGCAATACACGAACCGCGGTAGGCGAATAGCAGATAGCGAATAGCGAAAATCAAACTGGAGATCGAGTGCATGAACAAAGCAGCGGGGGAGATCCGCTCTATTCTCGCTACCGATTGTGGTAGCACAACGACAAAGGCAATTCTTATTGAAAAACGGGGTGACGCATATCAACTCATCGTGCGAGGTGAGGCACCGACGACAGTTGAGGCACCCGTTGAAGATGTAACGGCAGGCGTTATTAACGCCATTACCGAGGTTGAGGAGCTTGCTGGACGCAAACTTCTCAATAACGGGAGCGTTCTGAAACCGCAGCGTGGCGACGAAGGCGTTGATATTTACATATCAACCAGCAGTGCTGGTGGTGGACTCCAGATGATGGTCGCAGGCGTTGTCCGCAATCTGACGGCAGAGAGTGCCGAGCGCGCTGCACTCGGTGCGGGTGCAATCGTCATGGATGTTATTGCATCCAACGACAAACGTCTCCCTCACGAAAAGATTGAACGCATCCGACATCTCCGCCCCGATATGCTGCTTTTGTCGGGTGGCATTGATGGTGGAACGACTTCGCACGTCGTTGAATTGGCGGAGATTATCGCTGCGGCACGTCCCAGACCGCGATTGGGTATCGCTTATGAACTCCCTCTCATCTACGCTGGGAACATAGATGCCCGTGCGTCAATTGAAGAACGCTTGCAAGATGTGATGGCACTGGAGATGGTAGATAATCTCCGTCCCGTTTTAGAGCGTGAAAATCTCATGCCGACGCGTCATAAGATTCAGGAGCAATTTCTCGAACACGTCATGGCGCACGCCCCGGGTTATCGGAAACTGATTGATTGGACGGATGCCCCGATTATGCCGACCCCTGGCGCCGTGGGTGAGATTATTCAGACCGTCGCTGCACAACAAGATATTGCGGTCGTCGGGGTTGACATCGGCGGTGCGACGACGGATGTCTTTTCTGTCTTTAAGAACAAGGAGGCGGAATCGATCTTTAATCGGACTGTCAGTGCGAACCTTGGCATGAGTTACAGTGTCTCCAACGTCCTCGCTGAAGCTGGATTAGAAAACGTTCTCCGCTGGGTCCCGTTTGACATTGAGGTTGGGGATCTCCGCAACCGGGTTAAGAACAAGATGATTCGTCCGACGACAATCCCCCAGACGCTGCAAGAGTTGATTCTCGAACAGGCGATCGCCCGCGAGGCACTCCGACTCGCTTTTGAACAGCACAAACAGCTCGCTGTCGAATTGCGAGGGGTCCAACAACAACGCACAATTTCTGAAGCCTTCAATCAAGCCGAAAGCGGACAGACGCTCGTGAATATGCTTGATTTAGACATGCTTGTTGGGAGTGGTGGTGTTTTGTCGCACGCACCGCGTCGGCAGCAAGCGATGCTTATGATGATAGACGCTTTTGAACCTGAAGGGATAACGCACCTCGCCGTTGATAGCATTTTCATGATGCCGCAGCTCGGTGTGCTTGCACAGGTCAATGCCGAAGCTGCGACCCAAGTTTTTGAACGGGATTGTCTCATCCATTTAGGGACGTGTATCTCGCCAGTGGGTGTAGGCAACGCAGGCGAAACGTGCCTCTCCATTGAACTCCATTTACCGGGCAGTCCGCCTGTTGTCGAGGACGTGCCGTACGGTGAACTCCGTCTCTATCCGTTGGAATTGGGTGAAACGGCATCCGTAAAACTCCAACCCTCTCGGAAATTTGACCTTGGGGCGGGGCGCGGCACTGCTATTGAAGCAGAAGTACTGGGCGGTGTTGTCGGATTGGTTATTGATACCCGTGGGAGACCGCTTGAAATTCCGACGGATTCCGCAGATCGGGTCACACAACTTACGAAGTGGCAGGCTGCATTGGAAGCCTATCCATCAGGTTGAATTGATTAATTTATTTACTTGACAAATTTTTGTTAAAAATTTACAATCTCTATATTAATGTGTAAATTTTTCAGTGAGTTTGAATGACATCACAAGATTCACCTAACTTTTGGGTGAGAGATGTAGGTTTTTAAAACCTATTGTTAAGTTAGGATAACTATAAGGAGACACATCTCAATGCAGAAATCTTATCACCTTATGCTCGCCATAGCGATTCTTTTCGCGCTGGCTATGAGCATATCACATCTCGCAGTCGCGCAGAAAGTCAACCTTAAAGACGGCCCCATACCGGAAAAAGACTGGATGGTGAACCCCGGTGAGGCACCATTGAACGAGAGCCATGCGGACAACAAGAACTGGATCGAGAAGTGGTACGGTCCTGATGGCAACTACGAAAACAACAACGGTTTTGCTGCCTCTGCTCCGAAAGACCTGATTGACGAAGGCACCAACGGCAAACTGACGCAGGTTTCACTCTCAACGGTTGAAGGTTTGCAACTGACGCAGACTGTCGATATCGGGTGGAAGGGTGCTAATGGGGGTGCCCGTGGGTGGACTGTCTTTGAAATCGATCCAGCCGATGCACACCACATGAACCGCGACGGTCCCGCTGATAACATGGATATGTATGCGATCTGTGTTATTGACGCACCAGAAGCTATGAAAGCCGTCATGTCCCCCGCACACGATGACCATGCACAGATCTGGATTAACGGTGAAAAGTGGTACAACAACTCCGCATGGACGGGTGCCGCACAGGAAGTCGATTTTAATATTGAAGTTGACTTGGTGAAAGGCGCGAACATCGTCCTGTATCGGTGTGGTGAATCCGGCGGACACGCCTATATGAACCTCCACTTTGACGAGGAAACCCACAAAGTCGCGGATTTCTATCCGGACAAATCAGACGACCAAGCGAGTTTCTTCAGGGAAATTCAGGGTGTCTTAGATGTTGAAGCCGCGGGTAAGTTAACGACGACGTGGGCGGATATTAAACGGACGAACTAAGACAATGAAAGTCCCTGCTTCTCCTTTGAGGCGGGGGCTTTTTTTTGCCCTGTTTTCTTTTTTTTTAAAATTATGCACCTTTTCCACCTTAAAATTGTCTCTTTAAAGAATAGCAGTGATTCTCTTTCTATAGTAAACCTTAGAATTAATCAGACACTCAACACCGGTGCGGTTAGGAATGCACGTCGCATGAATCAGAATCAACGGTATGAAGTCCGTATGGACTTCCCCGGGTATGAATGCCGTATGGCATTCCCCGAGGCGAGTACGCCGCAAAACCGCACCTACCGTGCCGGGGTAAAATGTTGATTTATTTTTTTGGTTTGCTATAAATGCGCTTATGTCGAATTCACATTATGAATGAATGAGGAGGACATCATGTTCGGAAAATACAGGTACTTGCCATTGGTTTTAGTGCTGCTATTTGTTGCGACTTTCGTCAATTTGGCTGAGGGGTGGCAAAAGGTATCTAAGTTGCCGACGTTGAGGGTTGCAAAAGCGACTGCTGTTGTTGACGATCAAATTTATCTCATTGGTGGTTTCAATCTTGATGAGAATTTAGGGGGTAGCGCGCCTGCACTTTCAAGGGTGGATGTCTACGACGCGCTGACGAATACGTGGCACACGGCTGCCGGTATGCTGACCCCTCGGATAGGCGCGCGAGCTGCCGTTTTTTCTACCGACATCTATGTGTTTGGCGGATACATTCGGATGGCACTTCGCAATGAGTTGCGCAAAAAAACTGTTTACACAAAAACCGTTGAAGTGTATGACACGCGAACCGACACGTGGATCAAGAAACGGGATATGCCGACGCTCCGTAGGAGCTTCGGGACGGCTGTTGTGGATGGGAAAATATACATCATCGGTGGAAACGTTCACAACAAACAACTCGGTAAACAGGTGTCGACAGGTCTCGTTGAGGTTTACGATCCGTTGACCGAGAGATGGGAACGACGCGCCGATATGCCGACAAAACGCGGTTGGCTTAATGTGGCTGTCGTAGATGGTAAAATCTATGTGATTGGCGGATTCATTTTGTTAGAACAGGGGTTAGGTCTTGATGTTGATCGGTTCTCCAGACGGATTGAGGAATATAACCCGAAAACCAATAGTTGGCGGAGACTCCCTGACCTACCGACCTTCAAATATGCCTTTTCAACCGTTGTCGTAGATCGTGAGATTTACACAATCGGTGGCTATGATCTGGACAATCATGACGCGTATCTTGACCTTGTAGAGGTTTATCATCCGGCAGCCAATAGATGGCGGTTATCGCTACCGATGCTGACACCAAAAATGACGGTAGCGGCAGTTGCTGACGGGACAATCTATCTCCTTGGCGGTAGCGGGGATGGACCTAAAGGAAGAAACGAATTTTCGCCAGTGGTTGAAGCGTATGATACGGGTTTTCGAGCGGTTGACGCAAGCGGTAAACTTTCTATTCGCTGGGGTACGCTCAAGAAATCCAATGAATGACCGTGAAATTAACTTGACAAACGCATTTTGATTTGGTATCATATTAATAGAGCGTGTTCGTAACAGAAGGCGCGCGATAGAACCCTCCCGATAGTGCAATCTGTTAGATTGTCCTCTTTATATCGCATGGTTTCATCTATACGTTTGGTATTCCGCAAACAGACAGTTTGCTGTACTGACGCGCCGTGAATAGTGAACGATTCACATTTAATTAAATCTCTATCAAAACTGGCAGGTTTCTGAAATCTGTCGTTAAGTTTTGAATTGTTAATAAGGAAGGACACTTACGATGAAAATGTTTTACCAGTTTACACTCACAACAGCAATCGTATTTGCTTTGATTGTGGGTATTTCTCACCTCGCATTCGCGCAGAAAGTCAATATTGATGACGGTCCGATACCCGAAAAAGATTGGCTGGCAAACCCGAAAGTCGCTGCACTGAACGAAGATCATTCAGCGGAAAAGACATGGATCTCCAAGTGGTACGGGCCCGATGGCAACTACGAAAACAACAACGGGTTCGCCGCTTCCGCACCCAAAGACCTCATTGATGAAGCCACTAACGGCAAGTTGGATCAAGTGAAACTTTCCACAGCAGCGGGTTTGAAACTGACACAGACCGTGGATATCAACTGGAAAAAGGCAAACGGCGGTCCCCGTGAATGGACTGTCTTTGAACTGAATCCGGCGGATGGCAACCACATGAACAGAGGCGGTCCTGCGGATAACATTGATACCTACGGGATTGTCGTTGTGAAAGCACCTAAGGCCATGAAAGCTGTCATGTCTCCAGCACACGATGACTACGCACAAATCTGGATTAACGGCGAAAAATGGTACAACAACTCCGCATGGACGGGTGCCGCACTCCAAGTTGATTACAACATTGAAGTGCAATTACAAAAAGGCGGAAACGTCGTCCTCTATCGGTGTGGCGAATCGGGCGGGTCTGCCTATATGAACCTCCACTTTGACGATGAAACCCATAAGGTTTGCGACATCTATCCGGATAAGTCGAATGACCAGAAAAGTTTCTTCAGCGAAGTCTCTGGTGCCTTGTCTGTTGATCCAGCGGATAAATTGACGACTACATGGGCAGACATTAAGCGGAATAACTAAATAGCCATTTTTTCTTTAATTTTCTTGACAAATCTTCGTCAAAATGTTACAATAAATTAAATTGTAATGTTGAACGTTGTTTAAGCGTTTTAAAAACTGTCAAAGAAACTTAGGGAGCGTCTAACGCGACCTAATTACTTTCAACTTTTAATCAACCTACAAAAAGGATATAGTACTTAGCAATGAGAAGATTAAATACTTTTACCCTCGCAATTGCGATTATTTTCGCCTTGAGCATGAGTTTCTCACAGTTTGCATTCTCGCAGGCTAACTTAATTCAAGGCGGTCCCATAGCGGAAGACCTGCTCTTAGAAAACCCGGAACCGAATGATGATGCCCTGAGAGAAGATCGCAGTGGTGTAGATTCTTGGCTTAGCGTATGGTACGGACCCGACGGGAATTACGAAGAAAACGGCGGGTTCGCAGCTTCTGCCCCGATCGACCTTATAGCAGAAGGGACCGGTGGTGCACTCGACCAAGTCTCGCTTTCGACAATTGATGGATTGCTTATGACAGCAGACATTGATGTGGAATGGGGCGATGACCACGGCGGCACCCGCGGCTGGACTGTCTTTGAATTGGATCCCGTGGACAACAACCACATGAATAGAGACGGCCCCGCTGATAACGTCGATACTTATGTCATTACAGTCATTGATTCACCGAGCGACATGACCTCTGTTATGTCCCCGGCGCACGATGACTACGCACAAATCTGGATTAACGGCGAAAAATGGTACAACAACTCCAGATGGACAGGTGCACCCCTAACGATTCTTCACGACGTTGAAGTTGAGTTACAAAAGGGTCTGAACGTTCTCCTTTATCGGTGTGGTGAATCCGGCGGTTCTGCATATCTCAACTTGCACTTTGACGATGTAACGAACGATGCTGTTACGTTCTATCCCGAAACTGGAATGGATAAGCAGGGCTTACTTGATTTCGTGGCTTCGTCTGTTGATGTTGAAGCCAAGGGTAAGTTGGCAACGACCTGGGCGGACATCAAACGCAAATAGTTAGCTTGGTATTTTTTTGGAGTGCTGTGTAAGTGCTCCGGTATGTGGCGAATTATTGTACGACTGTGTACGGTAATTCGCCATATTTTTTTCCGTGTATTACCATGATGGAACTTGTTCGGGATACTGCCTCCGTGATGGAAGCCCGAACTTGTTCGGGAAGTTATGTAAAATTGTACCATTCTTGGAAGCCCGAACTTGTTCGGGAGGTTAGGCACCTCCTCCTGGAAGCCCGAACTTGTTCGGGATGAAGATAAGTAAAGGATAACACTCTAATGAAAAGAAAACCTTACCATCCACCACACATATACCTTGATGACACTACATATTTCATCACCGCCAGTACTTTTAATCGCCAACCGATGTTCGCCAACCCTGATGACAAAGCCCAACTCCGTCATTTCTTCAAAACGAAACTCATAAAGTATGAGATAAAATGCACCGCATGGGTGATTCTTGATGAACATTATCATCTGCTCATCCATATTAAAAATAAGTCACAACTCCCACGATTCATCAAAAGCCTTCACGGTGAAAGCGCGGTTTGGTTGAATAAAAAAGAGGGAACCTCAGGTCGTAGAGTGTGGCGTAACTATTGGGACTACATCCCACGATCAGAAAAAGAATTCTATACGATCTTCAATTATATTCATGCGAATCCTGCCAAACACGGTTACCTCGAACAAAGTATCTCTTTTCTTCAAAACAAAATAGGGGTTCCGCTTACGCAAGGCGAGGCTGTTGATTTTCACGATATATTAATGCGTTACCCGTTCTCGAGTTATCCATATTATGCGAAGAAATATGGCAGAGAGGGCATTTTGCAGGCATGGCTTGATTATCCGCTTGCGGTACATGGGAAAGAGTGGGGTTAGGCGCATTGCCCCGAACAAGTTCGGGCGTCCAGCATTGGGGTGCCACCCCGAACAAGTTCGGGCGTCCGGAGGTGGGTATAATATCCCGAACAAGTTCGGGCATCTGGACCTTGGAGCAACATCCCGAACAAGAATGTAATACAAGGAATGGATTTGGTCTATTCCCAGACCAAATCCGGGCATCCGGATGGAGTTAGAGGCATTTGACGGAAAAAAGAAACTTTCATTGACAAACGCAGGCTAACACGTTAAAATATTTCTGTGTAATCAACGGGTTCAACGGATTTATTGAGAGGAACGATGGGGAAATCGTGTCATGCGAAACTGGTGCCGAATCTGCGTTTTTATTGTCCTTTCCACTGCGCTTGTCGGATGGGTGAACGGTTGGAAACAGACGCTGAAAGCGGGGAATGAAGCATATACACTTGGAAACTATGATGCTGCACACGCTGCCTTTCAACAGGCGGTACTTGAAAACGCGGACACGCCGGTTGCACCGTATAACCTCGGCACTGCGCTCTATAAAAAGGGTAGGTTTAACGAAGCGACCCTCGCATTTCAGGCATCGCTCTCCAGACACAGTGGGCAAACTGATGAACTTCCGGGTCTCGCAGCGATCCATTACAACTTGGGAAACGCCCAATTTAAGAGGGGCGACCTCGGACGCGCCATCGAATCTTACAAACACGCGCTCCGTTTGGATCCGCAAGATACCGATGCACAACACAATCTTGCATTGGCACAGCAACTCCTGAGACAGCAGTCAAACTTCGCACAGCAGCAGCCGAAAAAAGACGCTGTACTGCAGACCGAAGTGAAACACATCGGCAAGGCAGAAACAGTCCGCCTCTTGGAACGTTTAAGTAAGAATGAGAATCGGATACGACAAAAGTTATTACAAGAACAACGCAAAAGTGGGCTTCGGCGGGAAAAGGATTGGTAGGTTTCGTAAAAGAATGCCCAAAACCGCTTGGTGTGTTCTGCTTTTCACACTCTTTCCTTTTTTCGCTGCTGCCCAAGCGCAGATAGCGACCGGTGCAACGCAGGGGACTATTAATGTCGCTGCGGTTGTCAAACCTCGCCATATCCAACTCGGCGAGAAGGCGCATTTGGAACTCACCCTTTCGGGGGACACTTTCATCGAACACATCAAAGTCCCCACATTCAATTTTCTGCCCGCATTCCTTGCTGTACCACTCCACTCCGAGACCGTGCCACGCTTGAAATCAGATAAGATTGCGGTTTCTATGGCGTGGATTTATGAACTCATTCCGCAAGCCGTTGGGGACTTTACGTTACCTGATATCCAGTTCGACTATCAAGGCAGTCTTTATTTTGCGAACCCAGGTGCTATCCGTGTCAGCGGTACGGACACGTATCGGGAGACCTTAACGGGTGGTGTTCATCAGGTTGAGGTCGAGGTCGATACTGAAAAGCCGTATCTCAACGCGCCGTTTACGTATAGTTTCCGCTATCTTTATACCGTGACCCTTCCGACGCGTGCGTCGCCGACCCCACGACTCCCGGAGTTCCGTGATTTCTTTGTCGAGAAATTGGAAACACCGCCGCCATACACACGGCATATAGGTGGGAAGACGTTTTGGGTCGAGGAATACACCCATAAGTTATACGCGAAGAAAGCGGGACAAATTGTTCTTGATGCCGCTGAACTGTTATTGCCACTTCCGCAAGGCCGCAGAACGTTGAAAACGAAACCGTTGACGCTGACGGTGCAACCGCTCCCAGAAATGGGTAGACCCGCGGACTTCAACGGTCCTATCGGTGAATATCAAATCTCGGCGGAACTGGGACGCGGTTGGGTTGAGGTCGGCAGTGCGCTGACGCTCACTGTGCGCGTCTCTGGACGTGGTAACCTTCAGGTGAGCGGGGCACCCAAACTGCCTACGATCCCTGGTGTCATGGTGGGGGGTCCCAATCCCTCCTATGATGCTATGCCGACAAGTATGGCTTACGTTTACACCCTAACCCCCGTCCGGACGGGGACCCTCCGCATCCCCGCAATCACATACAGTTACTTCGATCCGAATCGTGCGATTTACGCAACCACTGAGACACTCCCAATTCCACTCTCTGTCCGTCCCAACCCGAATGCTATTGCTGATATTGAGTCCGAAGACGGATCGTGGAGATTCTGGGTGGCACTATTATTGGCAATCTTGGTAGTAGGGGGTCTGGTCGCCGGTTTCTTCTGGTATCGGGCGCGGCTCGCGAAGGCATCGGTAGATATACCCGCAAGGACGGATATACCCGATGACAGCGGTTCTGAGGCGCGAACGATACGGGCTGAACTTACGGCGTTGGCAGATATCGACACAACTCACGAGGCGACTTCGTTTGCGAACGCACTCGCGAACACACTCTACCAATATCTTGAGGACGCATTCGTACTCCCACAGCGTAACATTGAGGCGGTCCGGGAGGCGTGCAGTCAGTCGGATACCGCCGAGTCTGTCGAGACGGCGTTGATTGAGATTCTCACGAAGTGCGATTACCATCGGTTTGCACCTGTCCCGCTTAGCAGAGATGCACGAGATGCGTTAATCTCCCGCGCTACGGTGGTTATTAATGACCTTGAAAACCTTCAAAACGCTTAGCGGTTCGCGGTTCGCGGTTCGCTATCGAAAGGAGTCATAAAAAATGGAAATATTTTCGCTTTTTATTCGCTGGTTACACGTCATCGCTGCTGTTACATGGATCGGCGGTAACTTCATCTTAGCGATGGTGATTGTCCCACATTTCAGGCGGAACCTGCCTCCTGTCCAACGCATTCAACTGTTAACGCAGATAGGCAAACGTTTTGAACCTGTCGTGTGGGGGTGTGTCGGTGTGCTATTTTTCACGGGTATCTATAACATCTTTGATGCCGTAGGTATCACCTCTGCGGCGCCAATCTCTGAAGCCTTTATGCGGACGCTGCTTATCAAGATAGGCCTCTTCTTTGTGCTGGTGATCTTGACGGTGTTGCACGGCATGGTCTTCGCGCCCCAGTTGTCTGCTGCGATTGAGGATTTGGATCCGGGCATGGCGGAGCTCCCACCGGAAATCAGACCGCTTCGTTCGCGGATGTCGATTGTATCGAGTCTGATGGGGGTTGTTTCTCTGCTTATCTTACTCGCTGCGGTTGCGCTTCGTATGGGGATTTGATTGTTAGCGGTTGTTTATTGTCTGAAAGCACATCGCATGAATCAACGGTATTCATGCCTTATGGCATGAACCGGGTCGAGTACGCCGCAAATCGCGGATTACCACGGATTGCGCGGATGACGCGGATTTTTAGCGTTTTCTCACTCACCCCTTTTAGTTCTGTACCAGCAACCCGGTTTCGGGATGGCGGAAGTGTAACATGATTTATGGTTGTTGGTTTATGGTTGTTGGTGAAGTTGTTTCTGCATGAGGGTCTGTGTCCTTTTCGGGGGTATTCCCGGTATTGCCTGTAATTGCCTTTTGTTCCGGCGGTGGCTGGTGTGCGATGGCGAGTTTCCCTAAGACTTCAACGAGTGCGTTGGCATCCGCAGTATGTGTGGGCTGTTGAAGTCCTTCCAATGCGACCGTCAATCTCTCCAGAATTCCGGCGAGCTGCAGCGTATCTGTAGTTGCTTGTACGGGTTGCTCACTCGGAGATAATTTCTCCAAACTCTCTAACGTCTTGGTTAGGGATTGGGTCAAGGATTGAAAAGCTGAGGCGGAGTATTCGTTGTTATCCAATGCGGCATTAACACGCTGGGCGTGCTTGGCTAAGAGCGAGGCGCGTTCTACTGGCGATGAGAGCGGAATGTTGTTGATTTCGTGTGTATATTCCTCACGTGCTTCCTGCCAGACTGCGCCGTATTTTTGTTGGGGCCATCGGGTTGTTCCGGGCTTGAGATAGGCAAAGCGTGGAATCAAGATATCCCGAAGCTGCTGCATGCCGAGTGCGTCTGGTTGTGCCAACCTATTCATGATGCTGTCTTCATGCATTAATGCCGTAATCGCCTCGGCAGTAGAGAAGCCGCGCGCATGGTAGCGGACGATCGCTTCTCGGTGTGTACCTGAGATGAACTTTGAAATGACTTCCGTCAATTCGGTGTGGATGGTGCGTCTAATTGAATCCAAGTCACTTGTGCCGATGTCATCGAAATCCATGTCTATAGATTTCCCCTCTCTCTCTACGGCGTAGCGTTGAACGTTTTCGATAACGGACTCAACGAGTGCGTCGCCCTCCAAGGTGGCGAACAGATGCTTAAGATGTGTGCGGAGTTCTCCGGCATCTTTCGCTGCGAAATCATCACAAAGTGCTGCCTGAATTGAAGTTTTTCTATTTTCTGGGGCTTGCATTGTTCCCTCCATATCTCTGGCATTTCATAGTTTTCATAGTTTTCATAGTAACGTTTTGAAAATTGCGCCTTTAGAACCCTCATAAAGTCAGGTGTGACGTGGGTTTATCGGCTGTCTATGAAAGGGTCATTTTTTTGCTGTTACTATGAATCCGAATTTTTCATCTCTCGGAATTAGCGTTGTAACGCCACGGGTGGCGTGGGTTTATGCGACTTTCTGAGTACTGCGCTTTTAAGGGGGTTACTATGAAAGTTGTGTCCCTCTGTTTAAGGTGATTGGACAGTGGTTTTTCTCCAAGTTTTTCGCTGCATTGGGTATTGCTACGTCATAAAGGTGTTGGGACGACTTTTCTAATAACTTAACACAATAAATATATGTTTTAGTTAAGTATAATACAAAAACGCGTTGTATGCAAATTTTTTTGTATCGGTGGGCTGTTTGGGGAAAATACTGATTTGTTATATTTTATTTAACGTTTTGATTGGGATGCGGGGATTGTCAGAATCAGGATAACCCCCCTTTATCCCCCCTTATCAGGGGGGCAGGATTCAAGGATTTTCACGGATTAGGCAGATTGCGCGGATTTTGGGTTTTTTGTGTATCGCACACCTTTAGGGGTATGTCCGCGATAGGAGGTGTGTTGGTGGAGTGTCGGTTTTCTATGCGGTGCTATTGTTTGGGTATTCTCCGTTCAACCCAACCTACGGGCTAAACTTTTCTATCGGTTATGTAAGGAGACGTGACATTCACTACAAAGTGCTATCAAATCATTTTCGTCCGATTCCTCGGGTTCCATTCCTATTCGCTCTTTACCGACACGCTCATAGTTCCAGTGATGCACGTGTTCGGCAACATTTGAACACCTGCATTCACAATTCAAGTGCCTGAATTGTTCATCTCTGGCACACCTGCGTTCACAAATGGAGCGCCTGTGTTCACAGATAGATTTCCATTCCGTCTCAATAGATTCAATCAACCGTCCATATCTATCGCGCGTCCGACGGATTATGAGTGGTTTGACGATAAAGGATCGCATCGCACGGTTGAGAACTGCTTGACGTTTTCGCTGCCATTCTGGGGATCGTAGATACTCACGATAAACGTGCTTCTGTCGAGATGTCCCGAGGACTTCTTGCATAGTATCATACCAACTGATACGGTGTTCAAGATTGTATCTGGCGTGGTCATACAGAAAGTCTTGTAATTCTTCGGGGGTTGCGAATAAGAACGCTCCCATTGCGTGGTTATATTCTGATGAGCCGACATCTGATGAAATCGTGCCAGCCATTCCTGCGATTTCGTCTTTTTCAACCTACTACAGAACTTATCGGAATAGGAAAGAGGCGAGGAAGAGGACGTTAATAACTACCAGCGCAACACGCCCCAGTCGGGTCTTCAATCGCGGGAATAGATAGATGGATGCGGTAAGAATAACCAAGCATTCTACCACTCGAAAGACCCCTGCGTGGTGGTTTCTGTCCCAATACGAAATCGGACTCGCAAAGATAAAATCGGAGAGCGGGAAGAGGTGATGGTGTCCGTCGTCGTGATGTGTCAGGAAATCGAAAGCGCAGTGCATCAGCATACTCCACGCAACGACTGTCATCCGTTCAGAACGCATCAGGTAATACCCAATCCCTAATACAATCAGAATGAGCGGAACGGCGTTGAAGATATCGAAGAAGTTCTGCCACGCCTCCATGAAGTATCGAGATCCCCACATTTCACGCTGCGACGTTTGGAGGATGAAAGTCTCGACGGCAAAGAAGATAAATATCGGGATGTCGGGTATGACGGCACCGAGGAAGGCGTAAGAGTGGAGGAAGGGTTTCCCGCGTTTTGAGAGGAAGGCGATGTTGAGGATGGCGTGCGATTGGGTGGTCATTGTTTTATAGATGCCAAACTTCGCTTTTGAATTCTGGGAATAGACAATCCAATAGTACAGCGGATGTCGTATTCTTCGTCCAGCAATCCACGAAATTAGCAGTCAATTCCTCTATCCGACACCGTCCACAGAGGAGATGCAAGAAGGTGAGATCCGGGAACACCGCATCACCGTCTTCGATATCCTCTGGTGTCCACTCCGTGAGTTTTGTGATGCGCCCGCGCTCGAATGTGAAGTAGATGCCGCTGCGATAGAAACTTATCTTGAGTTCGCCTGTGTAACCCTCTGCAACAGTGCCGATAAGATGTTTTTCAAGTGCGGGTTGGATATGCCGTAGAAACGCTATCAGGTTCGGGATTCGGATGTACCACGAGTAGGGTAAGTCCTTACGGACAATAGATTTAGGCAGGACACTATAGACGGGATGTTCACGTCCGAGCATGAATTGGATTCCCATCGGTGCCGAAGCCTTACTCTCGACAATTATCGGTGTCGCCTTCGCCTTCTTCCAGAGTTCCCGTAGTAGTGACGGCGCGAGTTGTAGATACCCGACACCGGGTTTCAGTTCCATTCGCGTAACCATGAAATTAGCGTCGGTGTCCTTGCCTTCGCCCCACCCGTCGTAGCACCACTGTAGATGTTGCACATATCCGAGGCGTGTCCCGTCCGTATCTTCGATAAGTAGCCATTCCATCCTTGCGCCACTGTCTGCAGCGCGTCCGTTGAATTCATATTCCCAGAGTTCGGGACTTCGTGGACACGCAAAAACCTGAGATTCAATCGAGCGTGCGTAGAGGTTTTGAATGAAGGCGTTGTCGGCGTCCGTCCGCGGTCGGAGTTGACACGTCTCTGTTTCACCGTCTTTTGAAGTTGGGATGTGTATCCCATCAATGATCAATTCCGCTTCCATGTCGAGTGTCATTTCATATCCGAACATTCGATAATACCACGGTATCCCCGTGATGCCTTGCATCATCTCACCGCGCGCCTCGCTTAAGGCGTGAATCACCTCAAACTGCTTTCGGACGAGTCCGCGTCTACGGTATTCGGGTTCCGTCGCGACGAATTCGGGCTGCCCAAGTTGGAACGGGATGCCGCTGTAGGTCCAGGTCTGCGAGATAAGACACATTGATGAGACGATTTTTCCGGTTGTGGTATCTTCAACGACGGTAAAATCGCTTGCCTTGCAAGTTGGATGGTTCCCGGACATTAGGTCTCGTACGTTCGGCCCGGCATCGGCGGCTTCGTGGAGTCGGACGTTGAATTCAGTGAGTGCGTCTGTATCCTCTGGTGTGGCGAATCGGAGTGTTAGGTTATCGCCGAGGTCTATCGGCATTTCTGAGAGAATGTTGTTTTTTGGCATTTGCGTTTCCTTATCGAATAATGTCAAGATAGATTGTATCATAAAACTTGGACTGAGTCAAATGAGTTAAAGGTTATACAGGGCCATTCAGTTTTCCAACAACTTGGGTTTGGAAGCCCGAACTTGTTCGGGAAAAGTGTGCTATCCCGAATAAATTCGGGCGTCCGGAAACGGGAAGGCTTTATGTAAGTAAACTTAACTCTTAAAACTAAATGGCCCTGAAGGTTATAAGTTATAAGTTATAAGTTAAGAGTCGGGATTTGGAAATCTGTCCTACAGAAGAATTGAATGACTCTAAGTTATAAAAAGATAGATATTTCTCGCGGATGTCGCTATAATAATAGTGACCTAAAATGAAGATTACACCGCGTCCTGCCCTCTACTTTCTGATTCCGTACCTCCTCGGCATCGTTGCTGGGAGCTGGGTATCTATTCCGTTTTTGTGGCTCTATCTTTTCGTCCTATTCGGTTTTATCGGGGGCATTGCGACGAGAAACCGTAGGCGTTATCTCGCTTACGGACTGCTCCATCTCGCCGTTTTCGCAGGCGGTATGCTCCGTCTCGAAATCGCCTCCGTTCCACCGATCCCCGATCACTTTTACGATAAACCCGTCAGTTTTTCAGGCACGACCACCTACCAACCCGAACGCGGGGCGGAATGGGAAGAAGGGTATGCCGTCGGTGAACTCCAACTGTTATCGGAGCCATCGCAACGCGTGAAGGCGAAGTTTCTCATCAAGTTTCAAGACGCGGTGCCGCTCCGCTACGGTAAACAGATAACCCTCACAGGCGTACTTCAAGAGCCACAAGGCAAACGGAATCCGGGCGGTTTCGATTACAAGGCATACCTTGCAAGGCAGGATGTCGTCGGTATCGTCGAGGTCATAGGCCTGCTGCGGATTGGTGAACAATGGGGATTCCCACCTTTACGTTGGATAGAGGTGCTCCGTATTCGGACAGAACGTCTGATTGATGCCACCTATACAGAAATCTCACTGCACGCCCAACTCGTCAAAGGCATCTTACTCGGCAAACGGAGCGATGTCCCTTCAGAGACGTTGGACACTTTCCGAAATAGCGGCACCTTCCATGTCCTCGCCGTCTCCGGTCTCCACGTTGGACTCATAGCGGCGTTCTGCTACCTCGGCTTTTCAGGTCTCCGATTCCCACAGAAGATCGTTTGTCTCCTCACGATTATCGCCGTGTTAATTTATGCGTGTCTCGTTGGGTTTCGTCCGTCCGTCTTTCGTGCGGCGTTGATGGCAAGTTTGTACCTATTTGCCGCACTCATCGACCGAGATGCCGATATATTCAATCTGTTAGCGTTCGCTGCACTCGTGTTGCTTCTCTTGAACCCGTATCAGTTGTGGGATGTCGGATTCCAACTCTCGTTTGTTGCCGTGGCTTCCATCGTCTATTTCGTCCCAAAGATGGAGAAACCGTTGTGCCACCTCTGGGGAGACACAGAGGAATCATCGGAAGAAGACCTCACGAGGCTGACGAAGTTTCGGCGGGAAACGGTTAAATGGTTTATCTTGTCTTATCTCGTGACGTTCGCTGCACAGATCGGGACAGCACCTCTGATTGCCTACCACTTTTTTCGGACGTATCCGTTGGGTATGATTGTCGGTCCCTTTGCCGTTGGACTTGTGTCGCTCATTGTTGCGATGGGGATGGGGTCAATAGGTATCAGTCTTGCGTGGCTTTCGTTGACGGAGTTCCTCTCCGTCCTCAATCACGTTGTTATCTCTATCTTATTGCTGGGATTAGTCTGTATCAATCTTGCGTGGCTTCCGTTGGCAAAGTTCTTCTCCGTCCTCAACCACGGTATTATCTCTATCTTCTTACTGCTCATCGGGATGTTTGGACAGGCATGGAGCGTTGTGAAATTCACGCCTCCGACCTTCGGTGGTTTTGTCCTCTACATCGCAGTCTGTCTGGGTATCGCTCACTGGCAATGGGTGCGTAAGCAATTCCGAGCTGCGAGTCTCATTGGACTGTCGGTTGTGGCAATCTGGGTCTGGGACGCTGCGTTTCACGAGAGAGGCAGGCTTCTGGAGGTGGTGACGCTTGATGTCGGACAAGGCGATGCGGCTGTCGTCCGGTTCCCTGACAATCGGACAATGCTCATAGACGGCGGCATCCGACGCACCTATTACGACGAGCAGAAACAGGAGATGACCGACTACGATATGGGTGAACGGGTTATTGAACCCTATCTCGATTATCACGGGATTCGGAAACTCGACATGGTAGTACTGACCCATCCCGACCTCGACCACGGCGGCGGACTTGGCTATATTTTAGAGAACTCTGAAGTCTCACGGGTTCTCGGTATATCGGAGATGCCACTGGATTCTCAAACCAATCGGCGGCTCCGTACGATTGCCGAAGCACGCGATATTCCTTATGCGTTTCCATACGCCGGAGAGATTGCGCTAACACCGACAGCCACGCTGAACTTACTGCATCCGATTGACGCTGCGTCCACGAACCTGTTGGACGAAGACAAAAACGACGATTCCCTCGTCATCAAACTCTCCTACGGCGAAGTGGATGTGCTCTTTACAGGGGACATCGGCGAAGCGGCAGAGGCGCGGCTCATTGCTTCTGGACAAGACCTCCGCTCAGAGATTCTGAAGGTTCCCCATCACGGGAGTCGCACATCAAGCAGTGCCCCGTTTTTAGATGCAGTTCGACCGCGTTGCGCTATACTCTCGCTTGGTAAAGGAAATCGGTATCAATTTCCGCACCCTGAAGTCGTTGCGCGGTATGCATCGCGCGAGTGCCGCCTCTGGCGGACAGACGCATCCGCAGCAATCACCCTCCGCACCGACGGGACACGGTGTTGGATTGATGGGTTGGAGTAGTTGTTAGTTGTTGGTTAATAGTTGTTGGTTAAGTCTTGTGGCGATTCCGCACGGGGGTCATGCCCACAACGCTCTCCGGACTGACTGCTATGCGGAGTGCCTCCTGATTCATGGCATCTACGAAAGCGGTGTTGATGTCAGATAGCGGATACGTTTTTCCGATGAGTTCTCCGAAGGGGTAGCGTGTCCGGTTTGTTTCTATGAAGTTGAGTGCGGTGCCAAGTGCCGTGGGATCATAGTTATGAATCCCTCGGAGGGTTATACACTTTGTGACGAGTTGATGGGCATCAACGGTGATGTCGGCGTTTGGATAGACGTATCCGAGTGTCACACAACGTCCACCAATCCCCAACCACGTAACCAGATTTGGGATTCCGCTTGTAATACCACTAACCTCTACGCCAAGATCAGCCCCGCGTCCGTTTGTAAGTGCTTTCAACGCTTCATCAATCTCCGAGACAGATGCTTTGTTTGGGTTGAAGGTATGTGTGGCGCCGAAACGTTTGGCAACGGCTAAACGTTCTTCGTTGATGTCTACAACAGCAACGTTCTCGTATCCGTTTTCACGTAGGTAGCACACGGCGTAGATACCCAACATACCGGATCCATGGACGACAGCAGTTTCACGGTGTTGCATACCGATCGTCTCTAAACCGTTTACCACAGTCGTGAGTGCGCAGTTGATAGGGACCGCCTCTTGATCCGTCACGGCATCGGGAATGCGATAGATGGCTGTCCCCGGACGGAGTAGGATATGTGTAGCGAATCCACCTGATAGCGCGGCATCGCCTTCATTACGCGCATGTCCATATTTGAACATCGTTTCGCATTTCTGTGGCAGCTTCCGGTTGACACAATAATCACACGTTCCACAGGCGGTAATCATGCTCCATGTAACCCTGTCCCCTTCCCGTAGTTTTTCTCCTGTTGCAGAAGTGAGGTGTGTCGGTGCTGCAACCGTTCCGATAATCTCATGTCCGAGGACACAGGGAGTCTCTGCCCCGCGCCGACCCGATACGGTATGGAGATCGGAACCACAGATGGTCGCGAGTGAAACGCGGACAAGTACATCGTTGGGGGTGGCAGTGACAGGCATCTCGCAGACCTCAAAGGGTATGCCTACCCCGTGAAAGTGTGAAATCTGTGCGGATATTTGCATTGTGTTGATCCTTTACTGGCTATTGGTTGTTAGTTGTTGGCTGTTGGTTAAAAGATGTTTGCATAAATCAAAGACCTCTTTGGCTGACAACTGACGACTGATGACTAACGACTACTTTTAATTTGACAAACAGGGGTATGTCTCGTATCATATAATATTATTATACACCATTTGAAAAAATATAGAGGACATAACTCAAAGACATGAACAGAACTGCTGAAGTTCTTATTGAGGCTTTACCTTATATCCGTCGGTTTTATGACCGGCGGATTGTTATCAAATATGGCGGCGCGGCGATGGAGGATGAAGCACTTATCCACTCCGTTATGCAGGACATCGTTTTGATGAAATACGTCGGCATCCGTCCAATTATCGTTCACGGCGGTGGACCCCGAATCACGGCATGGATGGACAAGGTCGGGAAAGTTCCCGAATTCGTGCAGGGACTGCGTGTAACCGATGCGGAAACCGTTGAAATCGCTGAAATGGTACTCGGATCCATCAACAAAGAGATTGTCTCACGCATCAACCAACACGGTGGAAAGTCGATTGGACTCTCTGGAAAAGACGCAAACCTGATTCTTGCGGAGAAACAACAGACACAGATAACGGATGAAGACGGACAGCAGACGGATATTGATTTAGGATACGTGGGGAAGATTATTGGGGTCAATACCGAAGCAATCACCGCGCTTGACAAAGCCGATTATATCCCAGTCATCACGCCGATTGGGGTCGGTGTTGATGGGCAGACCTATAACATTAACGCCGATACAATGGCGGGTGAGGTTGCATCTGCATTTCAAGCGGAAAAGTTGATTGTCTTGACGGATACGCGCGGCATTCTCCGAGACCTATCGGATACCGAGTCGTTGATTCCGACGATTCATATCAGAGAGGTAGATCAATTCATCGAGGCGGGTATGATTGCTGGCGGTATGCTCCCGAAAGTAGAGGCGTGTACAACGGCACTCATGGGGGGGGTCTACAAGACGCATATTATTGATGGGAGAATCCCGCACTCTTTGCTGCTTGAAGTCTTCACAGAGGGTGGTATCGGCACCGAGATTGTTAGATAATGTGAATAGCGAACCGCAGACCACAGACCGCAAACCGGTGGTATCGGCACCGAGATTGTTAGATAAGCAAAGGGAGAAAAAAATGGCGGAACGCAAAAAAATTGCTGCAATCATCACGACCTATTTTCAGCACTCGCACGGAGATGTGATTGCTACCAAATACATGAAGGGTTTTCCTACGGATACAGGGCACCGGATGCCGCGCGTCGACTTGGTGTCCATCTATCTCGATCAGGTGGATGACCGGGACATCGGGGTCGGTTTGGCAGCTGAACACAACGTCCCGATCTATCCGAGCATTCGGCAAGCATTGACGCTTGGTGGCAACGAACTCGCTGTTGACGGTGTGCTACTGATTGGCGAACACGGCGATTATCCGTATAACGAATTTGAGCAGCACATGTATCCCCGTCGGTATATGTTCGAGCAAATTTGCGGGGTCTTTGCGTCGAGTGGTCGGTCGGTGCCTGTCTTCTGCGATAAACACCTCGCCTACAATTGGGACGATGCGCTCTGGATGTACAATCGTGCGAACGCCCTTGATGTGCCGTTCATGGCAGGTTCTTCGCTCCCGCTCTCTTGGCGGAAACCCTTTTTAGAACACGACCTTGACACAGCACAGGCTTCGGCTGTCGGTATCGGCTATGGCGGCGTGGAGTCCTACGGATTTCATTCGTTGGAGACGTTGCAATGTATGATTGAACGTCGGCAAGGTGGCGAGTCTGGGGTTGTCGCGATCCAGTGTCTGGAAGGGGATGCCGTCTGGGAAGCCGGTCAGGCGGGAAAATGGTCGCTTGAATTAGCCGAAGCCGCATGCGCACAGATTGAGAATCGTCCCGACAGTACATTCATAGACGGATGTCCGAACCCGACTGCGTTTCTACTGGAGCATCGTGACGGATTTCGTTCTGCGGTGCTGATGTTGAACGGTTACATCTCTGACTTCGCTTACGCGGCGAAAGCGGATGATACCCACTATGCCACGGAGTTCTACCTACAGAACGGCCCACCGCATGCCCATTTTAGTTATTTGAGTCTCAATATTGAGGAGATGTTCGTTACGGGGGAACCGCAATATCCTGTGGAACGGACGTTGCTTGTGACGGGTGTTCTTGACGCGCTTATGCACTCGCGAGCGGAAGGACATATCCGAATTGAGACCCCTCATTTGGCAGAAATTGCGTATCGCTCCTACCCAAAGATGCCCATCCGACCCACGGCACCCCGACCTGAAGGTGCGACGTTAAAGACATAACCTTCGGGTGTATTTTCCAGAATTGGCGCGGTGCTTATTGAGACCCGCCACGGATATGTAACCCAAAGAGGTAGGCAAAGAGTAAGACTCCTGTTACCGCACCGAATCCGATTTTGACAGCGGGGGAGAGACTGGAAGGCGAGACAAAACCTTCAATAATCCCAGCAATCACGAGCAGCGCAACACACCCACCGAGCAGATGGATAGCCGTTTTCGCTGCATCCGTTAAAGTTCGTTTCCGCGTCCAGAGCGATGGCGCGATGAGTGAATACCCTAACTTCAACCCGGCACCCCCGGCGATGAAAATCGTTGTGAGTTCAATATAGCCGTGCGGCGATACGAACGACCAGAGCACAAGTGCAATTCCATTGGCATGGCAGAGTCCCGCAATTCCGCCAATCAGGATTCCGTTGACGACTAAGATGTAGATGCTTCCTACCATGAATATGATGCCACCCGCAAAGGCAAAGAAGGCGACTCGGATATTGTTGGTCATCACAAAAGAGGCAAATAGGTTCCGATTTTCTGCGGATGTGTTATTCCACGCGTTGTCCTCTAACTCCTTGATGTGAGATACAAAGTGCTCTGGTACGATCCGTTCTCCGAGTGTGGGGTTCGTCAAAGCGATCCAATAGGCTACCCCGAATGCGATAGCGAACAATAAGAATGAGATTCCGATGAAGCTGAGATTCTCTCGGAACACGCTCGGAAAACCGAAGCGAAGGAAATCCCAAAGCGTCCCACGTTTGAAAGGGGAGGTCTGGTAGATTGTGGCGTGTGCGCGTGAGGCGAGGGCGTTCAGATATGGAACGCACTGGTTTTGTGGGAAGTCGCGCCGCGCTACGGCTAAATCAGATGTAACGCGTCGGTATAGATAGCCGAGACGGTTGAGTTGACTCGCATTGGCATCTTGTGAACGGTTTAGCAATGCTTCGAGTTCACGCCAAGTCTGCTGTTTTTGGGAGATGAATTCTGTGGGGGTCATGGGTTATGGGTTATGGGTTATAAGTTAAGAGGTTTCTTTGTAACAATCTGCCTATAATCAATCATTATTAAACACCGTTTTGTCTTAAAAATCAAATTAAATAAATTACATGAACGCACTAAACTTTTGTAGCACAAACTGTATGAAGTCTAAATAAATCAGGACTTACGCATTCCCCCTTGATAAGGGGGGTTAAACAGTCGTTAATCAACAATATTTCAGTGGATTAACCCCCTAAATCCCCCTTATCAGGGGGACTTTAAGAGAAAATGCGTAGGTCCTATAAATATTTCGGTAATGTCCGGTGCGGTTAAGAATGCACGTCGCATGAATCAGAATCAACGGTATTCATGCCTTAGGGCATGAACCGGGAGCGAGTACGCTGCAAAACCGCACCTACCGGGCCTGGGTGAATAATGAATGAACAGTTATCCGTAGAAACACCGGAACAGATTGATATTAACTTCCAGAAAGCAGGGATTGGGTCGCGCTTCTATGCGGCACTCATTGATACCTTATTACTCACGCTGATTTCACTGGTCGGCTATTATGTCAACAGGCGTTTTGTCTCGGAGCTTGGGGATGTGCTGGGAAATTGGCTCGGCGCACTCGGTGGTATCGCCGTCTTTGCCCTTTTCTGGGGCTACTATATGGTCTTAGAGATTACCACAAACGGTCAGTCTATCGGAAAGCGTGCCCTCGGATTACGGGTTATCAAAGAAGGCGGTTACCCGATCGGTTTCGCGGACGCCGCGATTCGGAATCTGGTTCGGATTGTCGATTTTCTCCCCTTCTGTTATGGCGTGGGTCTTTTTTCTATGCTGATAAACAGAGATTGGCGACGGTTGGGGGACCTTGCTGCTGGCACCCTTGTCATTAAAACGGCGCGTACAGACCTAACGCTCACCGATGCAAATTCACAAATGGCTGGCACGCCTGTTAGTGCTGCATCTCAGGAATTTATCTATGCTGCTTGGATACAACCGTCTACGGTTACAGCGGCTGAGATGGATGTCATACGTGAGTATCTCGTCCGTCGGCGGAAACTCTCCGGGATCCGCCGCTCGGAACTGGCGCGCACCATAGCGAGTCCTATTGTCGAAAAGATGGGAGGGAGGGGTTCTATTAGTTACGATAAATTTTTAGAGGAAGTTTATGCCCTTAAAATGTCAGAAAAGACCTGATAGGTTTTGATACCTTCACGATGCCGATCTGGGTGATTGGTGGCACGCTTCTCTACTTCGATCAACGGATTCGGAAGGAGGGATTTGACCTTGAGGTGATGGCGGCATATCAAGGAAAAGAGAAAAATGACGGATATAGAAGAAAACACGAATACCATTGATGCACCTTCGTCGCAGCCAAAACCGATTTCAACGATACTCCACTGTTATCGCGACAATTTCTGGCTATTCTGGCGCATTATGATGCCTGTGGTCATTTTTGCGTTCCTGTTTGATATTGGGATGTATCTCCTCACAAGTTTAGATTCTGAGACCCTGTGGCACTTTGATACGGCACGCGGTCTATATGTAAGTGAAACACCTAAATCGACAGGCACAGACACAGGAATGATTTTTTCCCTGTATTCCTTCAGTATAGGTTGGCTATGGTTTACGATGTGTCCGCTTATTTTGGCAATAGTAGAACGCCGTCAGGGTAGAAAGGTCTCCTCGCGAGGCGTTTGGCAACGTACGGGTAGCCAAACCGGTACCATTTTAACAACAGGCTGTCTGCTATGGCTGCTTGTGATTCCAAGTGTGCTTGCCTTTTTCATCCTTACGTGGAAGGGAATAGATGTTCCTGTTGGTCACGGTTTTTCAAGCTTTCACTTGGTGTCTTTGGTGACTGTAGTTGTCGTTATCTATTTGGCAGTAAATTGGAGTCTCCACAATCAGAGCATTATCATTGAAGGTCAGCAATCAGCAACCGCATCATTTCGCCGCAGCAGTGCATTGGTTCGAGGGGTGTGGGGGCGGACTTTTGGGATGTGGCTGTTGTTTATCTTGGTAATCATGATCCTTACTTCTACAATTCTCGGTTTGACGTTGCTTGTATTTTCTCTGACTGTTCCTGAATTCGCACCGCTTCGTGAGGTATTACTATCTGTGAAGTTCTTGACGCTTTTCTGCGGCGGCTATGCTCGGATAAGTTTCGCGGAGGCACCGAATTTCTGGACAGTCGGCGTGATGGCTATGGTCAATACGCTCATCCATGCTGTTGTCGCCCCTATCTGGGCAATCCTGACAACGCATCTCTATTTAGAGCGAACAGGCGCGCAAGCAGATGTTGTAGATTTGTAGGAGCGAGCTCGGCTCGCGACTTTCCGATGCCATTCAATTGTCGGTTTTTTTGACCATTCTCGCGAAGAGGTCGCGAGCACAGCTCGCTCCTACAGCGAAGAGTGCTTCGGCAGAAAATCAAAATTATTGAGAATTGAGTGCCTCTGATGTGAAAATGGGTTAACATTGCGTTTAATTTGTTTTTTTTGTACAATGACACTGTTTTAAAAATAGGCTGCGTCTTACAGCGTCCGTATAAGAACCGAACACGACCACATCGGGAGGTACATTTCGATGAAGATTTTAACCCTAAGTCTACTGTCAGTCTGTTTAATCGTGGTATTGGCAACTCTTGGCGAAGCCGTCCGGGAGGACGAATTGGCACTCTATCTCTCCTTCGATGAAGGGAAAGGTGATACAGCCAAAGATAAGTCCAAACATGGAAATGATGGGACAATCCACAAAGGGGAGCGGGTCAAAGGTAAATATGGCAATTCAGTCGAACTGAGCGGCGAAGCGGGCGGCTGGATTGAGGTGCCGGATTCCCCCTCTTTGGATATTACGGATGAAATCACCTTGATGTGTTGGGTCTATCCAACTGAGTTCACAGCGGAGTGGTTCCGTATTATTGTGAAGACCTGGGCAGGGGATACCGCGCCGTGGATGGTCTATGGGTTCTATGAGTTTGGCGGGAATAATGGAAAGACGGGTTTTATTATCTCTGTTGATAAGGGGACAGAGAAGCGGATCGGCGATGCGGCGACTTCCAATTTGCCCCCGGAGGAGTGGACGCATGTAACCGCCACCTACGATGGGAGCAGGATGGTACTTTACTATGACGGTGAAGTAGAAGTCGACGGGAATGCGAAAGGTAAAATTGACACAAACGACGTTCCTGTGTCCATTGGGCGCAACAGCGAAGGGAATCGGGAGCATTATATTGGACGCGTTGATGAGGTGGCGATCTGGAGCGTTGCGCTTGATCAGGATGAAGTCCAACAGGCGATGGATCGGGTTTATGATGTCGAGCCAGATGGTAAGTTACCGACAAGATGGGGTGCGATGAAAGACACGTATTTTAGGGAGCCTAAGTCGTTTACCGCGCGAGATCGTTGGCAGTAAGCACTGTGTCAGAACGAAAAAATGGAGAATGGGCATCGCGAGCGAATGTGGTGCCCGTCAACTGACAACCCTTATATCACATACGGGTCAGGGTTCCACTCAACTTCTTTAAGAAGCGTATCCACATAATCCTTAATCCGAAACAGCCGACACGTCGCGTCTCCGACCAGCCCCTGTCTTAACCTACCGACTTCATCCCAGAATGCACCAAGTTTTGAACGTTTCAGTCGGATATATTCGGCTTCAGGGTCTTCAATAAGGCATTTGTTCCAATGAATCACCTCAACGAGGTGGGCATAAGTTGATGACTCGTAATCGACACCGAGCATGAGAAGTTTGGCGTCTGTTTTGTAGGCGCGGAACATCGGTGAGTGTGTGCCGTAAGTTTTTCCCCATGGCGGCTGGTCCCACGGGGATTCGTAACCTTCGCGACGGAGATGATCCGCCACGAACGCCTTTGCACCTTTCCCACGCGCCGCAATAGCGTGGGAATAGTGGTTGGAGCGATAGGTATCCGACATCTGTCGAAAAAACTCCGTCAGCCATCCCACCGTAGACGGCGTACTCCCAATATTCCAAGAAGCTATCCGTTCTTCTCGACTCGGTAGAAGACTGAATGACGGCATCAGAATCAGCCCGTCTCGTCCGACAGCCGCTGCTAAGGCAGAGATAACTGTCCCCGCCCCATCTTCAAGAGGTCCGAGGCTCTTGAAAGATGAATGGATAAAGAGGGTATCCCCTTTTTCGATGCCGAGAGTGGTGAGGTCTTGCGTGAGTTTTTCGCGAGTGTAAGGCATTTTCTATTACTGAGTTGGGTTTCGCTTTCAGCTCAACCCAACCTACGTACTAAATGGTCGTTATACGTTCGCAACAATTCAACAACTTTATCCCTATCTGCCCTTCGCATCCGTTGTGCGACTTGGAGTGGGGTCAAACCTTTCCGGTTTTTAAAGTTCGGGTTTGCGCCTTTAGTGAGCAAGGCTTCCAAGGCTGCCCGCTGTTTCTCACCGCTTTTTATTGTCGAACGGATCGCATCAAAAAGCGGCGTTTCGCCGTTATTATCGGTAGCATCAACCGTCGCCCCTTTTTCAATGAGCAGATTAATGACTTTGGAAAAACCTGCTTTCGCGGCGTAATGTAGGGCTGTTTTCCCCTTGTAGTTCCGAACATCGACATCAGCACCGAGGTCTAAAAGTTCCTGGACTTTGTCTGGATGTTCCTGATTGTCGCCGCGACAGGCATAAACAAGAGGTGGCCAGCCCCCTGTTCCCATTGCGTTTATATCTTTCGGTGGGATCCCATAACGTTTGAACAGCGCACTTATTTCCGAACCGTCGTCCAAGATATGCGGTGCCTTACTCGGGTCGGCACCATTTTCGAGCAATAGTTCAGCGATCTCCAGTCGTTCATCGGATGCGGCATAATCCAGGAAGCGTTCACTGTAGGGCTTGATGACCGCACCCCGCGAGATGAGCAACGCAACAATTTCAGGGTCTTTGCTCCTGATAGCATAGCAGAGCGGGGTTGCCCATGCGGCTTCGCGGTGCTCAAAGGTATGGGGTTGCCCTGCGGGTAGCATTACCGCCTGAAGGTATCCTCTGTTGACCAGGCTTGGGTTGTTATCAAGGTGCGAACGAACGGCATCGTAGTCTCCGAGGTAGGCAGCGGTGTGAATGTCAAGTGTCGCGCCCTGCTGAAGCAGAAACTCAGCGACGGTGTCCCGTCCTTCATATCGTGCCACACAGTAGGGTGATATTTCAATCCTGTGCTGGATATGATAGCAACCCGGCAAGTTTATATCGGCACCGCGTTCAAGCAGAAATTGCACCATCTCCAATTTTCCACGATACGCTGCCTCCCAGAGCATCGTCCGACCGTGCGAACCGACGGTATGAATCCAAGCCGGGTTATCGTCAAGCAGGTAACGCACGGTCTCCAAGTCACCGCGTCCTGCCGCTGCGACTACGATTTTAAGAAAATCGCTCTGGTTTCCAGTGAGTTGAACGTTTGGCATTTATTTTTCTCACTCAATTCTCTTCCACGACGTAAGGTCGCCTACCGATAGACGGTGGCAAAAGCATCCGTTTCTGTTGTTCTGTCAACTCGCCGTATTTGCTGAGGTCGTGATATTCCCCCGACCATGCGGAGTGTCCTGGACTGTATTTGTAGAGGAGCGAACGGCGTTGATGCTTCGCTTTCCACGGCATTGTTCCGTGAACGAGTGCTTCGGTGAAGAACAACACATCACCCGCTTCGACAGGCGGTTGCACGACGTAGTGTGTCGGACGCTCAAAATTCCGGACATCTGAAGGCAATTCCCGCAAGAAGTTGCTCTTATGGCTTCCGGGAATACAGGCAAACCCACCTGCGCCTTCTGGTGCGTCTGCTAAATTGTACGTCATCACAGACAATCCATTCCGCATAATACCGTCGCGGTATTTGTACCAGTGATCCGCCTCAGGACCGCCGGGGCCACCCCCATCTTCACCACCGTGCAGTCTACCGCCCTGCTGTCCTTCATCCATGAAGATAGCGTAGTCATGGTCTAAACGGACGTGCGGACCCAACAATTCAAGGAGATACGGGAGAATTTTCGGATGATCAATCAGACTCTTGAAGGGTTCACCCCAGAGACTTGACACCCGTGCCCCGTGTCCTCTCAAGCTATCGCTGGATTCTGTATCGATAATCTCATTCATCTCAGCGACTTCATCTTCGGTCAAGACGTTCTTTATAACGAAGTAGCCCTGAAGGTCTACTTGGAATTTTTCTTCACCTGTCATGATGTGAACTCCTTTAGCTGCTGGTTTTAACCCTGCTCGATAACTGCTGGTCGTCTACCGATTGAGGGTGGCATCAACATCCGTTTCTGCTGCTCGGTTAACCCTTCATATTTACTGATGTCGTAATAATTCCCCGACCATGCGGAGTGTCCTGGGCTGTATTTGTAGAGCAACGAACGGCGTTCGTGATCCGCTGTCCACGGCATTGTCCCGTGAATGAGTGCCTCGGTGAAAAACAGCACGTCTCCGGCTTCGACAGGCGGCTGTGCAACGTAGTGAGCAGGACGCTCGAACCTTCGCACCTCTTTCGGGATTTCTGGTGCAAAGTTGCTCTTATGGCTTCCGGGAATACAAGCGAACCCTCCCGCACCTGCGGGTCCGTCCGCCAGATTATACGTCATCACCGACAATCCGTTCCGCATAACACCGTCTCGGTATTTGTACCAGTGGTCCCCGACGTGTCCACCCGCACGCCCACCATCCTCACCGCCGTGCAGTCCGCCACGTCCTTGCCCCTTTTCCATGAAGATGGCATAATCGTGATCCAGACGCACATGATACCCCATCAGTTCAATGAGATATGGCAGGATTTTCGGATGATCAATCAGTCGCTTGAACGGCTCACCCCAGAGACTCGGCGGTCCCTTGCGGTCTCCGCTATCAATAATCTCGTTCATCTCAGCGACTTCATCGTCGGTCAAAACGTTCTTGATAACAAGGTAGCCCTCAAGGTCTACTTTGAATTTCTCTTCACCTGTCATTGTGTAGGAACTCCTTTCCGTTGTCTGAACCATGATTTATGGGATTATAGAACCTTTTTGATTGAAAACAGGTCTTGAAAGAATTACCGAAATATTTCCTCAAATTTCATTCCGCTCTTTCGGCGCAGCCACTTCAAAATCGAAACCCTCAAGCACATCGCCGTTCACCTCAAGTTCAAAACGGTGCCATCCCAAACACGCTTTTCCATCGTGATGCTGCTTAAGCGACGGCAACGGGAACAGAGATTTCTCGTAATCCACACGCTGTCTCGGCTTCAGCTTCCGTTGACTGAGACGGTAGCGTTTGCGCGTGATATGTCCCGATGGACGTTTGTAAGCAACGGCGTAGTAGGTTAGAATCGTTTGCTCTGTATCAGATTCACTCTGCAAGCTGAACGCAAAGCGGAAAGGTGCGTTGATAGGCAGCGTCCGACGTTCAGGTATCAGTTCGATAAGCGTGATGTCTGCCTTCCCCAGCTGCGGCACCGCACCCAGCCCCAGTAACTTAAACGCCCGTTCATCGCCAATCTTCACCTGATATTTTAAGGCGCGCCGGAGAATCTTTTTCGTCTCTGCACGTCCATCCTGATTCCATCGCTCCAACGTAGCGTAGCCTGCTTCGGGGTGGTCCTTAACAATATCGCGCATATCCGTAGCCACCTGTTCCCGCACACGCCCATCCGGGTCGTCCTTGAGTATCTCCAGCAGTGCTAAGATCGGTTGTGGGTCTTGGATATAGGGTCGGAGCCATTTCTGCCACGTCCCCCGTGTACAGAGCGATGCAGCCACAAAGAGACGGAGGTTGGCGTTGTCGTCCCGCACCCACTCCCCGAAACGTTCAAAACACCGATTTGGGTTATTGATGATAAACGCACGGATTTCCCCACCGCGGGTGCAGCGATGTTTTGCGAGTGTCTCGAAGGCGTCCAGAGAGGCATCAAAGTCTATCAGTCCGTATAGGCTGATAAAGTGCGAAACCGGTCGTAGGCTTGTCTCGACTTCGGCAGTCGGGTGTCGTCTCGGATTTGCTGGTACCTCGCCCTCAACGTAATCCATCAAGATAGCGAGTGCTTCGGGGTAGTCGTGTGGCAGATGGTTCCTCAACACGCGACCGATGGCTTTTGTCACGTTGTAAATCGTCTGACCCTCCATCTCTGTCCGCACATCCGCAACGAAGGCAGGCACGTTGAATTCAGGATAGATACGCTGCAGTTTTTGTCCGATGACCAGACCGTCTCGTGTCAGATCGAAAAGTGTGCGTTGTTCTCTCATCTTTGACGGACTCCTCTTCTTTGGTGTGCAAATGATAGCATATTCAAGGGAAGAGTGTCAACTGGGAATTTGGGGTGTTTGGTTGCTGTCTGAATCGCGGATTGTTTTAGGAAGCCTCACCGCCCTGCAGATACATTAGATGCAATAATAGCGACCCCACCTATGAGCGTCATGCAACCGAAAATAGAGCCCGCAGCAACCGATTTAATTTGATACGATCGCATTTTCGCCCGATAGGCATCAGCATAAAATTTGACATATTCAGGCGATTTTCCGATCAATCTCTCAGGTGGCGGATGCGGGGGACGGATATAATATCGAATCAGCAGGCTTAAGATCCCCGCAGCACTCATGGAAGCAGTCATGTAAAAAAGATTGTCCTGCCCATATCCAAGGGTCAAGTCGGCAATGAACCCCGTCATCAAACCACACATCCCTGCGGCGAAAGTTGCACTCATGCCTTTTCCAAAATAAGCCGGCACATCAACATCGCGTTTGGTGTCCGATTCAGCATCTGCTTTTGCCTGAAAACGTATCGGGTCCTGCTCGCCAAGCGGCATATTCTCATAATGTTTGGCACTGCAGCCTATAAGGGCAATGATCCACACACTTGCCAAACAACATAGACATAGTAAGCACTTCACAAGAGACCTCCTTTGTAGTGGATTTTGAGGGTCCTACGGGAGAACCCAGATTTAATCGGGGTAGGTATTCACCTCCATACGGTAGAATTCGAGATCTCGGGACGCAAAACTTGTAAGAGCGGCGTCAATAATCATGCTGACAAGCCCCATAATCTCCATCGTAAGGGTAGTGAACATCATGTCAATCTGGTTGTCGTTGTCAAAGTCGTGTTGTAGGAGTCCGAACGGAATGCCATCCGAAACGTTTTTAATTGCTGACATCCGACAACCGCACAAACTCGTAGCCTTTTTGTTTAAGTGCAATGATGATCCTGTCTGTCGCCTCAATTGTTCCCAGACGGTTTGCATTCCTATTTATTGTTTTTCCATCGTGTAGGACGACAATTGAACCCGGTTTTACCTTCTCCAACACTATTTTAGTGATTCTGTCCGGGTTTTGCGTGATCCAATCCCAACTCCATACATTACAACTAATGTGTGCGCGATTCCGTTTGGCGAGCACCCATGCCACGGGCAGAAACCGTGTTAATATAGGTGCTCGAAACACAATCTCACCCTTTACACCTATCCGGCGAAGAATTGCATCTGTCCGTTCAATTTCCCGCCGGACATAGGATGGCGGTAGAAAACCCAATACAGGATGACTGTAGGAATGATTACCGACTTGGTGTCCTTCAGCGATAACGCGGCGTACGGTATCAGGGTGTCTTTCAATATGATTTCCGACCATAAAGAAAGTAGCTTTGACATCGTGTTTAGCGAGAACATCAAGCAACTGATCAGTATAAGGTGGACACGGGCCATCATCATAGGTGAGCGCGACAACCCGTCGATTTGTGTTCAGGTGAACAATATTTTTTCCAAGGGGTGGTCTAAAGAAAATCCACAATAGTCCCACTGTTGCTAATCCTGACACAGCAGCGATTACTGTTTTCACATTATTCTCCTTATTAGACTGGTTTTTTCTTAGTTTTTATTTAACACATTCTTATTTTCCCGATTGATTGTAGTTCCGAGAATTTCTCGCTGGATTTATCGGGAAATAAGTATCGTTATGCGATGTGGTTCGGTTCCGGGAGGTTCTATCGGGGCACCGTGTCCATCCCGTAGCGTGAATGGATGGTGCATGAGTATATCTTGTATCCCGTCCTGGTTGAGATCTACCAGCCAGGTGTATTCTTCGTCGTTAGGCATAGCAACCTTCACCACTTGTGGCTGTTGGGCGAAGATTTCAGGTCCTGGCACACCGACAAAAACGACCATAATTTCGGGGTGATCCCCGATGATCAGATCTGAACGCCCGTCTCCAGTTACATCTCCGATAAGCAAAGTTGTGTTGAAGGCGCGCGGATAGCTTTTTTCTCTGTTCCGGTTCTCGTGCGTTGCGCCTTGAAGCACAACGTCCAGTGGCACCCATCCGGGTTCGCGATGACTGGGTACGCCGTCCAATGCTATCCCGCGGGTGGTGTTGGGTGTGCTGGCGTATGCACCTTTCTCCATTTGGTAGAACTCGAGCCCAAGCCTGATGTCATCCCCCATAAACCCTTTGATGCGTTTCCAAAGGCTACCCTTGAGGGACTCGATGTTGATAGTGGTAATCATTAGGTCAATCTGGCCATCGCCGTTGAAGTCGTGCCGGTCCATCCCGATTTGGATTTTTTCGTCTGATTTGAAGGCGATGTCAGCATCTCGTGCGAACACTGTGCCACCATCAGGTGTTGGTGCGCCGAAATGCACGGCGTAGCTGGAGTGCTTATTGGAAATATTCTTGCCCGCAAGCTTGAAAATCACCAAGTCGGCGACACCATCACTGTTCAGATCAGTTAACGCGTACAGCACATTTCCTGTCATGTCGCCGGTGGCGAGTGGGGAAAGTTGGTCCGAGTCAAATGCTACATTCGCCCTGAAGGTCGTAGCCTTCGATGAAAACAGTCCGCGTTCATCTTGGAGATGGACC
Organism: Candidatus Poribacteria bacterium; assembly: GCA_965207855.1. Taxonomy (GTDB): domain Bacteria; phylum Poribacteria; class WGA-4E; order WGA-4E; family WGA-3G; genus WGA-3G. The sequence goes on along the minus strand of OZ242310.1, from coordinate 2,837,510 downwards.
TTAAAGTGATCCTCATTCCAGAACACCAGATCGTTGCGTCCATCTCGGTTGAAGTCAATCTCATGAATCCGACTCTGAGACCAAGGGTCGTACCGATATCCGTCAGCACCGAGGATCCTCTCCATCTCTGTGGGGGCACCAATTTTCACCTTCTCGGCGAATGTGCCGTCGCTCATCTGGATGCATACCCAAAAGCCATCAACAGCTGGCACTACGAGGTCGTCGCGACCGTCGCCGTTCAGATCCCGGGTGATGTCTACATGGGGGATTTCACCGCTGCGCGGCGGTTTGAAGTTAGAAGGAATTGCCATGAGTGGATGTTCGGTCGCCGACTCAGGGTCAAACCAGTTCAAGTGGTCGCGCGCATAGGTAATCAACCGGTCGCGTCCGTTGATATTTGCAACGTCAACGAACAACACTTCGCGACGCAGTGCTGTATCAAGTTTCGGCACCCAAGTGACATCGTTGAAGACATAGATGCGCAAACGGTGGTCGTCGTTTGTGTTGATGTGAACCACGGCAAGTTCAGCGATAGGACCCTCGAGAAGAAATCCGGTTAGAACGGACTGACGTTCCGTTATGCCGGTAACGATTTCATACCGGTCAAAGGTGAATTCCATGGAAGCAGGCATTTCTGGCGTGAGCACTTCGGATTCAACTGAGCAGCTTGGCAGAAATACACCAAACATGAGTATATGGCATAGACACCGCCAATAATGTTTTATGCTCTCGACTTTGAAAAAGAAGGGTTTGTGAACCGGGTTTTGCTTTTTCATTTTTTTCTCCTTTTATGCGTTCTGTAAATTTACATAAATAAGTAAGTTAACAGTGTTAATTTTTAAACAAAAAATATAGTAGATTTTAGAATTAATTTCACACTTCGCATCAGTGCGGTTAGGAATGCACGTCGCATGAATCAGAATCAACGGTATGAATGCCTTAGGGCATTCCCCGGGTATTCATGCCTTAATGGCATGAACCGGGTCGAGTACGCCGCAAAACCGCACCTACCGGGGGGTGTTTGAGAATGTAAAAGTATTTACGGAATCTACTATAAAAAGATAGCAGCGAACTTTGCCGGATAGCTGCAAATCTATGCTTTCAAGCCCTCAATTGTGGTGTCAATGACCGTGTTAATCAATGTATCTTTCTCGGTCCAAGGGAAATCGGGGAAATCAATTAGGAGCAGTGTAATACCGTGAACGGCTGACCACATGACCTGACTGGTGGTTTCGGTATCCACCTGCCTGAATATTTGCTGTTGGATGCATTCAGCGACCATTTCACGCAGATAATTAAACACTTTTTCGCCAATGGATCCTTCTTGAAGCCCCAAGCCTTTCTGGAACTGCGGACGAATGACAAACGTCAGTTTGTAATCCTGGGGATATTTTAGACCGAACGCGACATAGACTTGTCCACTTTTTCTCAAAGTCTCAACGGGATCGCTTTTATCTTTTTTTAGCTCGTCGAGCGTATTCAATAGGCTCAGGAGTGTTTCTTGGCAAACGGAGTCTAAAAGATCTGCCTTGTCTTTAAAATAAAGATAGATTGTTGTGGGTGAGTATTCAATCTTATCAGCGATCTTTCGCATGGAGACGTTCTCATACCCTTCATTGACAAAGAGTTCTCGCGCTGCAACAAGAATTTGCTGCTGCAATTGTTCTTTTTCCCTGGCTCTCCGTTCTTTAACACCCATCGTTTCACCCTTGATTTACATGGTTATTTAGGTTAACAATGTTAATTGTATCAGATGTTTTTCTTTTTGTCAAATAATTTTTCTTTTTATTTTCTCCTTTTTCTCGTTTAACGTATTTCCAGTGCGGACAGTTTATTAACAATCTCCACCGTCTCTAAACTGACCGTGATCACCTTTCCAATCAGTTTGACAATGTACTGAGGATTGGCGACACGGTTCGGGTCGTTGACGATACCACTCCGTTTGTCCGTTTTCACGCGATACTGGTCTATTACCCACTCTAACGCGGAACGAGTGCCAAGCCGATAGTCAAAGACCTCTGGCGGAATACCGTCAATCGTTAGGAAGTTGTTGTAGACAATTTGCGTCTTGTCTCTGGACAGCTTCATCTTCTCCACGCGCCAATCAAGCGGTACGTCGGGATTCTGAATGAACTTCAATTTATTGTATTCAGGTTGGGACTCGTAGTTGACGTGAATTTCTGCAAGTCGTTCACCTGCCTTCACAAATTCCCAGAAGTCCGATGCTACCCCTCTGTCAAGGGGGGCAAGGGGGGTTGGGATATGAGGTAGGTCACGTTTGAGATTCGCCTCATACTTTTGGCGATAGTCGGGATGATGCAAAAGTCCGTAATTGTAGTGGAAGATGTCCCACTTGGTGATGGTATTGTCTCGATAGTGGGTTCGGAAGTGTGCCAATGCCCAATCGGTGATGTTTTCTTGGCGGTTTGTACCGTCCTCGTCGTAGATATAGAAGGGGAAACATTGAGTTCCACAACCCGATCCCACGAGTTTGCGGTCAGTGAGATGCTGACTCATAAGCACCATGAAAGGCTTTTCAGATCCTCTATCCGTTAGGCAAATTACTCGATTTTCCGTTTCTGTTTCTAAGGTGGGAAAAATAGTTGGAAACACCGATACCACATCGTCTATCGTTTGATCGAAGTAGAGGTTTGATTTCGTAAACGGACGATAAAGAGATGCCTTTATCTTGTGTTCTTCATATTTCGCTGTTCTTCCTCGCTTTAACTTTGCTTTTAGGTCTCGGCTCCACTTGATCTCCGTGTCATTAGACTCTACAAAATTATCAAGATCAGCATCCCGATCTGGCTGTTGTGCCCATCGAGCGACTTCGGCGTTGTAATTTTCAATTATTCTGTTGGCATTCTCTCTAAGAATATTTCGGTCAAAATTGCAAACCCAAGCATCACGTCCTGTGCTGATACCAGTACTGTAGGTCTGAAAAATTACATCCATTGCTGCGACTTTTTGTCTTCTCGCTTCTTTACTTCCCATCGGAATAAAAGTGTCAAATTCGGCGTGAAGTCCCTCAGTAAGCCACGTATGCCGAGCATCCGATTGAATCGTTTGCCATTCAAGCTTGCCTGTGTGCTTATGTTCATTCAGAAAGTCAAACTTCTGCTTTCTGTTCCACAGATCATCTGTACGGTAGTAGAAAATACGGGGTATTTGTGATGGTCTTTGCCTATTTTTCACAAACAAGCTGATGCTTACACCGACACGAATCCCGAACACATTCGCATCGGAGACCTTTAGTCCTTTCCGAGCATTTCCGCCCAAGTCCAGAATATAGATCGCGTCACAATCTTCGGCAAGGTGTTTTCGCATGCCATCAAACGCCAAACCTTCAATAAAACTGTTATTTGTTACGAAAGCGACGACACCTTCCTCACCGATTCTATCCAATGACCATAGAATCGCCTTGACATAGGGATCATAAAGCTGCCTTCTGAGGGTCGCCTTGGAGTCTTTCGCGTAGGTATCCGCAATCCGCTTGTCCATCGTCTCATACTTCCGGTTTTTGTTGTTATCGTTTTCATTGACCTGTCCTACATTGTAGGGTGGATTGCCGATGACAACAAACATCTCAGATTCCTTCTGTTTCTCAACCCGCTCTGTATTGGCAGGCGTGAACAGCTGCATCTGTCGTTCTTCTGCGACTTCAAACGTATCTACCAGACAAATACCTTGATAAGAAGCATATCGGTTTGTTGCTGTGTAAAACTGCTGTTCAATGTTAAGACTGGCGATGTAATAAGGCAGCAGCATCACTTCGTTGCACTGGAGTTCCGGCGGGTCTGCGGTATATTTTCGGTCTAACGAAATGGGATCGAGCTCCTGCATAATACGGACGATGAAGTTACCCGTGCCAACAAATGGGTCAATGATATTCACGCCGCTATCCGAAAGCGAGCGATTGAACTCGGTCTGTAGGATATGCTCGGTGCTTTTCACCATGAAATCCACGATCGGCTGCGGCGTATAGACGATGCCGTGTGTATCTGCTACCTTGACAGAGAAGCCTTGAAAAAACTGCTCGTAGATAGCGTTGAGGAATCCCTGTTTCTGTGAAAAATCCGTGATAGTCGCCGCAGTTTTCTCAATCGCGACGTAGAATGGATCTAAACTCTGAAGGAATTGGTCGCGGTTCAAGGCATGTTCTGTCAGTACATCAATCACTTTCTCAATATCTCTTGCGATAATGTTGCGGCGCGTGAAATCCCGGTTCTTGAAAACCGTAGCGAATATACGCTCCGTCAGGAGATGTTGAATGAGCATCTCCTCCACAGCAGCAATCGAGAGGTTTGGATTAATAGAGGCTTGGCACTGCTGATGAAAATGAGTGAACGCCTCTCGGAAATGCGAATTATTTTGACGTTCTGTTTCGATTAACACGCCTAACTTTTTGCCGAGTTCCGGCACTGCCTCTTTGAATTCGGATACTGCCGCATGCCACGCAGAGATGTTTTCCTCCTGATAAGCAAAGAAAGTCTGGAGAACGTGAACGAGGTTTCTCGGCTCAGTGATGTCTAGGTCAAGTTGGAGTTGTCCGTGTTGATAGAGGAGGGCGTGCGTCGGGGATTGAACAACGATGTTGTTTGATGGGTAGCCTGCGGCAAACTTCTTAGAGGCTTCCGTGAGAAGGTCGTCGTGCGTATCCTTTGCTTCCCAGTAGCCGTGTGGCAATCCGAAGGCATCTACGACTTCACCATCGGGCGTTACCCGTCTTTTCTTTGGCGTATAGTGTGTCTTTTCGCAAAGGAGCGTGAGGTCGGATTGGCGGCAGTAGTGTTGGAGGAGGTTTTGGAATGCGGCACGGACGGTGCCTTCGTTTTCTTCACCGAGTTGAGCGTATTTTTCGAGCTCGACGTAATAGGTTTTGATGGGTTTGTGTGTCGGTTTGATGTTGAGATCAGGCATCTATTTCTCCGTGTGTTGTGGGATTGTGAAAGGATACTCTATTATACACGGAGTTGGGGAAAATTACGAGGGGAATTTTATGATTGTCTGAATCGCGGATTACACGGATTGCGCAGATTACGCGGATTTTAAGTCTCCGTGGCATTCAATTCTTCTGAAGGAAGGAATTGCCTAATCCTGACTTTTGTACTGCCATCGGAAATTAGGGCCACCTTCTAAACCAAGATTGTGGTAGAATACAATCTATTGAAAGGAGCATTCCGAATGGCGAAACGAAAACGAAGAAACTTCACCGCCGAGTTTAAAACCCAAGTTGTTCTTGAGGCACTTACAGGTGAAAGTTCGCAAGCGGAATTGTGTCGCCGACACAACCTCAGCGAAGACCAAGTCTCAAAATGGAAACAGCAGTTCCTTGAAAATGCTGTTTCTGTATTTACCGCAACGGATAAGCAATCCAGCAAGGAGGTCTCCGAGCGTATCGCTCATCTTGAACGCCTCGTTGGGAGAATGGCCGTGGCAATGGACATCGAAAAAAAAGCATTGACATGGTTGGACTAAACCCAAAGGCGCAACGAAAAATGGTTGCAGCCTTACGAAGCGATTACTCGGTGCGAGAGATTTGTGCGGTGCTGGGTTTCAACCGGAACCTGTTCTATTATCAACCGAAAAGCGACCCTTCTGAAGCGGTGCTCCGAGCGGAAATAGAGCAGTTAGCACTACGGTATCCGACCTATGGGTATCGGCGTATCACGAAGTTGCTGGTGCGTATGGGATACTCCGTTGGGTATCGACGCGTTGCCCGGTTGATGAAAGAAGCGCATCTCTTGGTATCCGTGAAACGCGTCTGTCAAACCACGAGATCCCTTGAAGCTGAACACAACTATGTCAATAGAGTTCAGCGTCTTGAAGTCTCTCGCGCCGATCAAGTCTGGGTGGGTGATATTACCTACGTCCGTCTCAACAGACGCTTCATCTATGTCGCGCTCCTCATGGATGTCTTCACTCGCATGATAAGAGGATGGAAACTCAGTCAACATTTGACGCAATCTCTGACCTTGAAACCGCTCGAAGCAGCGTTGTGCCAAAGCGTCCCAGAGATCCACCACTCTGATCAAGGCGTGCAGTATCTTTCAAGTGCTTATATCTCGACTCTCAGGCGGCATGGCATTGAGATTTCATTAGCACACAGAGGCTGTCCTTGGGAGAACGGGTAGGTTTCCGAAAGGTTGATCCGAACGCTCAAGGAGGAAGAAGTCTACCTTAATGACTATCAGGACATCCATGAAGCGAGAGATCGCATCGGTCATTTTATCAGACAGGTGTATCACCAGAAACGTCCGCATTCGGCGTTAGGGTATTTGACACCTATGGAATTTCAACAACAAAACTTGTCTTAACTTTACGAAATTTTGGCCCTAATAAGCGTTGGCACTTCATTTTGACCCCTAACCAATACAATAGACATAATTCCTATGAAACAATAGTTGTCCGCCGCACTCCAGCAATGTATTATATCTGTAGAATGAGGATTCCGGAATATTCGGTTTTTAGGTAGGAATGTTTATAGTAGGGTATGAAAATATATAAAGAGTTGCTGATAGGGTGCTGCTGGCAAGGTTTCGTAACCTGTCAAAAAGTGAGAATGGCGAGTTGCTGTTTAATTTTTTACATATGAAATAAATCACACTCCTATGGAATTTACAAGCAATCTGCTGGTCGAATTTTAGATTTTGGACTTAGCATAGATGGCATGATCAAAAGTTTTTTTGTAGACAGTGCTTTTCATTCTACTTTCAATGAAAGTTTCAAGAGAACTTGCACTTTCTTTTATTTTTTGCCGTACTTGATTTGCTTCAAAGTTAAATGCGTATAAATTATGACAAGCTCTTCTATGAATGTGGTTTTTTCGGTCTTCTCCTTCTTCATCTTCAAGGTAATCTAAGTAAGAGAGTGCTTCTTGTTCATTGTCAATTTTCCAAGGGTTTCCAGTTTTCCAGTTTTTGATAGAGAAGTTTTCCTCCTTTTTTAATTTCAATAGATGTTTAGCAAACTTACGTCGAGTTTGTTTATATTTTTTTGGGTCTTTTGCTTTCTCTCGAGGAGAAAGTCGAGTCCATGAAAAGCCTGGTAATTGTACATGTTTAAATGCAGCACTGAGCATCCAACTTTGTGAATCTACTGTGTCGGCCCCACAATAGAAAGCAAATAGCATTAGCAGCACAGATCCCATTGAAAAACAGTGAATATGAGATTCTGGCAGAAGTTCTCGGACTTTGCAAATAATGTCAATTGCTGTTCTCTTATTTCCGTTGCGAGCGAGTGGTTCTAGGCTTCCAATTCCCACAATTGGAGGATCTTCACCGCAGATCTTAATAATGTCATCAAAAGAGCGGTTGAGTGCTTCTGTATCGTGTCCGTGAAGCACAGGCATTAGTTGGAAGCCATTGGGGATAGTACCACTCCAAGAGTTTAACCTATTGAACATTTTGCGGGTATTGTCAATAGTGTTTTTCCAACGTTTAGTTTTTTCTTCATGGTCAGATTTGGGTGGAAACGGATGGTCAAGTACAACAGATATATCTACGTCAAGTTCAATTCCGATTGAGAGCACTTTAAGCGGGTCAATGTGAATATCATTTTGTTTTTGGAAGTTGAAAGCACCGGAATCAAGCATCAATGGACCATTAAACTCAACGAATTCATGGAGCTTGCCTTGTTTTTCTCTAATCTGCGAAGCTGCTATATGTGTTTGTCTATTTGCTAATAGGTCAAAAGCATTAACAAGAACTGCTTGCGTACGTGTAATGTTCCAAGGATAGCAACTCAAACCAGCGCGTGGGAAATCTCCTATCCGGTAACTGGCAAAAAGCGCAGGTGTTTTGATATCTAGCACACTGGTTTTCTGAGTATGAGATAGCACGATTATTTCTCCTCATAGACGTGCTGATAAAGTAAGTCATTCAATTCTGGAAGTAGGCTACCCGGAATAACATTTTGAGAGCCATACATGTCTTTTAATTTGTTATAAACTTCTTTAATTTTTCTTTCGGTCAGTGGATAGTAAGGTTTATCCCCTTCTGGATAACCCTCGGGTAAACAGGCTGGACGTTTTTTTTCTTTTTCAAATTTCTCGCGCCCCCATTGAATGTAGGACTTAGCATATTCTAATGCTGTATCTTCGTCGGAAATTGGGGCTATCTGAACGGGTTCTCTTAATCGACGCTGAAGTGCAGGCGAAATCTGCTGAAGTCGTTCTGCAATCGGAGCGGTGGCAACAACAAACACAACACCCTTGGGATGGCTGTCAAATAGATTACGCAAATCTTGGGCGTATTGCGCTTGGTTTGTTGGAGAGAGTCCTGAAAATACTTCCTCGAATTCATCGATGAATATAATTAATCCTTTAAAAAGACCTGCGTGCCGAAAAATCCTAACAAGGTCAGAAAGGAATTTGATCGCAACTGTAGAAGACTTACCAACCTCGGCTGAAACGTTATCCAATTGTCTTTTTTCATTAGTAGTAAGTTTCACGCCCTGCAGCCAGTTTCCTAGTATTCGATAAGGATGTGGTTCTTGTAAGGAGGGATCTGGTAAAGATAGTTGCCCAAATTTTCTTCCCGCAATATAAGTTAGTGCTCGGATTAATTCTGGGTTTGTCCCTGACAATTGAATAGGTAGTTCAGACAGGTTGATTTTGCCTTGTTGGGTTCCCAAAAAAAAATCTGTAAAAAACAGCGCACCGAGTTGACTAATGATTTGGCGATGTATTTCTAGATAACTTCCTTGCGGTTGTTCAACATAAATCGTATACAGATCGGTAACTGCCTCCTGTTCAGCATCGGGTTCTCGCCATTTTCTAAGTGTTTGCTCCAAAAAACGTAGTAGATTGGTTTTACCAGCACCTGTGCTACCCAGTATTGTCATGATTTGGGTCTCTGAATCGAGGTAAAAATCCCCTAGTACTTGAGTAAATTTGCTTTTTACCTTTTCCTGATCAACACAAATTCCGTAAAATTGTCCAACAGTAGGAAAAGGATTTGATATAAGTGAGAACTTTTCGTACAGATTTTCAGGTATTTTTTGACTGAATTTCTGACGCAGATTGTCAAAATGGTCTTGATTTAGGCTCCTCATTGTGGTGTCTCCTGTTGACAAACCAGTGCGTTAGCTGACTGAACTTTTATCATTTTCACGCTCCGACCATTGATGAATATGCCGTCTTCCATTAGGCGTTTTTCTATCCACTTAGTTGGAGGTTCGTTTCGTTTAGCTTGAGATCGAGATAAAACGGTTTGAACTAGTGATTTACTTGTTGGAGGACGAAGAAGAGAGGTCGATGTCATATAACCTCGTCGATTAAGACACAATTCGACGAACAATTCTTCAAAACGAATAAATGAAATTTTGAGTTCTCGGCAAACCCTATCTGCCAGTTGCCCAATATTGGTAAAACCATCTTGAGGTTGAATTTCTTTATAATGGCAATGGACACTTTTCTCAAAAGTACTGAGACTGGGTTTTTCACCACCCCAATAGATTTTTCTATCTCCGATGTGAGATAAGTAAACTTGTCCAACAGCCAACCCCCACCACTTGAAAGTATCAATGGCCACAAAGGTTAACCTAGTCTTATCTTGACGTAACTGCCTTCCCATTTGGCGTCGTTCTTCGGGGGACGTGCAGGGTGGAACGTAGACAGACCCTTTTATTTTTAAAAAACGCGAAAATATTTCATAAGGTGGATAGCGGCGAAAGAAAGCATTTATTTTTTCTAGATTTGCCTCTTCCCAATACACTAAAAACGTTCTCAAGTCGATATCGGGAACTAATGAATCATCAACGCGACGTGCTACTTGAAAGCTTTCAAGCACTCGTCCAATCCCAGCAAACTGTCTTGTGGTCATACGACGTCTAATAATCACATCGTCTATTCTCACTGGCCCAAATTCGTCTGCTAATAAATCAAGAATATCAAATAGTGTCGGGAGTGAAACTGGATCCAAAGCCTGTCACCTCCAATTTATCATCGACCCAATCATTTACAAGCTTAGTTGGATAGTAGTAGAAAAGCTCTAGTTCTTTTTTTTTAGAATCCTTTGTACATTTCCGCGCGCGAATCTTGCTAAAAATATGGGTTAAGTCCCATAGGAAATGATGAATGGAGCATACTATATAAGTTCGGGACTCAAGGGAATAACGAACAGAATAGATACCATCCGAAACACCTTGAAGATCTGGCATCACTGGATAAATCGTTTGGATTCCTTCTAATCGTGCAAGCCGAGACATATCCTTATCAGCGGACATGAGATATACACCTTCCAACAAATTGCGTTGGCGGCGTAGTTCCTTAATTCCTTCTAGGATTAGTCGATCATTAATAGAAATCCGGTCTGCCTCTTTATTGGTAGCGGTTTCCTTCTTTTCATAACCACGAAAAGTCCGTAGTAGTTCTGGGGCAAGTTCTAAGGTTTCAGTTGGAAAGAACTGCCTCACATGCTTTAATTCTTGGGGAGCAATTGTTACTTGCGGACGTCCCCTTATGATATTATTATTTTTTTTGAATCCATCCCTATCTCTACTGCTTAAATTTGCGACCTTTTCTCCAATTTCCATTAATGTTACAGTCGGAATGATAATCCACATCTGTATATTGGGAAATTGTTCCTTCAGATGGCGAACCGTACCGTCACGTAAAGCATTTGTATCTAGAACAACAATCGCGAAATTGTGTTTGTTAGTAAATTGACAATCTGAAATTTCAAAGTTAGGTTGCAAAAGCCCCAATCTGACCATGGATTCACTGAGTTGATCCAGAATAATTTCAGATGCTTTTTTCGGGTCACCTTTTCCGTTCCCACTTTTCCATGCGTTACATATACATTTTTTAAGTTTCTTGATGCTATGAGGGTAAAAACGAAAGAAATGTTGTCCGTCTGGTGTGCGTTCTTCTATCTCAACTTGCCCGAGAGAAAGGTAATTATCTTTACGTAAGTGAGTTCGATCAAAGTATTCAATTACCCAAGTCCCTTTGGAAAATTGAGCATCCGGTGAAGACCTAAATTCATCAAGTGAGAGAATCGCCATCAAATACCTCAACTAATTTTAATTTTTAGAGTTTCGGAGGTGCCGTACTTTTGTAGAACATTTTCTAACACAACACGCAACCCGATGTAGTGTGGGATATCTAGCTCTTTGAGAGATAAATTTCCATCATGATATACAGAAATCTGTTGAGCAAAATAACTCTCAGGCTCTTCCGATTGCAGTTCTTCAAGTGGACTGATTTTGTTAATGAATTTTGAAAGTTGATTCATAGGAATCGGAATACCATCTTGTATATCTACTGGAGCAATGCGTGAAAGTTGAATTTCTTCTATCTCAACTTTTTCTTTGATCGTTGGTTCGTCTTCTGCTGTATTTTTTTCTTGGAGAATTTCAATAGTAACCATTAGTTTCCTTAATCATCTAAAGTATTTCCCAAAGCCATCTTTTCAATTGAGTCTGTTTTTTACCTATTGGACCATTAGTGACAATGAATTCCGTGAGTGTGGGAATTAGGTCTTGTAAATCATCAAATACTTTTAGATAGGTTCTGCCGAGCGCAAAACAGATTGAAGTGTAGTTGTTTCCTACAATCTCCGAAAAACTCGCTTTGACTTGAGGCTGCAACTCAACAACTCGTGCTATATTCATTTTTTGGTCGTAAAGTGGAGTTGGAAAATCTACTGTGATAAGTCCATAGGCAGCGGATAGGATATAAGTATCTAATCGTTTTGCCTCGTGTGGACATTCGCGAATGAAGCGGCGTAAAACCAAAAATAGCGGGCCGTTGTATCGTTGAATTGCAGGTAATAAATCCTCAGAAGTCTGTTTTCGCTGTGAGCACGATAGAATAAGTAACCGTCGTTGACAATTCATTATATCTATGTTGACAAAATAAGAAATTACGCTGAAAAACAAGCATCAAATCTACATGTATTGTAGAGTAAATGAATTGATTTTTCAAGCAGAAAAATTGAAATAGGAATTTGTAAAACTTATTAATCTGTTCAGAGATCTAAGAACGAATTTCAATACCAGTAGCCTGCAAAATAGCATTATGGAATGCTGAATCGAAATATTTGTCAAGCACATAATCAATTATTTCTGAATGCAATGTGTCATCGTTTTGAAGTTGTTCGGCAATGCATTCGTGAAAACCACCAGAAGGATTGTGATCAAGTAGGATATTTCTGTCCACATCCTTGCTGCTGTTTTCTAAAGGTAAAAGTTGATCTTCATCGGTTACCTCCCATAGGCTATCATTACGCAACCGCCAAAACGGGTAGTTGGTTCCATCTTTCATTTCTTCGGATCCGAACTTTTGTAGTAATTTTCCCAGATCTTCATCTACTTGAAAATATGGAGTTAGTCGTTCTTCACCGCGTCGCAATTTTCCGATTGCATACAAAACTAACAAGGGTTTATGGGGCGAATATTGACCCTCTGTTTGCTTTGCCCTCATTTTCTGAAATTTTTTGATAATGTCTTCTCTTGGCATATTCATATTCCTTTGTTTTGAGGAGTGATACCGGCTGATGCCAGATATCAAGTGCTTTCGTTTATTTGAGGTGATACCGCACTATTTTCTTTAGTAACTCGAATCAGGACTCGTAGTACCTCGTTCACGGACGCAGCGTCTGGAAATGCCTCGGCGATATTAGGTTCTAACTTGACAATAGAAGTATCACGCTGCTTGGACACTGGGTTTACAATCTTCATTGGTAAGTGGCAAGAATGCGTATTTCCGTTTTCTTTCAAGTCTTGGATCAGACCTAGCAGTGCCTCGTTAACAGTAACAGCGTCTGGAAATACTGAAGCGACATCCGGTTCTAACTTGACAAAGTTACCGAACTGCTTACGCGCGGGACCAAACTTCCGCACTCGCAACTTTCTCAGATCATACTCTGGACGGAGTTCATCTTGTGTTGTTGTTTTATCCTTTTCCATTAAAGTTAACCTAATACCAAATGTATCAGATTATTATACTCTATATACGCAAAAATATCAACGCCTCAGGACTATTTTTTAGCAGGACTATTTAGTTTTCGGTTTTGGTTTCGATTTTCGTTTACATAAGCTGACGTTTTTTTTCAAATATCGCGAGCACAGCTCGCTCCTACAGAGGAAAACATACACACATATAAAGCGAATTTTTAAAACTATGGTAAACCTCAGAATTAATTGGACGCTCTGCACTGGCGAGGTTAGGAAACCTCGCCTACCTATTTTTAGGGGAACCAGCGATGGCAGCGGATTTTGTGTCTGTCTATTTTTCCCTTCACTATATGCGTTATAGCCACACCTCAATAAGCGCGCATAAACCGTCTTAACCGTCAATAAAGGCTATAGAGAAGCCCATTTTACCGACAACCAATTTTTACTTGACATCAGTTAGCAAAGATAGTATAATATAGCATAAGACTTTCCAAAGAGGTGAAGGGTGAATATTGTATCAATTTATAAAACGCTGGCGCGGAAATCCACACAAACCTTTTCAGCCGACCACAGAAATTTATTACTAACTGTTAACCAAAAACAACCAACAGACATAAAAAATGTTACACTTTTCGCCAAATTATTTTTTTACAACAGAAAATCAAACGTCAACGAACCCTCACAACCACTGGGTTTACTAACGTTCTATCCCGTCTTAAAAATGTTACACCAGTGTAACATTCTCATTTTAAGGCGGATTCTAAGAAAATATATCATTATGTTAAATACATATTCGTATCTGTATAATCCTGTGAATCCTTGAATCCTGTGCATCCTGATTCAGACAATAAGCACAAATTGAAACACGGGTTAAAGATGTGTTATACTAAAGCAGAAGTTTCTATCTAATCTTTTATCGCAAGGAACATACTGCACCCAACATGCACATCGAAATACTCAATTACCCGCTCATCCATATCCCTGATGGTGAATTCATCATGGGGACCATCCCGACCGGACTCCGAAAGACCGATCCTGAAGAACCACAACGGAGCGTTCTGCTCGATGCTTACGCTATCGGTGCGTATCAGGTCACAAACGCCCAATACGCACAGTTCGTAGAAGCAACGGGACATCCACATCCGTTGTTCTGGACGGAGGAACATCTCAACGCTCTTGATTGCCCTGTCGTCGGTGTGAGTTGGGAGGATGCGATGCGTTTTTTGGGATGGCTCAATGCATTTGAAGATACAGCATATCGCTTGCCGTCGGAGGCGGAATGGGAAAAGGCGGCGCGGGGCACGGATGCTCGCGAATATCCTTGGGGTGAGGCGTGGGATGCGAGTCGGGCAAACACATCGGAATCGGGGAATCGGCGATTGATGCCTGTCGGGAATTATCCGTCTGGTGCGAGTCCGTACGGATGCTACGATATGGCGGGCAACGCTTACGATTGGTGCAGCGATTGGTTCCACATGGAAACCTACAAATACTCGCCTGCGGAGAATCCGTTGGGTGCGAGTGAAGGTCGGCGGCGGGTGATTCGTGGCGGTTCGTGGATTGCGCGTGGGGAGTTCGCGGCGCGGTGTGCGAACCGTGCGGCGTATGAACCGATACAGGCGATTCATAGTGTAGGCTTTCGGATTGCTGTAGATTTGTGATTCAAAGAGGATAGAAGTCGCGAGCACAGCTCGCTCCTACAAGAAAATGAGCGCATCTTGTATGCACAAAAAACCTTTAACCCAGCACTCCCAAGACTTCCGAGACGCGTTGTTAGACTGGTTCAGAGATTACCAGCGCGAGATGCCGTGGCGAAATACGGATAACCCCTACCACATCTGGGTCTCCGAGGTGATGCTCCAACAGACACAGGTCAAGAAGGTTGTGGGTTACTATGAAAAATTCATCGCACGGTTTCCCGATGTGCAGCACTTGGCAGCCGCGCCGCTCCAAGATGTGCTGAAGGTCTGGGAAGGTTTGGGGTATTACGCCAGAGCGCGGAACCTCCACAAAGCCGCACAGGTTATTGTGAATGAGCTGGATGGCGAAGTACCGCGGGACTATGCGACGTTTCGGAAATTGCCGGGTGTTGGGGACTATAGCGCGGCGGCGGTGCAGAGTATCGCTTTTAATGAGCCTTACGCCGCTGTGGACGGGAATATTAAGCGCGTTGTGGCACGGCTGTTTCTGATGGACGCACCCGTTAACGATGCAAAGTCGGCGAAACAGTTTCAGGCGCAAGCCGATGAACTCCTGGATCGGGAGGCTCCTGGACTTTTCAATCAGGCGATGATGGAGTTGGGGGCAACTGTGTGTCGTCCGCAATCGCCGACCTGTCTTATTTGTCCTGTGAATGCGTTTTGTGAGGCGTTCCAGACGGCACGTCAAGACGAATTTCCGAAACGTCGCGAGACGAAGCCTGTGCCGGAACACCATATTGCTGTTGGGGTCATCTACAGAAGGGACGAGGTTCTAATCACACAGCGGCAGCTTGACGGGCTGCTCGGTGGACTCTGGGAGTTTCCGGGTGGCAGGATTGCTGACGGAGAAACTGCTGAAGCAGCGTGCGTTCGGAACATCAGGGAGGTCGTTAATCTTTCTGTCAGCGATATAAAATACCTCACCCGTGTGCGGCACGCTTTCACCCATTTCAAGATAGTCGTGGATGTCTTTACGTGTGTTTATCAGTCGGGTGAGGTTGTGTTGAATGGTCCGCGGGATGCGAAGTGGATTCGGGTCGAGGCGTTAGGTGATTATCCGCTCCCGCGTGCGACGCATAAGTTTAAGGATAAGCTAACTGCTTGATCCGAAGCGTGCCTCGTACTTCTCCCATACCTCATCAGGTAAAGGCGTACTCGCAGCGCGGACGTTTGCTTCGAGTTGCTCGACGTTCAGATTCCCGATGTTGTTGCCCTGAATCCGTTCTTCTCGGAGACAGAACTGGAGTGCGAGCTGGAGCAGGTTAATATCTTCTTCGAGACACCACTTCCAAATCTCTCTGGCACGCGGCACATCGCCGTCGTTGCGCCAACGTCCCCTTGCGATTTCAGCGTCAATATCGACACCTGTGAGGATACCGCGCAGGATAGACCACCCGTTCATGACACCGATATCGGCTTCAGCGGCGGCAGGTAGGATGTCGTCTGCTGCGGTTTGTCGGACGAGGTTGTAATCGTTGAAGCACAAGATGAGATCGACATCGCCGGTCGCCATCGCCTTGAGATGGAAGTCGTGGGGACGCATCCCGTAGCCGAGGAACCGCACGAGTCCGCGCGCTTTGCACTGGAGCAAGCCGTCGAGCGTGCCGCCCTTTTCGAGCGTCGGATCGATTTCGCCGGGATCGTGGATGAGCATGCCGTCAAAGTAGTCTGTGCCGAGGAGTTCGAGTTGGCTTTCAAGGTCAGCGATGGCGCGTTCGGCGGAATAGTCGGGTCTGCCTTCGCCGTAGCCACCCCACTCTGCAGCGGAATGACAACAGAGCCTTCCGGTAATGATGACATCCTCGCGGGGAATCTCCTTGAGTGCCAATCCGAGTTTCCGCATTGAATCGCCATAGCAACGCGCACAATCGAAGTGGTTAACCCCGATAGACACCGAGTGTTTAACAAGTGCCACGGCCTCTTCATCTGAAACGAAGCCGAAGTTGTTTCCGAACCCCTGTGTGCCGAATGGAATGACGGGGATACTCAGTTCCGTGCGTCCCAACCGTCGTCTTGGAATTGTGGGTAAAGCTTGGTTTGTCATAAAAATCCTCTCTGTTAGTTGCCAGTTATCAGTTATCAGTTGTCAGTGAAAAGTCCACTTGTGTTGATTACCAATTGTGTTCCTGCCACAGCCCAACTCTTTAACCGAAAACTGAAAGGTTTTCGCAGAAAACCGGACTGATAACTGAAAACTATTTCCTCTAATACTTATCCGAACCTTCAAGCGGAAGCGGGACTGCCCAGATGTTCCGGTATCTAACGTCGTTGCCGTGGTCCTGCAGACGGAGGGGACCGGGTTGTGCCAGTTCTGAGTCGATGCTGCCACCCGTTGTGCTGGCGAGTTGGGCGTTGTTGATGATGACCAAGCCGTTTTGGACGACGGTTATGCGTGGACCTTCCGTCATTTCACCCGCATCGTTGAAGCGCGGTGCCCGGAAAGCGACATCGTAGGTTTGCCATTCGAGTGGCGGTTTACAAGCGTTAACGAGCGGTGCGAATTGGTTGTAAATTGCGCCGCAGTCGCCCATTCCTGGTACTTCAATGCCGTAGGAGTCCAAGACCTGAACTTCATATCTACCTTGGAGGAATACGCCGCTATTGCCTTTGGCTTGACCTGTCGCTTCGGGCATATCGGGACATCTGAATTCGACATGGAGGAAGTGGTCGGTGAAAGTTTCCTTGCTGATGACATCGCCGGTGCGGGGGATGACAAGCATTTGTCCGTCTTCCACTTTCCACGTGGGATCGCTGCCGTCTAAGCTCGTCCAGTTGCTGAGGTCTGTACCGTCAAAAAGGATGACTGCTGATTCTGGGGGTGTTTGTGCCATGAGTGTTCCTTTCATACATTGTGTATGCGCAAATCAATGTTGTGTGAATGAAAATTTTTCATTATTTTAACGGAAATTGGGTTTTTGTCAAAGGCTTTCTTTTGTTGGGTGTGTAGAGTTTTGGTCAAAGCATTGATTTTTTCTAAGAATAGGTGTGTTACATAGCACTCCGCTGGAGTGCGAGGGAAAGGGCCCATCTTTTTCTATAGACATATTGCTCCGAAATCAACGGTATGAATGCCTTATGGCATTCCCCGGGAGCAAAGAGGCTTCTTGACAGGGAAGCGTTCCTCACGCCAGAGGCGTGATATGTCTATAGCAATCTTGAAGGACAGGGATAACATAGCTATGGATTGTGCAATCATCCGCCGTATTCGTTTCCATTCGCGGTTCCGCATTTTCGCGGTAATCGAACACGACATAATAACCCGCTGCCGCACCTTCCGACTTCAGATATGCTGATAGTTGTTGTTTGCCTGCCTGATAACTGCGTTCGCTTCGCCAGACCTTCGTTTCGACGATGAACGTTTGACCGCTGTGTGAGATGACAAGATCGGCTCTCCCTCTACCCGTTGGAACTTCTAAATACATAGTCGCACCGACGATTTTCACGAACTCATCAAGATATGCGAAGAGGAGGTATTGTCCAACGAACTCTTTTGGTGTATCGGGCGGAGCGAGCGGAGGAAACCATTAAGAGCCTCCCGTGGAATGCCGTCAAATTCGTCAACAATCAGAATAACTTGCTGATTTTCTTCTAAAGTGGCGAATTGTTCAAAAAATTCACGCATTGAGATGTGGTTTGTCATCTGCGCGTTCGCCAAAAAATCGCTGAGTTCCGAAGAAAGTTGCTCACCGCGCCCTCGAAAAACCCTCTGAATTTCCTTACAAATCTCCCTACAAAGAGAGTCGTAAAACTCAGCGGGTGTGATATATTCGTACTCCTCGAAATTGAGTTGTATCGGAAAATAGTCGTTCCCTTCGTTCATGAGTATTTTGAGGGCATCTTGGAAAAACGTGGTTTTTCCAGTCTGCCGGGGGGCGAAGAGTACGATATAGCGTCCCTGTTTAATGCGATTGATGAAATCAGTCAGTTCTTCACTGCGGGCGACGACGTAATTATCTTTAGGATTGACGGGTCCTTGTGTTCCAAATCGTCTCATGTGTTTCTCCTGTGCTTTCGGATGCCAAGCATTCTATCATATCTGGAGACGAAAGTCAATGTTGTAAAAAACCTTTTGAAAAAATAAAACGCTGTGTTATAATTAAGATTGTATTGGACGCGTTTGATGGATGTACACGTTTACATAGAGAGAACCTAAGACCGTTATGCTCAAACCGAAACCCAGCATCGAGACAATTCAACCCTATCAGGGAGGTAAACCGATAGAAGAGGTCCAACGCGAGTTGGGCATCACGGATATTATCAAACTTGCATCTAACGAAAACTCGCTGGGTCCATCGCCGTTGGCACTACAGGCGATTGCTGAGAGCGCGGGGCAGGTGCATCTCTATCCCGATGGCAACGCCTTCTATCTCAAAAACGATCTGGCGGCGCATCTGGGGATTTCTGCTGAGCATTTGATTTTAGGGAACGGCTCAAACGACGTGCTACAACTCATCGCTGAGGCATACCTCGCACCCGACGATGAGGTTATCTATGCGGCGGGAGCATTTATCGTCTATAGCCTTGTAACGAAGTTGTGTAGTGCGTCAGCCGTTGTCGTGCCGATGCAGGACGACACCCACGACCTCTCGGCTATGGCAGGCGCGATTACCCGTAAAACGAAGGTTATCTTCGTGGCAAATCCGAACAACCCTACCGGCACGATGATCACTGCCGAGGAGACAGCGGCATTTATGGAACAGGTGCCGGACGATGTGCTTGTTGTCTTTGATGAGGCGTACTATGAATATGTCCTGCGTTCCGACTATCCGCAGACGCTGCCCTACGTCTTAGCGGGACGGAATTTTATCATTACTCGGACGTTTTCTAAAATCTATGGACTCGCGGGACTCCGTATCGGTTACGGTATCGCGCCCCCTGCGTTAATTGAGACGTTGAATCGAGTGCGGCAGCCCTTCAATTGTAGTTTGGTGGGACAGGCGGCGGCGCGTGCTGCACTCAAGGATACCGCGCATGTCAAAAAGAGCCAAGCGAGCAACACTGCTGGAAAAACGTTCCTCTACGAAGCGTTTGATGACATGGGACTCCGTTATACACAAACCGAAGGCAACTTTATCATGTTGCACTTGGAGCAGTTAGGCACAGAGGTTGCCGATGCGTTACTGCAAAAAGGGGTCATCGTCCGACCTATCGGGGGCTACGGCTATCCGAATGCGATACGCGTAACGATTGGGACACAAGAAGAAAATAAAAGATTTATCACAGCTCTGGAGCATAGTTTGCAAAATAGTAGTCAGCAGTAGGCAGATAGCAAAGTTTAAAAGTGTTCTAAAGTGAACTAAAGTTGTTGGGTTGTCAAACATAACTTTGAACTTGCAAACTTTTCTGTGTTTCCAATAACCATAGACCAACAACCAACAGCTAACAACCACTATGAAACAACTCATACAGCTCAATAACAGACGGCCTACCCGAAAAATTATGGTAGGCAATATCCCGATCGGTGATGGGAATCCCATCTCTATTCAGACGATGACGACGACCCTGACCCATGACGTAGATGCGACGTTAGCACAGGTAGAGCGGTGTGCGGAGGCAGGGGCGCAGATTGTCCGCGTCGCTGTCCCTGAAGAACCCGACGCGAAGGCACTCTCTACGATTGTGCAGCGCGCACCGGTCCCGATTGTCTCGGATATCCATTTCAATTACCGATACGCCCTCGCTGCAGTCGATGCGGGAGTGGCAAAAGTTCGTATCAATCCGGGGAACATCGGTAGCGAAGAACGGATTTCAGAGGTGCTGTCTGCAGCGAAAGCGGCGAATATCCCGATACGTATCGGCGTGAATGAGGGGTCGCTCGAAAAGGATCTATTAGAAAAATACCCGTCCCCAACAGCCGAGGCATTGGTAGAGAGTGCGATGCGGCACGTCAACATCTGCGAAGATCACGACTTCAGAGACATCGCCATCTCTGTTAAGTCGAGCGACCCACTTCGGATGATAGAAGCCAACCGTCAACTTTCAGCGAAAATCCCGTATCCCTTACATCTCGGTGTGACGGAAGCCGGAACACCGCGGCGTGCGCACGTCAAATCGACGCTCGGTATTGGGACGCTCTTGCAAGAAGGGATTGGGGATACGATCCGCATCTCAATTACGGGTGACCCTGTTGAAGAGGTCCTGACTGCGAAAGAACTTCTGCGTGCCCTTGGTATGGCATCGGATATGCTGGATGTCGTCTCTTGTCCGTTCTGCGGTCGTGGTGACCCGAGTGCGGATTATGAGAACATCGTTGCGGTTGCTGAGGAACTTCTGGAGAAGCACGGCATAAAGATTCCGGTAGCTGTGATGGGATGTGAAGTTAACGGACCGGGTGAAACGCGCAACGCTGAGGTGGGTATCCATTTAGGGGGCAGAGAACTTGCTGTCTTGAAGGTCCGTGGCGAGCGTGTGCGCACGTTCCGTGGCAGAGATGAAGTTAATCCTGAATTTTTAGCAAACGCATTGTTAGCGGCTGCACAGGAGTTGCAGGCAACGCAGGGCGAAACCGTCTCATAAAGAAAATGAACAATCTTTGGCAGTCTATCCAAAAAGCAGTTCGATTAATGCCCTTCCAGATTGGATTGCTCGCGCTATTTTTCTGTGTCTATCACCTATTCCTGTTTTACTGCATGCGTGAGACAGCCGTCAATCTCGGTGCGGTACGGTATAGAACGCACATTGTCCCACTTTACGCTGAACCGAGTTTCGACTTGAGTTTATGGGTATTGCCTGCTCTTGTGGTGTGTATCGGTTTTCTGTATCTCTGCCACAAGTATCTGCTTTCCGGTGTGTCTGCGCGACGTTTAATCTGGATAGCGATTCTCTGTTTCGTTGCGATTAACGTGAGTGTTGCCCTAATTGACGGCTACCGCGAGATTGAAAAAGAAGGCGAGAGCAGCCGAGTCTTAGGGCTTTTGGAGCCGTATACGCGAACTTCGTTGGAGTATTACGGCGATGTGCCACGGGTTGATGAACTCGGACTCGGCGCATTTCTACGGGATTATAGCAAACCGGAATTATTTGATACACTCTCAGGGCATACGCGCACGCATCCGCCGGGGGGTGTAATTTTCTTATGGCTCTTTAGCAAGATCTTCGGTTACAATCTTGTATCGGCATCCCTAATTTCAATCGTCTTCACTGCGCTGACGGTGATACCGCTCTATTACCTCGGCGAACGGCTCTACGGTGAAAAGGTCGCTCGCTATGCCCTCCTTCTTTTTCTGATTACGCCAAACTTCGTGATGTTCACCGGTACGTCGATGGACGGTCCGTTCAGTGTTTTCCCAATTCTGAGTGTCTACCTCTTTTATGAAGCGCGGGCACGGGAGACCTTACCCGATCAAACGTGGCACGAATTTCGTCCGTATAGTTTGCTAACAGGACTTTCACTGGCACTCGGAATGTTCATGACGTATTCAACGGTTGTCGTCGGTGTTTTTCTGTGTGTTATCCCGTTGCTGGAACGCAAGCAATTTGTCCAGTATCTGAAGGTTTTACTCTCTGCGGCTTCGGGGTTCATCGGATTTTATCTGATACTTTTCATACTGACCGGGTTTCGTCCGATTGAGGCACTCTTGGCAGCTATTGCAAAAGATGAGATGGGAATGGGGACGGGTTATGAAAGCCTCTCACGCTATCTTCACCTGAGTTTTGCCAACCTCTTCGCGTTCCTCATTGGTGTAGGGCTTCCGATAACGACTGTTTGGCTCCGACAGGTCGTATCCGCAATAGCGGAATGGCGGCGGGAGGGACGCTCATTGGTACAGGAGCGTTATGACCCACGTATTCCTTGGATACTCCGTCATGAAAAGTTAGACGGTTTCGTCATCGGTTTCCTGCTAACACTTCTCTTTTTCACATTTTCCACCTTGTTTACGATGGAGGTGGAGCGCATCTGGATCTTCATGGTGCCGTTTTTCGTGATTCCTGTCGCCAAACACCTTGTAGATCGCCCGATATCCGATCTCTATTGGGTTGGGGGCATCCTCACGGCGCAACTCATCGTTGGAGAAGTGTTGCTTTATACATATTGGTGATAGCGAACCGCGAATAGCGAATAGCGATCTTTATGCGAATTCTTTACGTCATCGACTCTATGACAAAAGACGGTGCCGAATCGCAATTACTCAAGACTTTAGACCGGTTGCCAGCGGAGCAGTATGAGGCGTACGTCGTGCTGACCCGTGCTGAAGGGGAACGTGTGTCCGAACTCCTTGAAATGTCCTGTGTTCGGGACGTTGCTACGCTGATAGGTGAAAATAGACCTAAGCGATTACTGGAAAAGGCGTTTGCCCTCGGTGGTATTGTCAATTCAATAAAGCCGGACATCGTACACAGTTGGTTGTGGTATTCCAATTTCCTCTGTGGACTTTCACGGAGATGTGGGTTTTGGCGTAAAGTGCCGTTCATTGCCTCACAGCGCGGTGATTACCACGCGAGGTACGGCAAATTTCGGCTCTGGTTGACAGAAAAACTTATCTACAATCCTACTGATGTTCTCCTAACGAATTCCGCAGAGATTGCCTGGCATCTCTACCAACGCTATCCAGACAAACAGATTCTCAGCATCCCGAATCTAATAGAATTACCCACCGAAGAATGGTCTCAACAACACCGAGGCGATACCCACGAGAAGTCAATTGTAAGCGTTGGACGCTTTGCTCCTGAAAAGGGGCATCGCTATCTGATTGAGGCGTTGCGTATGCTTGATCCGAAAGAGATGCCATGGCGATGCACGTTTCTCGGTGACGGAGAATTAGAGCCAGAACTCCGCGCCCTTGTAGAAAAGCATGGACTCTCGGAGCGAGTGGATTTCCCCGGTTTCTGTGAAGATGTCTTTTCTGTGCTTTTGACAGCGGATGTCTTTGTGCTGCCGTCGCTGCATGAGAGTTCACCGAATGCGCTGATTGAAGCGATGGGGGTCGGGATGCCGTGTATAGCGTCAGATGTCGGTGGAATTGCGGACTTGATTGAGAGTGGGGAGAACGGTATTCGGGTCCCACCACGAAATCCAGAGGTATTGGCAGCAGCGGTGAATTGGGTGTTGACGCAACCTGATTCTGCGATGGCGTTGGGCAGAAACGCACGGATAACGATTCAGCAGAAATTTGATAGTGCGGAATCCATGCGGAAATTGGAAGATATTTACCGACAATTTTTATCGGAACAGTAGGGCGGGTTAATAAATGCGGAGTTTCCTTAAAAATGTAGTCGCCTCCGTCGTGTGTCTATTGGGTATACCTGTTTTCATTCGAGAGTGGGTGTGTCAGAATCGGGTTGCTGTCCTCCTCTATCACGATCCGAAACCCGCGGTTTTCGCGAAACATATCGCCTTCCTCTCTCGCCACTACACGCTTATTTCACTGGATACACTCGTGGCAGGTATCCATCGATCCGATTTTTCAGAGATTCCTCCGAAAAGTGTTGTGATTACCATTGACGATGGACACGCAGGGAATTTTGAGCTTTTGCCGATTTTCAAGCAATACCAGATTTGCCCGACGCTCTACGTCTGCACACGGATTATCAATACGCACCGACATTTCTGGTTTAAAGTAGATGGACAATCCAAAGCGGAGAAAGAGCGACTCAAAAGACTCTCGAACGCAGAACGATTGGCACATCTCAAAAACACGGCTGATTTTGAACCCGAAAAGATATATCCAGACAGACAGGCACTCAACATGTCCGAAATCAAAGAGATGGCGGCGTACGTTAACTTCCAACCCCATACCCAGTTCCATTCTATCTTACCGCGCTGCACAGAAACGGAATGTAAGCAGGAAATTCTTGGAAGCAAAACGGATTTGGAAGGAAGTTTGGGGATTGAATGTACGCATTTTAGTTATCCGAACGGCGACTGGAGCGAACGCGAGGTTGAGGTTGTAAAGGCGGGTGGGTTCCGATCCGCTCGGACAACCGAGATTGGATGGAACACGTTAGACACATCACCGTATCAGCTGAAAGCCGTCCCGATTACCGATACTGCTGGACTCACCCTTTTCCGGGCGGAACTGACGACGATTCCGCAACGGATTAGCAGATGGGTGACTTCCCTATTGTGGCGTAGATGAAAAACGAATTGACAAAATGGCACGCTGCCTACATTCAGAACGCTTATCGCGAATTGGAACGTGGTACGACGCGGAAACAACTCGAGGCGTTAGATATTGATGCAACCGGCAAACGCGTACTGGATGTCGGTTGCGGACCCGGAAACCTTCTTGTCGCACTCTCTGCTGATGTTCCGGAACTCCTTGTTGGTGTCGATGTTGACACGCGTTTCTTGGTGGGTGGACGTTCTCACATCGAGAAGTTAAATCAGCAATCTGCCGAAACACCTCGCCTGATGTGTGCTGCGCTCCCGACTTTACCCTTTGCAGACGAGACCTTTGATCTCGTAACCTGTTTCCTCGTGATGCCACATGTGCCAGATGACAGCGTCGCTTTAACCGAGCTCGCACGCGTGTTAAAACCGGGAGGTACACTGGCGATTTCTGGACACGGTTTAGGGTTTCCGCTCCGCTATCTCAAGCGTTTCAGACTGAAACCCTTACAGATGTATTTGGCGAGTCTGATCTATCGGTGCACTGGGAAGAAGTGGATACGAAACACGCTGCAAAATGACCAGAAAATATGCGACATCTTGAGCAGTGTCGGTGTGGTTCCAGAGATTCGGCACTATAATAAGCGGGTGCTTGGATGTATCGCAACTTATTGGGTTAAAGCGATTAAGAGGGAGATTAGCCCTAAGGCGATGCAGTAGTACGAAAAAAGCGAGAACTTGCCTCGGTTCAGCACGACGAGTAGAAACCGCAAGGCGATATAACCGACGATAAACGCAGCGAGCATGCCGCCACCGACGATGTGAATTGCTATCGTTGTGTCTTCAAGGTCTCGGATCTTCAGCGCAACTGCACCGAGGATGGCAGGAATCGAGAGTAGGAAAGAGTATTCCGCCGCTGTCTTTGCTGGCATCCCTAAAAACAGTGCTAATGAGATGGTTGTTCCAGAACGAGAGATACCGGGTGTAATCGCACATCCTTGTGCGATCCCGATGAGTGGTGCGTGCCACGTTTTCAATTTTCCAACGGATTCGTCAGGATTATCGGTATTCTTTCTGCGGAGTCGCGGGAGTTGGAGAATTACACCGGTGAGGATTAGCATGACACTCACAATACGGACCTCCTCGAAAAAGGATTCTAACTGCGTCTTGAATACTACTGCGATAACACCTGTTGGTATTGAACCGAGCAATATCAAATAGATAAATTTCAGTTCAGGTGCGGTGCTAAGCGTCGTCCTTGGCTGTTTCCACAATTGCGAGTTTCCAAGCGTAGAAAATCCGCCTACCACTAATTGCCTTATGGCATCACGATATGCGACGAGTACAGCGGCTAATGTGCCGACGTGAAGCATCACATCGAAGAAGACAAGGGGTTCCTTGAGTCCGAGAAATTGCTGTGCCAAGACGAGATGTCCTGAGCTGCTAACGGGTAGGAATTCGGTTAGACCTTGTAGGATACCAAGGAGGATTGCTTCAAGAAAAGTCATAGTGTCATTGTAGCACTTAATCTGCGAACTGACAAGCTTAATCGCTGTTGGCTGATGGCTGATCGCTAATAGCCATTTCCCATTGATTATAATTCCGAATCTGTTGTATAATGCATTAGCAAGATTCAAACTTATGTTAAAATTATCGTGTTTGTACTTCGGGAGGTGTGAAAATGTGTAAACATCTATTCTTGTTTGGGCTTTCAATCGTCTGTATATTCGCTGTGAGTCTCTCGGACGCTGTTGAGGAGGAAGATATCCTTGTCTATTACTCTTTCGATAAACTGAGTGGCAATAAAGTCACAGATGATTCTGGTAACGGCAACGATGCTGAATTGGTCGGAAAAGGTTCGCTTGTTGATGGGGCGTTCAACAAAGCAATCCGTCTGAACGGCGGGGTCGTCCAGATGGCTCAGAATGATTTTATCGTTCCGATCGGCGAGAAAACGGAGATCACGATGGAAGCGTGGTTTTATCTGCATCAACACGCCTCGTATGATGGGATTATCTCAATCGAAGCTGCTGCGGGCGGGTGTTGCGAATTTCGGACAATGGTGAATCCGGGTTTCAATCCGTTCTGGGATGCTGGACATCACGCTGACAAAAGCCTCGCAAATTACCAATTTGAGTTAGATGAATGGTATCACTACGTTTTGGTCGCTGATGGTGTTGACGGAAAGATCTATGTCAACGGGGACTTTATCGGTGAACAGAAGGAGAATTTCAAGTGGCCCAAATTCAAAGAGGCGGCAATCTACATCGGGGCAGGTGAAAACCCTAACCTCCACAAAGTAGAAGACGCTGTTATTGATGAAGTCGTCATATATGCCAAAGCGTTGACTGAGGACGAGGTGAAAGAATCAATGGAACTAAGCGTGCCGGGGGTGCTTGCTGTTGAGGCGCACGACAAATTGGCAGTGACCTGGGGAGCACTGAAAACTGATTTCTAATTGACTATGAGCGGTCAGCGGAATTGGCGTTAGCAGGGATTGCTGACCGCTAATGCAAAGGAGATTTTATGAAATTAGGATTTTTATCAAAGATTTTTGAGGGTGCGCTGAGCATCGAAAAAACATATAACGAGTGCGACGCAGCACTTAAGGAACTCAAAGACTACAATGAAAAACGTCAACAGCCGGAGTTTCATATCTCAAATGAGGAGAAAGCCGAATTAGACGAGATCGTCAATACTGCGATTACGAACGCAACGCGTATTATTGAGAGGGAAGGCGATCGGAATTGGCCCGGTGTGTTTCGAGAGATGCACAAGAATTTAGCGGATCTCTATCTGGAACTTGACGAACACGACAAGGTGCGGGCGGCGTGTGAACGTATGCAAGATTACGGAGAAGTCGGTAAACAGGAAGCCGATGAAATACTGGAAAACCTAAAAGAAAAAGAAGATTCTTAACGTTCCTTGCGGTTCGGTAAAATAGGCTGGAGACTTCACACTCCTTTGCGTAGCCCTGAAGAAACACCCAAGCAAAAACCCTTCCACTACGTTTCAGGCTACGTATTTTGGAAGGAGGGCAGAAAGGAGGAAGGCAAAAGCACTTGTTAACAGCAAGTTTTGAGGATCTGTGAGTTGTACCAAAAACCGCACGGAGACGAACATGAAATTTCTGAATCCTGCTGCGTTTTATTTGTTGGGTGCAATTCCGATCGTAGTGTTCCTGCACTTCTTAAAGTTGCGCCGCTATACCTACCTTGTTCCGAGCATCATGCATTGGCTATCCACCGACGAGGATCGGAGAGCCAATGTCCCGTTCCAACGGCTTCGGAATCTACTGCTTCCACTTCTACAGGTGCTTTTTTTGCTCCTCCTTACGTGCAGTGTGGCGCGTCCCACATTGCGTAGACCTGGCTTCATGCCCGGAAAGGCGATTCTCATTATTGATAATTCTGCGAGTATACTGGCAGAAGAAAGTGGGCAGACCCGGCTTTCGCTCGCAAAGGTGGCTGCATTGGAGCAGATTGCACAAATCTCTGCGGGCGGTGGGATCATGCTCATGGCGACGCAAGGGACGGGTGCTTATATCCAACAAGCCTTCACGACTGATACTGCACTACTCCAACGTGCCATAGAGAATATCACACCGACCCACGCCCCTCGCAATCTCCGTCCGGTTTTTGACGCTGTAACACGCTACACCGACTCACCGCAAGACCAAGTCTTTTTTATTAGCGATACTTTTGAAAACCTACCAGACCTCCCGCTGACGCTTCATAAAATACCCGTCGGTGCGGATGCCGAAAATATAGGTATTGTCCTGTTCAGCGTTGCCCTCGTGCGAGATCAATACGAGATCCTGGTCGGCATCCAAAATTTC
This sequence comes from Candidatus Poribacteria bacterium, assembly GCA_965207855.1. Taxonomy (GTDB): domain Bacteria; phylum Poribacteria; class WGA-4E; order WGA-4E; family WGA-3G; genus WGA-3G. The sequence goes on along the minus strand of OZ242310.1, from coordinate 2,809,024 downwards.
ACACGGACCTCCAGCGCATTCAACGTTCAATTGGCAGTGGAAAACGCGCCTCTTGATGACAGAAGGATAAGTATCCCTTCGGAGACGACCCAATCTGTGCTATTTTCTGGGGATCCAAGGGGTTTAGCGGGAAAGGTTATCAGTGTCCATCTTGGAATAACAGACGATTTTTCGCTCGATAACAGTGTCTCCGCAATCCTACCGGGTGTATCACCTTTGAAAATCTTACTTGTCAGCGACAATCAGAAGTCTCTGCTGCCTGAGTTACTGCGTGCGTACGGGAGCCATGTGGATTTAGATGTAGTTCTCCCAACAGATTATCACGGGACGGGTGATGCCGATATAGCGGTTTTTGATGGTAGCACTCCTGCTGGACGTGAGACGTTCGGTGGTACTTTTGAAGTCGCTTCCCGAGCGCGTCTCATCTTTATTAATCCGGGCAGTAACCTGCCGTTCGTTCAGGTTCCCGATGCTTCTGCTGTAAAGAGCAGTAGTGGATCTGCACGCGTCATCAGAGTAGATACTGCGCATCCACTCATGGCAGATGTTTCATTACAAGGATTACAAGTGCGGGAATCTGTGTATCGAGACCTACCCATCTGGGGACATTCGCTTGTTGAGACGGAGCAGGGTTCACTAATCTGGCTCGGGAACCCCGAAGCCGACACGCAATCGCTCGTTTTCGAGTTTGATGCCTTCAATCCAGAAATATCCACGTTCGCGGTGTCTATCCCGGGACCGCTGTTTGTCTATCAGTGTTTAGCGTGGTTTGAAGCAGGCGTTGCCCCACTTCAGACCCTTGGGTCTCAGATAGGCAGAAGCCGACACGCATTCAGAACCGGAGAGCAGGTCATCATCGCGTTAGAAAACACGAATATGCCGTTTCGCGTCCAAAAGCCTGATGGAACGATGGTCACGGTAAACAATGCAGTATTCACTGAGGCGGATCTCGTGGGTGTCTATACGCTTTTCGCTGATGACGGGAGGGAATTGGAACGGTTCACGGTCAACCTGCTGGACACTGCCACGTCCACACTCTCATATTCCAAGAGAGTAGAACCGGAAGGGGGAAACGTCTCGGCATCCCTTGAAACAGGTTTGCAACCGATGGCACAGGAGGTGTGGCGTTTTCCGGCATTCCTCGCGCTGATTGTTTTGTTTGTGGAGTGGTGGTTCTATCATCGGGAAAGGCTGTAATGGACGTAGGCTAACCCCGTACGCTACAAAGAGGTCTGTGATGGAAAAATAAAGAAGGGCGGATACGTAATCCGCCCTAAGTCTTGATAAACTACTATTTTCCTTACTTGTTTATAGCATTGAGAATATTCTGCAGCAGCTGACCTTTCGTTTTCACACCCGCGATACGTCCGACATCCTTTCCATCTTTGAACACAATGTAAGTCGGATGTCCCCTGACCAGATATTTTCGATGCGTTTGCGGCCCCTCGGCAATATTCATTTTCGCAACAGCAAATGTATCTCGGTTTTCTAAAGCAACTTGGGCGACAACTGGCGCCATCCTTTGGCAGAACGGTCACCCATCCTTCCAGAATTCAAGCACGACAGGTACCTCAGATCCGAGTACAAGCGTCGCAAAGGTCGCATCGGTGACTGTGAAAGGTATCCCAGAGGTTCTACTTTCAGTCGTAAAGGTGATGTCAAGATCGGTTGCGTTGCCTGCAGCGTCGCTAACTTTCCCGGTAATAATGTAGTTGGTCCCGCTGTCAAGTTCTTTACCCTTGACCAGTTCGAGAATTCCTTTTTTTTCATCAACTTCGCCGAGCCAACCGACATCAACACCTCCTGTGGTTTGCAGTGCGATGTTTCCAGTTACCTCTTCATTGAAATCAATTTCAATCCGTGCCCGCGTGTTAATCACATCAGACTTAATGTCCTTGTCGCCATCACTGATGGTACCACCTGTAATTCGAGGTGCATCGGTATCGGGTGTACGGACGGTGTAGGTGAGTGTTTGGCTTCCGTCCTTCCAAGTGATTGTCAAAGCGAGGCGCCCTGGATCAAACGGACCCGTGATGTCCACAAACCTGCCGGTGGTTTCTGCATCACCTGAGGAGACTGTAACGTCCTCTGGTCTTCTGTCAAAGGTAAGCGTAATGGTATCGTCCCCATCAAGCATCGCGCCGGCTGCTGGTCTTGCCCTGACCAACGCCACGGGTGGTCTGACAGTATAGGTGACCGTCTGGGTGCCATCCAACCAAGTGATTGTCAAAGTGAGATCGCCCGGTTCAAAAGGACCTGTAATTTTCACGGCTTTACCATCAACAGTAGCGACCCCTGTGCTGGCTTCAACATCCTCGGGTGGGTTGTCGAAAGTGAGCGTAATCGTATCGTCCATATCAAGGTTCGCACCCTCTACCGGTCTCGACTTGACAAACGTTGCAGGTTGTCTGACGTTATAGTTGAGCGTTTGGGTGCCATCCAGCCAAGTGATCGTCAGAGCGAGTGCACCTGGGTCAAATGGACCTGCGATTGTTACGGTCTTGTTAGCGATTGTAGCGATCCCTGTGCTTACCCTAACGTCTTCTGGCATATTATCGAAAGTGAGGGTGATGGTGTCGTTGACCTCAAGCTGCGACTCAGCCTCTGGATTCGCACTGACAAACGCCGCAGGTGAACGCACGGTTTTTCCCATCTGTCCGGCAACGAGGACCAAGTCAAGGATATTAACGATACCGTCACCGGTGACGTCTGGATTCGGCATCTGATCTGCTGTGACCGCCTTGCCAAAATGCGAGGCGATAAACGTCAGGTCCAAGATATTTATCGTGCCATCGGCATTAACATCAGCTGCTCTCAAGGTATCAAGATTCGCCTCTTGGGCGTGACCTGTTGTCAGGCAGAGCAGGGTTAAGCCGAGTATAAGGAACGGGCAAATGATTTTTTTCATCTGTTTTTATTTCCTTGTATTGAATTGGTTTATTCAGTATCTTCAATGCCTAAAAGGTCGAGAACGCGTTGTACCAGATCAGCTTTTGGCATTGCTCCCCTAAAACCTCCTAAAATTTCTCCATCTTGAAATACAATATAGGTAGGCGTTCCCCGAATTTGGTATGCAGCGGTTTTCTCTGGCTGTGTGTTTACATCCAGTTTGACGAAACTGAAGGTATCACGATATTCCAGTGCGACTTCTGCGACCACCGGCCGCATCAATATGCAGAAGGGTCAGGTATCGTCTTTAAATTCTACGACAATAGGGAGTTCAGCACCCAAAACGATCTCGTCAAAAGTTGCATCCGTGACTTCAAAAGGGATACCAGATCTCTTACCGAAATGGCTTGCGACTAATGTTAAGTCGAGAATATTGACAGTTCCGTCTCTATTAACATCGGCGGCAGTGGGTTGGTTTCCAGTCGGTGTCTCACCGAAGTAGGTAGCGATGAGGGTTAGGTCGAGGATATTTACAGTGCCGTCGGCATTGACATCAGCAGCACTCAAAGGGTCGAAGTCAACATCTTGCGCGTGGCTCAAGGTCATACCAGTCAGCATGAGGCTTGCCATTAGCAAAAGACAGACGAATTGTCTCATTAATTTCTCCGTGTGTGGTTTATGCGTGTGTGCGATGCCACTCCTGTATCGCTTCTGGGATTGCTTGAAGGTTTTCGATAGTCGTTTGTAGCGGAATCGCGCACTCCGGTCCAATTAGTGGAACACCCGCTTCAAGATTCTTCACGACTTCCCCTTTAACGTCTTCTGGTTCTTTGGCAAATAACGTTTCGGGGTTATTGATGTTCCCAACGAGTGCAATACGTTTTTGCACGATTTCCATCGATTCCTGTGGCTCGTTTTTAGAGTCGTAGTGGAACGCTGCCATCCCAGTCTGTGCGATGTACTCCATTCGATCAACCGTCCGTCCACAGATGTGTAAGATTAAGGGGATCGGGATGCGTTCAACGAATTCAATGTGGAGGTCTCGGAGGTAGCGTTGGTAGTATTCACCGCTAACGAGGTCGCCTGTAGCGTGGTCTGGCAGGGTAAGAGCGTCCGCGCCTGCCTCGATTTGTGCGACCCCGAATTGTACAGTCGCTTCCTTCATTCGATCCAGTGCAAGTTTCGTCTTGCCCGGATCGTCAAGAGATAGTAAGAGGAAGGGTTCAACACCGAAGCAGTGGTAGCCGAGTGACCAAGGTCCCATCGTCTTTCCGATGACAGCGATTTCGTCGCCGTATTCTTTTTTCAGGATTTTGATGGCTTCAAGGACACATTGGGTATCAGGGTGTGTCAAGAAATCGTCGGGAACCGTAATGTCATCGACATCCTCCCAGATGGGTTCGCGCATTTTAACAGTGGGCCAGTTGTCCTTCTGCTCCCACTGGATTTTGCATCCGAGTGCGCTCGATTCTTGGATGATTGAGAAAACCGGCATGATAGAATCAAATCCGAGTTCGGTGTAGCTTGTCGCTGCGAGGCGCGCCATGAGTTCCGGCTCCCGATTCGCTTGCGGGAATGGGGCATCGACGAGGTCCATGAGTTCAACAGTCGCCACGGATGTTGGGTTGCAAACCGGTGTGCGATCGGTGGGTTCATTGCGAAGGGCGGCGAGTACACGCTCACGTCCGTTCATTGATTTGATAGTCTGATTTTGCATTTTTTGCCTCTGTTCTTTTATGCTTTAAAGATGGGGTGTTTCTACTGAGTAGTGCTGCGATCGCACATCCCAGGGCATCTGCAGCGTGGCTGGGTGTGACAGGTTTCTTCATACCCAAGAGTTTTTGGGTCATTCGCATGACTTGTGTTTTGGAGGCATTGGAGATGCCGGTAACAGCAGATTTGACGGATTGTGGAGAGAGCATCATAACTTCAACATCGTTCTGGACAGCGGCGAGTTGCAAAACCCCAATCACCTCTGCGGTCGGTAGGCAACTTTTCTGGTTTCGGTTCCAATAAACAGATTCTATACTGATTTTGGAGGGGTTCCATTCGGTTATCAACTCCATGGCTTGCTGATAGATTTTCAAAAGTCGATCGGGCCGCTGCGCATCTGAATCGGTTTGGATATTACCGTGTGCTAAGCAGACGAATCCACTGCCGCCGCGAGCGACAACGCCATATCCACAATTCGCTAATCCTGAATCAAAACCGATTGCGATTCTCATTTTCCCAGATTGCGCTTTCATGATTGTACCCCTATTTTTTGGGTATGCGTTCAATTTAGAGTCTGAGGTTGTTTGAACGGTCAGGCACATGGGCCACAAACTAAAAGTTTGTGGTACAAGAGAGAGGCATTACAATTGGGTTGTGTCTCTCAAAATCGCTGTTACTGTTAGACCGAGTTCATGTTTAACTTATAACCGCCAACCATTTTACATCTGTTGGCTGGGTGCAGAGAGGACACCGCGCGATGCACTCATCTCCTCTTCCCGTAAAGCGACTCTGACGTTTGGGGCACGGGTGAGTAGGAGCCCAATGAGTGCATCGTGGGAGTATGCGCAATCAAAAGCAACTGTATCCCTGTTATCGGCTCCGGTGTCTTCCATTTCCCCTAATTTCGCTAACCCCGCTGCGATCGCAGCGATGCGTCGTGCTGCGCCTCTCCCCTCGCCATCTGCTGCGACAGAATATACGCCGTCTCCAGTGGAATTGACCGTGATCGTGAGCCGTGATTTCTTGTCGATCGTATGTAGGGGGCGCGGTTCAATGCGGGTTCCCGGTGCGAGTTTGCAGGCTTCTAAAAAGACGCGACGACAGGCAGCTTGATGCGCACGTCCACACGGAAAATAGAGGAGACCCTCCGTTGTTTTCAGCATTCCACCAAGCCCCTGCATTCCTTGCCTCACCGCTTCAATCCTTTCGGCGGCACCAGCGATATGGCTGTAGGTATGGACGAGAAAGAGAGGCATCTCTTTTCCCGTAGTGGTATTGACCGATTGTTGTTGATAGAGTCCGATAGTGATGTCGTGGAAGTGCGGATCGATTGGTACGAGTTCGATACGTCTGCCGATGTCAATGATACGTCGCATAGAGATACCCAAATAGCGAGCAGTTAGCGGCGTGCTAAGTTACCACCTTAATGCCTTTCGTAGATGTACTTGTAAGCCTGTTCGGAGAGCCGTCGCAAGATATAGGCTCGCCGATTCTTCCATGTCGTAAAGGATTGCCATCGGTTTCTGCGGCTTGTCTTCGTTCTATCCTCAATCATTCCGATAAAGACGTAAGGTTTCGGATTACCTTTCTGATCGCGGAGTACCAATATCCCACCATCTCCGACCAATCCATAGACGGTTCCGGTTTTGTTGTAGACTTCAACTGATGAAGGGATGTAGGTATGTTTAAAGATATAATCCCCATTTTTGAGGTTCAGGTAGTACTTCATCTTATCGGAATAAGGGAGTCTTCCTTTCCAAAGCTGCAAGCAGAACAGACTTAGGTCGCGTGCCGATGTCATATTTCTATAGGTCCGTCCGCCTCTTGGAATATATTCAACCACTCGGGTTTGCTTAAAATACGGATAATTGGCTTGGAGTATCCGATTCACGCGTGCGGGTCCTCCGAGGAGGCGGATAAAATAGTTCGTTGACGGGTTTGAGCTCACTCGAATCATTGCGCGCAAGTGTCCCTTATTTGCGGCGGTGTGTGTTTGCCGTCCGTATCTGACTTCATGGAAATAAGCGAGCATAACGAAGCTTTTAATGAGCGATGCTGCCATCGTTTGTCGATTTTCGTTAATCGACACCAATTTCTTATTATTGGTAATATCATAGACAACAAAGCTTGTTCGGTCGGTTGTAGCCAAGATTTTACGACTTCGCTGGCGTTTGATATGCTGTTCAAAATGGGCTTCAAGAGGCGAATCAATTGTTTTCTGAAGACTTCTTGGAATGTTCTTATAGGTCGCCGCGGAGAGCGTAAATATCGGGAGTAAGAATCCGATGCTACAACAGATAAATAGTATATTTAATTTACGTATGAATCCGAACATGCTGTTGTCCTTTTCCTTTCTCATTTTCCACGCTCAGTGGATGCCAGAGTAAATTGAAGTTGCAGTTATGCTGTGTCAACTTCGCTTCATTCTCGGTTGGTATCTCTGATTGCCAATTCGTAGCACGCTGCCTCTTGATCATTCCTGACGAGTAGATAGGCACCAGCGAGTGCAGGTGTATTCCATGTTTTACCTTTTAGGACGGCGAACCGTGTGAGTTCTTTATGATTTTCAGGGTCTGGTTCTATCAGTACGACTTCGCCGGATTCGGTGAGGACGAGTAGGACATCTGAAATCAAGAGTGTTTGCCCATGTCCGTATCTACCCCGCTTCCATTGACGTTTACCGTCAACTGGATTTATGCAGGCAAAGATACCATCGTCGAGTCCATAGAGGTAATTTTCGTGATAAATAATGTTCGTAAATTTGGCTTTCAGGTATATGGTTTCCCATAGAGTAGAAACGTCAAATTCGCCTGTGTTGTTACGGGAAATTTGAAACAATTTGGCACCCCCCCCATAGCCTGTCGAAACAAGGAGTTGGTTATCAGGGAGCGGTACGGGCTGCGCGACGCATTCTGCATACGCTTTCACCCACGGCTGCTTCCACAAAAGTTCGCCCGTTAGCGGTTCATGCGCTGTGATTACCCCTTGGTTAAAGAGAACGACTTGTTCAGTGTCTGCTAAGGTTGTCAGCATTGGTGAGCTATAACCACTCTGTGTCCGGTGTCCCGTCCATGCGATTTCTCCGGTTTCTTTGTGATAAGCCACTGCACCACCGGCACTGACAATCACCAATTCACCAAGGACGAGGGGAGAGATACTGATCCCCCAAGGTGGGGGTTCTGCACCATTTTCTTCAAAGATATTCGTTGTCCAATGTTGTTCGCCCGTTTCAAAATCCAAACAGTTGAGAATTCCGGTTGAACCGACGGTATAGACGCTGTCCTCCGAAATCGTTGGCGTTGCGCGCGGCCCGAGTCCTGCCGCTGAGGTATAGTAGCGTGCCTGATCTTGATGGCTCCAGAGCATCTCACCGGTGTGTAAGTCGTAGGCGACGACTTTTTCCCAGTCGCCTTCCTGTTCCTGTGTGATTGCGGTATTCCCAACGACTGCAAAGCCTGACCAGCCAGCACCTACCGGTCTCCGCCATATTAATTTCGGTGGATGTGTTTCCCAGTCAAGGCTGAGCTTAATGCTCGTCACGACGCCATTCCGATTGGGTCCAAGGAATTGCGGATAGTTTATTATTTGCTTTTGGGTGTCAGATATACTACTGGAATTGGCTTGGAAAATTGAAGGTTTTTCTTGCCATCGCCACTCAAATATGGGAACGAAGTCTCCACTGACTCCTTTGAATGGGAATAGTGTTGCAAGCGTAAAAATTCCCAAAGCGGTTATAGCACAAGTGATTAGTTTCGTCCGCCATCTCAATCGAGAAAAGCATAACAACCACAAAAACCCCAAAAAGACGGCGAGAATGACTATTGCGGATGTTAGCATAATCTTGTTTTGGCGTTGACCAACGTACAGGATCCATGTTACCACAATGCCCAGAACGGCAAGAGAGAGAATAATGAGAAGGGGCCACCAGCGGATAGGTTTTTGGGTTCGTTCCAATATAAGGATTCCTTTTTCTTTTAGCAACGCGAAGTTATGCGTGATGTTGATAGGTCATGCTGCGTTGTTAATTATAATAATTTTTTTATTTTTATTTGTCAACTAAAAATTGATAGATATGTTTCAGATATAAGTCACATGGGTATTCAGTTTTGCGTTTACTGAAGAATTAAGTGCGCTATTACAAATCAAATGAAACCTTGCAAAATGAGAAGGCGTTATGATAAAATAGGATTAATGCGAGTAAAGAGAAGAATAAAAAAATAGATATAGGAAATCTTCAATGCGTTTTGAAAATCGGGTAGCATTTGTGACAGGTGGTGGCGGTCCATTGGGTATCGGCAGGGCTGCATGTTTAGCGTTTGCGCGTGAAGGTGCAGCTGTGGTCGTCGCTGGTGGTAGGCGTGCGGATGCTGTTGCAGCGGAAGTGCGCGCCGGAGGTGGAAAGGCTATCGCTGTGCCTTTGGATGTCACTGTCCCTGAGCAGGTTCAACACGCTGTAGACACAGCGGTAGCGACCTTCAAACGCATTGATATTTTGTTCAACAATGCAGGGATCCTCGGTAGACAACCGCTGTTTGAGGTCACGTCGGCGCAATTTGATAGGGTGATGGCGGTTAATGTAAAAGGGTGCCTGTTATGTGCACAGGCGGTTGCTCAGGTGATGATAGCAGCTGGGATACGGGGTCGTATTATTAACAACTCGTCTATCTATGCCGAGGAGTCGCACGTTGGCGTTCTCAGTTATTGTGTGAGTAAAGCTGCCCTGAATCGCCTCACTCGGAGTTTAGCGTTAGAACTCCGTCCGCACGGTATTACTGTAAATGCAGTTGCCCCCGGTGGCGGTGCCCCAACAGGTATGAATGCTTCACAAAACCTTCCGGACGATGATACCCTACCGGATTTACCGCCTGCTTCCGCAGACGCGCCACTACTTGAACGGGGCGCGACGGTATGGGATTACATTGGGGCGGTATTATTCCTCGCTTCCGACGAAGCCGCCTATATTAGTGGGGATATTATGACGATTGACGGCGGTGCTGTTTCGCGTCGCTAATGTACGAGAGGAACTTTTTTGGCGTTTATTGACCTTAAAGTTTATTGGCACATGCTTAGCAACTGGTTTATAGAACATTGGGTTTTGCTTGCTATTTTCTCTGTCGTAAGTTTTATTGCAAGCATTGTCGGTTCTACAATGTTACTCATGTCGTTGCCCGAAGATTATTTCAAGAAGGAAAGAAGGATTCAACGCATCAAGAATCCTATTTTTCGTATCTGTTTATTTTTCTTGAAGAACGCATTCGGGGGGCTGCTTGTTATTGTCGGTGTACTTCTGTCTCTGCCTGGCATACCTGGGCAAGGCGTATTGACGATTTTGACTGGACTGATTATCAGTGACTTTCCTGGTAAACGTCGGTTGGAGCGTCGGCTTGTTCGGGTGCCGGTTATCCTATCAACGGCGAACCAGATTCGTTCCCGTTTTAAACGACCGCCCCTTATGTTGGATGAGTGATACAAATTTACCTGATGCTATTCCTACCGAGGCACTAATTCTTTGTGAATTTCTAACAATCGTTGAAGTTCTTCAATAGGTTTCTCGGCATCGTCTACGCGCAGGTCGATGTACCGGTCATTGAAACCCCCGTAGCCGCTGCGCTCCTGAACGACGAGCAAGGCGGCTGATTGTTGTCCGCGCGTGTCCCCACCCGCTGCCTGTCCTACGAAAAGTGCTGCCATTAGCTTATCAGCCAGTTCACCTTCTGTTTCTTCAAACGCCTTGCCCATTGTTTTGACGACTTCTTCACCGGCGAGGATGTTCCCTTGTGCCGTGTAGTGTTTACCTGAGACGGCTCCCGCCCATTCGTTGCATTCATCACCTGTGTAGTTAGCGGTATTCCCTTTCGCATCGACGATACCCACCTGTCGCTTGGCATGTTCCGGGTCATCCGCAACAAGGCGTTCCAAGGTCTGTTCAGCGGAAAGACCGCTTTTGAGGTGTTTTAAGCCGTTAGGTCCGTAAGTTGTGTTTGCCCAAGATTGGGTCGCAATCGCGCCGACCCCGGCTTCCGCCCACGGGACAACCGCGCCAACAGCGAAAAACTTGGATTGCACAGCGACCCCAAGTGCCCCGGTTTCGGCATCGTATCCGACGATTGAAAACGTCGCGACAGGTGGGACAGGAATTTTTTCGTTGGAGGTGTTGGGTTCAGAAAGGTGGAACAATAGGCTGAGGGGAATGAAAAGCATCTTGTGTGTCTCCCATGGCAACATATTAGTGAGGTATACGAAGATTTAGCCGTTGTGGACGAGGTTAGGAGACCTCGCCAGTGCTGGTGGTAGGTTTAGTCTTCTTCAAAACGGATTTTCATGGCGGCGGCATGCCCTTCGAGTCCTTCAACTTCAGCCAACTTAACAACTGCTGGTGTGACTTCCGCTAAAGCCGCTTTGGTGTATGAGATGAGACTTGACTTCTTCAGGAAATCGTCAATGCTGAGTGGCGAGGCATAGCGTGCGGCATTCCCTGTTGGCAAGACATGATTCGGTCCTGCGATGTAGTCTCCAACGGCTTCTGGCGAATAAGGACCGATGAGGATTGCTCCAGCATTGCGGACATCTCCAAGCCAATCAAACGGGTTTTCAATGTGAAGTTCGAGGTGTTCGGGTGCGATTTCGTTGGCGAGCGCGAATGCCTCCGTTAAGTCTGATGTGATAAAGGCAACACCGTAGTTTTCAAAAGCCTCTGTAAGTTCGTCATAGCGGGGTAAGGGTTCGCCTTGAACCTCAATTGCTGTTTTGACCTGCTCTGCAAACCCGAGTGAAGGGGTGAGGAGGATCGTAGCACATTCGGGTCCGTGTTCTGCTTGCGAGATGAGATCAGCGGCGACGTAATCTGGGTCGGCTGTGCTGTCAGCAATGACGAGGATTTCGCTGGGACCTGCTAATTTGTCGATGTCAACGTGTCCATAGACCTCTTTTTTTGCAAATTGAACATAGAGGTTTCCGGGTCCGACGATTTTATCGACAGGTGGAATGGTATCGGTCCCATACGCCATGGCTGCAACGGCTTGCGCGCCGCCACATTTATAGATTTCTTGGATACCACATTCCGAAGCAGCAACCAACATATAGGAATTAACAGCGCGATTGCGCATCGGGGGGATGCAGGCGGCGATCTCTTCAACGCCGGCAACGATAGCAGGAATAACGCTCATCAACAATGAGGAGACGAGGAGTTGACTGATTGCAGGAACGTGGACACCGACACGCCTTAGGGGACGAATCAGATGCCCGAGCAGGACCCCATTGGGTTCTGTGGACATCCATGAAGTCCGTAGCTGCTTCTGGTGAAATTTTTCGATATTTGTTCTGGCGTGTGTAATTGCGTCTATAAATTCAGATGGCACCTCTGCGTATGCTGTCGCGAATTCTTCTTGTGATACTTTCAGTTCTTTGACTGAGATACGCGGGGCATCGAGTTTACGGGTATATCGAATAACGGCTTTATCGCCTTCATCTTGCACATCGTTCAGCGTACGCCGGACTGTTTTCAAGATACTTTCGTCTGTGAGTTTACCCCGCGCCTTCAACTTTGAGAGGCAAACATCAGCCTCTGTGGTATGGGTTTCAACAATTCGCAGCATTTCTGAATAACTGTTCCTTTTTAATCATCGACTCTTGTAATGTTTGCGCCGATATCGTTGAGTTTCTGCTCAATGGCTTCGTATCCCCGATCGATGTGATAAACACGAGATACAACGGTTTCACCGGCGGCTGCCATACCCGCTGCGACGAGGACTGCCCCTGCTCGCAGATCGGAAGCCATCACCGGCGCACCACTGAGACTGCGGACCCCATTAATCACGGCTTTACTGCCATCAAGCATGATGTCAGCACCCATTCGGTTTAGTTCTGCGGCGTGGATGAACCGGTCTGTATGCACATTTTCAGAGATGACGCTGGTTCCGGTTGCGAGGCAGAGCAGGCCCATGATTTGCGCCTGCATATCTGTCGGAAAGCCGGGGAAGGGTGCTGTCGTGACATCAATGCCTCTTATCTGGCGCGGGGTTGTGACCCGTACGCCGTTGGCATCCCAATCCAACTCAACGCCAGCCTCCACGAGTTTCTCAGAAACAGCGGGAAGTTGTTGCTCTGTGATGCCTTGAACGTAGACATCGCCTCTGGTAATAGCACCAGCGACTATGAAAGTGCCTGCTTCCACATCGTCCGAGATAACGGTGTGTTCAGTTCCGTGGAGATGTTTGACACCATGAATTGTCAAGACAGAGGTGCCGATACCTTCTATATCTGCGCCCATTGCATTCAGAAAGTGGGCGAGGTCGGAGATATGGGGTTCACGGGCTGCACCACGGATAATAGTTGTCCCTGCCGCTAAAGTCGCGGCCATCATTATGTTTGCCGTTGCACCGACGCTGGGTCCATGTTGCCCCATGAGATACATCTCTGTACCAGTTAGGTGTTCCGCTTGTGCGTAAATGTATCCTTGTTGTACTGTTACTTCGGCACCCAAGTGTTCCAAGCCACGAATGTGCAAGTCGATAGGTCGCGGTCCGATAGCGCAACCGCCTGGAAAAGAGACTTTCGCTTTACCTAATTTCGCTACAAGCGGACCCAAGACATAAATGGATGCGCGCATTTTCCGCACAAGTTCGTAAGGTGCTTCGTACTCCAAATGGTTTATGGGTTCAATATAGAGTGTTGAATTTTTTAGTTTTGTTGTTGCACCAAGTCCTTCCAATACAGCGCGGAGGGTGTTGACATCTGTTAGGTTCGGAACATTATGGAGTACACTGACCCCGTCGCCGAGGATGGCAGCGGCGACTGCAATCGGAAGAACAGCGTTTTTACAACCGCTGATTGGAATCGTTCCTTCAAGGCGGGTTCCACCTTTGACAATTAATCTTTCCATTACCTTCTCCTTACTCCTTACACAAATCTGCGTCGCGGAATGTAGAGGTTTTATTATCTCTATAGCATAAACGATGCCAATTGCGTATTTGTTACAAAGTGTAATAAATACAAGGGTTTTCTATCAAAGGCGTTGTGTCAAAAAAGACACATGTTTTGTGGTTGTGGGTTATGGGTTGTGGGTTAAGCCCGATGGCCTGTGTATGGGGTTGGGGTGCCGCAAGTCGTTTTCGCTTATAATTAACACGCTATATTCACTTGCGTTGATATACAACTTCTGATAAAATGTGATTTTGTAATCTATTCTAAAGGATAAGGTAAAAGAGATGGCAGATAAAACATATCGTATTGGAATTATTGGATGTGGTGGTATGGGCCGTTCCCATGCGAATAATTGGACGAGTACGGGTCGTGCGGAAGTTGTTACCGCCTCAGATATTAGTGCCGATTCGGCGGCGAAATTTGCCGAGGAATTCGCACTCCCGACCCACTATACCGATTTCGGTGAAATGTGCGATAAAGAGGATTTAGACATCGTTAGTATCACGACTTGGCAGAGCGTGCGCGCCGAACCGACGGTTGCTGCGGCTGAGAGTGGTGTGCTCGGTGTCATTACTGAAAAGCCGATGGCGGCTTGTGTTGGTGATGCCCAAGACATGATGGACGCTTGTGAGAAACACGATGTGAAGTTGGTCGTTGGTCACCAACGGCGTTTCAGCCCGCAGAACTGTGAAGCGCGTCGTCTCATCCAAGAAGGTGCAATCGGTCAGCCGCAAGCGATGCTCCGTCGCGATGGACACGGATTGCTAAACCGTGGTACGCATGAAATCGACGAAATGCGGTATATCTTGGGTGATCCGGATCCGTTATGGTTGATTGGTCAGGTTGCCCGCAAAACCGATCGCTGGGAACGACGTGTAAGGACCGAAGACTTGTGCATGGCGGAAATCTGCTTTGAAGGCGGTATCCGCGGGGTCTACGAAAGTGATTTACCGGAACCCGTGCTTCGAGGCGATGTCGTCTATGGAGACGATGGGCAACTCCGTCGGGGCGAGAACGGTACAATTGAACTCCTCAACAGCAAAGCCGCGGGGTGGCAGGTTATTGAACCGCGCCAAAGTGAACCGAACCAGTTTGATGAGATGTTAGCGTGGATTGAAGGTGGTGTTGAGGAACACCGCAATGCTGGCAGACACGGACTTTGCACGATAGAAATCCTGATGGCGATTTATGAATCGTTGCGCCTCCAAGACGTTGTTACGTTCCCCTTAACAACGCGCCCAAACCCGCTTGACCTGTTGGTTGAAGGTGGGAAGTTACCGGTATTTGTTGAGGGACGTTACGACATCCGTGCCCCGTTCCCGGAACAGACGAAATAGCTTAATGGTTGTCAGCGGTCAAAAGTTTGCAAGTGTTCTAAAGTGAACTAAAGTTGAAAGTTGTTAAGAGGCGTGTGATGAACCAAAAGTCTCTTTCAACTTTACGGATTTTAGTACACTTTGAACTTTTAAACTTTGCTGCTCTGACTGCTGACCGCTACTAACAATCCACATCTTTCCCTTCGCTACCGTAGACAGCCATGCGCTCTTGGGTTGTAATTTCGCCAGCACTTGCGGGTATATAATGGAATTGGAGTGCGCGTCGTCCTTGATCGGATTGGTTGACCGGACTTCCGTGATGCGTCAATCCGTGCCAGAAGAGGCAACCCCCCGGCTTAAGCGGGACCATTGTATCACGTGCGACCGGTACATCCGTATCGCAGATCTGCCAATCCCGCCGTTTGAAATGGATCATCGGTCCCTCAATATGCGATCCGGGTATAACGTGTAAACATCCATTTTCGGGTGTCGCTTCATCTAAGGCGACCCACACTCCGACGACCGTTGTCCCTTCGGGAAGATTGAAATAGGCACAATCTTGATGCCACGGTTTTTCTGATCCGTAGCGCGGCGGTTTGAGGAGTGCCATATCTTGGAATAATTTGGGTGTGTCCTCGACAATCTGTTCAAGGACACCGAGGAGTCCTGAATGGGCTGCTATTGCGTTTAGACGCGGTTCGTGGTCTACGAAGTTGAAAATTTTTCTGATGGCGTTACGGCGTTCCTGATCTTCCAGTTCGTCTTTCTGTTTGACGAGTTTTGGTTCAAATTGGATTGCCCGAAAATCGGGACACTTTCCGTCCATGAGATGCGTCATACCCGCCAACGCTTCTTTGACCTCAGTAGGACTAAAGGCATCGTTGATGACGAGGTAGCCGTGCTGCTGAAAGTATTCAATGTCTGCCTCGGTTACGGCTGGGAACCCACCTGAAATTCCCTTGGCAGCCGTGTCAAAGCGGTAGAGTTCGGGCGAATAGGGGATTTGGATGACATCTGTCCGTTCGCCTGTCATTGGGGTGTGCATAATAAAACTCCTTTTTGATAAGCTCCGCCTTAAATTTCTCCGTTGCTTTCGCGGGTTAAGAGGGTCAGGAAATCGTCAACCCGATCAATTGCGACTTGGGCGCGGTCGCGTGCGGATGCGCCATTTTCTTCCTCAGCCAACCATTGCTGTCGTTGTGGAAGCCACTCATTTTGCAGGTAGTCGAGTTGATTCAGGAAGTGCGGATCTTCCGTTACACTGACGAAGTACTCAATCACACCCAGCAATCCGTATTTCCGATTTATCTCCATATCGTCTAATTCATCTACCATTTGCAAGAAAAGATGTTGATTCCTATCCTGTCGCGCTTGGGCGACTTCGCGTGAGGATTCGGTCAAGAGTTTATCAACGAATTCTTGCTTGGAATTAATCCAACGGGGTAGGTTCCGCACGTAGTCTTCTAAGTCAAAGTTTCCGCGTTGGAGTGCGAAATACGAATGTATATGAATATTTCGGAAGAAAGCGGTGTAACCGACGTTCGGATCCATGGTATCCGCATCGTAGAGGACCTGGTTTTCGATCCTATTGTAGAGCAGTTTGAAGTCTTCTGCTGTGAGATTCATCGGCTTAAGGTGCGCGAGGACGACAGCCGTTGCGGCTTGTACGAAATCGGGTTCAAAGTCGTACATCCCTAA
This sequence comes from Candidatus Poribacteria bacterium, assembly GCA_965207855.1. Taxonomy (GTDB): domain Bacteria; phylum Poribacteria; class WGA-4E; order WGA-4E; family WGA-3G; genus WGA-3G. Next base: position 2,792,486 of record OZ242310.1, on the reverse strand, counting down.
TATGTTCTCTGTGATGACTGCCCCGGATTCATGATGGACTGTGCCGTGGAGGTCATGCTTATCGTAGAGTTCTGTAACGATGTTCTGACCTGCAGGGGTGAGGGTTTCGTTTAACCAGAAGCCGTTATGGTCGAGGATCCGTTGTCCGTTATCATCTGTCAAGATAACACCGTCGTACCGTTTGGTGATGTCGTGCAGGGTGCCAGCGACTTCAAGCAATTTCACATCACCGCCTTCACGCTTACCGAGTTCCATACTCAGCGCACGTACACGCATGGTATGGTTCCATGTGTAATGTCGCCACTGAAAACCGACGCGGTTGTGTTCCCAAAGTGCGAAGGTTTCGTTAACCAAAGTTTCTAATTCATTTAAGACTTGGGCGTAGTTCATAAGGGTCTGCTCCTTTTGCGTGGTTGTCGATCTTCGGTTGTCGGTTATCGGTTAAGAGATTTTTTGTAACCCGTAGTGCTTTCTGGACATGCCCAGCCTAACGGGAAACTATGCTACGAGAAAGACGGAAACTAAAAGTTTGTGCTACACAAGAGGCACAGCCTAACAGGCTATGCTACAGGGACAGTTTTAGCGTTATATTTAACGAGGATGAGTGATAATCCGTGTGCAGGGACGGATGTTCCCGCCGCGGCTCTATCTTTGGTTTCTAAAATGTGATGCAGCTCCGTTTCAGGGTCGTTTTCCTTCATACATTTCAGGAGGGTACCGACGATGGCGCGGACCATGCCTCGCAGAAACGCATCGGCTTCGATTTCAAAATAGACGTAAGGCTCTTTCTTCCAGCAGGATACTTCGTAAATTTCACAGATAGGATTTATCCGATCGCTTCCTGTCTTTTGGAAGGACGAGAAATCGTGTTTGCCAACCAGCACTTGGCAGAGGGCGTTTGCTCTCGGCACGTCAATTGCGGTCGGAAAGAAGTAACTTGTCTGTCTCGAAAGGGCGGCCGGATATTCCCGATTCAGAATTGTGTACCGGTATCGCCGACGGGTCGCACTGAAACGGGAATGAAACTCTGGAGACACCTCTGTTGCGGAGCAGACGACGATATCGCGTGGCAACATGGCATTAAGCCCTTTCTGAAATGCGACGACGGGCATCTGTGCGTCCGTTTGGAAGTTGGCAACCTGACCCTCGGCATGGACACCGGTATCTGTCCTACCTGCTCCGATGATTTGTATCGGGGTTTTGGTTAGTTTCGCTAAGGTGTCCTCAATTGTGCCTTGAATTGTTGGCAAGTTGGGTTGTGTCTGCCATCCGTGATAGTTCGTGCCGTCGTATTCAAGCACGAGTTTGATGTTTCGCATTTAATGGTTGTTGGTACTTGGTTTTTGGTTAAGAAGTGTCTTTGTAACAGTTATTCGCTACCTGCTATGCACAGATTACCATATTTTGTTATCACGCGTCAAAACAATTTTTTGAAGGGATTCAATAGAGTTTCTATTGTCAGGATCAAGATGGACAGGATTGTGGGATTTGCAAGATTGGACGGACGTGTGGGAGACGCACGACGTAGGTCAAGCGGAAAGGAATAAGGGAGATCGCGAGCAAAGCTCGCTCCTACAAGAGAGGGGATCGCGAGCATGAAGAACACCCCAGCAAAAACCCCCTTCGACGAATACGCCTTAAAACTCAAACTGACGGACATGAATATGGATTAACGTAACGGTATATATGAATTAATCTTCGTTAAAAATGTTACACCAGTGTAACATTTGGTGTGTCGTGTGTAACGTTAGAGAACCCAGTCCCCATAAGGGTTTTTTGACGTTTAATTTTCGATTTACGATTCTGAAAAAAAATAATTTGGCGAAAGTGTAACATTTTTTATGGCTGTTGGCTGTCGGCTATTGGCAGTCAGTCGTCAGTATTTTGTAGATTGATACGATATTCACCTCTTTGGAAAGTCTTATGATATATTATACTCTATTTGCTAACGTATGTCAAGTTAAAATATGTTGTTAACAGGAATATTTAGTTTTCGGTTTTGATTTTCATTTACATAAGTTAACGTTTTTTCCGCAATGTCGCGAGCGGAGCTCGCTCCTACAAGAAGAAGCTTGCGGAAAAGAGTCAAATTATTGGAAAACTAAATGCCCCTACTTGGGACTCGTTTTTCTTTGAATATTCGCATCGAATGTGCTACAATTTTAAGAAGTAGAAAAGATTATGTTTTTGAGTAATCTAAACTTGTTTTGAGGTATGTTCTATAAATATGCCGCCTCGCTGGGGCTTGTTTCTTGTTTGATACGCGTCCTATAGACATATCGTCCCGCTGGGGCTGAAAGTAGTTGTCAGTCGTCAGTTGTTGGAAACCATAGCCTCCTCTGTAGGAGCGAGCTGCGCTCGCGATACCGTATATAAAAACAAACCCTAACCGCGATAGTTATAGGAATATAAAATGAAACAAACGCCCACCCGAGGACACCGGCAACTCCGCAAAGGCAGACACTCAATACCCGGGACCTACTATTCTCTCACACTCGCCACACTTAATAGAAAACCACTGCTCGCAGATCCCAAAATTGCAGACATCATTTTTCAAGCCTTTAACTGGCTTGAAACGAAAGAGCGGCTCAGATGGTTTTGTGTGATCGTGATGCCTGATCATATCCACGCCGTTATCCAACTCGGTTGTAAGCAAACGTTGTCGAGACTTATACAATCCTTCAAAAGCCACACAGCGAAACAGATTAACGCTTGCTTGGAACGTAGCGGTTCGCTTTGGCAGGCTGCTTACCATGAACACGGCATTCGGCGGGATGAATCATTGAATGCTATTATTCAATATTATTATCAGAACCCAGTACGTTCAGGATTGGTAAAGGCTGCGAGAGATTATCCGTTTTGGCGGTGTAAATTTGAGATGGAATAAGGGAGCTCGCGAGTAACAGAGGGAAAAGATCGCGAGCGGAGCTCGCTCCTACAGAAGAGGTGTTGGGTTATAGTATGCATTTAAAAGTGGTATCGCGAGCGCAGCTCGCTCCTACAGAAGAGGTCGTAGACTCTATCGCGAGCACAGCTCGCTCCTACAGAAGAGGTCGTAGACTCTATCGCGAGCGCAGCTCGCTCCTACAGGGGAAGTGGTATGCAATATCGCGAGCGCAGCTCGCTCCTACAGAAGAGGTCGTAGACTCTATCGCGAGCACAGCTCGCTCCTACAGGGGAAGTGGTATGCAATATCGCGAGCGGAGCTCGCTCCTACAAGACAGGCAAACCCTTTACAATCTTCACTGTCTCCAAACTGACAGTGATGACGCGGGCGATGAGGTCTACGATATATCGCGGTTCTGTCTCACGGTTCGGGTCGTTGACGATGCCACTCCGTTTGTCTGTTTTGATACGATATTGATCTATCACCCACTCCAATGCGGAACGTGTGCCGAGTTTGTAATCATAGACCTCTGCTGGGATGCCGTCTAACGTCAGGAAGTCGTTATATTTCAGTTGTGTCTTGTCTTTGGAGAGTTTCATCTTCTCAACACGCCAATCTACTCGCATTCCCGGTGTTTCGATGTATTTCAGTCCATCGTATTTTGGCGCGGGTTCGTAGTTGACGTGGAGGTTTGCTAACGTAGCACCGGCAGTGGCGAATCCCCAGAAGTCTTGGGTGAACGGGATATGCGGGAGGTCACGTTTGAGGTTCATCTCGTATTTCTGGCGATAGCCGGGGTGATGTAGGAGTCCGTAGTTATAATGGAAGATGTCCCATTTGGTGATGGTGTCGTCGTTGTAGTGGGTTTGGAATTCTGCCAATGCCCAGTCGGTGATGTTTTCTTGTCGGTTTGTGCCATCTTCGTTGTAGGTATAAAAGGGGAAACATTGGGAATCACCTGTGAGATGGTAATCTGAAATTACGTTAACCATTAATGAATAAAAAGCCCCGCTTGTCCTAGATACGTTGATACAGATAATCCTATTTTCCTTTTCTGTATTCGGTATGGGGAAAGCCACAGGAAATAAGGACATCCGGTGGTTGAGAGTTTTATCAAAGCATAGATACATTTTTGTAAATGGACGAAAGACGGATGTTCGGAGTTTTGATTCTGTAGATTCAGCAAGTTCTCCTTGCTTTAGTTTCAGCTTTAAACCTGAACTCCACTTAATTTTCGTGTCATCATATTCGACAAAATCATCAACATCCCGCGAATTTTGTGGTATTCCCTTCCACTTGACCACGTTCGTATTGTAAAAATCACTCGTCCGCTTCACGTTTTGAATCAAAGCATTTTTGTCAAAATTATAGAGCCACGCATCCCTGCTGGTTAGCAAACCAGCCCCAAATGTGTGGAAAATTACATTACTTCCAACTATTTTTTGTTTTCTTGCTATCTTGTTTCCCATTGGAATAAAGGTGTCAAACTCGGCGTGGAGTCCTTTTGTTAACCATGTGTAGCGACTATCAGGTATTATTTGTTGCCACTCAATATTTTGGTAGTGCAGTTTTGAGTTGAGGTAGTTATACTTTTCTTTTTTACGCCAAAATTCATCGACGCGCTCATAGAAAATTTCGACAGGTTTTGCATCTGTCTCAGTGGCATCTCTCTTGATGAAAAAATTAATGCTCACGCCGACCTGAATTCCGAAAACGTTGTGGGTTGTTCCAGACAACTTTGGATTTTGACGGACATTCCCTCCCATATCCAAAATATAGATTGCGTTGAAATCCTGCGCGATGTGTTTCCGCATTCCATCAAACGCAATACCGTCGAGAAAACCGTTATTTGTCACGAAGGCGACAACGCCTTCATCGCCAATCCGTTTTGATGCCCACAATATCGCCTTCACATACGGATCCGAGAGGGCGTTTTTGTTCGTTGCTTTTGAGTCTTGTGAATATGTTTCTCGCAAAAGTTTGTCCATCGTCTCATACGTACGGTTTTTGTTATTGTCGTTTTCGTTGACTTGCCTTGTGTTATACGGCGGGTTGCCGATAACGACGAACATATCCGCTGCCTTCTGTTTTTTCACGCGTTCTGTGTTCTCACGTGTGAAGAGTTCGCCTTGTTGCTGCTCCAGCAACTCAAACGTATCGGCGAGTGCGATGCCTTCAAAGGGTAGATACGTTCCTGTGCGTTGGAAGAACTCCTGCTCGATGTTGAGACTGGCGATGTAGTAAGGCAGGAGCATCACCTCGTTGCAATGGAGCTCGTGACGGTATTTCTCTTCCAATGCCGTGCCTTGGATGTCCTGCATGAGACGGACGATGAAGTTGCCGGTGCCGACGAACGGGTCGATGATATGCACGCCGGTGTCCGACAATGAACGACCGAACTCGGTTTCGAGGATATGTGCAACGCTGTTCACCATGAAATCGACAATCGGTTGGGGGGTGTAGACAATGCCGTGTGTGTCCGCTACATCTTCGGAGAATCCCTGAAAAAATTTCTCGTAGAACGTGTTGAGGAAGTGCTGTTTTTGGGTGAAGTCTCTGCAGAACATCGCGGCTTGCTCAATGGCGATATAGAACCGGTCTAACGGCTTGAGGAATTCCTCGCGACTGAACGCTTGTCGGATGAGTGCGTCAACGACATTTTCAATCTCGCGTGCAATGATGTTTCGGCGGGTGAAGGCGGAATTATTGAAGACAGTGCGGAAAATGCGTTCGGTGAGGATGTGTTGGATTAACATTTCCTCGACGGCATCTTGTGAGAGGTCGGGGTTGATTGAGGTACGACAGGTTTCGTAGAAATCGGAGAACGCTTTTTTGAAGGCTGGATCGGTTTCGTGGCGTTGTTCGATGAGTTCCTTGAGTTTGGTTGCGAGGTCTGGCACGTGTTCTCTGAAATCAGAGACGGCGGTGTGCCAGTTGTCCAGTGCGGGCGGGACGTAGGTGAATAGGTATTGGAGTGCGGCAATTAGGCTTGCAGGGTCAGTGATGTCTACGTCCAGTGCTATCTGCCCGTTTTGGTAGAGGATGGCGCGCTGTGGTGTTTGGAAGAGCGTATTGTCGAGCGGGTAGCCTGCGTTCTGTTTCTGCTGTACAGCTTTAGTAAGGTCGTCGTCTATGTCTTTTGCTTCCCAGTAGGCGAGTGGGAGTCCGTATTCGTCGAGGATTGCGCCGTCAATGACGATGCGATTTCCTTTTGGGGCGCGCATCGGGTATTGCGGAACGAGTGTGGCGTTTATCTGCTTTGCACAGGTGTGCAGGAGGGTTTCAAAGGGTGAGCTGACTGCGCCTTCGTGTCTGATGTCGTGTTGTTGGTACTGGTGCAGTGTGGCGTAGTAGTCGCGGATGGGTTTGTGGTTGGACTTCAGGTTGAGTTTCGGCATGGGGGTATAATAGCAGGTTTTGGAGGGTGAGTCAATAGAAAAACCTCACATCAATTCTACAAAAACCTCGTTTGCGAGAAAAAGTCCGCGGGCGGTGAAGCGGAGATGTGTCGGTGTGCGTTCCAGTAATTCTATATCTATCCATTTCTGGAGGATACTCCCAAATGTAGTTTCTATTTCTTCGCCGAAACGATTTCGGTAGGCTTCAAGAGAGATGCCTTCTCGTTTACGGAGGGCGAGCATGAGGGTTTCTGCTTTTTCAGCGTTTCCTGTCAAACGTTCGGTATCGGCGATGGGTTTGCTACGTTTGGAGAGCGCTTTGATGTAAGGGACAATGCCTCGGATGTTCGTATGACGGACACCATTGACATATCCACACGCGCCTACACCAAGTCCAATACAGGCTTGATTGTTCCAGTAAACGAGATTGTGTTTGGCAAAATAGTTCGGTCTGGCGAAGTTGCATATCTCATAGTGCGTGTATCCGTGCGCCGTCAAGGTCTCAATTGTGTATTGAAACATATCGGCTTCAGTGTCTTCGGGGGGGAGGTGGAGTGCTCCGGCTTGCCATTGTTCATAAAAGGGTGTTTCCTCCTCCATCACGAGATTATAGGCTGAGATGTGTTCGGGTTCAAGTGCGATGACTTCGTTTAGGGTATGATGCCACGCTGCCAGGGTTTGGTTGGGGAGCGCGAAGATGAGGTCGATATTGATGTTCTCGAAACCGTGTTCGCGTGCAAGATGGTAACTCTGTAGAAATTCCGGGACGGTGTGGATTCTGCCCAACTGCTTTAGGGTTTCGTCCTGCATCGCTTGTAGACCGAAGCTGAGTCGATTGACCCCGTTTTCGCGCATGACGTTAAGTTTTTCAGCGTCAACAGTTCCGGGGTTACACTCAACAGTGATTTCAGCGTTGGGAGTTATGCTGAAATTCTGGTGTATATCGGCGAATAGTTGTGCCAAGGCGTTTGGGGAGAGAATAGAGGGGGTACCGCCGCCGATGAAGATTGTTTGTAGCGGGTCGGTGTCTGACGCGTAGAGTTCCATCTCTGTGCGGAGTGCTTGTAAGTATGCTTTTGCCTGTTCTTTGTGAAAATAATAAGTGTTAAAGGCGCAGTAATAGCACTTCGTGGCACAGAATGGGATATGAATGTAGATGGAAGAAGTGGTTTTATCCTTCAAATTCCAATCCCACGCGGATTGCTGAACCCGTGTCTGCGTAAGAGAACGCTTCGTTAATGTCGCTGAATGGGAAGGTATCGGAGATGATTTTGTGGAACGGATACCTGTCTTGTGTGCGGCAGAGGAAGTCGAGGGCGCGCGGGATAACCCACGGTTCGTAGACAATCACGCCGCGAATCGCTTTGCTACAGCGCACGATGTTGCCGGGATCAATTTCTGTCGGGAATCCGAGATTAATGTTGCCGATCCAAAGGTAGCGTCCACCCCATCGGAGCATATCTATGCCTTCAGCGAGCACACGCGGGGATCCGACGAACTCGGCGACTAAGTCTGCGCCAATACCACCTGTTTGGTCAAGCACGAACTCGACGCGCGATTTCATATCAATTTCATCGACGTTGAGTGTCTCATCGGCACCAAATTCCCGTGCGAGTGCGAGGCGCGCAGGTAGACGGTCGAGGACGATGATTCTCCCCGCTCCCATTTCTTTTGCGACAGCAGTCGCGTAGAGTCCGAGTCCACCGGCACCTTGAATGACGACAGTATCGCCAAGTGTGATACCAATCTGATTGAGACCGTAAATAACTTCGGACAAGGCACAGTTGATTGGGGACACGAGTGCGTCTGAGAGTTCATCAGGAACTTTGAAAACCCAATGCCCGCGTTTCATATAGTAATATTCGCCATAGGCACCGTGGAAGTGCGGGGGTTGTTCGCTGGAGACACCGAGCCAATCTCTATAGCGATCTGGACATCCGGGTTTCCCGTTGAGACACATCCAGCAGCGTTGGCACGGCTTGTAATAGGAGTAAGCGATGCGGTCGCCTTCGGTGAGCGGTTGTCCTATGCTATCCGTTGAAATGTTACGTCCCATGGCTTCAATCGTGCCAATCATTTCGTGTCCAAGGACCTGGGGGATACCGCTCTCGATCTTGGGTCCGTGTCCGCGCCAAAAGTGTAGGTCGGAACCGCAGATATTCGCCATACGGATTCGGACGAGCATATCATCTGCTGTGACGGATGGAATCGGATATTCACGAAATTCCATCGGTGTGTGTGCTTGTGTGAAGACAGCAACTTTTCCAGTCCTCATTAATTCACTCCCTTAATATTCATCAAAGTTGACGACTTTCCATCGTCCATCAACCTGTTCGGTGTTGATAACAATGTTTCGGGTGTGCGTTGTTGTGCCGCCTCGGCTTTTGATGGTCAGTCTATAGTTGAACAACACATGCGTTGAACTTTCTTCTTTACCGATGAGTTCATATTCCATCTTTGGCATTTCGTCGACTTGTTCCCCGGGTCCGCGGACTTCACGGACGCGTGCGATTTCGTCTTCGAGTTTTTCTGCCGCAAGTCCGTGGCTGAGTTTGAGTGCTGCTTCTTGGTTGGCGTGCTGGTAATAGTTGTAAATAAAGTCTTCACTGACGGCGCGTGGGTTATTTCTGTTTGAACACGCCAGTATTAGCAATATGGGTACGAGAAGATATAATCGTGGTATCATCGCGATTGTTTGTCTTTGGTGCGAATCATTGCAACATTGAAGATGCGGCGTTCATAGCCGTGTGCGGGGCTGTTCGCGACGCGTCCTAATGCCCAAAGTGTTGAGGAGCTTCCACCGTCGAAATTGATGGCATGTTTGATGCCGAGTTCACTGAAGAATTTTCCCATATCGTAGAGCGTCATCCCCATGCTGTAGCCGTGTTGTCTACCATCAACAGCAATGAGGAAAAGTTTATCGTCGTTGAATCCGAGGGCACTGCGTGGGTGGCGGGATGCGCCGTTCCGGTGTCGATAGGCAGTTCCGCCTCTTGACTTCCCAAACGCGATGAGTTCGGGTTCAACCTTGCCGTTTCGGACGAGTCTTAAGTTTCCGCCGACTCCGTGCTGAACGCTTTGCCATTTTCTGGGTGTAAGGGCAATTTCCAGTGTTCCTGCCGTAGATTTTCTGATTTTGTCTTCCCAATCACGCCCTAAGTGTGGTTCAATTGCCAGAACGACACCATCAGAGGGGATGGTGCTATTGCCGCGCGGGTTCACAGCGGTTACGACGAATCTGCTTTTGTATTTTCCAGTCAGGGGAAGTTTGATCTGTCTGAGTGTGAATTCGTAGCATCGACGTGTCAAAGTTCTTTTCCCAAAGCGTGGTGTGAATAGTACGACAGGACACAACGCATCACAAATCTGGTTAACGGCGTTAATTTGGAGCATATCGGAGTTTCCGTTCTGCATGCGAAGTGTGCCGTTTAACTGGACCGCATCCATAAGAAACTCACCATCTGGGGTTACACCGAAACTGGTTTCACCCCATGGGGATGGTGGCGAATATCCCCATCTATCAAGGGCAATTGGAATGCTGACGAGTTCACCGTTTTGGATATGCAGGTTAAAGATCATGCCGCCGCGTCCGCGGCTGTCCTCTCGGATACCGAAACTCCCGTTGACCCCCGCCAACGGGTTCACGTCTCTTCTGATGAGTCGTCTTGTGGCACTGGTAATCGTTTCGCGTCCTAAGATTTGGTTGTTAGCGAGTTCGATATCGAATTGTAGGTTTTCGGCACTGCGGTCCATCTCTGCGACGTAAACCGCTGCGCCACCTGTCCACCAATAACGCAGCAGTCGGAAACCTTTGTGCCACCGATCCCTTTGGAGTTCATCGCGCCGTTTAACGGTGTCTGGGAGTGTTTCTTGACCTATACTCTTGGTAGCGCCAATCCGAAAGAAGGGTTGTTCGCGTGCGCGTAATGCGCCAATCACTAAGATAAAAACAAGGACAAGCGCGCACACCATAATTAACCGGATGAAATCAGGTCTGTTTTCTGTGGTCATAATATTTTATCCGGATGCCATGAGAGTAGGATGAACTAATTGAGCACCGAAGTAGGCAGGGTTTAGCGATTTTTGGAGGGAGGAATGGTACCATTTCCTGACAAATCTCTTATACTGCCCGAGTGCCTACACAAGTTTTCTTAAGGGGCACCCATTCTATTAAGTTTAACACGAATCACGTTCAATCGGCAACTTAAATTACGCCTTGGGCGTGCTTGTTGCCTTTAAGCCGCTGCCGGTGAGAATCGAGACTGTCAAATCGCCCTTTTGGATGATATGTGCCTGCTGAAACTTTTGATAGGCTCTGACGACTACAGCCGATGTCGGTTCGACATAAATCCCTTTGGTGGCGAGTGTTTTTATCCCCGACTTGACATCTGCGTCGTCAACTGCCGTAAATGCACCATTTGTGGAACGAAGTGCTTCCAAGATGAGGTCGCCTCGGATGGGGAGTTCAGCGGTGATACCTTCAGCGAGTGTTTTTTCAGTTTGTATTGTTCTTGAAATAGACGCTGCATTTCCCACATAAGCGTTATAAATTGGGCAGCAGACATCGGGCTGAACGCCGAGGAGTCGTGGGACGCTATCAATAACTCCCTGTGCCTGCAATTCACGGAATCCGATATAGAGCCCGAGATAGATACTCCCGAACCCGACAGGACATAAGACGTGCGTCGGTGCACGCCATCCGAGTTGCTCGACGATTTCATACGCAATGGTCTTTGTGCCTTCTAAGAAAAATGGGTGCCAATTGTGGGAGGCGTAACAGGTGGTCTCCGCGGCAAATTTCACGGCTTCCGTTGTTGCCATGCGGTTCCCCTCCACGAGTTTCAACTCGGCACCGTAAGCAGAGATCTGTCTTAATTTCCCCTTTGAAGTCGATGCTGGGCAGTAGATGGTGCATCGGATGCCTGCTCTCGCGCTGTATGCGGCGATCGCCGCACCCGCATTGCCCGATGAATCTTCGACAACTGTCTCGACGCCGAATGCCTTAAGATGCGTGAGTAGGACAGCGGCACCCCGATCTTTATAGGAACCCGTCGGACAGAGGTAGTCCAGTTTGACGAGGTGTTCAGGTCTTTCAGCGTCGAGTGGAACCAACGGGGTCATACCTTCGCCGAGGGTGATAATCTCTGTCTCAGCATCAATCGGGAGTGCCTCGCGGTACCGCCAAAGGGACATCGCTGCCGGGACCTGTGGGTTCGGCAGGATACGTGAATCCGTAATGAGGTTCAGCGCGCCTCCGCAATCACACTTATAGCGCAATGGCGAAACTTGATAGGTGTTATTACATTTAGCACATTGGTATTGCATTGTTTAATTGGCGATGGTTCATAAATCATAATGAACTATCCTCGTCTAAGTTCATCTGGTGTACTCTCAAAGTTGCGTGTGTTCTTGCTGTGAATCCTACTTCAAAATAAGCATTCGCCGTGTCTGCTGGAAAGATGGCGTTACCAATTGATAGAAATAGACGCCGCTTGCCACAGGTTCACCCAACGCATTGCGCCCATCCCAGTAAGCTGCGCGACCTTGATTCTGGTAAAAGCCTGCCGACTGATAGTCGAGCGAGAGCGTTCGGATACGTTCACCTGTTGCGTTGTAGATGGATAGCGACACCGGACCTGCCTCTGAAAGATGATAGGGAATCCACGTCTCCGGGTTAAAGGGGTTCGGATAGTTTTGTAAGAGTAGACTCTGTTTCGGGACACCGATGCTATCAAGTGACACGTGCAACACAGCATTTGCAAGATTAGCCGGGTTCACGGTGAAAATATATTTCTCTGAAACGATATTTCCGTGTGTATCGTTCACGGTTAATGCCAAGGTATCACCCAACTCGACGACACTGCGACGATTAAGATCAGCAGTGGCAGTGGCGAAGTAGTTATCGCGTATCCGAGTTTCCATCACGGCACCTGTTCGGAGATTTTGGACTGTGACGAGGTATCCGTCAAGGTGCTGCCTACCTTCTAAATACCCACTCACAACGAACGCCCAGGCTTCTTGGTTAACTCCCCTGTCCCCCCTTATCAAGGGGGTAATGGCAGGGGGTGCAGCAGCATTCTGGACCTGATGTGTCCATCCCGTGCCTGTAAAGACGACATCGCGCGCTTCTGGTAGGTTGGCGATATATCCTTTTGCGCCTTCGATTGGAAATCCGTCGTCAGGAGCATTTGGTGTCCATGCCACAAACTGCTGGGTTGCCGGATCAAGCGTAATGACCGTTGTCGCGCCTGTCTTTAGTGCCAGGGAGCGCGCTGTCATGTGGACGGTCGGTTTCAACGGCACAGACAGCATATTTAGACCTTTAGAGAGATGCACAGAGAAAATACTGCCGAAATCTTCTCCGTTAGGTTGTGGTGTCGGTCTACCAACGAATCCGTATCTCCGCCCGTCTGCCAAGTCGTAATAACCGATAATACTTCCATCTTGATTAACGTTTCGGACGACGGTGTTAACACTACCTGGGAGCCGCACTTCATAGAGGATGCCATCTGGCAGGAGGATATAGGATCGGAGAATATCATTTACGGCTTTAGCTCTGAAGCCGACAACACCGAAATCAGTGATGGTGTTCACAAATAGGAATTCAAGATTCGGCATTTTTGGAACGTCAATAGTGGTGAAACTACCGTCGGGGTGACGTATGAACCCATGAGGTATGCCATCAGCATCCACGTAGCTGCCAACGACAGCCCCTGCGGCGTTGACGAAGTCCCCATAAGTGTTGACTGCGCCAGGGAATGTAATTGTCAGATCCCCTGAGAAGGCGTGGGTGACACCAGCTTCATCGACAATATTGCCACTCAGTGCCCCCGTTTCATCACTAAGGCCGTAGATGTGGGTTTCGGCTGCACCCGGAAAATCGTATTGTTGGAGTTCGCCATCTTTCAGGATAACGCCGTGGTAAAGTCCATCTATACCTTTGTAGTGTCCGGCTGCTTTTCCAGCATTGTCGAGTGCATAGAAAAAGGTATTCAGGGACCCTGGAAAATCATAAGTCGTAAAAACACCGTCTATCAATGTGAAGCCGATGGTTTTCTCTCCGTCAGGACTCCGGGTGTTCCCTGCGTAATCCCCGAAGTCGTTACTGGCAGCCACTTCCAGAAAATCGACACTCGGGACTTCAATCGTCTCAAAGGTGTAATCTGCAATCGGTATTTCGGGACCCATTTGGGCAACGGCATATCCCGTGAAGCAGATAATTAGAGATGCAAACAAGGAAAATTGCGTTTTTATATAAGTAGGCATGAGTATCCTCTTTTAACGTGCGTTTGAAACTGCCAATAAATGGTTTTGTTTATGGTAAACCTTAGCATTAATCAGACATTCAGCACCAGTGCGGTTAGGAATGCACGTCGCATTTAGGCGAGTACGCCGCAAAACCGCACCTACCGGGCCGGGGTAAAATGTTCATTTATTTTTCTGGTTTACTCTAAATGAACTATCCAAACCGATACCGAAGGGTATCCTCTATAGATATTATAGCACTTTTCTGTGGTGTTGCCTACTATTTATTTTTAAAGGATAAGCGGGTTGTTGCTTACAGCAAGGGAGGGAATTCAGCGGATTAGGGTTTATACGTTTTTTAGGCTTAACAGGATATCCCAGTTACACCGATAGCATAACTGGGATACCTGTGAGTTATTGATTGATCTTACTTTAGAATGACGAGTCGTCGTGTTTGTTGGAACGCGGGGGTCGTCAATTGATAAAAATAGATACCACTGGCAACGCGTTCGCCGAGGGCATTGCGTCCATCCCAATACGCCGCATGATCGCGACTGTTATAGAAGCCTGCGGATTGGAAACCGAGGGAAAGCGTGCGAACCAACTTACCTGTTGTATCGTAAATGGATACCGATACAGAAGCATCTTCGGCGAGTTGATAAGGAATCCATGTCTCCGGGTTAAACGGGTTCGGATAGTTCTGGAGCAACAGATTCTGCGTTGGTTGACCGATGCCATTGATCCTGAGAGACAAAACGGCGTTAGCCAGGTCCTCAGGGGTCACTTTAAAACTGAGGGTTTGTGATTCAACGTTTCCCGCCGGACCGATGATGCGCACCTCAAATACGTCTCCGACTCGGACGACGCTCCGCCGTTCTAAGTCGGCAGTTGCAGCGGCGAAGTAATCGCCTTGCACAGAGGCGGTCATCCTACCGTTAGTTCTCAGATTCCGGACGCTGACTTGGTAGCCGTCAAATGCCGATTTGCCTTTTAGATGCCCAGTGACGACGAACGCCCAGGCTTCCTGTGCAACCCCCCTTATCAAGGGGGTAATGGCAGGTGATGCTGCAGCCGCTTCGTCAGTAACCCCCCTGTCCCCCCTTATCAAGGGGGTAATGGCAGGTGATGCTGCAGCCGCTTCGTCAGTAACCCCCCTGTCCCCCCTTATCAAGGGGGTATTGGTCCAGGGTGCGCCGACGAAAGCGAAGTTTCGGGTTTCTGGGACATTGACGATATAGCCTTTTCCCCCTTCGATTGGGAACCCGTCATCGGGTGCGCCGGGTGTCCATGCGATGAAATGCTGTTTTGCTGTATCAAGTGTGATGATGGTTGTTGCGCCTGTCATGGCGACAAGCGACTTGGCAGTCATGGGTGTTGAGGGTGCCAGTGGTACAGAAAGCATGTTCAAGCCTTTAGGCAGCTTGACGGTGTAGGTATTGCCAAAATGATCGCCCTCTGCTTTGGGAACGAGTCTTGCGATGAATCCGTGTCTGCGTCCATCAGGTGAGTCATAGTGCCCAACGACAGAACCGTCTTCATTGATATTCCAGCCCTCAGTGCTAACAGCACCCGGAACCTGCAATTCTTGTAGATTGAGGGGGCTGCCGACATAGGTGCGCGGGACATCCCCGACCGCTTTCGCTCGTCCAACGACAGTCCTTGTCCTGTTGAGGCCGTGGAGAAAGAAGTATTCCAGATTTAGTGCGTTTGGCAGGTCAATAGAGAGAAATCTACCCACCGAGCTAAGCATGTATGCATGATATACACCATCAGCATCCCTGTAGCTGCCCACGATATGGCCTGTCCAACTCACAAAATCGGCGTAAGTTTCCGGTGTCCCGGGATACTCGACGATTGTGTCTCCTGAAAACCCGCGGCGCACACCAGAAGTATCTACAAAACTCCCCGTCAGTGCTCCCGTCGAATCACTATACCCGTATATCTCCGTTTCGATGGCATCCGGGAAATCGTATTGCCGCAACTCACCATTTTCTAAGATAACACCGTGGAAGAGACCGTCGCTGTCCTTGTAGTGTCCGGCAACGACCCCATTATTACCGAGTGCATAGAAATAGGTGCCCTGCGAGTTAGGAAAATCATAGGTTTTAAAAACGCCATCAATGAGCGTAAAGGCAATGTCTTTTTCAGCATCAGGTCCCCGCATGTTGCCTGCGTAATCCTGAAAGTCGGAACTCGCCGTCACTGCTAAAAAATCTACACCCGGTACATCAATACTCTCAAACGTATAGTTGAGGTCAGGAGGTGGTCGCACAGCAGTCGGCTTTAAGGGTTTTGCGATAAATCCGTGTGTGCGTCCATCGGTTGAAGTATAGTGTCCGACGACAGAACTATCCTGATTGATATTCCAGCCTTCTGTGCTAACGGCACCTGGCACCTTAAATTCTTGTAGGGCGAGGGGGTTGCCGACAAAGGTGAAGGGGACCCCATCTGCTGCTTTCGCTCTGCCCACGGCAACCAGAGCATCGTTGATACCGTGGAGAAAAAAGTATTCCATATTTGGTATTTCTGGAATACCCAGAGTTGCGAAACTACCTCCAGGCCCACGCAGGTATGCATGATATGTGCCTTCAGTATCTACGTAGCTACCCACGATATTGCCCAGTCCGCTCACAAAATCGGCGTAAGTTTCCGAGGCCCCAGGGAACTCAATGATTGTCTCCCCTGAGAATCCACGACGAACACCAGACGCATCTGTAAAATTTCCCGTCAGTGCCCCGGTTGAGTCACTATACCCATAGATTTCGGTTTGAACAGCGTTCGGAAAATCATATTGCCGTAACTCACCATTCTCTAAGATGACACCGTGGAAAAGACCGTTGCTATCCTCGTAGTGCCCCGCGGCGAGTCCATTGTTACCGAGGGCATAGAAATAGGTGTTTTTCGAGCCGGGGAAATCGTGGATTTCAAAAACACCGTCAATGAGCGTAAAGGCGACCATCTTTTCACCATCGGCACTTGGCGTGTTGCCTGCATAGTCCTCAAAATCGCTACTTGCTGTCAGTGCTAAAAAATCTACATCCGGAACATCAATCGTTTCAAAAGTATAGTTGGCAGATATGCCAACGGGTTCATTACTGGCTTGTGCAGCGGTGTTCCTTACGAAAGAGGAACTGAGGCATAAGAACAACGTAAATATGTAAAATAGGAAACGGGTTTTAATCTGAATGTGCATAACGAAAACCTCACTTAAAATATTCTCTCCAAAGAAAAAAATAATATATCGGATACTCCGTCCCGAGCGATGCTGCTTGTATTTGAAGTATTGTAAGTTTGTATTCAACAATATGACAAAAATGAGGAGCGAGTAACCTTGTCCGTTCAGAAGTTCTTTAAAGTATGTAACATTTTGCAAAAAAATGCAAGAAAAACCTTATCTATTTCCCGAATTTTCTTATAGATCTAAACTTCAAAGGATAAGCAGATTGTCATTTACAGCAAGGGAGTCAATTCGGAGGGAGACGGCCATGTTTTTTACGCTTAACAGAATGTCCCAGTTATACCGAGGGCATACCCGGGACACCTGCAAGTTGTTGATTGACGCTACTTTAGAATAACGAGTCGTCGCGTTTGTTGGAAAGCGGGTGTCGTCAACTGGTAAAAATAGATACCACTTGCAACGCGTTCCCCAAGGGCATTGCGTCCATCCCAATACGCAGCACGACTCCGACTGTTATAGAAGCCTGCGGATTGGAAACCGAGTGAAAGCGTGCGAACCAACTTACCCGTTGTATCGTAAATGGATATGGATACAGGCGTGTCTTCCGAAAGTTGATAGGGGATCCATGTCTCCGGGTTAAACGGGTTGGGGTAGTTCTGGAGCAACACATTTTGCGTCGGTTTGCCGATACCATCAAGACTGACGGACAAAACGGCGTTAGCGATGTTCTCAGGCGTCACTTCAAATCTGAGGGTTTGTGATTCAAAGTTTCCATCGGGACCGATGACGCTGACTTCAACGATGTCTCCAACTTTGACGACGCTTCGCCGCGTCAGATCGGCAGTTGCCGCAGCGAAGTAATCGCCTTGCACGGAGGCTGTCATCCGGCTGTTTGTTCTCAGGTTCCGGACGGTTACCGTGTAGCCGTTGAACGCTGGTTTGCCTTCCAAATGTCCAGTGACGACGAACGCCCAGGCGTCCTGTGCAACCGCGTTGTCCCGCCTTATCAAGGGGGTAATGGCAGGTGATGCTGCAGCCGCTTCGTCAGTAACCCCCCTTATCATGGGGGTATTGGTCCAGGGTGCGCCGACGAAGGCGAAGTTTCGGGTTTCTGGGACATTGACGATATAGCCTTTGCCACCTTCGATTGGGAACCCGTCGTCGGGTGCGCCGGGTATCCATGCGATGAAATGCTGTTTTATTTTATCAAAGGTGATGACGGTGGTCGCCCCTGTCAAAGCAAGAAGTTTCTTAGCAGTCATGGGTTTTGGCGGTGCCAGTGGCACAGAAATCATGTTTAGACCTTTAGACAGCGTGGCAGTGTAGGTGTTGCTATAGTTTTCTGCTTCCATTTGTGAGGCGGGTCTTGCGATAAACCCATGTCTGCGTCCATCGGGTGAGTCATAGCTTCCGACGATAGAGCCGTCCTGATTGATATTCCAACCGTCTGTGCTCACGCTGCCTGGGACTTCCAAGCTTTGTAATCCGTGCTGGAGTGTTCCGACAGCAGTGCGCGGGATATCACCGATCAGTTTGGCTCGCGCCACAACAAATCCAGCGTCGTTGACACCCGGGAGAAAAAAGTATTCAAACTGTGCTGCGTGTGGAAGGTCAAGAGACAGAAATTTACCATCTGGGTGCCGTATGTATGGCTTATATACACCTTGGGCATCAATGAAACTGCCAATCACCCCGCCTGCCGCGTTGACAAAATCGGCATAAGTTGCTGATGCTTCCGGGTACTCAATGATAAGGTTTCCTGAGAAGCCGCGGCGTACGCCAGAAGTGTCTATAAAATTACCCGTCAGTGCTCCGGTTGAATCACTATACCCATAGATCTCGGTTTGAACAGCGTTCGGGAAATCATATTGTCGCAACTCACCATTCTCTAAGATGACACCGTGGTGCAGCCCCTCACTATCCTCGTAGTGTCCAGCAGCGTTGCCATTATTACCGAGTGCATAGAAATAGGTGTTCTGTGAACCTGGGAAATCGTAGGTTTTAAAAACGCCATCAATGAGTGTGAAAGCGACGATTTTCGCACCTTCAGCACTCCGAGTGTTGCCGGCGTAATCCTCAAAGTCACTACTTGCGGTCAACTCTAAAAAATTTACACCGGGGACATCAATGGTTTCAAAAGTATAGCTGGCAAAGACGGGTAGGCCAACGGGTGGATCCTCGGTGGGTGCAGCGGTGTCGCCTATAGGTATAGCGATAAAGCCGTGTCTGTGTCCATCTGCGGTGTCATAGTGTCCGACGACAGAGCCATCCTGATTGATATTATAGCCTTCCGTGCTAACGCTGCCTGGGAATTTAAGCTCTTGTAATTCCTCCGGGAATAGACTCACATAAGTGAGTGGAGGTGCATTTAGCGGTTTGGCTCGCGCAACGATAACCCTTGCATCGTTGATACCGTGTACAAAAAAGTATTCCTGTTTTGCTTCGGTTGTAAGGTTAAGAGATACAAAGTCCCCATCCGGGACACGCACATAAGCATGGTATATGCCATCAGCATCTACGTAGCTGCCGACCATACCGCCTTCCGAGTTGACAAAATCGGCGTAAGTTTCCAATGCTCCAGGGAATTCAACGATCGTGTCTCCTGAAAATCCGCGGCGGATCCCAGAGGCATCTGTAAAATTCCCCGTTAGGGCACCCGTGGCATCACTGATACCGTATATCTCCGTTTGAACGGCCCCTGGAAAATCGTATTGTCGCAACTCACCGTCTTCTAAGACGACTCCGTGGAACAGCCCCTCACTATCCTCGTAGTGTCCAGCGGCTTGCCCGTTATTGCCCAGTGCAAAGAAATAGGTGTTCTGTGATCCGGGGAAATCGTAGGTCGTAAAAACACCGTCAATGAGTGTAAAGGCGACCTCTTTTTCACCATCAGCGCTTTTCGTATAACCGGCATAATCCCGAAAGTCGCTGCTCGCTGTCACCGCTAAGAATTCTACCCCCGGAACATCAATCGTTTCAAAGGTATAGTTGTCGCTGACGGATACCACAGCGGGTTCAGCGTTGTCTTGTGCATCGGTGTTCCTGAGAAAAAAGGAATTGAAGCATAAGAACAATGTAAACGTATAAAATAAAAAACTGGTTTTAGTCTGTGTAGACATAACGAAACTCCTCGTAATTATTTTCTCTAAAGATCAGAGTGCGTAAATTCTTTTGGTTATAATACGACATAATAAAACAATAAGTCAATTAATAAAAAATAAAGTTTGGATATAACTATATTATGGGTATTTTGAAAAAAACGACAAAATTGTTGGTTTTACGCAAAAAATTATAGAATACTAAAGTTGCTACTTACAGCAAGGAGGGAATTCAATGGATTGGGGGTTATACGTTTTTTAGGCTTAAGGGGTGTCCCAGTTGCACCGATGGCATAACTGTGACACCTGTAAGTTGCTGATGGATAAAACAGCGTTCAAGAAAAGGAATAGAATTGGGGCACCCTATCCGGTGGGTGAGTTGGATAGGGAACTACCATGAAATTATTCGTCCCATGGCAATGGTACCCCCAACCGTTCGCTGACTCCACGTGCGGATTCCTGTTCCATCTCACCGTAACGGATACCGTCTCGGCGATGCTGTTCCATCCGCTCTGTTTCGATGGCGCCCGGTAGCAGTGCTCTGTCTGTCCCCGGCATCGGTTCGTAAGTTTCGCGAACATCACGCACCATCCGATCGACTTCTGCGTGGAAGGCAGCCAATGGCACAACGGATTCAATATCTATTGCGAGTACCATACCCCCTTGGGGAATGCTCCATTTTGCGGTATCTTCCGGTGCGGGTTCGGTGAAGCCAGTGAGTGCCCCCCCGAGTAGGTGTGCCACGGCGGTATAGCCGATGCTTTTGAAGAAAGCCGCTGGGATCATCGAAAGCAGTGCATCGAATTCGGGACCGCGTTGGTAGTCTGCCATAATACAGGTTGCGGCATCTAACACAACAGGCGGTTCATCGGCAGAGGGAACGGCGAAACAGATCGGTGGGTTGCCGAAATAACCGAGCTGGGGTTTGGGGTCTCGGT
Source organism: Candidatus Poribacteria bacterium (assembly GCA_965207855.1). Lineage (GTDB taxonomy): Bacteria > Poribacteria > WGA-4E > WGA-4E > WGA-3G > WGA-3G. Next base: position 2,771,742 of record OZ242310.1, on the reverse strand, counting down.
TTCCGGCGTTGCCGTGGTTCTGGGATCCCTGTACCGAAAAACCGATGCAACCGGCTTCGTTACACATACGGGCATAGTGTCCAGCAGACCCATAGTGCCCAATATAGCGGACGAGTCCCATCCCGATGCCTACCTCTTTCGCTTTGGCGATGGCGTGCTCGGTGGCACGCACCATCGGGAGATAGCCGAGTGTGCCGTTGCCATCAAGTACAACGGCTGTCGGTGTTTCATGGAGGATTCGGATGTTTGGACGTGGATTGAGACTTCCGTTTTCAAACCCTGCACAATATCCATTGACGGTTCGGGTGCCGTGACTGCGGACACCTCTCAGGTCAGAATTAACGAGCAAACGGCTGATGAGTGCGGCGTGTTCGTGTGTGAGACCTGCTTTCTCGAAGCAGGCCGTCGAGAAATTGAGAAGTCGTTCTTCGTCTACGTGGACAAAAGTTTCTGGTGGTCTGTTCATATTTTCTCCGTGTGGTATAGAAGATCGGGGTTAGAAACCTTTCCTACTAAGGGAGTCGGGATTCAGAAAAAATCAGAATCAACGGTATGAATGCCTTATGGCATTTCCCGCCTCCTACTAAGGGTCAATTTGCTTGTGGAACTGTTTTTTGCCGTCTTTGATGGTGAAAATTACTGCACTTTTGGTTGGGTGCCGGTTTTCGTTATAACCCGCAATGGTCGTTGCCCCGATGTAGTTTTCTGTGGCGGCAAGCTGCTGGCGAATTGCCTCAGGATCGAGACTACCCGCTCGTTCTACAGCATGAAAAAGCAGTTTGACTGCATCATAACTCACCGCGATGCCGCCATTGGGTGGCGTGTCATAGATGGATACGTAAGTGTCAACGAATGTCCGGGCTGTTGGTGCATCTGAGTCCGACGAGAAATGTCCAGAAAAAAAGCTGCCTTCTATTTCGGCTTTTTCGTCTGTGAGCAGAATTACGTTGTCCCAGGCATCCGCGCCGAAGAAAATCGTGGGTACACCTATTGCGTTTTGTAATGGGATTGCCCGTGCCTGTTGTGTTATCAGCGAGACCTCTGGGCTAAAACTGGCTATGAAAAGGGCATCAGGTTTCGCAGCTGCGATGTTTGTCAGCTGTGCTGTCCAATCTGTTGCGAGCCCTTCGTAGAATTCATTGGCGACGATTGTACCGCCAAGTTCGCTGAAGTTGCGTGCGAAGAATTCAGCGATACCTTCCGTATAAGGATCTCCGATTCGCGTCAGTACAGCAGCGGTGGTAATATTGAGGTCATCTATCGCGAACTGTGCCATGACGGCACCTTGGAAACTATCCGTGAAGGCTGCCATAAAAACAAAATCACCCGCGCTTGTCACGGCGGGATTCGTCGCCGTTGTCGTAACCATCGGAATGCGATGTTCTTGTGCGAACACTCCTACAGGAATGGCATGTGCAGATCGGTTGGGACCAACAAGGGCGATAACGTTGTCGGTATGAATCATTTTTGACGCGGCTTCAATGGCAGCATCCGCCGTAGGGATTTCAGCTACAACGATCAATTCAACGGGCATCCCGAGTAGCCCACCACTTGCGTTGGCTTCGGACACGGCTATTTTGGCACCGTTTGGATATGTCACCCGGCTCCCCGAGGCGAGGAAACCTATCTTAACGGTCTCTACTTGTATCGGTGCGACTACTTCTTGGACCCTGTCACATCCAATGAGTGCTGCCATGAACGTGAGGAAACTAAACATTGCTATAAATGTATTTCTCATTTTTTTCTTTTTTCTTGTGTTATTCAATGATTTCTGATAAAGTGCCTACATGAAAAATATTTATCCCTATTATCCTTTAACTTGTAAAAATAAACAAGTGATTTCTATTTAACACGTAACAGTTATGGAAAATTTGATTACAGTCATTGGGCGCGGGCATTCGGGGACGCGCGCCATTTCGCATACCTTGTATGCCAGTGGGGTTTTCATGGGAACCCAGCTGAATCCCTCTGGTGACAAAATCCCACCGTTCGCAATGTACGATGCCTGCCGAGTCATGGCGCAATACGTCCAATGGCAAGGCGGATTGTCGTGGGATTTTGAACCCCTCTTTACAATGCCGATCGATCCAGAATTTGAGCGGCTCATCAGGACGTACCTTGCGGATGTCCTACGGGATCCGGCTCCTCACAAGGGCTGGAAGATCCCAGAGACCACGCTGGTCTATCCGTGGATAACTCGGATGTTTCCTGAGATAAAGTATATTCATTGGATTCGGGATCCGCGGGACTCTATTCGGGGGAGTCACAAAACCGATGACCTTCGGGATTTTGGGGTCGTATACCCTGAAACCGACGATATCTATGAAAGACGGGCAATTTCGTGGATATATCAGTATAAACTTATGCAGGCGACACCGATGCCTAAGCATGTTATCCAGATCCGTTTTGAGGATTTTGTGCTGAACCAAGAGGCGACTCTGAAAAAACTTGAAGCGTTCTTGGGTATCCCGTTGGGCAGGATTGTGGTTCGAGAGGACGCGGTGGCACGTTGGAAAAAGGATCTTTCGGCGTTGAAGCCGGGAGCCTCGTTACCGCAATACGAATTTGCGTTTCTGAAAGAGGCAATTGTCGAAAACGGTTATCCTTTAACACCAACTTAATAGTTGTCAGTTGTCAGTTGTCGGTTAAATGTTTGCGGCGGTTGGCTGGCACTTGAATGCCACAAATCGCTTTTGCCCGAATACCGATAACCAATTTTACGTAAGTCTTGATCAAAAAGGAATTATTATGTCAACAAATACTTCTTACCGTGTTGGACTTGTCGGCGCGGGTGGCATTGCCAATGCACACGCCAACGCGTGTCAACAGGCACCGAGTGCTGAATTGGCAGCGATCTGTGATGTGTCGGAGAATGCGTTAGCTGGTTTCGGTGAACGGTATGACGTGGTTCCTGAAAACCGGTACCTCTCTTTAGAAGAGATGTTAGACACTGAGAACTTGGACATCGCTATTATCTGTACCTGGGGTGCCTTTCACGCTGAGGTCGGTATCCAGATTTCTGAATCCCGTCAGGTGAAAGCGATTCTGTGTGAAAAACCGTTTACTTCGACTGCTGCGGAGGCGGAAGCGTTCGTCGGTGCAGCACAGGAGAACGGTGTACGGGTGGCAGAAGCATTTAAATTTCGACATCATCCGATGCACCTGAAGGCGAAAGAACTCGTTGATTCGGGGGCAATCGGGGAGTTTAAGGCGATCCGGAGTACTTTCTGCACGGGTGGTGGGGGCGGTGGACCCGAGACACGTAAGCCTGAGATGAATTGGCGATTTAATAAGGCGAAAGGTGGCGGGAGTATCTACGATTTGGCGTGTTACAATATCCACCACGCGCGATTTATGTTTGGTGCTGAACCGATTCGGGTCTCTGGGATGTCGCAAGCAGGATTAGAAGTGGACGATGGTTCCTACCTACAGTTAGTATTTCCCGATGAACGGATTGCACAGATTTCTACCGGTTTTAATTGTGCGGGTGGACAGTACGCCGAAATGGCTGGGCTGGGGGGTATGCTTAGGATCGAGACGGCGTGGAACAATGAGAACTCAGCGGTTAGTATTGAGTTAACTACACGAGAGGGTCGAGAAATCATTGATTTTGAACCGTGTTTCCAATTTGCTTTGCAGTTAGAGCATCTATGCGAGGTTCTAAGAACTGGAAAACCGCATCGGGTCTCACCGGAAAGCTGCGTGAATCAGATGCGGGTGATTGATGCTGCATTTGAAGCGATGGCAACGGGTCGGACGGTTGAATTGGGATAGTAGATTTATAGTAAACCCAAAATATGTGAACGCTTTGAGGAGTTAACCCCCCTATCGCCCCTTATCAGGGGGGTAAAAGCCTGTTTCAATAATTACGGGCTATAAATGACTATCGGCTTTCAGGCTTCGGCTATCAGCAGAAACATCTATCGGCTGATGGCTATTATTCTGACGACTATTATGACAAATTTTGTAGAGACGAAGGCACTCACTTTTGATTTATTCGGCACGATTTTAGACTTAGGCGGTAGCCTGACCCCCTTCATTGGCGAATCTCTGAATGCCCGTGATGCTAATATATCAGCAGATGAATTTTGGGCACAGTGGCGGTATCGACAGCGGATTGAACAGTATCAAGATACAATTACGATGCTCGGGCATAGCGGCTATCTGGAGACCGTCCGGCGCGCCGTCCACTATGTTCTAAGGGCAAACGGCATTGCTGCGATGCCTGAGACAGTAGCAGAGTTTATGCGAGGTTGGCGGCACCTTTCGCCCTTTCCAGAGGTCCTATCTGCCCTAACAGCATTGAAAACTCGGTATCGGTTGGTGGTCTTATCCAACGGGGATCCCTCGTTTTTAGACTATCTCGTTACGGAGCGCGTTGCTTGGGAGTTTGACGATGTAATCTCGGTTACATCGGTGGGTGCGTTTAAACCACATCCGGCGGTTTACCGAGGCGCAGCAGGGAAATTAGGGCTTGAAGTCAACGAGTGTCTGATGGTCTCAGCGAATTCGTTTGACATCATGGGGGCGCGGGCATGCGGATATAGAGGGGCGTTTGTGAACCGCTATGAACTGCCATACGAGGATACGCTCTATCAACCGGATGTAACGGTGAAGGATTTTACGGAATTAGCAGCAGCGTTGCTATAGAAGTACCGCAAACTATGGTAAACCTGAGAATTAATCAGACATTCAGCACCGGTGCGGTTAGGAATGCACGTCGCATTTAGGCGAGTACGCCGCAAAACCGCACCTACCGGACCGGGGTAAAATGTTCATTTATTTTTCTGGTTTACCATAAATGAAAATTAAATAAATATTTCGGTAACTGTTACGAATTTAAATAATTAAACTTCATACAGTTTGCGGTACAAGCTTTACGGGCAGCTGGTTGGGTACGAATCAATTCCCGGTATCATTGCTCCCGTTGTCTGTCAGTATATCACTAAGGCATTATGGGCGCATTTTGAGTTGCGACCAGGTCAGAGCAAGTTTATCATGCGGTTCAACGTCAAGAATTTTATCCTGAAGGGTAGCGGCATAGAACAACAGGTTTTCAATAAACGGAAGATTCGTATCGACCTTCACCTGATCTTCATTTTGCATTGCCGTGATGATATATGCGCCTTTACCGTGATATAGGAGTGCCACAACGAGATGTTTACCAACCGTGGCGAGTGGAATATACGCGGGATCGGGGTTGTGCCATTTATCATCCGTCACAAACTCTTCTATCTTGTTTGGCTCGGTGAAAAGCGTCCGAACCTCTGGTGCTTTTGTCGGTTCAAAATCCCATGTCCTCTCGGCTTCATCACCGTTTAGTGGTTTAGGGAGCCAAGGTGTTGGACACCCTACAGCGTCATCGGAGTCCTGCTCAACGTTAATACAAATCCCTCCCTCCTCCACAAACGCTAAAACGGCATCTGCTCCCTGATCCGTGAAACGCCATCCGCCTTCACAAATCTCACCTTGCCCCAGCCAGAGGATATCAAAATCATCGGCATCCGCTTTCGCGAGTTTCGTATCCTTCGTAACCTCGTAATCAAAGGTAAAATTCTGAACTTTTTTCACATTTTTACTAATCGTTTCTGCTTCAACTTGGACTACGTTGTTCCCCAATATCAGGACCTTTTTTGTTGACGCAGCTATTGATGGAACAGAGAACATCACTACAGTAAAGAGAAAACACAAACAGCAGACTAAAACAGTATGAAATTGACTCATTATAGTATCCGTTTTCATTTTTTGAATAGCTCCTTTTGCTGCAACAGAAAGTTGCGCAGGTTCCATAATATAAAGGTTCGCCTACGTTTTGTTCTGATAACGGATGATTTCTCTCAATCTAAATTACCCTTCAGTTGTGCCCATGTCGTTGTTAATTTGTTTGCAGCTTCAACTGACAATCCTGATCCGCCGCCGAATTTGACATCAACCTCAAATTCATGAATTGTCTCGTGTACGTCGCGATCTCTGGGCGTTACCGGTTTCTTCCAACGGTCTTTGTTTGGTTTCCCGTTAGGTACTTTCGTTGCCTCAACATCGGGCATCGAATCCACAATTTTCGATACATCCCATGTAGGAATTTCGCCTACAGGAGAAAGTGTGGCAATATTGGCTGAACGTGCGATTTCGACCCCATTCATCCACAAAATATAGGAATCGTCATAGTCAATCCGAAACATAATTTTTTTCGCTGTAGTCGCCTTAGGTACATCAAAGTGATAGCGCGTGTAAAGCGAACCCACTTCGCCCGATTTGATTTCCGTATTATCATCACCATCACCGTACCCGATGCTGGTGATGCCCTTTTTCCAGTTCTTATCGTCAAATTCGAGTTCAGTCCAATCATCAACGTCTTCGTCAGGCACATGATATTTCACCTCAAAGCCTTCGTCAAAAATAATATCGTTTCCGACGGTGAGTTGGATAATAAGTGTCATATCGCTACTACTGAACCCATCATTATAACATCCGGCAGCAAGCACATTATCCTTTGTAAAGAGCTTAGGGGTATCAAAGGCATAAGCGAGAGATGCGAATGTCCAGCAGAGGCATAGGTAAAAGGGAATTCGTTTAGTCATTGGAATTTCTCCTTATTGATTTTGCAGCGTTCCGAGTGATAATACCTTCGCCAAAATAATTGACTAAATAGGGTAAATATCCTAAAGTTATAGGTGAACAAACTAAACATAACATTATTGTAAAAAAAATGTCAAGAAAAAGTCAAACATTTTTTTTAGGTTGTGTGCAGTCTTTTGCACAGACTAACAGTATATGCTACGAAGATGACAACTTGCGTTATGCTTTTACAATGCGGGTAAGTTTTCGATAATATCCACTGTCTCTAAGCTGACGGTGATGACCTTGCTGATGAGTTTGAAGATGTACTGCGAGTCGTTCGCCTGCCTTCGCGAATCCCCATCGGCGTAGTATTGTTTGATGGGTTTGTGGGTGGGTTTGATGTTGAGCATGATCTACTGCGCCAACTGGATTATAATGCCCACACCCCCAATGATGATGTAGGCAAATGTACTGACAAGCCCCCAATTCACCTCAAACTTCTTCTTTATCTCTAAAATATCTCCCGGATAGAGTAGAATCTGCTGGGGGGTCGTGCCTTCGGCGGTATCGGAGACTAACAAAACCTCTTCAGTCATGCCGTCACGGCGGTGGATAATAACTTCCTCACGGTTCGCGGAGACTTCAAACCCTCCAGCGAGTGCTACGGCTTGCGAAAGATTTAAAGGTCCACGGACGCGTTGTGCCCCCGGATTGCGGACATAACCCGTCACATAGATAGGCTCAACTTTGAAGACGTTGGGAACATACAACACATCGCCGTCTGATAGAGAAGGGGACGGTGAGTTGTTCTCGGATGGTTTCCAGAACTGTTCGGCGCGGTTAAATTCGGTGAGTGTGCCGTCTTTTGCGACTTTTACGAGTGCTGTCAGGTCTGCCTCTTCGGTGGGACCGCCTGCGCGTGCGAGTGCCTGCGAAATGCCAATCTCTCCGCGGATAAAGAGTTTTCCGGGGGTCTGCACCTGTCCTTGCACTTCAACGAGGCTCAACGGCATGACGAACACGAGGTCGTTCACGCCGACGCGGATGTCTTTGTAAGGACGAGTTGTTGAGAGGTCGTAGGTTTCAACGTTTTGTGAGGTGTCGGTGCGGATGAGTTGTACGCCTTGACGGTCGGCATTCTCTGCCATACCCCCGGCGAGTGCGATGGCACGGTATAAACCGATGTCGGTTTCAGGTGAGATGGGGTAGCGTCCCGGTGCCTTTACTGCGCCACCCACAAAAACGCCGTTCTCCTGTAGGACGGGAGACACCATAACGATAGGATTGCTGACATGATTATCCCTGACGAGGAACTCGCGAATGAGATGGTTGACTGCCATCACCGTCTGCCCAGCGACATCAAAGTCGCCCCCGAAGTAGTTAATCTTTCCGTCTTCACGGACTTGTACGGAATGTGTATACTCCGGTTGCCCGACGACCGCAATAAGGAGGGTATCCCCTTTTTTGATGCGGTAAACATCACCGAAAAGTGTGGTACTCGCGATGAAAAACAGTAAAATCGAAAACGCTTGCAAGCAACGCACGAGGAAAGGGGAAACTTGCAAGCTTCGGAAAAAATAGATCATAACATTTTGCGGAGAAGAAACTTCGCCTCACATACGTTTGATGTCATAAATCGTATTGCGTGGGTCGCTTCTCGCACGAACCTCTCACCCTTTTTTAGTTCCAATGAAAGATAATTGCAAATCCTGTGTTGATGACAGTTTGCGCGGTCCACCCTTTTTGGCAGGTTTTTTCCGCCAATGCTCTCTGACGTAACTACCGTTGTTCCTCTGGTGCGCTCGGACATAAATCTTGTCAGTTATGCGCATGTGAGATTCTACCTCTTTAAAGAGGTAAAGTTGCTTCACTTTCTTCATGGCAACTTGCCTGCGGGTTTAAACGTCCTGTAGTGAGTCGAAATAAGCCTTGAGGGATTCCCGTGCCTGCGGAAGTAAATTGCTTGGCACAAGGACATCCCCCCATTCAGATTCCGTGAGATTGCCTTTCACCCCGCCATAATAAGGGACTTCATGGCAGCGTAAATAGACAGGAATGCCGTCCTCCTCTAAAACGCTTTGGAGGATATTTCCTGCCATTTCATTTGGTACAGATTCAACAGCGCACCAATCTCCATACGCCGTCACCTCGGTTTGTATGCGTTCAGGCACGAGTTGTACCTGGCAATCCGAACACATTGATACTTCTATCTTATATTCAGCGTTGCATTGTGGACAAAACGGCATGATGTTTCTCCTTATGAATGGGAGAGGCTGGACCTCACCAGTAAAAGAACCTTGGGGTTTCGGACTTGTGTGGTGCCTTGCCGTGTTGCATCGGCTAACGGGAGTCGCCGTTGTTTAACCTAATCTCGTTATAGTAGCATAGATGAGAGAATTTTGTCAAGATTAATTTAGTTTTGGGTTGTAGGTTCCTCTGGGAATTGCCAGAGCTGCAGTGCGGTTTTGCCTAACACCCATTCCCGGTCCTCAGGTGTGAAGAAATCCATTTCGTCCTGGACGACTGCTAAGGTTTGCGCATAAGTGGCATGTGTGAGACAGACGGGCCAATCTGTACCCCACATAATCCGCGAACCGCCGAATGCGTGATATACCTTCTTAACCTGTTCGTGCGTATCCGCCCAGGGAAAATCTGATTCTGAGATCGACCACGTGTGGCTTATCTTGACATAAACCCGCGGGAAGCGGGCCAAGTCGAGCAGCAGCTCGTGCTTTTCAGGAGCATTGGGTGCACACCCCGCCATGTGATCAACCACAACATCAAGATTCGGATGTCCCTCTATAAGCGGGACGAGATCTACCAAACGATCGGCGCCGGTGAGGATCAGCATCGGAACACCGAGGTCTTCAGCGCGACGAAAGATGGGTGGCATCAACGGTTCTGCAAACCAATCGCCATCGGGTCCGACAGAAGGACTCAGACGGACACCATGAAATCCGTCTTCCTCCGTCCAGCGGCTGAGATGGTCGGGTGCGTCGGGGTCTTCGGGGTTGATTCGGCAGACTCCCATGAATTTATCGGGGTATCTTTTCATTACGTCCGCTGCGTAACGGTTATCCCATCGGTAGTGGATAACCTGAACAAGGACGGTTTTTTCAACGCCGTTCGCTGCCATCAATTCCAAGAGTGTTTCTGCGGTGGCATCGTCTTCTGGTGGGTTTGTTGTTTCCGGTGCCCACGGGAATCGTGGATCGTTCTTCCAGACGTGAACATGTGGGTCGATAATTCTCATATTATGGTTCCTTTTTATGTAACGCCCGGCGCGGTTGGGAAACCGCGCCTACCATTGTCAGCTAAAGAGTCGGGATTTGGAAATCCCTCCTACAAGGATTGGTAGCAGAGAGTCGGGATTCGGAAATCTCTCCTACAGAAAGCAGCGAAGTTAGTGATGTTTTTTGATAAACTTGCCGTTCTTTAAAGCGCCATACGCTCCTAAAGGCAGGCAGTAAAGTAAGATTAGGATGTGCAAACTAAATCCGGCGACAGTAGCGGTCTCCACCGATGTGCCGAAATGGTGTAACAACCAGACAAAAGGGAACTCCGTTGTTCCAAAGTTGCCGACGGTTTGGACGGGAAATAGGTTAAACACGTTCGTGAATGCGAGTGCAAATAACACCTCGGTCATCGGAATATCAATCCCCATCTCTATGACAAGGTAGCACTGAAACCCGAAACGGATGGCGAGGCAGAGTAGGGAGTATAGCCACACCTCTAAAAAGCGTTGATTTGATCGAAACGCCATTAGCTCCTGCAGGACTTCCAACCCTTTGTTGACTCCCCAAGAGATGGGTTGCACGTTGAGACGTAGTAGCGGTGCTGCCCATCGCTCTGCAAACCTCAGACAGGCGTTAGGAACGGCGTACACAGAAACTACGGCTATGATTAGACTGCTACCTACCAGCAAAGGCAGGAGATAAAGCAGCCTACCAGAGAACGTCTCGCGGAGCTCGGTTCGTAGGAGCCACGCAGTCGTAATCACCAAACCCATTAGCAGCACAAGGTCAATCAGGCTTGCCACCAGAAGTGAAGCGATGCCGTGTGTCGCCTCGACCTTCTGCCGTCGTTGCATGAGATAGACATAAGAGATGTCCCCCGTCCGCATCGGCAGGATATTGCCCCAAAAGGTATGCAACGCCAAGATTGGAAAGATGTGATGGACACGGCTCTCAAGGTTGAGTAATGCTCGAAACCGGAGCGTTTTCGCTAACACCAATAAACAATAGGCTATGAACCCGATTAAGAGTGCCTCTATTGACAACCGGCTGAGGGTTCGTGGTATTTCTTGGAGATCAATCTGTTTTAGAAGGAAGTAAGCTAAGATGATTGCCAGCACTGTCGGTAAGCCGATTTTGGCAATCTGCTGGAACTGCTTTCTGTTCAAAGGCGCGCTCGCTATTGGTGAATTTTAGATGATTTGTTTATTTTAGAGAATTTGTATCATAATATATGTGGAAGTTTTAATTGTCAAGAGAATATTGGAAAAACAATTTGCTTTTTCGTGGGATATACCCTATAATATAGGGCCTCTAAATCTTCACAGAAACGCGGTATTCATTTTACTTCATGAAAAATCAGCAGCCTCCATCACAAGCGTCCACTCGGAAGCAGTTCTATTTCCTGACGTTGTCGCACACCGTTCTTGATTCCTATGCAACCCTTCTATCCCATCTGCAACCCCGCTTACTGGAAAAGTTGGCATCCGCTGCGAACCGGAACAGTTTAGCGGGTAACTTTGTTTCAATTTACAGTCTATTTAGCTCCTTCGGACAGGTTTTCTTCGGCTGGCTGTCGGATCGTGTGCGGACAGTGCATTTTGTGACGTTTGGGGTCGCACTCACTGCTATCGGTTTAAGCCTCTTGTGGGTCGCGCCTACCGTTAACACTGTGTATCTATTATTAGCGATCGGTGGCATCGGGGTTGCTGCCTTCCACCCCCAGGCGACGGCTTACGCCGGTGCGCTGGCGAAAGGAAGAGGGATGGGGACTTCTGTTTTTCTGACGGGTGGTAACGTTGGGCGTGCCCTTGGTCCGCTGGCACTGATGTTCATTCCGTATCGTTTCGGCTTGGACTACCTTGTTTGGGAGATGATACCGGGTCTACTCGTGGCACTGATTGCCCCAAAAGTGCTGAAATTTGATAAAGACCTGGATTTAACGGCTTCCACTCGTGGAACGCCGAGCGATGGCGTGAGACCGCAAGAGTCCTTTTGGACTGTCGCGAGTCCGCGTCTGCTTCCACTGATTGTGCTGTTCGTTATTGCTGCATTCCGCACTGTCACGCTCACGGGTTTAGAAACCTTCTTATCCGTCCACTTAGATGACCAAAATTACTCGGATCAGATGCGTTCACTGGTAATCGCGCTCTTCATCTTTGCGGGTTCCATGGGTATTATGTCGAGCGGTTGGCTGATAACGCGTGTCAACACTTACGTTCTGTTGCTGGTCTCGCTTTTGGGGGCACCGCCGCTCTTTTATGTCTCGCTACATACCGATGGACTTAGTTTCCTGACATTCCTCTTTTTAGGGAATGTCATCCTCACGAGCTCGATAACGGTTAATATTATTTTAGCACAGATGATGCTGCGCGGACATGAAAGCATTGCTTCTGGATTAATGATGGGTGCGGCGTGGGGGGTCGGCGGGTTATTGAATAAATTTGTTGGTGATTTGGGGGATCAGTTCGGTTTGCCAATTGTATTGGACGGCTTGGTGATGATTCCCTTATTGTTGGCACCACTCCTGATTCTGCTTCGCGATCAACCCGACCTGTCGAAACCGAGTTTGTAGAGGGTATTGGGTTGTCAGAAAGTCCATAACAGACTCAAGAAATGTGTGCTAATCAGGTCGCCGAAGAGGAGGGCGTAATCGAGGCGGAATTCGCGGAGTAGGATGCCGATGCCAGCGGTAATGCGGTCATCACGGTAGCCGATGCGTAATGCCAACGGACTGCTAATGTGATATTCAGCACCGAGATGCGTTTGCCCGCCATAGCGTTGCTGCCACTGGTAGGAGAGGATGAGTTTTCGACCAAAAATGTGAGGGTTGGTATACGCCACACCTACGTTCCAATTCGAGGGAATGGATTCTTTAGGTGCAGATTCGGTATTCCAAGTCAAGGTTGTCTTTGAGATGTCTTGAAGGTTCAAGCCGAACGAGAAGCTGCCAACATTTTCTAAACCGAAAATGGCGTTGAGATCGGGTAAGCGAGTGAGTATACCGACATCAAAGCCGTAGCCGCTGCTCCCATAGTTGTAGGCATCCAGATCCCCACTGCTCAGTCGCTGCGAAATCCATTTGGCGTTGACACCCACCATCAACGACGGTGGCGAAGAGTCCCTTCCGAAATTGTCCCACCACGATTGACTGACAGCCCACCCCGTCGCGAGGGTCAGAATATAGGCGTTCTCGCTATCGTTGAGGTAACCCGCTGGATCAAAATCCGAGGCGCGCGGTCGGTTCTTTGCGAGGTTCTTCCGTTCATCGGTACTAATATTGGGATCGAACGCTGGAACGAGTGGATATATGGGAATATCATCCACACCTGCGCGAAGCCATGAGAGTCCGAGATTGAGTTTCGGTAGGAGTTGCGTCGTGCCGGAGACATAATTGAACGCACCTAATCCCGAACGCCGTGCGGCATGCATGAGACAGAATTGATACTTATCAGGAACGCCTGCGATACCGGCAGGATTCCAATAAGTGGCAGTGGCATCATCAGCGATGCTTACATAGGCACCGCCTAATCCGAGTGCCCGTCCACCCACCCCGTTTGTCAGAAAATCTCCGGTATAGTTTTCCGCTGAAGACCGCGGCACAACGATGCAGCCTAACGCAATTAGAACAACTAATAGACCCGTGAAGGTATTAGACTTCCGTTTTCGCAACTTAGTCAATTGATTTCTGCTTCCTTTGAAAAATGTGAATGGCACACGGCGTGTGCCTGCTACTTTTAAACTCTATTTATGGTAACCCAGATAAATAAATAGACACTTTATTAGATTTATGTTAGCCTTTTGGTATTATGGCTTATTCATCAGATTTCCGCAAATGCGTTTTAGCGTTCATCGCAGCTGGCGGTAAAAAGACCGAAGCCTGCCAGCAGTTTTCCATCGCACGCGCAACTCTGTATACATGGTTGAATGCCGAAGACCCGTTGGTGCGTGAGAAACCGGGGCCCCGGGGTCCAAGAACCCTTGATCTGCAGGCACTTGAAAAACATGTCGCTGACTTCCCGGATCAGACGCAAGCCGAACGCGCCGCTGATTTGGGCGTCTCGGAGTTTTGTGTTTACTATGGCTTGAAAACGCTTGGGATTACCCGAAAAAAAAACACTCGGCTATAAGGAGCGATGTCCGAAACAACGCGCCGCCTACCGTCAGGAACTCGCTACGCTCAAGCGCGCAGGCAAATGTGTAGTTTACGCCGATGAAAGCGGTTTCCGAGACGAAAGTCATAGACGCTTCGGGTATGCCCCGAAAGGTCAAGCCGTCTATGGGTTGATTTCGAGCCAACGCACCCGGACGACCACACTCCTTGCGGCGCGTTTTCAAGGAACTTTCAGAGCTGTGCGATTGCTTCAAGGCGGGTGTAAATCCGCCGATTTCAACGACTGGTTAGCCGAGGAGTTATGTCCACATTTGACTCCGAGTCATGTCCTCATCTTAGATAATGCGATGCTCCACAAGACTTCTCGGACGCGAGAGCTCGTAGAGGCGACGGGTGCGAGGCTGCTATTTCTGCCACCTTATTCCCCGGATTATAATCCGATTGAACATGATTTTGCCAATATCAAACGCAAACGCGAATATAACCCCGACTCAACACTTCAGGAGATTATTCAAGAATATGCAAATGTCTAATTAATTCTCAGGTTTACCATAGATCGAAAGCGTTCCAGTAGTATTGGTACTGGGTTGATTCCCAATCTGTATAAATTTTATCCCACCCCATTCGATTGAAATGCGGCAATAACGATCCCTCTGTGACGGGTTGCGAGGATCCTTGATACCGGTAATCGACTGAAAGGCGAATCTGATCGGATGTCTGGTTGGGCAGTGCCTTGTGAACGGCGTGACTGTGAAAGAAGAGGGCATCACCGACTTCGTAATCGCCACTGACCCAGTATAACCCGTTGGTTTCTAACGGTTCCGTATCAATACCGAGTCCACCTGCACCGAATGCGGGTTTGACAGGATAAATTCCGTCCCGATGCGATCCAGACAATACGGACAAGCCCCCCAACTCCGTTGGACAGGGACCGAGGGGTATCCATGCGGTATAAGTGTCTTCTGTACCTCGGATATGGATATAATCCTGATGTGACGGTGTCGTATATTTCGTGTTTTCGGGGAACATAATCCGTCCGATATTCCGCGGATGCACGAGTGTCTTCTCACCAAAAAGTTTGTCGCACATATCCAAAATCGCTGGATGGTGTGCGAAGGCGTGGAACGATTCCATGCTTTGAAACTCGTCTAAGACGGGCCAATACCCGTCATCCCCTTCCATGTAGGGGCCGCCCGTCCGAATGCCTTCCATCAAGGTGTCTCCACCCTCTGCCCAACCGTGCCGATGGCAGATTTCCAAGAAATCCCGACGTAAGTTGTGGATAGAATCGGCATCAATCAAACCACGAAAAAAGAGATACCCGTCTTGCTGCGCCTGTTCTCGGAGTTTCTCAGGCTGATCCAAGCGTTCGTTTGAAACAGTAAAGGGTTTAATGCTCGCCATACAATGCTCCTTACTTGCGAAAACAGTAGCGTGTCAATGTTGTGTTATTAAAGATATTATAGCAACAAAACGGGGGTATGTCAAATCAAAGCAGTCAGCCCAACTTAGGTGTTGATTATTCTCTTTAGTTGTGAACCGCTTTCGGTCACTTCAAAAAAATGTATTTTAGGATCAAACTCCCGCTCGCGACGCTTCCTAACAACACCCCATAACCCAAAACTCATAACCCACAACCGTTAGATTATTTCCACGCGGCATTTTCAGAAATATGATACAATAACGCAAGCGTATCCTTAAACTTAGGAGAGACCTCATGCTTAGTATCAAACATCTTGAAGCGATCCCATTGAACGTGCCATTTTATCATGAGCGGGTCAGCCGACACATGCACCGTGCCTTGACACACGGGGAACGTGTCCACGTTTACCGCGTCGAACTCAGCAACGGCGTTATCGGTTACGGTGAAAATTTATCGGACGAATCGGCGAACATTGAACAAGTCATCGGACAAAACGCATTTGCGTGTATGAACGACGATAGCATCGGGTTCGGCATCCAGATGTCGCTTTTTGACGCGATTGGCAAATCCGTTGGTGTCCCGGTTTATCAGCTCATCGGACCCAAAGTCCGCGAGCGGTGTCCTATTTCGTGGTGGGACATCGATATGCCGCCAGAGGATTGGGTGGCGGAAGTCCAGGAATCCGTGAAGCGGGGTTATACCTCCGCGAAACTGAAGGCGCGTCCGTGGCGCGACATCTTTGCACAAGTCGATGCTGTCGGTAATGCCGTGCCAGCAAATTATCGACTCGACATCGACTTCAACGGTTTCCTGCGGACTGCGGATAACGCTATTCCGGTGTTACAGCAGTTGGACGAACACCCGAACGTTGCTATCTACGAGAGTCCGTATTATCTCGGAACTGATGTGATGGGTGCGGTACGGTTGCAGGCGAATGTCCAGAAACGGATTGTGGAGCATTTCAACGAATCGTGCTTGCATGCGCGATGTTGCGGTGGGTTTGTTGTCGGTGGCGGTGTGAACTCGCTCCGACGGACGAACGCGCTCTGTGCTTCTTTTGGGCAACCCTACTGGCTGCAGATGGTCGGCACGGGGATTACAACGGCATACGCTGTGCATCTCGGTGCGGTGCTATCACAAGCGGAATTACCGGCGATTACGTGCCATGAGTTGTGGGAATCCGATCTGCTTGAGACGCGGCTTGCTGTTATTGACGGGACGATCGCGGTCCCTGAATCACCGGGGTTGGGGATTACGGTAGACGAAGCAGCGTTGGCGGAATATCGTGTGGATCCGTCCACGCCGACTCCGCAGCAACTGTTCCGAGAGAGTGATTATACCTGTAGGGTGCATATTCCAGATGGTAGCGGTGGTGAGGATGTTCACGAATTCAGTGGTGAAGATGTTTATTATCCTGCGTTTAGTGAAGGGGAGTATCCGGGGTTTGTACCGGGGGTTTGGATGGAGGTTGTTTGAAGAAACAGACAGCAAGCAGACATCCACCCTAAACTGCTGAAGGTCGTTCTTGCAGGACAGGAATGACGTAACTTTGGATTGTCAGACCGTCTATTATCTCAGTTTCGAGGCATGAGGCAGGATTGTTACGATGGTCAAATACAACATAGTAGCCTTCTTGTACCCCTTCTAATTTGAGATATGCAGCGAGTTGTTTCTTGCCTGCCTGATAATATCTGTCGCCTTCCCAAATTTTGGTCTCAACAATATATTTGCGTTGATTGTGGACAACGAGAAGATCTATCCGTCCACGTCCAGTCCGAACTTCAAGAAACATAGTGGCACCGACCACGTGGACAAACTGATCTAAATAAGCATAAAGGAGATGTTGACCAACATACTCCTGCGGTGTATCCGGTACTTGCAAGATACGGAAACCGGCGCGTGCGATGAAATTTTGAAAATTCTCAAGGAGTGTTCCCATCTCAATCATACCATCAGGTGTAAGGTAATCAATAAAATCGTCCCCGCTGTCTTCGGAGAAATAATCATTCTCCAGCCCATTAAACAGCGGTTTAAAAGTCTGCAGAATACGATGTTGATAAATCGGGTTGACAATTTCACATGCGCCATCAGCACCTTCCGCGATTACGCCATAAATTGAGAGTTCATTCATGATGTCATTGTCCAAACTGAAAGGTAAACCTCTTTCATAAGAGGCAATCCGCATGAGGATTTTCTCAAACCGACGGTCTCTACGGATATTGGTAAGCAAGTGATCGACATTCGTGTTTCGCTCGCGGAGGAGTCGCCTATGTGCCTTAAAAAAATGAACCAACGCAATCGTTTCATTTTTCGGAATGTCCATTTCCTCGGTGAGAATCTGCGCGCAGCGATTGACGAGAAAGGGCTGTCCCGCAGTCTGTTTGTGAATAAAGGTGATAACTTCAGGTGCGAAGGCTTGCCCTACCTCTTCGGTATACTGCTCAAGTAGTTCACGGACTTGCGCGAGTGTGAAATTTGGTAAATGGAACTCATCTTGAATATTGAAAGGCGAGATTGATCGGTCATAGTTAAGCTGCGTGATGTTTTTGACCCCAACAATGCCGACACTATACGGACACCGAAGACTGGAGCTATCAAGGTAAATGTAACGGAGTGAGTGAAGGAAGCCGCGAACCGCGTCAGGTGGAATTGCATCAAACTCGTCAATGATGAGAACAACTTTTTTAAAATTATTCTGTTCTGGTAGAAAACTGACGAGCTGCGTAAAGAACTCCACCATTGAAACCCGATCTGTTACCTCTGTATTATCCAAAAATTGGTTTAGTGTTTTAGAGGGTGTGGTCCCACGTTTCTCGAACACGCGCTTAATTTTCTCACGAAGCTGTCTATAGAAAGCTCGATAAAAATCGGAAGCAGGATAGTCTACATACAACTCAAAATTCAGTTGGATTGGGAAATATCCTTCGGTTGTGAGTACGTCCATCGCAGTGCGGAAGAGCGTCGTCTTGCCGGTCTGTCGGGGCGCAAAGAGGACGATGTATTTGCCTTGCTTTACGCGGTCAACGAAGTCCTCAATTTCTTTGGTGCGGGAGACGACGTAGTTTTCTGTTGGGTTTACGGGCCCTTGGGTGCCAAACGTTTTCATTTTTTTTATTGCTAACATTCTTAGGCGTTTACGATGTTTTCAGCAAAATAATCGGAATCTACGCGCTTGATTTCATAAGTTTTCTCTACAGAAACACCGACGTTGTGATCAATCATATATTGGGCAAGCTGGTTTCCATCAATAAGGATAATACTCTTGGAACTTCTCTCTGCAAAATCTTTAGCTGCAGGATTAAAATCCGAGGTTGTAATAAAAACTCCCTTTTGAACACCTGCTCCATCTAATGCTCCGACAAAATCTCGAACTGGTGGTTCGCCCACATTGCCTTGCCACCGCTTTGCTTGAACATAAATCATATCCAGACCGAGTCTGTCCTCGTTAATGATGCCATCAATCCCACCATCTCCGCTTCGTCCTACGGCCTTTCCAGCGTTTTCTCGTGAACCACCATATCCCATCGCAACGAGCAAATCAATGACTAATTCCTCGAAAAAGGTTGGGGAGTTAGCCTTAATTTCTTCAAGTAAGTTTGCCGCTAATTCTGTTCTGATTTGTTGGTAATTTTCTTCAATAGATTTTTCTGGAATAGGGGCAAGGTTGAGGTTTAAATTAGATTCGTCAGCTGGTGGTAGAGATGGGTTTTCAGCAAGAAAATAGGGAGTCCTTGGACCTTCCGGTTGAACTAATGTACCTGCTTTCTTTAAGAGAATCTGAAACTGAGGTATAACTACAGCAAAACGAAAAACGTTCCAACCATGCTTATTCACTGCTTTTCTCTGCTTATCTGACAATTCAAGCTTTTCAGCCAATATGCTTACGGCATTTTTAATTTTGATTCCATCAGGTGGATAATCAAGTTCAAGTATAGCTTTTCGCACGACTTCAGGTGTCGGTAGTTCTATTTCATATTCTTGCCCCGTATCTGGATTCCAAGCCTTTTTCACTGCAGTTTGCATAGAACATTCTCTTTCTCAAATTCAGAAATGTGTTAATAACATAACACATCCAACCTATGTGTCAAGGAATTTCATTTGATGCTCAGGATTTCTGTCAATAAATATGCCATCCTCATCAGGGCTGTTTAGTTTTCCAGTAATTTGCCTCTGGAAGCCCGAACTTGTTCGGGGAAAGGGCGCTATCCCGAATAAATTCGGGCTTCCGGAAACGGGAAGGCTTCACGTAGGTAAACTTAACTCTTAAAACTAAACGTCCCTGCATCCTCATAGGGCTAAAAAGGGAAGGGAAAACGCTTCTATAAACATATCGTCCTTACAGGACTAAGTAATGACAGTACACTGTCCAGCGAAAAATAGTTGCATCCGTCATCCAATGTGGTATACTATTTTCTAAGTATTATCAGGTGTATCTGAACAGGGATGAGATGAAGCGAATTCTTTTTACTATTTGTGGAACATTATTGCTATTATTTGGCTGCGGTTCGGATGAAACGCCTGAACCGATGGAAGTCATGCCAAACTATTTTCCTGATACAGTCGGAAGTCGATGGGTCTATCTATATTCTGACGGCATCCAAGGGACAACTGAAGTTAGCCAAAAAATAAACATTGATGGCAAGAATTATCGAACGCTCAAGGAAACACCACCAAATGAGGAAACCGATTTCGACCTGTTGAAACCTGTATTCTATCGGGTTACAGAGCATCAGATTCTTTTTGCTATAGGTGGAGAGATAGACCGTTACGTTCAGAACGAAATGCTGGCTTCGGTACAAGATGACTTCTCCGGTTTGGACCTGAGTGTTACAGCGGAACCTATCCCATCGCCTGAACTGGTCTTCCTGCAATTTCCACCGAGTCCGAGTTTGCAGTGGAATGCCCTTAATATGCAGATTAACGGAAGTATCATTTTGCAGAACATCGCACTCCTTCAGTTCCCTTTTGAGGCGGTTATTCGTATCACGGGTGAAGTCGTCGCCGAAGGTCCCCTTGAAACGCCTGCCGGAAACTTTGAGAACGCCTATCAACTCGAATACCAGACAGAAATCACACAGACGCTTTTTTCAGAAACGAAAACGACGGCGCATAGCCAGACAATATGGTTTGTGCCGCATGTCGGTATTGCGAAAACAGAAAATGAATTGGGATGGTCGGAGTTGATTGCGTATTCAGTAGAATGAAGGGCATTGTCTAACAATCCCACTGCTTTAGCTTTGGGTCCAACCCACGTGTTTCGTGACTTTGTAGCAAAAAACATTTGACAAAAAGGTGTATTTTGTGGTATACTTACCTTACCAGTTGGCAGACATAATGAGCGTAACCGCTTGGTTGCGTGTCTGCCTGCCCACTCATTAGGGGTTAAAGGCTGGCACTGGTAAATCCTAAAATGGCATTAAAAGCACACAAAATAGCGTTGCGTCCGACAGCTGCACAGGTTACTTGGTTTCAACGACAATGTGGTTATGCGCGATACGCCTTCAATTCGGCTTTAGCAGATTTCAAGGCAGGTTTATCAGAAGGCGTTTTCCGTTCATTCATAGACCTCAATACTCGTTGGAATCAACGCAAAAAAGAGTTGGACTGGGCAGGCGAACAAGACCAACGTGCTGCATTGCACGGTGTCAAAAACCTATCAGATGCAGTAAGCCGTTGGCAGAAAAAACAGAACAACTTCCCGAAGTTCAAGAAACGCGGTTTCCGTCAATCCTACACCGTTGAAGGTTATCAATGCAAGGTTGATGGTAAGTCTATCAAGTTGCCCAAGATTGGCGAAGTCAAGATGTTTTCGGCATTGCGGTTTGATGGGAAGCTCAAACGCGTCACAATCTCAAGGACAGCTCACCGTTGGTTCGTCTGTATCCTTGTTGACACAGGAATACCGAATACTCCCCGTGATACACGTGGACTCCCTGTTGTCGGCATAGATGTAGGCGTCAACACATTGGCAACCCTTGATAATGGAGCGAAATACGAGAACCCAAGACCACTAAAACGTTACGAGCGGAAACTCAAACGTGAGCAACGTAAGTTAAGCCGAAAGGTGTTCTTAAGCGCAAACTGGTATAAGCAAAAGCGGATTGTAGAACGCCTGCATTACCGTATTGCTTGTATCCGAAGAGACGCTCACCATAAGGCGACGACGGCTATCGTTATGTCTGCTGCCAAGATTGGTATTGAGACGCTTTCAGTTCCCAACATGCTTAAGAACAGAAAACTGGCGAAGGCATTATCAGACGCAGCACTGGGTGGTTTCCTTGAAAAACTCAAAACGAAAGCTGAAACACTTGGCATTCCGATTGTTCAAGCAGATAGGTTCTTCGCCAGTTCCAAGACCTGTAGCCGATGCGGACAGAAAAAAGACGATTTAACGCTTTCAGATAGACAGTATCATTGTCGTCTTTGCGGAACGTCCATAGATAGAGACGTAAACGCAGCTATCAACTTAAAGCACCTCGCCGCGGGATACGCGGAGAGTTAAAACGCTTGTGGAGTTTCTGTAAGTCCTTCACTTGCGGGAGGCACGAAATGAAGAAGCAAGAAGCCCATGACTTTAGGCATGGGAGTATCACAGTTATTATCTTAAGCGATAACAGACCGGGACACTATAAGCAATCTTTAGGGATTGTGCAAAAATTGCCTGAATGTCAAACGGAATATCTTGAGATACACTTCAGGCAGAAGTGGCGCGATAATGTTTTGCGGGTCTTTATGTATGTCTTTGGTGGAACGCCGCTCCCTACGTCGCTTATCGGTGTGCTTCTCCAGTGGAGCCTTACGCCTGAGAGTTACACTGCCCTTGCCCATCTCCAAACTGCTGACATCATCCTATCAACCGGCTCCTCTGTGGCAGCTATCAATCTACTTCTCGGTAAAATTTTTCGCGCTAAAACGGTTACGTGCCGGAGACCTTCGCCGATAGGCACTCGCTATTTTGATCTGGCGATCCTCCCGATGATCTCATGGCAGCGTGCAAAATCTAAAAACAATATCTGCAAAACGATAGGTGTGCCGAACCTGATCTCACCAGACACGCTGAATGTCGAACGGAAACGTCTAAAGAATGAACTCAACCTACCAGACTGCCAGCGTATCGGCATACTCCTCGGTGGTACAGACCGACACGAGACAATCACGACGGCAGATGCGGTAAAACTCAACGATATTTGTGAAACAGTCGCAGCGGAAATGAATGCCCAGATATTGATGACAACCTCTCGTCGAACACCACCAGATGTCGTAGCGAGTTTGTCTTCAACACTGAAGGACACCGATTGGTGTCCCTTGTTCGTTACGCCAGACGGACCTTCAGAAATCACAGACCCGTACCAAGCGATTCTCGCCTTAAGCGACCTCCTTATTGTTACAGCGGATAGCTTCTCAATGGTCTGCGAAGCAGCGAGCAGCGGATGTCCGGTGATTATCCTCATGTTGTCAGAAGGAAAAACAAGGTTACCGAAACGATACAAGGTCTATCAGTATATGGAAGCGCAAGAGATTGTGCGTCGATGTAGACTTGATAATTTAGCACAATACATTGTCAGTGCCCTCACTTCAGATGTCCGACCCTCACCCCTCCAAGATACAGAGACAGCGGCGCGCGCAATTAATTCTCTCATGGTTGGCAGCACCTCCAAAAAATAACGGAACTTCTTTTTGCATTCAGTGTGTCAAATAGTAATCAACAACACGTTGATGCAAATCAGTAATAATTCCATTGGAGGAGAAAAAGAATGACAGCCAAACATATCGTTCAAACATTCACCGTCCTACTCGCTTTGGGAATGGTAGCATTTTTCGTGGCCCCGGCAGCTGCACAGACCGCTGCCGATGCTTGGGAAACATGGATAGATGAACAGACTGATGCCGCGCTAAAATCTGCTGGAGAAATAGATGAGACCCAGCGCGCTGAGATGCGTGCCAGCATTCGGTCAAAGTTTTCAACGCTCGCCGCGGAACTGAAAAAGGAGTTGGCATCGCCGCCTCAAACGCAGGACTACGCTATCTTGCAGACAGTCAAGGAACTACGCGACGCTTACGATGAAGATTACGATCGCAAGCATGAGGATACAAGTGTGCGTGTGTCGTATACAACAGGAGACACCGAAATTTTCGCTTATGACGAGAGTATTCCACTCGCCGAAGTCGACGCGAAATATCCGCGTGACACATGGCTCCAGATGCTTCTTGATAGAGGCATTGCAATCAAAAACGCAGATGCGTATTGGGAATACCTATTCCTTCGGGATACATTGGTGCATATTGAGAGACAACCGCACGTGTGGACCTCGGGACTTTTCGGCATCTCTGCTACAGAAGATTGGGAAACCTATAAAACTGCGTATATTGAACGGGAACTCAATCAGATTCAAAAACGTTTGGAAGAAAAGGGGAAGCGGGTCATAATTTTTAACGACCTGTCAGAAAAACACCACTTTCCTTTAGAGAAACACAAGGACCTCGAAAAAATCCTTGGAGACCTGCCAAATCTTTCCAAGCAGTTCTCAGTGAATGTAAGTAAAGTATCACAGACTGTCAAAGCATTGCGAGATGCTTATGATAAGAAATACAACGAAAGGTACGCTACCACTTCAGGAAGTTTCAGCTGGAACCGTGATGACGGGAGCACGGTCTTTGCGTATAAGGTCCCGCTCCCGATGAGCGAGGTCGATAAAAAGTATCCGCGAGATGAATGGCTTCAGATGCTTCTTGACAAAAGCATCAGCATTGATAATTTTCAGGAGTATTGGGCATATCTATCGAAGCGGGACACGTTGGTGGCACTTGAAAAGCAGCCGGATGCGTGGACATCTGGGTTTTTCGGCATTCCGCCTACAGAGGATTGGGAAACCTATAAAGCTGCATACCTGAAGCAGATGATTGAGAAACTCCATCATAATAAGGAAATAGTGTACTTCGGCAAAGCCGATGTGCCGGAGGCAATTCGGAAAAAAGTAGAAGACGTTGAAAAGCAATTTAAACGACACCTCCAACGTCCACTGCTTGATCGTTAGGTTAGATTGGAAACCGCAATAAAGTGGCGAGGTCTTTCGACCTCGCCGTTTTATTTTCTAAACTTATTATGTTTTGAGGCTCTCGACCTCGAAGAAGCTCAGACTAATTCGATGGTGGGACAACAGTGCCTTCCACTAAGGATTCAGTATCTTTCGCTGTCGGTTCGTAATAGCCTGAACCGAAGAGATAGCCGTCGTGTCGAATCGTCCACGTGCGTTTCAGTTCATCTGCGCCGGTTTCGGGATTGGGCCACAAGTACTCAATCCAGAGTCCTACTCCAGTCGCCATAGTAATCTCTACCCCTATCTGCCGCTGTCCATCAAGAGCGAGAACGTTCTTAAGGTCTGTCCCTACGGCGTCAGGTCTTACTGCGTGTGCAACAGTGAGATCATTTTCGTCAGTGATGGCGACATACCACTGTTCATCAATACTTGCGGGATCGTTGTAGTAAGCAGTCGTCGCTTCAACGCCTTCAAATTCATAACGAGCAATTGCTTGCAAAACGAGGTCGCGCGTAAATGCTGCCGGATCATCTTTGGAAGCAAGCGTTAGCGTAGCAGGGTCTGGAGCCCACGCCTCGTAATATCCAGAAGCGAAGAGGTATCCGTCGTAACGAATGGACCATGTGCGCTTCTGTTCCAGCTTATTCGTTTCAGGGTTCGGCCACAAGTACTCAGTCCAACGCCCCTCTTCTGTCGCCATAGCAATTTCCATGCCCACGGATGCCCTGTCAATCCCCTCAATCTCCTTTATATCCCTACCAACAAAACTCGGTGCTGCGGGATGCGCGACATAGATATCGTTTTCATTGGTAATGAAAACATACCACTGTCCGTCAATACTTGCGGGATCGTTGTAGTAGACTACTGCTGCGTCGCGACCTTCCATTTTGTAAAGATCAATTGCAGCCTGTACGAGCGCGACTGCGAATGCTTCCGGGTCATCTGTTGTAGGCGGTTCAGGCGGTGTCATCACATCCATCATCGGTTTCGTCGTGGATCGCTCACAACCCGTCATGCAAAACGCCGTAAGTCCTACAATAAACAGTATAAACAAAAAATTTCTCAATTTTTGACTCCTTTTTTCGTCAATAAAAAAGTTAATACAGATTTAATTGTATGAATTTATCCCTCAATTGTCAAATCCGTTATTTTTTTTCTTGCTATTTTTCCGCTTATAGTGTAAATTTTGTAAGAAATTAATAATACTATAACTGAAGCAAGGCGCAGGAGAAAAATCATGAAATTTGCTGGGAAAAACTACTTATATTTGCTTATCTTCGGAATTACGCTTATTGGGTATCTTCTACTGCCAAACTTCAAGGCGAAAACTGAGATATATACCGATTCCCAAACTACTGAAGTTTTATATGTCACCCCGGATATGGAAGACTGGGTTGTGATAAATGAAAATGCGTTCCCCAATATTCCGGGAAGGATTTATGTGCTAAAAACTGAATCACGTGCTGAGATTTGGCACACGAATGCTACAACTCGATCAGAAAATGGAGCACTCTCTGAGAGACAGAAGTTGAACCTTTTGAATACTGGTGCCGTCCCAAAGGGCTGGGAAGTGGTATATGTAGATGAAGGGGGAAGTCCCATCTCCGCGAAAAGATAAAGATAGGACTCAGGCTGTTTTTCACGCCCCGAACTACCGACTGTCGAACATTAAACAGAAGACTGGAGATTTGCATGTCCAACCAATTAGCAGTTTCAGGTGGCACACCTGTCCGCAATACAGAAACCGATCCTTGGTCGCCCTGGCCCCTCCATACAACAGAGGAGTGGGAATCGAAAATCGAGCCGTTGCTCAGGGAAGTCTATCTGAGCGGTAACGAAGGGTCTGGTGGCACGATGATTGAGCGTTTTGATGCGCAATATGCTCAGTATACCGGTACAAATTATGCCCTTTTCATGCCACACGGGACTGACGCAATTAGTGCGGCTTTAGCGGGTGCACTTGATCTCGACGGATTCAGTGATGGTGGCGAAGTTATCGTGCCGAACTATACATTCGTCGCGACAGCGAGTGCCGTCTTGGAGCGTCGATGCACTGTCGTGTTTGTAGACATTTCACCAGAGACATTTACAATTGACCCAGAGGCAGTCGCAGCGGCAATTACGCCCGAAACGCGCGCGGTCCTACCCGTCCACCTCGGTGGCCATCCAGCCGATATGGGAGCACTACAAGACATCGCCCGCCGTCATAACCTCGCCATTATAGAGGATTGCGCGCAGGCACACGGTGCGGAATACCAGACGAAAAAGGTCGGCGCCCTCAGCGATGTCGGTGCGTTTAGTTTCCAAGCCTCGAAAAACCTGACTTCCGGCGAAGGTGGGATGGTCACGACTAACGACAAAGACATCCACGACAGGGTTTCTGCTTTTATGAATGTCGGACGTGCTCCCGGTGGTGCGAGATGGGAATATCCGCGACTTGGTTGGAACTATCGTCCATCAGAATACCTCGCAGCAATACTCCTCGTGCGATTGGATCTCTTAGAGGCGCAAACAGACAACCGCAATCGAAACGCTACCTATCTCTCCAACGCTTTAGAAACGATTGAGGGTATCACACCGCCAGAACTCGCCCCATGGGTTACCAAACACGGGTATCATCTCTACTGTCTGAAATACAACCCTGAAGGATTTGGCGGTAAGTCGCGGCAAACGTTTGTCGATGCGCTATCTGCTGAAGGGGTTCCGTGTTCAATCGGTTATCGTTCCCCACTTTCAGAGGAACCCGGTATGGCACACGTTGCGCGGAAATATCCGCACCTCATTCGATCGCTGCCCTGTCCAAACGCGGCATCGGTCTGCGAACAGAGCGTCTGGCTTTTCCAAAACCTTCTGCTCGGTTCGGAGGCGGATATGGATCAAATCGTTGAAGCTATCACCAAAATCCACCGGGCATGGAATTGATTTCTCATCCAAGTTGTAAGCGTCGGGCAGACCTCGCCAAAAATTTTTGATGCATTCACACAGCAGCAAACCGCTCCTTGTATATGATAACGACTGCGATTTCTGCCGATATTGGATTGCACAATGGCAGCAGGTCACGGGTGATCGTGTTGATTATGCCCCGTACCAAGAGGTGGCATCACAGTTCCCAGAGATACCAATCTCAGTGTTTGAGAGTTCGGTGCAGCTGGTCCAAGAAAACGGAACCGTCCTCAGCGGTGCAGAGGCTGTCCTGCGTGCCTTGAACAGTGGCTTGCTCCTCTGGTGCTATTACCACCTTCCAGGGTTCGCAAAGGTGTCTGAAACGGTCTACCGCCTTATTGCCCGGCACCGTCCCTTCTTTTCAGCAATGACACGCTGGCTCTGGGGAACCCACACCGAAAGAACATCTCTCGGCCTTTCGCGCTGGCTCTTTTTGCGTGTCCTCGGTTGTATCTACCTCATCGCCTTCCTCTCTCTCTGGGTCCAGGTGCATGGTCTTATTGGAAGTAAGGGTATTTTACCGGCGGACCAGTTTTTGACGGCAGTGCGTCAACAGGTCGGGATGGCAGGCTATCACCTCGTCCCAACGCTGTTTTGGTTGAATCCGTCAGACCTCTGCCTTCACCTCTTGTGCGCTGGTGGTGCTGTTCTCTCTTTGGTCTTAATCGCCGGTTTCTTTCCAACGTGGACCTTAGTCGGTTTATGGGCATTCTATCTATCGCTGGTGTCAGTCGGGCAAGTTTTTCTGAGTTTCCAGTGGGATGTGCTGCTCTTAGAGACGGGATTTTTGGCAATTTTTTTCGCGCCGCTTCAAATCCGCGACACACTTTCACGCGGCTCCCAGCCTTCCAGGGCATTTCTATGGCTATCACGTTGGCTTTTGTTTCGGTTGATGTTTGCTTCCGGGTTTGTCAAACTTGCCAGTGATGAAGTGTGGCGAAACCTAACTGCCCTTAATTTTCACTATGAAACGCAGCCCTTGCCGACCTCAATCGCGTGGTATGTGCATCAGCTCCCCGAATGGTTTCAGAAAGTCTCGGTCTTCGGCATGTTCGCCGTTGAGTTAGTTATTCCGTTTCTAATTTTTGCCCCGCGGCGGTTGCGAACTGCCGGATGCATCGGATTAGTTGGGCTACAAGTGTTAATCATCCTGACAGGGAACTACTGTTTTTTCAATCTGCTGACGATTGCGCTGTGTCTCCTGCTTATCGACGACGTGACGTGGAAAAGGCTTCTACCCAAAAGGTTGATGCCATCTATCCATTTGCTTGAACAGGCTCCCCATAGGTATAGACGTATCTGCATAGGGGTTGTGGCAGTGCTTCTCTTTCTTCTAAGCGGCATCCGATTCAGCGGGCAACTTTTTAGAGAGATCCGGTTGCCAGATGTCGCTTGGATTACACCGTTTCGGAGTGTGAACACCTACGGACTTTTTGCGGATATGACCGAGTCGCGTCCAGAAATTATTGTCGAAGGTAGCGATGACCGGATAACATGGAAGACTTATGAATTTCGATGGAAACCGGGGGGGCTCACAAACGCGCCGAAATGGGTTGCCCCACACCAACCGCGCTTGGATTGGCAGATGTGGTTTGCTGCGCTTCAAGGGGACTACCAGAATACGTATTGGTTTCTCAATTTTATGGGATCGTTGTTGCGCGGGAATCCAGAAGTGCTAAAGTTATTAGCAGAGAATCCGTTCCCCGACACGCCACCGCGTTATGTTCGGGCGACTCTTTACAATTATCACTTTACTGACCTTGCCACAAAACGTTCGGACGGTACATGGTGGGAACGCGAATGGCAGCGGATTTATTGCCCCGCAATCTCACTACGATGAATTAAATACTTAGCATATATCAATGTGTTATCTTATCGAAAAAAACAGACAGGAGAATTTATGCCCAGTCAATTTTTAACGGTTGCCCTCGAAGCAGCCAAAAACGCGGAAGAGATAATCACTGCTTACTACACCAGCGATATAAAAGTTGAACTGAAAGACGACGAGACACCGGTTACCATTGCCGATAGGGGTGCCGAAAAAGTTATCCGGGAAACCATCAAACAGGCTTTCCCTGACCACGGCTTCCTCGGCGAAGAATACGGAACACAGGAAGGCACATCACCCTACCTCTGGATTATCGATCCGATTGATGCGACTAAGAATTATATCCGAAAAATCCCGATCTTCGGGACCCAAATTGCGCTGATGAAAGGCGAGGAACTTATTCTTGGTGTCTCCAATGCTCCGCTTTTGGACGAGCTCCTCTATGCCGAGACCGGCGGCGGTGCCTTTCTAAATGGCAAACCGATCCAAGTATCCAATGTAACACAACCCGAAGACGCAATGATCTGCCACGGTGGATTGAAATGGTTTGTTGAGAAAGGCACCTTCTCGGGTGCTTACGATCTGATCAACGACGTTGCCCGTTCAAGAGGGTTCGGTGATTTCTACATGTATCACCTCGTAGCTTCCGCGAGGGCAGACGTTGTCATTGAAGCAGCGATTAGCATCTGGGACATCGCTGCTATCACTGTTATCGTCCGAGAAGCCGGGGGGCAAGTGACAGACATACAGGGGCAACCTGTCACGAAAGACACTGCGTCTCTCATAGCGACGAATGGGGACTTGCATAGTGCGGTTTTGAACTATTTTCGCAGCACTTGATTTCTGATTTACTTGAACATTTCAGAGAGGTGTGTTATACTACATAGCATAGATTTGCAAAAGTAAAAGGTTTGT
Organism: Candidatus Poribacteria bacterium; assembly: GCA_965207855.1. Lineage (GTDB taxonomy): Bacteria > Poribacteria > WGA-4E > WGA-4E > WGA-3G > WGA-3G. The sequence goes on along the minus strand of OZ242310.1, from coordinate 2,741,687 downwards.
AGGAAGGAAAGAAAAAAGAAAATGCATCTTGACTTTGAAAATGTACTGGATCTCTCATACGTGGTTGATGAAGATAGCCCACGTGAATTACCGATTGATCCGGCGAAAATATACGATCAAGCAACGTTAGAAAAAGATGGGTACTTTGAAAGCCGCGTTGACATGTCAGGGCACTACTCCACGCACATGGATGCCCCGTGTCTCATGTATCCGGGTGGAGCGACTATTGCCGAAATTCCAAAAGAGAAACTGACAGGACACGCTGTGTTGATGGACTTTTCCGCGATTAAGAAACCGAACGACGCAGTGACGGCTGAAGATGTTAAAGCGTGGGTAGCTGAGAACGGCGAAATTCCAGCGGACAGCATCGTTTTCATGAGAACAGGGATGGACCGATTCGTCTATCAGGACAACTTCAATCGGGAGTGGATCGGTTTCAGTGAGGATGCCGCGGCATTGCTCGTCGAAAAGGGCATAAAGGTCATAGGGACAGATGCGTGTAGCATTGATTCAGTTGCCGGACACCCGCCGTTGCACGACGGTTTACCGCCTGCCCACCTCGTCTTCTTGGGTGCGGGTATCCCACACGTTGAAGATCTGTGCAATTTAAGTCAGTTGCCGACGCATTTCTATGTAGTCATTGCCCCGCTAAAATTGGCACAGAGTTCCGGCGCGCCGACCCGTGTCTTTGCTTTCGTATAAGTATCGCCCAGATAAGCAGCAGAGCATCCATCCATGAAGAAAAATGATGTTCAATATTCCTGAACCGCTTCTAAGTCTGCTGAAGGAAATCGGCGAAGTCGGTGGAAAAGGCACTTACATCGTCGGTGGGTTCGTCCGTGACCTTCTGCTCAAACGACCGACCCTCGACATTGACATCGTTGTGGAAACGGATGCAATGCCAGTCGCAAAAACGATGCAGGATCGATGGAATGGGCAATTACACGTGCATCCACAATTCGGCACCGCAACTGTCACGCCTGCGGCCCCTAACCTGCCCAAAATAGACTTCGTCACGGCACGCCGTGAAACTTATGAAACTGCAGGAGCGTTACCTATAGTAGCACGTGGGACCCTCAAGGATGACCTGCATCGACGGGATTTCACGATCAACGCATTAGCAATGCGTTTAGATAAGCGTGCTTTCGGGACTATTGTTGATAATATAGGTGGACTCGAAGATCTTGAGAAAGGTATCATCCGAGTTCTACATCGGCGAAGCTTTAGGGACGATCCGACGCGTATCTTTCGGGCGTGTCGGTATGCTGGACGGTATAACTTTCGCATTGCTGAGACGGATGTGGATCTAATCCGAGCAGCATTCCCAGTACTTGCAGAACTGAGTGGTGAACGGATTCGGAATGAAATTGATAGGGTCCTTTTGGAGGAAAATGCCCCGCGAATTGTGCAACAACTTGCAGAATTTGACGTATATGATATAGTCCGCACAGGATGGCAGGTTTCACCAAGTTTTGGGGCTGATTTCCAAACGGCGCAAAGGGCGATCGCTTGGGCATCAGAGCATCTTATTGATGACGAATTTCGGTCTGAACTTGTCCGTTGGTTGGCATTTTTTGGCTCACATACGCCAGTCTATCAGATTGAGGCACTGAGTTTTAGGCTTGTATTAACGCATCAACTACGGCGGCTGGTAAGCCCAGCACAGGCAGAGAACCACCAAGTTTCGCTTGAGAATGTGACACATGCTGTTTTTGAAAAACTCGGATTTCCGTTGTCGCAGGACGTTTCAATTGAATACCAAAATGGAAAATGGCTTATCGTTGATGGGGATGTTTCAACAGAAATAGGAACAACTTACATAGTGGGAGAAGGCAATCTATTTCAAGTAGAAACACCGCTCACTGCTTATAAGCAATTAAAAAATCGGATTGTGTCCCTAAAGCACCCTGTGAAACCGAGCGAAATTTACCAATTGCTTAAACCTTATCCGATTGAGGCGTTAGTTCTGGCGTGTGAAGATGAGACAGTTCCACAATGGAAACGAGAAAGCATAAGAGATTATCTCCTTGCGCTGCGCAAGGTTCAACCCTTGATTACCGGGAAAGATTTAATTCAATTGGGGAAAAAGCCGAGTCGCGCGTTTAAAACGCAACTTTGGGAACTATTTGCCGCACAATTAGATGGAGAAATTAGTAAAAAAGAGGAGGCGTATTCCCGCTTACGGACTTTTGTATAGCAAGATTTGATTTGCAAGCGGCACCAAATAGACAATGGCTAATTTCGATCCTTTTGCAGCAATCCTTATAGTTACACAATTCATCATACTGTTAACCTTTCATGAATGGGGACATGCGAAGTCAGCGGATATGTTAGGGGATCCAACGGCGAAGAATCAGGGACGAATGTCGCTGAATCCGGGGGTCCACATTGATATCATCGGTACAGTGATACTTCCGCTGCTCGGAACGCTTTTTGGTGGTGCTTTCTTTGGGTGGGCGAAGCCGGTGCCGGTCAATCCGTTCAATCTGAAGAACCCGCGCCGAGATTTGATGCTAATCGCAGCGGCAGGGCCTTTCATGAATATTCTGCTCACTTTCGTCATTTTGGGAGGGCTTAGGATTGTATTGGAATTCACAGATTTCAGCCCGCGCAGCTCACTACTGCACGCTGAAATAAACAGGCAAGTCATTCGGATGGCACTCATTAGCGTGTTTCTCGCAGCGTTTAATATGCTGCCGCTCTTTCCATTAGACGGTTTTAGTGTTGTTCGAGGTTTGCTTCCAGAAGATGCTGCACGTCAATTTGAAAAATTAATGCCGTACGGTATGCCAATTTTGATGTGTCTTATTTTTATGCCGTATTTCCTCCCTATACTCAACATATTCGGATTCTTGAGTGACATTAGTTATGCGATATTCGATTTAATAGCAACAATTGTCGGCTTACGGTGATCAACAGGCTTTTGATTATACTAAACTCCAAGCTTGCGTGTTCCAATATGGAGGACCTGTGAGTTCCAGCACAACTCTGAAAGTACATAGATGTTAACCGAAACAATCCAAACTCCTGAAAGCCAAGATCTTGATACTGTGTCTCCGATGTATTCTATCAAGTTAGAAGGATTCGAGGGACCGTTAGATCTGCTGCTCCATCTCATTGAAAAAGAGGAGATGGATATTTATGACATTCAGATATCACAAATCACAGAGCGGTATCTGGAATACATCAATTTAATGGAGCAATTGGACTTGGATGTTGCCTCCGAATTTTTGGTGATGGCGGCAACACTGCTTCATATCAAATCACAGAGCATCCTTCCGCAGCTCACCCCAGACCCTGAATATACACTTGGGGATCAGGTGGAACTTGTTCGCCAACTTTTAGAATACAAGCGGTTTAAAGAGGCAGCACAAGCGTTGGATGTTTACGCTGAACGGCGCACGTTGCTTTACAGCAGAAGTCCGAAACTGCACGCCGATTTAGATGGGACCCGTGAGTTTGAAATTAAAGCGACCCTCTTTGATTTACTCTCTGCTTTCAAGAATATCAACGACCGTGCTGCAGAGATAGATACCGAGGAGATGTACGAAACGGTCGAAGAAGAGACAATTACCGTTGAGGATAAAATCGCTTTCATTGACAGACAGTTGACAAACGAAGACCAATTGCTTTTTGAAGATTTGTTTCCGCTATCTTCAAGCAAGTTGGATCGGATTGTTACATTTCTTGCTATTTTAGAACTGATCCGGATCGGGAAAATTGTCACCGTCCAAACGGATCATTTTGAGAGTATCTATATCGTTAAACAGGAGCAGGAGACAACCGATCGCGAGATTGCGTCGCCTCCGCTCGTAGAAACGCCTCACTCAGAAGAGCAAGGCTATTAGGAACTGAGTTTATGGATTCTGAATACGTTACCCTCGTGGAACCAATAGATGACCCGGCTTCAATGTCGGAGCAAGCATTGAAATCAGTTTTGGAAGCGATTTTGTTCGCTGCCAGTGAACCGATTTCGCTGAAACAATTTCAAGCGGTACTGTCGGGGTTAGATGTCCGCATCATCCGAAAAGTGCTTGATACACTCCGTGACGACTATCAGGAGATGGAACGCAGTTTCCACCTCGCTGAAATTGCGAACGGGTATCAAATTTGTACACGCCCCCAATATTCAGCGTGGATTCAGAAGTTTTATACCCAGCAAGTTCGTGTCACGCTATCCCCGCCAGCATTAGAAACGCTTGCGATTGTTGCTTACAAACAGCCTGTCACGCGTGCCGATGTGGCTGCGATTCGAGGCGTAAACAGCGACAGTGTCCTTAATTCACTTATTGAGAAAGGGCTTGTCTCTATTGCAGGCAGAAAGGCTGGGCGTTCCCTCCTTTTCTCAACGACCGATGAGTTCCTTCAACAATTCGGATTGAAGGATGCCTCTGAACTCCCTTCACTTGATGAGATTGACGAACTCCTTAGCGCACCTAACGGGAACGAACCCCCTCAAGAACTGCCCGCAGCTGTTATGGAGGAGCGCACAGCGTAATGGACTACAATGCCTGGTTTCAGTGCAGTGAAGGATGCGGTGAAACCTATCCACTCACAGAAGTTATCTATCGGTGCAAAAATTGCAACGGCTTGTTAGAGGTGCAGCACGATCTGGATGCGCTGAAACAACGCAATGCTGCAGATTGGAAATCCCTTTTTGAGAAGCGTTACATGCGGACCCAATATCCCTATGGTAGCGGTGTTTGGGGGAAAAAGGAACTTGTCTGTCCAAATGTTGAAGACGATAATATCATCTCCATGTACGAAGGTGGGACGAATTTGTTCTGGGCAGAACGTTTCGGTGAACAACTTGGCTTAAGCGACCTTTGGATTAAGCAGTGCGGTAATAGCCATACCGGCTCTTTTAAAGACCTTGGCATGACTGTTCTCGTCTCAATGGTTAGACAGATTATTGCTGAATCTGGGAACATTCGTGCTGTTATGTGCGCGTCTACGGGTGACACTTCTGCCTCACTCGCAGCGTATGCATCCGCAGCGGGTATCCCCGCAGTTATTCTCCTACCCAAAGCCAAAGTTACCCGTGAACAACTCATTCAACCTATCGCTAACGGTGCCCTAACACTCTCGTTAGAGACAGATTTCGATGGCTGTATGGAGATTGTCCAAAAACTCGCTGCCCGTAAAGACTTCTACCTCGCGAATTCGATTAACTCTATCCGGATTGAAGGGCAAAAAACGATTAGTATCGAAATTGTGCAGCAGTTCAATTGGGAGGTTCCGGATTGGATTATTATTCCGGGAGGCAACCTTGGCAACGTGTCTGCCCTCGGACTCGGATTTCTAATGATGTTGGAACTCGGTATTATTGACAAACTCCCGCGCATCGCCTGTGCGCAAGCCGAACGCGCCAATCCGCTCTACCGAAGTTACCAAACTGGGTTCACGGAATTCCACGCAATCACAGCACAGTCTACACAAGCGACGGCAATTCAGATCGGCAATCCGGTTTCAATCCACCGTGCGATCCGAATCTTGAAAGGGTTTGATGGCATCGTTGACCAAGCAACAGAAACGGAGTTGGCGAACGCAGCAGCGAGAGCGGATAGAACAGGATTATTCAATTGCCCGCATACCGGTGTCGCGCTGGCTGTGCTGATAAAAATGGTCGAGCGCAAACAGATTCTTCCAGATGACAGGGTTATCGTTATCTCTACAGCAAACGGTCTGAAATTTCCAGATTTCAAAGTAGCCTACCACAATGTTGCCCCGGGTGAACCACCCCCGCGCTACTTGAACGCGCCAGTAGAGTTAGAAGCAGACTATGAGACAGTCTTGCAGCAGATTGGCGCGCACCTTGACGCGTAACACACCAGTCTTTATCAGGAACACCGCAACTTCAGTAGTCCTGATTCTGCCAATTGACAAGATATTTAAACCCCCAGACAACGATAAGAATTTGCAACAAATATACCAAATATGGTATAATTTAAATGTTGGCTTATAACTTCGCCAAAATTAACAAACAACAGGAGTGAATGCATGTCAGACCAGTATCAGCCTAAGCCTGAGCATAAGTTCACCTTTGGATTGTGGACGGTGGGTAACCCCGGACGCGACCCCTTTGGTGATGTCGTCAGGCCCCCCTTGAAACCTACCTACACTGTCAAAAAATTAAGCGAACTGGGTGCTTATGGTGTTAACCTGCACGATAACGACCTCGTTCCCTTTGATGCCTCAGCCGTTGAACGTGATAAAATCGTTAGCGAATTCAAACAAGCACTTGCTGACCACGGTATGAAAGTGCCGATGGCAACAACAAACCTCTTTTACCATCCAGTCTTCAAAGATGGTGCGTTTACCTCCAACGATCCGAAAGTCAGAGCGTTCGCGATCCAAAAAACGTTGAACGCCATTGATCTCGGCGTGGAACTCGGCGCAACAGTTTATGTGTTTTGGGGTGGACGTGAAGGCGCGGAAGTGGATGCTGCTAAGAACGGTCCCGATACTGTCAAGTGGAACCGTGAGGCGATGAACTACTTCACGCACTACGTTAAAGACCAAGGCTACGACCTCCGTTTCGCCTTGGAGGCGAAGCCAAACGAACCGCGCGGCGACATCTATCTACCGACGACCGGACACATGCTTCACTTCATCGAAACACTCGATTACCCGGAGATGGTCGGTGTTAACCCCGAATTCGCACATGAAACGATGGCAGGGTTAAACTTCATCCACGGCGTTGCCCAGGCTTATGAGGCGGGAAAACTTTTCCATATCGACCTGAATGACCAGAAGATGAGCCGTTTTGATCAGGATCTGCGGTTCGGCTCTGAAAACATCAAAGGCGCGTTTTTCCTCGTCAAATTGCTCGAAGATGTCAACTGGGATGGCAACCGACACTTCGACGCGCACGCTTATCGCACTGAAGATGAACAAGGCGTCTGGGACTTCGCTGCTGGCTGTATGCGGAGTTATCTGATACTCAAAGAGAAAGCGCGTCGATTCAATGAAGACGCTGAGATTCAAGGGATCCTCGCCGAACTACACGCCGGTGATGCCGAACTTGAAGCACTTATGGCACACTACAACGCTGAGAGCGTCGGCAAATTGAGAAAGATAGACTTTGAACCTGACACTCTTGCCCAGAAAGGTCTTGGATACGAGAAGTTGGATCAACTCACATTTGAAATCTTAACCGGTGTCAGATAAACGAAGTCAGTTGGCAAGCACAACCCTGAAAAAGTTGGAGCTTCGTTCATGAATACACTGATAATTGCGGTCTTAAGTTTTATCGGCTTCATCGTCGCCTATCACACTTATGGTAAATGGTTGGCGAGAAAAATTTTTGGGTTGGACGCGGAAGCAACGGTGCCGAGTCAAGAATTACGAGACGATGTTGATTACGTTCCTACGAAGAAAGAGATTATCTTTGGACATCATTTTACCAGCATTGCTGGCACGGGTCCGATTGTAGGTCCAGCGATTGCTGTTTTCTGGGGATGGCTACCGGCGTTGCTCTGGGTCGTTCTCGGTTCGGTTTTTATTGGTGCTGTTCATGACTTCGGTGCGCTTGTGGTCTCACTGCGGAATCGGGGGCAGAGCGTGGGTGAAGTTGCGGGCAGAATGATTGGTCCGCGCGCCAAATTTCTCTTCCTTTTTGTCCTCTTCATGGGTTTGACCATCGTCCTCGCTGTCTTTGGTCTGGTTATTGCCCTTATTTTCTCCTTCTATCCCGAATCTGTCCTCTCCGTTTGGATAGAAATTCCGCTTGCCATCGCCATCGGTCTCTGGATCTATCGCCGCGGTGGGAACATCCTTGTGCCATCCATTATTGCGCTTGGTATCATGTATATCGGGATGGCAGTCGGTGCTTACGTCCTGCCGATTGACTTAGGGCATTGGTTTGGTATCCCGCTCCTCGGACAAACTTATTTGAACGTCGTTGTGATCTGGACACTGGTGCTCTTTGTCTACTGCTTCATTGCTTCGGTGCTGCCTGTCTGGACACTCCTGCAACCGAGAGATTTCATCAATAGCCACGAGTTGGTATTGGCACTGCTTCTGCTTATACTCGGACTTGCTGTCGCTGGATTCACGGGCAGCGCAGATTTAGTGGCATCCGCACCGGCTGTTGCTTCCGACATCCCACCAGACGCACCACCGATCTGGCCCTTCCTCTTCATTACCATTGCGTGCGGTGCTGTTAGCGGTTTCCACTGCATGGTGAGTTCCGGTACTTCAAGCAAACAGGTCGCATCTGAAGGCGATGCGCAATACGTCGGCTATGGTGCGATGTTACTTGAGGGTGGACTTGCTGTTATTGTTATCCTCGCCTGCTGTGCTGGTATCGGTATGGGGATTTTCAACCGTACTGGCACTGGTGCGAACTATACATTCCAACCCATTGTTAAGGCAGAAAGCGCAGCCCCACTTACCAATCAAGAGGCGTGGAAAACCCGTTACGCGACAAGCACGGTGGTAACAAACCCAGATGGCACAACGCGTGTCGTTGGTGGTTGGGCAAGCCATACCCTTAAGGCAAAGGTGAGTGCGTTTGTTGACGGCGGTGGGAACTTCCTTGCTTCTCTTGGGATTCCACTTAAGATGAGCATCTCAATTATGGCGGTCCTTGTTGCGAGTTTCGCGGCGACAACGCTTGATACGGCGACGCGATTGCAACGGTATGTTATCCACGAACTGGCGCAAACTGTTAACTTCAAGCCGCTGACAAATCGTTATACCGCAACAGCATTTGCGTTAGTGCTTGCTGCTGCTGTCGCCTTGCTGCAGGGATCGGGTGGTCCCGGTAGTGGCGGATTGACGCTCTGGCCCCTCTTTGGTGCGACGAATCAACTCTTAGCGGGATTGGCGTTCATGGTCATTGTCTTCTATCTCCTACGTCGCGACAAGCCGATCTGGTTCGCGTTTCTCCCGATGCTCGTCATGCTCGTTATGCCGGCGTGGGCAATGCTCCATCAGATGTTCAACCCAGAGACGGGTTGGCTCTTCACTGGACAATATCTGCTCTTTGGATTCGGTGTTGCTGTGGAGGCGTTACAGATATGGATGGTTGTTGAAGGTGTCATTGCGTGGCGAAACGCGCGTGGGAATTATCCCGAACTTCCGCCTTTGGAAACTGTTGCTGCTGATTAAAAGACGCAGATTCAAGACGCTAAAAACCGCTCCTGGACTCACCATACATAGGAAAATAGAACGATGAAAAACAGACAGCATAGATTAGAACGACTCCGACTTCGGGAGGCAGAAGGTAGCTTGACTGAAGAAGAACGGACAGAACTTTTAGCCATCTTCGCTGAGTTAGATGCGGAGGAAGCAGAGGCATTGAAACCAAGAAAAGAAAAAAGCCAAAAGCTGCAGGAAGAAAAAGCGGAACTTGAAGAGATGGCTTCGCAATTGCAAGATATTGTTACTGAGCATAAGCGACTGCTAACCGATGCCCGCGCATATCTGACGCAACTCCAATCAAAACGCGAATTACTTGCCGATAAGTATCATCGCCTCACCGGCCAAAACCTTTCTAAAACACACGTTGAAACAAAGTGACAGAATGGATGCATCACAGCGAGAGAGGATTCGTCAGCGTTATGCATACAGTTGCGGATATTGTGGTGTTCACGAATCGGACGTTGGGGCAACGCTGACAGTGGACCATTACCATCCAACAATCCACGGCGGCACAAACGATGATGAAAATCTCGTTTACTGTTGTCCCCGATGTAACGAACACAAAGGGGCATATTGGCACGAAGTTCAAATTCCACACCTTCGCTTACTTCACCCACTTGAGGACAACCTAACCTTGCATCTTCGTGAACAGCAGAACGCGGAACTCATTGGAGAAACTCCTGAAGGGGCGTTTTACATTCAACGCTTACGTTTGAATCGTCCTCAACTTATTGAACACCGTCGTCGTAAACATACAGATCAAAAAAAGCAGAATGAAGTCAAGATGCTGCGTCAACAGATACACGACTTACAACAAGAGTTAGTCCAATTAAATTCATCTCTTCGAGAAATACTGACCGCAATCGACCGCGAAACCACATAAATACCCTTATCGCTCCTATGCGGACCTTGCGACGGGCGATGAAGCACCTATGAAACTCCCACCAATTTCAAGATGGATAACCCATTAGCAGTATTCTGTCTTAATTTTTCCTTTAAAACTTTAATAAAATTAAATTTTACTTTAACTTTATTTAATGTTATCCTATTATAGATGTCTTAAACCACGCTTGCGTTTAAGGGAAGAGGCAATGCTATGGATACACAAATTCCGAAGTGGCTCTCTGTCCTGAGTGAGGAAGATCTCCACTTCATCAAACGATTTGTCTTGGCCTCCGGATCTCTTAAGGACCTGGCGAAACAGTACCAAGTTTCATATCCGACTTTGAGGATCCGGTTGAATCGGCTTATCGAAAAAATCAATATCGCAGATGACTCCGATGCAGTTAATCCGTTTTTACTGAAGATTCGGTTGATGGTAGCGGAAGGCACATTAACGCAAGCCGCAGCAAAATCACTTATCAAGGCTTACGAAGAATCAAAATGAGGAGGAGTTCTAATGAGTGAACCTTGGATTAGTAACACAGGAATGGTAGGCGGCATATTAGGCACAGCAATGGGCATCCTCGGGGCAATTGTTGGAACATTGGCAGGGGTCCTTGCTCCAAAAGGAAAAGCAAAGAGACTCGTTATGGGTGTTGAGATTTTCGCAGTCGTATTGTCCTTTACCCTACTTATTATCGGTATCACTGCATATCTGTCAGGGCAGCCTCACAATGTCTGGTACTGCTTTGGTTATCCTGGTCTCCTCTGCCTAGTGATCTTCGGCATAGGTATCCCAGTTACGCTCAAACGGTACAGGGACGCTGAACTTAGAAAGGCTGTGTCTGAAGATCTAACACTTGGGCGTAACGTAGAAGAGAAGGAGATTTCCGATGAATGAACCCTTTGATGCAGACATCTTCCGAAGAACTTTCAACGGGTACGTTCGGAAATATGAAACTTTCCTTATAATTTTACTGCTTGTCGTTAGTTCGCCATTCATCGCTTATGGGATCGCATGGTATTTAGAGCAGGCGAAAGTCGACATCACGGGTTTTTTAAACGTCTGGCATGCCTTAGGTCTTTCTCATCTAAGTTACGAATTAATTTCATCAGGAATAATCTCGTTTGGATATTTCTCTTGTGGTATTATCTCCATAGGTGTGTGTGGGTCTTGCGGTGTAATTTCCATTGGTTGCTGGGGCTCTTGTGGCATTATTTCGATAGGGATCTGGGGGTCTTGCGGGGTAATCTCCATAAGTCCTGGGGCCTCTGCTGGCATTATTTCACTCGGCTCTACCTATACGTGCGGACTCATCGCTATCGCTCCGGGCATGAAAAAACCTTTTGTAGCAGATGAGTACCTCCATGGGAAAGCCTTAGGAGTTATCGCGAGTGGGAGGCAGGCACGAGGGGTCTACGTTCTCTCTTATGATGAAAAAGGAGAAGGGACTTATCAGTTTTCACCGAAACGTCAGGATCCAGAGGCTGTGGCACTCTTTACCCAGCGGCTCCGAAAGTTCAAGAATGCCTTTGCTCCGCCTTCTTAAAACAACTCCTTATCTGAAAAATGTTAACTAACCGCATCTCCGAAAGTCCTTAACTCAATCCCTTTTCAAAACACACCGAACTTGCTCGTTTTCTACAGAAGAATTGAGCAGTCGAAATGGTGATTCTTCCAACTCGGCTTTGAGATCATCGGAAAAGAAATAGTGCACGTAAATCGGCTGTTCTTCTAACCAAAAATTATCACCCTTTTCTAACGTCTCGTACCTTGAAGCAAACTGGTTATAGTTATCATCATACGTTGGCTCGTAACTGTCAACAAGACCATCAAGAACCGAATTAGACAAAAACAGTTGACCCTTGGGATAGAGTACCCGTGTGACTTCGTCCAAAAACGCAATCCGTGCTGCGCGATGTGGGATATAACAGTAGACGTTCCCCATAAAAGCTGCTGCAAAAGACGCATCGGGAAACGGGAGTGTCGATGGTTCGCAATGTAGAAATGTTACATCAATGCTCTCCATTTCAGCAATCTGCTGTGCCTGCTCTATCTGTTTCTCGGCAACATCGATACCGGTGACGGTGTATCCGAGTTTCGCAAGGGCAAGGCATAAGCGTCCAGACGCACAACCGATGTCGAGCAGGCGGCTGCCTTCTGGGAACTTCTTAACAAACGCCTGCTCATGTTTTCCCAAACCGTATTCTGCCTCTTCTTTACGACGGTCAAGCTCGTCGGTTTGGTTGTATTTTTCCCTTACGGAGTTTAGTAGTTTTTGAGATTCCTGATCCTGAATTTCCATAACCTGTAACCGTTTTAGGGTGTGTTCTGTTACTTCCTCAAAAATACCTTCCTCCTTTAGAAAATCCTCAAAGCTGCCGCCGGCATATTTATTCATGTCCACTCCTCCGATTAGGGCTGTTTAGTTTTCGGTTCTGATATTGGTTTTGATTAACATACAGTTAACGTTTGAACACAAGATCGCGATCGCAGCTCGCTCCTACAGAAGAAAATATTCACATAAATAAAGTAAATATGTAAAACTAAACGAACCTGTCCTCCGATTTAGGAACATTCAGAAAAAAGGCGAGGCACAAAGCCGAAGCCATCCTCGCCTAATAATGAAAAATGAAAATTTACGCTGAAAGTCCCTCAACCGCCGCGAAGAAATCGGCGTTTGATGCACTAAAGCCGTACTGTTGCTCCACCTCCCGAATAGCAATCTCTGTTGTGAACAGGTTATCGTAAGTATCGGGAAACTCTACACCCGTTGTAGCATCGCGGAGTAGGACGATGTTATACCCATACCGCGCCATAGAGCGGATACCGTAATCCCTGCCCAAGACACACCAATTTGTTGCGAAACCGGCGAAAATCAGATGTAAAATATGCCGTTCTTCTAACAGTTCATGCAACTGCTGTCCTGTAGCAATAACAAATTCTTCAGGCTTCACATCAATCGCAGGCGAGACAGACAGCTGGTCTGCGAGTTTGTCCCAATGCACGCCGATCCCCGGCGGTTGACTCCGGGGACCGCGGTAAACGGCATAATCACCCTCCCGGCTTCGGAAAGCAGCGGGAGGCCACGCTGAAGGGGTAGAAGGTTCAGGCGGTTTGTGGCGTTGGAGTTGCGGATACTGCTCCGCCACTGGCGGCGAGGGGGCATGCACAATCGTCAAACCCGCCTGCCGCGCAGCGTCTAAAACTGGCACAACGCATTCCTTCGTTATCCGTGCGGCGCGTTCTATCCAACTTTCGATGAAATGTACGTTCCAGAGATCAACGAGGACCAAAGCGGTCTCATCAACTGGTAACGGCATCTCAAACTCACGACGGATGAAAGCGGTTTCAACGCATGGCTCATCTGCCGGTGTGCTATCCTGAAAGTAACAGACGCGTAAATCTAACGTTTTCACAATGTAAAACTAAGACCGATTAGGCTTTAGTAGCCTAATTTGGCTCCTGAAACAGTGTATCGTCGAGCTCAGCGTTTAGCGTAACACCTGTTGCCCAACTTTCAGAGAAAAGTTGACCGTCTACGTTCTGAACAACATGGTATGCGACTTTAACACCATCAACATCCCGATAATCGTCCATGAGAGACTCTCTGTTCGCTGTAACCCCTTGTGCCATCTCGCGATAAGCGAATTTTATGACATAATGTGTCTCCTCGCTCACAAAAAGCCGCAAGGCTTCACCAGACGGCTGTGGAACAATCAGAACATGTGCGGATGTGCCTTGTACATCCTCCGTCCCCGCATACTGAACCGAAATCTCGTTTTTCGAGAGGTTCGTCAGAAGCCATATAGTTTCCCGGAAGACTGCATCCTTAAAGGAGTTTGTCACATCAGGAGGCAAGGGTTGAACCCCCATTGGGGTCATTGCAAACCCAGAGGCACCATCAAAAACATATCCCATTTCACCTTGTGGCAGCTTGACATCCTGTCTGAATTTGTCAGGATAGACGTAGTAGGACTTGCCCTCGACTTGCATTTGCCCCATTGGTGAATTTGCTGTCGCACGCGCTTCGATGACAATGTTTTTCACGGCTTTCAACTTCTCAAGTCCACCGTGTGCTTCAACGGCAGCAGCGAGGACTTCTTTGGCTTTTGCCACGTCTGTTTCACTCGCTTCGGGCATCGGTTCGGGAGGTGGTGGCGGTGCGGGTCGCTCTATTTCAATCTCGTTAACCGCTCCGAACTCATCAAGGGGTCGGTCAAAGTTCTCTTTATTTCCGACAGTGACAATTGTGAGTGCGTCGGGATGGAGATACTTTTGCGCCACGGCTTGCACATCTGCTGCTGTGACCTTGGCAATATTATCGGTATAGGTTTCAAGGAAGCTGGGTGCGTACCCGCGATAGTCAAGCATCATCTGTTGAAAGGCGATTTGCGAACTACTTTCAAAGCCAAAAACAAACGAATTGATGAGTGAATCTTTGGTGCGCTGCAGTTCCGCTTCCGGCACAGGAACATCTCGAAGTCCCTTAACGACATCAATGATGAGTGAAATTGCCTCTGCGGTTTTCTCGGTACGGGTCTGTGAATAAGCGAACCATTCCCCCGGATTCGTGTAGTAAGTTGTCTGCATCAGGCTGCCGACCATATAGGCGAGTCCATGTTTCTCGCGCACCTCTGTCATAAGACGTGAGGTGAATCCACCTTCGCCGAGAATCTCATTCATAACGCGGAGTGCGAAGAAGTCAGGGAAATCGGGGGTACGCTTGATCCCGAAATGCCCGATTAACATCGTCGTTTGAGGAAAGTCCTTGAAGATGTAATTAACGGAAGGTTTCGGTGTACCATCCACGGTTGGCACATCTGGAAATGCAATCTTCGCACCTTCCCATCCCTCAAAAGTTTTTTCAAGTTGCGAGATTAAGGTTTCTGTATCAAAATCGCCTGTAATCGCCAGCATCATGTTATCAGGATGGTAATACTTTGTGTGAAAGGCTTTGAGGTCATCAACAGCAATACTCTCTATGCCTTCCATTTCAGTATACCAACCGAAGGGGTGATCCGTTCCGTATAACAGGGCAGAGAAGTTCCGCCATGCGAGTTGGATAGGGTTATCGTTGCGTCGCCGGATCCGTTCGATCGATTGTTGCTTACGGAGTTCCAATTTATCTTCACGAAACGCCGGATTCCTAAGTACATCGGCAAAGATTTCCAACCCTTTTTCGATGTCTTCGGCGAGTGTTGAGAGGTTAATTGTGCCGTATTCACGGGACATACCGACTTCCACAGAAGCCGCCATAGATTCCAATTCCTCATTCAGGGCGTCCGGTTCACGTGACACTGTACCACCCGTCCGCATGACGCTGGCAAATATGGATGACAACCCCACTTTATCCTGTGGGTCGTAAATGTCGCCGGTTTTGATTAAACCGTTGATGTTGAAAAGTGGCAACTCGTGGTCTTCAATAAGATAGAGTTTCATTCCGTTCGAGAGCACGCGTTTCTCTGGAACGGGTGGTTTAAATTCAATGGGTTCATAGGTAAGTTCTTCGTGTGGTCTTGCGAATGTAGAGGGAACTCCCCACACAACAAGACAAGCGATCAGTGTGGCGATGAGAGTCCCTGTAGAAGTCCATTTCTTCATTACTCGTTCCCCTCCGCGTCATTACCCGTAGGTGCTACAACCTCTTTTTTAACAAGCGTAGCGACGGTGCGGTTGCTTTTTGTAAAATAGGTGTTTGCGACTTTCATGATGTCTTCTGGCGTAATCCTATACATCGTTTCCCGCCAATCAAGGATATAACGCCAATCGCCCGCGAGTCCTTCATAGAAGGTTAATTGCCTCGCCATTCCAGCGTTTGAGCTCAGTCCGCGGATGAAACCTGCCTCAACCTGTTTGAGGATACGTTTAAATTCCTTTTCCGCAACAGGTTCGGTTTTGAGTCTTTCGAGTTCAGCATAGATTGCTTCTTCCACGTCGGCGGCTGTGTGTGGTGAACGTGGTGTAGCATTTACAACAAAAAGATTGTCGTAGCGTCCACCGGGATATCCGTTTACCGAATTAGCAGAGACCGCTATCCCTTCCTCAACGATGTTTTTATAGAACCGAGAGGTGCGTCCATCCGAAAGAATAGCACTAATCATATCAAACACATAATCGTCAAAATGCGGAATTGTCGGTTTGTGATACCCAATCATGAGTTGGGGTTCTGCGTCAAATTCGACTTCAATCCGACGTTCCCCTTCTTGAGACGGTTCATCAGTCGTGACCTCAGGTGGGAGGGGTTGGGACGGTATATCACCGAAGTATTTCTCAATAAGCGCGATGGTTTCAGTGGGATTAATGCTTCCAACGATAGCAATAACGGAGTTGTTGGGTGCGTAGTGGATACGGAAAAATTCCGCAGCTTTTCGACGATTTAGCATCGCGATATCCGAGGGCCAACCGATAATTGGCATACCGTACGGATGGGCAGTAAACGCCGTTGCGATAAATTGCTCGTAGAGTTTACCCCCTGCTTGCGTATCAACACGCATCCGCCGTTCCTCTTTGACCGCCTCACGCTCGACATAAAATTCACGTAGGACAGCATTTTTAAGCCGATCCGACTCAAGCGTTGCCCATAACTCTAATTTGTTAGATGGCAATTCGACCGTGTAAATAGTATAGTCAACAGAGGTGCCAGCGTTGAACCCAGTACTGCCGTGCTGCGTATAGATTTCGGTATACTCTCCTGTGACAATCCACTCTTTTGCGAGTTCTTGTTGCGTTTTAAGTGCCGCTTCTAATTCCACAAGTTTAGCCTCATCTGCCCTGGAGCCTTTTGCCCGTTCCATGTCAAGTGCATCGCCTATCCGATCAATTTCGGCAAGGACTTCCTTCTCTTTTTCATAATCTTTTGTGCCGATTGTTTTGGTGCCTTTGAACAACATGTGCTCCAGCATGTGTGCGATGCCGCGTGTATCGTCTGATTCATCAACGGAACCTGCTTTAAAGAGGATATATGGCGCGATAGTGGGGGAGGTGTGGCGTTCAATCATTAACAACTTCAGACCGTTCGGGAAAGTATGCTCTATCACCCGATCTGAAAGGTCTTGCGCTGATACTACTCCGTGTAAGGCAACGAAAAATAGGATCAGCAAACAACGTATCTGTTTCATTTCTTTCCTTCATTGCAGCAGCCGTCTCCGTTGGACAATGCCGCTTCCTTTCTGTTTATTAGGATTTACGCAATTTTGACCGTAGTCCACTCTGTGAAGTGGAGCTCTGTAAAAAGATACAGGTATTCTGGTAACACAACCTCATAGATTCCGCTACAAAAAAGCGTTCCGCGTAAGTCCTATTTATAAAATCTATAAAAGTTTTCAGTTATCGGTTTTAAGGGTTTTCAGTTATCGGTTATTAGTTAAGAGGTATTAATGTAACAATTCACCACTTCCTGGCGTGCTCCAAAAGTGGGTGATTGTCCCAGTAGTCTCTCTGACTAACAACTGAAAACCGTTAACCCATAACCACTACAGTTGACAACCGATAATCACTTAGGATTTCTCAAGGTCACCGAGTAACCCGACGAGGGCAAACCTGACATGTGATGAGAGTGCAGAATTTTCTGCGCGAAGGTCTGCGCCTTCTGCATCCGGATACATGACATGCGCTGCGACTGCGCGTTTGACCCATCGTTCCGCTCGGTCATCGTAAGGAATGTATTTTTCTTTCGGTGCCGTGCAAGCCGGGCACTCGTCTGGTGGGCTATCTGCTTCCTTCCACAAATAACCGCAAGCGACACAAACAAACATGGTAAAGTCCTTTCTCTATTCCTCAAGAAGATTAACATTTCGTGAAAAAACAATCCTCAGGAGGTTCAAAGTTATAGGGTTTAAAGTTACAATTGATTCCTGCATATTAGCAGATTCAGCATTGGAATGCAAGATTTAAATGCTAAAGATTCAATCAGAGTTTTGGACAGAATGAACTGCCTCTTGTTTCGTTGATTGTTCCTTGAGTTCAACGATACGGTCTCGCAAGGCAGCGGCTTCCTCATAATCGAGTTCAAGGGCAGCCTTTCGCATCTGCCTTGTTAGGTCAGTAATCAACGCTTCAACATCTTCAGGCGCGATACTTTCGATAGTAACTACTGGTTTGTCAGGTTCTTTTGTTTTATAGGTATCCTCAGACTCGGCAATCAGTTCTTGGATCGCTTTTTCAATTGTCGCCGGTGTAATGTCGTTATCAACGTTATACTGGAGCTGAATGTCGCGTCTGCGTTGCGTTTCCTGTATGGCTTCCGCCATCGCGTCAGTGGTGTCATCTCCGTAAAGGATAACCTCACCATCAACGTTCCGTGCAGCACGTCCAGCGGTTTGAACGAGCGATCTGACGGAACGGAGGAAACCGGGGCGATCTGCGTCCAAAATTGCGACGAGGGATACTTCCGGTAAGTCAAGCCCCTCACGAAGTAGATTGATCCCAACAAGGACATCAAAAACGCCTTCTCGAAGTTGGCGCAGAATACGAGCCCGATCAAACACATCAATCTCAGAGTGCATGTAATCGGCGCGAATTCCTGCTTCGGTTAAGTATTCGGTTAGGTCCTCTGCCATCCGTTTGGTGAGGGTCGTAACGAGGACACGCTGCTTGTGCCTGACACGTTCCTGGATTCTACCGATGAGGTGATCGACCTGTCCTCTCACCGGATGTATCGTAATTTTTGGATCGACCAGTCCAGTAGGACGGATGATTTGCTCAACGATTTGCGCACTGTTTTCCATCTCATACGTACCAGGCGTTGCTGAAACAAAAATAGCTTGATTGACACGTGCCTCCACTTCGTCAAAACGAAGTGGACGATTGTCTAATGCAGATGGTAGACGGAACCCATACTCGACAAGCGTCGTCTTTCTCGACCGGTCCCCCCGATACATGCCGCGTAGCTGCGGAATGGTTACGTGGGACTCATCAATAAAGAGCAGAAAATCGTCAGGGAAGTAGTGCATGAGACAATAAGGCGGTTCACCGGGTTGTAATCCAGAGAGATGTCGCGAGTAGTTCTCAATGCCTGAACAATAACCAACTTCCCGCAACATCTCTAAATCAAAACGGGTGCGTTGTTCAATGCGCTGCGCTTCCAGTAATTTATTTTCTTTCTCAAAAGTTAGTATCCGTTCTTGGAGTTCGAGTTCAATATTAATGAGTGCCTCGTCAAAGATTTCGGCATCGGTCATAAAGTGCTTAGCAGGATAAATGTCGAGGGATTCATGTTGTTTTAACACTTCACCGGTTGTGGTGTCAATTTCGCTAATACGATCAATCTCGTCGCCAAAGAGTTCAATTCGATACGCGTTCTCGCTATAAGCAGGAAACACCTCAACGACATCACCGCGTGCTCGGAAGACCCCTTGCCAGAATTCAACGTCGTTCCGGACGTATTGAATATCCACTAAAGCACGCAGTAGACTGTCGCGACGAATTTCATCCCCCACGGTTATCTGAACCCTTTGGTTCTCAAATTCACGTGGCGATCCGAGACCGTAAAGGCAGGAGACACTTGCAACAACAATAACATCGCGACGCGATATGAGAGACGCAGTTGCAGCAAGACGCATCCGCGTAATTTCCTCATTAATGCGGACATCCTTTTCAATAAAGGTATCGGTAGCAGGGATGTATGCCTCTGGCTGATAATACTCGTAATCACTGACGAAGTAGTGAACGGCGTTATTAGGAAAAAATGTTCGGAATTCGTTATAGAGTTGTGCGGAGAGTGTCTTATTAGGCGAAATAACAAGCGTGGGCAACTGGACGTTCTGAATGACATGCGCCATGGTATAGGTCTTGCCTGAACCCGTCACACCGAGCAAAGTCTGGGCTTGATCACCACGTAGCAGTCCGTTTGTGAGTTTATTAATAGCTTCAGGTTGATCGCCTTGGGGTGTGAAATCTGAGATTAACTCAAATTCCGCATTATCCAATTCGGGGATGTCATTTTCTGGAGCGTCAATCTCCGTTAGCAATTCCCAATTCTCTCTCATTTCGGCTTTTTGCTCCTTCTCACAGATCCGATTGCCTTTAGGAATCTGGGTTGCGAGGAATGCGTTATCTTGGAAGTACAAGAAATTGATATGGTATGCAATGCATTTTATATAGTATACCATATCTTGCCAAAAATGTGTAGAGAGATGTATTTTCTAATGCTGCAAATTACAAAGTTTTTGTGGTTCCTGTCCTTGAATAAACGGCTCTGTGTGAATGTTCTCCTCGGGGCAATCTACCCTTTTGAGAAGTCCACTCTTCTTATCAATGTCACGGAAGACAATGCCCTCAGGCACCGGGAATTCCTTATGGGGTCCGCGTGCTGCGTCAATCACAAATTGTGCCCAGATTGGCAGTGCTGCTTTCGCGCCTTCCTGATTGTAATTGCGACGGCTTGAGCGATTTTTATCAAACCCGACCCAAACACCGACGACCAGATCAGCGGTATAACCGACGAACCATGCATCCACATTTTCATTGGTAGTGCCGGTCTTACCGGCTGCCGGTCGGGTAAGCCCCATCCGTCCTGCACGTCTACCGGTCCCGTTTTGAATTACATTCTCTAAACACGAAGTAATCTGATACGCGATTTTTTCATCTAAAACACGGGCGCGTTCGACCTGATAGTCTTCGGACGGATAGATGACAGTTCCCGTTGTGTCAAGGATATATTGAATATGTACCGGCTGCGTCTGGATTCCGCCGTTTGCAAAGATGCCATACGCTGAGGTTAACTCGAGCACCGTCATCCCAGACGCGCCTAAAGTGAGTGCAGGTTTGGGGTCCATTGGACTCTTAACACCCATACGTTTCGTTAAATCGACGACGCGATTGATGCCTTCCCAAATACCGTTGTCGCCTATTGGTGTCTCCAAAACGGCTTTCGCTGTCGGCACGTTAATCGATCGCGTAAGTACATCTCGCAGCGTGACGTTCCCTCTAAATCTTTCGCTATAGTTCCGAGGATACCACGTCTTCTGTCCGGGGAAGGGAACGATCCCCCATCTCTTATCAGAGATAACCGTTGCTGGCGTTATGATGGATGGGTCTTCTAATAAAGCAGCGAAAACAATCGGTTTAAAGGCAGACCCAGGTTGCCGTCTCGCGCTTCCAATCGCACGATTGTAGTAATTAATCTCCGTCTCCGTGATATTGTAATCGCGCCCACCTACCATCGCTTTAACATGTCCGGTCTTCGGTTCAAACGCAATCAGTGCCGCTTGCAAATAACTATTAATCGGATCAATACCATGGGGATTCCGTTTATTCGTATCATAATTCGGTAGGCTTCTTGGACCGTACGTGCCATCCATGTAGCGGAGATGCTTTGCGACTTCCTGTTCAGCGACGGCTTGCATAGACATATCTATAGTTGTGTAAACCTTTAGACCGTCACTATACAACTTGTCTTTAAGTTCGGGGAGCCGGACGAGTTCTTCGCGGATATATTCGAGGAAGTGTCCCGCCTCCTTTGCAGTAATTCTGGTCCGATTCTCATCCAGATTTTGTGGAAGTAGCGGCGCATTTCGGCTGACGAGCCACTCAGATGCTGGAATGTATTCTTCAGCCAACATGCGGTCAAGGACGACATCGCGCCGATACTTAGCATCATCGGGGTTGGAAAACGGCGAAAAGGCGAAAGGCCCTTTTGGCAGAGCTGCGAGCAAGGCACATTCGTGATAGTTGAGTTCTGACACCTCTTTCCCAAAATATCCGAGTGCCGCTTGCTGAACACCGTGAAAAGTTTTGCCCCCATATCTCGATCTCCCTAAGTCTACATGATTCAGGTAACGCTCTAAAATCTCGTCTTTAGAGAAAACCTTTTCAATCCTCACAGCGAGGAGAATTTCTCTCGTTTTGCGGACGACGCTTCTTTTAGATCTCTGATTAAACAGGTAAATATTTCGCGCCAACTGCTGCGTGAGCGTGCTTGTTCCAGCCAATCGGCTGCCGTGTACAACAGTATTCTTCACTGCCCCAGTGAGGCGTATAATATCAATTCCCCAATGGTTGGAAAACCGGTGATCCTCAATAGCAATGAAGGCCCCTGTTAATTTCGTAGGCATCTGAAGGAGCGGAATCAAACGTCGCGTAGAACCTTCATCATCAGCGAATTCGGCTATCATCTCCGGTTCAAGGTAAAAATTCTGGCGTACAGCACCATCACCACTGCGAATGTCGGTTATTCTCCCGTCCCGAACCGAAATTTGAACATGTCCGGCTTCTATGTCAAGGTAAGGGTATTCAAAATCGCGCAGATGGATACGTACGGTGCGGTTCCCTTTAGTATCTGCGGTCTCGGCGTACTCACCGGGTTCGCTCAATCTTGGAATAATTTCAGCAACCCGTTTATATTCCAACCGGTTCAATTTATCAACCAAAAATGCAATTTTATCCGCTTTTCGTACTTCGCAGACCGAGGAATAAACCTCCAAGTGTTGCCGCCATGTCTCGGTATCCACATTATATTCAAGTCGATCGAGATCGATGCCTTGCACATCTTCCCAACACGCTAAGAAAATACCCCCCACAAACCCAATTCCAGCGAAGATCGCTATAAACACAAGAATACACACCACCCAAAACAGGCTTAGGACTGCTTGAAAGCAATGGTATAAGAATCGAAGCATTTTGTTTTTCACCTCCGCGGTGATGTGATGTTCAAACAGAGAACGAGGCTACGGACGCGTATTTACGGCGTTCTATCCACACTGGTTTTCCGGACCCGCTTAATGGTACAACCCACCGCTCTTGTCTTTTTGGATGCCTTGGAAATATTTTCTCCGGCAATCACTAAATCTAAGGCGTTTTGGAGATAGTGCTTTGTGGGTTCTTTAGGTTTGTTGTCGATTGCTCCCATGTAACGGAGCACGCGTTTTGCATCGAGCAGAAATATCTCAGGTGTTCTTCTGGCTCCAAAATAGTCCGCAATATTGTTCTCTGGGTCTTTTAGTACAGTGAATTCAAATTTGTGCTTCTCACTGTATTCCAAAATCTCTTTAACGTTCTCTTGTCTGTTTGAATTGATACCGATAAACTGCACATTTTTTTCGCCGTAAGCCTTAGCCAAAATGGCAATCCGTTCCGCATAATCAGTCACTATTGGACATTGCGTAGCGAGAAACAGAACGACAGTAGCAGATTTTTCCTCGCTCAATTTGTATAAAGTGTGCGAGGTGCCGGCAGCGTCTTTGAGCGTGAAGTTCTTGACGACAGCATCAAGTTTGACCTTCTCTACCTTCCCTTGTGCAAACCCGGACCCCATAATCGTGAAGAATACCACCAGTCCAGCACATACGCGATACCAGACAACAGGGATCGGTGGCGACTTCTCAACGGTCAGACGGTCATCCGTGAAAAAAGATGTAAAAAACTCTGGACTTTGCATTTCGTTTTTCCCTTAATTAAGACGTTAGCAACACTGTTCGGTTTCAACTTCGTAGCAACTGATTTTGCTTACGAATAGAAAATATTCATTTTTTCTTGCTTTCTTAACCTGCATATAGTATAATATACATATATAAACCAACACTTATCATGAGTTAAAGGAGATTTACTCATGGCAAAGAACCTGACTAAAAGGCAGCGCGAGATTTTTAATTACATCCAACGATGTATTAAGAACGGTTATCCGCCCACTATTCGTGAGATTGGCAGCCAATTCGGTTTTTCAGAAAAGGCGGCACATGACCACCTCAACGCGCTTGAGAAGAAGAAGTATATTGGACGCGAAGAAGGTAAACCGCGTGCGATTTCTGTTTTGAAGGAAGCGCAACCTAAAATCGCTACCAGTAAATGGCTTGAAGAACAGAGCGCGAATCCGATTCTGACAGAAACAGAACGGGATATTGTAGAAATTCCGATTTTTGGACGTGTGGCGGCAGGAACGCCGCTTCTCGCTTCACAAAATATTGAAGGCACCCTTCCTATTCCGACGCGTATGGTAAATAACTATGAATGCTTCGCCCTTCGCATCATCGGTTCAAGTATGATCGGGGTCGGTATCTTAGAAGGTGATTATGTTATCGTTAAGAGACAATCGGACGCAGATCCGGGCGATATCGTTGTCGCTATGGTTGAAGATGAAGCAACCGTAAAACGTTTCTTTATTGATGGTGACCAAGTCCGGTTACAACCGGAAAACCCTGCCATCGAACCGAGTATTTTTAATCTTAGTGAGGTGATAATACTCGGTAAAGTTATCGGTCTCCACCGAGAAATGTAGCGACGAGTTTTTATCTCCGCAACTTTGGTTGATGGGCAGAATGAAACGTCTGCCCACTTCCACGCAAAATTTTACTACGAATCCAAAAAATCGGTCAATTCGTGTAGGTGCGAGAGCTTGACATCAACCATAGATGGGTCCGGACACGTTTTGTCTGCATCACCGATAAGCCATGCAGTCCACATACCGGCGTTCTTCCCGCCGACCATATCCGCAGCGTAACTATCCCCAATGTAAATCGCTTGGTTCGGTGCAACGTTCAACTTGGACAAAGCTGCTTCAAAGATACGAACATCTGGCTTCGCTATCCCCAAAACTGTAGAATCTATAATCGCCCCAAAGAGTGGAGAAAGTCCATAGTCGTCACACCAGCCTTGTGTATTCCCAAAGTTATTGCTAATTACAGCGAGTTGATAGGTGGTGTGAAGCGTTTTAAGCCATCGTCGATTTTTTGCGAGGTTCTCAGCAGCTCCTGCGCAGAACCAGTCAACGTACTCATCTTTCATCCGATCACTCAGCCCTAACCGCCTATAAATTCCCGAAGCAATCGCATCGGCGGTTTCTCGCAAATTACAGCGCGCTGCATGCTCAGACGCGACCGCACCGACAGGCAGCATCGAACCGTCTTGGTAAGACCACTCATGAGAAGAATCCCCGAGGAAGAATTCTGTAATTGTCGCTTTATCTGCCTCGTCGAACGCTTCGCGTGTAATTTCTGGGCAGTGTTTGCGGATGAACAGATAGGTCCGTTCTAACCAGTGGATACCGTTTCCATCTAAAGTCCCGCCGAAATCAAATACCAGTGCGCGGATGTTTTTCATTCACTCTCCTTTTTTTATGTTTTATTTTTTAATGGGCCGTACAATTATTTATTCTCTCCGCACCAGCGAGGTTAGGAAACCTCGCCTACCGGGGCAGTAAGCCCTTCGCTTACGGTGAATTGAAATGTCTATTTATTTATAGATTTCACATAATTAACGTCCATCTTCTGACGTAACTTAATCTCTAATGCCTTGACAACTTCAGCGGTGCCTATTTCCTTCATGCAGAGATACGGTGCCTCCTGTCGATGACATATCTGTTTGTAACACGGACGACATGAGACAGGTTTTTCAATAACAGTATGCCCTGTTCCGTGAGGCTGGTGGCGTACCGGACTTGTCGGGCCGAAGAGAGCCACTGTCGGAGTCCCAACCGCCGCTGCGATGTGCATCGGACCGCTATCACAAGTTACACACACTTCACATCTTTCCAACAACGCACCCAGTTGGAGAATCTCTGTTTTTCCGACGAGATTAATAACCGACAAGGAAGCGGATAGTGCTTTTGCAAGTTCCCTCTCTTCAGACGAACCGACTAACACGATTTTGATTTCCGGTAGAAGATGGGTAATTTGCTGGATAAGGTTGGCGAAATTTGCTACATCCCATCTTTTCGTTGTCCACGTTGTCCCTAAATTGAGAGCGACAATACGGTCGTCCGGCAATATACCTTCAGCACGCAAGAGCCGTTCAACAAACTGTCGATCTGCATCTGTATGCCAAAACTCCAAAGAAGATAGCGGCGTGTCAATATTGAGCAGTTTGAGAACGCGTAGGTATCGGTGGACTTCATGTACCCCTGTGTCGTCTTTACAAGACCCCGTTAGCAGCATCCCACGTCCACTAACATTTGTTCCAACACGTATTGGAACGCGTGCGAGGAACGGTAGAAGCGCGTTTCGGAATGAGGTTGGATGCAGTACAACGGCAATGTCAAATACTTTATCTCGTAGCTGACGGACAAGGTTCTTAACGGATCGATAGCGGCCTTCTGTTTTGTTATCAACGAGGCAGGTGTCAACATAAGGGTGCGTTTGCATTAAATCTGCCACGCGCGGTCGCAAGAGAAGTGTCAGATGAGATTTAGAATATGTCCGTTTCAGGGCGCGCAAGGCGGGAGTCAGCAGCACCATATCGCCGATCCATCCTCCTGTTTGGCAGACCAGAATGTTTTGCATCGGAGACACCCGCGAACAAGGCGACGAGAAACGTCAAGATGTTGCCTTAGAAAAAGAAGGGGTTTGACCAGGCCTTCTTACCGGTTTCGTCAGTTATCTCAACGCGAACGTATTTCACACTTTCCGGAATACTGTAAGTCGCCTCGGTCAAGCGTTCACCCTCAGATGGTAGGACCCGCTTCCCACGACTGCACTGCGCTTTAAAAACAATGGATTGTGCCTCCGAGCATTTGACAGTCAATTCTTTGCCATCTAACGTCAGATCCTTGATCTCAGGTCCAAGCGTAGAATAGAACGCACCTGTCCGAAGTGCTTCCATGATGCTTTCAAGCGTCAGGTCTTCCGCCTTGACCATAATCCATCCGTGGAAGCAGTCGTGTTCCGTCCCGTGTGCATCATCAGCAGCGATACCGAGAACAGGTCCACCCCTATCCAGTAAATCGTCCCATGCCTGTTCTGAAAACCCTTTGCCGATTCCCATACAGGTGTCATTATAGACTTCAACAGCGAAATATTCCCGTAACGGCAGATAATCCAGGATCGTATGTCCACACCAATACGGATGACACAAAACCGCTTCGCCCCCCTGTGCCTTAATGTCATCAATTACTGCGTTCGGGTGCATCTTCGCGCAGTTTATGCGTTCATGTATATTAATAGCGACGATGTGATACGTTCCGCCGCCATAAGGGTTTTCAGGATGGACCTCACTCCCCGATATTGCCAAAAAATCGGGTGTTGTGTAAGCCCCTACATCGTTAACTTTGCGGTGATCAGTTAGCACGAGGAAATCATAGCCTGCGTCACGGTATGCACCGAACCGATCTGAGACGGAAAGTTGTCCATCGGATTCTGTACTGTGGCTGTGTGTATTCCCACGATACCACTGCCCGGGTTGTTGAAAAGGATTTGTATACAACATTGCTGCTCCTTCTTCTCTGATGATTTTCTGAGTTATTGAATCGGAACACCCGTAGAAAGGCAACCTTATCTGCCAAGATACTCGCTTAAAAAAAGAAGGGGTTCGACCAGGCCTTCTTACCGGTTTCGTCAGTTATTTCAACGCGAACGTATTTCACACTTTCCGGAATATTGTAGGTTGCCTCGGTTAAGCGTTCACCCTCCCGTGGAAGGACGCGTTGCCCGCGACTACATTGTGCTTTAAAAACAATAGATTGTGCTTCCGAACATTTGACAGTTAACGCTTTGCCATCTAACGTCAGATCCTTGATCTCAGGTCCGAGTGTAGAATAGAACGCACCTGTCCGAAGTGCTTCCATGATGCTCTTAAGCGTCAGGTCTTCCGCCTTGACCATAATCCATCCGTGGAAGCAGTCGTGTTCCGTCCCGTGCGAATCATCAGCAGCGATTCCGAAGACAGGTCCACCTCTATCCAACAGATCATCCCATGCTTGTTCTGAAAACTCTTTGCCGATGTCCACACAACTGTCATTATAGACTTCAATAGCGAAATATTCCCGTAAGGGCAGATAATCTAAAATGGTATGTCCTGACCAATACGGATGACACAAAACTGCTTCACCACCTTGTGCCTTAATGTTATCAAGCACTGCGTTTGGATGCATTTTCGAGCAGTTTATGCGTTCGTGTATGTTAATGGCGACGAAGTGGTAGGTATCGCCACCATAGGGATTATCAGGATGCACTTCGCTCCCTGATATTGCCAAAAAGTCCGGTGTTGTGTAAGCCTGTACATCGTTAACCTTGCGGTGGTCGGTTAGCACAAGGAAGTCATAGCCTGCGTCCCGATACGCAGCAAACCGATCTCCGATCGAAAGTTGTCCATCGGATTCTGTACTGTGACTATGTGTATTCCCGCGATACCACTGCCCGGGTTGTTGAAAAGGATTTGTATACAACATTACTACCCCTTCTTCTCTGATGCTATGTGCCAGCCTTTAGAGATAATGCCTTAATCTGTTGCACCTATTGCACGTATCCACATCTATTTTAGCATATCCACAACTTGCGTGTCAATTTTTTACGCAATTTTGGGTGCGCAAATATTTTGGCAGTGGATTGTCAGAATTAGGAGAGACAGGACAGGAATCAGCAATTGACATTCGGGATGGGCTGTGATAAGATATGAAAGAGATTTAAATCAACATAAGGAGACCTAATGAAAAACTTGCTCATTCTGCGACACGCAAAATCGAGTTGGAAGCATCCAGCACTCTCTGATTACGACCGCCCCCTTAACAAACGCGGTAAACGGGATGCCCCGCGTATGGGGAAGCACTTGCGTCAGGAAGGATTGGTTCCAGATCGGATTCTTACCTCATCGGCGAAACGCGCTCGAAAAACGGCGAACAAAGTGGCAACAGCGTCGGGTTACATGGGAAAAGTAAAAAAGCTGGAGGCGTTTTACGCCAGCATCCCTGGTGTTTACTTTGAAGCACTCCAAAGCCTGTCGGAGAAATATCAACGCGTCATGGTCGTTGGACATAATCCGACAATGGAACAACTCGTGAATCATTTGACAGGATATATAAAGCGGATGCCAACAGCAGCACTCGCCCATATCGAACTTCCTATCGAACGCTGGGAGGCACTTGATTTGTATACAAAAGGAACTTTAGTCAACTTATGGACTCCCAAAACGCTTTTCAGGGATTAATCAAATCGTTTGCAAGATTAACATTTTTCTTTTTTGTAGGTGCTTGTCTTCTATGTAGTACCGCATCGGCTGAAGTCGCCGTTTCGACTGCGGTAGACGGGCAATTCCTGCCGTGGGTTGTAGACGACGGTGAGGGCGGTGTAATTGTTATGTGGGAGGATTATCGGACAGGGAAGGATTGGGATGTCTATGCGCAACGTGTTGATAGTGCTGAAAAAGCGCGTTGGGAACTCAACGGATTAGCGATATGCACAGCCGATAGAAACCAGCGTCGCTTGCGAATGATCCGATACGACAACCACGCGATTGTTGTTTGGAATGATAGACGGGATAGAAGCAACTGGGACATCTATGCACAAGCGGTAAGTCTGGATGGTAATGTTCTCTGGCAAACGGATGGGATTCCTGTCTGTGTGGATACTGCTGATCAATCAACCCAAGCGATTATGAGTGATGGTGAAGGGGGTGCGATCTGTGTCTGGGAAGATGAACGCCGTAGTTCTGAATTCCAAGACCTTTACATCCAACGGATTAGTGCTACGGGTGAACCGATATGGAAGGTTGATGGTATCCCTGTTTTTCCTTCAGAATCGTTGCAAAGCAACCCTATTCCTATTAGAGATGCAACGGGTGGGTTCTATATCGTTTGGTGGGACGTTATCGGCTACGAAACATGGCATCTAAAAGCATATCGGTTGCGTCTGGATGCGGAACCGTTGTGGGAGGCTCCAATCTTTGTTACACCGACGCGGGGCATGCAAGGCGAACCGCGGGTGATTGCCGATGGCGAAGGTGGGATTATTGTCTTGTGGCAGGTGTATGAAAACTTCATCAACGACCAACTCTATGCGCAACGGATAACTGCTGATGGTAGCAAAATGTGGGACGAAGACGGTGTTGCTGTATGCACAGCCGTCGGCATCCAAAAACACGCTTCGGTTGTTAGTGATGGGAGTGGTGGGTTTATTGCAGTGTGGCGTGATGAGCGCGATGTCTATTCCGACCTATATGCACAACGTGTCCGTGCAGACGGGACACTCGCCTGGGAAAAAGATGGTATTCCTATTTGTACCGCCGGTGGTCATCAAGACAAGCCGTTCATTGTGGAAACGGAGAAGGATCGGTTTTTCGTGGCATGGGTAGACTATCGAGAGGACTTCGGTGAAGAGAGTAGAGATGCTATCTATGGGCAGCAAATTGACTTATCGGGTACATTGCTATGGGAAGAAACAGGCGTTCCTATCTCTACCAGCAAAGGAGAACACCATCCACCGTTCGTGACATCTACAGGAAACGGGAAATGGGTTGTGGTCTGGAGCAACATGCAGGAAGATAAAGGTGATATTTATCTTGAGCGGTTTTAAGGGAGTTCCCTTGTCATCTCAATAAGATGCGCGCCTTCTAATCCGACACGGACATCTTCATCATAGCTCGTCACAATCACTTGGTGTTCTTCGGCGAGTTGGCGGATAAAGTCCACCATCAATGCCTTGCGTTCACTATCCAGATGGAGGGTTGGGTCATCAAATACGAAGAAACCAGGGTTGCCCAGGACATTGGCGAGGGCGACTTTGAAGCAGAGGTAGAGGAACATCTTCTCGCTACCACTGAGTAACATGAGACTCCGGTCAACGCCATCTATGGTAAGAGAAGGGAGGAGGTGTTGGCGTTGTAAGTCGATGCGGGTCTCTCCGCCGTTCTCGCGAGCACCGGAAAAGAGTTGCATCTTTTCGAGCCACCGATGGAGTTCTTCCTCAGCAGGTCTGAGAATCTGTTTTTGAAGGGTTGCGATGGTTTTGTCAACACCTGCACAGGCGAGTTCTAAGCTAAGGAGTGTCTTTTCAATATGGGATGCGTCTCTGTTTACGCGTTGCAGCGCGCCCAACCTATCTAAACGAACAGCCTCTTCCTGCTTGAGTTTATCAAGTTGTTTTCGCTCGTGATCAATTTGCGCCTTCAATTTGGACTTGTCAAGGGTTGTGGTAGTTTCAGCAGACTGAGATTTACTTTGTTGTACACCTTTTTGGTTCAGTCGTGCTGTGAGGGGGTCGAGTTCGTTCTGAACAGTTTTAATCTCTTGCTCGTACTGTTGGAATGTTGTCGCGCTGGCTTGCAAAGTCTTGAGACGTTGTTCGAGTTCATGTCTACTTTTCAAATTCTCGGTTTCCACTTCCAATGATTTTTTGTGCGCCTCAAGTTCAGTGCAATGTTTCGATTTTTCTTGCGTCTTCTCGTCAATAATCCGTTGGATGACTTCTTGTTCAACCTCTTGATAACACGTTGGACAGTGTTGATCTTCGCCTTCAATGAGGGCTTTTAGGGTATTACAGACGTTTGTCAAGGCTGTAATTTGGGATTCAAGTCGCCCGATCTGTTGTATGAGTTTGTCCCGTTCTTTTTCTAACCCGGCGGCTTTTTGAATAGCAGTCTCAATTGTAGTTTTCATTTTCTGAAGGTGCGCAACGTCTGTGAAACCGCTTAAGGCTTCATTCCGCTGATGTATCAACGTATCAAGCCGAGTTTCTAAACGATTCTGACGCTGTGTCCATTCAGCGATGAGTTCGGCATCTCCTGTGTCGGCACCGTAAGCTGCTTCCAAGTCTCTTAATTTTTTTTCGATGCGCCCGATCTCAGTTTTATGGTCGTTCCGTGCGTTGAAGCGGAGACTGTTTTGATGCGCGCGGATCCGTCCTTGTTCACGTTTAGCGATACGACGGGTATCAATGAATCGTTCCCGGACCTCTATTAATCTGTCGATACCGAGGAGTGTATGAAGGATGTCGCGGCGAGTCGTGGATTGGCGTGCGAGGAATTCAAAGATTTCGCCTTCGCGGAGAAAGGTGGTGAGTGCGAGCTGCTCGTGCCTAATCCCAAATCGCTCTTGCAACATTGTTTCAGTTGCTTTGATACGCTTATCATCAAAAAGGACATGCCACCCGTCGCTTTTCTCAGCACGGAGTTGGAGGCGTTTTTCGGTTGCCCGATAGAGTTGGTAGCGTTCACTATCAGCGACGAATTGGAGTCCCGCTGTGCCGCTATAGGCTTTCGCGTTCTTTATGGCTGAGCTATCCACGCGCGGTACAATCGGTTTGCCGGTTAGCGTGAAAAAGATGGCGTTAACGAGCGTGCTTTTCCCACTGAAATTGGGGCCGAAGATGAGATTAATACCGTTATGAAGTTCAAAATCTTGCTGTTGGAAGCAGCCGAAGGTTTTAAGGCGAATCCGCTCTAAGCGCATATTAGCTATCCTTCTTTTCATGAATGAGGTCGTAAAGCATTTGGGCTCGGACTTTCTCGCGCCCATTGATCAAAGTAAATTCAAATGCACGCACAATGACCTCAAGTTCATCAGGACCTAAGTCTCTGTACTTCTCATCACGCTGAATAAGTGCTTCGATTTCTTTTCTGTACACATTCAGTGTTTCGTTTTCAAGGGAAATGTCCATAGGAGTATCCATTGATTGATGTAACGTGCGGGCAGGCACAAGACCCGCCCCTACAAACGATTTTCAAATCTTCGTTTTGATTTGCATCAAGCGTTCACCGGCTTCCGCGAGGATGTCATCTGCCATACTAAACATAAACCTAAACTTTGTCTTCCCGAGGTGCGGACGACTATAGAAACTGGATCCTGGCACGCCGCCGACACCGATTTCCTCCACCATCCAGTGTGCAAAGGCTGTATCGTCCGGGAAATCAAAGTCTGTGATGTCTGTCATAATGTAATACGCGCCTTCTGGCTGATGGCATCGGAACCCGGCTTCCGTAAGGCTTTTCAGGAGCCGTTTGCGATTCTTGTCATATTTCGCAACCAGTTCTTGATGGTAACTCGGTGGCAAATTAAGCGCAACAACTCCGGCATGCTGGAGCGGATGTGGGGCACCGACGGTAAGAAAGTCGTGCATTTTACGAATGGCATCGGTCAGTGTCTCCGGTGCAATGACGTACCCTAACCGCCACCCCGTCATTGAATACGCCTTGCTCAACCCTGATACCGTAATCGTCCGTTCCCGCATCTCTGGGAGCGAACCGATGCTGATGTGTGGCTTTTCATCATAAATCATGTGTTCGTATATTTCGTCAGTAATAGCGAGGCAATCGTATTCACAGCAAAGGTCGGCAATTTGTTGAAGTTCATCACGCGTAAAGACTTTGCCAAGCGGATTGTTCGGTGTATTTATGACAATCGCTTTTGTGTTGGGAGAGAAGGCCGCCTGAAGTTCAGCAGCATCGTAGGTAAAACGGACAGTGCCATCAGGGGCAGGTGTCTCTTGCAATGCGACATAGACAGGCGTTGCCCCGGAGATGATGGTATCGGGTCCGTAGTTTTCATAAAACGGTTCAAAGATGATAATTTCGTCGCTGGGATTGATAATTGCGAGGAGTGCGGAGAGCATACCTTCGGTTGAGCCGCAGGTAACGGTGACGTTCCTGTTCGGGTCGGTAGGGATACCATTAAACGTTGTCATCTTGTGAGCGATGGCTTCACGGAACACCGGTGCGCCCCACGTGATGCTATACTGATTATATCCCTCTTGAATTGCTTTGATTGCGGCGGCTTTGACTTCGGGGGGTGGTTGATACGCTGGCGTGCCTTGGGATAGGTTAATCGCGTTGTGGCGCAAGCAGAGCTGCGTCATACCTCGGATGACAGATTCCGTGAAACGTGTGGATTTGTCTGATAATTTGAATTGAACGGACATCTTAATATAGGAAATCTAAAGTAAGGTGAACTCGGAAGTTCGCACAACCTAACAGGTTATGCTACAAAAGGTGTCGGTTTTATAGGTTAAAATAACGCCATCGTCCAAAGGAATATCGACAGAGTGTAGCGTTGGTGTATTAAAGACGTATTCGATATAGTCTGGCATTTCGTCGCGCATTGTTACGGTGTCATCAGCAACGATCAATCCGCCTGAACGGATATTGGGCAAAACCAATTCAAGATAGCGTCGATACTCGCTTTTCTCGGCATCAAGGAACACAAGGTCAAAAGTGGCATCGCATTTCGGTATTTCGTCAAGTGCGTTTCCGACGCGGACTTCAACGATTCCATCCAGTCCGACTTCTTGAAGGTGTGCTTCTGCTTCTGCTGCTCGCGTGGGATCAAACTCAAGCGTGATAAGCCTACCGCCAGTCTTCTTCAGGGCAGCAGCGATCCAGATGCTGGAGTAGCCGTTACTGGTCCCGACTTCGAGTACGTTTTGTGCCTTAATAGCTCCAATGAGAATAGAGAGAAATTGGCCATTCTCCGGTGCGATGTTGGTATATTGTGTTGCTGTTTTTTCGAGTTGTTTTAAAAGGGGTTGGTATTTTTCCATAATGTGTAGTGTTCGGTGAGTCTCATCAGAAAAGGAGAGAGGCGACAAAGGTTGCCGCCTCATTTCTGTTAGCGCAGTCTTTTAATGTGCGCCCAAGATGTAGCGAGTTTATCCTTAGGATTGACAGCCAAAAATTCTTCCGCTCCCATCTCCATGCTCTGTTTCATCTCATCGTCAGAGAGGGCACGGTTCCAGAGTCGAACCTCATCAACAATACCGGGCCAGGCTTCACCCGACCATGTGCCAATTTGTACTTGGCTGGTAGCCCCAGCGGGTGCGACGGGATTGTTTGAATCCTGTTCGTGTGTGACCTCGCCATCGACGTAAATTTTTACCTTACCTTTGTTATCAGAGGTATGGGTATAGGAAAGGTAATACCATTTCCCGGTATCAAGCGGGGTTTTGTTATCGTTGATGTCAAGGAATCCACCACCAGCACCGTTCGTCCAGACCTTTATCCCGTTTCCGGGATTCATGCCGTAACCGAACCCAATGTGTCTTCCACCGCCGCCCATGCGAGTGCCAAAAACGATAGCGTGTGCACTCGGTAGCCGGTCAAGATTAATCCAGGCAGCCTGTGTGATTTCATCTTCAATGTGAAAAACTGCATCGTCTTCAACAGCGACAAAATCGCTGGATGCGCTGAATTCAAGAGCCTTTCCGAATTTACCGTCAACCCATTTGGGGCCGCCGTTGAGTTCACCTTCAAATCCATTTTCTGAGAAGTCCTCTGTTGCGTTGCCTGCTCCTTCGTCAAGTGGCATGTACAGGACAAGCCCTTCGAGTAAATCGGCGGCTGCGAAAGGGGTGCATACTAAGGCAAAGACTAAGACAATAAATAATTGTTTCATGAGTTTCCTCCAATATAAGTGATTATAGCTACAATAATACCACAAATCGTGATAAGTGTCAAGTAGGTTATAAGTTATAAGTTACTATAGTTAGACAATCTCTTGGTCCCAGGAGATTGCGTTGAACTTGGGAAACCGATTCAACGTGGTCTTTGATGAGCCCGCGGCCAGCGGAAGGGAAGCGTTTGGGATTTATTGGAAGAGTTGCCAACTTCTGCCTGGGATATCGGCTCGGAAGACTTCCACATTGCCGCGGTCTGCCATCGTGACGTAGCAGGTACGTCCATCTGGACCGCCGAACGCGATATTCGAGCAGAGCTTACCTGTCAACGCAACTTCCAATAACACATCACCCGCCGGTGAGAGTTTCGCGACCGTTCCTTTACCGTGTCGAGTGACATAAAGGTTGCCTTCAACATCACACCGCATGCCGTCCATATTGAAATCCGGGAACTGAATCAGCAAGCGTTTATTGCTAATTTCACCTTCAGGCGAAAGGTCATAAGCCCAGATGTTACGTTGCGCCGATTCGTTGACATATAGTATATTTTCATCAGGACTTACCTCAATCCCGTTTGTAGTTCCCATGTCAGTTTCCAATAGGGTTACTGTTCCATCGGTATCCACCCGCCAGATTTGCCCGGTGGACTCCGCCCAGTTTGGATCGCTGGCATAGAGAATGTCGTTCGCGCCGATGGCAAGATCGTTAGGTTGATTCATTGTCGGTTCGTGTGCATAGACGCTGATTTCCTGTGTATCCATATCAACTTTTAAGACATTATGATTGGTGTAATCAGCAATGAACATGAAGCCGTTGCTGTTGAAGCGGATACCGTTCCCAATACTACCATCTGAGAGTTCAACAAAAATGCTCTGTGTGCCATCGGGTGTTACTTTGCCGATGGTGTGTTGTCTGGCGTAATTAACGGCGTATAAGTTGCCATCTGCGTCGCAGGCGGGCCCTTCGATGCCAGATGTAAATCCGTTGACGGGTGTAAATTCCTGAGCGACAAAAATTTCCTCGTTCATTTTCCATCTCCTTATACCATTTTTGAAACGGAACAAGACTGTACAAACTAACAGTTTATGCTACAAGTTCGGAACTAATTGGACACTGTGATCGGCACGGTTAGGAATGCACATCGCATGAATCAGAATCAACGGTATGAATGCCTTAATGGCATTCCCCGGGTATTCATGCCTTAATGGCATGAACCGAGGCGAGTACGCCGCAAAACCGTGCCTACCGGGTTTAGGGTCGGTTTGCGGAACAGAGTACGAAAACACCGGTATAGGCGTGTGCAAAGTTACGTCCACCAATGGGTGCGAATTCTGAGTTCCCAAAGAATCCGATAATGGGGAGTCCTGGAAATTTATCTTGGATCACACTGATGTCATGATTCGCTGTGCCGTAGAGTCCCTTACCACGCCCGAGGCAATTAAAATAGAGTCCGAATGCAGGTGGTTGGGCCTGCGTTTTTTCAGCCAATTGTGCGATAATCACCCGAATTTCTTCAGCGGCGGCTGCTGGATTGCGAAGATGGAACTGCACTAACTGTCCCTCTGTCACTTCCTCAGAAACAGCGATCGCAGCGTGTTCCTCGTTAATGCCGACCAGATTGCGAATTAGAAAATCACCTCGTGTCGGGTTTCTATTTTCAGCATCCATTGCAATGCCAACGAAAACCGTGCCGCCTGATTTACGAATATCCTCTTGCGTTAAGAGTTGCAGGGTGCCCTTGAAGTTTTCCAACGCCGGTTCACCGTCTAATTCAAAGATGATGCGCCCTTCGGCTTTCGTGACTTCTCTTGGCTTCCCAATGGGTTGACACCCTTGTGCAACGCCAATCTCTGTCGTGAGATTCCCCGTCAGCAGGACTCCTGTGACACCGCGTTCCGTCGCTTGCTCACCTTTCCAATGGTACATCTGTGCGCCGGTTGCATCGCCAGAAACGGCAGCACCGACGATGGGGAGTGAAGTGCCATCGCCCCCAATGTGGCTGACGAGTTCTGCTGGATTTATTGCGCGGATATCCGGAAAAATTACGAGAAGTGAGTCATCGCCTATTTCAGGATGGATCTGCTCCTGAATTTGGGCACTCATCTCCGACTCCGTGCCTTGTGCAGCGAACGCTATAGCAGAAAGTGCCTCGGCGCGGATGACCATTACGGCGATAGCGGGTTCCCCCTCAAACTCACCTGCCGAGGTTAAGACGCTCATCCCGCTGCAGCCGATAAGTTCATCGCAACTGGCGTTTGCTTGAACGGCTTGATATAACTCGTGATATTCTGATTGGTAATTAATGGTTGCGAATACAATGGCAAGATCGGCTTTGGCAATACCTGCGTTTCCCATCGCCATGCGTGTTGCGCGTTCCGCTGCTTCCGTAGTGGAGAGGCTTTGCGAATGTCCTACACCTACATGAATCATTACTTCCCTCCCGCCTTTTGCAATGTATGATACAGTATCAAGGAGAATCAGAAACACCCCAGACCCTCATTGTAATGCCCCAGAAACTTTAACCAAATCCTGAATATTCACCACACCATCTCCGTTAACATCTGCCTTACTCTCGCCCTTCTGACCAAGACTTGAGGAGACCAATACCAAATCCTGAATATTCACTACACCGTCTCCGTTAACATCTTCGGCATCCTGAACGTTGACAACCTCATCGCCCTTGACATCTTCAGCAATCTGCGGGGGCGTTACCGCATCCGGCGTAGCGGTGGCGGTGAAACTGGCTTTAAACCCATCATAGCCAATTGCGGCAATTCTGATCGTGCCCAGGTTCGGTCCCAGCGTCAGGATTGCTTCTATCTTACCATCAAAATTGGTGGTAGCAACAACACTGGAAATATGAATAACACCAGCACTTTTTTGGAGCGTCCCGTCAGGGAGTTTAGTGCCTCTTTTGATACTGATATCCCCCTCACCTTCGTAGATAAAAAATCTGATAGACGCTCCTGACACGGGTCGTTTGTTCTCATCCAGTGCTTGAACCACCAACGGCTCTGGCAATGTCTCGCCGGGTGCACCTATCTGACCATCACCGGAGATTTTCACAAGAACAGGTAGATCAGAAGGCGGGAAAAATATCGGTCCCCCCGCCTCTTTATAGGCGCGCAGCGAGTCAGGGTGGAATGGATTGTTACTAAAATCCCACACTGACAGATTTTTGACGTTCGATAGGGGAGTCGCATCGGAAATAAGGTTGTTCTGGAGATAGAGTTCCGTCAGGTTTGTGAGGTTAGACAACCCCGACACATCGGAAATAAGGTTGTTCTGGAGATAGAGTTTCGTTAGGTTTGTGAGGTTAGACAACCCCGACACGTCCGAAATAAGGTTGTTCTGGAGATAGAGTTCCGTCAGGTTTGTGAGGTTAGACAACCCCGACACATCTGTAATCGTGCTGTCCCGAAAATCCAGTTTCGTTAGGTTTGGAACTTCTTTTAGGAATGACACATCTGAAAGGGGACTGTCGAAACATATCAAAGTCGTCAGATTTGGGAGTTCGGGCAGAGATAGTGTTGAAAGACTGTCGTTCCATGCAAACCGCAAGTAATTCAGATTTGGGATTCCAGCCAAAGAAACTTCCGAAAGAAGTGGGTTTCGGAGAATATACATCTCTTCCAGATTTGGGAGCTCCGACACGGATACTTTTGAAAGAAGTGGACACTCGGCGAGTGTTAAACTTCTCATATTTGTGAGGTCTGATAGAGACACTTCCGAAAGATGGTTTCCCGGATCGATTATGCTGCCGAAGTAGGTCATATTTGTGAGACCTGACAGAGACACTTTTGAAACAGGATTATTTTTCAACCGTATTAATTTTAGATTTCTTGGGCCCCCTGACAAAGAAACTTCCGAAAAGTGGTTGTTATTCAGATGCAGATCTGTCAAGCGTTGGAAATCCTCCGGATGCAGACGTAGGACACCTAAAAGAAGATTGTTATCAAGATTCAGGTGCGTCAATTTTAAGTTTGATGCAAGTGCTGTATAAAGTGCTGTATAAGTGGGAATACCATCTAAGGCACCATCTCCAGCAACATATAGCACGTCGGAGATACGGTTGTGGCTGAAATCCAGGTACTTCAGATCAAAAAAACCGCTCACAAGACGTGCGGATTCAGTCGTGAGCAAATTGTTGCTGAGATTCAGCAATATCAGTTTTGGATTATTAAGAGTAAACAGTTCCGGGAATGTTATTTTTGAAATACCGTTGTTACTCAGGTTTAAATGGGTTAGGTTTCTAACATCTTTTAGGAATGATAAATCTGAAAGGTGGTTGTCGCTCAGGTCCAGTTCCTTCAGATGTGGGAGTTTAGACAGCGACAACTCCGAGATACCGAGGTGGGAAAGATTCATATCAGAGGGCCATACAAACGGTGCCGGTCCCCATGCTCCTGGTTTTCGGTGTTGATTCACCTCGCGTAGGTTGGGTAGATTCGATAGAGACAGTTTTGAAATAGTGCTGCTTTCAACCACGAGGTATTTCAAGTTTTTGAGGTTAGCCAGCGATAATTCTGAGAGGGTGTTGTTGACAAGCCGTAACTCCGTCAGTTCTGGAAGATTCGACAGGGAGACCTTGGAGAGTGGATTAGCAGTGAGATCCAAGGACTCCAGTTTTTTGAGTTTGGACAGGGAGACCTCGGAAAGCCTGTTGCCGTAAAGACCTAACGACTTTAAATTGACAGCATGCTCGAGTCCGTTAAGAGATGAAATTGAGCGGTCGGATGCATTCAGGTGGGTTAGCTGTCGCAGATGCGCCCGCGTGATTGGCTTACCATCTTCAATATTTAGTGCGCTGTGTATTGCACTCGCTAAGCCGGGATCTGGTATTATTCCCGCTACCGAACTATAACGAGGTGGTGGATAAATCGGCACCGTGGCAGAGACCTTTTCAAAGTCTATATCGTAACTCTGCTTGGGAAGAAGAGAAACGTGCTTTTCCGTCACCTTAGCCTCGTAACTCCAAAGTTCGATATCTTTCAGTACCGTAAATTTAGCGGAAGCGTAGCTGTTACTAACATCAAGATTGAGGGCATACGTGAATTCTGCATCGTAGTTGCTCTCAATCTTATACTTCCGCTTGGTCGGATCGAAGTCAGGGGCGGGAATAACTTGATTCTCTTC
This sequence comes from Candidatus Poribacteria bacterium, assembly GCA_965207855.1. Lineage (GTDB taxonomy): Bacteria > Poribacteria > WGA-4E > WGA-4E > WGA-3G > WGA-3G. The sequence continues at coordinate 2,701,496 of OZ242310.1, read as the reverse complement.
TGTTACGGAGGTTCCATTTATAGTAAAAGCTTTACAAGCAAAGGTGTATTCGCTCCAGATGTAAAAAGTAAAATACATATCTGCGTCCAAGTAGTTCTTGAGGTGATTGCTAAGGATCCTTGCTGACTTGTCTGGGGAATTAGGATAGGGAACCTCAAGTGCGTTAGCAATATTGGCGGCAATGTCGGTAGACCACGCACCAATGCCTATGTGTCCCGGAGTGTCAGTCTTTAGGTAGAGCATAGGACGACCTGAACTGTGCGTAAAGGATAGAACCCCACCTCCAGAGGGCAGCACTCCAGACCCATAGAGGGACGAGTTGCCAGTGCGGGGACCTCTCAGGAGGTAGTTGTCAAGAACGACTGTTTTGTTCCACTTGCCTTCAGTACCTCCAAAGGGGTAGGTAACATAGGAAACTGGGATTTTACGAGAGATATGAATATCATCATTCCGCCCCACCAAAAACTTTGACAGAGATGGTAGGTTGAAGTTCATGATGACATTTCCGGTTAGTGTCACTCCACCTTGAACGCTGAAATGTCCCGTGGTGCCATTCACTTTAAGAGTTTTTTGCTGATAAAAGCGGATTTCTCCGGGCAGTTTTACGTTTACAATCATGGGTTTGAAAGTAAAGTTGAGAACCATACGGAGGTCTCCGTCTTTTGTAGGGAGGGCACTTGGTATTGGTAGTAGAAACTTGTCAGCAAGTGCATCAAGGGTGCGGAACTTCCCGTCTTTTGTAGGGAGTACACGATTCCACGTCCATTTAGGATAGATGAATGTCCCGTCGTAGGTCGCGGGAATAACGTCAGGGGTAGACTGGTGTGTAGAGGGGGCCTGGGAATGGCTAAGCGGTGTGTGACTCAACAAGAGTCCAAGTATTAAGACGATACAATCGGTATTCTTAAAACGAATCATAATAGGGTCCTTTGTTACTTGGCAGTTCCTTGGACTTGCGGTGTCTCAAAAACTTCGGCAGGCAGCCCAGTGTTGACCCGGTAATCCGCGATGCGATTGATTAAGACCTGATTGGAGACGGGGAAGAAACTCCGGGTTTCGATGGGAAGGGGATTGCCTCTATTGCCAGGGGCGTATATGAATTGCGTCCTTGCCAATTCAATGGATTTGATGAAGATGGTGAGTTGTAGCACTTTCCACTCCCGGGGCGATATCCAAAGCACCGCCTTATCCCCGGGTTTATCGGGGTCAAGGACTTCCAGTACGTGGCACTCGTGTCCAAGCAGAAACATTTTGCCTCGGAGTCTCATCTCAAGGCGTGTTAGGTGCATCAAGGTGCTTAGCAATTCAATTCGGAATATCCCGAGGCGAGAATCGCCAATCTCTTCAACGGCGTGTTCGTCGGGTTTACGGAAAAAGAGGTTGAAGGCAACACTCGGCGGTTGACTTTCAAAAACACTGCCTGAGACATCTATGGAATCTGCACTGTAGGTATGAACGACTGCGGCATAATCTTCGATATCTTCGTAAACTGCCAGTACATTCTCCATCACGGTCTGTGCGGTGAGTGCTGATGCCTCAAACCCAATGGCGATGAAGCAAAGACTGATTATTACAAGAAGGGCATTGAAATGCGATATCTTGCGTAGGAGGTTATTGACATGGAAATGCATAACGGCTTACCTCTTTGGGAGCATTATCGGTCAATTTTGCCGCTCGCTCTCCATTTTAACATAATTGCCCTATTTTTTCAATTTTTTTATGGCAGGAATCGACAAAAAAATCAATGCGCTGAACAAAGATATATGATATAATAGTTATTGTTATGAAATCCGAAACTGAATTTACAGGGATCGAATTGCCTTGTGTTATAATTCAGTGAATCTAAAAGACCCGTAAACTGGAGGAAAATGGATTTGTCAGCCGAACTCCTTAATGGCACCCGTCTTGCGAAGCAGATCCGGAGCCAGATCCGGCGTAAGCTCAAAAAACTCACATTCACCCCGGGTCTCGCAGTTGTCCAAGTAGGGGACGACCCGGCATCAACACTCTACATCAAACATAAACAACGTGATTGTGAGAAAGTTCATTTCCATTCCGAAGTCCATCGTCTATCAGCAGCTGTCAGCCAAAGCATGCTTATCCAACAAATTGAAACGTTGAACGCTCGCTCCGATATTCACGGGATGTTGGTGCAAATGCCGCTGCCGGAGACTATAGATAAAGAGACTGTTATTGATAGCATCCGTCCCGATAAAGACGCGGACGGTCTAAACCCGGTTAATTTGGGAAATTTACTCATCAACCGCGAAGGCGTTACACCGTGTACACCGACTGGGATTATTCGTCTGATTGAACTGACAGGTGAAGCGATTGAGGGCAAACATGCCGTATGTGTTGGCAGAAGCCCACTTGTTGGCAAACCGGTTGGGTTGATGCTCCTCAACCGCAATGCGACTGTTACGTATTGCCACTCTCGAACCCCAGACCTCGCAGCACAGACGCGAAAGGCGGATATCCTGATTGTGGCGATTGGCAGACCTGAATTTATCACTGCGGATATGGTGAAACCGGGTGCTACGGTTATTGATGTGGGCATTAACCACAGAGAGGGTCGCGCTGTCGGGGATGTCAAATTTGAAGAAGTTCAGGAAGTTGCGGGATTTATTACGCCAGTCCCAGGGGGCGTGGGTCCCATGACGCGCGCGATGTTATTAGAAAATACTTTGAAATTGGCGTGTAGATAGAGTTTCGGCACACAGGCGTGTGCCTATTACTTTTAAGCGATTGGAGGTTAGCATAGTGGCATTTCCAGGATTTGAGTTGAAGGATAAAGTGATGTTAGTGACCGGTTCCGGCAAAGGGATCGGCAGAGGGATAGCGATAGCGGCTGCGCAGATGGGGGCAAAAGTCATCTTGAACAGTCGTACCCCGTCGGATCTTGAGGAGGTTGCAGGCGAAATTCGCGCCAACGGTGGTGACGCGGCATCTGTTGTATTCGATGTTAGCGATATTGCACAAGTCGCCGAAGGTGCGCAAGAGGCGATTGATGTGTGGGGACGCGTGGATGTCCTCGTCAACAACGCCGGTACCAACCGTCCGAAACCGGCACTTGAACTCACTGAAGAGGATTGGGATGCAATCTACGATCTCAATTTGAAAGGATTGTTCTTTTTGACGCAGACGCTTGTCAAGCCGATGATAGAGCGGGAGAACGGAAAGATTATCAATATCTCTTCGACGATGGGTTTGGTCGGTGGTCCGCTGCGGACAGCGTATTCGGGGAGTAAAGGTGGCGTTGTGTTGCTTACGAAAGGTCTTGCTGTTGAATGGGCACCCCATAACGTCACGGTGAATGCTGTAGCACCGGCGTTCACTCGCACGCCACTTGCGGATGTGCTTCTACAACGCAAAGAATTCTATGAAGACGTTGTCCGGCGCATCCCGATGGGACGGGTCGGTGAAGTAGACGAGGTTGTCGGTGCAGTGTTGTTCTTAGCCTCGGATGCGGCGAACTGGGTAACCGGACAAACAATCGCTGTTGATGGTGGTTGGGTTGCATGGTAATTTCGATTATTGCTAGGTGATAGGCGCGGTCTCTGACCGCGCCATTTTTTTTGCGTAAACCTTTTAGCACTAAACAGTGTTTATTATATGTGAGTGGATTTTTTAAGGAAAGTTTGCGTTCAAATTCACTAAATAGCGTGAGCGCGGCATAAGACTGCCGGACTCGCATGTATATTGTGCAACCTTTCTTCACTTAAATCGCGTCACTATAGACGATGTATACCTTTCGCAGGTTTTGCATGTAGTTGACCACAAATTAGTGAATTGAATCTCATAAACAACCAAAACAGATAGTGGAGACGCTATCTTGGAGGAAAAATGAAAAATTGTTTTGTGCTGGTAGGTATCACCCTTGTGATGCTTTGTCAATTGAGTTGTTCTCCTGATGAAGAACAGGCAGAAATAGAAAATCCTATTACGGGTGAACTTCTAACTGGACTCAATGCCGCGCCACTTCTCGGTGATGTTGTGTTTGAAAACATGTATGAAGACGAAGCCCGAAAACTCACAGATAAAACACCCGTTCAAATCGTTACAGTCCTTGAAGGCACAACCAGAGTCGTGCTTGAGGCGCGGTTCCGTGGCGTTCGAGACTTCGGTTTCGGATTTCCGCTCTACGAATGCGAACTGATGGACGCATCGGCTGAGGCTATGGGAGGCATTGCGCAAGGCATGTCTGGCAGTCCTGTGGGTCCGTCCGGACGTATCATGGGCGCGCTCGCTTATGGTAGTGCGTTCCCAAAAGCACCGACTCGGTTCTGGGTAACACCTATTGACGCGATGGAAGCGACAATCGATCATCAAACATTAGATGGACTCCTTGATGCAGAACCGGCACCGGCCGCCCCTGGTGTGGGCATTAATGCGACCTACGTGCCGGTTAAGACCCCTGTGATGATTACTGGCATACAGTCCCATAGGATTCAAGAACTCTCCTCGCATCTCGCTGATTCGCGCTACAATTTCGTTGAATTGTTTGCTGATATCGGGGACGCACCGGCGGCACCGCCAGCAGGCACTTCACGAGGACTTGCCCCAGGAGACATGATAGGTGCCGCCATAGCAACAGGGGATATTGTCAACTCGATAGGGTTTGGAACCGTGACACAAGTCTATGACGATAAGTTTGTTGCCTTCGGACATCCGTTTTTTTACGATGGTAAATCCGCACTGCCGGTATACAGAGCCGTCGTCAACGGCATCATTCCGAATTATCAAATATCCTATAAATCCGTCTCAGCTTATGGTAACCCGATCGGAACGATAACGAAAGATTTGACACCAGCAATCGTTGGTGAACTTGGGGCACCGCCTTCAATGATTCCAGTCAAAGTTTCGTACCACCCCGCCAACAGTGAAACGGCGATAGAAAAACATCATCAGGTGGCGTATGGGCAAGAAGCGTTCATTTCGCTGGTTGCTGCGGCTACACTCGACTCCCTTCGGATGGAATTGAGCAACAGCACGATAGAAGGGGCTGTCACGCTGCAGTTTGAAGAGACCAACACAGTTTATACAGAGCCGTTTCGGCGAACTTCTCCGATTGCGTTCTTAGATGTGTTACTAAACGTAGACCAGATTGTCAGGTCCTTTGCCGACACACTTTCAAACAGTGCGGGTAGAGCAACGTTGAAAGCGGTGTCGATCTCTATCACGGACAAACCGCAGATAGCCAAAGCAGAAATTGCAGAGGTTATCGCGCCTGAGGAGATCATGCCGGGTGAGAGTATCACGGTTGGCATCACCTTAGTCCCGCATTGGAGTACTGCTGGGGCAGCGCGGACGATTCAGAGAGAGGTTACGCTTGAGATTCCAGAAGACTTCCCTGCTGGTGAAGCGAACATCAATGTTTCTGCCAGTTCTCTCGACTTCTTTGGGGATTTGGGACCGCTTGGACCCCCGCCGGGTGCCATTATTGATTTCGAGTTTGGTGGTTTTGATGAAGAAGAAAAACCTGTCCCCCAAACGCTCGACGAACTCATCAAACAGATGGAGGAAGATCAGATAGATCCGGGTTTAATCACAGTAACGCTAATGCCACCCGGTTCTGGTTTCCCAGGATTACCGCCAAACTTGCTACCACCAGATGGCTTTCCACCATTAGATGGCTTGCTACCACCGGATGACGGGGATATGCCAGACGATGGTGATGATGGTGATGATGGTGATATGCCGGGTGATGGCGACGGAGACGGGGATGATGGTGGTGAAATACCCGGAGATTTTCCGCTGCCTGAAGGGTTCCCAGGGTTAGACGCATTGGGGATTTCAGAAGACGTTGAACCACCGGAACCTGTTGAAGCGGAACTCATCATCGACGGCTTTGTTGTAACGGGTTCGAGAGATACGACTGTTATGATAAAAGGTGAAGAGATGGGTGAGGGTATGCTTCCGCCGATGGAAGGTGAAGCACAAATGGAACCCGCTGAACCTGTGGAAGAGGAATAATTCCGAAGCCAATTATAAGGGTAGGTCGTTGGACCTGCCCTTTTTTTTCTGGAAATTACCCGAGCAATCGGGTCCGATGCGACGGCTCTCTTAAAATCCGGTGCGGTTGGGAAACCGCACCTACCGGACCTAGGGGTTGAGACTATCTTCTTTCCAATGCGACGGCTCTCTTATAGTAAAGTTTGGAATTAATTGGGCACTCTCGAAGAAAACTCAACCCCCCTAACCCCCCTTATCAGGGGGGAATTTGGAAACTTGATCCATCGAGCAGTGTCTATTTGTTTTTGGGATCCACTATAAAATCCGGTGCGGTTGGGAAACCGCACCTACCGGACCTAGGGGTTGAGACTATCTTCTTTCCAAAATTGACAGTGCGTTCCCTGACCCGTGTCCCCAACAAGTTGGGGCATCCGGAAAAAATAGCAAGTTAAATAATTCTGAAGATTTATACAAGTTATGCTGCACATCTCACAGGTTTCTGCTGGACATAACACCGCACAATATCAATAATCAAGGAAATATCATTCCGTGCGGATTCCAGTGAGGTGTAGCACGCCTCACCCCCTGTGATACAGGCGTGGAAGTGCCGCAATTCCCGCGTGAACGCGCTCTCCCATTCAATCGCGGGTGTCTTGCTATAGGTCGTGCCATCGGGGTCTATTCCGTGTATCGTTACCTCTGATAGAATACCGCGCGAGAAACCGGTCGGATAGGAAACAATCACACGTTTGTTATCGCCATAGATTTCCAACGTCTCTTTAAAGTCCCATAAATCTGGTAAATCGACCCATGTAGCGATACAGCGCGCGCCGTTGGGATAGGCAAATACGATGCTTACCCCGCGTCCATCAGCCCAGACCTCCGCGCTAATAACTTCACTCGGTGAACCGAGCATCACCCGTAAACTATAGATGTCGTGGATCATGCTGCCGGAGAGTAGGAAAAACGCTCTTTGGGCTTCTGGTGCGACATCTCCAATCGCTTGTGCCAGTGCTATATCTCGCGCCTCACTTGCGGGTTTAAACGCCTCGGGTGGGACATCGTTGAAGCGTTCCACATCAAATTGGCTCAGATGTAAACTGTTATTTGGATGGAGGTGATTAATCTGAACGAAGCGATAACTCTCCATTGTATCGACTTCGCGCTTGGCGAGTTGGAAAGCAGGGTCATGCACCTTCATATAACCGGCTTGTGCCACGGTCCCGGCTTTACGCTGTGCGGTTAGCATGGCATCGATTTCTTGAAGCGAAAAACAGACGGGCTTTTCGATAAAGACATGCTTCCCGGCTTCAAACGCAGCGAGTGCAACCGCTGTCTTCGGATCGCCGTGGCAAAGCAGCACAGCATCCACATCTGCAGCGAGTAACTCGTTGTAGTCTGTAACATACTGTGGGACATGGAACCGTTTTGCGACTGCTTGCGCCGCACCGCGAGAGAGATCACAAACGATTGGCACCTCAAATTCTCGATGAAGTGCGGTAAGATTGGGGAGATGGTGGACTTGTGCAATCGCGCCACATCCGATAACACCTATCCGTATACGACTCATAGTTTATAGCCTCCAGTTGATAACGCGTTCTATTGCGTTTATCGTATCACGGACAGGAAATAGAGGCAAATTATAGTTTTTACAGGGTCATTCAGTTTTCCAACAATTTGGGTCTGGAAGCCCGGATTTAGTCTGTGGATAGACTAAATCCGTTCCTTGTATTACATTTCCATTCCTTGTATTACATTCTTGTTCGGGAAAAGTGTGCTGTCCCGAATAAATTCGGGCGTCCAGAAAGAGAAGTCCTTCACATAGGCAAACTTATCTCTTAAAACTAAATAGCCCTATAGAGAAGTTGACAATAAACCCGAAAACCTGCATAATAGGGATAACCAAAACAATAGTAAGGTGGAGGCTATAGATATGGACATGGCGATTATTCCGTGGGAAATGGTGCTTTTGTGTGGTTTGTCTCTGTGCGTTGGGTGGGGAATACGTGGCAACTTTGGACATGAATACGGTGCAGCCCTTCCGGGCGCGCTCGCTGCGATGGCAATCGTCTTGCTCTCTGGACGAGAGGATTGGTGGCGGCATGTCCACTACTTTGCGTTGTTCGGTGCGATCGGTTGGTCTTTCGGTGGCAGTATGTCATATATGATGGTCGTCGGGTACAGCCACTCTTCACATTCACCGACTGTCCTTTACGGATTCGCGAATCTATTTGCCATCGGTTTCTTGTGGGCAGCTCTTGGTGGTGCGGGAACTGCACTGCCGGCGTTTTTGACGCATACACAATTGTCCCTGTTTTTTACGCCAATCGCTGCTGTATTTATAGGTTGGTCGCTCCAAGCGGTGATTATTGATTGGGTGCTCACACCGAGACGGATGCAGCGCCACGAAAGCCCGCTCTACTGGTACGATACGGATTGGGTGGCGGCACTGGTGGCGATCGTGGCAGCACTTATTGTCGCGCTTTTCCGTGGCGGTTTGGACATGGGCACGAACCTCGTCTTGTATCTAAGTATCTGTTGGTTCGGTGGGTTTTTGTTGCTGGTAAACGTTTGTCGCCTCCGTATGACACCACCGCGTGGGGACAACTGGGCAGGTTGTGTCGGTATGGTTATCGGAATTTTGGGATACTGCTCGCGTTACGAACTCAGCGGCGTGGCTTTCGCTACAGTGATGACGGGTTTTGCAGGTGGCGTGGCTTTCTCCTTCGGACAACTCCTAAAACTCATCTATATCCGGACGGGGCTTCAAACGAACTGGCATAGTGTTATGGAGCAGACACAAGGGTTCCTGTTCGGCATCGGGATGGCTGTGACGTTTGGTCTCCTGATAAATCGCGCGCCAACATTAGAAGTAGATTCCAACTTTCCACAGTGGATGGAAATATTTACTGTATTCTGTGTGCTTGTTGCTTTGACATACCTCAATTATCGGAAAGCCGCGGGGACGTGGGTAGAGCAGGTTGAAGGCTTACCAGAGCGGTTATTCGGGCTGCCTGTTGTTGGCTGGTTTCGGCATTCACGGAGATGGATTGGGTGGTTTGAACTCTTTTATATTGGTCTCGGCATTGCCTGTGTTTGGCTTTTGACGGTACATTTCCGAGAACCGCTTGCCTTTATCCCGACGAGTTGGTTGGGAAAAGGGCAGCTCCTCTACCTTGTGCTGCTCTGGTGGATGGTTATCTTCAATTTTGAACGGGCGTTGGTCGGTTTCAGTCCGCATCGCTTGGTAACAGAAGGTGTGATTATTCTCAATGGGATTATTTGTACCGTGCTGGTAGTACTGGGGCCACAGTTGGTACCGAAACAGACGGGTAGTGTTTTTTCGTTCACCGATTGGACGCTGCGGACATCCATCTGGGGGATAGTAGCATTGATAGGGACAACGGTTATTTTCTGGGTTATCAAGCACGCCCTCTATGGACAAACGCATGCGCCGGGTGCGTCGCTCCATATCCGTTTTGGACCGGATTCCAATGCGCCGAAAGAGAAACCGAAGGCAGGAGAACAGCATCCGTAAATAGTTATCAGTTGTCAGTAGCTGGGAAATCGGCGAGGTTAGAAACCTCGCCAGCGGCGTGTATGGAGGGGATTCGGTGCGGTTAGGAAACCGCACCTACCGCGATTAGAAAGTTTTAGCTGTGTGTATGGTGTTGGCGATACACCTGCCCGCCTTTGACAACAACAACGGGTTCCAATTTCTGTCTGCCAATTTTTACCTGATCGTGTGCATCTATGAGTTGGAATTCGCCCTCACGGAGTTCAAAAATCACGGCATCCCCCCACGCATCAACAGCTAATGTTCCCACTTGTCCCGGCATCAATATAGTATCAGCAGGGATGCTCGTGACCTTTGCAAGCGCGTCGTCAAGCGACATACCGAGATGTAGAAATTTATTGACGACATTCACGAGATCGTAAACGGGACCGCCAACGTTGTAGGTATGCAAATCAGATGAGATTGTTGTCGGTTCAACGCCTTGCGCCATCGCTTTTTGAACAACATCCCAACTAAAAGACCCTGCACCGTGTCCGACATCAAAGACAACACCGCGTTCTATAGCTGCATGGACGGAATCCCGAATCCTACCGTTTTCATCCAAAATACCACACTCCATACCGTGAAAGCAGTGGGTTAGAATATCCCGTTCTCCCATCAGTGCCAGTATATCGTCAATAGATTCACACCAAGCGTCTTGCGGATGGACCATTATAGGAAGTCCTGCAGCGTCAGCGGCTTCACGCGCCCTATGGAGCGGGATCATCTGTGCTCTCGCGCCGACGATACTCTCTCTCGTCAAACGGACCTTGACCCCTAAGATGATGTCGCGATGCTGCTCTATCATTCGGCACGCCTTTCCGACATCCGCATAATCCGGGTTTTCCAGTTCCCCAATTTCTTGCGTGAGCATACCTTGTGAGGAGATATTCAGTTGTGCCAAGATCCGTGTGTCGCTGACATCAATGACGTATTTACGGAAGCCGGGGAATGTATCCGCGCCTGCGGAACCGGCATCAACGACTGTCGTTGCCCCACGCGCCAGACAGGTCGGATCGGGTTCAATTCCGAAGTGGCTTACACCGTAAAAGACATGAACGTGTAAGTCGATAAGACCGGGTGTAACGAAACACCCTTCTGCATCGAGTACCTCTCTCGCCTCGGATGTTGGCATCGCATCGCTGATTGCTGAGACGCGTCCGTTGGCGAATGCGACATCTTTGGGGGCATGGATGCCTTGGGCGGGATCAACGACGGTTCCGTTTTTAATGATTAGGTCGTAGTTCATGTGCGAACCCCTTAGTGCGTGCTTTCACGATTTGTAATCGGACACCAGCGGGTCATGAGCAAATAATCAAAGAGTGCCGACTCCGCTTCGGGTGTGTCAATCTGTTTGAGTGCGAGGACGGCATTATCTCGGACATAGCGATTCTCATCGGCAAATGCCTTTGTCAGCACAGGGATTGCATCGCTTGCGGCGGGTCCAATCTGCGCCAATGCCAATGCCGCTTCAAACCTTGCCTGTCCGTCACCATCACGGATTAGCATATCACAGAGCGCAGGGAGTGCGGGGCTTGCAGCCGGACCGATACCACCGAAGGCTTCGGCGAGATAGCGACGGACCTCAACAGAATTGTCCTCTGTCCTTTCAATCAACGCTGGAATAGCGGATTCCGCTGCACTGCCTATCTGTGCGAAAGCATAAGCGGCTTCAATGCGAACGGCATCCTCGGTGTGTTGTAAGGCTTCACTCAAGGCTGGGACAGCAGATGCACCGACTGCAGCTAACGCATAGGCTGCCATCCGTCGCGTGGGTCCGTTTTCGTCAGCAAGTGTCTCGATGAGTTGCGGAACAGCGGGTTCACCGATAGCACCGAGGGCATACGCCGCATTCAAGCGGACGGGTTCATAATCGTCACGCAAGGCTTGGATAAGGAGTGGGATCGCTTCCGCTGCGGATTCACCTAACGTTCCCAACGCATCCGCGGCATGGGAGCGGACAGGGGCATCACCATCACGCAACGCTGCGATGAGATCTGCAAGATTACCATTGGTGGGCTGCGTCGAATTGCCGTTGGTCTCGCCTGCCATCCAATTCCAGACGTGTCGCCATGTGCTTTGATGTGCCGGGGTTGCTGGATTGATGTCCTCCAGTTTCCAATGTGGATCCGTTACGTTCCACTCGGGTGCCTGTGGTGCGTCCATCCGAACGAACTGGAATTTCATCATGTAACGCGTTTTGTCTGTCAGGTTCGCCATGGCGCGGTGCCAAAGGTCAAAATGGATAATCGTTACTGTCCCGGCTGCACCACTGAGTGCCAATTCGCCGTCGTTGGCTTCGGTGATTCGGGTGCTATAGTATTGCGTTCCGGGTAAGACGGCTGAGGGTCCAATTTCGACGGGCGAATCTTGGGGGTAGTAGAATGCCATTGCCCAACGCGGACAGTGGTGGCGGACCTTCTGATAACCCCAGTAACTATCTTTGTGAAATCCTTGTCCATCGCTATGTGGATTGTTACGGTGCGGATGCCGATGGGAATGCATGGCGTAATTTTCGCCGAGAATACTTGTGAACGCCCCACGCACCACCGGATCCTCGAAAACGGCTTGCAGTTCAGGGACGCGCGGCAAGATGTTATTCCCTAAATTACCCTCTTTTTCTGTGTATTCCTGCGTTTTGCGATAGATGGTTTCATGGAAACTTCGGGGCAGATCGGTGTGGACAGTGAGATGTCCGTTCACAATAAATTCCCGCATCTGCGTGTCGGTCAGTTTGCTGTGCTCGCTCATAAGTGGCTTGGCTTGCATGGTTAAAACCTCCAATATAACAATGGTAACATACGAAAGAAAAGAGGTCAAGCGGAATTTGCCAGAAGGGTAGAACCATTTATGGTGTCGTGATTCATAGTTTTCATAGTTTTCATAGTTTTCATAGTAACGTTCTGAAAATTATGGGTTTAGAACCCTTATAAAGTCAGGTGTGACGTGGGTTTGTCGGCTATCTATGAAAGGGTTGTTTTTTTCGTGTTACTATGAATCCGAATTTTTTGTTTCTCAGAATTAGGCTTGTAACGCCAATGGTGGCGTGGGTTTAGGCGGGTTTCTGCTTTTAGGTCTTTTGGGAGGGTTACTATGAAAGTGGCGTGCATCTGTGTGAAAACGGACGTGAATATGGATTTAACTTAACAGTATATTTATTCGTGATTTCCGCTAAAAATGTTACACTGGTGTAACATTTTGTGTTGTGTGTGTAACGTTAGAGAACTTAGTGGCCATAAGGGTTTGTTGATGTTTCGTTCCTGATTTTCTGTTGTGAAAAAAATAATTTGGCGGAAAGTGTAACATTTTTTGTGGGGGTTGGTACTTCAATTGTTTGAATCGCGGATTTTCGCGGATGACACGGATGACGCGGATTTTTGGACATTTTGTTGTCAGAACTGTGATTTATATGATTATAGGATTTGTGTGATTTGTTCGTCTGAATCGCGGATTGACGCGGATGTTTAGATATTCATTATTTTTCCATTGTTTCCATTCCCTTCGAGCGGGAAAGTATATTCAGACTCACCCCTTTTTGCATCCAGTCCAGACGGAACTCCGTAAACCCAAAACCCTACGCGAACTGCGCGGGGCTTTTTTTGTCCAAAAATTTGCCCTTAAAATTCCACAAACCCTGATAAACATTGAACCCTACGCGATTTTTTAGAAAATCGGCTGAGAAGCCAAGCACTCTCTGGGTTTTCGGACAATTTATACCACGGATGCATGCGATCCGCAAATCGCGTGGGTGGATGTCTATGTTTATAAGTATATCTTAAATTTGCACATAAGTCAATTTTTTACGATTAAAATAGGGTCATTTATGGTAGATGTTAGAATTATTTGGCCACTCTGCACCGGCGAGGTTGGGAAACCTCGCCTACCAGGGGAGGGGTTCTGCTTCTAATATCTACTTAGGCACGAATGAGAAACGGCTTGTATACTGCTGACTCCTCACCGATAATGACGCAAGCCAAGTGTCTAACCTGTAGTTCAGTACAACGAAGATAATTGGTTTTCTCGTTGCGTGTCGGGTGCTGAAAGGTTTGCTGCATCCGTCCGTAGTATCCAGTTTGGTGCTGCTCGAGAAAGCCGTTTCAGAAAAACTGAATAGCCCTATTTGCCCGCAGATTTAATTTGCCTTGTCAGTGAGAAGTAAGGTATAATCTACATGTAAACGCCGTTTATTGTCTGAACTATGATTTATGGGATTCAATGATTTATGGGATTCAAGCTCCTGTGATTGAATGAAACATTGCACAACGGGCGAGGCGACCTTGAAGAAATGCCCAAGCAAAAACCCCCTACGGCATGTCAAGTCCTTTGAGAGTGTTGAAGGGGCTTTTTAATTCCAAGCTTTACGATAAATTCTTATTTTCCATAAAGTTTGTGCTATATACAATTACCATTAAACCTAACAATTGGAGATCAAAAGGACGTGACCTATCGCGATATATTAAAAGACATTCGACTCTCTTTTCCGCAACCTGTAGCAGACCCCATCCATAATTCCTACTTCGTACATTCTATCATGCGCGCCTTGGACCAGGTGGATGAACTCAAAACACATCTGCCAATGCTCGGCAACATTATCCCCGCTGATTTTGAAGAAGCACGACAAGCAGCCTTACCTGAGACGATGTCCTCGATTGAAGATGTCACCACCGACCTTGTGGGTTATCTCCGAGGTATGACGATCTTTGGACATCCTCGGACACAACAGAACGTTGTCGCGCCCCCAACAATTCCGAGTCTGATTGGCGTACTTCTCGCATCCCTTTACAATCCTAATCTCGCATGGGATGAGTATAGCCGTCTCGTCGCACTCGCTGAGGTCGAGGTTATAGGAATGGTATCAAAAATGGTTGGATACAACCCGGAAACATCAGGTGGCGCGTTCACTTTCGGCGGCACCGGAACAACCTTCTACGGTGTAAAACTTGGCTTGGAAAAAGCCGACCCAGGAACCGTCGAAAACGGCACCTCTGAAGACGTGGTTGTGTTTGTGTCAGACACGGGGCATTACTGTGCGACTAACATTGTCGGTTGGCTCGGCATCGGAACAAAGAACCTCGTCACAATTCCAACGACTTTTGAAAACGAAATGGATCTCGACCTACTTGCGCAAGAAACCCGCAAAGCACTCGAAAGTGGAAAAAAGATTGCCGCTATCATCGCGACCTTGGGGACTACAGACTCGTTTGGGTTGGATGATTTAGAAAGCATTGTGAAGTTAAGGGACGAACTCGTCGATGAATTCAAACTCGACTACCGCCCGCACATTCACGCCGATGCCGTGATCGGATGGGCGTGGTCGGTGTTTAACGATTACGATATTGAAGAGAACCCCTTGGATTTTCGTCCGCGGACCCTTCGGGCGTTGGCAGGTACGCGCCGTCGTATACAGCATTTATCGCTCGCTGATTCCCTCGGTATTGACTTTCATAAAACGGGTTTCGCGCCTTATATCTCCAGCCTTGTCCTCGTCAAAAACCGGACGGATCTGGATTTAGTGAAACGGCACCCTGAACAGATGCCGTATCTCTATCACTATGGAGATTACCGTCCCGGCATGTACACGCTTGAAACGTCGAGAGCGGGGACTGGGGTTCTTGCGGCACTTGCGAATCTGCGGCTGTTCGGTGAAGAAGGATTGCGGGCGATTCTCGGACATATCGTTGAAATGGCGCAGCTCCTGCGCGAACATCTCGGTGGACATGCGGGTACGACTGTGCTGAATCAGGTTAACTTCGGGACCGTCACGCTTTTCCGTGCCTATCCTGATGGCGTGGATACTTTCGCGATTAAAGATCAGGAATTTAAGGACGCTGCGTATCGCGACAGTTTGCGCACACATAACGACTATAACCAAAAGGTTTTTGAATACGTACATTCGGAGGCGATGGAGGGTAGAGGGGTCATGATTTCTACGACCGACTGCTACCGACACACAACCTACGGTGAACCGATTGTCGCGTTAAAGTCGTATATCCTCTCACCATTTGTCGATGAAGCGGATGTTGAGACTGTGGTTTCTAAGGTCCTGGAGGCGCGAGAGAAGGTTAGGTGAATAGTTATGCCTGAATTACCTGAACTAATCAACTCTCCAATTTTTTTAGCAGTGGCAGCTGTATTCGCCATATTTATTGTCCTTGGTATCCTTAAGCACGCGTGGCGTTTCTTGATCTGGATTGCAGTTATTGTTGCCCTTCTCTTTTGGCTCGGTGTTACGAATGTACCGCAGCTGCGCGAGTGGTTTGAGAGATTCCTGAAAATGGTCGGATGATACAAGGTGCGAGTTCAGATCGTTTCTAAGCCGAGTCTGAATCGCGGATTACGAAGACTACACAAATTACACAATATACGCTCTCATAAAAATGGGGTAAGTGGCAACCGTTATTTTGCTTGACATGAATTTATTTTTCATCTATTTTATTGCGTAATTAGCGGTCGGCGATCAGCAGCCAGCGGTCAGAAAACGGAAAGAATCGCGAGCGGGAGCTCGTTCCTATAACAAAGAGGCTCGGGAAATTCGACAGTGGAGGTTGGAGATAGATGGGGATACTGACGACAGATCAACGGAAACAGTGGAAAACGGACGGGTACCTCGTACTAAAAGAGGTGCTCTCTCCTGATGAGGTAAAAGAACTCTTGGCAACGGTGGATGCAATGGATGCGGAATTTCGGAAGGGTGAGAATGTCACTGCGGATTCTGTTTTCGATAAACGAAATGCAATGGAAGATTATGACATTTTCGTTGACTTAATGGACCATCCGGTGACGTTCCCGATTGTGCGTGAACTGATGGGCGACTTTATCCAGTTGAGTATGTCTGAGGTGATCGTGCGTCCACCGAACCCGAAAGATCCGGGATACCTACACACAGACGGCGGACAGGCGATGCGGACGATTCGGGTCAGCCGATCGAGTTCACCGCTTCAAGTCAAAATCCATTACTTCTTAACGGACCTTGAGAAATCGGATAGCGGAAACTTTACCGTCGTGCCGGGTAGCCATAACCGTACGTTTCCAGAAACGGGAGTCAAGGACGGTCCGTATATCCCCGAAGCCGTGCAGCTGCGCGTAAAAGCGGGTGACGCTGCGGTCTTTCCGCACGCATTGTGGCATGGGGTTGCCAGCAACCATTCGGAACAGCCTCGGAAGACGCTCATCTATTGTTATAGCCATCAGTGCTTCCGACCCTTTGATTATGAGAAGGCATCGCCAGAACTCTTGGAACGCTGCACGCCGCGTCAGCGGAGATTGATTGGGGATATAGGCGAATGGAAACCGGGGGCGTATTTCTATTCGCCAGGGGATCAGGAGAAATTGATCGATGGAGAAGTGGAAGATTAGGATAAGACCGAGAATTAGTTAGATACTCCGAGAAATAATACCTAACCCCCCTAACCCCCCTTATCAGGGGGAATTTGGAAATTTTATCCACTGAGCAGTTAGTCGATTTCGATGACGACGTACTTTTGCTCAACGGTGACGGGGAAGGTATCGGCAACGTAGGGACCTTTTTGTGGTTCGGTACTGGATGCATCGATGTCTTCACCGCTCTCGACGTGGACTTCGTATTTTCTGACGCGCCGTTGTGCTGGACTCCACCAAGATTGTCCTGTTTTGATGTCGAATTCCCAACTGTGCCATGGACACCGGAGCATCTCACCTTTACGGGTGTAGTTATAGTTACCGGGACCCGAGGATTCTAAAAAGCCGGTGACGAGACCGTTACATAAAGGTCCGCCTTGGTGGGGGCAGCTATTACGGATGGCGAAGTATTCGCCATCAATGTTAAAGACACCGATGGAGCGTCCGCCGATTTCGATGATTTTGCGTTCACCGACTGGAATTTCGTCTGCTGTTGCTACTACGTATTTGGGCATTTGGGTGTTGGTTGTCAGTTATAAGTTGTTAGTTATAAGTTATAAGTTGTTAGTTATAAGTTATAAGTTAAGAATTGTCGGCGAGGTTAGGAAACCTCGCCTACCGATTTTAAGATGACAGTTTATCGAAGTCGTAAAGTTCGCGGGCGTTGTCTGCTAAAATTTTTCGACGGAGTTCGGGTTTCAGGAAACTCGGCAGCGCACGATCGGGGGCATCAAAATCCCAATGCGGGTAGTCTGTGGCGAACATAAGTTTGTCGTTCATGTCCATCTGTTCAAGCATCTGCTCAAAATACTCGCGTTTGGGTGGCTCTTCCATCGGTTGCGTGCTGAGCCAGAAATGATCTCGGATGTATTCTGAAGGTTTCCGTTTCAGATCCGGCACTTCCGCCCGTAGTTTTTCCCACGTTGCATCAAGTCGCCAGATAAGCGGGGGTAACCATGCGAATCCGCCTTCAATGAGGACAATCTTGAGGTTCGGGAAACGCTCGAATACGCCTTCAATGACGTAACTGATGACCTGCGTGTGAAAGGCTTGTGGCATACCGCCGTGGTCTTCGATGTAATATGAGGGCCATCCGGCACCTGTAATCTGACCCTGATTGCCGCCGAAGTGGATACCGATGGGTAAATCATACTCACAGGCGGCTTCGTACATTTTCCAATATTTTCGGTTCCCAAGCGGGTCCCGCGTCCGTGCGAGGAGCAAGATCTGAACAAACGCTGGATTGGGACCACATCGGTGAATTTCCTCAGCAGCAAGATCCGCATTCTCATAAGGCGGAACAATAGAGGCGCGTAGGCGCGGGTCAGGTTCGACCCAATCGGCGACCTGCCAATCGTTGACGGCACTTGCGAGTGCGGCACCGAATTCAATATTCAACTGCTCCCCAACAGGCATGAGTGGGTTAAGCACGCCGTACTCGATGTCAAATGCGTCAAGCAGCTGCGCCTGCATAAATTCCAAATCTGCCCCTGGAGAGAGTCCTGAAGGGGGCCATGCGTCACGTCGTGCAGCGTTGAGGAGTGCGCGCGGATAGTAGCCACCGATGCGGCCCCGGAGTCCAAAAGTCTTATAGTACTCTTGCCACCTTTCGGATAGATACGGAGACAGACCGCCCGGTGGAACGGAGTTGTGGATGTCGCAATCAATGACCGGGAACTTCGCACGTTTTGTCGTTTTGTTTTCCATTGCGTTTATCTCCTATGGGTTTTTGGTTTTTGGTTATTGGTCGTTGGTTAAGACGTTGAGTTATTAGAGACACCTGTTCTTACCACAATACTCTCTTAACCATTAACCATCAACTAACAACTACTCAACCAATTGATAGAAGGCACGAGCGTTTTCATGTAAGATTTTACGGGCAAGTGACCCCGGCAGTTCATCAGGTAAAGCGTCATTAGGGGTGTTGAACTGCCAATGCGGATAATCGGTTGAAAACATCAACATTTCATCAGACTCCAACTGCCCGATAATCTGAAGGAGCTGCTTAGGGGTCGGCGGTGCGTCAATAGGTTGTAAAGTAAATCGGATATGTTTTCGCATATACTCAGAAGGCGGACGTTTCAACCACGGTGTATTGCTTCGGAGCCCCCGCCACTCTTTGTCAATCCGCCACATCACAGCAGGGAGCCATGTAAACCCGCTTTCAATGAGTACGACGCGCAGTTCAGGAAACTGATCGAATGTCCCTTCTGCCACGAGACTAATCACTTGTGCTTGAAAGACCTGTGTCATCCCACTATATTCTTCCAGATAGGTTGATGGCCACCCCGTCGCGGAGGGTTGCGTCCCAGGGGCACCGCCGTAATGGATGGCGATAGCGAGATTGTGTCGGACGGCTGCCTCGTAAATCGGATAGTAATTGCGATTGCCGTACGGGGCACGTGAACGGACAGGGAGTACGGCTTGGACAAATCCGGGGTGATCGCCGACCCGCTCAATTTCTTTCGCAGCGAGGTCGGGAATTTGGCTTGGAATTACCAGAGAGGCACGGAGTCGGGGTTCGGGGTCAAGCCAATGTTCTATTTGCCAATCGTTTACTGCTTGTGCGATCGCAGCGGCGAGGTCCGGGTTATGAATGCTCTGAATGCGATAGGCGCAATTGAGGATGCCGTATTCGAGATTCCAACCGTCAAGCAGGTGTTCTCGTACATGTTCAAGATCCACGTCCCAGGGTGAGGGGGCATCTGGATGCGTTGTTAGCGGTGCGGCGCGCGGGTAGTCGTTTGCATCGGGTCCCCTAAAGCCAGAGGTGCTGCAATAGTCGCACCAGAAATCAGACATATACGGGAAGAGTGCCTGTAAATTTGGGACTTCGTTATGGATGTCACAGTCGATAGCCTTGATGCCAGCCTGGACGAAATGTGGGGCATCCCTGCTTTCCATGTACGGCTCCTTGATTTAACAACGATGGGGCGTACTGGATTTGAACCAGTGACTTCTACCGTGTGAAGGTAGCGCTCGTACCCCTGAGCTAACGCCCCATGTAACGATATGGGCCCACTAGGACTCGAACCTAGGACCAGTCGGTTATGAGCCGACGGCTCTGACCACTGAGCTATGGGCCCGCTTTAATTGGATATACGAATTATACAATATTTCGATTTTAAAAGCAAATTTTTTAAGGGTGATAGATTGTAGGTTCTGGGTTCTGCGTCCGAGGTTCTGCTGTAACAATCATCCACGCGCTGTGGGTTGGGAGACCCAACCCCTACGAGGAATGTTTATGAACCTCCGTTAGTTAACAAAATCGCGAAGTTTCCGACTTCGGCGTGGATGCCGTAATTTACGGAGTGCCTTTGCCTCAATCTGTCGGATCCGTTCCCGCGTCACTTTAAAGATACTCCCGACCTCTTCAAGCGTTCTTGGATAACCGTCATCAATCCCGAAACGGAGCGAAATCACGCGTCTCTCGCGGTCGCTTAAGTCGTCGAGGACATCTTGGATCTGTTCTTTGAGAATGTTCAATTCAGCTTCCTGCACAGGGGAGGGTGCGTCAGCGTCTACGATGAAAGAACCGAGCGGATTATCGTCTTCTTCGCCGATCGGTGTGTCTAAGGACGAGGTCTCCGGTGCGACCGACAAAGCCTCGGTGACCTTGCTGGTCGAAATTTTCAAATCTTGTGCGATCTGTTCGGCAGTCGGTTCACTCCCCAATTCTTGGAGCAGGGAGCGTTGGACGCGTTTTATCTTGTTAATGCGTTCGTGCATGTGAACAGGGATACGAATCGTCCGTCCCTGATCAGCAATCGCGCGGGTGATGCCCTGTCGAATCCACCATGTCGCGTATGTGCTAAATTTGTAGCCGCGCTGGTAATCGAATTTATCGACCGCTCGCATTAACCCAATGTTTCCTTCCTGGATTAAGTCGAGAAATTCAAGTCCTGATGAACGGTGTCTATGTTTCTTCGCGATACTAACGACGAGACGGAGATTGGCTTCAACGATCGCCATTTTTGCAGCTTGCGCCTCAGACTCACCTTCATCAATTTGCTGTGTGAGAGATTTGAGGTGCTCGCGTGAGACGCCAATTTCATTCATCTGCTGTCGGATACTGCGTTTGCAGCGGACAATTTCGACGTAGGCATCCGCCATCGCAGCCGTTTCAAACTTCCGTTTTGGGTCGCTACCCCCATTGAACCATTCGTGCGGAATATCGTGAGATTGTTGGAGGTACTGTATTTGGCTCTCCCATACACTGATCTGATATTCCGACTGTTTGACGAGGTCAGAGATTTTGCTAATCTCTTCGCGGTCAATTTTCAGTTTTTCAAGCATTTTCATCAATTTTTTACGCGTTTTCGATTTCTGTGCGGATGCGTTTCCGTTCTCGGCAGCATCGAAACGTTCCATCTCCAGTTTCTCCAGCACGTCTAACGCTTTTTTCACCTGTTCCCGAAGTTTCCGTTCCTTATCTTGGGTTGATGTGCTTTTAACAGGCATATCAATAATATCGGATGCCCGTTTTTTGGCAGTGACGACTTTATAGAGCATCTTCCGAATTTCTGTAATTGCGAGTGCGGTGCCGAAGGTTGCTTCCAGCGCAGCGCGATGTCCTGCCTCAATCCGTTTAGCGAGTTCAACCTCTTGTGTCCGATCAAGCAACTGAAATCTTCCCATCTCACGCATATAGACTTTCACCGAATCATCTGTATAACTGCTGCCGAGGGCGGAGAGGTCTGCGATTTCGTCATCATATTCGAGATCATCGCCGCTTTCAGCATCGAGATAATCGACGGTAGAATAGTCTTTAAAATCCATGATTAACTTGCTCCTTTTCTAAGGTTGTCCGGTTAAAGCGCGTCTCTGGTTTGAAAGTTTCACTAACTCTTTGAGGGTCTCCACCTCATCTGTGCCTTCGGCGAGGGCATGGGAACGGATACGCTGTTCGAGATCTTGTAAGAGGAAATCCTTGAGTTTATTGAGGCAGCCGTCAACCCGCGCTCGCAATACATTCGGCGGCGGCGTTCTACGGAGCAGCGCATTCGAGACGAACCCTCTCACTTCCTCATCAGGGCACTCGTTGATGAGTGTTTGGATATCAACGCTTTCGTTGTTGTTACACGCCTCCCAGAGCAATTGCGCTATTTTAGAGAAACGCGGTTCTGTGAAATTCTGGTAATGAAATTCCGATTTAACACTTGGAATTAACGCTGGACTTTGAATTAATGCTTCAATGAATTGACTTTCGATTTGGGCGCGTGGGGATAATTTTTGCGGTGTGTGCTTCGCTCGCCTCACCCGTTGCGGCGTCTGTTCTGCTTGAAGTCCTGCGTCTCGCAGCTCCTGCCAAAGCACGCCTTCATCAATATGCAGTTCACGCGCGGCGTATTTGACGTATTCACTGCGCTCCATCCGATTTTTGAGACTTAGGAGCGTCTCCGTAATTTCCTTAGCAACCTGTGCCTTCACGTCAACTCGGTGGATGTCCTGTTGCTGAATAGCTGCTTGAATCTGAAATTCGATGAGGTTTATGGCTCTATCCGTAAGTTCTGTGAAGGCAGACGCACCCCGTTCCCGTGTAAATGAATCGGGATCCTCTCCAGTCGGGAGAAGTGCGACGCGGACACGCAACCCCTCGGCGAGCATGCGGTGCAACCCGCGCTGCGCCGCTCGGAACCCCGAGGCATCTCCGTCATAGACGATAACGACTTCGGGGGCAAACCGCTTCAATAAACCGGCGTGATTTTCACTCAGAGAGGTGCCAGAAGACGCTACCACATTCTCAATCCCGGACTGATGAAGCATTAAAACATCCATATAACCTTCCACGAGAAGGGCTCGCTGCTGCCTGTAAATGGATTGACGGGCTTTGTCGAGGTTGTAAAGGAGATTGCTTTTATCGTACAAAACAGTCGCAGGCGAAT
Organism: Candidatus Poribacteria bacterium; assembly: GCA_965207855.1. Lineage (GTDB taxonomy): Bacteria > Poribacteria > WGA-4E > WGA-4E > WGA-3G > WGA-3G. The sequence continues at coordinate 2,678,726 of OZ242310.1, read as the reverse complement.
TCAGATACTTGGGTTGATGCTCTTCAGAAAGCGCACGCCCCCCAAAGGCGACAGGCGCCCCGCGTTCATTACAAATAGGGAACAATATCCGATTCCAAAACCGGTCTTGCGGTCCCCGATCCTCGTCCTTGATTAATCCAGCATCAATCAACTGTTGGGTTGTAAACCCTTCGTCCGTGGCAGCTTTCACAAGATTCCGCCGTCCCGGCTGTGCGTACCCCAATTGAAACAACCGAATGGTCTTCGGTTGGACCCCACGGTGTTTCAGATACCGCATGGCTGATGTACCGATCCTGTCAGTAAACAAGTGCCGGTGGTAATATTCCACCGCAAAGCGATTGAGATCCTCCAAAGATGAGAGCCGTTTTCGGGTCGCAATTTCACGGACATCTTGCGTTGGGAGTGTAATATTTAAGCGATCTGCCAGCCCCTCCACTGTCTCTCTAAAGGATTTACCCTCATGCTTTTGGACAAAAGAGATAACATTGCCGCCGGTTTGACAGCCGAAACAGTAGAACATCTGTTTTTCCGCTGAGACGGTGAAAGAGGGTGTTTTCTCATCATGGAATGGACACAGGCCTTTGAAATCGCGACCCGCAGGACGCAGGGCAACGCCGCACTCGGAGACGACTTCAACGATGTTCGTACGCGTCCGAATTTCATCAATTGTTTCGCTTGGTATGTGGTTTCTTGATCGAGCAGCGTTCACAATGAATCTGTCCTAATATGGTTGTAAGTTATAAGTTAGGCGAAGTTAGAAATATCGCCTACCAAGTTAGGTATGTTTACCTCATTCCTTAAACGTGACAACGGTTACACCTTCACCGCCTTGATCGTAGGGTGCGCATTGATATTTAGCGATATGTGGATTCCCACGCAATTCGCCATGCACCGCGTTCCGCAATGCGCCCGTCCCCTTGCCGTGCAGGATTCGCACTGCCGGGAGACCGGCAAGATACGCATCATCAAGGTATTTATCGGTAATATCCAAGGCTTCCTTTACAAGCATTCCGTGAATATTCAATTCATCGCTGATTGAGTTGGCTTTGCTGTATTGGATATCAAGGACAGAGGTTGATAAACGAGATACTTCCTGCTTGGAGCGCACGGAATCGATATCGTGGTATGCGGCTTGCATTTGCATATTTCCCACAAGGATCTGTAAAGGCATTTTCCCGCGAGGTTTTATAGCGGTAACCTCGCCGAACTTGCCGAGTTTCTTGACCCTGACCTTATCGCCGACAGAGACTTTAATTTTCCGTTGTTTAGGTTGCTGTTTCTTGGGCTGCTTGGGTTGTAGCGATTTTTTGGTGGTTTCTATTTTTGAGAAAGCGTTTTGAATACTAACTTTAGAGGCTTGTTCTTTACGAATATCAGTAACAAGATTCTCAACAGTTCGTCGCGCACCAGCAACGATACTGCGCGCTTCATCTTCGGCTTCCTGTTTCAATTGATGACGTTCCGATTTAAGGTGCTGAAAGAGCTCGTTGTGTTTTTGACGCGCCGCTTCAGCATCGCGAAGTTCACGCTGCAAGCGGTTTCGCGCGACATCCATCTCATTTTGTGTTTCCTGTAAACGAACGAGTAAATCTTCAACCGCAACGGTATTGCTTCCTAAATGCGCCTCCGCCTCATCAAGAATTTCAGGCGGAATTCCGAGGCGTTCTGCGATTTTTATAGCGTTGCTACTCCCCGGAACACCGACCTGCAGGCGATATGAAGGACGAAGCGTCTTCCAATCAAACTCCATTGAGGCGTTTTCTATATGCGCTTGCGTATGCGCGTAAGCCTTGAGTGCCCCGTAGTGCGTCGTCACAAGGGTATTCACCTGTCTTTTTCCGAGCCAATCGAGAAGTGCCATACCGAGCGCAGTCCCTTCACTCGGGTCTGTGCCAGCACCGATTTCATCTAACAACACAAGCGAATGTTCGGCGTGATTGATTTTCTTCAGCATCTCAGCGATTTTCGTAATATGCGAGGAGAAGGTGCTGAGACTCTGTTCTATCCCTTGATCGTCGCCGATGTCGGCGAAGACCATGTCAAAGACAGCGGTCTTGCTCCCGTGCTCCGCGGGGATATGTAGACCTGATTGCGCCATAAGCGTCAATAAACCGACAGTTTTGAGCACAACCGTTTTACCACCGGTATTCGGACCGGTAATGATTAATGTGTTAAACGTGTCACCAATATGGACGTTCGTCGGCACGACGCGGTCTGGAAGGTCTTCACCGTCATCGGAATCAGGTGCTTTAGCACTCTGGAGATGAAATTCGAGCAATGGGTGCCGCGCCTCAATTAATTTGATGTAACCTCGGGTATTGATTTTTGGTTCAACAGCATTCAATGCGAGGCTGAAACGTGCCTTTGCGTTTAAAAAGTCGAGTTCTGCTAAGAGATCGAGGGCTAATTCCAATTCGTGTAGGTTCTCACGCACACGATCTGTGAGGTCAAGGAGGATACGCCGAATTTCGCGATGTTCCGCTTCAGCGGCTTCGTGGAGTTCATTATTCATCTGGACAATATCCAACGGTTCAATAAAAAAGGTTGCACCACTTGTGGATTGCCCTTGGACGACTCCTCTGAAAGATGCCCGTGCCTCTTGTTTTATTGGAATAACGTATCGATTATTTCGAGAGGTAATGACGGGTTCTTGAATCGCTTTTTGATGCTCAGGTGAGCGGAGTGTCGCTTCGAGTTTTTGGTGGACGTTTTCACGGAGGCGTGATAACTTGCGACGAACCGCACGCAATTCGGGACTTGCGCGATCGAGTATGATGCCATCAGGGTTAATGCAGTAGGCAATCGCTTCAACTAACGCCGAAAACTCTGGCAGGGCATCAACGATAGAAAATAAATTGGGAAATTCGTCCCGGTCGCGTTTTTTAAACGCCTTATGGATGTCTGTAGGAATCTGGGCAACTTTTCGGACATTCAGGAGTTCTTCAGTATCTAACATTGCCCCGACTTTCGCAGCATGGTTCAGGGATGCCCGAACATCCGTTAAGCCCCCCAAGGGGATACCACCGTAGAGCTCATGAAAAAATTTAACTTCACTGCACAAGGTCTGTAGATAGCGAATCTTGTCAACATCGTAGGACGGTTTGAGCGCGTCAACACGCGCTGTCCCAAGGCGAGAAGCGGTGTATTTTTTCAAAAGTTCACGAATTTTATCGTATTCTAAAGCCTTTTCAACACTGGGTACCACCGGTGTGTCCTCTATGGTTGGCACTTAACTTGGAAATGGAAACTACTGTTGCATTGAATTTCAAATCGAGACGTGCGATAATGCACTTCGCATTTGGGTGAGTACGCCGCAGAATCGTCCTACTACAAACGCATACCTTTTCTGGAACAGAAGGGAACCGCACAACCTAAAAGTTTATGCTACAAAGCGATAACTTGGGTTATGTTACGGAACCTCGCCTACATATTTAGAACTCGCTCTAATGTTATTGCTGAGCTGCTTCGCGTTTAATGGTACTCCACGTCGTGACCAATTTTTGCTGCGCTTCAACAGGTAATATCCTGATATCCCGCAACCAGGAAATAACGAAGATACTGCCATCAACCTCCACGATCTCTTGTGTCTCATCGGTAGCGAAGTCATAAAGATAAACCGATCCCCACCGAGAATAGGCGATGTAGTCCCCTTCAGGCGACCAGTCGCCCCAATAGCCTGTGGCTTTATCGACATCAAACAACGCTACAATCTCTTTGGTTTCAATGTCAATTGTGCAAAAGGTATCAAACTCTCTATTCCATCTCAGAAAAAGGATGCGATCGCCGCCGGGAGCCCAGACCGGATAAAAATCTTTATTCAGTTCAGTCAAAACTTCTATCTCTTTGGTTTCAACATCTAAAAGGTAGAGATGCTCCAACCACCCCGGTCTGGAGAGCGAAAAAGCGAGCCGTTTCCCGTTAGGGGACCAAGAGATTCCCCAGAATGAATAGGGCCATCCGAGATGTGGCACCTGTGTCATCACTTCCATTTCCCCACTTTCAATGTCGAGAACCCAAATCTGGTTTTCTTGAGGCAGCTGGTCTACGGTATAACCGTTGAAAGCGAGTTGTCTGCCTTGGGGAGATACAGAAAGAAAGCGGTATGTGCCAGAAATAGGGGTAACGAGTTTCTTATTCTTCGGGTTGTCAGGATTAATGGAATAGACATCAGAGTGTCCTTTATCGCGCTGGATAAAATAGAGTAAATCCCCATTGGGTCCCCAAGAGGGGTACATCCCTTTGTGGTTCAAAGGGATCGCTGTGAAATCTTTAGTGCCTCTGAGTGCAGTGGCATAAAGATTCCAATCAAAGCGTCCTAAATTCTCATCGAACCCGTTGACTGCGTAAGCCAATTGTCCAGTAGGTTCGGCATTGAGTGGTGAAGTGAGAGTGATGAAGCATAAGCAGCAGAGGCTCAAAAGTGTGAACTTAATCGTCTTAGAGGCACAAAAAGGAATGAGGCTATATTTATGTGTCATTACCGCTCCTTAAAACTAACTAAAAATTATTGGGCAGATCCAAGCCGCTTGTAATGAAGAAGCGCGTTTTCATAGAGCCGACGGCTTAATCCGATTTTTTCAAATTCTACAACGAGATCGTAACTATACAGTGCCGAACTTTCTCTGCCTTCTTCATCGGCGCGACGGGCGTTTTGAACGTTGCTCATGACTTCCATCGCCTCTTTTTCAAAGCTGCCAATCTGCTTTCGGAGTTCAGAGGTGAGTCCACCTGTGATGTCTTTGTTCACTTTATAGGTCCGAATTGCGTCCGTATACGCGACGTAAGCCTCATAGTACTGTTTTGCGCTTTCGAGGGTTTGCGCACCCGATATATCTAACGGTTCGCCAATCCCTGCGATAACAACTTTTGCGTCCTCGATGAGTTCGCGGCTTTTCTGGGTAATTCCTGTCTCAAGCGTGGTTCGGAATTCGTCTATAATTTCTTTATACGCGGCACGTGCAGCGTCTGGATCACCAGACCTCTCATAAGCGAGGGCTTGGTTAAATTTGGCACTGGCGAGCACAAACTGCCGAATTTCCGGTGAGAGTTGTGGGGTCGGTGGGAATGCCTTCACTTGATACGCAGCGATAGCGGCTTCGTAATTACCTTCTTGTTCGTAGGTGTTGCCTATCGCTTTTTGGGCATATAAACTATAGATCTGATTTTCGGGTTGGTGCTGGTCAATGATTTGTTGGAATTGCACGCGTGCTTCTGGGTAATTTTGCTGATAATAGAGGGTCTTTGCGTATTGGTAGCGCGCCTTGTCACTAAAAGTTGAATTCGGATATGCCTCATAAATCTCTTGAAGTTGCGTCTGCGCCGTTTTAAGTGATTCCTCACTTTCAGCCAATTTCTCGGTGTCGAAAAGGCTCTCTTCTGCTGTTTGATAGGCTTCGGTAGCCTGACGGAGGGCGACGGTTGCTTCGGCGCGGCGGTTCTCTTGGTTCTGATAGTATGCTGCATAACCTGCAACGGCAACAACGATTACACCTACGATAATAACAATCGTCCGCAGATTTCGCCGCAGAAAGGCATAGACTTCCAGCACGCCTTCAATAAATTTATCTTCTTGGATTTCTTCTTTCGTCAGTCGTCGGTCTTGTGCCATGATTTTCCTCAGTTCTACACGATTTTAAAGGATAGTCAAGCGGGTGACGGGAATTGAACCCGCGACCCTCAGCTTGGGAAGCTGACGCTCTACCGCTGAGCTACACCCGCATTTGTTAGCCGTCGGCTATATGAAGAATTAATTTATTAAATCGGTAATTTTCAAACGTGCGATAATGCACGTCGCATGAATCAGAATCAACGGTATGAAGTCCGTATGGACTTCAAATCAACGGTATTCATGCCTTGAATCAACGGTATGAAGTCCGTATGGACTTCACCGGGGCATGAACCGGGGTCGAGTACGCCGCAAAATCGCACTACTACGAATCGAGCCGTTTGTAGTAGGGCAATTCATTGCCCGTCAATTACTGAAATATTTATTTCAACTTCATTCAGCCGTCCGTAAGATAACTTCTTTTTTTTCAACTGATTATTGGTAGTTCGGCTGTGATGGACTGATACATCAATCCTCCGAAGTAATACCAAATAATCACGAGCAGTTCCACTTAAACTATTATAGCATGATTGTATACGATTTTCAATATAAAGTAAAAAGTTAAAGCAAAAAGCGGGTGTCGGCACAATGTAAACGATAGTTTGCAAGTTTTACCAAATACCCGCTTTTTCGCTAATACGAGATAAAGACCTCGCCTGCGATACTGGCGTGTCTATTGCAGTTTGTCTAACTCGCCCAAAACCTGTTCGGCTGTCAAGGTATTCTCCGGGGGCGCGGCTTCGACATGTTTGAAGGCGATGTTCCCTGATTTATCAACGATAAACACACCGCGCGTGGTAATACCGACCTCTTCCAGTGCCATACCAAACTCTTTAGATACCTCAAGGTTCATATCAGCAAGTAGTGGAAAATCGACCCCACCGAGTACTTCGCTCCACGCCTTATGCGCGAAAGTTGAATCCCGATTGATGGCGACGACCTCAGCGCCTTTCGCCTGAATCGCATCCAACTTTTCGTTGAAATCCGGCACCTGTTCGGCACAGACTGGGGAAAAAGCGAGTGGGTAGAAAAGCACGACTAAATTTTTACCCGCATAGTCGCTCAATGAAACTTCAACATCTTCTTGGTTAACTGCACCTTGTAACGTGAAATTGGGTGCAGCACTTCCTACATTTGCCATTAAAATCCTCCTATATTTGTTGTTCGCGATTCGTTGTTCGCGATTCGCTGTTTGCTATCTGCTATTCGCTGTTTGCGGTTTGCGGTCCGCGATTCGCTTTAATACCGCCCACGACGTTGCGAGTTTTCCGTGCGGTTCCACGGCTGTGAGGGTTGTTGTGGTAACACCGTTAACACTAACATCATCAAAACTGGCTTGCGTGTCCCATGTCCAGACACCAACTCTACCACGAGGATACGTGTCGTCAAAAAATACGGCTTGCTCTATGCTATTAATAGCAAGTGCGATTCGGCTGCCTTCAAGGGTTGCACTGAGCGTAAACCACTCGTTTCGGGTGAGCGTCAGTCCGATAGGCGCGATATCGTGTTCAATCTCGTCGCGTCCCTCAAATCCGTCTTTAAAAGCGGTGCTGCGGCGGTGTCGCCACAACTCAGATTTATTCTCTTTCGGACAGATGAGATAGACGTAGTACTCAAATTCATTTTGTGCGCGAAAGACGATCCCTGCCCAATGCCCTGCTTCAATACGAACTTTTGCTGTTACAGTGTGATCTGTCCATTCTGCCCCATTCGCTAACGTTTTTTGCGCCTCACCATAGCGCGTTGTCTGTTTATAGACCCCATCTTCTACTTCCCACGTCCCGTTTGCGGGGGTCCAATCTGCGGCATTGTCGTCGAATGTCCACGTTTGCTGCTCGGCGGCAGCAACAGAAACGAGACAAATACCAATGTATATCAGAAAGAGGGTTATTTGACTTTTCATAACACCCCCTGGGTTTTGGCGAGTAAGGCTAAGTCTGTCGGTAACACATGTTATACGAAAGTAGGGCGAAGGTCGGGGGACCTTGCCCTACGATTCAAAAACTACTTCATTTTAAGTTTTGCCCACCGGGTAGCGAGTTTACCTTGTGGATCAACAGAGAGCGTTCCGATTTCCATTTCGTTAACCTCATCCTCGGTCAACGCAACGGAGTAAATACGGGATTCCTCAATGTGTGCGTTGAGGTCGCCGGGACCACCGAGCCCGTTTGTATGCCGTTTACCCCAGATAATTTCTGCATCATCCGTAGGCCAGGTTTTGATCTCACCCTTTTCATAACTACCGAGGCTTTCACCGTTACGGTAACCCGTTATCTTGTAAGTCCCACCCTTATCTTCATAAGTGAAGGCTAAGTAGACCATTTCGCCTTCCTTCTTTTCATCGTGGGCTTTTGGAAAGTCCTCAGTGCGGTGGAACCAACTGCTTCCCGACATCCACTGATTCGGTTGGCGTTCGGCGTAAACGATGGCGTTGAATTGGTCTTCGGAGGCTTTATCTAACGTGAGTGCCGAACCTTTGGTTGCGGCGAGGCTGTCCAATGCGACCCATGTCATCAAAGTCTTCTCTTCAATATCAGGTCCGCTGTATTCAAGTGCGTGTGCCCATTTTCCTGTCTCGACAATCAGCTGCCCACCTTTGAGTTCGGCACCGTGGAGGTCTATATCGCTCCAGTTACCGAGCTCGTCCTTTTCGCTGTCAAATAGCCACCATCCGAGCAGATTGTTTGCTTGCGCGTCCTGTGCGACTGCTGGCAGGGACATACAAAACATCAGCAGAAAAGCACAGATAGAGTAATAACCTTTCGTTTTCATACTTAAGAGTCTCCTCTTTGCGTTCGTTGTGGGCAAATTTTTCCAAAAGTGGAAAACATATTACGCCGCTACTCGCGTAGGAACGTGAAAATATTATACTATATATTAATAATGAAAGTCAAATTTATAGTAAAGTTCCCCCCTTGAAAATCTCTATTTGCAAATTATTTGTGGTACGTGTTAATATTGTTAAGTATCGAAATATAACAAAACAACAGCATGAAGGAATAGAAATGAAACGTTTGACGCTTTTGTTACTTGCTATCAGTATCGGATTTGCCGGTGAGGCTCTCTGCCAAGCGCAGGAGGACGCTACGGCGAAACGGATGACGGCAACCTTGGCTGGGAGAGTCGTCTGGAGAGGGCAAGACTTGTCGCATACAAGTGTGTCTGTCTATCGAGACGAAGCACTCCAACAGGTTTATATCAGCGGGATCCCGCAACTCGGTGATGGGCAATTCACACTCCGTGTGGAACCCGGACGCTACTATCTCGTTGTCTACGTGGATGTCGATAAATCGGGGAGTTTTGATACAGGTGACGGCTTGGGGATGTTCGGAATTACTGACTGGGGCAATAAGAATCAAAACAAACAGGTGATTGAAGTCCAAGACGGTGAACAGATTCAGGGTTTAGAGATTCCTATAACGGCGCGGGCGACCTACATCGATAATAAACCAACGGTTGTTCCACTATCCGAATACGAACCGAGCCAACTCCAGCAATTCCAGACGGAGTTACGCAAAGCGACATCGGGGTGTAGTGGGACACTGAATTTCCGCCGTCAAACACCAGAAAACCCGAAATCGCTCCGAGCAGGTTCACAGGCACTCATTCTTGCGTATACAGATTTATCGTGGAAATATCGTGCGGGTATCGCCAGAGTGACAGACGTTGGCAGTTGGACGCTCAATCTGCCACCGGGCAAGTATTACCTCATGGCGATTGTCGATAACAATAGGACCAATAAACTGGATACAGGGGACGACTTTGGCTTCTACGGCGTTGAGGACATGCGGAAACGTGGGAATTTCCCGCAGCCTGTTTTAGTTTCTGCGAACAAATTTACCGAAAATATAGAAGTCGCAATCACCGCTACCTACCAGACTCGGAAAAAAACGCAGAAGGCAGCGACCAGCACGCTCACAGGTATCCTGTCTCCGGTGCCCGAAGATGTAACCGCGCGGGTTGAAGTGTATTCGGACCCCGCTTTAGTCGCTCCGGTTGCCAGTGCGGAAACGGCTCCTGGGGGAGCGTTCCATTTCGCACTCCCACCTGATGAATACTATGTTATCGCCAATCTGGATGCGGATAAGGATGGCAGATATAGTAAAGGGGATGGTTTAGGCGGTTATGGGACAATTGACATCACGACGCAGCCCCCAACTGCACTCACTTTAGCAGAAAACGAGGCTCAAGAAATTGAAATCGTGATAAGTGCACGCTACGATGACGATGGACGGCTGCATGCCACGCCACCGAGTATTGAAGCACACATTGAACAAGGCGGCATCACCGGACGCATCGTATGGGACGGACACACTGTCCAGCAGGGAATACTAACGCTCTCTTACGCCCCTGACTTCAGTTCACCGATTGCGATGCCGATTACTGTTTCCGGCGATGGCAGCTACCAAATCAATGTGCTACCGGGCAGCTACTACGTCATGGCAGTCGTGGACGCAAACAACGACCAGAAAACAGGTATCGCCGATGGCGTTGGCATATACGGCACACGCCATCCCGTCCGCGGTGAACCGACGGCAGTTCATGTGTTCCCTGGAGAGACAACGGCACATATTGACATCGCAGTGCTCGCAATTTATATCGATGCAGACGGAAATATGGCGGAAATTGAGGACGGTGGACGCTGGGAAATCAGGAAACTTTATGGAGAACCCGAAGATATTTTTCGTGTCACTCGCAGTGGACGTTTAAACGAGGAGTGGAACTACTGGACAAAAGGTCTCAGCTTTGTCTGGAAAGCGAATGGAGCCGGGTGGGAATTAGGTGATACAGGACGTTTTACCCCTAAAGCGGACATCCTGATTGAAAAGGAAGACGAAGGGCAGGATGGAAAAAGGGAGGCAGGTCTCAATCTTTCAACCTTCCAGTCTTCCAATCTTTTGTTTATCTATTTCGCTTACGACGGTATGATTTGGGGGCTCTCGCCTGATGGGAACAGCACACCATTAGGTATTGGACACAATCCGACTGTAGCAAACGATGGGACACTCATTTATCAGGATAGGGACGGGAACGTTATTATTCGGAACCGTGAAATGCCGGATGGCGGTCTGCTTTTCGATAGACGAAAAATGGCAGCCGATGTCGCGATCTCGCCCGATGCACAATACGTTGCTTATACACGTCCGGAGTTCGGAGACCGAAGTCGCGTCGTTATACTGCATATTTCGAGTGGCTCTGAGTTCACTGTGCCGTCAACGGCACTGCAAAGTTTCACACCTGCCTGGAACAGCGACGGCACGATGCTAACTTATGTTACCGCCGGGAGTATCGAAAATCCGGACGCAGCGATTTCTGTTGATGGGCAAGAGAGGCGCAACATCTACGCCTTCGATCAAATCGCACAGAGTGTCGAGCCGATTGTAATATCGCCAGACACAGATGATATAGAACCGACGTGGTCGCCTGCGAATCCGAATCAATTGGCATTCACACGAAAGGTCGGCGATTACCAACAGATTTGGCTCGTCACCTATTCAAGTGAAGGTGTTCCGACAGAAAAGCAGCTAACTCGAAGGGGAGGCTCGCATCCCGCCTGGGTGCCACCAGAAGGGCGGTGGCTTATCTACGAAAACAACGGACAACTTTGGAAAATTGATACCACCAACCCAGAAACTACCGAGACGACACTCATACACAATGGACACGTCGTATTTGGACGTGAACCGGCAGCTGCCGCAGGTAATCTACAAACAAACACACCAAGGAAAAACTGATGAATACGCACCCTACCAAATGCCTTCATATCATAGGCAGGGGTCTCGGTACCTCACTCTTTATTCTCCTATTGTTCCTTATCGGTACAAACATCGCCGCGGCGCAATGGCTGTTGATACCGATGGACATCGGGGCACAGACGAACCATCTAAAGGCTTACGGCTTGACATACTGGGCATTGGAGGTCCCGCGTGAGTACCGCTGCTACTGGTGGCTGAACTATCGAGGTGGCGCATTTGTGCTACCGGACTCTCCAGATGTCCGAATGCGTGCTGCGCTCATGGGCGTCAGTTTTGAACCGATGGACGACGCCGCGTATCGCAGCATCAAGGAATCTGTCCTTCAAGGCAGCAATATGGACGAGATTCTCTTGGAAAAGGCACCGAAGATTGCGGTATACGCTCCCTCAGAGGCATCGCCTTATCGGGATCCATGGGACGACGCTGTTAAAATTGCGCTGGACTATGCACAGATTCCCTACGATGTCATCTGGGATAAAGAGGTACAAAACGGTGTTTTAGAGACAGATGACTATGATTGGCTACATCTGCACCACGAGGATTTCACAGGGCAGCACGGCAAGTTCCACGCCTCGTTTTCGACGCAGGTCTGGTATCAACAACGGATGTTAATGTTTGAGCAAGCCGCTACGGAGGCGGGATTTCGACGCGTCCCACAGCACAAGGGACAGACAGCACAGATGATATCGGACTATATTGTTAACGGTGGGTTCATTTTTGCTATGTGTTCTGCCCCGGAAACCTTGGATATCGCGTTGGCAACACGCGGCGGTGCAATCGACATCGTGGCACCTGAATTAGATGGAACGCCTATCGAATCAGATGCGGAAACACGCCTGGATTTTCAGCGTACCTTGGCGTTTGAGAACTTCAAACTCTACACGAATCCGTACCGATACGAATTCTCGGATATAGACAACCCAAATCCTGATAGGGATGCTCAGAGCGGTGTTGAGGACTTCAAGCTTTTCGAGTTCGCAGCAAAACACGATCCGATTCCGACGATGCTCACACAAAATCATGTGAGCATTGTGCCGGGCTACCTCGGACAGACAACGTCGTTTAATATGGATAGGATTCGCGGCTCTGTTACGATTCTCGGAGAGGTGGAAGGCACGAACTACGCAAAATACATCCACGGTAAATTAGGGAAAGGCACTTGGACGTTTCTCGGTGGACACGACCCAGAAGATTATCGCCACCTTGTGGGTGAAGGAAAAATCCCGACGAACCTCGATTTACATAAACATTCGCCGGGGTATAGATTAATTTTGAACAATATTCTGTTTCCGGCGGCGCGTAAGAAACCACAGAAAACGTGAAGTGGTTAAGGAGTTTACAATGAAATTTATCCATTTTTTTCTTGTGTGTGGGCTTGGTCTGTTCGTTCTCGCGGCTCTTACACCAGTCTCGGCACAAATGCCTGCCACAGAGAAAATTGTGTTTGTATCAAATCGGGACGGCAATTCTGAAATTTACATTATGAACCCCGATGGCAGTGGACAGACAAATTTAACCCAGCATCGGGGGAACGATTACACACCGGCCTGGTCCCCGACAGGTAGACAGATTCTGTTTGCCTCCGCGCGGGGCGGGAATATTTCAGACCTCTACGTGATGGATGCCGATGGTGATAATGTTCGGCGTGTTTTTCGCAAAAGCATAGAGCGGCGGCATCCGACCTGGGCACCCGATGGCGAACAGATCGCCTACTATCGGGTCGATGGCGGTGAGATCGCTACCTACACAGCCTCAATTGACGGACGGAATGAAAAAAGGATAGCCATTGGTATGCATCCTGATTGGGCACCCGATGGTTCTGAAATCGCCTTTATGTCTGCCGAGGTGCTCCTACCGATAAACGATCAATTTGGGGGTATACAGATAGCCAAACCGAGAATTGAGATTGTTAACGTGCGAACCAAGGCAAAAGAGGAAATCTCGCCAGACGGATTTCCTTTGATATTTGACCCTACATGGACACCTGATGGTACCCAATTCGTCTTCACCGGTATCAGCATGGCGGATCTTGTGCCGGTTCCTGTCATGAAACTCTATATTGTAAACCGTAAGAGGAACGGGGAACCGCGTAAGGTTAAAGTGGAAGGGGAAGTCTCGAATCCGGCTGTGGCACCCCAAGGCGATGCACTCGTTTACCAGAAGGAAACCGATGGAAAAGATCAGCTCTTCAAGGTCGCTTTAGCCGGCGGTATATCTGAACAACTCACGGACAGAGGCTCAAATTATGATGCGGATTGGTTTGATCCCGCGTTCTCTTTACCGGTTTCACCACAACCCCATCTGTTAACAACGGTCTGGGGAGAGATGAAAGTCCGAACCGCAACGAACAATTAAAAAGATGAAAGCAGTCCTTGCAACGTGCAATCTGAATCAGTGGAGCCTCGATTTTGAAGGGAATACGGCGCGTATCATTGAATCCATAGAGATAGCGAAAGCGGGCGGGGCGCGGTATCGGCTCGGACCGGAACTGGAGGTTACCGGGTATTCCTGTGAAGACCATTTCCTGGAGTTAGACACGCTCCAACACAGTTGGGAATCGCTGGCGTATATCCTTAAAGGAAAATACACAGACGGCATTCTCTGCGACATCGGTATGCCGGTCATGCACAAAAACGTCAGGTATAACTGTCGGGTCTTTGTGTTAGATGGTAAGTTGCTGTTGATTCGTCCGAAAATGTTCTTAGCAAGCGATGGCAACTATCGGGAGCATCGGTGGTTTGCGGCATGGGAGCACGGTTGGACAACCGAACCCTACACGCTACCGCGCGGGATTCGCGAGCTTACGGGACAACGGGAAGTACCCATCGGTATCGCAGCGATTGCCACGGGTGATACACTCTTGGCATCTGAGACGTGTGAGGAGTTGTTTGTGCCGATGAGTCCGCATATCCATTTCGGCAATGCGGGTGTGGAGATTATTGCAAACGGGTCAGGCTCTCACCATGAATTGCGGAAATTGGACACTCGCATTGCGCTTATCCGAAATGCCAGTGAGAAAAACGGCGGGGTCTATCTCTATGCGAACCAACAGGGGTGCGACGGGGGGCGACTCTATTTTGATGGGTGCGCACTGATTGCCCAAAATGGCGAAATCTTGGCGCAAGGCTCTCAATTCTCACTCAAAGATGTAGAGGTCATCACGGCAACGGTGAACCTTAACGATGTGCGCGCCTATCGGGGGACGAAAGCGAGTCGTGCCGTTCAAGCGAGCAAAATGACACCACTTCCACAGATTGCTGTGGATTTTGAATTTGATCCTGCTGGTTCAGAAATTGCGCCGCGTGTGAGTCCGAAAATCGTTCCACATTATCACAAACCCGAAGAAGAGATTGCCCTCGGTCCAGCGTGTTGGCTTTGGGATTATCTGCGTAGATCGGAGGCAGCGGGGTACTTCATTCCGCTTTCTGGTGGTGCGGACAGCGGGGCGGTTGCGACGCTTGTCGGTTCGATGTGTCAACTCGTCGCTAAAGCGATCCGTGAAAATGATGCAGCGGTTATACGAGACGTTAAGCGGTGGTTGGAGAAGGGTGAAACGCCGGATGTTTTTACGGATCCGTGTGTGCTTGCGAATCGCTTGTTATATACATGTTACATTGGGACAGAGAACAGTTCCCGTGAAACGCAGAAACGTGCGAAGCAACTTGCTGAACAGATAGGCGCGTATCACCTGAATATCAACATGGATGGACTCGTTAACGCCCTACAATCGCTCTTTACTCGTATCACGCAGAAGACACCGAAATTCAAGGTTGAAGGCGGAACATATACAGAAAACCAAGCACTCCAAAATATACAGGCGAGATTGCGGATGGTGATTAGTTATCTCTTTGCGCAGATGATGCCGTGGGCGCGAAATCGTCAAGGGACACTTCTTGTTTTAGGAACTGGGAACGTCGACGAAGCTCTGCGCGGCTACCTGACAAAATACGATTGCAGTAGCGGCGACATCAACCCGATCGGCGGTATTAGCAAACACGATTTGCGTCGATTCCTGAATTGGGCAAAAGATGCACTCGGTTATTCCGCACTTGCTGAAATTATAGAGGCACCGCCGACAGCGGAACTTGAACCGATAACTGAAACCTACACGCAGACAGATGAAGACGATATGGGAATGACTTACGCGGAATTGAGTCGATTTGGACAACTCCGAAAAATGGAGCAGTGCGGTCCTGTTAGCATGTTTGAGAAATTAGTGCAGGAGTGGGACCACTTGCCGCCGCGTGAAGTCGCCGAAAAAGTAAAACGGTTCTTCAGATACTATTCCATCAATAGACACAAGATGACGACGTTGACACCGTCCTATCACGCTGAATCTTATTCACCGGACGACAACCGCTTTGATCTCCGGCAGTTCCTTTATAACACACGCTGGACATGGCAGTTCCGCCGCATTGATGCCTATGTTGAAAAATTGGAGGCAGCGCAGGAATGAGTCCTTGTTGGTTGTTAGAGGTTAGTCCGGTAAAGCACATTTTTAGGGAAAACCGGCGAAGTTGGAAACATCGCCTACCGTATATGGTCGAAAGATTATTCTATACCTACCTCGTGTTTTTGTTCATTGTAAACACTGCTTATGGTGCCCCGGATGTACCACTCAACTTCGACGGATGGATTACCGAAGCACTTGCGAAATTAGAAACTAACGGGATAACAGGTGGGTTTCACCGACAAACAGCCCCGCTCTCACGGGCTGAAATCGTGGAGATTATAGCGCAGGCGGAATCAAGGATTCAAGCAGGTGTGGTCGTCGTATCGGCAATTGATAGGAAACTTCTTGAAAAACTGAAACGGGAATTTCGATCCGAAATTGCAGGTGACCATGGGCTGGCGATAAACGCGCTTCCGCAATTGCGAGCAACAGAAAAAAAAATAGCACCCACGATTGAAAGCGCGTTTCAATATACAATCGGCAAAGTTAACAAAAGGGCTGCGCCGCGTGTAACGCTTTACTCTGAATTTGAGGGACAGAACTTTGACAGTCGCCCGCTTGACGCAAAAACCGCTGAACAACGTTTCGAGCCGTGGCATCGTGCCCGCGGGTATATCGTAGATTTCAAAAGAAGTTACCTACAAATAAACAGCGCACATCTCGATCTGCTCGTGGGTAGAGATTGGCTTTTTTGGGGTGCGAGTCCTTTCAAAACGGTCGGTATCTCGGATAACTCGCCTCCGTTTGACCAGATTCGGCTCATAGGTAGACTGGGAAAAAAGTTTAAAGCAACAGCGTTCACCACACAACTGAATTCAACGTGGTACGACGATGGTGAAAAACGGTATCTGGCGAAACGCTATATGAGTGGACACCGGCTCGACTATCAACTCAACGACCGCGTGGAAGTCGGGGTCGCTGAGTGGGTGCTTTACGGCGGTGATGCGCAGACAGTGGAGTGGGAATACGCGAATCCGGTCACCTTCTATTACGCGCTACAATACCATGCTAAAGCCGATGATAATCTCATGTTCGCTTTTGATGCTGCGATCCGTCCGATTGATGGTGTACGGCTCTACGGTGAATGGCTTATTGACGATATTCAGTACGTCCGGACTTCAAACGATCCGCATGCGGTCGCGTGGCTCTTCGGGGGGACGTGGTATCCGCGACAGTTAAAACGGCATCTCGGCATTCATAGCGAATATGCGCGCGTCAATCGATGGGCATACACGCATCTTGTGCCTGATAATCAGTTCACGCACTTCGGTTATGTTATTGGACACCCGATTGGCACGGATTCGGATGTGTTTCGATTTTCAGCGTCCTATCAGCTCACTGTTTCCACGAAGGCAGAAATCCGCACGGTGCTGACACGACACGGAGAGGGAACAGTTGCCGATCGGTTTTATGGCGAGGATTACGAAGCACTCTCGTTTCCTACGGGTGTTGTTGCGCGGACGACAGAAATCGGCGGAACATTCTCTTATCGTCCGCTAAACGGGTTGAACGCTTCGCTCTCTTACGGATGGCAGCGCACGCAAAATAACGAACATCGCAAGGGGCAAACGGATCAAGCACATCGGTTGATATTTGATATAGGTTATCTTTTTTAGGATTGTAAGTTATAAGGTTGTTGATTCCCTATGTACTTATAACTCACAACTCACAACCCAGAACTCATAACCCAAAAATGATTCGCAAACGGACAGTTTTTTTCATTATTGCAACGCTTCTTCTGGTTTTCCTAATCAGTGGGATTATCAACGGTTTCCCTCCTGACGTGCGTCTGCTCGCGCTTACGCCGAAAATTTTTGAATACAAGGGACTGATCCAGAAGTATGCCGTCAAAGAATCATTGGACGCTCGACTGGTTTGTGCGCTGATTGTGCAGGAATCTGGGTTTAACGAAAAGGCGGTGAGTGCAGTGGGTGCCCTCGGGCTGACACAACTGATGCCAAAGACTGCAGAAGAACTCGGTGTCGAAGATCCACTTGATGCGGAACAAAACATTGCCGGTGCGGCACGCTATCTGCGGACGTTATATCACGCCTTTCCTGAGAGTCCTGACGAGGATCGAGACCGATTGGTGTTAGCGAGTTACAACGGCGGACTCGGGCGAGTTCGCGACGCGCAGGCACTCGTCCGTCATCGTGATGGTGCGGATCCATCTCTGTGGGCTCCGGTAAGCATCGCACTCAGCCAGCTTACGCAAAGGGATATGGATATACATCGAGAGGTGTGGGAAAGCGGTATACCACCACACGGCTATTTTGAGGGTGCGAATAGGACGCGGGCTTATGTGGAACGGGTGATGCATTATTATGGGAGAATTCGTCTGTCCGGGAGATTTCTGTTTCCCCTATGAAGCGTTAATCTTGTCGAAGATCCCCTGCAGCTGATCAGAGCGATAAGCAAAAATTTTCTCTATATCGGGACGGACAAATAGTTTATCAATGAGTTGATTGCCCCAGACGGCGTATTCGACTGAATCACCTACGACCACTCCATTTTCTGTCTCGTCGAAGGTATGGGTGTGTCGCCAGAGCCGATACGGACCGCGGCGTTGTTCATCTGCAAACATATACGGCGGATTCCATTCTGTAATCTCGCTCTGCCAGCGGAGTGGGATGCCTCGAAGTTTCAACCGGTAGTCGATACGTGTTCCCGGTGACATCTCAATT
This sequence comes from Candidatus Poribacteria bacterium, assembly GCA_965207855.1. Lineage (GTDB taxonomy): Bacteria > Poribacteria > WGA-4E > WGA-4E > WGA-3G > WGA-3G. The sequence goes on along the minus strand of OZ242310.1, from coordinate 2,660,228 downwards.
GGAGCCGGGGTTAGGACTTCGAAGCGGAGCCATGGCGGTGTAATTTTGGCGAGGTTATGTGCATCAGAAAAGAATGCGAAAACTTCTGCAAGCGGATGCTCAAGCGTCTGTTGTGTTTGAAAAAGAAAGGTTTTCATTACATACCTTCAGAATTTTGTTCGAGTTGGGCGAGGCGTTTATCGAGTTCTTGCTGTTGCCGGTTCAGTTGCAGAACATAGAGAACGAATACCAGCCAGATAACGAGATATGCGGAGGCGAGATATTTCAGTCGTCTGCTTTGCCCTTTTTCGAGTTTCGCAACGGACAACTGCACTGCCTGCGCCAATATATCTTCATCGACAGGCACGCTGGATTCGGAAACGGCTTCTGAAACAGCCTTTGTGACTTCGTTGGATGTCAGGGTGATGGGTACCTGCGTTACGAAAAAGAAGATAACCAAAACCGCTAAAAAGCTTACTAAAACCGCGATTTTCATGATGATGCCTCCGTGAGGTGTTGCTGTTGTATGGCTTCATAACGCGCCTGCGCCTTTTTCATGCGATACCTCACGATAAGTAAGAAGGTGAACAGGAAAATAAGTGCGAGCAATGCTACCATCCATGTGTGCCGCATTGTTGCTTCGAGACTCCACTTCGTCCCACGGTCGGGATGCAATCCCCCCTGCCAGATATCCACAGCGTAATAGACAATCGGCACATCCAGATAGGCGATAATGCCGAGAACCGCAGAATAGATTCTGCGTTTATCTCCTTCGAGCGCAGAGCGGAGAATAAAATAGCCGATATACATCAGCCAGAGCACAAGCGTACTCGTGAGGCGTGCCTCCCAATTCCACCATGTATTCCATGCGTATCTTGCCCAAATCGGGCCAGAGAGGAGTGCAATGGTGCAAAAGACGATGCCGAGTTCGGCAGCAGCAACTGCAAGTAGGTCGTCGTTGGGCTTGCGTTGGATGAGGTATTTGATACTGAAGACGCAGTTGACACCGAATGCCACAAAAACTGTCAGTGCCGCAGAGACATGGTAGTAAAAGATTTTCTGAACCTCAAGCATCGTGCCTTCAATCCGAGCATAGCCGAAGATGAGATAGAGAGAGATGAAAATAAGGAGTGCGGTAATAACAGCAATAATTTTCATATTTTTAACGATCATGTCTGGGCGGGGTTTCCGTGGTCAACCCCGATCTAAAATTGAGAAAAAGCCTGCTTAAGGTTATGAAAGGTCTGTTAACAATTGGAATACTGCAAGAACGTAGGGCGCAGCAGCTCAGATTCAATCGTTAAAAATCCCACAATTCGCTTCCTGTTAAAATTTCGGGTCCGTCCGAGAGTACCGCCACGGTATGCTCAAAGAGTGCCGAGAGGCTTCCGTCTACCGTTGTAACCGTCCACCCGTCTGTGAGTATCTGTACATCGGGAAGTCCGACGTTAACCATTATCTCAATCGCGAGGACCATCCCCGGTCTGAGGCGTAAGCCGCGTCCAGCGACCCCCATGCAAGGTACCTCTGGTGCTTCATGGAGGCTCCGTCCGATGCCGTGTCCAGAAAAATTCTGGAGTACGGAAAAACCTTGGGATTCCGCGCCTTGCTGTAATTTGGAAGAGATGTCGCCGACACGGTTCCCGGGTTTTGCTTCGGTAATTGCATCGTAGAGAGAACGCCGTGTCACTTTCAATAGACGCGAGGCTGATGGTGAGATGTCTCCAACGGGAAATGTGTATGCGTTGTCGCCGTGGTAGCTGTCGATACTGACAGCCGTATCAATCCCAATGATGTCGCCGTCTTTGAGGATATGACTCTCGTGTGGAATCCCGTGGATAACGACATCGTTGATAGAGGTGCATATTGTGGCGGGGTAAGGTTCGTGTTCCGGAGGCTGATAGCCTAAGAAGGAAGATATGGCGTTGACCTCGGCGATTGTATCCTGTGAAATGCGTTCCAACTCAGCAGTCGATACGCCTGGCGCGATTGCTTCCCCAATGCGTTTGAGGACAGCCGCTGCGGCTTTCCCGCTCCGTTTCATTTTTTCGATTTCAGTTTTGCTTTTGATTCTAAGTTTGTCCATTATAGTTTTAGGTTCATTTGTACATTGTGACCGGTGCGGTTAGAAACCGCACCTACCGACTTTAAGTTTGTCCATCAGACAGTCTGTCCAATCAAGGTATGTGCGGTCGTAGTCTCAACACGAACATTAACTACATCGCCGATTTTGGTGTCGGGAACCTTCGGAAATACAGCAGTTTTGAAGTTGTCGGTTTTTCCGTGGTATTTATCCGCATCCCGCCGTGATTCACCCTCTATAAGCACAGCGACGGTATTACCGACGCTATTACGATTGATTTCTGCAGAAATGTTCTCTTGGAGTTCGATAATCCTTTTAAGCCGTTCACCTTTTACCGTTTCAGGCACATCGTCAGGGAAGGCTTTGTGTGCAAGCGTTCCTTCGCGTTCGGAATACTTGAACATGAATGCCGAATCGTAGCGGATGTCCGCCATCATCTTGTACGTCTCCATAAACTCATCTTCGGTCTCACCACAGAAACCGACGATAATATCGGTTGTGATAGCAATATCGGGAATACGTTCGCGAAGTTTGGCGACGAGATTACGGTATTCCTCAGCCGTGTAGGTGCGCCGCATCCGCTCAAGGACTTCGGTTGAACCAGATTGGAGTGGGAGATGCAGGTGTTTACAGACGCTCGAAGAATTTGCCATTGCATCAATCATGCTGTCAGTTGCATCTGCGGGGTGTGGAGAGGTAAACCGCACGCGTTCTAACCCATTGACATCACCGACAGCATAGAGAAGGTCTCCGAAATCGGCACCGTTGTCGCGGTAGGAGTTAACCGTCTGACCGAGCAGAACAACCTCTTTGAAGCCTTGGTCTACAAGTTTTTCGACATCTTCAACGAGAAGTTTTAAGGGGAGGCTTCGCTCTCTGCCGCGAACGAAGGGGACGATACAGAAGGTGCACATCTTGTCGCACCCGCGTTGAATCGTCAGCCATGCGCGGATTCCCTCTTTTCGGATGGGTGCGATATCGGCGTAATCCTCGCTTTTGTCCAATCGCAATCCGACAAACGGGTCTCGATCTGTAAGGGAAACATGAGATTCGACCCCACGCGCCAGAGAATCGAGTGCCACGGGTAGATCCCGATAGGCATCGGGTCCCATCACGAGATCGACATAAGGTGCTGCGTCCAGCAGTTTGTCCCGGAGATGCTGTGCCATACAGCCACACACACCGATGATAAGGTCGGGTTGACGGCGTTTGCGGTGGTTAAGCTGCACAAGTCGATTGATAACTTTGGTTTCGGCGTTTTCCCGTATTGCACAAGTATTGACGAGGACGACATCCGCATCGTCGAGATGCGGGACGGTCTGGTGTCCGCTTTGCGTCAAGATACCCGCCATGAGTTCACTGTCGCTGACGTTCATCTGACATCCGTAAGTTTCGATGTAAACGCGTCGGGCATGCGAAGGTGTTCCCGTCTGTGGTGCTTGCGGCAGATTATCTGTTTGTTTATCTTTATTATAAAGCGGGAAAAGCGTTTGGTCTTTCATGATAGTTGTTAATTATCAATCGTCAGTCGTCAGCGAGGAGTCGGAATTCGGAAATAATCAACGGTATGAATGCCTTAGGGCATTCCCCGTCCTACAGAAATTCAATCGATGTAATCCTCGTGGTATTTCCAGACATCAAAAGTAAAAAGATCGCCGATGTAGGCAAGGACGCGGTATTTCAAGCTGCGCGTTGCACCGGCATCGACTGTAAAAGGCGCGACCTGTGCGAACAGGAATCCAGAAGATGTATCGTCAGCAAAAAATGTCGTTTCTCCGTTTGTCGGATGCGGAAAAATAGCCACGCCAACAGCGTTTTGTTCAGCAGTCGTGATACCAGCAATTGTTCCCCACATGGAGATCTTTCCATTGACTTCCGACTCGCCGAGCCGTCCGTCTGCATCCGATGCTTTACGGTACTCCATCTCAACAGCCCGACACGCGAGTCCCGTGTTGCCCGCAACCTCAAGCGAGGTCGTCGGTGCGTGTAGTGAGACTTCTATGTCCAACACTTGGACTTCAGTTTGACGGCGATGGGCCTTTGTCGTGAACGTCTCTGTCAGGAGCGGTTCTGGGGCACCGGACGTTGTGACAATTGCAAATTCTTCTGAGGGTTCTGCAAGCGTCGGTTTCCGTTTACATGCTGGTAGCCGCTCACCGTTGACGGTTCCGAGTGTGAAGCAGATTCCCGGCGGATACTGTGCTCGGTTGTCTTCGTCCTCTGTTACCACTTGTCCATTCGGTGCATAGAGCGGATGGAAATATGACGGACGTTCAAGGTTGCCATAACAGCACGTGAGTATCGGCGCGCCGTTCTCTGTAATAGATAACGCTGTTTTGCTAACTTCACGATGTAACATAAATATTATCGTAAATTATACCATGCATCCATGTATAATGCAAATCGTTATTAGCAGTCGGCGGTTGGCTATTTGCTCTTGTCGTCAGAATCAGGATTCGCAGGATTACGACAGTGAGACGGGATGTTTGTAGTAGTGCGATTTATCGCACGTCGTAAAACGCTATGAACGGGCAATGAATTGCCCTACTACGAACTAAGAGATTTAGATTGGTTTGTTATTTGGTTTCAAGATGGGGTACAATTTATGAAGCCTATCACGACCCAAAAGGAGGATTTCATATATGGCACCTATTATTGGAATTACACTCGGATCCAAGGCTGTAACAGGCACCTATAAGAATTACATTCGCGCTATTGAAGAGTTCGGCGGTATACCTCGGATTTTGTACCCGGATGTCCAAGATGCTGAATTCGCTGATATTAATGGACTTTTACTAACAGGTGGACCTGATATTGATCCAGTGCATTACAATGAAACAGAGCACGAAACTTCAGACGTTGACCGAGACCGAGATAAATTGGAATTACGAGTGTTTGAATCGGCAATAGAAAAAGATATTCCAGTCTTCGGCATCTGCCGCGGGATTCAAGTTATGAACGTTGTGATAGGTGGAAGTCTGTACCAAGATATTCCGTCACAATTTACAGACCACTTGAAACATAAGAAAATGGAAAACACGGATGACTCTTGGCATAATATCAAGATTCAACCGGACAGTCTGTTAAAACAAATTACGTGCCAAAATGTCGCCAAAGTTAATTCAAGGCATCATCAAGCCTTGAAAGTGATTGGCGACGGATTTGTCGTAACGGCGCAATCAGAAGATGGGATTATTGAAGGGATAGAAGACAAGTCAAAAAAGTTTATGCTGGGTGTGCAATACCATCCAGAACGGATGTTCAAAACCCCCGCATCTCGTGAACACCGGGGCAAATTGTTTAAGGCGTTTGTTCAGGCTGCGTCCTCCTAAAAGTTAGCGACTAACGAGAAACGGTGGGTCAATCCGAGGACACCGAAGGGAATGAGGGCATAATCGATTTGGAACTGCCGGAGCGTCAATCCGAAACCACTTGCGAGTCCAGAAATCGCTCCCAAATCATTGCCGCCGATTTTGTACTTATAGCCAGTGCGGAGTTGTAAGATATTGCCGATGGTATAACCCGCACCGACACCTATCGCGATATCGTTATCGGAGGGACGGATAATGTCAGTGGTTAGGGTGAACGCGTCGTTCCAGAGTTTGTAGGCACCACCGAGCCTAAAAGTAACAGGGAGCCCAAAAGCCTCCTCGATGAACTTGATTCTTGGTCCGAGATGCTGCGCGTTGAAGCCCAAAGCGAGGGGCGTGTTGGGAAAGGTGTATAATACTCCGAAATCAAAAGCGATACCGGTTCCGGCTTCGTCAGCAATCTGTTCGCGCAAGAATTTCGCATTCGTCCCAAAAGCGAGGTTATCCCCGAAACTGCGGGCATACGAGAGGATCAACGCCAAATCGTAGGGTCGGAAGATAGTTGTCTCGTTCCCTTCTCGATCGCGTCCCTGTAGCTCGCCGAAAGACAGGTAACTTGAACTGAAGCCGACGGTGCCGATACTCCCCATTGGAAGTGCGAACCCGACAAATTCGTGGTTGATTCCGGCGAACCACTCGTTATGCATAAGTGCGAGTTGCGGTTTTTGGAGTCTCGTGAGTCCAGCGGGATTCCAGTATGATGCGTAGAGGTCATCGGTCGCAGCGACTTGGGATTCCCCCATGCTCATCGCCTCAGCACCAACCCCAATTTTGAGGAATGTCATGGCGCGAGTGCCTGCGTTTTCGTGGATGTCTGTGCTATCGGCTGCTATGGACAGAGATATGAGGGTAAGAATTGCGATGAAGGTATAGGTAAAAAGGCAATGTCTCTTGCAGCACACACGTCTCTGGTATTTATTAAGATGTCTCATTTTTCCTTCCCAATGATAAAGTCCAAATTTAGTATATCACATTATCGCGTGAAAGTCAAACACAGATTGTTAGAAGTTAGGGCATTCAGTATCTTAGTTTCCTATTTCTGTATCAACATCTTCCGGGTAGCGGTGAAATCACCAGCAGACAGTGAATAAAAATAGACACCGCTTGCGACAGGTTCACTGAATTCGTTTTTCCCATCCCAATAGACGGCATCTCCTTGATGTGTGTGGATACCAGCAGGTCGGTGTCCAACGGCTAAAGTGCGAATCAAGATGCCGTTTGCCGTATAGATGTGGACGGTAACTTCAGCAGGTTCTGAGAGTTGATAGGGTATCCATGTCTCTGGATTGAATGGGTTTGGGTAATTCTGCAACACAGCGTTCAACGTATGATCGTTATTGGTATCCTCTGTCAGGAGCGAGGGGGCTCCGGTAGTTAGCTGCGCCAGCGGATATTCCCAGAGCAATATCGTACCGTCGCTACTTGCACTTGCGAGGGTTTTGCCATTCGGACTGAAGATAAGATTTGAGATGCGTTCCGTGTGTCCTGTCAGGGTCAATTTATGTGAACCCGTGGCGACATCCCATAAGCGAATTGTTTTGTCCTTATGCCACCCCGTACTTGCGAGGGTTTTTCCATCCGGGCTGAAGGCGATACTACCGACCCATTCTGTATGGCCCCGAAGCACCGTCTTCACATCTCCACTGATCGCTTCCCAGAGAAGCACTTCCCCTTCTCTCCTTCCACTTGCGAGTATTTTTCCATCTGGACTGAAAGCAAAACTCTCTGTGGATGTGCTACTTGTGCTCCATTTAACTCTGTAAGGTCTCTCCGTGAGGTCCCATAGGTGTATCCCGTTCTGCCCCCCGATTGCGAGTGTTTTTCCATCCGGGCTGAACCTAACGTTTGCGACACGGTTTATATGATGCCGAAGCGTTGCTTGCTGAAAACCCGTTGCAACGTCCCAAAGACAGAGACTGTTGTCGTCACTTGCACTGGCAAGCGTTCTGCTGTCGGGACTGAATGCGACGCTTCCAACCCTGCGTCTCTGCCCAATCAGTGTTGTTTTCTGTGTGCCAATCGTCGTGTCCCAGAGCCGGATTATGGGGTCAGTCCAACTTCCGCTACTTGCAAGTGTCTGTCCATCTGGACTAAAAGCGAGCGATGCGATCCCGCTTGTATGTCCAAGGAGCACCAATCTGCTGGTGACAGTGGCAATATCCCAGAGTCGCACCTTATGATCCCAACCACCACTTGCAAGCGTCCGGCTGTCAGGGCTAAAAGCAATAGTGGTGATGACGGGGAGATGTCCGGTAATCTTTAGTTTCTGATGTAGACTGACGGTATCCCAAAGTAAGACATCGCTGCCACGGCTTCCCGCGAACTGTGAGCCATCCGAGCTGAAGGTAACATATTCAACTCCTATTGTAGGTGCTAATGCTGTTGTGTGAGTACCGTTTATCGGATTCCATACACATATCGAATTGTTGTTCCCACTGATAAGGAGTGTGCCATCGAGCCTGAAAGCGACATGACTCACTCCCTGAGAATATCCAGTCAGTGTTGATTTCAACGCACCGGTCGCAACATTCCAGAGATATATAGCCGCATCTTCTCCCCAATCGGCACTGACGAGTGTCTGTCCATCCGGGCTGAAGGCGATACAACTGACACCCTTGGTATGTCCGCGTAGTGCTGCTATGTGCGTTCCCGTTTGGACATCCCATAACTGTATTGTTTTGTCCTCATAATTCCCACCACTTGCGAGTATTTTTCCGTCCGAGTTGAAGGTGACACTCACAACGCTGCTCACATGCCCAAAGAGTGTGCGTTTGAGGTCTCCCGTCTGGACATCCCAGAGCCGGACTGCATAGTCATTGTATCCGCCGGCACTCGCTAATGTCCGGCTGTCCGGACTGAAGACGACACTGTTCACACTGCCGGTATGCCCTGAGAGGATCATTAGGGGTGTCCCCGTCTCGATGTCCCAGAGTCGCACTATTTTGTCTTGATAACTTCCCCCACTTGCGAGTATTTTTCCGTCCGGGCTGAAGGCGATAGTATTGATGCTATCTATGTGTCCAGTGAACAGATTCAGTGCTTCACCCGTTTGGGCATCATAGATCCAAGTTCCGATAGTACTCGGAACGCCGAGCAGTTTGTTATCCGGCGAAAAGGCGATATTTCCGGAAACCTGACCTTTTCCGATGCGTGCTTTCGCCTCTTTGGGTAAATGCCAGAGGGTGTAGTCTTGGGCGAAAGTGTCCGATAGAAACGAGGCTGAAATGAGAAGGAGCGTTACAGTCAAAAAGCACATCGTTTTCATGGGTTTGCTCTCCTAAGTCGTTTGAACTGTGATTTATCGGATACTCTGTCATCATGGCACATCTGAAAATCATAGGAATCCAGGTTCTGACGCTTATTTTCGTATGAACATTCTCCGCGTGCCAGTGAACTCGCCTGCGGTAACGGAGTCGCGTGTGGACTCCGTGGACAATGTATAGAAATAGACTCCGCTGGCGACAGGTTCGCCAACTTCATTTTTCCCGTCCCAATACACTGCTCGGCTCCGACTGTGATAGATACCTGCAGGTCGGTAGCCTATTGTCAATGTGCGAATCAATGCGCCACTTGTGGCATAGATACGGACGGTGACATCTGCGGGTTCTGAGAGTTGATAGGGTATCCATGTTTCCGGGTTGAACGGATTGGGATAGTTTGGCAGCAGCACCGTCTGAGTTGGAAACGGCATCGCAGGAGCGAGCACGAAATCGTCAGGAGCTACGACCCTCTCGTTTACCGGGGTTCTCGTCCCTACTTCGGGTGTCAGGTCCCATAGGAGTATGGTGCCGTCGTAACTGGCACTTATAAGTGTTTTCTCATCTGGACTGAACGCAACATGTGAGACAGCCGAGGCATGTCCTATGCGTCTCGATTTCAGAGTCTCCGTGGTAATGTCCCATAGTATGACTTGGCCCTCGTAATTCCCGCTTGCGAGCGTTTTTCCGTCTGGGCTGAACGCGAGACTCTCGGTCTGTTCGCTGAATGTGTTTTTATGTGCGCCGCTTGGCGCGTCCCAGAGGCGTATCGTGCCGTCGTAATCTGCACTTGCGAGCGTGTTTCCATCCGGACTAAATGCGACACTTTTGATTCGGTTGGTATGCCCAGTCAGGGTCGTTTTATGTGTCCCTGTCTGCGTCTCCCACAGGCGAATTGTGTGATCGAAGCTGCCACTTGCCAGCGTTCTGTTGTCTGGGCTGAAAGCGAGTGCGGAGACCTGCTTCGTGTGTCCTGTCAGTATCTGATTGCGTGTCAACCCGTCAGACCATAGCCATACCGTTTCATTCCCGATGTGCCCGTTTGCAAAAAAGCATCCATTGGGACTGAAGGCGATTGCGCGGATGATAGAGCCGCCGACACCACTGCCTCGATATGTTTTCAGACGGGTGATATGTGTCCCCGTTGCGACATCCCAGAGTCGTATGTAAGGTGCGATTTCGCTAGCGAGGATGCTACCATCGGGACTAAATGCTAAACTGCTATTCCCCCAGTAGTCCTCGTAGAGAATTCTTCTCTGGACCCTGTTGACAGTGTCCCAGAGTCGTATCTGCTCTCGGTTCCCAGTGGCAATCGTGTGACTGTCCGGACTTACGGCGAATCCTCGAATGTACTGTGTATGTCCGGTAATTGTGCCTGTCTGCGCGCCCGTGGCACTGTCCCACAGATGCAGTTCATCCGCACTCGCGCTGGCGAGTGTTCGACCATCGGGACTGAAGGTCACCGAAACAACTTCCTTCAAATGCCCTGTGAGTGTCATACGTTCGTCGGTGTCAATATTCCACAGATGTAATTCGCTCCATCCGCCGCCTGCAAGCCTCTTGCTATCCGGGCTGAAGGCTACACAAGAGAGATTTCTGTTTGTCCAGAGCCTCTTTTTCCTTTCTCCCGTATTGACATCCCAGAGCTCGATCCCGATTGTATTGTAAAAGAGGATTGCGAGGGTTTCACCGTCGGGGCTGAAAACAAGCTGATGGATACCTTCACCTGACTGATCGGTCAGAAGGGTCTTGTGTGCGCCGGTGGTTGTATTCCATAACTGCACCGTGTCATCCCAACTCCCCGTTGCGAGTGTTTTTCCATCTGGGCTAAAGGCAACCGAAGTGACGGTCTCTGTATGCCCAGCAAGCGTTATTTTGTGTGCGCCGGTAGTGGTATCCCAGAGTCTCGCCGTGTGATCCGAGCTCCCGGTTGCCAGCGTGTTTCCATCAGGGCTGAAATCAAGGCTATCAATATAGCGTGTATGTCCCTTTAGGTTTGTTATGTGTTGACGTTGGATACGGTTCCATAGATGTGCTGTCGTCTCTTCATCGTCTCCTCTTCTCGTTGCAAACAACCGTCTGTCAAGGCTAAAGACAACGTCCCCATTTGAGAAGCGAGTACTATCAAAGAGGTCCAACGTTTCCATCGTCTCAGCATCATAGGTCCAAATTCCGATAGAACTGGCGACGAGGAGGTGGTTACCATCAGGGGTGTATGCTAACTTGCGTATACTCCCCTTACCGAGACGCGCCTTCGCGCCTTCGGGTAACGCCATATAGGCACTGTTTTGTGCTGCTACAATGGTTTGTAGGTTTACGGTCATTGATACGCATAAGATCAAAACGATAGATAGCGTATAGATACGTGGAAGGCAGTGTTTCACGGGTTTGTCCTCCTGTCAGACACGTTATACCTGCGGGTAGCAAATATCGTGCCAGTTGGGATTGGACGGTGGAGAGATGGAGGGGAGGCGAGCGGAAGCATTTTGAGGAGGACAAAGCCTGTAGGGACGAGGCGACCTCGCCCCTACGGTTCACTGAAAGCCGAAAGCGAAGCGATCTGAAAACTGACTGCCATTAAGACTGCCCCGAATTGTGCAGAGTATGCCCGAAAGTGTTCAGAATTTGAACAGGTTACGACCAGACGAATATTTCATCATCGTCCGGAGAATACCCGATAAAAACTGCCAAGACGATACGGGCGCGTGTCCCTTGAACGGGTGGTACTTCGTGGATACAGCGCGTGTTGAAAAAGTAGAGGTCGCCTTGTTGAAGATCGACCTGATAGTTTTCTATCCCATTTTCAGCAGCGTACCTGTCAAACGTTTCTTCGGCGATGTAGGGTTGGATTTCCTCAGACCAGAGACATCGGTGCAAGATGGCTTGTGTGCCTGTTCCGTTTTCATCTGCGTTTTGGACACACAACACGCCTGCAAACTGATGCTCGAAGCGGTAGACTTGGTAGTCAGTGCGATTTTCACGGTATTTGACGTGATCGATGTGTGGTTTGTAACTATGGGTTTCGTAGTGGACGCGGAAGATCGCTGGACCATAACGCGAACCGTCGGGTTCACGCGCGACTTTCACCTCTTGTCTGGGGGCAAGCGTGTCAAGGGAGTCATAAATCAGGTCGACAGGATTCTCAAATCCATCAAATAGGAATTTAAAGAGGTGATGTGTCGCTTTGGCGTGTGCCAAAAATTTCGCTTTATCGCTGCCGCGGTTCCCGAGGCTCGTGCCGATGTCAATACGGGTGCGTCTGTCAACGGAGTTGCTATCGGCTTCATCGCGCATCAAGCCCATGTCTGTGAACCGATGAATGAGTCCGTTGCACTGTTCAGGTGAGTAGGCATTCCGAAGAATAATAGCAGGCATTTCGGCTTGGGAGAGGGCATAAATCGGGTCGCTATAGGTTTTACAAACCGTTTCAAGGTCAGGCTCCGCGGGGAGCCAATTGTTTTGCGTGCTCATGGGAACCTCCGTGGCAATCGTCAAAAACGCGGATTGAAGAGATAATCGTAATCATCTATTTTATTTTTCGCGAAGTCAAGGAACTCAGCATTATGGTCGAGATCGCTGTCTTCAAAGGCGGCTTCGCATCCGGTATTATACTTCAGTCGGCGGTTGGATCCGAGCCAAGAGACGCGGTGGATCATCGCTATCATGTGGCGCGGTTTATCAGACGGATTGGGAACACCTCGATGCCAGAGTCGCATGTCCCGAATGAGCGCGCTCCCCTTCTTCGCACTGCCACGGATGGGCGGGCAGATTTTCCGACGTGCTTCTTCTTCTTCTTCCGCTATGCGTTTACCACTGACCTCCAGATGTGAACCGGGCCAGATTTCAACACTTCCGTTCTCCTCTGTTGTATCCTGGGGTGAGATGTTAACGACAACCTCTGCTGTCGGGTGTGCTATTTCTTGATCTGGCCAGAGGTGTGCGCCGTCTCTGTGCAGCGGTTGTGTTGTGCTACCGGGGCAATTCGTATTCCCGTTGTAAAAGTTATTATAGAGACCCGCACCGAGGAGTTCCCGCGTTACTTGTACAACGTAGGGATTCGCCACGATGTCTCTGAAGATGTAGGGGGCGTAAGGGGGCGGTCCTTGTTGAAGGTGTCCTTTAAGTCGACCCGCCCCACCCCATTTCTCTGCATTAATAAGGATCTGGGAATCGGCATCCATCCGTTCACGTAGAATGTCCAAGTGTTCATGACTGATAACATTTTCTAAGATGACGTAACCATCCACATGGATTGCTTGGACAGCTTGTTCGACGTGTGCGTCTGTAAGTTTTCCTGCTGCCAATTCTTCAGGTTGCACGGTGATTTCCATAATAGTATTCCTTTAGGCGAAAAATTCGGCATAGAGTGCTTGAACGGCGGTCTCTATATCTTCGGATTTTATGCCGAACATCATACTGACTTCGTTGGAACCTTGATTAATCATTTCGATATTGACCTGTGCGCTGGCTAAGGCGTGTGTGGCGCGCGATGCGATACCAACAGTGTGGCGCATGCCCTCCCCAACCACCATGATAAGTGATAGTCCCCGTTCGACAAAGACATCTTCAGGCGCGAGGGTCTGCCGAATCTGTTCAACAACCGTTTCCTCCTTCTGTGCCGAGAGGTTTTCCTCTCGGATGATAACCGACATATTGTCTATGCCAGAGGGGACATGTTCAAAAGAGATGTCTTCGGTTTCCAAGATCTGCAGCAACCGCCGACCAAACCCGATTTGGCGGTTCATTAGATATTTACTGAGATAGATACAACAAACGCTATCCATTGCTGCGATACCGACGACAGGAATATCCGTTGACGCACGATTTGGAACAATTAGCGTGCCTTGCGCTTTCGGGTTATTTGTGTTACGAATGTGAACAGGCACATGCGCTCGATAGACGGGTTCGAGTGCCTCGTCGTGAAACACAGAAAATCCAGCGTAAGAGAGTTCGCGCATCTCACGATACGTTAACTCCGCAATCGGTGCTGGATCTTTAACGATAGATGGATTCGCTGCGAACACAGAATCGACATCGGTGAAATTCTCATAAACCTCTGCGCGAACGGCACTGGCGAGAATAGCACCCGTGATGTCTGAACCGCCACGCGAGAAAGTGACAATGTTGCCTTGTTTTGAATAGCCGAAGAAACCCGGAAAAATGGTAATACCTGAGCGTTCATTCAGGTCACGTAGACGGCTGTAGGCTTCGGGCAAAACTTGTGCATTACCGGGTTCATCGGACAAGATTAAACCGGCATCTTTCGGGCTGACATAGTGTGCTTCTACACCGCGTGCTTGGAGTGCCTGCGCGATGAGCCGTGCGCAGTTATCCTCGCCGCCTGCCTTCATTGTGTCCATATAGAGGTTCGCGTCGGTCGTGCTTTTTTCCAGACGTTCCGTCAGATCACTGGCAATGGGTTCAATCACTTCAGGTGGAAGCCCTAACCCTGAAGCGATGCTGCGATAGCGTTCAATCACTTCAGCACATTCTGAGGCACCGATTTTTCCTGTGAGTCGTTCTGAGGCAGCAGCGATAAGCAGATCTGTTACTTTAATGTCTTCGCTGTGGCGTTTTCCGGGGGCAGAGACGACGATGAGGCGGCGTTTTGGGTCGGCGGTGATGATGTCGCAAACCTGATTCACCTGTTCCGCCGAGGCAAGCGAACTCCCGCCAAACTTTGATACTTTTAACAATACATATCCTCCAATTTTATACTCTCAGGACTTACGCAAAATTGGAGCGTTACGCCTATTCACCCGCGCTCGGTGCAGTTAGGGGATTTGGTCTGGGAATAGACCAAATCCATTCCTTGTATTACATTCCGTACCTACCCGGGAGAGTGCGTAAGTCCTATTATACTATTTTTTTAGATGTGAGACGTGTGTGCCCTCAGCAGGTTTAAACTGTTGTGAGTTTTCGCCTTTGTAGTGACATATAAAACTCCGTCGCCACCGGTCGTGCGTTTTGTTCATATAAGAACCGTGTATCACTTTACCGTGAAAAAAAAGTGTGTCACCGGGCACCATGTCAATTCCCAATTCTTCGACGTTTTGTGGTTTAACAGCTTGTACGTTTGTAAACGAAATAGCGGTGTCCGCGGCTTCAACAGATAGCAGTCCATATTGATGGGAACGCGGAATCAGCACCATGCGTCCAACAGCGTCGTCCGAGGTATCTAAGGCTACCCAGACACCGATGAGTGGGTCTATCGTGATATACTGTTCATCTTGGTGTAAGGCTTGACCGCGGGCACCGGGTGGTTTGAAATAGAGCATTGTCTGTAACAGCACCGGTGTATCATCAATCAGTTGCTCCGTAACGCTAAGCAGATTGGGATCCGCTGCCCACTTTTGGGTGGATGTGTCCCAGTTGTGCATGTTAATCATACGTGGGAATTGATGATTTGGATCCTCAGCGTGGTCGGTTGTACCGCCGGTGTCCCCGGGTTTTGGACCTTCTGCGCGGCGTTTCATATAATGTTCACGCATCAGTTTTACTGTAGTTGTACTAAAAAGATGAGGAATTACCACGAAACCTTGCTCTTTGTAATGGTTTCGCTGTTGAGCGGTTAAGTGCATGGATGAATTCTCCCGCAGATTGCCAGTCGATTTCGGATAATGGGTTCGAGCCTGTTTCTATAATTTTATGGTAACTTCCGGTATTTGTCAAAGTTTTTCTATAGTTGTAGCATAAATTGTTAGTTTGTGCCGCTTATCTCGCAAGCCGAAAAATCCCGATTCAGGTAACTCTAAAAAAGATTCAAGGTGACTTTCTCAGGAAAACCTGCTATACTTATATGAAATCTTATTTTATGGAGTATATTTTTTAATGAAAAACGAATGGGTTGTTTACGAAGGAAACGAAGGTCCCGGAAAGGGCAAGCATATTGTTCTCGTCAGTGGTGACGAGGAGTATCGCTCTGAAGAAGCGTTGCCGATGTTGGGAAAAGTGTTAGCCACTCACCACGGGTTTAAATGCACTGTGCTGTTTGCGATTAATCCCGAAACAGGCGAGATTGATCCAGAGAACCAGACGAACATCCCCGGACTCCAACATTTGGAATCCGCAGATATGATGATCCTTTTCACGCGTTTCCGTGAGCTGCCCGATGAACAGATGAAGTACATCGTTGACTATACAAACGCTGGTAAACCTGTGATGGGACTCCGCACGGCAACGCACGCTTTCAGTTATAGCCGTAACCTCGATAGTCCGTATGCAAAATATAGTTTTGACAGCGAGGCATTTGAAGGCGGGTATGGCAGGCAGGTACTCGGTGAGACGTGGGTTAATCATCATGGACATCACGGTAAAGAAAGTGCTCGCGGTGTAATTGACGAAGCGGTGCAGGATCACCCGATTCTCAAAGGTGTTGACGATGTTTGGGGCCCCTCTGATGTCTACGGCGTTAATGATTTGACAGGCGATGCCCAAGTGCTTATCCATGGACAGGTGCTGGTCGGTATGGAGCCAACGGACTCACCGAAACCCGATACCGTCACAATGCCGATGGTGTGGATAAAAACCTATACTGGCGACGAAGGCAATACCTCACGCGTCCTCGGCACAACGATGGGTGCTTCGGTCGATTTGGAGAGCGAAGGACTCCGCCGTCTCCTTGTCAATGGTTGTTATTGGTGTATGGGAATGGAGGATGTGATCCCTGACAAAAGCGTTGTGGACTATGTTGGCGATTATTCACCGACGTTCTTCGGTTTCGGCACGTTTACAAAGGGTGTCCGTCCAGAAGATCACGCGCTGTAATGCTAACGCTTTTGGAGTCTTTAAATCGTTTAGGGCGGATTCTTGCATCCGCCCTATATTGTTGTTATATTATTTTGGAAAATAAATATTGTATTGATGACTTTCTGAAAGGATACACGGTGGCACAAACTAAAAATTTATGCTACACGGACACAGTTTGTTCCCCGATGTGGTGTTGCCTATTCTGCTGCGAGCGAGATGTGAAATATCCCCTGATTCTTGATAGCACTATACAGTTTATCGTTGATGACGGCGAGGGCAACAGCTTCACCGAGTGCTTCTGAAGAAACTTGTTTCCATTGGTTCCCGGTATCCAAGCGGTAGGTTCCGTTATCGCCAACACCATAGATCGTGGTGCCATCCACAGCGAACTTGTCTATGATAGGATGCCCTCCAACACTATCAGTTAGCACGCGCCAGTGTACACCGGTTTCTGAACTCAAGACCCCTTCGTCTGTTGCGACGTAAACTGTTGAACCGACAAGAGTTATCTCCTTGAAATAGACAAAGTCAAGGGGTAGGTTGGGCGTAACATCTCTCCAGCTGCTCCCTCCATCAAGCGACTGAAACAACTTACTATCGCGTTTCCCGACATAGATAGTTTCCCCCGAAACCGTTAATTTGAGATCCTCGCTGTCGTTGTCATAAGACTCTTGGCTCATGTCTGTTAATCCCGTGTTTGTCCACTTCGGATCACCAAATCTCCACTTAAAAAGCGTCCGTTCCTGTTCAGCATAGAACACATCGTTACAGACTGCGACTATTCTGGCTTTCGCATCCTTTCCACTTATGGGAGGTGGAACGATTGGAACAGTTGCGTGATGCCCTTTTTCAGAACCTTCAGATAAGTGAGTCTCTTTCGCTGCCTTGCTATCTGCTCGTAATTTACGAGATAATGCTTTATCATCAGAAGCGGGTATGCTTTGAACGGGACTGCGTATATTGCCACCTGTAGATACGCGGAAAATTTGCAAGTTGTCATCTTCAGGTGAAATGAGATAAAGATTATTGGCATCAACTACCAATTTTGAATTGAAGGAGTGGGAGATACGCGCGCTTTCCGGTTTTGATAATTCAGGTGTCATTGTATGTGTAATCGTAATCACTTTCCCAAAAGTCGCCTCGGCAATTGGGAGTTTTTCCCAAGACACACCTTCGTCGGTTGATTGATACACCGCATAACCCGTATGGGCGTATAGTCTGTCGTTGAACACAACTAAATCTTTTAGCCGTGTTCCCACCATTCCATCTATAAGTAGGTGCCATCGCTTTCCACCATCAGTTGTGCGATAAACGCCGAATGGTCCGGCTTTGTAAAATGTATTCTTGTTCATTGTCCCAGTTGGAAGCCTATTAATCATGAGGAGATCCGTATCCCCTAAAAGTTCTGTCCAGGTTTGTCCGTTATCTGTTGAACGATATTGGTGCTTGGCATTTGACGCTAAAAGTGTTTCACCTGCCGCCCAAACATTTATACCAGAGGGTATCACTTGATCGTCAGATTTATAACGGGGTGTTATTTCCATCCATGATGCTCCCAAGTTAGTCGAATGGAAAATCTTGAGTGCATGCGACTTATTTCTTGGCACTTCTTGGTCTACCGTTATTGGCGTGAATCCCAACAGATCGGGCCCTGTTCCAACATAGAGATTATTCTCAAACACTGCCAAGGAGTAGATGGCTCTTGATGTCTCTACGGGCAACTTTTTCCAAGTGTCTGCATTGAGACGATAAAGACCGCGCGCTGTACCCGCAAACACTGTTTTTTCAACAGCAGCGATTGTGGAAATCTTTTGACTTACCAAGCCATCGTTAAATGAATCCCAATGTATTCCACCGTCTGTAGATCGATAAATCCCTTTATCTCTAAGCGCGAGATACATCGTGGAACGTGCTTGCGAGCGGCGAGCGTGTGCCTCATCAATGACGATGAGACCGACAGCGTGCCCCTTTGGTCTGGGACCCATCGTCTGCCACGTTTCACCCTTATCACCCGACGTAAATATTTCATCGGCGGATACTATGTAAAGGATGCCGTTATGCTCTGCCATCGGCATTAGCGATGGACCAATTGGAATATCCGTGTTGATGCGTGCCCATCCCGTCGCATCTGTTCTTAATCTGTATACGCCTGTCGGCGCAACAGCATAGACGGTCCCTTCAGATGTAGCAAAGATATCGCGTACGTGCCCTCCCGGGGGCGCGCTTCCCTGTGTCCATTGCGAAGTAGAAAACTTGGCGGCGTCGTCCAGTATACCGGATGTTGTGGTAGTTGTAGAAGCTTGTGTGCCGATCCCGCTGCTTTTATCAGTGGCAGCAGCCCGACCCACTTGATTTCGTACAGCTGGTTTTGCCGGAATATCAAGAACGATGGGTGTGTCAATGATTTCAATAGTAGGTTCAGATTGCGCTTCAAAACTGTACGGCTTTTGAAAACGCGCAAGATATTGGTTACTTGCGCCGAGCAACAATATAACCAAAACAGCAGCAGTGCCAAAAGCCGTCCACGGGAGCAAGGGTTTGCCAATCGGAGGCGGTATCGGTCTCATGTTAGCCACTTCTTGCATGATACGCTCAGTTACTTGGACAGGGAATGGGATACTTCCGAGTGTTTCGCTCACTAACAGTTCTTCTTGCTGTTCCTGTAGACGCTTGCGTCCCCGGCGAAGTCGGCTCTTAACTGTGTTGACTGACACACCTAAGAATTTTCCAATCTCCTTCGCTGTCATTTCTCCAATGTAGTAGAGTGTCACCACCGTGCGTTCGCTCTCCGGCAGCTTTGCCAGAAGTCTTTTGACGAGCTCATGGCGATTCTCGGTGACCTCTGTCTGCCGCTGTTCCAGGACGTGATGTGTATAAGAGGATTCCTCGATTTCTTCCATAGGTATGTCCTCAAGTGATTGCATCACAGATGTATTCTTTTGAAGCCATTTAAGGCAGAGTCGATTGGCAATGACATACATCCATCCGGAAAACTGCTTCGGGTTTTTTAGCTGCGCGAGGTTTTTGTAAACCTGAAGGAAAGTGTCTTGGGTAATTTCCTCGGCAATGTGGAAATCACCGACCTTCCGCCACGCCAGCGCGTGAATACTCTTTTGATGTTTTCGCACTAAAACGTTAAATGCCTCATCATTGCCTAATAAAGTGCTACGAATCAATTGAACATCGTTTTCTCTTTCCATCGGAATGCTCCATGATTATATTCCGTCGAGTTTAGACTGCCCTAAATAGACAGGTGCTCTCAATATCAGGTCATTTTCCTATTGAAGAGTATACCAAACACGATAGTAAAATGAAACCTATAAATTTGAAACCTGACTTCATCATTCTATACGATTCTTTAACTTCTTCAAACTTGCCCATGTTATCGCGAGTTTTTTTCTTGGGGTTACCGATAACCCACCTTGGTTTGGAATATTAGGTCCTGTAATCTTGAGATTATCAAATCTTGCGGTATAATTAGCGAGACCTAATCCGATTCTACCCGTCGGAAACTCAGGAAACCCATGTAGAGGTTCTAAAGTTATGGGATCCAGAACTTGCTTCCCATTTACCCAGAAGGTCAAGTGCTTTCCGTGAACGCTCAACTTGAAGGTTGCCCATTTCCGCAATTTCAACAAGGGAAGGGGTTTCTGACCATAGACTAAAAATGAGTTGCCATGTAAATTGCCGGCAAAACACTGTGCTTCTGGTTTTGCTTCTGGGTCCCCTATGTAACATATCACACCCCATGGTACTCCCCACTTTCTTTTAATCCGCGCAGCAATTGCAATATTCCCACCAGGGCCATGTCTCTCAAGTGGTTTAACATCAAATTCAACGTCATAATCTTGCCACGTTTCTTCTCCAATTGTAAGTAAACGGGTTACTCCTCCATCATTATGGATTGCCTGGAGCTGACCATCAATAATTTCCCAGGAACCGGGGGCATCAATGCCGAACATAACTAATTCTTGCCAGTCGACTAGCTCATCATCAAAAGTGTCCAGAAACGTACCTGCTTGAGCGGAGAAAATAAAGAGAAGAATGCACAATACAATAATAACTGATTTCATTTTAATGTCCTTATTAGGGTTCTTAAAATTATTCCAAAGTTTAGTCATTCTATAATTAAAGATACGGTTTTGAGGTGGAAAGGGTGCATAACCTGAAATAAACTAAATTTTTTGACTGAAAAGTCGCAAAATATTTGAAATTGTTAACAGTAGCCTAAGTTCTCACCGTTGTAGCATAATCTGTTAGATTGTGCTAGTGAATGCGCAAACTGAATGAAGATTCAGAATTTAATTCGGCAACTTCCTAACGATGCCCGGTGGGGTTAGAAACCGTGAAGAAATCCGCAGAAACACCCAAGCAAAAACCCTACTGAGCTTGGGAAAAATATCAAATTACCGAAATATTTATTAAAACTTCATACAGTTTGCGCTACAAAACCTCCACGGATAATGAACCATCTTCAATAAAAAACAGAATAGTCCAAAAAGGGCTATCACCTTATCCTATAAGGGAGGATGCGGAGCTCTTTTTCTTATAGGAGGAACCGGTTCCTGAGGAGGCATCGGCTCTTTGGGAGGCTCTAAAGCCTCTTGTGCACATTTGAGTTGTGTCCTCGCATCTTCAAGCTGCTTCTTAGCGTTCTCAAGTTGAGTTTGAGCACCTTTAAGGTGCTGCGAATTGGACTGTTTCTTCGCTCGTTCAAGTTGTTTCTCTGCGTGCTCGAGTTGCCTCCTAACATGCACAAGTTGTTGCGATTTCAACTTCTTCTGGACACGTTCGATTTGTTCCTTACTGCGTTCAATCTGTTTTGCAGCTTCCTGGAACTTGATGTGATCGTTTACCAACTTATTAATGTAAGCCGCTTTGTAAGTTTCCCAATCGTCCGCTGGTGGAATACCGAGAACCCCTGACTGCTGCAAATCTGGATTGTCTTCCAAGAGTGCCAAAGTGTAACGCTTTGACAGCAAAGATGCATACTCGTGGGAATCATTTATAGTGATGCCTTTATCCAAAAGCAGCTGAAGCCATTCCGCTCGTGGATATCGGACATCTATCTTACTGATTGTAAGGTCGCTGCTATAAGTCGTAGTTTTTGACCCTGTTGTGACCTTCCCAGATATACGCACTTTGATATTTGCGAGCCGATTATTGTAATCTGCATCTAACGCATTCATCAGCTCCTGCACATTTTGGGGGCCGGTATACTTTGATCCGATATATTTTGGAACATTCAACGCGCCTCCCCAAAGTTGCTCTTCTTGCACATTGTGGGGACCGATATACTTTGATCCAGTTTCAGCACTATGTGTATATGCATAGGTGCCGCCCCACAAACAGATGGCGAGTCCCAAAGCTGCGAAGCATGGAAGTCTGAATAGAGTGTCTATTCGGTGAAAAGTGCTTTTCATTTTTAGCATCTCCTTTTAATTTAGGGGTGTTATATTGCCTCGTCTTTGAAGTTTAACCTTTGACAATATGCGTCTATATTCTCAAGACGCGTTTTAGATGTTACTGGTAATTCGGTTATCATTAACAGACTGCGTCGTACTTGGTGTCAAATATCGGAACGGAAGAATTTCAGGAATGCTACGGTTGTCAATATAACTGCAAAGAAGCAGAGCAGCATCACATCCACCGCCGATTGACGGAACGTTTCTCCTAAGGTCGTTATCTCCACAGAAGGTGGTTGCGTAATTTCGACAGATCTATCTTGCCTGCTATGCGTATAATCTATAATTTTACTGAATAAATCTGTATGGAGCATCTCATAATAGTGCTCACCTGTTTGAAAATAGGTGCCTCTCTTTGCCTTTCCAGTCTGGGTCAAGTTTGTAGTGATATAAATTAAGGAAGATGTCGGGGTGAGTCGGGAAAGCATCTGTCCCACCTGTTCTTGCCTTTCGGTTTCACGTTTGTAAGTCCGATCCAATTGGTTAGCACGGTTCTGGAATTGCGATCTATATTCCTCTTCAAAGGGTTTCATACGTTCATTAATTTTTTTTGCAATCTCCCCGCCTATGGATCTGTATCCCTTCTCATCCGGGGGTACTGCCATGACCATTTTGTGTTGTTCTTCTTTGAGTGCTGCGTTGAAATTGTCTCGCATGGCTGTTTTTTCCATATAGACACTCTGTGAAGTCCGTGTTGGTGCGATAAATTTGGCAGCAAGGAACCCAACGCGTGGCGTAATCAGGACTGCGAACACCCAGACGGTAAAGGCAACGATGAGTGCCGTCTTAGAATTGTCTAAGTAGGTAGAAATCACTGTCCCGATTGCGAAAAAGACACCAATATAGAGCAATGAAATGAGAATTAGACCGAGGACTCTCGGAAAAATTTCAGGTTCGCCGAGCGGGAACCCTTGCCAGACAAGTATCAGTAAGCCAAACAGCAACGACACAAGGAACGGAACGACAAATACTATGTATCCGCCAATCAATTTGCTCCATAAAAATAGGTCGCGCGGCACAGAATTGGATAAGGTAATCCGAAGGGTACCCGCTTCTCGTTCTCCAGCAACCGCATCGAACGTAAACAGTAGCGCGAGTAGACTGAAGACGGTACCGACGACGAACAGAAAATCGAGATGCCCTAACAGATAGGAGAGAGAGGAAACCAAGGCGGGTGCTCCTTGTGTAATTCCATTGCGGGTCATCCCAAGATAACTCGGCAATGCATCTGCCAATCCATTTGCAAAGACGCTCAAAGGGGTCGGTTTGAGGAAAAGTTTGGAAACTTCCACTTCTGGATCCAGTGGCATCCCTGGGTTCATCGTAGTTTCTTCAATGTTTGCGAGTTTAACGGCTTCTTGGTAATCCACTAAATTTTGGCGATAATTTCGGTAATTGGTGGAAAGGGTCAGCGGGACGAGAAGGAGACACATCACAAGGAGCGCGACGAAACGAACGCTCAGAATATGATGCATAATCTCTTTTTGAATTAACGTCATTAACATATTAAACTCCCTTTATGGATGCTCTTTCGTTCATTGTTCAAGGATCAGGTTTTTGTGTAACCAATTTTCGCGAAGTGGTCTGTGGGATGCTTTTATAATTAATGATACGATTTGAGACCGAAAAGGGTGCATAAAACAAAAAAATCGTGCGGAGGACTATGTATATTTACATGCCTCTGCACGATATTTAAATGCTTGTGAAATAAACGGATGTCCGTTAACGCTTGGGACGACGTAGGACAACACCTAATTGTCCGACTGCCCAAAGCGTATCGCTGCCCTTGACCCGCGTGACTGCATACAGGTTGTCATTAATCCGAGTATGCTCCTGTTCCCAAGTTTCCCCGCCATCTGTCGAGTGAACGATAGTTCCAGAAGCACCGACGGCGTAGATTTCTTCTTCAGAGAGTGCCAGAATATCGTAAAGCGTCTGATTGATACCACTTGCTTGTGATGTCCATGTGAAACCGCCATCGGTGGTGAACAGTATAATTCCGCCACGTCCTGCTGCCCATCCCTTTCGTTTCGTGATGAATGACACTGCCTTCAGATCGGAACCGGTATGGGTTTCGTGGAACTTCCAATATTCGCCACCGTTGACGGTGCGTTGGGTGACACCATTTGTTCCAACTGCCCAGCCGAGGGGTGCGAATTTCATATCAACGCTCGTGAGGGGTTTACTGGTTGAGGTGCGCTGCCGTCCCCAAGTGGTACCTCCGTCTGGATTGTGTATAATATCGCCACGCTCTCCGACAGCCCAACCTTCAGAAAAGTTACCGAATGCGACATCATTTATGGCAAAGAATTCCTCGTGTGGGCGTCGTTCTTGCTTGTTTTGTGCCGTCCATTGGGATCCATCCTCCGTGTACAGTAATGTTGCGTCCCGGAGCATTAGCCATCCCCATTTCGGTTCAAGACTCGTGAAGTGGACATCGACGATACGTTGCGTGGTCCCACTCTCTAAATGTAGCCACGTCTGTCCGCCGTCTTCAGTTGAAAATAAGTCCCCGTTATCCCCAGCAATCCAGCCGTTTTGCTCATCAAGAAATAACACATCGCGGAGGGTATTCCGCTGTTTGCCGAGTTGGTGGTGCCAGTTTTTTCCGAAATCTGTTGTGCTATAAATCTGGCCTATCGTATCTTGCACTTGCTCGTCGGCATCAATAACAAAGTCATCAGTCGTGCGGGGTGCTGACATCATCGCACCGACGATCCATCCCTGTCCATCCTCAAGGATGTGGGCGTTTGTCACGTTGAAGGCAGAGCGCAGTTGTTCTTTTGCCATTTGGTGCACCCAGCTTTCATCGCCAAGGGCTGAGTGTTGGTTCCCGAGTGAGTCATTTATTGTTTCCCAACTCTTACCCTGGTTGTGCGTCGTGAGAACTTTCTTGTCATTCGCGATGCCCCAAGCTTCCCTATGATTACGGAATTTCACGGTATGGAGTCGAGTACCACCGGACATTTTGGATAGCGTCTGTTTCCATGTCGTGCCGCCATCTGTTGTGAGAAGTGATGTCCCATTCGCCAGGACCACCCAACCGGAGGTCTCATTCATAAAATGAATACCCACCCCATATTGATTCGTTCTGGCTTGGATATCCCAATGATCACCACCATCTACGGTATGCAGAATGTAGCCAGTGCCTCTCATCCTGTGTGCCGTTACTGCCCAACCCTCTTTGATGTTGATAAAGTGTAAGTCGTCAATAGGCGGGCCCCCAAGCCCTATTTTCTGCAATCGGAAGCTTTTGCCGCCATCGCTTGTGTGAAGCGTTTGCGCATCATTCGCACCGAGCCAACCCACTTGCGGATTAATAAAGTGCATCGCACCGATATAGTAGATAGTTTCCAACCCTTCACGGGTTACTTCCCATGTCTCACCGCCATTTTCGGTTCGCAGGAGTACTCTATTACCTCCGATCCAGCCGTGTTGCTCATCAATGAAGGTGATACGCTGCAGGTCTTCTGTTACACCACTGTGTTGTGGGTGCCATGTTTTGCCACCATCTGTTGTATTTAAAATAACACCCCCGTGTCCAACTGTCCATCCGCGCAGCGCAGACAGGAAATAGGTATCCGTGAAATAGGTCTGTAAGGCACCTGATCGGATGATCTCCCAATGATATTCAACAGGTTCTACGAGTTTTGCTTCTAATGCTGCTGCGACTTCTTCAGCAGCAGGTGGCAGTTCAACAGTAAACTTCTCCGTATCCACAGCATAACGCATCGCAACACCATTTTCACCGACAGCGAGGATGCCTTCAGGTGAGAGCGAGAAGCTATAGAGATCGTTAGACGTGCCGCTGTTCTGTAACTCCCACGTCACACCCCCATTGATAGTGGTCAAAATGACACCTTCATCTCCAACGATTAACCCGTGGTTTTCATCGGCAAAATAGACCTTGTTTAGATTTGCCTGTGTCCCACTCCGTTGAAATTTCCAAGTTTTTCCGCCGTCGAGCGTGTGTAGAATCTCACCGAGTTGTCCGACGACCCATCCGGTATGTCTATCAATAAAGTAAGCAGCGTAGAGTTCGTTGTAACTCTTGCTGTTCTGTCGCTTCCACGTCCGACCACTATCTGTTGTATGAAAAATAATACCTGGCCAACCGACCACCCAACCTTCTTGCTCATTGAGGAAAAAGATGCCTTTAATCATTTCGTGAAAATAGCGTGGTGTTTGCTGTACCCACGTCTTGCCGCCGTCTGCGGTGTGAAGCACAGTACCTAAGTCTCCAACGATCCATCCTTTCTGAGGATTAATGAAATGAAGAGCGTTCAAGGTATACCACCACCCGCTGGTTTGCCGTTCCCACGTCTGACCTGCATCAGTAGTGTGGAGGATGAGTCCGCCGTCTCCAACTGCCCAGCCTTCCTCATCGGTGGCGAAAGATAGATTCCGGATACGATGCCATGTGTCCATCTCTATATCCGTCCATGTTTTGCCGCTGTCATCAGTTGTTGTGATTGTGCCTTTCTCTCCGACGGCAACCGCACGGTTTGCATCCGCGAACGCCACACTCTGCAGTGCATCCGCTGTCGTGCCACTTTTCATTTCCCACGTTATACCGCCGTCTTCTGAGTGCAAGAGTGTACCGTTCATACCGACTGCCCACGCCTGTTTAGGGCTTGTGAACTGGACCCCCATCAGATCGTTTTTTGTTGGGGTCTCTACGAGTTGCCAATTGTCTCCGCCGTCCTCCGTACGATTAATAAATCCACCTTGTGCAACGAGAAGCCCATAATCCTCACTGAGGAAATGGAAATTGTTTACAATCGGAGCGACGTGTCCATAAATTGGCGGCAGTCGACTCGCCTGGGATCTCCATTCTGCGCCACCATTGTTGGTATAAAAAACCGTGCCATCTGTGCCACCGCACCACCCCGCATAAGGACTGATAAAAAATACGGTGTGGAGGTTGCAGACCGTCGTTGCGGTATCTGTCTTAACAAGGTTATCTTGTCTCCGCCACGTATCACTGCTGTCAGTGGTAGCAAAGATTCGGTCGTAGTCACCGACTGTCCATCCGCGCTCTTTATCTACAAAGAAAACGCCTTTAATTTGAAACTCACTCACGTCCTGATGCTGCCATGTTTTTCCACCGTTTTCTGTGTAGAACATCCCATCTTGTCCGGCAATCCAACCGATCTTTGAATCGTAAAAAAAGACATCCAAAAATAGCATAGAAATCTCAGTTTTTTGGACTGTCCAATGCCGTCCGCCATCGTCCGTAGTTGCGATTAACCCCTTGTCCCCAACTGCCCAACCGTTACGGAGATTTGTGAAGTACACCGATTTAAAATCTTCATTTGTATTGACCGTCTGTTTTTCCCAGCTTATACCTCCGTCAGCCGTATGGAGAATCCAGCCTTGGTGTCCCACAATCCAGCCGTGTTTGGCATCCGAAAAGTGGATGTCTGTGAAATGGGTTTCCCAATCTGCTTGACGCGTAATTTCCTTTTTTATACAACCGGTTAACAGCAAGGAAGTTCCGAAGAGAATCGCTATGAAATAGCAAGTGATGTGTTGAATTATCTTTTGCATGTGTTTTATCTCCTTTTAGTAGCAGTCAGCAGTCAGCAAAGACGCAGGCGTTTCAGAGTCGTTTCTTTACGGGCAGCGGATAGCTGACAGACGATGGCTATTTTTCAGAGGGGAGATACATCCCAACTGCAGCACCGGCATCCGTAGCGAACCAGAGTTTGCCGCTGCTATCTTCAAATACCGACCAGACTCGATTGCTTGGTAGACCGTCATCTGTGTTGAAGTTTTGGAACGTTTCACCGTTATAGACACTGATACCGCCACCAACTTCGGGGAAGACCCTACTTACGCTGTCTTCGGTTTCATTTATTACTGATGGTAGATTTTTAACACCTGCAAACCAAAGGTTTCCCTTGCTATCCAGCATGATGTTGTCAACGCTGTTCATAGGAAGTGCTTCACTGAGTGGGAAAGTGACCAGCTCTTTCCCATCGTACCTGCGAATGCCGCTGTCTTCCTCACCGCCGCTTTCTCGACTCATCCAGAGGTTTTCCTTGGCATCGAACTGCAAATCTGTTATGTTTGCGCTTCTCGCCTTCGCCATCTCTTCAAAAGGGGTAAAATTCGCATCAACACCAAAATGACGGAAAAGGGAGGTTTCGGTATTATAGTAGGTAATTCCAGCGGTATTGCCGAACCAAAAATTGCCTGCTGTATCTTGGGCAATTGCCGTGACCTGACTCCACCAATCGGGTAATATGTCCATGCCTATGGGACCGTGCATAATAAGATGATAGAACTTTTCACCATCGTAGTAATTCATACCCGAAGATGTCGCCAACCAAAGCGTTCCCGTTTTGTCCTCAAATATATCCTTAACGGTATCGCGAAGGAGACCGTCATCTGTCGTAAAAATCCGAAACGCCTGTCCATTATAGCGACTCACGCCTCTTAATGGAGCAGGTGTCGCTGTTTCTGTCGGAGTTTCATTGTCAATCTCCGTAGCGAGTTCACTGTCAATCTCTTTAGCGAGTTCACTCAGTGGCATTGCCATGTAGGACATATCCATCGGTTTGCCTCTATCCAGGAGACTTGAGAGCATACCGTCCGCGAACCAGAGGTTGTCTTGCCGGTCTTCAAAGATAAGCCCGATTGTGTTTCGTGCTAATCCATCTTCTGTTGTGAAGGTTTGGAAGTTTTCTCCGTCGTAACGGGTGATGCCATCGGTCGTTCCAAACCACATTGTACCGTGGCTGTCTTCAAAAATGGTGAGGACTGTATTGGATGCCAAACCGTCTACTTGGGTGAAGATCTTTTCGATTTTGAGTTCTGCTGTGTGAGCGATGGGAACTATCCAACTTGCCAGCAGGAATACAGCTAACCCTATTGTGTACAATCGTTTTTGCATAGAGAAACTCCTTTGATTTACGTGAAGCAATTTATGTGCCAATCCGATTAGTAGTTGATTGAATGCGAGATTGGGTAGGTTTTAGGAAAACGCTGCACCAAATAGGGCAAAAACAATAACGACAAATGCCCAAATTTGTGCAATAATCTCAACGCCACAACCTTGCTATCTCTCAACGCCAGACAGAGCATTTTGTAATATATGACGCGAGTTAAGGTCGAAAAGGTTGCTTAATTTTGCAGAAAGTTGGGAAAATGAAATAAAATGTGGGTTTGATAAGGAGGGTTTGTAGCGCAAACTTACCTTTTAGTGAGCGTTTGTGCTTTATTCTGTGCAAACTAACAATTTACGCTACACGGGACTTTTAGAGCGACAGGATACCACCCTCGACGAGCATCGGGGCACCCGTCATATATCTCGATTCATCGGAGGCTAAATAAACCGCTGCCCAAGCGATGTCTTCGGGTTCACCGATACCCAACGGATGCATTTCTTTAATCTCTTTGTTGATGGTTTCTGGATCGGGCTGTTTGGATAGGAATTCTTGGTAGAGTTCGGTGTTAATCGTGCCGGGGCAGAGACTGTTGACACGGATGTTATCCTCGGCATACCGAACTGCCATACTGCGTGAGAGATGCACTACAGCGGCTTTGGAGGAGGTATAGGCGGGATGCATCGGGAACCCGACATACGCCGATTCGCTCGCCATATTGATAATTGAACCACCACCGGCTTCCCGCATCAGTGGAATGATTGCCCGAGAGACAAGATAAATGCTTTTTACATTGACGGCGTATTGTCGATCCCAGTCTGCTTCAGAGATTTCTTCTAATTCACCAACGACAGCAATACCGGCGTTGTTAAACAAAACGTTTGGGTTACCAAGTTCGGAAGTGACCTGTGCAACAGCATTTTCAATCTGCTCGGCATCGGTTACATCGCACGCGCAAAAGATTGCTGTTCCGTCCGTTGTCTGGATTTGCCGCGCGGTTTCTTCCCCACGTTCAACGTTCACGTCCCAGATGGCGACAGATGCGCCTTCACCTGCAAAAAGTTTGGCACTTTTCGCACCGATACCTCGTGCTGCACCGGTGATAACAGCAATTTTGTTTTCCAACCGATTTGCCATGTGTGTTCCTTTATAGAGATTCAACTGTCGTCAAGCATGGGTCAGAAGGGAATGGAGATGTTAATCTCTACGGCGGGGTTGTACGCAGGTGTGCCATTGACAACAATTTTAACCTCACAATCCAGTTTTCTGATTAGTAAAAATAGGGATTCAATCGAAAAGTCGTCAAGCCTGCCATCTAGCAGGGCAGTGATTTCTGGTTCGCTGAGTTCCAGAAGTTTGGCAGCAGCGTCTCGCGTGAGTCAGCTCTGGGTTAGAATGCTATTAATTATTAAGGAAAGACGGGCTTTTGTACGGTATTCTTCTGGGTTAGGAAATTCTAAATCTTGGAATATATTGCCGCTGCTTTTTTCAACCTCAATTTTTTTTTCAGTCATTTTCTCTCTCCTTTTGTGTAAGCATTCTTGCTGCATTTAAGCATCTACGGATAAGATCGATTTCTCTCTTAGGAGTCTGTCTGCCGCGTGTGGACTTCTTCTGAAAGCAGTGCAGAACATAAATCAGATTTCCCAGATTCACGACGTAAACCGCTCGGTAGGTATCCCGAGCGTAACTGCTTACAATTTCATATACTCCTGAAAATCCTTTCAAAGGTTTAGCCTTATGCGGGGTTACGCCCGACTGCACACCTTCCAATGTATAGCCAATTTCTTGCTGTACACCATCTGGGAATTCTAAAAGGCGTTTCTTAGAGTCGCCAACCCAGAAAACCTCTCGCATTTGTTTTTCTTGCCTGCACATATTTTAACAAATCAGAGGCAATTTTGCAACACTTTTTCTGGGATTCAGAAGAAGAATAGATTATAATCCTTGCAGGAGGGATACCCACCGTTCCCACGCCGCTTTAGTGGCGGCTTTCTGTGCGTCATTTGCATCTTCTGCCATGCCGCGTCTTAGGAATGCGTGTCCAACGTCTTCGTAGATAACCGGTTCATAGGTGACGTTTGTAGCATCGGCTGCGGCTTTGGTAACATCAATCGTAGCGTTGATGCGGTTGTCGCTCTCACCATAAAAACCATAGATGGGTGCTGATATTTTCGGAACGTCCGTTATGGCTGCAGCACGACCGTAGAACACAAACCCTGCAGCGATTGTATCGGAATGGACGGCGTAACTGAAGGTTTGTCCACCGCCCCAACAGAATCCAGAAACCGCGACCTTGTCGTTGGTTGAGGGCAGGTCTTGAGCATATTTCTGAATCGCATCGAGATCGGATGTGACTTGGGAAGGTGAGAGTTCTCGGATGCTCCGTCGGACATCGTCCCCCGACTCGAAACTTTCTGTACCGCCGCCATCAGGTCCCATTTCCGAAAGCAAATCAGGACAGATTGCGACAAATCCTTCAGCAGCGAGTCTGTCGGCGACGAGCCGGATCCAATCGGTGAGTCCGAATATCTCATGGATAACGATGATAGCCGTTGCGGGTTCCTTCACTTCCGGGTAAACGACAAATGTATTGACGGTGCGTCCATCGGCGGTTGTGACTTTCACCCACTCGCCGTGGCGGGGTGATGCTTCAAGTTCGTCCTTGATGCTGTCGGCTCCGGTGTTACCGACGGACAGGAATCCTGTAACAATGATGCCTAACACAATAGCCTTGTATATCTGCATAGTGTCTCCTTACTTTTCGTTCGCTTTTTGAATAATGGATTTGACTACCTGTTCCATTTCGGTAGCGGGCATTGCACCAAATAGGAAGAAGTGAATATCCCCACTCGACCAGCTGAAAGCATACGTCGGTCCGCGCTGATGTTTATGCACGTGTGTGCCTTCAATCTCAATTACATCTGATCCTCTATGTCGATCCCGATCTCGACGTGTTGGCTCGTCTGTTGTTTCAAATATAGAGAAACCTAACAATCCGTCTGTATAAATCAGATGGATTGTATTTTTTCTACCTTTTATGTTGTGGACATCCTCCAACTGAAACCCGGGTGGCAGGTATGCCGGTTGGATCGGTTTCGTTTCGAGGACCTTTTCAGCCTTGGCAAGCGAAATAGAGGAGCTGCGCTGTGGTTCCGGTTGTATCTCTTGTTGAAACTTTTTCCACTTGCGTTCCACGGTTTCTGGATCAAAACTAATTCGGGTATAAACAGACATTTCCCGAAGGACCCCTTCGGGGTCTAAATCTTCTACCCGCAAAATAACACCATTGTCGCGTGCAAAGAAGATATGTTTCGTCGGTCTACCGACAAATTTCGGGCTAATAATGAGAATATCTATGTCATAATCGGCGATTTTTTCATCCGAAGGATTGTGTTCGAGGTTATAGTTTTTGGCTATGAGTTGAATCTCTTTTTCGGGAAAAGGACTTTTGACCTGCCGCCATCTGTTTCGTTCTTGCTCCCTTCTACGATCGTCTCTGTTATTCTCATCGCGACCTCTTCGCCTATCGTCTCTCCGTCGTTCGGTTCTGTCTTGAGTGGCACCAAGCGACTGACGCCCACCGACTTCAGAGACTAACTTCCTGTACGAAGTATCTCCGGGTTTGTGAATGACATACTCTTCAAAAGTCCGAGTGCCTCTTGACGAAATGAACGTTTTCAAGCGGATACCGACATAGCTGACTTCACGCTCGGCTTCAGCGATATGTTCAAGCGTGCTGATGTCAGCAAAAAGGGTGTCTGATATGCACAGCGAAAAGGCTAAAATTAGACCATACAAAGGGGCCAACTTAACTCGGAGGTACTTATGAAACATTAGATATTTATGGGTTAGCATCGGTTCACCTGTCGGTTACCTGCTGGGAAAAATTTAATTCCCTACATTCTCCAAATAGAGGTTGAGAAATAGTTCGTCATCACCCCCTGATTCCAGGGGTTCCTCAGATTGTATGCTATTGCCGTTTAAGCGCGATGGATAATCTGTTAATTGTTCTGTATGAAGACCATAGTAGAAGTCGAGCGTCTCTTCATATTGAGGAGCAGTTGGATAAAAGTAAAGAGCTCCCAGAATCAAGGCGAGCGTCAAGATACCGGTCGCCCCTGCGGTAACAGGACGGAGAAACCAACGGCCAAAATCCAATAGCCATCCCCCAATATCCGGTAATTGTAGGGTGCGGGTGGGTTTCTCTACAGTAGCCTGTTGGCGTATCTGTGCCATGACTGCGTGTTGAATTGATGCAGGGGCACGGTGTTCAAGTCCTTTGATCTGTTCACGATTCTGCTGGAACGCTGTGAGCATGTCAGAACAATCATCGCAGGTGCGGAGGTGTGCTGCTATTCGCGTTCGCGTATCTGGTGCTAATTCATTGTCTAAATAGGCTGACAATTCATCTTGGATTTGTTCGTGTATCTTTGCCATCACCATTTCTTTGATAGGTGGTGAGGGATGCACGAAGTCTCTGATTCTGGCACTATTTTCTTGGAACACTGCGAGCATCTCAGAACATTCATCGCAGGTGCGCAGATGTGCCTCAACCTGCTTTCGCGTGCTTGCACTTAATTCGTTGTCTAAGTAAGCAGATAATGCGTTTTGAATTTGGCGATGATTCATATCTTCAATCGAGGATAGTGGTAAATGAAATAGTTACCACACGACTCGCTCCAGTTCTGTTTTGAGTGCTTTTCGGGCTTCATGTAAGCGAGATTTGACTCGTCCAAGCGTACAGCCGAGGATTTCGGATATTTCTTCATAAGAGAGTTCTCGCAGCTCCCTTAGCACAAGTATTTCTCTATAACTATCTTTGAGTTTCGCGAGTGCCTTATGCACAATATCTTTTTCTTCTGACCGTAGTGCCTCGTCTTCCGGGGTTGCTGAATCAAGTGGGACCCATGGCTGTGAGTCGTCAATTTCCATCGGATCGGTTTTCCGGCGTTGGTATTGATCAATATGATTAAAACACTTGTTTTTCACGATACGGTAGAGCCATGTAGAAAATTGGGAACGGAACTCGAATTTTCCGATGTTTTCCCATACGGAGAGAAACGCATCTTGGGCGACATCCTCTGCATCTTGGTGATGACCAAGTATGCCGTAAGCAATATTGTAGACCCAATGTTGATAGCGCGTAATGAGGGTTCCCATCGCATCAACATCACCCTTTTGGCAGCGCAAGACAAGTTCATGTTCCTGCGCGCGATCTAATTCTGCTGTATTGCTCATCTCCGAATAATTTTCCATAGTCGCTGAAAAGACTGTTGCAACGGACATATTTTTTCTCCAAACAACAAGGATAAAGAAAATGCTTTTTAGAGTTGTCAGTTATCAGTTATCAGTTGTCAGTTAAGAGTTCCTGATGTAACAATAAACCTATAACTCGTAACCCTTCTGCTATTAGATTAGACATAACAGCGAACAAAAGGTTCGTTTTTTAGTGAAGCGTGTTTTCTTTTCCGGGTGTGGTTTGGAGCTGTTTGAGTTTCCCACTGCCGTTTGGCCATCTGCCGAGGGCAACATCTCTCTCCTGTTTTTCAAACGTCACACTGTCAAGTACTTGATTTCCACGTGCATCGGTATCCACAAGTGCTACGGTCTCACCGTTACGGGACAGCTTAAAGTTGGCGTGTAGACCGGTTTCGGCTTTGCCGTTTTCATCCAACCATACAAGGAGATAGCCTCGTCCTAGAATCGTTGTATTCTCTGGAAATGCCCATTTTCTCAGGTTGTCTATTTTATCTGTTAAGTACATTCCAGAGAGGTTTACTGTATCATTGGTGAGGTTATGTAACTCGAGCCAATCTTCGTATTGTCCTTGTGGGTCTGCGAGACTCTTCGTGTTGGCTGCCATCAGTTCGTTAATAACGATAGGTGATTCTTTTGCGACGGAAGCACTGACCCGATAGTGTGCGGCGTTGGGTTCTGCGCGTGCGGGTGAAAAAGCGGTTGTCCCGTATGTTTTCACCGCATTTGCTTCAACGTAATAATAAACCGTTGTTCCTGGTGGAAAAGCAGGGATGTTTCCAACGTAACGACCGTCGCGCTTTGTCATCGGGACCTCGTTGAAAACAACATAACGTTCGGTACTATAATACAACAAAACAGAATCAACTGCAACTGATTCATCAAGCGTCGCTTTAACTAACACAGGGGTGCTCTGTATAGGATCCGTTTCGGATTCAATATTAACAGAGAGAATTTTCGGGGTTGGCCTGTCGAGTTCTGGGTGATTCAAGAGATGCTCGCGGCGACGGTTTACAAAATCCCTAAGGTCCGCAGGTGCTCGATTCTTGAATTCGTCGTATCCGTAAAGTTTTTTATCATCTTGCTGGACTTCCGTATCGATGAGTTCCATATATTCGTTGACGATGGGACCCAGTACTTCCCAATCGAGCCATTCATTTACGACAGTCCGGACGTGTGCGAGGTAGCGGGCACGCCACTGTGGATTCGAGAGGAGCCGCTTAATAAGGGGTCGCCCCCGATTGTTTTCATGCGTAACAGGGGATACCATTCCATCTGTCACTTCACCCCACGACCAGTTGCCACCGGGACCACCGCCACGTCCGCCTCCACGAGCGAATCTTATACTTTCATTGTTGTCGTGCGGTACAAGGTGAAATCTGCCATTGACATCTTGATAGATGGTATAGTCCCCGCCTTTGTGGATGTAACTGTCGTCATCCATGAAGACATTTGATACAGCGAGTTGCCATAGGACTTGATCGATGTTAAGCAAGGAGGGAAGCTTCTCCACGAGTTCCGCATCAGGTGTTGTGTCATCAAGCATTTTGCAGAGTCTGATGAGATCTTCCCAAGGGTTTTCAACATTGCTGGTTTTGAGTTGGTACGCCTCTTTATATCTTTCCACGTTTTCACCGCTATACGTCAGCGCACCCCCGCCCCCGGGACCGATTTTCCAACGGATACCATCTCTCGTTCCAAACCATTCGGCGAGAAAGTCTTTGTTGTATTGTTGAAGGTTGATATAAACACCCCAATTTTCACCATTGACGACCAATTTTACGAGGTTTGTTTTCATCGCCGGAATGTAGTCGTGCGCAATTCGGTTGTAAAGGACTTCGCGGAGGAAGGAGGCATCAACGTGTCCATTGAGTAGATTGAGGGTCTTGTAGCCGTAGAGACGTTGTCCATCTTCAGCATAATCGACAGCAATATTAAAAGATTTTTTCTCCGAGTTAACGGTAAAATATGAGGAGCTGCCTCGGAAGTGGACACCGACCTCCGGATACACCTTTCCATCAACAATCAGTTCGGCTGGCACCTCAACGTCTGTCCGGTAAAACGCGCTCATCTGCTGATACCAGTCTTCATGGTGAAACTGGAGATAGAGGGTCCGAAATGTGTAGGTGTCGTAAAGTGACGGCGAATCTTCTGGGGCAGAAGCCAAGCTGCTCTGTACATCGTTCTGGACGTTCTCTTTTAAGGTTGATTCGTTGAGTAGTGTAACATTCCCCCCGCCTCGTGTATCCAGGGCGACTTGTCGCTCGGTTCCGGTTAATTTTCCATCTTCATCTTTATCGAATTGTGCCACCAGTTTTTCAGCTGGTCCCGGTCCACGGCGTCCACCACCAAACCCGCCTCGCATGCCACCAAAACCTGGTGGCATTCTACCAAAGTCTGCCCCGTCTCTGTCGGGGGCGATACTGGCTCGAATCCTTTCAACCTCTTCGCGGCTGAGTTTATCACCAGTGAATGCCTCTACGTTTGTCACTCGAAGCATGACTGCTGCTTCTTCTTCACTCAGTTGTCCGTCCCCGTTGTGGTCGAATCGTTTCTGTTCGTCTGAGAGTTTAGGTGTTTTCTGGTCGTCTTGGGCATCCGCAGATATTATCCAACCAATAGCTATTAGTACAATCAGTGCAATCGATTTAAGTTGTTTCATTGTATTTCCTTTTCAGTCTGAGATATGTCTGCTATAGAGGAGTTTGCGTTTTCAAACTCTTCTGTGTTTATTCTTTGTCCAGTTTCACATCTGTCACACTTTCGATGTTTGATAGTTCGTTAAAAAAAACGAGCCAGTCCTCTGGGTTTTCCAACTTAACCCTGTAGTTCAACTCGACGACACCGGCTTTCTTTATGCGTTTCTCAATCAGACGTTCATAAATCAGATGTCTATCAAAAATGGGGCGATAAACAGTCTCAAAACTCGGTTCCGGTGGTAGGCAGAATTCGAGGCTGAACTCGTTATTGTTACTGAAATTTTCATGCCAATGGTATATGCCGAGTATAATGATACCGATGAGGAACGCCGCCAAAACTGCTACGGATGGGTTTCCGGCACCAATCGCCATTCCAACAGCCAACGCGTAAAAAACAAAACCTATGTCGCGTGGGTCTTGGATAGCCGTGCGAAACCGAATAATAGATAACGCCCCGACTAAACTAAACGCCCGGGCTATACTATCGCCGATGATGACCATCACAACTGAAATCAGCATACACAAAATAATGAGTGTATCTGTAAACGATTTTTGTGGAATTCCGGCGTGGGTCCACCGGTAAATGTTAACAATAAAAACACCAAGCACAAACGCGAGAATCACCCTGAGCGCGTCGGTTCCCATCGTTATGAGCGGTGAAAAGGTTAAAAAATCGGATAATATGTTCATTCCTGTCCACTAATTAAAAATTTATGGGTAGTCTATCATACTTTGACAAACTTGTGGAGAAAATGTTGGAAAATTGTGCAATAAAGCGCGTTAAAAGGGACTCTCGGATGCTGTTTCCGGTGCGGATCCGTAGAGGCGTATCTGGTCTATACTGCCCATTGATGATGACAGAACAATGCGAATGCCATCGGTAACAAGAGGCGTGCGGATGATATGGGGCGATTTTCGGATGGGTGTTTTGAAGGCTTTAACGATCCGCCATTTGTCTTCACCCATCCGCGCGTAAACGGTCATATTCTTTAGAGGTTCGATCGGATCAAAGTAGATTTCGATTCGATTGATGGCGCGTCTTTCTGGAAGTATCCACTTCTGAATTGAACCGAGACCGCTCTCGGATATCTCGTAGACTTCCGTTATGCCACCATCAACGCGAACTATATTTTGGGTCGCCACAGGCAGACAACCAAGGATGGAGCATAGGAACAAAGCGAATACAAAAATGATATTGAGAATCTTATTTCCACTTGTCATAATTTGTTTCTCCTATTGTGTAGATAGACTTTATGTCTGTCCTTCATGGCGGATGATTAATCCGACAAATATTCCAGAAAAGATTAAGATCGCGAGGGCATGAGGTGCGGCTTCGGCAAACATGGCTTCTGATGTATAACTCCAAACATTGAGGGCAAGTGTCTCGTATCCCGGTGGTGATAAGAGAAATGTAAATGGTAATTCCTTCATTGTTGCGAGGAAGACCAGAGCGGTGGCAGTTAGCATACCGCGGAGCAGAATCGGTAAAAGCACTCTGAGAAATGCTTGGAGTGGCGAGTAGCCGAGAGAACGAGCGGCTTCTTCCAAATGTGGTGAGGTTTGATAGAGCGAACTCCTAACGGGTCCAATGGCTTCTGCCAAGAAATGTAGCGTGCAGGCGTAGATTAGTACGGGTAACGTCTTATAAATAAAAGGCGCAGTGTTCAGAATAAAAAAGATGAGCGATAAAGCAAATGCAAGCGGTGGTATGGCATAAACTACGTAGGCGGCACGCGCCAACATATTTGATGTTCGCGACGGGTGTCGGACCTCGATATAAGCCAACGGCACTGCCAGAATTGCACACAGAACACCAGTAGGCATCGCAACGGAAAGTGAACCCATCAGTGCATCTACAAGACCTTGCAAGACAGAAATATCGAATCCTCTCAATACCCAAATAAATATAGCGCCAGTTGGGATGATCACGGTTATGACTGCGAGCAGGCAGAGGTAGAAATAAGCTGGAACGCGCCACACGCCGAGTGCAATCTGAGAGGACTGCCGAGAAGTCCCGCGTCCGGCACGGTGGAGTGTCACTTGTTTCAGCAACTTCGTCTCAAGATAGAGGAGGCATCCTGTGAAGGTAAGAAGCATCAGCGCGAGCCACGCCGCATAAGTATGTTCAAAGGAGAGGGTGTATTCAATGTAGAGCGCGTAACTAAAGGTCTCATAGCGCATCAACGACACAACCCCGAAGTCCCCGAGTACATGTAGGCTGATGAGCAGCCCGCTGGCGTAAAAGGCAGGACGCAATTGCGGAAGGATGATATGCCAAAAAATCTCTGGGTACCGATAACCCAAATTCTGCGCCGATTCTTCGAGACTTGGATCAAGTCCTTGTAAGGCGGTGCGTAGATTCAAAAAAAGGTATGGGCTGGTATAAGCACTGAGTGCAAGGAGCGCGCCCCCGTAACCACTTAGACGCGGAATACTCACGCCGAATAACTGCACAACGATACCCGTGTTTCCGCCGAGTGCGAGTAAAGCATACGCCATTACGTAGCCCGGAATTGCGAGCGGTAGTACATTCAGGACCGTAAAGATGGGTTTACCTTTCAGGCGGGTTCTACTTGTTAACCATGCAGCAGGTGTCGCTATTAGCAGATTCAGGACGAGAACGCCCAACGTCAGAAGGAGCGTATTAAGGAAAAGTCTTGCGTTTCGCTGGCGGAAGACAATCTCCAAAAGAGCTGGGCCTTCCGCTGCGAACGCTTTGATGAGCAGATAACCTAACGGGATAAGTCCACCGATCCCAACGACAACGGCGGGAATGAAGAAGTATCGGTGTGTACTTAGTGTTTGTGTTTTGGCATTCAATTTCCGTAGCCTTGATCTCCCGAATCAGTTGTGAGTTTATAAAACTTCAACTGCTTGTAGGAGCTTAACTGTTCCGTCAAGATCGTCCATATCATTGAGGTTAAATACCGGAGCCATTTTGATTAGTTCGGATAACGGCACGAGATTTTCGTTTTGGGTTACCCCTTCAGTAACAGGATATTCAAAAACATCGCTTGTAAAGTACTGCTGTGCTTCGGTAGATAACAAGAATTCCACAAACTTCAGGGCGGCTTTCTTGTTCTCGGCACTCTTTAGCACGCCGATACCAGCAATGTTGACGAGATTTCCCGGATCGCTCGCCTTAAAGAAAGTTTGTGCAACGGGATACTCTGGGTCCGATTTTTTGAATCGGAGCAGATAATAGTGATTCGGTAAACCGGCATCGATTTCACCTGCAGCGAGTGCTTCTATGATGGGTGTATTCTTCGCATATTTTTTTACACCATTTGCTTTCATACCGAGCAGCCATTCTTTTGTCTTTTCTTCACCGACTTGCACGCGCAGAGAAGTGACAAAGGCCTGGAAAGAAGCGTTGGTTGGTGCCCAACCGACTCTACCTTTCCACATCGGTTGCGTTAAGTCGAAAATGCTTTTCGGGAGTTCTTCCATTTTGACGCGCGCTGGGGAATAGGCGAGAACACGGGCTCTGCCGCTTGTGGCGACCCAAAAACCCTCAGCGTCGCGAAAATTTGAGGAGACTTTCGTGAGTATAGTTTCTGGGAGTTTTTCAAACATCTCTTTTTTGCTAACAGCACCGAGCGCACCAGCATCTTGTGCCCAAAAGAGGGCTGCGGGGCTTTTGTCGCCTTCTGTTAGGAGTGCAGCGGCTAACTGCGTTGTTCCCCCGTAATTCGCCTTCACTTGGATACCGGTTGCTTCCTGAAACTGCTTGATAATTGGTTCAACGAGACTTTTGCTACGTCCGGAGTAGATCGTCAATGTTTCATCAGCGTGATTCGATGTAACAACGGGTCCAACAAAGGTGAGTACCAGCAAAACCGATAAAACGTGCTTGAATAAACTCAAGCGATTTTTAAACATTATATCTCCTTTTATAAGTGGATAGAGCATCTATAGAAATCAAGGTGCTGTAATTTTAGTCAAATGTATTGGCAATAAGTTCGGAATTATTGGGTGAGTGTGGACACTTAACGCTTCAGTCCGACCCGCCAACGGGTGTTCATACCTGCCGTAATATGATCTGCAACATGGCAGTGATAGAGCCAGTTACCGGGTGTTTTTGCTGTCATATCCACTGTGACCATACTGCCCGGAAGTAGTTCTACAACGTCAGTACGTTTTCCGGCGTTGAGGACCGTTTGTCCATGCCAATGTGCCGTGTGCATATCGACTTCAGTGCCTAATCCGATGAGATACCAACGGACGCTGTCGCCTTGTTCCACTTCCAAACCTTGTAAATTGCCGAAGATAAAGCCATTAATCGTATGCTTGAGGTTTCCCTCTTCGGCTTCTTCAGCGGATTCATATTCCTCACGCTGCCCACTTTTAACGATTTTACGACCATTTTCGTCAAAGACAAGGAATAAAGTCGTGAATGCTATGTCGATATCCTTGGGACGCGGGTCATCTGTGGCGCGTTCCATCCCTTTTTTCGTAACGACAACAGTTCCGATTAAGCCGTCGTAGACTTCGGTAACTGCATCGACGTGTGAATGGTAAAGCCAGACAATAGAGGATGGATCGTTCGGTCCCGGTGCAGCATCGCTATTTGCTTCCCAGTGATAAGTGAATGTGTTACCGGGTTGCACCGCGGCACCGGCACCTTTCATATCTGCCCCTTCATTTTCTTCATCATATTGTAATCCGTGGACGTGGATGCTGAGTGGCTTATCGGCACGATTGCGGAAATGTACCTTTACGCTGTCGCCTTCGACAGCATGGAGCTGCGGTCCGAGGATACCCATCCACACGGGTTGTTCGACTTGTGTCGTGTAGGTGTCATCGGTATACTGAATGTAGCGGTATTTTTCATAGACGAGTGTCTTGCCCCAAACGCCTAATCCCATCGCGGGTCTGATGAGATTTTGTCTGCTCGGTGCATAATTCCATTCGACCTTCTCCGCGGCGATCCAGTATTCTCGTGTTGTGGCTTCAGCGAAGGTGAGACAACACGATAGTAGGACACTCGTGAGTGCGACAAATTTGTAGGGGGTTGGGGGTGAAAGGAAACGTAGCCAGTCTATCCGTTTTATAAACGAGGGTGGTTTCGTGAACTTGAGACTCATTTTCAAAAATAGAAGATATTAAAGCAGATCCGAAACTATCTTCGTATGCTCCTCATGGAAAACCGCTATGGGTTAAATTTGGGTTTAATTATATCACAGAAATGTGGGTGTGTCAAATAAATGAAATAGGTTTTACGTATTCTGTCTTAAAGTCCCCATTATTCACCTTAATTACGACTGCTTTTCATCGCTGCCCAAGTTACTGTGAGTTTTGAGGTCAGTTCAACGGGTGTAAGAATAAATTCTGTAATACCATCCTCGAAAGTTCTTCTCACATTATCTGCTGAGATAGCGGTACTACCAATAAACACCTCATCAATAATGCCTCTGAAGGACGGTCTGCTGATAATCACTGGAGCTGTGTTTGTTCCTGGTTTTACTGCTATCTCTCTGTCGTTGTCAAGGTCGCCATCAACATAGATACGTTCAACCGTACCGTCGTAAGTGAAAGCGATATGATGCCACTCGCCATCGACAATTGTCGCATGGCTATTAATATTTCCCATACATCTACCTGCGCAAAACGAACAGTGCAAGCGGTAACCTTCGGTGTGAACATACATCGCATAGTTACGATACGGCCAATCATTTTTACCGACGATCATTTGGTAGCCACGTCTGCTTCCCTCGATATTCACCCAAGCCATGAGCGTAAAGGTCAGGGTCGAAAATCTATCATGGTGTGGAATCTCAACTGTGTCCTCACCCCCAAAAGAGAGGGCTTTGCCAAATTTACCATCTACAACTTCAGGCGTACCCACGACAGTGCCATCATGCCCATTGCCCGACGCGTCTTTGACACCATCGCTAATGCCTTCATCGAAAAGCCAGATACCTATAATCGTATGCTTATCAATCGCTGTGTAAATAGGGGGACCAACACCGAGACAGGCTGCGATGAAAACGATGCTACTAATGGCTTTGCGTAATTCCATATAATCCGAAAACCTTCTTGTCAAATAATGGCTTCTTATTGCGGAATTGTCCCCACTCCAGGAATGATTGTCCTCTTACCTTCGCGGATTCTTTATCCAAGGGCTTTCCTAATCCCAACTAACGACTAACTGCGAACTGCTAATCCTGCTTCTGACAATTGACAAAATATTGACACATCCGCATGCGGAAAGCCCGCTGTGAGAAGTGCCAGTCTATTTTCAATCGTGATCGTGCACCTTAATCTCTACCTTGTTTAATAAGTATTTGTTTGAAGGCATCAAGGTTTGGTGCCTGGGCGGCAGCGAGCAGCAATTGTTCCAGCTGTTTCACATTGTTAATATGTTGTAGCGCGCGAGCAATCTCATTGACAGCCTCTCCTGAAAACTTTGATCGGAGTAGTGCTAATATATTTCGTATTGTCGTATCTCTCGCGCCTTGTTCAATGCCTTGTTCAATGCCTTGTTGTAGATAATGTTCAGCCATAGTTTGCATGAGGGTTACCTCCTGTTGAGAAAGGTTCAAAATCTCGTGATGTTCGGAGACGATCCGCTCTAAGTCGGCACGTTCGCCAATGGAACGTCTATGGAAAACTAAAAGATGAAGATAGTAGACCGCTTGGATCCACGCGGCACGCTCCGACTCCTTTAGACCACTGAGATGGTTGCCCAATGTCTCCAAGACAGAGAGGAACACCGAAGGATCCGTAGTGTTCGCACGCTTGAGGACCGTCATCAGCCACCCAAACGGACTCTCGGTCTGCAGTAAGTTCGCATCGGACTCGTTCTGAATACTGAGAAATAACGTCTCAAACTTCGGAACGAACCGCAGGAGTGCCTCTGGCACATCCATCAACGTTTCCATTGAAATCACGGATCGCCATTCCGATTCTCCTGTGTAAAACACAACGGGGATGATCGGACGAAACCGCCATTGACTCTTCGGGACACCCTCGGCGACCCATTGCTGCCGTTGGTGATCCCAGATGTGATACATATAAGACAGCATCCGAAACCCCATGACAGGGTCTGCCGTGGACTGATGTTCAATGAGGATGTAGATCATTACCTCTGTTTCGTCGGTATCCCGGAAGGGCAAAAGAAAGACCAGATCGGACTCCTGTTCGCGTAGGTTGTCGGCAATAAAGGTGGTATTGACGTGCTGGACTCTACTGAAATCAAACAACGCGACGAGGTCTTTCCCGATGATTTCAAGGAGCCCGCGTAGGTTGACTGGATTAGTTAACAGCCACTTTGCACTTCTATCAGCGAACTGTCCAAGCGCGCCTCGAAAAAAAGAGATGATTTCGTGGATGTCGAACATATATGAGGACTATAGTTTGCACACTTCAAATTATGAAACCGATGGTTTCTTGTGTATCTGTCTCTCTAAAGTATACCACTTTTTATAGAAAACATGCCAATATTTTAAAAAATATTTACACATCTGCAGCTCACGACTACTTATCCTCAAGCGCATAACCGAACTTCTCGGCAAACTCATCATGAACCATCTGCTCATAACCCGTCGTTTCCATTATCGGTAGTGAAATCGGGGTCATCCCTAAACGCGAAGATTCGTAGAGTGCTATGCACATCTCCACATCTTTTCGACCGCCAATGCCGTATTCCGGCGGCTCCCCTGTGAGTGCTGCCCGCGCAATCGTCATGATTTCCTCAGCGGTGCCGACGTTCCAGTCGTCTATCGCATAAGTTCTGAAAGGGTTCTCATAGACAATCTGCGGGTCGGTATGGACGACAATCCTTGATAGGACATCCACACCGTCGACCTGATGCCGTTCCGTCTCAATCGGAATATCTTTCATTTCGCCGTTGACGAGGGCACGCAGCGGAAAATCTGGTGTCCAATAGTCGGTATCAAATATCACACCTTTCGTTCCCATAATCTGTCTGTACTTGATTGTCTCCTCCCCAACTTGAGAGGTTTCATAGACCCCAACCGCGCCGCTCTCAAATTCAATCAGGGCATGTCCCCAATCTTCGTACACTCTGTCGGGGCTGGGAGCGAACTGCTTTGTCGTTCCGACGATTGTTTTCGGTTCGCTTTGGGCATAGAACCGGATTTGGGACATTCGGTGTACACCCATATCAATACAGACACCAGAGTGGGAAGT
This sequence comes from Candidatus Poribacteria bacterium, assembly GCA_965207855.1. Lineage (GTDB taxonomy): Bacteria > Poribacteria > WGA-4E > WGA-4E > WGA-3G > WGA-3G. The sequence goes on along the minus strand of OZ242310.1, from coordinate 2,615,322 downwards.
AAATGTAGATATTGCGGACTCTATACCGCGCGGCTTGCCCGCACCATGTACAAAGGGTCTACGACCAAAGGGTTCGATAAAATGCACACGCATGATGTCGCCAAGCACGCCTTCCTGAATCAATTTGATGATGATCCGATCTCCCGGCATCCGAAAATAGTTTTCGGCGACTTCAAAGTGAACACCGTTTTCCTTGCAACTATCTATGATCACATCACAGCAGGCAAGGGTAGGAGCCATCGGTTTTTCGACGATCGGGTGCGTCTTACGCTCAGCGGCTCGTCTTGCTACTGAGTGGTGTTCATAATCACCAGTGCTGATGTCTACCACATCAATATCGCTGTGTTTGTCAAGCATCTCTTCGACATCTGTATAATACGGGAGACCATACGTCTCACCCGCCTCGCGAGCGACATCGGCATCAACATCACACACAGCGATGTAATCTAAATCTCCTCTTTTTGTTAACTCGGCGATTGTTGGTAAATGCCAACGTTTTGCTACCCAGCCGCAACCTACCGATGCAATCTTCGGTTTTCGCATTAAATTTATCTCCTTCGCGCGTATGAACGTCCACCAATTCTATCAGTCAATTCCTCGTCAACTGTGATCGCCAGATGCCCGGCTGGACCGACCATCTTATTTATCATAAGTGCCTCAAGTTCTTTCTGCTCAAGTTCCGTTAGTTCCTCTGCGAGCGGACTGTGGATAAAATCTTTATACGGGCGACTGGTGTCCATGAACGGCATGATAAACATTGGGATTACCGCCTGCAGCATAGCGGCGCGTTTATGTGCTGTTCGGTTCACCCCTGCCCGATGCCAGATTCGAGAATCGTAAACGATGTAACTGCCCGCGGGTGCTTCAACTACATCCGCCTCTGGTCCAGTGTATGGCAACCCTTCGCTCTCACGAAATCCGTCCTGCCTTGAGGTATTTCCGTTTATCCACTCTATCGGAGGGCCTTGACCGAGCGTATGGGATCCGAGTTTGAAACAGGTTGCCCCGTTTTCCTTGCGAAATTCTGAGACGCAAAGATTCCGTTGAACCCCCATAACCAACCCATCGACCTGGTGAACCGGTATTCGGTTAACGGCTTCACTCCCGGCAATGCCCCAAAGGTAAGGGAAATCTGAATGCCAACCTTGCACATTCCGTTTACCATCGTCTGGCGCGAGTATCGCGAATCCCGGTGAGTGGCCAAGGCGAATTTCATGCGTTTTCATATATTGGCGCATCAGCCACAAGGAGACCGGCTCTGTAATGATTTTGGCGACTGCGGCGGTCTCATTCAACGGCGGCGTACGTCGCTCATAAGTTTCCGCCTCCCAGCGACCTGTACAGCTCACACGTTCTAACTCTTCAAGAATATCGGGTGCGACGATTGACGGAAGGCAAACCCATCCGTTTTCCTTAAACGATTCGAGGGACTCAGAGGGTAGATGCGCCGGACCGTGTCCAGCAGCAAACACAGCACCTTTATTCGCTACACTGCCGTCACTTGCAAGTAGATTGCCTTGGTGACGAAGGTAACAGCCGTTTTCAGCGTCAGCAGCTTCTGTTTCAAGTTGGATCTCCGTGACGACATGGCTATAGGCATTCTTGCCTTTAACTTGTTTCCATACTGCCTTATCGTCAACGTAATCAAAGACTGAAAGTTCATTGGTGTCGGATACACCGAGGAATTCCCCGGTAGCGTTCCGAAGTAGTGTAAAGTGCGCTGAGGGCTTTTCGACCCGCACAACACGTTCCTGAAAAATCTCGTCCTTTACCATCGGTAGTGACTCCTGAATAATTTAAAATCCTACATTTGCACACGTATCAATGAACGACTCCCACTTCGGCAAGCCAAGCGTCAAGCAGCTGCATATTCCCGAGCGTGTCATCCCAAAACATCGCGGGTGCTTGGCGATCCGCAATATGGTTCGCGACTGTATCCGCTTCATAGGTAAAGAGGTCTCGATCGACATCAACGGTAATCTCTTCCCGCTTTTGCTGAGATTCAACAATGATTTTTGTTGATGGGAAGACGGTGTCCAGTGGCAGCGGTTCTCTCGCGTGGCGGCAAGGTGAGGAGGGCAGCCAAGGGCTGGGGATAGTGATGGAGCCTTCTGTGCCGTAAATGAAGACGCTGCTACCCACGCTGCACTCAACAGCCGCGATTATCTCTCCAATAATACCGTTTTCAAACTTGAGCGTTGCCGCTGCGATGTGATCAACACCTGTAGGTCCAATTTTACCGTTTCCTTTTACCTCAATCGGATTCAGAAATAGTTTGTTGTCAGCAGCACCCGCCATTTTCCGCGTCATTGAAGCCGTGTAACACCCGATATCAAGGATACCGCCACCTCCCATTTCACGATTGAAAATTCGGCTTTGTGGGTTAAAATTGGATCGGTAACTGAATGTTGATCGGATGACGCGGACTTCACCGATCGCCCCGTCTTGTATCAGTTCAACGACCTTCGCTATTTGTGGATGGCAGCGATACATGAAGGCTTCCATGAGAAATACGTCGTTTTCCTGCGCCGCTTCGACCATAGCCGCTGCTTCAGCATGGTTCATACTAATCGGTTTCTCAACAAGAAGATGCTTTCCTGCTTCGGCACATTTTATCGCCCATTCCTCATGAAGCGGATGAATTGTTGCAATATAAACGGCATCAATATCATCATCCGTCAACAAGCCATCGTAGTCATTGTATTGGCGAGGAATGTTGTAATCGTTGACGAGTCTATTTATACGCGATTGCGTACGGCTCGCAACGGCGAGAATCTGTCCTGAGTCTGTAAAACGCATTCCGTTGCAGAAGACATAAGCGATGCCGCCTGCGCCCATAACGCCCCAGTTTAACATTATGTAGTCTCCTTCTATGAGCTGCTTTGCCGTTTTGCTTCTGCGCGTCCGCTCGCAAGGGGATGCATAACACCTGCACCGGGGGGCCAGACCCCCGGATCTGCCTTAATCCATTCGCATAATTTCTGAGCGTGCGGTGTCAATGTCTCCCAGATTTCGTGCGGCATAATCCGACTAAAACCGTGCTGTGTGCGCCACGGAGCGGCGTACTCGACATTGGGCAATGCCCGAATTTCCTTTGAAAGGTTCGGCGTTGCGCCGTGCCATGCGCGGTTATCTCTAAACACACCAGAACCCGCGGTTGCCCCGACAAGCGTTGAGTGCTTCATCCAATCGGGTTCGTCGCCCGGAGGCGGCGGGTTCTGTTGTAGGGTATGTGTCCCCGGAATCTGGCGGATGGGACCGTTTTCCCATGTCAGGTCGCACATCACAAAGTTAATGGTTACGGTTGGCGGTGTCATCTCCATAATCATCTTTTGTGATGGGACATCAAGGTTTCCTTTGTCGTCCCTATGGAGTTGGGCACCGACTAATTCGGCTTGTTTAATGCGTGCTTCGGAAAGGTGTTGTGGATCTCTGCCGTCGGGATGTAGGTGTTGGTACTCGACTGCGCCGGGAAGACAAAGGTCACCCCCTGAACCCCAAACTCGGTAATCTGAAGAACCGAAGATTTCTGTGACGATAGGGGTTGTTGTGGGTAAATCAATCATGCTTGCCCATGCGGGATGGTGCAACATCTGTCTTGAAGCGGAAGAGGTGCCGTAACTATAGCGGTGTGGTAGGCGGCTGGTTTCGGTCGTGTATTTTCTATTTCCGGGTCCCGGTAGAGAGAGAATATCGCGGAGTGCCTCGGCACATCCGGCTCTCCAACGGGCGAGCTGCTCAGCGTTGAGGAGGTCTTTGACGACGCAAAAACCGTCGCGATGGAAAATGCGAGCGATCTTCTTCGTTTCATGGGGTTCGCAGATTTCAAGTCCACGGATGCCGTTATGCTCCTGTAGTTTTTCGCGGAGTGCCTCGACTTCTGGGTCGTCGTAGACTCGACGTTTCGGCGAGTTAGGGTCTGCGACACCGAATCCCCTTTCACCGGGGAAAAGATTGCCTTCCGCGTCCACGGTCTCATTGACAGGTGTATTCTCATCCCAGCCGACCCGCGTTTCGCCGTAGACTTCCATCTCTTCGAGTTCAGGGGTTATGATGCGTCCGTTGTTGCTCATTATGGTTAACTCCTTATCTCTCATCTGCAGTGAGTAATGGGAAAGTATCGTGTTTTTGTCGTAAGCAACGCATATAAGAATGGTTGTAAAATTGGATTTAAAGGATTGAAACGCTTATTCTCAATTAAAGATCGTTATCTCGTTGGTTAGCGAGTTGGGCATGGAGCCGTTCTAACTCAAGTTCCATTTCCCTGCGCCGTTGTGTCTCTTCAGCAGCGAGTCTCTCTGCTGCGTCGCGCTGGTCTTCTGCTTCTACGCGAAGACGCTGCTCTTCTACACGAAGACGCTGCTCCTCTACGCGAAGACGCTGCTCTTCTACGCGAAGACGGTGTTCTTCCATAGAAGTTGTAATCGGGGTGCCATCCGGTAAGTAGGGACGTAAAAGCCTGACATGGCTATGGTGTTGATCTTCCCAAGAAAAATAGAGGTTTAAAGCTTCGCTGAACAAACCGCCCTGCGTATCAGGTTCAATCTCGACGATGTTCCCTGCTGCGTTTCGCCGCCACCCACGAAATTCTATGGGACGTTCCATATCGGGTTGATGGAGGAAGTACTCTTGAACGCCCATGTCTGTCAGATAGCGTTGGACTTTTTCATGCCGATCCTGATTCGCGGTTGCATCGGAAAGAAATTCAAAAATAGTCGTCGGCACTGCCCCTTCTGACCACGTATAAAAACTTCGCCGCTGTGGATATTTATCAACACCAAACACAACATAAATATCGGGGGCAACGAATTTGGTGATGTCGCCTTCACGATAATAGATGAAATTGTCAATACCGATGTAGATGTGTGGGTTGACCGCAAAATATCGCAAAAGTTGTTCAGAAAAGATGGAAATTTGGTCGGCGTGAAAACCTGTTGCTGCCATAGGTTCATCATCCTCACAAGGATAGCCTTCGATGTAAACGGTCGGTTTTCCGCTCGCTTTTGGAAAGACAGGTATGTATTTTCTTTGTTTAAGTTGGAAATCGTTTAGGGTAGCCATGATCTTTTCCCTCTTTGTATCAAGGTAGGAAGTTCTTTACTTGCATAAGACCGTGAACATTCGTCAACGTTTTCTGTAATTTTAGCAAAACCCTATTTTTTTATCAAGTAGAATGGTGGCGTTTTATAGGGTCATTTAGTTTTAAGGTTTTTGTCCAATTTATCCGAAAAGGAATCAACGCTGAATGCGCGTGTGGCATTCAGCGGGGATTAGGAAATAATCAACGGTATGAAGCCCGTGTGGGCTTCACCGTCCTACAGAAGAGAATATACGCATATATAAAATGGATATGTAAAACTGAATGCCCTATGATGTTTTATAGGGTCATTTAGTTTTAAGAGATAAGTTTATTTATGTGAAGTTTTTTTGTTTTCGGACGCCCGAATTTATTCGGGATAGCACACTTTTCCCGAACAAGTTCGGGCATCCGTTATTAGGTCCATGGAATCCTATAAATCCTAACTCTGTAAATAAAAAAAGGCGAGGCATGGAGACTTCGCCTAACCTAAGAAAATGGCACATGTTTCTTATTTCTTATATAGTAAAGGGTCAAATCAATAACTAACCGAACGGAATAGTACCGGTTGTAAGTTCAGTGTAAATATCAAGGAGATTTTCTTCCAGTGCTTGTATTGTTTCACCTTGTGTCCAATAATCAGGATATTCCTCAAGATATCCGAGAAATACGGTGCCATCTTGCCAGTAAATGTATTTTTGTGTTTTCATATTTTCTTCTCCATTTTTCGGTCTCTTGTGCTATATCAGTAGTATATACCAAGGTGCACGAGCATGTCAAACTTTTTTACTCTTTAAGGTGCATCATGCTTTAAAATTTTATTGGATTTTTTGTATTGTGCTACAAAAGTGGCAACTTGGGCTAAATAGAATATAGAGGGGTTTTATGACAGGGCCATTTAGTTTTCGGTTGCGACTTCGGTTTTCGTTGACATAAGTTAACGTTTTTATCCAATATCGCGAGCACAGCGTGCTTCTACAGTGGAAAAATATTCACACATATAAAGTAAATATGTAAAACTAAATAAACCTGGTTTTATGATGAATCTATTTGAAAATATATCCGAAATTTGCTATGATACCCGTATATTATATGTTTTCAACAGACGCGCTGGCATAATTCTCGGATAGCCTATGAAAATTATACACACTGCCGATTGGCATATTGGACAACGACTTCACGAACGTCCCCGACTTGACGAACATAAACAATTCCTTGACTGGCTTCTTAATACAATCCAAGAACATAAAGTAGAACTCCTTCTCGTTTCAGGCGATATTTTTGACACCTCCCTTCCCTCAGCGGAAGCGACCAACCTCTACTATCGCTTCCTTTACCGTCTTTTTAATGAAACAGATACCTACACGGTCATCACTGCTGGTAATCACGACTCGGCGCGACACTTGGAAGCCCCGCGCGAGTTTCTGGAAATGGGTAGGATTCATGTCGTCGGTTTGGCGAATGAAGTCTCTAAATGTGTGTTACCTTTTCCACCTGACAACCCACGCGTGATGGTTGCGGCTGTTCCATACCTGACGGAGACAGACCTTCCATACGTCTCTTATGAGACGGAGATAGAAAGGAATGATCGGTATCGAGAACGCCTTAAATCGTTCTATGCTGATTGTGTTTCGGCGATGCCCGCGGAACTCCCAAAGATTTTGATGGGACATCTCTTCGTTCACGGTGGAACGATAACCGATTCTGAGCGAAATGTCCAGATTGGCGGTGCGACTGCTATCCGTGCTGACGACTTCCCTGAAAGTGTGAATTATGTTGCACTCGGACACCTCCACAGACCACAAACAATTAACGGTACGGATTATCCAATCCGCTATTCAGGTTCGCCGATTCCGCTGCGGTTCAACGAAACGGGTTATCGGAAAAAGGTGTACCTGTTGGAGTTATCTGATGATGGAGCGTTGGTGCGAGATGCGGCTATTGAGATTCCTGTCTTCAAGGAGTTGTGTATAGTCACGGGAGATGAAGAATCTGTTCTCTGGGACGCACAGATGCAGGCTTGGGATGGAAAATATATCCAGGTTAAACTGAAATTAAACAAGCCACAAACGGGGATCAATGATAAAGTGCGCCAAGCGTTCAGTGAACAGGGTGGGGAGGTTCTGAGCGTTGAGATTGAATCAGCGGAGATGACAGGCGGATTGAAAATCTCTGTTGAGGATATGAAACGTCCTGAAGAAATCTTTGAACAATTTCATAAAGCGAAGTTTGATGGACAGTCACCTGATAAAACTTTGACGCAAACTTTCCGTGAATTAATTCAGATGGTTGAGGGAACTGAATGAAAATATGTAGACTCAAGCTTAAGAACCTAAACAGTTTTCGTGAGGAAATAGATATTGATTTTGAGGGTCCGCGCTTAGAGGGCGCATCCCTTGTGGCAATTACCGGTCCAACGGGTGCTGGGAAAACGACGTTGTTGGACGCGATTTGCGTTGCCCTCTACGGAAAAACACCGCGCTTGAGTGGAACGGGGAGTCAGCATCCGAGGCATCTTATCAGTCATGGTGAAAAGGAAGGGTTTGCTGAGGTACATTTTATAGCAAACGGAACAGGTTATATCGCCGCTTGGTCCATTAGGCGTAGAGGTCCTGCAGAGGTGCGGTTGGCTTATGCAGCGGATGGTAAAGTCATCAGCGATAGACTGAGTGGTAAAGGGAAGGCACTTGGTCCAAGCCAAAGGACAGTGAGTGAGGAGGTTGAATCTCTTTTGGGACTTGATTTTGGTGCTTTCAGGCGGTCTGTCATGTTGGCACAGGGTGAGTTCGCTGCTTTTTTGAAAGCGAGTAAGGAAAATAGACGCACGATATTGGAAGCGACGGCGGGTATTAGTATCTACGACCTACTGAAAGATAGGTTAAATGAAAAGGTTGCCGAGGTCGAGGCGGCAAATGCTGATGTCCTTGCGGAAATAGAAAAAATCCCGGAAGCCTCTCCTGAGCAACTTGCGGCAGCGGAGACGGAACTTGATGGATTGAAAAACGAAGCCAATCTCTTCGAGACGCAAAGCTGGGAAATTCAACAGGAGAAGATTCGGGAAACAAAGCGTAAAGAGGACTATGAGAAACTCCAATCCTCAGAAGAGCGTCAAGTGGAACTCTTAGATCAGCAACCAGAGATTGATGCCCTCCAAGCAGAAAAGGAGGAGGCTGAACGTGCCGAGCGTCTTCGTCCTGAGAAGCAAACGTGTGATGCTGCCAAATCCGATCTCGAAAAAGCAGAAAAGGTTCTTGATACGGCAGCGACTGAGAAAACGAATGCGGAGGCGCAGGTGAAAGTTGACCAAGCCAATTTAGATAAAAAAGAAGAAGCCTATCAGATGGCAGCAACTGAACATAAGCAAAAGACAGATGTTTATGCTGCTGCTAAATTAGATGTAGGACGGGCAATAGATCAGTTTGCTGAGGCGGATAACCGAACCCCAAGATTGGTAGACTTGAATAATCAGATTGACACGCTTTCAGATCAGTTGACTGACAGAGAGACTGAACAAACTAAATTGCAAGAACAAATTAATGAGGCGCAGACCTTTTTGAATGAGAATCTGCTTCCATCGGACAGGCAGCACCGTCTCACTCAGGCAAACATCCTTCTGGCACAACTCGATCTACAACGGAAGCAGTTGGAAACGGCGTTGGAAAGCGAAGTAGAACACGGGAAAAAAGTCTCGTTGTTGAAACGTAAAATTAAAGGGTTGTTTGAAACTCGTGAAGAACGGTGTATAGAAAAGAGCAATGCCAAGTCTGAATTGGAAGCTGCTACTGCTGAATTAAACAAACTTCTCGCAGCTGGGACGCAAGCGCAATGGAATGAAAGAAAACAGCAAGCGAGCGAAGCATTGCCGGTCGCACAGAAATATGAAACGGCGGAAAATGACTTGGTAGATGCTGAAGACCGTTTGCATGAATTGAACGAAGCAACGGCAGATTTAGACGTAGAACTTGAGCAGATTGATGGAAAATTGGCGGAACACGAGGGAATATATCAACGCGCGGCAGAAGTCGTCCAACACTGTGAAGAAAAACGAGAGTTGGCACTTTTGACGAATCCCATCAAGAAACTTCGACAACGCCTTCAACCGGGAGAACCCTGTCAGGTATGTGGATCAACGGATCACTTCTTTGTTCATATCGCGGAATCTGAAGACGAGGACCTTCTGCAGAATGCCGAGAACGCCTTAAAAGACGCGAGAACCGAGGCTAAAACTGCCCAAGATCAGATGCAGGCGTTGAAGGTAAAACAGGGACAAACACAACAAAATAAACAGAATGCGGATCGGCAAATTAAGGATTGCGAATCCGAAATGGAGACGCTACGGGATGGAAAGTCAAAACGCCTCGCGGAGTGGCAAGGGATTTACCCGGATGACGATGTTTCCTCCGACTGGACAGCCAAACAGATTGAGAACGCAGACGCCGCCATTGCAGCTCTCGGAACAGCTGAGAAAGCACATACGGACGCATCCAATACCTACCAGACAGCAGTACTGCAACTTGGGGTTCTTGAGAAGGACCTCATAGGTGAGGGGGAATCTCTGAAAGGCGTTGAGGAACAGTTGCAAAAGGTAAACGATACTGTTGCAGATTTACAAGCAGACATCGCTTCTACTGAGGCGCGTTTTTGGGAATTCCTGCCGGAGACTTTCCATGATGTTACGCCAGATATAGCGGTCGATCAATTTGATGGTAAGATTAAGGAAGTTGAAGATCGAGGAGCTGACCTTAGCAACGCACAAAATGAACTCAGACTACTTGACGTTAAAATTGAGACAGACCAGAATAGTCTTAAGAATTTACGGCAAGAACGTGGTAGTTTGCAAGCAGAAATAGACAGACATCAATGTGAAGGAGAAAAACTTTTAGACATTGTTCGTGAAAAGACTGATGGGTTGGAAACAGAAGACGATATTGGTGTCGCTATTGATAAGTTAGAAGTGGGACTGCAGGCGAAAAAAGATGAACGTGATGATGCGCAACAGCAATTACAGGAGCGTATCAACCTATCTACGCAAAAGCAGACTGCTCATGGGATTTCCGAAAGACAGCATAAAGAAGCCTCTGAAAAACTTGAAACGGCGCAAAAGGCTTACTTCGATAAGTTAGAGACAGCAGGATTTGACTCACCAGAGGCACACGACAACGCTTTCCGAGACGAGGCACAGATACAGGAACTCATTGATCGAATTAATGTATACGAGGACGAAAAGCAGCAGCTTGCTTTAGACATTACCGAATTACGCACCAGATTTGAGGAAACACCGTTTGATCCGGAGGCATTGGCGCGGATTGAGACCGAAGCGGAAGAAGTCGGGAAACAGTTTCAAGCAAAGCAACAAGAGGTCGGTGCACAACAGCAGAGAATTGACGACTTGAAAGACGCGCTTGAAAAACGTGAGGCACTGGGTGCTAAAATCGCTGCAGCCGAAGCGGAATTGAGGCGTTGGAAAAATCTACAGGACACAATTCCGAGAAACGAATTGCGCGACTTTGCACTCGAAATTATGTTCAATCAGATGGGGAATTTAGCAAACGATCAGTTAAAATACCTCACCTCAGAACGCTATCAACTTAAAGTCGAGTCTATTGGTGATTTGACGGTCATTGATCGGTGGAATGCTAACGAAGAACGTCCTGTTGAAACGCTTTCTGGTGGGGAATCGTTCCTAACGAGTCTTGCGCTGGCACTCGCGCTCGCCGATCTGAGTCGCGGGCGTGCGCAGCTCAATTCACTGTTCCTTGATGAAGGGTTTGGTACCCTTGACAGAGAGACGCTCGACGTTGCGATCTCTGCCCTGGAGGGACTCCGCATGCAAGGAAGGCGCATTTTTCTTATCAGTCACGTTCAGGAGTTGACAAGACGGATACCTGTCAAAATTAACGTTAGGAAACGTGGCGATGGTAGTTCGTCTGTACAGGTTCAAGGTTAATTTATAACAAAATTGGAGGTTTCATAATGAAATTTGGTTTTATGTCGTCTGTGTGTCCGCCGCTGACGTTGGCGGAATTGATTGACAAAGCGAAACATTATAACTACGAACACTTGGAGCTCCGCGTGGAGTGGGATCACGGACACGGTGTGGAATTAGATTCAACACCACAACAACTCCAAGAGGCACGCGCGCGGCTTGCTGATAGCGGCATTGAACTTTCCTGTATTGCCACGGGGTGTCGGTTCATTGATCCGGATGCGAGTAAGCGCGCCGAACAGGTGGATCTGCTCAAGCGGTATATTGATTTATCCGAGAAGATGGGTGCGAAGAATATCCGTATTTTCGGGGATCGGGTGCCGGAAACACCGGTTGAGGTATCGCAGACTTTGGATTGGGAAGCGGAAGGGATTCGCGCATGCGATGGTTTGGCTGGTGATGCAGGGGTCGCGCTTTGTTTGGAAACACACGGCAACCTCATTGGTAGTTGGGTCGTGGAAACTATACACCGGGCAGCAGCGAAAAATACTTTTGTGAATTGGCACGCAGCACATCACGTTCGCCACGGAGAACCTATAAGCGTCGCTTACGTGCATCTACGCGGCAAAGTGCGACACGCCCACGTCAATTTTGGGGACAGTGGCCCGCTGCCAGACACGGAAAGGGATTCGCTGACGCTTCTGGCACAGGATGGATATGACGGATTTGTTTCTATAGAGGTTATCAATCCACCGGATTCAGATGCTGTGCTGCAACGGCATACAGAATTATATAAAACGTTAGAATAGTTTTCAGTTCCCAGTTATCAGTTAAGAGATTTCCATGTAACAATCTACCACAGTTTGGAGTCCTCTAAATAGTGGTGAATTGTTACATCGGGACTTTTTAACCGGTAACTGACGACTGGCGACTATTAAACGTTAAATGACTCGCCGCAACCGCAGGTATTCTTTGCATTCGGGTTCGTAATCTTGAATCCTGAATCCATCAAACCATCGTTATAGTCAAGCACCGACCCAGCGAGATAGAGCGTACTTCTGGGATCAATGAAGACCTTCAAACCGTGAAATTCAAACACTTTATCGGTATCTTTCGCCGCGCCGAATTCAAGGTTGTATTGGAAACCAGAACATCCACCCCCGACGACCTGCATGCGTAAACCGAGGTCGGATTCGGTATCATTGCTATTAATAAGTGCGATGGCTTTTTCTGCAGCAGATTCTGTGACGCTAATCATGGTACTTATCCCTCCGTTTTAGACATAAAATCGGCGATTGCTGTTTTTAGGACTTCTTCAGCGGCTGCGGCGTAACGTTTTTTATCTTCTGGCAGCCCCCCTAATGCGTCGGAAAGCTGCACAGCGGTAAGTTGAAGTGCCTCTCGAACGCTGCTCTGAGTAACCATTTCAGTGAGAACAGAAGCACTCGCGATAGCGGTCGGACATCCAAACGCTCGGAACTTTGCCGCAACAATCACATTATTGATTACTTTGAGTGTTAGTTTTAGCATTTCACCGTTGGCAGGAGAACCGACAGTAGCTGCGCCGTCAGCATCGGTAATCGTCCCAACGTTGCGCGGATTTTCGTAGTGTTCAATTACCTGTGGCGTGTACATTGGACAGAGCCCATAAGTTATTCGGAAGAAGTCTATTTTTGCAATTATACAATATTTTCAGACGCTTGTCAAATTTTTGGAGATTGCAGTTTCACTTACATTCAGAAAAATTACTGACGATAACGTACAGACACCTTCAGGACTTACGCAATTTTGACTGTAAGGCATTCTATTAGATGGAAACGCTTGGACAAACATAGACGTTTTGGATGCACAACCTAACAGGTTATGCTACAAAAGAGCATTCTGCGTAAGTCCTAACCTTAATCAGTAGTTTTGTTCTTTGCGTCTGTCGTTTTTGGTTCTAATTCTGCTTGGCATTCCGCACAATGACCGATGATCTCATTACGGAAGCGCACTGGCTTAAATTGATGTGCCTCACACACCGATTTTTGCAATGCGTCAATTCGTGGTTCTTTAAACTCAACAATCTGATTGCATCGCAGGCAGATGAGATGGGCGTGTTCTTGGAGAGAATGGATGCTTTCGTAGCGCGTGTTCTTCTGGGCATCAATGAATTCGGTCAATAATCCACTTTTTACAAGTAAGGGCAGTGTCCGATAAATCGTTGGACGTGACACCAAGTATCCGTTTCGGCGCATCTGAACCAAGAGGTCCTCTGTTTGAAAGTGGCCTGGATAGTCAAAAACTTGGTTTAAGATATCCAATCGCTTTTGGGTCAAACGAAGTCCACAACTTTTAAGATAGTCTTCAAACTGCGTTATGAACTGAGGATCGAGCGTAGATTTGTCGTTGACGGACTGCATTTTCTGTCCCCTTTCAGTTAGCGTGAAAAGAGAGACTACGGCACGGGGGTGCGAGATCGTTTTTTACTGCGTACTTATAAAAGAGTTCCATTCCTGCAATTGCATCTTCATCCAGGTTGTATTTAATGCTATCTTGCAAATAAGCGAGACAGAGCGTTTCCGGTAATCCCAATTTCTTTGCTTCAATCCGTGCGATTTCGGGTATTCGTGCCGTCCCACGTTCCTTTGATTCAAGAAGCACCTGCGGTAAGTCGCCGAGATCTACTTCCTGCCTCGCAACCCAGCAGGCGTAGACAAAAGGTAGCCCCGTGAACTTATACCACACTTCACCGAGGTCAATGCTATACTCCGTCGAACCGAGATGCCTGAGTGCTGCGTCTCCGATGAGCAGGACTGCCTCAAAGGGTGGGTCTTGACGGTTTTCAAGAGCCGTACGTGGCGTTACTGTCGGTGCGCATGGAACGAATGCTGGTGAGATTTTATACTTTTCAGCGAGTAGAATTTTCAGCAGCGCGACAGAGGAACGCGAATTCGTATCGAGTGCAATACGTCGAATCTCCTGAACTGGTACCCGACTAAACAATTGAATGCTTCGGACGTTACTGTGTGATGTGATTGATATATCTGGTAGAATACAGTAAGGTGTATTCGACGGACTCGCACGATAATATTCAACAATCGGTATCAATCCAACATCCAGTTCGCCTGTCCTTAAAAGTGTTGAGACCCGACTTGGCACATCAACACTGAGGGCAATATCCGTTTCGATTTCTTTGTTCAAAAGGGGATAAATAAGCGGTTTGGTGTTCAAGAACGAAACCGCGCCTACCCTTATGCGGCTTTTCTGTACCACTGCTTCCCCTCTCGAATAATTTCGTTGTAAAGCGTATCGCGCTCAACAGGTACAAAGCCGGCTTCTTCAATGAGGTGTATGAGCTGCGAAACAGAGACAGCTTCTGGCGTGTCTGCGCCTGCCATGTGTGTGATTTTCTCCTCCGTTACCGTGCCATCAATATCGTCTGCGCCGAAACGGAGTGCGACTTGTGCTGTCTTCAAGCCGGTCATAATCCAATAAACTTTGATATGTGGGACGTTATCGAGCATAAGGCGCGCAACGGCGATGTTCCGAATATCTGTTAGCCCTGTTGTTGAGGGCAGGTATGCCATTCGGGTATTCAGCGGATGGAACGCCAATGGAATGAAGGTCACAAATCCACCGGATTTATCCTGCTGTTCCCGTAGTCTTATGAGATGGTCAACTCTGTCCTCATTTGTTTCAAGGTGTCCGTAGAGCATTGTTGCGTTCGTAGAAATTCCGAGGCGGTGTGCTATATCGTGCACCTCTAACCAACCTTCTGCACTTAATTTGCCGGGACAGATTTTCTCACGTGTCTCTTCTGCGAAGATTTCAGCACCGCCTCCGGGCAGTGAATCTAAGCCAGCTTCTCGGAGCTGCGTTAAGACTTCTTCTATTGACATCTTAAAGATGCGTGAGAAATGATGAATTTCGACAGCTGTGAAAAATTTGAGGTGTACCTGTGGCATCCGTTTTTTGAGTCCGCGGATGATGTCGAGGTAGTAGTCAAACGGCAATTTAGGGTGCAACCCACCAACACTGTGGATTTCGGTACATCCCTGTTCTATAGAATACATCGCTTTGTCTAAAAATTCGTCAACGCTCATTTCCCATGCGCCTTCGGTCTGCATATTTTTTCGGGCGAATGCGCAAAAGTGGCATCGAGCGTGAAGGATACAGACATTTGAATAATCAATATGTTGGTTGATGTTATAATAGGCGACGTTTCCGTTTAAGCGTTCACGCATAGAGTTAGCGATAAATCCAACGCCAGTAATGTCTGGACTTTCATAAAGCGAGACCCCTTCCACAAAAGAGAGGCGCTGCGCTGCTTGGACTTTTTCATAGATAGCAGGCAGTTTGGGATCTATAAAACGACTATAGTTCTCCATTACTTTCTATTCCTGATAGATCATCAATGTGTTTCTGCTTTGCTCCGTGGTAAGGTAAAAAAATCTTGACACTTATTTCCGAATAAAAGTATTATAGCATAATAACCTTAAAAATGCAAGTCTTTTTGATACGGCTTGCGAATCTTAGTGAAACTTTTCCGAGAGAGAG
Source organism: Candidatus Poribacteria bacterium (assembly GCA_965207855.1). Classification (GTDB taxonomy): domain Bacteria; phylum Poribacteria; class WGA-4E; order WGA-4E; family WGA-3G; genus WGA-3G. The sequence continues at coordinate 2,599,780 of OZ242310.1, read as the reverse complement.
GAAGAATGACTTATGTCAAAATTCGGGCTTATTCATTATAACTACGCCAGCAAATCACTTGACGATTTTCTGAGATTCACCAGTGAGACAGGGTTCGGTTACGTTGAACTTCAGGTAGGGACTGTCTGGAATTCAGAGACTGCGAATCCTGAACAGAACGCCGAAGCCGTCCGGGCAAAGGTTGAAGGTTACGGTTTACAGGTTTCTTCTCTTGCTGCCGGAAACGATTTCGTCCTATTGGATGAAGATGGTATCCGTTCTCAGGTTGCACGGATGGAACGCATAGGTAGACTCGCGAAGCTGCTCGGCACCTCAGTTCTCCGTACAGAGGGTGGTACTGCGAAGGATGCCGTGCCAGAGAGTCGGTGGGTTGAAGCCATGGCGGGCTGTCTAACGCGATGCCTTGAATTTGCGGAACGGGATGAGGTCTATTTGGCAGTAGACAACCACGGCATCGTTACAAATGACGGCGATTTACAAGTGGAACTCTTTGAGCGGGTCGGTTCCAAGTATGTCGGCGCGAATATGGATACAATGAACTACCGTTGGGCAGGTCACGATTTAGAGACGGTCGGTAGGTATTATGAAATCGTTGCACCTTACACACTCCATACGCACCTAAAAGACGGAACAGGGTCGCGTGCGAACTATCGCGGTGAGGCTCTTGGAGAAGGGGAGATAGATCTTGCCAAGGCAATTCGGTGTTTGAGAGAAGCCGGTTATGACGGGGTCTGGTGTTGTGAATACGAGGGCAGAGAGAACGACGGAACGGGTCAGCGGAAAAGTTTTGCCTGGATGCAAGAAAACCTATAGTCCGATGAACAATCCGCCTCGCATCATCACCTTAACAACTGACTTCGGCACGAGCGATGCTTATGTCGGAGTCATGAAAGGTGTCATCTTAGGTATTAACCCGAATGTGCAGATAGTTGACATCACACACGGTGTTCCACCACAGGACATTCATGAAGCCGCCTTCTTAATCCATTCAGCATACCGCTATTTTCCCGAAGGCACGATTCATACCGTCGTCGTTGATCCGGGTGTCGGGAGTGATCGAGGAGCGATCGTTTGCCAAACGGAGCGGGCATCTTTCGTCTGTCCTGATAATGGGATATTGACGTATCTGCTGTCAGAGATTGAGAATGAAGAAGGGCAGTCGGGAGATGTTGTGGCGATTCAAAACCGAGATTATTTTCTTCCAGAGGTGAGTAACACATTCCATGGTCGGGATATTTTCGCTCCTGTTGCGGCGCATTTGTCTGTCGGTGTGCCGCTTGCAGATATCGGACCGCCGGTGGAGGGCCTCGTTCGGCTTCCGATTCAAATACCACAGATTTTTGGCAATACGCTGACAGGGCAGATTGTCAAAATTGATAAATTTGGGAATGCGATAACAAACATTCCAGAGGACGCGCTTCCAACAAGTGCGTCTACTTATGAGATTCAGATAGGTCAGATGTGCCTTACGCGAATTAATCGTGCTTATGCCGAGTCTGAAGTGGGTGAAGTCCTTGCGATTGTCGGAAGTTTTCGGATGTTGGAAATTGCCATCAATGGTGGAAGTGCTGCGGACCGTTTTGGATTAAAACGTGGGGATGCTGTTATCATTCGTAGGGATTAAATGTTGGGGCCCTTTAGGCAAGCAGTCGGGGGTCGTTGTCCATAGAAGGTCTTGACATTCGTAGGTTTTTTGGGTATACTTAACGTATATCTCTACCGGGGACATTACGGGAAAGGAGCAGGAATCAGATTGAAACAGATTACTTTAACAGGCATCAAACCGACGGGACAGCCGCATATCGGGAACTACCTCGGTATGATTAGACCGGCACTCGAACTTGCAGAAACATATCAAGCACTTTACTTTATTGCAGATTATCACGCCCTCACGACTGTACGGGACAAGAAAGAATTAGTACACTTAACCCATCAAGCGACTGCGACGTGGTTGGCATTAGGATTAAATCCGGATGAAGTGATTTTCTACCGTCAATCAGACATTCCAGAGGTATTTGAGTTGTCGTGGGTGTTAGCATGTTTCACAGCGAAAGGCTTGCTTAATCGCGCACACGCCTATAAAGCGATTGTTGACGATAACATTGCCGAGGGGCGTGAAGAAGATAAAAACATCAATGCAGGACTTTTCACTTATCCGGTTTTGATGGCAGCAGACATTCTACTCTACGGTACACACATTGTTCCTGTCGGACTCGACCAGCAGCAACACCTCGAAATTACGCGCGATGTCGCGCTCACCTTCAACGGGAATTACGGCGACATATTGACGATTCCAGAAGCCGTTATTCGGAAAGAGGTAATGACGATCCCTGGTATTGACGGCAGAAAGATGAGCAAAAGTTATAACAACGTCATCCCGATTTTCGCACCGTCGAGCCAAGTGCGCAAGCCCGTTATGCGTATTGTAACCGATTCCAAACTGCCAGAGGATCCGAAAGATCCCGATGAATGTAACGTCTTTGCGATCTATCAGCATTTCGCCGACGCGGATGCCGTTGCTGCGAAACGGGAACTCTATCTCAACGGTGGACTCGCCTACGGTGAGATGAAGAAGGAGTTGTTTGCGTTGTTAGAGACCACGTTTTCCGACAAGCGCGATCGGTATAATGCGTTGATGGACAATCCGGATGAATTGGATAAGGTACTCGAAGAGGGTGGGAAGAAAGCGCGCGATATCGCAGTCCCGATTTTAGCGAAGGTGCGCAAAGCCGTTGGGGTAATCAAGTAGAAGGCGAGACAGGTGTTGTCTTGATTTTATATCAAAATAGGCGGCGAGGTTAGGAATGCACTTCGCATGAATCAACGGTATGAAGTCCGTATGGACTTCCCCGGAGCGTGTACGCTGCAAAACCTCGCCTACCACTATATTCTACTTCCGTATCAACATCTTTCGTGTAGCAGCGAAATCTCCTGCCGTTAGTACATAGAAATAGACACCACTGGCGACCTGTTCGCCGAGTTCGTTCCTACCATCCCAGTGTGCTGCCCGGCTCCGGGTTTCGTATACACCCACCGCCTGATGTCCCAATTCAAGCGTTCTAACCAACCGTCCATCAATGCCATAGATGGTTATAACAACGTTCGTAGGCACTGCCAACTGGTAGGGAATCCACGTTTCGGGGTTGAACGGGTTGGGATAGTTGGGTAAGAGTGCTGTTGTTTTCGGAGCCAATGTCTCTAAAATCTGCTCAAGTATCAGAATTCCGCGATCGTAAAGGGTTTCACTGGAAAATTTTGCGGTCTGGTTCAGTTGAGAGACTTCGCGCTTGGCGAGGCGCAGCCACTGTTGCACCTGTGCTGCTGTCAGCTGCTCGCTGGCGTACACGTCCGTGGACGGCGCGGCTGCGGCGTTCCCCAGAGCGTTCGCGATTATAATGAGATCCTGAATGTTAACGACCCCATCTCCGTTGAGATCGGCATCACTCTCGATCGCCTCTCCGAAACTCGCTGCGATTAGGACTATATCTTGGATATTAATAATACCGTCCTGATTCAGATCGCCTAAGATTTGTGCGATGGTTCCATCAAGACTGGGCACGGTTGGAAACGCCCACAGAAGGACAGTGCCGTCGACACTTCCACTTGCGATGGTGGTGCCGTCCGGACTCACGGCGACGCTCGTGACAGAATATGTATGTCCTTCAAAAACTGATAGTTGATCTCCGGTGGTGATGTCCCATAGGCGGATGGCTGCATCGTAGCTGCCGGTGACAAGGGTGCTACCATCAGGACTGAAAACGATGCTCGTAGCGTTTGCTGGATCCTCAGCAGGCGCATCTTCTGTCAATTCATCTACTTCCGCTGCCTCTTCAGGGTCAATAGGTTTGCTGAAAGTTTTCTGGCGTTCAGCTGTAGTAACATCCCATAAGGAGACCGTATCGCGCCCGCCACTTGCAAGCAGCGTTCCATCTGGACTGAAGGCGACTGTCCAAACATCGTCCTCATGTTCGGTGATTGTGTGGAGTACCTCATAGGTTTCGAGGTTCCAGAGGCGGATCGTATTGTCTCTACTTCCACTTGCGAGCACGCTGCCATCAGCACTGAAATCTAAGGTTTCAACGCCTGCCTCATGGTCCCAGAAGGTTCTTATGCCTGTTCCAGTCGTAACATCCCAGAGGCGAATGCTATCGTCCTCACTGCCACTGGCAAGTATGCTGCCGTCAGGACTGAAAGCGAGACTTATCAGGTAAGAGTAATGCCCTCTCAGTGTCTTGAGATGTTCACCTGTAACAGCGTCCCATAGACGAATGGTATTATCTTCACTGCCGCTTGCGAGTGTGCGTCCATCAGGTGCGAACACAACAACACCGACATCGTCTTGATGACCGATAAGCACATGCTGAAGTTGCCCCGTGTTGGCATCCCAGAGGCGGATGGTCTTGTCCCAACTCCGAGTTGCGAGAATGCTACCGTCGGCACTAAATGTAACGCTCGCGACGGCATCTGTATGCCCAGTGATGGTTTTCAGATGGGTTCCCGTGATAGGTTCCCAAAAACGGATAGAAGCGTCCCATCCGCCGGTGGTGAGTGTGTTTCCATCAGGTGTGAAAGCGATGTCATGGACATCAGCGGTATGTTCGGTGATTGTTCTCAAATGTATACCCGTGCCGGCATGCCATAAGCGTACGGTATCGTCCTCCCCGGCACTCGCCAGGAGTCGCCCGTCAGGACTGAATGTCGCCTCATAGATCGAAGACGTATGTCCGGTGAGTGTTTGCTTGATTGTCCACGTTGTAGTATCCCATAGATGAAGCACAGCGTTTAGGTCTCCGCTGGCAAGCGTCGTTCCATCTGGACTGAGTGCAAGGGTGGAAACGTTATCCCGATGCTCAAGGAGGGTGTCTTGGACTTCACCTGTGGTAACATTCCATATACGGATGCTATCGTCTCGACTTCCACTGATAAGTGTGTTACCATCAAGACTGAAAACGAGACTGCTAATCCCCGCCGTGTGTCCTTCAAGGGTATTCAGGAGTTCTCCTGTTTCAGGGTTCCAGAGGTAGATAGTATCGTCTCTACCGCCACTGGCGAGCATAGACCCATCAGGGCTAAAAGCGACAGCGCGGACGCTTCGTCTGTGTTCTGTGAGGGCATGTAGGACATCCCCCGTTTCTGGGTCCCACAAGCGGACAGTGCCATTCAAGAATCCAGCGGCGAGCGTGCTCCCGTCAGGAGCGTACGCCAGTGCTGCAACACCATACCCGTATCCAGTGAACAGGGCGGTTTCTTCATGGGTTGCTGTGTCATACATCCAAACGCCGAGTGTTCCTGCAGCAGCGAGTTGCGTGCCATCAGGCGAATACTGGATATCATATAACCAACCCTTGCCAAGTCGCGCTGTCGCCCCTTCAGGTAGGTGCCATTGCGGCGAATCTTGGGCGAAGCTGCTCGGGAGATATAAAGTCAGCGCAATAAATAATATTAAGAGAGCAGAACGTCCGAATGTAAATTTGAAAATTGGGTTTGAGAACATTAAAACATCTCCTTTTCTAATAATTGTGGGTGATTATACCCAGTTCGATTCACAAGTCAACTTAAGTTTGTTTAACATCATGATAAAAAATACTGTTACGCCAAGATCACAAACTCCAAACGGCGGTGCGCTTCGCGGAGTGCTGCCTCAACCGCCTCCGGTGTTTCGGATTGCGCAAAGATAAAACCGAGGTACCGTGCCCCTTCGGGTAACGGGACGACCTCACCACCAATCGGGATTGTGATATTGACTTCCGTAACACCGTCTACCTTGCGCGCTGCAGACTTGCCACGGACTTCACCAAGAATCCCCGCCTTCGGAACAGGTATCATCATCACCCCCGCTGCCCGTTGCTCCCGATGAAGCGTTTCCACGTGCTGCCCAATTGCGTGTCGGATGACAAGTTCTTCCAAGGACATGCCAGTGCCGAATCGCAGCGTGCGGGAACATAGCCCACCAATCGTTCGGGCAGCGATTTCAATGAGATGTGCACCTTTTGTATTATAGCGTAATTCAGCATGGACGGGACCGTGGCGGAGTCCTAATGCAGCCGCGGCTTCTGCGGTCGCGCTTTGTAGTTCATTCTGAACCTCGGGTGACAGACGCGAAGGCGTAATGTAAAGCGTCTCCTCAAAAAAGGGTCCTTCAAGTGGGTCAGGCTTATCAAACAGTGCTAATGTTTTGAGTTCCCCCTCCAAAAGAATGCCTTCAAGTGCTACCTCTATACCGGGGATGTAATCTTCGATCAATACCTCCGAATATGAAGCCGCAGTGTCTGTGTCTACTTCCGTTTCCAAAGTTTGGAGAAGTGTTGTGATGCGCCGGAAGGCATCGGTAAATTCACGGCGGTTGTCTACTCTAATGACCCCGCGGCTTGCGGATAGAGAAAGCGGTTTAATCACGCACGGAAAATCAACGCCGCTACTGATTTCAGTAAGGTCGTCATGAATTGAAAAACGTTTGAACTTTGGACATGGAACACCCCGTTTTGTGAGTCTCTGCCGTAAGCGGTACTTATTGCGCGTGGCTTTGGCAGATTCAACAGAGTTGTGTGGCAGTCCGAGTGCCGCTGCTGCGATTGTAGCGAGCAAGGTGGTATCGTCATCAACGCCGACGATTGCAGCGATTGGATGTGTTTCGGCAAATTCGGTGATCGTTTGTGTTGCGGCGATAGGCGTACTGAAATCAAGCACGAGCGAATCGCGAGGCGATACGTCTGCGGTCGTAGCGGGTTCCTCTGAGGCGACGACTACCTCTACATCGAGTTTCATGGCGGCGGCGAGAAAATCGGTTGCTCGGTAGGTTCGCGTTGGAAGTAAGAGCAGGATACGCGGTTTCTCTGAGGCGTGTTCTGGCATTTAGAGACCTCGGGATTAGAGCCGCGTGCGTAGGATCTTTTGATACTCCGCATGTGCATCTTGGGGTTCCAATTCACCATCAAGGACACGTCGCAGACATTGCACGAAGCCGACAGGTGCGTCTTCACCGAAGATCGTCCGTCCAAACAGGATTGCGCGTCCACCATTACTGACAACGTTGTGTGCCAAAGCAAATGTGCTCCGTGCGTTTTGTCGAGGTCCACCTAAGGCACCGATGACCAGTGTGGTATCAAATTGGCACAGCTCATTCCAGACCTCTGATGTCGTGTAGGCGGTTTTGATAAAGCGTGGACGTTGGTGTTTGCGGAGGTAGCTCATCGTGCGAACAATGGAGTCGGCGACGTACATGCCGCGCTTCTCATCGTCCATCCCGGGCAATTTAATGTTTGGCAAAAATACCTCTAATAGGTGGTCAAAGCCCTCAATCTCCCCGACGACGTGTGCGAATTGCACGTACGCCTGTAGCATTCGTTCATCAGCGATCGGGTCGTTATTGAGCGTGATGGAATAGAGTCCAAGGTTAACTCGACATTCAAGTGCGGGCCCGATCAATGCCTCGCAATAACGTTGCATGTCTTCAGGGAAGACCGTCTGAAAGGGCATCGACAACCGCGAAGTATAGACCCCGAACCGTGGGTTCCAGATGGCAGTTTCTGAGTTCATTCGGACGATGGGGGTAATAGGCGTGCTTTCAAAGAGGTTCTCTTCGAGTGCGAGGGTTTCTGCATCAGCGGGTGTCATCAAGAGTCCATCCAACTGTCCATCAGCGGCAAGGTCGCGTTGGAGTTGCAAAAACTCAGCGTGTGTTCGGTAGTGAGGTTTCGGGTGCTGTACTTGTCCGAGTCCTTGAATCCCAGCGGATGCGAGTGGGTCCGCGGCGAAAACGAGGATGGGGCTGCGTGCCAGCAACTCTGCGTCGGCGAGTTTATCAAATATCCGGTTGCCCATTTATAATTGAAATCCTTTTTAATGGTTGTTAGTTGTTGGTTATTAGTTGTTGGTTAAGAGACAACTGGTGACAATCGACCCGTCCTGGGAATATTCCAAGGTGTGTCGAATTTAGGACTTACGCAAAAGTGTAGCATTCGGTTTATCAGAGTGCGGTTAGGAATGCCCGTCGCATTTAGGCGAGTACGCCGCAAAACCGCACCTACCAGTGGGGCGCATAAGTCCTGGAATTGTGAAGGTGTCCCTCTTTAACTAAAAACTGATAACTATCATAGTGTATTTGTTGGATCTATGTCAATCACAAGTTCAACTGCGTTTGATTTGATTGTGAGTGGTGGTTCGTGCGTTAGGGACCTAAGAAGTTGACTTATCTTTTCAACGTCGTTGCTTCGGAGCAAGAAATGCCACCGAAATTTTCCCTCAATTTTCGAGAGTGGTGCCGGTGCGGGTCCAAGGATTTCCACAGGATGTGTGCTTGTTCCGTGATCCGTCTGCCAGTTTTCGAGATGCTCCTGTACGGTGTGTGCAGTGTTTATAACCTCTTCCTCATTTTTACCGCGGAGTAAGAGGGTTGCGACGTGTGAAAACGGCGGGTATCGGAAGGCGTTCCGCGCTTCGAGTTCTTGGGCATAAAAACCGGCATAATCGTGTTTCTGTGCGGCTGCGATGCAGTAATGCTCAGGCATATAGGTCTGTATGACGACTTTGCCTTCGAGTTCGGCGCGTCCAGAACGTCCTGCGACCTGCGTGAGTAAACTGAACGTCTGTTCACCTGCTCGGAAGTCAGGTAAGTTCAGTGCGGTATCAGCAGCGATGACCCCGACGAGTGTAACGTTTGGGAAGTCTAATCCTTTCGCGACCATCTGTGTGCCTATAAGGATGTCTATTTTCTGCCCTTCAAACGCCTCTAAGATTTGCTGATGTGCGTTTTTCCGAGCCGTCGAGTCGGCATCAAACCGTTGTATGTTGGCTTTTGGAAAGGCTTTCCGTACCTCCTGTTCGACAGATTCTGTGCCGAGTCCAAAATATCGGATGGCAGGACTGCCACATTGTGGACACATTGTCTGGTTTGGACGTTTATCGCCGCAATGGTGGCAGATAAGTTGCTTGCTTTCAAAGTGAAACGTCATTGAGATAGAGCAGTTGTCGCATTGTTCGACATATCCACAAGTTCGACAGAAAACGTAGGTAGAATGTCCGCGCCGATTGAGAAATAGGATAATCTGTTCTCGCCGGACAAGACATTGTTCTATTGCGCTGCGGAGCAAATCAGAGAAGATAGTGCGGTTGCCCTTTTTCAATTCGCGTCGCATATCGACGATATGGACATCAGGCATCTTTCTATCAAGCACACGCGTTGGTAGGCTGAGGAGTCGGTAGCTTCCATTTTTTGCGAGGTGGAAACTCTCAAGTGAGGGGGTCGCACTTCCGAGTAGAACAGGACAGTTTGCGAGTTCACTGCGTTTTTGTGCGACTTCTCGTGCATGGTAACGCGGTGGGGTATCGGATTTATAAGAGTCCGAATGCTCTTCATCTATAATCAGCAATCCGAGATTTTTGACGGGTGCGAAGACAGCAGAACGCGGTCCAATCACAATACTGGCTTCGCCTCTCTGGATACGGTGCCACTGGTCATAGCGTTCGCCGTTACTCAAGCGGCTGTGGAGGATAGCCACCTGTTCGCCAAAACGCCCGACGAACCGAGAAGCCGTTTGCGGCGTTAGCGAGATTTCTGGGACCAGGACGATGATCGATTTTCCGCGCTTGAGGATATCCGCCATCGCCTGCATGTATACCTCTGTTTTTCCACTACCCGTTACACCGTGCAGTAGAAAAGTCGGTGGGTGTGCGACTTCACGGTGCGTTTCTGGTGCGAGTGCGTGTCGAATTTCCAAAAACGCCCTCAACTGTTCTGGGCTCAGCAGCAGCGGTTGGGTTGGCGCAATCGGTTCAGCGTTTAGCGGATTACGAACGACTTGCGCAGGTTTAATATGGATAAATCCCCGTCTTTCAAGCGTGCGGAGTGGGGATGTCCCGGTATTTACGCGTTTTGTCAGTTCCGCTGTTGTTAAGGGGATACCCGCATCAAGAAGGAGTTGCAGAATCTCGGCGCGTTTCGCGTCAGCAACGTTCTGGTGGTTCCCTGTTGGGGGTGTAGACACGTTGCCATCGGTATTTGCGTGGCTCTTAAGTTCAGCGATCTCTGCTTTAATATCGGTGTCTGGTAAGGCTAAACTCGCGACTTGGGTTACTTGCGTGGTCGCTTTCGGTTTGTGGGTAATACAGACCTCTACGACCCCTTTTTCACGGAGGGCAGTAATCCTTGGGCGGAGTTCTCGCTCGCTTAAGCCGATGCGTCGGGCAAGTTGATTGGGTGAAAGTTCACCCTCTGCTGCCAAGAGGGCAACGAGTGCTTTTTGGACTTTACTTTTCAGTTTTGGTGCTTCAGATATAAGGCGCACGCGTTGTTGTTTTTGGCTACGTACTGCGGCTGGTACGGCAGAAAAAAGGGCTGCTCCCCATGAGGAGACGTAGTAATCCGCCATCCATCTGGTAAGAGTGAGCATCTCAGTGGAGAATGTCGGGGTCTCATCGAGGCAGTCGGAGATATTTTTGATAACGTTCGGATCAAGATCTGTTTCCTTGATACGTTCAACGACGACTCCTTCCTCATGCGTTCTACGAAACGGTGCTAAGACTCGGGTGCCGGGCTGCAAAACTGTATTCAGTTGGGACGGCACGGCGTAGGTAAAAACCTGATTGACTGCTAACGGAAAAGCAACGTTCACGTAGTCCATATTTTTAGATGAACCCTCGATTTTATGTCGTTTCGAGACGGGCCATTACCTTTTGAACGTCTTCCCATACCTCACGCTTGGCACCCGGATTCCTGAGGAGGTAGGCTGGATGGTAAGTCGGCATAATAACAGGTGGCGTTCTGTGTGGCGGAACACGCAATCCAGGAACATTACAGTCATGGAATTCACCGCGAAGTCTGGTAATACCGGTTTTTGTATCCAGTAACATCTGTGCGGCGAAACTACCGAGTGCTATAATGACCTTGGGTTGAACGAGTTCTATCTGGCGCATTAAATAAGGACTACAAGTTTCGACCTCAACGGGTTGCGGATTCCTGTTTCCCGGTGGACGGCACTTCAGGACATTGGCGATGTATACCTCTGAGCGTTTGCGTTTCATGCCTGCCTCAATAATTTGGGTCAGTAGTTGTCCGGCTCTACCCACAAAAGGTTCGCCCTGCCTGTCTTCATCTGCTCCCGGTGCTTCACCGATGAACATGAGGTCGGCGTTTGGGTTTCCGACCCCGAAAACGACCTTCGTCCGTGTCTCGTGTAGCGGACACTTTACGCAATTTTCGGCATCGGCAGTCAACGCCAATAGGTCGAAGTCTGCATAAGGCGAATCGTGTTCAGGTTCGTTTTGTTCTAATTCTGTGAAACCGAGTTGAAGTTGTTCTTCCACGTATTCCCTCACACTTGCAATGAGTTGTATGTAATCTTTTCTGAGGTGCTCTCTATCCATTTTCTGCCTGTAAATTAATTCCGGATGTCGTGAATCAGAGAAATGCCGTCAAACCAAGTGATATAGAGAAAAAGTGCAATCAGGAGCACAATACTCACTTGTTGGACAATCTCTTGTGCTTTGCGAGGCATCGGTCTGCCACGGATTTTCTCAACGGTGAAGAATAGCAGTTGCCCCCCGTCTGCGATTGGAATCGGCAAGAGGTTGACAATGCAAAGGTTGATACTAATAAAGGCAATAAAAAATAGAACGCTGCTGAACCCGACTCTTTCAAACATACGGCTTGTTGCGTTTGCGATCCCGATTGGACCGGCAAGGTGTTTCGGTGAAACTTCACCGCCTATTAGCTGTTGCAGTGTTCTGCCTACAGTTGTAAAGGTCAGCCACGTTGCCTCGACTCCTTTTCCGAGTGATGAGAAAAAGTCATACTCTGGCAGGGGTGGTGTTTGCGCCGTGAATTGTATGCCACTGAGAGCCGTTTGCCACGCCAGCCCAAAGGGTGGTGCGTCTGGGTCTGAAACTTGGAACTCATCTACAAGGGATACCTCTATTAGGTTTCCATCGCGGATGAGATTCAGAACAATCGGTTTATTCGTCCGTGTGTTGAGTTGCGAATAGAGCGTCGTGTTATCTATCGGTTCACCGTTGAGAGTGGCGAGTACGTCTCCATTCTGAATCCCGGCTTTTGCAGCGATACTATTCTCTTGAACGCTTGCGATTGTACGCCAATGAACCGGCATTTCGATTGTCCGTGCTTCATTCCCGCGGCGAATGCCGAGCCTCACAGACTGTTCGTTTTCATTGATGTGCTGATAAAGTGCCTGACGCTTTTCCGCGCTCCAGTCAGCAGAGGGGTGCCAGACCCCGTAGCCGAAGTAGGGAACGTTATGGATCGGCACGCCATTGATGGTCTCAATACGGTCGCCGACTTGGACTCCGGCTTGCGCAGCGAGGCTTCCGTTGGCGATGTCTCGAACGATCGTTTTATCTTTCGCACTTACCTTAATGATACCTATGTCGCCCCTCGTGCTTGGCATGGCTTCAGGTGTGACGTAAAGCGTTCGATGGATGCCATCTCGTTCCACGAGGACTTCCAGTTCCCTATTAGCACTCGTCAAGATACGGGTGTGAAACACTGCCCAATGTGTGATGGCATCGCCATTGACAGCGAGCACAGTATCTCCGGGCATGAGTCCGGCTTTAGCCCCTGCGCCTTCAGGGGCGATTCCACCGATCTGGATGGGTTCTTTTGTCCCGAGCGTTTGCCCTGTCAACCCACCGATCAACCGTGCGGAATCCGAATTAATGCCCATAGCAAAGACGAGCCAGTATACGAGTACGCCGAATATGAGGTTAACCGCGGGTCCCGCAGCGACAACAAAAGCGCGATCCCCAAGGGATGCGCTTGCAAATTCACCTGCTGCACCGGTCTGTTCGGTAGGGCTCTCGCCTTCCATCTGGACGTAGCCGCCGAAGGGTAGCAAGGATATTCGGTATTCTGTCTCCCCGCGTTGAATCCCGACGAGTTTTGGACCGAAGCCGAGGGAGAAGGTATTTACCTTAATTCCACATCGCTTCGCTGCATAGAAGTGGCCGAGTTCATGAATAAAGATGATGAACCCGAGTGGGATTATCGCAAGAAAGATCGTTTTGATGTATGGGAGTATTGAGAGAAAAAGGTCGATTAAGAATTGCATAGTGTCTATTGCCCCTTTTTTAGCGATGTACGGTTGTTTTTTTAGGTTGTCCGTTATTTTTTATTATTGAGTGTGCTGTTGATTTTGCCCAACGATCGACCTCAAGGATGTCCGAAAGCGTTGGATTTTCGATTACAGTATGTTTATCCATCACATGTGCCAGGATTGCGGGTATATCCATAAAACCGATAAGAGCGTTAAGAAAAGCCTCAACTACGATTTCATCTGCGCTGCTTAGCACGACGGGGAGTGTGCCGCCGACTTCAGCGGCGGTGTATGCGAGAGAGAGACACGGAAATTTCTCGAAATCAACGGGTTCAAAATGTAGGGTTCGGGTCTCCTGTAAATCTAAGCGTGGCACGGGTGCGGCGAGCCTACGCGGATAGGTGAGTGCGTATTGAATCATAATCCGCATATCCGTAGGTCCGAGTTGTGCGATTGTGGAACCGTCTGTCCATTCGACCATGGAATGAACGATACTCTCCGGATGGACGACGACATCAATTTTTGAGAGTTCTATATCAAACAACCATTTTGCTTCAATGACCTCCAGTCCCTTGTTCATCATCGTTGCGGAATCAATAGTGATCTTTTTTCCCATCTTCCAATTCGGGTGTTGAAGTGCCTGTTGGGGTGTTACAGAATAGAGTGTCTCCTTGGGTGCTGTCCGAAAGGGTCCACCGGATGCGGTAATTAGGAGTCGATGGATCTCAGCCTGTCGTTCCCGTGCGCCTTCCAAGCATTGGAAAATAGCGCTCATTTCACCATCAATGGGTATCAAGTTAACGCCGTTTGCTTCGACAGCGGCGTTGACGAGTGCCCCTGCCATCACCATGACCTCTTTATTGACGAAAGCGATGTCTTTGCCGGCATCAATCGCTGCGAGCGTTGGTAGCAAACCTGCGCTCCCCCCCATCCCGTCCAAGACTTGTGAGGCTTGTGCCATCGTTGCTACGGCTTGAAGTCCTTGGGTTCCGGCGAGTACTTGTGTCCCATTGAGATCCCGAATACGTTCGCGGAGTTGTGCTGCTGCGGTCGGTTCGTTTAGTGCGACTAATTGGGGACGGTAGTGCCGGACCTGTTGTTCAAGGGTATCAACGTCTCGGTTTGCTGCGAGACCGACGACTTTAAATTCCTCAAGATGTGTGTCAACGATGCGAAGGGCGTTCTTCCCAATAGACCCCGTGCTACCGAGTATGGCGATCTGCTTCATGGTTCGCTATTCGCTAATCGCGGTTCGCTATTCGCTAATCGCGGTTCGCTATTACCCTTTAAGCCAAATGTCCGGTGAGTTTTAGATAATAATAGAGGGCGGGTGCGCTGAAAATCAGGCTGTCACACCTGTCAAGGAACCCACCATGCCCTGGAATTACGTCTCCAGAATCCTTGACCCCAGCAGTACGTTTCATAAGTGATGCGCTGAGATCGCCGAGTTGTCCCAAGAGCGTCAATAACAATCCGAGGATTGCGGCGTGGACTAAAGAGAGTGTCCCTTTTAGGAGAATTGCCCCGAGTATGAAACCAGTCAATGTGCCTACAACCAGTCCGCCGATAGTCCCTTCGATGGTTTTGCGTGGACTGAGTGGTGTGCCGAGTGTATGTTTACCCATCGCCCTACCGACGAGATACGCCCCGGTGTCCCCGCACCAAATCGTTCCTGCCAACAGGAAGCAGAGATGCATGCCAATTGCTTCCGAATTTCGGAGCAAGATCAGATGGTACCCCAATGCCCAACCTATTGTGAGGACACCCGTCAATTTCAGTGTGACAGTGAGGAGTTCACCTGCGACTTGCCCTCTAAAGACACTCTCGGCGAAGATGTAAATCAGCACGAAGAGAAAAAAAGCAAACATCACCGTCGAGATGGATAATGTTTTGGTCAGGGTCGGTAAAAAGTACGCCAGCAGACAAAATGTCACTGCCAGGATCGTTGGCATCACAACATTTAATTTTTCGGAGAAATGCTGTGCCAGCCGACAATACTCAACTTGCATCATCAGGACGGTGATAGATATGAGGAGTAGGTAAAGCCAATCCCCTTGGTAAACAATGAGGAGGACCAGCGGGAGCAGGACAACGACGCTCAAGGCTCGCCGCCAAAACATAGTTCTGTATCCTCCTTGAATTAGTTCATAAGACCGCGAACCGCAGACCGCGAAAAAGCACAACCTAACAGGTTAGCCTACAAACGAGCATTCTGCGTAAGTCCTATACACTTATGAATTTTCCTTAAGTTTCTAACAATTCCGATTCTTTCGCTGTGACGAGTTCATCGATTTGGTCGATATAGGTATCCGTGAGCTGCTGAACCGGATCGGCGTTTGATTTACCGCGTTTTCTATCGCCCCCGCGTCCGCGGCTTCTACCGCCGCCCCCAGATGAATCACCGCCATCAAGTTTTTTGACGGCATCATTGGCATCCCGCCGAATATTGCGAATTGCGACTTTGCCTTCTTCTGCCAGTTTACGGACGACTTTCGTTAATTCCGTCCGCCGTTCCAGCGTAAGTTCGGGGACTTGGATTCGTATCACATTCCCGTCGTTGCTTGTGGAGAAACCTAAATCAGAAAGTGCGATTGCCTTTTCAATCTCTGTAATGAGTGTTTTATCCCAAGGTTGGATGACGAGGAGTCGGGGTTCAGGCGTTGTAATTGTGCCAACTTGGCTGAGCGGATTTTTACTACCGTAGTAGTTGACGCTCACCTGTTCCAAGAGTGCTGGCGTTGCGCGTCCTGTCTGTACATGTGACAGTTTTGTGGCAGTCGCATCTACAGTTTTCTTCATCCGGGATTCAGTCTGTTTAATAATTTCTTGCATCTGAATTTTCCTTTAAGAGTTCGCGACGCTCAAAAAGCCGATTTCACGACGCTATCTCTCTACTGTCCAAGGACATAAAGCACGAAACGCTTAATGACGATATTCTCACCCAATTGGGCGATTGCGTCTTTTACAAGAGTTTCGACGGTCTTATCTGTATCGCGAATATAGGGTTGCTGTAGGAGGCAGGTTTCTGCGTAAAATTTAGAGATACGTCCCTCGACGATCCGTTCAGCGATGTGTGCGGGTTTTCCTTCTTTTTCCGCCTGTGCCTTTAGAATTGATTTTTCAGCGTCGAGATCTTCAGGGGGTACGTCCTCTGGGCTGAGGTACTTAGGTTTAGCCGCTGCCACCTGCATAGCGATGTCTTTGCCCAACTGTTGAAATTGCTCCGTCCGCGCGACGAAATCGGTTTCGCAATTCAGTTCGACTAAAGTTCCGACCCGGCTGCCGGGGTGAATATAAGAGAGAATCAGTCCCTCTTTTGCTGCACGACTGCCTTTGAGTTCGGAGGCTCTCAAGCCTTCTTCCCGCAATTTCTGAATTGCTTGGTCGATATTCCCGTTGGTATCTGTAAGTGCCTTTTTGCAGTCCATAATGCCGGCACCGGTGCGCGAACGGAGCTCGCTAACCATTTTTGCTGTGATTTCCATTTCGTTTCCTCTTAATTAGCAGTCAGGCATCAGGGCGTTCGCTACGCAAGCTGAAGTCATTCTCAGCGGTCAGTAGGGGTTCGATGGAAACTATAAACCTGAATAGATTTCAATTGCCTCTCTATCGACGGCTGCTTGCCGACTGCCGGTTTCTGGTGAATTGTGGGCGCGCTGTTTGTGAAAAAAAGGGGCGCGCCCGTCGTGCCTTTATTAAGATTGTTGGCGAGTTGGTCTGCCTCTCCTGCGTTGACGCTGTGGACGGGCGCGCTGCTCGCCCTCCCCGATTGCTTCAGGTTCTGCAGACAATTGGGTTTCTTCGAGGATCGCCGCGCTTTGCTCTGCACGTCGTTCTGCATCAAGCATCACATCAAGTTGCTGTGGTTTGGCATCGGCCTGCTCAGCGTCGTTTGCGGTTTCTGCGCCTTCTAAGGCACTGCCGCGACCTTCAATGACGGCTTCTGCTAAAACAGAACAGATGAGCCGGATCGAACGAATAGCGTCGTCGTTGCCTGGAACAGGTAAATCAACCGGATCGGGATCGCAGTTGGTATCGACGATTGCGATAATCGGAATGTTTAGCTTATTCGCTTCGGCAATAGCGGTATGTTCTTTCCGGGTATCTGTCACAACGAGGGCTTCGGGGATTTTTTTCATTTCTCTGATGCCGCTGAGGTTGTTCCCAAGTTTACCTTTTTCACGTCGTAGCGACATGACCTCTTTCTTGGGCATCTGTTCAAATAATCCGTTAGCTTCATCTGCGTCCAGTTTATCGAGTCGGCTAATACTGCGCCGGATCGTTTGGAAGTTAGTCAGCATGCCCCCTAACCACCGATGATTGACGTAGTACATACTGCATCGCATGGCTTCAGCGCGAACGGCTTCCTGAGATTGCCGTTTCGTCCCGACAAATAGGACGGTTCCGCCTTTTGCTGCAACATCCTGTACATACGCGACCGCGGTTTCAAGCATCCGTAACGTCTTCTGTAAATCGATTATATAAATCCCGTTCCGCTCGGCGAAGATGTATTCAGCCATCTTTGGATTCCAGCGGCGGGTTTGATGTCCAAAGTGAACTCCGCATTCAAGGAGTTCTTTCATTGTAACTGCCAAGGAAAACCTCCTGAGGTTTGTAGAAGTGTTGGTACTTCTACAGGGTTTCCACGTCCATCTCCTTCACATCTGCATCAGACTCTCGACATGAGAGAACCCACTGTGCAAATCGGGAGATGTGTCGTATACTTTACTTATTACGCTTTATACGCAGCGCAAATTATAGATGAACGTCTGCTTACCAGATTAATACATATATATTACCACAGAAACATTTGAATTTCAAGTTTAACTTTTATAGCACAGGTTTTTGTTGGTGTCAAGCATAATTTAGCAGACCGCAAACCGCAGACCGCAGACCGCAAACCGATCATCGCAAACCGTAGATCGCGAATTGCGATGAGCAGTATTTTTAAGTTAGGGTCATTTAGTTTTAAGGTTTTTGGATGAAGAAACCCCCTAAAGCATCAACGGTATGAATGCCTTAATGGCATTCCCCGCCCCTTATCAGGGGGGCTTTGAGTATGTTTTAGTGGAAAACTAAATGCCCCTATTTTTAAGTGGAATGCAATTGGTATCTGTGGTATAACATAGCAGGAGGAAATGACTTTGCAACATCTAATTGCGCCTATTGCCGCTCACTTCGAGACAGCCCCGGAATCCGTTCGACTTGGACCCATCCAGCACGGGACGCGATCGCGTCATAATGTGTGTTCCTTAAATATTGATGCCGATAAATATTTGCTCAAACAACACGACATCAAAACGGCTGTTGTTGAATCGGGATACACACCGTGCCAAATTGAGACCGAGGTCCTATCAACTTTACACCGTAATGGCTGCAAAGTCCCAGCAGTCGTTTGGAGTTCGGCGGAGCTGCATGCCTTGTTGCTGGAGTGGTGCGGGGAACAGACGCTTGATGCGATAGCACAAGGTGCTGAGGATCCTCCTGCCGATATTAAACCATTGCTTGAAAAAATTCTTCGAGAGTTTTGTAAGATCGAATCTTGCTTCGCGCTGCGTGCCGAGCATTTCGCGCCTTACGTTTTCCCTTTTAACGCGCACGAGCACCTGAAAGATTTATTGGAACGCGGTGTAAAGGTTATCGGGTATCTCTCTCATCTCGGCGAGAAGCCGATGGCATCCACACAGGCGGATGCGCTTATAGAGAAATGGAACGCGCTCGCTGTTCGCCTACAACTTGCGCCAACAGCACTTGGCGGTCTGGACAACAATGCTCGGAATATCGTTGTTGCGGCGGAAGTGCCGGCATTCATTGATTTCGCCAGTATTGGCTGGAATTGGCAGGAGATCCGGCTCGTGCAGTTGTTTAACAGCATTGGTGCCTTCTTGTCAACGGCGGGTGAAAGTGCGAACTTCGTTTCACTTTTAGACGCGGAGCTTGTTAGTACCTACGCCGAATGGGTATGCAGACATCGAGAAACCAGTTCAGCTGCAGAGATTGCTGCTCGTGTTGATGCCCACCACCTACTTTTTTATCTGTCAGTTATCCATCAACTTATACAAGCCATTGCGCAACCCGAAATTACTGAGAGCAAGATGCTCCTTGAAGCTTGGGGCGATGCGAAACCGAGATTCCAGTGTGCCCTCACGCAGATTATTGACGCAGATTTAAGTGACGATGCCGATACAGCAGAGATTCGTGCGATGATAGGTGAGTTTCGCGCCTGAAGCGGTGGGTGTCACTCCTTAACAGTATCCTTAAGAATCGTCTGGCGAAGTCTTCCGAGAAATGTTTCTACTTCCGGGGTAGACGGTTTCTTGGTATAGAATTCGGTCTGATAGGATTTTAGTACATCGTAAAGTGCCGTTAGATTGGTTCGGCGATTTCGGTTTGCCTCCCGCACATTCGTAAATACTGTGATTATCTGTTGCTCTGAGATACCGTCGGGTCGATTTTCCGACTTTTTAAGGTGTTTTTCGACTCCGTTGAGTGCGCGTTCTGCCATCCAGTAGCGTGTGCCATCAACGCCGCCGATTTGACGGTAGACGATAATTCCTGCAATTAAGCAGATTCCGACGACTGTTAATAAAAAGATAAGAACTCGCCTATAACAGCCGCTCAGTTTTTTGTTTATGTTTAGCATATTTTTCTAATAGTTATCAGTTACCAGTTACCAGTTGTCAGTTAAGAGTATAGCACTTACGCACTCCACTGGTAGGTGCGGTACAAGGCGGTTTCAGATTTTTCCGGCACGTATTGTTAATTCTGTCTTTAATTTTTTATCCCCTATAAATTTTGTTCCGTGTGAGTCGAAGTATTCAAATTGACCTTCGATCACGTCAAACACGGCGACATCGGCGACTGTGCCAACCTTCAGATTTCCGAGTTGACCTTCACGCTGGATTGCTTTTGCGGCACTAAAAGTCGCTTTCTCAATCACATCTGCGAGCGGGAGACCTAAGTGGATTAACTTCGACAACGTTGTCGGTAGATCGTAGACGGGTCCGTTGATGTTTCCTGTGTGGAGGTCTGTGCTGATGACATCGGAGATGAAGCCTTGTTCCATGGCGCGTTGTGCGACTTCGTAATGGAAGCTGCCAGCACCGTGTCCAACATCAAAGATAATACCGTCTTCACGTGCCTTCCACACTTCAGGAATGATTCTGCCTTTCTCGTCAATGATGTTATCACCATTGCCTTGGAAGCAGTGGGTAATCACATCGCCCGGGCGGAGGTGTCTCAAAATGTTTGGGAGCGGGACCCCTGCTCCGATATGACACATAACGGACGTTTCGGCGCGTTCGGCGGCTTCAACGGCGAGTTTCAAGGGTTCAACGCCGTTATCGCCGACCTGCATTTTGCCCTGACGCACCTTGACCCCAATGGTAATATCGCGATGCTGTTTTAGGGTGTCAGCGACGCGCTCGGGGGCGGCATAGGCTATATCTATCATTTCACCTATGGGTCCGTAGACGAGCCCGATCCCGGAGATATGGATGTAGGTAAGGATATTGGTTTGGGCGGGTTCGGCGATGAATTCTCGGAAGCCGGGGAAGGTCACCCAACTTGGGCTGCCAGCATCAACAACTGTGGTTGTTCCGGCAGTTGGACAGACTGCATCGGCTCGGATCCCCCATGTGGTTACACCGTAATAGACGTGGGTATGGATGTCGATAAGTCCGGGGGTGACGTATCTATCTTTGACGGAGATGGTCTGTATTGCTGCGCGTTCTGGAATATCCGATTCAACCGCTGCGATAACACCATCGGCAATAGCGACATCTCGCGCGGCGTTCAGGTCCTGTGCGGCATCAATGACAGTGCCACCTTTTAGGAGGAGGTCGTATTTGGTTGTTGGTTGTCGGTTTGCTATAGACATGACACACCTCTGGCATACGGAAAGCAGTTGCTTATTAAGGGTTGCTCGTTCGATCTGAGGAATAGGTATTTTTAGACCCCGCGTTTATCGCCCCATATATCTACATGCGTCCGAGGGGAGTAACGATACCCGTTCTCTTTGCAAAGCTCGACCAACCATTGTTGTTTCTGCTGTAGTGTTGCAGGTGTTATACCTTGCGGCATTAGCAGAATTGTCTCTGCGGGGATACCGATTTCTGTTTGTAATGCTTGTATCTCCGTCAAATCTTCAGGCGTATCAACGACAAACTTCACTTGACACGGATATGCATCTAAAAATTTTCGGATAACGTCGGGACAGATGCGTTCACGCTCATGGCGTTTGAAGAAGCGGTTGTCAGTCGGCGGATTGGAATTCCGCAATTTGGGACTCATTGAGATGAGGTGTGCGTTCACCTCTGCAAAGACTGTTGCATTCGTTTCGATGGTAATGTGGTGTCCGTGTTTATCCAATTCTGCACAGAGTGCGATCAATTCTTTCGTCTGAATAAAGGGTTCACCGCCGGTAATGACGACGTGTTTACATTGGTATTCCGAAATAGCGGCGACGCTTTCGGCGACGGAGATGTTCCGATTTTCTGGGTTCCAAGATGTGTAAGGTGTATCACACCAAACACATCTCAGATTGCAGTAACTCGTTCGGAAGAAAACAGAGGGGACACCGATAAGTTGTCCTTCCCCCTGAATTGTATAGAAGAGTTCGCTGAATTTCATGTTTTGTCCTCGCCGAGCGTTCAGTTGGGCATATATTATCGGGACGAGGTAGCGATTTGTACGAACGATTATGCCTCAATAAGCTCGATCTGAACGTTGTCGGGTCCCTTGAAAAATGCCATCATGAGTCCCTGGGGTTTCAGGTCTTCGAGTTCGGCGCCTTTGGCTTGAAGATCGGCGACAGCTGCGTCGAGGTCCTCGACGGTGAAAGCGAGTTGGTAGACCCCGTAACGTGGATTGCCACTGGTGCCCTCTACCTCCATGTCCCCTAATTTCGGTGAGAGGAATATCCGTTCCCCACCGATCTCCATGCGGACGATTTTTAGCCCGCGGACATCGACTGTTTCTAAGACTTTTCCATCAAACATTTTTTCATAGTAACTGATTGCGCCGTCCAAGTCTTCACAACGGACATGGACGTGGTGAAATGTAACTGCCATTCTTAGAATTTCCTTTCTTAGAAGAAGCGCGTCTAACGCGCGCTGAAATGTGATAAAGATATGCTATTATCACATAACCTTTTGATTGTGTCAAATAATTTTTGGTCGAGATTTGGATAAATTTACCATTTTTGATTGATGATTTCTCTTAAAAGAATCTACCGTTTTTGTTTATGCTCGGTGCGGTTAGGAAGGTTTCTTGGTAACGTACCAATTCCATTAAAATAAAGTTTTTGTTATGCTTGGTGCGGTTAGGAATGCACGTCGCATTTGGGCGAGTACGCCGCAAAACCGCACCTACCAAGCCTGGGGAGATGGTACGGTTAATGTGATGTAAAATTTCAGCAATAGTATTAATTGAAGAAAATGAACTTTTTTGGGTTAAATCGGAGTAAGAAGTAAACGAATATCCAGAAATAACGTTTATTAGTAATGAACGCTTAAAACAGAATTAAAATTCATAATGTTTTCGTAAAAACAATAGGAGAAAAAAATGAAAACGCAAATTCGCCAGCAAAATGGTGTTTCGATCTTGGAGCCGAGTGGAAGGCTCGTAGGACACTCCGTATCGGAATTACGGAAAGTCATCTTGCCAGAGATAGAGGCTTCGGATACGCCACGCATTCTCATCGATTTCAAGAACGTCAATAAGGTTGACAGTTCAGGACTCGGAACTCTGATGGAGGCGCGTGTGGCTATAACGCAGAAGAAGGGTCGTATCGGCGCGATCCATGTCGGAAGAAATATCAAAAGTCTGGTTGTTCAGAGTCGAATGGTTCAGCTCTTTGAGCATTTCGACGACGAGGACGCTGCGGTTACGGCATTGTCAGCCTAACATCTGAAATTCAATTAAATCGCGAAAGGGAGTGGTTTTGCCACTCCCTTTTTTGTTGTCGAAAATTGTCAGAATCAAGATTGGCAGGATGTTGGAATTTGGAGGTGAGTGGGCAGCCACAAGGGCTGCCCCTACAAGATGTGTATTTATTTTTAGGATCTACCATAGTTTTCCAAAAAATTCCCTCTGGATGCCCGGATTTAGTCTGGGAATAGACGAAATCCATAGCGCAAGTCGCGTGCGGACTTGCGGGACAATGTATTACATTCTTGTTTGGGAAAAGTGTGCTATCCCGAATAAATTCGGGCATTCGGAAACAGAAGGGCTTTACATAGGCAAACTTAACTCTTAAAACTAAATTGCCCTGAGTGATACTGGTGAAGGGCTTGACGGTTCGTCGGAATACTGGTATGATAGAGGGGCTGATTGTTAGGAAGGTGTGATAGCATGTCGCTTGAGAAATGGACAACTGTCCGATCAGAACATATTCATCTGCTTGCCGAAGAACTCGCATCGCAGAAATTGTCTGTCATCGCGCAACTTGAACCGGTCGCTGACTTTGAGGAACTCTATACGTTCGCGGAAGCGAATCCGACTCCGGTTGTGTTCTCACCGCAGAACCCAGTATGGCGATTGGAATCGGTTGCATCACGGATTGTTGAAGCGGTTGCCGTCGCTGCACACGAACCGCTTCTCAATGTGGGTTACCCGGAACTTGCTCGCATCCTGTTGGAACACGCCGAGTACCTCTATGCCTATCGAGAGGGTGCGCCGCGTCCGAGACTTGAAGCTGGAAGCGCGCTGGCATTGGTAGGCTGCGTTTGTGCTACATTGCCACAGTCTGAACTCTGGCGACTTGCTGGGTTTGGACGGGTTGCGGCTGTCCTTGCCGAGGTTGCTCCTGCCCCGACAGATGCCCATCTTACGCTGCCGCTTGATGTTGCCTTCTCGCTTGCGGATGAACGGAATCTCCCGATTCTGGCGGGCGCGGTTACTGCCTATAACACCGTTCTCAACCGCAATCTCATGCCCGAAAACTTATACCAATTACCGCTAAACGATCGCGATTTCTTTGATGTGCTCAACTTGGATTTTCCGGGAATGGGAGCCGTGAAAACTGCTTTGTTAGCGGACGATATATCTGCTGCGAAATCTGAATATACTGCGTTTCGGCGGGCTTTTTTGGATTCAGAGATTGAAGATAAAGCCGTTCATATATTAGAAAGATCGGATACTTACCCGACCGCTAAGACCTACCTTGAGTGTCTGCTTCGGTTATCTATCCACCCGACCCCTGCGATTCAAGCGACAACGGAGATTGGTATCGCTGCGCACCTGTTTCCTGAATTTCATCATAGTAAGGCACTGCTTATCTTTGCATTGCGCCGCTATCAGTGGCTTGTTGATGCTTTCTTTCATGCCGACGGTTTTCACAAGGATCGGGTGCTTCGTTCCCAAGTTGAAGCGATCACTGATTTTATTAGACTCCTCCGTTTTCAATCGGACTCACAAACTGCTGCGATACAAGCGTCACTCGAAAAGCAGATAGCGGCGTGTATCCATTTAAGCCGACCTGATTTTTCGTTTCCGCCGATGGGTGCCTTGCCTGCTCCGAATTTCGATGCTGTTGAACTCTGCGCGATTGTTGACAGTGGTTTTCAACGTGAAGATTTCCCGTATCCCTATACGACCTCGCACGCCCTTCCTGAGACCGGCTATTATGTGATGAGAGATGGTTGGAAGTCGGATGCTCAATACCTATTTTTCGATGCACATCCCCAGGAAAAAACGAATGCAGCGGATATATCACATCTCTCACTCTATGCTCACGGACGAGAGTTAACAACGGGTTCTGTGGGTGTGCTTGATAGTGCACCGTTAGGCGATGATGTGCTTGGGACGCAGTGGATAACGACCCCGGTATTTGATTGGGTCGAAAGATGGTCGGCATTAACTCCGAATTCCGAAAACCCGCAAGCCTCTGAGATTCATCACAAACGCTCTGTCTTTTACCGCAAGGGTGAATACTTCGTTTTGCACGACCTTGTTCTCGGTGGCGGGACACGGACACTGGAGCAGATTTTCTGTCTCGGTCGCGGGACCCCCTTTCACATCTCAGCGGACGCTGGCTATGCTTGGACGCAGGCACCGAATCGGAGTAACTTGTTCATTGGTGCGGTTGGGGCAAAGGATCTCACGGTAGCATTGGATGGAGACACTGTTATCTATCAGTGTAACAGTGAGTCACCAGCGGTGTCGAACGTGCTTCTGTTTCCGATGCGACCTGATACCAACGTCCATCCGATGCTTACAGCCCTTCCGGTGCGGACGGATGCGGATGTCTTGGGAACGGGTTTCACACTTCAGTTTCATGACACAATTGATACGTTCCTGATTTCTGACGACGGTTTGGCGGAGATGTCGGCGGCGGATATTACGTTTGTCGGGGAATATCTGTTCTTACGCGGGAATCCGTCGGATACTGACTTTCGATTTGTGATGTTGAACGGTCGGTATCTGCGAGTCGGTTCGCGTGTGGTTGTGGATCTGGATGAGCCGCGTGAGCATTATGTGAGGATGTAAATGTTTGCGTGGCGGAACTTGTCCTTCATTGGGATGTGAGGAGGTGTGCCTCGGTTAAATGTTCTGGCGATATTGTTCCTTCTCTCGGTAGATATATTGCGACGGGGATGCCGATGCCGTGCAGATACTTGCACATCAGCGGTCCGACATCTTTCCAGCCCAATCCACCTAACCCACATCCGAGGGCGGGCATTGCCAACGATTTAATTCCTTCCTTTTGAAAATGGTGTTGTACCCAGTCTAATCCACCTTCAATGTCCTCTAAACGAGAATTTTCTCTCCACTTCCGTTTTGTTGCAAATAGCAAGAACCACTTCACGGCGTTTGGTGTGCGGAGTTCTGAACCGTGGTCTGCCAGTTCCTCATCGAGTGAACCTTCTCGTTTATAGAGATAGGGCTTTGTTGCTGTCACGCGTTTTGACCTACAAACATCCTGATATGTAACGTAGACATCTGGAAATTGATATTTGGCGCGCGAGGCTAATCCTTTTCCCATCACGCCCTGGAGGTTGACACTGATTGTCAATGTTTGTAGGGTGGAAAAGAACATATCGCCGTCAATTAGTGAGATATTCTCTCCAATTCTATTCCTCCTATTTGGTTGGAAGAACATGTTGGGTTCTGGAATGACAGAAATTGCACGGGAACCGATCTTTTCGGAGACATTCCTTCGGATTTCTTCGTCAGCAACGTAAACTGAATTGATGAACTCTGGACGAATACTATCGGGGACCAGACATTCTGCCATGATCTTCCGCTTTGACCCGTCAAGCGTATTCCACCATTCGTTATACAGAATTTTCCGTTGCCGTCGAAGCACCTTTAATCCGTCAATAAGAGGATAAAATTGGGTTGGTGCATTGGCAGCGTTTCCGTCAGTGATAAAAATACCGAGTGTCTGCAAGATGTTTTCAGAAACTTCAAGGACAACTAAATCTCTGACCCGTTTTTCATGGACAACGCGGTACATCATTGGGTTCCGCGGCTGGAAATAGAGGTTGGCATAGCTCCAGAGACTTCTCCCATTGGGTGTCCTTTTTTCTTTTCTTATGTTGACAATTTCTGTGTTATAAACGCGCTCGGGTTGCATCTGATCGTCTTCAATTCTTTCGTGAGAGAGAATTCCTTTTTCAAAGATGGAAGGGAGATTGTCTATATGTGTAATGTAATAGAGGGCTTTTATATCTGAATTCCTCATATTTGGCTTCCTCAATAGATTGGCTATCTGAAGAATCTGATCACAATGGGTCTCTTATCCTCTTTGAGGATACTTAAAGCATTTTATGCCCTTCAAATGCCAGAGTTTTCAGATGCATGGCGTTCATCTGAAGGACGCTCTTGCACTACGGGAATAACATAGCTCCGAACTGTTGCATCGTTGATCGTCTCCGTCTCTACGCGCGGCTCGGGATTTTGGCGATGGTCAAATATAACATAGTATCCCTCCGTTGTTCGTTCTAACCTCAAATATGCTGCAAGTTGTTTTTTCCCAGTTTGATAGCGATTATGACCTTCCCAAATCTTCGTTTCAACGATATATTTTTTCCGATTGTGGTGAATCAGTAGATCCATTCTGCCGCGTCCTGTCTGAACTTCAAGATACATTACACCGCCAACGAGTTGGACAAACTGGTCAAGGTATGCCAGCAGCAGATGCTGTCCGATAAATTCTTGCGGTGTATCGGGTACTTGCAGCACACGGAAACCGGCGCGGGCAATGAAATCTTGGAAGTTATTGAGCAGCGTCACCATGTCAATATCTCCATCGGGAGTCAGATACTCCTGAAAACCGGCGACGTTGGTTTCGGGGAGATATTCACTCTCAAGCCCGTTCACGAGTGGTTTAAATGCTTGTAGAATGCAGTAGTGATAAATCGGATTGAGAATCTCACAGAGTCCATTCGCGCCTTTTGTGATGACACCGTACGTAGCAAGTTCGTTCATAATTTCGTTGTGAGGTGTAAAACGGATGCCGGTGTCATAAGAGACGATTCTCATCAGGAACGTTTCAAATCGCCTATCTCTGCGGATATTGGTAAGCAGATGTGTGATATTAACGTTATTTTCTTCAAGGAGCTGGGCGTGTGCGTGTGCAAAATGGTCGCGGTTGATTGTTTCGGTTTTTGGGATGTCCAGTTCTTCCGTGAGAATCTGGGCGAATCGGTTCACGAGTACCGGTTGTCCGGCAGTTTGCTTATGAATAGATTCAATTACCTCAGGAACAAAGGATTGCCCAACTTCGTCTGTATATTGCCCAAGGAGTTCTTGAACCTGTTCCAGTGTGAAATTAGGCAAGTTAAACTCGTCCTGAATATTAAAGGGGGAGATGGACCTGTCGTAGTTGAGCTGCGTGATACTTTTGACCCCGACAATACCGACACTGTGTGGGCATCGGGAAGGAGAATTTGAGACATAGATACGACGAAGTGCATGCAGAAAGCCTTTTACGGCTTCCTTCGGGATGCCGTCAAACTCGTCTATAATAAGGATGACGTGTTGATCCCCCAAGCGTTTGGAAAGGTTTCTGAAGAATCTTTGCATTGAGAGATGATCGGCTATCTCCACATTTTCCAAAAAATCCGTCAATGCTTCGGAAAAGACCTCTCCGCGCCGCGCAAAAACATTTTCTATCGCTTCGAGAAGATCCTCGTAGAGACCGGTGTAAAAAACCGAGGACGTGCAGTCCTCATACACCTCAAAATTCAATGCAATTGGAAAGTACGTCGATTCTTCGCCTGCGAATACGTCTAAAGCGCGTTGGAAGAAAGTTGTCTTGCCGGTTTGTCGCGGTGCGAAGATAACGATATAACGTCCTTCTTTGACGCGCATGATGAAATCTGTGAGTTCATCAGTGCGGCTGACGACATAGTTTCTCGTTGGATGAACGGGACCTTGCGTTCCGAAACGTCTCATTTTTCTCACCTCAAGCGGTAGTACCCAAATTTAACACGCTTTAAATAAGCATACCACTTTGCCGTTTCATTGTCAAGTGGGTTGAGAACTTGTATTTCGCCCGGTTCGGTTCAACCTGCCTGCTTATGTGTCGTCTCTGCAGTCTGAGGTCCTGGGTTCCTGCTAACTGTCCTCCTTGGGTGGCTTGGGTAAGGCTTTCTGGGAGCCTTTGAGTGCCTTTGGGTTTTGAGGTGTTATGTCCGGGACCTGTTGGCCTGCGTTGAGGGCATTATGTGCGAGAATAGTTTTGAGAATATGGTGCGCTGCATTGAGATGTTTCTCAATTTCTTTTGGGCTATCGAGTTGGAAAATGAGTTGTTTCTGGTAGCCGTACAACGTTTCTAATTCTCGTGTGAGTTTTTCAGAGGCGGTGAGGTCATGGATGCGGTAATTGTTACAGTACTCATCTCGGGTTTTCTGAAAAAGTGTGCGGTACTTATCGGGAAACTGTGGATGCTCAATGTTAAGCCGACGGAATCGGTTAAATAAATTTTGTTGGAGTTCTTTGCGATGCCTTTGACGACCTTCTTCTGCCTCTCTCTGATGTTGATTGTGATGTTCTCTGGCTTCCCTTAGCCTATCATTTTCATATTCCTCAAGGACTCGCTCATTGAGTTTTTGATCGGCTTCGTCTCCATATTCTTTCTGGAACTCTTCTGTATGTTCCTCTATGAATTTTTCAATAAATTCCTGCTTCTCTCCGCCTTCATCTACCTCCAAGAGTCCCTCAAATAATTCTTGGACACTGAATCTGTCTTCGCCCACAAATTGCGGTAAATCCTCTTCAAATTCTTCCATGAATGCCTCGACGATGTCGGTTAGTTTCATAAATCTGGCGAAATGTTTGACGACGAATACTTTATGTTCCTCTTGAAGTTTCATGAGAATTCTCCTTGAAAAATGTTACACTAATGTTACACCAGGGTAACATTAGGTGTATAAAAGTTAGAGCTAACGAGAGCAGTGGTCGTAAGGGTTAAAAGCCATTATTTTTCCGAATTTCTTTTTACTGAAAAAAAACAATTTGTCGAAAAGTGTAACATTTTCTTTCTTTTGAAAGGCATCGCGTTTTTGTGTTTCTCATTCCGATATAAAAACTTTTTAAGAGTATACATAGTGTATGATAACATATATAATTTGAGAAGTCAAATTTATTTTTATTTTTCGTGCGCAAACTGAAAGTTTACGCTACAAAAAATGAATTGTCTTTCACGAAGACGGTGTCTGTATACTTAAAATCTTGTAGGTGATAACTGGCGTAAGATGACGCGCAAATGGAGTCCTATTTTGGCGTTTGTCAAACTGGTTATTTTATTATTCTATATATGCTATTATATTATAGCATATATTTTTTAAGTTGTCAAATTTATTTTTATAATTTATGGACAGGTGGGAAAATCTTGTCCTTAAGATGCGAAATGGGTATAATGTGGAGAACGGATTGGGCAAAGATTAAAAATCGAATAAATACGATTGACTTCTAAGGAAAATATGAACTTTCAAACACATTGTGAGCATTATCTACAGCGGCTGCGCCGTACACAAGAGAGTGCAGCGGCGACCCCAGAACTTTCGCTATTCCCACACCTCCAAGCCTTCCTTGAGGAACTCTCCGTTGACCATTTTAATAGAAACACGATACGTTTCGTCCAAGAGCCGAGACGCTTGGATCAGATTGGCAGACCGGATTTCGTTGCGATGGATGGGTTGCTACCCATCGGTTATATTGAAGCAGAAGCGTACGGCAGAGACCTGAACAACCTCACAGGACACGCCAGAGAACAGAACGTACGTTTCATCGAAAACCTTGATAACTTTATCCTCACGAATTTCGTTGATTTCCAGTTATGGACAGAGGGCCGGCTGCGTGCAGAGGCGAGTATAGTTGATGAGACAGAAAATTTAGAAACCTTATTGGAAGGGTTTCTAAACCCAGAGGGGGTCCAGATCACCACACCAGAGGCACTCGCAGGATACCTCGCCAGACGGACGCGGGAGTTACAGACGCAGGTCGCCACGACGCTCGCCGATGAAGGTAGCGATATTTATCGGATGTTCTCGGCATTCAAGGAACTTCTTCTATCTACCTTGACACCTAACGATTTTGCGGATATGTATGCACAGACGCTTGCTTACGGGTTGTTTGCGGCACGCTGCACGCTCCCAAACGCCACGAACTTCTCGCGACACACCGCTGTAGAGGCACTGCCGAGGTCAAACCCGTTCCTCGTCCGACTCTTTCATCATATCGCTTCCCCGAACTTGGAGGCAAACGTTACTTATATTCTGGACGAGATTGCGGCACTGCTCCGAAACGTTCCAGCGGAGATGCTCCGCACGGCGTTTGCGGGTCGGAATCAATTTGAAGATCCGGTTATCCATTTCTATGAGACCTTCCTCGCGGAATACGATCCGCAGCGGCGCGTCGATCGGGGTGTCTACTACACACCGCCACAGGTTATCTCCTATATCGTCAGGTCTGTGGACAGCCTGTTAAAAACGGAGTTGAACAGACGGGATGGGCTTGCAGATGACAAGACGCTCATCCTTGATCCTGCGACGGGCACTGGCGGCTTTCTGTTGACGGTGTTGGAGCATATCCAAGCGTCTGTGACACAAACCTACGGTACAGCGGAATGGGGACAATACGTCAACGCCGATCTGGTCAAACGGATTTTTGGATTTGAGTTGCTCGTCGCGCCATATACGATTGCGCACCTGAAATTAGGGTTGTTTTTACAGTCGCAAGGGTGGGGTGCGGATGAGCGGCTCGGTATCTATCTCACGAATACCTTGGAGCAACCTGCAGAGATGCAGCCGCCGTTGCCTTTTGCGGAGTTTATTTCTGACGAGGCGAATGCGGCGTTGTCGGTGAAACGGGACGAACCGCTGCTTGTGATTCTTGGCAATCCGCCGTATCAGCGGAGTTCCGCTAATCCAAGCCGGGACACTGACGGAAGCTTAAACTTCATCGGGCGGTTAATGGAAGATTATAGGAGCGTTGATGGAGCGTCAATGACGGAGCAAAACCTTCAAGCACTTCAAGGTGATTATGTGAAGTTTGTCCGGTGGGCACAGTGGCGCATTGATCGAAACGGTGAAGGTGTTGTCGGCTATATTGTAAATAACGGATTTTTGTATGGTATCATTTTTCGCGGTATGCGGCGAAGTTTGATGAACAGTTTCAATACTATCTATTGTTTTAATTTGCACGGCAGCAGTAGAATCGGAGAAATTATCCCTGATGGTGAAACCGATGAAAATGTCTTTGATATTCAGCAAGGTACTGCAATCCTGTTGTGCGTTAAGGAACGTGATAACACTTCTCCAGCAAGAATCTATTATGCTGATTTGTGGGGGAGTCGGACAGAAAAATACGCGACCCTTTCAGAGACTGATGTTCAGACCACAACATGGACAGAACTAACCCCTGATTTACCGTTCTATCATTTTGTGCCACGTCACGATCAACATAGAGAAGAATACGAGATAGGTTGGGGGCTAACCGACATCTTTCAAGAGAGTTCCATCGGAATTATCACGGCGCGAGACAGACTCACTATTCATAACACTCCAGAAGGGGTACGCACCACTGTTACTGATTTTGTGTCACTTTCTGAATCCGAAGCACGGCAACGATATAGACTACCAAGGGATAGACGTGACTGGCAAATTCGTCTCGCCCAAGAAGACCTTCAAAGTCATCCTGAGACAGAACAACACATTGTACCGATCAACTATCGTCCGTTTGACACGCGCTGGACCTACTATACAGGACAGTCGCGTGGGTTTCACTGTATGCCACGACCGGCAATTATGTCTCATCTCCTTATGGGTGAAAACCTTGCCCTCTGTACACATCGTATCATTAGGAGTGCTACCACATGGCAGCACGTTTTTGTTACCAATAGAATTACCGATGGGAATTGTGTTTCAAATAAAGATGGACCGACGCATGTGTTTCCCCTCTACTTGTATCCAAACCCTGAAGAATTAGGACTGGAGACAGAACGTTCCCTCAATTTCAAACCCGCTTTTCTCACAGCACTCTCGGAGGCGTTGGGGTTGCCACAAACCGCGCCGTTTAACCTCCCAGAAGGTGTTTCACCAGAGGAGATTCTCGCCTATATCTATGCGGTGCTCTACAGTCCGACCTACCGCAAACGGTATTACGATTTCCTGAAATACGATTTCCCGCGTATCCCGTTACCACAGGACCTTGGGCAGTTTCGTACGCTCGCAGCGTTGGGGCAGCAATTAATTGATTGGCATCTTTTGAAAAATGTGTCGCGACCGGAGATCGCTCCTACAGGAAGAGGAGTTTCGGTGGTGCATCGATTTGAGGGTGAAGGCGATGGCGTTGTCGGACGCGTGCGTTATGTGGATGGACGGGTTTGGATTAATGCGTCTCAGTATTTCACGGATGTGCCTGAAGAGGTCTGGGCATACGAGATTGGTTCGTATCGGGTGTGTGAAAAGTGGTTGCGGGATCGGAAGGGTGCGGTGTTGCGTCATGAAGATGTGCGGCAGTATCGTGCGATTTTGGTATCTGTGGCGGAGACGCTTGGGGTTATGCGGGAGATTGATGGGGTGTTGTGGGGAAGGTCTAATTTGACGCGTCTTTAGGATTGTCAGAATCAGGATAACCCCCTTTATCCCCCTTATCAGAGGGGCAGGATCCAAGGATTTTCAGGATTGGATGCAAGTATCGGGTCTGAACTGGGATTTATGAGATCATCAGAGGTAAGGCGGGACCATCTCATAGGCTACAAGCATTATCACTTCTCCACTTGTCTCAGTTGTTCCATAATTTGGGCTTTGAGTCTTTCATCCTTTACTTTCTCTGCCAAATCCAACGCTGTTTGAAAATCTGCTTTTGCTTCGCTGGTGTGTCCCAAAGCGTTTTTGGAAACACCTCGAATGTAGTAGGAATTGGCTTCATCAGGACTTAAGTGGATAGCCGTGTCGTAATCAGGGATGGCTTCGTTATGGTGTCCCAATTGTGCTTTTGCAACGCCTCGGTTGTGATAGGCTGCTGCAGAATCTGGATTTAGATGGATAGCTATATCAAAATCAGAGATGGCTTCAAATAATTTTCCTAATCGACCTTTCACAGCCCCTCGGCTGTTATAGGCTTCTGAAAAATTTGGATTTAGGCGGATAGCTGCCTCACAGTCGGAGATACCTTCAAAATGTTGTCCCATCTGGCTCTTTAGAAAGCCTCGATTGATGTAGGCTGCTGCGAAATTTGGATTTAGGCGGATAGCTGTATCAAAATCAGATAGGGCTTCAGAATGTTGTCCCATTTGGTTCTTTAGAAAACCGCGCCGATTATAGGCTTCCGAAAAATCTGGGTTTAGGCGGATAGCCTCATTGTACTCCGAAATAGCGGATTGATAATCTTTTTGATTGTGGAATGTGTTTCCTCTGTTAAAGCAATCTTGGGCAGATCTGGTTGAACCGTCGGTATTTTTCATTGCGGATCTCCTCCCATAGGATTGGACTTCGGCCCTGAGTCCGGGTAACTGGGAGTAAATTCCAGCACCTCTGAATCAGAAGTAGGAGGTATCTTACTCTGGGAGTGTATTGGCGTTTCTTGGGTGTGTTCCTCGCTCTTTCTATTTTTTTTATTCCAATTAGACCATAATACCCGCGTCAATGGGATGCCGAAAACTCCTGCTATAAGTATATATAGCAAATTAGAATTCAATTTTGTTCTTTCGTCAAGTCTGGCAAGCTGTGTATTAAGTTCTTGAACGTTTTTGTTTAGAGCCTTCAGATTTTCGCTTAGCTCCTTCATATCTTTGCTCAAATCCTTCACATTTCTGTTTAACTCCCCTACATCTATTTTTTCGGTGACTGTTATAACGCCTGAGTCTGAGGGTGCCGGTTGACCTGATACCATAAGGACAACAGAAAAGACAAAGAAAATCCCTAATATTCCACATAGCGTGTGCCGACGATTTCGCATTGTAATTCTCCTATAATTCCTTATGCTAACAAATTATATTTTAGCAAATTATTCAAGAATTTTCAAATACTTTTACATGGAACATTAGGGCTGTTTAGTTTTAAGGTTTTCGTCCAATTTATGCGAAGAGTCGGGATTTGGAAATCCCTCCTACAGTGGATCTGGGATCATCGAAAATCTAAAATTTCGGAAAACTAAATGCCCCTGCATGGAACATTGAAAAATCCTTAACAAAACAGCGAGTTGAAGAAGGAAGAAGGGAACTGGTTTAGAGTTGATCGGTGCGGTTTGGAAACCGCACCTACCCATTTTTATTCCTCGGCTTTAAGCCGTCCCCACGTGAGACTCAACTTTCCGGCGGGTTGGACGGGCAAGCCTTGTGATTCAAAGTTCTGTTCGACTTCTTCTAACGTCAGTGCCTTCTTATAGATACGCACTTCGTCGACCGCGCCTATCAGGTACTCAGCGGTATTGCCGTTTTGGGCGATGTACCAGTTCGTCCCACCGCCCCCGATATCGCCAGCCATCGCCTCTTCCTCTTTAACGAGAGTACCATCGACGTACAATTTCGCCACATCGGCTTCGCGGGTCGCTACCACATGGTGCCATTCGCCATCGGCATAATCGGCATCGGTTACCCACGCTTTCTTGACATTATTTGCTTGTTCGGTATAGTATCGAAGCTGCCCGGTGTTCTGATTAAAGCCGAGTCGAAAGAAATGATCGTTGAAATCCGTCTTATTTGTCAGGAGATATTGCCAACCGATGCGGCTGTTAGGTTGTTTCAAAAACCAGGCTTCATACGACGCGGGACTTTCCGCGATGTTGAAAATGCTCGGTAACTCCACACACTCCGGTTGTCCACCAAATTCGAGTGCTTCACCGAGATGGCCTTCAATCGGCTTCGGTTGACCGAGGATTGTTCCATCCTTGCCACCGATAACATCTTTAACTGTATCACCAGCGATGTCGTCTTCATCGAGTCTGTAGTAACTCACTAACCCATCTGCGACATAAGCCTCCACCCCAGCAATTGCGATGATGGTAAAGATAAGGGTCATGCCTATTTGAACGATAAGACGTTGGGACTTCATAGCTTTCTCCTTTTTTAAATTCATTAAATACAGAGCGCGGCTTCGGACGCGAAAACGTTAATATGCGCTCGCGTAAATTCAAAATCTTGCAGGAATTCGGCTGACGGACTGGCGGGTTCGACTTTAAAGAAGTCATCTTCCGTATAGGTAATTCTGAATTTCTCTTGGACTTCAGAGATTGTTTTGAAATCGCTAAATGCCATAATATTACCTCTTTTTTTCAAGCCAATACACTTGCAGAGCGCGTCTACAAATCCGGAGAATGTCCGTAAATTATTATACATCATTGATGACCCTGCAAGTCATCAAAATGTAACACGCCTATAGATGTCGCGGAGAGGGAAGGCACAGTTAATAGAAGTAAGCAGTAGTACATCCGTAAGTTTACGGAATTCTGTTGAAATCCACTGTGTGCCTTGACGAAGATAGTATTCAACACGCACTTTATCTTGTGAGATTAGAATATATTCTTGCAAAGAGGCAAGCTGCCGATAACGAACAAATTTTTCGCCTCGGTCGTCGACTTCAGTTGAGGGTGAAAGTACCTCCACAACAACGCGCGGGTTGAGGAGCGTGTCGAAAACATCGTCTTCAAAGCGGAGTTCCTTGCAAGCAACGACCACATCTGGGTAGAAGTAGGAGGCTGTCGTACCAGCCTTGACGCGCATATCACCGATGAAGGCTTCACACTCGCTATCGGCTAACTGATTGGAAATCGCATTAAACACATCCCCCGTGATGCGATTATGTGAGCGGCTGGCACCAGACATTGCGACTATTTCTCCTTTGATGAATTCGTTTTTGAAGGATGCTTTGCGCTCAAAAGTAATGTACTCTTCGGGGGTTAGGCGAGTACGTGCAGCAGCAGATGCCATAGTTTCCTCCACGGATCTGGTTGCATTGTTAATATCTCAACAGGACTTACGCAAATTTGGTATATGCACCAAGAATTCATTGTTTTTAACCCCCTAAATCCCCCTTATCAAGGGGACTTTAAGAGGAGGTGCGTAAGTCCTATTATCAACTAAAATTCACTATAGAATATTGTAATAGGAAGTCGATTGAAAATCAACAGAATTCCGTGAATAGCCTCAATCCAACGGAAATAGGGGTCGGCGGACGTTGTGGTATTCAAAATGCAATGGATTCACGGCAGTCAATCCGGGTGTGTCTACCTCAATAATGTTTCCTGCTATCGGTTCGTATGCTGCGCGGTAGGCGACGGCGGCTTTGACGACGATCATCCGCATATCAGAAGGATTGATGCCGAGACTGTATAACTGCTGTAGGCTAAAGGGAGTCTGCCGTCTACTCGTCAGGACGACTAACGAACCGCCGATGTCAACAACAGTCGTCAATCCTTGGTTGTGGTATCGGGCACCGCCGTGTCGAGGTTCCGTCTCGATGTATTGACCGTCGTGGATAAGTCGTACCTTCCCACTGATTGCGACTGGATCGCCGTGCCGATTGTCCATCTTCCACCGACTTCGAGCGAGACAGCTTCGCCGACACCCGCCTGAACACAGGTCTGTACGCTTTCCGGATCGTAGAGGACAACGACGAATCCTGACGCGCCTTGCTGTAGCAATTCGGAGAGAATAAAGGTGCTATCTCCCGGTGAGCCACCACCGATGTTATCCCCCATCTCGACGAGAATAACAGGTGCTTGCGCGGAATCGGGGTTGGAAACCCCTTC
Source organism: Candidatus Poribacteria bacterium (assembly GCA_965207855.1). GTDB lineage: Bacteria > Poribacteria > WGA-4E > WGA-4E > WGA-3G > WGA-3G. The sequence continues at coordinate 2,562,535 of OZ242310.1, read as the reverse complement.
TACCAGAGAGATGGCTTGCTGCACGGCTTGTGCTGCATCGGGTAAGTCGAGGATGAGCTGCCCGCGGCTTTCCCATAACATGTCGGATAAGCGGTCGGCTTCTTCTTGTGCGAGTTGCGAGTTGTTATCAGTAACAACGACGAAGGCGGGACCTGCTTCATAGACATCGGCATACGGGTAGCCCACGGCGACATTGGCGGCGAGGACGTTCGGGTCTTGCTCTATCTGTTTCGCTGCACCCAAGATAGCGCGCATCGGCTCTGCACTCGTGACGTGATACCGGATATTGAGGAGCATGGGAGGTTTGGCGAGGGTTTGCGTTGGACTCACCTCGTCCTTGAGTATCCGCATCATAAGTGCTGCGGCTTGTAGCCCGCGTTGCCGCTGATCGATGTGTGGGGTCGTCTTATAGATAACGAGTGCTGTCGATTCGGCGACCATCTGTTCGGAAACATTGGCATGTTGGTCGAGGGTAACAACGATGGGTAGGTCTCGACCGAGGGCATCTCGCAGTCGTCGTAGGACTTCACCATCGCCGTCTGGGTAGCTTTCAGCGACCATTGCGCCGTGGAGTGCGAGCAAAACGCCTTCATATTTCGGGACGGATTTGAGGTGCTGGATGAGCATATTCGTGAGTCGATCAAAAGCGTCGTCCGTCACGGGTCCTGCGGGTGTTGCGGCAGCCATCATCATCGGATACGCTGTGTAATTGTAGTCTGTCGCGCCTTGAATAAAGCCGCCTATTTCGTGATGCGATTCTCCCCACGTCTTAATTATATTGCTGGCGTAGGTATGAGAGAACGCTGCGTAATCGGTCGGTGTGTCGCTGAAGGTATTCGATTCGTGCATAATGCCGCCGATGGCGATTGTGGTCATGGGTGGTGTCCTTTTGGGTTATGGGTTATTGGAAAAATATATTGACGGATATGCTGGAAATAGTGTATCATTTAACCATATTTAGAGTAAAGTCGATAATTGTCTATAGGCACGAATTGGAGTCCGAATAGGAAGCATAATGCAAAACGGGACTCGGAAGAACCAGATTGAAGAAGCGATAGAGATTGCTGCCGAGGCGCATCAGGGTCAGTATCGGAAAGGGACACGCACGCCTTATATTACACACCCTTACGCTGTTGGACTCATTTTAATGGAGGCGGGGTGCTCAGAAGCCCTGATTGTCGCGGGTATCTTGCACGACACGGTTGAAGATACCGATCTGACCTTGGAATTTATTCAGGACCACTTTGGTGCACACGTCGCAGGCATTGTTGATGGTTGCTCAGAAAACAAAGCGTTGCGGTGGCGGGCACGCAAGACGGAACGTATTGAAGCACTCAGGCGGGCGAGTCCAGAAATCTGCACTGTAACTTGCGCGGATAAACTTCACAATCTACGGACGATTATATCCGAGTATGATGTGATTGGCGATGCTGTCTGGGATCGGTTTCACGGCGGTGTTGAAGATCAGGCGTGGTATTATCGCAGTGTGCTTGCTGCGATTTCCGAGCGAGATGCTTCTTTACAAAATGGATGGGTGCGTGCCAAACTCCCTAAATCCGACGGCGATGTGTGCTCGCAACCCGATGTGAAAGATCCTACACCTCAACACCAGGCTTCTGATAGCGACAACGTTCAGAATCCGTCGGAGACAATAGATGTTGTAAATCCTCAACTTTTTCAACAGTTTCAGCAAGCTGTAGCCTATCTATTTCAAGGAGAATCTCAATGAAGATTGCGTACGCTTTTAGACGATGTTCATTATATCCCTACAACGGTGCAGGATTCCCTACCGGTGCCAGAGATCGAAAACAATTTTTGAGCAAAGTTAAAGAGATTGGTTTTGACGGAATTGAACTCCCAGCGATGAACCTACCTGATGCTGAAGTTGCCAATCTCCGCTCCGAATTGGAAGGTGCGGGTGTGCCGTGTGTTGCGATCCGCGGCGGTGGTGGTGCAGCGCATCCGCGTGTCGCTGCTGCGAACAAACAGAACATGATAAATGCCGTTCAATTCGCTTCAAAGGTCGGTGCGGGTGTTGTTAATTCTACGGTTACCACGCCATCTCGCGACCCGAATGGGAAAGGTACATATCGTGGTGAGTCCGTTTCGCAAGGTTCAAGTCGCTTGGCGGCGAACGCCGACTATGAACGGACGGCGAGTGCTGTGAGTGAGGTTGCTGGTGTTGCGGCGGATCTGGGCGTTGAGATCTCTATTGAAATCCATCAGAACTCAATTGTTGATAACAGTTGGTCGGCACTCCATCTGCTTGAATTAATCGATGCGCCGAATGTGGGTCTAAATCCGGACTTAGGCAATATTTATTGGACTTACGATATTCCAGAGGAATCGTGTGAAGATGCGATTGCTGTGCTTGCACCACACGTCAACTACTGGCACTGTAAGAGCCTGTATCGCGTGCATCTCCCCGATCAGGAACTGGCGATCTACGTCCAAGTCCCCCTGCCTGATGGTGAAATCGACTACCGCTTTGCGATTTCGGCGTTGGTAGCGGCGAACTACAGCGGTTATTGTGCGATTGAAGGGGTTCGCTACGGCGACCAGTTCCTACAAGATGGTCGGAGCGTTGCGTACGTCAAGTCCGTCTTGGCGGATTTAGGGAAGTAGATGACAGATACCCCTTAACAAGCCCAATGCTTTAGGCGAATCAACGGTATGAATGCCTTATGGCATTCCCTGGGGTCCAACTCACGTATTTCGTGCGTTAGTATCAAAAAACTTAGGCATTTAAGTGTGTTTTGTGGTATAATTACTAACTATATCAAGTTGGCAGATATTACCAGCGTCATCGCAAGGTGACGTATCTGCCTACCCACTGGTAAGGGGTTAAAGACTTGATACTTGAGATACCATGATAAAAACACACAAAATCGCATTACGCCCGAACCGCGATCAGATTGCGTGGTTTTATCAGCAATGCGGTTATGCGAAGTTTGCCTACAACGCTGCCTTGTCTGATTTTAAAGTAGAACTTGCATCGGATACCTTTTTATCAAAAAATAGGCTTGCGAACCGATTTAATCAGAAAAAGAAAGATTTTGATTGGACGGCATCCCAAGATCAACGTGCTGCGAAATACGCGATAGATAATCTTGGTCATGCCATTGCTAACTGGGTGGCAAAACGTACGAAGTTTCCAAAGTTTAAAAAGCGCGGTTGTAAACATTCTTATACAACGGACGAGCAAGCCGTCCGCATAAAAGGCAAACGTATCAAGTTGCCGAAAATCGGTTGGGTAAAGACGTTTGAGAAGTTAAGGTTTGTTGGCAAAATCGTATCTGTCACAATATCAAGAACTGCACACCGTTGGTTTGCGTCTGTATCTGTAGAAGTGCAACCGCCTATTCACCGATGTCCAGCGTCGTGCGAGTTTGTTGATGGGTTTGCGTCAAACGTCGATATTGGAACACCTCATCAGATAGAACGCTCTATCTACCCCACAATCGGCATAGACGTAGGCATTTCCACACTCGCAACGTTGGATAATGGCAGAAAATGCGAGAACCCGAAGGCACTTAAGCGGTACGAGCGAAAACTCAAAAGAGAACAACGCAAGTTGAGTCGAAAGGTTTTCTTAAGCCAAAATTGGTATAAACAAAAGCGGATTGTAGAGCGCCTCCATTATCGGATTGCTTGTATCCGTCGCGACGCACACCATCAGACGACGACTGACATTCTCAAATGTGTATCTAAAATCGGGATAGAAACCCTTTCGGTTACCAATTTACTCAAGAATAGAAAACTTGCCAAAGCCTTATCAGACGCATCGCTTGGCGGTTTCCTTGAGAAGCTAAAGACGAAAGCCAAGACGCTTGGCATTCCGATTGTGCAGGCAGACAGGTTCTTCGCAAGCTCTAAAAACTGCAGTAACTGCGGATATAAAAAAGACGACTTAACACTTTCGGAGAGAGACTATCATTGTCGTCAGTGTGGCACGTCTATAGATAGAGACGTAAACGCAGCCATCAACTTAAAACATGTCGCGGTGGGATACACCGAGACGTAAAACGCTTGTGGAGTTTCTATAAGCCCTCCACTTGCGGGAGGCACGAAATGACGAAGCAAGAAGCCCACGACTTTAGACGCGGGAGTATCACAAAACAGAAGATTCGACTCACAGCGACTGTGAAATGTGCGGGATGAGCGTCAAAACTGGCTCCGGGTGAGCTGGCGCACATTTTAGATAAGATTCCGAAGTCCACGGATCCGAACCTGCTCGTCGGCACCGAAACCTCCGATGATGCCGGGATTTATCGTATCTCCGATGAATTTGCCCTCGTCAACACCGTGGACTACTTCACGCCTATCGTAGACGATCCATACACCTTCGGTGCGATTGCTGCGACGAACTCACTCAGCGATGTCTACAGCATGGGGGGTGTTCCGAAAACGGCGTTGAATATCACGTGTTGGCCTAAAGCAGACTTAGACCTGTCGATTCTTGGCGATATTGTTCAGGGCGGCACGGAAAAAGCAATTGAAGCGGGTGCTGCACTTGTCGGGGGTCATACGGTAGATGCCCCGGAACTGATGTATGGACTTTCTGTGACGGGACTTGTGCATCCTGAAAAGTTTGTCAAGAACTACGGGGCGCGTCCAGGAGATGTCCTCATTCTGACCAAAAATCTCGGCATTGGTATCCTCACGACAGGCCTGAAGTTTGATAAAATCAGCGATGCGGTCTTACCGCAACTCGTTGAATCGATGACCCGTCTCAACGCGTCCGCATCGAAGGTGATGCTGAAGCACGGTGTGAGTGCGTGTACGGATGTTACGGGATACGGCTTGTTGGGACACGCTTCGGAGATGGCAGCGGGCAACGGTGTCCGCCTAAAGATTGACAGCAGTGCTGTTCCGTATTTCCCCGATGCCCCCGGACTCGTTGCCCAGGATACCTATACGCAAGCCTATCTTGCGAATATGGCGTTCCTTGCGGATAAGGTCACGTTCCACACGGATAACGAGGCAATGCGTCATATCTTGATGGAGGCGGAGACATCTGGTGGTTTGCTGTTCTCGCTTCCTGCGGAAAATGCCGATGCAGCGTTAGCGGAACTCCATGCTGCGGATTGTCCCGAGGCTGCTGTTGTTGGAGAGGTGATAGCGGAGGACACGGCGCATATTGAAGTGTTTTAACTATTAACACTGGTCACTGCTCCACTACGCTTCGCAGTGGTTTTTGGTTAATTCCAGCTGGATTCATTCTAATTGCAATTTTATTCAAAGGCGAGAAGGCATGGGCTAAGAAATAGAAAAGCGTACATATACTAACCTCTGCTGAAATTAGCAAGGAATCATCGTGAAACGTAGTGGCGCGATGCCCAGGAGCAATAGTTTAAAAGTGACAAAAATAGAACTCGCAAAACAGGTTCGTGCTGCTTCATATCTCACGGGTGAATTCAAACTCCGTTCTGGGAATATTAGTAATTTCTATTGGGATAAATACCGATTTGAGAGCGATCCGACCCTGTTGACGGCAATTGCTAAGGAGATGGTGAAACTGCTCCCCTCAGATTGTGAGGGTTTAGCAGGTTTGGAGTTAGGGGGTATCCCGCTTGCGACTGCGGTCTCGCTGCAGACAGGCATTCCGTGCTTCTATGTGCGCAAAGTGGCGAAGACCTACGGCACTTGTAACCTGATAGAAGGTGGTGCTGCGGTTGGAAGCAATCTGGTTGTGATAGAGGATGTGATTACGACTGCGGGACAGGTCTGTACATCTATTGAACAGATACGCGCTGCGGGTTACACAGTGGAACACGTCGTAGCAGTGATTGATCGGCAGGCAGGGGGTGCGGAGAAAATCGATGCGCTTGGGTGCTCATTTGCGTCGGTTTTTACGCTTGAAGCGTTGGAGGCAAATAGCAAACCGCGAACCGCGAACCGCGAATAGTTTCTATAAACATTTCGCCCCGCTGGGGCTACCCTCTGGTGCATCCGAATTTACTTTTCTGTGAGTTAGGTCTGTGTAAGGAACTCTCAGGAAAATCGAAGATGTGGATGTACAGGCTAACGGTTTCCTATGCTACAAGTGTCCAAACTATAGTATACAGAAAGTGATAAGAGAAAAATGAAGATACTGTTTATCGGAGATATTGTTGGAAACCCGGGCAGAACGGCGGCGACGCAATTTCTGAATGAACATCAAGATACATACGATTTTATTGTTGCCAACGGAGAGAACGCAGCAGGTGGTAAAGGTTTGACGTTTGAAATTGTGGATCAACTTTTGGCATCGGGGGTCTCCGTTATTACAACAGGGAACCACGTCTGGGATAAGAAAGAGATTTTTGATTTTATAGATACAACCCCTCAACTCATCCGACCTGCCAATTATCCTACCGAGGTGCCGGGACGTGGTGTCATGATTGCTACGTCGGCTGATGGCGAAAAACAGCTCGGTGTCATCAACCTTGCTGGACAGATCTTCATGAACAGGTACAGCAACCCGTTCCATGCCCTTAATGAAATTTTAGTTGAAGTGAAAGCGGTAACACCTTACATTCTCCTCGATTTCCATGCGGAGGCGACGTCCGAGAAAATCGCGATGGGATGGCACGCCGACGGTAAAGTCGGTGCGGTAGTCGGCACGCATACACATGTACAGACGGCGGATGCGCGTATCCTGCCCGAAGGCACAGCCTACATTACCGATGTCGGTATGACGGGACCGCATGACTCCGTGATCGGCACACGGGTCAAGGAAGTAATTGACGGATTTCTGACGATGATGCCTACGCGGTTTGCTGTCGCTAAAGATAACGTCAAACTTTGTGCCGTTGAAATAGAACTCGACGAAGAGACAGGGATGGCAATGAGTATTGTGCCGCGTCAATATCAATTTTAAAGTCTGATATGACCGTAAACGGATATTAAGAGGTTTCGTTAGACAAATATGCAGATGCAACTGGAGATGTCAGTACCGACAAAGACTGTCCACAGTGTCAGTGAAATAACGGGGCTGCTGAAAAGCCTGATAGAACAACATCGCCCGTTTCAAAATGTATGGGTTCGCGGTCAGGTGTCGAATTGCAGTTTCCCTCGTTCCGGGCATATCTATTTCACGCTCAAAGATGAGAACACCCAAATAAGTTGCGTCCTTTGGCGGAGCAGTGCCTCTCGCTTTCGTTCTTTCCTCCGCGACGGTGAAGCGGTAGAACTACAAGGAAAGGTTACGGTTTATGGTCCGCAAGGCAAATATCAGATAACGGTGAGTCGGGTGAAACCGTTGGGGGTTGGGGCGTTACAAAGAGCGTTTGAAGCATTGAAGCAGCAACTCACCGAAGAGGGCTTGTTTGATCCGGCGCACAAAAAGCCGTTACCGGGTTTCCCGAAGAAGATCGGTGTTGTTACATCAGCGTCCGGTGCAGCGATTCAAGACATCTACCAACAGTTGCATAAACGGTATCAACTGGCTGAAGTTGTGCTACATCCAACGCTTGTCCAAGGTGAGGGTGCAGCAGAGGGTATAGTTCATGCGATTCGGGTGCTGAATATGCACGATGATATAGATGTGCTAATTGTCGGTCGCGGTGGTGGTTCAGTTGAAGATCTTTGGGCATTTAACGAAGAAGTTGTTGCGCGTGCGATTTTTGCGTCCAGAATACCGGTGGTATCTGCAGTCGGACATGAAACGGATTTCACAATCTCTGATATGGTAGCCGATCATCGGGCACCGACACCTTCTGCAGCAGTCGAACACATCGTTCCAGATCAATACGAACTTTTCGAGAGGTTAGAAGGCACTGGCGCGTGGCTCCGCAAAATAATATCGGATCGGTTAACGGCGCATAAAACGCAGCTTCAGGAGTTTGAGACGCGCCTCTCTCCGACGCGTCGCACGGAGGCTATCAATCAACTGTCCCAGAGGATAGACGACTTAGAAACTGCGAGTCGGAATGCTATGGAGCGACGGCTCTCTGATAGTCAACGCGATCTCCAAGCATTTGCGCACCGTCTCAATGCATTGAGTCCGTTGGCGACTTTAGAACGTGGCTATAGCATCAGTCGCAAAGTGAATGGTGAAGTATTGACCTCAACGCAACAGGTGTCAGCTGGAGATAAAATCGAGGTGCAATTGGCACACGGACATCTTGCGTGTCGCGTTGAAGGCGTTGATGATACAGAGAGCGATTGAGAAAGGGGTTAAAGGCATGACTTTTGAAGAAAAACTCACTAAACTCTCACAAATTGTTGAAAAATTGGAGGCGGGCAGCGACTTGCCTCTTGAGAGTTCCCTGAAACTTTTTGAAGAAGGTATTGGTTTGGTCGTCTCATGCAGGGAGATGCTCGAAACTGCGGAGCAGCGGGTAACGAACCTCCTTGAAACAGATGAACCACGGACCGCAAATAGCGAATAGCGAACCGCAAGTAGCGAAAAAACAGGAATTCATAAATATGTTCTTAGAAAAAATTAACAGTCCCGCGGACCTTAAAACACTTGAGATTGATGAACTGAAAGGGCTTGCTGAGGAGATGCGTGCTTACCTATTGGAAGTGCTTTCTGAACATCCGGGTCACTTCGCTCCGAACTTCGGCACGATTGAGTTGGCAATCGCATTGCATACTATCTATGATACACCGCGCGATAAACTGATTTGGGATATTGGGCATCAAGCCTACCCACATAAACTGCTAACGGGTAGAAGAGAAGCGTTTCCGACGATCCGCCAAAGCGGTGGGATTAGCGGATTTCTCAGTAGAGCTGAGAGTGAGTACGACGTTTTTGGTGCCGGACACTCGAGCACGTCTATCGCCGCTGCGTTAGGGATTGCGACGGCACGCGATCTTATCAATGAAACTTACAAGGTTGTTGCTATCATCGGGGACGGTGGATTAACAGGTGGGATGGCGTTTGAAGCGCTCAACGCTGCTGGTGACTTCAGAAACGATATGCTTGTGATCCTCAACGACAACAACATGTCGATTTCGGCGACTGTCGGTGCGTTCTCAAAACATTTTCATAAGGTCACAAGTTCACCACAATACAATTTCCTCCGCTCCAGTGTGAAAGAGTTTATGAACCTGATTTCGGAAGATGCCAAGCAGATCGCCCGTAAAATCGAGGCATCGCTGAAGTTAGGGACGCTTTTTGAGGAGTTTGGGTTCCGCTACTTCGGTCCGCTCGATGGCAACGATTTAGAGGCACTGATACCTGTATTGACAGGGATTCGTAATCTGACAGGTCCAATCCTGCTGCACGTTGTGACCGAAAAAGGACGGGGTTATGCGCCAGCGGAGGCGGATCCGGTTGGTTTCTATAGTGTCAGCGGGCCTTTCAATCTTAAAACAGGGAAAACGACCAAGCCAAAACCTGCGACTCCTTCCTATACAGAGGTATTCAGCCAAACGCTGATTGAGTTAGCGAAGCGTGATACTCGCATCGTGGGTGTAACGGCAGCGATGCCGGGTGGAACAGGACTCGATAAGTTCGCTGCGGTGTTTCCAAGTCGGTGTTTCGATATCGGATTAGCGGAGCAGTGTGCGGTCACGTTTGCTGGGGGGCTTGCCGCGCAGGGAATGCGTCCGGTTGCTGCGATCTATTCGACATTTCTCCAACGGAGTTATGACCAAGTTTTACACGATGTGTGTATTCAAAACCTTCCCGTCATTTTTGCGTTGGACAGAGCCGGACTTGTCGGTGCAGACGGTCCGACGCACCACGGCGTTTTCGATTTGGCATATCTCCGTTCTCTTCCGAATATGGTGGTGATGGCACCGAAAGATGAGGACGAGTTGCAGTCGATGGTGAAAACGTCGCTTGTTTATGAAGGGGGTCCGATTGCGTTTCGCTATCCACGTGGTACGGGTGTCGGTGTAAAGATGGCATTGGAACTTCAGCCGCTCCCGATTGGTAAAAGTGAGATTCTTAGAGAGGGTGAGGACGTGCTGGTTATTGCTATCGGCAACCGCGTCTATCCTGCATTGGAAGCGGCGCAAACCTTGGCGGATTCGGGCATCTCGGCAACGGTTATTAACGCTCGGTTTGTGAAACCGCTGGACACTGAGACGATAGTTCCGCTCGCAGAAAGTATCGGCAAGGTGATCACGGTTGAAGATGGTGTTGTGATGGGTGGTTTCGGTAGTGCGGTCTTGGAGGCACTTGCTGCGGCAGATGTTACGAACGTGCAAGTCACGAACCTCGGCATCCCAGATGCGTTTATTGAGCACGGTGATGTCCAACATCTTTATGCGTTGTGTCAGTGTGATGCGACCGGAATTGCCCGCGCTGCGAAAGCGATGAAGGGTTGATAGTTGATGCAACGGATAGATACCTTCTTAGTAGAACATGAACTTGTAGAGAGTCGGGAGCAAGCGAAACGCTTCATTCTCGCAGGCGCGGTGACCGTCAACGGCGATTCCATGATTAAGCCGGGGCAACGGGTTCCCGCGGATGCGAAAGTCGTTGTGCAGGCGCAGCAGCGGTACGTAAGTCGCGGCGGCTTTAAACTCGAAAAGGCGTTATCTACTTTTGGCGTGGATGTGCGGGATCGGGTTGCGCTTGATGTTGGTGCATCAACGGGCGGTTTCACGGATTGTCTTCTCCAACACGGTGCCAAGTTTGTCTATGCTGTTGATGTCGGTTACGGGCAGCTCGCTTGGAAGTTGCGCACCCATCCACAGGTCCTACCTATTGAGAAAACGAACATCCGGCATCTAACGCTGTCCCATTTAGAAAACCGCGAGCCGCGAACCGCGAGCCGCGAAGCGCAGCAGGGAATGGAGGGTAGGAAGAAGGAAAGGAGGGGTGTCCCCCAATCTTCCGTTAAAAAAATTTCTGTTGCTGTGATTGATGTCTCTTTTATCTCGTTGCGGACAGTGCTGCCGAAGGTCATCGCACTTCTTGCACAGCAAACCGCAAACCACTTTGACATTATCGCGCTTCTCAAACCGCAGTTTGAAGCAGGGAAAGCACACGTGAAAAAGGGTGGCGTTGTGTCTGATAAAGGGGTGCATATTGAGATGATAGACAACCTCAGTGTTTTCGTCAGCGAGAAACTCGATGCAACCCTGATGGGACTCACCTATTCACCGATTCACAAAGACATCGTGAATATTGAGTATTTGCTTTGGTTCACGGTTGATCCGAACGCTCAAGCGGACATGCGCGTACCTAATCAGCCGACAGTGGAGATTGTAGAAGCTGCGTTTGAACAATTTCGTTAATGGTTGATGGTTAATAGTTGTTGGTTAAGAGTGTTTCTGTAACAATTAACCCTTCTTGGAATATGCCAAGTATAGGCAAGCTTGTTACCCCAAAGTGATGGGTTTTGTGACGCTTAGGTAACTGGTAACTGAAAAATGGAAAAAACCAATAGCAAGATTAGGCGGTTTTGGAGACCTGCCAACCTCGTCAAAATATTTGTTTTCCTGAGCATAGCATTTATCTGCGGTGCATTTTTCTTTATCCGTTCAGGTACTTTCTTGGAGTGGGTAGAAGGACGGCTTGAGGTTGAACTCAGAGAGCGGATAACAAACGACTATACTGCGGACATTGGTGAGATAAAAGGGAATATCTTAGGGAACGTTACAATTAGCAGCGTTTCGATTGAAAAAAAGAGCGATCCTACCCCATCAGTCATCTCGACAGGAAAAGTTGTTCTTAAATACAACCTGCTCGGACTTTTAACCCGAAGGTTTGAGGTAAGGCATTTGGAGGTATTTGAACCACAGATTCACATCGCGCGGGATTTCGACGGTAGTCTCAACCTTGCACACATCCTTGAACAGCGAACCGCGAACCGCGAACCGCGAACCGAGATTTTTGATTTTGCCGCTGGTTCCATTCGGCTAAATCGTGGCAGCATTACCTACCTTGACACACAGCAGGATATCCATGTAGCAATCAACGACATTTCTATTCGGATAAATGGGGAGCTTAACACGTGGGACCATGATGGAGAGTTGCGAATTGGGAAAGGGAGTCTGACGTTCAACGGTACTGAGACAGCGATTAATAATTTCGATGCTGACTTTGTGCTATTGGCGGACGGCAGTCGGTTAGAGGATTTTTATTTTACGTTTGGCAACTCGGAACTGAGAGTCAAAGGTGGATTTAGGCAAGGAGAGAACGGCACGACAAAGCGCGAAGACCGTGTGGGCTTTGCTTGGGATGCGGTTCTCAATCTCGGACTGGATGTTTCGGATATCCAGCAATTTCTCGGGGAAGATATAGAACTTGAAGGTCTCCTAAAAGCGAAATTGGAAGCCGAAGGCACAGATTCCGTTTTAGATGTTAAGGCGTTCTCTGGGAGTATGCCGACCTTTTCTATGGTCCAAGCAGGAAATGATCGAAAAATAGCCTTGTCAGAATTAGATGTTGAAGGACATATTAAGTATCTACCCACCCCAACGCTAACCCTAACGACGCTTAGTGCACAAATCGCCGATGGTACCTTAGCCGGTGATGGAAGTGTCGCATTAGAAACCGCGCCTGAAGGCACACTCCTGAAGCAATTTCAACAACTAACGACCTCTCCATTTAATTACACTGGACAATGGTATGCCACAGAAGTCCAACTCATTCCACTTTTGGCAATGTTTGCCCACCTTCCCGAATACCTCTTAGACAGCGTCGGACACCTCTCAAGTACAGCAAAATTCAGTGGAACCAGTACCGATCTCTCAAATCTCAAGTTCGCCGGTGAAATAGCGTTGACCGAAACGACGCTCAATGCGGTTGCAGTTGAAGATTCAAGGTTCAATTGCACGATTGCAGCGGGGCAATTGAAGGTGAGTGGCAGCTTTGACGGTGCCGCGATTGACGTTACAGGCGAGTTTCCGTTGGAGCAGCCGGACGTTTTGGGCATTCAGGCAACGGGTATCAATTTTGACAAATTGACAAGGATTGCTAACACTGCGGACATCGGCGGTATGGGAACATCGTCTGCGACCTTATCATCGGATGGTATACTCAAAGGGGTTTTGGAGGTCCCGGATGCGACCTTCAACGACATCCCGCTCGGCGTTTTAACTGGGAATTATCGGTATCAAGAGGGTCGGGTATTTATTGAAGATGGATTGCTAACGCATAGCAGTTACCAGTCGCCAGTCACCAGTGACCAGTTAAAGACGCAAGCGTCACAAAACGCGTCTTTACTGGAAACTGGAAACTGGAAACAGGTGACTTCTTCATATGAAAGTCGCGCCACGATTAACGGGACAGTGGAGGTTAGCGGCGAGTTTCCAGCAGCGTTCAGTATCATCGCAGATCCTGTCTACGTTCAGCACTATCCAAAGTTGTTATTGGGTGCGGAATATCCTGTGGAGGGCGAACTCAGAGGCGAACTCACATTAGATGGAACACTCGTCAATCTTGACGGTAGTGCCGACTTCAACGTTACAAACGCTGTCGCGTGGGGTGTCCATTTAGATCCACTAACGCTCCCACTGAGGATTGAAGATTACAACATCAGTATTCCCGACTTTAAGATAACCACCCGTGGGCAGCGGCTTACGATGAACATTGCCGTGGCTCCCAACGCTGATCTTGATCTCTTGGTGGAAAGCGACGCGCCTGTTCGCTTTGAAGAGATTGCTAAAGCCTCGAATATAGCCGATTTTCCTTTTGAAGGCGAATTCGATGTTCGGTTCGTTGGGATACTCAGGGAGTCGGAGGACGCTGATTTTCGGGTTGAATTGGACTGCGCGGATATAACCTATTTAGACACCGGACGCGGTGTTAAGCATCTGCTCGGCGATGCGTATCTGTTCGGTAAACTTGTGGAGGGGAAAAAAACCATTGGCGAGGACGATATTTACGATTTTCAGGGGCACGGCTTTGACCGGACAAGTCGGATTAGAGGGAGCGTGAGTACGGCAGCGGGTAATCCGTACCTTTTCCTCGTAGAGGGTAACGGGATCGATGTTGCTCCATTTCTGCGTATCTTGCATCCAACGCTTGCGGCAGTTACGGGAACCGCTGATGGACGGGTTTCTGTAAGTGGGACGATAGCCGACTTGGCACCCTCACCGACATCCACTGAATCGAAAGAAAAGAAGGTGTATCCTTATGATGTTGGCATTTATATTTCTACGAGTCAACTCCATTACGAGAACTCGGCAGGACACAGGATGCCGTTCACAAACTCGGAACCGATTCGCCTACACCTCAAAGACGATAAATGGACGATTGAGACTCTCGCTTTGTCGAGTTTGAACCGCGAATCGCGAACCGCCTTAATAGACAAAAATCCTTTTATTCAACTGACAGGAACCTTTGACGCGAAAACTGAAGCGATGCATTTTCAGGGGGGTGCTGATGGCTTTGCGCTGGCACCTTTCCTTCCAGTGTTCGGGCTGCCTGATGCGGTATTACAGAACGGCACAGGTGGGTATACTGTAGACATAACCGGGACACCTGCGCTTCCTGTGCTTGCGTTAGAATGGACGCTTCCAACGTTAACATTGAAAACCGAGGTAGGCGATGTCATTATGAGTGATGCGGGTGGTAAGGTTGCGTATCAGGACGAAACGCTGCGCCTCGAAGACTGTGCTTTCAAACTTCTCGGTAACGCTGTGAACGTAGAAGGGAGCATTGATGTTCGACCAGAAGACGTTGACAATTCCGAGCTGTATCTCCGTGTTGACACCATCGCACTGGATCTCGCCACGTTGCCGATGAAGGTTGGCGATAGTGAAATAACAGGGATGTTAGAGGTTTCTATGGAGATTGGCGGCACACTTGCTAAACCGCATATACTACTCTATGCTGAAACAGCAGTCCAACATCCGATTTCTTTCACCTCTTATGTTCCGTCTATCACATTGGAAAGACTCCGTGCTGATATCAACTTCGGTTTAGAATCGATACGTATCGAAACAGTGGAGGCAAATGGGCAGATGGGGATTGGGACCTACCGGGCGCAAGGTACAGCGGAGTTCTCACGCCGAGATACCGACGCGATGCAGTTTGCTATTGATGTGTCGGCATCACAGGTGGAAATTGCGGATTATGGTGTCGCTTCAGGACACATCAAACTTAGTGGAACAGGTTTAGCCCCAGAAGATATAACGGTCGTTGGTGAAATTAACGAACTCGTCCTTGATGGCTATGATTTTCATCTCGTGAATAGCGCGCCCCTCCTGTTCCGTTCGGATCCAAAGTCCACAGCGACTAATGGGAAAGCGGAGCCTCTCGCCGTAGAGATTCCGCTACAAATTACGTCTCCCACAATGCAGGCATCGGTAGGCATCAGCGTAGGTGGGACGCTTGAGGCACCTACTATTACAGGTGTATGGCAAGGGAACCTTAACGAAAAGGCGTGGACAGGAAACCTCCAGTACAACGACAATCAGATAACTATTGAAGATGTTTCGCTAAAAGATGGTGCTGATACGCTAACACTTAGCGGTGTTGTTCCGTTTAATTTGGCGTTTGTGTCGATGGACTTCTCTGAACGCCATCTCGAAGCACCGATCCATCTGCACTTCAGGGGAAGTGAACTCCCTTTGGATTTTTTCCCCGGTATGGACACATTTTTTTCTCAGGCAGACGGCACTGTTGATATAGATGTCGCACTACAAGGCACGACGCAATCCCCTTATCTGGTCGGGGACGTGTCTCTTGAGGCGTTACAACTGATTTTAAAAGATTTCCACGAACCGATCCAAAACATGAAGGTTCGACTGACTGCCCAGGAAAATAGGGTTGATATTCCGAATTTTGAGTTTGAAATGGGATCAGGTTACTGTAGACTTCAAGGCGCGAGATTGGTATTAGATGGGTTGGTTCCTGAAGGAATCAGAGTAGTGGGCATGCGGTTTGAACTATTTCCGCTCGGTTCAATGGTGCGAGAGATTGTACCCGTGGAGGTAATGGAAGATGTCGAAGGCCATCTAACAGTCTCGCTCAGAGAACTCAGCGTTCCTCTTGACAGGTTTTTTGGGGCTGGGGAGACGCTACCGGTTCCGCAGATTCGAGAGATGCCTTCGCTTGTGGATCTTGTGGCTGTTTCAAATGCAATTGTATCGATTAATAGCGTCCGTCTCGCGTTCAAGGCACTCAATCGGCGTTATGATTTCCAGGACCCGCAGCCCGTCCTTATCGCCATCAGTGATGGTGCTGTTACGCTAACTGAGGCGTTCAGTCTCGAAAACCAAGATACGTTTTCAATCAAACAGACCTTTAGCGACGAAGACAGGAAGCCGGAAGGGCTCCTCGGCGATGATCGGACGATCTCAGGTAAAACAACGTTGAGCGTTGATGCTGGGGACATCTGGCAGACAAACGGTGAATTTGATGTAGCATTACGAGTGGCGAATTTCGATGTCTCGGCGTTGACAGATACTTGGCCCCTGTCTTATAGGGTTACAGGTGTGCTGTCGGGGACTTTACAGTTGAATGGAACGAGTGAGAACCCGAAGATAACAATCCGGCGACATACAAGCGATCCTGCTGAACTTTATCTGCACGATGTGCCGATTGATCTGCGATGGCGGGTTCGGTATCAAAATGGGGTGTGGGAAATTTCAAAAAAACGGTATGTTGAAGTTACCTTCGGTGAAAATTTGCTGACTTTCTCATGGAGGATGCCTTATCAACTGGAACTGATTCCTTTTATTCGGAGATTTCAGCAGGCACCAGAGGCGATCTGGCAGGAGTTTCAACAGACCCCGATGGACGGTATTCTGGATGTTATCGTAACAGACCTTGACATGCTACCGTTTGTGATACCTGGACTCGGCGCTGCAACGGGGGAAGGTGATGTGCACGTTGAGTTGACAGGCACGATTGAAGCACCGCAGGCGATAGGGAATGTGTCTTTCAAGCATGTCGGACTCGAATTTCCAGATACTGGTATTGATGTGAAGGAGACTGTGGGGGAAATTCGGTTATCCGAAAAAGGCGCGAGCATTACAGAGTTCGATGGCATATTGAACGGTGGCAACTTTTCGATTCGCGGTTCAATTACCGCACCGCCGGATAGACGGATATGGCAAACCTCGCCGACGTTCGATCTGTCTGCAAGGCTTACCGAGGTGGTTCTTGAACAGGTTGAGACGTATCGGGCGGATCTTGCCGACGCTGAATTGCGTCTGCACGGAGAATTGCAGCGTCCGTATCTAACGGGTAATCTAAATATAGGAGAAGGCTACTATCAGCAAAACTGGGAAATTGTGAGAGATTGGCTCACAGGTGTTTCGATAAAAGAAGCTGATGTTGCTTTGGATTACCCAATTCTGCGGGACCTATATCTGGATGTAAATGTCAACATTCCAGGCGATTTCCGGGTCCTTTCATCCATCACAATTACTGGACCAACAGACGTTGAAATTGCCTGCTTAGGGAAACTGATTGGCCCAATCAATCAACCGGTTTTCAGTGGGGACGTGTCGCTGCGGAGTGGACAGGTAGGGCTCATTGTTCAACCCTTTGAAGTGATTGAAGGCTCCACAATTAGTAATCGAGATACCTTCAATTTTAATCCGGAGTTGAACATTTTTCTTCGGACACCGCAACGCATTCGCGGCGTGCTACCGAGAGATGAGAGTATCGTAGATATTCAGGTCCATGCCGCGTTCACCGGCACCTTAAATAATCCGAATTTCGCGCTGAGTGCACCGTCTGGAACAACAGCAGAGGTACTCACACATGAGGATATCATAGAGTTTCTTATTCGGAACAGTGCGATTGCCAGAACGTTTGGCGGATTCACGTTTAGCGTTCAACGTCCCTTAGCAGAAGATACCCGGTATTATGGTGAGTACCCACTTGGGGAAAATATGTCTATTAAAGTTGAGACGAACGATCAGGGTGAGCACGGTGTCGATATCGAGTTCAAGGGGCGGTTTTAGTGGTTATTGGTTGTTGGTTGTTGGAGGAATTCCCAGTGGACAGTTGTCAGTTGTCAGTTAAAAAGGCGTTCTGTAACGCTTGCGTCCTAAAAACTAAAAACCAAAAACTATTAACTATCAACTGTTTTATCCTATTCCTGTGTTGCTTTTTTCTCGGCTCTGTGCGTGCGGACGCCCTCAGGGAAGCCACAGGCATGCGCGTCGCAGCGATAGAATATCGGATTAATGGGCAACCTGGAATGTCAACCACAGAAGAACTCAATATCCTCAGAAACCAGACAGCAGTGCAAGTTGGTGATGCGTTCTCTCGGTACGCTATTCAACAGAGCGTTAAGGCACTCTATGCAACACAGCAGTATGCTCAAATCCAAGTCTATATCCAAGATGGAATTGATGGAGTCACGCTCACCTATCAACTGACACCTTTCGCGCGAATCGAAGAAATCATGATCCTCGGTGTTGCAGACAGTGAATTTAGGCTCGCCATCAACGAAGTACTGACATCGAAACCGGAGGGGACATATATCCCTGAGATTATCAAGACCGATATTAGCCGTATTAAGGAGGTCTGTAGAGATTACGGATATTTTCGTGCGAGTGTCGAAGTTTCGGATGTAGCGGTTAGCGAACCGCGGAATGTCAGGTTAATCTATCAGATAACTTTAGGCGATGCTTCTTCTATTAACGCGTTGCAAATTCAGGGAAATTCTGCTATTCCCACGTACCGACTTGAAGGCGCCTGCACCTTTAGCCAGCAGCATCCGGTTTATAACAAATCCGGTGTGGATACCGATGTCGCATTGATGCAAGCGATTTACCGAAAAAATAACTACCCGACTGCTACGATCGTCCCGACCTTTTTCCGTGAAACCGGTGTGATGCGATTTGAGGTGAGTGAAGGCAAGCGAGTGAATTTTAAGTTCGTTGCAGATGGCGGTGAAGTTCCCTTATCGCTCCAAGATACGTTCAAGGCAGATATCGTTCCCCTCATAACTACTTCCACAACTGCTGTATGGGAACGGCGGATAAAATCTTATTTTAAAGCGGCGGGTTACCACGACACAACTGTGGACGAGACAGTTGTGGATGTTTCCGAAGTCATGCTGACGATTAACCCTGGGATGCAATATGTAGTCAGTCGTGTCAGTTTTGTAGGGAACCGTGCGTTTTCGGATGTAGAACTCCTACGGGAAATGACGATAAAACCGATTGGTTTTATACCGAATCTACAGGCGCGTATTGCCAAGGGGTTGTTCCGACGAGAACAGAGACAGTTTTTTTTTGAACAAGACCTCGATACAGATGTGCATAAGCTGAGCCTTTTATACGGGAAGGCTGGGTATCCAAATGCGACTATCAAACCTACGCTCGATAAACAGAAATCAGAAGGTCAAACCGTCGGTGAAATCGGTATACATATTATCATTGTTGAGGAACACAAGGAAATGATCCACCGATGGGACATCAACGGGAATTGGGCGTTGGATACTGATACCCTTCTCGAACGCTTGCAAGACGAGCTTCCGCTGCCACAACCGAATACATCACTCAAGCGGAATGTCTATCAAGATGCTATTCTGAAAGCCTATCGTGAACTCGGATACATTGATGCCGTCGTCATTGGCACATACCTGCTAGGGACGGAAACACCTGTTTTTCAAATAGTAGGCGATTTTTCGGCATCCCTCACAGAAGGTAAACTCCCCTTAGAAGTTCGGAATACCTTTAGAAAGCATACCCTTGGACTTGAAGGCGTTTTTGTAGCTACCAATGTTGGTGAACGCTGGAGCCTCCAAGACCTTGAGGGTAACCCTCGCTATACACTTATACAACGGGCAACACACCTTGAAGTCTTTGAACACGGTGTTCTCCGCCTGACCGTGGCTACAGAAGGTGAACAGGTGGCGTTTGGAAAGTTCTATTTTGAAGGTGATAAGGATGTGGTGATGCAGCATGTGCTTGAACGTGAAGTCCGACATCTGGAAGGAACGCTTTGGACATCGGAGAAGTTAAGCCGTGCACAACAGAGCCTCTATAGCCTTGGACTTTTTCACGGCGTTCAAGCTGAGCGGATTAAAGCTGAACAACTCACAAATAAGAATGGGATCGCGGAAACACTTAAAACTAACTCCGTTTTGATAACGGTGGAGAAACAGGAATCGCGCACCTATAGCATTGGCGGTGGCTATAGTTTGGCAGAGGGTCCCCGCTTGACAGGTGAGTTGACGGATAGCAATTTTCTGCTTAAAAGGAACATCCGAGGTCGTTTGCGTGCGGGGATCGGATGGCGGGATGAATTAGGGTATCTCTTGAATGCCACGCTCACCAAACCGTGGCTTATCGGACGGACGCGCGGCAGCCTACAGTTATCTGCAAGGAAATTGGAGATAGACGACTACGTGCGGGCCCTGCAAGGGAGTTTCATCCTCAGCAGAAGATTATCGCAAGCTAACTACGTTGATTTACGGTATAGCTACCGAGATTTAAACCAACCGGTTCCGCCAGTGGTGCGAGCCGGGCAGATGGCAGCACCGGAAGCATGGGATCCATTTCAGACGACTGTCAGTAGTTTGCGTTTCTCTTGGACCTACGATAGCCGCGTGCGCTACCTCAATCCTACAGGCGGTGTATATAACGCACTCACACTTGAATATGCGGGTGGCTTTTTGCAAGGTGAAACGGGTTTCATCAAAACTACTACGGATACACGCTATTATCAGAAGCTCGTGGGTGGTCTTGTGTTAGCGACGGCACTGCGAGTTGGTGTTAATACAGGCTTGCGTTCCAATCAACGTGCGGAACTCATCTCTTTTGAGCGGTTTTGGGCGGGTGGTAGTACGACGGTTCGAGGCTACGCGGAACGTTCTTTGGGTCCAGCGGACAGGACGGGTATCCATCGCGGGGATGTTCAGTTTATTTTTAATACGGAGTTGCGGTTTCCGATCTATTCCGCGCTCCGCGGTGCTGTCTTTTTTGATACTGGGAATGTCTGGGATTCGTTAGCGGATATTGATACATCTATGCGTCTGCCGTCTTCAGTCGGGATTGGGGTTTACGTGGATTTAGGTGCTTTGACTGCTGGCATTGATTATGCGATTCCGTTTGGATACGCCCCAGCCACTGATACAAATAGCGTTCACCTTCGCCTCGGTAGTACGTTTTAATTAGCAGATAGCGGACCGCGAACCGTGAACCGCATACCGCGAACAGCGGTACGCGACAAGCGAATTTCGATTAACTAATCTGATTGTTCGTAGGGTCTTCCTAACGCGAGGGGTGCCTCGGCGCGCCCGACAAAACCTGCTAAAACTGCCAAACAGAGGACGTACGGTAGCATTAAGAATACCTGGTACGGAATACCCCATCCCAGTGCCTGAAACCGTGCGTCGAGGGCTGTACCGAGTCCGAAAAGCAACGCTGCACCGCACGCCTTCACAGGATGCCATTTCCCAAAGATGACGATTGCTAAAGCAATGAACCCGCGACCGACTGTCATACCGGGGGTGAAATAGGGAACATCAGCAAGGGAAAGATAACCGCCTGCGACACCCGCCATCGCACCGGCAAATAGCAGACACATTGTTCTCAGCCAAAGAACGTTAGCACCGGCAGCGGCGATTGCTCTTGGATGCTCACCGCAGGCGCGTATGCGGAGTCCGGGTTGCGTATGGTAGAGGAAGAAATAGACACAAGGCACCGACAGGAATGCAATGTAGACGAGAATATTGTGTGAAAACAGCGCACTCCCGATAAGAGGTATCTGTGAGAGTAAAGGAATGTCCATTTGCTGAAACGCAGGCACGCCTTGTGCCATTCCTGTCTCGCCAAAGAGTTGCTGGTAGATAACCTCTGTCAAGCCTAATGCCAAGAGTGTCATTGCTGTGCCGATGATGACTTGGTCGCCACGCAGTCTTATTGCGAATAGCGCGAAGAGTGCGGCGGCGAGAAGTCCGCTGAGTCCTGCCATCAAAAGCCCGAACCATGGCGCGACCATAACGAGTTCTGCTGTGTAGAACGAGCCGACCATCCCGAAAAATGCGCCGAAGAGCATCATCCCTTCGATACCGATGTTAAGCACACCGGCGCGCTGTGAGACGACCTCGCCTGATGCGGCGAGTAGGAGTGGGGTTGCCCCACGGATCGTTGCTGAAAGAATATCTTCAAACATTTTTAATTTTGCCCTAACGGGCGCTGTTAGAATGGGTTGGCAGAACACACGCCCGGATAAATCCGCACTGCGCCGTTGTTGCAGTGCTGCCGCCCCTGGCTAAGTCTTTTGATAGTTGTCAGTTACTCTTGTGCAGATGTTCGCTTGCGGAACAGTTGGACGGAACTGTAACCGATAACGAAAAGTAGGATTGTCGCTTGCATCACCAGCGTCACCTTGTCAGAGATACCGACTTCCCGTTGCATGCTATACGAACCTGTCGTCAATGCGCCAAATAAGAGCGCAGCAGCGACCGTTACCAACGGATTCAGTTTTGCTAATAGTGCGACAGCAATTGCTGTGTAACCGTATCCGGGTGAAAAGTTGAGGTATAGCCGCCGGGTGAGTGCAGTGAGTTCAATTGCGCCGCCGAGTCCTGCGAGTGCGCCGCTAATAAAAAAGACGCGGAGGGTGTTGTGAACAATCGAAATTCCCGACGCTTCCGCTGCAGCTGCGCCTTCTCCTACGGCGCGGAGTTGAAATCCGAATGCCGTCCGAAAGAGGATAAACGTAAGAATAATCGCCAGTACCACAGCGATAATAATGCCGAGGTGGACCCGGTGGGGTGGGATAATTCGCGGTAAAAACACCCATTCGGCTATCCGATCGCTCTGTGGACCGCGCTGTGCTGCTTCCTGCAACGGTCCCCCGTCTATCATCATACCCACCAAATGCAGGGCGATGTAGTTCAACATAATCGTACTGATAACTTCGTTGACACCACGCGTCACCTTGAGGATTGCGGGAATGAGTCCCCAGATTCCACCGGCGAGTACCGCAAAGCCGAGACAAATTGGCACGGCAATCCATGGGGTTTGCGGGAAAATTGGCGCGAGTTTTGTTCCGAACCACGTCGCTGTTAGCGCGCCTATCAGAAATTGCCCTTCGGCCCCAATGTTCCAGATTCCACACCGAAACGCCATTGCGACCGAAAGCCCTGCCATTAAGAATGGCGTACTTTTCACAAGGGTTTCTCCGAACTTGCGCCCGTTACCGAACGCGCCACTTACAGCGGCTTGGTAGGCTTCGAGTGGATTGTAATGGCATAGCAACATTATAATGGCGTTTGTGACAAACGCACTTATGAGGATTATGGCAGGTGTTAGAACCCAGCGAATTTTTAATTTATTAAATCTGGACATTGTTCCACTACGTTCCACAATGGTTTTTGGTGAATTCCCACGCGACTGAGGATATGTTCGATTCTCAAGAATTCCTCTGCTCTGTATGATCCATTATTCCTCTGTGTGGGTTTCTCCGGTCATTAGTAATCCCAATGTCTCAATGTCGTTGCGTTGTGTGGTTGCTTCGATGAGTTTGCCTCTTGACATGACATAGAGTCGGTCGCTCAACAACAAGACTTCGTCTAATTCTGTCGAGATCAGCAGAACGGATTTTTTTTGATCGCGTTGCGCTAATAAATTCTCATGGACATAATAGGCGGCGTTGACATCTAAACCGCGTGTTGGGTTAACGGCAATAAGGAGATCGGGTTGCAGCGAGATTTCTCGGGCGAGGACGATTTTCTGTTGATTGCCTCCGGAGAGTGAGGATGCAGGAATATCAGCGATAGGTGGACGGATGTCGTAATCGGCGATAAGCTGCGCTGCTGTTTCTTGTTTTTGCTTTTGGTTGAGGATATTATAGTGTGCAAGGTTTCTCAGGTGCGTTACGTTTAGCAGGAGGTTCTCCGTAACTGAGAAGGCTGCAATAACACCTGTTGTTTGTCTATCTTCAGGGATATAGCCGACCCCGCGCTGCCGCACCGCTTTTGTTCCTTTTGGGTTAGCCCCTAAAATGTTTATTTTTCCAGATGCGGTGTGTCGTAAACCTATAATCGCCTCGGCGAGTTCTCGCTGCCCATTGCCGTCAACGCCTGCGATACCGACGATTTCACCACGATGGGTCTCCATAGAAACACCAGCAACCGCGGACTCACTCCGATCCCCGAGGACTGTCAGGTTTGTAAGTTTGAGTACGGTTTCCGGGGACTCGTTTTCATGTTCTGAATTGGTTGAACGTTGGACATCTTCGATATCCGCTCCGACCATCTCCCTTGCGAGTTCCCGTGCCGTCAGTTCTCCGGTTGGACCAAGGTAAACTTTTTTGCCGCGTCTTAAGACTGTTATCCTATCGCTAATCTCTAAAACCTCTTTCATTTTATGGCTAATGAAGATGATGGCACGACCATCTGCTTGGAGCTTGCGGAGGACGGTGAAAAAGCCTTCGACCTCTTGTGGACTGAGGACGGCTGTGGGCTCGTCAAGGATTAGGACACGTGCATCAACAGCGAGTGCTTTGAGGATCTCTACGCGCTGTTTTAAACCGACCGAGAGGTTCCGCACCAAGACACCTGGATCGACAGCCAGACCAAACCGCTCAGAGAGTACTTCAGTAATGCGGATAGCCTCATCTTTCTTGAACAGGAGTTTTCCTAACCATTCCTTGTAAGTGCCGTTTTCGGATATGCTTTTCGCGACACCTGTCCGTAGTTGTCCAAGAGCGAGGGCAATATTCTCGGCAACCGTAAGATTTTCAATTAGCATGAAATGTTGATGCACCATGCCGATACCACTGGCAATTGCATCGCGCGGTGACTTTGCCCTTAGCCTATATCGCCAGTTTTCGCGATCTGTGACATAAATGCGTCCTGCCGAGGGTTGGTAAAGCCCATAGATGAGATTCATCAGCGTGGACTTACCGGCACCGTTTTCCCCTAAGATGGCGTGGATCTCACCGGCTTGGAGTTCAAAGTCTACACTGTCAACAGCAACGAAGTCGCCGAAGGTTTTTGTGATATTCCGAAGTTCAAGGACGCTTTCATTTTCCATCTACAGTTGGCACCACTTTTCTGCTCTTGCGGATGTTAATTCATCATCATAAGCGACGACTCGCAGCGAGATTTTCCAACGTTCACCGGCTGGTGTGGACACCGGACCTGTCCATGTTGGGTTATAGAGTGCCATTCCGTAATCCCGAATGAACCAGGGACCGCGAACGCCTTCATCAAGTATGCTCATCAAGACCCCGAATTGCCCGTGCCCGGTTAGCATGTTCTGGTAGGCAACGAAATCTGATTCGCCTTCGTGAACGACTTCAACACCGCCTTTGCGTCCGTCGTCTCCGAATACGATACCCCCCATAACAGGCAAGAGTCTCGGTTCTACACGGATGCCGATGCTCCCAAACTTCGTCTGTGGATATGTAACCGCGCCGTAAGACGCAATCTTTTCACTGGTCATATCACAGACTGTGGCATCATCAAGGGCATAAAGATGAACAGTCCGAATTTCGTCGATTAAGGGTTCTTCGTGTTCATCCCGCCAGACAACACTTTGGACGAACTGAACCCCATCGGCTTGTGGGATGTCAATTGTCTTCTGTGTGTCCATTCGTCCCAATTTCTCAAAGACTTTATCTGTAAAGGAGCGGCGGGGTGGTGATGCCCAGAAACCGGCTTCTCTTTCGCCGACCTGTACGGGTCCCTGTCCGACGAAGATACCGTTGTGAAAGGGATGATCGAAGGCGAATTCTTGGACGACTGTATGCCCTGCGGGTGTGTAGAACGGAAAGACGAAGGGTCGGTAAAAGTTCGCGCCGACGCCGCCTAAGCAGCGTCCTGTATCGCTTTGGACGACTAAGTGCGTTTTGGCATTTATTTTGACTTCAAAGGTGCTTTTCATATTTTTTCGTTGTTTTTTTCTGATAAGGTAGGCACAAGACCTACCCCAACAGCAGGTTATTGGTTCTTACGCTGTTTGGACAAGAATTTCATCCGCCCAATGCCAGATGCCGCCTTGCCAAGTCCCTAAAAAGTATATGGTATTTGTGAAAGTGTGTCAATAGAAAACCTGTATTAAGGCTTTACATTTTTCGTCTAAAAATGCTATACTTGTACCCAACACATCTGTAAAAGAGGAGAAATTTTGACGTGATACAAATATTTTATAAGTTACGAAATAGCATCGCCTGTTCTGCTTTATGTGTATGCCTTTTTATAGTCGGATTCGTGTTAATAGGGAACGTAAGTCTTGACGCGAAGGACCATGAGAAATTTAAGGTTGCTATGCTGCTTCCGGGTTCAATTAGTGACGCAGGTTGGAACGCTTTGGCGTATGAAGGACTTAAAGCGATAGAAACACAACTCGGCGCGGAAATCAGTCACGCTGAGACCCGAACCCCAACGGATCAGGAAGAGCAATTCCGCGCTTACGCCCTTGACGGTTACAATATGGTGTTTGGACACGGATATGAGTTTCAGGACCCTGCGAAAGCCGTTGCGCCAGATTTTCCTGAGACGATTTTCATTACATCATCTGGTGGCACGATTACCGATAACATCTCAGCAGCAAACTTTCGTGTTGAACAGCCCGCCTATCTGTTAGGGATAATTGCTGGCATGATGACCCAGACGAATAAACTCGGTGTTATGGGTGGCCAAAACATCCCGTCTGTGAATAGCACATTTATGGCGTTTGAAGGCGGTGCGAAGCGCGTGAATCCTGATGCAGAAGTATCTTGGGTATACGTCGGGAATTGGGAAGACATCGGCAAAGGCAAGGAACTTGCACTTGCACAGATTAGCGAAGGCGTTGACTTTATTTTTCCGAATGCCGACGCAGCCGGACTTGGTGCATACGAGGCGGCTGAGATTTTTAATAAATCTGAAACTGCCGAAAAAGAAGGAAGAATGGTATACACGTTTGGCGCGAATCGGGATAAGAGCGATATATCCCCAACTGTGATTGCCAACGCAGTGATTACACCGAATGCGTTTGTAAAAATTGCTGAGATCGTTAAAAATGGGAGCTTTAAACCTCAAATTTATACGTTCAACATGTTGACAGATGAGGCAATCACACTTACCTATAATCCGGCATTGAAGGATCAGGTGCCGGAAGATGTGCAAAAAGCCGTTGAAGACGCGAAAGCGAAAATCCTTGCAGGTGAATTAGAGGTACCACAGATTGATTTCAGTGAAAAGGAAAATTAAGAATAAAGAAAGGAACTCTTTAGATGAAACGGATATCTTTCAAAGGGTATGGTATTACAACCTACACCGTGCTTTTGTGTCTTTTCGTAACCGGTTTCATATTTATTGGAAATATATATCTTGAAGCAAAAGGAGATGAAGAATTCAAAGTTGCGATGCTTTTACCTGCATCTATTACTGATGGCGGGTGGAACGCTTTCGCCTATGATGGACTCAAAGCGATAGAAAAGGAGTTAGGTGCGAAAATTAGCCATGTTGAAAGTCGGACGCCGACAGACCAGGAAGCACACTTTCGCGATTACGCTCTGGATGGGTATCAGCTTGTTTTTGGACACGGGTTTGGGTATCAGGACCCTGCGAAACAAGTTGCCCCAGATTTTCCTGAAACCGTTTTTATCACATCGACGGGGAACACCGTCACCGATAATATATCGCCGATAGTTTTCGCGATTGAGGAACCTGTCTATCTGCTCGGGATTATAGCCGGGGCGATGACCCAAACAGATAAAATCGGTATTGTCGGTGGCCAAAACATCTCGGCTATCAATAGTATGTTCAGCGCGTTTGAAGAGGGCGCAAAGCGCGTTAACCCGGATGTCGTGGTCCGTCGAGCGTATGTCGGCAACTGGTCGGACATCGGGAAAGGGAAGGAACTCGCCCTTGCCCACATTAATGAAGGCAGCGATTTTCTCTTTCCGGTTGCGGATGTGGCAGGACTCGGCGTTTTTCAAGCGGTAGAGGCAGCACGAACCGATGGAAAGGCTGTCTACGCTTTTGGGGTCTATCGAGACCAGAGCGAGTTGTCCTCGACAACGATAGTCGCGAGTGCCGTTGTCACATCCAAGGTCTTTGTCAACCTCGCCAAGCTTGTGATGGAAGGTGCCTTTGCGCCGCAACCCTATCGTTTCACAATGGTAGAAGATGAAGCACTTACGCTCATCTACAATCCTGCCTTAAAGGATAAAGTGCCTGAAGCGACGCAGAAAGCCGTTGAAGCAGCGAAAGCCAAAATCATGGCTGGTGAATTGAAGATCCGACAAACCTATTTGACTGGAGAGAAATAGTTTATCCTTTAAAATTAAGGAGTTGTCTATGAAACAACAGGTTTATTGGCAATTAGTAGATAGACTTGTAAACACCGTCTTAATTTTAGGTCTCTTAGCAATCGGATCCGTACTTGGTTGTCAGAACATTCAGGATGTTAGCAAGGATTTGTATGCCCCTAAACCTGAAATATTTAAGGTGGGTATGCTTCTGCCGGGTTCGATTAGTGATCAGGGATGGAATGCCTTGGCACATGACGGTTTAAAAGCGATTGAAGCCGAGCTCGGTGCCGAAATAGATTACGTTGAAAGTCTAACCCCTGCTGAATGGGAAGTAGATTTTCGCACCTACGCTATGGATGGTTATCATCTCATCTTCGGACATGGCTTTGAGTATCAAGAAGCAGCGATAGCAGTTGCGCAAGACTACCCTGAAATCGTCTTTATTACGTCTGCCGGAGCAAGTGGTGCTGTTCGTGAGAATGTGGCACCGATTGTCTTTCGGCTTGAACAAGCTACTTACCTCTTGGGTATGATTGCCGGTATGATGACGCAAACCGACAAGATCGGTATTATCGGTGGGCAGGAGCTTCCATCTGGTAGCAGCACGTTTATAGCGTTTGAAGGTGGTGTTCACAGTGTCAATCCTGATGCAGTTGTGCAACGGGCATACGTAGGGGACTGGGAAAATATTGCCAAGGCAAAGGAATTGGCACTTGCCCAGATACAAGCAGGCGTTGACTTTATTTTTCATAACGCCAATGAGGCAGGAATTGGTGTGTTTGAAGCAGTCGTCTCAGCACAGGACGCTGGGAAAACCGTTTATTCCTTCGGTGCCAACCGGGATCAGAGTGCAGTTTCGCCTCGGGCGGTGCTCGCGAACGCTGTGATTACACCGAAAGCCTATGTGCAACTCGCCACGACTGTCAAAGATGGGACTTTTGAATCTAAACTCTATGTCTTCACGATGACGACCGATGGCGCGATCGCGTTGACCTACAATCCCGTTTTGAAAGATCAAGTGCCTCAAGAAGTACAGCAAAAGGTTGAGGAAGCGAGACAGCGAATTTTAGCTGGCACATTAGAGGTTCCACAAATCGATTTTAGTGGGGAGGAATAGCCTGTTCGGTAGAAGCGACCTTAGGTCGCGACGTTTTGAGGTTTATCGCGATGAAACAGAAAATAGAAATTGATGGCGTTGAAGTCACTTTTTCTGAAGGTGAAACTGTCCTTGAAATTGCAGAACGCCATCAGAAAGAGATTCCAACGCTCTGCTACGATCCGAGGCTTGAACCCTTTGGGGGCTGTCGTCTCTGTATTGTTGAATTAGAAGGGGCAAAGAATCCTGTCGCATCTTGTACGACGAAAGCCACCCCCGGTATGGTTGTCCGTACGTCAACGGATACAATAGAGGCGTATCGGAAGACGTTGCTTGAAATGGTTGTTGGCGAGAATCGCGAAGTTGATGTCTCTCCATTGCGTGGCTATGCCTCTGCGGAACTTGCTGACCTCCGCGACAGATATGAAATTAACGGTGGCGGTATCACGGGTGCGATATCCGGGACAAGTAAAGCGGATGATGACAATCCGTTTATCCTCAGAGATTATGAGCTCTGTATATCGTGTTATCGGTGTGTCCGCGTCTGTGCTGAGCAAGAGGGTGACCACGCCATCAACGTCATGAATCGCGGTTTCCATACCCAGATCACGACCGAATTTGACGGGCTTCTCAAAGATTCCGCCTGTACGTTTTGTGGACAGTGTATTCAGACATGTCCGACGGGTGCACTCTCTGACAAAAAGGCACTTCGTGCCGTTGACGAAGTTGCGGAGGCTGTTCTTGAGAAGACACGCACTATTTGTCCGTATTGTGGTGTCGGGTGTTCCGTTGATGTGCTGACGAAGCACGAAAAGATTGTCGGTATCCATCCGGCGATGGACGGCCCTGCGAATCAGGGAGCGCTCTGTGTGAAAGGGCAGTTCGCTTACGATTTCGTTCACCATCCCGATCGGTTGAAAACACCTCTTGTTCGCGGTGATGATGGTGAACTCCACGAAACCACATGGGACGACGCACTTGATAGAGCCGCCGAAGGCTTCCGAAAGGTCAATGTTGAACACGGTAGACATAGCATCTACGGTGTCGCTTCTGGGCGCGCACCGAGTGAAGCGGCGTATCTCATGCAGAAGTTTATCCGTGCGGGATTTGGGACGAATTATATCGACAACTGTAGCCGTGCCTGACACGCCCCGACCGTTGCCGGTCTGGCAGCGACAATCGGACGTGGCGCGATGTCTAACCCGCTCGTCGATATGGAAAAACCCGATGTTATCTTCTGTATCGGTACAAATATGACGGAGTGTCACCCGGTTGCAGCGACGGGGCTTAAGAAGGCTGTCGCACGTGGTGCCAAACTCATCGTCGCGGATCCGAGACGCATCGGGTTGACGGAGATGTCGCATCTTTACCTCCCGCTCCGCGTCGGTTCGGATACAGCACTCCTGCTCGGTATGGCGCACGTCATCGCTCGTGAAGGTTTAGTTGACGAAGAATTCATCAAAAATCGCACAACCGGATTCGATGCATTCTTTGAACATATCAGTCAGTGGACACCGGAGTGGGCGGAAACGATCACGGGTGTGCCTGCCAAGGACATTGAAACGGCTGCGATGTGGTACGGTCGCGCGAACAAGGGTGCTATCTATTACACATTGGGGATTACGGAGCATATCTGTGGCGTTGAGAATGTCCAAAGCCTGTGCAATCTTGCTTTAATGACGGGTAATCTCGGACGAGAGGGAACGGGAATCAACCCGATGCGCGGGCAAAACAACATCCAAGGGGCAGGCGATAGCGGGGCATTACCAAATAACTATCCGGGTTTCCAAGCAGTCACAGATCCAGTGTATCAAGCGAAGTTTAAAGCGGAATACGATAGAGAGATTGACTTGGAGAAGGGTATCACGAAGGTGACGGCGTTAGAACTGTGCGGTGATAGCATTCATGCGATGCTGATTGATGGTGAAAACACGCTAATTTCTGATCCGGATCGAGAGCATTGTGAACATGCCCTCCGTTCATTAGCGCATCTTGTTGTCATCGATATTTTTTTGACGGAGACTGCTGAACTCGCTGATGTTGTTTTGCCAGCAACGGCGTGGGGTGAAACAGATGGCGTATGCACGAACACAGAGCGCCGCGTCCAACGGATGCGTGCTGCAGTACCACCCCCCGGTGCAGCAAAACCAGACTGGTGGATTATCTGTCAGATTGCGCAACGCCTTGGGTTTAAAGGTTTTGACTTTGATACGCCCAAACCGATTTTCAACGAACTCTGTCGAGTTTCGCCTATTTATGCGGGACTGGATTGGGATCGCATTGAGAGCGGCGAGTATCAATGGCCCGTCCCGGATAAAGAACATCCAGGGACCCCGAGACTTCATGAGGAGACGTTTGTCAATGGACGCGGTATCTTCTCGAATGTGCATTACCGCGATCCTGCTGAGACGATTAGCGAAGAGTTCCCGGTGTGGCTCACAACGGGTAGACGCTTGCAATCCTATCACACTCGGACCCAAACAGGCAGAGCAGCAGGGATTGATTACCTCTTGCCGGAAGAATCCTTGGAGGTCAATCCTGTTGATCTTGAGAAATGGCAATTAGCAGACGGGGAATGGTGTCGGATGAGCAGCGCGCGCGGGAGTATCAACATCAAAGTCAAAGCGACGGATCGTTCGCCGCGTGGCACGGTTTTCGCCAGTTTCAGTTTCGCGGATGTGCCGGTCAATGTGTTAACAGGTTCTGGCTACGACCCGGTTACGCATACGGCTGAATTAAAGGTATGTCCGGTCAGATTAGAACCGCTCTAATGGGTTGTTAGTTATCAGTTTTCAGTTCTCGGTTAAGAGTGGTTTGTGCCATGAGAGTGTAATATAACCCATGTTGCTATCCTTGTAGCATGATGCACGTCGCATCTGGGCGAGTACGCCGCAAATCTTTTAGATTTGTCTATGCGTCCGCAAACTAAAAGTTTGCGCTACAAAATACGATTAAATAAACGGAGTCAAGGAGAGACGCTATGGAATGGAAATCACGTTGGTGGGAACAGCATACGGATGTAGACGCTTTAAAACAGCAGTTACAATCTGAGGGTTTCAGTGCCTATGAATGGAGCGGTCGCCCAGGGGGTGCGTATCTCGACTATATTCATACCCAAGACGAGGTCGTTTGCGTCCTGTCTGGGACGGCAGATGTGAAAGTTGCCGAGGCAACTGGGACTGTTGAAGCAGGGGACCGGATGGACGTTCCTGCGAATACCTATCATTCAATTACTGTTACGAGCGCGGAGCCTCTGGTCGTTTTGACAGGAATGCGAAAAACTTAGGAGTATAGAATTACTTAGGTCATTCTAAAATTTACCATAATAGGAGCGCAAAAATGGACACGCAAGAAGTTCGTCAATTTTCGCCTGAGCGTCTGCCGCATGAGACTCTCAAAATGACGTTAGCGGAATTCCTCGAAAGCGATTTAGAAGGATATGAATACATTGAAGGAGAATTAGTGCCAATGCCACCAACCTCATTGGAACACGGTGATGTTAGTATGAGTCTAATTTCGTTATTAAACGTGTACGTTCGCGAGAATCAGTTAGGACGTGTTTATGCACCAGATACAGGCTTCCGTGTTGGCGAACGGATGCTGATACCTGATATCGCCTTTATTTCAACGGATCGGCTTCCTGACGATCGGCGCAAAGCCTCTCCAGTCCCACCAGACCTTGCCGTGGAAGTTGTTTCGCCTTCGGACAAGTTGTACCAAGTTGAAGAAAAGGCTTTTGCCTACCTTGAGGCAGGCACACAGTTAGTATGGGTGGTTAAACCTCCCTCCAAAACAGTGAGTGTTTACCGTTCAGAAACAGACATCACAGTGCTCACGCGGAACGACACGCTTAGCGGTGAAGAAGTCGTCAAAGGATTCTCTTGTCAAGTGGCAGCACTTTTTGAATAAAGTCTCATCATAAATTTTTAATCTTGTAAATCCTGATTCAGAGAAGAAAATAAAAAGGAGCATTTATGAACATTACTGTCAAAACAGGTGGGTTTAGTCAAGAGCAGAGCGATGTTATTGCCATCGGTGTGCTGGAAAACCCAGATTTCTACAGCGCCCCGCTTCAAAATATAGAACAGGCACTCGGTGGTCGGATTCGCGAACTCATGAACCTTGGAGACTTCACAGGTAAACATAAAACGACGAGCTGGCTGTATACAAACGGGGCTATCAGTACGCCTCGTATACTATTGGTGGGGTTGGGTGAATACCACGATCTGACGCCTGAGAGGGTCCGCCAAGCAGCGGGACAGGCTGCACGGACGATCCGGGATATGGGTTTAAGGACGGTTAGCATTCCTATCCCGATAGAAGCCACACCAGAAATAATCCAAGGGGCTACGGAGGCATGTCTCCTTTCGCTCTATCAGTTCGACGAGCATAAAACCGAAAGTGGCGATGGAGACGAGAAGAAACAGATTGAATCTTTGACGTTTCTAACTGAAAACGATCAAATCAAGGAAACCGTGGAAGCGGCTGTCCAACGCGGAGAAATAATCGCCAACGGAACGCTTCTCGCCCGTGATTTGAGTAATCAACCGAGCAATCATCTCACACCGACACAACTCGCCGAAAAGGCGGAAGCGATAGCGGAGACTGTTGGACTCGGTTGCGAAATTTTTGACAAAGCGACGCTGGAAGAAAAAGGGTTCCGCACCCTTCTCGCCGTTGCACAAGGGAGTGCTGAAGAACCGCGCTTTATTATTCTTGAATACGTGCCAGACGGTGAAGGGCAGGATACCGTTGTGCTTGCCGGGAAGGGAATCACCTTTGATACTGGTGGTATTTCCCTGAAAGGTGGAAGTGGTATGCACGAGATGAAGCACGATATGTCGGGTGCTGCTGCTGTGATTGGTGCGATGCAGGTCATTGGGCAGCTCAAACCGAATGTGCGTGTGATTGGTGTCGTTGCTGCGACCGAGAATATGCCCAGTGGAACGGCTATTAAACCGGGCGATGTTATTACCTCCTACGGTGGGAAAACGATTGAGATCCTCAACACAGACGCAGAAGGTCGATTGGTGTTAGCGGATGCTCTCGGTTGGTCGGCGCAGTATAATCCGAAAGGCGTTATCGACTTAGCCACGCTCACGGGTGCTGTGATTACCTGTCTGGGACATATCGCCGCTGGTGCGATGACGACGGATCCAGAACTGATGGCAAAGGTAAAGTCGGCTGCGGTCAAGACGCATGAGCGCGTCTGGGAATTGCCGCTCTGGGACGATTACGATGAAGGTGTTAAAAGCAAGGTTGCGGATGTCCAAAACATCGGTGATGGCGGTGCTGGCACGATTGCTGGTGGTGCGTTCCTGAAGAAGTTCGCCGAAGGCTATCCGTGGGTTCACCTCGACATCGCCGGGACTGCTTGGGGCATGAAAGGCTCTACGTATATTCCTGAAGGCGCGTCGGGTTATGGGGTCAGGTTGCTCGTGCAACTGGTTGAGGATTGGTAGATAGTTATTAGTTGTTGGTTATAAGTTATAACTTATGACCAACAACTAACGAACACTATCCTTCAGATCGGATCTGAATGAGTTTGTTAACCGCGTGGATATAAGCGCGGGCACTCGCTTCAATGATGTCTGTGCTGGCACCGTGTCCGGTAATGATGTTCCCGTTGTCCTGGACCTTTAAGGAGACTTCACCGATAGCGTCCTCACCCTCGGTTACGGAGCGGATTTGGTAGTCGATGAGGTTCAGTTGAATGTCAACAACTTTACTGATGGCTTTGAACGCTGCATCAACGGGTCCATCTCCGGTTGATGCCATTTCAATGACTTTGCCTTCCGTCCGAATTCCGACTGTTGTTGTCGGTGAGATTTTTGTTCCGCTGACCACCTGAATATAGTCGAGTTCAAAGACAGAGGGGATTGCGCGAATCTCATCGCTCATAATCGCTTCAAGGTCAGCATCCTGAATCGACTTTTTCTTATCAGCAACGCTGAGGAACCTTTCATAAACCTTCTCCAACTCTTCCGGGTTCACCTCGTAGCCGAGTTCACTGAGACGATGCCGGAGTGCGTTGCGTCCAGAACGGGGACTCAGAATGAGTTGGCTCTCTTTCCATCCGATCTCTTTCGGATCGATGATTTCAAAAGTTACGCGCGATTTGATGATACCGTCTTGGTGGATGCCGGAACTGTGTGCGAAGGCATTCGCGCCAACGATTGCCTTGTTGGGTTGGACTGCAATACCCATCGTTCGGCTGACTCGCCGACTAATCGGGACGATTTCTTTGGCGTTAATGCCTGTGTAATACGCTTTGAAATAATCACGCCGTGTGCGAATTGCCATGACGACCTCTTCAAGTGAGGTATTCCCTGCCCGCTCGCCAAGTCCGTTGATAGTACATTCTACCTGCCGTGCGCCTTGCTCAATTGCGATGAGA
Organism: Candidatus Poribacteria bacterium; assembly: GCA_965207855.1. Lineage (GTDB taxonomy): Bacteria > Poribacteria > WGA-4E > WGA-4E > WGA-3G > WGA-3G. The sequence continues at coordinate 2,526,985 of OZ242310.1, read as the reverse complement.
CTGTTTGCAACGGCTAATCCGAGATCGTTGTGGCAGTGGACACTAATAATAGCATCGTTAACGTTCGGGACGTTTTCCATGATGCCTTTAATCAACTCGCCGAACTCAGTTGGGACCGTCCAGCCAACGGTTTCCGGTATGTTGACGACGGTTGCGCCAGCAGCGATAGTGGCTTCAACGACTTCGTAAAGGAACGTTAATTCCGTGCGTCCAGCGTCCATCGGTGAAAACTCGACGTTTGCATCAGCGTGGTTTTCACAGAGGCTTTTTGCGTAGGTGACAGCATCGGTTGCCATGCGAAGTGTATCTTCGGGAGTTGTACGTGTGATCCGTCCCATGTGGATTGGAGAGGTTCCGACAAACGTGTGAATACGAGCGCGCGGTGCGTCCGCGATCGCCTTCCATGCAGCAGTGATATCCTTCTCCACAACACGCGAAAGCGCGCAGATTTCGGGACCTTCCACTTCGTTTGCGATCTGTTTAACGGCATCGAAATCACCGGGAGAAGAAATTGGGAATCCGGCTTCAATGACATCAACATTTAATCTGGCAAGATGCTTTGCAATCTCGAGCTTTTCCTGGATACCGAGTGCGGCGCCAGGGGTCTGTTCTGCGTCACGGAGTGTTGTATCAAAGATGTAGACTTTTTGCGGATTGGCTTCAAAATCGTCCACGGGTGTATTCCTCCAAATATTTTTAACGATTAAATCTGGTCGCTTCTCCATTTCATTACGAAGCGGTTTTTGATTAATTCCAACTGTCTCTGGGGTTTTGAATCATTTCAAACGTACCTGTATTTGATAACTTAGGTAAAAACCGAAGGTTTAAATTTCGCGTCCGACAGCGACAGCAATAGGCTTGAGTTCCTGCATCAGCGTCTCGAATTGGTCTGGGAACAGCGACTGCGCGCCGTCACCTGTCATTGAATGGTCTGGATCGTGGTGTACCTCAAGTAAAAGTCCATCTGCACCAGCGGCTACAGACGCTTTTGTCATATCACAGACTAAACTCCTGATGCCGGTGCCGTGGCTTGGATCAACAACAATCGGCAAGTGACTCAATTCGTGAACGACGGGTACCGCGTTCAGGTCGAGTGTGTTGCGGGTGTGTGTTTCAAAGGTCCGAATCCCGCGTTCGCATAGAATGACATCTGGATTGCCTTCTGAGAGGATATACTCAGCAGCGAGTAGCCATTCCTCGATTGTTGAGGACATGCCGCGCTTGAGGATAACGGGTTTCCGTGCGCGTCCAACTTCACGTAACAGATAGAAATTTGTCATATTCCGTGTGCCGAGTTGGAACATATCCGTATATTCTCCGACGAGTTCGACTTCATGTGGGGTCATCACTTCGGTAACGATGCCGAGTCCAGTTTCATCTTTCGCGGCTTGTAGCATTTTGAGTGCTTCTTCGCCGTAGCCTTGGAAGCTATAAGGCCCCGTTCTGGGTTTAAAAGCACCGCCCCTGATGAAACTGGCACCCGCCTTTTGAACCAGTTGGGCGATGGTTACGATCTGCTCTGTGCTCTCGACAGCACAGGGTCCTGCAATAACGGGTATCTCCCGTCCGCCAATCTTTGTGCCGTTGACGACAATAACAGTGGGTTCATCGCCTCGAAATTCACGGGATGCCAACTTGAATGGTGCTGTAATCGCCATTGTTCGTTCCACACCGGACATTGACTCTATGGGAATATCACCAAGCAACGTTTTATCTCCAATTACACCGATAACTGTATGGCGTTCACCGGTTGAGATTTGTGCCTTCAACCCGACGCTCTCAATCCGTTTAACAACAGCATCTATATCTGCCTGTGTTGCATCGGTTTTGGTCACGATTACCATGCTTTTCAACTACCTCCGCCTTCTGAATAGTTTTCAGTTTTCAGTTTTCAGTGAAGAGGTTCTTGTTTAAAAATTCTCTCTTTAACTGATAGCTGCCAACCGATAACCGATAGCCACTCTTTTGATGAGTGCCAACGAATATACCGAAAAATTTTTCCATCGAAAATCAAGTTTAGTTTAAAAAAAATACCCAACATTGAATTTCTCTTCAACGCTGGGTGGTGATAATGAAATCGGTTAAAAATAGCATCTCTTACGGTGCTTCACCACCTGGCGTAGCTGTACAGATAAAGGTACAGATATAGATACAATCCGAGGCCGGCTTTTAAGAGCACGTTTTCGCCTTCAAACTGCACAAAAGGCGTAAAGATAGCCCACGCGTAAAGCGAACCGTTCTGCAAAGAAATTGGCGCGATCTGTAGCCGAGGGATTTGTACTGTAGTGGTATTGCTTTGAAGCGTCCGCATTGTCAGGTTCCTATTAGGTCGGAATAACTAAAGAGTTCTACTAAAGTAGATATTCTTTTAACCTAAGACGTTATTTATGAAAAAGTGTTTATATTTTTTCTCAGGCATAGCACAATAATAAAAGACGCACGCTGTCATCTTCATTGAAATAACAGGTTTTATTATATAATAACACACTTTTTAACGCAAGTCAAATTTCTTTTTACGCAAAAGAGCGTTGACCCACAAATCGATGTGTGCTAAAATAGAAAAAGAGTGAGGTTATGAGGAAACTATGAAAAAAGCAGAACATTTTACACCAATCACCCTTGGCATCATGGGCGGCTCCGCCTCTGGAAAGACAACGTTCGCCAAGGCTTTGGAAGAACAACTCGCGGACTTCTCACCTGTTGTCCTGAACCAAGACTCTTATTTCCGTAACTGGTCGGAATACTCGGAGGCGGAACGCGAGCGAGTGATTACGGCAAATCATCCGGACGCTGTCTTATGGGACGCGCTTATTACAGACATCAAGAAACTGCGTGAACGCGTTCCTATTGAATTCCCTACGCCGGGGACACGTGCCGCACAACGGGATAACGAAAAAACGCGGGTGCAACCGAGCGATATCGTTATTGTAGAGGGTCATTTGATTTTCTGGAGTGAAGCCCTTCGCGACTTGATGGACATCAAAGTGTTTCTCGATGTAGATGCCCATGAGCGTGTTCTCCGACGGATGCTGCGTGATGTTGCACAACGCGGCGGCGACTTAGAGTGGGCTATCAATTGGTATCGCCGCGATGTCCTTCCGAATTTTCCTGTCTATACGGAACCCTGCAAACAGTACGCCGACCTAATTATCCCCTTCCAAAATGAAAATCCAGTTGCATTACAAACGCTTGTTGCGGGCATCCAGAGGCGGATTCAAGAAAGTAGAACGTCTTCGTAAAAAATGCGCGCTGAAAGCACACCTCTATTTGTCAAGGTCATTTTGACATCACGCTCTGCCACCCTGGCAACGGTGGTGTCAATTTGGCAAACCTAAATTGGCAGCTGTTTTTCCACAAATTTCTCTATATAGATATCCTTCTTAAGCGGATAGGCACCAAGCATCCCATGTCCAGCGGGCTGATACGCTTGCCTAAAACTGAAAACCAACTTTGGCACGCAATTTGCTTACATATAGGCAGAGGGCAAATATCTTGGGATTGCCTCTAAAACGATTGGCACGTAACTTGCTCATAACACTTACATAGACAAACAAAATTCAAAAGGAGAAAAAAATGAATTACCTAAGACCCCACAGACCGATGAGAAACCTGTTCGGCCTTCACAGCGAAATGGGCCGCGTTTTCGGAGACCTCTTTGGCTCACAGGAAAGCGGAACGGATACAGAAGAGACCTATTGGATGCCCACGGTGGATATTTCTGAAACTGGGAATGATTTTGAGATTCGTGCAGAACTCCCAGGGGTTTCCGAAGGTGATGTTAACATCTCGGTAACCGATAACCGTCTCACTGTCAAAGGTGAAAAACGGCAGGAAGCAGAAACGGAGGGCAAGAACTACCACCGTGTGGAAAGGCGGTACGGTAACTTCCAGCGAAGCTTCACGCTACCGAGGAACATTGAGACCTCTGACATCAAAGCAAGATACACAGATGGTGTGCTGACGCTCACGATTCCGAAGGCAGAAGCCGCGAAACCGACAGAAATTCCGGTCACCACATCTTAAAACGATTTGCAGCAAATGAAAAGGCTGGCGCGTGAACGTGCCAGCCTTTCTTTTTTCCTGTGATGTGTTGCCTACGCCTCGCCTTGGTCCTTTAGAACACCGATGTAGAGAAGTGCTGCGAAGATTGCACCTACACAGGGTCCTACAAAGTAGAGCCAGATGTCGGCGTAGTTGCCACTGACAATGGCGGGTCCCAAGGTTCGCGCTGGATTGAGAGATGCCCGCGTCAATGGTCCTCCCATTAGGATGCAAAGTACCAGGGTCAGCCCGATAGCGAGCCCGGCGAAGTTTCCTGCTTTTCCACTGACAGCCGTATTGAAAATTGTATTGACGAGAAAAAAGGTGAGTACGATTTCGACGACGAGTCCTTGACCGACACCGACATTTTCACTTAAAATTGTCACACCGAGATCGCTTGGATTCGGCAGTAAGACGTTAAGCAGAACTGCTCCCAAAATTCCGCCAAGGAATTGAACAACCCAGTAACCGACGGCTGCGACGAATTGGATTTCTCCTGCTATCAATAGCCCCAGTGTCACGGCTGGATTGATGTGCGTGCCAGAGATGTGTCCGTATGCATAAGCAAACACCACAATGACTAAGCCGTGGGCGAGTGCAACGCCTACCAAACCGCCTTCGCCAATTGCTAACGCGCCTGCTCCGATAAAAATCAACGCAAAGGTCCCAATAAATTCGGCGATTAAGTTCTTTGTATTCATGAGTCCCCCGTTTGGATATGAAATTAAATGATTAGATGGATATTACCTAACCAAGGGTGTAACTTGCAAGTTCTTCACGATAGAAGTATAGCAGCCTCTTAATTTTGCGTCAACAGAAAGAAGCATTTGGTCAGAAGTATTTATTTGTATAATTCACCATAATAAATGACTCTGTGTGACTTATTTTAAAAATTGACAATTTCTGATAGACGTGTTAGATTTAACGCCAAAATTTTTAGAGACCCTGCTATTGTGTACACCACGTTGAAAGGGAGGAATTCTCATGGAAAAAGAGATTAGAAGCGATGTTAAAGGGATTGATAGGTTTGTTTTTGAAACTGGAGCGGATCAGGAACAACTTCATCTCCATATTTCTGAAGTCGGACCTGGGCAACGCGCGCATCCACCGCATACACACGAGGGACAAGAAATTTTCTACATATTTTCTGGGGAGGGCGAGGTGCTATTTGGTGAAGAGACGCATCGCGTTAGAGACAATGAAGCCGTTCACGTCGATTGCCAAGTTTTACACGGGATACGTAATGTCGGTGAGACGCCACTCCGTTACGCTGTGATTATTGCTAAGTGAGAGGGGTTGGAAAAATCCGGCATTTAGCCATGTTTCGTTAAAGTTTTCTACTCTGGCGGGTCTTCTACCCATTGCTCGGTATATAAATGATAAATGCCGTAGATACCTGCTGCAATCAGCACGATCCCGACCCCTGCTAACCCACGCCGCACCCAAACCGGTTGTAAAAAGGTTGGTAAATTAAGAGTTGTCCAACGTGGTTGCAGCAATTTTGACATGGCGATACAGAAATAGAGGACCCCGTAAGCAATGAGCCCAATGTTGCTTGCAAATACCTGTTTTTGCGGCGTGACCGGCAACTTAAAAGGGTTAATAAGGTAATCGCCTGAAAAAATCAAAGTAAGTCCTACTATCAGAAAAGTAGAAAGTATCACGCTGGGATAGCCTGAATGTCGGAGCGTTACCAATAAACAGATGCTGATACTTCCGAGTAGGAGACTCATCACACCTTGTAGAATCTGATAATTTCTGTTCTGTGCAACCATTTCCCACCTCCTTATTCAAATCGGACCCGTGGATCGACCAAAGTGTAGCTGATGTCTGTTAGGAGTAAGCTGATAATATATAGGACGGATCCGAGATAGACCATGCTTCGGACGATTGCGAAATCTTGTGCTTGAATGGCTTCGATGATAAAGCTGCCCAATCCGGGGATCGCAAAAAACGCCTCTATGAGCAAACTTCCGAGAAAAAGATACGGGATTGTTGATACTACACCCGTTAAAATCGGGATCATGGCGTTTTTAAGTGCGTGTTTAAAGAGAATTATCCGTTCGTTCAAGCCCTTTGCCCGGGCTGTCCGTACGTAGTCTTGATTGACCTCCTCAAGAAATATCGTCCGATAGAAACGTACCCCTGCGCCAATCCCACTTATAATACCAATCACCACAGGCAGTGCGACAAACTTGAACATATTGGGTCCTGCATCATATCCAGAAATCGGAAAGAGCCGCAATATCTTACCGAATACCCACTGTCCACCAATAATGTAGAAGAGCGCAGAGACAGACATAAGGATAACGGCGAGGATTGTGCCCCAAAAATCGACGTAGGTCGCCCGATAGTATGCCACAATCATTGAAAAGGTAATATTCACAGAGAGTCCGAGTAGAAATGTTGGCAGTGCGATAGCAAAACTTGCCCACATTCGCTGTGAAATTTGCAATGTAATGTCGATGTTGTTCCGATCAGAAGTACCGAAATCAAAGACGAAAAGTTTAATCGACTTCTGGAAAAAGATTGTCTCCGTAAACTGCTTGCTTCCAGATGCCGACGTATTGAACCAGAGGGGTAAGTGATAGCCGTTCTGTTTCTTCCAGTTATCGACATCTTCTTGGGTAATGTTCTTTTCCCCAAGTATCTTGCGCGCCATTTGGTCGGGTGAGTTAACGACAAAGAAGAGCAGAAAGACGAGGATATTTACGCCGATTAAAATTGGAATCGCATAAAGGGTTCGACGGATAATATAAGTCAGCATTTGTTAATAATTTGCCCCGATCGCCTTTGACTATCAGAGAGAGTAAAAGGCTATTGTGTGCCGCGTTCCCGCTTCCAAATTGTGATAATTGCTGGAATTGTACACAGAATGAGAAATGCAGCACAGGCCCACAGGGGCCAAAGGATTGGCTGATTCCACTTTTGACGACTTTCGGCTCGTTGTTCCCGATCAATGCGGCGATATTTGAGTGTGTTGTACCCTGTGGAGGTCGGTTTGTTATTTTTCAACCATTGATGCGATAGACCAAAATTAACAGGGTGGTAGACGAAGACCCAAGGTGCATCGCGTTGTAGGAGACGGTTCATCTCACTGATGATCTCCAAGCGTTCCGGTGAATTTGCCATATTTTTCATTTTTTCAAAGAGTTCGTTGAATTCTGGATTATCGTAGTTGGCAGCGTTTTCACCGTCGTGGAGTGTCTTACTATTGGGTCCGTAGAGGAGGAACATAAAATTTTCTGGATCCGGATAGTCGGCATGCCATCCCCACCGGATGATTTGGAAGTTTCCGTTCTTGACTTTGTCGCGAAATCGGTTGTAATCAGTGGTGCGGCTTTCCATAGTGATACCGAGTTGTTCTAACTGTTTCCGCATCCAGGTTAAGGCGGGGGCGGCACCCGCAGATGTCCATGTGTTGTCAAAGGAGATAATGAGCGGGTTTCCCTTGCTATCCTGTCCGCCCGGATAGCCTGCTTCTGCGAGGAGCCGCCGGGCATCCTCAATAGATTTGCGACGCGGTCGGTTGGTCTGTGGATCCCAATCGTGTGTATAAGGGTTTATACCGTTTGGCCCTTCCAGATAACCAAAGATACCGGGTGGAAGTGGACTGTATGCCGAAACGCCGCGTCCGTTGAGGAAAATTTCAATGAATTCCTCGTTATCCAACGCTATCGAAATCGCTTGCCGAAGTTTCTGTTTTTCTGCCGTGTAGCCACCGACAGTATCATCAAGCATATTGAAGGCGAAGTAAATGGAGGTCGGTTCTACGCTGATACGCAGGGCTATCTGTTTCGATTTCAAGACCTCACTTGCCGCCGGATCACCTGTACTATCGAAGGCGACCACCCTATCAAACGTATCCGATGGGATGTTAGAATTGTCGTAGTAACCTTGTAAGAACTTGTTCCAACGCGGAATGGACTCTTTTTCTAATTTGTAGACGGCTTTTGGTATAAAGGGAATGATTTTCGCTGCGTCATCCAAAAATCCCGCCGCTCTATCGCTGGATTCACCACTTGATGGGTAATGTTCGATTCTAAAGTTCTCGTTCTTGACGAGAACTATTTCTTTATGTGCGATGAGGGTATCTACCCGATAGGGACCTGTTCCGACGGGGAATCTATCAATCGTGATGTTCCGTTCTTTCATAACGGGTTGCCCATAAAAGTCAATTGCCTCATGCGGCATGGGCGAAAAGAATGGCATCGCTAACCAGTACACAAACTGCGGATATTTCGCTTTGAGGATAATTCTATAGGTGTAGCGATCAACCACCTCTACCCCAGGGAAAGGCGGATCTATTTGTCCATCGGAGAGGGCATCAGAGTAGGTTTCCATGCCGAGAATATAATCTTCTAACGTACTCGAAATAGGACACGTGACTTCGGGGTCCGCCATGCGTTTAATTTGGTAGACGTAATCCGCTGCGATAAGCTCGCGCGTCCCGGTCATGGGAAAATCTTTAACTTGTGTAAATCCTTTTACGTCTGCCTTTGTTAAGTTGTGATAAAGCCGCTCACCGGTTTCAGTTTTGGCAAAACAAGGATGTGGCTGATACATGATACCCGGACGGATGCGGATTTCATAAACAGCGCGTGCGACAGACGCTGCAGGAATGTTTTGTGGCAAGGGTTCGCCGTCGGCATCGAAATAGCGAGGTTGTGGGACCGCCTCTGCTGTCAGTGGAATTAACTGGTATGGACGTTTCAGGTAGTGATATTGTAACGGGGGTTCGTAGATCTGCTGGATGAACCTGTATTCACCAGAACTATATGACATTGCCGGATCGAAGTGCTTTGGTGCTTCGCTGAACGTGTTGTAGTAGATTGCCTCGTTGTGTTCAGGCTTCGGATATGGGTTGTTGGGGACACCACAGCCGATGCAGAAAACGGTTAGCATTAGGAGTGTGCAATATTGCGTTGAAAATTTAGACGGTTTGCTTCTCATCAATTTTCTTTAACGAACAGCCGGGTATTATAGTGAAGTCTAAAAATAAAGAGACACAAAACACGCTGCCATCGCTGGCGAGGTTTCCTAACCTCGCCAGCACGAATGTCTAATTAATTCTGAACTTTACCATAGATGCGCTTGTTCAGGCACAGGGACCTGAACAAACAGACAAGTATTGGTCAACGGTACCCACAACCTGAAGGTTGGGGCTTGTGCTTCGTAGACAGTGCGGTGTTCCCGAAGGTCTACCGTCTTATTCCGTCTCCACAATAGCAGCCGAGCCTGCTATGTGACCCTGAAGAGCCAACCTATTTGACTGTGACATGTGATTTTCAACGGGTGCGGATTTTACCCCTGCGACCCTATACATGCAACGGATGCCGTGAAAGGGCTTTGTCAATATAGAGACGTGTGAGGCTTTTACGTGATTGGACTCATTGACGAGCGTTCCGACAACACTTCAATCACAACCTATGCCGAACACTTATGAAGTGAGACGTATTATTGTGAATAAGGTTTATTTTTATATCAGGTTTTTCGCTGTCTACATCCCCTACCTAAAGGCAGGGGGTTTGACGGGAATATGCTAAAATGCATATAGAACGGTTAGGGATACCAAAGGACCGAATTCAAAGGCATCCTTCTCTTCATATACACCGTCTAACAATGCGTCACTATCGTCATAGAGCGTCTCTTGAGTTAAGGGCAACATAAGTGCCACAGATAGTGGAATGTTATAGGGCGTTAAAATCGAAGCACCGACAGACGCCATGCTGAACCGGAGTCCAGAGTTGATATCGAGTTCCCCTGCCCAATAGGCGTAGGATTGATAGAAACCGAAGTAACTCGTTTGAAGTGAAAGCCAATCGTTGAACCGATAGTTTAGACCGGCTGTGTAGGCAATCTCTCTGGATCCGCGATATGTCTTGTTATTTTCATACAACGGGAGTTTCCCGCGGAGACTTGCATTGGCACCCAATCCTTTGTAGAGTGGGAAACTGTAATGCAGATCAGCGATTGGATTAAATGTGCCAGTGCCGAACTGGATATGAAGATGTTCGAGTCCAGCGTTCCCTAATTTCCACGGGTCTTCTTCAGTCTTGCCAAAGGGGACAGTTGTTCCGATACGTCCCATTAAGAAGTCGTTTCCCATCAAGAAACCCGTCGTACGGTATCCCAGCAAAACGTCTGGGTCTGTGGGCCCTGTGTAGGTTTCATTTCGATGATGGTTGTCCCGATTGCGGACAATTGCTTCGAGTTCCGCCGGGGAAACTGACTCAATCTCCTCAATAGTCGCCTCTTGGACTTTGGCTTCGTAAGGGATATTCGCTTCGAGCGTCCACTGTGGGTTGAATTGGTATTGTAACCCGACATCAACACGATAAATGTTTAGCGTAATGTGGTGCCGATGTAGGGGGACGTTTATTACTTTTCCATCGGGCGAAATCCCTTTTGTTTCTAAGTGTCCACCTTGTGCGTCGAACCATCGCATCATACTGACAGTTCCCTGGAATCGTTTCATCTCTTCTGAAGTCAAACTGACTTCACTTAACCGAATCCCGCCACGCGGGATTGCGGGGTTGCTTCACGCCCCTCAGCTTTCTTGTACGAAACCGAGCGGTGCGAAAATAAATTGGAAGCAGATCAGTAGCAAAAGCATCCGAGTTTTCATAGGGGATTTCCGTCCGTTTCCAAGTTGAGCCACTGGACTTCGGCATCAGAGAGTTCAAGGGACAATGATCCGAGCGAGGAGTCCAATTCTGCTATAGTTAGTGGTCCGACAACCGGCAAAACCGGGAAAGAAAGATTTAGGCAATATGCGAGGGACACCTGAATAGGGGAGCAACCGGATTTTGTGCTTAATGCCTTTGCGCGTTCAAGCCTTTCAAAGTTGTCGTCATTGTAATAGACGCGCACCATATCTCGGTTTTCGCGGTTCTCCGGTGTAAATGCGCCACTGAAGAAGCCACGTGCCTGTGAGGACCAGGGCATCAACGGGAACTGGCTTTCGTCATGCCATTTACGTGCGGCATCATCCACGCAGACACAGCCTGCCCACATCGGTTCCATCGGAACTGCGAGGCTGATGTTGTTGCTGCAAGACACAAATCCAGCGAGTCCATTTTCAGCGGCGTAGGTGTTGGCATCAATGATACGTTGTGGTTCCCAATTTGAAGCAGCAATAGCGCGGATACGTCCTGCCCCTATCTCCTCATTCAGATAGTCGATAATTGTGCTAACGGGGATTACGGGGTCATCGCGATGGAGCATGTAGAGGTCGATATAGTCAGTGCGGAGTCGAGCGATACTCTCATCAAGATCGGCTTTGAGTTCTTCGGGGGAAAGCCTTGGACGTGGTACTCTACCTTGTGGGTGTCCGCCTTTATCGATGAGAAACACGTCGTTGCGGTTGTTGCGTTGGCGCGTCCAGAGTCCGATGAGCATTTCGCTATCACCGCCGCCATAGCCGTGTGCGGTGTCAAGTGCGTTTCCACCTGCCTCAAAGAATGCGTCCAACATTTCGACGCTGTAGTCAAATTTCAGCGGCGAAAACATCATGGTCCCCAGAATCAGTTGTGAAATGTTTTTGTTGACTCCGGGAATTTTTATTTTTTTCATTCCAAACGGTTTCCTTTTTATTTTCGCGTTCGGGTCGAGCCCTTTGTAATTAGGATCTTGAGTGAATACGAAAGAATTATAGCACATTCTCAATCTAAAATCCAAAAGAAAACGCGTTGGCATGCGTAAGGCGTATGCCACAAACTAAATGAAGTTTCAGAAAATATTTCGGTAATTGACGGGCAATAATGCACTTCGCATTTGAGCGAGTACGCCGCAGAATTGCCCTACTACAAACGGACTGGTTCGTAGTAGTACGATTTATCGCACGTTTGAAGATTACCGATTTACTAAATTAATCTTCATAAAGTTTGTGCTACAAGCGAGCCGAGGGACAGGTGTTTCCACTGATAGTGTTGTATTAGCTCCAACACCCTTCTGTATATGCCTTGCGGTTGAATAATTTCCGACGGAACGGTGTCGCGTTCATCATCCATTCATCGGGAATTTCTTGGGTATAGCGGTGGGGTGGACCGGCTTCCTTGAAAATGTCAATGGCGAAAATGCGGTAAGGTTGAGCGGAATCTATCGGTTTCGCTTCAACGGCGTGGAAGATGCGAGCGTTGATGTAGACCATGCTTCCGGGCGGCAGGTCAAGCCTTTTTTCTTCCAATTTGCGTCCTATCTCGTGGTCGAAGTCGCCTGCGAGCATCCGTTCTGGGGTTGCTGCTTTCGTCGGTGCCACCTTATGGCTACCGGGTATTACTTTGAGGTTCCGATCACCCCGTATGAAGCCGTTGGGATAGTAAAGAATTTGGATATAGTAGTTATCGCGCTCGGCGAGATTGACAGGATTCTCATGCTTCCAGTGGTGATGGTCTTGATGGTATCCGAGTGGGCCGACCCCGCGGGGAGCAATGTTAAGGGCAGAATGGCAGAAGTGGTATGCCTCGCCGATAGTGGCGGATATCAGTGTCGTAATGAAAGGGTCGTCAATGAGTCGGTCGCTGTATTCACCGCGATCGTTCCATGGACGAATGAAATAGGGACGCCGTTGGTCATCACCGTTATTCAACGCTTCGAGGTACTGACGCACAGGTTCAAAACGTTGCGTAATCTCTTCAATTAATCCTTCACGCCCATCGTCCGTGAATACGTCTGGATAGACGATGTAACCGTCGTTATGAAAAGCGTCAATATCTGCCTGTGAAGGCTCGGATAGTCGGAAAAGCGAATCGAGTTTGGTAGTATTCTCCATAGCCATAACTCCTTATGCAATTCTATCTTGCTTATTCTATTCTTCTCACATCCGGCTGTGTCCCTCTTCCTCAAACTTCTGCAGGAGTGCTGTGAGTCTTCCGACAACCTCTGGATACGTATCCCACACATTGTTCGTTTCCCCCGGATCATCATAAATATGATAGAGTTGCCCCGGTGTATTAGGATTGGGACGACCATCGCGAGGTGGGGGCCACCCGCCTGAACCTTGCGTCCCCAAAATCAGTTTCCAATCGCCGTGTCGAATAGAAAAAACGCCGGTGCTGGAGTGATGCACGATAGCGGAACGTAAGGGGGGTTCTGTCTCATCACCCAATAACGCGGGTAAGATATTACAACTATCCTGACCTGCATCTTCAGGAACTTCTGTTCCGACAATAGCGGCACACGTCGCCATAAGGTCTGTGAGACAAGTCAGGGCATCGGTTTCAGTGTTCGGTGCGATAACACCGGGCCAGCGTGCAATGAGCGGTTCACGGTGTCCACCCTCCCAGATATGCGCTTTGTACCCGCGCCAGTCGCCGCAGGACTTGTGGTCGTAGAGATGATAGGGCATCGGACTATCATCGCCTTGGATTCGGTCGCCGGGCAGTGCACCGTTATCGCTTGTGACAAAAATGAGTGTGTCATCCGTTTTACCCGTGCGCTCCAATGCGTTCATAACCTCGCCGACCATCCAATCGACAAGCCAGACAAGATCACCGCGTGGACCGGCACTGCTCTTACGGCGTGCAAAGTCAGGCACAACAGCTTCCGTGCAAGGTTCGTGCGGGGCAGAAGGGGTGAGATATAAGAAAAAGGGGGCATCGGTATCGGCTTGTCCTTCAATGTATTCGACCGCTTTCTGTGCGATAATGGGGTCGGCATCCTTGTGCTCCCATCCCGGGACCATCATGCCACGGCGACTTGTAAACTCTGCCACGTCATGATAGGTGCTTGGAATTTCGACGAAAGTATCGTTTTCAATAAAACCATAGGGAGGTTGGCATGTCGGACAACCGGCGTTTCCGTAGAAATAGTCAAATCCGATATCAACAGGACCGCCGGTCAGCGGTGCCGTAAAGTCGATGTGTTCCTCCAACTCCCGCTCGGCGTTTCCCCAAGGGAGCGGGGCATTGAAATCAAAATCGTAGCCGGGGACTGTTGAGAATTCGAGTCCGAGATGCCATTTACCGACACAGGCGGTGTTATAGCCAACATCCTTTAGGAGTCCAGCGACCGTCAAACGTTCGCGTTCAATAAGCGGTGGTTCGTATCCGTAAAGCACGCCGTGTTTGAGTCGGCTCCGCCAGCAATAGCGTCCGGTGAGGACTCCATATCGTGTGGGTGTACAAACAGCAGAAGGAGAGTGGGCATCGGTGAAGCGGATTCCTTCTTGCGCAAGTTTATCCATGTTCGGGGTGGGAATCTTTGACTCAGGGTTATAGCAGCCGACATCGCCGTATCCCATATCGTCTGCCATAATAAAAACAATATTGGGCAAGTTATGTGTATCCATTGCAGGCTCCAGATTGGCGTTGTGGCGATGAGGTATCGCGTCTATGATAATTTCGCCTTTAGTTCAGCGAGGTCCTTGTCAATTGAAGCTTCTTTCGCATAACTCGAAAATTCGCGTTCTGATCTCGTATCTTGGTATTCTATATCCATTTCAGCGGCAGCTTTTGCCAAAGTCGCTGCCTCGGTTGCGTCTTGTTCCATCTTCGTAAGCGTCTCAAGCGTCTTGCTATCTTGAATTTCTTTCAACATCTCACGGAGGTGTGCTTCGGCATCAACGTTCCTGTGTTGTGCAACGACGGTAGTCTTTTGTCCCTCTGCTTCTATCACTTTCTGTTGCAGGTGTTCGAGGAGATCACTGAGTGCTTGGACGACCTGTTTCTGTTCTTCCCATTGCCCCTTATATTTCTCCGCCAATTGTTTATACTCGTTTCGTTTTTCGATGTCTTCGCGCCCCAAGTCTTCACGTCCAGCCTTAAGGTTAATAACTGCGCGTTCTTGCCATTTTCCTGCCTGAGCGACAGCACCTTCGTAAGCGTCCTGAAACTGTTTTTCAACGCCGATAGAGGCATCAACTTTCTGGCGTGCCGCTGAGAGTTTATTTTTCAGCGTAACGATAGCGGCTTCTAAAATCCGCTCTGGATCTTCGGTTTCAATGTGTTCCAACTCGGATTCAAATTCGACAACGACCGTCTCAGCGAATTTATCGCCGAGGCGTTGTCGTTTTTTTCCGAATGACCAGAAGAAGTCTAAGGGTTGAAGGAGACCTGCAAATCGACGGAGGAAGGCATCTTTGAAGGTGCAAGGTTTACCGTCTTTTAGTCGGACGACCTGTAGAGACAGTAATTTTTTTCCGATGCCCTGACCGTTTCTGAAACCGTCAATGAAAAATAGCCCGAATGCCCATAAAACAGCACTAATAAGCGCATAGACGCTGAATGTAACACTCGCTTTCAACATATTAGAGAATCCTGTATCGAAAAACAAAATTGCTCCCAACGCAAAAAGAAACCCGAAAACCGATTGCACGGCACCTATGAGTGCGAGGTCTATAAAGAGGGCGTATAACCGCTTCATTCGGGGTGCTAATTTGAATTCTCTTCCTGCGATTTTAATAGATTTCACCTTGTAAATCCTATGCGTGTCCGCTGCATATTTTGATGAATTTTTATTTTTTTAGTTCCACTTTCAATTGGGCGAGGTCTTTGTCAATGGATGCTTCTTCAGCATAACTGGCAAATTCACGCTCTGATTTCGCATTTTGATATGCGACATCCGTTTCAGCGGCAGCTTTTGCTAGCGTCGCTGCCTCGCTTGCATCCTGTTCCATCTTTGTAAGCGTTTCAAACGCCTTATTGTCTTGTATCTCATTTAACATCTCCCGCAGATGTGCTTCAGCGTCAACGTTTCTGTGTTGTGCGACAACGACAGCTTTTTTCCCTTCCATCTGCGTCATCTGCTGTTGAAGATGTTCAAGGAGATCACTGAGTGCTCGAACCACCTGTTTTTGCTCTTCCCACTGTGCTTTGTATTTATCTGACAATCGCCGATACTCGTTTCGTTTTTCAAGGTCTTCGCGCGCCAAATCTTCACGCTCTGCTTTGAGGTTGATAACGGCGCGCGCTTGCCATTTCTCAGCTTGGGCGGCAGCGCCTTCGTAAGCGTTCTGAAATAGGTTTTCGACCGCTACAGAGGCATCAACTTTTTGGCGCGCCTCTGAGAGTCGGTTCGTCATCTCAACGATAGAATTCTCTAAAATTTTCTCAGGGTCTTCGGTTTCGGTTTCCACATCTTCTACTTCCGAAGCAAGTTTCACAACCACAGTCTCTGCTAATTTATCCCCCATCCGCTGCCGTTGTTTTCCAAATGTCCAGAGGGAATCGAGAGGTTGAAAGATACTGGTGAGGCGACGGATAAAAGAATCTTTAATCGTGCAGGGTTTGCCATCTTTGAGTCGGAGCACTTGTAGGGACAGGAGCTTTTTGCCGGGTCCTTGTCCATTGTTAAAACCGTCGATGAAAAATAGAAGGGCTGTTCCTATCGTTGTTCCCCCCAAGATTAAAGTATCAAGACTGTAGTTTATCCAGGGACCGAACAAGGCAACGATACCCACTTGAATGAGAGGGAACGCCTCTCGATCTATTTTCGTTCTGGGACCGAGTGTCCATAATAGGACGCTGAGCAATCCAATCCGGAGGCCCGCACCAATAACGGAAGTCACTGCACTGAAAAGAAAGACTATAAGCGATAGAAGACCTGCGATAAAGATGCCATCTATCAAGAACGCGGACAACCGCGCAAATCGGGATCCTAATTTAAACGCTTTACCTGCGATTTTAATAGATCTCATTCTGAGATAGCCTCCTTGCTATTAACATAGAGTACACAAGAAGAAAAAAGGATAGGTAAATTTAGAATACCTCGTAACGTGGTATGCCGATACTTCTTTTTTAGGCTTTCTGATCTACCATACTTGCGAGGATGCCGAGGATCTTGTCGCATTGTGTGATTGTGTAGACTGCCATATCAATATGCAGCTTTTGCCCCTCTAATTTGAGGAATTGCCATTCTGTCCCTGTCGTGCTAGCTCCATAAACAGAGGATATACTGTTCTCTCTCTCGTGATTAAAGTGCTGTGCTGCGATCATCTCAGCAACACATTGTCCAAATCCGAGTTTAGGTTCAGCGTTCTTTGCCTCAACCAGTGCGATAATCGGTGCCTCCAGAAAAAATTGCTCTGGCGACAAACTTATCAAAAAGTCGCATACGCCTGTTAAGCCCTTTTCTGCATCAACACTGAAATCTATGCCCGAAAAAAGGCTGATGCGGCGGTCAAAGTGTTCGCGAAGTTCAAACAAGACTCCCGTCACAATCAGTTCTGAGCGTGCTTTCTCTGTTCCTATCGCAACGGCTAAAGGGACTTTTTTTCGCAATTCCTCGGTGAAATGTGAACTCGGCGTTACAGGCTCTATTTCAGAAAACAGGTCTATAGTCTGAACAGCTTCTAATTTAAACACCGAGCGAACTGATTCTAAAGTAAAGTCGCTATAAGCCATCGGATAAACCCCGTAAGTGTGAATGGGCGCAGACACCGACACCGGTCCAACACATCATAAGGTTGGTACGGTCACTGCGACTTCGCGTCCACCGGCGTTTGAGGAATCAATCACGCCTTGAATGATGACGTTGGTGAGCATCACACCATAAGGATCAATCGGTGAAGGTTTCCCTTCGCGGACGGCATCAACAAAGGCTGTGTCTTCTGCCCGGAACACATCAACGGATTCAAATTCAGTGAACTCTTGATCAAAGATTTCACCATCTTTGTCGCCATAGACGCGGACTCCTTCCTCTGGTCCTCGGACTTCACCGATACCGAGACGGAGTCCGGCTTTTTTGCCGAGGAAAATCGTCCCACCGAGTGAATCCATGTTCATGCACCAGCAGGTCTTAAAGACCATACGCGCCCCGTTTTCAAAAACGACCCAACCGACTCCAAAATCTTCAACTTCGGTCTCTTTAAGTGCTGGATTCCATGTGTTGTGAAGACTGAGATAGTTAGAGGTAATGCCAGAGACAGCTACAG
This sequence comes from Candidatus Poribacteria bacterium, assembly GCA_965207855.1. Taxonomy (GTDB): domain Bacteria; phylum Poribacteria; class WGA-4E; order WGA-4E; family WGA-3G; genus WGA-3G. Next base: position 2,509,071 of record OZ242310.1, on the reverse strand, counting down.
GTTTTGGGTGTCCCATCAGATAGAGCGCCGTATCTAAGGCGTAAACGCCGATGTCAGCAGATGCCCCTAAGCCTGCTGTCGCTTTTACGATAAAACTACCACCCGGATTTCCGCGGCGGCGATCGGCAACGGTTTCGACGTAATAGATGTCGCCTAAAGTGCCAGCGTCAACGATTTCTTTTGCTTTAATGACTTGTGCTGAATATCGGAGTTTGAGTCCGATCATTAGGATTTTATTGTTTTCTTTTGCGGCACGCCACATTGCAGCGGCGGCATTGAGTGTCGCCTCCATCGGTTTTTCGCAGAAGACGTGTTTACCGGCGTTGAGGGCGGCGACAGTCGGTGCGGCATGTACACCTGTTGGCGTGCAGACGTAGACTGCCTCAATCTCGTCCATTTTGAGCATTTCGTTGTAGTCAGAAAATGTGCGTTTGATGCCCCAACGCTCTTTGGCGCGTTCGAGGTTTGCTGGCACGAGGTCAGCGGCGGCGATTATTTCTGCGCCATCAATGTTAGCGATGGTGCCACAATGCGCCTGTGCGATGCCACCTGCGCCAATTAAGCCTAATTTAACTGTTCTCATTTTGGTCTCCTTACTGGATGTTATCTCCTCTTGATTTTATCCTATTTGTTTTCTATAAGTCAAGGGAAAATTGAATCGCGGATTATCGCGGATTGCGCAGATAACGCGGATTAGGAGCCTTGTTTGCGAAGTTCGCTAATGTGGGTCCGGAAGCCCGAACTTGTTCGGGAAAAGTGTGCTATCCCGAATAAATTCGGGCTTCCGGAAAACTGTGAAGTGTTCAAATCATAACCCGCATCTTCCAAAAACGTCTCAAGCGTCCCCAGCTTAATCGTCTCTTCCAGTTGAATTTCAATAACTTCAAGGAGGTTTTTCCGCGCTTCGTCAATATCCCTGCCGCAGCTGATAACATCTAACTCCGGGCAGTAAGCAGTATACATATTCCCCTCTTTCCAAATTTCTTCTGTTACCACTAAATGCTTCATCATCCCCTCCATATTTATCAGGCATTACGAAAATACACAAACATACCGGTATACCATTCATCGGTCCCTTGATAAAGTATACGCGAAAAATTTTGAAAAAGCAAGGACTCAACCTACGATTCAGACAGCTCCCACAACACCCCATCAATCTCCCCCATAACCCCAAGTGTCTCCGCCACAGACACCAAAATCGCACGATACCGACGCACATCTTCATAACGCAACACCTCACCCTTCCTATCCCGCAACCACTTCTCACACACCTGATACGAACCAATCTCATAGTCCCAAACCTCTTCAGGCACATCCGTGAAATATTGAGACGCATTAATCCAAACCCGCCCATCCACATAACGCACGCGTCCGACAACGCCATTCCCTTCACCCTCAAACCGATGGCGCGGTGGCACCGACACATCTTTCAACAAATGCCAATCAATCAAACGTTGCCCCAACGCTGCGAGCGTACGGAACTGTTCAATGTCCTGTGGTAACAGGATACGCGGGAAATCGTATTTCAGAAAATCGTAATACCGTTCGCGATAGGTCGGACTATAGAGAACCCCATAGATATAGGCGAGAATCTCCTCTGGTGAAACGCCTTCTGGGAGGTTAAACGGCGCGGTTTGTGGCAACCCCAACACCTCCGAGAGTGCGGTGAGAAAGGCAGGCTTGAAATTGAGCGAACGCTCTGTCGAGAGTCCTAATTCTTCAGGGTTTGGATACAAGTAAAGGGGAAACACATAGGTAGATTCACTTGTTCTATTCGAGATGTAGGATTTGTCGGTAATTTGGTTGGTTATTAAGACATGTTGCCATGCAGGGCTTTTGACGACACGGCAAACACAAAGAGTAGGATTTCCGACGAGTAGGTGGTTCATAACATCACGGCGTGGTCGTGCATGAAATCCTGATGTTTGCCCTGTGTAATAGGTCCAACGTCTATCATAAGGGCGATAGTGAATAGGCTGAACGTGATGCTCTAAATCGGGATGATTGCGGAGGTCTATTTGAGCAGATGGAACATTCCAGTCTCCACTGTCTTTTAGGTTGTATTTTTGCTTTACTTCAAGTTCAGCGAGGGACACAAAATCGGATACAATTTCGTGTAGTTCTTCGGTAGCCTTATGAATCGTCAATTTATCACGCCCGGTAGCAATCCCAACTGAACCTATATGGAAGATGCTGGTAATCTGCCATCCACTTTCGTATTCAGCACTATAGTCTGTCGCTTGCGGCACAAAAAGGTAGTAGGACGATGTCGGTTGTAACTCGGACCATTTTGTGGATTGGACATCGGTTTCGGAAAGTATATTGTACTTCTCTTCCCGGGATCCCCACAGATCAGCGTAGTGAACTTTTGCTGGTGCAGGGTTATCGCTTTCTTTGATACACAATAGGATACAAACCCCTTGTGAGATGTCAAAGACGTTTTCATCTCTCTGGGTTGTCGGAACCGCTTCTGTTCTTCTGTTGCTTCCATGCAAGTTGAGTAGATAGATGGTGTTAAAACTGTTTAATAGGCTTTTCCGCATCCCGCGGAACATAGGACCGTCAAGGAAACTGTTATTGACAATATAACCGATAACGCCTTCACCATTTTTGTCAATTCTCCACTGTGCCCATCCAGTAAATTTCACATAGTCTGCTTGGAGTGTTTTTGAGTTTCTTTCACCGAGCGGTTCTCCGTCTACCTGTCTATAAACTTCAATAAGTTCACCAATAAAAGTTAAATTTCCACCCACGCGACTTGGATTGGCAGAATCACATTGATAAGGCGGATTCCCAAGAATCACCAGCAGCGGTTCGTCCCGCTTCACCGACAACGCCGCGTTCGCCTCGTCAGAGATAAACTCCGCAAAAGGCAACGGCGGCTGCATCTCTGAGGGTTGCTCCAAAGTATTCGTGAGATAGATACAGAGCCGTTCATCCACACCCCACCCTTGCGATTGTAAGAATAGCCCCAACTTCAGATGCGCAATCGTATACGGCGCAACGAGCAACTCAAACCCAAAAATCCGCTTGACCAGATCGGCGTTGACGTATTGTCCCCATTCCGCTGTGCCGTAGGTTTGCGTCACCGATTCCTGAATATGCTCCAACACCGTCAACAGAAAACCACCAGTGCCCGTCGCAGGATCAAGGATGAGCGTCCTGTCATCGGCGAGACCGTCGGGTCTATCCAACTCCGTTTTCAACAGACTGTCCACAGACCTAACGATATAGGAGATAACCTGTGGGGGTGTGTAATAGACACCTCGATCGACGCGCCGCTGCGGATCGTATTCCGCAAGAAACGTTTCGTAGAAATGGATAACCGGGTCTTCAAATTGACTTCGACCCGCAAACGCCGTGCGGAGCATCTCCCGTGGCACGTTTCGGAGCAGTGCTGCAATCTCGTCCAGAATATAGGTGACGTTTGCTTCAAGTCTCGGTGAGGCGATATGATGAAAGAGTTCGATGAGAAACGGATTTGACCTCGGAAGTGCCTCCACAGCGGTGTGTCGCGAGAAGTTCGTCGCATTTGGGAGTGTGCAGCGCGCCGCAAATAACCCATACGCAAGCGTCTGTGCATACATATCCGCGAAATCGTCAGGTGTCAAGGTAGATAGGAGGAGTTCCTTGAACGCCGAGAACATCCGATAAATATCGCTACCTTCATCGGCGAGTGTCGTGGCGACCTGCGTTTGCAACTCCCGCGTCCGTCTGGCGAGGTATCCTGCGAGTGCCTCCGGCGTGGCAATCTGGATAGGTTCCACATTGAGAAACCGTTCCAATAACGTCTCGAACTCTCCAGTGCCGTCCGTTAGACTCGCCTCTGCACGCAGCCGGCCCTCTGTCCACAGTTGGAAATCGACGAAATTCGTTAGGATAAAGTTATCAAGGTTTTCGATAAAACGTGCGTTCTGTTCTCTGGCGTGTCCGGTGAGATTGTTCAGGTCTCTGCCGTACGCCTCTGCTTCAATATAACCGATGGGCAGCAAGCCATCCATCGCAACAAAATCTGGTCTGCCAATCTGATCTAAACGTCTCGGCTCTTGGACGAAACGTATCGTGTTTCTATCAAAACGGTCAACGGAGAGTTCCTCAAAGAAGGCTTGGAGGTGTGGGAATAGTGAGAGTTCTGGGGTCGCCGATGCACTCTCCTGTGTGCGGCGTATCTTTTGTAGATAACGGTTGCAATGTGTTTGAAAGTTCATATTCTGTATTATATGCTTTCCGGGTCTTCTGTGCAATATCTTTTGGCAGGGCTATCGCAGAAACCGATTGACACGATTCGGACGCTATGTTATATTTCAGGAAGATGTAGGGCTGTTTAGTTTTCGGTTCCGATATTGGTTTTGATTAACATAAGCGCGCGTTTGGGACGTAAGATCGCGAGCACAACTCGCTCCTACAGAAAAATATTCACATAAGTAAAGTAAATATGTAAAACTAAACGACCTTGAGGAACATGACTAATTCTTGAGGAGGGTATTGTGAAAGCTGCACAATTTTACGGCGGAAAAGATATACGGGTTGAAACCGTGCCAGACCCAACCCCTGAAGAAGGACAAGTGCTGGTGCAGGTAGAAGCGGCAGGGATCTGTGGCAGTGATCTACACGGATACCATCATCAACCGGAGAGACCGCTGTCCCCCCGTATCGGCGGACACGAGTTGATGGGAGAAATTATTGATATAGGTAGCGGTGTCACAAACTATGACAAAGGGGCACGTGTGGCGGTTGAACCGATTAGTCCATGTAACGACTGCCCGGAATGCTATAACGGCAACTATAACATCTGTGGAAATCTACGGCATGGCGGTGGCGGTTTTGCGGAGTTTATGGTCGCACGGACACCCAATGTCTATGCCTTGCCAGAGAGCGTCTCCGCTGAAGGGGGTGCGCTGGCAGAGGTCTACGCTGTAGCGGTTCATGCCGTCAACAGAGCGATGGTGTCACCGGGGGATCGCGTTGCTATTATCGGGAGCGGTCCTGTCGGATTGACGATTGCGCAGGTGGCAGATGTTGCAGGCGCGACCTCTATCGCTATGCTCGGAAAACCAGATGGCCCGATACAGATTGCGCACGAAGCGGTAGGTGCCGTTCCTATCAATGTGGATAAGGCGAACCCTGTCGAAGCGATTATGGACTGGAGCGATGGCAGAGGCGCGGACGTTGTTTTTGAAGCCGTCGGTGGCACGGCGAATACGCTGGAACAAGCGACGGAGATTGCATCAAAACGCGGTACGGTCTGTATGGTGGGCGGACATCGTACACCACTCACCTTTACAGAACGGTTTGCCCGGAGTCGAGAGCTGACAGTCGTCTGGTCGTTCTGCTACGGCAGACGCGGCGGAAAGACGGAGTTTCAAGTGGCTATCGACCTACTCGCTGCTGGTAAACTCGATCCGAACCCATTGGTTACACACAGGTTTAACTTGGACGATATTAATGAGGCATTCGCTGTCGCTGCGGGACGTGATGAACACGGGTCTGTTAAAGTGCTCGTGACACCGAATGATTAGTTGTCAGTTCCCAGTTGTCAGTTATCAGTTGTTGGTTAAAGTGAGGTTTTTACTCAAATCTAAGTTCCTCGTAACTGAAAACCTAAAACTGATAACCAAGAATAGGAAATAAAAATGGAAAATCTTAAACTGCTCATATTTGTGGGAACGGAAGGTATTTACCACGATCATGCCGGAAACGGACAGTTCCTGACATCAATGCTCAACGGGACTGACGATATTGCAGCGGATTTCTCGCAAGACTACGATGTGATTGCTGATGGACTTGGTGGATATGACACAGTGCTTTTTTACACCGATGTTGGGGAACTGACCTCGGCACAAGAAGAGGGTTTGCTCAACTATATCCGAACGGGTGGCGGCTTTTTTGGGTTGCATACCGCAGCTGCCTCGTTTAGGGAATCTGAAGGCTACCACGGTATGCTGAATGGATTTTTCGATGGACATAGCCCGTATATGGATTTCACGGTTAACGTGAGTGACAATGCACATCCGATTACCGAAGGATTAGGCGATTTTGCGGTGACGGACGAACTGTACTATCTCAAGCACGACCCTGCTGCGTCGCATCATCTGATGCACGCTTATGACGAGACGAAAGATGAGACGCACGTGATGGCGTTTCACCATACTTACGGCGAGGGGCGGGTTTTCTATTTCGCGCTGGGTCACGATATGGCGGTGCTTGAGAATCCGAGTTTTCAGAGGGTCATCCGTCGAGGTGCGTTGTGGGCAGGAAATCGACTTTAACGCCTTTCAGAACCGAGCTGCGTTTTAATACTGGCGAGGTTGGGAATGCACGTCGCATTTGGTGTTTTTGCTGGGGGTGTTTTTGCTTGGGTGTTTCTGCGTATTGCTTGGGTATTTCTGCGGATTTCTTCAAGTACGCCGCAAAACCTCGCCAGCGGTAATTAGATAGTTTATCACACTATATCATTTCACGTGCCGGGTAGTGCTTATCGCCCGGTGATATATCCGTTGGATCGTTTGAGACAGCGGCTTCAGGGGGTTCCATAATCTGATCCTCACTCACGGGATCATCTGTTTCAACACGCCACTGCTCTAACCGCTCCTGCATCTCCGCTAAGACATCCGCATAATCCGAGTTATCGGCGAGGTTGTGCGATTCTGATGGATCGAACACGACATCGTACAACCGTTCCGATTCAACAGGTGCATCGCCCCAACCGTGCTCCATCATAAAGGTCTTACTAATACTGTCATCGCAGTTTGGGAGTGCCCATTTCTCAGCGTTGTCGTAACGTCTGATGTATTTCCAGCGTTTGGTTCGGACGGCGCGTTGCGGTTCATAACAGCAGTGATAGTTGACTTCAGCAAAGATAGCGTCTCGGATATCTTCTGCTTCCGAATTCACCAGTGGGAGCATGGAATTGCCTTGCAACCATGCCGGTGCTCCAATGCCCGCCAACTCACAGATCGTCGGGAAAAGATCTATTTGACTGACCAACCCGTCCACAACCTGTCCACCATCAAAACCACCCGGCCCGCGAACAATCAACATGATACCGATACCGTGATCGCTGAGATGGCATTTCATACGCGGGAATGCGAGTCCGTGATCGGTGGTGCATATCACAAGCGTATTCTCGGCGAGTCCATTTTCTTCGAGTGCATCAAAAACGACCGCCATTTTTCTATCAAGTGTCCGGGCTGCGTCTATATATTCCGCCATATCTTGCCGTGTTACCGGTGTATCCGCGAACGGAGCAGGCGGTTTCACGTAGCGGGGGTCGGTTTTCGGTTCACCCTCAGGCGGTGGATCAAATCCTTTTGCGCGCCGATGCGTTTCTCCGAATCCGACATCTAAAAAGAATGGGGCATCGTGTTTCTCTGCGATGAAAGCGCGAGCGCGTTCTTCTGCGCCTGCGCGCGTAGTGCCTTCGGATAAGAGCCGTTGGTATCCTGTTTCTTTGAGGTCCCGGACAACATGCTGAAATCCTGCCAAGGCGGTGGTGTAGCCAGCCTGATTTAAGGTATAGGTGATGAGATGTTCAGGGACCGGGAGGCTCCAGCCGCGGTTTGCCAATCCACCCATACCGCAGCTATGGGCGTATTGTCCGGTGAGAAGTGCAGCACGCGAGGGTGAACACGTTGGATTCGCACAGAAGGCGTTTCTGAAGACAACCCCCTCTTCCGCCAGTTTTTGTATGTTCGGTGTCGGAATCGCATGTCCATAAGGTTGGACATACCGACCTGTGTCGTGTGAATGGATATAGACTATGTTTGGTTTACTCATATTTTCAATTTAGACCCCTATGATGTCAGGCTCTTACGGAGGACGTTGATAGCAATGTCAATAATCTGGCTGAACACGTCTAATTTTAAAGTGGCAAGTTTTACCACCATGAGGTTACGGTGAGCCGTGAATAATTTAGCAGGGCGCGCATAACTCGTCAAACGCAACGAACCCATAGCAAAACTGGTCTCGGTTAGCAAGATGGCTGGAATCCCTGTATGTTGTTTGCTTGAAATCTGGCAGAGAACCCACTCTTCTCGGCCAGCCTCGGCGAGTACCACTGCAGGCCTCAATTTGACTTCTGATAAGTCAGAAAACGGAAAGCGGACTAAGATGATTTCTCCGGGTCTAAATGCTGTAAGTGGGCCCATGCGGCATCTTCCTCTGGACTTAGCCAGTCTTCAGCGAGGGCAGCTTCACTGAGCAAAGCAGTTGCAGGAACATTGAGTTCCTCACTGAAAATCGTTACGAACGCGCGTAAAGGTCTTCGCAACTGAATTGGTTTGACCAATTTCACATTACCCTGTTCATCAATTGTCGCTTCAACGGTTTTTAACATGTTTTACCTCATTTCTGTCTAATACCAGCCCAATTTGATTTGTAAAAGATACCGCTTCGTTGTACCGAGAACCCTTGTGTATTCCTCCGTTGATTGTGCGTAAGCCAATAGTTACTCCGACTGGAGGTGCGTTTGTGCAGCATCTTCCTCCGAAAGACGCTGGTCTTGGGCAAGCGAGACTTCACTGAGCAAAGCGATTTCAGGGATTCGGAGTTCCTCACTGAAAATTGTCGCAAATGCCCGTCTACGTTTCGGCAACCGGATTGGTCTAATTGATTCCACATCGTTCCGTTCAGCAATCGTCGCATCAACAACCTTAGCCATGGTGCACCTCCTATAACATATCGCTCATTAAAACGGAGAGCGAAACGAAAAATATCGCGAGTTTGGTTAATTTTCTATGACTTTAATATGCGTTAAACGCGTAAAAATGTCAAGAGAATTTTTATGCCGAATTTGCTATTGACTGTAAATTGGGACCATCATATCATATTGACAAATACATTACCCGAACCGAAACCACCCTTTCTCCCAACACAAAGGAGAACCCCAATGGCACAACGAGAAACACTACCTTTCGTAGAATCAACTGGCAGTTTCGCGAACGCGAGATACCGAGGCACCCGTATGCCACCGCCAGAATGGGTTGAAGACCTCGATGAACGCAGAAGCATGTATGTGCGGGAATCAATCAAGGTCTACAACGCTCGCTTGCTGGACCCACTCCCAACACTTGACGCGAACGGTTTTCAATTGGTGACGACAGGCACACAGGTGAGAAATCTGCACAATCAAGATGTCGTAACGACCGGCTTTTACAAGGAGTGCTCTGATCTTATTACAACACTTACAGGTTGCAGTGAAACGCGTATGCTGCAGCATCAATACCGAAATGGATATGGCGGACTTCCTGAAGGGCACCCCCGTGGAAACAAACCGACGGCAAACCGCAGCGAGGGAACTTATGGCGGTATCCATTCGGATGTCAGTCCTTACTCCGAAGATGGGTTTGAAAAGATCGTTAACGGCAAGCATTTTCAGATGTATAATGTGTGGCGCAGCACGAACTTGGAAACGGACATCCTCGTGATGCCACTCGCTATTTGTGACATGACGACAGTCGCGCCAGAAGACATAATTGCCGCGGACGCGTGGTCCCAGACCGAAACACCCAGACGACTCGTCAGTTTACGACTCGTGCATAATCCGAACCAGCGCTGGTACTACTTTCCGCGAATGACACCACAAGAAACACTGATTTTCAAGCAGTACGACACACGCCAAGAACAATCAAACATGCGTGTGGCATTTCATGGCGCGATAGACGATCCGACAACACCAGCAGATGCACCGCTTCGCGAAACCATTGAAGTGAGGCTGCTTGCCCTGTTTGATGAGGACACTGATCGGGAGGCGAGAAAAGCACGCTTCCAAGCAGAGGTGCCCGAAACGCATGCTGATGGTAATATCTCTGAGTGGGTGGGAAGTAAGTAAAGGTTCTATTTTTTACCTATCAATGCCATAAATTGTAGCACAAACTGTATGAAGATTAATTTATTAATTTCGTAATTTTTCCGGATGCCCCAACTTGTTGGGGACGCAGGGCACCGAAACACTCCCGAACAAGTTCGGGCTTCCAGATATTTGGGATATTTAGGGGCGCGATGCCTGTCTTGCCTTGTTAATTTCCGTCAGCACTTTCATTGCGTGCAATGACTCTTCCTTGTCGTATTGTGGGCATTGACGCAACCCGGCAGCAAGACACCGGTGGACGGCTTCGGCTTGGTAGAGGAAACCGTGCTGATTCGGGGAAGATCTCCGCATTGCTACGGATCCCGGTAATGGATATTCAAAATAGTGTAATGGCGCAGGTGCGTTTTGGGTTCTGTACTGCGAAGGCACGCCGTTAGGGGGCGGGATTCGGATAGAAATACGCGTCGGACAGTGTCCGGGTCGCTCAAGCGTGATGCGTCCTTCTGTGCCGACGATTTCTGTTATCTCTGGCAGTTCAGAGTTGCGCGGTGGAAATGTGAAAACAGCATACTTATCGTCCCCATAATCTACGATTGCCCCACCGGCATTCGTGCCTATGGCAACGACATTTCTCGGCGCGGCTGACGCACCGAAGGCGAGGGGTGCTGCTTGGATGGTATAGATCGGATCGAAAAAGTCGGACTGTGTTAGCACGACCTCGCCGATAGTGCCTGCCTCAATTGCGGCGCGGGCATGCTCTACGGCTGGAAAGAAACGCGTCCACATACCGTCTTGCATCATCACATCCTTCGCTTCAGCTGCAGCGTACATCTCTTGGGCATCAGAAAGGTTGACAGTGAGCGGTTTCTCGCAGAGCACATGCTTGCCAGCCTCAATTGCAAGGAGGGTGTGTTTCTTATGTAGTGGGTTAATCGTGCCGATATAGACGATATCCACGTCGTCGGCTGCGACCATCTCTCGGTAGTCCCCATAAGCCGTATTAACGCCGTACCGCCTTGCGAATTCTTCCGCCCGGTCGAGTTCTCGTGCTGCCACAGCACTTACAGTTGCCCCTTCGCAGGCGTGCAAAGCCTCTACCCACATCCCTGAAATATTGCCAGCACCGAGGATGCCCCAACGCAACGGAAAAGCGACATCCCCTGCGCTTGTAATGCCACGGCGGATGTCGAGAGGTGTTGAAAGTGGCATGTTGTTTGTATTAGAATTCATAAGGGCTTCCTTTCATTAAAGCATGTCTGATTGATTCCATATTTACTTTCACCCCCATGGATCAAGGACGACTTTCCCACAGTCGTGTGTGCACTGCAAAGTCCATGCTTCCTGAATCTGGCGCATCGGGAAGGCGTGCGTGATGAACATCTCCAACTGCGCCTTCACTTGTGTAATCATCCGCATCATAGCGGGTGTACCTGGGAGATTGTAATGCCGTGTGCCGTGCAGGGTCAAGCCTTTATTGATAATTTCACCGCCCTGAATTGCTACTTCACGAATGCCGCCAATTAATGCAATGTGTCCTTTCGGACGCGTTACGTCAATCAACAATCGGACTGCTTCGGTAGCTGCTGAACATTCGATCCCCTTGTCTATACCGCTGCCGCCCGTCAAATCCCGAATCTGATCGGCGGCATTCTCGTCTTTTGGATTGACAACCTCCGCTGCACCGAGTTTTTTCGCGAGGGCTGCGCGATACGGGTGGCTTTCAACAGCAATGACGCGCGCGCCTCTATAGACGGCATTAATCACACCCCCCAGTCCAATAGGGCCCATCCCTGTGATAAGGACGGTATCTAAGGCGTTAACATTCATCAACCGCATGGCGTTGAACGTTGATCCAAGTCCACAACACGCCATCCCCGCGTGATGATAGGAGAGATCGTCCGGAATAGGCACAAGCTGCCAATCCCGTTTCAGGATGTACTGCGCATAGGTTGCCGTCATACCCGCCTGTTCGGGAATGTTTGGAGCCTGTTGGTCGTCCTGACAGTGGGCATATTCGCCTGCTAAGCAGAGGTAACACTTTCCACAAGGATAGTGAGGCATTACAACAACGCGGTCGCCTACCTTGACAGTGCCCTCCTGTGCGATTTCTACGACTTCACCGGCGGCTTCGTGTCCGAACCTGTCGCCAGTGCCTTCATTTTTGAAGCCTTTGTATTCTGTGCACATGGGTGCAGAGCGAATTTTGACGACGACGAACTCCCCCTCAGCAACTGGGTCGGGTTTGTCAATTAAGCCTGCACTTTCAGGACCGAATTTTGCTACGACTTTCATCGCAATCTCCATATTTTACATGGTTTTTCGTAAAATGTGTATAAGCAATCAAACTTGCTTTAGCGAGGGAGCGTGTCAACCTTTTTAATCACGCCCCACGTACTGAGAAGTTTATCGGTTGGATTCATACCTTGGCGTTCGGCGTTGTAAACCTCAACAGTGGTAAATGGAACATCATTATGGCTTGCGTCGCTAAAAATGTAGATATCTCCGTTTACGACTTCAGCCTTATGGCCAACTCTGGCAACAGGCATGTCGGGGTTTTGGGACCAACGACCGATTCGAGGGTGGTAGATTTCTATTGCGCTAAAATCTGTTGTCTGCTGCCCCTGACTCCGAAAATAGCCTCCCATCACATAAATTTTTCCATTGATGACACTCGCAGTATGCCCCGATTTCGCTGTAGGCATATCTCCTACTTCGGTCCAATTATTTTTTTTTGGGTCATAGACTTCAATACTGGAAAGAAAGGGCCCCGGATGGTTCACAATCAGGGGCAATCCGGTGCCCCCCATGACGTAAATTTTTCCGTCAACAACACTCACTGCCGCACCCGCCCGCGCGTGGTTCATGTTTTTCCCTTTTGCCCATGTGTCAGTATCTGGATCATACACCTCCACGGTGTCTAAACGAAACGGTTCCATCTCGGATGAGTTTCCACCGATTGCGTAGATTTTCCCGTCCACGACACACGTGCTGGTATTTCTGGGTGTAGGCATATCGGCTCTCGGTGTCCATGTGTCAGTAACTGGGTCATACATTTCGACGGTTGGCAGATCTTCAGGCTTCCACCTTCGGATCCTTCTAATCTCATTATTTGGTAGAAGGACATCAACCTCAACTCGATTCAGAGCAGTCCCACCAATAGTGTAGATTTTCCCATCCACAACCGAGGTCGCTGCGCCAGTGCGAGGCGTTGGCATATCAGCCTTTCGTTCCCATGTATCGGTTTTCGGGTCGTACATTTCGACGGTTGAAAGGGACAAGTCCCCGAGTCCGGTAACCTCGCCCCCGATTGCGAATATCTTTCCATTGACAACGCAAGTCGTAAAGCCTGATCGGACTGTTGGCATATTTGCTTTCTGTTCCCAAGTTCCGTCGGCTGCGAGATTGACGACCTTGATGACTGATAAGGTCGTTAGCATCAGGATACCTAAAGTCAAACGCATTTTCATGATGTCCCTCCATTCTTTCTTAGCATGTACGTATACAAAAGATACTCAATTTTGCCATATTATATAACCTTTAGGAGTTTAGGTCAAGCCTTCTGATGAATGATCCTGGGATAGAGAGGCGAGCAACTGGCAAGGTAGGGAAAGGCAGGCGAGGCACAGCGACCTCGCCTAACACTGTTTATGGTATCGGGTTTAAGTAAAGTATTATTTCAGTTTTAATTTACTCCATTGGGTTGTTAGCAAGTATGCTTTAGGTTCAACGGGTAACGTGGCTGGATCAAACCAATCCGCACCAAACCCATCGCGTGATAATAGAGTTTTGTTCCCACTGTTTATATCAAGTCTGAAGATGTGCTTATCAGCGTCATAGAGGAGCTGATCGCCTTGCGGCGACCAAGCGGGACGAGTACCTTCAATAATTTTTGTGACACCCTTCCCATCGCGATTCATAAGGTGGAGGCCTTTCGTCCGCCAGGAGAAGGCAATTGTATCACTATCCGGCGACCATGCAGGAAAATAAAAAAACCGCCCTTCCACCCACGGTGGTGGGATATTTGGAGGCAGTGGGAGTTCTGACTGTTCACCTGTTTTGAGGTTAATGATGTGTATACGATAATCGCTGGGTTTCACAAAAATAAAGACGATCTCTGAACCATTAGGTGACCAGTCCGCAAAGCCTCCGACGATGTCTGTAAACGCCACGCTTTCTTCTGTTCGTTTTTCTATATCAGCAATGCAAATTGACCAATCCTCTGACCGTGTGTAGGCAAGTTTTTTCCCATCTGGGGACCAGGTCGGATATTCTCTATAACTCAAGTTTCGCAACACTTTCCGGACGTTTCTTCCATTAGGGTTCATAATGTAGATGTCGCGGGTGCCATCTCGATCAGAATGAAAAGCAATATGTTTACCTGTCGGTGACCAAACGGGCGCGCCGTCCCTCGCACCGTGCCGCGTCAAGTTTTCTTCTCTACTGCCATCAGCGTTCATGATATAAATTTCGCCATTGCCATCACGCCAAGATTCAAAAACGATTTTGGCGGATGTTGGGACCTGTGCTTCTGTAGAAATGCCACTGCTGAAGAGTGCAAAACTGATGGAACAAAATAGGGCGAAAAGTTTGGTATACATTGTGTTTCTCCTTTTAGCAATATCAGAAAACAAATTTTTAAGGTCATTTTAGTGGGACCTCTGACCGATTTATTTACTTTTAAGCCTTCCCCAAAGTGTCGTCAGTTTTGCAGTCGGTTCAACAGCGAGGGTTATGGGGGTATCACCCTCATAAATTACCAAATCGTCCATGTAACCGCGGGCTGTCATTGCCCATGCCCAAATACTAAACTGCTTTGGCTGAGGCGCGGCTGCAGGATTCTGAAACTCAAGATTTCTTTTCGGTCGTGAAGCCAAAGCCGCTTCCCTGCTTTTGCCCATGTAAAAATCAAACGACTCTTTCTCAAAATCAGCAACAATCCGAACGTAATGCCATCTATTGATGGGGTAGGAAGCGATCTCGTGCCACGGCTCCCCACGATCGATATGATAGCGAATATCACCGTCATACCATTCAAGATAAGGTCCTCTGAGATTATGATCAACGTGGCTTTCAGCAGTATTCAGATTGATGCCGAAAGACTGCTCCCCTTTCTCAACATAAACCCAGAATTCAACAGAAACGATAGGTTCATCAGTTTCAAACGCGTGTCTGGATTTATGAAGTCGGTCCTTCACCTCGGAGAAAATTTCGAGTGATTTTCTGCCATTTTTAACGGGTTTAGTAGACGGCTGAAATGGACTCTCCTTATGGGACTGCACATAGTTCTCGAACCCCGTTTCTACGAGTATTTTCCGAGCGGGTAGACTCTGCACGCAAATGAAACTTAAAACAACAGTTATAAAAACGATAAGATGTCGCTTCGCTACGATAGCGATTTGCTGATTGGCATCCCTTTTTGCTATCCGAAAAATTCTTATAGTATTCATGGACTTCCAGTTCCTTTTTTAATAAAAAACTTAAGCTGCAAGTGTTATTCGAGTGAAATGTGAAACAGACCGCGCCGTTGCGTGGCAATGTAAAGCTTGTTTTTGTTAACAACCAGAGAAAGGACCTTACCCGGAACTTCTGAAGAGATTTGTCTCCATCTGCTCTCAGCATCTAAACGGTAGATCCCCTTATCACCGGCACCGTAAACTGTCGTGCCATAGACGGCGAATCTATCTATCACGATACGCTCGCCGATGTTATCGGTTGCCACGTGCCAGTATGTCCCAGCTTCTGAACTCAAGGTCCCTTTGTCTGTTCCCACGTAAACCGTTGCGCCCGAAAAGCATATCGCGTTGAAACGCGCAAATTGAATGGGAAGATTCGACGTAATGTCTCGCCAGCTATTCCCGCCATCACGCGACTGAAACAACTTACCATCTCGTTTACCTACGTAGACAGTATCTCCTGAAACCGCTAATTCAAACCCATCTTTACCCCTATCCTCAGATTGGGCACCGGTATCTACCAATCCAGTATTTTCCCATTTCGGATTGCCGGGACTCCATTTAAAAAGCTGCCGCTTGTATTCCATATAGAAGGTCTGACCACTGACTGCAAATCCACCGGCTCTTACCCGCTTTGCATGATGTTGGAGGAGCATTTCCATTTTCTCATATTCTTTTCCGTCGCTATCGAGGTAAACCCCTTTCGCTTCTTGGATTTCTCTCAACGATTCACTGGATAAAGGTTCTTCATCGAAAGCAGGTATCTCTTGGATCGGAAGGAACGCATCGCCGTCAGTAGATAGTCGGGAAATGCCCAAGTTGTCTTTGCCAGCCATAATTCCATAAAGAACACTTCCAAAAACTGCTAACATTGACTTGCCGTAAAAATTTCTTCGGGGCACTGCGTTTTCTAACTTTTCGTTGTGGTCAACCCGAACTTCTGCCCACGATTCACCATCATCGATCGATTGAAAGATGCCACTGCGGTTCCGTACATAGAGTCGATTATTGAGAGCGACTAAGTCCAGAATATCAGTCCCTACTATTCCACTGATAAATGGATGCCACGATTCGCCTGCATCCGTTGTGCGGTTAATACTGTATCCATCAAGATTGTAAAAAGTGTTCTCGTCCGAGGCAACAGCGGGAAAGTGCGTTAGTATAAAACTATTCATGTTGGATCCGAGGTGTGTCCAGCTGCGTCCACCATCTCGTGAGCGGAAGCCGGGAGTTCCGATTGTCAATAGCGTTTCACCAACAGCCACGACTTTGATGCTGGATGGCGTGAGTGCCTCAAAGGATTCATTTCTTGGCGTTATTTCGATCCATGAATCTCCCAAATCGGT
Organism: Candidatus Poribacteria bacterium; assembly: GCA_965207855.1. Lineage (GTDB taxonomy): Bacteria > Poribacteria > WGA-4E > WGA-4E > WGA-3G > WGA-3G. Next base: position 2,492,464 of record OZ242310.1, on the reverse strand, counting down.
TGAGCGAAAAATCTGTCCTGAACTTGAGTTATCGTCAGGGTCTATCAGCACTGCATACTCTTCTCTGTTCGATTTGGAAGATGTTAATATTGAAAGATTAGGGCCCGTACCAACATAGAGATCGTCTTCAAAAACCGACAAGGATTGGATAACCCTTGATGTAGCCACTGGTAATTGTTTCCACATATCCACATCGAGGCGATAGATCCCCTGATCCGTTCCGAGGAACACCGTCCTTCCAATAGCAGTGGCTGTATAAATCTTTTTCTTGGTCAGTCCACTGTTAATTGGTATCCATCGTGCGCCAGCGTCCACGGAGCGAAAAACACCTCTATTGGAAAAAGCGAGGTACATTGCAATATCTGTTTGTGAGTTATATGCCTGTAGTCCCTCCGTTATTATGAGATCAACAACAGATCCTTTTGGCCGGGATCCGAGTGTCCCCCATGTCTTGCCATCATTGGTCGATGTAAACACTTCACGAGGCGTGACAATATAGAGCCTATCGCTATATTCTGCCATTGGGGTCTGGAAGTGTCCCGTCGGAACATCGGTGCTAATAAGTGTCCATGTATCTGCTTCCGCCGCCGCTCTGTAGATACCTATTGGTGAAACAGCGTAGATCACTCCTTTAGATGTCGCAAAGATGTTATATACAGGGCCGCCAGCGGGCGCGTTTGCTGGTGTCCACTGCGAAGCAGAGAACTTGGTAGAATTTTCCTTCGCAGCAGCTGCGGCGGTTGTCTCAGAGACCTGTAGACCGGCACCGCCGCTTTTACTTGGATCAGTCGCTCGTCCAATCCGATTGCGTACAGCCGGTTTTGAATCAATATCAAGGACAACAGACACATCTACAATTTCAATCGTAGGTTCAGAGCGTGCCTCGAAGCTATATGGCTTTTGAAAACGAACAAGGTATTGATTGCCTGCGCCTATTAGCACAATTAGTAAAACCGCAGCCGCTCCGACAGCCATCCAAGGTCCCAAGGGTTTCCCAACGGGAGGCGATGTTGGGTTCATATCAGCGACTCGCTGCATGATGTTATCGGTCAGATTAACGGGCAATTGGATACCGCCAAGCACTTCGCTAACCAAGAGTTCTGCGCCTTGTGCCTGCAATCGTTTTCGAGCCCGACTCAGTCTACTCTTAATCGTGTTCACTGATACCCCTAAGGATTTGCCAATTTCCTTCACAGGCATCTCTCCAAGATAATAGAGCGTCACCACTGTCCGTTCACTCTCGGGCAGCTGCTGTAGAAGCCTTTTGACGATTTCATGCCGGTGTTCAGTAATTTCCAGGTCGAGTTGCTCCGCTACATAACGTGTATAAGAGGCTTCTTCTATCTGTTCCGCAGGCATGTTGTCTAAGGATTGCGTCGGCGGTCTGTGTCTTTGGAGCCAATTAATACAGAGTCGATTTACAATAACATACAACCATCCAACAAACTGATTGGGATTCTTTAGTGTTGATAGTTTTTTATAGACCTGAAGAAAAACGTCTTGCGTAATTTCTTCGGCAAAATGAAAATCGCCAACCTTACGCCACGCGAGCGCGTGAACACTCTTTTGGTGCCTTTGGACCAAGGCACTGAAGGCTTCATCGTCGCCTGATAAAAACCTATGAATTAGTTGCACATCATTTTCTAACATCAGATACCTCTGTGCTGAATAGATAGATTGCGTTGGGTTAACCTTATCCGTATTATAATTAAAGACACAATTTTGAGGCAAAAGGTTGCATAAAATAAAAAACAAAGTCCTGGCTACTATTTTAAAAATCCACGTATATGGGACTTTGTGTAGCAATGGAACAGAAAATCCAGTTAAGGATTTCCAATTCGCTTTCTGGTTCGGATGAAATGATGAAGTGTTGCTGGGTCAACTCCTGTTATCTTTGCAATCGACAACTGGCTTATTTGGGCGAAATCGAGGTGTTAACTTGACCTTATACATCGAGTTGGGTATAATTCGATAATACAGTTTGGAAACCAACGTGGAAGAGGCGAAGTGAGTCTGGATGATCTCAGAACCTGACGGGCCAGGCTCTGAATTTAAGTTTCCACCGCACTTGACACAACAGAAAATAGAGGAGTCCTCTCACAGCACCCTGACAGATGAACACGTCAAAACGGTTCGATACTCACTTAAACCCGACGAGCAAATCTGTAGGCATATCATCACGGGCAGTTCTCATTGGGCTCGTCTGTGCCGCCGGGGAATGTCTGATTGCGCCTTACAACGATTACGTGATTCGCAATGTCTTTCTCGCTGGCGGTCATTTTCCTGTCGGTCCATTTTTTGTCCTGACCCTCCTGGTGTTGATTGGCAACCGCATCTTGAGTGCAGTTTCTCCCAAACTCGCACTCTCGGCGGGTGAATTGGTGACGATCTGGTGTATCATGGCAGCAGCCGCCGGTATCCCTTCGACAGGCATGATGAGATATGCCTTTAACCCGCTTGTCGCCTACCAGTATTTTGCAACACCCGAAAATGATTGGCAAGCACTTTTCCATCAATATATTCCCCACTGGCGCGTTGTTCATGATGAGAATGCTATCAAATCCTTTTATGAAGGCATCTCTTCGGGTGAATCCATCCCCTGGGGGGCATGGCTGATACCTCTATTCGCTTGGACACTTTACGTGTTTGTGCTCTACTTCGTTGTGATATGCCTCTCGGTGCTGCTGCGCAGACAATGGGTCGAGATTGAGCGGTGTAGCTTTCCGCTGGTTGTGTTGCCTGTGGAGATGGCAAATAACCCGCTGGGAGCGAGAAATTCACTCTTCAGAACCAGCGCATTATGGGTCGGATTTGCCGTTCCCCTATGCATTCACACGTTGAACGGCCTTCATGCGTTCTTCCCTGGCATGCCGGAATTTCCCGTCCGATTCAATCCGCACCCCTATTTAATGGAAAAGCCTTGGAGTGCCCTGAAACCTTTGCAACTCAACTTGTATTGTTCGATCGTGGGGTTCAGCTATTTACTGCCGCTTGAGGTGTCGTTAAGCCTCTGGTTTTTCTTTTTATTTTTTAAACTCCAATGTCTTATCGGTTCGATGCTCGGTTTCCAAATCACCAAAGGTCCAGGCGTGCAACACAACGCGTATTCGTTCAGTGCTTCTCAGGAAATCGGTGCGTGCCTCACCTTTGTCATCTACATCCTTTTCAAAGCACGGCATCACATCAGAAGCATGCTCGTCAGTGCCTTTCGCAAAAGCGATGACGCAAACGAGGTGATGCCCTCTGGTTTGACAATTATCGGTCTCGTCGGCGGGATATTGCTGCTGGCGTATGCAAATCATCTGATGGGAATGTCGTTGGGATTCGCACTGCTTTTTGTGCTGGTGCTTCTCGGAATTTACATTGTCTTGACATGGCAAGTCATCCACGGCGGAATTCCTTTTGTCAATCCTTCGTATTCAGCACATTACGTTCTCTTTACCACGCTGGGTTCGGCGAGAATCAATCCTTCAACCATGACATCGCTGTTTATGCATCCCGTCTCTCTCACGCGCGACTTGCGGGAGATTATGATGCCGTATGTGGTAAACGGTCTCAAGGCGGCCGATGAAGTCAAGGTCAGACGGAGGGGGCTGTTAATAGGTATGGGCGCGGCGATGGTTATCGGAACCCTTGTCTCATATTATTCCGTCCTGGAGGTCAGCTATGCACATCGTGCACCGTACACAGGTGGGGCGGGCGACATGCGGTGGCTGACTTCTGTGCTCGTTAGTGCCGATACCGGGACGGACTGGACGAACACAAGTTTTATGGTCGGCGGCAGCCTTTTCATGGGGATGTTGATGTGGCTGAGAAGGATTTTCGTGTGGTGGCCCCTGCATCCCATCGGGTATACAATGCTGAGTTCTTGGGCCTCATTCAAGCTGTGGCCCTCAATCTTTATAGGCTGGATGCTGAAGTATATTCTCGTCAGGTACGGGGGATTGAGAATGTATCGAAGTGCGAGGCCGATATTCCTTGGGCTTGTGCTTGGCGAGATGACCTGCGCTGGAATCTGGGCACTTGTTGGAATGGCAACGGGTGTCAGTACAGGGTATCGAATCTTGCTGAGTTAATTGGAAAAAGTAAAATTTGACACGTGAATATCTAAATGGTATGATGTTTCATTGTGATAAAATAATTCCGGTGAGACTTATTTTTGAGGAATCGCCGGTCGATAATTCGCTAACTTTCACATCAAGAATGACGAAGGAAGGAATAAAGATGAAAACCTTAAAACTATTATGTGTCAGTTTAATGGCTGTTAGCCTGATGTTTGTAGGGGTCGGCATTGCTGAAATTGATTTTGAAGATTGCGTTGGGATGTGGCTCTTTGATGAGGGGCGCGGGGGTGAAGCCGAAGATTCCTCTGGGAAGGACAATCATGCCACAATTGAAGGCGGCGCAAAATGGGTGGATGGCAAGTTTGACCAGGCTTTAAGTCTTGACGGCTCGGATGATTACGTGGAAATTCCGCACGACGATTCTTTGATGGTTGGAGGCGGACACACGATCGCACTTTGGTTTAAGTTGGACAAGCCGCCTGCTGGCGGTATGGGTGTTGTGACCAAAGACGATTGGGCTCCTGGATTTTGGTGGGATGGGGGAACAATCCGTCATCACACACATGATCCCGGCGGCACGCTTCACTTTATAGATGCGCCTTGGAAGCCAGATACCGATTGGCATCATGTTGCGGTTACCTGGGATGGCGATGAATTTGGCGTATATCTGGACGCTGTTTCGATCGGTTCTGGTATCACTACGCCAAACTTAGGCAGGAATCCATTAACCGACAAACCTTTTCTAATAGGTATCTATTTAGCCACTGGACAACACGGTCAGTGGGGGGCGTTTTTCGGTGGCATTGTTGACGATGTTGTCATCTTCAATGTGGCACTGGATGAAGATGATATTGACACCCTCATGACGCAAGGATTAAAAGTCGCTGCCGATATAGAACCTTCAGGAAAACTCGCAACGATCTGGGGTGCGATGAAAGCCCATTGATCTATATTGTCAGAATCAGAATTCTCAGGCGCGGCTGAAAATTCTGCTTGACGATACCCGATGCTTATGCTAAATTAGTTGCGCCTGTCCAGTGCAGGTACGAACGGAAGGAACGTGTCCGGATAATTCACGCAAATCTTCCATAGGAGACTCTAAAAATGACAAAGAATTGGAAAGTGTTACTCATCCTGGCGGTTCTCGGAACTGTGTTAATCTCAGCCCATAGTTTTGCAGCGGTTGACAGTGCGACTGCCGTCGGTGTTTGGCTCTTCGACGACGGTGATGTTAGCGATTCCAGTGGTAACGGAAACGACGGTGAACTGATGAATGGCGCAGCAGTTGTTAACGGCGGTAAATGGGGCATGGCGCTCAGCCTTGATGGGGACGATGACTACGCCAATGTAGCGAACTCAGCGAGTTTAGACAGCACTGCTGAAGCCTATACGGGTGTTGCTTGGGTGAAACTCCAAAGAAAAGGGGACCCGTACAGTGGCTGTTGTGCCGACGACCACATGGTTATCGCATTTACAACAAGTTGGAACAATATCTTGAACGTCTTCGGTCCGGGTAGAAATACGAACCAAGGGAAAGTCGAAGTGGGTAGTCAGGAACTGAATCCACGCTGGCTCTTTGGACCGACGACCGTCAACGACGATCAGTGGCATCACCTCGCCTTCACTTATGACGGCGCGAAAAAAATCCTCTACATTGACGGTGAAGTTGACATCGATCAAGATACAACGGGTGCCTTCGGTGTTACAGGTGTTGATGTTCACTTAGGTGGAACACCGACGGAAAGAATCGCATTAGGGCTCATGGACGAGATTGGGATTTTCAATGTGTCGCTCGAACAAACCGACGTTCAAAACATAATGAACGACGGACTCGGCTCTGTGCTCGGTTTGACCCCTGTTACTCCACAAGGACGTTTAACGACGACGTGGGCAAATATTAAGGCACAATAATTACGCTACTTGTAATCATAGCGGGCGGAGTTAAAACTCCGCCCCTCCGCACAATTCTCCTAAACCCATGGCATCCTTCAAACCCGTCCTCGTCCTCTGCATATTGCTACAGACCCCACCCACAATCGCCGCTCCTCGATACAATCCCGAAGCAGCACGACTGTATGACGCTGGATTACGCGCCCTTACGTTCGGAGAACAGGAGAAAGCGCGAACCACCTTAGAGAAAGCAATCGCTTTAGATACGTCACTGGCGGACGCACACTGTGTTTTGGGATTAATTTACAACGGACTTGAGAAATATCGCGATGCTGCCGAAGCGTTTCAGCGTGCTGTCTCGGCAGATAAAAATTATATTGAGGCATATTGTGAACTCGGCGATGTGCTGCTCATCCAGTTAGGAGACATCCCAAAGGCAAAAGTCGTACTACAGAAAGCGATAGCGATGGACGAAAATCACGCCCGTGCCAGGACCCTGTTAGGTATCGCCCATTTCCGGGAAAATTCAACGGATGCTGCGGTCCAAGAACTCCAAAAGGCTGTAACACTGAATCCAACTTCACAGACAGCGCGTTATACACTTGCTACAGCTTTGCTTCAGAAGGAGGCGTGGACTTCAACTATTGATACATTGAAAGCACTCATCGAACTCGATCCATTTCATGCCAAAGCACATTTCAGTTTAGGGACGGCATATCGGCGCATCGGTGAAATAGAAGCAGCACGGAAAAATTTACAACGGTTTGAAACGCTTTCCGTTGAGGAAGAGCAGTTAACGCATCTCAAAAGATTTACGCGACAGGCACCTACCAACGCTGAGGCGTGGTATCAACTCGGTAGACTCCAATTGAAGCGAGCGTTATGGAGTGAAGCGACGCAATCCTTGGAACGTTACATCACGCTTGCCCCACAAGAGACCCGAGGTTATGAGGCACTCGGATATGCGCATTTTCAACAACAGAACTACAAGCAAACAATTACAATGTACCAGAAGGTGATCCAGCAAAAACCCGACGTTGCAACGTATCGTAACAGTTTAGCGGGTGCCTATTTAATGTTAGAACAGTACCCCGAAGCGATTGAACAATACCAAACCGCTATCCGTTTACAGCCATCCGAACCGCGTTTCCACCTGAACCTTTCTAAAGCCTACGAACGCTCTGGGGCACAGTCAGAAGCCGAGAAAATCTATCAAGAATATGAACGACTTACATCACAATCAAAATAGATATATCTTACCTGTATTATGCTTATTACTTTACGCCTTTCTCGCGGCATCGCCATTTGTATTAGCAGAGCCAGATCTCTGTCTGATTCCTGCTGGCACTTTCATTATGGGCAGCGATACAGACCTACCGAATGAGGCACCGATGCATGAAATCTATCTGAATGCTTACTATATCGGTAAGACGGAGGTCACCAATGCCGAATATTATCGGTTTTGGCTTGAAACCGGTGGTGCTGGTAGTGAACACACACCCATCAGCTATGGCGGCGCGTTCGGCACTTGGCCCGAAATTGCCCAAACGAAACCGGATCATCCGGTGATTGGTGTGTCGTGGTATTCTGCTGGTGCCTATGCAGCGTGGCGGGGCCTGCGGCTCCCAACGGAAGCTGAATGGGAAAAGGCAGCACGCGGCACGAATGCCAGACGGTGGCCCTGGGGCAATACTTTCAAACAGCGTATCCAGAACACAAACACCCACGCGAACGTTTGGAATCAATCCGGTACGCATTTGCAACCCGTAGGGTCTTACGCGACAGGAGTAAGTCCTTATGGGGCACAGGATATGGCAGGCAATGTTTGGGAATGGGTAGCCGATTGGTACTCAGAAACATTTTATCATCACACACCGGATCGAAATCCGAAAGGACCCGCGGTTGGCAGTCGGCGTGTTGTGAGGGGCGGTTCCTGGTTGAACGCCGAAATGTTGGCGCGGTGTTCAACACGGATCGGTCAGTATCCAGAAATTGGGACCAGTTTTATCGGATTCCGTCTCGCGAAAGATGCAAATCCTCTCAATGAAAAATAAAAATATATCTATTTTTGTCCTATTCCTTATGTGTCCCCTCTCGTTGTTGGCATCCGCTGCGGTCGAATTCGTCGATGTGACTGCAGCGTCAGGAATTGATTTCCGGCATATCAACGGTGCCGAAGGTGCGTATCACCTACCGGAAACCCTCGGTGCCGGTGGGGCGTTTTTTGACGCCGACAACGACGGTTATCTCGATGTCTATCTCGTCAACAGCGGTTATTGGGACACGTCCGCTTCAGCGAAACAGGTCTCCAGTGGGCTTTATCAAAACAACGGCGACGGCACATTTACTGACATCACGGTAGCTGCTGGGGTCGGTAACCGCGGCAACTATGGGCAGGGAGTCGCTTGCGCCGACTATAACAACGATGGGAACGTGGATATTTATGTAACCAATGTGGGTGCGAATGTGCTTTACCGCAACAACGGTGACGGAACGTTCACGGATGTCACACGCCTTGCGGGTGTTGGGGATCCGAGCTGGAGCAGCAGCGCGACCTTTCTCGACTATAACCGAGATGGACACCTTGATCTCTTCGTCGTCAACTACCTCGTGTATTCTCGGGATGTCATCTATCGTCCGTGTGGAGAAGATGGAATACATACCTACTGCCACCCTTCTCTATTTGAAGGCGCGCCTGATAGACTTTACCGCAACAATGGGGATGGAACGTTCAGGGACGTTAGCCAAGAAGCCGGGGTCGGTGGGATTGGTGGCATGTTTCACGGTAAAGGATTAGGTGTCGTTTCAGCCGATTTCAACAATGACGGTATCTCTGATCTTTATGTTGCCAATGACGATACCCGAAACGATTTTTTCTACAATAACGGGGACGGCACATTCAGCGAAATTTCGTTGCTTGCCGGATGCGCCTACAGTTTCGACGGTATTGCACAGGCGGGGATGGGTGTTGCTGCTGACGATTACAACGCGGACGGGTGGATCGATATCTTTGTCACAAACTTATCTTATGAAACCAATGCCCTTTATCGCAACAACGGCGACGGCACGTTTACAGATGTGATTTACGAGGCCCATCTCGGTAAAGAGAGTTTCCACTTTGTCGGATTCGGCACGGGTTTCTTTGATGCGGACAACGATGGCTGGCGGGACCTCTTCATCGCTAACGGACATATCATCGACAACATTGAGAAGACACACGATATTTTGACCTATCGCCAACCCGATCAACTCTTTCGGAATAGCGGAGACGCTACTTTCCAAGAAATTTCCGAAAGTGCGGGTGCTTATTTTCAACGTCCAGCGGTGAGTCGAGGCGCGCTCTTCGGCGATTATGACAATGATGGAGATATGGACCTGCTTGTCACACACTCTGATGGTCCCATCACCTTATTACGAAACGACAGCACGCCAGAACATAATTGGATACGTATTAAGACCGTCGGTGTCATCAGCAGTCGCGATGGGGTTGGGACGCGTGTCACTTTGAGGGTAGGTGAGCAGACCCAGGTCCAAGAGGTAAATCCGGGGGCAAGCTACCTATCGAGTCATGACGCACGCCTCCACTTCGGTTTAGGGGCAAATGCCACTGTTGATAGACTTGAAGTCAGATGGCTGAGTGGTGTTGTACAAGTCTTTGAAAATCTGCCGGTAAATCGAGAATACATTATTTCCGAATTTTCGGATACACTGGAAGGGGGGTTCTTCAAAGCCGTGTGGACAAATGACCTTGCAACCGTTCGTAGCACACATACAGATGTGAATCTAAAAGACGCACTCGGTAGGACTCCGTTGCACATTGCTGCGGAAAAGGGGTATGCGGAGATAGTGCTATTTCTCGTCGAAAATGGTGCAGAGGTGAACACAACAGGCACCAACGGCAATACACCCTTAATCTTTAGTATCCATAAAATAGGAGACGTGGAGATAACCAGACGCTTGCTCGAAAAAGGTGCAGCGGTAAACGCGCAAAACCGAACAGGTGAAACGGCGTTGATGTACGCAGCGTGGCGCGGGCATTCAGACATCGTTCAACTTCTGCTTACGTATCATGCCGATGTCTCCCTGAAAAATAGACAAGGGAACACGGCGTTGAGCCTTGCGGAGTCGAGGGAAAACCTAAACATTGTAGAGATGCTCCGATCGGCAATGGAGTAACTGACGTGAGTTCGGATTAAAAAAGCGACTTTTTTATAAAGAGTCGCGAGCGAGAGCTCGCTCCTACAATAAAGAAACAAATGCGACAAACTAACAGTTTGTGCTACAACGGAGCCACTTGAGGGAATTACAGGAGAACGAAATGTCTGACACTTTAACCCGCGGTGTCACTTTAAAATCGGTTATAGTATCACTGATCCTTATCCCGATCAATTGCTATTGGATTATGTATACGGAGATGGTCTGGTGGGGGCTTTTTCCGACGACGATGTCCCTGTTTTTCAATGCCGTCTTCTTTGTGTTTGTGATTACCCTCCTGAACCTGCTCGTCCGGCGGATAAAGCGACAATGGGCAATGACACACGGTGAGCTGCTTGTCATCTACGTGATGCTTTGTATAGCGAGTGCTATCGCCTCACACGACCATACACAAGTTTTGATCCCGATGATTGGACATGTTTTCTGGTACGATACGCCAGAAAACGAATGGCGGGAACTTCTCCACCGATACATGCCAACGTGGGGCACTGTCCAAGATAAGGGTATATTAGAAGGATTTTACGAAGGACAAACAACACTCTATCGGGCAGAGGTGCTACAAGCATGGCTCGGTCCCGCGCTGTGGTGGACGAGTTTCATTGTCGTGCTTGTGTTCGTGATGTTGTGTATCAACGTTGTGTTGCGGAAACAGTGGACGGAGCGTGAAAAACTTGCCTACCCGATTATCCAACTGCCGTTAGAAATGACGCGGGATAGCGGTGCAAAGTTCTATCGGGGTAGAGTGTTTTGGACAGCCTTTATCCTCGTCTCAGTTCTTAATCTTGTGAATGGGTTCAGCTATCTTTTTCCGACAATTCCGATTATTGGGGTCCGGTTTCGGAATATCAGCCAATTTTTCACAGACAAGCCGTGGAGTGCCATCGGTTGGACACCTTTTTCTATCTATCCGTTTGTCATTGGACTCGGATTCTTTATGCCTCTGGATTTGTCGTTTTCCTGTTGGTTCTTTTATCTGTTTCGTAAGATGCAACGGGTTGCCGGGGCAATCATTGGCGTTCGAGGTTTACCCGGTTTCCCCTACGACCGACAGCAGTCTCTGGGTGCGTATCTTGGACTGGCGATTTTCGCGATATGGGCAAGCCGAAAATACCTTTCAGAAGTTTTTCGACAGGTATTCACGGGACGCTCAAGCCTTGATGAATCGGTTGAACCGATGCGCTATCGCACTGCTATTGTGGGTATTGTCTTGGGATGTGTCTATCTTATAGCGTTTTCTGTAAAGATAGGTATCAGCATTTCGCTGGGTATCGCCTTTTTCGCGATGTATTTTGCGTTGTCAACAGGGATTACACGGATGCGGGTAGAATCAGGCGCGCCAGCGCACGACCTCCATTTTATGGGACCCGACTACGCCTTACCGACGATTCTCGGTTCGCGGGGGATGGGGGGTTCCAATCTTACAGCACTATCGTTTCTGTTTTTCTTTAACCGCGCCCACCGTAGCCATCCAATGCCGCACCAGTTAGAAGGTTTCCAACTCGCCTCACGGGCGCGGTTTAATCCGAAACCGTTGGTATGGGTAATGCTCTTAGCAGCATTTGTGGGTTCAATTGGTTCTTTCTGGGCATATTTGCACGATGTGTATCACTTTGGGGCAGCGGGAGGTTTTGCACGACATCCTTTTGAGAGGCTTCAAAAGCAACTCAACTTTCCGATGGGACCGAACATCCCTGAAGTGTCTGCCATGGGTATCGGTATGGGGTTTACGTTCCTGTTAATGTTTTTACGGATGCGTTTCTTTTGGTGGCCCTTCCACGCTGTGGGGTATGCCGTTTCCGGTGCAGCGGATTGGTGTATGAACTGGCTCTGGATCTCGCTTGTGATTAGCACCACAGCGAAATGGCTGATTATCAAGCAGGGCGGGTTGCAACTCCATCGGAAGGCAGCACCGTTCTTCCTCGGCTTAATCCTCGGCGAATTCGTGGCGGGGAGTCTGTGGAGTTTTTACGGAATGGCGACAGAGACGCGGATATTTCCGTTTAAGGACTGGTAATCCACTTTCGCCCGATATATGTCGATTCAGGCGTGTTTATACTGATAATGAGACCCATTATCTTGATAAAAATATGATAATGAAACCCATTCTCACCTTTTTCTTTGCCTAAGTAATGATATTTTGGCTAAGAACATAGGTGGTGCGTGGGTTTGTGGGCTTAAAATCCCATATTTTGCCTAAAATAATCTTGGACAAAAAATATCTTGCCTCTTTGCCAGTTTCGTGATAGATTGTGATTACTGATTTTGATACCGTAGGAGGGTAAAAAATGTTAGCCGTTAAAGAACTTGGGCACGTAGGACTCTATTGCACGGATGTCCAAAAATCTCTGGACTTCTATACCCGTATTCTGGGGCTCACCGTCACTGATGCACACCCAGAAGGGCATATTATCTTCCTGAGTGCGCAGCCGGAATCAGAACACCATGAACTGGCATTGTGTCCGGGCAGAGATACTGCACCGGGAGCAAAAGTCGTTCAACAGGTTTCGTTTATTGTAGAGGATCTTAAGGACTTGAAGCAGTTCTATGGGCTTCTAAAATCGGAAGGGGTAAGGATTCGGAGTGTCGTGAGTCACGGCATTGCGCTGGCGATTTATTTCTATGATCCAGATGAGAATATCGTTGAGATTTACGCGAAAACCCCGTATAAGGTACCACAACCATTTTCAGAGGATGTGGACCTCGATTTGGACGAGGATACGTTGATGAAGATCGCTGAGACTGGATCACCTTAGGAAAACCAAACTAACAGTCTATACTACATTGTGGCAACTTAAGTTATATTAGAGGGTATGTTTGCAAAACAGAAAAGGGCGAGGCACAAAGCCGAAGCCATCCTCGCCCAACGGAGTAGTATTTCGATTAGGTGTTAAGAAAGCCCTTGTAAGCTACCAGTGCTATCGCCTATTCGTGCGACCTCAACATCCATACGATTGAGCATTGACAGCCATAGGTTGTTCAGAGGAGTCTCTTTTGGATAGCGGATGTGATGCCCGGTTTTGAGCGTGCCGCAACCACCACCTGCAAGTATGATGGGGAGATCGTGGTGGCTGTGGCGGTTGCCGTCTGCGTTTCCGCTACCATACAGAATCATCGAGTGATCGAGGAGTGATCCATCGCCTTCAGATGTCGCGGCGAGTTTTTCCAAGAAGTATGCTAACTGTTCCGAATGGAAGACATCAATCCGTTTGATTTTTTCTATCTTCTCTTCATCACCACTGTGATGCGACAAGTAGTGGTGTCCCTCAGAGACATCAACAAACGGGTAGGGTCTGTTACTTCCCTCATTTGCGAGGACGAAGGTTGTAACACGGGTGACATCCGCCTGAAATGCGAGTACCATCAGGTCCATCATGAGATGCAGATGTTCTTGATAATCTTCTGGAATTTCCTCCGGTACGGTATAGTCTGGACTTTCAACCGGTGGAAACTTCTCGGCTGCTTCGATTCTCAGCTCAATGTCTCGGATAGAGGAGAAGTACTCATCGAGTTTGCGGACATCGTTCCCCGTGACGTGTCGGCGGAGGTCTTTTGAGTCTTGCATCACAAAGTCGAGGATGCTTTTGCGCCGCTGATCGCGTTCTTCTCGTTCGGTATCTGGGAGGGTTGAGAAGAGACGCTCAAAAGCGAGTTTTGGATTTACCTCTTTGGGTAGCGGCTGCGTCGCAGAACGCCATGAGAGGGTTGATGAGTAGACGCAGCTATAACCGGAGTCGCAATTGCCTGCCCTTCTGCCGGGATCAATTCCGAGTTCGAGTGAAGGCATCCGGGTCCGACCGCCGACATGCGATGCTGCGACTTGGTCAACAGAAACACCGGCGTGAATGTCAGCACCATCGGTTTTACGGGGCTGTGCACCTGTTAGGAAGGCAGCCATTGCGCGGGCGTGATCACCACCGCCATCACCGTTCGCGCGTGCTTTGTCAGCGGTCAGCCCACTGAGTACCAGCATTTTGTCCTTTACATTTTCCAACGGTTTCAAAATATCTGTGAGTTCATAGTCAGCTCCTACCTGCGTTGGCGTCCAATTCTCCATAATTTTCCCGTTCGGCACATAAAGGAAAGCCATCCGATTCGGAACTGTCTGTGCGCTCGTAGGCGCATTCGCCCACGATGTGACGGGTCCCATGACTTCCAGCCACGGTAGGGCAATACTGACACCGAGACCACGTAAGAATGTTCGACGTGAAAGTTGTTTTGAAGTACTCATAATCTTTCGTCAACTCCTCACAGTTAAAGCAGTAGACTTGCGAAAATCTTCTGCTGTCCCTGTCCGATTTCTCGTTTCACAATGCCTATAACATAATTATATCTTATTTTTTATCACGTGTCAAGTGTTTAGCGTGCGTTTAAAAGTACGGCACCCCTTGTGCATTGACATAAACTGAATAGAGAGATTGGCTACCTGCCATAAAGAGCCTATTTCGTTTCACGCCCCCGAAACAGACATTCGCACAAATCTCTGGCAGATGAATTTTCCCGATAAGCGTTCCGTCTGGTGCGAAGATATGTACACCGTCGTAGCCTTCGCCGACCCAGCCTGTGCCTGCCCACAGGTTTCCATCAGTATCGCACCGAAGCCCATCAGCGGCACCGGGTGCCATATCAGCAAACACCTGTTTATTAGCCAAGCGTTCACCGTCTACAACATCATGGATAACGATATTTTTCGGTGGCCCCGTATCGGCAACGTAAAGCTTATTGTAATCGGGTGAAAAACATAAGCCGTTCGGTCTTTCGATTTCATCCGTCACAACGCCTGCCTCGCCGGTGTCTGGATTCAGGCGATAAACGGAAGTCGGCAGTTCAAATTCTGCTTTGTGTCCTTCATAGTGCGTAAGGATACCGTATCCCGGATCCGTAAACCAGATATGTCCATCGGGATGGACAACTGCGTCGTTTGGGGCGTTGAAGCGTTTGCCCTCAAAGTTGTCTATGAGGACGGTAACTGTTCCGTCATATTCAGTGCGTGTGACCCGTCGCGTGCCGTGTTCACAACTGATGAGTCTGCCCTGTCGGTCGCGTGTGTGTCCGTTTGTATAATTAGAAGGTTTGCGATAGACGCTTACTGCGCCAGTGGCTTCCTGCCATTTCAGAATACGGTTGTTCGGGATGTCGCTCCAGAGGAGAAAGCCACCATCGCCGAACCAGACGGGTCCCTCTGACCAGCGCGCCCCAGTCCATAACCGTTCCACAACGGCATTGCCAACTTTATATTTTGCAAAACGCGGGTCTATTACTTCAACGGCTGGATCGGGGTAACGGGTAATCGTTTGCCCATCTACGGACGTATCCGCCCAAGCAACAAGGGAGCCTACCGTTCCTAACCACGGTAGGGTGGCACCGACCCCTAATCCGCGTAAAAATGATCGACGTGAAAATTGTTTCGGTGTGCTCATAAACTTCTCCCAGATTCACATAACATTAGAGGGTTCATATCCTTCGGTATACATAAGCATACGCTTATGAATAAACTCATACTTTTCAGGGCAACAAGAACGGAGTTTATGGGGCGATATAAGATAATTTGCGATACTTTCCGCCATATCCTCATTTGGATTTTTTTCAGAGGCGTAATCAGATACAAATGCTGACCGCTCTTTGGTTGTTGACCAACCCGATTCGCTTGCATCTCGCTGCCATCCCCCAAGTTTCGCCCAATCCGCTCTAACTTCTCTATTAAAAACGAAGGCCCATATAAAATGTGCCTTTTCGTGGGCAATTACGCGCCGAGTCGTATCAGAATTACGGCGGCGAAAAATGGATTCAGCAAACTCTATGTGACCACGACCCGTCCGAGCATAACTCATGCCTCTTTCATCTTCCTCTTCACCCTTATCAATTCTACGAACTATATATTCTAATCTCGGTATTTTATGGAGTGCCTGCGGGAATTCTTCAAATACGGATATAATGACCATCAGATCTTCATTTTCAAAATTTGAATAGCGTTTTGATGTTTTGCTTGGCGTGTCCTCGGTTAATGAATCGTAAGCGGGTACGTATATCCCATACCTTTTTTGCAGTATTAATTCTATTATGGCTCTGTTTGTCCCATTCTCTGTTAGGAATTGAACAACAGCAGCATATAACTCCTTTCCAGGTGACAACGCCTCTCGATCCTCCTCATCCGGAAAGATATATCTGCTAATCGTAACGAATTTTAACTTATCTTTAAATTCAATCTTAATACCCTTTTCCAAGTCCTTGTCACTTATGCGCCATTGAGAAAAACGTAGGTTCAGCACGCCGGGTATGGATTCAAAAACCTTTAAAAGCGCGTCTGCCTGTTTTGTCGTCCATGTAGCATCCAAATAGACAGAGTATTTTTCCTCCAACTGTAAAATAGGACTCTGATTTGGTGTTTCATAAGGAAGGGCATAACAACCGGATTGGAGAATTATGATAACAAAAAGAATTATACGAGTCGTAATACGTATCATCACTTGCTCTCTGTGCCACGTCGCAACCGGAACGGGTCGCTTTTGACGATTTCTGTAATCAGGACCGAACTTCTGTAGTCTTCGGTTTCGAGTTGTGCGACGATACGTTCAACAGTCGGTCGGTCGTAATATTCCAACCCTCTACCCAAAGCATAGGTTAACATCTTCTCTGTCAAAGAACGTAAGAACTGCTGTTTTCGATCCAAGACGACCCGTCTCAGGTCTACTATGCCGTGTTGTAGCACCGTTCCATCCGGTAATACCGCCGTTGTGTCAATATCCAATTCGCCGTCTTTCCACCGAAATGCCCCGATTGCGTTGAAGTTTTCAAGCGCGAACCCGATAGGATCCATTTTCGCGTGGCAGTTAGCACACGCGGGGTCTGCTCGGTGTTGCTCAAGGCGTTCCCGGAGCGTAGTCCCGTGAACCGCCTCACCTTCTTCTTCTAATTCTGGAACATCCGGTGGCGGTGGCGGTGGCGGTGTACCGAGTATCTGTTCCAGCACCCAGCGTCCTCTTTTGACGGGAGAGGTGCGCGTTGGATTAGAGGTCACCGTCAGCACACTGGCGTGGCTAAGTATACCACCGCGTGAGGTCCCTTGTAATTTAACACGCCGGAACGATCTACCGCGAATCCGTTCACCCCCCGGTACAGGGTTCTTATGTCCTTTCCAGTTTCCTTGTGTATCAACAATACCGTAGTGGCTCGCTATCGGTTGATTAAGGAAGGTATAGTCGGCATCAATGAGATCAAGCAGACTTCTGTCTTCGCGAAAGATCGATTCAACAAAAAGCTCAGTCTCCTTTTGCATAGCCAAGCGCAAGCCGCCAGTAAAATACGGAAATTTTTCGAGATCAGGTGCAGCCGTTGTCAACCGTTGGATCTGAAGCCATTGGGACCCGAAGCTGCTCCCTAATTCAGATGCTCTTGGGTCAACTAACATGCGTTTAACTTGGGCTTCCAGATTGGCGGTGAGTTGCTTCTTCTCAGCGAGTTCAAGGAGTTCGTCGTCTGGCATGCTGCTCCATAAGAAATAGGAGAGCCGCGAAGCGAGTTGGAATTCATCAATCGGATGCGGTTCTGGCGTTTGTGGACGGTCATCAAGTTCCAATCGAAACAGGAATTTCGGTGAACAGAGAATAACTTTAATCGCTTCTTGGATACTCGCTTCCCACGACACCCTGTCGGCTTGAACAGATGCTGCAAACTGCGCGAGTTGTTCGACTTCGTTTTCGGTCGGTGGACGCCGGTAGCCTCGGCGGAGCAGGCGCGTTAGCACCTCACGGGTTTGTTCTGCTTGGGGGATGTCGGGCGTGCATGCCAGAATCTCGAAATGCGTGTGAGGTCTGGTCTCTAAGGGCCCCTTTGACCAGAGCACGCGAATCTGAAGTTTAGCGTCTGGTTCACCTTCCTTCGGCTTCAGCATTGCGATGCCGACGTTTTCAATGTTCGGAATACCGGTAAGATGGACTCTAATCGTCTGGTTTTTTTCCGGGCTGCGAGCGGTAATCTTAAAAGCCTTCAACACCTTGATATTATTGTCTGCAGTCGGATCTACACCCACTAAACGTGTAAGTTTCTCCGGTGGGGTTACGTGCGCTAATGCGTCGCCTTGAATGAATAGAACGACCTCTACGGGGGTATCGCTCTCCGTCTCAGCATAGAGCGTGGCGTGGTAGATAATTTCTGCGTCGGGTGCTATGTTGAAATAGTCTGCGCCTGTTGTAAACGGGCCGGATTTCCACGGCTCTGTGGCGGTTGGATCGAGCAGGCGGTAGCGTTCATCAGGAACATCATCGTGGACTGGCTCAAGAATTTTCCCGTTTCGGTAGGATCTGGAGGGCGGCAGTGGATCTAATACGATAACCCGCGAAACAATTGCCTCGGCGGCTTCAAGGTAGCGTTCCATCAGAAGGGGGGACATAGACAGCACATCGCCGATATTATCAAACCCGTGTCCGACATCATCGGCAGGAAACCTTTCGGTAGGGTTGAAATCGGCACCGAGCAGGTCTCGGACGGTATTTTTATACTCAACCCGATTGAGTCGCCGGACTGTGACGCGTCCAGGATCCGGTTTTGCCGTGCGGTCTGCGTGTTCAAAAATTGCATCAATGTGTGCAACAAACGCTTCTGAGACTTCTAATGGCGGCTGCTGCTCGCTCTCTGACGGCGGCATTTGTCCTGTCGTAATCATATCGAGTATACGGTCCCAGACCTCACGGTTCTTTATTAAGGATTGATTATCCGTGAATGAATCCAAAGAGACTTCGGCAGCGGGTTGGTCCCCGGCGTGGCAGCTAAAGCAGTACTGTTCCAAAAACAGCGCGCCATTCTTTGAAAAATCGGTGGTATCTTTTTCACCAAGGGTGGCGGTAAAGGCGACGAGTGCCAATATCAAAATTAGACAAAGACATCGTCCGGTGTAATTGGGCAAAATCATCGATCTGCTCCCATGCTAAAAGGATTGGATCTTTGCTTTTCATAGACAAAGGTTATGCCCTGATGCTATAGGCATTTTATACTATTATTAAAGTATAGTATCACAACACCCCGAGCAAAATCAAGAAAAATAAAAAGGTTGTTATTTTTTCTTGTGAAGTGAAAGTTATGTGTGCTATAATAGCGTAAACTCTGACCCAACGAGGAGAACAATCATGCCTCTGTGGGAAACGATATTAACAGTTATATTCTCCGGTATAGTTGCGCTTGGAACTGTTATCAACTTTTTTAGATCGGCAACCAAAGACGATATAAAAGAAGTTAGAAATGAGTTAAAAGAAGTTGAGAGACGACTGGAACAAAAGATAGATAATATCAACCAGCGTATAGACTGGCATCTTGAAGGTCATAGCTGAAATACCTCGAATTAGGAGTATTTAGCCATGAATAAACACGAGCAAGAGGTAATTGTGGACGCGTCGGCGTTGCAAAGCGTCTGTAGCCGACTCTATCAGGAAGTAGGAGTTACCGAATCGGATGCGGATACCGTCGCGGAGATGCAGGTACTAATGGACTTACGCGGCGTTCATTCACACGCCACACGGGCAGTGCCGCGTTATGTGCGCGGTATCATCAACGGCGATATAAACCCGACCCCAGAACTACAAGTGCTTGAAGACAATGCTGCTTCTGTTCTGTTAAACGGCGATCGCGGGTTAGGACACCTTGTGGGTATCCGCGCAATGAATATGGCAATTGAGAAGGCAAAATCTGCTTCCATCGGCGTGGCTATCGTTCGGAACAGCAATCACTTTGGGGCTGCCTCCAGCCATGCGATGCGAGCCGCTGCACAGGATATGATCGGTTTCGCAACGACGAATGGACTCGGTGTGAACGTCGCTGTCCATGGTGCAAGAAGCACCTCGATTGGGAATAATGCCCTCTCGTTCGCAATACCCGCGGGTGAAGAGCCACCTATCGTCTTGGACATGGCGTGTGGTGCCGCTGCTGCTGGAAGGATTGGCACGGCGCGACTCTATCAGGAGAAAATTCCGTTGGGATGGGGGCTTGATGCCGACGGCAATGAGACGGATGATCCGAGCAAGGTTGCTGCGATCCTACCCGCTGCGGGCCCTAAAGGGTCTGCGCTTGCGATCGTGATGGATGTTTTATGTGGTCCGTTGAGCGGTGGGTTGATGGGTATCAATAAACACTATCAACCTGGGGACGCGCCCCTTGAGAAACGCGTATCTTCACACTTTTTCTTTGCGATTAACATCGCCAGTTTTACCTCCCTTGCAGAGTTTAAAGCCGAGATTGACAGACAGATTCAGATGACGCGTCGCGCCACGCCACGTAGCGGGTTTACGCGCGTTACGCTTCCCGGTGAGATTGAGTGGGAACTCACCCAAGAACGCCGTGAAAACGGGATACCCCTTCACCGAGAACCCGTGCGGGAACTCGAAGCACTTGCTGGCGAGCTGGGTATTGACATTCCGTGGGATAGACAATAATTTTCTCCTTGCAACCGCCTCTATATCCGTGTATAATTGGCAGCGTCCACAGCCCAATCGCCAACTATACACGGAGAAAACGTCATGCCAGTCCTCAATATTAAACCCACCCACAAACCCATCAAAAACTACTACGCAGAACTCAAGGCTTATGCGAAAATCGGTGCCGAACACGAAGGCGCAGTCCGAACCGCATTCCAAAACCTCCTCCAGCACTACTGCAGACAGGCAGGCCTCATTCTCGTCTGTGAAAAGACCCGTACCCTCCCCACTGATAAGGGATATTCAACACAAACTTCCCCCACTGATAAAGGGGATTCAACACAAACTTCCCCCACTGATAAGAGGAGCAAGGGGGGTTCCAGAACAAACTTCCCCCCTGATAAGGGGGGCAAGGGGGGTTACAGACGCATCCGGATAGACGGCGAAATCGTTGACGCTTATGACTTACCCCACGGACACTGGGAAGCGAAGGATACGCACGATGACCTCCCCACAGAAGCGCGGAAGAAATCAGAAGCCGGTTATCCCTTCAAAAACATCATCTTTCAATCCCCGACCCACGCACTCCTCTATCAGAACGGTCACCTCCGTCTTGATGTAGACCTCACGGATTCACAAAACCTTGTCAATTTGCTCAGTACTTTCTTTGCGTATCAAGAAGAAAACATCGTCGATTGGTACGCCGCGGTTGAGGAATTCAAAGAAAAAGTGCCTGTATTAGGACGCGGTGTCGCCAAACGGATTGAGACCGAGATGCAGGACAATCCATCCTTCCGACAAGCGTTTGAGAACTTCCATCAGCAATGCAGAGCCTCTGTTGATCCGAACCTCACCGAGGCACAAGTTGAGGAAATGCTCATTCAGCACCTCCTTACCGAGCGGATTTTCCGCACCGTCTTTGACAATCCCGATTTCACGAACAGGAATATCATCGCCCAAGAGATTGAAAAGGTTATCCATATCCTGACCCACCGCTCACCAAGCCGTTCCGAGTTCCTACGTCCACTGGATCCGTTCTACACAGCGATTGAGAAAACCGCCGCCACTATCACCGATTTCTCACAGAAACAGGCATTTCTAAACACCGTCTATGAACAATTCTTTCAAGGCTTCTCTGTTGATGTCGCCGACACACACGGCATCGTCTATACACCGCAACCAATAGTTGACTTCATGGTAAAAAGCGTTGAACACGTTCTCAAGACGGAGTTTGGGCGTTCACTTTCGGATATGGGGGTTCATATCATCGATCCCTTCGTCGGCACTGGTAATTTCATCGTCCACCTGATGCAAGAGATTCAAGGGAGACGTTTACCCCAAAAATACCGCGAGGAGCTCCACTGCAACGAGGTAATGCTGCTCCCCTACTACATCGCCAGTCTCAACATAGAACACGCCTATTTTGAGAGAACCGGTAGTTATGAACCCTTTCCACATATCTGTTTTGTAGATACATTTGATACGTTCCAGTTGATGGATGTACCCCACCAAACCGGTCAGTTTTCCTATTTCACGCCGGAGAATACACTACGAGTTGAGGAGCAGCGAGAGATTCCTATGTTTGTAGTTATCGGCAATCCGCCTTACAACGCGCGGCAAGCAAATGAGAACGATAACAATAAAAATAAGCCCCATGCGGGGGTTGATGCACGGGTGCGAGCGACGTATGCCGCTGCTTCCAGCGCGCAGCTGAAAAACAAACTTTATGATCCGTATGTGAAAGCGATTCGATGGGCAACGGATAAGCTGGACGATGAGGGCATCGTTGCATTCGTGACGAACAACGGTTTTATTGATGCCCAGATGTTTGATGGCATGCGGCAATATCTTACCGACGAGTTTGACAGGCTTTATATTTTGGACTTGGGTGGGAACATCCGCAAGGGACAATCAGGAGATTCCAACGTGTTTGGGATTCAAGTTGGTGTGAGCATCAATATCCTCGTGAAATCTAAGGTAGGAGGGATTTCTAATCCCGACGAAGTGGGAGGCGTTTCTAACCCCGACCTTGGGTTTCAAATCCGCTATAACGACGAAGCAGCAGATATAAGCAAAGAACGCACCTTTGCGTTTTTAGAGGAAAAGCAGCACGTCGGCAATGTAAAATGGCAGGAACTAACACCTGATAAACGACATACATGGCTCACAGCGGACCTTCATAACGATTTTGACACTTTTATACCGATGGGAAGCAAGGAGGCGAAAGCCAGTAAGGGTGATATAGAGGGAACGCTTTTCAAAACCTACAGCCTTGGGGTTGCAACGAATCGCGATGCCTGGGTTTACAATTCCAACCAAAACACTCTTGCCGACAATATGCAAGCGATGATAGAGTTCTACAACGCACAGACATTAAAGTGGGAACGGCGTGTTGATCGAACACAAAGTGTTGATACATTTGTTTCGACTGACAGCAAAAAAATAAAATGGACAGATCGCCTGAAGGCAGAATTAGTAAAGAGAAGGTTGGTTGAATTTGCTCCAGAAAAGATAAGAAACGCTCTTTATCGCCCATTTACGAAATCCAACCTCTACTTTGATAAACTGATGAATCAGAGAACTTATGTATTTCCTTCTATCTTTCCAACACCTAAAACGGAAAAAGAGAATCGGGTGATTTGTGTTCCAAGCCTTGGAGGACGTGCTGATTTTTGGTGCTATTTAACGGATGTAATCCCGAATTTGATGATAATCTCCATGGATCCAAATCAATGTTTCCCCTTCTACACCTACGACGAAGACGGCACAAACCGCCGCGAGAACATCACCGATTGGGCGTTAACACATTTCCGAACCCACTACCGAGACAACACCATCACCAAGTGGGACATCTTCCATTATACCTACGGACTTCTGCATCATCCTGAGTATCGCGAAAAATATCAAGAAAACCTCAAGCGCGACTTACCGCATATCCCAACCCCCCTGTCAAGGGGGGATAGGGGGGTTGCAGCGGACTTTTGGAGTTTTGCCAACGCCGGCGCGCGATTAGCAAACCTCCACGTTAACTACGAATCCCAACCCGAATACGATAAACTCAATCCGATCGAAACGCCTGGGATGCAAGTAGATTTGTCTGTGGAGCGAATGAAATTCTCCAAAGATAAGACGCAGTTGAAATATAACGATTTTCTGACGTTAGAGGGTATCCCTGCCGAGGTATTTGATTATCGGTTAGGCAACCGTTCTGCATTGGAGTGGATAGTGGATCAGTATCGTGTCAAGGTAGACAGACGAAGCGGCATCCTCAACGACCCGAACAATGCCGAGGACCCGGAGTATATTCTCCGTTTGATTGGGCAGGTTATTACGGTGAGTTTAGAGACGGTGGATATTGTTAAGGGGTTGCCTGTGCTGCGGAGGCGTTCAATTCTTCTGTAGGACGGGGAATGCCATTAGGCGAACCTTCATACCGTTGGTTATTTCCTAATCCCGACTTCTTGCTACCCGATCTTCTGTAGGAGCGAGCTGTGCTCGCGACTGTCCCAAGAAAATACTCAAAAACGCGAAAACTGAATCGTTCTGGTCTGTACTGTAGTAAATATGGCACACACTCTAAAGAACATGGTATAATAATAGTTGAAAAACGACTTGAAAAGGAGATTGCCCGATGAATAAAACAATTTCATTAGAACAACTTCCACCTCAAATTGAAAACTTGCTCCGGTCAAGTTGGGAAGAACACGAAAGCCTTGTTCTTGAACACAATGGAAAGCCTATAGCAGCAATTGTCCCAATGAATGAGTATCGCAAATGGCATCCGGACGAGGGTGAAGATGCTTTTGACTATGAGCTCCCTCCAGAGCTGCTTGAGACTTATCATAAATTACTTGAAAAAAAATTCTCTACGGGTTTAACATCAGAAGAGGGAGTTGAATTAGCAGAGTTGGATCAGCAGCTTGACGCAGCGGAAGCAGCGCAGCCGCTCATACAGTCGATGCAGAAGCGTGCCTCCTTGCAAGATGAAAATTGGAAACAGAGATTTGAAGAGGTTGTTGCCAAACTGCGCGAATTGAAGGAATTGATGTGAGTCAAAGAATAACCTCTCGTATCTGGCGGCAAGAATCACCTCCTATAATGCGAGGCAGAGTTGGGTATCGGAATGCTGAGCCCTATCTTCGTAGAGACTTTGATTTCCGTTGCGCCTATTGTGGTGTTCACGAAAAAATAAAAGGCGGGCCCAGGGCTTTCTGCATTGACCATTTCAAACCACGAAGCAGGGGTGGATCTGTCAATAATTACAACAATCTCTATTGGGTTTGCATTCCGTGCAATATAATAAAACATGATAAATGGCCAACACGCGAGCAGCTTCGCCGGGGGTATCGTTTCGCGGATCCGTGTCGTGAACAGGATGTAGGTGTTCATTTCGTTGAATCCGAGGATGGTTTGCTTCAGCCCCTCACACTTTGCGGTGAGTACCATGTTTCGACCCTCCGTCTGAATCGCGCATGGTTACAACAGCACCGTCAGGATCGGATCCAAAAGTGGGCCCGACTCAATGAAGCCTATCAGTTAAGGGATGAACTTGAACGGACTATTGCGACGCGCCCATTAGACGACGCAACTCGAATGATGCAACGCCTGCTTTCTTTCCTATCTCAAGAAATCGAAGTGTTGCGAAGCGAACTGACAGTGGCCATCCCGATGTGGCAAAATTTTTAAAGGAGGTTCGACCTGAGCAATCTGTCAAAATTCAATACATGCGTAACACCCACAATCTTTACCGACAAAATGTTACACTTTCCGCCAAATTATTTTTTTTCACAACAGAAAATCGGGAACAACACATCAACGAAACCTTACGGACACTATGTTCTCTAAACGTTACACACCCAACACAAAATGTTACACCAGTGTAACATTTTTAAGGAAAATTACCAAAAAATATATCGTTAAGTTAAAACTATATTCACGTCCGTTTTTACACAGATGCACACCACTTTCATAGTAACCCGCCCAAAATCCCTAAAAGTAGAAAGCCGTCTAAACCCACGCCACCCGTGGCGTTACAGCGGTAGTTCCAAGAAACGAAAAATGCGGATTCATAGTAACAGCAAAAAAACAACCTTTTCATAGGAAGCCGACAAACCCACGCCACACCTGACTTCATGCGGGTTCTAAAGGCACAATTTTCAAAATGTTACTATGAATACTATGAATACTATGAATACTATGAATCGCGGCTCTGCTGAACCCAACCTATGACTCTTAGGGCTATTTAGTTTTCGGTTCCGATATGGGTTTTGATTCACATAAGTTAACGTTTGGACACAAGATCGCGAGCACAGCTCGCTCCTACAGAAAAATATTCACATAAATAAAGTAAATATATAAAACTAACGCCCCTGTCCGGCTATAGAAAATATTTGACTTATGTTGGAAAGTTGTGTATAATTAAAGTTTCTAATTTTAGAGCCTCTACTGTGGAGGGTAATTATGCACCTCATTACACTAAAACCTTGGTCAGAAACAACTATTCTTGAAACGGTTGAAAACAGCCTGAAGATTAAAAACCATCCCGAAAAATATAGACACGCTATCGGTGGGAAAAGTCTCTGTCTGCTTTTCCAAAAGACCTCCACACGGACGCGATGTGCAGGTGAAGTCGGCATCACACAACTCGGTGGACATGCGCATTACCTCGATTGGCAGACGACCAACTTTGCGTTAGCCGACCTCGGCGACGAAATGCGTGTCCTCTCAGCGTACGTTGATATTATCTTAGCCCGTTTCTTGAAACACGCCGAACTCGTTGAGGCAGCAGCCGCTGCAACGGTCCCAGTAATTAACGGATGCTGTGACAGATACCATCCGACACAGGCTCTCGGCGACCTGATGACAATACAAGAACACCTCGGTAGACTCGAAGGGGTCAAATTGTGTTTTATCGGTGTGCATAACAACGTCTGTAATTCGCTGATTGCCGCTGGCATGAAGGTCGGCGTTGAGGTCTCAGTCGTCGCACCAGAGGTAAACCCCGCCGCCGTTGATAAAGAGTTGTGGGACGAGGCTTCACGGAAAGGACTCTATAAGCCGATTGATACCGATACTACTGGTGTTGAACGTTCACTGGAGCGGGTTGTTGCTGAAAGCGATATTGTCTACACGGATACGTGGGTGGACATGGAATTCTTTACGGATCCGGCTTTCGCAAAGGAACGGAAACGTCGATTGGAAAAGATGATGCCTTATCAACTGAACGCTAAACTACTGCAAGGGCATGCGTGTCGGATTATGCATTGTCTCCCTGCGCATCACGGCTATGAAATCTCAGGCGAACTCGTCAACGATGAACGTTCAATTATATTCGATCAGTCGGAGAACCGTCTCCACAGTATGAAAGCGATCTGTCTCAAACTGCTTACAGATACCAGTCCGTAAACATCAAAGTTCATTTCTGTGCTGTGGTGGCAATCCTTTGGAAAAACTGATGTATCCATTCATGACACGCGTCTTATTACCAGAAGAGGGTGGCGGTTATTTAATCGAGTTTCCGGACCTTCCCGGTTGTATGTCCGATGGCGAGACGCTTGAAGAAGCCATTGAAAATGGAAAAGATGCCCTGCAGTGCTGGCTTGAAGCTGCAGCGGCAGATGGACAGGAAATACCTGAGCCGGGTTCATCCCGAACGAGGCAAAAAAGTTGAAAAATCTGGAATGTAGCAGGTGTAACGAAACATACGACCATCTGACCCCTCAGAATGTCTGTACCACCTGTGGAAAGCCGCTACTTGCCCGTTATGCGCTTGAAGCGTTAGCAGGCACATGGCAACGCGACACGCTTCTATCCCGCCCAGCTTCGCTCTGGCGTTACGCGGAACTTCTCCCTATATCAACGCCTGAAGACATCGTGACGCTTGGAGAGACAATGACACCGCTCGTCCATACGAAAAGATTAGGGGAGGCGTTTGGACTCAGAGACGTCTGGGTGAAAGATGAATCGCGGCTGCCCACCGGTAGTTTCAAGGCACGTGGCTTAGCAATGGCGGTATCCAAAGCGAAATCACTTGGACTCAAGGCATTAGCAATCCCTTCCGCTGGTAACGCCGCGACGGCACTTGCGGTTTATGCCGCTGCTGCGGGTATTGCCGCACATATCTTTATGCCGCAAGATACACCTGACTTCAATAAGCAGACGTGTCAACTTGCTGGTGCAAACGTTACGCTGATTGACGGTTTAATTACGGATGCTGGCAGAATTGTAGCAGCGCGGAAAGAACAGGAAGGGTGGTTTGACGTATCAACCCTCAAAGAGCCATACCGTGTGGAAGGCAAAAAGACGATGGGGTTTGAACTTGCGGAGCAGTGCAATTGGGAGCTGCCAGATGTCATCATCTATCCTACCGGCGGCGGCACAGGAATCGTCGGGATGTGGAAAGGCTTTGCGGAATTGGAAGCGATCGGTTGGATTGGCGAGAAAAGACCTCGGTTCATTTCGGTGCAATCGACAGGATGTGCGCCGATTGTCAAGGCGTGGGAAGAAGGGGCAACGGAAGCAACGCCTTGGAATAATGCACAGACCGTTGCGAGTGGTTTGCGTGTGCCACAAGCGATCGGGGATTTTCTGATTTTAGAGGCGATACGCAAAAGCAACGGTGCTGCAATTGCCGTCACGGATGAAGCCATCCATGAGGCAATGCAATTGCTCCCAACAACCGAAGGACTTTTAACGTGTCCCGAAGGTGCAGCGACAGTCGCAGCACTCAAACAACTCGTCTCGAAAGGCATGATTGAACCTTCCGAGCGCGTTGTCCTATTCAACACGGGTGGGTACCAGTAGTTATTCGCGGTTC
Organism: Candidatus Poribacteria bacterium; assembly: GCA_965207855.1. Lineage (GTDB taxonomy): Bacteria > Poribacteria > WGA-4E > WGA-4E > WGA-3G > WGA-3G. The sequence goes on along the minus strand of OZ242310.1, from coordinate 2,464,079 downwards.
GCTAACGTTCCTCAAGATAGTCGTAAGTCGGCTTCCCCGTTGTCTCCGTTCCAGATGCTTCCGATGCTCCTGTCCTCAAGTGATAGCCCACCTCATACTTGCGTACCGACACGATTGGGTAAGGACCGTCAAAGCCAGTGATTACCCCCTGTACCTCAACGGGTTTATCGTTATCCGCTGCATCAAGTCGCAGCCGATCGAATTCAGGATTTGCGCTGAAGACGAACTTCTGTTCTTCATTACCGGCGGTCATGGCATGGTGAATATTCGAGGTATCCGGTCGCCAGCGTCGCCACGATGGTACGTTTCGGAGATAACTCCGAGCGAAACCTGGATGCGCGAATAGGTCACCGCGAATGGTCGCTTCGCTTTTAAGGACGCGGGAAAACCCAATGCCATGTCTGCCTCGGAAACGCGAGTCGTTGAGTTGACGCATGATGTCATAGACATCAAATGTATGGGTTTCACTGTATTTAGAGACCCCTTGGCGGGGTTTAATCTTCACAAGGGTACTAAAAATCCGTTTTCTTCCGTTCTTATCAACAGGTATCTCGAAGGTGATGTCTTCGGCATCAGCCCACGGTTCTAACAAACGCCGAATCTGGTGTGCATCCCTGTTGCTGACGACATCCGAAATCTCTACCTGTAAGACAGCCACTTCAGCCATGCTTACCATACTAATCCCAACAAATAGAAGGACTACCACTAAAGTTAGGCAATAGAAATGCGTACGTTTCATCTTGATTCCCTCGCTTCATTTATAAGTTTTGCTTTCTTACCCTATTAGACACCTTTCAACGCAAAAAGTTTCAAAAAAGTTTACACACAAACAATTTTAATGGCTTCCGTTTACCAAAGATTTTCAAATCTGCCCTATTTCGTGCAATTGCGTATAAAGCATGCCCTATTTTGTGCAGGACTATCTGGCCTATTCTCCAAAACCGTCTACTCACGTATTGTTTCAGAATCGGCACAAAATTTGCTACATTTATATCATTTCTAATTGTATATCTCTCAAACGCGCCTACAAAACTTCTTGCGAATTTAAAGGAAATTATGTTAAGATTTATAAATAGAAGTGGCGCGTAGAGCGCACTTAATGAATTACACATTACGCGCCTACGGAGCGCATACAAAGCAAAAGAGGAGATATGAATGATGAAGAAGTTGCTTTTGGTAGTGATGTTGTTAGGGCTAGCGGTTGCTACCAGTTATGGACAATATAACGGTGAATGTTGGGTGGTCAGCGGTGGGGAGACGATTTATAAATTATATGCTAATGGACAGGCAGATCCAACAGTCATCCCGAATTTAACCCAAGCAAGTGCTGCAGAAGTGAACCCAGCAGATGGTGTTGTCTGGATTGCGGTTTCAGCTGCAAATACCGTCTATCGTTATGATCCGAACAGTGGTGCTTTTAGCGAGATACCGGACATTACGCGTCCGAACCAGATAGCCATTAACCCGGCAGACGGTTCAGCGTGGATCGCTGGACTTGATGCTGTTAAAAAAGTATCCGGCGATGGAACGCAAGTTATTGCCGCAATAGCGGCGCACGAACCGGCTGTGGCAGTCAATCCTAAGGACGGGTCTGCGTGGATAACAAACGCCCGAGGTCCAATCGCACGTTACGACGCAGCTGGTAACAAAATCGCAGATGCTCCCGCGATGGGTGAACCCAAAGGCGTTAGCGTTGACTATGAAGGCAACGCTTGGATCGCCGATAGTCAACACAGTGTGCTTATGCGGGTATCGCCGACTGGCGCGAAACTCGTAGAGATTACAGATATTCCGAATCCGACCTCTCCACGTATCAATCCGATAGATGGAAGTCTCTGGGTCGTTTCTCAACAATCTATGTTAATAAATTTGGGACCAGATGGAACGAAAAAGAATGAATTTTTAGCGGGAATGGCAATCGTGGCAATAGCACTTTCACCGGCGGACGACGGTATCTGGATAGCAGATCTGCTCGGTGAGACCTTCCAAGGCGAGATTAGTAAATGGAATGCCTCAGGTCAAGCCCTATTCAAGAACCCTATTCCACAGCCTTCTTCCCTTTCCGTTGGATATTGGACAGGAAACTAAATCGCGGGATTGTGTCGTGATATTTGTCTCGTAGAGGATAGGCGTGAATCTGGTCAGATAGACACACATTGAGGTACAACATGATTAAGTATTCGGTTTTGGCGCAGCATGTAAGTTTTCCGAACTTGTTATTAAAATTAACAATCGGAATCTTCTTTGCCGGTTTTTTTGCAACGAGCGGATTTGCGGAATTGCCAGATTTCCATGTTGATGCCCAGAGTATCACTTTTTCTAATCCCTATCCGGTTGAAGGCGAAGAAATTACCATCTCGGTAGAAGTGAAAAATATCGGTGAAGGCACCCCAACAATGAATGAAGATTTGGTTGTTGACCTTTACGAAGCGGATCCCGCGACACAACCACTCCAGATTCTCTGTAAAGATGTGATTTTGGAGTTGAAACCCGGAAAGACTGGTCGGATACAGACCCAATGGCAACCGCCCCCCGGTCAGACAGAGATTTATGTCGTTGTTAACCCTACAGGTGATAAACATATTGAGGAAGCGAGTGCAGAAAACAACGTCACGCATACGACAATCGTCGCAGAAAAACGGACGTTCCCCGCTGTTACACCAGATCAGATTCAGGAAACAATCAGGAAAGGGATTACTTGGATAAAAACACAACAAGGCAAACATAGCCGGACCTGCTTACAGTGTGGCACCGAAAACCAACTCATCTTAATCTGCATCACTTGCGGCGCGAGCCTGAAAGGGTTAGCAGAAAATTTCATCCCTGGTACCTCTTGGAATTTCGGTGAGGATCAAACACAAGAGACCGCCTTAGCATTGCAAACGCTGTTCGCAACAGGACATACAGCATCCGACCCATCGGTTCAGAAAGGCTTAGAATTCCTGCTTGAGCAGAATTGGAACGAATTCGCCGTTTATCAACACGCAGTAATTATCCCTGTGTTAGTCGCAACCCAAAATGCAGCGTATAGGGATCGCGCCCAATTTGCTGTCAATCAGTTAGTTAAAAAGCAACTTCCTATCAGAGGCAGTGAATTTGCGGACGATCGGGACGACGGCGGCTGGGGATACGGCTTCTCTGCAGATGGTGCACACATGAACATGGTTATTTATGCGTTGTATACTGCAAAGCAGTGGGGACTTGATATTCCGCAAGACACATGGACACGCGCCGAAAAGTGGGTCCGCCGCAATCAAACCGAAACAGGTGGGTGGCTCTATAACTTAGTTGACGAGGGTTCGCCGTGGGCAATTGGGGTCTATGGGAGCATGACTGCAACCGGATTGTGGGCACTCCGTGCATGTGGTGTCCCTGTTGATGATCCACAAATTCAGAAAGGCATCGCATGGGTAAAGAAACACTGGACCTTAACTCGAAATCCGGGATCCAATTCTTGGCTTTACTACTACCTACTCTCACTGCAACGCTTCTGTGATATTCCACTGACTTTAGACACACTCGCTGGCTATAACTGGTATGACGAGATCGCGCAGATGATGGTCACGCAGCAAGAACCTGATGGAAGATGGCGCGGCTCTGAAAGCGATTTTTTATCGACATGTTTCTCAGTGATGACTTTGAGCCATGCCTTGGTAGGCCCAACGGGCCCAAGCATTGGCATCGTGCCGCAGAGCCTTCGGTTTTCTCCGCCTTCGCCGCGGGTCGGCGAACCCGTTAGACTGAGTGCAACGCTTCGGAACACTGGAACGCCTTTCAACGGGATTCTAAATACGGAATTCGTTGTGAAGGGCGAAAAGGTCGCTAAGACTGAAGTGCTTTGGACGCCAAAACTCGGAGAGACTGTGGTTTCGGCGGACTGGGTGCCTACAACAGAAGGCGACATAGAAGTTGTGGCACGCATAGATGTCGCCGATGCTAATGAAAAAGATAATACTGCATCGGAGAAACTTACTGTCTATCCGCAGTCTACTGCAGCAACGGACACCCAATTAGTGAATCCAACAAAAGTGAGTGAAACTGTTTACCAACTCGGCAATGTGCTTTTTGACACCGGTAAGCGTGAAGTAACGATTCCGGGGGAAATCAACATTGTGGGGGCAGATATCAATATCGAATTTTTTGCGTGCGGCAAACTTGGAAAAACACATGAAAGTATCTTGATTATTGATGCAGAACCCATTCATATATTCGCAGCACTCGGTGCCTTGGATTATGATGCGGGTATGAATCTCACAGTCGAAGGCGATCCACGTCCTCCCACAGGGTCGCCGGTTGAAATCTGGGTGGAATGGAATCGTGGCGACGAAGTTGTTTCACGCCGAGCAAGAGAGTTGATATGGAATGCCTTCACGGAGCAACCGATGCAAGAGACATCGTGGATTTTCAACGGTGGACGGCTGCGCAATAATCAATTCACTGCCCAACTCTTTCACAACATTATTGCTGTCTACCGCGACCCAGATTCACTTTTTAATCATCCCCTACCCACCGGCACTGATGACCGGACATACCGCGTTAACACCAATGTGATACCATCTAAAGGGACCAAGATAAAACTGATCATCCGTCCCGTCGTAGCTTGAAGGGAAAGGAGACACGATGCCAATTTTTGAATACCGCTGCAATGAGTGCACAACTGATTTTGAAGTGCTGCAACGTGTCAGTGATACCGATACATCCACAACAAAATGTCCGTGTTGCGGCGCGGAGGACGCTATAAAACGCTTCTCTGCGTTTGCGACCACTGGGACGCAACAGGAGACTGCTGGTGATAACGCTACTTGAGCGATCCCAATCGGCGGCAGTTCGTCCGCATGAAACAACAACGCAAACCCTTACCCAACATCCTTCGTGAAATCCAATCAAATAAAGTTTTTCCGGTGTATCTGCTCTGTGGCGAAGAGAGTTTCCTTGTTGAAGGCACGCTTAAACAGATGCTGGATCATCTGCTTACGCCTGAAACACGGGATTTCAACCTCTCCTTCTTAGAAGGGACAGATGTCACAACCCAAGAGATCCTCAGTCAGGTAGATACCTATCCTGTCATGTCAGACTGGCGGGTTGTTGTCGTCCGGGACACAGCTTTATTTAAAGCCCAACAACGTTCAACACCGATAACAGTCGTCCGAAACGCCTTTAAAATTGAGACCACGAACGCCTCAAAATGTATCTCTACATTGGCAAAACTTTTGGACGTTACGCCACAACAGGTTGCCGAACGGCATCTTGATTTCATAAATTCGGTTGATACCCTTATCACTGAACTGGAAACGAGATTAACTGCTGAAGAACGTCAGTTCTTAGAACGTTTACCACAAATTGCGCAAGAACTGGACGTATATTCCACGGATGTCGGTGCTGTTGACGATGTTGAATTAATGCTTGAATGGCTTCAGGGGGATTTACCGAAGAATAGTGTATTGATATTCACGGTAAGAGGTGCTGTAAACGAGCGGAATAGACTTGTTAGAACTATTGATGAGGTCGGACGCTACAGACCCTTCGCGCCCGTAGAAGCCGGTCCGTCTGTGAATCGAGATCCGCTGTATATAAAAGTGTCAGAAAAACTCTCTGAACACAATAAACAGATAACACCTCGCGCCTTCACGCAGCTTCGGAATCGTACTGGCGGTGATATGCACACTATTGCTGAAGCCCTCAATAAGATTATCAATTTCGTTGGTGATAAACGTCAGGTAGATGAACAAGACATTCGGAACGTTGTAACTCAGAATACGTATGACAGTATTTTTGACTTAACCGATGCAATCGGAAAACGTTCAGCGAAACAGGCGTTGAAGAGCCTTCATGACGTTTTGTCAAGCGGTCAAGAACCGATTCCTGTTAATTCCACGATCGCTCGCCAATTCCGATTCGCGCTCCAAGCCAAGTTGATCGCTGAAAAAAAAGAATTACGACCGTTCCATGGTCGGATGCCCCTTAAGAATTTTATAGAAAATATCTTCCAACCGATTGCCGAAGAAGTTGGGAGCCTCTTACCCAAATCCGCTACCCATAACATCTTGAAACAGAACCCTTACGTTGCTTATAAAATCTTTCAGACACTCCACGCCTTCACAGCGGAAGAACTCGCTATCGCACTTGAGAAAACCTTAGAAATAGATACCGAATTGAAAACGAGTCAGACAGATGCAATATGTATACTGGAGCAATTAGTATATGGACTGTGCGATAACCGACAAATCAGAAGGTTGGGTGGGGCCTAATATGACTTAGAAACCGACGAGGCACTTATTCCGTTTTAAAAGGTATACACTCATGAGGAAAAGGAGTTCTTTGAATGAAAGGCACAAGACCTTTAGATAATGCTGAAATCCGAAAAGTATCGGATGCCTTTGACGGTATATTCACCATCCGGAATCGGAGTCTATTTATGTTGGGGGTATCCGTTGGCGGACGGATTAGTGAACTATTGGCGTTGAAAGTGAACGATGTATGGCAGAATGGTAAGCCTGTTAAGGATTTATTGTTTGATCGGAATATTGTAAAAGGTGGTGAGATATCCAGAGCCGTACCTGTGAATACAGATGGCAGAGAGGCAATTGAGAATCTTATCGCTTGGCAGACTGAACTCTATGGCAACATCAAACCTACCCGTCCGCTGTTCACCTCCCGGAACGGGCAAGGTTCGCGGACGATGACTCGTAAAGCAGCACATGATGTACTCAAGCGTGCATTTGAGACGGCAGGTCTGAATGGTAAACTCGGCACCCACTCGCTGCGGAAGTCATACGCGCAGCGTCTCTACGAACAGACAAACGATATTTACGCTGTGCAAGAGATGCTGGGGCATAAAAGTGTCGTAACAACGCAACGGTATCTGGGTGTGAACTATGCAAGTGTGCGTAAGGCATCGGAGGCGATGTCGGTATACAGCGAAGGTGACATAAGTATGAAAACGTCACCTTCAGTGAACGAAGCCACGGATGACATGCTATTGGTCGAATTACTTCGGAGAGGTTACGATATCGCCCGACTCCTTCAGAAAGAAGAACTCCAAAAACCTTTGCAAACCCCAGGCAAGAAAACCGCATCAAGATTTGTCTAAACGCAGCAGATTACAAAATTAATTCCAAATGACCGACGAGGTTTTCTAACTTCGTCGGTTTTTGCTTAAGACTGAACTTAGGTTCCTATAGTTTTCAATTTTTTTACTATCCTTTTCGGACGCTACTGACTCTAAAAAATAAGACTATATCAAGGCTAACGTAAGATAGGGTTGAGACACCTATCTTTGAACAACACAAACAGTTACCAACATGAGATTGGTGCAGTTACAAACTACAGAAAGTTGGAGGATTTAAAAATGGGAGAAATTGTTCTGGTTATTGCTATCATATTTGGAAGTATCGCGATAACAACGCTCGGATGCGTCTGGATGGGGATATCCTACTCTGCCAAGAAAAAAGGGTTGAAAACCGGAGCGTCGCAACGCGAGGTAGAAGTACTACAACAGAGAGTAAACGATGTTCAACAAGAAGTGGCTGCTCTCAAAACGGAAGTGAAACGACTTATCAAAATTGCCAAGGGTGTGAGTGAATAAAGGAGGAGAACGAACATGTCGTTGTTACTACTGATTTTTCTGGCAGTGATGTTTTTCCTCATCGTCAAGTTTACTGCAGCAGTTACCGCCATTTTGGCAATAGTTGTGGGTACGACTACCATTACTATACTCGCGTGTATCTGGGTAGGAACATCATATCACTTGAGGGCATCGGGATATAAACCGAACAAAGCGCAAGAGACTTACAACCAAGTGGATTCGGATTTAAAACAGATTGCTGGGGATTTACAAGAAATTCGTTTTGAATTGGGGGAAACTGAGCCGTATCTACGAGACGTAGAATTTTTAAGGTACGCTCGCCAGAATCCTAAAGCAGAAAATTAGTTCAGAAAGTAAAGAATCCTAAAATTAGGCAGGGCAAATATTTGTCCTGCCTTTGGCATGCCGACCCGTGTTATATATTGCTACGCTAATTTGCCGATTGTGCAAATCTGGAGTGTTCCTACACAGGGACTGTCTCAAAAACGCGTTTTAGGGGCATTCTCGAAAGCCTTTTTTTGGCGCAATTTTGTGAATTTAGATTAAAGCCTAAAAAGTCAACCATCGGTGAAAGACTACATCTTCACCTTCAGGTTCAACCACGCGCAATAACACTTTTCCATCTGTAAAAAAATCTATTGCTATGAAACCGGTATGTTGATGTGCAAACAGCGTATTCTCTCCAGATGTCACTTCCGTAACTTTTCGAGTTGCAGCGGCTCCGCTGACAAGTAGATAATCCACAACATCACCCTTCAAGACTTGCAGAGAATGTTCATGCCCGGAGGCATAGATTAAAAGTGAGGTATCTTGGTTGGTAGAGTTACGGGTGGAAAGTGCCCTGTTCAGCTGCCTGACCATATTTTTATTTTGTTCGCCGCGTATGTCTTGATCGGATTTGTACAAATACTTCCGCCAATAAGGATATGCAGCACCGAGTATAGGAACCGGAACCCAGAGCCCCTCTTTTACATCTCTGAGGGGAAAAAGATGCGATTTCCAGTCAAAGAAGCCGCCATGGGGTCCGTAAGTTTCCAGTGGATGGTGTCCTACAACGATAACAGGTAACTCGGTATCTAATAGCGTTACGAGTTCTTCCATAATCTTTTCAGGTGATTTTTCCGGCTTTTCATGTTGGTGGAGCCACCACTGCGTATTTAGAACAATAAGCCTTACTGCAGGGTTGGCTTTGGGGAGTTCAAGGGCAACGGGACCAGGCGCCCCTCCCGACGGTAGAAAGTTTATCTCACCCGATAAGGCATCGTTAATAAATTGCTCTTGTGCGAGAAGCGCGCTATATCCCTCCGCCTTTCCACCTGCCCAATCGTGATTTCCAGGAATGAACAGCCCATGTACACCAGCAGTTTTGATAACCGAGAGTTGCGGGGCAAGCCGTTCTGCTGCCTCATGTTTTCTGCGTTCCGTCATCCCTTCTGGATACATGTTGTCCCCTAAAAAGACAATACTCGTTTTTGCGGGGTCTTTTTTTCCCCATTCGCCGAGTGTTTCCAAGACAGGTTCACCCGGTTTCGGTTCTCCGCCATCACCGAGTAGTAAAAGGCGATAGTGGAGAACACCTTCTGCTTCATCATCGCGTTTTCCGATTTCAGGGATGTCGGGGTGATAGTAGGGTTTGGTGTGGCTACACCCCGCACTTGTCAATTGCACCGCTTGAACGATGCAAAAGAGCAAGAGAATATAACGGGTGAAATTAGGGCATTGATAAAATTGCTTCATTTTTTCTGACCGAACAAACTTTTTACACGCCTGCTAATCCTTGAATGTATTCAACAAGTTCCGCTCGTGGGATAACTTGTTGTTCTCTACTCGCGAGGTCTCGAACTGCGACTGTGCCAGCTTCTACTTCATCGGATCCGAGGATAACGGCATACGGTATACCCTTGCTATCGGCATATTTCATCTGTGTGCTAATACGTGTCGGACGACAATAGACCTCTGTTCGGATACCGCTGCTGCGTAGAAGCGTCGCTAACTTCAAAGATTCCTGGGCGAGATCAGCATCAAAAACAGTCACTAACACTTGTGTAACCGTCCTGCCAACAGTCGATGGGAACATATCGAATTCTTCCATCACGTCAATGATACGTTCAATACCGAAACTGGTGCCTGTTGCTGGATAACTTTGCCGACTGAAGCTCCCGATGAGTTCGTCGTATCTGCCACCGCCAGTGATACTTCCGATTTTTGGCTCTTCAACAACCGTCTCATAGATCGGACCGGTGTAGTATTCCAACCCACGCACCATCGAGACGTTTATTCTGTAGAATTCCTCTGGGACACCGAACGTTGTTAGGTAACTGCTGAGTTCTTCCAATTCCGCAATACCTTCGTTTGCGACTTCGGAATCACCGAGTTGTTCAGAGAGTGCGTTCAGGACTGTTTCTGCATCGCCTTCAATCTGGAGCAGCGCGAGCAGTTTCTCAATAACGGGTTCCGGGATCTGGTTTTCCGCTAATTCCGCTCTGACCCCTGATAGTCCAATCTTATCTAATTTATCAATGGAGCGATAAAGTCCGCCAAGTTGTTCCGTAGGCACCCCCGCAAATTGCCCAATGCCGGTGATAAGCTTTCGGTCATTGATATTAATCTCGAACTGCTTGAAACCGAGTCGCGTTAGCACCTGATAGATGAGATTGACGTTCTCGGCATCAGCGAGCATACTCTCAGTGCCAACGGTATCGGCATCGCATTGGAAGAATTGGCGGTAGCGTCCCTTTTGTGGACGTTCTGCGCGCCAGACAGGGTCAATCTGGTAACGCTTAAAGGGTTTCGGCAGCTGTGGGTGCATCGCGACCACTCGACAGAGTGGTACCGAAAGATCATAACGGAGGGAGATGTCTTCCTTTCCACCAACGTGTCCCGCCTGATAGATAAGTTTCTCAGCGTCTGGTCCGTATTTACCTGTGAGTACCTCAGATAATTCAAGTGCAGGTGTTTGTAGAGGCTCAAATCCAAATTCCTCGAACACGCCGCGAATCACATCTATGACATATTGCCTGCGGATCATCTGCTCCGGTAAAATGTCCCGCATCCCTCTCGGAACGCGCGGTTTAATAAAAGAGGTAGCCATTATGTATTGCTCCTTAAATGTGTCCGGGGAGTGCTTGACTCCGGCGTCTACGCAAACCTTTCTGTAGCGTCTGCTTAAGCTCTTCAATCTTTTCACGCTTCCAAGAATCTCTAAGTGCCTTTGGATTTGCAATGAGTGTAGACTCGGATTCGCGTAAGAGTTCAATCTGCTTGAGTGCGTTTGCCTTGATTGTCCGCCGGGATGCTGTTGAATTGTCAATGATAGCCTCGGCTTCTTCTGGTGGTTTTCCCTCCGTCGCGCCGAAAGACAACATAAGTGTAATTGGGGACTGATAAGAACCGGTAGTATTTAGCCGTTTCCACGGCGTTAAAATCGCCGGTGCGATCTTATTTTCCGTCTTTTCAAGGATATATTTTTCGGCGATATTCAGATATTCAGTAGAAATGCGGATGTCCCTATCAGCGAGGTTTATCAAGTCCTCAAATGTGTTGATGTCCTCTTGTTCTTCGCGGACAGCGAGGATGATGTCAATATGTCCATACTCTAAAGGCAATATTTCTTCCACATCGGCATCGGTTTCTTCGACCCAGTCTTGACCGGTAATTCCTACGTCGTAAAAATCATCCATACCGACGTAGACGGGTATCTCTTGCGGACGTGAAATTTTGATTTGAAAATTGCTATCGTTGCGGAAGGTTGCACGATAGGATCGGTCAGTTGCGGTATAACCGTTGAGTTCATAACCGGCACGCTGAAACATTTCAAGGGTCTCCGGCTGCAGACTTCCCTTTGGCAAAAGCAGGTTCAGCGTCCGTTGCGCTTCCGTTTGCATCGTAGATTCTCCTTCGTCTATAACATAGTGCTTTGTCAAGTTAAATGTTTAGGGAATACAAATCGCGAGCACAGCTCGCTCCTACAAGAAGATAATGTTTAGGAATACAAATCGCGAGCACAACTCGCTCCTACAAGAAGATCACGAAGCTTGTGAGTTTATAGGTCGCTAACAGTGACGACTTGTATATCACCCGTTTTGATTTGAATTCGGCGGATGAGTTCATCAGGAGCCAAACGGATTAGGTAATCGTAGTTTGCTTGGTTTGCATAATCCTGCTGTGCTTGAAGGTTGCGTCCCATCAGATCGACTTCCACGTTCTTACCGTTTTTCCGCAATGTTTCAGCGAGGCGTTGCGCTTCCTCAATTCGTTCTGGTGTTTCTGCCGCGATGAAATAGTCTTTTTTTCCGTTGATAGGCATCTTTCCTGTGCCAGTAAATGCTTCCACAAGTGCATCGAATTGGAATGCGAACCCAGCCCCCGGCGTTGATGTGCCACCGAAAGATGCAATTAGTTTGTCGTATCTCCCACCCCCACAGAGCGGTCGGTGTGTGTCAGGCAATTCAATCTGAAAGACCGTGCCGGTATAGAAATCAAATCCGCGCGTAATCCCTAAATTGATTTCAAAATCCGTAATATCGTAGTTTTCCAGATACTCACAAAGGGCAAGTAGCTCCTGACGCGCTTCCGGTGCTATATTATCGAGTCGTGTTTCCCATGCGGTCATGACAGAGTCTTTGTCGCCAGAGATTTTTGAGACTTCTATACAACATTCGGAGATTTCCTCAGAAATATTGAAAGCGCGCTGCCAACTTGATTTATAGGTTTCCTCGGCGATAACTGGCAACTTTTCAGCGACCGCATCAATATTACTATTGGTTAATTCTTGGACCGTGGCAGCTTCAATCTTGTAGTCGCCTTCGTAGTCAGTTCCTTGTGATCGCCGCAAAGTATGAAGCGCGTCGCGGAGTGTTTCCAGATCCCAAAATCGCGCTTCAGCGCGTAGACGTGCGAGATAGTCGAGGTCCCATATAATTTCACCATGATCTTGTGTATCAAGTGAGACCTGTTTGAAAATCTCTCGGAAAATTCCGGTATTGCCGATTTTTAACTTCGTGTGCGAAATGTTGAGTTTTTCGAGGATACGGACGGGAATCGCAATAATTTCTGCATCCGCGTAGGCAGAAGCCGGTCCAATGAGTTCCACACCCGCCTGCCGAAATTCCTTTTTCACCTCGCTACCATCTGTGGTTGGTTCTTGTCGAACACATTGCCCGATGTAGTAGAGTTTATAAGGATAAGGAAGATGTTCTAGTTGACCGTTAGCAATGAGGCGGCAGACAGGTGCAGTCATCTCAGGTCTCAAGGCGTAATCCACTCGATCTGAACCGACAAAGGTGAACATCTTGTACCGGATTTCCTCACCAGACTGGGCAGATAATAGGGCAAAAGATTCAAACAGTGGTGTTTGAATTTGGGCATATCCGTAATTTTCAAAGGTTTCCCGAACGATTTTTTCGACGAAATTTCGCTGAACCATCTGTTCAGGTAAAAAATCGCTCGTTCCAGCAGGTTTATCAAATTTTTCCATTTTTTGTTCATATACCTGAACGGTACATGCTCCATGCGTTGTTCCTAACGTGAGCTTGATTTAGGGGTTAAAATCGCCTGAATGGTTGCTCCGATACGCACAAACGGACAGTTTATGCTACAGATGTTGAAGATAAAAGTCAAAAAAAAACCAGTAAACAGAATGCTCGGTATCTCACGCGCACTGGCAGCACGGAGGAGAGCGGTTCGTTTACTGGGGTCCTAACAAGTTAGACTTGCTTTGTATCAATGATGTTTATACATATTCCCTCATCCGCTCTACTCAGAAGTGCGAATGATGGTGATGTATATCAAATGTATTAGCGTTCAACATTTTTGAGTGTCGTTTGCAAGTTGGAATTGCTTTTAAAAAGTCGTGATTTTAATTAGACTTAATGATATTATACCCAATCAAGAGGCGAATGTCAAATTTTTTGTAGACTTTTAGGAACTTATGAGAATCAAACCTATTTTCATCATCTCTATACTGGGTGTGCTGCTGTCGGTAATTCTGTGCGGTATCTACTTTCAGTTCTCTTATTTTGAACCCGATACCGTCTCATATCTGTTCCAAGCGAAGTTGTTCACTGAAGGTAAACTCTCGTTTCCTGCCCCGCCAGAGCACGGCTTTTCTTCCTCGCCGCATATTAATATCCTTAATGGCAAGTGGTATTCAAAATATCCATTCGGAAATGCCTTGATGCTGATGTTCGGCGTATTTATCAACGCGCCGTGGTTGATTCCTGCGCTCGCAACGGGTGGTGCCTTGGTGTTTCTCTATCTGTTTGTAAAAGAGATATATGGAAACATCCATAGCGGACTTGCGCTTCTCGCCGCGGTGCTTGCACTCATTTCACCAGCAACACTCGGCATGGGTTCAACGTGGTTCAGCGAACCCGTGAGTCGTTTCTATCTCTCCGTTTATCTATTCGCGCTTCTTAAAACCTTGAATTGCAAAAACGAGACCTCTCGCCTTGCTCGGATTGGCTACCCGCTGCTCTCAGGATTTGCGTTGGGGTACGCGTTTAATACGCGTCCACTCTCTGCAGTGGTGTTCGGGGTTGTCGGCGGCGGATTAACGGTCTATCATCTTTTCACCGAATGGCAAGATCGACCAGCATTTTTAGATACAATAAAACGCTTTGGTTTCTTTTTTATTCCGTTTGTCGTGATGCTTGGTGTGTGTATGTCGTGGAACGCACATTTCACTGAAGATCCGTTCATGTTCACACACACGGTTGCACAACCTTATGATAAAATCGGATTCGGTCCCAGAACAGAAGGCTATGTACCCGATCTTGAGAGCGCATTTATTTTTACACCGGCATGGGCAATAGAACGCACATGGCGGCACATTCTCCCGTGTATCAGCTTCAATGCGCTCGGTTGGGGGAGTTATCATCACAATTTGCTGGAAGAGGTTGAACTGTCAGTCGGATGGCTTGTCGCTTTTGTGCCGCTAATTCTGCCTTGGTGCCTCGTGTTGATACCTTTTTTCCATCCGTCGCGCAATAGATACGATGTGCTATGCCTCGCGCTGCTGGTTGGCAATCTTTTGCTATATGCATTTTTCTATTTTGAGGGTTCAACGTGGGGGTTTACACCGGTAAACGCCCGCTATTACACTGAATCGACATTCCTCGGCTTCATTCCGTTGGCAGCACGCGGGATGATTATCCTCTATGAGCGGTTCAAACTACCTGAGAGGCGCGGACTTGCGGTTGGTGTTGGGGTCTGCTTTCTGTTACTCAGCGTTAATATTGTGTGGAGTTACGTCCGCATTGGGAAGGTATATCAGAATTGGAGTCCTGTCTACCAGAAACTACCACCGATGGTGGCGGAGCAGAACATTCACAACGCTGTGATTTTTGTCTCTCAGCACCGTGGTGCCCCGATTGGAGACTATCCGTTTCAAAGTCTTGAAGAAGCGGATATTGTCTATTTCAAACTCGGTCCCGCGCCGCGCTGGAAACTGACAAACAGTGATTGGGAAAATGTGTATGCCCAGTATTTCGAGGGTAGAAGTGCGTATTTGTACGTACCGCGTGAGAACAGCCTTACACAACTTAAATAGAGACAAATAACAGCACCCTACCTAACCCATCAAAATCCTACCACATTACCTGCTCCAAAATGACAATATCCCCGGGATTCCACGATTGCGCGATGATGTAAAACTTGCCCTCAATCTTACGGATCACTGCACCGTGCAGATACTGGAAGGTCTCCACGCCAAGTTCCTCCTTTAACATAACGGTTGAAACAAGGTTGTTTCCTTCCAGAATATAGAGCGGCGCGCCTTTCTCTTTATTCGGTCCGTAGAGGCACGCGACAACTGCATATCCTGCTTCATAATCAATGCTACACGGGAATGAACCTTTGATGAGTGGAAGGGTTTCTAAATAGGTGCCATCTGGTGCATAGCGTTCTATCTCTGCGTTTGCTCGGTCAGAAGCGTCCAATCGGTTTGTGCCATAAGGCACTGTAATATGGTGTCCTGTGCCGAATTGTCCAGGTTCGTCACCCTTACCACCAAATACCAAGGGATACCAATTCGCTTCAAGTGGTTCAAGACTTGTGAGTTTCGCTCCCAAGATGTAATCCAAATCAGAATAGCCGGTGGTAACGTAAAGCATGCCATCAATATGCGTCATGCCGGTAGGAACGAATGCTCCGCCTTCACTAAAATAGGTATTGACTGCTTGATGCTCGAAATCCGTCATTGCGTCTGGGGCTTCCAGTGTATGCACCAGCTTCCCGTCTAATGTTGTTGTGAAGATTTTACCGACATCGTTGGCGGGGAAAGAGAGGTAGGGCATCCCGTCAGTTGTTGACCAAACGGTGACATAATGTGCGTTGGCTTTCTTTAACGCTGCTGGAGTGTTGATGAGTCGTGTCGTTTTCAGATTGGCACTGATTTGGATGATACCGACACCGGGAAGTTGAAAGTAGGTTTCGCCTTTCCCTTCACGTCGGTCTACATCAAAACCACCGTGTGCCTTATCAATTGCGGCGACGACTTCTGCGGGGAAATGATCACGCGTGTAGAGGACTTTGAACTTAAGCGCGCCCTGTCCACTGGTAAGTTGTGTATCAGGCACTGCTTCGTGGTCTGCGACGAATTGAAAACTTTTGGTTTCTGTTGCTGGATGCTCTGTCACGTGGGCATAAGCAGATCCAATCATTAGGGTAACAGCAAAAATTAAAAAGACGACCTTTTTCATCCCAAACTCCCCTCTTATGTCTGTATCATCGTCCGAAATTTCTTAGTAAATTCGCAGCTGCGGGCAATGCTTGCCACATCCTCCATCTTATACTGGACGACCAGAGGACCGGCAAAACCGATCTCTTTCAAACCTTGTGCAAACGTCTCAAAATCGAAAACACCGCCACCGGGTTCACCGCGATTGCTCCCTGATACATGTACATCACCGAGGCACGCTTTCATGGCGTGTGCTGCTGTCTTCGGTTCTGCGCCGTCGTTGAAAAGGTGGTATGTATCGGCTGTTAGATAGACAGACAACCCTGTGTCCTTAATAAACGCAACGCCTTCGCGATAGTTATCCAGTGGGCATCCCTTCTCAAACTCAAGAGCGATTTTCATTCCATTTTCATTGCAAGTGGGTATCATCTGCGAGAGATTGTCGGCGAGTGCGTCCAGCGATTCCTGTCGTGACACACCCTCTGACGGGTTCACCCACACTCCGATAACGTCAGCGTTGAATCT
The DNA here is from genome assembly GCA_965207855.1 of Candidatus Poribacteria bacterium. Lineage (GTDB taxonomy): Bacteria > Poribacteria > WGA-4E > WGA-4E > WGA-3G > WGA-3G. Next base: position 2,447,292 of record OZ242310.1, on the reverse strand, counting down.
GTGTGCCACCTCAAGGACAATCTCAAAGTGATGCAGTGCTTCAGTTTTTCGGGCGGGGGTTGTCAAGATGTGATTGCCGAAGCCGATCGTTGGAGCAACAAGGCTGTGTTTCTCAGCAAGACTCACAGCGTCATCTATTTCTGCAGTGGAGAGTTCACCGAGAAACCCAGAATGGACGGGGATATTGATGCCTTCGTAGCCTGCGTCAGCGACGAGATTGAAAATCTCTGCGCGTGTAAATCTGCCTAATGTGCCAGAGTACGGGTCGTAACAGATAGTTAACATTTTTCCTCATCTGAATCCGGTTCCCTTGATAAAGGATAGGGATCTTCTTTCGTTAGTTCACCGTTAGGGAGTTCGTAGTAAAGGTGCCCATTGAAATCGTACACGTTCGGAATCCCTTTTTTTCGGTTTTCTTCCTGTACGCGTTTGACGGCACGATTGCCGATACGCAAAAACTCAAGCGTTTCTTCGTAGATATCAGATGTATTCAAAAACACCTGAATTGCGGAGATATTCAGCAGCAAACGTCGTCTTGCCGGACCCGTTTGGACCTGCCACGACTATCACATTTTTTGCCAAAGTCTTGCTTTCCTAAGTTCAGTGCGGTTAAGGGATTTAGTCTGGGAATAGACCAAATCCATTCCTTGTATTACATTCCACACCTATCGTGGGCGGGGTTACTTCTTATTCAGGCAGCACTGTTTATATTTCCGTCCACTCCCGCAGGGACACGGCGAGTTGCGTCCGATTTTCTGCGAAGTTGTTGAGGGAATCGTGCGCCTCTTTTCCTGCTGACGTTGGCGCATGAGAGGCATAATACTATTCGCCGGTCGTCCCATCTGAAGTGCGGAAGCCATCATCTTCATCGGCTCGTCAATGTGATTAAAAAACTGCTTATAGCCAGCACAGAGGTAATTTAATCCATCCTCACCCGTAGGCGTTTTGATAAAACGGTTCTTCGGACAGCCGCCGTTGCAGGCGAACTTCACTTCGCAGCTGCGACAATATTCTGGGAGGGTGTCTCGTTTATCCGTGCCGAATTTGCGTTGGAAGGGTGAATCCACCATTTCGGCGATGGTGCTATCTGCAATGTTCCCTATATGATAGTCAGGCGTAACGAAATGATCGCAGGAATAGAGGTCGCCGTTATGCTCAATTGCGAGTGCATCGCCGCAAGTTTCATTGAACACGCAGAGGCTGGGGTTATAACCCAACCACGCCTCAAGTGCAACATCGAAAATCTGGACGAAGATTTTTCCGATGTCGTTTACGACCCACTCATCGAAAATCGCACAAAGGAATTTACCGTATTGCCGTGCTGTGACGGAACGCGGGGATACATTTTTTCCACCGAAATGCTCGACGGCAGGAATAAACTGCATGAACTCTACGCCGAGTCCTTTGAAATAGTTATAGACCTCTTTCGGATATTCGGCGTTGTGTTTATTGACGACACACAGCACATTGTAATCGACCTTGTGCTTCTGCAAAATACGTAACCCGCGGATTACCTGTTCAGAGGAGGATCGTCCACGTTTATCGTAGCGGTATTTGTCGTGGATTTCCGGCGGTCCATCAATACTTACGCCAATCAAGAATTTATTCCGCTTAAAGAACTCGCCCCATTCATCGTCAAGGAGCGTCGCGTTCGTCTGGAAGGAGTTCTGAATCTGCATGCCGGGCCGTCTGTATTTCTGTTGATACCGAACGGCTTTTCGGAAGAAGTCTACTCCCATAAGTGTGGGTTCGCCGCCCTGCCATGCGAACGTGACTTCGTTGCCCTCCTGTGCTTCGATGTATTGTTTGACGTAGTTCTCCAAAATTGCGTCCGTCATGCGGAAAGAGCGTGTTTCGGGGTAGAGCTTTTCTTTATCAAGATAGAAGCAGTACTCGCAATCAAGGTTACATATTGGACCAATCGGCTTTGTCATCACATGAAACACACGCGGTGTGTTGGGTTGAACCATTTGACTGTCCTCTCGACAATGTGAAACGGGTGCAAATTATCTGGTGACTGCTATATAATTCAATTTTGTGTTAAGTGTAACATACTTCGGACAAATCAGCAAGAAAAAACTCAATGATTACCTTTGCTGTTGGCGTTTGTTAATCTCGTCAAGCTGCTGGCGTGCATGAACAACAATGACACTCTCAGGATAGTCCGTAATAAGCATCGCGTAGGTAGCAGTGGCGTTAGCCAAATCATCCTGCAGTTGATAAATTTCGGCGATATTTATGAGTGCTTTCGCGGCGATGGGACTTTCTCGGGCAATGACCTGTTGATAGGCATTGATTGCTTCGGTATTTTTTTTCGATTCACGGTAGATATTGCCCATAAGAAACCAAATATCATCAATGATATTGGATTGCGGATAGAGTTCGAGTATTCCTTCACACTGCTGTAGGGACGCTTCTGTTTTACCACTCAGGTGAAGCTGCAGGGCTCCTGCGTAATCTGTAAGCGGGATTTTGAGATAGTCTTGATGATTTTGGATAAGGACAATCTTCTCAAGTGCATCATTCGTGAGTTGGTCGGATTTCGATATCTGGATGACCTGATTGTACGCCTTGACGGCTTGATCAAAGTCTGCAGCAAAGAAATAGGAATCACCCATCAGTTTTCGAGCGGTCGCGCGATAACGGTTCGTCCTATTGGCGATGGGTTCCAGAACTTCTCTGGCGAGTGTGTAGCGTTTAAGTAAAATATGGCACTCTCCTAAGCCTAACTGCGCTTCCGTCAATTGGCGGGTGACTAAGCGTTGCGTCAACAAGGGTTGAAAGGTCATTTGTGCAGCTTTAGGTTCCCGAGTGCCGTGCAATTGCAACTGCCCGAGTAGCAGCCTATTCTGGATAGAGGCTTGGCGATTTTTGACGAGTTCCTTGAGCAGTGCGACAGCCTCTCCCCATTTTTCCATTTTTTGGTAGAGCAGCGCGAGTTTGGAATAGGCATTTCTGATGCGCGTCCTATTGCGGGAGCCGTCTATGACTGCTTTATAGAAATCTACAGCCCGTGGACTGGCGTTGCGTGCTAACACCTCGGCGTATCTCTCCAAAGTCATGTCAATGTGAGTCGGATGACTTTGATGGAGTTGCTTAAATGTTTCGAGTGCCTGCGTTGTTCTACCAGCATGAAAAAGGAGTTCTCCGAACGTCATAGTGACGTTCGGGTTCTCTGGTTCGCGTAGATGTTGTTTCTGAAGTTGCGCGATGAGTTTGTTTTGCAGTGCCTTATGGTACGCACCTTCATAAATCTCAAGCATTGCTTCCCAGATGGATTCACGTTGACTCTCTGCGAGTCCAACGTGTTGCAAGCCGTCAATATAAACCTCGGCGGCATCTTCATTTTGCCCCTGAATTTTGTATGCAGCTGCTAACTGTGTATAGAGATAACCATTTTGAGGATTCAAGCGGATGGCTTGCTGATACGCCGTAATCGCCTCCCGGTACATTTTGTGAGAAAGATAGATTGCCCCAAGTTGTTGATGCTGATCTGCTCGGTTTGTCTCATCTACTACTATTTTTTTCCACTGGTTTACGGCTTGCGTGGTCTCACCGATCTTAGCGTAAAGATCACCTAATTTTCTGCGAAGACTGGTATTGCTCGAATCCCTTTCAATTGCCTGACGATAGAGATCGATTGCCCTCGGATGTTCGCCTTGTTGTTGATAAAGTTCTGCTAACTGTTCTAACAACATAAGATCGTCCGGGTAGCTTTGCAACCGCTTTTGAATAAGCTCTTCGGCTTCCATGTAACGGGCATTGGCAATATACAACCGAATAAGACTGTTCACTGCGCTTGTACGATACGGAGAACCGGGAAAATTGTTGAGGAAGTACTTGTAACTTTCCATCGCTTCCTCGGTCTTACCCTCTGTCTGTTGGTATTGCCCAACGAGATAGGCGGCTGTCGCAGCGGCCGCCGTATTAGGATGCTGATCCAAAATCTGCTTGCATTGTAAAATCGCCTGTCGAAACTGATAACGTTGCCAAAAGAGGTTTCCTAAACGATGGACGGCTTGAGTAGCATAAGATCCATCGGGATTTTCGTCAACAATCTCTCTGAAAATTCGCTGTGCGGCGGGATCCTCTCCGACTTTACTGTAACTTTGTCCAAGCATTAATCGGATAGAATCCTTTTGGCTTTGTCGAAGCGGTGTATAGGCATCACCGCCCTTTGGAATGCCATTCTCAAGGAGTTCTTCATACGCCTTAATCGCCTCGGCGTATCGTCGTTCATGGAAATGATCGTGTGCACTTTCAACGGGATCCAACAGAGGAATCACTGTCGGATTGATTGGGGCGGATCGGACCTGTGCTAAAGTGTCTGGGTTCTCTGTAATCGCGAAAAGAATAAGAAGCACTGGTATTAAAATTAAAAGAAAACACGGGCATCGTTGCATTGCGGTCTCCATTTCTATCGGTTAAAGTATTCACAGGTATAGCCATATAGAGGGTGCTTTTGAAAGTTTGGATTCGGAGATGTCTCCTACAGAAGCAGTCATCAGCCGTCAGCTATATTAGGATTCTAACCCCAATATCATCAACCACTACACGTGGTGACTCACTGCTTCTGGATAGGTTCATGCAGATAGACAGGTGTTGACGAGGTCCTGTAACGTTTGGGTGTCAGCCTCTGACCTAAGTTTTTCAATTTTTTCAAGGTCTCCAATTTCTGCTTCGACCGCTGCGATAGCTTCCTTTACGGCATTTGCATAAAGCGGCGTTGTCGTCCCAACTTCAGTATGGATGCGCGCGGTTTGAAGGAAGAGGGACAAACTTAATTCCAATTTGTCTTCAGCACGAGCCAACCGCCCGAATTGATACAGGGAATCTGCGATCTCACGAGGCTTAAGAGCTTTATTACGATGGTGGAGACTTTCGACGTAGTATCGCCTTGCCTCGTCATGTTCATCTTGACGGAGAGCTATCTTTCCGAGACTATCCAATAGATAGGGGAGGTTCATTCCGAGGGCAGAGAGCTCACGCGCAAGTTGTAGACTCTCTCTATAATAGTGCTTTGCGGCTTCATCGTTATTTTGCTGATACGCGATTAACCCTAAATGGCTTAAAGAATAAGAACATCCGCGTTTATCGCCCAGTTCTCGCTGAATGTGGAGACTTCTGGTATGATAATGATGTGCCTCCTCATACGCTGTCTGGTGATAGGCAATCAATCCAAGGTGATTGAGTGAGGTAGCGATACCGCGTTTGTCCGCCAGTTCCTGCCGGATTTCTAAGCTTTCGGTATGATACTCCTTTGCTTCCTGCCGCAGGCCTTGCCGACCTGCTGTTGTCCCAAGGTTGTTAAGGGCGTAGGCAATACCGCGTTTGTCCCCCAATTGACGGGAAAGAACTAATCCTTCTGCATACCGCTCCTGTGCTTTCTCAAAATGTCTATGGTGGTATGCAGTGAGTCCTAAATTATTGAGTGCGAAAGCGATCTGCCATATATCGCCCAATCTCCTTGCTGTGTCTAAAGCTTCAGTAAAATGTTCATCGGCTTCTTCGAGTTCTCCTTGGTACCTTGCCACAATACCGAGGCGGTTTAATGCCTTGACTATGCCGTGCTGACACTTCAGCTTACGAAACGTCAGCAAAGCACTCTCACACAATTCCCGGGCAGTTTGGCACTCCTGCCGTACGTTATAAAAACTCGCAAGGGCTACGCGAATATCCGCTATTGTAAGCGCGTGAGAATCTGTAGTTTCTGAAGCATCTTCTGATTTCTGGTTTCGTGCAAATTGTTGTAATTCAATTTCTGCCTGTTTCAACCACGCCAACCCTTCGCTCCATAAGCCGCGAACGTAGAAGAACTGAGAAAGTGCGACAGCAAGTTTGCCGAACAAGCACCATTCGGCATGCCCTTGGGCGAATCCAAAAACGGCGCGGAAGTTATCCAGTTCAATTGCCATTTCTGACAGCGTGTCGCTCTGTGCTGCCCCCTGCAACCTTTTATCTTGCTGTTGTGCCAAAGCAAGATAATACTGGGCATGTACTTCTCTGAACCCAGTGGGGTGTTGCTTCCGTCGCAGATAGAGTTGCAGTGGCACGGAGAGTCGGTAGCGGATTTTTCCGAGATGTTCGTCCCTAATAAGTAAGGATTTATCGTGTAAATTAAAGATGAGGTCAAAGATCTCTATATCAGGCAATTCGTGTTCTCTTTGAAACGAAGTCGAATTACAGATAGCCTCAGCCGCTTCTAAGGAAAATCCACCCGAAAAGAGTGCAAGTTGGCAAAGAAGTCGCTGCTCATCAGATGTTAAAAGTTCGTATGACCAAGCAATGACAGCATCAAGCGTTTGGTGTCTGACTGGCACATCCTTATTCGTTGTGGAGAGGAGCGTGGAATGTCTGGCATTTGAGGGGCTGTCAAGTGCTGCCTTTAAGCGTTCAAGGATGTGTTGAGGGGTCATTCCACGGACGCGCGCTGCGGCAAGCTCAATTGCGAGGGAGAGCCCATCAACCATCCGACAGATCGTGCCGATAACCGCGGCATTGTCGGATGTTAATTGAAAATCTGGGGCGACTGTTTCCGCGCGTTCGAGAAAAAGCTGAACGCTTTCGGAATGCCGAAGGACATTATATTCTGCATTTTTAGCGGGTACAGATAATGGAGACACCTCAAACCGCTGTTCACCCACGATTTTTAGGAATTCACGTGATGTGACTAAGCAGTGTAACGCCGGACACTCAAGGAGCAGCGTTTTGACATCTGTAGACGCTTCCATTAAGTGTTCAAAGTTATCCAATATTAACAACAACGTTTTTCCCGAAAGATAGGCGACGACTTGCTTGGTGGCATCCTCTGCAGGTTCCAGCGGAAGGGCAAGTGCTGCGGCGATTTCCGTAATGACGTAAGCAGGTTGCACCAGATCAGCTAAAGGAATGAACCAAACCCCATCCGGATAAACGTCCAAGAGTTCTGTAGCAGCTTGTAGGGCGAGACGCGTTTTACCGATGCCCCCGCGACCAGTTAACGTCACCAGTCGTGTCTGTCCATCGGCAAGATACTGGACAATACTGCGGATTGCCGCCTCTCTACCGATAAAACTGTTCATAGGGATCGGCAGGTTATTTGGGAGGTTGTCGAGGGTTCTTAGTGCTGGAAACGCATGCTGTAGCTCTGGAATAAGGGCGGTGTCTATAGGTTCCCCCTCTGGTAATGTGTCGTCTCCAACCGCTTTTGCCGAAACTTCACGCCATCTCTTTTCCCCGATAATCTTCAAGATAGAAGACTGGGGGGGACGGAACTGGAAGATGGCTTCTGGATGCCGAATGTTTTTCAAGCGGTGCGTACCGAGATCACTAAAACTACCGTATGGGAACTGCGTTTTGACAAGTTCATGCGTTGCAGCAGAGATCAAAATTTGCCCTCCATGCCCAGCATCCGTAATTCGTTTCGCGAGATTCGCAGGCATGCCGTGATACTCGTTATTCAAAAGAAGCATATCTCCAGTGTGAACCCCGATGCGGACCCGCAATTGCCCTACATCCTTATGCCATTGATGTGCCTTGAGTGCCAATTGCACCTCCAGTGCACAACTAACGGCATCGCTCGCGACGGGGAATAGAAAGGAAAAGGCATCGCCTTCGTTAGAGATTTCCATGCCCTTCCACGCCGCCTTTGCGCTTCGCAGGATCGCATTGTGGGCATTTATAGCTGCTGCAGCGATGTCATTGCCGTGCCTTTCCCATAGCAGTGTTGAACCTTCGATGTCAGTAAACATCAAGGTGAGTGTTCCTACGGGCAGATGCGGCGATGACTTAGGTGTTGACACTACGTTGTCCCTCTCTTGAATTGCGTGAAGGTCAGATGTTTCGCGAGCATTAAAACACAGCAAGACTCGCAAGCAGTGCCATGCCGTAAATCATGCAGTTTTCGTCAATATCAAATTGCGGATGATGGCACATATTCACAATCCCCTTCTCCTCATTTCCAGCACCGACCATAACGAAACACGCGGGAATCTCTTGTGAGTAGTAACTGAAATCCTCTCCACCTAATGCGGGAGACATCGGGAATATGAGATTATCTTCACTGACTAACCCCTTCGCTGCCGATAAGACTGTATCGACGCAAGGCTCATGGTTATACGTGACTGGATAGCCTTCGTGATAGTCAAATGTATAATTTGCATTGTGTGCGTTTGCGATGCCTGCGAGGAGGCGTTCTAATTGTCCTCGAACGTCTTTCTGGACAGCTGCTTGGAGCGTGCGCACTGTGCCGCCTATAAGGACTTTAGGCGGGATGACATTCAGCGCAGCACCGGCGAGTCCATGCTGAAGGTCAGCATCTCCGCCGTGCAATTGCGTGACACTGACAACAGCTGAATCCAGCGGATTGACATTTCTGGCGATAATCGACTGTACGGCTGTTACAAACTGTGCCCCAATAACGATTGGATCGACAGTGATATGTGGGAATGCGGCATGTCCACCGCGACCGGTGATCGTAATTTGGAAAGTGTCCGATTGTGCGAGCATTGGACCGACACAGGTGGCGTATTCTCCAACGGCAAAGAGCGGAAAGACGTGTATCCCGTAAATCTCGTCCACATCTTCCAAGGCACCGTCTTTTATCATCGCAGGTGCGCCACCCGGTGATACCTCTTCGCTGGGTTGGAAGATAAACCGAACGTGTGTTTTCAGGTCGTCTCGGAGCTGCGAAAGGATTCGCGCCGCACCGATGAGCATCGCAGTGTGCGCGTCGTGTCCACATAGGTGCGCCTTACCATCAATCTTCGATTTATAAGGAACATCAGTGAGTTCCTGAATCGGGAGCGCGTCCATGTCTGCGCGGAGTGCGATACGTTTCGATGCGCCGGCTACTTCCAAATCCCCAACGACCCCTGTTCTACCGATACCGGTCTTGACAGGAATATCGAGTGCGCGCAGGGCATCCGCAGCAATACCGGCGGTGCGGTGTACATCAAACCCTAATTCAGGGTACTGATGGATGTCTCGTCGGATAGTAACGATGTTGTGAAAGTGTCGGCGGCACTGTTCAAAGATTAGGTCTTTCATTTTTAGTCTTCCAATATGAATGCGACGTGCATCATGCTACAAAGATAGCAACTTGGCACAAAAGTTAGAATGTTAATGTCCGCCGCAAGATGCTTTGATGCCCGTGTTCATTTTCGAGACGATAGATGAAGGTATAAACCCCCGGCATCCTCTGAAATAGTTCAGTGTTAATCTTAGGTGCCAATCCTACCTCGGTTGAACCGTCATCTGGTATAATTTTCTCTTCCGTGATGGGGCCGTAAACCCTTTCTCCGAGAGGATTGAGCACTTTCCATGTTAAAGTGAGTTGTTTTGGACGAGGCGGGTTGTTGATGTAGACGGTAATCTTATCGTCAATCCGCTCGCTTTCAAGTTTAAGCGTCCCTAACTTGGAGAACAATTTAACAGTTAAGGTTAGCGGCGGAGTATACTCAAGGTACCCGCGACCTGGGATAGCGCGCCACGTTCCGCCTGTTGCCAATCCAATCTGTTGGATTGGTAGATAATCGAGTCCAATTACATCAACCCGGATCCGCTCATGTTGTAGTACCTCAATAACTTGATCCAGACTATAGACAGACCTACCATTATAATCAGCATCATGGAAAGCAGCATCGCTTGCCAGCACAATGAAGCGTTGCGCGCCATTTCGGAATTTCATCTCATTCACCGCAGCCATAAGTGCGTCCAGTCCAGCTTCAGTGATGTCTCCACCTCCATCAACGCCGATGTGGAATAGCCAGTTTTTGAAGGTGCCGAGATCGTCGGTTTGCCCAATTTTTCGCGCCGTATCCGTAAATGTAACCAACCCGAAAGTGGCATCGCGCCCGTCGCGATCAAATGCCTCGAAAAGAAAATCAACATAAGCACGGATACCTCGGATATTGTCGCGCATGCTCTCCGTTTCATCAAGGACGAAAACGACATCAACTTTTTGCATTGTGGTTGCGTCAGCGAGTGTTCGGGCAATATCCTTCATCATGTGAACAAAAACACCGCCAACATTGCCTCCGCTGGTGGAGCCGCCACCGCCCCAAGCATTGCCCATTCCTGTTGCTTGGAGCGCGTCCCCGCGACGGCTGCCGTAGTGAATCTTCGGGGCATTGATCGTTGGCGAACTACCATTTAAAGCATCGTTCGCGTCTAAAGCAATCGGTTTTGTTTCGCCTTGTGGTGCTATGTAGTCTGCCTCTGAAGTCGAGGGTTTAACTACCCTTAGATTGTCAGAATCTACTGTTACGCGATTTTCAGTCGCGTAATTGACAGGATTCCCGACTACAGCCCTGGACTGCAATAGATCGTCACCGATGGATTCTCGCGAACGGGTCAACCCTTCTTGTCCACGTGTTTCGGGATTAGGGATGTCCGGTGTATCTTGATTTTCCATTTGCCAAGTTGGGTTTAAAGCTGCTTTGGGTTTCGGAGGTGGTGGCGGTTTCGCTTTTTCTACGACAACTGGTGCGGGCGGTTCGATAAGTTTTCGCGGCTTTGGAATAGGAGCAGGTTTAAAATTTGCCATGAAAATTTCTATTTTGTCATAGAATCGATCCTGCGGAACCGGTTTGGGGACAATCCACCAAATTACGAACAACAATATAAAATGGGTAAAGAGCGAAGATATTAGGTATAAGAATGTTCTTCTTCGGTTTCTCATTATATCCACCGAGATAACTACAAATGAAATTCGACGACATCTCCATCGTAAACGACATCATTGCGACTCACAGATTGTCCGTCGTGCCATTCGGGTCCCCATATCCGTGCGAACTTAAATTCAGCAAAATCTTTGTGTAAATTGCGTGCAGCATCAAGGACAGTTGCCCCTGTAGGGAGGACAATGGGTTCATCGTGTTCTATCGGTTTTCCGGGTGCCTTCGGATAGACACGCAGGATGTCTAATTCCGTATAGATTTCTTGAAACAAGGCATCTGTGCCTTCGTCGGTTTCAGCAGAAATTGGACAAATCCGATATACGTCTCCATAAAATTCTTTGAGAATATCAAGTCTCTCCTCTGCGTCAGAAGCATCAAGTTGATTCGCAACAATAAGGGTTCCGTTCTCTGGTGTCTCACGGTCTGCCTCATCAAGGAGTGCTACCACAACATCAAGATCGTCTAAGAGATTGTCGCTTGCCAGACTGATAACAGGCAAAGGGAGATCGGCGTTCCGGGTGAGCGTCAATACTGTCGGCAAGACGAAATCTGGCGTGATCGAAGGGGTATCAACGATCTGGAATTGTATGTTTTCATAGGGCAGCATTCCGACCGTCGGCATTGTCGTTGTGTAGGGTGTCGGCGAAACTTCTGTTTTAGCGTTTGTCCAGTTCGCGAGCATCTGCGATTTCCCACCATTCGGAGGTCCAAGGAGAACGACCTGTCCTGCGCCTTGCTTAGGAATATGCTCACTGTAGCTTCTTTTAGCAGTTGCTTTGCCACCTGCTGCGGTTGGTCCTTTTTTGATTCTCGCGATACGGTGGCGTATGTCAGAAACAACCTTCTCTGAACCTTTGTGTTTAGGGATGATGCGCAACATCTCCTCTAACAAACTGAGTCGCTCTTCGTCTGTTTTAGCGGCTTCATGCTGGTGTTTGAGTTTATAGTAGGTTGGGGGTAGATTCGCTGGCATTTTCCGTCCACCTCTACTGTCATGGAGACTGGTTTAGCACGGCTTGTTCTGTGGCCGTCAACGCTCGTAATCGCTATTTACAATCGCCGTAAATTCTGTTAAAATGAGGGAAACTATTAAATAGAGTACAAGATTTTCGTTCTTATGTCAAGTCAATTAAGAAATTCCTGGCAAACACAAATAATCACGTCCGCCATTTTCCTTTTTCTTTTTTGTATCTGTTTCTCTATTACCGGATCGGCAGATGACGGGTTTTTGTCTCGGGGTGATGAACTACTCACCTTGGTGCAATCTGAGGCACTCGAAGCGCGAGTGATAGCACTGCAGGAGAACATTGGTCCCTCACGCGCACTCCGAACACGCAGCACACACCACCGTGAAGCGACAGATAACGTCGTGCGTTACATTAGCAATGCGTTTCGCCGTTCACCACGTATAGAGGTCGCAGAACAGGTTTTTGGTGGCGTTAAAAATGTAGTGGCTGTCCTACCTCGGCATCCACTTTCGTCCAGTAACCGCATCTTTATCATCTGTGCGCATTACGATACACAAGCGGTGCGCGAACCGAATTGGAACCCGTTAGCATCTACAGCACCTGGAGCGAATGACAACGGTACAGGCATTGCAGCGATGTTGGAGATTGCACATCTCTTAAGTCAATATGAATACGAACACGAATTAAGATTTATTGCGTTAGGCGGTGAGGAACTCGGCTTTCTTGGCAGTCGTCATTATGTTCAAGAAGCAGCTGCTATAGATCAAAGTACTGGAGCGGATACCAACCGTCAACGTGAAAACATTGTCGGTGTTTTTAACTTAGACATGCTGGGTTTCAATTGGAAAAGCGATCTTGTTGAAATTATCACCAATAACGATTCAGCGTGGATTGGTCGCGCCCTTACAATCGCAAATGCGTGGTACGATATTGGCTTGAAGATTCGTCGCACCCAAGATGAATTCGTTGATATTTCTTCCCATAAACCTTTCTGGGATAGCGGTTACAATGCGGTTACTTTAACGGAGAGCTCCACACCGTGGCGAGATTCACAGAATTACGATGCTAATCCCTTCTATCATACATCAGCTGATACTGCTGATAAAGTGAACTTCAATTTAGTGAGAAAGGTGGCGCAACTCGTGCTTGTTACAATAGATAGTCTTCTCACGGATACGTTCCATCCGGCGCGGCAGCCGCCACAGATAACGCTACAACTGCCCCCAACGACCAAAGAGAGTGAATTAGAGGTTACGGGGACATTTCATTCAGGTTTTCCGATTGACATTGTTATCCATCCGAGTCGCGCGGAAGCGTCCCTTAACCGAGAAACGCAAACCTATACGGCTACAGTGCCACTGCAACCGGGGGTGAACGTCCTTCAAGCCATAGCACGTTATCCACTCGGCGCGGTTTCAGTCTCAGCATCCGTTATTTTAACGCAAGCATTTTCGTGGAAAACGGTCGTTGTGTTTCCGAATCCGGCGTATTCAGACGGTTTAACCGAATTTCGCGTCGAAGCCAACGTGGATATAACAGACCTGAGAGTGGTGATTTATGATTCAGGTGGCAACCTAATAAAGCGGATTGAAGGCGTTTCTGACAGATTAGATTCACGGGTATGGCGAACGTGGTGGAACCAGCAGACCTCTTACGGATTAGCCGTGTCTCCGGGGGTTTATATGTGTCATATTTCGGTTGTTTCAAAGGGTGAGACCTATACCTATCTGGAGAAGTTGGCGATTCTGAGGTAGTGAAACGCTTGACAAATTCTGAGAAACTGTGCTAAAATGGACTATAGAGAGATAAAGATAGAATAGGAGAATTCCATGAAAAAAATTATCTGTGCCTGCCCTTATTTGATAATTTTCCTTGTTAGCGTGAGTGTTATCATCTCTGCCTGTAGTAGCACCACACAACCTACAAATGTTGAACTCCTCAGTTCAATCGAAAATGCGTTTGTAAGTATTGCCAAACAAAGCAAACCGGCTATTGTGGGTGTGAGTGTCGGACGCTGGAGCGAAGGGAACCGGTTTCAACAAGAAGGTTCCGGATTTATCTTTCGCAAAGACGGTTATATTCTGACGAATTACCATGTCGTGAGGGAGGCGGCAGTTATTCGCGTACAATTACTGGACGGGAACCAATTTGAAGCCAAATTAACGGGGACGGATCCTAACACCGATATTGCTGTTTTAAAAATTGATGCAAAAGAAGAACTTCCAATCCTTCAATTAGCGGATTCTGAGCAGGTGCAAGTTGGTCAGTTCGCTATTGCTATCGGAAATCCATTCCGACTCAACCATACAGTGACGACCGGTATTGTCAGTGGGAAAGAACGTATTATTCTGCCGGAGCGGGGTCTTATTCGGTACCAAGATTTTATTCAAACAGATGCTTGGATCAATACGGGAAACAGTGGCGGCCCATTACTAAATATCCACGGCGAAGTTATTGGGATCAATGCGTTAATACGCCGCCCCGACGATACACCCGCAACGAATGCCGTTAGAGCAGGTGCGGGCTTTGCTATTCCCAGCAACCTTGTGGAAAAGATTGGAACGCAGTTGATTGCAAACGGAAGAATCATTCGCGGTTTTCTTGGCATTCGCATGGAACCCGCAACGCAAGGGATTCGGGTTATGAGCGTTCTCAGAGATATGCCTGCACACCTCGGTGGATTACAGAGAAACGACATTATTGTTGGGTACAATGGCAAGAAAGTTGACGATATCAACGAATTCAAAATGTGGATTGCTGACTCGCAAGTCGGGAAGAGTTCACAAGTCACTGTTCTCCGGGAGGGACATGAGCGGAGATTCACCGTAACAATAGCAGAAATGCCTGCTTTGCAGGCTGGCAGATCGATTGAAAACAACTCCGTAGCATGGCACCGGCTTGGTCTAACCGTCCGAAAATTGCAAAGCGGCGATTTCGAGAGATATACTTACCTAACCGACGAGGATCGCGGTGTTATTGTTGACAGTGTTCGGGAAAATAGCCGGATTCCACGGGGTGCCCTTATCGTTACGGCCAACGGACAAAATGTCAGGAGTGCCCAAGATTTTGATGCCCTTCTCCAGAAAGCAGAAGCCGATCTCGGACAGATTATCCTTGAAGTCAAAAGTAGTCACGGTACAGAAATGGTAACAATGAAACTCAGCGATTAAACGGAGTCCTCGAGTCGCCCCAGACACAATTTAATTTTTTGTTGTTCTCTCACCAGAAACTGATTCGCGCAGCGGTAATATCCAGTAAGAGATAGGACATGACAGCATCAAGCCCCCTGACTCTCAGAGAAATCTTTAGTCCGGGCGGACTCATCTCAGAACACCTTGACGGGTATGAGTTCCGCCACGAACAATCACAAATGGCACACGAGGTGGCTCGGGCGTTCATAGACGCTGAACACCTAATTGTTGAAGCCGGGACGGGTGTAGGTAAGAGTTTCGCTTATCTAATACCGGCGATCTCTCTTGCGCTTAAAGCGGAGCAGAAAGTCGTTATTTCAACGAATACTATCAGTCTGCAAGAGCAATTGGTCACAAAAGATATTCCGTTTTTGCGGCGGATACTCCCCCGCGATTTTAATGTGGTGCTTGCCAAGGGACGGCGTAATTATCTCTCACGAAGACGACTCAAAAACTTACTCAATTATGAACGGGGTTTGTTTGATACATTGGAAGAAGTCGAAGAAGTTGCGGAAATTGAGGAATGGGTGAATTGGACGGTAGATGGCAGCACAGCAGATCTGCCGTGGCAACCAAACCCTCAGGTTTGGGATAAGGTTGCATCCGACAGAGACAACTGTCTCGGAAGGCAGTGTGAGACCTACAATACCTGTTTTTATTTTAATGTTCGCAGAGAGATGCAGGATGCGGACTTACTGATTGTGAATCACCACCTCCTCTTTAGCGATCTCGCGATTCGTAAAGAGAGCACGGAAGCACTCGGTGTCTTACCTGAATACGACTACCTTATCATCGATGAAGCCCACCATTTAGAAGCGACAGCGACTAACCATGGGAGCGTTAATTTTAGTAACACCCGCGTTAAGTGGCTCCTCGACTCGCTTTCCAGTGTGGCAAAACTCTTTGAGTCAAAACAATTGACGACTCAAGTCGAGGAGGCGCGCGAGCAAGCGAACACTCTTTTTCACACAATTATTGATGCCCTTCACGAAGCCGATGATCCAGGGCACGGTACTTCCCTCACACAGCGTATCCATGAAAGCAACTTTGTCAGAAATTCCCTTGACACACCACTCACAGACCTTGAACGGACCTTGAAAGATCTTCAGGACAGCGTCTCCACAGAGGATGAGGAACAAGAGATCACGGCGCATCACAGTTACTGCCAACGGCTCCGCGACGAATTAGATATGATAATCCGACAGGACGATCCAAACTATGTCTATTGGGCTGAAATATCGACGCGTGGGCGAACACCGCGGGTTATCTTGAATGCCACCCCCGCGAATGTGAACCAGATATTAGAGGACCATCTTTTCGGGATAAAAAATAGCGTTGTGATGACGAGTGCTACGCTCTCGACAAACCGTAATTTTGCTTACTTTAAAAATCGAATAGGAATCAATGAATGCCGTGAACTCCTTGTGCACTCACCCTTTGATTTCAAAAAGCAGGTACAGATTCACATCCCGCGGTACATGCCGGATCCAAATAGTAGTGAATTTGTACCGGTCGTAACCCAGAAAATCAAACACTACTTGGAACTGACGCACGGCAAAGCATTCGTTCTATTTACAAGTTACAAAATGATGGATGAAGTATACGATGCGGTTGCCCCCGATCTCGCAGAGATTGGGATTGCTACCTTCAAACAAGGCGGGGAACTCTCACGTACCGATATGCTGCAAGCGTTTCGTGAGGATACGGATTCGGTCCTGTTTGGAACATCGAGTTTCTGGGAAGGGGTTGATGTCCGCGGTGAGGCACTCAGTAATGTCATCATCACAAGACTTCCATTTGAGGTGCCGACGCATCCAGTAATGGAGGCACGTGTGAAACAGATTAAGGAGAGCGGTGGCAACGAATTTTTTGAATTTAGTCTGCCGGAAGCGATATTACGCCTAAAACAAGGATTTGGACGACTCATTCGGACGCAAACAGACACAGGGATTGTCGTTATTCTTGATCCGCGAATTAAGACGCGGAGTTATGGAAAGCAGTTTTTGGACTCGCTGCCAAACTGCGAAATTGTTGAAAAATAAAAGATGCCCACGGCACAGGATACCGCGGGCATCTTAAGGTGTGTAGATAACATATAGCACAACTTATCTCAGCGATTTAATAACGCCTTGGTGATGGCTGCGCAATGCGGATACCTCGATCATGCGTGAAAGGGAATTCAAATTCTACCGTTTGATAACGTTGTGCCCCTCCTGGAGGTGGTGCCTTTTCGATGGGTAGGATCACCTTTAAATCAGTAGCATTCAATTTTATTTGGGTGAACGGCACGAAACCTTCAGCACTTTCACCCGGTTGGACACCTGTTCGGCGCGTTCCCACCTGTTTTTCAACGATAGGCATCCGTTTCTCCATTAAGATCCGTCGTGCTATTTCCAGCCCATTTTTTACATAGAGGCCTGTCGCGCGCGCCATGTATGTGAAACGCTCCTCTAAGTCGTCATAATTCATCCCGCTATAGACGTTCTCACCTTGGTCAACAATCGTGCATTTTTTCACATCAAAGATGACGTGTTGTTCTCGGTTGTTAGTAATCTTGACGTAAAACACATCAGTTTTGTCGCTTTGGGAAAGTGCCTCCGTTTCATAAAAAGGCGAGAAAGCGTTACCACGATTGTACTTCCGGTCGAGATCCGTCCGCCGCCAATATGCGATAGAAACGGTAATACCATCCCGTGTTTTCGTCAGGATGGGTTGTCTGGACTGTACTTCAAACAGGTCGGGTTTATCAGACATCATGACGATGTCAACAACCTTCCTATCCTCACCGGCTCCGGTTTCGATTTGGACTTCGGTTTCTGTCCATTCATTGAGGAAGCTACTCCACTGGTCGTTGGCGTGTGCGTATTCGTCAAATGCGAAAACGTAGGTTATCGCTTCCATATTGGCGTTGCGTGCTTTTCCAACACGGAATCCGACTGTATCCATACCGTACTTGTCCAGCACAGGTTTAGCGAGGTCCTCCGACGGAACAGCAGGAACGACTATCTCTTCGTCCGGCTTTGCGGCTTGTTCCGCCATAGCATCCGCTATGTTATGGACGGGTTGAATGGGTGACAAGCTGCTAAGTGCTGTTCCACAACCTGCGACGCTAAATGCGAGAGCAAATAGCAAGAGGAGATTGAGTGCTGTGAATTTATTCATCCATTTCATTGATAATATTGCCTCCTGGGCTACCATCCTATAAATGGCAGGTTTATATTTCATATCCTACTCTGCGGCGCATTCAAGTCATTCTCGCGCGAAGCACCTACAGCTGATTGCAAGCACATCAGGGTAAGAATAGACGATGTGCCTAAAACTGATTTTATTGACTAAATTAGCACAACTGCAATTTTTAGTCAAGAAATATGTGCGAAGAATTTGCAATACTCATTTCAGAATGCTTAACTTTCCAATTTCTTGAACGAGTAGATCCGCTTGCCGAGCAGAAACACGGTAAACATAGATGCCTGATGCAAGGGGTGTACCACTGTGGGTTGTGCCGCGCCATTCAAACTTTCCTTGTGCGGCAACATTTTCGCGCGTTTCACTGTAAACGAGGTCACCCGTCGGAACGAAAATCTCAAGGTTGACGTTATCTGCAACTTGGGAAGCAGACAAACGATAAGCAAAGGTTACGACATCCTCACCGGAACGGAGTGGATTTGGATAGACGCGCATCTCTTTAAGCGCAAAAGGCTCTGCCTGAAGCTGGTCTACACGCAGCCGATAGGAATCAGTGCTGCTGAAACCTCCATCTGACTCCACAACAAGATAGAATGCGCCTGTCATATTCGGCTGATACAGGATTCTCAACCCAGCGATGTCGGTGGCGTTTTCGGCTATAGCACGCACCTCGCCTGTCTCTGCCTGAAGGGATAAACGATAATTTTTGTTTGGCGGGATGTCAGCAAGTGTTACCAAAATAGTAACGCCGTGGATGGCTTCGAGTTTGTATACATCGCGTGTATCCGTCAGACTAAAGAGAAAGGATTCATAGGTTTCCCCATAAGTGATTGGGAATGCGCTTGCAAGCGTATCGTTTGGTTCGTAAGTATCACCGAACGAGACCAAGATCGGAATCGTTAACCCTTCCGGTCCAATGTTCGTAATAGAGATACCGGTAACAGTGCCGTCATTAGCATTACTGTTCGGGAGCGTCCCCGGCGTAAAGGCAGTCTGACCATCGTCTGCGGAATAAGCAGCCCCGTCAGTAATCGCTTGTAAGTCTATAAACTCATCACCATCTTGCTGAGAGATGCCGAGATGCTCAGGATCAGTTGGGTCTTCGAGCCATATCTGCTGAGAGGCATCGAAACTTCCAAGTGGATAGACTTCAGTTTCATCAATATGCCAGATTAATAGACCAGACTCAGGTAGGTAGGTATCAAAAGTTGCGCCTGAGGCTTTGTTTCTATTTTCTATCAGAAAGAATTCCGTGGCTTCACCGCGAAGCGTCCGAGCTGATGAGTGAATATCAATTTTAAAAAGTTTATCGGATCCCGGCGTCAGTTCAAAACTGGGTACGTCAATTTTCTGATTCCGTGTTATCTGAACGGGTTGAACCCAGCCGAGGCGCCCGTTTTCAGGTCTGGCATCGAAATCCCACTTGAGGTATCCTGAGATATGGCTGGGTCTGATTCCCAAACCATCTGGACCTTGATAGGGGCCGAACGCCCCCATCAACCCCCATTTGTGGTCGCGAGCGTCCGTGAAACTAAATCCGTAAACATCGGGTGCGCCGAAATCGTGGAAAAACTCATGAAAATAGATTCCCAAATGCGGATGCTCAAGATCGGGTTCTTCGGCGACGACTGCAGCAGTATCCACGCGCACACCGTCGTAAACGCCGTTAACACCTTTTGTTAGAATAGACCAGATGTCATCAGTAACACCAGATGCTGCTTGATTATTACCAGCATGAATTAAGAAAACATGGTCAACAATTCCATCATCATCTCTATCATATTGCGAAAAATCGACGGTTGAATCCACCGCCTCACATGCCTCTCGAACCAATTCTCGGTAGCGTTCTACGATTCTGGCACCTTCCCCGTAATATGTCATCGGTTTTTTAGCCCGAACCCACGTATTACCAGTTGGAACGACACCTCCCATAGGGCCGGGTTGTATGTCCATCTGCCCATAAGAGTTCTCTCGATAATAGGTTTTAAGAGAAACACCTTCTGAGGCGTAGAGATATGCATCAAATGCCGCGCCATCTCTACTTCCGGGCATGTCGGCAAAATCTATCTTTAACGCGAGAACGTATTCTATGCCATCGGATTGTAAGATGCCTTGCTCCCGTGCCAAGCAACACCCATCAAGTGCTTCAAGGAATTCGTCCCGACTTTGAGGTGCTTTGGGGACTAACTCACCACTTGTGGAATCTTCATCGAAATAGAGATAAGGGTTTGGCGGTGCGGCTATACTTGGTTTAGCAAACAGGATAATGGTTGTGATGCAAACAACTAAGGTCTGAAAAAATTTCATAGGTATGAACTGGAGGAAGGTGTAAAGGGCCTGCCCAAAAGACTTAATCAAACTCGCCTCCGCACTTCCGGCATAAGATATAGAACTGGATGTCATCGGATTGGGCATGTTGCATCATAAGGTCAACCGCCTGCTGTGGCAGATCCGCTTCACATTTCGGACATTTATAGAGCGATCCTTCTGTTTCAGGAAATTGAGTGATGTCGCCCCAAACATCGTGAAGTGCGTATTTAAATTCCCACGGTAATTCGGTCTTAACAGCGGTCGCAATTTGGAAGGCGTGGCGAATTAATTTCTGGGATTCATAGATGGAGACCGGCTCGTAAAGTTGTTGTGAGTATCTAATAGGAAGCGCTCTACCGTCTGTCTCGACTTCAGGATCAAAATCGCGGGCGCGAGTGAGCAAAATCTGGTCGAGACGCGAACCGTCCTCTCTACCTTTCGACCAAAGGCGATGGTAGCCGGTGCGTTCAACACGGAAAAAGGCGGGCCTGTCCCCTTGCCTGTCGCCGCTGCTTACTACGCTTTCGAGACCGGTATGCCAGAGCCAACGTCCCCATTTCGTCGTATCGTCTGGTTCTGGACAAACTCTGATTGCCCCTGGCCCCCCATCTCGATCCCAAGGATGCGCGACTGCGTCGTCCATACCGATCCAATAAGAATCGTCGCCTCTCCCAAAGAGAACACGAAGATAGACGTACCAGTTTCCAATCTTTGGGATGTAAATCTCATGAATCGCGCGGGCACCATGCATACTGTCGATAGCAAAGCCCTCGGAAGCTTCCTCATGCTCCACAATTCTCACACCCTTATCTAAGTGAACTGCCGCATTCGCCTCAATGACCAGTGTATCTTTCGGTAGCCGCACGAGCTCTTCGGGTTCGTCCGCGTCTTCAGGGTCGGTAGATTCTAAGAGATTATAGTGCTTTGCGATTTTTCGCGAGACACGTTCAAACTCTTTCTCAGAAAGGTTAGCATCAAAAAAACAGTCTCGAATCCCCTTTTTCCACAGATCCAGCAAGACAAACATCGCCTTCAAATTTCCGTCTGGACGTTTTCGAGTCCCAACCACGATTAGCATGCCAGTGTCCTTAGAACGGCTCACAAGACACCGATGGATCGGAAAATCCAGTGGTTGATTTGCCTTACTTGACACAATGAGAGGCGAATAGTATTGACATCTTTCGTCGCACCCCGGAATCTTTGCCCGTTTGGCTCTACAGCATTCTGGACAGATCAACATACCGTTGAGTGCTGGACATAAACGTTTACCATTATCAGATCGGCAGGTACGACATCGCTGGCGTCTGGGTCGTCTTCTTGATGTCAGCTGTTTCTGATGTCGCATGGCCTTTTTCCTATGGGGATCGGTTACCAATGGTCAGCCGATAGCCCCTAAAAATCAATCGGGACGATTAACGAGGTCCGCCAGATATTCAGCGATTTTATCAGTAATCTGCTGCGCATCAACATCGGCGAAGTTAAAGAGTTCTTTAAGCATCGGAGAGATTGCGCCTGTATCGAGTAATGCGTTTGCGAGTCTCCCCATACTGCTTCGGTTAATGCCACCCGTGCCGTCATTGTTTCCCATATCCAGAATCTTGATGCTATCGATTTTCTCGACCGGCTTCATCAGCTGCTCAATAATATCATCGGCATCATTAATAAGTTCTAAGATCGCTTCTTGAACAAGGACGCGTTGTTCAGCGACATTCCGGGCTTCATATTCCGCCATCTCGCCTTGCGCTTTTGCACGGGCTTCGGCGAGTACCGCGTCAGCGAGACGTTCAATCGGTTGTGCTTGCGCCTCTGCCCCGATGATTGCCACTTCACGCTGCCACTCTGCCGACATCACCTCTTCCGTGGCTGTCACGTTCACCTCGGCACCCATACGCTCGGCTTCTGCAACCAGTTGTTCCTTCTCAGCGAGGGCAGTCACTTGCTGTTTATTAGCGACGTCAATCTTCCGGTCTTCATCGCTTAAGGTAACACGCAATTCTTGATTGATACGGGACTGCTCCACATTCAGCATTTTGGCAATTTCAGCGAGTTCAACCTGTCGCATCTGGTCAATCTGTGCGGTTTCCACGACGAGGTTCTTCTCAATCTCACGCTGCTGAACTTGCTGCTCTTGACCGAAGCGGGTCGTCTGCACCAGCAGGTCGCGCTCGATATCGCGTAAAGACACGCCCTCTTCTTGAGCAATACGCGCTTTCTCTACCATGAGTTCCTTTTCAACATCACGAATTTCTACTTGTTGTTCTTGTGCGATACGTGTTACCTCGACCGCCAACACTTTCGCAATCTCAGCGAGTTCAACCTGTCGCATCTGGTCAATCTGTGCGGTTTCCACGACGAGGTTCTTCTCAATCTCACGCTGCTGAACTTGCTGCTCTTGACCGAAGCGGGTCGTCTGCACCAGCAGGTCGCGCTCGATATCGCGTAAAGACACGCCCTCTTCTTGAGCAATACGCGCCTTCTCTACCATGAGTTCCTTTTCAATATCGCGAATCGCCACCTGTTGTTCCTGAGCAATGCGTGTTACCTCAACCGCCAATACTTTCGCAATTTCGGCGAGTTCAACCTGTCGCATCTGGTCAATCTGTGCGGTTTCCACAACGAGATTCTTCTCAATCTCACGCTGTTGAACCTGTTGCTCTTGACTGAAGCGTGCCGTCTGCACTGCTAATTCTCGCTCGATATCGCGTAAAGACACGCCCTCTTCTTGGGCAATACGTGCTTTCTCTACCGCGAGTTCCTTCTCTATCTCACGAACAGCAATCGTCTGCTCCTGTTCAATTTTATGCATCTGGACGGTAAGATGTTGTTGGATTTCGGCGAGTTGTACAACTTTCGACTGTTCAATCTGTTGTGTTTCGACGATGAGGTTTTTCTCAATTTCACGTTCTTGGACGACTTGCTCTTGTTGGACGCGAGCGACTTGGATGTCGCGATTCATCTCAATTTCGCGTTCTTGGACGATCTGTTCTTGGGCAATACGGGCGCGCTCCACCTCTTGCTTCATCTCGTATTCGCGTTCTTGGACACCCTGTTCCATCTCGAATTGGAATTTGAGAGTTTCCGCTTCTCGTTCAGCGGCATAGATAGCGATGTTCTTCTGTTGGTCGGATTCAGCCCATGCCTGTTGCTGTTCTGCTTCGAGTTTTTGGATACGGGCATCGACTTCAATTTGAACGATAGCGACCTCTTTCTCCAGGACGATCCGTTCTTTTTCTCGTTCTTGCTCGGCTGTAATTTCGGTAATTTCACGAATACCGACAGCGTCAAATCGGTTTTCAGCGTCCAGTGTTTCAACTGGTGTTTGATCCACCCGGATAATCGAGACAGTTTCAAGCATCAAACCGTTTTGGATCTGCAAGTCCTCACCGCATGCGGCTTGAACTTTATCAGCAAACTCTTGGCGTTTTTGGAGGAGATCCTGGATTTCGCTTTCGGCGGCGACGCTCCGCAAAGCACCCTCAAGTTTCGGTTCAATCAATTCGCGTACAGTTTCAGGTGTCATAGATTTATCACCGAGTGCCTGAGCTGCGCGCAAAATATCGGTTTGATTCGGTTCAACTTTAAGATAGAAAACGACTTCTACATCACCGCGATTGAAATCGTAGGTAATTAATGCCTCTGGTCCCTCACGGATCGCCTCAATTCGCATGGTATTAAGAGAAATTTCCTTGATTTCATGGATGATAGTGTTAACCCAGAGACCGCCGGTAATACTGATTTTCTCTTTAGAACCACCAGTCCGTACGAGTGCGACATCGGCTTTAGGTATCCGGTATCGGATAACCATAGCAACAAATGCCGCCAAGATAGCGAGCAGGACGAGTAGCGTAAATCCGAGTATACGCATCACTCCGCTCTGCCCAAAACTGTCGAGGTTTTTGAAGGCAAACCATCCAACAGCAATAGCAACGGCGATCAAGAAGACAATAACAGCAATGAAACGCATTCAATTCTCCTATAATGTATAGAATAGAACAGAGGCACCAATGTGTCTTGTGCGAGCGTGCCTACAACAAATTTCACCGGAAGATTGTATCGCTGCTGAGGTGCGTCCGGTAACGCCCCTTGAGCGGTTGACGCGGAGAAGTCTGCCATGCGAGATTCGCTAAGTAGCACAAAGCATTTTCAATAAGAGGTTTCGCTATTGTCGTGCGATACGCATCGCGAGTGTCCACAGCAAAAGTGACATAATAGCCTTCACCCCACTGTAACTGAAGACTCACAGCGTCCCCGTTATCTTCTCTGACTGCTAATTTCCGATAGCTTCTGTCGTTTGTCACCCAGTGGTCGTCGGTTACGAGCGTATCAACATTAACCTTATGGGGCCAAGTAAACATGCCGGTTTTCTGCCCGTCCTCCGTAACCCGCACATTGCTATCGTTAGAGTTCGTAACATGTATCGGGTGTCGGTCAACAGGGAGCCAGTCTCCACGCCATTGCGGTTCAGTCGTATGGACGCCATCGGGTGGTATGATATTATTATCCATTGCGGAAGCCCAGAGGATTCCACCCTTACGAACAAAGTCTTGAAGTACCTGATCGGCATCTTCAACGAAATATGCGCCGTCATGTCCGGGAGCATTCCACGTCAACCAGACGATATCGTAATCCGAAAGCACAATGCTTGAAAGTTTGACGGCATTATTGGCATCACCATGGTTGTCAGGATTATCGTTGATATGCACAGTCGTGAATTGGAATTCTAATCCCTCGATTGTGGTAAGCGACTCTAATACTGCAGGCTCACCCGATCTATTATCGCCAACAACAACCAAGACTCGGAATACACCTAATGGAACAATCTTTATAGAGGAAATAATATCTGAAAATGACTGCGAATGTGGAAGATCCCTAAGATTGCGAAGTGCTAACTGGAACTCTCGTGAACTTAGATTCAGATTCAAACGCCGTCCTTCAAAATTGACGTGTTCATAAAAAACCACATGACATCCGCTGAATGGAAAACTCGGGCCGCGCTGGATACGAATGGAGGAGACCGTATCATTCATACCGATGTCAAACATTGAGCTGACATCGCGCATGATAACACTCCGCTGTCCGCTATAGTCTACATTACGAAACACTTCGATGATAACTGGAACAGCCCCATATTCAGGCGGTGTTGGATGCGCTGATGGACTAAAACTGATAGCCGTAATCGCGTCCCCGAAATTGTAGGGGATATCGTGGATATTCGGGTAAAACCCGGGTGGCAGTACCAACCGGCGTCCCTTATAGTCTTCATGCTCATGGAAGATGGCTTTATAGTTTGGAGACGCGTTGAATCCAGGTCCCTTATAGATTTTGATCGAGGAGATAATGTCTTGTGCCCCGATTTCCCCTGTATTTGGCACCGATTCAATGAGCGTTACTTTGCGTCCTTGAAAGTTGACATGTTCAAAAACTTCAACGACGAGCCTGGGCATGTTAGTCATAAGCGATCCCTGTTTCTGGTATCACCGCTATACGAAAGCATAGCGGTTGGATTTCACAAGTGCTATCAGAAAGCGCATACATCGGCTAACCAAAGCATGCGAATTTGACGGTAGCGCGTCATCGCGTCGCCTGTGAACCAAACTGCAAGTTTAATTAAAATACAATTAGCAGAGACGGTTTGTCAAGGAAAAAATACTTTTCTCTCTGAAAACTAAACAGTTCTTCAGTTTTACGTTTTCTCTTGAATTAGTCAGAAAAAATATGATAAAGTATCTGTAAAGCCTGTGGAGAATGCTTTTATAGTAAGTTTCAGTCGTTACGAGATTGTGAAAGACGGGGTTAGGAAACTTCATCAACTGGAAAGAGGGATCCAAATGTCCTATAAAAGAGTGCTCTTCATCATTTTTATTACAGGTATCGGTGCGGCGGGTCTTGTCTACTTTCTTATTCAGCTGGAAGAGTCAGCGACGCAAGAGACGGCGGAGTCCCGTCCGGTTGCGCTCCCGTATAGCTGGGTCGGTAATATCACAAAATCGCAAATTGCGGAACCTTCAGGTATTACCTACCACGCAGCACGGCGGAGCCTATTTATCGCTGACGATTCAGGGAGTATTCATGAAGTTCGGTTAGACGGTACGCTGGTTCAATCGAAAGGACTGAGCGAACGCGACATTGAAGGCATCACAGTGAATCCGGATACAGGTATGCTATACGCTGCGGTTGAAGGTGACGAATCAATCTTAGAATTGGATGCAGAGACATTGACAATTCAGCGGGAATTCAGGATTGGCAGGAACTTTGAAGGCGAACAGCTCTTAAAAAAAGGTGGTATGGGTATTGAAGCGATCGCCTTTGTCCCTGATGCCTTGCACCCAGAAGGAGGCACCTTTTGGGTTGGCAATCAATCGTTCAGCCTCAAACCGAACGATGAACCCTCGGTTATATGTGAAGTGATTGTTCCGCTTCGCTCTGGAACAGCACGCACTGCAGACGGCACTATTATTAACGCCTACCGGATGAACTTCATTGATATTTCAGGACTGGCTTATGATTCGCAAGGTGATCATCTCGTCTTAGTCAGCGATACAAGCAACTTGTTGGTGGAACTGAAAAAGGAAGGCACAATTTTGGGGCAGTACCTCTTACCCGGTGATGAACAGGAAGGGGTTGTATTAGATGGATTGGGCTATATGTACATCGCTCAGGAAAATGGAGAGATTATCAAATTAGCCGATCGAAGGTTGCGTTAGCCTCTTGGTTTACCTGTAGCGGTCCATCTATTCTTTCGTTTTATCCGTCACTCTCTTGAAAACGAAGAACAACGATGTCCGGCATCAAACCAAAGACGAGCGTGAGAGATGAATACTGCTCCGCCGTGTAGCCTTGGTCCGCCCGCCAGAGGACTTGTACATTTCCTTCATCATAGAGAACGCCGTAGACAAGCTTCTTACCATCAGCATTTTCTAAATGGAAATATCTGCGGCGTTTCGCGTCCATAGTTTGTTCTTTTGCTGAGGAAAGTGGCGAGGCGTGAACCTCGCCTGACGGAGATTAGAGCCTTGACTACTTACCTATTCGAGTGTGACAAAATCTGCGTCCACACGATGCGGAATGATACCGGCGTCGTTGCCGCGATGGAGTAATTCTCGAACTCCCGCTCTCCCCTCCTCACCATAATCAAGTGTGTAGTCATTGACATACATCCCAACGAACTTATCAGCCAGTGCTGTCTCCATGTCCCGCGCATAGGTCATAGCGTATTCTAACCCACGTGCTCGATGTTCAAGTGAATATTGAATGCTTTGCTTGAGTAGTGCTGTTATTTGGCGAATTTTTTCAGTGCCGAGGTCGCGGCGTATGACGTTCGCACCAAGCGGTAAGGGCAGTCCTGTTTCCTCGTGCCACCACTCTCCTAAGTCGATAACCTTGTGAAGCCCTTCACGGGCATAAGTCAGTTGCCCCTCATGAATAATGAGTCCGGCATCCACTTCGTCCTGTTGAACAGTCTCTAATATTTTATCAAAGGGGCGAATCTCCACCTCAAAATTAGGTTGGAAAAGGCTCAATGTAAGGTAGGCAGTTGTCATTTTGCCCGGGATAGCGATACGTTTCCCTTCAAGGGTCTGCATCGGTGTTTTAGCAACAACAAGGGGTCCGTATCGGTCTCCGATGCTTGCGCCGCAGGGCATCAGCGCGTAATCCTTGGCGACATAGGCGTAAGCATGAACAGAGATTGCCGTGACTTCGAGTTCAGCAGCGAGTGCCCGCTGATTCAAAGTCTCAATATCTTCAATAACATGGACAATTTCAAAGGGTTCAGTTGAAATCAGCCCTTTGGCAAGAGCATAGAACATAAATGCATCGTCGGAATCGGGGCTGTGCCCGATGCGAATTTTTTCTGTTTGTGACATAGGGTTCCTTCTCAAGAGTTATTTGTGTCTAATAATCCTCAATATTTTCGTAAAAATCAGTTTCTGGTAGGTACTCCTCTTCATTGAGTTCTTCCTCCTCATACGCCTGATATTCGGGGAGCGTGAGGAGTGCTTCTATCTCACTTGGATTCTCAATACGGAGTTTACAAATCCAACCATCGCCTTCAGGGAAACGGTTGAGGAGTTCAATATCATCCTCAAGAGTGGTGTTGACCTCATAGACCTCACCACTTACAGGTGCGTGGATATAGAAATTTCTACCATCAGAGGTTTCGAGGTGTCCTATAATCTCGTCTTGCTCAAATTCACCAAGAGACGGCAATTCAATAAAAATGATGTTGCTATAGATTTCCTGAGCGCGCTCGGTGATCCCGATGCTACACTCCATTGAATCAAGGATCTCAGCCCACTCATGTGTTATTGTATATCTTATCTCAATATTATTCATCGCGAATCCCTCCGAATTCGTCAGATATAAGTCAAAATCGCGCCCCTGCGTTCTTAGAAAGTTTGTCCAAGTGAAAAGGTATAAACAACTTCGCCTTGGACGACATGAAGGCGTTCTGATTCTTCTACCGTAGGTTTGAATTGCGGGACATAAGCGGCGTTTAGTGTTATGCTACCGAATTGGACACCAAGTCCAAAACATATCCCCTCCGCTTTCCAAAGTCGTTCCTGTGTTTCAAAGGAAGCGTCTTGGAGTAGAAAAACCGAGGCGTAGCGTTTTTCAGTGTGCCTGAGATACCCAATTCTACCACCAATCCGATTTTTATACCACAGTTCCGCCCCGACATTTGCCTGAATACCGTCGCGGAAGGGCGGATGTGCGTCTAAACCGACACGTAAGGATAGGTTTGACAATTCGCGGTGATAGGCAATACCAGCAACAATTGTGCGTTCTATTCTATCAGGAATTTCAACATTAGAAAAGGAGATCCCATTGCTTAGGTTCCGCGTCGCAATACCGACGTGGATTCCACTGTCAAATTGCTGAATAATACCGACGTTATAGGCATAACCGTGTCCGAGATGTTCTTTCGCATCAGCATCAGCAACTTTTGAACGCAGCCATTTTGCGTCAAATCCGATAACAGTGTTGCGCAGGATATTTACCCCGTAGCCGAAACCGATAGCGAGATTATTTTCGGGGAAACTATTCACCGCTTTTCCAAGATCGTCCACGCGTCGAAAGGGACCTTCCTGCCCAAAAGCAAATGCGAATCCAAATGCGCCGAATTTACCCATTGGAAACACCCAACTGAGCATTTCAATGCCAGACGCTCGCTGTTCAAATCGACTGTAGTCCTGATAAGTAGCGTCGTCATTTGGTTTAGCGAGAAGGGCAATCGTACGTGGAAAACGGATTGTATGAACAACAAATCTGTTTCCGCCTGCAGCACTGATACCAGCAGGGTTATTCCCAAGCGCGTCTGCTCCACGGGTCACACCCGCGAAGCTGCCTCCCATTCCGTGATATTCGGCACCGACGAGCTGCTTGAGAAACCCATCTGTTGTGGCAGTCGTGTTCGCCGCCACGGCAACGCCACTACAAACGAGAAACAAGAGGATAAGGACAATCGAACTGTGAATGTATTTCACTTTTACCTCACACCAAAACGTTAACTTTGCAAAAATACGGGAGTTGGGTATAGGAATGCCCACCGAATCAAGCGGAGCAGAGGGTTACCTGTGCTACAGCATACACATTTGTATGGGACATAGAGACGAATATTGAATTGATATTCCGTGCGTCGGCATACCGTCGGACTTCGCCGTGCAAGATGAGTTCGGGTTTCCCGACAGCATTCGCCTTGATCTCTACGTCTCTCCAACGCATACCGGTAATCAGACCTGTGCCGAGTGCTTTCAGAGCTGCCTCTTTCGCGGCAAAACGGGCAGCGAGTCGCCAATACCGACTTGGGGTATTTCCGCAATACGCGAGTTCTTGCTGTGTATAAACCCGCTGTTCAAAGCGCGCTCCCCATCGACGAGATGCCTCTCGAATCCGTTCCACTTCAACAATATCAATACCGATTCCCTGAATTTTTTGGTGGTGCATCGATCTATCTACAAAGGGCATCCGTCATTTGTGCAGCGTGCACATTTGCTTTTACGTCATGGACACGGACGATGTCTGCGCCGTGCGTAATCGCCCAACACACCGTCGCTACTGTGCCTTCAACGCGCGCTGTCACCGGAACATTTAAAATATTACCGATAAACGATTTACGCGAAGTGCCGATGAGTAAAGGTCTGTTAAGTGCTTGAAATTCCGAGAGCCGCTTCAAGAGCTGGAGGTTATGCTCTGTCGTTTTACCAAAACCGATGCCTGGGTCAATAATAATGCGTTCCAGGGCGATACCTTGTGCTTCAGCATTTTGAACCTTTTTTTCGAGCCATGCGCGGACCTCGTTAACGACATCTTTATATTTTGGAGATTGTTGCATTGTGCGCGGTGTCCCTTTCATGTGCATCAGAATGATACCGGCTTCCATCTCAGCGACGACTATTGCCATGTCCGGGTCTCCGCTCAGGGCGGTGATGTCATTAACAATATGTGCGCCTGCCTCAAGTGCCCGCTGCGCCACCTCTGCTTTGGACGTATCAACAGAAATGAGAACGTCAACAGTATCAGCGAGCACATCAATGACCGGAACGACCCGTGCCAATTCTTCATCAACCGATACCGGCGATGCTCCTGGACGTGAAGATTCGCCACCGATATCGATGAGTGTAGCCCCTTCAGCAATCATCGTTTCAGCATGCGTGACCGCTTGCTGGACATCAAGATAGCGTCCGCCGTCAGAAAAAGAGTCAGGCGTGACGTTCAAGATGCCCATTACATGCGTATTTGTGCCTAAAGTGAGTGTTTTCCCACGACAAATCATATAATCGGTTTCGCGGGAAGTTGGGGTCGGGGTCCGAGGATTTCATCAATTTCTTCAGTAACAAGCGTTTCACGTTCTAATAACGCATCTGCGAGTAACTTCAATCCATCCAAATTGGTTTCCAAAATATCATGTGCCTTTTTATAGCACTCCATGACGATATCGTGGACAGCCTGATCAATCTCAATAGCAGTTTTCTCGCTATAATCCTGATGGACAGCCAATTCCTTGCCAAGAAAGACCTGTTCGTCGCGCCTGCCGAAAGTGAGGGGTCCCATGTGGCTCATGCCCCACTGTGTAACCATGCGACGTGCGAGGCTCGTGGCTTGCTCAAAGTCGTTTTGCGCTCCTGTCGTCTGCTCACCGAAGATAATTTCTTCAGCGACCCGACCGCCGAGTGCGAAAATAATATGAGCAAGAAGTCGTTTTTTGCTCATGTTATGGCGTTCTTCAAGTGGAAGCTTCGCCGTGACACCGAGGGCTCTACCGCGGGGAACAATCGTACACTTATAATTCGGATCGCTCTCTGGTACGAAATGTAACATAAGGGCATGCCCGGCTTCGTGATAGGCAGTCACGCGTCTCTCTTCGTCACTAATCACGAGACTTCGGCGTTCTGGTCCCATTAGGACTCGGTCTTTCGCCTCGTCAAAGCAAAGCATGTCAATCTGCTCTTTGTCGCGCCTCGCTGCAAGGAGTGCAGCTTCATTCGCCATATTCTCAAGGTCAGCACCGGAGAAGCCAGGTGTTGCCTTCGCCAAAAGATCCAAATTGACATCTTCGGCAAGTTTATAAGGCTGTTTTGTATGGACTTTGAGTATGGCTTCTCTTCCGCGAACATCAGGAAGGTCAACGACGATTTGTCGATCAAATCTACCGGGACGGAGAAGTGCTGGGTCTAAGACATCAGGACGGTTTGTTGCGGCGATGAGAATCACACCTTCTGATGCGTCAAACCCCTGCATTTCAACGAGGAGTTGGTTTAAAGTCTGTTCGCGTTCATCGTGCCCGCCGCCGATCCCTGCGCCACGGTGTCTACCGACTGCATCGAGTTCATCAATAAAAATAATACAGGGCGCGTTTTTCTTTCCAGTTTCAAAGAGGTCCCGGACCCGAGACGCGCCAACACCAACGAACATCTCAACGAAATCGGACCCGCTGATGCTATAGAAGGGGACATCGGCTTCGCCTGCGACGGCTTGTGCGAGCATCGTCTTACCTGTGCCTGGGGGTCCCATCAGTAGGACCCCTTTAGGGATTCTACCACCGAGACGCTCAAATTTTTTCGGTGCTTTAAGGAACTCAATAACTTCTTCAAGTGCGTCTTTTGCTTCATCAACCCCTGCGACATCTTCAAAGGTGATCTTCTTTTGATTCTCGGAATGGAGTCTTGCGCGACTTTTACCGAAAGAGAGGGCGCGATTTCCGCTCCCTTGCATTTGACGTGACAAGAAAATCATCAGTCCTAAAAAGATGAGAAGCGGTATGATGGTTGTCCCGAAGATAATTAATCCTTGGGGAAACTTAGATGGCGGTTTGACGTTATAGTCAATACCATTCTCATCAAGTTTCGCTTGAATGTCATAGTCATCAACCGCATCACGGCTTGCTCTAAATTCGCCTTCCCAATTCGAGGGAAAATGGGTTTCCTGCTCTTCAAGTGGCACGGCACTCAGGATGTCACTGCGTATTTGGTTCACACTCTCTGCGTGAAAACGTCCCTCAACCCATTCCTGATCTAAAAGCAGATACCCGTCAAATAGATCTGGTCCGCGCTTTATATACTGGTGAAAATCAGAGGTCGCTAACTGATAGACAGGATCTCTGCGGTTAAATAACTGATAGATACCGAAGACAACGATCCCCGCGATAATCAGCCACCAAATCACCATGCTTCTTGTATTTTTATTCACAACCAAGTGCCTCTCTATAAAAATCTGATCTCAGACAATAATGTGATTTTAAAACCTGTTTAAAAGTATAACAGATTTTCTTTCAAATTTCAACCGAATTTACAAAAAACGACTATTTTGATGGTTTCGCGTCCATATCGTGTAATTTTAACTGGATAAATAATTGGATTTTGAGGTATACTTTATAATGAAGGAACGAAGAAACAGATGCAACAGAACTGTTAATTAATATCAAAACGGATAATCTACAACACACATAGCCAATGTAAAATAATCCAAACTGAAACCTATTGAAATCCTCTAACTATAGAGGGCGGGAAAATGACGGATACGGCTCTCTTATCTGAGAAAGTCCGATCCAATGAATTATCCTAAAAAGGGGGAATTCATGAACTTTAATAGACATATCCTTGCGGTAATTAGCCTCCTACTCATGGCAGTGCCTTGTGCATTAGGGCATGTCACGGGGGCAAATCTTCAAAATTTTCAATATAATGCAGACTTCGTTTCAGTCGCGCCTATCGTAGATGGCTACCTCGATGATCCAGTTTGGGAACAAGTGATTCCTGGAAAATTGGACAAAGATATAATTACGGGGAACCCTCTGCCTGAATCTCCTGATTTCAGCGGTTCTTTTGCGGCGGTTTGGCGCAACGGTTTCCTTTATGTCGCCATCCAAATAATGGATGACCAGCTTGAAACGCGTAAAACAAAATTACTTCGTGAAGACCATCTGATTCTTCACATAGACCCACACCACTCAGGACGAAAGGATGCCCTTTACCGTTTTGAGATTCCGATCCAAAGGGAGATGGACACGTTAAAGTACCCACTGACGCGAGTGGCATGGGGAAACGATGGACAGACCTGTGAGTTGAGTTTCCGCCTTGATGATCTCGCGAGAAAAGGGAATAGTATTGGATTCGATATCGCTTACTATGATGTTGACGGTGGGCATCTGGAAAATAAAATTGGTTGGGCTCCAGAAGGCTACACGGAGGACAACGAGTTTCTCCCGGATCTCATCTTTACAGCACGGATTGAACCCAACAGACAACAAAAATTAATCCAGTGGGGACACGTCAAGCGTCTCTATTAAATCATTACTGTGGGGTGTGGGCCAACCGCACCCTACAGTCAATTGAGGCACGACCCAATAGAATTGGAGAATTTGTGTATTACATCGGTAAGACTTTGGAACTGATGGGCATTGCCTGTTTAGGTGCCGGCCTCTATTTAGGGTGTGTGAACCCTTTCGATTACAGTGAATCTAAAGCAATGGGTGTTGAAATAGGTTTCCTCACACTCGGTGTTTTAATCTTTTTTGTCGGCAGACTCATTGAGAAACGTCAATAAATATTAACAATTAAAATATGCCATATACACCTGAAAATGCCCAAAATTTTGATAAATCTCTCCCCATCGACCAAATTCTGTGTGGCGATAATCTCGAACTCATTCAGAAGCTCCCCGATTGCAGTATCCAATTAGTAATCACATCCCCTCCGTATTTTCAGCAACGGGACTACGGCGGCGGTATGGGCAACGAAACCGAAGTTGATGAATATATTGACACACTGCTTTACCTTTTCCGCGAGTGTGTTCGTGTCGTCAAAGATGACGGTAGCATCGTTTTTAATATAGGGGACAAGTATGAAGATAGTAATCTACTTCTTGTGCCCTATCGTTTTGCAATTGCCGCGACAAAGACGGGTTTAGTTAAACTTGTGAATGAAATCACATGGGTTAAAAGAAATCCCACACCACGTCAGTTCCAGCGTCGCCTCGTGAGTAGCACAGAGCCATTTTTCCACTTCGTTAAGTCGGATGATTATTTTTACGACCTCAAGGCCTTCTTAGCAGCGGAGCGCACTCCGAAAAAACCAAATAAAAAAGTTAGCAGTAAGGTAGGACAGCGATATTTTGAGTTGATTGAGGAGTCGGAGCTGTCTGTCTTGGAGAAGACTGCCGCGCGCCGCGAACTTACTGAGGTTATCCAGGAAATTAAACAGGGCCGGATTCATGATTTTCGGATGAAAATTCGGGGTATTCATTCGGTGCCTTTTGGTGGGCAGATAGGTGGACGCACGTTACAACTCAAGAACAAAGGATTCACAATCATTCGGATGCACGGCAACAAGCTCAAGCGAGATATGATTGAAACATCTGTTGCTGCTGTGAAGGGCAATAAACATCCAGCAATCTATCCTGTGGAAATTGTTGAGGAATTCTTGCATCTCCTCACGCCTACTGGGGAATTGGTGCTGGATCCATTTATGGGGTCCGGTTCAACTGCAGTTGCTTGCAAGAAATTGGGTAGGCATTATATCGGTTATGATATTAACACTGAATATTGTGACGATGCCCGACGGCGCGTCGCAGAGATGCCGAGTGCACCGCTGCATCTATTTGAGGGTAAATGATGAACAGGGTCCCCTCAATTTTGGAGGAAGTTTATCAACTTGCCGAATCAAAGGATAGGACTTACTCCAATCTCTCAGAAATCCAAGAGAATTGGATTAAAACTATCACTGAAAAAGCAGAATCTCAAAAAGCTGTTCTCGCAGTTCTCATGACCTCTCTTACCAAAAAGATCGAGACACCAACCCAAGATACTCGCTATCATAAAAAAGAACTCACAAACGGTTATTCAGGGAGAGGTTTTGACACTCAGTACGTGACACCTTTTATTCGGGAGAAATTTCAGAGATTTGCTATGAAAGGTGGTAGTGGCTGGTTAACACGCTCGCTTGAACAAGCTCATCCATATACTTTAGGGTATCCTGGCAAGATTCGTGATACAGCAGTGAAGAGATCATTTCTTCACATTCTGAATGATATTGAAGAAAATCAAGCCAACCCGAAAAAATACCTTCAAGCGATGTTCGCCTCTTTGATTGATGTAATGGCAAGATCACAAGTTAGCCTTAGTCTGTTTGAAAACATTGATGAAGATTCTACCCAAACCTTACAATCAGATACGGTAACAATCAACAATATCGTGAATTTTCTGAAATATCACTTTTCGTTCAATTATCGTGTTGCCGGTGCCTCACGACTCCCAGTATTAGCAGTCTATTCCGCTTACGAAATGCTCATGTCAATCGAACGATATAAAGGCAAAGTGCTTTCTCCACTGAAGAGCCACACCACATCTGATATTAAATCTGGCGGGATTGGAGACATTGAAGTGCTGGACGAAAATGAAGACTTTTTTGAGGCAGTTGAAATTAAACATAACATCCCGATTTCACCAGATTTTGTCCAAGGTGCATATCAAAAATTTGCTGATACCTCTGTACATCGTTATTATTTGCTTACCACGGCAGAACCAAACGTTGATGATCCAGAGGCGATAGACCGATTGGTCCAGCAAATTCATAGGCAGCACGGTTGTGAAGTGATCGTTAACGGTATTCTTCCGTCATTAAAATACTATCTGCGGTTGTTAAGCAATCCAAAACTGTTTTTAGACTGCTATTCAAAAAACCTTCAGTTGGATTTTAACCAAAACACGGACGTAAAGGAAGCCCACTTACGCTACTGGAACGAATTGTTAAATTCCCTGTTATAAGACATCTATTCTGTTATAGCAGTATCAACTATGTAGTTATCTGCGTAATGGCAATTCCTTGCTCCCCAGCAACAGAATAGAGCAGCCACGTTTTTCCACCCTCGCAATAGATAGCCGGATCCCGGAGTTCATGTACACGTTCCCGATCTAACCCACCCGTTGACCGTTTAATCGGCAGATCGACCCCTTCAAAATCGTATTTCGGCGCGATAACCTCTATGGGTTTAGAGGGATGCCAGTCATTCCAATCGTCTGTCAACTGCACTATGCTTTTCTTGATACGCTCTGGACTGTCCCCGTAAAGCGAATAATAGACAGTTAGCGTATCACCTTCTAAGAGATTCGCCGTGTGCCTCGGAAAACCAGTATTGTTCGTTGGAGACTTACGCGGAAAGAGCGGCGTGTCTCGCTCGATAAACGATGCTGTCCACTCCGACGTTTCTGCCCGGCTTATCCAACCATGATACGTTGCATACGGATGTCCGTTCCACCAAAAGACGCGAAAGTAGGCATGGTTTTGTCTATCCATTGTATCCGAGGCAGTATAATTCACGCCGTCGGTAGAAGTCGCCCAACTGGTTACTTGCCCGCCACGGGGATTTCCGTGGAAATACATAAAGAAGCGTCGATTCTCTTCGTCTATGTGTACATCCGGCGAAGCGATATGGTCACACCCGCGAAAAACAGTATTGTCGCGATGTAAAGCACCAGGGGGGTGGACGGTGTAAGGACCTTCAATTTCATCAGCATACGCCAATCGGATATAAGCACCGCGATGGTGGGCAAAGTAGAGATAATACTTCCCCAACGGGTTCTCTACCCATTCTGGCACTCGGACGAGAGACGGTCCATTGATATTCGAGAACCCGTGTTCTCGGTCAAACTCGGGCATTTCGGGATGAATCAATAACGTGCGTTCCATATTTCTCCTCAATCGTGGGTCTGAAACCGATATACCTCTTGTGCTTTTTCAGACATGTTGTCCCATATCTCTTCTGGCACTCGTGCTCTGAAGATTCCTGGCGCGTCGGGGGAATGGTGAAACCGTCTAAAGTAGACGAGGGCAAGCATGTGCCGGATGGTTTGTGAACGGTTCGGCATTGCCCGATGCCAACATCGCATATCGCGGACGACTACTGAACCGGCAGGCATTTCTAATTGAAAAGACGGGAGTTGTGCAGCGCGTTCCTCATCACAGACGTTGTACGGGGAATTACGGACGGCGGGGTCATCAATAATGAGATGCGAACCGGGCCACACTTCTGTTGCACCATTCTCTACCGTGAAATCGACGAGCGGAATATTAACGACGATCGTTGAGACAGGCAGCGCGAAGGGCAGTTCTGGGAAGAGGGGTCCCGAATCCCGATGAATCCATTGGATATCGTTCCCCGGACGCGTTGAGTTACAGCCATAAGGCAGATACGCAAAAATCTTCTCACCCATGGCAGCCTTCAGGATTGGCATTGCAAAAGGATTGTCAATGATGCGCGGGTCCATGAACGGCATCTTCAACATCGGGTGCTCACCTTCATGCCCGTTCTCCTCGTTACTAAGTACCTCTTCCATAGCAACATCGAGTGCTGCTATCCAATCGCGCGGGAGAACGCTTTCGATGACAACCAATCCTGTCTCGCGTAAGAGGCGTGCTGCAGCATCAACGCTTTCGGGTGTGAGTCTGTTTTCAGCGCGTTCTTGTGCGGAGATGTCCAGTTTAGGGATATTTACTGTTTTTCCTGTTGTTTTCATCTGTTACCTTACTTTTTTCACTGGTTTTAAGGAAGTTTCAGTCCTGATCGAACTGCTTGACGCACTTCGGTACAGAGGTCTATCGCCTTCTCTGACTCGTCAGCGGTTGCATATTTTCCTGGATAGAGAAAGTCAATTGCATCTTCGGAGAATACTGAAAAATCAGGCTGCCAAACATGCCAACAAGGAATAGTCGGTACTACCAAATCCAGCAACTTCTCTAAATCGTGCGTCTTGTTAATCTGAATCTTCTGTCGGCATTCCATACGCGTAGGAGCCAAAGAGGATCACCTGCAGTGGCGCAAATTCACGAACGATGTCATCACAAGTTGCCTGAATGTCCTCTCGCGTAATCATTTGCTTTGCCTCTTGTTTATTGCCAAGAGTTTGACCTAAGGCGTAAAGGAGATTAACGAAGCCTACCTATCCGCGTAGAAATTCTGTCTGCTGTCCGGCGAAGTGTCGCTCGGATTTCTGACTCGGTTGGATTCTCCACTCAGAGGGCATCTGGACGAGTATGAAGCTGGGTTTCACTACTATTCATAATTGAAAACTGCTAACTATCATTATAGCGTGTTTATCGCAA
Organism: Candidatus Poribacteria bacterium; assembly: GCA_965207855.1. Taxonomy (GTDB): domain Bacteria; phylum Poribacteria; class WGA-4E; order WGA-4E; family WGA-3G; genus WGA-3G. The sequence continues at coordinate 2,408,383 of OZ242310.1, read as the reverse complement.
ATTTTCAACAAAGATGTTGGGTTGGGTGTGTAAATACTTTGGGAGTGGATTGTCAAAATCAGGGTTTACAGGATTGTGGGGGAGTGAATATAGATTTAACTTAACGGTATGTTTTTCAGAAATCCACCCTAAAAATGTTACACCAGTGTAACATTTGGTGTGTAGCATGTAACTTTAGAGAACCCAGTGGTCGTAAGGGATCGTTGATGTTTTATTTTTAATAGGACTTACGCACTATTGAGAGAAATAAGAGGTTTTTATTGAGATAAATCGTTGGTAGCAATATATTCCGTGCACCCGGAGTCAGACGCGAGCCGGAAGACCTTCACTTGATGGCTTTTAGGAAACCTTTTGATATGAACGAGTTGCCCACAAGTTGCTTCAGCAAGCGTCCACGTCCACGTCTCAATACGTTGGTAAGGTGTTTCGACGGAAGTGCTGACGAGACGATTTTATATATCTGCGCGTAAGAAGACAAGAAACGCTCCTGAAAGCGACACGCTAAGTAGTAAAATGAGTAGTATCATATCCATCATTGCGGAATTGAGTGTGTCTTGAAAAGTTAATTTATCCTCAAATATGGGTATAGCCTCTGGTGATATAGGCTTTTTCGACATACCATCCGAAACGCCAATGATATGAAGACTCTCCGGATCGCCGCGATCCATTTCAACGATGAAGTCTCGGAACCGTCGGACATGAAGATTGACGTGTTCCAAGAATTGCAAATGGCGATTAAAACCTCTGCCTGCCATGGATTCAAGCGCGTATTGGACAACCGCTGCAGGAGAACACCGGGTTATTTGTCTTGCCCTTATTACTTGGGCACTTTGTGCGGCGAGGTGTTGACGATTAAGGCGTTCTTGAATCTCCACATCTTCTTTCACGAAGTCCTGCCAAATCTCTAATTCTGAAATGTCTACCTTTTCGGCGTTTTCAGGCGAGGTGTCTGCTGATTTTAGCTGTCGTGCTTTTAGTGTTTCTTGTTGATTCCGAATGTTGCTCTTAAGTTGGTCAATGACAGCATCTTTTGCTGTCTTAAACTGATAGTGGCTTTGAATAGGTGGCATCCATTTTGATGAGAGAGTGCCGAGTGTTGAAGGTATAAACACTACAAGGGTCACCCAGATTAACAGGAGCATAACAAGGCTTAACCGGCTTTCTCGTGTCATTGCGGAAACGATAAGTCCGACTGCAGTGAAGATGCCGGTGTAGCAAGAAGCAATTAGGACAATGAGTCCTAAACGTCCCCAGTCTGCCGCGCCCAGCTGCGTCCAACTCTCGGTAGAAATGAGTGTAAGATTAAATAACACGGCGAAATAGAAGGTGATGAGAACTGTAATGAGGGAACCAAGGAATTTACCTATTAGCAGTGCGCTGCGCGAAATTGAATTCGCAAAACACAACCGCAGGGTCCCTCGTTCCCGTTCTCCTGAGATTGCGTCAAAGGTAAAGAGAAGAGGAATGAAAGAGAGCAGATGGGTAATGATAAAAACCCAATCTATTGCCGCAGCGTTTGGACGGAGTGTGCTGATGGCATCCATATTCAGACGTGGATAACCTAATGACCAAATGCTGGTGGTTCCATATAAGGTCCAGGCGTGTCCACTCACACTTTCGTTGGGTAGAAGTGCGTCTCCTCCATCAGCAATGAAGGCGAGGGATGCGGGACGTTTGTAAAGTTTACCAGGTCCATTTCGCAGCAGCGCATATAACTGGGTTCGAGACTTCAACTCGTTCTGGGATGCGATAACTTTCTCGGAATACTTCCGAACCTCTTCTGGGTGTGTCTGAAGATGCACAATGGCGTTGGTTACCATGAGTGCCACGAGGATGATCGTCGTTAAGGCAAAGCGTAGACTCGTGAGGTGATCATAAAGTTCGCGTGTGACAATATGCCAAGTCATATCTATTTCTCTATATTTCAACTTTGATAAATATCATAAATGTTGCCATGAATAGGACAATGTTGGTACCTAACAGTAAAAACATATCAGTTAGGGCGCGCTGCGCACTGAGACTGACATCTGCACGCTGAAAATGAAAACGAGGTAAGATTGACCAGTCTATTGTGCCTTGATTCGTTGCAAACCACTGCAGGCTCGCGAAGGCATTTCTCTCATGAAAAGCATTAATCAAGGCAGTCCGGTATGTTTGAGCGGCACGAATATAATCGATCATACTGTCCAAATCGGTCCCCGCCCAAGCGGATGTAGCGAACATATAGAGGCTGGTAGGACTAAGTTTCATGAGTCGTTCATCCCAGCGTGCCTGCCGGAAGGATGTCTGTGCCACCAAGTGCTGACCGACAATGCCTATTTTTTCCGCGGTCTGGATTTGTAGTGTTACGACGAAATCATAATAACGGCGTAAATCGAGCACCAAAGGGTCTACTGTATTTTTCAATTCGACCTGTACCCGAGGAAAGTTTCCGAGACGGAATCCGCCTGATTGATAGAATTTGTCTAGTGTGAGTGTCTCCGTGAATAGTGGTGGCTCTCCCTTAAGTGGGGTACTGGCTAAGAAGCTATCTCGTTGTCGATTTGCTTCTTCCCGAATTTGCGCTATCTGCGTATTCGCTGATATTTTTTCGGCGCGCATCTCGCCCACCGGGTTCAGAGTGAACCGGCTCCAGTTCGGATAGACAAGCACCAAAATCACCCATAGGAACATGCAGAGCATCAGGGATGTAGCGGTGAGGCGTGTGATTGTAGAAATCAGCAAACCGATGAGGTAAAAAACCGATAGGTAGACGATTGTCGTCAAAACAATACCGCCAATTCGCAGATAATCACTTGTGCTGAATTGCAGTGAGGGTGCAAAGGAACACTGAATCAGTGTAAGCAGTAGGCTCATCAACGCTGGGAGCAGCAAGCAGATCATCGCTGCGAAATATTTGGCAAGTAGGATGTTCCCACGTCCGACGGGGTGCGAGAGCATCAAACGCAGCGTGCCGATTTCGCTATCCCCCGCAATTGCATCATAAGCGAACAGCAGCGCGAGTAGGCTCAACACAACCTGAAAAATAAAAACCAGATCTATCTGTGAAAAAAGGCGCAGATATGGATTCTTTAAACCCAGGGGTGCCCTGGGGCTTGAGAGGGTATATACTTTGGCAAACAACCAATGGTATTCTTCATCGGGTTTAACTTCAGCCAAGGGGTTTGAAAGCGATGGTATGCTGTCAAACAATATATCAATTTCACTTCCAAAATGAGTCTCTAATCCCGCACTAAAGAGACTCAAAGGGTTAGGTGAGCGGTGAACCTTTAACTTTAAGTATGAGTAGGTGGGCGTTCGATTAATATTCTCGCGATTTTCGGCTTCTCTCTGACTATAATCGGAGAGCCGTTCTTCATGAGCACCAATTAAGACATACGTATTGGCAACGATAAGTACAAGTGTAATGACAACCGCAGCAAAAAAACGCGCGCTCATTAGATGAATCAAGAGTTCTTGGCGTATCAGCGTCCAGAACATACTGTCTCCTAAAAAACGTCAAGTGGCTGTGGGAAAATGTGTTCAATAAAACATGAAGGTGAAGCTTCCCAAATACGCTGCCACTGATCGCTATCAAACCTTGGTCTTTGCTGTTCAGCCAGATACCCCTCGTAACGGAACAGCAAATATCGAAGTTCGGTTTCCCAACCTTCCTGCTAATTTGAGACTTCTGGTCAATCGGGTAGCTCGTCAGTGCGATACGACACTTTACAAGGTATCCCTTCCTCATGGAGACGCAAGATTCATGCCAACGTATATCGCTAAAAATCAGATAACTATCTTGTTTCTCTCTGCCAAATTGACACAACTTTGTAAAGTCCCAAGTCAATTTGACAGATTGAATGATTAATATTTTGGTTCAAAGAAACTTATGAGATTGGTTATCCTAAGTTAGGAATTTAGGCGTTGCCCCTTCAGATTGCTTATTCACAGGTGACGGCAGTAGTGACGAACTTCGAGGTGCATCTCAAGTTGGCATGTCTCCGTTCTGCACTGCATGGTTTCTCCATCAGCACACAGACTTGCTTGGAGAGGATATTGTGAGGCGACGGTCAGCAGGCTATCCAGTATCACATCACCCATCAGAGTTAGCTGATCGGGTGCGAGACATATGCACCACCTGCTAACTATGTTGAGGTTGGGAAATCGCCGTTTCGCTATCAGAACCCCAACTGCCAAGTAGTAGGTCCTTTTTATGAGTCGATTTCATGTAGAGGTGAATTCAATAGGACTTACACAATTATGATCCAATAGGTCTGCGTCTTGGGATTGACATAGACGCACGTGACGATACCGATACCCGCATGATATATTATACTGTATTTACTAACTTATATTAAGTTAAAATGAATCGTGGGTTGTCTGTCAGAATCAGGATTTACAGGATTCAAGGATTTGCGGAATTTGGAAAAATTGTTGTTTTCTCATGCGAATTCGTATAGAATAACACAAACTTGCATATAGTAGGCTATCCGACGAAATTAATTCGGAACGGTATTTATACGTAAAGGAGTAAGTGATGACCCCTGAAGTCGCATTACAAAAACGGGAGCAGATGATCGAAGAAGGGTTCTGCGTTGTTGACGATGTTCTGACCGAGGAGTTCTTGCAGGAGCTCCGAGATGAGTCGGAACGGCTTATCGCAGGACACGTGGAACCGGAGGATGTCATCTATCAAGGACAGCATGTCAACGTCCGCGGTGAAGATAATCCACATATTCAAAAATTGTTGGAATGGCAGTCCTCACGGGATGCCCTCGAACAGATCGGGTTTGGAGATTTTGTAACGTCCGGCGGGATCATTATTCTGACGAAGGAATCTGGGGGACCACCACTCTACTGGCACCAAGATTGGATGCGTTGGAACGATCCGCTTAGCTGCGCGCCGTGGCCCCAGACAATCTTTCTCAATTACTATCTCACCGATACATCGCGGGAAAATGGCTGTTTGAAAGTAATCCCAGGCACACACCGTAAACGCATCAACTTACACGACATATTAGTGCCTGCCCACGAACAAGGGGCGCGGTTCATTGATGCGGATCATCCGGTGATGTTCAGCGATCATCCGGATCAGGTAGATGTCTGTGCGAAAGCGGGTTCGTTGGTAATGGCAGACGCTCGGATTTTACATTCTGCGCACCAAAACTTCACCGACGTTCGGCGGACCCTCATCCTCGCATGGCACAGTCGCCCTAACACTGTCCCGGATTACTGGGATCGCGAGATACCAGAAGTTATTGCCAATCGCGACGAGGATGCAAACTACCCGATGTCTCGCATTCCTACGAATTTCTTGCCAAGATAAACGGAGGTAAAAATGATTCCGATTGATCTGAGCGAGAAAGTCGCTGTAATTACAGGTGGCTCAGGTGCGTTAGGTCGCGTTATGGCGAGAACTTTAGCGGAGGCAGGGGCGGATATTGCTATCTGCTACTACCGAGACGAAGAGACGGCACGCCGCCTGCAAGATGAAATCGCTGCCAAAGATAGACAGGCAATTGCTGTACAGGCGGATGTTACGAATCAGGACTCAATAAACACGATGAGAGACGTTGTCTCGGCGGAATTAGGCGCAGCCGACATTATTGTTAATAACGCCGTCATTCAGTACAGTTGGACTTCTGTTTTAGAACAGCCCGCAGAAGACTACGAAAGCCAGTTCCAATCGTGCGTCCTGCACAACGTGTATATGGCGCAAGCGTTTGTTCCTGCAATGATTGAAGCCAAGTGGGGACGTGTTGTCAGCATTAATACAGAATGCTCAATGCAGAATTTCGAGAGGCAGAGTGCGTATACATCGGGCAAGCGGGGTATGGACGGTGTCCTGCGTGTGCTTGCCAAAGAGGTAGGCGTACACGGTATTACCGTCAACCAAGTCGCACCGGGATGGACAATCAGTGAAAAGAGTGAATCAAGACCATCCGACGAACACTATTGGAGCAAAGTGCCGATGCAACGCCGTGGGACTGCCCAAGAGATCGCCAATACGGTGCTTTTCCTCGCGTCAGACCTTGCAAGTTATATCACGGGTGCTTATATTCCAGTGTGCGGCGGAAATGTGATGCCGACAATTTGAGGAATTCATTCCATGGAATTAAAAGTTTGTGCCCTCGGAATTTTGCTCAGGAATGGAAAGATTCTGTTAGGCAAAAGGGCTAAACGCAGGACTTCTTATCCGAACGTCTGGGACATGATCGGTGGACACTGCGAAAGTGACGAAACACTGGAGCAGACCCTCATCAGAGAATTGCAGGAAGAAATCGGGGTTACACCTATTCGGTTTGAACACATTTCAACCCTATATGATTCCAATAACGATCACACTTACCATGTGTTTGTAATAAAGGACTGGAAAGGCGAACCAGAGTCTTTACAACCAGAAGAGCACGCAAGGATTGGATGGTTTAGCATTAACGAAGCCTTGAAATTGGAGCTTGCCTTGCCTGTCTATCGCGATTTATTCACAAGTCTTGAAGGTAACTGATTATATCCCAAATCAATACTGACACTGAAGAGGGAAATATGGAACGACATAAACGCCGCTATAAAGTCCTAAACCAGCACAATCCGAATGGGGAAACAGGGCAACACTGGGAAATAGACGTGTATGCCATGCCAGAAGAGTTGGAGACCTTTGCAGAGAGAGGGTATCTCGTTCGAGAAGGGCTCTTTCAAGGTGAGGCACTCGAAAAATTACGAGATGCCCTTGAGCGTTTAGAAGAACGGGAATGGGAAAAACGGGACAGTGCAATTGCCGGAAAGAAAGGTTGGGGGTTCATTCCACGCCACTTGATGGACAAAGATGAGGTGTTCTTAGAACTCCTTAAGTTTCAACCGACCTTATCAATCGCCCGTGCGATGATGGGACCCTTGGTGCGCTTGCGCGGTCTGAGTGCCCGTATCACTTATCCCGGTGAGGATCGAGAACAGCAAACCCCGTGGCATCAACATCTACGAGTGGTTTCCAACCCGTTGCCGCCGTGGTTTTCACGTCCACACTGCCTCGACTCTCTCATCTATCTCGACGATCTCAACGAAGACACAGGTGCGGTCGCTGTTGTCCCAGGGTCACATAACTGGTTAGACAGGGCAACACCGCACACACATGGACCGGTAGAAGGGGAAGTCGAACTCCGGGTGAAAGCCGGTGGCGGTGTGCTAATCCACGGAAATCTCTGGCACCGAGGATTGCCAACGCGCAATGCTAAACGGAGAATGTTGATTTTGAGTTATACACCGACATGGCTCCGGAAATCGCCACACGGTGGTCCACAACCCGAGGATGGACTCACGCACGCTTTTCTTGAGGATGCAGATATAGAAGAGCGCATGTTATTGGGCGTGGGCGGGTATTCCTAAACTTAAATTATAGGAGGAGCAATTGGACATCGTTATTAGAAAAGCAGTGCCAGAGGATGCGAAACCTGTCGCATTTGTCCTTAACTCAGTTATCCTTGAAGCGAGATATACTGCGCTAACGAATACCTTCACAGAAGAAGAGGAGCGCAACTTTATCAAAGGATTGTGTCCTCGGAGCGCGATGTTCGTCGCTGAGGCGGACAATCAGATTGTCGGTATCCAAGTCATTGAACCGGACGGTTTGGCACAGTATACCGATGCCATGCAACATGTCGCAACCATTGGAACGTGGATAGATGCGAATTTTCGCGGGCGTAAGATTGGACGGTCACTTGCTGAGGCATCTTTTACATTTGCTAAGACGAAAAACTTCGAGAAGATCGCAATTCAGGTATTAGCAGACAATACGCGGGCACTTCGATTTTATGGCAATCTCGGTTTCGAGAAAATTGGTGTCGCTAAAAAACATGTAAAATTTGAGGATAGATTCTGTGATGTATTCTATTTGGAAAAATTCCTAACAGATGACTCCTAAACGTGGTGTGACCCTCCGTGCGATGCTGAACTGATTTTGTAGCAGAATCTGTTAGATTGTGGCTACTATGGCGCAGACTAACAGTCTACGCTACGAAATACCTGCAAATAATGCTCCCCCTCAACTAATAATTCTGAATTTCTTCTTGACAAAAATAGAAACTTGATTTATCATTTAGCGAAATAGGGTAGTCGTTATCAACACGGGTTTATTCGGAAAGAGTTCGTGTTTCTATTAAATTTCCGCTGAGCCAATACAATTAGTAGAAGGAGGTTTAACGATGAAAACAGCGTTTATGTTCAGATTTTTGATGTTAGGCTTGATGCTAACAGGAGTCATCGCAGCGAGTCAGGCACAGAGCGTTAGTCCTGATGAACTCATCATCTACTACAGTTTCAATCAAGACACGCTCAGCGGTGATGATGTCGCGGATGTATCTGGAAACGGCAATGATGGACTCATCAAGGGTGCTAACATCGAGCCCGTGGAAGGCGTGGTCGGGGGTGGGTTAGCGTTTCCCGGTGCCGCGACGGATTATATTTCAGTACGGAATCACGAGTACGTTGATCCATTTCCGGCTCTAACCATTGCAGCCTGGGTAAAAGCACCCACAAGAGGCATGATCTCGTCTTGGGATCGGAGCGAATTCTTCCGTTTTGCCGTCGGTGATGATGTTGGTGGAAATGCCGCAACAACCTTTGTCGCTTTTGATCATTGCTGCCCGATACACGATTGGTATGGTGAGACAGATGTTGCGGATGACGAGTGGCATCACCTGGTCGCAGTCTTTGATGGTGTGGAAAAGCGCATTTATATTGATGGTGAGTTGGATGCAAGTACCGACGCAACGACCGAAGTTATCGGCGCCGGACAGTCCCGCTTCGGATTCATCGGAATTGGCTCAGAAGCGGGTACGTTTGATGCAGCGACGGGACCGAATTGGGCGTTTAACGGCATTATGGACGAGTACCTCATGTTCCATCGGGCACTCTCTGAAGGTGAAATTGCACACCTCGCAACGGGCCCCGAGGATCCGTTCGCAGCCACTACTGCCGTTGACCCGAACGGCAAACTGAGCACAACTTGGGGTCATATTAAAACCAATAGATAGGAATAGGAAACCAACGGGCTGTGACCTAACACTGCCCATTTTTTAGAGATGGAGGTTGTCAATGAAAATCGTTCTTGTGTTAGGATTTTTGACCTTAGCGTTGATTTTAGTGAGTCCGATGTTGACAGTCGATGCCCAAGGGGTCAGTGAGAAAGACCTCATCATCTACTATAGTTTCAACAAAGATACGATTAAAGGCGATGATGTGATTGATGCATCCGGGAACGGCAACGACGGACTCATCAAAGGCAATAACATCGATTCAGTGAAAGGTAAAGTCGCTGAGGCGTTGGAATTTCCGGGTGTCGCGACAGATTACATTTCAGTGCGGGAGCACATGTACGAAGATCCGTTTCCAGAAATTACCATTGCCGCATGGGTGAAAGCCCCTGGAAGAGGGATGATTGCTTCATGGGATCGGAGTGAATTTTTCCGTTTTGCTGTCGGTGATGATGTAGGGGGGAATATTGGGACGACCTTTCTTGCTTTCGATCATTGCTGCCCGATACACGATTGGTTCGGCGAAACAGAAGTCGCAGACGACGAGTGGCATCACGTTGTGGCATGGTTCGATGGAGATGAGAAACGCACCTATCTTAACGGCGAGTTGGATGGAAGCGTAGGTGCTACAACTAAAGTTATCGGTGCAGGATTACCGCGATACGGATTCATCGGCATCGGTTCAGAAGCCGCAGCGTTTGATGCAGCGACGGGGCCGACATGGGCATTTAACGGCATTATGGACGAATTTTTGCTGTTCCATCGGGCACTCTCTGAGAAAGAGATTGAACACCTTGCCAAGGGAACCACGAACCCCTTTGAGATTGACCCGAACGGTAAATTGAGTACCACTTGGGCGGACCTAAAGGACATCCGATAGAAAACAGAATGGGCGGTGGCACAGCACCGCCCATTTTTTTTTGCATCCTGTGAATATCGACTTTATGCCTCAGATGCCGCCACAACCTCCTGAATTCCGGGCCACTCTTTCCATATATCCGTATAAGCATCGTAACCGTTTTCCTCAACATCAACATGGCGTAATCGGAAAATGGCTGCATAGCGGATATCCGCTGCGGCGTTGGGTGCCGCCGAGTGAACAATCTGGTGGTGTGTCAACACAACATCTCCTGCCTTACCGACGATCTGCTTCGGTCCTTCAGGAAGTTCCGGTCTCGGCATCCCATTCGCTAAAATCTCATGCCCTTCCTTTCTGAAATAGTCAGCAAAAAAACTGTGCGATTTCGGCCAGACGGTGAAGTTTCCGCTATACGGTTCTGGCACATCCGCAAGGTAGATAACAGCAAGCGCAGTAAACCCGCGTCGATAAACGCCTTTCGCCATTCCATTTGTCCCACTCCCGAGTCCATCGAGATGTCCACCCGGTTCGTTCGGATCCGTGTGTAAGGGTCCAGGAAATCGGAGTGCTATCTGTGCAGATTTCGGAATTTGGACGTTCCCCTCACCCATCAACGATTCAGCAATTTGGCGAACCGGCGTTCTACCAAAGAGATTAACAAGCTCAGGGGCCTCACGAATCTCGTTGCAGTAAGATTGCGCTCGGAATCGCTCCAAGTCGCCTTGGTGCATGCCAACCGAACCGATGGAGTGGTTGATTGCTTGCCGTGCTGCGTCTACCATCAGTCGCGGCACAACGCCTGGGATGGATATATAACCGTTTTCATAGAAATCTAACTTCTGCTTGCGACTCAACATACCTGTATTGCCTCCCTGATTTTCCATAGCGGCGTTTTATCGGTGTAAATACGAAAATCTGCCCTAAAAGATGTTACATTTTAGACACAAACGGGTGTAAAAAGTTTAACAGAATTGGTCTTAGTGGGTCAGGGCATAGATGACCGCATTGATACCCATCTTGAGTGCCATATCCGAGTACTCACGCGGATAGAAAGCCTCAGCGGCGTGCTCCCATGCGTCTCCGAGATCGGTATTGAAGTTAATCATCATCATGAGGCGACCTCTGTCGTCATAGACCCCACGACAATATGCAGGATAGCCGTCGAATCGCTCGTATGTGCGTCCACTGAAAAATGAACGGAGTCCCGGTATCTGGATAAGTTCATCAATTTGAAAGAAGCATCGGAAAATAGGGTGCGATATGGGGATGTCCACAGGTTCCCGTTTAGGAAAAATCTTCTTAAATTCGGTGTAAAACCGCCGCCACTCTCGCTGTCCATGGAAATCGTCAATAAAGATGAATCCGCCGCGTAAGAGATATTCGCGCAGGTTTGCTGCCTCGTTCTGGCTGAGCCTCAGACTTCCGACCTCCAGCATATAAGCAAACGGATAATCAAACAGTTCCACTGCACCCACGTCGATAATCTTCTCGCGTGGTGCAGCATTAATATTTGTCTGTTTACGGAGTTGCCAGATGAAATTCCGGTCAGAGGCGGGCCAATCGACGCGCCAACTGCTCCGCCAGGTCAGTTGTCCGCCATATCTTAATCGAACGAAGGTGAAGAGATCGCTATCTTCATCTGAATTCAACAATTGAATGGGCGCGCATATCAGAACGCAGATGGCTAATAACAGGAGAGTTCGCATATTTTTTATGAAGATGCAATTAAGGATTCTGACTTTTGGAGAATTGGTTGAATCAGTCTACGCTTTACGGACTGACGACGACTAAAAACTATGATACCAAGCCGTCGTAACTTGAATACCTTTGCCAGACTCAAGGGCTTTGGCGATGTTAAATCGGAGAATAAAATCGTTTGCATTTGAACTCAAACCGTTAATGTTAACAACAGTAACAGAATTCGCCCTGGCAAACTGTAAACCTACGCCGATACTTCCTTTCGGATCAAAGGTATACGCGCCATCGGATATATCCCAGACCTGACCTTCGTCAAGGAAGACCACAGCAAACATGTCTTTGGCAATGTTCCAACTGAATAGGTTGGACAAACGATAGTGATATTCAACGTTAAGCAGAAAGCCTCGGTCTCCCGTAAATGGGTATGGAGAAGCCGTATGTCCGCTTTCATAGGTTATTATACCATCAGATCCATTTTCTTGTCTACTCCAAGGATAACCTCTGAGGCCGCCCATCCCACCAATCACAAATTGGCGTTGGATTGGCAGCGACGCATTGGAAAATCCGAATAGTAATCGGGTACGGATTTGGTTATATCCAAGTGGGAAGGCATACCGAAAGTGTAATTGCATACGTGTGAAATCAAAGTCAGAACCGAGAGCCGAATTGCTATGTTCAACGAATAGCGTATTGTGCGAGCCGAGTGTATTTTGCCGATTATGAAAATCGTATTGGAAGGTGATCCCCCGCATGCGCCCCGGGGTTATGGGTGGGTTTTCTCTGATACTGAGGCTTGATGTCAGGTTAGCAATAAACCAATCTGTGCTTTTCTTTAGACTCGCGTGCGATTCCGTAATCACTGCCAATCTGAACCAGTGGTTCGGCAGAATCGGTGCCCAGTGCAACGCGATTTCAGCACCTTGTCGTAGATAGTAGTTCTGAAAATCAGGGACACCAATAACCCGTTGCAAAATACTGTATCCGTTGTTGTAGTCGAGAAAATGCTCAGGCGCAACGACATCTGTTAATCGGTGGATTTGTGCCGTGAGTCCAAGGTTCCAGACGTACGGCGTTCCCCAATTCGCCGTGCCGCCCAGACGATAATGGTAACGCGGATTTCCGAAGGCATAACTCAGTTTCCCGAAGAGTTTTGAGATCTGATCGGTCTCTGAACCTCTGATATTCCACAGCCAAAGCGGTCCAATGTCTTTGCGTTTCCCGAACTCAAAGCCAGTCCCGACTTCCCACCCTGTCACCCTGTTAAACCCCAGACGTGCCCTTGGGTTGAGACCGAGATAAATGTCAGTAGAAAGCGGCTTTTCATCAACGGTAACCGTTGCGATGTACCTTGAATTTTCCTCATTGACCTGCAGACGGACCTCCTCAAAATAGGGCATTACCTTAAACAGGGAACTGAGTGCCTTCTCAAGGTCTTCAGATCCGTTTTCAAGCGTCTGTCGAATGTGTGTCTCTGGAACCTTCTGATTGCCGCGAATGCGGATTTCATGGATCGGCGCATCAGCAGCCAGAAAACGGGTCGGTGCCGCCTCAGTACTTGAGTCTTGTGGGAGGGGCTTGTCGGATAGTGATCTCTGGATTTGGTTGCCACGAGATCCAGAAATCGTAAAAGATTCCAAGACGGAAATTGTCCGCGTAACAGGCACATCCGTGACAGTAAATACCGCAACCCTTTTAACATCCGCTTTTTCAACGCGTAAAGACACTTTTTTTGAACTATTGAGAAGGACGTTGGCAAGAATCGGCATAACCGTTGTGATGTCACCAGAGCCGTTTTCGAGAACCTTCATGATATTAGAACTCTCAATTTCATTGACACCTACAAGTCGAACATCGTGAATTGGTCTGCCGTCTAAATTCCAATTCCAAGACTTTTTAGGTTCTGGGATTCTGGGTAAAGACAGCGTTGCCTTTCCATCAACATCGGTTGTAACCGGCGGTTCTGGTGTTAATGGAGTTATCTCAGAAGGTGGAGGAGGAGGTAGCGCGAGTTTGAGATCGCGAGGTTTCAGCGATTCCAGTTCAGGGATTTCGATACCGAGTTGATCGAGATTTAGCAGGAGTTCACCGAGCCGTTTTTTTGGGATTTCACCAACGATGTTTATCAGGTACACATTGTCGCTACTCCCAACGAGAACGAGGGTTCCTTTGATAATCTCATTTTCTTCGAGAATATAGAGGTGCAAATTGTCACTTTCGACATCGGCGTGAAATCCTTGTCCTAACGCGTTCCAGCCTCGGTCTTTTAGCGTTTTGTCGTAATATTGGACTAACTCCTTAAAGTTGACAGCTCGACTTCGGTAGGTGCGGAGGCGTAAATTATCGACTGTACTAAATAACGGAGCAATAAGCGCGTTTGGATCTTCCAGCACAAGTTCGATGACGCGTTTGTCCAAATCAAACTGAAATTCAGATGAGGGCACATTCGGTGCATCAAAAATGACAGCGCCGTTGTTTAGCTGTGAATGCACTGTAGCGGTAATGAAAAGTAGAAGCAGTATTAATATTTTCGCAATGGCATATCGCATTTACTGTTCACCGGTGTTTTTAATATTCTTCAAACGCTGCTGTAATTTTCTTAATGCTTTCGGGACACGAGGTTTGCCTGGAGGATATATAATCTCGGGTGGGACAATTGTTTCGGGTACGCCTGACTGCCAGTTCCAACGCCGTTCAGGTGTTGTCACTGAGATGGAATAAGTCGTCTCAGAGCGGGGCTTGGTTGGCGGTTGATAGGTCCACTGTAGCGCGATAGAGTATCGCGGTCCCTGGAAGTAGTGGATCTCGACGGGGTGTCTACCTACTTCGAGCGTTATCTCTCCCTTTTTGCCCATCGCTGGATGGATGCCATCGTTATCGACAACCAGCGTCCCATTGATATAAAGTTTCGCCCCATCGTCTGACAAAAGTCCGAAAACATAACTCCCGGGCGTATCAATTGCCAATTCGCCGCGAAAACGGATTGCAAAATCCTCAACAACAGATTGCATTTCGGGTGTCGGAAATCCTTGGGTATACTCTCGTTCAGAAATATCAAGATTCGGGGTGACAAAGGTGTAGACGGGTGTCAACTGATCGAAATCAGGCATCTGCTGGATCACACCACCGGGGACGTAAACCTGTCCAATTAAACCGTGTCCAGGCATTACGTCTGTACCGAAGATACCGAGTCCTACATCTATACCGTCAAGCACACCAAGTCCGGCATCTGCTGCGCCTGTTCCGTGAGTAAAACGATCTCCGATACCGTTGTTTCCACTTCCCTGCCCGTGTCCGGGTCTACCGACACCAGCACCGCGCTGTCCATCAACGACAACAGGACCCGCCAGTGTTCCATCTTCTCCGAAACTGGCATTCGACACAGGACTCGGGGCATCTGTTTGTGGAACATCGGCGTATGTGACGACATCAGGGGTTCCATCGTCATGAACTGGTGCCTTTGGCACAGACACCTCTGGCGAGTATGTCGGCGAAGCGGGGGACGCGTCAGACGCTTCAGCTTCGCTCGTTTGCGGTATCAAGGGCGTACGTATGGGTAAAATCCGCTTTCTGATTTGTTTCTCGGGTTCTGGTTTTAGTATATCGGCTGAGATGTGCTCTTTCTCTGCATCGAAGTGATTCACGAGAAAGGGAGAGACCGCTAACACGACTGCGATATGGACACCCAGAGATATTATCAAAGCATGATTTGTGCGTTTCGGCATTCTCTTATTCCTTGAATATTTCGGAGCGTGTGCTTATATAGTAGGGTTGAAGGGTACACCTTTTATGTTACTACAAACAGCTCTGTGAAAAGTTGCATATTTTTAGCATTCTCGCGTTAGATAAAAACTAAAAACTGTAGAAGAACATGAAATTGTACCGAACCCCTTGCTCAGCATCAAACGCTTTCGCAACGTTGAACCTGAAAACATCAACGTCCGTCTCATATTGCAAGCCAATACCCACGCTCCCTTTTGGATCGAAACCGAGCGGGTTCTCGGATAGATTCCAGACTTGTCCCTCATCAAGAGTGAGGGCAGCAGAAAAACTGTGGTTACCGAAGTTAAACAAATGATAGAGAAAGTCTATGTTGAAGAGGAGTCCAGCATCACCAGCAAATGCATAGAGCGGATAGCCGTTAAGCGTTCCGATACCCCCCATCACGAACTGCCGCTGAATCGGGAGTGGTGCTGTCGCGGAGCCGACGACTGCTCTGGCTCGGATTTGATGATCGCCAAGTGGGTAGGCATACCGCAGATGCGCTTGAAAACGCGTCCAATTGAAATCGGAACCTAACGTTGGGTTGCTATGCTCAACGAAAAAAGTATGGTGCGAACCGAGATAATTATTGCGAGTATCAAAATCGTATCGGAACATGGCACTCCGCATCTGTCCGGGAGTTATCAACGGATTTTCCCGCGCCTCTGACTTTGACCCCCAATTAAAAAGATGCCAATCCGTGTGTTTTTGTAAACTGTTATGTGACTCAGCGAGTAAAATCAACTTAAACGAATGATTGAGTCGCAGAAATTGGAGTGGACGCATTGGGAAAACCGCTTTCCATTCCAATTCGACTTCAACTCCGTGCCGCAAATAGTAATCCTGATGGTCTGGAACCCCGAACATCCGGAGAATTAACGTCGCTGTATCGTTATAGTGAGAGAAAAGATCGGGAGCGATGATACTCGTCCCACGCTGGTACTGGGCAGTTACCCTGAATTGCCATGAATACGGTTCTTTCCAAACGGCTCTGCCACCAACCCGGTAGTAGGGTTGTTTGTCGCTGAATCCGTAACCAATCCGTCCGAACAATTTCGAGTTATCTTCTCCAGCAGATTCAGAAGAAAAACCGAAGGTAAAGGCTGATCTGTGTTTTTTCTGCGCTCGAAAACCGGATTCGATGCCTGCGCCAAGTTCCCATCCGGTAACGCGGTTGAATCCAAGGTGCGGTGCCCCGTCCGTATAAAATCGCAACGCAGGTGGTTTCTCGATTGCCGTAATTATCGCTGTCCGTTGCGAATCTACCTCTTCAATCAAAAATTCTACCCTTTCAAAAGTTGGCACTGCGTCAGGGAGTGCATCAACTGCTGCTCCAATTTCTACAGGTCCCTTTTCAAGTGCTGCCCGAATCGTATTTGCTTCAGTGTACTGGTTCTCTCGAATTACGATCTCATGGATTGGGTCCCCGTCCGTTGTCTGAAACGATTTTACGAGCATAGTAGGCTGTGTTTCATCCATCATGCGGCCTGCCCAAATTGTAATCGTTTTTTCCGCTGGCAGCACGATGAACCTCGGTATGTCCTTAGAGTCGTTGTTTGACGACAAGCCATCCAGTAACTCGGTGATGTCCCCGGCACCATTTTTCAATCCATCGCTTATCGCAGCCACCTGTTTTATGTCGCTTGATCGCATTTGAATGCGTTCGATTGGATGCTCGCGGTAGGTCCAATGTCCGTGATGGTTCTCTTCATAGGAAGCAGAAAACAGCGCCCTGTCAGTTGTGTTGGCAACAGTGGAGTCTTTACGCATCCGAAACAACGTTGGCAGCGGCAGCCCTTCTGATAGCTCTTCAGGTTCTGGGAGTGAGAGTTCGCCGATCGACTTCAGCACAGAAATATCAATGCCGATGTTACCCAGGTCCGTCAAGAGTTTCCGCACCTGTTTCGGTGGAACATTGCCAACAATGTTTAGGAGATATACATCACCGTCGCTTCTCACAAGCGCAAAAAGTCCTAAAATGGCGTTATCCACCTGTCGGCTTTCGGCTGGGGTAGGTCGCTCCAGAATATAGAGGTGCTTTGTGCTGTCTTCATGCGAGTTGTGCCAGTTTTCCGCTTCCAAATTTTCGGTGTAATACCCAACGAGTTTGTCAAAAAGACCCATCTCATCGTCATAAACATGGATGTAAATGTTTTCTACGGTGTTGAAGGGAAAGGTCGTGACGGCAAGTGAGATGAGTTCACGCGTGAAATGGAATTGGAATTTGGGATTTGGTACATCAGGACAATCGAAAGGGATTGTTCCATTTGGAGATTCAGCTGCTGCGAGTGGAAGCGTGGTTAAAAGTAGCAGAAGTAAAATGAATATATTCTCTTTCACCGAGGTCTCCTATTCACGGGTAGAAACGACTTGCAATCGCTTTCTCTGGTCCTGTCTATTTTAACAGATGAAGGTTTTTCCTGTCAAACGTTACGGAAGGATTGGATGTGTAAATATTTTGGCAGATGTCTGAAAAATGTGCCGCAAGCGACCACACTCCCGGGGAATGCCATATTGAATAATTTCCAATTTATTCTTTTTTAAGTCGTCCCCAGAGCGTTGTCAGTTTTGTAGTCGGTTCAACAGCAAGACTTATGGGTTCATCGCCCTCATAGATGAGCAAATCATCCATATAACCGCGAGCATCCATCGCCCATGCGAAAATAAGAAACCATTTCGGTCGGGGTGCGGTCGCAGGGTCCTGAAATTCAAGATTTCTTTTCAGTCGCGAAGCCAAAGCCGCGTCTCTGTCCCTGCCCGTGTAAAAATCAAATACATCTTCCCTAAAATTGGCAACAATCCGAACGTAATGCCATTTATTGACGGGGTAGGCGACAATTTCACGCCACGGATCCCCCTGATGGACGTGGTAGCGGATATCACCGTCATACCATTCAATATAAGGACCGCCAGCATTATTGTCAAACGATTTGTCAGCAGCATGCATGCTGACAGCAAAAGACTGCTCGCCTCTCTCAATATAGACCCAGAATTCAAGCGAGACGACAGATGCATTAGTTTCCAAAGGGTGCCCGGATATATGAAGTTCATGCTCTACCTCGGAGAAAATTTCGAGTGATTTTTCCCCATTTTTAACAGTTTTTGTAGACGGCTGAAATGGACTCTCCGCATTGGGTTGCACATGGTCTTCAAACCCTGTTTCCATGAGTACTTTCTGAGCTGATACACTCTGCCCATAAATAAAACTTAAAACAACAGCCATAGCAACGACGAAGCGAGGTTTCTTTAGGCAGAAACCTCGCTTATCGGCATTATATTTTCCTTTGAAATCAATCTTCATAGGATACATATTTTTTTGCTCCCTCATCAAATTTCTGTTATGTAGAATATAACGGATTTTTAGGGAAGCGCGTTTACATTAAAAAGAAGTGGTCGAGGTAGGTCCCGTTCTATTCTCCTATCTTTTTGGAATCACCAGAGGCACCCTCCTGTTCATCATCCACAGATGTTTCGTCAAGCGCGAAACGTAGTACACCGCGACCAAGGGTCCCGATATAAAGGGTATCACCATCAATAGTAAGAGAGGTAATCGTGCCTGGAACTTCAGGCGTGACCTGTTTCCATGCGTTAGTATTCTCTTTCAACTGATACACGCGTTTTTCGGTCGCGCCATATACAGTTGACCCGTCCGCTGCGAGTTTCTCCACAACGACCTGTGTTCCTTCAACATCGGTCACAGCATGCCACTGTTTTCCGTCGCTTGAGGACGCGACACCCACATCGGTTGCGACAGAAACAGTTGATCCGGCAAAAGTAATCGCTTTGAATTCCGTAACAGAAAACGGAAGATCCGCAGTAATATCGTTCCAAGTGTTCCCTTCATCGAAGGATTGAAAGAGGTGTCCATCCCGTTTCCCGACATAAACCGTGCTATCCGACACAGCCGTTTTGAAACCTATAGCAGCAATATCACTAAATTCGCTAAAAGCGAACGTAGCCTCACCTTCATCTGTTAACCCCGTGTCGTACCACTCAGTCGTACCGGGTTTCCATCTGAAGAGTTTCCGATCGGCTTCCATATAGTAGGTTCCGTCGCTGACAGCGAAACTTCCAAGAAATGACCGAAGGTGTTTAGCCATAGTTTCCTCCATAATCTTACTATAGGCTTCATTGAACTTGTCTGCATCAAACTGTTCAGGATTCAGTCTCTCGCCTTTTTCAAGGTTTACTTCATCTTCACCTTCAATAGTCTCCAAAAGTGCCAAGTTGATATCTTCATCCAACTGCCTGCTATCAAATAGGGTATCGCCCAAACCCGGCATGCCAGAGATCCGGGTTAACCTATCGTCTTCCACAGATAAACGAAAAAGGCTCGGTTTCATATCTTTGGAACCCCTGGCGTAGAGGACATCATTGAACGCCATCATGCTTATGACGTTTCCTGGGTCGCCTGAAACAGGTATCCACGATACGCCGCCGTCAGCCGAAGATAGAAGTCCGCGCCCGCTGTTTGCATAGAGAACATCATGTGAAACGACTAAATTCACGATGGACGTGTTCACCAATCCTGTGTTAAACTGTTCCCATGTTTGACCGGCATTCGTTGTGAGTTGAATACCATCTTGCCCACCGCTGTAGAATGTCTTTTCGTCCAACATCACCACAACAGGCGGTTTATCCATGTCCGAATGACTTGAATACAAGACCGTCCAAGTTTCACCTGCATCACTTGAATAATAACTGCGACCACTATCCAAGATTAAAAGGCTTTCTTGGCGGGCAACCATTTTGATGCTGGATGTCGGCTCCGTTTTCGTGTCAGATGTCCCAAAGGTAACTCCAGATGTTTTCACCGGAAGGATTTTCTCAGGTGCTATGGCTTGCCAGGAATCCCCCAAGTCTGTCGAGCGGTAAAGCGACAGCGAAGCCTTACGCGTCGTCAGCATTGACATCAGCTCCGAGGTTACCTGATTTTTAACCTCCTCGCCCACAATCACGTAGAGGCGATGTTCGCTACTTGTCAACGCTCGGACATTCTCGGTTTTACCAGCAATTGGTAATTGCTTCCAACCCTCCGAATCAAGTCGATAGAGTCCGGAATCAGTTCCCACGAATAGGGTATTTTCAACTGCGGTGAGTGAACGGACTTTTCTATCCGCCAAACCATCATTTAAAGAAGCCCACGATTTACCGGCATCTACAGAGCGAAATACACCGCCAACAAGTCCTAAGTAAAGTACTTTCTCTGTTATGACGATGCCAATCAGGTGTCCTTCCGGGCGCGCACCGAGCACCTTCCAGGTTTCACCTCTATCCACGGAAGTACGGATCTCAGTCTCAGAAACAACATAGAGCGTATTGTTGCCTTCTGCCATCTGCCACAAACCTTGAAATGCCTCACTGGAATTAATTAGGTTCCATATACTTCCATCATCTCCCAGCCTATAGAGATCTGTTCTCGTTCCAGCATAAACATCCCCGTTACTTGTTACGAAAAGCGCGTTGACATGCCCTCCTTCGGGGCCCTTTGTTTGTACCCATTGCGGTTCCGGCGTTGAGATCTCTACTTTTTCATCGACGGGTAGCGCAGCAAAAAGCAGTGTATCAGGTTGCTGCCCTGCTCCGGGACTCTTACCGGGCACGGTTGAATTTCCAGCCTGATTCCGCACCGCAGGTTTCGCAGGTGAATTCAAAACGAAAGCCGCCTCAATAATTTCAACTGTCTCTTCAGATGTAGCGTTTAGGTCGTAGGGTCTCTGAAAACGGGAGAGGTACTGCACGCCACTCCCCATCAGTAAGAAAATCACAACGGCTGAGGCAGCAGAAACGACCCACGGCACCAACGGTTTGTTTCCAGCGGGTCCAACGGGGGCGAGACGCGAGATTTCTTGCATGATGGTCTCTGTTAAATTCGTAGGCAGTTGGAAACTGCCAAGGTTTTGTCGAATCATATCTTCTTCCTTCTTTAAACGGTTGCGAGCGCGGCTGAGCCGACTCTTGACAGTATTCGGAGATACACCGAGGAACTCACTGATGGCATTGATTGTCATCTCACCAAGATAGTAGAGCGTCATCACAGTACGCTCACTCTCCGGTAGTTTTTGGAGGAGCTTCTTAACGACTTCGCGACGAGATGCATCAGCCTCCGCCGCTTGCTGTTCAGCCATGTATCTG
Source organism: Candidatus Poribacteria bacterium (assembly GCA_965207855.1). Classification (GTDB taxonomy): domain Bacteria; phylum Poribacteria; class WGA-4E; order WGA-4E; family WGA-3G; genus WGA-3G. The sequence goes on along the minus strand of OZ242310.1, from coordinate 2,386,924 downwards.
GAATATGACACTTGTGTCACCTCGTTTACGTCGGTAATCTCCAAGGATTGTTCTGGCAGGGGTGTCTTTCGGAAGTAGTCAGCACATAAATTTGCTGCGATGACATACAGCCATCCCGGAAACTGGTTATGGTTTTTCAAAGTTCCCAGTTTCTGGTATGCTTTAAGAAACGTGTCTTGTGTAATCTCTTGTGCGATGTGAAAATCGCCAATCTTTCGCCACACAAGCGCGTGAATCCCTTTCTGATATTTTCTGATTAAAGGACCAAAGGCATCTTGGTTACCTTTTAACACCTGTTGAATGAGTTCAGCGTCGTTCTGTTTCATCACCAGCCCCTTGCTATCGTCTTTTAACTTAAGTGACGGATTTCGGGAGTCAAAAAGTTGCATTATCTTTTTGGAAGGAGAGAAGAAGGGGTAATATGGTAACTATTAAAGCTGCCTATACTGTCGCCAGCACACTATATAACTCATTCCGTTCTCAGTGCCTCAATTGGTGAGATTTGTGAGGCTCTTACTGCCGGATAGAGTCCAAAAACGATACCGATGAAGGTTGATATGCTAACAGACACTGCCATCCATTCAAGTGAGAGCGCGACGGGCCAGTGTGGGATCACTTTAACGATTTTGACAGCGATGTGTGAACACCCATACGCAATACCAATGCCGAGACCGATACCCAATAAACCGCCAATACCGCACATCACAACGGCTTCAATCAGAAACTGCAAGAAAATATCTCCCCGTTTTGCACCAATCGCGCGACGGATGCCAATTTCACGGGTGCGTTGATTCACTGACACCAGCATCATATTCATAATGCCGACACTCCCAACAAACAACGAAAACCCAGCAATACTGCTCAGCATAATTTTGATAATGCGACTAATCTTATCGAGTTCTTGGACGGCTGCGGTCGCGAAACTAATATCGAAAAAGTTGTCTTGGTTGCGATGGCGTTTTCTGAGAACGGCTTTGACCTCCTCAGCGGCTTTCTCGATAGCATCAGCGTCTATTGCCCTGACGTTGATATAGTTGACATAGTGCTTCCCTTTAAACCTGTCTTGTGCAGTCGTCAAAGGGACGAAAACGATGTCGTCCCAGCTGAAGCCGTATTGGAGGCTTGTGCCGCGTTCAGCCATTACGCCCAAGATAAGAAAACGATTAGGTCTGCCACCTTGAAGCGAGAGTTTGATCTCTTTGCCAGCGGGGTTCTGATCTCCAAAAAGTTCCGTTGCGACTTCTAAACCAAGCAAACAGACTTTTCTGCGGTTATTGAACTCATTTTCGGAGAAGAAACGCCCGTGTTTAATTTCCCACTTCATCCCAGTTGGGAAGTGGGAACTAACGCCCTCGCATTCTGTCCATTTCGAGGCACCATCACTGGTTTGTGCAAGGATTTCAGAAGACACACTGGGGTTGACAAATTCGACAGACGGGCATTCAGCCTCGATTGCAAGGATGTCTTCGTATTTGATATACTCACCACTACGGTTTGGGAAGACGCGGTCACCACGCCAAATCCAAGGATTCCGTCTCACCGTAAAGTGACCGCCAAATTTTTCAAACTCTTGCATGACGATGCGTTTCGCGCCATCACCGATAGCGAGCATGGCGAGGACGGCAGCAACGCCAATGACGATGCCGAGCATTGTGAGTGCTGAGCGCAATTTCTCCTGCCGAATAACAGAGAGTCCTGTTGAAAATCCTTCGTAGAATTTCAATGTTCTGTTCCTCCTTGCCGCACCTGTTGGGGAACATACCCTCAAACATACCACTGCGCCTGTGCTTTAAAAAACTGTGCATACAGTCCATCTTCTGCCAATAATGTTTCATGGTCCCCGTCCTCCACAATTCTGCCGTTATCCAGGACGAGGATCCTGTCACAGGTGCGGACAGAAGAGAGGCGGTGCGAGATAAGCACCGATGTCCGTCCGGCACTTCGCTCAATAAACCGTTCATAAACCGCCTGCTCCGCGAGTGGATCAAGGGCAGCAGTTGGTTCGTCAAGGACAACCAGCCAAGGCATTTCGCGCATAAAACTCCGCGCTGTTGCGAGACGTTGCCATTCACCGCCAGAGAGATCGCGTCCGCCAAAGGTAGGGCCGAGGACAGTCTCATAGCTTTCTGTAAGCCCGTCAACAACTGTAGCGGCACCACCAGCAACAGATGCCGTTTCCATGCGTTCGGGGTGTTCCAAGTCACCAAAGATGATATTCTCGCGTGCGGTGAGATGGTACTGCGTAAAGTCTTGAAAGACAGCACTGCACTGCATCAACCACTCCTGACGATTTTCTTCGTTTAAAGGGACATTCCCTATATGAATCGTGCCTGTGCGCGGATGGTAGAGTCCTAAGAGTAGGCGTGCCAATGTGGTCTTCCCAGCACCGTTAGGTCCAACAAGTGCGACGCGCTCCCCTTTTTTCAATGTTAAGTTTACATGGTTTAGCACAAGTTCTTGCGAATTTGGGTACGAAAATGAAACGTTTTCTATCCCAATATCTTGAACCGCCCTGTTTCCAATTAATTCATTGCCATTCGTGTCCGATGGGTCCTTACGCTCCTGAGTCATCTTCGCGGACTTTCTATCTAAAAACTGATACAGATCCCCAAACAATGGACGCATCAATTCTACAATCCCTTGAAATCGACCCGCTATCTCGTTCCAAATACCATCCAATTGAACCAGAGCAGCGGCAGCAGCGATATAAGTGCCAACCGTCAAATCGCCACGAAAGACCTCAAACAACAAAAGGATAAGTGAGGCGGCATATAACAACCCGCGAGTCATGTCAAGGGAGAGACAGACTGAAAATTTACGCCGTCGGATTCCCATTTGTCCGTCTATCAACCCTTGTCCTAATTTATGCCACCGTTCTATCCATAAGTCCTGCGCTTGGTATAATCGAACTTCTTTACCGGCACCACGGTCGGTCAGCGTTCCTTCTAACGCATCTCGTTCTCGACGTTGTGGTGTCTGCTCTACATCAAAATCGTAAAGGTCTACCGTGAAACGCGCATCGCTCCACCAAGAAGCCATACCCGTTAAAGCGGGCAGCAGTGCCAACAACGGATGGTACCGCCAGAGCAGAATCCCAAGTGTAACAATACTGATGAATTGTTGAAGACTGTCAACGAAATACCAGAGGATTTCCTGAAGCGCAAGCCCGGAGACACCACGCGCCCGCTCAAGGGCATTCTGAAATTCTCCGGTCTGTAAGTCGATAAGTTCTGTCGTATCCACTTTCCGAGTAACGCTCTCATTAATCCAGATTTCAATGTTTTCGCCTAAGTGGATATACAACGGTTCGCGAAGTAAGTCAACAGCGACGCTAAGAATGCGTAAACTTAGCAATCCGATGAGCCACGGTAGGACCATTCGCCACCAGTTTGCGTCGCCTATCGCAGCAGTTATTGTATTCACGAGATGCTCTGTTACAAAGAACTGGCACGCCGGGACAACCCCAAGCGATAAGGTAAGAAGCGTCATGCCCAAGACCGCGAAAGGTCCGCTTTGCCAAATAATAACCAGCGTTCGGACATAAGCGAGGAAACTTTCTTTAGCAGCTAATCCCCAAGTTTTCAGTTTCCCATTCGTGTTTTGCATTGGGGCATCCTCTTTTTATTGGTACCATTGTGCCTGTGCTCTGAAAAATTGGGCATAGCGTCCATTTCTGGCAAGCAGGGCATCGTGTGTGCCGTCTTCAACAATTTTACCTGCATCTAATACCAAGATACGGTCTGCAAGCCGTGCGGATCCGATACGATGCGAAATCAGGAATGTCATGCGTCCTGCTGCGAGTTTAATGAAACGTTGGTAGAGTTCGACCTCAGCTTGTGGGTCCAAGGCGGCAGTCGGTTCGTCAAGCACAAGGACTTGCGGGTTTCGGACCAAAGCGCGAGCGAGCGCGACTTTCTGCCATTCACCGCCAGAGAGCTCGACACCCGTCCCTTCTTCACCGAGTGAGGGATCCAGGAAGGTATCCAAACCGCGTGAAAAGGTTTGAAAACGATCCGCAAGTCCGACTTCATAGATAACGCGCCGGAGCGTTTCGTCGTCAATGTGAAAGTTCGGGGGCCCTGGATTCAATTCTTCCCGAAGGGGTCTACGGAATCGCGCGAAATCCTGAAAAACAGCGGCACAGTTTAGCGCGATCTGCTCAGGGTTAATCGAAGTAACGTTCACGCCATCATAGTGGACAGTCCCCGCATCGGGCTGATACAAACCGAGCAACAGTTTTATGAGCGTTGACTTCCCCGCACCGTTAACACCGACAATACTGACAATCTCACCCGGACGCACTTGAAAGTTTATGTCCTCTAACACGTCTTCGTGCCCTTCTGGGTATCGGAACCGGAGGTTGCGCACCTCCAGTCCCTGTTTTAGGGCCTGTGGAAACGTCTCATCTCCTGACTGACTGCGATCAGTCTTTGCGCGTTCGAGGAAGGCCTGCAAATCTCGGAGCAACGGCAAATCTTGCAGGGTATCTTCTATCGCTGAGAGCAAACTTTCAAGATTTCCTTGAAAAGTCGCTGCTGCACCGATAAGGACGACATAATCGCCGATGGTTAACTGTCCATCTACAATTCGAGCTGCAAGTATGAAAATCGCGACTGAATAGGCAAGCACTTCAGCAACGGTTGTACCAATGGAGGCTCTTGCTTGTAGCCAGGCTTTGGCAAGCGATTCTTTTCGCCACTTTTGGTGATTCGTTTGCCAGCGTCCAAAGAGATGATCCTTCAGTCCATAGAGCCGCACTTCTTGTCCAGAGGATGAACCGAGCAATAAACTGAGCGTATACGCCATCATGCGACGGATCGGTGTCGCATCGTAATCGTGAATATATCCGCTCTCGGCTGACCTAATTTTGAGCCATGCGGAAGGAATGGCGGGTAACACGACCACAAGCACTAACAGGGGATCCGCGATCCATAAAAGCACACCATACCCGACGAGCGTTACGAAGAGTTGCCCAATCTCTGTCAAGAACCGAAGTACATTGGTGAGTCGATGACCGAGGGCTTGCCGCGCCCGCTGTATCAAATCGTAGGTTTGTGGCTGATCAAAGAACGCAAAGTTGATCTGTGTTGCGGCTTCTATCAGGGCGCGCTGCTGGTGGAGTTTAATGCGTCCCTGCATCTTCCAGCGCAAGTAACTATCGTAAGTGCCAGTGACATTTCTGAGGATCGCCAGAAGTACCAATGCGATCACCCAAGGTGCTGCGGTCTGTAAACTCGGCTCTGTTTCATTAGCAAGAATCGCCACAATGAGGTTCACGAGTCCTCGACTTGCCCAGAGTATGCCAACAGGAATACACCCGTATATGAGTGTTATGATCGCCTGAACAATCGCGCCGAACGGGCTGACGTGCCACGCAACAAAGAAAAAACGCCGGAGCGTCTTTATTGCCGATGGACGCGATGCTGATGCTGTGTTGGGGGAGTCGGAAGAATTGGAGTCCATTTATGTTTTGCTTTTATTCAAATCAAATTTTAGGAGTACAGGTCGCGAGCACAACTCGCTCCTACAAGAAGATGAGAACGCAGCAGGCAACTGGACTACCTACTGTCCTTCAGCAAGCGAAATATGAAATATCCCGTCACTTGCACTGGCACTATAGAGTCTATCGTTCATCACAACAAGAGAAGCCACTTCGCCTAACGTTCCTGAAGAAATTTTTTCCCATTGATTCTGTGCATCCAAGCGATAAGTACCTTCATCGTTTATACCATAAACCGTAGTCATATCCACAGCGAATTTAACGATGACCGGACGCACCCCAGCACTATCAGTCAACACGCGCCAGTGTGCCCCCGTTTCTGAACGCAAGACCCCTTTATCCGTTGCGACGTAAACCGTTGAACCTACAAAAACGATCTCCTTGAAAAGGGTAAAACCGAGCGGAAGACTGGGTGTAACATCTCGCCAACTATTTCCACCGTCCAGCGACTGAAACAGTGTACCATCCCGCTTACCGACGTAGACGGTTTCACCCGAAACCGCTAATTTGAACCCACTTCTGAACTCGCCATCAAGCAGTCGACTGGTGTCTATTAACCCCATATTCGTCCACTTTGGATCGCCAGGTTTCCATTTGAAAAGCCTACGTCTGTATTCTACATAGAACGTTCCGTCAGAAACTGCCGTCGTTTGGCTTCTGACCCCTTCTTCAAAAACGATATATCTCATGTCATGACCTTTAGATATGTCCATATCCAGGGCTTTTTCGCCATCTTCCCACAACTTAAGAGACAGGGTTTCATCGAAAGCAGGAACACCCTGAATTGGGGTCAATGTCCTACCATCTGCGGATAAACGACAAATTCGCAACGCCTCTTCTGCAAGAGAAACAAAATACAGTGTCCCGTCGTCAACCAACAGTTTTGAATCATGCTTGTAACCAATGCCAGCGTTATCCTCGCCATCAATCCAAATTTTCTCCCAAGACACACCATTGTCGGTTGATTCATGTACCTCATAACCCGTAAATGCGTATAGCTTGTCATTGAAGGCAACCAATTCATTCATTCTCGTTCCCAGCATCCCGTCCATAAATAGGTGCCACGACTCACCAGCATCGGTCGTGCGCTGAATTCCAAAGACCCCGACTTTATAAAACGTCTGCTCGTTCACTGCAGCGACTCCCAGGCTGCTAACTGTTGTAAAGTGCTGGTCAAATTCGAGTGCTGTCCACGTTTGCCCACTATCTGTGGAACGCGATGGGAAAACACCTAACACCAAGAGCGTTTCATCAACATCCAAAACCATCACACCCGAGGGTAGCATCATGGGTCGAGATGTATGGACATGCCTGATTTCACTCCACGAGTCTCCCAGATCCGAGGAACGAAAACTCCGAACCGAATACTCTCTGCTCTCTTCTTCCTCGGCTGCCGCCTCTACGTCAATTGGGAGCGGGAATCTGACCAAAATCTCAGGGGCTGTACCGGCATAAAGATTCTTACCAGACACCGTTAAAGAACAGATGGCATCCGAAGTGCCAAGAGGTAATTTTTTCCAAGTCTCTGACGCAAGACGGTAGAGACCGCTCTCTGTCCCAACAAATACTGTTTTTTCAATATTCGCCGCTGCAGTGATGATTCTGTCTGCCAAGCCATTGTTCAGAGCATCCCACTCTGTTCCTCTGTCTGTCGATCGAAAAACCCCCGTATCCCTCACGGCAAGATACATTGTTATATCCGCAGGTACGCCTTGCTGTTCAGACGCGTCAGTGATTACAAATCCAACGGCGCGTCCCTTTGGTCGGGGGCCCAATGTCTGCCACGTATCTCCGCTGTCCGCTGAAGTAAATATCTCATCGTTAGAAACAATATAAAGTGCGCCATTATGCTCCGCGATCGGCATTGGATCGTAAGTGTATGGAATACTCGTATCAACACGTGTCCATCGCGTTGCCTCCACCGGTGCTCTGTATATGCCTGTTGGTGAAACGGTATAGAGATCCCCATCAGACGCAGCGAAGATATTACGGACATAACCAGATGGCGGCGTATTGCCCTGTGTCCATTGCGCCGTAGAAAATGTGGAATCCTCTGACGGAACAGATGTTGTACTTGTATCAGCGGCTTGCGTCCCCGTGCTACTATTTTTACCGGGTGTCGCGTCGCGTCCGACCTGATTTCGCACAGCCGGTTTCGCTGGCGTATCAAGGACAACAAAAGCATCAATAATTTCGATGGTCGGTTCAGCTTCCGCCTCGAAACTGTAAGGTTTCTGAAATCGAGTTAGGTATTGATGGCTGGCACCGAATATCAAAAGCACCAGAACCGCAGCCGTACCGAGAGCTGCCCACGGCAACAACGGCTTTCCAACCGGAGCGGGAGCCGGTTTTATGTCAGCGACTTGACGCAGAATGCGCGCAGTCACATCGGCGGGGAATTGGACACCTTGCAGTGTTTCGCGAACCAGGACTTCTTCCCCTTGCTCTTGTAAACGCTTGCGTCCGCGACGCAGCCGACTTTTAATCGTGTTTGCCGATACACCTAAGAACTTCCCAATTTCCTTTACCTTCATCTCGCTGAGATAATGGAGTGTCACAACTGTGCGTTCACTCTCCGGCAATCTTGATAGCAGTTTCTTGACAACCTCGCGGCGATGTTCCCTATCCTCCATTTCACGCTGATCGGATACATAACGGTTATAAGAGGCTCTCTCCATTTCACCGGTGTGCGTGTCGTCGAACGATTGCGTGACAACTTTGTTCTTGCGAATCCATTTAAGGCACAATCGACTGGCGATCACATACATCCATCCCGAAAATTGATTCGGGTTCTTGAGCTGCGTGAGTTTTCTATAGACCTGAAGGAACGTATCTTGTGTAATCTCTTCAGCAGCATGAAAATCGCCTACCTTGCGCCACGCAAGCGCATGAACACCCTTTTGATGCCTCCGCACTAAAGTCGCGAACGCCTCATCGTTTCCAGACAAAATCTTATAAATCAGTTGAACATCGTTTTCTCTTTCCATCAGAAGACTCCATGACTTTAACGAACAGATTCAATTGTAGTTATATTCCGCCAATTTTAGCATAACTGCAACAATCTACGAAACCTTTTTTCACCTTACTCTCTTCCGTAGCATAGCCTGTTAGGCTGTGCTTCCGTGTGTCGCAAACTAAAAGTTTTGCGGCGTACTCGCCCCGGTTCATGCCATTAAGGCATGAATACCCCGGTGAAGCCCACACGGGCTTCATACCGTTGATTTGGAATGCCCTAAGGCATTCATACCGTTGATTCTGATTCATGCGATGTGCATCGCACTACAACGTAAAGGCGACATGTTACTTAAGATACCATCTTAAGGCAAAAAGGTTGCATAATTTAAAAAAAATAAAAAATATTCTAAATTTTTGTCCAGTGCCACTTCCTAAAACCGCTTTAAATTCCCCCATGTCGTCGCGAGTTTTCCTTTGGATGTTACCGACAACCTCCTACCCTTGTTTGGTACACCATCGCCAGAGATTACCAAATTATCGAATCTCACCGTATAATTCGCGACACCTAAACCCACACGCCCCTCCAAAAAGGTAAAAGTTTCATCCTTGCCGGTCAGAACTTTCTCTCCATTCAGCCAAAGTATAAAGATGTCTTCATTGACTTCAAGCTTTATAGTGGCCCAAGTCTCTAATTCTAACAACGGACTGACACCACTACCAAACATCCGAAATTTATTGCCGTGAAAATCACCACCAAAACAGGTTGTTGTCCGTCCGTCATCAGCCGGAAAGGGAAAGGGGTAATCGCCAATGAGACTAAGTGTCCCCACAGTTCCTTGAATTCGCGCAGCTATTCCAATATTTCCGGGCCCATGCTTTTCAAGAGGGAATACATCAACTTCGACGATATAATTGCGCCACTTTTCATTACCTGTCGTCAGGAGATGGGGCAACCCGCTATGAATCGTCCCTTGAAGTTCACCATCAATAATCTCCCAAGTATCGGGCACGGGGTCAAAATCCAAGAGGACAATTTCCTGCCATTCATCAAGATTTTCATCATCAAATGTTTCTACAAACGTCCCTGCAAAGGCAGAGGAAGGTAAAAAGAGCAGCAATGCTATAAGGCGTATGAATTTCATCAAATATCTCCTTGATATATTTCTCTAAAACCGCTTTAAATTCCCCCACGTTGTCGCGAGTTTTCCTCCGGGTGTTACCGATAACCCACCCCTGTTTGGAATGCCATCACCTGTGACAGTGATGTTATCAAAACGCGCTGTGTAATTCGCCAGTCCGAAACCGGCACCGCCTGTTAGAAAGCCAGGGAACCCAAGTTCGTCTTGAACAATTCCAGGTAACTGGAATTCCGTAGGTCCCATAACCTGTTCCGCATTAACCCAGAAGGTAAGCATACCTTCAGAGACATCTAATTTCAGATGGGACCACTTATCCAATTTTAGAAGCGGGTGAGGCGCAGCGGCGATTCGTATGAAGACGGTATCGTGCAAATCACCGGCTAAGCAATAACTTCCTATCTCGTGAACCGGGGGTTTATCACCGATTGCCTTCACTATATCGCGAATAGCACAGTATACCAACCAAGACTCCTTCACTCGCGCAGCAATCGCGATGCCACCAATACCGTGTTTTTTGAGGGGCTTGACATCAAATTCAACAGTATAGTCTTCCCATGTCTCATCTCCAGTTATAAAGAAATACAGAGAGGGTTCACGATTGACGACCTCAAGTTCACCCTTAACGATCTCCCAAAGACCAGGCGGGTTATTTACTTGAACGAGCTCTCGCCACTCCTCCATATCTTTACCATCAAAGGCTTCAATAAATGTTCCCGCCGCGGCAGAAAAGGGTAGGAGAAAAAGCAGTGTGTAAAATATGTATTTCATGCTGTTTTACCTCTATATATCAGATATATATCAGAACGGAAGTAATCGGGCGGGGAGCCCCGCCCTTACAAACAGTTACGTGTGCATCATATATCAGAACGGAAGAACTTCAGGAACGCCACCGTCGTAAACGCTATGGCAAAGAAACCGAGCAAGAGGACATCTACCGCAGAACGACGCAATGTGTCCGACAAAGAAGGCTCTGTCAAGGTTGGGAGCGGCAGGATTTTATCTGTCTCGGATTCAGAAGAAGTATTCATCCGATTCGCAATTTGCATAATCTGCGCAAGTGCGTCATCTGAAATTTCGCTGAAATACGAACCCTCAAGTCGGTCATAATATCGCTCACCCGTTTGAAAGTAGGTATCCCTTTTTAATTTCCCTGTCTGTGTCAGGTTCATTGCAAAATAGGTGAGCGAGGCGGTTGGCGCAATCCGGGAAAGCATCTCACCAACCTGCTCTTGCCGGTCCTTTTCACGTTGATAGCCTCGATCAATTTTACCTGCTTGATTTTGGTACGCCAGTCGAAACTGTTCATCAATTGGGCCCCTGAGCTTATCCAACTTTTTTTGCGTCTCTGGGTCACCCGTGTTAATACTGATGCTATCCCCACCGCTGCTGAAAGCCAGTGCCATTTTTTCACTGAGCTGCTCTTCCTTATCTTTATTCAGATTGTTGCGAAGCGCGTTTTTTTCCATATAAACAGCCTGCTGGGTCCGAGTCGGCGAGACGAGCTTCGCGACGACAAACGCGCCGCGGGGTGCGATCAGTACGGCAAACACCCAAAACGTAAAAGCGATAATCAGTGCAGTCTTGGCGTTGTCCAGATAGGTCGAAATCGCCACACCTATCGCAAAAAACACAGCAATATAGAGTAACGAAATAAGCGTCAGACCCAACACTGATAGTGCAACTTTGAGCTCACCAAGCGGAAATCCTTGTCCGACAATCAGGAGTAACCCTAAGAGGAAAGATACCAAAAACGGAACGACAAACACGATGTATCCACCGATGAGTTTGCTCCACAAAAACACATCTCGCGGCAGCGGATTTGACAGGTTTACCCGAAGCGTTCCTGCCTCCCGCTCTCCTGCAACCGCATCACACGTAAACAGCAGCGCGAGTAGACTGAAAACAGTCCCGACAATGAATAGAAAATCGAGGTTCCCGAGTGCATACGCCACGGATGCCTGCGAAACGCCTGCAGAACCTTGCCGCACGCCGTTACGCGTCATGCCAAGGTAGGTCGGTAGTGCCTCCTCTAAACCGCTTGCGAAGACGCTCAGAGGCGTGGGTTTGAGGAAAAACTTAGAAACTTCCGTGTTTGGATCCTGTGCATTCGGTGGATTTTCTTTCGCTTCTGTCTGTGTCCGCTTCACAGATTCCTGATAGTCAACGAGGTTCTGGTTATACCTACGATAGTTGATGGAGAGGGTCAGTGGGATGAGCAAAACACACATCAGCAGGAGCGCGACGAACCGGACACTCAGAATATGATGCATTATCTCTTTTTGAATCAATGTCATTAACATGGCAATTTCTCCTCTGTTTTTTTAATTTGCTTCGGTGTTTGTAGCATAAACTGTTAGTTTGTGCCTTCAGGCAACATCAACACCGATAGCTGTTGAAGTATATCTTTCCCTTCTTCTGTCTTAAAGAACTCAACTCCGAGCCGTGTTTCAAGTTCCGACTGGACTTGTTCCTTAATTTGATGTCTGACTTGTGGCATTGCCTCTCTGAGTATATCCATCCCCATTGGCGTCTCAAGGATGCCTTTTCCGAGTTGTGCTTCAAGTTGTGTGTAAATCTCACCATCCAAAGCATTCAGTAGTTGCGGTACGAATTGTTTGAGGACTAATTCTTCAATCGCTTGTTTGAGGCTCTCTCTACCTTTTTGGGTCTTGAAAAGTGCCTCACCGTGTTGTTTGCGTAGGTCCCGCAGCGCGTCAGCGAGCACGGAGAACCCCATCTTATTGCTATTATAGATGTCTCTTTGCGGACCGTTGCGATAGAGTTTTCCATCGACACTTAGGTTGAGACGGTGGTGTTCACACCGAACGATCGGAGTCATATCACCTTCCTGTGTCTGTAGCATGTGTTGCCCGTCTTTTTCAGAAGGTCGAACCTCGTAGAGGTAACTGCACGGAAGGATCGGGTCCGACGCATCTTCAGTGAGAACGCCGGGAGTTCCCGCTGTCGGATCTGCCGGGCAAAGGAGACATGACTTCTCCAGATACTGTGGCGCAAGTTCGGAAAGCCACTGTGGATCTGCATCGGCGTTGGAAGCTCGATAGTTATCCAGTGCCATTTTTATCTGCCTCAAATTTTCTCGGCATGTCTGAATTCCTGCAGAATGCGGATACGGTTGCGGCTCTGAAGGCGAGGCTAATTCATAAGGATAGACATCTGATAAGAGATATCGGTTTAGACGCACCAATGCTTCCCCACTTTGCGAGTTTTGCGCGAGGAGCTCCTGCGTTTCTTCGCTGAGTTCAATATCGGCGAATCGTTGCACATCGTAGAGAGGGCCCGCCTCAAGCAGCCGGTTCAAATCTGAAAGCAGTACCTTCTGCTGCTGAGGCGTTGGTTCACTTGCCCCATCGTATCCGAGTAATATCCACTGCATATCTTCGGACAATTGGGAGACAATAAATTCGGATACTGTTGCACGCGTGTCTTGGAGTTTCACAACCAAACTGCCAGGGTCTTTAATCGAATCCTCATCAAAGAGGAGTTGGCGTGTGTCCGCATAGAGTGGCAGTGCCAACCCTATTGCTATGGATAAAGTTGCTAACAGCAATGTCCGTTCCATGAGTTTGTGCAATCTCCGACGCAAACAAACAGTTTGCGCTACAATCGGTGTAGATTGCGAAGTCATTTTTAACATTTTTTCAATCTCCTTAGATTGTTGGTATATTTCAGGTTTTTTATTCGGATTCATCAAGCGTGAAACGTAACACACCGCTGCCATCCGTACCGACATAAAGCACGTTACCATCAACAGCAAGCGAGGTAATAGGCATTGGAATTTCCGGCGCAATCTGTTGCCATATTCCAGAGTTCTCATTCAATTGATACACCCGTTGCTCACTGGTTCCATATAGCGTTGTCCCGTCCACTGCAAATCTTTCTATAACGATGGGTGTGCCTTCCAGATCGGTCGCCGTGTGCCAGTGGGTCCCGTCGCTTGAAAATGCAACCCCTTTGTCAGTTGCTACATAGATAGTGGATCCAGCAAAAGCGAGTCCCCGAAAAAAAGACGCAACGGGAAATGGAAGGTCCGCAGTAACATCGTTCCACGTCTCTCCTTCATCAAAGGACTGAAAGAGGTGCCTATCTCGTTTACCGACGTAGACGGTTTTCCCTGAAACAGCGAGGTTGGCGTGGATGACACCATAATCAGCGAGGCTGGTAAAAGTGTCAATTGACGGTCCTTCATCCACGAGTCCGGTATCAACCCATTCCAGCGCGCCGAGTTTCCATCTGAAGAGTTTGCCTTCACATTCCATATAGTAAGTAGAGCCGCTGACAGCGAAACTCCCGAAGAGCGATCGCACAAATTTCTCTATGCTATCCGTCACGACTTCACTGTAATTCTCCATAATGCTATCTGCTATGACTTCATTGTAATCATCTATATCCAAATCTTCGGGGTTTGGCTTCGCCTTCTCTCCAGTGTTTTTCTCAACGTCATCTGGAATTATCCCCAAAAACGCGCTCTTGATTTCCTCACCCGTTTGTGGTGTCAAAATCGGCATCCCGGGCACAGGGATTACTTCGTTATCCTCAGTAGAGAGAAAGAAAAGTTGAGACGACATTCCGCTGCTGCCTCTGGCGTAGATAGTGTCGTTGAACTTGGCAAGACTCGTGAAGAGCGGGGAGGGCACCGGAACGGATGCCCACGATTCCCCACCATCATAAGAGGTAACAAGCACACTTCCGGTATTCGCGTAAAGCCTCTTATGCGTGGAAACTAAGTCCCGCACGGTCGTTTTTACTAATCCGGTGTTAAATTGGTGCCATGTTTTGCCTGCATCGGTCGTGCGATAAATCCCAGACGCTCCGCTCTTATAGAACGTACCCGTATTTAAAGACACAAGTGTAGAAACAACGCCTACGTCTGAGGCTGCATCTGAAGCAACCCAAGTTTCACCGGAGTCATTTGAGGAATAAATATTCGTGTTGTCTATGACCCAAAGGTTTTCTTGTGCAGCTACCATTTTGAGGCCCGAAATTACTTCCGTTTCTGGACTGTCAAACGTACCACCCATTCGGACTTTAATTATCTCCGAAGACGCTGGTTCCATACGGTCCGAAGTAATTGTTTCCATAAAATCTTCTAACGCCTGCCACGAATCCCCTAAATCCGTTGAGCGATAAAGGAATAGAGCGTGGTTATCTGCTACTCGGAATGACATTGATGCGGTGCCCGAAACGTCCTGATTCTTAACCGCAGCACCTACGGCAGCATAGAGCCTGCGCTCAGCACTCGCCAATGCTCGGATATTCTTGGAACCCCCACCTACAAGTACTTGTTCCCAACCTTCCGAACGACGGCGATAGAGTCCATTATCAGTCCCAACAAACAGATTATTTTCAACAGCGGTGATTGCTTGAATCTTCTTACCTGTCAGACTTTCGTTGTTCACAGCAACCCACGATTCACCGGCATCGACAGAACGGTATATGCCATCAGCGAGTCCTAAGTAAAACACTTCATCTGTCATTACGAGGTCAACCAACGTGCCTTCCGGACGTGTCGCCAGCACATCCCACGTCTGACCTTTATCTATTGAAGTGAGAATTTCCGTCCCAGAGATAACATAAAGGCGGTTATCATGCGCTGTGATATGCCAGGATCCGTTAGCGGGCATATCAGCATTGACGAGTTGCCATACACTGCCGTCGTCTGCCAATCTATAGAGATCGGTGTCCGTTCTGGCGTAAAGATCGCCGTTCGCTGCTGCGAAGAGACGGTGGATTGCAGCACCTTCAGGTCCCTTGGTTTGGGTCCATTGCGGTTTCGGCATCGAAACATCCGTTGTGTCGATGGGTAATGTGGCAACAAGGGATTCGTCAGGTTTTTGACCTGCGCCAAGGCCTTTTCCTGGGGCAAGGGAACTTCCGGGTTGATTCCGTATCGCGGGTTTTGCGGGCGAGTCGTAAATAAAAACAGCATCAATAATCTGAACCGTCGGTTCCGAGGTCGCGTTGAGGTTATAGGGTTCCTGAAAACGGAAGAGATATTGCGTGCCAACGCCAGCGAATATGAAAATCAAAACGGCTGAGGCAGCAGAAATCACCCATGGGAGCATCGGTTTACTTGGGGTCGGGGCAATAGGCGTGATACGCGCAGCTTCGCGTAAGATGTTCTCTGTCAATTGCTCCGGGAGTTGGAAGCTGCCGAGGTGCTGCTGGATGACATCTTCCTCTTTCCGCAAACGGTTCCGGGCGCGACTGAGCCGGCTTTTAACGGTATTCTGGGAGACACCGAGGAATTCACTGATGGCTTTGATTGTCATTTCGCCGAGGTAGTGGAGCGTCATCACTGTGCGTTCGCTTTCGGGTAATTTTTGGAGGAGCTCCTTGACGATCTCGCGACGCGTTTCATCGGCATCGGTCTCTTGTTTTTCTGCCAAATATTTAGAGTATGACACTTTATCCACCTCATTTGTATCCTCAACATCCATGGATTCCATAGGTAAACGTTTCCTTCGGAGCCAGTCGCGAGATAAGTTCGCTGCGATCACGTAAAGCCACCCTGCGAATTGGTTCGGGTTTTTCAAGGTCCTGAGTTTCCGGTAGGCATTGAGAAAAGCGTCCTGTGTAATCTCTTGTGCGATGTGAAAATCACCAATCTTCCGCCACACCAGGGCGTGAACCCCTTTCTGATATTTCCTAACTAAGGGATCGAGCGCGTCCTGGTCTCCTTGTAATATCCGTTGAATCAGTTCAGCATCATTTTGTTCCATTACAGACGACCTCCGAAATCGAATTCTGTTCATTGATTAAGGTGACGTGACTTAGATCTCAAAAGGTTGCATTATTTTCAGGGCGTTGGAAAACGACCTTTCGTTTAGACATTTCTCCCTAATCATTACGTCTATTGATTAGAGTGACGTGACTTAGGTTTCAAAAGGTTGCATTATTTTTTCATAGTTGTTGGTCATCAGTTGTTAGTTGTTAGTTAATCGCTTGTGACAGTAGCAAACATCTTGAATACGACAAACCAATCTTTAACTGAAGACTGAAAGTGAACGAAGTGAGCGAGCTGAAAACTGTTTGCAATTTTCTTTTCTACTTCTTAAAATATATGTTATACTATAGCAATTAGCGGTCAGCGGTCAGCAATCAGGTCGTTCGCTACCGCTCACTTTCAGCAGTCAGGGATTAGCGGTCAGCAATCAGTTAAAAACGCGACATGCTCACAACTCGGAGGCTCAGCATGGAACACCATATATCAGATGAACAGTGGGAACATTTTTGGGAATACGGCTACGTGCATATTGGACAAGTCGCAACGGACGCCGAACTCGCACAACTCCAGCAGCAGATGGACGACATCATGCTCGGTAAGGCGCCCCTTGATTATGACCAGATTATGATGCAACTTGACCGAGAACCCGGAAAAAACTCCCCGGGGCCGCAGTCTAAAGGGCATAAAGGTTCAACGCTTCTTTATCGGAAAATCCAGAATCTCGAATTAGACCCGATTTTTTTGGAATATCTCCAGAAACCGATTTTCCGAGAGGTCTGTGCAAAGATTTATGGAGATGACACGCCTGTCGCCTGTTTTCGGGCAATGTTTATGAATAAACCGGCGCACGAAGGCACACAACTCACGTGGCATCAAGACAGATGGACGGATCTCGACCGCGACCCACAGATTACCATCTATACCGCTTTGGATCCCGCAACGATTGAGAATGGCTGTGTCCATATCATTCCGCAGTCGCATAAGCGGCTTATCAACCCTGAAAATGGGTCCGGTTTTTTGACGCAGGAACACATTGACGATATTGTGGCGAAGGCAACACCGGAACCGATGGAGCTGAAAGCCGGTGAGGTGGTCTTGCTCCACAATTGGATGCTCCATAGTTCCGGGACGAACGATACGGATATTCCGCGGCGGGCGTTCAGCGTCTGCTACATGCATGGCGAAACGCAATCGCATCGCGGACACGCATTTACGCGTGTGTTCGGCGAGGGTGCGATTCGCGTTGCCGATTTATCGAAGTTTAAGTTTGAAAGCCCAATCGTTTAGGATTGGAAACGTTGCGCTTTGTCATGTTTGACTTGTAGGAGCGAGCTGTGCTCGCGACTTTATCCCCATCAACTTTGACTTGACGAAGCAGTCGTTTAAAAAAGGAGAAACATAGTGGCGAAAATTCGACTTGCCATGATTGGGTGTGGCGGAAACTCCTCCGGTCACGCCAGAAGAATGAATGCGAACCCCGACGTGCAAATCGTCGGTACCTGCGATGTGAATACAGACATCGCCAACGGTTATATTGATCGGAACCTGTCCGACCTCAGCCCACGTCCCGGTGCTTATGACGACATCGGTGCCATGCTGAAAGAGACTTCACCGGACGCTGTGGTTATCTCTACACCGCACACACTCCATTTCGAACAAGGTATGCAGGCACTTGAAGCCGGTTGCCACGTCTTGATGGAAAAACCGATGGTTACCTCTTCTAAAGATGCGTACACCCTTGCTGAGAAGGTGAAAGAGACGGGGTTAACCCTCACGATCGGTTACAATACGCCATGTACGCCGAATTTTTATTATACGCGTGAGATTATCCGTAGTGGAGAGTTTGGCAAACTGGAATTGGTCATCGGCTACATTACGCAAGGTTGGAAAGGCGGGACGACGGGGACGTGGCGGCAGAACCCGAAACTCTCTGGCGGTGGACAGGCTTATGATAGCGGCGCACACCTTCTGAATAGCCTCTGCTGGGCAGTCGAATCGAAAGTCGCTGAAGTCTATGCTTACACAGATAACCAAGACCGTGAGGTAGACATCAATTCCTCCATTAACGTCAAGTTTGAGAGCGGTGTTCTCGCTGCAATGGCGGTGAGCGGTAATTGCCCAAGTCCGGGTGGCACACATACTGCGTTTGTGTTTGAGAACGGTAGGATCGAGGTTGACGGTTGGGGTGGCGGCTGGATTCGCGTCTGGAAAGGCAACGAAGCATTAGACCCGCCACCGATTACAGATGATATGTCCGCAGGTTCGCCTGACGATAACTTCATCGACGCGGTCTTAGGGAGAGCGGAATCCCGGACGAGTCCGATGAACGGGATTATCCAATCCGAGTTGATGGATCTCATCTACGAGTCCGCAGAAACTGGAGTCCCAGCACGTCCAGAACGCTAAAATTCTGAGCGCAGTTCCTGAAAAAGCGTTAGTTCCTGACACCAACGTTTAAATCTTGGACTGCGCCTTAAGTTCCAAATACTTATTCACGACCGTCATTGTCAGTTGATGTGCTGGCACATCAATTGTGATGACCCCCTGTCGCCTCAAAATTTCTAATGTTGCCTGTTTTTCTCGCAACAATCGCTCAGCGATTGCCTTCTGATAAACCGACGTGGAATCCGTAAATTTCTGTTCAGCCAATTCAACGATACCAGAGTCTGTCAAGGTCACGCACGCAACGAGATGATGTTTAGAGAGTTGTGTTATATAAGTGGCGACTCCTTCAGCAGAATCTTTGTCTAAAATGTCCGTAAAAAGGATAATAAGTGCGCGTTTACGCTGTTTTGAAGCGAGATACTTGAACGCTGTCCCAAAATCAGGCTCAACCGAGTGAACAGGAAGGGCATAGACCGTCTCTAACATCGTGAGAAACTGCCGTTTGCCCGGTTTCGGGGTAAGGTACTGATGAACGGTATCCGCAAAAGCGATTAACCCGACTTTATCCCCTTTGAGTGTTGCGACATAAGTAGTTATCAACGTTGTATTAATGGCGTAATCCAGTTTCAGCATCGCCCTTTGTGTCGATTCTGCAGCAGACTGTGGCAATGTTTCCAAAAGGATAGGGGACGCCATAAGCCGCCCCGTATCCAACATCACGACGATCTCTTGGCTGCGTTCGGTTTCAAATTCCCGAACAATCGGTTTTCGATGACGGGCAGTGGCTTTCCAATCCATACGGCGAAAGTCATCGTCTGGTGAATACTCGCGGAGACGTTCCATCTCCGTGCCTTCTCCGAATCGCCGTGAATTTTTAAGCCCAATCTGATGCAGCATCCCACGTTTCACTAAGAGTTCATATTGCCGGACGGCTTGTAGGTTTGGATAAACCTTCACTTCCGCTGATGCTGCTACACGTCGTTGGCGGACGACAAGCCCCAAGACCCCAGTACACCGCAGATGGATATCCGCAAACCGATAAATCCCACGTCTCAACGGCGTGAGACGATACGATATATCCACATCCTGCCTCGGTAAAATCTGACATTCGTGAACCGCTGCCTCGAATAGAAACTCGTCAGGGAAATCGTCTTTGAGACGGATATTTAACCGATAGCGCGAACGATTGACAACCTTCAGCGTTACGACGTTTTCCACGCCCAATGAAAACTTGGTATTCATCTCACGACGCGCCTCAACCTTCGTCCACAGCGGATTGGTGACGTAATCTATAGTACCGACGGCGAAAAGCAGCACCACATACGCGCCACCGACGAATAACAGACTCGGGGCAACGCTGCTAAGTGCAATCGGAACAGCGAGTGGGAGTAGGAAGAGGAGGAGACGTTTGCTTAAATGCATCTTTTTTTAGCGTGGAATCTCTGCCTCAGCAAGGAACCGATCAATGACATCATCTGGAGTCAACCCCTCAATTTCAGCGTCCGGCTTCAGGAGAATCCGGTGCCGATAGACATGCGGTGCTAAGAACTTAACATCGTCAGGCAGAATATAATCCCGGCCCCGAAGTGCAGCGTAGGTTTTACTTGCCAGTAAAAGCGCAATCGAGGCGCGCGGACTCCCGCCTAAAATTAACTCACTCGACACACGAGATGCTTCCGCCAAATCAACAATATACCTGAAGATTGAATCCTCCACTGTGACCGCTTGGATCGCCGCTTGACACGCTTGTAGCGAGGCGTTGTCAATCACACTCTCAATCCCGACCGTCTCCAGACGGGTGGCATTAAACCCGTGATGATAATTCATCAAGATCTGCGTTTCTACTTCTCGAACAGGATAATCCACGCGTAATTTGAATAGAAATCGGTCGAGTTGTGCTTCGGGAAGCGGGTAGGTTCCCTCATATTCAACAGGGTTTTGTGTTGCCAATACCATAAACGGCGGTGGGAGTTCATGGCGGACACCATCAATGCTGACCTGTCGTTCCTCCATACATTCTAAGAGTGCGGATTGCGTTTTCGCAGGTGCGCGATTGATTTCGTCAGCAAGGAGTATGTTCGTAAAGACGGGACCCCGCTTGAGGTTGAACTGGTTCGTTGTCAAGTCGTAGACGCTGGTTCCGACAATATCAGACGGCATTAGGTCGGGTGTAAACTGAACACGGCTGAATTCTCCAGAAACTATCATTGCCAAAGTCTTTGCAACAAGCGTTTTTGCTGTCCCTGGAACACCTTCCAATAGGACATGTCCACCTGAAAATAGGCTGACAACAATCAACTCAAAGAGTTCCGTTTGTCCAACAATAACTTTTCGCGCCTCCTGCTTCATTTCTTCAAAAACGGTTTGAACGAGATTCGTCATATATCTGCGTACCTTTTTAGAAATTACGACGGACAGTCAATTTGGTCGTGCCGATGCTCGCGGTCTCACAATATGTTTCAACTCGCTGAGCAATGTCAAGCAGTTCTGTCTCTGATATATCGCCAGAGGGTTCCAAGTCCGTCATCAGGTTGGTGAGTTGATCGTCGGCATCAACAAAACCACGCTGCGCCAATTCCTCCAAAAAAGTCGGCGTATCCAAAGTCGGATTCACACGCCAACGGCTACCGAGATCCGCCCTGAATTTGTCGCGCATGTGCTTTAAAATCTCTTTGCGCGTATCTCCTTTTTGATAGAGTGCCGTCATGGCGTGGACGTACTCGGTACTTAAACGTCTACTGCGATCGTGGACATCCAAAGGTCTTCCGAACCGTCGTCCTCGCAGCACCAAGAAAATGAAGAGTATCAAACAGATATAGACAGCCGCCAAACCCGGCATCGTATTAAATACAAGTGCCATAAATGGGTCCAAAGGTTTTGAATCAACCGTGTAGTATCTCTTCTCAGCGAGGGCAATTCGTGCTTTACGTGGCAGCGTGGACATGAGATTATAGAGAAGTGTACTGTTCCCGTCATACCGCAGTCCATCTTTACTGAATAGATAGGCGGAGGCTATAAAAAACGCACGTCCCTGCTCGTCTTTTAGCGTAACAACCACAGCATTGTCTTCAGTGCCATAAAGCTTCGCCACCTCACGTTCCAAAGGTTCAATAGCGAAATTTGTAGACGTGCGAATCTCGTTAACGGAATGTCGCGAAAAAAGCGGTTCATCTGGAATCCGTTGTGAGAATTCCAATCGCCTTGGTAATGCCTTGAGCTGTAAACCATACGCTGCGAAGAGACTATCCGGTAACTGAATGTCACCAGCTACAATCAAGGTGCCCCCGGTCCTAACAAAATTTTGAATCTCTTGAATCTCTGTTTCAGTAGGCGATTTTTTAAGATCCATCAAGAACAAGGCATCGTATCTACTCAGGTGTGCCGGATAAACTGCCGATATTTCAGTGACGCGGAACTTCATTTTGTGTAAAACACGGTAAAGTAAACTGCCATACTCAAGCGAATCGCACGAAAGTAGGGAGCAGGTAAGCATAACTAATATGAGATTAAGAACAGATGTTCGGAAAGTTCGCATTTCTTATTCAGGTCATCGTATAGACTTCTTGTAATAGTTCGCGGTAACTGGCGACGGTCTCTGCATCACAGGGTTTGTGCCCGTACCATACCGCATCAAAAACAGCGATTGCGGGTTCAAGCGTCGCTTGCAAGTTGGTATCCTCTTGTGCTTGACGTAGATACTCCCGATTCGTCAGACTCTTATCATAGGGGAGCCTACCACGCTCTTGAAGGTGCAAAATTGCGGAAAGATAGAGAAAACGGAGAGCATTGCGAAAGTCACTCGCTGCTTCGGCTCCCTCGGCGCGGGCAAGCGCCGCTTGTTCTGTCTCTACACGTTCCAACGCAGTGTCAGACACAGCGTCCGGCGTTTCGGCAATCAAATTCACCCGGATCTGACGTGCAAAAAAGGCGATAGCAACCCCAAGTGCGATGGCTGTAAGCGGAAACAACACATACCTGAGATCGGCATCCCATGTCCGTCTCGGTTCCAGACGTTTTAGCAAAATCTCTCGGTATTCTTCGTAAGAAACCTCCATCTCCTTTTGGCGTGCCTTTAATTCATCGCGGAATATTTGTTCTTCCGCCGCAATTGCAAAAAATTGAGAAAACGCAACAAAACAGACAACAATACCAAGGTAAACTTTTCTTTTCACAGTCATATCGCCTCTTTTACAGCATTCGCTTTCACATTTACCCGTTCCAAGTAAAGTCGTGTGGTTAAAATCGCCCATATCGGCACTAAAAAGGTAGCAATCAGACCTTTAACAATAAGAATCGCAACCGTAGCAGAGGGACTCAGGACTTGGGGCAACACAACCTCAACATCAGCACCGATGAAGAGGGAGAAGAATTTTAGTGAAAAGAGTGCCTCACGCACCGGGGCAAGTTCTGGGATAAACATGGAAAACACCAACAAGGTAAGACCGACCAGTACAGAGGCAATAACTGCGACTATCCAACCCGTCAGCAGATAGATGCCGAGGAAGCGGAATCTTGCGCTACTCACCAAAGTGTGGCTTCGGCGGAAAATGCCGATGAAGGAGTTATTCTCAAGAATGAGACACGGGTTATAGAGACTTAACGTCACCAGAAAATAGATATAGGGAACAAAAGTCAGGAGATATATCAATTCAAATGGCAATTCCCAAAGATAGGAAGGTATCAACCATGAAATTAATATATTGAAATAAGCACCAACATCTACAATCAGAATGAAAAGCAGCGAAGCGGCAAAAACCGTAAGTGCCTTTCGTCCAGTTTGCCGCCACATTTCACGAGCAGTGGGAGGGGGCAATCCTTCTGCAGTCTCGGAAACCTCGGCACGGCGTAATATGCGGGCAACGGCAAGGGAGAGCGGACAGAGCGTAAGCAACAAAAGGATGAGAGCTCCATAATCGAGGCTTTTGAACTTAACTTCCCATTTCCACGTCGTTCCCTCGCCGTCGGTTGCTCCGAAATACGGGATAGGCGTGAGTCTCCACTCCACGCGCGGCGAGGCGTTTGTTGTATTCGTTATTGTTGGCTCTATGCCACTGGTCGTGTTGATATTACTGGTAACTGTGTGAACACGTCGGCTTGGTGTATTAAGTGTATTACGCGCCTCCTTTTCACTGAGCGTGGCAAGATGAAAAAATTGTGCGATATCCAGTGAAATTGCGACAACCGAAACCGGTAGCATGATACACCAGAGCAACCGCCAGTGGGTGCCATAGAGTTTGAGGATTGTTTTCGGAAGATGGGTGCGTTGATTATCAGGCATTCTGATCTCCGTGACGCTGTGATTGAAAATAGGGAAGGGCTTCTTAGTCGCTTACTTGCATTTCAAGATCATAAGCCTCTTTGCGAATGCGTAGATCGAAATAGAGGAGTGTAGAACCGATGGGGCTGATTGGCATCGTAATGAAAGCAATACTTAAGCTAACCAAACGTCGCACCGAATAAGAAAACCAACCCATCTCGCTGGGAACCGGTATATATAGACGTTGGAGCCATTCTAACAGATTCGCAGGTTCCTTAGGTGCAGCAAGCCCTATCAAAGAGAGAATAAATTCAGAAGAGGCTTGAAGTATGAATCCTATCATGCCAGCAATCAGAGAAATCGCCAGTATAATTCCAAAGACTCGCCACCAACTTCCCTTCACCAATTCGGTACTGCGGCGCAATGCGTTCCTGCCCGTCGTCTCTTCAAACATCACGGGAAGACCGTAGAGACTCCATCGAATCCAAAAATAGATTGCAAACGGGATACCGATAATCGTAACAAACAAGCAACCGCCAGCTAACCCCCAGAGGATACCACCCCAGAGGTAGGGCCAAAAACGTCGCGATGCTTGTTGCCAGGCCGTTTTCGCGGTAATCTCTCTACCCAAATAGACCTGTGCACTGGCGTAAACCAATCCGGCAATAACCAAAACAGACAACACCGAAGTGCAAAGACTCGTGAATATCAATATTATTGTGTCTATACCTAATCCGGAACTTCTCTGAGCAAGGGACACAGAAATTTGCTCTATACCAAATTGTAAGATGACATAAACGACCACAATCGTTAAAAACAGTCGGAGGCGATTTCGATAGAGACTGAATATTCCGTCGAGAATATCCGTGAAGTCCATTGGTTGTAGGGATGTCGGATCGGTTGCATTACTATTTGGTTGTGTTAATTCATTCTGTTCTTGCATGGCTACTCCACCTTTGGAAAGGCTTACTAATGTATCTGGCTATTTTATCACATCTTTTGCTTAACATCAAGATCCTTGCTCCGGCTTAGTGAGGCCTGTACTTCCTTATTCCGACCAAACCCCTCTTCCAGGATAGAGACGTTGGTTGAGGTACAAGAGCGTGACACCAATAACCCAGATTGGAAAGGTAATCACAGAAATTGCCAAGTGGATACCCATCGTAAGCAGATATAGCATTAAATTATCTGGACCGAACACAGAAGAACCGATTGTCCCCCATTCAATGATGTCCATCAGGTCTACTCCATCAGCGGCTCCACTTAAAATAAGAATAACGCCAAAAGAAATTTCAAACACGGCATGAATCGCAACACTAACGAAAATAACAGCAAGCAACATCCCACATACTCGCCACCATACGCCACTAACGAGTTCACTGCTCCGCTTCAAGGCATGGCGCACCGAGATTCCCTCAAGCAGTAGGGTCTCAATAAAGAAACCCCAACGCACCGCAAAATAGATTGCAAACGGGATACCGATAATTGTAATACCCAAAACAACAACGACAAGGCACCACAGCACACCACACGCAAGTAGCGAGAAAAACCGTTGCCCCACGTGCTGCAAAGCAGACCGTGCTGTGATTGGCTTTTCTGAGTAGCATGCGGCAGTTGCGACGACTATTCCACCTATACTTACTATGGAAAGAGGGAAAGTAATAATAACGACGGCTGCGAAGGAAAGAAAACTTTCTGAAATAAAATCTAAGAATACATGTCCAATAAGGTCAGCAAAGATAACAATGGCAGCAATCTGTGCAAAGCATCGGAAGGAGTGCCGATAGAGACCGAACATAGCATCCAGAATGTCTGTGAATCCCATCGGTTGAAACGTCCGTATTTCGCTATTTTCGGATTTTGATGTTTCAGTTGGTGGTAACATATAGGTCCGTTCGACCAGAAATACTGAAAATTATTAAAGCCATTATACAACATAGGCACGTTTCGTGTCAATGTCCTAAAAAGAGTCGATATCTATACCAAAATCACCACACTCCGATGAATATTCTAATGCATTGCGTTGTGCAGATAGGTGTGGTATACTCTATCTATTACAAGATTTTCGGAAAGGGTCCCAGGAATGCGGAACGAGCACAGTACATGGCGAGATAGATGGGTATATTGGATAGTATCTACCTTCGGGTGGTGGTGTCGCTGCCTTCCCAAGAGAGGGGCAATGCTACTTGGATGGGGCATTGGGATGCTCTACTATCATCTCGTCAAAAAACGGCGAGAGATTGCCCTGAGAAACCTACAGATGGCGTTCAGCAACCACTTCACATCCTCAAAATGTAAGGAGATTTGCAAGGCGAGTTTTATCAATGTCGGAAAAACTTGCATCGAGTTCCTCCGGTTTCCCAAACTCAACATCGAAAACATTTGGAGAAACGTTACAGTGGAAGGTTCGGAAAACCTGGATACTGCGCTGGCGCAAGGGAAAGGGGCAATCGTGTTTCTACCGCATTTTGGGAATTGGGAACTCCTTTCCCTTGTATACGGTGCATTAATCCCTGACCGTGCGAAAGCCATCGCCTTTCCGTTAAAGAACGCGCGCCTCAATGCCTATATTTGGCGGCACCGCGAACTGATGAGTTTAAAACTCATTTCTCGGCATCAAGCAATTCGAGAAACACTCCGCGCCTTGAGAAATAACGAAGCCGTTGGGTTCTTCGCTGACCAGAACGCTGGTCCAGAAGGTGTATTCGTCGATTTTCTGGGAAAACCCGCCTCAGCAGCCCGCGCCCCGGTTGTATTGGCACGTAAGACCGGAGCACCCCTCCTCTTTTCATTAAGCATCCGTCAACCTGACGACCGACACCACGTCTACATTTCAACCCCGATTTATGTTGAAGTCTCCGACGACGCTGAACGTGATATTGAAGCGTACACGATCCAAATGCTGAAGCACCTGGAAACATACATCTATAAATACCCAGAGCAGTGGCTCTGGCTACACAATCGATGGAAAACACAACCAGCAGATAGCGAATCGCGAACCGCGAACCGCTAATCGCGAAAAAAAATGTATTGCATTGATGTTGAATTCGTGGTAAAATAGAATGAAGCTGTGAACACCGCAATAACTACGCGTCAGATTTAAAAAAATCTCAGGGGAAAATTCTCATGAAAAGATACACCTTGTCCTTCATTGTTTTAGTCATCGCTATTGGTATTCCATTCCTGCTCATTAATCCGAGAGAAAGAAGTGCGATGAGCGGAGGTGGTCGTGTTACCCAACAGATGCTAAACGAGGCACTCATAGATGCTATCCGCATTACCGAAAGAAACTATTATAAACCGATCGAGGATAGCAATGAGATGTTCCGCGGTTCAATCAAAGGGGCACTCGCATCCCTGAATGACCCCTACACGTATTATGTGTCGCGACGTGAACATCAGCGGGCTGTCGAAAATTTATATAACGCAGAATTTGGAGGACTCGGTATCCATATCTACGAAGACCATCGGGGATTTATCAAGATTTCTAAGCCGATCCCAAACACCCCCGCTGCGCTTGCGAACCTCCAAGCAGGGGATTACATTACCAAAGTCAACGGCAAGCGCATCCATCTGAGTGAAAAAACGGGCATGCGCATCGACGACGTCCTTGATTTACTGAGAGGTGAACGTGGAACGGACGTGACCATTACGGTGCAACGCAAATTCCTTGATCCTTTTGATGTGACACTGACGCGGGGCAAAATTCCCGTCAGGAGCGTCAAGTCAACAATGCTGGAGAACGGCATCGGCTACATTCGGATTACTGGGTTTATCGGAAGCAGGCGCGAAGACGGTACCGAAGGCGAATTTAATGAAGCACTTGAAGCGCATAAAGCCGCCGGTATGAAAGCCCTTATTCTCGATTTACGCGATAATCAAGGCGGGTTGCTAAACGCCGCATACCACATCGCTGATGCTTTTATTAACGAAGGACTTATCGTTTCGACAAAAGGAAGAAGAAGCGAGTTTAACGAGGAATATCCCGCAACACCTGAACGCCTATGTTCACCAGATATTCCGCTCATTGTGCTTGTCAACGAATACAGTGCAAGTGCTTCTGAAATTGTGGCGGGCGCGATTAAGGATACACGCCGCGGCATCCTCGTTGGACAGAAAACATACGGCAAAGGTGTCGTTCAAAAACGTTATCCGCTACCGGATGGTGGCTCACTCTCCCTCACGATTTCGACCTATTATACACCCAACGGCACGAAAATTAACGAAGTCGGAATTAGTCCACAAGTCGCTATTGAACTTGAGGAACCTGACGAGATAGAACAGTTAATGCTGAGAAAAGTGGATGCAAACGACACCCTCAGCAATTTCATTGCCAAATGGATTGATGATCAGTACAAAAGTCCGGGGGAAATGCCCAAAGATTTTTCGCCGCTTGAAGCCGAGCTTCCGAAGTTGCAACAACAGCTTGAAGAAGAACGGATTTTGGTCAGCCTAAAGTGGTTGAAACAACGCGCCGAGCAGCTTTTCAATCTTCACGTTGGTATTGAACAGGTCGTTAATTTAGCTTATGACCGGCAGCTCCAAGAGGCAATTCGGATCATTGAAGCCGATGAGGTCGAAAAATATCTCAATCCAATACCCGAAGAGACAGAACTCCCATCAACAACACAAGCCCGGGGAATGCCATAAGGCATTCATACCGTTGATTTGCCCATAGAATACGAACCAACAGCAGATAGCGAATAGCGATTAGCGAACTGCTAACAGCAAAATATGAACGCCAGAACCGCGAACCGCCCCGATGTTATCACCCCAAAAGCACTTATCGTCGGACTCATCTTAGTTGTCGTTAACGCCTATTGGGTAGGCATCGCCAGCGAACTGTGGTATGCGGTTTATACGCTCGTTTCGCCGTTCTCTAACGCCGTTTTCACGTTAGTCATACTTCTTGGGCTTAATGTCCTCCTCCGCAAGCTCTCACCCCGCATCGCCTTTACCACTGCAGAATTGCTACTCATCTATATTATGGTGACAATGGTGTCCACCATCTCTGGTCATGCGATGATGGCGATTCTGATGGGGACGCTGGCGCATCCATTCTGGTTCGCAACCCCTGAAAACGAATGGGCGCAGCTTTTTCTACACCACATCCCGTCATGGCTGACTGTACACGACTTTCAGTGGTTAGGGGGGTATTACGAAGGTGAATCGAGTATCTATTGGGCAGAACACCTCCGTATCTGGGTGCGACCGGCACTTTTATGGTCGGGCTTTATCTTTCTGCTCTACGGTTCACTCCTCTGTTTAGGATTGCTACTCCGCAAACAGTGGATGGAACGCGAAAAATTGAGTTTCCCACTAACACAGTTGCCATTGCAGATGACAACGAATCGCGGCTTCTTTCGCTCGCGTGCGCTCTGGTTCGGATTCGGTATCGCTGCACTGCTCCGTGTGATGGCAGGACTGCACGATATTTTTCCTGTGATTCCAGCACTGCCGCCGAACTACCGACTCGATCAGCATTTCACGGAACGTCCTTGGAACGCAATCGGCTACGCCTCCATGTCCTTTAACCTTGCGATTGTCGGGTTAACCTACTTCATGCCTTTAGATCTGGCGTTCTCAACATGGTTCTTTTTTTGGCTTACACGAGCAGAGCGCGTGATTGCGAGTATGGTCGGGGTCACAAACATCAGCGTCCTGCATCTCAATGATCGGGCTTCAGGGGCTTGGGTAGGTATTGCGGTATTGACGCTCTGGATGAGCCGTCGGCACTTCGCCAGTTTCTTCCGACACGTTCTCGGACGCGAACGCGGTGACGATAGCACTGAACCGTTCTCTTATCGAACAGTCGCACTCCTAACAGTGCTGAGTGTCGGCGCTGTCTTTGCGTTTTGCTATCTCGCAGGTATGTCGTTATGGGCAATTAGTGTGTTTTACGCGCTATTTGTCGCATTTGCTGTAGCAATAGGTCGGGTGCGTGCCGAATTGGGTCCCCCCTATCACGAAGTTATCGGTATCAACCCGCGGCAAATGATGGTCAGTATATTCGGAACGCGGCAGTTGGGTGCCACGAATCTGACGATAATGACGTTCCTCTACGCCTTCAACCGGTGCAACCGTTCGCACCCAATGCCGAATCAGATTGAATCACTGCGTATCGGCGATCGAGCAGGCATGCCGGGAAAGACTCTAATTCTGGGAATGGCACTCGCTATTGGGGTCGGGGCGTTGGCGACGTTCTGGACGTATCTACAGGTGGCGTATCATTATGGTGTGCTCGCACGATGTCAAGGGGTTGTGGGTCGCTTTGGATGGGAGAGCTTCAATCCGCTTCAGAGTTGGCTACAGCACCCGAAAGAACCCGACCTGAGCGCGGTCACATTTATGTGCGGTGGATTTGCATTCGTATTCCTCCTCCAGTTCTTACGGACGCGCCTGATGTGGTGGACGCTCCATCCGTCAGGCTACGTGCTTTCAGGCGCATCGTGGGGTGGACTCATCTATTTCTGGTTTCCGGTGATGGTGAGCTGGCTTCTTAAGTTCCTGATTCTCCGTTTCTGGGGATGGCAGATGTATCGGAAAGCGATCCCGTTTTTCCTCGGATTGGTTTTAGGAGACTATGTTCCGCGGAGCATTTTGAGTCTGATTAGCTTTGCGCTGAATCTGTGGATGCCTTCATCGGGTGCCGGGCATACACTTTAGGGGTTCGCGATTAGGAGATTAAAGGATGCCCCCACTGCTTAAGGTTGAATCCATTACAAAGCACTTTGCTGATACCGCCGTTGTGAAGGATGTCAGCTTTACGGTTTACCCAGGGGAAATTTTCGCGCTGTTAGGACCCAGCGGTTGTGGCAAAACGACGACGTTACGGATCATAGCAGGCTTCGAAAGGGCAGACACTGGAGCAATCTCTATGGCAAAGCGTCTGCTCGCAAACGATGACCTTCACGTTTCACCTGAGTCACGCGGCATCGGTTTAGTATTTCAAGACTACGCCCTTTTTCCGCATAAGAACGTTCTCGATAACGTCGCCTTTGGACTCCGAAAAGTGTCGCAAAAGACAAGGCGTGAGCGGGCGTTTGAAGTATTAGATATGGTTGGCATGAAGGATTTTCACGAGCGTTTACCACATCACCTCTCCGGGGGCGAGCAGCAGCGAGTTGCGTTGGCGCGCTCCATTATTGCACGTCCGCAGCTCCTGCTTTTAGATGAGCCCTTTTCAAGCCTCGATCCAGGGCTACGCCAAACAACGAGAGATGAAGTACGCGCACTCTTGAAAGGTGAGGGTATTAGCGTGATACTGGTTACACACGATCAGGAGGAGGCACTCAGCTTCGCTGAACGATTGGCGGTGATGAGAGACGGCACTGTTGAACAGATCGGCACACCTGAAGCGGTATACCAGCACCCAGAAACCGCTTACGTCGCTGACTTCCTTGGACAGACGAATTTCATCAACGCTTACGTGAAAGACGGAATCGCTGAAACCCTATTTGGACGCGTAGCGGTGGATGGCACTGCTACGGGGGAGATGCTCCTATCCATACGTCCTGAATGCTTAACAATGGCAGCACCTAATTCAGAAAATAGTGAATTAAAAGACGGGCGAATTGTTGGACAAGCGTTTAAAGGACACTATTTCACGTACAGGGTTGAAGTGGAAGGAAAATTCTACTGCGTTCAGACAGATTCCCGTTGTCGGTTTCAGACCAGCGATACCGTCCGGTTGAAAGCAGTCTCGGCAGTGGCAATTCGCAGTTAGCAATTCGCAATTAGGGGATAGCGATTCGCGAACGGCTAACAGCGATTCGCGATTAAAGCATGCTCCGGATTTCGTTAATCCCCCGAATCATCTGTGTCAATGCCGTAACCAACTTATCGAGCTCCGCATGTACCGCTGCGTCATCCCCATCTTCCAAGGCATCCAAGACACCCGGAAAAATAACTGCGGCATAACCCGTATTGAGTCCTGGGGCGTAGATGAGATGTTTAAACCACGGACGCAACGGCAATCCCGCCTCAGTTGTCAAGTTCCGTTCCAACTGATATAATCGCTGGTTTATCTCCGTGATGTTGGATAGGTCGCCTGAAGCGATGTAACTGGAAAGTTCTTGGTTTAGCGAACCCGCTGCTTGCTGCCATTCGGTCAGTAATCTGTCTAACGCTCCAATATCTTTGGATATTTTGTTTTTTGAACCGGAGTTCTGCAACAGTTTCAAAGGGGTCATCAGGGCTGTCGCATAGGTCTCATAGTCAAAGGGTAAAATATCGGCGTTAGCCAGTTGCAGTGCCAGTGTTCCCCAGATTTTTGCCATCGCTGCCTGATACTGAAACGTAGGATCGCCAAAGTGCTCCATCCAATAAAAGTTGTCCTGCATAGCGTGGTAGACCCCGTAAGGTCCGCCGAACCCCATGCTGACAGCGGGGATACCGGCATGCCCAATAAACGGTGAATGATCCGAACCGCTGCCGAGGTTCCCGACCTGTGGGATCTCTTTCCCCTGTCTCATTTTCCAACTCTCATAAACCGGCTTCAGCGTCCACGGGTCAACGACCTTCTGCGTTACCCCGCGAATTAACTCCCGCAGCGATGGAATAGCACTAACATAGAACCGCCTACCGGTCGCTGCGATATCTACATTCAGATATGCGATGGCTTTCTCTTGGAGTGTCGCTTTCAACTCCTCAACCCATTCGGTTGAACCCAAGATACCGAATTCTTCAGCATCCCATGCAGCAAAAACGATTGTCCGCTTCGGACGCATACCCGTTTTAGCGAGTTCTCCCAAGGACTCCGCGACTTCTAATAGTGCAGCTGTACCGCTGCCGGGATCTGCAGCACCATAAACCCAAGCATCGTGATGGTTACCTAATATAACCCACTGGTCTGGATACGCTGTGCCTTCCAGAGTAGCGATAACGTTATAGATTGGACGAGTGCTGTGGTCGCAACGGACTTTGACCCGTACTTTCGCGGGTCCGGGTCCGATATGATACGCGAAGGGTAAACCGCCTTGCCAATCTGCTGGCACGTTGGGCCCCGCGAGTGCCTTCAGAAGGGGTTCAGCGTCTCTATAAGCGAGTGGAACAACAGGGATTTCGGGAAGGTCCGTGGCTTCTGCGATTGAGATTCTTTCGGCATCTGCGGTCGCTGCCCACCCAGGTGTGAGCGGGTCACTGGCGTGCTGGAAAATGTACTTCACTGTTCCGCGTTGGATCGCATCGGCGGAACGCCATGGACCTCGAGGATAGACATCCCCACGCATGTAGCCATCATCGGCAGGATCGGAGTAAAGAATCAACCCAACTGCCCCATTATCGCCAGCCACTTTGGCTTTCACGCCGCGGTAGCTGCCGCCATACCGAGCAATACATATCTTACCACTCACTGAAATGCCTTGATCGCTGAGAATTTGGTAATCTTCAGGCAATCCCTTGTTGACATAGACAAGTTCAGCGGTTAAGTCGCCATCGGGTGAATAGGCGTTATAGCCCGCTACAATCTCGGTTTCGTAAGAGTCTTTGTCCCACTCCCAACTTGCCTCTTTGCCAAAGACGACGTATTCGGTAGGCGAGACGAGTTCAACACGCACCTCAAGTGGATACGGAAGGTAGACTTTATATTCATATATCTGAACCTTCAAGCCGTAGTCCTCAAAGGCATCATGGAGATATTCTGCGACCTTTCGACTATTCTCGGTCCCGGCGAGGTGTGGCTCTTCACTGAGATGTCGTAACTTATACCGCGCCCTTTCTGCTGAGATCTGCTCTTGGAAGGCGGCTTCATATTGTTCTTGGGTAATGGCGTTTTCGGTTGTGAAGCCGCGCATACCGAAAACGTCATAAGAAGAAAACGTAAATGCAACAAAGCAACAGGCGAAGCCCAAAATCAATCGCCACGCCTGTCCTTGAAAACGAAAAATATCTATTAGCATTGTAATTGGTTATCATCCCTCCTGTTTTTGCATACATCATAACATATTTTGCAGATGTGTTCATCATATTTTTGGTGGTTGGCTGTTAGGAGTTCGCCGCTCGCGATTCGCGGTTGGCTATCCGCCAATCCCATGCCAAAGCAAAATTTTCGTAAAGAATTCAGAGCCATTCAGTTTTCCAATAATTTCGATCTTTTGCCTAAGAGATTTCGCTGTAGGAGCGAGCTGTGCTCGCGACATCTCCGCGAAAATGCCTGAAAAAAACCGACAATTGAATGCCTCTGGTAAAGAATTAATTGAAAAATTGACATTATATCGTGATATTTGTTAAAATAGAATTGGCACCAAGAACTACCTACAACGGAGATTTAAATGAACGCCAAAATTTTAATCGTGGAAGATGAACGTGATATTGTAGATTTGCTGCAGTATAACCTACAGGAAGCGGGTTTTGAGACGGATTACGTCCGGAACGGTGCCGATGCGCTGCACCGTGCTGTTGAAAAATCTCCGGATCTTATCTTATTAGATTTGATGCTTCCAGAAGTCGATGGACTTATTGTCTGTCGTCTCTTGAAAAACGATCCGAGGACAAAAAATATCCCGATTGTTATGGTAACCGCCAAAACTGAAGAGCGAGACCGTATCGCGGGATTAGAACTCGGTGTAGACGATTACATCACCAAACCCTTTAGTCCAAAAGAAGTCGTCCTACGGGTTTCAGCCGTGTTGCGCCGCCTCCAAGTCGGAAACCAACAAACAGAAGATACGAAGCAGATCCAAAGGCACGGGTTAACAATTGACCTTGATAAACATCAAGTCCTTACCAAAAGCGGTCCAATCGACCTCACTGCTACCGAATTTAAACTCATCACATTATTCGCACGTTCACCTGGGCGGGTCTTTACCCGCGACATTCTGATGGATGTGATATGGGGCGAGGAATATTACGGTATCGATAGGACAGTAGATACACACGTCAGTCGGCTTCGCCGCAAACTCGGTGAATTCGGGGAGCATATCGAGACGGTACACGGCGTTGGCTATCGATTTAAAGAAGGATCTTAACTATGATTTCTGTTTCGTTGCTAAGGTCTATTAGAGAGGTGCTATCTTGAGAATTCCTGGGGCGAAATTACTTAAAACAAGGCTATTTAAAAAATACTCCCAAAAAGTTGGATTGCCACCTGGAACCCTTGTTTATATTGGCGAAGAACGCACAGAACCCGTTCGGATTACCGTCACTGATTACAATGAAACACACTTCCATGAACAAGAGGTTCAAACAATCCAGGAGTGCTTACACTTCAGGTCCTCCGAAACCATTACATGGATTCACATAGAAGGGATTCATGAAACAGAAATCATTGAAGAGATAGGAGAGCACTTCGGTGTTAACTTGCTCGTCCTTGAAGACTTGATGAGTCCGACCCAACTTCCCAAAATAGAGGTGTATGAAAATTATGTCTTTATTATTTTTAAAAACCTCGATTATGATGCGAAAACGCTAAGCGTCTTCAGAGAGCAAATCGGACTGATTATCGGCGAGAATTTTGTCGTTTCTCTCCAAGAAAATTCTGGTGACCTCTTCTCACCTATTCAAAACAGGCTCCGAAATGCACAGGGCAGAATCCGGCAGATGCGATCTGACTACCTGGCGTATGTCTTGATAGATGTTGTTGTTGATCATTACTTCATAGCGTTAGAAGAACTCAGCGACGCAATCCAAGCCGTGGAGGAAGAATCTATAGCGGACCCTACATCTGAAGTCTTGGGGAAAATCAATATTTTGAGAAAAGAGTGTCTCCTTTTGCGCAGACCGCTGCTCCCGTTCCGCGAGGTCATTGACGAGGTCTTAGAGGGTGAAATTTCGCTACTTGGGGAAGAGACGCATCTGTATTTTCGCGACGTTTACGATCACTTAACTCAGGTCATCCATACATTAGAAACATTTCGTAGCACAGTTTCAGGACTGTTTGATACCTACACCTCGGCAGTTAGCCATCGAATGAATGAAGTCATGAAGGTCCTGACGATTGTCGCTACATTTTTTATCCCGTTGACTTTCATCGCTGGTATCTATGGCATGAACTTCAAATTTATGCCAGAACTTGAAGCACCATGGGGGTATCCTGCTATTTTGCTAGTTATGGCGGGGATTGGCATCGTCATGTTTCTCTATTTCAAATTCAAAAAATGGCTCTGAATTTTCTGGATATCCAGTAAAATGCTCGCAGATACTAACTCATAAACAGGAGGCATGTTGTGAAAATTTTAAATCCACGACCGATAGCCATATTTCTTTTCGCAATCGGTCAGTTGGTGATCTTCACGGGTTGCGCAGAATATGAGAGATGGCGGAACGGACCGCCAGAAATCAACACATTCAGCGTTCCAAAAGAAGTCAACTACGGTGAGACGACCACATTTAGAGTTGGCGTTTCCGATCCCGAGGACGATCCCCTAACGTATTTATGGGATGTGTCAGATGGCACTTTAACCGGAGAGATGGGGCCGGAAATCCAATGGACAGCCCCTAAACTATCCAATTCGGAGATTGCGCCGGACCGAACGGTTACTGTGTATCTATCCGTCCGGGGGGATGGTGAGGAAACTGCCACTGAATCGGCATCCATCGTCATCTTTTCAAAATCCTACAGAGTTGCAAATGCGCTCAGCGGGACATACGAGCTCGTCCGGACACAAGTTGCTGGCGAAACCGTGGTAGAAACGGGATTAATGCGACTGACAACAACAACATTTACGAGAGAATTTCAGAATAGCGACGATTTTCTCTTCGGTTCGTATAAGTTAATTGAGCCGTTTGACGAAAAAAAGGGGACGATCTACTGGTTTTCTGATGAGAGTTCCGAACCTACCCTAACGACCTATACATGGGATGGCGAACTATTGGTCATTTTCAGCACGACCACTTCTACAGGGCACGTTTACCAGAAACGAAATTAACACCAAATGACTTCTCGTAAACGCTAAATATTGACAAGATTTATTCCAAATACGTACCCAAAAAGGAGCGATGAGTGAACATAAAATTTCGTTATAATCCAAGCATCCTGTTGATAGCAGCTCTAATTTTCGGTACGCCTATCCACAGTTTCAGCGTCGGCACTGAACGCCGGACTGTAGAGGTTAATGGTGTTCCGAAGCAGTACGATGTGATAGAGACAAAACAGTATAAGATTATTGAGGTTCAAGACCCAACGCATCTTGCAAATGCTCCGATGTCTGTTGAAGCACAAGCCATTCATGACGCGGAACAAGACGCGGCGGCACATCTGAATAAGACTTTGTGGTTCACTGCTGGATGTTTCTTCCCGTTGGCAGGTCCTCTTGTTTCACAATGGTATCAACCTTTTATGCCCACCGCGCGGGTCCTCGGTAAACCTCCCGAATATATAGGCTTCTACTATGATGCGTATAAAGTCAAAACAAGAAAGTTGCAATACAATTGGGCACTGGGAGGCTGTCTTGTTGGGCTGCCAACAGGTGCATGTCTTCTAACACTTCTCTATAACAGAACAAGGTAAAGGAGAAAAATGGGAAGTCTGACAGAGATATTAGCACTGCATCCCGAACGCACCCGAATCGATAAATTGGGTACCTTCGTAGTTGTAGTGCTTCTTTCGATGCTGTATGCAATGCCGACATACAGCCAGTTTGCCGATCTCCCACAGGATGCGAAAACCGTAGACATCGGTGTGAACGGCGATGGAGCGTCACAGACATTCAGTTTAACCGCAGTCGTGCCGCTTCCAAGACTTAATGGTTGGGCAGGGATTTTTGGTTCGCGCGCCTCAAGTGAAGGGGAAGTCCTTTCCGAAATCGTCAAGGCACGTACACAAGGTGGCTTTCGCATCGGCACATTTGGAATTGAAGCATTTACAGATTTAGAGCGTAACATTACCAAAGGCAGTGCGTTAACATCACAAATTGGCAGCTACATCCGTCCAGCGATTTATGAAAAAGGGACGCTTCGGGTATCGGGTGGTATCGGCATTTTCCTTGAGAATATTCAACCCCATAAAGACCTTGTCTTGCGGAAATTTGATCCGACAACCTTTAGATGGTTGGCGTTTTCGTCCATTGGATGGCGGAAACTCAACACCGTGTTAAAGTTTACCCCAGAAGTTGGGTTTAAAAACTATAAGTTTTCGGCGGAACCCGCCCTCACGTTTAGCCTAACGAATCGATTGGGGCTGCGTCTGAGCGGTTCCGCAACGTACAACAGTGAACCGCTGACAGAAAAGTGGCACTATAAGTATCTGATGATTTTGAGGGTTACGTTATAGCCGTCAAACAACACCTTGAGACCATAAGGGGCACGTTATAGGTAATATAGGAAGTGGGAAACCTTGGTTTCTGAGATAATTACCAGAAAAGGAGCACAAAATGCTTTTAGAATTCATAGCAGGTTTGGAAAACCTCATAAACGCTATTATCAACTCACCCTTTAGAGGCATCCTTTTAAGCGTTGTCACCATCCTGACTTTACTCATTGTGAAGGCAATCTCAGGATATTTTGTCAAACGGTACGTTTACCAGCACGCCCAGGTGGAGACGAATGCGCAAAATTTCATGGCGGTCTGGGGCTATATCTGGACAGCGATTATCGCCATTTTTGGGATTATCAGTCTCAGCGGTTCCCTGAAAACACTCGGTATTTCGGCGGGATTTCTCGGAATGGTCCTGGGGTGGTCCTTGCAGGCACCCGTCACGGGGATCGCAGCGTGGTTGATGCTTATCCTAAAGCGACCCTTCAAGATTGGAGACCGTGTCATTATTGCTGGTATCACAGGCGATGTTATGGACATTACCTTAACACACGTCATTTTGAACCAAGTCGGGGGGACGGTCTCCAGCGAGGAGCGTTCCGGTCGCGGTATCCTCATTCCGAATGCAATCCTCTTTGGACAGACGATCACCAACTACACCTTAGAAGAGGAGCATATCTTGGTCGAAGTGCCTGTACGGATTACCTTCCAATCAGATTGGGCGGAAGCAGAGCAGATCCTGGTACGCGCGGCACAAGAGGTTACAGCCAATGTCATCAAAGAGACCGGTGAAGAACCCTTTATCCGTGCGGAATTGTTTGATGCAGGCGTAATGATGCGATTGCGCTACAAAACCCGTCCGGTAGACCGAGCGAAAAGCCTGAGTGATATTGTCAAGATTATCTTCCATGGGTTCTCAAACAATAAGAACGTTGAGTTCTGTTATGCACATTCAGAAGTCATCTATTCGTGGAAAGACCAACCCGCACTGCCGGGCAATTTTCGTGAGGTCGAATGATGTCTTGGGAAGTCTGGAACGCAATTCTGAATTTCAAATATATTTCTATCGTCTGGATGGGACTGGCGATTATCGGTGCTATTGTCGTCTATTTCCGCCTGACATCACAGATGCAGAAGTTTACGAATGCCCGCGCCTATAAACCGGAGAATGCTGATCAATTCTTTTTCATCTGGCGTTATGTGTTTATGTTTGCGATGGGTGGACTGATTGTCTTTCTGTTTTCAGATGTCTTCGGATTGATTGGATTGTCTCTAACTTTCATCGTTACACTGATGGGGTGGGGTATCCGAAACCCGGTTACGAATTTAGCCGCATGGTTACTCATTATCCTTAAGAAGCCTTATCGAATCGGGGATCGGGTTATTTTAGGCGGAATAATTGGTGATGTGGAGAACATCTCGGTCATGTATACGCAGATGGAGCAGGTCGGTGGCACAATTGGTGGGGAGGAGAAATCTGGAAGGAGTGTCCTGATTCCGAACCAACATCTTTTTAGATGGAATGTGATTAACTATACACGAGACGAGAAATATATTCTTGATGAGGTGATCATTCGGTTGACGTATCGTTCGGATATAATGCGTGCGGAAAAAATTATGTGTGAACAGGCAGCAGGAGTGACATCGGACATAGTTGCTGAGACGGGTGAAACGCCTTATGTGTTATTTGAGTTTATTCCGTCTGGAGTTGTTGGCAAGTTAAGGTATCGCGTCGTCGCTGTGAAACGCCAAAGCACTTCAACATTAATCGTGGAACGGATATCCAAAGCGTTTATGCGTGAAGGTGGGATTGAGTTTGCCTACGTGAAACGCGAATCGCTATTAAGACCGAAGGACGAAACATCATTTCCCCCACAATATCTGTATACCCAACAATCTCGCGAAACCTCTTGACAGACAGGATAGTATAAGATGGCTGAATGGATTCAACGGTTAGAAAATTTACTTGAAATCCCTATAATCCCGCTGGACGATCCGATAAAAGTCAGTCAGATTGTTCTACTGGTCGTTACTTTGGGGGTTTCGCTCGCGCTTGCTGGACTTTTACGAAGATGGTTCCGTCGTCTGTTTAAGCGACTGGATATCTCAGAGGATCTTGGGGCTCGATTACTTGCGTTCCTATTCCTCACTGTTATGATTGCTGGCACTATTTTGGGATTACAGTTCGCTGGAATTGAGCCGGAAATTCTTAATATATTTTTTCATTATCCGCTAACCAACCTATTTCAACCGTCCGAGACAGAGGGTACAGGTGAAGATAATTTAACCTTAGCGCGTCTTTTTTATGCATTCCTGATTGTCTTCGGCATGTTTATCCTGTCGAAGTACGTACAATGGGTGCTACGGGAGCAAGTGCTACGCGCCTTCCAAATCGAGCAGCATACACAGTTTATCTTACTCCGCTTCCTTCACTTCGGTCTTATCTTTCTTGGTATTCTTATCAGCTTGAGTGCTATCGGTGTGAGTTTCACAAGTCTGGCGTTGATTTTCGGTGGATTGAGTATCGGTATCGGTTTCGGTTTACAAAATATTGCATCCAACCTGATTTCCGGGTTTATCTTAATTTTTGAACGTCCCATTAAAATTGGGGATCTCGTGGAGATTATGGACGTTGATGTATTCGGTAGGGTGAGTAGTATCAATCTTCGATCAACAGTCATCGTTTCACTTGATGAAAAGGAGATTATTGTTCCGAATTCTCAATTGATTACAGAATCCGTTCATAACCTGACACACGCCAACAATCTGTTTCGGCTCAAGATTAACGTAGGAGTATCATACAGTTCAGATGTAGATCTTGTCAAGAAAGTACTACTCGATGCTGCAGATGAACATCTCGGCGTGATCAAAGAACCTATTCCGAACATGAGCAGCGTTACGCCTCCTTTCGTTCGCTTTACGGCTTTTGGAAATTCATCCTTAGATTTTGAGTTGTTGGCATGGATTCCAGACTCGTTTCAACGTTTCGATGTTGCGAGTGATCTCCATTTCATCATCTGGCATAAATTTAAAGAACATAACATTACCATCGCATTCCCACAACTCGATGTCCATTTGGATCCCACAGAAGATCGGTAGCGGTTGGCGATTAGTAGTCAGTCGTCGGTTGTTGGCAAGAAGGGTAGTTGGGTAGTTCCTATAGGAAAGATGCAAGCGTCGGGATGCGCAAATCCCTCCTACAGGTGCGACAAAGGTCTAAGAATGGCGGATGATGTCGCCTTTGACGAGATAGTAGACCTCTTCACCGATATTTGCTGCGAGGTCCCCCACCCGTTCGAGATGGCGAAAAAGGAGTAAGATGCTGATACCCGGTGGAATAAGTGCGGGATGTTCGGTTAGCGTCGCGAGAAGCTCATGGAGCATCTTTTGATAAATTTCATCGACTTCATTGTCGCGTTCTCGGATTTCTAAGGCAAGTTCAGCGTTCCGGTTAACGAAAGCATCTAACACATCCTTTACCATGCTTTGAATCACTTGTGCGACATACGGCAAATCGACGAAAGGTTTGAGGGGTGGATATTCCAATAATTCAAGACTTCGTTTCGCAATAGCGACGCTTTTATCGGCAATCCTTTCGATGTTGAAACTGATCTTCATTACCGTCGCAAGGAAGCGGAGCTCAAAAGCGACGGGTTGATGGAGCGCGATGAGTTGGATACAAGATGATTCGATTTCGTTTTCAAACCGATCAATCTGATCATCAGTCGCAATCACTTCCCGCGCTAACGCCTCGTCTCGCGTTAAAACGGATTCGATGGCTTGGCGCAGCATCTGTTCAGAAAGCCCCGCCATTTCCAAAAGTTTATGCTGGAGTTCTTTGATTTCGTTCGCTAACATACTTTTAACTATTTACTCCTGGGCTGCTACGTCCGTTGTCCTTGCAGTCTTCCAATCACCAACAAACCTTTGACAACCTAAAGCAGGTCTCCTAACATTCTCAAATGACCACTGACAACTATTTTATCAAAATCTTCGGTGTCAAAACCCCGTCCTTTAAGGCGGGGATGTAGACACCGCCTATGGTTGTGTCAAAAAAACATTTGACCTTTGGCGTAAAATATGGTATAATGCTTGTATCAAGTTGGACCGACATTCTTAGCATTGCCGCTTGGTAGTGTGTCGGTCCCACCCACTAAGAAGGGGTTAAAGACTTGAGACTTGATATACCATGCGAAACACGAAACATAAATTTTTTCATGATAAAACCTTGAAGCGTCTACATGACGAGTTGAATATCTGTGGTGTTGTGCGTAACCACTTCATCGCCCTTTCCATGCGATATTACCGCCGCTATGGGAAAGGACTTTCGTATGCCAAGATGTCTAAACACCTCACAAAACTCAAGAAACTTGAGAAATACCAGCATTGGCATATTCCCTATTCGTGGTGTGTGCAAAATGTCGTCAAACGTCTCGCCCAGTCTTTTAGAGAAATGAAAACATTGGGTAGAGGTCGCCCGAAGTTTCGCAA
The DNA here is from genome assembly GCA_965207855.1 of Candidatus Poribacteria bacterium. Taxonomy (GTDB): domain Bacteria; phylum Poribacteria; class WGA-4E; order WGA-4E; family WGA-3G; genus WGA-3G. The sequence goes on along the minus strand of OZ242310.1, from coordinate 2,344,261 downwards.
GTGTCAAAAGCACAAGGGCATGACGTTTCGCGGTGAACAAGTCCGTATAGAAAAGTTGCTTGACAAACAAAAACATTTTCGCAACCACCCGACCTATAAAATCCGCCTCAATGGACATTGGTATCGTTTCGCTTTGCATCGTCCGATTCAAGGTGAAATCAAAGAAGTTCAAGTCACCCGTGACACACTCGGAGCCGTGTATATCACGATCACTGAAGATTATAGCGAAGTCATCCCCGAACCCAAGACGGGTAAAGCTGAAGGGTTTGATATGGGCATCAAAGACTTCCTGACTACCAGTGATGGTCAACGCTATACGTCTCCGATGTTCTACAAACAGAACGCTAAAAAGTTAGCGAAAGCACAACGTCAACTTTCTCGTAAGGTCAAAGGTTCTCAGAACCGAGAACGTGCGAGAAAACAAGTTGCCCGTATCCACAAGAAGACGGAAAATCAAAGAACCGATCATCATTGGAAACTCGCTATAGAGTTGTGTCGTGCGTTCGATCTCCTGTTCTTTGAAGACCTGAACCTTGATGGTATGAAACGCTTGTGGGGTAAACAGGTCTCTGACCTTGGCTTCGGTGAGTTCATGCGGAAACTGAAGCATCAATCCAAGAAACGTATCAAAAGCGTTCTTACGATTGATAAATGGACGCCTTCTACAAAGTGCTGTGCTGTTTGCGATTACCATCACTCTCATCTCACACTCGCAGATCGTCACTGGACGTGTCCAAGTTGCCATACACATCTTGACCGGGACCAGAACGCTGCGATCAATATTCTTAAGGAAGGGGTAGCTTCCTTTGGGTTAGGTGTTGTAAGCCCTATAGTTTTGTTTAACAAAATCGTAGGCTGCTCTGTTGAAGCGTGTAGTCGGCTTCTGTATTCCACAAATGCTTTCGCATAAAACTTGCGGAAGCCTCGCCCTTTAGGGCGGGGTCTATCACCCCATCCTGCCTGTTACGTACTGTTCTGTTCTGCTATTCTGTGGGTTGGTAAAGATTTTCTCCGTTGCGCCAAATTCGATTAACTCGCCGCCATAGAGAAATCCTGCGACATCAGAAACGCGAGCGGCTTGCCTTCTTTTGTTCGTGGCAAAAATAAGTGTGTAATCGTTTGTCAACTCCCGCATAAGCGTCTCAATCTTAACAGTCTCAATAGGATCAAGTTCACCACAAGGCTCATCGAATATCAAAACCTCTGGTTCAACAGCTAAGGCTCGTGCGACACAGAGCAGCTGCTGTTGTCCGGTGGGCAATCGTTCGGGTGTTTCGTCCAAGATGCCTTCAACTTCATTCCAAAGTGCTGTTTTTCGCAAGTTTTTCTCAACAATGGCATCTAATTCTGAATCTCGATTTACACCTGAAATTCGAGCTGCATAAGCCACATTTTCGTGGATAGATCCTTGAAATAAGACCGGTCTTCGGAACACCATTCCGATCTGTTTCCGAACAGTTGTAGCGTCCTGCTCGGCATACAAAGAGCTCCCCTTAAAAAGGATTTCACCGGTGAATTTGAAGTTTGGTGTAAAGTCGTTTAATCGATTGAAGCATCGAACAAGGGTGCTTTTACCGCAGTTAGCAGGCCCAATGAAAGCCGTCACCTGTTTTTCCTGAACCTCAAAAGAGAGCGGCTTCAGAATCTCCTTTTCACCATACCAGATATTCAGATCACGAACGCTTAGAATAGATCGCTCTTTTGGAGTCATCATCGTTGGTATCCAGTGATTAGGGGTTAGCAGCCAGCCAGAGCCGTTTGTGGCAGAAAATACCACATGCGAACCCCGCGGACAGCGATCCGCTAATCGCGAACAGCGAGAAAACTTGAGAAAACACTCAACAGCAACGCACCGCCTAAAAACAGCATAAATCTGCCGGACACCTGTCCAGATTGGGTTGGACGGCTCCAGATACAGATACCGACGAACAAGGCTGCGGCGGCAAGTGCGCAAGACATCGCACGGCATCCACCCGCAAATATCCGTCGGCGCGCAAGCGGCACGACATGTTCCATTAGCACTTGCCAGCGATTGGCACCCAGTGCGTAAGCGGCTTCACGAATTGGTATCGGTACCGACCGAAGTGCTTCTTGGGTCGTCTTAATCGTCCTCGGCATCACTAATAAAATAAAGGTCAGGGCAGCGATATAAAACAGAGTCGTATCACCTTGAAAAGTGCCTGTTTTCAATGGAGTCGCATCCAAACTCTCCGCAGCCATAAGCCCCTCAACCGTTCCGAAAACACCACTGTAGGGCAGAAAAATTGAGACTGCTAAAAGTCCATATAAAAGCGAGGGGACACTGCTTAAAATACCGACCTGACTCTCGACGAAACGTCGAACCCAATTTGTCTCTCGAAGCCACTCTTCAAAGTAAAAAGCACATAGCACTGCAAACAAAATTGCGAAAAAACTGATAAATAAAAAAAGATAGAGATCGCTGAGCGGTCTCGATAGTGTCTCCGACATAGGGACTACCGACGATACCTCTACATCAGACACACGCAATTTTTGCAGCAGGTACCATATCGGGATAAACACCGCTCCCAGTATAACGAGCGCAATACTCTGCAAAGCGAATTTTTGTCTTAGGTTTGGACGGGTCATTAAAGAATTCATGGTGTTGGCTGTCAGCAAGAGGAACGTACTAAAGTGTAGTTAAAGTTGTAAAGTCTACCAAAATTATGGGTCCTGCCAAACCTAACTTGCAAACTTTAGAACACTTGCAAACTTTGCAGACTTGACTGCTGACAACTATCCATACCTCATTTGCACATAATCTGCAGTTTTTGGGTGCTCTGGTGTCAGAAACAGTGCCTGTGTCTCTTTATGTTCAATAAGTTCACCGAGGAACATGAAGATACACTCTTTACTCACGCGTCGCGCTTGTGCCATATTGTGCGTCACAATTAAGAACGTGTACGTTCCTGCGAGTACCTCCATAAGCTCCTCAACAGCGAGTGTTCCTTTGGCATCCAAGGCGGAGCACGGCTCATCCATGAGAATAACCTTTGGCTTAAGCGGTAATAGCCGCGCGATACAGAGTTTCTGTTGCTGTTCAAGCTGAAGTGTTGTTGCGCGGACCTTCAATCTATCCTTTAGGTCATCCCAGAGGAAAACAGAGGTTAAAGCCTCTTCAACGATCCGATCGCAGTCCGTCCGTGTTAGGCTGCCCATTGGCGAGTGAATCCGCAAGCCGAACAAGATGTTCTCATAAACCGAGATCGGCAATGGGTTCGGTCGTTGGAACACCATACCGACGGCTTTACGAAGTTCTGGCAAAGAGACATCAGGATCGTAGATGTTTTTTCCGAGTACTTCAATTTTCCCCTTCGTAGTGACGTTGCCGTAACGCTCGTTGACCCGATTGAAACAGCGAAGTAATGTCGATTTCCCGCACCCCGATGGACCGATAAGAGAGGTTATCTGACCATCGGGTATTTTGACGCTAACATCAATGAGTGCTTGAAAATCGCCGTACCAGAGACTGAGATTTTCAGTTTCAATGCTATAATTCATGATTCCTATAGTCTAAAAAATTTAGCCAAAAGTGCCGTTGACGTAATCGTAAGTGGCTTGATTTCCCGGGTTGTCAGAAAAAATCACATCGGTTGTATCAATCTCAACGAGATCACCATTGAGCATAAAAGCGGTGCGGTTTGCTAACCGTTTCGCCTGTTGAACAAGGTTGGTGACAAGAAGAATCGTCATTTCCGTGCGTAAAGTTTTCAGGACCTCTTCAATACGCATCGTTGTAACGGGATCAACAGCAATAGAAAATTCATCCAGACAGAGAATCTCTGGCTGATGTGAGAGGGCGCGGGCGATTGTGAGCCGTTGTTGTTGTCCGCCTGAAAGTTTCGTCCCAAGCGTATCCAGTCTATCTTTGACTTCATCCCAGAGTGCAGCTTGCTGTAGACACCGCGCAACGATTTCGTCTAATTCCGATTTTGCCCGAACGCCTGCTGTCCGTGGTGCGAAAGCGACGTTATCGTATATTGAAAGGGGGAGTCCCACCGGCAACGGCAACACCATCCCGATCCGCCGACGTAAGCCATAGACATCCCCAATCGTATTGACATCTATGCCATCAAGTTTTACAGAACCTTCTACCGTCGTTCCTGCCGTAAATTCCAATGTTCTGTTGATAACCCGCAAGAGCGTGGTCTTACCGGACTGCGCAGGTCCGATGATACCGAGAATCTCATTTTTATACACATCAAAAGAGATACGATTCAGCGCAGGTTTACCGTCGTAACGCACCGTTAGGTCTTTGATTTCAATTACAGGTGTAGTCTGTGGGTTTCCGTTCCTGCCATTCGTGTTCATCTTTTCTATTCACCTTCGGTATCGCTGTATCCCGTAGATTGAGTTCCTTCTGTTTTAGATTCCTCTGCTATTTCACGTTCTACCCGCGCTTCCGTTAAAGCCGATGCCAACAATCCAGACGGAATTGCGATAAGCCCTACACCCACAAGGGTAACAAGGGCAGTGAAAACCCTTCCACCGCCTGTTTCTGGATAGACATCTCCATAACCGACCGTTGTCAATGTCACAACAGCCCACCACATCGAATCGATAATAGTACCGAACTTCTCAGGTTGTACGTCTCTTTCAAAGTAGTGTATCCCACATGCGGCGAGATAGACGAGCATCAACGATAAGATAACGAGAGCTAAGAGTTCCTGCTGGATGCCACGGAGTGCCGCTGTGAGCCGATCCACTGCGAGAATAAAACGGGTTGCCTTGAAGATTCTGAAGACCCGCAAGAACCGGAGGACGCGTAGCACACGAAATCCAGGGACGAGAAACAGAGACGGTAAAATCGCCAGCAAATCAATTATACCATAGAAACTGAAAATGAAATCCCGTTTTCTGGGTTCAATGTAGACCCGCAGTGCATATTCTGCTGAAAATAAAACAAAAAACACCCAGTCTAAAATAAGAAAATGCGTTGCATACTCGGTTAATCCCCACACACCTTTATCGGACTCAAGCACAAAAACGACAGCGGAAGCCAGAATCAGAAACTGGATGACGGCGGTAAATGCGGTACCCTCAACAATATTTCGTAGTTTTTCTTTATTCATGTTTTTTTAGAGTTATCAGTTTTCAGTTAAGAGGGCATTCTCTCTGACACAAACAATCTCTTAACTGTTAACTGTAAGCGCAGCGTACTGACTACTGACAACTACTCTACCATTTCTTCCGAGTTCGGAGATAAACCCTTAGCGCAATTGATGCAGCGTTGACGAGTAAAACAGTGGCAACAAGCACTATTGCAGTCCCGTACGGAATTCCCTCGGTAACATCCGGCACCTGTGTTGAAATTGTAAAAAGATGTAGGGATAGTGCCATACACTGTTCCGTTATATTATAGGCGAAAAGGTTTCCTTCTGCAATAGACTTATAGAAAACGGCTCCGGTGAACATGATAGGTGCCGTTTCACCCGCTGCGCGCGATACCTGTAAAATCACACCCGTTAGGATACCACTGATGGAGTTAGGGAGGACGATCCGACGAATCGTTTGCCATCGCGTCGCACCGAGATTCCAACACGCCTCCCGAAAGGACATAGGCACCGCTTTAAGTGCCTCCGTTGTACTGGCGATAATCACCGGAAGCGTCATGATTGCGAGCGTCAATGACGCTGCGAGTATAGATTCACCTAAACCGGCAAAGAGGACAAATGCACCGACACCGAACAAGGCGTGGACAATACTCGGCACGCCAGCCAGGTTAACAACAGCCAAATTCGTGATACGTGTAAACCAATTCTCACGAGCATACTCGTTGAGATACACAGCAGCGAATACACCGATAGGAGCAGACACCAATAGAGACACAACCACTAAATAGATTGTTCCAAGGAAGGGTGCCCAGAGCCCACCGGCACGCATGTTGTCTTTCGGATTCGTAAACAGAAACTCCAAAGAGAGTACCGGCAGTGCCTTATAGAGAAGATAGCCGATAATAAGAAGCAGCGGGATAATCATTAAACTTGTTATCAAAAGCAGGAGTATCCTCACTACATTTTCTGTCCGCCGTTTTTGCCGGTCAATCGCTGTTTCCGTAAACATTTTTTAATTTTTCCTTGCGGTTCGTTCAGGTAGATTGATGATTTCACGTTCCGTGCCGTATATCTGAAGAAACGCCCAAGCAAAACCCCTCCACTTCGTTTCAGGCTGCGTGCTCAGGTGTTATGACTCTTGACGGATGCCTTTGATAACCAAATCAGCAATGAGGTTCACTATAAATGTGATAGTAAAAAGTAGGATGCCGATAATAAAAAGCACTTGGTAATGTTCATCGCCTCTGGCGACTTCCCCTAATTCTGCGGCGATTGTCGCTGTTAGCGTCCGGATCCAAGAAAGCGGACCCGACGGAATGTTAACGGAGTGTCCCGTTGCCATTAGAACAGCCATCGTTTCACCGATGGAACGCGCGGCACCGAGCAAGACGGCTGCCAACAGTCCGTTTTTTGCCGCAGGCAAAAGCACACGATAGACCACCTGCCATCGGGTTGCCCCGAGGGCTTCCGCTGCCTCGCGATACGAATCGGGTACGGCTTTTAAAGCATCTTCCGCTATAGAAACGATGATAGGCACACTCATCAACGCCAACATAATGCCCCCGTTTAGCATTGTTAAACCGATGGGTGCTTTAAAAACAACAATAATCAATTGGTTCATCAACGTCAACCCAATGAACCCCCAGACAACCGACGGGACCGCAGCGAGAAGCTCGATGATAATCTTGAAAGTCTCTCGCAGTTTTGGGCTACAAAATTCCGATACAAAGATCGCTGCACCGAGTCCAAATGGAACGGCGAGACACATCGCTAAGATCGTGACGCTAAAAGTTCCAGCTATCAGTGCGAACGCCCCATATCTTTTATTATTTAGTGAGGTCGGTTGCCACTCTACGCTCGTCAGAAACTCCTTCAGGTCTAAACCGGTAAAAAGAAAACCCGCTCCCTCCCGAAATACAAAGAAAAAGATACCAAATACAAAGATAATAGAACTAATACCACATAAGCGAATAAACAGTTCAATTGCTGTTTCGGAAAACGGCAGGTTCGCTGTGCTTTTTTTGCGTAGAATATTCATATATTTTAGCTGCTTTCTAACGGGACGAAACCGAGTTTTTCGACAATCTTCTGACCCTCGGTGGACAAAATCCAATCGAGATATGTTTTAATTGCGCCTGTCGGTTCACCCAAGGAGTACATGTAAAGCGGACGGGCGATAGGATAGGTTTTCGCCATAACATTCTCAAGCGTTGGTGCGTAGTAAGGGGCGTCGGAGGTAGTAGCGATTTCTAACATTTTGACGTGTGAGGTGGCATACCCCATACCGCTGTAGCCAATCGCGCAGGGCGTTCTTCCAATAACTTCCACGACATCTTTAGAGCCGTGCAAATCCAACGAACCGATCCGAAAGTCGCGCGCTGTCCCAAGCAGTGCCTCTCGGAAATAGAAATACGTCCCCGAATTAGATTGCCGACTGATGCGAATAATTTTGTCGCTCGGACAGGCAGTATGTGTGAGACCGAGATGGCTCCACTGCGTTATCGTACCGTTTTCACCATAGATCTCTGCAAGCTGTGGGATTGTAATCTTATCAATAGGTGTATCATGATGGACATAAACCGCAAGGGCATCATAACCGACGATAAATTCCTGAGGCACTTTACCCGTATTTTGCGTTGCCTGCTCTAATTCCTTCGGCTTAATCTGGCGACTGCAGTTGGCTATATCAACAGTGCCGTTGATGAGTGCAGCAACACCTGTACCAGAGCCTCCACCCGACACCTCTACCGCTGCTTCGCTGGAGATACTCGTGTACCTCTCTGCCCACGCTTGCGCCAAATTCACCATCGTGTCCGAGCCTTTATTTTTGATAGTAATGTGGTTAGCCGCTTTACTGAGGTCCCCTTCGCTATTTTGAGGCGAACAACTGCTAACAACAACGGCGCATGTTAGGATGACTAAAATATTTATGATAACGGACAAGATTCGACTGTATTTCTGCATCAATTTGCCTTCCCTGCTTGATTTTGCCGTAAATTATAACATTTAATTGTTACGAAAATAAGACAAAAGTCGGATTTTTTGCAACTAAGGTTGCAATACACAGGTATTCAGCATACAGATTGGATTGCGTCCTGGCATAGTTAGTTATGTTTACATGTCCCTTGAAATAATTCCCCACTTGTGCTAATATGTATAATAATTTGGCACACCCCGATCAGATCGCATCTTTATCTGATTGGCTTATCAATGCCTAACGAAATTCTCAACAAACACAAAAAACCAGACCACTAACCCTTAACAAGACCATAGAACAGAAATAGTCTGTGTTAGTTAATCATCACACACGAGGAGAATATTGTGGAAGCAAAATTTCAGGAACTTAAAACCCGGTTGCTGGAGGTAAACGATATATCGTCCGCTGCCGGACTGCTCTATTGGGACCAAACCACCTATATGCCCCCCGGCGGTGCCGCGGCGCGCGGTCGCCAAATAGCAACGCTCAGTCGTTTGTCACACGAAAAATTTACAGATCCCGCTATCGGAAAATTGCTTGATGCCCTCGAACCTTACGAAAAAAGTCTCCCCTACGATTCCGACGCAGCGAGCCTCATCCGCATTACACGCCGAAAATATGAACGCGCCATTAAAATACCCGCAGAATTCACGGCTGAGGTGGCAAATCATAGTGCAGAATCTTTTCAGGTATGGACCGAGGCACGCCCGGCAGACGACTTTGAGCGGGTCCGTCCGTACTTGGAAAAAACGCTGGATTACAGCAGGCAGGCAGCAAACTTCTTTCCGGGCTACGATCATATCGCTGATCCACTCATCGAAGCGAGCGAGTACGGGATGAAAGCGACAGAGGTGAGTCGTATCTTCGCCGAACTTCGCGAAGAACTTGTTCCAATTGTTGCTGCTATCACATCACAAGAACCTGCCGATGATTCGTGTTTGCACCAATACTTTCCAGAAGAAAAACAACTCGAATTTGGATTAGAAGTTGCTGAGCAGTTCGGTTACGATATGAATCGTGGACGGCAGGACAAAACACACCACCCATTCATGACGAAGTTTTCACTCGGCGATGTTCGAATTACAACGCGAACAAAGGAGAATTTTCTCGGTGATGCGTTGTTCAGCACGCTCCATGAGACTGGACACGCACTATATGAGCAAGGCATTCAAATGGATTTTGAAGGGACACCCCTCGCTCGCGGCACCTCCTCTGGTGTCCACGAAAGTCAGTCAAGGCTTTGGGAGAATCTGGTCGGGCGGAGTCGTGGGTTTTGGTATCACTACTATCCGAAACTCCAAAGCGTTTTTCCTGAGCAGCTCGGTGCTGTATCTCGGGACACATTTAATCGTGCCATCAACAAAGTAGAATGCTCTCTCATCCGCACAAATGCCGACGAGGTGACATATAACCTCCACGTTATGCTGCGCTTCGATCTTGAATTGGCACTGTTAGAAGGTAAACTTGAAATCCGAGACCTCCGCAATGCATGGCGCGAACGCTTTGAATCAGATTTCGGCATCGTGCCACCAGATGACAAAGACGGTGTTTTGCAAGATGTGCACTGGTACTACAGCCTCATCGGTGGTGGATTTCAGGGGTACACATTGGGCAATATCTTAGCCTCACAATTTTACGTCTCTGCCTTTAAAGCACACCCCGAAATCCCTGCTGAAATTAAGAGGCAGGGCAAGTTCAGGACACTTCACAATTGGTTGAAAGAGAATCTTTACCAACACGGATCAAAGTATACGGCACCCGAAATCACCGAACGCGCAACCGGAAGTCCCCTGTCTATTAAACCTTATATCGCATATCTTAAACTGAAATATGGATACTTTTACGATTTAGGCGACGACGGCACTCAGCAATGGGAAGATATGGTCAAAGCGTGGCCCGGTCAGAGTGCTTCGTAAGTACGTATCTTACAAATGGAGAATTGATTATGAGAAACGTTTGGATGTTCCTCATTCTATTCCTCTCTGGTCTGTTGCAAGCATGCGGAGGAGCCAAATTGCTTGATGTCTCCAAAAGTACGACTGTTCTGCAACTCACAACGGTACAACAACAGACCATTCACCCGAAGCTGAAATTGATTCGCGATATGGTTGATGATTACGACTTTGAAAAGAAGCAGTTAGAGGCGGATTATCAGGTGTTTCGTGCAGGTCTAACAGACCGATATTACGATCGATATGAAAGCGGATTCAGGGACATGCGGACGCGGCGGGAACTCAACGCATTCCGAGATGAAGCACGTAAGTTTCTGACACAGCGCAAGATCTTCATGGACGAGATTAATAAACTGATTGAAGAGATTGCCTTAGAACTCACCGATGCCCAACGGGTCAAATTTGCGGAGTTGAAACTCCCAAAACTGGATGTCCCGCTAATGCTCCAGCGCGATCCGTACAACGACCTCCGCTATATTCCGAATCACCCGCTCGGTGGGGTAAACACGTTTTAGCATCCGACAAATATCGGTTATGGATTACTACGTCAACCTACACGGCAATGATTCAAACTCCGGTTTGTGTAAAACACAGCCGTGGCGAAGTATCAAACGCGTCAATACTACCGAGTTGTTGCCGGGCGATTCGGTTTGGTTTCAAGCGAATCAGACCTTCGTGGGAAATCTCTCCCTCACTGAAGTCAACCCCTATAGTAGACAGAAAGTAGATCCTGTAAGAATCGGTTCCTATGGAGAAGGTTCTGCAACGATTGATGCAGGTGTCGGTTCTGGTTTTGTAGTGAAAAACAGCGGCGGTATCCATCTACAGGACTTGAATTTCATCGGTGCTGGGGTGTCAGAAAACACAGGTTCTGGCATTTTGTTCACCAACACCTTACCAAGGAATACCAAATTCAGGGATATTCGGATTCAGCGGGTAAATGTCAGCGGCTTCAGGGATTCCGGGATCTGTTTCACGGCAGAACCCACAGATGGGAGTTGGAGCGGATTTTGTAATGTTCGGATTACGCACACCACAAGCCATGATAATGGAGACGCAGGCATCAGTTGTACCGGCGCATGGAATCCAGCGCGAGCGGGTTACGCACACGCTGATTTCTATGTCGGCAACTGTAGTGTCTATAGGAACGCGGGGATCCCCGGCAAGGGCAGCCATTCCGGGAACGGTATTGTCCTGGCACAGGTAGACGGTGCGCTTATTGAGTACTGCTGTGCTTACGAAAATGGGAACTTGAACGATCACGAAGGCGGCGGACCCGTCGGTATATGGGCATGGGACGCGAACCGTGTTCTGATTCAGTTCAACGAATCGCATCATAACCGTACTGGTAGCAGCAAAGATGGTGGTGGCTTCGATCTGGACGGTGGTGTAACGAATTCAACCGTTCAGTATAACTATTCCCACGATAACGATGGCGCGGGGTACCTGCTGGCACAATTCGAGGGTGCGCGCCCTTTTTACGGGAACGTCCTCCGCTACAATCTGAGTGTAAATGACGGTAGAAAAAACAATTATGGTGGTATCCATCTCTGGTCGACGGGGGCAAACAGCGGTATCAGGGACACAACCTTCTTCGCGAATAGAATCTATATGGCAGCAGCTGCCGATGGAAATCCTGCCATAGTCGATTGCATGAGCGACGGAATTCGGAACATCCGTTTCTACAATAACTATTTCCAGACCGATGGGAATGCAGTGTTCGCGCGCGGTAAAACCAATCGAGGTGTCGCATTTGAAGGCAACACTTTCGATATAAACGATAGGGATCTATCGGATTTCACCGAAGCCGCTCAAAGAAACTATCCAAAAATGCTTCGGCATCCACCTTAACACAGACTTGTGCATTTGGATTGTGACGTTGGCGTTCAGGACGTAAATCGGCAACCGTCATACCGTTCGTCAAATCGCCTTCGGTTTCGACCTGTACGTAGGCATCGACACTCTCAAAATAGTCTGGGGACGTTAGTGCCGCAATAGGCAGGGCATCGTGGATATGAAAACCCCAGAACCCGACGTGTTGACGATAAAATTCCATGCAGGCTTGTGTCGCATCCCAGAGGAAATGGGAAACTTTATCCTCCCGACTCTCAATTTCAGCGCGCAACCGTTCACCGGTCAAGACAACTTGGTGTGTCGCGTCAAGTGGGAAGATGTGAACAGGTACGCCGAATTGAAAAACTTCTTGGGCTGCATGCGGATCGACGAAGATGTTGAATTCCGCTGTTGTTGTGACATTGCCGTAGTCCTCAAAAACACCACCCATCACAATTATTTTCTGAAGCCTTCGCATTTTAGCGGCATCTTTACGGATTGCTTTTGCGAGATTCGTTAGAGGACCGAGTGCTACAATGATAAGTTCATCTGGATACTGCGCCGCTGTCTCAAGAATGAGATCTACACCTGACATAGATGAGAGCGTGGTATTTGCAGAGGAGTAGCGTGGATCGCCATCGGTATCTTGCAGATGACTGGTATTGCCCAATCCGTCATCACCGTGGACATGTGCTGCATTCACGAGGGGTTTTACAAGCGGTGCTGTTTCGCCTTGGGCAATAATGGGATATTCATCTAAGTCAAGCGATCCGAGAATCGTGAACAGGTTTTGCGTCGCCTGTTCGACCGAGACATTTCCGCAGACGGTCGTTATGGCTTCTACGCACAATTCAGGCGAACGCATAGCGAGGAGAATTGCATAAGCGTCATCTACGCCTGGGTCGGTATCTATGAGGATTCGTTGCATTTTCTGCCTTTCTATCTTGTGTTTTATTGATTTTACCATCACAGAACGATTTTGTCCACTTATAGAATGCTTTTTCCAATTTGTAGCGCAAACTTTTAGTTTGCAGCACACAAGCACAAACGCAATAAGGTTTAATAAATAACCCTGGACCCGCTCTAACTTTTCCTTTTTTTCTCTTCAATGATATGCTAAAATAAATTAACCTGTTAGCCAAAACACAAGTATATGCGTTGTTTTTATGTCGTAAAACGGAAGTTTAGGAGATTCATAATGCTAAATGGGCGGACGATATGTCTCGGGGTTCTCTGTGTTTTCTTTATTGCCTCTATGGTGCTGGCACAATCACAGTCGGCAACCGAGAAAACGCGCAAAGAGAACTTAGAGAACGTGAGAAGGAAACTTAGGTAACCCTGGAAAGAGAAGCAAAATTTTCAGGAAGTTGGCAAGGTGCCAAAACGGATAATGCGGAAGCAAGGCGTGAGCATTGTATCCTGCTACCTATTCAGCCTCAGACTTATGGAATACGCTGTACAAACAATGGCTTCCAACACCCATAAAAAATGTTACACTTTCCGCCAAATTATTTTTTTTTCGCAACAGAAAATCGAAAAAAACATCAACGAACCCTTATAGCCACTATGTTCTCTAAATGTTACACACCCAACACAAAATGTGTTACACCAGTGTAACATTTTTAGCGGAAATCACGAAGAAATATATCTTTAAGTTAAAACTATATTCACGTTCCGTCACTTTCATAGTAACCCTCCAAAACCCCTAAAAGGAGAAAGTCGTCTAAACCCACGCCACCATTGGCGTTACAAGGGTAACACCGAGAAACGAAAAATGCAGATTCATAGTAACACGAAAAAAACAGCCATTTCATAGTAACCCGACAAACCCACGTCATACCTGACTTTATGCGGGTTTTAAAGACACAATTTTCAGAACGTTACTATGAATACTATGAATACTATGAATACTATGAATACTATGAATCACGACACCGCTGAACCTAACCTACGGCTACAGAGATGTCACCCGGACGCGACTGAAAATAAAAAATCACACCCATCTCATCACCTCATCAATCACGGTGCTGACTATGAAATCGGCGAGGGATCATCCACCTTGAACACGATTTCGCAAATATCAAACGAAAACGTGAACATCACCTCATTTAACACATTTTTCCGTAAATTCAGCATTCAGGTCCGCCATCCGTGGATTATTCACACCTGTTTTGTCTTATGTCTGACCTTCTGTTCTCCCCTCGCAGCGCAAGTTAATATTTTTACTGATGAAACGACGAAGCAGATGCAGTTGGAACCGGGTTGGTATAACAGCATTACAATGGATTTAACCTATCGCACGGGAAACACAGATCTGTTTACGGCGCGGACACGATTTCGATCAGATTATCTATCGAAAACCTATCACGGCTTTGTCTTTGGAAGCCTCCAAGAAGGTAGGAGGAAGGGCGCGTTTTTTGTAAATAAAGGCATGGCGCATGCACGAATTATACGGCATCTAACACAGGACTTCTCTGTTGAATCATTCATCCAAAAACAATTCAACGAATCCATCTTATTGAACGACCGGAATTTAGCAGGCAGCGGCGCGAGGTTGGCGTTGTATCCACCCAATTCCAGATTTAAGGTCTATCTCGGTGTCGGTGCAATGTGGGAACATGAACGTATCAACGACAAAACGCTCGGCGAAATTACAACGCGTATTATTCGTTCAACAAACTATATTAACTGGACATGGCAATTAGACGAACGGATTACAACCAGCGCAACGGGTTATTATCAATTCCACGTACGGCGTTTTCAAGACTATCGTATCCTCTTTGAGGGAAGCATCACATTCCGTTTGACAACAAAATTGGCGTTTCCGTTGCGCATTAACTTCCGATACGACAGCGAACCGCCTACCAATATTGAAAAATATGATGTGGAAATATTTAATGGATTGCGGTATACTTTTTAATGGTTGTTGGTTATTGGTTTTTAGTTAAAGAGGAACTCTGTAACAATTTATCGCTTCCTGGAGTACATCAAGTTCAAGTAAACCAAAAATAAAAACGTCTCTCAACCGACAATTGAAAACTGACAACTTTAAAAAAGGAGTGGTCTCATGAGGAAGGTAAAACCCAATATTTGGAAGATGGGAATCAAAATCTGTTTAACTGTGTGCCTTGTTACGTTGTCGAATATCGGATCGAGTGATGGGTATCTCAAGGTGATGGAAAAGGAAAAACAGCTCGTCTTAACTGGTGAGATTTCTAAAGCACTCGGTGAATACGATGAGCATTTAAGAGGCGCGGTCGAATACCTTGTCTGTGGACGCGACGGCAAGGAATATGAGAGCATCATTATTGTCAATGCGACAGCGAAAGAAATATACGACGCTTTAAGTGAACTCGGTGTTGAAGTCGGCACACCCCCCGGCTACGACGCAGAAAAAGATGCACCGACACCGCCAACAGGGACTGCATTCATTATGTCGGTTGCGTGGAAAGACGGCGACGCAACGAAAAAGGTCCGCGCCGAAGAACTTATTCTCAATGTAAAGACCCAAAAGCCGTTGCAACAGGTCGCTTGGATCTACTCCGGTTCGCGCATTGTGCCAGACTTGGACAGTGAAGATGAAGATGCGATGATGCCGCAAGCGTTTATGAGTAATGACATTGTCGCCTTGAGGGTGTTTGATGCAAGCGCGCTCTTCCAGAACCCGCTTCCCGAATCGTCAGAGGAGAACATCTACAAAAAGAACGATGCCTTGCTCCCAGAACTTGGTACGCCTATCACGCTTACGATTGAGGTCAACCAGAAAATGCAGCTGTACGTGCTAATTAGCGGCAAGGTGCAAGGTGTAGGTTTCCGTAATTTTACGCAACTCAACGCCAAGCAACTCGGTGTTAACGGTTATGCGAAGAACCTACCAAACGGTAAAGTTGAGGTTGTCGCAGAGGGTGATAAGACACAGTTAGATGCGTTAGTTGCGTTCCTAAAAAAGGGACCGCGTTACGCAAGAGTCGATTCGATTGAAATCGACGCACGTGCTTTCACTGGGGAATATGAGACTTTCGGCATTCGGTATTAGACATGGCGCAGAAACCGTCTCCTTTCATATCTGGAATCCTTCTTGCAGCAGGACTCTCCTCTCGAATGGGAGAACCGAAGCAGCTACTTCGGTTTGGGGAAAGTACCATCGTTGAAACCGTGGTGGACAGTATGCTCGGTGCGAAGTTTGATGAGGTTATTGTCGTGGTAGGGCACCGCGCAGCAGAGATTCAAGAGCAGCTGCGGACGCATCCCGTCAGAATCGTTTTTAATTCTAACTATCGTGAAGGGATGCTAACCTCGGCACAGGTGGGTATAAAGGCACTGGAACGGAGCGAGGCGTTTGCGTTGATGTTGGTAGATCAGCCCTTTATTACCACTGAACTGATTAATCAGGTCATCGATGCTTACGTCCAAACAGACAAAGGAATTGCGCTTCCGAGTTACAACTACAAACGCGGGCATCCGGTTGTCTTCCATCAACGGTATGCCTCTGAAGTCCTTGACTTAGCCTCAGAAAGTGGTGGCGTGCGAACGCTCTTCAAGAAGTATGACAACGATATTCACTACGTCCCTGTGGACACAGATCGGGTATTGCGAGATATTGATTATAGAGAAGATTATGAACGCGCTTTGCAGGAAAATTCAAAAGTCAATTCATAAGCACACAAGGGAGGGGTAAAAAGCGATGAAAGAATCTCACAAAAACACGCAGGAACTTCCCGAGTCAATACCTACCACGGCAACATTGGAGGAATTTCTTGAGAACGATGTCCCAGGATATGAATACATTGACGGCACATTAGTCCTGAAGTCACCACCAGAAAGGCATCTGCCGATCCCCACGACGATGACACCGGAGGAATTCCTTGAGAACGATGTCCCAGGATATGAATACGCGAAGGGAGAATTAATACCGATGTCACCGGCGACGAGAAGACATGGTAAGATTAGTGCAAAGGTTATAGGGTATCTGTACTCACATGTCTACGAAAATGGGTTGGGGGAATTGTATACGACAAAGACGATATTCCAAGTTGGCGACCGCATGATGAAACCGGATGTGGCGTTCGTTTCAACTGACCGTCTGGATGTTGACGAAGACGCAACGTTTCCGATCCCGCCCGATCTGGCGATTGAGGTCGTATCGCCTTCAGATGTTCACGCGCGGGTTGTCCGTAAGGCACTTGACTATCTGGTTGCGGGGACGCGCCTCGTCTGGGTGCTTGAACCTGTGTCGAAAACGGTAACAGTGTATCGTTCCGAAAGCGATATTGAAACACTTACGCGCGAAGCTACACTGACAGGTGAGGATGTCGTGCCGGGGTTTACCTGTCCCGTAGCACAGCTGTTTGAATAACGTGAATTTGGTACAGCAAGCCCGAAATTTTACAACATTAAATAGAGACTACTGATTACATTTCACACAATGTTCACATCCATCGAAGACGTTCAAGCCGCATGTGAAAAACATGCGTATATCGCAGATAAAGGTTTGGCGACAACCCTTTATCTCGCGCACCACCTCAAAAAACCCATTTTTCTCGAAGGTGAACCCGGGGTCGGTAAAACAGAAGTCGCTAAAGTCCTTGCGGACGCAACAAACGCCAAACTCATCCGATTGCAATGTTACGAAGGCTTGGATGTAAACAGCGCGTTGTATGAATGGAACTATACACGGCAAATTTTGCAACTCCGCATTGACGAAGCACAGGGACGTGATAAAGAAGACATCGGAACGGATTTGTTCAGTGAGGCGTTTCTGCTGAAACGCCCCTTGCTGGAAGCCATTCAGAGCGATGCTGATGTTCCACCGGTCTTACTCATTGACGAGGTAGATCGGAGCGACAGTGAATTTGAGGCGTTCCTGCTTGAAGTCCTGTCCGATTTTCAGATTACGATCCCCGAAATCGGCACGATCCGAGCGAAACACATCCCGCATGTTGTACTCACTTCAAATCGGACGCGAGAGGTACACGAAGCACTCAAACGCCGTTGCCTTTATCAGTGGATTGATTATCCGACTCTTGAGAAAGAACTGGCGATCGTCCAGACGAAGTTGCCAGATATTGACGAACACCTCGCGGAGCAGTTGTGTCGGATTATGCAGCTGTGGCGGCAAGGGGATTACTACAAAAAACCAGGGGTAGCAGAGACGCTGGATTGGGCATTAGCACTCATCGCACTCGGTAAGGCGCAACTGGATGCTGAGGTTGTTACGGAAACACTTGGGTGTGTCTTTAAATATCAGGACGACATTCAACGAGCACGCACAGTAGAATTATCCGAATTAGGTTTATAGAATGAACGAAAAACATAAAAATCGACAAGTTGCAACAAAAATTTCCAGAGGTATCGGCTACCTCCTTTTGGTAGGCGCAGCTTTCTGCACAATGATACCTATGCTCTGGTTGCTGACTTCCTCCTTTAAAACGGCAAATGAGATTTTCGCGGTACCGATTCAGTGGTTTCCGAGTCTTCCACCGCGCGTCGCAGCATCGCCTTATACCGTTGAAAACGCTTATCAAAAAATAGAGAGACCAGAGGCAGCTGACGAAACGGCATGGCAGACGTTAGCACCAGAACTTACACAGATTGTTTGGAAACAGGCACAAACACATCTCGCAGCAAATCCCCAACTCGCTAATTACGTCCCATCTGAGGAATTACAGACAGAAGCTGTCGAGGGGTTATGGCAACAACTGGTAGCAGGACTGCCAGAGGAAGTTTGGAGTGGTACAACATCTTCAATCATCAAAACGGTGGAGGAAGCAATTATTCCAGAAACCGTTGACACGATCTGGAGCTCGGTGTATCGAGAAGTCGCACTGGGCAGGCTTCAGATAGAAGATCTCGACTTCAACCGTCCACAGATCGAAGGTGCCGAGTGGAAAGCAGAGAGAGGCACGAACCTCCGAATATCTGCCGATCCGCAGACTGCGGCGAATATATCTTACGAATTCCGAGATGACAAAACCGTCCGCATGACAGCGACCCTCTCTTCACCCATCCCAGTCGAACAGATTCGGCGGATTATCCTGCCCGTTCGCGGTGATGCCTCGTATCACCATCTCGATTTAAGCGTCTCCGTGCTACAATCCGCTGGCAACACCGGCAACGTCACGTATCAACCGATACGTCCTTTCATTCTGGAGAGTGCGCTGTGGAAAGACGCAATATGGCGATTGCACGGCACTCCGGGTGAACTGGAATCATCGCACATTACAATGGAACAGACAGAAATAGGCATCACAACGTCGTCTGGTGAAGAAACTGGCACAGGAACGAAACTGCTCCTACAGTTGACGATTCATCAGCCGGGCTACCTATCTATTGTGTGGGATAAGTTTACCTCAAATTACCGAAATTTGTGGAAGACGGTGCCATACAATCGGTATTTCATCAATAGCGTTTTTATCGCCACTGCTTCAACCTTATTGACGCTGTTTTTCTGTTCTCTCGGTGGTTATGCGTTTGCGAAATATCAATTCCGAGGTCAAAAAATCCTGTTTGGCATCCTTCTCGCCTCAATGATGGTGCCTTTTCAGGTGCTGCTCGTTCCACTGTTCGGGTTGATGTATGACATCGGCTGGCTCAATAGTTATAAAGCGATTATTATTCCATTCTCAGTCGGTGCGTTCGGCGTATTTCTGATGCGTCAATTCATTGTCACGATTCCTTCGGAATTGTTGGACGCAGCGCGCATTGACGGCTGTTCCGAGTTCGGTATCTACTACCGGGTTGTGCTACCCATTATCAAGCCAGCACTCGGTGCGTTAACTATCTATTCTTTCTTGGGTTCGTGGAACGGTTATCTCTGGCCCCTCATTATCTTACGCGATGAGGCAAAATACACACTACCGATCGGCTTAGCGAACCTTGTCGGCATCTATCGCCAAGACTACGGCATGTTGATGGCAGGAACACTGCTTTCATTGATGCCGATTGTTATTCTGTTTTTAGCGATGCAGCGTGAATTTGTGCAAGGCATTACTTTAGGTGGCGTGAAGGAGTAAAAACAATGTCGGATTACACGACGGTCACGAAAACATCAGCTATCCGTGAAGGACGCGGTAAAGCGTTCACTATCAACGGAAGACGGATTGCTATTTTCAACGAGAATGGTGAATTCTGTGCTGTGGACAACACCTGTCCGCATGCGCTGGGCTCTCTGGGTAGAGGCAGAATCCGCAACGGTATTGCTGTCTGCCCCATCCACGGTTATGCGTATGATACGAAAACGGGGGAATGTCAAACCGACCCACGTCTCCAGGTCAGGACTTATCCTGTGATTGTTGAAGATGAGGAAATCAAGGTGGAAGTAAAATCGGATGCCTAAGCGCGCTAAAAGTCTGTGCTAACGCCTACCATGAATGAAGTCTTATGGATCGGCTCAAATTGGGAGCCCCCTTCTGCGGTTTCGACGCGTCGGAAGGTGTATTCACGCAAGACAATCGTTTCAACGGGTGGAAAGACGGTATAGCGTGCCTCTACACTGAACGTCGACTTCTCGTCGAGATTGAAAAGGTCCCCAAAGAAATTCGTCTCGCCGCCCGCACCTATATCCCTTTTCGTATAGAACGCTCGTAGCGAGAGACGTGGCACTAATTTCGATACAGTTGTACCCATATAGAGCTTGGGTTCAATATTCGTATAATCCTCAAGTGTACCGAGGAAATGGATTTGTGGCAGGGGCTGCCAGATAAGTTGTGAGTAAAAACCGCGTCTGGGTTCCGTCGTTGTTTCTAAACCCAAAAACTGCGGTATATTAGGCTCTGGCGATAGCGATTTCGCCGATTCATACGTATAGTCGAACACAGAAGGGATATATCCATCTCCGAAGACACGGTACTCAATTTTAAAGATTGCTTGCGTAAAAGCGAATCCGACACCAACCGCATTTCCCCACGCAAGATTCGCCGTCGTGCTGCTTCCTTCCCCCTTGATAAGGGGGGTTAGGGGGGTTAACAATTCCTCCGATTCAACTGTATCAGACAAAGTATTGAGAAAGGCGATATCGTCGTAGAGGTCCAATCGGAATGTACTCGTCTCAAAGAGAGGGAACCCGACATCCAGTCCAATCGCGCTCAAGGGTTCCTCGCCTGCCTCCTGCAAATTCGGGTTGATGTCGGTGAGATAGGTAGCGCCGAGTTCAAATCGCGTCAGAAAGTTGTTATTCTCCTCCCGTTGGAACGGACGCAGGAATACGCGCCCTCCGAAAATCGAAGGGTTACCGATGTCGTTGAGCATTGTTTCAATGCCGGAACGGTTTTTAGAATCCCTGAAATTCAGACGTAATCCACGCCGATCATAGTTAGAATAACCAGACATAATTGAGCCGTGCCCGATTGTGAGGTAATCTAACTCCCCGAAGCGAACGTAGAACGGGTCATAAGGCTGACCATAGCGGACGTAACGGATGAGTCTTAACCACGTACTCGGGCTGTCCCACGATTCGCCATCTTCAGCGAGAATCTGCGGCTCGGTGCCTTCCGCATAAGGATTATAGAGCAAAATCAAGTCTAACCCGATACCGATTTTCCCAAGCGGTATATCCGGTTGCAGCTGCAACTGAACGTAGGCATCACCGTCAATAAAGGTTAGACCACCACCGTACAACCCGCTTGTCAGAAAATCAGATTGTTCCATCTCGTTTAGGGCTTTATCTTCGTCGGCAAGATCAGATTGTGATTCATCTTGGGCGGAAGTCGGTAGGATCAGGAAAAAAGATAAAATTACAATCGTTGCAGAAACGGAGAAGCACTTCCGTATCTCCGCATTTGAAAAAAAACGAAGTCCGTTCATTCACCAACAATCCTTCCATCTTTCATCTGGATAATACGATCAGCACTCTTCCGCAATCCTTCGTGGTGGGTTACAATCGCGACGGTCGTTTGGTGTTCCTGACGCAGTTCTTGAATCAGGTTCATTAAGTTATCGCTCTGACGACTGTCTAAGTTGGCGGTCGGTTCATCGGCAAAGATGACTTTCGGTCGGTTGGCGAGTGCACGGGCAAAAGAGACGCGCTGTTTCTCACCACCGGAAAGCTGGGCGGGACGATGGTGAAACCGTTCGCTTAAACCGACCTGCGTCAGGAGTTCCATTGCCCGATCCTCTGCTGCGTCGGTCTTTGTCCGGGCGAGGTCCATCGCTATCATGACGTTCTCAAGGGCAGTGAGATAGGGGAGCAGGTGAAACAACTGAAACACAAACCCAATCTTCTCGCGGCGGATTACGCTCATATCTTGCGATGCAGGATCAATAGGTTCACCATCAATTCGGATCTGACCAGCATCGGGCGTTAAAATACAGCCCAGAAGACTAATGAGCGTCGTCTTTCCGCAACCACTATCCCCCATAATCATCACCAACTCGCTCTCTTGAATAGCGATGTCAACGGAATCTATGGCGACGACGGTTGCATCGCCTGTGCCGAAGCGTTTGGTTAAACCGTTACCCTCTACTATTGCCATTCTGAATTACCTCTTAGATCGGAATTGAAGTCGTTTCTTTGATTCAGGTATTTCTCCTCTTAACTGCGGACAAATTCCCAAACCCAGTCGTGAGTTGACCAGACACCGGCCTGAAACGAAGTGGAAGGGTTTTTGCTTGGGTGTTTCTTTAGCCCAGGAGCTTAATAGTTAAAAAATTAGATTTCACCGCGGAACGCGATCATTGGGTCCACCGCGATCGCCTTGCGTGCCGCCAGATAGCCGCTCCCGCAACAGACAACAAAACTGATACCCGCAACGACGACCGATTCCACAAAATGAATCGCAACGAAAATTGGTGCCGCTGCTGCAAAGATATAGGACAGCATAAGCCCAAGTATCACACCAACAGCGGACATCAGCGCAACCTGTTTTAACAGGAGTGCCATAACATAGGTATTCGCAGCCCCGATCGCTTTCAACACACCGATTTCCTGTGTTTTTTCGAGCATGGTTACATAGGTAATCATCCCGACAAGGATACCCGCCGCTAACCAGAGCATCACCCGCAAGAACTGCACGGCTTTCATCGGCTCATCAACATAGTATTCAATGATATTTCCGATCGTCTGTTTTAAGGTGCGCGTTTCAATCGTTTCAAATTCATCGTATTGCGTTGCGACTTCTGGAACAGGAAAGTTCTCATTGACCTTGGCGACCATCATATTAACGTGCGGTGTGTTACCGAGTAAGAGTTTTTGGGCAATGCGGACATCCATAAAGAGGAGTGGCGTGTCCAAAACGAACATCAGACTTTCCGTTTTCCCGACAACCCGCACTTTCTCATCGCCGAGGGTAATCTGCTCCCCAATCTCCAAACCCATTTTCTCATCGACAACCACTTCATAAGGAACAGGGTCTTCGGGTCTGTAGTCCTCAAAATTGCTGGGGGTGAACATTCTGCCCTCAATCGCTTGCTTGGGTCCGCCGAGTTTTCCGAGTTTGTAGCCAACAACAATTGATTTAGTGGATTTTCCACGCACATTCGGGCGCGCTTGCGCAAAAACCAAGGGTGAAGCAGAGTCCGGGATTAAGCCTTGTCCTGCATTCAGGAACGCCATGTATTCCTCAATAATGAGGGAGAAACCAATAAAAGCACCACCGGAACCTTCAGCGGAAATCCACAGGTCTGCTCCCGTCGATTCAACGTACTGCCGCGCTTGGATACGCATACCGTTCATGATACCGCCTAATAGCAAGATGAGTGAAATCAGCACGGTGATACCGAGTGCTGTTAGCACGACTCTCGCTTGGCGGTACCGCATATCTTTGAGGAATAATGTCTTCATACTTTTAACTTTCCTTGCGGTTCGGTGAGATGCGTTGGACATTAAAGTGCCACGCCGTAGAACCGCTTTCCACTTCGTTTCAAGCTACAAACTTTTGAAATCTCAATCAACGTTGATGTCGCTATAAGTTCTGGGAGAGCCTTTCATGCATCGTCAACCGTTTGCGGCGATGCAATTGGACGTGTTCATGATACGCGTCTGTATCTTTTTCAACACCCGTGTTGCGTTCGAGGAAAAGTGGAAATTCGGATGCGGGTGGCTTGGCGTTATGATACGCGCTGTTGTAGCTCCGCATGATAATCCGCTGTTCACGGTTGAGCGTCTCTAACCACTCTGGTGAGGAGTGAAAGCGATCTGCTGGGGTCAGCCAAGACGGACAATAGGCGACGAAGATATTGTAACGTACAACATCGCTCTCATTCGGCTCCACGCGATGCCAGATACTCGAATGCATTACCGTCATCGTTCCTTTACGGGGACAGACAATCATTTCTCCGGGAACACTCTCATGGGTATCGTAACCCTCCATGTACTGATGCCGATGGCTTCCGGGTAACACAACGAGGTTTCCCATCTTCGGTCTCGGCAGATCGGTTAACCAATACCCGACTTTGATTTGTAAGGGTAGATACGGGGAGAACACACCATAAGGCAACGCACGTGCACCGTCGGGATGCCACTGATTGTACTGTTTGCCACCGGGAGGTCTCAGGAAAAATTGGCTTATATGGAGTTTGAGGAGTTCGCCGAAAAGATCATAGGCATAACCGACATGCCGCTCATGATCAATGAGACCGGCAAATACAGGGTCGCGTTCGACGATGTTCTGCATGCCGAGGTAACCGCCGGGTGTATACTTCGGATTGTTAGCAGCGACTCGGTCTATTGCATCAATATAGGTTTGAATATCTTCATCGGAGATCGCGTCCTCAATGAAGATAATTCCGTCTTTGTTAAAGGTTTCCCACTGATCCATTGTAAATCCGGGGGGTGCAACACGATATTTCTGTTCGGTGTCCATGGATAACTCCTTTTGTCTGGTTTTATTTTTAGCAAATTCTGTGCCAATCTGGACAATACGCCCTTGTGGGATTCTCCGTAAAATTTTCAAAGCCCTGCACAAAACCGGGCAGATTCTGTTTCCAACAGTCCGAAATAGGGCAGGTTTGTGGAACCCCTCTTACTATTCTTACTATTACACTCCAGCGGAGTGTTATGTCTATAGAAAACGGTATGTCCAAACTCCCGCACTCCAGCGGAGTGCTATGTCTATAGATGTTCTGAAGCACGCAGATGTTACTTCAAGATAATCATTCTCCGCATCAGTGAACTCTCATTCGTCCGCAGTTGATAGAAATAGACACCACTCGCAACGCGTTCTCCTAAACCATTGCGACCATCCCAATATGCCGCACGACTTCTACCGGTATAGTAACCTGCCGATTGATGCCCTAACGCTAATGTGCGTATTACGCCGCCTTTCATACTGTAAATGGTAATCTGCACATCGCTGCTGGTTGCCAGTTGGTAGGGGATCCATGTCTCCGGGTTGAAAGGGTTAGGGTAGTTGGGTAACAATTGCGTGAGCTGTGGTAATTCAGCGGTTAGGTCTGGTGCAGCAGGGATGTCGCCTATTTCAAATCTAACGATCTCTGTGAAGTCATATTTCGAGAAATTTCTCGCTTTGTCATTGATTGTCATCTCAGCGAGTCCCCATGTACCGGGGATACTACCTACTGGCAGAATAATTTGTTGATGGTACTGCCCGTAAATAGTAGGATCACCCGTGAAATACATATCTCCTCGTCCGGGCGGATAATGCCAAAAGTGGTGCATAGTGCCGTGAGGATCTCGTAAATACATGCCCCCTATATCATAACCGCTAATATTATCTTTCACAAAAAAAGTAATATCAACAATTGTTTCGCCATTTGGTGCTTGAGGTATAGTCGGTTCTGCTTTGATAGTGATCCCATTTAGATCAAGAACTGGCGGCTGTAAGTCAGGATTTTCAGTTTTGATAACAATTGACTTAGGCGTTTCATCTAAATGTTTATAATTATCTGATGGGTTATCATCAAGTTTATGGGTGAAAAAGAAATTAATACCATTATAGGCAATGTCTCTCATGCAGATACGATTTAATTCATACCTACCGCTTGGCATGTAGTCCGGCATGATAAAATCAACGCTTACTTTTCCTGTTTCAGGATTGTAACTGCCGTAGTCGAAGCTTCCATAGCGCGAATATGTTTCAAGAAACTCATCATTCAAATTGGCACAAACATGCGCTATACCCGACTTTTCAAGGATAGCCCATGTCGCTGTAATAATTTGATACCGCCTACCATTCTCCGTGAAATCTTCTGACAACGAAAGTTGCATAGAATCCTTGATGTATTCAGGCGGATCTAAATCCTCAAGCGGATTGTCTATGTAGAGTTGCCAACCAAAAGTGCGCTTGTTCTGGTGTCTTTCTTGCTTGTTGCTGTCCTCAAGTGAGATGTTTTCTGGTGCCCAATATCCTTGCTTAGCATGTTTTGAGACGGTTTCTTGACCGCGAAAGATATGACCTTCAGGTAAATGATTACCGTATTCATCTATTGCATGAAGTCTAATATCAAAAAAAGTGTTTTCTATACCGCTGAAAATTCTAACATATAGACTTCGTGCGGTATCAAAATCGCTTTCTCCGTGTATTTCAATCTCGACAGCGACCAATTTATCTTCCTCAGGTTCACCGTCTACGCGAATATCAACGCGTATAATTTGCCCTGGATAGATATAATCTGGATAGAGGTTATAGACTTCAAACGTTAAATCTTCGCGGATGCGCGAGATATAGCGCGTGCCGTGCATAATCCGGTTCTGGATGAACTCATATTTGGCAGGCGACCGAGAGCGGAGTTTATCGGGTCGGACAATGTAATGACTGATACTCTCTGCCATATCTTCATTGGGATTATGACCATGAGCGTAGGCAGAGACGAATTCGGTCTGTTTGGTAGTATACCACACATCCCCATCTTTTTCCCAACCACCAAGTTCGATCCAATCCTGCTTCAATTGATCGTCAAAGAGGTACTCCCACAGAAAATGTGCTTTTTCGTGAAGAATTAATCTATGGATATAATCAGAATCTCCTCCTTTAAAGGCACTTTCCATAAACTCAATATAGCCAGCACTTGGCCAAGCGACAGCAGCAGCATCTGGATAAATAGGATGCGGGAGTCCATCTAATCGACGGACAATATATTTTAGACCCGGGGTTTTAAGCATCCCTGTAGGATATTCTTCAAGCATTGAAACGATCTCTATGAGCTCATCATCTTTGAACTGCGTAAACCGTCCAGCATGTTCACCCGTCGTGTGTTTGGTAAGTTCCTCATAATCGGGGATATTTACACTGACAGCATATCGCTCGTTGAGTATCCGTTCAACAGAATACCTATCTGATCCATTGTCGGTGATGTAGCGCACAAGCGCGCGATGTAGTCTTTTCGAGAAGAATCTGCCTCTTATGCCATCAATTTCTGCTAACCGTTGTTCTGAATAATTGAAAGCTTGCAAGGACATGACGACGAATCTGTCATCAGCAATATCACTAAATCTAATGTCGTTATGGATGTGTAGGTCGATTAGACTCCAGAAACTTTTTTTCTGTTTTCTCCATCTATAGTGAGGAATAGACTCGAGTGTCTGAAGTAGTAGTTGGGCAAGATTAGCGTCCCATTGTTTAGACAAGTAAATTGCATACTGTCGTGCCAACTGTAGGGACGCAGTGCTGTTGCTAATCTGTATCGGTATATCAAGAATTTTGACTTCTATAGGCTTGATGACAGATACCATCTCGACTCCTGATGGTGTCTCGTCTATTTCCCAATGGTAGGTAAAAGGCTCACTATGAGCGTCGGGATTACAAATCCCTCCTACAGTCAAAATAACTAAAATTAGGGCAAATTTGAAAGTTTTCATCATCTTCTTGATAGGGGACATATCTATGTAGACATCAATATTGCCTATAAACAGGTTGAAGCAGAACGGAATGTTAGCATTAAGGATACCACATCGCATCAAAAGCGTCAACATTTTTAGCCAGCGGTCAGCAATTTAGCGGAATACCTATACACTTTGGTAGTTCCGTATAAAAAACTTATACGCTTGTAAAAAATTTTGACTTAAAATGTTAAAAAACGTATAATACGCCTGAATCTGGTAAATTTCTGTAACGCGTGATAACAATGCTATAGTCAATTTCGTTTCTTGGGACAAGATTTAACTATACCCACTCAGGGACAAGGAGAAAATCATGGAAACCCTCAAGCGAATTATAGGCGTTGTGCTTATCGTCATTGCGGCGATAGTCGCCATCCAAACAGTCCTTGAACCAATTTACCACACTTCCACCACAGATAGTCCGTATAGCTCCACCTGGGACTATATCAACCCACTCTCTCTAATCTCCATAATATTAGGGGTAATCTTCGGCTACATGCGCATGCGTCGTGCCGGTGCGGATGCAAGCGTTCAAGAATTCATAGCAGCGAACACGCTGTTCTATGGATTCATGTTTGTAGCGATCATCTTCCTCTGGAACTGGTTCGGCATTAGCGGTGCCGGACAAGACTTTACCGGTGTTGACCATGGCACCCGCTCATTGGTATGGATTCTCTTCGACGCGACACTCCCGTTATTGAACGGTGCGATGGGTGTCCATCTGCTCCGCTCCAGTGGATAGCTAATTACGGACCTGAATGTAAAGCGCGTGCTTCCTAAGTGCGCGCTTTACTTTTTTGTGGACAATTATCGAGATTCTTGATACCCTTTATTTTTATGATAGCGGCCAGCAGTCAGAGGTTGGGATTACAAGCCCTGCCTACAAGACAGTCAACAGAAGACAGAGGGCGGGATTACAAATCCCTCCTACAAAAAATAACAATCTAACGGGAGAAATTTATGCAAATAAGACCCAACCGAGTTAAAGAGAAGTTAGCAGCGGGTGATCTGGCGTATGTTATTTCAGGACTAACGAGTGCCGATGATATAGATATTTTCGGTCCGAATGGATTCGACGGTGTCTGGCTGGAAGGTGAACACGGTGCTGTTGATGCGTCACGCATCGGAGACCTGACGCGGGCGTGTGACCTCTGGGGTATGACCTCTATCACGCGCGTCAATCGGAACGACCAAGGGCTCATCTACCGGACACTCGACTGTGGTTCAATGGGAATCTGTGTCCCACACGTTAACACAAAGGCAGAAGCACAAAACGTCGTGGATGGTGCGAAATTCGCACCGATTGGACACCGCGGCATGTTCACCAGTCGCCAAGGCTACGGTGTAGATACCTATTTTGAAGAAGCCAATGCACAGACACTCGTCATGGTACTAATTGAAGACATCGTTGCCGTGAATAACCTTGACGAAATTCTTACTGTCGATCATATTGACGTATTCTTCGTTGCGCCGTCAGATTTAGCAACTTCTATGGGACATATCGGGAATCTTACACATCCAGATGTCCAAAACACACTCGATTCCGCACTCGCTCGCATTCAAGAAGCGGGACGGGTCGCTGGCACTTTGACGACTAACGCCACCGTCGAAAAATACGTAAAGGCAGGCGTGCGGTTTTTGATGACAGGCGTTGGCGGATGGATTACGTCAGGGGCAGAAGCGTTTAAAGCGTCCGCGGAAGGCGCGATATCTTAAGAGGCTTGATTTTGACATGAACTGGCGAGGTTAAAAACCTCGCCTACCCTTTAAAAAGAAAATAACTAAGGCAGCTACGCCAAAAATGTTATCCCACCTGATACCTCTCTCCCCTGCCAGACGGACCCTGTCGGATAAGTGTGCTCCTCAACGAAATCAGGGAACATCTCAAGTCCCCACCCCGGAACCGTTGGCGTAACATAGGCACCGTTGCGTACTTGGATCGGATGCAAGAAAACCTCTTCTTGGAGGAAGTTAAGGTATTCAACCACCTGTGTATCCGAATGCGCCGTAACACAGATTTGATCCCAAATGGCGTAATGCTGAATCATGTTGCACAAACCGATGCCACCACCGTGTGGACAGACGGGAACGCCATACTTCGCCGCCATTAAAATGACTCCGAGGACATCATTGACTCCGCCTAACCGTGTCGCATCAATCTGACAGTATTGAATCGCGCCACTCGTGATTAATTGCTTGAAGATAACAGGAGACGGCACCTGTTCCCCTGTAGCAACCCCGATGCCGTATTTTTCTAACGCACGCGCGATTTTCACGAAACCGAGAACATCGTCGCGCGCCGTCGGTTCCTCAATCCATGTCGGGTGAAAATCTGCTAATTCCTTCATATAGGCGATCGCTTCATCAACACCCCAAATCTGATTAGCATCAAGCATCAAGCGCGCCTCTGGACCGATTGCTTCCCGAATGAAAGCGAGTCGTTTTTTGTCAAATTCGAGATTCTGCCCGACCTTCATCTTGAAGCAGTCGAGTCCTACCGCTTTTACTTCGTTTACCGTTTCGATAATCTGTTCGTCCGTTAAACCGAGCCACCCAGCCGTGGAATACGCCTTCGGTCCCTGCCTACGAAGCATCTGTTCGCGACCTTCGCGACTGCCCCAGTGCGCGTTGAGAATCTCTACGGCTTCATCAGGGGTCAACGCATCTCGTAAATATCGCCAATCAATACACTGTACAATTTTCTCGGGCGGCAAATCGACAAGAAGTTTCCAGAGTGGCTTATTTACCGCTTTTGCCCAGACATCCCATACGGCGTTGACGATGCTCCCGATCGCCATCCGATTGACCCCATCTGCAAGCCAACGCAATTGGTGATGGTCAACGAGCAGTCTGTGGAATTCCCCCGGATCAGCGACAAACGTGTCCATTTCCATCCCGACAACAAGTTGTGCGAGGTCTTTAACTCCGTAAGCAATCCAATCGTTGCCGGCACCAGCGGTGAAAGCGACTGAAATCCCTTGATGACCTGTGTCCGTCTCCAGCGTCGTTAGCACTGCAGAATAGTTAGGCTTTTTGTGGAACGGATCGGAACCGAGCAGCGTATCCGATGTGGGGACCCGCAAGTCGACAACATTAACCTTCTCAACTTTTGGTGAGGCTTGCAAGCCAAAACTTGCTATAGACTGTCCTGAAATTTTCATGTTTGGGTTGACTCCTTTTTTCACAAAGTATATAATAAATGGATATGAAAATCTATACGAAATTCGGTGATTCTGGAGAAACAGCACTGTACGGCGGAACAAGGTTAGGAAAGGATGCCCCGCAATTTGAGGCAATCGGCACCGTTGACGAACTCAACGCCTATATCGGTTACGCGCAGACATTGATTGAAGATTCCGACCTTTCTAAGTTACTGTCGCGCCTCCAAAATCACCTCTTCGCAGTCGGGGCGGATTTAGCAACCCCTACGACACACACGAAATCTGATGAAATGCGAATATCAGGGGATTTCACAACAGAGATGGAAACCGCAATAGATAAACTTTCAGAGGAGCTTCCACCTCTCAGGAATTTTATTTTACCCGGTGGATGTTCTGCCGGTGCCATTCTACATATCGCGCGCGTCGTATGCCGCCGAAGCGAACGGTGCGTTGTTCGTCTCGCGCGCCAGACAGATGTTAATCCGGAAATACTTCGGAGTTTAAATAGACTTTCAGACCTTCTGTTTGTTCTCGCTCGGACGGTAAACTTCCGCGCGAACACTTTGGAACCGATTTGGGAGTCGTAAGCAAATTTTGAATAGTTACCGCTGCATAATGAATTGCCTTGAAAAAAATAATGTGCTATCCTTAAAAAAAGAATTAAACCTAACAGATAGGACATAGGACGGAGCAATTTTTTATAAATGTAAGTCTTATTAACCTATTTTTACCCTACAAAAGGAGAAAAAATTATGATTCCGAGATTAGTGAATCTATCCTTGATAATCTTGATCGCGTTGATTGCATTGGTAGGCTGTGACAGGGCACAAAGAACTGTTTTGGATGTCTCCCCCGCAGATGCTACGATGGATGAAACGATGACTGATATGGAAGCGACGCCAGTGAAGTTTATTTTGTTGATTGATTATCCAGACGGTGGGAAAGATGCTTATATTGCATGGGTCACATCCGTTGTCCCAGCCCTGCAAGCACCCGAAGAGGTCGTCCGGATAAGATCTTACGACAACGGGGACCCGGAAATGAGTCCTAACCGGCTCGTTGAATGGGAATTCAACAGTTTCCTTGATATGGCGACCTATCTGAACCGCCCAGAGATCGCTGCCATACTCGGAGATATCCCGAACCATACAAGCGTAACAACCGCGCATACGTTTATCCAGCGTTCCGACTACGCAAAAGGCGAAGGAGGCAATTGGGAAATTAAAGGTATTCTTCTGATTGATTATCCACTTGGTGGGAAACAGGCGTACTTGGAATGGGTTGCGTCCGTTTCTCAAGCACTCGTTGCCCCGCCTCAGTTGAAAGCGACGGCCTCTTACGACAACTATTATGGTGAATCTCCGCACCGGCTCGTCGAATTGGAATTTGCGAGTCAAGAGGATATTGATGCTTATGAAGAGTTGGAAGAGATAATGGCGATTGAGGCTGAACTTGATAACCAAGCGGGCAGCTGGGTGTTGCATACATTTGAGTTGCGTTCAGATTACATCAACGAATAATATCTGACCTTCCGGCATCTTTCTGTAGGCGCGCTTGAAAGCGCGCCTCTCTTTTTTTCATCTCACCGAGCATTTCCTGGACCGCTCCATTTCCTACCGAACGCCAAACTGTGAGGTTCCTCAAAGGGTCGAAACGGCACCATATCCGCTATCTCTTGGAGCCGTGCTAAGACTTCCGATGGCAACGGACCTGCCTCAACAGCACGCACATTTTGTTCAACCTCTTCTACTGATTTTGCCCCGACCAACACGGTAGAAATATCAGGATTGGATATAACCATGCGGAGGCCTGCCTCTGGCAGCGAGAGTCCAACTTCATCTAAAAACCGGTAGAGTGCTTTGAATTGTTCTTGACGCGGGCGACTCAACCACCATGCCCCTGTTTCCACTTCAGCGTGGCGGCGGGACAACGCGCCTTGCTGTAGAGGTGCTCCGATGACAATCCCCATATTCTGTCGTTTCGCTTCTGGAAAAATTGAGATTGCCGCTTCACGCCAGAGCAGGCTATAGTTTTGGGCTGCCAGTACGACATCATAGACTCCCGTCGCCATAATTGCCGGTAGTTGGTGCGCCGTTGTGCCGCCTAATCCGATGAAACGGACAATTCCCTCCTCCTTAAGCTCGGCTAAAAACTCACAGACGGGGCCATCAAATGTTTCGTGGTTTGTCCACCAATCGTATTGCCCGGGTCGATCAGGTTCATGTACCATCAAAATATCGATCACATCCCTTTTCAGCAAGCGTAGACTCTCTTCAACCGACTGACGCAAGAGCTGCTTGTTCTTCGGATCAAAGGGTTGCGGTCTACCACCGATTTTCGTGGAAAGATAGTGCGGTTGTAACGCACCGTCTAAGGCTTCTCCAACAACCTCTTCACTATTGCCGTAGCTCGGTGCGGTATCAACATAGTTGACACCGAGTTCCAAAGCGCGTCGGATAGCGTTACGACCGTCATCACGTCTCCTACCGCGACCTGTCGAAACAAAGAGTCCCCCCATTCCTAAAACACTCACTTCAAGTCCTGTCCGTCCGAGAATTCGTTTTTCCATGATTACCCTCTTATCAATTCGGCAAAGTTATATAGATGATAGAACAGAATTTACAATAGATTTTATCCCAAGTCAATGCCAAATGCCCCTACCAAAATTGAAATTTGGTTGACACTCTCCGGTCAAATGTGATAAATTGTTTATCAACGCTTAGCAAAAAATCTTATACTTCATCTTGAAACCTGTGGACAATAGGAGGGTAGGCGTA
Source organism: Candidatus Poribacteria bacterium (assembly GCA_965207855.1). Classification (GTDB taxonomy): domain Bacteria; phylum Poribacteria; class WGA-4E; order WGA-4E; family WGA-3G; genus WGA-3G. Next base: position 2,310,717 of record OZ242310.1, on the reverse strand, counting down.
TGAGTGACTTACAGTTGCAGCAGTACCTCTTTGACGTACAAGGCTACCTCGTCATCGAAAATGTCTTGAGTCCAGAAGAGGTCGCAACACTCAACCAACACATCGACGAGCAACAACTTCCAACACCGGGAAAGGTCCAAAGATTCGGAAGCGCGCCGGACGGTCCCGGTTTCCTTCAGTGGGGAAAAGCGTTTTGTGACTTACTCGATCATCCCAAGGTCATGCCAATACTTCAATTTCGCTTAGGCGACTGCTTTCGACTCGACCGCATTTACGGGATGTATATGCGGGAAGGCATGCCACGCGGACGGCTGCACGCAGACTACGGTGCAACCTCTCCCACAGCAAGAGCGAAACACGGAGAATACTACCCTTTCCGAGATAACGAAATCCATAACGGGTTTGTTGTCGTGACATGGAACCTCTCCGATGCCGGACCAGAACACGGTGGATTTTGCTGTATTCCGGGGAGCCATAAGAGCAATTTCAAGTTGCCGCGCCAAATAGATGACGCGCCCGAAGCGTCCCCTTGTGTAACCATCCCAAACGTGCCAGCAGGTTCAGCGATCCTGTTTACCGAAGCACTGACACACGGCACAGCAGCGTGGAACGGCAAACATCAACGTCGCTCCCTGTTGTACAAGTATTGTGTTTCACATATCGCGTGGAAATCGCAGCGCATGGCACCACCGGAGGGTATAGAACTCACAGAACGTCAAAAGATTCTTTTCCGTGAACCCGGGGACCCGTACCGCCACTTCCCATCGCTGTTTGACGCAGCATAGTAGAAAGCAGAGGTAAACGCCAACACCGACATGCCAAATTTCACGCAGCACCAGCTACAGAAAATCACAACTAACATCTTTGAAGCCGGGGGGGTTCCGAGCGACGAAGCAGCGATTATTGGGGAGCTGCTCGTCGCCTCAAACCTCGCAGGACACGACTCACACGGAGTCCTCCGCATCCCACAGTACATCGGACTCATCGAATCCGGGTTAATTCAGCCGGGAGCACCAATGGAAGTTGAACGTGAATCGGCTTCGCATGCCCTCATCAACGGCAATTGGGGGTTCGGACACGTCATCGCACAGAAGGCAATGTCGCTCGCAATTGAGAAAGCGAAGTCAAGCACGATTAGCGCAATCAGTGTCTACAACTGCAACCACATCGGACGGATTGGGAGCTATCCGCTGATGGCAGCCGAAGCGGGCATGGTCGGCATCACGATGGTCAACGCCGGTGGGACTGCGCTCTACGTCGCTCCGTTTGGTGGACGAGATGGACGACTCGCAACGAATCCGATCGCAATCGCCACGCCGACACGCAATGGACACCCAATTCTGCTTGACATCACGAGCAGCGTTGTTGCGCAAGGTAAAATTCGTGTCGCCATTAACCGTGGGGATTCTGTGCCGCTCGGTTGGCTCATCAACAGCGAAGGGGAACCGACAGAGAATCCACAAGACTTGATGGAAACCCCGCCCGGGGCCCTGTTACCACTCGGCGGGATTGCCGGACACAAGGGATACGCCCTCGGTTTGATGATTGACATCTTAGGAGGCGCGTTGTCCGGGGCAGGCTGTAGCGGCTCTGGAAACACACGCCTCCAGAACGGTGTCCTGATGATAGTGCTGGACATCGCTAATTTTACACCGCCTGAAGACTTCTATGACCATGTTGACGGACTCATTGCCCACGTGAAAGCCGCACCGACAGCACCTGGATTCGACGAAATCTTGACCCCGGGTGAAATCGAGGCCCGTCAAACCGAGGCTCGTCTACGCGAAGGCATTCCTATCGACGACGAAACATGGCGGCAAATTCAACAGACAGCAGTGGAGGTCGGGATACCGGAACTTGAATTTTGAGCGAATTGCAGCTGCCTATTCAAACCCTTATATTCGATTTCGACTATACATTGGTAGACTCTGCGAGAGGCACAATTGACGGCGTGAATTTCGCATTCAGCCAAATGGGACTGCCACTCGCTTCTGACGATACAATTCGGCGGACAATCGGTCTATCGCTACCCGATATACTTACGGCACTGGCAGGGGAGGCGTACACCAAGCACGTCGATGAGTTTACGCGACTGTTCCTTCAACGTGCCGACGAGACAATGGTGGCATTAGCCGAGTTTTTTGTGGGTGTGCCAGAAACAATACAGGCATTGTTGAACCTAAATATCCAACTCGCTATCGTCTCTCAGAAAAATCGGCATTATATTCAGGGAATTCTCGCGAAAGAGAATTTGGTAGACGCTTTTCCAGTTATTGTTGGCGGAGGCGACGCAGCGTATAAACCGAATCCTGAAGGGTTACTGCTGGCAGTTGCCCAAACGAGTGGCACTCCCGAACAGTGCATCTACGTAGGAGATAGCGTGACTGACGCTGAAACCGCACGACGTGCTGGTATTACGTTCATTGCCGTACTGTCAGGTGTCACGCCGCGAGAAGCTTTCGAGGATTACGATGTTTATGCTGTCCTTGACGGCGCGTCTGATTTATTGGGTTTAGAACTGTTGAAAGGATGGCAAAATTCCTGTACACTGCTTTTTGATAAGATATTATGATTTTACTTAGGGATATCCCATGGAAAATAAACAGCCTGCTATCGGCGAGTATCTTTTGAAAAAACTGCAAAGTTACGGAGTTGACCACATCTTCGGCATCCCTGGTGATTATGTCGTGCAGCTTTTCGATCTGATAGAGCAAAGTCCGATTCAACACATCGGCACGACCCGAGAAGAGACAGCGGGGTTTGCGGCAGATGCTTATGCTCGCACAAAGGGTATGGGTGCTGCCTGTGTGACGTATGGTGTGGGTGGATTATCTATGATCAACGCTGTCACTGCTGCCTATGCTGAAAAGTCGCCGCTGGTTATCATCAGCGGCAGCCCAGCGATAAAAGAGCGCGGTGAGGACGCGCTTTTGCACCATAAAGGCAGAGATTTTCATACCCAACAACGTATCTATGACGAGATCACCGTTGCATCAGCACTTCTCGACAACCCCTTTACCGCCTTTAACGAGATAGACAGAGTGCTGGATGCCGTCTATCGGCATAAACGTCCGGGCTACATTGAATTGCCCCGAGATAGGGTCAGTACACAGGGGACACGCTATCAACGCCCCTCAACAGGTGAAAACCAGAGTGACCCGGAAATGTTGGATGCCGCCTTAGCGGACGCAATTGCGTTCATAAATCAGAGCGAAAACCCGATTATTTTAGCGGGTGCCGAGCTCCACAGATTCGGTTGCCAAAGCATACTATTCAGCCTTGCAGAAGCAAAACAGATACCTGTAGTGACAACATTACTGGGCAAGTCAGTGATGCCGGAGGCACATCCCCTTTACTTAGGTATTTATGGGGGCGCGATGAGCAGAGATGAAGTTACGATGTTTGTTGAGACTTCCGATTGCGTTATTATTCTCGGTGCCTTCATGACCGATGTTAACCTTGGGATTTACACGGCAAAGCTTGAACGAAGTCGCTGTATTTATGCGACCTCGGATAGGATCGCCGTCCGTTACTCTACTTATGAAAATGTCACGTTTGAGGACTTTATCGATAACCTGTGTTCTCCACAACTCCGGGAACGCGGAGATATAGATTTAGAATGGGTCATGGAAGTACCAGAATCCTTTAAGATGGTTCCCGACCAACCGCTTACGATGCAACGCCTATTCCAACAACTGAATCGGCTTCTATGTGAAGACATGACAGTTATTCCTGATGTTGGTGATAGCCTCTGGGCGGCTGCGGACTTACGGCTCCCGGCGCGTACCGATTTTATCGCACTTGCCTACTATACCTCAATGGGGTTTGCAGTCCCCGCTGCAATCGGCGCACAACTTGGCAACCCGACAGCCCGACCGCTTGTCATCGTAGGCGATGGAGCATTCCAAATGACTGGCATCGAACTCTCAACGACCATACGCTACGGGCTCAATCCAATTGTGTTGATTTTAAACAATCGCGGATATGGCACCGTTCGCCCCTTCATTGATGGATCCTTTAATGATGTAGAAAATTGGAACTATACCCTTGTGCCGGAACTCTTCGGCAGCGGGATCGCGTTTGCTACCCGGACCGAAGGTGAATTTGAGACTGCCATGAAGGCAGCATTTGCTGAGACACAACATTTTGTCCTAATTGAGGCAAGAATTGATAAATTGGACATGTCCCCTGCACTGGCGCAGTTGGCAGAGCGGGTATCGGAAAAAATTTGAGTCGGCGGTGAACGATGTCAGAAAGAAATCAGGAGACGACAGATATTCTCCCACTTTTCATGCAACTACTTGAAAAAGCCGATGGTTTGCTAACCCGTTTGGAAGCACACACGGCATACGCATCAAGTGAATGCTTTGATAATTATATCGCTTTTCGATGGCGAGCGCAAAACGGATCAGGACACCTTATTCCTGTCAAACATCCGAATCTCGTCCGTCTCTCGGATATGATTGGGATAGAACGGCAATCTACGGAACTCGATAGGAACACACGACAGTTTCTACAAGGCTTGCCCGCGAACCATGTGCTGTTATGGGGCGATCGTGGCACGGGTAAATCTTCACTCGTAAAGGGAATGCTGGCACGCTATGCCGACGATGGACTCCGGCTAATTGGTGTGAGTAAAGAAGGGCTTGTCCATTTACAAGAGATTGCCGAGATGGTGTGGGAACGTCCCGAACGCTATATTCTTTTCTGTGACGACCTCGCTTTCAATGAAAATGAACCGGAATATCGGGAGTTGAAAGCGATGTTAGAAGGCGGTATCTCTGCCTGTCCAGACAACGTTCTCATCTATGCCACCTCAAACCGTCGGCACCTGATGCCTCGACAGGTCCGCGACAATCGCTACCCACAGAACGACGAAGATGAACTATATCCACGTGAAGCGACAGAGGAAAAGGTCTCACTCAGCGATCGCTTTGGATTACGTCTCGCTTTCCAACGGATTTCACAAGACACATATTTACAGATTGTTTCACACTATGCAGAGAGACGCGAACTTTCTGTGCCGACGGCGGCGTTACACCGCGCTGCCCTGGAGTGGGAAGCATCCTCAAGTGGGCGTTCAGGACGCGTCGCCTCTCAGTTCGTCGTGGACCTCGCAGGACGGTTAGCTCTTGAGTCAGATACAACAAAGTAATAGGCACACGCCGTGTGCCGTAAGATACAATTAGCACGGTTTCTAACTGTGCATTTACGGAGGTTATTATGAAAAACCGATCAATGTTCTATTTAATATTTACGCTTCTCCTAAGCGGAACGCTCCTGATACAAACAGTCGATGCCGCTCCAACAAAAGGCACATTACGCATCAGCGGCGATAACACTTGGGTGGCGTTTATTAACGGTGAAGAGGTTGCTGCAAGCGGAAACTGGCAAGTCCCGACCGTCAGCGAATTTAAACTCGACAAGGGTTTCGCACAGATTGCAGTCTATGTACACGACGCCGAGCCCGGTGCTGCCGGTAGAGGCGGTTTCCTCGCTGACATTATTCTCAACGATAAACCTGATTACATCGGAACCGGTGAAGACGGTTGGCGGTGCGATACCGGTGAACCTATCGCCGATCGGAAAGATGATTGGATGGAAGTCGATTTCGACGACAGCGATTGGGAAGATGAACTCGAAATCTATGAACAGTTCGGTGGTGGTATCTGGGGCTTTGGTGCTGCAATTATGGAACAAATCCTCAAAGACCCCGAATGTGAAGCAAATTGGGTCTGGTGCGGTCCCAACGATGCTGAAGACGACATCTATTTCCGATACACTATCGGAACACTTTCCGTTGAACCTGAAGACAAACTCACTACGACGTGGGCACGCATTAAGAGAGAAACTTTGTAGTTTTCTCATACAATAAAGGAGAATCAGATGAAAAAGTTTTTTGTTCCAATAATTTTGGCTTTAGCAGTCGCCTTAATCGTTCCAAACGTTTGGAGCGCAACACTTCGTATCAACGGCGATAACTCCTGGGTGGGGTTTGTGAACGGCGAAGAGGTTGCAGACGGCAATAACTGGCAGGAAGCGAGCATTACTGAATTTGACATGCCGGATGGATACGCCGTCATCGCAGTCTACGTCCACGATGCCGAACCGGGTGCTGCTGGGCGCGGCGGTGCCTTGTTTGATGTCATTCTTGACGACGATACCTATATCCCCTCCGACGACACTTGGAAGGCTGACGCGGGTCCACCGATCGCCGATCGGGACGATGGTTGGGAACAACCCGATTTTGATGACAGTGGTTGGGATTACGCAACACAACTCGATCAGTTCGGTAGTGGTATCTGGGGATTCGGGGCAGATACAATGCGCCAAACCTTGAAGGACCCCGATTCAACGGCATACTGGGTCTGGGCGGGTCCTAACGACGTTGAAGATGATGTCTATTTCCGAAAAACTGTTGGCACGTTACCGACTACACCTGTCGAACCCAGTGGGAAGGTCACCACAACATGGGGTTCCTTGAAAACAGGAAAATAGATAGTAATATAGCACACTTAGTAGGCGCGGCTTCCCAGCCGCGCTTATCTCTTCCGCAACCTACGTGCCACTTTCCTCAACCACCCGCGCAATCACTTCAAAAACCGTCTCGATATCTGACACTTCAAGACACGAATACGCAATTCGTAACCCCGTCTCACCAAGCGCAATCGTGCCAATGCCGTGGTCGTCAAGCAGTTTCTGCCGAACTGCTTCGGCGTTCCCAGATTTAAGGTTCAAACAAGAAAAATAACCGGCGTGACTCGGATATATCTCCCAAAGTTTTGCATACTGCGAATCAGACGCGACTTCTTTCACCTTCAAGGCGCGTCTCTTGAGCGTTTCGTAGTTCCGCTGTTTCTGTTCAGCGTAGCCGGGCATTTTCATCGCTTCCAAGATGAGCGTTTGAGAGACCTGTGATGCGCCGGAGGTATTTGCTCGGATGAGTCCACTTAACTTTTGTTCGAGGGGTTGCATCACTGCCGCTCCAAGTCCAAAGGTGAGGAACGCCACGCGCAACCCCCACGCATATTCCTCTTTCGTTGCACCGTCTATTTTTACAGGAACGACATTCGGATGGCATCCGATCAACACTCCAAACAACGATTCGTGCATTACTGAAGTATCATACCACAAACCCGCATAAGCATCGTCAATCATAACAAGGATACGACAACCCATATCGGCACGCGCCACAATAGCGTCCACAATCTGCGCTGCTTCCGTCCGATTAACGGCGTAGCCGGTCGGATTGTGCGGAAAATTCAGAAGCACCAGTAACTTTTCACCCGTTGTATTGGTGAGGGTGTCGCGAAAGCCGTGTGTATTGAAACCGTTCTCAGCGTTGAAAAACGGATAGGTTTGAACCGCTGCCTCCGCCTTTGTCTCAAAGACGAGACGATAATTCCCCCAAATCCTATCTGAAAGGATAAGCACGTCCCCAGTATCCACGAAGAGTTCAGCGATTAGACTAAACCCGTGCGTCATGCCACTGGTCACAATTGGCAGACGCAATGTTGCCTCCGCGAGGGATGGATTCTCTTTCAAAAGATGTGCTTTCCACGCCTCTCGTAATTCAGACTGACCGAGAACGGGTGCGTATCCATAGACACCCTCCAACGATAATTCTGGCACAAGTCGGCGCGAAACGGCAATGTGCATCATGTCGTTATTTTCTAAGGCGATCGCACGCGTGGCGTTGAAACGATGTGCCTTTGTATTCGCCTCTGCCGTCTGGCTTAAGATGCCCTTAGGTAGATAGATACGTTTTCCTAACTCAGAGAGCAATTCAAAAATTGTAGGAGCAGTAGCCCGAATTTGTTCGTTTAATTCAATTGCTATCGGATTTAAATCTTGCATAGTTCCCAAAGTCGCGAAAAATATAATTGTTGAAGATTTGACGGCGTTTAAGTCTCTAATCAAGTTAAGGACGCGTCCGTAGCCGTGCGATTCTGCGGCGTACACGCCCAAATGCGACGTGCATTATCGCACGTCCGACACGACTCACTATTCATCTTACAATAATTGTGGACTGTTGCTGACTTAATGTCAACTGTTTTTCGCTAGTACTCGTTGTATGTCACATAAAGGAGTTTCCTCCGATGAAAATTAAATTTAAAACGCTATACACATTAAGTGTTGTCCTTATGATGTGCGGATTGATGCTCTTTATCTTCACGGGTTGTGGGGGTAGTGATGAGGCCGAGGAAGAAGTTGATTCGTATGGTGGGCAATTCACATCTTCTGGATTGACACCACCAAACGATGTCGCCTATAACGATGTTTTCTTTAAGGATTACGGCACGAATCAATTTATTAATACAAGGGATGACCATCTTTCGACGTTCGGTATGGATGTCGATACCGCCTCCTATTCCATCACACGACGCTATCTCCAAGATGGATACCTTCCGCCACCGGAAGCCGTTCGGGTAGAGGAATTTGTTAACGCTTTTGATTACAATTATCCATCGCCGTGGGAGGAAACATTCGCCGTTCACATTGAGGGCGCGCCCTCCCGATTTGGTGGCGGCGAACAACTCCGAGTGCCGCCAAATCGCAAACGTCTCCGAGTCCCGCGAGATGGTGAGCAATTCCAATTGCTGCGAATCGGTATCCAAGGCCGCAGGGTTTCCGAAGAAAATCGCAAGGACGCTCTGTTGACTTTCGTGATTGATGTCTCCGGTTCCATGGCTATCGAAAATCGGTTAGAATTGGTGAAAGGTGCCCTAACGCTTTTGGTTGAACAACTCCGTCCGAGGGATAAGGTGGCTATTGTTGCTTATAGTACCCGAGCGCGGATCGTCCTCCCACATACTGGTATCGAGGGACGCGAGGGAATCCTGGCAGCAATCCATTCTCTCGTACCAGAGGATTCGACCAATGTTGATGAAGGACTTCGTCTTGGGTACAGCCTCGCCTTGCGCAATGCAAAGATTGGCGGCATCAACCGCGTGATTCTCTGCTCCGATGGCGTTGCCAACGTTGACGCAACGGACGCTGACGCTATACTCAGAAAAGTTCGCGGGCATGTTGCAGAAGGGATTACGCTCACAACAATCGGGGTCGGCATGGGGAATTTCAACGATGTCCTCTTGGAGCAACTCGCCGATAACGGCAACGGTCATTACGCTTATGTTGATACCCTCAATGAAGCGAAACGCGTCTTTGTTGAGAACCTGACAGGAACGTTACAACTCATTGCCAGAGATGCAAAGGTCCAAGTCGAATTCAATCGACGAGTCGTCAATCGTTTTCGACTGATCGGCTATGAAAACCGCCGCCTCGATCATGCGGAATTTCGGGATGACAGGGCAGATGGCGGAGAAATCGGTGCAGGCCATAGCGTCACCGCACTCTATGAAATTGAACTCTCTGAAGGTGCCAGAGGACATTTGGCGACTGTCTCTATACGCTACAAGGATCCAGATACCCATCGCTCCTCGGAAATTAACGAGGAAATTTCCACAACACAGTTGAACCGGACCTTTGAAGCGGCATCCGCTGAATTTCAACTCGCAGCGACTGTAGCAGAATTCGCAGAAATTCTGCGTGAGAGTCCTTGGGCACGGGATGGCAGTTTAGCAGTAGTGTCACAAAGCCTTAGAGGTATCACACGCCGAATCCACAATGAGCAGGTGGACGAACTCATGCATCTCGTGAGTCGAGCGACTCGCTTTAAAGCCTCAGATAGGGAATAAACGATAGGACGGACGCAAGTCGGCGCGGCACCCAACCTCATCAACACTGTAGGGGTGGCATCCGCATTTCGCGTCCGTCCGAAAATAAAAAATAATACGCACGGCGGCAACAGGAGGAAATATGAAAGCACTTCTGAAAAGCCTAACATATCTCATTATCTTCAGTATCGTAATCGGTGCCGGCATCTGTCTCTACCTCCTTCAAGCTCCTCCGGTCGAGCAGAAAGGGGCCCCGAAACTCCAAATCCACAACCGTACAGCTTTACGTAAAAGACCGACGGTTGACTCAATGCCGATTGTATACACCAAAGATGTCTATCGGTTTAGTCTCGATTCGCAATATATCAGCAATTTGAATAGTCGTAAATTGGCGAGCGAACTTCTGTTTAACGCCTCACTGGGGCACCGCGCCACGTTGAAAGCGCAACGGTTGGATACGGCATTGAAAACAGCAACGGATTGGCAAAAGATGTTCACCGATTTAACGGAGGACATCCGATTCCGTCCGAGTGCATCCCCGATTGAAGTCCTGCTAAGCGGTGAGGAGTGGCAACTCAGGGATGCCTCCGGTGCTGCCTACACAGTCGTCAGAACCGATGACACAGTTGGCGTTTATCTACCCGACCTCAAAGAGGCTTTCGATGCCAACAAAATCTCGCTCTCCACAGATCTGGAAATATCGACCGCAGAGAGAAACAGACACTGGCTCATCAAGGACAATCAATATAAACAAGCTTACAGCATTCGGAGTGCCGAAGGGAAACTCCACGTCTATCAGCAATCAAAATTTGAAATTCTTACCTTTTTATTCGAGACGGATTCAGTTTATGCGTCATCGCTTGCAGCGAGCAAACTACCGGCAAAACTCATCCAAGAATTCGTGAAGGAAAACATGCCTGTGTCCCGACGGGCAAAAGTATCCGTAGGCGAAAACGGTGCGACTTGGACGATAAGCAGTCCCCCCCTAAAATATAAGGTCCTCAGTGAAAATGATCGGTTGAAAGTCTATCTGAATCTTGATAGCAAGTGGCTTCGCGTTAAAGTCGATGACGAAACAGAAGGCTGGGTCCAAGGGGCGCGTGGCACCATCTTCATGCCATCGCCACCGACCGTTAGTTCACGTCAGAAAGCCAAAGAACAACTGCTCGTCCTTATTGACCAAATCAAAGACAGAATCGGGAGAGCCAATGCAGAAAATTAAGCCCAAGATGTTACGTGCGGGGAGCCGTATCGCAGCGATTTCACTCTCTTGGGGTGGTCCAGGCACTATTCCCCATCGCTACCAGATTGGTAAACAGCAGTTTGAAGAAGAATTCGACGTAACGGTTGTCGAAACGGAACACGCCTTGCGCGACCCAGACTGGCTTGCCAGAAACCCGAAAGCGCGTGCCAACGATTTGATGGCGGCTTTCGCTGATGAGGCAATCGACGGTATTGTCTCAACAATCGGCGGTGAGGATTCAATCCGCACGCTGCCCTATCTCGATTTGGATCTGATTCGGAACAACCCGAAAGTCTTTATGGGCTATTCGGATACCACTATCTCGCACGCTGCCTGTTTTAAAGCGGGGATCGTATCGTTTTATGGTCCCGCGTTTATGACCGGCTTTGCTGAAAACGGCGGGATGTTTCCATACATGGTGGATTCTGTCCGCCGAACCCTTTTTTCTTCCGAACCGATTGGCGTTATTGAACCCAATCGAGCAGGATGGACGGTTGAATATCTGCCGTGGGAGAACCCTGAAAACCAATCCACTCGCCGAAAGTTGAGCCCTTGCACGGGTTGGAAATTTCATCAGCAAGTAGGTATCGTTGAGGGGCAGCTCTTTGGGGGCTGCGTTGAAGTTTTGGACTGGCTCCGCGGGACTGACTATTTCTCTGCTGATGATCTTCATGGGGCTGTACTTTTCTTGGAAACCTCTGAAGACGCACCACCACCTACGTTTCTTACGGAGTTCATAAGATGTCTCGGAGCAATGGGCATTCTTGAGGGATTGGCGGGCATTCTACTCGGACGCCCCGGCGGAGGTGTCGATCCCAATACCTTCCATGCGTACGACGATGCCCTCTGTAAAGCGGTTCGCGAGGAACACGGGTTAAGCGATATGCCGATTGTCACCAATATGGATTTCGGGCATACGGATCCGATGTTCGTTCTTCCGATGGGCATGAAGGCTCGCATTGATTCAACTAAACAGGAAATTGCTATCAACGAAGCAGCAGTTACTACAAAAGTTAGCCAAGGCATATAGCAATGCAACAACGGCGCATTGCGCGTCTGATAAAACATTTACATCTGCCAAAGGGTTCTGATTGTATGCTTGGCACTAAATTAAAAATTCTCTTTCTATCCCCTACCGTGCCGTTTCCGCTCACCGATGGCGGACGTATCCGGGTTTATAACCTCCTCAAACAGATTGCCCAAAAAAGCGACGTAACGCTGCTCGCCTTGGAGACCCAACCGACAGATGCAGAAGGGGTTGCTGAACTTCGAGAGTTGGGTATTCAAGTCCATCTCGTCCCGAACGCCCCGACCCTCCCAGCTGTATCGTTCGGCACGCTTGCCAAGGCGTTCCTCAAGAGACAACCCATCACCGTTGCCCGCTACGATGTGCCTGCCTACCGCCGGAAACTGAAAGCACTATTAGCAAACGAAACCTTTGACCTCGTCCACTATGAGATGTTCCACGTAGCACAGTTCCATACAGAAACGCACTTACCGGGTGTGCTTTCACAACAAAATGTCGATTCCGCCATCTGGCACAGGCTCTGCAGCGAAACCGCCAACCCGTTCTATAAATTCGTCTATTGGACACAACAACTCGCATTTCAACGTTACGAACGTCTGCTGAGTCCGAAGTTCAGCGTGGTTACCTGTACCTCTGACATCGACGCAGCGGTTTTCGCGCAGCACTGTCCAGAAGATACTATCAAGATAATCCCGAACGGTGTAGACATTACGCACTACCAGCCAGACTTTACCGCTGAAGCCTCCGCACATCTCATCTACATCGGGAGTATGGACTGGTATCCGAACGAAGACGCTGTCGCTTTCTTTTCCACTGAAGTGTTACCTCGAATTCAAGAAAAGGTTCCCGATGTAGCGTTTTCGATTGTCGGTGGAAATCCATCGGGACGTGTACAAAAGCTGGCAGAACGAGACGGCGTCGTTGTCACAGGACGTGTACCGGAGATTAAGCCCTACTTCGCTGAAGCGACAGTCTTTGTTGTGCCGTTGCGGATCGGAAGCGGCACGCGCCTAAAAATCCTCGAAGCGTTGGCGATGGGAAAAGCGATTGTCTCCACGACTGTCGGCGCGGAGGGATTAGATCTCAAAGATCGCGAGGAGATTTTTATTGCCGATGCGCCAACCGATTTTGCTGATGCGGTTACCCGACTGCTTACGGACTCGGAACTGCGTCGTAGGATTGGCGAAAACGGCCGCGCCCGCGTAGAGCGAGATTACGATTGGCGGAGTATTGGTGAGAAACTCCATGCGATTTACGCGAAGACTGTTCATTCGGATTTAAGAAAATAAGAATTTAAACAGTTAATGCACAGCGTGTATTGTCCGAACAGGGATAGGAGGAACCAAACAACATGATCAGGATATTATATATATTATTTGCGGGTTTACTCGTCGTTTATGGTTGTGTTCCCGACGACTATGAATATGGAGAGGCACCAGTCCATTTTGTGAGTGTAACGCCACGTAGCGGCGAATCCATTGCGGCAAGTACTACCCTCACACTTACTTTTGATGGTGGACCTACTAATTTAACGTCAACTGTGGGTAAGGTTACAGTTGATGGAAGGACAGCCAAGATTGATGGCCCCTTCACGCCAGGTCCTCTCGAAATTTTAGTCGCATGGACAGATGAAACTGTGAAGCTTACCTACATTATTGTGGAAGACGTGACTGAAGAATAAAATTTGGCAGATAACGTAAGATTCGCGGTTAAGAACCCTCCCACAATAATCCCCTTCCATTAACAAGCAGTATTCCTATAATTTTAAGGAAAGACTGGCGAGGTTTCCTAACCTCGCCTACCAATTTTAAGGGAAAGATTGAAATACAACACCGACTTGTGTTAAAATAATAGAAAAGTTTCTACAAAACAAAGGAGTTAATAGATGCCCCATCCTGCTCATAATCTGTTTAATACACGCCGGACACTCAAAAGCGGCGAACAGGAGTGCACCTACTACTCGCTGCCTGCCCTATCAGAAGCCGGTATCGGGTCAATCGCAAAGTTGCCCGTCAGCCTCCGCATTCTATTAGAGTCGTTACTGCGAAATTACGATGGACACCAAATCACCGAAGCGGATGTCTCGAACTTAGCAAACTGGGATGCGCAAGCCCCCAAAGCCAAGGAGATTCCGTTCAAACCCGCACGCGTCGTCGCACAAGATTTCACGGGTGTACCGCTGGTCGTCGATATTGCCGCAATGCGTTCCGCTGTCGCAGCACTCGGCGGCGATGCACGTATGATAGAGCCACTCGTCCCCGTCGATTTGGTCATTGACCACTCCATCCAAGTCGATGCTTACGGCTCAGCAGACGCATTTCAGTTCAACACTCAACGCGAATTTGAACGCAACAAAGAACGCTACGAATTCCTGAAATGGGGACAGCAGGCGTTTGAAAAGTTCAATATCATTCCACCCTCCATCGGTATCGTGCATCAGGTGAATCTGGAATACCTCGCGAAAGTCGTTATGACAGAGGAATCCCTCGCCTATCCAGATACTGTTGTCGGTACGGATTCACACACCACGATGATTAACGGCTTAGGTATCGTCGGGTGGGGTGTCGGTGGCATTGAAGCAGAAGCCGCGATGTTAGGGCAACCTGTTTATATCCTAACCCCTGAAGTTCTTGGTGTTCACCTCACAGGCAAATTGCGAGAAGGTGTAACGGCGACAGATCTCGTGTTGACCGTGACGCAACGTCTCAGAGCCGCCGCCGTCGTCGATAAATTCGTCGAGTTCTTCGGTGAAGGTGTAGAAGCACTCTCCTTACCCGATCGCGCAACGCTCTCTAATATGTGTCCTGAATACGGGGCGACGATCGGATTCTTCCCGCCAGACGCAGAGACGATGCGCTATCTCCGTCTCACCGGACGCGATGAAGCACACGTTGATTTGGTAGAGTCTTATCTCAAAGCACAAGGCATGTTCGGCATTCCACGTCTCGGTGAAGTCGAATACTCGGATGTCCTTGAAATCAATCTCGGCGATATAGAACCGAGCATTGCCGGACCGAAACGCCCGCAAGATCGGATTGCGCTGTCGGATGTCAAAGAGACCTTCACTGAACTGCTCACGCGTCCAGTAGCAGAAGACGGGTTCGGTGTGTCAGAAGCGGATACTGATAACGATGGCATAACGCACGGATCGATTGTCATCTCCGCGATTACAAGCTGCACAAACACAAGCAACCCATCCGTTATGATTGGCGCAGGACTTCTCGCTAAGAAAGCCGTCGAAAAAGGACTCCGTGTCCGCGATTACGTCAAAACCAGTTTAGCACCAGGCTCACGTGTCGTAACCGAGTACCTACAAAATACCGGTTTGCTGCCTTACCTCGAAGCACTTGGCTACAACGTCGTCGGCTACGGTTGCACGACCTGTATTGGTAACAGTGGTCCGCTCGACGATGCTGTTCAAGAAGCGATTGATGCGGGGAAACTCGTTGCTGCAAGTGTTTTGAGTGGGAATCGAAATTTTGAGGCGCGTGTGCATCCTGAGATAAAAGCCAACTTCCTCATGTCGCCGCCGCTCGTTGTCGCTTATGGACTCGCAGGACGGATTGACATCGACTTTGCGACAGAACCCATCGGACATAACGATGCCGGTGAAGCCGTATACCTCAAGGATATCTGGCCCACACGCCAAGAAATCGCTGAGATGATTGGCACAGCGGTCGATCGACAGACATTCCGGGAGATGTACGAAGCGATCGGGAATCAGGCACCCGAATGGGAAGAACTCGCTGGCGCGACGGGTGTGCTCTATCCGTGGAATGAGCGGAGTACCTACGTCCAGCATCCACCCTTCTTTGAAGGTTTTGCCCGCGAACCGGCACCGATCTCTGACATCACAGATGCCCGTGTTCTCGGCATCTTCGGAGATTCCGTTACGACCGACCATATCTCCCCGGCGGGCGCGATTGCTGCAGCGAGTCCCGCAGGCGCGTACCTACAAGAACACAGCGTTGAGCCACGAGATTTCAATACCTACGGCTCCAGACGCGGCAACGACCGCGTGATGAGTCGCGGCACATTCGCCAACCGTCGCGTTCGGAATCTCATGACACCAGACGTTGAAGGTGGATATACTGTTCAACATCCCGAAGGCACACAGACAACCATCTACGAAGCGGCACTTCAATACCGTGAAAATGGGGTATCAACGGTCATGTTTGCCGGACAGGACTACGGTATGGGTAGCTCACGCGACTGGGCAGCGAAGGGACCTAAACTCCTTGGTGTCAAAGCCGTGGTTGTGGAGAGTTACGAACGGATCCACCGGAGCAATCTTATCGGCATGGGGGTTTTGCCACTGCAGTTCAAAGCGGGTGAAAACGTCAAGACGCTCAACCTCGACGGCAGTGAGATTATCAGTATCACAGGATTCGCGGACACCCTCGAACCCGGACAGATGGCAACGATGAAGATTGTTCGGGCAAACGGTGAGACCCTGACAACCGAGCTGCGAATCAGAATCGACTCACCTGTAGAGGTAGAATACTACAAACACGGTGGGATTTTGGACTATGTGATTCGGAACTTCCTGTCTGCTTAGTACGAAAAATGGAGAATCATAATGCCATATTCTGATTATTCCCATGGGAGCATTGCCGCTCGGGGCGAAAAGATATATCATCAGCAGCTCCGTGAGAAAGTTGAAGCGAAACACAAAGGGGAGTTTCTGACTATTGACATCGAAACAGGGAATTACGAGATTGACGCTGATGAGGTAGCGTCCTCAATGCGTCTTCTTGAAAAACACCCCGATGCTGTTATGTACTGTTTGCGAGTTGGATTCCCGGCTGCCCATCGAATCGGCTTTAAGATTTTTGATTGACTCTCCTGCAAGAAAAGGACCGATTGTTATCGAAATCTAATAATAAATGGAGATTTTGACAATGGCAGAAACAGTTGAAACTTTAGCGAAACGATTAGATCGATTGGAAGAGGTATTAGAAGCTGCAACTTTCTTGCCTTGTTGATGAATTGGTGCCGGACGCGCCAGAGAATTGCAAGAGCGAGAGGGTAATACGTACGTCTACTACAAGGGAAGATAAGAAAGAGGGGGCGAGAATTATGAATGAACTTCTCGAAAAAATGGGAATTGCGGATGTAGAGCCGATTCCTGTTGAGGAGCTCCGCAAAAGTATGGCAAGTCGCATCCGCGCTGAGGATAACGAGTTTAGTCGTGCGATTATTGAAGAACGTGAGAAATAGATGTGTATTATTTTTACTTTGATGACAGCGTACTTGTCAAACGCCTGCTGAGAGCTGCAAGCGAAGAAAAACATGCCATTTCCAACAAAACTGTTTATCCTGACCGCCTTATTCCTCATCACGCTCATTATCGGATGCAGCCGGGACAATCATATAGAAACCCTCATTATCGGCCCCTATACCCAAACCTGCCAAGGGTTCATCGAACAGCAGTGCTATCTTGAGTTCAATGAAGAAAGTCAGGAATGGGAATTTTTCTATGAAAGTATACAGGGGTTTAACTTTGAACCCGGGTACATCTACACCCTCAAAGTCAGACTGGAGGATCGGGGCACAGAGATCCAAGATGTAGGACGGTACGCCTATCATCTGGTAGAGGTTATAAACAAGGACGCGGCATCAGTGGATGAGAAGCCACCGCGGAAACCGTAGCATTTGCCCTTCCTACCTCCCATGAACTGCTCGCAAATCCAATCGGGCACCCACATTGTCCGAAACAGCGTTTGTCCAATCCACATCGTCAACGCTCTGTAGACTCATCAGTGCGACGTTTACCAGCGGATTCGAGAGGGAATAATTGAGCAAAAAGCTGTCCACATCAACATTCGCCATCTCATTCGGAAAGCAGTGCTTCATGAGATTCTGGAACGCATTACTCGTCGTGGAACGCATTAGCACAATCCCCATCTCTTGTGCAACCGCGTCAGGAATAATGCCGCGCCTGCCGAACGCATCACAGGTGCTCTGATACATCAGGTTATAGTGGGTTTGTATCATGTCAAACGCACCGGTGGCAATCAACTGCTCCGCGCCCCCGGAGGGACCATCCGCCGAAAACCCGATAAACCGGACTTTTCCGTCAGCCTTTAGCTTTAGATATGCCTCCAACCCCCCTTGATTGAGAATTATGTCAACATCGTCGGCATAGAACCAACCACCGTGAAACTGTAGGACATCAATGTAATCCGTTCCGAGTCGTTGTAGGCTCCCCTCCACATCCGTCGCGATCCCGTCTGGATCGTATTCCTCCGTTTTAGTCGCAACGACACACGATTCCCGTCGTCCAGCAATCGCCTTACCGATAATCGTTTCGCTGTAACCGCTGCCGTAGTCAGGTGCGGTGTCAAAATAGTTGAGACCACAGTCCATAGCGTAGTGGAGCATCTTGACGAGTGCCGTCTCATCGTGTTCCGGACGGACTCTACCGCCGCCGTAACCAATCTCCGATACACGGAGTCCTGTTTTACCGAGTATGCGATACTGCATAGTCACTTCCTTTTTTTATACAAAATCTGTATATGAGCTGCGGTTCTTACTGCCGCGTATCGTCCGATTGCTCGGTTTGATACAATTCTCGCCAAACAATTGCTCTACCTCTTGAATAACCTGCGGTTTATAGGCGACCTTGTATTTCTGAGCACACCGTGCGATGACTTCCCCGTAACGCGGGGTCATGAGTCGTAAAATCAGATCGTTTCGCCCTCTGTTGGCGCGGGCAATTTTCTGGAGTGCCTCCAGTTTCTCGGTGTTCTCAAGATCTGTTTCAGGGATCGTCACCTCAAGCGCAGACGTCTGTTTTTCACGGACGGCTTCAATATCCACAATGTGATCAGCCTGTATCTGACGTTGTTCCCGTTGCACTTCATCCTCAGACTTCCGATTCCTACTGTTCTGATTGACTTTCCCGCGGATCCAAACGACTCGACCTTCAACGAGATCCCCGGCGGTCTTATACGCTTCAGGGAAAACAACAATTTCGACCGATCCTTCCAGATCCTCAAACCCAATCACCGCCATGGGGTCCCCTTTCTTCGTAGTCAGATTTTTAACCTCCGTTATCATCCCTGCCACGAAAACCTCAGCGTCAATCGGGTGCTCAACGAGTGTCTGCGTACTCGCGGTTGTATAATACTCAATAATATCGTTATACTCTTCGAGTGGATGTCCAGAAACATAAAAGCCGAGCTGTTCTTTCTCTTGTTTAAGCCGCTCTAAAGGATCATATTCCGGGGCATCGGTAAGCGTTGGCGTTATCGGCATCACTTCAGTTGCCTCACCGAAGAGATTCATCTGTCCACGATCGCGTTCTGCTTGCGCACTTTGTGCCGCCTTCATGATGTTTTCTAAGTTCACCATGTGCCGTGCGCGATGTCCTTCAAACGAATCAAACGCGCCACTGAGAATTAAACTTTCAACAGCACGCTTATTAACCTGTTTGAGATCCACGCGTTCACAGAAATCCTCTAAAGATGAGAACGAACCGCTCTGTTCTCGCGCCTCGATGATTGCATCTATCGCACCATCACCGACCCCTTTCACTGCGACCAGTCCAAAGCAGACATCATTGCCATCGACAGTGAATTCCCGCCTGCTGCTGTTGACATCGGGCGGTAAAAGATTGATTTCTACGTCCAGGAAATTGGCAAGTTTCTTACACTCTGCGCGATACCGTGTAATCTTCGCCGAATCCCCCGCCTCTCCCGTCATCATCGCCGCCATGAATTCGTGCGGATAGTGCGTTTTCAGATATGCCATACGGTAGGCGAACATAGAGTAAGCGACGGTATGTGATTTATTAAAGGCATAACCTGCGAAAGGCTCCAACTGCGTAAATACATCTTCTGCTTCCCGTTTCGCGATTCCGTTTCCGACTGCGCCCTCAACGAATTTCTCTCGTTGTGCTTTGAGAAGTTCAGGGTCCTTCTTTCCCATTGCGGAGCGGAGAATGTCCGCCTCTCCGAGGGTAAAACCAGCCATATCACGCGCGATTTGCATCACCTGCTCCTGATACACACAGACACCATAGGTGTTCTTGAGTGCATCTTTAAGCGAGGGGTGTATATATTGCACCGGTTTTAACTTATTTTTCCGATCAATAAATTCTTGCATAGTGCCGCTTTCAAGCGGACCTGGACGATAGAGTGCAGGTATCGTAGAAAATTCCTCAAAGGTATCCGGTCGCATCTGCGTAACAACCCGAAACATACCCGGCGAAGCATCCAACTGGAACAATCCGCTAAGCAACCCCCTACTCAGCAATGCATAAGTAGGTGTATCATCAAACGGAATATCCTCTAATTTGAGGTCTGTGCCCTTGGTCGTCTTAATCATCTGAAGACAGTCGGATATCTCGGTAAGACTTCGCACGCCGAGCGAATCGAACTTGACGATACCAACATCCTCAACGGTTTTACCTTCAAATTGTGCTGCGACCTGGTCGTGTTTATCTTTGAACAACGGGACGTAATTGGTGAGAGGTCCATTTGAAATGACAATCGCTGAGGCATGACACGAAACGTGTCGTTTCATACCCTCAACGGCTTTGCTAAGATCCATTAACTCTTTATTTGCAGGGAGTTCAGCGCGTTGCCGAAATTCAGGAACCTGTTCCAAAGCCTCATCAATCGTAATACCGGGGGTGCTTGGAATCCGTTGTGTCAAGTCCTTGACGTTCTCAAGAGGCATCTCAAGGGCGCGCCCAACATCTGTGATTGCAGCTTTCGCGCCGAGCGTCGCAAAGGTGGCGACCTTGCCGACTGAATCTACGCCGTATTTGTTTACAAGATAGTTGATGACGTGCTCACGGGCACGATCGGCGAAGTCAATATCAATATCAGGGGGACTGATGCGTTCAAGATTGAGAAACCGCTCAAACAGACAGTCGTAATCCATCGGGTTGAAAGTAATGACATCCAACGCATACAGCACGAGACTGCTCGCAGCCGATCCGCGCGCACAGAGTGGGTACCCCTGTTCGTGGGCATATTTAACGTAATCCCACACAATCAGGAAGTAGCCCGAATAGTCGGTTTTACTAATAACATCAAGTTCGTAATCCAGCCTTTGTCGAATCGACTCAGAGAGATGATCGCCATATTTTTCGCGCAAGCCTTGATAGCAGAGCTCTTTGAGGTAACTGTCATTCGTATGTCCTTCGGGGACCTCGTATTCTGGCATCAGGTTTTTGCCATAATCAAGTTCAAGGTTACACCGATTTGCGATTTCAAGCGTATTGCTGATAGCTTCCGGCGGATAATTCTTCAACACCTCTCGCATCTCGTCAACATTTTTAAAGTAGAAGTGATTCTCAAAACGCAGCCGTTGCTGGTCATTGACAGTCCTCTTCGTTTGGATACAGAGAAGAACGTCGTGCATCATGTGGTCAGATTTGTGGAGGTAATGGCAATCGTTGGTCCCCACAAGTGGAAGATTGAATTCTTTCGCCAATTCGACCATTATTGGATACGCTTCAAGTTCTTTGTCAATGTAGTGATTCTGGACCTCAACATAAAGGTTGCGTTCACCCATTATCTCCATCAACGTCTTGAAGTTTTGAATACCTTCCTCCCGCCTATTCGAGCAGAGGAGTTGTGGCACCTGTCCTTGGATGCATCCTGTGAGCGCAATAATGCCATCATGGTATTCGCGTAGGATTTCCATGTCAATGCGGGGTTTGCTGTAGAAACCTTCTGTATAACCAAGCGATACCAATTTCAGGAGGTTCTGGTAACCGGTGGCATCTTCTGCAAGCAGCGTGAGATGATAGGGCCCGCCCTGTCCTTTCCCGCGTGTCTTTCGGTCCCCGGGTGCCACATACACCTCACATCCGACGATCGGATTGACACCTGCGTCCTTTGCTTTACTATACAATTCCCACGCACCGAACATGTTGCCATGATCAGTGAGAGCGACAGCGGGGGCACTATTTTCGACTGCCCAATCTACCATATCAGCGATACGGCACGCACCGTCGAGCATGCTATATTCGCTATGATTATGTAGATGCACAAATTCCCTTGCCATGTTTCCTCCAATATTTATAAGTGCGATTGTTAAGTATCTTGTTAATTATGAAATCAATTTTATTATACCAAAAACACGTCAAAATTTCTATAGCAAATTTTCCGAAAAGTGGACAGATTCATCTAAAATCTCTTGGTTACCGACTACCGACTGCTGATGAGGAACGGTTGTTTTTGGGTTGACACTTCTCCCTCAGACTTGCTATAATAGACGATATTATACTTATAGATCGCTCTCGGATCGTGTCAATAAACGCAATCCACCAGAGCTGAAAGGGACGAACGCTTTATTGCGGTTTTCACACGCAATTAGATGAAAAAATCAAGACTTCTTCTCCTGTTTTTAACCCAATTTCTTGTGATGCTTGGGTTTGGCATCATCATTCCAAACCTCGCTTATTACGCCCAAGATATCGGTGCGACTCCCACCCAAATCGCCATATTAATGTCCATCTATTCGGGGATGCAACTGCTATTCGCGCCAATTTGGGGTAGATTATCAGACCGATACGGCAGAAAACCTGCAATCCTACTCGGACTGCTTGGGAATGCCGTCGCCTTAATCGGGTTCGGATTGGCAAAGGATTACGGATGGCTTATGATTGCGCGGAGTGCTGCAGGCATCGCCTCAGCGGCAGTGCTGCCGAGCGTCATGGCTTACGTCGCTGACGTGACGACATCCGAGGAACGCGGAAAAGGCATGGGACTCATGGGGGCCGCGATGGGACTCGGCTTCATTCTCGGACCAGCGATTGGCGGTATCATGGGCAGTCATGATACCCCCTTCTTTGTCGCTGGTGGTCTCTCCTTGGTAAACTTCCTCTTCGTCCTCGCGCTACTACCCGAATCACTACAGAAAATCGACACTCCTGAAGGGTATGAAGAACACCACGAATGGGTTTCGCCACGCGAAATATTCCGTTGGACAACACTCAAATCGCCGTTCAACTCCCTTTTTCTTGTTGCATTTTTCTCAACTTTCAGCTTCGCCGGATTGGAGGCGACCTTTCCACTTTTTATTGAAAAGGGTTGGGACTATAGACAAAGGGAAATGGGTTGGATGTTCATGATTATGGGCGCAGTTGTTGTGCCAATGCAGGGTGTCTTACTCGGAAGACTTATCAATAGGTTTGGGGAACGGCGGATCATCCTCGTCGGGCTATCCCTCAATGCACTCGGTCTGGCACTCTTGCCGAATGCGTCCTCCTTCGCAACCCTCACGGTTTATATTACCATCACCGGTATCGGGAATCAACTCATCCGTCCAACCAATTCGTCGTGGATTTCCAAGGAAACCCAAATCGGTCAAGGAACGGCTATCGGTATTATGGATGCCTTTTTAAGCTTAGGACGCATCTTGGGACCACTCCTCGGCGGTTGGCTTTACGAAAAAGAGGCTTACCCTTACATGGTTCTGGCGGGCATTTTGGTAATCGCGACGTTTTGTCTGTATATCCCCCTACGCCGCATTGGAAGGAAAGTGGTGAGTGCCTCATAACCGCCCAATCCCTTCTAAGCGAATGCCCTCACTTTACTACACCATTTCCCAAGGGTGGCAGTCGGTGCTCCACGCCTCGTGTGTTGTATTCACGCCGATACTCCTGATGCGCTTCACCGTCTGGGTAGTGTTCAGTTTCTGGATACGGGTAGGCAGACATCCCGTGAAACGGTAGCGGTTCAACCGTCTGTGATGTGAGGGTATTGATGTCGCCATCTTTGTCCCATCCATCGCTGTAAAGGATAAAGTCGCGCACCCACCCCGGTTTTAAAGTAGGGAGGCGCGCGGCATCAAATTCTACGGTGATTTCGTCCCCTGCATTGAGGATAACATACATATCGTCGACTTCCTTTAATAAAGCGTTGACCTCACCGTAACGGGTGTAGTATCCAGCAAGATCACGCCATTGCGCCTCTGTCGTTACCTTTTGATAATCGAACAGATGTGGCGCGTGTGAATTCGGACGATACATCTCGGAGAAACCTCGGTAGTGCAGGTCCGCGCTATCCGGGGTTAGCGTCGTCATCTCCATGGGCACAGATTGTTCTCCAACAGTGAAAAATGCCATATCCCAATAGATTTGCATATCGGTTTCAATCCGAACGCGTCGATCCTTCGACAGGAATTTGCCCGTCAAATCAACCGTAATTGTCTTGTTTTTCCCTGCGGGTATTCCAATCATATCAATAACGGTTTTCCATTCACCCGTTTCATCCTTCACAGCAACTGAAGGGAAACTCGGATTAATTGTCGGATGCTGCGATAAGGCGACATTGATACTCGTGTCAGTCGGGAAAATCCAGCCACTCAGGAAAAGCGTCACGGGTGTGTCATTAGGCACATCTCCGAGGTCAAGGACAATCGCATGCGGTTCGACAACACCTTGATAGGCACCGGGTGCGTGTTCAACGGCGTAGTGGTAGTCAAACGCCTTTAAGGCATCGGAGACATCTTCACCGCGATGATTGACTGCTGACTTCGGGTATCTTTTCTCGGCAACACCGTAGACTTTGAATTCCGCAAACGGCGGTGGGATATACTGTTCATCTACAAAGATGTCGGTGTCTGCTGGATGATCAACCGCAATCAGTTTCACCTCATCAAAATAGGCGGTCTCCCACAATTCCTCGGTAATCTGAATAGAGTACCTGCCAGACTTCGTCTGCATCTGCTGCCCTGATATTTTCACAAAGTCCCTCGTTTCGTCAGGCGCGACGAATCCCATTGAAGTTATAAGTCCCAGCGGGGCGCGCCAGAGCAGATCGGTCACGAATTCATACCGCTCGCCATTGTAGACGTATAGGAACGGACAGGAACCTTTTAAAACCTGTTTCTCCAGAATCTGTTGTCTCGCTTGCGGCGTAACGACATTCTGCGGTACGCCGTTTGTCCAGACGACCCGGACGACATCCGCAGCATCATGTGGGCCCAAGCCGAAATGGGATACCTGTTCGGAGACATACCGCAATTGATACAGACCGCCGACTTTCACCTCCAACTTCGATCCGATAGCGTCTCTATTGACTTTGTTATTTCCGGCAGTAATCCCCTCCAACCGAACCTGTATCCAGTTGTTCTGATTGCCACCGTTGTTTTGCAATGCGCGCAATTGTCCATCTGTGTTGATAAAAAAGAGATCGAGGTCGCCATCTTTGTCGTAATCCCCAACTGCACCGGCGATTGCGTTCTCAAGACCTGGCTCACCTGTAAGCGTTGTCGAGTCGAGAATTGGATAAGGTTCTGTAAACGCACCAGTACCGTCATTCCGAAACAGGAACATACCTTTTTCGCCACCGACCCAGAGGTCAAGAAACCCGTCGTTGTCGTAATCTATGTTTCTCAAAAAAGTAGGAGGTAAACCTTCAACACCTGCCTCTGGTCCCAACACATCAACGAAACTTCCGTCCCCCGTATTCCTGTAGTGATGGAGGCGATCCGTTGTCGCCAAGAAGAGGTCGAAATCGCCGTCGTTGTCGTAGTCGCCGGCGGCAGCTGCGGTATAATGGACATCCTGCGGAATCCCTGTTTCACTGGAAACAGCACGGAGCCGTCCTTGTCGGAGGTTGTCGTAGAGGGTGCATCCTGTTTCACTATGCGTGACAAAGATGTCTATATCTCCATCGTCATCAAAATCAGCGGACAGTGCTTCAGTAGGGAAACCTTGTCCGTTAGAGACACCGCTTGCATCAGCGGTTACAAAAGTCTGCTCCGTAACATCCGTGAAAGTCTCATCGCCGTTATTTCGATACACTGTGGTATTAGATCGACCTGAAAAGAGATCCAAATCACCGTCATGGTCATAATCAACTGGATGGAGAACTTTACTCTCCGTTACTGGCAGCTTATAATGGATGATAGAGGATACTACCTGCCAAATCCCTGTTTCATCCATCTGGTGATGGACTACCGAGTTGGAAGTTTGCAATAGTAAATCTTGCATGCCATCCTTATTGAGATCTGAGAATACTGCTATTGGATTATCAGCACTAAACCCGTACATAGGCCTAAACTGCCCAGCCGTATTTCGGTAGATGGATAGTTCAGGTGTTATGTATAGGTCGAGATTCCCGTCGCCATCGTAGTCAATTAGCGAAATATCGGCAGAACTGACGGGTGTCCTCCGCACATTAGTAAACCCAAGTTGTTCCGTAACATCCACAAATTCCACAT
Organism: Candidatus Poribacteria bacterium; assembly: GCA_965207855.1. Taxonomy (GTDB): domain Bacteria; phylum Poribacteria; class WGA-4E; order WGA-4E; family WGA-3G; genus WGA-3G. The sequence goes on along the minus strand of OZ242310.1, from coordinate 2,284,580 downwards.
CAATTGGTGGACTCCCTTCGGCAGCGATTCGAGCCTTAAATTCTTGACTGAACGTCTCTATCGGATGTCCAAGGATATTGGTCACCAGTTCACCAATGCCTTGCTGATAGCGCGGACTTGCCCGGTGTAAGTTCTCGAAAATACGGATATTTCGCGTAGCAAGTGTCACGTCCCTCTGCTGTATTGCCGCTATCCCTTGTGTGAGGTATGCCAACTTTTCCGCATCCGTGTCTCCCAAAATACGCATTAACGCTTGACTGAGACGCTCTGCATCTTCCAACTGCCCCTGTGCTAACTGTCCCTGTGCTAACTTCATCAGCACTACAACATTCACCGGCGACCGAGTGTGAAGTTCTTGGAGATGTCGGACCGCTTCCTGTTGCGCTTCTGGGTCGTTTCGCTGTCCGAGATAGTGCCGGACCAATTTATAGCGGAACTCCAATTCGTCGGGATCTAACCGGACAGCCTCTTTCATCGCCTCTACGGCTAATTCAGTCTCTCCTTGTAATTGGTAGACCTCGGATAAGATGAAGTGTAACTGGCTTTCTGTTGGTGCAACGGCAATTCCACGCTTGACCCACTCCTCGGCGGTATCGGCTTGCTGCAATCGCAGATGTGCGACGGCGAGGTTACCGTACCCGATTGCCTCATCGGGTAATAGTTCCACGAGTGCTGTGAACGCTTCAACCGCTTTTGAGGGTTGCGATTCTTCAAGGTACGCCAATCCGAGATTCTGATATTGGATTGCTTCCTCAATAACTTCGGTAGTATCCATCTCTTGTGCCGGCACCGTCCAGACAGCAAAAAGCCATGTCAGTAGCAATATGCCCTGTAAGTATTTTCTTGACATTATGCCTCCTCCTTCTGGATAGCGTCTGCGGCTTCTCGGATTGCTTGGCGCATACTGTTTAGGCGGAGCGTGAGGGAATCTTCCAACTGTTTGAGGTGAAGGAGCCACGACTGCTGAGAATCGCCTTCCTCCGTGCCGAACCCGTCTGTTATTGAGAGTCGAATGTATTTGAGTCGTTCCGCTTGTAGCATCTTCATTTGGGCATCGTAGTCTTCAATCCCAGATTCCAGCAGCGACATCAGTTCACGTATTTTTTCCAAGGGTTGTCTCCTTTTTCATACTGTGTTTTTTCTGAGTATTAAGATGAGATACAAGAAGTAGTTTATCTTATTTTACGTTTGTAATCAAATGAAAATTAGGTAGTGATTGTCTGAATCGCGGATTTGCGCGGATTACACAGATTACGCGGATTTTAAGAGGGACTATTTGTAAATTCGCGTTAACCTGTAGTTCAGGGCGTGTAAAGTTTTCGTTATTTTGCGTAGGGGCGAGGTCCCCTCGCCCGTGGACTCACTTCTAATCGGGCGGGGAAACCCCGCCCCTACGGTGTCCGTTGGAGAACACCTGTCCGCGCGCAACACAATATTTACATGTCCTGTAGTTTAGGGTCATTTAGTTTTAAAAGTTATTCTTTAGTAAAGTCAATGCTTGTTTAGGATGTGCGGCGAAATATCTCATTGTTTTAGCGATAGCTTCATATCCTGCTAAGCGTAATATAGAAAGTGCGGTGTTCCGCAAAGCTGCCATGACTGCCGGGATTGCGCCACAGCGGACTTGAGAAGCATCTTCACCGAGAAGCATGTCTCGGATCCAATGGGACTTATTTTCTATCGCCCAATGTCCGCGCTTGAGGCGTAAAAGGTCAGCTGCGGTGGCACGGTTAGGTTCAAGGCTCGTGATGCCATAGTGTGTCTGGCAGGCGACTTCTCCGGTTCGTAGGTTCTTGCGGGTGTATGTGCACTCGAAGACCTGCCGGACCCCTGGCCAGTCTATGTATTCATTAAGTGCGGTGCTTGCCGTCAAACGTCGTGTTTCAAAGCGTCCATGGGCTTGGTCAACGGTTTTGCGAGTGTCAAGGGTTTCTCCCCAGTCTTGGTGTTCTGCCTTGAGGATGTTATAGGCGGTCTGAAAGGTTGTTTCGGTAGGTCGCCGAAACAACCTTTCAATATCTTCATAGACCTGTTTATGGTTGGCTTTGACGGGTAAAACGTAATCCCCGCCTGATTCTAAAACCGATGCGCAAAAACGGCGTTGCGTCAATAGAGCATCTGCTGTCACGACCTTGCCAGAAACATCAAACGCCTTGAGGATTTCACGCGAGACGGGCACTTCATGCGTCTTCTCTGACATCGCTTTTTGCGTGAGAGTAATACCGAGTTCATGAGAAACGACTGACATCAAATGCGTGAACTTCGCACCTTGTTTCTTGCTACCCCGTAAGGTCTTGCCATCTATAGCGACAGCCGTCAGACCGCCTTGACTGCCCCAACCCAAGTCCTCAAGCGCACTTGAAGCCCACTGCGTCAGCACGGTTTCTAAGTCATCAATGTCTAATCTACGAAAAAGATTGTAGAATGTTGCGGCACATGGTGTTTTCCTATGTGTGAACCCTAAGGCTTTTCTGAGTGCCTTGTAGGTGCGTCCGTATTCAGCAATAGCTGCATAGCTGCGATATCCAGACATCATGGCAATGATAGCGAGTGCGAGGATTGCCTTTAGTGGATGTCTTTTGCCTTTTTCCTTGCGTGGGTCTGCGACGGATGCTAACATATCAAGTAAGTGGCGAGAGGGTTTTCTCGTCATGAGCTTCACCTCAAAGGTTGTGGTAAATTTTTAAGGTGAAGTATAGCATGTATGGCGTGAAAACTCACGCCATACATGCAGATATAAAAACATAAATCTGCCAAAGCAAAACTTAAAACTAAATGACCCTACCTGTAGTTCAGATTGCCTTGAATTTTCCTGAGAAACTGCGTATAATAGGGTTAACACGGAGGCAGGAAAATGATTACACATATACAAATGAAAAATTTCAAATCGTGGAAAGATAGCGGTGAAGTGAAACTGGCACCGTTGACAGGCTTTTTCGGGACGAACAGCTCTGGGAAGAGCAGTCTGTTGCAGATGTTATTGTTGCTTAAGCAAACAGCAGAGCGTTCACACCCAGAGGAAGTTATCTTCTTCGGTGATGAAAATTCGCGTGTCAATCTCGGCAGGTTCCGTGAAGTAATTCATGGACACAAAGAAAATGCATTGCTTGAGTTGGAATTTGGATGCAAACTCCAAAAAAAATTAAATATCACGACTTTTCAACAAATTGACAAATATAGGCAGCAATATGAATTTGCCCCGTTGGATATTGATAGTTTCATTTATGATACCGCTATCAGAGAAAATACTAGTGGTTCGTCAATTGAGCATTTTTCTTACACTGTTGGTCCCGAGGAAATTCAGAAAATAACGTGGAAAGATGAAAATATCTACTATGGAAATAGACGAAAGGGGCACGTCAGTGTTACTAAGTGTTATGGTCCGCCAAAAAACGGACACGTGCATCTTTTAAAATCGCTTTCCTCTGCGTTTGAAAAGTTATTTGATCACGTCTATCCACTTGGTCCAACACGCGTCCATCCGCAACGCCTCTATCATTGGGAAGGGACAGACCCTGATAGTGTAGGACAAAGTGGTGAAGATATGATTGCTTCACTACTTAACGCTCGCGTAGATCAAAAAACAACCTCTTACGAAGGACAAAGGGTCCCGATCGAAGAACGAATTTCTTGGTGGCTTCGAGAAATGGATCTTGCCTATTCCTTTTCGATTAAAAGAACGAGCACTGGCACGGATCGAGACTATGATGTTCTCATTCAAAAAGGACCTGACGGCGCGAAGGTAACGCTGGCAGACATGGGGTACGGGTTATCGCAATTTTTACCGGTATTAGTTCATTGCTATTATGCTCCAGAAGGTTCAACCTTAATTTTGGAACAACCGGGCATCCACCTCCACCCAAAGGTTCAATCCCAACTCGCGGATTTACTGATAGAGGTCATCAGGGAACGAAACCTCCAGATTCTAATAGAGAGCCATAGCGAACACCTACTAAATCGGTTGCAACGACGCGTCGCGGAGGAGAAGATTGCTGCCGACCAGACGGCTCTCTATTTTTGTCGAAACGAGGCAGGTGTTTCCACGATTGAACGTTTAGAAATGGATGAATTCGGTAATATAGTGAACTGGCCCGAAAACTTTTTTGGTGACGAGATGGGTGACTTGTTTGCGATGACAGAAGCACAAAGAGAACGTCAAAAGAGAGCGGAGGGTTAATGGACGCTGTTATCGTGGATACAAACGTTATCATAACTGCAAACGATGAGGCAGAGCATGCCTCACCTGACTGTGTAGAACGGTGTCAGAAACGAATTAAACAGATTCTCGATCAACACGAAACGTCACTTGTTGATGATGGATGGCAAATCCTTAACGAGTACAAGAGATATGTTAATTTAGAGACCCGGAAAGGCATCGGAGATCTTTTTGTCAAAACGTTGCTACAGAACCTGATGCGGAGACCGGCAATTTGCACAATGGTGCGTATCAACCCGTTGGCTGGTAGTGAAACGGATTTTGACGAGTTTCCAACCACCGAAGCATTAAGCGATTTTGATGTAGCCGATAGAAAATTTATCGCGGTTGCTATCGCATACGAGCGGGACCATGATAAAAAAGCAACTATCTTGCAGGCATTAGATAGAAAATGGGAACCGTTCCGAAAGGCATTTGAACGAGAAGGCGTGCAGATTGACTTTCTCTGTCCATCTGAAAATGAGGGATAGAGCGCAATGAATTGCGCTACTACGAACAGGCAATAAGTTTAGAATGGACAATCCACTGGACTCCTTGGAGGGCAGCAATGACTCAAGACAAAATAAAAAGGGGACAACAAGTTTTAGATTCAGACTACGCCGAATTTAGCGCGACGGATCCGTTTAACCCGCAAAACCACGTTGAGGGACAGATCAGTTTCAGTAGAGACAAATGCTATGGGGGGCTGCTGATAAGAAAGATCAATGGTGAACCAACTGATCAGCCGCTCATCTTCGGCACGCCAAAAATTGCTTATCCCTTCGGATTAGGGCATAATTACCGGTTTCCAAGTGCGGAACGGATTTACCGTTTCCGCAAGTACGACGGGACCAACATTTTTATGTACCGTTACAGAAACGACGGGATGGAATACATCACGTTCAAAGTGCGCCTGTTCCCGTTTTTGAGAGGTCGCTACATAACGATGTGGAAGCATATCCTTCGTAAATACCAGCAGATCACTGAATTGTTCAAAATGAATCCGGATGCTACAGGTTTCAGTTTCGAGCTCTATGGATCAGATAACCCGCACATGATTCAATACGAGGATGTCCAATTGGATATTGTGTTATTGTTCGGACTGTCCGGGAGGCACGGGCAAATCGTGCTAAATACAGAGATCGAAACTGGTGATATTCCGAAAGCTGAACAGCTTGGCACAGTTAAAACAGACTATGTGTGGCACTATGAGCAAGAACAGCAAGACCTTGATAGGCGACTGGAGTTCATCGGTTTGAATGAGAGTCAAGCTCCCATGTTTAGAGGCGAAGAAGGCAGCATCTGGTATGTAAAAATAAAAGATACTTCCGAAGTCCGTATGTATAAGTGTAAGCCTCATCGAATTGAGCAAGTGCATTGGACACAGACGCAAACGCAGCTAAGTCCTACTGAGATTTGGGCGACCATCCTGAAAGCCTTTGAAAATTGGGAGAACCCCGAACTTGATGAAATTATTGCGATATTAAACGAAGATTACCCGATCGACCAAATCACACTCTCAATCGGACAGATCGAACAGATGCTTAATACTGCCAAAAACGCTGCGGATACCCGAAGGAAAATCTGGGAGATCATGGTAATGCATGGGTTTGATAGTAACACCAACACAGCGACAGTATTCCATAAAATTGCAAGCCAATTCGATCAAGACAACCGGCTCATCTACAAAACCATTAAGAACGTACAAAAAATGATGCACATGGAGGATGAGTAGGAGCGATAATATCAAAAACAAAATGCGTCGTAATTATCATCTCCTCATCCTCCTCTTCCCAGTCGTCTTTTGGCTTTTCTGCTTCTTTCTGCTCCCACTTGTGTCCGTGTTTATTTATAGTTTCATAGAGCGCGGGACGTATGGCGGCGTGCGATGGATTTTTACCATCGAAAACTATCAACGCCTCTTTGACGGACTCTATCTCGGTATCCTCTGGCGTTCCGTATCAACAGCCCTCGTCTGCACCACAATCTGCCTGCTGCTCGGGTATCCGTTCGCTTATTATCTGGCGCGCTACAGACCGAAACACCGCAACATTTTACTACTCCTCGTTGTTGTTCCGTTCTGGACGAACTTCCTTATCCGCACCTACGCATGGATATTGATACTACGCACAGAAGGACTTATGAACAGCCTCTTTGGGGCTGTCTTTCCCAATTGGACCCCGTTGGAACTACTGAATACGCCGTTAGCGGTGCAGATAGGACTCGTCTACGGTTACCTTCCGTTCATGATACTCCCGTTGTATGCCGCTCTGGAGCAATTAGATATGTCGCTGCTGGAAGCCGCACAAGATTTAGGGGCATCGCCACGTCATGCGTTTTGGCATATCACTGTTCCGTTGAGTCTGCCCGGTATTCTCGCCGGATCGATGCTGGTTTTTATACCGACGGTCGGTGCGTTCCTAACCCCAGATTTGCTCGGTGGTGGAAAAGTGAGCTATATTGGGAATGTGATTGAGCGACAATTCAAAACAGCACGGGATTGGCCCTTTGGGTCTGCACTCTCATTTATGTTGATGGGCATCGTGCTTGTTGGCACTGTGCTGTATTTTCGCGCTTTACAACAGAACGAACCTGAAACTAATTAATACCGTTTCTAACTGTGTGAAAAAAATAAATTCGGTAATATCAAGTGCGGTTACAAACCGTGAAGAAATCCGCAGAAATACCCAAGCAAAAACCCTACCGATTCGATTGAAAAGTATGAGTCGTAGTGAAAGTCGCGAGCAGGAGCTCGCTCCTACAAGAAGAGAGTGTAATGAAACGGGTTCTCGAAGTTAACATAGGTTTGGTCTATCTGTTCCTCTACGTTCCGATCTTAGCAGTTGTCGTGTTCTCGTTCAACAGCGGTGAACAGATTGCTGTTTGGCAAGGGTTTACCTTGGGTTGGTACGCGAAGTTGTTTGAGAACGCTGCATTATGGCGCGCCTGTCGGAACAGTCTAATGGTAGCAGGCATTGCCACCTGTATCGCAACCGTTATCGGCACAACAGCGGCACTCGCTATAGAGAGGCATCGGTTCCGTTTCCGAACTTCCCTTGAACGATGCCTCTATCTTCCGATCATTATCCCCGACATTGTGCTGGCGATTGCGTTATTGACCTTCTACGTGCAAGTCCGCATCCCTCTCGGTCTGCTCACTGTAATTATCGCACACAGCGTTTTCAACATAGCGTATGTCACCGTTGTCGTCCGTGCACGCTTACAAGGCTATGATCACACACTGGAAGAGGCAGCGCGCGATCTGGGTGCCAACGAGTGGCAGACGTTTTGGCGGATAACACTCCCTCTTATCGCCCCTGGAATTATTGGTGGTGCCTTGCTCGCCTTCACGCTCTCTATAGACGACTTTGTCATCACTTTTTTCACCTCTGGCGTTGGTTACACAACTCTATCTGTCCATATCTATTCCATGCTGAAGTTCGGTATCACTCCAGAGATTAACGCCATTTCGACGATGTTGTTGGCAAACTCGATTGTGTTTATTCTACTTTTCCTGTGGTTTCAAGGCAACACCGCCGCCTCCGAAAGGCAGAATGTCCGATAGTGAAAATAGGTAAGTTACCGATATAGGGTTCTATCCAGTTTCAAATTGGAGGCAATCCCGTTTGTAGTAGGGCAATTCATTGCCCGTCCGGAACGTGCGATAATGCACATCGCATTTGGTCGAGTACGCCACAAAATCGCACTACTACAAACTAACTCTTAAATTCAAGGTGGACAGAACAATAGCCTACGAAACAATTAGGAAATTTGGACAGGCTGTGATATAATTTCTCTATTGGCGCAACGAGACCCGAAAGACAACATGCATTACTTCCGAACACACACAGAAATCAATCTCGGGGCAATTCGGCGAAACGCTGAGGCAATCAAGGCTTATGCCGGCAAACAACTCATCGCCGTTATAAAAGCAGACGCTTATGGACACGGAATGATCCCTATTGCAGAGACGTTGTCCGCAGTTGCTGATATGTTTGCAGTTGCAACCACCGAAGAAGGAATTAGGCTCCGTCAGGCGGGGATCCACAAACCTATTCTTATCCTCTTTAGTTCTCTAATTGAGGACGCACCGCAAATTGTTGAACACGCATTGATACCAACGGTAGCGGATTGGCAGTTCGCGAGTCGGTTAAACGAAATCTCATCGAGAACCACAAAGATCCATGTCAATATCAATACAGGCATGAACCGGAGCGGTGTTCATTGGACGGAGGCGGATCAGTTTCTGAACAAACTCGAAACGTTGGAACAACTTAAGATTGAAGGACTGTTTACACATCTTGCGACCGCAGATGAAGCGGATAAAAGTTTTGTCTCCATTCAGTTAGCGCGTTTTTCATCGCTGGTTGGAGATAGCAGTGGAAAGATGTTCCACGCTGCGAATAGTGCGGCGACCCTGGCAGTTCCGGCATCACACTTCGATGCAGTCCGTCCAGGTTTGAGTCTATACGGTATCTATCCTGCATCCGAAAAACCGATTGCGTTAGCACCGGCTCTCACATGGAAGGCGCGGGTTGGATGGGTAGGTTCCATTTCAGAAGGAGAAGGCGTCAGCTACGGATTGACCTACAAAGCCTCACGTCAGATCCGTATCGCGATGGTACAGATAGGCTATGGCGATGGCTATCCGCGTGGGCTTTCTGGGATCGGTGAGGTACTCATCGGTGGCGTGCGGTGTCCAATCATCGGAAGGGTCTGCATGGACGTGAGTGTGGTGCAGCTCAGCAATGCAGCTAACGTATTGGTCGGTGATGAAGTGGTACTGATTGGTAAACAGGGAGACGCTGAAATTACAGTTGATGAAATCGCTCACCGCGCAGGAACGATCTCTTATGAGATATTGACGCGGATAGGGTCCCGCGCGAAACGGATTTTTACAGAATGCTAATTGAAATCAAGAATGTATCACTCTTTTTTGGCGCAACTGCGGCGTTAGATAACCTCTCGTTGGAGGTGCAAGGCGGTGCGGTTGGCTTACTCGGACCTAACGGTGCCGGGAAAAGTACGTTGCTTAAAACGCTACTCGGTTTCGTCAAACCTAACCAAGGCAGTGCAGCGGTATTTGGAATGGACGTAGAGAGACAACCGCTGGAAATACGCAGGCAGGTCGGATATATGCCAGAAGACGAATGTTTAATTCCGGGCATGACAGCCGTCCAACTCGTTGCTTACGCCGGTGAACTCTGTGGGATGCCGAGACGGGATGCCCTGCAACGGTCACACGAAGTCCTCTACTACGTTGGGTTAGACGAAGAACGCTACCGTATCGTGGGTGAATACTCCGTCGGAATGAAACAGCGCGTGAAATTAGCACAAGCATTGATACACGATCCAAAGTTGCTACTGCTCGACGAACCGACAAACGGCATGGATACGAATGGCAGAGAGGAAATGCTGGAACTCGTTAAAGACATCGCAACCGATAAAGGTATCAATGTAATTTTATCCTCACACTTGCTTCCCGATGTAGAGTCCGCATGTGAGGAGATTATCGCACTTTCACACGGAAGTGTTGCTGCGCATGCACAGATAGACGCACTTAGAAAGAAGACAGGACGCGCATACGACTTGAAAATCGTAGGAGACACCGACGCTTATATTGGTGCTTTGGAACGCCATAATTACCAGATTGAATTGCGACCCGACAAACGCCTTCACGTTACATCCGAAAACGGAGAACAGACGGATACACAACTCTTCTTCAAACTCGCTTATGATACCGGTGTCCAACTCCGCCAGCTGCGTGAGGTGAAACATACGTTAGAGGACATTTTCGCTGACGTAATGCGTGTGGATTTTTTTAACGATTAAATAGCAGATAGCGATTAGCGGATAGCGAATATTGAAGTTTTTTAACGCCCGACATTTTATGCGTATTTCAACATTTTGTCTTTTAGCGGCGGTTATACCCACCGCCAGTGAGGCAAATGAGATGCTCCGTATTGCTGGCATGGGAAACACCCGTATCGCAACATCTGCAGATGACGCGGGCATATTTGGGAATCCTGCATCGCTTGTATCGGTTAAACACCACAACCTTGCGTTTGGCATCGCCGCTGAGAACCTTCACTGGACAGCGCTGCCGAAACACGGTAGAGACCAGTTCGCCGCTGAAGTTAATACAGATTTATATCCGTCAATCTACTACTCATACGCCTTCAACGAATGGGGGTTCAGTGCCGGATACAATGCTAAATCCACCAATTATGCGAATTTTACGCTCTCTGCGACTCATGCTGAATACAACACGAGCGCCCGTCAATTTGTCGCTGAAACTGACTTTATCACAGACTATTCGTTGTTCCGTGAAGATAATTGGGTGGTAGGACTTAGTCGCAAGGTTGCTAGATCGGTCATAGGGGTCCGATTAAAGTGGATCGCACAGGACGTGAAAACCGGTGCGGTTGTGTCCACCTTGAACCTCGCAGCACGGCACGGTCCCGACGTAGATGTACATGCGCCGGAGCAACTGATTGCAGCAATTACTGAAGAACTACAGTTCGGCGATCGGGTTCGGGATATTGTCCACGAAGAGCAACCGACTTATGACAGGACAGCCAGTCGATTAGAATTAGATATTGGGTTGCAACGCGAGATATGGCTGGATGCGCGTCGCGCACACCCGCCGTTACAGGTAGGTATCCTCTTTGAAAATCTACTAAGGGCAGATTTGGTAGAACCTCTGCCGTTCCGATTTGGCATAGGGGTCGCTTATGAACCTCTGAAATGGCTTGCAGTGGGGGCAGATCTTTGGCGGGATACCGGACAGCGTGGACTCGGTTTTGCCATTGGGACTGAATTACACAAAACGTGGCGCAGTGGATATCCAATAACAACAGCGCTCCGAGTCGGGATAGGACGTGAAAACGCAACGCTACACTTTTCAGCTGGTGCGGGGTTAAGGCTCGGTACCACTTACTTGGAATACACGTTCGGGTTTGGAAGCTTCACTTACACATCAAACCAACACCTATTGGCATTTACCTTAAGACTCTAATGCAAGGAGTTAAGCCGTATGACAGCGAAAAATAACGTTATTCAGATTGGCGTTGCCGAAGTGGATATTACGCCAGATTATCCGATTCGGCTGAGTGGTTATGGCAGCCGTCGCGAAGAATCCGACGGCATTATTCAGCCGATATGGGCAAAGGCACTCGCTATTGGAGACGATACTGAAGATCCCGTTGTCTTGATTACAGTCGAAAATTGCGGTTTACCCGACGAACTGACTGAGGAAGTGTCGCGCCGTATGAAAGAAAAGACAGGGATTTCCCGTGCCCATTTCGTTGCCTGTTTTTCTCATACACACAGCGCGCCGTGTCTAACCAATGCGGCACCGTTTCTATTCAGTACGGATATACCACCAGCGCATCAGGAGAAGATTGATCGGTACACGCATCAACTCACGGACTGGATGGAAAGCGTTGCGCTGGAGGCACTCGCGAATCGTGAACCGTCACAACTAACATGGAGCATCGGAGAACTCGGTTTCGCAAAGAATCGGCGAACCGAAGGGGGACCCGTAGACCATTCGTTGCCGTGTATACAAGTCAGAGGAACAGACGGCACGCTGCGCGCCGTGTGGGCAAGTTACGCCTGCCATTGCACAACACTGGCGGGAACAGATAATCATATCTGTGGCGACTGGGCAGGATTCGCCCAAGAGAACATTCAAAGCGCACTTCCCGGTGTAACTGCCCTCATCACAATCGGCTGCGGTGCTGATGCGAACCCCGAATCACGGATGATGCCGATGCCGGATGGAGAAGAAGAGGTTTTCAGCACGCGTCTGGCGTATGCCAAGGCACACGGTGAGGCACTTTCAGAAGAAATCCAACGGATGCTCCAGAGAGACACGAAGCCACTCTCCAGTGTCCCGACGGGCGCGCTTGAAAGGGTTAACCTGCCGTTTGACACGCTACCGACCCGTGAAGAGTGGGAGGCACGCGTTGCAGCGGGTGGTCACGATGCCTATCACGCACAAAAGCACCTTGAACGCTTGCAGCGCGGAGAGGCTATACAAACGGAACTCTCCTATCCGGTACAGGCGTGGCGATTTGGCAACGAACTTGCCGTTGTTTTCCTTGCAAGTGAGGTGGTTGTCGATTACTCACTCCGTCTGAAGCGTGAGTTGGATGCAGAACGGCTCTGGGTCGGTGCTTATGCAAACGCGTTTCCGGGGTATATTCCGTCTGAGCGGGTATTAGCCGAGGGTGGCTATGAGGGTGGGGGTGCGATGCTCTATTTCGGTCCGCCGACACGATTTGCGCCGGGGGTCGAGCAGTTGGTGATTGACACGGTGCATCGGTTGTTGCCGGATGGATTTTAGCGGACGCAAAACCCATCGCAAAATCTACTGGGGTTAAACACGTCATTTCTATCAGTTTCATTTAACCAGAGGCAATTTGGGGAATTTCTGTAGCGCGTGTCTCCATAGATGCATAAACTTGCTCGGGACACTGGGCATCGACCCGAACAAGTTTACGCCTACAAAGGTTTGTTCCGCTCTAACTTAGATTAAACCAATCCCGCTTCCTTAACCGTCTTCCGTAAGGATTCGAGGTTCGCAGGAGTCATCGAGGCAAGCGGCAACCGTAATTTCCCATTGAGTTTTCCCATCAGTTGGAGTGCGGTTTTCGCAGGAATTGGGTTTGTCTCGATAAACAGATCCACTGCCAAAGATAACGTCTTATAGTGGAGTTTGCGGGCGAGGTCGAGATTGCCTGCGTGGAAAGCATTGCACATCTCCGCAACATCTGCGGGTGCGACGTTCGCCACAACCGAGATAACGCCTTTACCCCCGACAGCCATGATTGGCAGTGTGTTCACATCATCACCAGACAACACAACAAAATCATCGGGACATAAATCGACGACTTCACTTGCGCGTTTGAGTTCACCGGTTGCCTCCTTGAGGGCGACGATGTTCGGATGTTCAGCGAGCCTCGCAATCGTCGGTGAAAGGATGTCAGTCCCGCAACGTCCCGGAACGTTGTAGACAACGATTGGGATGTCCACTGTATCGGCGATTTTCATGTAGTGGGCATACAACCCATCCTGCGTAGGTTTGTTGTAGTAGGGTGTGACAATCAGCGCAGCATCCGCACCAGCGGCTTTGGCGTGCTCCGTTGCGCGTAAGGTACGCGTCGTTGAGTTGGAACCTGTCCCTGCGATGACAGGCACTTGTCCGTTCACCGTCTCAACCGTAATTTCTATGACCCTATCGTGTTCAGCCTCAGAAAGCGCGGGGGATTCACCCGTTGTGCCACACGGGACGATGCCGTGTGTGCCGCCGTCAAGCTGAAATTGAATCAGTTCCTTGAGTTTCGCTTCGTCGAGCGATTCATCGTCCTTAAAGGGTGTGACCAGTGCAACATACGAGCCTTGAAACATGTAAGTAAACCCTCCTTGCTGGCTACGGCACAACAGCGTGTGCCTGCTACTTTTAATAATTCCACGCGTCCATTGTGAGTTCACCCACGTAGATCACGCGGGCATCGCCTTCAAGATAGACGTTCCGAGCTTCTCCGTTTTCCATGTCAAAATGGATTTTCAAAACCGCACCACTCGCCGTTTTCACATCCACTGGCGATGCCACCTTGCCCAAAGTCGCAGCGACAATCGCCGACGCAATTGAGCCAGTGCCACAGGCGAGTGTTTCATCTTCAACACCACGTTCATACGTCCGAATGTCGATTAACCCTGGCGACTGTATCCGGATAAAGTTGGCGTTCGTTCCAGCGGGTTTGAAATCATCGTGATACCGCGTCTGCTGTCCGAGATCAAAGACCTCCGTGTCTTCCAAGTCCTCCACAAAGAAAACGACGTGCGGTACGCCGCTGTTCGCGAAGCCGACGGTGTGCATGCCATCATCTAATTGCAGCGGGACATTGATCCGGATATCCGTCGGATCGCTCATACGAACTTTAACGTTCTCACCGACGATTTCGGATTCATAAATCCCTGCGTTTGTCAGGAATCGCATCTGTTCAGACGCGATACCGTTTAGATAGGCAAATTTGGAGATGCAGCGTGCGCCGTTCCCACAGGTCTCCACTTCGCCGCCATCGGCGTTGAAGTAACGCATGCGAAAGTCAACATCGTCCGCTTTTTCAACGAGAAGCACACCGTCAGCACCGACTGACATACGGCGTTGACAGAGCTTTGTCACAAAATTTGTATCGGTGCTATCCACAATCTCCGAAAAATTATTGATAATAACGAAATCATTGCCCGCACCACTGAGTTTCATAAAGGGTATTTTATCCATTGTCCGTCCTTTTTTGCTGAGATGTGTTTTCTGAGAGGTATGATAAAATTATTTGGCTTTCAGGTCAAGCATTTTTTGGGAGGGCATCAAGGCTTAGACTGTTTCCAATCAGAGATGGCACTGATGTTAAGGCGTGCGTACGGAGTTCCTCTACAATCCCTAAGACATCGTCGTAACTATCAGATGTAACGAGGCGGTTGCGAAAAGGTTTGACGTAGGGAATGCCTTTGAAATAATTGCTATAGTGCCGACGCATCTCAATGAGACCGAGTTTCAAGCCTTTCCACGCAATCGAGAAATCGAGATGTCTTCTAAAGACTGCAATCCGTTCGTCTATTGTAGGCGGTGGGAGCAATTCACCCGTTGCAAAATAGTGTTTTATCTCGTTGAAAATCCAAGGGTACCCGATAGCGGCGCGTCCAATCATAATACCGTCAACGCCGTATTGTTGGCGCATCTGCGCTGCTTTCTGCGGACTATCCACATCACCGTTGCCAAACACCGGAATCGTCATGCGCGGGTTATCCTTAATCCGACCGATGAGCGTCCAATCGGCACTTCCCTTATACATCTGCCGACGGGTTCTGCCGTGGATAGCAATGGCTTGAATACCGACATCCTGCAACCGCTCTGCGACTTCAACAATGTACTTCGTTTTATCGTCCCAACCGAGACGGGTTTTGACGGTGACAGGGAGTTTCGTGGCTTTCACCATTTCGGCGGTCATCTTCACCATTTTGGGAATGTCTTGGAGAATACCGGCACCCGCACCTTTGCACGTAACCTTTTTAACGGGGCAGCCATAGTTGATGTCGATAATATTGGGTTGAACGCGTTCGGTGATTTCGACAGAAGCGCGCATGGTCTCGATGTCGTGACCAAAAATTTGGATACCGATGGGTCTTTCTGCTTCAAAGATGTCTAATTTGGCAACGCTCGGCACGGCATCGCGGATGAGTGCTTCGGAGGAGATGAATTCGGTGTACATGAGATCCGCACCATTGTCCTTACAGACGGCGCGAAAAGGCGGATCGCTCACATCTTCCATTGGAGCGAGCAGTAGTGGGAAATCTTGGATGTGGAGGTTGCCGATTGTTAACATTCAGTGAATATTTTTGGATTAAGATAATTTCGTTTTTGTTCCAATAATTGAGAATAAATCTTTGCACCTACCTGCCTGTAAATCCTCAAGGGCTTCATCAAAAAGTCGATCCAGTCGCCCGGCTTTCACGTCTTGCTCAAATTGCTCACACCAAGCATCCCATTCAGCTGCCAAAGTTTCATGAAGTTCGATTTTAAGAGTCTTCAGCAACTCCTCTTGCGTGCCTTTTTCTCGTTTCAGTTCAGGAATTTCCTGTATCCATCCTATCCATCTACTGCCATTTTTTTGTATGTGGGCAGTATAGGTTTCAAGATAGTCTGGATATTGGATTTCAACAGTCTGTTTTTTTTCCATGTCTGTCTCCGCGTGTTAGAGCTTTTTAGGTTAATCTATTATACATCGTAAATGCCCCATTGTCAAGGACATCAGAAATAGGAAAACAGGAATTAGGTGTTTGACTTTTTTGCGCTTTCGTGATAGATATAAGGACACACTGTAGAACTTTGTCCATTCACACCAATTCAATAGCGAGGTCTTTCTTATGAGATGTATTTTTGTCGGTATCGAATATGCTGGAAAATCGACGTTGGTAGACTTATTGACGAACTACTATCGACACCGGAAATTGATGGTTCACGTCGATGATCACTTCACCATCCCCGATTCAACCCTCAGTCCAGAATCAAGAGCGGCGTACGTAAACTTCCCAGACGATGTGAAGGAGCGGATGCAACGGATGCAGCTCCAATACCACGTTGAAGTCATCAAAAACTATCCGAATACGATGATCGCGGGTTGGCATATTGAAGAACTGGTTTACTCCTCGTTCTATGGAGATGATCCAGACAGTACGTATTACTCAAAGTACCATATTAATGCCCAGCGTGGATACGAAACACAGGTTATTGAAGCGCGGCTGCCGGATGTCGTTATGATTCACGTTGATGCCAGCGATGAGGCGATCGTAGAACGGATGGAGACAGACCCCCACGAATATCAGATTATCAAAAAAGCCGATATTCCAGAGCTTAAGCGTCTATTCCAAGAGGAGATTGACAGGTCGTTATTTGCGCAAAAAGGATGCAAGATTGTGCTGGATACAACAGAAAAGACACCGTCCGAATCGCTTGATGAATTGCTACTGCTCTCCGAACCGCTTGTCACGTTTGGTGAACTCGCTGTCCGTGCGATGGAGGTGCCGGATGCCGATTATGAGGTCCGTTATGAAAACGGTGTTCGGAAAATCGTACCGGCATAGGAAGATGGCGAGGCATAGAGACCTCGCCAAACATATAATAGCTTCGGAATTATCTGCTTAAAGGGTGTTCGCGGTTTTCAATTGGGAAGGAGACGCGTCCGCCAGAGAGTTGAGATTCGTAAGCACCGAGAATCATCTCGAGTGCAGCGACAGCGTCTTCGGCGGCGGAAATCGGTTTCCGATCGTTTTCGATTGCATCAATGAGATCGCGAATGGCGAGTTCATTGCCACCGGAGAAAGGTGTATCATCTAAGTCGATGGCTTCCCACGCTTGGTCTGGAGTTGCGGGAACAAGGACGGGATAGGGATAGACCATGAGTCGGTTCGCAACATCACCACGGAGCGAAAAAATACCGTCGCTGCCGACAATCTCCATGCCGTATCTACCGGAACCCGCTTGATCTCTCCGAGAGACAAAGAAACCAGAGACCCCGCTTTTGAAAGCGAGGTAGCTATTGATACAATCACCAGCGACAGGACCAACAGGTTCCGTCGGTTCGTGGTCGTCGCCATAAGCGACCTCTCTGCCGTTGTTGGTGACGTGGCCCTGCATCCATGCGACATCACCGACGAAAAAACGCATCATATTAAAGAGATGGGTCCCGAGGACAATCATATCTTCACCGCCACCGCGATGGTCCTGCTTACCACTGGCATAGATGGCTTGGACAGTGCCGATTTTTCCGTCGTGGAGCATTTTCTTAATCGCATGCGTTGCGGGGAGATAAACCGCCTGATGTGCGACTGCAACCTTCTTGCCGTGCGCTTTCGCCGTTTTAACAATTAGATCGCCATCGGCGAGTGTCGCCGTCATCGGTTTTTCAGAGTAAACGTGGCATCCTGCCTCAATACACGCAGTCACCATGTCCACATGCTCAGTCGTCCAGCGCGGACAGACGCTCACAATATCAAGGTCTTCTTTCTCAAGCATGTCCCGATAATCGGCGTAGCTGCGGACCGCACCTGCCTCTGCTGCGGCTTTTTCTCTGCCAGCCTCGTCCGGATCAGCGACAGCGATAAACTCGACGTTCTCTATAGCTTTATATGGGGTATGAAGCGCGTGTCCAAAGTTGCCTGCCCCGGTATGCCCGATAGCGGCGGCGCGATATATTTTCTGGCTCATTTTTTCTCCATTTCTGTGTTGCGGTTTAGTAGCCCTTCGTCTTATCAACAACGTTTACCAACGGTTCACTTGCAACATAGCGATGTAGGTTGTCGATAAAGAGCTGCATGGCGCGTCTCCGAATATGCTGTGAAGCACCGGCACTGTGCGAGGTTAAAATCACGTTCTCCTGTTCCCATAACGGACTCTCTGGCGGACACGGCTCCGTGTAGGTCACGTCTAACCCTGCCCCTGTTAACTTCCCCCTCCGAAGCGCAGCTACCAACGCTTCTTCGTCAATAACTTTGCCGCGACTCACATTCACGACGTAACTACTATCCGGCATCTGATTGAACTGTGCGTGGGATAGGAGTTTATGCGTTTCAGGTGTGCTCGGACAACAGACCATAAGGATGTTCGATTGCGCCAGAAAAGGCATCAATCCGTCCAAATTATAGAGTTCCGAAACAGTATCGGGTTTGTCCATCGACTCAACATCCGCGGCGACAACCTCAAATTCAAAGGCGCGTGCACGTGCAGCGATCGCCCTGCCGATACCACCGAGTCCAAGGATGCCCATCGTCATACCGGCGAGTTCAATACACTGTGTGCGTTCCCAATGTTTTGTCTTCATAAATTCCAACTGTATTGGAATGTGTCGGGTAAGGGATAAAAGGAGCGCGAAGGCGTGTTCGGCGATCTGTGTGCCGTACAAGCCGCGGCAATTCGTGAGGACAACGTCGCCCGCTTTGAAGCTCGGGTACATGAATCCCTCAACGCCGGCATGCGGTTGGTGTGCCCAACGCAATGCGTTTGCTTCAGGCATTGCGTCTTCACCGATGTGCCCAAATAAGATCTCGACACCGGCGATATGTGCGCGCAACGGGTCTCCATGCGGAAGGAAACTCACTTCCACGTTCTCTGGAACGTCTGATAACATCGCCTCAATTTCCGGTGCCTGCCGACTGCCAATTAAGACTTTTATTTTTTCCATACGCCTCCCCTATCTGGACCTATGCTGTTCACTGTTCATCACATTAGTCACTAATCGCATCTGCGTGTTTTGCCCACTGGAAGTCTAATTCGCTGATGCCGCCAGCATCGTGGGTCGTCAAATCAATTGTCACACGATTATAGACATTGAACCATTCTGGGTGATGATTCATGGATTCAGCAATTAGCGCAAGTTGTGCCATAAATCCGAATGCAGTAACAAAGGTATCAAACTGGAATTCCTTGTGTAATTTACCGTCTTCCACGGTCCAACCGCTGAGTTGTTCGAGGTTTTCCTGAATTTCGGCGTTCGAGAGTTTTTTCGCTGCCATTAAAACTTCTCCTCAAGATGTGTGTAGGGATTGTGAAGGTCATTTAGCGGATAGCGTCGTAAGTCCTTGTAGAGTGAACAAATTTCTCGCACCAAATGACGTTGGCTGAAATTGTAGTGGAAAATAGATATATATGCAAGTTAAAATAGTCATAGAAACAACACCCGTGATTTTCTAATAGATACAGTTTGGAACTGTGTACATCAAAACTGAAACAGGAGGAACGAATGGCAGGTGCAACAACGCTTTACTTTCCAGAAGTTGGTCCCCAGTGGCAAGACTGGGTTCAGGTAACGAACGTCGGCACGGAACCGACGCGCGTAACAGCGATAGCCAGACACGCCCGTAACGGACAACCCACATGGTCAGAGGAGAAAACGATACAACCCTTCGAGTGCTGGACCCCAAACGTTGAGGCGATTAAAGAAAACTCCTCAATGCAGTTCAGTGCAGACCAACCGATTGTAGCCGAACGACACATGCACAGAGGCACAAACGTTCTCGACTTTATCGGTGCAGCCCCAGAATACGAGACAGTCGGGCAGCGGCTTTTCTTCCCAGAATTGGTATCAGGCGCACACGATTGGTTTCGGGTCCTAAATGTCGGTGAAGCGGACGCACACGTCAACATTACCGTCCGAAACAGAAACGGTAGGGTGCTTCGGCAACGCCACCACGTCATCAAGCCTTTCTGTTGTTGGGATCTTAACGAAGGCGTTATGGGGAACGTCACCGGCACGGTTGAGATGCAGAGTTCGCAACCGATTGTAGCAGAACGTCATCTTCACTATCAAGGTGGGAAGACATCCGTTGGGCAATTCGGGCAAGTGATCGCTGATGCCCCGCGCACGCTCTATTTTCCTGAAGTTGGACCCGCATGGGAAGATTGGGTCGTGATTGTTAACGTCGGAAGGGAACCTGCTGAGGTAACCATGATTGCGCGTAAGGACGATAACGCACAAGCAACATGGACGAAAAGACATAGCCCCTTGGGACCCTTTGAGTGCTGGACTCCGGATATGGACGACATTAAAGTGAAATCCTCCGTAGAGGTACGTAGCGATCAACCGGTTGTCGCAGAACGGCACATGCAAAGCGGAACGGCTATCATCGACCTACCGGGGGCATCCGCAGAGGGTGGACATGTGGGTATCCGACTTTTCTTCCCTGAAGTCGCAGCGGGTGCCAGGGACTGGTTCCGATTCCTCAATGTTGGGGAAGCAGACGCGTTCGTCAATATTATCGTTCGGAATAAAAACGGCGATATCCGTCGGCAGGTGCATCGCCAGATTAAGCCTCTTTGCTGTGTAGATTTAGATGAGGATGAAATGGGAAAAGTCCGCGGCACAGTCGAAGTCCAAAGTACACAACCGATTATCGGTGAACGGCACTTACACTACCAGACAGGGCATAAAGGTGCGGTTGTCGGGGAATATGGGGTCGTCATAGGAGAGTAACACATGGCATGGATTCAGACTGTAGACGAGACCGAGGCAACCGGTATCGTGAAAGAGGAATATGATGCAGCTATCGCGCGGGCGGGTGAACTTTACAACATCGTCAGGCTCTTTAGTGCGCGCCCGAAGAGCATGCGTGCTTTTGTAGAACTCTACAAAGCAGTGATGCACGATGAGGATTGCCCCTTAACTCGGATGCAACGAGAGATGATCGCTACCGTCGTCTCGAAAGTGAATGAATGCCACTACTGAATCGTTGCACACGCAGATGAGTTGCGGGTCCAACTCACAAACGCACAGATCGCAGCCTTTACGCAGGATTTCCGAACCGCCGATATTGACGATACCACAAAAGCCATTCTCGAATTCGCTGTTAAGGTAACAAAATCAGCGTCTGCTGTCACACCCACTGATTTGGAACATCTCCGCAGTTATGGGTTGACGGACGAGGCACTTTTCGCTATTGTAGAGGTTGTCGGATTTTTCTGTTATGTCAATCGGATAGCAGACGCATTTGGCATCGAATTAGACACATTTTTGGAAGAGAGGAGAGAAAGCTTGCACTTGGCAAGTGAGAATTAGAATATGAATTTAGACAATAAAATCGCTATAGTGACCGGTGCTGGACAAGGTATCGGAAAAGCGATCGCCATTAGACTCGCTAACGTTGGGGCAGATGTTGCTATCATGGATTTGAATATGGACGCAGCAGCAGCGGTAGCACAGGAAATCGAGGGCATCGGACGCAGGTCGCTACCGCTTCAAGCCGATGTCTCACAGTCCGCTGACGTTAACGCCGCCGTTGAGAAGGTTATTTCTACGCTCGGTCGCGTTGACATCCTTGTTAACAACGCCGGTATCGCGGGACGCACGCTCCCACTTACCGACTTAGAAGAAGCGGATTGGGATGCTGTGATAGGCGTAAATCTCACTGGCGTTTTTCTGTGTTGTAAAGCGGTTATCCGTCCGATGATTGCACAGAATTACGGCAGGATTGTGAATATCGCCTCAATTGCTGGGAAAGAGGGCAATCCGACGTTGATTCCGTATTCGGTATCTAAGGGAGGGGTTATCACCCTAACAAAGGCACTCGCTAAAGAGGTAACGGATTATAACATTCGTGTGAATGCGGTCTCTCCAGCGGTCATCCAAACACCGATTTTGGAAGGTATGGCGCAGTCAACGATTGATTATATGGTCGGTAAGATTCCGTTGGGACGCGTTGGGCAACCGGAAGAAGTTGCGGCTGTCGTGAATTTTTTGGCATCGGATGAGGCGAGTTTTGTGACGGGTCAGTGTTATGATGTGAGCGGTGGTAGGGCAACATATTAGATAGCGATCAGCACAAGAAAGTTTGCAAGTTCAAAGTTGCGAAGTTCAAAGTTATGTTTGATGCCCCCACAACTTTAGTTCACTTTAGATACACTTTAGAACACTCAGGACTTACGCAGCATCAAAGAAATTCACCTATCCCGACGCAGCTGGTGCGGTTAGAAACCGCACCTACCAATGGAATGCATAAGTCCTAACACTTTCAAACTTTGCTATCCGCTGACCGCTGACTGCTACTTATTCCGCGATGCAGTAGAGATACTTCCCACCGCGAAGGTATAATTCGTTACCGACAATCGCAGGCGATGCGTTGAAACTATCGTCCAACGTATTTTCTGCCAAGATTTTAAATTCGGGACCCTGTTGGACAACGTTCACGACCCCATTCCGTCCAGCGACGTAAAGTCGATCCGCCGCGCCAATAATAGAGGCATAAACGCCAGAAACACCTTCCAGCCGCACGGGTCCATAATGTGCTTCTCCGGTTTCGGTATTGAAAGCGGAGAGGATACCGTCATTGCTTTTCAGGAAGTAAAGTATACCGTCAGAGAGGAGTGGGGAGGGGACATAGGGGGTGTCGCGACCGAATTCCCAGACAACAGCATCTGACCCACTAATATCACCCGTAGCCGATGCAAGGGAGACTGCCTGCAAGACATTACCCCGGAAACCACTCATAAGGTAAACGAATTCACCCGCAGCAACCGGTGAAGGAATAGCATTGCGAGTCAAACCGTCGCCATCCCACAACAGTTTTCCCGTTGCGAGATCGTAACTACGAACACGATTTGTGCCAGTCGTAATCACCTGTGGTTTCCCATCGTATTCAGCAACAATCGGAGAGAACCAAGTCGTTATTTCGTCGCGATTTGTCTTCCACAAGACCTCCCCGGTCCGCTTGTCGAGCGCAGTAATGAAGGAATTACGCTCGTGATCCTGAACAACAACAAGTGTATTGCCATAGAGAACGGGCGAGCTGCCTTCGCCGAAGGTGTTCCGCTTATACATCGTGCCGACATCTTTTTCCCACTTCACATTGCCGTCCATATCCACACAATAAAGCCCACGTGAACCGAAATAGGCGTAGACGAACTCACCATCAGTGACTGGCGAATTTGAAGCATAGGTCGCATCTCGGTGCGTTCCCTCGTGCGGTTCCACTGCTCGGAGCGTCTTCTGCCACAGCACACTGCCATCACTCCGATTAATAGCGAGAAGGTCAAATTTATACAGCGGACCGTCATTTCTTCCGCCAAAGAAACCGCCGAACGGATTATCGTTGTCTTCAGATTCCGCTTTTGCCCCTTCAACAGCCGTCTGGACGAAGATTTTGTCTCCCCAGATGATTGGTGTAGCATGCCCTACGCCCGGAATAGCGATTTTCCAGCGTACATTTTCGGTTTCACTCCACGTGATGGGTGGATTCGCATCAGCTGCAACCCCTGTCGCATACGGACCGCGCCAATGATGCCAGTTTTTCTCAAAACCATCAGGTTGTGATGCTATCAACGCAACCACTGCTAAAGCAAAGATACAGATCGTCAAGAGTGCAATTTTTTTTAGCATTTTAATTCTCATCCTCCTTATCAATTCAGGATTTACGCAAAATGACTGAATTCTGCCTATTTTCACAAGATTGGGTGCGGTTGGAATGCACATTGCGTTTGAGCGAGTACGCTGCAAAACCGCACCTACCAGTGGGGTGCGTAAGTCCTACAATTATCAGTCTGCCGACTGCCTTATGATTTAGGTTAAAATGTCTTCAATAACAAGCGGTTGTGCCAATTCAGCGTTTGCGGCTTCCAGTTTCTCACGACTGGCAACAGCACACACCGCTGCTTTATCTCGATTTCCCTCTAAGAGTTGTAGCAGCGCCCGTTTGACCTCAGTCGGCGTCGCACGGCGGAGTTGTGCGTAGCGTTCCTCCCGCATCTCTCGCGTCTGCCCAACGAGGTGTTGACTCAATGCGCTGCTGGCGGCTTGGCTCGGACGAATCGGTTTCTCACCATCCTTCGCCGTAGCGATGATTGCGCGGTCTATATCCGTCTGTGTCCATTCTATCTGTTTAACGTAGTCAACAGTCTGTTCAAAGACGTTGATCGTCCGTGCAACGTGAGGATCACGGAACGAGGACTGGCAGAGCACGGCATCATACGGACTATAAGTGAACCTTGCGCCATAAGCGTTGCCTTTAAAACGGATTTCACTGAGTATGTAATCGAGTCGAATGAGATGCGCTCCGATCGTCAAGAGCGTTGAATCCGGGTGCGAATAGTGCGGTGCCGGCATCACGTGAGCGCAGTGCGCAATCTGAATGGGACCCGCTAATCCCTCTCTTGGGGGTGTCTCAAACTGCTGAAACGCACTTGGTTGCGAGGTCATCGGTTCATCCCGCATTGCGTCCAGCCATGCCCCGAGTTTCGTCCGTGTGGTTTCAAAAGCGGTGTCCGAACCCGTAAAACTGGCGGTTACCCGTCCACGCGTGAGTAAGAAATCGCGTATCCCTTCTATATGACCCATAAGGTTGGTATTAAGTTCGTCGAATCCGTTGAGAAGGGTCTCGCTGTTGCGGAGTTGTGGTAGTCCGTAGATTAACTCAGCAAGGTGGGCATTTGACGAGAGCCCCCGTGATGCGTGATGAATCGCCGTACTTGAACCGTCGTGAATCATCTCTGTGCGATATTCCGCAACGGCTTGGAGCAGGACATCCCGAAGGCGTTCCGTATCGCGCGGGTTCACAGCGAAAAGCAGATCATGCAGAACATCGAGGGCAGCATCTATTTTCCCATCAAGTGCCTTGAGGTGAAAAGAGAGACCTTGCAAAGCATGATCGGCATCCCGGGCGCGTGTAGAAAACCACGATGAACACCCAATCCCGCCAGTGACGGCTGATGTCCGTTGCGCCATCGCTTCGTAATTCATACCGGCAGCACCGAGTTTGCTAATGGCATCGGCGTATCTGGGAAGGGATGTCCAGAGATGCTCAGGTAACCCTTGCAAATCGAAGTTCAACACGAGGTAGTTAACACCGTTGGCAAAAACATCGTTCCGCAGCAGCTCCTGTCCGCCGATACTTTCAACCGTTGTTGGAATATGTCTCGGTTTTTCAGGGAGATCGCTGACCTGAAGCTGCGGCAGTCCTGCCAATGCTTCCGGCGAATTGGGAACACCGTTGAGACGCTCGAGTTCCGCGGCATCCGCAGCGATTTGTCGTACCTGCTCATCCGTCAGTTGGGCGCGTGTTTCTTTCATGCGTTCCGCGAGTTCAGCATCAACTTTTCCCTGCATGTCCCGATCTGGGGATAGGACACTGGTGAGGCGATGCGGGTTTTCAATGAGCTTCTCTCGGATGAGTTCGTTGAAAATTGATGGATTCTCCTGCCACTGCTGACGGACGGCATTCAATGTCTGCCCCATCTTCAGGAAGGTGTCCGAATCCTTCTCATATATCCATCCCTCAATGACCCGGTAGAGCATGCGGAGCGGGAACATCGATGCGACTTCTTGGTAGTGGTAAGTTGCTTGCTGGAATGCTGCTTCAACCTTTTCACTATCAATTTCTGAATCCACAATCTCTGTTAGGGTATCAATGACCAATTGACGAAAGGCTTCAACGCGATCGGCTTCACTCCCCTTGAGTGCGAGGTAAAAAGTGGCTTCCGGTCCGATAGAACTCGCCCCAGAGAAAACAATGTCCGCACCGAGTTTGGAATCAATAATCGCCTTACGGAGCGGTGCGGCTTCGTTCCCGAGCAGAATGAGACTCATAATACGACCGAGAACCACCTCTTCCGGGTTGGTAGCGTCCCCGATAAGCCAACTGAGCATCAGATACGTTTTTTCTGTGAGCGGTTCATCAGCACCAACGGGATAGGTATCCGTTGCTGTCTGTGGCGCATCCCACCTCGGTTGGTGTGTGACCTCTGGACGTAGCGGACGTAGCACCGTACTCGCTGCATTCTTTGGGATATTATCTAACCTCTCGGCAAGGAAGGTGAGATAGTCGCTGGTTGGAATATCGCCGTAGAGAACGAAATAGCCGTTGCTGGGGTGATAATAGGTTTCGTGGAATCCCTTAAGCTGCGTGTAGGTCAGATCGGGAATGGCATCAGGATCACCGCCGGATTCATTGGCGTAAAGCGTATCTGGGAGGAGTCGTCTCATCACTGAACGGTATAAACACGCCTCTGGGTCTGAGAACGCGCCCTTCATCTCGTTATAGACGATGCCCGTTATCTTTAAATCGCCTATCGGGTCTTCAGGATCCACAGGTGCGAGATGATGTCCTTCGCGCTTGAAGGTGTTTTCAGTCAGTAATGGATGGAAAACAGCGTCAAAGTAGACCTCCGCCAAGTTGAAGAGATCTTTTTTGACGTTGCTCGATACTGGATAGCAGGTGAAATCGGAACTCGTCATGGCGTTGATAAAGGTCGCCATGCTCATTTTAATCATTTCAAAGAAAGGCTCTTTCACCGGAAATTTGTGTGATCCTGCCAAGACCGCATGTTCAAGGATGTGCGGGACACCGGTATCATCTGATGGCGGGGTCGGGAAATTAATGGAGAAGAGGTTTTCAGTGTCGTTTGTATAGATATGTAGCAGGCGTGCGCCGCTATGTTGATGCGCCAATTCAATCGTTACTGCTCGTAACTCCTCAATTGGCGTGACGGCTTTTACCTCAAAGCCGTGCAGTTGTTCGCCGGGATGTAAGTCTATTTCCGGCATCCGAGTGGTTTCCATTATTTTAATTATTCCTTGCGGTTCGGTTAGTATCCTTTAGGGATTTGCCGTTCTCTTCCGTAGATCTGAAGAAATACCCAATCAAAAACCCTTCCACTTCGTTTCAGGCTTACGATCTTTGGCTCAAAAGAATTCTTAATTATTCCTTGCGGTTCGGTTAGTATCCTTTAGAGATTTGACGCTCCCTTATTTTTCTAAACTGGCACAAACAAGCTCTTCGTCGTTCCGTGCGAAGACGTGTTTATAGGCATAAGCGGGGTGTGCCCATGTAACGCCGCCTCTGCGGTTTAATTGGTCGCGAGTTGGTTCAATCAGTTTGGCACGACTGACGATATTCAATCCTTCAGGCGTGAGGTCTGTGATGAGAAGTTCACCGCGTTCGTTGAACATCCAGATTCTATTTTCTGATGCTGCGAGGTGTTTGACAGAATGGATAGTGCTCCAACGTGCCGTCGGCACGGCGGAGAGGTCTTCCCAAATCCGATCGCCGTTTCGGGCATCAATACAGCGGAGTTCACCGTAACTATCTACACCGTAAATATAATCACCAACGCGAACTGGGGTTGACATTGTTGTCTGAATCGCTTCTGTATTCCGTTCATCTTTACCCGTTCGGTGCCATCCGAGTTCGACATCCAAACTATCTGGTGCCAATTTCAGGAGCAGCGAACCTTCATAGAAATTTGTAAAAAACAATTCATTCTCATAGAAAATCGGGGTTGCAATGCCAATCTCCCAACGGGTAGAAGGAAATGGATAAAGCCAGTGGACTGTTCCGGTTTCTGGATCAAGCGCAGCAATGTTATTCCCTGTCCAAGAGATTAAAACCCGTTGACCAGCGTGCGTAATGATAATGGGTGCCGAATAAGAGGCAGTATCGTCCACGGCTCTCCATTTTTCTTCACCGGTTTTTCGGTCGAAGGCGACGATACACGCCTCCGGCGTACCACCGATTTGAACGATAAGATGCTCACCTTCCACCAGCGGTGCGCTTGCGATCCCCCAGATAGGCATTTCAATATTATATTCGGCATTGAGATCCCTTTTCCAGACGACCTCACCCGTAACAGCGTCAAAACAGTGGAGATGTCCCATTGCCCCCAAGGCGTAGGCAAATCCGCCTTGCACAGTCACAGTTGCGCGGGGTCCAGCGGCGTAGTCGATTTTATAGACGCAATCGTAGGTGTAAGACCAGAGCTTCTCTCCCGTTTCCCAGTCAAAGCAGTGTACGCGTTCGACCTGCTTCGGTTTTGTGAGTTTATCGGTGACGTAGACACGTCCATCGGCGACAGTTGGTCCGCTATAACCGCTACTGATAGGTACACGCCACCGGATTGGGATATCTGAACCTTCAAACGCTTCAATAATCCCCGTTTCCATCCAAACGCCTTCGCGATTTTCGCCACGCCACTGATGCCATTCATCTGCGCCAGCGAATCCTACGATGACAAACAGAACGACGAGCAAATATGTAAATTTCTTCATAAGTCTTTTGTATAACTCCTTAGCCAAAGAACCATCTGTTGATAGACCGCTGCTGTGTCCTTATATTCTGTTTTTAACTGCTTTAATTTCGCATGCGGTCCATCAATCCGACTCTGTTTGAGTGCTTCTGAATTCCGGTGTGTATCGCCTTGATAGGTTATCTCTACCAGATGCGCAAGGTGTCCGACAGCGACACCGATATCTAACAGATACTCATAGATGAGCCGCGTTGCACACGTACTATTTCTGTTCTCAAATGCCGGGGGTTTGTGATCAAACCGATAGTTTTCAGGACAATAGCCGTTCCCAACATCCACCAAGCAATCGGCAGAATGTCTGAGTTTTTCTGGCACTTTTCGGCTCACAAACAAGACCTCTGATTCGTGTGTCTGGAAGAGAAAATCTTGGGCAATCCAAGCACTCACAATCGCGTCAAGGTCTGGGTCTGCGTGCGTGACAATCCGTTTCAATAGCTAACCCTCCCACGCTTATCTATTATACGAATTTACGAGAGGATTGTCAAGTGCGTGTTCGAGAATGCTATTCTCCAAAGGGTGCGTCCATTACGCACCGAAACCCGCGCAAGAGGGAGCCGGGCTCTCCGCCGAGTCGACTGGCGCATCGGGTGAAATCCAAATTTTCCGCCCACCCGCCGCCTTTTAGCACATGACCATC
Organism: Candidatus Poribacteria bacterium; assembly: GCA_965207855.1. Classification (GTDB taxonomy): domain Bacteria; phylum Poribacteria; class WGA-4E; order WGA-4E; family WGA-3G; genus WGA-3G. Next base: position 2,255,618 of record OZ242310.1, on the reverse strand, counting down.
GCCGGTTTCGGGGCCTTGTGGATTGACATTCGGAGGGTTGGTGCGGTAATAGTTCGGATCGTACCAGTCCGCCACCCACTCCCAGAGGTTGCCCGCCATATCGTGTGCGCCGTAGGGACTCGCGCCTTGCGGGAACTGTCCGACAGGTGCGGTTTCTTTATAGCCGTCTCTGTGTCCTCTGCCGTCGTTCCCACTGAGTTTTGTATCGTCAAACACGTTGCCCCAGGGCCAGGTGCGTCCATCTGTGCCGCGTGCGGCTTTCTCCCACTCCGCCTCGGTAGGCAACCGCTTGCCTGCCCATACGGCATACGCGACGGCATCCTCCCACTTCAAAACAACCGCAGGCAGGTCGGGAGCATTATATGGCAGACGATCGAGATAGTGTTCTGGTTCATAACCCGTTTCACTGAGAAATTGTTTGTATTGTCGGTTTGTCACCTCAAACTTGTCGATGTAGAAGGCATCAAGGTAGACGGTACGCTGCGGACGTTCGTTGTCATATCGGGCGGTGTCGCGGAGCGGAAAGATTTCTTTATAGTGTTCAATCTCCGCATCACTGGTTCCCATGAGAAATTCGCCAGCAGGGACATACACCATGACGGCATTGTCTTTAGGGGTCGTGATGGTTTCAATCGGAAGGGTGCCAACGAGGGGGGACTCTATTGGATCGTGACAAGCGGATATCAACAACAAAAGCAGTGAGAGTGTAAACAAGATGTTGAAGGTTCTAAATCTCATCTCTAATTTATAGGCGGGTATTTCTATAGAGTTGGAAGGTTCAATTAACAGTGGGCAGACACAAGACCTGCCCCTACAAGCGTTTTTATTTATAGGCGCGCTTATAAAGCGCGCCTATAAATAGCATATCAAGATTAGAAACCGTGCTTATCGGACTGCTTTCAAAGCACCCCACGTTGTGGAAAGCTTGTCAGCAGGTTCAACCGGTGTTGTTGCCATGAGCCAGGTGATAATTTCGGCAGCAACTGCGCCTTTCTCTTCATCGCCATTCGCTGTCTGTATCACCGGAATCAGTCGACCGAGGTTTCCGTCGCGCACAATAATCGGATCGGCACGGGTGCCATCGTCGTTCTGTGCGAGAGAAACTTCGACTTCCCAATTGCCCTCTAACTCATCAACGTGAAAGGGACGGTCAGATTGGAAATCGGTGAGCGTCGGAGAGATCGCCGCGCCTTCGGAGGTGACGACCATATCGGTATTATCGTCCCACATGGTAATGCCATCGATATCCATCATGTTTTGGAGTCCGCCTGCCTCGTTTCTGCCACCGAGTCCCCAGAACATATAGTCGGCGTGGTTGATGAACACATCGCCGTCCGTGGTTTCGATGAAGGTTTCACCGATGGTGCCATCGGGTTGCGCATTGCCGTCTGGATACAGGGTCGGTGGAAAATCACCATAGAGAACACAGATGTCGAGTCCATCATCACCTGTAACACTTTCCATCCAATCCGCGAGGGCATCCATATCGCCGTCGCTATCGAACCATGTGTTAGAAATCCCGGCATCGTTGAGCATATCAACACAGATTTGTGCCTGCTCGTCGGCGGGTGCTTTACCGATCCACTGCGTGGTTCCGGTGTAGATAGCGACTTCACCGGCGGCAAAGATCGGTGTTAGCGGCAGTGCCATTAGCGCAATAAGCGTGAGTGAGAGAAAAATATTTCGCATTAAATGTTATCTCCTTCTTTTCATATCTCCCCATAAAGCGGGAAGTTTATCTTGTGGGTCAACGTCAAGTGCGCCGACAGTTTCAAGGTAGTAGTTGAGAATAATTTCAGCGATGACCTCGCCTTTCGGGTCATCTTGGTTAGCGGTTTGGTAGACCTGAATGAGTCGTCCATTCGTCTTCGTATTGTGGACGATACACGGATCGCAACGGTCGGCTTTTTGATCCCCGGTATCTGACGCGAATGCGATTTCTAAAACCCAATCCCCATCAAGCTTATCAACGTGGAAGGGTCGGTCTGTTGCGTAGTCATCAAGTGTGGGTGTAAGGTCTTTCCCCTCTTTGGTGACCTCCATAGCCGTATTATCATCCCACTGCACCATATTGGGGATATCCATCATATTCTTGATACCGGCTTCTTCATTTCTGCCGCCCTGTCCCCAGAAAAAGTAGTCGGCACTATTCGAGAAGGTATTCCCTGCGTCAAGGAATTCCTCGGCGACAGTTTCTTTTTTTGCGTCTTTCCCGACGTCGTAAATTTCGACGGGTACATCACCGAACATGACAATGAGATGGTGTCCATTGTCTACGGTATGGTCTTTTGTCCAGGCTTCGACAGTTTTTGCTGGGCCGTGAAGGATGAGTTCACCGATGCCGTCTTGTCCATCAAGTAGGTCTGCCAGTATTTCGGCTTCTTCTACTGCTGCGGCTTGACCGATCCATTGCACTGTATCTGTGTAGATAAACACATCTACTTTATTCGCAGCATCGGCTGTGGGTGCCAGAAGCACAAGGGTTGCAGCGCATAGCACGCTGGCAACAATCATAAATAGTCTCATGTGAGAAATCTCCTATCGGTTAGTGTAAAAAATCTGCATTGCGATGCGCAATCACCTATTATACAAAACGATGTTAACACGCTTTTGTTGCAAGGTTGCAACTGTTTCATGTTAGTAGTAACTCCATATTACCACATATTTTACTTTTTTCTTAGAAATTTGTCAAATATAAAATTTTGGAGGGGTGTCTAAATATTTTGGCAGCGGATTGTCAGCATGAGGGTGGACAGGATTCACAGGATCATACGGGCGTGTATACAGCTTTAACTTAACGGTATATTTTTTAGCAATTTGCCTTAAAAATGTTACACTAATGTTACACCGGTGTACATTTGGTGTGTTGCCTATACCGTTAGAGAACCCAGTGGGTGTCAGGGTTCGTAGACGTTTTACTTTCGATTTTCTGTTGTGCGAAAAAAAGCAATTTTGCGAAAAGTGTAACATTTTTGAGTTAGCGGTCAGCGGTCAGGGCGTTCCGCTGCGCTCCACTCTCAGCGGTCAGCAGTCAGCAAACAGCAAGCAGTCGTCAGTGTGCTTACAACAGTCAGCATTTGTAGATTGATACAATATTTACCTCTTTGGAAAGTTTTATGATATATTATACTCTTTTTGCTAAATTATGTCAAGTAAAAAAAATAAGTTGGCGGTTGGTGTCTGTCAGCATCAGGATTTTTTCGTCTGAACCGCGGATTATACAGATTGCCCGGATGACGCGGATTTTGGTAGTATCAGGAAAATTTTGAATTTTTCCGCGAAATATGTTAAAATTGCCTCGTTAGCAAACAATTACCCTTTTGGAAAGCTTTCATGTCTCTTAAAGAAACCCAACTAAAGTACGAATATCGCTCTGACGGAGCAAACCTCATCAAAGACTTTTATACGCCATGCCTGAGAAATGCTACGCAATATTGGCGAGCGGTTGGCTATTTTACCAGCAACGGTCTGGCACTCAATGCCGGAGGATTGGCAACCTTCATCCGCCGCGACGGGCAGATGAAACTTGTGACCGGTCCTAAATTAATGGCAGATGACATACAGGCAATCCAACGAGGCTACGATGCAAAGGAACGCAATCTCGCTCCTTCCCTTAATTGCGGTTTCAAAGAGGTTACCCACGACCGGCTGACGATGCTCACATGGCTCATTGCCCACGGACATTTAGACATCAAAATCGCACGTCCCTTGAATACACGCGCGTTTAATCCACAAGCAATCTATCATGAAAAGATAGGTGTTTTTTTAGATGATTTAAAAAATGCCGTTGCGTTCGGTGGCTCACAGAACGAGACGGTCGGTGGGTTGTTAAGCAATTTTGAGTCCGTTGACGTTCATCTATCATGGGATGATACCCAACAACGAGTTCAACAAAAGGTTGATAATTTTAATCGGTTATGGAATAATACAACCGACAAGTTGGAAGTCATAGATTTTCCGACGGCAGTTGCGAATGATCTTTTGATTTACCAAACTGTATACGAAACAATCCCTGATTTGCTACCTGCGAATCGATCAGAAATAATTGAGCCGCCCGTTACATATTTACCAAGCGGCTTGGTATTAAGGGATTATCAAACGGAAGCAGTCAACGCTTGGTTTGAAAACGGATGCCGTGGTTTATGGGAAATGGCAACGGGAACGGGTAAGACCATCACTGCTCTTTCTGCTCTTGCAAAACTCAAGGAGGAAAAGGAGCACTTGTTTGTTGTTATTGCGTGTCCATATCAACACCTCGTCGATCAGTGGTATGAGGACGCTATCAAGTTTGGGTTTGAACCGATCCTGGCATACAAAAACTCTGCAACTTGGGTAAACCGGCTTAACACTGCTTTGGTGCGATATAATTATGGTGTTCGCGATATTGTCTGTACTATTACAACACAAACCACTTTTATTGCTGAGACTATGCAGAAACTGCTATCCAAATTGAAGCGTAGAGCTGTCTTAGTAGCAGATGAAGTTCATCATCTTGGGGCAGAACGGAGTCGAAAAAGATTAACCGATGTTTTTAATTATCGCCTTGGTTTGTCAGCGACCCCTAACCGGTGGTTTGACCCATCAGGTACGACGGCACTCAAAGCATATTTTGGAGATACAGTTTACGAATTTTCTCTTGACGAAGCAATTAAAATGGGGTATCTCTGTCCTTACTATTATCATCCACATCTCGTCGAATTGACTGATGGGGAATTTGAAGCGTACGAACGTCTCACGGAAAGAATTTCAAAACTTTACCATCACATAGAATCTGGTGAGACAAGTGAAGTACTTGAACGGTTACTGATAAAACGAGCAACGCTACTTAACCGAGCAGAAAACAAGCTGATACAGTTGGCAGAATTATTAACTGGCAAGACTGACTCCCTGCATCATACACTGTTTTACTGTGCTCCGGGGCGAATCATTCCAGTTCTCGAATTATTAACTACTTTAGGTGTGCGAGTTGCAAAGTTCACTTCTAAGGAATCAGCTGCTGAAAGACAAGAATTGTTAAAAATGTTCGCCTCTGGACATCTTCAAGCTCTTGTAGCAATGAGGTGTCTGGATGAAGGTGTTGACGTACCAAGTACCCGAACCGCTTACATCCTTGCAAGCAGTAGTAATCCAAAAGAATTTATTCAACGGCGTGGGCGGATTCTCCGACAGTCCACTGGTAAAGAACACGCAGAGATCCATGATCTAATCGCTGTTCCGCCTATAGATTATCAAGAGTATCCGACTTCAACGTTCCGTACAGAGCGGAAAATTATTGCGCGGGAATTAGAGCGATTTAACGAATTCGCTGGAATGGCCTTAAATAAATTTGAGGCGCGTGATAAAATATGGGAACTCGCTAAGGATTATGATCTTTTAGGGGCATTGGGAGTCTCTTGATGGAAAAGATGGAAAACCAAGTAGAAAAATTTAGACAAACCTTACCATCCGCCGTAAATAAAGTTATTGATAGAGTTCTTCAGGTCGAACGTGAAAAATTGGATATGAAGCGACCTCAAGGTATCAAGCGCGAAATCCGCCGAATTATCCAAGACGAGGTTAAGAATCAGTGAAGATTAACAGCATAGAATTAAAGAATTTTAGGCCATATTATGGAAAGCATACTATAAATTTCGCCACCGATGATGAACGTCATGTAACTGTAATTCAAGGTGTTAATGGTGCTGGAAAAACTTCTCTGTTTACAGCCATCAACTGGTGTTTATATGGCGATGATTTTGTTAAGAGAAACATCGGTGATATTGGCGAATTGGTGAATAGACGTGCCTTAGCGGAAGGCGGAGTGACCGAAACTTCTGTGGAACTTCGTTTTACTTATCATGGAATGTTCCCTGATCAAGAAGTTGAATTCTGTGCCAAACGAGAAATACAAAGGGCTTTACGACTGGACGGAACAGGACGCACTACGACACAACTCTTCCTAAAAATCACCAATTGGCGAGAATTTCAGGACACCGAGGCCTCAAACTGGATTCAGGCAATAATTCCTGAAAATGTGAGTGTACACTTCTTTTTTGATGGAGAAAAAATTGACAACTTTACTAGACCAGATCGTAAAACGGAAGTTGAAAGTGCTGTTCGCAATGTTTTGAAGGTTGAGGAAATTGAACGAGGTATGAGGCATTTAGAAGATGTCGCGAGTGAGTATCAACGTCAAGTAAACAGACATGCCTCGGGCAAGTTAAAGCCATTACTTGAAGTAAGAAGAACGAAAAAATCTGTCCGCAGCGAATTATCAAAAAAGATAGAACTCTTACAAGAAGAAGTCAAGTTCGCTAAAAAACAAAAACAGGATATCGACGCTCGATTGGAGGATATTAAGGGTTTACGTAAGTTGATTGATGAGCGAAAAGCAATTGAATCAGCACTGAAGCAGCTTAAAGATAAAAAAGTAGAGTACCAAGAGCAAACTCGTAGTTTGGCTAATCAGGGCTTTATTCCTTTAGCAAAATCTGTGCTTGATAAAGGATTGGAAATTCTTCGAGAAGTCCCAACTGGACTTCCAGATACACTTTTGAACGAATTACTTGATAAGCGACAATGTCTTTGTGGCAGACCTATTCACGACCAGAGTCCAGAAATCAAAGTTATCAAGAACTTGCTCAGTCAATCTATTTCGGCAAATTTGGGTCATATTGCCCAGGAAACCCATAGCGATTTGACGCATTTAGTGCGAACTCATGTTGAAAGAATTCCGAATAATTTAAAATCAATTCTAAGTAATGAAGAAGAATTGGAGCAGAACGTTAGGAGAAAAAAAAGACGCTTGGAAGAGATTGATCGAGCATTAGCAGATTTGGATCATGATGAAGCCAATAACTTGGAAAAGCGACGTAAAGAGTATGAACGGAGTATCCCGAAATTAGAAGGTGAGATAAATCAGATTAAGGGACGAATTCAAGAAATTGGCATGGAAATAACCAAACTAAGTCAGAAAATTAATACTGAAAAGGATTCAAACGCTAAAGCAGAAGAATTAAAACATTATTGGAAACTTGCTGATGATTCTTCAAAAGCAATGGCTAAAATATATGAATTATTTGCAGAAAATATGAGAGGGCATGTTCAATCAGAAACCGAGAAAATTTTCAAAGAGTTGGTGTGGAATGGCGATCATTTTCGAGAGGTATTGCTTAATAAAGACTATGAACTTCAAGTAATTGACGAGTCTGGAGAAGATGTCCTGCCAGAACTTTCCGCAGGACAGCGTCAAGTTCTCAGCCTTTCTTTTATTGCTGCAATGGCGAAAGTGGCGGTTCAGGAAACAATTCCTCAACTTAAGGAAGAACCCTTCCCAATTGTAATGGATACAGCTTTCGGTAGACTTTCCAGAAGACACAGAGAAAATATAACGAGAATAATACCAGACATCGCTAACCAGTTGGTGCTATTCGTAACTGATGAGGAGTTGCAAGGACAAGCGAAAGCAAATCTTGCATCCCGAATTGGTGCGGAGTATGAATTAGAATTTGATCGAGAAGCGAAAACTTCCAAGATTAAAGAAATTTGGTAGGAGAAAATATAATGCTTTCAAACACCGACGGAGATAGAAGCCAGCAATCCCGGAAACCTCGGGATCGTATTCGTATTGATAAGATTCATCATCCAACCTATATAGCATTAACGAAACCGCGAGAGAATGGAAACCATCAAGAGTTATCGCCCTTCGAGTCAATGAAAAATATTTTCATGTTAGCCACCTTTATAGGTTACAACCAGGAAAAAAGGGTTCCGCTTGGAAAAGATAAGGAAATGATTTTCGCATGGGCTCGTTTTTCACCTGAAGAAGATGTTCCATTACTTCGATCTTTAGCACTTGCAGAAACAGAAGAAGTTGAAGTGTTAACGGATCAGGATCAAATTCTAACGATTGCTGAAGAATATGCCAACGGTGGAATTAGAGAAATTCAGAAGCACGTTGAAGATATGCCCGGCGACAGAATTACTAACTTAGTGGATTTACTTTTTAATTGGTCTCCGTATAACAGATTGATATCTGCGGTTTTTTAGAGCCATCTACCTGAACACCACTTCAAAAATCATCGCATTTTCCTGTCTCCATATTCTCTATCTTGATGCTTATTCGGTATCTTGAGCACGAAAATAAATATCAAATCAATTTTTTTCCTGAAAAATTGATTTCTTTCGTGAATTGTGTTACAATCTTCTCATTAGAAAGCGATTAACTTTAGTCACAGACTCCTATATGCTGTATTTAAGAAGTGCCGTAATTTAGTTGTCAAAACAGATGAGGTGCTCTATGAGTTATTGGGAAAATATTAGGGTTAGTTCAAAAATTTTAGGACACATTAGTGCCGGTATCTATCGTAGTCCGGCTGGCGCAATAAAAGAATTGGTTAGCAATGCGTTTGACGCTGATGCGACCCGTGTAGAAATTACCACGAATTGGCCCAGCTTTGACATTATCACATGCCGTGATAATGGTTGTGGTATGGCCAAAAAAGACTTTAAAAAAATAATGACCGGAGGGATTGGTGATAGTAATAAACGGGTCGCTACTAATGGAGGTGTTAATGATTTGACAAATTTGCAGAGACCTATAATTGGGTGGTTAGGCATCGGAATGCTAGGAATCGCACAAATTTGTCACGAATTCAAAGTCATCTCACATCACAGAGAAAGTAAAACAGCTTTCAGGGCAAGCGTACGCTTGGTAGATTTTCTTCGGGAGAAAATAAGCCGTGTTTCTCCAGATGAAATCTCTAAGCATCCCATTGATGTTGGCGAATTTATAGTCGAAGAGATAGAATATAATCAGGATAAGGCAGGAACTTGTGTGATTGCGTGGGATATGCGTTCAGCTTTTATTAGGAAGTTTCGAGAAACTTTAGGTGAAAATCCCGTACCATTACCATCTAAATTCTCAGCATTCTTGAAAGAAATTCATCGCTCCAGGTCTGTGAAAAACCTTAGTGACTATTGGCAAATGGTTTGGGAATTGACCTTGGCATGTCCAATTCCGTACGCGAGGGCTTTCGACTGGAATAAAATTGAGGTAAATTATGAACTACAAGAGTGGTTAAATCATTTGCAAAAATCGTTAAATGCCTACCAATTTGAGATAGTGGTTGATGGTTTATCATTACGCAAACCACATCAATATCCACTCGGTGCCCCACAAACACCAAAACAGGAAATCACAAATGGTAAGTTATTCTTCGTTAGCGAAGATGGCGAAGTCTATGGTCAACCTCTCAAATTATCTGGCTATATATACTTACAAAACAGCCGAGCTGTTGAACCAATGGAACTTCGAGGCTTGCTTGTAAGGATCAGAAACATTGCTATTGGGACTTACGATGCAACGCTCTTTAAGTTCCCAAAGGTTCCAACACCACGTTTCAATTGGGTGTCCGGTGAAATCTATGTTGAAGAAGGCTTGGAATTTGCTCTGAATATAGATCGGGATAGCTTTAATGAGCTGCATCCGCACTTCGTGAGACTCAAAGAGATCATTCATAGCGCACTTAAAAAGAAAATTTTCCCCGAAGCAGACCGTACCCTAAGAAAACGATCTCAAGAAAAACTTGAGAATAAAGAAAAGAAAAAAGAAGAGACTCTCACATCTTTAATTCATAACGAATTAGGCAACAATTATCAACGAATCTCTACCGAGGAAGAAGTATTTCCCTTGAAAATAGATAGTTCTGAGAAGACGATAATCGAGAACAATCACAGCGTATTCCTACCCAAACCGAAAAGTAAACAGGAAGTTACAAAACTTGTTGCATATGCCTTTGAAATTTCCCTGCAAGCCCCAGAGGAAAAACGCAGGGAAAAATTTTATCAATTACTATCAGATTTCGTAAAGTTAGATTTGCTGTAGGTTTTCATAGGACATAATCTAGATGAGCCATATCAATTTTGAAACAGACACTCTTAAACATTATGTTAGAAGAAATGGATGGTTAAAAGCAGCTAAACAACAAAAACGTGCAGTTAGAAGACGCTCAAACAGAATCCCTTTAAGGTATTTTACCTTCTGCGCAGCAGAAGCAATTGATGTTTTCATGTTGGAGCGTGAAGAAATTCTTAAAAGATCAGAAGAAACAGAGCGATTAGAAGGCGTTTACTTTTGCGAGGAAAATGATGAAAACTTTGCAAGAATTGCTACTTTAATAGGTTCACCAGAACAAGGTTTTCAAGGCACATTCCAAGATATTGTTCTTTTTCAGGATAATGAAGAAACCATGGGAAAAACACTGGAAGATGAAAGTTTTTACCCGCGTGAGATCCGCGAACAACTTAGATGCAAAGATGCCCATTATCGCCTACGCAATGCTTTCCCCTTTGATATTATCAATCTTGATGTGTTTGGTGTCATGTTCCCACCCAAAAAAGGTGTAATAACGCCACTCCTGGAATCAATTCTTAAAATTTTAGAATGGCAAACGACATCAAGGTTTTCAATCAACGAACTTCCATCTAACCGATTCACATTATTTTTAACCTCTCATATTGACCCAGATCTGACAGATCAAACCGCAATTCAACAGCTTGTAAACAGAGTTAGCGAGAACATAAGTATGAACAATACTTTTCAACTTGCGTTTGTTAAGCGATATGGACACGATCAAGTTCATCAATTAGTTCATGAAAACTTCGCTGATTTTTTTTCTGTTGCTCTTCCTAAATATATGATTTCTAAAGCCTTGTTCACTCTGGGATGGACAGTTACTTCTGGACCAACTTATTTGTATAATCGAAAGGACAAGTGGATAGAAAACAAACAGTATCAAATCATGCACACAGTTTCGGTTTATGAACGTATTCCAGACTTTCAGAATCGGCTTGACGATCCAAGTACGAGTGAATATATTCAATCAGTTACTAAACTCGTCAACGATGGAGTGCAATGGGTTAATGAAATTATTGAAAATCCTGATATTCAGAGGGAATTAGAGGAAGATCTAAAACGAATTATTGAATTGAGAGATCGTCGTCCGAACTCGTAGTGGTATCAACATTTTAACTATGAGTGCGGCCTAGCACCAAAAAGTTTCTTCTATATCAGAGTAGATTTGCTAAATCTTCTAATCCTTTCACCCGACCATAAAGCAGACGGATCCCTCGATTCAGATGTGCCCTGAAGTATTTGAGAAGCGTGTCGTTATCCGTCCCTATTCCGTTGGTGACGCACCATTCTTCCAATAATGCTACAATCAGCGGATCCCACTCTCCCATTAGTGTGTCGCGATGAAACTCCGAGCCATCACTATCACCTATGTCAATTTCAAGTTGGGTAGGTTCTGCAAGGGAGAGCATCAACCCGATTCTACAAAGAATGTTGGGTAATAATCCTGTACGCGATTTTAAGATACTCAGTTTATTACGGGAATCTTCAGAGGTGTGAATTCGATTTAGGCGCATGGGACACTACCGAAAATAGCCTTCTTCTATTGTCGTGTGCCCCTCAGTTTGTTGATACGCTAAGCGGAATGTATGCGAGATATGAGGTTTTAACGAAGATAAGAAATGACCGGTAATTTCAGTATCGGTTGAAAGCAGGATGACTTGGTGGCTGGCATAAGGGAAATAGTGTTCAATAAGGAGTTGGCGGTGGTTGCTATCTAAACGGCCAAGCGGTGTATCAAGAATCATTGGCAGTGGTTTACCGGAGGTTCTTGCTAATCCCCATAGGAGGGCAGTTGTGTAAATTTGTTGCTCACCTGCCGACAATTCGTCCTTTGAAATTGAACGATTGTACGTGTCATATAATGTTACAGCAAAAGTTTGTAGATCAAGTTCAACGCGCTTAATTCGATCTGGTTTGTGTGAGAGCCGGTTGAAACCTTCAACAATAGCATCACTTAGTGCAACCATCTTTGCTTGTGTGAGTTGCACTGTATATTCGGCGAGCACTGACTGCACGTCTGTTACTTGTTTTGGACGTTTGATATGTGCTTGTCTTTGCTGCTGGGTGTGATATAACATATCTCGTTTTTGCTCAGATTTTTCTATCCGAGCTTTTAATGAGCGAATCGTTTCATTGGCATTTTGCTCCTGTATTTGTAGTTGTCCTAGTTTTTTATTTAAATTTGATAGATCCTCAATTATTGGTTTTAACACATCTTCGGGCGGCACTTTTTGAAGAGCATTTTCTACCTTTTCCAGTTCTGATTGAGCAATCTTCAGTGCATGGTTCAATTCCCTAAATTCTTGCGGCACCTTATTTAGACAAATATCAATCCATTCCAATATACAATCATACTCAACAGATGAACGTTCCCGAATTTTTTTGAAGCCACGCAATTCCTCGGGATATTCAAGTTGTTTTGTTAACAACGAAGCAACCTTGTTTTGGATTTCTGAAATTTGTTCAGATTCCAAACGGATGCCTGCCCAAAATTCCTCAGACGGAAGATGCTCAAGTAATAGATCCTTGTGTGCTTTTAAAGCGCGATTTTTTGCTTCCCACTCATTTAATTGTAGTTCTTTAAGAAAACGGACTTTTAACCGCTCCAAGTTTTCTGGAGCTAAAGCAAACGGAAACAGATCTTCACACCGAGTACGAATTTTGTTTTCCAAGTCTTCAATATCAGTTTGGAGTTGTTCCTGTCGTCGTTGTAAATTTCCGCGTTGCTGTGCGTAATTTCCACCTTCGGTTGCAAGTCGGTGCTCTTGTTGCTCAATTTCACTTTCTAACTCAGTGATCTGTGTTATGGTGTTTTCAGATTTATGTTCAACCTCTGAAGATTCGCTTCGGAGGTTTTTGATTTCCAATTCTACCTCACTAATTTCCTGTTGAACCGATTCCGGACTGTCACGCTTAATCAAACGGTTTGCGTAGATATGCAGATCGGATTGCAATCGCTCTACTAAATTTAGTCCAAACAATGTTTTAATCGACTCTCTAAGAAAAACATCATGCCCAGAATCATCTACTAACTTCCGAACGTTCTCACCATCAAAAAAGAAAAACTTGGAAACCCCAATAGGAATCAATTCGTTTATGTAATCTTGCCAGTGTTCTGCTTCAAACTCAGTGTTTAACCTATCATTTTCATAGGTGGTAAGGGCATCTTTAACAGTTTTTCCACCCCTTTGGCGTTTCCATGAGCGTTCAACCGTGTGCCTTTTTTTTTCACCGTCGCGGGCATATTCAAACTCAAGTGACACCGAGGCACTGTTAATGGATGAATTTCCAGTAGGGCTTCGATGAATTATTTCCGAGAGGTAGTCGTGGTACTCGCTGATGCTCACTCGATTGCCAAGTGCCCGTTTACCATATAGACAAAGGCGGACAGCATCCAGCAGCGTTGTTTTACCAACACCATTCATTCCACCGATAAGGATTATAGATTTGCTATCCTTTGGTGTGAGGTGAATAGTTTGTGTGCCACTGAATAAGCCTATATTTTTAAGGATGAGTTTGTGGAGAATCATTGCTGGAGCCGCTATCGCCTATACTGGAATTTATTTCTTCTTCTGAACGCCAATCCTCATGAAAAATTTCATCAATTCGGGACTGTATCTTAGCACGCCGACTCATTCCATCCATTTGTTGTTCTGTGTCAAGGAGCTTTGAAACAAGAGTGACAGGAACTCCTTTTTCATTGCAAATTGCTGCCAAGATTTTCTTATCTTTCTCATCAAAGGAGATCTTGTCATCAACAATCCAATCTCGGGCACCGAAAAATTTAGCGTAAATCTTTGGGACAGCATCTTCCCAATCTTGACGTTCGGTTCGCCAGATCCTGCGTATCTCTTCGAGCTCGTCGTCCGTGATGAGTTTGATATCTGGGTCAGGTCCCGCTTTGCGAACTTGTTGTTGTGTTCTGAGAAGTTTCTTCAGGAGTTTCTTGCAAAACTTGAGTGTATAGGGACCGTGAATGAGTTTATTATTGATGATCGTAACCTGTCCATTCCGTCGCCGATGTTCGCGGATTTCAGGTTTCTTTTCAGGATCTTGGGTTTTAGCAAGAAAGTCTCGAAACTCAAGCAGCGGGAGCATCCAATCTTCTCCGCTATCAATGAGTCCTTCCATCGCCTTGTCTTTTGTTACAACGGTACAGGTCCAGCACCCGAAGCGACTGTTCCCACAAGATGGGGTTGTCTCGTCAACCACCAACGGGCATTCACCTTGCGCATTTGAATTTCGGTAAAGTGTAATAAGTTCCTTGTTATTGTTATTCCATGGTGAAGGTACATTCAATAAATAAAACCACACATCGTTCAAACTGAAATCAACGATAGGCGCGTAAACAAAGGCATTAGGTAATGTGTTATGTCGCAATAGCAACGAATTCTGAATGCTATGTAAACTTAATACCTGATCACGTGTTGCACTTTCACCCTTGCGAACCCCGAGAACCATAATAACTTCACCGTGTTCAGCAACTTTTTCCAATATAAACCGGTTTGCCGGTTGAATTTTCATTCTATCCGTGCACCATCGAAAGCGAGTGTAGGGGGCGGGGTATCCTTTGCCAATGAGATTTACCCAAAAGGTATCTTCCGTCTTTGGACGGACGAGCGCGGTCTGAAACGGCATATTTTGTTCGCGGGCAACTGTTTCGATCCGGTCCAAGGTTCCGGTGATGTAGCTCACAATGACAGGTGTCTCAACGAGCGTATCGGACGAGATCACGTAGACAGGATATTTCCGTTGCTCTGGCGGCAATTCAGCGAGGGCATACCAAATTAGTTGGAGTGCTGTTGTTGAATCTTTTCCACCGCTATACCCGATGACCCACGGGCGCGCGTTTTTAAGATAAACCTCTTGAATTTCGCGATGGATATCGTCAGGGGTACGTGAATTGAAAATGCTGTAAGGGGAGCCTGCCATAAGTTTTATACCTTTCGACAAAATGTGTAATTTTACAGAATGCAACGTTTAACTTTTGTCGTTGATACAAAAAGTATATCACAATATACAAATAAGTGTCAAATTTCCGAAGGTCGTTGTAGTAGATTATAGAATTATCAATGCCCTACGAGCAAGCATAAATGGGAAATGTTTATATCGTGGACCGAGAACCGGCGAGGTTAGAAACCTCGTCTACCAATTTTGGTGAAGATTAGTTTTTAAATCGAAAAATAAAAAAGTCGCGAGCACAGCTCGCTCCTACAGGAAGAAAGAGTCGGCACGTTAGAAGTGAAAGTGGCGCGCCTACAAAGTATACAAATGATGGATTATTTTTCGCTTGCATTGCAAACCCGTTTCGTCTAAACTCTTATGTCAATTCAATTCTGCTCATGGGGGGACAATAACATGACAGTCCGAGTCGGTATCATTGGTACAGGTGGTATTTCGCGTGCGCACCAGCAGTATTACACGAAAGTCGGGGGTTTCGAGATTGTTGCTGTCTGCGACATCATCAAAAGTAAGGCGAACCAAGCCGCTGATGAGTGGGGTGTCCCAAGAAAACACGCCTTCTCCAGCTACAACAAAATGCTGGAAATGGACGATCTCGACGCAGTTAGCGTCTGCACGTATAATCAAGGACACCGCCGACCCACCGTCGCGGCACTGAACGCCGGTAAACACGTCCTCTGTGAAAAACCGATGGCAGCGACGCTACCGGATGCGACCGCCATGGTCCGCGCAGCAAAAGCATCCGGCAAAATCTTGCAAATCGGTCTCAACCCGACGTTCAGTCCGAGACTCCAATTCATAAGAAAGGCGTTCGATGCGGGATTATTCGGCGATATCTATTACTCAGAATCCGCGGGATGCAGGCGACGCGGTAACCCAGGACATACGTTCATTTACAAAAAGACGGCGGGCGCGGGGGCAACCGTTGATATCGGTGTCTACAATATGCACGCCTCGCTATATGCGATGGGGTACCCGAAACCCGTGCGCGTCTCTGCTATCACAGAGGACTACATCTCACAGCAAGATCCGAGATTCCGTGGTATTATGGATGTCGAAGAGTTCGGCGCAGCGTGGGTGCGGTTTGAAAATGGCGGTGTGATGGTGTTCAAAATTTCTTGGGCAGTGCATCAGGATTCACTCGGTGGCAACTTCCATCTTGGGACGAAGGCAGGGTTCTCGTTGAATGGGCCGGTTGTTTATGCGGATGCATACAGCGGGGAACTCAAGAAGTTTGTTGAATCGGAAGGCTTAACAGCGGAACCAGACCCGCCGGAAGGAATGACGACCATTCGATTCTCTGGATTCCCAGAGGAAGATAACTGGGCGGCACAGATGATCGCGTTCCGCGAAGCCGTTAAAGCGGACGCACCGTCGCCAATACCACCAGAAGGGGTCCTGACCACAAATGTGATTATGGACGGGATTTTCCGATCGCATGCCGCGGGGAAAGAGGTCGCGGTCCGAGTGCCTGAGATTTAGGGTTTAATTCTACTTACGAGGAGAGAATAACATGACGATTCGAGTCGGTATTGTCGGGACAGGTGGCATTTCACGCGCACACCAGAGAACTTACATGAAAGTCGGGGGTTTCGAGATCGTCGCCGTCTGCGATATTATTAAAAGCAAGGCAAGCGAAGCCGCTGAACAGTGGGGTGTCCCGAAAAAACACGTCTTCACAAGCTACAACAAAATGCTGGAGATGGACGAAATCGATACAGTCAGCGTCTGTACTTACAATCAAGGACATCGGCGACCGACCGTCGCAGCACTGAACGCCGGTAAACATGTCTTTTGTGAAAAACCGATGGCAGCCAAACTCCCAGATGCGACGGCTATGGCACGCGCAGCAAAGGCATCGGGTAAAATCCTACAAATCGGTCTCCACAGCACGTTCAATTCGAGACTCCAGTTCGCCAAGAAGGTCATTGACGAAGGGTTTCTCGGTGACATTTATTACTCCGAATCTTCAGGCGGCAGACGGCGTGGGAATCCGGGACGTACGTTCATCTATAAAAAGACAGCAGGTGCCGGTGCAATCGTTGACATCGGTGTCTATAACATGCACAACTCGCTGTATGCGATGGGGTATCCGAAACCGGTGCGTGTTTCCGCTATCACAGAGGATTATATCTCTCAGCAAGATCCACGGTTCCGCGGTATTATGGATGTCGAAGAGTTCGGTGTGGCGTGGGTGCGATTTGAAGACGGCAGCGTGATGGTGTTCAAGATCTCTTGGGCAATCCATCAAGACTCACTCGGTCCGAGTTTCTGTCTCGGTAAAGAAATGGGTATCTCTTTGGGTGGACCAACTATCTATGCCGATGAATATAGTGGTGACCTTAAGAAACTGGTTGAATCGGAAGGTTTGACAGCAACGCCGAACCCGCCAGAGGGGATGACCACGATCCAACTCTCAGGATTCCCAGAGGTCGATGTTTGGGAGGCACAGATGACGGCATTCCGTGAAGCCGTCAAAGCAGACGCACCGTCGCCGATACCGCCAGAGGGTGTCCTACTCACGAATGTGATTATGGACGGTATCTTCCGCTCACACGCAGCCGGAAAAGAGGTTGCAGTCCGAGTGCCTGAGATTTAGGTATCATCGGGGACGGATAACGTATATCCACGCGCGCGTGCCGCGGACATCGACCGTCAGTCGTTGTGAAACCTTGAGAGGTGGTTGTTGTTTCAACCCAGCATCCAAGAATTTGCGTTGCGAGGTGAGTAATACCATCCTACCTCTCGGTTTCAGGATGCGTTCATACTCCCTGAGACACTGGCGATATAGATTTGTGAGTTGTGAGACGTTCCCGATTGTCTCACCGAATGGAAGGTTACAAACAATTTTATCGACCGTGTTCGGCTGTAGGGGTAAGGTGCGCGCATCCCAATGGAAGAACTGACGCGGTTGATGTTGTCTACCGAAATTCGCCACAGTGGCATCCAACGCCTCTGTAGAAATATCACCCCCGATGAGGTAACCGTAGCAACCGATGAACGCACGCTCCAATAGAATGGTCCCCGCACCACACATAGCGTCCAAAAAGACGTCTGTCGGATGTGGACGTGAAAGCCGTACCATGCCATAAGCTACGGTCGGTTTGAGCGATGCCGGGATATGTGCCTGTTTATAGGGACGCTGCGCCATATCGTTCGATGAGAGTTTGACGCTAATATAACCGTCGTCTCCGTGTACCTCTGCCCAAACATCCAACGCTGCGGCACTCTTTGCCAGATACCACCCGCGATCCAATAAGGCGCGCTCCACGACGCGTTGGAGATCAAGCCTCCGAAAGTTGCGTTTCCCAGACAATCGACTCGTTACCCGAAACGGCGTGCGCTTTCGGACATTGATACCGACCTGCCGACAACACTCGAACATCTCTTTGAAATTGAAGCGTGTGAGCGAACCGCTCAATGCCGCCAGAGAACTCCGTGAGCGCGTCATTTTCGGTGTCCGCTTCAGGACGAGAAAAAGATGCTCTGCGGTCCGTACGGACAACAAATCGCGCGGGTTACCCCTATACTGAAAAAGGAGGCGTTGGGGTCTGCGTTCAAGGATTTTCAGGTGTCCCGTGTCGCTAAAGCGTTCGGTTAACTCCTCGCGTGCGATTGTTTCCAGTCCCGCGCTTACAATGATAGAATAAAGCATATTTTTGGGTTATGGTTCGGGCCAATTTAGGTGGCGGTGGAGGAAACGGAATGTGGCTTCAGCGTTAATCTGATGTCCACCATCAAAGAACTCAATCTCCGTCCTATCGGCAATACCGAGTTGGACATAAAGCCTCCGCACAACGGCAAACTCATGGGCGACCCATTCATCAGGGGCGACACCGTCTTCGTGTCCGCGTTCCACCATGAACGGACGCGGTGCGATTAACCCCGCCATCTCGCCGTAGTTGAACGTGTTTCCGAGATCGAACTCCGGCATCTCATATTCACCGCCGAACATATAGCTATAACGAGCGTCAAAAGTGGCATTTTTGACGATCCATTCGTTGAAATCCGCAGAACAGATGGAGCAGGCGTAACGGTCAAGCACGGCTGGCACCCGCATCGCCGTCTTCCCACCGTAGGATAATCCGTAAAACCCGATCCGATCGGCATCAACGAAGGACTGCGCCGCGAGCCAGTCAAGCGTCCGCTCATGCTGGCGAATGATGAGTGAAAAGAGCGACCATTTTATCGGGTTCGCCTTGCGTTGGATGACCCGAAAGGCATCCTGACCGATGTATGGGTTCTGCGGGGCATAAGCGATAAACCCTCTGTCAACCAAACTCGCGGCGTAAGCGTGATAAACCGACTCTATTTTTGGATCAGCAGTATCCTGCGGTCTTCCTTCTAAGCCGTGTTGACAGACAACGACGGGACGCTGTTCCCCAGGTTGCAGATCGTTCGGGAGCAGCAGGATGCCATAGGCAAAAACGTCTTTCCAGACATCAAGCACGACTTCGTATCCCTTCCAGTTCGGTTCATCATAGAGGAGTCGTGTCCTCGGATTGGCAGGTACGTCGGGAGCCGGACATCTACCGATAACTTCGTCCCAGAAATAGGCTTTCGGATCCCGGCAGGTCTCTTCCCAACTTTCAAGCGACGAGGTATCCGTCTTATCCCAGAAGAACCGTTGCCGCCGCGATGCGGCTTCTCGGAGAAAGCGTTGCGTCAGATTCACCAGTTGCATAAACTGCCGCTGCTGTCGGGCTTCGTCATTGAAACTGTAGTTCCTTGGCGGCAGCGCGTGAAGGAGCGTGCTATCAATAAATGGATCCTCAGCACCGAGCTCGCTCAGTAGTCTGCGGACGGTCTCTTCTGCTCCTGGCAATCCGTCTTCAGGTGAAACGAGATGGAGTGCGCTTTCAGCACCGAGTTGCTGATAACAGTCGCGTGCGCGGTCAAATTCCGCCTTTACAGCATCGAGCGGCGGTGACACCAATTGTCCGGGTGCACCCCCTCCACGTCCCGAGCGCGGTGGCGGTGGACCAGCGACTTCAGGTCCACGACTCGCTTCAATAATTAATGGACGCGGCGCGACGAGACTGGCGATTTCAGCGTCCCCAAATTCGTGTAACAATCCCCATACATTCCGGTAGATAGGCTCTCGCCAGACCGCTTGCCGCGATTGAAAATAGCCGCTGACAGCCGTTGCTTGAATCCGAGTATCGACAGCGGCACTATAGAGTGCAATTAGCCCGCCTTCACCGTAACCGATAACGCCAATCGGCACATCGGAATGCGACATCCAATCCACCAACGACAACACCTTCTGCACTTCATACCCGATGATATGTCTTCCGAGTTGATACGCCATCCGGTAGATGAATTCACGGTGGGGTTGATTCGTCATGGCACCGAGAGTCGGATTACCCGAATAGGTATCGTCTCGGTTAATAAGGAGCGGAACGACGACGCGACAGCCCGCCCGGACCAAACGTTTTGCGTATTGAGCGGTCAACGGTAGATCGTTTGTCACGCCGGTGATCATCTCAGGGGTCCAATCCGCGTCGGGTAAAGCAATGATTTGGGCAGGAATTGGTAGATTGGACACAGGCTCCAATAGAAGCCCATCCCCCTCGACCTCATTAAAAACCGGCCACCGGACGCGAGATACCGTGTAATCGTCCGATTCTACGATCTGTGCAGGCGCACGTGTAGTGGCTACGTAGCTGAGTTCCTCAATCGGCAACCGTTCATCGAGGCAGCCAATCTGTTTTCTAAACCGTTCGCGATTGGGTTCAACGGATTTCACATACACATCGTGAGAACTGTAATCTCGGTTCCATAAAGCCTCACGTTTTTCAGGAGAACTCGCTACCGCATCGGTAACGTACCCGTCAAGAGTCTCAACCATCTGTGCGGCGAGATCGCCCTCCATCGTCAAAAGGGTTGTTCCGTGTAGTGTTTGTGGGGTTTCATTTAACATTTTTTTACCCTTTCGGTGCGGTTGGAATGCACATCGCATTTGAGCGAGTACGCTGCAAAACCGCACCTACCAGTGGAGTGCGTAAGTCCTAACCATTAAATGATTTTGTCTCGACTGAGTTGCTCGACTTCATCAGGTGACATTCCTAACAAACCTGTCAAGACCTCGGTGGTGTGTTCGCCGAGACTCGGTGCAGGTGCGTCCACGCTGCCGGGGGTTTCCGATAGTTTTATCGGGACTCCCGGCACTTCAACCTCACCCGTGATTTGGTGTACGACGCGTGTAATCATCTCCCGCGCCTGAACTTGTGGGTGGGTGACGACCTTGTCCATCGCATTGATGGGACCACACGGGACACCAATTCTACCGAGTGCGTCAATCCAGTCGTCTGTTGTGCGTTGCGACATAATCTCCGAAAGAATTGGGAAGAGTTGATCGTGGTTTTCTGTCCGGTCTGCGTTCGTCCGAAACCGTTTATCCGAAATGAGTGCCTGCCTACCGACGTGCTCACAGAACTTTGCCCAGAGGGTATCGTTTCCGAGGGCAATAATAACGTGTCCGTCAGCAGATGCGAACGCTTCAAAGGGTGTGATCGCTGGGTGTCTGGCACCGAGCGGTTTCGGTGCCTCACCTGTTGCGAAATAGCGAACAACAGCATTTTCCAAAACGGCAACAAGACTATCTAACATTGCGACATCAACAAACTGTCCCTTACCCGTTTGGTTGCGATGGTGTAATGCTGAGAGGATACCGATTGTCGTGAAGAGCGCAGCGGTAATGTCGCTGATAGAGGTGCCGACACGCACAGGGGGTCCGCCGGGTTCACCGGTGATACTGATAATACCGCCCATACCTTGGATAATCATATCATACGCACCCTGCTGCGCGTAGGGACCCGTCTGCCCAAAACCGGAACACGCCGCATAAATAAGCGACGGATACTCAGATTTGAGCGTGTCATAACTCAACCCCAATTTTTCCATCGTTCCGGGTCGGAAATTCTCCACCAGAATATCCGTCTGATTCAACAACTGTTTGAATATTGCGCGTCCGCGTTCGGTCTTGAGGTTGAGCGTCACACTCCGTTTCCCACGATTGACACTCATGAAGTAGAGACTAAACCCGTTTTTGAAGGGACCGAAATTGCGAGATTCGTCCCCTGTGCCGGGTTGTTCAATCTTGATGATCTCCGCGCCGAGATCGCCGAGCAGCATTGTGGCATAAGGACCGGCGAGTACTCGTGTCAGATCCAAGACTTTTATACCGTTCAGGGGACTTGCCATTTCAGATGACTCCAAAACACAAACTAAAAGTTTGTGCTACAGAAGAGCTGCGTGTGTAAGTTCTACAGTTCTTCACCAACAATGAGGCGATACGCTTCGCGGTATTTCTCGCTTGTCTTAGAGATAACGGTCTCTGGTAACTCTGGCGCAGGCGGTTCCTTGTTCCAACCGATTTCGGAGAGATAATCCCTAACGAATTGTTTATCGAAACTCTGCTGCGGTTTACCGGGTTCGTAGAGCTCCGCGGGCCAGAAACGGGAGGAGTCGGGTGTGAAGATTTCGTCAATAACAATCAGTTTACCGTCGCGCTGCCCGAACTCAAACTTGGTATCACAGAGGATAATTCCGGCACTTTCAGCGTGTTGGCTGGCAGCTCTGAAGAGTTCAAAACTCGCCTCGATTAACCGATCGGTTAGTTCACTGCCGACTTGATCTCGCATCTCCTCAATAGAGATCGGTTCGTCGTGTTCTCCCTGTTCCGCCTTGGTTGTCGGTGTAAAAAGGAGTTCTGGGAGTCGATCTGATTCTTGTAATCCGGGGGGCAGTTTCTGTCCACAGATTTCGCCGATTTTCTGATACGACGACCAGCCAGACCCTGCGAGATAGCCACGCACAACGCATTCAACATCAACGCGTTCTGCTTTGCGGACGAGCATGGAACGTCCTTTTAAAAGGTCTGCATCCGGCTGTAGGACATCGGGATACGCTTCGACTTCCGTTGTAATGAGGTGATTGTCGGCGACAGACTCGGTGTAGTTGAACCAGAACGTGGACAAACCGGTCAAGACTCGCCCCTTGTCAGGAATACCGTTCGGTAAAACGACATCGAACGCTGAGATCCGATCGGTCGATACAATCAAAAGTTCATCTCCGAGATCGTAGAGGTCTCGGACCTTGCCGCTATGGGTAGGTGATAAGTTGGTTAACTGTGTAGAGGTGATAACATCTTGAGACATATTTTTTCTCCTGCTATTCGCGGTTCGCGATATGCGGTTCGCTATTCTTTTAGTAAATTTTGTAGGACGATAGCAGTCCTATTTGTTGTATCAATTTGGAGTGCCTTTTCCGTCTCCTGCTTTGCAGACTGAACCTCGTTGAGATAGTAATAACAGGATGCCCGTAGTGCATAGAGATCGGCTTTAGAACGGTAATCGTGCCGAAAAAGGTATTTGGCATCGCCTTGCAGTGCGTTATCAGTCGCACGGATAGCAGCCCTGAAATCAGAGGCATCTTTATTTCGCAGATAGAGCACGTTCGCGAGCCCAACCCAAGCATCAGCATTTGAAGCGTCCAGTTGAACAGCATTTTGGAACGCCTGCTGTGCAAGCACCGGATTTAGGGATAGGCTGAGGTGACTCCATCCTATGCCGTTGTGTGCATCCGCAAGCGTCTCATCGAAACTCAGGGCGCGCTCAAAACTGAGGAGTGCCTGGGCATGGTTCCCCGATGCATAAGCGCGCCACCCCGATTCCGTGTAATTGACTGCACTCGGCGTGTCTGTTTCGGGATCACTGGAGCACCCGCTTTGCATCAGGAGAGAGCAGGCAATCAGCACCACATATCCTATATGAAGTGTCGTTTTCAACGCAAACATACTGTGTTTTCGCGATTATTCGGACTTAAGGGTAGCCAAGAGTGGTCTTCGGAGTGCAATTGCAACTGCAACGGCATTTGCAATTATACCAAAACCGAAGATAAAAAGCAAGGTAATTGTGAGGGAAACCCATGGGAAAGTGGGAAAGTGTCCATGCGTCGCCAGGACCGCCACAAGTCCTGCGATAATCCCGATAAGCATACCGACAGTGAGTAGGAAGCAGCTTTCGAGGAATAACATCCGCGAGAGGAGGCGTCGGCTGAACCCGAAAGCGCGGAGCGTCGCGAGCTCACCACGGCGTTCAATAATATTTCTAAACAACACCAGTGCCAGTCCGAACGTCCCGAGTAACACGCCCAAACCACCGAGGCTCTGGAAAGTGGAGATATAGGTATTCTCAACCGATCGATAACTCGCCAATCGCGCCGATGCGGATGTCAGGTCAAACCCGTAGTCACCGAGCCCTTTCTCTAAGACTTGTGCTGTCTCTTCTCGCAATTCGGGTGGCGTTTTGATAAGGAAAAACTGATAACCGCTTTGGCTTGGAAAGTACTTTGTGAAATTCGACGCTGAGATAATGAGTTGGCTCTGGAAGAGGCTGTTTTCAAGTGTGTGAAGGTGAAGGCTCAGTGGGTTTCCGAATTCATCTTGAACAAGAAATTCCTCATCAGGATTATGGTGTAAAATCCAACGGAGCGAGTTTTCATCAGCAATGCCAATAATCATATTAGTATGGGAGCTGCTCGGTTGTAAGGTCGTCCATGGAACCTCGTTTAGGGCAGTGTCCGAGATCCCTAAAATCTGGGGTTTCTGGGGTTGGTAGAGATTCAGACAACTTACGTCCTCACCCGGAAGCACGCGAAACGGAATGACTTCCGACGCGCTGAGCAGTTCAGAAGTGGCGTCAGAGAAACCGAGTTCAAACCAACCGTCGGGTGTATTCAGACTATGGTGTAAAGGGAGTGACGACTCCGCAACAAAGGCGTATTCTGTCTCTGGGGGTGCGTCGTGCCGATTCGCACCGACTGCAACAATAATACAGCACGCCAAGCTGACGGTTGTAACAGAGATTTTGCTCCGTTGCGGCTGCCGCGCAGCATTTTTGATAGCAAATCGCATTCGGCTGAACCGTTTCGGTACGTTCTCGGAGGTTAGCCATCTACTAAAAGCCAGCCATCCCACACCGAGAATAGAGAGTGTG
Organism: Candidatus Poribacteria bacterium; assembly: GCA_965207855.1. Lineage (GTDB taxonomy): Bacteria > Poribacteria > WGA-4E > WGA-4E > WGA-3G > WGA-3G. The sequence goes on along the minus strand of OZ242310.1, from coordinate 2,230,760 downwards.
GAGAGTAGAAATTGGACGACCGGATGTTCAAACCACGAGAAAACCGTCTCGCGAATCCACTGGACCACGGGGAAGTAGGCGATGACAGTACCGATAACAATCCCAATCGCGCAAAGGAGAACGAACGAATTCGCCTGCTTGGCGGTCAGATGCGCGTAGATGCCCTCCCCTTTACGGATAGCTCTACGGAGGCCATAACCGATAAAAAATAAAACAATAGCACTCAACAAAATCAAATAGACCAATCCGCCCCATCCCTCCTCAACGAGATTGGAACCGCCCAAAATACCAGCCCAGATACCGAGCCCCAGAAAGATAATTTTTGATACTAAACCGCCAGATGTCTTTGTTTCTTGAGGTTTTGGTTTTACAGCCGCATCATCAAAATCCGTTCCACCGGCGAGGAGCGTAGCCGTCGAAGTCCGTCCTATCCTCGCGACGGCAACACGGATGGCATTCAGCATGACGACCATTGTCACGCATACACCGATAAGTAGGCTCCATAAACTCGCGTGAAATGCGATGAAGGGGGTGCCAATAGCAGGCAACCACCACGTCTTTAACCCGAATATCATCAGTTGGGCGTACCCAATGGCGAGTAAGCATCCCAAGAGTGTGCCGATACCGGCGACACTCCCCCCCTCAAAAAAGAAACGACGGCGGATTTTAGCGAGTGAATAGCCAACGGCTTGTAGTATACCAATCTCGTGAGAACGCTGCTCAACACCGATACGAAAGAACAGCTCGACAAGCCACGCGACAGCAAGAATAATAAGGATACTGAGGCTGCTAAACAGCATCCCGAAATCCGTGGCACCTGTAGCGGCTTGTTGCCCTTCTGCTTGGAGTGCCAAGAATTGAAATCCGATCTGTTCGGGTTGAATCTTCTTGAGGAACTCGGTTTCAAAAAGCGTGCGTGTTGCCTGCACCTCTGAACCTTGTGGCACCTTCATCCGAATACTCGTTAGATCGCCAAACCGATTTTCCCAGAGTCGCTTGCCCGTCTCCAGTGAGATAAACGCTTTCGGTGTTGGTCCGTATTCATCCCAATAGGCTTCATCTTGGCTGCGGATGAGGGTATAATCAATCGGAAAAGGGGACTCCCATTCGGACATATCGGCGGTGTCGTGGATACCCGGGAACTCAGGAATGATGCCTCTATCAGCGGCGATGCCCTCAATGGGTAGGATTCCCTTCAGAAGGAAAGAAGCAGTTTCCGTGATGTACGCTTCTTTTCCCTTGACGCTATAATCTTCTGACTTGACGGTATAATATGTAATCGTGATTGTGTCGCCGACCTTCACACCGAGGTCATCCGCTGTCCACGTATTGAGAACGATTTCACTGGGTTTGGCGCGATAGTCATCTGAAAGCTCTCCTGCATCTGTTGGAAGTGCGACCATAGTAGAATATGGAACCATCCTGCCGTTGGCAGATATTGTATTTGCGAGATAGGTCAGCGTCGGGAGGGTCGGGATACCGTTTTCCGTTGCAACCGTTAAGGCACTCTCCGATAACACAGGTTTAAGGAGATACTGCCGACTTTGGAGATCAAAATGATTCTCATGAACCTGAACCTTCAAGTCAAGTGCATCAAGCGTTAGTGTAAGTTGATCGGGCGAGATTGGCTCCGTCTCTGCTGTGAATAGCGCGTTTACTTGATCTACCTGTCCGAGTGCTTTTTGTAAAACGGGAAGCGCGATGAAAGCGTTGAAAGGGAGGTTTTGATGCGGGCGTAGGTTGAACCGTCCAGCGTTCTTCGTCGGAATAACGTCGCTTATTACCAATCGGAGGCTCTGGATAGCCTCCGCAGCGTCCCGTTCACCGAGCAAGAATTCGGGATGGATGTCAGCGACTTGCGCGACGTTCACCAAGAGCATATCGCCGATTTGGACATCCAACTCACTTTGGAGTGCCGCGTTGATGACAATAGCGTTGAAAGGCTGATTCGGGGTTTTGTTCAGGTTCGGCACGGGATCGCCTGCCCAAAAGGCGAAGAAGTCTTCTGTTACGCCGAGAACGTTAACCTTTGATGCACGGGTCTGTGCCTGTGGTGCGACAACCGTTCCATTCAATAAAATCGTTGGTACAGTGTTTTGCCGATCTAAGATACTTTGTTGGAAAAAGTGATCGGCGAGGAGGGCATGTTGAATTGTACCGAGCCGTTCCGCCGTGAGGCTGCGGAGGCTTCCACGGACAGAATCCCCGACGAGCAAAGCCCCTGCAAGCACACCGGTAGCGACGGCTGTGCAGAGGGCAACAGTGAGGTGTATCTGCCAGAAGTGTTTAAGGGCGTTCCAAGAAAATTTGTGCATCGTCTGTTGGGTTAAGAACTTTGCGTGACGCTGCAAATGCCGTCAACAAGTTGCAGGCGTTGCTGAAAACGGGAAGCGAATTCAAGGTTGTGGGTGACAACAATCAATATCTTTTGCTCTACACGATGGAGCTCAAAGAGCAAGTCGGCGATGGTATCCGAAGTTGTTGTATCCAAGTTCCCTGTCGGTTCATCGCAGAGGAGGATGTCGGGTTGATTGATAAGGGCACGGGCAATAGCGACGCGTTGTCGTTCGCCACCGGAAAGTTCAGCCGGTCGATGCGATACGCGGTGCGAGAGTCCTATCCGTCTGAGGAGTTCGTGTGCGCGTTGTGTTGGGTCAGGAGCGCGTTTAGAAACAAGTGTCGGAATAAGGACGTTCTCAAGCACGGAATACTGCGGGAGCAGATGATGATCCTGAAATACAAATCCGATGACAGCGTTCCGATAGCGGGCGAGTTCGGGTTCAGAAAGTTGAAATGGATCCGTGTTGTTAATCTCAACCCGTCCGCTACTCGGTGACTCTAACGTCCCGACAATGTGTAGCAGTGTGCTTTTGCCAGAACCCGAAGGACCGGTAATCGCCACCGAACTGCCGTCAGTGAGCGTAAATGAAATATTTCGCAAGACTTGAACGGATCCGAAGTCTTTGGATAGATTGGAAACTTTAAGCAACGGAGCGGTAGTGCGCGATTGTTCCATATTCTTTATTTTTCTTCTGGACAGGAAATCTGATTGGCAATGAAATCGGGGATAGGGATTGCCCGTAGTTTCTCACCCGGGTTTGTTACACAACAGACAGTCGTAACCTCTCCCCGTGCGATGTCTTTGCCTTGATGTGTAAAGTGGAATTGATAGGTAAGCGATTTCGCTCCTTTTTTGGAGATCCAGAGGCGGATGTCAACCTCATCTTCAAACCGGAGTGGACTTAGATACTCGCACGAAGCCGCGAGTCGGGGCCACCCGATTTTGTCTCCATTCCATTCAGTTGCGACGCTTGTCCCTAAGCTGCGTAGGAACTCGTGTTCAGCGGATTCCATGAAGACGAAAAATCGTGTAAAATGGACAATCCCTGCCATATCGGTGTCAGCGAACTCAATTTTTCGCTTGGTTCGGTACTCAGTGGGCATTTTTTTAGGTTGTCAGTTGCCAGTTGTCAGTAGTCAGTTAAAGAGGACTTGGGATAAACCAGACACCTCTTAACTGACTGCTTACGGCTATTCCCCTACATCTTCGGAAAATCTGGGACATCCTCGTATCGGCTCCATGTCTCTGAGTAGATTCGCCAGTGTCCATCAGTGGGATCTACCATGAGATTCAATTTTTTCGTGCCGTAATCGGAGTAAGCCGGTCGACTGCCACTTGCGCGGGTGCCTGTGAACTTTTGCAAGAACTGGACATCCGCTACTGCGCGGTCTCCGTTAACTTGCAAGTTAGAGATAGAGACCTGGATTTCAGCATATATGCTATTCAGCCGCTTCATCTTTTCTCGGAGCTGCCCCTTTGAGAGGTGGACGGAGGTCTCTTTTCCACCGCGGACAGTGACACGCGTGATCCGGGACTTCTCTGAATAGATGGCCATGTAGGTGTTAAGGTCTTTCTCTTCCCAAGCCTTTTGCCACTTCCCCAAAACCTGCCGCACCTTGAGCTGCGTATCAATAGGTGCGTTCCCATCAAAGGGGTTCCCAGATGCTTCACCGGAGACAGTATCCGCACCGGATGACGGCACATTTGGCGCGAGCGCGATAGCGTCAGACATCTGACCGATCTGATCGTTAATGATTTTCCATTTGCGTCTGAAAAACCCTTTTTTCTGAATAGTCAGTGTGCGGGCATGCGTCTCAATGATACTCTCACCGCTCTGTAAAGTTACGCTGATGTTATCAACGACATGCCGGTTTTTCTGACGCGGTACAGGCGTATAGGTCGCTTCTGCGAGATTCACAACATGGGTCTGGGACAGAAGTTCAGTGGCACGTCGGAAACTCGATGCCCGGGTCTTGCGGGCAGACTTGTCCCACAGATCGGTATACACCTTCACATCTTGGGATTCCAAAGCACTTTTCCAACTCAGGACGACTGGTAAGACCGGGCTTTTAGGCTGTGCGACCTCCTGCTGCGCGGTATCAGCGTCTGGTAGCGTCGCAACGAAGTCGCTTCCAACGATCTCGTCTTGAATAATTTTCCAACGCTGTTGAACAAGTCCCTGTTTTTCGATAACAAGATTTCGCAGCTGCTGCTGGGATTCTCCCGAAAGGTGCGCCGTCACGGGAATCCCCTCAATTCGATAGCGGTTGGGATATCGCGGCACCCGGAACGTTTGTGTGGCACCGCCAAGGTTCACCTCCAGCCGCGTGCCGCCCCTGAGAAGCCCGACTGTCTCCTGATAGCCGGTATCAGGACGTTGGCGTGAATTCTTCACCCAGAGCGCATCATACTTTTTAACACTACCGGACTCAAGTGCGTTCTTCCATTTTGCCAAAAAGGCAGTCGGGGTTTCACTGGAACTCATCAATACCACTAAGAGCACAACGAAAGCGATAACAATGACACCAATACTTGCACCCCATATTAGGCTCCGCGGTATCTTAGATTTCTTCGATTGGTTTTGCGGGTTCTGTACGTCTTTCACAATTGACCCTCCGTGTTTAATTGGGAGACGTGCTTAGAAGTTTGGCACGTTCTCATAGATTTGCCAGACTTCGTGATGGATTTTCCAAGCGTTCCCGATCTCATGCATCCAGACTTCGCGAATCCATATATTGTAGAGTGCAGTAGCGTTCTCGTCTGCTGCGGGCGTGACCAATCGGGTCAGTCGATTTATACCGATAACGCTCTCGCCTTCAACTTGGGTGTCCATTTTAACTTTGCTCCACGCATAGGTGTTCATCTCACGCAGGTCAGATTGGAGTTGCTGCACATCGATTTTGTTTCGATGTTCCTTACTCTCATGAATGACCACTTTGTCGGTGACAAGACCCGGTGTATAGTAGGATAGATGCGCATCCAAGTTTTTGCTATACCAAGTATTTTCCCAATTGCCAAGTGCAGCCTTACCGGCGGCAATCTGTGCTGTGGAGAGAGATGTCCGTCCTGTTTTGGGCGGATGAAGGTCAGGTTGGCTATCAACGTAGGCGCGCGCCTCTTGTGCTTTCTGTTTCAGATAGTCTTCGTGCTGTTTGTCAGTCTGCACCCGGCTTGCCGCTGCGAGTTTCTCCGTATAGATCGCAGCCTGCTCGCGGAGTTGTCTTCTCAGTGAATTTATCTCAGCGACAACGGCTCGCTTCTGATGCCCTTCCTCTTTAGCCATCCTTTCAGCGACTTCGAGTTTCCGACGAAGATTCGAGACATCTCTGCCGTAGTTACGGAGTTCAGCCTCTGCGCGTGTGGCGCGTTTCTGAATATCGTCTAACGTTTTGGAGAGTTCGGCGACTTGTGCGCTATAGGTTGCCCGTTTATTTGTTAATTCACGATTCTTTTTTTGAAGTTCACTAAGTGTCTGGCTTCGCTTGTCCTGCTCGCGCTGCAGATCTCGGACCTCTGTTCGGACTTCAGCGAGTTCTTGTTCTTTGGCACTGAGTGTCTGTCGGAGTTCGTCTGCGCCTGTCGTTTTTTGAAGTAAAGCTGCATTGAGTTCAGCACTTTTGGCAATGTTAAGCGCGTCCCGCTGTGCGATTCTGGCGTCACTAATCGCTTGGTATGCGAGCCGGAGTGCTTCGTCGCCCTTTTTCTCGGCGAGTGCTGTTTTCGCGGCTTCAAGATTAGACACAGCGACTGCAAAGGCATCGGCTGCAAGTGATGGTGCGTCAACCTCCCGTGCTGCAGCAATGGCTGCCGCTGCGTCCGCTATTGCTGTATCGACTGCTGCGGGTTCAATTTCTCCAAGTTTTCCACCACATCCTGCTAAACCGAACGAAATGAGGAGCAAGCCGATGAGCAAATTTCTGCGCAATACCGAGTTCCCCCTCGGTGATAAAGCGATGAATTGTTTCATTTTGGGACTCCTTTTAAATGTTTTTATTCAATAGTAGGACTTACGCAAAATTGGGTTCAGAACGCCTATTTTGATATGGTGAAGGCACTTTCTATCAGGGTTCGGTGCGGTTGGAAACCGTGAAGAAACACCCAAGCAAAAACCCTACCAGGGGAGTGCGTAAGCCCTAAATGGGTTTAATTGTTAGTTTTTGTCCACAGAGCATCGTTTTGACAAACGCATCTTTTGAGATTAACTCTCTTTACCATTCAAACGTAGGTGCCGCAAGGGCATGCGGTTGGACAGTCGTGGTTTTCATCTGCGCGAGTGCATCCTTAATAGCCGATGCCCTCGTTTCACCAACACCGTCAACCGCTTGGAGTTCATCAATAGCGGCGGTGTAAATGTTATTCAAAGTCTTGAACTGGCGAACGATGTTTTCAATAATACCGAAGGGAATTCGAGGCACTTGGCTCAGCATACGATAGCCGCGGGGTTCGAGCACATCGAACGTGCTATGAATGTCGCGCGGATAGCCTAAAGCCTCACTGATATTGCTTCGACTGGCGAGACTATTCGCATCAAATCTTAGAATTTTCTCGAAGGCTTGAGATCCGTCACGTAGGGTCTCGTGATAATAGTCTTTTATAATCAGAAGTCCTCTCTCAATTTCAGATGTGAGTTCCGGCGTGTATTGCAACGACTCTGCTTCAGTGCCTAACTCAATTCTGTAGCGATTGAGTTCCTGATCGGCGCGCCGGACGCGTTCAGACAATTGAATCGCCGTGACGACATTTGCTAATGTAACACTTCCGCTTAATTCCGCCCAATTCAGAACAGCGACGGCATCCTGCATCGCTTTGACGTACTGTGTGAGTGCCAGCATCGTCTGGTTCGCACCCGACAGCAGTATCGGACGCTCTCGAAAAATATAGCGTTGATCCTTGAGATATAAGGTAAGCGTGCTCCTTGCCTGCGACACAGCCAAGACGATGTGATCCGTCTGCTTCGCAAACTTATCGGCTGAACGGTGACGGAGCCCTGTTTCGGGAGAAGCGATAGAGGGATTGATTCTTAGCGTCACATTGGCACGCACTATCCTTTGTGTATCTTCAGAGAGAATAATGGCACCATCCATCTTTGACAATTCAAACAGGCGCGTCGGTGTGTATTGGCAATTAATTCGGAAACCGCCCTCTGTTAAATCTAAGATTTCTGGCGTATCGCCAACAACAATAAGTCCACCCATTTCGCCTTGGATGATATAATCAATGCCTTCTCTCAGAAATGTTCCGGGCGACAGTAATTTCAAAGTCGCGACGAGTTCACGCGTCTTTTGATTTTCTATCAACATGCTCCGCACTTGCAATCACCACCTGTATTATATAGAATACCATGTCCAACGCACAAAGGGCAAGCCGATCTCCTCTTTCCCAAGCGTTTCAAAATTTTGTTTGACACAGCGTGCAAATGGATATATAATGTATACGAATCTTTTATTTTCTCCGAGAGTAACCCCGACGTTCTCATCCGTGGAGACCGTCGAAGATTTTTTATAAAACCCAAATAAGATTTACGCTGACCGCCTCTCGAAGAGTGTCAATTAGCGTAATAAAAAAAAGAAAAGGATTTTGTGGAAATCCCCAAATTTTCACACTCAGATTATGCGATTTAGCTTATTCAGTGCGTTCTTAGCAACAGTCATCTCATGTAACGGCGAGCAATTACCCTATGTAACGATTGAAACCGAAAAAGGCAACATTATTATTGAACTTTACCCGGAAGCCGCTCCCGCCACGGTAGCAAATTTTGCGAAGCTCATCGAATCCGGTTTCTACAACGGCGTGGTTTTTCACCGGTTTGTTGCCGATTTTGTCATACAAGGCGGCGACCCGCAAGGAACAGGCAGAGGCGGCCCCGGATGGACAATCCCTGGTGAATTCCAAGACCCCGATCTTCGCGAGCAGATGCCGATCCATGAAAAAGGGGTCGTCGCGATGGCACGGACACAGAATCCCGATTCAGCCGGAAGTCAATTCTATATCTGTCTGAGTTCAGACCCGACCCGCTACGCGCACCTCAACGGCAGTTACACTACATTTGGAAAGGTTACCGAAGGCATAGATGTCGTAGACGCACTCCGTGAAGGGGATGTTATGGCGCGCGTGTCAATTGAGAACTATCAAGCAGAATAGCATAGGTGTCATCCATCAGCAATCAGTCAACCCAAATTTAGAAAGGACGGACATCAATAAAAATGGAAGAATGGAAACGTCTCGTAAGAGATACGGTTAACACTCCCGAAAAACTCGCCGCCGTCTTCGATGTTGACATAGAGGAGATGCAGCGGATTCACAAAGAATTTCCGATCCGTATTAATCCGTACTATCTCAGTCTCATAGAAGAGCCGGGCGACCCTATCTGGAAACAGGTTGTCCCTGACCCAAAGGAACTGATCAGCACAGGCGTAGAGGATCCGCTCCACGAAGAAGACGACAGCGAAGTTCCGAACGTCACACATCGCTACCCTGACCGGGCACTTTTTTATGTCAACTACATGTGTCCGATTTACTGCCGCTTCTGTACCCGTAAACGGAAAGTCGGCGACCCGTACTCAATCTCTGAAGATAACGTTGAAAGAGGCCTTGCTTATATTCAGGCACACCCAGAGATTCGTGATGTCATCATCTCCGGCGGTGACCCACTCATGCTGACGGATAAGAAAATTGATTATATTGTCAGCGGCTTGCGGGCAATTGAACACTTGGAAATTATTCGGATCGGTTCCCGCGTTCCAGTGACCTTACCTCAGCGGATTACACCTGAATTGTGTGCAATTTTGAAGCAGAATCATCCGTTTTACATCAACACACACTTTAACCACCCACGCGAAATTACACCTGAGACCGAAAAGGCGTGTGGTATGTTAGCCGATGCCGGTATACCGCTCGGTAATCAGGCAGTCCTTCTTAAAGGGGTGAACGACGATCCCGCCGTGATGGTGGAACTCATGAAAGGGCTGTTGCGTATCCGCGTCAAGCCTTACTATATCTATCAAGCCGATCTTGTCGTTGGAACAGATCATTTCCGGACGGCGGTCAAAACGGGGTTAGAGATTGTTTCGGCGTTGCGTGGCCATATTTCGGGACTCGGTGTCCCGCATTATGTGATTGACGCTCCCGGTGGCGGCGGTAAAATAGCACTCATGCCAGACCCTGTCGTCACTTTCGATGACGATGAAATCCAACTCCAAAACTACGAAGGCAACGTCTATAGCTACCCGAGTACGCCATTCTTCGATGAGGATTGGTAGGTTATGGCAGTAAAGAAGTCGCAACTCTACGCTTCGCTTTGGCAAAGCTGCGACGAACTCCGCGGCGGGATGGACGCCTCACAATATAAAGACTACATCCTGACGCTGCTCTTCATGAAATACGTCTCCGATAAAGCCGCCAACGATCCTTACTCGCTAATCGAAGTACCAGAAGGCGGCAGCTTCGGCGATATGGTGAAATTGATCGGCGACAAGGAGATCGGCGACAAAATCAACAAAATTATCGGGAGTCTCGCTGAGGCGAACGACCTCAAAGGTGTCATTGATCAAGCCGATTTCAATGATGACAGTAAACTCGGTAGGGGTCGGGAGATGCAAGACCGCCTCTCCAAGCTCGTTGCTATTTTTAACAACCTCGACTTAAGCACGAACCGAGCGGAAGGCGATGACCTATTAGGCGATGCTTATGAATATCTCATGCAGCACTTCGCCACCGAATCCGGCAAAAGCAAGGGACAGTTCTATACGCCTGCTGAAGTCTCACGTATTATGGCGCAGGTGATTGGCATCGGTCCCAATACACAGCAACACCAAACTATCTACGACCCGACCTGCGGCTCCGGTTCTCTCCTGCTCAGGGCTGCCGACGAAGCACCTAATGGTATCACCGTCAATGGACAAGAAAAGGATAACGCCACTTATGCATTGGCGCGGATGAACATGATTCTCCACGGCAATGAGACCGCAGAACTCTGGCGTGGCAATACCTTGACGGATCCATACTTCAAGGATACCGACACCCAACTCAAAACCTTCGACTTCGCCGTTGCCAATCCGCCCTTCTCTGATAAGGCGTGGACGAACGGTCTTGATCCAGAAAACGATCTGTACGGACGTTTTGATGGATACGGGATCCCTCCTGCTAAAAACGGGGATTATGCTTTTCTATTACATTTCATTGCGTCTCTGAAAAGCAGAGGCAAGGGAGCGATTATCTTACCGCACGGTGTCCTATTTCGTGGTAACAGAGAGGAAGATATTCGTAGAAATCTCATTCGACACGGTTTCATCAAAGGCATCATCGGCTTGCCTGCCAATCTGTTCTACGGCACGGGTATCCCTGCCTGTATTCTCGTGATTGATAAAGAGAACGCCCGCGTCCGTAAGGGCATTTTCATGATAGATGCGAGCAAGGGATTCCTCAAGGACGGCAACAAAAACCGGCTCCGCGCCCAAGATATTCATAAAATCGTCTCGGTCTTTAATAAGCAGACAGAATTACCGCGCTATTCCCGTATGGTGCCAATATCCGAAATTGCCGACCCCACCAACGCCTATAACCTCAACATCCCACGCTATATTGATACCAGTGAACCCGAAGACTTACACGACCTCAGCGCACATCTCAACGGCGGCATCCCCGACACGGATATTAACGCGCTTGGCAACTATTGGACGGTCTTTCCCACGCTCCGCGATACGCTGTTTAAAAGCAACGGTAGACCGGGATATAGCGATCCGAGGGTGGAAACGCAGCACGTAAAAGCAACGATTCTGACGCATGCCGAATTTACCGCTTACCAGCAGCAGGTTGATGCTATTTTTCAGGTATGGCGTGAGGCCCACGCAGCTTCCCTTTCGGATATTGAGGTTGGCGCGTTACCACGGAAAATCATTCATACACTGTCGGAAGACTTACTGGAGCGGTTTGGGTGCCTACCGTTGCTTGAGCGGTATGATGTGTATCAGAAATTGATGGATTATTGGGACGAGGTGATGCAGGATGATGTCTATCTCATTGCAACAGACGGATGGGTAGAAGCGGCGAAACCGCGCCACATCGTTCAGGGCAAATCGGTTAAGGAAGTACCCGACCTTGTCATCAAGAAAAATAAGTACAAAATGGATCTGATTCCACCGGCGTTGATTGTTGCACGCTATTTCGCCGCTGAGCAAGACGCTATTGAGATGTTGGAGGGAAAGCAAGCGACTGCTGTGAGTGAATTAGAGGCATACATTGAGGAACACACCGGTGAGGATGGATTGCTCACCGATGCCCTCAACGACAAAGGCAACATCACTGCCAGCAGTGTGAAGGCGCGTCTCAAAGCACTTACACCTGATTTGACAACGTTCCACGAAACCCAAGACAACGACGATGAACGCGATGCGCTTGAACATTGCCAATCCTTACTTGAGGCGAAATCAAAAGCGGAGAAGGCTGTGAAGGATGCCCAACTCGCGCTTGATGAACAGGTATTGGCGCGATATGCGACGCTTACAGAAGCCGAGATTAAGACGCTTGTGGTTGAAGATAAATGGGTTGCGAGTATTCAATTAGCGATTGAGGGTGAAGTCCAGCGAGTGATTCAGGCGTTGACGGAGCGCGTGAAGGAATTGGAGGAACGCTATGCGGAGCCATTGCCGACTTTGGAGCAGGAGGTAGAAGACTTTAACTTGAAAGTTGAGGCACATTTGAAAAGCATGGGAGCGGATTGGGAATGAGTAAAACCTCTACCTACAAACAGACGAATCTCGGTCCTCTTCCTAATACTTGGGAAGCAGTACCTCTTGGGGACCTCTTTGTATTCAAAAACGGCCTAAACAAGGCGAAAGAATTCTTTGGTAGTGGAACGCCTATTGTCAACTATATGGATGTTTTTGAACGTCCAGGTCTCAGACCGGATAATCTGTCAGGACGGGTAAACCTAACCCCAGAGGAAATCAGGAATTACGAAGTCCAAAGGGGCGACGTGTTCTTTACTCGCACTTCGGAAACAGTTGAAGATATTGGTGTGGCATCTGTTATGCTTTATGAACCTCAGGATACCGTATTTAGTGGCTTTGTTCTTCGTGCTAGGCCCCGTGATGGTCGACTCGACGATCACTACAAGCAGTACTGTTTTGCACATAGAGTTGTCAGATCTCAAATCATATCAAATGCAACATACACAACACGTGCCCTGACTAATGGTCGTACACTGTCTACTGTATGGATTGCCGTACCCCCAATTCCAGAACAACGCGCCATCGCCGAGGCGTTGTCAGATGTAGATGGGTTGCTCAACTCGTTAGAGGCACTGATAACTAAGAAGCAGGCGATTAAGCAAGCAACCATGCAGCAACTGCTGACGGGTCGGACGCGTCTGCCTGGGTTTAGCAAGGTGTGGAAAAAAATAAAAATACGTGATTTACTCGCCTACAGACGACCAGATCCTTACATCGTTCAATCTGATGAATACATGGAACACGGCACTATTCCGGTGCTGACAGCGAATAAGGCTTTTATTCTTGGCTATACGGACGAAGTTTCTGGAATCTGTCATAATTTTCCTGTTATTGTTTTTGATGATTTTACCACAGACAGTAAATATGCAACATTTCCTTTCAAAGTTAAGTCTTCGGCAATCAAACTTTTGTATCCCAAACATGAACGTATTAATCTCAAATATGTATTTGATCGAATGCAGTTGATTGATTTTCCATTAGGTAACCACAAACGGTATTACATATCCGAATACCAAAATCTTGAACTATGTGCTCCTGATTACGATGAACAACACGCCATCGCCGCCGTCCTTTCCAATATGGATGCCGAGATCACCGCGTTGGAACAGCGCCTCGACAAAACGCGTGCCATCAAGCAGGGGATGATGCAGCAGCTTCTCACGGGACGGGTGCGGTTGTCTGAATCGAGGATTTGCACGGATGACGCGGATTAACGCGGATTGAGGACGTTTGGTGTTTGCGGCGGTTTTTGTCTGAATCGGGATTTGCATTCTATAAACATAGCACTCCGCTGGAGTGCCAGAATATCCACAACCTATTTCTATAGACATATCACGCCTCTGGCGTGAGGAGGTAGCACATAGCAGTTTCTACAAATGCTCTTGCCTTGTATGCTTTCAGCAATTTTTTAGATACATAGCACCCCGCTGGAGCAAGAATATTCACAACCCGTTTCTATAGACATATCACGCCTCTGGCGTGAGGAGGTAGCACATAGCAGTTTCTACAAATGCTCTCGCCTTGTATGCTTTCAGCAATTTTTTAGATACATAGCACCCCGCTGGAGTGCCAGAATATCCACAACCTATTTCTATAGACATATCACGCCTCTGGCGTGAGGACGCGCACCTCACCAGACAGCTAAGCACATAAACAACAGTTTTCTATAGACATATCACGCCTCTGGTGTGAGGAGGCAGCCGCCAAACCGACGTATAAATACATACCCCTAAGATATCGAAATGGGAGCCTGAAAGCATGGGCTCTTTGCTCCAGCGGAGCAATATGTCTATAGAATACGGAGTGCCAACCCACCGCACTCCAGCGGAGTGCTATGTACCCAAACAGTTTTGATTTGACACACAACAGATGCCTTCATATAATAGGATGTACTCTCCGTGATAAACGTAACAAAGGCTGGAGACATATAAAAACCTATGGCAGATACTTATACCCAACTTTATGTGCATATTGTGTTTTCTGTGAAAGGTAGACACGCGCTTATTCCCAAACACCACAAATCAGAACTTCACAAATACATCACGGGTATCATTACCAATAAGAAACAAAAATTGATTCAAATCAATTCGATGCCAGATCATATCCATATTTTGATCGGGATGACCCCGGATGTCGCGTTGTCTGGTTTAGTGAAAGACATCAAAGTAAATTCGACGCGCTTTATCAATCAGAAGCGTTGGACTGTGGGGCAATTTGCATGGCAAGAGGGATTTGGTGCGTTCAGTTATTCACATTCTCAGATACCTCAGGTAGCGGCCTATATTGAAAACCAAGAGGTGCACCATTCGCATCAAACCTTTCGCGATGAATATCTTAAGTTTTTAGAGCGTTTTGAGGTCGCCTATGATTTGAAATATGTTTTTGACGCGGTCGCGGATCCCTGTTCTGGAGAATAATCTACAGAACACAGTTTTCTATAGTACATAGCACTCCGCTGGAGTGCGTTGATTTTGATACGGTTTTCTATAGACATATCACGCCTCTGGCGTGAGGAAGGGCACCAAAACGAATGTATAAATACGTCACAAGCGGTCAGAAGCAAGGATATGAAAAGGTGTCGTCCTTGCTCCAGCAGAGCAACATATCTATATCCTGAAAGCGTGGTTTCCTTGCTCCAGCGGAGCAACATGTCTATAGAGATAATGTATTCAATGTGTAGCACTCCAGCGGAGTGCTATGTCTGTAGAAAGGTCGCTTGGGTTATAATTTGCAGTTCAGCATAGAAGTTCTCATTTCTGCCAAACGGTGTGCAGGGGCATCAACAAATGTCCTCACGCCTATCGGCAATAACAATAGAATGCACGCCAAAATATCTTGAAGTATCGGGCGTGCTTTTTTCTTGCGAAAGCACATTTTTTGGTGTATCATAAATGAGCGGGCTGCGACGTGGGCATAGTTGGACAAGGGTATGGGAAATCAATTATGAACATTGGGATTGCCGTGTTGAGGCTTCCTCCGGGCAAAATCTATACCATTAAACAAAGGGTGATGCAGCAGCTCCTTATAGGACGGGTGCGGTTGTTGAAATCCAACATGGTCCTTGAGGAGAGCGGAGAAACTGAATGCCATTACCTAACCTAAATCATGAGGGTGAATTGCCAGAAGGAATACACCCCGCAACGATTGATGAAGTCGTTGCTCAATTTGGTAGCGGAACGGAACAACGGGTAGTTGTAACTGAACGTTTGAAACATATCTATCAACTTGCTAAGGAAACAGGGCATCTTCAGCGATTACTTATTTTCGGGAGTTATATTACAGCAAAACCTAAACCGAATGATATAGATGTCGTAATCATCTTTGATGACGATTTTGACATAGCAGCTTGTACGGAGGATATCGAAAGGCTCTTGACCCATCAACAAACAGAAAACGAATTTGGAGCCAGTATTTTCTGGATACGTCCGTCGTTACTGTTTTTAGAAACCCTTGAAGAATTTGTTGAGGGTTGGCAGGTTAAACGTGACGGAACGCGTCGCGGTATCATAGAGGTAAGAAAATGATTGAGAATGATAAAGAACTCAAAACGAGTCAAGAACGTATCGCCTATTTTCAAAATCTGCTCTTGCAATTGCGAGTTCAAGCCACTCCTGAAGAATTTCCCTTCGTCTCAAGGAGCTATCGGATGGAGATAGAGAAGATGCAAACGGAAGTTCTTGATTACCTGACTCGACATATTTGTGAAGAGGCGTAAGCAATATAAATGAACCCTATCCGTATTTTCATCAGCAGCGTCCAAAGAGAATTCGCGCAGGAACGCGAGGTGCTACGCGACTATCTACGCCGAGACCCATTGATGCGACGGTTCTTTAGCAGTGGGTTCAAAACGACAATTTGGCGTGCCACCTCTCCAGATCGGATTAAGGTGCAGCCAGAGTCGTAGCCAAAAGACTTAAAATCAAAAATCCTCCACTTACTTGCCAGCGGCCCGATGCAAAAATCCGAATTGTCCAAGAAATTGGGACAGAAATCGGTTTCTGGTCAGCTTAACAAGGTTATCCAGAGTCTCCTTGCTGATCAGATAATTGCGTACACACTGCCGGACAAACCTAATAGCCGACTACAGAAGTACCGGTCGACAGACAAAGGAAGGACAGAACTCACGAACCTGAAATCAGGAAATGCAGTATAAGATGCAGTATAAGATGGAGCCAGAGCTTCTTAGAGGTTTCGCCCTGTGACTGAAAACCTCTTTGTAGCTGAGGAAAACACCCAGCAAAAATACTCTGATTCCCGACCCGCTCTTTTGTAGGAGCGAGCTGTGCTCGCGATTCTTATTAACCCCTGAAAGCGAACGCAGTGAGCGTACTAACAACCATTACCATGAACACCGTCGGCGAAAGAGAAATACGCACACAGGAACGCGTCATAGCATTCTTTGAGGATGCCTTAGCGTATACCTACCTCGGCAATTGGGAACACAGCGGCGAGGACAACACCAATATCATCCCAGAAGATCTCGCTGACTACCTGCGAAGGCAAAACTATAACAACGCTATCATTGCCAAGGCATTGGATCAACTGAAAAGAGACGCGTCAGTCGGCGGCACCCGAACGCTCTATGAAGCGAACCGTGAGGTCTACGGACGACTCCGCTACGGTGTGAATGTCCAACCCGATGTCGGTGAACATCGCGTCACCGTCAAGTTGATTGACTGGGAGGACCCGCAGAACAACGATTTCGGCATCGCCGAAGAGGTGACCCTTGAAGGGGAGCACACCAAGCGTCCCGATTTGGTGTTATACATCAACGGTATAGCGATCGGTGTCTTGGAATTGAAGCGTTCCACTGTCTCCGTTTCTCAAGGCATCCGCCAAAATCTCAACAATCAGAACAAAGCGTTTATTGAGTGGTTTTTCACGACAGTGCAGCTGGTGATGGCAGGCAGCGAAAGCCAAGGGTTGCGATATGGCGTGATTCAGACACCGGAAAAATACTGGTTACGATGGAAAGAAGCAGACGCACACCCAGATGCCGGTGATAACCCGCTGCTCCGGGAACTGAGTCAAGTCTGTAGTAAAGCGCGTATCCTTGAACTCCTGCACGATTTCTTGGTGTTTGATGCGGACACGAAAAAGATCTGCCGTCACAACCAATTCTTTGGTGTCAAGGCGGCGCAAGCGTCCGTTAAACGCAGAGAAGGCGGTATTATCTGGCACACGCAAGGTAGTGGAAAAAGTCTGACAATGGTCTGGTTAGCGAAGTGGATACGCGAAAATATCTCTGATGCGCGTGTACTCATCATCACTGACCGCATCGAACTTGACGAGCAGATTAAGACCGTTGTTAGCAGAACCGACGATAACGCCTACCACACGAGCAGTCGTGACGATCTGCTGCGCGTGCTTCGGGATTCCTCGGAGCGACTCATCTGCTCTCTGATCCACAAATTCGGCGGGTCCGGGGAAACGGATGAATCACATATTGAAGACTACGCAGCCGCGCTCCAACAGAATTTACCCCAAGATTTTCGTGCCAAGGGGGAATTCTTTGTCTTTGTAGATGAATGTCACCGCACACAATCGGGCAAACTCCACAGGGCAATGAAGGTGCTTCTACCGAATGCGGTACTCATTGGCTTCACGGGGACCCCGCTACTCAAAAGCGACAAGCAGCGGAGCATCGAAACCTTTGGTCCCTACATCCACACCTACAAATATGACGAGGCGGTTCAAGATGAGGTCGTCTTAGACCTGCGATATGAGGCGCGCGATATTGACCAGAACATCACTTCACAAGAGAGGATTGATGAATTTTTTGAAAGCAGAACCCGCGGGTTAACTGACGCAGCGAAGGCGCAGCTGAAAAAACGGTGGGGAACACTCCTAAATGTGGAGAGTTCAAAGGACCGGTTGACAAAGATAGTCGCTGACATTGTTGTAGACATGGACACGCGCGATCGACTCAAGAGCGGACGGGGGAACGCCATGCTTGTCGCCAATAGTATCCATTCTGCGTGTCGGTTCTATGATTTGTTTCAGGAAACGCCACTAAAGGGTAAATGTGCCGTCGTAACCTCCTATAGACCTACCGTAGCCTCCATCGCCACGGAGGAAACCGGTGAAGGTTTTACCGACAGACAGCAAGAATACAACACGTATCGAAGTATGCTCGCCGCACACTTTGACGAACCTCAAAACACCGCGATGCATAGAGGCGATGAATTTGAACAAGCGGTAAAGAAACTCTTCATTGAAGCACCTGAGAAGATGAAACTCCTCATCGTCGTTGACAAGCTCCTCACCGGCTTCGATGCCCCACCAGCAACCTATCTCTATATTGATCAGAAGAAGCAGGACCACGGGTTGTTTCAAGCGATTTGCCGCGTCAATCGTCTCGATACTGAGGACAAAGAATACGGATACATCGTTGATTACAAGGATCTTTTCTGCTCTCTGGAGCAGGCGATTACGGACTACACCGGCGAGGCATTTGAAAACTACGATGCCGAAGATGTTGCGGGGCTATTGAAAGATAGACTTGAAAAAGGAAAGGAACGGTTGGAGGATGCACGTGAGAAAATTAAAAGGTTGTGCGAACCTGTTGCACCACCTCGCGATACCACTGCTTATATCCGTTTCTTCTGCGGGGATATAAGCGGCGATGTTAATCAACTGAAAGCCAATGAACAGAAACGTATAAACCTCTATAAACTCACAGCAGCATTTGTGCGTGCCTATGCCAATCTCGCCAATGAGATGCGAGAAGCGGGTTACAGTGACGACGAGACACAAAAGATTAAAACGGAGGTGACGCACTACGAAAACGTCCGTCAAGAAATCAAATTGGCGAGTGGTGATTACATTGACCTAACAGTGTATGAGCCTGATATGCGACATCTATTGGATACATATATTCAGGCTGAGGAAAGCCAGACACTCTCAATATTTGACAACATACCTCTCGTCCAGCTCCTCGTTGAGGATGGCACCGCAGCGGTTGAGAGGCTGCCCGAAGGGATCCGTCAAGATGAAGCGGCGATCGCGGCAACAATAGAAAACAATATTCGGAGGCTCATTGTTGATAGGTCGCAGATCAATCCAAGATACTACGGGGATATGTCGCAATTACTTGATGCCCTGATTCAACAACGGCGACAAGGCGCACTGGATTATCGGGCATACCTGTCGGGGATTACCAACTTGAGTACATCAATGATCAATCAGGAAACGCAGTCCTACTATCCCGTGAGTATCAACACCGGTGCGTTACGGGCAATTTTTGATAACTTAGAGAACATTTCAGAGGATCGCAGAGAAGCAGGAGCGATTGCGCTGGATCGTGCGATCCGTGAAGCAAGGACAGACGATTGGAGAGGACACATATTCAGGGAACGTCGGATACGCAACGCGATTATGCGGGTTATCTCGGATCAATTGGGTGATTGTGCCTTTGACATTGATACGCTCTTTGAACTCGTGAAAAACCAAGATGAATACTAAAACCAACAACCATCATATTGAGGTGGGTGGACTTTCCGTAGAGATCGTCCGCAAGGACATCAAGAACTTCTATATCGGCGTTCATCCACCGAACGGACGGGTTCGCGTCTCTGCTCCATTGCGTCTTGATGACGACGCTGTTCGGATGGCAATCATCACACGACTCGGCTGGATTCGGCGGCAACAAGAAGCGTTTGAAGGGCAAGAACGACAATCTCAGCGGGAGTTTGTGACAGGCGAGAGCCACTATTTTGTTGGTAGACGCTACCGGCTTAATGTAGTGGAATACGACGGTCCCCCGAAAGTTTCACTACTGAATAATACGAGAATAGGGTTGCGTGTCCGTCCGGGTTCTGATCGAGACGCACGGGAGGCGGTGGTTCATCGTTGGTATCGCCAGCATCTGCGTGCACAGATACCCCCACTGCTTGATACATGGCAACCCAAAATGGGTGTAATCGTTGATGAAGTACGGATTCGGAAAATGAAGACGCTTTGGGGTTCTTGTAACACTGAGGCAAAACGTATCTGGCTGAACCTCGAATTGGCGAAGAAACCGCATTCGTGTCTGGTGTACGTATTTGTCCATGAGATGGTGCATCTGCTGGAGCGTGACCACAACAATCGGTTCCGTGAGTTGATGGATAAATTTCTACCGCAATGGCGCACCTACAGAGACGCACTTAATCGCGCACCCTTGGCTCACGAAAATTGGGCGTATTAAACGTCCGCTTTAAACCCCTAACTACTTCTCCTCCACCTTCAGTTTATCAATGAACGGACTCAACAAGTCTATCGGAATTGGGAAGACCATCGTTGAGTTTTTCTCGGCACTAACTTCCACTAACGCTTGAAGGAATCGGAGTTGCACGGCTGTAGGTATCCGACTGAGGATTTCCGCGGCATTCGTTAAGACCTCTGCAGATTCAAACTCACCCTCGGCGTGTGTAACTTTCGCACGACGTTCGCGTTCCGCTTCCGCCTGTTTCGCCATTGCCCGCTGCATCTCAACGGGGAGATCAACGTGTTTAATCTCCATCGCCAGCACCTCAACCCCCCACGGTTCGCAATGTCTTTTGATGATTTCTTCCAAGTCCTGATTTAACTTTTCACGTTCCGAGAGGAGGTCATCCAGTTCCGCACGTCCAAGCACGCTCCGCAGCGTCGTCTGTGCCGTCTGTCCGATGGCGAAACCGAAATCCTCGACCTCAATGACCGCTCGATCAGGCTCCGTCACCCGGAAAGTTAGCACAGCGTTGACACTCACAGAGACGTTATCCTTCGTAATCACATCTTGCGGGGTAACATCATTGACGATAACTCGTAGGCTGATACGTTGCATCCGTTCAATCCAGAACGGTATCATAAACACGAGTCCTGGACCCCGGGTCCCCGTTAAACGTCCGAGGCGGAAGATGACGGCGCGCTCATATTCCTTGAGAATCCGGATGCTCGTCCCCAGCATAATGACGACAGCAACAACAATGGCAAAATAGATTGGATCAATTTGTGGCATATTTTTAATTTTCCTTGTGGTTCGTTTCAGCTTCTGATGCTATCAAGCGTCGTAGCCAGTGATGTCGCGAGCCTTCTCAAAAAAGGCACGTTTCCGGGGCGTGTTGATCTGCCATTGCACCGGCACGGATTGGTAACCGTCATAATAGTCATTTTCACCCGGATCGAAGTAGCCCCATGAGGCGTATTGACTCACAGCAGCGACAAAGTTGTTCAGCGGTTTATCGAAATCAAAGTGGTCATCTTCATTGAACAGAATCGGCATGGGGCGGTAACCCGGCACCTCGCGTGTCTGCTGTACCATTTCAATAATACGGTTCGGATCCTTCACACCGTTCCCGTGGACAAGCAGAAAGTCGGAAGATCGGACAACATTCTCAAGCGGCACTCGTCCCCCACCGTAACTCGTCCCGACGAGGAATCTATCGCCATTGCGCGTTGTTGCTTTCACGCGTTCAATCAATTCATGCACCCGCTGCGGCTGTAGAATTTCGTGTGAATATCTCACATTACACTCGTTGTTGACTTCAACGATCACGTTGGTGTACCCCTTATCAAAGAGCCATCCGGTTGCATTGTCCACCGCTTGTATAACGGCGTTCTCGTCAGTGAGCCGATGGTCCTGACCAAAATAGAAATAACCGAGGATGACCACCATACCCAGATCATCAGCAAAGTCGATAATGCGTTCGAGTCGTGAGAGGTAATCAGGGTTGAGACTCCCATCGGCTTCTATACCGGAGTTGTGCCACGGTTGTGCTTTAGAGTAACCTTCTGGACTCCCACCTTGGAAATTGATAGTGAACGCCAGCACACCGTGTGCGCGCCATGTCGGCATCGCCGCTAAAAATTCACGCGTATTGCGCTCAGGGTCCCATTCCCCTGTATCTGGATATTCCCACAAGTGAATGGTCTCTGGGTTCCTATCATCGAAGATGCCTTGCACCATGCGGGTGTTCATGAGCAATCCTTCGATTTTATTATCTTGGTAGAAACGTCCCGGGTAGGTAATTTCACCATTAATGTAGAACGCATCTTCAACGATGCTCACTGCTGTTTTCATTTTCTTCTCCTTCGTATTGATCTGAACATTTTTGCGAGTCGCATTGCTCGTTTGCGCACCAAAGGCATTTAAAACCTCCGGCGCAACAGTCGCGGTGACAGCGGCAGTCGCTGCCTGTTTCAAGAAATGCCGTCGCGAGATGTGCACTTGTTGTACTCCGACTTTATCAGGCATACCCATCTCCTCACGATCACGTATTCGGTTTTTGGAACTACTGCGTCTTTTGTGAGAGTGCCTTAAAGTATTGCCTTAATTGCTCACGATACTGAAACGGAATATCCTCAAATTCCTTGGCATTCGGCGCAGCTTCTAACTTCCGAACGATTTCGAGCAATTCGGGATGCAAAGGTGGAACTTCCTGCGCCGGAGTAGCAGAGGTTTTCGCGACTTCTGCCTTCCGCTGCTTGCCGACATCCCGTTTCTGCAACGATTTTAGACTATCAAGCATCCGAGTCAAAATCCGCGCCTGTCTATCAAGCACTTCATCATCAAGCCTTCCTTGTTGGAGAGATTTTTCGACCGTATTCATCTCCTGAGCGACCTCTTCAAGGCTACCCAGCATTTGCGCCATTTCCTCAGCGCGTTCTGCGAGACGTTGCGTTGCCTCTCGGATCAGCTGCTGTTGGGCAGCGAGTTGCTGCATCATCTGTTGTAGTCCTGGGGTTTGCCCCTGCTCACGCATCTG
Organism: Candidatus Poribacteria bacterium; assembly: GCA_965207855.1. Classification (GTDB taxonomy): domain Bacteria; phylum Poribacteria; class WGA-4E; order WGA-4E; family WGA-3G; genus WGA-3G. Next base: position 2,207,964 of record OZ242310.1, on the reverse strand, counting down.
TTGATTTAGACGCTCTGCCATCTGGTTTAACTGCTCCTGCCCCTCGGTAAGTTGTTCAAGCTGCTGCATCATATCTTCAAACCCACCAGCACCCATCTGCTGGTTCATCTGTGCCATCGCCTCAAGGAGTTCAAAGATGGCTTGATTGAGATCAGCAAGTGCGGCTCTCTGAATCGGGAGCGCGAGGCTCGGCTGCCTATCCTCTAAAGCGCGTGCCGCACGAGAGAGCGCATCGTTGGAAGCATTGAGATGCAAGACGACTTCAGGCGGCACCTGTATCTGTCGTCCCCCTAACTCCCAGAGTTTACTTGAAAGTTGTGTAATCCCTTCCGCCGTGGTAATTTCATCCGCTGCGAGTTCCTGCAATTTCAAGATTTCGCTCTGGATATAGGCATTTGTCTGTCCAGCGACGAGAATGTCGTTCGTTTGGTTAATAACCTTTTCATGGAGATGCGAGAGATAGAGCCCACTTTCAACCGCTTCACGCATCACGGTCAAAGACTCGTTTGCGTTCGCCCCTTCCATGAATGCCAAAGCGTTATCCAAGCCTTGTGCGAGTTCCATCAAGGTCTGTTGCGCGCCGCGTCCCGATTCGAGTGCCTCGCTGTTCTGTCCACTTCGGAGGTTTGCACCGGTAGTATCGAGCATTTCGGGCAGCTGATATTCATGCGCAAACTGATTGAGGCGGAGGATTTCATCCCCGAGTCGTTCTATTTGCGGCGGCGCGTTTTCGTTGTCTTTCGCGAGTGCCTTCATATCAGTACCGAGTTTCTCTAATTTCTCACTGAGGCGTCCGAATTCCTCACCGACGCGATCCTCTTTTTGTGCGAGATCCTTCAAAGGTGCGGATCCACCCGTCGCCTCCAATGTATCCATCAATTCTTTCTGTTGTTCAGCGAGTGCGGCTGCCTGTTTCGCAGCGGCTTCTAATTCCTGCTCAAGCAGGATCTGCTCATAGAGCGATTTGGCGCGTTCCAATTGTTGTAAAAACTGTTCCTGACTGAGATTCGCTTCCTGCATTGCCCCTTGTCGTTCAGTCAGCGATTGGTTCGCTAACGCCTCAGACAACTTCTGCAAAATCTCTTTGTGCTCTTCAGAGAGTGCTTTTTCCATCAGGTTTTGGAGCTCCTGATATTTCTGGATCGTCTCAGTGTCAAAAAGCTGATTCTGCTCCATATCCTCCGCCGTCTGCTGCATATCTTCGATTAATTGCTTCGCTGTCTCCTCAATCTGTTTCTGATTTTCAAGCACCTGCTGCATGAGATTTTCATCGTTGCGCGTAAGTTCCTGATTGCTCCTGCCCATTCGCTTCATAGTATCAAGGAGGTTATCAACCAACCCTGTAGCATCTGCCTGTTCGTCAAAGAGTTCATCGAGTCCACGTTGTTCCGCTTCCTGCTCGGCAGCAACTGAATCGTACATTTCCGAGAGCGATGGGAAACGAAGCGTATAGGTAGGCGACTTACCAATATTCGGTCCAGAAACATCATCGTTGTCCAAGGCTTGAACGTAATAGGCAAGCACTTCACCCGGAAAAATACCAATCCGATCGACATCCCAAGTATAATTCAGAAAGACAGACCTACGAACATCAGCACCCTCAATCCCCCACCGTTTTAATGGCACATTCACTTCCTCAGCACCCTCGACCTCAACACGATAGACGAGTTGGAGTGCCTGTATTCCATAATCATCCGTTGCCTCTACTTTCAGTTCCACCAACATACTATTATCTAAGACAGTATCCCGCGCCGGGGCAACGATAGAGACATCCGGGACGGCATCTTCAAAAACGGTGAGTGTATAGTTAATTGGGTCCCGATTCATGAAACCTTCACTGTCAGTGATATGGATGTGGTACCTCTGGCTCTGTTGTGCGATAAAAGAGCCTTGGATGCCACGAGACATTTGCGTTGTTTCCGGTAGCTGCCCTTCTTCCATTGGTTGTCCGTTTGACTGACGTGTAGCTGCCGCTTTAATCGCTAACGGCGTATCGTCAGATACCTCAAACACAAGGGATGCTTTCTCAAGCGGTTTGTTGCTCTCCCCTGTGAATACGATCTCTGTTCCGAAAAGTGTCTCAATATTACCAGTGTTTGCTGGTAGCGTTTGCGGTTGGAGTTGGGTATAAGTAGGATAGTTGAGTCGATACTGAAATTGTGTGATAACCGGTTCATCGCTGATCGTCAGTTGATACTGCTCAGACCCTACCGATTCGACAGAAATGTAGTATTGGAGCGGACGACTCACCTTTTCAAGCGTCACACGGTATAACGAGGAAAATGCGGAAACCTGTCCATCACCATCATCTACAGGGGCAGCGGTTCTCTGCATCAGCACGGATTGCCATTTTGTTGTTGATGCGGCTTCCTCGGCTTCTCCGACGCGGTAATAGAGTTCAACAGGCGCGCCGAAGTGTCCATTTACTTGCACAGTGATGTCAACGTCACTGCCTCGCTCGACTTGGGCGTTACCGGGCTGAATTTCTGTAATCTGAATAAGATTTTTTAGACCGTCGGTGTCCGTCTGGAACGTCGTGGGCAGTGTCCGAAACGAGTGCGCGAAGTCCATGAAAGCCGTCGGCAAGAAAAAGGATGTGATAAGGAGAAGCCCTACACCGCCAACGGCGACCCCCGCGTTCCGCCTGATTTTCCGAAACTCGGACTGAAACACCTGTTTGGTCTGGACCTGTTCCATATCTCTGCTGGTTTGAAGAATCAGATGCGCAATGAATTCCGGTGCATATCCGAGTCGGTTATCCGCTAACGTACGCCAGAGTTGGACGGCACTCAGAATCCGATTTTCGGATGCAAACCCACTTTCTGCTTGTGTCGATTCAAGGCGTGCTGCGACGGCTGCATCTGTCAATCTGCGACGGAGCGGCAGCACAAGTGCGCGGACTACGGCGTAGACAGCAAGACCTATTGACAACAACAGAAGACCCATACGTATCCAATGCGAAAATGGGAGTTGCCATATCGGTAAACTAAACGCAAAAACGACGAGGAGTCCTGTCCCAAGAAGGGCAAGAATACCGAGACATTTCAGCAACCCTTCTGAGAAAATGAGCCATCGCCATTGCCGCCGAATCGCACGCAGCTGCATTATCAAGTTTTTGTAAGCATGATCTACATTTTGTGTATTCATTTAACCAACAGCCCTCAATGCGTCAGGACATAAACGGCAATATTCACCGCCATTTTCGCTGCGAGTTCGCGAACCTGCGGCGTATCCTCTGGATGTACATCGGCATCCTCAAGTCCATCACCGATGTCAGCACTGTAAACGTAATAAACAACCATTCTGCCATCGTGAAAAAGTCCAAACCCTTGTGCGGGTTCGCCGTCGTGTTCATGGATCTTGGGCAACCCGTCGAGTTCATAGAAGCATCGGTAAATCAGATGCGTGTTCGGTATCGGTTGTAATTCCTGATTGGGAAACACCCGCCGTATTTCACGGCGAAAACTTTCATCAAGTCCGTAATCATCGTTGGCAAAAAGAAACCCACCGTTCATGAGGTAGTCCCGCAAAATCTCTACTTCGCTTTCAGTCAGCCGGACATTTCCGTGTCCTACAAGGTAGAGCATCGGATATTGGTAAAGAATATGGTCTGTCAACTTAAGAATCACTCTATCCTCGGCGGTTTCAATATCCGTTCGCGTGCGAAGGAGGTGGAGCCAATTCTTAATTGTCGTCGCGTCGCCATACCAATCGCCGCCACCGCCATAGTGGACCTGAGCGATAGTAAACTTCTCACCGGTCTCTGGCGTGCCAATCGCTGTGCAAAATAGGAGACAACACACAAAAAAGGAGTATCTCCACTTCATCAATCGCATCATAAAATGTTTCGCTTTGCCGTCCAAGCCCCCTTCAAACTAATCCAATCCGCTTACGCAAGAACCATTCAGTCCCTAATAATCCGACGACAGCAAAGAGAACCAACGGATGTGACCAGAGTTCACGTTCGGCATCAACAAACACAGGGTTTTGGACCTTGGCAATGTTATCGGGGAGCGATGCCGCGTCCGCGACCGTGAAATAAGCACCACCCGTCTGTTCAGCGAGTTCTTTCAGTAAAACCTCATTGAGTTGGGGTGCCTCTAATTCAGCAAGCTGCGGATGGGCATAAATATCAATCTGATCTTCACCCAACGTTAAGCCCCGACTTCTGCTGACTGCCCGAATCCGGTAAGTTCCCTTCTGTAGGAGCTCGAATTGGGCAGTATAGAGGTTTCCAATGTCAGACGTTATGCGCTGTTGCGGTGCCGATCCGTTCGCGTTTTCCGTCGCGCTGTGAATCCTGAGTTGAAACGGCGTTCCGTCAGGGGGGACTACCTCAATCTGAACCGTTGCGTCTGTTTGTCGCTGATAGGTCTCAGAATACAGATACGCCGTAACTTTAGCCACATCCGCTATCGTGTAGGTTGCGGCATCCGTGGTGAGATAAAGCTTCTCGTCATCAGTATGCGTCGCCATCCATCGGATAACCTGTGCCCAGAAACGTGAATAGAGTGTCCGATAGCGATTGTCTTTAAAAGTTTTAACACCAAAATCCCAATTCCAGAGCCCTTCTGCCGCGATAAGCAGACTTTTGCCCAAACCCGCTCTTTGAAGTACCAAAACAGGTACTCCTTCTCCGTTCTCCATAAGGACAGTCGCACCGCCTCTGAGCTGAAATCCGCTAAAAAACCGCGATAAGGAAACAGGGATGTTTTGCCATATAGCAGTGTTATTTTCCAGTGTGCCGCCGCTGTCACCCATCTGGAGCATCGGATGAAACAGCCCAGATTGCGTCAGCTGCACGGTGAATTCTGCGTCGTGTACACGACATCCGTTTGCGGGTATATCAATCGGCAATAAGTGCGCCAATTCTGTGTTTCTCAATCCATTTACACCGAGCATATTCCGAGACGGAAAAAAAATAACAGGTTTGCCTTGAACTTCAACAAAGTCAACGATTGCGAGTTGCTGTGCCTCAGTAAGATGTGTGTCCCCTAAATCTCCTAAAATCAGCACATTGTATTTAGAGAGCTCCGCGGATGTCTCAGGGAATCTCAGTGTTTCGGATGCCGGTGTAGATTGCGGATAATAACCATCTAAACGTTCAATCGCGGCATCAGTAGCCATCCGTCTTGACCTGCCGCGTGACAAGATCGCATAGGTCGCCTCAACATCTGGATCCCGCGCCAACACCCGTTTCAAGAAGGTGTAATCCCATCGAGGTCTACCTTCAAGATAGAAAACGTTGAGTTTCGCCTTCACCACCTTCACCGAAAACGTCTTTTGATTGTTCGCTTCCGTCAGTTCACCATCAAGTGCTGGCAGTGTCACAGTATACTGGAAATTGCCTTCGGTCTGTGGTGTTAACTTCAGTTCAACTATCTGTTTAGTAGTGGTCCCTGTCCCAACTTCCTCCGTTTCGGGTTTGGTCGCAGTCTGCAAGTCATGTCCAAAGGTCAACGTTTCAGCAGCTACGAGGGTATTTTCGCTCGCTTCACGCAGAGACAGTCGGGTGGTCTTACCAGTATAGCCGGTTTGCGTTACATTCACCCGGATAGTGTTTTCATGACCGGTGTAGGCAATCGGCGCATAATCAATGTGCTGAATCTGAACGTCCTTTGGGGGTTCCACCGCACCGACACCCACTGCGTAGACTGGCATCTCTAATCCAGTAATAGTTGCTAAAGGAAATTTCCCGGAATTGTGTCCACCATCCGTAAGTAGCACAATACCCGCAGCCTGTTGCCCTTTCCATGTCGCTGCTGCTTCCTGTATCGCGCTGCTAATATCAGTAAGTGCCCCTTCAGGTTCAAACTGAGGCATTTCAACATCAAGACCTTGTGCAAGCGGAACACTTTGATGGAGTCCGGTATCGAAAGGGTAGAGATGTACCTCAAATCGAGCCTGCAACGCCTGAAGGAAGCCTCTCGGAACATCAAACAAGAGTTGATTCACCTGACGCAGTCTCGACTTAGGCACCTCATCCGTGGGTTCATCCACGAGTTCCATACTTCGCGATGTATCTACCAGAATGGAGAGGTGGGTCGGTGGTGTAATGTCCTTTTTCTCAATAACGACCGGGGCTAAAAGACAAACAAGTAAGATTGATGCTGCGCAGCTCCGCAGCACAACGAGCAAAACTCGATACCTCGGACGCATCGGACGCGCTACCCGGAAGTAGAGGAATACGGTTACGCCAACGGCAATGCCGATACCGAGTGCTATTGCCCATCCGGGCCAAAAATAGGTGAATCGCATATCGCTCCCAATTCCTTTCTTTACATATTATAGTCTAATTGAGAGACAGATGTCAAGCAGTTGTTCGTTATTCGTTGTTAATTAAGATAAGAGCGGTCTGGTAACAATTCAAACGACTTGGAAGACTCCTGATGGGGACTGAATAGCCCTAAGCCAACCAAAAACTGACTTGACAATCCGAAATATGCATGATAAAATACGTTCAACTCAATTCCATTATAGACACGGAGCATACTATGGCAGAGCAAAACAATCACGAGAGCGCGGTTGAAACCCAAGACGCAATACAGGCAAAGAGCGGTGTTATCATCAACGCCGCACAGATGCAGTCGCTTGATATTAACGAACGGTTCACGCGGATGAAAACAGCGACCGGTTGGCAAATCAAATTAGAAGCAACAGCGCGTGTCACTATCAGTTTCATGACGAGTATGCGGAAAATTGAAACAACGCTGATGGAAAACGACATTATTGAGCGGGACGGAGACGACCTAATTTTGCTTCGCAATCAACCGACAGATGCCTATCGCTCGCAGCGGAGTGTATCGCCACTGGCACGAAGCAGCAGTCAGACACTCGCCTCTCAATCAACTGAGGGTAAGACAGTCTAATTCTCTTTCATAGAAGGTGTAGGAGATGGTACCCATTTTAGAACGCATTTATCGGCTTCTTTCCAGCTTAAAAGGTGGAACGATGGTCCCGACAGAGATCGTGCTGAGCACCGGAAGTTATTCGCAAATTGTTACGGAACTTTCCGAAAAACTCGGCACGCAAGGGCTGTCACACTTGCAGGTGGCACATCACCTCGCCTTGCCGCTCTCTATTGAACAGGACAATACGGATTTGGTTATCCTCAAGGAATTAATCCCGAACCCGTGTCCAATTTGCCACCATCGTTTGACGTTCCTTCGGGAAACGATCGAACGCTTTGAAAATGATGACACACATTCGGTACGCTGCCCAATGGGGCACCGTTACCAAGGCGAATTGAAGGTGTACTATCTGAGTATCTTTCAAGGAGAAGGGGTCGAAATCGAAAAGCCTATAAAGATATGTCCAGAATGCGGAAGCGAGAACATCCAATACTTGGGACCAAAAGTGATGTTCTGCCTTGATTGTGATTGGGACAGCGGGATGGAACCCCGCTATCACATACAAAAATGATAGGTGCACTCAGGAAGCACACCTATCAACAAATACCCCTAATGGAAATGTCCAGCATGCGGATCGGCTGCGGCGGCAGCGGCATCCGGTGGCTCTTCAATCTCAGTAACGAGTGTCTCCGTCGTTAAGAGCAAGCCAGCAATACTGGAGGCGTTCTGAAGTGCTGAACGGACAACTTTTGTTGGATCGACGATCCCTGCTTCGAGCATGTCGCCGTACTCGTCCGTCGCCGCGTTGAACCCGTAATTGCCTTCACCCTCCTGCACTTTCGCCAGCACAATTGAACCTTCCAACCCGGCATTCTCTGCGATTGCACGGACGGGTGAGAGTAAACTCCGCCGAACAATATCGAGCCCAGTATTTTGGTCGCCATCCAATTCCAGTCCGCTGAGAGATGCTGAGGCGCGTAAGAGTGCGGTTCCGCCGCCGGGAACGATGCCTTCTTCAACGGCGGCGCGCGTTGCGGCGAGCGCATCTTCAAAGCGAGCCTTCTTCTCTTTCATCTCCACTTCCGTAGCAGCACCGACGTTAACAACAGCTACACCCCCCGCAAGTTTAGCGAGGCGTTCCTCTAACTTCTCGCGGTCGTATTCGGAAGTCGTCTCCTCTATTTGCGTCCGGATCTGTGCAACTCGTCCCTCAACCGCCTCTCTCGCGCCACTACCGCCAACAATCGTCGTGTTATCTTTATCAACGACGACACGGCGGGCTGTGCCGAGCATACCGACGACGATGTTCTCTAATCGGATACCCGTCTCTTCCGAGATGACCTGACCATCCGTGAGGATTGCGATGTCTTCCAACATCTCTTTCCGCCGATCTCCAAAGCCTGGTGCTTTCACAGCGGCAACCTGAAGCGTCCCACGGAGTTTATTAACAACCAAGGCAGAGAGTGCTTCACCTTCAACATCTTCGGCAATAATGAAGAGCGGTCTCCCGAGCTGCATCGCCTTTTCCATAATCGGCACAAGGGTTGCAACGGAACTAATTTTCTCGGTGTTGATGAGAATATAGGGGTTCTCAAATTCAACAACCTGTTCCTGGGCATCCGTCACAAAGTTTGGTGATAAGAACCCCCGATCGAATTGCATGCCCTCAACAATATCAACCATGGTTTCTGAGGTTCTACCTTCCTCAATAGTGATTGCTCCGTCTTCTCCAACCTTCCCAATCGCTTCAGCGACAATCGTTCCGATATTGCTATCGTTTGCGGGGTCGTTTGCAGCGATTGCGGCTACCTGTAGAATTTCCTCATGTGTGCTAACCGCACGGCTCTGTGCAGTGATCGCATCAACTGCGGCGACTACCGCTTTGTCTATACCGATTTTCAGTTGCATCGGGTCGGCACCGGCAGTAACGTTTTTGAGACCCTCATGAAGAATTTCCTGTCCCAACAGCGTAGCGGTTGTCGTCCCATCTCCAGCGACATCATTGGTTTTCGTCGCGATGGACTCAAGCAGTTGGGCACCCATATTTTCGTATGGGTCCGGGAGTTCAATTTCTTTTGCGACGGTGACACCATCGCAGGTTACCAGCGGTGCCCCGAAAGATTTTTGAATGACGACATTCCTTCCACGGGGACCAAGGGTGACCTTCACGGCATCGGCGAGGGTATCTGCCCCGCGCTTGAGCGCCACCCTTGCTTCTTCATCAAAGATAATTTGCTTTGCTGGCATTGAATTCCTCCTGTATCTGTTTTAGTATTGTAGTGTTAAATATAAAGTGTTGCGTTTAAAAATCGCTCCTATAATTATAGCATACACGATGTGTAAAGTCAATTTTTTATCGGTGGCACTCGAAAAAATAAAAAAATAGGCGAGGTTAGAATGCACATCGCATGAATCAACGGTATGAATGCCTTAATGGCATTCCCCGGAGCGTGTACGCTGCAAAACCTCGCCTACTCAGAAGAACGAAATATGCTAAAATCCACGTGAATCCTTTAAACTCCCCCAAGTAACCGACAATTTCCCCGCAGGTTCCACATCAAGCGTCGCCTCACCCAACGTAATCGCTGGAATGACAGGCACCGACCCCAATTCCAGAGAGACGACATCTATGGTATCGATCCAGATATCCGGGCGCGGATTCTCCCATTTGGTGGTAATCAATCCGGCATGTCCACAAGGACCGCCTGCCTTCTTGACCCATCCCCAAACGGAGTTATCATCTTCGAGTGCGGCATCGTCATGGCACCAATCATCCGAGTTAAAACCTGAGATCATCTCAAGTTCTTCCTCTTTTCCATCCCGGTAGTTCATGACGAATACGTAACTTGGAACACCGTTCTGTTCCCATCCGGTTGCGTGAAGGAAGTAGATAAATTTCGCCTTACCTTCAACAACAATGCCTTCGACTGCCTTGGGCCATTGCACTGCATTGGTGCCGAAAACGACGATTGCCCCGTCAATAATCTGGAATTTGACCTTCCCATCGGGTCCCTCAAAGGTCCCCACTTTATCAATAGGCAGCAGAGAGAGTGTGCTGTCACCAGGGGTCTTGGTCCACCATTGGTGCCCGACAAGGAATGTGTTTGACTTTTCTTCTAAATCAACATATATCCACTCGTCTAATGCCGTAGCGACTCCTGTTGGAAAAAGACTGATAGCACAAAATAGTGCAATCAGGCCTGACAACTTAACCAGTTTCATTGCGATTCCTCCTTTGTTCGTCTGTGGCGTATAGTATAACAGAATTGAAAGTTGATGTCTATGAATTTTGGTGGATGGGCAGAGACATCCAGTTTTTTCTCTCCACAGTAGACGAAATTTCCATAACGTCCTTGCTCCAGCGGAGCAACATGTCTATAGAAAACAATATGTCCAAACACCCGCACTCCAGCGGAGTGCCATGTCTATGAAAACTGAATGTCCTTAGTAAGATGATAGGAGAGTATTCACAATAAGCACTTATCGAAATTAATTGCCGCGATGTTTGTTATAGGCAAATTCAAGGACGGGGAGAAGTTCGGTTAGATCTTCAGGAATAGTATAAAAGGCCCTTTGCGATCTAGAATAATAAGATACCATTTTGCATTCATATTGATTTGACAAACTGCCCACCTCTTCTTCGGTTATTTTGGCAAAGAATCGAGGAGGGGAAAAAGTAATTTTGACACCAAAGATCAGCTGTTTTTTATTTTTACCTCCGTCTATCAACCAAAAGCCACAACGTTCTTTCGTGAATCTTACATCCAATATCCATCCTTTCGCTTGAATTAAATTCTGTGCAGCTGCAATGGCTTTGTAAAATGCATCCCATCTTTTTTTATATTTTGATTCATAATGTACCTTAAGCTCTTGGGGCACCAAATTTCTAACCCGATCTATCGTCCATTCTCCATCAACGGTTGCCTCTGGTTCTATCGTTTTCGGATTAATTACCGCATTAACAGGATTAGTTTTAGGATGAATTGGGGCGGACTCGGAAGAAGAATCAGGTCCTTGCTTTTCCTCCAATGCGATTTCGGCATCCACTTCTGCTTCACCGGACGCTACGTTGGATTTTAAGAGATATTTCTCTAAATCAGAAATAGCAGCCTCTCGATTTTCAATGTCGGTTTCGCAAAAAATCCTATCACTCAAACTTGGGGCTTCCCACCGAGAGAGGTAAAACCGCCAAAGTTTACCATTTGTAATTATCGCAAGGGGGATATTTCCACTATAGGCATAGAAACAGATTTGCTCTTCGTTTTTTCCAATTGGTTGACCCCACCGCTTACATTCAATGAGCACCACAGGTCTTTCTTCCCGTTTGATGTGTAAAGCATAATCGGCTCTTTTACTTTCAACCTTATATTCTGGTAGCACTTCCATTGATGCTAAATTGGCATCGTCCCACCCTAAAGCCCTTAAAATCGGTAAGACCATGTATTGCTGGAGAGTTGCTTCATTAGCATTTGACAAGTGTTGCTCGTGTTCAAGAATATGCGCAATAGTGTTTTTCAAATCAGGTGTCTCAGGGCTCATTTGAAGCGAGAACTCACCCGAAAAAGGCTTTTCGGGTACTTTTCCTTGCTCCTTGCAAAATTCAATATAGCCTTCAATTGACCTCTGCATCTCCTCGCGAAGTTCGGTCACAGATGCCCCATAGAATGTGATTACATCGTTGGTATTAATCACTGTCCCGTGAAAGAGGTTGATTTCTGGGTCAAAATCAACAGCTCCGATATAGCCTTTATATTCAATCATGGCATAATCCCCACATTTTTGAGAAATTCTCTTAGATCCCTGACTGCTCCTTTATCCATATTTGGACTTGGATGCGGACGATGAAAATAAGCGACACGACCTTTAAGAGAAACAGCAACTCTCGATCCTGCCCGCTCATTCAAGACAGCTCCTAAATTTTTCAACAAAGTCTCAACATTTCGCCATTTGATATTCCCGGAAATGGGTTGGGCAAAGATCGCGTTCAATGTCCTTTGATGGCGTTTGTTCATTGGTACCTACACTAACATAAAATGATAATCGAAAACCGATAAAAAAGCAAGATTTTTACGTTTTCGACCTCGGCACAGCAGGCTCCACATACAACGTCTTCTCACGCGTATAATGCACATACCCCGCAACGTTCCCCTTACGCTTCACCACATACCGCGCCCACGTGTAATCAACAGGGACATTGCTCGCATGATGCGCTTTGCTGTAATAAGCGGCGAGTTGCGCCGCTTGCAATAACGTCGGCATCGGAATATCTTGTCGGTTCTCCGGGTTACGGATGATAACATGTGAACCGTGAATCTGCTTCGTATGGAGCCACATATCGCGCGGTTTGGCAATCTGACGCAAGAGCAGATCGTTCGATTGACTGTTCCGACCCACATATATCTGAAACCCGTTGGTAGAGGTATATCTTCGGAAGGGACCTTCGCTGACATCCTGTTTCTGTTTTCCGTGCTGGGATGCCTTAATATAGCCGTTCTTAACAAACTCAAGGCGCAGCTGCTGCAACGCTTTTAAAGTGTCAGCCTCCTCCAATTTAGAAGCATAAAGTAGGAGCGTCTCCTGTTCCGCTTCCAGGTCCGAAATTAACTGCAAGATACGTGAGCGTCCGCGTTTCGCCTTCGTGTATTTCTTGAAATAGGCTTGCGCATTGTCGGAAGGTGTCTGTTCAGGATTAAGTGGGATTGATAGCATCTCTAATTCAGGACTGTAGTAGTTTTTTAATTCGACCTGTTCTTGCCCACGAGTGATCGTGTGTAAATTGGCGAGAAGCAATTCACCTTGAATGCGATAATCTTCAGATTTTTCGGCACGCTCTAAGTCGTTGCAAAGTCCATCCGCTTTCCGTTGGAGTAGATTCTCTTGTCTCTTCAACGCTTGTGTGAGGGCACGCCGTTCCGAATCCGTCTGTTCCTTGAGCGTAATTGCACCGTAGTAAGCACTTAGTGCCTCGCTCATCGTGTCAAAGGGTTGACAGGAGGCTTGCGGGAATTGATATAACGGCAGCGGTGCCGCTGCAACCGGTTCACCACCATCCATAAACAGTTGTGGTGTGGCACGCGCCGAATCGAAATAAGCAATAACCTGCTGATAGGCAGCCCAGAGTCCTTCATCCGTTGCCCGTGCGACGACCTCTTTTGCGAGCGTCGGACCGAAACCGTCAATTTTATTAAAAAGTTGCCGCCAACTCACCTGTTCCCGTCCACCGGTGAGTTCAGTAAACGCCTCCTCGTCTAACGTCAACGGATCTGCCTTCTCCTGTTGCGGCGGTAAGGTGTAAGTCTCACCCGGCAAAATCTCGCGATGCCGACTCATTGTCTCATCAATACGCTTGAAACTTTCCAAAATCCGATCATCTACTGTATCAATGAGGATGATGTTGCTATATTTGCCCATGAATTCTGCGATAAGGACTTTTGGAGAGGGCCGGATAGGGTCGTCGGAGACAGGTTGGACGGTTATCTTGAGTATCCGATCCCAACCGAGTTGTTCAATCGCCGTGATTGTGCCACGCCTGAGATGCGTTGCAAGGAAATCTGCAAGGTAAGATTGCTTCTGTCCAGGGGGCGGTTTCTCAATGAGATGTGCCCGGGCATGCAATGAATGTGCCGATAAGGTCAGCCAATACGTTTCTGCGGCGCGACCGACCTTGAACGAAAAGGTGTCCGCATTCGCCTGCTCAATGTGGCGAATCGTCGCACCTACAAGCGCATCTTGAAGTTCATGAACAACAACACGGAGGGCTAAACTATCAAAAGACATGTTCGATTCTTCTCGTAGTAGTTGAGGAAATTACGGATTAGTTTGGTCCCCGTTTTGGGCGGGTGGGGGTTCATCGAAAGGGATGCCTTTTGCTGCTGCTGCGAGTCGTCGGGCGTTCCACTCGGCTATCTGTTGATAAACCTCGGCTTTTCCTTCTTCTATACCCTCGGCTTTTCCTTCTTCTATAAGTTTCGCGTCATATCTATTTAATTCGCGTTTCATTAGATTCCAGAATAACATAAGTAACGACCCTCCTACATCAATCGCAAATGTGAGAAAAAATGCTGCCGGGATCACAGCACCTATATCGGCGACTATCAACCGAAGTCGCTCGGAGAAACTACTGACCGAAACGGGTGGCGCGGTGAATAGATAACTTACAACCATCACGATAAAGATGATGGCATTCGTCAATCCAATATTCTGTGCGAAACTAAAGAGTGATATACTTTTCGCTTGAGAAGACTTTGTATTCAAACGTCTATGACCTTTCAGGTGGCAGTTCGGGTTATTTTAACGCAAAATCATGACTTTTGTCAAGGCATTTTCGGGGTTATTTTCATCCCTTTGCCAAACGGAACATAGCATTTGACTTTAATGATACATTTTCAATTTATGCGTGACTTCTCGGAGTTGTTCCTGAATTTCAGACGGAACACGCGGATTAAACGGACCACCGCCTCCCGCCTCAATATCGTCAAAACCGCTAAGGAGCATCGCTTCAACAACAGCGGAATAGTTATAGACGCGTTCGTTCATGAAACGGATCTCCTCCAGCCGTTCGATATCGGCTTCAATACGCGCCGAGGTCTCATAATCACCCCGCCGTTGTGCGTTGTTAATCTCGTCCGAGGCACGCGCAAAAGCGACCGCAATACCAGAGGTATGTCCTTTCGTTCCCAACTGTGCTGGACGTGTACATCTGTCTCCAATACCCCACATCACAATCCCACTGTCGCCAACACCCTCTACGAGTGCTTGGACATCTTCTTCACCCGTTCCAATCTTCACACCGACGAAGTACGGAGAATCGTTGAGTAGGCGGATAACGGCGGAAAGATCGCGTTTCTGACGAAAATAATAGAGGAAACGCGCACCACACGCAGTGCCATACGTCTCACCGAATTTCATGTACTCGTCATAAATCCCTTCTGGATTCGAGACCCCCGTTAACGGCATGAGCAGATACACATCCGGTGGTCTTTGGAGTTCGCTCTGTGCTTCGATGAGTTGACCGGCTTGGCGGATAGGGTTTGGGACAATGCCAGACATGAGGATACCGTCGTCCCCTATTTGCTGTCCAGTTTTGTCAATAAGACGGAGTTGTTCCGTCTCACTAATGTGATGGATGAGACTTGTTCCAGCAATAGCGATAACGCGCTTTCGTCCTTGGTCGAGGTAGTTATTGCGCATCAAATAGTCAACATTTTTCGCATGTCCAGTATAATCAATTCTGTCGTCTTTGAAAGGAATAATAGGAATCGCAGTAACCGAATTGAGATCTTCTAAAAGTTGTGGTATCTCTGATGGCATAGATTTCTCCTTTTTAAAGTAGGATTTACGCACCTCACCGGTAGGTGCGGTTTCCTAACCGCACCGAGTCCCAGACCCATAAGTCCATGGCACACTAAAGATAGGGGTCTGAGTTCAATTTTGCGTAAGTCCTGTTAAAATCTTTTTCGGAGGACAAGCACCCCCGCAAGTGTTCCCGTTGATATGTCAGTTTGTACATCTATCTTAAATGTTCCCATTTCTGCCTGTGTTAGCGAATTTTGCAAGCGCGTATTAATACGTTTGGTTGTAATGCGTGCCTCCACAGCACTGACAACGTGGTTCAAGATTGCCACGCCTAACACTGTACGGGCAAGTTGAAAAGTGTCATTCGCTTGCTGTCGTAAGTCGAAAGCCGCCAAGCGATGCGGTGAATCAAACTCAATGTCTACATCGGCTTCGTCTTTAAAGGATTTCGCATCGTCCCAATACCATTTGCCAGTGCGCCTCCGAGTCTCCTCTGAATCGTAAACGTGGTCCCAATTCTCATATTGCGTGGCGTGTTCAAAATCTTCAATCGGGTCCCAATCCTCAAAGGAGCCAGGACCGTCAAAGATTACATGCTGTCTGACGAGATCGCGATAATCCTCGCGCGTGTTTGAGGCACTATTTCGGAGAATAAAATAGGTTGTGAGCAGTCCCACCTCCGCAGCCATATAAACGTATCCGCGCTTGGCACCGGTATAGAGTTGCCCCATACCGGGAACGATGAGTGAGTAGAGGAACGCTTCGTTCGGAGACTTCCGCGGTTGTAACCCCTGAGTCGCTTCCATAGTAACAGCAGATTGATTGGCGAGTGTCCGCGTACCGAGCGCGGAATCCAAATAGAAAGCCGTGAACAATGGCGCATCGGCACTTTCAAATGCTAAACAGACACCAGACGATAGACCGAATATTAGCAGGATCGTTAGAATACAGGTGTTGAACTTCAATTTTTATCGTATCCCTTCTAAAAGATGAACATCGCAGTGGTTTCATAGAGTCGGGCGCGGCTTGGACCAAAACTCGGTCCGATTGTAAAGTCGATATTGAATAGATAGACTTGGACCCCGATACCGGCGGTAATGTGATCTGTCCAGTCTGGCAAGTGGATGCCGGGTTCAGACTTGTAGCCGACCCGTAATGCGAGTATCCCTCCGAGCCAGTACTCCAAACCGAGATTTTTTTGAAGATGTCGCCATTCAAATGCGCGAATACCAACCCCGCGATCGGAAAGCAACTGCTCTGACGTGAGTTTTTCTTCTCTTTCAGCGTTAAGCCGTTCTAAGTCTACAGCTAATTCATGTTCATCTTCTGTCAACTTATCAATATACGCTGTAATACCACTCACAAGGCGGAGGTGATTGTACCTATCTTGGTAGAGACTCATTGAAGTCCCGATCCGTAAGAACCGAGGTAACGGATCTGCTTGGTTTTCATCAATAAAAGAGATACCCGGGCCGACGTTCTGGATTGCGGCACCGACCGTTGTGGGTATAAGATCGAAAGGAAGGAGGTATTGCATACCGAGATCAACAGCATAAGAGGTGCCGCTTTCGCGGCCAAGGACCATCCGAATCATCTTGCCGTTGATACCTGCCGATAAGGATTCCGTAACCCGATCGGCATAAGAGAATGTCAAAGCGAAGTTCGTGCCGAGACTCTCCTCACGCAGCACATCAGGAGAGTCGGATGTCACCGCGATCGTCCCCTGTCCTTGCATCTGGAGGGTTGCACCGACAGTTCCAATATCGCCGAGGGGCATCGCACCAGAGATAAAAGTGTAGTATAAGCCTTCGCCTGCCTCTCCGAAAGGCGCGCTGTAATCGGTATAAAACATTGAGGCTTGCCCGGCTTCCTTGCCGGTGCGGAGTTTGCTCTCAGGCATATCGACAAGCCCACTCGGATTCCAGAGCGATGTCGTTACATCACCAGACATCGCAGAAAAGGCATCTCCGAGAGCCCTTGCCCGTGCCCCGCCGCCGAGGTTCAAGATTTGCGCACCCGTCCGTCCAGGTCCAGCAAATGCGGTGATTGGCAGAAAAATAGCAGTTGATAAAAGTAATATGAAGATTTTGCGTCTAAAACAGCCCACTGAATTGTAACTCCTCTTTGTCTAATTTTATTTTACTTGGATGCGTTTGACACTATAATATCATAACGCAATTGGCTATAGAAACGCAAATCCATTTAATTCGGTTTACATTGGCACATGGGAAGATTAGCACCGAGTGTCGAAAAGTACTTTTCACTGGGAGGGTTTTTGCTGAAGTAGAACAGGCTTCACACAACGAAATCCGCCGAAGGCACTTGCGTACATCGGGATTCCGCTATCTCGGTTGTCCACTCGCACGAACAGACCGTTGTCGCTCCAACATCCACCACGAAATACGTGGGGTGTATCGCTATTTAGGAAATTATCTATTACAGCTGTTGGCTCGCCACCTGAAAATGGATTTATTCGGGGGGATTCCACATAGAAATCTGAATCATATTCATCCAAGCACCACTCCCACACATTCCCTACCATATCGTATAAACCATACCCATTTGGGGCATACTGCCCAACCGAAACAATATCGTTGATATATCTGGCATGGTTTGCGTGTGTGACATCAATTGTATCTCCCCAAGAATATGCCTTACTGACCAAAGCGCCTCGCGCCGCCTTCTCCCATTCCGCTTCCGTCGGTAACCGCTTCCCTGCCCATTTCGCGTAAGCCATTGCGGCGTACCAACTTACATAATTTACTGGGTAGTCGCCTCGGCCAGGCGGATAGTCGTTTCCGCTCCAAGGTCTTAGATAGGTGCCATCGTGGAGTCGCCGCGCAATTTGATCTTTTTGCCATTGCGGGTTTGCATCAACGAACTTCTTATATTGCGCATTCGTTACTTCGTAGATGTCCATGTAGAACGCATCCACGTAAACCGTATGGGCTGGGCGTTCATCCGTCGTGCCATCCGCACGTCCCATTTCAAATTCACCCGCCGGAATCAACACCATACCAGGAGCCAATTCGTTTCCCCAAGAAAGGCCTTGCGGACCATAGATCGAGAAAACAGCAAAGATTAAAAAGCAGATAATTCCTTTTCGAGCCATTATTATGAAATCCTCCTCCTGTCTCGTTTTGCATATCATTGGTTTAACGCCGCACGTTTACAAGATAAATCCCCGCAGCGACCAATCCAGTTCCAATCAATACACTCAACGTCAATTCCTCTCCTAAAAAGAGGTAGCTAAACAACACACCGGACGCAGGCATTAAAAATGAAAAGACGACCAGTTTGCTCGCCTTGTATGTTCTTAGCACCCAAGTCAATCCCAAAAAGCAGAAACCTGAGACAACCCATCCCTGATAAAACAATCCTGCTCCACTTGCCAATGTCCATGTGATCGGCTTCTCACGCTCAAAGAAATAACTTAACACCCAAAAACACGGAATGTTTAAACCCAACAACCAGACGAGGAGTCTGTGCGGGTAAATCTCTTGAACGAATACTTTTGTTAGCGTGATGCGGAGTGCTAAAGAACACGCAGCAAGTATTACAATCAGGTCGCCGAGGAAGTATTCTGTGACTCCACTCCCTTGTAAATTCGGTGCCAGTGCTACAAAAACACCACCGAAGGCAGCGAGAACTCCCAATACTTTCCTAACAGAGAGCCGATCATCTGGCAGCCAAAAGTGCCCGAATATAACAGTAAAAACTGGGTAAAGGACAAAAAAAATGGTCGAGCGAGAGGCTGTCGTAAGTTGGGTGCCGACGTTCAACGTAATTGTATGTAATGTGTAAAGTGCAGCGATCAGAAGTAACCGGCGCAACTCCTCAGAGCGTAACCGCATCGACATGCCATAGTATAGTCCTATGCCACCAACAGCAATAACCCCTAATATACAACGGAAAAGAGCCATTTTCAGTGGCGGGAAACCTTGCAAACCGATTTTAACAGCGAGCGGTCCCCCACCTATAAGGGACACGATAAGTACTACAAAGGCAATAATCTTACGGGATGGATCTTCGTTTCTAAATTCTTTTTCTAACATACACTAAGTTACCACCGCTGATGCTTGGCGTTCTTCTTGCAAACCGGTTTCAGGTGAATGCCCGCAACTTTAGAAAGCGTTTTCAAAGAACTGCAGTTCTCTATCCTTCCATCAATCCGATTGCGATGAAGAGGCTGGCATAGCGTCTTCAAAGAACTGAAGTTCTCCATCCTTGACGACCATTATAATCTGGTCATACAGTGCGTCTCCGTTAGGATCAAAAGAGAAATTGCCTAATTTGCCTAAAATTGTAGGAAAATCCGTCGTCCGTGCGAGTGCGTCCCGAATGGCAGTCGAATCTGTCGATTGTGCCGTCTTAATTGCATTAGCGAGAACATAGAGCGTTGCATACGACTGTGCTGCCCAAGGTTTAGGTTCGATACCATATTTCGCCCGATAATTCTGAACGAAGGCTTGGTTTCCGGGTGCATCAGATATATTAGACCATCCAATAAAAGCTATTGCCCCTTCGGCAGCATCGCCTGCCTTTTGGACTTCATGCGTGTTTAGATCTGGAGCAATAATGTGAATAGTGTCAGGGAAACCTACATCGGAGGTTGCTGCGATAATCCCCGCTATTTCTTGTGAGAGTGCGGAGATAAAGAGGGCGTCCGGTTCCATTGCCATTATATCGGTTAATTGTTGAGAAAAATCGGTATCGCCGGTTTGGAAGGTTTCTTCAGTCAAAATCTCAATCTCGTTTCCCTCAAGTGCTGTTCTGAGCACTTCGTTGCTATTCGTGGAATAGACATCAATCTCATCATATATCAGCGCCACTTTTTTATAGCCGAGTTTCTTCTGAAGCACCATCAAACCACTGGGAATACTTATATTTGTGGCGAGACTGGTGCGGAAGATGAAATCCCCAATCCCGCTCAAACCTGCAGCGGAGGAGACCGAACTGAAAGCTATGACCTGATTTGCTTGTGCAATTGGAGCAACCTCTTTAAGGTGCGTCGAGATAGCGAGTCCGACTATAGCAGATACGCCTTGGTCTATCAGATGTCGTACAACTTCCACCGCCCCGTCTGGCGTGCTCTGATCGTCCACGGTGATAAACGTGAGATTCCCACCACCAAGGTTGTTAATCTCTTCCTGTGCCAACTCAAAGCCGCGTAGCATTGGGAGTCCATAGGGTTCGGCGTGTCGCCCCGTTAGTACTACGACAACACCAATGGAAATATCTCCATTCCTTATCCGAGTTACTTCGTCATCAGACACTACCGAGATAACTCTATCACAATTGAAAAGTCCGACAGTTAAAGCGATAATTACTAATACAAATGCGAATGTTCCGATTCTCTTTATCTTCATGCCAATTTCCTTTATTTATTCACGCGAAAGTTCAAGCAGACGCTTGAAGAAAATACCCGTAATATAAGCGAAATTCATTATCGTTATTGGGAAGAAATGAGTTTTTGTATTAAATCCTTTTGATACGCCAAAAATGGATTTGGCGCTAAACATGCTCATAAGTATTCTAACGTAACTCTAACAAAAAACACAAAATAAATCAAAAAAAACACAAAATAAATAGAACGCAATTCTAAGGTCATTTAGATTTTCTGTAAGAGAAAACTCACATCGCGTTTTATCCCACACAACCCACAGAAAGCCAAACATTAAATAGCCCTGATACTCTTAGTTTTTCTGTTGACAGAAAAACCATTCTCTGCTAAAATCGTAAAATAGACCGATAGCAAAAGGAGGCACGCAAGACATAAACCAATGCGAACAATTAGGGCACGACTTGCCCGCCCATATTTATTATTAAGTGTCTACCTCGTCCTCTGCCTGTGGAGCCTTCAAGTATCGCCTGCCGACACAAATGATGAGGCACCCGAAATCCAGACGAACCGAACGATTAAAGCAGTCCGTATTGAAACACCTCCAAAAATCGATGGAAAATTGGACGACCCATGCTGGCAAAAGAGTGCTAAAACCGGTGAACTCCTCCAATTTGAACCGCAGCGTGGAGAACCTGCAACGCAGCCAACCACCATTTACGTCGGCTACGATGCGAATAATCTCTATGTCGCATTTGAATGTTTCAAAACGGATATGAATCGACTCGCCGCGAACCTAACACGACGCGATTCCTTTTTCTTCTCCGATGACCATGTCGAGATCCTCATTGACACCTTCCTTGATGGCAGGAACTGCTACGCATTTGCCTTGAACCCTCTTGGCACACAAACCGATCGGAGACTCATTAATGAAGGGTCAAATAGACGTACGGGGCAGTCTATGATTGGTACCGCCATCTCGTGGGATTGCGATTGGCAAGGTCAAGCCAGCGAAGAGACAGATAAGTGGACAGCAGAATTCGCCATTCCGTTTGCTGAACTCCGATTCCCAAAAGGGAGGGACACGGCGACTTGGGGCATCAACTTCTGGCGCAACGATGAAGTCCCAGCAGAAGAACAGACGTGGGCAGATTTAGGAGAACGCCAATATGCCGTGTCAAGATTCGGGCAGCTCACCGACTTACCAATTGCAAATCTTGTTACAAAACGACCCGTGAAATTCAAACCTTATGCCACGCTAAGACCACAAGTGCTGCAACCCGCAGAAGGTGAAACGACCACTGCACTGCAACCAGACGCCGGGTTAGACCTTCGGTACCCGATCGCAGACTTCACAATCGACTTGACCTTAAATCCAGACTTCGCACAAATTGAGGCGGACCCTGACCTCGTAAACCTTACGGACATCCCGCTCCGCTTCCCAGAAAAACGTCCATTTTTCCTTGAAGGCAATGAACTCTTCCAGATGCCGCTCGACCTATTTTATAGCAGACGCGTTGAAGCCTTGCTCGGTGGTGGAAAGGTTATCGGGAAATTCAGCAAATACAATCTCGCCTTTATGGGGGCAGTCGCAGGCCCTGAAAACCCAGACCAAGAGATAGAAACCGGTGAACTCCCCCTTGCGAACTATAACTATTCCGTTCTTCGATTGCAACGGGAAGTCGGCAAAACCTCATCTGTCGGATTTTTAGGCGTTAACAAACAACGCGGCGGCACGTATGACCGAGCGGGAGGGCTTGATGCACGCATTCAACTTCCCGCCGCTACGAGTCTTAATCTCGAATACGCAAGAGAATGGAAAGCAGGTGGACTCGACATGCCAGAGAGTACTGCCGACGATCTGATCTTTGTGCAACTCGCACGGCGTACGAATGTATTCTCTATAGACGCTATCTATGCAGACATCGGCGAGTATTTCAATCCCGAAACCGGTTTCGTCCCGCGCATAGATAGACGTGGCGTGGTTATTAGAAGCCGTTACAACAAGCAGTATAAGGGCGCAATCGAAAGACTTCGTGGTGAAGTTGAATACGAACGCCTCGTCAACCACGCAGGCGAACTCACAAATCACAGGGCGGGTTTTAGCGGACTCTTTGGGATCTACGATTTCTTTTTTCTTATCGGACCTGAATGGTACAATCACATTGACGACGACGATGACCAACTCTATGAGGACAGAACCGCCCGTTTCTTCGTCGGATGGTTTCCACCGAAATATGTGCAAATCCGAAACACCGGTAACTTCGGTCTACGTAACGACAAAAACATCTTCTTTATCCGACCAGAAATTACCATCCGCCCGACTGCCAAGCTCAGTTTCGAGATCATTTTGCAACGACTCCATGAAAGGGAACCAGATGCGACAGTATGGCAGCTGACGGAATGGACGCAACGTTTGGTCGTGAATTACCAGTTCGCACAGCGCATGTATGCCAGAGCGAGTGCAGAATTTACCATCGAAAGCGAACGCAGAGTCTTCGCGCTCTTCGCTTATGAATATCGTCCTGAAAGCAACTTCTTTATCGTCTACAATGACAACCGTGATGTCGAAGGAGACACCGAACGCATTGTATTCATCAAAGTCTCCCATTTGCTGAAAACGGATCTTTTTTAATGACGGAAAACCTTCTAAAACGCCACCAACATTGGATGCTGGCGGCACTCTCAGCAATCCTGCTATTTCTCAGTTTCCCCAACGCCAACCTTTTCCCGATCGCTTGGGTTGCGCTTGTCCCATTTTTCATTGGACTCAGGCACGCAGCAAGTGGAAAATCGGCTTTCTGGCTCGGTTACCTCACAGGTTTTCTATTCTTCGGCGGATTGCTTACCGCTATTGCCCTTCTCTACCCGTATGCGAACATCTTCGCCACGATGGTCGGTTACCTGCTCCTCGTGGGTTACACTGCCCTCTACTTCGCTGTTTTTCCGATCCTGATGCGAATGGTGCCGTGGCGTTCCGGTGTCCTATTTCCCATCGCAGCTGCCGTTATCTGGACAGCACTCGAATGGGTGCGGGGTTGGTTGATGACAGGATTCCCTTGGGGCAGCATCGGTTACTCGCAATGGAACAACCTACTTGGCATACAAATCGCGTCGCTTGTCGGGGTACACGGCATCAGTTTCGTTATCGTGTTTTTCAACGCCGGTATTGCCACGATCCTTTGCAACCGCCAGCGGTGGCGACAGGAGATACCCGCCCTGATTCTACCCCTAATTTTGACGATCTTCTGCTTTGGTTACGGTGCCTTCCAACTCCGAGATGCACCCGCTATAGACAGAGATTCGGACATCACTGCTTCCGAAGCCTCCCAAACGTTAAACATCGCACTCATCCCCGGCAATATTTCACAACTTGAGAAATGGGACATCCGTCAATTTCCACAGATATTGCAACGCTATATCAACCTAACACATACAGCAGGTCAGGAAAATCCGGATCTCATTGTGTGGCCCGAAACAGCCATAAGAAGCGAAGCACTGACAGGGGAGTGGCCCACCTACTATAGAAGATTCCTCCTCATGCTCCGCGATATAGCAACCCCAATACTCATCGGAACAGCCAGTGAAGGCGACGAAATGGATGAGACGATAGGTAAATTTTACAGACGCGCGACAGAGAAAGCGAAGGATGCCAACATATACAACCGGGTTTTGTCAATAGCCCCAGACGGAGAGATAACCGGTGGATACGCGAAGATGCACCTCGTTCCATTTGGCGAATATGTGCCACTCACAAATCTTCTCCCGGACTTCATTCCGAATTTTATCCAATTTAAACCCTTCGCTCACGGAAAATCAGTAAACCTTTTACCGGTGTTTAACGTTAAAAACAATACAGAAGATGAAAAAATAGAAATTGGTGCTTCGATCTGTTTTGAGTCGGTATTTCCTAACGAATTTCGTAGACCCGTCCAAAAAGGCGCGCAGGTCATGGGAATCTTCACAAACGATGCTTGGTTCAAAGGAACCGCGTTCCCTGAACTGCACTTGTCAATGGCACCCTTTCGCGCCGTTGAGAACAGAATCACGGTATTCCGTTGTGCGAATGGTGGATTTACATGCGTCGTAGACCCGTTCGGTAGGATAACGACTCCCGCAATAACACCAGAGACGACGCAACAGGTGCTTATGGCACCCGTCCCACTTCTCTCATCTTCAGCGCATAAATATACACTCTATACTCGCTACGGCGATTGGTTCCCGATGCTTTGTGCAATCATCTGTATTGGATGGTTCGTCCGTCAAATCGTCCTCCGATTCCGCCGTAGAGATGCCTAACGACTCACGAGGAGCAACATGCTTGTAGATTTACAAACACAGGTTGAAGAGATGCAGACCCGCCTCTTAGAAATCGGCGGTTATCTTTGACCTGGCAGAAAAACGAAAAGAATTAACTGAACTCGAAGAAGCAACCGCTGTGCCAGATTTTTGGAGCAATACCCAACGGGTACAAGAAGTTAACCAGCGAATCTCTGTCCTCCGAGATAAAATCGGTGCTTATGAAGCACTCAATCTCAAAATTGAAGACATCCAAACCCTACTCGAACTTGCGAGCGAAGAAAACGACACCAGTCTACATACCGAAATTGCAGACGGGTTAGAGAGTGTCGCAAGCCATCTTGAGCAGCTGGAACTCCAATTAATGCTAACGGGTGAGTTTGACGAGAATAACGCAATTCTCAACATACACTCCGGGGCGGGAGGCATCGACGCACAAGACTGGGCAGGCATGCTGATGCGGATGTACCTCCGCTGGTGCGACCAACGCAGTTATCAGACGGAGATTGTCGATCTCGCCGCTGGAGATGAAGCCGGTATCAAAAGCGCGACCATCCTCGTTAAAGGCACCGCCGCCTACGGCTACCTACAGGCTGAATCCGGTGTACATCGGCTCGTCCGGTTGTCCCCCTACGACTTCAACAAACGCCGACATACCTCCTTCGCTGCTATCGACGTTATGCCTGAAATCGACGATTCCGTCGAAGTCGATATTCAAACTGAAGACCTCCGAATAGACTTCTATCGGGCAAGTGGGGCAGGTGGACAGCACGTCAACGTTACAGACTCAGCCGTTCGGATTACACATAAGCCTACGGGGATTATTGTCCAGTGCCAGAACGAACGTTCCCAGCACAAGAACCGAGAGATCGCAATGAAATTGCTCCGTTCACGCCTCTATGAGAAGTATCGGGCAGAACGTGAAGCAGAAATTTCAAAACAGCGCAGCGAACGCCTTGACATTGACTTTGGAAGCCAAATTCGGTCTTACGTACTACACCCGTATCAACGCGTCAAGGATTTACGCACAAACGTCGAAACCGGTAACGTTAACGCTGTCTTAGATGGGGCTTTGGATGCATTCATCGAAGCCTACCTAAAAATGAAAGCACAGCAAACATAACGCGATTCGCGGTCTGCGGTTCGCTATTTTAGGTTGCTTTATGCGCAAAAGTGGAGTATAATTGTTAAAAGCAAATATCTGGGCAAGCCCCTCTAATACGTAAAAAAAAGAGGTGAATCGTGGAAGAAACAAAGGACTTAATACAGCAACGTCGCCAGAAACTGAACGAGATTCGAGGATTGGGTGTAGAGCCGTATCCGCATAAGTACGAACCGACACATTCGACAGTCGAAATTCATAAAGATTTTGGTGATGTCCAAGAGACACCTGATGAGACCCAAACAGTCCGAATCGCAGGCAGGATTATGACGAAACGGGACCACGGGAAAAGTAGTTTTGCCCACCTTCAAGACAGTGAAGGTAAAATCCAAATTTACGTCCGACGCGACAAAATTGGCGCGGACCCGTACATCATCTACCGACGCTTCGATAGCGGAGACATTATCGGAGTTGAAGGAACGGTCTTCCGAACGCGGACTGGGGAACTCACTGTGCTTGCTGATGCCGTCCAACTCCTCTCGAAATCCATTCGACCGCTCCCGGAAAAATGGCACGGCTTACAAGATAAACAGACACGCTATAGACAACGCTACGCCGACCTCATCATGAACCCTGAAGTCAAGGACGTTTTCCTCAAAAGGACACAAATCGTTCAGGCGATTCGCGGCATGCTCAACGCACAAAATTTTATTGAAGTCGAAACACCCGTCCTTCAACCGATTTACGGCGGCGCCAACGCGCGTCCCTTCACAACATATCATAACACTCTGGAACAATCGCTCTACTTACGGATCGCAAATGAGTTGTACCTCAAACGTCTGATCGTCGGCGGGTTTGAACGGGTTTATGAGTTCTCGCGCGACTTCCGAAACGAAGGTATGGATAGGGATCATAACCCCGAATTTACAATGCTCGAACTCTACCAAGCCTACGCCGATTACCAGCAGATAATGGAACTGACTGAAACGCTCATCGCAGAAACTGCAAAAACAATTCACGGGACAACGAAGATTCACTATCAGGAACATGAACTCGATTTTACACCGCCTTGGCGGAGACTGAGTATGGTCGATGCGGTACGAGAACACAGCGGCATTGATCCAGCCCCCTTATCAGCAGACGAATTATACAAAGAAGCAGTCAACGCCGATGTCAACACCTTAGCGGGAGACGAGACGAAAGGGGAAATTATCGCTGAACTCTTTGACACTTATGTGGAATCAAAACTGATTCAGCCGACATTCATCATAGATTACCCCATCGAGGTCTCACCCTTCGCAAAAAAGAAACCTGAAAATCCAGAGTTCGTGGAACGTTTCGAATTATTTATTTCCGGAATGGAGGTCGTAAACGCTTTTAGTGAACTCAACGACCCTATCGATCAACGGCAACGCTTCCTTGAACAGGCAAGCAATTTAGCGGCTGGCGACGACGAAGCCTTCATGGTAGACGAAGACTATCTACGCGCTTTGGAGTACGGTATGCCCCCAACAGGCGGACTCGGTATCGGAATTGACCGACTGACGATGTTACTGACGAACCAGTACTCCATCAGAGATGTCATCCTATTCCCGCAGATGCGTCCAGAGAACTAAGGATTTTTTGAAGATACAATCCAGTGCCGTATACTAAAATGTGAGTTTAAGGAAAAATGAGAACCGCGCCGCCCCTGCTTACAGAAAGATTGCTACTTCGCTCATTTACACTTCAAGACGCACCCGATGTGCACCGCCTTGTTGGCGATCGCGATATCGCACGAATGACCGTCGCCATACCGCATCCTTATGAAGATGGCATGGCGGAAGAATGGATACGCGCTTGTTTTGAAATGTTTCAAAAAGACGAAGCATTACACTTCGCAATTACGCTTCAAACAGACAGGAATCTAATTGGGGCAATAGGGATTGAACTCGAACGAGAACACGAGCGGGCTGAGCTCGGTTATTGGATCGGGAAGCCTTATTGGAATCACGGTTATGCCACCGAGGCAGCGCAGGCTGTTGTTGCGTATAGTTTTGAAACGTTGAAGTTGAATAGAATCTATGCGTATCACTTCACTCGAAATCCTGCATCCGGGCGGGTGCTGGAAAAAGTCGGGATGCGCCCTGAAGGTCGTCGCCGACAACATACAAAAAAATGGGGAATCTTTGAGGACTCAATCGGATACGGGATGCTAAAAGTAGATTATGATTCATCAACTTTTACCTCGTCTTAGCATATAGCAGTGGGTCTAACCATTATCTAACTGCTGAAAACGCAAAGCACTGATGGACTTCACCAAAAACCCGGGGAAGCCCACACGGGCTTCATACCGTTGATTTGTGGAACGTAGTGGAACGATGCCCAGGAGCCAATAGTTAAAAATATGAAATTTGAATGGTTTGTAGCTTCCCGTTATCTGCGTTCCCGACGAAAACAGTCTTTTATCTCGATTATCAGTTTCATCTCTATTGGAGGTGTTGCCCTCGGGGTCGCAACAGTAATTCTCGTTATCGCCGTCTTAGACGGTGTTGAACACGGATTAAAAGACCGATTTCTCGCAAATGAAGCACATGTCGTCTTACGATTGCATGATAACAGTTTTTTTGGCAATTATCAGAAACGGATAGACCAGATTGCGTCAATTGAGGACGTTGTAGCGACATCACCCGTTATTTTATCACAGACTGCGGTATTTCCAGAACATAGCGATGCCATTCAAGATGTTATCTATATTAAAGGCATCGATCCAGTCCAAGAGGACATAGTCACAGGTTTCTCAAAATTGGTGTCAGGATCAACGGATCTCCAAAACTCAGAATACATTGAAAACGCCCGTCTTCTCAGAAATGAAACAATTACAGGCGGTATTGTTCTCGGTGAACGTTTGGCAGCTCGCCTC
Source organism: Candidatus Poribacteria bacterium (assembly GCA_965207855.1). Lineage (GTDB taxonomy): Bacteria > Poribacteria > WGA-4E > WGA-4E > WGA-3G > WGA-3G. The sequence continues at coordinate 2,179,174 of OZ242310.1, read as the reverse complement.
GGTCTTATCAAAGGCGATGTTTTACGATTCGTCATTAAACTTGTGAAGCATCCCGCCAACGAATCCATGCTCGCGCCAGACTTAGCGAACTTCGTTGTGATTGGGTTTTATGAGTCAGAGATGGCGGTCTATGATAACAACTTCGGATTTATCCATATAAACGATGCCCAAAAATTGTATAATAAAGCGAACCGGATTAATACGATTTTTGTCCGATTAAGTGATGCCGAACTCGCACCACAGATCGCCAGAGAAATTGAAAATACTGTTCAATTTACGGTTTTGGAGGGGATCCCCGACGCAAGAACATGGATGGATATACAGGCACCGCTCTTCTCAGCACTCCGACTGGAAAAAATAGCGACTGTTATTATTGAGGCACTCATCATTTTGGTCGCCTCTTTTAACATCGCAAGCACACTGATTATGACAGTTATGGAAAAAACGAAGGACGTTGGCACGCTGAGAACACTCGGTTCCTCCCGCGGCAACATCATGAGAATTTTCATGATTCAAGGGAGTGTGATTGGGACACTGGGGACAATGCTCGGAACCGCCCTGGGACTCGCGCTCTGCTGGCTGCTGAGTTCCAACGCCGAGCGGCCTTCTTACTGGTACGTCATCGTTCTCGCTGTACCAATTTCGCTACAGGTCCTTATCGCATTGTGGCGAGCACTGCCAAACAGAGGCGGGTGGAAGTTCGGCATTTGGGCGTTATGGATCATCGGGATAGGCTTCGCACTCTACTGCGCCGTCAGACCCATTTCGTTCTCAGAACTTGGACTTAGTCATATCTATCAGATGAATCAAATGCCGATTAAGGTCAATTGGTTTTTTGTTATCTTTATCAATGTACTTTCACTCTTAATCTGCTGGCTTGCGACGCTTTATCCGGCATGGCAAGCAGCAAATCTAAAGCCTGTTGAAGCATTGCAACATGAATAACTCGGCAGAAACCCTCATCCGTATTGTAGATTTACATAAATCGTATTATGATGGTGACGCGGAACTCCGGGTACTTCAAGGCATAAACCTTGATGTCTATACGTCAGAATTACTCGCAATTGTAGGCGCGTCGGGTGTTGGAAAAAGCACACTCCTCCACATTATTGGGACACTCGATCGCCCAACAGCGGGTAGCGTTCTATACAGCGAAAACGATATTTTCAGCTTACCTGACAAGGCACTCGCTGGGTTCCGGAACAAGGAAATCGGTTTCGTATTTCAATTTCATCACCTATTACCGGAATTCACCGCACTTGAAAACGTCGCAATGGCTGCATTAATCACAACATCGAACCATAAAACGACTTACAAAGAGGCTGAGGCACTTCTTGATTACGTTGGACTTGCTGAGAGATGCACACACTATCCGAGCCAGTTGTCCGGCGGCGAACGCCAACGCGTCGCAATCGCACGCGCACTGATTAACCAGCCGAGCGTTGTACTCGCCGACGAACCCACTGGGAATCTGGATCGGCGCAGCAGCGAAACCGTACTGGAACTCCTATGGGATTTGAACGCGAAATCTGGACAGGCATTCGTCATTGTAACCCATAATCAGGAACTCGCCCAACAAGTAGATCGCGTTGTTCAACTCGTTGACGGAAAGGTTTTTTTAAGCGATTAACGCTGGGCACCGCTCCACTACGTTTCGCAGTGGTTTCCAGTGGATCCCAATCGTATTAAGGATCTGAACGGTTTCCTCTTTCTGAGTTAATCGCCGACGCGATAATATCCGCCAAGGATGACCAGAAACCTGCCCAAAATGAAATTCCGAGTGATTAGCGAGGAATTTGTCTTTGCTTTACATTTGGAGGGGTTTTTGATTGGGAATTTTTTTAGCTCAGGAGGCCATAATTAAAAGATGTTGATTTATATTGACGGAGAATTTTTACCCAAAGCAGCGGCGAAAGTCTCGGTGTTTGACCACGGGTTACTCTACGGCGATGGTGTTTTTGAGGGCATCCGCTCCTATAACGGTAGAGTTTTTAAACTTGACGAACATCTCGAACGGCTTTACGATTCTGCAAAATCAATTATGTTACAGATCCCTATTCCTATCGAAACAATGAAGGAACAGGTCCTGGAAACACTCCGTCTAAACCAGCTCACGGAAGCCTATATACGACTGATAGTTACCCGCGGCGTTGGGGACCTCGGGCTGGACCCAGATAAATGTCCAAAGCCGACTATCATTATTATCGCTGATAAGATTACCCTCTATCCACCAAAATTCTATGAGGAAGGACTTGAGATCGTAACCGTCTCAATTCGACGGAATTACGCCGAAGCCATCAACCCACGGATTAAGTCCTTGAACTATCTAAATAACATCTTAGCGAAAATTGAGGGAAAACAAGCCGGGGCAGAAGAGGTCTTGATGCTGAACGCCGAAGGCTATGTTGTTGAATGTAGCGGAGATAACATCTTCTGGATAAAGAACGAAGTGTTGGTCACACCGCCAGTCCACATGGGGATCTTGGAGGGTGTCACTCGAAACAGTGTCATCGATCTTGCCCGTGAGGCAGGGATGCAAGTCGAAGAGCGCGTCTTTACACGGCACGACCTCTATATCGCCGACGAATGCTTCCTGACTGGCACTGCCGCTGAGGTTATACCCGTCGTGAAAATCGACCAGCGCCCCATTGGAGACGGACAACCCGGGAAAATAACACAGAAACTTATCGATGCATTTCGGCAGTTTGCGCATAGTTATGGAACCCCAATCTACACCCCTAAGGTATGAAGCACCCTGGAGAAATCGTATCGCCGCTCAATTTTGAATGCTGCACTTACAAGCACGTGGGCAACCATCAAAATACAGGAGGACATTTCAGTATGGATGCGCTCAAAAACATTCTCGTTCTTATAATCATTGGACTGACAGCAATCTCTGCTTATGCACAAGAACAGGCGGACACAGTACTGGGACCGCAACCTGAGAACACCGTCGAACAGTCTGAAGAAACCGCAACAAACCAAGCCCCTTCAGCAAGCGTAACCCAACCCTCTGTCAATGCGATGCTCCTCGTCAGGAAAATCTCGTTTGAAGGTGTGAAAACCGCCTCCGAAGATATGCTCCGCACGCTCATTCAAACGCAAATCGGATCTGAAGTCTCTGAAGAACTGCTCACTGAGGACCTAAAGAGTCTTTACAAAGACACGGGTTTCTTTTCTCAACTCGAGGTAGACGTGAGACCTTTTGAAGACAGTGGGCTTGAAATCGTTTATAAAGTCGTTGAAAGTCCGAAAATATCGGGTATCAATATCATCGGAAACGAAAATTTAGGACTCGGCAAACTCAAAGACGAACTGACGCTCCGCCCCTCTGAGATTTATAGCGATCGACGCAGATGGGAAAGTGAACGCGCCCTCAGGCAACTTTACCACGAAAAGGGATACTATCTCGTCGGCATCCAAACGCACCTCGATGCGTCAAAAACTGATGAGACAGCAGATACTGACGAAGAAAATACCGTTCAGGTCACTTTTGAGATAAATGAAGGTCCGAGGGTACGAATTGAGGAAATCAACTTTATCGGAAACGCACAAGTTACCAGTAATAAACTCCAAAAGAAACTGAAAACCCGGACCGGTAAACCCTTCGACCAGATGCTGTTTGAAGAAGAAGACCTCTCATTGAACCTACGCAATTACTATCAAGATCTCGGTTTTGCACAGGTGAAAATTCTGGGTTATGAAAAACGGTTTACGGAAGATAAAACAGGATTGGTACTGGATATTACCGTTGATGAAGGTCCCGAATTCATTATTGGCACTTATACCCTGGAGTTGGAAGGCGGGGCAAAAACCCTCTTCTCGGAAAAGAAAATACGTAATATGCTCGATCCCGCGGAAGGTGAGATTTTTAACCGCGCCACGTTTGATGAATCTGTCGGAAAATTACAGCAGGCTTATCTCGATAAAGGCTACCTACTCTCAGAGATTCTACCAATCCCTGTTTTTGATGAAGAGAACGGTGTGGTTAACATTACCCTACAAATCAACGAAGGGGATGTGACTGTCATTGATAACGTAACGATTACAGGGTTAGAAAAAACGAAGGAGTACGTTGTCAAACGCGAATTGGATTGGTTGGGCATTAAATCCGATGAATTATTGGATGTAAAATCCCTGCGCAAAGCGCGGCAACGTTTATTCCAGATGGGCTCCTTCATTCGTGCTGTCGACTTTGTGCCAAGCCCCACTGGCGAGGAAAATCGGCAGGAATTAAAGGTAAATATCGCCGAAACACCTCGGACAGGCATGCTCAGTCTTGGCGGCGGCTACGGGAGTGAAGGCGGTATCTTCGGGGTCGCGGAAGTCGGACAAAACAACTTCCGAGGACGTGCCTATCGCGTCCACCTAAAAGGGGAATTAGGCACCCGGGATCACCATACCGCTGAACTCAGTTTCGGAACGCCATGGATTTTGGGGACGCCGACCCGATTGAACGCTCGCCTCTACAACAACCGTCGCTTCCGTCGGTACTACGGAACGGTAGGATCCGCACTTCGCAGCCGTAGTCTCTATGGCTCTTACTACAATACCGACCGCTATATGTGGAGTCGGCGCGGCGCGTCCTTGACGCTCGGACACCCCATTGGACAAGACATCGACGCTTCCGTGAGTTTCCGTAACGAACATGTGGAAACGAGTAGCCAGACGCTCAATAACGAAGAATCTTCGTTGTATAATCGCTCCACACGAAGCGTCCGGTTCACCTTGGGAAGGGATACGCGGGATTACCGGACCTCGCTATTCGATCCTGCAGGCGGTTCATTCAATACACTCTCTTATGAATACTCCGGCGGTATTTTAGGCGCCGACAATCAATTCCAGAAATACTACGCCGACACCAGTTGGTTCTATAACCCTTGGTGGAATCACGTCATCGCCCTCCACGGACGTGCCGGTCTCATGCGCAGTGAAAGCACCGACTCCTATTTTCTATTCTACGAACGCTTTTTCCTCGGGGGCGTAGACTCCATTCGCGGTTATGAGGACTGGGAAATTTATCCCGATCCAGATGAATCCGGTGTTATCAATCCTTACGGTGGCGATAAAGTCTTCTTTGCGAACTTGGAATATCGTATTCCTATTTCTCAGCAGCTCACAGGCGCGCTGTTCTTCGATATAGGACAGGTATGGGATGAAAACACTAAAAACGTTTTTAGTCAAATCAATATGAAACGCGGCCTTGGTGTCGAGGCACGACTCACTATGCTCGGTATGTTAGTTCGACTCGGTTGGGGTTACGGCTTGGATCGGATTACCGGAGAGCCCGCGGGTAAATTCCACTTCACCGTTGGACCCGGTTTCTAATAGAACACTGGACACCTCCTCCGGAGGTGTCCTCATTAATTTCAGGAGACAAAACTACCAATTTCTCTTTCAAGAGAAAGGACTTTAAACAATGAAACTATTTCAGTTGGGGGCTTGCAAAGCACGCCTAACGCTATTATTATTCGTTTTTTTCGCCGCTTTCTGTCTCAGTTCAGGAAGTATCGGGCAAGAATCTTTCAAAATCGGGGTCGTGAACACACAAGTGGTTTTGGAAGGTTCTCAACAAGCAACAGATGCCACCGACATACTCAAAGCAGCAAGTGAACGCCTGAGAACCAAGTTGGATACACTCGGAGAAGAAATACGGACTCTTCAAGAAAAGAAGGCGAAAACTGAACTCTTTGTCGAAAAGGCGCAGACAGCGGGTTTGGATAACGAAATTCGTCTCAAGCAACAGGAATACCAGCGTGAGGTCGAAATCGGGCAACAGGCACTCCTTGAAAAAGAGCAAGAACTCATGGAACCCATTTACAACAGCCTGCAAGAACTGATCGTCAAAGTCGGTGAATCCGAAAACTTTGACATTATCCTCGAAAAACGGCTCATTACCCTTTATGTGAAAGAAGAATTTGATTTGACACAGCGGCTCATCGGCTTGATGAACGAAGCGAAAGCCGAAACCCCCGAATAACACAGCACTGCCTAAACTCTGTGTGGTCGAGGTTTAGAACCCCGATACAGTTTCACGGAGAAAGGATTATGGCTAAATGGTATGAAACTTAAGGAAATTTGTGAACGCCTCAATGGTGATCTCTCAGGGGATGGGGATATTGAAATCACAGGCGTTTCTGGAATCAATGAGGCACTTCCGACGCACATTACCTTTGTTGCCAACCCGAAATATCTCGCCGCTATTGCAACGACGCAAGCGGGCGCGATTATCATCGGGCAAGGCGTCAATGGGAACGGAAAGCCGACGATTCGTGTTGAAAACCCATACTGGGCTTTTGTAAAAGTCTTGGAAATGTTCTCATGGGACAAAAACCACCGCGCACTTCCAGGAGTCGATGAAACCGCAATTTTAGGAAAAAATGTCAAAATTGGTGAGCGGGTCTCAATCCAAGCGTTTACCTATATCGCAGACAACGTCGAAATCGGAGATGACACTGTCATCCAGCCCTTTGTTTATATCGGTGAAGGCTCTAAAATCGGGGCAAACGGACTCATCTATCCACATGTCAGTATCCGTGAAGAGATAACCATTGGCGACCGGGTGATCATCCACTGTGGTGCTGTTATCGGTAGCGACGGGTTTGGATTCGCACCGGTTAGCAACCGACACCATAAAATCCCTCAGATTGGTACCGTCGTCATTGAGGATGATGTTGAAATCGGCGCGAATACCACTATTGACAGAGCAACGCTTTCTGAAACACTTATCAAACGCGGCACGAAATTGGATAACCTCGTTCAAATCGCACACAACGTCGTCATTGGAGAAGACTGTTGTCTCGCAGCACAAGTCGGTATTGCTGGAAGTACGATACTCGGGGACCGAGTGAATATCGCAGGGCACGGCGGTGCCGCGGGGCACCTGACACTTGGCGAGGACAGCGTTGTTTACGCCAAGTCGGCTGTCACAAAGGATATGCCGCCCGGAAGTCACCTTTCTGGATTCCCGGCGCGTCCGCATAAACAGGAATTGCGAATCCACGCCGCGACCCGTAAATTGCCTGAATTGCTCCCAGAATTCGCTAAACTCCAAAAACGGGTTGCTGAACTTGAAGCAAAAATTCAAGAGTCGGAGGATGCCTCGTAGGGACACTACCGAACCCTTAACCAATCCCTCGTTGAAAAATTGGGGACGAACAGATGAAAACGGTGTTAGCCTACCTTGAACTGGCACGCCCTTTGAACGGAATTATTGCCTTTATCTCCGCATGGCTCGGTGGGTTATTCGCGAGTCAAGGTATTACAGAAAATCTGTTAGATACACGGCTGCTATTGGTTTCTATCGCTGCGTTATTGCTCCTATCTGCTGGAAATGCCGTAAACGATTATTGCGACTACAACATAGACCGGATTAACCGTCCCCAAAGACCCCTCCCGTCTGGACAGATTCAGAGACGACACGCCTTAATTTTCGCAATAGTTCTTATCGTCATCGGCATCTATCTTGGAACCCGCATTAATAGAAATGCAACAGGCATCGCGATCCTCGTATCCGTCGCGCTTGTTAGCTACGCCTTCTGGCTGAAACGTACCGTCTTTATCGGGAATTTGGTCGTCAGCGGTTTAACCGGCGTAACCTTCATTAGTGGCGGTGTAGCGATAGAATCCGTGCAAGGCACACTCGTGCCAGCGATCTTTGCGTGCCTCTTCACAGCAGCGAGAGAAATTATCAAAGACCTTGAGGATACAGAAGGCGATATGAAAAACGGCGTGAGGACGCTCGCGATCCTCAACCGACGACTCGCAGTCGCAGCAGCACTCGGTTTCATGGCACTCGTTGTCCTATTTAGCCCTATCCCGTATCTGTTCGGGTGGTACTCATGGCATTACCTATTCGCCGTTGTAATTGGTGTCGATTTCGTCCTGATTGGGTTGGCAATTCGGCTATTGCGTGACGCTTCCAAAGAAAGTTGTGCATCCATCCAACACTGGATGAAATGGGATATATTTGTCGGACTCGGTGCAATCTATCTCGGAATATTTCTATGACCAACTACGATGAAGTCATCGCTTTTTTAGAAAGAGAAAACCCGGAGGCCGAGGCGGTCTCACACTTTAAACAGGCGTACCAGACCTTTTTGGAGACCGGAGCATGGCATCCAACCTATCAGGTGCTTACCACGGGTTGGCAAACACTCGATGGGGTCTTACTCATGACCTCGGAAAATCTGACTGATGTTGACTATCGGGTTTATCTCGCTGCCACGACTGAACGCAGTTTGAGGGAACTACTCCTCGCTTTTCCGAGGCGATGCTCTGGAATGTTTCACCCAATAGAGAATTGGATGGACAATGGCATTCGTGACATCTTAGAAGGCGAAGTCGTCCATACAGACACTACCAGATTTTATCGTGGTGTTAAACGTGGCAGCGGCAGAGTCGCAATGCAACGGACTGTCTCTAAACGCAAAGACGCGATTGCCGCACATATTCGCAAACTCGGCACCTTGAAGGGCAAACTTGAGCATTCACAATTTGTTGTCGAAGGCGACCTGATGATAGAACGAGCCGTTAGCGACGGCTTGCCCATTGAAGCACTCTTTTATACCACAACGTTCTTGGCAACACCAGAGGGAAAGCGTCTCCTAAAACAGGCGTTCGCGGATAATATCTCCTGTTATCAGGTCAGTGATGGTGTGATGGGTTCAGTTACCACAACCCGTCCGGTGCCATCGGTCGTGGCATCGGTACATTTTAAGTTCAAACCCTTTTTGTCAGCTGCCGGTGAACCTAACTTTCACTTTAGTCCGCAATGTACAATGCTCATCGCCGAGAACATCGCCAACCCAGACAATTTAGGTATGACCTTGCGGACAGCAGATGCTGCAGGAGTGTCTGCCGTCTTGCTAAGCAGTGTAGGCGCAAGTCCATTCCACAAAAACTGCATTCGTGCGTCACGAGGCGCAGTTGGACGGGTGCCGTTGTATTATGCAACAGATATTGTCCAGGTAGTTGCGAGACTCCGAGCAGTGGGTTGGAACGTCCTCGGTGGAACATCCAGTGCCAAAAAAGAACTACAGACCACGAGTTTCTCACTACCAACGGCAATCGTTGTGGGCAACGAAAACACAGGGATCTCCGCAGAAGTGCGCGAATCCTGCACAGCACTCGTCCGCATCCCGATGGCATCAGGGCAATCGTCTCTCAATGTAGCAGTCGCAGCCGGAGTCCTACTCTATGAACTGACACGACAGCACAGAATTTGACAAATTGCGATAAATATGGTAAAATTTTCTATATAAGGCGTAGATGGCGTGCAAGATTGTCAAAAAAGGACAGTTTTCAAGCCGAGAGCGAAGATAGCTAAAAAAAGGACAAATCGCATTTGAGATCAAATTGGGTTCTGAATCACTTTAACGAGGTACTGAAAAAATATAGTGCTGGCTATTTCGTCCTAATTGATCCGGAAGAGTGCGAACTTGCAATGTGTGCGAAACTGGCAGGTGAGGTCGAGAAGGCTGGGGTAGATGCGATTTTACTGGGCGGCAGCTTTTTAACCAACGATTTGCATCCGATCGCAACAGCACTCAAGCAGGAGACAACACTCCCAATTGTACTCTTCCCGGGCGATTCGATGCATCTGACACCTCATGCGGACGCTATCCTCTATATCAGTCTTATCAGTGGACGTAATCCAAACTACCTCATTGGCGAACAAGTGAAAGCTGCGCCGTGGATACAGCGCTACAAGCTTGAAGCCATCCCTACGGGCTACATGCTCATCGATGGGGGCAGCAGAACTGCCGTTGAATTTATGAGTGGAACAGCACCTATCCCGCGGGATAAACCCGATATCGCGGGACCCCACGCATTAGCCGCAGAATACCTCGGCATGCAGATGGTGTATTTAGAAGCCGGCAGCGGCGCAGCACATCCTGTCCCTAACGAAATGATCGCTACAGTGAAAGCGCAAATCAACATCCCCCTCATCGTCGGTGGCGGTATCCGCACGCCGGAAATCGCCGCGAAAATAGTGGCAGCGGGTGCTGATTTCGTTGTAACAGGCAATGTGCTTGAGAAAAACGGCTCTTTTGAATTGATGAAAGCGTTCGCTGACGCTGTTCACGGCCAAAATAGATAACATAGGACTTACGCACTGTAGCACAATCTGAAGCGTTGATACACGCAATGACCGCATTCTGTGTAAGTCCTGTAACACTGAAACCGAACTTCTATAAAAAAGGATTTCATCATGTCTGACGTTAAAGAAATATACATAGAAACAGAAATAGAACCGAATCAGGAAAACGATCCTGATGGTCCCGAAGAAAAAACATTTGTCGCACGCATGCGGGAGATCGCAGAAACCGCACTTGATACAATTAAATCGGAAGTCAAAAAAGAGATAGAAGCACAGATCGCGCCGGTTGAAGAAACAGCTGCGAATCTCAGTTCAAAAATCAAAGAAGAAGTCGCAGCAACTGTCCAACGCGTGCATGCACAGTATGAAGCCGAACGCGAAGAGGTCTTCCGTACCGAACTCGAAAAAGAGGTGGCAGCGGCGGTAGAACACGTCCACCGAGAATATAAAGTCGAACGCGATCTATTGCTACGGACAGCCGCGGAAGCTGAGAATACCAAGAAACGGATGGAAACCGACTACCAACGAAAACTCAAGTACGCCAACGAAGAAATTTTGGAAGGTATGGTGCCGGTGCTTGATAGCCTTGAAGCCGCTATTAAAAGCGCAACTGAGAAAGTTGAAACCGACGATGCCTCACCCGAAATTACGACCTTCAGCGAAGGGGTCGAACTCGTTCACAAGCAGCTGCTAACCGCACTCAGCAACCACGGACTTATACCTATTGAAGCCGCCGGTCAAACGTTTGATCCCTACCGACATGAGGCACTGATGGCGGTCGCATCAGATGAAATACCAGAAGGTGAAGTGATGGAAGAATTTCGACGCGGGTACATGCTGCATACCCGTGTGCTACGCGCATCACAAGTCGTCGTTTCGCAAGGCCCCACAACAGAAGCAGTCAACGAAGCGTTGAACGACAAAGATACTACTGACGAAGCCGAATAGCACAAGAGGAAGGTACATTCATGACGCAAAAACGCGATTATTATGAAATTCTGAATGTGAATCGTGATGCCGATGCCGATGAGATAAAAAGGGCTTACCGCAAACTTGCTATCAAATTCCATCCAGATAAAAACCCTGGAGATAAAGAGTCAGAGAACAAATTCAAGGAAGCGACAGAGGCTTACGAGGTACTCCGCACGCCTGAAAAACGACAAGTTTATGATAGGTTCGGACACGCCGGATTAGAGAACAGTGGGCAGGACTTCGGCGGGTTTGGCGTGAACCTTGACGATATTTTCGGAGATGTCTTTGGCGATCTTTTGGGAGGCTTCGGGGCAACCCAACGCACACCTAAACGCGGACGGAGTTTGCAATACAACCTCGAAGTCACACTTGAAGATGTCATCTATGGCAAAGAGGTTAGGATTCAGGTGCCACGCGTGGAATCTTGTTCGACCTGTGACGGTAGTGGTGCAAAGAAGGGAACACGGGTTGTAACATGCCCGCAATGCCATGGCAGAGGTCAAGTTAGCCAAACACAAGGCTTCTTTACAATGTCCCGAACCTGTCCAAACTGCCGCGGCGAAGGTGAAATTATTCAAGAACCGTGTCCATCTTGCGCCGGAAAGGGGTTTGTCCGAAATATGACTGACATCAAACTGAAGGTTGACAAAGGTGTTGACACAGGTTTCAAGTATAAGTTGAGTGGCGAAGGTGAAGCAGGGGCTAATGGCGCGCCGCCGGGCGACCTGTTTGTTGTCATCAATGTTACTCCGCACAATCGCTTTCAACGCAACCAAAACGATCTCGTTACGTCAACCAAGATTTCTTTTGTGCAAGCAGCCCTGGGCGCAAAAATCAAAGTCAATAGCATCGACGGCACTGAAGAATTGCAAATCCCGCCCGGTACACAATACGGCACGCGGTTACGTATCCCGAACAAAGGTGTCCCGCATTATAGGCGATCTTATTCAGGCGATCTGATTGTCACTATAGAAATTGCAACACCGAAAAACCTTAATGTAGCAGAACGCGAGAAGTTAGCGGAATTCGCAAGTTTGCGGAGTGAACCGCATCATAGCGAAAACGGCGGATTTTGGGATAAACTCCTCGGTCGCCATGATGAGGACGAAGATGCCTGATAGATAGAAGCAAACATCGCCAAGACTCTTTTCATAACCCAGAAACGGCTGGAATTTACTCGAAACCCGGGGAATGCCACACGGCATTCATACCGTTGATTGTGAAACGAAATTGTGAGTCGGTGAATGCCACACGGCATTCATACCGTTGATTCTTAGCGAACAATTTGTCTTAGCTTTACATTGTGGAACGGTGCCCAGATTTAATAATTAAAAACATGAATTGGGCGAAAATCACGGTAACCACCTCCCAAGAGGCTTCTGAAGCAGTCGCGAATTTCCTCCTCGAATTGAACGCGACAGGCGTTGAATTCAAGGAGACCGCCCCATCTACGGTCAACCTCATTGCCTACTATCCATTAGATGACCGTGTCGGTGGACGCATGCAGCGGCTCCGTAACTTCCTTTCAGAACTGCCGACTTGGGGAATTTCGCCACACCCCGCCAGAATCGACTTACAACCCGTCAAATCTGAGGATTGGGAAGAAGCGTGGAAAGCCGCTTTTCCACCACAACGCATCGGAAAACAGATTCTCATCACACCCACCTGGAGCAACACGCCTCACAATGAAACAGACGTTGTCATCCGGCTTGATCCGGGAATGGCATTCGGGACAGGGCAACACCCTACCACACGACTCTCCCTCAAACTATTGGAAGACGCGATTGAACCACACTACCGCGTCGCCGATATCGGAACTGGATCGGGTATCTTAACCATCGCTGCTGTGAAGTTGGGAGCACAACGGGTTGACGCAATCGAATTAGATCCGACAGCCATTCCGGTTGCAGCAGCGAATTTTGAAGCAAATAGTGTCGCAGGAAAAGTCCGCTTGTCCCAAGGCGATGGACTCAAGAACGTAGAAGGCAAATACCACCTCATCATCGGGAATATCCTAACGAAAGTGGTGCTCCCTATCATCCCATACTGCGCGCCACGGCTTCACGAGGCGGGAACTGTCATCTTTTCAGGGATACTTGATACAGAGCTCGGGCAGGTTGAATCGGTTCTGGAAGCGAATCAACTTCGACGCTTACAGGTTGTACGTGAAACAGAAGATGACCTGACTTGGGTCGGCATTAAAGCGGTTTCTGAATCCGCAGCCGCGTTATAACATCTATTGGGGATCCTCTTTTGAAAGTCCATGGCAGAGGACACATTTACCGAGATTCAAGTGTGGCATCGTCGGTGATGTTTCGTCCCCTATGAGATGGCATTTCAGACACTCAGCGTCCGCCTCTGAGGCGCGATGCTCTTCAATGTTAGAGCGCGCCGGCGCAGCGTTGAAAAAGAGAATGACCATAACTATCGCAAAAATAAGACCAATCACGCTCACAATAACCATAAGCGTTTTGGCACTGGCTTGTTCCGTTGGCATGTGGCTAAAATGAGACTCCTTATTGGAAAAACGGGAAGAGGGTAGGGATATTTTCTGCCGTCAGCGGCGAACCGTACTCACACCCCTCAAACGCCTCAGCATACTCGATTTGTGCCCCTGATGCTTCACCATAAAGTTCTATGAGCAAATCTCGGTAGTTGTCGGCGGTGTCGCGAAAACGATTTAAACGTCCTTCGGCAAGCCACGCACGCCGTGCAGAATCATCAGCCGGGACACTCTCCAATCTACCGCTATTGTAAGGCAGCCACTCATAGAACTGCGATACATGACAGTGGAGCATATCAAGTTTCTGTTCAATAACAGCGTCGATACCAACAACGACATCCGGTGTGAACGGGTAGGGTTTCATGAAACCGTCGCTCAAATAGGCAATCACCGGGTTCTTCTCCAAATGCGGGGTCAGCGCACAGATATTCGGGACGGTCACCATATACGCCGCATCCTGGACCAAGGTTGAGGTATACCGATGATCGGGATGATAATCGTTCGGACGGTGCGTCATAATTAGATCTGGTTGGAACTCACGAATCGCGCGGATAATCTTGTAACGGTTTTCCAACGTCGGCATCAGTTCGCCATCGTGGTTATCCAGCAGTTCATATTCAATACCGATAACTGCAGCAGCGGCTTGTGCTTCAGCATATCGGCGTTGTGCCAAGGGACCGCCACCCATCTCGTGGTGTCCAGCATCACCGTTTGTAACCGAAACAAACTTAACGCGATGTCCCTGTTGTACATACAGTGCAGCGACACCGCCTGCTTTAATATCACAATCATCGGGATGCGCCCCGAAAACCAAAACATTTATCTGTTTTTGTAACATTCTTCATCTCCACAGTTAGTATTATAATAGCCTCGCAAGAAAACCTAATTTAATTTGACTTTATCAAAATTTTTTCATACAATTGAGAAAAGACGATAAAAAAGACGGAGGAATTTCTATTCACGGAAATAGCAATCACAAAACTATGAACCATTGGAAAGTTGAAGTCTCCTATAAACCCGAAGTCCCCGATACCATCGGGCAAGACATCCTCGAAGATATAACCGACCTCGGCATTCGCGGGGTCGATGCCGTCCGCACAGCCACAGTCTATTGGATTGAAGGCACACTGGATGCCGAAGCAATCAACCGAATTAGCACAGAACTCCTCGCGGACCCAATCACACAAGTTTACACTTTCAGACCCGAAAACAACGCGACAACAAACTGGACGCTTGAAGTGCAATTCAAGCCCGGTGTCACCGATGCCGTCGGCGATAGTGCCATCAAAGGTATCACAGATTTAGGTATTACAGGTGTCACACGTGTCCGCACGGGACAGAAGTATTGGTTCACGGGTAATCTGAATACCGAATTACTGGAAACGATTGCGCAACGGCTTCTTATGAACGATGTTATCCAAACGTTCTCCTATCAAGAGCCATGATCGTAACACATACCTAACTTGCGTACACCCGAATGACTGTGCCTAAATGGAATCGAACCAAGGCGGAAGTCGCTGCGCTCCGGAGCATGAAACGAAAGTCAGAAGCTGGACTCACGCGTCTCGGCTTCCCTAATGTAATATAGCGAAATCCGTGTTTCCGAAGCAACCTTGGCAAGGAACGCGCAGAGAAATAGTAGAGATGATCCCGCGGATGGACATAGGGCCAATCTGCCTTCTGCAGACGGCTCTGCAAACCCTCACCGTTCGGCACTTCAATGACAAGCACCCCTGTTTGGGGTTTCAGAATTCGGCGCAACTCACCGAGAAACGGATTTAAATCGGGGATATGCTCTAACACGTGGTAGAGCGTGATTACGTCGAAATGCGCATCCCGGAAATTCGCATCAAAAACCTCTCCACATTTCACATCCAATTTATATTTCTCTTGCGCAAAAGTGATACCACTCTTCGACGGGTCAACACCGTGCGGCTCCCAACCCCGTTCGCGTGCAAGGTGGAGGAAGGTGCCGATACCACACCCAACATCCAACAATCTACCCTTATCTTGACACCGTTTCTCTAACTCCGTGAGACGCTCCGTCATCTGCAACCATTCCATGCTGTCAGTATGGATACGTTCCACCTTATCCGGGGGATAATAAGTCTCAACGTAGTCTTTCTCAAGTGTCTGTTGGCTGACCCGCGGATTCACATATCGTAGCCGACACCGTCTACAGGTAACCACCGAGAGCGAGTCTTTATCAAAAAGCAGCCGCGTCTCATCTTGCTCACATATAGGGCAGTCAATATGTTCGAGATTGTCCGTAGGCATTCTTCTGTAGGAGGGATTTGTAATCCCGACCTCTTGCTATAGTAGGAAAGATTTGTAACCCTGATTAAAAATACGGAACCCCTTGCGCTTCCACATAAACCGAATAGAGAGATTGGCTACCCATCATAAACAGGCGATTCCGTTTCACACCGCCGAAGCAGAGATTCGCGCAGATTTCAGGCAGATGGATTTGTCCGATGCGTGTCCCATCGGGGGCATAGACATGTACACCATCGTAGCCGTCGCCAGCCCACCCCGCACTTGCCCAGAGGTTTCCGTCAACATCACACCGAATTCCGTCAGCAATACCCGGTGCCGTATCACAAAAGACCTCTTGTTTGCCCAACCGTTCACCATCTATGACGTCATAGACGAAGAGATGCCGCGGGGTATTCTCACTATGCGTAACGCCAGTATCAACGAGATAAAGCTTCTCATGATTAGGCGAAAAACAGATACCGTTCGGTTTCTCAAGTTCTTCGGTTACAACGGTCGCTTCCCCCGTATCCGGGTTGAGCCGATAAACGCAGGTCGGTAATTCAAATTCGGCGACATGTCCCTCATAGTTAAGCATGATGCCGTAACCGGGATCCGTAAACCAGACATGTCCATCGGGATGCACCGCCACATCGTTGGGGGCGTTAAGCGGTTTACCCTCAAAATTATCCATCAGGACAGTAATCGTGCCATCATATTCCGTTCGCGTAACCCGTCGCGCCCCGTGCTCACAACTGACGAGTCGTCCCTGCCGGTCTCGAGTATGTCCATTGGTATAGTTAGACGGTTTGCGATAAGTGCTTACGTCACCCGTAGATTCCTCCCATTTCAGAATCCGATTGTTCGGAATATCACTCCAGAGCAGATAGCCCCCATCGCCGAACCAAGCAGGTCCCTCTGCCCAGCGCGACCCTGTCCACAACCGTTCGACAACGGAATTACCGATTGTATATTTCTTAAAACGCGGGTCTAATACCTCAATCGCCGGATCGGGATACCGGACAATCGACCCGTCCCACTTTCTTTCTGATGGTGTCGTCATATATTCTCCTCCAAATTGCGCCGCAAACAGCAGAACGCTTTCAGCTTGTGTAGATAGTATACCACAAACTGAGATGTTGCATGCAGTAAAATCTCACAGGAAAACTGAATGACCTGAAAACGATCTTGTCCTCCTTGACATTCTCTCGGAGTTACGCTACAATGCAAATCATCAACAAACTACCGGAGGCAATCATGGCAACCCCCGCAGCACAAACACACCTCACGCCCGAGGAATACATTGCTTTTGAACGCAAGGCAATCCCTGACGCTGAAACAGTCAGGAGTGAATACATTGACGGAGAAATTATCGATATGCCTGGAGCAAGCCGCGTGCATAATCTGATTACTAATAATATATCTGGTGAGCTCCGCAACTTATTAAAAGGGAGCCGATGTGAAACCTACGCGAACGACATGCGGGTGAGTTCTCCCCTTACCTCGTCCTACTTCTATCCAGATGTCGTCGTCGTTTGTGAAAAACCCCGTTTTGAAGATGATGTTTTTGACATACTCCTGAACCCCATTATCCTTGTAGAAGTCCTCTCACCCTCAACCGAGGCTTATGATCGCGGCGAAAAATTCGGGCACTATCGACACCTCGCGTCGTTGCAGGAATACGTCATCGTTTCCCAAGATAAGGTGCTTGTTGAACACTACCGCCGCCAGGAAAAACAGGAGAGTGTCCCCGCTCCTGGAAAGGACTGGATTTTCACTGATTTCCGAGAACTTGCGGAAATTTTGCCCCTCCCCTCCATCCAATGCGAACTGCCTTTGCAGGAAATATATGAGCGTGTCACATTTCCTGATTAGCGTTTTGAAGAACCATTTCTACCCTCGCTGGTGAGGTCTCTAACCTCGCCTACTGTTATAAACAGAGATACCCATGTCAAACAAAAACACATCCCTAAAATCCGGCATCCGAGATAACCTCCTCCGTGAAACAGTCCACGACTTTCTACAACAAGAAATTAAGAACGGTTCCGCACTCTCCATCGTATCCGCCTACTTCACCATCTACGCTTATGAAAAGATGCAACACTCCCTCAAGAAAATAGAAGAACTCCGTTTTCTTTTCGGTGACCCGGATTTTGTCAAACGCATGGATCCGAATAACACAGAGACAAAAGCGTTTGATATAACAGACACAGGCTTAGCACTCAACCAGCAACTCCGACAGAAACCGATTGCCAAAGCGTGCGCCGAATGGATAAAAGAGAAGGTCCAAATCCGCACAACCCGCGACGCAAATCTGATACACGGAAAGATGTATCACATCGCCAACAACGGCGTTGACAAAGCAATTCTCGGTAGCTCCAACTTTACCGTGCACGGGCTCGGACTCAGCGCAAACAACAGCAACATTGAACTTAATCTCGAGGTGAATGACGACCGAGACCGAAATGACCTCAAGGCGTGGTTCGATGAACTCTGGCATAACGATAAACTCGTTGAAGATGTTAAGGAAAAAGTGATTGCTAAGTTAGAACAGATAGGGCAAGACCACGCGCCGGAACACATCTATTACAAAACCCTCTACGAACTCTTTCGTGAGGAGATTGAAACTCGAAAAACCAACGAACAGACCCTTGAAGATACACATCTATACGACACAAACATTTGGGACAAATTATACGATTTCCAGAAAGAAGGAGCGAAAAGCGTAATTGCTCGCCTCTTGCGGCACAACGGCTGTATCTTAGCAGACAGCGTCGGATTAGGAAAAACTTACACGGCACTCGCCGTTATCAAATTCTTTGAACTGCGAAATGAGCGCGTGCTGGTCCTATGTCCCAAGAAACTGCATGACAACTGGGGGCTCTATCCAGCGTACAACTCACAAGACACCAACCCGTTCCTCGATGACAAGTTCGGCTATACACTGTTATCACACACCGACCTATCCAGATATAGCGGTGCGTCTGGCGGGGTCAATCTGACAGATTTCAATTGGCAGAATTTTGATCTGATTGTGATTGACGAATCCCACAACTTCCGAAACGATAGCAAACCCCGCGAGTACAAAGATGGTAACTTCCGTCATACCCGTTATTCTCGCCTCTTAGAAGAGGTCATCAAGGAAGGCACAAAAACGAAGGTCTTGATGCTATCAGCGACACCGGTGAATACGTCGCTCATAGACCTCCGCAACCAGATATATCTCATGACAGAAAAACGCGAGGATGTCTTCAGGGACAGTCTGGGCATCGGTAATATCGGTTCACTGCTACGGCAGGCACAAAGGGCGTTCAAAAAATGGGAAGAAGACGGGAGTGAAAACGGCAAAAGGGACAAAGCGAAACTCTTGGAGGCACTCGGTGCCGATTTCTTCCAACTGCTCGGCGGGGTCTCTATCGCCCGTTCCCGACGGCATATTAAGAAATTCTATGCCGACGAAATAGAACGGATTGGCGACTTCCCAACACCAGAAAAACCGGAGAATTGCCATCCACCGACAGACTTAACCGGTGAGCTCTCCTACAAGGCACTGGCAGACCAGATTGGTGAATTCGAGTTATCTATCTATAGACCGTCCAGTTACGTCATCAGTGCGGCAGCGAAACAGCGACTCGCAAACGAGAAACAGAAATTCCGTTTCAACCAAGAAGACCGTGAACGGTTCCTCATCGGGATGATGCAAACCAACTTCCTCAAGCGTTTGGAGAGTTCCGCACACTCCCTCTCGGAGACGCTTGAACGTACCGTCGGTAAAATTGACGATATGTTGGAGAAGATTGAACGATACGAACAAAACCCCGGTGTACAAGACGCAGCGGCAGACGTTCTACCTGACGACGATGACGACGATGAAGAATTTCTAATCAACCGCGCACGCAATCCCTATCACCTTCGAGAGTTGGATTGCACCCGTTGGAAAAAAGACCTCATCAAGGACAAAGAAACCTTAACCGCCGCCTGGGATAAAGTTAGAGCCATCACACCTGAACGAGACGGTAAACTCAATTCAATCAAAGGACATATTCGGGCAAAAGCACAGAACCGCAACCGTAAAATGCTCGTTTTTACGACCTTCAAGGATACTGCTGTTTATCTTTACAAAGAACTGTTGGACCTCGCGACGGAATTAAATCTGAATATGGCAATGGTCTCTGGAGACAGCGCACAAACCACTTGCGGACAAAACAACTTTAACGCTATCTTGAACAACTTTGCTCCACGGGCGCGAATTGGGGCTGACAATACCGCTGATGGAGTAGACCTTCTCATCGCTACGGACTGCATCTCAGAAGGGCAAAATCTGCAGGACTGCGATACCGTCCTCAACTACGACATTCACTGGAATCCTGTCCGTATTATTCAACGCTTTGGTCGCATAGATCGCATTGGCAGTCGTAACGCCTCCATAAAGATGATTAACTACTGGCCCACCGAAGACATGGAGGTCTATCTCCGTTTACAAACCCGTGTAGAGTCTCGCATGGCACTCGCCGACGCAGCCGCAAGCGGCGATGACGACCCGTTGAACGAATTCACCTACGAACAAGCACAGATGGAACTCAACTTCCGGGACACCCAATTGCAGCAGCTCCGCGAGGATGTCTTAGACCTTGACGACCTCTCTGATGGTGTCGTTATGAGCGACTTTACATTTGACTACTTCTTTGCGCAGCTCCTAAAATATCTTGAAAGAAACAGAGCAGCGTTAGAAGCCACACCGAAGGGGGCGTACGCAGTCACTACCAACGAAAACAGTCCAACAGAAACCGGAGTCATCTTCTTTCTCCAGCAGCTTAACACCGCAACCGATAAAGAAAAAAAGACACCCAGTCCCATCTATCCTTACTACACCGTCTACATCCGCAAAAACGGCGACATCCGTTACGGCTGCGCAAACGCCAAACAGGTATTAGACCTATTTGAAGCGTCCGCCGTCGGAAAAAGCGATACACTGTCAGAATTGTGCCTCCAATTCGACCAAGAGACCCAATACGGCAGGAACATGGGAGACTACAACAAACTGCTGAACGCCGTCATCACCCACATCACACGGTCACATCAAAAGACGCAATCCAAGAGTATCGGCAGAGACGGCACTCGCGGCTTCAAACTCCCAGTCGCATCCGAAGTCCCCAAGGACTCCGGGGATTTTGAACTGGTAACGTGGCTAATCATCACAACACGACAATCTTGACTTTTTATAATCGGGTATGGTATTATACTTCAAACGTTGAATATAGATGCTAATGAGTTCAACTTTGCGTAACCACTTATGGCTTATGGGTAGACGAAAGATCCTCAATGCGTAATGTACATCCGCGGACAATAGATTTTTACCAGATTCCAAACGGTCACGAACCTTTTACAAGATGGCTCCTTTCAATTCGGGATACAAACATACAACGACGCATTCAAGCACGACTTATTGCTATTGAAACCGGCAACCTTGGAGACCGAAAATCCGTCGGTGAGGGGGTTTGGGAACTACGACTTGACTTCGGGCCAGGCTATCGTGTCTATTATGGTGAAGTGGATAACACAGTTGTTCTGATCCTTTGTGGAGGCGATAAGTCTTCGCAGAGACGAGATATTGAACGCGCGAAAAATTATTGGAGAGAATACAAAGAGAGGTTTAGACAATGAAAATTTATGGAACATGGGACGCATTCATCATTGAACAACTCGCGGAAGAAGAAAGTGTGGGCGATTTTCTCGATGCAGTCATAGAAGAATATCAGATCCACAGAGATCTCGCCATAGTTCAGTTGGCACTTCAGTATGTCGTTGAAGCAAAGGGCGGAATCTCTGAACTCGCTAAGAAAATAGACATTGAACCACATCTCCTATCGGAAGTGTTAGATAGCACGAAAACACCAAAGATTGATACGCTTAGGACCGTTCTTAACGCCCTTGGATGTCAACTATCAATTGCACCACTGTCAACTACAAATCTACATCTCGAAGGTACTACTGAAGATTCTTCAGTTGCTTCATTAAAGTTAGCAACCTCCAATCCCAAACTTGATGAACACCACGTTTCAACGAAGGAATAGGAAGTCCCGTTGCACACTCACACAGTCTCAGTTTCAGAAAAAATCAGATAGAATATGGACAAAGAAACAATCAAATCCGCCCTATCAGCAATCCCCACCGGTGACCTTTTAGAAAAATCAAAAAACCTCTTAGCGACACTCGGTTACCAAAGCGAACGCACGCATGAACTCTCTGGCACCGTCCACGACTTCTTTGAAGAATTCCCAGCAATCAACCCGAACACCAAAACAGAACAGGAATTCCGAAAACACGCCGAATCCGTCCAACTCATTTTTCAGTTCACAAGCGACGAAATCAACGATGACCCACAAATGACGTTGCTGGAGTCCGACTCCTTTGACAAAGGCAACATAAGCAGCTTCCTTTTTTCTGCAGTTGAACTAAAAGACAACACCTACTCCCGAACCCAATACGCCGAGTTCACACGAGAAATTAACAAACGCCTGATTGCACCGACTGTAATCTTACTTCGTGCCGGGAACCGTTTGACGGTCGCGTTTGCCGACCGCCGTCCACACACAACCGATGCAGATCGCGATGTCCTCGGACAAGTCACCCTCATCAAAGACATCCGCCTCAACAACCCACATCGCGCACACCTCGACATCCTCTCCGAACTCTCCTTTGAGGCATGCGTCCAGTGGATAGACAGCAACAGAAAACCGAAAAACTTCGACGGACTACTATCAGCGTGGCTCGCCAAACTCGACACCGAAGAGCTTAACAAACAGTTCTACCGAAAATTGTTCGCGTGGTATGAATGGGCAATCGAAGCAGCAACCTTCCCGACAGACGAAAACCGCGTCTTAAAACCAGAGGAGCATGTGATACGCCTCATCACACGCCTGCTCTTTATCTGGTTCATTAAGGAAAAAGGACTGGTTGCAGAGGAACTATTCAACAAAGCACAAATCCAAGACCTATTGGCAGAAGACGACTTCGATAACGGCGATGCCTACTATCGCGCTGTGCTGCAAAACCTCTTTTTCGCCACACTCAACACCGAAATAGACGAGCGGAAGTTTAGCAAGGGAAACTATGCTGGTAATCGTAATTTCTCACGCTATCGCTATGAAAAGCAGATGCGCGATTCTGACAAACTTTTGGAACTTTTTGCCAAAACACCTTTCATCAACGGTGGCTTATTTGACTGCTTAGATACCTTCAATGGACCAAAAGAGGGAGGCTACCGTATAGACTGCTTTTCCGATGTCAATTACAAAAAACTGAGTATCCCCAACCGCCTCTTTTTTCATACACAACAAGGATTGATTCCTCTCCTTGAACACTACAAATTCACCGTCGAGGAGAACACACCGATAGAGCAAGAAGTCGCACTCGATCCCGAACTGCTCGGCAGAGTGTTTGAAAACCTACTCGCCGCCTACAACCCTGAAACCGGCGCAACCGTACGAAAACAGACCGGCTCCTACTACACCCCACGCGCCATTGTCGACTATATGGTAGATGAGGCGTTAGTCGCTACGCTCTCCCAAAAATGCGGCCCAACCGATGGCGACACAGAACTGTGGGACGAGCGGTTACACTATCTCCTCGACTATGCACAAGCCTTTGACGATGCGCATGAATGGTTTGATGACCCCGAAACCGACGCGATCGTCCGAGCAATTTCTGAACTCAAGATATTGGATCCCGCAGTCGGTTCTGGTGCTTTCCCGATGGGAATGCTCCACAAACTGACGCTTGCACTCCGACGACTTGATCCCGACAATACCCGATGGGAGAAATTGCAGAAGGAACGCGCCGTCCAACGAACCGAAGCGGCGTACGACACACAAAATGACCAAACACGGCGTGAGGAACTCCTTGAAATTGACGAGACTTTCAAACGCTACCGAGATTCAGACTTCGGACGCAAGCTGTACCTAATTCAAAACAGCATCTTCGGTGTAGACATCCAATCCGTGGCGTGCCAGATTGCCAAACTCCGTTTCTTCATCTCGCTTGCAATTGAGCAAGAGCCGGAACAGGACACAGAAAACTTCGGCATCAAACCGTTACCGAACCTTGAGACGCGCTTTATTGCTGCCAACACACTGATAGGGCTTGCGGAGGAGCGGACACTCACGAGCCAGAAAGCGCAGGATTTAGAACGTGAGTTGAGCAGCAATCGTGAACGGCATTTCCACGCCACGACTCGTCAGCAAAAACGCACCTGCAAACAAAAGGATACGGAACTACGTACTGAATTAGCAAGGGAATTAGAAAGCATCGGCATGCCTGCCGATGATGCCGAAAGGATTGCCGGTTGGGATCCTTACGACCAGAACGCCACCGCCGATTGGTTTGATTCGGAATGGATGTTCGGAATCACAGACGGGTTTGATGTCGTGATTGGCAACCCGCCATATATTAATATTGAGAACCTTCCTATTGAAACGAAGAATTATCTGTTCAATAACTATCGAGCCTGTCAAGGGAGAACCGATATTTACATCGCTTTCCTTGAAAAATCTATTGCCATTCTTAGTGCCAACGGAATTATGGGTTTCATTCTCCCTTATGCTTTTGCCATGCAAAAATATGGCGAGAAGATGCGCCAGATCCTGATAGAAAATCACACCATTCGGGAAATTGTGGATGCAAGTAGTTATAGGATTTTCGAGAACGCTACAGTGTACAATATTGTCTTGACAGTCAGTAATCACAAAGTCCAAAACCATACGAAAGTTCGCTTACATCACAGCACTGCAGATTTTGACGAGCATGGAGGCGAGGAATTTTTGATTGATCAACACGCCTTTGCCAAACTCAAAGATTCCCGCCTTGAAACCAATCCTCATGTATTTGACGGTCTGAAGATAAAAGAAAAGATATGGCAGCAAGCGATTCGCTTCGATCAGATATGTCTTGTCGCCTACGGTGCCAGACTCAACCACAAATCAAAAAAGTTGGGAAAAAACCACTATATCAGTCAATCAGCAATTTCAGGTAATAAACGATTCTGCGAGGGGAAAGGCATTGAACGTTATTCGTTTTCCCAAGAGGGTTATCTGAACTATACCCCGAATGAACACTACAATCCCATGTTTCCAGAACTGTTTGAGAACCAGAAACTAATGTTTATCAATGTTGTAAAAGATCGGTTGCGTTTCGCTTATGATGATAAAGGTTTTTACAATAGTCACACAGTTGTAAACTGCGTTCGACTGGACTTACTTTCAGGTGTATCTCACATTTCAGCACGTCGAGCGTTCCGAGTTGCCGATAGCAACCTCGCTAAGAAGTATGATTACAAATTTCTTTTAGGAGTTCTGAATTCTGACTTCACGAACTGGTATTTCCGCAACTTCTTAAGTGAGAGTTTACACTTTTATCCAAACGATGCCAAAGAGTTGCCTATCCCTGATGTAACACCTGAGCAACAAACCTCTATTATTGAACTCGTTGACCAAATCCTTGACGCTAAGCGTACCGACCCAGACGCAGACACTTCTGACCTTGAAAATGAGATTGATAAACTGGTGTATAAATTGTATAATTTAACGGAAGATGAGATTGGGATTGTGGAGGGGAAAGCATGAGCAAGCCGCTAAAGGTATTCATTACTTATTCACATACCGATTCAGTAGAAAAGGACAAATTGATAACCCGTCTTGCTGTCATGAAGCGTGAACGCTTAATAAGCATCTGGCACGACAACGAAATTCTCGGTGGTGACAAGTGGCGGGAAGAAATATTTTCTACGAATCTTCCTAATTCGGATATTCTACTCTACCTTGTTTCTGCTGAGAGCCTTGCCTCTGAAAACTGTAACAAGGAATTAGCAATCGCCTTAGACAAAAAAATAAGGGTTATCCCCATTATCCTTGAAGATTGCGATTGGAAAAACGATCAACTCAGCGACTTCCAAGCTTTTCCTGAAAGAGGTAAGCCCATTAACGAATGGCAACCTGAAAGCAAAGGTTGGCAAAGTGTAGTCGAGGGTATCCGAAAGGTCATTAAAGAAATGCAGTCTCAGTTAGGGCCATTGTCCAATATATCTAAAGGGGAACTGTTCGCTGATTCGGCATTTCACCGAGGCAATTTTCTCGTGATGATCGGGAAACAGGATGAGGCAATAGAAGATTATTCGCGGGCAATTGAATTTAACCCACCCAATGCCAGCGCATACAACAATCGCGGTGTAGTTTACTACTTAAAGGAGGAGTATGACAGTGCCATCAAAGATTTTGCCGCAGCGATAGAACTCAAACCCAGTGGTGCCGTGGCGCATAACAACCGCGGCGGTGCTTACGACAAAAAAGGCGAGCGGGACCGTGCTATTGAAGACTATAACAAAGCCATAAAACTCAAATCCGATTTTGCCATAGCCTATTACAATCGCGGTACTGTTCACAGTGATAAAGGTGATTTTGATCGTGCCATTGAAGACCACAACAAAGCGACACAACTCAAACCCGATTTTGTCATAGCCTATTACAATCGCGGCGGTGCTTACAACAAAAAAGGCGAGCGGGACCGTGCTATTGAAGACTATAACAAAGCCATAAAACTCAAACCCGATTATGCCGAAGCCTATAACGATCGCGGTGTAGCTTACGGTATGAAAGACAATTTTGACCGTGCTATTGAAGACCACAACAAAGCCATACAACTCAAACCCGATTATGCCGAAGCCTATTACAACCGCGGTGTAGTTTACAGCAAAAAGGACGAGCGGGACCGTGCTATTGAAGACTACGACAAAGCCATACAACTCAAACCTGATTATGCCGAAGCCTACTACAGTCGTGGTGTTATTCACAATGATAAAGGCGATTTTGATCGTGCCATTGAAGATCTGAATAAAGCCGTAGAACTTGGTCTGGATGCAGCCACAGCCTATAATAGCCGTGGTACTGTTCACAGTGATAAAGGCGATTTTGATCGTGCTATTGAAGACCACAACAAAGCCATACAACTCAAACCTGATTATGCCGAAGCCTATTGCAACCGCGGTACTGCTTACCATAAAAGGGGCGAGCGGGACCGTGCTATTGAAGACTACGACAAAGCCATACAACTCAAACCCGATTTTGCCGAAGCCTATTACAACCGCGGTACTGCTTACAGCAAAAAGGGCGAGCATGACTGTGCCATTGAGGACTATAACAAAGCCATACAACTCAAACCCGATTTTACCGAAGCCTATTACAGCCGTGGTGTTATTCATAGCGATAAAGGCGATTTTGATCGTGCTATTGAAGATCTGAATAAAGTCGTAGAACTTGGTCTGGGTGCAGCCACAGTCTATAATAGCCGCGGTGCTGTTCACAGTGATAAAGGTGATTTTGATCGTGCTATTGAAGACTATAACAAAGTCATACAACTCAAACCCGATTTTACGGCTGCCTATTACAGCCGCGGGGGTACTTACTTTGGTAAACGCGAGTTTGAGTGTAGTATTGAAGACTGTACTAAAGTGATAGAATTAAAGCCTAATACTACTATAGCCTATTACAATCGCGGAATCGCTTGGCTATCTCTAAGGGAATGGGAAAAAGCTAAATCAGACCTGACCACTGCCAGAGATATGGGAGTAGATATCGTCGTAGTTTTTCGTAATAGTTTCGGAAACGTTGAAAATTTTGGGCAAATAACAGGTATTCCATTACCAGAAGACATTGCCGAACTGCTAACTCCCCCGTAGACATAGGAGAAACAAAAACTGTCCGCTTAGCAGATAACTTGCTGATACCAAAAGCAATAATCCGCGTCATCCGTGTAATCCGCATAATCCGCGATTCAGACAACAGAGAAATCCATTATCTTCACAAAAACACCCATCTCAAATCCTGCCAATTAGAAAAGCCCATTCAAAACCGTTGATAACCGACGCGAGTTATGGTATACTTTCTTAACTATTTGTAGGAAAAGGTGAATACCATGAACAACTATAGAGACATTATTACCATTGAACCCGGTAAACGCAGCGGGCAGCCGTGTATTCGGGGAATGCGGATTACCGTTTACGATGTCTTTGAATATCTCGCATCAGGTATGACAGTCGCGGAAGTGCTTCACGATTTTCCCGAATTAACCGAGACAGACATTCGCGCCTGTTTCGCTTACGCTGCGGACAAGGAAAAATCGGAGAAAAATGACATTGACAAACGCATCTCTAAACAATATAATTCGACATGGAATTGCTCAGAGGAATATAGAACAGAAATAGCAACGGAATAGCAACGTCGGACGCCTACCTAACCTTACTATGGAGGCACCCGCAATGAAGAACATACAAACCAATCCGGACATGGTGTATCACAAGTATTTTCAACGCGCCAACTTTCGGTTAGCCGCAAACAAATACGATGAAGCCATTAAGGACTACAACGAGGCAATCAAGTTAAACC
Organism: Candidatus Poribacteria bacterium; assembly: GCA_965207855.1. Taxonomy (GTDB): domain Bacteria; phylum Poribacteria; class WGA-4E; order WGA-4E; family WGA-3G; genus WGA-3G. The sequence continues at coordinate 2,150,910 of OZ242310.1, read as the reverse complement.
CTCACTACGCCAGATCCTACAAAAATCGAGGGCTCGCTTACTATACCAAAGGTGAAATTGATCGTGCTATTGAAGACTATAACACGGCAATAGAATTAGATCCAAAATTGGCAAATACTTACTGCAACCGTGCTACTGCCTACATTGGAAAAGATGAATTTCACCTCGCCATAAAAGACGTAAGCAAAGCACTGGAACTCAAACCTGACCTTGCAGAAGCCTATTTCTATCGCGGTGTGATACACCATCGTGAAGGTGAGGTTGAGCGTGCCATTGAAGCCTATAACACAGCAATAAAATTGAGGTACAATTACGCTAAAGCCTATAACAATCGTGGCACCGCATACCGAGATAAAGGCGAGGTTGAACAGGCTATTGAAGATTATACCAAGGCAATAGAATTCCGTCCAACCCTCGCACAGACATATAGCAATCGTGGCAATGCTTATGTAAGCAAAGGTTTAGTTAACCTTGCTATTAAGGACTACAATGAGGCGATACGTCTAAACCCAAATCTTGCCGAGGCCTATTGCAATCGCGGTGTCGCTTACGAGAATAAGGTGGAATTTGACCATGCTATTGAAGATTACACCAAAGCAATAGCACTCAAACCTGATTATGCCGAGGCTTACAACAATCGAGGCAATGCTTACAACAAAAAAGGCGAATTTTCTCTCGCTATCCAAGACTTTAACAACGCAATAGAACTTAAACCCAATGTTGCTATGGCGTATAACAATCGCGGTATCGCTCTCAGTAAAAAAGGCGAACTCATGTGTGCGATCCAAGACTTTGACACGGCGATAAAATTCGACCCCAACCTCGCCATGGCGTATAATAATCGCGGCTTAGCATATCATCTCAAAGGTGAAACTGACCGAGCAATTGAGGACTATACCAAAGCGATAACACTCAAATCAGATCTTGCTGATGCCTATTACTATCGCGGTGTGGTTTGGGCACACTTGCAACAGTGGGAAAAAGCGAGATTGGACTTGACCGTTGCCAAGATTATTGGAGAAGATAGCATTCCATCTTTTCAACGCGATAACAGAAGTATTGCCGACTTTGAGCAAAAACAGGGGATTAAACTACCGGAAGACATCGCCGCACTACTACCTCCGCCGTAGACATAGCAGTTAAGTAAAAAATGTTACACTTTCCGCCAAATTATTTTTTTTACAACAGAAAATCGGGAACGAAACATCAACGAACCCTTACGGCCACTATGTTTTCTAACGTTACACACACAACACAAAATGTTACACCAGTGTAACATTTTTAAGGGAAATTACAAAGAAATATACCGTTAAGTTAAAACTGTATTCACGTCCGTTTTTACACAGATGGGTAGCACTTTCATAGTAACCCTCCCAAAAGCACTAAAAGGAGAAAGTCGTCTAAACCCACGCCACCCGTGGCGTTACAACGGTAATTCTGAAAAACAAAAAATGCAGATTCATAGTAACAGCAAAAAAACGACCCTTTCATAGACACCCGACAAACCCACGTCACACCTGACTTTACGAGGGTTCTAAAGGCGCAACCTTCAAAACCGTACTATGAATACTATGAATACTATGAATACTATGAATCACGACACCGCTGAACCCAACCTATTACCTACTTCCGAATGAGCATCTTCCGCGTAGCCTCAAAATCACCTGCCGAGAGGGTATAGAAATAGATACCGCTTGCAACAGGTTCCCCCAATTCATTCCTACCGTCCCAATACGCCGCCCGGTTGCGACCCTCGTAAACACCCGCGGGTAATTCTCCGAGCACTAAGGTTCGGAGCAGTGTGCCATCAACAGCGTAAATCCGTAGGGTCACTTCAGCGGTTTCAGAAAGCCGATACGGTATCCACGTTTCTGGATTAAACGGATTTGGATAATTCGCACCCAGCTGCGTTTCAACGGATGGTATCGTAAGCGTCAAAGGCGGTGCAGCAGCTCCCTTGTCTACGGGCATCGTCTGAATAACAATGTCAATAGGGCGACTTAACCCTGTAACAACAGTTTGGATATTTTTACCGTTGAGGTTTGCCCGCTGAATTCTGCCCCTTGCATTTGTCCAATACACCTTACGCCCCTTACTATCCACCGCGAGTGCCAACGGCGCATTCCTCAAGGACGCAAGCGATTGAACCCGTGTACCATCAATATTAGCACGCCTGAGTCTACCCGCATTTTCACCGGTTTTCTCTATCCAGTAGATGTGTCTATCAGCAATGGCAATATCAACAAGGCTTCCCAACCCGCTAAAAAGCGTTTGAACGCTTGATCCGTTAAGATCTCTGTATCGAATTGTTCCACCTGTTTCTGTCCAATATATTTTCTCAGATGCAGCATCTAAGGTCAGATGCTTCGGAGTATCGAGGTCTGTAACAAAGTTAAATTTATCCGCAGAACCGTCGAAGTTGATTCGATGGATTTTACCACCCGAACTGGCATAGTAAGCCTTCCTTCGCACAGAATCGAGAACGATACTCAGCGGTAGGGTATACACCCACCTACGTGCTTTCACAATTGAATCGCTAAAATCGATAGATCGTACTCGACCACGGGTCTTGCTTGATTGCTCCGCCCAGTAGGCGTTACCATTCTTAGCATCTATATCCAAATCTATTACGTTTCCTATGCCTAAGACAACATTTTCGACAACCTTCTTATTGCCTACAAGCCGGTAAAATCCGGTTGTCGCAGCATCTACCCAATAGAGTGGTGGGAGATTGTCGTCCATTATATGTACCATAGGTGATAACGCCTCAAGACTGATGTCAATTTCTAAACTTAGATTCTTTTCCGATAGTGCTTGCAGCGGTGTTCTATCTTTAATCGGATTTCCTGACACCCTTAATTGAATGAGATTGATAAGTTTTGTAACCGGACGCATATCACGGATTTGATTGTCCGTGAGATCCAAATGTGTCAGGTGTGTCAATTTTCGGAGGGGGCGGATATTACGCACTTGAGTGTTTCTGAGGCTTAAACTTTCCAAGTGTGTTAGTTTCTGAAGTGCTGTGACGTTGCTGATCGGATTTTCACCGATCCATAAGTACTTCAGTGCCGTCAGTTTTGCAAGAGGGGTCAGATTACGAATCTGATTCCGAACAAGATATAAACGTTCCAAATTTCCCAATCCAGAGAGGGCTGTAATATCGCGAATCCGACCGTAGTTCAGGTCCAAGTGTTCGAGTTGTGTTAATTGACGAAGAGGTTTGAGATCCCGTACTCGGTTCCCCCACATAATCAGTTTTGTCAAACGTGTTAACCCAGCAAGTGGCGAAATATCCTCAATCGGACTCGCAGAAAGATAGAGGGTTTCCAGATTTTCCAATCCGGCAAGGGCAGTAATATCGTGAATGAGATTATGGCTCAGGTTCAAATATCTGAGATTCTTGGCGTGCTCAAGTCCTGTAATATCTTTTATCGGATACCTTCTAACAGTGAGTTCAGTTATTTTCATCATATCCGCTTCGGTAATTTTGGCTGTAGGTGCGAGCTTAAGGGTCCGTCTGATCTCAGCAGCCAAATTCGCGTCTGGTATTGACACAACTTCAGCCAAAGCATCTTGCACGGAAAGTCCGAGAGAAAATAACAGTATCCCAAAGATAAGTAAAGTTAGTCGAAAAAGCCATTTTGTGCCCACAAATCTATTCTCCTTTAAGATGTTGAATCAACACAGTCCTTCGCATTTCAAATTGTGAATTTTTAGATATCCAGTGCTATCAATCTGGAAAACCTACCTGCTTGGACGATAACAAATTTAGGAAAAAGAATCAAGAAAAGATTTCTCACAGGGCTATTTATGGAAGATTTTAGAATTACTTGAAAAAAACAATAGAATATGAGATAATCTATAGTGGAATCAAAATATCTATGTAGGGCGAAGTTTGCAAGCCCATATTAAACAGCAAAGGAGAACACACGTAAAATGCCACTTGGTAGAAAAGTCCGTTACGGCATGGTAGGCGGCGGACCCGATGCGTTCATCGGTGCAGTCCATCGCAAAGCCGCCGCACTTGACGGAGAAATAGACCTCGTCGCCGGTGCTTTTTCATCATCACCCGAAAAATCTCGCCAGCAAGGTGCCGAACTTTTCCTTGATGCCAACCGGGTTTACGGCTCTTACAAGGAAATGGCAGAAAAAGAGAGCCAACTCCCTGAAGGCGAACGTATCGACTTCGTCTCAATTGTAACACCCAACCATGTCCATTTCGATGTCGCGAAAACCTTTATTGAAGCCGGTTTTCACGTTGTTTGTGATAAGCCGATGACAACAACAATCGCCGATGCAGAAGCACTCTGCAACCTTGTCAAAGAACACGATGTCGTCTTCGCACTTACACACAATTACACAGGCTACCCGATGGTGAAACAGGCACGCCAACTCGTGAAAGAAGGCAAACTCGGCACGCTTCGCAAAATCGTCGTAGAATATCCACAAGGTTGGCTCGCGACATTCTTGGAAGACGAAGGCGCGAAACAAGCCGTCTGGCGCACAGATCCAAAGCAAGCCGGGGCATCCTCATGTATCGGAGACATCGGTTCCCACGCCGAGAATTTGGCACACTACATCACAGGACTCGACATCGAAGAGATCTGTGCCGACATGACCACCTTTGTAGAAGGACGGCTGTTAGAAGACGACGGCAATCTATTGGTGCATTATGAAAACGGTGTCCGCGGTGTGCTGTATGCCTCACAAGTCTCGGTAGGTGAGGAGAACAACCTACGCATCCGTGTTTACGGCACCGACGCTTCCCTGGAATGGCATCAGGAGAACCCAAACTACCTCTACGTCCGCTTCCCCGATGGTCCCGAACAGGTCTACAAACGTGGTAACGACTATCTATCAGAAGTTGTCCAGCACAACTCACGGATACCCTTCGGGCACCCCGAAGCGTTCATTGAAGCGTTCGCAAATATTTATCTTAACGCTGCACGCACAATTGCAGCGAAACTCGCCGGTGAAGCACCAGGCGAATTTGATACAGATTTCCCAACCGTCCAAGACGGTGCCCGCGGGGTGCATTTTATCAACGCTGCCGTAGAGAGCGGCAAACAGCGCGCATGGATTGACGCGAGTTATACACCCCCGGCATAACAGTTGTCAGTACGCATTGCTGCGCAATGCTTGCAGTTATCAGTTGTCAGTTAATAGTGTAGGACTTACGCACCACTTCTTAAAGTCCCCCTGATAAGGGGGATTTAGGGGGTTAAAAATATGGAAAATACCGCTTTTTTGTGTCTAAATGTCCGATATTTGTCCAGTTTGCGTAAGTCCAATAGTGGTTAGTTAATGGTTGTTAGTGGTGGAAACCTGAAAAACCCGTTTCCCCGTCCACAAGGATTTTTCTTAACCAAGAACTATTAACCATAAACCATTCCAAGGAGACCAACTATGGCAAGACCTGTAACACTCTTTACAGGCCAATGGGCAGATTTAACGTTAGAAGAATTAGCAGAAAAAGCAAGCGGATGGGGCTACGACGGCTTAGAACTCGCCTGCTGGGGCGACCACTTTGAAGTCGATAAAGCACTCTCAGACGACAACTACTGTCAAGGGAGACACGATCTACTCGCGAAGTACGGACTGAAAGTCTGGTCGATTAGCAACCACCTTGTCGGGCAAGCCGTCTGCGATAATATCGACAGCCGACACCAAGGTATTTTGTCAGAAGCGATTTGGGGCGATGGTGACCCCGCAGGTGTTCAAGAACGTGCCGCTGAAGAGATGAAGAACACAGCGCGCGCCGCCGCGAAACTCGGTGTGGGCGTTGTCAACGGCTTTACCGGCAGCTCGATATGGCATCTCCTCTACTCTTTTCCACCAAATGATCCCGCACAAATTGACGCCGGTTTTGAAGATTTCGCCAACCGCTGGAACCCGATTTTAGATGTTTTTGATGAAGTCGGTGTCAAGTTCGGACTCGAAGTCCACCCGACTGAAATCGCTTTTGACATCGTTACTGCAGAGCGCGCCATCGAGGCTGTCAACGGCAGAGAAGCCTTCGGATTCAACTACGATCCAAGCCATCTCGGCTATCAAGGCGTTGACTACGTCGCTTTCCTCGAACGGTTGAGCGATCGGATCTACCACGTCCACATGAAGGATGTCTGGTGGGCAGACACACCCAGGTTGTCCGGTGTGTTCGGTGGACATTTGAATTTTGGCGATGCCCGAAGAAACTGGGATTTCCGTTCCATCGGTCGCGGGAACATCAATTTTGAAGAGATTATCCGCGCCTTAAACAACATGGGATATGACGGACCCCTCTCCATCGAATGGGAAGACAGTGGTATGGATCGGGAACACGGTGCCCGTGAATCTTGCAGTGCTGTTAAAGGCTACGATTTTGAACCCTCTGCTGTCGCTTTTGATGCCGCGTTTGAAGATTCTTAAACAATTGCTTCTGAGCTGCCTTTCCGTTGTCAAGGCAGATGTCCAATCGTTAAAAGACCACTCATAACCCAGAGCAGGTTCTTTAACAATTTTAGACCGATGCCGACAACGGAGGCATCGCCCAGATTCGATAGTAAAAAAAATGGCAAAAGGCAGCGTTTACCCCTCTGAATCCCGGAGCTTTTACGACCGATGTACAGGGACACATATCCGGCAGGTAACAACATCGAGTTGTCTGCACCACCATCCGTTTTTTATCATACCCGCCTATGATAATACGATGCAACGGATGATTTTTATTTCCTATCGAACCGGAACCGCACAGATATTCGCAGAAGAACGCGCCACAGGTGAACTCCGTCAATTGACAGATAGACCCGACATCAGCGAATGGTCGGTGCATCCGGGACGAAACGGCAAAGCAGTCTTTTTCACAGCAGGAACAAGCGGCTGGAAACTCGATATCGAAACACTTGAGGAACGAGAACTTGTCGACTTCGCTGCAACGACGTTGCGGGAAGAAGGTATGGTTGCCGCTGCGATGGGGACAACCTCTGTGAGCCACGATGATCGGTGGTGGGCTGTTAGGTTCAACATTGGTAAAGAATCCGCACTCGCTATCGTAGACACGGATACCGGTGAGCACAACATCATTTTACACAGAGACAACATCGGACATCTCCAATTCTGCCCTGATGATGCCAACCTGCTCTACTACGCCGGTCCGCTCACCGATCGGGTGTGGGTCATTCATCGAGATGGAAGCGGAAATCGCCGCCTTTACAAACAAAATCTTGAAAAGAAGGAGTGGATTACGCACGAAACATGGATTCCAGGGACGCGGGAACTCGCCTTTGTTGATTGGCCACACGGTGTCCGGTGCGTTAATGTTGATACAGGCATAGAACGACAAGTAACAACAGTCAATGCTTGGCATGCCATTAGCAATCACACCGGCACACGCATGGTAGCAGATACGAACTTCCCAGATATCGGCATCCAAATTTTTGACGTTCGTGACGGGGTCGGTAAACCGGAGACGTTATGCTATCCGTCCGCTTCATCTATAGGTGAGCATTGGAACGGACCTTTTCCGTATGCAGCGGGACCGATTCCGGTTTACGCGCCGCAGCATACACATCCACACCCGTCTTTCAGTCCGGACGGGAAATATGTTGTCTTTACATCCGACCGAAGTGGATACGCTCAAATTTACGAAGCAACAATCCGTAACACATAAATAGAACTTACGCATTTTCTCTTAAAGTCCCCCTGATAAGGGGCGGGGAATGCCATAAGGCATTCATACCGTTGATTCTTTAGGGGGTTTAAGGAGTAGAAATTTCCATTTTTGCGTAAGTCCAGATAAAGACAAATAGATACATGACTCTATAGGGTTTCGAGTCCCAAAAAACCTCTTACTGACTACTGAAGGCTAACTGCTGACAGCCATTAAAATAGGAGTAAAAAATGCCAATTGTCATACCGCGCCTGGTTGTCGAGGTGTTCCAGCATACAAACTTCCGCGGCAGAATGGGGTATGTTGTAGAACCCGTTCCTTTTACGCGAGATATTGGATTTCAAGATAATATATCTTCTGTTCGCGTTTATAAGGGACCCAATTTCTCGTCAAACCCGAACTATAAGGTTATCCTTTATCAGCATCGTCACTTCCGCGGTCAGAAGTTAGCACTCGGTCCGGGGTTTTATCCGAATCTACACGATGTTGCTTACAACTTCGCAGACAGAATCTCATCCATCAACTTCGGTTCCAGTTTAGAGGTCGTCGGACCGGAGTGGGGTACGGTCCCCATGATTGTAGACTGCTATGAACACACTAACTTCCGAGGTAGGAAAATCACAATCTTACGCGACATCGCGAACCTACGAGACGCACAAGGTCGATCTTGGTTTGAAGACCGTATTTCGTCGATTCGCATCTTTAAAGGACCTGATTTCCCGCCAGACGGTGCCGATGTCGTCTTTTACGAACACCCTGAGTTTGAGGGGCAAAGCCTAATGATTCGTATGGAACCCTCAGAGTATAAAAAAGAACTCCCAAACCTACATTTACTCCCTCAGAATTTCGGAGATTCTATCTCTGCCATTAAGATTGAAGGGTGGGCATCCTCTGGCGAGTTCACAGAGATGGTGTTTGAAGACGAGTTCATCGGCAACCGCATGCGTCCAGAATGGCGATGGGAAGATCCAAAAGGCGGCGGCGAATGGGCAGAACGTCAAGGTTACCTTGAAATGCGAACGGATCCCGGGCAAGACCTCTGGCACGGCGCAGATGGCAACAGCGGCGATATGAGCGCACCACGGCTCCTTATGGAAGTGCCGGGAGACTTCGCCGTCGAAACCCGCATGAGAATCACGCCACAACTCAGAGAACATGGAGGGATACTGATATGGAAAAATCCAAACAGGTTCCTCCGTTTAGAAAAGACATCGGGTCCCCACGCCTTCAGAGGTGATGTCCGATTTGAACGCCACGTTAACCGCGTTCTTCATCTCCGTGGACGGAGTAGGGGACTCAGGAATGTCCGAGAACTCTTTCTACGCATGGAACGGAGAGGTAACCAATTTTCCGCTTTCGCCAGTGACGATGGCATCCAGTGGAAAAGTTGCGGTCAAACAAACGTCGGCATGGGCAGGTCGGTGCATGTCGGACTCCATGCACTCTGTCCGGGGAATATCCCACGGACCCTCACCCGTTTCGACTTTTTCCGAGTCTTCAAACGGAGACACGAGGTCGCCGAATACCGACCCGTTGTCTCTGAGCAGTACGGTCAAATCTCCGATGAAGAACGTGAACGTCGAAGAGCAGACCGACGGGAACGCGCCATGCGCGACCTATAACCAACAACCAACAACCGATACAAGGAGGACATCATGTTTGGAAAAGATAGCACCCGTTACCAACAGAGATATTTTGTAAATAACTTGCGATTTTTCACAATAACCTGCCTCCTGCTAATCTGCTTCGTGTGGAACGTGCAACCTGTTGACGCGATTATCGGCGCAGTCGAGGACGGTTTAGTCGCCTATTGGACCTTCGACAAGGACACCGTAAAGATAAAAACAGAAGCAGTAGATCTCTTATCAGGATTAGCTGCCGCTGTACACGGGGATCCCGAACTCGCACCCGCTTCGGATTGCAAAGTCGGCGAGTGTATCCTTTTCGATGGGAGTGTCGACCGATTCCTCGTCGAAGATTCAACGCCACCCACAATTGATCGCGATTGGGAGGAGATTAGCCTTGAGTGCTGGGTCTATATCAACGCCTTAGATGATAGTTGGAACCGAATTATCTCACTCGACGACATGCCTTCCAATACCGCAGTGGCGAGCCTCTATTATGATGACGATGACAACCAGCACGGCTTTTTCATTCGAGCAGGTGGTCAGTCAACACAAGCTGCACAGGACAACGTGCTGGAGGATATTCCGATCGAGGAATGGTTGCACCTCACCGGGACCTACGATGGCTCAACGGTTCACTACTATGTAAATGGGGAATTGGAGAAAAAGTACGCCATGAAGGGTGGGAAACTTCCAAAAGGTGGACTGCTTCTCGGTATCGGTGACCGCTCTGATGGCTGCGACTGCGATACGATTCAGGGATACATCGATGAATTCCGTATCTACGACCGAGTCCTAACTTCAGCAGAAGTGGAAAACAACATGAAGGCGACCGGACTGGATGTGAGTCCTTCTGCAGACCATCTCAGTGTCACATGGGGACATATAAAGGCAAGACGGCGATAAAAAAAATCATTCGCTGTTAGCAATTCGTAATTAACGAAGAGAGATTTATGGATACAATAGGGGTTGGCGTTATTGGGTGCAATGATATGGGTAGACATCTCGCCATCAGTGCACATGCTGTTGAAGGTTTAGAAGTTGTTTGCGTTAGCGACGTGGAAGAGACGCTGGCAAAAAAACTTGCTAAGGATCTTGGTACCGCCTATACCTATGATTATCACGAATTGCTCGCTGATCATCGGATCCACGCAGTGTTAATTGCTACAATGCCATCCGCGCGGCAGATAGCAGCGGACACCGCAGAAGCGGGTAAATACAACTTCTATGATATTGATCCAAACTTCTCTTCAGAAGAAATTCAACGCATGCTCATTGAACACTTACGCTAAAGGTCGGATATATTTTACGGAGAGAGATTTATGGATACAATAGGGGTTGGCGTTATCGGATGCGGCGGTATGGGCAGAAGCCTCGCTACCAGCGCACACGCCGTCGAAGGGATAGAGGTTATCTGCGTCAGTGATCTGCAAGAAACGTTGGCAGAAAAACTATCTGCAGACCTCAATGCATCCTACACGTTGGATTATCACGAACTACTTGCCAATGATCGGATTCAAGCCGTGCTGATAGCGTCGCCACCTTTTATGCACGCACAGATGGCAGTCGATGCCGCGAACGCTGGCAAACACGTTTTTTCCGAGAAACCGATGGCACCGACGCTGGAAGATTGCGATGCAATGCTCGCCGCCGCTGATGAAAACGGAGTCAAACTGACTATCGGCTTGGTGTGTCGCTACCACGCGACGCATTCCAAAGTGCGTGAGATTGTCCAAAGCGGTGACCTTGGCGCACCTGTCTGTATGATGGTACATCGGATCGGCGGACCGTGGCGTGGCGGCGGAAGCTATGTTCCTTGGCGATTAGAACGCGCAAAGTCTGGTGGAAGTCTCATGGAAATCAATGCCCATGAAATCGACTTCATGCGCTGGACTTGTGGTGATGTTAACGCCGTCTATGCCGCCGGTGGTCAGTACATCCAGAAAGAGAGCGACTATCCAGACGTTGTACTGGCTTCCTTGAATTTTGCAAGCGGCGCAGTAGGGCTGCTCCATTCCAGCCACGTTTCCGCGGTTGGTGGATACGGGGGTCGTGTCGATTGCGAAGGCGGTTCCATCTATTTCCCACAGACTTGGGGAGGTGATGCAACTATCCAGATCAAACCCTTTGAAGGTGAAGGACGACAGATCAAAATTTCAGACATTGAAGTGCCACCACCAGTTCAAGAGGAGATACGGGTCTTTGTGGATGCAATCCGCAACGATACACCACCACCAATTACAGGGTTGGACGGTCGTGCCGCAGTCGAAATCGCATTAGCAGCATACCAATCCGTTGAGAGCGGGGAACCTGTTCCGTTGCCTCTTTAATGGCAAATGAAAATAAAGGTCAATACCCGAACCTACTTCACTCAGGGACATTTAGTTTAAAGGGATAAATTTACTCATGTGAAGAGAGCTCTTGATGGATGCCCGAACTTGTTCGGGGTGGGGCAGCGCACTTTTCCCGAACAAGTTCGGGCATCCCCACACAAATTGTTGGAAAGCTGAATAGCCCTATACCGCAAGGAAAATTAAAAATATGAAAATTTCAGTCTGGGATGGTGGACTTTCAGAGAGTTATCTCAAACAGGTTACACAACTCGGTGCAGACTGCATCGACTTCGGAAGCGGTAACGCTTTTCCTGGGGTCGACGCACAAGGTTACCCCGACTTGGACGAAGTCCTGAAAATCAAAAAACGGATACGCGCCTGGGGGCTCGACATCAATCGCGTGACGCTTCCGAATATCACAGAAAAGTTTATGACCGGACAACCCGATGGCGAAAAGGAACTCGAAAACACGTGTAACGCGCTGCGGGTCTTTGCTGAAGCGGGAGTCCCTATCGCACGCCAGCGGTTCTGGGGTGACACGTTCGATTATCTCATGACGCGCTATTCTTCGGTGCATAGGGGTGGTTACACGTCCCGCGGTGAGAGCCGGGCTGCGACCAAAAACCCGCCGCCGACACCAACGATGGAGGTACTCGACGAATGGTGGAAACGCTTCAGTGAAATCTACGGCGCGCTCGTTCCTATCGCCGATGAACTTGATATCAAACTCGCGATTCATCCGTCAGATGTACCGAACCCAGACACGCCGTTAGGGGGTCTCGGTTTTCATCGTGTTATCGATGCCTTCCCAAGCAGAAACGTCGGCTATCTTTACTGCTGTGGCACCCGCGCTGAAGCCGGAGGCAGTGCTATCGTCCTCGACGAACTCAACAACTACGGACGCAAAGGTCGTATCTTTATGGTTCACTTACGGAACGTCCGTGGCAGCCTCGCAACAGCCGGTGCGTTTGAGGAAGTCCTCCTTGATGATGGCGATATGAACGTCTTCAAAATCGTCCAAGAACTCCAAAAGGTCGGGTTCGACGGATGCATCAACGCCGATCATATTCCGAAATTAGAAGGTGATGTCGGATTAGCCTATTCCGTCGGCTATATCAAGGCACTCTTCGCCGCATTAGTGGCATAATCTCACAGGCTTGTGTACACGGTAGAAACCCTCACCCATCGGAACCAGAACGAGTGGGACGCTATTATACAGCAGTGTCCAAATACGACTGCTTTCCAAAGCCTCGCGTGGCGAAACGCATTAGCCAGTACCTTCAAACAACTCACGCCGGTCTATCTGCTCATCAAAGAAGCAGATGCCGTGATAGGCGGAATACCCGCGTTCGTATTTCAACCGATACCGGGTATCCGTCTCTGGCAGTCGATGCCGTGGAATCTGTCCGGCGGCATCCATCTGATGAATTCAGTAGATGTGAACCCTGAAACTTTGGTAACGTCGATTGAGACAGCAGCACTGAAGAACGGATGGTGTGAGATTCGCTGGACGCTAACGCCAGAGCACACCACAACTTATGGGGATTATTTCACCAAGGCAGGCTACGAGTGTACACACCACTTCACGCATCTCTTGAAAACGAGCGAGGATGTTGATACCCTCTGGCACGCCTACAACAAACGTGTCCGAGGCGCGGTACGAAAGGCAGAAAAATCAGGCGTGGCGGTTACGGATACCAACAGCGAAGAAGCGTTATCCACATTTTATGAAATGTATCTCAGGACCGTCCGGCGGTTGGGTGGAACGCCGAAGCCGCGCTCGCTTATGCAGATGCTTCTCCAGCAAAAAATCGCTAAACTCGCTATTGCCACGTATCGGGGAACGATTATTGCAGGACTGCTCTACTTGCGTTTCAACAAGAGTGTGACGTTGTGGTGTGAGGCATCCGTGCCAGAATTCTTGAAATATCGTCCGAATAATGCAATTTTTCACTATATCATCACACAGGCATGCCATGAAAAATATGAGTGGGTGGATTTCGGCGCATCGCCACCGGAAAATAAAGGACTCATTGCGCACAAGGAACAGTATCGCGCCGTTCAGACAGATTTCGCCAGTTATACAAAGGTAATTTCTCCGATGAAGCGGCGACTGTGGACCCAGAGTGAAGGCACGCTTCGCCAAATCTATACATGGATGCAGAGAAGTAGTTAGCGATTAGCAAATAGCCAATCGCCAACAGTCAACAGCAATAGCGAACCGGAATGGTACACAAATATGGAAAACATACGTAAACCTAATCTCATCTTTGTTTTCGGTGACCAGCACCGTCAATGCGATGTCGGATGTGCAGGCAACCCGCAAGTACAGACCCCTGCGATGGATCAACTTGCACAAGATGGGATGTTCTTTCCCAATACCTTCACGAACGTCCCGATATGTGTGCCTGCACGCGGATGCCTGATGACAGGCAAATACCCGTTGAACCACAAAGCCGTCTCCAACGATCTACCGCTCCCTTTGACAGAAACCGGTATCGCCGAGATCTTCAGAGACGCAGGTTACGCAACCGGCTATATCGGCAAATGGCATCTCGGTGGCATGCCGAGAGACAAGTTCATTACACCCGAAATGCGGTTCGGTTTCAACGATTGGATCGGTTGGAACTGCCACCACAACTATTTCAACGCCCCCTATCACGATTCTGACGGCAATCAGATGCAGATTGACGGCTACGAACCCGAATTCCAGACCGATAAAGCGATTGAATACTGCCGTCAGCACGTTGATGAACCTTTTTGTCTCTATATGAGTTGGGGACCGCCACATAACCCGTATGAGCATGTACCGGAACGCTACAAAGCGATGTATCCACCAGAGGATATCCAGTTACGACCAAACGCCGTAGACACCCCCGCCACACGAGAGGATATCTCTGGCTACTATGCACACACCACTGCCCTTGACGAAAACCTTGGGTGTTTGATGGCAGCACTTGACGAAATGGGTATTGCTGAAGACACAATCCTCGTCTACACGTCCGATCACGGCGATATGCTCGGAAGCCACGGACATGTCAGAAAAGAGCGTCCATGGGAGGAATCCGCTCGCATTCCTTTTATGATCCGTTGGCCCCGTAAAATCCCTGCAGGCGTTACCCGCGACACCCTGCTCAGCCTCGTCGATTTCATGCCGTCAATGCTTTCTCTGTGTGATCTGCCGATTCCAGAAGGGGTCGAAGGTATTGACCTCTCGGACGCAATGCTCGGTAAGGCAATTGACGAACCACAGTCTGTGTTCCTTGGCGTCCCACTGCACGGAAGCGAAGGTTTTAACTTCGGTATTCGCGAGTGGCGCGGTGTCCGAACGCATCGTCACACCTACGCACGCCATTACGACGGAACGGGATGGCTCCTCTACGATAACGACAACGACCCCTATCAGTTGAACAACCTCATTGACAACGAAGACTCACAAGACCTGCGGACAGAACTTGAAGCGGAACTTCAAGAGTGGCTCACTCGGGTAAACGATCCATTCTTGCCGGGATTGGAACATATCCGACAACTCGGTCTATCTGAACTCTGGAATATCAGCGAGCAGCGGTTCGGCGGAAGAAACCCACGCTGGGCATAAATTTCTAATTATTAGACCTCATAGTGTCGGCTTACCACAAAGTTAACAGAGGAGATATCAAGCCATGACGGATGAAGAAAAATTTCGATTTGACTTAACCGGATTCCTCGTGCGTCCTGCGATCCTTGCGCGCGACGAAATAGATGCAATCGTTGATCAGATCGACCGAATACATCACGACAAAGAATCCTTACCCCCGGAACACCGTGCTGTACCGGGTGGACCCGCGAGCGTCTTAATTGATCATCCCAAAGTCCTCGAAGTTCTACACGAAATCATAGGACCCGAGGTCCGGTTAGAGAGCTGCTTCTCTGTCTGGCGCGAAAAAGGACGGCGGCACGGTGAACTCCACAGTGGTGGACCGAGACAGGCAGATCCGATCTTCGGATATCGCGTCAACAACGGACAGATCCACGCTGGAATGGTCCGCGTCGTCTTTGAACTGACAGATATTTCCAAAAACGACGGGGCAACGCATTTTATTGCCGGTAGTCACAAATCCAACTTCCCGATGCACCCTGAGCACATGTCGTTAGAGGAAGGGAAGCGGAGCCCGTTCCTGATGTCCTACGAATGCCCCGCTGGCAGCGCAATCTTCTTCACGGAGAACCTATGTCACGCCGGGCCCGTGTGGAAACGGGAGACACCGCGTGTAGCAGTGCTAAACGCTTATGCGCACCTCGCGACCCACTGGCACCGTCTACGGATTCCGCCCGCAGTGCTGTCCGCTTTACCGCGTGAAAAGCAGGCGTACTTCCGCGAACCGTGGGTTGCTGATTTCCGTACACGTCCGGCAACGAGAAATACCGTTGAGCGGTTCCTTAACAACGACGAACCGCCTGTTAATACCGATCACAAACCGTGATTTAAAATTCGGAATGATAGCCATAGTTCCCGTAGGTTGGGTTGAGCGGTAGAAGAAAACTCTATTATCCTTCATAACCCAGAGGCGGTTGGAATTAACCGAAAACCCGGGGAATGCCATACAGCATTCATACCGTTGATTTGTGAAATGAAATTGTGAGCGATTAGCGAACAATTTGTCTTAGCTTTACATTGTGGAACGGTGACCAGATTTAATAGTTAAAAATATGAAGAAACGCTTCCTTATTATCGGCTGGGATTGTGCCGCACCCGAACTCGTCTTTGAGGCATTCAAAGACGATATGCCCAATACCCGTCGTTTGATGGCAGAAGGCATCTACGGCGAACTCGAAAGTACGATCCCTCCAATCACTGTGCCAGCGTGGATGTGTATGATGACAAGCCGGGACCCGGGTGAACTCGGTGTCTACGGATTCCGCAACCGCAAGGATTATTCCTATGATGCCCTGACCATCGCCAATTCACACGCCGTCCAAGTGCCAACTCTCTGGGACCTATTAGGAAAAGCGAAAAAGAAATCTGTCGTTTTAGGCGTGCCGCTTACTTATCCCGCTAAGCCGTTTCAGGGTTGGATGGTCACCAGTTTCCTCACCCCCAACCGCAACGCCCACTGGACCTTTCCGAGACGACTGACGCGGGAAATCAATCAGGCCGCCAGCGATTATATGATTGACATCCCCAATTTCCGAACCGATCGGCGCGCCGAATTGGAACAACAACTCCTCAAAATGACTGCTGAACGCTTCAAACTCGCACGCCATCTGCTGACATCCAAAGATTGGGATTTCTTCACGATGGTTGAAATGGGGTCTGATCGGCTCCACCACGCTTTTTGGCGGTTTTGGGACAAAACACATCGGGAGTACGAACCGAATTCCCCGTTCTCGGAGACGATGCGGAACTATTATCGCACCCTCGACGCTGAACTCGGAAAAACGTTAGCATGCGTTGATGACGATACGACTATAATGGTCGTTTCCGACCACGGCGCAAAACGGATGGACGGAGGTATCTGCGTCAACGAATGGCTCAGACAACACGGGTACCTGACGCTTAAAACCGAACCGCAAGGGATTACACGGTGGACGGCAGATTTAGTAGACTGGAAACACACAAAGGCGTGGGGAGAAGGCGGATACTACGCACGCATCTTTATAAATGTTGAGGGTAGAGAACCCCACGGAACCGTCGGTCCTCAAGATTACGAAAGCGTCCGCGACGCATTGAAGACGCAACTCGAAGCTATCGCGAATGAAGCAGGCGAAAATATCAACACGCGCGTTTTCAAACCCGAAAAGGTTTATCGGGAATGCCGCAACATTCCACCGGATCTTATTGTTTATTTTGGCAATCTCTTTTGGCGTTCGGTCGGAAGCGTCGGATACAACAGTATCTATACCTACGAAAACGACACCGGTCCCGACGATTGCAATCACGCAGAGATGGGCATGTTCATTCTAAAAAATGAGGGACAAGCGCGTGGGCATGTTTCACCGAAAAGCCTGTACGATATTGCCCCGACAGTCTTAAACGAATTCGGTATGGACATCCCAGAAGCAATGCAAGGACAACCAATTTAGGCAGCCACGGCGTTAACAATCGCACGCGCCACAACTTCCGCAGCGAGAATACCAACTGTGTTCACATTGCCGTCAGTATAAGATCCCGTGGCAAGCGCAAAGAGCGTATCGCCATCAAACATCGTATGCGCCGGACGAATCGCACGCGCCATGCCGTCGTGCGCCATCTCTGCAACCCGATTGGTTTCTGCCGATGTGAGCGTCGCATTGGTTGCCACAACACCGATAGTTGTGTTCGTTCCTCGAACTATATTATTCGCATCTAACAATCGTTCAGTGATGTCCACAAAATTGCCGTTTTCTTTTCCACCCGCGAGGATTTCTCCTGTTGTCGGATCCACAACATTCCCAAGTGCGTTGACAACTGTAATCGCAGCGACAATCAACCCAGAATCGAGACGGACACACGCCGAACCCACACCCCCCGGGGAAGACGTAACTCCCGGAGCCTTGCCGACCGTTGCCCCCATGCCTGCACCGACAGCACCCATTGCCACAGGTGCATCGGTAGCATTTAAACACGCCTGATACCCCATTCCTCGATCAGGACGGACTTCCGCATCGCCAACACTCAGATCAAAAATAACAGCAGCGGGAACAATCGGGACACGAACGGGACCTGCGGGGAACCCGACGTTCTGTGCTTCAAGATATTCGACGACCCCTCCCGCAGCATCCAACCCGAAGGCACTACCGCCGGTTAATAACACCGCGTGTGCTTTTTGGACTAAGCGTCCGGAACGGAGCGCCTCCGTCTCCCGTGTGCCGGGTGCAGCCCCCCGTACATCAACACCTGCAGTCGCACCCGAAGGGCAAAGGATAACGGTGCAACCCGTTCGGGCAGTTGCATTTGTGGCATGACCGACCGTAATGCCTTCAATCGCAGTGAGGGTTTGGTTCGTTGATCGCATAGCTTCCGAAGTGAATTAAGGTTTCTGAAAACAACTATAACCGATTCCGACCAAATCTACAACAAGAAATCATGCTCCAAGGCTATTCAGTTTTCCATATTTTCAGCGATTTTTGATCCCAGGCCCGGTAGGTGCGGTTTTGCGGCGTACTCGACCCGGTTCATGCCATAAGGCATGAATACCCCGGTGAAGCCCACACGGGCTTCATACCGTTGATTTGGAATGCCCTAAGGCATTCATACCGTTGATTCTGATTCATGCGACGTGCATTCCCAACCGCACCGGATCCTAAAAAAAAGACGCGAAACTCAATAACTCCTTAAAACTAAATGCCCTATTTGCTCTCCCACTGAGTTGACGCAAAAGAAAACATCTGCTAAAATCAAAACCGTTCATATATTGAAACATACAGTAGGAGGGAAAAAACATGGCGACGTTGGCAATCAACGGGGGTGAACCCGTTGTAAAAGGGAGTTTGGGGAAGAACTGGCCGATTTTTGATGAAACCGAGGAGAATGCACTCTTAGAAACCTTACGGAGCGGTGCGTGGAATCGACGCGAGAAAGTCGATGAAGTCGGTGAAAAATTCGCAGCGTTTCAGGATGCCAAATACGGGATTCCACTCGCAAACGGGACTGTAGCACTACAATGCGCCCTGAAAGCAGCAGGCGTTAGTGCGGGTGATGAAGTTATCGTTCCGGCACTCACGTTTGTGGCGACAGGAACATCGGCTGTCTGCGTCAATGCCCTGCCGGTGATTGTTGACATTGATCCGCTTACCTACAATATCTTACCTGAAGCAATTGAGAAAGCCATTACACCGAGAACACGAGCAATCATTCCGGTGCATAACGGCGGCTATCCCGCCGACATGGATACAATCATGAATATTGCCGAGCGGCACAATCTCAAGGTGATTGAGGACTGCGCACATGCCCACGGGTCACAGTGGCGTGGAAAAGGACTCGGCTCCATCGGACACCTCGGTGCGTTCAGCTTCCAGATGGGAAAGACGCTCACCTGTGGTGAAGGTGGAATGGTGCTGACAAATGACGAATCCCTTGCAGAAAGCGCGGGACGTTTCGCGCAGCTGAACATGCGGATGAACAACTTCCAAGCAACACTCTTATTGAATCAACTGGAACGGTTTGAGGCACAGATAGAGACGCGCGAACGCAACATCGCCTATCTTTCCAAAGGTATGGAAGCGATAGGCGGGGTTCATCCGATTCCGCGCGACGCACGCGTCACGCGATGGTGTTTCTATTATTGGGATTTCCGGTTCGTATCTGAGGAATTCGGTGGTATCTCACGCGATCGGTTTCTGGAGGCACTCCGAGCAGAAGGCGTTTCGTGTGGGGTTGGTGCACACGGCGAACCTATCTACAATGAGGGTCCCTTTGGGAACCCAGAACTGTTTGACCAACTCGGTCTACCCCGTAAATACCTCGGAGAACAGGCGATTGACTACAGTACACTCAACTGTCCCAACGCAGAGCATGTCTATCGGGAAGAGGTCTGCAGTTTCACACACGCTATGTTTCTGGGGGGTACTGACGATATGCAGTCTATTTTAGACGCGTTCCAGAAGATTCGGTCGCATGTCGATGAATTGTAATAGGGACAAGGGGATTTGATCTTTAAATAGACCAAATCTATAGCACAAGTCGCGTGTGGACTTACGGGACAATGTATTACATTCCTCGTCCCTACGGACTACCGATAACCGTCCTTTACGCGTGCCCACGTCGTTGAGAGTTTGTCTGCAGGATCAACAGCAAACGTGCCAGAGATGTTTTGATTAATCTCTGCTTCCGTGAGTGCTTTATCATACGCGCGAACAATCGCAAACGAACCATTGAAAGTCCGGCGACGTTCATCGAAAGAATTCGCACCGATCGAGATGTCATCTATCGGTAACCCTTTATCAAACTCAAAACCGGCTTGTTTGCTGACTTCTTTGCCGTCTTGATACGCCACGATTGAGTCCCCGCTCGTTCCGACAACGGCTATCCAGGTCCATTCACCTTGATTAAGCACGAGGTTAAGGGGTTGAACCCCCTGCTTAGCACCCTTGGCATGAATAGAGGCATCCAAATTCTGACCGCCGACTATCCAAAGCCGAATGCCCTGTTTGCCTTCTCTTGGACTGTTCTGGAAACCGGCGAAGTGGTGCTCTTCCACAAAGAAATCACCGTTACGCCTACACAGGAATTCCAATGTCCAGTCCTCAAAAAACAGCGGTGTATTTTTTTGTGGTGGACCGCCAAAGGTTGAATGGGACTCTTTGGCTGTGTAATACTTCACGTTCGGTTGGTCTATACCGAGTGCCGGAATTTTAATCGTTCCTTCTTCGAGTTCAGGCGCATTATCTGCAGGAAGCAACTCGCCGCCTTCGGTGCCGAGGTTCTCCCAAGCATCCGGGTGGGCAGGATTGTCAGCGGCATTGAGATAAAGCACAGGGTCTGGGACAATATTAGCAAACGCGATGGCACACGTCATCGCTAAGCAAAAAATTGTGGTGTAAATCGAGATAACAATTTTCATTGTAGGTCTCCTTGCGTTAAGTTTGTTCTATTATACCTAAAAAAACGCGTGTGTCAATTTTTTTATCAATTAGATAACTTTAGCGGAACCTCTAACGTCTGCGGTAACAAACACTCCGTCTCACTACAAGGTTGGTAGGTGAGTTTTAGGGTAATTGGAACGGTTCTGTCAAGGAGTGTTCTCGGTTTTTGTTTTAGCTGAAGGGAGATTGTAAGATTACCTTCGTAAACGTTCACAGACTCATCACTAAATTCAAAACGCGCAGATTTACCTTTCGGATACGCTACCTCAATAATTTCAATTGGCACACCCATATCCACTGCAATAGTCGTTGGAATCAAGTTCTCCTGTCCAGACGGATTCGCGTTAACATGCCAACCTGCAGCGATTTTGAGATGGAGTTGTACGCTGAATATTCCATCGCTTTCAGATTTAACTTCAGCAGTTCCAGTTACAAGGGACGACGTATTGGAACTAAGCCCTTCTTCTGAGATTAAGTATTGGTTGAGTACAAAGAGCATATACATGAAAGACGAGGGTGCCTGCGATATAGACTCGGCAAAAGTACGCAACGTTCTTTCAGCATAATTCTGATAGTTCGATCCAAACGTCAAAAGATTTTGGGCAGCGACAGCATTGCCAGAGGGAATCGCGGAATCAAAAGGCTTTTTGGTTCGCACAATCAGGTGTTTCGCATCTGCTTTCGTGTAATAGAACCCTCCATTTTTGCTATCCCAGAAAAGTTGAATCATCGTATCGGTGAGTGCTTTAGCTGAATCCCACCACTGTTCCTCACCCGTAGCCCGATGCAGTGCAATCAGACCTTTCACAAAAAAGGCATAGTCATCAAGATACGCATCCTGCTTTGTAATACCAGCGGTATAAGTATGCCACAATTCTCCGTCAGGTTTTCTCAGGGTGTCAAGAATAAACAGTGCGGCTTTTGAGGCGGCGGCGAGATAACGTTCTTCGCCAAGCACCTCGTAACCGTAAGCGAGGGCATCTATCATCAAACCGTTCCAGTTAACAATGATTTTTGTATCCAGCAACGGATATTCCCGTTTCGCGCGTGCCACCAAGAGTTTCTCCCGCGCAGAGGCTACCGACTTCAGGTCATCCTCAGCAGCCCGTCCTTCAGGAACGTAGAGAACGTTCTTCCCTTCAAAATTAGGGCCCTTATCCACGCCGTAAACCGTGGCAAAACGTTCCGCTGCTTTCTTACCGAGAACCTTCCGAACCTCAGCAGCCGTCCAGACGTAATACTTCCCCTCTTCAGCATCCGTCTCAGCGTCTATCGCTGAATAGAACCCACCTTCAGGTGCCGTCATCTCTCGGAAGACGAAACCGAAAATTTCCTCAGCAACGCGTCGGTAGCGCGGTTCTTGCGTGAGTTGATAGGCGCGGAGATACACTTTCGCCAATTGCGCGTTGTCGTAAAGCATTTTCTCAAAGTGCGGGACAAGCCACTTCGCGTCTACGGAATACCGGTGAAAACCGCCGCCAATCTGGTCATACATTCCACCGTAAGCCATCATATCCAATGTGTGCGTCGCTATTTTTAACGAGGATGTATCTCTTGTAGGAACGGGTTGCAACCCCAACGCTCTTTGATACGAACCATCTCTTGTAGGAGGGGTTTGTAACCCCGACGCTCTTTGATATTCACTCAGTAAAAGCTCAAGATTCGCAGGATTCGGGAATTTCGGTGCATTCCCAAATCCACCGTAGGTGCGACTGTAGTTGGTTTGGAGGTAATCCAGCGCGCCAGTGATGAGAGACCTACTCAGCGGTTTCGCAGTCAGTGAAGTGAAGACCTTACTCGTCACCATCGCAATAGTTTCTGAAATCTGATTGGCGGATTCGAGGACTTCGTCTTCGCGTGTAACCCACGCTTCATGGACCGCGTCAAGGATAGTCGGGAACCCCGGTCTACCGGGCATATCTGTTGGCGGAAAATAGGTGCCTGCATAAAACGGCTTTAAATCAGGCGTGAGGAAAACAGAGTTGGGCCATCCACCACGTTGCGTTAGCAGCTGGGTGGCTGTCATATAGATTTCATCAAGGTCTGGACGTTCTTCCCGATCAATTTTGATATTGATGAAGTCTTTATTCATCATCTCAGCGATTTCGGGGTTCGAGAAAACTTCGCGCTCCATGACGTGGCACCAGTAACACGTGGCGTATCCAACAGAGAGAAAAATCAGTTTGTTTTCCTTCTTCGCACGCTCCAACGCCTCATCATCCCACGGGTACCAATCCACAGGATTATGGGCATGGAGAAGCAGATACGGACTGGTTTCGTGGACGAGCCGATTTGTCCACTTCCGTGAACCGTTTGGATTCTTGAGTGCTGCTTCATCGGCATGCGTCACCCACGCGACAAAGAAAAGGACAAGACACCCTAAAAACACCTTCTGGATACTACACGTAAACCCACGCTGACTTACTTTATGTTTCTTTATATTCATTTTAAATGCCTCTCCTGCACACCTACTGCACAAGTGCTTGTTGCGCCATAGAACGTCCTTGCTCGGTCAAAACCAGCTGCGCCTCCTCTTGCGAGACACATCGGTTATTCAAAGCGTATCTCACAACTTGATTTGCGAATGCCCGATCCCAACTGAGATGCTCATGAAGGTTCGCTATCGCCGACTCCTCCTCTGCTTCGGGAAGTCCTTCGTGATTCAAAAGATGGATAACCAACATCGTCTGCGCAAACTCCCACCTTTGGCGTGCATGCCGAAGCGCAATAGCAATAAGTCCACGGTTGGGAACAAATAGAAAAACCAATCCAAACATGAGAAGCGTCACCGTCGCAATCGATCCTGCTATTGAAACATCAAAGAGATGGGCAAGCCAATATCCCCCTACAGCATTCACACTTCCAATGACGGCACTTAGGACCAACATACGCGAGAGTCTATCTGTCATCAGGTAAGCAGTAGCAGGAGGTCCAGCAATGAGTGCAACCACCAATATCGAACCAACAGCGTCAAACGCGCCTACAGTCGTCACAGATACCAGCGTCATCAACCCGTAATGAATCAAGGCAGGCGCAAATCCTAATGTGGCAGCTAAACTTGCGTCAAAGGTTGCCAACTTCAATTCTTTATAGAACAGCAAAATGAAGACGAGGTTAAGCATAAGAATCCCACCCATCACATAAAGAGAAACGGGACCCAGATTGTATCCAAAAACCGTTAACCGATTCAGGGGTGCGTAGGCAAGTTCACCGAGGAGCACAGCGTCCATATCAAGGTGGACGCTTCCTGCGAATCGAGAGATTAAGATAACTCCGATACTGAAAAGCGCGGGGAACGTTAATCCGATTGCCGCATCCTCTTTCACGAGTTTTGTCCGTTGTAACAATTCAACGAAAACAACCGTTAACACACCCGTCCCCGCAGCAGCAAGGATTAAGAGCGGTGATGATAGGCTCTCCGTAAGAAAAAAGGCGAGTACGATACCCGGAAGAATGGCATGGCTAATGGCATCACTCATGAGCGTCATCCGTCGGAGGACCAAGTAGACCCCCGGCAAGGCACACGCCACAGCCGTGACAATCGCAATGAGTTGGATTTCAAGTTGCGCCTGTAACATTTGTCTTAATCGCTCCCTTGCTGCGGTTGTTTAAACAAGCCATCCGTTTCGATTTTCAGGTTACGCCTGTTCCGTCGCTGCCGCATCCAATCCCAGAGCAGCCCACGATTTACGGCAAAAACGATTGAAAATCCAACGACAACCGTTGCACATAAGACAATCGTTGGCCCCGTCGGAATGCGCGAGGCACTACTGCTAATAATCGTACCGCTTACGCCAGCGAGTGCGCCAAAGCCACCAGCGAGAAGCATCATGACGCTGAGCCTATTCGTCCACTGCCGTGCCGCAACGGCTGGTGCGACTAACATCGCACTCATCAACACCGCACCAACGGCTTGTAAACCGAGAACAATCGCTATAACAAGAAGACTCGTCAAGAGAATATCCAGCGCACGGGTTGAAAACCCAAGTGATGCCGCGAAACTTTCATCAAAAACCAGCAATTTCAACTCTTTCCAAAAAACAAGCGTGACGACAATTGCGATCCCACCCAGGATGCCTATTGTCAAAACATCGCGCTCCAGAATTGTGGCAGCTTGTCCGAAGAGAAATGTATCTAATCCTGCTTGGTTCGCATTGCCGGTACGTTGAATCAGTGTATGTAGCACCAGACCGAATCCAAAAAAGGTAGAAAGCACGATACCGAGTACGCTATCGTATTTGATACGCGTCAGCCTCACAACACTCATAATCAGCAATGTACCTAACCATCCCGCAATCGCTGCACCAAGCACCAGAATCAGAGGGGCTTTGCTCCCTGTCAGTAAAAACGCGATAGCAATACCCGGAAGTGCAGCGTGCGAGATAGCATCACCGAGAAGGCTCTGTCGACGCAAAACGGCATAAGTACCGAGCGCGCCACTGACAGTCCCAAGCAGTGCAGCACCGACAGCAACAATCATGAGCGTATAATCAAAGCGGTTTAGGATATTCAAAGTTTCCATTTTAAGGGTTGTTCGTCATAAATGCCACGCGACCGCCGTAAGTTTCACGTAAATTGTCAGGTGTAAACGTCTCAGTAACCGGACCGCTGGCAATACGACGAATATTCAATAGCATCACCCAGTCGAAATAATCCGCTACGGTCTGGAGGTCGTGATGCACGACAACGACGGTTTTACCATTTGCCCGAAGTTCTTGAAGTAGGGTTACAATTGCGCGTTCTGTGGTCGCATCAACACCTTGAAAAGGTTCATCCATCAAGTACACCGTGGCATCTTGAACGAGCGCACGCGCGAGAAAGACACGCTGTTGTTGACCACCAGAGAGCTGGCTGATTTGCCGAGTCGTATATGCCTCCATGCCGACCTTCTCCAATGCGTACATAGCCTGTTCACGCTCCTGTCTTCCCGGTCGGCGTATCCATCCAAGCGCACCGTAGCGTCCCATCATCACGACATCCAAGACATTCGTTGGAAAATCCCAGTCGACCGTACCCCGCTGTGGAACGTAGCCGACAATCCGCCGCTGCATTTCATAAGGCTTGTCGTAAATCAAGACGCTGCCTGCTGCAGGACGCACTAAGCCCAAGATTGCCTTAATCAACGTCGTTTTCCCAGCACCATTGGGACCAACGATCGATAAAAGCACACCCGGCGGAACATCCAGATCGATATCCCATAAGACCGGTTTATCCTGATAGGCAACCGTTAAGTCGGTTACCTCAATGGCTTTGGTTTCAAGTGCTTGCAATTTAGTATCCCCTTGTAGAAGATGCGCTTGTCTTCGACTCCCCTATCAATGCTGTCACAATTGTATCAACATTGTGGCGAACCATTCCGATATAGGTGCCTTCAGGCGTGCCTTCATTTCCCATAGCGTCGGAGAAAAGTTCTCCACCAATTTCCACGTTAAACCCTTTTGATTTCACAGCAGCTTTCACGGCTTCAAGACTGCGTGGAGAGACAGACGATTCGACAAAAATTGCGGGGATGCGTCGCTCTGCAATAAAGGTTGCCAACCCTTGTACATCAGCGATACCCGCCTCTGTTGCGGTACTAATTCCTTGTAGTCCGCGGACCTCAAATCCGTACGCTTTCCCGAAGTAGTTAAAAGCGTCGTGTGCCGTGACAAGCACCCGTTGCTCCGCTGGCACACGTTCCACTTGTGTCTTCACGTACGCGTGCAGCTCGGCAAGTTTCGCGAAATAACGTTGCGCATTACTCCAATACGCTAAAGCGTTGTCGGGATCAAACTCACTCAGCGCATCGCGAACCTTTCCGACCGCTTTCATCCAAAGCTTCACGTCAAACCATAAATGCGGATCGTATTGCCCCTCAAATTCGGGTGGTGTCAGCAGCAGGCTCCGGTCAACGGCATCCGTTACAGCAACGGTCTTTATATTTCCCGACATTTTCGCAAGGATATCCGCCATTTTTGATTCAAGATGTAAACCGTTATAGAAAATAAGACTCGCCGAATTAAGTTTCTGGACATCACCCGCACTCGCCTTGTAGAGGTGCGGATCCACGCCAGGTCTCATCAGCCCTATTACCTCAACGCGATCGCCACCAACGTTGCCGACGATATCCGTGATCATCCCTATTGTTGTGACGACGCGGTATTTTCCAGGAACCGATGCACCGGATTGTTCCTTTGGATCACAACCGGTTCCTATAAGTAGAACAATCAGGCAGAATAAAATGTATAGTCTTTGCATAGTTTTAATTCCCAAAGAAAAAGTGTTCTAAAAGTTCGCCGACAAGGTACCCGACCCCTGCGACACCGAGTCCTACAACAAACATATCAAACCCACTCCGAACCAAGCCGCGTCCAGTGAAAAGGCTTCTCGCTGCACCCACGGCAAAGTGGGAAAACATCGCAAGAACAAACGATATCCAGATAGCGAGCAATCCTTCCGTAAAGAGGAACGGTGCGACAGGAATAAAAGCACCAATAGCAGTTGCGGATCCCGTAATCCACCCCTCCTTGAAAGGAGTCGTGTGTATTTCACCAATCTTAAGTTCCGCTTGGATCTTCTCCTCTAATGCCCGTTCTGGATCACTCATTACTTCCTGCGCAAGGAGCCGTGCCTGATCCTTTGGGAGGCCGCGAGCCTCGTAGATAAGGGCGAGTTCATCCTCTTCAATATCGGGCATCAGACGAATTTCATCTCTTTCAACCTCAATTTCGTGTTCGTAGACCTCTTGCTCACTCTTGGCGGCGAGGTATCCCGAAGCCCCCATAGACAGAGCATCCGCCACGGTTCCAACAATCCCTGTCACAAGAATCGTAGAGAGATCCGACGTCGCAGCGATAACCCCGGCGACCAATCCGAAGTTTGCTGTCAAACCGTCGTTAAACCCATAAACGATGTTGCCCAACATACCCCCGGATTCCGTTTTATGCCACGGTTCGTCCGTTGTACCGGTAAGTTCCTGCAAACTTTCTGTATGCTGCGCGGATTCTCTGGCCAAATCAAGGGCGGTCTCCTTCGCGTCCGCTAATGTGCTATTTCTATGAAGCGTTAGATAGTCTTTGACCTCACCCGCCTCTTCACCGAGCATCCGCGAAAGAGGGAACTCGCTCCCAAAGCGGTGTGCGTACCACGCCATCAAACGCGCTTTCAACGTCGGCTGTTGTTGTCCGAACTTTATATCATACGCTGTAAGCATCTCCTGCCAACGTTCTACATGCCGATCCTCCACCTCAGCGAGTCCGCTTAATATCTCTTTTCGCTTGGCATCGGGCTCGAGACTCGCGAAAACCCCATAAAGGAAACTGGCATCAACTTCATCTTGCAAATGGTGTTTCCATACCTTGATCGTTTGCGCATCGGGTCTTGTTTTTTTTTGATCTTCCATTTTTAGGCTCCTCTTAGCAGTTTCACGCGCGCCTTCACAGCGCGCCTATACATTATCTGCATCTTGTACATTATCAACAAAAATATGCTTGGCAACTTCACGTCCAATAACCACTTGCTCGCCTCCAACCTCGATAGTAAAGGGCCCCTCAAATGGAGCAACCTCTTTCACATGAAACGCTGTCCCAGGGTAAAGATTAAGACCGCCTAAGTGCCGGAGCATCGCAGGATCGGTATCACTCACTTCAGCAACAACACAAGATTGTCCGCTTCGTAGATCCGTCATGGGAATATGTTCCGTCTGCATCACAACACCGTTTTTATCCGGTATCGGTGCGCCATGCGGATCAGCAGTCGGATAACCGAGGAACTTGTCCATCCGCGCCTCCATATCTTCAGAGATAACGTGCTCCAGTTTTTCAGCTTCTTCGTGAACACCGTCCCACGGAACACCGAGTGCTTTGAATAAATAAAGCTCTAACAAACGGTGGTGCCTTATAATTTCAAGAGCGATCGCTCTTCCGGCATCCGTCAGCGTAACACCTCGATAACGCTCGTGGATGACAAGGTTCATTGTCTTTAACTTTTTGATCATCCCAGTGGCAGAAGCAGGTTTGACATTGAGATACGCCGCTAAAATACCCGTCGAAACCTTGCCACCCTTCTCTTGCAACTTATAGATTGACTTGAGGTAGTCCTCAGCCGCATGTGTAAGCATCAATCTTTCCAATCCGCAAGGAAACACACAATACGTGGAATCCTCATCTTGCGGTATATGGTAGATTCGCAATCTACCTGATTTTAGGCACTATGTGCCAAAATTGTTAGAGATATAGAGAAATTAATTTAGGCATACCTAAATTATACACGAATTGAGAAAAACAGGTCAAGAAAAATTTCACTTTTTTAAGTGCTAAAAAGGTGAGCCCCGAAATCCATGTCTACAAAATAGAGCGATTAAACTTTTCCATTTTGGAAACGTCTTAAATAGGAAATAGAGATGCGAAGAGACCAACTGATTAACGAAGTGCAGGCGTCCGTTGAGTGTGGTATGAACATCCCATTGTACAAGACGCAGGCGAGGTTCTCGCCATATCCGCTAATCATAACTTGAAAAAAACGTTCGCGAAACCTACGCCGTCGTCCCGTTTTTGGCAACGGATAGTTACCACTAACTCTACCTCAATCAAATTGAAAGGAAAACGAATTAATGAAAGGTTTTTACAGACTCTTTGTTGTGATCGCTGCTCTCAGTTGTTGCCTTAACATCGCTTCGGCGCAAAATGAGACAGAATGGATGCCGGACGAAAATTTAAGAACGGCAGTGCGCCAAGCCCTTAATATAGAGGCAAACAGTTCCCTCACACAGCAGGCGATGCAAGCATTAACCATCTTAAATGCTGAAAACAGCGAAATAACAGACATCCAAGGATTAGAACACGCAACCCAGTTAGAAGTCCTAAACCTCGGTGCTAATGCAATTACAACTATCACTCTCCTTGAAGGCTTAACGCACCTAACCGAATTGAATCTCAATTCTAATCGTATCCAAGATATCACAGTGCTTGAGGCATTGGTAAACTTGACACGGTTAAACCTCGGTTCCAACCAGATTATCGATATTACCCCGCTCACAGAATTGATCCAAATAACAGATTTAAATCTCCTAAACAATAGTATCAGGAACATCACCCCGCTCACAGAATTGAAAGGCATTATAAGGTTAGAACTATCGGGAAATCAAATCTCAGATCTCACCCCCCTTTCGGGTCTGACACAAATATTTTCTCTGAATCTCTCAGAGAATCAAATCACCGACATTGTACATATCAGTAACGCAAAAGGAGTCACGAGGTTAGACCTCTTTGGAAACCAAATCTCAGATCTCAGACCCCTCGCGGATCTGACACAGCTAACATACTTAAACTTGTCAGAGAATCTAATTAGCGACATCAGACCCCTCGCGAAATTGAAGCAACTCATCAGATTAGAGATTTCAGGAAATCAGATTCAAGACGTAACGCCCCTCACGGACTTGACTGAAATAACACACCTCAACCTCAGTGCTAACGAAATTCGTGATATTACTGCCCTCGAAGATTTAACGCGTCTCAGGAGACTCTATCTCAATACGAACCAAATCACGGACGCGGCCCCACTCTCAAACCTGGAAAACCTCGAAGTCCTATGGGTATCGGGAAATTCAATCAGAAATCTAATGCCGCTCCGCACGCTACGCCAACTGAATCCAGATGTAACAATAGATATTGAATTCCACCCATTTGTGGATACGACGGGGATTACGATTGCTGTCGAAAAACCTTCTGGTTTAAGTCCTAATAATTTCGTCATCCGCCCGGGCGAATTCGTACTTTTAGCACGTACGCGTCAGTCAGGTGTAAATGAAACTGGCGATTTCAAAAACTACCTTTCATATTACTCGGTCGATCAAAATGCCGCAAACGCCAATTTCCCAAACATGGCACACTTTTTCCAAAATGGTGGACGGATTGAGTTAATCACAGATACAAATCAAAACCCATTAGCATCTGGGGCAAATCAACCAGAATTTGGCGATCTGGTCATCTCTGAAATCATGTGGGGCCTCGATGGCACTTCCACAAATAAACAGTGGATTGAACTTTACAACGCTTCAAAACAGACCTACACTTTCGCCAACGGCAGCTTAAATCTCCGTTTTTCCGACACCTCCGCCAACCCATTACCTAATACAGTATTTACCCCCTCCCATGATGCTAACAGACAAGTAAAGGTTATCGACCGGATGAGCAACATAGGAGCCACCAACAACCGTAAAGCCTGGAATGTTCCTGGACGAAGTGGTAATACTTTACAAAACCGTCCTCTTGTGTCGATGTATCGTGTGATTCATTACACAAGAGGAACAGCCGTCAACGGTACACAGGAAAGTGGCTGGCGAGCATCAAGTGGACGCGTGAACTTTAGCCCACCCAGTTACGGCACACCGGGGGCAGAACATCTTCTGCCCTCCCCAACCCCGCTCATCGATGTGTCGGAGCGTCCACCAATGTTTTGGGTAGAAGGAAGCACCGGTACGCTCCACCGCCTAACAGAAAACAGAGTAGAACATCTCTTTCCAAGCACCCAGAATGCCACCGGTATTGCTGCGGATATAGCAGCCGGCAAACTCTATTGGATAGAAAAAGGAAACAACACAGGCGGGAAGATCCGACGTGCCAATATGGACGGTTCAGACCTTGAAGTCGTTAAGCACTTAAGAGGCATACCTCACGGCATTGCTATTGATACCCTGAACGGTCAGATTTATGTGATAAGCGGTCGAAGCAAAATACAGCGTCTCAACCTTGATGGTTCAAACTTCCAATCCAATTTCATCAGTGGCTTAGAGGCCCCAGAAAATATCACCGTGGATACAGAAAACAGCAAAATCTACTGGTCAGAAGGCACCGATCTAAAACGAGCGAATCTTAATGGTTCAAATCGCCGAAATATCGCCAAAGGATCGGGACCACTAACAGGCATCGCTGTTGCGGACGGAAAGGTCTATTGGACGGAAAAGTTGAAAGGTATTGCAAATAATGGACAAATCCAACGCGCCAACCCTAACGGCTCAAGCATCGAGAAACTTGTTACAGTAAATAGAGCAGTTCCACTCGGTATCTCAGTCGATCTTGTGGGGCGTAAACTTTACTGGACAGACTCTAATGGAAAAATTCAGCGAGCGGATCTTGATGGCTCAGGTGTGGAAGATGTCGTCACAGGACTGCGTACACCTGCAAGTTTCAGTGCAGCGGCATCGCTCCAACCGACATTCGCGCTGACGGGGGCAGTAATCGGAAGTCCAGCAATCTACTGGACAGATAAACAAGCATCTGCAATCCGACGCGTCAACATTAATAACTTGAAGGTTGAAGACATCATTACCAATGTGCCAGATGCAGCGGCACTCGCCCTGGATTTAACGAGAGGCCAAATTTATTGGACAGAAACAGACACAGGTAAAATCCGGCGCGCAAACCTTAACGGTTCAAACGTTCAAGACCTTATCACAGGATTGACGGGTCCCTTGTCACTTGCTCTGGACTTGGTTAGAGGCAAAATTTACTGGACAGACCAAAACTGGAACCCCTTCACTGGTACCATTACGGAAAGTAAAATCCAACGCGCAAATCTTAACGGTTCAAACGTCCAGGACATCGTCACAGGATTAGGAACTGTAGAGGGTATCGCCCTCGACACTTCCATGGGTAAAGTATACTGGACAGACGCAGAGGTCGGTACAATCCAACGCGCAAACCTTAACGGTTCAAACGTCGAGGACCTTGTCGGCGGCGCGCGCTCACCAAGAGATATTGCCTTGGACACCGCTGGTGGGAAAATGTACTGGGCTGACTACGAGAAAAAAGAAATCTCGCGAGCGAACCTTAACGGATCTAACGTTAAGTCTCTCGTCACCGAATTGGGGGGACCGTCAAACATAGTTTTAGACGTAGCAAGACGTAAGATTTACTGGATGGATCAGGTGTGGAATCCTGTTACGGGGAACATCACCGAAAACAGCATCCAGCGAGCGAATCTTGACGGATCGAATGTCCAAGAAATTTTCACCGGATCTGGTGAAGCTGCCGGGATTGCCCTCGGCACATCACAAACGTTTACGGGCACTTCAGCAACCCGTTCCGTTTCGGACATAAATGCTGACGGCAAAGTCAACAATACAGACCTGATGTTAGTGGCAGCAGCCTTGGGACAAAACCCACCCGTCAACCCACGGGTCGATGTCAACGGAGATGGTACAGTCAATGCTGCAGACCTGATTGTTGTAATATCGGATCTCGACGACGCTGTGAATCCGGCAGCACCAGAGATTGGTAACAAATTAACAGCGGTTGACCGTGCCCTAATTCAAGCAGAAATTCGCAGCTTACAGATGGAAGATGACGGTTCACTGAAATACCAACAGGTGCTTGTGCTTCTCCAAAGTCTTTTAGCATCAGCAACACCACAAGAGACGCGACTCCTCGCGAATTACCCAAATCCGTTCAATCCAGAGACATGGATTCCATATCAACTGGCGAATGGTACGGATGTGCAGATTCTCATTTACGACGCAAAGGGTACGCTTATCCGGCAACTGGTGCTTGGATATCAGCCCGAGGGCTACTACACCGAGCGGAACAGTGCTGCGTATTGGGATGGTAGGAACGCTTTAGGCGAGCGTGTCGCAAGCGGCATCTACTTTTACCAACTACAGACAAACAAGACATCCGCACTCCGGAAAATGCTAATCCTGAAATAGCAGACATTATCTGGGCGGATTTCCATATCCGCCCACTCTTTTTTGTCTTCCCTTAAAACGCATTGAACACCTTCACAGGTTTTCCGGTCTCAATGGATTCCCACGCTGCCACCCCCACGGCAATAGATTTTGCACCATCAATCACATTCGGTGAAGGTTCCAAATCCTCCTCAAGACACTGCTGGAAATGCCGCATATATCGGATAACTGTTTGTCCGTGTCCGTAAACACTCGTATCTATCTCAGGGGGACATGTCACTTCAAATGGTTCTCTGGTGGCCATTTTATCGAGCATCAACTTGACGTGTCCCTCTTTGTTATCCGTAAAGTCCCCAATGATTGTCCCCTTACTTCCGAAAACAGAAATCTGCTGCATCGGCATCGGAGGATGGACGACATCGTAAAGCCCCATTGCTCTCGCAATCTGCCCGCTCTTAAACTTCAGGTTGAGAAAAAAATTGTTCTTTATCGGATACTCCGGTGTGAGCAAACCTTTAGTCCCGTAAGCGTGCACTTCATCTACATCACCGAGAAGACAGCGCAATAGGTCAACAGGATGCACAATACCGCCGAACATCAAATCTTGCGGTTCATGGAGTCGCCAAGGTGTAAACTCATAGACCTCGCGCATGTCGTGGACATAATAAGCATCCGCTAACATGATGTCGCCCAAGTCACCATCGTCCAAGAACCCTTTCATTGTCAAAAACTGTAGGTCAAACCGCATCGACTGCCCCACAAGAAATTTGACTTTATGTTCGCGGACCAAATCTACCAGCCGCTGGGCATCAGCCAATGTCGTCACCATAGGTTTTGTGCAGATGACATGTTTCCCAGCTTCAATTGCTGCGACACAGTGTTCAGCGTGCAAATGGTCAGGAGAATAAATTGCGATAACAGAAATATCTTCTCGTCGCACCAATTCCCGATAATCTGTCGTCCAAAAATCCACACCAATCTGCTTCGCGTAGTTTTCTAAAACATCTGCCCTTTTTGCACAGATACCGCGGAGTTCATACTTCAGGTCAGGTACATCCTTCAAAAGTATCGCTGTTGAACCCATATTCGTCGGATTCATCCCAATAACGCCCAATCCTATTGCCATTTTTGTCTCCTCTCTCAATTATGGTAGACTTTAGAATTACCTTTACATAGCGCATTGGCGAGGTTCGGAAACCTCGCCTACCACCGGTAAGGTAGGTGCGGTTTCCCAACCGCACCGATTTGTCTATTTATTTTTAAATTCACCATAGTTGACGTGCTGCAATTTTATCATAATTCCTACTTGCTGGCAAGAACCACGCAGAGGTCTCAAGAAAGGATTGCTTTCCCTACCTTTTTCATGTAGAATTAAAAGAAACACCTACACTGGAGACACAATGGCACAAACAGAAACAACGGGCGTTACCGGCTATGAAACCCAACGAACCGACTTGAAACCCGTATACAGATGGATATTCGAGTTCGGTGCGGTCTGCCTTGTCCTTTTTTATCTTTATAGTGCAGGCTTTGGCAGTGCCAGTGAGCAATATCATATCGGCTTTTATCTCCTTGTGACCTACCTCCTCATTGGATTTCTCTACCGATGCCGACAAGCATCCCCAGTCCACCGCCCATCCGTTTTAGACATGGGACTCGTCGCATGTAGCATTTTCACCATCGGATACTGGATCGTGGAATATCCCGAACTGGCAACCCGTGCCGGCAATTACAACCAACTCGATATTTTTGTGGGTGCTATCGCTATCTTAATTAGTTTTGAAGTCAGCCGCAGAACAGTCGGTTGGGCACTGCCTATCATTGCCGTCATTGGCATCCTATATGCCCTTGTGGGTCGCTCCATGCCCGATGCCATTGCGCACAAAGGCTTTTCGATGCGTCGAATTGTTGAGCACTGTTTTTTCAATCAGGCGGGTGTTTTCGGCATCATGGCAAATGTGATGGCGACGTACGTCATTCTTTTTATCTTTTTTGGTGCGTTTCTGGAGAAATCAGGGGTTGGACAATTCTTTATCAATCTACCGATGTCGATAGCCGGACGTTCAATAGGCGGTGCAGCAAAAGTTTCGGTTATGACTTCCGGTTTTTTCGGCTCTGTTGCGGGAAGCGCAATCGCAAACACAGTCGCCACTGGAACATTCACTATTCCATTAATGAAACGCAC
Source organism: Candidatus Poribacteria bacterium (assembly GCA_965207855.1). Taxonomy (GTDB): domain Bacteria; phylum Poribacteria; class WGA-4E; order WGA-4E; family WGA-3G; genus WGA-3G. The sequence goes on along the minus strand of OZ242310.1, from coordinate 2,114,915 downwards.
AGGATTCCGTCCACATGTTGCTGGTGCAGTCGAGGCATCGGCTTCCGTAGGTGGGCAATTCTTACCGCCAGTGATGGGCGCGGGGGCGTTTCTAATAGCAGAACGGACAGGTTTACCGTATAGCCAAATTGCGCTCCTATCTATTGTGCCAGCAGGCCTCTATTTCCTATCTGTCTGGGTGATGGTTCATTGTGAAGCGAAAAAAGAGGGGCTTGAACGGATATCGGCAGCAGAAACACCTAAATTCCTACCTCTGATTAAAAGTGGGTGGTTTTACTTATTACCACTGATTACGCTGATTGGAATGCTCATCGCCGGGTATACTGCCTACAAAGCAGCGTTTTTCGCAATTCTTGTCACGGTTGCGGTCAGCTACTTCCGTCCGGAAACTCGGTTAACACCTAAACGGATCTGGGAAGCGATGGTGAGTGGGGCAAAGAATTCGCTTGCAATTGGAGGCGCAGTCGGCACGATTGGTATCATTGTTGCCGTTATTGACCTGACGGGTTTGGGACGAATATTCCCAGAATTGGTGCTAACAGTCGCCGGAAGCAACAAGGCAATCGCAATACTATTCCTCGCTGCTGCTTCTTTAGTACTCGGTATGGGGATTCCCGTCACCGCTGCCTATCTAATTACCTCTGAACTGGCTGTCCCAATCTTGACGACCCCTGAAATGGGTATATCCATCATTGCTGCACACCTGATTATTTTTTGGCTGAGCCAAGATTCAAATATCACGCCACCAGTCGCATTAGGAGCCTATGCGGGGGCTGCCATCGCACGTGCCGATCCATGGAAGACAGGATGGGCATGCTTTAAGTTCGCCAAACTCCTTTACATTATGCCGCTGTTGTTCGCGTATACGCACATCCTATTCACAGACGGCACACCGCTTGAATACGCGTTGTCCGTGGTAAGTGCTGTTGTCGGGACGATTATCTTCTCAATGGTCACAATGGGGTACTTCGTCCGAAAGACACACTGGTACGAGTGGATAGTGCTTGCCCTCGCGGCGTTCCTTGCTTACATCTACAACATCTGGACGTTCATCATTGCGATTGTACTCATTGCGGTCGTGTACATTCTTCAGAAACGCTCAGAAGTGTAAGCAAGTGTCTTTTAGGGAATATTAACAATTTCTTGAAGTCGCTGTAGAATCGCTTCCGCGGCTGCTTGCGTGCGTTGTTGGTTGAACTGCTCTGCTGCCTGTCCGGCGCGAAAAGTGTTTCCTCGGTAGTAACGCCAGAAAACGAGTCCTCCCCACAAGAGCGCATCGGAATAGTATCCATCCAACGCTGCATCAACTGTGAGGAAGCCAACTGCGCCGTTTAGGAACAATGCGTTTAAACCGTTTCGCCAATTGCCGGCATAGACCTGTCCAGCACCTGGGAGAATTGTTGAGAGTATCCTTGCAATCCTGACAGACTTCTGAGAGACACTAACAGCCTCATCAAAAAGCAGATCAAGCCTCTCGTCATTCCCCCAGTTTTTCAGGACTTCCCGTGCCTCATCCCATCGAAACTGGTAGATATAGGCAACTGCTCTCAAAAATAACGCCCTACGGTAAAGCAACGCAGATGGACTCCGTAGTGTCACCTTAATCAATTCCAATTGGGCAAGATCGTAATCCTGCATGGCAATTAGCGTTACAGCGAGGGTCAACTGATATTCCGATTTCGATCCGTCATTCGTGGCGTGATGGATTGCAACCCGCAGCGCAGTGATTGCCTCCGTCCATAAGCCTTGTCCTCTGTAGGCGAGTCCGATGTTGTGATACACCTCCGCAATACGCTCAGCATCTGGATGAAAAAAGAGAAAACGTTTATATTCAGTAATCGCAGCATCATAATTGCCTTGTGTGAAGAGGTGTTCACCAAGGGACAGCGGATGCGCTTCCGTTGTTACCGTAAAACTGCAGAAAAACAGAAGTGAAGCAATAAGAAAAAAAGATATAGAATGACTTAAAATCTTGGACACTCGACATGTCCCTCCATAATTGGACAGAAAATAGTCACGCACATCAAACCAATGGAAACAAGTATATTCGCCTTTACAGCAGATGTCAAGTCGAATTCGTCTTTATGTTCTCAGAAACGAACCTTTTTCAAATCTATATGTCTAACTTGATAAATCAATTTTAAATTGCGTGTCGCTTTTAATTAAACATATCTTCTCTAAAGAACGGAAATTTCCCATCATGAAAACAGATACAATCAACAAACGACAGGGGACCTGCGTTAACACACGCATGAAATCACTCTTCGTTGCACAAAATGCCAAACCCGAAAACCTAAAGGAAATCAACCTCGCACGACTTACCGCATTCCAACGCGGACTCCTCGTTATGGACGGGACAGTTACGCGGTTTATCGAAGCCTATACACTCACACCGGTGGAGGTTGTGCTGCTACAACAAACGAAACAGATACTAACTACCGAACACCCTTGGCTTCAACTATCCGCTGGCGTAAAGATTATTTCACGCCAAGTCGTCCTCCAAACCCACTCGCCAGACAAATCATCTCCAATAATTCACACTTATGCAACTTCACTTATTGTGCCGCATCGCCTCCCGCAATCCATTTTAGATGGGTTAACAACCGACAAACAAGGATTGGGTGGACTTTTGCGGGGCAGTGGTTTAGAAACCCGGCGTGAGCTGCTCTGGTGCGGTATTGAGACCTTAGCGAATTTACCGTCGGCTGTCGCACACCTTGAAGGCGAGATGTTTATCAGTCGTGCCTATCGAATGTTCGCAAATCAAGAACCGCTCATGTTGATTAATGAAAAGTTTCCACTATGATAATTATCAGTGGTCAGTCCGCAACTGTCAGTTAAAGACGACGCTAATTGCACAGCGCTGCCGCTGACCAATAACCAATAACCGATAACTAACAACCCTTAAGAAAGGAGAATACTCTGATGAAGTTTCGGATTCCGGGCATCATACTCGGAATATTACTATTAGCGACATCGTTCTGCTTCGGACACGGTGACAGAGAGGACGCAAAAAATATAGAAGAAAAAACACAAAGGATCGCCGAAATCTCCACCAAACCCTCAATTGTGACGTTGGCGACCGTCATGAAAAGTTTCCGAGCAGCGTTGAGCAGCGAACTTCTTGACGCAGCTTCCTTCCCACTTGGACATAAAGAATCTTATTCGTGGACGAATACACCACCCGGTAGAAACGGCGATCGTGGCGGCATTCGTTTTGGTGCGCTATCCACAGGTCAATTAACACTTTTCTATGAAGTTTTGGACGCATTTCTAAGCGACGACGGCTATACTAAGGTTTCGCTCATCACGAAAGACGTTGAAGCATATCTTAGCACCATCAGACCCGGTTTCTGGGATCCCAACCACTACCATATTGCTCTGTTTGGCAACCCAGAAACAGACGGATCGTGGGGTTTCCAGTTAGATGGACACCATTTAGCACTCAACTTCTTGGTGCATGGTGATGAAGTCTCGATTGTCCCCGCCTTCATCGGAACGGAACCGGCAACTGTCAACGGAACTGTCGTACTTGATGGCGAAAGAGCCAACGCCTTCGCATTAATGCACAGCCTCGACACAAGGCAGCGAGAGAAAGCTATTCAAACTGGTCGCCGTAGACTCCAAGTCGGTCCCGGTAGATCAACAGATGCTTTCCTGAATTACGACTATTCCGATTTCGTCGGTGTCGGTCTGAAGGCTTCAGAGATGAACGATACCCAGACACAGAATCTACGGAACCTGATTAAAACGTACGTCTACAACCTTGAAACCGAGTTTGCGGAGGCTTGGATGAAGGATGTCGATGCTGGACTCGACGATACCTATTTCGTCTGGATCGGCGGCACGACTCTCAACGATCCAATTTACTACCGCGTTTTTAACCCTGCTGTCTGGATTGAATTCAATAACGAAGGCGGTGTTGGTACAGGACGCGGGCGCGGCGGTAGAGGCGGACGGGCCGGTGGATCTCGTGGTGACGGTTTGGATCACATCCATTCTATAACCCGATCGCCGAACGGAAAAGACTACGGCATTTTTGCCTTGAATCACGCTCCCAAAACGCTATTGGAACATTATGCGCTTGAAGACCATCACAAAACAAGTGACAAACTGTTCGACTACACTATCGCCAATCTGAAAAACGTAGAAAATACGGAGAACCACTAATGTTAGACCAGACCATCAAAGAGGTTGAGGAACAGTGTCGGGCGGAACGCGTCCCGATGTTAGGACCCGACAAGGCGACATTGCTCGCCAGTTGCGTTGAAAGCGCAAAACCGTCCCTGATTGTAGAGTGTGGAACTGCTATCGGTTATTCTGGACTTTGGATGTTACGTGTGCTAAAATCATTAGGCACAGGACGTTTGATAACAGTGGAAATAGAAGATGCTAATGCACAGCGGGCACGCGCACATTTTGAGAAAGCAGGTGTATCAGATCTTGTGGATTCCCGTATCGGTGATGCCGCTGAAGTTCTCAAAAGCATCCAAGAACCTGTCGATTTCCTGTTTCTTGATAACAACAAAGACGGGTACTTCGCTTGCTTCCAAGCAATTGAATCTCGATTAACCAATCCAGCAACGCTTGTCGCTGATAACGTTGGTAGACCAGAGCCGATGGCAGCCTATTTGGAGCATGTTCGTTCTCATTACGACTCTGAAACACACTGGTTTGAGAGTCGGAGAAGACCGGGTAGACGTGATGGTATGGAAGTCAGCATCTATCGTCGCTGATGGAAGCGGAGGAAGTGGATAGCGGGTCTTGCGACCCGCTTTTTATCCATAAACTTTCAAAAGGAGGCACCAACCCGTATGAGATTTTTAACGACTAACTTTCAGTATGGATCCTGTATGAGAAGCCTCAATTTTTTTCTTTCACTCTGGGTGTGCGTGCTATTCGTACCACACAGTGTCAATGCCCAGACTGAACGAGAGTTACCGCGCATGTCTGCACAACGCATTTCCGAGGAAATCAGGGTTGACGGAATTCTTGACGAACCTGTTTGGCAGACCGTAGAACCGATCCGTCAGTTATATCAGATTCAACCCGACCAAGGCGAACCGGCAACAGAAGATTCCGAAATACGAATTATGTATGATGACAAGAAACTGTACTTCGGATTCATATTCTACGATTCAGAAATGGATAAGATTGTCGCTAACGACATGCGGCGGGACTCTCCGGGTTTGCGCTCCAACGACTACGGTTTCCTATTGTTGGATACTTACAACGACCGACGAAATGCCGTTTTCTTTCGCTTCACCCCTGTAGGTGGGATGGAAGACACAGCGGTATCTAACAGCGGCGGTAGTCTCAATCAAAGTTGGGATATCGTGTGGGAGTGCCGCTGTAGAATTAATGAAGACAATTGGACAGTAGAAATTGCTATTCCGTTCAGCCAACTCCGTTTTGAACGAAGCGACGTGATGAACTGGGGGGTAAATTTCGGACGCGAAATCGCACGAAAACAAGAGATTGACGCGTGGAACGAGGCTCCGAAGACATACGGTGGATTGGCAAAGTATCGCACTGCATATTTCGGGACGCTTGAAGGGATAGAGGGTATTACCCCATCCAGGAATCTGGAATTGCTACCTTATGTCCTACCGGGCGCGAGTTATGAGTCATCAACGGAAGAAACAGAAGGCGTATTTGATGCCGGTTTGGACCTTAAATACGGTGTAACGCCGAACCTGACCGCCGATTTGACTTTTAACACCGATTTCGCTCAAGTGGAAGCAGATCAAGAACAGGTGAACCTTACGCGTTTCAGTCTCTTTTTCCCAGAGCAGCGTCCCTTCTTCTTGGAAGGGGCGAGTATCTTTGATGTCGGGATCCCACGTCCGAGCTTTCAAAGACCACCGCCTTTACTGCTCTTTTACAGCCGTCGTATCGGACTCGCAGATGGACGGGCAATTCCGATTCTCGGTGGAGCCAAAATGACCGGAAAAATTGGACCCTACGGTGTAGGCGTTCTAAACGTCCTAACGAATCAATTTGAAGATGACGAGATGGAAACATCTGAGGCAGATCCATTCAGCGAACCTCGTACGAATTACTCAGTCGTGCGAGTAAACCGAGACATTTTAGACGGATCAACTGTCGGTGGCATCGTTATCCATAAGCAAGATGCTGATGCATACAATAACACAGCAGGACTTGATTTTTCATATCGTCCGACGCGGGAGATTAACATCCAAGGGTTGGGGGCGCGCACCTTTGAAACGGAGGTCTCTGGAAATAGCAACGCTTTCTTTATCGGCGGGGATTGGCGAACGAACCTGTTTCGAGTCGATGCTTCATACACAGACATCGGTGAGGATTTCAACCCGGAAGTCGGTTATATCCAACGTACAGATGTCCGTCGCTTTAGCGGCGGTGGCAGTTATACGCCGTGGCCCGACAAATTTGGCATTCGCGAGATTCAGATTGGACCAGATATCGATCTCGTCCTTACCCAAGCAAACGAACTGGAAACACAGGAGATAACGTTTGACACACAATTCGAGTTTGTAACAGGCGACGACATTGAATTTGAAATCAAAAATACAACAGAAAACCTTGATCATGATTTTCGGATTCAAGGGGTTAGTATTCCTGCCGATGATTACAATTTCACATCATTTCAAGTATCGACTCAGAGCAGTAGCAGTCGTATGATTGGTGGGGAACTACGTGTGGAATTCGGAGAGTTTTATAGCGGAACGAGACGCGGCTTCGCAATAGATGCGACGGCGAGACCGACCGCTAAACTTAGTATAGAACCCTTCATCGAATTTAACCGTATTACGCTACCTGATGAAGAATTCGATGCGAACGCCTTTGGTGGACGTGTCAGTTACTCCTTTTCGACGACACTTTTCACAAAGTTGTTCACACAATGGAGTACGGATAGAGACGTACTCTCAGCGAATTTCCTGGTTAACTATATCTACCGTCCCGGTAGCGACCTTTATCTTGTCTTTGATCAGAATTATGACACCCGTGATGGTGGGTTCAAACTTCTCGGTTGGACAGTCGTTGGGAAAATGACCTACTGGTGGAATCGTTAATACTTTCTAAACTGAATGGAGAAGTTCTTTCAATGAAAAGAAAATTTATGATAAAATCAAACAAACCTTTGTTTTTTAATTTGGGATGGCTATTCGCTGTCCTACTCACTTTCAATTTGATACATAACGCTACGGCTGAAAACTGGATCCAAAAAGCAGATATGCCTATTCCGAGACTTTTTTTCTCCGTATCTGCTGTTGACAACCAACTCTACACTATCGGCGGAATGCTCGCTGAACCCGTTGACTTTGTTGATGCTTATGACCCGGATGAGGATAAATGGGTTCAGAAAGCGAGTCTACCAGCTGGACGTGCCGGTGTTGTAACCTGCGTTGTCGGTGGGAAGATCTATGCTATCGGTGGGTGGAACGGGCAATCTCCAGCCCTTGGAAGCGTTGAAGAATACGATCCAGCAATCGATACATGGACACAAAAGGCAGATATGCCTACACCCCGATCCTTTTTTACGGCGGCTGCTGTAGATGGCAAAATTTACGCCATTGGTGGTGTCGCACAAAATGTCGGGCCCATACTGCCGACCATTGAAGAATATGATCCTGCAACTGATACATGGACACAAAAGGCAGATATGCCCACACCCCGCTCAGGAATGGCCGCCGCGAGCGTTGATGGAAAAATATATCTCATTGGCGGAACACCCGCCGTGCAAGGCCCCGTGCTCACAACGGTTCAAGAATATGATCCTGCAACTGATACATGGACACAAAAAGCAGATATGTCCACACCGCGTACTGCCTTGGGAGTGGGTGTTGTGGCTGGGAAAATTTACGCCGTTGGGGGGACCTCCAGTGTGCAAGGGCCTGGGCTAACAACCCTTGAAATATACAATCCTGACACGGACACATGGACAGAAGCTTCCGAGATGCCAACGGCGAGAGTTTTCTTGGGGGTTGGTACTATTACGAATAAAATTTATGCTGTTGGTGGTGTGGCAGAAGGATTGGGGCCCGCAATTCTTCCAACCGTTGAGGAATTCACTCCGAGCGGTCTGAGCGTAGCAGCATTGGATAGATTTCGCACAGTCTGGGGGAAAATTAAGAAAGCGGATTAACATTATCATAGAATACGGCGATTAGCAGAAATTTTCTTATCTTCAACCAAAATTGGTATATATTCGTCTAAAATCCTGTAAGTCGTAACTTGTGCTAATGAGCAACGATTGAAATGGGATGCAGCGTGATGCCAGAGGATATCACGAGACTTTTTGCATCATTATTAAGTTGAAATCAGTAAATTTTGCCACTGGCAATTTCTTTATAAGGAGCTGTAAAATGCGAACTTTAGTCTATTCACTCTTCATCCTAACTGTATGTGTCGGAAGCATATACGCTGAACTACCGAAAGATATTGTGTTCCTTGCCACATTCGACGAGGGGAAAGGAGATGCCCTCACCGACCTCTCAGGCAATGGAAATGATGGTACTGTTGATGGAAAAGCAGATTGGATTGATGGCGAGTTTGAGAAAGGTTTTAATTTTGATGGCAAAACGTTTATTACAATCGAAAACGCAGCACCTCTGAAGGAACTTACCGACCCTATGAGTGTAGGTGCATGGGTAAATCCCGATGGCATTACCAATTGGCAGAATATTGTAGAGATGGACGGTGGAGCTGGGTGGAAATTCGGGTTCCACGGTTCAAAGAAAATCGTCTGGACAACCTATCATGTCAAAGACTTTATCGGGCAAACCACGATTGCTGAAGGCGAATGGAGTCATGTCGCCGCAACTTGGGATGGCAAAGAAGCAATTATCTATATCAACGGCGAAGAAGACGACGGGGGTCCAATTGCTGGCGGCGGTGTCATTGATGTTTCTGGAGAACCCAGCCTTGACATCGGATATCGGCGGACTTCTAGCTCATCTCATTTTATTGGTGGTATGGACGAACTCTGGGTTTCTAATGAGGTGAAGTCTCAAAAGGAAATTCAGGAATTTATGAATTCTGGCTTTAACACAATTCTTGCTGTAGATCCAGCACATAAACTCGCGGTGACATGGGGAAAACTCAAAGCCAATTGAGGTACGTCCCCGAACCAACTACTAAAACCGAGGCATGCGCGATACTGTGCATCGCGCATGCTGACATTGAATTAATTGGCTTACTGTGCCCACGGTCTTGCCTGCTTAATAGAGAGTTTACCCTCACTGGTAATCTTGAACTCAATTTCCATGGCGAATTTGTCCGTTCGTAAAACAGATGAATAAAGACGACTGAATTTGTTATGTACCGTGCCGAGATAGAGATTCAGTTGATGCAAGTATTCATCTTTTAGAATTCGTGCGCCATCGGTCGTCCGATTGGATGTCGTTACAACTCTATAGTTATTGCTGTCCCACCAATCCAACAAGATCTCCTCTGGCAGAGACTGTTCTTCAGGATTCGTCACGAGGTCTTCACCGACTTGAGTGTTGAGGTAATAATTTCCTGTGGTTTGATAGACAACATCATCGCTGACGGCAACACCGTTCGCCAATTCGTCTGCGTAATTAGGGTGAACAAGGACTCCCATAGCCGTTGTCAGGTGGTCAATGCGATAGAAGTCGCGTGCCTCAAACGCTCGGAAATTCCAGAGGCTTCCAAATACCTGCTTAATCGATTTTGACAGATGCCCTTCGTCCGGGTGATGCGTGTAGGAGTCGTATAATCCCGCGCCACTGAAGCCGGGTAGGTCTTCGTTGTTCGTACTGGAACGGCATCGGAGAGGTGTGCCTTCAGGAAATGCGTTGTGTAATTCCGAAAGCGCGCTCATCATCCAGTCCGGCATCTCACCTGCTTCGATTTCATCTCTGAGTTTTTTCAATTCAGATGCCTGCGTGTCCTCTGAATTCCGAAATGCTGAATCCTTGAGCATCGTCTCAATTTTCGCATAAAAACCGTTATGCTTCATAAATTCGTCATAGAAATAGAAGGGTATTCCGAACCCATCCGGCACCGTGCCTTCAGGAAATCCGAATGTGCGGAGCGTCGCTAAATTAGCCGTTTTTACGCCAAAGCTGGAAGAGTCCGTAAATTTGATCTCGTCAAGGGGCAAAATCTTCTGAGTAGATAAATCACGTTCAGGCGTTTGTGTTTTAGAGGGACGCAGATCAGCGAAGTGGGTTTCTACCTCTTTAAGCGTCGCCTCCCTAATTTCAAAGCCGTCAGCATTCACCTCGTAGTAGACGTATTTACCGATGAGCGGTGCGATAGCACTATTCTCCCATGCCTTGGCAATGAAAGCGTTGGGGACCTTATCCTGAATTGCGCGGAGGTTAACGTGTGAAAGCGGCGTTTGCCGAACCCCCGTGATAACACCAGCAACGCGTGGCATCTCGTTTGGCAAAGTTTTGCAGATAACGATGTCCCGAACTGCAGGACGCTCATCTATCCCCAATACACGCAGCCGACCGCATGACGCTGCCTGATTCAGTGGCAGGTAGCCGATATTGGCATAAAGGTCGTCCTCAAAATAGACAGGAAACTCCGCGGCATCATAGAGTGTCTTCTCGCGATTATATATGCCGATTGCTCCCCACAAAGGGCAATAGCCGAGTCGATTTTTTAGGATTGGCATCTTTGCTACGAGAAGATCGTGGGCAAGCTTGATTTCTTCAAATGGAAATGCATCATTCGGATTAAATTCAAACGTATAAACACCGGGTTCACCATTGGGTGCCGTGAAAAGTGGACGATAACTCAGCACCCCCCGCATCTGTCCTTGACTCCGTCCTAAACCGGCAGCATCCATAAAACTCCCGTGGGAGCGATGCGTCTCCGTATTCATGAAATAGAGTTGCGGATTTTGCGTATGCGTTCTCTCAATCTGGAATTTTACGAACTCGATTCCGGTAAGTTGTGTGTCAATACGAACATCTGTTCCCTGATACGACAGTTTTTCAAATGTCTCACGGTCAGGAACCGTGGCTGCGCCATCCGTAAACTGAACCTGCTCAGGATCCAAGCGTGGTCCTGAAGGTGCTCTGGAGCGTCGTCTACCGAATCCACCCCTTCCGCGGGATCTACTTTGCTGTCCACTTTGCATTTCACGAATTTGACTCTCACTGAATTGGGTGCCTCTGGCATCCTCGAGCCGCATGACTCTGATCATGAGTGCCTTTTCAGCCTCATTGAGCTCGTCATTCTTGTCAAGATCAAATCGCTTCTCATCTACCGAAAGCTTATTCTGTGTCCAAGTATTTAGCACGACTATGCTTGAAAACATCAGCGCGCAAACGTAAAGTGCTACGATAACATATTTCTGTTTCATGGATTTCCTCACTAATTGTTAGAAGTCTTCGGTATATCCTCCTCTATTAGATTAGGCAAACAAGGGCTGAATTTGTTCAAAAAAAATATATAGAATTCGTAGAAAACTTGAAAATGATAAATTCTCATTTTTACCTAATTTGTGGATATACGATTTATAAAAAATTAGGGAGAACTCATATTCCAGATTCAATAACAAGATAACTAACGCTTTTTGCTTCCATCTCAATTGGAATCTCGACGTTGTAATTCTGGTCGATTTTGTACCGTTTAGGTTCCCCTTCTTCTTGGCGAATCTCGGCAATTTCAGGCAATCCAGTATAATAGAGTGGTAATTTTAAAGTCATCTGTTGCATCGTCCGCGTAGGATTATAGAGCATCGCTAATCCACAAGGGCTGATTTGCGCGTTGGCGTGAAGTATACAATCAATGGAACGTCCATCTGGGCGGCGTACGTGAATCAGGTCAGATTCCAATATTGATCGATACTTTTTGTAGAAGTCAACCCATTTCTTGACGACCGCTTTCGTCTGTTCCGTATCATATAACCTGGGACCGCGGTAGCACGCAATTACACCGCTGCCAAAGTTCTGTGCCAAATGCGATTCATAATCATCAAGATGATCGCAAAGAGGTTCAAATGTCGCGGCTTGTCCACCGCCGTGATACTCCACCAGCGGTACGAACATCCATCCCATACTCGGGGTCTTTTCATACGTCCCATCGTAGATATTTTGTCGGGCAATTAAAATTTGCCGATCGCGAGGTAAACTGAAATTCGTCTCGCGATAACCCATACCGCATTTGTTTGAACCGTTGAGGTAATACTGATCTGGCGAATTGATATAGATACCGCGTTTTCGGCATTCGTGGTAAAAATGCACACACGCTTCCCACTGGCGCAACTGTGAATCGGTCAAACCGTTATGATGTTCGTGCGTCTTTGCAGCACAAACATCACCATGATAGGGGCCATCAGTCTCTATGACATCCATCCCGGTTGCGTCCATGAAATTCAGGACTCGCTGGAAATAGCCGTCCGCCCATCCACTTGCAAGACAAGCACTCTGTCCAAACCGACTTCCGGGCCGCCCTGTGTCTGGATCAATACAGTTGAAGTCTTCACCCGCATTCCGCGAAGCACACATCAGGGTATAACCCCCAAGTTGAATCCCTTTGCTGTGTGCATAATCGGTTAATCCCTTCATTGTGGTAATGTATTCCGGATCCTCGCTCTCAATATCGAACCCACTCCCAAAGGTCATAATCACCATTTCAAATCCGACTTCGGCACACTGATCAATCGCCAAACGCACCGCGTTCGACTCGGCACTCCGAACGTGCATGAGAATTGGGTTCTCTGTGACCTGTGGTGCCAGTGTCCGATACATTTTACGACGGGCAAGTCCTTTTCGCTCACGCTCATCACTATCATGCAGAATCTCGAAGGTACGAAAACTTTTGAAAGTCTCTCCGGATTGAAGAAGTATTCCTGGACCGAGTGGATAATGACTTGTTACCAACAGTGGCATCTGATAATGATAATCGACTTGTGTCTTGTAATCCGCATCGGGTCCCCACTGTGTCGTTGCCATTCCACTGAAGGCATAATCGCTCTCGACATGTAGCCAATGCTTCTCCTGCTCATTGACCGCAAGGATTTCGCAGCTTAAGGCATCCAATTGAACCGGTTTTTGCCCCTCATTGCGAACAGTGACCCATTTGGATAGAACTGGAATACCTTGGTATAATTCATAATGCACACACACCTGAAGGGAGTCAACAGATGAGGGCGATGAAAACGCAACCGTCAGTGTCCCGCCCTCTGGAGGACATACTGATGATGTAGCAGAACGCTTGCGTACCCACGGATAGCGGATTTCAGGTTTACCAATTCGATATTCGCGAAATTGAAATGCGTTCTCATCATTACCCAAGTCCGCAATCCAATCCGAATCAAGATAGGCATAGTCGGGTTGGCCTTTCAATCCACCTACCTCAAATTCGTTTCCATTAATCGTAAGCACTGCCTCTGGTTTGATGCCCCGCAGCAGACTGCTACCGGTAATCTGATTGGTATAATCAACTGTTGCGAAATTAGGTGAGGTGACGAATGTTCGTTGAATAAGTCCATTATTGAGAATAAGCCGATTGTCCGCTTTCTCTACCGAAGCAAGCTGACGGAAGGGTTGAACCAACCAGTCATTTTGCTGTGATGTGTACTGCATGTTAAGTCCTTATTCAATTCTAAGGATTGAGAATTGTGCTGGAAACGATCGTGAAATCGGATTTCATTTGGCATATTATACCAATAAAAACCGAATTTGTTTAGAAAAAAGGGTTGTGCTTCGTTTTTAAGTAGGGAATTAAAATTTCCTTTCACACTTGACATATCCATGATAAAATACTCAATTACATTCAAAATCTTAAGAATATATTCAACAGAGGAGGCAATTTTATCATGAAAAATGTTATATGCGCGACCTGTTGCGTAACATTAATTGTTTTGTTGACATCTGGAGACGGATTGCTCAGTTTCGCACAAGATGAACACACCGTTTTACTGTATACCTTTGAAACAGGTGCGGGAAAAACTGTTAAAGACCTCTCTGGTAACGGAAACGATGGTGAACTCATGGGGCCCAAGTGGGGTGAAGGCAACCCTGATGGCGGACTTGTCTTCGAAGGAAATGGCCCGAGGGACTTCGTAGAGATCCCTGACAGTGAGAGTTTAGATGCGACGGAAGGGCTTACCGTGGAAATGTGGATGTATCTTGAGGCTTGGTCAACCGCTGGTGGCACAGGAGCGACCAAAGAACTCGCCTACAAAGTGGGGCCTCGGAGCGACAAGAAGGTGCTTATCCGAATGACTACGGGTGCACTTGCCTGGGGAGCCGCTGTCGTTGCCGGGAAAACAGATGTACCTCTAAAAAAATGGACGCACATCGCTGGCACTTATGATGCCAAATCCGGTGAAGGTAAGATTTACATTGATGGTGCTTTGGACGGTGAAGGCAAGATCGGCGGGGAGATTGTTCCGAACGACGATGTTTTGTGGCTCGGCCGCGGCGCGGGACCTTTTCTGCACGGACGCATGGACGAAGTACGAATCTCCAACATTGCGCGCTCCGAACAAGAGATTCAGGAGCTCATGAACAAAGGTATTGAGGGTGTACTTGCTGTCAAACCGCAGGATAAGTTGGCAACAACGTGGGGAAAACTCAAATTAGATTTCAAACGATAGCAAGGATAGCCAACAACAGTGAAAACATTTGGAACGCAATATCTTATCGCACTTCTCATTTTAGGTGCAATAACGGCAAATGCTGAAAACGCGCAGCGAAATTACCCTTCTATCTTTCAGGCATGGAACAGTACTGAAAATCAGAAAGATATGGATGAACTTCATCGACTCGCGCAGCACGATCTCGCTTTTGCCCACCCTTACACACTGCTCAGAATTGCTTGGAATATATCAGAAGAGCAACCCTATTCAGGGTTAGCAACAGATTTAAATCCAAGTCAACTGGATACAGCCCGTGAAAGAAAACGGGAGTTATGGGATTTAAATCCGAATCTCTTACTGCTTGTCGAAATCCGATACAGGGACGCGAGATATGTATCGCGTCAAAATGAAGCAGACGTGAACAACTGGTGGGAGGTCGGTTATTTCCCGCCAGATTCTCCGTATTGGCTTAAAGATAGCGAGGGTAAACGCGTTATCGGCTGGGGTGAAGACACAAATGGCGATGAAAAGATAGATGAGAACGACGCAGTCCTCGGTTACCTCATAGACTTCACGAATCCAGATATGCAGAATCTAATGGTCAAGCAAGCCGTTGCACTGGACAAATCCGGTCTTTTTGACGGTATCCTGCTGGATTGGTGGAACGAGGATTATGCGACCAGTCCAATCGCTGTTGATGATTGGTCAGAGACCATACTCACACGGGAGGCTGAGTCAGAGGCGCGATTGGCCATTTTGCGCAAGATACGGACAGCGGTCAGTGAAGACTTCTTAATCCTCGTCAATGCAAATATGCGTCAGATTCCAAAGTCCGCATCGTACGTGAACGGCATTTTTATGGAGTGTTACAAGCAGGAATACGCCAAAGGGTATAGCCTTGAGCAGATGCTGCGGATGGAGGAGACACTCCTATGGGCAGAACAGCACCTTAGAGAACCGCGAATTAACTGTTTAGAGGGGTGGCGCGTGGTAACAGATTATATGGGGGATCTTGATACAAGAGTTAAGGAGCGGAACAGTGAAGAAAACCAGCAATGGATGCGCATGATTACCACACTCAGTTTGACACACTCTGACGGGTATGTGCTTTTTGGTGATGACAACGCTATACCGGTCCCTGATCATTTGCACAACTGGTATGACTTCTGGGATGCTGACCTTGGACAACCCATACAAGAGAAGGCAATTGCATATCAAGGGATTCAAGGACTCTTCATCCGTGAATTTGCAAAGGGTTGGGCAGTGTACAACCGCAGTGGCGCGTCACAAACTGTCACGTTTGACGTTCCGATTGTTAGCACCAACACGAACCAAAGTCAGACGAGTCATTCGATTTTAGATTTTGATGGAGATATTTTTTTCAAAACCGATAAAAAATAAAAAGAGTTGATTAGCCATTTTAATATGGCAATTCCACAGATATAGTTGCCAAGAACTCGTCTTCTACAACTTGGTTATAAACGCGCGCAGAAATCACAGAGCCGTAGATGTTTCCTATATAGAAGATGCCGCAAAGCGTACCGAGTGTCCATCCTTTTGCAGACGATATGCCATCTCTATGAAAACCGTCGTAAGCCTGCCAGCCTGCTATACCCACAGTGAGTAGAGAAGTTAGCGCATCACCGATACGTCCAGTATAGAGTCGTCCCGCCCCAGGGACAATTGTAGAGAGTACACCCGCTAAAAATGGGCTGCGGCTCGGTAGTTGTGTTCCTGCCTCTGCGTACCCGTGATATACCAAAGCCTTTTCTCTAATGGCGATTACATCTGACCCCTGCAATGCTTTGAAAACCCCGCCTGCTTCAGACCACTGTTTCTGCATCAGATAAGAGAGTCCAATAAGTTGTTCGGCTTCGGCGTGTTGCTGTGCATCTGTTATGTGTGGCAGCGTTTCACGTAGAAATTGCGTAGATTGTTCAAATTGATCCATCAAAAAATAGGTAGCACCAATCTGATAGTAGGCACGGCTTGCCAATTGGCTCTGTGGACACGATCGCAAAAGCATCCCAAAATTCCGAATGGCTTGCTCATTTTCACCAGCAAAACGATAGCAAAGGGCAATCTTATAGCGGATTTGCTCGCTTTCTTCCGATTCCTCAGAAAGAGAAAAAAGATAGCGTTGGTATTCACCTACGGCGCGGAGGTAATCGCCTTGTTCATACAAAAAATCGGCGAATTTATGGACGTTCTCGGGCGCATAGTATTCAATGGATTCTTCAGCGGATACAAAAGATAGAAGCGTACTAGCGAGGAAGACTATGAGCAGAAATTTGTGTATTTGTATAGCGTTCATAGAACTCTTAGGGAATCAACGCTGAATGCGCGTGTGGCATTCAACGGGGTTGAACGTAGTGAAACCCAACTTTCTTTATTATTTCAGCGTTGCATAGTCCGAAACAGGATCAACGTACTTACCCGTCGCCTCATCCTTCCGGTAATAGCTTGATTGCGATCCGTTGCACCGGAGCAACCTGTCTGCGGCAAGGAATATGCCACGCACCATACCGTACTCCTGTATGCAAGCCATACCGAAACGTGAGCAGGTCGGATGGAAGTTACACGCCGGACTGTCTTGGGAAGAGATAAATCTCTGGTAGAGACGAATCAGCCCCGTCGCAGCGAGTTTTAACTCTGATGTCTCCTGAGAATTAAAGCGGATAACTTCTTCGGACTTCTGCGTTGTTATCGGGCTAAACTTGCGAATGAATGCAATATCCGTTGCTTCCCTTGCAGATGCAGACAACACAAACATAACAATCAACAAACAACACACACAGAAAATAACAAATATACGATAGACGGGAGAATTTACCATTTAATCTCTTTAACCTCCACAGATTCGGGAATTACGAAATTCAGCATTGCTTTTGATGTTTCCACATTTATCTCTGGACTGCTATAAACAACCCTTTCATGCTGGAGCACTTCGGATTTTTCACCAAACATACTGGATGTAATAGTCATCGGAATATAACTTGTACCAATCTTGCTGTGGTCCTCATAACGAGACCTACCAATGATATGTCCTTTTGGGTTTTGAACCTCCGTTGAAGTGAGTCGATCATCACGCATACCCAAGATGATAGGACCGAGTTTATCCTTTGCCTCCTTAGGTGGTGCCCAATAGGTATAGAGCACTTCGTCTACAACATCGTGCTTGTCTAAAGTATAACCGATTGCCGTCAATCCGTATTCCGCTTGTGTAGACTGAACGATAGATTCGACAAATGGAAGTGGAACCCGACCTTCGGATATAAAACGGAATGCCTGTTTGTCTATAGGGTAATAAATTTCCAGCACATTGTCCTTCACAATCATTAACTGTTGGAGCGGTTGGTTAACTTCAACGACAACCCGCGCGGTTTTGACATCATAGTGGAGCGTGCCTGTAATATATTCGGTTTTATCGTTTTCAGTTAATTCGCGCGTGAAGTCTAAGGAGAGCGTTTTCAACGACATGGCATGGAGCGCGTCAACAAGGAACAGTGTGAACAACAGTGCTATAATAAATTGAAGGTTTTTAATCATCTGTTTTTCGTAGTTTCAGCTGCCTGCGAACAGCTTGACGCACTGTATCACATACATGCATAGCATGCTGCTGCCCATACAACTCTCCTTTGAGATGCAGTATAACATATTTGATAAGAACCATCAAGTTTAGGTCCAGAAATTTTTCTCGTTTAATAGTTGTCGTGGAGCGGCGTGCGTTATAGTGATGCTTGCTGCAGGAGTGCCTGGTCAGCAAAAGCCCTATCAGGACTCCCGTCAAAAATCACCTGTCCATCGCACAGTAAGAGGACACGGTCAGCATATTTCAAGGTGAGATCGGTATCATGGGTTGCGAAAATAAGGGTTTTATGCTCGCGTCGGATTTCATCACAAAGTTCATCCATCAACTGATAGAGATGTTGGGCATCTTGACCGGTAGTAGGTTCATCAAGGAGAAAAATATTTGGGTGTAGCGAAAAATTCGCGGCGACAGCCGTGCGCTGACGCTGGCCTCGCGACAGGGCATACGGTGCCTCTGAATCGAGATCTGTTAGGTCAAAGCGCCTGATTGTTTGATCGACCCGATTTTCAAGTGTTTTTCTTGAAAACTTCAGGTTTTTTGGACCGAATGCGACTTCATCACGGACGGTCTTCGCCTGTAGGAGTAGGTCTGGGTTCTGAAAAACGATGCCGACTTCGCCAGCCAATTGGTGGAGTTTCATACGTTTTCGTGGCTTCCCAGTAATCGTCACCTCCCCTGCCGATGGATGCAGCAAACCTGCGACGAGGTGGATCAACGTCGTCTTACCAGATCCGTTCGCGCCCATAATCGCGAAGACCTCTCCGCGTTGTATGTCACAGGAGATCCCTCGCACCGCATCCGTATGGGTATTTGGATAGCGAAAATGGAGTTCATTGACGCTCAGACTAAAGTTTTTTGAAGGTGAAACGACAGAAGTTGTCTGTCGAGATAATCGGGTATCAGACGCTGTTTCCTTATCTACAGGCACTTGTACACCCAAACGTCGATATGATGCGGAATCCTTAAATGCTTCCACTTTCGGTAAATCAAGAGCGAGCTGCCCTTCATCCATTAGCCATACATGATCGCACAGCGGCGCGACTTCTCTGGTTCGATGGGTCGCTAAGATGACGGTTATTCCCATCTCTTTATTGAGTTTCGCGACGATATCGAGAATGTCGCGTGTTGCCTGTGGATCGAGATGACTGGTAGGTTCATCGAGGAGTAAGACTTGCGGTTGCATTGCGCAGATAGCAGCGAGAGCAACACGCTGCTTTTGACCGCCTGAGAGGGATGAAATCTCCCGATTCTGGAACCCAGACAACCCCACCTGTTCTAAGGCGATAGCAATTCGCTCTTGAATCTCCTCGGACGAGAAACCGAGATTTTCGAGTCCAAAGGCAATCTCATCTTCAACTAAAGTGCAAAAGAGTTGATCTTCAGGGTTTTGGAAGAGGAGTGCAACCTGTTGGCACGTCGTAGCGAGGGGTTGGGCGGCGAGATTCTTTCCGTTGAGAAGGACCCTTCCAGTGAGCGTTCCCGCCGAAGCGTGTGGGATTAAACCGTTGAGTGTCCTCAGCAATGTGGACTTACCACACCCCGTTGGACCCGTTAGCAACACAAACGCTCCGGAAGGAATACGGGTAGTAATGCCCCGCAGTGTACGGATTTGGCGACTCGGATACGTGAAATCGAGGTTTTCTACCTCAATAGATGCCATGGTTTCGTTAAGTCAGACCTTCAATTTGCACGGGGACGGAGCCGAAGAGTTGTTCTAAATGCCGTGCGATAGACTCACGGAAAGCATCAAATGCATCTTGGGTATGGCGACCCAAATCGTCGGTGTGATGTCTGAAACTATCGTAGAGTTGCGCATGCTGTGCGCGAACACGGGCAAGGAGCCTATGGACATACACTTGCAATTCACCGAGACGCTCGCTCTGTGCTTTCGCGAAAGCCCCAGCAGCATCCTTGAAAGCCCTGAGTTCCGCCTCTAAATACACCTTGAACATCGACTCTTGGAAACCCGTGAGTGCGCCCTGGGCAGCATAGCGAAAATCCTCGTGAATCGCATTATACTCCGTCTTAACACGGGCAAAAAGTTGCTGCGAATAGTTTTGCATCTCATTCATCCACTCGCCTTGCCCCTGTGTAAACTGCGAAATTCTCTCTTTAAAGGTCTCCATTTCATATGCCAAGAAGTTTCTGAAGTCCTCAACAGCAACAGTATGGCGTGTTATCTTCTCAAGATGGTAGCCCATAATTGCCAATCGGACGGCTTCCGGGAACATAGGACGGTAGTCTTTCAACACTTTCATCAAAAACCGTGCATACTCCAGACCTTGCTTCGAGAAGAGTTGCTTTTGGATCGACCGGAAAAATGCGCGAATTTCCGCCATATTATCAATCGCTCTGACATTATTGTGGGTTTTAGGCATATACTCCAGTAACTTCAAAGATCGAGCAAAATAGTTCTTCAAGGTCGGATCGTAGAGCGTCGAAACAACCCGCCGATATTCCCTAAGAAGTTTATCGCGCGGCATTTCCGGTACAAAATTAAGGGTCATGTCGGTCTGATTTCCGCTCGACTCCCCAAGCAACCGATCTTCACGTTTTAATCGGTGCCAGAGGTCCGTCTCCTTTAGAGCGGTAAGCAAACCCGCCATCGCCATCGGAATACCGGCTTCTTGAATAAACCGGATATGCGAATCAAACTCAGTATCACCATCAAGCCCGATGATGAAGCCACCCGTAACCTCCATCCCTTTGCTCTGTATCTCTCTGACAGCACGCAATAAGTAACTCCCGGCATCTTCCTGTTTACTCGTGTTTTGCCCTTTAGAGGTACTAATCAGCGCATCGTCATTAGGGCTTTCAATACCGAGGAACACCATGTTAAAACCTGCGTCACTCATTGCATCGAGCATTTCAGGGATTTCAACGAGATTCACGCTGGCTTCGGTATAAAGTGAGAAGGGGAATTGTCGTTCTTCTTGCCATTTGTTAACAGCCGGAAGTAAGCGCATAGCGTCGCGTTTGTTACCGATAAAGTTGTCGTCAACGACAAACATTGCCCCTTTCCATCCGAGTTTATAGAGCATTTCAAACTCAGCAAGCATCTGTTCATTACTTTTCGTGCGTGGGACACGCCCAAATAATTTTGTAATATCACAGAATTCGCAATTGAAGGGACAACCTCGCGAGAACTGGAGTGCCATTGAGCCGTAGGAGTTGACATCAATAAGGTCGTAGCGCGGCAACGGGGTTTTCGTAATATCAGGTTTTCGGGTTTCGCGATAGACCTCTTTCGCGGCACCGCTCTCAAAATCGGTCAAAAAGTCCTCAAAAATCTCCTCAACTTCACCGAAGAGAAAATGGTTGATCGTAGCGTCGGTTTCCTCTTTAATATTATCGTAATAGGAGGTAGGATGTGGACCTCCTGAAATAATCGGGACTCCTGCTCGGTTGCAACGTTCTGCCACTTCGTAAAGTGAGGCTTTTTGAACAATCATCGTCGATGTCAAGGCAACATCCGCCCACTGAATATCTGCATCGGTGAGTGGCTCAATATTAAGATCTACAACCTTTAAGTTATAGTTCTTGGGAAACATTCCAGCGATCGTTAGTAACCCAAGCGGCGGCATTGAAGATCTTTTTCCCAGAAAATCTAAAGCGTATTTAAACCCCCAATACGATGGAGGGAACTTTGGATAAATAAATAGTGCATTTGGCATAGTCTATGTGTACTCCTGCGTGGGTATATCATCATACGTATTGCCAATTTTTTTTGAATAAATTGTTAATCTAATCAATCCAAGTAATATTATATCACATTTTCCAATTTTTATCAAATTTTTTCTTTTTTAGATTATTAGAAACCCCTAATGTTCAGTTCGCAACAAATTTCGCACACCATAGTAATTTGCCTTCACTATACCGCACATGCTAAAATATTTTCACGATACGGGACAGGTTAATGAGGACGATAGATGTACAAACACCAACTTCCACAACTCCTTATACTCCTCGGTAGTCTACTTCTCTGTGTGATCGGAACCCCTGAATTACTTGCTGACGACACAGAACAGGGTAGTTCGGAAAAGACAACTGCTAACAACGAAACAGAGAACAACACAACCGAACCGCACTATTATATACGTCAACTCCGTTTTGATGGCAACAAGCACTTAAATGAGAAAAGATTAACAACCCTATTTGGATGGCAGGCAGAAAAAGCGTACTCCCAGATAGAAATCAGAGAAGGGTTTGAACGTATCCTTGATGCATACCGGACAGACGGGTTTGTGTTCGCCAAGATGACCCCAACTGTTTCACTGATCTCGGAAAGCGAAACAGATGTGTCAATTACAGCAAGAATTGTTGAAGGTAGACAGATCCGAATAGGAACATTGAAACTTACGGGAAACCGGCGTTTTTCAGAAGATGAAATTCGTGATGAACTTGGTTTAAAGCAGGGCAAACTTTTTACAGAAGCGGCACTCACCCGCGGCATCGAGCGCGTCCAGACCCTATATAGTGAACATGGTTATCCAAAGATTGAAATCGAACCCAAAGACATCGAACTTTCGCAAGAAACGGCTACTGTTGACTTTCAGTTACATATCCGTGAAGGCGCGCAAATTCAGATTGGCGATGTCAAAGTGAGTGGTCTCCAGAAAACGAAAACAGAAGTCGTCCTTCGGGAAATTCCCGTGAAGCCTAACCAACGTTTTGATCAACGCAATATTGACACGAGTTATCGCCGATTGCGCAATTTAGGATATTTCTATCAGATTAGCCCGAATGTGCTGGAGGCGGGTGAAACAGCGGACAAGATTAATTTTCACGCCCAAATCACCGAAGCAAAAACTGGACGACTGAGTGGCGTTGTCGGATACGCCCCCCCAGATGCCGAAGTTGACGCGGCACCACAACTTACAGGTATACTCGAAGCCAGCGAAACGAACCTGTTAGGAACAGGTAGACAGTTCAATCTCTATTGGAAATCTGGCCTGCTTAGAATCTTCAGGCTTAGTTATGCTGAACCCTGGATATTCGGCAAACCGGTAACCATCGGTGTAGACTACGGACAACTCAAACAGCAGCGTCTTGATCGGGAGCAATTTACGGGTTTCCCACCTAATGACAGCGGAACAGTCGCTGAAGAGCTTTCAAGCAGCATAAGTGCGATTACTAACTTCGGACGCGTCTTTGAAGGCACTCTGACATTAGGATATAAGCAGATTAACGTGCCAAACACAGGGCTGCCTCCGACAACACTGACACCCCTTGAAGCTCAATCTCCAATGACTACACCGTCAACTGAACTCCAACCCTATAGTGGAACAAAGTATAGCCTCACATTCCGGTTGACCCGTGATACCCGCGATTATTTTCTCAACCCGACGCGGGGGCGGCGCGACAGCATCGCCTTCGAGGTATCCCGGAGTGATTTTCGGCTCCGGAAGGTGTGGCTCTCTCTCCAGCAATACTTCCCAACATGGCGGAAACAGACAGTAGCCGTTGAACTCCATGGTGCTGCGGCATGGGGTGTTAATATTCCGCCAACCGAACTTTTCTACCTTGGTGGTGCAACTACATTGCGTGGGTACGATGAAGACTGGTTTTCTGGGCCGCGCCGCGTTTATGCGAATATTGAATATCGGTATCTCGTCGGACCTGATTCCCAGATTTTTGTTTTTACGGACTTAGGGGCTGTAACCTTAATTGAGACCCCTTCGGTTTTTGACAGACTCCGGGTTGGTTACGGATTCGGCGCGAGGCTTGAATCCAGAGGCGGTATTTTACGACTGAACTACGGACTCGCTGCAGGGGATTCCTTGTTGAGGGGGAAAATTCACGTCAGTTTAGGCGCGTCATTTTGACCAGCATAGAAACGCAACTTATGGGTTGTTTTGGCATTTAATTTGCGAAGTGAAGAAATTTGTTGTAAAATATATAAGAACAATAATAATAGATGTTCGCAACAATTGGAGGTTTAAATGACCAAAAACAAGAAGTTACAACGTTGGGTTGAAGAAGCAGCGGAGCTCTGCCAACCTGACGCTATCTATTGGTGTGATGGATCTCAGGAAGAAAACGATCGACTCTGCGAAGAATTAGTCCAGAATGGCACTTTTGTACGCTTAGATCCGAAAAAGCGTCCGGGCAGTTACCTGGCGCGTTCCAGCCCTGCCGATGTCGCACGCGTTGAAGACAGAACATTTATCTGCGCGAAAAACCCACTCGCAGCGGGACCGACCAACAATTGGCACGATCCAGATGACATGAAAGCCACTCTCAAAGGACTTTTCAAAGGTTGTATGAGAGGCAGAACGATGTACGTCGTGCCGTTCAGCATGGGACCGCTCGGTTCACCGATTTCACATATCGGCGTTGAAATCAGCGATTCGCCCTACGTCGTTGTCAACATGCGGATTATGACCCGCATGGGCAGTGCTGTGCTTGATGTACTTGGTGAAGATGGCGACTTTGTGCCGTGCCTGCATTCCGTTGGCATGCCGCTTGAACCCGGACAGGATGATGTCGTTTGGCCCTGCGACCCTGACAACAAATATATTGTACACTTTCCCGAAGAACGCTCCATCTGGTCCTACGGTAGCGGCTACGGTGGAAATGCGCTACTGGGCAAAAAATGCTACGCCCTCCGTATTGCCTCCATTATGGCGAAAAACGACGGATGGATGGCGGAACACATGCTTATTTTGGGATTAACGAGCCCGGAAGGTGAGAAGACTTACATCGCAGCGGCGTTTCCGAGTGCATGTGGCAAAACGAACCTCGCAATGCTCACACCGACCGTACCGGGTTGGAAAGCTGAGACGATCGGGGATGACATCGCCTGGATGAAATTCGGTGAAGATGGACGGCTCTACGCGATTAATCCAGAAGCAGGTTTCTTCGGCGTCGCTCCCGGCACATCGATGGACACCAACCCGAATGCGATGCACACCCTCTCATCCAATTCTATTTTCACCAACGCTGCACTTACAGAAGATGGAGATGTCTGGTGGGAAGAGAAAAGCGAAGAGCCCCCTGAAACCCTGACGAGTTGGCTCGGTGAAGAGTGGCACCCGGGTGACGAGAAGACAGCCGCACACCCAAATTCACGTTATACAACCCCTGCTGCACAATGCCCAATCATTGATCCCAACTGGGAAAATCCGAACGGTGTACCAATCTCAGCGATTCTCTTTGGCGGACGACGTGCCAATACAGTTCCACTCGTATTTGAAGCCTTTGATTGGCAACACGGGACTTTCATCGGTTCTATTGCTTCCTCTGAACGCACAGCGGCAGCCGCTGGAACGGTCGGTGAACTCCGACGCGATCCAATGGCAATGCTTCCGTTCTGTGGCTACAATATGGGTGATTACTTCGCACACTGGTTGGAAATGGGTAAAAGCACGGATACCAGCAAACTGCCAAAAATCTTCTATGTGAATTGGTTCCGTAAAGATGCCGATGGCGGTTGGCTCTGGCCCGGCTTCGGTGAAAACAGCCGTGTGCTCAAGTGGATCGTGGAACGCGTCTCTGGAAACGGCGAAGCCGTTGAAACGCCTATCGGTTATACCCCTGCCTCCGGTGCAATTGACCTCGGCGATTTGGACGTAACAGACCAAGAGATGGAAGAACTGTTGAACGTCAATGTCGAAGAATGGCTCAAGGAAATTGAGTTGATTCGCGAGCATTACGAACGTTTTGGCGAGAAATTGCCGAAAGCGTTATTTGATGAATTGTCTGCGTTAGAGGCTCGTTTGCGCGAAAAGCAATAAAGTCGACCAACTCACATTGTAGGGTGAGGCAATCTATGCCTCACCCTATTGTTAATCTGAGAAAGGAACACAACTATAGTGTCTTTTATAGAACTAAAAAATTCGAGTCCTGCCGATAAGGAGGACATTGTTCACCCCCGAGTTATACCCTTTCTACTGATGCACCTCGCGTGTTTTGGAATTATCTGGGTAGACGTTCAACGCATAGATTGGATTATATGCGGCACTTTGTACGTTATTCGGATGTTTGGAATCACAGCGGGATTTCATCGATACTTCTCCCACCGTTCATTCAAAACCAGTCGCGTATTTCAATTTTTTCTTGCATTTCTGGGTCAGAGTTCAGCACAACGAGGTGTCCTATGGTGGGCAGCGAAACATCGTCTACACCATAAGTACTCCGACACAGATCAAGATGTACATTCCCCCGTTAAACATGGATTTTGGTATTCACACGTCCTTTGGATCTTCTCCAAACGTGGCCTGCCCGCAGACTATCACTTAATTAAGGACTTTCAGAAATATCCTGAACTTGCTTGGCTTGAAAAGTGGGAAAGACTCCCCCCCTTCGTATTAGGGGTTTGCGTCTGGCTGCTTGCGGGTTGGTCCGGTCTTTTCGTAGGGTTCTTCCTGAGTACCGTCCTGCTTTTTCACGGAACCTTCACGATTAATTCGCTTGCCCATATTCACGGTAAACAAGCGTATGTTACTGGCGACCACTCTCGTAACAACCTACTGCTTGCTATCATTACACTCGGTGAGGGATGGCACAACAACCATCATCATTTCCCAAGCGCGACACCACAAGGTTTTCACTGGTGGCAAATTGATGTCACATATTATATTTTGAGAGTTTTGTCGATTTTTAGGATTGTTTGGGATCTACGCTTACCTCCGGCACATGTGGTTGCAGGTAAACGTAAACTCTCCTTCACTGTCGTTGAAAAAGCTGCGCAACAATTGGCAGCAAGTTTTTCAATTGAACAGATCGGGAAAACACTTTTGAAGACATGGTCGCACACGCCAAAGTTGGAAGAACTGCGTAAACATGCTCGTATCGGTCAGACGGAAGTTGAGAAGTTTCTCAGAGAGTTGAAAATTCCTGAGCTACCAGCACCAACAGACCTGAAACACAAAGCACAAAAAATGTTTTCCCATATACCGTCTTTAAATCCAGTTGTTGAACGGGCACATCAAATTATTATCGAATCCATTTCAGTTTGGTTAGTTCAAGAAGCGAACGCGATGTAAAGACAGGAATTGAATTTCGTCACTACACACGCCGAAAGAATGTCTCAATTCCTTCGGCGTGCTTCTCAAAATCACGCTCGGCAAGAACCTTGAGGTTGTCCAACTGCGTAAGGGTATCCAACTCCCAGAAATCAATCTCTGCGTTGATGCGTAGGTAATTCTGCTTTAGCAGCAGGTGCACTATATCTGCGGATGCCTGCGATTGTAGGGTCATTACGTAAGAAGTCAGCTTCGCACCACCCCACCCTGTAAGGAACCCCCAGCCACGTCTATTGCGATACATATTTACGGAATGTCCTGTACCAAGGGATAGCATTCTAATTTCTCGTGTGTTTTTTTCAAACGTTGAGAGTGCCTCAACAAGCGCAATTGTGGAGGGATTATTTGCCCAGAGTCCACCATCTGCTAACAAGGAATTGTTCAGGGATTTTGGCGCGAAAAATGTGGGAGCAGCGCACGAGGCGAGGATAGCATCTCTTAGATTCATATCTTCATCTGTAGGAGCGATCTCCGAATTGCGACCGTCGTAACTTGATCTAAAAATGTGAACTTCACTTTTCGAGATTTCCGAACTGGTTATCATTAGGGGCGTTTCTATTTCATCAAGAGGCGTTGCAGGTAGGTGTGCAGCGAGGATCTTTGCGAGTTTCTTACTTGGGTATTTACTGAGGAACAACGGGATCCGATACCATCTTTTGCGGAAGATATGGGGTGTTTCGGTCTCGAACAGCTCGACAATATCTTGCATCGGAATACCGGAGACCGCAGCACCCGCAATGATTGCCCCTGTGCTTGTCCCGGCAATGAGGTCAAAACAGGTTCTGATACGCTTCTGAAACGTCTGTTCAATTTTGGCGAGGAGTTGGGCGGTGTATATGCCGCGAGTGCCACCGCCATCTAACGCGAGGATGTGGAAAGTGTCGGTATTTTCCATTGACTATATCTCTGATTCTCACTATACACGAGTTTTTGTTATCTTTGCATGCCATAATCACGATACCATATCCAGTTGCCAAAATCAATTGAAATTTATTTTGACACAAACCTATGACTTCTGCTAAAATGCTAAGCAAAACAGCAGGTCAAGGAGAACACATGAACCGTAGAAATTTTTTACTTCAGGGAAGCACCGCACTGGCGGGGATTCTTCTCGCTAAGAGTCCGCTGCGTGTATATGCCGACCACCACGTGGGTCAGAAATTACCACCACTCCCCTACGCGTATGATGCGCTTGAACCCTATATTGACAAACGCACGATGGAAATCCATCACGGAAAACACCACCAAGGCTACATCAATAAACTCAACGCGGCAGTCGCACAAAGTCACGATTTGATGCACATGACACTTGAGGGGATGCTGCGTAACATCAATAGAGTACCGGAACGCCTCCGCCAAGCCGTTATCAATAGCGGTGGTGGACACGCGAATCACACGCTTTTCTGGACCATCATGAAACCCGGTGGCAGTGAACAGACAGGGAAAGTCGCCAATGCTATCCAGTCAACATTTGGATCACTTGATGCCGGAAACGAGATGTTTACCAAAGCAGCAAAGACCCATTTCGGATCAGGGTGGGCATGGCTTGTTGTTGATGAAAATAAGAAGTTGCAAATCTATTCGACATCAAATCAAGATAGTCCGCTGATGAAGGGACATACCGCTATTCTCGGCCTCGATGTCTGGGAACACGCTTACTATCTCAACTATCAGAACCGTCGTGCTGACTATGTTGACGCTTGGTTGAATCTCATCAATTGGGAACAGGTGAACACCAACTATCTCGCAGCAATGAACGGATAAACAAACAACACCGTTAAAGATTGGACCTATCGGCAGGATAAGGAGGCAATATGGAACGTAGAGATTTTTTACGACAAAGCGGTTTAACCCTTACCGGATTGCTGCTGAGCCCGTGGGCAGTTTACGCCTTTCCAAGTCGTGAAGGTGAAATACTTATCCCGTTCGCCGATCAGCCACCGGAACCACCCTCAGAACGCGGTTTGCTGGATTGGAACGAATTCGATTCCTTTATCACACCTAATGACGAATTCTTCAATGTCTCACATTACGGCAAGCCTGATGTCAATCTTGAGACGTGGAGGCTCGAACTGAGCGGTTTGGTCGAGAATCCGCTGACGCTCACAATCGAGGACATCAAAGCGCGCACGAAGCAAGACGTAACTTTCACATTGGAATGCTCTGGCAACCACGGATTTCCGACATTCACGGGGGGCATTGGCAATGCGAAATGGGGAGGCACACCGCTTGCACCGATCCTCAAGGAGGCTGGTATCCGAAAAAACGGTATTGAAGTTATCTTTTTCGGACACGATGTTGGCGAAGAAGAGCGGCGTGAGGTGAAGATGCGCCAGAACTTTGCTCGGAGTATGTCCGTTGAAGACGCGTTACAAGACTCCAACCTTCTCTGCTATGAAATGAACGGTGAACCGCTACCACATCCAAATGGAGCACCGCTCCGTCTCATCACGCCGGGTTGGTACGGCATCGCCTGTGTTAAATGGCTTAAACGCATTGAGGTGCGCGATACTCGGTTCATGGGGAGATTCATGGGTCGCGATTATGTTACGATACGTGAAGAAAAACGTCCTGACGGTGAATCGGTCTGGATGGAGACTTCCGTAGGTAGAACAAAATTGAAATCGCTGGCGGCAAAGGTAACGCGTATCGGCGATAAATACCGTATCTACGGTGCAGCATGGGGTGCTCCTATTGAAACCGTTGAGGTGCGTATTGATGGCGGGGCATGGCAAAAGGCAACCATAGACCCGGAAGAGGATGCCGAATTCGCATGGAAAATCTGGCATCTCAATTGGAACAATCCACCAAAAGGTGAGCATACTGTTGTCTCCAGAGCCGTTGACACGGCAGGAAACATCCAACCCGCAGCCGATTCTGATTACATCACTGGAAAACATACTTATTGGGAAAGTCACGGTCAAGTCGTCCGCCAAGTCAATATCGAATAGAAGTCTTTTTGTAGTGCTTGGTCCAGTTTAAAATTAGAGCGAAATTCTGTTCGTAGTAGGGCAATTCATTGCCCGTTGTTAATATTGGGACGTGCGATAAATCGCACTACTACGAACCAAACCTAAAATTCGCAGAACAGAAACTGAATAAATAAAAATATGAATATAACTGATGAACAGAAACAGCAATTCCAAGAGGAAGGCTATTGCATTTTAGAAAACGTTATTCCAGATTCACTGCTGGCACTGCTCCGCGGTGAGTGTGGAACCTTTATCAACCAGATGGACGCTGAGATGGATCGTCAGGATACAGATGTCCTCGGTATCAATCATCGCAACAAACGGTATTTCGTCTCAAACTGCTTTAGGAAACAGCCGAAACTTCGTGAATTTCTATTTAGTGACTTGATGGCAGAAGTCTGTCGTGCGACTTTAGGCGATACGGCGTATCTCTTCTGGGAACAGTATGTCGTGAAAGGCGCGGAAGCGGGGATGAAGTTCAGTTGGCATCAAGACTCTGGTTACGTCGGCTATCCCGATCACAAGCCGTATCTCACCTGTTGGTGTGCGCTTGACGATATGTCCGAAGAGAACGGAACGGTCTACGTGATGCCTTTTTCACACATCGGTATCCGCTCGTGGGTGAAGCATATCCGTGAAGAGGGCAGTAACGATATGGTGGGATACTTCGGACCGGAAAAGGGTGTGCCTGCTATCGTGCCTGCGGGGAGCATTGTTGCCTTCACGAGTATCAATTTTCATTGTAGCGGGACGAATTATACGAATAACCTCCGACGTGCGTATCTTGCGCAGTATTCTGCGGAGCCGCTTTTGGCGCACGACGGGAGCCGTTTATGGGGGAATGCGGAGCCGCTGTTGAAGGATGGAAGGTCTGTCGTGGGAGAACCGCCACCAGATATTGCGTCGCGGTTTAATTGAGGTATAGAATCGGATAGCGACTCCTTTCAACACTTTCTCACTTAGGCGTGGTAAAACCACGCCTGCTGTAATTTGAGATGGCAAGTCCAAGCGTTGCTTTATTTTATTCCTTCTGGAAGACGGCTAAAACCAGTCAGATAATCCCCGATTTTATCTTGGATATTCCGTCCAAGTGCTGGTGCTCCTATATAATGGCTGATGAGAATGCCGAATGCAAAGACTTCATCGTCTGCTGTGACGGTATAACCGGCGAGTGCTGAAACCCCACTCAATGTTCCCGTCTTCGCACGCAACACCTTTTCAGCATACATCCCTTGCATCCGATTTTTTAAAGTGCCATCAACGCCAGCAATCGGCAGTGATGCCAGATACTCCGGCATTAACTGAAAATTCTGATACATATAGACGAGCAGATCTACGAGCAACTCGGCGTTGAGGAGATTGTACCGCGAGAGTCCAGAACCGTCAACAAATCGATGTGGTGGTGGGTCGCCCATGATTTCATTCAGAAATTCAGTGACAGCTTGCCTTCCTTTCTGCCATGTTCCCGGTTCGCCAACCACTTCAGCACCAAGTGTTTTGAAAATCAATTCGGCGATCCAATTGTCACTGGGCTTGTTCATCAATTTGAGAATATCAGCGAGTGGGGGTGATAGTTGTTTAGCGATAACTTTTGCATCTGAGGGTACGGTTCCAGAGACCACCTCCCCCGCCACGCTAACACCTCTCTCCATAAGTGCGGTCTTCAGAAGATGTCCACACGCGTACGCTCGGTTCCATGTGTTCGTATCAGGTTCAATTTCCCGGATACTTAAAGCACTGATTATAAGCGGTCTGTCGTCCCACATCCACCCTGGACCTTCCGGCACCCGATCTAAATAGGTTGCGTCAATGACGATTTTACCGCGTACGGATTGGATACCGGTTTGTAAAAGGGCATCGCCTAATTTAACTATATCATTACGCTGAAGCACCGGATCTGCTTTGCCTTTGAGATAGATATTGTTAGCAATTCCCGCGCTCATATCTGCATCAATGTAGACTGTTGTTTCAAACCGGTAGTCTGCTCCTAATTTTGCCAAAGCTGCTGCTGCTGTAAAGAGTTTTGTTGTAGAGGCCGGATGATGTAGTTTGTGCGTGTTCTTTCCATAAATCACCTCTCCTGTCTCAACGGCAACGACTTTGATGCCGATGCTGGTGGTCGTAAACAACGGATCCTGCAAGACGGCATCAATATCGGTTTGTAGTTTTTTAAGTGGATCTACAGAGTTCGTTGGCGATTGGGTTTGAACTGGTTTGGTAGCAAATATCCCACAACCTGATAGCAACAACGCGACGCAAACGAGTAAAATAGTATAAGTTCTCATGGATTTTAATAATATCACAATTGAACAAATTATCAAAATACAAACCGATAGTGCCATGCTATTCAGCGTGAGTTCGGTGATGTTATCCTGTGATTGATACTACGCAAAACACAAGTAAAATTTGACTTTTGTTCTAAAATGTGATAGAATATTAATAGGCGAATTGGAAACAGATTACAACATATAAACATAATAGGAGACACCAATTTTTGGCGTTGTAGGGTGAGGCTCACAAATCCATACGCAAAAGCGTAAGCCAGCCAAAACTTATTGTGAAAAGCACCATGGTTGAATTTTACGATACAACACTCAGGGATGGCAGCCAAGCAGAAGGCGTCGCGTTTTCTGTTGAAGATAAACTCATCATCATAGAAGCACTCGATAAATTAGGTATCCGCTATATTGAAGGCGGATACCCGGGTTCCAATCCAAAAGACATAGAATTTTTCAGGCGCGCAAAAAGTATGGTATTGGAAACGGCGACGATTGTACCGTTTGGTAGCACGTACTATCCTACGTATACCCCCGAAACCGATCCGAATTTATCTGCCCTACTGGATACCGGCACAAGGACTGTCACAATCTTTGGGAAAAGTTGGCGACTCCATGCAACCGATGTTCTGCGGGTGACACCAGAGGAGAACTTGGAATTAATTGAGAATTCTGTTCGCTACCTTTTGGAGAACGGTCGCGAAGTGATTTATGATGCGGAGCACTTTTTTGATGGCTACGCAGATGATGCTGAGTATGCCATAGAAACATTACGTGCAGCCGCAACGGGTGGCGCGAGCTGCCTTGTTCTCTGTGATACCAACGGTGGTAGGTTGCCATTAGAAATTCAAGAAGGCGTAGCAACTGTGATCTCCGAGTTGTCCCTGCCGGTAGGTATTCATACGCACAACGATGCTGGCATGGGGGCGGCGAACTCCGTACTGGCTGTGCAAGCAGGCGCGACCCATGTGCAAGGGACATTCAACGGCTACGGTGAACGGTGCGGAAATGCAAATCTCGCTTCTATTATTCCGACAATTCAACTCAAACTCGGAATAGAATGTATAAGTGATACGCAGCTGCAACGGGTAACAGAAGTTTCGCGATTGATTAGTGAGTTAGCAAATCTCCCTCACGACGAACGCCAGCCGTATGTGGGTCGCTCCGCCTTTGCGCACAAAGGTGGCTTGCACACAGATGCCATCCGCAAAAACCGACTGACTTATGAACACATTGAACCCGAAAAGGTCGGCAATACGCAACGGATTCTCGTATCTGATCAAGCAGGACGCGGCACGATCATGAAAAAGATTGAGAAGGAATACCCAGATTATGACAAAAATTCACCACAAGTACTGGAACTCTTCAAGCAACTGAAAGAAGCCGAACAAGAAGGCTATCAGTATGAAGCCGCTGAAGCGTCGTTTGAGCTGTTAACGCACAAGGTATTTAACGGACATGAATCCTTTTTCGATCCTGTCGGTTTTCGCGTGATTATTGAACAGTTCAGCGATTTTGCCATGCGCTCTGAAGCAACGGTAAAGGTCACAACGCCGGACGGTTTGACAGCACACACTGCTGCTGATGGCGATGGTCCCGTCAACGCGCTTGACACAGCACTCCGAAAGGCACTTGAACAGTTTTATCCCGCCTTGCAGACAGTTCGACTGATAGATTATAAGGTCCGGGTATTAGATACCAAAGCGGGAACAGGTTCCAAGGTTCGGGTGCTGATTGAAGCGAGTGATGGAGAACGGAGTTGGAGAACTGTTGGGGTCTCAGAAAATATCATCTCTGCAAGTTGTGAAGCACTGATAGATAGTTTTGAATACAAACTTTATACGGATAAAAATGCCATCGCCTCGTCGGAGGCGAAGTAATTGGACAAGATGCCAGCGTTCCATTCTCTGGCAACTCCGTTCGTAAATGGTTCTAAGGTAAATACCCAGCAATTAATTAATTGGACAATGCGGATCGGCAAGGTTAGAAACCGCGCCTACTCAGTTGGGGGAAAGATGGGACATTTAGAGACAATCGAGAAAGCAGCTCAGAAACTGATAGCACTCTGCCAGAAGGAAAAGCAGACGAAAACCGATAAGGAAAAAATGTTGGTAATACATGCAGAGATCCTCACGAGCATTGAAGACCTTTCCGAATGCGATCTCTGCGGTGCGATCAGTGAATTAATCGTAACGATGACTTTAGCGGATGCCACAGCAAAGGTGTGTAAGGAGTGTGGTATCAAATCACTTGAGGCTGGGAAGATCCAGTCCTCCAGACAGAAAACCTCTCGCACAAGAACCCGTCGCCCGAAAACGGAGCCTGCTGCATCGACGCGCCCGAAGTCCAAAACCAGCCGCACCCGTTCCAAACGCGAGACCCCTACTGAGAAGCCAGAATCACCCGCCGCACTACATACTCGCGTAGAAGCACAGACTGGCATCAAGAAGGCTGACGTGAAACGCCTCCATAAGATTGTTCAGGACATCGCAGCACCGATGAGTACTGAACACACATTGAATTATGTGCAACGCGAGGCAGAGATAGCGAAGATAAAAGTTGACGCAGGTGCTTTGGAAAAGGCAGTTAAGCTCCTAATAGCGGCTTAGTCTGTCGCGATGTTCTTCGCCCACTCTCGATTCGTCTGATACCACTCGACAAGTGCAGTAATACCCTCTCGAAAAGTGACTTGTGGTCGCCACCCCAAGAGTTCCTCTGCTTTTCGGATGTTTGCCCATGTGGCGCGGGCATCTGCTGGATGAAAGGGTTGATGCGAGAGGTTCGCTTTCTTCCCAACGAGTTCCTCTATCAATCGAATCGTATCAATAAGTACAATAGGACTATCCGAACCGAGGTTAATCACTTCATATTTCAGCGGTTTCAATCCTGCGATCACACCCCTTGCGACATCATCAAGATAGGTATAGTCTCGTGAGGATTCCTTGCCGTCCCCATAAACGATAACCGGTTTCTCCTCACTAATCCAATGCACAAAGCGAAATGCGCTCATATCGGGTCTGCCAGCGGGTCCATAGACAGTGAAAAAACGGAAGATTGTCATGTCGATGCCGTAGAGATGGTGATAACTATGGCAGATCGCTTCAGCCCCCTTTTTTGAAGCGGCGTAAGGCGACAAGGGTCCATCTGTATTCGTCTCTTCACTAAACGGAAGCGGGTTATCCGATCCGTAAAGACTTGATGTTGATGCCAGTACAAATTTTTTGACTTCAAACTCGCGACATAACTCCAGCAGGTTCAGTGTGCCGGTTATGTTTGTGTCAACATAGACCCACGGATCTTCGACAGAATGCCGCACACCGGCGCGTGCAGCAAGGTTGATAACAGCGTCATAAGCCGTATCAAATATTGCCCGCAGTGCGTCTCGATCACAGATGTCAGAATGGTGAAAATGAAACTTTGGAGTGCCTTCGAGCTGTTTAAGCCGCCAATGCTTTACTTGTGTATCATAAGAGGTATTTATATTATCAATCCCCACAACAGTGTGTCCCGCCGCAAGCAAAAGTTCTGTTACTCTCCAACCGATGAACCCAGCACAACCGGTGACAAGATATTTCATAATTATTTCCTTTCATTTTTATGCGCAGCTATGGCTAAAAGTGTATCAATTTCTTTTTTAAGTTCGGCGTAAATTTCGGACTTGAAATCCGATTTTTCGTAGAATACAATCGTCCCCTCCTGTGAGACCAGATAGAGCGTCGGTTTCTTTTCTTCCGTCCGATACCGCTTATGCACTTCACCTTTCCAATCGAGTAGGAGTTTCGCAGGCGGCGGATCTTTCTCCAGTTGTCCCCTGATAAAACTTTTTGGTATGAACCTTGGGACGCTCCGCATATCAGCAATGAGATACGCGATAACCTGTGCGTTCTCTCGGTAATCGTTCTGAAATGCCTCCGCCCATTTGTTACTTTCTTCCCGAATTTTCCGGTTGCCCATCATGAGGAAAACGATCTTGCCCTGAAGTTTTTTCAGACTGTGTTCCTTTTCCTCAATATCTTGGAGCACGAAATTTGGTGCCTTATCCCCCACTTTCGGCGGTACTGTTTCGGTTTTTTCGTCAGCAAAACTCGCGAATGTCCCAAAGAGAGTAATACCGATGACTGCAGCGATAAGCCGTTTCATAATAGTTCACTTGGCCCTTGTATTTCTTATCGGTATTTTAGCGTACCTCATGCCCAATTGTCAAGTTGACTTTTTAGCGGAAACCTGTTACGCTATTAAGAACCACGGATTGGATAAAAAATTCGAGATTGAGAGCATACCGAACAATATGAACGTTGAACGTACGATTCCTGCACTGTTAGACCAGATTCGCGGAGAACTTCTTCCGCATATCGCTCACGCATCAACGCTGCAAACGACTGAGAGTTTACAAAACTTTCGGAGTCAACTCCACAGTCTGCACTATTCCTGTATCCGCGCCCAAATTCCGAGTGCAGTTTGCAATCGTGTGGAAGTACTGCTCTCAACGAGTGCGGATTTTTGGCACCTCCTCGCTGAAAATGAGTTGATGTTGAAAAATCTGAAGGAGTATACGCGTGTCCGAACCTTCTCAGCAGAAGCGGAAGGGATTACTAATATTGAAGAACTTCTCTCTGGTGAAGATAGTCCCCGCGATGTACTCATCAACAGCGTAGCGTTTATGCTCAATTGGAAGGCGAACACGATCTGGGTGGACGCTGCGAAGCGGGCGCGTACGGCGATGGCAAAGAATTATACGCTCGAAATCCAAGACCGAATCTGGCAATTCATCAAAGAAAGCGCACCAGAAACGGCAGAAGACGATGTGGACAAAGCAGCACAAGTGCGCGAGCGTGCCGACAGATTGCTCGCTGTGATTCATGCCAGCGATTTGCCGACTGAAGGACAGGTTACACTTCTAATGCAAATCTATATGCTATTGCTGGGATTACAACTCGGTCAACTGATTATTCAATTAGAAACACTTCAGGAAAATGGTACAGACGCATGAGAATACGCCGTCCTCTCTATTCTAATAGCGATTCATGTTGTTACTATGGCACGCGGATTGTATGTTTCAGTGTCCTTCTACTGCTCTTGTTCTATGGTGATCTTGCTGCGGATATACACGAACTGTTACCCGGCACGGAGGGACGTATAACAGCTCCAGAGACTGAAAAGACGTTTCTGGTTTACGTTCCCGTCGATTATACAGACAAACGTCCTTTTCCTATTATTTTTTATTACCACGGTTGGGGTGGAAAAGCAACGACTTGGATGCTCAAAAGGATAACAAAAGGACAAGAATTTATCGTTGTGGGTATGAACTACGCAACTGACGCTTACTATAAGGGGCTTAGTCCTGATGCAACCGCTGCTGATATACACTTCTTTGAGGAAGTTCTGGCATTGCTCTCAACACGGTTGAACATTGCTACAGACTACATTTTTATGGGAGGCTACAGCCAAGGTGGGTATTCGACAACAGTTTTAGGCGAGCAATTGTTAGGTCGTTTAGCAGGAAGGCTTGTCCTTGGAGCAGGCAGGCGCGATGTGGATATGAATCCACCGTCTCCAAAACTGATTCAAGGACATCCAGTCTTTTTTGGCGTTGGAGCACTCGATGATCCACATTATCGGCGTGCCAAACGTGCCTCAGAACTTTACCGAGAGTGGGGTGCTGATGTGACATTTGAGGCATGGCCAGATGAAACGCACAAACTCTCTCCAGAGTGGTTGAAAAAAACAAGAATCCGAGAATGGCTGATTGCTCATGGACCAACAAAACAAGTTGAATCTGGGTTCAAGATGGCGGAAACCGCTGAAACAGAGGACAGGCTGGGTGAGGCTTTCACGCTCTACGACCAAATTGCGGAGATTTTGCCTGATACACCACTGTGCCGCCGTGCAAAGAAAGCAGCGGAACGACTCGCTACAGAAGCGAAAGTAAAACTCAATCTGATAAAAGAGACGGCAGATAAGAAACCTTATGCCGAATTGGTTAAGGCGTTAGAAAGTCTTCGTGAAACATATAATGGGAGTATCTTCGCAGAACGTGCAGAGCAAGTCCTTCATGAACTGCTGAATGCGAAAGCAGATACCTTAGAGGAACGCGCACGCGCGGCAGAAATACAGAAAAACTACACTCGCGCCTTGCAGCTGTATAAGCTCTATCTCACCTATTTCACAGAAGCCGAACGCTATTCAGAAGTTGAGAAACATGTGAAGAAATTGAAAAGTAAAACAGGAATGAAATAAAGGAGATTTATATGTCAAAAGCGTTATTCAAGGAACTTGTCGGTGTCATAGCAACCTTAAGGAGTGAGAATGGGTGTCCATGGGATCGAGAGCAGACACATGAAACACTGAAATCAACGCTTATTGAGGAAACCTACGAAACGCTTGAAGCGATTGATACAGGCGATCCGAGTAAACTGAAAGAGGAACTCGGGGATCTGCTCTTGAATATTATGCTCCAAGCACAAATTGCAGCAGAACACGAGAACTTCGACATCTACGCCGTGATTGAGACCTTGACAGAAAAACTGATCCGACGGCATCCCCACGTCTTCGGTGATGTCGATGTTGAGAATTCAGAAGAGGTTGTAAAAAACTGGGAGGCAATCAAACGCCAAGAGGTAGGCTATTCGGATCGGGAATCAGTGCTTGACGGAATTCCGAATGCAATGCCGACGCTACTTCGTGCTCAGAAGATACAGGGTCGAGCCGCGCGCGTCGGTTTCGATTGGAAAGAACTCACTGATGTAATTGCTAAGGTTGAAGAAGAACTTGATGAAGTCAAAGTTAGTATCAACACAGAGGGTTCAGAAGCAGTTGCGATGGAACTCGGCGATCTGTTATTTGCTATTGTTAATCTGTGTCGTTTTATGGATCTTCAAGCTGAAGAGACGTTACGGCAGGCGAACCGGAAGTTTATAACGCGCTTTAAATGGATGGAAACAGAATTAGAACGCCGCGGCACAAACTTTGAATCGCAAGACTTAGAGAGCTTAGATGCAATCTGGGAAGAAGCTAAAAAAGCAGAGACCGATGCTGGATAACTCTGTTGGTTGCCAGCAAGCCTTTCACAAGGTGAGCAGGACTACGGAACAAGATGGCGAAGACACTATTGAATCTCTTAACACAAGAATGTAAACGCCACCCCGATTATGAGTGGTTCGTTGAACTTTTTAAGAGGTTAGATCCGTCTGCTCCCCCGCAGATAGCGCTTATCCACCGCGCCGCACCTCCGCCGTGTCGAACCAAAAAACTGGGAATCTTTTCAGGATCCTTTAACCCATTGACACTCGCACATGCCCGAATGATAGAGGATACACTCACGACGTACCAATTGGATGAAGTACTCCTGCTCCTTGCGAAAGCGAACGTAGATAAAGATATATTCGGTTTGCCACTTGCAGCAAGACTCGTCACGCTCAAGAAATATGCAACCTATCACCAAAGATTTTCTGTTGGTGTATCCAGTCACGGCAGATATATCGACAAGGTTACTGCTTTAAAAGCCATTTTTCCATCCGAGACTGAGTTTCACTTTATCGTCGGCTACGATACCTTAGTAAGAATCTTCGACCCGAAATATTATACAAACTTCCACGCGGAATTGCAGGAATTGTTTACCTCAGCTCGCCTTATTGTTGCCAACCGGGCAGAAGCAGGCATCAAGACCATAGAGTCATTCATGGAACAACCAGAGATTCACCGATATACTTCTTACGTCTCGGGTCTTCTCTTACCAGATACTTATGCCTACATGTCCTCAACAGAAGCACGCGAATTGTTGGAACGAGATGAGGCCATTAAACATCTCGTGCCTTCCAGTATTCTCGCCATGCTTGACCGAAATCCCTCTAAATCCATCTATAAGGAATAACAAGTTTGTTCAATTTCTCGCAACTATAAATCTGTGTATCTAAATATGCACAATAGAGACAGGATTTGCGGGTCTGATTTTGGGTAGATAACTGAAAATAGTTACACGCATCGGCATTTTTTTTCATTGCTTCCCGATGGGCTTCAGAGAGTCCGTTATTAACAAGTTGAGCGGTTTCGTCCCCAATGTGTATCGCTTTAAGTCCGTCTGAATACAACATATATTTACCTCACGATAAATGTTTTTATTTAGACGCTAAAAACGCTAAAAATAGGATAAGGTTACGTTTACTCTCCCTTTTTTCGCAGCATCTTCCTAATAATTAGCGACACCCAATACAATGCCTGGA
Source organism: Candidatus Poribacteria bacterium (assembly GCA_965207855.1). GTDB lineage: Bacteria > Poribacteria > WGA-4E > WGA-4E > WGA-3G > WGA-3G. The sequence goes on along the minus strand of OZ242310.1, from coordinate 2,074,279 downwards.
ATACATTCGACAAAAGCGCGCCTATAGGACTCTCCGCTAACAAAATTACAGTTGGGTGTTTTGATTTTACCACATTTTTCTTTTGATTATCGTCCTATTGCGTCAAATAATATACATTGTTGCCAGATTTTAGCGCAATTTTGGCGTTTTTGTGATGGCATGGTTCTTGCGCTAACCATTCTATAAGCATTCATAAAATAAATCTGAAACCGATTATCAGATACTTCCGTTTATCTTACCAACATTTTCGGTGACAGGCTTAAATTGAAAATATCGAAAATTCATAGCGGGTTATTATAGAAATTTTATAGCGAGGAGAACTCATTATGTTTAACGGTATAGAAATCATTATAGGTGGTTTGGGTGCCCTTATCGGCATTGGCGGTGGTTACCTGGTCCTCTCCGCATTTTTTGCAGGTATCCGACATATCGCGAAGCCCAATGCCTTTGAAGTAGAAAAGACAGCACCGAAAAAATAAGACTATCGGTGTTGATATTACGCCGAATGGCTTGACAATTGAAGTTTCTTGTGTTATAATTTCGTTGAGCATTTGAGAGGGGAATCTACGCTACTGGTTCCAGATGCTCAAGATATTGTAAGACAGGACGAAGTTTACATCAAAACGAACAGCAGCAGATATGCAGTATCGCTCCCTCCATTCGTGGGATGTCACACCTGAAGAAGCACGGGAAATTCAAAACAGGCTTCGCAGAGAAGTGATTGCGGCAGACCAGTTTGGAACAATTAACACCGTTGCCGGGGTAGACATCGGACTGAAAAAGGACATCGCACTCGCATCCGTGGTAGTCCTCAGTTTTCCGGGATTGCAGGTGGTGGATAGCGAGGTAGCAGAGTGCGCTGTTCGTTTCCCTTATATACCCGGATTGTTATCCTTTCGTGAGGTTCCCCCACTTCTGACAGCATTCGATCGGTTGCAAACGGAACCAGATTTGGTGATAGTTGATGGACAAGGTATCGCACACCCGCGACGGTTCGGACTCGCATCGCATCTGGGATTAATTTTGGATAAACCGACAATTGGGTGTGCGAAATCCCGGCTCTGGGGACGATACGAAGAACCCGGACCAGAACAGGGTGCTTACACCCACCTCCTCGATAAAGGAGAGGTGATTGGTGCGGCTGTTCGGACTCGCACAAACGTTCGGGTAGTTTACGTATCCGTAGGACACCGGATATCTCTGGATTCAGCACGTACATTGACATTGGCTTGTTGTCGAGGTTACCGTTTGCCTGAAACAACCCGCCATGCACACAACGCCGCATCCGGTAAAACTCCCCAAAATACACTTCTGTTTTAATATCATGAATGATAGCAATCCGCTGCACTGGTCGTTTGATTACAATTACGGTGCGCAAAATCCGCAATTTGCTCAGGAATTGATTAGCACCCTTCGTGGATATGATCCAGAAGTCGATGCGCGTCAGACCGGTGTTGGACAGCCTGTTAGGCACGTTTACAACATCCTACCGAATTATTGGCGTGGTTATAGTGGCGGCGACACCGGGCAGCAGTTGAGCATAGGAACGGCTATCATCGAACGGAGCAAAGCCAATAACAATCTCTGGCACTACTCTGTCGAATATGAGAATACAACGAGTGGGGAAAATCTACGGATGCAATTCCGTTGTAATGATAAACCTTACCGTCCACTCACGGACAGTTGGCAGGTTGATGCCCACAATAGTGGTCGCGATGCCTATACCCGATCAATTTGCGATGGTCACCTGACTGTAAACAGAGAGGTGAAATTTCACATCAATGGCACTGAAGTTAGTGCCGGAACAGTGGACGCAGGTGTCGAACTGACGTGCGATTGGGCACTTTTTGATGTAATTCCGGCACTTGTACAAACAATCCAAACATCAGATGACAGTGTGGAGATCGCGGTGCTGGAAGACTTAGAGCAACTCAGACTGAAAAGCAGAATCGGCTTTCTTGAATCAATAGAGATACCTATTCCGCTCAATGGGTATTACCTCTACGGTATTGGGCTTCTGCCTTCGTATTGGTGGCTTGATGCATACGGGAACGTTGCAATTGCTTCAAGCACTTTCGAGACGTTGGTCCTCAAGGAAAGAATGGGGTAAGCGAGATGAGCAAACGTCCCAATATCCTTTTTATCAACACCGATCAGCATTCGTGGGATGCACTCTCAGCTTACGGAAATCCATATCTACAGACACCGAATATAGATGAGCTGCACCGGAATGGAACCTCGTTTCAGCGGTCGTTCTGTACGGATCCGGTGTGTGCTGCTGCGCGTTCGAGTTGGGCAACGGGTTTATATACATCGGAAACAGGTGTGCCGTTTAACGGTGGCTCTCTGCACCCAGAAATCCCGGATTTAGGACAGGTGTTGAACGAAGGTGGTTATCGGGTATTCCACTGCGGTAAGTGGCATGTCCCCGGTAGAGATGTTCGCGAGAGTTTTCAGACCCTCTACTATGGACAACGAGATATCGGTGCAGGAGGTGCTGCGTATTACGATTCAGCATCCACGCATGCGGTCGCCGACTTCCTGACGACCTACGATGCTGACGAACCATTTTATCTTCAGATTGGTTACGTTGACCCGCATGACGTATGTGAATACCTGCACAATCACGAAGAAAAACGTATGCCAAATCCCGTAGAGCAAGGAATTGTATCCGAAGACAGTTTGCCACCGCTCCCTGAAAACTTCGGCTATGATGAACGGGAGACAGTCCTGCACCGAGTCTGTCGAAGGGTTGACGACGCGCTTATTCACGCCGCTATCCTTAAAGGTATCCTTGATTGGGACGAACTCCATTGGCGTTACTTGAGATGGAATTATTACAGATTCATCGAAAAAGTTGACGCTGAGATCGGAAGGGTTCTGGCACTGCTGCGAGCCACGGGCTTGCACGAAAATACGCTCATTCTCTTCAGTGCAGACCATGGTGAGGCGTGTGGCAGTCATCAGATGTTCCAAAAATTTACGCTTTACGAAGAGAGCGTACGGGTTCCATTCATTGTGGCGTGTTTGAGCGACAGTACCGCTGTAGAGAAAAACCAAATTAATGAGACGCATTTTGTCTCAGGCGTAGACTTATTTCCTACTGTCTGTGATTACGCAGATGTTGATGTGCCTGAACAGGTACAAGGCATGAGCGTCCGTCCGATTGTGGAAGGAAAAGATGTCGCTTGGCGTGATTATGCCTACATAGAGAGCAATTATTGGGGACGCGCAATTATCAGCGAACGATATAAATACGTTACAGAATATAAACCGAAAGCGGTGGAGGATTTCTCGCCGCCGGGACCTGATGCTGAACAACTCGGACTCGCGCAGTTGTTTGACAGACAGAATGACCCGGGCGAGACGGAAAATTTAGTAGGAAACGCAGCCTATAATGAAGACGTTAAAACATGTAGAGATAAACTGCTGACCCAAGAAGCCAAACTTCACCGACGACAAATTGGGCATCCAAGTCCGAGACGGATAATATCAAACTGGGGTGAACGTTTACGGGCATATTGGGAGCATAGTAATTTTTTAACAGACCTTTCATAACCTAAAGTAGACTTTTTAATAACCTTAGATCGGGGTGGACAACGGACACCCCGCTCAGACATAATCGTTAAAAAATTGGAAAAATGAATATCTATTCAAAACGCTTAAATCGACTGCCACCGTATATGCTTGGCAAACTCAAACAACTAACACATGAACGCCGACAGTTGGGGATAGATATTATCGACTTAGGGATGGGAAACCCAAATCAGCCGACCCCGCAACCTATCATCGATAAATTGACTGAAGCGGCACAAGAACTTCGGAACCACCGCTATTCTGCTTCGCGGGGTATTTTCAATCTCCGTCGGGAGGTTAGTTGGCATTATGAACGCCGGTTCGGTGTTCACATTAACCCGCATGAAGAAGCCATCTCTGTGATCGGGACTAAAGAAGGTCTGGGGCACCTCGCATTAGCCTTAATTGACGAAGGCGATTTGGCAATGGTGCCGAACCCAACGTTTCCAATCCACATGTACAGCATTGTGCTTGCAGGTGGTAGCGTCGTGAGCATTCCGCTCACGGAAGAGAACGCTTTTATTCCCTCGCTCAGGGAAATCACGCGCGATATTTGGCCAAGACCGAAGGTACTCATCTTAAGCTTCCCACACAATCCGACGGGTGCTGTGGTTGACCTCGGATTCTTCGAGGAAATCGTTGCGTTCGCAAAACGTCAGGAAATTGTGGTAATTCACGATTTGGCTTATGCGGACATCGTTTTCGACGGCTACAAAGCACCAAGTTTCCTACAGGCAAAGGGTGCGAAGGAGGTCGGCATCGAATTTTTCTCTCTGTCTAAATCCTACAATATGGCGGGATGGCGGTGTGGGTTTGCGGTTGGCAATCGCGAGATCATTGAGGCACTCGCTCGGATTAAAGGGTATTACGATTACGGGATTTTCGCGCCGATTCAGGTCGCTGGGATTATGGCACTCCGTACACCGGCAGATACGGTGATGGAAAACGCTACGGTCTATCAAAAGCGTCGCGACGTACTCGTTGAAGGGTTAAATCGGATTGGCTGGAAAGTTCCCAAACCGCAGGCTTCTATGTTCGTCTGGGCACCTATCCCAGAAGCATGGCAGCATCTCTCCTCTATGGACTTCGCGACGAAACTACTCAATGAGGCGGAAGTCTGTGTTTCTCCGGGTTCAGGATTCGGGCATAACGGCGAAGGTTATATTCGGATCGCGCTTGTGGAGAACGAAGATCGGATCCGTCAGGCAGTGCGTCAGATTCGGCGGGCATTGTTCGGTTAGCACTCTATCAATATGTATAGAAATTATACATATCAGTTTGGACATGTATAAAAATATCTAAAAATTATACATGTCCGGATGGATATGTATACAAATTATACATATCAACGCAAATATGTATAAAAATATCTAAAAATTATACATGTTCGATTACCAAGATTCGTGACAACAATGCCTCAATTCAATCCAAATCTTCCATGGAACGATATTCCTGAACTTCCGCCCGCTGTAGACCTTGAATCGCGTGACATTCTCAAAGCGTGCATATCGGCGATGGCTGAGCTTTTCAGGGCAAATGCCTTGGTGAAGCAACTGCCAAGCGAAGAGGTCCTGATAAATACACTACCGCTTCAGGAAGCACGTAGGAGTTCGGAAATCGAAAACATCGTTACGACAAATGATGAACTGTACCGAGCCATGACCTCTGATACAAACCAAATTCCCTCCCATACCAAAGAAGTATTACGCTACCGTGAGGCATTGTGGAATGGTGTCAGCCGCATCCGAGAAGGCTCAACTCTGGACCTACAACTCTTTGAGCAGATCTGCTCGCGTATTCTTGACGAGGAAATGAAGGTGCGTAATGGGGCAGTAGTGATTGAAAACCGAGCCACACAAGAGCTGATTTATAGACCCCCAACCGGATATGGAAATCTCATCAGATTGTTAATTAATCTTGAGCGATTTATTAACGATAAGGATGATGGATTGCAACCGCTTGTCAAAATGGCCATAATGCACTACCAGTTTGAGGCAATACACCCATTCATGGATGGCAATGGACGAACAGGGCGTATACTCAACATCCTCTATTTGGTACATCAAGGCCTGCTTGATGTACCGATACTTTACCTCAGTCGTTTCTTTATCCAAAATCGGGATGAGTATTATCGCTATCTTCGTGAAGGCACGGAAAACGGAAGTTGGCAACAGTGGATTCTCTATATTTTGAAAGCAGTGGAACAGACCTCGCGAGACACTGCGGACAAAATAGAGGCAATTAACCGCCTTATCAATAACGTCATTACAACAGCGCGGGGCAAAACGAAAGCCGTTGAGCGCGAAGGATTTGTCGATTTGCTCTTCCAGTGGCCTTACTGCAAGATTAGTATTGTTGAAGAAAAACTGAGATGTAGTCGCCTTACAGCCACAAAATATCTGAATGAAGTAACAGAACTCGGGTTGTTGGAGCGTTTGCGGTTTGGCCGAGAGTACTACTATATTAACAAGAATCTTATCGACTTGCTATCAATTGATACTACAGAGGACCTCTAACAAGATAAAATGGTGCAGATTCGGCGGGTACTGTTCGGTTAAGATTATCTTGTATTTGTATCCCTTCTGTATACCCTTTTCTATTCCAACCCCCATTGCTTTTTCGCTTCCTCAAACGAAATCTTTTGGCTTCCGGTATGCGAAATCGGGTTTTTGCCGACCCATCGTTCATCAATCGGGTCTGCTGCGGGCTGGAAACGGATGTCACAACTAATGCGCCATCGGTCAGAAAGGTTTTTCGTAGAAGTGTGCATCGTGTGCATCGTGAAGATGATAACATCTCCCATCTCGAAATCGGCGGTTTTCCACTCACCGCCATACTGATCGCTAATCTCCATCGGGTCGCGTCCGAAGTGCCCTGGTGTCCCGTCCCGATCTACATCCGTTCTTCCATAGGTATCCCGAATCGGTGCGAAACTCGGGAGATTGTGCGAACCGACCAACACCGTTAACGTTCCCATGGTTGCAGGCACATCACCGAACGGCACCCAACAAGTGTGGAGCTGCTCTGATCCGCGTCCCATATAGACGAAATCGAAATGCGGTCCCGACCAGACGGTGGGGCGAATAAAGCGAAGCCATTTGTAGTCAAAGGTTCGGGTATCACCGTCGAAGAAGGTTCGGAAGAATTTAAAAAGTTCATCGCCTTCCAAGACTGCCTGTACATCTGGATGGTGTGTAACGGCGGGCGTGCCCATCGTCCGTCCCGGACTCCCACCACCAGCGAACGCCTCCATAATGTCGGTGCCGGGCTTGAAAACGTCATCTTTACCGTTGCCATCGGCGTATTCAAGGATAGCACGCCGCCCTGCAATAATCTTTTCTCTATCTATTAAACCGCGAACGAGTAGATACCCGTCCTCTGCTATCCGTTGGTGTAAACCTTCCGCTGAGTCAAGCACGTCATTGCAGTCCCGGAGTACACCGAGGTGTGGACCGGGGAAGGTGAGTTCATGTTCTCCTAAAAAGACGGTTTTTGACATTATTCTCCTCCCAAAATATCTGTATCTTTTTCATTAAGGTGCAGCAGCTTGATGAAATCGTATCTCTCCTTCTTTGACAGTATTGATGACGGCACTCTTGATTGCATGCCGATTTTCATCAAAATGCGACAGTATTGTGGCACCCCTATAGTTGCCGGTCGCCTGAATTTGGTCGCGAATTGCAGCGGGGGTTAGATCCGGTGCGCGTTTCATCGCCTGAATAATGATATTAGCTGCATCATACCCAAGCGATGCGGGTCCGTCAGGTGCGATGCCAAATCGCGAAGTATAAGCGGTAATAAATTGCGTTGTCTCTCTCCCTAACTGTTCCGGGGGTCCTTCGGGTGAAAAGTGGTTTGCAAAGAAGCAATCTTCGGCTGCGTTTCCAGCGATCTCAACGAGGTCAGGGCGATCCCAACCATCGCCACCGAGGAAGGTTCCAGGAATATTAATATCGGTAGTTTTCGCTTGCTTGACAATTAACAAAAATTCGGGGCCCAACCCGGGCAGAAAGACAACATCAACAGCGGGTTCCACGGATGCCACTGCCATTAACTGTGGGGTGAAATCTGTAGCGTCTGTCTCGTAAAATTGATGGACGACGATTGTGCCGCCTTGGGCGGTGAATTCTTCGATGAAAACCTCTGTTAACCCTTGTGAGTAGGTACCATCTGTCTCTGTCAGGACTGCCGCCGTCGTTGCGCCCAACTCTTGAATAGCAAAATCCGCCATCACACCGGCTTGATAAGGATCGGTGTACGCTCCCATAAACGAAAAATTCCTGTTTTCAGGCACTTTCGGATTCGTGGGATAGGTTGTCACCATAGGGATTCCGTGTGCCTGAATAACGTCTCCTACGGGTATTGCCAAGAGCGAATAGTCTGGACCTACGATTGCAGATACGCCGACATTAATGAGTTCCTCTGCGTATTGGACGCTGAGCGCCGGATCTTTTTTATCGTCTCGAATGAGGAGTTCTACAGGTATCCCATTAATTCCGCCAACTTCGTTTGCGAGTGCGACAGCGAGTTCCGCCCCGTTTCGGGTCGTTCCTGGATCGGGTGGACTATACAAAAAGCCGATTTTGACAGTAGTCGTACCATCGGGCGCTTCCAAATCTGTTGGTGCAACGACTTGTTGAATTCGTTGGCAACCGAAAAAGAAAAGAGTCATTACGAAAAATGATGACAAAATTCCGTAAACCACATGGAATCTGTGGGTTATTCGGTCGTGTTTAGGTATCATAAAAATCTCCTAATGCTCGTATTTTTTGATGGATGGGGTCTCCGTTTTTAGATAGTCGCTCAACCGTTTTGGATAATTTGGGTTTGTTTGCTTGATAACTTGAACTGGGTGCATCACTTCGCTCATAAGGTTTTCTAACTTTTATAGGACGTATTTTAACAAAACTCTGCAATTCGTGCAAGGGTATAAAACATTCAGATTGTCAAAATCAGGATTTGTAGAATTATGGTTGCCTTTTTAATTGACGACTGGATTTTCTAAAAAATGTCATTGACCCAACAGTGTATAGTTGCTAAAATCAAAGCATCAGTGAACCAGCGAGGTTGGGGAACCTTGCCTACGACGCGGCGGATATTTCCAATAAAATATTTGAGGACTAACCTATGAAAGAATATTTGGAGATTCAGAAACCTGAACTTGGTTATACCTACGAATTTGGGGTCAACCAAATCCCTCTCATGTCTGAATGTCTGGAGGCACACGGCTTTGCGATTATCAAAGATGTTTTACCGCCTGAGTTAGTTGATGGTTTAAAACAGGCAGTCTTTGATGGCACAGATCCGAACAGAGAACTGAAGTCGGGAGAGAGTCGGACCCGGCACGCGTGGATTGAGTCTGGGCCCGGGGCTTGGCAACTTTTGGAATATGAGCCCTTTATGAAAATCCATCGCCATCTCATCGGCACAGACGAAATGACCGTCCACCGATCTGCGGCTATCATTCGGATGCCTGGGTCTCAACCGGTTTCATGGCACACTGACTGGTGTGGGTTTTCAACGGATACCCCTAAGAATTCAGGGGACGTGCTGAATCGTGGACTCTGGCCCTCTGGCAAATGGTTCTATTTGACGGGTTCGCGCCCGGAACACGGCGGTCTGTGTGTAATTGAAAATTCCCATGTGGAAAACTGGGAGGGACCTGAAGGTTTCAAGATGACGGCGGATAGACGCTCATTTTACAAGGAGGGTGAAGAAGAAAAGGCATACACTGGGTTTGATATTCCGGGATTGGTGCCGTTGTTCACAAACCCTGGGGATATGATTGTGTTTGCGCATCGGACGTATCACGGCGCATTTCCGAATCAGATTGATGAGATCCGGTTGTCCTGTGCGATCGGTTTTCGGAGTCGGGAGCATCAGATTGATATTCCATGGGAGATTCCAACTGAAGGCAAGGAATTTTTAGCGGATTTACCATCGCATTTGCATCAATACACGCACGGGTATACGAGCATTGATGTGGCTTGGCGGGGGTAGATAAGGCGCGTTTCAGATCAAAGGCAGGGCTGAAAGCCCTGCCGATGAAGGATAAGGATTACAATTCGCTTCTACAGATCACCGATGTAACACGCGATGAAGAAGAGGGCAAAGTAGTAGATGACCGGATTTACCTCTTTTCCACGTCCTGTCACTAACTTGAGAAACGCTAACGAGACGAGTCCGAAGCCGATGCCGTCTGTAATGCTAAAGGAAAGCGGCATCATTAGCATGGTCAGGAACGCGGGGATCGATTCTGTGATGTCCTCCCAATCAATCTGGTTGACATTCCTGAGCATCAATCCCCCGACGACGATGAGGGCTGGTGCGATTATCGGGTAAATTGTGGTACTTTGGTTAATCGCATACCCACCGCCAACAATCTTAACAAGCGGATAAAAAACAAGAGACAGTAACATAAAAATGCCTGTAAAAAAAGCCGTGAGCCCCGTTCGTCCACCGATAGCGATACCAGCGGCACTTTCGATATAACAGGTAACAGTTGAGGTGCCAAGGAGCGCGCCCCCGACAGTCCCTCCCGCATCCGTCAAAAGGGCTCGTCTTGCCTTTGCGAGCTTTCCTTCTTCCATCAATTCCGCTCTGTAACCGATAGCCGTAAGTGTCCCAATACTGTCGAACATATCAATAGCAAAGAAAACAAAAATGACAGAAATCAGTTCCAGCTTACCGAAGATATTCGGTAGTTGCAGCTTGAAAAATGTGGGTGTGATTGATGGTGGGAGTGCAGCGACCCCTTCAAATTTGGCAAGCCCGAAGATAAGGTCGGCGACAGCGGCGACAAGGATACCGATTAGAATCGCGCCTCGCACCTGGCGCGCCATGAGCGTGAGGATTACAGCAATACCGAAAAGGGAAAGCAACACGGGAGTTGATAGGAGATCGCCTCGCGTCACATAAGTCGCAGAATGCCGGACAATTATCCCACTCCACTGCAATCCGATAAAAGCGATGAAGAGTCCGATTCCGATGGCAATCGCATTCTGGAGCGACGGCGGAATGGCATTCATAACGGCTTCACGGATGCCGACGAACGACAGTATGAAGAACAACATACCTGATATGAAGACAATGCCTAATGCCTCCTGCCAGGGTAAGTTTAGGCCTTGGCAAACGTCGAAAACGAAATAGGCGTTAAGCCCCATACCGGGTGCTAAGACGACCGGATAATTGGTTAGAAACGCCATGAAGAACGTTGCGATCGCACTGGAGACACAGGTCGCAACCATGACGGCACCATAGTCCATACCGGATATCGAAAGAAGTGCCGGTTGAACAAAAATTATATATGAGATCGTCATAAAATTTGTGAGTCCCGCGACCATTTCACGTCTCACTGAGGTCCCAGCACCCTTTAAATCAAATAATCTTTCAAGTAGCATCTTGTCTCCTTGTAATGGATAATTCTGTGTGGGTAAATTCCTCCTATAAAAACCATAATTTGGAGATTCTACCTATCGGGCAAAGTTGGGTTGCAACACGCCATAGGGTAACTGTTCTCCCTTCAACCCAGCGAGCAGATTCTCCATCGCCATTGTTGCCATTTTCATCCGTGTTTGAATAGTAGCACTGCCGAGATGTGGTGCTATAATAACGTTATCTAAACCGAGAAGCGGATGGTCCGTGTTAAGGGGTTCGGGTTCCGTTACGTCAAGTGCGGCACCTGCAATCTGACCTTCAGTGAGGGCATCATATAACGCATAGTGATCGACAACAGGGCCTCTGGCGATGTTCACAAGGATTGCAGTACTTTTCATCAACTCGAGTTCGGCTTCGCCAATCATGTGAGTTGTCTCTTCCGTCAAAGGAACATGGAGTGTCACGAAATCGGAGTCTCGAAGGAGTTTTTCCATGTCAACGTATTCAATACCGAGTTCTTCCTCCCAATCGCGTCTGCGCTCGCGTTTGTAATAGAGAACTCGCATGTCAAAAGCCAGCGCGCGCTTTGCGACTGCATAACCGATGCGCCCCATCCCGACAATACCGATTGTCGCATGATGTACATCGTATCCCCAGAGGATATTCGGATCGTAGTACAGCCACTGTTTGGTCTGAACGTGTTTATCCGCTGGAACGATATTTCGAGATGCGGCGAGCAGGAGTGCCATCGTCATATCCGCAGTAGTATCACTAAGGACCCCGGGTGTATGCCCGACCGCAATCCCTCTCTCCCTACAAGCCTCAACATGGACATGATCATAACCCACTCCAACGACAGAGACGACTTTGAGGTTCGGGGAAGTAGCGATCATCTCTGGTGAGACGGGTTCGTGCCCATAAGTCATTAGCCCATCAAGGGGCGGAATCTTTTCAGCAATAGGCGGTAGGATTGCGCTCGTATGCCACATATCGACTTCACATTCTGCGGCTATTTTCGCTCGGATTTCTTCTGGTATAGGGCGTGTGATGAAAACTTTAAGTTGTGCCAAGATTTCCCTCCTTACGATTGGCGATAAAAGATACGTATAGGTGTGCCGTTGAATCCGAATTCCGCCCGAATATTGTTGACAAGGTACGCCTCGTAGGGTGGACGTATCCGATGCAAGTTCCGTCCGAATATGAGAAAGGTCGGAGGTTTAGTTTCCACTTGCGTGATATATTTGAGCGCAGGTCTCACCCCCTTGACCCGTGGTGGGGGATGCGCAGTCCGTAATTCAAGGAGGAGCTGATTAAGGTCGGGGGTCGGGATTCGGGTGCAATACTCGCGATAAACCTCAAGTGCTATCTCCAGTATATGGGTAACACGTTGACCCGTAAGCGCAGAGACGAAAACCCGGGGTACATAATGAAGTTGTGGGAGTTGGGCATCTATCCTATCCATAAATGCTGGATGCGTTGTGTTATCCTTTTCAACCAGGTCCCACTTGTTCAACACTAAAACCGAGGCTTTCCCCTGTCGTTCGATGAAATTGGCGATTGTCTTATCCTGTTGTGCGATCTCCTGGGTTACGTCAAGCACGAGGACAGCAATATCGCTTTGGCGGATGCTGTGTATAGCACGTTGGACAGTCACCGATTCCAGTTCGTCGTTAATAGCCGATTTCCGCCGCATTCCCGCCGTATCAACAACTTCAAACGGAATGTTGTCGTGAACGATCCGAATATTTACGGCATCTCGCGTCGTTCCCGGTCGGTCATCTACAATCATTCGCTCTTCCCCTAACAAGTTATTGATAAGCGAAGATTTTCCGACATTGGGTCTACCAACGATTGCGATTTTCATAGCGGCAGCTGCGGCGTCCGACATCTCGTCGGTATCGGGCAGCTCTTCCACGACCCGATCAAGGAGTCCCCGAATTCCGTCGTTCTGGACACACGATGTCCACGTCGGTTCAGAGAATCCGAGTGCGTAAAACTCCGCCGCCTCATTGCGAAACCGATCGCTATCCACCTTGTTGACAACGAGAAAGACAGGTTTACCAGCGGTTCTGAGTTTATCAGCGACAGTCAGGTCGTGTGGCATAACACCGGCTCGCGCATCAACAACGAATAGGACGAGGTTCGCTTCATCCAAAGCCGCATCTACTTGTAATTGGACGTTATCAATAAGACGGTCATTTGGATCGACATCCAAACCGCCAGTATCAACGATCGTAAAGGCTCTATCATTCCATTCAACATCGGCGTAATTCCTATCACGTGTCACGCCGGGTGTATCATGAACGACAGCAAATTTACGTGATTTTTTCGTATTCCGCGGTCTGACCGGCTGCAGCATCTCGTTCCCATTGTCTTCAAAATCGGTGCGTATCTGTTTCGGACGTACCGGGGCAGATGCAGCGATTCTATTGAAGAGCGAAGATTTTCCGACATTGGGCCTGCCGACAATTGCGACAATCGGATGTCTGGTTTCCATTAGTTTTCCTCCAACGCATCGGCTTCTGCCGACCGGCTTTCGATGGATTGATCTGTTGCTAACGTCCGCGAAACAGCGATAATGGATTTTATCACAACAATAATAGGAATTGCAAGTAACACGCCCCAAAAACCGAGGACTGTTGCCCCAACAATCACAGCGAACATAATAAGCAGTGGATCTACATTGACAGCATCGCTCATAATTTTGGGCGAGACCAATGAGTTGTCAATAGTTTGGACCCCGAGAGCAACACCGACGACAACTGCGGAACGAACAAGAAATTCAACGAGACTAAAATCCCCAGCTGCCAATCCCATCAACATCGCCAAAAGTGCGAAACCGCCGCCAATAAAGGGTCCAACGGTTGGTATGGTATTACAGATGCCAGCGAGTAAACCGATAACGAGCGCGAACGGCACACCAACAATACTATATGCGACACAAGAAACTGCTGAAATAATGGCGATAACTGTGACCTGTCCTTTCAAGAATCGTTGGAGATTTTTATCGATTTCGCGCAGATAACGCTTAACAGTATCACGATGGGATTCAGGTAGCAACGAGACAAAGCCACGAAAATAGTTGTCGAACGACTGATTCGCATAGACAAAGACGACAAATGCGAGTAACAATGTTGCGAGAAACCCGCCGAATCCAAAAGCGAGCGATCTGACGAATCCAGAGACCCATTTAACAACTTCGCCGCCGGTTTGAGCGATTGTGGGTATGCGTTCAGTAAGATAGGCTCGTCCCTGCTGAACAATCGGTTCATCTTTATAGGTGTCAGTAACACCTTTCTTATTAATAGCAAAGGGTCTCCATCCAGTTGTTGGATTGATGCGATGGCGAATAACGGTTGGATCCCCAGCGTACAATCCAGAAGGCGCAGTCCCTAAGAGCGTAATTTGTGTTGTTTCTCCGACTTTCTCCCAATTATCAAGACGATTCCATGTGTAGAGTCCATCGGATGTCCCAGCATAGAGTTCAACTGGAGCGTTTTCATTAACCTTTCGGTCTGTTGTTTCTGCCCCTGCAAGTGTGTAAACGATTTGCGTTATCGGCGGCAACGGCTCCCATCCGAGGGAAGAACCTTCAAGATACCAATGGACTGCGGTTTCCATAGGTTCCAAACCCGCTAAATCCGTCTTATCAGGGGGCCTTGTTTCGTGATTAGGCTGCGTTGTACTGGCGACATAAGTTGTTCTATTGCCATCGCTATCTTCAACAGCAGCGATGCCGACGATAGACCTTTCACCATAAATGGCGGGTTCAACTTCACGCCAGGTTCGTCCAGAATCATTGCTTGCGTAAAGTCCTTTTTGGGTTCCGATGTAGATTTGGTTACTATTCCACTGTGGTGTATTGACGGCTTGGACGGTTTCGGTATCAAAAGGCGTGCCTTCTACCTTGTACCAAGTTCGGGGGTGAATTCTCTGAATGTTTCCATCCATGCCGACCATCTCAATCCCGTTTCGGGGTAGGACTTTATAATATCCGTATAACCCATTCGTAGTGCCAGCATAGATAATATTCCTGCTGGTTGTCAGTGCTTGGACCTGTTTGCCGAGGAGTGTGCCGTTTGTGATGCCGACGCGGGTGGGTAGGTCTCCAGTATCTGCTTGAATTCTGTAAACGCCGTGGTTTGTAGCGATATAGAAGGTTTCTACTTGCCGTTTTTCTTCGTTGACAACAATCGGATTAACACCGATCGTGATAGCCTTAAAGGTCTCTCCATTGACATAAGGTAGAACGATCTCGTGGTAAAACTTAATCAACCCACTACCCATCTGTCTGGTTTGTTTACTTACCTGTCTTCCTGCGTAGAATAGCGCGACACCACAGACAACGAAAATCAGCACAGTAGCGATGCTGCGTTGATACTTGTTTTCAAAAGGGAATGCGTTCCAGAGAAACCTGAAAATATAGGCGAAACCGAATCCTAAAATGAAAGGGGTCAACGCTCCCAACAGACGAATGAAAAGCCATACACCTATCATTAGGATTTCCAAAATGATGATGCTCTTTATTTCAATTCGATGGTAAATCCGTGTGAGCAGCACAATCAGTAGTATCGGAACTATCGGGTGTAACAATAGTATCCGATTGCTACCGTCTGTGTTGCCTTTGTAGTAAGCGAACGCTATCCATCCTGCGACAAACACAACACTGATGATTGCGAGAATAGATGCTGAAAAGACTGGTAATGGTTGTGGGTTCGGTTCGTTTTGTGTATTCATATTTGATTAGTTGTCAGTTATCAATGGTCAGTTAGGAGGCGTTTTTGTAACAATCTACTCAAGTTTGGAGTCCCAAGCGGTGGTGAATTGTTACAGCGTTCCTCTTTCACTGAAAACCGATAACTGATTACCAATAACTACGTTGTTGCCGGTGCTTCAGTGGCATCAGCGGATTCATACCTTTCAATGACCCCTGCGCCGATGCTGTCGCCCCAGACGTTAATTGTGGTTCGGAAGCGATCAAGGAGCCAGTCAATGGAGAGAATAAGCGTTATCCCTTCAACGGGGAGGTCAACGGCTCTGAGCACAATAACCATGGTGACGAGTCCGGCTTCAGGAATTCCGGCTGCGCCGATAGCTGCCAAAGTCGCCGTCAGCACGACAACGATCTGTTGCGCTGGGTCCATGGAAATCGCATAGACCTGAGCGATGAACATGACAGCAACTGCTTCATAGAGTGCGGTGCCGTCCATATTAATGGTTGCTCCCAAGGGCAGGACGAAACTGGAGGTACGTCTGGAAACACCGTTCTGATTCTCAACGCCTTCCATCGTTAAAGGTAGAGATGCGCTGGAACTCGCTGTTGAGAAAGCGTTTAGCAAGGCTGTTGCCATGCCTCTGAAGTAGTTGAGCGGATTTCTACGTCCGAACAGCAACAAGAGCAGCGGCAAAACGATAATACCGTGTACGCCGAGTCCAAGCACGACCGTGGCACTGTACTTACTCACGGCGACGAGTTCGGGCCAGAAGCCTGCGAATCCCTTTGCTTCACCAATCCTGCCAGCGATTAAGCCAAAGATACCGAAGGGCGCGACGAACATTATCCAGTGGACGAGTTTCATGACGGCTTCATTGAGTCCTGAAATCACAGTGATGATGGGTTTGCCAAGCTCACCCAGTGTAGACAAAGCGGCCCCGATGAGGAGTGAGAAGAAGATTAACGGTAGGATATCCGTTCGTACCATTGCCTTGAAGACATTTGAGGGGATCATGCCCTCTTTGCCGGTTTCTTCGTTGCCGAGGAATACCTCTTTGATAGTGCTGCCCATCGTTCGTTCCATTTTTCCGGAGACTCTGGTAGCGATCGGCAAACTGATGTTAACCCCTGTCCCTGTGTTTCGGGGTTCTATTGTTACAAGCCGTCCGTCAACGAATAACAGGCGTTCACCACCTTCTGTTGCAACGTAACGGGCATCCGTGGCTAAGGGGTGCCACGCTTCTACTGTGGCTGTTGTCCCGGAAATTGATTTGACTTCGCCCTGTATATCCTGGTCAACGAGGGTGATGACATATTTATTGTTATAGGTGCGGTTAAATTCGCCGCTCATCTCAAGGGTGAGCATGTCAGGACCAGAAAGCGTGTAACTCAATTCAGGACGTTCTTCGCCTTGTGATAACCCTTTCCCCGGTGTGATGATGTTGACGAGAACTATCCCGATGAGAACGGAGATAGCGGTTGTTGCCATGTAGTAGAGGACGGTTCGTCCACCGATGGAACCGAGGTTACGGATATCCCCTAAATTGGTTATTCCGACGATCATGGACAAGACAACAAGCGGCACGACGATCATCATCAGTAGGTTTAAGAAGATCTCACCGAGTATTGTTGTGTGAACTGCAATGCTTGGCGCGAACCCTCCGATGAGTGCGCCGGCAACGATTGCAATCACAATGCCGTAAAGCAGCCCAAGACTGACCTTTGGCTTTTTCTCACTTTCATTCATAGTATAACTCCTTTATTGGTTAATCGTTATTGGGTTGTTGGTTAAGAGGTATCCTGTAACAATCTACCCATTACCCATTAACTAATCACTATCCGCTAATCGCTATTTCCTTATTAACATCTTTCTTGTAGCGGTGAAGTCGCCTGCGGTAACGGAGTCGCGTGTGGACTTCGTGGATAATGTATAGAAATAGATACCACTTGCGACGGGTTCACCGACTTCGTTTTTACCGTCCCAATAGGCTGCGCGGCTCCGGTATCGATAGATCCCTGCGGGTTGATATCCTAAATCCAATGTCCGAACCAAGGCACCGTTCGCGGTATAGATGCGGAACGTCACTTCAGCAGCTTCAGCGAGTTGGTAAGGTATCCACGTTTCTGGGTTAAACGGATTCGGATAGTTAGGAAGCAAAGCGGTTTCCTCTGGCAGAAAAGATGCTAAAAGCCGTTCGAGATTCGCGATGCCGCGCTGGAACATAAGCGACCCATCATCCGTTCTGCGCAAGATGTCAAGGGTCTGTTCAACCATTCCGCGGGTAAAACCGAGTGGCAATACAGCGTTTGCAGGAGCAGCGGGATCTGTTCCTTCTCCAAGATGCGCTGTGACAATGGCAATATCTCTACTATTAACAACACCGTCCCCATTCACATCGGTGCGCGGATCTATAGGTGGAGATTGTCCCAAAGCCTCTCGGACCAATTTCACATCATCCGCATTGGTTACGCCGTCTTCATTGACATCCCATGCCGGGGCAGTAACATCAACAATAATATCAAATAGAGACGCAGAGATCGCTTCACCCGTATTGGAACCGGCGTAGAAACTACGTAGTGCCAATCGGGTCTTTCCAGCAGCTCTGGCTAAGAATCTTACCGAGAGCAATGTGCCTTGTCCGCTTATACCGTCTTCGGATCTCCGCACGGCTTGTACCCCAATAATCTTACCGAGGACATTTTTAATTTCACCTACCTTAAAGAAGGTTTCTTCATCATCCTGTTTCAGGAAATCCCCTTCAGTTACTTTTCTGGCTCTCATTACCGCCGGATCAAAAACAATATCGGTCTGCCATCCAGCTAAATCAGTGACATCTTCTACCTTGACCTGAACGGTAAATGTTGAACCGACTTCAAAGCGCGTTTTTTCTGCAGAAAGTGAGAATTTAGGACCTGGACGCACTAGGGTATATTGGGTATCCGGTGCGAACCCAAAATGACCATTAAGACGATGATTCCAATTGTGGATAGAAACCAGTAACACATTTTCCCCCTGTTTCAACGTGACAGGGAAAAATTCCTGATAATCCTCACTCCAACCATGACTTTCTTTAAGTAATTCACCATTCAACCAAACCTTATGATTAGCCCCACTTCCTGCAAACATCTTCGTTTGTTGTTCACGCGGTGAATTCAATGTAATAGAACCGTAGACGACATTCTGTTTATCCTCAGTCGGGGGAGTACCCGATGCCCTCAACACTTGGCTGATGTTCTGCCAGTTGGCAGATCCCACTTTACCAGAAACCCAGACTTTGTCGCCAACAGACTGACCTGCAGTTGCTCCATTGGTAGCAACCTGCAACTCTGTTACCTCTCTCCCACTTGCGTCTGCAAGCAAATCTCTGTTGCGAAAATCTTCAAATTGTGCCTCCGGAAACAACATCCACAACCAGGGTCCCGTTATTTTCGGTCCTCCTTGTGCCAGAGCCCCTGGATTACTCCGCACCCTAATAACGATCTTCTCAGCTAACCCTTCCAAAGGCGAGAAATCTGATATGGCGTTGTCATTAAGGGAGAGGTGTTCCAAGTTAGTTAACCCAGCGAGCGCGGATACATCCAATATGACATTGTGACTGAGGTGGAGGTGTTCCAAGTTGGTCAACCCAGCGAGCGCGGATACATCCGATATGACATTGCTGTTAAGTTCCAACGATTCCAAACGTGTTAACTTTGCAAGAGATGACACATCCTCTATCGAGTTATTGTTTAGTTGTAGTGAGATTAATTGCGTCAATTCCGCCAGGCCAGAGATATCTGATATACTGGAGTTGTTAATTTCCAGCCGTCTGAGGGTTTTTAATCCCGTCAGAGATGGCAGTTGCGATATTGACTTATCATCCCCAAATTCTATCCACTGGAGTCGTGGTAACGGTGCCAAGGCAGAAAAGTCTGAGATGGGAGCCCTCCGAGCATCTATGCCTTCCAGACTGATTAAACTTGCAAGGGAGGATACGTCGGACACCGGATTGTCTGAAATCCCTATTCCGTTCAATTTTACCAGCCCTTTCAACGGCGACAAATCTGTGATTGCGTTTTCTTCGAGACCGAGCCAGTCTACGTTGACTAACTTTGCAAGCGGAGATACATCGGTTATTCGATTCCCGCGCAGCTTGATATTATTCAGACGTACCAATCCTGTTAATGGGGATAAATCGGATATTGCATTGTGCCGAAACTCTATGCGTTCAAGCCGGAGGGCATGCTCCAACCCGGTCAGGTCGCGGATGCCTTTTTCATCAGCGGCAAGCTCAGTCAATCTTGCGAGGTCATCCTCTGTAATTGAGGCAGGTGCTTTGCCGAGCCGTTCTGCAATTACCGCGCGGAGATTCGAGTCAGGAATCAAACCACCCGATCTACGATTATCCGTGTTACGATCATCGTCTTCAATAGGACCGGGAGTTAGACACTCATCGCCATACAAGCAAGCAACGACAGCCTCAAAGTTATCTGTCCACACATCTCGTTTCACGTTGCCACCACTGAGCAGTCCGGTTAAACCTAAGTTCTGTAAACTCGATTCTTGACTGATCCGCTGGCGAAATGCCTCTGTCTCTAAACCGACAGCGGCGGCAGCATGTTCTGCATCAAGTGCATCTTGAAACGCTTCGTAGAACCGATGCACAGGTTCTATACCCCCAAATACACCCCCCGTCGCTTCAAGTGCATCTCGATAACGCTGTGTATCCTTACTTACCCACTCATCCATCTCTGCTTTTTCTACATACAAACGCAAGGCGTGGTCTTTATCGTAAGCCGGGTTGGTCGTCTGTTCAATATCCGATCGAACACCATCTTCAAACGCCTTCATTCCCTCCGTGTGGCAACCGATACACGAGATACCATTACGAACTGCTGGATCGCTCGCTCCGGGATTGGAAACGATGTCTGTGGGTGCGACATCTATCCGATTCCCTAACGCATCCGAGATATAATACGCCTGTAACCCGTTGGGGAGATTGAAGATCACCTCACCACCGTCCCGATCAAAAGACAATGGATGTGTGAAGATATTCTTCGCGCCCACGCTACTCGCAAAGTCGTGACTCTTCCAATAGGCACCATACCGAGAGGTGTGGCGCTCCACAACCCGGTTGTGATTTGAGACCCCTGAATCGTTCGTCCCTGCACGCCAGACGCGAATCCCTGGAGCACTCTGCAGATTCCGAGCCACATCTATACCTAACTCTCTCTCCAGTTCTTGCTCGGTCTCCGGGAGAGCCAAAATATCATGGTAAAGGGGTGGCAGGGAGGCGGTGGCGAGAAACCAATCCGCATAGACGAACGGCACCTCACAGGCCATTTCTTGACGGAGGGACGCGAGTTTGCTATGCAGATTCGCCTGTGTACGCTCATCGAAATCAATCAGATATGGATAAACGGCTTCAATCTGTGTCCATGCTTCGCGGGTGTCCCATTCATAGTCCCGCAGGTCGATGTAGAAAATCGTCTCTGTTGCATCAATCGGTTGTGGGTTGATAATCTGGAATCCCCAAGAAAGACTATTCACGAGTTTCGAGAGGGCGACTTGATAGGCTGCGAGTGCCTCGGGATCTTCGCCAGCGTTATAGAGATGCGTTATTGTAAAATAACGTGCGAAGGGTCGGTCAAAGGTATCCAGCCCGTTCAAGTGATCTTGGAGGGTTGTGAGCATGTCATCGGTGGAGATGAAGTTGACATCGTGTGGGACTTCCCAGCTCAGTGCACCTGCCTGAATCCAACTACCGATGGTTAGAATCGCGTCATCCGAAAGTTGCCCGCCCAAGGGCATCCGTTTCAACTCATCGGCTTCAAGGAGCCGGGTATAGAGTTCAGATCCAAAAGGGTTTCCTGGCACAACTGCCCCTGAATTAACCAAGCCGCTTGCGGAATCAATAACGATTTGCTCTGTAAAGGCACCATGGGGGCCGTGACAGTTCAAGCAATTCTGTTGAAAGATGGCATAGGCCTGTTGTGCGAGATTCTGTTGTGCGTCCGCGGTTCCAAATCCGAATCCGATGAGTGCTAAGATTATTGCATAGTGGCAAAACTTGTTCATTAGCTGCTGATGTTGCGGTGTTTCTGCCATCGGTTCTCCATCTGATTCCGGGTAATACACTCCGCGCTTGCAAGTTGTGCTGTTCTCAAGTGTCGGAGCAGCCCCTATATTTCGTTGCATCGTGGTATCTCCTTTAAGGGGTGTTGGGTGTCAGTTAAAGAGGGGGGCGAGGCAACCTCGCCCCTACGATGATTATTTCCGTATCAGCATTTTGCGAGTAGCAGTGAAATCGTCTGCTGTAAGCGTATAGAAGTAGACCCCACTTGCGACAGATTCGCCGACCTCATTCTTGCCATCCCAATAGGCTGCACGGCTTTGTTCGTGATAACGTCCTGCGGGCTGATACCCCAAATCCAATGTCCGAACCAATGCGCCATTTATCTCATAGATATGCAACGTGACTGTGGTTGGTTCGGCGAGTTGGTACGGTATCCACGTTTCTGGATTGAATGGATTTGGATAATTCGCCAGCAATGCCGTTGTATTAGGAATCAGAGAGGCTAAGAGTTGTTTGAGATTTGCGATGCCTTCTCGGAAGATGAGCGACCCATCGCTTTCAGCTTGCGCCCATGCAATCCATGCGCGTACCATCTCTGCCGAAATGTGGTCTGAGGTTACAAATTCATCCGACGTTGCCAAAGCGGCGGGGGCAGCAGCACCCGACGCTTCGTTTAAATGCTGCGCCACAAGTCTGAGGTCCAAGATGTTTCGTTTTCCATCACCATTTACGTCCGTTCCTGTGTCTGCGTTTATAGCGGTTTTCCCTAAGTTTCGCGCGACCAGAATCAGATCCAGAATGTTAGCGATTCCATCTTTGTTCACATCCCATGTAGCGACTTCTATCTCAATTGGGTCACCTGGCGCGTTTATCGTATAGTCTGTATCTTTTGCGAACCCAAAGAACCCACTAAAGCTCCCATGCCCGCGGTTGTCAACAGCGACCAATAAGGCGTTTGTGCCCTTCTTTAACGTGACAGGGAACACATCTTGGTAATCACCAGCACCACGGGTAACAGGATTGTAGTGAACGACTTCACCATTGAGCCAAACCTTAACCCCATCATTGCTTCCGACGAGCATCGTGGTTTCCTGCTTACGTGGGGACTCCAAGGTGAGAGAACCGTAAACAACGTGGTCATATATCTCTGAACCCGAACCCCAACCGAGGGCATCTGTCATTTCATTGAGGTTATCTCCGCCGATTGGAGCGAGGTTGTGTGCCTTCCATTTACCGTTTCCAATAGCCTTATCCTCAGTTGCCCCAAAGGTAGCGACCTTCACCTCCGTTGCTCCGCCGCCACTCGCTCGCGCCAGTAAGTCCGTCCTGCCAATCCCAGCTCCTGGTACAATCGCCCACAACCAGGGTCCCTCTATTTTGGGACCAGCATCTGGGAAAGCAGAATTAACGAAATCCGAGTGTGAGATGGTTGTTGTCGTGGAAAATCTTTCTAAACTGGTTGTGTCTACTATTGGATTCTGGAGAAGTCCCATCCATGTTAAGTTGGGTAAGAAAGCAAGGGTGGATACATCTGTTATCCTGTTCTGACTCAGATCTAACCAAGTCAAGTTAGATAATTCGGAAAGCGGGGACACGTCCGAGATTTCATTATCCCGAAAGTCTATCCATGTCAAATTGTTTAGCCCTTCAAGGGGAGATAGATCCGAAACCTCGTTATGTTCAAGACTGAGGTGTGTTAAGCTTGTTAATTCCGCCAACGGTGTCAGATCCGTGACACCGTTTCCAGGAAGGTAGAGAGATTTCAAACCCTTGGCATCGGCTAAGGCGGAGATATCGGATATCTCACCACCACAGACATTTATTTCTCTGAGTTTCGGCAACTTCGCGATAGCCGCAATGTTCACTACAGGCGTGCCCCATCCGTGAAAATTATGCAAGTTCGTTAATCCTGAAAGCGGTGAGAGGTCTGCCAGGGGATTATGGCTCATTCCTATGGATTCCAGTTTTGTCAATCCTGCAAGGGGAGATAAATCGGATATGGCGTTATGATGGAGCGTTATACTTCTCAAGTTGATTAATCCTTCAAGCGGTGAGAGATCGGTTATCAGATTGTTTCCAAGATGTAGCCTCTCCAAACTGATTAATCCTTCAAGCGGTGAGAGATCGGTTATCAGATTCTCTTCCAATCCTATGTGATGTAATCTGACCAATCCGGTGAGAGGTGATAAGTTGGTTATTTGGTTGTGGTTAAGTTCTAAACTTTCCAGTCTGGTTGCGGCTTCAAGTCCGCTTAAATTCTTGATGTTTCTGACACTTGCATTAAGGTGGGTAAGCCTCGCCATTTCACCTCTCGTAATCTGAGCGTCTGGTGCTTTGCCGAGTGCCTCGTTAATCGCCTCGCGAAGGTTTGCATCTGGGACGTTAACGGTTTGTGCCTCCGTGTTCAGCGGAACCCCAAAAAATAAAGCACAGAGTATAAGGATAACAGCAAAAATAGAGGGTGTTTTGGTTGATTGCATTGGGTTAGGTCTCCTCATAATACGAATTTGCCAGCGTATTCAAGTAGGCGAGGTTAGAATGCACGTCGCATTTAGGGTTTTTGCTGGGGTGTTTCTTCAAGTACTCCGCAAAACCTCGCCAGTAAAAGTAGCGTTGCCTTAGAGTTCCGCATCAACGCGGATGGACAATTCCTCTAACTGCGCATCCGATACAACAGATGGGGCATGCGTGAGGGGACAGAGTCCTTGTTGCGATTTCGGAAATGCGATGACTTCCCGAATGTTTTCCTCATTCCGCATCAACATAACAATCCTATCTAAACCTGGAGCGATCCCCGCATGAGGTGGTGTGCCATACGCCAATGCGTCTATGAAATATCCAAACCGGTTTTCTACATCTTCGGGTGTAATCTCCAGAATACCAAAAATCTTCTGCTGGACATCCCATTGGTGGATTCTGACACTCCCGCTACAAATTTCATATCCGTTACACACGAGATCGTAGTGTTGGCTTTGGACATTCCCCGGATCTGTGTCTAACAGTGGTAAAGTATCTTCTGTGCATCCAGTGAACAAGTGATGGAAGGGCTCGTAGCGATTCTCTTCCTCGTTCCATTCAAAGAGCGGATAGTCAACAATCCACAAGAAGTTATATTGCGTTTCATCAATCAGATTGAGCTGTTTCCCAAGATGGAGGCGGAGATTACCGAGCGCATCCGCAACGATATTCGGTTTATCAGCAACAAAGAACATGATGTCACCGGGCTTCGCACCCGTTCGCTCCTGCGCAGTTTCCAGTTGTTCTGTTGTGAAAAACTTGACGATACCAGAGGAAAATCCGTCTGCTGTGACTTTAACCCATGCCAAACCTTTCGCCCGGTAGATAGCAACGAACTTTGTTAGATCGTCGATGTCTTTTCGCGAGAAGTCTGCGCCGCCCGGCGCAGCAATCGCTTTGACCTGTCCACCTGTTTCCAAAGTCCGTGTGAATACCTGAAAATCACAGTCTCCCATGACATCCGAGACATCCGTCAGTTCCATGCCGAACCGCGTATCGGGTTTGTCGTTTCCGAAGCGTGCTATTGACTCGTGGTAGGGGAGCCGTAGGAACGGGATTTCGACAGGGATATTCCCAGCGTCCTCAAAGATGCGCTTCATCAGTCCCTCGGTTACCTCAAGTACATCGTCCATACCCGCGAATGACATCTCAATGTCAAGTTGTGTGAACTCCAACTGCCTATCGGCTCGGGTGTCCTCATCACGGAAGCATCGGGCGATCTGAAAATACCGGTCAACACCGCTCATCATGAGAATCTGCTTGAACTGCTGTGGCGATTGCGGGAGGGCATAGAACCTCCCCGGATAATGACGACTCGGCACAAGGACATCGCGCGCACCTTCAGGCGTGCTGTTCATCAAGATAGGCGTTTCGATTTCAAGGAACCCTTGTTCGTTCATATAGTTACGCGAAGCGAGTGCCGCTTTATGACGCATCGCCAACGTTTCTTGCATCTCAGGACGGCGTAAATCGATGAAGCGATACCGCATCCGAATGTCTTCCGCCACGTCAATCTCGTCTTCAACGGGGAACGGGGGTGTTTTGGCGGTATTCAAGACGCTAAGCGTGTCAACAGCGAGCTCAATCTCACCTGTGTCAAGCTCAGGATTAACAGTGCCTTGATAAATGCTAAGACCGTTTTCTCTCCCCATATCTTCACCGGCGATGTGATATGTCCGATTATTTTCAGTATCGGTGAGCAGCCAACGTGCACCGGGTTCTCGTGTTGCAATTTCAATGTCATCAGAAAGGGTGTATTTCGGATCAGCATCCGAGAACAAGGCCCGGAATGCTGGAGACAGATTGCCATCGGCGAGGTCTGTTTGGTAAGCACCGTCTGCGTGAAAAAGGAGTTCACCCGGCTCGCGCTCACGGACGGTGCCGCTGACATGCAAGACATATTCGCTTCTGACTGCATCAGCGACAGCATGTGCTTTTTCGTCAATTTGCGGGTCAAAGACGACTTGCGTGATACCCGTTCTGTCGCGTAGATCCACGAAGATAACCCCACCGTGGTCTCGACGGCGTTTGACCCAGCCGTTAAGACTCACTTGCGTCCCCGTGTCTGCTAAACGTAGGTCACTGCAATAGTGGGTTCGTTTTAAAGAAGGTTCTTGGGACATGATGTGTCTATGGTAGTTAGCAGTTAGCAGTTAACAATTAGCAGTTAAAGCGTGTGGTAGGAAACAACATACGGACTGCCACAAGCGAGTTACCGATAACTGATAGCCGGTAACCGATAACGATTCCTCCTATCTTAGTGATTTTCAGTTTTTAGTTGTTCAAGTTCATCTTGAATCTGTTGTTTAGCACTCTTTAACGCATCCGGCTCTGGAGCGTTCAGAATTTTTTTATCGAGTGCTGTTAAAGCGTTTTCGTAGAATTGAATCTGTTTTTGGGGTTGGTTCATCGCTGCGTAAACGTTTCCGAGGGTAAGGTAGGACCGCCATGAATTGGCATCTACAGCGATACCTTTCCTTGCATATTTTTCGGATTCTTCCAAATTTCCCAACTGCAAGTGAAGCTGCGCCATTGCTGCGAAAATAGGTGCAGGCAAGCGAGGTTCTTGCCGTTCTAATCGCTCGTATGTGCGGAGTGCCTCTCTATAACGTTCTTGGCGTTCGTATAAGGGACCCAAAAGTAAGTAAACATCAGATCTGCTTGGATCGCCTCTGAGAAATTCCTCAAGTTCTCTTGTCGCTTTTCCGAGTTCACCCTGCATTTCGTACACAGTCGCTAAATGGAGGTGCCCCTGTAGGTCGTCAGGATTCTGCGCCATTGCCTGCTGGACTTGTTGTTCAATCTGCCGGAGCTCTTCCTGTTCACCCTCGCGAATTAAACCCGAAACGACTCCAAAGTTATAACGAATTGTTTCATCAAGCGGATTAAGTTCGACCGCTTGGTTCATGAGTTCTGCGGCATTTTGGTACTGGGCACTCGCATAAGCAATCTGTCCATGTATTAATCTATGCGTGGCTCTAAAGTAGGTATCGAGTTTTTCTCTAACGCTCCTCATTTCGGCGAGTGTTGAACCGTAGTTCGTGAGGTATGGGAAAACACGTTCACGATACTCCCCCATCCCTTTGACGTTCTGTGTCGTTGTGTCAGCGAGGTCAGCCCCGCGGAAGAATTCCAGTCGGGGTCGGTTGTCTGTGTGGACAGGTCCAACGCCTACGTATTTGCGTACCGTTTCCGGTCCCATCATAAATGAGTCAAGTAGCGACATGCCATCTAAGTCATCGGCAGCGAGTCCTTCACTGATACTCGCTATCTGTGCGCGTGCGATAAAGTTTTTGTAGTCAATCTGCAGTGGTTCCTGTGTGCCGATAAGGATTACGAAGTCAGGCGTATATTTATACCAAAGTGTTGTATGTGGAAACACCTCAATGAAAGTCCGGACAATCATCTTATAGTGTGTCTCAGGCAATCGGTGGAGCGGCACCCACTGACACATAATGCCGTCTTCGCTCAAAATGCGACGGCACAAGCGGTAGAAGTCGGCGGTGTAAATATTGGAACTCCCTGCGCTGACGAGTGGATGAATGATACCCGTGGAAATCATATCGTATTTCGTTTTTGTCATTAGGATATGGTTGCGTCCGTCGTTGATTTTATAATCAAAGAGTGGACTTTCAAATACGTTTCCGTTAACGTGTTTGAAATGTTCTTGTGCCGCTGAAATCACGCCTTTAGAAAGTTCTATTGCGTTAACTCGGACCCCGTGCTGTGTTATTGAATAGGAAGTTAGTCCCATACCAAACCCGACGACGAGGGCGCGTTTCGGACGTGGATGCAATAGCAAGGGCAGATGTGCGATAACACGGTGCGATGGGGAATCCCACCGCGAGGCATCCGCTGCCTGATTCGTATCCACATAGAGACGGTAGACCCCTTCATCGTCTTTCAGGGTTGTTACCGTTGCGTCCACTTCCTCATTGTAATCGACGAGTGTGTCGCCGGGACGCTGCGTCTTGAAGATCGCGCTTTTGAGGAAAAGCGGTTGATTCAGCGTAAGCAGTAGAATGACAGCCAACCCAGCGTTGAGAATCGGCATACCGATACTTATCCCCTGTAGCAATGCGCCACGGGTCTCGGTTTGCTGTCCGCTTTTTAACACAAGGAGACACCCGATACCTGTATTCAACACTACCATTAGTACGATACTCGGTCGGATACCGAGAAGCGGAACCAAGATAAATCCGGCACAAAACGCGCCGAAAATGCTTCCAACCGTGTTAACTGCATAGACATCACCGATGCTTCTGCCAAGCCGACGTTCGCTGCCGGTGTAGATTTTCGTCACAAGCGGAAAACTCGCACCCATCAGAAAGGTTGGTAAACACATCACGAGGAAACAGGAGAAGAACGCCCAAAATCTGCTGCTACCGAAGGTAGATTGGAAAGCACGGGTCATTCCGTATAACTCTTCAAACGCCGGCATGAGGATAAGTGCGAAAAGCCCGATACCGAGTTGGACGACTCCGAAAACAGCAATAGGCTGCGTCATCCGGTCTACCCAACGTGCGAACACAATACTGCCGAGCGCGATGCCGAAGAGGAAGGCTGCGAGCATTGTTGCAAAGGCATAGGTTGTACTGCCGAGGAAGAAGACCATAATACGCGTCCAGAGTACTTCATAAGCCAAAGCACAAAACCCGGAAATGCCTATTGCCCATAAGACCAAATGGCTGTTGGCTGTTGGTTGTTGGTTGTTAGCATCTGTGGACTGTGAAACCTCTGTATCTTCCACAACATTTTCTCGCTGACCGCTCACATCTTCTGTTCCCAACACTCGTTGTGTCAACACCAGCGCAATCGCTGCTACGGCGAAATTAATGGCGATACCGATACCGAGTGTCCATCGGATCCCGAACGCTTCGAGCAGGAAAAACCCTGCTGCTACGGTTCCAATAACGGCACCGAACGTGTTGAGTGCATACAGCACCCCGATGTTCGTGCCGAGTTGTTCCAATCTTTTCACAAAGAATCGGGTTAGCACAGGGAGTGTGCCGCCCATCAGTGTTGAGGGAATCAATATCACTGCGAAGGTCAACAGGAACCGGATCAATGAAAGCGTATAGAACTCTGATGTGACGTTGCGATGGATTAGCACATACAAGGCACCGAGTACCGACAAAATCAGTGGCCACACGAGACAGAAGGCACCGATACCGGCTTCCAGTAAAGCATAAATCCGCAGTGGAGACTGATCACTTTCGTCAATCTTCCGACCGAAATAGAAACTGCCGAGCGCGAGTCCTGCCATGAAGGCTGTGAGGACGGTGCTGGTTGCGAAGACGGTGCTTCCGAAGATGAGCGTGAGTTGCCGCATCCAGATGACTTGATAGATAAGTCCGCTGGCACCGGAGAAGATAAAGATGAGCCAAACGATGGGTTTGATGTGTCGCATTTTCTGCCTATTCTATGGACATTTCGCCTTTACAGGATTATTCAAGCCTCTACATAATATATGATACGTCAGAATGATTAGAATTTCAAGTAGAATCTCTAATTTACGGCGAGTCTGATATAAGGGATTTAGGTGTGGTTGTTGGACGTGTTGCGCCTGAACTACAGATTTTCTATGTTATACAATCGGTCTAAATTGAGTTGAGTAACATTCTTAACGCCTACAATACCAACGCTGTAAGGGGATTTACGCATGGAACGGTGAACATAAATATTGCGAAGCGAACGAAGGAAACCCCTTAAAGCATCGGACGGGATGCCATCAAACTCGTCAATGATAAAGACAAGCCTCTCATTCTCCAGAAAAGCCCCAAACTGTTGAAAGAATCTGAGCATTTCAACATGATCGGTTAATTTCGTGTTGTCCAAGAATTGGCTTAGTGTTTCAGACGGCACGTGTCCGCGTTTCTCGAAGACACATTTAATCTCCTCGTAAATGCTTTGATAGAGTGAAGGATAAAAATCGGAGGCGGTATAGTCTTCATATATTTCAAAATTGACTTCAATCGGGAAGTAGGTTTCCCCGGTATCGGCGGCAAGCGCATCAAGAGCCCATTGGAAAAACGTAGTTTTGCCGGTCTGTCGGGGCGCGAAAATAACGATATAACGTCCGAGTTTGACGCGCTTGATAAAATCAGCGAGCTCCTCAGTGCGTGAAACGACATAGTGATCTTGAGGATTTACGGGACCGTAGGTACTAAATGCCCTCATTTCTCTTTTCCTTTTCTAACCGCTCGATGTAACGAAACGTCGTAGAAAAAATCATGTCCAACGTGGCAATGTCCCTTGGTTCCAGTGGGGCGCGGGAGAAGACGCGGCGTAAGGATTTCAGATACGTTTCCCACTCCCGATTGTATGGCGACATACCGACCTTATCCAGTAGACGGGTGACGCGTCCGTAGAACTCTTCTAAGGCGTTGACTTCGGCGTAGTCTATCTCGGACGGTGGGTATTCCTCCAAACTCGCGACGAAGACCTCATAGGCGAAAATTTGCACGGCTTGGGCAAGGTTCAGAGACGGGTTTTTGGTCGCCATCGGGACGCTTGCTGATAACTGGCAGAGACTCAGTTGATCGGTAGATAAACCGAAATCTTCACGTCCAAACAATAGTGCAACAGATTTATCCTGCGAAAGGGTGGCGATTGTTTGTGCGGCTTCACGGGCGGGGACGGGTTGTGGTAGACGCACATCGCGACGACGGTGGGTCGTTCCGACGAGATATTGGATACCCTCCAGCGCGTCTTTGAGTTCTGGAACGACGTGGCAGTTTTCGAGAATATCCTGTGCACCGTGCGCCATATACCACGCTGCATCAACATCCTGAAATGGAACAGGGTTCACTAAATAGAGTTGGGACAGTCCCATCCCCTTTACAACTCTGGCAACGGAACCGATGTTTCCGGGTTCGCGCGGTTCAAAGAGGATGACTCGGATGTTGGTTAGATTTTCCGGCACGGCGACAGGGATCGCTCGAAAATTCCCGGTGGGTTGAATCGGTTTTTTGTGGGTGTTTGTTGACATGTGAATAGGGTAGCGCAAACAATGGAAATTGTCAAGCGGAATTAGGATTGCGTGAGTTTAACTATATGTTATAAATACTTTCTATTATGTAAAATTCTCTTTAAAAATGTTACACTGGTGTAACATTTGGTGTATGATGTGTAACGTTATCGAACCCAGTTGTCATAAGGGTTTATAGCGATTTTTTGTTCTGAATTCTTTTTGAAAAAAAATAATTTTGCGACAAGTGTAACATTTCGATTGTTGCGAATTGATTGCGTGAGTTTCCAACTTATTTTTAGTATAGTATAATTATATCATTTGCTTGTGAGGTTGTCAATTTTTTTTCGTGGATTCAAGACCTACGCCGTGTTTGCAATTTCGTGTATTTTAGGGTATAATTAAATGGGAATGATTTAACACGGCAAAATTTGAATAAGTGTAGATAAAGAGACCTCGCTTGCAAGCCGAAATTGTGAAAGTTTCGTTCGTTTATTCATCTTAGTGAGGCTTGGGGGTTTCTAAAATTTGTTGATAGAAGAAAGCCCTGTAACGGCAAAATACTTGTAAAGGAATTTATCTGTCTTATGTCAACTAAAGTAGGTATTAACGGTTTTGGTCGAATTGGTCGGAACGCCTTTCGCGCGGCACTGCAAAATCCAGCGTTAGATATAGACTTCGTGGCTATCAACGACTTGACGAATCCTGAAACGCTTGCACACCTTCTCGAATACGACTCTGTTCACGGCATCCTGTCGGACGATATTACTGCCACAGACGACGGATTGGTCGTCAACGGAAAAGAGATTCGTGTTCTCGCTGAACGGGATCCGGGCAATCTGCCGTGGGGTGATCTCGGTGTGGATGTCGTTATCGAATCCACGGGTTTCTTCACGGATCGGGAAGACGCTGAAAAACATATTACCTCTGGTGGTGCGAAAAAAGTGATTGTCTCTGCACCTGCAAAAGGTGAAGATATTACGATTGTGATTGGTGTGAATGACAACAAATACGATAAGTCAGAACATCACGTCATCTCTAACGCCTCGTGTACAACGAACTGCCTTGCACCGGTTGCGAAGGTGCTGCACGAAGAATTTGGAATTGAGAGCGGTTTGATGACGACGATTCACGCCTATACGGGCGACCAACGGGTTCACGACTTCCCGCATTCCGATATGCGTCGCGCCCGTGCGGCGACACTCTCGATGATTCCAACAACAACGGGGGCTGCTGTCGCTGTTGGAAAAGTGCTTCCAGAATTGAACGGAAAACTCGACGGTTTCGCAATCCGTGTCCCGACGCCAAACGTTTCCGTGGTTGATCTCACCGTCGATCTTAAAGAGAGACCGGACGCTGAAGCCGTCAACGCCTCGCTAAAAGCAGCAGCGGAGAATAGTTTAGAAGGAATTCTTGGTTATTCAGAACTCGACCTTGTTTCAGCGGATTTTAATGGGAATAAACTCTCCTCCGTTCTTGACGCGCCTTTCACGAAAGTGATTGAAGATGGGCTGATTAAAGTCCTTTCATGGTATGACAACGAATGGGGTTATTCCAATCGTCTTGTCGAACTCACAGCGCGTGTGCTTTAAAAAGCAATCAGCAGTCAGCCGTCGGCAATCAGCAAAGAACAAGTTATGGTATGTAAGCAACAGGCAACTGCCATACACTGTCGGCTGACAGTACTGGCAGCCGACAGTTATTACTCAAAGAGAGGGCTATGCGAACACCTATCATTGCAGGAAATTGGAAACTGAACAACACGGTTTCAGCATCAATATCACTGACGACAGCACTGAACCCGTTGATTGCGGAATGCACAGACGTTGAAATCGTCGTTGCGCCCCCCTTTACGGCACTTGCTTCAGTGAGCAACATCATTGCAGATAGCAACATCAGCCTCGCTGCCCAAGATGTCTATTGGGAAGATAGTGGGGCGTTTACTGGCGAAGTTTCTGCGCCGATGCTGAAAGATGTTGGATGTGATTACGTTATTATCGGTCACTCGGAACGACGCCAATACTTCGGTGAAACAAACGAGAGCATCAATCAGAAAGTCAAAGCGGTGTTAGCGCACGGCTTAAAGCCGATTATCTGTGTCGGAGAGCAGCTCGAAGAGCGGGAATCCGGACAGACAGAAGCAGTCATCGAGAGTCATGTCACAGGCGGTATTGCCGGTCTCTCCGCAACGGATTTGTTGTCGTGTGTGATCGCTTACGAACCCGTCTGGGCAATCGGGACAGGAAAAACAGCGACACCCGATCAAGCACAAGAGGTGCACGCCTTTATCCGTGGGTTGTTGACAGCGGCACATTCGGCAGAAGTTGCATCGCAGATCCGCATCCAATACGGCGGCAGTGTGAAACCAGAAAACGCGTCAGAATTGATGGCGCAGCCGGATGTAGACGGTGCCCTTGTCGGGGGTGCGAGTCTTGAGGCGGAATCGTTTGCCCAGATTGTGAAATTTGATCAATAGGAGGAAATTGTTAAATGGGAATTATCATTGGTTTTGTATTAGTGGTTTTTGTTCCGCTTTGTGTCGTTCTGACGCTGGTGATTTTGCTACAGGACAGTAAGGGTGAAGGGCTTTCGTCGAGCGCGTTCGGCGGTGCGGAGATGCAGTCCGTCCTCGGTGGACGCGGTGCAGCAACTTTCCTTAGTAAAATGACTACATGGCTTGCTATAGGCTTCATGCTTATCTCGCTTTTCCTGATGCGCTTCTATGGAGAAGAACAGAGCGGTGCGCTTACGCCAATTGAGCAGGAGACAACGCAAGAAGCGACAGTGGAACCTGTTGACACAATCGGCGAAGAAAGTGTTGAGACAGCTACGGATGGAGCAGGTGGCGATACTACCGATGATTCGTCAAAGACAGAAATTGACGGTACTTCAGAGTAAAGGTCGCGAGCATAGCTCGCTCCTACAAGAAGCACGGTGTAAAGGTCGCGAGCATAGCTCGCTCCTACAAGAAGGTGTGTCTCACTGATAACTACTAACTAATATGGCAGACCTGCCGACCACGCTTTCATGGACAGTCCATCCGATCATTGAGAACTGGCGTAAGTCGGTTTTATTAGGGCTTTTTTTGGCACTGCTTTTGTTTGGGATCTATTTGGGTTTCCAATCTATTTATGTCGCCTTGCTCTCTGGTATCGTTCTGCTCGGTTCGCTCTACAAGTACTTCCTACCGTTCCACCATCAGTGTGAAGCCGATCGGCTCATCATCACAAGTTGCTGCTACAGGCTGGAACGGTCTTGGGAAACATTTCGCAGCTTTTACGTTGACGCGAACGGGGTCCTACTCAGTCCGTTTGCCCGCCCAACACGCCTTGAAAATTTCCGCGGCGTTTACGTCCGATTCGGGAAACACACCCCTGAAGAAGTCGTTGATTTTATAACCCGTAAGATTAAATCAGAAACTTCTCCTTAGCATTTATCAAATAGGACTCACGCATTTCCTTTTAAAGTCCCGCTTCTTTGGTTGATTTTTTTATAAGAAATGCTTGAAGAAACAGTTAAAACAGGAGGATTAATATGAATGTTTCCGAATCAAACCAGACGCAGACAATTGGAACCACAGAAGCACTGAGAACCTCAGTGCTTGACGCGGTTAATTCCCAAAGCGTTACAGATATCCACACACACCTCTTCAGTCCGCCGTTTGGTGAGTTGTTGCTGTGGGGGATCGATGAATTACTCACCTATCACTACCTCATCGCCGAAGTATTCCGCAAATCGGATGTCTCGTATCAGCAATTTTGGGCGATGACGAAGGCAGAACAGGCAGACTTGATTTGGGAGACCCTCTTCATTGAAAATTCGCCCATCAGTGAAGCCTGCCGCGGGGTTGTTACAACACTGAACGAGTTAGGCTTGGATGTCAGTTCACGGAATCTACAGGACTATCGTGCCTACTTTGCCGATACGACCGTCGAGGCATTTATTGATACCGTCTTTGAACGCTCGAAAGTCTCTAAAGTAGTGATGACAAACGATCCGTTTGACGTTGCAGAGGCACCCGTCTGGCAGTCAGGGGATACCGGCGATATACGATTTGAAGCGGCATTGCGGATGGATGTGCTTATCAATACCTATCAAGAGACAGGTTATGAACACCTCCGAGGTCTCGGCTATGATGTAGATCCGACGCTCTCATCAGAAAAGAGTTATAAAGAAGTCCGCCGATTTTTAGAGACATGGATCCAAAGGATGAACCCAAAATATATGGCGGTCTCGCTTCCACCGGACTTCCAATATCCTGATGATGGCGTTTTGGGAAGGCTGTTTGATAACTGTATATTACCCGTTTCTCGCGAATTTAATGTCCCCTTCGCGCTGATGATCGGTGTGAAGCGTGCGGTTAACCCACAACTCCAGATGGCTGGAGATGGTAGTGCCAAGGCAGATTTGTCGAGTCTGGAAACGCTTTTACGCGAGAACCCTGACAACAAGTTTCTCGTTACGCTCCTGTCGCGTGAAAATCAACATGAGCTATGTGTTATCGGACGGAAGTTCAAAAACCTAATGATATTTGGATGTTGGTGGTTTATGAACAATCCGAGTATCATTGAGGAGATCACGCGAGAGCGGATTGAGTTGTTGGGTCTGAGCGTGATTCCACAACATTCGGATGCCCGAATTTTGGATCAACTCGTGTACAAGTGGAAGCACTCACGTCAAATCATCGCCGACGTTTTGGTAGAAAAATACCAGACGCTTCTTGATGTCGGATGGTCGGTTAGTAAATCAGAGATTGAGCGGGATGTTAGCAACTTGTTTGGTGGCAACTTCGACCGATTTTTGAACGGAAGTTAGCAGGAACACGGGGTCGCTTTGCACTTCGGACATCCCTTTGCGTAGATTTGTGCGGCATCTTCTAAGTTGATACCAAGCAGGCTTGCCAGCGTAATAAGCCATGCAAAGACATCGGCGAATTCCTCACGCAGCCGCTCTATATCCCGTGGTTGTTTACGAATCTCTTTTGCGAGTTCTCCGACTTCCTCGACGAACCATGTGAAGGTGAGTGGGATACCACGTTCGGCATCTCGTGTGTAATAAATGGCTTCAATCTGTTTTTGAAAGTTTTGGATTGTCATACGACTCCTTTTTGTTTATAATAGTACTGAAAGTGGAACTGAACTGAAAATAAATTTAGGTTTACGGGAAGGAGCTGCACCAATGATAGGTATCTCTTACCATGCAGGTGGCATGAAAGACCTGCCGCTACACGAAGTTATCACGA
Organism: Candidatus Poribacteria bacterium; assembly: GCA_965207855.1. GTDB lineage: Bacteria > Poribacteria > WGA-4E > WGA-4E > WGA-3G > WGA-3G. Next base: position 2,037,827 of record OZ242310.1, on the reverse strand, counting down.
TTCTTGCCGATGCCGGTTATGATGCGATTGAGATGATGTGCGGTCCAGAAGCACACATTCCGTCCGGTGAAGTCACGGATAGTTTGCTCAAAGAGGTTAAAGCGATGATATCAGACCAAGGGTTGAAGGTCTCTGTCATCAATCCGTTTGCGGGACCCGGTTTGTATCAATTAGCGTTAGAAGACCCGCAGGGAGCCGTTGACCACTATGCCCTTCTCCAGGATGTCGCGGTAGCACTCGGTGCGCACGGTGTCAATTTCCTTACTGGCTATGGCGGCGATAAAGGAGACCCTTTCGCGTGGCGGCTCCTCGTTGATGTGCTTAAGCCGATCTGCCAACGCGCTGAAGGACTCGGTGTGACGATGAACATCCACAACCACGAAGCGACAACGATTGATGCGTCCTCGAAAGTTACGCTCCTGATAGAACACGTAGGCTCTGACGCGCTGAAGGCACTCAACGATATTACCAACTTCTACCATCTCGGTGAGGATATTGCTGAAGTAACCGAAAAACTGGGGAGGCTTACCGCTCACTGTCATGTCAAGGGTGTGACCGGAATGTATCCGTATAGTACTTTCCTCATTCCCGGTGAAGCAGGGGACGAGTTGGATTTCCGAACCTTTGCAAAGGGTTTGGGAAAAACGGGTTACGATAAGTATATCTCAGTGGAAACCTTCCCACACATGCGGATGGAGAAAGCACAGATTGCTTATGACATGATGGCGAGGACGCTGAAAGATTTGGGCTTGAGATAGATGTGAAAGGCGCGATTACAAATCGCGCTGATGCATGACAGGCTACTGTGTCTCTAATGCCTTGATACCGGGCCAATCGCGCCACATATCCTCGTTGGGGGGTTCCTCCTGTGTCTCCGCCAATTCGGTTTTTCGGAAGTCGTAGAGTACAGCCTGCCGGATCTGCCTTGAATAGTTGTGCCCTGCAGCGTGTCCGATGCGATGGTGCCAGAAGACGACATCCCCCGCATTCCCATAACACTCAACGCCAGGCGTTCTACTGATACGCTCTCGATCAATGTCGTATTGCGGTGTCGGCTCGTTCTTGTATTGGGAATGATAATCGTAATAGAAGGTTTTGTGGCTTCCGGGCCAGACGGTAAATCCGCCCCCTTCCGGCGGTACATCGTCAATATAGCCGACTACGCCGAGATGGAACGGATGTGCGTCAACGTGGCACCCGATTGATTTCTTCGGGACATCCCCATAGGGAAGCGTACAATAGATACCGCGCACCCGCTCAGGCACCACCAGATTCCCTTCCCCCAAAAACTGTTCTGCCATACGCCAGACGTTCGGATCCGTCGCGAGAAGTTTCACCATCCAATCTTCACCACCGGGTTCACGAAAATTCCATCGAAATCCACGTCGATTATTGCTCTTATCAAGGTTTTCCTCTTCCGGTGTGAACGGACCGACCCACGTTTCAGGATCCTCACGTCTGCGTCCCTCAGGCGCGCCATCCCATAACCGTGTCCGTGCTCGCTCCATTAACTCTGGGTCAAGGACGTTTCGCTTTACCAAATACCCTTCATTCTTGAAAAATTCTATGTCTTCGTGTGTCAGTTCAACCATTGTTGTGTATCCTTCTGCGTTGAAGTCGCACCAGCCGTGCTGACAGAAATTTGTACGATATACAAGTACACTCAAAAAAGGGCTAAACCCATTTCTCTAACCAAAGTTAAAGCACCTTAAATATATTTAACGATTTTTTGAAGAAAAGGTAGTAAACTTTTCAACTTTCGGGAGTGGATTGTCCGAATCAGGATTTTAGGACTCACAGGATGGGCGAGGGAACCTCGCCCCTACGTCATTGGCAGGATTTTAGGACTCATTTGACAATAGCATAAGTTTCGGCTATAATTAGGCGCATGCTAAGATTTGCGATTGTGTTCCTGCTCTCTATCTCATACCCGATTCTGCTCTACGCGCACCCAGAGGGTGCGGGAGAGCATACCATTGAAGCCTACCGAATTGAAGGTGAACCGCCCAATATTGACGGGCTGCTCAACGAAGCTGTTTGGCATCAAGCACCCCCTCGTCGCGGCTTTATTCAACTCGAACCGTCCCGCGGTGCCCCCGCCACTGATGACACAGCATTCCGCATTGCTTACGATGTCCATAATATCTACGTCGCGTTCCGGTGCTATGATGCTGAACCCGATAAAATTGTGAACCGGATGACGCGGCGGGGAGATGTCTACGCTTCTGATGTCATTTCCTTCTTTATTGATCCACATCATGACCATCGGACGGGGTATAAATTTGCCACAAATCCAGCAGGTGTTCAAAGCGATAACTACCGATATGAAGATACCCAACGCGATAGCAACTGGAAGGGGATTTGGTGGGTCGAAAGCAACATCGATGAATCAGGGTGGACTGCTGAGTTTAAGATTCCGTTTTCTAACTTTAGATTCACCGACAAACCGACACAGATTTGGGGTTTTGATGTAGAGCGGGTAAACCGTCGAAAGGGTGAGGTGACGGTATGGAAGCAGTTGACACAGGCGGGTGTGGTTACACGGATGTCGGATTTAGGGCATATCTTAGCCATCCAAGGTATTGAAACGGGAAAAAATTTTGAGATCACGCCATACCTTTTAGGTGGCGGAACGGGTGCTGTCGACACGGACCTGACGCGTCAACTCGGCACTGGTCTGGATGTTCAATACAGTCTCACGAGTGCGTTGAAGGCCAACGTCACATTTAACCCGGATTTCGCACAGGTTGAAGCGGATCAATTGGAGATTAATTTGACTCGGTTTCCGACGCGTTTTCCCGAAAAACGCCCGTTCTTTGTTGAAGGCAATAGTTTCTTTGAAACGCCGTACGACCTTATGTTCAGTCGTCGTATTGGAAGTCGCGGGAATATCCTTTGGGGAAGTAAACTGACAGGGAAAGTAGGTAACTACTCTATTGGTGTCTTAGGCAATCAAACGGGGGCATTCGGTTTGGCTGAAACCGCTTCGTCTGAAAAAGAGGCGGCATGGTTTTCTGCAGTCCGCGTTAAGCGCGACATCTTTAAACGCTCAAACGTTGGGATTTTGTTTGTGAATAAAGAACAGGGCGGCAGCGACAGATGGCATAGCCGCGTCGGTGGCGTTGATATGAATCTTGCCCTCGGTAAAACTTATCATCTCACAGGCCAGTATGCCGGTAGTTTTCATCCGGGTGAGGATAGCAATAACTCGGCATGGACGCTTGATTTCGCACAACGCAACTACCTGTGGAGCAGTAGTATTGGACTGGAACGGGTCGCGCCGCACTTTGAGATTAACGAGACTGGGTATCTTCGTAAAGAACAAAACCGCGGATGGCAGCGGGTTCAGATGCGAACCTCCTACTCGCCGCCGTGGGGGACACGCCAGTTTTTCTCAGGCATCAGTGGAAGGCTCTCACAAAGCCTTTATACCCCCGAATATTTCGCTGCGTGGAGAGAACGGAACCCTGAACTGTCGCTCTCACCGGAATTTGACGAAGATTTGCTCAGATGGCATGTGAGTGCTGATGTTGGGATGGATTTCAGAGAGACGCTTGTAGATGATATTATGCTCTACTATTATCGGAGTCGAGAAGTTGAATTGACGGAGGTATTTGTAGCGGATGGATACGGATTTGAAATTGACACCAACTCGACATATCCGATTGCTATTGGCATCGGGATAGACTTTTCAGACTACTTTAACTTCGGACGACAACAAGCCGGTAAACAGCGAAGTCTGCTCCTTGAATCGACGCTGCGTCCACGGAGTAATTTTTCGATAGAATTAGACAGTGGTTATGCCCAAAGTCTCGATTTAGCAGGGGCAATTGACGGTAGATTTTTCGTCAGTTCCATGCGTGCGACTTACCTATTCACACGGGAATCGTTTCTTCGGATATTCACCCAAGCGAATCGAGAACGTGAACTTTCCGAGGCAATCCATCAAAGTTACCTTTTGAGTTTTCTCTTCGGATGGGAATATAGCCCGAAGAGCCATCTGTTTGTTGCTTACAATGAAGCTTGGGCGGATGCTCTCACTTCGACAGGCGCAGGGCGCGAATTACAGTTGGAAAATCGGGTTGTGGTGGTTAAAGTGACATATTTGTATAACTTGTAGTGGTTGGCAGTTAGCAATTAGCAGCTGACAGTTGGTCGTTGGTAAGAAGGACGTTTGCTTCTGCTGGAAAGGGAAGAGGCGGTTCACAAAGGCGCAAATCATTGCGCCTTGGGTTTGCATGCGATGAATCGCACGACTACGAACTGGGTTTACCTTTTATTTGAAGGTTGACAGACTATTAGGTTAAAAATTGTAAAAAGAATTGAGGTGTGGTATAATAGAGGCATGAAAGATTTTTTGTTGCTATTTTTTAACGTCCTGTTAACGGTGATCGGACAAATCCTATTCAAACACGGCATGAATACGATAGGCCGTATTAGCACGCTGCGAGATGCATTTGGGAAATTGACTCAGGCGTTCTTGAACCCTTACATCCTCAGCGGGATTGCGATATACGGTTTTACCACCCTCGTTTGGCTCATAATTCTGTCGCGTGTTAAACTGAGTATCGCCTATCCAATGTTAAGTTCTGGATATGTGCTGTCAATTCTCTTTTCATGGATATTGTTTAAGGAATCCATACCCAAAGTTCGGATAATAGGTGCTTTGATTATCTGTATCGGTGTTTATCTTGTGGCACAGGGGGAGTCTTAATAGATGAGAGAACCGGTGACTGCTCGCCCTGAGTCCAGCAATTTTGGCAGGAATCAAGATACACCTACGTATGCCCGTTCTTATGTTGCAATGATCCTGTCAGCAATTCTCCCGGGACTTGGTCAACTCTACTTATCGCAATTTGTGAAGGGTGTCATTATCTTCTTGATTTTCGCTTCAGCACTTGCGCTTTTCTATCTGAATTCACTGCCTGTGACGGAATGGAGCGATCTAATGCGTTTTAAACCGGTTGTGCAGGAAAACACCAGAGGTGATAATTTAGGGACTGATGGGGCGCAGCAACCCTACGAAATTCATATCTGGACGTTTGACGATGGCGAGAAGTTAATGTACCGTCCCTCTTGGAAGTTGAAAATTACTTCATCTATTCAGGCGGTGTTATGTTGGCTCTATGCAGTCGGCGATGGATGGCGCGGTAGGCGCAGAACCAGAATTTCTTAGCAATTATGTTAATGGTAAAATATAGCACGAAACACAACCATGTCTTAATAGTCTACTGCAGTCTTCTCTTGGCATTTTTTTTAGTTGGATGTCGGGGGAATTCAGCGGTTCTGAAAAAGAACCGAGACCTCCTCAGTGCTGGCATGTTCCAAGAAGCGGCCGATGGGTTAGAGCCCCTTATTGAAACAGATCCTGAAGATGCCGAGGCGCGGATACTGCTTGCAAAAGCCTACAATGCGTTAGGACGCTACACCGATGCGGTCGTGCAGCTCCGAAAAGCTTCGCAACTTTACGCTACAGACCCTGAAACCCTTGCTGCAACGCGTCTTGAACTCGCACGAACCTATCTCAAATTCGGGGATAGAGACTCTGCCTTCCGCGTGTTACGGCTCATTCAACATAGTAATTCCGACCACTCGGTTTTGCGCAAAATCGCTGAACTGATTGGGGATAGTTACGAAAGTAAGCCACTCACACAAGGTGACTCGGACAACTATTCACCCACTTTCTCATCAGATGGGACAGAGATAGCGTTTGCCTCGTTCCGACTTGACAACGGCGAAATTTATTTGATGGACTTGAACGGACGCATTCGCCGCCGCGTGACGTTTACGACGGATTTCAACGACAGTTCCGCCACCTTTCTGACCACGCCGAACTATATCTTCTATAGCAGTGAACCGAAATCATCACGAGAGGTTAAAGTGGTAATCCAGAGTAGTGGTTCAACGCCGATTTACGCGGGCTTCAACTTGACCCACATTCACAGCAAAGTTACACGGGCGGTCTTACCGGTAAGCTTCGGTGCTCGTGTGCCGCGGGCATCACCTGTGGAAAATCAGGTAATTTACGAATCCAACGCTGATGGAAATCTGGAATTATATCTTCTTAATTTAGATGGGCTTGATCTGGCACAAATTACATCTGCCGATGTTGAACCGAAACGCATCACTTACAACGAGACCGATGACGGAAGCCCGGCGTTCTTTCCTGATGGCAAACGCATCGTATTTGTCTCCTCTCGGAACGATGTGAATCAGCTCTACACAATGGATATTGATGGACAGAACGAGGAACATTTCAATCCGAACCGTTACGATTGCTATAATCCGACCGTGTCGCCTGATGGCAAAACGATAGCGTATGTCTCAGCAAGAGACGGGGACATGGAGATTTACCTTATCGATGCTGATGGTAAAAACGAGCGCCGCATCACCGGTGAAATCGGTGTGTCTATTCACCCGGCGTTCTCACCGGACGGTCGACATCTGGCGTATGTTTCTGATAGAAGCAATACGTTTCACATCTACCTGATGTCTCTTGATAAACCCATTACTCGTGAGGCATTAGTAAAGCGTTTATGGAATTGACCGACTCCCCGCTAAAGCAGCAGGGTTTTAGACTAAAAGGAACTTTGATAGGGGAAATATGTTTAGGGTAACCAAACCAGAAGGTTTTGGCAACATCCAACTCGAAGAAGTGCCAATACCGGAGGTAAATGACCGTCAGGTCCGGGTGAAATCAGATACAACGCTCATTAGCCGTGGCTCTGAACTCTTCCGGCGCTACATTCGGGAAGAAGCCGTATCCCCCTCAATTATGGGATACTCACTTACAGGGACGGTGGATGCAGTAGGTAGAGCAGTGACAGATTATAGCGTTGGCGATCGCGTGATGGTTGTAGCCCCGCACGCGGAATACGTCATCGCTGAACCCGACCCAACCGATGGACGTATCGTACGACTCCTCGATGACGTAAGTTTTGAAGAGGGTACTTTCCTGCCGCTATCCACCAGTGCTATCGCTTGGGCAGACTCCTCTGGTGTGAAAGCGGGAGATACTGTCGTTGTTTTGGGACAAGGTTTAGTTGGTAGCCTGATGCTGCAAGTACTCCGCGGGTACGATCCAGCTCGGATTATCACCGTAGACGCGTTGCGGCTTCGGTGTCAACTCTCAACGCGACTCGGTGCAGATACGGTAATAAATGCTGAGGACACAGAACCGGTTGAAGCGGTGCGCCGTCTTACTGATGGAAACGGTGCGGACCTTGTGGTTGATTGCGTTGGCGGTTACGCTGGCATTAGATCGTTCGAGCAGGCACAAGATATGACCTGTCGATTCGGCACGATTCAACTGATCGCGCTCTATCAACAAGCACCGCTCCCGTTGCATTCCTCAAAGATAATGAGCAAACGCCTTGTCGCCGGTATTTTGACCGATGAACCTCGCTCGCAGATCGTTGGACGCGCCTTAGAAAAAATAAAAGACGGTGAGATTCGCGCGTCTGAGATGATTACACATCGCTTCCACTACACTGAAGCGAAAGCAGCATTCGATCTGCTCTGGAATTCGCCCGGTGATGCGCTTGGAGTGCTGATAAAATGGCAATAGATGCCCCGCCACGAGAGGTCGAGTTCCGAGCAGGGTTACGGGGATTTCCTGTCACTCTCTCCACAACATGGGGACTTTTCTCGCCAAAAGGAATTGACGCGGGTACAGACTTGTTAATTGAATACTTGGAGATCCAAGAAGGTGATACCTGTCTTGACCTCGGTTGTGGATACGGTGCCATCGGTATTAGTATCGCTAAATGTACACCAACGGCAACGGTCTACATGGTAGACAAAGATTTTGTGGCAGTTGACTACGCCGGTAAAAATGTGGCGCGGAATCAACTCTCAAACTGTCATGTTCTCCTGAGCAACGGATTTAGCCATCTTCCCGACATCCAATTCGATTTAATCACCTCCAATCTTCCCGCCAATGTCGGTAAAGAGCTCCTACAGATTTTTCTCACAGATGCGAAACAGTATTTGAAGCCCAATGGCCGTCTCTATGTTGTAACGATTTCTGGCTTGCGAGAATTCATCAAGCGTAATTTCTTGAATATTTTCGGAAATTATCAGAAGGTTAAACAACGTCACACCCATACAGTAGCAATGGCAACCCGCAGCCGCAACGATTAGAAGGCTCCATAATTCACTACCCAAAAGATTTGACATAGGCGCGTTCGATTCAGTATAATTAACACTATAGATAACGCCAATAATCAAGCACTTTCTTCAGAAGTCAGAAGGACTCTAAGGGAAATAACAACAAATGGATAGTGTGCGTTTAGTGCTAATAATTGCTTGTGTGGGTGTATTCACTGGTCCCGTCTTTGCGCAAGACAACGGTACGACTGGTAGAACCGTTCGGGACAAGATTGTTGATACCACTACAGCGGAAACCTCAATCGAAAGCATTAAGAAAAAAAAAGATAAACCACAAATCACACTTGAAAACATGCCACAAGACTTGCGGGAACAATGGTACAGTCTCACTCTGATGAATATCAAGATCGGTTATATGCATGCGTCTCTTGAAGAAACCGAGTACCAAGGCGAACCCGTAATCCGGAACAAATTTAATATGGTCATGAATTTTAAGGCACTCGGAACGGATGTAACACTTGAAACCACCCGTGCTGAGTATACAGGCTTTGATCTGATGCCGCGCTATTTTCTTTCGACTTCTAATGAGTCAGGCTTAAAACAGGTGGAAGGACAGATTGCAGGCGAACTTGCCTACATCAAGACCACACTTAATGGTGAAACGACTGAATTAAAAGTTTCCGTGCCGCCGGATACAATCTCTGAAATCCCTGGTTTACAGTCCATTCTCAGCCAGAAAGCACTCAAAATAGGAGATAAATACAATCTTCATATATTTAGTTTCGATCTGTTGAAACCTGTAAAAACAGAACTTGAGATTACAAGACAAGAGACTTTAATCCATCAATCAGAAGAAAAGCAGGTCTTCGTTTTCCGTCAAACAATGGATGTAGCGGGGGGCATCACAGCGAAGTTTTGGATGGATACCGACGGTGTGACCTATCGAACAGAAGTGCCCTTGATGGGATTTTCTCTGGTAACTACGAAAACCGATAGAGAAACGGCTCTGGGTGGCATGGAAGAGGTCGACGTTGTCTTAAAAACCCGCATTCTCCCCACTGGGAAACGCCCCACACCAAAGGCGGAACACCTCAAGGCAGAAATGAAACTCCTGACAGGAAACATCACCGAAGTCATTATGTCTAACGCCCGCCAGAAGCTCGAAGTCGAGACTGAACAATCAGGTAACGTTTCAATCCAAGTTCCAACGATTGTTGAAGAAAACTGCCCTGACTTACCTATTCGTGACGCAGCGGCTGAATTCCTTGGGACCAGTGCCTACATTCAAACAGCCCATTCTGACATCCAAGCGAAGGCTAATGAGATCCTGAGTGGCGAGACCAACTCATGGCGTGCGGCGAAAAAATTGTGTCAATGGGTTTATGAATCTATCACTGACAAAAGAGCAACAGGTGGCTTTGGTTCGTCATTAACGGTGTTAGCGTCCCTCTCTGGAGACTGCACGGAACACACGACCCTTTTTATTGCCTTAGCACGTGCCGCTGGGCTCCCTTCACGCATTTGTTCGGGTATTGTATTTTCAAGGGATGCTTTCTATTATCACTTCTGGCCCGAAGTTTACGTTGGCAGATGGGTACAAATGGATCCGACGTTCGGTCAGATGGTGGCGGATGCGAATCACATTCAACTTGGCGGAAGTACGCTGGAATCGGACAATCTCATGGAATTTGCCGAAGGGGTCTTCCAAACAATCAACCGACTTGAAATTGTGATAACCGACAACTGAAAACTAACAACTACTAATGGCATTTCTTAATCCGCTTTTTCTGTTCGGACTCCTCGCTGCGGGCATTCCATTACTTATTCATCTGTGGAACCGTCGCCGTGTCGTGACGATCGATTTTAGCAGCCTTATGTTTCTTACGGCGGCACATCGCGAAAATGCCCGCCGGTTCCAACTTCGACAACTCCTTATTCTACTTCTACGGATGGCAATTGTTGCGATTATCGCGCTCGCTTTGGCGCGCCCATTTTTGACCCTCGGCTTGCCGGTCGCTTCTGTCCGCGCAAAAACCGATGTGGTTATCGTCTTAGATAACTCTTACAGTATGGGATATCAAGAGGTAGATGGCCTCCGGTTTGAGAAAGCGAAAACGTTGGCGACGGACATCCTTGAGACGCTGCGGCACGGTGATAGTGCTACACTTATTTTGATGTCGGACACGCCACAACCTGTTTTTCAACAACTCACACCCGACCTTGAGAGCGTTATCGCGGCAATTAACGAGGCGGAACTCTCTTACCGGACGACGAATGTTCAGCCAAGCCTTGAACTTGCGCATGAAATCCTCGCAGCGTCCGAGCAGCTGAATAAGGAACTCTATCTCATCTCAGATTTCGCCCGGAACGGCTGGGAAAACTGGAGTCGTCTTCCAAACCGATCAGGGGCGCGGATTTCGCTGCTGCCTGTTACTGAAAATGAAGCGCATAATATAAGTATTGAAGAAATCCGTCCTTCCAATCAACTAATAGGCGTGAATTTGCTGCTCCACCTGAATGTAACAATCGTCAACCATTCGGCGGCATCTTTGGGTCAAAATATTTTAACCTTGTTTATTGGAGGCGAGAAACAAAAAACCGTGAACGTTTCCTTCGACCACGCAGACGAAACATTAAATACCACTTTAAGACATAATTTTTCTACGCCGGGCACGCATACCGGTTATCTGTCACTAACGGAAGACCGGCTCAATATCGACAACCGACGTTATTTCGCTTTAGATGTTATCGGTGAAGTCCGTGTGCTCTGTGTAGGGGAACAGACTGACTACCTGACATTAGCACTAAATCCAAACAACTTTGTTCGCAGTCATCAGCCGTCAGGGCGAACCGCGAACCGCGAACCGCGAACCGCTGTACGCGAAGAGCGGAACGCGCTACGCCAGTCGCGTGTGGCCTTGGGGAACAATGCTGGCGGCTATAATACAATGATTCTACCGACGCAATGTACGCCAGCGGAGTTTGAGAACTTTCCGTTGGAAGACTACGATGTTATCATTCTCGCGGATGTCCCAAAGATCTCTCACCAGATTGACACGCAACTTCAAGAATTTATCCGTCATGGCAAAAGTATAATTGTTTTCGTGGGTGGCGACAGCGACCGAACAAGCTACAAGACGCTCAGCAATATGTGGCTACCTGCCGAAGTTGGTTCCACTCTGACATGGACACCCCCACAGCAGGTTGGTACATACCAAGCGTCACATCCGATTTTCGATATTTTTCCGAGCGAAGGATTTTCTACGCAATACGCGCCGCAATTCCACAATGGTGTGGCACTACAGCCTACCGCTGAATCCAAAGTAATCGCACGTTTTGAAGATGATACCCCTTTCCTTGTTGAACGCATCCAAGGGACAAGTGCCGTGCTACTTTACAATTGTGGGCTCCTCACGCAACCAAGGACCTCTACTACTGCTACTACGCAGTATACCAACGATCTGCTTGTTAATCCGTATTTCCTTCCAATGCTCCAACAGAGCGTCCTTTACACTGCTATGGCAAGTGGTAATTTTTTAACATGGGGCGGGCATGTCGGTGATACCTACACAGCGTACTATCCGCGGAGTGCTGGTGGGAAAGCGTCCATTCGTTTAATGGCGGTTAGCGGTCAGCAAGCGGACATTTCTGCTGCTGGTTTCCGACAGTCTCCGATAAACGATAGCCAGAACACAGTGGTGCCGATTGATGAAGATGGTAGGCTACGATTTCAAGACATAGAACGTCCCGGTATCTATCAAATTGAAGTGGAAACGCAAGGTAGAATTCAACGAGATTTTTTTGCGGTTAATGTCGATAGCAACGAATCCGACTTAGCACAAATTTCGCTTCAAGAAGCAGCAGCACGCGTCGGTGCTCGAACAACAGCCTCTGAGAAAACCGAGGCACCAACTGTGGTGGCTGACACTATAGATGTCAGAAGACACGGTCGGGAAATTTGGGGTGAGTTGCTTATATTGGCAGTTTGCCTCATGATGCTTGAAAGTTTTCTTTCAAATCGCGCAAGTGCCCTGGCTGTAGGTGAAAAGTGATGACAGATTTTTGGCATGTCGCTCGCTCGTTTGGGATCTTGTGCTTAGTTGTGTTATCCAGTATAGATGTAAGCGTTGGAATGCTATCAGCAGCCCCTGACGTAAAGGCATCAGAAACCAAGGCAGTTTTACAAGAGAACACACCGAGTTTAGCAGATGAGGCGAATACGGTCCGCAGCCTCGTCCTTAGTGGGAATAATTCATTCTCTGATCAACAAATTCGCGCCCTGATGCGAACAGATGTCTGGAGTGCTTACGATGACACCCTTTTGAAAGCGGATTTTGAAGCGATCGTTCGTTTCTATCGGGAGAATGGCTATCAGTTTGCTCGCATCGTTGAAGAACAACTCTCCGTGAAACAATTTAGAGATGGCATTTATCTCGGTATCGAAATTGATGAAGGGACTATTGGGAAAATCGTCGTAACAGGTAATATACAGACGAAGGAGGAGGTCATTCGCCGCGAGCTTCTATTTGTGGAAGGAGATGTCTATACAGAAGCAGATAGAGAAGAAAGCGAACAGATTCTCCGACGTAAGACGTATATCGGCGCCGCAAAGATTGAGGCACAGTGGGATGAACTCTTAAAAACAGTTACTGTTCATGTGAGCATCACAGAACTCTTGTCCTTTCCATTTGGCGTGGATTTAAACCTGAACAACCAAAAAAGATATTGGATGCTACAATTTCGAGATCCAAACCTATTCGGGTCGGGGCAAAGCACCTTATGGCGGTATGAAAGAATTAGCGAAATCGGTGAAAGGACGCGCAGCCTTGTGAGAGGTAGGTATTCTAACCCTCGCCTCTTTACGTCGCATTGGAATTTTGATGGCGAATATATCCAGAAACGAGACGGCGACTCTCTGCTTGTGTTGTTAGAACGTCCACAATATACATTGAAAAGTCGATGGAGTGCAAGTATCCGTTTTTCTGAATCGGTTAATCCTGTAAATTGGTACGAAAATGGACGAGAAACCGATAGGTTCGAGCAAAATCTACAAGGCGCCTTTGCAAATGTGCAACGTTATTTCGGGGACAGACGGCAACAGAACTATATAGGGCTCTGGGCTACCTCGCGGCGTTTAAAATATGCGCTACTTAACAAATCAGGCGAATCTGGAGCGATGTTAGAAGAGCGTGATATAAAGCGAGTGGGTTTCACGCTGGGTAGAAAACACACCGCGTATCACAAAACCCGATTTCTCCAACGGATGGGACAAGAGGAGAACTTTCTCGTCGGTGCTCAATACGCGCTTTCTCTTGGATATGCTTCGCCATTATACGGCTCTGACCGAACAGAATCTTACGCCGAACTGGCTGTCGGCTCGGGATGGATGAAAGGAGATCGGTTTTTCGGTCTCACAACAGTGGCAGTTAACACGAATCTGACGAGTCGAATTGAACGTTCTGTTCTCCAGGCACGGACTTCTTGGTTTTATACAGACGTATTTAATACCGGTGACATCTATACGCTTGAAAGGGGTTTTAGAAAGAACGGACTCTTTGACTTTCATCAGACGTTTGTTGCGCAGTTGACAACAGAAATGCAGTTCGGATGGCGTGGCCGGAGTCAAGTCCTTTTGGGGGCTTTTAATGGTCTGCGCGGTTATGACTATAGGCAATTCAACGGAGAGAAACTCGTTCTATTGAATCTTGAGAGTCGCACTGTATTTGGTGGAACAGTTTTCCACAAAATGGACGAAGCCCTCGCAGCGGTCGCGACATTCGTCGCGCGCCCGTTTATTGATAGACCTGTACATCTTGGATTCATATTAAGCGGCGTTGTGTTCGCTGATATCGGATATATCTGGAACGGAAGAAATAGTTTTGATTTGGCAGCACCAAAGCGGAGTGTGGGATTTGGATTGCGGAGCAGCCTCTCTCAGTTTAGTGGTACCGGCATTCTTCGGGTAGAATTTGCGTTTCCGCTTGATCCGCCTTACACGCCATCGCTTAAACCTCGGATTTTTTATGGTCAGGAACGCACATTCTAAATGGATACCTCCGCGCGTATATCAACCGAAAGTATTACATGGCGAGCGATTTTGTTGGGGTTGTTATCGCTCCCGCTCAACATTTACCTCGTTGTTCAGACAGAGACAGTTTGGACAACACAGTATCCTACCACGATGGCGATTTTCTTTAACGCCGTCTTTACACTCTTCCTTATCGCTATTCTCAATCTGATTTTAACACGTTACCTCCCGAAATGGCAACTCACGCAAGCAGAGATGCTAACGGTGTATCTCATGGTAACCTTGGCGTGTGTCGTCTGTGGTCACGACCTTTTGCAGGCGACGATGTGTGTCTTGGGACACGCGGCGTGGTTCGCGACACCCGAGAATGAATGGCAATCGCTCTTCTTCCGCTATATTCCCGACTGGATTGCCGTGATGAACCGCCGCGCCTTAACCGGCTACTATGAAGGCACCTCAAACCTATTTGAGACAGATCATATTCAGGCATGGTTCACCCCAGTATTGGCATGGTTGGTTTTCTTCTCTGCGCTGGCATTCTCAATGATGATGCTGAGTGTAATCCTCCGTAAACAGTGGATTGAACACGAAAAACTAAGTTACCCAATCATCTTGCTCCCTTATGAAATGACAAAACACAGAGATTTCTACCGAAACCGATTGCTCTGGATAGGTTTCGCTGTCGGATGTGGGATCGATTTGCTCAATGGAATTAGTTTTCTCTATCCTTACGTCCCGAGCCTTCCTATCCGCCACGACATTGGCATCTTGTTCACAGAAAAACCGCTGAATGCTATCGGTTCAACGCCTATTCATCTAAATCCTTACGCCATCGGCATAGGTTTTCTAATGCCGTTGGATTTGTCACTTTCTTGCTGGTTGTTTTACCTGTTCTGGAAGGCGCAACTCGTTTTCGGAGCGATGACAGGGATGAATCAGACCCCTGGCTATCCGCATATTGATATGCAATCAACTGGTGCGTATTTTGGGCTCTGTTTCTTCGCGCTTTGGATAACACACAAGCATCTCTGGCAGGTTGCACGCAATATTTTAGGTTTGAAACCAAACATTGATATAACAAATGAACCGATAGGATATCGGAGCGCGTTTGTTGGTTTCTTGGTGGGTATCGCAGTTGTGTTTGGATTTTGTTTGAAGGCGGGGATGTCGTGGTGGGGCGTACTTGGGTTTTTCAGTATCCAATTTATACTTGTTTTAGCGTTTACACGGATGCGTGCGGAACTCGGGACCCCGACGATGGATTTCTATCGTGCGGGTCCTGGTATTTTCCTGACTTCACTTGTTGGTTCCAGAAAGATTGGTCCGCCAACATTGACAGGCTTCGCGTTTCTTTACGGATTCACGCGCAATTATCGTTCGCAACCGATGCCGAACCAATTGGAGGGCTTTAAACTCGCTGATAGAGGCGGCATCAACACGCGTCAAATTCTGTGGGTGATGTGGGGTGCGACGGTCATCGGGTTAGCTATTGGATTTGTTGCGTTCCTGCACGCGGGTTATAAACATGGAAGTTTGGGAACATGGCGCGGGCAGGAGGCATTCAGCGACCTACAACGCTGGTTGACCCTTCCGAACGATACAGACTGGGGACGCATGGGATTTTTCGGCTTTGGTATCACTCTGACACTCACGACGCTCTTTATGCGTCTGCGGTTTATTTGGTGGCAGCTACATCCACTTGCCTATCCGCTTGCGGGGAATTGGAATTTCGGTAGGCTCTGGTTTCCGGTATTTCTGGCGTGGTTGCTAAAATCTATACTGATTCGCCACGGTGGGATTGGTGCGTATCGCCGAACACTGCCTCTATTTTTAGGGACAATGCTCGGCGAGTTTGTGATGGGGAGTATCTGGGCAATTTTAGGACTGTTTCTTGGACAACGGATGTATTCGTTTAAGCATTGGTAGGCGGTTGGTAATTAGCACGCAGAGAGCCTACTTAATCCGATATCTTCTGTAAACGGATACCACCACCAGAGGTGCGCAATTTCATCAGGGGGCCCCCGCCGTTTATGCTCCCTCTCAATCTGTTTTTCGGAACTTTTCCCTGAATGATGGATGCTACTGCAAAGTCCGTTGAGACACTTCCACCACTGGTTTCAGCATCCACGTCAATCGTGATGTCCGAAATGAGGTTAACAGTTATACTGCCTCCGGATGTACGTACGCTACACACCTCTTCAGGTTGTTCTGTTAGAGAAGCTCGGATAGAGCCGCCTGAGGTTCTGGCATTCACACTGCCGCTGACGCTCTCCAGTTTGATGCTACCGCCTGAGGTATGGACATCTACATCTCCGTTGCAGTCGGTGACTTTGATGCTACCACCAGAAGTTTTGCCCCAAACAGAACCTTGAATTTTACCAAAATGGAGTTTCCCGCCAGAAGTTTGTGCATGAACATCCCCCGCCACATCGCCGACCTCAATACTCCCGCCAGAGGTTTTGAGATTAACTAAGCCACCAGCGGATATAAGCTTGATACTTCCCCCGGATGTCCGTCCCCGGACGGTCCCTATAATGTTCCCCAAACGCAGACTTCCGCCCGACGTGTGTGCCTGAACTGTGCCGTTAAGGTCACCCACTTTGATACTACCGCTTGCAGTATTCAAATCGACGTTGTAATCCTTAGGCACAGTTACCTGAAAACGAATGTCGAGACGATTTAGCACTCTCTTCCAGTGCTCCCGACCTTGTTTGAATGCTCCTTCAATATGGACACCGGTATCTCTACTGGCGAATGTCACGTCAAAATCGGCAAGTGCCTCTTTTGCGGTTTTTTTTAACGATCTTGTCGCCTTTGTAACGACGACTTCAAGTTGATTTCCTTCAGCGGTTTGGACATCAATTGCACCAAACTCTGACATAAGGGTTAGGCTGCCCCCCGAATCAACACGATATGCTTTTTCAATCTTGTCCACAATATGTACCTCATCCGTTAGGGCTACCTCACAGCCAATCGTAAAAAGTAGAACCAATACCGAGAAAGAAATGGTTAAGGTAATAAACCGATTCATAAAACCCTCAAGTGTTTATTTCCTGTTCGAGTTCTGCTAAAGGACCAATTCCTTCAAGCGTTAGTATTCATTAAACCAGTATAACCGAGAATAATCACGCATCAGTTGGGAAAAAACGCGGCGGCTTTTCCCAACTGATGTTTTTTAGAGTTCTTCGTTCTGTTTGACCTGTTGCGTTCTGATCTCTTGGAGGATTTCTACAACCGTCTCCATCTGTCCTTCCAGTCTGGCAATACGTTGATCAACAGAAGTGGTGGATTCCGCGTCGTCATCTTCATCAGAGGTGACTTCTACCGTCTCGACCGTATCAGCGTTAGATTTCTCTTGCGTGCGTTCACCCAAGAAGTCTTTGAGAAAGTCAGGCACCGATTGCCGTACAACTTCACTCACATCTTTTAGTTCGTCGCCAATGGTTTTCTTGACGTTGGAGAAGTCGAAGTCGAAATCAGGAGTGCATCCCTCTCTGAGATATGCGGCGATTTGGTGGCAGGCAACACTCACCTCACTAAAAGAGGCATCTGTTTCAAGCGGTTGAAACAGTCCTGGATGGACAGCACCGATCTCGTTCAAGCGGTCAAGCGCGTTGTTGACTTGCTGTGCACACCGCGCCTCACCTTCTGAAGGATCAACTATCGGTGATGTCTCTACGACGCGAGCAGTTGTTTCCAAGAGCCGTAGAATTGCGCGAATTTCCTTTTGGGTTTCGTGTTCGTTAGACATGGTTCTCTCCTTTTCATGTGCATTTGCCTATATAGAGTCCCTTAAGGCTAAAAAGGATAGCAAATTTTTTAACTATTAAATCTGAGCACCGTTCCACAATGTGAAGCTAAGACAAATTGTTCGCTAATCACTCACAATTTCGTTTCACGGTGATTTTCGGTTAATTTCAACACCTTCAAGCCGTCAAAGGTTTCTTAACAGCTATATCGTTAAAAATTTACCTATAAGGTTCGCCTATATAGAGTCACTTGACGCTAAAAAGGATAGCGGAAAATGCAAATAAGGCGGGTGAGTTCTCAATATTTGGACGTTAGGCGGGGTCCGATTTCAGTTCACCGACATTCCGGCGGATTTTTATCACTGCCTTAATAATGTCCTCTATGTCCGCCTCGCTCGCCATCAGAACATTTTGACTTAAGGAGAGACCGGTTTGGCATATTTTTTCAGTCTCAGGACAATGCACATCGGTATAGTTGAGGTTTTGACCGAAAAGATTAGAGGCAAGAAAAGCCTCGCGATACATCGGGGTTGTATACCAATACCCCATGGGTATCCCCTCTGCCCGCATTGCTTTGAGAAATGTTTCACGTGAAATGTCTTCAAATTCCTCAGAATCAAAGAGTGCTTTATAGCCGTGGCACCCACCACGCGTTGCACGTGGATCAAGGGGTGTGACTTTGATACCGGGGACCTCGCCGAGCCAACCATCTAACCATCGCATATTTTTATGGCGATAGTTCGTTTCATCTTCAAGCCGAGTTATACGCGAGAGAAGGAGACCGGCTTGCCACTCGGTCATACGGAAATTGCCGCCAAAGGGTTCTGCTTCTCCGAATTCAGCGTCGGGGAGTGTGCGTCCGCAATTATGGAGTGCATACGCGCGCTCGTAGAGTTCCCGGTCATTGATGAGGACGATACCGCCTTCACCGGCACAAAGGTTCTTTGACGACTGGAAACTGAAACATCCGAAATGTCCCCAACTACCGACGCCTCGCCCGCGCCACTCGGCACCGTGTGCCTGCGCGCAATCCTCAACGATTTTAAGGTTATGCCGATTTGCGATGTCAACCAATGCATCGAGATCGGCTGGGTATCCAGCGATATGGACCGGTAAAATCGCTTTTGTTTTTTCGGTGATAGCGGCTTCAACCTTTGAAGGGTCCAACAGGAAACTATCTGGTGCGGTATCCACAAAAACAGGAACGGCATGCGTCATGAGGATCGCGACGACTGTTGCCTGGAAGGTGTACGGTGTAGTGATAACCTCATCGCCCGGACAAACGCCAGCGGCTTTTAGGGCGACATAGAGTGCTGATGTCCCACTATTGACACAAACGCCATACTTTGCGCCTTGGAATTCAGCGAACTGTTGCGCGAATTCTGGAACCTTCGGTCCGCCAACACCCCACTGTCCACTTTTGTAGATCGCTTCAAACGCTTCAATATCGGCAGGGTCCTGCGTGGGCCAAGTCGGATAGGGATCCGTGCGGACAGGTTCACCGCCGTTTATTGCTAATGTTGCCATATTTTGTCTCCCTTTAATTCCTAAGGTAACGCTTTGACATAATTCTGCAAATCTGGGAACTTTGTTGCACTGATTACTTCTTGTAACCGTTGTTCTAAATGACCGGCTTCAACTTCAGCGATTAATGTTTTCATGACATCCCACGCTTTTTTTCCCAATTCAGTATCAATCGCACCACCTTGAACCGCCTCTTCAAACTCATCCTCGTCTTGGATTTCATAACTACCATCTGGATTTATCCAGAGGTCCAAAAAGAGATCGGTTATTTCAAAACAATCAAGTTTGCCCGTTGCATCAACACGCCGCTTGACGGGTTTCATAATATCGCAGTAATAACCCGTCCACTCGTTATTCAGATTGTAAACTTTTCCGACATCGTACCACAACCCCGTAAACACAAACCAGACTGCGGCAAAGTTATCCGCCAAAACGGTTTTGCCATTTTGCACGATGGGTGCGGAGGGTCTGACCCGCTGAGATGTGACAATGACCTCTTCGTCCATGTAGAGCAACTGCTGTTGAAAGTGATTCACTCTGTCTGGAGGTCTTTTATAGGTAAGTGTTACGGTTTCCAAAAGCCATTTCCTCAGATTATTGACCGTCTTGTGCCAAACGATAGGACGCTATTGCCTCACGAAATGCTTTGATATGCATCGGTGTTGTTCCGCAACATCCGCCGACTAAGTAGGCACCGGCTTTGAGGAGCTCGGGGACATAACTTGCCATCTGTTCGGGAGTTTGTGTGTAGACGGTTTGATGGTTCTCATCAAGTTTGGGCATTCCGGCGTTTGGATATGCCATCATCCGCTTACTCTGAATCCCTCTGTCAGTAAGAGCTGCATGCAGTTGCTGGGTCCCGGTGATTGCATAAGGCATCCCCGTGTGTTCGTCTCGTCTGGATTCGGCACCGCAGTTTACACCCATAATGCTAACGGCATCTAATAACGAGTCCCCATTTGAAAATTCACCTTCCGTGAGGATGTCCAGCAAATCTGCGGGTGAATTCCCCCAGTCTGTCCGGTAAACGACCTTGCCGCTCCGCCGTTCCTTTGTCCACTTGTATGTTAGGTTTACTGCAATAGGGAGATCCGTCTGACGTGCGACATCTACAGCGATTGCTGCCTCTTTCGCGGAAAACATCGTTTCAAGACAAAGGAAATCCACGCCTTCTTCTGCCAGAGTATGGATCACCAATTTGTGTGCTTCTCTGGCATCTACATTTGGAATGCCGAAAGTTGTATCGCCGCTGTCTGCTTCGATTGCACCGGGAGAGGGTCCGACGGAACCTGCGATATAGACATCTCTACCGCTCTGCTCGATAGCAGCTTTGGCATGTTGAACAGCGAGTCGGACCAGACGTTGGGCATCCGATGGACTTTGTCCCGCCATTTGTAGATGCAGCGGCGATGCTACAAACGTATTGGTTCCTATTGCCTCAGCACCTGCGCGGATATAATCTGAATGAATGTCAATAACGGCAGCGGGATGCAGCTCGTTGGCGAGTGCGCTATTGGCAAGTTCTATCTTGCGTGTAAATAATTGCGAACCGAACCCGCCATCATACAAAATCGGTTCATCAATGTTTAAACGTTCTTGAAAGTTTTTAACTATTAAATCTGAGCTGCTGCGTCCGTTGTCCTTGCAGTATTCCAATTGTGAATAAACCTCTCATCACCTAAAGTAGGCACTGTACTAATTTTTTAGATCGGAAGGATGAGGTCTCCTGCCTGAAACTTGATGATTAAAAAAACATGGGTTTGAATTGACAACCTTCCACGAATATATCGAAGAAATCGGGTGTGGTCTCCAGTTCAATGTGTTCGATATTCTTGACGAGTGCCTCAATAGCTGCGCGTTTTTTCTCGGAAAGGAGAACCGCTGTCGCACCGGCGACTGCGGCGTTACCGACTTTGACGACCTTTGCTTCCGGAACAGGGGCAAGGAATCCGATGTCAACAGCATCTTGTAGGTTAACATAGTTGGCAAAACCCCCGGCTAAAAAAAGCCTTGTGATGTCTGTAGGAACACAACCGAAGTGCCGTAAAACGATGTACTGCCCACAGTAATTTGCAGCCTTTGCTTGTGCCAGATTGCTTGCATCGTCGCGCGAGAAAGTGATGCCGTGTTCCGGCAAAATTGACATGATACGTTGCTTTCTATCTGCAAAAACGCCTTTCGGACTCATCATATCGTTCCGACCGAGTTCAGCGAGGAGCGAAATCAGTCCTGAACCACACAACCCTTGAGGTGCCTCATTATCAATTGTCTCATAACTGAATTGATGTCCCTCCCACTTCAGAGATTCAATGGCACCCGGATAAGCAGGCATTCCGTATTCAATGCCGCCGCCTTCAAATGCGGGACCGGCAGGACACGACGCAGCAACCATCTTTTTCGTATTGCCAACAATTACCTCTGTGTTCGTCCCGACATCAACTAACATGATGATCTCATCTGTTGACGGGATATCAATAGAGACTAAATCGGCGGCGACATCTGCGCCGACATGGCTCGCAATTAAGGGTAGACTGACAACCATCGCCTTTGGATTCGCGCGGATACCTAACCGGCGTGTTTTTTCAGTAAGAGCGGTGGTTGAACGAGTTCCGTCCCGATACTCGTGTTCAATCGTTGACTTATACGGTTTTTGACCGATGCTTTGGACATCCTGCTTGAAGAAGATATCGCGCATCGTCGTATTACCAGCCACAACGACCTCATAAATTTCCTGTCGGACAAAATCATGGCGATCGCACATATCCATGATTTCGCTGTTCAGCGCAGCGATGAGGGAACGACGGAGTTCTCCATGAAATTCACCGTCGTAACTGATACGGTTCATGATGTCGCTGCCGCCGAAACGCTGCGGATTTTCAAAGGAACTCACAGAGACTGTTTCCCCTGTCTCCAAATCAACCAGATTCGCGACCACAGTGGTCGTTCCGATGTCTATGGCTAATCCATAAAGGTGTCCCCGATAGCGGTCAATCGGTTCGTCGTTGTAATAGACAACGCCGTCGCGATGGCTCACGCGTGGATTAAGTTCTGGCGTTTCGTTGTCATTTGTGATTGCGTGCGTTAGGATTCTGGGTGTGCGACGGAGTGGTGTAAAGTCAATGTCTTTATCGACATCAATAACGACGGCTTGGCAAGCAAGCCGGTAGTTGTCTCGTAGGAAGGCTTCTGCTTCGTTGGGTGGCTGGAGAGCGTCCATTCCGCGTTTGATTTCAACAATACATTCATGGCACTGCCCGGTTCGGAAACAAGAGGTAGGTACCTGTACGGCTAAATCGTCTGCGTAGTCAAAAACGGTTTTTCCTGGGGTAAGTTGGTAGACTTTTCCGTCAGACGTAATCGTGCCGGTGCCGTGTGCACTTGTTGATTCCTCTGAATCGTCAATCTCCCACGCGCTGCGATAATCCAATTTATCATCTCCGACACATAGGAGTCCTGTCCCTTCATCAATTTTCCGCTGGTTTCGACAGCCGAATTGCGCCGTGCAGTGGTCAAGCCGATTTTTGTAAGGGCATCGGTAGGTGGCTTGGACATCGGCGTGGGTGACCAATCCTTCAAAGATTTGTGTAATTTTATTGAGGCGTTTTTCGTATTCTGCTTTGTCTATTTTTTTCATTTTTCTGACTATGGGATCCTGGGCATCGTTCCACTTTGTTTCACGATGGTGTTTGGTGAAGTTTGAGAAAAATAAAGAGATGTACGGTTATTAAGAGTCCTCCATCGATTGAGAAATCGAATAACCCCGGAAGTGTTACCACTCTTCGTCCGTTTCCTCGAGAAATTTCTTGGCAAGTGCTACACAGGCGAGTGCGTCTTTACCGTATCCATCAGCACCCATGTCATCAGCAAATGTCTGAGTAACAGGGGCACCGCCCACCATAATCTTTACTTCTTCTCGTAGGTCTTCATCAATGAAGGCATCAATTGTTTTCCCCATGTTCGGCATTGTCGTTGTCAGGAGCGCGGACATCCCCAAGATAGGTGCTTCATATTCCTCAACGGCCTCCATAAATTCATCTTCAGAGGTATCAACCCCCAAATCGTGCACAACGAAACCGGCACCACGGAGCATCATGATGCAGAGATTCTTGCCGATATCGTGGAGGTCGCCTTTGACTGTCCCCATAATTACAGTACCGATGGGATCGATGCCTGAGTCGGAGAGAATGGGTTCGATATATGCCATTCCGGCTTTCATAGCACGGGCACAGGCTAAGACTTCGGGGACAAAGATGAAGTTCTCTCGGAATTTGATACCGACGATACCCATTCCAGCGATGAGTCCATCGTCCATAATCTCCAGTGCCTCTGTGCCGTTCTCAAGTGCTGCCTCCGTCAATTCATCAACGGTGTGATGGTCGCCATCAATAAGTGCGGCACCGATGTCTTGCATTGCCGGTGTCGCTTGTGCGAACATCTCAATCGTCAGTTCTATCTCATCGGGCTGCTCAAGATATTCTTCGATCTCTTCTCGGATAAATTCATTTGCGATGTCATTAATAGATGCCACAGGTTTTGAACGCCTCCTCAAGAAACATAAGATAGCATAGGCACGGAAAAATGGCAAACGATTTTTATGAAAGATAGCAGAGCTGTGGTATTAGGTGATTGTCAAACAACTCTGCAAATTTGGGAGGCGCGCTTTGGAAGCGCGCCTATTGGAAAAGGTTTCTGGTGCGTTGTATCAGACTACCTAATTTTCCTCCCGATATTCCTGCAAGAGGGCGTTAATCTTATCAAGAAAGGCTTGTGAATAGATTTCGCCGACGAGTGCGTTATGGGTGTCTATGGCAATGGCATCCCATGCCTCGCGGGATTCATCCTCGAATTCGACGACCTCAATGCCAGCCTTCTTTTGTAGCGCATCCAGTGCCCTGTCATTATCTTTCCGAATATCCTGAATTAAGCTATCCTGATACGCGTCCGCGGTTTCACGTACTACCTTTTGCTGTTCTGGTGAGAGTCGATCAAAACTCTCCTTTGTCATGACTGTGGCACCGACCCCAACATTAACAGGGAGATCACTCATGTATTTGAATTTATCATACCACTGCAATGCTACAGTAACATACGGAGATGCCACGATAGTGTTAAGCTGTCCGGCGTAGAGCGAAGGGAGGACCTGTGTAACCTCTCTGAGTACAGTTGCGATTTCGGCGTTTTCGTAAAATGTACGTGCGATTTTGTCGCTTGAGCGCGCCCACATCTTGACGCTTGGCGATTGAAGATCGGCAATAGTGCGGATGGGTTGATTACTAAAAATATAATAATAGCCAATGTCCCCCATACCGAGCAGGACATATCCGGCATCCATAAAGGCTTTTTCAAGATCTGCGCGGAGGTAATCGCGGACATAGTCAAGTTCCTCGTAGGTTTTAAACATCCGAGGCAGTTGGAAAATCAGCACCTCTTCCTGAATTTCACCGAGTCCAGTGGCTGTCATCGCCCCCGCATGAATCAGTCCGGCACGCATCTTACGAACGACATCAAGTTCGTCGCCTTGGACACCGTTTGGATAGATACGCAGTCGGAGTTCACCATCTGTTTTCGCGCGCATTTCCTTTCCCATCGCCTCAAAATTGTTCATCCATGTGGAGCCTTTCGGTGCGAGGGTTGCGAACTTAATAGATTCCGCGGCGAGACCTGCCATGGGTAGACAAAGCATCCCAAAAATTAGTAGAAACACCCCCACCAATCGAGGGGCGCGTGCGTTAGAGTCGATTTTCTTTTTCAGCATTATTCAGTGCCTCCTTCTTCCATTTCTTCTAAATCAAAAAGCATATCAATCTGATCGAGCCAACGTTTCGCGCGCGATTTTGCCAAGGCAGTCGCCGCCTCCTCGCCAGGATAAACATCCGAGGGTGCATCAAGGACTTCCTGTAAAGACCGTTTGTAGAGTTCAGCGTCCTGTTTAGGATAGGCATAGTAACGCGCGAGATAGAATTTGCTCATTAGGAATTTGCCGTCATTAATCTCGTCGACACGTTCAATGTGTTCCTTCGCCTTCTCCGGATCACCACCGATCGTTGGTGCTCGGTCTCCGTAATAGACAGCATAAAACAGATGTGCACTGCCGAAGTAGAAAGTTTCATCTAATTCAAGGATACGTGCCATCATGAGTTCGACCCGCGCGAGGTCAATTACCTGCATAGGATCATCCTTCTGAAGGCTAATCCCGCGTGCCACAGCGTAAGCCGCCCAAAATAGGGGTTCAACCTGCTTTTTATCCAGTTTCTGAAGTGCTTTTCTAAAGGTCTCCATATCAACACTTCTCGGCTCTGTGAACGCCTCATCGGATTTTGCGAGCACGTCGAATGCATAAGCCTCCGCTTGCTTATAGCGGTCAATTGCCAGTGTCCGCATTTCTGCTGCAGTCTCGTAGTCTCCAGCAATCTCAGCCTCCTCCATTCTATCCTCAAGGAACCCAGCGTAAGACGAATAAGCGCGGGCGGTTTTAACAATGAGCCCTGTATTTCCAAGTTTAGCGAGTCGGTCAAGGGTCCCGAGATTGCCTTCGAGGGTAGATTCTACGACGGTTAGATTCCCCTCACTCTGAATCCGAGATAACTTGGCGAGGCCACATCCACCAAGGAATATCGGGAAGAGGAGTAAAAGGGATATACGAAAACAAAACTTACTGTATATCATGTTTAAATTTGCCTCCTATATATGTGGCTTTATTGTAGCCACGATGAAATATAATACCTTTCTGAAAATTGATGTTGCATGAGTGGTTCGTTATAAATTGCAGTACAACAAGGTACAAACTGAAAGTTTATGCTACATAAGAAAGTAAGTTCTGAGAAATCTACAAACTATACTTCAAACGGTAGAAGGACTACCGTACCGTCGATCTGCCCCTCTGATGTCTCAATTTGAACGCGACTGCCAGCGTCAGTGACCGCCACCCGAACGTAAGCCATAGCGATCGGTTTTCCGAGCGTTGGGGAGAAGGTGGCACTCGTAATCCAACCGACCGCCTTATCCGCATTGAAAACCTTTGCACCTTGGCAAAGTTCAAAAGATTCTGCTGATGCAGAGATGCCGTCAATTTCAATACCACGCAATAGGCGATTGGGATGCCCTCGATATTTCATCCGGGCAACAATTTCTTGCCCAATATAGCACCCCTTTTCAAAGTCTATGGCGTGTTCTAACTCCGCCTCAAGCGGGATGACGGCATCGGTCAGTTCGGTTCCATACCTTGAAATGCCTGCCTCAATCCGAAGCGACTCAAGGGCGTTCCAACCAATCGGTTGAACGCTAAACCGTTGCCCTTCACGCATGAGCCTTTCCCAAAGCGGCACCAATGCCTCAGCTGCGGTGTAAAGTGTATAACCGACCTCGCCTGTGGTATCTGTTCTCACACATACAGCATTATAATTGAACAGGGCATCCGCTTCATGAAAACGATTGTGGCGTTCAGATAAGTCGGCGAGGTCATTCATACCCAGTACAGACTGAATGAGATCTGATGACTGGGGCCCGTGGACAGCGATTGCCCCGGTTTCAGCAGTTAAATCAGAAATTTCTACATCGTCAGCGATAATGTATTTGTCCAATTCCTTGAAGAGGGTTTCTGTCGTCTCAGCGGCGGTATCAATGCCTATCATATCTTTGAGAACGTAGACATTAAAATCGGCGATAATCTTGCCCCGATGCGTCAAGATCATGGCGTACGTGCCTTGTCCTGTAGAGAGGCTTTCAACATCATTAGAGATGATACGGTGTAGAAATTTCGCCCGATCCTCCCCTATTAATCGATATCTACCCCGATAAGATACATCTGCAATGCCGACGCTTCGTCTGACAGCATGATGTTCGGACACAGCATCGGTAAACTGGGCAGCGACATTCCAATCGTTGTGCTTTTTGGCAAAGGTTGCACCGAGTTGTTCATGGGTGTAATAGAGTGGTGTAGTCTTCATTTTTTATGATTATGTCTGGACGGGGTTTCCGTTGTCAGCCCCGCCGCGTTGATTCTTTAAAATTGGTAAGAACCTACTTCAGAATATGAAAGGTTCTCAAACAATTGGACGTCTGCAAGGACAACGGACGCAGCAGCTCAGATTCAATAGTTTAAAAAATGCGATCCAAACGTAAAATGATTTGTGGATCCCGTAGCGAGAACGATGCACTCAGAGGTTCTGCAACCTCAAGCGCAAGACTCCAAGGTGCGAGATTTTCTGACGGATCTATAAAAACAGAACAACCGACACCGATTGCAGTGTTGAATTGTGCCGTGAATTCGCCAAGGTCTGGAAATGCGACATCGTCATACCACCATGCCCTGCCCGAATCTAAGAAGCAGCTCAGCACCCATCCAAATACAGCATCAGATTCTGGGAGCGTTACCTCTTTGATAAACCGATACTCAAGGTTAAGCAGGAACCGATTATCTCCAGCAAATCTATTGAAACCGTAGCCTCGAAGGTTAGCACCGCCACCGAGGTGTAGAAGTCGTTGTGTGGGCAAGGGCGCGTCTGAAAAATCACCACCAACCCGGACATGTAGATGATGTGGACCGAACAGTCGAGTATAGCGTATCAACTCAAATTGATAGAGATTGAACGCGTAGTCTCCGCTTACGATTTCGATGCCGAACTGTCCGCGCCACCCCCGTTGGGTTCGTTCATTTGCAGAAGCGTAAGTATGAAAATGTCGTCTTGTGGTGGATTTGTGGTCTCGCGTATCAAAGGCGTAAATCAAGGCAACCCCTTCCAACACACCGCGATCAATTCGAGCATTGCCTCGCTTGACTTGGTTTCGATTTAAGTAACTCCAATCCGTTGATTTGGAGAGATTATCGTGTGCTTCCGTTGTCAATTCGAGTCGCAAGTAGTGCCATTCCGAAGGTGCGTAGGTTACCCATCCCTGAACACCCTGACGGCGGTAATAATCCTGAAGGTCGAAACCGTAGTAGGCAGCACTCAGATTGACATTACCGGAACTTAGCGCGGCATTAGAACTGATGCCTGTGAGTTTATACACACTTGCGCCGACTTTGAGAGATTGCCGAGTAAAAAAACTTTTCTCAAGTCCGGCGTGATAGTCCCATGTTTCGCTGGAAAATCCACGGCTTATGGCTCCGAAAAGTTGCTCTTTACCTGCGCGCTGGGTTGTGAGCCGGGTTGCGAGTGTTCCGCCTGCGCCGAGTACTAATCCGTGAACACGGTTGAATTGAAGAATCGGGAAGCCGGAAGTGTTCGCACGAGGTTGCTCCTCAATTTCAACAATCATGATGTTTTTTCCGCCCTCGCGCTGGACCCGCCAATTCTGGATTGATTTGAAGTCCTCGTTATTTGCGCTGAGTTGCCGTCGCATTTGGTTTATTTTCGACTGTCCGAGGGAACGATGATAAACATCAGAATTCAGTGAATTCGGTTTTTCGTCGGTATCTGCGGTCTCTATATTCAGTGCCGTTAACAGTTCCTCGCGAGAGATTCGGTTATTTCCGATAAAACGCACTTCGTGTAATGTGCCCTCATTAATGGTAAAGGTAAGCACATCACCGACGATTTCATAGGTAACCGTGGCGAACTCATATCCACGATTTAAATAAAAATCAGCAATCAGTTGTTGCTTTAGCCAAATGCCATCGACAGCGAGATAGCCACTTTTTAAGTCGAACCACCTCCTAATGAATGCCATAGGGAAACTCCGGTTTCCTTTAATTTTAATTTCACGAGCAAATATCGTAGGTGCTTCCGCGACCTTAATAAGCAGACCTATAGCAGCCGGAAGTTCACCTTCTGCCCCGTCGGTATGTACTTGTTTCGTTTCCAGACGTGCATCTTGGAACCTATCTTGGTTCCGCAGTTCAGCAAGCAGCCACGAGAGTTGTGTGCTGGTAATGACATCTCCAGGACGAATAGGGATTTGTTGCTGGATGATCTGAGTCGGCATCACAGTATTGCCTTCAATTTCAATTGATGCAACTCGGAATTGCGCTTCGGTTGCAAAGGTTTCAGAAGGAAAAGGTGACCGTCTTTCAAAGCGGAGAACTCCCATCGCTGGGGCAATGTATTCGGAAAGTGATGCTGTATATTCATGTGGCAAATGGGGCCACCACGGATGCTCGTCGTAGTAAGTTGGGAACCAATAACTGTACTCGCGCTGTGTCGTAGATACAAAGTTTTCAGTATCCTTTGTAATTAGCTGCGCCTTACGGTGAATGTTAAAAAGCGATATATCTTTTAGCTCGGACGAATTTTGTGAATTCAGCTGCGCCGGTTTTTCCAGCGTTTCACGCGGGATCGCAATTTCAAGGGTCCAAGAAGTAGCGTTAATTTGTGTTGCAGCCTCCGCCTCTGAATCCCATGCGCGGTCTCCTTCAAAGTTAGTCTTCTGTGTTTGTTGGTCCAGGGCGAATTGGACATCTATTGGCGCGAATTGGAAACTTGCCGCTCCGGGCGTATTGACCTGCTGGTCAAAGAGCGCACCAATTGGATTGATAACAAGGTGATGGTAAACATCGGTTCGGGGATTGGCATCAATTAGGATTTCAATGCACTCATCTTCCCAAATCGGGGAATCGCGCTGCGTCTGTGAGACACGAGGTAGTTGCGAATTGGGGATATGTGCGACCACACCGATATATAAATTTTGATCATCCCACATCAAGAAAGTTTCAGTCAAATCGTTAGATGCCTCAGTGCCTTCAGCATTCTGAAACACCGAGAGAGCACTGGCAGCTTGCCAGACAAGTTCAGACAAATTTCCATCAATAACCGGAGGCTTCTCTGCTCTCGGCACAGGATGCGCAGCATCCAGCAACGACGCTGGTTCTGTATCTGTCTGGCCGTTCCGTTGGCTTTCAGCAGGCATACTTTGTAGCAGCGAAATGCCTTGAGTTGCTTTCAAACGAAATAGCGGGCCGCCCTCGTTAACAATAGCGAGTGCGGTATCACTTTCAATTTGTGCCGGTAGATTAATGACGACTTGCCGCTTTTCGCTTTCAAGCAGGGCATCAATAGCGTAATCTTTAGGGAGTTGCAAGAGGATGTTTCCACCTTGCGCAGTGATATCCATCGGTGCTGCAACAGGGTCAAGGATAGTCAATTCAACCGCTCCATTTTTCGTCTCCAATTTGTTCTGACCGCGTGTCAACAAAATCTTGCCTTTGATGTTCCCACTTGTTAGATTCACATTATAGTTACCTAAGGTTTCATTTAAGTGGACATTACCTGTCTCCGTTTTAATCTCTATCTTCCCCCGAATGCCCTGAACTCGGATTTCTCCTGCCTTCGATTGAAGTTTAACGGAGACATCCGAAGGGGTTTTAACTGTACACTTCAACCGGAGTTGCCCATCGAATGTTGCCGGTAGATTCTCAATACTGGAAAATGGAACCGGGGAGGCCTGGGTGCCATCGTCTCCGGGGAGTTGGACTTTCAAGTGAAGTGTACCGTTGTCTTTGGTTCCTGTTACAGAGATATTATCAAAGTAGCTGCGGATAGCAAGGTCGTGTCCGGTATGTGTGGCTTGCGTCTGTTTTTCAAGGGCAACGGTAATTGTATCCGCCTCTGTGGCGACGCATTCGATGTCTCCGGGTATATTTAAATTCAGATTTATTTCGTAAACGTCTTGGAAACTAAAGGTATGCGATGATGTTGTCCGCAATGCCGACTGCTGTGCTTCAGCAATTGATTCGGCCGCAATTGGGTTAGGTGTCCGACTCTCAACATCCTGATCCACTGCGTATGTAGGATGGACAAGTAGATTCAACACGAGCATGCGTGTGAGAAATAGAAAGAGATTGGGTAGAATGGGGCGAGATAAGAGTGACATTCCGTGACAATTCCTCTACAACTTTAGCATACATCGCAGTGTAATATTGGTATGAAAACCGTCCCTACAGATTTCCTTGACATATTTTAAATAATACTTTATACTTATTAGAAAAGTCAAGCAGTTTTTTCCGTATCCTTCATAGCAATCGCAACGTTTTAATTAGCGTGAAGAAATACTATTATTTTTTACCTAATGAGGCAGGCATTCCAAAAACGCTGCGTACAGGAGAAAGAAGATGAGTGAATCTGTCAAAGGGGCAACAGAATACTGTTTCTCTTTTGGACCATGGAACATACACGAGGGAACAGACCCTTTTGGACCGCCTGTTCGAGAATCGTTTAGTTTTGATAAGAAAGTTGGATTTTACCGAGATCTCGGTTTTGTTGGTATCCAATTTCATGATGATGACATTGTCCCTGATATTGACGAGAAAACATACGTCGAACTGATAGAGCAGACGAAAAAGGTTAAGGCGCGACTGGATGGTGAGGGGTTAACAGCAGAGGTAGTGGCACCACGGCTGTGGGAATCTCCGCAAACCATAGATGGTGCTTATACATCGAATTCCGCTAAAGAACGACACTACGCGCTGGAACGCTCAAAACGGTGTGTGGACATCGCCAACGAGATTGGATGCAAAAACCTTGTGCTATGGCTCGCGCGCGAAGGCACTTATATTCGAGAGACGAAATCGTCGGCAGCTGCAGTTGGACAGATTCTTGATGCCATTAACGCTCTACTCGAATACGATTCAGAAATCCGCATTTTAATTGAACCGAAACCAAATGAACCGATGGACATCGCCTACATACCAACGATTGGGCATGCTATCGGTTTAGCGTATGCCAGCAATGCGCCGGAGCGTGTTGGCGGGTTAATTGAAAGTGCGCACGCGATTCTTGCCGGGTTAGAACCCTCTGATGAAATGGGGTATGCCCTTTACCATAAGAAGCTCTGGAGCGTCCATCTCAATGACCAGAACGGTCTAAAGTTCGACCAAGACAAGGCATTCGGCTCGGTCAACTTACGGCGTGCATTTAATCAGGTCCGGGTGCTCGAAGAGAACGGATACGGCAGAAATGGTGAGTTCATAGGGCTAGATGTGAAAGTTATGCGAACACAACCGCGCGAAATCTCCACAAAACATTTATTGAGTAGCCGCCGAACCTTTCTAAATCTACTCGAAAAGGTCCGAACTTATGATAAAAAAGTCGAGCAGGAGTTTATCGCAGCTCGAGACTACGAAGGCTTGGATTTCTATATCCTTGAACACCTGCTTGGTTCCTAAGACTATCGGAAATGGGCGTGAATTGTTCATATAAGACACGTTATAATTCAATGAAGAATAAAGGCGGCAGAGGACAAAAACAGAAATGATAACGGATAAGAGCCCTCCACCTGAGGCGACCGGACCGTGTTATCGAGCAGTGTTGCTTGTCGGTCCTCCCGGTGTCGGTAAGGGAACACAAGGGAAAATGCTGGCACAAATTCCCGGTATTTTCCACATCTCCAGCGGCGACATGTTCCGCGAACTTGATCGCAATTCAAAATTCGGGCGAATTTTCCAAGAATACGCAGGAATCGGTAAGTTAGTGCCAGATGATATGACAATCAAAATCTGGCAAGACTACATGGCGGCGAAAATGCGTGATAAGGTATACAACCCGAAAAGCGATCTGCTCATTCTTGATGGCATCCCACGTAACATCACACAAGCAAATTTGATCGCACCTTTTGTGCAGGTTTTTAAAGTCATCTACATGGTTTGCGAGGATCGGGAAGTGATGTTTAAACGGATTCGCGGACGCTCGTTGAAAGAGCACCGTATCGATGATGCCGAAGAGCTGGTAGTTCGCTATCGATGGGATGTCTACAAACGAGAAACAGAACCCCTGATCGACTACTACCCACAAGAACGAGTTCGGATTGTAGATGCAAACACTCTTGCTTCTGATGTACTTCACCAAATCCTATCGGCAGTCGTTCCAGTTCAGAAGAAGTACTTTGAACCCCCCGTGATGTAACGGTGCTGGAGAGATCCCAACCTGAGGTGCCGTCTCCTTCGTATCTCAGGATTTTTTCAATCACAACGCTGGTAGAGGCGGAGTTCAGGATGTACCAGTGCTCGCATTGGAAATGGAGCACCCCTATCAGATATTTGAACACCTAAAAAGTGTGGTGTCCGCTTAAAGGTTTGGGACAATACATACGGACTGCCTGCCCCTAAAATCCGCTCGTAAAATGCCAGCGTCTCCTCCACAGCAACTCCATCAAGAGGATACCAATCCTGCTCTTGATAATCTTTGGACCTTCTCTGGTACTTTTGGAATACTTCAAGGTCCGGCACGAGGATAAGGACCCACGCTGCCTCCCCATCCATCACCTCTAAGTCTACTTCGGGAAGCAGCCAGTCGAATAAGACCTCTGGGGCGCGGGCAATAATCTTTTCCGGCGGAACGTGTTCTGTTATCCATTCAGCAGCTGCAATGCGTGTCGGTTGTGCTGTCAGGACAAAGGCAAAAGCAGCCGTATAAATCGATGTATAAAGTACGACAATCCCTCCTACAACTATTGCAATCCAGTTTCCAAATACACTATACCTGTCTGTTCCAGTAAGACTTTTAGAACCTCTCATTTTCCGCTGACCTCCGAACCCGAAAAGTGCTTCAATAGCACTTGGTAAATACACAAGCGCGGCTGCAGCAAGCACAGTCAGGACTGGATAGAGTATCAACAAATGACGGGCGAACTTGACTTTATGGACCCCAATAAAGAGTAGATACGGAATAACGAAGGCAAGTAAGGCGAACGTCACTGTAGGGGCTCCGCCGATGTCCCGTCTCAGCGAAAGGATACCTCGCAGCACACCCAAACCGACAAGTAGGGCGAGCGGCAATCCCATACCCCATTTCAAAAGGCTCCACAGGTAGGTAAACCGCTGTAGCCAACCAGTATCCCCCGTTGAAATGAGACCGAAATGTCCTTGGTGATAGTGGATTGCCTCATACCAGAAATCTGCAAAGAAAAGATTCCACGTTGGTGAAATTAGATCGATTAACCAATACGGGCAGAGGAGTGTGAAGGTTAAAGCAGAAACACCGATGACTGTTGCGAGCCTTTTATAAAATCCGGTGCTACCGATGAAACATAATAGCGAAAAACCGCAGAAGACAGTCGTGAACTTGACCGCAAACCCGAATCCGGCGATAATACCAAGCCATACTGCAGTCTGGGAGGGCAGTCCATCCGAAGCAGAACGCGAGCGCGTTACAAGATAGAGAAACAGCACCACACAAAAGGTCGCTGGCATGTCAACGAGGGCGAAACGCGACTCGTTGGTGGCGTGTAACATTGCAACAGCGAGCAATCCTGCTGCGATTTGTCCGATCCGTCTGCTGTAACACCGCCGTCCGAGACAATAGGTAAGCCAGAGCGTCGCTGTGGAGAGCAGCACATTGATGCAGCGCGCCAATAAAATTACACGGGCTTCTGTTAGGGACAAACCGCCGAGTGATAGCAGCTTGCCTATCAGAGCGATGAGGTAAAACCACGCTGTTCCGGGCCAGTTATAGGTTTGCGGGGCGGCTGTGAGATGAATGAGGTTCAGGACATCTTGGGCAATTATGACCTCGCGCGGATCTGGCGCGTCGGGCAAACCGACATTTATACCAATGAGGCGGAATGCGAAACCGATAATGAGGATGGGAAAAATAATAGCGTTATCAAAGAGATTCGTACGGTTTCTGAAGGATCGAAGCAATCGCATTTTTGGGGAGACCTAATTTTTCAAAAACATTCCGCCAACGCAGGTTGTGCCCTTCACGGACGCATATAGGAACAAACCCTAAATTCAGATAATTTTTGATTGCAGGCAGTCGAAAATCGTCTGTGTCTAACATCACGGACGCCACGCCTCTTGCTTTAAAATAGCCCAAAACAAACACTGTTAACCACTTTCCGAGTTTATAGCCTCTGTGTTCCGGCAGCACGGCGAGCATGTCAATATAGCCGATGGTTTTGCCACGGAGACCTCGCGTCCATGCACACGCTGTGCCGATAGGTATACCCTTGTGGACGACGAAACAGAAGCCATTGGGATCAAAGTTGGGTTGGTCGATAACATTCGTATACGTATCTTGGGCGGTTCTGCCTTGGTCAACGAAGGAAACATCCATAATTCGAGCCCAATGCGCTTCGTCCCCTTTCTGATACGTTCGGATGTGATAGCCATCAGGACACTGGACCTTCGGCAGATTCTCCAAATCCTGTAGACCCATTTTGAGTTGATCTTCCATTTGTCTTTAATAGAACACAAACTGGAAAGTTTGTGCTACAAAACACACAAACTGGAAAGTTCGGGCTAGAAAAGAATGATTTCCTGCATAAGTCCTATTTAAGCGGAGACTTTCGCCCAGAGCTCATCAGGGAGCATTTTTCGGACGTTTCCGATTTGTGATGTCATCGGCGGGAGTTTTAATTTTTTAAAGAGGTCTTGCCACCGTTCGGATTGTCCTTCTTCAACATAAACAGGTATGAATCCTAAATTGAGATAGGTTTTAACAGCAGGGATGCGAAAGTCATCAGTGTCCAACATAGCACTTATGAATCCGTTGTCTCGAAAATAGTGGAGGACAGCGAGTGAGACCCATTTTCCGAGTTTATGTCCTGTATGTTCAGCAACAACGCCTACCATGTGGACGTATCCGACCTCCTTTTCATCAACGGATTGCCGCCATGCGCAAGCCGTTCCAACGGGAAGATCACGATATGTTGCGAAGTAGCATCCATCGGGAAGAAACACGTCTCTATCGGTAATCTGGTCCCGCGTATCTTGCGCGGTGCGTTCCCTACCGCCAAACGAGTCGGTGATAATACGCGCCCAATGGCTCTCATCGCCTTCAAGGTAAGTACGCATACCATAGCCTATTGGGAGTTCGAGTTTCGGTAAATTTTCTAAATTGGGACGTACCATTCTGAGCTGTCGCGCCATTTATTGCTCCTTTTCTCGTCGGATTCCTGCGTTTGCATAGACTTACCGATTCTCTCATAATTGTATCACATCTCAGAAATTCCTGCAAAAACCTTTACAATAATTTGTATAAATGCTATAGTGGTGTTCAGTTTTCGGTTATCAGTTAAGAGGTTGGCTTGTAACAAATCGCCTACAGCGTAAAGTGAGATGCTCGATTTCAGGAAACCTCGCCTACCGCCTATAGAAAGAACTGTTAAAAAGGCAAAAAACAGGTGAAAAGATCATTTAAAAGAAAACCTAATATTGTGCTTGTTGGTTTTATGGGAACTGGGAAGACCTCTGTCGGTAGACGCCTGGCTTCGCAGCTTTGGATGCGCTATGTAGATACAGACGACATCATTGAGCGGGATACCGGGCGCCGCATCACGAACATCTTTGAGGAAGACGGTGAACCGGCTTTTCGAGATCTCGAAAGCGAAGCTGTGCGTAAAGCCTCTAAACTGTACAACCACGTTATCTCTACAGGTGGCGGGGTCGTCTTGAGAGAGACCAACATGGAAGCATTAAAGCAAAACGGAATCATTTTCTGCCTAACAGCGACACCGGAGGAGATATATCAGCGGGTCCGACATCAGACGCATCGTCCACTGTTGCAAACCCCCGATGCGCTCGCTAAAATTCGGTCGATGTTGGAAGAACGGCACCCCTACTACGCAGAAGCCGATTATATGGTAAGAACAACGAAACAATCATTTCGAGAAATTATCGGTTACATCCGGCATATCTATACAAAAAGGACGAGGGACCCAAAACAGTGAAAACCTTACGCGTGGAACTCGGAGATAACAGCTATCCGATCGTTGTCGGGACAGGTCTCCTCGGTCGAGTTGGTCAACACCTGACCGCACATACCAAATCAAATAAGGCACTCATCGTTTCGGATACCTTTGTTCAGGGATGCCATACGCCTATCGTTCAGCAAAGTCTTGAAGACGTTGGATTTGATGTCCACACTATTGAGGTCCCGACTGGAGAAGAGAGCAAATCGTTGGCGCAGTTTTCACGGATACAGGATAGTCTGGTTGACCATCAACTTGACAGGAGTTCAACGGTCATTGCGCTTGGTGGTGGTGTTATCGGGGATTTAGCCGGTTTTGCGGCAGCGGTGTATATGCGGGGTATCCCTTACGTTCAGATTCCGACGACGCTACAGGCACAGGTTGACGCGAGCGTCGGTGGCAAGACAGCAATTAATCATCCAAAAGGTAAAAACCTCATTGGGGCGTTTCATCAACCGAAATTGGTGCTGATTGATGTCCAGACACTTGAAACTTTGCCGCCACGGGACATGCGGGCAGGACTTATTGAAGTTATTAAGATGGGCGTTATCCGAGATGAACCGCTATTTGAGATGGTCGAAGCGAATCTTGACGCTATTTTGAATTTGGACAGGGCGATACTCAGTGAGATGATTGCGTGTGCGTGTATCAATAAGGCAGAAATTGTCGCAAAAGATGAGAAAGAGAGTGGATTACGGATGGTGCTTAACTATGGGCATACCTTTGGACACGCGCTTGAAGCGGTGACACACTATAACCGATACCGACACGGTGAAGCGGTTTCTATCGGTATGAACTGCGCGGCGCAATTAGCCACGAATTTGGGGATGTTCTCTGAAACGGATTTTCAACGGCAACGCGCACTTTTAGAACGTGCGAACTTGCCGATTGCTTTTCCGCCGGACATCACCCCAGAGACACTATGTGAGGCGATGTATTTAGACAAAAAAACATTAGGAGGCAAACTCCGCCTTATTTTACCGACGCGTATTGGAGAAGTTGTTATACGAGATGATATTGACGATCAGGACGTTATAGAGGCTCTTTCACAATGGAGAAGTTGTTGGTAATTGGTTGTTGGTACACTCGTTGTGGCAGTTAGAAACGTTGGTAATACTCACAACGACCTCTTTACTAAAAACTTATAATCAATAACTTATAACCATTAAACGAGGAAATACAGCATTTATGAAAAAAATAATTCAATATCTAACTGTCTATTTGGTTTTATGCATAGCGATTAGCAGTGCGTTTAGCCAAGGGCTTGCCCCACCGTCAAACGTGACGGCGGTGGATACCCCGAACGATGATGGCAGCAGTATCACCGTTAAGTGGGACGCAGCACCGGCGGACATCGGTATCAGTGGATACCAAATCCTACGCCGGATTCCTGGTGGCGGTCTTGAAGAGATTGGTGAACTCCTACCCGCTGGCGCGACAACCTACGTTGATTCAACAATTGAAAAAGGGAACGCTTACGCCTATATCGTACGTGCGATTAGCGCGACAGAAGCGACGGTGGAATCTGAAGAGACGACACCCGTTAGTGGGTCAGGTGAATGGTTTCATACGGGCAAAATCCCGCTGTTCATTGCGATGATTGCTTTTTCGATTGCAATTGTCACAAGCATTTATCAGGCTCGGAGCGGCGAAGAAGTCTTCATTCGGCGGATTCCAGGACTTGAAGCCGTAAATGAAGCCATCGGCCGCGCGACAGAAATGGGGCGCTCAATTCTGTATGTGCTTGGGCTCGGTGGGGTGAGTGGACCGGCGACGATCGCGAGTATGAATATTCTGGGACAGGTTGCGCGTCGAACTGCTGATTATGAAACCCCTTTGCATGTACCCTGCAACGATCCAATCGTAATGAACGTCGTCCGCGAGATGGTGAAAACAGCATACCTCAACGAAGGGCGTCCTGATTCCTATAGCGAAGAAAATATTTTCTTCCTCACTGATAGCCAGTTCGCTTACGCCGCGGGTGTAGATGGGATAATGTTGCGAGAAAAACCGGCAGCAATATTTCTACAAGGTACTTTTTATGCAGAATCCCTTATCCTCGCGGAAACGGGTAACTCCATCGGTGCCATCCAAATTGCTGGAACCGATTCTGAACACCAACTCCCTTTCTTCATTTCTGCATGCGATTATACTTTAATTGGCGAAGAGCTCTATACTGCGAGTGCCTACCTTTCTCAGGAACCGATGCTTCTCGGCAGTATCAGGGGGCAAGATTGGGGAAAGGTGATCATTTTCGCTGTTATCATTTTAGGTGTGATTCTTGAATTAGCGGGTATTAGTTGGATCACAACACTCCTACAGCGGGTAAGTTAGGAGGTTTTATGCGACGACAAGTTCCCTTAATTCTCTGCTTTGTTTTTGGAATTGTGATGATCCTCACACAATTCATCCCACATTCGTCCTCTCAAAGCCTTTACCAAGAGGTCATTGGGTGGGCATTGATTATTACTCCCTTCGCGCTCATCTTGAGTTCATTCACTCTCATCCAAACGCATCTCACAAAGATTCGCCGTCGCGCCGAACATTGGCAGTATAGTATTTTTGTATTTGTCGGGATTCTGGCGATGGTGGTGATAGGTGTTCCCTTTGGACCGCAAAATTCCATCTTTGAGTGGTTATTCAATAATGTCCAAGTTCCCATGGATGCAACAATGTTTTCGCTCCTTGCTTTCTTTATTGCATCAGCAGCATACCGTGCCTTTCGCGCTCGAACCTTTGAAGCAAGTTTACTGTTGATTACGGCTCTGATTGTAATGCTTGGAAACGTGCCAGTAGGCGATCTGGTGTTCTCGTGGCTGCCTTGGGAGAATAGTACCTCAGGTATGAAACAGTGGATTTTGGATAACCCGAATCTTTCAGCGAGACGGGGTATTATCCTCGGTGTGAGTTTAGGTGCGATATCGCAATCTATACGGATTCTGTTGGGAATTGAACGATCGTATCTCGGGGGAGGAGACTAACGAATGCTTGAGAAATTGATGAATATAGATCGGCGGATCGTCTTTATCCTTGTGGCATTAGCGGTTATTATACCTACACTGCTCCCAGTGAGCATGCGGATTTCGGTATCGGAACCAACGCAAAAACTCTACGATTACATTGAAGCAATCCCTGCGGGTGGAACCCTGATGTTGGCTTTCGACTATGGTCCCGCTTCTTTAGCAGAACTGAATCCGATGGCAAGAGCTGTCTTGAAGCAGTGTTTTGAGAAAGACGTTAGGGTCATTGCACTCACGCTTTATGCAGTTGGGACAACCATGGGAAGTACATTGATTCAAGAAGTTGTGGAAGAAACAGGCGCAGTTGATGGCGAGGACTACGTTTTCCTGGGGTACCGCCCTGGCTATGAATTAGTTATACTCGGCATGGGAAAAGAGATCGCCAGCGTTTTTGATACCGACTTCAATGGGAAACCGATCTCGGAAATCCCACTGATGCAAAATGTCACCAACTATGATCAAATTGATCTCCTTGTTGATCTGTCCGCTGGCAATCTCACTGAATATTGGATTACCTACGCGAACGTGCAATTCAATCAACAGATCGCAGCGGGTGTCACAGGCGTGATCATCTCACAGATGTATCCGTACTTGCAAACTGGACAATTAATCGGTCTGATTCCAGGAATTGCAGGGGCTGCAGAGTATGAACGTTTAATAGGTGCACCTGCAAAAGGGACACTCTGGATCAACATTGAATCGTTTGTTCACTTATTAATTATCGGTTTAGTCGTTATCGGGAATATTGCATTCTTCGTTCATCAAGGGCGAGAGGAGTAAATTGATGGAATTATTTGGCATCTGGATTGCCGCGTTTTTGACGCTCTGTATCTACAGTTTTCTGTACCGAGATAACCCATTCTACCGATTTGCGGAACACCTCTTCGTAGGCGTATCCCTCGGATACAGTATTGTGATCTCAATTCACCAAGCTTTTATTCCATTAGCATGGCAACCTCTCTGGGCAGCGGTAACAGGGGAATCCCTAACTGGTCTAATAAAATTGATTCCTATAGTCATCGGCTTGTTGTACTTCTCCGCATTGTCGCCACGGCAGACTTGGTTGATTCGTTACCCGACTGCTATTCTTATAGGTATCGGCTCAGGGCTTGCAATTCCAAATGTACTACGCGCTAATATTTTCGAGCAGACACGGGGAACAGTCGAACCGTTTTCTGCTATTTCTGCGGGGACACTTTCAGGTTTCGGAATCTTTGAGGCAGTCCTCATGGTTGTCGGGGTGGTTTGTACACTCACCTATTTCTTTTTCTCTATAGAACACCGCGGCGGTATCAAATGGATGTCAAAAGTCGGCATCGCTTTTTTAATGATT
The DNA here is from genome assembly GCA_965207855.1 of Candidatus Poribacteria bacterium. Classification (GTDB taxonomy): domain Bacteria; phylum Poribacteria; class WGA-4E; order WGA-4E; family WGA-3G; genus WGA-3G. The sequence goes on along the minus strand of OZ242310.1, from coordinate 1,996,442 downwards.
GGGTTCGGTTCAGCATTCGGTAACACGGTTATGGGGCGTGTTGCCCTGCTAATTCAACGCGTCGATTTCTTGCTAAACGATTGGCTCGGTTCAATTTTTTGACAATTTTATAATGCGAATGCCTCGACATTTGCCTTGCTCCGTCTTAGACTTCAGGAGAAAAATCACAATGAAGATTGGATATAGCACATGGGGGATGCCCACGGTCCCTATAGACACCGCCGTCTCCCACATCGCGAAACTCGGATATGATGGGCTTGAACTCACCATTATCCCGCGCTTTACGACCGAGCTCAGCACACTTGACACTGCAGAACGGAAACGGATTGCGTCTCTGCTAAAAGAACACAATTTGGTACTCCCTGCAATCGCAGCCCATTCGAGTTTGCTAGAGACAGATCCAGACAGACATGCGCAAAATATGTGGCGACTCAAAGGTGGGGTTGATTTGGCAGTTGAACTCGCACAAGGCGACGAACTGCCCGCAGTAAATACAACGCCCGGCGGAAAGCCAGAGGAATGGGATACGCAAAAGGATTTTCTCGCGGAACGGGTGGGAGAACTCGTCGATTACGGTGCCTCGCGCGGTGTCACCATCGCTATGGAACCACACGTCGGTGCAATTATCGACACCCCTGCAAAGGTGCTTGAACTTTTGGAAATCGTCAATTCGCCATATCTGAAGGTTAACTTCGACATCAGTCATTTTGATATTATCGGCATGCCGACAGAAGAAACGGTCGCGGCGTTAGCACCGGTATCAGCACATACACACGTCAAGGATCAACGCGGCACTGCACCGAATCACGAGTTTCTGATTCCCGGTGAAGGTCCGTTCGACTACGTTCACTACCTCAAAGAGATGCAGGCACACGGTTATGATGGGTTTATTACGGCTGAGGTAAGTTTTATGGTGCAAGGGCGCGAAGATTACGATCCACTCGCTGCGGCGACGCTCTCTTACGAGACATTATCGAGTGCTTTCACGGAAGCCGGAATTGAAAGAGGGTAACTATGGGAAATCCGAATATCCTTTTCCTTATGACCGATCAGCAGCGATGGGACGCGATGGGGTGTAGTGGCGATTGGATACAAACCCCTAACCTCGACCGCATCGCAAGTGAAGGCGTTCGGTTCACGAATTGTGTCACGACATCGCCGGTCTGTATCCCGACGCGGCTCAGTCTGGCGACAGGTTTGTATCCACATAACACGGGTGTCTGGGATAACATGAACCATCAGATGCCTGCCGAAAAACCGACATGGATGCAAGCCGTACGGGACGCGGGTTACCGTACGAGTCTGTTCGGGAAAACGCACCTCCATCCACACAGCGGGGACCTTCGAGAACGTGAAGGGTTAATGAACGCTTACGGGTTGGACGATGTGAACGAGATCGGGGGACCGCGGGCGAGTGCGAATGTCTTGTCCCACATGACAGTGGAATGGGAAACGAAAGGGTTATGGGATGCGTATCGCGCCGATTACCGAGAACGGTTCAGTACGAAGCCATACCTTGTCCGCCCATCTACTCTGGGACTCGAAAACTACGCTGATGTCTATGTCGGACAGCAGGCGAAGCAATATCTGCAAAACTACAATCGTGAAGAGCCTTGGTGCTGCTGGGTGAGTTTCGGTGGGCCGCATGAACCGTGGGATACGCCGGAGCCGTACGCCAGCATGTATGACCCCGAAGAGATGCCGCCAGCAATACCACGTCAACCTGCCGGAGACCGTCCCAGCGGTCACTTGGATCGACTTATGGAGCGGGTGAACCCGACGTTTGAACCCGGAGAAATTGGGCGGCTGCGCGCGAATTATGCAGGTAATGTGACGCTCATTGACGCGCAGATTGGTGAGATTCTCGATGCAATTGAGGGGCGCGGTGAGCTTGAAAATACAGTTATCGTCCACACCTCCGACCACGGTGAAATGAACGGTGATCACGGACTCATCTATAAAAGCAATTTCCTCAACGGCGCAGTCAGGATACCGTTACTCGTGCGAACGCCGAAGGCATCGGGGTTACAAACCTCTCCTACAGGAGCCATTTCTGAGAGTCCAGTGGAATGGATTGATATTGGTCCGACACTGGTCGAACTGGCAGGCGGCGAACTGGAACACCGTCAATTCGGGAAGTCGTTGTGTCCGGTATTAGCAGACACCGAAGCGACACACCGAGACTTTGCAATCTCTGAGATACAAGGCGAGATTATGTTGTTGAATCGGGAGTGGAAGGCTGCGCTTAATGCGGATGGCGAGGTCTATCTTCTGTTCAATGTCCAAAACGATCCAAATGAAATAGATAACCTCGCTGGTAAACCTGAAGTTGCGGATATTGAAACGGCGTTGCGCCTGCAAATTTTAGAGAGGCTTGTACAGACGCAACTGAAAGCACCGTTTGCCCCCTAACGTGATTTGGTGAGGTTAGGAACCTCGCCAGCGAATAAAATATGTTATCCTTCCTGTCGTTCCTTAAAGCGATGTGCTTTACGCACAAGACTTAGCAGTTCTGCGTTTCTCTCGCTGTGTTTCCGAGTTTTCGTTAAGACACCTTCAAGCGTCTCACGCACGATTTCTAAATTTCCTTCTTGTGCCCAGAAGCTGCCTCGCAAGATTTCGGCGAACTCAGCCACAGAAGCAGCCAGTTGGAATGCAGGTGTTGTATCTTCAAATGAACCTTTCAGCGTATCCGTAGAGATTGACCTGTTTACTTCTGTTACATTCCCTATGTCTGAGTTTTCATGTCGGATAGAGACCGTCGCGAGTTTGCCTTCGGCATTTTCGTGAAGCTTAATTTCATAGAGTGCAGTGACACTATGTCCCGCACCGACTTCGCCAGCATCTACAGTGTCATCACGGAAGTCTTCATGCGCGAGCCTCCGGTTTTCATACCCCAGCAGCCGAAACCGACTGACTGTTTCTGGGTTAAACTCGACCTGAATTTTGGCATCTTTCGCAATGACTTGCAGTGTACCTGTTAAGTTCTCAACAAAGATCCGTTTCGCCTCGTTCAGGGTGTCAACGTAGGCATAACTCCCGTTGCCGTTGTTTGCGAGTTCCTCCATGAGAATATCGTTGTAATTCCCCATCCCGAAACCGACCGTTGTCAGCGTCACGCCTTCCTTAACGTAGGTGCGAATCTCTTTGAGAATCGCGTCGGAACCGGTTTGTCCGACGTTCGCAACACCGTCTGAACACAAAATCACACGGTTGATGCAATTAGGCTTTGAATTCTGGAGGGCGAGCTTATATCCTGCCCGAAGTCCTGCCTCTGCATTTGTTGCCCCTTCTGGTGCAAGGGCACGAATTGCGGCTGAGATGTACTCCCGATTGACAATACTGGTATGTGGAAGGACAACCCGAGCATTGGAACCGTAAACAACAATACCTATTTTGTCTTCAGGACGGAGTTGCCCCACCAGCAGCGTTAGTGCTTGTTTCACCAATTCTAACCGATTCTCCATACGCATTGAACCGGAAACATCAATCACAAAGGTGAGTATAGCATCCTTTCGATCCGTGTCAGGAATGATGCGTCCTTGGATGCCGATGCGAAGCAATTGAAGCCGCTTCCCTTCGCCAAACTTTGAAGGCGCACCCTCAAGATGGATAGCGAATGTCTCGTCGGATGGAGGTGTATAATTGTAATCAAATGCGTTGATAAACTCTTCAACGCGTACGGCTTCTGGTGGCGGGAGGCGTTCATCTCGAAGGAAACGCCGCATGACAGTATAAGAAGCGGTATCTACATCCATGCCAAACGTCGAAAACGCATCGTCTTCTGTATCAATGAACGGATTAGTGCCAGCCCCTTTAAAGAAAACATCGCCATAGGCAGCACCGTTTGGTGGGTTTAATATTATCTGTGGCGAACGCGATGCCCCTACCTGCGATAAAGGTAGCAGACCAGGTGCCGCACCAGCACTGCTCATCTCAGGTCCACGCAACATAGGCTGGCTCTGTTCCACTACAGTCGTAATACTACTGCGGGAAGGTTCTGACAACATTCGCGCTTGCGGTGAAGAATTTGACGCTGCGACAAAGAGCTTCCGTATAGGAGTAGGCGATTTGATGACCGGTGTGACAACGGGTTTACGCACCTTCGGTTTCGGTGATTCTGGAAGTAAAACCATCTCTGCCTCAACAAGGTCTTTGAAGTGTAAGTTTTGCGTTCCCAAATAGAAACCGGCAATAATAGCAACAATAATGTGGAACACGACTGAGATCGCAAGTGCGCTTGAGAATTTTTTGATACGCATCGTCCTGCCTCCAAAAGTCTTTATAGTGGTTTGAAAGTTTCATTACACTTCACGAACTTTGTACGGTATAAGCAATTTGTGTGCCATTCCTGAAAATGCCGATATAGGCGAATTTTGAAGCAGTGTATCGGTAAACTGCACGAAATCGGGCAAATAGATTCGGGCACTGCACAAAATAGGACAGGACAACGAGGGGTGAATAGGTATGTGCGATATCGGCTTGACGAAATGGGCGGACATTGCAGTCCGCCCATACAAGAGATGAATGGATTAGGCTCTGCCGTAAACAGGGATGGCAGCACCGTTAATGATAGTGGCATCGTCAGAAGTGAGGAAACATATCACTTTGGCGACATCGGCGGGAGCGACCCATCGGTCGTGTTCTTCGTCCGGCATAGCCTCCCGATTCATAGGTGTGTCCATTACGCTTGGCATAATGGCGTTGACGTTGACCCCTGAATCCATCACTTCGGCAGCCAATGACTCCGTTAAGGTGCGGACGCCGCCTTTGGAAACGCAATATGCGCTTAAACCGGCTTCGCCTTTTAATCCGGCGCGCGCGGAGACGTTAACGATTTTTCCATACCCTTGTGCAGTCATGTGGGGGATCGCCGTCTTGCAGCAGAGGAAGACGGATTTTAGGTTGAGGTCCATCATGAAATCCCACCTATCTACTTCAAGTTCGGCTGTTGGGATTCCTCCGACAAACCCACCGACGATATTTACCAAGACATCCAGCGAACCAAATTGGGATAAGAATTCCTCAATGGTTTTCTGAACTTCGGCTTCCTCGGTAACGTTTGCGTATAGGAAGGTAACGTCTTCGCTGAGTTCAGGGTTGTATTCTTTGAAGCGTTCAACTTCGTTGTCGAAGAGATACGTAACAGCAACAGTGTCGCCTTGAGCGAGATATGCTTTAGTGACAGCACTCCCTAAGATACCGGTGCCGCCGGTGATGAGGACGTTTCGGTTCTGTTTTGTCATTTTTTACAGTCTCCCTTGAGTTTAGTGTTGTTTCGGATACAGTCCACAAACATATTATTCCGTAACCCCAATGCCGGGGCGTTCTGGCAATATGAGTTTACCTTTATCAAGCGTTACACCCGTATACGGATCGTTCACAATAAGCAGATTGCCATCCAAATCGGCATAATCTACAAGTGGTGTTAGGTGCGCAGCGGCAGTGATGCCGAGCGAACTCTCAATCATACAACCAATCATAATCTGCAAGCCGTGTGTGCGGGCAACATGTATCATACGGTGTGCTTCAAGCAACCCACCACATTTGACAAGTTTGATGTTGATGCCGTCAACACATTCAGCCAGCATCGGAATATCACTCGCACGTTTGACGCTTTCATCGGCAATAATCGGTAACTCGGCGTGCTCACGGACAAATTTAAGTCCAGCCAAATCATGGGGTTTGGTCGGTTGCTCAATCAATTCCACACCGTATCGCGCAAGTTCGCGAATTTTGCGAACCGCCTCTTTCGGTGTCCATGCTGTATTTGCGTCAACATAGATGGGTTTGTCCGTTACGTCACGGAGTGCCTGAATTATTTCAATATCGCGAGGTGTGCCGAGCTTGACCTTCAGGATCGGATATGCCTCAGCTTGTTTCGTTTTCTCCGCCATTATCTCCGGTTCATCAAGTCCGATTGTAAACGATGTGTGAGGCGTTTTATGTGGATTGAGACCCCAGAGTTGATAGAGTGGGGCCCCGAGTTTTTTAGCGAGTCGATCGTGGAGTGCCATATCAATGGCGGATTTTGCGGCGTAATTACCGCCGAGTGTTGCCTCAACAGTCGCCATTACGTCATGAATCGCATCAAGATCGTCGGGGAGTTCCGACCCAATAACCTCCAACGCTACACGAACCGTCTGAACAGTTTCACCGTAAAACTGCGCCGGTGCCGCTTCACCGATGCCGCCATCAATTTCTACAGAGATAACCTGCCGGTATGCGTCTGTCGCCCGGCGAGCAATCTTGAATGGATGTTGGAGCTGCAAATCTGTGATCTTGGAGACAATATCCATTTTTTAATTTTCCTTGCGGTTCGTTCAGGTAGGTCGCCCCTCCAACCTGCCTTTCCGTAGATCCGCTTTCCTGATGCAAGCCTCTATAGGCTTGCAGGACAATGTTTCAAGCTACGCGCTGTCTAAAAAGAAGAATATGTTTGCATCTCTTTTAAATATACCATAAACTGTTTCTGTCTTTCTGATGGAATCTCTCCATCGCCCTTCAGGAACGTCCATGCCCCGAAGAAAATAGCGTGTGCCTCCTTCACGATAGAGGCATCAGGATGATTTAAAGTTTTGATTTCAAGGGTCATTGCCATCTTGTTCGTCTGTTGGATTTCAGGGGTTGTCCTATCTTGCACAGTGGTAATAGCGGTTTCAAAAGGTGTCTCTTTGAACTGTTCAAGTATGCGCTTCAAAAAGGTTTCTGTCCCTTGATTGCCTCGATAGTGTGCTGCAACCAGAGTGGGTTGCCCTTTACGCCACTGTCCGTGATTAATTTGCAAGTAATATCCGCTTCCCTCAATAGCATTCACCATCTCTATCCGTTTCTTCACGGACATTTCTATTCCAGGGGTATGAATATTATAGATCCTTGCTCCGGCAAGCTCTAACATCGGCTGCAGGGTTTCGATGAGTTGCTTGGTGGCAGGTGCATCGCTTTTTGAATCAAGAACGATGACTGTTGAAGCAAATACGCCATCCGCAATAGGATAGAGTTCAGATTTGATAACCGTTGCCTGATTCGGTTGAATCCGAATTTTGTGCTCCTCTGGATAGTACCCTCTTTTAGAGATATGAAGCGTTGTTTGGGTCTCACCGGAGACTTCTGATGCTGGATTGGTCATAATGAAAAAGTGTCCTTCAGCATCTGTAGCTGCAGTTAACCCAGAGTCAGTTTGCAATTGCACGCCTTGAAGCGGTTCACCCGAGTCAGCATCAGAGACCTGTCCTTGCACAATTGCGTTATCTGTGTCCTCAAAGCGAATCGTCAGTGGCAGATGCATCTCTCTGTAAGAGACTTCTACCGTCGCTGTGCCCGGCACATCAGGTGCGTAGAGATAAAATTGCGCTGCGCCACGCTTTGAGAATTGACGGGTCTCTGCAAGCACTCCGTATGACGTTTGCGCCGCTATCGGTTCATCGTCAGCAATCGGCATCCCATCCGCATCGCGTGCGGTTGCGGAGATGCCGACGTAACTTTTCCCATCAGCAGGAAGCACCTCTGTCCACGCGCTGAGTTGTATCTGCGCCGCAGAGGGTGCCACTTTAAACCACTGCGGCACAGGCAAACTGTGATTCCCGTAGTAGTTTACCAGTTCAGTTTGGACGAAATGGACACCGTTTGAAAGGGGTTTTTCAATAGCAACCGTAATCAAATCCGTCCCGCGGTCGTAGTGATGTGGAACAGGCACGTTATCAATTTTGACGCGGATAGTGTCCGTAAAAACCTGCTGACGCTTCAACATCCACGCCCCGCGTTCATGAAGACCATCCTTAACCCGAATTTGGAGGCGTGGGGTTTTTGTTTCAACGACAGATGCGTGTTGTGGGTTTACCAAAACGCCTTTCGGAAATCCGCCCTCAATATAACGGGCAATACCGAGAAAGTAGCCGTACGCCTCCTTCCTGAGATAGCTGTCATCCCGCAGTCGCGCTTCTTCCTCAGGATTCGAGAGAAAAGATGCCTCACATAAGACAGCTGGACATTTGGTTCGCCGTAAGACCCCGAACCCTGAGGCGGCTATTAATTTGTCCGAATAAAGTCCGGAGGCTGGAGAGGTAGGTAACTGGAGCGTGTCCGAAACACCCAGTTGAATATAGCGAGCGAGGTCAAGACTGTGGCGCGAGTCATCCGCATCGCCGTGATACCAAGTAGAGGTATAATTAACCTTGGGATTATCAATGCCGTTGTGGTGCAGCGAGATGAAGAAATCCGCATCGCTTTCGTTCGCAATCTGACTCCGCATCGGTAGGCTTACATAAGAATCATCGACCCGCGTCATGATAACATTGACACCGGCTTTTTGCAATATATCACGTAGGTGGAAGGCTACGCGTAGATTAACTTCAGCCTCACGCAGCCCTGTCGGACCTCGTTTGTAATCTGGGACATGGCTCTGTCCGCCGTGTCCCGGATCCAGACAAATCTTGAACCCCTTGAGATGTCGGGCGTATGGCGGGAACTCGGCGTAAGCAGGTAGCTGCGGTTCGGTAATTTCTTGGCGGCGGGAGCAACCGACGAGCAGTAGAAAAATGGCAGAGATCAGGAAAGCTTTATAAAAGAGACGCATCATGGGTACTTAGCTGTTAGTACTTGGTTGTTGGTTGTCAGTTAAGAGGTGCTTTTGTGACAATTTTCACGGATTTAGCGTACGCCAAGAAGTCGTGAATTGTTACAGTGTGTCTCTTTAACTAATAACTTATAACCAACAACCATTAACCAATAATCTTGTGTGCCTATAAGTCGTCTCTATCTCGGAAAGGTGCGCCGCGTTGGCGGGACCTGGGACGACCGAGGATTTCTCGAAGAATAATCCCTTGACGAATCGTTCTCGGTGACAAATCCAGTAGTGCCGTGGCAGGGACAGAGCGTATACCTGCTGGGGATTCAACAGGCACAGGAGGCGGTTGCGGCTGTGGATCCTCAACGGGTTCTGGGTCGGCAACAGGCTCTGGTTCTTCAGCGACCGGTGGTTCATCTATCTCGTCCTGCTGAAGTATCATGTCTTCCAGCTGCGTCTCAAACGGAAAATCTTCCATGAAAGGCGGTGGTGCAGCATTGCCCTCTGGTGTAGCATTTTCCTCAGCTTCTCTTTCAACGTTCCCCTGCGTTCTGCGCCGACGATTGCCCAAAACAAACGTCAAAATCACAATAAGCAAAGGGATGAGCATCTGGATGATATTTTCCATCAATTTTCTCCTTGAGAACACAAACTAACAGTTTATGCTACAAAATCCAGCGGATTACGACAGTCCAAGGGAGTGTGCGGAACGGGTCGTGTCCATCTCCTGCGTGCCACCCGGCGATGCGATAGATTGGCGCATCTCCGTATCAGCAAGTATATTGCGAAGGGTGTAATAATCCATAACACTCATTTGCTGGGAATCAAAGGAGTCAGCGATAGAGCGCGGGATTTCTGCCTCAGCCTCAATAAGTCCAACCGTCATTTCTTCAACGAGTGCTTTGTTCTCTTCTTCCTCCGCTTGAGCACGGGCCCGCCGTTCTTCCGCTTTTGCGCGTGCTATCTTGAGTTCCGCCTGTGCTTGATCGGTCTGTAATTTAGCACCGACGTTTTCACCAACGTTTATATCGGCGATATCAATGGAGAGGATTTCAAAAGCAGTGCCTGCGGATAAACCTTTTGCGAGGACTGTTTCCGAGATGAGGACAGGATTTTCTAAGACCTGTTTGTGGCTTGCAGCAGAACCGATCGTTGTAATAATCCCTTCACCGACTCTGGCGCGAATGGTGTCTTCAGTCGCACCACCGACCAACCGGTCAATGTCGGCTCTCACCGTAACACGTGCCTTCACAATCAGCTGGATGCCGTCGCGAGCCACAGCAGTGATGCCGCCACTGGTATCGCTTCTCTCAGGGATGTCAATAATCTCAGGGGTGACACTGACTTGAACGGCTTGCAAAACGTCGCGTCCGGCGAGATCAATCGCAGCGGCTTGTGCGAAGCCGAGGTCAATGTTGGCTTTATCCGCAGCGATGAGTGCCGCGACGACACTACCGACGCGCCCACCGGCGAGGTAATGCGCTTCAAGATCATCAAGAGAAAGCGTTAAACCTGCCTTTGTTGCGTTAATCTGGGGTTCAACGATTGAAGCCGGTGGAACCCGCCGTAAGCGCATCGCAACGAGGTCGAAAATACCGACCTTTACGCCTGCTGCAATCGCAGTAATCCACAAACCGATTGGAACAAGCCAGGTAATAATAATTATGAACAGTATAAGTAGGACAGCAATAACTGCTATCATTGTTGGTGCCATGTTTACTTTTCTCCATTTTTTAACTATCAAATATGGTCATCGTTCCACTACGTTCCACAAATTAACGGTATGAATGCCGTATGGCATTCCCTGGGTTTTCGGTGAATTCCAACCGGAATGGAGTATGAACAATTATCAAAACAAAAATTTTCAGGAACCGAGAACCGATGCCTAAAGACTGTCAACTACTAAAAGTTGAGTTATTGCTCTGTAACGTTCAAATTGCCTTCACGGAAAGCAGTGGCAAGGGCGCGAGGGACTTGCGCTTCCGCTTCAACGACTTGTGCACGCTTTTGTTGTACGTTGGCAGTCATTTCCTGTTTTCGGGCTACCGCCATGGCGCGCCGTTCTTCCGCCTTCGCCTGTGCGACAACCAAGTCCGCTTCGGCTTGTTCTGCTTGGAGTTCCGCGCCGATATTCTTCCCGACGTTGACATCAGCGATATCGATAGAAAGGATTTCAAAAGCCGTGCCAGCATCAAGTCCGCGGTCAAGCACTGTTTTCGTGATGATATCCGGATTTTCGAGTACATCTTCATAGGTCTCAGAAGCACCGATAGCACTGATGATACCTTCGCCGACCCGCGCGATGATCGTCTCTTCACCTGCACCCCCGACGAGTCGATTGATGTTGGTTCGGACTGTAATACGTACAGTGGTTATCAACTCCACACCATCCAAGGCGAGCGCGCTGATGCGAGGCGTCGTAATCACACGTGGGTTAACGCTGACCTGCACGGCTTCAAACACGTCACGCCCTGCCAAGTCGATAGCGGAAGAGCGTTGAAAAGAGAGTTCAATCCTCGCTTTATCTGCGGCGATGAGCGCACTGACGACATTAAGGACGTTACCCCCAGCAAGATAGTGTGCCTCTAAGTCGACAGTCGTCACTTTCAACCCAGCCTTGTGAGCACTGATTAACCCCTTGACAATAATATTGGGGTTGACTCGTCTTAATCGCATTCCAATCAAATCAATAATCCGAAGTGGAACCCCTGCGGCGACAGCCGCTATCCAGAGTCCAATAGGGACGAACCAGAAGAACGCGATGATAAAAATTAGGACAACAAGGGCAATTCCCCCCGTAAAAACATCCATTATCTGTCTCCTACAAATAGTTTCCAGTTCCCAGTTTTCAGTTGTCAGTTAAGAGCCGCTTCCTAACAATCCTCTCCAACTTGACGTACTCCAGCGCGTGCTGAATTGTTACAGATGCCCTCTTTAACCAATAACTTATAACCAACAACCGACAACTTATAAACCTTCTATTGTAAACTACGAACAACAACACGGCTACCCTCGACAAAAATCACTTCAATCTCAGTTTCTGCAGGCACAAATTCGCCTTGCGTGACAATATCAACGCGGTGTCCACCAATCAATGCCGCCCCAGCAGGCCTCAAAGGCGTGAGTGCCTTACCAGATTTTCCGACCAGCTCCACCAATTCGGTGGGAGGTGCCTGAAAGCCAATTTCTTTATTTTCCGTTGCACTCAAGATGAACGCTTTGCCAACAGGCGTTGAGCGCATTACAGAGAATGCTATTATTGCCAACGGAATAACCGCCACAAGCGTTATGCCCGCATAAGTCAGCGCAGTCTGAAATCCGAACTTCCACCATGCGACCCCGATACCTATCAGCACCAGCAAGCAACCCGGCACGCCTGCAGCCCCGAACCCCGGAAGAATCAGTAATTCAATAAATACCAGCAGAATCCCAAGACCGATGAGGAAAATTAGAAACCACATAGTTTCACCTCATATCAAATGTGAACACGATAGACCTCTTAAGCATCCTCAACCGTTTCTACAAACACCTTAGAACCTTCCACCTCTATCACTTTAATGTCGCTGTTCTGAGGAATAAAATCGCCAGTCGTGACGACATCCACCCGTTGATTAGCGATTCTTGCTGTCCCCGAAGGCCGCAAAGGGGTCAGCGCAGTCCCAGATTTTCCGAGGTAGTCCTGAAAATTTTCAGGACTGGAGGAGTGGTATCCCATCTCTGCGTCCATGACTGTTGACAGCGCAAATCTTCGGAAAAGTTGGGTTTCCGGAAGATAAACGAAAGCAAGGATAATCATGCCTGCACTTAAAATCACGGATACTGAAAGCCAGAGGACTGCGGTCTGAAAGTCGTAAGCTTTGTCGAAAACGAAGAAAACGCTCCCTAACATGAGTGTGATGCCCAAAACACCGGCAATACCGAAACCGGGGATGACGAAAATTTCCAAGGCGATGAGCCCAACGCCGATAAGGAAGAGTAGGAATGCCCATTCCGCACCAATCTTGGTCAGCATGTGCCCGCCAAAGAACAGACCCACACACAGAAGTCCGATGAATCCAGGAACACCGAAACCGGGGGTGCGAATTTCTATGAAGATACCGATGATACCCAACGAAAGCAGGAGTGAACTGATGACGGGGTTTGTGAGAAAGAAAACGATTCTATCCGCCAAGGTTGCCTCAACTTCAACGACGCGCGCGCCTGAGAGCGTTTTCAGCGGTGTTACTTCCGTAAAACCGTACTCGCGTTGCCATCTCGCGATACCTTCCTCAGTAAGGGGCAGCTTGGTTCCGGCAACATCCACAATTTGATATTGCGCTAACAGTTCTGTAAGGGTTTCGGCTTGTGCGTCCGCGAAATCGTATTCGAGGGCTTGCTTGGTAGAGAGCGTGAGGAGTTTGCCTTGTGCACAGAGGATTTCCATCTGTTCACCCTCTTCTTCACGCGTGATGTATTCTTCAGGCAGGAGCTTGACGATCTGTCCATCTGAGAGTTTGACGAGAACGAGTTCTTTGTCTACCATAGCTTCAGCGATATCGGGATTCCGATTTTCCCGCTCAGCAGTTGCCCGAATCGTGCCTTGGATGTAGGAGACGGCTTTTTCACCGACCTCCTGTCCCTGAATATCAACAGGCGCGGAATCGCCAATGGTTCCACCAGAAGTCATCACAATCTGATTGCACGCGATAGAAATCATGGCACCCGCAGAGATAGCCTGTCGATTCACAAAAGCGATCGTCGGAACCTGCGTATTTTGAATCGATCGGATGATATTTACGGCAGAATCTACTCTACCGCCGGGCGTATCTACATCAAAAACAATAACATCGGCACCGGCATCCTCAGCGACCTTAATGCCATCACTAATATAGGTCCCGAGTCCGCTGCCAATCTCGTTCCGGATATCAACCACGTAAACCAACGCGTTGTCTTGCGCAGACAGATCGCCTCTCATAAAGAGGCATCCCATTAAAAGGAGTACACACCCGATAAGAACCGTTTCGCGTCTCATAACCACACTCCTTACGCCTACTGTTTTTGGGCTTGCTAATTTTATATTTTTTGACCTGACATGTTTTTGCCACAAATGGTTTAAAAGTGTTGATTGTAAATTTATTATATCTTAAGGCAGTCCTACGCGTCAAGATCTATTGCAATTTAGTTATTAGAGGCGAATTCTTCCTGAATCCACGCGTGTAAGACATGGTTCAGAATCAGATGGACATCTTCTACAGGTCCATAACGGTCACTATCCACAACAACATTGACATCGCAAATTGCTGCTAATTGCCCGCCGCCGAACCCGCTCCATCCGATCGTTTTGCAGCCGATGTCTTTGGCGTGTCGCATCGCACGGAGGACGTTCTCCGAATTTCCACTCGCACTGATGCCGATAACGACATCCTCTGGGTTGACAAGATTCTTCAACTGTTCCACGAAAACATCTTCGTAAGAGACATCGTTGGACCATGCAGTCATTGTCGCGACGTTGTCGGTCAGACTCATGACTCGAAAACGAGGTTTGCCCGGGACGCTTGTGCCCTTCCCTAAGTCACAGGCGATATGTGAGGCTGTAGAGGCACTCCCCCCGTTGCCAATCACAAAAATTTGCTTTTCAGCGTAATACGCCTCCATAATAGCATCTATGGAACGTTGGACATCCGCTAAGGTGAGTCGTGCCAAAACGCCTTGAAGATGTGAAATATAATTTTGGATTCTTTCCATTTTGAATTTCTAATTTCCTTCCCAAATAGAGATTTGTCAAACAACTAACGCGATAGCAGCAAGGTCGCCTAACGCTTCACCTAATTGCGCAGGGGCAATTTTGACGACTTCGGCGGGTCGTGTCATCGCAAAGTCTGAAACCGTCTTCCGAATCGGATTGAGCAGCAGATCACCCGCAGCAATCGCAATCGTTCCCAATAAAACGATGTCAGGATTCAAAATGTTTACCAAATTCGCGATCCCCCAACCCATGTAATACCCTGTCTCCTCGACGAGTTGCAGTCCCAATACATCGCCCTGACGCGCAGCCACAAGTACGTGTTCCGATCTGACATCCTCGACACGTCCACCCGCAAGGGCTAAGAGTGCTGTTGCGGATGCCTTTTCATTTCGGACAGCAGCTTGGGCGCGACGCGCAATAGCAGGACCTGAGCACAGTGCTTCAAGGCATCCCCGTTTGCCACACCCACAAGGCGGTCCGTTGGGTAGGAGTATCTGATGCCCGACTTCTCCAGCACTATCGTTCGCTCCGTGATAGACCTGTCCATCAAGTACTATACCGCCGCCGATACCCGTGCTCATCGTCATATAGAGAACGGCATTGTAGCCGCGTCCACCGCCGAATCTGTATTCTGCAAGTGCGCTCGCATTGGCATCGTTTTCAATAGTCACGGGAATCTGGAACTCGGACTCAAGCTTCGCCTTAAGAGGGAGTGCGTCCCATCCGGGTAAATTCGGTGGTGAATAGATTATCCCCGTTTTTGTATCCAACGGACCGCCACAGCTGACACCGATCGCTGAAATCGCTGTCCGTTCTAATCCTGCTAATTCGATGGTCTCATGAACCATATCAAACAGCAATTGAAGGGCGTATTCTGGACCTCTTTCGGCAAGCGTCGGTTTGCGGACTTTGTTGAGAATATGTCCAGTATCATCAGCGACAACCGTAGCAAGTTTCGTCCCGCCGATGTCAATACCGACAACGTGTCTCTTCATAAGAAACTCACCTCGATTGGAAGGTAAAGAGACAATAAACTATAATTCGTAATTCAGTGTGCGTAGGGCTGGATAAATCTGTTCGTAGGCTTTTAGTTTCTCGTCGTAACGCTGTGCGACTGCCTCACGCGGGTAGTACACCTCACGGGGTGTGACCAACTGCTCGACAGCCGTTTCAATAGAATCATACTTGCCGATAGCAGTTCCAGAGAGGATAGCCGTGCCGAGACATACTCCCTCGGATATATCGAGTGCGATAACCTTTTTCCCAAACATATCGGCTTTGAGCTGCAGCCACTTCTCAGACTTCGCACCACCACCGATGGCACGGACTTCGTTGATGACAACACCCGCATCCTGCAGCATGGCGAGATTCTGCTTAATTTCATAACTAATGCCTTCCAGAATCGCTTTGACGAGTTCACCTTTCGTTGTCGAAAGCGTTAATCCAACAATCGCGCCTTTCGATTCGAGATCGAGATAAGGGGTTCCTGAACCCGTGAAGTGCGGAAGCACCATCGCTGTTCCTGGAGCATCTGGTAATTTTTCCATCAATATATCGTAAACATCGCGTCCCTCTGCTTCCGCCTGCGCGACTTCTGTCTGTGCAAGCGTGTCTCTGAACCATCGTAGCACAACGCCACCACTGGATACAAAACCGAGCGTGACATACAATCCATCAACGACGTGTGGATAACAGGCGAAATTGCCGTCTATCATCTGCTGATTGATGACGGGTTCCGTAAAAGCCGGTGCGATACATTCAACGGTACCGGTGGCATCCATGACCTCACCACTCCGAATGATCCCTGACCCTAACGCACCACACGGTTGGTCGTGTCCACCAGTAACGCAGACGACCCCTTGCGGTAAACCGAGTTCGTTAGCCACTTTGGCACTCACCTCACCGATGACGGTACCTGAGGGGGCTGTATCGGGGAAAAGGGCAGCGTCTACATCGGCGAGACCGAGCATCTTCTCTGACCACGCTTTATTGATAATGTCAAACGCCATTGTGCGGGCAGCGAGGGAATAGTCCACGACTGGCGGAACACCGAGTTTGAAATAGACAAAATCCTCAAAACCGAGGAATTTCCATACCTGTCGATAGATGTCGGGTTGGTTCCGCTGTATCCAGATGAGTTTGGCTAAGGTATGAATATCACTGATTGGCATTCCAGTGATTTGCATCACTTCGAGCGGTGTTATGTGCTGTCGCAACGCATCACAGATGCCGGATGTGCGTGCATCGAAAGTGGTAATGGCATTCGCTAAAATCTGCCCATCGGCGGATACTGGTGTTACGGCTTCACCTTGCGAGGCGACACTAATTGCCTCAATCGGATCGGATTGTGTTTGTGTTGCAACCTGTTGAATCCCGGCCGCTATATTTTCCCAGACGACGTTCGCGTCGAGTTCCGACCAACCGGGTTGCGGGTGGTTCAAGGGATACTCGCCGTATGCCTGCGCGAGAACGACGCCATCTTCGCGGAAGGCGATGACCTTACATCCAGTTGTGCCTACATCAATACCCAAAAGACTCATTGTTTTCTTCCTTTTCTGCTTGATAGGGGATGCGATTATCTTACAATTGATTGGAGATTAATGCAAGGATTTGTTTTTTCGTTCTACGGTGCGAAAAAATTGTAATCTTTTGCTCTTTGTGCTACACTGTTCTAACCAGTTGTGGAAGGAGAAAACATGTTAGGTGCGATTATCGGCGACATCGTCGGTTCCGTATACGAATGGGATCCGATCAAAACCAAGGATTTTCCGTTCTTCAAAGATACCTGCTTTTTCACAGATGATTCAGTGTGTACAATCGCAGTCGCGGATATACTGTTGCACAACCTCCCACCAGCAGAAACGATGCAGCGGTGGTGTCGTCGCTATCCGGGATGCAGTTACGGTGGGAACTTTGGACGCTGGATCTATGCTGACCCGCCTGAACCCTATCACAGTTTCGGCAACGGTGCCGCGATGCGCGTCTCCCCAGCAGCGTTCCTGAACCGCAATGATCTGGACGCTGCACTGTCAGCCTCCGATAAAGTAACAGAGATTACCCACAATCATCCTGAAGGCATGAAAGGTGCGCGAGCGACAACACACGCCATCTGGCTTGCATTTCAAGGCGAAAGTTCGGAGGATATTCGTCACGTTATCGCCTCGGAATACGACTACGACTTGACGCAGACAGTAGACGACATCCGTCCCGACTATACCTTCAACGAAATATGCCAAGAGACCGTGCCGCAGGCAATCATAAGTGCGTTGGAATCCATTAGTTTTGAAGACGCGATCCGTAACGCTATTTCTCTCGGTGGTGATGCGGACACGCTTGCTGCCATCGCGGGTCCTATCGCCGAGGCGATGCACGGTATTCCGAATGAACTCAAGGCGCAAGTAGAAGACCGCTACCTTACCGGTGAGTCGGACATGCTTGAAATAATAACGGAGATATATGATTTATGGAAACTGTGAAGAAAAAGGCAGTTAACCCAGATACAGGTCACCGCTACCTGATAGAAATGCCAGCACCTGAAGTCGTTAAACAAGCAATCCTTGAACTTGAGTTTCCGTCGGATGGAATTAGGGTTATAGTTGCGACCCAGAGATTGGCGGAAAAATTTAGATTGTCTGATGAACAGAGTCGTGCTAAGAATAGGAACGATCTCAACGTGTTTCGTTATGATGTGGTCGCCCCGCAATTCAGGAAACTTTTAACAGAAGGTAAGTTAAAACAGCCAAGAGGTTCAAGAACCGAATACTTTCTTGCTGAAGCCGTGGATGCCCCGCCCGTTATAGAAACGGCGGAGAGACTGGCAGTCAACCTTGACACTGGAAAAGAATACCGGATAGAGGTACCAGCGACTCCGGTTGTCAAACAAGCACTTCTTGATTTTGATTATCCAGCGAGTGGAAGTGAGATTAGGGGTATTGCAGAGGAATTGGCTGACCAGTTTACACTCACTAATGAACAGAGAAATGCAAGGGGTTATTACGGTCCAGTTTGGAAACGTCATGTAAATATCGCTGCGAATTCATTGGTAAACTCAGGACAACTGTTGAGAATAAAGAGAGGCTGGATTATCAATCCTGAACAGCCTGATAGAGAGACTTCAAATGTTGATAGTGACTCCTCATTTTCTGACGGAGACACACTGTCTCCTGAAGTGGTCATTGCACAAAACTATCAAAAACACCGAGACCGGTTAAAGAAAGAGCTTTTACAAAAAATTATGGACAATCCACCAGATTTTTTTGAGGAATTGGTTCTTGACCTGCTTTTCAAAATGGGATATGGCGGTTCACGCGCAGATGCTGAAGCCGTGGGACGTAGTGGTGATGGAGGTATCGACGGTATCATTAGGGAAGATAAACTCGGACTTGATCTAATTTACATTCAGACAAAGCGACAACAAGACACTGTGCAAGTCCATCTAGTTCGGGATTTTACTGGAGCATTAGACAGTAAGGGAGCCCGGAAGGGAATATTCATCACGACCTCGGATTTTACTCAGCCTGCCAAAAAGTTTGTGGAAGAAGTGAGTTCTAAGAGGATTATCCTTATTGATGGCAAACAACTCGTGCAGCTAATGATTGACCATAACTTAGGAGTTTCCTTAGGAAACTCCTACCAACTCAAAGAAACGGATCTGGATTACTTTTCCACAGATGATGCTGTGGATGATGATTGATCTATGGAATGATTTCTATTAAAATATCGTCAGAGATTTACTCGTTTACCTACATAGGGCGATGTATTTGAAGATGTTGTATCGGTAATTTTAGAAGAATTTAGAGTAACATAAACTGCCGGGTGTATGAGCAAGTAGTTGTGTGCGATTCACACGGATGAGATTCAACCGACGGAAAAGTAGATCGTGAGATTTGCTGCATCGTGGGTGCCTACAGGCACTCAAACCTCACGTCCCAAAATAGGCGGTGCTTTGCTACAAGGCATTATTGAGGCTAGCGAAACTTATATCGGTGGTACACCTCGTAAACCGAACAAGTGCGTAGACCGTGACCTGCCAAATGGGGCTATGATGTCACATATCCAAACAAAAGAGAGAGATTTAAAATGCAAAAGAGTTTAGAGCGAGTCCTATTCATGTGTATAGGCGGTGTGTTGGTGTTGCTTGGCGGTGTGTTTTTGCCACATAGCAAGAATTTGAGTGCACAAAATACGAGTGAGCGTGTGTTTGATACGATAATATGCCGGGAATTGAAAATTGTTGATGCTTTGGGGCAAGTCCGGGCTGGGTTAGGTTCCGATGAAAAGGGAGGGTTCGTCACTGTTGTCGGGAAAAATAAAAAAGGTATGCCCACGCCTGTAATAGCACTAACGGAGAATGAATATGGCGGGACGATCCTTGTTATGGGTAAAGATGGAAAAAGTGCTGCAAGTCTGTCTATTCAAGAAAGCCTCCCAGGCAAGTTCGGAGGAATTGTTGTTGTAAAAAATAATGAGTCTCCACGTAACGCTTTTAGTGGTGCTGCTTATATATATGCTGCCGAATATGGTGGAGGTTTGGCTATCCTTAACAACGCAGGTAAAAATGTAGGGCTATTCGGTGCCAGCGATATAGGAGGTTGCCTGCTATTCACCAAAGATAAGTACGGTAATGAAACGGGCAGCGTGCCATAGCATACAAGGAATTATGTGTTATTCTTGTGTATCGCTGGACATTCCAAAACTCAAAAGGAAACACGGATATGAAATTAAAAAAAAGAGATTTCGCATTCTTTGCACTTGGTGGTGTTGTATTCTTGCTCGGAGGCTTATTTACTCCGTTTCAGAATGAGCCGGTAGAAGCACAAAACACAACTGTGCAGACATTCGATATGATAAAATGCCGCGGCTTACTGGTAGTGGATGCGGAGGATGCCCCCAAGGTAGTGTTATCTGTTGGCAAAGATGGCGGCGGTGTATCTGTCTTAAATAAGACAGGTGAAGTTGTTGGGGTGTTTGGTCCCAGCAATAACGGGAGAGGCGTTATCACCGTTGCCGGTAAAGATATCTTGGATAGTCGTGGCATCGGTTCGGCACAATTATCTGCTACTCCATACGGTGGTGCCGTATCTATCTTTAACAAGAACGGGCAACATGTCGGGAATTTTAGTGTCAACTCATTAGGCAATGGATCGCTGCAAACCAAAGACAAAAACGGCTATAAAACGGGTCGGATACCATAGCATACAAGGAACTGCGCGTCGTTTCCATGTATTGGCACATTCCAAAACCCTTTGAAGTGCCAACCCTTATTTAGACCAAAAGTCAGCCCAGTTAAGACAGGTGTTATTCCTCAAATGCAACAGGTGCCAAATACCGTAACGCTGAGTGAGGGTGTTTCGGGGTTGTCAATCGTCGCGTGCCGCCTTGATAATCGCCGCGGCTTTTTTGTGGATATCTAATGCCACGGTCAACTTCTCAACCAGTTGCTCAAGGTGAGCAATCCGTTCCGCATCGTCTTTAGATATTTTATCAGTGGGTTCAAAGAAAGACGCTGCGTTTTCAAGGAGTTGCTGCTTCCACTTTGAGAGTTGAGCTTCGCTGAGGTTATGTCGCCTACAGAGTTCTGCTTGTGAAGTTTCACCGCGGAGTGCCTCAAGCACAACTTTCGCTTTAAACTCAGGGGTGAAGTTTCTTCGTTTGCGTTTCGCCATCGGATGCTCCTTTCATTTATGGTAGATCTTAGGATTAATTGGATATTCAGCACCGATGCGGTTAGGAAACCGCATCTACCGGGTCGGGGTAAAATGTTTGTTTATTTTTCAGGTTTACTATAGATCGTTATTATATCACAATCTTGGTTTAGAGGTGCCCCGAATTTCCGATGGCAGTACAACACAAAGCACATTGACAAAATATACGGTTTTGGAGTAGAATTTGGAGCAAGCAACATTTTTAGGTACGCAGCGAACACGTTCAATAGCAACAAGGAGTCTAAACATGCTAACGCAAGAACAGGTCGATTTTTATCATGAGAATGGCTATCTCAAGGTAGACCAACTCTTTGACCCCTCAGAAACAAAAGAATTAGCGTCTGAAATGGTGAGGATTATCAACAACTGGGGGCAGGAGACAATCGGTTGGCCGGGACCTTGGCGTACACGCTACCTCAAAGAAGAAGATCAGCAGACAACGAAGGCTGTCTTTATGCATAACCCGCATTTCTACTCGGCTGCGTGGGGTCGGGTGATTTTCCATGAACGGCTCACGGGTGCCGTGCAAGCACTGATTGGTGATACAATTCAGTGGCACCATACCGTGCTACATGCGAAACCGCCGGAAAAAGGGACACCGTTCCCGATGCATCAAGACTATCCGTTCTATCCACACGACGGACTTGACTTCGTTGATTGCCTCGTCCATCTTGATGACGCGCCGTTTGAGAGCGGTGCGCTGCGGGTCGTCCCCGGCAGTCATAAAGAGGGACCGCGGGAACATATCACCGGTGAAGGCACGGCCCCGCATCTGCCTACCGATAAATTCCATCCGGATTTCGTTGACTCGATTCCAGTTCCGGCAAAAGCAGGAGATGTTATCTTCTTTAGCTATTGCCTCATCCACTGGTCAGAGGTCAATCGGACGGATCAGTGGCGGAAAGCCGTTCGATTCGGATACCACAAGCCTGAAATGCGACCCGTCGGTCGTCCTGAAGAGGAACCTTATAACAACATTATGGCGGGTGGGTTCAAAACGAATCCAGCGTCTGAAGAAATTATGGCATAGGTGTGGCACAGGTTAGTGTTCTGTCACATCTAAAGTGAGAGGCAGTTCGTAGTAGGGAAACCATTCATTGCCCGTTTCTGACGTGCGATAATGCACTTCGCATTTGGTCGAGTACGCCGCAAAATCGCACTACTACGAACTGGGGTTTCCCCATCATTTGAAAGTTGACAGAACATTAGGCTTTTATACCAATATTGATGGTGGGTTAGGAAGGATTGGCGCGGTTTCCCAACCGCGCCTACCTATTTCAGGGAAGTAATAAGAGAGGGATAGATTTTCTGCTCGTCCCTCGTTAAGAGTGTTAGCGGCGTTTCACGTTGCCCCAAGTGGTTGTTAATTTCCCTCCCGGTTGAACCGCCAATCCGCCAATTGTCTTCATGGCAAGATTCATCTCATCAATGTCAATCACTCTGTCCCACATATAGACTTCGGCGATCACAGCGTTTAACCACTGTCCGTCCTCGCGATGGGCAATGAATACAGGACGGTTGCCGGCTTCACAAGGACCGTTGCCGTTATCAGGAGCTTGGGCGACGGGATCCTCCTCTCCGTCGACGTAAACGCGTACGCCTTCATCCAATAGGAACGTGCCGCATTGGTGAATCCATTCACCGCCGGGTGCGGTACCTGCCCCGTGAGGTTCAGAGACCCCGGAACCTGGGCATGTCCAAACCGACATCCCCGCACCGAAATCGTCATAAATATAGAGCGAGAATTCCCACTGTCCACCGGCACCTTTCATGACGATAGGCTGCCGAGTCTGCCCATGACCATCCGTTCCGACTTTCAGCACTTTCACCCATGCACAAATGGTGATGCCTTTCTTATCGTCAAAGTGGGAATCGATGTCATTGCCTTGACCTGCCATGTCAATCATGACGAAAGTTGAGTCGCCGTCAAACTCCATGACGTTTCTGAGGTCGTTGTGCTTAGCATCAACCCACTTCGGTGCGGTCTTACTGAGTTCCGTGTCAAAATTGTGCGGTCCGTGGTCAGCGACCGTGTTTCCTGCCCCTTCATTCATCGGTAAATACATCCACAGCCCATCTTCAATATCAGCAGCGGATGCGAGAAAAGTTGCAGCGGAGAATACCGCTATCAGCGACGCGAAAAATATAATCTGACGCATTTTTTCCTCCTTCTTCGGAATTAATCGGTAATTGACGGGAGACCATGAATAGTTTCCCTACTACAAACATAGGCTAATACGATGTTATTTCTGACGTGCGATACGCGCTTGGGCAACCCGTAACAGGTTCCGCGTCTCGACTGCCTCTGGGTTGAGTTGTAAGGCTCTCTCAAAAGCCTTAATGGCTTTAGGGTATGCGTTCTGTTTTGTATGACAGACCCCAATTTCGTGATATGCCTTGGCACTCATAGGATAGATATCTGTGATTGTCGTAAAGGCTTCCAATGCCTCTGTGAAGCGTTCTGTTTCTCGATAGACGTAGCCGAGCTGCATCAGTGCTTCCGGGAAATCCGGTTTGAGTTCAATCGCTTTTTCGAGGGCAGTGATCGCTTCCGAGAGGACCCCTTTATGTCTGTATGCGACCCCGATGCCATAGTGGGCATGCGGTAGGGTTGCATCTCGCGTCAACGCCTTCTCGTATTCAGCAATCGCTGCGTCAAGCTGCCCCGCGAATCCATAGGCTCTGCCTAAGTCGATATAAGCCTCCGCCATATCCGGTCTCAACTGAATCACACGCGTGTATGCGCTAATCGCTTCAGCGAGTTTCCCTTGCATCACATAGACGGTGCCTAAATTATGGTGGGCTTCAACCAACGTCGGCTTCATCTCAATCGCGCGTTGATAAGCCGATGCCGCTTCGGGGAGTCGTCCAGCGCGTTGATAAGCCGTTCCGCTGTTGTTGTAGTCCTCTGCCGAAGGTGAACCGGTTGACTTAGGGGCTGGTGTAGATGCCGGTTTCTTTTTTACAGATGTGTTTTCGTTACCTCGGCATCCACTAATGAGTGCTAAAACCACCAGAAAGATACATCCATATAGGCTGATTCTCATTTTTCGGATGCTCCTTCAACTGCCTCTATCGTTTGATTGGCTCTGAGTTGGACGTACCGGTCTATTTCACCAGAGGGCCACTGAATTTCGAGTTGCGCGACCGTCTCATTTTCTCCTAACCCAAAAGTTAACACCGTCTCGCTTTGCGAACAATAACTACTGCCTGTGCGAACCATCTGGTATTGGATGCTATCTCCCGATGTTACTCGGACTTGTGCGCCAATACCGTCTCGATTGCTACGGACACCGACAGTTTTGACCCGGAGGTAGTTGGGTAAAGGCTCAGTATCATTCCGCAAGAGCCACGCTCGGTTGTACTCGTTTTTAACACCGTTATTGCTTACAAGGATATCCAGATCGCCATCGTTATCGTAATCACCGTAGGCACACCCACGTCCGACCCCTTCGCGAACGAGTCCGGCACGCTTTGTAATATCTCGAAACGTCCCATCCTTCTGATTTTGAAAGAGAGAAGGGAGTTGTGCATAAGGGGTATGCTGCTGATAACGCAGCACTTCGGGTTCAATGTGTCCATTCACACAAAACAGATCGAGCGCGCCATCTAAGTCGCAATCGAAAAACAAAACCCCAAACGTCAGGGACCGGTAACTTAGATCGGCAATCCCAGCACGGTCAGCGTTATCCGTGAAATAGGGGTCGCCTGATTCCGCGTAAAAGAAGGCGGTCTTTTCGTTGCTAAAATTGCCGATGGCGATTGCGGTGCCGCCGTTGTTATAGACATCCGCTGCATCGATACCCATGCCACCCCGTGCTCTCCCTGTCTCACTGAAAGCGATACCCATAACGAGAGCCTCATCGCTAAATGTGCCATCCCCGTTGTTCCGATAGAGAAAATTGGGTTCAGTATCGTTGGCGACAGCGAGATCAATCCATCCGTCACGGTTATAATCCAACAGGGTAACACCGAGCGACTTTCCTATCGGATTGTAGAGTCCAGCTTGCAGAGTGAGGTCTGTGAAGGTCCCATCCCCTCGGTTCCGATAAAACCGAGCGGACTGCCCGGTATAGACAGTCGGCGTGCAATAGGTCCGGTGTCGCTTGTTGTCAGTTGTAGAGATCACTGTGCACGGCAGATCCGTCTCAGGAGTCCATTCAACGTAGTTGCAAACAAACAGGTCGAGCCACCCATCGTTATCGGCATCAAAGAAAGCGGCACTTGTTGACCAGCTTGGATCTGCGACTGCTGCGAATTCCGTGACATCCGTAAAAGTTTGGTCTCCGTTATTGCGAAAGAGTCGATTTTCACCGACGTTGGTGAAGTAGACATCCGGATCGGCATCGTTGTCGTAATCCGCCACCGTTATGCCCATCCCATACATAGGGACGTTCAGTTTCGCTGCTTCAGTAACATCTGCGAACCGTCCGCTGCCGATGTTGCGGTAAAGCCGTGGGGTGTCTGCTGTTCCCGCGAGTTCCCAAGGAGTTCCATTTGTGAAGAGAATGTCTAAATGACCGTCAGTATCGTAGTCAAAAAAGGCACACCCGGCACCCATCGTTTCAGGCATATACCGTTCACCCGTTGCGCCGGTGGAGTGCTGAAATTCGATACCAGACAGTTCAGTGACATCCGTAAATCGGACATCGGCTTCCGCAGGAATACACAAACAGATGAGGACACACAAGCGCAGAAAGGTCGGCATGAGGCGTTCTTTGTAGTGTGCTGGCAAAGGTTAGGCTTTGTAAAATTCAACCGTTGTGCCAGCCATATCCTCAACCTTTTCTATCAACGCTTGACGCTCATCATCTTCCATGCCTGTGAACTTTTTGGCGATGTCAATTTTCTCTTGCATCTGCTCGGCATTGTCCGGACCGGTAACAAGTGTGCTCACCGGTAGGGACCAAACGAACCGAATCGCTTCGGAAACGCTGACTTTATCAGGGACGACCTTCGGATTTGAGCCGTGTTGCCCGTGCCGCGCCCCGCCGAAAAATCCGCCGTTCGCGAGTGCCTTCATACCAATCACGCCGATATTGCGTTCAACGAGCGTCGGGACAACTCTTTCAATGAAACTCTCGTAACTCATATCAACAAGGTTCATTGCCAATTGACATGTATCGAAAATATCGGTACGTTCAAGCATACGTTCATGGGCTGCAGGACTCGAATGCCCAGTGAATCCGATATAGCGTGTTTTTCCCGTCTCTTTCGCCTCGAGCATGACATCCAAGATACTGTTATCAATCCGCTCATCTACGTCTGCGGGGTTTCTGATCGAATGCACCTGCCAGAGATCGATCTGTTCGGTATTCAAACGTGCAAGTGAACCTTCGAGATGTCTCCAGGCATCATCAGCCGTAACCGCCGTCGTTTTCGTCATGAGAAAAACATCATCCCTATATTTTGGCACTAATAGTTTCCCGAGACGGCTCTCACTGCCCCCGCGTTGATAAGATTCTGCGCTATCAAAGAATCGGACACCGCCTTCAAGTGCGATGTCAATTGTTTTCTGTGCCTCCGCTTCAGACATCTCTCCGATATGCCATCCGCCAAGGGCAAGCATGGTTACAGCTTCGCCGGTGCGGCCGAGTCTCCGTGTTGGCAAGAGGTCGCCTAAGCGATCATTGGGTGTATTTGCTTCGTCGCCTTCTGCACACGCCGATGACAGGAGAATGCCTGTTGTTAAGCCTGCCATCGACTTTAGAAATCCGCGTCGATCAATCATGGTTATCACCTCCGTTATTTATATCTTAACGCATCTCGGAATTTTTGTCAAATGTTTTCTTTTCCCATTCCAGGGGCATTCAGTTTTCCAATAAATATTATTAAAGTCCCCCTGATAAGGGGGATTTAGGGGGTTTCTTCATCCAAAAAACCTTAAAACTAAATAGCCCTTTTCCCATTCTGGGGACAGGTATCCAGTAGCATGGATTTCCCAATCCCGATGCTTGCTGAGTGCTAACCGCTGATAGCCATCTGATTTTTTTCTTGATTTAAACAGATTTAGCGGTTATAATAACCTAAGGAACCGTAATAATATCACTTTACTTTAAAACAATCCAAATTGCTACCTAAAACGGAATTTGCAAGCAAGTGGTCAAAACTCTTAGGGCATTAGGATTTGGCAACACTTGTTTTTTTATCTGCACAAGTTCAATATTATGGAAAACGCTTCACCCAAAGAAATCCCTGATAAACTCGTCGTACTGACGTTTGACGACGGATGTAAATCGCAGGCGACCTTCGTAGGTCCACTCTTGAGTGCTTATGGTTTTAGTGCCACCTTCTACATTACCGAAGGTCTGAACTTCCTCAGAAATAAAGAAGCCTACATGACGTGGGAAGAGGTGCGTGGATTGCATGAGGCGGGTTTCGAGATTGGCAACCATACGCGGCACCACCGGAATGTGAACCAACAGTCGGCGGCGGAACTCAGTGCGGATTTATCGCATATCGATGCGCGTTGCGAAGTTTATGGTATTCCGAAACCCACGACGTTCTGTTATCCCGGCTATAGCCATGGTGAAGCCGCTGTTGACGTACTTGCCGAACACGGCTTCCATTTTGCCCGACGGGGTGTTGCCCCAGAGTTTCCTTACGACGGTGAAGGGGGACGCGGACCTGCCTATAATCCAATGGTGCATCATCGGCTCTTAATCCCGACGACGGGTGCTTCGGGTCCACACTGGAGTTTTGACGATTTCGAGTGGGCACTTGCGCAGGCAAAGGATGGGAATATAGCGGTTCTCACATTCCACGGTGTCCCCGATCTTGAGCATCCATGGGTCCACACGGCACCAGCGCAATTTGAAGCGTATATGGCGCATCTCGCGGAAAATGATTATAAGGTCATCGCACTCCGGGACCTTGTGGATTATGTGAACTTTTAATCAAATATATTCAGACAGGTAGATAGGGAGATAAAAGATAGGGCAGGTTTGTGCTGTGCAAGTGCCTGCTAACTTTAGTACACTATGCTTAGAGAATTTACAAATAGTCTAACGCGATGGGATACCTTACTGTTTCACCGTATCTTTGGTTGGGGCGATAAAAGAATCCTGAATTGTTCATTTCGTATCATCTCTTGGAGTGCAAACGGATGTCTGTACCCGTTTCTTGTGCTTTATGTACACTTGACCTTTGGCGCGGGGACCAGCAAGCCATTTCTGCTATCAGCGATACTCGCATTTCCACTTGAGAGACTCCTCTATCACTTCCTCAAACAGTCAATGAAACGCGACCGACCGTATGAGCGGATTATGGATGTCCATTTTCGGGTTCGTCCACCCGATCGGTTTAGTTTCCCATCAGGACATACCGCGTCTGCATTTTTGATGATGACGCTGTTATCGAATACCTTTCCGGCACTACAAATCCCGACGCTTTGTTGGGGGGCTTCCGTCGGTGTTGCGCGCGTATATCTCGGTGTCCACTATCCGACGGATGTACTCGCAGGCGCGCTCCTCGGTATCCTCACAGCACAAATCGGTATGTGGTTTATAATGTAGCCGACAAGACTTGAAAATGTTATTTACTGGTTGTCAGCAGTTAGCCATCAGTAGTAGGCGAGGTGAGAATACCTCGCCTACCAATTTTAAGCCATGTTTTTCGCTAATACGGCGTACTGTTGGTTGTCAAAGCACACCAACGGGAAGCAAACAGATGATTGAAGAGTGCTTCCTGCGCCTCTGGTGTTTTTATTTCTTTGAGTGCCATCGCGGCGTGAAAACGGACGTACCGATTCTCATCTTCCAGTTGCGCAACGAGATCAGGGATCGCCGGCTCGGCAACTGTGCCTAACTTCGCTAAGGCGCGAGCGGCGTTATCGCGAACCCAATGATAGTCATCACGTAACCCCGCTGTCAAGACCGTCACTGCTTCAGATAAATCCATATCCTCAGACACCTGTTGTCCGATAATTCCGAGTCCCTCCGTGGCATGCCGCCGGACCCATTCGTTAGAATCTTGTGCGGCGCGTGTTAGGACAGGTATGGCTTCCGCTGCGGCCTTCCCCATATCTGCCAAGGCAAAGGTAGCACTTGCACGGACAGAATCATCCGCTTCTTGTATGGCATCAATGAGAGTCGGGACAGCGGGTGCACCAATAAGACTCAACGCATATCCGGCATATTCACGGAGCGCATCAGATTTGCTATGTAACGCCTGCTTCAATGCAGGCACGGCAGCGGTGCCACCCCGTCCCAAGCGATACGCAGCGTTTAGCCTCTCTTTTTCATTGGTGCTATCCAAAGCGTTGATGAGGGTATCCACTTCAGTATGCGAAACACCGTTGGTCGTGCCGTTCTGTTCCCCGTTATACCAGTCCCATAACGATTCCCACAATTCTGGATGTTCGGCATCTTCACCGTTTCCGAGCGCACGCCAGTCTGCGGTTTCGCTTTTCCACGCGGGTGTTTGCGGCTCATCAAGTCGGATAAAGAGGAACTTCAACATGTACCGCCGCTTGTCACTGCTATTCGGCATTGCGCGGTGCCATAAATCGTAGTGGACAATCGTTACCGTTCCCGCCTCACCCGTGAGTGCGAGTTCAGGCTGCTGGTGCGCGCTTTCACCCGTCTCGTAATACTGGGAAGCGGGTAGGACGGCAGTAGGTCCCATATCCCCTGTGACATCCTGCGGGTAATAGAACGCCATCGTCCAACGGCACCGGTGGCGACGGATCTGTTCGTCACCTTCGTAACTATCCTTATGGAAATTCTGACCCTCGCTGCCCTGTTGGTTGAAATGGCAGTACCGGTGCGAATGCATCACATAGTTTTCACCGAGTACGCCTTGCATTGCGCCGTGAACGAGCGGGTGGTCAAAAATCTCTTGAATTTCAGGGATGAGCGGCAGCACATTATTCCCCAAATTCCCAGTCTCTTCAAACATTGTGTCGAGTTGTTGGCGGATATTCTCATGGAAACTCGGCGGGAAGTCGGTCTTTATCTTGACGTAGCCGTTAATGATGAAATCCCGCATCTCCTGATCGGTGAGTCGCAGTGCGTGTTTGCTCATTTTGCGCGCCCTCCTCTATTTTGCCATCAGTGTAACAGAAACGGGTCAAAAAGTCAAATTCCCTTGACAAAAACCTCCAAAACCCTATATTATGCTTTTGACGCTTCTGGACGAAGGAGTTGATATTATGTTTCTTAGACGCACCCGAGAAGAACGTAGAAAAAATCGAGAAGAAGACTATAAAAAGGCACTTCAAGAAGTCTCGGAATGGAACACTCGCCGACTCGAGGCAGAGGCACGCGATGAACCTTTCACTGAACCTATGCCCGGACACGATCTGCCGAAGCGGAAAAAACGCAGATTCCTTTTCTTTTAAGGGTATTCTCATGAAAACTGTTTGCTTTTCTCAGTACTATTCTGTCACTCAAAAGTTTGAAACTATCTTCTGAATCCAAAGTCAAAATCCCCATAAGTTTCCCTTCCTAAAACACCCTGAAAATTTACTATGATGAACCTAAAAAATAACACAATAAGTCGTTTTGGGCTTAAGAATTTTCGTTATATGATTTCTCTGTTTTTATGTGTTTCCCAAACATTTTCTTCAGCTCACTGGGGTCCGATATGAATGCCACATCAATCGTTTCATTAAACGCCTCGTCAATAATTACCCACTCACGATCAGGGCGCGTCCGCTCAAGTGTTCCATCATTTAGAAAACACCACTCATTGTCTAGGGCTTCTTCGCGGGTACGACACTTCATGACACCAATCAATACTATATCATCTGTAGGATGATATGTTGAAACCACACGAGATTGGAATAGACTCAGCGTAGATACACCAATCTTTGTGCACGTATCATCACCAGACCATCTCTATGCATACACAATATCATAATCTTCAGCCTGCTTAATCAATGCCTGTCGCACGTTCCATACAGTAGTCTTGCTGACTCCAAGTTGGCTGGCAAGATCACGGTCATTTACAAAATCCTCTTTTTCAGGATCGTTGTCATACTTTGTTAGATTCATATTACGCAAAGCATCGCGCACAATCTGCGTTTTTTCGTTTTTATTTGAGATAAAATAACTCCTATCGGTTATTTTGAAAAAAAGTTGTAAAATTCTAAGTCCAAAATGACTTATTTCGTTTCTTATTTCTTAACTGCGCCAAATGTAACACCGCGGAGCAGATGGTTCCGCATCAAGAACGTAAAAACAGCAACAGGTAAAAGAAAAACAAAAGTACCCGCAGCGATTTTGCCCCAATCCATGCCGCTGGAACCCGTCGCACTTGTAATAGAAGGCGGCGCGGTCACGGCTCTACCCCCAACCTCTGTGAGGACCAAAGCAAATGCAAACTCGTTCCACGCTGTAATGAGACAGAAGACGGCAGTTGCCGCAATGCCGGTGACAGATTGCGGTAAGATGACTTTCAAGAAGGTCTGAAAACGAGAGTAACCGTCCACGAGCGCGGCATCCTCATACTCCTTTGGAATCTCATCAATGAACCCTTTCATGAGCCACACGGCAAAAGAAACATTAAAGGTCGTATAGA
Organism: Candidatus Poribacteria bacterium; assembly: GCA_965207855.1. GTDB lineage: Bacteria > Poribacteria > WGA-4E > WGA-4E > WGA-3G > WGA-3G. Next base: position 1,964,926 of record OZ242310.1, on the reverse strand, counting down.
GCAGAATCAATCCAAAGTGTGTATCCCGCAGTCCGAGCGCGCTATACATGAGATAGATAGGGATGACAACGACAACGGGTGGAAGCATCCGTGTGCTGAGAATAAAAAAGAGCAAGTCGTCCTTTCCAGCGACATCGAATCGGGAAAACGCATACGCCGCAAGCGTTCCGAGTCCGACAGCAAGAATCGTGCTACCGCCCCCGATGATAATACTGTTGAGCAGCTGGTAGAAATATTTGGATCCGCCGTTTGCTAATGCAACGCAAATTGCGATGGTTCCAAAAACGCTCGGCAAGACAAAAGTCAGTCGCTGTTTTTTCGCGATCTGGAATGCAATACCGCCTGTTTTCTTGAACGGTGCCATCAGAAGATAGGCGATAACTGTGCAGGCAATCAATAACAGAAAGTTGAACCGGGCATCGGTTTGGAGACGCGTCTGTAATTGCGGTAGACTCAGAAAACTATAGAGACAGGTCAAAACAAAGATAGCGTTCCAGAGTAAACCGAGATTTCGGAGCGACAAGGCACGGGGTAACGTCCCCTTAAAAAAGGAAAAGAAGCCGAAAAGGAGCAACCCGATAAGCACCTCGGCTAAGAAGATATACGTTACACCCGGCACTCCCCCTGAAGGCATTAACTTTTGATAGTTCTCCAACGATACTTCAAAGACAAACTTCGGGAGTTTCGTGGTGATGTCCGCCAACCCCTTCAGGGATGTCGCCAAAATCCAATAAATCGGGGTGATATAGACAATCACAGCCACAGCGACAAGTGCTAATATGAAGTAGTGGACAAAATTTTTCCGATTCGGCATTATTATGTTCCTATGCCTCTTCTCCCTTGACACGATTCAGGTATTTTACGTAGATGTTGCTCAGTGCGACGATAATGATGAGTAAGATATACGCCATCGCGCACGCTTTACCCGTGTTGTAGTTCCGAAATGCGAGTTTATAGAGGTTCATTGATACCGTCTCCGTGGCAGTGCCGGGGCCTCCCTCACGCGTTAGGACATAAACGATGTCGAACATTTTAAACGCATCCATAGTTCTAAAAAGAAGCGCAATGAGCAGCAGCGGGGAGACCAGCGGCAGTGTGATCCACCGAAACTTGAACCATGCGGAGGCTCTATCGACATCTGCGGCTTCATAGAGGTATTTCGGAACAGCACTCAATCCGGCTAAAGCAATCAGCATCATAAACGGAGACCACATCCATGTGTCCACAATCACAACGGCTAACATCGCCACCTTCGGATGGGTCGTCCAACCGATAGGAGAATTTAAAAATGGGCTGAGAAAGAAGTTCAACAAACCGGCGTTATCCGAAGAGAGGATGAACCGCCAAAAGAGTCCGACCACCACAGGGGAGAGCATCATGGGAAGAAGGAGCAGCGTTGTAACGAAACCTTTATATCGGAAATCCCGATTCAGGAGGAGTGCCAATCCGAACCCGATAAAGAATTGTGCCGCGACTGCAAGAATCACGAAGTAGGCTGTAGTTTGAAAGTAGCCCCAAATTTCTGGATCGGCGAGGAGACGTGAATAATTACGGACACCGATAAATCTCGGTGCTGCAGGCATGGAGGCTTTGTAGCGGTGGAAACTCAAGTACAACGACCACAGGAGCGGAAAGATGTTCATCAAGATGAGCAAAACCATCGTAGGCATGATAAATGCCATCTTCAATTGGTAATCGCTCATCCCACGGGACGTTGTGTGTGGAAGGTTGGCTTGCATATTTTCTGTGGTTATAAGTTATAAGTTATAAGTTATAAGTTAAGAGACGGATTGTTACGAAAGTCCTCTTAACTTATAACTATTAACCAACAACTAAAAACTTTCTACTCGTCGTAATAGCCTGCGTCCTCAAAGATTTCCTCATGCTTCCTTGCGATGGTATCCAGAGCCTCTTTCGCAGACTTGATTTTGGAGATGGCTTCGCTCCAGTTGGTCTGGCAGACCTCCAAAAGTTCCGCATATTCCGGCACAGCCCAGAAATCGCGAAGGTAGGGGAAACTCGCAGCGAAAGCCTCGTTAAAGGGGGTCGCCGTTTTAAATGTATCGGACTGCAACACCTCTTTGTGCGGTGTGAAGCCGCCAAGCATTGCCCACTTCTCTTGGACGGGTTTCTGCATAAACCACTTCATGTACTGCTTAGCAAGGTCCTTGTTTTTGGAGTAGGAAGAGACGGACATTCCCTGTCCACCGATGCTGATATAGTGTCCTTTCGGACCGGCGGGTGCTACAAAGAAACCGCTCTTATCGTGGGAAATGGGATTCGTTTCAGCGTTCACGACACCCGGGAAGAAAGCGAAATAATTCATCGCCATAGCGACTTTCCCCGCGGTGTAGGCATTCAGTGTCTCCGCCCAATAGTAGTTCGGTGCATCAGGGGGTGCGAACTGGAGCAGATCGGTGTAGAATTCAAGTGCTTTCGCAGCATCTTCCGTGTTGATATATCCATCAACCTTGTAGTTTTCAGCATCGCCATAAGAACCACCAAAACTCCATAGGACCTGTTGGAACCCCATGGTAATACCGTCATATTCCTTGCTATACCAGGTTGCGAGGCCGTAAAGGTCTTGGTCTGGACGCGTAAAGAATTCGGCAATATCGCGAAGTTGGTCATAAGTTGTTGGGGGTGCGAGTGCATAGCCGTACTTCTCTTGGAACGCCGACATCTCCTTCGGGTCTTCAAATAGGTCTTTGCGATAGACGTAGCCAGCGGCATCAACTTCTGCGGGCAGTGCCCAGTACGTCCCACTGCCTTTCGGATATTCGGCAAACGCTGTCATCGCGGGTCCGTAGATAGCATCTACATCAATGTTTTCATTAATCCAATCAGTGAGGTTGATGTAGTTTTGACCTTGAGAGTTCCGACCGAGCCATTGGCTGTCTCCAATAACAATGTCGTACAGATCGCTTTTCCCGACAAAAGCCGTGAAAACTTTATCTTGGAAGTTCGGCCACGGAATCTGGACAACATCGACAGCAATACCCGTTTCGGCGGTAAAGTCTTTCGAGAGTTCCTGTAGATAATTCGCGGGATCCCATTCTGCCCAGACAATGGTTAAGGATTGGGATTGATGGTCATCCGCTTTCGGGGCACTCACGAACGCAAGTGTGAGTATTAACGCTAAGACAAGACTTATGCGAACACTTTTCATGTTTTTTCTCCTCCGTATAAAAATCATGCGAGTTGTTATCAGCACCTGTTGAAATCTGATATGTCGTGTCGGTGCTTTATGGCGGTATTATAAATGGAGTTCACAATTTTTGCAAGAAAAATTGTTTGCAGTTGGGAAGGTCTGTCAAAGTTCACCGATGCAGAACACGGTATTTTTTGCTGCTAAACTCCGAATTTCGGAGTAGTGGTAAACTTGGGTAACTTCCACACCATTTTCAACAATGGCAGTGGGGCGTTCAATAACGAAGTCAGCGAAGTGCGGTGCGTTGAAAGCAACGTAAGCGAGGCTGAAGGTCTCAATCTGCGGATCGTATCGCTTTGACAGATCCGGAAATAGCACAATGCCCGTATCAACTTGGTAGATGTCTGCTTTTTCATCTATGTTCATCGTTTTAACCGGACACTCGATAACTGCTCGTTGCTGTGTAGTGGTATCCCATATTTCTGTATGCGTTACGATGGGTAAACCTTTTTGTGTCGCCTCAAAAATAGCTGCGTTGCTATCAAGGACCTGGACCGGCGATGCCTCCTGAACATCAAACAGGGGACCTCCCCAATACTCCCGCGCCGGTCTATACTCGACGTAGTTATCGTTGCAGGACGCATGCCTTCTGAATACGGCTATATGTTCTTCACCAAAAACAGGGAGGAAGTCATAGTTTGGGTTGATGAACAGATTTTTCTCCGCAAAGGTGTGTTCACTCTTACACGACCCACATTGGTAATAATCGCTGAAACTGCCATCTGTGTCATCTATGATACGGCATCGCGATTCGACCCAAAAGCGAGGGGCATTCCCGTTGCCAACGGTGTTGATAAAAGAGAGTCCATAATCGAGGCACTGCATTGATTTTCCTTTCGATGTGGTATAGGATTCATGAAACCCATTTTATCTTACCAATGTTGATATGTCAATCGGAATCTCTTGTTTCCCCAGAGGCATTCAATTCTTCTGTAGGACGGTGAATGCCATACGGAGAACCTTCATACCGTTGATTATTTCCTAATCCCGACTTTCCGGATAAACTGGACAAAAACCTTAAAACTAAATAGTCCTAGTTTGGATGCAGGGGCATTTATGGTAAACCTTAGAATTAATTGGACACTATGGATTCAACTCAACCCCCCTACCCGCCCTTATCAGGGGGGAATTGGAAACTTTGGTTTCCATCGAAAAGTGTCTGTTTATTTTTCAGGTTTACCATAGTTTTCCAAAAATTTCCCACTGGATGCCCGAATTTGTTCGGGAAAAGTGTGCTGCCCCGAATAAATTCGGGCTTCCAGAAATAAAAACATTCACATATATAAACTTATCTCTTAAAACCAAATGACCGTAGTTTGGATGGAAAAAGGGTTGACAATTTGTTAAAAATGCTCTATCCTTAAAATATGCAAATCCACCCCAGAGAAATACGCATTTATACCACACCAAACGGACGTGTACCCTACCGACAATGGTACACACGAATTAAAGATGAAAAATTGAGGACAATCATCTCTACCAGACTTACCCGTTTAGAAACCGGGAACCTTGGCGATTTTAAACGGTTGAATCAGGATTTATACGAATTGAGGATACATTATGGACCCGGATACCGAATTTACTTCGGCAGCTTTCAAAATACCGTTGTTATTCTACTATGTGCTGGAACAAAAGGCACCCAACACCGAGACATCACCAGAGCACAAAACTATTGGAACGACTTTATTCAGCAAACAAAGGAGCAGTCGCAATGAGCATAGACACGAAACTCCAACAGTGCACAATCCCTTTTAAAGACTTTCTGCTAAAAGACCTCGCCGAACCTGAATTCGCAAAAGGGTATTTAGAGACAGCACTCCAAGATTTCTATGTAGATGGTAATCTCGAAATAATGTTGCTTGTTATTAAAAATATTGCACAAGCACAAGGCGGGACTGAAAACCTTACAAAGTGGACACGCCTCAGCACGCATGCACTCACCTATCTTTTACAACCTGAGGAGTCCCTGCAATGGGACAAAGTGTTAGATATACTCTCCACGTTAAAAGATTCCCACCACTCAAAACATGCCGTCATGGAGAAACACAATGAAAATCAAGCCAGTTAGGCAACCAACGAAATTAGAAAATTCCGAATCCCAAGACGAGGCGGATGGCTCCCAAGAAAATAGCAACAGCACATAGTACACATCCAGCAATAGCAAACTCTTTGTTTGACGATAGTGCCAGCGCGAGGACACTGAAAAGTAATCCAAAGACGGCAAACGGAATGTTAAGGTAGTTGATGGAACCAAGGCAAGGGATAAAACCTACGACCATTCCAAGAATAGCCAATATCCCCCAAACTAAACTGAGACCTGAGAGTAGATTCATGAATTAATCTCCAAGTTATGACTGGAAAGCGTCGCTCCCAGATTTTTAATAAAACGTGTTGTGTGTTTTAAAGTGAGGACTGCACAGAACGTATTGAGGGCAAATAGAGAATAGACATAGAGACTTAAGGGATTCAAGCGATACGCTTCCGTGAAGTCTCCACGTGAGATTGCATAGAACGCCGTGGTCATTCCACAGAAAGCACACGGTTTCTGAAATTTGACTTGCGATATGCATTCGGGGACGAATTGCGCTAACTGGTGTTGAGGGACAACAAAGGGTAACACAAGCACCATAAAGATGCCTGCACTCACGATGAACCATACGAGCAGTCCAACTAACATTAATTCGCTACGTCTATTGCCGAACATGTTATGCCTCTTTCATTGACGCGGTTTCCCAACCGCGCCTACCTTTTTAGTTCTCTTCTTCGGTCTTTCTGAGCATGATACTTCCACCAACGGAAAGGAGTTTTAAGAGGGGACCACCGCCATTGATCGTTCCCTGCAACTCGTTAGGTTTGACGGGACCTCCCTCGACCGTCACCGGCAATTCTGTCGTTACCGCACCACCGAGCACTTTTGCCTCAACTGTCGCTGCAATATCTGGAACGAGCGAGATATTCATCCCGCCTCCTATCGCCTCTAAATCCAGCAGTAGGGTTTGATGTGTAGATGGCTTTTGAAGTTGGCAACGGATAGAGCCTCCCGTTGTTTTCGCAAGGACGGGCCCGTCATTTTCTACTTCAATACTGCCACCAGCCGTTTTTACGTCTGCGCCGCCTTTGGAGCGATGTAGTGTGATATTCCCGCCGGAGGTTCTTCCATTAACGACCCCGGTGATATTGGCAAACTGAAGGTTTCCGCCAGAGGTCTTCGCATTGACATCACCCGTTCCTGTGTCAAGCATTATATTGCCCCCGCTCGTTTGAAGATCGACATCACCTTTGAACGCTGTGAGATCAATGTTTCCACCGGAGGTCTTCCCATTAATATGTCCGGTTATATTTTCGAGACGGAGTCGGTTCCCAGCTGTTTTGGCATTCACGTCCCCGGTTATATCAACAGCGGAAATTTCTGCACCTGCTGTTTTCAAATCGAGGGAGTAGTGTCGAGGCACAACGAGACTAAACTGAATGTCTAAACGTTTTTGTGCCTTTTTCCACTGTTTTTCGGAGCCTCTGAATTTTGCTTCGATTTTAACATCAGATGCCTCGTGTGTCAGCTGGACATCGAAATTCTTGAGGATTTCTCCTGCCCGTCGATCGGCTTTCAACTGTGCAGAACGTTGCACGCGCACGGAAACAGTGTCAGTCTCCGCGCTCTGGACATCAATTGCGCCGAAGTCCGTATTGACGGTTAACTTGCCACCCGCTGCGACAGGAAACACTTCGGTTATATCTTCAAGCGTGGTCTCGGTTAAGAAATCTGGGACCGCCCGCCGAATCAAATCACCGAACGGTTTATCTGTGACTTCCTCCGTTAGGTTTTCCATGAACCTTTTTCCGAAAAAACTCTCAAACCATCCCTTGAAATCAGGAACGGTGTCCAATTCTTCGTTGAGGTATGCTGCGAGCTGATGGCATGCGATCCCGATTTGACCAAAAGACGCATCGTCCGCGAGTTCTTCAAAAAGTCCATTAGGCACAGCATTCAGGTCCCGTAGACGTTTGAGAACGTTATTGAATTGGGAGATGCATCGCTTTTCGCCCCCCTTAAAGGCATCTGTCAAGGCTGCATCCTCCGTGATTTTTGCGGTGTGCTCAAGTATGTGAAAGAGTGCTTTGAGTTCGTTCGGTCTCGGCTGTTCCATATTTTTTACCTCTCTGTGGTTGTAGGTTAACTGACAACTAACAACTCGCTTATATCTCTATTCCGTACCCGCGTTTTTCCAAGATCGTTTTCAGGAGATCCTTCGCTTTGTGTAACCGCCACTTGACAGTCGTCAGCGGAATAGACAAGAATTCAGCAATCCGCTTTTGCGGCATCTCTGCCCAATAGTAGAGTTGAATGACCTCTTGATAATCGTTAGATAGCCCCTGTATGGCATCTCTGACAGCCTCTTGCGTTAACTCCCGTTCTACAATGTGCGCTGGATCTGCTTGTGATGTATCTGATACCCTATTTAAATGGAGTTCCATATCTTCTTCTGGTTGATAGCGACTGGCATTCTTATAGTAACGCAAGGCGCAGTTTCGAGTAATAGAGTGGAGCCATGCCCCAAACCGGTTCAGATCGGTGAGTTGTGGGAGTGCTTCAAAAGAACGCAAAAACGCGTCCTGCACGACATCTTCTGCATCGGCAGGATTTCGGACAATCTGCTGTGCGACCGTCAACATCGCGCGTCGATAACGGTTCACCAATACATCAAACGCTGATGTATTTCCCGCAAGTGCCGCGACGACCAGCTCGGTATCACTCACTTCAGCAACTTCTTGATCTTGTAATATCGGCTTACAAGCTTCGCCTACAGACATGAAACGCTCCCTTCTTGCTTATTAGATTCCGGCAGTGTGAAAAGGATAGTAAAAAGTGCGTTTTTGTTGAAAGTGTGCCGATACGCGGAAGGGAAAGGAAAGAAACACAGCCGCTGCCCTCCGACTGAACACTGTCAGAGGCGCAACGGCTTCTTTTATAAGATGTGCTATGAAGTGGGTCTATAGAGCATAACCAGACATCCGCCGAGTGCAGCGAGCAAGATGCCTGCGACGAATTGCCATCGTACAGCACCCCATCCCCCTGCAGGCGGATGTGAGAGGGTCGCGACGACAGCGTTTACAATAGGCGCGCCTGCAAAAACAATCGACATCACAACGGCAGGTCTACCGCCAGCACCAAAAGCGAGTAGGACCCCAAATGCACCAATCGCACCGACAAGTCCCGCCACGAAGGACCAAGAAACACCTTTGCTGGTAAATTGCCAGTCAGCCCCGTTAAGGATAAGCATCAAGGCAGAGCCGATGACCGCTGCGAGTAGGTAGGCAAGTCCGACAAACAGAAACGCTTTGTAACGTCCATGCACAGGATCAGCCATTGAAACCTGTCCCTGATGTAGAAAGACACCGTAAAGTCCCCATGAGGAGACAGTCATGAAAACAAAAATGAGCCATTTAACCATAATTTCTTCCCCTTCAATTTTTTGGCAAGTCCGCTTCCAAAGCGCGCCCCTAATTGTTAAAGCGTTAGGTATAATTTCCAAACACCTTCAAAAGTTGTTCCGCTACGACTTCATCATTAAAGTTCTGATGCACATTGATTTTTCCGGTTTCCCCGAAATGTTCACGTTGATCGGTATCATTAAGGAGTGCCATAATGCCCGCTGCCACTGCTTCAGCCGATTCAGGCTCGACAAGCACCCCGCCCCCGGTTGCCTTAATCATCTCAGGAAATGCGCCGTGTCGAGGCTGGACGACAGGGACTCCATTGGCAAGTGCCTCTATAATGGACAATCCCTTAGATTCACGGTAAACGGTAGGGACCGAAAAAACATGCAGACGGTTGAGGAAATCAATTTTTTCGGTGCGCGTCACTTCACCATAATGCACAAAACTGTCTGATAATCCCCACGCCTGAATTTGGTTTATGAGTTCTTCAAGATACGGTTCATCTTTCTTTCCAAGGTACCCAGCGACATGGAGTTGGACGTTAGCAGCACCCAACGCCTCAGCGATTATACGGAAAGCATCCACCAAAATATGTAATCCTTTTTCAGGACAAATGCGAGCCAAATAGCCAATAATAAAAGGGGGCGGTTCGGGTTTCTCGACAGAGAGACCGTGTCCATCCATGTTTAATCCGAGGGGAACCACGTCAATCTTATCGACAGACAATTTAAGATAGACATCCGCCATAAATTGGGCATAGTATTGGCAAGACGCGATAAAACCGTCCGCTTCAGCAGCACGTTCTTGGAGTAGATCCAACGCTTCCGTTTTATACGGTTCAATGAGATCTTGCAGGAAGATATCTTCGCCTTGAAGCCCACAGATAACTGGAACATCTAACGCCTTTTTAATTTCTCTGGTGAAGCCAACCAACATGGAATTGGTGAGATAGACGATATCGGGTCTATTCTCCTCAGCGAGCCATTTGACCAATTTCGTCAACTCCTTCTTTTGATGTCCTTGCTCAGCCCGGAGCATAGATACAGTCAACTGCCCGAGGTCTCGCGCATCGGTTGAGCTGCTAAACCTCGCCAATCCGTTCAACAGGGTTGGACTGTCCAGCAGTCTATCAAATGCCCACGGCGTGTGTCTGAAAATCGAAAGCTTCTGTTGGAGATAGACGTTAACACCACCGAAAAAAACTCTGTCTAAACTGACATTGGTCTCATCTGTTCGGGTAGGGGTATAGGTAGGGATAAGCGCGACGTTATGCCCGTGTTTCTTCAGAACTGTGGCGATAGTGTTGTCGTGTATGCAAGTTCCGCAGTACATTCCGGCAGCACCTGCGGTAATATAGGCGACTTTCATGTTTTTGTTTTGGTAACCAATGTTTAAGGAAACGAAAATTACTTCTCCCGTAGTAAAAGAAATGGGCATGCAAGGCTTAGGTATCTAATATCAGTATACCAGATTCTGTGAAAAAAGTCACATCTATTTTTCGGCTTCGGCTGTCGGTTGTCCCTGATCAGGGCTATTTAGTTTTAAGGTTTTTGGACGAAGAAACCCCCTAAAGCATCAATGGTATGAATGCCTTAATGGCATTCCCCGTCCCTTATCAGGGGGACTTTGAGTATGTTTTAGTGGAAAACTGAATGACCCTTTCCCTGCTAAAGAAATTTGCATTTCCCCTGTAATTGTGGTATTATTAATATTTAGGTTTAGAAAAGGGATTCAGAGAAAAAGAAGAGAGGAGAGTGAGACATGTCACGCATCTGTACGGTCTGCGGTAAACGTCCCATAACAGGCAACCAGATTAGCAAATCCTTCCGGCACACAAAACGACGTTGGATGCCAAATCTACAACGGGTTCGGGTTCAAACCGAGGAAGGCACGAAGCGAATCCGTGTCTGTGCCAAATGTATACGGAGCGGGAAAATTACCAAAGTTATATCTAAAATGCCAGCGGTTTAATAGGGAAGTGCGTCCCGGTTGAAGACCACGTTCACACCCCGAAGTGATATTAGAATTTACGGGCGACGCGCTGCACACCCTTTAAACGACGAATCGCCTGCATGACTTCTTCGAGTTGTTCAGCCCCCGTAACGTCGATTGTGAAATAGTCAGAAGCTGTTGCGTCAAGACGTTCTGTAGAGGGTTGGAAAGCACCAGAGCGAATATTGACTTTGTACTTCGCGATAGCAGTTGTAATTTCACCCAGCATGCCCGGGCGGTCACTGCACTCCACAAAGATTTTTATAGGATAGATGTCAGGCGGATGGCTCCCGTTTTCGGCGGGAGGTTTTTCGAGCCAAGTCACAGATAAGAGTCGTTCGGGTTCATCAAGGACCCGGATACAACCTGCTCTATGGACAGAAACACCGCGCCCGCGCGTCAGGTAGCCGACGACCTGATCCCCGGGTATCGGATTACAGCATTTCATGATCCGCATCATACCCAAATCGATGTCATTTTCGAGTTGTATGGCTGGGGCTGATGCGGTTTTTCGCGCTCGGCTACTCTCTTCCGCAGCTTCAGGTTTGGGGGTCTCAGGTTTTAACAAATTAACAACCTGAGTAGCCGACTCATTCCCGTTGCCAATCCGGACGAAAAGTTCATCAAGGTTCCTGAGTTTAAGTTGCTTTGCGATATCCAATAACTTCGGGGAATTGAGATACTCGCGAGGGTTAAGAGAGGCAGCGCGCAACTCAGCGGCGAGAAATTTTTTGCCTAACTCCAGCGCGTCAGCCCTGTCTTTCTCCCGTAACCAGTGTCTAATTTTACCGCGCGCCGTAGCGGTCTTGACATAAGGTAACCAACTCCGACTCGGTTTGCCATTTGCTCGCGTCCGAATCTGCACCTGGTCTCCATTCTCAAGCACGCGTCGAATGGGTGCAACACTCCCATTCACCTCTGCCCCTACACATGTATGCCCGACATCCGTATGAATTTTATAGGCAAAATCGATGACGGTCGCACCTGCGGGGAGTTTAAACAGCTCCCCCTTGGGAGAAAAGACGTATACCTCATCTTGGAATAGTTCAAGCTTCATTGACTCCACAAATTGGTGTGGATTGTCCTGGATTTCCTGTATGTCTTCAAGTATCTGCTTATAACTGGCGAAAATCGAACGTCCCTGCTCACTTCTGGGAACGCCTTCCTTATAACTCCAATGCGCAGCGATACCGTCTTCAGCAACCTTATGCATCTGATATGTGCGAATCTGTACCTCAACAGGTTTACCTTCATCAAGAATCGTGGTATGGATTGACTGATAACCATTCTTCTTCGGCTGCCCGATCCAATCCCGAACTCGTTCTGGATGATAACTCCATTTGTAATGGAGTACCCCGAGTGCAGCATAGCAGTCAGCATCGGTTCTGACGAGAATTCGGAGGCCGACGAGGTCTCGGATTTCGCTGAAAGGTGTCCCTTTCTGTTGGATTTTCTGGTAGATACTATAGATGTGTTTTGTCCTGCCGTGGACATCGGCAAAAATGCTGCGTTTCTCGAGCTCTTGACGAATTTGCGTAACCATTTTCTCACAATACGCTTCGCGCTCGTCAAGTTTTTGATTCAAAAGTTCAGCAATTCTTCGATACTCACCTGGGTAGAGATGCTTGAATGCTAAATCCTCAAGACGACTCATGATACGCCAGATACCCAATCGGTGTGCGATCGGTGCGTAAATTTCCAACGTCTCTTTTGCGACCCGTTGACATTTCTCGCTGGAAAGGAATTTCAACGTCTCCATGTTATGGAGGCGATCTGCGAGTTTAATCAAGATGACCCGCATGTCTTCCGCCGTTGCTAAAAGGAGTTTGCGGTAGGTTTCTGCTTGGCGCTGCCGATGGACGCGGTCCTCAACCGTGGTTGTAGCAACAGGCGCAGGCAGCAGAGAGACATTGAGATGATATTGACCTATCTTTGTGACACCCTCAACAAGATTCGCGATATTCGCGCCAAACCGTACCTGCATCTCTTGACGGGTGATACCGGTATCTTCAAGGACATCGTGCATGAGTCCTGCGCAAATTGTGTGCGTATCAAGTCGAAGCTCGGCGAGTATTTCAGCAGTTTTGACACAATGCGTGAAGTAAGGTTCACCGGATTTCCGACGTTGGCCTTTATGAGCATCTTGTGCGAAGCGGTAGCATCGCTCCAGCAGTTCAACTTCTGCATCCGGATTATATGCTTGAATCTGGGTTATTAGTGCCTTGAGACTCATGTGCTATGCTCTCCCACATTGATTCAATATTTGCCTTCAGTTGAAATTCAATAAAAGCGGGGCATGTCTGTTTAATCCATTCACCCTCAAGATAAGTACTGGAAAAGGATAAATCGTTTTTCTCGGCAGGAAGGAGTTTGACAAGCCGCTGCCCCGATTCACCATGCCGTGTAATGTAGCGCAATTCTTCAAAGATCGTGAGTCCAGTTTGAACAGTCAGGGCTCCACCGAGTTGACCATTAAGCATTTCTGCTTCGGGATATCCTACGACACCGTTAGATTGGATAACCTTTCGTATGTCGGCGTATAAGTGACGTAAAGCATCTTTTGTCGGATATTTTTGAGCGATCCAATTGTGTATATGCGTTGCATCCGTGTCGTTATAGATGAGATGCAGATAGGAGGTGCTGTCAGAGACGAAAGCAGGTCTACAACGTTTGAAAAAAGCATCGGAATTCGGTGTTAGGTGGCAGAAAACGAAGTGTGGAACATACGGGAACCCCTCACGGTGCGAAAAAGTGCTACTTGAAGCGATTGCTCGGAGTTCACCGTTATGAAGCTGCTTCAATAACTCAGTCGCTTCAGCCATCGAGGTTGTTGCATCGTGCCGTGCGATGCCTTCAATACTCTCGGGTAAAAGTTTTGTGAGCAGAAGATCCAACATCTTCTCGTCCTGTACGTAAATTATACAGGATTCTTCCCTCGCGAGCAAGTCTAAAAGGTATTGTTTTTTATTTTCGTTTCGCTTGTCAACGAGTTTTACAGTAGAGGGTTCATCGCGTTTTGGAAACACGTCCCATTTCATTTCTCTGCCTTGGGGTCGAACCTGCCAATCTTTCAGGATGAGTTGGACAGATTGCCTGCCTTGCCACTCGTTGATTTCGGGCGAAAAGGCGAGATCAAGAGACAGATTAGTGCCGACAAAGTCAAGCCGTCTGCTGCCTGCCTGCCATGCGAGGGCTTCCCGTGTTATTTTGCCATCTGTCACCTTCATCTTCAGATGATTCCGATCTTGTCCTATGGTCCTCGGTTCTTCACTTATTTTCAGACGGCGTGCTCCAAAAACAAAACGGGGGTTCTCATTTCCAAAAGGTTCAAATTGTTCAAATTCCTTTAGTGTCTCTAACGTCAAAAACGGCAGATGTGTTTCAAACTCAAGGTCGAGCTTGGGTTGGAGCATTTCCGGCGTTAGATGCTTGCGAGCGTATGCGTCGAACGCCTCTCTCAATTGAGGGATGTTCTGGGTCTTGACTGTGAAGCCGGCTGCCGCTGCGTGTCCACCGTGTTTCACCAATAGGTTGTCGCAAGCCACGAGGGCATTGGCAAGGTTCATCCCTTCAATACACCGTCCGGATCCTCTGGCTTCTTCCCCTATAACTGCGATAACAAGCGTTGGTTTGTAGTAGGTTTTCAGCAAACGGGATGCGACAATGCCGACGACGCTTGGTGCCTTCTTGCCCCACTTATCGCTGTCAACAACGATTCCGACAGCATCGTCTGTTATTTCGTTTTCAATGATCTCAACAGCCTGCTCTTGAATTTCACGTTCCAGGGCTTGTCGTTCTTGATTCGCCGTATTGAGTTCCCGTGCGCGCCGAGCCGCGACATCATCGGAATCCGTGGTCAGCAATTGAACCGCCTTATCTGCGGTGTCCATTCGTCCCGCAGCATTGACCCGGGGCCCCAATCCAAAAGAGAGTGCAGTCCCGTCCAACGTTTTGTCTAATCCATACCCAGCGGCGTCGCATAAGGCGTGAATTCCAGGGCGTTCGCGCTTGTTCAGCACTGCCAACCCCAAACGGCTGAGGGTGCGGTTTTCCCCCGTGAGGGGGACCATGTCTATAACTGTTCCCAATGCGACCAAATCCAGCTGTGACTCCAGAAATGACCGATCGCTGATTAAAGCCTGTGCTAACTTGAAAGCCAATCCGACCCCAGCAAGTTCATCGTAAGGGTATTCATTCCCTGACACCTTCGCCGAAATCAGAGCGTGTGCGGGAGGTTGCGTTTCCTTGGGTTGATGGTGGTCTGTCACAATCACATCCATACCGAGTTGATTCGCTAACGTGACCGGCGCAACAGAATTGATACCGCAATCTACAGTAATCAGCAATTTTGTCTCTTTTTTATGTTCATATATCTCTTTGACGGTGTCTTCACTGAGTCCATAGCCATCGTCGCGGTCCGGAATATAGAAGTCTGCGGGAGCATCCAGCTGCTGCAATGTGTTGAGTAAAACTGCAGTCGCGGTTGTACCATCAGCGTCGTAATCCCCATAGATACAGATTTTTTCACCGCGCGCAATCGCCTTGTTTATTCGGTCAACGGCTTTACCCATATCGTTAAATTTAAAAGGGTCGTGTAATTCATCAAAAGACGGATAGAGGTAGGTTCGCGCTTCGGCAGCATCTGTTATCCCGCGATTGGCAAGCAGGCGCGCAGTGAAGATGGAAATCCCCAAGTCCGATGCTAATTTCACACTACTATCAAAATCTGAATTTAGGAACCGCCACACCTTGCGGGAGGGTTTTTTCATGATGCTCCTTCCGTTGCTGAAATCGGAAATCTGCCCTTTGCGACAACATGGAGAGATTGCAAACAATACTTTTTTACTTTTGAATATATTATCAGAAAAAAACTGGATTTGTCAAGTCTTTTAGTTTCTGGTATGGTGTCAATCAGTTTCGGCGTAGGGCCGCACGCCGAAAAATCCGATAATGTGCAGATTGTTTAAATATAACTTGACAAAATGAATTGCACGTGGTATTATTTATAGTATCCTAACCGCAGTGCAATAAACAGTGGATTTTGGCAAAACTTGTAAACTAAAACTAACGCTAAAAACTGGCGAAACTTGTAAAAAAACGCCATACATGATAATGTTTTTCTAACGCCTTCATCGAATAGGGATTAGCCTCGTCCGTTAAATGAAGTTGCCCCATGTATTGTAAATAGAGGCGATTATAGTAAATTCAGTGGAAAGGAGTTTCTCGAATGACGTATGTAATTTGTGAGCCGTGTATTGAGGTTAAAGACAGCGCATGCGTTGATGTCTGCCCAGTGGACTGTATTCATCCTCTACCCGATGCTGATGAGTTTGAGGATGTCGATCAACTTTATATCGACCCGGAAGAGTGCATTGATTGTGGTGTTTGCGAGCCCGAATGCCCGGTCGAAGCGATCTTCATGGAAGAAGATGTCCCCGAGGAATGGGAAGAGTTCATAGATATTAATGCTGAATACTTTGAATAACGGATAGTCTCCGCACCCCTTGGAATGCGACACCTTGCACGGTTGTTGATTTGTGCGCCTACTTAAGATGCTGCAAATCGGCAACCGTGTTTTTTGTCCTCACTGATTTGGGCGTATTATGCAAAAATTTCAACCTACTCACATTGAGAGAAGTACCGCAAGTTTGAAGATTCAGTGGAAAGATTCGCATCATAGCGAGTTGTCGTACCGCCTTCTCCGCCAAAAGTGTCCATGTGCGCGATGCGACGCAATGCGTTCGGGTAAAGATCCTTTTCATATCTTACCCGCTGGCGATTTTTTTCAAAATTTATATCTTGTGGATATTCAGTTGGTAGGGCGTTATGCAGTGCGGTTAGTTTGGAATGATGGACATCGGACAGGAATTTACACGTTCCAGTTTTTGCGAGAACTCAGCGAAGACGCTCTGGTAACTGAAGACGATAAGATATAGTAGGTGCTATTCGGACAGCAATCGCAGAACAAGATAGCAGTTAGGTGTCTTCTTCTCAACACCTAACTCACTGCTAAGCCTCTTACATTCATTCCAATAACGCGTGTAATTGAGGGGTCGGTATCGGCGGCGTTGTCCAATAAAGGTTTTATGACAACACGCTAATTCATTGCCGTTATGGATCGGGTATCCCCAGACCCGACAGATGACCGGACGGTGCTCATAAACAGCGCACACCCCAGCAATTAGCATTGGACACTCACCCTCAGGTGTGCCTTTTATCACCCCGATTGCTTTCATGCCTGCATCGGGTATGATGTTTTCGACGTTGTAGCCGTGAGTCTCCAATTTTTTAAGAGTCCGCTCCGCTTTCCGGCGGACATGCGTGCGAAGTCGCGCCGGAAGCATCTCTAACCCGATCTTCAAGTCGCGAGCTTCAACCTCACTAATTGCCATCGTTGCTGTATTCTGGCAGCAGGAAAAACAATTAGCTGGACACGGCACGCCCCCCGACGCTTCACGCAAACGTTCAACATCGCGCTGAATCTCGCTAACAAGTTCACGATAGGCTTCCATAGCAACACCTAATTCAAGGAAAGCGCGTAAACAGCATGGCGGAAGATAACGACTTTTGCCCCATTCGCTAAAATCAGCTTAATCTCATAAGGACTCACCCAGTCTATAGTCCCACGAAAAATCTCTCCCTCTCGGAGTGTGATCTGAATCACAGCTTTACTTCTTCGGGCACGCTGCACTGCCTCGGTATCCAGTTCACAGGCATCGGCATCGGAAGTTAATTGGGTTAACTGCTGTGCCTTGACCTCTGCATCAATATCAATAGCTGCCTGAACTCGCTCTGCGTCAACATCCTTATAACAGTATTTAACGTCCGTTTTAGCGACGTGCCGCTCATTTCCATTGCTATTGAGGGTCAAACGTGAGAGCGTCATTTCAAGGACCGTTGCGGGAAGTTGTACATCGTCAGGCAATGCGAAAAACATCGGGGTTTCAAAGTTAATCTGTTTGAGGATGTAAAGGTCTCCGAAACTGAGCTGTTTTGAGGTTTGTTCTTTCACATCCTGGGTCGAAGTTTCAGCAGTGTCGAAACCTTTGGGGGGGATTGGCTGGCTTCTTGGTTTCGCAATCGGTTTTGAAGTCGCCATAGAGCCACCGCGGTCGCGGTGCCCCCGAAACGGCTTTGACCCGGCGGTTTCTTCACTAAAGGTAGTCCGTTCATTACCGAGGAATTGGTCTTGATGCTGCCCCGGGAAACCTGAGTAGCCGCGCGGAATGATTGCCTTCCCTTGTCTCAACCATCGGCGTTCTGTGGGAGTGAGCAACACTTCAACATTCTGGGCGACAAGTCCCTTCTCGCCTTCAACAATGTTGTATTTCACCCGTTGCCCGACCCGGAGTTCCTCGTATTCGGGTTGCTTAATCGCGGAACTGTGTAAGAAGACATCAGCATCACTGCTATCTTGGGCGATAAATCCGAAGCCTTTATCAAAATTATAGTACTTAATCCGTCCTGTAGGCATTATATGCTCCTGGCGTCTTGTCCATTTTCAGGAAGATGACGCTAAACATTCACCATTCACGTTCCTACGCGAGCATTTCTTTTTGGCAAGGCGGCTTGGCACACCAGCCGTCCTGAATTTACGTTTTTCTTGACAGAATCGACCTGCTATTTTACAATAGAGCGACTTTGCTTTTCTGTAGCAAGTTTTGCGAACCTGCATCTCTTATTATACACTACAAACTGCGCTTTGCGACACTGAAAACATTATATAGTAAAACACAATCCAACATATTTGTCAAGTAGAGTCCTGTGAATATTTCTTGCCAATTCGTTTTATATACTTGCTTTGCTTTATGCATGTAAATATTCTTACGAGATGTAATCCGAAAAGTTACGCGATATTTCACGCGAACGTCAATATCAGCAAACCTGACCAAAATCTAAATAGCCGAAATGGAACTCTGTTTCGAGTGTCTAATTTTTAGGAGATCTTACATGGCAACCACCGATTTAGCACACCATATTCAATCAATTCGACTCGTTGATACACACGAGCACATGCGGCGCGAAAACGACTGGGTCGAGAATGGTCCCGATATCCTCCAAGATCTGTTTGGGAACTATGTCCCCGCTGACTTAATAACAGCGGGAGCCTCTCCAGAAGCAATGCGCGATCTAATGGACGCTTCCAAGGATATCGCGTCGCGGTTTGAAGGCATCCGAGACGCATGGGAAGCAACGCAGTTCACCGGGTATGGTGAGGCTGTCAGCCTCATTGCCAAACATATCTATGGACTTGACGAACTCACAGGCGATGGGCTCGCAAGTGCCGATAACCTACAGACGCTTCGCACCCCCGGCAAACGTTATCATATCCTACACGATATCGCGAATCTCGATCACATCCAAACAGATGACTTCAGCTGGCCGTGTACCCCAGACACTTCCGGTCCTGACTTTTTTCTCTATGACCTCTCCTGGGCAACATTTTGTAACGGACAGGTGGATCCAAGTGCCATTCACGCCGAAACAGGTGTTGAAGTCAGCGATCTCGCCTCCCTAAAATGTGGAATGGAGGCGATCTTTGCCAAACACGCCGGCTGTGCTATCGCTGTAAAATCGCAACATGCTTACAACCGTACGCTCAGCTGGATCGAACGCAGTGATACTGAGGCTTCCGATGCCTTGAATACTGTGCTAACGCAGTCTGCTTCAGAAATCGATGAAGCGACACGCCTGTGTCTCGGCGATTGGTGTTGGGCACGCGGTGTTGAACTCACGATTGAACACAATCTCCCCTTCAAAATTCACACCGGTTACTATGCAGGCAATGATCGGATGCCCGTCCGCCGTATTCCTGCTGGAAATATGTGCGCTTTGTTCGCTCGGTATCTTGATGCGAAGTTTGTCCTCATGCACATCGCCTACCCTTACAACGATGAACTGGTCGCACTCGCCAAGCACTACCGAAATATCTGGGTAGACTTCTGTTGGGCATGGAGTATCGATCCGTACAGTTCACGCGATTTCCTACGCCGGTGCATCCACGCCGTGCCGTCCAATAAGTTATTCGCCTTTGGCGGTGACACGGGTTGGCCAACGAGTGCGATGGCGTATGCCATCCAAGCGAGAAACGAGATCCGCCGTGCCCTTGAGGCAGAAATCGCAGACGGTTACCTCACAGAGAAACAGGCGATGGCGTTCGCGACTCGGATTATGAATACAAATCAATATGCCTGTTTTGACATCGACGGCACCCGCGCCAACATTGCAAAAGCGGCATGACGTTAGGGGTGACCATTGCGTTTATGCGTCGCGTAAGGCTTGCAGGCTTGTTGTATAAGGTGCCCGTGCCACGCCTTTTTCAGTAATAATCGCCGTGACGAGCGCCGCGGGTGTGACATCAAAGGCTGGGCTATAGACTTTCACACCTTCAGGTGCGGTTATCTTTCCGAACCCTTCGGTTACCTCTTCCGCTGCACGCTGTTCGATAGGAATTTCTGCACCGGTTTCAAGTGAAAAATCTAATGTTGAAGTCGGTGCGGCGACATAAAAAGGAATATCGTGTGCATCCGCGAGGATAGCGACATTATACGTGCCGATTTTGTTTGCAGTGTCGCCGTTCGCAGCGATCCGATCAGCACCAACAACAACACACTGAATTTTGCCTTCTTTCATCACCTGTGCTGCCATATTGTCACAGATAAGGGTCACATCAATTCCCACTTGCATCAACTCCCAAGTGGTGAGCCGCGCACCTTGTAGCAACGGACGCGTCTCATCGGCATAAACCTGTATCTGCTTACCGGCTTCGTGTGCACTGAACATCACAGCCAACGCAGTTCCATAGTCAGATGTAGCCAACCCCCCGGCGTTGCAGTGTGTGAGAATGGTATCGTTTTCATTTAGCAATGCCATTCCGTGTTGCCCAATCGCGCGACACATCGCTTTATCTTCAGCGATAATCTCTAACGCCTCTGCGAGCAGGGTCCCTTTGAGTTCAGCAATCTGAAGGTGGCTGTTCTGCTCCGCTATTCGCGTAATTCTATCGAGCGCCCAAAAGAGGTTGACGGCTGTTGGTCGCGAGGTAGCCAAGTAATCGGTCGCGGCTTTGAGTTCAGCCGCAAAAGTGTCATAAGTTTTCGCCGTAGAATTCCAGATGCCGAGCACGGCACCCAAAGCACCGGCAATGCCGATTGCGGGCGCGCCTCGCACACGCAGCGACTTAATCGCTTCCCAGATTGATGGTAGATCGTCACAATAAATCTGTTTGAATTCGTTGGGCAACAGCGTCTGGTCGATGAGTCGGATTCTGCCATCCGCCCATTCAATTGTTGAAAATGCCATTTTTTTGTAGCATCTCCTCCCTAAAAAAAACGAAGTATGTTGGTAAGTAAAGAGACAAAAGACTAAGATCATCCTTTAAATCGGACATGTTAACTGACCAAGTGCATCGGTTAACCGTAGGTTCTCAGTGTAATCAACTGGACAATCAATGATTGATGGGACATTCTGGTTGAAAGCATCATTAAGTATAGGAACGAGTTCGTCACTACTTTCAACCCTGTAGCCCTTGGCACCAAAGGCTTCAGCATATTTGACAAAATCAGGGTTCGTAAAATCAATATGTGCAGGTCTTCCGAATCCGTTCATCTGTTTCCACTCAATAAGCCCATAAGCTTCATCATTGAAGATGAGTGTGACAAAAGGGACACCGATCCGGACAGCAGTCTCAATTTCCTGAGAGTTCATCAAGAACCCGCCATCACCGCAGACTGCTAAACATTTACGTTCAGGATAGATAAGTTTGGCGGCGATAGCCCCCGGCACAGCGATGCCCATTGCAGCAAATCCATTGGAGATGATACATGTATTCGGTTTATAACACGGATACATCCGCGCTATCCACATTTTATGTGCACCGACATCAGAAATGAGAATATCGTCTTCAGCAAGTACAGAACGGACATCACTCAATATCTTTTGCGGTTTTATCGGAAATCCTTTGTCATCTCGGTGTTCATCGAGTTGATCGAGTATGATTTTCCGCAAAGTATTTGACGCATATTCCGAATCTTTAGGATATATTTCTTCTGCCATCAGATGTCTGAGGCTCTGCCGAATGTTCCCCACCATCTCGACATCAGTGACGTAAGCGGCATCAGTTTCACTGGCTTGGGTATCGATATGAATGAGTTTCTTGTCGCGATTTGGATTCCAGAGCCTGGGGTGGTATTCAACAATATCGTAGCCGATAGCAATGACGAGATCTGCTCGGTCAAACCCGCAAGAGACAAAATCGTTGGCTTGCAATCCAACACTGAGCAGGGAAAGCCGGTGTGTCCAAGGGATACTCCCTTTACCCATAAAGGTGTGGGCAACGGGAATGTTTGTCATTTCAGCGAATTGGGTCAGTATTCGTGAGGCTTTTTGTCGGACAACCCCATTTCCTGCGAGGATGATAGGCTGTTTTGCATCGTTAATCAATTGCGCCGCGCGTTCCAAACAGGATGCGACAGGTTCCGCCTCGCTGGGATGGTCGTGTCGGATAGGTTCGGCATCGATCTGCATCCCCGCAACATCCTCCGGAAAATCGATGTGAGTCGCTCCGGGTTTCTCACCCGTTGCTGTTTTGAAAGCTTTACTGATAGTTTCAGGTATGATTTCGGGTAGGTGGATGAGCGTGTTCCATTTCGTCATCGGCTTGAAGACGGAGACAACATCCATATATTGGTGCGACTCTTTGTGCATCCTGTCGAGGCTCGCTTGTCCAGTAATTGCAACGAGAGGTGCCCGATCCATATTGGCATCCGCAACGCCGGTGACAAGGTTCATAGCACCCGGACCGAGGGTGGCGAGGCAAACCCCGGCGCGCCCAGTAAGACGACCGTAGACATCCGCCATGAAGGCGGCACCGCGTTCATCACGCGTCTGAATGAATTGAATCTTCGACTCCAAGAGGGCATCCATCAAATCCAGGTTTTCTTCGCCAGGGATTCCAAAGATATAGTCAACATTTTCGTTCTCAAGACATTTAATGGTGAGTTCTGATGCTTTCATGATTCGATTTCCTTAGATGTATTGCTAAAAAATAATGAGTCCTAAGTTAATTTTCCGAATCTCTTAACGCTAAACTTAGAAATATTGATGACAATCAGCAAAAATTTGTTTTTTTCGATTCCCTACTATACAATACTATAACAGATTGCGTCTAAGAAATACAAACTTAAATACAGAGAACAGAACTCTTCACGGTGGCTTTTACAACATTCCGAACCCGTTCGGACATCCACAGATAAATTCGCAGGCATCATCCTGTAAATAAATATACGAAGGTTCATGAAAAGAAATTTTATCTATCTCTATATTCTTGTGTTGTTCGCAAATACACAAATCGTTTTTGCCCAAAGCAATTCAGAAGGCTTCCGTCATATTACAAACACCCCCGGGGAACTCATTGTACGCCTACACCCAAAGGCTTCCGTTGCAGCACTTGACGGGTTGAATAAACGGCTCGGTGCTGTATCTGCCGCTCCTATTTTCTCACCAGCGACACCTGCCGGACAACACCCCCGTCTTAAGAATATCTACCTCATCCGATTCCCAATACAATGGGCATTAGAGCCGTTGTTGCAGCGATATGAACAACATTCTGCCGTTGAAGCAGTCGAATTGAACCGTCTTAGTCAGCCTTGTGTAGGGACAGTGCCAAATGATCCGGGTTACAGTGAGCAGTGGAACCTGAGATTAATAAATATGCCAGAAGCGTGGCGTATTGCGCAAGGAAGTCCACAGGTAACAGTCGCTGTTGTGGATAGTGGTATAGCGGCGCGACATCCTGAATTCCGCTCACAACTCTGGCAAAATAGGGGTGAAATACCTGAAAATGGTATTGACGATGACAGAAACGGTTATATTGATGACATCAACGGTTGGGATTTTAGCGATGCACCGACGCTCCCCGGTGGTGGCGATTCGACAGTGCGCGACAATGAACCTGAGGACGAAACGGGACACGGTACACATGTCTCCGGTATTATCGCTGCGAAAGCGAACAATGGACTTGGGATTGCCGGGATCGCCCCGGAATGCCGCCTCATGCCGTTGAGAGCCGGTTTCAAATTTGGTGGCGGTGCGTATCTCCAAAACGACGATCTTGCTGCGGCTATCGTTTATGCAGCGGATAACGGGGCGCGGGTGATTAATATGAGCTGGGGAGATACTGTGAACGCTTTCATCATAGAAGCGAGTTTAGAATACGCTTATACTCGCGGTTGCGTATTGGTCGGTGCAGCGGGAAACTCAGGATCACTGGGATCTTATTATCCTGCTGGTCTTAAAACCGTTATCTCCGTCGCAGGACTTGGGCAGGAAAAACAATTGTATAGCGATTCTAATTTCGGGGCAACAATCGACATCGCTGCCCCGGGTGAAGAAATTCCGAGTACAGATATTGACGAGGGCTATCAAAACAGATCTGGTACATCAATGGCAGCGGCGCACGTCTCCGGCATCGCAGGCTTGGTAATCGCTGCGAACCCAAATTATAGCAACGCAGAAGTTCAACAAACCCTCACCGCTACTGCAGAACCACTATTTATCAATTCTCTTGTCGGTGCGGGATCACTTGACGCATACGCTGCACTTACGGCTTCAACAGCGGTCATCGCTCAAATTGACGCGCATCAAATAGCATCCCACGTTGAAGGAGCCAGTAATATCGAGATTTTCGGCAGTGCTGGCGGATCTGGATTCATTGAATACTGGTTGGAATATGGGGTCGGTGAAGTCCCAAATTTATGGTTGCCTTTAGGAACTCTGCAAACGAAGCCTAAGTTTAATGCCTGCTTGCACAAGTGGGACACTTCTGACTTAGCGGAGAACCGATACACATTGAGACTCAGCGTCAAAACAGAAAGCGGTGAGATCAAAAGAGACAGAGTCGTTGTTGATGTGAGTCACACAGCACCCCTTATTTCAAGACACGAATTACAGACGTGGCTTGCAGGCGATAGCATCGACTCGGTCGTTATGTGGCAAACCGACGAAGTATCCATCGGTGAGATAGAGATTTTTGATATAACGGGAAACATTAGCAGGGCTGCTCGTTCAGATTCAGAGAATCTTCTCCATATCGTGAATGTTTCCGATTTAAGTGTCCCACCGGGCAGCTATATGTACCGATTGTCGGTGAAAAACCGCGCTGGACTTCTACGCATTGATGATAATAACAATGCGCTGTATCAGATTGAGATGCAGAATACCTATCTTCAGCCGTTGCCCTTCTTGAAAGCCTCATCCGCTGAACACGGATTGCACGCAGTTGTCGCGCCTGTAGATATGAACGGAAATGGGAAATTAGAGATTATCGCCACTGAAATAGACACCGGTTCCGCAAAGATTTTTGAGATACAGGATAACGGCAGATTTGCGGCAGTTTTTTCATTTGCCGAATCGCTATGGCCACGAGCAATATCAGATACTGACGGAGACGGACGTATAGAAATATTGTGCAACGCTTTAGATGTGATCTTTTTACTGGAGCAACCCGCACAGGGCATGTTCCCGACAGAACGCATTTGGGAGGTCCAAGGGAATTGGAGCAAAACAATTATAGACGCTGATGCGGATGGCGTAGATGAAATCATCGCACGCGACGACGCTACTGACGCCATTTATGTATACGAGGCAAATGGAGATAATAACCACCAGCGGACGGCTATACTCGGAAATCCGACGTTAGGGAACAACGGGCTCAGCGCAAATTTTGTGACGGATGATTTCGATGGCGATGGACAGATAGAAATTTTAGCTGGCGATAACGACAGTGAACTATTTTTGTACGAGGCGACTGGAGACAACACATACAGACAGACATGGGTTCACGCACTTCCCGAAGGCACTCCACAACTTTTCGCCGCCGGTGATATGGACGGTGATGGCAAAGCGGAATTCGCTATCTGTGCGCAGACCGGCACCGCGATTGGCACTACACCCTTGGATATTCGTTATTATCACTGGGTATTGACCATTTTCACTTCGGAAGGGAATGACACCTATCGCGCTGTATGGACACAACGGATTCGTGACGTGCGTGATGGTGGAAACGGAATGGTTATTGCTGACATAAACAACGATGGACGGAATGAATTGTGCCTCGCCACTGCCCCAAATTTCTACGTTATCCAATACGACAGCGGAGGCTACTATCCGCTCTGGCACCATCCGGCGACAAACACCTCTA
This sequence comes from Candidatus Poribacteria bacterium, assembly GCA_965207855.1. GTDB lineage: Bacteria > Poribacteria > WGA-4E > WGA-4E > WGA-3G > WGA-3G. The sequence continues at coordinate 1,939,088 of OZ242310.1, read as the reverse complement.
ATCCGATCGTGGCTGACATCAACGGGGATGGGATGAATGCGTTGTTGTTCAATAGCAATAACGCCTTAGCGGTCTTTAAAGCCTCGGCATTTTCAAGTTCGCAGCCGAAGCGTTTCCTTAGCACACCATGGCGTATTACAGCGAAACCGGTTGACGAAAGTTCCGTGTTGGTCTCATGGCAAACCTCGGAGAAATCCGTAACACACACCGTCTACCGTGGAGAGCGTCGGGATTCGCTGCAGCCGATTCGTGAAGGGATTCGGGAAACGGAGTTTACAGATAGCGGACTCACGCTGGGAAAAACTTATTGGTATGCGGTTATGTCGCAGGACTTAAACGGCAAACGTTCACGCGGGTCCACCTTGGTGTCTGTTACGCCGACGCGACGCCCCAGATTACATGCAGCCGATTATTCACCACCGAATCAGCTCTTGCTACAGTTTGACAAACCGATGGGACTGTCGGCGACACACGCTGGACGTTACCGCCTGTACAAACAAGACGGAACAGACAGTTATTCAGGCAGTCATGCACCGACTTCAGCAATTCTGGATAAGTCCGGACATCGGGTCGTGCTTACATTCCCGCCTGCCGTTTTCCGGACAGGAAATCGCTATCAGATTGAAGCATTACAACTTTCGGATATCGACGGGGCGGCACTTGCAGATGACGCGAGCACATTGACAGTTCTGCTGCCAGCACCGACGCTAACCGAGACAATCGTCTATCCGAATCCAGCGGAAGGCAATGCGGTTACCTTTGCTAAACTCCCTATTGGCACAAGTATTCACATTTACGATGTCGCTGGCAACTGCATCGCTGCGTTTGAGGGAACAGAACAGGAGAGGGATAGAAAGGTTTGGGATCTTTCTGGCATTAGTAGCGGAATTTATGTGTATGTCCTTAAATCAGAAACAGATCGACGTATCGGCAAACTTTCGGTCATCCGTTAAGTCTCGTCTACGGTTTTTGGGATCCCGCATTCAGATGTACATAGGCAGGATTGAGTTTGAGGACGTTCCGAATTGATTTTGTCGCCTTCTTTCGTTCTCCGGCTTTTAAGGCGACCTGTGCGAGGTGGTAGTGTGTCTCAACAGCATCACTTTGAAGATTGATGGAGCGTTCTAAGGCTTTGATGGCTTTATTCATCTGCCCACGTTTCGCCAAAACCCAACCGAGGGTATCATAATAAGCGGCGACATTCGGATTTAACGTGACAGCAGTATAGGCTAACGTCTCAGCAAGACTCAGTTTCTGTTGGTAACCGTCAACATAGAGACGGGCGAGGTTATTATACGCTTCCCCATATTTCGGTGCGAGACGGATTGCCCGTTCATAAGCGCGCTGCGCGTCTTGCAGACGCTCAAGCTTCATATAGGCAGTGCCAAGAATGTTATAGGTTTCGTAATCCTGCACAACTTTTGCTTCAACCGAAGTAGTCGTTGGATACATGCCGCTAAGCGAGGCTTCAGCGGTAAATACATCTGGATGCACATTCTCCCGCTCCTCCAGAAACAACTCATACGTTTCAGCTGCGAGTGCATACTGTCCCTCCTTGAAGTATGCGAATCCAAGTTTCCTATAGAAATGGATAGGAAGTAGCCCAAGATCTCTACTCAACTGATAGGCACTAATGGCTTGTCTATAGTGTCCCTCTTGGATATAAAAATCGCCTTCAGCCAAAGAGCGTTTTACTAAATCCGGGACTTCGGTAGCCGAGAGCCCCATACTCAATAAAGAGGTTTCCTTTGCGCCGCGATACTTTTGATATTGCATAAAACCGATTGTGGTGGCAAGGAGAATGCTCCACAAAATCAGATAGACGCGCGTGCGGGACACCCACCGTTTGGAGAGATATTTTCCAGGGTGCAGGACAGCAAGAAAAAAGTTTTTATGTTCCTCTTCGGAGGGTGCTACATCCGGATGATACGGCACAGTGGCGGCATTCGGTGCTAATACAGGAAGCGCAACAGACGAGCCCGCAAGACGCGGCGACTGTGAGATTGATTTCACTAAATCGTCTATTTCTGTATCTTCATCTGAATCTCGGTATTTTTTTTTCGGAATCTCTGTATCTTCTTCGGGGTCTGAGATCTCTGGATCAGGGATTTCGCTATCTTCATCCGGTTCTGACAGCTTCGCATCTGGCATCCGGTTTTCTGAAAGTTCCGTTTCCGTTACGGTCTCCTCTGGTGTCTCAGTAGATGGGGTATAGTCGTCCTCATCTACTATCTCTTCGGATTCGATCTCAGTTCTTAAGTCTGGTTCTACTGAAGGTTCTTCAAAGGTATCTTCTACAGAAACCACTGTTTGTTCCTGATCGAGTTCATCCGTTGCCTGGGCAGCATCAGAGGTACGCGGGTTACTCCTATTGAGTAGGTAATGTAAAAGTGAGTCGTGCCCCTCTTCCACCTCTTCTACTTCCACAGGGTCCGAATCCGGGCGCGGCGTATCTTCAGATAGCGTTGATTCAGGAGGTTGGACAGTGCGTTTTTGAGCAGGAACAGTCGCCTCTTGGTTTAGCTGCTGCGGCGTGTCTCCGTTACCATAACGTTCGTGAATCTTATTAATGCATTTCTTGACCTCTATCCGTGTAAGCATAGAGTCAACGTTGCTTAGCGATTCCAAGGCTGGAAGAACACTGGGATTTCCCAACTCACCGATAGCTTCCAGCATTGCCCAAACTGTCAAATCTTTGGATTCAGCCTGCAGTGCTTCAAGGAGAGGTTCTATTGCTCCTGTTGCCCCAAGACCTTGAAGTGCTTTCGCCGCCTCACGCCGTATCATCGAATCAGAATCGGAAAGTGCCTCAATTAAGAACCCTACACTGCGTGCGTCCCCTTGAACAGCAAGACCTTCAATAGCACTGCTACGCACGACGACCGGCTGTGTTGTATCTGTTAAATTCTGAATGAGTTGGTCAAAAGATGACATAATTTTTTAATACAAGTATTCATTGCCAACAGTATTTGCTCGCCCTTTGTCAGTAAAGTTCTGAACAGACCTTTATACTGAAAATTAGCCGAACGCAGAACGTTACCACTGTATTGAGACACTAATCCGTTTAATGATACGATTTTTGTAGAGAAAGGATACATTTATTTCGTAATTGGTTGTTGGTACTTGGTTAATTCGTGTAGAAGTCAAGCAGGCTTTCATTTTTGAAACATCTCTGACTTCCAAACATTGGCATGCTGTTAATAAATTTTCTCTAAAGGACACTTGACATTTCTCAGAGTAGTTTGTATTATAAATACAACTTTTTAATAAATATGGAGACACTTATGGAAAATAGGTTTTCTACACATTTTTTGTTACTGACACTTCTGATATTGCCCTTTACAGTCCTCTCATCAGCACTTGCCGACTCGCATATAGAACAGGGCGGCACTTTAATCTTCGGACGCGGGGGCGACTCTATCGGGCTCGATCCGGCACATGAGATGGATGGCGAATCCTTCAAAGTTTGCGAAAATATTTACGATACACTCATACAATACAAAGATGAAAGCACGGAACTTGAACCGGCACTCGCGACGAGTTGGGAGAGCACAGAAGACGGTTTAACATGGACTTTCCAACTGCGTCAAGGCGTGACCTTCCATGATGGAACCCCTTTCAACGCCGAAGCCGTCCTCTTCTCGCTTAACCGACAACACGAGGATACACATCCATTCCATAAAGTCGGGGGTGTCTATAACTATTGGATAGATACCGGTTTAGCAGAGGTTGTGGACAAAATTACTGCCCTTGACGAATTCACAATCCAAATTCGCCTTAAAACGGCTTATGCGCCGTTCATTCCAACACTTGCGATCTCTGCCTTCGCAATTGTGAGTCCGACAGCATTGAAAAAATGGGGTGAGGATTTTACGAATCATCCTGTTGGCACGGGTCCTTTCAAGTTCGTACAATGGGATCGGAACGATAAGATTGTGCTTGAAGCGAATGATACCTATTGGGGTGGCAGACCGCCGTTGGATAGGGTCATTTTTCAGTCTATCCCAGATAATTCGGTACGCCTCATCAAACTCCAAGAGGGCAGCCTCCATGCGATGGAATTTCCAAACCCAGATGACTTTCAGCAGATTCGAGACGATACAACTCTTGAACTGTTGATGCAACCGGGGATGAGTGTCGGGTACCTCGCAATGAACATGGACAAGCCGCCGTTCGATAACCTAAAGGTACGGCTTGCGATCAATCATGCCGTTAACAAAGCAGCTATTATTGAACATCTATATCAAGGGATGGGGGTTCCAGCGAAAAACCCGATCCCGCCGACGCTCTGGAGTTATGACGATACAATTGAAGATTACACCTATGACCCGGAATTAGCGAAGCAATTGCTCACAGAGGCAGGCTATCCCGATGGATTTGAGACAACCCTCTGGGCATTACCCGTCCCACGTCCATATATCCCAGATGGGCGCGCACTCGCTGAGGTGCTGCAATCCGAACTCCGAAACATCGGTATCGAGGCAAAAATCGTGACCTACGACTGGGGGACTTATCTGGAAAAAACGAAAAACGGGGAGCACGATATAGCCATGTTAGGGTGGTTTGCTGACTTAGGCGATCCGGATAACTTTTTCTACTATCTTTTAAGCAAAACCGCTGCCAAAAAACCTGCTGGGAATATCGCGTTTTATCGAAGTGACGAAATGCAGGACGTGCTTGAGCGGGCAAGAGCAAGCACTGACCAAGAGGAACGCGTTTCTCTCTATCAAAAGGCGCAACAGATTTTCCAAAAGGATGTCCCGTGGGTGCCTTTAGCACATGCCCAACAGATTCTGGTTATTAACAAAAAGGTTAAGGGACTTAAACTCCATCCTTTAATGTGGAAATACTTCCGTCAAATTTGGCTGGAAAAGTAAAGGAAGTCTGGATATCTAATAACAATTCATCAATCATACTAAATTCTAAAGACAGGAACAACAAATGGATAAATCCGTATTTCGCGTGGGTATCACGCGTGACTTTTTGGGATCCGATGGCACCAGCGATTTAGATGATGTCGCCGGTCCGCTTTTTGACGAAGCCGGTTTGCAGTGGGAATATATTGCAGAGAACACACCCGTATTACAAGCGGCGCAGGTCCAGGACTATGACGCGCTCTTGGTATTGGGCGCGGGCATCACAGCAGAGACTTTCACAGATGCTGACAGATTGGCTGTTATCGCTCGATTCGGCGTTGGATACGATAAGGTGGATGTACCAGCATGTACCGAAAATGGTGTATTGTTGACGATTGCTCCCGACGGTGTCCGCCGTCCTGTTGCCACCTCCATCATGACTTTTGTCTTATCGCTGAGCCACATGCTGTTGATAAAGGATCGACTCATTCGCGCCGGTGGCTGGAGAAATACACAAAACTACAGAGGCATGGGGTTGGTCGGCAGAACGCTCGGACTCGTCGGTATGGGTAATATTGGGAAAGAGGCGTTCAAACTGGCGAAACCTTTCGGCATGCGCCATATCACCTACGATCCATACATTACGGCTGCCGAGGCGGCAGAAGTCGGCGTAGAACTCGTTGATCTGGATACCTTAATGCAAACTGCTGATTTCGTGTGTGTCTGCTGCCCGTTAAACGAGGAGACACGTGGAATCGTCGACGCGAGACGTATCGGGTTGATGAAACCGACGGCTTACCTGATTAACACCGCACGGGGTCCCATCGTTGACCAGAAGGCACTCACAGAAGCACTCCAGAATCGACGGATTCAAGGCGCAGGACTCGATGTTTTTGAACAGGAACCGATTGACGATAACGATCCGCTCCTGACGTTAGACAACGTTATTGTTACACCGCACAGCATCTGTTGGACGGATGAATGTTTTGACGGCAACGCCAAGAGTGCGTGTGGGAGTATCATCAACGTGGCTTTTGGGCAAATCCCTTCGTTCGTTGTCAATCGAGATGTTATAGATAGCCCAAAACTACAGCGAAAGTTAGCGAGGTAAAACGTGGAGGAACATCATGCTCACAGAACAGCAAGTCAAGCATTTCCATACCCTGGGATTTCTGATTTTTCGGCAATTGTTTAATAAAGACGAACTAAACACGATACACGAAGAGTTTGAAGCGGCGATGGATGAGGCGTATCGTCATGCACCATTCGATGGAACCCACCGACATTGGTTGCCGATGATGGCACCTGAAACACCGTTCTTCGCGAATTTGCCGGAAGATCCCCGGTTTAGCGGAGTCGCAGCGCAATTGTACGGCGGCGACGTGTTTTTTGTGGTCTCGGATGCGAATCGTTATGTGGGAAATACGGGTTGGCATCCTGACCATAACGTCGATCCAAGCAAAGATTGCTATGGGGTGAAATTTGCGTACTATCTTGAACCCGTTGACGCTGAAAGCGGGGCGTTGCGCCTGATTCCCGGTTCTCACAAGAATCCCCTGCACGATGATCTACGCGAGAATTTGAATGAATTGGGACTGGAGATTTGTGACGTTCCGGGTTACGTTTGCAAATCGGAGCCGGGTGACGTGGTCGCTTTCGATATGCGGTGCTGGCACGCCAGTTGGGGTGGCAGTGAAGACCGCCGCATGTGCACGGTGGTCTACTACAACAATCCGAAAACTTCTGAAGAAGTTGCTGCGACACGGAATCGGGCGCGCAGCAATGCGAAGAGTCCTGAACACTTTAACCGACCGGGTGCTTCGCTCTATGATCCAGATTGGGTCGCGAATCCAACTGGCAGTGAAAAGCGACAACGTTGGATTGATCGGTTGCGCGAATTGGGATTCTTAGATCCCGTTCAAACTTAGCGAATCTCAACTTTTAAAAATAACCTCTCCTTCCCAAACCGGTTGATACTGCTTCCCGAGACAGGGCTATCCGTGCATTCGCGGAATTATGCAACCTTTTCTTCTTAATTCGCGTCACTCAGTCAAAAATCGGATGAATGCTGAGCATTGAAATTCAAGTTCAATCTTACCAAAACGGGAGCGAGTCGTGAGAAACGATGATGTTGTATTGGTTCACCGCGCCCTTGCAAACGATGAAACAGCCTTCACGATGTTAGTGGAGAAATACCGAAAACAGGTTCACGCACTTGCTTGGCGAACAATCGGGGACTTCCATATCGCTCAAGATATTGCGCAGGAGACTTTCCTGAAAGTGCATCAGAAACTTGCTACTCTGGAGGATCCACATCGATTTTCTGGGTGGGTCAACGCCATTGCAACACGATGTTGTCTTGCGTGGTTTCGCGAAAAACGTCTGAATTCCGAAATTGACGGGAATGTCAACATCTTCACAAGACATGACGATCCATATTCTGGATATCTTGCAGGGGAGCAAGCTAAGGAAGCAACGCAAGAATTGCGCGAAATTGTCAAAAAGTGGCTTGCGAAATTACAGGAAAGTGAACGCACCGTTGTTACTCTCCACTACTTCGATGGAATGTCCTGTAAAGAGATAGCTGCTTTTTTTAATGTAACCGCTAACACGATAAAAAGTCGACTCAGTCGTGCGCGACAGCGATTAAAGAAGCATGAACTGCTGGTACAATCTGCTTTTGATGATTTTCAAACCTTCGCGATATTAAGGGAGTCTGTTAAAACTGAACGTAATATCAGCTTGAGTATTAACACTACCAAAAACAGCACAAAATTCGGAAAAGGGACAGTCACCTTAAAAAGAACAGACACCGTTTTGGGACTCACCGGTCTCAATTTCGGTTGGGATGGAAACGACCCATTTGAGTGCCTGTCAGCGACTTTCTTGGCAACCTCCATTACACCTTTCCTTCTCAGATTTCCCACAGTTGTCGGAACTACTTGGACACAAGAAGGATTTTGGAATTCACAGGCGAAGACAATCTTGGTCGGATATGAACAGATAGAAGTTTCCGCTGGCGTTTTCCCGACGTGCCTCAAGCACAAAAGCGTTTTTATCGACACGGACCAACGTTCACAGAGCGACCTACTTATGATTATTGATGACAAACGCTATGAGCCAGATGACAGACAGATGAGTCTGTTTGTTACTGGTGTCCGCTATTTGTGGTTTGCCAATGGGGTCGGACTCGTGAAAATGCGCTACGAACATTCTAATGGTAATATAACAGAGATAGAATTAATGGAATACAAAATCCCGGGCAAGACAGAAGAATATCTTCCTCTGCAGATCGGTTCCACGTATACATATCAATCGCGTAGCTCCTATCTCGGCGAAACGCTTACTGAGAGGTGGCGCGTCACTGAAAGTTTTTGAATCTGAACAGAACCCATCCGGAAAAATCAGCCCCGAAGTAAATACCATTGCCACTTGCCGCAATCGGAGACAGCATAATGCTTTGGACAATTGTTAGAAGAGAAATTACTGCAAATATCTTGAGTTTCAGATTCCTCATGGGATTGCTCATCTATTTTTCCTTGATTGTGACAAATCTCTTCGTTTTGACCAGAGGCTATGAGGATAGACTGCAAAGTTACCGAACGGCGATTCGAGAAAATGAAGATAAGATAAGTCAAGTCCAGAGGTACTCTCAGTTCGGACTCACGCGGACGCTGAAGTGTGATAGAAGCCCAAAGCTACTGAGCGTTTTCAACGAAGGCGTGGAGAAAAGAAAAGGAAATACGGTAACAGTGGCACATGGATATGTCCCCGCTGTTGCTGAACAACACGGTTCTGATAACCTCTATCTGAACATCTTCTCTTCTATTGATTTTACTGTGATCTGCCAAGTCGTGATGAGTCTGCTGGCACTGCTTTTTGCTTACGACGCGATATCGCGGGAAAAAGAAGCCGGGACCTTGAGATTAGCACTCTCAGGCGCAGTCTCAAGACCGACGCTGCTTTTGGGAAAATACATTGCTGGGATGGTGTCTATTTCTCTTCCGCTTATCGCAAGTTTTGTTGCAGGCTTATTGGTGATACACTTCTCCCCTTACGTCTCTTTTAGCAGTTCGGATTGGGGACGGATATTGCTAATCTTCCTCGTGTCGCTGCTTTACGTCTCCCTCTTTTTTCTCATTGGACTTTTTCTTTCCACTCGAACCGACCGACCTTCTATCACTCTGATGTTCTCAATGTGTATTTGGGTGCTTTTCGTGCTTATCGTTCCGAATCTAACGGTTTTGTTAGTAGAACATACAAGTCCCATACGATCAGAGGAGTCCTATAAAGAGCAGGCGAGAGACCAGTGGAAGCAATACGAAGCCGAAGTCAAAGATTATTTTGAGAAACGAGGGGTTGAGGGCCCCTTGGATCGTGCTAGTTTTGGCGGTACTGGTGTTAATTCTGGGGTCAACGACTACGACAGTGGCGAGACAGTTAGCGTAAGTGGTTTTCGAGGCGAAGAAGGTGTGCCTTTTGCGCAAGAATGTTACGGATTCAAGGAAAATCTCCGTGCGCAATACGCCGATAGGATATGGCAGATACGCAAAGAATATCTCGACAAGAATCCGAACCGACAGTCTCTATTGGCATTGAACGTGTCTCGTATATCTCCGGCAGCGATTTATTACAATGCTGCTGCGATTCTTGCCGAAACAGACTTAGGCAGTTTCTGGCGATTTATGGAACAGACACGGCAATATCGTCGTGAATGGCTCGACTATCTGAGAGACGAAGAAATATTTTCTTCACGCAGATGGTTCACGACTGAATTTGAGGAACCTTTTGACTTGCGCAAAATTCCGAGATTTGAGGAACAGAGTGAAGGGGTTGGTAGTAGTCTGCAACGCGCAACATTAGACATTATGATACTCGCGGTCTTAAACGTCCTATTCTTCATGGGAGCATTCATCTCATTCCTGCGCTACGACGTTGTATAGTGGGTAGGCACAAGACCTACCCCCACATAATGGGTAGGCACAAGACCTACCCCTACAGAGCCCAAAAGAGGAAGCGATATGATTTGGCATATAGCAAAACGGGAAATCCTTGATAATTTGATGCGTTTTCGGTTTGCACTTACGCTGATTCTGGTAATGGTGCTGATGGTGATGAATGCCGTGATATTCGTGAGCAGTCAATATCCGAGAAGGATCGCGGAATATTCCGAAGATACCCGCAAAGCCGTCGAATCGCTGGAAAAGAAAAGTAGTAATTTAAGTGAACTTGCGGTAAAAGGTCCTGGGAATCTGTACAAATCCGTGAGTCTATTAACCTTCATTGCTACCGGTAAAGATGCGAACTTACCAAAGCGAGTTGAAGGTGCTTCCAGTGGCGGTCACGGTATCGGTATGACAACATCTGATTTTAGTTTCCAGTACTCTTGGTCAGCAAACTGGTCGCTTCAGTATCCACAAGACACATCCCGTAAAAATGATTCATTGCCAAATTTCACGGAATTGGATTGGACGTTCATCATCGGGTTGATTATGAGTTTTACGGCGATCTTGTTCACTTACGATGCCATCTCTGGAGAACGTGAAACAGGAACGTTAAGTTTGCTCATGTCGAATTCTGTGTCACGTGCGACTGTGCTTCTCGGAAAATTTATCGGTGCGTTTCTGACAATTCTGCTCCCTTTGCTTATTGGGATATTGCTTAACCTAATGATTGTCAATGCGTCGAGATTGGTGTCGCTTAGCGGGGACGAATGGGCACGGGTTGGGATAACCTTTGTTATTTCTGCGCTCTACATCTCAATATTCTTATGGCTTGGACTGTTCATCTCAAGTCTATTTTCTAATTCGTCAAGCAGTTTGCTGGTATTATTACTAATTTGGATCGTCTTTGTAGTGCTCATTCCAAACACGATCGGAGTTTTAGCAAGCGGCTTCAAACAGGTCCCCTCCAGAAGCGAAATATCTCGGACAAAGAAAGCACAAAAAGAAGAAATTGACACTCGGCACAAAGAAGGAGACAATCTTTATCGAGCAGGTTCGCCTTCGGACACGCCTCCTAAAATTGAGGTGTTAAGAATGTGGGCGGACTATCTAAATGAACATGCTGATGCAAAGAGCAGAATTGAGGATGAACACCTCAATAAACAGTTTGCGCAGATTGAGTTCACGCAACAAATTACACGACTATCTCCAGCAGCTATCTATAAATACGCTATAGAATCTCTGGCTGGCACAGGATTTACTATACACAAGCGATTTGTCCAAGAAGCACGTCGCTACAGAAAACAGTTTGTTGATTTCATCCAATCAGAGGACAGTGGAGACAACGAAAGTTCCCATGTTTATCTGGTAAAAGAAGGATTATCCCAAAAACCGGTTCCCTTTAATAGCATTCCGAGATTTTCAGACAAACTGACCTTAGGCATCGCTTTCAGTGGGGCAGCGTTGGATATGATGTTGTTGGTCTCACTCGCGCTCCTCCTCTTTATGGCGGCTTCCTTAGCATTTATGACCACCGATCTAAAATAGATAGGTTAATCGACAGTAGGACGCGAGGGGTTGCCCCAGTGACCGTTTTTATCTTTTCCGCTCACGACAACACCTTCTCTATCCCAACGGAAAGAGGCTCGGACATCAGTAGAGCAGTAGCGTAAGGTCAGACCGCACCGTCGCTTCGGTGAAGGATTGGCATTCGATCCGTGCAGCAGTAGGTCGGTATGGATAGAAATTTCACCCGCTTTGAGTTCAACATCCACGGTTTCGCCATACTGCTCGGCATCTTCAACGATTTGACCCAACACACTATTATCGTCTGGCGCGCTGTGTCGAGCGATCAAATGCCCAGAGTGATGCGAACCTGCAATAAAACGCATCGCCCCGTTTTCGACGGAGGCATCGTCGATAGCAAGCCACACGGTAACGGTTTTGGAGGGTGTGAGGGGCCAGTAACCCGCATCCTGATGCCAGCCGACAGTTTTTGGGTCGTGCGGCATTTTGCAGAAGTAGTGCGCGCCCCAACCGATAACGTCTTCACCGATGAGGTCTTTCACACAAGCGACGATTTTTGGGTGCGTGAGGAGGTCATAAACCTTCCCATATTTTAGATGTGCGGAGATAATTGAGTAACTACTTCCGCCTGCCGAAAGGACATCGGCTAAGAGCTTATCAAAATACTGCCGGTGTTCACCGATCTCAGTCTCATTGAAAATTGAGATGCCTTTGATATAGCCGAGGCGGTTGAAATCCGCCAATTGTTCTTGGGTCAACACCTTGGGATGTTCAGCGATACTGGGATAGAATTGCAGGTCGCGCCCCATTTCAGCGAGTTGTTCCCACGTCGGCATGATTTTATCGGTTTTGTAGGTTACGCCTTGGGTTGCCATATTGTTCCACCTTGTCTAATTTTTGATTTCATCTTACCATATACACAATGAAAATGGTATAATATATTGTTATATTCCGGTGGCGAGAACATCAATCACACCATACTATTTCTAAAATTGATACGGCATTACTATTTATTTCGTATTGTAGTTCAACACAACACAAACTAAAAGTTTGTGCTACATCAGATATATAATCAAAAATGGTATCAGATTAACAAAAAGAGTGAATTTATAGAAACAGATTATATTTTGAAATTGAGGTTAATTAATGGCGCATGCATATACCCCCGGTCTCAAGGTGACCGAGGGGATGACAATTCAAAAAGAACGTCGGCTCCCACTCGAAGGTGAGGTCCTCGTCGAAGCCGGTGCAACAGTCAAGGCAGAGGATGTCGTCGCAAAAGCGGATCTGCCGGGGAATGTTCAACTCTTGAACGTCGCGAACCTCCTCAGCGTCCCTCCAAAGGAAGTTGCTGAATATATGCTCAAACCCGTAGGTGAATCTGTCTCAAAAGACGAGATTATCGCCACAACAAAAGGACTCTTTGGGCTTTTCAAATCACAGGCGCGCTCACCGATTGATGGCACAATCGAAGCCGTCTCTGATGTCACAGGACAGGCCATTCTCCGTGAGCCGCCTATCCCTGTCGAAGTCAAGGCGTACACAGACGGCACCGTAACAGAAACTGTTCCAACCGAAGGGGTCACGGTAGAGACTTATGGCACATACATCCAAGGCATCTTTGGGGTTGGTGGCGAGACGGTAGGAGACTTGGTCGTTGTCGCCAAATCGTCGGATGACGAGTTGACCGCTGAACAGATTCTCCCAGAACATCGAGATAATATTTTGGTTGGCGGTTCGTTGGTTACAACAGATGCCATCCAGAAAGCGATCCAGCACGGCGTAAGAGGTATCATCGCTGGTGGGATTGACGACGTAGACCTTCGGGAACTTCTCGGTTATGAACTCGGTGTGGCAATTACTGGCTCCGAGGAGATTGGCATTACGCTGGTCATCACGGAGGGGTTCGGACATATTGCGATGGCAGAACAGACGTTCACGCTCTTAAAAGCGCGGGAAGGTATGAAGACTTCTATTAATGGTGCGACGCAGATTCGTGCTGGGGTTGTGCGCCCGGAGATTCTGATTCCATTGGTATCTGACACTATAGAAACTGTGGAAGTGGGGAAGGATGGAAGCACGGAAGGCATTTTGGAAGTTGGGAGCTCGGTGCGTATTATTCGGGAACCGTATTTCGGGCAATTGGGACGCGTCACGGAACTGCCAGTAGAACTCCAGAATTTAGAAACAGAGGCACGGGTCCGAGTATTGCGGGTTGAACTTGAAGACGGTCAAGAGACGACCTTGCCTCGCGCGAATGTGGAAGCGATCGAAGGCGGTTAACTTGATGGGAATTTTTCAACTCGACTGGTTCTCATACCACTTCACATTGCCTGTGCTGAGGCCGCTGGCGACGATGTCCAACCTGCCGTTTCCGTTCATGTCGAGGACGTGCATCTGTCCGATACCTATACCACCATCGTCTATCGTCTCTTTACCCCAACGGTTTTGTGCCAGATTCTCCGGACGGTAGAGATGCAAACTTGTGCCTTCGCCGTTGTAACCACAGATAATCTCAAGCACACCGTCGTCATCAACGTCAACAGCAGCGAGCGAATGCCCGCGATTGAGTGTATCGTCGATGAGGTGCCGCTGCCACGGATCGGTTCGTAGATCACCGGTGGCTTTATACCAGACGAGATTGTTTCCGTGCCACGGTTCAATCGCTAAAATTTCGTTAACACCATCGCCGTCAATATCAGCGGCAAACGTATCGCTGCATTCACGGTCACTGATAATCCATTTGCCCCACTTTTCCATCATCGGTACCGCAGGAGGTTCATACCAAATTAGCCCTTCAGAGCAGCTAATCAGCACATCGTCGCGCCCGTCCTGATCAACGTCGTTAATACTTAAGCCGTGGTTAATATGAAGAGAATCGTCAAGAAGGTAGGATTTCCAAGAGGACACGTCGCGCGGGGTATTCGGCAATTCATAGCACCATACGGAACCGGGACTGTGCCATTCACCGGGTTTGCCATCTTCACCGCGGATAGAGGCGACGATAAGGTAGGGTGCTGTGGTTGAAGCGTTTCCAACGAGGTTCGCGAGGGCGACGCGGTGAATGAAGGGAACATCCGCGATACGGTGGCTCTTCCAATTCTGTCCGTCCTCTGTGGGTGCCTCAAGCCAGTGGAGGTATCCCTCGGCAGCGTTTACGCCGCGGTTAAAACCGCTGCCAACAATGAGGTCAGGCGTGCCGTTGCCGGTCAAGTCATAAGGGGCAATGGTAATGTGTCCGCTGCCCTGATTGGTTACGAGGTGTCTTTTCCAATCGGGTGCTTCATACCAAGCGATAATGGGTTCACCGGTGGAACCGGCGATGATGTCGAGCTGACCGTCGCCATTTATATCAGCGACTGCTAATCCGTAAACGCTTCTAACGGTGTCGTCAAGTAGATATCCCTTGAATTTCATAGCTGATCTCCTCGCGTGATTCCTGCTGTTTGCTTAGGGATTGTGGAAAAATCTTAGTATCCCAGGCTCTATTTCATAGCCGACCGATAACCAGAAGGCAGTCGCCCACGGATACTTTTCCTCCACAAGTGCGGTGATACGTTTAACGCCACGTTCTACCAAACACCTTTCACCTTCTCTAACCAAGGCGCGTCCAATCCCACGTCTTCGATAGTCAGGATGGACGGCTATCCGATACATGTTGCCGCGCCACCCGTCGAAAGTTGCGATGAGAGAGCCGACGATACGGCAATCCGCCTCAGCGACCAACACCGATGCGGAGCTTTCTATCGCGCTTTGGATATCTGTAATCGTATCTGTGACGCTCGGAGACGTTCCAGCAGCTCGCCACAATGCGAGGAGTACCGCTGCCTCTTCTGGGCGGCATTCCCGTATGAAGAAAGTACCCGTATCCATATCATTCGTTGAGAAATGGACTTTTACTCATCAAGCCAACTCATCATACTACGCAGATTTTTGCCGACCTCTTCAATCTGTAATTCCTCTTCCTGTCGGCGGAGGGCACCGAGTACGGGTTGGTTCGCTTCATTCTCTAAGACCCACTCGCGTGCGAAGACCCCACCCTGAACGTCCTTCAAGATTTGGCGCATCTTGTCTCGAACATCGTCGTCAATCAATTGTGGACCACGCGTGAGATCTCCGTATTCGGCGGTATTACTAACATCGTTCCGCATTTTGCTCAATCCGCCGGTGTAGATGAGATCGACAATCAGCTTGAGTTCATGGAGACACTCAAAGTAAGCCATTTCAGGTTGGTAGCCAGCTTCAACAAGTGTGTCAAAAGCGGCTTTGATGAGTGCAGCGGTTCCACCACAAAGAACGGCTTGTTCGCCGAAAAGATCTGTTTCGGTTTCTTCACGGAACGTCGTTTCAATAACACCAGCACGCGTACCACCGATACCTCTTGCATAAGCGAGCGCAACATCGCGCGCAAGTCCAGTGGTGTCTTGATGGATAGCGATAAGGCAGGGCACACCACCACCGCCTTCAAAGACTTCACGGACAAGAGAGCCGGGGCCCTTGGGGGCAATCATTGCGACATCAATATCACTCGCCGGAACAATCTGTCCAAAGTGGACGCTGAACCCGTGTGAGACGAGCAGCATATTGCCTGCTTGCATATTCGGAGCAATCTGGTCGCGGTAGACAGCAGCGTGGCGTTCGTCGGGGATGAGAACTTGAACGATGTCAGCCATTGCTGCGGCTTCTTCAACGGTTTTGACGGTTAACCCTTCGGCTTCAGCGCGTGGCTTTGAACGGCTGCCTTCGTATAGCCCAACAACAACGTTTGCGCCGCTGTCTTTGAGATTTAGGGATTGTGCGCGCCCCTGTGCGCCGTAACCCACGACAGCGACGGTCCGCTCTTTTAGTAAATCAAAATTAGCGTCACTATCGTAATAAATTGTTGCCATTTTTTTTAGTTTTCCTTTCCACGTAGCATCGCTACCTTGCCGGTACGGGATAATTCAAGAATACCATAAGTATTGAAAATATCAATTGCTGCCTTCAATTTACCCTCATCACCTGTAATTTCAAGGACGAGTGAGGCAGGTTTCATATCTATAACCCGTCCTCGGAAGACTTCTGCGACTTGTAGAACCTCAGTACGTTTTTGCGGGTCATCGGTAGCAATCTTGATAAGAACAAGTTCTCGCTCAACATGCGTTCCGGTAGAGAGGTCGGTCACCTCAATAACGTCAATGAGTCTGTTTAAATGCTGGTAAATCTGATCAATAATCTGGGCATCCCCATGCGTAACAAGGGTTATGTGTGAAATACCCTTGTCGTGAGTTTCAGCGACGTTGAGACTGTCAATATTAAAGCCGCGCCCGCTGAAAAGTCCTGCGACGCGCGCGAGGACCCCAAATCGGTTTTCGACCAAAACGGAAAAAATGTGTCGTTCTTCTGAATTCATATTTTTAACTATGTGCTTCTGAGCTGCTGCGGACGTTGTCCTTGCAGTATTCTAATTGTCAAAAAACTTCTTATGACCTAAAGCAGGTTTTTTAACAATTTTAGATCGCCCTAAACAATGTTTAATAGTAAAAAACCTGCCGAATGAACTGAGAAAAATTAAGATAACCCACGGATAACGTCTCCAAGACCCGCACCTGCTGGCACCATCGGGAAGACGTTCTCCTCTTCATCAACGATGAAGTCAATCACAACAGGACCGTCGTTGATCCCTTGCGCCTTCTGCAATGCGGGTTCAACATCTTCAGGATGCTCGACACGGAGCCCCGTAGCACCGAATGCCTCTGCGAGCAAGGCAAAATCGGGATTATCATGATAATCGACAGCAGAATAGCGTTTACCATGGAACAACTCCTGCCACTGACGCACCATTCCGAGATACATATTGTTGATGATAAAGACCTTAAGCGGGAGCTTCATCGTGACCGCTGGCACCAACTCCTGGATTGTCATGATATAAGACCCGTCACCGTTGATATTGACGACGGTTTTGTCTGGACATCCGAGTTGCGCACCAATGGCAGCTGGGAGGCTAAAGCCCATAGTGCCGAGTCCACCGGAATTGAGCCACTGCCGAGGTTCAGTAAACTTGAAGTATTGCGCTGCCCACATCTGGTGTTGCCCAACATCAGCGACGACAATTGCATCACTGTAATGTTTATAAATCTGTTCAATGACGTATTGTGGCATCACCTTATCACCCTTTTGTTCGTATTCAAATGGATATTTCTGTTTCCATTCTTGGATTTGGGCGCGCCATGGGTCGATATCCGTCGGACCGACTAACTTATTCAGTTCGGTTAGAACGTTCTTGGCATCACCGACGATCGGAACATCTACGGGCACATTTTTCCCAATACACGACGCGTCAATATCGATGTGGATTTTCTTGGCGTTGGGCGCGAATTTACTGAGATCGCCGGTAACGCGGTCATCAAATCTCGCGCCGATAGCGACAACAAGGTCAGCATCAGTGAAGGCGTAATTCGCGCAACAAGAACCGTGCATTCCGGGCATCTCCATCGCCAAGGGATGCGTTTCAGGAAAGGCACCGAGTCCCATGAGGGTAACGGTGATAGGGATCTGTGTGTTAAGTGTAAGCTGCCGCAATTCCTCGCTGGCGTTGGCAAGCACAACACCGCCCCCGGCATAAAGCATCGGACGCTTAGCTTCCTTAATCAGCTCCGCCGCTTTTGCAATCTGCGTTGGGTCGCCGTGTACTTGTGGCTTGTAGCCGCGGATGTCAACCGATTCTGGGTACTGAAACAGAGTTTCATGTATCTGCGCATCTTTGGCGATGTCAATGATAACTGGACCGGGTTTCCCCGTCTTGGCAATGTGAAATGCTTCGGCAACAACATCCGCGATCTCGTCGTTACTTTTGATAAGGTAACTGTGTTTACAGATCGGTCGCGTTACGCCAATAACATCGCACTCTTGGAAGGCATCGCTGCCGATATAGTGGGTGAAAACCTGTCCAGTAATCGCAACCATCGGAATTGAATCCATATAGGCAGTTGCAATACCAGTGACAAGATTGGTTGCTCCGGGACCAGAGGTCGCAAGCGCAACACCGACATCTCCGGTGACGCGGGCATACCCGTCAGCAGCGTGGGAAGCTCCTTGCTCATGCCGCATCGGAATTAATTTGATGTCTGGCTCGCTGTATAAGGCATCGAAAATCGGCATCGCTGCGCCACCATTCACACCGAAGATATATTCGACACCTTCCCGTTTGAGACCCTCAATGAGGATCTGCGCTCCTGAAAGTTCCATGCCAATTTCCCTCATAAATGGTAGTAGGCACACTCCGCTGTGCCGTAACTCCTTGAAATTAAAAAAGCCCTCTCGTTCCAACTTTGGAGACGAGAAGGACACCTACACTGACCTTACCGTGGTACCACTCCAATTCCCTTTCTCATGCCTTGAGGTATCAAACTTATAAAACCCTCCTATCATGAAAAAGAGCACTCTTTGGGACGCGATAACGGGCATCATACCGGCGAATCCTACTTATTGTTCAGATTAGCAGCTCCAGGGCGACCTTCAGCCGTAGAATCTTGAGGAGACCTTTCAGCCCATGAGTCTCCATCTCTTGCAAGCTCGAACGACTTACTCCTCCCCTTCAACGCTTTTTGGGTAACCTATTTAATTTTTTTATTAAGCACGCCGTTTTAGATAGCAATTTCACAAATGACTGGTGAAGGTTTCATCACCTGACTCTGATCGCCTAATCTCGGTATGCTTTTTTCGCAATTTAGGGACTCCGATTAGCATTATGACCGCATACGGAATCCACATCAGATAATTATACGGTTCAGGAAGCGCAAAAAGCAAACCAAGAAATACCGAAACCGTCACCCAAGCAATAATAGCGGACCTCTTTATAAAGGCGCGTTCTATTGGGCCTTTCGCACTTTTTATGCTCAGATAGGTACCCAGTACACCGCCCATGATTCCGACGACACTTCCAAAGATACCACCAATCCAACCGATAGTAGCTCCATCCATGTTTTGCCCCTTTACCTGAAAGCATATCAGCGATGTTTGGGAAAAGAATTATCTTTACACCTTATTAAGTATAACATATCCAAACGAGAATGTCAAGAAAATTAAAATTCCGAATAGCGTTCAATTTCCCGTAGCCTCAATGTAGGAATCAAGGCTACAGAGAAAATAGAAACTATCGACGAGATTTCAGTCTACCCCATACGACACTAATTTTTCCGGTTGGGTCCACCGCTTGCGGCGTTGCAAAACGGTTGGCAATCAGTTCAGCGTATTCCGTGGCGATTTGATCATTCGGGGGAATAGCCGTCCCGCAGCAGGAGGTGTGGAAGTTGATGAACCACCCGTCCATGTCGTCTGTGCGGTATGCAATTGGGTCTGCATTCACACCATCGTCAGCGTAACTCTCATACTCAAAATCGTTTCCCTTCAAAACCGCGAGACCCGATGGACGATTAGAGTTCCACTTTTTAAGAGAGGGTATGTACTTTTTGCCGAGGTCAGTCGGTGTGACAGCAGTAACTGTGCCATTTGTAACAGTGGCTCCGAAGACGCTCTGCTGCCCTGCGCCAGCGGCGGTAACACGTACGCCTTTATCCCAATAATAGTAGAAGGCGTAATCGCCGATAAAACCGCCGATGCCGCCGCCTCTTAACCAGTTGTAAACGAGATCCTTCTTGCCTTCTTTCTTAAAGATTGTGCCGGGTGTATTCCCTTGCGTAATGATATAGATACCTTTGGGGTTTGCCTCCATGTATTCCGCTAAACCATCGCTATCAACGATTTCAGCGGTGAATTTTTTCGCCTCAAGTTCTTCAACTATCATCTCCGCCAACTGGTTCGGTTGAGGTACAGCCAAACCACCACCATTTTCAACCGCTTCATCATAAAAGACAGCAACATCTTGCGCGTATACATACGCAGTAAACATCAGACAAATAACCCCAACCAGAGAAAATAGCCGTATCATTGTTGATACCTCCTTATTTTTCGATTACAACCAAAGCTGCCATCTGTAAATTGATATGTTTGGTCAAGACCCCTCTACCTAAAGGTAGGGTTTGTGCTTCATAACAATAAGGTAGCGGGTAGGATTGAAAAACCTTCACTCCTCCCGCTACTGAAATCCGAAATCTACTATACAAATTAGGCATTTGCCACGTAGATCTCGTTAACGCGTGTCCAGTTGATGACGTTTCCCCACGCCTCAACATAGGCTGGACGGAGGTTTTGATACTTCAGATAGTACGCGTGTTCCCAGACATCAATTCCGAGAAGCGGGACGTGCCCTTGCATGAGCGGACTGTCTTGATTCCCTGTGGAGTAGATCTCCAAACCGTTGTCTCCGAGAACGAGCCAGCCCCAACCGGAGCCAAAACGCGTTGTCGCGGCGGTAACAAACTGTTCTTTTGCAGCCTCAAGCGATCCGAAAGTTGAAGTAATCGCAGCCGCGATTTCGCCGCCGGGTTCGCCGCCGTTGGGACTCATAATCGACCAAAAGAGCGAATGATTGGCGTGCCCACCACCGTTGTTAATAACTGCCTGACGAATGTCTTCTGGTACTTGATTAATATTTCTCAGTAATTCCTCGACATCCAAGTTAGCAAGGTCATCATGACCTTCTAATGCAGCATTCAGATTGTTTACATAACCTTGATGGTGTTTACCGTGATGGATTTCCATCGTCTGTGCATCAATATGAGGCTCCAAAGCGTCATGGGCATAAGGGAGCGCTGGTAATGTGTGTGCCATTAAAAAATAGCCTCCTATATTATTTTTTCGATATTCAAGCAATGTGCTTAATAATCTGGGAAAGTATAACAGATTTTTCAGAAGTGTGCAAGTTTTTTCTCAAGGGCGTATTTTCAAAGTTCACTGGTTAGAAAATAATAAATGGAGATTAATCGTCCGATTGACTATCTTCAGAGACTGCGCCGACACGACAAACGCGTTTATAGGCACAATAACTACAGGGTTGCGTTTTGTTGCGCGGGGTCAATGGCTTATTGCCATGTTTTTCCTCATCCACAAACCCGTATTCATCAGTCTCCACAACGCCGGCTTCCTCAGGCGGTGAAAAGGTTTTGACGCGGGTGATGACCGGGAAGTTGCCCTTGGAAATACTGTCAACATACTGTTGAACGTAGCCACTAACGCGCTCAAGTATCTGAGCGAAATATTCATCTTCTAACAACTGACCGTTTCTTGACCCAAAAGTCCCCCATTTTATGCCGTTATGATTCTTGAAGCCAATACCGTTTAAAGATTCCTTTCCAATACCAAGTTCAGTTGTGAACTTATCCAATCGGATTTTATAGTACAATGCCGCTGCCCGTTCTAATTCCAGTTTCTCGTGCTCTCTTAACCATTCTTTTGCTACTTTGATGTAGATAGGTAGTTGAAGGGCTCGGCCTTCACGGATTTCGTGAATCTTAGGCATCGTGCTTCCAGTTTTGTAATCAACAATATTAAAAAACTGTGAGTCAACATCAATTCTATCAATCGTGCCAATCAAACGTACAGCACCGTCGGATTCTGCATCTCTTGGATCCCGATCTCTCCCAAAAGGAACTTCATAGTAACACGGCATAACGCGCAAGTCACTGGTACGTTCTGCTTCAATCCATTTGTACAGTCTAACGCGGAGTTTCTCTATGTCCATTTTCCAAAAGAGATTGTCTTCGCTGACAGGAATTTCAATCTGCTGATTACGCTGGTGACGGTGTTCCTCAGAGACACTCTTTAAAATCTCATCCAATTGCTGTTTTGCATCTTTAAAGGCACAGTCTCCACACCCTCCAATGGGGGGTTTATTTTCTTTTTTACGATTGCTATAGAACGCGCGGAGCACATCATGGAGTAGCGACCCTCTTCCGAGATTGGACAACTCATCCCCTTCCTCATCCTCTTCAACACGAAGATTCAAAACGCGACGAGCAAGATATTGAAACGGACAGTTGGCGTACGTTTCCAGTTCTGTAACAGAATAGCGTTCCTGTCGAAAACTTTCTAAACGTTCTCGGCTTTCGGTAGAAAGCGAACCCGCTGTTAACACCCCTTCATAAGCTAGACGGTCATGTGTCTCCTCGCGGCTCTTTTCGACCTTAACGACATGCTTTATTAGGGATCGCATGTGTTCTAAACGCTTGGGGAATGCCCCATCAAGAGGTGTATCTGCTGTCCATACGTGCTTACCGTAAGTGCTGAGGAAACCGGGGATACTGCCTGGCATGGAATCATCGATTTCTTCAACCTCTTCGATCTTAGTAATTGCCTTCAATTGCTCAAGAAATGGCGAAGGAATGAGTTCGGCTTCGCGCTCACGTTGTGGGACAAGAAGATATAACCGCTTTTGAAAAGATTTGAGTACCCCATAGAACATAAACCGATTATTGTACAGATGCTCTTCTTCAGTACGATACGGGTGGCTTGGAAGCAGTGGGTCCGGACTATAATTCTCCGGAAAATTGCCCTCTACAAAATCACATAAAAAGACAGTGTCAAACTCCAAACTTCTCAGTTCACTGAGTCGAGTAATTTTGACGGTTTCTGCCTTTGTTATTGCTCTGTTTTGATAATTTGTGTGCTTTGCAATGTGATGGAGTTTCTGAATATAATTACCAAGGAAATCAGACCCAACGCCTTCCGACATTAAAACGCTGCAGAGGTTCTTAACAATTCTATTGAATTGGCGATATGCCTCAACTTCGGCTTCAACAACTTCTGGGTTTCTTCCGAACATCGGGTTTAGAATACGCTGGATGACCTCGCCCTTTTTGAGCAAACCCTCAACATAGTCCTGAAACTTACTTGGGTGAAACCGGTGCGTGTCGGATACAGGTTCTACCGTAGAAAAGTAAGTATCGTTTAGTGGCGTATGATCTGACGAAAGACGAGAAAAGATTGATTTGACGACCTCTGACTTTGTTAGTGGCGTGCTTTCTGTAAGCGAATAGGGGATCCCATAAGCAGGGAAAATCTCAGCGATACGGTCTTGGTACAACCCTATATTGTAGCAGGCAACACAGACCTCACTTAACTTGCAGCCGTCCTCTGAGACATGTTTTTGGATCCGGCGTGCAATTTCCTCAACCTCTTCGGAGCGGTCAGCGGGTTTCAGGACTGTAATTTGAGATGTCCCATCAGAATTGTGATTCAGATTTGAGGACACAGCATCAACCCGAAAGAGATTCTCAGCGAACTGCTGATGTTGGTCGGTATCGCGTTCATAGTTCGGATCAATACAGGCACCTACGGTCCTAAATTGCGAGATGAGATCGGTGATGTTTTTATATAACTTCTCATTTCCATCAAACCAGTCGGTCCGGAACCACATTTCTATTTCGGGCATCTCGACAATGTGAGTCAAGATTTTGATGTCAGCTTTAGAAAGGGCAGTAAATCCTTCAACAACAACAAGATTGACTCTCGGAAATGCCTTGCTCATAAGCAACTCAAAGTTGTTAGCGTTAGCAAGGTGCAGACGCTTGCCTTGTTCATCTATCCAACGGTCTCCGAGTCTGGTCTCATAATCGTTATAGATGCGAACGAAATCAGCTTCGGTTGGATTTTGTGATTCACCCTCTTCAATACTTAGCGTATCCTCTCCATATTCCTTAAGGCGGTTAATTGTGTCTGCGATGAGAGAGAGCGTGCTATCCGGCACAGGAATGTTTTGGCTGAGTCGGAACGTATCATAACGCTGAGAATTAGGATTGTCCAATTTTAGATTTGCTATTTCATGCAGCCAGAGGTTTTGGACGCCTTGAGAAATGTTCAGCCGCTCTGGACGAACTTGGTTATATAGCCTTTGAATAAAACTTCCGAGTGTATAGACACGCAGGTTGGCAACTGCTTGATTGGGATGGTAACCGACCAATTCGTGTTGGCGATGCAAACGTGCGGAATCGGTCGGCACAATAACGACAAAGGTGTGTGCTCGATCACTCTGAATGCGGGTTTTAAGGATATTTTTAATACCTGGCATTGTTCAATGAATGAAGGAAAGCGATTGGAAGCATGGAAGAATGGAGCGGAAAGCCCTCCTGAACCTTCCATATTTCGAGTTAAAAACCGTTTACTATCTTACTTGTGTACCGAGGGGCATCTCTTTTTCAAGGGTGGCAAGGACGACGGAATCCCCGCTTCCCGCGAGCACCATCCCTTGTGATTCGACGTTGCGAATCGTGGCGGGTTCTAAATTCGCGACGATGATGACCTGTTTTCCCACCAACTCCTCTGAGGTGTAATGTTCAGCAATGCCAGCAACGAGCTGCCGCTTTTCAGTGCCGAGGTCTACTTGCAATTTGAGGAGTCGGTCAGCACCTTCAATAGGTTCAGCAGCGAGAATCTTCGCAACCCGTAGATCGAGCTTCTGGAAATCAGCAAAAGAAATCAAGCCCGTGGTTTTCTTTTCTGCCTTCTTTTTTGGTTGTGCCTTGGGTTTCGGTTGTGGCTGTTTTTGCTTTTTAGTATCAATGCGTGGGAAAATAGGTTCACCCCTACTGACCTTTATTCCTACGGGTAAACCTCCCCACTCCGTGGCAGTATCGAACGTCGTCAAACCGATTTGGTTCTGAATTTTCTCAGCAGTTCCGGGAATGAAAGGTGAAATTAGCACAGAGATAATCCGGAGTGCTTCTAAACTGTTGTAAAGGACAGTCCCCATTCTCGGTTTCGTCTCAGGTTTCGCGAGCGTCCAGACTTGGGTCTGTTGGACATACCGATTGATGCGCCGGACAAACTCCCAGATGGTTTCCAACGCTGCATCAAAGGCGAACGTTTTTATGTGCGCATCTAACCGGTCAATCGTAGTCTGCGCCATCGCTTTGATTTCATCATCGAATTCCCCAGGTGTTGTTGGCGCGGGGACACCTTCAAAGTTTTTGTTGAGTAGCCCGAGAACGCGATTGAGGAGGTTGCCGAGATCGTTTGCGAGATCGGCATTATAGCGTGCGTGCAAACGCGCAGGACGGTAGTCGCCATCGTTGCCGAAACTAAATTCGCGCAGCAAGTAATAACGGAAGGGATCAACCCCATAAGTTGCGATGTCGCCATTCATATCAATGAAAATGCCTCGCGTTTTGCTCAGAGCTTCACCGTCCTTAGTCAGCCAACCGTGCCCGACGATATGTTTAGGAAGCGGCAAGTCCGCAGCCATTAGCATTGCAGGCCAAAGCAAGGCGTGAAAACGGGTGATGTCTTTTCCCATTATATGAACATCGGCGGGCCAAAAGGTGCGGTACTGCTCGCTATCAGTTTCATAACCAAGTGCAGTAATATAATTACTCAACGCCTCTATCCAGATGTAGATAATATGCTCAGGATCGAACGGGAACGGAATCCCCCAAGATAAGGAAGCCCGAGAAATACTCACATCTTGTAATCCAGATTCCAAGAAGCTTAATAACTCATTACGACGCGCTGGCGGATAAACGAAGTCCGGATTCTCGTGGATATGTGCGAGCAAACGATCCTGATACTTGGAAAGTCGAAAAAAGTAATTTTCCTCTTCCAACCATTGCAGTGGCAATCTATGAACAGGACAGATTTTTTCGTCTGTTAGTTCTTTCTCTGAAAAGAACTCTTCACACGAGAGGCAGTAATACCCTTCGTACTTCCCCTTATAAACATCACCGTTATCATAGAGCACATTAAGGAATTTTTGCGCGCCGCGCTTGTGCATATCACTTGTTGTACGAAAAAAGATGTCATGCGAGATGTTCAGGCGTTCCCATAGTTTAACGAACGTTGGCGCGATTTTATCGCAATAGGCTTGCGGTGAGAGACCTGCCTCTTTCGCAGCGTTATATACATTGGCAGCATGTTCGTCAACACCGGTAAGAAAGCAGACTTCATTGCCTTTGAGACGGTGATATCGCGCTAAAACATCGGCAGCGATAGTGGTATAGGCATTTCCCGCGTGTGGTTCACTGTTAGGATAGTAGATCGGGGTGGTGACGTAAAAGGTGCTCATTGTCCTTCCTTCTTGGGACCTCGTTCAGATAGTGCTGACTGATTTCTTAAAATTATACCGTAGGAAAACCCATTTGTCAATCCATAAAATTCGCTTGTCACGTCAAAGGTGAGTAGAGAGATTGCGAGCACAGCTCTCTCCCAAAAGAAAATGCGGGCAGCTCGGAATCCAGACACTCACTAAATACTTTTCACTCATCATTTTAATGCCGATAGACCACTAAGCTTATTGAGAAAAAAGGCGAGACCTGCCAAAATCATCTCTGCAGACAACATCCAGACGCGACACAATAGCGCGACGAGCATCGCCTGGGGGGCAGGCATATAGTTTGTTAATAACAGTCCTAACAGTCCCTCGCGGATACCGAGTCCGCCAGGGGTCAGGAAACCTAAGAAGCCGACGATCCATGCGAAGGCATAGCAAGCAGTAAGAATGCCCGCGTCTCTCCAGGATATGGGCGTGAGACTTCGGACAAATAGGAAAAAGGCGATTCCTTGACAAATCCAAAGTAGGACATGGATCGCGAGAACATTAACCCATAGCCGCGCATTCTGTCCAAGCGAAACGAGTATTTTTAGAAATTGCTGAGCGGAGTTCGCGATCTTAGGTATACAAAGCAGCATCCCCGTTACAACACCACTGGCAGCAAATATTAAAAGGGCAGTGTATCCTGAAATGTTTTCAAGCCCAACCTGTGCTGTTCCCCGGATTGAATTTGAAAAGAGTAGTGAGATAGCGATGAGACCACCAAATGCTGTCTCTATACCAACGTGTAAGGTCAGACTGCTACCGACAGCAGTCTTGCTCAACCCAAACCGATGACTTAAGGTAAGGAGTCTTACAACGCCCCAGATTCGTCCGGGGAGGTAGCGGGTGATATTGGCGAGGTGGAACAACGTAAAGGTGGCACGAAAAGGAACATGGCTTCTTTGGGAAATACAACGAAGGAACATTGTGAAAGGGTAAACATAGAGGCTTCGGTAACAGAAGATAATTCCAAATGAGGTAAAGAGCCATCGCCACTGTATCTGAAGTGTGATAGTTTCCAATTGTTTGTGCGCCTGAACGAAGGGCTTGATAAGAAAAAAGAGGAGGATGCCTGCAATGAGGAACCCAAGGTATTGACGGATGGTTTTCATCATGCTGTATTATACTTCAACACGCACAAACGCGAGATACACCCCTGACATCAATAAGACGATGAATAGCAGCAATAGTAGTAACTCCATCACTGCAGCGTTGAAATCCTTGCCAATGTTGAGCATGTCTTCAAATTTCGGAACCGCCTCTGGATCGACAGGTTTCTGTGACATTCCCTCGCGAACGCCAATAATATGGAGACTCTCTGGATCCCCTCTGTCCATATCTACGAGGAATTCTCGGTACTCGCGAGCGTAACGTTGAACATTTTCTATAAATTGCCGATGCCGTTCAAGCCCCGTTCCTGCGAACGATTCAAGCAGATACTGGAGGAGGACAGCAGGTGAGATTCTGGTTACCGCACGCGCACGTTGAACTTGGGAAATTTTAAAGGTTAAGTACCCGTTGTTCAAGCGTTCTGCTCTTGCTGCCGCTTTGGTGTAGTACTCACTTTTTTTTGTTAGCGTTTTTTCGTCCAATTTATCTGATCGAACCCAAGTCTTGTATTCACCCCAAAGTCCGGCATCAATTTCGCCGTACCGTCTCCAATACTCACGGTAGGACATAGATGACGAGAAGCCGCGTGCAATTGAGGCGAGGGTGCTCGGGATAAAAATGACGAAAGTGACCCAGATTAACAGAAGTATTACAAAACTTACAGCATTCTGTTGTACATGCGCCGATACTAACAGACCTAACAGTAAAAATAAAGACGTGTACAAAAGCGAAATAAAGAGTATGATACCTAAGCGGCCCGACGCTTGGGCATTCAGGTGAATAGCACTTGAGGTAGAAATCATCAGGAGATTTACCAACACGGCAAGTATAAACGGAATGTTCATACTTATCAACGCTCCTAAAAACTTGCCGATAAGGACAGTGTGTCGCGGGATAGAATTTGCCAACATCAACCGCAGGGTGCCGCGCTCGCGTTCGCCGGATACGGCATCAAACGTAAATAAGAGCGCGATGAGACTCAAAACATAACCGATGATGAATGTCCAATCCACTTGGGAAACGTCGGGTCCAACGTTCATCATATTTATATTGGTATCGGGATATCTCAGTCTCCAGAGCCTGTTTTGAACCCTAAACCCGGCAGGCCATCTGCCTTCAATCCTATCTGGTAATATAGCCTCGCCACCCTCTGCACAGAAATAGAGCGGTGATGGTTTTTTGTAGAATGTCCCAGGTCCCTGTTGTGCAAGTTCATAGACACTGACATCGGCGCGAGAAACTAAGCCATCTATAGATTCAGTGACAGCGTCGCGATACTTCTGGACCCGTTTTGGATACTCACGAAGATGTCTAACGGCATTGGTCACCATCAGTGCCAGCAACAATACAGTTGTTAGTGCGAATCGGAGGCTATTCAGATTATCATAGAGTTCACGTTTCGTGATATGCCAAATCATTTTTTCGTTCTCTGTTGTCGGTTCTCGGTAAAGAGGTGAGTTTGTCACAATTGGCCTCTTCCTAGCGTACTCCACGGCCCGGTAGGATTACTACAAGGATACCTCCTAACCGACAACCACTCTATACTTCGCTTTTGATGAAAATGAGAAATATTGTTATAAAGACGAGGACATTCATCATAAAAAGAAGAAACAAGTCCGGCAATGCTCGTTTGGCATTGATGCCTACATCGCTTCTCTGAAAAGAGAACTGTGGGAGTGTGTCCCAATTGACTGCACCCTGATCAGCGGCAAACCACTGGCGCGACGCAAATATCTTTTTATCATAAAAATAGTTAACAACTGCTTGTCGGTAGCGTTGCACAGCTATGAAAAAATCTTGGATACCATTTAAGTCGGTGCCTGCCCACGCTTCGGTCGCTGCATCATACAAACCCACAGGTGAAAACCTTAACAGCATCCATCCTCTGTTTGCCGATTGGACGTAGATAGTCTCCACTGCAGGCTTTCGGATGAGCCACGCCCGTTCTGCAGTATTGACGGTCAGCTTTCCGAGGAAGTGATAATAATTCTGAGCGTGTGGCACCTGTGGTTCAGATTTCTCGTTAATCATTTCAAGGTAGGATCCAATATGGGTATAATACAGTAATCTTGATGGCTTGTCTTCACTAAAATAAAAAATGCCGCTAGCCCCTTCAAAGTCAAATTCCCAATCCTCTCCTAGGACAGGGTCATTGACAAGAAACTGCTTTCGCTTTCTCTCAAGTTCCTCCCACATCCGTTTAATTTGATTGTAAGCGGCGGTTTCCGTGTTCGCTTGTGGAGCAGTATCAACTGCGGTCAGAATCATATTTGGGTAGACAATCACTAAAAACCCCCAAGCGAACATCGAGAGTGTGAGAGCTGTGCTGGTTCGGCGGGAGATTGCAGAAATCAGCATGCCAATAAGGTAGAACAGCGACAGATACACAAGTGATGTCAGAACAATCCCACCGATACACAAAAAGTCGTCGGTGTTGAGAGAAATAGTGGAGGATCTTGTCAGCAAAATTAACACAAGGAGTAGACTCATCAGCAACGGCATGAGCAAGCAGATCAGCGCAGCGATATATTTGGCGAACAGGATGTTCCCTCGTCCAACTGGATGGGTGAGTAGCAAGCGTAGAGTCCCACGTTCGTATTCTCCGGCGATGGCATCGTAGGCAAAAGTGAGTGCCAGCAGGCTGAGGACTCCCTGAAAAAGAAACACAATGTCAATGGAAGTGAAGAGGTTGAAATATGAATTATCCGCAGCGTGCTTGTTGGCATCCCAAATTGTCGGCACAAAGGCATGAGAGACCTCAATTTCGTTCCCCAGTCGTTTATCTAAACCCGTATTGAAAATGCTCAACGGGTTCGGTGGGCGGTCAAATATCATCTTTCCTGCTGAATAGGTTTTGTGCTCTAGGAGTTCTTGCCGGTGGGTCTTGACAGCAGTATTATAATCCACCAACCTTCGTTTATAATCCTTGATGAGCACAACAGCATTGGCAACCACGAGCAATAGCATAATCACGACTGCTGCTGCAAAACGGAACGTCATGAGATTGTCAAGAAGCTCTCGGCGGACGAGTATTGGTAGCATCAAAAATTCCTCAAATGCCCTTAGTTCGGAGGAGGATTTTGCTGCCTAAAGGCTGTTTTCTTCTCTGTCCTCGCTCAATCCAACCTACAAACTGTAATACTTAATTTTTATACAGGTTGCACTACGAAACACCTTGAATAATGAACCCTTCAGCTATCTCCAATAGACAAGACTTAGGAAAAGCCTCTAATAATTGATTTTCCAGATTTTTATATCATCAAAAGATGAAGAATCTTTGGTTTCGCTTTCCTGTGTTGGATAGACTTGCTCAAAGTGGTCTGTGTAACTTCCTAAAAAGTACAATTGGAAAGCCAAGATATTGCTGACTTTCTCATCGAAGTAGACTGCATGCTTATATTCAAGAGTTTGATATGGGTAATGGACATCTACATTCGTAACAACTAATCCGCCCACCCCGTCAAGATTTTTTTGTTTCTTGCCGTCAAAGATAACATATGCCGGTGAGATGTTCATGTCATCAATACGTATAGCTGCTTTGTGGAAACTTTCATCTGATTTATATTCAATATCGGCATATTTGGCACTCGAATCCTCCTGAGAGCAAGGTAAGTAACGTTCTGTTGTATAAGCTAAAGAATTAGAATTTTTAAAAAACTGAGGCGATATCAACTGAGTAGATTTTTCTTCAGACGAGTTCAAAAAATTACTTGCTTGTTCATCAATTCTGAATTGTTCAGTCAATATATTAGATTCTGTGCCTTGGGACGAACCTACGGTGGATATGTTTTCTAATCTATTAAACATATCTATAGGCTGAATCATAAGGTATGTTGCCTTATGAGACTTTAAGAATTTTAGGGCTTCTTCAGGTGTTTCTGCCCAGAAGACTTCACGTGCCATGGAGCGAATCCAAGTGGGATTGTGTTGTTGATCTACTATTGTTGCCCGTTCTGCAAGTGCCTCAATACGACTACCGTGCTCCCACCAAGCAGCAACAACTGATTTAGCAGGGGTATTGGTCTTTAACCAATGGAAAGCCTTAATTTCATCAGGTATTGGTATGTTCCTCATTGTATTGATAGAAATCCAATTAGGGAGAAGGTGTGGGACTCCACCGGTAATTATGCATATCGCTACGCTGAGTATCAGGCATGTAACTTTTGCTACGACAGGATTTTTCTTTTCTGTTGAAAATTCTTGGCTTCCTCTGAGAAAGGCAAAAACCATACCAAGTAGCACTAAATTCGTACATACAAGAGACGACACGATCCTGCCCAATCCGATATTAATGAGAAGAGCGAGGCACGGCGTTCTCAACTGCCAGATGAGAACAAGGAAACACATTAACATAGCAAGATTTGAGATTCGGTTTTCGTCAAATCCTGCAGCACGTTTAAGTATAAACATAATGGCATAAGTCCCAAGGATGACAACTGGAGGAACAAAAAAAAGAGCGAAGCGTAGTGCTCCACGATTATAGAGTAGAGTAAATAATGCCCAAATCAAGAGCAGTAGTAGTAACTCCGCATATGGACTGATATGCCCCCGTCTGTTGAATGTCCCTCGAAAATATGAAATCGCAATCGTGCCAATAAATAAGATGACAGACCCGAGATATACAGTTTCCATTAATCTGTGTTGCATATTGGGATGCGTGCTAAGAACCGTTGCAACAAGTGCTATCGTAAGCATTCCTGTTACTGCTTTTGCGTGCATGCGATATGTCTCAGCGACGCTGTATGTTACTAACAACAGACCAAACAAGGGAAAAATGAAAAAGAGTCTATAGCGGTTGAACCAATGAGATAATTGAGGCTCCTGAAATTCGCCAATGGTTGCAGTAAATGACTCTGTTCCTGCGGGATGGAGGAAAGTATCTATTATCTGTTGAGGAGGAACTAATACAAACAAGAGTATAACCAAGCTTGTAATGAGCAGACTCAATAATACGCTTCTAATCCATAGGGTTTTAACTTGCCTTATCAAAATACCCAATCCAGCAACGATAGCGAAGATGGTAGGTACAACGATGGCAAAAATGGTAGGTAGAGCCATTTTGGCAAGTGTATACGCACGATGAGGGTTGGAGGAGTATCTTTCAGTGAAGATAAGCATCATTAAAACAGAAGGGATATACCAGAATAAATAAAGACAGAATTTCTTCCGGTCGTAGGTGTGTATGAGTAATTCGACTATATTAAAGACAACAATGATAATGGATAAAAGTCCTACACCTGGCCACGTCAATCCCAAGGATCCCATACTAATACCCGAGAGCAGGGCCAATGGCAAGTATCGTTGCCTTTCTTGAGAGAGGGCTTGACAGGCTGCAAAATAAAAATAGATGCACGCCAGCCATGTGAGTAGCGATAGCGAATCTCTGTCTGCCCAACCGGCATGTGTTCGGTCAACAGCAGCAGGTATTGTCGCAAGTATTGTTACCGCAATCAGGGATATAGATTTATCAAACAAAAGATGGGTTAAGCCAAAGAATACGATGAGAATCAATGTGAAACATATAACGGGATAGTATATAGCCACTCTTTCAAGCGAGATTTCAGGCGCGAAGATCCGTATAGTTTTGTAAAGATAAGCAATCGCATAACAGTTTAGATTTGCTCTGCCCCGCAAGTCTAGTCCGTCGGGAGAATGTTGCATATAATCCCGATCGGGAAGCCGTCCCTCAGCAACGATTGTCCTGGCCTGCCTGTAGTAGAAATAAGAGTCATAACCGCTGAGGTATTTATCCTGAAGTTGGTTAACTTCCTTAACTCGAACAAAAACGGCGGCAACAACGCTCAAGGTTAAGATACCTACAGTGGCGATGTGCCTCCATTTTAGGTTATTCATCATTGAATTCATACGAACACATACTCTTTGGGACTTCAATCTGCAAGAAGTGCTTCAATCATCCAAATTAAGGGTTGACCGTTTATGAGACCCGAACCCATAAAACTGTATTGCCACTTCCCTGCTTTATCAATGAAAATAAAAGATGGAATTCTTTCAATCTGATAAGTCTTTCTCACCTCACGATGCGGGTCAAGCAGAAGGGGCCAAGGTGGTTGGTGTTGGTCTAAGAATTTTCGTACTTGGTGAAGGGTTTCACCATCATTGATTCCCCAGACGACGACATCATCGGATTGGCTGAAATGCTTATAGACGATTTTGACCTCCGGGATTGCCATGTTGCATGGACCACACCACGAAGCACCAACATCAAGCAGAACAATTTTTCCAAACATCGCCGAGAGTGTGTACGGCTCGCCTTTCAACGTTTTTAAACGAAAATCCGTTGCTTGCTTATTCAGTCGGTTCGCGATAAGTTTCTGGCGGATTTTTTCCAGATCTGCAGCTTCTTGAATCTGATATTCAATTTTGGTATCTTTGAGAAATGTCTTAAATGTATCGGCGGTTTCCCTTCGCGCTATCTGATGATAGACGCGTTCTAATCCTGCCTGTCCTTCCACATGAGGAGTAGGTGCAAAATGGGCATGGGCATAGTAATGCTTTGCCTCTTCCCATTTTCCGATTCCCTCTGCTGACCGTCCTAACATATAGAAGTAGTTCATAGTGCTCTCTTTGAACCTTGTCCAGGGGGACTTCATATAATCCGGTGCGTTTGCTACAAGTCCATCATGAGCCTCCCTCCATCGCTCCTGCCGGAGTTGGATTTCAGCGCGCATGCGTGAGAAGTCCTTGTACGCTTTTTCTACAACTCCATCATTGTTTTCGACAAGCCATCGCTGTTCCTCTTCTTCAACTAATCTAATTTCAGCACGTTCTAAAATGTCCAATGCTTTGTCCAATCGATTGTTGAACTTCAGCCGCCATTTAACTGCTTCCGTATAAGCCCAGCCGAACCACTGCTGTGTATTCTGGCAGTAGAAAAGATGGGCATCCAAAAGTCGATCAATAAGTTCATCAAGATAGTCATCGCTTGCCAGCGAACGATCTGCTTCGGTTAATCGCAGCATGTCGTCATGTACCGAGAAATACCATGATGATCCTGGGACATCCGAGGCGGTACACTCATCAATGAGACGTTGGTAATAGTACCACTTTTGACATGCATCTTCGCTCCGTCCGGCTAGCCCTAATAATGCGGCCTGATATAGTTTGGTTCTCGGGTATTGCAACATCTTATCAAACAAACTATTTGGAACATTTTTTACACGACCTGGAAGGCACCTATATCCCCAGTAAGCAGTACTTAACAGCTCCAGGGTTTCTGGTCGTGTCTGCAGGAGTGATTCAATTTCAGGACAAATCCTATTTTTTGCCTCCGCTTCTGAAAACATTTCGGCTATCAACTTCCATCGATAACCATAAGCCTCCAAGTCCGGCGGATTGGATTTTAGTGTACGGAGACTGATTTCTAAGGCCCTATCAAACTCACCTGACTTATGGTGGTTTTTAATCTGTGTCGCCAAATTTTGTTGATAATTACTACCCAACATTTGCTTGTGTTCCTTTAGGTATTCACAAGAAACTTTTGAACTCTACATATATAGAGTCATACATAAACCACTCATATTCCGATTGAGAAGCGCGTCATCTCCCAAATTGGTTAAGAGAATTGTGGGTTATAAAAAAGGGACATGAGGTGACATCAGTTCCCCTGATACACCTCCATGCCACCCTGCACATAGCGAGAAATCACTGCAACTCCTTGTAGTGTTTCTGCATAACTATGTGACATTTACTAACAGCCTGTGTTGTCCTGCGTGCAACCAGAACCATCTTCGATATCACAAACACTGCTTGAACTGTTGCAATCCTTATCCGAGTGATAACTTGTCCCCGCTGGTATTGGTTGTTGCTCGAAGGAATCTACAGCGAGTTGGTTATCCTGATTCAAGGTCCCCATCAACACTGCCCCGTTTAGCAACGATGCACATAAAATAAACAGAATTGCAAAAACTACCTTTCTCTTTAACATTTTTTTCTCCTTCTCTTTTGAGAATTTTCTTAACTTCAAGGCTTAGATAAAAAGCCTTTGAACATTAGAATTTTGGAGCAGGTTGTTGGTTACGACATGCTCCATGTGCTCAGTTGAAAACACAAGCCCGAGTAATCTGACAACTCCCTCAGTTAAAGTAGTGAGGTTTCTTGATTCCTGCTTCAACGTCTACTGTCTCCAAACGAGATTTTACACGGACTCCACCAAGTGTTTCACCTCTTCATTTTCTCAAAGACGAGGGGGGTTGTCCGACATGCCTCGCTAAATGCGACTCTCAGCATGTCATCATATAAATTGTACTATATTTCTGGAAAAAAGTCAATCTTTTTTGTAAAAATACTAGTAGTCTGTCACATCTAAACTAATGGATATAATTTGTTGAGTTTGATGCGTGCGTCGTCAGTAGTAAATTGCCACTTTACAGTCGCAGCTTGCTCATTTCTTTGAGTTTGCCATTTCTGGATCTCATGTTTTAAAGCGTCTTGGTCGGCTATCCTTCTTGAAAGACATTGCCGAGACAACACGGAGAGTTCAATCTCCGCCATGTTTAGCCAACTCCCATGCTTGGGTGTATAGTGAAACTCAAGCTTTTCAGCAATACGTCGGGCTTCATCGGGAGGAAAAGCTTTATACAACGAAGACGGCTTATGCGTATTCAGATTGTCGCAAACAAGCATAATCCTTGCAGCATCTCGGAAATGCACATCTACTAAATCTCTACAGATATGCGCGAAATCTCTACTTGTGCGTTGGTCAGGGACTTCAACATGCCGAAACCCGACAAGGGGCGCGAAAATCATGAACAGATTGCTTACACCATTGCGTTTGTATTCAGCATCATAGCGACTCGGTGAACCTTTGACGATACCCAAGGGCTGCCGAACTTCTTGAATGTGTTGTTTACTCGTTTCATCGACACAAACCAAAGGATATGCAGCGGCTTCGGGACGCTGATAAAGGTCTAAGACGTTTTCCATCGCAGCGACGAACGCCGCTGAGGCTTTCGGTGGAATACACCATTGCTGCTTTAACCAAGGTCTAAGTGCGTTTTTTTCAGCGTGCGTCTTATCGTTTCATGAGAAACAGATGAAAAATGGTTGAGTTCTACCATTTTATCTGCCAAGAGACGCAGCGTCCATCTCGCGCGTCCTTCGGGGGCTTCCGAACACGCTAAAGCGATCAGATGTGCTTCTTTTTCGCCATCAAACTTTTCCGGTCTTGATGGCTTTGAACGCTTTTTAGGGGTCAGTGCAGCCATGAGTCCTTCAAGTGCAAAGGTTTTACGAGTTCTTTCAATAGTAGGTATTGAAACTTCAACAGCTTCTTTTATTTCCTTATCAGCGTAGGCGGGTCCAAACTCGCCTTCATCGGCTTTCAATAAGATCCTGCCCCGGGTGAGTTTTCGTGCTGACTCGGTGCCGGAAGCGATCAGATCAAGAAGATAATCACGCTGACTCTGGTCAAGTATAACGGGATAGCGTTTCGCTGGCATAATAGGCTCCAAGTTGTAGCATTTATTGACTTGAACCTAAGAATACCAGATTTCAGATTAACTATCAAGATAATTGTGACAGACTACTAGGTAGTGTTTACATTTTGGCTCCGGATCCAGTTATAGCAAGGCTTCTATAGTTCTGCAAGATCCATTCGATCAATAGACGCAAATCCTGATAAATGCTGACTTCTGGATGACTTTGATGATGAAGCGTAAACACAACATAGGCTTGGTAGATTCTATGATTCCCCTGTCAAAGAGTTAGGGGCTACCTGTCAATATATTTACGGATTTTACTATAATGTTTGACTTTAGGATAGTATTTTTTCATATCAAAGTCTGAATGTTCTTCATCATGACAAGCAATACATAATTTTTCAGGTGGACGTCTCAACATATTAACTTGTAAGGGAGCTTTAATATGAGTAGACCCTGGACCATGGCACATCTCACATTGCACATTAACAAGATTTCTGTCAGAAGATCCAAAAATATGTCCTGATTCATATCCTCCTCCCGTAACATGACACATGACGCACTTTGGACTAAAGTGACGATGTTTTTTTAAGAGGGTATTATACGCAAAAGCATGTTTTGTTTGAGACCATTGGTTGTATTCATCTAAATGGCATGATTTGCACTTTTCCACGCCGACGAATTCTCCAGCAGTTCGTTCCCAGGAGAGAATAGGTTCATCAAACCCGATTTTTTCATTTTCGGCAATCCTGCTGTAGAAACTATTAAGGTACTGTCTGATATCAGGATCATCCTCTACTGATTCTGAAAGTTCAAGCCTAGAATGTCTAAAATCCTGAATTTTTCCTAATGTACTCATGTTCAACTCTAACTTATCTAAGGCATATGTTTGTCCGTCGCATACCCATATTAGCGTGTTTCCCAAAAAACCGTTCGCCGATCTACCAATATATACTTCGCCAGATAAGTTTAACGACCATCTTGAAATACTAAGGGGGGTGATGATAAGATCAATCTGATCTGTGCGATCTAAAATCTCAGTAATCATTGCTACATCTAATCGTCCAACTAACACAACTAAATCACACTTTTTTCGTAGCACTGGTAAGTATTTATCAATGATTTCGATTGGATTATTGATAGAAAGTTGCGCCGTTTTGGATTGATACATCGATGTTAAGCTACCTGCGTATATTTCCTGAGAAATCCCAAGGAATCCTACGTTGTAGCCGCCCATTCTCTTTAAAACGTATGGCTTAAAAATAGAATGATTTCCATCATATATGTTTGCGCATATAAAAGGAAAGGATAGAGATTCCGACTGTTTTTTCAGAGCGGAATATCCATAAACAAGTTCTAATTCGGTTACAGAGGCAAATTCATATTCCATCATTTCAAAACTATCCAAGAAAGCCTTCAATTCAAGTCGATCAATATCTTCTTCTATAATTCTGTTTGGGAAAGCATTACCGGCACTAAACAACACGAGGTCCGGATTTTTTTTTCGTTCTTGTTTAACGATTGTAGCCATTCTGGCAACACCGCCTAATTGACTATATAAGCAACCACATGTTTCAAGATAGGCTTGTGTATTTGACGATATGAGAAAAGTTACGGTATTTTCTTGTTTCCAATGAGTAGGAGCATCTACACTCATTTGTGAATTTTTTATGGTTGATTTCGGTTTTTGTATATGACTATAATCTGCTATGTCTATATTTCTCTTTGCACCTTGGGGGATCTGCTCTAATTCACCTAATCTATGGATATCCTTATATGGGATCGGTTGTGCTTCACCACCAGTATACATAAAACACTCCGAGGAGTCTAAATTTGTCACCTGTTGAATATCATTGATTAGCGACTGACTTTTTGCTTCGGTATTATATCTGTAATTGATGATATCATTGAGATTGTATTTTCCTTGACTCTGTTCACTTATCCAATTGTCTAAGTAACCCGTAAACACTACGGATTTTGCTTCCAATGTTTTTCTCGTCGAACTATCCATTGTCCAATATGTGGATTTATATAATTCAGAAAAGTTCATCAGATTTACGTAGAATTCCGGTTTACTTATATAAAAATCCTTGTTTGGAAGTTGCCTATAAGGGTACATACTGTAATATTCATTATAAAATCTGAGCATACACTTGTCCTTGTTGAGGAGGCCTAACTTAGACAAAATCTGGACTGAACTGTAAATAGAAGATCCCTCAATAAACCATTTATCTTCCTGCGGGTAAGAGATCAGATCCGCGGAATATTTATTCCATTTATAAAATATGTTTTTCGTTACATCCAACCACTGTGTCTCTGTTACAGGCATCGTCAATGCAGCACCCAGCCCCAAACTGTTTGATGCCATCCATACATTATTATTTTCCAGTCCTGGGGGCGTAAATATGAATGTATATTGTTCTGTTGTGCTACCAAGTAGATTGTTTATAGATTGAAAGATTGAAAATGTGGTATTTGCGATCTTAGGTCCATATGGATAACAACCTTCGTTCACAAATATTCTAACAACAGTTTTCCCTATCTTCTTGGTATGTTCGGTAAATTTACCAAGTCCAATGACAGCCCCAAATATCGCTTGTTTGGGACGTTCAGAGACGAGATGAAACTCTCCAACTTCTTCTGATTTCTGAAGAGTTGAAACAATATTCCACTTGTTAGGGGGTTTAATCTGAATTTTTACCTGATCAATCTGTGTTCTAGGGAGAAGAAAGACGTTTCTACCACAAAACAGACCAAAATTTTCAAAAATGTAACCCAAAGTCGTTTGCGCCGCTTTGACCGCCGGATTTGGTGGCAGGTTTTCTCTTCCAACGCGGACTTGATAGATAATTCGCACTAATTTTTGCCTTCTTTTTATAGGAATAACTAACTTGGAGGCAGAATAATTAATGTCCTCACGTTTTTCCACTCTGTCCACAGAATATGAGTATTTTATTGGTTTACCTACAGCATCATGGACAGAATGTATTTCCAATGCCTGAAATTCCGCAGGGAGTCCAGCATCAAGGATAAGATTGTTGGTATCAACCTCCTCAATATCAAGTTGGACCGAAAGGCTGCCTTTCTGTATGTCTATGTCAAATATCTTATAGGTTAGATTAACCGACGTAGGCACAAGTTGGTGTCTTACATATACATGAATAGCAAGATTTACTAAAATTACAATAGTGCAAAAAATCACGGGCTTACATATCAGTCGCTTCATTCCAAAATTCCTCAGTATCAACGAGATAATATAAGAGGGTTTTCGGTGAAATAATGATGAGATAGAGGTCCCTCCTAACGCTCCTGTCCCATATTTGTCCAATTCTTGCAAAGTATAACAGAAAAAAAATATATATCAAGAAAAAAAATCAGTCTGATCAGGGCTATTCATTTTTCAGGGTTTTTAACCAGCTTAATTGAGGGTGTTTCATAAATCGTTATTTTTTATCGAAAGACAGTTTTGATGTGAGTAACCTTTCGTGTGGGTAGCCCCCATCGGACATTGATTAGCATTGTGAGTTGCAACAACAAGATACCAATGCCCAAAAAGGTGGAAACATACGCCAGCCCTCGCAGCGGCAAAGGTTTATGTGCCCCTGTGATTGACAGGAGTTTGCTCAGCAAATCAAAGACGGGTTCAATAGCAGTTTTTCGCGCGCCCTGCCATGTTTTGACTTGTGTTGCGGTATACAACGGGTCTGCCCCTAAGAGTCGGTTGGCTGCTATGAACGTCGTCTTTAGCGTGAGCAAAAGCACATCGGTTTCGGCAAAGGTGGCTTGACGTTTTTTATCGACATATCCATTATCGGCGACGATACACCGCACGCCTTTTTCAACAAGTCAGTCTTTTTTGCTATCCAAGACCTTGCGTTCATTGACGTTAGCAGGCAGGACGTCAAACATTACGGAAAACCCGTTGCGGATGCTGGTGAGATGGAGTCCATATCCATAGACCCATCCGTGATACCCGCTCTTAGACCACGTCGCAGTTTTATCAACACCGCGTAAGTCCTTGGGGAGATGATCCTTGAGACGATCCTTCTGATGCCAGACGGGACCCGCCGCTTTGAAGAGACTTTTATCTTCATAAACGACTTCTTGAAGAAACCCGACTTCTTGGGCGAACCGAGAGGCTGCGATGTATTCTGTGAAGGCTTGGAGTTTCGGGGTCAACGCTTTATATCTACGACCCAGCGTCACATGAGACGGACACGCCGGCAACCGACATCGTTGAAGGTAGATCGGGTGATGAAATAAGTACGCTTGCTGTGCGCATAGAAGTAATCCCTTTGAGCGGCATCACGGTGTAAAAGACGATCAACGAAGCATCAAGATACGTTTGGGGTCTCCCTCTTTTTGAAACTTTTTCCGCCGTTGTTGAGAACTCATCTAAGAAGAAAAAAAGAAATCTGATATACTCTCTCATGTCAGGATATTTCATGGGTATCTCCTTGAATCTAATTTCTTAGGGATAAAAAATTAATTCAAAGAGTACCCTTTATCCTGACTTTTCGCAACTATTGTTTATGAAACACCCTCAGATTAATTAAAAAATCGCGACGGGGAATCACTCTTAAAAGAAAAAGTTGGGATCAGGAAACCTTTCGGACCGGAAAACCGAATGTCCTATAAATAAAAAAGCGAGTCAGACTTTGCATCACCTAACGAGGCGATAAAACTTTTGCAACGTTC
Source organism: Candidatus Poribacteria bacterium (assembly GCA_965207855.1). Classification (GTDB taxonomy): domain Bacteria; phylum Poribacteria; class WGA-4E; order WGA-4E; family WGA-3G; genus WGA-3G. The sequence continues at coordinate 1,897,555 of OZ242310.1, read as the reverse complement.
TGTTTTCGCAAATTTTACTTCAATAATTTTAAACACATCACCTCCAGAGCCAAGGTGGCGTTTGTGTTTGTATTTTCGATAAGGGATTTGGTATCAAAAACGGTCTGGATGGCTTGTTGGATACGCAGATGAGAATAACGGGGAACAAGTGTCTGGAGTTCTTCAAGGGAGTGGATATGTGTTATTAATTCGAGCGGTGCGCCTTGTTGCAAAAAGAGTAAGTCGCGATACCATGTGACCAAACTCTCTAAAGTTTCAGGGTTATCTTTGAAGTTCTCCGCGAGCCTAAAAGCAGCTAATAAATCCGTCTCCTTGAGGATATCAGGGATTTCTTCGGTAAGTGCGTCCCCCTTTTCAAGTTGGGTGATTGCTTTTCCAATTGCCCCGCCTGCGGCAATTGCAAGTGTTGTCGCTTGCTCTGGTGTGACTGAAAATCTATCCGTCAAAACCGTTACTAATTCCTGCGTCGGCATCGGGTGAAATTGAAGGATCTGACAACGAGAACGCGTCGTTGGCAGCAGTACTTGAATGTTCGACGTAAGCAGAATCAAGACAGAAGCGGCAGGCGGTTCCTCAAGTGTTTTAAGCAAGCAGTTCTCTGCTTCCGCATTCATCCGCTCCACGTCCGTCAATATGTAAACCTTCCGACTCGCTTCAAGCGGCTCGTAGATAACCTGTTTTTGCAACTCCCGAATTTGTCCTATTCTCAGTAGGCTGCCTTCAGGTCGGATGAACCGTAGATCTGGATGGTTTCCAGAATCCACCTTCCGACAAGCGAGACATGTTCCGCATACCGTAGGAGGCTGTGCGTCTTGCTGGCAAAAGATAAGTTGTGCGAAATAGCGAGCGACCGTCTCTTTTCCAACACCTGTCGGTCCGACAAAAAGGTATGCCCCGGCGATACGATCCGATGCCACGGTTCGCTGGAGTTGTTCAATAATATGTTGATGTCCAATGACTGGATTTTGCATATTTTTAACGATTGCTTCTGAGCTGGGGTCCCCGTAGCGGTAGCGTGCGGGGCGAAGTCCGTTGTCCTTGCAAATGTTCTTTTTAAGGTAAATTTTAGAATTAATTTCACACTTCGCCTACCATGCGTAATCTTGATATTCGGCTAAGACCTCGGTGTGGACAACATCTGGAGACTGTGTAGCGTCTATCAGTTTAACACGATGTGAATTCGCCTTCGCAATCGATAGATAGCCTTCGCGAACTTTACGATGCAATTCCAACGACTCCCTGTCCAGACGGTCACGATGCGTCCCACCTTGCTGTTGACGTGAGAGTCCGATCTCAGGGGGTAGGTCGAGGATAAAGGTGATGTCGGGTGTCAATCCACCCGTGGCAATGCGATTTAATTGGTGAATAAACGCCAGATCAATGCCGCCACGGTAACCTTGATAAGCCACTGAAGCGTCAATAAACCTATCACATACGACAATTTGGTTCGCTGCCAATGCGGGGCGTATAAGTTCGTGGACGTGTTGTGTCCGTGAGGCAGCGATTAACAACAACTCTGTCATGGGTGTTATGCCTTCGGATGTGAGGAAAATATCGCGAATCCGTTCAGCAATAGGCGGACCACCGGGTTCACGGGTTAGCAGAACGTTCGGCCCCAAAGCGGTTGCGAGCCGTTGTGCCTGTGTAGTCTTGCCTGAACCTTCTACACCTTCAAATGTAATGAAAATTCCGCGCTGTGCCATATTTCCTCTTTCCTAAATAAAAAGCACCCACATCGGGCTTTCCCCGACTGCGTAGTTTGCAAGTGGCGATAATTTGCCGGTTTCCCGATCAATGCGATAGGTGGCGAGTCTGCCAGAGCCTTGTCCACCGACAAACAGGAAATTGCCTGTTCCGTCAATATTGAAAACGCGCGGCGTCGGTTCAGTGCGTTGATGTCCGACAGCACTTAATTTGCCGCTCGCCTCGTCAATTGCGAACGCTGCGATGCTGTCATGCCCGCGATTGGAGACGTAGAGAAACTGTCCCTGTGGATCAACGTGGATTTGGGCACAGGTGTTATCTTCCGCAAAATCTGCGGGAAGGGTAGAGAGGTCTTCCTGTAAATCCATCAAGATTCCTGGGTGCTCCCCTTCTTGAAGCGTATACGCTGAGACACTGGATCCTTGCTCATTTGAGAAATAGAGGATTGGCTTGCTCGGATGAAAGCAGAAATGTCGTGGTCCAACCGGGGCACCCGGATTGAGATTCCCAATCGGATTTTGGGCGAGCGCGCCTGTCTCCTCATCGAAATGGAACTGATAGATAGCATTGCGAGGGACAGTGTGCGGGACAAAGGCGTACCTGTTTGAGGCGTCTGTCTCAATGCAGTGTGCGTGTATATCGGTTTCAACGGTTTGAAGCGGTTCGCCTTGAACGGTTTTATCGTCGCCGATGGCATGAACGGTAACTTTGCCTGCACCGTAATAGGCAGATAGTAGAAAATTCCCTGTTTTGTCCGTTGCAATATAACACGTATCCGCATCAAGTTGGACTGTCCGCAGGTGTGAGAGATGTCTCGTTCCTTCATCAATACGGAAACTTGCGATTTCTCGACTCGATCGAAGCCCGGCGTATAAGTAGTTGCCACACGGCGAAAGTGCTAAGGGACCCGGAGAGCCGCTAACACCAATATTTTCCTGTAATTCAATGCTACCCTCAGAGACATCGAATGTATAGATAGCGATTCTGTTTTCTCCTGCTATGGAGAGATAGACGTGCGTTTGCATGTTTTTAACTGATTACTCCTGGGCTGCCTTCCACTTCGTTTCAGGCAGGTTTCTGGTCAATTTGTGACTGGGATTTGGGATCCGTCCAACTGTCAGTTAAAGAGGGTGCTGATAATCCAAACATCTCTTGTAACTGAAAACTAACTATTTTTCGTTTGATGTGAGGCTAAAAATACCGGCAGCACCCATGCCTCCACCGACACACATTGTTACCATACCGTATTGGTGATTTTGCCTACGCATCTCATTAATCAGACTTACCGTAAGTTTCGCGCCAGTGCAACCGAGCGGATGCCCAAGCGCGACAGCACCACCATTGACGTTTACTTTTTCGGTCAGCAATTTCGCCTCTTGAATTACAGACAAGGCTTGCACGGCAAAAGCTTCGTTGAGTTCTATAACACCTATATCGGCTAAAGTTAACCCAGCAGATGTGAGTGCTTTTGGGATTGCAGGGACGGGTCCGATTCCCATGATTTCAGGTGGGACACCGGCTGTGGCGTAACCGACAAAACGGGCTAACGGCTCGTAACCTTCCGCTTTCGCACGCGCCTCGGACATCAAGATGACAGCAGCGGCAGCGTCGCTCATCTGCGAGGCATTGCCAGCCGTCACTGTGCCGTCTTTATGAAAAACAGGCTTCAGCGATGCCAACGCCTCTGGTGAAGTATCCCGACGCGGTCCCTCATCGGTATCAAAAACAGCACGCACAGTTTCAGGAGCGTCTGCCGAGTTAAAGTGGGTCTCTTCTATCTTGAGCGGGACAATTTCTTCTCGGAATTTACCCGAATCAATCGCAGCGATTGCCTTGCAGTGGCTCTCATAAGCATAAGCATCTTGTGCGTCACGGGATATACTATACTTCCGCGCCAGATTTTCAGCCGTCAAACCCATACTCAGGTAGGCATCGGGTGCGTGTTCTATGAGTGTTGGGTTCGGCGAAAGGTTCACACCAAATGGCACCTGACTCATACTCTCTACACCGCCAGCGATAACCACCTCAGCACGTCCGGATAGAATCTGATCAGCACCCATTGCGATTGTTTCTAAACCCGATGCACAGAATCGGTTAATTGTGATGGCAGGCACGGAGACCGGAAACCCAGCGCGTAAACTTGCGATTCGGGCGAGGTTGTAGCCTTGCGGTCCCTCATGTGTAGCGCAGCCGATGATAACGTCGTCCACCGCCCCCAGATCGAGTTGCGAAACTCTCTCAACTGCACCACGGAGGGCAGCAGCGGCGAGTTCATCGGGACGTGTATTCTTCAAGGCACCTCTACCGGCTTTCCCTACAGCTGTGCGTACAGCGGATACGATGACGGCATTCGGGGTCGTCTGCTTCATTTTTTTCCTCTCTGGAGCGTTGCCTCTATTCTGGCGTGTGTCTGCTGTTCTCCACAAAGGCTGAGGAATATTTCGCGTTCCAAATCGAGCAGATACTGTTCGGTAACAAACTGCGGTGCTGAAAGTTTACCTCCACAGAGGACATAAGCCAATTGATTCGCGAGGCTCTGCGTATAGTCGTCAATAGCATCCGCTTGTCGAAGTAGATGCGTCTGTAGATTCAGTCGCGCAATCCCTTCTTCACCGAGTACAAACACCTCTGGCGGTTCAGGAGGATGGTAGCCTGTTTCGTGCATTGAGAGAACAAGTTGCTTAGCCTCGTCAAGATGCGTCTCTTGACTCGACGAGATAGGATCCGTCTGTCGGAGATAACCGAGTTCGATTGCCTCCGTTGCATCTCGTGAGACCTTTGAATTTCGAAGCACTTCAAATGTCTTGTTAACGTGTGGAAACAACTCTTCGACCGGTGCGGGGCAAGCTACTCCCTCCAGACAGCGAAGTGCCATCTCCTTCGTACCACCGCCAACGGGAATAAGTCCGACGCGGAGTTCAACGAGTCCGATAGCACTTTCCGTGAAGGCTTGCACGGTATCAGCACCGAACGCGAGTTCACACCCGCCACCGAGTGCCATGCCTCTTGTCGCTGCGACAACAGGTTTCGATGCACTCCGAAGTCTCGTGCAAACGGTCTGGAGTTTGCGGACGGTTGCTGAAATCGCGTCCCAATCTTGGTTCTTAGCACGCTCCAGCAGAAGGATAAGGTTGAGTCCTACCGAAAAGTTTTTCGCTTCGGTAGCGATAATCATACCTGCGTAATTGGCTTCCACTTCGTCCAGTGCTGCATCAAACATCTCCAGCGTTCCGTCCCCGATGATGTTCAACTTACTATGCAGTTCAAGTCGGGCGATGCCGTCGCCGCTGTCTATGAGGCTGGCATCTGTATTGGAAATGATAGGTTTAGCGTCTGTTGTTTCTAAGGTTGGCATTTTTGGTAATTTACTTTCTGGCTGCTAACCTGTTAATGGACATCAAAATGATAGATAATTTCGTCGAATCGGTCCGCGGCGAACGTGAACAGAAATACTAACTTTTCAGGACCCGTGCAACGGAGCGAATGCTTCGCATTAGAGGGTATAAAAACAGATACTCCTGCACTCAGCGATGCCTCACAATCCTCTACTGTCACATACCCAGAGCCGCTGATGACGTAGTAAGTTTCCTCAGGTTCATGATGGTGGAGTGGAAGTAGGGTGTCAGGAGCCATCTCTGCTATGCCTGTAGCCAGCCGACCACTCGGTCCGCGTTCACCCGATATAAGGATTTTCCAACGAATCGGACTCTTGGCAGCGAGATCTGGATCGTCCCAGGTTTCCCAGTCGAGTTCTGATTGGTTGAGGATAATTGGTTTTTGTTTATTCACAGTACATATTCTAATAGCCAGAGCCAATCGCTCTGACAAAACTTTCGGGTTATCCACCCAACACATCCAGTTCAACACGAAAACGCTTTTCGCAGGCAGCAAGCAACTCTTCGATGACTTTCTCCGTGCTACCGGACGCGGCAATAAGGGTTTCCATCTGCTCTACTGCAAAAGATTGAACGTGGCTAAAACAGTTCTTAGGCGACTTGTCGAGATGATTCCCGACGTTTAAACTCAACACTAACAAAAGGGCACGTTCCAATCTTTCAATACGCTCGTCCCGCGCTTTAAGTTCTTCCGACATATCCATTTCGGTAGTCCCAGTCCCCAGTCCATTTATCCCCTATGAAGGTGGGAGGATAGCGAACGGAGCGTGCAGAACGCTTTGCAGTGCTACCCGAACTGGTTTAAATAGTGTAGCAGAAAAATCGAGAAATTACAACCGTTTTGAAAAAAATTGTTGCAATAAAAACTTTATATATTTATACTTAATCAATATAAACTTTTCTAAGTAGTGGAATTTCTCATTCGCGGGGATTTATACACAGAGGACAAAACAGTGATAACAGAGACACATTGGCAACGCTTAGCACATGCCAACCGAGAGATGCTCTTACGACTGGAGACACTTCAGAAAGTGCGCGCACGGGGCGATACACAGGAGATAAAGCGGGCGGAGATGGCATATCTTCAGGCACTTCAGAGTGTTTACGATACGGCGGTAGAGGCGGTTTCAGATGGGACACGTAAACAATGAAAGCGAAAGGGACAGGTACGAAAACCTGCCCCTATAGAAAGGAAACGAACTGAGTGCTATCCTGTCACAGCACCTTCAGAGGCAGAAGATACCGAGTTTGCATACTTCGCCATGACCCCGCGGGTATAACGCGGTTCAGGGGGTGTCCACTGCTCAAAACGTGCCTGAATTTCCGCGTCGGAGAGTTGAACATCAAGTTTGCGTTCCTTGGCATCAATGACGATCTCATCTCCCTCTTGGAGGATAGCAAGGGGCCCGCCCTTTGCCGCCTCAGGAGCGACATGGCAGATCATGAAACCGTGTGTCGCGCCAGAAAACCTACCGTCTGTTAAGAGAGCGACCTCTTCACTCAGGCCTGCACCGACAATTGCTGCCGTTACACCTAACATCTCGCGCATACCCGGCCCCCCGGTGGGTCCCTCATAACGGATAACAACGACATCCCCGGGTTTAATCTCCCCACCTTTAATGGCAGCGAAGGTGTCCTCTTCACGCTCAAAGATACGCGCAGGACCGCGATGAAGGGTTTTATCCTGTCCGGCTAACTTGAGAACACACCCATCGGGTGCGAGGTTCCCCCGTAAGATAGCAAAGCCACCTGTGGGTTTAAGCGGGGCATTCACGGGTCTAACAACCACCTGTCCGTCAGTTTCAGTGGCTGCATTCGCCTCTTCACCGATGGTTTTTCCGGTGACCGTGAGTTCGTCGGTGTGAAGCAAACCCGCCTCCGCCATGCGTTTCGCCAAGAACGGAATACCTCCCGCTTCATAGAGATCGTTAGCGACAAACTGTCCACCCGGCTTCAGGTCGGCTAACACGGGAGTTCTTTGACTAATGGCGTGGAAGTCCTCAAGTGTTATCGGGACCTGTGCTTCGTGTGCAATGGCGAGGAGGTGTAGAACGCCGTTGGTAGAGCCAGCGGTTGCAGCGACAGAGGTAATCGCATTCTCAAGCGACTTACGGGTGATAATTTGACTGGGGCGACGGTCAGCAGCGAGCATGTCGATGATGAGTTGTCCAGCTTTATATGCCTCATTGTCCTTATCCTCTACGACAGCAGGAACACTACCGCTTCCCATCGGTGCGATGCCCAACATTTCGACGGCTGTCGCCATCGTATTGGCAGTAAATTGTCCACCACATGCGCCAGGTCCGGGACACCCCTTACTAATCAGGTCATCAAGTTCTGCAACAGTTATCGTACCTTCCGCATGTTGTCCAACGGCTTCAAATACATCTTGAATCGTGACGTCACGTCCCTGAAACTTACCCGGCATAATTGAACCGCCATAAAGTGTGAGCGAAGGAATGTCTAACCGCGCCAATGCCATGACGGTGCCGGGAACGGTTTTGTCGCATCCACAGAGCGCAACAACAGCATCAAACATGTTACCGATGGAAACCAGCTCAATGGAATCGGCAATAATTTCCCTGCTGATGAGCGAGGTTTTCATGCCTTCGGTGCCCATGGTAATGCCATCAGAGATGCTAACGGTGTTGAATTCAAGAGGCGTACCGCCTGCGGCGCGAATCCCTTCTTTGACCTTGGCAGCGAGTCGCCTTAGGTGAAAATTACAAGGTCCGATCTCGATCCACGTATTGGCAACCCCGATAATCGGTTTGTCAAGGTCTTCTGGCGAGAGTCCACCGTCGCCGAACATGAGCATCGTGCGTGCAGCAGCGCGGTCGGGTCCATCGGTAATCGCGTAACTCCGGGGTTTCAGTTTATTGGACATCTGTTTATGTTCTCCTACAAATTGCTAAACAAGCAGAAGGGGGAAGTATAGGAAATCAGTTTCCCTACAACACCGAGATTTGACAATGTTACATACCCAGCCAGTTGCTAAGCATGCCTCCGTACTTGGCGATGAGCCCAGCAAAGACAACAGACACCATAGACATCAACTTAATCAAGATGTTAAGCGAGGGACCGGAGGTATCTTTGAACGGGTCGCCGACGGTGTCACCGACAACAGTAGCTTTATGTTCATCTGAACCTTTGTCCCCGTATTCGTCTTTGTGTTTGCCTTCTTCAATGAATTTTTTGGCGTTGTCCCATGCGCCCCCGGCATTTGCCATCATGATTGCGAGAACGAAACCTGTTGCTAAGCCACCCGTCAGTAGACCGAGCACCCCGCCGACATCAAAAACTAAGCCGACTGCGACAGGGACAACAATGGCAATAAGCGATGGAAAGATCATCTCGCGTTGTGCGCCAACTGTTGAAATCTCGACACATCGGGCATAATCTGGTTTCTCTTCACCTTTCATGATACCGGGTTTCGCGCGAAACTGACGGCGGACCTCTTCGACCATAGCACCCGCAGCACGTCCGACGGCTTTCATTGTCAAAGCACAAAAATAGAACGCCATCACCGCACCGATGAACAGTCCGATAAGGACTTGAGGGTTCATGAGAGTAACATCGTAATAGTCCATGAATTGGCTAATTGAAACCTTCGCCGTATCAACCATGCCTTCACCGGGTATATCAAGCGTCTTCATGCCCGCCAGATCACTGAGACCGTGCCGAATCTCTTCAATATAGGCGGCTAAGAGTGCGAGGGCAGTCAGTGCTGCTGAACCGATGGCGAATCCTTTACCCGTTGCGGCGGTGGTATTTCCGAGTGCGTCCAACTGGTCCGTGCGTTCACGGACACTTTTATCGAGTTCTGCCATTTCAGCGTTGCCACCCGCATTATCAGCGATAGGTCCATAGGCATCCGTAGCAAGCGTGATCCCGAGTGTTGCGAGCATACCGACCGCAGCGATCCCGACACCATAGAGTCCCATCAACGGTTCCTGCATGCCGCCGGGAAGATAGTAACTGATAGCGACTGCGGTGACGATAGTGATGACAGGGATTGCAGTCGATTCCATACCGACAGCAACGCCTTCAATAATTACTGTTGCGGGTCCGGTTTGTGCCTGTTTTGCGATAGCACGTGTCGGAGCATAGTCGTGAGACGTGAAGACTTCAGTGACCTTCCCAATAATTAAACCTGCGACAAGTCCTGTAATGATTGCGCCCCAAATCTGCCATTTATTGGGCAGATCGAGGTAGATGAGCACAGGCAGCGAAACAATCGCAATACCTATAGCACTACCGTTAATGCCTAAGTTAAGGGATCCCATCAACTGGCTCATGGTTGCCCCTTCTTTTGTCCGGACGAGATAGATGCCGAGAATGGAGAGGATTACCCCAATACCAGCGATAATCATGGGGGCTGCGAGGTATTTCAGTTGCAGCGCGAGGTCGTTGTAATTATTGGCGGCGACAGCAGCGACACCGAGGGCAGCAGTTGCAAGAATGGAACCCGCATAAGATTCATAAAGGTCTGCTCCCATACCTGCGACATCCCCGACGTTATCCCCGACGTTATCAGCGATAACAGCTGGGTTACGCGGGTCATCTTCAGGGATTCCCGCTTCTACTTTTCCGACAAGGTCAGCCCCGACATCGGCAGCCTTTGTATAGATCCCACCCCCCACACGAGCAAACAACGCCTGTGTTGAGGCACCCATCCCGAAACTCAGCATAATCACCGTAATCTGCGGCAGTGGATTCACTTCAGATAGAAATCCGGGGAATATTTTGGGAAAGAGATAGTAGAGGATGAGAAACCATCCCGTGATGTCAAGGAGTGCGAACCCAACGACGATCAATCCCATAACTGCCCCAGCACGGAAGGCGACCTTTAAACCGGCGTTGAGTCCTTGCATCGCCGCACTCGTGGTGCGCGCCGAGGCATTGGTCGCTGTTTTCATGCCGAGGAAACCACAGAGACCTGAGAAGAAGCCGCCTGTAAGAAAGGCAAATGGGATTACCTTGTTTTGGGCATTAAGGACGAATGCCATGAAGAGAAAAATGAGACAAAGCACAAGAAAAACCAGCCCGACCACTTTGTATTGTTGTCTGAGATATGCCATCGCACCTTCACGGACGGATTGTGCGATGCCACGCATTGCTTCGTTGCCCTCATCTTGTCTCATGACAGCACGGTAGAAGTAGTACGCAAATCCCAAAGCGATGAGAGAACCGATAGGCGCAATCCACCATGCTGTAGGGATAACTGGATAGGGCTCTGTTTGGGCAAAAGCGACGGTGGCTAAATTCAAAACGGGCAGAGATGTTAGAAGTGTTTTCCAACTTAACCACCGTCTTTTGCAGCTGATTTCACGCATTAAAAACCTCTCTTTTTTATTTTTTTACACATTAAGAGTACTGCTCGGTTTCGTTCAGACCGCTTCCAGTAAGGATGGGTACTTATCCAAAACCGTTTTCTTGTTAAATTTTATCAAAAATTTGTACTATCACCTCAATTTATTATATTCTTTGCCGTTTCACACCATAAAGCCACTGATGTCGGGATTTGGAAATAATCAACGGTATGAATGCCTAATGGCATTCCCCGTCCTACAAGCTGTCGCTGTCCGAAACCGAGAACTGTTTCAATGCCAGACCGACAAGATAAAGCGAACCTGTGATACAGATTAAATCTGTCGGTGAGGCATCAGACAGTGCTTCTGCAATCGCCTTTCCTGGGTCTGGACAGACCGTAAGCTTTCTGCATGTCCCAGCCCATGCGTTCCGTATTGCTTCAGCGGGCATCACACGCGGGTTATCACTAACCTGTGTAGCAATCACAGTATCAGCACTCTTTGAGACAATATTACCAACTTCTGTAAGGTTCTTATCTCGCATTAAACTCACCACGAAAATCATCTGATCGTATTGGAAACTTTCTCGGAGCGTTTGACACAAGGCTTCCATTGAAACGGGAGAGTGCGCCCCATCAAGTACAACAATCGGAGTCGATTTAATTCGCTGAACTCGACCATCCCATTTTACATTTTTGAATCCCGCGTAAACGCTCGCCTTCAAGATCACATATCCTTGCCGTTTCAGACATTCAAGCCCGGCGAGAGCCGTTAGGGCGTTCACAAATTGATGGTGTCCCAAAAGCGGAAGAGTTAGCTGCGGATAATGCTCCGAATGGGTTGCCACATCGAAGTGCTGTGCTACAGGTAGACCATCGATATTGTAGACGAGCCGAGGGGCAGACGCACTGAAATCACTTCGGATAAAGTCTTTGACTTCAACAATAGGCGCATTCCGTTCTTTGGCGATCTTTTCAAATACGACTTGTGCTTCTGGATGTTGTGGTGCAAGTGCAAGCGGACACCCATGTTTAATGATTTCTGCTTTCTCGCTTGCAATTTCACCATAAGTTTCGCCCAAGATCGTCGTATGTTCTAAACCGATGGGTGTGATAACGGTTGTAAGAGGTGTGACGACATTTGTTGCATCGAGTCTGCCACCTAAACCGACTTCAATAACAGCGAAATCCGTCGCTTGGTCAGCGAAGTAAGAAAAGGCAAGCGCGGTGTATATTTCAAAAAACGAGACACGCCCGAACTCGGAAGCGGAAACCGCGTCGATTATAGGTCTGAGTCTATCAATATAGAAAGCAAGGTCCGCCTCCGAAATGAGTTCATCATCAATTCGGCATCTCTCTCGCGGTGTAATGAGATGCGGAGATGTAAACAGGCCGGTCTTATAGCCTGCACGGATAAGTACCGATGCGATGAGTGCAGCGGTCGAACCTTTCCCCTTGCTCCCAGCAACATGGATGACCCGCAGCCTCTCTTGCGGATTACCGAGTTGCTCCAATAACAACGAAATCCGATTTAGATTATAGAATCTTGTCTGCCGAGCAAAGTCAGGACTTCTCTCATAGTCGATGAACGCTTCAATATAGGCAAGTGCTGCTTCGTAGTCCAATCTTTTGTTTTATCCTATACAGAGAGTCCCTACTATTCTAAATACTCATAAATCGGAAATTGTGAGCAGAATTCCTCAACCTTCTTCCGAATTCGGCGTTTGATAGAGGCTTTTTGTCTGTTTTCAAGCGTTTCAGCGATGTAATCGGCGACTTGAACCATGTCATCTTCTTTCATCCCGCGCGTGGTAATCATGGGAGTCCCGATACGTAGACCGCTCGTGGTTCTTGGCTTCCGTTTGTCGAAAGGAATGGTATTTTTATTTACGATAATTCCAGCAGCTTCTAAGTGATCTGCGGCTTGTCGTCCACTGAGTTTTTCGTATTTGGAAGTGAGATCGATCAGCATCAGATGATTATCCGTGCCACCGCTCACTAATCGGAACCCATTTTCGATGAGCCGCGCAGCGAGTGCTTTGGCATTTTTAACAATCTGCGCTTGGTATGTTTTAAAAGCGGGTTCGCTGGCTTCCTTGAAGGCGACGGCTCTCGCCGCGATTGTGTGAAGAAAAGGACCACCTTGTAGACCGGGGAAAACAGCACGGTCAATCTGGTTTGCGTATTCAGATTTACACATAATCATGGCACCACGGGGCCCGCGTAAGGTTTTGTGGGTCGTTGTCGTAACGACATCACTATGCGGAACAGGGTCTGGATGAACGCCCCCTGCGATAAGTCCTGCAATATGCGCTATATCTGTGAGTAGATACGCATCTACAGAATCGGCGACCTCTCGCCACGCCGCAAAGTCGAAATGTCGGGGATAAGCAGTTGCCCCAACAACAATGAGTTTTGGACGATGCTCTTGGGCAAGCCGCGCAATCTCTGCCATGTCGATACGCTCAGTTTTGGCATCTACACCATACGCAATAACATTGTAATAGCGTCCCGAAAAATTGACATTATCACCATGGGTGAGGTGTCCACCGTGACTGAGGGACATACCTAAAACCGTGTCTCCGGGTTCGAGCAGCGCATGATAGACCGCCATGTTCGCTTGGCTGCCAGCGTGCGGTTGGACGTTAACGTGTTCAGCCCCGAAGAGTGCCTTAGCACGTTCAATCGCGAGCGATTCGGTTTCGTCCATAAACTTACACCCGTTATAGTAACGCTCACCGGGATAACCCTCGGCGTACTTGTTAGCGAGAATAGTACTCTGTGCCTCCATAACCGCACGGCTGGCGTAGTTCTCTGATGGGATTAGCATGAGAGAATTTTGCTGGCGTGTCAAGTCTTTAGAGGCGATTTCCACAATCTGCGGATCGACTTCACCCAATTTGGATTCAAACGTGTTCATTCGCGTTCACCGCTTGCAATAAAATGTGAGATGGTATGACATTTATAGGAATTAAATTTTAACACAGATTTGCCACAAATTCAAATTTTTCGTCATTTTGGTTCTATAGAAGATCCATTTTTCTTCCCTTCCGTGTTGTGTTAGTTGCAAACGGCTTCTGTTCTCTTTGAAAAAAACACATTGCTCGTTTTAGTTTTCAGTTGCATACCACTCAATAATATGGTAAGATGATAAGTTAATAAGAAATCTCACCGTAAAATCAAACATGGACACTTTGTGAAGGGATTAATGTGTACCTCTGGAACAGAAAACAATTCATAGCATTACTCGTGCTACTGCTTGTCTGGGGATGCGATTCAGCACAGAAAGAGTCGTCGCGTCAATCGGCAGTGGAGCAATCTGCGTCTTCTGAAGCGATGGAACCCGTCACGCCACCCCCACGTGTTGAAGATTGGCATACGTTCATGCACAACTTAGGCTTTTCGGGGGTGAGTCCAGATAAAAATCTTGCCCCTCCGCTGGAATTGCTGTGGAAATTCAAGACGGGCGGACCGATTTACGCCTCACCAGTGATTGCAAACGGGACCTTGTACATCGGATCAACTGACGGGAAACTCTATGCGTTAGACGCGAAACAGTGGGGAGTCAAATGGGTATTTGATGCGGGGGATGCTATCCGCTATTCTGCGGTCGTGCTCGGGGATAGGGTCTACTTCAATGCCCGGAACAATAAAGTCTATGCATTGAACGCACAAACAGGCGAAAAGTTGTGGGAATTCAAAACAAAAAGTTGGATGGACGCACCACCAGTTATTGCTGACAACAAAATTTACGTCGGCGCATTCCGATCAAAAATCTATCTGTTAAACGCAAGGACAGGCGAACTTGCGGCGATGCGGGAACGGACAGTCCGAATCCAAGGCATTGAATATGGGTGCGCAAACGGCGTGTTTCGCCCGGTGTTTCCGGAGCACAACGCGAAGGTATGGCGTGAGCGGACAGCGGGGAGTGAGAGTTATCCGGTTACAGCAAATGGCACTGTCTATATCGGTGCACGCGATGGACAAATTCACGGATTTGACTCGGCATCACAGACGGAAACTTGGACTTACCAGACAGGCGGTTTTGTGGACGCTGCCCCTGCTATCTCTGACGGCATTCTCTACGCAGCATCCGGCGATGGATATGTTTACGCATTTACAAAAGCAACGGAAGTAACGGCAACTGAAGAGATAGCACGGTCGGGTGTTGTCGTACACGACGCTGCACCGGTTTATGCAACGAAAAACGGCAGGTCTGTGCTATTACACCTCAACGATGGGACGCGTTTGCCAATTCTGCAGGTTTCAGAGGGATGGTATGAGGTCGAACTGCCGAATGGGGTTCGCGGATGGATGGACACATTCGGCTTTGGAGAGTTTGAGGAGACGGACGGTATTTTGTTCAACACCGCCTTTTGTGGTCCGAGTGATCAGTCAAAAGTATCTCCACGCAGTTTGCAGTTGATAGAAGGTGCCGAGTACCCGCGCTGGAGCCCGGATGGAGCGTTAATTGCATTCTTGAAAAGGGATGATTTGAGGAGTCGGTACTGGCGTGCAAGCGAATTATGGATTATGGATCGAAAAGGGGAACGGGTACGGAAGTACTATACCGGAAATTTTTACAATCCATACGTCTCCTGGTCGCTGGACAGCAGACTCGTAGCGTTTGAGGTCGACGAAAACGGTGAACGACATATCTACACAATGGATTGGAAGTTTGGAGAAAGAAAAAAATTAGCGCGTGGTGATGGACCCGCATTTTCACCGACATCCAACCGCTTGGTATTTAGAAAACACGAAAAGGGTTTGGATATTGTTTACCGCGTCAACAGTGATGGGAGCGGTTTAAGTGCTATTGCCCGTGTACCGATTGAACGTCGTCAGCGTTATACCTATCTATCTGCGCCCTCTTGGGCTCCTGATGGCACGCGTGTCGCTTTCGGTGTAAACAGTTCAAAATATGTCGGTATCCGCATCCAAGATATAGAAGGGCAACGCATAAAAGAGATTCAGACGCAGCACCAACAGGTGCGTCAGCTGGACTGGGCAGCGGACGGGACGCAGATCGCTTATGTTTTGTCGGGCAGCAATCGACCAGGGGAGCGGATAGACAAGCAGGTACATCTATCGGAAACAGTGAGTGCGCAGACGCAGAGCGAGATTCTGGAACACACATCGCCATCGTGGTCGCCGACGGGTAAAAGGTTGGCATATCTGGAACGTGAGGATTGCGAGGGTATCCGTTGGAAGGTCTGGGTTTATGACCTTGAAAGCGGTAAGAAGTACCCTATCGCCCGTACGACTATGAAACTGACCTCTGTTGTCTGGATGCCAGATGGCGAGCATCTCTGTTTGTGGCAAACATCGGATTATCTGCGCGATAATGCGTATAAACCTGCGCTGACGACGGGTTGGATTGTGCCGATTTCGCAATAGGAAAACCGGCACCACAGAACCATCGGGGTTGAAAACGCCTCCTACAAAGACTACTTTCGTATCAGCATTTTTCGGGTAGCGGTAAAATCGCCTGCGGTGAGGGTGTAGAAATAGACACCACTCGCGACAGGTTCGCCGACTTCATTTCTGCTGTCCCAATACGCCGCACGACTTCGACTATGATAGATACCCGCGGACTGATGTCCAAAGGACAATTTTCGGACCACAATACCTTGTATGTTGTAGATTGTCAGCGTTACATCTGCGGGGGCTAACAATTGGTAGGGCAGCCATGTTTCTGGATTGAACGGATTAGGATAATTGGGTAGCAGTGCTGTCTCTATTGGTATTATAACTGTTGCTGTATTGAGGGTCGGTGCTGCCTGAACAGCGGTATCAACAGTGTTTCGGAAGTACGCGTAATCGACCTCCATACTCCCCGTGTTCACAGGGATACCGGCATAAATACCCAGCTGCAGCGGCGGTGTCAATGTAACATTCGCGGACCCAATTTCTACCCAAGGATCTCCACCATCCGTTTTATACCATCCAGTGTAGGTGTTTCCATCTTTACGGAGTCGGAAAAATAGTTCTGTCGCTCCGAATTCAGGTTGCCATGCTGGATCATTGACCAAACCGCGCCCTCTGGCTTGGTACTGTATATGTCCTTTGGTACCTGGGCCTTGTGCCCAGAACTTTAGAGTTACCCAGTCGTTATCTGCTGGACTCTTCACAACAAGCCCATTGACACCAGAGGAAGTATCCCATCTCGTGAAAAAATGGGTTTCCACATCAAAAGCATCGGCATTCGTTTCTTGATACAGAAAATGAGAGGTATCTGATGCCCAAAGATCTCGGTTGGTTTCGCTTTTAATGTGCAAAAAATTTTCGCGAGTTTCCCCAACATCCCAATGAGTGGGTTCATTTTGCCACCGCCAATTTGGGTTTTGTAGTGCTGTGCCTTCAAAGGGATCGTTGAAATTATCGGACGTTGCCGCCTCGGCTATTGGTTCTGTAATTATATCGCCTTCCATCGCTTGTTTGATTTCAGTGGCATCTAAAGCAACCCTCCATACAGCCACCTCGTCAATCAACCCAATGTAGTGTTCCCGGTCGCCTTCACTATTCCTACCAATAGAGAGTGGTACGTCGTTGGTATCGATTTTCCCCATTGCCGACGTTTCTACTTTCAACTCACCGTTATAGTAAAGTTTCATCCGAGTGCCATCGTAAGTCGCAGCAAGGTGTGTCCATGTATTCAGGGGTAACTGGGGACTGGGTCCATTCCCACAACGTGCCTCTTGACCTCCATTAACAGACACAATAAAGCCAGTTTTTCCATTGGATCCCCCTTGTTGATAGAGTCCATAGACCATCCACGGCGCAGTGTCACCTGCCCAAGTCTTAACGATGATACGGAGCCATTCCTCTGTAAACTGTGTTGGATGCACCCATGCCATCAACGTAATTTCATCAGTAATGTCCAGAGAAGGAGCGTCAGACACTTCAACCCAACTACCGCGTTCGCCACTCAGATCAACGGCATTTCCATATTTCCCCTGAGTCCAACTGGCTTTGTGAAGTGTACCGTGATTCTGATGCTTGGACGAGTCTGTAGCAGTTGTTCCTGTTCCTTCATCAAATGGAAGATACAGGACTAAATTCTCTAAGTCATCCGAAAATGTCGTAGATTCTTCAACAACGCTAATGGTAGGACTTTCGCCGAGTGATTTGTAAGCAGGCGTAACGTCTGCGCCACCAATACCAACGAACATGCTCCAGTCACCTCCGCGCTCACTCACCTTCACGAGCAAAATGTTATCGCCTTGTTGCAAGTTAACGCTGAAGTCATCTTGGAAATTGCTGGCCCCTCGATTGATCGGTTTCCTATGAACAACTTTCCCATTCAGCCAAACCTTAATGGCATCATCACTACCGACTTTCATGGGTACGTTTTGTTGGCTTGTAGCAGATTCCAAGATAATCAAGGCATAAGATGAATGGTCGTCGATATTACCTTGTGCTAAGCCTATCCGAGTAACAGTGTCGTTGACATTGTTCCAGCCAGTAGCGGAGATCTCACCCAGTGTCCATGCCAATTGTCCAACTTTGTCTCCTTCATTTGCCCCTTGTGTTGCGATCATAGTTTCAGTGACGGCACCACCACTAGCAGCAGCAAGTGAATCTATATCGGTAGAAGCTGCCCCTCCTTGCCAGGGTTCCGTTGGCACAATCATCCAGAGCCATGGACCCGTAATTTTCTCGGAGACATCCCGGATCTCCCTTATACGTGTAGCAGTGAAAGTGGTTTGGAGTCCATCTTGCCCAACGGAGACAGTAACGGTTGTATTTATGTCTCCGAGTGTGAGGGTGCTTTCGGCTCTACCGTCTACATCGGTTTGGGTTTCCTCAACGGAAAGTGTGCCATCCCCAGCAAGTACGGCAAAGGTGACACGGACTCCCGCGAACGGATATCCGTCTGCATCTTTGACTTCAACGACAAGCGGTTGTAAGGCTGTGCCTGCTTCACCCAATTGTGCGTCGCCAGAGACTTTCGACAACACCGTTGCCACGCGGTCTGCAAACTGGACATCCACGCCTCTCGCTTGAAGTGCTGGAATGTACGTGTAGAGGGAGGCGTAGTCTAAACGTTGGATTCCAAGTTCGAGGTGTGTCAAAGCGGTTAATTTTGTCAACGGCAAAATATTTGTAATGTTATTGCCCGCAAGATATAAGTGTTTCAGTGCCATCAGTCCCGACAACATGGAGACATCTGAGACATTGTTATCATCAAGCCAGAGGTTCTGTAAAGCAGTTAAGCCTGCTAATGCTGAAATATCCGTAATACTGTTTTTAGAAAGGACTAAGTCTTGCAGAGTTGTTAAACTGGCTAAATCAGAGATGTCTGAGATACCGCTTTCGGAAAGAGAGAGGTATTCCAGTTTTGTTGCGGTTTCTAATCCACTTAAGTCGCGAACCCCGAGTGCAGACAGATCAAGTCTGGTGACACTTGCTAAATATGCCCCCATTGTTTTGGGTGTGGTTGTACTACTATTGTACTCAGCAAGCAATTTCGCGAGCGCAGCGCGGAGTGCGGGGCCAAATGTGTCAATATTTCCGCCTGCTGTGAAGTAGGTTGGCGTAGGGATTTTCTCAGCAGAGACGCTAACGATTGTCTCCATATCCCCGAGCGTAAGTGCACTCTGTGCTCTACCAGCAGCATCCGTGATGGCCCCCTCAATGGAGAGCGTTCCACTTCCGACAGCCACAGCAAAGGTAATCGGAACTCCCGCGAACGGATATCCATCCGAGTCTTTGACTTCAACGATAAATGGTTCTAAGGTGTCTCCTGCTTCACCCGATTGTGCATCACCAGAGACTTTCAACAACACCGTTGGCGCACGCGGCGTAAAGTGGACTTCTACACCTTTCGTCTGCAGCGCGGAAATCTGTGTGTAGATGAATGGATAATCTAAGCGTTGAGTTCCAAGGTCCACGTTGGTCAGTGCTGTCAAACCTTCCAACGCCAAGATATCTGAGACGGGGTTGTCTCCAAGGTCAAGGTGCCTCAATTCCGTTAAGCCTGTCAAGGGTGTAATATCTGTGATACTGTTTCCACCAAGATATAACCCACGCAGTGCAGTTAGTGCCGATAAGGCGGAGATATCCGAGATATTGTTATCGTCAAGCCAGAGATTTAGCAGGTTGGTTGCGCCCGCCAATGCCGAAATATCCGAGATACTGTTTCTGGAGAGTCCCAAGCCTTTAAGTTCCGTTAGACTCGCCAATGTGGACAGATCCGAAATGTCGTTGTCGGAGAGGAACAGATATTGTAGTTTTGTTGCCGCTTCCAGTCCGCTTAGGTTGCGAATGCCGCGTCCTCCCAGGCTCAAACCGTCTAATTCCGCCAGATAGGTTTCCATGGTTACCGGTGGAGTTGTTTCTACGTTGTACTCAGATAGTTTCTCCGTGAGTGCATCACGGATATCGGGGGTCTGGTTATTTCCTACCGCTTCGGTGCTCTCCGCTGTTGCAGGTGGAAGATCCGTACGAACCTTTGCTTGAAACTGCATCTGTAGGCGATTATTCCAGTCGAACACGTTGACAGTTGCATCCCAGTTTCCAAGTGTGAGAGTCGTCTCGGCTCTGCCGTTTTCATCCGTTGTGGTCTCTTCAACGGAAAGCGTGCCATCCCCGCCGAAAGCAATAGTAAATCGGAGTGGTACTTTTGCGAACGGCTTGCCTATCACTCTTCGATTGGGATACGGATAATATTGTTCTGCATACCTGGTTTCAACTACAAATGGGGCCAAACGTGTGCCGCGGGCACCCGATTGTCCGTCCCCAGAAACTTTTGACAATGTGATTCTGGGGAATGTGTATCCGGGTAAGCCGCACCAATCGATAAATACTCCTCCTTCCTCAAGTGTGGGACAGTGCATATAGTGGGCAGGATAATCCAGAGGGTTACCCGCAATCGCCACTGATTCTAAGTTTGTCAATTTCACCAAAGGCGAGATATCTAAGATGTTGTTCCTAGTAATCGCTAGATTTTTCAGAGATGCCAATCCTGCGAGTGGTGAAATATCTGAAATATTATTACCACTAAGTGCTAAGTTTTCTATTGCCACCAATCCTGCGAGTGGTGGAATGTCTGAGATATTGTTATCATTAAGTATTAGGGTTTTCAGAGATGCCAATCCTGCGAGTGGTGAAATATCTGAGATATTGTTATCGTAACTCGTTAGGCTTTCCAGTGCGATCAATCCTGCGAGTGGTGAAATATCTGAGATATTGTTATTTTCGATCGATAGATATTTCAGAGATGCCAATCCCGTGAGAGGCGAAATATCTGAGATATTGTTATCATCAATCGATAGATCTTCCAGTGCCATGAGTCCCGCGAGAGGTGAAATATCTGAGATGCGGTTTTTGAATGGTATCTCAGTATTGCCTAGATACAAGTGTTTCAGTTTTATTGCTGCCTCTAATCCAGTGATATCGCGAATGCCTAGGTCCCATAGTTTTAACTTAGTCACTCCTTCCGCTAGAAATTCCCGCATTGTCACCTCTGGAAGCTTCTCAATTTTTCGGCCTATATTATACACTTTCAGTTTGGATGTGAGTAATTCGCGGAGTACCGGGTCCGGGATGTATACGTCTCCTGCTGCTACCGGAGGTGTAGGGCGGGTCAGGTCATCGGCATTTATATTGTTTTCTTCTCCGTTATCGTCCTCACCATCAAGCGAAAAGACAATTGGACTTGGATTTGTCCTGAATGTGATGTCAAACTTTTTTTCCGGAAGAATTGGTATCCGCGTTTCTCCGATGCCCTTATCGTAAGTGAACGCCGTGATACCGGAGAAAGTAAGCTGGGCGTAAACATCAGCACTTACTGCAAAATCAAGCGTATAGGTAAAATCCTCCACGTAGCTGCTTTCTACTCGATACGAATCTTGGGATAGGTCCAATCCGGGGGCTGGTATCGGTTGATCCTCATGTGTTATTGAGCCCCCATTTGCAGTAATCCCTTCCCCGCGGAGTTTCAAGTCACTCACAACCCCACCGTTGACAGCAATACCACCGTCCAGATATTCTGTCAGATAGTCCACTAATTGTTTCGCAGCAGCGGTTGCAGTCCCACCGGAGACAATAGCACCACCAATGATACCACCCAATTTGACTGCACTTAACTTGTATGTCAATAGTTTTGGTATACCGGCTGGCAATACCACAGACTCCGGCTCACTACCGAGAAGAAACGAGCTAAATTGTTGTAAATTGTTCCAGCCTTTATCAATTTTCGGGAATCCAGGGATCGACTGTCTGTGCTTAATATCAATACTGGCACCTTCCTTAAAAGCAGAGAGTGAAATAGTCATATCAATAATGATGTCTCCTATCAGTTTCACGCCGCCGTCACTGTGTAGGCTACCACTTGTTCCATACACAGCAAGCGTCTGAGATTCGGAGTCGAGACTCATACTTCCAGCAAGTTGCGCTGTTAAGGTGCCAGGACTTAAAACAAACTCGAAAAACAGCGCGAGGGCAGCACCGGGCTCTGGTGGAATCGAATGCTGCCACGTCAAACTGTCACCAAACGGTTTAAATTCGGCTTTGTAGGTTACCCCTCTGGAAATTCGTGCGGCATGGCTGGTCCGATGACATATAAGCAACAGCAATAGGAGGCAAGCCATGTAGGGAATCTTCTTGAGATTGTGCATTATGCATCTCCTCTATTCCTTGGTGTCTAGGTCCAATAGCCGTTCTTCAAACAGCGTCTCTGGGAGGTTGGTGTTAATTTCATAGTTCGTAATACGATTGATAAGCACCTGTTTGGAACTGGGAAAGAAACTTCTGGTTTCCACTGGAAGAAGATAGCGTCTGCTAATAGGCGCGTGTTTAAATTGTGTCTGTACCAGTTCCATATTTTTGATAAAAATAGTCAGTTGCAGCACTGTCCAATCCTGGGGCGAAATCCAGAGCCTCACGCTATCCCCAGGTTTATCAGGGTCCGGGATTTCTAACACGTAACACTCCTGTCCGAGTAGAAAATCTCTGGCTTGCAAGTTCAAATCACGATTCTCGAACTTACCAATGGCACTTAGCAACTCGATTCGGAATATGCCGTGAGGGGAATTACCGATTTCCTTGACAACATGCTCATCGGGTTTCCGAAAAAACAAGTTGAAGACAACCCTGGGCTGCTGCGTCTCAAAAAGGCTTTCCGAGACATCCATTGAATCTGCCTTATAGGTATAAACAACAGCAGCGTAGTTTTCAACATCTTGGTAGCGCTCTCGGACGTTATCCATCACCTCCTGGGCAGTCATAGCGGATGCGCTGTGCATTAAAACTATAGATAGAACGATGCTGATTAGCATAAGAGCGGTTTTACTACTAATCAGCGGACATTGACATGCAGGCAAGTAATATCTCATAATAACACCCTTTTTTAGATTGTGCTAAAGTTATCAACTGCGTGGAACGAGCGAAGAATAGATAGTTGGTAGAAAACAGTCGTGGTTGAAAACTCCTCCTACAAAGACTACTTTTTTATCAGCATTTTTCGGGTAGCGGTGAAATCGCCTGCGGTGAGGGTGTAGAAATACACACCGCTTGCGACGGGGTCACCGACTTCGTTTCTGCCATCCCAATATATCGCACGAGATTTGCTTTGATATATACCCGCGGATATATCCCCAATTTCCAAACTACGCACTAACTTCCCATCCACAGCATAAATAGATACAAGGACATTCGTAGACTCCGACAAGTGATACGGTATCCATGTCTCTGGATTGAACGGATTCGGGTAGTTTGGTAACAGGTGCGTCTGTGTTGGCACTATTGAAGCATTTAGCATCGTAGTAGCACCGGGTGTTAGCGTAGGATCAGGTATCGTGTCGACAGCAACCGGTGAAGCGTTGACGACACCTTCCTCCAATATAATTGGAAACTGCTCCTTTGTAATGTTGCCACGCGTATCAATAATTTGAAGGGTTACTTGAGTGCCGGGGGCAGCGGCTAACCCAGTGACGGTAAACCCGACGCTCTGACTTGTACCGTTCAGGGACCGGCAACTCTGTAGTTTCTCACCGGGAGCGGGATCGGTGGCAGTCGCTGGAATCAGGAGCTGTACTTGATGCAAGCCGTCTGGATCCGTCAATTCAAACTGGAGCTGACGTGTATTCGCGTCTGAGACGCGGGAAGATCGCATCTCAAGCGTTGCTGCATCATCAAAAAAGGTTGGATCATTATTGAAGAAACGGTGGACCGCTAACCATTCAGCGGCACAACGAGACAGGCGTTCTTGGGTGCCGTAAGCCATCAGATACGTATCATCCCGAAAGTCATGTTGTAAACCGAATACGTGTCCGAGTTCATGGGCGGCGATCTCCACACCAAAACAGACACCGGAAGCTGGTATCACCGCTGTACCTCCAAAAGTTCGTAGCCACGCTTCGTTGTCGTGCGCACGCCACCCTCCACCTCCGATGCCACACGTCCCTGCGTCATTTATGAACTCAGTACTTATATCCACGGCAATAAGGTAGGCATTTGTTGAGGTATCAAACTGCTCCGTAACTTCTTCTATCACCTTGTGGTAGGTGTCCTCATGATAATAGGCATCGTCAAACTTGCCAGTAATATGATGCACGCGCGCATTCCCCACAGGGTCTGTTTCAAAAGCAAAAGTCTTTCCTCCGTGTTCGTGCATCCGTTGCGTGTAGAAGTACTGTGTATCCCGTATCAAAGTGTCCAACTGTGTGTCAATACTTTGTTGGGGTAATCGGTCATTAGGACAAAAATAAATTAACCGGACTAACTCTCGTTCATATTGTTTTATAAGTGTATTACCTTGGCTCTGTGGGTCGTCTGTATTATCAAGCAGCGTATATTGGAGGAGGTCCGTCAGATCCCACAGGAATAAGGCACCACTGAACCCGACGCTTGCGAGTCTTTGACCATTCGGACTAAACGCTATACTCACAGCTGGACTCCCATGCCCATTGATGGTTTCCAAGACGGCTCCTGTTGCGACATCTACTAACTGAATTTTAAATTCGGAATCTCCACAGGCGAGTAAGGTGCCATCGGGACTGAAGGCAACACTATGAATGCCAACATCTAACCCTGGTATGTTTTTGAATTCACCTGTATTCACATATCGTAATCGCAGCGGATTGTGCCACCCCCCAGCACTAGCGAGGAGCTGACCGTCTGGACTGAAGACTATATCTGTGGCTGAATTAGTATGATCTTCAAAGGTCGCTTTGAGGTGTCCGGTGTTCACATCCCACAACCGCACCGTCCTATCGTAGCTACCATTGCTTGCGAGCATCCGACCATCCGGACTGAATACGACACGTATCACATCATCCTCATGTCCAATAAGCACTGCTTTGAGGTGTCCGGTGTTCACATCCCACAACCGCACCGTTTTATCCATACTGCCACTTGCGAGTGTTCGCCCATCGGGACTAAACGCTACGCTCCTCACAGGGTCTGTATGTCCTTTGAGGTTGGCTATGTTTTCTCCAGTCGCAACATCCCATAACTCAATCATACCGCTCTTTTCAAATCTGCCGCCGCTTGCGAGTGTTCGCCCATCCGGGCTGAACGCTATGCCGCCCCCCCTCGTAAAGGTAGATTTATGCTGCCCGGTTATAGCGTCGAACAAGCGCACGCCATCAGTATCGTTTGCGAACGTTTGACTATCTGGGCTAAACACAACACTTCCACCGAAAAATACATAACCAGACAGCGTGGCTTTAGACTGTCCAGTATTGATGTCCCAAATCACATTTCCGCCTGCGAGCAATTGACTATCTGGGCTGAACGATACAGCTTGCATAGCATAATTAGTGAGTCTAATTTTTTTGGCTCTTGTGTGCGCATCCCAGACCATTGTATTACTCGCAATCATTTTACTATCCGGAGAGTACGCAACAACATCTGCATAACCGTCCAGTATCCCGATGCTTTCAGCTGTTGCAGCGTCCCACAATCGCACCTTATGGTCACCCCCCGCGGTAGCAAGAGTTCGCCCATCGGGACTGAACGATACGCTTCCTGCCAGACAGTTATGCCCAACTGAGGTCGCCTTGAGTTCTTCACTATCAATATCCCATATAAATATCCTACTGTTCCATTCCCCTGTACTTGCAAGTCTTTTCCCATCGGGACTGAAGGCGACCGCGTAACCGCCGCCATGGAGCGTGGTTTTGAGTTGCCCGGTGTCAATATCCCATAAACGAACCCTATTGCTATGCCAACCGTCACCACTGGCAAGGGTACGCCCATCGGGGCTGAACGCGACACCAGAGCCGCCGCCTATAAATGTGGCTTTAAGTTGACCGCTCATAGTATCCCACAACTGTACTCTCTCCGTTATCCAGCCTGCACTTGCAAGCAGCCGACCATCGGGGGAATACGAGATTGTATAAGCATCTTTTGCCGGAATCAGGTCCAGCTCCTCACCTGTATTTGGATCGTGTATCCAAATCCCGTTAGAAGTTGCCGCTGCAATCCGGGAGCCATCCGGAGAAAATTTTATATCATTCATGTAGCCTTTTCCGATGCGAGCGATGGCACCTTCGGGTAAATTCCACTGCGGATGGTCTACTGCGAAACTGCTTAGTAGCAAATTAGACACCATAAACATGACAGTCAGGATTAGTACAAGTGTAGTTTTCATTGGGAACCCCTCCTTATTAAATTTCTTAAACTTCACTCAGAACAGAATCCGGCATGGAAATCTACTGTAGTGCGTTCAAGATTTTCTCCAGAAAGGCAGCTTTAGGCATAGCACCTGCGAATCTGGCGGCGACCGAACCGTCTTGGAAGATAATATATGTTGGAATACCCTCAACTTTATATTCTTCAGGTATCCGCTTGTTGTTATCAATATCCAGTAGAGCAATAACAAACTTATTACGGTTTTCTGAGGCAACCGTCTCAACGATGGGTTTCATTTGCCGGCAGAAGGGGCACCAGTCGGCTCTAAACTCGACGACAATGGGTAGCGGAGCATCCAAGACCATGGCTTGGAACGTTGCATCGGTTACCTCAAGAGGTTTTCCATCGGCATTAACCGGTTCTGGATTAACATCGCCTCCAACGACATTTCCCGGTTCACGGTTGGTGTTAATCGGCTCTGGATTTGTACCGGCATCCTGAATCGGCAACTCCTCGGAACCCCGACTTATCATCTTATAAACATAGCGAGTCGAAACATTTGACCAAAAGAGAACCAAGAGTGTTCCATCCCACGTATAGGTGCTTTCAGAAGGCACCGGATCTGCGTCCGCATACCAATGGATCGTTCCCTTTCTTTCGTCAAAAGGTTCAATAAGTTTATAGGAACCCGAAAGAAATCGAGACAATCCCTGGGCTTCGCCATCTTGTGCCTGTTGAAATTCTCTCGTAAAGGTTGTCGGGGTCAGGCGCATGTTTCCCGCCTCCGCAACAGGTTCTCCGTGAACCTCCTTGGAAACAAACGTATACGTGCCACTCAGGGATCGTGCGACTTTGTAAGGTTTGGAGAAGACGATAACTTCAGCTGTTCGGTAGATCTCCTCATCGCCACCATCGCTCACGGCGATATTAACAGTCACAGCTATCGGTGGTGCTACCTCTTCATCTGGCAATTCAGGTGCTTTCCATTGAACCTCAGCAACCCCTGCTGCACCAACGAAACTCCCGTGTGAGACCTCCCATGAATACGTCAGAGGGTCTTCTTCGGGATCAAAGACTCTAATTCTGAACACAACGGTCTCGCCATACGCAACCTCTGCTGGCACCGTGAAATTGGTTACTTTAGGTGGGTCATTGGTGAGTTCTTTATACTGTTCGCAGCCTATCCCTAAACCGATGTAGAGAATCAACGCAATGACGCAACCTATCTGAGTGAGTTTAAAATTATTCACAGGTTTTCTCCTTTTGGATTATAGTCTATTCAACCCAATCGACTGAATTGTTCATTGTACACATCGCGAGTGCAGCTCGCTCCTACAAGAAGATTTCATACATACCTATCCTTCTATTCATCGGAACCAAGGGATGTTTCAAAATTGGCATCTAACGCTGTTGCCCAACGGACAATTGTTTCATAATTATCGGGGTCATTCTGCTTCCGAAGTCGGTTGGCGAGATGCTTGCCGGTGTGGATAAGTACAGCTCGCAATTCGGATGTGTAGGGTTTCAGTGCTAACGCCTGTCGGTATTTCTCAATCGCGTTTTTAGACTGTTTGCGGTTCATTAAACACTGGACAAGGGTACACTGCACACGGGACAACTTTTCTGCATCGGGATCAGGAGTACTCTCAACGAGAGGCGGAACTTCATCCGTACTTGCGGTTGCCTGTGCATCGGTTTTCGCCTTGTCAATAGCCACTTCAAGTTGCGATTCAAGGGAGAGTAAGTTTTGATAAGCGATGGTATTCCTTGGGTGCTTAAGCAGAACCGTTTCAAAAGTCGCCAACGC
Source organism: Candidatus Poribacteria bacterium (assembly GCA_965207855.1). GTDB lineage: Bacteria > Poribacteria > WGA-4E > WGA-4E > WGA-3G > WGA-3G. The sequence continues at coordinate 1,869,759 of OZ242310.1, read as the reverse complement.
TTTGAGGTGTTCGTCCTGAACGAGATAGAGATAGCCAATCACATTGTGCATATCAACAGTTTTTTCAGAGGCAGGAATCCCTTCAAAGACAGCAATGGCTTCAGTGTATCTCTTTTGATTCATGAGGGTGTTTCCACGGCGAACTTGAAGATTCACGAACTCTGTCTTCGCGTTTGTATTGTCGGGAGCCTGGACCAAAACTTGTTCCAGTTCATCACGTGCCTGTTCATATCTCCCGACATGTTGGTATGCCTGTGATAGACTGATCCGGAGATTAACATCGGTTGGAAAGAGGTCTACTGCCTTCTGAAGTTGCGTCATTGCAGCACTATAATTCCTTTGGTTTCTCAAAGCCTGTGCGTATTGCTGATATGCAGCGATAAGGTTATGCCGTGCCTGTTTGTCGGTAGGCAGTGCGGTATATACCTTATGAAATGCAGAAACCGCCGTCGGATAGTCTCGCGTTTTAAGATACAACTCACCCAGTAGACTCAGGACAGTTATATCGTCCGGATGTAGTCTCTGCAATTCAAGATACGTAGCGATTGCGTCCGCGGAGCGTCCGGATTGCCGATAGGCGTTCGCTTTCTGCCAAAGGACATCGCTGAGGTTTGTTTGGGCGAGTTGATAAGTGGGTTGCAATTTCAAAGCGTTTCGGTAGGCGCGAATCGCTTCATCCCATTTGCCGTTATTCCTGAGTGTTACACCATGGTTATTATAGGATTGCGCGAGGTTCAGCTGCGCTGCCTGATCGTCAGGTGCGATTTCCAAGGTCCTTTGGTAGTATTCAATCGCTTTGGCAAACTGAGAGACGTGGGCATAACCATCTGCCATGTGTCGATAGGTCTCAGGATTCATTGGGTCGAGATAGATGGCTCTCTGGAAGTATGTGGTTGCTTCGTCAAAAGCGTTTATCTTCAAAGCATTAAATGCTTTTTCGCGAAAAAGTTGGTGTAGGTTTCGTTTTGCGACTTTGTGATGTGGTGAACGTTCAAGTGCGTCTTCAAATGCTTGCATCGCCTTGTTTATATCACCCTTGCGGTAATAGAGCGTGCCGAGAACATTATAACTATCAGCACTTTCACGGAAGCCACGGTGTCCTCGCTGGTTCTGCACGCGCTGCTCGACGAGACGGATTGCTTGGTGTGACTGTCCTGTTCTTTCATAAGCCTGAATCAGTTTTTCGAGCGCTGGTTCAAAATTGGGATCAATCCCGATGCAGTTCTGAAAACTGGCAATCGCGAGTGTCATGTCGCCTTTGTCAAAGTAGACGGCACCGAGTAGATAGTGCGGACGTGCTCGTCTCGTGTTGGGTTGGATTTCTTTCTTTAGTAGGTTAATAGCAATATCGTGCTGTGGTGCATGAAGTGGGGTGTCGTAGAGTTTTCGCAATGTGTTGCTATCGCGGGCTGTCGGGTATTGAGTGGTTGCAGCGGCGTGACAAACATCAAGCGGATCCGGGCTGTGTCCCCATAACCCGATAGCGTGTCCAAACTCATGCAGGCAGACCGTGCGCATCTCTTCTTTTGTGAGTTCGCCAGTCGTGCCATCCCCTGCTAATACAAGAATAACCTCTACTGTAAAATCAACCTTTGTGTTTGAAGGGTTGTCCGACTTGTGGCTTTGTATCTGGAGATCATTGCTGGAGACGGTATATGTTCTTTGCCCAAGGCGCGTGAGTTCCGCACTACCGAAGTGTGTGTCTAAAAACCTTAAGCGACTGCTGGTGGTCGCGGTGACACGGATATTCGCCTGCTCTAACACTTGGGTCTCTTGAAAGCGGATTTTCCCACTGGATACGGTTTCCCAAGCGTTCATAGCGTAACGGATCTCCGCTAAATAAGGGAGTGCTTTGAGAGTTGGAGAGATATGCACTTGAATTGGCATCTGTGTAAAGCGCGTAATTCTGCCATCCGAAAACAGTGTGACCTGATCGAAATAATCTGGGGCGTTTTGCGCGTGTGCTTGTGCTATGCAACTGAGGCATATTAGCGTAAGAGTAAAAAGCGGATGAAGTTTTTTCATTTGTCTAACATGAGTTCTTCTTAACTGATGCCTTTCTTTTATACTGTAAACCTGTCTCTTTCCCAGTAACAAGTGGGAAGGTTTTGGCTTTCGGAATAAGAAATCTCACCTAACAGAGGGTTAGCGTTTGGGAAGCGGAGTCCAGTCTATAGTGGTTGCAGGGGCTTTATATTTTGGATCATTGAAGTATTTCTGAGGTGGACTACCGGTAGAAAGCTGATTAATTAACCATCTACCCCCTTGTTTTACCAGATACAGATAGGTGATAGTAGATGGATAACTGGCACGTCCACTATCAAATATGATGCCTGGACCATTAAACCCGTACGCGCTCGCTTCAGGATAAGGAGCTTGGACATGCGCATGACGGATATAAAATGCTGCCAACGTAGGTGTTGGACCCCAGGCGGCTGTCCCCCCCTGACGCTTCGCTTCAATAAATGCATTCTCAATGTAGGACCTCGTTGTAGATGCACTCAACTTTCCCTGAAATATGATGCCACGAGACCACAAAATCCCTAAAACAGTGCGTGTACTATTGGCATTATAGGCATTATAAAATTCGGTGAAGGTCTGTTGAATCGCCGCGGTTTCTGTTGCGAAGTCAATCGGTTCCGCTTCCGCCACCTCTTCTTCTGGAACTATCTCTACCCAAGATTTATCTATGTAAGGAGTTGTTGGAAAAAGCACGTATTCAACAAATCGGAGCAGATTTTTCTGTTCTTCATCTGTGAGTTGCCCTACTTCGGCCTCGGTTTCTGCTTCATCTGCCCCACAACCGATCAGATTTAAATTGATGAAGATGAACGCCAATAAAGCTACTATCGATATCACTGCCCTAAAAAAGTGTGGCATTTTTTTACTCACCCATAATCCACATCCAATTTCAAATTGTGGATAAATGTAATGTTTCTGAATGTCTTGTCCGATGCGGTTCCAAACCGCACCTACAAAGTTAAAATGGGCATAACACTTAGTAGGCGAGTCCGTTAAGCATCAATGTAACAGTGACGACCTCATTTGTTAACTCAGCCTCATTCAGTCTGAGTTGCTCAATTTGCTTTGCGGAGGCGTTCCCGAAATTTACCGTAAGGTCAATAGAGCAATGGCGGAAGACCTCATAACCGATCCCTGCCGAAACTGCCACGCCTGTTGCGCGTGCCTGGTCCAATTCAAACGGTGGAAACCATGTTGCTAAGGTAGCTAACCCTGCAGAACCGGTAAGATAAAGGTTTAATCTGGAGAACGGGTAGATTGTCACACCAACGCCAGCTGTACCATTGGCAATCATAGTGTCCTTGTAGAGATTGCGTAAGGGTAACCACGCGATTCGACTTGTGTAGTAGAGTAGGAACTGCTCTGAAAACCCGTGTCCCATCCTGAAATTGGTTACAAAAGCCGATTCGCGCCCGCGTTCTGTTACCGTTGGTCCTTCGTATGCATCTCCCCAATATTCAACAAGCGTTTGTGTATAACTTGACGTTCCCGTACCGACACCGATTCCCCAGATAAAACCTGTACGTTTGCCTCTGTTACTAAATGCGTTTATTTTTCGGTCGAATATACCCGCAGAGAGATCCCACAGACGGATTTCTCTGCCGTCTTGACTCGCCAGTATTTTGCCATTCGGGCTGAAAGAGACACTACTGATATTTCCTGTATGTCCCATGAGTGAACGTTTGTACTTGCCACTTGGGATCTCCCACACCCGAATCGTAGTATCCCTGCTCCCACTTACGAGTGCCTGACCATTAGGACTAAAGGCGACGCTATTGACGCTATCTGTATGTCGTCCTGTGAGGTCTCGCTCGTGTCTACCTTTTACAGGATTCCACAAGCGGACCTCTCTGCCGCTCACACTTACCAATATCTGACTATCCGGACTGAACGCGACACTACTGAACCTATCTGTACGCCGTCTGAGCGTCTGTTTGAGTGTGCCTTTTGCGGGATTCCACAAGCGGATCGTGGCATCCCATGCACCACTTGCCAGTGTTCGACCATCCGGACTGAACGCGACACTATAGACTTCAGCAGTGTGCCCAACGAGGTCCTGCTTATGTATGCTTTTTCTCGGGTCCCACAAACGGACGACTTTGTCGGCACCGCTACTTGCTAATGTTCGACCATTTGGACTGAAGGCGACGCTATGGACCCGACCTGTATGTCCAGTGAGCGTCTGTAGATGTGCCCCCGTCTTTGTGTCCCATAAGCGAACGGTTCCGTCCCAACTCGCGCTTGCTAACGTTTTACTATTCGGACTGAACGCCACGCTTGAAACAGTCTGCACATGTCCGACGAGTCGAAAGAGGACTTCGCTGTTTTTAACATCGTATACCCAAATACTGGTGGAACTCGCAACCGCCAGAAGTTTACCATTTGGAGAAAACTGCATACTATTGACATTAGCATTGCCTAGACGTACTTTGGCACTATCAGGCAAACTCCATGACGTGTAATTTTGGGCAAACGCTTTCGGTAGATAGATCGCCAGGAACAAAAGAGAAAGCATGAGAAACATAGAAAACAACTTGGTTTTCATAAGATTTTCCTTATTAGCGATAGCGGTTCCATTTCTGCTTGAGTCGATACCTAATAACACTTCCCTTACACGACTGCACAGACTAACAGTCTATGCTACAAGTATCAGTTTTGTTGGGTTTCACTGGTAATTTACGCCTTGTGCTAAATAGAATTTAGGTTGAATATGTCCATCCTTATGTTATCCTATAAGTTCAACTAACAAAAGGAAACATAAGGATGGAACTACAGTCTACTTTAGAACGCTATGCGTTGCAACTGAAAATGGACCCCGCACGCTCATAAAGGTTGTGGGGGTCGTTCAGATACAGCATAGACAGATGTGAATTTACAAATCTCCTTCACTTAGCCATCAAAGATAATGAGAGCAAAAAGCGTGCCAGTTGCAAATCTGAAAAATAAAGAACATTGAGAGGTGAAAGGCACTCATTGAAAACAAAATGGTCTTAGAAAGTGCGAAGGAAGCGGAGAATAAAGAACTGTACTGCCACCGGAAATTTAGACCACTCTCTAATATAAGATTGTGCTACAATGATAATCTATATTTGAAAGGAGCCTTCCGATGGCGAAACGCAGAAAATTCACTGCTAAGTTTAAAGCAGCAGTTGTGCTTGAGGCCCTCCGCGGTGAAAGTTCACAAGCAGAACTGTGTCGACGACATAACCTCAGCGAAAACCAAGTCTCCACATGGAAACGCCAACTTCTTGAAAATGCCGAAACCTTCTTTGAGTCAGAGACCGATAAGTCATCAAGCGAGTCAGCGGCGCGGATCGCTCAACTTGAGCAGCTCGTTGGCCGGTTGACGCTGGCACTGGAAATCCAAAAAAAAGCATTGACTTTCTTGGATTGAGTCCATCTGAACAGCGCTGTCTCGTTGAGACGTTGCGCAAGGAGTATTCCATGCGGCAGATTTGCGAGGTGCTAGGTTTCAACAAGAGCACCTTCTATTATCAACCGAGAATCGACGCTTCTCAAGAAGTTCTGCGCGCCGAAATACAGCGGTTAGCGGCGGCACACCCGACCTACGGGTATAGACGTATCACGAAGGTGTTGGTGTCCGAAGGACACACCGTTGGGTATAAACGCGTCGCCCGCTTGATGAAAGAAGCGAACTTGTCGGTTGCCGTCAAACGTGCGTGTCAAACGACCCACTCTACTGACGGTCCGCAGCCCTGGCGGAATCACCTCAAGACGCTTGATGTTTGTCGATGCGATCAGGTGTGGGTGGGCGATATCACCTACGTCCGCCTCAAGCACCGCTTCATCTATGTCGCTCTGCTCATGGATGTCTTCACCCGCATGATAAGAGGGTGGAAACTCAGTCAACACTTGACGCAATCTCTGACCTTGGAACCCTTAGAGCAAGCTTTAGACGACAGGGTTCCAGAGATTCATCACTCCGATCAAGGCGCGCAGTATCTTTCAACAGCTTATATCTCGACGCTCAAAGAACATGGTATTCAGATTTCAGTCGCTCGCAGAGGATGTCCTTGGGAGAACGGATACGCCGAAAGGTTGATCCGAACCCTCAAGGAAGAAGAAGTCTACCTCAATGACTATGAGAATCTCTCGGATGTTCAAACGCGTATCGGTTATTTTTTACAACAGGTGTATAACGAGAAACGCCCGCATTCGGCGTTAGGGTATCTGACACCTGTAGAATTTCAAAGACAAACCTTCTCTTAACTTTGCGAAATTTCGGTCTAAATAAACGGTGGCACTTCAAACATTTATCAAAGATTTCCCGTAGTAGCCCTGAAAAATACGTATTTTTCAAGAATAGAATTGTATAGGACAAAAATTGTATAGGACAAAAATTGTATAGGACAAAAATTGAACAACAATACAAGTTGCCTTTGTATCAATCGCAATTTAATGCATAATACGTAAGATTAAGAATAAATAAGAGTTAGGAAAACTGAGGGAGTGGAGTTTGAATTACAAATCGTGCAGGAAAATTCTGGCTTATGGGGTTTAGTGAACTTCAGCGGAAGGTTCAGAGTTGCTGTCTAAATATCAAAGTTTTTTCCAGATTGTCTCTGAGTCGAGTTACAATTATTGTTTCTAACTGTTCAAGAGCTTGGGAACTCTTAGCATCTATTAGTGCAGCCACGAGTTGTGAGAGTTCTACCTGCTCTGTTGTCTCACATGATTTGAAGGTTCTGACTATTTCGGTTATCTGCGGTAAGATGTAAGTCCTGAAGGACGGCGTGGCCAATTGGAGTTCCTCCATAATTGTGTCCATCTCTTCGAGGCACACTTTTAATTCTGACACCAATTGGGTCAGGATGTTCTCCTGCTCAGCAATGGAATTTTGTTGTAAATTGGACAGTTCCGTGTTGTCGCGGTCGGCAGCGATTCGATCAATCTCTTCCGTTGTGTCCAGAATCTTACTTTCTAAATTAACTAAGGTTCTGAACTTCTCCACAATTATGTCCGCGAGTTCTTTTGTTTGTCCAGTTCCTTTCTCAGACATTTGTTCTCTTTACTGTGGCACGATTCACGCGCTATCGGCGATTCTATGGATCTTTAAATCTCTTCCATAAAAGACTCTTGGCTGTATATAACTGAGCAAAAAACATGCCAGATGCCGATTCAAAAAGCGGGGGTGGGATGATAGTAAAAAAAATGCCTCAAAAAGTGGGTATGTTAAACAGAATAGCCTTAACTTTTCCTTGACTCATTTTTTCTTCGCTGCTATGTTAACCATATTGGGACATCACAGCTGTAACGAATTAGATTAAACGCACAGCCATTCTAACACGGTTTTCAGTGGCTAAATGTTTAAGTCAAACCCTCGTTATGACCTTATGAAAAACATTAAAAATAAGACCACACCCATTGTGCTGACCTCAGCACCGATGCAGGAGATTTATCAACAGATAGAGCAGGTCGCCCCGAGTACAACAACAGTTCTCATTACCGGCGATACCGGTGTCGGCAAAGAAATCATAGCACATCGAATCCATAACGCCAGTTTGCGAAAAGATAAACTGCTGAGAGTTATCAACTGTAGTGCGTTTCCAGAGAATGGGCTTTTGCAGAGTGAACTCTTTGGGCACGAGAAGGGGACATTTACCGGCGCAACGCACCAGCGGAAAGGCGTGTTTGAACAGACAGATACTGGCACCCTCTTTCTTGATGAAGTCGGTGAAATGAGCCTTGAAGTGCAGGCGATGTTTCTTCGCGTGTTAGAAACCCAAGAATTTACAAGGCTCGGTGGAAATAGGACCGTCAAAACGGATGTTCGCGTTATTGCTGCGACAAACACGTGCCTTGAAACAGCAATAAAAAATAAAAAGTTCAGAGAAGATCTTTACTACCGTCTCAAACAGTTCCCGCTCCACATACCGCCTCTACGAGAGCGGCGTGAAGATATCCCACTCTTAGTGGAGGCATTTATAGCCGAATTTAATATCAAACATAAAAAAAGCGTTACAAAGATCTCGCCTGAAGTACACAATTTTCTCAAATATGCTGCCTGGCCCGGCAATATCCGCCAACTCAGAAATGCTATTGAGAGGGCAATTATTCTAAGTGGGTCTGACGAATTAACATTTAGTGATTTGCCTGCGGATATTGCAGTCGCGTCTCAGATGGCAGCAACGCCCCGTTCTTCGGAGACCCGTACACCCGCCTTGATTCCAAGGGAAATTCATCAAATTCTGCGTCAGATTTCAGTGATAGAATTTATCCTGATTTTCGGTGGCATACCGAATGCTATCTGGCGAATGCTTCCAGAGAAAACGCAGCAGTCAGTTATTCGTGAGGCATCGTTTCATTTAACAACGCTTTTGGGAGGAGATCAGGATACGATTCGGATAAGTGGTATGGATCGGAACCAAATCTTAGGAAAAGTTGCCCAACAACGCATAAAAGAACATGGATCTTTGTCTCAAGCCGCAAAGTCGTTAGGTATAGACCGCCGAACACTTAAGACATACACGCAATAAATGGGGTAAGACGGTTAAGGATGAAAAGAAAAAAGGCGAGGTTAGGAAACCTCGCCACTGGGTTCGTAGGTTAAATGTATAGCAAGAGGCACAGACAGGTATCAACTCACATAAGGAAGGATGGGCATACTATCCAACACCAAATGTGCGTTCAAGATTCGCTTTAAGTCGGGTTATGATCGCCTCTTCCAATTCCTCAGGCGGTTGAGAGTTCTCGTCCGTTAGTGTAGTTATGAGTTGCGCGAGTTCACTGCGTTCTGCTGCGTCGCAAGCTTTAAGTGTCCCTACAATTTCACTCATCTGTGGTAAGACATAAGCTCTGAAACAGGGCGTTGCGAATTTGAGCTCATCTGTAATCCCACCCAACTCTTCAACGCTTTCTTTTAATTGTGTCTCCAGTCCCACCAATTCATTTTGACCATCAGCAGCGTTGCCATTAATAGAAAGTTGGCGCGCAGCCTCCCGCGCATCCATCACCTTATCTTCCAAAGCAACCAGATTCCTAACTTTCTCCACAATTGCGTCAGCACGTTCCATTGCTGCTCTGAGTTCCTGTTCAGTCATATTCATCTGTTTTCCTCCCAGAGATGTCCGCTAAAGTGTCAGCCTATGTAGCCAATTATCAGGAAGTATACAAGAGAGTGTAATTTTTGTCAAATTTCTCCAAAGTTCCATTATGACTTTTTAGTAAGAAGTCACGAGCGGGAGTTTGATCCTACAGAGAAAGTGAATTCCCCTAATATGCCGCCTCAAACAACGCAACCATATCGGCTTCCGTACACTCCCTCGGATTGAATTTGTGACAATGATCAAGCATTGCATCCGCGCCGAGTTTCGGAATCTTTTTTCGATCTAAACCAGCAGCCCCAAGTCCTGTGGGCATACTCAGTTCAACATTAAACTCCCTAATCTTATCAATAGCAGCATTCCCGGCTTCGTCGGTATCCATGTCAGTGGTGTCTATGCCTAAGGCACGTGCGACTTCGGCGTATTTCTCGGTCGCGTGAGCAAAGTTAAACGCCATAACGGGAGGCAGAAGGATGGCGTTCGCTATACCGTGCGGGATGGGGGCATCTGTCGAGAGCTGATGCGCTAACGAGTGGACGGCACCGAGACCTTTCTGGAAGGAAAACGCCGCCATGCACGATCCGAGGAGCATTTCCCCGCGTGCGGTTCCATCTTCACCGTTGTGATAGACCTGCTGGATATTCGCACTCAATATTTTGAGTGCCTGCAATGCGACCCCCTCAGCAATCGGGTGATATTTCGTCGCTGTGTATGCCTCAATCCCATGGGTGATCGCATCCATACCTGTCGCAGCAGTGAGTGCCGGTGGCATGCCGAGCGTTATACCTGGGTCAAGGAGTGCGATGTTCGCCATGTTGAACGGCGTAACGATGGCGCGCTTTCGCCAACGGTCGGTCGTCTGTAGCGATGTATCTGTAATAATCGCGCCTTGTGAGACTTCACTACCCGTACCAGCAGTCGTTGGAACGCATATTAAAGGCGGCATATCGCCACGGATCCGCTCAAGTCCACCAACATCAGCGTAGTAAGGCTCCAACGGCGGTTCATGTGTCGTTAGGAGGCGAACGGCTTTCGCGGCGTCCATCACGCTTCCGCCACCGACAGCAATAACGACATCACACGCTTCTGTTTTGTAAACTTCCACACCGTCTGTGATGCTGATGTCTGTCGGATTCGGTTCGATGTCTGAATAGATGGCATGCGCTAAACCGACTGCGTCCAATGCCTCTATCGCCTTGGCGAGAATACCGGCATCAATAACACCCGCATCGCTCACTAAAAGCGGCTTTTTGCCATCAAACGCTTTGACATGTTCGCCCAAATTTTGGATGGTGCCATCTCCAAATTCAATGCGTGGCGGTAAGAAATAACTCAACATTTTTTGTCCATTCCTATCTCGTAGATTTGAGGTGTGCCCAAGTGGTCGCGAGTTTACTTTTCGCGTCAACTGGCAACGAGGGTCCATCAGGTCCATAGACGATGACATCGTCATATTTCGCGACCGTTGCCCATGTTGCGAGCCCGATACGTCCAACGCCGCCTTCGGTATCATCGTCCACCTGTGCGACTTCTTCATCGTCAAGAATGACAGTGTAACTATCAGGTGTGTTGACGATCTTGATGTGATACCAATCTTTATCTTTGATGGTGTGGTTGCTATTGGCACCGGCTTTGCCGCCCCATGATTCAACCTGTGAGCGCGTATTGCCCCAACCGCCGAGGTTCCACCAGTATTCCAATGAGGGTTTGAGGTTTTCCATACGCGGTGGATGATCTTCGAGTGCCTGTCCACGCGGTTGCATCAAACCTTGACAGCGGAACATAATCAGGAACCCTTCGGCACCACTGACTTTGCTGCCTCGGACTTCGTATGTATATTCGCTCCAAGTGTCATCCCAAAAATCATCTGCAACGACGCTCATGCAGTTAACGGAATTCTGGAGCTGATGGTATTGATCATCTGCGAATTCCCATTCTCCGAAGAGTGGCACCCATTTATCCTCAGATGCTTTTGCGTCATCGAAATTATCCTCAAAATAGGTCTGCGCGGTCGCGAGTGTCGCGATTCCGAAGGCGATTGCACAGATAGTGATGAACAAGATACATTTTTTCATAATAAGGTTCTCCTTTACTTGTATCCGTTGTAGCATAGCCTGTTAGGCTGTGCATCCCTATGTCTTTTTCTTTTGTAGCATAACCTGTTAGGCTGTGCAAACTAATGATTCAGCGAAAACTCAGCAGAATTTAGCAACACCCAGTAGAGATCCTCGTAAGCCAAGTCTTTGTTCCGATACAGACTCCGTTCTAAATACCGTTGGAAATAGGTTTTCTCTTGAGAAGTCGGCAGGCGAGAAAGAACACTGAGGTAGATATACTCCATCCGTTCAATCGGGTCGCGCCATTTTTCAAGGACATAATTTATAAAACTACCGCGATCTTCGTGGTTCGCGCTATCATTCACCATGTTCCCATTAATCATCATAAGTGCCTGTGGAACAGTACCGTTGAAGGCTTCGATTTCTTCCATCTCGCCGTTATCAAGGAGAAACAGAAACTTTCTGAGGTGATCGCGCTTTCTCTGCTCAAGCGTCCGTAGCACGCCTCTGCGGTCTTCGCCGCCTCGTTTTGTGAGACCGTCCAACTTGCCCTGTTGGAGTCTTTCAAAACCGGTGGCTTGGAGCATAGAATAGAAGAACTGCTCGGCACTGAGCGGTTTGACGTACGCGTGTGAATAGTAAAGTTCATCGTCTTTGTTGCTTTCATTTGTTTCTGAAGTGCGCTGGTAAGCCTCAGAATTCAAGATGGTTCGCATGAGGTGCTGCAAGTTATATCCGTGAATGATGAAATCTTTTGCAAGCCAGTCCAATAGCGCAGGATTGGTGGGCAGATTCTCCTCCCCGAAGCCATCAAGCGGTTCGACGAATGCGCGTCCCATAAAGTGTTTCCATATCCGGTTCACGAGTGCGCGGCTAAAATATGGGTTTGATTTGTCCGTTATCCACTGGGCGAGTGCTTTGCGTTTTTCGATAGCAGCCCCATTGTATTCAGTTCCATCAAGGAAACGTGGAAAGACTTCTGTATTAAGTCTGCTTACCCAAATAGATCCTCGAGGTCTGTTGGTAATCAGATAATTCCGTATTCGCCTCTCATCGCCTATCGAATTCACCGCCCAGATGTTCCCTTTCTGCTCACTCTCAATCCCCGTAAAAAAGGCAGCAACACCGTAGAAATCTTCTTGTAGCCACGCTTCTGTCTTATGATCGTGGCACTCTGCACATTGCATCGGGAGACCTAAGAAAAGTCGTGAGCTCTGTGAGGTTAGGACAACTGGGGAACGTTCATAGCGGAGGATATAATTGCCAGCACCGTTGTCACGAAGTTCACCATCCGCTGCGATGAGCTCTTGGACGAACTGATTGTACGGCATATTTTTCGTCAAGGCATCCCGCACCCAAGATGCTAATCCAATGCGCTGCTCATCGTTATCACGCCGCCTACCAATTAGCCAGTTCACCCACACTCCTGTCCAATAGTCGATAGATGCTTCGCTTTGGAGCAGGTCGTCAATTTTTCTCTGATGCTTGTTTGAAGAGCCGTCTTTGAGAAAGTCGAGAACTTCTTCGGGGGTTGGGATTTTTCCGGTCATATCGAGATGAATACGACGGAGAAATTCTGCATCTTCAGACATCTTAGAGGGTTGGAGCCCTTCTCTTTTTAGCACAGCGCTAATATGCCGATCAAGGTGCTTCGTACTTGCTGGGACATACCGAGTCGTTGTCGGCGTGCCTTTAGTGCAATTCAGGGTCGAAAAGGCGAAGACGAGGAAAGCAAAGGCATAAAGAAAGAGGGTTTGAAAAATCACTTTCATGCAATAAGTTTAACCCAATTACCTACAAAATATCAAGCGGAATTACTGGAAAAGCCTTAACTCCATCGAACACCCGTCGGAATGATACCGACATCTTCACCACGTCGCATCGCTTCAGCAGCGTCAAGAATACTCGCTAAATCGTGTTGCGGTTTATAGTCCAACAGCGTTTTGATTTTGCTCAAATCAAATTCAAAATAGAGGGGTTGCGGGAGCTGGACATCAACGGAGCCCATCTGGTAGCGTTCACATAGGTAAGGGATAACCTCTTCATGTTTGAAAACGCCATTCCCACCGAGCGTGAATTCTTCGCCAACAGCGGCATCCTTCTCAATCCCTAAAACCAATCCTTGCACAATATCCCGTACATCGGTGAAATGTTCCTTGTAAGGTCGTCCGTCAAGGTTGCGTTTGAGTATGAATTTCTCTTGTCCATCCCAAAGACCTTTAACCGTATTTGCAGCCTCCAATTCAGCGGGATCGTTCCCTGTATAATTCTTGTACCGATTGTAGATCGGACTGAAAATAAATTGCCTCGGCAAACCGTCCTCGTTGAGATATTCGCTCGGCTCAATCACGGTTGTGAACCTGAAGACCGTTGAAGGAACGCCATACTGGTGGTGATAGGTCATGCAGAGTTCTTCACCAATCCATTTGGTAAGGAAATAGGGCATGTGATGGTATTTGGCGACCATGTCCTCGGTGATGTGTTGATCGAAAAGTCGTCCTCTCTGGGTGAGTTCCCAATAAATTGCCTCTGTACAGGCATAAACAAAACGGTGGATGTTGGGATTGAATTCCCGAACACATTCCAAAATGTTGAGGGTCCCCATACCGTTGATTGCTAAGTACTGGCGGTTATCAAAAGGCCCACCAAAGGCGGCGGCAATATGATAGATGGCATCAACCCCTTCAACGGCTTTTTTAACATCTTCATATTCACGCAAATCGCCGAGAACGGTCTCAACGTTTTCCGTCCCGTCCCATTTTCCGACACGATTGACATCACCCAGATAAACGAAGCTGCGGACAGTGTGTCCTTTTTCCAATAATTTTTTAACGAGATTGGATCCAATGCGACCTGTGCCACCTGTGACTAAAATTTTCATGACTTTCTCCTAAAAGTCAGTAAGGCATAAAAGAGCAATGCACTTGCGGGAAGCGCATTACTCTTTTTAACGTGCGTTCAATTTAAAGATTGAAACCTTTGGGCAGTTCATCCCGAAATTCCACAAACTAACAGTTTGTGCTACAAGGGAACTGCTTTGTCGCTAACAATATAGCAAAGAAGGCTATTGCGAGCGTTTTATTTCTGCCCATCTCACCGCTAATTTATTTTTCGGCTCTACATCATAAGCAGTGCTGATGAGTTCTATATTATCTATCGCCCACCACCAATCATTCTGTGCATCAATGACCCCGAAACTAATGACCATCTCAGCGGCACCGGCGGGGTTGTCAATCGGGATTTCTAACGTTTCGTTTATCTGCTCTCCGTCGTTTATTTTATCTTCCTTTAGTTTAAGAGTAGGAATCGTAACGAGGGTGTGCGCCCCTGCATCAATACCGACGCTCTGAAAGAATAAGATACGTTCTTCGGCGTCGCCATCAAAGCTGACTGTTATCTCTGCGTTCTGCGTATCTTCGGGCCGCCAACTCGAATCCAACGTTAAGACGAGCGATCCCTCTGCCGCGCCCTTGATTTTAATGGGCGGGGTAATTAAGTGGCCATTCCAACGACTGATAGCATCAGGGTTGCCATTCCCCTCCCAATCGTCCCACTCATCAGGGTCAGAGACCGCGCCTTTCCCTACGCCCTTGCCATCATTGTGTACGCCTGTGAACTCACTACGCCTCTGGTCTTCCGCTGTTCGCGTCCACCACTCAAGATCGACGATTGCCCAAGTTCTCCACTCGGGCATGCCGAGGTCATCCGGATTTTCGTTTGTAATTTCCCAACCCTCAGGTGGCGTGCCTGACCAAACATCTTTATCTTTAATCTGTTCCATTATACTTGCTTCGAGTGGTACATCCTCAAAGTCTTCTTCAAAAAGAACAGTATCCGCTGCCCACACCGCTGCTGTTGAAAAACAAAAGATTGTTATGAGGATCGCATGCACGACCCTATCCATAATGCTGCTATTCATGATAATCCTCCTAAAAAGTGACTGCATACCCATCCGTTCTCGGATCAGAGCCGCCAATAAGTGCCCCAGATTCAGGATGAACCATGATTGCCTGTGCGCTTCCTGGACCGCCCCAATCGCCGAGAATCTGGAGTTCATGCCCTCGCTTCGCCAAACCGTCCTTCGTATCCGTCTGGAATCGATTTTCTAACTGGAGATCATTAGAGCAAGTGTGCGGAATAGTGGATTCCATCGGATTTTGAAGGCTGCGCCAGCGCGGAGCAGAAACGGCTTCCTGTGGTGTCATTCCGAAATCTATCATGTGGGTAACGAGCTGAAGGTTCGTCTGAACCTGTGTATCCGCACCGGGTGTACCACACGCGATGAAGGGCTGTCCCTCCTTTGTGACGATGACAGGGTTCATTGTGTGGCGGACGCGTTTGCCCGGCATCAGACAGTTTGGATGTCCTTCCTCTAAGTGCCAATAGGTCATCCGATTGTTCAAGAGGACTCCAGTGTCCCCTGCAACCAGTGCGGAACCGAACCCTGATTGGATGCTCTGTAATATACAGACGAGATTGCCTGCACGGTCTGCGGTGCAGAAACAGGTTGTATCTTCGTGTGCCTCTGGACCACCAGCAGGAACATCAACAGCTGCCCTCTCTAAATCAATCTGTTCAGCGCGTTCAGCAGCATAGGATTTCGACAACATTCCGTCCAAAGGAATGTCAACCCAATTCGGATCCGCCATATATTTCTCGCGATCCGCGAAGGCGAGTTTCTTCGCTTCAACCATCAGATGTACACTTTCAGGCGTATTACACCCCAAGGTCTGCAAGTCAAAGCGTTCAACCATATTCAGCTCTTGAAGTAAGATATGCCCACTCGAATTCGGGGGCATCTCATAAACCTCGTACCCGCGGTAGTTGACGTGTATCGGCTCATCCCAATGCGCGTGATAGTCAGCGAGATCCTCTGCCGTCAAGAGTCCGTCATGAGCACGACTGAACTCACCGATAGCCTGCGCAATTTCACCTTTATAGAATATGTCTCTTCCGTGTTCAGCAATCTTTCGGAGGGTTTTACCGAGATTGGGATTCGCAATGAATTGACCAGCAGGGATGGATTCACCCTCGTTTGTAAAGATCGCCCGGCTGTCTGGTTCAGCGGCGAAACGCGGGTTCTCGCCCTTAAGACCACCAGCGAGTCTATGGCTCACAGGAAACCCTTCTTCACAGAGGGCGATTGCGGGAGCGAAAACATCCTCTAATTTGAGAGCACCGTAGCGTTCGTGTGCGAGGAGCCATGCGTCAACGATTCCCGGCACCGAAACACTGCGTATGCCTTTCATCGGAATTCCACCGTCTTTGAGGTAGGTTTCGCGAGTCGCGGCACGCGGTGCGGGGCCCGTCCCATTTACCGCTTCAACCTTCCCGGTTTCCGCCCAATAGATGAGAATAAAACCGTCGCCACCGAGTCCGGAACCCGCAGGTTCAACCATACCAAGCGCGACAGCAGTTGCGATGGCTGCATCAACGGCATTGCCGCCTGCCATCATTGTCTGAATACCTGCCTGCGACGCGAGTACGTGTCCGGATGTAACCATGCCATTTCTGCCCATGACAGAAGGACGAAATGCTGAGCCGTGTGGAGATTGCATTATGAAGCCTCCATTTTTTGTAGTTGTTGGCTATCGGCAGTCGGTTAAGAGGTGGCTGAGTAAGTTCGGCCCCTTTACCGACGAGTTTTGATCATTTTGAACAGTGATCAACTAACGGTTTCAGATAGCCGCCGACAACTGATAACTAATCAACCAAGCATTTTCTTCGCGAACGCTTCGACATCAACGCGTTCGTGCGTTCGTGCCGATTCATTGCAGGCTTCCACCAGCACCCATGTACCGAGGGTCGTCTCCTGCATCCACTCCCGATCTGTGCCTGCTGTAATCGCCTGAGCGAACGCATCAAATTGGAGTCTATCGTCCTCTATAAGCCCTGCATGTAGATCCTGGAGTGTTAAATCTTCAAGAGTTTCACCGAGTCGGAACAGCTGCAAATGTCCTGCATCGCGGCGGATATCTCCGTCTTCTCCGTGGAAACTCCAATGCCCACTCCAACCGAAGGGCGATGCGTGTCCTGCTCGGGTCCCCGCATAAGAGAAAGGCGCGCCGTTTGCATATTCCATAAGTGCGTTGCCACCCGCAGTGCCCCACGCATGGATTTGTCCCAATGCAGGATCCCGACGGTTATGGATATGCGCTGTGACATATTTCGGAAGTCCTTTGGCTGCAACGAGTTGGTCGAGTTGATGACTCGTCCCCGCGTGAAAGAACAGCCCGTCTACATAAGCGTCAGGTTGTCTGGAATCGGGTCCAGTGTAGAGGTTCTGTCGAATCCAGAAGCGGCACTCACCGGCTAACATTTCACCGATACCACCGTCTTCCCGTAGCCACTCTCGCATTTTCGATGCGGCAGGATTCCAACGTTTGTTTTGTCCTTGAACCAGCATCAAGCCAGAATTTGCCTTGTGTGCTTGGATAATTTCATGAAATTCTGACTGTGTTGTTGCAATAGGTTTAACACAGAGGGTATGCATACCGAGATTCAGGCTCTCAACAATTAACTTGGCGTGAACGGTCGTTGAGGCATAAATAAGGCACGCCTGTGCATCGTGCTTCTCTTTTGCCTCGGTTATTGTCGTGTAGATACGTTCTGTTAAGCCTTCAGGTGCGCCGTTTATTGACGACACACCGTCTCGTGCGGCTTCAAGGTTGATGTCCACACACGCAATTGGTTCTAACCCGTGCGAATTGACTTGTGCTTGTAGACGACCATGTGCGAAATGGGTGCATCCGACGTGGATAGTCGGGATTGGCATTCCTGAAACTCCTTATACTGGCTGTCAGTTATCAGTTGTCAGAAAGAGGGTTTCGGTTTGTCCATATATTTGGATATCCAACCCCCTAAATCGGACAAGTAGGTTAGGACACCTCAACGACTGGTGGGTTGATGAAATCGTGATATTTTTGCGCGACCCTACCGGTGGTTGCATCGCCTGCATGAATAAGGACACGGAATCGGAAGTGCATCTGATCGCCTTCTTTGAGCGTGTACGAACCGTCTTTAGCGGGGTCCCCTTCAAAGGTACCGCCCCCGAAGATATTCGTTCCCATCAGTCCGTAATTCCGCACGTGCCAGTATGTTGGATAGCGTGGGTTGATGAGATGATCAAACACCGCAAGTCCGACAGGTGTTCCATTAACAACGCCGGAATAATCACACCAGTTTGCACGTTTGCCCCACGTCTCATCCTCATTGATACCACCGAAAGCGTTCTCTATTTTTCCACCGTCCGAAGCATTCATTGATGGATGGACACGAATCGACATAATACCGCCCTCCTTGGTATCTCCGAAGTAGACATCCCCAGCAGAAGCGATAAATGTTAGATCAAGGTCAAGAAGCGCAGCATCTTCAGGTAGGTTATAGATACGGAAGTTCTGTTTGTCGGTCATCAGAACGTTGCCTTCGCGGGTTTCCCAATTATTTTCGGTATAAATCCTACCGACGACGGCACCACCCTGTTTTTGTGTAAAGCCCTGATGCACGACTCTTCCAGAATTACTCCCTTCTCCCCAGAGATCTACATCATTAACTTCGCCGTACGCGACGTAGAGCGAACGGTGATGCACGTGATCTTTCGAGATGTCGCTCGTCTCACCCCGTGTTACTTCGCGTCCATTCGGACCGAGGACGGGAAAGAAGTAAGGTCGGAACTGCGTTTTAGCATAGCGGAACGTTGTAAAAGATCGGTCATTGAGTGTGATGGCGATAGTTTCGGCTTCCTCTTTGAACTGAACGCCTGATTCGCCAGTGACACTTCCTTCCGAGAGGGTATAAGTGCGCGATTCGTCGGCAGCGAGTCCGTCAAGTATCCAATTTAAGGTAGTAGAACCGTCCTCATTGGCATAACATTGCGCCGAGATGACGCTACCCGATGCCACATCCGTTAAGGTGACGGGACAATCATGAAGTTGGCTCACACCCGGGTGATCAACGTTAACACTAACCGGACATCCACTTCGATCGTGGAAACCGGCACTAACGGTAAACGTTGGAAGATTCTGATTTGCCATAAATTCCCTTTTTCGTATCTGGGTTTCCTCTATTGTGTTGGAGCCATTTAGTTTTCGATTCAGGCGAAAGCCGGGCAGAGGTTGAACTAAACGGCTCTACCCGATTTATTAGGTTTCATCAGAAGTGAGCGCGAGGATTCCCTCTTCTTCGCTATTGTAAGTCTCGAAAACGCTCATTAATCGACCGAGGATAAGAAGGTTTCGGATGTGCGCACCTGCATTAACGAGTGCGGTCCGCCCCCCTTTTCGAGAGACAGTCACATTTACAGAAACGAGTGTACCGAGCCCACTACTATCCATTCGAGTGACATTCTCAAGATTAAAGATTACCTTTGGAGAGTCGAAATACTCTTCAAGTTCCTCATTAATTTGCTCTCTAATTTCAGCGTTTGCCGCACCAATCATACGGCCGGTGGGTCGAATAACGATAACACCTTCTCTTTGACGTATTTCTGCTAACATCTATTCTCCTCTCTTAGTTGTTTGTGTTATTACACCATTGTGGAATTTCGGTCTATGACCTAACAAAAAATGTCAATAGGTTAATATAGTTAATTTGAAAAACTTTGTCAAGATTTTTAGAAATTTTCTCTAACGTCCCGTGGATGGCTGTGGTGGCCAGTGAAGTCCACGTTGACCGGATAAGGCGCGGTTGGGAGATGGACGATACTCCCGATCAGGTAAACCGAGGAGTTTGCCATCTTGCAACCATTTCTCATCGTCTCCATAGAGTTCGCCAATCATAAGATTTGTCAATCGGTCAAGGACTTCAGCGTGTGCCGGTGAATTGGCGAGGTCGTTTAATTCCCTTGGGTCCTCTTCCAAATCGAAAAGTTGTCGGTAATTTCCGGTGGCATAATAGATAAGTTTGAAACGCCCCTCATGAACCATTCGGGTCGCACTCCCACCGACACCAATCTCACCATACAACCACTCGCGTTTTTGCTCGCCTACCATCGGTATACCTTCGACCGTATCGGGAATATCAATGCCTGCTAAGTGGAGTAGGGTTGGCATTACATCCTGCCATCCGACGAGGCGATCGTCCACTCTGTGATGTCCGACGCGTTCGTCGCCTGCAGTGCCGACGAGAATCATAGGAACGTTTGTGGAATCTTCATAGTAGAGGCGTTTTGCCCACATCCCATGATTTCCGAGCATATCGCCGTGATCGGATGTGAAGAGCAAAATCGTGTTGTTCAACAGGCCTTCTTCCCGCAAAGTCCCAATAACAACACGGAGTTGATGGTCAATGTGGGTACAGAGGGCATAAAACGCTTGGCGTGCCGAACGAATCTGATCCTCTGTAAAGTGTTCGTCCTGCTTCTGCCGTCCTTTTAGCGGTAAAGGCAACTGCTCTGTTTGCTTCGCCCACTCGCCGTAATAGGGCATGTCTACGTCAATATCGCGATACATGTCCATATAGCATTGGAGCGGTGCCAGAGGCGGATGTGGATGGCAATAGGAGAGATACCAAAATCCCGGACGGGTTGGGTCGCGGCGTTTAATCATCCGGACCATCTGCTGTGTGCTCCAGTTCGTGACGTGGCAATCCTCAGGCAAGTGCCAAGGTCGGTTGAGATAATCGTTGTTACACATACCGTGTGCGAATTGCTGACCGGCATAACCCCTATCGCCAAGGAACAACTCATAATCGTCAATCGCACCGTATTGGAGTCTACCCTCCTCACCCAATATCACATCGTCGAATCCGATGCGATCGCGTTGGGGATAGACATGCAGTTTGCCAACAGCGTAAGCCTGATACCCTGCATCTCGAAAGGTTTGTGCGATCGTTGGGAGTCCATTGAGTCCTTGACGATCATTAAAAACCCGGTCTTTATGGGTCCGTGTTGTTGTCCCAGTCATCAACGTTTTTCGAGCGGGAACGCAGACGGGACATTCGCTGTAGCCGCGCGTAAAACGCGTGCCAGCACGAGCGAGGGTATCTAAAGTAGGTGTTTGGATAGCGGGGTGTCCACTGACACCCAACAACGAGTTGGGCCAATGGTCTGTTGAAATTAGAAGCACATGAGGTTTGTCAGACATAGTTGTTCCTTTTACCGATCATACCGTGCAAAGTAAAAAGTCTTGAGCGGTTCGTTTGTATCGTTGATGAGGGTATGTCCTGGGTTTGAGGGTGCCACAGAGACAGCATCGCCCGGCATTTGCCGATAAACGTTTCTGCTGACGACGTGGATGCCGTTGCCTTCCAGCATATACCAGACCTCGTCCATATTCGGACCGTGTCCGTGTGTGTCGGGTGTTTGCATCGCTTCAATCCGAACCACCAATATCGAATGTAGAACGACCAAACCGTCATCTTGACCGAAAATTGGGTGTACGAGATGCGTCCAATGTCCCTGTCCTAAAGGACGTTCCCGGTAATTTCGGATGAGTGCGTCTTTAAGGGGTGCTTCTACGCCCTCCGGGACGACCTCTTCCAACATCAAGAATTCCAGCGGTGCGTTTTCTGGGTTATTTAAGACGTGTATAAGTCCAGGTGGAACTAAGATTGCGTCGCCTTCGCTGACCGGCTGTTTCAAGTTTCCTGCCTCAAACGTTCCGGTGCCATCAACAACATAAAAGATTAGCTGCCGGTCCTCCAATGCTGTTGGTACTGAAGCGATTCTCGATTCCAGATAACATCGCGAAAAACTATCAACATAGTTTAGGATTGCGCCCTCTTTATCGGGAGTGTCTCCATTGCGCTTACTAAAGATCTCGCGTTTAATGATATTGCCGTGCGTTAGGCTTGAAGGGCTCTGTAACCAATGCCGCATATACATTGTCAAGTACCTCCAATGTGTATCAATTGCGTGGATAACGGACATCCAATTCCATCCATATCATCTTATCAGAAGCCGTGACAATTGGCAAGAGAAAAGTTGGTAATTAGTTCAGTTATCAACAATCAGGAGATAGCACAATTCGCTATGGGAGAACCAAATAGTACTATTTATAACCGAGGATTATCGACTATATTTGCATCACTGTGGTATTTGTTAGATAGGGGGAATCAAATTCTGTCAGGCAGTCTGCGTTACATCCTGGAACCGGAAAAAGGCGGACCGATAGCGGTTTGTTTAGCCGTATAGAGAGCGAGGCGACATCCGTCAGAATAGCGGCGATCTGAGATGTGGAAGCATCACCGGGGATAGGAATCGTATCCAAGCCGGTACCACAAACTGCAGAATAGAGGAGGAGACTGTCGAGGTTAAAGTAGCCAGCTTCACTCCGCGCCCCCAATCCGACATCTTCAAGGACAGGTAGCATTAATCCGGAGTAACCACAGAGCGGTAGGTCGAGCGTTTGGAGTGTGCGTGTCAACCCTGCAGCGACGGCTAAGGTGCCGCGTTCGCCAAAATACCCGGGGAGTTGTTGCTCCATGGCATAAGCGATGCTTTCATCACCCATTGGGGCGGGTGACACATCTATGCCTACAAACTTTATACCCCATTCCTGTGCAAGCGTCTCTGCGAGTTCGACAATCTTTTGCCCTTCCGTTTCCATTAGGATTTTCAGGTTTTGTAGGGCGGTCTCTAAATTTTGTGCACCCGTGAACGCCTGATTCACTAAATCCGTCGCCTGCCATCCGATACCGAAGTTTGTCCGGGTGTCTTGCCAATACGCTGCTGGAAAGAAGGGGGTATTCGGTGGGCAGTTCATCAATGCTGCAAAGCGGAGATTTCCGTAGCCAGCATCGGTTCGATGTGCTATCTGTTGAATGATGTCTGCTGTGCTTTCAGTAATCTCGGATGCCACATGCCCAGATTGCGTTGTAAGGGTGACAGTAGCAAAGAGCACCTCACTTTGGATAATCACATCGGCGACATGCGCGAGATGCATTTTCGTGGATCGTTTTCCTGGTAAGATTGTCCCTAAGTTAAGGAAGTCAATCCCCAATGCTTGCGCGCGGGATTCTAATCCAAGAATTGCTTCTATATCGCGTGCTTCATCCCAGATTTGGCAGCTGACCCGTGTTGTTTGAACCTCATAGCCGTTCGATTCAAAATAGGTTTGAGAGGCGGCGTTAAACGTCGCAGCGCGTTCGAGTTGATACGGCGCAAAAGGGAGCGGAATGCCTGTCGTAATTGTTCGGATCTTCATGTCGCTTGCATTCATTCCTCAATCAGAATCTTCGCCGTAAAGCCCGATGTGGCGATACCGTTCATGTCTCTGTTGGATGAGTTGTTGCGGTGTCATCTGCATCAATTCGGTAAGATGTTTACGTATAGCACGCCTGACGCTGCGCGCTGCGGCTTCTGGATCTCTGTGCGCGCCCCCGAGCGGTTCACGAATAACCTGGTCGATGATACCTAACTTGAGTAGATCCGGGGCAGTCGGTTTATAACCTTCGGTCGCCTCTGGCGCATGTTCGCCTTTGTCCTTCCACACAATACCGCTACAGGCTTCAGGTGGCGCGACGCAGTAGACGGCGTACTCCATCATCAATACGCGATTGCCGACCGCAATTGCCAGCGCACCACCACTGCCCCCTTCACCGATAATCACAACGAGCATCGGGACGCGCAGTGCCATCATCTCAGCGAGGTTCTCAGCGATCGCCATCGCTTGACCGTATTCCTCGGAACGAAGATCAAAGTGTGCTCCCGGTGTATCCACAAAACAGAGTAACGGACGATTAAACTTATTCGCCAGCTGCATTAACCGTCTCGCTTTGCGATAGCCTTCCGGGTGTGTGTAACCGAAATTCATCTCCTGCCGCTCTTCAAGGTTTGTCCCTTTCTGCTGTGCGAGATAAACGAGTGGTTGCCCATCAAACCATGCCAATCCGCCGATAAGGGCGCGATCGTCGCCGTATAACTTATCGCTGTGAATTTCGGTAGGTTCCTCAAGAAGCGTGTTGATATAGAAGGGGGCTTGCGGGCGTTGCGCGTGGCGCGCTAAGCGTACTTTATCCCAGCGACTCAGATTTCGGAACGTCTGCTTTGTAAGCGTATCCGCATTCTGCTTTAGCGCATCCATCCCCTCTTTCAGGTCTAACTCAGGATGTGTTTCCGCGAAGCCTTCCAATTGTGCAAGATGACGTTCCAATTCAATGAACGGTCTCTCAAATTCAAGTTCTGTTGTGTTCATATTTATTGGCTTTCGGATCTCGGCGGTTGGCTAAGAGATGCTGACTTAATCAAAACCTCTTAACCGACTGCCGACAACCGTTCTTCCGACTGTCCACTGCTGACAGCCAATTGTTATTAAGATTGACGTGCTTCCTTACGAAGCCCGATCCAGACACAAACTCCCATGCCCAACAACACAATCGCGAAAGGAAAACCCGTCGCGAGGGAAGCCGCTTGTAATGACTTAAGACCGCCACCGAGTAAAAGCGCAATGGCGACCAAACCCTCTGCAGTACACCAGAAAACCCGTTGCGGCACTGGAGCATCAACCTTACCGCCTGCTGCGATGATGTCAATAATCAAAGAGCCAGAATCCGATGAAGTAACGAAAAAGATGATTGTCAACGTCATACCGATACACGAGAGCAGCGTTGTCAACGGGAGACCTTCAAACATTTTGAAGAGTGCAAGTTCGTAATTATAGATCTCAACTTTTTCGGTGACGCCCGTGTAACCCTCCGTGAGGAACTGGTGGATCGCAGTGCCACCAAAGGCACTAAACCAAATTAGACACAGTAAGGTCGGTAGAAGCAGGACGAAGAGGACAAACTCACGAACCGTGCGGCCTTTTGAAATCCGAGCAATGAAGGTCCCGATAAACGGTGCCCAAGCGATCCACCATGCCCAATAGAAGGTCGTCCAATCGTGAAAGAAGGCGGTATCCTCGCGCCCGATCCAGTTGCTGAGCGGCACAATCTTCATGATATACGTGCCAACCCCGGTGAAGAAACTGCGGAAAATATAGAGCGTCGGTCCCAGAACGATAACAGCCAACAACAACAAAAAGGCGAGAATGATGTTGAACTGGCTGAGCCGTTTGATACCGACATTAATGCCTGTGATCACCGATCCGAGGGCGATGGCTGTAATCACAACGATTAGTATGACCATGGTGAGATTGTTCGCGGGTATCCCAAACAGGTCGTCAAGCCCGGCTGTTATCTGTTGCACACCTAAGCCGAGCGAGGTTGCCAGCCCAAAGATGCCAGCGAATATGGCAAAGGTATCAATGATGTGTCCAGGCCAGCCCCAGATCCGGTCCCCGAATACCGGATAAAAAGCGGAGCGAATGAGGAGCGGTAACCCTCGGTTATACGCGAAAAACGCCAGCGCAAGTCCAACAACACCGTAGATCGCCCACCCCTGTAGTCCCCAGTGGAAGACCGTCGTCGCTATACCCAAGGAAGCCGCCGCTTGAACCTTGGGCTCCCCAGCGTCGGGGACATTTTCAGCGTTGTAGACCGTCTCTGGGTTGTAAATCGTTTCTATCCCCAGCGGCGAATAACTGCCCCCCTGAAAATAGGTAATCGGCTCCGACACGCCAAAGAAGAGAAGCCCAATACCGACACCTGCAGCAAAAAGCATGGCAAGCCATGTTAAGTAGGAATACTCAGGCTTCGCATCTGCCCCGCCAAGACGCACTTTACCGATTGGAGAAAACGCGACGACCAGACAAAAAAGAAAAAGAAGATTGGTAGTGATCATGAACAACCAATCAAGGTTGGTGGTGAGCCAGACGCGAATATCTCCGAAGAGTTTCGTCGCTCCTTCTTGAAAAATGAGAGAACCTATAATAAAAACGACAATTGCGATACTGGAAATAACGAACACTGGAGTGAGGTAAATCTCTAAACCGAATAACTTCTTATATTCCCTGTCCTGCATATACTGTGGTTGTTTTCCTTCTTCGTGCATTTCAAAATTCTCCTTATTATTAGAGTTGATTTGGCGGTTCTCAACCGCGCACGGTGTAAAGCGCGCTTACAAAAACGCGTTTACGATGAAAGGTCGTATAGCCGCTTAGAAATAATAACCGAAGTTGAAATTAAGTCGCCAATGCCACCTGTTATTTCCGTTGGCACCAACGTGATTAACCCCTGTAAGGATATTCCCGTAGTCGTCTTCAGTGTTACCCACAAAAAAGTTGCCATTAGACAGTGCGAAATCACTATACACATACAGGGCACCCAAGACCGTCCAGCTCGCACCCACTGTCACGAGGGTACTGGCGTTGTAGTTATCTACGGTTTTAAGGATAGTACTCCATTCTGCATAAGGCGTAACGCTGTCAATCCATGAGATGCCTGCAGTATCTATCCCACCATAACGCAGTGAGAGTGCAGGTATTAACCCCGTTGAGGCGATAGGCCAGGCGAAGTCATAAGCACCCATCGGAATCAAGTCCCCGGTGCCCCAAGGAGTTTCGTCAGTGATATTATGCGCGTAATAGGAGAATTGCGAGAAAAGCGTGAAATCCGCAACAGTATTCTTCGCATGAGCAGAGACAGCATAGTGGTTACCACTATCATCCTCTCCCACGTTTGTTCCCTTTAGCAATCCGTATTGAAGCGATACGCCAATATCTCCGATGTTTTCAAGGGCGTAGATTGCACGGGCGTTAAATTGATGTTGCTCATCATATCCATTTTCACCCGCACCCCATTCGACTTTTCCCTTGGCATCGGCGTGTTCCTCCCACTTGACGACATCATAACTATATCGCGAACTCGCCAGACTGCCATACGTTACCAACTGAGGTTCACTCGTAAGATAGTAGCCTACGTCAAACGTTAACTTATCAAGGGTATCATTCCATGTGACCCCTAAGTCCATGTCGTCGGCGAGTCCGACATAAAAATGCTGGTCAAAAAACCAACTCGTAGAAACGCCGTAGGCGGTCGGACCGAAGGGTACCCGTACAATACCTGCTTTAATTGTGCTGGAATCACCAAGCTTATACCCTAACCATGCGGTGTGTACCATGCTGTAGCCATCATACCATCGGTATTCAAGCCGGCTGATGATATTGTTGTAGTCAAAGTCGGCATTGAGCCGGAAAATCTCAAGGTCCACGTCGCCGATTTTTTCGCCGCGCGGATGTGGGTTGTCGGCATCTCCGTAGGCACCGTAGGCGTAGTTCACGCGCATCGCCCCGCCGATTTTTATAGGACTTTTCTTAGGTGCTGGTGTCTCAACAGCTTCTGTCGTTTCTTCGGTTGTATCAGCATTAGCGAATAAAGAGAAAATTAGTAAAAACATGACGCTGAAACCGAATAGGTGTTGATACTTTCGATTATTCATAAATAATTCACGAGCCTCCTATACCTAAAAGCAGTCAATTTTTCTGTTCAGTTGACCTCTAACATAATCTATCGTAACGATGACAACCTCAGTTGCCACTTTGGTAAAACAACACAAATTTAACCGATAAAATTATATTAAACTAAATATATCTATATCTTAAATTTAAAAAACTATACTTCATGATATGCCGATAATAGCATAACGAAAAAAAGAAAGCAAGATAATATTGTCATTTATGGTAGATTTTAGAATTACTTATACATTGTACATCGGTGTACATCGGTAAGCAGAAGTCGAGATTCGCAAATCTCTCCTACAGAAGAACTATTGAATTGTGAAGTGGCAATTCGGGTTATGATTAAAAATAAAAACTCGCCCACAGATTTTGTAGGCGAGTTAGGAGCGAACTTACTGCATCTGTCCCATGTTCTGCATCATCGCAACCATCTGGATAAGTTGTTTGAAATCACCAAGGGTAAACAGCAATTTAGTGCCAATGCTGCGCTCCCGGGCTTTGGCAGAAAATCCGATGCTATACGTCTCTGGCATATTCATGAGCATTCCTGACAACATTTGTATAGGGGCAGCAGCATCTGGATCTGCTTTCGCTATAATAGGCAAGAAACTTTTAGCTGCAGTCATTGGAGAAACTGCCAAAAGCAGATTGTTGTCGGTTCCCAACATTCCAACGAGTTTTTGATAACTCGGATTTTCAAGTGTGGACGCGGCAGTTTGTGTTTTCTGATCCAACACCTTCTTAACAGGTTCAGGACTCCCTATAGCGAGTAGGAGTTGGCTTTCATAGAGAGCGTAGTACCAACTCCATTCCTTAGGCATCAGATCAGAAGTTAGTGCTGGCATCTCTCCGAAAGCTGCACCGAAATTCGGGAAGACGAGACTTTTAATCTCAACGCCGTTATGAATAATCGGGTGACCCATGTGTGCCCCATCATACATATTCAACTGTGGCATGTTGTTGGTTAAGTCTTGCATAATCTGCACGGAGTTACGGAGCTGCTCCAGGAAAGTCTCTTCCAAATAAGTTTTCACTTGTTGTTCATTCTTAACTTCACAGACGAATAAATAATCGGGAAGCAGACTCTCAGTGTAATTTGCAGTGAACGCCCATTCATCACCGACAGACTTATAAAGGGCCTCCATCTGCTTAGCGAGTGTTTCAAGTGCCACTTTTTGCTCGGGTGTAGCGTTTTGAGCAAACATTTCTAGCCAAAACATATTCATTTTAATCAGCAACTCTGATTCAGCTTGGAAACTGCCTTTCATAAACACTGGATCGGGAAGCGCATTGAGAAGGGCCAAGGTGTGAGGTTTCATCCGCTTCAATATATCCTGAAGTTTGCCACCATCTTTGATTTCAAAGAATTGAGTAAGTTGCACATCGGTTCCCTCAATTTCAAGGGTCGCGTTTAGAGACTCCACCTGACTTAGTATTCCTATAGATGTTTTGATTATTCCTTCAAGGAAGGGGCCCGCTGCCATAGTAGTAGGATCGCTTTCAAGGTTGTCTTTTAACCCTTCCAATCCACTCTCAAGGCGAGGATTTAAGATAGATACAATCGGTTCAAAATCAAAGTGGACTGCGAGTTGCGAGGAGCCTTCAGAAACATCAGTGAGGAACGAATTATAGTTTAGGTTGGTTGTGATGGAGAGTTGCGTTTTGTTATAAGTGTCAATCACGCTTTCACAGACCTCAGGGGATCGGGTAAAAACGAGAACATTATCTATAATCGCGAAACTCCCGCCGCCACCGGCTGCATTCCAATAGGTTACACCCTTATATTCTATGGGTGCGGTTCCTTCGCTCTCTGCATCAATCACCTGTTTCATAGCATCGGGGTTCGTGAGATGTACGGTTGCGGAGAGATCGGGTGGCTTCAAGGAAGTCATAAAGATTGCGAAGTCTTGGTTCATATCCAACCCAATTTGCTCCAATTCGTCAAGACTTTCAAACCCAGCACCAAAAGCGTCCGCCAAAATTCCGGCGAGTACCTCTGGTGGCTCCGCCGTGGGTAGCAAGTCGGCTGCTAACATGTTAATCCGATTATCCAATTCAGCCAAACTGGGGCAATAAATGACTCCTAAAGTGGACTCAGGGATTAAATGCAAGACACTACCACTCGGAATCTCCACCGTTGGCATTGCCGCTTCAGGTTCGGTTTCTTGAAGTGTTTCTTGTTCCGGTGCCTGCGGTTTCTCCGCCATCTCTGCTTCAGATGAATGTGGTTCGTCATCCGCATCAGTTTCGGGGGCTTGCGGTTTCTCCGTCATTTCCGCCTCAGGAGAGTGTGGTTCCTCTGTCTTCTCTGGTTCTTGGGTCGCAGGTATTTCCGCGGTGTCTGGGGGTGCTATCTCTTTCGCGCCACAACCGATGAACACGAACGTTGTCAGCAGTAGCAACGCTATTATGTGTAAGGGCAAATAGCTTTTCATTGGTTTTTCCTTTTTATTTGCGTTTCCATTGAAAATGGGGTGTTAATTTTGAGTTTTTGCGATTCTTTCTTGGAACTCATCAATTTCTTCGTTGGAGGTTAGCACACCGATTTCGACTTCATAGTGTCTCCGTCCACCCGGTTCAATATACTGTAGGGTCCCGCGTTCGCGCTCCTTTGCTCGACCTTCTACCCCACAGTTTGAGGGTTCTAAGCCCATAACATAGGTGCCTTCACCGCACATCTTCCACTGAACGAAGTTTGGAAATTGTGTTTTATGGTAGCGTACTGACACACCGATACCTTGTCCATTGTTAAAATTGCGATTTACGAGCGCAACACGGATGTGATTATCAACGTCGGGTTCCATTTCGTGATAGAACGCCTGTTCCTGAAAATCCACAGTTGGGGATTCACAGAGGTTATGGTTATTCAAGCCTGCTGCGGCCGTTTCATCCCGCGGTGTGACGTGCAAAGAGGGGGCAATTAGTTCGCTGTCCTCGGTGAGGATCGGAAACCCAACGTTAATATGGAAGAGGTACATGTGTGGTGAATCTTGGTATCCCAAGTTTTCAACGATATCCTCAATATGCAACGTACGGGAGCCGAGTTCTGTCCAGATTCTACGTGTGCGGGAGAGATGTTCGCCCAAAGCAGCGGTCTCTTTAACCTTGCCTTGCGCCCATAACATATAACGGTGCCCTTCCCATCGGCTGTCAACCCAAACGTTTTTCGCAGGGATATTGGAAACTCTCCCGTGAAGTCCTAATGCTTCATCGTCATCCTCACCCGGCACGCCGACTTGCCGCATACCGCAGGTTGTCAGTAAGCCGCCGTAGAAACTGCGTAGCCAACCGAGGCCTTCGGGTTCGTAATATGCAGGATTGACATCACCCGTACTTGAACGCCAACAGAGTGGAACGCCTTGATAGTCGGCGTAAGAGATGTCTAACCCGCGGCTCGGCAGCACAGTAAAATTGAGACCGCTTCCGGTTCGGAAGTCAATCGCCTCTACACCCTTTTCATTGCCATCCGTCAATTGATACATTTTGGCGTGGGCGATTTGCGACACATCTCCGACGTGGCGCAGTAGTTGTATTCTGTCATACGTTGCTCCATATAAATTTATCATAATCTTCTGCGTCAAAACCCCATCCGTTAGGTTGGGGATGTAGACGCTATTTCTCCTTGAAATCCATGGTCAAATTTGCTATAATATATCTGTAATCGGCATAGGTTGTAGTCGATGCTGTGGTAGATGTGCTAAACAAGTGAGACGACTACGTAAAAGCCATACGACTCTATACTTGTTGAAAATCTGCTTGACATACACAGTCGGGAAAGACAGGTCATGCTGAATCCCATTTGAAAATGTGTATCAAATTTTTCGTAAGGACACGTTTTTGTCGCAGTCGGGGTAGCGTCTGTTGCAGTAGGCTTCGTAAGACTTTGACTGGAAGCAGGAGTTGTTGATCGCACGAATGCTTTTGCAAAGACTACTTTTGCAGAAGCCTCGCCCTTTAGGGCGGGGTCTATCACCAAGTTAAGGTTCTCCTTATTATTCTTAGCCCATATTGAGAGACCTAATCAAAATTTTCTGTATACTGAACAGAAATTATAGCATAGGTAGAGAAAAAAGACAAACTTTTCGTTTTGAGTTCTGGGATATCAAAAACATCTCATATCGCTACACAATCTAATTTTCTGGTTGTTGCGACTCCAGTTACGTGGTATTCTTAATACTATTGGAAACGAGTTGAATTCATTATGCCATTCCACATTAATATAGGAAAGAATTACCATGAAAAAAATTACAGAGATGAACTCTACTGAGTTTCGCGAGTTTCTGCACATACTCGTCAACGAGGAACTCTTCAAATCACGAGAACGGCTCGCTGCGCTATTGGTGAAGAATAGTTCTCAGGAGGCACTGGAAGCAGAATTCTTTCATTTCCACGGTGATACTGAAGATTTGGGATTTTGGTTTGAAGAATACGAAGAAGACCCCCTCAACGGATTAGACCCACACACGCTACTCGCCAAAAAACTAAAGCGACAACGCGAATATATCCTTGCTAATCGTAAAACGACGCTTGAACAGCGCATCTTCAGACGGATGGGAATCTACTTAGATAGCGATCCCATGCCGAAGAAGAAAATTGTCGAGTTGCCTCTCTCTGAATTTCACGAACTGTTACACCTACTTGTCACCCAAGATATTTTCGCCTCGCGGGGTCGACTTGCAGCGTTGCTTGAAAAGGACACTTCAACAGCACAACTGGATGCTGCATTTCGAGAGTTTTTCGTTGCTTATGAACTCTTGGAGCTCGCCTTGGAAGATTATCACTATGATCCAGACGAAGGGTTAGAGATACGATCTGAATTCGCAGAAGAGCTGGATCGGCGCGTAGCCGATTACGAAGATGGAACGGCTAAATTGATCCCAATGGAAAAGGTTTTCAAAAAGTTAGGAATAGATTGATAATGTATACATTGGTAATGGACTTGCGGGCTGAATCAGATTTGGAGCGTTTGTCTCTGCCTATAGCCCAGCGGATTCGTAAAAGATTGGAAAAGTTATGCCAAAATCCTGACAATGAACGCCACAAAGCACTGAAAGGTAAGTATAAAGGAAAGTTCAGTTTAAAAATTGCTAAACATTATCGGATCATCTATTCGTTTAATAAAAGTATCAGAGAGGTAACTGTTCACCAAATTGGACACCGTAGCAAGGTCTATTAGATATAGGTGAAAAGGAAGACAGAGACTATTGACATGATTGAAACCGTGAAAAACGAAATTGAGCGAATTGTCGAACAGGCGTGTGCTGCTGATACGAATATCTTCGGTTATGACATTTGGACCCACCATATCCTACAAGTCATTGAAAACGCGAAACAACTCGCCCCACGTTTTGATGCCGACCCTGAAATTGTGGAATTTGCGGCGTTACTCCACGATTACGCCAGCATAAAGGACGAAGCACTCTACGCCGATCACCATATCCATAGTCCAATTGAAGCCGAAAAACTCTTGAAACGTTTCGGCTATCCTACAGAAAAAATAGAATCCGTAAAAGAAGCTATCGCGACACACCGGGGGAGTGTCATAGCAGAACATAGGAGTGCGGAGGGAGCATGTCTGGCGAATGCCGATGCGATGTCCCATATTGAGGGGATTCCTTCGCTGTTATACTTGGCTTATGTTCATCACGGAATGGGAATTGATGAAGGTAGCGCGTGGGTCAAGGCAAAACTGCAACGAAGTTGGCAGAAACTACGAGCGGATGTTCAAGAGTTGGTCAGAGACAAATATGAAGCTGCGCTGGAAGTGCTTTGACATAGATTTCATGTAACCCTTTTCAAGGAGGTTCACTCATGAAAAAAGAACAGATTGTTTCGCGCAATCCAAAAGTGATGAATGGCGCATTAGTTTTCGCAGGCCCACGGGTGCCAGTCGAGATTTTGATTCAACATCTAACGGCCGGCGATTCACTTAATAAGTTCAGGACTTACGCAAATTTAGCACATAGGTTGAGAACTCACTATTTTTAACCCCCTAAAGAATCAACGGTATGAATGCCTTAAAGGCATTCCCCGCCCCTTATCAGGGGGACTTTAAGAGAAAATGCGTAAGTCCTAAAGTTTCTTAATGACTTTCCGACGGTCTCCCAAGAGCAAGCCGTCGCGTACCTAAAAATGACGTTAGAGGTTGCTGATGCGCGTGTTGCTTGATGAAAATCTGACTATGACCATTGACATGGTCCACTGGTTTCTTGATCTTTTTGACGAGCTCGGCATCAGCGTCTGGATTGATGGTGGATGGGGTGTTGACGCGCTATTAGGTGAACAGACTCGAAATCACCAAGATTTGGACATTATCATCTCATGGGAAGATTCAAGCATATTAACCGAGGCACTTTTCGCACACGGCTTTGTTGACATCCATACCGATGACCGCACGGACCGAAACTTTGTGATGGGGCATCCATCACACGGAATGATTGACTTTCATGTGGTTGAACGGACCGAAGATGGCGGGGCAGTCTACGGACCGGGAGAACTTGATTGGATTATTTCTAAATCAGAGTTAGATGTTGCGGGTTACATTGGAGGACGGGAGGTACAATGCCTCTCAGTGGATTACCAAGTCCGTTCGCACGCTGGATATCCATTACAAGACACAGACTTCGCCGATATGCAAGCATTACACGATAAATTCAGTATTGCATTGCTCCCTGAGCAAATCAAGACGTAATTCAAAGCCGCGCTTGCCTAATGCCCCCAGTAAAGCATGCCAGCCGTGACAACACCCGCAATCATCAAAGCGATAGACCACAACATATCCAAATTAAACCACGCTTTGCGGAGCAGTGCCAATCCTACCACTTCATAAACGACAACCGCCACAATCCCCGTCACAACGAAAAAACTGAGGGTATGTACGCCGACAGCGGATAATAACAGCGTAGCACTATCCGTCATAGTTGCCGATGCGTGGTGGGCATGTCCAGAATGCGCTGATGCCATCGGCATCCGTAACAAAAGCGGTGCGAGCATCAAGCCCGCGCCGTGCGCAGAAGCCATTAGAAAAGACCAGATTGTTAAATCCTTGAAGTTAACACGCATCCCGACCCACTTCGGATGCCTTGCCCGGAACAACTTATATAGCCCAAAACCGAACAGAACAACCGCACAAGCGATACCAAGCACCTTCTCCGGTATTTGTTGTTGCGCTAAAACAATCACCAGTACCACGACCCCGATCGAAACCGCGTGTCCGAGTGCCATTGGAAAGAGCGCGCCAATAACCGCACTTCTCCGTTTTTCCTGCATACCCAACGCAACCGCAAAAAGCCAGCCCATCCCCGGATTAATACCGTGAAATACACCGAGGCTAATGTAACCTACCCACGAAATAGCGTCCATAAAATATCTTTCTACCGATAATATGAGGGTGCTGCAAGAGAACCTGCATACCCTCTTTTAAAACAGCATAGTAATGGCATGCACGCTTTGAAAGCAAAGTCGAAAACCACGCCAGCGGCATGCCTATTAAGAAATACCATCAATCCCTACGAATAACAGAAGGTATCCGATGAGCTATCGCCCCCTTGTAAGCGAATCTGATGGGCGCGGCTGTCGCCGAAACCTACAAAGAAGTTAGGATCCAATTCGAGTCCGCCATCGGGATTTATATCCGCCTTCACCATCCATCCATTTGCGCCGTCTGGGTAGAACTGATTGTCCCAAGCGACGTAGAGCGAATTCGTGAAGTAGAGGCGTTTGCCGTCGCGACTCAATTCAACCATCTGGGGACCACCGCTGACGGGTCCAGCTGCCGGATGCGGATGAGATTTTGTAATACCACCTATTTCAACGGTGCCGGTATGCTTCGGGTTGAACGGGTCGGAGACATCGTATTGCAATAACTCCCCGGTGCCCCAACAAGAGACATACAGGAACCGATCATCTAACGAAAGGATATGATCCGTAACCAGTGGCGGAATCATTCCGATATCCTTTAAAGCCGGTGGTAAATCATCAGGATTTTCAGGTGCCTGTGCTGGAATATCAATAATCTTTTGAATGCCCCAATCGTCGCCATCTTTATACCAGGTCCAGATCGAACTGGAGAGGTCATTCATATTCAACACGGCATTGACAAACCCATAAGCCTTAGTTGGATCGTGCGCAGGACGCAGTTCCAAGATCATCTGGTAGTCATCGCCTAAATCCAAGGTCTGGATGTTCTTACGGTGTCGAATATCCCAGATATGGATTTTATGTCCGAACTTGCGTGCGCCCAAATCTTCAAGACTCACACCATTTTCAATCATTGCCGGATATCCCCACTCACTGGTAACAGCGATGTCATATCCCAAGTGCCACCAGAAATCGTAAGAGAGGGATTGGGAACCGCGTTCAACTTCCCATTGTCCAAGGATATTGAAGTTGTAGTGATCCATGAGGAAGATGCCGCCGGGGCCCTCTTCGGAGCCTGCCGAAGCGAGAGCACTAATATAGATACCTTCGGGTCCACAATGTACCGTATGTGGACGCGTATATCCGGATCGTTCTTCAACTTCGTCAGCCGTCAAAGTCTTAATGAGTTTCGGTGACTTCGGATCCTCTTTAACATCAAGGATATAGATATGAGAACCCCGTAGTGCTGGCACCACGAGATAGCGGCGTTCCACGTAAGGATGTGGTGCGTACGGGCAGAGTGCTGCACTACATGCGTTCCAACCGAAGTGATGGATCTCGTCCCGAACACCGAGCTCCAACTTATTGATAATCTGACCATAAGTGCCAGACGCTTCGTTGAGGTCAACAACGCACATCGTATCAGGTTTGCCGTCATCCCGGGGTGCAGCGACGTAAGCGAGTTCTTCCGTAGGTGCCTCAATCGCCATCTTGGGGGAAGGGTAAAAAGTCGGATCAGGTTTCCACTGTTGTAACAAAGTTATATCTCCTTTGAGTGTTATATATTTTCATTATTGTGCGCGGTCAAGCCAACCGGGCAGTTTAATATTCTCAGAAAGTTTCCACGCAGTTAGATAGAGTGAAGCAGTCCAACGTACGCCTTCACGCGCCTGCTCGTTTGTGAAATCAACCAAGGCAGGGGTCGGGTCTTTCAGATTTTGCCAGTCTTCTACGAGTGCATAAACGCTATCAACCAAACCGTGTCCTGCTTTAATCTGTTCTATTATCGCTGGCATAAGCTCATCGACGGCTTCAATCTGTTGTGCTTTCGCGAGTTCTGTGGGATCGAGTTTCAACATCTCAATTGCCGAATCGACCTTCTCATGGATGCCCCTATGCAGCTTTGAGCCATCCTCTTGAACAATGCCATCAAAATGGATTGTTAGGTGTAAGGGTTGACACATATCCTGTGCGTAGTGTGAAAGGAATCCGGCATAGAGAAAACATTTGTATTGGATCATCGGATTGTCGGGCCACTTCCGGTACTCTGCGAAAGCAAGAGCGAGCCGTTCTGTCCATTCTGCCAAAGCATAGGGGAGTGTACCAATCGTCCGCGGAGCAAGTCCCAACTCTGCACACAACTTAATGTGTGCTTCGCGCCCCTCTGGAATCGGATGCTCCCCGAAGAGTTCCACATCGATGTAGTGTTCACCGTATTCAGCCTGCCGTGCGTGCGGTAGGCTACGCTCCTTGGATAGGTCTGGGTCGTAGGCGCAGTGAGCAATCATTTTTCCGGAGGCTCGAAAGAATTCAGGCATCTCCTCGGGAAGTACCTTGACGGATGCCTGTGTCATGATATCATGTCCGCCGCCCCACCACGCCCATGCTGGCGCGGTAAGGAATATTGAAAACAGAATAAGTACATTATAGAAGCGTTTCATAGTTCTCCTTTTGTTAGTCAGCTGCCAGATATTCTGTAGGATTCATTTCCTGCCACTGAAACTGAAGTTCAGCGGTTTCATGGGGCTTAAAAGATGTCGCGACTGTTTCAACTGCAGGTCCAACGACATCAATTTCGCTCAAATCCGCAACGCCGTGGCCCATCTCATTTGCGTAATGAAAAAGTCCAATCTCCAACGGTTCAAAGCCCATTGCCTTCGTTGTGACAGCGTCCGCTGCGAACACATCATCACTCACAATTGCGACACCAAGCGGAACAGAATCAGTACCGCCGGGTCCATTGCCCTGTAACCCGACAGTCCCATCAACGATAGCAATATCAGGCTTAAGGTAGCGTGAGAGTCGAAGGAGGTTGATATTCAGCGTCTGTGCTTCGCGCGGAAGCACACGGTCTGCATGACTGTGGTAGCCGTGCATTTTAATCCGATCTTCTTTATGCAAGGTCCCCATAATCATATTCTTCATAGCAAGCGTCACAACACCCGCGTCATGCGTTTTAGCGATAGCGACAGAGATTGTGCAGGGGCAATCCAGTACGATTTTCGGCATCCGGACGGTATCTTCATTGCGTTCAGCAAGAAAAACCTTCGTTTCTACCCATTCGGTCTCTTGATGTAAATCCACAAGTCGAATGGGGAGATCGTACTCGGCTTGGAGTGCTTCATAGCCGAAAATCTGGAACGCCTCACCCGAAAATTTCTCATTAGCACCTTCAGCGATAATGACCTCTTTCGGGGGGTGCGGTGTACTTAGTAGAAAATCCAGTGCCCCGCGCATCGCATCTGGATGCGACGAAGCGAGTTGGTTCGTACTGGAGAGGAAATTCGGTTTCAACAATACCTGCTCATCGACTTTCGGTGTAAGCACATCACGTATATTGTCGAGTGCCTTAAAAACATTAGAACGTCGCCTACCGGTTTTGGCAAGCCCAACTTTTGTATCCTTCGTATCCATACAGTTCCCCCTATAAATTGCGCGTTTAATCGCCTTCAGATGCGCTTGCAAGCAGCGCGCCACAGCGTCTGCTAAGGATAGATTGGCGTTTTTTATTCGAGAATGCTTCTTAGAAAACCCGAATGTCTTTCTAATAGTGCGTCTGCATCTGTCGGGTTCAATCCTTTTGCAAGCATTACAATAGCCAATTTTGCCCGCCCGCCTGCCTGTACTAACGTCGCTTCAGCCACCGCAGCATCAACGCCAGTGACGGCTTGGACAATCCGTATACTCCGTTCAACTAACTTGGTATTAGAAGCGTGGACATCTACCATCAGATTGTCGTAGATTTTGCCCAATTTTATCATAGAAACAGTCGTCAGCATGTTCAAGACGAGTTTTGTGGCTGTCCCAGCCTTCAAACGCGTCGAACCTGTAATGATTTCGGGACCGACAATCGGTGCAACGAAATGCGTCACCCACTCTTTAAGTTGCTCAGGCGGTTGAACACAACACAAAAATATCGTCGTTGCGCCGATAGCGTGAGCCTCCTTCAAAGCCCCGATGACATAAGGTGTGCGTCCACTACTCGCAATTCCGACGAGTACATCTTGCGGTGTGAGTTGACGTTCCCTGATAACTTGTGCACCACGTTCAGGTCTGTCTTCTTCACCTTCCACAGCGTGACGCAGGGCGACATCACCACCTGCAATAATCCCCTGGACCATCTCAGGAGGCGTGCTAAAGGTCGGTGGGCATTCGGAAGCATCCAAGACCCCAAGTCTACCACTCGTGCCTGCGCCGATATAGAATAGCCTGCCACCGGTGCGAAACGCAGTAACACACAAATCAATTGCGTGTACGATTGCATCGGATTCTGCCTCAACAGCTGCAACCGCTTTTCGGTCCTCTTCGTGAAAGATTTGGACGATTTCTGAAATCGACTTCAGGTCAATTTCGGTAGAATTCAGGTTTCGCTGCTCTGTTGTGGATTGCATGCATTCCTTCGCCAGAAACAACTTCTGACTACAACTTCATTTGTGCCAATAACACTGCACCGTAAGCAGGTTCATGCTTTGGAAGTCGCACCACCGCCTCTGGTTGAATCTCCGCAAACTGTTGACGGATCTTATCGACCAAAATCGGTTGATGAACGAGATTGCCGCCACTGAGAACAATATCAAACGACTTTCCGAATCCTAATTGTTCAATCACACGTCGTGTAGCACAAACGAGTTCATCTGCAGCACCGTCAATAATCCGTCCTGCAACGCCATCCTCTGCTCGGGCAGCGTCAAACACAATTTCTGCCAAGTGGGCTATAGTATCTCGACTTGCAGCGTGCACCCAACGAATCAGCTCACTCGGTTCATTCAGTTCAAGACTATTGAGAATTCGGTCTGTGAGTTCAGTTGGCGTATCTCTACCATCAGCAGCGCGAGCAACAGCCCGAAGCCCCTTTATAGCAATGTCGTAACCGCTGCCTTCATCACCGATGAGATATCCCCAACCACTTGCGCGCCCTTCTTTACCTTCGGCATTGATACCGTAAACAATAGCACCCGTCCCAGAGATGACGATTACGCCTTCCTGCTTACCAATCCCGCCAACCAGCGCAATATGTGCATCATGAGTGAGTATCCGATTGCCTCGGATGCCGAGGTCATCACAAATCCGACCAATGATTTCTTGATCTGCCGCGCGCCCCAAGCCTGCCATCCCCAAACAGAAGCGAATCGGACATGTTCTTGAAACGCCAACCCTTTCACATAGTTCTTCAACAACGCTCTCCAAAACCACCTGTGTCTGTGTTTCACCAACCACGTGATAGTTTGCGGGTCCCGATTGAACCTCTACGAGACCTTGTCCTGTTTCGGTCGCCAGAATGCCAACGGTTTTTGTTCCACCGCCATCAATTCCGATGATGTACATGATACACCAGTGTGCCACCTCCAAAGCACTTGACAATTCACCTACAGATTCCTTATAATAGTTATAGTTTATCACGATCCAGCAATTAGATGCAATAAAAATTTTGTTCAGAAAAAAGGACCCTGAAATGCAGAAAAAGAACTACCTCATACTGATTATGCTTTGTGGAAGTCTCGTGTACTTCGGTTGCTCCGAAGATGGCGCACAATTCGAGTGGCGGCAGATTGAGAGCGGTACAGACACCCATCTCTACGGTGTCCATTTTGTGGATGCCACGCGCGGTTGGGCAGTTGGTACTGCGGGGACGGTTCTATCTACCACCGACGGTGGTACGACTTGGCAATCGTCATCTATTTCCAAAGACGCGTTGACGCAGGTTAATTTCACAACACCAAATAACGGTTGGCTCGCCAGTATTGGGCAAGTGCATTACACAGCGAGCGGCGGGGCTACGTGGAATGTCCAACACCAAATACGGAGTCAAAGTAGACCGCCGGGTATCTTGGATCTCCACTTCGTTAGCAAAACGGAAGGTTGGGCAGTTGGCGGAAAAGGGACGGTTCTTTGGA
This sequence comes from Candidatus Poribacteria bacterium, assembly GCA_965207855.1. Lineage (GTDB taxonomy): Bacteria > Poribacteria > WGA-4E > WGA-4E > WGA-3G > WGA-3G. The sequence continues at coordinate 1,829,089 of OZ242310.1, read as the reverse complement.
CAGAAAACGGCGGCGGTCGTTGGGAAAACATACAAGACCTTTCAGATAAACACCTCTGGGGTGTCCATTTTGTCGATCCACAGCGCGGGTGGATTGTCGGGGAAGAAGGCGAGGTGCTTCACACCCAAGATGGCGGAAAACGATGGGTGCGTCAGGCAAGCCATGCCGAGCAGCCCCTATTTAGTGTTTATTTCACAGACGTATCGCGCGGGTGGATTGTCGGTACAAATGGGCTGATCCTCCACACTGCGAATGGTGGGAGAACGTGGCTTCGGCAGAGAAGTCCAATCAACGAAAACCTACGAGATGTCGCATTTCACGACGCAACAAGCGGATGGGCAATCGGCGAGAAAGGGCTGATCCTTCGGACAGAAGACAGTGGACGGACATGGCACCGTTATCCTTCACCGGCACAGCATAACTTGCAGGATATTTATCTGAATAAAAATGCGGGTTGGATCGTCGGTGCCAAGGGAACCGTCCTACGAAGTTATTAATACCGGCGTTGATAGTAAAGTGATGCCGTGCTTCATGTCCACAATTTCTGAATCCAAACAAAGAAGCATAGCACAATTCCGCTAACAGCAATTAAATTTCGAGTGATCGATGAACAACGGCTCCAGGCGTTTTTAGACCATATAAGACCTTTTTATCGAATTCACGTTATCATCAGCATCATTCGCGAGGCAGCGAAACTGTGTTCGGAACAGCAATCTCGCCAGCAATGATTTTTGCCTTCAGTGATTCGACAGTATCTATGATGTCGTCCGAGAGCAGCGATTGATTGTGTTCGTCAACGGCATAACTGACATCCCCCTCTGCCACACCAAAGAGACGAATACCTGCCATAAAATTGCCTTCAGCGATTTCTCGGATGATGCGTTGGACAGAAGTCGGAATCTCTTTTGTCATACTCGTCAAGACAAGTCCCGGTGCAAGATGGTTACCATTGGAGTCAACCCAAATGATGAACTTTTGTTGTTCTTGTGCTGCTTCAAGCACGCCTTGACCGGATCCACCGGCAGCGGTGTAAATTACATCAACCCCGTTTGCATATTGTGCTAAAGCGAGTTCTTTTGCCCTTTCAGGTTGATTAAAACCTGCCGCATCTTTGCTAATATATTCCACAGTGACTTCAGCATCTGGATTGACTGCGTGAACTCCAGCAATATAGCCTGCTTCAAACTCGTGTAACAGGGGAACATCCGCGCCTCCGATATAACCGACTTTGTTACTCTCCGATTTTAAACCTGCAATTGCGCCGACCAGAAACGATCCTTCGTTAGACTTATAGTTCACAGAAACCACATTTGGAATATCAAGTACAACATCAAAAATTGCAAATTGGACATCCGGAAATTCTGGTGCCACGCGAGCGAGTACGTCTCCCATCTGATAACCTGCTGTCAAAACAAGTTCTGAATTTTGTGCTGCATCCCTCAGGAGCATCCCTGTGGCTACAGGATCGCTTTCTATACCGTTTACTTCAGTCAGCACAATTCCAAGCTCTGCCGCCGCAGCCCTTACACCGATATGGAAAGCATCACAGTAAGCCGCGGCACCAACGCAATCGCTGGGATATATCATCGTTACGTGAAGTGATGTAGTGTCCATCTCGCTCGGTGGTTCGGTGAGGATTGCGTCCTGAATCGCGTCGCAACCACAGATTGAAAGTAGTCCGAACGCTAAAAAAAGGTATTTGCTCAAAACACTTAAATTTTTCATGTCTGCTCCTTAAAAAAACATTATGATAAGTCCCAAACTAAAAGTTTGTGCTACAAATACAGAGTTCACTTTATGATAGATATGAAATCTGAAAAATATCTTAGGTTCGGATAAACCATTTTCAGACCCCTATGGCATACCCATCGCGCCGCGGGTCAGCACCACCCATGAAACTGCCTTCTTCTGTATCAAAGGCAATACCGTGACCGCCTCCAACGGTTGCTGTCCAATCGGGCAACACCTCTACATCATGCCCACGCGCTTCCAACGCTGCACGAACTGCAACAGGAATACGTCCCTCCATACTCACATGCGTCCCAGGATTAATCAATCGAACGCGCGGTGCCTCAATCGCCGCTTGGACATTCATTCCGTGTTCAATTAGATTCAATACCATCTGGAGCGTTGTCTGAAGGATGCCGTGGCTTCCCGGTGTACCGATTGCGGCAAACGGACTACCGCCTTTCCAGACTTGGCACGGCGACATGCACATCTCTATCCGTTTGTGCGGTCCAACGGCATTCGGACTCTCTGGGATCCTATCAAACCAGTTCATGAAATTGTTAAGAAACATTCCGGTTGAACCGAGAATTACACCTGAGCCGAAGGGTTGACCGAGGCTCTGTGTCACTGCAACGATATTGCCCTCGGCATCAGCGGTATCAAAGTGGGTTGTGCATTCGGTCGTCCAATCGTTAGCGATAATTTCACCGGGTAGTTTGTCTTTCGACCAGCGTTCACCCCCACTGACTGCCGCTTGTTCGCCAATGCGTTGGCGTTGTGAACGGGCATAGTCCTTAGACAACAACCGTTCAATCGGTGGGTTCGGACGTGGTGCGTGTTCTGCCCTATCCGCACTCGCCAGTTTAATGGCTTCAATCAACAGATGGAGGTATTCGGGGGTATTGTGTCCGAGTTCACCGAGTGCATCGTTCTCCAAGATATTCAGCGTCTCCAGATACTGAAAGCCTGAACATGGCGGCGGTGGACAATAAACTTCGTAATCTTTGTAAGTAACGGAGATCGGTTCCTGCCACAACACCTCAAAATCAGTCAAATCCCTTTCAGTTATCAACCCATCCGTCTCTTCGGAAAAGCGGACAATCTCTTTGGCAATATCGCCGCGATAGAATGCCTCTGCGCCCCCTTCGGCAACCGTTCGGAACGTCTGCGCAAGGTCCTTCTGCACCAAGACCTCACCGGGATGTGGGGTTCTACCTCGTGAGGCAATCACCTCGGCAGCCCTTTCCGAAAAATAGTGGTACGCACCCTCCATAAATTCCGCATTCTTGACGGTAACGGCGTATCCATTTTCTGCCAACTCAATCGCTGGCGCGAAAACATCTGCGCGAGACATACTTCCATACCGGTCCAGCGCAGCCAACCACCCCCCACATCCACCGGGGACCATACCGGCACGAATACCAATCTGTTGGCTTTCGAGGGTCGGGTAGACATCCAGCGTCGCCGCATAAGGCGCGGTGCCGAGATAATCTATCACGCGGTGCGTTTTTTCCTTCGCGCTATAGAGCAACATATACCCGTTGCCAGCAATACCGGACATGTAAGGTTCAACGACGTTGAGTGTCGAAGCCACTGCGACTGCTGCATCAAACGCATTACCGCCAGCGAGCAACATGCGTGCCCCCGCAAGACTCGCAAGCGGATGCGCACTCGTCGCCATGCCGCGTGTCCCCGTTACGGTGGATCGGTGTGTTGTACCATGAGATGGAAAAGCCATGCGTATCTCCTTGTTATTTTCTATAGTAAGTTTTAACTTGCCAACTTGATCAAAATCCTCCAAAACCGGTACCACCGCAATCGCCACATCAATTTTTTTTCGGCAATGCGATGCACAAAAAGTCGTTGTCCATCCAACTCGAGTACGGGAATCAGATGCTGATATTTCGTGAATAACCTCAGATCCTTAGTGATGTCGATTTCTTCTATGGCAATAAACGACATTTTTGCTTTAACACTCTCCAACACCTCTTTTGCCTCGTCACAGAGCGGGCAATCCAGTTTGGTGTAGAATTGGAGTTGAATTGAGATTTTCATACGATAAAGTTTAGCACAAGCAGCGAAAAATCACACCCATTTTTTCTATGAACCAATGGGGGTTCTATGATAGAATTGTATGAGACTTTACCCGCTGTTTTTGGTAATCATTAAATTTCAAGCATGATATTATCTAAGGAGAAAAAAGGTGAAATTGAGACTTGCACAATACGGCATCTCCCACGACCACGCTTCGGGGAAAGCCCGTGTGATGAAGGAAAGTGACGAAATTGAGTTCGCTGGTGTCTTTGAACCCTCATCAGAGGTACGAGAAACCCTTGGTCAAAGTTCCGTCTATGAAGGCATTCACTGGTTTACGTCCAAAGCAGAGATACTCGAAGATGAAACAATCATAGGGATTGCAGCGCAGGGACGTGTGTCGCAGAATCTCACCTTTGCACGGGAGATTCTTGAACACGGCAAGCATGTCTGGTTCGATAAACCGGCTGGCGATAACCTTGATGAATTCCGAGAGGTCTTAGAGATTGCACGAGACAGAAATCTGCTTGTTCAACTCGGTTATATGTTCCGCTACAACGCAGGCTTTCAGTTTATTCTTGATTGGGTGCATTCCGGCAAACTCGGCGAAATTTTTTCTGTTCGCGGACGCATCTCATCAGGACCTTCAAGTGAGGCACATTGGCAACGCTGGGATTCACTCGGTGAACACTCCGGCGGTATCATGTTTATCCTCGCCTGTCATCTTACCGATATTATCGTTGCCCTGTTAGGACGACCGACACGGGTGACACCCTTTTCAAGGCACGATGGACATGATGTGCCGTGGTATCGGAACAATACAGCAGCTGTGTTTGAATATCCAAGGACATTGGCGATTCTTGAGTCTACGGCGTTGGAAGTGGATTCGGGTAAGTCGAGACGATTGGAAGTCTACGGGACACGCGGGAGCGCGATTCTTGAGCCGCTTGAACCGCCAGCGTTGCGGTTGTGTCTTGATGAAGAACGGGATGGGTATGCGAAAGGCTGGCAGACGGTCCCTGTGGAGCCTCGTCCGCGTTACGTCGAAAGCCTTCAAGCGTTTGTCGCTGACATTCGAGGTGAGAAATCTCCTGATCGTTCACTGGATCACGAGTTCGCAGTTCAGGAGACGGTATTGCGGGCGGCAGGGTTACGTTGACATGCAGGCACCAAACGATGGAATCCTCTCAAATGCCAGCAAACTATACCAAAGCAAATAACCGAACGCGGCACAATCGCACTATTCAAAAACGGCCTCAGAAATGATAGTTGGGAAGTTAATAAACATCAGCATTCTAACTATCATAAGATCATTTGATACTATTTCAGGATGAGCATCTTTCGCATAACTGAGGCATGATCGGTTTGGAGTTGGTAGAAATAGACACCACTTGCGACGGGTTCAACGATGTTGTTTCTACCGTCCCAATATGCTGCTTTGCTCTGTGTGGTGTAGTATCCCTGTTGTTGATGCCCGAGGTGTAGGTCTCGGACGATTCTGCCGTGTGCGTCGTATATGCTAATGCTGACGTTGCTTGGCATAGCGAGATGATAGGGTATCCATGTTTCAGGATTGAACGGGTTTGGGAAGTTCGCTAAGAGTTGCGTGGCATTAGGTGCTGCGTTATTATCGTTCACGAGAGGGGGTGCCGCCGCCCCCGCAGCGGCTTCAAAGATTTCCAACGGTAGGCTATCGGACTTGACGAAGTAGAAGCCCACAATACGTGATCCAGGTCCATACCGCAAAGTCCCGACATCTACAGTGACAGCACCCATTGTTCCGGCGGTGCGTGTTACCGTAAGTGCATCACTTTCCGACCCCCCAGCAGGAATTGTGACGCTCGTCACTGAATTAGCGATGGTTCCGTTGGTAGCAGTTAGCGAAACGGTTAAATTGAGAGGGGTCCCAGAAGGTATCTTCACCTTGAACTGTCCCGCTTGGTTTTCGACCACTTCTAACAGGATAGGGAGTGTTAAAATACCGATAGGACCGTCCCCGTCGTTACGCCAGAGATTTACAATTTTCAACTGAGTCAGTCCTACAAAGATCCCATCTGGTAAAGTCGTCAACTTGTTGTCTTCAAACCAGATACGCTGTAGATTGGTATTGTTGTCAAAAATATCGTCAGGTAAAGTCGTCAACTTGTTGCTGTCGAAATAGATACGCTGTAGGTTGGTATTGTTATCAAAAATACCGTCGGGTAAAGTCATCAACGCGTTGTATCTAAAATTGATAACCTGTAAACTGGTATTGTTATCAAAAATACCGTCGGGTAAAGAAGTCAGCTTGTTGTGGTTGAACGCGACCTCCTGTAGGTTGATATTGTTATCGAAAATACCGTCGGGTAAAGTCATCAACACGCCCCAGTAGCAATCAAGATGTGTGAGACGGGTATTGTTATCGAAAATGCCGTCGGGTAAAGTCGTCAACGTGCTTTGGTTCAAGTCGCGTAAATCAATGTGTGTGAGATCGGTATTGTGTTCAAAAACGTCGCTGCGTAAGGTCGTGAACTTATTGCCTGAGAGATCGATTTTTCTCAGAGCTGTGAGTTCATCAAATATCCCTTCTGGCAACGCCTCGAAATCACTGTATGCGAGATTGAGTTCTTCAAGTGCGCTAAGACCCGCAAACATATTGCTTTGCAGGAACAGCAAATCATTCCTTCCGAGATCGAGTTTTGTCAGTCCGGTGAGCCCATCGAAATCGCCAAGGACAAGCGATAGGATTCCCTGTCCGCTGAGATCGAGGGTTGTAATTGCTGCGAGGTGCTCTTCAGTGACATCGGCAGCGGCATTTATACCTGGAACGGCTGCGACAATCGCCTCGCGGACTCTGTCTGTGCGCATAGTGACGGGTCTGATCTCATCCGCATCTTGGCAGTAGGTAAAAGTTTGTATGCTGAACATCAGCAAACAGATAACCAAAGCGATTTTTCCTGTTCTTCTCAATACTGTTTTCATAGCTAAATTCCTATTCAGATTCAGATTTTTGTGCGGTAGGAATATCAATCGCAACAGGACTTACTTTTCCACCTGCTACGTTCTCCCCGATTTTCACGTCAAGATTATCAGTATTAAGACATATTATTAGATACTATTAACTATATAAATAAAATGTCTTAACACTGATTAACGCATTAAGTCAAATGGAAGTTTCACAAAAACTTGTTTTGAATTTACTGATTTTTGGCGTAAATAAGTGCTGGCACTTCATTGCTCATGTCTTCTGTCCTTCCCTTTTCTGTGGATACCTACCGCTGAAAAACTTGAATAAGAGGAATATTTGTGATATTATGTATCATACAGTTCTTGAAAGCACTCCTAAAAAACTGAATGTAAAATAATTTTCTGTATCAGATAAATACAAATACCACCTAAATTCATTCCACGCATTATAATGGAGACGGACCGATGAATTCCTTGAAAGATATTATTCAACGCTGTCATCAGCGACATAAGAATCCACTTCAACAACGGAAAACCGTTGTAACACCTGCGATCTATAAGGGACTTCTTTACCACTTCACAGCCTATTGCGCGCACAGATATCCTGTGCGACTCTATGACTTGGAGCAGGCGAATATCTCCGTTATGCCAGTCGGAGGGGTGCCTGGGTATGATCGAGTTCCACAATCTTTTGGCGGTGAACGATTTTTGAAACGTCAAAAGATCGAGAATTGGGAGATGAGACAATGGCATACATCATGGGGGATTCATATATATACAGGAATCCCATCCGAACACAATGGTGCCCGATGGCACGACCTGGAGTTTAAATATGAAGCAATTTGTGCGGCACCTGACACTGTTTTCACTTGTATTGAAGCACTTATTAGTGTTACAAAAAACCCACTGTTGACGCTAACAAAGTCTGGTGGGTTGCGGTTCTCTTGCAGAGTCCCGGATTATCTGCATCCAGGTACCGAGCATGACAGGTTTTACATCTACAAGGACATGCCGACATCGGAAAATCTGCATCAACGGGATGTATATCTTGAAATTCTTGGAGAAGCCGGGCACAGTCCTTGGGATGCGCGTTACGAGGTCCTACAAGGCGATCTGTTGAATCCGCCCATGATTGCGAAAGAGGTTCTCTTTACAACTATTGATACACTCCGGGAGAGACTTCACGAACCCGATTTGCTTGGAACAGAGAAACCGGGATCTACTTCGGAAGTTCTTGTCACGCCGCCGCCATCGCTCGGATCGCATAAATTGGATCTTGCAAAAGAGGCGTTTTTGAAACGCGGATTTTCTTATCTCAGAAACGAGAACGGTTTTCATTGCTGGCGTAAAGAGCCTGTTGGGGATGACAGCACAGACGTGTTGCTATGGGAACGCAATGGCGAGATATGGCTGCGGGCATCTACGTCGGGTGTTGGATTGCCTACAGAGGACACGCGAATCACAGATGTCTGGGACGATACGGGTATTCTGCCACTGATCCGAGCGACTGGATTGCCCGTATCTGAGAAAGTGCGTTCCGTGCGGGATGGAAAACTTAGCCCATTGGGGATAAAACGCCCCGCTTCTGTGCTGCAGAAGCCAGAAGGTACCGAGAAGGTTTACGAGGCACTTGAGAAGAATATCGCTCAGATACAGAGTGCCTTTCACACGGATGCCCGTGTTATTGGACTTGTCGCCGAAACGGGAGCAAGACATAACTATGAAGTGGAATCACATCTTCTCAGGGAAGACGCAGCAAGTTTTAGTGCGGACTTCACAATAGTGGAAAAAGCGATGGGACACTTCCAAAGACGAAACTTACCATCGGTTGCCCGCTGGAGACGCGTAAGTTTCCTATGGGATCAGGTCAAGGAGATACCCGTTGAGGCGCGGATGGAGACCCCTTTTGAACGCGGGAATGTTTGTGAGGATCCAGAGCGATTCATAGCACTTCTGGAAAAGGAAGTAGATTCGACTAAAATCCTCTGTCCAGGGTGTCCCGTTTATATAGCGTGTCAGGAGCGCGGTTACTTATCACAGACTCCTAAATTACAACGTGCCAAAACGCAAATATTTGGGCACCCCCAAGCGTTTTTGGATCCCCAAGAATTGGCAGTGATAGAAGACCTGCCTGAGCCGATTGATGACACAGAACGTCTTTACATTATCGATGGAATGAAGATGGATAAAATGTTTTTGAAATGTGACATATCCAAGAACAGATTAGAGGCGTGGAGTGTAAACTGGCAGACAAGCGCGTTGGGGAACTTCGCGCGGACTTTATTGTACGCCTTGGAGATTGAAAACACCTCTGATAATCTTGTTGTCAAACGGATCCGGACGGTGGCGGAAGCATTTCAACAGCATGAAGCAGAACTCATTAGACAGATGTGCCAAGTCAATGTGAGATGTAGAGTTATCGAGCAAAGTACCGTTGATGAGGGGACCGAAGAGGAATTGTCGCGTTTTACTATTGAGTTTGAAGGAGGTGTTTCCGCTCATATTCCTCTCAGTATCAGTACTGCGGATAAACTCATGGCGAGGGGACTATCAATTTTTGAACCCGAATCCTTTGTGCTTGACGAGGATGTAAGGATCCCGATGTCGATTGAACAAGCAATCCGATTAGGTATTTTGGATATGCGGACAGTCGAGAAGATTCGGGAATTTCCGAGCGTCTATCGGAATCCGAACTGGACGTTTTGGCATCAACTTAAGCGTTTCCTTTCACATTATTCCCGGGATGCCGATGCGCCGATGATATGGTATAACAATGTTTTATGGTTTTGGGTTCCACCGGTGTTGCACCCAGGTATAAAGCGGCTGCTTTTGATGTCAGCAACGTTGTCTAAGCAAGATTTCCATAAAGCGTTTCCAGATGAAGAAATCAAGACTATCCATATCAGCCCGACACCTTGGGTAACAGGAAACCAAGTTTTTCAGATTCGGTCTGGGGTCCATACCCTAAAAACGCTGTTAGACTATGACAGCACTTGGGATGTGATTGGGTTGTCTAAGATGGGAGAACGTTTTCTCCTCGGTATCTGTGCGGAGATTGAAAGGGATCCGAGCGTTAAGCATGCTATCATTACCTATGATCCAATCATAGAACAATTGAGAGATATCAGAGAAAAAGAAAATGTCTGTTTATTGACAGAATTTAAAACCCAGAACAATTTAGAGACTGCTTTTGAAGCAGCAGAAGTCGTTTGGATCGTTGGCACGCCGTATTGGGAACCGGGTGCCATGTGGAGGTGGGCGCAAATCTTACTTGGGAACGATGAGGAACCGCTTTGTTATGAAGCAGACATAGAGTTCCAACACTATAAAGATGAACGCATTCAGAGAATTTATACACAGACCGTTGCAGACGTAATCACAGAGATTATCGGACGGGCAGGATTGAACCGCTTGCGCAATAAGAAGGTTGTTTTGATTAATAGCCTTGAAATTCCCAACATCACTGATAGACCCGAAACACTTCTTTTCGATTGGGAAGATTTTGAGTTAGCCGGCAGCCTTGACAAACTCACAGAGACAATCGCGGTTCGCCAGCAGTTTGAAGCCGAACGCGAAAATCTAACAGCCGAGACCCCCAGAATTGAAGTTGAACGTGTACTCGGATGCTCTTCACGGCAAGCCAACCGCACGCTGAAGAAACTCAGAGGCGGCAACATCCCACGCGTAACCTTCAGAGAACAAATTTTGTCTTTGCTGGCTGATGGTGAGAAAGAAATGGTTGAAATGAGAACGTCTATTGATGGGCACCCACAAGCAATACATAAGGAACTCACACGACTTACAAAACTCGGCGAGATCGAAAAAGTCAGACGGGGCGTTTATAGACTCCCAAAAACATCTCCGCCGAATCCACACTAAGGCTTGGAGGATCGTTCCTATCCCGTCAAAGACTACTCAAGGTGCTGAAGTTTGCCATCTTTAACAATCAGGATAACCGGATCATAAATAGCGTCTCCTGTGGCATCAAAAGAAAACTTCCCTAAGATGGTGTCGAAATCTTTAATCTCAGTGAGCGCGTCCCGAATGCCTACTGAATCGGTGGATGCTGCATTTTTGATGGCTTCGGCGAGGATATAGACAGCCGCATACGGCTGTGCAGCCCAGACACTGGGTTCCATACCGTATTTCGCCGTATAATTCTCAACGAAAGCCCGATTTCCCGGTGTATCCTGCGTGCTGACCCAATCCGTAAAAGTTATCGCTCCCTCGGCGGCATCTCCTAATTTTTGGATTTCGTCTATAGAGAGGATAAAACAAATAAACGGCTTATCTTTAGGTATGCCGATTTCTCGCGCTTGCCTAAGAATGTGAATCGTCTCTATCTGTTGCGCTGAAACGAAAATCGCTTCCGGATTCGACGCTTTTATCCGAGTTAATTGAGCAGAAAAGTCGGTATCACCGGTTTCAAAAGTCTCCGTAGTCAGCACTCGAACACCGTTTTGAGTGAGTGTTTTCTTAAACACTTCATCGGCATTGCGAGAGGCTAAATCAACACTATCCGCGATCATCGCCACCCGCTGATATCCAAGTCTCTCGTGTGTTGCCTTGACCCCTTCAGGCAGCAGTTGGTTTGCCGTATGACTCGCACGGAAAATAAAATCACCTATCTCCGTCAAGCCAGTGGCGATAACGACAGGGGAAAAAGCAACTACTCCGTTCTCCTGTGCTATTGGAAAAACATGACGCGCAACGTGTGATGTCCAGACCCCGAGAATAACAGGGACTTTGTCTTGATGAATCAACTTATTGAAGGCCGCAATCGCCCCCTCCACAGTGCTCATATCGTCTTCAACGATGAATTTGAACCTTATATCACCGGGCATTTCTGATGCGTAGATCTCTTCAAGTGCCAAGTTAAAACCATTCTCCATTACCAAAGCACCCGGACCGAATTCAGTCGGTCCCAAGTATCCTGTCTGTGGTAGGACAATACCAATACTGACCTCTTTGCTCAGACTTTCTCGCTGCGTCATAGGATGGGTAACCTTTGCCATGCGTTCGCAACCCATCATAGCCACGAGAAACAGAGCAATAGCAAAAAGGAATGTAAAAGCGAAAAATTTAGCGTTCAAAATCTTCTCCATGTTCTTAGAAGGGGTGCTGCGATTTCGCAAGCACCCCTTTGTTGTTATGGGCTTAGTGATAATAAGGGGGTGGGACTCGCGGAAATTTCGCCTAATCGCGTTGTCCCACACCCATTACGATCGCAAAGGCCCTGCCTATATTCATCGGATACTAATGCTACTGAAAAAGCTGAAGTTCTCCGTCTTCGACGATAAATACATTCGGATCATATATTGCCTCACCATCGGGGTCGAAAGAGAAATTGCCTAAAATCGTCGGATACTCCCACGTCTCTGCCAAGGCATCGCGAATCGCCGCAGCGTCCATCGAGCCGGCGTTGTCGATGGCGTTAGCGAGAATATACAGTGTTGCATACGCTTCTGCTGCCCAGCGTTCAGGCGCAATACCGTACGTCGCTTTATAGTTGCTAACGAAGGCTTGGTTCCCAGGTGTCTCCGCCATACTATACCACCCACTAAAAGTGATCACACCTTCGGCGGCAAGTCCCGCTTTCTGAACTTCGTCTCTGGTCAAATCAGGAACGATAATGTGAACATCATCAGGGATCCCGATTTCCCGCGCTTGCGCTATAATCTTCGGCATCTCTGGTGCGAGCGTAGAGACAAAGACGGCTTCAGGTGCCAGACGCTTGATATTGCTGAGTTGCTCAGAAAAATTGGTTTCACCCGAACGAAAGGTTTCCACCGTTAGGATCTCGACACCGAGTATCTCAAGCGTTTCCTCAAACGTCGCGTTGCTACTTCTCGAGTAAGTGTCCGAGATATCATATATCAGCGCCGCTGTTTTATACTTGAGTATCTGGTGTGTCACGACCGTACAATCTGAGTTCAGCACACCCACAGTGAGACCGGCACGGAAGATATAATCGCCAAGTGCGCTGAGGCCCGTCGCCGAGGAGATCGGACTAAAAGCGACAACACCATTGCGCTGAGCTATCGGAAAAGCTTGCTCAAGATGCGTTGAAATACCGATCCCGACGATAGCGGGAACACCTTGATCGACCAAGTGATCAACGGCTGCAACAGAACCTGCTGGGGTGCTTTCTGCGTCCACAGTGATAAACGTCAGGTGCGTATCGCTGCGCATATTAATCTCTTGACGCGCCAACTCAAGACCGCGTTGCATCGGTAACCCATACGGTTCGGCGAAAGGTCCCGTCAGTGAGATGGCTATACCGATAGGAATGTCTTCAGCCATTACCGGCATGGTTTGGGTATCACGCACCACCGGTGCCATCCGCTGGCAACCCGAAAACAGAATCGTTAAAGCACTGAGCAGACCCACAAATGCCAACGTTGCCATTTTTCTTAAATTCATTTGAAATCTCCTTTAGTTTCAATAGATAAAACAGATAAAACGAAATGCGCTCGCTGCGAGGCATTTCAGCTTTTAAAACACAGTGCCACCTTCACATGGATAGCACAACTCTAACACCGCTGCGTTTCTACTTTAACAGGACTTACGCAAATTAACAGGACTTACGCAAATTTAGCACATAGGCTGAGAATTCGCTATTTTAACCCCCTAAATCCCCAACCCCCCATATCCCCCCTTATCAGGGGGTAGGGGGACTTTAAGACGAAATGCGTAAGTCCTACTTTAAAATGATAAAATGATAAGGTGTCGTGTTTGCCAAAAAGACGAGGTCCTCAACTGTTTATTTTAAGATAAAAAACAATATGTCAGATCCCCCTTGATAAGAGGTTTAGACGTGAGTCAAAGTTGTAAAATTTCGCCATAGTTGACAGCACAATAATCTTCCAATCACAAGCACATCCGACATTGAGATTAAACATCATCTGGATTTCTGATCACTCGGAATTCACATAAAATTTAACTTGTGAATTAAATTAAATTGTGGCATAATTATATTTTATATAGGTATTAAGTCAATATTAAATTTATTATTTATTTAAAAAAAATATGTCTTAATACTGTTTATCTTGGTTTCGATGATGATTCTCTCGATTTGGATGATGATTACGTCCGTTTTGTTAATAATCGGACTTACGCATTTTCTCTGGGAATTTCCCCAGATTGTTGGTACTTTCTGCTTTTACCTTACCTATCTCAAGAAAGGAGAACAAACAAATGATGATTAACAAAGTGAGAAATTGGTCAGTCGCCGCATCGTTGTTCCTGCTCTTGTTGCCGCTTGCCTCAGCACAAATCACGCCGAACATCTGGAAAAAATTCATCGGTGAACCCGTCCCTGCGGGAACACCTGATCTGATCGACTACTCCTACACAGGCTACAAAAACGGCGAGGCGGCAATACCCGAAGTCTCTGCCGTGACAGTTTTCGATGTGACCGATTACGGAGCCGTCCCGGATGACGAGAAATCAGACACTGAGGGCATCAAAGCTGCCCTTGATGCTGCTTATACCGGTCACCAAGGCGGTATTGTGTTTTTCCCACCTGGACACTATGATGTCCTCCTTGACGGTGAACCGACGGACCAGATCATCGTATCAGGGGACAACGTCATCGTTCGAGGCAGCGGCGCAGAAGGTGCCGCCTCTGGTGGAACTACCATCAAGATGCACAACGACTTGACAAACGGTCTGCATTTGTTTAAGACCCGTTGGCGGTCAAACGGTCAAGGTTCGTCTACCCGCGTCAAAGGCTCCTTCCCAAGGGGAACACGACACTTTGATGTAGAGAATGTCAGCCATCTTAGAAACCGCAGGTTCATCGAAATCCGAGCGAATGGACTGCTCGGAGACGACTGGCATCAATATTCTTCCCGACCAACGACAGAGATGTCTGAGGCATACACGAACATCCGAGACGGCATTGACGTAAACGAAATTCATGAAATTGACCGTATCGTCGGAGACCGGGTTTATGTCAAAGCACCAGTGCTGACCCATCTCAATTCAAACTTCAACGTCAACTGGCGAGATATGACGATCGGCATTGGTTTTGAAGACTTGCACATAGACGGCAACCTACAGGAAACTTACGAGCATCTTGTTCAAGAGGGACGGGGCGGTATCATGCTCTGGCATACTGCCCATTCATGGATTCGGCGTTGCAGGTTTTCAAATGTTATTGATACATTTAGCATTCATGCGTCTTATAGTAGCTCGGCACTTAGCAATATAGTTGATGGTAGGTTTGGACATAACTTAGGTACTATTACTTATTCAACATATTGCTTTAATGCTTTCTTAGAGGATTATTCGGACAGAGGTATGTGGCATGGTGCGGCTGTGTCGCACTACTCGGCAGGATGCGTTGTATGGCATGTTGAGGGTCCCGCCACAAACGGTCCTGATACGCACGGTGCACAGCCTCGTCATACGCTGTTCGATAATTACAATAGCAACAACCATCAGGCGTGCGGCGGGGCACCAGGGAACTTGCCACATCATCTCGATGGATACACCCGCTGGAACAACAACGTTGCCGATAGCAGCACCTTTAACCTATGGACCCCCAGTGGAGGGAGTTTTGCGGTCACGCAGGGCAACCTGATCGGATACAAAACGCTCGGGGGGGCTATTCCCCGCAATGCCTACATCGAGGGATTCGGAACCCACGTCTCTCCTGATTCCCTTTACGAGGCACAACTCCAGCGACGATTGGGAGTACTCCCCACATGGGTAGATGCCGCCAAAGACGAGCATAGCGCGTTTTTTGAACACATGCTCCCTGCTTTAGCGAAGACTGAGACCACCGACACACGCTCTGTTGATCCAAATAGCGGCGGTCCGAAAATAGTCGGTCCGTGGCTATGGGTGCTGGTGCCGGATGAACGTCTTGACAAAACCACAGACCTGCTGGCGAAAGCGAGTGGTGGTAATGTTACAGAACAACGCATCGCAACTACCGGTGTAGCACCGGGAGACACCTTTGGTGACTATATTTGGACACCTCTGAAAATTTCCGAGCGCGGTGGAAATAATATCACCGATATGACGAGATCTCTCGGTTGGAACGGAAACGACCGTGTCATTTACGGCTTCATCGCCTTAAATACACCGAAAGAACAGAACACAAGGATGTTTGTTGGCAGCGATGACAGCGTCAAGGTCTGGCTCAACGGCGAACTTGTTCGTGAGGAGATCGCTGGGCGGGGTGCCTCTAATTACCAGAGCTCTTTCCCAGTCACCCTAAAACAGGGAAGAAATACATTATTAGTCGCTGTTGAAAACCGAACTGGCGGATGGAGTGGCTTTTTTGGATTCCAAGCGGATGCGGAATATACCGTGCGACCTTTTGCTGGCATCGGATACGTCCTGCCCAATGTTGAGATCTCTACAGGTGATACGTTCACACTTGACATCTACGCAGAGGATGCAACCGATTTAACAGGATGGAAGTTTGACATCGACTTTGATCCCGCACACCTTGAAGCAACTGAAGTCCGAAAAGGCTATTTTCTCGGGTCGGCAGGGGAAGCAACCCGATTTCAGAAAGGAAGGATTAATAATCGGACGGGCAGGATTATAGGTCTCAGTGAAACACAAGAGAATAAAAACGGGGTCAGTGGCACAGGGCTGCTGCTCTCGGTAACCTTTGCAGCAAAAGCCGGGGGTGAAACACAAATAACGCTCAATAACTTTCGATTCGGTGATGTCACAGGTCGCGCAATCCCTGCTGGCCCTCATGAAGTTGCTTTGGCAGTGCAGCACCGACTGCGTTGGGATGTCAATACCGATGGGCACGTGAACATTTTAGATTTGATTCTCATCGCACAAGACCTTGGAAAGGCAGTGTCCTCTGGCACCCGAACAGATGTCAACGGTGATGGGAGTATCAGTATCTTGGATCTCGTCGTTGTTGCTCAACATCTCGGTGAGTCAACGGTAGCAGCGTCGCCTTCGATGCTTGTTATGAACAGTGTAGAGGGGTTGGATCCTGCGATGATACAGGCATGGATAAAACTTGCCCAGATTGAAGATGACGGTTCTGTTATCTTCCGACAGGGCATTGCTTACCTGCAAAGTCTCTTAGCATTGTTAATCCCAGAAGAGACAGCACTGTTGCCAAACTATCCGAACCCCTTCAATCCGGAGACGTGGATACCGTATCAGCTCTCCGAACCTGCGAAGGTTACCTTGACGATTTATGCTGTCAATGGCACCAAGATTCGGACGTTGGCGTTAGGGCTGATGCCTGCGGGTATCTATCAGAGTCGTAGCCGTGCGGCATACTGGGATGGCAGAAATAACGTCGGTGAACCTGTTGCGAGTGGTATCTATTTCTATACTTTAAAAGCAGACGATTTCACATCAACGCGGAAGATGCTGATTCGGAAGTAGGTATACGAGTTGTTTTAGCATTCTGTTTTCTGAAAAAAGGAGATTTAGAAAATGAAGTTTACCAAATGTGTGCCTTGTTTGAAGGCAGTTTCGATATTTAGCCTTATATGTTGTTTTGGATTCACAGTTGCAGCAGCAAACTATTATCCGGCAGAAGTCGGTAATACTTGGGTCTTCTTGAGTGTCGATGGCAGTGAGAAGCGGACCTATACGCTTGAGGTCCCTGAGCAGACGGGTGTTGAAGGACTTAGCGCACTAAAAGTCACCAATGCGGCACTCGGAACAGACGTAAGCGTCACTGACACATATTTGATAACCGTTGAAAACGATGGCAGTCTTCTGCTACACCAGAGTGTCACGGACGAAGGTGCGTTAGGTATCGCAGAAGCGACGTTCGATCCACCCGCCACTTTCTTTCCAGCCGATTTGCCACTCGGACGTACATGGCAGATCGTGGCAGAAACAGAACTCAAGATAGCAGGTGCCCTGACCAGCACCAGCACCATAGAAGTTGTTGCCATCGAGGACGTTGAAACCTCAGCGGGTGTATTTAAGGATTGTGTCAAGTTGAAGATTAATCAAAAGGATGTCGCAGCCCTCGCTGTTATCCGCCGAACTTCCTACCAATGGTTGGCACCTGATATTGGTCTCGTGAAGTATCTTGATGACCAAGATATTCTCTACGAATTGCAGAGTTACAACTTAGTTGAATCAAGCCCTGTAACCGTCAAGTCGGAAAATCCTGCGGATCTCAATGGAGATGGTGTTGTAAATATCCTTGACTTGGTGATCCTCGCCAACGCCTTTGGCAAAGATTCACCGGATCTCAACGCCGATGGCGTTGTGAATATTCTCGATCTTGTTGTCATTTCAAACGCCTTTGATTGATAGTTGTCAGCAGATCGTATATTATATTCAAAAAACTCTGAATAGTGCAGGGTTTCCAGCCCGAGGATACTGATAACAATCTACTACAAATCGTGCCAACACTCACGGAAACATCAAATATGGAAGAGACGGTTACAGTTCTGTTCTCCGATGAGGTATACGATATGACAACAATGCGTTGTGTCGAACACAGCATTTGTCTACTTAATCTAAAAAGGAGTTTCATGTGAAAACACGCTTTGTAAATCAAATATATCTCGTGTTCATTTTAGTTACTGTCTTGATAGCTATGGACATACAAGGGATTAGTTACGCAGCGAATTTAAACGTTGGCAAACCCCGTACAGTGCGGCTGATCTATTTTCTTCCAAACGACCGTCCATTTCGCGCCGACGTAGTTCAGAAAATGAAAAATAACATCGTTTCTCTTCAAACCTTTTTTGCTGAGCAGATGCGAGCACATGGGTATGGCAAGAAAACTTTCCGTTTTGAAACCAATGCCAAGGGCAAGCCGAAGGTTCATCGCGTGGATGGGAAACACCCCTTTAGTTACTATGACAACACCCTTGGTCATACTGTACTTGAGGAGCTCGAACGGACCTTCAATCTCAATGCGAACATTTACTTCATCGTCTTTGGTGCAGAGGCACTTCGTCAGGGTAACGGTGTGCCTGTAGGTGGTGTCGGAGAACAACGTGATAAAGATAGTGGGGCGTTGTTGGTCCCCAACGAATTTAACCGATGGACAGTTGCGCATGAACTCGGACATACCTTTGGCTTGGAACACGATTTTCGCGATGGCACTTATATCATGTCGTATGGTCCAGGACAGAATCGATTATCTGCATGCGCTGCCGAATTTCTGGCAGTGCATCCCTACTTCGATTTCGCATCCCCAATCGAAGAAGGACAACCACCTACAATCGAACTTATGTCGTCGCTTACATATTCAACTGGTACAACGAGTGTTTCTGTCCAACTCAAAGTTAGTGATACAGACAGGATTCACCAAGTAATCTTGTTTACCACATCATTAAGTTCAGGTTTGGTCTCAGTTAAGGCGTGTCGTAGGGTCGGGAAAAAAGAGGCTGTTGTTGAATTCAAGTATGATGGCGTTATTCCATCCGATACCGTTTCGAGTCTTTCTAACCCTGTTTCCCATCCGATTAGGGTTGTGGCTGTTGACATGAACGGAAATGTAAGTGAGCCATCTTTTTTCACGCTTTCGGAAATTTCGTCGCGCCATATTGCCACCCTTGATGACCATACGGGATGGGTTCATTCCGTGGCGTTTTCACCGGACGGGAAGACCCTTGCGTCAGGAGCAGGGAACGCCGGAAAGGGCAACGCAATCATACTGTGGGATGTTGCGTCAAAAAAAAACATCGTCACCCTTGAGGAGTACGCAGGGGACGTGGCATTTTCACCCGATGGGACAATTCTCGCCTCCGTTAGAGCCAGTACGATTAAGCTGTGGGATGTTGCAACGTGGCATAATTTTGCTAACCTTGATGGGCATCTAAGCCCAGTTATGTCTGTAGCATTTTCACCAGATGGTAAGACCCTTGCTTCTGTAGGATGGGATCAGACTGTTAGATTGTGGGATGTTGCGACACAAACGAATATCACCACCTTTTCTGGACATACCGATGTTGTCCACTCTGTGGCATTTTCACCCGATGGGACAATACTTGCCTCTGGATCTTATGATAAAACAGTCAAACTGTGGGATGTTGCGACACAAACGAATATCGCGACGCATTCGGATTGGATGGCGGTCAAACCTGTGTCGTTTTCACCCAATGGTACACTGCTCGCTTTCGGCTCCTTTAATCAAGTCAAGTTGTGGGACGTTGCAAAAAAAGAAATTATAGCCACCCTTGACTTTATCGGTGGCGTTGAATCTGTGGTGTTTTCGCCCGATGGGTTATCCCTCGCCTGTGGAACAGCAAATGGCACAGTCGAATTGTGGGATATTGCGACAAGCACACCTATTGCCACCCTTGGGCATACATCTGGCATCGAGTCTGTGTCATTCTCCCCGGATGGAAGAACCCTCGCCTCTGGAACATCAGGCGGCACAGTTGAACTGTGGGATGTGTCTGAGTGGATGGGCGGTGGTCCTGAGGCAGCGATTGAGATTAATATTCCGGACTCGGATCTCCGTGCTGCAATTGCGACTGCTGTTGACAAGCCGCCAAGTGCCCCCATTTTCCGGGAGGACATGGCGACTTTGACCGAACTTGACGCAACTGATGCTTCGATTAACAATTTGACTGGACTTGAGTCAGCAACTCATCTGAGAATACTACATCTTGGGTCCAATAACCTTTCTGATGTATCGCCTCTCGCGGGTTTGACAAAACTGAAAGAACTGTATCTTGAGCACAACCACATTCGCGATGTATCACCTCTCGCAGGATTGATACATCTTGAAGCTTTATTGCTTGTGGGCAATCCGATTGAGGATGCTTCACCACTTGCAAGCCTTACAGAGCTGCGTAACGTGGATATTGATATCCCCCAATCATCTGTATTGCGACTGATATATTGGATAACTTCAGAGGGCAGCATCTTGGATGGAGACGAGACGTTTTTCGTTGATTTAGGCTTTCAGAATGCAACCAGTCTCGCCTTGGATTCAACTGGTCGCAAACTTTATTGGACGGAGCAGACAGGTAGACACGCGGGAAGGGTGAAGCGAGCAAATCTTGACGGCTTAAACCAGCAGACCCTCGCCACGTTACAGAGCGCGCCAACTGGCATTGCCGTGGATACTGCCAGTCGCATGCTTTATTGGGCGAACTCGCGCGGACGCATCCAACGTGCGAACCTCAACGGAAAGCAGAGAAAAACCCTCATCGGAAACTTGAGTTCTCCAGACAACATCGCCTTAGATGTATCAGGCGGCAAGTTATATTGGACGGAGCAGTCGAATCGGATTCGCTGTGCGAACCTCAACGGGAAGAATATCCAAAATGTCGTGATAGGCTTGAAGAATCTAAGTAGTATTGCTGTCGCAGATAACAAATTATATTGGACCGAACAGTCAAAAATCAAGTGTGCGAATCTTAATGGCTCAGGCATTCAAACCTTTGCCACGTTCACGTTACAGAGCGCACCCACTAGCATTGCCGTGGATACTGCAGATAGCAAGATTTACTGGGGGGACTCAAGCCAAGAGATCTACAGTGCGAACCTCAATGGCAAAAACATCCAATTTGTCTGGGGAGTATCAGGTGTGCCACGCGACATCGCTGTGAGCATGTCGTTATCGACCACTCTCAATACGACCACTTCGGACGACACGCAGGTGGCATACCCATTTGGCGATATCAATTTGGATGCCAAGGTTGACAAAGCCGATTTGCTGCTCCTGGTTGCAGCACTTGGAGAAAATGCTTCAGCAAGCCCTAACTCAGATGTTGATGACGATGGAATTATCACTATTTCAGACCTGCTGCTTGTAGTTGAAGCACTGGACGATCCAGTGATTGCCGCCGCCCCTAGAAACGGTGAGACAACAACCTCTCTGGATCGGGCAATGCTTGAAGCACAACTTAACATTCTGTGTTCTCAAAGCGATGGCTCTCTTAAATACCAACGAGCAATTGCTTTCTTCCAAATCCTTTTGGCAGCAACCCAGCCCGACACGACCGGCTTGCTTGC
This sequence comes from Candidatus Poribacteria bacterium, assembly GCA_965207855.1. Taxonomy (GTDB): domain Bacteria; phylum Poribacteria; class WGA-4E; order WGA-4E; family WGA-3G; genus WGA-3G. The sequence goes on along the minus strand of OZ242310.1, from coordinate 1,807,447 downwards.
TAACTATCCGAACCCCTTCAATCCGGAGACGTGGATACCGTATCAGCTCTCCGAACCTGCGAAGGTTACCTTGACGATTTATGCTGTCAATGGCACCAAGATTCGGACGTTGGCGTTAGGGCTGATGCCTGCGGGTATCTATCAGAGTCGTAGCCGTGCGGCATACTGGGATGGCAGAAATAACGTCGGTGAACCTGTTGCGAGTGGTATCTATTTCTATACTTTAAAAGCAGACGATTTCACATCAACGCGGAAGATGCTGATTCGGAAGTAGGTATACGAGTTGTTTTAGCATTCTGTTTTCTGAAAAAAGGAGATTTAGAAAATGAAGTTTACCAAATGTGTGCCTTGTTTGAAGGCAGTTTCGATATTTAGCCTTTCAGTAATGTTCGTGTTATTTGGCTGTGGCGGAGACGAGGAGACAAGAGGTTACGATGTTTCAGATAAAGCACTCCTAACACTCGGAGCGAAAAAGCATCAGCCTACCAACCAAAGCGTCGCTGCTGCGCCGGAAATACCGACAGACAGCAGCAGACCCCATGTCACAGAGGTAGGTTACTACAGAGACTGGCGGCTGACGAAGCCACTTACAGGAAATGTTCGACCGGGAGACACTATCTATACGAAAGTGGTGTTTTCTGAACCGATGCAGTTTGTCCCAGACGATGATAAGAAATCTCGTCCGATACTCTACTATCGTGTCGGGAAGAAATTGACACGATACGCTGTGGTCGCGCGCGGTAGAAAAATTTCATCCGGTGTCGCCAAGCCAAAAGGAACCGGTACGGATGACTATATCTGTAAGTATGTGGTGCCCGAAGATGCTGATACCCAAAAATTCACCTTCGCTGTCGGCAAACTCACTGCCAACACGCAGGGCAGAACCCTCGGCACATTCTATGTACACACGGAAAAAGTCAGCATCCGATCTGCTGACAAAACACTGCCAACGATAACACAAGTCAACTACTACCATGATTCGCAACTGACAAAACCAATCACAGAAAACATCAAGCCAGGAGATACCATCTATACGAAAGTCGTGTTTTCCGAGCCGGCGCGCCACGTTGTCGCCGATGACGACACCGCCCGTCCCGCACTTTCTATGGTGATGAACCACACAGGGATACGGTATCGTATCAAGGCGCATGGTGCACGCGGTGAGGACTTTCAGAGCGGGGACTGCAAGCCACTGAAAAGTGGAACGGATGACTATATCTGTAAGTACACCCTAACAAACGCCGCACATACCGTTGGACTGCTGTTAGGCGAAAATACAACTGACATAGCAGGAAACGCTGTTGCAGAGGCGTTATTTTACAGGGCCCCGTTTGAAGTTGTATCTCCTGTGGTTAGACCCGATCCCGAGCCAATACCAGAAGAGCCTGCAATAGATCTGCTACCAGAAGCACCTACGATAGATCCGCACATGGCGACTCCACAGCCGGAAACAGAGGAAGAAGCAGCAAGAAAAGCACGGCTACTGATGCTTTGGATTCTATCTGAACAGGCGCGTTTCAGAGGACAGGTCCAATCCACGAGGGCCCGTTTTAGCAGCTATGAGACTGTTAAACTGTGGGAGGAGTTAATCGGAAATAGAATCGGAATCTCGAGAGATTTAGCAATTAAGCTTTACCTCATATTGCTTGATGAGAGCCCTCATGGAATACCGGAGAAACTCAGAATAAATTCCCGCTGGGTTCCTGAGTCTGCCTATGAGTACCTTCGACTGCGTTATCTGCACCCAGAAAAGTCTGAAGATGAACTCGTGGAGCTGTTCCGCCAGTCAGCACACGCCGAAAAGATAATCATAACCGGCCTCTTCGGTCAGACTATATACTTTGCTGAAATAAGGGAAGCAGAGACGCTGCTTTTAGAGTAGTGGTGAAATCGGTGTAGCGCATTACTTAACTTTTCATGGGGTTGCGAATTCGCAAGTCTCATAACAACACAGGAGAGTTTTTGTTATGTTGAAACGATTTTTAATTTTTTTTGCAGTTATTGCGATCTTGGGTATGTCCGTTATCGTCCACGCACAAGATTACAAAAAATTAAGCTTACCCGAAGGTGCCAAATTGCGCCTTGGCAAAGGTTGGTTTTCTGGTAATATCGCGTATTCCCCAAACGGTCACAGGATCGCGGTGGCAAGTTCTATTGGTATTTGGATCTATAATGCCAACACCTATGCTGAAGTTGCGCTACTCACAGGGCATACAAGTTACGTCAATTCTATAGCATTCTCACCGGATGGAAAAACACTCGTCAGTGGCGGCGAGGATAGCACAGTTCGTTTGTGGAATGTAGCCACTGGTAAGAATATCCGAACATTCACTGGACATGAGAGTAGTGTCAGAAGCGTATCGTTTTCTCCGGATGGCAATATGATCGCAAGTGGGAGTGAGGACGATACCGTCCGCTTGTGGAACGCAAAAACAGGTGCACATATCCGCACGATGCATGGGCACACAAGTGATGTCGAAAGCGTATCGTTTTCTCCGGATGGCAACATAATCGCAAGTGGGAGTAGAGACACAACAGCCATCTTATGGAACGCAAAAACAGGTGCACATATCCGCACATTCACAGAGCATACCGGTAGAGTCAGAAGCGTATCGTTTTCTCCGGATGGCAACATAATCGCAAGTGCGGGTGGGTCAGAAGATCAAACCATCCATTTGTGGAACGTAGCTACTGGCGAGAATATTTATAGTCCCAGGAAAAGACTCGGATATATTGCGGAAGATGTAATAAGTGTATCATTTTCTCCGGATGGCAGCACTATCGCAAGTGGGAGTGTAGAGAACACCATCCGCTTGTGGAACGTAGCCACTGGTGAGAATATCCGAACATTCACAGGGCACACAAAAAGTGTCCAAAGCGTATCGTTTTCTCCGGATGGCAACACTATCGCAAGTGCGAGTTACAACAACACCGTCAGTTTTTGGGAGGCTCACACGGGACGACGCATCCGAAAACTCATTGGGCACAGGAGTAGAGTCAGAGGTCTATCATTTTCTCCGGATGGCAACACTATCGTAAGTGGGGGTGTGGAGAACACCATCTTCTTGTGGAACGCAGGCACTGGTGAGAATATCCGCACACTCACAGGGCACACAAAAAGTGTCCAAAGCGTATCGTTTTCACCAGATGGCAACACTATCGCAAGTGTGAGTTACGATGACACCATCCGTTTTTGGGAGGCTCACACGGGACGATATATTCGAGGATTCACTGGGAATATGAGTAATGTCCATAGCGTATTGTTTTCTCCGGATGGCAACACTATCGCAAGTGCGAGTTCCGACGACACCATCCATTTTTGGGATGTTCACACGGGACGACACATCCGAACATTCACTGGAGGGTTCCGTGAGTCTTTCGATTGCTTAGCTTTCAGTCCGGATGGCATCAGAATCGCAAGTGTCATAGGTAAGACGACCCATAGATACGACACTTACAAGATCCGGTTGTGGAACGCACATACAGGTTCAGAATTTCTCACTATCAGGGGACATACGGAGCCGATCCCAAGCATGTCGTTTTCTCCCGATGGCAACGTTATCGCAAGTGGGAGTCGCGACAACACGATTGTTCTTTGGGATGCTTACACGGGACGACGCATCCGAACATTCACTGGGCATACGGATAGTGTCCAAAGCGTATCGTTTTCTCCCGATGGCAACGTTATCGCAAGTGGGAGTTGGGACAACACGATTGTTCTTTGGGATGCTTACACGGGACGACGCATCCGAACACTTACAGGGCATACAGGTAGTGTCCTTAGCGTATCGTTTTCTCCCGATGGCAACACTATCGTAAGTAGGAGTAACGACGGGACGGTGCTGGTGTGGTAATTCAGGCATCCCGACACCCAACCTGATCCTGAGTAATACACCAAAGCGGCTTAATGCCCTGTTCTTGAAAAAATGTGGTTATGCGAATCGAACGCCTAACTTTACATTCTCACCCGGATGCGTCGCGATTTTTGGATACTCAACCAACAGATCGTCAAAATCGACAACAGGGTACACAACGGGTTCAGATTTCAAGCTGCCGTCGCAAAGGAGTCGCCAACTGATTTCAAAAAGCCTGCCTTCATCCCAATTTGGATACTCAGGATTCGGTTCGCTACAGGCGCGTGAGAAGATAATTGTCGGTCGGTTGAAATGCGCTTCGGCACCGAGATCCAATCCTGCCGGGTAGATACCGGGCCACGCTCCGGCGACGACCGTTCCCAGATACGTCACGCCGCGGATAGCATCTTGTAACGCGCTATGATGACCGCTGTATTCAATGCAAACATCGGCACCCCGTTTGTTGGTCGCCTTTTTAATCTCCAATCCAGCATCCTCTGTCGTGGGATCAATGACTATATCCGCACCGCATTCGAGGGCAACGCTGCGGCGCAATTCGAGTGGATCGACACCTATCACAGGATATGCACCCGCCAGCTTAGCAAGCTGCAGTGCCATCAGTCCGATACCGCCCATTCCAAAGACTGCTACGGCATCGCCAATCCGAACATGACCGTCGCGCACCGCACCCAAGGCAAAATCCGTCGGGTCCAGACAGACGGCTGCCTGCCACGGCACGCCATCGGGAAGTTTCCGTATACCTGATGCAGCCCAAACGTTTTCCTCGCGGAAGGAACTGTGCCGAAAAACCCGCTCCCCAATCTCAACATCGGTAACGTCCGAACCGACCTCAGTTACCTCGCCAACACACATGTTCCCAAGTCCTGAAGGATAGTGTACCATCCCGGATTCGTTTGCTCGAAAGATTTTATATTCGCCGTCGTAGCCACCGCGTGGCCCTGCGTACCCCTTATACGATGCCATCTCTGAACCGTGTTTGGCAGCACCGAACTGGCTTTTGACCCGAATTTCATTCGCTTGCAAGGGCTGGCTTTCGTATTCCCGGAAAGCGACCTGCTCTTGGGCAGGTGCAATAAGTTCTCTTGGCATACTTTTAATTTATCTCCTCCTGGACTGCCCTCCATTTCATTTCGGGCAGGTTTTTGGTTAATTTGTGACTCGGTTGGGCAATAAACCGAAAATTTCAATCGACGATGGCTTGGTAGAAGAGGATACGAATTTTCTCTCCGATATCCAAACCACCACTGGGATGCAATTGGCACATAAAGATGCCAATCATCTGTTCTTGTGGGTCAATGAAGAAACTGGTGTAGAAGAACCCGCCCCAGCCAAACGTCCCAACCGATCCGACTTCATTAAGGTCCGATGCGTCGCGGACAACGCTAAAACCTAAACCGTGCCCGAAGTCGGGATCCCTGTCAGCAAAATGATCAAGCGTCATCAATTCAACGGTTTTTCGACTCAGCAATCGAACACCATTAAGTTCTCCACCGTTGAGCATCATTTGTGCAAAACGGACGTAATCAGGGGCAGTGGATACCAACCCACCCCCGCCAGAGAAATAGGTTCGCGGACCGTTGTAGGGATAGTCAGTTGAGTAGATTAGTGAACCGTCCACTGTCGGCTCCGGAGGCTTTCGCTTTATGGGACCATCTTTGGTGCGCTCATACACGGTTGCAATTCGTTGGCGTTTGGCTTCGGGAATAAAAAAATGTGTGTCGTTCATGCCAAGCGGCTTGAAGATACGTTCAGAGAAAAACGCATCAAGCGACATTCCCGATACGACTTCAACGAAATAACCGAGCAAGTCTATCGACAACCCGTATTCAAATTCAGCATCCGGCTGATGTAATAACGGAATAGTCGCCAATACCTTCATTCTCTCAGCGAGGGTGCCCTCATCCTGGAGCAATCCGTGAGTAATACCTGCATCGGTGTATCGCTGACCGAGACGTTCATTCCACTGATACGTCAGGCCGGAGGTGTGGGTAAGCAGATTCCAAATCGTAATCTGTCGTTTTGCGGGTACAAGTTGCGCCGAATCTTCAGCATCTTCTGGCGGCAACACAAGCATCTCCTTGAACGCTGGAATGAACTTTGAGACCGGCTCGTTCAGCCGAAAATGCCCTTCTTCATAAAGTATCATTACAGCGACACACGTGATTGGCTTCGTCATAGACGCAATACGGAAAATTGTGTCGGGTGTCATCGGCTTTTCTGTCTCGACATCCATCATACCGTAAGTACCGATATGTGCAATCTTTCCGTGCCGAGCAAGTAGCGTAACGCCACCAGCGATTTTCTGCTGAGCGATATGTGCTTCCATGACGCTATCAATTCTTGAAAGCCGTTCGGTAGAAAGCCCAACTGCTTCAGGCTCCGCCATAGGTAGCCCGTCGCCGAAGGCAGATACCGTTAAAACCAACAAGAATGAGATGTATACTAAAATCCTGTCTGTTTTTTTCATATTAGTCTTTGAGATCCACGGAGCGTGCCTACTACCTTAAGCCACTTTTCATAGCAAGTTTTAGCTTGCAAGCTACGCTAAAATGTCGCGGACGACATGTCCGTGGACATCGGTAAGTCGGAAGTCCCGACCTTGGAACCGGTAGACGAGTTTCTCGTGGTTAATCCCGAAGAGATGGAGCATCGTGGCGTGGAAGTCGTGGACATGCACAATATTTTCAACGGCATTGTAACCTAACTCATCAGTGTTGCCGTAACTAATCCCGCCCTTGATTCCACCACCAGCCATCCACATCGAGAATCCTTTGATATGGTGATCGCGTCCCGTGCCTTGTGCCATCGGGGTCCGACCAAATTCGCCCCCCCAAATCACCAAGGTCTCGTCTAACATCCCGCGCTGTTTTAAATCGTTGACGAGGGCAGCGGTTGCCTTATCAACATAGCCAGCGGTTGTCTTGATAGCACCCTCAATGCCTCCGTGATGATCCCAACCGCGATGGTAAAGTTGGATAAACCGAACACCACGTTCCGCCAATCGTCTCGCAAGCAGACAATTTGATGCATAAGACCCGTCCCCCGGCGTTGCCCCATACATATCAAGAACGTGCTGAGGTTCTTCCGAGATGTCAGTCAACTCTGGTACGCTCGTCTGCATTCGGAACGCCATCTCGTACTGGCTAATGCGCGTCGCAATCGTGGGATCGTCCACAGTCTCATCAAGCATACCGTTTAGGGTTTGGACAGCATCGACAACATCCCGCTGTTGTTCCGTGTTTACGCCATCAGGATTGGTAACGTAGTGGACCGGATCGCCGGTTGAATGGAACTGAACGCCTTGAAACTGACCTGGAAGAAATCCGCTGTGCCACTGCCGTGTTGCGATCGGTTGGTCTTGACCACCGCCCGAAGAGATAAGCACGACGTACCCCGGTAGGTTTTCGTTTTCACTGCCGAGACCGTAGAGCAGCCACGACCCCATGCTCGGTCTGCCAGCAATTGCAGTGCCGGTGTTCATAAAGGTGTGCGCTGGATCGTGATTAATCTGCTCGGTTTTCAGGGAACGGACGATACAGATATCGTCAGCGAGGGTCCCGATATGCGGAAACGCCGTACTCATCTCCTGCCCTGACTCTCCAAACTTCTTGAATTCGTGTGTAGGGCCGAGGCATTTGAGGGAATCCGCTTGCCCTTGGAGCTGCGCAATCGGTTGTCCTTCGGTGAAAGACTTCGGCATCGGTTGCCCGTCCAGTTCGGCGAGTTTCGGCTTGTAGTCCAGCGTCTCCAAGTGCGAGGGTCCACCTGCCATGCAGAGATGAATAATGCATTTCGCCTTCGGTGGCACATGCGGTGTGGTAATAATTCCGTGCCACTTCTCAATTTCCGCTGCATTGATGAGTGATGGGGACAGCAGAGATGCGAGCGCGAGCGACCCAACACCCCGCACCGTTTTGCCCAGAAATGTGCGTCTCGTAAGACGCAGATTGGTTTCTTCATGAATATCTATAGCCATACCTTATACCTCCTGTTCAATCCTAATACCGCGTAATCGTCTCGTGCAGGTTTAATATCACCCGTGCCACAGAAGTCCACGCTGCCAATTCATCAGGTGCAATGTCCTCTGTTAGCGGAGCCTCGCCTGTTGTAACCAACGCGTCAGCGGCATCAACATTAGAGATGTACTCGGCTCGATGCTTTTCATAGAGATTTGTCACAATCTCCAACTCCTTTGGCTCCGGCAGACGAGACAACGTCCACTGATACGCCCAATTGATACGATCAGCGACAGATTCGCCGCCCTCTTGGATAATCCGCGACGCAAAGACGCGCGCTGTTTCAACGTAACTTGGGTCGTTGAGTAAGGTCAATGCCTGCATCGGTGTGTTAGAGGTGGCGCGCTCAGCCGTACATTCCTGACGACTTGGCGCATCAAACGCCATCATGCTCGGATGCAAGAACGTGCGCTGCCAATGCGTGTAGAGTCCGCGGCGATATTGGTTTTCTCCTGTATCGTGAGCGTAGACACGCTTCGGGAAGTTTAGGTTCGAGTAGTACCCCACCGGTTGGTAAGGTCGGACACTCGGACCACCGATCTTAGGAACAAGCAGCCCACTCAAGAGCAATGCGTTATCGCGGACTGCCTCCGCATCAAGCCGCCAATTTGATTGGCGTGCAAGTAGACGGTTGTAAGGATCCTTTTCGTTCAGTACCTCGTTTGACTTCGAGGATTGGCGATACGTACTTGAGGTGGCAATAAGTTTCACGATATGTTTGACGTTCCACCCACTCTCCATAAACTCCACAGCGAGCCAGTCAAGCAGTTCAGGATGTACCGGCGGTTCACCTTGCGCCCCGAGATCGTCCAAGACGCGAGATAATCCTGTTCCGAAATAGAGTGCCCAGAGACGGTTCACAAAGGCGCGGGCAGTCAACGGATTTTCTTCCGACACTATCCAGCGCGCGAGCTCCAAGCGGTTTGGACGGCGGTTTTTGATACCCAAATTACCGAGAAAACCGGGTATCATCGGTTCGACAATCTCACCCGAATCGTCCATCCAATTGCCTCGTGGCAATACGCGGGTCGTCCGCGGGAGCGTAGATACAGTTGTTAACGAATAGGGTATCTCTGCTTCAAGCTCAGTCTTCTGTTTCTCTAAATTCGCAATCTGGTTCCGAATACCGTCAAGTGCAGGTGTAATACGGCGATATTCCGCTGCGATCTGTTCGCGCTGAGCTGTTGTTCTGACAGATGGATCGACCTGAATCGCTGCGATGACCTGCTCGGTATGCGTATGTTTTACCGCCGAGCCGCGAGTCGTCACAATGCCAGCGAGGTCCCAGTAAGCCGTGCCGCCAAACTGCGCGAAAGCCATTCCGTTCAGGACGCTTCCCGGTTCCAGCCCGACAACTGCGGGATCTACCTCAAGACGCACCCATTCACCTGTTCCGGGTAGCGGTCCCATCGGTTTATGCGCAGGCGTGTCACTCCCAATCTCACCGAAGTTAATTTTGTCTTCACCCCAAAATGCCCGGTGATCCCAAGTGCCGTCGTTCCACTGGAGCATAATTGTCTCCGGTGGCGATGCGGGATCAAGCCAGACATACGCAAATAGTCGATCCCCTTCTGCTAAAGTAAACGTCCGATTTGCACTGCGGAAACTGTGCTGGACGGTCTGTTCAGGTGCCGCTGTTTGCCGACGCGACAACAGTTTACTGAAAACGGGTGCCTCATTTTTACCGACGAATTCCCATGTGCCTTCAGTTCTACCACCATTTGCTTGAGCATCGTCTACCCACGCGAAATCGGTCGTTTCTGTTGCGTCAAGCAGCGAAAGCACCTCCTTCTCCCATTCCGTCTGCTCTGCTTCTAATCCGGGAGATGAAGCCTTGAAGACCTGTTGCAGTTTTGCTAATTCATCGTCAATATCTTGGCGTGCAGATGCTTGTGTGGGAGTCGGCAGCATCACGACAGGTTCCCATTTACTTCTACCGGGATATACCCCAGGCCCTTCTACATCGGCAAAGAACGCTGCGAAACCATAAAAATCCTTTGCGGTATAAGGATCGAATTTATGGTCGTGGCACTGTGCGCAGCCGAGCGTCGCACCTAACCAGACAGATGCCGTCGTTCGTACGCGGTCTGCGGCATAGATAGCGAGATATTCTTTCGCCTGGGCACCGCCTTCTGAGGTCGTCTGATTCAGACGGTTGTAACCGGAAGCCACCTTCTGTCTAACTGTGGCATTCGGTAAGAGATCGCCTGCAAGATTTTCGATTGTGAACTGATCAAACGGCATGTTGTCATTAAATGCTTGAATTACATAGTCTCGATAGGGCCAGATACTCACGTTTTCGTCAGCATGGTAACCGCTCGTATCCGCATAGCGCACCAAATCCAGCCAGTACATTGCCATCCGCTCGCCGTATTGCGGCTTAGACAGCAGTCTGTTAACAAGTAATTCGTAGGCATCCGGGGTTTCATCCCTTAAGAAATGTTCCACCTCAGCAGGCGTAGGCAACAACCCAGTAAGATCGAAATATAAGCGGCGAATGAGCGTCCGTTTGTCTGCTTCTGTGGACGGTGTAAGCCCTTCTGCTTCTAATCTGCCGAGTATAAATGCATCAACAGGATTATGGATCCACACCGTATTTTCAACAGCAGGAGGATCAACGCGTTCGGGAAGATTGTAGACCCAATGTTCTTCCCATTCCGCACCTTCAGCAATCCACTGGATGAGCGTGTCAATATCTTCCTGCGTCGGCTGCCGATTGGAAATTTGAGGAGGCATCCGCTGGTCGATATTTTCGTGTGTTATCCTCAGGACAAGTTCACTGTTTTCTGGCTCCCCTGGAACGATGATTGGATAACCACTCGGGGCAGAGAATGCTCCCTCTTTTGTGTCAAGCCGTAAGTCGGCTTGTCGCACTGCAGGATCGGGACCGTGACACGCGAAACATTTATCTGACAATATTGGTCGAATATCACGGTCAAATCGAAGTTTCTCGGCATCGGCAGGCTGCAGCACTACAGTGAGACCCAACAGAAATACGATAAGGCTCATAAAACCTTTGCGAACGCATAGCGGACCCTCTAAACGTGATAGCAGTGTCTGTGACATTATAGAACCTTTCCTCCATCTTTTATCCGGGCGGTGCCACACTGATCGCCCATTCCCAACTTCTTATGCTGATATAAGTCCAACCACTCTTACAACTACAAACTTTAGACCAGCACATGAACGCATACTACAATCGCTGCTTGATTCTTCCCCAAGTCGTCGTGAGTTTGTCTGAAGCGGAAACCGCTTGAGGTTTGCCGGCCGTTTCGCCCTCACCGTCTCCCATTTCAATGTCATCAATATAAGCCGTCAGAGCAGTAGGGTGATCCCAACCGAAGAAGATCCAGCTGAGACTCGGATTCACGCCACCTTTGCCCCCTTCGCCTCTAAAACCGAAATCATCAACGACTTGTTCGTCATCAACGTAAAAGTCATAAGTTCTATCCTTAAAATCAAGCACGATACGGAAATGATGCCATTCCCCCAGTTTTCCTTGCGTCACCTGCTGGCCTGCATTGCCATCGAGTGCATTGATAGCACCATCCGGCGAAATATTAAACACGGCAGCTCCACCCCACTTGATGGCATCTCCACCGATATAAAACAGCATTGTGCCTTCGCCCTTTTCCCGCTGCGTGAACAATGAAGCATACTGAATTCCATCGTGGGTGCCTTCAAAGCTTCTGACGACCATTGTGTTTTCTGTGATCAGAATACTTTTGCCTGTGTCCCCGCGCTTCACCTCGCTTCCAATTTGGCAAGTTTTTTGGTTCATGACTGTCTTCCAGTCATCTTGCCCGGCGATGTCTCCATCTTTGAAGTTGTCAAAATTTTCACTGTACCACACGTTAGAAAACGCATTGACCCCAAAAAACAGGAGTCCGAAACTGAATGCCAAACTTCGCTTTAACATCGTAATAAGCCTCCTGAAGGTTTTATTCTTATACGGTACTATACTGCCGACATTATACCGAAATTGCTGACCACAGTCAACATTTTTTCTAAAAAACGTTTTCGTCTGACACACGCGGGCGAGGATGCCCGGCTCGGTTTTGTAGCGTATCCTGTTAAGTTGCGCGCAGTCTTTTACACAAACTAACAATCTATGCTACGAAAATAGCAACTTACGTTACAAAAGTAAAATATCTGCAACTGCTATTAATTTTATTGGATTTTTAATATACTCCAAAGTATTATACTTTAAAGTATAATATTCAAGGATGGCAGGAGATTGGAAATGGCTCAAATTATTACAGGGCATCGGATTGGAAAAAACGGCACACTTCGCGTCGGATGCTCGGCTGCTATTTTTGACAAGAATCGCGAAAAGATTCTGCTAACGAGACGTGAGGATAACAACCAGTGGTGCTTACCGGGTGGCGGGATGGAGCCGGGTGAAAGCGCAAGTGAGGCATGTATTCGAGAGGTAGAAGAGGAGACAGGTTTGCAAGTCGTCGTAAAGCACCTAATCGGCGTTTACACAACTCCACACGAATTGATTATATATCGAGACGGGAACAAAATCCAGTTAGTGGCTCTATGCTTTGAAGCGGAAATTGTGGGTGGTGAACTTCGACTGAGTTGCGAAACAACGGAATACGGATACTTCTCCTACCAAGAGATAGAAGAATTGGATATGCTTTCAAACCATGTGCGACGTATCAAAGATGCCTACAGTGGAAAAACGACGACTTTTATTTCGTAATAGGGCGATGTGGATCAATGAGCTTATTGTTCTCATCTTTGCGGCGTGGTGGCGGCAATGCCTCGGCTTTCGAGCGCAGCCTTGAGAGCGCATCGGTGTAGGATGGCACGTCAATCAGGTTGTTCCGTTCATCTGGGTCTTTGGAGAGATCAAAGAGTTGTTCGGGCCACCCCTTGCCGTTGTCAAATCGGAAGTACTTTAAGCAACCCTCTTTGACCATTACAGAGGGGCCGTTCTGGGCACGCCAGAGTTCGCTATAAACGGTGTCATGCCAATCAGGCGCATCTCCCTCAATCAGGGGCACAAGCGAATGCCCATCAAGTTCATCAGGAGCCGGAATCTCTGCTAATTCACATATAGTGGGAAACAGATCGACTAACGAGACATTCTGTTCAACGATTCTCGGTTCCCGTCCAAACCGCTTCGGATACCAGATAGAGAGAGGCACCCGTGCCGAAGCCTCAAAGAAACTCTGTTTTTCCCATACGCCTTTCGTCCCAAGCATCTCACCGTGGTCAGAGAGGAAAACGATGATAAAATCGTCCAAGACGTTCAGATGTTCGAGTTTCTCAATGACGCGGTTGAACTGGGCATCCATCCACTCAATCATCCCATAATAGGCAGCAGTCGCTCGGTGTGCTTGACGGTAGGTAACATCTTCGCCGACCCGAACCCTGAAAAAATCGTCGCATTCAAATTGTTCGTTCGGCTCTTCAATGATGGGTTCCACACGTTGCATGTAGTAGGTAAACAGGTCCATCGGGCACTGATAGGGATAGTGCGGTGCTATAAGACTTACCGCCATACAGAGCGGATTTGCTTTTGGACGATCGTAAGAGGCGTTGACGAAATACTCCTCAAGGAACAGGAGCGCACCGTCTACGTTGTATTGGTCATGAATCATCCACTGTCCTAAACCGGGTTGGGCATCACGAATTTCTTGAATCACCTTGTTCTGTTTCATACCTGTGCCTGGTTCGGGTTCAATCCGTGCGTGGTGTTCATCTTTAACAGCGGGATACGGATACCCGTTATTACCGATAATATCGCGTCCCACCCGTTCGCGCCAACCGTGCATCACATCTGCCCCAACGAAGTGCATTTTTCCGGCACAGCAGGTATAGTAGCCATAGTTTCCTAACTGTCCTGGAATCGTTCGGACCTCTGTCGGCATCGGATCGCCAAAATTGAGACTCCCGCAATTACGTGGATAAAGTCCTGAAAGAAAACTTTGTCGGGCAGGCACACAAATCGGTGAAGGGGTATAAGCGTTGCGGAAGTATGTTCCTTCCTCCATAAACCGAGAAAGCGTCGGCATACGGATCGCTGCATCTCCTTCGATTGGTTGGATATCGGGACGATGTTCGTCGTTGATGAGGAATAGGATGTGAGGTTTATTCTGTGGCATGATCGTTGTTCGCGATTTGCTATCTGCTAATAAAGCGACATTAATCCTTCCGCACCGGGAATTGACTTTCGTTCAAATTCGGGGGTAATCCAGCGGGCACCGGAGGGTCTGCCGGGATTCCTATAGGCATAAACGACACACCACCGTGTATGACTATCCGGTTTTCTCGGACTCACTGCATGTGCCGCGTGCGTCCACATCAACGCGACTGTACCAGCGGGTGCGGATAACGCCTCAATTGCAAGCGGTTTTCCAGTCTCTGGGTGCTTTCTGCCAGTGAGCCAACCTTCACGGAGTGCATCATCCGTCGGGGCATGAATTCTCGCGTCTCGATAGAGGTGACTTCCCGGAACAGCCTTTAACCCACCGTCGTCGGGTTCAAACCCGTTGACGTAAAAGAAAATTCGGACGAACCCCAAACTCGGATTGTCATCGGCGTATCCGTGGCTATGCCAGCCAATACCACGATTGCCTCCGGGTCTATTGAGACTCACACAATGGTCGTATCGAATATCTTCCTCCAAAACTTTCTGTGCAAGTTCAAGCATCTGTGGGTGTGCAATCAGGCTTTCGAGGTAGCTGTCATATTCTGCGGAAAATCGGTTCGGTTCATGTCCTTCTTTTGACGTACGAGAGAGTTCATGAATATGCGAGAGTGCGTTCGTCAACTTCTCTTGCGCATCTGGCGTGAGTACACTGGGGAGAACGAAATGTCCATCGCTATCCATTTTTTTTCGTTCCACTTCACCAAACGTGTAAGGATGAAAAATCGTGGATTGTGGCATGGAAAAACTTCCTTTCACCTAAGCATCATTTTCGGATTTTGCAGTTTATCTTCTGTATAGTATATCATGCCACCTGGTTTCTTTCAAATCAAATTCATTCCAGTCGATGTGCAATTACTTCAACTCAGGTCCCGGATTCCGATTCCATTTCAGCGGTTCAACGCTGTCATCACAAACCGGCGCGAGGTCGGCAATCCGTTCCCACTCTGCGTCCGACCACGCGAAACTTTGCCGTAGTCTACCGATATGTGCTTGCATATTCGCTGGCAACAGCGCAAAAAACGGATGATACCAGAGCGTAATCACAGTCCGGCGTTCGTCTGATTGATTGCCGTGTGAAGCGTGCAGGAGTCGAGAATCGCCGATAACCAGATCCCCCGCTTTCACGGGTATGTCAACTTCACCCAAAAAGTGTTGGTATGCCGGATGATTTGGATCCTCCACGCGTTGCAGTGCCTCACCGTGCGCGCTGGGGAGTATATCGTGCAGGGGATGGCGATTGAGATGCGAACCTTTAATCACACGGAGACACCCGTTGTCTGGTGTTGTGTCAACCAGATAGTACATGAGGAATAACTGTTGGGGTAGTGCTGTGTAGCTGCACGGATCATCCCAACCCCACCAATCCTGATGCCAAAATAGCGGTGGACTCTGCGGCGGTTTGCTGATGACGTACCCCGACGACCATTTGGGTCTCAAGAAACCCAAAGCCTCAAGAGCCTGCAACGCACGTGGATAAGCAACCAATTCTGCAAACAACGGATGCATATAAACGCTAATCATGCTGCCAGAGGAACGATAGGCAGCCCGTTCATCTTCCCCTTGCGCGTCAAGCAATTCGTTAGTCACCATCCTAAGCCGAGTCAGCATACCTTCTTTCAAAACATTCTCAATCACACAATAGCCATCGGCGATTAATTGGTCATATTTCTCTTTCGGTTTTTCGATTTTCATACTTGTCCCCAGTTTCTATCACTTTTTAGCCACGACAGAAAACCCATTATCTTCTGGATGGAAGTCTTCAAGTCTCCGCTTCTTGTAGAAATGGAAATCTGTAAACCCCGCTGCTGCGAGACAGATATTAAGTTCGTCTGGTTGGAGGTGCTGATTAAAAAAGTCGCATCTGTAATGTTTCTGCGTCTCCAAATCTATTTTTACCCAAGTGCCTCTTTCCCCCTGATTCCCCTCGTCCCATTCTACCTTTTGTAGGACAAACACGTTTTCCTTAATCTCATTCCAATCCGCCATTGGAGATTGATTCTTTCGCATTGACGGATTTGAATGCACAAAGTAAAGCCTACCGTTAGGTGTGAGTGCTTTATGAATCCGTTTCAGGAGCGACACCAAACCTTCCTTGGATTGATAAAAAAACGAACCCTCGAAGAAAATAACGGAGAACGCCTCTTCAAAACGCATTTCATTATAGTCACCCAAAAGGTATTCAACCTCTAAATTTTCGAGTCGTGTAATTCTTTCAGCTTCAGCAAGAAAGTTGGGCGACATGTCCATGCCAATAATATGGTAGCCACACCTTGCAAATTCACGCGAATAACTTCCTATTCCGCAGCCTGCCTCTAATATTTTGTCATTTTTAGATAACCGGAGTGCCTTTTCATAGAACGGAATATGCTTTTCTATAAATTCCGGTGCCTCAAAATTGTGTCCCGCATGCTCAAGGTACCATCCATCGTATACTTCATGCCCAAAATCCGTTCTCATAAACTCACTGGGGAGATCGTTCATTTTTTCTCCTTAGATCGAAGGTAGGTTCTCGGGTCAGTAGTTCGGGGAGCTGTCTATACATTTCGATAATTCACTATAATCAAACCACATTTGCAGATAAATGTCAAACAAATTTTGCGAGGGTAAGCACCTCCCATCTTGACTTTTTTCTTAAATATGCTATTATTAGATTAATACCAAATCAGATAAATCAAGTTACCAGTCGAGAGGAGAAAAGAATGTCGAACCTTGTCAGCCGTCAAATTCGGCTTAAGAACCGGATTGTCGGAATGCCGAAGGAAAGTGATTTTGAACTCGTGGAAGCACCCCTTTCTGAACCTGCAGCAGGAGAGGTATTAGTCCAAAACCTTTACACATCCGTAGATCCGTATATGCGGGGAGCGATGCGGGGTGTTGAACTCGGTCAACCGCTGGAAGGCAGATGTGCGGGGCAGATTGTGCAATCCAACAACGACCAGTTTCAAGTTGGCGATCACGTGACAGGTATGCTCGGATGGCGGGATCATTACATCGCGTCGGCAGAAAGCGTAACACCTGTTGATCTGACGATCGCGCCCCTACAGTCATTTTTAGGTGCCGTCGGTATGCCGGGGCGCACTGCATATTTCGGTTTTTTGGAGATTGGTCAACCGAAAACAGGGGAAACCGTGTTTGTCTCCGCAGCGGCCGGTGCCGTCGGTTCCATCGTGTGTCAAATTGCCAAGATTAAAGGATGCCGGGTCGTCGCGAGCGCGGGTTCTGATGAGAAAGTCTCGTGGCTGCTGGAAAAAGCAGGTGTTGACGCGGCTTTTAACTACAAAAATGTTGATGATTTGGAAGCCGAACTCAGGAAACACTGCCCAGATGGGCTTGATGTATACTTTGAGAACGTCGGTGGCAGACATCTCCAAGCCGCACTTGCAGTGATGAATATGCATGGACGTATTCCGCTGTGTGGCATGATTTCCCAATACAACGATATTGAACCGACACCAGGTCCGACAAACCTCAGTTCTGCTATCGGTAAACGAATTAAATTGCAAGGGTTTATCGTCACCGATTTCATGGAGCGGAACGCTGAATTTTATCGTGACATGCGCCAATGGATATCTGAAGGCAAGATACAGTGGGAAGAGACAATCATAGAAGGTTTGGAGAATGCGCCAAAGGCGTTTATGGCACTTTTCACAGGTGAGAAACTCGGCAAAATAGTTGTCAAAATCTCTTGATAGTTCTAAGAGAAGGAGTTTTACAATGGGAACCAAAACCGCACGCGCCACTGTGATGAGTGGCAAAAATTTTGAAGTCCGAGAATATCCGATCGTTGATCCGGCACCAGGAACGGTCTTAGTACGTCAGGAGTTAGGGGGCATTTGTGGTACCGACCTCCACAACTGGGAATTCGGACATATCAAACATGACATTATTCTCGGACATGAGAACGTCGGTGTGATTGATACACTGGGGGAAGGTGTCGAAACAGATTACCTTGGAAATCCAGTTAAAGAAGGTGACAGGATCGCGCTCTCTCCGAGTGGTGGACTCGGTTTCTCTCCATCAGAAGAAGCACCGTATCTGCGCGGTGGATTCAGTGAGTACATCTATCTTTCAAATCCAGACACAAACATGTTCCTTAAAACCGATCTACCCCCGGAAATCGCTGTTCTCGCCGAACCGGCTTCTTGTGCAGCGCACTGTGTGTCACGTGGGAAAATAGAATTTGGGGATACGGTGGTGATTCAAGGAACCGGTCCGATTGGGCTGCTCGCACTCAATTGGGCAAGAGTCTCCGGTGCCGGTCGGCTGATTGTCGTCGGTGGTCCTCCAGGAAGGCTTGAAATGGCAAAGAGATTGGGAGCAGACCTTATCATTGACATCGCCGAAGTACCAGACCCAGAAGAACGGAAAAAGATTGTCCGTGAAAACACGTCGCAAGGTGAAGGTGCCGATGTCGTCTACGAATGCACCGGCTTTCTGGGTGCTATCCCCGAAGGTTTGGATTATATCAGGCATAGCGGAACTTATGTTGTCTATGGGCATTTCGTAGATGTCGGCTCTTTTGACTGCAATCCGAATCAGATGCTGATGCGTAAAAACTTGAGATTGGAAGCCGGTTGGGGATTCGAGCGGAAACATTTCCTCCGCGCTATCCCGATGCTTGAAAAACACGCACACTTATTTGAAGGATTTGTCAGCCACATCCTCCCGTTAGAAGATGTGTCTAAAGGGTTTGACGCGCTTCACGGCAGCTATCACTTAGATGGCAAAGACGCGATTAAGATCGCTGTTGAAGGTGGGGCTGCCTAAAAGTAGGATGGGCAGGCACAAGACCTGCCCCTACAAAAATATCAACACAAAGGGCAGGCACAAGACCTGCCCCTATAAGAATCTTGCTCATTGGACATTCGGTTAGACCAGTGCTGCGCGCTCGACATCTGCGAGGAATACCCGCGCACCATTTTGCAAGGCGGAGCGATGTACCGCTGCTTCAAATAAGAGTTCATTCCATGCGGCTTCACCGTCAGCAGGAAAAGATGTGTCGGCGCGCATCGCTTTAATGACACCATCCGCCATCCGCTTAAAAGACTCCGGCATCTCTGGACTTCCGGCTTCGGCTTCCCAGAGTTCCTCGTGTTCGGAACTATTCGCTTTCCGCCGACAGTACCAACCCTCTAAACCGCGCGCCTCGGCGTAAGATGTCTCGCCAAGGACTTTCACCCGGAGCGGGTGATCATCGTAGCCCCATAGGTTCGTGCCGCTCAGAGATCCGATGACTCCATTTTCCCAACCGATATGAATCAAGCGTTCCCAGTCGCGGTCTTGCTTCGGATCCCCGATAACACTCACCCACTCCGGTGTGCCCATCGTCCAGAGAATCTGATCAATGACATGCGACCAGCAATTGAAATGTGCGCGAGCGTGTACCATCCGGATCTCACCTAACCGACCTTCTGCAACGTCATCGTGAAGTTTTCGGAAATGGTGCATAAATCGGTAGTTGAAGTCAATACCGAACTTTAGCCCAGAATCGCGCCATGTTGCGATAGCGGGTGCTGCAATAGCGAGATCAGGTTCCCGTACGCGATGTTGTCCCTCTAATCCACAGAGCGGCTTCTCTGTGAATACATTGCGTCCGGCTTCGAGCAACTGCCGAAGCGGGGGAATGCGACGGGTCTCATTGACAATGAGAAGCACGAGTTCCGCATCACAGTTTGCCAAGAGTTCCTCAATCGACGAATAACCGGGGGCTCCAAATTGTTCTTCTGCTTTCGCGAGGAGTTCCGGGTCCATATCACACACTGCGACGACCTCCGCGTCCGGATGGTTGTGGAAGTTCCCCCCGTGCATTAACCCCATACCTCTACCGCTGATAAGCGCACATCTTGTCATGTCTCAATTCCTCTCAGTTTATCGAACCTTTGATTTCAGGTCTCCCCACCTTGTCGCAAGTTTTCCTTCAGGTTCAACAGCAAGTTTTTGTGGATCAAAATTATCGGCGAAGATCTCTTCTTCATGCTCAGGTGTAGCAACAACAACGTTATCAACACCATAAATACCGAACTTCCAACAGTCGAAACTGATATTTCCGGCCTTGTAAGTATCGTCCTTGATTTCCCACTCAGCGACCTGTACCTTTTTCTTTTTATCAGTGATGTCCCATATATGAATGGTCACCCGCTTTTCGTCTGTCATCAGTGCCGCTTTGAGTATGAAATGTTCAGAGGCTGCATCGTAGTTAGACGACGCGGGTCCACCCTTCGCCGGAAAAGGTTGCCAAGCAGCGACCGGTCCAGCTTTGTTCGTTGTCACTTTAACGCTGTTGCGTCCCCACCAGCGCATCCAATAAGAACCATCTGGGGTCTGCCGCAATGCACCGCCACCATCTCCCTGTCCACTCCATTCAATGATGAACCATTCGTAATAGATAACCATATCGTTGAAGTGTTGAACAGACCGCAGACTCACATAGTCCCCACCGGATTTCCCTTGATTCAAATAGAGGATACCGTCTTTTGGGTAAACAAATTTGGGGTGCCCCGTCTGCCATTTCGTCGTTAAGTCCAAATCGCCCTCAAAATCTTCCTGTAACAAAATTTCCGCCGCCACATTATACGTCCCAAAAACAAGTAACGCCAAAATCAAGGCGCATCTAATTAGGTGTATCATTTTTTAGAAACTCCTTTATTCGGGTCCATTACATTGGAAAAGTAGTCTAAGGAAATTAAGACAAATTGTGGTTTAAGGGCGCGATTCGCCTCAATCGCCCTATTACAGGACGAAGCAAAACTCGCCCAATCCAGTGATACTATAACTCAGCATCGGTAGCATATCAGAGAAAACAAAAAAAATCAAGAAAAAATGGGCTTTATAAATCCAAGCAAATTCAGCAGGCACCAATTCGTTCTTGACACTCCCTTCCTACTGTGCTATACTTTCATACTGCCTGTTGTGTTCAGTTCATAGGCAGCATCGGAACGATAAGGAGAATTGATAGTAAATGTATCCAGTAATCTCAATCGAAGACCTTTATGACCGCGTTGGAAAGGCACGTGAATTGCGAGAATACCTCTCGGCAGATCCACACCGTCCGCGTTACCACTTAATCCCACCCGACGGATTTTTCAACGATGCAAACTGCACCATCTTTTGGAACGGACGTTACCACGTCTTCTATCTCGGACGGATGCCAAATCCAAATACAGACGAATGGCTGCCAGTCCTCGATCACTCCTCCAGCTGCGATCTGGTCCATTGGATACACCATCCACCGGCGATAAAACCTGCCACAGACGGATCAATGCCACGCGGGATATACAGCGGCGATGCCATTGAAAACGCACCGATTCCGACAATGATTTACCATGTGCCGAACCAAGGAACCTGTATCGCAACCAGTGACGACGATGATTTGATCCATTGGAAGCCTTCACCTGCAAATCCTGTCATCCCAATACCAGAGGAACCCCAAGAGTACCACGTTTTCGACCCGTGTGCATGGTACGAAAACGGTACTTATTATGCCCTGATCGGCAACAAGAACAGCCGACCCGGATATGAAGGCGATGCGACCAGCCTTTTCCGTTCAGACGATTGTATTCACTGGGAATACCGCGGTCCATTCTATAAATCTTCGCGGCGTTGGACAGATGAAATCGAAGATTGCGCGTGCCCAGACTTCTTCTCACTCGGTGACAAATATATGCTCTTGATGCACGGTCACCGTCCGTACGGGATGGCGCACTATTATTTAGGACATTACGAAAACGAAACATTCTATCCCGAAACACACGGACGTATGAACTGGCAAGGCGGGCAGCTCTCTGGACCCGAAACGCTTCTTGATGACAAAGGAAGGCGTATCTTCTTCGGATGGATTCGCGAAGCCCGTCCATGGGAGCAACATGGGTGGGCTTCCGTGATGACGCTGCCACGGATCCTCTCACTGAGTGAAGATGGAAATCTACGGATTGAAGCTGCGCCAGAACTTGAGAAACTCCGTGCTAAGCATTATCACCAAGAAACAGTGCAACTCAACGCTGATATGGAACTCAATATTGAAGCGGTGCAAGGCGATTGCTTGGAACTAAAGGTGGAAATTGAGCCGCAGGGCGCGACAGAATTCGGGCTGAAGGTTCGCCGTTCTCCCGATGGTGAAGAGGAAACGACTATTGCCTATTTGTCAAGCACTGAACAACTCAAAATCGATCTCACAAAATCAACCTTAGATGATGAAGTCCAGTACCCACGCCTCACACCACAAGACGAAGACGGCGGCGAACGCTATACCCATTCACAGACAGCACCCTTCACATTGACTGAAAGGGAACCACTGAAATTACATATCTTTTTAGACAAGTCTGTACTGGAAATCTTCGCCAACAGCCGACAGTGTTTAACCCAGCGCATCTATCCGACGCGTGCGGACAGCCTCGGCATCTCAATTTTCACCAAGGATGGTGAGGCAATTTTAAATAAGTTGGATGTTTGGACAATTACACCAACGGTAGCATAATTGTACCAATAACTCTCAGAAACGAAATCACAGAAAAATTATGACATCTCAACAACTCCCGACAATCGGTTTTATTGGACTCGGAAACATGGGCGGACGGATGGCGAAGAATCTGCATAACGCCGGGTATCCGCTCATAGGATATGACATCGACCCCACAAAATGCGATGCCCTCACTGCAATAGGCGCAACTTCAGAAAAAGATAGCAACGAGGTTGTGAAAAATAGTGATGTCGTTATGACCAGTTTGCGTTCCTCTGCTGTTTTTTGCAGCGTCGCTGAACAACACCTTATTCCTAATGCCCGCGACGGTCACGTTTTTATTGATTTAGGCACGACAGAATTAGAACAGACACGGAACATCGCAACAGCACTCACCGAAAAAGGGGCGACCCTGATAGATGCACCAGTCAGTGGTGGACCCAATGGATCCGAAACAGGGACACTTCGGATCTTCGTAGGTGGCGATGCAGCGGTTGTCGAAAATCACCGCCCAATCTTGGAAATCATCGGTGAACCGAAATACGTAGTGTATTGCGGTCCGAGTGGTTCCGGTCAGATTGTCAAAGGTGTGAACCAACTGGCGATGGGACTCGGTGATGCAGCTTTCATGGAGGCGATGGCTTATGGGGTCTGTGCGGGTGTAGACCCAGAGGCAATCCGCAACGCAGTCGGTATGGGTGATGGATGGCGTGGACAGTTTGACAGAATCGCTAAACGCATCATTGATGGAACCGGGAACACGCTCGTCGTTAAATATCCCGAACTCCCCTATTTCCTTGCAGCAGTAGAGAAAGCAGGATTCAAAATTCCCTTGACCGAAGCACTCTACGAGTTTTGTAAAAAGGGAAATTACGAGATGTTTGACAACATGAACCGTCCGTCACGCTCATTCTGGTGGACATTGACAAAAGACTCCGATGAGAAATAGGATCAGCCTACATCGAAAACATTTGACATCTCAACCTGTAGCAAGTCCAAAAGTTCCTTTTTCAAGCCGATGAAAGCGGTATCTGTAATGTTCCGTGGACGCGGTATAGCGATAGGAATCTCTGCCTTGAGTATAGCCGGTCTGGCTGTCAAGACATAAATTTTATCTGCAAGCAGCAGGGCCTCCTCAATATCGTGGGTAATGAGCAGAACGGTCTGTCTGCCCTCTGCCCAAATGTCGAGCAGGATAGATTGCATGACAGTCCGTGTCATTGCATCTAACGCGCCGAACGGTTCATCTAAAAGCAGCACCTCTTTCCGAAAAAGGAGCGTCCGGACGAGCGCGACGCGTTGCCGCATACCGCCGGATAATTGCGTGGGATAACTGTTTTCAAATCCGCTTAATCCGAGTTGCCCCAAACGTTTATGTGCTTCTGCCCTCGCGGTGTCAAGCGGTTCGTTGTGAATCTCTGGACCGATGAGGACATTTCTCAGAACGGTTCGCCACGGTAAGAGAAGATCCTTCTGTTGCATGTAAGCGAAATCGCCGGTATTGCCATAGATGCGTTTGCCATTGAGGTAAATTTCTCCGGTGTCGGGTACAAGGAGTCCAGCAATAATATTAAAAAGTGTGCTTTTCCCACAACCCGAGGGACCCAATAAGGCGACGAACTGCCCTTCATCAACAGAGAAATTCAAGGTCCCCAACACCTCTAATCGGGTATCTTTTTGAATAAAACTTTGCGTTAAATTTCGGACCTCTAATCTACTCATAACCTCACATGCCTTAGCCTCGAGCAGCGCGTTGACGGAAAAATCGGATAAGTGGCTTTACATAGGATTCATCTGTTCTGATGTGAATAGAATCGATTTGACTTGCTCGGAAAATCTGTCTACGTTCAGCATCGGCACGTTGATTCAGCTCTCGATATGACCGTCGCGCTGTCTCAGAACGTGTATCAATAACGACCGTCTCTTCACTTTCAGCATCCGCCAGTTCTATGAGTCCAACATTCGGCAATTCCACTTCGCGTCTGTCCTGTAAGGCAATCGCAATAAGCGAATGCCGTTTACTGCTCAAACGCAATTGCTTTTCATATCCTGTATCCTTAAAATCAGAGATGAGAAACACAACGCTATGCGGCTTGAGCACACGATCAACAAACGCCAACGCAGTTTCAATGTTTGTGCCGGGCTGCCTCGGTTGAAAATGAAGAATATCCCGAACGACGCGTAAGACGTGTTTTCTCCCCTTCCGCGGCGCAACGAAGTGTTCAACGGTATCCGTGAAGCAGATGAGTCCAACTTTGTCGTTATTCTTGATAGCGGAAAAAGCAAGGAGTGCCGCAATTTCAGCAGCAATTTCCGCTTTCGTCTCAGCGATACTCCCGAAACCCGTCGAGGCACTCATATCGACAACCAACATCATGACGAGTTCGCGTTCCTCTACATACTTTTTGATGTAAGCCTGCCCCATGCGTGCGGTTACATTCCAATCAATCGTACGAATCTCGTCTCCCACCTGATATTCACGGACCTCGTCAAAGGTAATCCCTTGTCCTTTGAAAACACTCTCATATTCCCCGGCGAAGACAGTGTTAACAAGTCGATTGGTAAATATTTCGATGCGTTGGATTTTTTTGAGTATCTCTTTTTCTTTCATGTATCGGTAGTTGTTAGTTATCAGTGTAATAGGATAAAAACACTTGCTTAACTCTCTAAGCCCTATTATACTATCAGGAAAAAGAAGGGAAATCAACGCCTTTTTATTCTGAGATCACTCGGTATAACTTGCAAGTTAAAATTCGTTATGAACAACTTAGAAAACACCACAATTGAGATTCACCGTGAGGTTCAAAGGGGAAACATCCGTCATGTCGTCTTTGATTTCGATGGCACTATTTCGCTTATCCGAGATGGGTGGCAGAATGTAATGGTCCCAATGATGGTTGAATGCCTTCAAACCGAAACGAACACCACCGAAACACAAGAAGAACTGGAAGTACTCGTCGTTGAATTTGTCGATAGACTGACCGGCAAACAGACCATCTATCAGATGATTCAATTAGGTGAAGAGATTGAGAAACGCGGCGGGACACCAAAAGACCCACTCGCCTACAAAGACGAATATAACCGCCGACTGTTGCCCGTCGTTGAGGAACGGATTGCTGGACTCGCGGCAGGCACACTGCCCCCCGATCCGCTGCGTGTGCCGATGTCCTTGGAATTTCTTCAAAGCCTACGTAAAATGGGGATAAGCTGCTATCTCGCCAGTGGAACGGATGTCGAATTCGTGAAAAATGAAGCGTCCCTTCTCGGTGTTGCGGAATACTTTGACGGTGGGATCTTCGGTGCCTTGCGGGAATATAAGAAATTCTCTAAAGCGATGGTTATCCAGAAAATTATCACGGATATCGCGAGCACAGCTCGCTCCTACAGCGGAAGCGAATTGCTCATTGTCGGGGACGGCTATGTCGAGATCGAAAATGCCAAAGAGGTAGGCGCAATCGCCGTCGGTGTTGCGTCTGTAGAGGACAATATGTACAACATGAACGCCGATAAACGAGAACGCCTCATCCGTGCCGGTGCGGATATTATTATTCCTGACTTCCGAGAAGGTATGCAATTGTTGAACTACTTGTTCAATCTGTAGAACTTATGGAATATGTTGTTATTTTTGAAAAATGTGGAAACAACTATGGTGCGTACGTTCCTGACCTTCCAGGATGTGCCGTTGTAGGTGAGACAATGGAAGACGTACGGGAATTGATCGCTGAAGCTATCGAGTTTCATATCGAAGGTCTACAAGAAGCTGGTTATGATGTTCCATTGCCATCATTTACGTTACCCGTTCAAACCCAACAAGATGTGTCATCTGAATTAATCGAGACACGGATTTAGTGCGAAGAATGGAACGCTTAGCACCGTGGTGGAAGACTGTATTCAGCTCGTGGTCCCCTAAACGCAATGGAGAACACTATGGCAAAATACGCGAAAGCGTCCGTTCACCCTTCCGAACTACGCGAGTTTCAAGACAGCCAAACGGGCGCGCATATCTATCAACTCACAAACGATACCTCTATCAACCATAACCTCTACTTCCTGACATCTTCATTCACTCCCGACCAAGAACATCTCATCTTTACCTCCTACCGTTCAGGAAAGCCGAATTTTTTCAAGTTGGTATTCCCCAACGGCGATATTGTGCAGCTAACGGATGCCGACGATATCCACGGCTACTCTGGTGTGATCTCCAAAGACGGTACAGAACTCTTTTTTACGCAAGGGGATGCCATAAAAGCAATCCATCTTGATTCGCTCAAAGAACGCGTGCTTGCGGAATTTCCGAATGGAAGTCTCGGCGAATGCAGCGTCAGTGCAGATGAACGGTTTATCGTGACGGCGATGAAACGTGACGACAAATCACACATCACCGTTACGGCTACCGACGGCAGCGGTGGTGAGGTCATCTATACCTCTCCAGACCAGACGATTATCCATCCACAATTCCACCCGAAACACCCCGATCTCATTGCGTATTCCGGCGACCCGGCACCGCGGATGTGGACTATCAAACGAGACGGCACGGAAAACCTTTCGCTCTATCAGCACGATAACAACGAGTTTCTTGTCCACGAGACCTTCCTCGGTGCACTGGACGCACTGATTGTGACGCATTGGCCCTATGCACTTCGGCGGATGTCTCTGGAAACTTTACAAATGCAGACGATTGCGGATTTCAACGCTTGGCACATCGCCAGCAACCGCGACGGAACAAAGGTGTTGTGTGATACTGTTCATCCTGACATCGGTTTGCGATTGGTTGACGTGGATACAGGTGCACATACGCCTATCTGTTATCCGCAGAGCTCGTCCAGTGGGAGTCAGTGGAAAACCGATCGATACGCCCTCGCGGAGGATTGGGCAGCGGCACAGCAGGCAGGCGACAGAGAGAAAGCCCTCAGTTGGATGGAGATGAAGGTCGATACCGTCTACGGACCGCAGTGGACGCATCCGCATCCGTCTTTTAGTCCTGATGAGAGAGCTGTTGTGTATACATCGGATGCTTCGGGGCATTCGCAGGTTTATGTTGCTGTGATTCCGCAGTAAGTGAGATCATAAAAATGAAACAGTTTAGCAGGTCATGCTTATGTGTTCTTATTGTATTTGGCTTTACGTGTAGTATAACGCCAGCACAAGAGGAGTGGATGCCAGATCCTGTATTGCGTGCAGCCATCCGGGCAGAACTTGAACTGCCTGCCCCTGTTCCACTGACAAAAGAGAATATCCTCTGGCTCACGCATCTCCAGGCAAATGATATAGGGATTACAGATATTACCGGGCTGGAATTCGCGCAAAATATGACAAGTTTCAATTTAGGGGGCAATCAGGTACAAGATATAAGTCCACTTCAACATCTATCGAAATTATCGGGTTTCAGTCTGTTTGGGAATCAGATCAGCGATTTATCATCATTAGCGGCACTTCATACACTCACCGGTGTTAATCTCGGACTCAATCAGATTCGTGATGTGAGCGCACTTGCATCTCTTGTAAACCTAGAGCATTTAGATCTTTGCTGTAATCAAATCGTGGACATTTCACCTTTGGCGGGTTTGAAAGACCTCAAATCTCTCGTACTTGCACACAATCCGATATTGGACTTTACGCCGTTGGGAGTGCTGACACAGTTAGAATCTCTGAATATACGCCACACGCTTGGTGGCAGTATAGGTCCGCGGATCGGGCTGAATCTCAGAACATTTTTATATGATGAGATATGTG
Source organism: Candidatus Poribacteria bacterium (assembly GCA_965207855.1). Classification (GTDB taxonomy): domain Bacteria; phylum Poribacteria; class WGA-4E; order WGA-4E; family WGA-3G; genus WGA-3G. The sequence continues at coordinate 1,779,202 of OZ242310.1, read as the reverse complement.
AGATTCCACCATTGCTATCGCCTATCCAGAGAACTTATCCCTCAATCGCACTGCCGGGGAGTAGTTTGGTTGAAAGAGACCCGCTTCGGTGGTTTGGACAAGACAATCCAGATGTGTATTATGATGTCGCTGCGAAACATGACATAACATATTTTGCAGAACCTGAAGGATATGCGGTGACATGGGCACGCACACACTCACAACCGACCCTTGGATTAGCGACACAACTCAAGGGGGATTTGTCAGTTGCTAAGGCTGCCTATCAAAAATATAGCGAACGCAACTCCAATTTCATATATCTTACAAATGGAAACTTCAATATTTCCCATCACTTGGATTTCTTTCCGCCAGATTCTGACTTCTGGTTGAGAGATGCGGATGGAAACATTATGCAAACTGACGTACCTTGGGATGAATTTCAGATTGACTTTCTGAATCCTGAAGTCCAACAACTTCTCATAAATCGTCAGGTGGGTATTGCAAACTGTGGGCTTTTTCAGGGGATTTTTTTTGATAACTTTGCGCATAATAACACTCAAGGTGTAGGGAGAGAGAATTATAAGGCAAGCGATGAAGAAATCATAGCAGCCACTACAAATATTTTGCGAGGTATACGCGAACGTGTTCGAGATGACTTTCTTATACTCGTAAATGCAAACCGAACAAAATTGACTGCATATAAAGACTGGGTTAACGGCAGCTATATGGAAACCGGGAGGGATTCTCTGGCAGGCTATACATACGATGGACTCATGGAAATTGAGGATGCCCTGCTCTGGAATGAGGCGAATCTCCGTGAACCGAGAATCAACGTCTTGGAAGGACATGGGGTCTTTGAACCCTTTGAAAGTCCAAACAACTTACGCTGGATGCGACTTTTCACCACAATGTCTCTGACACATTCTGACGGCTATTGTATCTTTAGAGTCCCACATCTCATTGATGGCTATATGCAGCACGTGCATATCTGGTACGATTTCTGGGATGCCGATCTCGGACAACCCATCGGTGAAAAAGCACAACGCTACCAAAATCGAGATGGCCTCTTTATCCGTGAGTTCACTAACGGCTGGGCGGTCTATAATCGGAGTGGTGTCCCTCAAGCCGTTCAACTACCAGAACAGGCGATAGGTGTGGAAAGTGGCATTAGAAACACACTTCACACTCTCCCTGATTTAGATGGCGAAATCTATCTGAAATCGGGGTTACAAACCCCTCCTACAGCGGATGTGAATGGAGATGGTATTGTAAATATCCTGGATTTGGTCGCGGTTGCCAATGGATTTGGGAAAGATACTCCTGATGTCAATGGCGATGGTGTGGTCAATGTCTTGGATTTGGTGGCTGTGGCAAACGCGTTCGGGCAGTAATGTTGTGAAATTGGGCGGATATGAGATCCGCCCTTACACACAGGTTTAACTCCACAACCTATCGTGCGAACGCTCCGAATCCCACTCTGTCGTTGGCGCGAAGTAGTCTGTCTCATCCCGATGGAGATGCTCTCGGATCACTTCTTCATTAAGATCAATCCCTAACCCCGGAGTTTCGGGAACATCGATATAACCCTCTTGAATAATCGGGTTCGGCAAGCCTGTTACCATCTCATCCCACCACGGATTGTCAACAGAATGGTTTTCTAACACCAAAAAGTTCGATGTCGCTGCGGCACAGTGGACGCTCGCCATCGCAGCGATAGGTGTACCCGCCATGTGGAGTGCCATCGCAATGCCGTGTTCCTCCGCCAGATCACCGATTTTCTTTGTTTCTAAAATCCCACCGGATGTCGCAATATCGGGGTGTGCTATCGCAATCCCACGACTCTCAAACAACGGCATGAAGTCCTCTTTGCAGTAAATGTCTTCGCCCGTGCAGATGGGTGTCGCACATGAGTTCGAGAGACGTACATACTGGTCAGTATACTGCCACGGCACCATGTCCTCAAGCCATGCAAGATTGTATTTCTCCAATGCCCGCGCGATACGGATACAGTCCTCAATACCGATATGCCCGAAGTGATCAACCGCGAGCGGTATTTCATAACCGATAATGCCGCGAACCGTCTCCACATATTCACACAATATAGCGATACCCTTTTCGGTCAGGCGGATGCCGGTAAAGGGGTGCATTAGGTTAGACGTTTCTAAATGCCCTGCCGGTGCAGAAACTGTGCCGGACGTTCCACGCAGTAACCCAACACCGATGTCCATCTTCAGGAAGGTAAATCCTCTGTCCATACGTTCTTGGAGTACCTTACCCATTTCTTCAGGGTCTCTGAGGGACGGGGTATCGCTATAGCATCGGATTTTGTCTCGGAATTTACCACCAGCGAGTTGATAACACGGCACGCCATACGCTTTGCCAGCCAAGTCCATGAGTGCCATTTCGATTCCACAGATCCCACCGCCCTGCCGTGCGTGATGACCGAACTGTTTAATCCGCCGAAAGATTTTATCGACGTTACACGGATTTTCACCCAGAATCCGACTCTTGAGCATCAACGCATACGTCGGACTCGCACCGTCACGAACCTCGCCAAGCCCATAAATACCTTGGTTGGTGTCCAATTTCAAGATAGGACCCCCCGTTTGGGTCCTCACAATACGCATGTCCGTGATTTTTAGAGTTGAAGGTTGAGAAGCGGTATTGACATTTGAGAGTACCTGTTGATCTGCCATCTATACGTCCTTTCCTGATATGATACTTAGCGCGGTATCCAGTATTGTTAAATGGAGCGATGCGCGTTGTTGAAGTCCCCAGACTGTTGGTGTCTCAGAGATAATAACATGTTCACTGTGAAAATGCAACAGGTAAGGGATCAAACCTTCCGTGCCCCATTCGGGTGAGACTTTGTAAACCCCTTCGGTGAGATTTGGTGCCTCTTTATCTATATCTGTGTCTTCTGGATCTACAGGACCGATTGTTTTGGCAGCGGCGGCGAGCTCGGGTCCAATGTATTTTTCGTCCCGTTTGCCTTCGTAGAGGTAAAATCCAGTCGCCTCGTAATCTTCGTGGAAGTCTATTGCGAGCGAGAATTGGGTTTGACCGAGTGCTTTTTTGACAATAGCGACCTCAGCAATATCTTCTGCTTCAAAGGCGCGGTTGATGTCTACACCATCAAGCGTCTCACGCGTGTTATGAACGTAACCGTATGGGTTAATGCACGGAATCACTAAAAACGAGAAGTTTTTCAGGAGTGGGATATTGTCTCGTTCAAGGAATTGTAAGACTGCCTCAACGCCAGCGGGCTCATCGCCGTGCATACCACCAGTGATAAGAACACGCCTCGGCATTCGTGTGGACGACGCTAAACAGATTTGATGTATCGGGTAACCGTGGACAGTACCGAGTAAGGCTATTGACACATCCAAGCGTTTCAGACGTTCAGTGATTTCAGTGTAATCGCGCAAGTTTCAAAGCTCCTTAACGAATATGCTTATAGCATACCGCAAAACGACGCAATATCCAAACGGTTTTTCAGAATCATTTTATGTTTGACATTTACCCTATTTTCTGATAAAATTTCGCTAAACTTATACCCCAAAGGACACAAAAAATGCCAACCGAAGCAGAACTCTATGACGCTGCGCTCACGCACTTCGCGGAGAACGATCTTGAAGCGGCTGTCAACGCTTTCAAAGAACTCACTGACACGTATCCAGCCTACATCGAAGGACACCTTGGGTTGGGACACGCTTATGAACGGCTGAGTTTATACGATGAAGCCATTGAAGCTGTCCAGAAAGCCATAGAAATTAATCCGAAGGACCCGCTCGCATATACCAGTTTATCCGTGTGTTACCAACGAAAAGGGATGATCCAAGAAGCAGAAGATGCGATGGCAAAGTCGCAGCAGCTGCAGATGGAAGCATCCGGCTCATCTACATAATCTCTGGAAAGATTGGCGAGGTTCGGAAACCTCGCCAGCAACAGAATAAGGATTGGCGAAGTTATAAATCTCGCCAGCAACAGAATGTTGAGGTTTTCTAATGCCAAACACCACTTTACTCGATCCAACCTCTCAAGGTGATGCACCCGCGAAATTTCTCTCACCGCGGCTCGATAGCCTTGATGGAAAAGTGATGGGGCTACTGAACATTACGAAAAACGGTAGTGATATTTTTCTTGACCGCATCGCTGAATTAATGCAAGAACGGTTTGACCTTGCCGAAGTGATTCACGTCAAAAAACCGACGTTCACGCGTCCGGCACCGACGGAATTGCTCGCTGAACTCGCGGAGCAGGCAGACTTCGTTATTGAAGGACTTGCCGACTGAGGCTCTTGCATATCGTGCAGTATGCACGACGGAAGTGCTTTAGAGGAACGCGGTGTCCCCAGCGTTGCCGTTTGTACAGAGGTCTTTTTCGCTGCAGGCAAAGTCCAGGCGCGCGTGCTCGGGCATAGCGACTTGGAACCCCTCACAGTGCCACACCCGATTCAGAGTCTCACACCCGATCAGATTCGGGAACGTGCAGAGGGTGCCGTTGAACAAATTGTTGAGCGGTTGACCAAAAACGGTGACTCGTAAAACTCACAAAAACTAACAAAACGCCGTAAGGTATAGCAGTAGGCACACTCCGTTGTGCCGTAACAAGAATACCTCGCGGCGTTCTATATTTTAAAACTGCAGCGTCATTGACTCTCCGGGTTGTAAATCCCGCCACTGTTGTAGCAGTTTCTGCAACCCCTGTCGCATTACCGTCAACTGTGCGTCTGTGACGTTTATTGGAAGCGAGGCACTGTAATCTCGAAATATACCATTCGGCTCAATCCCATCGTCCAACATATCCGCCTGTAACAGTGCGACAATCGGCTCAACATTGATCGCTTCCTTTGGAATTTCAAAAGGGCGCGCCGCTTTCGGTGAGTTGAAATCCGGGATGTCGTACCCTTTCGCCACAAGCCCCAAGAACGCATTTTTTAAACCGAGCGTTGTTTCAATAACATAGTGAGCGAAGTCGTGCTGCACAATTCCACGAGGGAGCTGCGTCCAAGTGACACTTCCATCGTCCCGAACACAGGTCAGCGTATGGGGTTTGCGCTTCCACTGATGCTTGCCTTTCTTGAAATAGATAACCATTCATCAAACCCCTACTTAGAAAACTTCAACTTTCCCCAGAAAGTCGCGAGTTTACCGCGTGCTTCGACATTTAGTGTGTTCTCAACCAAGTTGCCAATCTCTGTTTTACTGAGAGCGGCGTTATAAATTCTCGCATCCTCTACGCGAGCGACGACCCAACCGTAGGCTGTCCCGCCAATGAGTGCGCGAGGTCCAAAAAGTGCTTCCACATCGCCTTCTTCCCAAGACACGATTGGGCCCATCGTATAACCACCGATGCGCTCCCCGTTCCGATATATCGTAATCTTTGCGTTCCCACCTTCATCTTCATACGAAATCGCCAACTGGATTAACCTCCCTGTCTCTTTTTCCTCAAATCCAGGGAGCGGATCCTGTGTACGCATAAAGAAGCTGCTCCCCGCCATCCAACGCTTCGGTTGACGTTCCGCATAGACGATCGCATCAAAGGTATCCCCACTACTCTTATTGACCGCCAGTGTTGCACCTTTTGTAACGTTCAAATCATCTAAATAGATCCATGTCACCAAAGTCTTGTCAGGTCCAATGTCCGTTCCCTTATATCCAGTCGTCATTGCCCACTTACTATTGCCGATGTGCAATTTCCCATCCTTCACCTCAGCACCCAAGAGATCAATCTCGCTAAAGTGTCCCGTCAGGTCTTCTAATTCGACACCTTTCTCAAAGGTCCAATGCCCAATAAGATCCCCTTTTTTCTCCCCTTGTCCGAACGTGGGCATAATTAGGTTCCCGATGAGAAGCAGCAAAGCAAAACTGAATATGAAATAACTTTTTAGATGCTTCATCATTGTAACCCTCACTGTTAAAATTAATTCTCAGTTTTGACACTCCCACGCCTAAAGTCGTGGGATTCTTGCTTCGTCATTTCGCGCCTCCCGCAAGTGGAGGGCTTACAGAAACTCCACAAGCGTTTTACGTCTCGGTGTATCCCACCGCGACATACTTTAAGTTGATTGCTGCGTTTACGTCTCGGTCTATAGACGTTTCGCAGTGGCTACATTGATAGGTTCTCTCCGAAAGTGCTAAGTCGTCTTTTTTCTCTCCACAGCTGCTACACGTCTTGGAACTGGCGAAAAATCTGTCCGCTTGCACAATCGGGATACCCAACGTTTCGGCTTTCGTCTTTAACTTCTCAAGGAAGCCTCCCAATGCAGCGTCTGATAACGCCTTCGCCAGTTTTCTATTCCTAAGCAGGTTGGTAATCGAAAACGTCTCAATACCGATTTTAGAGGCATTGCGAACTATATGTGTTGTTGCTTTATGGTGTGCGTCTTTTCGGATACAAGTAATACGATAATGGATACGCTCCACAATCCGCTTTTGCTTATACCAATTCTGACTCAAGAATACTTTGCGACTTAGCTTGCGTTGTTCGCGTTTGAGTTTCCGTTCATAACGCTTTAGTGCTTTCGGGTTCTCATACTTCGTGCCATTATCAAGCGTTGCCAATGTGTTGATACCTACGTCTATACCGACAACAGGGAGCCCACGTGTATCACGTGAAACATTAGATGTTCCTGTGTCAACAAGGATAGACGCAAACCAACGATGTGCCGTCCTTGAAACAGTCACGCGTTTGATCTTTCCCTCAAACCGCAATTCCGAAAACATTCTAACTTCGCCAATCTTGGGCAACTTGATGCGTTTACCTTCTACACGGCATTGATAGCCTTCTACTGTATAGGATTGACGACTGCCGCGTTTTTTGAACTTCGGAAAACTGTTTTGCTTTTGCTGCCAACGAATCACGGCATCCGATAGGTTTTTGACACCATGTAACGCAGCACGTTGGTCTTGTTTGCCTGCCCAGTCCAACTCCTTTTTGCGTTGATTCCAACGATTATTAAGGTCTATGAAGGAACGGAACACGCCATCCGATAAGCCTGCCTTGAAATCTGCTAAAGCCGAGTTGAAGGCAAATCGCGCATAACCACATTGTTGTTGGAACCAAGCAACCTGGGCAGCTGTTGGACGCAAGGCGATTTTGTGTGCTTTTAATGCCATTTTGCGTATTTACCAGTTGCCAGTTTTTAACCCCTAATCAGTGGGTAGGCAGACACGTTGCCTTGCGACAACGCTGATTATGTCTGCCAACTGGTAATATAATTATACCGCAAAACACACTAAAAATCAAATCTTTTTTGCTGACAACGCACGAGACAACGGGGTTGGACCCCGGGGAATGCCCTAAGGCATTCATACCGTTGATTCGCTAAAGCATTGGGATTGTTAAGTGTTATCCTTCAATGGCTATCAGTGGCTTAGTGGACAAAGAGAAATGACCGCGATGAGATGAGTGCCCATAAGAGATCTTCGCATCCAGTGCGATACTTCGGGCTTTCTGTGATGTACGCCTCAGCAGTCTCTACCTCCGTATCCGTTGGAAATCGGCTTAATGTGCTGAGATACAACTCAGTAATAAGTTCCCGATTGTCAGGTTTCGCCTTTATCAGACGCGTGAGCGCGCCACTGGAACTTCTCAACTTCTTATTGACGTAATTGGAGTTAATCATGTGAAGTGCTTGGGTAAGCGTCGGCTCAAGTTTCGGATCCAAATCACCAAGGAACTCACGATCAGAACGACCGTAAAGCGATAAGAAACGTGAACTCACCGGTAGCGGTAGTGCCACAGCACGCGTGCCAAGCGGATAACGCCCATATTTTTCTTGGGTTCCAGTAACATCATTTAAGACATCCAACAACACCTGCGCGACCATTGGACGTGGATAGAAACGCGAGAAAAACCGATCATCTAACGCATTTGTCTCATTTGGTGCCGCGGAGAGTTGATAGGTTCGCGAGTTGAGAATCCGCTTGATAATGTGTTTCGTATCAAACCCACTCTCCACAAAATCATCCGCCAACGCTTCAAGAAGCCCTTCAACGCTTGCAGGCGTTGTCGCTCGCATATCGTCAACGGGATCAACAATACCTCTGCCAAAATATTGACTCCAGAGACGATTGACGGTTGCTTTGGCAAAGTACGGATTCGTCGAGGAGGTCATCCAATCTGCCAAGACTTGCAGGACATCCCCTTGATAATCTGAAGAAAGTGATTCACCACCCAGAAAAGTCGGTTGTGCAACTTCACCGCGATTGCCTTGAACAGATTGATTTATAACGCGTCCTGTGGGGTTATAGTAGACAACTTGCTCGTTGTAAAGCTCACCCCCGCGAATCCCGACTTTTCCAGTAAAAGCAGCGAAATTCCAATAGTCATCAGTCGTCCATTGGTCAAAGGGATGCTTATGACATCTCGCACAACTCAACCGGATACCCAGAAATACCTGCGCCGTTGTTTCTGCTCTACCTGCAGGTTGCCGCTCAATGCGGTAGTAGTTTGTAGGACCGTGTTGATACGTACTACCACGGGCGGTGATGAGTTCCCGCACAACTTCGTCATACGGTCTGTTTTGTGCGACAGCTCCGCGCACCCATTCGTGAAAGAGGGTCGCTCCACGTTCACCAAACGCACCATTTCCCAACCTACGTGGATGGATCCGCAACATATCGGCTAATTTTAACGTGCGCAGGTCTACCCATTCAGGCGTTTCAAGAAGGGCATCAATAAGTTTTGAGCGTTTATCAGAACAGGTATCCGCGAGAAACGTTTTTATTTCATCAGACCTTGGCAACCTACCAATTGTGTCAAGATAGACCCTACGCACAAAGACCTCATCAGTCGTCAGCGCGGAGGGACGGATATTGAGCTTCTTGAGCTTCGCAAGGACAAATTCATCAATGAAGTTATTGGGCGTAAATTGGTCTTCCTGTGGTGTCTTATCTATCTCAGCAGCCCGTGGAATTGTCACAAACGACGCATCAACAACACCCAAAAAGCGAGCGATAACCGCAGTACCGCCCCAACGGACGCTTGTCACCTCACCGGTGGGAGACACCTCAGCGACAGGAGCATCCTTAGATTCATAGACGGCTTTTTCGGTCACATCCTCAATAGAACCATCAGAAAAATAGGCGCGGACCTTCAGTCGGGCTGTCTCTCCAACATCGGATAAGACAACAGTGCTCGGTTCAATTTCCAGTTTTCTCAAGCGCGGTTCGTCATCGGAGAACGGGGCACCCGCTTCAATCCATCGGAGAATTGTTAATGCGATATCCGAATTGGGTTCAAATCGCATACCGCCTTCATGCGGGACCTGCCCAGTAGGTTTCAGAAAAAAGAGACTCCGATCCGGCTCAAGTAGATTGATACGTCTGCCGCGGTTATGGTGTACAATCGGCGCGTAGTCCGATTCTGGATTCAAAGTCAACAAAGACAGATTCAAGCCGCCTTGTCCGCCAAACTTTCCGTGGCACATACCGGCTGAACACCCTTGTTTATCAAGGATAGGCGCGATGTCCTTGAGGAAATAGGGTACAGTTGTAGGATTCAGACTTCCACCCCGTGTCATGTTCGCCTGTGCCAGAAATGAAGTGGCAAACAGCAACACAACAGCATACGTAAAAAATTGCGCAGTGTAGAAGGTGCGAGCGTACTGTTTTCCAACCGATACTCTCAATAGGCGTTTCATGCGAATACCTCCGTAAAAACTTCGGTGACATGCTCCACAAATAAAAATTCAACACCTGCTTGGATGTCCTCAGGCACTTCAATAAAATGTTTTTCATTGCCTTGTGGCATGATAACTTTCTTGATACCCGCCTGCTTCGCCGCGAGGATTTTTTCCTTCACGCCGCCAATCGGGAGGACTCTGCCTCTGAGAGTGACCTCACCTGTCATAGCGACTTTAGGACTAATCCGCTTCTGAGTGGCAACGGAGGCGAGGGCGGTTGCAATCGTAATACCTGCCGACGGCCCGTCTTTCGGAATCGCACCAGCAGGCACATGGACATGGATATCGTCTTCTAATACGCTCGGATCAAACTTGAGTTTATTGGCTTGGGATTTGACATAACTGAGTGCAGCTTGCACGGATTCCTGCATGACATCACCGATCTGACCGGTAATGCGAAGTTCCGCACGGTCATTTGTTTTTTTCGTAGCAGTGATTTCGATAAAAAGAATTTCACCACCCGCGGGTGTCACAGACAGCCCTGTTGCGACACCGATGTCGGCTTTACGACCCGCAATTTCAGAATCGAATTTCGCTGGCCCCAAATACGACGCAACGTCTCTCGCTGCAATGTTCGTTCGTTCTGTGTTCCCTTCAGCCACGCGGCGCGCGACTTTCCGGCAGAGCGTACCGAGCTCACGCTCTAAATTCCGGACACCTGCCTCGCGGGTGTACTCACTGACCACTTTCTTAATAGCCGTGTCTCTGATAGTTATGAGTTTCTTTTTCAGTCCATTCGCGTCCAATTGCCGCGGAATCAGGTACTGCTTGGCAATAATCACCTTCTCGTTAGCGGTGTAACCGGGAAGTTCTATCGTCTCCATCCGGTCGCGCAACGGTGGTGGAATCGTATGGAGCTGATTCGCTGTTGTGACGAACATCACCTTCGACAGATCGAAAGGCACATCAAGGTAGTTATCGGTAAATGAGTGATTCTGTTCTGGATCCAGGACTTCCAAAAGGGCAGCCGCCGGGTCGCCTCGAAAATCAGATCCGAGTTTGTCAATCTCATCAAGCATAAAGACCGGATTGTTAGACTCGGCTTGTCGGAGGCCTTTGACAATCCTACCGGGCATAGAGCCGATATAGGTGCGACGGTGCCCTCGGATTTCCGCTTCATCGTGCATACCCCCCAATGAGATCCGCACAAATTTTCTGTTCATCGATCGGGCAATAGATCTCCCAAGCGAGGTTTTACCCACCCCCGGCGGTCCAACAAAACAGAAAATTGGACCCTTCATTTCTGGCTTCAACATACGTACGGCAAGATACTCGAGAATGCGCTCTTTAACCTTTTCCAGATCGTAGTGATCGGCATCGAGAATCTTTTGTGCAGCCGACAAATCTAACATATCTTCGGTACTGATACACCATGGAAGATTGAGCAGCCAATCCAAGTAATTTCGAGTAACCGTGGATTCCGGTGAGAAAGACTGCATTTTGGAGAGTCGTTTTAGTTCTTTTTCAGCTGCCTGTTTCGCTTTATCCGGCATTTCAGTTGCGTGTAGCTGTTCCCGCATCTCATCAATCTCAAAACTGAGATCATCGGATTCACCGAGTTCGGTCTGAATAGCCTTGAGTTGTTCTCGGAGATAGTATTCGCGCTGTCCTTTGTTAATAACGGCTTGTGCGTTGTTTTGTATTTTGCTTTCCAATTCGTGGAGATCAAGTTCTTTAGCGAGAATAACAGCGAGTGCGCTTAACCGTTCATAGACAGACACAGCTTCTAAAATACGTTGTTTGTCGTGTGGTTTTAAGTCAAGGACAGCGGCGATGTAGTCAGCGAAACGTCCCGGTTCATCAAGCATTGTTTTGGTGATGCTGCCGTATTCTTCTTGATAACGCGATGACATCTGAACGATGCGTTGGAAGGTCTCATCGTTGCTGCGGACGAGTGCTTCAATTTCTAAATCTACGCCGTCACTTGCATCAACTTCCTCTTCACTCTTAAGGATATTGACCCGGGCTTTGATGAAAGGCTCGGTGTGCAAAATTTCCTCAATTTGAACGCGCTCACGCCCGTGTGCAAGAAACAAGACATCGTCATCATCCGTTTTATAACGGAGAATGTGAACTAAACTCCCAACCGGACTGAGATCGCTCACAGTAATATTTTTGAAATCTTCCTTTTTCGGACGAAAGATGCAGAGCATCCGCTCCTCTTCCACAGCCCCTTGAACCGCTTCAGTCGCCATCTTCCCTGAGAGTGCGACATGATGTGGCGGAAAAGGCGGCACAGGTGGCATATATGGAAAAACGACGAGGTCATCCAGTGGAAGTATCGGTAATTCCCGGGTGAGCTCTTCCTGCTCCATAGTATCTTCTATATTTTCATTCTCTTTGGTTTCCATATTTTTTCTCCTTCTAATGGTAAATGGTTAATGGTTAAGAGGTTTGCCTGTAATACACTGTGCTTTTCTGCAAAGAGGGAAACCGACAACTAACAACCAACAACTATTAACTAACAACCAACACCCAAGAACCATTTTTCCGATAACTAACAACTCTAATTCCAATTAGGGCCAGAATTGATACAGCGTAGTATTGGCGAGAATACTCCCGATGCTCCATAAACTTCCACATAAGTAGTCTCCGAGCGCAAGCCCCAAAAAAAACGGCACGGTGCGCCTATAGGCTTTGAGTCCACCTTGGTGTAGAATGAGTGCTTTTATCACCCATGCAGCGAAAAGACAACTCCAGAGATTGTACATTCCCCAACTGTTTGCCATTGCATAACCGAGTGGATGCAGGGGCCACCAAAGGAATCGGGTTCGTAAAAGCGTTAAACCAAACGCGATGCCTGCGCCACCTCCCATAAAAGCGAGTGCAGGGACATCGGTACCCTGTGGGTAATTCAACCAGTTCTCAAGTTGCCTATAAACCCCTCTGCCAAAGCCGAGTGCCCAAGGTCCATAATAACCCGTTTCCGCACCATGTCGGTAATAACTATCCAAGAGTAACCAGAACACAACTATCGCGCCAACGAAGGTAGCAATGAGGATAGCAGCAGCGGTATGTTGCGGATGTATCTGTCGCCGCTCCGAAATTTTCAAAGCCTCCAGTTCCTGCGGCATCGGGTGTGCGCGATACGCCCGGTTAAAGAACATATACAGTGAAAAAACCGCTTTTGTACTCGTCGTCAACCGTTGTGTGCCCACTGCTGTTACGATTAATCCGTGTGGATCCACCCTATGTAAATCGTGGACTAAGAACCCCAATTCTGCGCGAAGGCGGGCAATCATCGTCGCCAGCAAAAAGTATAACCCGAAAAAGATGGGTATCACCCAGAGCGACATTCCCGCTTTATAGGAAAACACCGTCAAAAACAGCATTCCGACCACAATACCGAGCACGGCGATGTGATAAGGCATCGGTTCACGTCGCATATCGACCTGCGAGGTGCCTCGGAGTCCATCCACAACTCCGGCGACAATTCGCTTGAAATGTGTCCTACCCACCCAAGCAGCGGCCCCAAGGAGTACCATATACGCCCCGAAACTTTGGGCATCCGCATACGGAAATCCAGGCAAATTCCGCACACCGATAATGCTACCTGCCATTAACTCAAATTTGTATATCCAATAAAACGCCCAACATGAAAAAAGCAGATCCAACGGAATAAGAAAACTGATGCCAATCGCAAAAGGATAAAATGAAAGCCGGACGCCGCCCATCGCGTTCCAAGGGCGACCCGTAAAATATTGATTAATGTTCTGCCGCTTGACAGGCAGATACGGCACCGCCGGATAAATGGAGTTCAGCAAATTCAGGATGCTAATAGCCGCTGCAATCCCGAAACCCAACCACATCAACTTATTCTTGAAAAACCTCGTATTCGTCTCCGTCATTGCGAGCGGCAGCTGAATAATCGGATACGTTAACCGTTCACGCTCGGTCCACTGGATGCGGAGGAGTGTGTTAATACACAACATGACGAACATCAATACGAGGATAAAAACTGTCCACCATGCAACAGGCACCGCCCAAGCCGTGATGTGTGCCTCACGGTAGAGGCTCGATTGTCCCTCGTAATACCCTGACAAGACACCAGGGTCTTGAACCGTTAGCCATGTCGGCAGGTCTCTCCAAAAAAGCTGCTGCCACTCATTCTCGGACGTTGCAAACCGGAAGGGATGTCCAAGAATCGTGACTAAGATCTCCATCATATCGTGCGAACAGAGGGAAGAAACAATGCACAACATGACGTAAATTGTTAGCAATTCAGCTGAGGTCAGTTTCAGTTTTGAGGACAGTTTTCCCAATATCGCACTGAATACTAACAACCAAAAGATAATAAAAATAACATTGGACAGTGGATGGATTAATGTCGGATGTGTATAACGAACGACCTCCAGTTCGATAATCCAAAAAACGTTAAGAGGAATCAGAAGCATCGCGATGACAAATGCCTTAAGCGTTAAACCACGTTCACCTCTATCGAATCCACCCACGTTCGCCCTCAATGATTACCTCCGTCTCGAATTTCGCGCAGCGCTGCTGATAGTCCTGTAAGGTTTTCACCGCCTGTTCGCCTGTAAGGATACTCGGAAACTGCTCGGCTCCAATTTCGGAGGTGGCAGATGTTTCCGTAGGTTTCCCAGGCCGCACAGGGGTTTTCGGCGGATCGGTCAAAATCGGGATTAACTCAACTGATTTCAGAATACCAGATGCAAATGTCGCCTTCGGGATAACTATATGTGAGTGCTGTTTATCGTAGGTATCATAGATAAAGTCCGCGAGGCTATAGACGATGGGTTTGCCCTGATATAACTCAATACCCCCAAACGTATGCATCTGCTGACACAATACCATATCTGCCCCAGCGTCGATCAGGGCGTGTGCGAAAATCTGTTGTCGTCCGATACCGTCATCAGTAGCTCGCCCTTGGCTCCCCCAGTGTAACCAGACAATCACAAGTGCTGCCTTTGACCGCGTCTGCTCAACTGCCGCCACCATCTCACTATAAACAGCGTAAGCGAGCGGATCCTCAGTGTAGCGTGCGAACTCATTTATCCGATAGTATCCGAGCAAGCCGATTTGCGCGGATTGCGTTCCGCCCTTGACTGCGACCCACGCAGGAAGTTTCGCCGTTTCGGTATCCTCGCCAGCACCAATCGGCTTGACATTATACCGTTCCAGTTCGGCGATGGTATCCGCTAAGGCTTCAAACCCAAAGTCCATCATATTGGGAGTGGCTAAAGAGACAGCGTCAAAACCCGCATTTGCGATAGCCCTTCCAAGTCCCGGTGCCGACCGAAACGGATTCTCAATCCCATATCGGGGTTCACCTCTCTGTGAAATGCTCGTGTTCAGGGAAGCGGTAGCGACATCTGCCGACTGAATCAGTGCAGCAGTGCCTTGAAAAAACAGTCCGGCACCTTTCCTTTCAATCAGGGGTGTCATGCGGCTACTGACGGTAATATCCCCGACAGCAAGCACTGAAATCTCGTCTGAGGTAGCTGCTTCGTCTGCTGCGACCCTATCGGCAACTCCGCTGAAGAGCATCACCCACAAGAGACTGCTAATCAGAAAGTGGACTTGCAATCTCCGGTAGCACGAAACGCTTAAGGAACGCTCAGCACATCTAACTTTCGTCATTTTCTGGAGTTCCATCCAAGACTTCATCGAGGTCCAAATTGATTCCGAATTCATCTAACAAATTATCGTCTTTCAATTTCATGCCGAGCATAATCAGCGTCTCAGCTAAGGTCAGCCGATCAACTTTTGTGGATTCAAGCGTTTCAGTTTCAGAGATTAACTCTGTGCGCAACGATTCCTGACCGCGGCGTGCCTGCTCTCGTAGAAGTTTCGTTTCGTTACTCAGCCGATCGATTTCCGTCTGGAATTCGTGGGCAAATTCGTTTAGCAGTGTCGACAGCTTCTGAAGATCCGATTCGCCGCGTGCCGTGACTGCATCAAGCCTCGCATCAATCTTTGCGTCAACGAGTCCCTCAATTCTATCCAGTGTTAAACCGGAATCCTCGCTGCCAAGCTTGGCAGAAAGGCCGCGCATATCAGCCTTAACCTCTGCTATCTCCGAGGTAACACGTTGGTCTATACGAGTGAGTTTGTCATCAACTTCCTGTTGCATCTCCTTTAGTTCTTGATTGAGGACACGCAAACGCTTGTTATAGCTCCTAATATACCGTCCAACAATACTATCACGGAGATGCGCCTCTAATTGCTCTCGTGCTGGTTCTGCTTCGATTTCAGCACTGTCATGCGCTGAGTCTTGGAAATCCATCGGATCTTGCATATATATTGTTCCTCCGCTTAACCTACAACCTAAAACTACGGATAATTATAGACGTTCTCAGACTGCACGGGTGTATCCGGATCCGGAAAATCGGCATCTGAGTGTTGATTATTAATTTCGCGGCTCGCATTGAATTCACGTAAAATGCAGCTAACAATTTCCTCTGTGTACGCCTGCGCTTTAACAGTCTGCTGATTTGCCTCCCAAGCCATCCGTGCAGCGGCTTCAAAGTATTCCGCGTGCTTATAAGCATCAAGTAGATCGCTGCCACGTGAAAAAGTGCCGTGTCCTACCCAATAAAGAATGTAGCGTTCAGGGCTCCCGCCATTTTGAAAAAGCCGTAAACTCTCATAGGATAATTCTGGGATACCCGGTGCCCGCTCTTCCACAAATCCGATACCGCTGGAGGCATCGTATATAATCGGGGTTTCTGGCTCATAGCCCCTCAGGAAGTTGTAGAATCGATCGGGTGCCCCATGCGCCGTGCGAGAAATCAGGTTCAAGAACTTCGGTTGTAAATGCACAAGCGCATTAAACCCTTGCCCCTCCAACTGTTCAAAAATGAGGAGGTAATGGAACATCTCACTTGTCGGTGCCGGTGGTGCAATACGATCTTGATTTCGATCCAGCGTCGCTTGATCTGGTGTGCCAAATCGCATCCGATAATGAACGCCGTCCGGTTCGACCTCAATCAGTGTTACATTAAGGGCAGGATGTTCAATACCAATCATATCCAAACGCGAACCAGATTTTGTAAGCAATACCTGCCTACCAGCTAACCCTTTGACAACAATCTGTGGGGGCAACTGATAACGCGGTGAAGCGTCATAACGGATAAGGCATGCTTCCTCAAGGGTTTCCGTTAAAACGGCTCCCATATTACCAGCAGTCGCCCATAAATATTCGTGAGCGTGGGCATGTCCACCCACCCAGCCCATCTGACCTATAAGCACCCCACATTCACTGTCAGGCGGAATTGGACGTAGGTCGGGATGGTAACCCCGTTCCTGCCAACACTTATAGCGATGGGTCTGTGGCGGTGGGGGTGTTAAAGTATTCGTCAAATAAGGATTGGCTAATGTTAAATCCACTCGCTCGCCTCTATAGACATGGCACTCTGCATGAAGGTCAAGTATTTAAATGAATAATTCCAACATTCCCCAGGCCCGGTAGGTGCGGTTTTGCGGCGTACTCGACCAAATGCGACGTGCATTCCCAACCGCACCGGGTCTCGTTAGAAAATTATCTAATTAGTTTTTTTATCTTCATCTGAGGTGCCAGAAACTGAAAACTGAAAACCGAGAACTGATATTTATTAACTATAACATGTCTGAGAGAAAATAGCAAATTTTTAGTGTGCTACGGTTGTTTTTGACACCTTCGTTTTTATATGGTATAATACTAAAATCAAAATTGAAAGGAGTTGAGGGAGGCGTTCGGCGAGGTGTCTTTTCGGAATTAAAAAACGTAGCCTGCAACAACGGCACAGGGTTTTTGCTTGGGTATTTCTTCAGGTATACGAAAAGGAACACCATTGACACAGCCACTCTCACCGAACCGTAAGGTAAAATTAAAAAATGCGAACTGAAACAGACAGTATGGGGACGCTTCAAGTCCCAGACGACCGATATTGGGGGGCGCAGACACAGCGCGCACTCCAAAATTTTAAGATTGGTGATGAACGTCTGCCACGCGCAGCTATATGGGCACTCGGCACTATCAAACAGGCAGTTGCACAAGTTAACGCCGACCTCGGTCTGCTTGAGCCGCAACTCGCGGAAACTATTAGCAACGCAGCACAAGAGGTTATTGATGGTGACTTAGATGACCACTTTCCGCTCCGTATCTGGCAGACAGGCAGCGGAACGCAGACGAATATGAACGTCAATGAAGTTATCTCGAATCGAGCAATTGAGATGCTTGGGGGGGAGATGGGGAGTAAGGATCCGATTCATCCGAACGACCACGTCAACAAATCTCAATCAACAAACGATGTCTTCCCGACATCAATCCATTTGTCAATGGTCCGGCAAATTCAGGGACATCTGTTGCCGCGATTGATTGCCTTGAGAGCGGCGTTTGCGGAGAAAGCATCCGAGTTCGCTGAGATTGTTAAGATTGGAAGAACACATTTGATGGACGCAACACCGCTGACACTCGGACAGGAGTTCAGTGCTTACGTCCATCAATTGACTGCCGCGGAACAGCGCATCAAGGCTTCACTGCCACACCTTTGTGAACTTCCTATCGGAGGCACTGCTGTCGGGACGGGATTGAATACACACCCTGATTACACGGCAAGCGTTGTGGCACGGCTTTCGGAGACAACGGGAATTTCAGAACTCAAGCGGGCACCGAACGCGTTTGAAGCATTGGCATCAAGGGACGCAGTGGTGAGTGCAAGCGGCGCACTAAAAACCCTCGCTGTGGGTCTGTTTAAAATAGCAAATGACATCCGGTGGTTAGCCTCGGGACCGCGGTGTGGACTCGGTGAATTGCAATTACCTGAGATGGAACCGGGAAGTTCTATCATGCCGGGGAAGGTAAATCCGACCCAATGCGAAGCCGTTACAATGGTATGTGCACAAGTTATCGGGAACGATGCCACACTGGCGTTTGCGGGTGCGAACGGCGCGTTGCAATTGAACGTGTTTATGCCTGTGATCGCTTATAACGCCTTACAATCCATCCAACTCCTCGGCGATGCATGCGAATCGTTCCGAACAAATTGCGTTGCGGACATCGTTCCGAATACGGACATGATTGGACGGCATTTGTCAGAATCTCTGATGCTTGTAACAGCACTGACACCCCACATCGGATATGATCGCGCAGCAAAGGTGGCACAATATGCCCATGCGCAGGGATGCACGCTTCGTGATGCCGCTATTGCTTTAGATGCCTTAACAGGAGAGGCTTTTGACGAGCTCGTTGTTCCAGGGGATATGACGCGCCCGAATTTGGGGTAAATAGGTACTGGGTACGTGGGTACTGGGTAGTGAGTTAATCTACAGCCCATAACCCACAACCCACAACCCATACCCCATTAACTGACAACTACTTAATCATCAGAAGCTTCCGAGATTTCCGCGTCAGTCGTATCAACCTCTAAGTTTCGGAAATCAGAGAATCCACTACCGACCGGGATAAGGCGTCCAAGGATGACGTTCTCTTTCAAGCCATAGAGCTTATCTCGTTGCCCACTGACAGCAGCATCCGTTAGGACTTTCGTCGTCTGCTGGAAGGAAGCAGCCGAGATGAAACTATCCGTGCTCAAAGAGGCCTTACTGATGCTCTGAAGAATCGGTTCACCCGTGGCAGGTATCTCACCTCTATCCTCAACTTCGTTGTTAATACGCGCAAATGCTTTGCGCTGCACCTCATCATTCGGGTAGAAGTTCGTATCACCAGGTTCTTTAATCCGAACCTTCGTGAGCATCTGCCGTACGATTGTCTCAACATGCTTATCGTTGATAGTGCCTGCCCCATAGACCCTCTGAACTTCGTCAA
The DNA here is from genome assembly GCA_965207855.1 of Candidatus Poribacteria bacterium. Lineage (GTDB taxonomy): Bacteria > Poribacteria > WGA-4E > WGA-4E > WGA-3G > WGA-3G. The sequence continues at coordinate 1,759,766 of OZ242310.1, read as the reverse complement.
CGAGGTATGCCCACACCGCTTCTTCACCTTCTATAGAGACACCGTCGATTTTGGTGCGTCCGATATGTAAAATATCATGTGGATTGAGGAATCCATCGGTCAACTTATCGCCAGCTTCTACCTTCTTTCCCACCCAACCGCCTATGCTGAGTTCCTCAGTCCATTTTTCATCAGGAATCGAATAGAGTTTTTTACTTTTATACCCATCATCCTCAATATAATAGGTCGGCACCCCATTCTTCATACCGTCAAATTGGACGTATCCCTCGATCTCAGCGATTTCAGCGGCATCGTCGCTTTTGGGCCGTCGCGCTTCAAAGAGCTCTGTGACGCGCGGAATACCTGCCACAATATCACTATTCGCCGTTCTCTCATGGAGTTCCGCGAGCGTCTCAGCCGCACGCAAACGATCCCCCTTTTTGACCTCAAAAGAGTAACCGGGCGGTATGACATGTAACTCTCGAGTGCCATCATCTTTCTCGATTTCAATCCGCATCTGCAGCTCGAGGTCATCCCTTTCAAATCCAGGATACTGATCTTTTGCGCTTTCATAGTCTTCCTCGGACAATTCCTCGACGACAGTATAGGGGCAATGTGGATGATAGACTTTCTGAACAGTGTGCGTCACGCGCTGGTTTGCCTTCTCCAAAGCACGATACTCTTTTGAGGAAAGAATAGTGCCTTTCTCAAGCGGGGTATCCGTATCCCGTCCGTCCGAAACGACCTTGTACACGAGTTCAGTATCAAACCCTTTGAACTTGCGATTGTAAGTCCGGTATTCCTGTTCGGTTAGTTCTACACCCGCCTCCACATTTAATTCAGGATGATGGACGCTCAGTACTTCGTACACGCTCCGGACTTTCTCAGCAATTGTAGCATCGGTCTTGCGGAGTGCCTTATACTCAATTTCGGTAAGACGCTGACCGACAGTTAGGGAAGCAGTTTCATCCACAACATTCGTTACTTCATAATGTCGATCAACCTCCAATCCCTTGTACTGTCGACGCTGCGCAGTTGATTCGCTCTGCGTTAGCAGTTCTTCTACCTTCAAAGAACAGTCTGGATGATTGACAGATGTAACACGATAAAGACGTTTCACCTCAAGGCCTCCCATTGTGTGCTCATGCCGAGAGACAATGAAGCCCGGATATTTCTTGTCAAAATCCGTTTTCTTCGACTCGGTAATCAACTCTTGCTCTTTAAGTGGGCAGTCCGGATGATAGATCCGTCTTATACGATGCTTCAAATCCTCACAATAAAACCCCGGGAATTTCTTGTCCGCCTCCTCCAGTGTGAATTCTTTTATATCAAATCCAAAGGATTTTTCTACAGTTTCAAAATATTCATCCTCGGATAGGATATCCCGGTTTTTAAGGGAACTATCAGGATTATAGACATCATCAACGATATACTTTGCCCCTCGCCTTTCTTTTTGGATATCGTGGAATTCTGTCTGATTAAGAATTTCACCCTCAGAGAGCGGTGTGTTCGTGTTCCGGTTATCAGCTCTAACACGATAAACTCTCTCAAAATTAATACCAATAAAACGTCGCTGATGATCTCGATATTCCGAGGCTGTTAGTTCCTGCTTCTCCTTTAGTATTAGTTGCGGATGATATACCTTAATAACACGATATAGCTTCACAACCTTGAACATTATTTCTTCTTTGCAGAAGGCATCATACTCAGTTTTGGTCAGGCATTGACCAACAGTTACAGATGTAGCGTCATCACCCACATCCGTCACTTTATAGCAGGTTTCGACATCAAAACCCTTGTACTGGTCGTAACATTCACTTGCCTCTCCTAGCGTCAAGAGGTCACCCACCTTCCAAGGACAGTTGGGATGATTCACAGCGGAAACCCGATAAAGTTGTTCAACTGCAAAGTCGTCTGCAGTAATAGTGAAGGCAGGATAATCAATAACAAGATCCTTTATCTCGCTGCCTATGAGTAAATCCCCTCGTTTAAGATAGCAATTTGGATGATGGACGCGCGTCACACAATACGTCAATTTTTCGTCAATTTCGGTGGAGGGTCGGTATTTATGTTCACGTTCGTCCTTAGCTGTTAATACATCAACACCAACAATCAACGGACATTCAGGATGGTACACAGATGTCACGTCGTACCTTTCAGTTTCCTGCCTCTCAACCTTAAAAGCGCGTCCCAGCTGCTTGTACTGTGCGCGCGCTTCCATATACTCACGTTCTGTTAACTCCTGACCGACCGTGAACGGCACCGCATCCGAAGTTGACCCCTCATCCAACACAGTAGACTGTTTAAGCAAAGCAGGCGCGTCAGGGATCTCTGTATTCATGATGTAAACCGGCTTTGAATCCACTTCAAAGGGGGTCAGCCATGGGGTGATGTCTTCCGTTGACACTTCATCACCAACTTCATAGGGGAAGGTTTTACTTGTCTTCTCAGTTATACGGTAAACCCGTTCAAATTGGTCGTCGGAAACCGTCGACTGTCGGGAACCGTCAGTATCCAAGAGGTCTTCTGACGTACTGGAATCCTCTTGACTAACGGAAACCGAAAGCGCAGCGACCTGACCGCTAATGGCTGAATCTAAATAGTCCCATTTTCCATCAAATCCGCCCCGGATCTTTGCTTCTTCTTGTGCTATCTTTTCAGCAGAAAGTAGATCACGAAGCCTCAATGAAACACCAGGGTGATGCACCTTTGTCACGCGGTAGTGTGGCTCTGCAAAACGCTGGAAGCCGTACGTTTCTTGTGTTCTAAGGTATTCTTCTTGTGACAGCCGCTGACCAACCTCCAGATCACAGTTCCTATCCAATACATCAGTAACTTCGTACTGCCACGCTTTTGTATCAAAACCCTTATAGCGTTCTTTATATTGGTCATATTGCTTTTTAGTGAGTTGTTCTCCCACATGCAATGGAAGTTCGGGATGGTAAATCTGTAGGATTTCATAGGCAAGTCCATCAAAGTTCATTCGATTTTCGATGGCTATCCAACGTTCCCCCTCTTTTTTGACCGTACGTCCGTCTTGGAAATCGAGGAAACGAGCGATGCCACTATCTTTGGAGAAGATCCTCCGCTGCCGGGCTTCGGAAACATCTTCAACAGCACCCCCCGTGTGGAACGTCCGCATCGTGAGCTGGGTTCCCGGTTCACCGATAGATTGCGCAGCAATGATACCGACCGCTTCACCTACATTGACGAGATGGTTCGTCGTGAGATCGTTGCCGTAACACTTGGCACAGACCCCTTCTTCAGCTTCGCAGGTGAGTACAGAACGCACCTTCACCACCCTTATGTCCAGTGTGCCAATGTGTTCCGCCATCTCTGCCGATATGACAGCATTCGCGGGAACAATTACGGCATTCGTCGCTGGGTTGATGATATCTTCGCCAGCAACGCGTCCATTAATTTTAAAGGCGAGGTCTCCACCAGCCGTCGAAAATTTCTGGATGCTGTTGAGGGTGCCACAATTTTCAGCAGTAACCCGCACATCCTGTGCAACATCCACCAACTTCCGCGTGAGGTAACCCGATGCAGCGGTTTTCATCGCCGTGTCCACCAAACCTTTACGAGAACCGTAGGTGGAATTAAAATAGTCAATAACATCCAGACCTTCACGATAAGAACAAAAATAGTTAGGGAGTTGGTCGTCTTGACGCTGCGTAGATGTCCCTATCGGCGGAATGAGGATATCGCCATCCTGTTTTGCCTTCAACCCGATAAAGGCACTGATTTGCATAAACGGGTTTTTCCTGGCACGCGCCCCACTATCTGCCATGATATGCACCGGGCTAAACCCTTCTACGGCTTTGTCGTGAAGCTCCGATCCAGTGGCATCCACATGCGGGTGAACCTTGCGTGGATCGCCACGCTCAACCAGGGCAGTCCCTAGCCTCGGCAAGGTATCGAACATCTCCTCTTCTATTTTATCCATAGCATCTATCCAGATGCGAATCTGCTCGTTTTCGGACTCTTCGCTCTCAGTGGCAGAAGCACCTTCAAGGAGTGCATCAATTCGTGCCTGTGCATCGTTGACCAAGGCATTCCGGTTTTCAGGTGTCAGATAATCAATGATACCGGGTGAAATACCACTCAGCGTTGCGTACTCGAAAGCAAGTTTTTGGATTTTCTCAAGCACCTCGGTTGTCACGCGTGTTCCCAATTCGGGATGGTTGAAACATCTGGAGATGAGGTCAGATAATTCCCTACCTCCCGCCTCAGCATTGAAAAATCGAATATGCTGCGCCGATGCCTTGTCTTCCCAGTCTAATTCAGGTGGTAGCACCTCGTTAAAGATAACCCGACCTACCGTTGTGAGAACGGGTTCTGCGGTTTTTCCACCCTCCGTCTTTTCACAAAAAAGTTGGAGACTGTCATGAAGTTTAAGTTGACCGGCGACATGGGCAGCGATAACCTCTTCTGGACCGGAATAACGTCGGTGGTACCACGGTTTGTCCTGAAGTACTTCAAAAGCAGCAGGATCCTTCGCGGCATAAGCGGCATGCAAATCCTCAGCGTCCTGCGTGTGTTCAGGTAACGTCTTCGTGAGGAAACTCGGTCCAAGCACCATATCGAGTTCCGGGACAACTACAGGATCTCCATGTGAAGGCTTGAGAATATTATGACTACTGAGCATCAGCATTTTCGCCTCAGCCTGTGCCTCAACAGTCAGGGGTACGTGAACAGCCATCTGGTCGCCATCAAAATCGGCGTTGAAGGCTTTACAGACAAGCGGCGGAATTCTGATGGATTTGCCTTCCACCAAGACAGGCAAAAACGCTTGAATACCGAGTCGGTGTAACGTCGGTGGGCGGTTGAGTAGCACAGGATGGTCGGCAATAACCTCCTCCACAACGTCCCACACCGGTGAATCCGCGTCAACATTTTCAGCGAAATGTTTCGCCCGCTTAATCGTTTGCGCGTGGTTCTGCGCTTGGAGTCGTTCAATAATAAACGGCTTGAACAATTCCACTGCCATCCGTTTCGGAATACCACATTGGTGCAATCCTAATTCAGGTCCTACAACGATAACACTCCGTCCAGAGTAGTCAACCCGTTTTCCAAGAAGATTCTGACGGAACCGCCCAATCTTACCCTTAAGCACATCAGCGAGGGATTTCAAGGGGCGATTGCCAGGACCGGTTACACGCCTACCGTGTCGCCCGTTGTCGAAGAACGCATCGACCGCTTCCTGCAACATCCGTTTTTCGTTTCGGAGGATCACCTCTGGCGAACGGAGTTGTATCAACTTACGGAGCCGATTGTTACGATTAATGACACGCCGATAGAGATCATTGAGATCGCTCGTAGCGAAGCGTCCGCCCTCCAGCGGAACCAGTGGCCGTAAATCCGGAGGAATAACTGGAATCACATCCAGAATCATCCACTCAGGTCGCTGTCCAACTGCGGCAAACTCAGCGATCTGCTTCAGCTGCTTGGCAACCTTCAGTTTTTTCTGTTGGCTCGTGGTCTCCTCAAGCATTTGCGAGAGTCGTTTTTTCTCCGCTTCAAGATCGATACTACCCAAAATCTCGCGAATCACTTCAGCCCCGGTCCCCGCGCGAAACCCACCTCGGTATTTGTTACTATACTCAAGGTATTCAATTTCGGTGATCACTTGCCGAGGTTCGAGTGGGCAATCCGGATCGGTCACCTCCACGACAATAAACGCGTCAAAATAGAGCACGAGTTCAACTTGACGTGAGGAGAGTTCACAGAAAGTACCGATGCGCGACGGAATACCTTTAAAGTACCATATATGAGAGACAGGCGCAGCCAGTTGGATATAACCGAGCCGTTCCCGGCGGACGCGCTGTTGCGTGACTTCAACGCCACAACGGTCACATATTACGCCTTTATGTTTAATCCGTTTATACTTGCCGCAGTTACACTCCCAATCCTTTTGCGGTCCGAAGATAGCCTCACAGAAAAGACCTTCGGGTTCCGGTCGGAAAGAACGGTAGTTAATTGTTTCCGCCTTCTTGACCTCACCGCAGTTACATGTCCCCTTTTCCGGGCATATAAAGGGACCATCCGCAGTATCAGAAGGATTCCTACGTCTGCAACTGGTTTGCTTCGCCGAGTCTTTAATCTGCTCCGGCGAAGCGATCTTTATGGAGATGCTGTCAAATGCCTTGTTCATCAGTTCTCCTTTCGCGATTCGCGGTTCACGGTTTGCTATTCATCACTATCTTTGTCAAGCGATACATGGAGTCCGAGTGTTTGGAGTTCACGGACGAGGACCTTGAACGATTCAGGTGTACCCGGTGGTTCTGGGTTCAGCCCTTTCACAACCGACTCATAGATTTCCCGTCTGCCCAGCACATCATCAGATTTGATGGTGAGCATCTCTTGGAGCGTATGCGCTGCACCATAAGCCTCCAACGCCCAGACCTCCATCTCACCGAGCCGTTGCCCGCCGTGCTGTGCCTTACCGCCTAACGGTTGCTGCGTAACGAGGGAATACGGACCGGTTGAACGCGCATGCATCTTATCCGCAACGAGGTGGTTCAGTTTGAGGAAATAGACGTGTCCGACTGTTACTTCCTGCGCGAACGGTTCACCGCTCCTACCGTCATAGAGGATACTTTTACCCGTCTGCTTACTCCGTTCCGGCAGATCGGTTTTTCCGAGCATCTCAAAAATTTCCGCCTCTGTTGCGCCATCAAACACCGGGGATTCCGCATAAATGCCGAGCTCATGGCATGCCCATCCGAGGTGGATCTCCAAGATTTGACCGACATTCATTCGAGACGGCACACCCAACGGATTCAGCACCAACTCAACCGGCGTACCATCTGGAAGGTAAGGCATATCCTCTTCGGGTAAGATTTTAGCGACAACACCTTTGTTACCATAACGACCCGCCATCTTATCACCGACAGAAATCGAACGCTTACTGGCAACATAGACTTTCACGCGTTTAATAACGCCGGGTTTCAATTCATCACCCATCTCTAATTGCTGAAGTGCCTGTTCCTTCTCTTCTGTGTAAGCCGTTATTCTTCCCTGCGCCATCTCCTCAACACGCTGGATGTGTTCCATCGCTTCCGCATCGGTTACGCCGATGTCCGAAAGCGACAAACTGCACGCTTTGCGCGCCTTTTGATAGTCAGCATCAGAGACATCATCGCCAACCTGGAGTTCACACTGCGGGTCGAAAACAGCCGTAATATGCCAAGTTCCCTCAGTTTTAAGGTCTTTCGCAGTCCGAACGAGTGACGCACGCTCTTCAGGGGTTAATCGTTGACCGGCTGCAATAGAACGCGCCGGAAAGTCCCTACTAACTTGCTGGTGGTCCGCATCGGAAATATTCTGACCAACTGTCAATGGACACTCGTCTTCAAAGACTTCCGTAACGTGCCAAAACAACTCGGTTTGTAAATCCAGATATGTTTGGCTAAATTGCTCCCATTCGCTTTGGGTAAGCATCTGTCCTTCCGTGAGGGGGCCGCCAGACGCTTCGAGTTGCGCAACAACGGCTTGCTCAAATTCAGAACGTTCCACTTCTCGCAATTCGCTGTTCGCGGTCTGCGGTTCGCGGTTCGCGGTTACCAATTCGTAGAAACCCCAACTATCCGGTTCTGAGTTTTCTTCAGTTACCAATACCCCGAATCGCGCCCCTGTTTCAGCAAGCGCATCTTTAAACTGTTCGGAAGGATCTTCACCTTCGAGGTGAGCATCCTCACACACAGCAACTGCCACCACACCATCATCGGGAGCACGGAGCACAACGTCAACAGCATCCGATTGCGTCGCTAAAGGTTCCGTTGCTTCATCAAAAAGCGGTTCAGTATTTTCTAAAAGAGGTTCGCAAATCCGACCGAGATATGCTTGCACTGCCTCAACGGTTTCAGGTCCAAAATGTGGTGAGTCGACGATCTCTTCTATCATACCATCATTTTCGTCGCCTTCAGCAATCATCGGGTCTTCAGGTAACAGATCCGGATAATGCACCACAACAGTCGGCGCAAGTTCAGGAACATCTGTCACCCTATAAAGCGTTTCAGCAACAAAAGCTTCGGAGACCGTGTCTTCGGTTACCGTATAGTATTCATCCGCCGTAAAACCAGAGATATACGTATCCAAAATCTCAGCAGTGAGTGTATCCCCCATATCCGCAAAAGATACAGCGGCATCGTTACCTCCGACCGTGTAAAGTGGATTAGCGAGTTCACATCCGATGAGCGTCTTTCGAATCTCCTCACCCTTTCGGTAACGAATAGACACACACTGTTCGTGCCAAGTTTCCTCAATCTCTTTACGTTTCGACTCAAAGCGCAAGCCATCAGGAATTGAAGCCCCAGATTCGCCCGGCGTCCAATCTCCGCGTCTCTGTGAAACATCTGGTTTACGCGAAAAGACCTTTACGTCAATAACGACCCCTTCAACGCCCGGACGGACATAAGTAGAGGCATCACGGACCTCCTTAACCTTTTCACCAAAAATTGCACGCAGCAGTTTCTCCTCCGGTCCATACTCACTCTCACCCTTCGGTGTAATTTTTCCGACGAGTATACTCCCCGTGCCAACGACACTCCCGACGCGAATGATCCCTTCTTCATCGAGTTGCGTGAGCCGTGCTTCGCTAACGTTCGGAATGTCGCGTGTAATTTCTTCGGGACCGACTTTCGTCTCACGTGCCTCGACCTCGAACTCTTCAATATGGATAGAGGTGAAGGTATCCCCTTTAATGAGCCCCTCGCTGATGAGAATAGAATCTTCGTAATTGTGACCACCCCACGGCATATAAGCACACAACACATTCCGCCCGAGCGCGAGTTCCCCGTTCTCTGTAGAAGTCCCGTCTGCAATGACCTGATCAACTTCCACTGTATCGCCAACCGCGACGATTGGACGTTGGTGGATACAGGTGCCGCTGTTACTCCGCTTGAAGGTCTGAAGTTTGTAAACATCGTAACCCATCTCACTGAAGGTATTCTCGCCTTTATCGTGGTGGAGGGTTTCACCGGTGTATATGAGGATTTCATCAGCAGAGACGCTTGTGACGGTCCCCGCACGTGTCGCTGTTACGAGTGCCCCAGAATATCGCGCAGCGGGTTCTTCCATCCCCGTTCCAACTAACGGTGCTTCTGGCTTAATGAGTGGAACCGCTTGACGCTGATGGTTGGATCCCATCAAGGCGCGGTTGGCATCCTCGTGCTCCAGAAATGGAACAAGCGCAGCAGAGACACCGACAATTTGTTGGGGGGCGACCCCGATATAGTCCACCCGCTCCATCGGAAGTGACAACACATCCTCTCCACTCCGGACAGGGAGCGTCTGTTCAGAAGCATTCGCATCCCCCTTCGTATCGCGTGGAATTGCCTTTGCGGCAATGAAGGCAGCATCTTCGCTATCCGCAGTCAAGTATTCTTCCGTATCTGCTCTTGAACCGTCCTCAACCGGATAATAAGGTGTCTCTATAAAGCCATAAGGATTTATCCGCCCATAGCAAGCAAGCGAAACAATGAGACCAATCGACGGACCTTCAGGCGTTTCTAACGGACAGACCCGTCCGTAGTGTGTACGATGGACATCTCGGACAGCGGCTGTGGCTCTATCTCGGTGGAGTCCGCCCGGACCAATGGCTGAAATACGCCGTTTGTGCGTCAACTCATCCAGCGGATTAATTTGCTGCATGAATTGCGACAACTGGTTCGATCCGAAGAACTCACGGAGTGCCATCATCAACGGCTTCGGGTTAATCAGCGTAGAGGGAACGATCTTATCAATATCGCTGGTCGTACTCAACCGCTCACGGGTCGTTCTGCGAATCTGAAAGAGTCCCATCCGGAACTGGTTTTCAAGCAATTCGCCGATAACACGCACGCGTCGGTTGCCGAGATGGTCAAGATCGTCCTTTGGCGCGACGCCGTTATGCACGTTAAGAAGATGCGCTACCGTGGCAGCAATATCTTCAGCACGCAGCGTGCGAAATGTCTCTTCGGGTGGCTCCCCGTAAACAGACATATTTTTAAATTTGTGATTAAGTTTGTACCTGCCAACGACCCCTAAATCATACCGGTGTGGATCCAAAAGGAGCCACAAAAGGTGTTTGCGCGCATTTTCCACACTCGCTGGATCCCCAGGCCTGAGGTTCCGAAAAATGTCCTGGAGTGCTGCATCTTTAATGCGTCCAATAGACTCATACTCTAAGGAGGGATCCTTCTTGAGAGCCATTGCCAGCTCCTGCTGCGTCAGTGTTCGCTCTTTACCAGATACCCTATATTCCATAGGCGGGTAATCCACCTGCCGCCGCTCGCGTTCCAATCGCTCGCCTTCCAAAGTATTCCGTAAGAGCCGGATATGTTGGCAATCCGCTTTATCTAATACTGTAAGTGCCTCAACAGCAGATTCCTCAGGACGTTCCAACTCGGTTTCAGTCAGTAACGTATTCGCAGTCAGGAGTACTTCGCCGGTCTCTTGATGGATAACATCCTCAGCACAAACCCGATCTTTGCTGTTTTCCGGTGAAGCGCGTTCAGGTTCAACTGCGAATGTATCTTTCCCGTAACGGTCGCGTGCGTCTTCGTACTCTGAATTCGTAAGTATCTGTCCAACGGTGAACTCACATCCGCTATTATGGGTATCAACAACGCGTTGGAGAAGTTCGGTTTCAAAGCCCTTCCACTTCCGACGGAACCGGGTGCGTTCTGTATATGTAATCTCCTGACCGACTGTTAGTGGGAACGCTTCAGCAGCTGCTTCTTCAGGGGTTATAGAGATAACACGATAAACCTTCTCTACTTCAATATCTGGATAATCCTTCTTCGCCTGTCTAAATTCTGCAGCGGTTAGCAAGTCGTCCGACTTAACCTGCGTTGCAGGTGCTTCAACACTGGTAACACGCCATCCATCAAGGACGAGTCGCTCCGTCTTGGCATAGAGTTTCAGAATATCGGCATCGGACTCCCAACCGAGTGCGCGAAGCAGCACAGTTGCGGGCAATTTCTTCCGTTTGTCAATACGTACATAGATTTGATCTTTCGCGTCAACTTCAAATTCGACCCATGCCCCTCGATACGGGATGATCTGGGCAGTCGGCGTTCGCCGTCCAGTCGGCAACGATTTTTCAAGAAAGATAGCCCCTGGCGATCGGTGTAACTGGCTCACAATCACACGTTCACTGCCGTTGACAATGAAACTACCATTTTCAGTCATTAAGGGAACTTCGCCGAGATAAACATCGGATTCACGGATATCCACCACATGGGGTTCATCGGCGTCCGGGTCTGCCTCGCGTAAGACCAACATAATACGCGCTGTGAGAGATACCTGATATGTTACACCACGAGCAACACACTCCTGAAGTGTATACTTGGGTGTACCGAGGCTATAACCAACAAATTCAAGGCTGTTGGTCTCCGAAAAGTCGCGAATCGGAAATACTTCCTTAAATACGGATTGGAGGCCTTGGTCTTTACGTTCATTGGGAGGAACATCTCGTTGGAGAAAAGCACTATACGAGAGTCCTTGCGTTTCTATGAGATTTGGGAGTGGAGTCTTAACTTTGGTTTTGGCAAACGACAGTCTCTTATTCTTCTTCTGGTTTGGCTTTTTGTTCACTGAATGGAGTCTCCCTATTTGGCGGTGGTTGTGCAGCCTAAAAATAGACTTTTGAAAAAGCCCGCTTCGGTAGCTGCTTTTTCCGTCTGAATATGGCGACATAGCATAACAGAATATTATACATTATAATTCAGAAAATGTCAAGAGAAAACGAAAAAATATGTAATTTTTCCATATTTTTTTAAAATAATGTAGCATAGCTGCCCTTGAAGCCGAATTTTGGCAGGATTAACAAAGCATTGACACCTCAAAATTTATCTGATATACTCAATATGCCCAATTTATAGTAGGGCAGCGCGCGGATCTCGTTATCGGTTAGACTACGGAGCACAACATGGGAACAATTACAATGCCACAACCTGTTAAAGCGATTATCGGTGTGTTGACCCCGGAACCCTGTCTTCTACCAACCGTTTATACCGAACTGACCCATCATCTGGGTCCGATTGACTTCGCGAGCGAGTTCATGCCTTTCTCGAGCACAACTTATTACGAGAGAGAGATGGGACAAGGCATTCAAAGACAATTCATCAGCTTTGAAAAACTTATTGACGCAGGCACATTGGCAGAAATGAAACTCTTTACAAACGAAATAGAGCAAACTTTTGCTATAGAAAAACCGGGAGGCGCGGCGCGGCGTGTCAATTTAGACGCAGGGTACCTCTGTATGGCAAAACTCGTCCTCGCGTCAACGAAAGACAACGCGCATCGTATCTATCTCCGCAACGGCATTTATGCCGAAATTACACTCCGCTTCTACCGCAAAACCTTTCAACCTTGGGAATGGAGCTACCCTGATTACCGTTCACCAACTTATGTTGCTATTTTTAACCGAATTCGCAAAATTTATAGGAATCAATTGGAAAATGCAGATACCTCTTAAAAAAATACAAAGCATTGCGCTCAGGACTTACGCAAAATTGCATCATTATACCTATTTGTCAGTGATCGGTGCGGTTAGGGGATTTGGTCTGGGAATAGACCAAATCCATTCCTTGCATTACATTCCGCACCTACCGCGGAACTGCGTCCATCCTATTGCGTCAGCAAGCGGCATGAAAATGTTGATTTTTGCCCTTCTGACAAGCCTTTTTTTTGCATGTTCTCTATACAGCATAAACGCTGAACCCGCAGATTCAGAGGCTCGCGCCCGTGCCCGCGACATCGGCATCCAGATTGGAACTATCCCTACGGGGCCACACAACGCCATTACCGATGTAGCCGGTGTGAAAGTAGGACATGTCACCCTGAACGAAGGCGACACAATTCGCACCGGTGTGACTGCCATTCTTCCAAGCGACGATATCTGGACAGCACGTCTATTCGGCGCAGCGCACACCATTCACGGCAACGGTGAAGCAACCGGTATCGCTCGCATCAACCAAGCCGGATGGGTCGAATCCCCTATCTTACTCACAAATACCCTCAGTGTTGGTGCTGTCCATGACGGTGTTGTGCGTTACATTGTGAACCGATACCCAGACAATAACATCGTCCTACCGATTGTAGCAGAATGCTATGATGGTGGTTTGAATGACATCAGCGGTCTCCACGTCACACCAGAACACGCCATTGCAGCCATTGAAAATGCGACGAGCGGCCCTGTCGCCGAAGGCTGCGTTGGGGGTGGAACGGGTATGCGGTGCTATGGGTTTAAAGCCGGTATCGGCACCGCCTCCCGTGTCCTTCCCGAAGAACAGGGCGGATGGACAGTCGGGGTCCTCGTTAATTCTAACGGCGGTCGTCGTTCCCAATTACGCATTGATGGTGTCCCTGTCGGTAAGGAAATTACAGGCTCTCCACCGAAACTGGGCAGGGACGGCTCTTTTATCATCGTTATCGCGACCGATGCCCCACTGACGCATCGTCAATTGAAACAATTAACGATACGGGCAACCCATGGACTCGCTCGGACAGGCACACCGAGTACCGATGGTAGTGGCGAATTCGTCATCGCGTTCTCCACAGCCAATATTTTCCCAAGCCGTACGGAAAGCGGCACTTTCCAAATTGAGATGTCAGTCAATGGACGTTTGAGCGCACTCTTCCAAGCAGTTATTGAAGCGACGGAAGAAGCCATTGTCAATTCGATGACCATGGCGACGACAACAACCGGACGCAACGACAGAACAATGTATGCGATTCCGTTGGCTGAATTGCAACAGGTGATGAAAGCGCACAGACGCTGAAGGGCGTTTAAGCGGAAAGCACACGATTGACACCAGGAGCGAGAGACTCTGGCACAACATCGTAATGGGAAAATTCCAGTGTGAAAGCACCGCGTCCCTGCGTCATCGAACGGAGTTGCGTTGTGTATTGAAACGTCTCCGACAACGGTATAAAGGCATTAATGACATTTATAGATGCATCCTCCATCGTGCTCTCATTAATCTGTGCGCGACGTGCGTTTAGGTCTCCAATGACTTTGCCAACATGCTCATCAGGAACAGTGATATGTATCCGCATAATCGGTTCCAAGAGCAATGGATTCGCCTTTCTGACGGCATTTTCAAATGCGAGAACCGCCGATGCCTCAAACGCTATTTCCGTGGAATCAGTGGGATGATAAGAGCCACCCGTAAGCACTACTTTCACATCTTGCATCGGATAACCGATGCGTGGACCCGTTCCCATCGCGCCTTCCAGTGCCTTTTCTATGAACGTTATGTATTGCCGCGGAATCTGTGTTTCGTCCGTCTCATCTTCAAACTGAAATCCGGCACCCCGTTCTAACGATTCGACGGTGAGGACTACATCCCCGTAGATACCTGCTTCGTCGGTCTTATGGATGTGTGTCCCGCGCGCCGCTGCAGTCGTGCTGATAGTTTCGCGATACGCCACTTGAAGTTTGCTAACCCGTGCCTTAACGCCGAATTCGCGTATCATCCTATCTGTTAAAATTTCCAGATGCAATTCACCCATTCCTGAGATAATTCGCTGTCCGGTCTCCTTATCAATCCCGACTGTAAAGGTTGGGTCCTCGTCCATCAATTTTTCGAGTGTTTCCTCCAATGCATCCGCATCACTGGCACGTTCAGGTTCAATAGCGATAGAGATAACCGGCTCTGGAAATGTGATGGATTCCAACAGAATCGGCTCTTTTTCATTAGCAACCGTATCTCCTGTTTTCGTATGCTTAAGCCCGACCAAGGCAACAATGTCTCCAGCGTAAGCCGCATCAGAGACAGCCTCTTTATTCGCATGCATTTGTAAAATACGATTGACCCGTTCTCGCCTCTCAGAACGGACATTATAGACAACCGTCCCACTCTTAAGTGTGCCCGAATAGACGCGACAGTATACGAGTTTGTCCACTGTCGGGTGGCTCACCACTTTAAATGCCAACGCCGACAGAGGTGCGGTGTCGTCTGCCGTGCGAGTCACTTTGTCCTGTTCAACGGGTGTCTCCGCTGCACGTTTAGAACGCTCACCACCGGCGTCAGAATGCGGTACTGTCCCTTCAATCGAAGGCACATCAATAGGGGAAGGCAGAAAATCGATCACAGCATCAAGCAGCGGTTGAACACCTTGGTTTTTTAACGAACTCCCACAGAACACAGGAACTAACGCTCTCTTTAGTGTCGCTGCACGAATACCTTTCAACAATTCATCGTGGGTTATCTCTTCGCCATCCAGGTATTTTTCAAGCAACGCCTCATCTTCAACAGCGATACTTTCAAAAAGGTTTTCCCGTGCCTGCGCCACCTCCTCCTGCAATTCATTCGGAATCCCGTCTTCCGTATAAGTCTGCCCGAGGTCCGTTACATCCCAACGCATGGCTTTCTGCGTCAGCAAATCGACAACACCCGTGAAATCCTGACCTTCACCGATTGGCAATTGCAGCGGAAGCGGATTCGCCCCCAACCGTTCCTTCATCATCTCCAGCACGCGGGTAAAATTCGCGCCAACTCTGTCCATCTTATTAATAAAAACAATGCGTGGGACCTCGTAGCGATCCGCCTGATGCCAGACAGTTTCTGACTGGGGTTCCACCCCACCGACAGCACAGAAAAGCGCAATCGCACCGTCCAAAACCCGTAATGACCGCTCCACCTCTACGGTGAAATCTACGTGTCCGGGTGTGTCAATGAGATGAATTGCGTGTTGTCGCCAGAAACAGGTGGTCGCAGCGGCGGTAATTGTCACCCCGCGTTCGCGTTCCTGTACCATCCAATCCATCTCAGCAGTGCCGTCATCGACTGCCCCGATCTTATGTTTTTTGCCGGTGTAAAAGAGAATGCGTTCAGTTGTGGTTGTCTTACCGGCATCAATGTGCGCTGCAATGCCGATGTTGCGGACGTTTTCAATAGGATATTCGCGTGCCATGTGGTTCCTTCAGTCTCCAGTCTATACGTTGTTCCACTGCAGAACAACACCCAGTAAGCTCGGATTCCATTCCATGAGCAGTTGATACGCCTTTGATGCGTCTTTTCCGGGAACGCGATGGCTAATCAACGGCGTAACGTCGAACCGTTTCTGAGCGATAAGCGATAAGAGCAATAGACTATCGTCTTGAAGCGTCCAGAAATTCGGTGAAGAGTCTTGGCGTGGGCGGATCGCATTATGTGCGCCATAAAGGATGAGTCCCTTCTTATGGACATCACGATAGAAGTTCACATTCGGTGTCTCGCCACGTGTACTCGCCAGCAGGACCACCCGTGCCCATTGTCCCGCCACAGCTAATGCAGTGCTGACGGCATCGGGATGTCCAGTCGCCTCAATAACAACCGCAGGTCCATCGCCATGCGTCGCAGCGTTCAACTGTTCGGAGAAATTAGCATCTTCAGGGTTAAGCGCAAAGTCCGCCCCCATGCTTTTAGCGAGTTCAAGCCGACTTTCAGTGAGGTCGGCAGCAATAACCGGTATCGCACCGCTGAGTTTCGAGAGCTGCGCCGCCAATAAACCGATAAGTCCCTGCCCTAAAACCAAAGTCGCTTCACCCAATTCAATCCGTGCCTTGCGAACCCCTTGCAATGCGATTGCACCGAGATTGAAAAAGACGGCTTCTTCAGCAGGAACACCGGTAGCTGGTACCTTTAGCAAGCGATTCGGTGCGGTTATAAAGTGGCTGGTGTGTCCCTGTGTTGAAGCGACGCGGTCCCCGACTGTCCAGTCTTTGACTGCCTTCCCGACCTCCATCACCGTGCCGATGTTGCTGTACCCCGGACGGGATGGATAGCGTCCTTGCGCGTTCGGCAGCCCTAATAGAAACGCACGCTCCGTACCGGGACTGATGAGCGTGCAGTCTGTCGCAACAAGGACTTCATCGTCTCCGACAGGCGGCACATCAAACGTCTCGACATCAACTTTGGCGCGACTCGGCCAAACAACCCGTTGTGCTTGCATGTGAAATATGAACCTCTCAATACAATGAAGGATAGTTGTTTCCGAGCAGTATAGCACAAAAACAACTATCCGTCAAGCATTAATCCACAGTCAATTGTAGGAGGGATTTCCAAATCCCGACCTTAGTCAATTGTTAGTCAATTGTAGGAGGGATTTCCAAATCCCGACTCCTATTGATCGCTGAAAGATTTCCAAATCCCGACCTTAGTCAATTGTAGGAGGGATTTCCTAATCCCGACCTTCTGGGATTTAGCGTCTCTCGCTTTAATTACCGATCAGAGATCGAAACTTCCACCGTAACATAGCCGCCATCGCGTCCATCGGGCGATTTAACAAAGAGGAGGATCTTCTCTTTATTCTCCGCCTTCAGTTTACTAACAAGGCGAGAATACGTCTCAAGGTTATCTACGGGTCTCCATTCCATCTCTTGAATGAGATACCCGGGTCTGATACGCTTTTTCTCAGCGTCACTACCTTTAGCGACATCTGTGACGACCACGCCAGTCTCATTTGCAGCATATCCATAACGCTCAGCAATTGCCGAAGTTAGGTTTTCGACAGTGAGACCTGCAAAGGCTTCTTGCTGTTCCCTATCTGGTTCTCCGCTGAGTTTCGCGAGGACTTCCTCTGTCCGTTTTTCTAATGTGACAGTTAAGCGTTTCTCTTCACTACCCCTTCGGAGGACGACCATCCCAACAGATTCCCCGACCTCCGATGCGCCAACAAGATGCATCAGGTGAGACGAGTCTCGGATCGTTTCGCCATCAAATTCAAGGATAACATCGCCGCGTTGGACACCAGCTCTTTCAGCGGGACTGTCTTTTCCAACTGCGCGGACATGGGCACCGCGAGGGGTCTCAAAATTGAGTTTCTCCGCCAAATCTGAATCAACGGATCGCATGCTGATACCCAGCCAAGCTCGTTCTACTTTTCCTTTTTCGATAAGCTGCGGCAAGACCTGTTGGGCAATCTTACTCGGAATCGCAAAGCCGAGACCGATATTCCCCATGGAAAAACCACCTGTGGCAATGATGGTATTAATACCAACTAACTCACCACGGATGTTAATCAGCGCGCCGCCGCTGTTTCCGCGGTTAATCGGGGCATCCGTTTGAATAAAATCTCCGTATTTAATATTACTAAATCCGGTGCGACTTTTCGCGCTCACGATGCCACGCGTCACGGTTTGCGAGAAGTTAAGTGGATTCCCAATAGCGACAACCCACTCACCCACCTCAAGTGCGTCCGAATCACCAAAGGGCAGTTTGGGCAATCCTTCAGCCTCGATTTTCAGAACAGCCAAATCCGTCCCGCCAACTTGTGTCCCGCCGGCATCTCGTCCGATTAACTGTGCTTTATATTCCCGTTCATTTGACAGGGTAACCCTAATTTCATCGGCACCTTCAATGACATGGTTATTCGTCAGAATGTAGCCATCTGCACTGATAATAACGCCGGATCCGATTCCCGTAGCGGGTTCTGGATTCGGGTTCAGGTCGCGCGGCGTAGGTTCTCTAAAGAAGAATCTGAACGGAGAATCCTCATCAAAGAAGCGTCGAAACTGTTCCTCTTCCTCTGGTGACATCTGCCGCCGCTGTGACAAACCGTCTGTATTTCGCTCTGTTTTAGTTGTAACTCTTACCACAGCAGGACGCGTGCGTGCCACTAAATCAATGAATGCTCGATTCGCACGTTCCAAATGGATAAAATCTTCTGATGTTTGAAGTGTGTCATTCGTCTGCCCGATAGCAGTCTGTAGTGTGAACTCATCGGCATCACGGTCAATAACAATCCCCACTACGACGATGAATGCTGCTAAAATCAATAATACCCGTATAGGGTTACGCAATGTGCTTCTGAGCCTGAACATGATGTAACCTCCTGTGTAATTTGGTGTCGGTTCTGATCTGACAGGTGACCAAAACCTTTTTTAAGTTGTATTTCCGTTCTAAAGACACACCTATTAGAAAACAAAGTTGCAAAAAAGTTTGAAAAAAATGGGTGCGTCCGAGAAGAATATTTTTGTTAAGACGGTGTTTGTTTACTCACCACGCGAAATACGATCCACATGATCCTGGACAACCTCATCAGGGCACATCCGAATAAACAACCATGCCCCCGGCACAAGAATTACAAAAGCACCAACGACAAGATCGTCAATACGCCCAAAGACAGGAATAAAATCGAAATCCAGCGGATTCACCAAGTATGCCACAGCAAAGGCAACCGCCAGCAACTCTGCAAGGATGAGAATTGCCTTGCGGTAGATAGGCACACGCGTATCACCAAACAGCCGCCAGGTTAACCTGATGAAATTTGGAAAATGGAGTAGGAGGCGCAAAAATCGAAAGGGCCCTCGACTTTTACCACCGAAGAAAAAAGAGTTAAACATACCTTAAGTTTACCAAACCCGTTTTTTTGATGCAAATCAATTTTTAACTTGGTATTTGTCAGAATCAGGATTTGTAGGTAAATTTATTCCCCTTGAACATAAGGGCGCGGGTATTATTTTAACTTAATGGTATGTTTTAAGTGTTTTTCGTTAAAAATGTTACACTGGTGTAACATTTTGTGTAAGTGTGTAACGTTGGACAAACCCAGTCTCTGTAAGGGTTCGTAGGCGTTTTTTTTGTGAGTCTCCGTTACGAAAAAAATAAATTTGCCAAAAGTGTAACATTTTCAATGTCCTGATTATTGATTTTTACCATCTCTAAAAATAACTATTTTAAGTATATCATATATACATCGGAAAGTCAAGGGAAATATTGATTTTTTTTTCGATGCGGTGCTGAATTGCGGTTAATTGTCTGAATCGCGGATTTTCACGGATTATGCGGATGACGCGGATTATGGGTTTCTTAGGTCTCCAACGCCTTTATTCTATAGACCTGTTGCTCCGCTGGAGCAAAGAGATTTTTTTATAGTAAAGCCCGAAAATATGTGAACATAGGGATTTGAGGACCTCCTACACCGCTGGCGAGGTTTCCTAACCTCGCCAACTCTAATATGTAAAATTAATTATGGGCTTTACTATAAAATAAAGCTTTCCTCACGCCAGCGGCGTGATATGTCTATAGAAATCGGCAGTATCTATAGCTGCACTCCAGCGGAGTGCTATGTGTGTTAAGGGAACGTCTTTCATGTTCAGAACCGCCTCCATAGAAGAACGCTGCCGAAATATTTACACACCCTCATGTTTCTATTTGAGTTACCAGAATCTCTATTTTGCCGAGATGAGATAGGAATAGACTCCAACTTCCTTGGGTTTATCAGGAATTAGTGCCGGTGCTGCTGTAAGAGCTGCAAGAGCCCCGGCAATGGGATCTCCTTTATAAGCAGCCCACGCTGCACCTGCCAAACCGATTGCAAAAGAAAATGGTGTTTTCCAGGAACTGCGATATATCCTTCTCAAGTCATGAGAGAGAGCCTTCAATTCCTCTTGACGCTGTTCAAATTTTGCTTTACGTTCGTCCGGTGGCATAAGGCTGAGTTCGCGTGCAAATTTGCGAACCGATAGGATATAATCTCGGTGTTGGAGACGGTGCTGCTGGCGAAAATCAAGGATTTCGTCTATGGGGACTGTGCCGAAATCAATCCCTACCTTAGCCATATCAAACGAAACAATATCGCCAACTGCTGGTGATGAAGATTCCGGTTTTAGAATCTCGCCCAAGACATTAACAACTTTCCTTTGATCCGTGGCTGGAGAAAGGGTTATTCCCATATCCTGACCTTTGGGCCTAAGAATATGAGCGAGCAAAACGAGAACTAAGGCTAAGACGGTTCGATCCATTCCAATGGAGATACCATCTCCCGGATCATACGCTAACCTCTGAGAATAGAGAGTTTGAAAAATAGAGTTGGCAAGTTCTTCATTGATGTGGACTCCCAGTTTTGCTTTTGCCAATGCCTCGAAATCAGCCTTTCTGGTGTTTTTAGCACGTCCTTTCATAAGGTGATCTAATCTTCCAGAAGTTATTATTTTCCCAAATGTTTCTGCTAATGCTTCGATTGCCTTCTTGTCAATTATCTCTTCTGGACGAATGACCTTAATCAACTTATGATCCTCAAGTGCCCAAGTAACTGGGTCGTCATCGCAGCGAAGAGGATTCGGCATGTCGTAAGGAATTAATATAGCAATCCCATCAAAAAAACAGACGAGATTTTTGATCCAATTCACGTCCCGCCAATGCTGGCCAGGGTAATAGAAAGCGAAATCTGGTTTCATCGGTCAAGTCTCCTATAAGTAATCTAATTTGAATTATTTATCAAACTCACGTTATGTTATTACTAACGTAACCAAACCACCAAGAATTCCAGCAAATAAATGTGATAGCCAATAACGCATTTCTAATAAATTTTGCTGTTCTTGGATATACTGTTTGCATTCTTCCAAAGTTCCTTCGTAAATGAGATCACCTTTATTAGTATCATATAAATCAGGATTTACGTTATATTTGATCCAAGCATATTCTTCTATTTCAGTTTCTGATCGGAATCGTGGTTTATCTATTTCTCTCTTAGTAGTCGATAACATTGCAAAAACGCCATGAAGTTTGTTAGCTTCTTTTTCCGCTTCTTCATATTCAAGGTTCCTGTGCACTTTAAACCAAAAGGGATTAGATCGGTGTATATCAAAGGATTCTATGTGATTGATATTTATTCGTTTTTCTGAATTATGTACTTTAATAAAAAACATTTCTATCCTTTTTTCTTAGTGAGTATCGGAAATCACCTCCGAAGGCAATCCTTCAATAATCCGCGCAGACGCCACACTCACATAAACAATCCGCTCAATCGCCGTAACAAGATCGCGGGGATCCGCAAACCAGCCATTCGGGTCGTTGACAATGCCGCTGTCTTTGTCCGTTGTGATTTTGTAACGGTCAATAAACCACTCTAAAGGCGTTCTGCCATTGACGACGTAGCAATGGGCTTGCTCTGGAATACCCGATAACCTGATATGCTCGTTGATAATGAGGGTTGTCTTGGTCTCTTTATCGGTGAAACGCATTGCTTTTTCAGTCAACAGGAAATGTTTCGGTTGCGGTTCGCCTTGGTGAGAGAAGATAAGTTCCAAGGGGTATTGTTCACATGTCTCGTAATTGAGGTGGAGGGTTGCAAGAGCTGCGCCTGCTTCGGCAAAGGCGTGGAAGTCCGGGGCATACGGGATACGCGGTATCATTTTCGACAAATCGTTTGCGAATTCTGCCCGATAACTTGGGGCGTGCAGAATACCGTAAACGTAATCAAAGATAGCATCTTTCGTGATGGTGTTATCGCTGTAGTGGGCCCGGAAGGCATGAAGTGCTGTGTCTGAAATATTATCAATGCGATCGGGTACCTCGCCAATACCCTCAAATGTGCCTGTTGGGTCTGATGTATCTGTAGGTTTTGGGTATTGGTAGCGTGGAAAACATTGTCCTTTTGAAATTAGTTCAAGATCCGGGAGCGTATCGGTCATAAAAGCAGAAAAAAGTATTTTCGATCCGACTCCTGTTGCGCAGATCGCGCGATTTTCGCTGGAAGGATATGGGAAAATCTTAGCCATCTGTCCCTTTCTCGTTATGAAAGTATAGTCTGCATAACAATTAGTAGCAACAAATGGTCGATAGACAACTTTTCGGATATAATCATCATTAAATTTCGTTTTTTTCTTTTGCTTTAATCTATTCTGGAGTGTATCATCCCACTTAATATTCATGGAATAACAGTGTGTCACTTCTTTCACTGTAAGCCCAGGATTTTCCTCAAACTCGGAAACGGCTGCGAGATAGTCCTGAGTCATCAACAAAGCTTTCTCAGCACATGTGTAGCGTGAAAAATTATAGATGTAGGCGTTTCTGTTTGTTGACAACCCCAACGAATATAACTGAAATATTGCATTATCGGCTTTCCTCGTTTTCGTTTCTGTGGTGCCAAGCGGATAGAATTTGGTAAATGCCTCGCTACGTTGTTCAATCCAGTCGTGATGATTATCAGGTATGACTGTCTCCCAATCACTAATCCCTTTTATGGAGATCGCTTTTTGCAGTGCTTTTAGTTTCTCCTCGCGTGTCAGGTAGTCCCCAATATCGCGGTAGTGGATGCGGCAACCATCCTGCTTTAAACCCCCTAAATCCCCCTTATCAGGGGGACTTTTCATCGGATTTTTGACGAGAAGTGTAATAGCGACGGGTGCTCGTGACCCTGAACCGAAGATTTTACCTCCTTCTCGACGTGATACCTCACCTTGGGTCCGTTGATTTCCGCGCAGGTTTAAGACGTAAATTGAACTGAACTCTTCTGCTAAACATGCTCGAACTCCCGAATCTGCGTTTCCGTCAATCCATGAACCGTTAGTGACAAAGGCAACAACGCCCTGTTCCTGAATTCTATCAGATGCCCAGCGGATTGCCATTTTGTATGTATCGTAGAGAGTGCGCTTTAATGTTGTTTTCACGCGTTCAACATACGTTTCACTAACGCGTTTTTCAAGTGCTGGGTATTCCACGTTTGGATTGCCGTCTGTTGCACTCCGCTGGCCTGCCGACCATGGTGGATTGCCGATGATAACTCCGATCGGGAGTTGCTGTTGACGTTCCGCGCGCTCGTTGTTGTCGGGCAGCCAGTCTTTGGGGAAAAGGTTTCTCTCTTTGTTCAGGTTAAAGGTATCCGTTAGGACGATACCGTTAAAAGGTTCGTAAGTGCTATCTTGTCCGCGCTGTCCTCTGAAGGCTTCCTCGATATTGACGGCGGCGATGTAGTAGGCGAGGAGAACAATCTCGTTGGCATGGAGTTCGGCGCGGTACTTCCGTTCGAGGTCAGCTGGTTGGATAAGTCCGGATTGGATAAGGCGAGCAAGGAAAATACCGGCACCCGTGAACGGATCCAGGATATGGACACCTTCATCGCTGAGGCTTTTTCCGAATTCGTCTTGTAAGACTTCATTGGCACTGTGCAAGATAAAGTCCACAACTTCAACAGGAGTATAGACAATACCAAGCCGTTCCGCGTCCTTTTTCAAGGCGGTGGCGAAGAACTTTTCGTAAAGCTCTAACAAGACGCGTTGTCTGCCTTCACTATTATCAATGCCACGGGCGCGCATCCGTACGCTTTCGTAGAACTTCTCCAAATCCCGCGTTTCGTCCTCAAGACCGAATTCCGCAAAATCGTTGCGGAGTTTATCAAGGGCAATTGCGACTGGATTCCCAGATGCAAAGTCGTAATTCTCAAAGAGTGCTTCAAAAACCGGACGCGTCAAGATGTGCTGCGCCATCATATCAATGGCATTGCTCCGCGTGATGGCGTCGTTTATAGAACTTTTCAATTCCGAATGGAAATCGTCAAACCATTCGCGGAGTGCCTCGTTTTCGGGGGTGTCCAATAGACTTTCGATACGTCCGACGACCCGCAAGAAAATATCGGCAACATCCTTTGCCCAACTCTCCCAGTATTTTCGGTCTCCGCACTTCTCCACAATCTTGGCAAATATCGCATCGGGTGGGAGATCCATCGGTAGAAAGAGTTGTCGACCGTTCCAAGCGGGGGATCCATCTTCACCGCCACCGTCCTCGTTAAGTCCTGTAAAGATAATCCGATCCGGGGTTGAAGTGTTAAGGTCAATTCTGTTGATCTCAGCGTTGAGTCTATCGTCGTGAGAACGGAGTGCACGGAGGACATTCCATACGGACGCAAAGCGTTCATTGTCGTTGAGAATGTCGGCGGGGTCGGCACCCGCGGGGATTGCGACCGGGAGGACGATATAACCGTACTGTTTACCTTCCGCTTTCCGCATGACGCGTCCGACTGCCTGAACGATGTCAACGTGTGAGTTGCGCGGACTCATGAAAAGGACGGCATCAAGGGCAGGGACATCAATCCCTTCCGAGAGGCATCGTGCATTGGAGAGGATACGACAAACGCCCTCGGAATTGCCCTTCAACCATTCAATCCGTTTCTTTCGCTGGAGCGCGTTCGTCTTTCCGTCAACGTGATCGGTTTCGCATGTAAAATCAGACGGACGTTGGTCTTCCGGCATCCGTTCAATCGCACTTTCAATAACGCCGTTCCAGTGATGCACAAGATTTTTTGATGCGGAAATGGTGTTCGTGAATGCGATGGCGCGGGTCAACGGTTTTATCTCTGGATCATCAGCAGATTTCCTTTCGGGGTTTTGGAGTGCCCGCCAGCACCCGACAATCTTTGTGGCATCGTTTATATTGATCTCTTTTCCACCGGCGGTGCGATAGGTCTGTAGTGCAGCGTCCGTGCTCTGTTCCGACATAGCGAGTACGACAACCTTGTAGTCAGAAAGAAGGTCCTGCTCGACGGCTCTGGAGAAGGGAAGTCGGTGAAATTCGGGCCCGTAGGTTTCGGGATCGTCCATCGAAAATACTTCGATGTCGTGGCGCGCTGCTTTTGCCTTCGCGCCTTCCGTATAGAGTCGCGAAGTCGCCGTCATGTAGAGACGTTTTTTCGCACGGATGCGATCGGCGTTATGGACGAGAACGAAGGGTGATGTTTTGTCGCCATTGTCTTCAATGCCGGTGGTTCTGTGTGCTTCATCGCAGAGGATGAGATCAAACGGTGGCGCGCCCGCGTCTTGTGCTGCCTCGACGATTGGGAGGGAGTGATAGGTACAAAAGACGACCTTCATACTGCTCTCGTCGGTTTTCTGGAGTGCTTCGGAGATGTCGGTAGGGTCAGTGGTGACGGGAATTTCGAGTTCCAGAATAGATGCGTCTTCAGCGGTTTTACCCGCCTTTGTGTCCGAACAGATACCGATATAGCGGTGTGGCACGCCTTGTTGTTCTGACCATTCCCGCATGGCTTGTGCAAAGAGACCGATGGAAGGGACGAGGTATAGCACCCTACCCCCGATACCCACAATTTCTTCAGCGATACGGAGTGCTGCGAAAGTCTTACCCGTCCCGCATGCCATGATGAGTTTGCCGCGGTCTGATTCTTTGAAGCCGTTAATAACGTCGTTAAACGCCTCTCTCTGATGCTCTCGTAGACTGAAAGTCTCTTGTTGATAGTCAAGTTGCTCGGCTTCTTGAATGCTGAGATCGGGCCATGCTACGGGTCGGCTTGCGAGGTCAACGGCACTGACGCGTTGGCATGGCGGCTGCAAGCCGTCGAGGGTTCTGTGGAGGTTGGCACTCCAGTCGCGGGCTGTGTCTACGAAAATTCGGGAGGTGAACGGTTCGCGTGCCGAGGCGGAGATGAACGTATCCAAGTCCTTTTTTGAAATGCGTGTCGTCTCGGCATAGCACTTACACTGAATCGCGCAGTATCCACCGTCGCGTTCTGCTGCGACGAGATCTATGCCTATATCAACGCCGTCGAATTCTGGGCGGAGCTCTGCCCATTCTGACCATAGATAGACTTCGGAGAACCGTTTTTGGTAGAAAGGATCTTCAAGGAGGTATGTTCTGATGAGTCGCTCGAAAAGTTTGCCTTTTCCGTATTGTGTATTGGCGTTTTCTCGGATGTAATTGAGGGCAGTGTAAAATCCGCTATCTGTTTCTTCGCTTTCGGTTCCCAAGGCGAAATAGGTTTGTGTTGTTTCTGACATATTGGTCTCCTCCGCTGGACAAATTCCTAACTGGCAATGAATTGCCCTACTACGAACACAGTAGGCGCGGAGTTTATAGTAGATATTATAATTACATTTACACGCCTCTGTTGCGTGTGCTGATGAAGTTGGATCGGGTGGATGCACAGGCTAACAGCCTATGCTACATAGGATATCTGATGGTGAGGGAAAAGTCAAGTTTTTTCTCCAAGGGGGACAGGGCTATTTAGTTTTAAGAGATCAGTTTATTTATGTGAAGAATTTTTGTTTTCGGATGCCCGAATTTATTCGGGGCAGCGCACTTTTCCCGAACAAGTTCGGGCTTCCGGAGGTCCATTTCTGCGGCTTAATGAACAAATCTACAGCGATTTTTCCGGTTAGTCCGAATGTTGCTCATGTTCGACATCCAATTCCATATGATACGATCAATATCCCGCGCGGAAAACTCTGAATGCGCGGAGGTTTCTTCTATAAGATTAACCGCCTCTAATTTCTTTTTATTTGTTTGTGGGAACTTCTCGTTTAAGGTGTCAGATAAAAAGTTAAGGATATGTGTGTCAGGTTTGGTAGTGTCCGCACCAAAGAGCATCCGTAGCCACTGAAAACCAGTGAGTTTAAAGCCTGTGATATTCCATACGCGATACCCCTCGGGTTTAGCCTGAAGTGCCCACTGTCTTATGGCATCTTCTTCAGAAACATTTGGCGATGCATTTATAATACCACAAAGTTGTTTTACAACATCATCAATGGCGTTTGCCTTCATAATGTTTTTCGGTCTATGTCTATATCTGAATTCTTGGGTAAGTAAGTCAATGGGTTCTTGATAGCGTGCCATAAAATCTGCAAGTTCACTGACCTGTATTACATCAGGGTTGTTCTCCTGAAAAGCATCGAGTTTCGGTTTGACAACTGTTCTATAATCTATACCCAGCGACAGGACTGAATTGATAACTTTGACAGCTGGGGATTGATCTAACACTGTATTATCCTTATTGAGTGGATCGGGTGCGATCTGCCGGATTCTTGCCAGAATTTTAGCGATACGTTTTTTTTTAGCCATAGGAATCTCCTTAAAAAATTAACATAGGGTCAAGTTAGTGAAAATTGGGATCTCACGCTCCCAGTGTTTATAGGGGTTAAGAGCGGATACCCGTCTGATTTCGTCGTTGTCAAGGGGATGTGTGCCTTTCATGAGGTTATGATCTGCTGGCGTTTTAAGTCCTTATTTTCAGCAATGAGTGCCTGTATTTGTTTGTCGTTTGCCCGGTCCCTCAAAGCACGCCACGCGAAAAGTAGCGTTATGATGAGTAAAGGGATGCCGATAAAGACGTTAATTTGGCTCCGGATGGCACTGATTTCGCGAGTATTTGTCTTGATTTGATTGTCTACGTTAGCGATTTTCAAATTGATTTGACTGTCTACATTAGCGATTTTCAAGTCAATGTACTCTTTCATGCGGGCTTCGGATGCTGTGATTTCTACTTTTATTTGTGTTTTGACTTCTTCGCGGACAATCAAGCGTATCTGATTGAGGTCGGCGTTGGTCAACTCACCAAGAGCGGGAAACCAAGCAATGGTAGAGAGGAGTATCGAGACGGTGAGTATGGTTTTCATGAGGTGCTCCAGTGCCGGTTTATTTTATCCCCTTATCACGGTGGGAGGGTGGCAGAAACAGCGTGTGCTGTTCGTAGCAGTGCCACCCACAACTGGTTAGAATAGTATATCACAAAGGACGCTAAATTGCAAGTTGATTTTTGCGTCAGGGTATGTAAAGTTCTTGACCCTAAATCCTCAAAAATATAAATTACCAATACATTTTAACTTGACATCCGTTAGCAAAGATAGTATAATATATCATGAGACTTTTCAAAGAGGCGAATGGTGAATATTGTATCAATCTATAAAATGCTGGCGCGGAAACCGACACAAACATTTTCAGCCGACCACATAAATTACGGACTAACTCTTAACTGCTAACGGTTTCCAACAACGATACAAAATGTTACACTTTTCGCCAAATTCGTTTTTTCACACAAGAGAAAAATTGGAAATGAAACGTCAACAAACCCTTACGGGAACTGGGTTCTCTAACGTTATGGGCAACACACTCAATCGGACACAGGTGTAACATTAGTGTAACATTTTTAAGACAGATCGTTGGAAAATATCCCCTTAAGTTAAATACATATTCACGTCTGTCCAATCCTGCAAATCCTTGAATCTCGTCCATCCTGATTTGCGGCGTCCTCGCCTAAATGCGACGTGCATTTTGACAACCCGCTGTCAAAATATTTACACACCCCGTCCGTTCCAAATTAACTTGAACACCCCACCTTTTTTCTGATATACTATCAACCGATAAATAGTATATGCCACAGAAAAGGAGAAACTATGGCAACAGAAAACACGCTTTCTGCGCAGCAAATCGCAGCACAACTTTATACTGTCAGAGAATTTACTAAAACCGAGACGGACATCGTCGAAACGATGAAAAAAGTCCGGGGGCTCGGATACGAAGCGGTGCAATGCTCCGCACTCGGTCCGATTTCGCCCGCTGCTCTGAAAAACATCGTTGATGGTGAAGGGCTAAGCATCATTGCGACACATACCGATTACGGACGCATGCGCGATGAACCGCAATCTGTTATTGACGAACATCAATTATGGGGCTGCAAACATGCGGCGATTGGCGGTCTACCCGGCGAATACCGGACTGCTGAAGGCTATGCGAAGTTTGCAAAAGAGGCATCTGAAGTCGCAGCACGTCTCGCCGAAGGCGGCATCACCTTTTCGTATCACAATCATAGTTTCGAGTTGGAACGTTTCAACGGACGCACGGGTTTGGAAATCTTGTACGCTGAAAGCGACCCGAACTATTTCAAGAGCGAACTCGATACATACTGGATTCAACACGGCGGTGGCGATCCGGCAGCGTGGATAAGAGACTTAAAAGGACGCGCCGACATCATCCATCTTAAGGATATGGCGATGCAAGGCTCCACACAACGCTTCGCTGAAGTCGGCGAAGGCAACCTTAATTGGTCAGCCATCCTAAATGCTTGTCTCTATGCGGAGGTTGAATGGTATATTATCGAGCAGGATACCTGCTATGAGCGCGATCCATTTGAGAGTTTGGGCATTAGCCTCAATAACCTCAAAGAGATGGGTTTTGCGTAGATGCGCCGCTGCCTATAATTAATTTATGTTTGTAGTAGCGCGTTCATTGTGCGTTCGTGTTTCCGAACGGGCAATAAATTGCCCTACTACGAACCTAAATGTTTATTCAGGTTCCCCTGAACCTATTTTTTATTTGACATCCACCGTGAGTTATGTTAGAATTAAAAAGCGAATAGGACCTATTTCTGTTAACGGGGCGTGGCGCAGCCCGGAAGCGCGCTTGAATGGGGTTCAAGAGGTCGCTGGTTCGAATCCAGTCGCCCCGATCTTTGATATGTCATACCGGTTTGCAAGTCGGGCAGGGGTGATTCTTTGCCCGTCAATTGCGAAGTAAACGTACATAAAAGAGGGAGTTGCAGTAGTGGATAAGTCGTGCATCAATGTCGGCATTTTAGGGTGGGGAACCGTCGGAACCGGCGTTTCCAAGATTTTGATGAATCAGCATGCCCTTATTGCCAAAAATAGTGGTACGGAATTACGCCTAAAAAAAATAGTGAAGCGGACGCTGCCTGCGACGCGCGAGGGCGTTGAACTTCCCGTAGATTGCCTGACAACCAACCCAACGGAAGTCATTGACGATCCAGATATTGACATTGTTGTCGAGCTTATCGGCGGTGTTACAGAAGCGCACGATCTCATTAGGCGTGCCCTCCAAAATGGCAAACATGTTGTTACGGCAAATAAAGCACTTTTAGCGGAACATGGCGGCGAATTGTTCCAACTTGCCTCCGAACATCAGGTGAGTCTCAATTTCGAGGCAAGCGCGGCAGGTGGTATCCCGATCATCAAAACGCTACAGGAAAGTTTCGCAGGTAACCAGATTCACTCTCTATACGGCATTGTAAACGGCACGTGTAACTACATTTTAACCGAAATGCACGAGCGTACAGTCGATTTTTCGGATGTGCTAAAAGCTGCACAAGACATGGGTTACGCTGAAGCCGATCCGACGCTTGACGTTGAAGGTATTGATGCCGCCCAGAAACTCATCCTTCTCATCGCTCTTGCCTATCGGAGCAGCATTTCACTGTCCCAACTCCACGTCGAAGGTATCACAAATATCACTCAGAAAGAGATTCAATATGCGCGTGAATTGGGTTACGTTATCAAATTGCTTGCTATCGCGAAGTTGACGGATGGAAATCGTGTGGAGGCGCGCGTGCATCCAACACTTGTACCGGAGCGGAGCTTGCTGGCGAACGTTGGCGGTGCATTCAACGCAGTTTGTGTTATCGGAGACGCAGTCGGTCCAACACTGTTTTATGGGCAAGGCGCAGGTGAAATGCCAACAGCGAGTGCCGTCGTCGCTGACATCATCGACGCAGCAAAATCCGCACAACGAGGCATAAGCACCCCAATTTCACAAGCATGGCTTGCCGGTGCACAAGCGGAAGTTGATATTTGTTCGATTGAGGATATAGAGACACGTTATTATATCCGGTTCGTTGTTGCTGATCGCCCCGGGGTTCTCGCGAAAATCGGCACGATCCTCGGAAACTGGCACATTAGCATTGCCTCTGTTATTCAGAAGGACCCACACGGCATGGAGACGGTGTCCCTTGTTATGTTAACACACACGGCGCGGGAAAAGAATATGAAAGCAGCACTGGCAGAAATTTATACGCTCGAAGAGGTGAAAGAGGAGGCACAACTCATCAGGATTGAAGAAGAAGTTGATTTTTGAGGTGTATCGTATTCACAAATTAACAAATTATTAAATGTAGTAGCCATCTTTGTCGTTTACTTACAGCGGCGAAGCATTCCTGCAACTTCTCTCAACAGATACTTGAGGTAAAAATTGAATATGAAGGAAGGCATGAGAGATACCTTAGTGTTCGACGTGAAAGACCTTCGATACGAGGACTCCAAGAAATACGAAGCACTTGTGCCACACGAGACCCTCGATCTGATTTATGAGGAAGCCGAATTTGTTAGTCCATTAGTATGTACAGTTGCTTTATTCCGCCAAGGCGACGACAATATCTGGGTGACAGCGGACATCACCTCGGCACTCTCGGTAGAATGTCGACGGTGTGTTAAACCTTTTGAGATTGAAGTAGCGACTACGCTAAACTTATTTTTCGCTTTCAATAATGAAACCTCAGACGAGGATGACGCGGATACGCGATATTACGACGGGGAGACTTTAGACATTTCTGAAGATGCTCGACAGGCACTGCTCCTTGAAATACCGATGTGGCCCCTCTGTTCCGAAACATGTGAAGGGCTCTGTCCACAATGTGGAACAGAACTTAATAGGGGTGTATGTTCCTGTGAGATTGAAAATGATGCACCCGTGAGGGATTCTAACCCCTTTAGAGCGCAGCTCGAAAGCGTCCTTTCTAAAGCCAGTCCGCTCAAAGATACTGGAAGACAGATAAAATCATAACGAACACAAATAGAAGAAACGACTTACATCGTGACCTTACCTAAGACAAAGGAGGCAATTCCATGGCGCATCCAAAACGGAGAACGTCAAAATCGAAAAAAAGAATGCGGAGAAGCCATAACGCACTCTATGACAAAGCGACAAGTGTTTGTTCATACTGTGGGGAAACTATGATATCCCACCGTGTTTGCACCGAATGCGGGTACTACAACGGACGGCCTGTGCTCAAATCTGCCGATGAGGCATAGATGACGTATGCTGGTAGCCATAAAAGAGAGATATAATGACGCAACTTCGACATGCAACAATTACGGGGACGGGGTCTTACCTCCCTGAACGGGTTATCACTAATTTCGACCTCGAAAAATTGGTCGATACCAGCGATGAATGGATTCGTCAACGTACGGGTATTAGAGAACGACGTATTGCTGAAGACAATGCTGCGACTTCAGACCTTTGCATCCATGCTGCCCGTTGGGCTATTAAGAATGCCAACATCAATCCGCTTGACATTCAGATGATCCTTGTCGCGACTGTTACGCCGGATACATTTTTTCCGTCAACAGCGTGTTACGTTCAGGAAGGCATCGGTGCAAAAAACGCCGCTGCGATGGATATTTCCGCTGCATGCGCCGGTTTCCTGTATGGACTGGACCTCGCAGATGGACTGATTAGATCGGGACGATACGACACGATTCTTGTTGTTGGCGGCGAGATTTTTAACAAAATCGTTGACTGGAACGATAGGGGGACATGCGTTCTCTTTGGAGATGGCGCAGGTGCCGCCGTTGTTCAAGCCACAGATGAACCAAAAGGCATTCTCGCGTCCTATATCGGATCTGATGGTGATTATGCCGACATCGATCTACTCGGCATTCCTGCTGGCGGCTCCCGAATGCCAGTCACACAAGAAGCGATCGATCAGAAATTAGACAAGATTCAGATGAATGGACGGGAAGTCTTCAAGTTAGGTGTCCGGCTCATGCCGGAAGCCGCGCAACGGGTACTACGTGAGGCAAATGTCAGTATTGAAGATATTGACCTGTTAATACCGCATCAAGCAAACTTGCGCATCATTGAGGCAGTCGGCGATAGGCTCGGGGTTCCACGCGAGAAGGTCTATATCAACGTTGACAAATACGGGAATACCTCTGCAGCGACAGTCATCATCGCTTTAGATGAGGCAATTCGTGAAGGTAGAGCGAAACCGGGCGATCTGCTGCTGCTTGTGACCTTCGGGGCAGGCTTAACATGGGGAAGCACACTCCTACAATTGTAGCCGTCAGCGGTTAGTAGTTGGCAATTAGCAAAGAAACCTTTTTTAACCCCCTCATCAAGGGGATAGGACTTACGCATTCCCCCCTGATAAGGGGGGTTAGGGGGGTTGGAGCTCCGCAGAACATTAGATTTAACCCCCTAAATCCCCCTTATCAAGGGGACTTTAAAATGACACAACTGGCGTTTATTTTCCCAGGACAAGGTTCACAGCAGGTCGGTATGGGCGCAGAACTGGCAGAAAATTATTCAGTCGCCGATGCCGTCTTTGAAGAAGCTGATGTAACGCTTGGACGTGAATTGCGGAAACTCTGTTTTGAAGGACCCGAAGAAGATTTAAAGCAGACTGAAAATACACAACTCGCAATCTTGACTTGTAGCGTCGCAGCGTTGCGGGTCCTAAAGGAATACAACATCATTCCAAACGCCGTCGCGGGACATAGTTTGGGTGAGTATTCCGCGCTTGTCGCAGCAGGCGTACTTGACTTCTCAGACGCAGTGCGTCTCGTGCACGTACGCGCAAGTTTCATGGCGGAAGCAGGTGAAACACAGCAAGGCACAATGGCAGCAATCCTCGGAATGGAAACAGAACGCCTTCAAAAACTCTGTGAGACAACCGAAGGGATTGTAAACATCGCCAATTACAACTGTCCCGGCCAACTCATTATATCTGGGCAGGTCGAAGCGGTTAATCAGGTCGTCTCTCTTGCTAAAGCTGAAATAGGGGCAAGACGATGCCGTCCACTACCGGTCAGCGGCGCGTTTCATTCCGCACTGATGGCACCTGCACAACAAAAATTCAAATCCGTCCTCGATTCAGTGTTGCTCCATCCACCTCAAATCGACATTGCGATGAATGTAACGGGTAAGTTCGTCACAGATGCAAATGATATTAAACGCCTCCTATTCCAGCAGATAACACAATCTGTCCAATGGGAAAAAACATTACACACTATTACAAATACGGGGATTACGCATTTTGTCGAAGTAGGTCCTGGAAAGGTTTTATCGGGTTTAGTAAAGCGCACGCTTCCCGAAAGCAGTGCTATGAATATTGAAGACCTCAAGACGCTGTCTCTCGTGACAGATGAATATGGAAGTGGTAAACAAGAGTAATGGATGTAACAACGGAACGGAATGCTTTTAGGGAAGACGCATTGAGTGGCAAAACAGCGATTGTAACGGGTGCATCTCGCGGTATCGGTGCTGCGATTGCCCAGCGGCTTTGTGAAACCGGTGCCAACGTCGTCTTATGTTCACGCACTGCCGATGCTGTTCGAGAGGTTGCTAAGACACTCGAAGACAAAGGGCACCGTGTACATGCGATGGCTGCTGATATCTCCCAAAAGGCAGATGTTGAAGCACTGATTGAAGAAACGACCGCGCAATTCTCACAAATCGATATCCTTGTAAACAACGCCGGGATTACTCGTGATACGCTGCTGATGCGTCTTAAAGATGAGGATTGGAACGCCGTCCTACAGACGAATCTGACGGGTACGATGTATTGCACGCGGGCAGTGCTCCGGCCTATGATCCGTCAGAAAAGTGGACGGATTATTAACATTTCATCGGTAGTTGGCTTAGCGGGAAACGCGGGGCAAGCAAATTACGCCGCTGCAAAGGCTGGCATTCTTGGGCTGACAAAGGCAACGGCTAAAGAGGTTGGTGCCCGCGGTATTACTGTGAACGCAATTGCCCCTGGCTTTATCACGACGGATATGACAGCACAAATATCGGAACAGAACCAGAAACAACTGCTTGAACTGATTCCGTTACGAGAATTTGGGCATCCAGAAGATGTAGCAGATGCTGTCTGTTTTCTGGCATCGGACGCTGCACGCTATATCACCGGACAAACACTTCAGGTTGACGGTGGTATGGTAATGTAATTCAAAAGTTGTCAGTTAACAGCCACAAAAGATGTGGTGTTTAACCGAAAGCCTCTTTCAACTGACAACTGTAAACTCTAAAAAGGAGATTAGCGAAACACTTATGGCAACGAATCAAGATCGTCTCATTGAAATTATAGCGAAACAACTCGGTGTTGATGAAGGTAATGTGACCCCAGATGCCTCTTTTATGGAAGACCTTGGTGCTGATTCACTCGATACCGTTGAACTGGTTATGGCTCTCGAAGAGGAATTCGATATCGAAATCCCAGACAGTGATGCTGAGAAAATTCAGACTGTTCAAGATGCCTTGAATTACTTAGACGAACATGTATAGATTAATGAACGGTGATCGGTTTTCAGCGTTAATAGTTTTCAGTTTTCAGTTACCAGTTACAAGAGTCGTTGCGTAACAATTCACCCAAAACATGGAATATTCCAGACTGGGGAAGATTGTTAGGATATGCCTCTTAACCGATAACTGACAACTGGGAACTGACAACCGAAATAACCGATGACCGATAACTGACAACCCCTAAAAAAGGATCGGTCTCGTGGAGCGTGTAGTTATTACAGGAATCGGCGTTGTCAACGCGATTGGCAACACGAAAGAAGAATATTGGGATGCGCTTGCCAGCGGTAAAAACGGAATCGGACCTTTAACCTATTTCGATGCCGCTGAGCATCGCACCCAAATCGCTGGAGAGGTAAAAAATTTCCAAGCGGAACAGTATATGGATCGGCGTGCCGCGTCTCGGCTCCCGCTGTTTATCCAGTACGCGCTTGCTGCCTCAACCATGGCACATGAAGACGCTGGCTTGGAACTCGACAGCGTTGATCCTTACCGCGCTGGGGTACAAGTCGGTTCTGGAATTGGCGGTATTGGGGTACTCGAAGACAACGCAAAAACCCTCGCTGAACGGGGTGTTAAACGCGTCAGCCCGTTCCTTGTCCCATACATGATTATTAACATGGCAGCAGGGCAGATCTCAATCCACTTTAGCCTCAAGGGTCCTAATTCTACATCCGTTACTGCCTGCGCCAGTGCAAACCACTCCATCGGTGATTCCTTTCGCATCATTCAACGCGGCGAGGCAGATGTGATGTTTACCGGTGGCACGGAATCTGCGATTACACCCCTGGCTTTCGCGGGTTTCTGCTCAATGCGAGCAATGTCGGAGCGAAATCATGAACCTGAACGCGCCTCGCGTCCGTTCACTAAAGACAGAGACGGCTTCGTGATGGGAGATGGCGCAGGTATATTAATCCTCGAATCGTTATCACATGCCCAAAAACGGGGGGCTCATATCTACGCAGAGATAATTGGCTATGGCATGACCTCAGACGCACACGACATGGTAAGCCCACCTGAGAATGGTGAAGGGGCAACGAAAGCAATGGAGTTCGCACTTAAGGACGCAAAATTGTCGTCAGATGCCGTCGATTATATTAATGCCCACGGCACTTCTACCCCGATCGGTGATGTCGCCGAAACGAACGCCATTAAAACGCTCTTCGGTGAACATGCTTACAAAATCCCTATCAGCTCCACCAAATCTATGATCGGTCATCTACTCGGTGCTGCGGGTGCTGTGGAACTCATCGCCTGTTTAGGTGCGATGGGAAAAGGCTTTCTCCCGCCGACCATCAACTACGATATGCCAGACGAAGCCTGCGATTTGGATTACGTCCCGAATGAAAGCCGTGATGCGAAGATAGAAGTCGCACTTTCCAATGCGTTCGGCTTTGGTGGACACAATACCTCTATCGCCATCCGCAAATTTTCAGGTTAGCCATGAGTGAGAGCGCGAAATACATCAAGATTGTCGAATGGTCAGACGAAGATGAATGTTTTATCGGGTATTGTCCGGGAATCATTGGACCGTGTTGTCACGGTGACGACGAAGATGAAGTTTACCGACAGTTATGCGAAATTGTTGATGAGTTGTTGGAGCACGCTGAGAAAAAAAATCAACCGCTTCCGCATCCAACTATCGGTAGGAACCTTGAGGAACTTTTAGTGAGTGCCTAATCAGTTTGCGAGCTTCACGAATGGCCGGGGTTCAGCATGTCATCATCAACTGCAAACTCTATGCACTTAGCATATATTGGTTTCGGAAGCAACATTGGCAACCGGCTCAAACATATTCAGAACGCCATCTACGCCTTATCGAAAACGGAGGGAATCACTTTACAAGAGATTTCCTCCATTTATAAAACCGATCCGGTAGGATATGAAGCACAAGGCGAATTCCTGAACGGTGTTATTGCGATTCAAACCCCTCTCTCGCCGCTCTCCTTACTACACACTTTAAAAGACATTGAAACCGCTGTTGGTAGACAACACCGTATCCGCTGGGGTCCAAGAGAAATTGACTTGGATTTACTCATCTATGGTGATTTGTGTCTCCAGACCGAAAAACTTATTGTGCCACACCCAGAGATGCATCTGCGACGTTTCGTGTTGGTCCCCTTAGCGGAAATCGCCCCGAATCTTGTGCATCCCGTTTTTCAGGAAACCGTTCAGACTTTGTTCTCACGTCTTAAGGACGATAAATCTGTTTCAGAAATTGTCTAAATCACTACCTCACAACCCTATTTTCTCTACGATTTTCTCCGGTGTGTTATAGCACTGGCATCGTTTCCTCGGCTCATACTCTTATGTCTTGGGGGATGAACTTCAACGCCAGCTTTGCCATCTGCGTAACCTTTTTCATACCCCTCAGCTCTTGCTTTTTCCGCTGCAGCCTTAATACGCTTCTCTTTCCAATTGACATACCAATCTGAAAGTAACATGATAAGATCATTGCCTCCTACTTAGTTTAATGTTCTTAGGAATCTTTATCGCGTTGTCCGTCTTCATAGCCCGCGGCATAGCCCTCAGCCCTCGCTTCTTCGACAGCCACTTTGATGGATTTCCGAAGCCGTTTCTTTTTCCAATCCATGTAAAGACCAAAAAAGAAGATGATAAGGTCAATACTTCCTATAAACTCTGTTTAATTTTGCTGTAAAGTCATCATCCAACCGTCAAAACGATTGATGCTTCTACTCTGCTGCTACAGCGATTAGCCTGTTCGACCCGCCTTCAAACAGATAACGTTTGCCCTCCAAGAAACCAACAACATCGCCACGCTCCTCAGAACCATCTGAGTCAATCAATTGCCAGTCTTTCGGGACACTCGTATAGACATTAGCCTCGTCATCGACTAAGAACAAAAAATCTTTGTCGTGTCCATTTTCTTTCGGGCTGAAAACGAAGAGTTCACGTAGGATGTTATCACTGCCTTCAATGCGAAAACCCCCGTCAACGCGAAAACGGGCTTTATCTCGCAGACACTCCACCTTATACATCGCCTGCACTTTTTGACTGGTTTTCGGGTGGTGATACGACCAATGGTATTGCCAATGTAAACCAAATATCTTGATAAATTTCTGCCAAAATTGAATCGATCGCATGATGTTTCTCATTTCTGCTATATCCTCCATTCAACAGGATAATATTCGTTGCAACACGGGACAAATCTTTTACCTGCTGATGTTTGTCAATTAAAACCATTCAGACAACTGACTATATGCACCGTTTACTTTCTCATAGTATAGATCCCTGAATATAAGAAAGGTATAGTGTAGTGCGTTCGGACATTTTAACACCACGAAGCTGACTTTAAATCATTAGAGTCTCCAAGATAAGAAAGGATAGTAACAATTTGGACATATCTTGCAAACACGCTTTAGCAGTGAGGCCTACACATTCTGAAAAACTTGCAATTTCTGCCCAAGTATGATATAATTCCTAATATCTTTAATTTGGAACATATTAACCAGATATACCAGCAATTATAAACGCCAAAGGAATTTTATCAAAGACGACAGAAAAGATGAACATTCACGAATATCAAGCCAGACAACTCTTAGAATCCTACGGTGTCAACATGCTCCCCGGCAAGGTCGCTGAAACACCAGAGGAAGCGGAAGCCATCGCGCAAGAACTCAATTGTCCGACGTACGTTATCAAAGCACAAATTCACGCTGGCGGCCGCGGAAAAGGTGGGGGTGTGAAACTCGCCAATTCACCGGCTGAAGTAAAAGAACATGCCGAAACGATTCTCGGCATGCAACTCGTAACACCCCAAACAGGTCCCGAAGGCAAACTCGTCCGAAAAGTGCTGATTGCCGAAGCCGCAGAGATAGAAAAAGAATTCTATCTCGCTATACTTCTGGATCGGGAAACCTCACACATTACTTTAATCGGTAGTGAAGAGGGCGGTGTCAATATTGAGGAGGTTGCGGCAGAAACACCTGAAAAGATTATTAGGGCACAAGTGCATCCTGCCTTCGGATTAACCGAGTTTCAGGCACGTGAGTTCGCATACAAATTAATCACGGATCCAGCATACCGTTCCATTATTCCGAAAGCCGTTGAATTGATTATTTCACTTTATAATGCCTTCACGGCTTGTGATTGCTCACTCGTAGAGATTAATCCATTGACAATTGTAACAACAGATGAGGAATTAGATATCGTTGCCCTCGATTCAAAGGTCAATCTTGATGACAACTCACTTTGGCGGCACCCCGATATAACTGCGATGCGTGATCCACACGAAGAAGACCCAAGCGAATTAGAGGCAAGTGAATCGGGTTTGAGCTATATTCGTCTTGACGGCGACATCGGGTGTATGGTAAACGGTGCGGGACTGGCTATGGCGACGATGGACATCATTAAACAAAACGGCGGCGAACCGGCAAACTTTCTTGATGTCGGCGGGGGGGCATCTGTAGAAGCAGTCGCCCACGCTTTCCGGCTCATCCTCGCAGATAAAAGTGTGAAAGCCGTTCTTGTCAACATCTTCGGCGGCATCATGAAATGCGACACAATCGCGAACGGTATCGTTGACGCAGCGAAACAGGTCGAACTCAATGTTCCACTCGTGATTCGGCTGGAAGGAACAAATGTGGAACTTGGAAAACAGATCATCGCCGAATCGGACTTGAACGTTCAACTCGCAGATGGACTTTCTGAGGCGGCAGAACTCGCAGTAGCAGCGGCGAATCCCGCATAAAGATTGACCCTTCATCGTTGTAGGGGCAGGTCTTGTGCCTGCCCAATTGGATACCCACAACGGATATCCCTACATAGAAAATTTAGGCTTCAGGAGCATTAAACACGTGGCCAAACTTGAATTAAAGGACATAGACGTTACAGGGAAACACGTTCTCGTACGGGTGGACTTCAATGTTCCAATGAAGGACGGCAAGATCACGGATGAAACCCGTATCACCGCTGCGCTGCCAACCCTCCTTGCCCTCATCAACGCCGATGCGAAAATCATTTTAATAACACACTTAGGCAGACCTGAACCGGGTTCGGTTGCTGACCGAAAGACGTTCACGACCCAACCGATCGCCATCGCGCTCAGTCAGAAACTCGGCAGACGCGTCGCGCATGTTAACGATTGTATCGGTGAATCCGTCCAGAGTGCTGTCGCTTCAATGCGCGATGGTGAGGTACTCCTTCTTGAAAACGTCCGTTTCTATGCTGAAGAAACCCAAAACGATCCAAAATTTGCAGCGGCACTCGGTTCGCTGGCGGATGTCTACGTCAACGATGCTTTCGGCACTGCGCACCGCGCCCATGCCTCAACGGAAGGCGTGACACATTATCTGAACCCGTGCGCCGCGGGTCTTTTAATGGCTCGCGAAATCTATTACCTCAGCACAACCCTTGAAAATCCAAAACGTCCTTATGTTGCTATTCTTGGTGGTGCAAAAATATCGGATAAAATCACACTGATTGAGAATCTCCTTGGGAAAGTTGATAAACTGCTGATCGGCGGCGGTATGGCATACACATTCCTATCGGCGATGGGACTCGGTATCGGCAATTCAATTGTTGAAACTGAAAAACTTGATGTCGCAAAATCATTGGTTGAAAGGGAAACATTCTCAGAATCTGTTTCACTACCGGTAGATCACGTTGTAGGAAAAAACTTTGACCCTGAAACCGCATCCAAGACTATTGACAAACAGGACATCCCCAACGGCTGGCAAGGGTTAGACATCGGTCCCGAAACGGTCTCTGCATTCGGTGAACAAATTGCAGCAGCGAAAACAGTCGTATGGAACGGTCCCTTAGGTGTTTATGAATTCGAGAAGTTCGCGCAGGGGACAATTGCGGTAGCGAAACAGATTGCCGATTCGGAAGCAGTGAGTATTATCGGCGGCGGTGACTGCGTCGCAGCGATACAGCAAGCCGGTGTTGGAGATCGCATGAATCACATCTCAACAGGCGGTGGTGCGTCCTTAGAATTTTTAGAAGGAAAACCTTTACCCGGCATCGTTGCTCTAACGGACTTTTAAACTATTAAATCTGGGCGCTGCGCTCCGTTGTCGCTTGCGGTTTTTAGTTAAGTCATTAAATACTTTGTCGTTGGAAATTATTAATATAATCCAGATCCTGCTGGAATTAATTGGAAACCACCGTGAAACGAAGTGGAACGGTGCCCAGATTTAATAGTTAAAAATATGTTTGATAAAATAGTTCCCCGTAGTGAAGACTACGCAAAATGGTATACACAAGTTATCCGTCAAGCGGAAATGGCAGATTACGCGCCTGTACGCGGCTGTATGGTCGTGCGTCCTTACGGCTACGCGCTCTGGGAGAACGTCAAAGAACAACTGGATACCCGTTTCAAGGAAACAGGACACCAAAACGCTGCGTTCCCACTCTTCATTCCGATGAGTTTCATTGAGAAAGAAGCAGAACACGTTGAAGGTTTCAAACCGGAACTTGCTGTTGTCACCCACGGCGGTGGGAAAAAACTGGAAGAACCGCTCGTAATCCGTCCAACTTCTGAAACCATCATCGGCTATATGTATAGCCAGTGGATCCAGTCTTACCGCGATTTGCCGGTGCTTATCAATCAATGGGCAAACGTCGTCCGATGGGAGTTGAGGACTCGTCTTTTCATAAGAACCATGGAATTCTTTTGGCAAGAAGGCCATACTGCCCATGCGACGCATGAAGAAGCAGAAGAAGAGACCCTCCGCATCCTTGATCTCTACACCGATTTCGCCGTCAACGAAGCCGCAATACCTGTGATACCCGGTCGCAAGAGCGAAAGCGAAAAGTTTCCCGGTGCCTTAACCTCCTACACGATTGAGGCGATGATGGGTGATAAACGCGCCCTACAGGCAGGCACATCCCACGATCTCGGACAGAATTTCGCGAAAGCCTTCGATATCCAATACCTTGATGCGAACCAGAAACAACAGTACTGCTGGACAACGAGTTGGGGGGTTAGCACCCGAATGATCGGTGCAATTATAATGACACACGGCGATGATCAAGGGTTAGTCCTTCCGCCGAGACTCGCTCCTACACAACTCGTCATCGTACCAATCGTTCCGAAAAATAGAGAAGATGACAAACAGTCAGTCATGCAAGCCGTTGACGGTATCTGTAAGGCATTGGACAGCGTTCGTTACCACGTTGACGATAGACACGAGTACTCACCGGGATGGCGGTTCAACGAATGGGAACTTAAAGGCGTTCCACTCCGCATAGAGATAGGCCCCCGTGACTTGAGCAACCAACAGATTGTTCTTGCGCGACGCGATATTCCGGGCAAAGAAGGTAAAACTTTTGTGCCGATTGCCGATGCCGCTGAAACAGTGATCCAGATGCTCGACACAATTCAAGCAGATATGCTCAAACGGGCAACGGAATTTCGCGATGCGAATACCTCCGAACCCACTACCTACGATGCATTCAAAGAGGCGGTCGAAGAGGGATTTGCCCGGGCAGGGTGGTGCGGCAACGAAGCATGTGAAGACAAAGTCACGGAAGAAACACAAGCGACGATCCGATGCATCCCAATAGAACAACCCGATGGAAATGGTGCGTGTATTGTTTGTGGTAAACCTGCGGAGGAGGCCGCAATTTTCGCCCGCGCCTATTAGACTGGTTGTCGGTTATCAGTATTTCTTTACTCAACAACCAATAACGATAAAAAATATGAGCATACTCGTTAATAAAAACACAAAAGTGATTGTGCAAGGCATTACAGGTCGTTCTGGACGTTTTCACACCGAGCAGTGTGCAGCCTACGGCACCCAAATTGTCGCCGGTTCAGTTCCCGGTAGAGGTGGGTCGGATGTGAACGGTATCCCGGTATATGACACTGTAGCAGAAGGCGTTGCAGCAACAGGAGCAGATACATCAATGGTTTTCGTCCCGGCACGCTTCAACGCTGCGGATTCCATCATGGAGGCTGCTGAGGCTGGCGTTGAACTGATTGTTTGTATATCCGAACATATCCCCGTTCTTGATATGGTGAGAGCGAAGGCGTACCTTCACGGAAAACCGACACGGTTAATCGGTCCGAACTGTCCCGGGATCATCACACCCGGCGAATGCAAAATCGGTGTGATGCCTGAGTTCGCCTATACTCCCGGGAACATCGGTATCGTCTCGCGTAGCGGAACACTCACTTACGAAGCCGCCTATCAACTGAAATGTCTCGGCATCGGTCAGTCTACTTGTGTCGGTATCGGCGGAGATCCAGTCATTGGGACGAACTTCGTTGATGTCCTTAAACTTTTTGAAGCGGATGATGACACGGATGCCGTTGTTCTCATCGGCGAAATCGGCGGCACGGCGGAGGAAAAGGCAGCACTGTTCGTGAAAAACGAAATGACAAAACCAGTAGTTGGCTTCGTCGCTGGTCAAACTGCGCCACCGGGAAAACGGATGGGGCATGCGGGGGCAATCATCTCTGGTGGACAAGGCACGGCTGCAGACAAAATTCGGGCACTCAAAGACGCTGGCATCGCTGTGGCGGATAGCCTTGATGTCATTGGGGAAACTGTAGCCGATATTTTAAACTATTAGATATGGGCTGCTGCGGACGTTGTCCTTGCAGTATTCCAATTGTTAAGAAACTTCTGATACCCTAAAGCCAGCCTCTTACCAATTTTAGATCGGCGTTGACAGCGGAAACGCCGACCAGACATAATCGTTAAAAAATTGAAGAAAGATATTGCTTACTTACACACCAAAAAACGGGAGCAGCAACCGATCACTGTGCTAACCTGCTACGATTACCCAACTGCTTGTTTGCAAGACGAGGCGGGGATCGACATTGTTTTTGTCGGGGATAGCGTCGGTACGAACATCCTCGGTTATGAAAGCGAGACGGAGGTGACGATGGCGGATATGCGCCACCACCTCAAAGCAGTGCACCGTGGTGTGACAGACGCTTACCTGCTTGTCGATATGCCTTACGCCGCTGACCGAGACGCGGAACAAGCCGTTGCTAACGCGAAGCTCTTCTTATCCGACGGCGCAGATGGTGTCAAATTAGAAGGCGGTGTAGAGAAGGTCCCAATTGTTGAGGCTCTCACCGAACACGGCATAGAGACCTGCGCGCATATCGGACATAACCCACAGATCCATGGGACTAAAGCAACGACACACGGCAAAACGTTTTCAAAAGCGAAACGCCTCATCGAAACCGCATCGGCACTCTCAGAGGCCGGCGCGAAACTCATCGTTCTTGAGAAAATCACTGAAGAAGTCAGCCAAATCATCACCGAGACCCTCAACATTCCCACTATTGGTATCGGGGCAGGACGGTTCTGTGACGGACAGGTCCTT
This sequence comes from Candidatus Poribacteria bacterium, assembly GCA_965207855.1. Taxonomy (GTDB): domain Bacteria; phylum Poribacteria; class WGA-4E; order WGA-4E; family WGA-3G; genus WGA-3G. The sequence continues at coordinate 1,714,911 of OZ242310.1, read as the reverse complement.
GTCATCAACGATATATTAGGAATAGGTCCCCCTTTCAAACACGCCAAACGCTATCAGAATTACAATCACCTGACTTTTGAAGCAATCTGCAGATATCGAGAAGAGGTAACAAAGGGCACATTCCCTACAGATGCGAATGTCTCCCATATCCCCGCGGACAAACTCGGACGGGTGCAGAAGTGGCTGAAATCGGAACGTTAATGCTTCATATCGCCTTTTCGTAAGTGAGATAGCAATATTCGACCGCCTCAACGACCTGTGTGCCTTCCAACCGGATAGATTCCTTAAAAAATGGCGCATCTAACACCCATGTGTGGTATTCGCCTTGTTCTCCGCAGGGGTCAATCGGTAACTGCTTCAGTTCTGAAATGAGTTCCACATCTAAATATCTTCCGGCGATCGTAGATTGGAAATATTTTTTGTAAGCCAGAGAGCAGACGACTTTAAATTTTTTAGAGACTAACTCATCCAATATCGTCTCTCGGTCCAACTCCCATAGCGGCTTATAGACCTCTGCCACGCCAGCCGCAACACCGTCAATCCAGTTCGGCATCCCACCTACAGTAGAAATATCTCCCGTAATTAACACCTCAATTCCGCTGTCTTTAATCTTCTCAATTTGTTGACGATAACTCGACGCATAAGGTTCAGAGATCGACATGAATTCAATTGGGAGTCCGATTTTTCGTGCCTGCAGTTCCATGAGTTGCGTCGGATGTGCGTAGAACTGCCGATTGTCTGCTGGGACAAAACAGACAAGCCTCCTTATATCGTAAAGATTTAAGGAGACTTGAAGGGCGAGGGCAGAATCTTTTCCACCCGTCCATAATACAACCGCTTTCTTTTTTTTCATGAGACAGCCTAAAGATTACGCATCCAACGGTACGACATCAGCATAGATATAGGTCGGTGACGTGTTGCTTCTTGTGTGAATTTTGTCGTCGCTGTCTTTAGTAGAAACAATATCTCTCTGGACGACCCTACCCGGTTTCGCTGCAATAGGCGAACTAAACATCGGTCCATCAACAACACAGGTATGGAATTCACCGTTTTCGCCGAGCGGATCTACGCCATCAGGCATATCTGCGAGGAGGTCAGCATCAAACCATCGTCCCGCGAAGTCAGGCGGAACTTTGGTAGGATTAAGTGCTGTAACAATGGCGCGCAAGCCAGAACCAATCATCTTCTGGGCAAGCTCCGTCGTGTCTTCACCCCACACCGGAAAAATCGGTGTGAAACCCGTTCCACTGAGCTTATCCTCGCGATATTCACGGATGTCTTCAAGGAACAGATCCCCAAATGCTAAATGCGATGCCCCCAAATGTTCAGGTAACGCTTCCATCTCAGCAAGAAATTTCCGCATCGCCTCTTCGTAGATCGCGTTAGAACAAGGATAGGGAATCGGTATCTCGTACAACGGCACCCCAAGTTTTTCAGACTGCTGTTTCAGCACCCATGCCGGTGTAGAGTGAATAGACACCCGGTCAAATGTCTTTGTAACAGTAGTAAAGATACCGCGCACGTCATAGCGTTCCGGCTGTTGTCGTAGCGTATGAAGTGCCCACGCGGAATCTTTACCAGAAGACCAAGACACCAAAACCGGTGTCGTCTCGTTCGTCTGTTTTGCCATTATTAAACCTCTGTGTTATAGTACCAAAAAGTTCTGTAACAAACTCTTTCCAGCAGCTGTTAAAATCGACTCCGGATGAAACTGCACACCCCAAATAGGTAAAGTTTTATGCCGAAGTCCCATAATCTCGTCTTGGTCGGTCCACGCTGTAATCTCAAAGCAATCCGGTAGCGTCTCTTTTCGGACGATAAGCGAATGGTAGCGCGTCGCTTCAAACGGGTTGTCCAACCCTTCAAAGAGTTCAGTACCGTTATGCAGTATCATAGACGTTTTGCCGTGCATCAAACGATCCGCACGCACCACCTCACCACCGAACACGTCCCCGATGCATTGGTGTCCGAGACAAACCCCTAAAATCGGCACCTTTCCAGCAAAGTGTTTTATGACATCGTTGGATATGCCTGCCTCTTTCGGCGTGCAAGGCCCCGGTGAAATAACAATTCGTTCTGGCTGCAGTGCGTCTAACGCCTCCAGTCCTATCTTTCGACTCCGATGAATTTCCAGTTCAGCACCGAGTTCGCCGAGATACTGAACGAGATTATAGGTAAAGGAGTCGTAGTTATCAATCATTAAAACCATTTTTTTCCTCCTTTAACAAAAATCGACGATTATTTCTCACAACAAAAGCCCTTGCTCCGCCAACTCAATAGCCGTGAACATTGCCCACGCCTTATTTAGGGTTTCATAATACTCGGTTTCAGGCACCGAATCCGCGACGATCCCACCCCCGGCTTGCACGTAAGCGATCCCATCTTTAATAAGTGCAGTTCGGATCGTAATCGCTGTGTCAGCACTGCCAGAGAAACTGAAGTAACCGACTGCGCCGCCGTATGTGGCGCGTCGCGTCGATTCAAGTTCGTCGATGATTTCCATCGCCCGTACCTTGGGGGCACCAGAGAGCGTACCGGCGGGTAGACACGAACGGAGGACATCAAAAGCCGTCATATTCTCGCGCAGGCGGCCAACGACGCGTGAAACGATGTGCATCACATGTGAAAAACGTTCGACGATCATAAGGTCGGTCACCTCAACGCTATGATACTCGCATACACGTCCAAGGTCGTTTCGTCCTAAATCCACGAGCATGACGTGCTCCGCACGTTCTTTGGGATCCGTGAGGAGTTCCTGTTCTAACGCTTTATCTTCTTCTGGTGTCGCGCCACGCGGACGTGTGCCAGCGATTGGAACCGTCTGGACGATGCCGTCTTCTACACGGACCATCATCTCTGGGGATGCACCTACGATGTTAAAGCTATCAAATTTCAGATAGTACATATATGGCGAGGGGTTGACCACTCTCAACGCTCGATAAATCTCAAATGGGTCTACGGATACTGGACAATTCAGCCGCTGCGAACATACAGCCTGGATGATGTCCCCTGCTGCTATGTACTCTTTGGCATGTCGCACCATATCCTCATAAGCAGACTTCGTGAAATTCGACTGCGGCTTAGATGAGACATCCTCTTGCGGCTCTGATGGATCATCTTTGTTCGCGTCCAGGCGTATTTCTGGAACAGCCGTGAGTTTTTTTACCAAGACATCAATTTTCGCAACTGCATTCGCATAAGCCGTGTCCACATCTCCGTCAATACATGCGTTCACTACCACCCGAATCTGATGGTTCACATGATCAAATATCAGAATCGTCTCGGCAATCATGAAAAAGCAATCCGGAATCTGCAGATCATCTTCAGTGCTATCAGGCAACTCCTCTACGAAACGCACCATGTCGTAACTCATATAACCGACCGCCCCGCCGTGGAATTGCGGTAAGCCCTCGATATGGACAGGTTCATAATTCCGCATCATCTCCTCAAGTGCCCCTAAGGGGTCTTCATATTCTTGTGATACAGTTTCACCTGTCGTCAAGTCCTCAATAGTAACCTGATGTCCTTTGCTCCGGAAAAGCACTGATGGCTGACTTCCCAGAAATGAATAGCGCGCAACATTCTCACCGCCTTCAACACTCTCTAACAGAAACGCATAATTATCTGGCATCAACTTATAAAAGGCAGATACCGGCGTCTCCATATCCGCTAAAATAGATCGGTATACGGGTACTGTGTTTCCTGCTTTCGCTGCCTCGCGAAAGTCTTCCAACGTAGGATAATACATTTTTCAATTATTCCTTGCGGTTAGGTAATTAGGGGCTTTCCTATAAAATCGAGACTATAGATGAATTTAATCAAGCAATTCTCGAACGGATGCAAGGATACAAGAATCGACGAAATATCGGCATCTAATAAACGGCATCTGCATCGAAAATCTTTTCACCTACGATATGTGTTGACTCTCCGTCGGGGGAAACTTCTCGAAAGAAACAGGAACGATAGCCAACATGACACGCTGCTACCTTCTGATCAACTTTTATGAGCAAGGCATCACCGTCGCAATCAATCGCGACAGACTTAACCGTCTGTGTATGCCCTGAAGTCTCCCCCTTTATCCAGAGTTTCTGGCGGGAACGGCTCCAGAAGCAGACGCGCCCAGTTGTTAGCGTCTCTTCTATTGCTTCCGCGTTCATATAACCTACCATTAAAATTTCGTTGTTCGCGTCATCTTGAATGACTGCAGCAACTAAGCCATCCCTGTCATACTTAAGTTCCGATAGAATTTTCATTCGGATTCTCCTCCTTAAAAATAAAAAACCTTACGCTTCCGGGATTGGTATGCATAAGGCTTCAACAAGATTTAAAAATGAAAAAAGGCGATTTTCTATTTTTATTGTATTTATCTGTCTAAGCGCACACTCCCCAGCAAGCAGTTGGAACGCCACCAATGCCAATGGTTGGATACGCTATGCAAGTTGGAGTGTGAACGTACAAGTGTCATGTTTATCACTTTTCACAGACGGATTGATAACTTCTAAACGCTCATTTTTATCCAAATTCCAAACACTAATATTAATAATAACACATCTACATTACATTGTCAAATTTTTAACCAAAAAACATTTGCAAAAAATAGCACAACGTGATACAATATAGATATTACAATTAAATAAGCTGACGATTTAGGTGCCGGAGAGAGCCGGAGAATAGGGAAGCGCGGTGAGAATCCGCCACGGCCCCGCCACTGTGAACGATCGTAAATATCCGCTGTAGAAACCACTGTCAATGCATTGATGGGAAGGTTCAGTGGACGCAAGATCGGAAGTCAGGAGACCTGCCTGAATCGTGTTTCACATATCTGCTTTCGCGGGAAAGCAGTGGAACAGCGCGCAGCAATATCCTGTCAGAAACATAGAAATACCCATAAAGGTATAGAATTCTCACACGAAACGACAGGATCAGATTCGCACAGAATGTCGCCTCCTCTGCTTTTCGAGCCGTTTGCAAGTCAACGCTTGCTACAAAAAGGCTATGAAGGCAGGGGTTTTTTGTTTCATTACGGAGGTTCTAATGAACAAAGTTTTTTTGACTCGGCGGCATTTTTCGTGCCATTCTCACAATTTACAATCGCTCTTACTTATAGGAGCGATACTCTTCACACTTCTCCTTAGTTCAGCTTTCGGACAAACAGAAGTTCAGGAACTGGCAGTTGTCATAAACGCCCTGACACATCCCGACTTAGGCATCACCGCTTCACTCTCACTTATCGACTTAATGGAACCGAATGAAAGACGGGCTGTTGATAATGAGATACTTCGCTTCGGCTTTGATCCAATATTGCGGCGGCGGGCAATAGGTCTCTCTATTCACGGGCATCTTGCCTATATAACAACTTTTAACTTACCTATCACTGGCGGAACAAGTTCCGGTGACAACATCTATATTATAAACTTGGAAAATCGAGAGTTTGTTGGTGAAATTCCAATCCAAGCGGGTACAACGCCGCAGCAGATCGCTTTGATCAATAATCAGAAGCTATACGTCACCTGTGCAGCAGCACATGAGGTGCATGTCGTTGATATTCCAAATCGCAACGTGACAAAGGTCCTCACGGGTTCCTTCAACAAACCGACCGGCATCACGCTCCTCAACGGCAAAGCTTATGTCTCGAATCCGGCATGGGAGTGGGACCCGGTCGCACGGAAAACGACCTATTACGATAGCAGTGTCACAGTGATTGACACGGAGACTGATATCATATTGAAATCCATACCGGTACCGACAAACGCAAGCACAATCGTCAACGATGGCGGCTCCACTATCGTTCTCAAAACAACGGGTAATTACAATGACATTTCGGGGCATCTCGTTCTGATTGACGCGACCACCGATGAGATTATCGAAACGGTCAAACTTGGCTTCACGCCTGGCTCCGTCGCTCTCAATTCACAAAAGCAGTTATTTCTCCAAGGGAGTTGGCAAAATCCAGGTTTGCTTATCTACGATGTCGCGGCACAAGCGTGGATTCGGGATGAAGATGACGTGATCGCCAACTTCAGCAACGATGCAGATGCCTCTATCAGTGGGGGACTGACCTTCGCACCAGATGGAAGTCTCTATATCACCCAACCCGATTGGTCGGGCGGCGGACAGGATTTCGTTCGCGTTATGGATGTCATGGATGCGTCTCTCCTGCGATCCTACCGCGTTGGATCCGGTGCTAACAATGTGGGATTCGCACAGATTGTCCCACGCCGTGAAGACATCAACAACGATGGGTTCGTCAACGAGGAAGACCTAATCATTGCCAGCCGATTCTTGGGGGACGAGGGCCCGGGCATAGTCGCCGATGTCAACGGAGACCAAGTTGTTAATGTCCTTGATTTAGTGTTGATAGGACAGGGACTTTAATGGTTATCGGTTCTCAGTAGAAGTCTGAACCAAGATTCTTATGATTTTAAGATTTGCTATGATTAAAAGAGTACCTAATCAGGAACCATCTACCAATCTCATAAATCACAGTTCAGACCTCTTATCCAAGGCGGCTTGTTGTTTGCCTCTCCTCGTTTTTTTGCTGAGTTGTGCCTCAGCTCCCAAAGAAGAGCCTTTCACATGGAAGGTGACATTCTTTTCATTGGGGGCAAAGGTGCAATTGCGCGCGGAAGCACCCGTTCAACTCCTGAACGCCTTTAACGCCGACGGTGCGATGGTTGCGCAGCTCAATTTTCCTACGCCACCCCGTCAGACAGAGCCACTCTATTTTGAATGGCGTGAAGGAGAAACCTATAGGTTTGAAGCGACCTTAACAACAGGCGATGTGGACGTTCAAACGGTAACTGCGCCGCGGACATACACACAAGGGAGTTTAGAAATCGCCATCCCTTATGGTGTTGGGACGCAACTGGAAGCAGGAGATACAACAAACAACGATCAAGTCGCGCTCGTCCTACAGGACAGCGAAATGACAGCCACAGTCCTCGTTAGAAATGGAAAAACCCCGACAACTTTTGAGGTCGAACTCTGTCTCCCATCAACGTTAACTGTTGTGCGTTTGCCAACAGGTTGGCAGACTGAAACGACCAACGCAGGAATCTGTCTCTCGACCACAGGTAGATTTGGGATCGCATCGGAGGTCTGGTACCGTGAACTAGTGCTGAAAACCTCCAGAGCAGCTGACTCAGATAAGCAAGAAATATCGGGAGTTGTCCGCTTCACAACAGATACAGGACAGACATGGGAACAACAGACAACGGTACAGTTGCGAACGGCAACCGTTTCAGAGATTACTAAATACCTCTCAATAGCATCGATCGAGATGCCTACAGACGCAACAGGCGCAGTAGACACCAAGCAGCGGGCGGATACCATCTACTACCCGCGTCCACTGTTCAGTTGGCTTGACCCCTCACAGACGAATCCATTTGAGCCGACAACCTTTCAGACCATCCGCCTCCACAATCAGGGCGAAGAGACTATCCATGTGGCTGTGTCATCAATCAATAGAGATATAAAGACTGGTGAAGTTGTTCCTTTTCTTTCACCACCAGAGACAGCAAACGGCGGAACGAACCGGAGCGTTGCCTTTGCGAGTCTGCCGGGAGGCGAAGTTACTGAGATTCCCTTACCTATCTACTTTCATCCGACGTATCTAAAAGCGGGTAAGATAGAACAGGCGATTCCTGGAGGATACACGCGCGATATTTCGGTAAAGGTCTGGGGAAGCGATGCAACAATCTTTCGTGAAGAGCGTCCACTTCACCTGATTGTTCCAAACCAACAAGCATTGCTTGTTAGTCTATTGGCAATCATTAGCAGTACGATCGGATTGGCAGTTGTCTTAAAGTTGCACAAACAACTGTTCGCGGGTTTCACCACGAAACAACTCATTGTTATCGCACTCTTTGGCACGACTGTTTTTGTGGCGGTAATGGTCCCGTCCACGTTGTTTCTTAACTTAATCCGCGCACTCCTCGGACCTATTTCCGTACTGGTGACTGGCTTGATAAATGAGACGCTCTACTACGCTTTGCTGACGGCATTGTTAATTTATATTAGTGGAGACCCTGAAAATTCGGCGAGCGATGCCCTGAAACCACATAATAACGGGAGTGGTGTTATCTTGCTTGTCTCTGCAGTCCGCTTACTGCTCGGTGGTGTGACGTTCGGACTTTTTACACCGATGGCGATCGTCTACACCGGCACAAGCGTTCTTCTCTTGGAAACGGGTTTTCTATTTGTGCGAAGTCGTAGTCTGTTCGCATGGGCAGTTGTGTTAGGTCTCTGTGATGCGATTGCCGTCTATGTTGATCTCCAACTCTCTATACTGCTCTATCGGCTTTTTTACGCCGATTGGTATATCATTCTCCGAATTCTGATAGAAGGATTCGTCTATACGTTTATCGGCGTACTTCTCGGTGCGAGATTAGGACGAGGCCTCTGGCGTGTAGCGGACTAAACTATCACTCCCTCATAGAAAGGAACACAACAATGAAACGAATTCAATTTTTTACGCTATTCTGTCTGTTGATAGTTTCACCCATTGGTATTGTGACAGCCGATATGGGCATCACTTGGGTACGGACAGGCGTAGTACTTGAAACACAACAGAAAAACGGCATTGAAGGTGAGATTAATGTCGCAACGATGTCCAACGGCACAACACACGCATTAGCCGAGGCACCTACAATTCAGAGGCTTGACGTGAATCGCGTTTTTCTCCAATTCACATGGCAACCGAACGAAAATTACCAATTCCGCTTGAGCGAGAATGAGACAACAGCAACTTCACCACTCAAGCCTGAACCTTATCTCATTCGGACCGTTGAATTAGATGGGCTTTTGTCATTGATGGAAGACCTCCGTCAACCCGCAAAACCGACAGCCGTCGCCTTGGGGACCGGAAACGCGTCCAACACAGAAAAGTTGGCAGTTGCGACAGACAGTGGACACCTCACGATTCTTCAACCCATCACGGGTGAAACGCTTTGGAAGACCCGCATCTCGGAAGGCTACGTGCGACGGGTGGCGTTTAGTCCTGACAACGCGCTGCTCTATGTCGGAGAACAGGCATCAGACGGATTTATCTATTGCTACAATCTAACAACCGATACGCCGACCCTTCGCTGGAAATACCGTACAGCCGACGACATAGAGACTTCCACGCCGAGTGATCCTGGAAGTGTCTATGCATGGGTCAGCTACCCCGGTCAGTCTTGTATGCAAACGCTGGCGAACGGCGACCTTCTGGTTGCTGGTGTGCATTCGTGGACAGAAAACGATACACCCCGTAAGAAGTCTCAGCTCTATAGGTTCGATAATAAAACGGGAAACGTTATTTGGAAATGGCCCCACGATAGCGCGGTATCGAGGATAATACGCTGGTTTGACGCAAGTGCTGATGGAGAAACACTCGCGCTCGTCACAGATGCCGGACATAATTTACAGGGGAACACGACAAAAGGTAACGGCAAACTCGTCGTCCTCAACGCGAAAGACGGGACCGAAAAGTGGCGCGCTGATATTGAACCGTTGACCCCATATTTCTCACAGGTCACGTTTTGGCGTGGGGTGAGTGTGTCCCCCGATGGTAAGTTTATCAACGTAACAACAGATGATGGACGCGCATTCATCTTTGATGTCAATAACCCAGAACCGATATGGCAGGAAAATCTGACAACTCCATTAGAGGTAAGCGGTATTCCTATCGTAGCCACCTCTGGCACAATTGATGCGACGGACGCAGCGGCACTTTTTGTTACGGGTGATACATATATTCCCTACCATCTCCGAAAAGGCGCGCAACGCCCTTCGGGCGCACACCCGAATGCGATGACCCTGTTCGCGTATTCGTGGACGGGGGAAAAAATCTGGCAGTGGCAACTTGAGAATATGCCCCAAGGTTTACGCATTGACGCGACGGATCGCTACGCCCTGTTATCTGTTTCCAAGCGTACGCAGGATCCGAATGAGAGCCTTCACGGCGTGTCAATGTTCGACCTGACAGCCGAAGGCAGTGGCTTATCAAAATACCTGTACACCTACCGCACGGAAGGGCAGCTCCCTTATGATACGCTCGCGATTAGCACAGATGGTGCTCTCATCGTTATCGTTGAGGTTCCCATTGCGATGCCAGATGAAACGGTGCGCGGGAAGAATCGGGTGCATGTGCTGTATTGATTTTTTGTAGTGTGAACGCTCATCTTGATATATTTTGCAATATACTGTATACTTTTCGCATTCACGATGGTTGGTTGTTGGGGAAAATACAAACGATTAACATGCATTTAAACAATGGAAATTACAATGCAACAGTTTACAGACGAAGAACTATTGCAAATTATCGAAGTTGGAGAGTCTGACACTGTTGAGTTTAAGGAGTCCTTGTCTGGCAATGCACCACAACGGATTCGGGAGGCGATCTGTGCCTTTGCCAACGATCTACCTGCCAACGGAAGCCCCGGCCTTGTTTTTGTGGGTGTAAGAGACGATACGACTCTCGGAACCACACCGATTACAGACGAACTGTTGCGGCGGTTAGCAGATATGAAAACGGATGGAAATATCCTGCCACCGCCATCACTGACAGTGGAAAAGCGTTTGCTGGAGAATAAGGAAGTGGCAGTGATTACGGTGTTACCTTCCAATTCACCCCCGGTCCGCTGCAGAGGTGCGATCCATATCCGAACTGGACCCCGCCGCGGTATCGCCACAGCACAAGATGAACGGATACTCAACGAAAAACGACGCTATGGCGATCGTCCGTTTGACCTCTATCCGATTCGTTCAACTGGGATTTCGGATCTCAACCTTGCACTGTTTAGTTACGAATACCTCCCTAAAGCGTTCTCTGAAGAGATATTGGCTGCGAATGATCGAAGTCTGAACGAGCAACTCGCAGCAACAAAAATGATTACGGCCGCTGATGATCCGACCGCGACTGTGCTTGGAATACTCACACTTGGGAAAAAGCCACAAGACTTTCTGCCTTGTGCTTATGTGCAATTCCTCAGAATTGATGGAAATGAACTCACAGATGTTATTGTTGACAGTCTGGCGATCCGCGGTGCAATTCCTGACCAAGTCCGTCGCTTAGATGATAAACTGATAGCACATAATCGTATCGCGGTTGACATTACCTCTGGTCCTCTCGAAAAGCGAACCGCACTTTATCCGATAGAAGCGGTGCAGCAGCTTACCCGAAACGCCCTTATGCACAGGGCTTACGAGGGGACAAATGCCCCAGTTCATGTGTATTGGTACAACGACAGGATCGAGATTTTAAGTCCCGGGGGTATATTCGGTGCCATAACGACTGAAAATTTTGGCGAGCCAGGATTTATCGACTATCGGAACCCGAATCTGGCGGAAGCAATGCGAACTTTTGGGTTTGTACAGCGTTTCGGCATGGGTATACCGATAGCGAGAAGGTTACTGGCTGAAGCAGGACATCCAGCACCAAAACTTGCAATTAATGGCACACACGCGTGGGTAACGATACTGGCGCGGTAAACACCAAAAACATAAGGGGAACAACAATCACGTTGTTCCCCTTACCGCGTTAAAACAGAACAAGAATCAATTCAAAAAATTTCCCAAATGCCCAACAGAGACAAATTGCGCCTCAAAAACACAACTTAGAAACTGCCTCTACCCCTTTACTTTGACATCGTATACTGAGAAACCGCGTTTTGCGTAGAGACAAGCACACTTTGCAATGCCTGAAAGTAGTTCATTTCAGCCATTTTGATGGTGTGATTATCCTTAGTTGCCCGCGCGCGTCTAAGTGCCTCCCAACTCAACGCCAGCATCCGGTTCGTTCTTTCTAAAACTCTCCAATCCGCGTTGGAAATCATGATACCCTCCCGGTATTTCACGCTATCGGCGGTTTGTTATTCCGCTCAAACAACGCATTCAATGCCTCACTCAGCAAACTTTGAATACTCGTGTCTTTTTCAAGCGCGAGCATTTTCAACTGCCGATGCACATCCTTGTCAAAATGACCAGAAATCATCTTTTTCCCTTGACGGGATGGCGGTACCGCTGCAGTCGGTTTCGGTGTATCTCCAACGGCAACTCCGCCTTTGTCTGATAAAATAGCTACTGTTTTCATATCGTTTATGCCTCCGTGCATATACACATGTGCACATGCAAACATGTAGACATGTATGAGAGTATAAAACGTCGGATTCGCGAAATCGGTTTCAGATAAAATCCCAAAAATTGAAGAAAAAAGTTAAATATCTTTTTTGCGAAATCTCCTGAAACTTTCCGTAAAAAAGGGTTCTCGTTTCCTCTTGACGCGTGTCTATATTGCTATTAAAATGGTAATATTTATGGTGAGATTTCCAGCAATTTTGAAACGGATGCGGTGCAAATAGCACTAAGAAATGGAAAAGGAGTGAGAAAATGAGAAAATATTTTTGGACTTTCGCGATTTTTGCGCTCTGTGTTGTAACCGTCAATGCAACTGCACAAGTAACAAAAGGTCTACACTTCTATATGCCGTTTAACAAAGGGAAAGGCGATGTCGTTAAAGATGTCGGTCCGAAGGGGTTTGAAGCAGAACTTCATGACAGCGCAAAATTCGTCAAGGGTAAAGTTGGAACGGCGATCGAATTCTCAGAGGGACCGGCGTTGATAATTGATCCAGGGGGTCAGAGCGAACTTTATGTAGAGCATCTAACTGTCGCTGTCTGGATACATCCGTTTGAAATATCAAATACTGCTCTCGGCGACGGACACGTCTATGGCAATATTTTTTATGACAAATCAGGCACAAGTGACGATAACGTAGAATTTGGACTCGGTAGCGGTGAAGGCATATATTGGTATATCAATTCCGGGCAGAAGAAGATGGGACCGTTTAACGGTGCCGATGTTGATACAACACTTTCATTGCCTAATTTAGGTTTAAAACCGAAGAACTGGTATCACGTCGTCGGTACTTTCGACGGAGAGAAAATTCAGATTTACGTTGATGGCAAACTTGAGGGTGAGAAAGATGTTCCAAATAACGGACCCGTGATGGTCTGGAACGACAACAATATTGAAATCGGGGGTAGACCTGATACCAATGGTGGTGCTAACCTCTACAAAGGCTTGCTTGACGAACTGGCAGTATACGATCGCGCACTAACGGAGGCTGAGGTTGTAACAGTCATGAACGCGAAGGACATTCTGACCGTAGACGCTGCGGGTAAACTAACGACAACATGGGGCGCGCTTAAGAGCAAATAATACCTGAGTGTTTTTCTTCCTAAATCGGTGCGGTTTCCTCAACCGCACCTACCTTCAATTGAGGATATGGTAAATCAGGCAATCCTACCAAATAACCTACCAACAACTGTTGAAACTGCTTAACTAATTCAAACTTGATGCCTACTATATTTGCAAGCATAAAAACCTAAAATATGCTATACTACATTACAAACTGAAGTCCAAAGGATAAGGAAAAAACAATGGCAAAATTGACAACATGCTTAACAATCGTTCTCTGTTTTACGTTTGCTGCACACAATACGCACGCAAAAGAATTGACATTAGATGATATTTTCCCAACCGATCGCATTATAGATGTGCAGATTACACTCTCGCAGCAGGATTGGGATACACTCCGGTATCAGTCGCGGGATATCAGGACAGCACTCGGTGCCTCCCGGCAATTCAAGCCGATGGAGAGTCCATATACTTATGTTGAAGGGAGTGTCAGCATTGATGGCGTGGTTTTCTCAAAAGTCGGGATCCGTAAAAAAGGGTTTATCGGTTCGCTCAGCCACACGCGTCCGTCGCTGAAAATCAAATTAAATCACGTTGACAAAGATGGTGAGATTGAGGGACTCACAAACCTTACTCTTAATAACAACAAACAGGACACAGGTTTGGTGAGCCAGTTTATAGGGTATGCACTGTTTAACGCAATCGGATCACCCGCACCGCGATGCGCGTATGCGAAGGTGACGGTAAACGGCAAAAATCTCGGCGTCTACGCACACGTGGAGACCATTCGACCCCCTTTGTTGAAACGCGCTTTCGGGAATAGCAACGGTCCCCTCTATGAAGGAACAGTCGTAGATTTTTATGAAGGTTGGGAAAACAGCCTTGAACATAAACGTGGCGACGACACACGGGGCAGGGCACACATTAAAGCCTTGATTAACCTTTTGGCGGACCCGAAAGCAACGGAGGCTGACATCGGTAAGTTGGTAGACTTGGAGTCGTTTTATAAATTCTGGGCAATTGAAAGTTTGGTCGGGTTCTGGGACGGTTACTCTGGGAACAAAAACAACTTTTTTGCCTATTTGAACCCTGATGATAATAAATTTTACTTCATTCCGTGGGGTATGGACTCTGTCTTTACCAAGCACAGTAAAATTGAGTTCATGAACGACAAGAATGCACCGATCTCTGTCAAGACACAAGGGCTGATTGCCTATAAGTTGTACCAATTCGAGTCCGGACGGCAACAATATAGGAAAGTACTCACTGAGATTTTAGACAAACACTGGAATACAGCGGAATTGTTAGCGACGTTAGATAAAGTCGCTGTGAGGGTTGAACCACATTTAGTGCCTGCTCAGCGTGTGATTGAAGAAGAATGGGGCAGAGGGGGAGGGGGAGGAAACGAGTCTAAACCGACTTTTGAAAGCGAATTAGAAGCAGCACGCGACTTCATTCGCAATCGTAAAGATGATATACAGCGGGAAATTGCCGACGGAATGCCGATATGGAACAAACAACCCGATCCGCCGTTCGCTATTCCAGAAGATGGCGACCTCATGAAAGGTTTTCTAAAATTAACAGAAAATACCCTAATAGGTGCTGCGCGCGCCGGAGACATCGCAGCGATCAAACAACACATAGCAGAGGGTGCCGATGTTAATGAGATGCGTTTTGAGATGCCGCCGTTGGCATGGGCAGCGATGATGGGGCAAACAGCTGCTGCTGAACTGCTGCTCGAACATGGGGCGGATATCAACGGAAGAAATCAAGATGGTAATACGGCTTTGCATTTGGCTGCGTTTTTAGGGCGCGCTGAAACTGCCGAGCTGCTCATAAACAACGGTGCTGATGTAAAGGCAAAAAATGGCGACGGCGCAACACCTATAGACATTTTGGCGGTTCCTTGGGAAATGACGCAGTTTTTGTCGAGATCGTTAGGCGTAAAACTCGAACAGGAACAGGTGGCAGCAGGGAAAGCCAAAATTGCCGAGATGCTCAAGGTCGAACCACCCTCGGAATCAGGCACAGTCATAGGTGATATATGGGCGGCAGCATTCACGGGTAACACCGCGGCACTGAAACAGGCTTTAGCAGATGGCGCGGACCCCAATGCCATGCACATGGAATTCGGGTCAACACTGTTGAGCACAACAGCATTAATGGGACACACAGCGGCAGTCACGATGCTCCTCGAACACGGCGCGGACATCAATGCAAAGAGTCGAGACGGTGGAACCGCACTACACGCAGCGGCTTTCTTCGGACACGCTGAAACAGCAAAGTTACTTTTAGAAAAGGGTGCGGATACGACCATCCAAGATAATCAAGGTATGACCCCTCTGGCCGTCACGAAAGTTGACTGGCAACTGACGCAATTCGTGGCTGGAATGCTACAGATAGAGGTGAACGAGGCGGAAGTCAAAGCAGGTAGAACCGAGGTTGCGAAGCTGCTTATAGAGCAGAAAAAATAGAAGATGTCGCGATCAGAAGATCGCTCCTACGAAAGAGGAGGAAACCGATGCCTAATTCGCAGACGAACGCTGAATCTATTCAAGAGAGACCAGTGCCTCACTCAATAACACTGGAGGCGTTTCTTGAAAACGATTTCGAGGGGTATGAGTACATAAAAGGAGAATTGGTGCCGATGGCAGCTGCCGCAATTGTGCATGGTGAAATAGGATCTAACGTTCATTTTCTTTTGGCATCGCACGTTCGTGAAAATAAATTAGGGCGTTTATATATTGCAGAAACGACATTTCAATTAGGGGATCGGGTAGTGAAACCAGACGTTGCGTTTGTCTCGACAGAACGGTTGTCAGAAGATAAGCTAAAAGGATTCTCAGTAGCACCTGACCTCGCTATTGAGATCGTTTCGCCAACAGATAAGCATTATGATGTCACCGAAAAGGCGTTAGCCTATCTGAAGGCAGGGACACGCTTGGTCTGGGTTATTGAACCGATTATGAAAACGGTTATGGTCTATCGTTCTGAAATGGACTTTATACTGCTGAATTTTGAAGACACATTGACAGGGGAGGATGTCGTTGAAGGGTTTACGTGTCCTGTGGCACAATTGTTTGAATAGAAACCGAGAGTGAACAAAAGGGCATGAATGTGAAAAAGAACAGAAATGGAGATACTGCATAATGGCAAAACCGATTAACTACACCGACATTTTAGAAACGGGTGATGGTGGTATTTACGACATCCAAACGCATGCCGCGGGGCCCGAAGGCAGCCTACCGCTGACGGAAGAGATGCTCCTCACCCGACCGAGTGGCGATATATTTGGCTTGAGCCACAACACAGCGATGGGATGGGCACCGACGGAACTCCGACGCGAAGAATTTCTGATTCTCAGCACGCAAGGCGGTATCCGCGCCCCTGACGGCACGCCTATTGCACTCGGATACCACACTGGGCATTGGGAGGTCGGGCTTCTCATGCAGGCAGTCGCATACGAACTTAAAGAACTCGCTGCAATTCCGTTTGCAGGCTACTGTTCCGACCCGTGCGATGGACGGACACAAGGCACCGTCGGTATGATGGACAGTCTCGCCTATCGCAATGACGCTGCACAGGTTTTCCGCCGACTCATCCGTTCTCTACCGACGCGGAAAGGTGTTGTGGGTGTTGCTACGTGCGATAAAGGTCTACCGGCAATGATGATGGCACTCGCTTCAATGCGGGAGTTACCCGCTGTCCTCGTTCCGGGTGGTGTGACACTGCCACCGACCACAGGTGAGGATGCAGGAAAGATACAGACAATTGGTGCGCGTTTTGCACACGGTGAAATAAGTCTACAAGACGCGGCGGACATGGGATGCCGTGCCTGTGCGACACCCGGTGGCGGTTGTCAATTCCTTGGCACCGCAGCGACTTCTCAGGTGGTCGGTGAAGCGTTAGGTATGAGCCTGACCCATACGGCGTTAGCACCGTCTGGACAGAACATCTGGTCGGATATGGGACTCCGTTCAGCCCGCGCTGTGGTGAACTTGGCTGCCAAGGGTTTGACGATGAATGACATCGTTACATCAGAGTCAATCCGGAATGCTATGGTAGTGCATGCAGCGTTTGGTGGATCGACGAATCTCCTACTGCACATTCCCGCGATTGCACACGCTGCTGGACTCCAACGACCCTCTGTAGAGGATTGGACTGAAGTCAATCAGAACGTCCCACGTCTCGTGGATGTGCTTCCGAACGGACCTGTTGGACACCCGACGGTACAGGTCTTCCTCGCCGGTGGTGTCCCTGAAGTTATGTTACACCTACGTGAACTCGGATGCCTCAATGAAGACGTGTTAACGGTAACAGGCGAATCTCTCGGTAGCAACCTTGATTGGTGGGCAGCGTCTGAACGGCGCGCACGTGTCCGTGAAATCCTCGAAGCAACGGATAACGTCTCTCCTGATGATGTCATCCTAAATCCAGATGCCGCAGCGGCAGCGGGGTTGACAAGCACTGTCACGTTCCCACGCGGCAATCTCGCACCAGAGGGATCTGTCATCAAAAGCACTGCTATTGACCCAAGTGTCGTCGGTGCAGATGGCGTGTATCGGATGACGGGACCTGCGCGGGTCTTTGTTCGTGAATCTGATGCGATCCAGACGCTTAAAGGACAAGCCGAAGGGAATATCCAACCGGGGGACATCATAGTGCTGTGTTGCCGGGGACCACAAGGCACGGGTATGGAAGAGGTCTACCAACTCACGGCTGCGTTGAAACATCTTTCGTTCGGTAAAAATATTGCCTTGATTACGGATGCACGGTTCTCTGGGGTTTCGACGGGGGCATGTATCGGACACGTCGGACCGGAGGCACTCGCAGGCGGTCCTATTGGCAAGGTGCTTGATGGCGATATAATTCAGATTGAGATTGATACCCGGCGACTCGTAGGCAGTATTGATCTGGTAGGACACGGAGGTGAGCATTTCGGTGCTGAAGCGGGTGAACGTCTGTTAGCAGAACGTCAACCGAGGGCAGATCTTTCACCGGACGAGGCGTTACCAGACGATACAAGGCTCTGGGCAGCGTTACAATCTGTCGGCGGTGGTACATGGGGCGGATGTGTCTACGATGTAGATGCAATCATTAATGCTCTGAGCGGATAACTCCTAAAGGCGAGTATCACGGAAAATTGGAAAAAGCGCGAAGCCTGAAACGAAGTGGAAGGCGGATCTACGGAGACAAACGTGAAATTTCAGGCGAACCTTATCGAACCGCAAGGAACGTTAAAATATTGGGTGCCCCCTGTTCTATACATGGTTCTCATTTTTGCCATCTCGTCCATGGAGCAGCCGCCGCTGCCGATGCCAGAATTTGAGTGGCTGACGATTGACAAACTCTACCATTTTATCGAATACGCCATACTTGGCGGCTTACTCACACGTGCCTTTGTGAAAGCAAAACCCACAGTAGTGCCATCACATCTGGTGTGGTTTATGGCAGCACTGTTGTCAATTCTCTATGGTGCGAGCGACGAATGGCACCAGAGCTTTGTTCCCGGTAGATTCGCTACTCTCGCAGATTGGGTTGCAGATGTGGTCGGATCAATTGCGGGTGTCTTTGGTGTCTATCTCTATTATAGAAGTCGTCAGCAATCAGCAGTCAGCAATCAGCAAAGAAAGAAACGTTCCTGACTTACATTTTACCGGTGGCTGAAAGCTGACAACTGATAACTATTAAAAAAGGAATTCATAATGCATCCACTCGTTGACTTGAAAGTGCCAGAAGGCTCCGTTGCTGTTCATTGGTTTGAACAGAGCAGTTTTGCGGTAAAGGATTCGGCTGGCACGATTGTCCAGATTGATCCGTATTTTCCACGGGAACGTCCGGCGGATCGTTTCATTCATGCCGAACCGCCACTCGACGAATCAACACTTCCAACCGATTTCGTCCTTTTAACACACGCCCACGGAGATCATACCTGTTCAGAATCGATTCGCAGAATTTGGGAGACCTCCGATGCCACTTGCTTTTTTGGACCTGAAGAGAGCACACGCCAGATTCTATCAGAAACAGATGTGGCTGCAGCAAATGTTTCGGAAATCCGTGCTGGAGAATCGGCAACACTCAGTAATCTCACCGTGCATGCCGTCTATGCCAAACCGCCTGAAGGCGATGCGTCTGCAGATATAGCCCCGCCGGATGTCACCCATCTGGGCTACGTCATTGTCAGCAACGGTGTAACCCTCTATTTCAGTGGAGATCCAATTAACAACTTCGCCGAACATGATGAACTGATTTCGGCAGTGGCAGCATACAAACCGGATGTCGGTTTCCTGACGAACCACCCAACGGAAGGTGAATTCCCATTCTACGATGGGTGTGTGAAAATGGCAACGCGTATCGGATTAAAGCACGCTGCGCCGGTACATCGTGCGTGTTTCGTCACGCGAGATTACGATCCGAACGAGTGGGCATCCAACTTTCCCGTTGGTGGTCCCGAACCACTCATTATTCAAAGAAATTCACATATTGTTTATTAGTTGTCAGCCATCGGCTTTCAGCAGTCAGCAAGAGAAACTCGTGGCAGTTGCCTGATACTTTCATGCAACCACCGATAGCCAACAACTGACAGCCGACAGCCATTTATTTGAAAGGTATAGATACAGATATGTCGCTACAAGAACAAAAAACTCCCCTTGTTGGTATTGTAATGGGAAGTGATTCCGATTTGGAAAAGATGGCGGAAGCCGCAAAGGTCTTAGAAGAATTTGAGGTCCCATTTGAAATAACCGTCTCCTCTGCTCATCGTTCACCGGAACGGACAGTCGCGTGGACAGAAAAGATTAAAGCCGAAGGTGGCAAGGTAATCATTGCTGGCGCAGGACGCGCAGCACACCTCGCGGGTGTCATTGCAGCCCACACGACACTGCCGGTTATTGGTGTCCCGATTGACGGTGGTCCCCTCAACGGCGTTGATGCACTCTACGCGACAGTACAGATGCCACCCGGCATTCCTGTCGGAACAATGGCAATCGGATCTGGGGGTGCGCGAAATGCCGGACTCTTCGCTGTCGAAATTTTAGCACTCCAATTCCCTGAACTCGATGCAAAATTGTTGGCATACAAAGAGAAGTTGAGCGATGGCGTTGCGGAGAAAGCGGAACGTCTCGCAGAAGTTGGCTATCAGAATTATTAGAATTAGCCGTCAGCGGTCAGCAACCAGCAGTCAGTACAAGAGGTTTTTGATTTCGTCAAGTTCTCTTTACTAACTGCTGAAAGCCATTCTCCTGAAGGTTGGTATTTTTTCCAATAGCCAATACGAGGAAAACTATGGAAACCCAAAAGTGGCACGACGACACGGAACTGTTTGCTATGATGGAAAAACAGCTATATGCTGCCGTAATTTCCGATGCGCTCGATGCAGCTGGATATCGCGAGCAGACGCTGCGACACACCATCCGTCCACTGTATCCAGAGGCAGTTGTCGTGGGACGAGCAATGCCTGTACTCTGTGTGGATGTCTACGAAATGCCAGATGAACCGTATCAGCAGGAAATTGCGGCAGTGGATAGCCTCAAACAGAACGACATCTTCGTCTGTTCTACGAATCAGAGCACCCGTAACTGCATCTGGGGGGAACTGCTCTCAACAGCAGCACGGGCGCGCGGGGCACGGGGTGCTATTATCGAAGGCTTCATCCGAGATGCCCGACAGATTACAGAGATGCAGTTTCCGGTGTTTATGACGGGTCTGTCTCCCGTAGACTCCTACGGACGTGGCGATGTGGTTGCATATAACGTTCCAATCGAATGTGGGGGAGTCTCAGTTAATCCAAGTGATATTGTGTTCGGCGATATAGACGGGGTCGTTGTCATTCCACAAGCGGTGGAGGTAGAAGTGATTGAGGCTGCTTTGGCGAAGGTGAGTGGTGAAAACCGGACACGCGATGAACTCCGCGCTGGCGCGACGCTTCGGGAAGTTTATGATAGATATGGAATACTTTGACCAATAGATTGGACAGAGATGCGAGTCCCTCGTCCAAGAAGGAAGATTAAAGAGAGCAACTTCAATTTCTTAGAAAAGCGCGTAAGCCCAACCAACGGGCCGGGCTGGATATACGGAGACCGATGTGCTTCGCAAAACCTGCCTGAACGAACCGCAAGGAAGATTAAAAAGATGATCTATGAACTACGTACTTATCAGGTTGTACCGGGGAAGATGAAAAATCTGAATGACCGGTTTGCAAACATTACAATTCCACTGTTTGAAAAACACGGTATGAAGGTTATCGGGTTTTGGGAGACCGCTATTGGTGAGGCGACGACAACTGAACTCATCTATATGCTCGCTTTTGAGGATTTAGGGCACTATCAGCGAGCGTGGGACGCGTTTATCGCCGATCCAGAATGGCAAGCGGCAAAACGCTTGACGGAAGTTGGGGGCCCCTTGGTAAACGTGGCAAGCTCCAAGATTATTGAACCCACGGATTATTCGCCGCTGCAATAACGCGGCACTAACGCAAAATGGCTAACTTCCCGATCTGCTCGACTTTTCCATTTTCCGTGTTAGCAATAACACGGTAGAAGTATACACCATTGGCACACCGCACCCCTGTTTCATCCCTACCATCCCAATGGGTTTCGTTGGCACCACGACTGGCACTCGCATCGGTAAGCGTTCGGAGGAGTCTGCCGTTGACGCTGTAAATCTTAATTGTAACGGTGTCGGGTGCTTGTGCGAGGTGATATGTAAAAAAGGTCTTTCCATCGACCATCGGGTTTGGGACGTTGAAAACCTCACTGAGCGTGACTTCCTCATCCAAAACAAAGGTTGTAACAAATTCTGCTGTGTTCTCACTGGTATCTGCAGCGGTAATATGGAACTGATACTCACCATTAGCGAGATCCGGGGCATAAGTGATAGCGGCATCCGCTGGTGCATCAGGATCGAAGGTTTCAGTATAATCCCTTGCATCTAACGGGTTAAGTGTTTCATACAGACTTCCAAAACCGAGATTAAAAGAGGTCTCGTCAAGCGCACTATCATCGGTGAGTGTAATTTTAAAGCGGGGTTGCTCTGTAAGTACAGCACCATCTATCAAAGGCTCGTCAATTGGCTCACGCGTTGAACCTGTACCGAGTGCAGTGATTTGGATATCAATAGTAGGCGGTGTCAGATCAGGAGCCTCGGTTACAAAAAATCTGTAACTGATGACTTTTTCGTCACCACCGATGGCATTTCCATTGAAATCTTGTGCACTGATGTTAAAAGTATGCTCACCTGGGAAGAGAATGGGTTGATAATCAATCGGCACAGTTTGCGTCCTTCCCTGTATTCGGAGCTCATAGTCGGTGATAGGTGTAAACGGAGCATCGTCCTTTTTTCCCTCAAAAGCAAAGAAATCCATATCAATACCGTTAGTATCTTCCAGTACAATAGAAATGGTAGGGCGTGGGGGAATCACACTACCGGTTTGCGGCTGGATACCATCTAACCAGAGACTGAAAGCAGGCGGTTCAGTATCAGTGCTGCGCATGAGACTAAACTGTGTAAGTTCGCTGACTTCCGCTGTAATCGTTCCGACCTGAGCACTGCTAAACTTAATCTTATCGCCAAACGCGAAGCTTTCGGAGCTGGCAGTCACAAGGAGTTCCAATCCGAGGTGCCCAAGATAAATCGGTTCGTTCACTTTACCTCGAATTTTGACGCCATTCGGATAATAGGACGGTTCGCCGGAGGCATTACGAAGTTCGTAGCGCTCAGGTTCGGTAAAAAAGATGAACCAATCCCCAATTATGAATTCGCCTCTGGGTCCGCGTCTGCCGTCCACTGTCGCATTGCCGTTCCCGGTGTTGGCATTCCACGTGCGTGTGAGAACGACATCGCCTCTCGGATTATAGTCAGTTTTAAAAGCGAGAACATCAGCAAATTCAAAGGTGTAATTAACCCCAAGTGGTGTGCTCTCTTGCCTCGGAATCCGCAATTCTAAACCGAAGCCTTCCTCTCTGAACGGATTGTCCAATTGACCAGATTGATCGAGTTTCTGGACAGTCGTTTCTCCCTTCCGTTGGAGAAACACCTCGTATTCATAAGAATCCAGAAAGACCAGTACCCACGTCCCAGCAGGCGTAAGATTTGGGTTAACGGTGATCGCGGAATCCTCTAATTTCTGCTCATTTGCGTTCTCCATCTGTGTTGGTGTGACATAGTCTTCAAGCAAAAATTCCCCTTCAGAGGCGTAACTGATTTCGGAGGGTAAGCGTCGCCACGCCGAAAAATCCGCTTGCCACGCATAGATCGCCAACTGATTTGCAGTTTCGGCTAATGCGGCTTTAAATGCAGGCGTGTTATCTCGGAGAGCCGTCTCCTCCCGCACAATATCCTCCAAAGCACTCACATCGAAACGGAGTTTAACCTCAGCAGGTTTAGCAAGTTCTGTTACACCTACTCGGAAACTCGGTTCATAGTATTGCGCGACTTCTGCTCCCTGCCGGATGAGACCGCGGCGGAGTGCAGCGACGCGAGGAATAGGTGCGAATTGGAGATCAGGTTGGACTGGCTCAACGGGTGCCTGTGAAGAAACAGAGAGTGGGATCCCCGCCTTACTTTGTTCGTCAATGTCGAGGGCATTCGCGGGGAAATGGATGTCAAACACCCGATCCAAACTAAAGGCCGTCAACGCTTCTTGAAGTTTATAGCTAAACTCATTGACGATAAACGAGACGTGTTGTTTGTTATCAAACTGGCGCGATTCTTGAACGCTGCCGCGGATTTCATCGTCAATTGTCGGATCATCTGGATCTGCAAGAACATAGATTTTATGTACACCTGTCAGGAGGGGCTTGTCAAGATCTAAGGTTGCCGTCACATGCTGCAAAACATGGATGCCATCTGTCCAATCAGTGGGTTTGATAATTAGACGACCCAAAATATTAGCATCTTCATCAATAATGCTATCACCTTCTGAATCCGGATTTCCTTCAGCAAACACGACTTCAATATCTGCGCGTACAGGTCGTCCACCGATGTTAACAATTTCCGCAACGAGTTGGTAGGCATTTTTCTCTTCAGCAAACTCATATCGAATCGGTGCTTTGTTCGTTTCGTCCGTACCGATTGCGATATTGGGACCTTCAGGCACCTTAACGACGTTGCGCTCAATCTTTGATGGAATGGCAATATCGTTTCCACTCCTATCCGTAACAAGGATCCGGTAGCGAATCTGTCGTCCACCTTGTGGCAGTGGAATAGGTGTTTGGAGTTCATACCACTGCCCACCCAATGGCACATCACCGAGGGGAACAGGTGCTTTAACCATAGGGATTGTTTCATCTTTAAAGGTCGCAGTATCATCCCATAAGACCTCAATGCTCCGTATACCCGCTGGTCCGCGGTCGTCAACAACGAGGACACTAATATTAAGAGTGTCGGTAACTTTAATATCGAGTGTTTCTTGGATGTCGTGTACAACGGGTGTATCAACCCAGAAGCGCGCACCTCCAACAGCGGCGCGCGTGTCATCAAAAGCGAAAATCCGTGCCACACCACCACCCGGCAAGGCGTTGTTAGGCACATCAATACGAATCGTTCCATACTCACCTTGCCACACTCTGCCACCCATCCGCCGTGTTAACTCATTTCCAGGGTCATCGTCAAAATTATTTGCGAAAACGGCAAAAGCAGAAAGTGATTCTGTGCTAAAATCGGAGGCGCGTGTGAAAGTTGTACCGCCCGTTCCACCAATACCCGTTCTTTCAATCGTCCCTACTTCGTTCGCCTCAATAACTATCTGGTGCCCATCGTTGAGTGCGATGCGTTCTAACTCGACCTTTACATCGAGTTCAGGGAGTGCAAGACGAGATGCCGGGTCGCCAAAGAGCGTATATTGTTCCGTGCCGGGAATCCATTGCGTGTTCCGAATGCGGGTGAGGAAACTAATTTTAGCATTGGTAACAATATGCCCCACCGTCGGCGCAGTTCGCGAGGGCTGAAACCCGGTATCCAGATCCCCAGCGCGCCCGACCCCGAATAAGGACTCAAAGAGATCGATGTCAAACTCAGCGTTTGCTGTGCCATAAGTTAACCGCGTCGCCGAGAGTGTAGCAATAGCACCATATTTACCCAATAGGAATTGCTCGCTGAGGCAGAAATTCCCAACTTGTTGGGGTTTATCGAACTGTCCATTGAGACAGGTTGTCGTTATAACGAAAGGAAGGTAACGATTCCTTAATCCAACGACATCTTCAAGTCGAAAAATAGATTCATCCGCCCACGTCTGGATGCCACCGTGTCCCGTATACTCAATTGCGAGCGCGCCCTGATTGATGGCAGATCGTATCTGGAGGCGTGTGCGCTCTGGGCTTCTAATTTTTCGGAGATAGATTTGGCGTGTGTCGTAGCCCACGGGTATAACATCTGCTATCAGTTCATCCCGCGACACCTCAAAGAGTCCATCACCAGGGTTGTCTGTGTTGTCATCAGCCACCTGAATTAATGTGCCTTGCCATAATCCGGTTCTCAAATTCTTTTCATAGTTGATGATTTTCTCAACCATAGTCGCGAGGTCTTCAGGGGTTTGAACGGAGAGTCGCCCTATAAGCATATCGGGTAGCGGATCTTCGCCACTCACATTGACGAAACGCTGGTCCATGGCAGTTTCACCGCTCTCAGGGGCCCAACCGTGGAATGTTGGTACGAAGATTGGATAGAGATTATAGGTCCCCCGGAATGACGGATCTCGACGGTAGAGTTCAACAGTAGCACGCTTGTAATCGTAATGGGCATCCCCCACAAGAACAACATAGGTCGGGACAGGTTGTTGCCAATTATCATAGGTATATCGAAGGAATTTCTGGATAGCCAGTGGATTAAAGAGCCCATCACTAAATTCATCGTAGATGTCGCCGATATCAACCACCATCGTTGTTAAGCCTTGCGACCGCCGGAATTCAACGAGCGGCTGGATGCTCTCCGTAAAGGTTGGATGCGTTATGACAATATAATCGGCTTGATTGGATGGATTGCGCAGCAAGGTTGGTGGTGTCGGTATGAGTGCGTTGATACTCCGATAGGCAGAACGACCTATGACAAAATAGCGCGTATGCAGATTGACGGTATCTTCAAAGAGTATTTGATAAGCCGCGCCTCTTCGCGAAATTTCACCGTTGATGAGTTTACTCGCAATACCTTTTTCATCAAGTTGATACACATCAATTGTTTCATTAAAAATGTTCTCAATCCGGTATTGGACCTTGCCGCGATTACGAGGTTCGGTATTTGTATTAAATTCAAGACGGTTGGCATCCGCTCGAAAGTTTCGCCAATAATCAAGTTCATACCAATCGAGATAGAAATCGTAGGATCCTGCAGGCGTTCTGTTGGTATCAAGTGCCTCAATACGCATATAATTGACTTGGTTATGGTGGATGCGTAATTGCGGAATGCTGCGGGTTGCAATAGGCGCAGCTTGACGTTTCCACTCCTCGACTCTACCAAGTTGAAGTCCATTGAAAGCAATTCGCGCTTGGTGGAGTGCTGCACCTCTGCGGGAAGCCCCTTGGAATTTAATACGTAGCGTCGCATTGCGATCAATCTCAAGGCGCGGGACTGCGGCAGGCAGTTCTATAGGAAAATCCTTTCGACTTGTGTTGATATTTCCACCACGGAAGGGAGTCCAGAAATAGTGATCAGCAAGTTCGGACTTAATATTGGTTCCGGCTAAAACATCGTGATGTACGTTCTCTTCAAAACGGACGCGCGTTAAAAAGGCAGTCGGTGTTACTAAGTTTGGCGTGAGTGGTGTTGCGTCCCGCGTTGCCACACGGGACGGTTCAAGAGCTCCAGTAACAGGCTCTCCTCGCAAAGCAAAATGGAGCCAATAAACGTTTTCGTCAGTAAATTTGTTGTCCGCCAATGCCCGTCCATAAAAAACAATCTGTTCGCCTGCGTCAAGTATATCGTTTTCGTTATCATCAAAAATGTAAACGCCCTGTTTCTGTCCGCTACTTTCTAATCGAAGGGTATTCAGATCAATATCCTCTGGTTCAATACCAGCGGCAGCCCTGATATTATTGTAAGTGATACGATAAAGGTCTGTTCTAACAACTGGAATTTTAAAGCGGTAGGTGGTAGAAGCCGTTAATTCTGGTGCCCCGGGCGCACCACTATAGGACATCCGTCGCTGGTTCCGCCATGATTTTGCTTGGTCATAGTTCCGTAATGTTCCTCGAAAGAGACTTTCAAAAGCAGAAGAGTGGAAGGAGGGAAGCATGGTAGATTCTATCGCGCCATTCTTGGCAAGCCGGACAGCACCCGGAAATTCAATCCGGAATGTTATAGATGTATAGATCTTTAATTGCTTTGTCGCCGAATTGTATTGCACCGGATTGATTTGTAGGCTCGCGACACGCTGATTGCGAACAAGACCGCTCGGGACAACTTCCACCAATCTCGACGGATAAAACCCTTGTGAATCAGGGCGCGATGGGGTTGAAGTTGGGAAAATCGGATCATCGGGTGTGAGACGAACATTTTCAACACTTCTTACTTCCGGACGCGCCCGAATCACGGCAACAATCGGCGTTCCAGCGAGAGGAATCCCGATGCACTGTACATAGACAGGTAACCGAGGTCTACCTACGTCAAGCGTCCAATTAGCACCGGCAAAACGGATATCGGTTACCGGTTCTGCAGAACTGCCTTCAGCAGAATGAGCACTTGTCTTTACTTGCAGTTCAGGTAACGCAAAACGCGCCGTGAGCGTATCTGATGTGGTCGAAAGCACTTGCAGCGGCGACGTTAGAGGGGTCTGTGCTACAGAAATTGAGGGCGAGACAGTATAGAGTATAAGCGGTATTAATAAAAAAATGTAAATCTTTTTCATCTTTTATAGTAGATTTCGGGATTATTTACATACTTTGCATCGGCGAGGTTAGGAAACCTCGCCTACCAAGGTGTGGGGCCGTGTATCTATTTTCGGAATTCACTATAAACAGGCGGAAACGTCTGGTTTGTCAGTTGTGAAGCACACTTTAGTGCCGCCACTAAACTCGTTTCACTGGCGATTCCTTTACCGGCTATATCAAACGCTGTCCCATGATCAACGCTCGTGCGGACTATCGGCAACCCCAAGGTAACATTTACAAGTTCACCGAAACCCAAAAGTTTTATCGGAATATTACCCTGATCGTGGTACATAGCAATAACGGCGTGCCACTCTCCTTGAACTGCTTTGACAAAAAGTGCATCGGCAGGGAGAGGTCCATCTATTTTGCCGACGTGCGCTTGTGCCTGCGCGATGGCTGGACAGATAAATTGTTCTTCTTCTTTCCCGAATATCCCCTCTTCACCGGCGTGCGGGTTCAACCCTGCGACAACAAGCCGTGGTTCAGAAATACCGCTACGAATGAGTGCTTGATGGGTGAGGCAGATGACATCCACAATTCTTTGTATAGACAGCTGTTTTGGCACATCAGCGAGTGCGATGTGATTCGTCACGAAAGAAACCGCTATTCGCGGTCCGCGGTCCGCGGTTCGCGGTTTCCGACTGCCACCTAATGCCTCAGCCGTGCAAAGCATCATCACCACATCAGAGGCATTGGTGAAGGCAGCAAGCATTTCCGTGTGTCCCGGATACGGCATCCCTGCCCGATGTATGGCAGCTTTACAGATGGGAGCGGTCGTGATTGCATCAAGTTCGCCATCCATCGCGAGATAGGCCGCTGTTTCAATCACCTTGACAGCAGCGGCACCTGCGCGAGCATCCACAGTTCCAACAGAAATATCTTGCGGAGATATTGGAACTACATTCAAAACATCAATTGTTCCATGCGCTGCGACCGCTTGCGCCGGTGTATTGATGATATTGAGCTTTCGTTGTGGTATACCGGGGGGAGTAAATCTAACAACCGCGTCCCGAAGGATAGCTGGACTACCAACGACTATCGGTTGACACACCGAATATATGCTTTCATAAGCGAGTGCCTTGACGATGATTTCGGGACCGATGCCAGCTGCATCGCCCATCGTTATCCCAATCTTTGGTTTCCTTACACCAGATGTCCCACCTTTTCGATAGACATCTGTCGCTTCGCGTCGGATCTGGACCTCTTCAGGAGTCATAGCAAGTTCTCTCCCTTGATCAAGTGAGATACCCTCCGCTGTAACGGGCGGGGACTCCCCCTTCCCAGTAACGGGTGGGGACCCCGGCCTCGATCAAGAGATGGAGGCTACGGATTTATTTGGCGATAGAGTGTTGTAGCACGGGCGCGTGAGACATTCCCTGATGGTAACTCAAGGACCTCATACTCAGGGTCGGCAGCTTCTTCTTCATCCAGATGCGCCTCTGTAGTCGCAGATACAGCGACAGGCAATCGGATTATATCTCCAACAGCGATCACCTTCCCGGCTTTTGCGACGTGTCCATTGACACTCACAGCACCTCTGCTACAGAGCGTATTGGCGATCGTCCGTCGTTTCACAAGGCGGCTGATCTGTAGAAATTTGTCTAATCGCATTTTTTTGTTCGCTATTAGCAGTTAGGGCGTTCCGCTGCGCTCCACTTTTCGCTATTCGCTATCTGCCTGTTATCACACAGCAGGTTGTGAGGTAACCGGCATCTCTACGGGAACTTCGGGTTCCACGATTGGCTCTCTGAGTGCTTGTTCCAACACCTGCATCATATCGTCGACCTTGTGAAAACGGATCCCCTCCCGAATTTCAGTTGGAATGTCAACCTCATCCTTTTCATTATCGCTGGGGATGATGATGTTGAAAATACCGTTGCGATAGGCAGCGAGTGCTTTCTCCTTCAAGCCACCGATCGGTAGTACCCGACCTCGGAGCGTAATCTCACCAGTCATAGAAACATCTTTTCGGACAGATTTTCCTGTCAAGGCAGAGAGTATCGCCGTAGCGACAGTGATCCCTGCTGAAGGACCATCTTTCGGGACAGCCCCTTCTGGAATGTGAATATGAATATCGTGTTTCTCAAACTGGTTTTTAGAGATTCCAAAGGATTCCGCACGCGATCGGATGTAGGCGACAGCTGTTTGGACTGACTCACGCATCACTTCCTGAAGTTGTCCGGTCATATTGAGTTTACCTTCGCCGGGCATGGTTGTTGCCTCAACGGAGACGATATCACCGCCAATTTGGGTCCATACCATCCCTGTAGCAACGCCAACTTCATCACTCTCCTCAGCCTTTGTGCGTGTCCATTTAGCCGGCCCCAGATAATCACTCAAATTCGCTGGCGTTATCTCAATATTGAAGTCAGGTTTCTCTTCAGTGACCATTTCTTTCGCTATCTTTCGCATAACAGTGGTAATCGTTCGTTCAAGACTTCGCACCCCAGCCTCGCGCGTATATTTGTGAATCATCTCAAAGATGGCTTCGTCTGTGAAGGTGATATTCTCAGATGAAAGACCATGACGTTCAAGCTGCTTCGGAATAAGTCCATTCGGTGTAAAGGTAGCGATCTTATGTTTCTCAAAATCAGTGTAACCCGGCAATTCAATGATTTCCATCCGGTCTTCAAGCGCCGGTGGAATAGTGACACGGGTATTCGCCGTTGTGATGAACATGACATCCGAAAGATCAAACGCGATATCCATGTAGTGATCACGGAAAGTCGCATTCTGCTCGGGATCAAGGACTTCAAGGAGTGCCGATGCTGGATCCCCGCGAAAATCCGAACTGAGTTTATCAATCTCATCAAGAAGAAACAGTGGATTATTCGACTTAACATCTCGGAGTCCTTGGATAATTCGACCCGGAATTGCGCCGATATAGGTGCGTCTATGCCCACGAATTTCGGCTTCATCGCGAACACCACCGAGTGACATCCTAACGAATTTCCTACCAGTGGCACGAGCGATCGACTTACCGAGCGAAGTTTTTCCAACACCTGGGGGCCCGACGAGACAGATAATCGGTCCTTTCAGATGTTTGACGAGTTGCAAAACAGCGAGGTATTCAAGCACATTTTCCTTGGGTTTCTCCAAGCCGTAATGGTCTTCATCAAGGATACGTTCAGCTTCAGGAAGATGGATTTGATGTTCAGTGCTTTCTTTCCAAGGCAGCGCGAGTATCCAATCAACATAGGTTCGGATAACCCCCGATTCAGCAGATTGCGGTGGAATCTGTGCAAGGCGATCGAGTTCCTTGAGTGCTTTTTCTTCAGCTTCTTCGGACATCCCGGCGTTTTTCACCTGCTCCCGAAGTTCATCAACTTCGGCAATGTCATCGCGACCGAGCTCCTTCTGTATAACCTTCATTTGCTCTTGGAGATAAAATTCGCGATGTGTTTTTTGAATGGATTCCCGGACCTGATTGTGAATGTCGTCGCGCAATTCGTTTCGCTCTGATGCTTCCTTTAAAAATTGGATGACGAGTTGCAGTCGTTTAATAGGATTGAGTTCATCAATAGTGGCTTGACGCTCGGCGGGTGTGAGGTTGAGAAGTCCAGCGATCGTATCCGCAAGGTGTCCGGGTTCTTCCTGCTCTGTAATAGCCCGTTTGACTTCTTCGGAGGTCAAAACATGGGATTGCGAACCCTGTCCTTGGTCTTTTTGGCGGACTTTTGCGTAATTACTGAAAAGTTTCTTAGCTTCTTTAATAAGAGGTTCGGCAGCACCTGCTAAGCCTATCTCCTCATGAACAATCTGGACATCCGCTTTCAAAAAGTCATCAGTTTTGGTATAGCGGAGAACAATAGCGCGTTGCTCGGCTGCAATAGCGATACGGATAGTGCTGTCGCCGGGTTCATAAGACTCAATGATATTCGCGACAGCACCAATGGCGTGGAGATGTTCGGGGGTTGCTTCTTCTCCCTCCTCCAAGTCCATTTTTTGATGGAGGAGGAGTATCTGTCGCTTTGAACGCAGCGCTGCATGGGTTGCTGCAACTCCCATTTTACGAGCGACATTCAAAACAGATTTGGTTCTTGGAAAAATAGCGTCAAAATCCGGAGGCAAATAGATAACGGGTAAACTCACCGTTTCATATTCTTCTGTTGCTGTCGAGTTCATGATTTTTATCCTTTATTAGCAATCAGCAATCAGGGCGGTTTACCACGCAAACCTTTCAGCCTTCAGTAAAGACCACATCCGAACTGAAATGTTCCGAAAGTTTACACGCTTTCCTACCGATTGTTGACTGCCGAGAATGGCTTCGGCTTTCGTAGCGAACGCCCTGACTGCTATTAAGCAGTTTTAAGTTCTTCGGATTTTCTGTAGATAAGTTGCGGTGGCTCATGGTTATGGACAGAGTCCTCAGTAATATGACAGGCTTCAACATCCTCAAGAGAGGGGAGGTGATAGAGCGTATCAAGCATAATTTTTTCAAAAACGGCTCTTAATCCGCGCGCCCCTGTTTCGCGCTCAATCACTTCATCAGCGATAGCAGTTAACGCCGCGTCGGTTACGTGAAACTCCACACCCTCGTAAGCTAAAAGTTGCCGATATTGTTTGACGAGTGCATTTTTCGGCTCAGTAAGAATGCGAATTAATGCCGGGGCATCCAATTCGTGGAGAGTTGTAACAATCGGGAGCCGACCAATCAACTCTGGTATAAAGCCGTATTTGATGAGATCTTTGGGATTTACCTGTGCAAGAAGCTCATGAATTTTGGTCTGATCCTTGGATTGTATAGGAGTTCCGAAGCCGATACTCTGTTTGCCAAGTCTATCTTTAACCGCCTTTTCGACGCCAATAAAAGTCCCACCGCAGATAAACAAGACCCTATTGGTATTAACCTCAATCATCTCTTGGTGTGGATGCTTCCGCCCTCCGCGTGGCGGGACATTTGCTGTTGTGCCTTCAAGAATCTTAAGCAATGCCTGCTGAACGCCTTCACCAGAAACATCACGAGTAATTGAAGGGTTCTCGGATTTACGCGTAATTTTATCAATTTCATCAATATAAATGATGCCCGTTTCGGCGCGAGCGACATCACCGTCCGCCGCTTGGACTAATTTCAAGATGATATTCTCAACGTCTTCACCAACATAACCCGCTTCAGTCAACGTCGTTGCATCAGTAATAGCGAACGGTACATCTAAAACCTTAGCGAGCGTCTGGGCGAGTAGCGTTTTTCCGGTGCCTGTTGGACCTATGAGCAAGATATTGCTTTTATCTAATTCAACTTCATCTGTCGTTTCGTCATGGTGTAGACGTTTATAGTGATTATAAACAGCAACAGATAAACTTTTTTTTGCTTGCTCTTGACCTATCACATATTCATCAAGTTTTGCTTTTATTTCTTTAGGTGAAGGCGGTTTTGAGAGTGTTTCTTGCTGATCCTGTGCTTGGGAGCGAGTTGCGCTTTCAGGGTCCGCTTCGTTCCGTCCACTGCTCTGTCTTCTTGCCCGTTTCTGCGGCTCGCGACCCATTCCGTGGTGTTCCTGCTGATCTTTCCCCATTGAGACATCAAGACTGCCATCTGGATTTTGATGGGCGAGAATGTCGTTGCAGACAGTAATACATTCAGCAAGACATTTCTCACAGATATCTGCCTCAAGCCCATTAAAGAGTCTTTCAACCTGGGTATTATCGCGTCTACAGAAGGAACAAGAAGCCTCTTCTGCAGTGGAGGCTGATAACCGGACGATACATTCAACGCAAATATTCGCTTCCCTGCCTTGAAGGAGGCGCCGAACTTGTGTACTATCGCGTTGGCAGAAAGAACAGAATAACTCACGCTGGATGGATTGTGACATATAGCGTTCTCCTCTCTATTAGCCGTCAGGTCCCTGTGCTTTCAACAGTCAGATAAGAAGAAATGTGCTAAAGTATGGCTCAGGTGAACTAAAGTTGTTGGGACACACATACAACTTTACGGACTTTAGAACACTTTCAACTGGCAAACTTCCTACGACGCTGTAGCACGTTGGGAAACAACTTGGTCGACCAAACCGTATTCAAGTGCCTGTCCGGCAGTCATATAAAAATCTCTGTCGGCATCGGTAGCGATTTTCTCAACAGTTTGACCAGTATGTTTCGCTAAAATTGTATAAAGCCGATCGCGCTCTTGTAAAATTTCGCTTGCATGGATACTAATGTCGGAGGCTTGTCCACCAATACCACTTGCCATGGGTTGGTGAATGAGTGCCTTGGCATGTGGTAGCGCGTAGCGCTTGCCCGACGCCCCCGCAGCGAGCAAGATAGCCCCCATACTATAGGCTCTCCCCAAACACCAAGTTTGCACATCTGCTTTGATGTACTGCATTGTATCGTAGATTGCCAAACCGGCAGAAACAGATCCGCCCGGCGTGTTAATATAGAGTACAATGTCGGCATCAGGATCCTTTCCCTCGAGGAAAAGCATCTGTGCGGTTACGATATTTGCAACGGCATCATCATCAATCGGCGTCCCGATCATGATAATACGGTCTTCAAGCAGGCGAGAATAAATATCATAAGAGCGTTCGCCTCGGCTTGTCTGTTCAACAACGACAGGTATCAGATTCATATTTTTGGGCAGTTAGCAGTCAGGTCGCTGCACTTTCAGCCATCAGCAAAGACGCGAGCGTTACCGAACATCTCCTCACTGACTGCTGAAAGGGTTTCGGAGACGGGGAATGCCATTAAGGCATTCATATCGTTGATTCTGATTTCCCGCCCTGACCGCTGATAGCCATCCTTTAAGTAATGATAAGCGACTGTTTGGCGGAGGCACGTTGAATTAGGAATTGATAGATTTTTTCGTGTTGTAACTGCCCTCGGAAATCCTCCAATCGATTGCTTGATTTGAGGAGCGCAGCATATTTTTGAGCGTCCCGATTTTGTTGCTCAGCGGCGCGCCGAATCTCGTACTCCAGCTCATCATCGGACACGAAGATACCTTCTTTCTCAGCTATTGTCTCAAAAATCCATGACTGCTTGGTTTGCTGAATGACATCTCTGCGCAATTCATCAGGCAGTGTCTCCAGGTCAATGCCAGCCTCTTCGGGTGTTCTATGTTCATTTTCCAACTGCCGTTGGAGGTTCTGCAGTGTCTGTTGCACATACTGATCCACTAAAGGTTCAGGAATAGTGATATCAGTTTTTTCAATAAGTTGGGTGAGTAACTCCGCCTTCTGCTTGTCAACGTGTATACTGGTCTCTTCCTCAACAAGATTGTTCCATATTAACCCATAGAGTTGAGAGTAACTTTCATACCCCAAATCTTTCGCAAACTCATCATCTAAATCGGGAAGATGCTTCTGCGTGATAGCATGCAGTGCAATTTCATAGCGAGCAGATTTTCCTGCGAGTTCTGGGTTGCTGTGTTCTGGCGGAAACTCAATATCCACAGATTTTGTATCCCCGATGTGCATACCAATCAACGCCTGCTCAAGTTTTTCGTGTATCGCTCCGACCCCGAGTTCTATATCAATATCTTGTCGCGATTCAGGGTCAACGCGCTCACCGCCAAGTAAGCATTCCCAATCTATACGCACACAGTCTTTTCCTTCGACTGACCGTTCAATATCAAGGGGTTCGTAAGTAGCAGATTGGGCTTGTAACCGTGTAATATAGGCATCAACATCTTCACGAGGCACATCAACGGGATTTTTATCGGTTTCGAGATCATCGTAATCTGGGAGCTGGATACTGGGTCGGGTGTCAACAATGGCTGAAAACGCGAGCGGTTCATTTTCTTTAACTTGCAATTCATTGAGTGGCGGCTCAAAAATAGGCTGTGAAAGCGGATTGAGTCTTTCTCTATCAATAGCATCTTCGTAGGCAGGTACAATGAGATACCGAACAGCTTCGCTACTGACGTATTCGGGAAAGCGAGATTTAAGGATAGCTACAGGGACGCGCCCTTTGCGGAAACCGGGGATAGAGACTTGCGACCGCAATGTTTCATAAGTCTCTGTCAATGCCGCATTAACGTCTTCAGAAGGTACTTCTATATCCAGACGAACTCGCGTGGCATCTAACCTTTCAGTTTGAACTTTCAAGTCTTTTGTCCTCATGCCGAGCTCTGAAAGCCCGGATACTTTAAATCACTGACTAAAAATCTGCGACTATGGGCGAGGAGGGACTTGAACCCTCACGAGGCGTAACCCCAATAGATCCTAAGTCTATCCTGTCTACCAATTCCAGCACCCGCCCAAATTTTGCCCACACGCGGCAAAATTTACCGTTGCCTGACACTCGTCGAATATTACAAGCGATGCGCCGTGAAGGAATCGAACCTTCAACCGCCTGATTAAGAGTCAGATGCTCTGCCAATTGAGCTAACGGCGCGCCTGCTCAGTACCTTTGCTACCGGAAACGGTTTCTACAAGCGTCGCTTTTAACTCGTGACATGCGTGGTCTCCGAGTCTATTGTATTACTGATGCGCCGTGAAGGCACCGAACCCTCAACGCCTCCTGACATCCGTATACAACCGGTCCCCCGTTCCCAGTGATAGGCAGGACCCCAGATATGAATGAGGGTGGATGATGGGATTTGAACCCACGACCACTTGATCCACAGTCAAGTGCTCTACCCCTGAGCTACATCCACCACACTTAGATTTGCCTTCAGCAGTATGAAAAGCACGCCTAGCAGGAATCGAACCTGCAACCTACGGATTAGAAGTCCGTTGCTCTATCCAATTGAGCTATAGGCGCTTGTGTTAGAAATCTTATTCTGTTTTGAAATCGGGGCGAGAGGATTCGAACCTCCGACCTTCTGCTCCCAAAGCAGACGCGCTAGCCTGGCTGCGCTACGCCCCGAGCTTTATCTACTGCTTACACTTACAAACAACACAAGCAAAATTGGAAACTACATTTGCTGGTGTAATAGACGTTTGTAAGTTAAACTGTATATCTTTTTTCGTGTTTAAATTATACATCATTTTTTGGGGTCTGTCAAGTTAAATATGAAAATTCTTGTCTTTTTCTTAGCCTCATGCTAATATAGTAGACATCGGGAAACGAAGAGTTACAGGCGTATTCGCTGCCCTCTAAAAATCTACATCCAATAATGCTTACACCACAATTCCTGAAACAACTTGATCCATTCTACATCCACTCGAAACATCCATTTCGAGGAAAACTCAGAGGCGAACGGCGAAGCCTTAATCGTGGCACAGGTATGGAATTCGCTGATCATCGGGCTTACGAACCGGGTGATGACCTACGGTATGTCGATTGGAACATTTATGCTCGCCTGGGTAGACTCTTTATCAAGCTTCATCATACTGATGAAGACTTGCCCGTTGTCCTCCTACTTGACAGCAGCCGATCTATGGAATTTGGCACACCGACGAAGTTGACATGTACCAAGCAGGTTGCTGCAGCCCTTGGCTATGTCGCTTTAGCACACGCAGATAGCGTTGCAGTTTACACCTGTGCTGAACGCCTCTCGTTAACGCTACCCCCTATATCGGGCAAAGCGCAATTCCCACGACTTACAAGGGCAATCACAGCCATTGCAGCAGACGGACGCACACGATTGACGGCATGCCTCAAGCAACTTCCGATGTATCAACGACACCGTGGAATGGTCGTTGTTCTCTCCGATTTTTTGGACCCAGATAGTTACACAGCAGGTTTTAAATCACTCAGAGGACACGGATTCTCACTCACAGCAATTCACGTGGTCAGTCGAGAAGAAATAGAACCGCAAACATACTTGGAAAATGCAGCTACAGGAAACGATTGGTTGATGGAAGATGCCGAGACAGGTGAAACGAAGGCTCTTACAATTAATGCTGAAATCTTAACGCAATACCAAGCTCAACAGCAAGCGTTTTGCGATAATCTACAACGTTTCTGTACCGACCAAGGTATCGGTTATGCGGAATTAAAAACTGATACGCCGATCGAAACCTTTGTTCTGGAGGCACTACCTAAAATCGGTTTGATCCAGAGAAATCGGTGACTATGGTAGATTTAAAATGACTTGAACACTCTGTATCAGCGAGGTTAGAAACTTTGCAGAAACACCCAGCAAAAACCGGACCACAGGGGGAGAATATCTATCTATTTTTTTCGATCCACCATAATTTCCATGGATAAATAAGGAGACGACGCAATGACAGCACAAATTCAGGGGACTAATTTATCACTCACCCAAGGAGACATAACGCAAATGGGAGTTGATGCTATCGTGAATGCAGCGAACAGCGAACTCGTCGGTGGAGGGGGTGTGGATGGTGCAATACGCCGTGCTGGCGGTGACGAAATTGAGCGAGCCTGTGCAGAAATTCGTAGACGCGACGGCGGCTGTCCCACGGGTCAGGCAGTCATCACCCCAGGGGGCAATCTTCCTGCGAGATATGTCATCCACACCGTTGGACCCGTCTGGGAGGGCGGCAACTCAGGTGAACCCGAACTGCTCGCGAGTTGCTATCGGGAAAGTCTCTGGCTTGCGATAGAAAATGGTATTCAGAGCATCGCCTTTCCATCCATTAGCACCGGTATTTATGGATATCCAACGGAGAAGGCAGCAGTCGTTGCCCTGATGGCGGTGAAAGGTTTTGTGCAAGAGAATACCGTCGCACCAAGTGAAATCCAGTTTGTCCTATTTGACGAGGCGACCCACACGCATTATATGGACGTTATGTCTATCTTTTTCCCAAATTAGGGTTCACACATTAGAAAGCCACCGCTGCTGAAAGTTATCCAAAATTGAACAATCCGAAATTTAGCCGTGCCTCGTTGATTCTTCCCCTTTACATTCCAGCGTTTCTACTGTCAACAGGTGCGGGTATTGTTTTACCAACGCTCTCCATCTATGTTAAATCGTTTGAGCTCTCCTATACATTAACGACCGTTGTCCTTGCTGTCGGAGTGATTGGAAATATCCCAGCAGGTATCTTAGTGGAACGGCTGGGTCGTAAACCGTCAATGCTGCTGGGTCTGGTAATGATCGGGGTGTCAACTCTTGGGATGGGGACAGCGACGAATTTCTTTCAACTTATCGGTGCCCAATTAGTCGGGGGTATCGGAAATGCGTTATGGATGCTCGCTCGGCATGCTTACATGACAGATGTCATTCCGATCGCAAATCGAGGGAGAGCGATCGCGCTGTTTGGCGGTGTAAATCGGATGGGTACTTTCGCCGGACAGTTCTGTTCCGTTTTTCTTGGGGTGAATCTCCGCCTTCCGTTCTTCATCTTTGCTGGTATTGTGGTTTTGAACTTTGTCCTCTGTCTCTTTTTCATCCCAGAAACACGGCGTTCCACACACCAAACCGCTGGTAAAAAACTCCCGTATCTGAGGCATCTACTCGAAGTATCGCGTCAACATGCGCGGCTCCTTGCGACCGCCGGCGTGGGACAGGTATGTGTACAAACGCTGCGGCGCGGTTGCAACATCATTATCCCGCTCTATGCCGACGAGGTTGTTGGATTAACAACGCAGCAAGTCCGAGCGGTGGTTATGATTTCCTCAGCAGTGGACATGTCGATGTTCCCCATTGCTGGCTATATGATGGATCGCTTTGGTCGAAGATTCGCGACAGTGCCGGGGGTTTGTGTTTTTGCTACGGGAATGATGTTGATGCCGTTTACGGGGACATTTACAGGGTTGTTGCTCGCAGCGATCTTCATGCGAATGGGCAACGGTATCGCTTCAGGGACGATGATGACGCTCGGTGCAGACCTCGCGCCACGTGAGGGGACCGGTGAATTCTTAGGTCTGTGGCGACTGACGGGAGATTTCGGTGGCTCTGCGGGCCCTGTTATTGTTGGGAACCTTGCCGATTTGTTCGGATTGGGTTATTCTGGCTTCGCCTTGGGAGGCATCGGTTATCTCGGGGTTGGCATCTTTCTATGGTTGGTCCCGGAGACCTTACGGAAGGAATAGTGTTCTCTATATACCCTCTTGGCAAAGAAAGGCCGATGCAAACTAAAGTGTAAGGAAGGTTGCAGTGGGTTACAATTCAGTTTCTCAGTTTGTTGGAAAATGCCGGGAAAGGGGCTCGAACCCTTACGCGCGTAATGCACACTAGACCCTGAACCTAGCCTGTCTACCAATTCCAGCATCCCGGCAAGCAATTATAGTATACTCTAATTTCTGTACCTTGTCAAATTAAATCAGAGAGAACGAGTCAGCAGAAATTCGGAATTAAACGTCAAATATAATCAATAAGTCCAATATAACTAACAAACCGGTTGCAATTTCCACGGATAGGAACGATTTATGGTCGTGCCTCTCCATACAGCAAAAAGGAGCACAAATCCATGAGAATGAATATATTCGTCTGTACGATATTCCTGTTGGGTCTCGTCGTCAGTTATAGCCAAGCCGAGATTGATCCAGACAGAATTGTCGGTATCTGGTTACTGGACGAAGGCAAAGGCGATGTTGCTGAAGACGCATCTGAAAACGGACGTGAAGGTACGATTACACAAGGGAAATGGGAAAAAGGCAAGTTCGATGGTGCGCTTGAAATCAAGAAAGGTGGAACCGTTACCATTCCGCTCGGTCAAGGCATTATTGAAGATAAGGTGACTTTCATCCTCTGGCTGCAGTTTACTGACATCGGTGGTCAGCAGAACTACTTCTCTATATGGGATCAGAGCAACAACCGCTATGTGCCTTACAAAAACGGTGGAAATCTCATGCGTAGTTGGACTAACACTTGGGATGTCGCCAGCGGCGTGACCGTTAAGGCAGGTACTTGGTATCATGTCGCCAATGTCTATGATGGAGAAACTTGTAATATCTATATTGATGGCGAAGAGCAAGTCTCACAAAAGGTCCCAAAGTTTGAACTTCAAGACCAAGATCAGACCGCATGGCTCGCCACTGATAGAGGAACTGGCTTCCTCTCTGCCGTTATTATGGACGAGGTTGGACTTTTTAACGATGCCCTCACCGAAGACGAAGTTCAGGGGATTATGAATGACGGCATTTATCACACCTCTTTTGCTGTGGAACCGTTGGATAAACTTCCCGTCCTCTGGGGTGCCTTGAAGGCGCGGTAACGATTTTGAGGTCTCCACGCTTTATCTGGCGCGGAGACCTCTCTTTAGGATTAAGGAACCGGTCGATGAAATATTTCGCTTACGGGTCGAATATGAACCACGATCACATGCAACAATGCTGTCCGGGTATTGCTGCTATAGGGAAATTAAGACTTGAAGGCTTTCGCCTCGTCTTTAACTATCACGCCGATATTATTCCGACAGCGGGATGCTCAGTCCACGGTGGACTCTGGCAAATTACAGAGGCACACGAAGAGGCACTTGACCGCTATGAAGGTTACCCAGACTACTACGGTAAATATTACCAAGACGATGTCATGTTTTACCGAATGGCGCAAGGGGATGCAGACTCAGAACCTCCCGCAAAATGGTATCTGGAAATGGTTGTTCAGGGATACTGCGAGTTCGGGTTAACGCAAGAAAGCTTTGAAGAGAGCCTCGGTGTCAAGCAGCTTGGGTTAACGCAGAAAGACCTTGAAGAGAGCCTCGGTGTGTCAATAGATGAATTAGCGCATCTATTTTCCGCTGCAACCGCCGCTTGTACCGATTCGTCCCTTCCGTAATCAGGACTTACGCAAAATTACGGAATTCCGCTATTTATCACGCGATCGGTGCGGTTAGGAAACCACACCTACCAAGGAAATGCGTAAGTCCTACCTAATTTCAGATGACCCGTTTCGCATATACATAATACGCCCCGATTGCCAATTCACCTGTCTCGTCAGCGAATTCGGTATGCATGCGCGTTTGACCGGCAGTCAGGTGGAACGTAAATGTTACGCCTTTCGCATCTGCTGGAATTTCCTGCGTTGCAGTCTGTTCCCCGATGCGGATTTGTGCCGTTTTTAATGCCAAAGCCTTGCCACCGTTGTAAAGATCGATGTGTTCGCCGGGTATGCCATCCGTTATTGCTCTATCTTCGGCAAGGGGCCACCGTCGTAACTCAAAGCTGTATTCCCCATCTTCAGGAACCTCAATAGCCCAATATCCGTTACATTCCATCCCTCGGCGAATCATGCCGTGATTCCAAGCCTGTGCTTCCCCGTGCCAATCGTGCGTCGTGATGCAGGCAACCGGTTCGTTTTGCGTTCCGATGACGATGGGACAGTCCTCATCAAACCGTTCCGAAACCAGTTTCCACCACGCTTCATAATGTTCGCGGAGTTCTGCGACAACCTCTGGGTGTTCATCGGCGATGTCATTTCGTTGTCCAGGGTCCTCTTGAATGTCATACAGTTCAGTGCCGTTGATGAGCCGCCACCGCTGCGACATCGTTGCGCTGTCTTTCCACTTAATCGGGTTCTCAACGCGCTGTGAATCCGTGACGATAACCCGTTCTTCCCACGTTTCGGTTTCACCTTTCAACAACGGGGTAATACTCTTACCGTGGAAACTCGCGCTTGCGGAAACTTCGAGATCACAGAGGTCTATCAGTGTGGGCAGTAAGTCGATGTTTGCAGTCAGCTCATGTACCTCGTGCTTTTCACTGAAACCGCCACCGGGCCAATGCATAAAGAGCGGTACGCGATGTCCACCTTCATAAGGCGATCCTTTTTTGCCGCGCATTCCGGCGTTGTAACCCGCCCTGACGAACTGCTGTCTATCCAAATCGCACCCCATTGCAGATCCATTATCCGTCATGAAGATAAGGATAGTATTCTCCTCAATTCCTAAGACCCGCAGATGATGCCGTAGCCGCGCCATATTGTCATCAATATTGGTTACCATACCCCAGAAATTCGCACGCTCGCCTTCTACACCTTTCCGTCGGTAGGCTTCGCCGTAAGCGTCAGGGACGCGGAAGGGTCCGTGTGGAGCATTGGTAGAGAGGTAACAGAAGAACGGACGATTCTGAGCGTCATCCGCCTGTCTCTCAATAAACGCCATCGCCTCTTGAAACCAGACATCCGTGCAGTAACCGTCAAACGGCTGTTCGGAACCGTTGCGGAAATAGGTATCGTCAAAATAGTCGTTGCCCCAGTAGTCCGGGGTTTGACTGATACCGCCGCCGCCGTGGTAGAGTGCCTCGTCAAAGCCTCTGTCGTGCGGACGGAAAGGGTAGTTATCGCCGAGGTGCCACTTACCGAACATACCGGTTTTATAGCCGTTGCGTCGGAAGATGTCCGCCATCGTGACTTCGTCGCTGCGGAGGAGCGAACGTCCACCGATGGTATGCCATACGCCTGTGGAGTTGCAGTAGTGTCCCGTCATAATACCCGCACGTGTGGGGGAGCAAGTGGGTCCGACGTGTAGGTTCTGTAGTTTTACACTCTCGTCGGCGAGTGCATCCAAATTGGGTGTATTGATAGTGGGATTTCCGGTGCATCCCAAATCGCCATAGCCTTGGTCATCGGTGATGACGAAGACGAGATTCGGTGTCGTCTGTTCTGCCACAATTGTATCTCCTTTATCGTTTGATCGTCTATCTAATGTAAGAGGCGCGATGAATTATGCGAGTACAATCGGTGTTAATACCTCGTAGGACAGGTAGGTTGTCATTTGAGAAGATGGTTCGGTTTTGGACGTTCATAGGGTTTTGTTATCGGGGTTGAAAACCTCTCCTACAAGAACTGACGTGAATATGCATTTAACTTAACGGGATATTTCTCAACGTCCCGTCTTAAAAATGTTACACTAAAGTTACACCCGTGTACCCTTTAGTGTGTGGCACATAACGTTAGAGAACCCAGTCCCTGTAAGGGTTCATTGACGTTTAATTTTCGATTTTCTCTTGTGTAAAAAAAAGCAATTTTGCCAAAAGTGTAACATTTTAGCGATTGTCAACTTACCAAGATTAACGCCCAACTTATCCCCAGTGTAGTATAATTATATCATACTTTCGGACAGGTGTCAAGTTTTTTGTTTTTCATCGGATGTCGGGAATTATGTTGGGTTTCGCTCGCGCTCCAC
Organism: Candidatus Poribacteria bacterium; assembly: GCA_965207855.1. GTDB lineage: Bacteria > Poribacteria > WGA-4E > WGA-4E > WGA-3G > WGA-3G. Next base: position 1,670,957 of record OZ242310.1, on the reverse strand, counting down.
CCAACCTACTCCCCATAAACTCAAACTTAATACAGCACTCACTTACTGCAATGCCTTTTTGATGCGATCCAACCCGCGATTAATCTCCGTCAGTGAAGTCGCAAAGGAGAGGCGCAAATGATTGTCAGCACCGAAACCGTCCCCTGGGACAACCCCAACACCTGCCGAGTTGAGCAGGTAATCGGTCATATCCATCGAATTTTCGATCTTGTTCCCACCAAGTGTTCTGCCGTAGTGGGCAGAAAAATCGGGGAAGATATAGAAGGCACCTTGCGGTCTGGCATAACTGACCCCCTCAATCCCATCAAAACGCTGACAGATGACATCTCGGCGTTCCTCAAACGCTTTTCGCATCTCTTCAACAGCGTCTTGTGGTTCATTGAGTGCGACCAGTGCGGCTTTCTGTGCAATGGATGTCGGGTTTGAAGTGCTGTGCGATTGGATACGCGACATCGCTGAGACAGCGTCTTCGGGACCAGCGGTATACCCAATCCGCCACCCTGTCATGGAGTAGGCTTTCGACACACCGTTGACAACAAAGGTAATCGCCTTGATCTCTTCGTTGAAGGCAGCCGGACTCTGATGGGTTGCCCCGTCGTAGAGCAACGCCTCGTAGATTTCATCGGAGATAAGGTAAATCTGATGTTTAACGGCAATCTCAGCAATGGCTTTGAGTGTGTCTACATCGTAGGTCGTACCGGTGGGGTTGCTTGGACTGTTAACGAGGATCGCCTTTGTCTTTGGAGTGATAGCGGCTTCAACCTGATCGGGTGCCATGCAGAAGTTCTGCGCGGGGGTCGTCTCAATGACGCTTGGCACTGCTCCTGCAAGTTTAACCTGTTCTGGGTAGCTTACCCAATAGGGTGCGGCGAAGATAACCTCGTCGCCTGGGTCGCAGATGGCTTGAAAGATGTTATAGATCGTGTGCTTTGCACCGCATGAGACGATGACTTCGGAGGACTCATAACTCAGTCCATTGTCCCTTTTGAATTTCTCCGTGATTGCCTCCCGGAGTTCGGGGGTGCCGGGGACAGGGGTGTACTTCGTAAACCCTTCACTGAGTGCTTTGACTGCGGCATCTTTGATATAATCGGGTGTGTCAAAATCGGGTTCGCCTGCCCCGAATTTGACGACATCTACGCCATCGGCGATCAAGGCGTTAATCTTTGCGGTGATTGCCAAAGTCGACGATGGGGTTACACTTTGACTCCGTTGTGATAATGAGATCATTTGTTCTCCTTAGTTTTAAGTTAGGTATAGCCGAAATTGGGCAAATTTAAGTTTTACTCATTTTTCAAATAGTATCGGGCGCGAGATTTCGCAAGACGCATCAGATGTTCAAGTTGCAAACAATAATTGAGTTCTGCTGTTTCTTCCGAGGTGAGACCTGTTGTTTTCTCGCGATAGATGAGATCTGCAATACGCTCCTTTGCACCTTCGGATGGACAAAAGTCTATTATATTTTCAGGAGTCGTCCCTGCTGCGATAAAATCAACAATTTCTTGATATGCAGGTGATATGTCCATTGAATTCTCCTTTTTTATTCCTATGCTCCAAATTGCATGTGTGAAGTCACTCACTTCAACGCCAGAAGATGTTATCAGTGATAACACTGAAAGATAGCATTTGTTATTGAGTGGCTAACAGTTGAAATACGAGATTAAGTTAGATGTTTCTCTGCCTTTTCCTTCCGATGGCCCGAGTAATCGACGTATTTCACGCCCTGTTTCATACGTTTCTTTTGCTGTTTCATTAGAAATTCCATATATGTCTCTAAGTCCCCAAATAGGATGACGAGACGCGCTTTAGCTTGTTGGATGTCTTTTACGGGGTTATCGCACATGAGAGTCCTCGATTTCCTACACTTAAGTTGGACTCTTCGCCTCAAGTAGTTCCTGAGAAACCTTTGCAAAACGCTCTCGCAATTCAACCACGAAAGGCGATGGATTCCGGAGTTGTTCCTGCTCGGCTTCCGCTTCAAATTGTCTCACGCGTTCAAGATATGCCTCTACTTCCTCTTTTTTCGCTAAATAATAGAGGATGGTTGCGTGTATTTTTTCAAGGGTTAAGGTGGGATAGCGTAGCAGAATTTCTTCGGGACTCGCGCCTGCCAGATAATCTTCCAGCACAATCTCAATGTCAATGCGATTCCCTTTAATCCGGATGACCCCTTCTTGAACAAAGTCAAAGTAACTTTCCAGTTCCATTGCTAAACTCCATGCGGTTTTCACATCACAGTGTCTTCTCAAGTTCCTTCAATAAATTCCGCTGCTTGCGAGACAATGACTTCGGTATCTCTACAACCAATCGCACCCGCAAATCTCCTTTCCGTCCAGAGGTATCCGTCCCGCCCCGTCCGCGTAGACGGAGTTGCTGTCCGGGTTGCGCACCCGGTGCGATCTTTAAATCCACATCATCAGTCAGCGTTTTCACCCGAACCGAACCGCCTAATGCTGCGGTCGTCATAGAAATTTTTACGTCTGTCAGTAGATCTAAACCATCGCGTGTCAACGTCGGATGCGGCTGCACAGAGACCGTTACCAAGAGATCCCCAGAAGTGCCAATACCGAGAGATTCGCCCTGCCCACGAATGCGTAAGGTTTTCCCATTCTCAATACTTGGTGGAATTGTAAGGGTGATCCGCTTGCCTCGGACAGTCACCTCTTTCTTGCTACCCAATACGGCATCCGCGAAAGGAATACTGATGTTCATACGGATGTCGCGTCCACGTGTGGGAGCAGTCGTGCGGCGTTGTCCAAACGCATCACCAAACGCATCGCCGAACCCGCCGAATCCACCAAACCCACCGCGCCCAAAAATATCGTCAAGGTTCAGGTTGGCGAAGATGTCATCCATCGTCGTATAACCTTCAAACCCCATATTGTTCACACCAGCATGCCCGCGTGTATCATAGACACGTCGCTTCTCTGGATCAGAGAGCACTGAATAGGCATTCGATGCTTCCTTAAACTTCTCTTCTGCCCCTTTGTCACCCGGATTTTTATCGGGATGGTACTGAACAGCGAGTTTGCGATAGGCTTTTTTAATCTCTTCTGGAGTTGCTCTTCGGTCTACACCGAGGATTTCGTAGTAATCTCTCATAGATACATTATCTTGTGAAGGCTGCGCGATACATACGCAATTATTTTAAAGCATCGCTATGACCGCTGCGACATCATGTATAGATCGATGTTGTTTGACAAGTACCGTTCCGAATTGAAGTGCTGCGCTTTCTACGCGCAGTTTTCGGGATATATCAGCGATACCTTCCATATCTTTGACATGCGCGGCACCGATGAGACGGCGTAGAATTTCCAATCCGGCAAACCCAACTGCATCGTGAAAGATATTCTGCAATATTTGCGCCTTCAACTCAGCATTAACCATTTTGAATTCAGCACTATAGGTATGCCACGTTTGCACAATCGCCGCTTTAAGTGCCGATTGTACGCCTAAGGCACCTTGATGCGAAAAATAGGATAACAGATAATTCGCCCAATATAATCCGAGGTCAAACCCAACGGGACCGTAAAAAGCAAATTCGGCATCAATAACTTTGGCTGTGTTGTCTTGGACCAGAACGCTACCTGTATGTAGGTCACCATGGGTAACGCCCTGCTGTGCGGTAAGAAAAACCTGTTTAAGATGCGTTGCCCACCGCAAAAAGTCCGCATCCATTTTCAAGTGCTGAACATCAGACGCTAATCCGGGAGTCCAGAAGTTCGTCTCGTGTTCAGTATAGGGAAAGGTGAACACATAATCGGCAGTTATCGACTGCATAGTGGTGTTCGCAAACTGCTGCTTACGGTGCTGCGCGGTCTCACTATCAAGGTTATCAACATACGTCTGACTATGCACAACCGCCATAAACCGCCCAACCTGTTCGGGAATTGCGATGTCCACTATGCCAGCAATCAGATCATCTCGTAGCACGCGTGCGTCTCGGAGGTCCTCCATGGCTATGACCGCCATATCTGCATCAAAGCTGTATTGCACCGGCACAGCCCCACTCATCAACCGATTGTAAACATCCAGTGCGCGGGATTCATAAGCCAAACGTTTGGTAGACAATGGGTAATCGGGCCCCAATATCTTAATGTAGGGTGGGGCATGTTTTAAGACGAACGAACGTTCTGAGTGCGTCGTATCCGAGACGCGATAGACTGTGTTAAGGTTCCCATCACCAATCTCTTCTATGTGGAACTCCGTGTCAGATTCAAAGACACCGATCTCTGTCCCTCGTCTACGCAAGTAGGATTGGAGAGTAGCAAGGTTGAGTTCCATATCTTTTTAATCGACTATAACAGCAGGTTCTCAGCTATCTGAATAGCATTTAAGGCTGCGCCTTTCCGCAGGTTGTCTGCGACGACCCAAAGATTCAAGCCATTTTCTATCGAGGCATCATCACGGATTCTACCTACGTAAACATCATCTTTGCCTGCAGCATCTATAGCAAGTGGGTACTGCTGGTTGCTCGGATCATCCACAAGTTTCACGCCCGGAGCCGTGGCGAGACATTCTCTCGCTTCAGCTGCGGTGAGTTTTCCGTGTGTTTCAAGGTTTATGGATTCGGAATGTGCGTAGAAGACTGGGACTCGAACGGTTGTAGCAGAGACCCGAATTGTGTCATCCGCGAGTATTTTCCGAGTCTCATTGATCATTTTGACCTCTTCCTCATTGTCACCGCTGTCTAAAAAGGGCCAATCAAAGGCGACATTGAACGCCATCTGGTGTGGAAATTTATCTAAAGTAACCGGTACCCCTTGAAGCGCGTCCTTTGTTTGCTGGACCAATTCTATAACAGCACGCCCACTTTTGCCAGAGACGCTCTGATAGGTCGAAACAACGATCCTCTTGATACCAACAGCATCATAAATCGGTTTAAGGGCTACCATCATCTGAATGGTGGAACAATTCGGATTGGCAATAAGCCCGTTATGTGCCCGTGCAGCATCCATATTAACTTCAGGGACAACCAAGGGTGTGCCTGGATCCATACGGAATGCACTTGTGTTGTCAATAACGAGTGCTCCTTTTTCGACAGCTGTCGGAATGAACTCGCGACTGACAGCCCCACCCGCCGATGAAAAGACGACATCCACATCTCCAAAGGAATCGTGCGTTAATTCTTCAACGATAATTGGGGCATCTTTAAAGGACAGAATCTCACCAGCGGAGCGGTGCGATGCCAGAAGTTTCAAGGAGGCAATAGGGAAACCGCGTTCTTCTAAAATTTGCAACATCGTGTTGCCAACAGCACCGGTCGCGCCTACAACTGCTACACGATAACTTTCATGCATTTTTGATATTTTCCTTTATTGTGTTACTCAAGCGGAATCTTCAGTAAACTATATTTTCTTAATTTTACCACAAACGTACCGCTTAAAGCAAATATTTCGGTAAAGCCACTCCATATAGGCAGGTAAAAGAGCCGTTGAAAATCAAAGCATTCCGCTAAAAATTTGATTCATGGCTTTTAAAGAAAAATTTGACAAATTCCGCAATCTATGGTATTAATTTTAACACACGGTGTCAAGTCCCATGTTTTCGTTTGCTGGATGTAGACGGCAACTAATGGCGTTATTGAAAAATAAACTTGTTATTCACCTCAAAATGTAGTATAATGATATTACACTTGCTGGATAGGCATACGACCTCTCTCATTTGAGAGGGTCCTACCCTCACCAATCGTATGGTGTGTGGCGGGTGTCAAGTGAGACCTTGTAAAAAACATGTATCGGTAGCAGTTCACGCGTAAGTTTCGGAGCGGAGGTGAAGCCCGCACGTTGTATGACTGTTACTCCCCTTTTCTTTTTGTAGGCAGGGATAGCCGTGAAAGTTTCCGCACGATATGCCCTTACCCATTTCTTTTAGGGTATAGGGGAATTGCCTACGGGTGGAGCGATACTAAGACGGTTGACTCTTTGAGAAAACCGCAGTTGCTACGAAGCCGAAGCCCCAATTTTCAGGTTGTGGGTGCTATTCACCTTGACATATCTATATTTGTATAGTATAATATAATTACTACTATTAGTTTTTTGTTAAATCCAATTTACGCTCGATATGGGAAAACCCACGTTTCTTAATTATTTGGCAGACGTATTGTTTTCTTGTTCGGGCTGAAAATTAGAGGAACATTTGACATGGCAAAATTAATGAAGAACGATGTCGTCAGCAGTATTGTCGAACAGACGGATCTTAGCAAGAAAGAGGCAACAGCCGCTGTTGACGCTTTTGCTGCGACTGTTTGCGATGCTTTAAGTAACGGCGATTCCGTTGGGTTGATCGGTTTCGGAACATTTGAAGCCAAAGTTCGGCCAGCCCGTACAGGTCGCAATCCACAGACTGGCGAACCGCTCAGCATCCCTGAGAAGACCGTCCCTGTCTTCAAAGCTGGTAAGAAGCTTCGCGACGCTGCTGCCCAAGATTAGCGGTTATTTCGCTCAGTTTCTGGGAAAAGCCGCGGGGCTATGCCCCGTTTCCGAATGGGGGGTAGCTGCGGCTTTTCCGCGTTACATCTATCATCAACTATTTTAACCACTTTCTCGACAGAGACTGCCCTTGCAAAATATTCCAATACGACTATCGGCTAACTTTCGCCACAATTTCTTGTCTTCATCACGCTTTGGAAGGGTACGTTTTTATTTTCGGTTTGTACAACCTACAGGCACGCTTGTCTACTCCTTCGCACTCTTTATAGAATCTTTTGCAAGCGCGCGGGTAAAAAACCGATGTCAGGAGACTCGTCATGCTAATCCGAGCGAGAGCTCCAGTCCGAATTGACTTTGCTGGAGGGTGGAGCGACGTAGCCCTATTCACCGAGCATTCAAAGGGACTGGTCGTTAACGGAGCAATCAACCGGTATGCTTACGCAACGCTCCGGTGTGAAAGTCAGACAACGCAGGACGATTCCGTTGAACTGCAGCGGATTTTAGATAAAAGTATTCGTATCTATTCCGCAGATTTCGATACCTTCATTGAAGCCGACGATGTGCGTCAACTCGAATATGATGGAAATATCGATTTAGTAAAGGCAGGGGTCCGGCGCATGTCTATACAGATCGGTGGATTCGACCTGATCACACAGTCCAATGCCCCTCCTGGGAGTGGATTGGGAACTTCGGCAGCAATGGGAGTTGCCCTCGTCAGCGTCCTCGGCGCCCTCAAAGAAGCCACCTATCTTCCGTATGAATACGCCGAACTCGCCAGCACCATCGAACGCCATGAACTTGGCATACTCGGTGGGAAGCAAGACCATTACGCCAGTGCCCTCGGTGGTATTCATTTTATGGAATTCCAAGGGGAAGAGGTCAAAACTTCGCCGCTGAGACTCCCGCCTCAGATTCGCTACGAACTCGAAAAAAATCTCGTCCTCTGTTATACCGGGCAACCGAGACTCTCGGGTAACATCCATCAGAACGTGACAACTGCCTATAAAAGTGCAGATCCAAGTGTCCGCGACGCCTTAGAGACTCTCAAAGCCACCGCTGAAGCGACAAAAACGGCACTGATGCGCGGTAGATTAACCGAATTCGGCGAACTACTCACCCAAAATTGGCAGCATCAGAAAAAGTTACACCCGTCTGTTACAAACGAGCAGATTGAGCAGCTGTTTAAAATCGCGACAGCACACGGTGCCATCGGCGGAAAAGCGTGTGGTGCCGGTGGTGGCGGATGTCTCCTATTCTACTGTGAACCGACCCGCGAACATAGTGTACGCCAGAAACTCGAAGACGCTGGCGCACGCGTTATTGATGTCAACTTCGATTTTGATGGGCTCCAAATGTGGAGAGCCTCAAACGACTAAACCTTAAATATATGAAAAACGACACGCCCGCCACGCAAGCTGCAACTGATATAGAAGTCGCTGAAACATTAAAAACAGCTAAAGAAAATATTCTAACTGAACTCAAAAAACGCATCATTGGACAAAACGAGGTCATTGAGCAGCTCCTCATTGCGCTCTTTTCGCAGGGACACTGCTTACTGGTTGGGGTACCGGGGTTGGCAAAAACGCTGCTCATTAGCACATTCGCACAGATTCTCAAACTGCCATTTAACCGCATCCAATTTACACCAGACCTAATGCCATCTGACATCATCGGGACCGATATTATCGAAGAAGATGGAACCGGCAAACGTGCCTTCCGATTTATTAAAGGTCCAGTGTTTGCTAATATTGTTCTCGCCGATGAAATCAATCGAACACCCCCAAAAACACAAGCCGCACTTTTACAAGCCATGCAAGAATATCAGGTCACCGCAGGCGGTAGAACCTATTTCTTGGAACGTCCATTTTTTGTTTTAGCGACACAGAACCCAATTGAACAAGAAGGGACTTACCCACTCCCCGAAGCACAGCTTGACCGCTTTATGTTCCATATTACCCTCGACTATCCAGACAAAACTTCTGAAAAAGAGATTGTGATGACCACAACAGCGGCTTATGAACCGGAAATCAATGCTGTTATCACCGGAGAAGAGGTTCTACAAATACAGCAGGTCGTCCGGAAAGTCCCCATCGCTGAGGCGATTGTAGAGTATGCCGTGGAATTGAATAGACAGACGCGTCCTGCCCCAGATGCATACGACTTCATTCAGGATTGGGTCCAATGGGGAGCAGGACCCCGAGCATCGCAATATCTGGTCCTCGGTGCAAAGGCGCGAGCTATTCTCCACGGACGCTATCATGTCGCTTATGAGGATATCAAGGCAGTTGCGATCCCCGTCTTACGCCACCGAATTCTGACGAATTTCAACGCTGAGGCTGACGGTATCACGAGTTTGGACATTATCAATAGGTTGCTGGAAAGCGTCGAACCACCCCCGGTTCAATGAAGGGAGCGCATAGAGCAATGCAAGTGATTGATGCTTTTAAGATGGAATAGTTAAAAATATGAAGATTGCAATTATAGGAGCAGGCTACGTCGGTTTGACCACGGGTGTCGTCCTCGCTTACCTCAATCACAATGTCTCAATAGTAGAGAAAGACGAAAGCAAGTTAGACCTTCTGCATGAAGGGAAAAGCCCTATCCATGAACCTGGCATCCAGAACCTTCTTGAAGAAGTCCAACACACTATCCGTTTCACCCCAAACGTCGCTGAGGTCGTCCCCGATTCAGAACTAATTCTGATTGCCGTCGGAACACCCCCGAAAAAGAACGGAGAAGCCGATACGCAGCACGTTGAACAAGCGGCGAGAGAGGTTGCAGAAGTCTGTCTGCCCGATAGACACTATACGCTCGTTGTTAAGTCCACGGTCCCCATCGGCACCAACCAACGCGTCGCTCAGGTTGTCGAGTCTGTTTTTTTGGCACGTGGTATTCGGGGAAATGTATCCGTTGCTTCAAACCCGGAGTTCTTACAAGAAGGGTTAGCGTTACAAAGTGCACTGTATCCGGATCGGATTGTTGTTGGTGCCAATAGCGATGAAGCCGTTGATACCTTACGTCGCCTCTATAAACCGATCCTCGAACAGACGTTTGATCCACCGAGTGAATTTCCACGCCCATCGGCTTACCATCTGCCCCCGATGATGACAACCGATCCGAGCAGTGCTGAGATGATTAAATACGCTGCGAACACATTCCTCGCGCTGAAAATCAGTTTCATCAATGAAATTGCCGGGCTTTGTGAAGAGGTTGCGGCAGACGTGACAGAGGTGGCACGCGGTATCGGACTTGACGCACGTATTGGGAATCAGTTTCTCCGTGCCGGTCTCGGATGGGGTGGGAGTTGTTACCCTAAAGATACTTCAGCCCTGTTAGGGGTCGCAGCGCAATCCGGATACGAGATGCCCATCACAACCGCCGCACGGACCGTTAATTTTCGCCAACGCGCGCATATCATCGAAAAATTGCGAGGTATCCTGAAGACCCTCAAAGGTAAAACTATCGGTATCCTCGGTCTCGCCTTCAAGCCCAACACAGATGACGTTAGGGGAGCCCCGTCACTTGACATCATTTGCGAACTTGTTGCTGCGGGCGCGACTGTTCGTGCCCACGATCCGATCGCTATTGAAAATGCGCAGCGTGCTTTGCGTGGAAAGGATCCATCTGCTAACACCAACCTGTCCTTCACAGAAAACATAGATGAACTCGCCTACAATGCGGATGCGTTAGTGCTTGTCACTGAATGGGAACTCTACCACAGACTCGAACTCCGTAAACTCGCCAAACAGATGAAGACCCCCATCCTCATTGATGGACGTAATGTCTATTCGCCGGAAGAAGCAAGAGCCGCGGGTTTTCATTACATCGGGGTCGGCAGAATGTAAGGACATTCGGGGTTCCAAACCCCTCCCACAATATGGACACTATTAAACAACCCGAACCTTTTGACCCAAGTTGGCATCGATACTGTCCACAAAAACCCTTCCCGCCGTATCGGCATATTCCTGGTGTTACACCACATCCTATCCGAGATCCGCGCGGACACAGTTATGGACTCGAAGAAGAACACGATGATGATCCGCTACCTCCAGAACTCTGGAAGGAAAATGAGGATTATCTCTACGGTGTAGATTTGTACAACTTCGCTTATTGGTGGGAAGCCCATGAAGCGTGGGAAGGGTTGTGGCACCAAGCAGAGGATACGTATCGGCTTTTTCTCCAAGGATTGATTCAGGTTTCGGCATCCCTGATCAAATATCATACACGAATGCTGCGCCCATTGCGCACACTTTCTACTGCGGGACGGGATAAATTGAGGCAAGTCGTGGTTGAATGTGACGATGGATCGGGAAACTATATGGGACTCGACTTGCCCACATTCCTTGAAATCGCTGATGTATTTTACACCCCTTTCTTTGCCGACAATGTCACAGAAACCACGTATCTTCAGCACTCTGTCAAACCGCTCATACGACTAATAGATTAACGCCGACCGACAACCGCATTTATTTTCCAGCCTTGACCCTTGTGAGGAAAGCCACATGCCAACGCTTGTCCCTTTTCTCATTTTCAGCCTCTTCTGTATTCTCATCGTTGTCTTGCTATTGCTCCTCTTTAAGATAGGTGCTTACTTTGGCAAAAGCGATGCCGATGAATTTCGTGCTGTTCGGTGTCCACAATGTCAAACCCGACGGAAACCCGAAAAAACAGGCACCGTCAGAAATCTCGTCGAATTTGAGATGCGATGCCCGCGCTGCGGACACATTTCATGGGACATTCCTCCGAAAACAAATCTTTCCACACGACCGAATGATCAAAATAAAATGACGTGAAGTGCGCGTGGTTAGTAATCTGCGAAAGCCCCGTCGTCTGCGTGCCAGAACATTCCACGCAGCCGAAATGTTTCATCTCGAATCGCTTCAATAGCTGCATCGTCCATATCCACACCGAGCCCGGGTGCTGTCGGGAGTTCAATAAATCCATCTTTAAAAACCAAAGGTGTTTGAAACAGCCCTTCTCCGCGTCGGTGTCCGCCCTCACATATCAGCAAATTCGGCACGGTTGCCATAACGTGTACCGATGCGGCAACCCCGACAGGACCGGCAGCGTTATGGGGTGCTACCGCCATATTGTGGATTTCCGCCATCGCGGAAATCTTTTTCAGTTCCAGCATCCCGCCACAGTGTCGGATATCGGGTTGCAAAATAGCGCACATCTCACGTTCGATGACCTCTCTAAAACCCCACCTCGTCAAATGCCGCTCACCCGTCGCGATCGGCACTGTTGTGGAGCGGGACAGCATTAACAAGGGTTCATTGTTTTCCGGGTGGCACGGCTCTTCGGCAAATAGGAGACGGAAAGGTTCTAATTCCTTTACCAAGATGACTGCCATCGTTGGACTCAAGCGTCGATGCAGATCAACAGCAATATCGACCTCATCACCGACTGCCTCTCGCACCGCTGCCACCCGTGTCACCATCGTGTCAATCGCCTTTGGGGTATCAACGAACCGAACAGGTTGCGGCGATGCGCCCATCTTTACTGTACGAAATCCTGCTTTAACTGCTTTACTCGCGCTTTCTGCACACGCTACAGGTGTTGTACCGCCTATACCGGTATAGACGCGAATTCGATCCCGCACCGAACCGCCTAATAACTTCCACACCGGCATTCCGACGACCTTGCCGAACACGTCCCACATCGCCATCTCAATACCGCTGAGTGCCCCTACAAGTACCGGCATGCTTCGACTATAACTCGATCTGTACATCGCTTGCCAATGCGCTTCAATCTGCAGTGGGTCTTTGCCGATCAGATACTCTCCCATGTCATCCACGGCTTGCGCGACAACCCGCCAATGCTCGTAGTTCATCGGTTCACCGTAGCCGATGATGCCTTCGTCTGTGAACATTTTCAAGATCATCGCCCGACCTTGAATGGGTATCGTTTCAAATCCGGTAATTTTCATAATATCCTTTCGTCCTAAACCGGTCGCCACCGGATAATACAGAAGTGTGAGTTCCCCGTAGCGTTCTCCCATTTGCTGACATCACCATAGCAGGAACCGATAAAGGTTAGAATCTCGTCGCCATCTAAGGTGACGTGTCTCGGAAAGCCAGCAACATGTCCATGACAGAGATAGTAGACTTCATCGTGCCAATTTTCGCCGTTATCATTGCTGAACATTGCTCTACCGCTACCGAGCTCCCGCGGATACCGGTGATCATAAGCCACAACAGCACGATTATTGGAAAGTCCGACAGCCGCGCCGTGGCACTGCCCATGCACACTCGTCAATTGACGCAGATTCGTCCATGTAGCACCTTTGTCTATTGAATCTGCGAGGAAAACTGTTTTGTTCGTATGTGGTTGATTCGGTGGGCCCGGTTGATACCGGATAACTGCGAGCAGTCTTTCGGGAAAAAGTTCTGCGATGTTGACCTCATTTCCGTAATCTGACAAGAAGAATCGGTTTGAGAAGGTGTGTCCGTCATCGTTCGAGACGAAGACATAAGTCGGGTTTGTCCCTTCGTAAAACGGATCATCCCGCCTTTTAATCGGTAGGAGAAGTGTACCATCGCTGAGCCGAGTCAGACTTGAACCGGCAACGGTTTTTTGAAACGGTGCCACATCTATTTCGCTCGTTTGTTCCCACGTTTCACCCTCATCATCAGACAGCCAGATAGTCGGCGGCTGTTCTTCACCATGCTGACTCACATTAATAAGCTGCCCATGCCGATTGGCTTGCAGCAACCACCCGTTGAAACCGAAAGCAGATGGATCCCCGTTGAGATGTTCCCAACACTTACCACCATCTGTGGACTTAGAGATGATGGTGTGTTGTACTGCGTAGATGGTGCTATCGGGAGCCAGCACGAGGTTCAATCCTTGATAGTGCGCTTGTGGGTCCAAAGGCATTCGGATTTTCTCTACTGGGACCTCGTTCAATACACCATCGCGGGCATGCAGAATATAATCACCTGCTTGCATCTCACTTAATTGATTTGGTGTGACGATAACGTCTCCCATGTTTTCGGTTGACAGCATCCGCAAGACCTCCCTTTACAGTAAATTTCTCTTGTCTGACATGATGAATTGTGGCAAAATGTTCGGTATATCCTATCCGACCAATTTACACGATAACACCAGACAATGCAAGCGATATTTGAAGGAACAGAAATCTATGAACATATTCAATGCGACTCGGAAACATTACAATGCGGCGGGTGTTCACCCGACAACTGATCCTGACAATCCGAGATCACAATTTGCCGTTGACAGATATGAAGATTACTTGCGTAGACTCATAAAACCCGGCATGCGCGCATTAGATTTAGGCTGCAATGCAGGACGCTTTACCTTTGCCATGGAAGACATGGGCGCGATAGCAACAGGTATTGACTGCGCAGAGATTCCACTCCTTCACGCCAAAAAGGTTGCACAAAAAAGAAAGAGTCAATGCCAGTTTAATATCGGGGATATAGTTGCGCTCCCTTACAAAGAGAATGCTTTCGACCTCGCGATGCTTCCTCAAAATAACATTTACTTATCATATCAGATGCTGGAGAACCTGTCGGTCCAGCTGAAACGGATTCTATCGAATAAGGGTATGTTCGTTGTCATTATGCACGATGAATTAGTCAAAAGAGCAGGGGAGGAAGCACTTCCAGAGCGATACGACGTGCAGACGGGTTTGATAGGAGGAAATAAGACAATTCCTAACAAAGGTACGTACGCGTATCCAACCTACTTTTGGACAGTCCCCTTTGCTAAGCACATTATTGAGAAGTACTTTCTTTTAGAACGCGTTGTGCAAATAGAAGAAAACAGATTTATATTGGTGTTCCGTAATAACAAATAAGCGGAGATTTGTAAATGCCACGAAAAGACGCAATAGAGCATCTCGAAACATTCGGTTATTGCTTGATTGAGGATGCAATACCCGCAACGCAAGCCGATACAATGGCGGAGAAGTATTTCCAACTCCACCGAGACCCAACGAATCGGGATGCTTTTCAGGACCCGAACGCTGAACTCTATCAAACGCTTTTTGGTGTGATTAACCTCGATGAGATGTGTTGGGAATGTATCGCACATCCACAAGTGCTGGAGGTTGTTCGTCATTTTCTCGGCGATAGCGCACGACTCGGTGAGGCTTGCACCAAATGGGTTAAGCCAAGAGCACCGCAAGGCGGTATACACTCGGATTCGACGCACGACTTACCGGCACGCCTCCCAGAAACGCCGTGGATGATTAACTCCATCTGGATGATAACCGACTTCACCGTTGAGAACGGCGCGACGCTCGTTGTGCCGTTTAGCCATCGCGCACGGCGCAGACCTACACAATCGGATATTGCTGAAAGTCATCCGGTGTCTGTTTGTGGACAGAAGGGTTCTGTGCTGTTGTGGCACGGCGGCACATGGCACGGGCAGGGCGCGAACACCACTGACGACCAACACCGCATGGCATTGAACATCGCTTACTATCCGGCTTGGTGGAATCTCATGCGTGAGGGTGGTCATCAACCCGTTTTTCCTGAAACGTTTGCGCGGATGCCGGGGGATCTTCAGGCACTCGTCCGACACAAGGTTGCCAAACGGCGTGCGGATATCTATGAATTTTAATTTGCGCTGCCTTACGTAAATGGTACAAGTTTCGGTTGTATTTTTACAAGAGAATACTGTATAACAAAAAAACAGTAAATCGGTTCACTTGTCATGCCAGATTTCCATGTATATCAACAAACAAGAGCTCGTCAATGCGTGACGTATATCTAAGGGAAGTACAATACTACCAAACTCCAAATGGGCGGGAGCCTTTCACCGAATGGTACGACTCACTTCGCGACCCAAAAACATAAAACAGAATTGATAGACGACTGGAGCGGGTCGAAACTGGCAATTTGGGTGAATACAAATCTGTTGGTGACGGTGTGTTTGAACTGATTCTTGACTTCGGTCCAGGTTATCGTATCTATTTTGGTGTAGTAGATAACATAATAGTTCTTCTCCTCTGCGGGGGTGGCAAGCGGTCACAGGATAGGGACATTGAACGGGCAAAAAATTATTGGTTGCAATACAAGGAGACATATCAATGAGAAAACTGAGAACCTTACAAGAGTTTCTAAGAGAAAGACTTGCTAATAAAGAGAAAGCAATTGGCTATCTTGATGTATCGTTAGAAGAATACCAAATTGACGGGGACACGTGCTTCTTTCTCCAAGGAATCCGCAATGTTATTGAGGCACAAGGTGGAGTTGTAGAACTCGCTAAGCAAATTCAAGTCAATCCTGAAACCCTGTCGGAGGTGCTCTCCAGCAAGAACGCACCGCAGCTTGATACACTCATAAACATTATTACAGCACTTGGGGGACGGTTGTCAATTGTTCCACTGGAAGACGCAGAACCCAGTATTGAGGATTACCCTGTTGCGGCATCAAAATCTACGGTCCCTGAGATAGAAGTCCCTACGGAGAGCCGGTAGACCCGTTTTAGAAAAGGGTGTCAATTCATTCATTTTACCCGTTGTCCCGCTTGAAATACCGCAGCCACTCGACTCACCGCACCAACATCATTTGTCGGATCGCCATCAAAAGCAACAAGATCAGCGATTTTGCCCGGCGCAATAGTTCCAATCTCGTCCGCCATTCCGATTGCTTCCGCAGAGATACGGGTCGCTGAGATAAGTGCCTCTGCGGGTGTAAATCCGACTTCAACAAGCAGCTGCAAATCGTAATCGAGATGACCGAATGCAAGATTACCCACGCCTGAATCCGTGCCGGGGACGATTCGGTCACGAAGATCGTAGTCGAGCATACGCCGCATCACATCCAAGCGGACTTCTGCTCGCGCCTCACCTCGTTGCAACTCTTCTGTTTCATCGGCAGAAATCGTCCCATTGTCCCGTTTTTCACGAAGTTCAACGATACGTGGATACCCCGTCCATGCTTGGAGCGTCGGACTAATCCAGATACCAGATTCTACCATCATCTCCGCAATTTTCGGATCGAATCGGAGTTCACCGTCCGGGTCAAGAAATTCCGCATGCTCCATCAGATCAATACCGGCTTCAACGGCACGGACCATCGACTCGCTCGCACGGCAGTGTGCTACCGTAAGCCGATGGAAATGGTGTGCCTCATGGACAGCAGCGTGCAATTCAGCAACGGTGTAACTGGCGCGCCCCGGAATTGTTCCGGCAGTTCCGCCCCCTGATGCCATAATCTTGATATAATCCGCGCCTTCATGGACCAACCGACGCACTGAGCGGCGCATCTCCGCCTCACCGTCCGCTGTCTCGTTGCACATGTGGAAGTGTCCACCTGTGCAAGTAATCGGTCGTCCGCTGACTAAGGCACGTGGACCTGGAATATAACCGCGTTCAAGTCCTTCCTTAAGCGTGAATCCCACTTTGTTCCGGGCGCCGTGTTCACGGATAGTTGTAATCCCTGCAGCAAGGTGACGCTGTAGATTCATCGCCCCTGTTAACACCATCATTTCATCGGTTTCGGAAAACATCTGAACGTAGTTCCGACCATCGCCTGCAAGGCTCAGATGCGTATGTCCATCAATGAGTCCTGGTGCAAGGCACACATCGCCGAGGTCAATAACCTCTGCGTCAGGCGGTGTCTGTCGCGCAATTTCTTCTTGATCGCCTACTGCATCAATACGTCCATTGGTTACAAGAATTGCCTGATTCGCTTTGGCAGATGTGCTTATCCCGTCAACAAGCGAATTGGCGCGGATACAAACGATTTGGTTTGACATAAATCCAACTCCTTAGGGCGAGGTAACCTCGCCTCTACAGGATTTCAGACTTTCACAACGAATTCACAACCTTGTCGGAACCATTCCCGTAGGATTGTATCTTCATTATAGGTTCGTTTCGCTTGTGAACCTGTTGCTTGTGAGAGGTCTATTGTTTCAGCGATGATGGTGTCTCCGAAAAATCCCGCCTCTTTGATGACATTGCCATCTGGATGGATAATCTTCGAGTTCCCATGCGATGAGCCGGGTGCCCGAATGTCATCGGGATTGGCGGGTGTATTCGCCATCAGGACATAGATGCCGTTTTCTGTCGCCCGCGAGATTGGCATAGCGCGGTAAGCGGAGAGTTTATATTCTGAGAGCAGCCCCGATTCACAGGAGCAGAAAATGCAGAGCCGTGCACCCATTGCTGCAGGAAGTTTAACCAATTCAGGATAACGTACATCGTGGCAGATGATAAAACAACAGTTAACACCGGCGAGTTCCACAATCGGTAGTTTGCCACGGTTGTTGATACACCATTTCTCCCCAGCGAGAAAGGTCTTGCCGTAACGGTATTTGAGGAGTCCTTGCTGATCAAATACGGCGAGGTCGTTGTGCCAATTCTCGCCATCGTGATGCGCTGAACCGACGACAACGGCTATTCCGTGCCGACGTGCTGCTTCGGCAATTTCAGCTTCAGCCTCTTTAAAAACCTGTGGTGAGATGCGTTTCCAATAATCTGTCCGGCAGCAGTAGCCGAACAGACACCCTTCTGGAAACGCCGCAATCTGAACCCCAATCTCTGCACACGCTTCAATCTGCGCTAACACTTTGAGGGTGTTAGCGGAAACATCCTCACCCGTTAGCAGTTGGCATGCGGCAACTTTAATTTGATTATCAGCCATCTCAACGCCTCCTTCATTCATTTGCTCCTATTGTATCAGTCCTGCGAATCTAATTCAAGTATCGTGATAGAACTCTCAGCAATCAGCAAATCCAAAAACTGATTGACAAATGCCAAGCGATTTGGTATAAGGATTAGGAATTGAGAACAAAATCCAAGGAGAAATGCACCATGAAAATTACGGACATCAAACCGTTTCCTGTCTGGGTAGGACACAGGAATCAACACATCGTTAAAGTGGAGACAGACGAAGGCATTTACGGTTGGGGTGAATCTGGGCTTTCAAGTCGAGAATTGGCTGTTGCGGGTGCAGTGAGGCACTATCGCGAATTTCTCATCGGGCGCGATCCGATGCGGATTGGTGGCTTGTGGCAAGAGATGTACCGGAGCCAGTATTTCGAGGGCGGTCGTGCTTTGACGGGAGCAATCTCAGCAATTGACATCGCACTTCACGATATTGTCGGAAAAGCGTTGAACGTGCCGGTCTATCAGCTTCTCGGCGGAAAACAGCGAGATCGTGTGCCGTGCTTTGCCACGACCGGTGCAGCATCGGTTGCGCAATTAATCGAAAACGCCCAATTATTGCTTGATAAAGGTTGGAACGTCATTCGCACAAACGTACTGCATCGTGCGAGACCGGGTGAGGAAAATATTTTTGAACCGCGCGAGTCGATCAGTCTCGCTGCGGAGTGGTTGACAGAATTGCGGGGCGCCATTGGATCGGAACCTGTTCTCGGCATCGACTACCACCACCGACTCAGTGTTGCGGAAGCCGCGTCCTTCTGTCAGCGTATGCCGTCTGGTACGCTTGACTTTTTAGAAGAACCCATCCGAGACGAGACCCCAGAGGCTTATGAATCCCTCCGGACAATGACCGATATCCCATTCGCTATCGGCGAAGAATTTTCGAGTAAGTGGCAGTTTCTTCCCTATCTGGAGCGCGGCATTACCAACTTTGCGCGTCTTGACGTCTGTAATGTTGGCGGACTAACGGAATCGATGAAAGTTGCGAGTTTAGCAGAAGCACACTATATTGACTTGATGCCACACAATCCGTTGGGTCCTATATGCACAGCTGCGACGGTTCATCTCGCAGCAGCAGTTCCGAACTTCGCTTGGTTAGAAATCCGGGTCTCCCCAACAGAAGCCTCTGGACACTACGATGAGGACCTGTTCCCCGTGCAACACAAACTTGAAGGCGCGGCGATACCTGTACCGGACGGTCCCGGCTTGGGTATTGAGGTTAATGAAGAACTCGTAACGGCACAGACGTTCAAATTCTCGGAACCACCACACCTCCGCCGACGCGACGGATCGCATACGAACTGGTAAATAACTTGACTGCGTGGGTTATGGTGTTCCTTACAATGCACTTCGATAGTGATTTTTCATACGAAACACTTACGGAATTCCAAGAATCCTGGTGGGTCGGTCTTGTCGGACTCGTCGCGAGTATACCGTTTGCTATCTACTTCTGGAAACACTATATTGGGAACACCGACTGGCAGGTTCCCTATTTCATTGAGCCTTCTAACAGCGAAAACAACGCGAATTTGTCCGATTAGATTTCTCTTAACTATTCACACAAAATATGTTATACTGCATTAAAGTTCAGGCACTTTGTAAGAATTAGAATAAGACACGCCTCAAATCTGCCATAATGGAATTTGAATGGGACGAACAGAAGAATCAAGAATGCATCCAAAAACGTGGAATTAGTTTCAAACGCGCTTCCCTCGTCTTTGATGATCCGGATCGGATAGAGCGCGTAGATGTTCGATACGACTACAATGAAGAAAGAATCGTTGTCCTTGGTCGAAGCGCGGGTCGCCTCTTGTATGTGGTTTATACGTGGCGCGGCAGCAGGTGTCGCATTATTTCAGCAAGGAAAGCAACTAAAAATGAAAGACAAATCTACTTTAGTCAAATATACGCGTGAAGAACTCGCACACGTTCCCGATGAAACAGATTGGGAAAAGGTCGATGCAATGACCGATGAGGAAGTTTATCAGGACGCGCTTAATGATAAAGACGCTCAACCTACCGATGAAACTTTTTGGAAAACAGCACCACTTCCTTCTCACTTTGCGAGTATTGACCAGGACATCTTAAAGTGGTTCAAAGCCCGTAACGTTGATTATGAAGCACAAATTAACACGGTACTCCGGTCATACATAGAAGCAAACGGACACGGAGGCATATCAAATGAAGACACAAACGATTAGGTATGGAGAAAAGGGTGGGGTCGAGATTATTAATATAGATGTATCCGATCCACAGGCGGGTGAAGTGCAAGTCCAGCGCGCCGCATGTGGGGTCTGCGCCTGGGATTTAGCGACCTTTCGGGATGGTGGTTACGCGCCTCCGGGACATGAAGGTGTCGGCTATGTCACAAAAGTTGGGAGCGGTGTTCAAGGTATCAAGGAAGGGATGCGTGTAACGGGCAGCGTGTTAGGATTTGACGGTCTCAAAAACTGTCCAGCGGATCGGATATACGTCGTTCCAGAATCGGACATTCCGGACGAATACTGGCTGGTTGAACCCGTCTCCTGTGTGGTCACGGGACTTGATACCGCACCGCTGCTGCCTGCCGATAACGTTGCTGTTATAGGGTGTGGTTTTATGGGGATGATGTTCGTCCAAGCACTGAGCCGATTTTACACATCTAACCTCATCGCCATTGATATTGTTGAGAAACGGCTGCAACTGGCGAAGTCGTTAGGGGCTGACCTCACGTACAACCCGAAGGAGATTCCCGCTTCCGAACTCATATCAGAACTGAAAGCATTTCCAATTGATGTAGTGTTCGACTGTTCTGGGAAGCCTGACGGGTTAAACCTGGCGACGAAAATCGTTCGCAGAGGTGGACACATCAACCTCTTCGGTTGCATCCGAGAGGAAGTAACCATCAGCGGTTCCGAGTGGCACGGCGGCGCGTTTAACTTAGTGAGTTCGTCGCCGGGTGCAAAGATTCGGGATACGTTTCCACCCGCAATTCGGATGCTTGCACGCGGCCATATTGATCTGAGACCGCTTGTAACGCATATCGTATCGCTTGCAGACTATCCTGCCCTTCTCAAAGAAGCAACAAATGGAGATGGCAACTACATCAAGGGCGTCGTAGCAGGGACATAATTGCTATCCAAGCGGTGTTTAAGGCACTGCTCCATGAAGGTGCCCTGAACAATAATGTTATTCCAAGTCCCATTCCCAGCGAAGCTCGGTTATCGGTCTGTAACTCGCACCTTTGTTGTAAAAATTACCGAGCCAACTGCCATCTTCACGGAAAAAGAAACGGTCGTCCTTCTCTTCGCGAGCGAGTTGGTATCGCGTATCGATGCTGATACGATAACGCTCAGAGCGATTGGGGGCACTGCTGTGCATCATGTAAAGCCCAAAAATAATCACGTCACCCGGCTGGAAATGCGCTGTTGCCAGCGTGAATCCAAATTTTTCAACCATCTCACGTGGATTGGTGCTGAACACGGCTTCTGTTAAATCGCGGTCCATATCGGTCGCACCATAGGTGGACTTTAATCGGTCATGCCGATGGGAACCGAGGCAGATAACGAGGGGTCCGTTTTTCAAGCCGATGTCTGTCAATGCACTCCACATCGTGTACCGGTTCTGCGTGCCGCGCCCAACGTAGACGCTATCGTAGTGAAAATGGTTGTGTCCGCCCTTCGCCATGCAGCGAAGCCAGCGTTTGTCAAACGTAAGGACTGGACCACCGAGGAATTCCTCATAGAACTGCATCGTTCGCGGGCTATCGACGACATCAAGAATCGGTTTGGCATGCGCCACCTCAGTTTGCCGAAAGAAACTAAACGTCTGATTCGCTTCGCCGATGATCCCCGCTTCAACCGGCGTATCCGGTTTTAACCCGCCCTCTTGTGCAATGGCTTGCAATGTCCAGTGCGCAGCTTTCTCCGCATGCTCCCACGGATGGAAACCCCGTATAAAGAGATACCCATCCTCACGCATCCTTCTGTGCAATGCATCAAAATCATTGAGAAGCGATGAGGAGTCCTCTAATTCGACAATCGCCTCACCAAAATGGAAACGATGCTCACCGAATTCAAAGGGGGTTCCTGTTGCAATTTTCTTTGGTTTATTCAATGTCATTATATCTTTATAGGGTTGGTAAGGGTGGACCGTTCTCAACACCGTTCAGGAAGTCGTCAACAATCAGAAATCCGTTTTTACGGTAAAATTCAATTTGTTCGCTCGTAACTCGTGTGTTCATGGCATCTCAGGTGATTGGAAATACGGGCTTCAATCATAATTACTCGGTCGATGGTCACCGAGAAGCCGTCTCTGTCGAGGGTTCGCTTGGGCGAGTATTGATTGATCAAACTGAAATTTATTCAGATAGGGCGGATATTTCTGTGTAATCATCCGCATTGCATAGTGTACCTGCAAGAGGTAACGGGTCTCGTCACTCGTATTAGCAGAACCGCGATGCCAAACTTCACTGCGGAAAAGCACCACGTCCCCCGCATTGCATAAGATACTCTCTTCACCGCGGTTGTTCCACTCCGTTGCGCCGTTTGGAGAACATCCAGAGAAATGGCTACCCGGCATAAACTTCGTTGGTCCTAATTCCTCATACATATCGTTGAGATAATAATGGGCAGTCGTGATGAAAATTGGGACTTTCACGCGTGGATCGGAACGAACATCTGCAGGTAGAGAGATTGGGAGCCAATCCGTGTGTAACCCTTGATCCGGCCGTCCGGGTCCTGTTATCCACGATTGCATACCGATGCAATGGCAATCCTCACCGTGCGTTGCCTCGGCGACTTCAATAATTGGTGATTTATCAAGGAACTGGAGATACAGCAGGTCGCGATTAAACGAGTTGTTGATGATTTTGTTGAGAAATCCGTCGCCATTTTGAGGCGTTTGGTGTCGATCCAAACACGCCGGGATTGTCTCCAATCGATCCATGGTGGCTCGCAATTCAGCAACCTCTTCAGCATTCAGCACACCGGGAAAATAGACATAACCATCCGTTTCGAGTGCTGCAACTTGGCTTTCTAAATCGTTGTGTGCCACAAGTGAGAGGGCTTTCGCCATTTTCATACTCCTTGAGGATTTTTAAAATTGTCCAAAGTTCAATACCTCTTGCCTGAGGCATTATACCACAACATCATAAGTCTTGTCAAAATTTCGCTGGAGGGGTTTGGACACTTCTGGGCGAGTCCTGCAGATATTAATTTGCCAAAGTGTGAAAGATGTGTTAAACTTAAAATGATGCTGCTTCACTTAAGCGTCGGAGACGTAAAAAGAGATAGCTTATGACACCTAAACCATCCCCAACTTGCCCACAACACAATACAGAAAAAGTATGGCAACAGACCGTGTTTGAATACAACGAGGATGGTATATCTGTCCGAGTCCAGAATGTCTGGGCATGGGTGTGTCCGGAAAGTGGTGAACCCTCTTTTACACCAGAGACGATGGATGCCCTGCTAGTCACGGTCAGAGAACTTGTTGATACCGCTAAACGCGCAAGAAAGCGGAGTCCTGTGTTAACTGAATACGCTGTTGCTGTTGGATAAACGAATCCAGGGCCCGGAGCCCTCAACTATACCGCCTTGAGTTTTCGCCATAGGGTTGTCCGACTGATTCCCAAACGTTGTGCAGCGAGCTGTGGCTTTCCATCAGACTCTTCCAAAACCCGTTGGACTAACTCACGTTCCAACGCAGCAAGTGGGTTGCTTTCCCTGAGTGCCTGTGTAACAATATCGTCTCTCGATGAAATAAGGTCAAGCGGTAGATGTTGCTTTTCAATGCTGCCACCCTGACATTTGACGAAGGCATGCTCTATGATATTTTCCAACTCCCGCACGTTGCCGGGGTAGGTATAATCCATTAAGATTTCAAGGGCATCGGGTGAGATGCGGTGAATGGATTTTTGTGTCTGCTGACTGAATTTTTCGATGAAGTGTTCAATGAGGAGTGGAAGGTCGTCTCGCCTTTCACGGAGTGGCGGCGGGGTAATCGGGACGACGTTGAGCCTGTAGTACAAATCCTCTCGGAAACGTCCAGCCTCAATTTCTGTTTTCAGGATTCGGTTTGTCGCTGCAATGACGCGGACATCTACTTTTTTTGTCTCTGTTGAACCGACCATTTCATATTCACCCTCTTGCAAGACGCGGAGCAACTTTGCTTGTGTTCCGAGACTTAATTCGCCGATTTCATCAAGAAAAAGCGTGCCGCCGTCCGCAGCTGCGAACCGCCCTTGACGCGTTGCGATGGCATCCGTAAACGCACCTTTGACATGTCCAAAGAGTTCGCTCTCTAACAAATTATCAACCAAACCAGCACAATTAACGCGGACGAAGGGTTGTTTTGCCCGCTCGCTATTGTCGTGGATCGCGTGGGCAATCGGTTCTTTGCCGGTACCGCTTTCACCTTGAATCAGGACAGTCGTTTTCATGGGGGCGACGAGTTGGATTAACTCGAAAATCTCCCGCATTTTCCGATTTTTTCCGATGAGATTCCCAAACGAATGGTGTTCCTTCAGTTGGGCACTGAGTGCTTTTACCTCCGAGAGATCGCGGGCGAAGCCTTGGATGAATTCCCGTTCGTCATGCACAATTCGGATTGCGCGAATTTCCACCGGCAAGCGGTTTTTATTTTTACGGGACAGTTCGGTTTGGAAGGTAATCGGATTCTGTTGGTCGAGTCCTTTAAGCGTTTCGCGGGTGTTTTGAAATTCATCGGGAGGCATTAGGTCACGCAGTGACAGATTGACGAGCTCTTGATGTGTGTAACCGAGCCATGTACAGAAATTTTCGTTTACGGTAACAAACGCCTCTGTGAGTGATGGAGATATAAAAATTGCGTCGTTAGACATCTCAAAAAGTGTACGGTAGCGTCTGTTGTTTTCGGCGAGTTTGTCTGTCCAATTCCCTTTTTCAATTAGAATTGAGAGTTGTCCGGCAATCGGTTTCAGTCGCCGAATGTGCGTCTCGGAGAATGCTCGGGGTTTTTCACTCGTAAAAAAGACGACCCCAAGCGGTTTACCCTGCACCTTGAGTGGAAGTGTCAGATTGGAGCGCATCCCTTCTTGGACCATCAATCTTGTCCAACTTGTCGGTCTTTTTGCAAGAATTTCCTCGAAATCGTCAATAATCCGTGCTTCACCTGAATTGAGGATAGGTTCAAGGCTTGACCCCTCGATTTTTGCCGAGAACCCGTTGTCCAATAAGATTTTTTTGTTGGATTTCGTTTTGCACTGCACTAAATCGCCGGAGGACTCGTCAATGAGTGCGATGCCTAACCGGTTATGCGGCACGATGTGCTGAAGTCCAGCGTATATGTTCTCAAATACTTCATCGAGTGTCTTTCCGAGCTGAATCTGCTCAAGGATTCCATAGATATGATCAGCTTCAACAGTTTGGTTAAAAACAGTATCTTCGAGTCTATCACGCATTGGTGCTTCAGGAGTGACTGCGATCTGAAGGGTATCTCCATCAAGCCGGAGCGGATAGGTTCGGACATTCGGCGTGGTAATGGGACATCCACTTTTCAGATCATATTGCCAACCGTGCCACGGACAGGTAACAACTTCACCCTCCAGTGCGCCTTCGTTGAGTGGCCCTCCCAGATGTGGACAGGCATTATTGATAGCATAAAATTTTTTACCCGTGTTGAAGATTGCGATGATTTTATTGTCTAATTTGATGGCAATACTCTGTCCCGGTTCGATTTCAGATGTTTTAACTACATTCAGCCACTTCACTATCTTTCCTCCACGCGTTAGCAGGATTTGTTACCTATAGGTCATAGATTATCACATAATGAAGCGGATGTCAAGAACTTTGTTTCATAAATGAAAATCGTTTCATTTATGAAACAACTTTTATTTTCGAGGCTTCTCAGCTATTAATTCAGGTTTTGTTTCAGATTTGAAACATATCGGCAAAATCTGAAATTTCATTTTAGCCTGTAAAACGCTGATATATCTCAATTGGAGAGGTGCTGAACATTTGGCACGAAATTTGCAACACTATGCTTTAATACGACAAGAGAACGGTAACTATCCTAACAGGAGGAAATTACGATGGTAAATAGAAAGAGGATTCAGAAAGCGCAGGACAGGATGAAGCAGCAAGGGATTGATGCCTATCTCATTCTGACGCACGACGATTATATCTACTTTTTTGGAGAAGATCGGTATCAACCGCGCGCCATTATCCCTGCACACGGTGTGCCGATTGTTGTCACCTTTGCAGGAGAGGAGGAAGAGGTTAGAGAATCATTAGGTGTCGAAGATGTCCGAATTTTCGGTTCCGTCGGTCAACAGATTAAGGACGTTGTTCAGGTGATGCGTGGTATGATAGGAGATAAGGAGAAACTCAAAATTGGTGTCCAGATGTGGTTCGGCACCCCCGCCTTCCTATTGAACATGTTCCAAAGAGCGAATCCGATTGTTGATGTCATGGACATCGCCCCGGTTATGGACGCTCTCCGTATGGTGAAAGATAACACCGAGATAGCACTCATGCAGCGTGCTGCAGAAATTGCTGGCATCGGCATGGAAACGGCAGTCAAAACGCTTAGACCGGGTATAACGGAAAATGAGGTCGCAGCGGAAGTTGAGTACGCTATGCGGAAAGCCGGTGGACATGGTGTTGCAACGCCTGTGTTTGTGAATTCGGGAGTCCGTTCGGGATGGCTACACGGCACTGCTTCTGACAAAGTTATTGAGG
Source organism: Candidatus Poribacteria bacterium (assembly GCA_965207855.1). GTDB lineage: Bacteria > Poribacteria > WGA-4E > WGA-4E > WGA-3G > WGA-3G. The sequence continues at coordinate 1,644,186 of OZ242310.1, read as the reverse complement.
CGGGGGACCTGGTCGTGCTGGATTTGGTGCCGCGTTATAAAGGGTATTGCGCAAACCTCTGCCGGACATTTGCGATTGGGACACCAACAGCGAAACAGAGGGATATGTTCGAGACTTATAAAAGTGCCCAAGCCGCAGGGATCGCAGCGTTGAGACCCGGGAAGAAGATGCGAGATATTGACGCAGCGGCAAAGAAAGTTTATACTGAAAACGGCTATGGTGAATTCTACGTCGCGGGGATCAGTCATAGCATCGGACTTAGTTTTGAGGAGACACCGGCACCAACGATCCATCCCGGTGATTCTGGTATCCAGATTTCTGACGGAATGACGGTGACCGTCGGACATCCCGTACTTTCTGTTCCGGGAACGGGAGGCGTGCGTTTGGAGGATACTTTCCATATTTCGGGGAGCGTCGCGAAACCGTTGACGGCTTTCCCTGCCGAATTAAAATTGCCACTCGGATCGTGATAGTACCTACACTAACCACTATAACTCTCAATTTTTCAGGAGGATTCAGAAATGAGCCGCTATCTTGAACATGCGAACATGAGCGTGAATGACCTTGAAAAAGCGATCGATTTTCTAACAACCGCCTTTCCGGATTTTCGAGTCAGGGGCGGTGGTGATAATGCGAACGGAACGAAATGGTGTCATCTTGGGACTGACGATTTTTACATCGCATTGTCAGACCGCAAGCATCCCTTCACAGGTGACCGAAAAGGGACTTATGTGAACCACCTCGGTTTTGCTGTTGATGACGCTGAGGGTATCAGAGAACGTTTGCTGGCTGCTGGATACAAGGAAGGTTTTAAAGTCGAACCCCATCCCTATCGAAAGCGAATCTATTTCATTGATGCGGACGGTTTTGAATGGGAGTTCGTCGAATACTTCACGGAGGATCCAGCGAAACGGAACGATTATTCACAATGAAAATAGATTCCGCTCAGGACGCAATACTTGCTAAAACAAAACTTGTAGGGTTAAGCCGTGGTGCTTGCCCTACAAGTTTTTTGGTGCCTTGATGGAAGGTTTCTCCAGTTAGTCCCTCAGTTAAAAAAGTTGCAAATCCAAAGCACCGGTAGCGAGAAGGATCATCCCTGTTGATACATAGCTTACCCCACAGCCTGCTACGCTAAATAGAACCCGCTGTCGATTGACTTCTTTTCTGTAGCTATCAATATAAACATTAACGTATTCGGGTGATTTTCCCAAAAGCCGCTCGGTAGGTGGAACGGGTGAATCAGATATGGCATAAACAATAGGTAAAAAAGATGGGACCGTCGTAAGACATCTCAAAGATTGGTCCGGTATGTCGATTAGAGCTAGCAGCGTCCATGATGAAGCACATCCTATAAAACCCGCAGTGAACCAGGCAAATTTATTAACATCATTTTTTGCATCCTGTTTGGCTTGGACCTCTGCTGGAATTTGCTGAGCAACGGTTCCCAAAGACGAACTCAGTAGAAGCACCACCATTAGAAGTGCCAATAACGATGATCGAGACGTTAAATTCGTTTTCATAGAATTCTCCTTTTCACGATTACCAACAGCCGACAGCCATTTACTTCCGTATCAACATCTTGCGAGTTGCAGTGAAATCCCCTGCGGTCAGGGTATAGAAATACACACCACTCGCCACAGGTTCACCGAACGCGTTCTGCCATCCCAATACGCCGCACGGCTACGCGTCTGATACATCCCTGCAGCTTGATGTCCAAGCGTCAATGTCCGCACTAATTGTCCATTCACGGCATAGATATGCAGTGTAACATCCGCATTCTTTGACAAGTAGTAGGGTATCCACGTCTCTGGGTTGAATGGGTTCGGATAATTCACAAGCAGTGCTGTCTCTTTAGGAGTCAACGCTATGAGGAGTTGTTGCAGGAACAAAATACCACGCTGTGACGTTGTATCCATGAGGTCTAAGTGCTGTGCAGCGGATAGCCATTGTTTGATTTCTGTAGCAGCGATCATTTCTAAAACTTAGGGATGTAACGAAGGTGCGGCGGCACTTGTCCCTAATGCACCAGCAACAAGCACAAGGTCCTGAATATTGACTTGCCCATCGCCGTTAACATCCGCGCGATTTGTGCCTGTTTGTCCTAACTTCCCAGCAACTAACACTAAATCCTGAATGTTTACAAGGTCATCACCGTTCACATCGCCTTTGAGTTGAGGGGTTTCGGTTATCTCTGCATTTTCAACCGTTGGCACAAAAGCCTCACCCGCACTGTTAGTTAGCAGCACATCAGATAATGTCAAAGTGGATGGCTTGGCAGCAATAACCTCAAATGTGAGCGTTGCGAGAGTGCCGTCCTCATTGCTATCGCCAGCGAGAGATGCAGCGTTGAGTTGGACAAGATTGCCCTCCACCTTCGGCTCCACAAAGAACGCACCGGCAGGCAGATAGTCGCCATTCGCGCCTGAGACATAACGCAAGGCAGTATCATCAAACTGGACTGTTGCTTGATAGCCTGCGACGGCTTCTCCACCTGTGATGTTCAGACTGAACGCTACCTGTTGCCCGATAGCAGGCGATGCGACTGAGGCAGGGGATATGCTCAGCTTCGCATCAGCGGTTGAGGCATCCGTCCCTACTGCTTCTGCACCTGTGGAAACAGATATTTCTGCGGTGAGTGGAGGACCGTCATAACCTTCAATAGCATCTGCCTCGAGTGTCAAAGTCAATATTGTATCCTTTTCAACGTTCCCTTCAAACTTAAGTTCAACCGTGATCTCCCCTTCGCCGGCATAGTTCGTCCGATCAACACTGACATCGGTAATCCCTGAAAGAGTAAGTTCATCGCTAACACCGGCTATGAAATCACCACTGCTCAGTGTCAACGTCACAACGCCTCCATTAAGCGTAGCGGCTGTCAGTGGTGGAAGTGCTGATGCCGTCATTGTTATACCTTCTGTCGTTATTGTTGTGCCTTCTTTTACTTCCTCCACGACCTTAATATCTATAGATATATCCGGATTCGCCTCAAGGAGTGCCCTTAGTGAAGACGTATCTTCAATTGAATTACCTGAAAGGTATAACCGTCGAAGGCGTGTCAAGTTTGAGAGAGGGGTAACATCTCGGATTAGATTGTCTTGAAGATACAACTCCTTCAGCGATTCAGAAAGTTGCGCAAGCGGCGTAACATCGGTAATTTGATTGCCTGCAAGCACTAACCACGTTAACTGTGCGAGTTGTGCAAGTGGCGTAATGTCGCTAATTGAACTACTGTTGAGATTCAAACTCACGAGTTCTGTGAGGTGAGCAAGCGGGGTAATATCACTAATCCGATTCCCACCGAGTAATAACAATGTGAGTTCTGTGAGGTGAGCAAGCGGGGTAATATCACTAATCCGATTCTCACTGAGTGATAACGATGTAAGCTCTGTGAGGTGTGTGAGTGGAGTAATATCACTAATCCGATTCCCATTGAGCCCTAACTGGGTTAACTGTGTGAGTTGTGCGAGCGGGGTAATATCACTAATTTCATTCCTTCCGCTAAACTCATCTCCCCCGAGTTCCAACTCCCTGAGTTCGGTAAGTTCTGCAAGTGGGCTAATATCACTAATCTGATTTCCCTCGAGTTCCAACTCCCTGAGTTCGGTAAGTTCTGCAAGTGGGCTAATATCACTGATGTTTTCACCAGTAAGAGATAAAGTTCTGAGTTGCGTAGCATATTCCAAACCGGTAAGGTCGGTTACTACTGGTAAATCGAGGTCAAGGTGCTCTGATGATAATCTATACGGCCTCAATTCTTCTAATTCTTCATATAATTGGGTCCGCCGCCCAGATAACAATGTTGTAAGTTGTGTCAATTGTTCTTCAGGGATTTTGAGGAGATCAACGCCATCAATAATATCAAGTCCCAGAGTCAGGCGCACTGTTATGGCTAAGGTGGTATCAACGAACTCCACACGCGGTGGCGTTTCCAACAGCGTTGTCCCATCACGAATCGAGGACCATTCATTAGGGGTAGGCGGATTATCAGAACAAGACGACTCATTGGTTTCTCTCCAACGTGCTTCGTATGTAGTTCCAGGCGCAAGGTCTGTAAAAAGAACGGAGAGATGCTCATCAAAACTCGGGCGAGGAACGAGCCATCCCTCGATTGTGTCGCATTTCAGGATCCAATCTCCTTGAGGGTCTTTGCGACGTAATTGAACTTGGTAAGCGCGTTTGTTAGGTTCAAAAACACGGTCAATGAAACTAACTTTAAGAGAGGTGTTAGTCTCACCTGGTGTAACAACGAGTGTTTCACCCACACTAAAGAGCGTGCCCTCACCACCTGGAAGAACGTCGTCCTGGGCATAACTCATGCCTTGTATGCTGTATGTCAACAACGCCACTGCGAAAATTGACACAATTACATTCCGATTTACGACTAAAATTTTCATCATAAACTCCTTTTGAAATGACTCCGCTTATTTCTATAATTCATTACGGTTACGATAAGTCAATTATGAATATTATTCAATATAAAAAGAATAAAGCCTATGTATAACTATTAATTACACGAATTTTTCAAGGAAACGCAAATTCTGTTCATGAAAATTGGTAACTCTGCTTTAGAGGTGTGGAAATAATTTTGTCGGCAGAATCTAAATAAAGGCTAAGAATTTAAGGAAGGCAACTTAGGTGAGTTTCAGATGACTCTATTAAATTTTTTAATTTTCTCTGTTTTTCGTCCATGCGATAACAGCGATCCCGAACACCGCAAATCCAAAGAACGTAAATGGCATCTGCCAGAGAAGAAAACTCATGTGTATGTGGATATACGAGTGCGCCTTGAAGATGACATACCACGATAAGGGGGCGAGAATCGAAAACCACGCCGTCCAGATTAATGCAACGTTCTGTCGTTTTTGTCCTGTAGTGCTACGGAGAAATAACAGAATAGACATCGCTATAAACAGAACTATCAGGTAGTAATAGCGGATTTTGAATAGGAAATTAGAGACAAAAGAATTAGTAACAGACAGATAGTTGTTAAAATCAAAGAAGATACCGTTCATGTAAGTAATAACCACGCCGATTGTACCAGCATCGAGACTCGCAGCATATACCTCTGGAAAGTTTTCCGCATCCCCATACGTCCGCTTTCCGAAGGAATAGACCACATGCGTAACCCCATCCATAAATCCACCTTTCACCGCGCCAATCTGGACACATAACATGATGAGGCTGACAAAAATTGCGATACCCGATCCGATTACGGCTGCAAGCGACCATTTCAAGCAGTGGGATCTATTCCATTTGTCCAAGATGGCATAATAGATATACGGGGTTACCATCATTACCAGCGTGGTTGTAATGTACTCAAATCCATTGATAAAACACTTAATGGAAACCGTGATGAAGATTAGGATACCAAACTTGATAAACTGACGGTCTGCTGCGCCTCTGTGGCGTTTAAGGAAGTACAAGACAACAATCATAGGCAGATAGAACGCCCATAGACTCCACCAAAGATTTTTACCGAAGACTGTCAACCATTGCGAGAGCACCGCCGAACCTACGACGCACACCGCGACCCATCCGCCAAACGCCTCATAGAACCAGCTTGCAATTAACGTCAATGCGATTGCAGAGAGGAGTGCTGTTAGCACATAGAATGACCATAACTTGATTTGGGGCGATAGGGGAATACTTCTATCAAATAGACTGAAAATTATGCCTTGTCCACCGGGTTGCGACATGTAGGGTGAGAATTTATCAAAAGAGCCTCTGTTGAGATAGGCTGCATATTGATTGTCAATCTGATTTTCGGATATCCAGTCCTGTTGGATATTCGTCGTAATTCCCGCCCCTGTCAGCCCACCTGACGAAAAGATGCCATCTTGGCGAGATTTGACCATTCTTCCGATAATAAGACTTTCGGTGTCCCGCTGATGCGTGTCAAACCATTCTTGTTCAGCAATATGCCATGCGTTAAAGAGGAACCCGAAACATAGGAGTCCTATTGATAGTGCCCATAGGGCTATCTTCTTCGCGAGTTCTGATTGACTGAGGTGTTTAAGTTGCATAGTCCGCATGTCGCTGTGTTTGTTGTCTCCTTAAATATGCGGATTATGTTATCACGACTCTCTCGTTTTAGCAATCTGTGATACCACCCACTACTTAAAGGTAGGGGCTTCGGTTTCATAGCGACTGCGGTTTTCCCAAAGGGGCCGCCGTCTTAGTGTCGCTCCACCGGCAGGCTATTATTCCGTATCAGAACGGCTTTATCGCGTATCAAGACGCGGGTACCCCAGCCTGCAATATGTTTATCGCAGCGTTTACGTCTCGGTCATGGTGCGAACCACATTCAGGACATATCCACTGCCTATCAGAAAGTGAAAGTTTATCGTTGGTGTATCCGCAATCCGAACATGGCTTCGTCGTGGGTTGCCATCGTCCTGCTTTCGCAAACACTTTGCCATATTTAGCACACGTCCATTGGAGTATCAAAGCGAACTCACCGAAGGCTATGTCAGAGATTTTCCGTCCCCACAGTTTTTTCATGCCTTCAAGATTCAGCGTCTCTATTGCAATCTTGTCGTATTTACGCACAAGCCGAAGTGCCAACTTGAAGAACCAGTCGCGTCTCTGGTTGGTTATTTTCTTGTGAATACGAGACAGGTGTCGTTTACAACGATACCAACCCTTAGAAAGATACTGCTTACGCGAAAGTGCCTTGTTTGCTGAACGAATTGCACTGAGACTTTGTTTGTAGAATTGCGGAGACGCTATCTTGATACCGTCTGAAAGGGTGAGGAATGTTTTTGAACCGAAGTCTGCCCCTGCCTCATTACCGGTCAAAGGGAGTTGCTCCGAAGGTTCGCAATCTTCACAGGTAAGGTAAAGATAGTAACCTCCTACATTGTCACGCTTGATTGTGATTTTCTTCACACTTCCAGTCCACTCGCGGTGTTTCCAGAACGTGAACGACTTTTTCAGGCAGTTGATGCTGAGACGGTTACCTGCTATTTTGAAACCTGCTTGTGTGAATGTGACAGACTTATATTTGTGGTTAGGTTTGATTTTCGGTCTACCGACTTTCCGTTTCGTTTTACCGGATTTACGGTCTTCAATGTTATCAAAGAAACACTGGTAACCGAGATCAATACGGATCGCAACGTCTTGTATCATTTGCGAAGGGAGTTGATACCAATGCGGTTTCGTTCTCCGCTTCAACTTGGTGATATGTTTCAAAATACAAGAAAGTGAAGCATACTTACCAAATAGACGATAATACCGTCTTTGCAACAACAGCAAATGAACATGCACACCATGCAAGTCGTCTATCAGATTGCCAAGCATGATTATATTGGATTGGTGAGAGAACTCGTATTTATAGGTTTTCATGGTATAGCGTGTATCGTGTGTTTATCCGCTAATGAGTGGGAGGCAAGCGCGCCACCCAGCGGTAACGCTCATTGTGCGGGTTTCCAACACGATACTCATACAATATCACATTTTCATGAGAGCGTCAAATCTATTTTTCTATCAGGTGCTTCGCCGTCTACATCCCGCAAACTAAAGCATGGGATTTGACGGCGGAGTGTTAAACAAAAATCCACATTTTAACTGACGTATGTTATAATCTTGAGAATTACGTTATGATTTGCTAATGTAGTGACTGCATAGAATTTTTAACACAAAAGAGGCAGATGAGATGAAGGGTAACGTGCTCTCCACACGCACCCAATATCAAACCGTATGGTCAAAAAGGGCGTTGGTTATCGGCATCGCCTTGGCGGTCTTAGAATGTTTGATTGCGCCCTACAACGATTTTGTCATTCGTAACACCTTTCTGGCGGGTGGTCATTTTCCGCTTGCTCCATTTTTTGTTTTGACCGCCTTGGCGTTGGTTGTTAATTCTGTCCTAAGGCTTCTGCGTCCGAAACTCGCCCTCTCCGCCCAAGAACTCATCGTTATCTGGTGCCTCATGATTGCCGTTGCGGGCATCCCGTCATCGGGAATGATGCGAGACGCGTTATCGGCGTTCGCGGCTTACAACTACTTTGCCACCCCAGAGAACGAGTGGCGATCGCTTTTCTTTCAACATATCCCCGAATGGCGCGTCGTGCGAGATGAAAGCGCGATTGTCTCTTTCTATGAAGGTCTATCCGTCGGCGAGCGGATCCCTTGGGGCGCGTGGTTGAAACCGCTCTCTATCTGGGCATTGTACGTCTTAACCGCCTATTTCGTTATGGTTTGTCTCGCTGTGGTGCTCCGAAAACAGTGGATCGAATATGAGAAATGCACGTTTCCACTCGTTCAACTGCCTGTGGAAATCTCTGTCCACCAATCAGGTGTTGTCAATTCATTTTTTAAAAATAGAAAGATGTGGGTCGGCTTCGCGATACCGGCGTTTGTTCACACGCTGAACGGACTTCATGCGTATTTCCCGACGTTGCCACATATCCCCATCCGATATTGGCTCGATCCATTCCTTGTCGGCAGACCCCTCAACGCCTTGAGACCTTTTCAGATTGTGATATTGATGTCCATGGTAGGATTCAGCTACCTGCTCACACTTGAGGTCGCCTTTAGCCTCTGGTTTTTCTTTCTATTTTTCAAACTACAATGTCTCATCGGCAGCATGCTCGGCTTCTTCATAACGAAGGGTCCGGGTGTAAAATGGACGGCGTATTCGTTCAGTGCAGCGCAGGAAGCGGGTGCATGTCTGACGCTTGGGGCTTGGGCACTTTTCAAAGCCAGAACGCACATCAAGCACCTATTTTTAAGCGGCTTCGGACGCGGATCCCCCCAATCCGATGCTCGGAAAGAACCGATGCCCGCCGGGTTGACAGTCTTTGGGTTGCTCGGAGGTTTATCCCTCCTGATATACCTAAGCGTCTTGATGGGGATGTCACTCGGATTCGCGGTGCTCTTTGTGATCTTTTCCGTTGGCGTGTTTGTTGCTTTAACGTGGCAGATTATCAATGGCGGTATCCCTTTTATCAATCCCTCATTTTCACCGCAGAGTTTTTTCCTGACAACACTTGGGACAGCAGGTATGACTCCCTCAACGACGACGTGGCTGTTCATGCAACCCACTGGCTTAACCTCGCACCTGAGAGAGTTTATGATGCCAAACGTGATGAACGGGCTGAAGGCAGTGGACACGGTTAGAGCCAACCGACGTAAACTCCTCATAGGGATGGGAGTGGCGATGGTCCTCGGATTGTTTGTCTCGTATTATTCCGTGCTGAAAGTCAGCTACCAACACGGGGCGTTATTCGTGCATACGGGCGGTAGCGGTGGGGTGCGTTGGTTGAGTGCTGTCCTTACGAGTCCTACGGAGGGAACCGACTGGGCGAATACCGGTTGGACGCTTTTCGGGAGCGGGTTTACAATCGGATTGATGTGGATCCGAAAGGTTTTTGTGTGGTGGCCGATTCATCCGATTGGGTATACAATGCTCAGTTCCTGGGCATCGTTTAAGTTATGGTTCTCTATTATGCTCGGTTATTTTTTTAAATATGGTGTCGTGAAATATGGCGGACTCAGGGCGTATCGGGAGGCACGTCCGCTGTTCCTTGGACTGATTCTCGGGGAGATGACTTGCGCCGGACTCTGGTCAATCGTTGGGATGATCACCGGCGTTCAAACTGGCTATCGCATCTTGCTGGATTGAAATACAAAAAGAAAGGTAAACTATGCATACGTATGATGATTTTTTAATGGAGGCGTATCAACTCAGGGAAAAAATGGTCGCCGATAAATTTCGACCGAAATATCATTTCTTACCGCCATACGGTCGCTGGAATGACATCAACGGTGCGACTTTCTTCAACGGTAGGTATCATATCGGCTACCTTCAAAAGATAAGAAACGGTCCCGATGAGAGAGATTTTTCGAGTTGGCAACACATTTCGAGTCGGGATCTGCTGCATTGGCAATATCACACAGCCTATCTCGACGAGCCGCTTGAAGGGAAAAAAGGCGACTATTTCAACAGCGGCGACATCATGGAAGGGATGGAAATTCCGACGATTATCACCAATATGCCGAGAAGGGGTATCTGTATCTACCAATGCCACGATGCCAATCTCTCACACTGGACACCGTTGGCAGAAAACCCAGTCATTCCAATCGATACCGACCAATTCCCCGAATGCGTGATTTTCGATCCGAGTGGCTGGAAAGAGGGTGACACCTATTACGCCTTAATCGGGAATAAGAACCATCGTCCCGGCTATGAAGGCGATTCGACGAGCCTGTTTAAGTCGGAAGATCTCAAGAAGTGGAACTATGTCGGCCCCTTCTATAAATCCTCGCGCGAGTGGACAACAGAAGTTGAAGATTGCGCCTGCTCAGACTTCTTCCGCTTTGGGGAGAAATACATGCTCCTGATGCATACACACTTTCCCTTCAACAAATGTCAGTATTACATCGGACACTATGAACATGAGACATTTTATCCAGAAGCTAACGGACAACTCAGCCATCTTGGCAGTATGCTCGCGGGTCCCGAAACCCTGATTGACGATAAAGGGAGACGCATCTTTTGGGGATGGATCGCCGATGCCCACGATGCAGATAGACACGGTTGGCAGAGCATTATGACGCTTCCTTGGCATCTGAAGCCGACTTCGGACAACCGATTAAACATTGAACCGGTTCCAGAATTACAGTCCTTGAGATACAATCCATTTCAAACCGAAGATGTGTTTTTAGAGGCAAAGCAGGAGATCACCGTTGAAGGGCTTGCTTCAGACTGCATGGAACTGAAACTGACGATAGAACCAGAGGCGGCACAACGGTTCGGATTGAAATTATTCTGTTCGCCAGATCTTGAAGAGGAAACGGTGATTCGCTACGATGTCGGGCAGCAAACCTTTGTCGTCAATTTTGAAAAAGCGAGCAATGATTGGACGCTTTCATACCGTTGTGGACGGGAAGTGTTAAAACCCGGAAGGTTCAAGCAAACAGTACCTTATGCACTGGAAGGCGACCAAGTCCTTGAACTCAATATCTTCGTTGACAGGTCGGTAATTGAAATATTCGTCAACGCTGAGCTGTGCATTGTTCAACGGGTTTATCCGACGCGACCCGACAGCAAACAGGTGCGATTGTTTTGCGAAGATGGGCGGATTGCGGTTAGAAATATTGTCAAATGGGAGATGGACGCAACTAACCCTTGGTGAGATTCTGGTTTTCGGTAGCAAACGGAGTATCAATGAACATCATCTTTCTATTCTCAGATGAACACGCCGGTGCTGTAATGGGAAACAGCGGGCATCCCGTTGTCCAGACCCCGCATCTTGATCGCCTCGCCGATCAGAGTTACACATTCGACAACGCTTATTGCAATTACCCCATCTGTACGCCTTCACGCTTGTCCATGCTCACAGGACGCTACCCGCATCAGATTGAAGCGTGGGATTTGGGGGCAATCGCCGATCGACAGTCCCAGACGTGGGGAGATTATTTGGCGAAAGCAAATTATGAGACCGTGCTGTGTGGACGGACGCATTTCAACGGAACGGATCGGCTGCTCGGCTTTTCTCATCGCTTGCTGGATGATCTACATCGGTGGCGACACACAACAGGAAGACCGCCACGGCGTACACCCGACGCACGTCGCGGTTCTAACTCACACGTCGCCGAATGTGGACCCGGGGACCATGAACACACGAGATACGACAGAAACGTCACAGACTTAGCAGTGGACTTTCTTCGGGAAAAAGCTGCATCTCCTGACGATAACCCCTTCCTACTTTACTGTGGATTCATGCATCCCCACTTCCCACTGATTGCACCACCGGAATTCTACGCACTATACGACCCAGACACGCTCGAACTCCCCGAGACATGGAACGAACCGCTTGAATCGCAACACCCCATCATCCAACACCACCGTTGGGCGTGGCGGAACGACATCCCACCGCCTGAAGCAACCGTGCGCTGTGCGTTAGCCTCCTATTATGCGCTCGTCTCGTGTCTCGATGCGAATATCGGACGGATACTGGAGGCGATTGATACATCGCCACTACGCGAAAACACACTCGTCGTTTACACCAGTGACCACGGCGAGATGGCAGGACACCACGGTATCTGGCAGAAGCAGTGTTTCTATGAACCGGCAGTGAGGGTGCCATTAATGGCGCGCCTGCCTTCAGGCGAGACCGGTCGTGTGGCGCAAAACGTCTCTCTAATAGACGTCTTGCCGACCCTTTTGGAAGTCGCGGGTCTGGAAACACCGTCTGATTTACCGGGGCAAAGTCTGCTGGAGATAGCCCGCAATCAATCCCGCGAAACGACACGCACTGTCTTTTCTGAGTACCATCACATGGGTATGCTTAATGCCGGTTTCATGCTCAAGTCCGGGAATTACAAACTGTGTCACTACGTCGGGAGTGAACCGCAGCTGTTTAACGTGGACGCTGACCCATTGGAGAACAACGATTTAGCAGCAAAACCTGAATATGCAGCAAAACGTAGCGAACTGGAAACCGCCCTGCGCGCGATGCTCGACCCAGAACGAGAAGATGCACGCGCAAAAGAGAACCAAAGGGTGCGTAGATTATAGGATAGGAACACCGAGACAAAAAGGATTTGTACCGCAAACTGTTAGTTTGCGATTTGTTTTAGCGTCCTTTGCATTCTACAAAACTCGTCCTTTGGGAGGTTGTGAGTTGGGATACCACCGAGAATCAGAGGGCGGTGCGGGTTCCGGGGGCTGCAGAGAGGCAAACTCATCTAACTTCGGTCGGATCTCCTCCTCCCAAATCCCCTCGACATCATCAAACGTCAACGGTGTCCGATTCGACACCTCCGCTTTGTATGCCGCCAGCAACTCCGTCGTTTTTTCTCCAAAATGTGCCACAATATCTGCGACCATCTGTTCTCCGACGCGACGGCTTGAAGACTCGTTGAAAGACCCCATTGCAAAATGAGGCGCGCGCGTATCATCCGTCGGCATCCGCGACATATCCACACAATCGGGCGCGACTGCCCAAAGCACCGACGTTTCACCGCGTCCGGCGTGTCCACCCAATCCTTTACCGTCCTCAAAACGCTCAATGTCTGCACCTATGCTCATCGTCGAATACATCCGAACACCGACATGTGCCTGCATGATGTCAATGACAACCGGCACGTCAAGACGATGCGGACCCGAATGCCCAGAAAACAGAATCGCACCCTGAAAACCCAATGCGTCCACCGCTCGAATATGATAGCAAATATTCTTCAAAAACATCCACGGCGGTATCGCTGTTAGCCACGGTCGTTCTTGATCAACTTGATTGTGTCCCCATGAACCGTAGCCACCAATCTCATGGCAGTGCCAATAAAATGGGGGTGCCACAATCCCACCGTGTGCTTCCGCCGCCTGACAGGAACATTCGTGTGCCCGAATCGCATCCATCCCGACTGCATTGTGCCAACCGTGCGGTTCACACAACCCATAAGGGAGATACACCATTGGACACGCCGCTAATGCCGCTTCTAACTCATCAGGAAACATCCGTTCCCATCGTACCTCAGGTCTCATAGAATACACCTTCTTTACTTAAGTTTCACTACCCACGTTTTTCACCCGGTTTTCGATACTTCGACGAATAGCTATCGCCTTCCGGATCGTACGAAACGGACACTTGCCCATCATGCACAACCAATCGCGGGACAGTACGGTGGCGACCATCGCGTTCAGGGCCCCGCATGACAGCGAATTGCGCTTCGGTCATATCCTCAACCATATCACCCCAACGGTCCTGCGGGTCAATCACACCGCCGCCCCAATTGGAATTTTTCGACTGATACTTAATCAGGACCCCACGTCTGGGGATCGGATTCTTCCACGCTAAGGCACCGTGTGTGCAGCCGCCATCCATGAAGAAGAGAACATCTCCGGCTTTCATAACGGGTTGTACCACCAGTCCCATCGTGTCATCGCACGTCGAAATCCCGCGAGGCTTCGAGTACTGCGTTTTGTGGGATCCCGGCACACAGGCGAAGCCGCCGAGTCCTGGCTCGACATCGCGCAATTGCCACGTAATCGTGACGGTCTCGCAATAACTCCGTCCGTTCTTAAAATAATAACCGCGCGATGGACTCATCGGTTCATTTCCATCATGGAGTGAGTGCCCCGATGTGCCTTGAACCGCACAGAACACCGTTGCCCCACCCGTGCGATAGCCGCTACCGCCCATCCAATTGAGTCGATGCACGACAGCCGGATGCGCAATCATACGCCGGAACGGTTCATTATACGGATCGGGTAGGTCTAACAAACCCGGTAGGAGCGGACGACCTGTACCCGCTTGGCTTATCGAACCTCCCGCGAGTTCGCTACCGACGACGATGCGATCTTGGTATTTATCCACCGCCTCATTGGCGGCTGCCAACCACTCCTCATCCATCACACCGCGCACCACGAGATACCCGTTCAGATCCCAGAAATAAAACTCTTTCTCATCAATCCCTGAAATCGGGTCGCGCGCATAAATTGATGGATGAATGACGGATGTCCCTTCCTCGACCCACGTCTCCTCACCATCCGTATTCAATACTGGCGGCGGACTTGCCCCCTTAAACCCGGGAACATACATGACCGCTTTTTGCGCAGGCGTTGCTTCGTCAGCCCATCTCGGCAAAGCCTCGGTTTCTGCGTTGGGGCCATCGGGATTCGACTGAATCGCGGCACGTCCGGCGTACCAGTAAGTTAGCAACCTTTTTGATCCATTTTTCCACGGTCGAACACCTTGGAGCGTAGAAGAGGCGACTAAAAACAGATCGCCTGCCTTGAGTTCAGGTTGTATCACTAACCCCATATCATCAGCACCGGTTGTCAAGTCGCGTGGGGTTTCAACGTTGCTCTTGTGGCTCGCCTGCACGACAACCAATCCACCGTCTCCCTCTGAGACATCCTCCAACACCCAGATCGCTCTTACGCCTTGAGAACTTCGCTGACCGTTTTGTAGAAAATATGCTTCGGACGGGTTTCTCGGCTCATCGCCACCGAAGAGCGTCATCCCGACTTCGCCTTCTCGATTCCCGAGCAGTCGTGGGGCTTGATCGAGTCGAAAACCGTGTCCGACGATCTGGTTGAGATACCACACCATTTTCGGGTGGACGAGTAGGTCGCGGAACAAGTCACGATGTAGACCGCCTAAGAGCATCTCACTGTCCGCAACGGCATCTAACGCCTCGTTGAGTGCCGCCACCTCTGCCTGAGTGAGAACCCCCGGAACGTGTAGGTAGCCCGCCACATCAAAAGCGTAATTCTCTTCATTGCTCATGCGTTCGTTATCCATCTGTTCCTCCTGTTATTAAACCTCGCCATCCCAGTAACTGAGACTTGGATCCTTACGGTAAATCTTTCCAACAACATAAGGCAACACCTTGTTAGAATCTGGATATTCGCTTACGTCGTGAGGTGTGGTGGTTCCGAGTATAAATAACACGACTGGGGCATCACTATTATTCACAAACTTATGCGCACCGATGGTGCCGGGTGGAAATGCAATGAAATCTCCCTCTCGCACTTCCGCATCGCCGCGTGGTGTTTTCAGCGTGCAAGCCCCTTCCATCACATAGCACATCTCTTCGCCGAAATTGTGAAAATGCATCGGGAAACTCATCTTACCGGGTAGGAGACGGATCACGCGATACCCTAAATGCTTGCCACCGATGAGCGGGTCAATGTCCTTGTCCTCAAAATCATAAGGGTGTGGGGCATTTTTATACTGCCACTCTACTTCATCAATATGGATGCGGTTGATATAGATGTCCCGTCGCGCTTGGAGGCAGTCAACGAGGTGTTGACGGGCATCTTTAAAGATGGAGTGTCCATCGCCAACGAGAATCGTGTTAAAGCGGAGCCCCAAAATCTTACGCAATTCGAGTGCTGCCTTAGGCGGGTCACTCAATTTTTCATCGGCGAGGAGCGTCAACGCGCCCATCGGCGCGCCTACTACCAGATCGCCAAACAAAACGGTCCCCTTCTCTGGGAAGTAGAGTGCGATTTCGCCTGGACTTTTTCCATACTTGAGATGGATAGCATGTAAACCAGGGACAATTGCCTCTCGGTCCCGAAGCGTTCTTGTCGGTGTGATGCTTAGTCCATCGGCATCTGCCTCATGCACAATTACCGCTGCGCCCGTCTGCTCCCGAAGCGCAGCGGCTTCGCGTTCATGATCGGCATTCGTCAGCACAATCGACTTCACGCCGCCGAGTGCTGTCAGGTGTTCCTGATCGGCATCTGACATTGCAACCGGATCGATAAGGATATTCCCGTCAGGACGCACCCACAAATGTCCGTTAAAGTCTACCTGCCGCTCAGGACTAAAGACGCTCCAGCTGTATAAATCTTCAAAAATCAAACGTTTCATTACTAAATGCTCCACACGTTAGTTGCTATGGGATGGCTTCGGTTTTTTCCTTTGAGACGAACCCGTAAACTTCAAGTTCATGTATGAAGGCTTTACCTAACACTGTATACGCCACAATCCCGCCACGCCGTGGATCCCATTCTCCCGCTTTCTTTTTATCCTCGGCGGTGCCGCTGATGTAGATACGGATCGTATCCGTTACAACACCGCTGACGCGTGCCTCAATGACTGGACTGTCGTTGTTCTGAACTTGCAGAATTGCGCGCCAATGTCCTTCACCCTCCAGTTTCTCGTATATCATACAGTTTATGATGTTAGTCCCACGGAGAGCGATCCGATGAATCGCCTTTTGCGTTGGCAAATTTAGGTGAATCCATCTGCCATCCGCATATCCCTTCGTCTGAACATCACCGTCTATCATCTCCGGTGAAGTACAGGTGACCCCTTCCGTGACGGCGTAGTTGTAAAGTTCCTGCGGTTCAATAATCATCTGCAGCACCTTGGACTGACATCCTGAAAAGGCTGCAACCGCGCAAATTGCTGGTAAGATAAAGAGGTAACGTCGCATCTCCCGCCTCCTGTTGTCTGTTTCCGCTTTTGGAGAATATCATACCACATTTCCATTCTTCTTTGAAGTAGAATTTTGTGAAAAGCCAGGGCCATTCAGTTTTACATATTTACTTTATGTATATGAATATTATTCCACTGTAGGAGCGAGCTTTGCTCGCGATATTGCATAAAAACTTAACTTATGCAAACGAAAACCGAAATCGGAATCGAAAACTAAATAGCCCTGTGTGAAAAGCGTTGCTTTAAAACCGCATCCGACATATAATTATATTATCTGCATTTATAAGCATAAAGGAGAAAACTATGTACAAAAGCGCGATTTTGGGCTGTCGGGGACGTGCACGCGGGCACGCTCGCGCCTATCAACACGTCAAGGGCGGTAAACTCGCTGCGATCTGCGATATGAAAGAAGACCTGCTCAACGACTTCGGCGATGAATTCGGGATTGACTCCCGTTATACCGACCTCGACGAAATGCTCTCAAAAGAAAAACCGGATCTGCTACACATCGTTACCGCACCCGTCCTACGAGGCAGCAACGAACGTATTCGCTATCCACTAATGAATCAAGCCTCAGATGCTGGTGTGCCTGCAGCTATCGTCGAAAAACCGATTGCTGTCGAGAGCGAAGACTGGCGGCAGATCTCTGAACTCGCCGAACGCACGAAAACGAAGTTCGTCGTTAACACACAACTCAATTTCCACCCACAGAACCTCACACTCAAACAAGATGTCGCTGCAGGAAAGATCGGAGCCATTAAATTTATCGAGGCGAGCGCACGCAACCCACCCGTTGATCAGGCACCTCACGTCCTGCAACTCGTGTCCTCTTATATCGATAACTCGCGCCCAGTGAAAGTGCAGGGACAAATCTCCGGAGCCGGACAACTCGATTCGGCGCAACCTTCGCCTGCAAATGCTACAGCACTCGTCACCTACGCAAACGGCGTGCAAGCTTCAGTCGCATTCGGTCCAGAAATGGCACCCCGCGTGCTACCGGATACCTCAAACAATAGACACAAACGCGTCTGTGTGTTCGGTGAGACGGGATTCGTTCACTGGCGGTTCGAGAGTTGGGAACGCAATCTACCCGGTACTGGATACGAAGGTGGAGACTTAAACTACGGCGCGCAGGATGTCATTGCGCAAGGTGGACTTACCGACGCGGTTTTTGAGTGGCTTGACGACGAAAGTAAGGTACATCCGACGCATCTCAAGCAATCCCTCGCTGAGTTCAACCTACTCTTGGGTATTTACTACAGTGGACTGACAAATACCGTTATCGAATTGCCGTTTGATCCGCCTGACGGTATGATTGACATGTTCAGAGAACGGCTTTAAAATCGGAAATTAAGGGACTCACCTCGTGAACAACCTCATCTACATGGACAACCATGCAACAACGCCAAGCGCACCTGAAGTGTTGGAAGCCATGCTGCCCTACCTCACGACGCATTTCGGCAACGCTTCCAGTACACATTCATTCGGCACGACAGCGAAAGACGCTGTAGAGAAGGCGCGTAACCAAGTTGCCGAATTGCTCGGATGCTCAGCAGAGGAGATTATCTTCACGAGTGGCGCGACTGAATCGGACAACCTCGCTGTCAGGGGGATCGCTTACGCCTGTAAAGAGAAGGGCAACCACATCATTACAAGCACAGCCGAACACCACGCAATCCTCGATACGTGCCACGCCTTGGAGGCTGAAGGGTTTGAGACAACATACCTTCCCGTAGACAAATACGGGAGGGTCAGCCCTGATGATGTTGAAGCCGCGATAACCTCAGAGACAACCTTGATGAGTTTCATGTATGCGAATAACGAGGTCGGCACGATAAACCCGATATCCGATATTGCGGCTGTGGCTGCCAAACACGGCGTACTTTTTCACTCAGATGCCGTGCAAGGGATTGGGCAGTTGCCGTCAGATATGAGGCTGCTTGGTGTGGATTTGGCATCCTTGACAGCACACAAAATTTACGGTCCAAAGGGGATAGGTGCGCTTTACCTACGTCACGGCATCTCTCAACCGCACTCGCTATTTTACGGCGGCGGACAGGAATTAGGTGTGCGACCCGGTACACTGAACGTCGCAGGGATTGTCGGTCTCGGTGCGGCGTGCGAACTTGCTAAAAATTACATGACATCGGGCAAAAGTTGTGTGTCTACCTTACGCGACGCACTTCATCAGAAACTCAGAGAAAACTTAGACGACATTCATCTCAACGGACACCCGGAACAACGGCTCCCGGGCAATCTGAACCTCTGTTTCGCGGGTGTGCAAAGTCATGCTTTACTGATGGGGCTTAAAAGTGTGGCGGTATCCACAGGGTCTGCATGTGACTCGGAGTCGGTGAAGGCATCACACGTCTTGGTTGCAATGGGAGTGCCGAATGAATTGGCGTTGACGGCTATCCGTTTCGGTTTAGGACGCTACAACACGGCTGAAGAGGTAGAAATTGTTACGGACGAGGTCACAAAGATCGTCAATCGGCTGCGGACATTAGCACCTGAATAGCAAAGCGTTAGGAACTTTGTTCCGTTCAGAATCATAAAAAACAGAAACACTAAAAACCATCGTGAAACGAAGTGGAACGATGACCAGATTTAATAGTTTAAAAAAACAACTCATCGCCTGCGGATTGGAAAAGGCAGAGGCATTAAAGATAGCAGAAACCGTCAACCGACTCACCTCAACGCAGTCGCCGACAGCTTGTTGGTACGAAATTTCGCGCTATATCCTCACACCAGAACACCCCTTTACACTCCACCAACTCCTTTATGATACCGTATATGCCGACTTTGATCGCGCAACCTACGGACCCCCACCGGCATGGTTTCCTACCAACGAAGACATCACCAAAGCAAACATCACACATCTCATGACGGAACTCTCCATCAAAACCTATCCTGAACTCCACGCATGGTCAATTGCCAATCGCGATACCTTTTGGCAGATGATGATTGATAGACTCAGCATTAAAGCAATAGACACAACTCAGGAACCTCAAAAAGACGCAACAGGCACTGCAACACACCTCGCTAAACTCAATATTGTCGATAGCTGCTTCAGTGCCGCCGATGATACCATCGCGATTATGGCGCACCGCGAAGGCGACGATAACTGCGTAAGGCTTACCTATCACGAATTGGCACGCCTTACGAACCGAGTCGCAAACGGACTTGTGGACATTGGACTCAAACCGGGAGATGCGGTGGCAATTGATATGCCCATGAACGCTGAATCTGTTGCTATCTATCTCGGAATCGTTAAGGCAGGATGCGTGGTTGTGGGAATTGCCGACAGTTTCGCACCAGATGAGATAGCCACGCGCCTCCGCATCGGCAAAGCAAAAGCGATCTTCACGCAGGATTATATCAATAGGGCAGGGAAACGCTTGCCCTTATATGAGAAAGTAATCGTCGCGAACGCTCCAAAAGCCGTTGTTCTGTCCTGTGAAGGTGGTGAGATTGTCGCACAAACCCAACGCGAAGACGATATGACTTGGGGCGACTTTCTAAGCGATACAAAAACATTTACCGCCGTGCCTTGCCATCCCGATACCAATACTAATATTCTCTTTTCCTCTGGAACGACAGGCGAACCGAAAGCGATTCCGTGGACACATACCACCCCAATCAAATGCGCTGCTGATGCTCATCTACACCACGACATTCATCCGGGCGATGTACTTGCCTGGTACACAAATCTCGGTTGGATGATGGGTCCGTGGCTCATCTATGCCAGCCTTATCAACAAAGCCACTATCGCCTTGTACGACGGCATCCCGACGGGACGCGAGTTCGGGGTCTTTGTGCAGGACACGAAGGTGAGTATGCTGGGGGTTGTACCTACCCTCGTCCGGGCGTGGAAGAATACGGACTGCATGCATGGGCTCAACTGGCAGGCAATCCGAGCGTTTAGTTCAACAGGTGAATGCTCTAACCCAGAGGAGATGCTGTACCTCATGTCCTTGGCGGGTTACAAACCGGTAATTGAATACTGCGGCGGCACTGAGATCGGCGGCGGTTATGTTACCGGCACGCGGGTTCAACCCGCTGCGCCTTCGACGTTTACAACACCCGCGCTCGGCTTGGATTTCCTACTCTTTGACGAGAACGGAGAACCCACCCGAAACGGTGAAGTCTTTATCGTGCCACCCTCCCTCGGTCTCTCTACAAGTCTTCTCAATGCCGACCACAATGACGTCTACTTCGCAGGAACACCTGGACCGAAGCTGCGCCGCCACGGCGATGCGCTTGAACGGTTAGGCAACGGCTTTGATACTGAACCTTGGCTGGAAGGGACTAAATATCGGGTACTCGGTCGTGTTGACGATACGATGAATCTGAGCGGTATCAAAGTGAGTTCCGCAGAGATTGAAGAAGTGCTTAATGTCGTCAGCGAAATCCGAGAGACCGCAGCGGTTGCTGTCTCACCAAAAGACGGAGGGGCGAGCCAACTCGTCATCTATGCCGTGCTGATACAACCCGAATCGGCACCCACAAAACAGGAACTTCACGCCACGTTGCAAGCCGAACTTTCCCAACACCTCAATCCGCTCTTCCGCATCCACAATGTCATTATCGTAGAGGCGTTACCGCGAACTGCCTCTAACAAGGTGATGCGTCGCCTCCTACGCGACCGTCTGTGACAATTGTCGTACTTGACAATCTCCTAACGATATGCTACGCTTTTAGCAAATCACCGGCTTGTAATGGAGACTACAATGGAAAAACAGTTCAAAGTTAGAGCGGCGCACTGCGATTATCGCGCAACGGAAGAGGAAATCTACCAGACCCTCCGCCGTATCACCGAGCCGCTCACCCGCGCTTGGAAACCGATTGAAACCGCTAAGAAGGTGGTTATGAAATTCAATATGATGAAACCCCCTGAGCGGATTATCTACTACGAAGGACGTCGTCGAGAATTAGTAGACGATGCAACCTGCCGAGCTGTCCTGCGACTCATCAAGGAACACACCACGGCGCAGCTTGTCGCTACCGATACAAATCCGTATACCCACGGGCATCGGATGCCTCCGAATTTTAACTACCTACACCACCTGAAAGAATTCGACGTGCAATTCGTCGATTCCAACCTGCCGCCGTTTAAGACCTACGACGTTCCGGGTGGCGGTTCCATGTTCAATCGCTATACACTGAGTGCCTGCTTCGACGATGCGGATGCAGTCGTCTCTGTGGCAAAGATGAAGAACCACGCCTTCATGGGTATCACGCTATGCACAAAAAATCTCTTTGGGCTGCCACCCATGATCCTTCCTGAAGGCAGGACACGGAGTTATTACCACCACCTCATCCGTCTCTCCTACGTCCTCCCAGATTTGGCACTCATTACGAAGCCGTGCCTTAACATCATCGATGCGTTGACGGGACAGTGGGGACGCGAGTGGGGCGGTGTCGGCAGGATTTGTAATGCGCTCGTCGCTGGCGATCACCCAATTACAACGGATACTGTCGGTATGCACCTGATGGGACACGACCCGCAGTCCGACTGGCCCACGCCTCCCTTCAAACGCGATCGGAACCATATCCTCATCGCTGCACAACGTGGATATGGGACTGTCAACCTTGACGAGATTGACTGGAAGAGCGAAGTTACGGCACCTTTAGCAGAATTCGATTCGGTCGAAACGGACACGCCGGAAACGGTCGCTAATTGGCGACGGACGACCTGTGAACAAGGGTTAGTCTATCAAGAAAACCAGAGAGACCTTATCGACCGGTATCGTGATAACTTCATCTATATGCAAGGTGGAGAAGTCGTCTGGAGCGGACCGGATCCGTCAAACCTCGGCAGCCGTCGGCAGTTGAGCGGCGACAAGAAGGACAGCGCACTCTGGCTGAAACTTGTCGATGCCGAAGAGCACGAAGGTGAACGCTTTAACGTCTATGAGGATTGCTTAAAACCCTTCGCGGCGTAATTGCCGCAGTTCGGACGCAGCCTCTCCCTGTAGGAGCGAGCTGTGCTCGCGACGAAATGAAAGGGACATCCTGTAGGAGCGAACTGTGCTCGCGACGAAATGAAAGGGACATCCTGTAGGAGCGAGCTGTGCTCGCGACGAAATGAAAGGGACATCCTGTAGGAGCGAGCTGTGCTCGCGACTCCTATCCAATCGCTGGCGAGGTTCCCTAACCTAACATCTGGTAGGCGAGGTTTCCTAACCTCGCCTATTAAGGAGAACACAAAATGGGAATCACCGACGCACAAAAGAAACAGTTAGACGAGCAGGGATGCATCGTCATCCCAGACGTGCTCTCCGACGAGGAGATTAAAGTCTACAGAGCCGATATACTCCGACTCGCAGCAGAGGAAAAACAAAACGGATTGGCGCGCCAACACACCGATGGATATGGGCAGCACGTCCGCTGGCTGGTCAACAAGGGACAGATGTACGAGAAGATGGTTGCGCATCCCAAGGTGATGCCGTTCTTTGAACACCTGCTCGGTCCTGATTATACGCTCAGTACGCTCACCTCTAACATCATCGACCCGGGCGCAGTTGATGGCGGCTACCACGTCGATCATATCGTAGGAACGATGCCTGAACCGCTACCGAGTTTCCCCTTGGTCGCCAACAGTCTCTGGCTCCTCGACGATTTCACACCTGAAAATGGCGGCACACGCCATGTTCCGGGTATCCATCTCCAACGGAAAAAACCGCCCCCCGGCACGACCCACCACCCCGATGAAGTCCGGTTGTCTGCCCCGAAAGGTTCTGTGTTCCTGTTCAACGGCGCGATTTGGCACTCTGCGGGTGCGAATAAAACCGACAAGCAGCGTATTGCGTTAATATGTTTCTGTTGTCGTTCTTTTGTGAAGCCGATGTTCGATTTTGTGCATCATCTCAAGCCAGAGGTCGTTGCGCGTGCGACCCCGACGATGCGTCGGATTTATGGATTTGATTCCCAACCCCAACCGCCGGATCAGCCTACGCGGTAACAGGAAACACCATGCCAAACCGACGCGAAACAACAATCACGAATGAACTGGTAAACATCTTGCGGAACATGCGTCACGGATGGGAACTCGAAACAGAAGTCAACGCCTTCATTAAAGGCAACAGCGAACTCGATGCCCTCGTAATTGAACGCGGTAGAGAACCCATCGGCATCGAAGCCAAATTCGCCACAACCACCAACGCCAAAAACCTCATCAAACAAGCCGAAACCAGACTCGTCTATGAACTCGAAGCAGAATACCATACCGCCACGAAAACCCTGAACAACGTCATGGCGATTCTATATCCTGACCGTTTTAAGACGATGCAGGGACGGGACATCAATCCACGACTCCGCAAGGCGGACGACCTACAATACAAACTCATCAGTACCCTCAAAGGCACCGTCGGACACTTCCCAAAAAACGGTTGGGCAATCGGCACGGTGGGAGATATTGCCCATGCGCTGCACGTCGGCGCAATGCCTAACTCCCAACTCGAACAGGCAGCAAAGGACTTGGAATACAGCATTGACAGTGCAGCCCACCTCCTTGAAGACGCAATCGCTGATCATCGTGCTGTTGGGACTAAAATTGAGACAATTCTTCACCAAGAGGTTTTCTCTAAAGATAAAAATGACGAAGAAGAGAAGCTTAATTTACAGACCCTCCGCATGGCAGCCCTGATTATCACGGATGCCTTCGTCTTCCAGAGCTCGCTCGCTGGCAAAGCAGAGATGGAATCCGTCCGCTCACTCCGTCAACTCCTGCCAACAATTGACTACGCCGATGTTATCGCCGATTGGAACACTATCCTGAAAGTCAATTACCGTCCTATCTTTGAGGATGCCCGCAACCTCGTGGAGGCACTCGCGACTGATGACAGACTGGTCAAACCCATCTTAACCCTTCTCTGTGAGGCAGCCAGAGACCTTGTTGACACCGGTATCGCCCAGATTCACGAACTCGCTGGCATCGTCTTCCAAAAACTCATCACCGATAGGAAATACGTGAAAGCGAATTATACACTGCCAGAGAGTGCCGTGCTGCTGTCCACGCTCGTACTGCCTGAACTGCCTAAAGGTAAACTCCCGAAAGTGGCGGACTTTGCCTGTGGAACGGGCGCGCTTCTTAATGGTGTCTATCAACGCATTTTATCTCTGTATGAGCAGCAAGGTGGAAACGGTAAGGATATTCACCAAAAGATGCTTGAGGAAAATATCGGTGGTGCAGACATTATGCCTAATGCAACGCACCTCACAGCGGCTGCACTCGCCAGCACACATGCAGATACCAAAATCGCTGGCACCCGAATACTCAACGCACCATACGGGCTTATGGATGATGGCAGTTACGCAATTGGCTCATTGGAATTGCTTGATGATGTGTCGCTACTGGACATTGATGCTGAACAAATCGGAGGCGAGGAAAATACGGTAGTTAAACTCCAGCAGGCGTTCCAGCACGGTGAATTCGATGTGGTTATTCAAAATCCACCTTTCACGAGACCAGGAGCAGATAGCAACACTGAAGTCCCAAAGTCTACGTTCCAAGGATATGACCGTCCAAACGAAGACCAGAAAGCAATGCAGGCTGCCTTGAAACCTAAAGACAGAAGAGTAGCATCGGGCATTTCTGAATTTGCGCCCAATTTCGTTGACCTTGCGGACAAGAAACTTAAGCGTGGTGGGACGATGGGATTTATCCTACTATTGACAGTATTGAGGTCACCTATTACACAGAAAATTAGGGATATGTGGGCAACTGAATATCACAATGTAGTCGTGATTACTATACCTAAGAGGAAGGCGGAGGATTGTGCCTTCTCTGCCGACACCAAAAAGGCGGAGTGTATTGTCGTCGCAACGAAAGGTATTGGGGAAAATACAGGCCGCGGGAAATTTGTTTGTCTAAAACAGCGCCCCCAAAAACCACTGGAAGCCATGGAAATCGCAAATCAGATCCTTCGGAGTAAAACTATTCGGAAACTCGAGGACGCTCCAAACGGTGGTGATATTATCAGCATGGGAAATACAAACAATGGACAAATGCTGGACTGCCCCATCAAAGATGGCGTAGAGTGGGTTGCAACACGGGCGCGATCCATGGCATTGCTACAGAGTGCTCACAAACTCGCTACTGGAGAATTACATCTCCCGATGGAAAGAGAACCTATTCCGATTGACATCTGCAGAATGCAAGATATAGCAAAAATTGGATCAGCTGACTTGTACAGAAAAGACGGACCATTTATTATGGTAGAAGGATGGGAACCTAACAGTGATGGTTACGATGCGCTATGGAAAGTTAACGCGCCTTTACAACGAACTATGGTTGCCTTACCAGACTCTAAAGCGATACCGCGTTCAACTGAAAACGCTACGGTTAAACGAGCCTTAGACTGCATGAGTAAAACCCATTATCATATCAATCTGAGATTCACTTCAAATTCAATTATATCCTCCTTTACTGAGAATCCTTCCATTGGGATCCGATCAATGATAAATGTTTTACTCAACAACTCGCAACACGAAATTGCGTGGACATTGTGGTGCAACTCAACATTAGGCTTTTTCTGCCACTGGTTACACAGCAGTAAACAGGATATGGGACGTGGAACACTGCGCCAGCAGACATTAAAAACACTACCAACGTTAGATGTTCGTAAACTCTCCGAAAAACAATTGGCGAATGCTAACGCACTTTTTGAAAGATTAAAATATAAGCGTATGCTGCCAGTCAATGAATGCGACCACGATCCTATTCGACACGAGCTGGATACAGAGCTGCTGACGGAGGTACTTGGCATCAAGGATATAGGTGTTCTCACATCCATGCAGACTTTGCGTGAGATGCTCTGCGCTGAACCAAGTATCCAAGGTGAGAAAAAGGATCCATGCAATCTTGATGCAGAGTTGGCGAAGCTTAAGCTGAAGGGGATTCCTTTTCCGAGTTGGTATGTTGATAAATAAAATGCTATACACATGCCGCCCCGCTGGGGCTAAGGCGTATGGACAAAACGTTTTTCTATAAACATGCCGCTCCTACGGGGCTAAAGAGTGGAAAACGAAATATGCCTGAAAAAGTTGTAACATTTAGGGTCGTCATAATGGTCATAGGTACCCACCCGCTAAAGCGTGGGGCTTGTGCTTCCTCGCAGTCAGCGTTTTTCTCTCAGAGAAAAGTCGTCTTACGTCTGCTCCACTTTAGGCAGCCAAGCCTGCCCGTTTGATATTCATAGCAGCGTTTACGTCTCGGTCGTGATGGGAACCACATTCAGGACACGTCCACTGTCTATCTGAAAGAGAGAGTTCTTTATTATGGTATCCGCAATCGCTGCAAGGCTTTGTTGTCGCTGTCCACTGACTGATTTTCTTGAGTTTTTTACCGTGCTTTGCACACTTCTGTTCCAGTATCTGCAGAAACTGGTAGAAGGCATGGTCAGAGACTTTACGTCCCCAAAGCCGTTTCATGCCCTCAAGGTTCAGCGTTTCAAAAATGAGCGTGTCAAACTCGATGCAAAGTTCGGTAGCGAGTTTCCATTGCCAATCTTCTCGTTGTCGGGCAATCTTGCGGTGAAGTCTCGCCAAAGCACGAACGGCACGCCACCAGTTACCCGAACCTTTGACTTTACGCGAAAGTGCCTTGTTCAGAGATCGCAACGTCTTCAGGGATTGTTTGAGAAACTGCGGAGATGCTATCGTGTCCCCTATGTCGCTGGTGAGAAATGTTTTGTTTCCATAATCAAATCCTGCGCTCTTACCCGTCTTGGGTTTGGGATCGAAATCGTCAACATTCTCACACGAAAAGTATATCCAATAGTCTCCACACCTATCTCGCTTGATGGTGATTGTCTTGATGATGCCTTCAATTTTACGGTGTTTGTGGAAAGAGAACCATGTGCCTATACAGTTGATTTTAATACGATTTTCTTCAAGTGTATAGCCGGCTTGTGTGAACGTCATAGAGTTGTATTTGTGGCGAGGCTTGATTTTCGGTCTACCGACTTTCCGGTTGGTTTTACCTACTTTTCGGTCTTTCTTGTTCTGAAAAAATGCGTCTTGGGATTTGCCATACCGCAATACAACGTCTTGAACCACTTGACTCGGCAGGGCTGCCCAATGGGGTTTCGTCCGCTTTTTGAGTTTCGCAGTATGTCTTTTGAGTTTGTATGCCGATACATCTTTTCCAAACATACGACGATACCGCCGTGCGAGCAGCATGATATGCAAATGGATACCCCACATATCATCAATCATGTTGCCAAGTTTGATGACGTTCTTTTGAGACTGAAGTTTGAACCCGTAGGCTTTTCTCATAGTATATCCGTTATCCGTCTCTACCCCCGAACAAGTGGGAGGCAAGCACGCCACCGAGAGATGACGCTTGTTCTGCTTGCCAACGGATACCTTAATTATACCACAATTTTACACCAAAGTCAAATGTTTTTTTGACACAACTATAGGCGGTGTCTACATCCCCGCCCTAAAGGACGGGGGTTTGACACCGAAGATTATGCTAAAGTATAACACAAATCTAACTTACTGCGTAAGTCCTAAATCTTTTTAGATTGAGATGCTTGACATATTATATCCATTTGGTTATAATACAGTATGGATCACGAAAGGCTGAACTTAAGAGACACGATATGGGTCGGGGATTCTAAGGCACAGCTGAAGGAATTTCCGCAGTCCGTTCAAAAGGATATAGGGGACGCTCTGTTTATTGCACAGGCGGGAAGCCTGTCTCCTGCAGCGAAACCCTTCAAGGGCGTTGGCTCAGGGGTTTTTGAGATACGAGCCGATTATAGGACGGACACGTATCGTGCCGTGTATGCCGTGAAAATTGGAGCGCGGGTTTATGTGCTGCATTGTTTTCAGAAAAAATCAAGGCGCGGCATTCAGACCCCCAAGAAAGACGTAGACCTTATCAAGAGACGCCTCAGAATGGCGCAGGAACTGGAGAGGAGTTATGAGCAAGAAGATTGAATTTGAAAAGAGTTCGGGCAATGTGTTTAAGGATTTAGACTTGCCGGACGCCGACGCACTGTTTCTCAAAGCGACACTTGGGTTTGAAGTGTTTCAGATTATAGAAGATCGTCAGCTCACCCAAGCGGAAGCGGCGAAGATTCTCGGCGTGAAGCAGCCTGAAATCTCACGACTCAAAAAAGGAAAGTTTAATCATTATAGCGTCGAACGGCTGTTGACGTTTTTGAATCGATTCAACCGCGATATTGAGATTCGCATTACTCCCTCGGAAGACAGAGAAGGGCAACAGCGGGTGGTTGCGTTTCATGGTGAATTATGAAAATAAGTGGACGTTTCAACAGTAGCAAAAACCTATCACACCGCTGGCGAGGTTAGGAGACCTCGCCACCTCAAGTATAAAGGTAATTGTATGTTTTACCATAGTTCGCAGGTGCCAACGCTACCATGCCTTATGCTTAAGGACATCTTAGTTGAACTAACCTCGTCAGAGAAACGAGAAATGGTGGAAACAGTGCGCAACGCCTCTTCATATTCGGTCTGGATTTCGTCTGCGGATAGACTAAATCCCTTCCTTGTATTACATTTTTATTCCGGATAGCACACACTCCCCAACAAGTTGGGGCATCCGGAATGTAAAATATTGGAAAACTGAATGCCTTTGTGCTGGCAGGGATGTGTAAAGTTGTTAACATCAAATCCTTCGGAACACCTACCTACAACTCATAACCCATTTTACCTTGACATCAGTTAGTAAAAATAGTATAATATATTATAAGACTTCCAAAGAAGAAATATTGTATCAACCGACAAACAATGGTTTTCAACGATTTCCAATAACCAACACCAATAAAAAATGTTACACTTTTCGCCAAATTATTTTTTTCACAACAGAAAATTGGGAGTGAAACATCAACGAACCCTTATCACTACTGGGTTCTCTAACGTTACACACCCGACACAAAATGTTACACCAGTGTAACATTTTTAGGCGAAATTACAAAAAAATATATCGTTAAGTTAATACCATATTCACGTCCGTTTTTACCAAGAATAGACTTATTCAACATCAAAACAGATGGACACCACTTTCATAGTAACCTCTCAAAACCTCTAAAAATAAAAAGTCGTCTAAACCCATGCCACCCGTGGTGTTACAACGCTAATGCCGAGAAACGAAAAATGTGGATTCATAGTAACAGGAAAAAAATAACCTTTTCATAGTAACCCGACAAACCCACGTCACACCTGACTTTATGCGGGTTTTAAAGGCGCAATTTTCAAAACGTTACTATGAATACTATGAATACTATGAATACTATGAATACTATGAATACTATAAATCCCGATGCCGCTGAACCCCGGTTCATGCCATAAGGCATGAATACCGTTGATTCCCTATGGCTACAGAGATGTCGTCCCTACGCGACTGAAGGTAAAAAATTACCCCTATCTCATCACCCCATAAATCACGGGTTGGATTAGTGTCATTGAGTCCCTGAGTGTTTCAATACCCCCCACGTCACCGTAAGTTTTCCACGTGCTTCAACCGCCAACGCGTCCCGCATATTCATCGTAATATCCTGAATCTCATCTTCCGTGAGTGCCTGATTGAACATCGCAACCTCATCAAGCATCCCTGACCAATAATCGCCCCGCGGATTACCCCAACGTCCGATGCGGACGGGTTCTGTATTGTGGTCGGGTGGGATCTCCGTCCGGGTTTCACCTTCCATCACACCGTCAAAATATGCCCGAAGGAACTCGCCATCAAAGGTTGCAGCGACGTGATGCCATTTGTTATCGGCAGCAACCGTCTTACTAAAAGCGGTCTTCCATGCACCCGCAGTCGTGTAGTTCACACCCAGCAGCTTCGTATTACCGGCAACGAAGATACCATAATTTCTGGGGTTCCCCTCAACAGGCTCCTTTCCAATCACCGTTTGCCAGAGACCCGTCGGTTCCGTTTTGATCCATGCCGATATTGTGTACTCGGTGAGATCAAAATCAGCGTCATGTGGGATTTCTACGATATTGCCGTCACCGTTGAATTCGAGCCCCGTCCCTATTTTGCCCTGCACCCATTTCGCACCCTTAATATCGCCATCATGGCCGTTACCGGAGGCATCCTCCGCCTCAAGACCTTGGTTCTCGTCAAAAAGCCATACCGCAACGAGAGCGTCTTCTAATACATCCGCTGCACAGATCGAAATGCTGCACAGCATGCCGATTAATACCACCAACGTTATCGTAGTTGACCTCCATATAACTGTAAGCATTGTTTGCTCCTTTCGTAGTACTGTCACTCGAATTCTGAAACGGATCGTACATCGCGTTCGACTTCGTGCACCTTGTCAGGATAGGTTTGACCGCGAATCCATACAACAGGTTGTCTTTTGTTGCCATTGCGTGCGTCAGGACGTGACCATTCCGCCTGCGCGCTGAGGTAGTGGATGACATAACTCCGTCGGAACCGGAAGCTATGGTTATCCGTGCTTTTGTGTAAAAGATGGCTGTGGAACCAGATTACTGCGCCCGGCGGCACCTCTACCGCAACACCGTCTTCATCGCGCACACCGCGCGCCAACTTGAACTCTCGTTGTTGTGAACCTTCAATATCATCATGCTCCATAATATCCCATTTGTGGCTGCCCGGGACAACGTAGAGACACCCGTTCTCACGATCTGCCGGGTCAATCGCCGTCCACGTGCCGACAGTCGTCTCCGTTTTAAACCGATTGCGGAAGTAGAACTTGTCTTGATGCCACGGGAAACCGAGACCAATCTTCGGTGCTTTCCAAATAAACAGATTGTTGATGCCAAGGATGTCTGGACCGAGGATGTCAACGAGCGGGTCAGTGAGACGGGGGTCGCGGACACGTGTGAGGAATTCCGGGCAGTAACAACTCGGATGATGAATTTTGTGCATCGCATAGATGCCTTGTTCTTCTATTTTTCCGTCTCTGACGAGCGCGTTCTGATTAATGTTTGTAGACGGATAGGGACGTTTCTTGTCCACAACGTCTTCAGCGACTTGACGGAGAACATCGTTCTCTTCAGCCGTAAAGACGTTCAAACGGACGAGATAACCGTTCTCGTTCCAACACGCCAACTCATCTGAACGCAAACCAAAACGCCGATCTTGTGGTGTTGATTCTGTGTTCATTACTCTCTCCTGTTAAGTTCACACCTATTCAGAGATAGGGATGACTTCGCGTCTCACTTCGTTAACCTTACCGGGAAAGGTCTCACCGCGAACCCACATGACCGGTTGTCCTCTCCGACCATTCGACCACTCCGCCTGCGCACTGAGATAATGGGAAACGAAACTCCGGCGGAACCGCAGGCTGTGGTTGTCCGTGCTTTTGTGTAAAAGATGGCTATGGAACCAGATCACTGCACCCGGCGGTGCCTCTATCGCAACACCGTCTGCGTCGCGCACCCCCCGTGCCAGTTTGAATTCCTGCTGTTGTGAACCTTCAATATCATCGTGCTGAAAAATATCCCATTTGTGGCTGCCCGGAATAACATAGAGACACCCGTTTCCCGTATCTGCCGGGTCAATCGCCGTCCATGTCCCGACAGTCGTCTCCGTATTGAATCGAGAACGGAAGTAGAACTTGTCTTGATGCCACGGGAAACCGAGACCAATCTTCGGTGCTTTCCAGATAAAGAGCGTGTTGATACCGAGGATATCCGGACCGAGAATGTCAACAACCGGGTCAGTGAGACGCGGATCCCGTACACGGGCAAGGAATTCTGGGTCATAGCAGCTCGGAAAATGGATTTTGTGCATCGCATAGATGCCTTGTTCCTCGATTTTTCCGTCTCTAACAAGCGCGTTTCGATCAATGTGCTGGGATGGAAACGGACGTTTGCCATCAACAATATCTTCAGCAACCTGACGAAACGCGTCGTTCTCTTCAGGCGTGAAGACGTTCAAACGGACGAGATAACCGTTCTCATTCCAGTACGCCAACTCATCCGCACTTAACGCGAAACGTCTCTCTTGTGGTGTTGATTCTGTACCCATTACTTTCTCCTATTGTAAATCTTCAGAAATGGCAGGTTATTCTATTGAGGTGATATAGATAATATAACATAGCAGATAAACAAAGTCAAACCGAACCCCTCCACTGTCCGCCGATTGCTGACTGCTATCCGCTGACCGCTGATAGCCAGCACTAAAGTTTTGAGAAATACGCGAAATATGCTAAAATAGCGTCGTTACTGGTTCAAAGTCCCTGTCTAACACGGAGGAATAACAATGGACACGAAAGAAACTTATCGCGCGACAGCGTTTGCAGATTTCCAACCCGAACTTTCGGCTCCAGGTGCCACACCTGAAAGGTTGGCATACATGAAGGAGCACGGTTTTGTTATTATCAACGACTTTGTCGATAACCCTTGGATTCCTATTCTTCGAGAGGCGGGTCGGCGTGTTACCGATGCAACCGCCCCAGAAAACGTCTACGACATCATCGACTGCTCAAAGGGTTATGTCCACCGTGCCGCGGAAGACGAACCGTGGGCAATCCGAGGCCTCATCCACCCCGCTTTCGGCGAATCAAGTTTCGCCGAGTTCCACGGCTCTTCGGATTTCCTCGACTTTGTTGCATCTTGGTGTCACGGGCTTCAACCTGAGGACATGACATTTAGTGGTATGTTGCTGTGGGCAAACCCTCGACGGAACCAAAACGGACCCAGTTGGCATAGAGACGTGACGTGGTGGGGGGACGGCGCAGGTTATTTCTCACAACGGGAAATCCGCGGAAACACACCTGAAGACTATTCCGAAGAAGTAGAACGGATCCGCTGGAAAGAGATTCAAGAAAGCAATGAGAAGCGAATTAAAGAACGCAACGGCGTGAGCATGTTTTTGGCACTCACGGACGACGAATGCCACGAACTCATTCCGGGTAGCCACCACCGATGGCGTACCCCGTTTGAACACGACGTCCTACTCCCACAGGCAATGAAGGATCAGGGCGTTCCCTATACACCGAGTTGGAACGGGAAGGACCCGTTGCCGGATCAGGTCGCTATTCGGCTCAAACCCGGAGAGGCACTCATCCGCAACGGCAATAACATTCACACAGGACACACCGTGCCTGAACGCGAGCGCAACACACTGTCAATCGGTTGGTCGAAATGGTCAGGTGAATCCACCGGTGAACCATCGGTTGCCGATGCGCGAAGCGCGTGGCAACTCGATCCCGCCGTCCGAGAGGCACTGCCACACGCGTGGATGCAAACGGCATGGGACCGGTGGGCAAAAACCCAGAAACTCGGAGACACGCTTGAGGACAGATACGCTGGCTTTGATATTCGACAGATTAAATCCGGGAAAGTCGCCGGATGGCGCACCGAGTTGGAACATCAAGCCGCAGCAGCGGGCGACGCATGGGAAGCCTTCCAAACGGCTGTCTAAATTCAGGCAGTGAATTTTAGGATTATTGATACATTGTGACAGGCGAGGTGTTTTTGCTTGGGGTTTTTGCTTGGGTGTTTCTGCGGATTTCCCCAACGAAACCTCGCCTACCTACTTTAGTGAGAACCGGACAATAACTAAAGTTTGGACAAATATGTCAAAGTGTGATAGGATAGCGAAAATAAATAATATGTTTAAAGTCGCGTCAAGGTAGAGGAGGCTCCTGCAATGACAGGATTTGAGGGATACGACACTGAAGAATTCTATGACGAGATGTTCGCGCCAGACAGGAGCGCGCGCCCCGCGGCTCAGATGTTAGTGGAGCGGATTGAAGGCTTTCCTGACGGCGAATTGGCGCGCCGTCAAATAGCCGCTGAATATGCCTTGCTTCGCATGGGCATAACCTTCAATGTCTACGCTGATGAACAAGGTATCGAAAAAATCTTCCCCTTTGATCTTATCCCGCGGATTATTGATGCCGCTGAATGGGATTGGATAGAACGTGGACTCAAACAGCGTATCCATGCACTCAACCTATTCATCGACGACGTTTACCACGACCAGAAAATCCTCAAAGACGGGGTTGTTCCCTCAGATGTCGTGCTCTCATCAGAACGATACCTGAAGCCGTGCATCGGTTTAGACCCGCCCCGCGGTATCTGGTGTCATATCACCGGCACAGACTTAGTGCGCGATAGCGATGGGCAATTCTACGTCTTGGAAGATAATCTCGGTTGCCCCTCCGGTGTCTCTTACGTCGTGGAAAATCGGCAGTTAATGAAACGGACGTTTCCCCAACTCTTCGGGATGGCCCAGATTCAACCCGTCGAGGATTACCCGAGCCATCTGCTGAATATGCTCCGCTACCTCGTAACCGATAGAGTGCCGTCCCCTGAAGTTGCCCTCCTCACACCCGGCATCTACAACTCTGCCTACTTTGAACACTCTTTCCTCGCACAACAGATGGGTGCCGAATTAGTCGAAGGCCGCGATCTCGTCGTAATGGACGGGTTCGTTCACGCACGGACCACAAAAGGATTTGAACGTGTTGATGTCCTCTACCGCCGAATCAACGACGATTTCCTTGACCCGAAAACGTTCAAATCTGAATCAATGCTCGGTGTTCCCGGTTTAATGGATGTCTATAAAGCGGGACGTATCGCGCTCGTCAATGCTCCCGGCACCTGTGTCGCCGACGACAAAGTCATCTGCTCCTTCGTCCCACAGATCATCAAGTACTACCTCGGCGAAGATATTATCCTTCCAAACGTCCCGACCTTCATGTGTTGGGAGGATACAGATCGAAAATACGTTTTGGAGCATCTCGATGAACTCGTTGTGAAAGAAGCCAACCAGTCTGGCGGCTATGGAATGCTGATTGGTCCGCACTCGACTCACGCAGAACAGGAAGAGTTTGCACGCCGTATTAAAGACAATCCACGTAACTATATCGCGCAACCGACCCTTGCACTTTCACGTGTACCCGTGCTTATTGATAATGATCATTTTGAAGGACGACACGTTGATTTACGTCCGTTTATCCTTTACGGCGAAGATATTTACGTTCTTCCGGGTGGATTAACACGGGTTGCGCTGAAAAAAGGCTCCCTGGTTGTCAACTCATCCCAAGGCGGCGGTAGCAAGGACACCTGGGTCCTGTCAGGTACCGTATAGGAGGAAGTTATGCTTAGTCGCGTTGCAGAATCAATTTATTGGATGAGCCGCTACATTGAACGCGCCGAAAACGTTGCGCGCTTCGTCGACGTAAACCTTCACCTTATCCTCGACATGCCGACGGGCATGCAAGCCCAATGGGAACCGCTTGTCGCGACAACAGGGGACGACGAAGTGTTTGACGAACGCTACGGTGAGGCATCTCGTGAATCGGTGATCCGGTTCCTGGCATTTGACGCTGAGAATCCGAACTCCATTATCTCTTGTCTACGGGCTGCCCGTGAAAATGCCCGATCTATACGTGAAAACATTTCCTCAGAGATGTGGGAGCAGCTAAACGACGCTTACCTGTTAGTCACCAATACCTCCGAAGAATGGGCAATGACCGAACCCCATGAATTCTTTAGGGACATCAAACTCGCGTCCCATCTCTTCGTCGGATTGACCGATAACATCATGTCGCACAGTGAAGGCTGGCATTTCAGTCAGTTGGGACGACTTATTGAGCGCGCCGATAAAACATCGAGAATTGTTGACGTTAAATACTTTATCCTACTCCCGTCTGTCTGGGATGTGAATACCCCGTTCGACGATATTCAGTGGGGGGCACTGCTCCACTCTGCCAGCGGTTTCGAGATGTACCGCCGTACTTACGGACTCATCTCCCCAGACGATGTGGTTGCTTTTCTCCTGTTAGACCGTGAATTTCCGCGCTCAGTGCTCTACTGTCTCTCCAAGGCAGAAGAATCATTGCACGCCATCTCTGGAACCCCGTTGGAAACGTTCTCCAATTCAGCAGAGCAGCGATTGGGGCAGCTCCGGGCAGAATTTGCGTACGCCCAAGTTAAACAGGTGCTATCCAGCGGTTTGCACGAATTTCTTGACGCGTTCCAAACCAAACTCAACTCAGTCGGTGAAGATATCCACAAGACATTTTTCGCTTTGCGACCCGTTAACGATTCCTGATAATGTATGTCTGATTGGCGTTTCTTTTAGCAATGCTGATCGACAATTCGTAAAATCCTTTGATAACTCAAAGAGGGTTGGAATTAACTGAACACCGCCGTGAAACGAAGTGGAACGGCGACCAGATTTAGTAACAAAAAAGATGGCAATCCGTGTAGCTATCAACCACAAATCACTCTATCGTTACGACAGGCTTGTCAATTTGTCTCCACATGTTTTTCGATTGAGACCTGCGGTCCACTGCCGTACACCGATTGAAGCCTATTCGCTCAAGATTGAACCAAAGACGCATTTCATCAACTGGCAACAAGACCCATTTGGGAATTACCAAGCACGCGTCATCTTCCTTGAACCCACGCGTGCGTTGTCTATTGAAGTAGATGTTGTGGCGGATATGACCGTTATCAATCCGTTCGACTTTTTCCTCGAATCAAGTGCCGAACACTTCCCATTTGACTACGAAGCACAGCTTAAAGAGGAACTAACGCCTTTTCTTGAAATCAAAGAAAACGGTCCACTCCTTACAGCACTACTGGCAGACGTTCCGCGTACGAACAAGAAACTCATTGACTTTCTTGTTGACATCAACCGGTCGCTCTCGCAAAAGATAAAATACACAATCCGTATGGAACCCGGCGTGCAATCCTGCGAGGAGACGTTAGAAAAACAGATTGGCTCCTGTCGGGACACAGGTTGGCTCCTCGTTCAGATATTGCGACATCTCGGTTTAGCGGCTCGATTTGTCTCAGGCTACCTCGTCCAACTCGTCGCTGATCAGAAACCTGTTGATGGACCCGCCGGTCCGCCGCAAGACTTTACCGACCTACATGCGTGGTGTGAAGTCTACGCCCCCGGCGCAGGGTGGATAGGGTTGGACCCAACATCGGGCTTACTTGCCGGTGAGGGGCACATTCCGTTAGCGTGCGTAGCGGATCCAGTGAGTGCTGCCCCCGTTACCGGCTATACAGACCCCTGCGAAACAGAATTTACCTATACCAACACCGTCCAACGCATCCACGAAGATCCGCGCGTGACAAAACCCTATACGGAGACACAATGGGCAGATATTAATGCCCTCGGTCAGCAAGTAGACGCAGATATAATCCAGCACGACATCCGGTTGACAATGGGAGGCGAACCCACCTTCGTATCCATTGACGACCCAGACAGTCCAGAATGGGACACGGAAGCGGACAGCCTCAAAAAAAGAGCGTTAGGCGCAGGGCTCTTGCGACGCTTGCGGGATAGTTTCGGACCCGGGGGCACCCTCTATCACGGACAGGGGAAGTGGTATCCGGGTGAATCGTTACCGCGTTGGAAGTTCGGATGCTTTTGGCGTAAAGACGCGGTGCCTGTCTGGAAGAACGATAAACTGCTCGCTGAACCTCACAGGGACTATGGGTTCGGGGTCCAAGAGGCTGAACGATGGACGCGCCACCTTACGGAATTATTGAAAATTACACCAGACTCGATTGTTCCGGCTTATGAAGATGCCCTCTTTTTCCTCTGGACAGAAGATAGACTCCCTACCAATATAGACCCACTCGACTTTGACTTTAAAGAGGCATCCGAACGCCATCGACTCGCAGAACTCCTATATACAGAAACCCTCGGTGAACCGATTGGCTACGCGCTACCGTTACGATGGAACCTCGCGGAGGAGGTGTGGGAAAGTTGTGCGTGGACCTTCAAAGGTGGACGCATGTTCTTAATCCCCGGCGATTCACCGATAGGACTCCGGCTACCCTTGGAGTCCATGCAGTGGGTGCCGCCCGAAGAACGAGAAGAAATCTATGAACGCGATCCGCTTGAACCACGTGAAGAGAACTTAGACGCATCAGACCAAGCCAACTCACAAAACACATCAACGCCAAAAGACGAGGAAGAAGAGACGATTTTTCAAACGGCACTCTGCGTTGAACCGCGCGACGGACGATTGCACATATTTATGCCCCCGCTAACACATTTAGAACATTACTTGAGACTCCTTGAAGCCACAGAAGCCACTGCTGACGCACTGAATATGCCCGTGATTATCGAAGGCTATGAGGTCCCGCACGATTGGCGGATTCAATCGTTGAGTGTGACACCCGATCCGGGTGTGATTGAGGTGAATATCCATCCTGCGGAAAATTGGAACGAACTCGTCCACAATACCACAACGCTTTACGCGCAAGCACGACTCACAGGACTGAGTGCTGAAAAATTCATGTTAGACGGCAGGCACACCGGCACCGGTGGCGGCAACCACATTATTGTCGGGGGTCGAACGCCTGCTGATAGTCCACTCTTACGACGACCCGATCTGTTACGGAGTCTCGTTACATACTGGCAGCACCACCCGGGTTTATCGTATCTCTTCTCCAGTACTTTCATCGGTCCAACGAGTCAGGCACCGCGTGTAGACGAGGGGCGCGATGAGCAACTTTATGAACTCGAAGTCGCTTTCGAGCAGATACCCGAAGCATCCAACGGCGAAGCAGAAGAACCCTCTCCTTGGCTAATCGACCGGTTGCTGCGACACCTGATGGTAGACCTCACAGGGAACACGCATCGTGCCGAGTTCTGCATCGATAAACTCTACTCGCCCGATTCCGCAAGTGGTCGGCTTGGATTGCTGGAGATGCGCGCTTTTGAGATGCCGCCACACGCACGGATGAGCATTGTTCAGATGCTTCTGATTCGGACACTCATCGCCAAATTTTGGAAAACCCCCTATAAAGGTAGACTCGTGCGCTGGGGTACGGAATTACATGACCGATTTATGCTCCATCACTACGTTCGCGCCGATATACAAGAAGTGGTTAGCGAGCTTCAAGAAGCGGGGTATCCATTTGAGATGACGTGGCTTGACCCGTTCTTTGAATTCCGATTCCCAAAATTGGGAATTGTAAACGTCCAAGATATTGAACTGGAATTACGGATGGCAATTGAACCGTGGCACGTGTTAGGTGAGGAAGTGACACGGGCAGGGACCTCTCGTTTCGTCGATTCTTCTGTTGAGCGGGTGCAGGTGAAGGTCCGTGGACTGACGGACTCGCGATACACTGTTACATGCAACGGACGGCGTTTAATTCTGCACAATACCGGAACGCACGGAGAATACGTTGGTGGGGTCCGTTACCGGGCGTGGCAACCGCCATCAGCATTGCACCCGACGATCGGTATACATTCTCCACTCGTATTTGACATCATCGACACATGGAACGGTAGGGCAATCGGCGGTTGTACCTATCACGTCTCACATCCGGGTGGAAGACATTACGATACCTTCCCAGTCAACGCTTACGAAGCAGAGGGGCGCCGGACAAGTCGTTTCGGCGCAGATGGACACACACCGGGCATTATTCAACCGCAACCGTCGGGTCCAACGACTGGACACTTTCTGACGGAAGGCACGTCTCCGGGGCCGACGGCTGTTCCGCCAGAAGAGACAAACGCTGAATATCCGTATACATTGGATCTTCGTAGGACTTCTTCAGGTTGAATGGTGGTTAGCGGTTAGCGATTGGGTTTTAACCGTGGGAAAATCATCAACACATCTCTAAACTCAGCAGAAAACAAGATGCAACGAACAGACACAACAAATTGGAAGGTGATTAAGGATAGTTATAGCACTAAACGCGCCGATACGCCTTACGGTGAACAGATTGATGAGATGCTAAACCGAGATAAATCCATCAATCCACACTGGCACACCTTCATGCAGGCACTCGACACCCTCGGACTCACGGAGATGGAATCTCGGCACGCAGAAGTCCAACGCCTGCTTCGTGAGAATGGGGTCACTTATGTGGTACACGGCGAACAACACGGGCATCGCCCGTGGGCGTTGGATCCGATTCCACTCATTATCTCGAATGCTGACTGGGATACCATCTCTGTTGGACTCAAACAACGTGCGGAACTCCTAAACCTAATTTTGATGGACATCTACGGGGAACGCACTTTAATTAAAGAGGGATTGATACCACCAGAAGTGGTCTATGCCCATGCGGGTTTCCTAAGGGCATGTGTCGGGCTTACTGCCCCTGGACTTCCGTTTCTCTTGAATTACGCCGCCGATTTAGCGAGAGGGTCGGATGGTAAAATGTGGGTACTCAGTGATCGAACACAGGCACCATCGGGGGCAGGCTACGCATTGGAAAATCGAACCGCGCTTGCCCGTGCACTACCTCATCTTTTCGGCGAAGTCGGTGTTCATCGACTCTCCTTCTTTTTTCGCTCACTACAGAACAGTATACTGGACATGCCCTTACAATATCAACTTGGGCAACTGGAAAACGCTACACGTATGGCCCCACGCCAGATAGATAACCCACACGTTGTTGTGCTAACTCCCGGACCACTCAATGAAACTTATTTTGAGCACGCCTACCTCGCGAGTTACCTCGGCTACACTTTAGTGCAAGGGGACGATTTGACGGTCTGGGACGGACGGGTCTGGTTGAAATCAATAGACGGCTTACGGCCCGTTGATATTATTCTCCGCCGAGTGGATGATACCTTCTGTGACCCGTTGGAACTCCGACAAGATTCACGGCTCGGTGTTGCTGGATTGCTGGAAGTCATTCGACAGGGAAATGTAATTGTGATAAATCCTCCCGGTAGCGGCGTTTTGGAGAATCCCGGTTTGATGCCATTCCTACCGAATATCTCAAAACGATTAATAGGTGAAGACCTACAGCTCCCCTCGGCTGCCACATGGTGGTGCGGACACCCCAAACAACAAGAGTATGTGTTAGAGAACCTTAGAAAACTGGTCATCAAACCGATCCATCGTCAACGTGGCAGCCGCTCCTTGTTTGGAATGGAACTCAGTAGTGCTGAACTCGACGCACTTCGGGATCGAATTAACGCTGAACCGCATCTCTATGTCGGGCAGGAGCATGTCCACCTCTCTACAACGCCTTCACTCATTGACGGCGCGCTGGAACCGCGACGCGCGATTCTGCGCAACTTTTTATTTCGGGAAAAAGAGGGATACGTCGTGATGCCGGGCGGACTCACGCGATGTGCAGGTGAAAAAGCGGAACTGACAATCTCGATTCAAGATGGGGGCGTTAGTAAAGATACTTGGGTCCTCGCGCCGGAACCAGAACCGCACATCAGTTTATGGCAACAACGCACCGGACGTATACAGACCGCGAGCGCGTCTGTCGGACTATCGAGTCGCGCCGCTGAAAACCTATTCTGGGTCGGACGCTATGCAGAACGCGCCGAGGGGCAAGCGCGGCTCCTTCGGATTATGCTCGATAAAGCGAAAATGGGAAAGATGGGGTTAGAAACTTCGCGCTTAGGACGGGTGTCACCCTCTCGACGCCTTATTGAAACCTTGGGCGAAGATGCCAGAGAAGTCTCCGAACTCACTTACCTCCGCAGCATGCTCCGTTCCCTGACCGGCTTAACCTCCTCTCACCCGAGTTTTGCCAACAACAGTGAAGAGCCGTTAGGCAACGAGATCCTTTCGATTATGCTCAATACAGAAAATAGCGGTAGCTTGGTGTCAACGCTTCAGGCACTCGTAAGTGCGGCGTACGCAGTCCGGGACCGGTGGTCAACCGACACGTGGCGCGTGATGAACAACATCGAAAATCTATGTACAATACTCGAAAAAAGCGTTCCAGAAGACCGAGACACAAGTGCACAGGTATTAACAGACCTCGTGCTGCAAGAAGCGGAATTGGCTTCGCTCGATCAACTCATGATCTTTCTCTCAGCCCTGAGTGGGTTAAACGCTGAAAGTATGACGCAGACAATCGGTTGGATTAGTTTGGATATCGGACGGCGTATTGAACGGGCACTCCTTCTCATCGTGCTGTGCCGTTCGAGTCTTGTTGCTGTGAAAGATGATTGGATTGAAGATATGCTGCTTGAATCTCTCCTCGCTGCTACTGAAAGTCTGATTACTTATCGGAGTCGATACCGTTCGGCACTTCACTTTCCGACAGTTCTTGAGCTATTGCTGCTTGATGCTGAAAATCCGCGCTCGCTCCTCTATCAACTCAAACGACTTGAAGAACAAATCCGTGCGCTACCAAGAGAAAAACTCGGTTACCGGCTTAGCGAGGAAGAACAACTTATTCTTGAGGCTCTAACGCAGCTCCAGCTTTCTAATACGATGGACCTCGCTGAACATTCAGAACACACAACACAACGGAGAGGGTTAGAAAAACTCCTCGTTCGGCTCGCACAAATATTGGTTGACATTTCTGACGTACTGACACAAACCTACTTCAGTCATGTCCAGAGACCGCAGCAGCTAACTACAACAAATAGCAATTAGCGGTTCGCTATTCGCGGTTCGCTATTCGCGGTTCGCTATTCACATGAACTACAAGATTACGCATAAAACTGAATACAGTTATACCCATCCGGTGAACCTCTGTTACAACGAAGCACGCCTGACCCCGCGCAACTTCGCCTATCAGGCGTGCAGTGACAGCCAATTCACCGTTGAACCTGAACCGAAGGAGTGCCGAGCACGCAAGGACTTTTTCGGAAATACCGTCTACTACTTCACAATCCAGCAGCCCCATAACCAACTTACCATAACAGTTACCAGTCATGTGGATGTCAAAGGCAGAGAACGACAACGAGATTTCGCGGAACATCTATCTTGGGAAGCGGCACATCGGCGGTTACACACGGATTTAGATCCAGAAATTCTGGAGATACACCAGTATATCCTCAAATCCTCAATGATTCCAGTGATGCCTGAACTTCATGATTACGCTGAAAAATCGTTCACCAATGGACGACCCCTCCTTGAGGCGGTTGAAGATTTAACCGCTCGCCTCTACGCCGACTTCACGTATGATCCCGGCTTCACTACAATTGCTACCCCGCTCGTAGATGTCCTCAAGCACCGTCGCGGGGTCTGCCAAGACTTTGCGCACCTCGGCATTGGCTGCCTTCGGGCTTTAGGACTCGCTGCGCGTTATGTTAGCGGCTACATTGAGACAGACCCACCAACTGACCAAAAACCGTTAGCGGGTGCTGATGCTTCCCACGCCTGGTTTTCTGTTTATCTTCCGCAATTCGGTTGGGTAGATTTCGATCCAACAAATAACCAAATACCGACCGACCGACATATTACTGTGGCTTGGGGGAGAGACTATGCGGACGTAACACCACTCAAGGG
This sequence comes from Candidatus Poribacteria bacterium, assembly GCA_965207855.1. Taxonomy (GTDB): domain Bacteria; phylum Poribacteria; class WGA-4E; order WGA-4E; family WGA-3G; genus WGA-3G. The sequence continues at coordinate 1,600,127 of OZ242310.1, read as the reverse complement.
GGTTGTCTTTGGCAGCGGCACGCATGAATTAACTGTAGCAGTAGATTGTGAACGGATAGCCGAATCCTCATGAAACCTCGCCTACCGTGTGTATGTGTCATTCCCTTATAAGCAGGAAACCCTCACGGGTCGCACACATCAGTTTCCCACCATCCGGTGAAAATGTTAACTCCCGAATAACACCTTCCTGGACCGGAAATGTTGACACAAGATCTTTGGTACCCACATTCCATAATTGTAGGTAGCGATCCCGTCCGCCACTTGCGAGAATTTCACCGTCATTGGAAAACGCTAATGCACTGATGGAATCAGTGTGCGCTCTCAAGGTAGCGATCAATCGTTGGCTCTCTAAATCCCACAAGCGAACGAGGGTATCCGAACCACCACTCGCCAGCACTTCGCCATCAGGAGAAAACGCCAAAGCCAAGACGAGTCCATCATGCACTGAGAGAGATGTCAAGATCGCGCCCGTCTCAACTTCCCACAATCGTATCCGCCCATCGGCACTGCCGCTTGCGAGGGTTGTGCCGTCGGGTGAAAAGGCTAAACTTCTCACGCGCCCTGGATTTTCATTAGAGGTCGCAAGGAGCCTTTCTGTGCGAGGGTCCCAACTCGGTAGTGGGACACCATCAGGCGACGAAGCCGCCAATGCCTGCACTAAATTGGAATCCCCGGCAAGTGTCAATACTTCACGCGCCGTGGCAGTATCCCAGAGTCGGAGCGTATTGTCTTCGCTGCCACTGGCAAGTAGCGTGTTATTCGGCGCAAACGCCAATGCGCGGATGTTTTCTGTATAACCTGAGAGCATCGCAAATTGCGCGCCACTTTCTACATCGTATATCCAGATACGTCCATTGCCACCGGCAGCGAGCCGCGTGCCATCCGGTGAGAACACCATATCTGTCACTTGCCTCTTATCCAGCCTTGACTTGAGTCCTGGCGGCAATTCAGATTCGATGCAGTTCTGAAACAGCTCTGTCTTTCCCATGATATTCCTCCTAACTACCAACTTAATCCGATGTCCAATCTAAAACCACGCCTGTATAGACGTTCGGTTCATTGAGGAGGCCGTCGTAAGCCTGTTTAATCTGCTCAGGTTTGAGTCGGTGGGAGATTAAAGGCGCGACGTGGAGTTTGCCACGCGCCATCCAGTCAAAAATCGTCTGCTGTTTACTCCATTGCGAGGTACGGTCGCCGATGTCGGGATACATCGGGACACACCATTCTAATGCCCCACGAATGGTAATCCATCGCAAATGTGTGTCAGACAGAAGCTCCGTCAGATTGCCATCAACCCTAACGCGCGGTGAACCAAGAATGATGATTTGCCCGTGGTTAGCGGTCGCACGAAGTGCTTGCATAACAACACCACTATGCCCAACAGCGTCAACGGTAATATTGCCGAGATCGCCATCGGTAATCTCCTGAATCTCCGCCTGTGCTGCGTCGGTACTACCGCCGACAGTGTGCTCAATTCCGCACCGTTGGGCAAGTTTGCGTCTTTCCGCTACTGGGTCTACACCAATAACACGGCACCCGTGAATCCGAAACATCTGCGATGCCAAATTCCCGACGAGTCCTAATCCAAAAACAACAACCCACGGATTCGCACCAATTTCACCGACGACAATCGCAGTCATAGCAACCCCCGCCATCCGCGATGCCGCAACGACAGCCGGATCCATGGCTTGCTTGACAGGCGCGACCAACCGATCTTGCGAGTACAGAATTGTCGAAGCGTGCCGTCCGTAAGTAAAAACCCGATCCCCCGGTGCAGCACGGGTAACACCGGCACCCACTTCACGGACAATGCCGACATTCGCATAGCCGGAACGCCACGGATATTCACACCATTCACCCTTTTGAAAAACCTTCGGCTCCCTACCCGTATAGTTGGCAAGTTCCGTTCCACTACTGATAAACGTATACTCCGTGTCTATCAGGAGCTCGTTGGCAGCAAGCACGGGTGTATCCATATCGGCAGTTTGTAATTCGACTTGGTTCTGACCGGTTACAACGACTTCTCTTATTTTCATGGTGAATTCTTTTCCTCTAATGCTTTCAGTTCTTCTTGTTTAATTTTACGAATCAGTCCCTGCATCCGCTTGTATCTCACGAGTCCGAGAAAGAAGGTAACAATGCCCAATAAAATGAAGATAACACCTATCACCTCAACAATGTGGGAATCGAATATCTTGAGATGTACGAAGGATAAACCTGCCACGAATAGGGTGAGTGCTGTACGGATATACGCGAGGAAAGTTCGCTCATTCGCAAGGATAGTCCGATCCGCAGCGAGATGGTCTCGTAAGATAAGCTGGTCTTCCAGACCTGTGTAAGGTCGTGATTCATCTGCCATTCGTGTCTCTTTTCCCCGTCAAAAGAAGAAATTGAAAATAATAACACCAGCAAGCCACCCATAGAGCGTTCGCATGCACCGTAACTTTTTTGCTGTTTTCCGGTATTCTGCTGTATAGCACGCCGGATTTTGAAAATAAAACACCAGTCGTTTCGACGATGACAAATCTATGTTAGGTGTCAAGACACTCACAGTAACGGTGAATATACCGAGCAGGATGACATTAATAGTAGGCACGATACCGAGAATTACACCCAATACTGTCCATCGCCACCCTGAGACACTTTGCAACGCGTCTGCTCGTGCTATCTCGGTCAGTGATTCTGCGAGATCAAAGATGAACTTTTGTTCTTCAGTCATAGCAACCCTCTTCAGCAAACAGTGCCTCCGACTAACTAAGATTATTATATCAAATTTCTCGTTTAATTCAAAATGATTTTTATCTGGTTGTCAGCAGTCGGTTGTCAGCAGTCGGGGTTACAAACCTCTCCTACAGATAAGAAACTGATAACCGTTTCTTGACACCGATACCCACCTTATGTTATACTAAAAACACCTCACAGACGGCTCTTTTCGATTTCAGGTTTACCAGTCCCTAAAGACAGCCGTGCTGTTGAATTTTATCCAGCAAAAAGAAACGGAGTAACCAATTTGATGGATTTCAAACAAGCATTAGACAGTAAAATTGCAGATCACAATCTACTTAATCACCCATTTTATCAAGCATGGAGTACTGGCGAATTACCACGCCATGCCCTGCGTTCCTATGCCCGTGAATACGGTGCTTTCATATCCACCGTGCCGGATGGATGGGAAACCGTCGGCGATGCCGAAACCGCAGCAGAAGAGATCGAACATATCGACTTGTGGGCTGACTTCGCGACAGGACTCGACACGACTGTTTCTGAAGCAGAGATTCCGCAGGTGAAGACCCTCGTCGAAACCGCAAACGAACTCTTCTCTGAACGCGCGACGGCACTCGGTGCACTCTACGCCTTTGAGGCACAGCAACCGGCAACAGCGCAATCGAAATTAGTCGGTTTGAAGGCGTTCTATCAACTCCCAAAAACAGTAGAACCGTATTTTGAAACGCATTCGCACAACGATCATGAAGCGGAGATGCTACTTGAGCGAATGGCTGAATTGCCGTCGGCGTCACACGCCACCGTTATCCAAGCGTGCGAACAGATGAGTGTCGCTTTATGGAACGCCCTCACAGGAATCCACGATGCCGAATGCGCATGATACCGTCCAAGCGTATTTTGACGCACTCGTTGCCAGAGATGCTGAAACCCTTATTGCAATGATGCTGCCTGCTTCTCATTATATCAAGATTGGCACCGATGCCGATGAAGTTATTGAGGGCAGTGCAGAAATCGCCGCGTATTACCAAAATCACGTCGCAAGCACTGAGGATTTCAGCATCACGTTTATTAATCTCAATGTGCAGGAACGTGACGGTGTTGCGTGGTTCTACACGCGCCAAGTCTGGCGACTCAGATGGCAAGGTACACCGGAGGAATTCGTGATGCGGATGACGGGGGTCTTGGAAAAGATTGACGCATCGTGGAAGTTCGCCCAGATCCACGCCTCAATCGGTGTTCCAGTATCCTAATCTCTAATGGAGGACATCTTGCGAATTTCGGCAATCTCTTTTGACGGCGACATGACCTTGTGGGACTTCCACAAAGTCATGCGTCATTCGCTCAAATACACATTGGCGGCACTGCAAAGAAAGCGTCCAACGCCGCGCGTCCTAAACCTGACAATCGACAATATGATTGCGATTCGTGAACAATTTGCCGAAGAGGTGAAGGGTAAAGTCTGGAGCTTAGAAGAAATCCGCCGAGGCGCCTTTGAACGGACACTTGAACACGTGGGTTGTCCAGATAAAGACCTTGCTGCCCATCTGAATGCGATATATCGGAAACATCGGTTTGAAGATATAGAGTTGTATCCAGATGTCGTCCCGACCTTCGATATTCTGGCACCGCATTTCAAACTCGGACTGCTCTCAAACGGGAACACCTATCCAGAACGCTGTGGATTGGACGGGCGTTTTGCTTTTGTTGTTTTTTCCCAAGATGTACAGATCGAGAAACCTCATCCAAGAATCTTTGAGATTACCGCACAACGCGCCGGTTGTAAATTGACGCAAATGCTACATGTAGGAGACTCTCTCAAAAACGATGTTGCGGGTGCAAAGAACGTTGGCGCGCCTTGCGTCTGGCTCAATCGCGAAAGCGTACCGAACGATACAGAGATTCAACCTGACTATGAGATGGCTTCGTTGACTGAAATACCCAAAATTTTAGGACTGTAGAGGATAAAATTATGATCCCAATTCCCATAGAACTTCGGAAGGCGGTTCAGGAATCAAAAAATAATCTTGTACGGCTTATTGACCCAGAAACGAATGTAGAATATGTTGTATTAACTGCTGAAACTTATGAACAAGTGCGAAACGGGACATACTACGATGACAGTCCACTAACAGAGGAGGAACAGACTGCACTGCTTATTGAATGCGGGCTCCGTGCTGGCTGGAACGACCCAGAGATGGACGTTTACAACGATCTTGATCCACGGGAAGATGCTGTGCAGCGCAAGGATCCAGAGACGACCCCTGTAGATCAAAATTGTAACACAGATCCGTCTCCGACTCGTAGTATTCCAGAAGAAGCGTATTCGCCAGCGAAACTCAAGAAATCCACAGACACGCTTGACACCTTATTAGCACAGGTCACAGAGGATAACCTGCCCGATGAGACTAACCCAGATCCTTCAGTGAAAAGCGAAGTATAAGGAGAGTAATGGCGTACGTTCCATGGCGCGGGGATGTAGTGTGGATTGACTTGGAGCCGCAAAAAGGACGAGAGCAAGCCGGACATCGCCCTGCTGTAGTTCTATCAAGGAGGGACTATAACAGAAAAACCGGTTTGGCGGTCATTTGTCCTATCACCACTAAAGTGAAAGGGTATCCGTTTGAGGTCCCTATCCCGCCAGATTTGGTAGTGACCGGTGTTATTTTAGCAGACCAAATCCGTTGCGTGGCTTGGAGAGAGCGAAACACAACATTTATCTGTCAGATACCCGTCGCGACCTTAGAAGAGGTTTGGCAAAAAATTGAACTGCTGTTAGAAATTCCGAAAGAGCCTTGATTACTGTAGAGGAGAAAATTATGATTGCAATCCCTAAAGAACTTCGGGAAACGGTTCAGAATCCGATCCGACTCAATTTCAACAACAGAAACGGACTTTCTTGCCTGGTCTTCTATGTGGTAGGTGTGTTGGCTGTTACGACCATTGGTTGTGCCCCACATTCAATTTTAGATGCGCTTTCCGAAGACGCTAATTACTCTTTTCGCGAAGTGACATGGGGATACAGTCAAGAACGTGTTGAACTTGCTGAAGCAGGGAATACAGTATTTGAAAGGGCTGAAAACGCGCTCGTCTACAAGCATAAAATTAACGGTGTCGATTGTAAACTCATCTATACGTTCAAGGATAACAAATTGCGAGCGGCGGGTTATGTGACCGAGACTCCCGTAATAAATGCGGACAATATGATTAAGGAGGCTGTTGAGAAACATGGGATGCCAACAACCGAGACAGAAGGCATGGTGTGGAAAAACCCTGAGACTGTGGTATATGCCGACGTATATGATTCGGTAGTGAAGGACACAATGACAAGATATGAATATTCGCAAGGCGGACTGCTTCAGGACCTCCTGCAAAAGGAATTGGCAAAACGAGGTCAGGCGGGGTCTATTACATACTTTGACGGCGTGTTCGCATATATTGATAAGGCATTCTACGACCAACTCCATGAAATGGAATTTCCACTCTCAGAATTGTCGTTCTATGAGAAACAGTTGATGGGCGTTACGAAAAGACGTAAGCGGCAGATCATTCCTGGATTAGGGACGATCCCACAATAGTTGATAAGCGCGACATCCAGTTAGCGACTTTTCTTACTAATTGGTATCTAGGGTCATTTAGTTTTAAGTTTTGCTTTGGCAGATTTATGTTTTTATATCTGCATGTATGGCGTGAGTTTTCACGCCATACATGCTATACTTCACCTTAAAAATTTACCACAACCTTTGAGGTGAAGCTCATGACGAGAAAACCCTCTCGCCACTTACTTGATATGTTAGCATCCGTCGCAGACCCACGCAAGGAAAAAGGCAAAAGACATCCACTAAAGGCAATCCTCGCACTCGCTATCATTGCCATGATGTCTGGATATCGCAGCTATGCAGCTATTGCTGAATACGGACGCACCTACAAGGCACTCAGAAAAGCCTTAGGGTTCACACATAGGAAAACACCATGTGCCGCAACATTCTACAATCTTTTTCGTAGATTAGACATTGATGACTTAGAAACCGTGCTGACGCAGTGGGCTTCAAGTGCGCTTGAGGACTTGGGTTGGGGCAGTCAAGGCGGTCTGACGGCTGTCGCTATAGATGGCAAGACCTTACGGGGTAGCAAGAAACAAGGTGCGAAGTTCACGCATTTGATGTCAGTCGTTTCTCATGAACTCGGTATTACTCTCACGCAAAAAGCGATGTCAGAGAAGACGCATGAAGTGCCCGTCTCGCGTGAAATCCTCAAGGCGTTTGATGTTTCTGGCAAGGTCGTGACAGCAGATGCTCTATTGACGCAACGCCGTTTTTGCGCATCGGTTTTAGAATCAGGCGGGGATTACGTTTTACCCGTCAAAGCCAACCATAAACAGGTCTATGAAGATATTGAAAGGTTGTTTCGGCGACCTACCGAAACAACCTTTCAGACCGCCTATAACATCCTCAAGGCAGAACACCAAGACTGGGGAGAAACCCTTGACACTCGCAAAACCGTTGACCAAGCCCATGGACGCTTTGAAACACGACGTTTGACGGCAAGCACCGCACTTAATGAATACATAGACTGGCCAGGGGTCCGGCAGGTCTTCGAGTGCACATACACCCGCAAGAACCTACGAACCGGAGAAGTCGCCTGCCAGACACACTATGGCATCACGAGCCTTGAACCTAACCGTGCCACCGCAGCTGACCTTTTACGCCTCAAGCGCGGACATTGGGCGATAGAAAATAAGTCCCATTGGATCCGAGACATGCTTCTCGGTGAAGATGCTTCTCAAGTCCGCTGTGGCGCAATCCCGGCAGTCATGGCAGCTTTGCGGAACACCGCACTTTCTATATTACGCTTAGCAGGATATGAAGCTATCGCTAAAACAATGAGATATTTCGCCGCACATCCTAAACAAGCATTGACTTTACTAAAGAATAACTTTTAAAACTAAATGACCCTAATTGGTATCGCCTTCTGCTTGCAAAAAACTGTTTCTTTATGCTATCATAGTGCACATGGAAAGCACCAACGGTGTTACGACGAAAAATATTCTGAATATCACAAAGCCAAAAGAATCTCGCATTGCACTCTTAGAAAGCAACGCGCCGGATGCCTTCCAAAAACTATGCCAAGATTACTGGACATGGCACTTCGACGCATCGTTATCTGACGCAGCCCGGCTGCTACTCAGCACAGATCTCGGTTGGGAGGCGATGCCGGAATTGACCACACCACCGGTTGGGGAAGTTATCTCACCACTCGGTTACGCACTTGGACATGAAGATGGGAAGGTCCGAGAGGCGGCACTACAAGCGTTAGATGCAACTGTTTATATTCCTGCTGGCATCGCCTGTATCGGTGAGGAACGCGCACCGTTAGAAGTCAATGAATTTAGGATAGGGGTCTATCCTGTAACCAACGCGCAATATGAACGGTTCGTTCAGGAGACTGGACATACACCTCCACAGGATTGGACAGACGGTAGGTATCCAGAAAACAGAGGGGATCATCCGGTCACCTGGATCACGTGTGAAGATGCAGAGGCGTACGCCGGTTATGTTGGTGGTAGACTGCCGACGTTTCAGGAATGGCAATACGCTGCACGCGGTTCCAATGATAGGCTCTTTCCCTGGGGCTATGAAATTGACAAACCGCGATGCAATACCGCTGAACTCGGCGCGGGAACGACAACCCCCGTCATTGCATTCAGAGACGGCGTGAGCCCTTTTGGATGCTACGATATGGTCGGCAATGTCTGGGAATGGACAGATACGGCTTACGATGATGATGGGAATTTTCGCGTAGCGTGTGGGGGGGCATGGTATTACAATCACGACTATAGCACCTGCACAAGTTACGATTTCTTCAGCAACGGATACGCAGAGTTCGTAATTGGATTCCGCATCGCGCAGTAAGATTAGACAGTGAATCCAGCCTTGTGCTTATAGGGAAAGCAGCATGAAAGACAGAAAGACTGATGCAGGACGCGCGCTAACACCTGATGAGACTGAGGTATCCTCCAGCGGCTTGCAAAAGGAACTCATCCAGCGCGGACGTGTTGATATTCACACGCACCAAACCGTCGCGAAACATCTGAAACAGGGCGCGGAGGCCTTAAAAGCGCGAGATTTCGGAAAAGCAATTGAAGAATTCCAACAGGTAATTCAACATAATCGTGAATCGGCGGAGGCACATTTCCATCTCGGTCTGGCTTATTTTATGATTGAGGCGTACGAAAACGCGATAGACGCTTACAAGATGGCAGTGGCATGCGAACCGAGTGAAGTAGTAGCACATTTGAATCTCGCGGCAACCTATCGTTTGCTTAAACGCTACGATGAGGCGGTTGACGTTTACAAACGCGCCATCCGTTTCATTCCCAACCACCCGGAATTGCACTCCGAACTTGGGAAGGTCTACACATTCCAAGGGAAGCGACGCGAGGCAGTCAGTGCCTATAAAACGGCAGTGCGACTGAAATTACAACTTGCTGTAAATGCACCTTCATAGTAAGTACCGATCAGAAAAACAACGAGGAACTTCGCGGTGTCAATAGCCAATACGGAAAACACCATATTCGTTTCAGACGAAGATTTGATGATGAAATGCCGTAAAGGGGATATGAGCGCGTTCGAGTTGTTGGTCAGACGTTATCAAAATCCGTTGATTAACTACATTCATCGCTCCCTTAACGATTACCACCGCGCCGAAGACCTCTCTCAAGAAACGTTCCTAAGGGTCTTTAAAAGCGCAAGTCGTTATGAACCAACGGCATCTTTTAAAAGTTGGCTCTACACCATCGCCACTAACTTGTGTCGAAACGAGGTGCGAAACCGTTCGCGACGCAATACGTACTACCTTGAAGACCTTGTTGAGGAAGGCGAAGATGTCTATCATACAGATATAATGCGCGATACGCGTTATATGCCGGATGTTCTATTAGAGAAAAAGGAACAGCAACAAATTATACGTAAAGCATTCGCACAGTTACCAGAAAACCAACGCCTGGCACTGACACTCGTGACTTATCAAGATTTACGCTACGAAGAGGTTTCAGAAATCCTTGGATGCTCGGTGGGTGCCGTAAAAGCGTTAATCCATCGTGCTCGGCAAAAGATGAAAAAATTACTCATCAAAGCGGGAATAGGAGAGGAGAACATCAATGCGAAAATATAAAAATACCGAATTCCCACATATACACAACTCAGCATGCGAAGCACAAATTGCAAGTCGAGATGAGCTGTCCGCTTATATTGATAAAGAACTGCCAGCATGGAAACGCTACTTCATCCAACAGCACCTGAAAAAATGCGGAATCTGTGCGGGTTACGTACAGCGGTTGCGAAAAACCGACAAATTCCTACGTCAAAGCGGAGAAGTAGAAGTCTCTACTGACTTCTTAGCAGGTGTTATGACGCGTGTCTCAGAGATGACACAACATCAACGACAACAAGCCTCACTTTGGTCTCGTATCGGGCAACGTTTGGTGCCGGGGTTAGAAATCTCTCCTACAAAATGGTTCCGACACCTCTCAACATTGGCTTACACACTGCGTCAGAATATTCAGACGCGCAGCCCGATTTACATATTTGTCCTAACCTTCTGTGTCTTTACGATGGTCGGTGTGACGCTCTATCCATCGCGCAGTGACAGATTTCGACAATCGGCACATGCGTGGAAGAAGTCGGATGCAATGCATAATGAGAAGTTAATATCCTTTGAGGTAATTCGTCACGATCCACCTAAACGTTTACTAATGACCAACCTTTCAGCGGAATAGCCGCCAGCTACCGGGACAGTGGTGTGCGCCACCTCTCAGCGGTCAACAGATCGTTGTGAGCATTACCAGTTACAACGTCCTCTATCTGACCGCTGACTGCTGATGGCTAACGGCTATTAAAAATGAAATCTGTAACTCGGAAAGCGTTATTCATTTCGCTAATATTCCACTTTTTTTTTCTCATCACGACGTTCTACATTGCCGTCCAGAACCAGCCGATAGCGTCGGAGAAAGCAAACCTTGCAGTGGAACTGATTTCAGGGGAACACACTGTCCAACCGAAACCCTTGCTGAAAAAGGTCTCACCCCGTTTTCGCGCGCCCACACGTGAATTAGCACCTATCTCTCCACAAGTCAGTACTGGCGAATCCGTGCCATCTTTAGCAGCCCCTGTCCCGATAACCACTGAAACGCCGCGTCCGGCTTTAGGACGCAACTTGGATGCTGAAGTGGAAAAAGAGGAGCCATCAACCTCTCTCAGTATCGCAGAACAGAACTGGAATGAGGTTAGCACGGAGGCTCGGAACCTTCGGGACATCAAGGGAAATTTGTCCAAAACGGAAGCCGCAAGTCCAGCAGGAAACAAGACTTTCGGTGTGAAACGTCCGGGTCCGCCACGTGCGCAACGCACCACAGAAGTTGTGCCGATTAAAATAATCGAAGAAGAGGTGAGCTTCTCTCCCGCACAGTTAGCAGAAATACGCGAAAAACGGAAAGCACTCCCACACGTCCCGTTTTCAAGACTCATGGAAAAATTGGCGCAGGAGATTGTCGAAACCAGCGATGGGGGTCCCATTGATGTCGTCTTCGTTATCGATGCCAGTGGGAGTATGCGTGACAACATCAAATCTGTCGTAGAACACCTTAAGGAGATGGTAGACGTATACAAAGCCTCGAAAATAGACTACGCCCTGGGTGTAACGGAATTCTGGGCGAATAAAAACCGAAATAGAATCAGTGTTTTTCAACTCACAAAGAGTTTCACGGCGTACAAACGCACCCTTCAGGCGATTGACGTACATCAAGACGAACACGCACTGGACGCTATTGTGCAGACCGTCAAGGAACTCCGATTCCGTCCGACATCTAAAAGGCATTTTATTCTTGTTACCGATGAAGCTTTGACGAGTCGAGACGGATTGGGGGTCAAAGACGCAATCGCGTATTGCCGAGAGTTCGGCATCTATGTAAACGTGCTTGGACTCCCTATTGATGAACACCAAATCCTCGCTGCGAAAACAGGGGGTAAATGGCACGTTATTCCTGAAGAACAGCAGCCGCAAGTCGCGCAGCGCACCCATGTGCAAAAGACACCGCGCAGTAAAGCGGCATCCCTCCGCCGCGCACAATGGGCAAATGTAGCAAAAATCGGCAGCGATCTACTTCAGCACGGTAGCAACACACCGGTTGATATTGTGTTGTTTGTTGACAGTAGCAAGAGTATGGACGAAAAACTGCCACATTTTCTGCAACAACTCGACATCATCGTTCGTGATTGGGATAACGCCTTTATAGATTACCAAATAGGGGTCGTGCGTTTCCGATCGCGGGCATCGGTCAACATTGTGAACGTATTCAACCCACCACAAACACTCGATCAGATTCGGAAAATTGTCGAATTGCCGTGCCAAGAAAATGAAATGTTGTTAGATGCCATCGCAGAGGGGCTCCGACGGTTGAAACTCCGCTCGAATGCGCAGCCATATTTCATCCTGATTACAGATGAACCCGCCGATGGTGAATACTCATCGCTCGCAATTATCAAGATGTTACAGGAAAAGCGTGTCCTTGTCAGCGTCGTTGGCACTTACGACGATTTCCAGCAGCAGGTAGCAAACAAAACCGGTGGCGTATGGGTGCCTATTCCGGAAGGACACACAACAAATAATTTGTATTGGTAATTTTTTAATTATTAAATATGGGCGGGAGAAAGCCGCGTATGGACTTTCTAAAGACCGTCCATTGCCGCAACGACCTAAAATTGTTAAGAATCCTATCTTAGGTTCAAAACGGTTTCTTAACAATCGGACATCTGCCCTGACAACAGAAGGGCAGCTCAGGAGCAATCGTTTAAAAAATTGAAAATCGCAGTTCTTGTTTCTGGAAGTGGAACAAATCTCCAAACCCTGATTGAGCAGCTACACCAAGATAAAACAAGTGGTATTGACATAGCAGCTGTAATTAGCGACAGGCGGAAGGCGTATGCGCTCACACGCGCAGCACGTGCCGGTATACCTACACACGTTGTGAGGACCCAAGATTTTGAGAATCGCGTCGATTTTGACGCAGAAATTTCAAAGATTATCGAACACCATGCCGCGGAACTAATTGTTCTCGCTGGCTTTATGAAGCTGTTCCAACCCCCCTTTGTCCGAAAATACCAGAATCGCATCATTAACGTGCATCCGACGCTATTACCCGCATTCCCGGGGGCACATCCGGTCGCTGATACGTTGGCTTACGGTGTAAAAATTGCGGGTGTCACCGTTCATTTTGTTGATGAAGGTGTCGATTCTGGACCCATTATCGCGCAGGCAGCTGTTCCGGTTCTCGATACGGACGACGAGGAGAGCCTACACAATCGCATTCAAATTGAGGAGCACAAACTCTATCCGAAAGTGATTAAATGGTACGCACAAGGAAAGCTGAAAGTTGAAGGACGAAAGGTTATTTTTAACGACTGCTCCTGAGCTGAAAGCCGAACCCATCCCGTAGCGATAGCGTGCGGGGCGAAGTCCGTTGTCCTTGCAGATTCAGAATCGTTAACAAACTTTTCATAACCTTAAACAGGTTTCTTAATAATTTCAGAAAATCAACAGTATGAATGCCTTGTGGCATTCCCCGGATGCCGACAACGGAGGCATCGTCCAGACATAATCGTTAAAAAGATGTTAGCAATCTCAACAATGTGGAACGCCTTGAATCAGTCAGACGGTGCCGAGTTATTTGATGAACTCAAAACGCTGGGTTTCGAGAAACTCGAACTGAGTAGACATCTCACACCGGATCAGGTGGAACAACTCAAGCCGTACCTCCGTGAAAATCCGCCATGCTCCATTCACAACTTTTGTCCCATCCTTCCCGGAACGTCCCAAACAGCGGCAGAGCAGGACAAAATTTTACTTTCCAGTCTGAATGCAGACGAACGACAAGAGGCGGTCCGACGTACGATCCAAACGATGGAACTCGCCGTTGAATTGGAAACGCCAATCGTCGTTCTGCATCTCGGTGAAGTCGATACCTACGACCGGTCTTACCTGATGACTGAACTTTACAATTACGGTGAGCGTGAATTTGAAGCCTTTGATCAGAAAGTAACGGAAGCCACCGAATGGCGAAAGCGCAAAGAAGCAAAACACCAAGACGCGGTTCTACGGAGTCTTGATGCGCTTAATGAAGCTGCGCTGCGGATGGAACTCTGTATCGCTATTGAAAACCGTCCGCACTACTACCAAATCCCGAATTTCGACGAAGTTGGATTGTTCTTCGAGAAATTCTACGGCAGCCCGATGCGCTACTGGCACGACATCGGACACGCCGCGCTACAGGAAAGACTCGGTGTTTGCTGGGCAGATACATGGCTTGAACACTATTCAGAACACCTCGTCGGTGTGAACTTGCACGACTTACAAGGGCTTCAGGCATACCATCCACCAGGAACAGGGGACCTCGAATGGGACGGAATCTTCGCGGCACTGCCCGCAGAGATGCTAAAGGTATTGGAAATTCGTCCTTGTGAAGCGGAACCGGTGATAGAAGCACGAGAGTTGTGCGAATCGCTATCAAGTGAGCAAGCGAATGTCTAAAACAACTTTAAGCAACACCTATTTTTTCACACAAGCAGAACACGGCATCCTCAGGTCTGTGTGCGCCTATATGGTCGGGGTTCCAAACGACCCAGAACTGGAGATATCCATCATTAGAATTGATGCGTTCGTTCAGCAGTTGCCCAAACCGCTACGAACACGAATCCGTCTTGGAATCCATCTATTTCAATGGGGCCCACCGCTTTTCATCGGGAAATTGTGCGTCTTTACACGACTCGACACGGGGGACGGAGTGAGATATATAGACAGTTGGGCGCGAAGTCGTTTCGGCATCCGTCGCCAACTTTTCCGCGGTTTACGCGATATCGCCTTCCTCGGTTATTACAGCAATAACAGATAGCAGTCAGCCATCAGGGCGTTCGCTTCAAAAGCCGAAGCCATTTTCGGCTACCAGTGGTCAGTAGATCCTGTGGCGGTTTCCCTCGTAGGTAATGTCCACAATGTTCTCTGCGGCGCAAGCCGCGTGTGGACTTGCGGGGCAATGCTGAAAGCGAAGTGCCCTGACCGCTGACCGCTAATCGCTATTTCCGTATCAACATCTTACGGGTAGCAGTGAAATCACCAGCAGTCAGCGTATAGAAATAGACACCACTTGCAACCGACTCACCGACCTCATTTTTGCCATCCCAATACACCGCACGACTCCGACGCTGATAGATACCCGGAGCCTGATGTCCCAAGGCAAGTGTTCGGACTAATACACCACTTGCAGCATAAATATGCACCGTGACCTCAGCAGATTCAGCGAGTTGATAAGGTATCCACGTCTCCGGATTGAACGGATTTGGATAGTTGTGAAGGAGCGCGGTTTCCGCTGGAATCAGTGCTGCCAAGAGTTGTTGGAGGTTCGCGATGGCTTCCCGGAAACGGATGGAGCCGTCATCTTCAGCCTCTGCATGCTCGATCCACGCCTGAATTGTCGCTGGATTCAGTTCTAAATCGCCAATAGCAACATGCAAAGGTGCTGCGGCCCCAGTAGACTCACCAAGGTGCTGTGCCACAACGATTAAGTCCAAAATATTGATGACACCATCACCATTCACGTCATTCCGTGAGTTTGAGGCGGCAGGTTTTCCAAAGTCTCCGGATATAAGAACCAGATCAAGAATATTTGTTGTACCATCTCCGTTCACATCCCACACCGGTGTCGCAGATGCGTCGCCGCCAACAATAAGCGTAATCTCCGACGGTGTTGCAGAAATCTTCTCACCCCTGCTCGAACCCGCTTGGAAGTTATTCACTGTGAGCTGGCTTTCTCCGCTTGCGACGGCTGTGAAGCTCACAGAGAGGAGGCTTCCGTATCTGTTCATATCGCCTTTGGAGAGTTGCACCCCCTGCAAACCGGTGATTTTACCGGTGGTGTTATTAATTGTACCATTCCTAAAGAAGGTATCTCCACCACCTTGCTCCAAGAAATCACCTTCGGTGACGCTCAGTGCCCTCAGGACAGCACTGTTAAACACGATATCTGTCTGCCAACCTGCTAAATTGTCAATGTTTTCCACTATCAGATCCACAGTGAAGGTGTCCCCGACCTCAACCTGTGTCGTTTCTGTGGAAAAGGTGAAATTAATACCCGGTTGGAAGACCTCATATTTGGCATCCGGTGCGAAGCCAAAGAAGCCGCTAAAATTGCCATGACCGTGGTTGTCAAGTGCGACTAACAAAGCATTTTTCCCCTGTTTCAAGGTAACAGGGACAAAGTCTTGGTAATCGTTAGCCCCACGTTCAGCAAATGCCTGGTGAACCAACTTACCGTTAAGCCAGACTTTGACGGCATCATCACTACCGACGAGCATAGTCGTCTGTTGTTCTTCAGGTGAATCCAAGACGACCGAACCGTAGACGATATGGTCGTATATCTCTTCACGTTCCCCCCAACCGAGAGCAGCCGTCATCCGATTTATATTATCACCACCAGCAGAAGAAAGCCGATGAAGCGTCCATTTACTACTATTCCCGACAGGTTTTCCCTCTTTGGCACCGTTGGTAGAGACCTTTATTTCCGTAGCGCCACCATCGGTCGCCAGAGCCAGAAAATCCACGTTGTCCTCAAGCCGCGTTCCGGGAACTATCGCCCATAACCAAGGACCCGTTATTTTCGGACCCCCTGATGGGAATACAGGGTTGCCCTCCAATCGGACAAATGTTTCAGTAGGCAATCTATCTAAAGGTGAAGCGTCGGATATAGCGTTGTTACGGAGGTCGAGTCGCTCTAAGTTTTTGAACCCCGCGAGGGACGATACATCGGATATAGCGTTATTTTCAAGGTAAAGCACCTCCAACCCCGTTAGCTTCGCAAGGGGCGATGGATCGGATATGACGTTGGCATCAAGATTCAGTATTTTCAGATTTGTTAGGCTCGCTAACGGAGAAACATCAGAGATTAAGTTATTCACCAACTCTAACCATTCCAGTTGTGTCAGCTCGGCGAGCGAGGAAAGGTCTGAAATGTTGCAGCCATGGATTACCAAGCGTTCGAGTGCTCTTAACCCCTTAAAAGATGGAATCGTTGATATTAATCTGTCGTTGCCATACTCTATCCAGCGGAGTCTTGGTAGATTCGCCAACGCGGAAAAGTCTGTAATAGACGTACGCCACGCGTTTAGACGCTCCAGACTAATGAGACTCGCGAGCGGCGAGACATCCGATACAGGGTTGGCATCAATCCCGATCCCATTCAATTTTATTAGTTTTCTCAACGGGGATAAATCGGTAATTGCGTTCTGCTCAAGCCCCAACCAATCTACATTAGTCAAGTTAGCGAGCGGTGACACATCCGTGATTCTATTCCCGCGGAGCTTGATGTTATTGAGTCGGGTTAAGTCCTTTAATGGCGCAAGGTCTGATATTGAATTGTGCCGGAATTCTATCCGTTCCAATCTTGTAGCATGCTCAAGTCCCGTCAAATCGGTGATGCCTCTCTCATCGGCATCAATGCGTGTCAATCGCGCTAAATCCGTTTCCGTAATTGCGTCAGTGGGTGCTTTGCCGAGTGTCTCTGCGATCGCGGCGTGGAGATTTGGATCAGGAATGAGACCAGAAGGCGTGGGTCTTGGTCTCGGCGGCACGACAACGACTGGGGTAGGAACGACCGTCGTATCTGGAGAATTCAACGCAGAAATTACTTCCGAGAATTGCGCCGTCCACGCGTCGCGTTTCACATTACCACCACTCAACAGCCCCGCTAAACCGAGACGCTGTAAACTTGATTTCTCATCAATTTCGGCGAGGAATGCTTCCATTTCTAAACCGACAGCTGCAGCAGCGTACGCAGCTTCAATGGGTCCATGGAAGTCTTCATAGAACCGGTGCACGGGCTCTATACCTCCAAATACACCACCCGTCGCTTCAAGCGCATTCCGGTAGCGTTGGGTGTCTTCGCTCACCAAAGGATCCATCTCCGCTTTTGTTACATACAAACGCAACGCATGATCTTTATCGAAACTCGGATTCACTGTCTGCTCCACCACAGAACGAACACCATCTTCAAACTCCTTCATTCCCTCCGTGTGGCAACCAATACACGACAGACCATTGCGGACAGCAGGATCACTCGCTGCAGGATTGGAAACGATAGTCGTCGGCGCAACATCTATCCGATCTCCAGACGCATCGGAGATATAATACGCCTGCAAACCGTTCGGCAAGTTGAAGATCACCTCTCCCCCATCCCGCTCAAAAGACAACGGATGTGTGAAGATGTTTTTCGCACCAACGCTACTCGCAAAATCGTGACTCTTCCAATACGCACCATAACGAGACGTGTGACGCTCCACAACCCGGTTGTGATTTGAAACACCCGAGTCGTTCGTCCCCGCCCGCCAGACGCGAACCCCCGGTGCACTCTGCAGATTCCGAGCGACATCTATACCTAACTCTCTCTCCAGTTCGCGCTCTGTTCCAGGGAGCGCGAGAATATCGTGATAGAGCGGTGGCAGCGACGCTGTAGCGAGAAACCAATCCGCATAGACGAAAGGCACCTCACACTGCATCTCTGCACGAAGGGCTGTCAGTTTTGCCAGTAGCCCGGCTTGCGTCTCCTCATCAAACGCAATGGCGTAGGGATATATATTCTCAATCTGCGTCCATGCGTCCCGTGTATCCCACTCGTAGTCGCGCAGGTCGATATAAAAGATTGTCTCTACAGGATCAATGGGTTGTGGATTGATAATCTGAAACCCCCAAGAGAGGCTATTAACGAGTTTCGAGAGTGCGACCTGATAGGCATCAAGTGCCTCCGGACTTTCACCGGCATTATGGAGATGTGTGGTTGTAAAATAACGCGCAAAGGGACGATCAAAGGTATCCAAGGTTGCCAAGTGCCGCTGCATAGCCGTCAGCATCGCATCAGGGGTAATAAAGTTGACATCATACTCAACTTCCCAACTTGGGGAACCTGCCTGAATCCAGTTCTCGATGGTCAGAATCGCGTCATCAGAAAGTTGTCCGCCTAAGGGCATCCGTTTTGCGGGATCGGTTTCAAGGAGCCGGGTATAGAGTTCAGATTGTAAGGGCACTCCGGGAACAACCGCGCCCGAGCCAATCAGCGTCTCTGAGGATTCAATAACAATCTCCTCTGTAAAAGCACCATGGGGCCCGTGGCAGTTAAGGCAGTTCTGTTGCAAGATGGCATACGCCTGCTGTGCCAGGGTTTGTTGGGCATCTACTGTTCCAAATCCGAATCCGATGAGTGTTAAAACAATTAGAATAAGGTATCTGTTGGTTTTCATTATTAATTTCCTCTCCTAAGAGTCAGGTATAGAGATTGCCTCTACTTTTTTATTAACATTTTTCGTGTTGCTGTGAAATCGCCTGCGGTAACGGAGTCGCGTGTGGACTCCGTGGACAATGTATAGAAATAGACACCGCTCGCAACAGATTCACCCATCTCATTTTTACCATCCCAATATGCTGCCCGTCCCCGTTCTTGGTAGATACCCGCAAGTTGATGTCCCAAATCCAGTGTCCGAACTAAATCACCATTTGTTGCATAGATGCGAATCTGGACCTCCGCTGGCACTGCAAGTTGATAGGGTATCCAAGTTTCTGGATTGAATGGGTTCGGATAATTAGCAAGCAACTGTGTCTCCCTCGGAATCAGAGAGGCTAAAAGTCGTTGGAGACTCGCGATGCCTTGTTGGAAAGCAACGGAACCGTCGTTCTCAGCGTGTGCTTGTGCTATCCAAGCACGTATTGTTTCTGGAGAGAGTTGACGCAACATGAAGTTAGAAGGCGCGGCGGGTATTGTCGCCTCTATATTACTTGCGACAAAATTAAGGTCTAAGATGTTAACCCTTCCATCACCATTCACATCCGTTCGCGGATTTGTCGGTTTGTTTCTTTCAAAATCACGTGCCACAAAAATCAGGTCCAAAATACTCACGATTCCATCTTCATTTACATCCGCCACACGGACAAAGCCTATCGGAGTTGGAGGACTCTGGGTCCATACGGCGTAGTCCGTCCCACTCTCAAATCCAAAAAAGCCACTCCACCAACCCTCACCCTCGTAAACGGCGACCAAGAGCGTGTTTGTGCCAGCTCTTAACGTAACAGGGAAATTCTCCTTGTAACCGTCAGCATCGCGATCTATGGCTTTGTTGTGAACCAATACACCGTTGAGCCAGACCTTAACCGCATCACCACTTCCAACAAACATCCGTGTGCGTTGTTCCCTCGGTGAATCCAAGTTGATCGAACCGTAAGCAACGTGGTGATCTATATTGCCCGTTCCTAAGCCGATGGTATTCACGAGTTCATTTATGTTATTGCCGCCCCTTCTGGGAATCCTACCTAATGTCCACACTTTCTCCCCAACGGCATCACCCTCCATCGCGCCCTGCCCTGCAATCCTCAGTTCTGTCGCGCTGCCACCGCTGACTTGTGAGAGAAAATCTGTTTGAGAAGCTGCCGCGCTTGCGCCGGAGAGTCCGTTTGTCGGTACTATAACCCACAACCAAGGTCCGTCTATTTTTGGCGCATTGCCTGCGAATCCAGGATTATCGTTTCCAATGATAGTGACACTCTCAGGGAAAACATCCAGCGGCGAAAAGTCTACTATCTCGTTATTACTCAGTTCAATCAAGGTCAAGTTGGACAAAGATGCAAGTGGGGAAACATCGGATATCTGGTTATTTTCAAGATTCAGCCGTGTCAATCCGGTCAAGCTCGCTAACGGAGAGATATCCGAAATCTCGTTGCCTGCAAGATAGAGTTCCTGCAAGGTTGTGAACCCCTCAAAAACAGAGAGATCAGACAAATCACCACCGCAAATATCTATCACTCTCAACTTTGACAGTTCCTTCAAGGCTGGCAAATTCAGTATCGGTGTACCCCAAGAGTGAAAACTCCTTAGACTGATTAAACCTGTAAGAGGGGACAAGTTTGCTAAAGGATTCTCGCTCATTGCTACCGACTCCAGCCTTATTAACCCCGAAATCGGTGATAAATCGGTTATCACGTTATGCGAGATATTTAGATTCCTTAAGTTGATTAATCCACTAACAGGTGAGAGGTCGGATATTAAATTATGATGAACATGCAGCCCTTCCAAGTTAATCAGACCTGCGAGTGGCGATAAGTCGGATATCACGTTATCTTCTGCATTTATGTGATGCAGTTGAATCAACTCCACGAGTGGTGATAAATTCGCTATTAGGTTATGACGAAGTTCTAAACTCCTCAGATTCGTTGCAGCCTCCAGTCCCTTCAAGTCCCGGACGCTTCTGTCAACTGCATCAAGGTGCTCCAACGTCGCCATCTCGGCCGCCGTAATTGCGGCACTCGGTGCTTTGTCGAGTGCTTCATTAATAGCAGCACGCAAGCCAGTGTCTGAAACATTAATGGTCTGTGCGGGCACCGTTAGTGGAGACATAAAGCACAGCGTCACGCTGAGCAAGAGCGTGCAAGTTAATATCTGTTTCGTTTTCGTAAGTTGCATAATACAAACATAACCCAATTTGGCTCCGGGTGTATGCACAAAATTTAGGTTCAGCTCCTTTTTCTATTGCTGGTGTGACTGGTTGATAATTCGTTTTGAGAATAAAATAGACCGGACTTATATAACTTCTTTTACAACTATAGAATATCTTAAAATGCGAATTAGTGTCAACGCCTTTTTATTTTTACTTTAGAGATATTCAATTTCAGGCTTTTGCCTACTTGAACGGGAAAGTCGGAAACGGGAGCTCGCTTCTACAAGGAAACATCTGTGCAAAAGAACAAAATTAAATGACTTTGGACACTTTTTCCTGGCCCCCAGATTTTAATTTGACAAAATTTTAAAAATTTTTAACAATATAAAGATACATGAGACGTTAACAGTTTGAGGTATAATACCTCTATCTTAAGAACCTTAACCTCCAAAAATAAATAAGGAGGAAAATACGGAGGGAAAGAAAAATGATTCGTGTTTTTGTTTTAATAGGATGTACCGCTCTACTTCTTTCTGTGATGCTCCCGATCGCACGAGTGGATGCACAGCGCGATGAAGGGACAGTTGCTGCAATTTGGGATTTTAATAGTGGAGATGCCAAAGATGCTTCAAAAAAAGGTGTCAATGGTAATTTCGCTGGAAAACCGCAAGCCGTTGACGGTATCTCTGGAAAAGCGTTGAAGTTCAACGGCAAAAGTGACGGTATTAAATTGCCAGATTCCGCGGATATTAACACCGGTGGCCCCTATACTGACCGGACGGTTGCTGCGTTATTCAACTGCGATGATGTGAAGATTGACGATCGAAAGCAGGTGATTTTTGAAGAAGGTGGGGCAACACGTGGCTTAATCATCTATGTGCACGGTGGTAAAGTCTATGTCGGTGGGTGGAACCGCGCTGAGTACAACTGGAATGGCGCATGGCCCTTCGCAGAGGTAAAGTCAAAGCGATGGTATCATGTCGGCTTAGTGATTCGCGACGGTGCAGCGAAGGTAGAAAGTAATAAGTTTGAAATGTGGCTGGATGGCAAACGTATCGCTCAAGAAAAGGGCGGTCAACTCCATGCACACTCTGATGATATCGGCATCGGCCACCTCAACCAGAACACCGTTTACCACGACGGTGGCGGTGGTGGCACCAACCTTGACTGGTTTGGTGGTTTAATCGATGAAGTTCTTGTCTACGGTTCGGCTTTTGACGAGGCAGATTTTGCGGAACTCGCGTCTCCGTTAAGCGTTGAAGCGCAGGGCAAATTCACAACCACCTGGGGACACCTGAAAGCCCAACGAACCGAAAAGTAACCTCTACTTTCAATTGAGGTTCAACAATAACAATCCATAAAGGAGATCGCCATAATGGTAACATATCGTTCCATTTTCGTATTGAGTATCTTACTTATATTTATTACTGCAGCCACTCACGCAGCGAAAGACGAAGCGACTGTTGAAGGTAAGTGGAGTCTCGAAGACTTAGATGTCGCCGATACCTCTGGAAAAGGTTTAGATGGAACAATTGTGGGGGACCCCGAAATCGTTGAGGGGCCTGTCGGCTCAGCTTTACGTTTTGACGGCATAGATGATGGGGTCCACCTCCCTAATGATGTCGGTATTAATACGATAGCACAACCCGACTTCTACTCGGATCGGACCATTGCCTGCTACTTTAACTGCGATGATGTGGATATCGCCGACCATAAGCAGACGCTTTATGAGGAAGGTGGTGCAACGCGAGGCTTTAATCTCTATGTCTTCGACGGTGAAGTCTATGTCGGCGCATGGAACCGAGCAGAATACAACTGGGATGGCGCATGGCCCTCTGTTGCAGTAGAATCAGGGGTGTGGTATCACGTGGCTCTGGTGCTACGCGACACCACGAACGCAGTTGAAGCCGACAAATTCGAGTTGTGGCTTAACGGCGAACTCATCGCCAGTGAAGACGGCGGGGCAATGTATGGGCACGGTGCTGCTATCTCTATCGGTAAGGTCAACGGCGACACCGTTTTTCACGATGAAGTGATTTCGGGCACGGATGTCCATTACTTCGGTGGTAGCGTGGATGAACTCATCGTCTACAATTCCGCTTTCGATGAAGCCGATTTGGCTGAGTACGCTGAAGCAGTCGTAAGTGTTGAACCACAAGACAAGTTCACCACGACGTGGGCAACTCTCAAAGCGCAACGCACGCTGCGGTAACACTTATTACCATTTGTATTTATGGTAAGGCTTAGAATTAATTGGACCCTCTGCATCGGCGAGGTTAGAAACCTCGCCTACAGTCGGGTGGAAGTGTTTATTTATTTTTTAGGTTTTACCCTATATGTTGTAGGGCGAGGTCTCCGTGCCTTTGCCCTACATTCTTTAAGAAGAGGTCTCAAACATGTTAGGTGCAATTATCGGAGACATTGTCGGTTCCATCTATGAACCGAAGGACAGTCGGATTAAAACCAAAGATTTCCCTCTTTTCAGTGACAACTGCCGTTTCACAGACGACTCGGTTTGCACAGCAGCCGTCGCTGATGCGCTTTTGCACAATCTCCCACCAGCAGAAACGATGCGAAACTGGGGACAACGGTATCCAAACTGCGGTTTCAGCCAGATATTCAAACAGTGGATCGCTTCCGAGGCGGACGCACCCAACTGCACGTTCCGTAACGGCGCAGCAATGCGCGTCTCACCAGCGGCATTCCTGAACCGAAACGATCTCAACGCCGCACTTCTCGATGCTGAGAAAGTAACCGTCATCAGCCACGACCATCCGGAAGGGGTAAAAGGGGCGCAGGCGACAACCCATGCCATCTGGCTCGCCTATCGCGGTGAAAATGCTGCAAACATTCGCGAGGCTATTACCACTGAATACGGTTATGACTTGACGCAGACGGTGGACGCTATCCGATCCGACTACGCTTTTGATATGACCTGCCCAGGGACAGTCCCACCAGCCGTTACGTGCGCTTTGGAATCAGAGGACTATGAAGATGCTGTACGCAATGCGATCTCTTTAGGCGGTGATTCGGATACGCTCGGCGCAATTGCAGGCGCGATCGCTGAAGCACTACACGGAATTCCCGAAGCCATTAAAACAGAAGCAGAAAACCGTTTCCTCTTGCCCAAAGCTCCAGACCTCGTAGAACTGATGCGCGAGATGTATCGGACGGTCAATACCTAATTCTGCGACAACTCACCTATACCAAATTGTCCTTATCTAACCCATTTTCCCTGCCAATTTAGCACACTATATGCCAAAGTGTCACATGAGCAACCGTAGGGGTATCCCTTGTGGATACCTATAAAGCAACCTTAGCCGTATCCCTTGTGGATACCTATATTGGGCAGGCACAAGACCTGCCCCTACCTTCAGCTATCAAATCTCAACGTCCAGAGAAAAGTGGCATAGATTTTGCTACATCTTATGTAGAACTGATTTGAATAAAACGGAACAATATAGGAGGCACATTATGAGATTTGATAGATTTACCATTAAAGCACAAGAAGCACTCCAGACAGCACAAAGTTTAGCCTCAGATGCCCAAAGTCCCGAACTGAGTGTCGAACACCTGATGTTGGCTCTCATTGGACAGACTGACGGAATTGTGATGCCAATTTTCCAGAAATTAGGTGCCGATATTCCCAGAATCACGTCATCTGTGGAAGCCGCTGCGCAAAAGACCCCCAAGGTGCAAGGCGCGGCAGCTGAAATGCGTATTGCCCCTGCACTGCAATCCGTCTTGGACAGTGCCTTCAAAGAAGCGACATCCCTTAAAGACGAGTACGTCAGCACAGAACATCTCCTAATCGCGTGTGCCGAAGCAAAGCAAACCGAAGTCGGCAAAATCCTTTGGGAAGCGGGTGTAACGAAAGATAAAATCCTCAAAGCACTCGTTGACATCCGTGGCAACCAACGGATAACCGATCAGAATCCAGAGGATAAGTATCAGGCACTCACTCGATTCGGTCGAGAGTTGACACAAGAAGCGGTTTCAGGCAAACTCGATCCGGTTATCGGACGCGATGATGAAATCCGTCGCGTGATGCAAGTCCTTTCCCGCAGACGCAAAAACAACCCTGTCTTAATCGGTGAACCCGGTGTCGGGAAAACGGCAATCGTGGAAGGACTGGCACAGCGGATCGCCGACGGCGATGTCCCAGAAAGCCTTCGCGAGAAACGGCTCATTGCACTGGATTTAGGCGCGCTCATCGCGGGTAGTAAATATCGCGGTGAATTTGAGGACAGATTGAAAGCCGTCCTTGCGGATATAGAACAGGCAGAAGGACAGGTGATTCTGTTCATTGACGAACTCCATACCATTGTGGGTGCGGGTGCCGCAGAGGGTGCGGTTGATGCGTCGAATATGCTCAAGCCAGCGTTGGCACGCGGTGAACTTCGATGTATCGGTGCAACCACGCTCGATGAGTATCGTAAGCATATAGAAAAAGACGCTGCTTTAGAACGCCGGTTCCAACCTGTACAGGTTGAAGAACCGTCGGTTGAAGATACGATTGCGATTCTGCGGGGTTTGAAGGAACGCTATGAGACGCATCACGGCGTGCAAATTCAAGACAACGCGATTGTTGCTGCTGCGACACTCTCAAAACGTTATATCTCGGAACGGTTCTTACCCGATAAAGCCGTGGATTTGGTGGACGAAGCGGCATCGCGCCTACGGATCGAAATCGATAGCGTCCCGGAGGCAATTGACGAGGTAGAACGTCGTATCATCCAACTCCAAATCGAACAACAAGCATTGGAAAAGGAAGAGGATGCCGCGTCACAACAACGGCTTGAAAAACTGATCGCTGAACTCGCCGAGCTCAAAGAGAAAGCGAATGCGCTGAAAGCCGCATGGCAGAACGAAAAAGCGAGTTTGACGCAGATTGGCGAGTTGATGGAGCAGATTGAGGCATTCCGTATTGAGTCGGAACAAGCCAAACGTTCGGGCAATCTCGGCAGAGCCTCAGAACTGGAATACGGTAAAATACCGGAACTCGAATCGCAACTCAGAACTATCCGAGAAGCACTGGAAACAGACGCGAATGGCACACAGATGTTGAAAGAGCAAGTCAGTGCAGAGGATATTGCCGAGATTGTAGCAAAGTGGACGGGTATCCCTGTTTACCGACTGATGGAAGGTGAGACGCAAAAACTCCTTCACATGGAAGAACGTCTGTGCGAACAGGTTATCGGACAGAACGAGGCTGTGAGTGCTGTCTCTAACGCGATCCGACGCGCCCGTGTCGGTCTTGGTGACCCTGATCGACCGCTCGGCTCTTTTCTCTTCATGGGTCCAACGGGTGTCGGCAAAACGCATCTCGCTAAATCGCTCGCCGAGTTCCTTTTCGACGACGCAAACGCTATGGCGCGTATCGACATGAGCGAATACATGGAAAAACACACCGTTTCGCGACTCATCGGTGCGCCGCCGGGATACGTCGGCTACGACGAAGGCGGACAGCTCACAGAAGCAGTCCGACGACACCCGTATTGTGTCATCTTACTCGACGAGGTAGAGAAGGCGCATTCAGAGGTATTCAACGTCTTACTCCAGATGCTCGACGACGGTAGAATGACCGATGGACACGGACGCACGGTCGATTTCAAGAACACGGTTGTTATCATGACCTCGAATATCGGTAGTCAGTGGATTAGCGACGCCCTCTTGGACGGAAAGGAAATTCGGTGCAAGGTGATGGAAGCCGTACAAGCACATTTTCCGCCGGAATTCCTGAACCGTATTGACGATCTGATTATCTTCGATCGTCTTGACATTGAGGCGTTGCAGCGGATTGTCACGTTGGAACTGGCGCAGTTGAGTCTTCGCTTCGCGGAGAAGGAGATGACCTTGACACTCACTGAATCTGCGAACGCGGAATTGGTAAAACGTGGATTTGATCCGGTGTACGGGGCACGCCCACTCCGACGGACAATCCAGCGCGATATTCTCAATCCATTGGCTATTCAGATGTTGGAGGGCGCTTTCGCAGATGGCGATGCGATTGCTGTTGATTTTGAAGATGAAGGGTTCGTTTTCAAGAAGGCGTGATTTAGCCAACACAAAGTAGTGTTAAGGGTGGTCTCCGTGCCACCCTTACGATACACAACCTTCTATTTCCGCTGGCGAGGTATCCATACCTCGCCTATTTTCTTCCTGAAAGACAGTCCTGCCACAACCCTTCTTGGTAAAATGCAGGGGCGTTTAGTTTTCCAATAATTTACGTCCGGAAGCCCGAACTTGTTCGGGAAAAGTGTGTTATCCCGAATAAATTCGGGCTTCCAGAAGCAGAAGTCCTTCACATAAGCAAACTTATCTCTTAAAACTAAATAGCCCTGAGTGAAGTGTGCGAAAAACTTGACATCCGTGTGATTCTATGTTATATTACAATTTGTAGATTCGCGAAAATACAAGGAGTTATCTCGTGAAAAAATCGAATTGTGTACCAGCAGAAATTCCAATCAAAGCACCAACATCCGACTTGCGGAAAGATAATGTTGAAATTGTAAACAGCGATATTCCACCTAAAAAAGAACGGCAGGGTCCCGTACCGCCTCCAAACTATACCTTGGAGGAACTCTTAGCTAAAGTGCCAGAACCCACAAATAGAGGGTCAGAACCCGGTTTTTCGGGTGAAGTTGACACGGGTCCGCCAGTCGGCAAAGAAGTATGGTAAGATTAGTTTATGTATGTGCCACGACACGGTGATATAGTATGGATTGACTTTAATCCACAAACAGGACATGAACAAGCAAAAGAACGTCCAGCACTTGTCCTATCAGAGGAGCTCTACAATCGTAGATTGTGGTTGGCAATTATGTGTCCGATTACGACGAGGCAGAAACCTTATCGCGTAGACCTTGATGTGCCCATTCCTCCGGGGGTGGAAATTCGCAACAGGGATAATACTGGCGTTTTTGAACTCACTGGAGTTATCCAAGCCGACCATATTAAGAGTCTTGATTGGTGGGCAAGAGGAGCAAAGTACGCAGGTGACATGCCAGATGCAACGATTATTCAAGTTTTGCAAATAGTTGGGAAACTTGTGAAAATCTGGTAAAGTTATTCATTTCACCTCTGGATACCGGTCTTTGGAAAGAGAGGCAAGCGTGATTCTGGGAACTATGGAATGAATGTTAAGTTCAGGAGCCATATCCGCTATGATGAGTATATACATAAGACTCGCGCCAGATATTGTAAGTATCTCTCCATTGAGATATTCGCTTTTGAGAGCTGCCTTATGTTTCAAAATGAGGTATCCCTTTGGTGTGAAGATAGTTTGTGCTGCTAGTAGTCTGTGAAGTGCATACGCGTATTTAGACCACAATTTTGCAAAGTTAAGATAAGGTTCGTCGCTGAAATTCCATAGGTGTCAAATACCCTAACGCCGAATGTGGGCGTTTCTGGTGATACACCTGTCTGATAAAATGTCCGATGCGATCTCTCGCCTCGGTGATGCTTTGATAGCCATTGATGTCAACTTCTTCCTCTTTGAGGGTGCGAATGAGGCGTTCTGCATACCCATTCTCCCAAGGACACCCGCTGTGAGCGACCGAAATCTGAATACCGTGGTCTTTGAGCATCGAGATGTAGGCGTTTGAAAGATACTGCACGCCTTGATCGGAATGATGAATCTCACAAACGCTCTGCTCTAACGCTGCCTCTAAGGGGTTCAAGGTCAGAGCTTGCGTCAAATGCGAACTCAGATGCCACGCTCTTATCATGCGAGTGAAAACATCCATGAGGAGTGCGAGATAGATGAAGCGTTGCTTGAGCTGGATGTAGGTAATATCAGCCACCCAGACTTGATCGGCTCGACAGACTTCAAGCTGCTGAACTCTGTTGACCCAAGGGGTTTCTCCTTCAAGGGATCTCGTGGTTTGACAGATGTGTTTCACCGATACCGAGAGATTCGCTGCTTTCATCAACCGGGCGACGCGTCTATACCCAACGGGGTATCCCTGATTCACCAGCAACTGTGTGATACGCCGATACCCATACGTTGGATACCGTAGTGCTAACGTCTCTATTTCCGCCCGGAGCTCGGCTTCCAAAGGGTCGCTTTTCGGTTGATAATAGAACAGGTTCCGGTTGAAATCCAGCACCTCAGAAATCTCTCGCACCGAATACTTCGTCCGCAACGTCTCAACTATGCGTCGCTGTTGAGGTGGTGTCACTCCAAGAAAGTCAATGCTTTTTTTTGGATGTCCATTGCCACCGCCATTCTCCCAACGAGGTGTTCAAGGTGAGCGATACGCTCAGCATCCTTGCTCGATTGCTGATCTGTTGCGGTGAATACAGAGGCGGCATTTTCAAGGAAGTGCTGCTTCCACTTTGAGAGTTGATCTTCGCTGAGGTTGTGTCGACGACACAACTCCGCTTGGGAACTTTCACCGCGAAGTGCCTCAAGCACAACTTCGGTTTTAAACTCGGGGGTGAAGGTTCTTCGTTTTCGTTTCGCCATCGGAATACTCCTTTCAGTAAGATTGTATTATATCACAATCTTGGTTTAGGGGGTGGCCCTAATTTCCGATGGCAGTACATACAGTCTACTTTAGAACACTATGCGTTGCAACTGAAAAATGTGCTCACTTACCCCCATTTTTTCCTAACGTATAAGATTGGGGTTTGTGAGAGGATATAGGTATGAGAAACCCAGACTAATAAATGTCAAAGAGCGTATCCCGTCTACACCGAGGATCCATGAAAAATGAGAGGAGATACCCCGGATGCCAAACGTCAGAAATCACGCGTTTGATGACATTTATGACCGAGTAGCGTTTTTGACGACCATTGAAGGTTTTCGCTCACCGTGTCGCCGACTTCTCATAAGAGAGAAATAACAATCCGTAAGCCAAACACGCCAGCAGCCATAAAACGGCGACACGCTGGTGCGTAGGTTTCTTCAAAATGAGTTTGCCGAATCCGAAACACGCCTTGATGTCTCGAAAGCCATGTTCAATCTGCATCCGGCGTTTGTAGCAATGATAGAGTTGATGTCTCGAAACGTGGTTTGAAATCAGATACATTGGGTCTTTGAATCTGTTATCTCTACGGACGTAGAGTTCAAGAGGTATCTGATGCGTGGTGTGGTAAAGTACGCCTCCGTAAAACTTATTTTTTAAGTCATCAAGTTTCTTGGTAGTGCCTTGATAACGGATCCCGACGTTGCGGCAAATCCGCATGATAAATGGAACCTCTCGGTCTTTGAGAAACTTGATGACATATTTCGCACGGGCGAAACCACGGTCAAAGACGAGGATCGGTCGTTTTCCGGCAGTCGCTGCAGAAGTGATAGAAGGTCGGTAAAGTTTCAGACAGAACCGTTGAATAATCTGGTTGTGGCTCTTATACTTGCCTGATCCTATTTCTTTATCTTTATAGATAAACCAAAACACAGGAATCGCCCGGTGGCGAAGGGGCATTGCCGCAACGATAGCTTTCCAACCCTCAATGAGGTCGGTCTCATCAACAAGCAAAAGAAAATAGCGATCCGCTTTGACGCGCAGAAGCCAACCAACAACGAAAGTAAACCATGCTTTCTCAATACAGGCAAGAGGCAACGGCGTATCAAGGAAACGCAGCAGACGTTTCTGTTTCGCCTTTTCTGTTTTCACTTGAATTGCTAAACGTGTAGCCATGGCGTTGATACGAAAGGTTTTCGCTGTGCATACCGCGATGACTGCTAACAACAGATTTCGGAAACTCGGTTTTTTCAGACCAATGGACTTGAAGATTTCTCGAAAATGCGTTATCATAATTTTCGGATTTGCCCTGTTCGGGGCATATCTGTTTTTCATAAAAATACCTCCTTACGATTTTATCAGACACTGATAAATACTGGGTCGTAAGGAGGTATTTTACTATAATCCCATTGCCTTTCCTATACATTTTCAATGAGATACCTGTTAACACAATGCCTCTCTAAAAAATGGGGGTAGGTGAGCCTACAAACTCCGCTTGACAATTCGACGCATGCAGGGTATAATTGAAAAAATATCCTAACAGAAAGCTGGAACGCAATTATACCCATGAACCGAATTGACAAAAAATTTCAAGAACTCCGAGACCGAGGTGCCAGCGCATTTATGCCCTATCTTTGTGCTGGAGACCCAAATCCCGAACTTACCGACAAACTTCTCCTCACACTTGAGGAAGCAGGCGCAGACCTTATTGAACTCGGCGTCCCCTTCTCCGATCCAATCGCAGACGGACCGACCGTTCAACGCGCAAGTGAACGCGCCCTTACACATCACATCTCACTCGAACAGATTCTGGCAATGGTGGCAGACCTCCGCCCACGGACGGAAATTCCTATCGCTTTGATGAGCTACTATAATCCGATTTTCCGGATGGGGGAAGAGGCGTTTTGCAAGGCAGCACACGAGGTCGGTGTTGATGGTTTAATTGTCCCGGATCTACCGCCAGAGCAAGCGCAGTCGCTCCTTGAAATCGCACCGCAATATAACCTCGCTACGATCTTCATGGTTGCCCCGACAAGCCCACCGGAACGGATGAAATTAATCGCATCGGTTAGCACAGGATTTATCTATTGTGTCTCACTGACGGGTGTAACAGGGGCGCGGGCGATGTTGTCAGACGAAATTGCGCCGACGATCGCGGAGTTGCGAAAACACACGGATAAACCCATCAGTGTCGGTTTCGGTGTGTCAACGCCTGAGCAGGCAGAACAGGTGGCGGAGATCGCCGATGGTGTGATTGTGGGAAGTGCGATTGTCAATGTCATCGAAGAACATAGCAACGATGAAGCGAAATTACTGAAGGCGGTGAAGCGATTCGCGTCGGATTTAGCGGACGGTGTAAAGATGTAAGGAATCTACCAAATTAAACAGATGGAGGATTCAACACATGCCTTACAGCAACTTTACTTTAGAAGCCGTACAAAAAGCCTTTCAACTCGAAATAGTTCAGTCTGTAGGTATTTTTTCCGAAACAGAGCAGGTCGAACCGAGCATAGCACTTACCGAGGCGTTAGCCAAAAAGGTACCGTTAGCCCTTGCGATAGGCACAGAGAAGGCAAAGTCGGAAATGATTGTCGCCGATGTCCTCATTGAACTCCGAGAGCATTTTGAACACCGTATCAGCCTCTTTTCAGGCATTGACTTCAATGTTGATAGCGAAAACGATTTGACGGGGGTCTGTGATTTCTTGGTAAGTCTGTCCCCTAACCAATATTATTTGGAGGCACCTGTTATTATCCTTATTGAAGCGAAGAAGGACGATCTCATAACAGGTCTCGGACAGTGTGTCGCGGAGATGGTTGCTGCCCAACGCTTTAATGCCGAAAAAGGGAACGATATTCCGTGTATTTATGG
Source organism: Candidatus Poribacteria bacterium (assembly GCA_965207855.1). Lineage (GTDB taxonomy): Bacteria > Poribacteria > WGA-4E > WGA-4E > WGA-3G > WGA-3G. Next base: position 1,567,543 of record OZ242310.1, on the reverse strand, counting down.
AGCTATCACAACCGGAATAAATTGGCTCTTCCTCAAATTGGAAGGGAAGCGACTCCACATTGACATGTCCGCCTATATGCTGGAACGGTGCGACAAAATTCTCGGCATTCTCGCCAGCATGGTATCACAAAAAGCATAGCGTAAATCCTGATTTGCGGCGTACTCGCCCAAATGCGACGTGCATTCAGACGATTAACTACATCCCACGCTTGATTCCGAATTCCGCCTCAAACGCCTCCCATATACGCTCAGGAATATCAGCCGTCGCTGCTTCATACCCATCTTCCACTTGCGCTTTGTCAGCAGGACCGAACATAACAACCCCGTCTATGGGTGCTGCAAAGCAAAACTGCATCGCCAGATGACGGATGTTAACATCGCGCTCCTGACACCACTTCCACATTGCGTGCGCCTTGGGTTCGGCATCAGGATTGCGGCGGCGTTCGGTTTCGACATCCGGCTCTACACCCGTCAAACTGCCCATACCTAACGGACTCGCAAGGATGATACCGACATCGTGTTCACGTGCCAACGGTAAGGTCGTCTCTGCTGCAGACTGCGATAACAGCGTATAGTCCAAGAAGGTCAGGATAACCTCAATATGCCCGGTTTCAATGAGTTCTCTGTGAAATTCATGCGAACGCACACCCGCACCGATATGTCGAATAAATCCCTCGGCTTTCATCTCTAAGAGTGTATCCAACGCTTGACCGGGTGCCAGGACGCTTTCCATATCAAGCGGATCGTGAATAAGCACGGCATCAAGGTAATCCGTACGGAGAGACTTGAGACTATTTGTGACGCTCCAGCGTGTACCATCTGCAGAGAAGTCTTTTCGACGTTCCGGGTGCGTGCCGACTTTTGCTTGTAGATAAATATTTTCTCTCAACCCACCAGAGAGTGCTTCACCCCAGAGATGTTCGGCATGCCCCGGATAGGTGTCAATATAGTTAATGCCGAGTTCAACACCGCGTCGGATTGCCTCGATAACTTCAGCATCGGGTTTCCGCCAGAGCCATGCAGCACCGAGAGCAAGTGCGTTTGGACGCATCTCCGTACGTCCCATCCGTCGAGTTTCTAACTTTGCGTCCATAAATTGTCCTCTGGGTTAGGGCACGACGGCGCGTGCCTACTACTTTGCAAGTGCCTGCCTGAGTTTATGCGTAGACTCAGCAAGGGATTCCTGTAGATAGGGGTAGGGAAAACCGCCCCACCGATCAGGGGGTGGTTCGTGCGCCTGTGCGATTTTCAGACTCACAAAAACAGGTCCAGTCTCGTGCCAGATTTTGGGAAGTGCCCCTTTTAGTGCGTCTGCATCGTCAAATTCATAAACTTGCTGAAAACCGACACCTTTCGCAATCATCATCCAACTGAAACCGCCGTTACCAACAGGGACAGGTTGATTGCCTGTCACCTCATAAGTACCGTTATCACAGACGAAAAGAAGGTAGTTGGGCGGTGGTGTGTTTAGGGCAGTAATGGTCGCTAACGTACCTAAACACATCAGCATGCTTCCATCACCGTTAAGCACAATAACCTTCTTATCCGGTTTAGCAAGTGCGATGCCGAGTGCGAAGTCAGCGGCGTGTCCCATGGCACTGCCGACGGAGGCATAGTCCAACGGATGTGTTGATATTTTGCCCCACGGCACGGTTGTTCCCATGGTTGTAACAACGATTTCATCTGTCCGCTGGTTTGCGATAAGTTGTAGACACTCTTCTTTGACAAGCATAGTCTTCTCCAATCGTAGGAGCGAGGTTACCTCGTCCCTACTCCTCCTCTTCTGGCGGCAGGAACTTAATTTGTGGCGGTGTTTTTAGTGCGGTCGTCGTAATCTGGACGTGTTGTGCGAACTCTGCCTCGGTCTCAATACCATCAATACCCCCACCCCAGATAGCAAATGTGCGATAGATAAGTCTGCCATCCGCATTGGGAGTTAGGATAACCGGTAAAGACGAAAATTCGGTTTGTGATGCATCAAGTCCGGCAGCTTCTGAATCGCCACCGGCGAGGACGATGAGCGCAACGCCGAGTGTATCCATGCCGCTTGGATCCGTTCCCCAACTCCAAACCCATCCCTGTGTTACATCCTCATCATAAACACCATTCGGATACGGAATACCTGTGATAAAGGCGTAATCCGTCGGCAGCTCTCCATCAATATGGATATGATGCTCAATCCACGGATTTTCGCCATAAACAAACGTGGTTGATACGAACCGACGGGCTTCACCTTGAATGTTCCACGCCGGTAGAATCCGTTGAACGATGGAACGGATGGCACCGTCCGCGAGAATTCGGACGTAATCGCCTTCCGTCGACAACGGAACCATTTTTTGATCCGCCTTGTGCCATAATGCAATCCCCCCAAAGCCTATGAGCCCCTCCGAGGGTGTAAGCGCGACCATCTCCGAGGTTTCAGGTTTGAGGAGTTCGTTTAGGGATAAACCAATCGATTCAGAAATATTCAACTGTTCTTCCGGCTCAGTTTCCCCCCCGAGTTCGGAAATTTCAGTGCTATAGGATTTTCGGATAAAGTAAACCTCTTGATTTTCAAGGTCCCGTGCTATCCACTGTTGCTCCGGTTTCTCTATCTCTATTTGAACCTGTTGGGAGAGCGTAATCCCGTTTTGCTCAAAATGTTGCCTGAGTTCCGGCGAGATCGGTCTTTCGTAATCCAATTCGGGTTGGAACATTATATCCACACTAAAAAGTTCCGACCGTTTTTTGCCATACGCAATGAAGGCACCGTTTGGTTTTAGGAGATACGTAATCAAATTCGATTCCATTGCTGCAATAGCGTTCAGTTCAGGAAGGATTGCGGCGCGCGTCTGTTTATTGATGTCAAGCGTTAAGGTCGCCTTGACATTCGGGTCGTAAAGGATAGATACCTCTTTCGTTTCCTCCGGCTCCAAGTCCAGCAAGAAGCAGAGCTGATCGCGTTCACCATCATAGTCCAAATCATCCGCTTGGGCAGGAACCATCACTTCTCGCGGTGCTTTCCCAGTGACAACAGAATACGCCTTGAAAGTGAAATCAGGGTTCACTTTTCGGAGCTGCGCGCCAGTCAGCACAATTGGGACCTTTTTTCGCGGAAGCGGCAACGTATTTTGAATAGAGAGACGAATCTTGCTAATCTTCTGATTGCCACCGGGCATTGTACACGCACCGAGCATCAACAGAGAAACAAGAATAAGTGACAGGCAAATTCTTGAAACCGAGCGCACCCTATCATTCTGAATGTTATTTTGTGTTTGTAGCGTTTCCAATTTTTTTCCTAAGTTGAAATTAGCATTAAAGGTCTGGTAGTACTTCAAGCAGCCGTTCAATTTCAGAGGTTGTGTTGTAAAAATGCGGTGAAACCCTGACCCCGGTCCCACGCTCTGCAGTGACGATGTTTTCAGCGTACAGTATCTCATAGATTTCAGTCGGTGTTAGTCGATCGCTGTCAAAAATGACAATCCCAGCCCGTTCTGAATCCGTCCGCGGTGTGATGACGCGGTAGCCTTTGGCTTCCAACCCGGCTATTAAATGTCCTGTGAGTTCCAAAAGGTGTGCCTCAATTGCAGGAATACCGATCTCAAGGAGCAATTCAATCGCAGCCCGGAGTCCATACAATCCTACACTGTTGTAGGAACCTTCTTCAAAGCGGGTGGCATCCGGTTTCTGTGTGAGGTCGTAATTGAGGAAATCGCGTGGATTCACGACACTCGCCCAACCGACATTTGTGTTAATCAGGCGTTCCCGTTTCTCATCAGCACAGTAGAAAATCGCTGCGCCTTCTGGTGCCAGCAACCATTTATGTCCATCAGCGGCGAGAATATCGATGCTAGCGGATTTGACATCGACTTCAATCGCGCCGAGACTCTGTATAGCATCCACAACGAACCAGATATCGCCTTCTCGGCAAATCTCGCCGAGTGCCTGAATATCGTTCCGGAAGCCCGAGGCAAATTCCACGTGGCTAATCGTCACAACCCGTGTGCGCTCGTCGATTACGGAAGCCACATCTTCGACGTGGATGCGTCCGGCCCGCTCTGGTACCATACGCGTTTGTACGCCATGGCGTTCCTTCAAACTCCACCACGGATAGACGTTTGCAGGAAACTCTACCGCTGTTGTGACAACGTTGTCCCCCGCTTGCCAATCGATACCGTTCGCCGCAATGAGAATACCTTGCGTCGTATTCTTCATAAAGGCGATCTCGGTTGTGTTGACATTGAGGAGTTGCGCCGCTGCGTCTCGGCAGATTTCCGCTTCCGCCTCCCAAAGTTTAGCGTTCACGGCACCGTTTACAGTCGCATCCTCCAAGAATCCCGTCATTGCAGCTTGCACCCGACGCGATAGGGGTGCGACCCCAGCGTGATTCATATAGATATAGGTCTCGGTTACCGGAAATTCATCGCGCAGACGCTGGTGCAATTTGCAATCAGTCAAATTATTCAAAGCGTTTCCTCACACATCCGTATTCAAAAGTGTTCGACCGTGTAATCCTTCACGCGTTTGGCGTTAGCAAAGGCGATGAGTTCACCAAACAGACCGAAACAGAATACCAAAATCCCACCAACCCCGAAAATAGGACCCAGATTCGGAATTTCTGCAAGGTTCAAGACTCGCAAGAAAAGAGAGTGGATAGGCGACACCAAGAGAACGCCACCGAGTATGAACAATAGGACACCGATAGGACCAAAAAATCGAACGGGTCGCCGCTTGTACCGAAAAATAAAGAAGCGTGCCAGTTTATTTGGGTCTGATAGTTCTTGGCTCGCCTGTCGAATTTGATTTTCCGCTATCCATCCAAGTATCAACAACGCAACGGCTGTACCGAAGCAGCTAAACGCTGCAATATTAGTGTTGCCAAACAAAATACGCCCTAAAATTGCGAACGGGACACTGAGTAACGCTGCGGCTTGAAAAGCTCTCTGCTTCGGATTAAAAAGAACGTTGGATAGCCGTTGCCAGAGCGAAGGCTCCTGCCTCTCAGGTAGCGGCGCAAAGACAGAGATGATAAGCTTGAAGGCTATAATATCCAACGCCACACGCCAGACTCTACCGAGTCCATATTTGCTCTGACCGAAACGTCTCGGATGATGTGTGACGACGATTTCAGCGATACGCGCCCCTGCCACAGTGGACATCGCAGGAATAAACCGGTGCATTTCACCATAGAGTTGCACCCGCTTGATAACCGAAGCGCGATATGCTTTCAGTGAGCATCCGTTATCGTGAATCGGCACGCCAGTCACCTTACCGATTATCCAATTCGCAACGATAGAAGGGACGCGCCGCGTCAAGAATTTATCCTGCCTCTCTTTGCGCCACCCGCAAACCAAATCGTAGCCTTCGTCCAGTTTTTCAAGGAGTTTCGGAATATCGGCAGGATCGTTCTGTAAATCGCCATCCATGCTAACAATGCGTTCGCCACGCGCGAACTCAAATCCCGCTGCCATCGCTGCTGTCTGCCCCGCATTCTCCTTGAACCGAATGACAACCAATTGCGGAACCCGTTTACTCAGTTCTGAAAGTACTGCAAAAGTCTCATCGCGGCTTCCGTCGTCAACGAACAATACTTCATAAGTATCACCGATTGCCTCACATACCGTCTGAATTTTTTCAAACAGCGGGTGAATGTTCTCTTCTTCATTGTAAACCGGGACGACAATGGATAGAATTGGTCTCTCGTCCATATACTCTCTTAGTGCCAATCCGATGCATTCAAAAGGATTTGATGCGCTTCGCTGAGTGAATCAAAGGTTCCTGCGTCAACCCACTTTCCTTGCACAAAACTGTATTCAAGTTCGCCACGCTGTATATAGGCGTTATTGACGGCGGTTATTTCATACTCTCCACGCGCCGAAGGCTCAATCGTACGGATGATGTCAAACACGGAGGCATCATAAAAGTAGACCCCTACGACAGCGTAATTGCTCTTCGGACGCTCAGGCTTCTCCTCAATTGCAACGATGCGGTCACTTCCATCCAAAACAGCAACACCGTAACGTTCTGGGTCGGGTACCTGTTTAAGCAGGACGCGAGCCCCTTTCGGTTGTGCGTGGAAATCATCGGCCGCCTGCCGGATTGAGGTTTCAAAGATATTGTCCCCCAACAAAACGGCGATGCTGCCGTTATTGGCGAATCCTTCCGCCAATGCAAGGGCATGCGCGATACCTTTTGCCTCCTCTTGTACACGATACGTGAATTCACACCCGAAATCTTCTCCACTGCCCAAGGCGTTCACAAAGTCACCGACATATTGCGGATTCGTCACGATAAGAATATCGGTAATATCCGCTGTCGTAAGTTGTTTGACGCTGTGAAACACCATCGGTTCATTGCCAACGGGTAGGAGGTGCTTGCTGGTAACTTTAGTAAGAGGGTGCAAACGGGTACCGAGGCCGCCTGCGAGGATTACGCCTTTAATCACGGCTTAGTTCTTCCCTCCCCGTCCGGGGAAAGTGAGTTCAGCAACACCCGACTTATCCAACTCACCCAAGCCGAGTTCAATCATGCGGTCATACTGCGCCTTGGTTGCTTCTGCGAGAGGTAACGAAATCCCCTCAGCGTTTGCCAAGTCGAGTGCGATCCCTGAATCCTTAGAGGCATGCGCAGCCGAGAAATAACATTCATGATCCCGTGCTTCCATATCCTCTCCATCGGTCTCTAAGACGCGGGAGTTTGCCCCGGTCTGTGAGAAAACGTCCTGTAACATCGCCAGATCCAACCCGAGTGCAGCACCCAAACCGAGTCCTTCAGCCAGTCCGGCTGTATTGATGTTCATGACCATATTGACAAGTGCCTTGACCTGTGCTGCCTGACCGGCTTCACCAACATAGCGGAGGGAAACACTCATTGATTCGAGAATCGGAAGTGCCTTGTCGAAGGTTGCCTTTTTACCACCACACATGAGGTAGAGCGTCCCTTCGCGTGCCTGTGTAATGCTGCTCGCCATACATCCCTCAAGACTCTCAGCACCATGCTTCGCTGCGAGTTGTTCGATATCTACGTGGATCTGCGGACTAAGCGTAGCGCAGTTAATGAAGACTTTGCCGGATGCGCCCTTAAGTAGGCTATCGTCGGCAGCGTCGGAGAAAATCGTCCGCATCGCTGCGTCGTCTGTAACCACAGTAATGATATAGTCAGCGAGAGCCGTAACGTTAGTGAGTTCTCCAGCTGCGGTTGCTCCGATTTCTGCCGCGAGTTCCTCTGCGCGTTCGCTCGCGACATCGTATACAGCCGTAACATTGAACCCTTCATCATTGAGGTGTCGAGCGATGTTCGCTCCCATTCTGCCGACACCTACAACACCAATTTTGTAGTCTGCATTTGCCATCTTTATTTCCTTTCCTTGTCCTTCCTATGTCTAATTTTTACATTCCAAATTTACACTAACAAGAATAGCGCGATTGGTGTATCAATCCTTTACGCACGTTCAATTCTTACATACTTTTCGATGTTTGTCAAGTTTTTCGTAATTTTTAAAAATAAAAAATGTTGACTTTTTTTGTAAATTTAGTATAATGTGAACAGCAATGAACGGCTGCTGCGTAATTTAGAGATATACCAGCAGATTTTTATATTCCTAAGGAGGACTCACAATGAACCGTTTCACATACGGCTTCGATCTCCGAATAGGTCGAGCCTCACTTCTTATCCTTGCCTTCGCATTTCTGTCTGTGACGATTCTCGGATGCGGGGGTATCAATATCGTTCCGATCGGTGCCAAGATCCAGAATGCCGACAGTGCGTTTGACGAGGCAGAAACTATGGATATCCGCGACGATGATCCCGCAAAAATGGAGGAGAACCGCGCGAACCAACGGGCACTCTATGATAGAGCGATGACGCTCTACTTAGAGGTTATTGAACGCGATACGAAGGGAAAATGGGCGCAGCGCGCACATTACCAGATCGCTAAAATCTACAAGCGTCGCTATGATTGGGACAAAGCGGTTGAGCATTATGATGCCATTGTTGCCTTGGATCCCACTGGATATTACGCCAACGAGGCAAAAGGTGGCACAGCGAATATTCGGAAGAATCGCGAAATCATTAAGACAAAGCGGGCTGAATACCAAAACTATAAAGCTATTTATGATAGTGAACCGACAGATGAAACCTTTAATATTGCTGCTGAGGCACTCTACGAAGTCGCACGTGCTTATGAAAGCTTAGAGAATTATACGGAATCCACCCGTAACTATGAGCGAATGGTCGAAGAATTTCCTGAGCATCCCAAAGCACCACAAGCCCAATTCCAAATCGGTAACCTCTATTTCTACAAGATTTATGACTATATCGGCGGTTGGCCCGCATATACGGCAGTCGTAGAGAAATTCCCAGATTCTTACGAAGCCTCACAAGCCGGCACACTCCTAAAGCAGACAGCCGAAGTCTTGACCGAAATTAGTTTCCTGATGGACGAAATCGATAAGTTCCGCAATAAGAAAGCGGTCGAATACCAAAAGACTGGACGAAAGATTACGCCTGCTGATATGTGGGTGATGGGGTATAGTGATCAGGTTGTCCAAAATTTCCAACAGATTGCGGGGAACTGGGAAAGACTTCGCAATTTCCCTCGTGCTATTAATGCATACAGTACGCTGGTACGAGATTTATCCCACAAGAAATTCGCCGCCGCAGACGCTATGTATCGGATCGGGACGCTCTATCAGCAAAGTGCTGAGTACGAACGGGCAATCGAGGCTTATGAAAATCTGTTTGAAAATGCCCCAGAGTCTGTATGGCGAAACGAAGCCGTTTACCAACAAGCGGTTTGTTATCGTTCCATCCGTGAATTCGGTGCTGCTTACGAGGGATTCAAAGCCTATATGAGCATTACAAAGGGGGACACCCCCTACCTTCGCGAAGCAGAACAGATTGTGCGCCAGTACGAACTTGACCAAGATGAAGACGGATATCTGTTCTATCAAGAACAAGAAGCCGGAACATCCGATCAGGATGCAAATTCTCATCCCGGTATGGGAAGCTAATTCTCAACGAATCGGAATTATAGGGAAATCAAGCCTTCGTGCTTTGGTTTCCCTATACCTATTTAAAGGGGATCACTATGTTCACGAAAATGTTTGGTATTAGAACACCCTCTGAATGTTGTGTTGAATCCACGTTCCCTTACATCTTCATTTCGCTTTGTCTGGTTATATTACTCAGTCTCCCAAGTGCCGCTGACCTCAAGGAGGGACTCATTAACTATTGGCCACTTGACGGCGATGCCATGGATATAGTTGGCAAACATGACGGAGAAGTCATCGGTGGTCCGGCATGGGTCAATGCGCGCATTGGCAAAGGGGTCGAATTAGATGGCGGTTCACAGAAAATTCATATTGCCGATTACAAAGTCATCACTGAAACGACAACTTACGCAGCATGGATTAACGGTTGGAAAGCCTCGGCATGGGCAGGTATTGTTGGATCTCGCACGCCGACTGCCACAGAGCTGATATTCGGAGACAACGACCTGCTTCATTACGTCTGGAACAATAATTCCGCTGAAACATGGCGATGGGATGGCGGACCGGAGATTCCGATGGAGGAGTGGGCTCTCGCCGCGATGACGATTGAACCGAAACACGCAATACTTTACATCTATAGCGATGCTGACGGTTTGACAAAAGGAATCAACGATATCCCACACATTGAACAGCAGATTGGTCCATTGAACATCGGATGGGTTGACTGTTGTGGGGGCAATCGTTATTTCAAGGGTATTATTGATGAGGTGATGATATTCGACAGGGCACTGTCTGAAGATGAAATTCTAAAACTCGCCGAACAGGGACTCGCCGTTGAAGCGTTGAATAAGTTAACAACAACCTGGGGAAAAATCAAGCGCGTTCGCCATTAATAACAGGATCATTTATGGTAAACATTAGAATTAATCAGACATTCAGCACCGGTGCGGTTAGGAATGCACGTCGCATTTAGGCGAGTACGCCGCAAAACCGCACCTACCGGACCGGGGTAAAATGTTCATTTATTTTTTTGGTTTACCATAGTTTTACATAGAAGAAGAGTGAAGTCATGCCAAATGCATCGGGGAATATAGGTGATACAGCAACAATGCCGCGGAGACAGGGGATGGTACCAAGACTCCTTCAAGAGTATCGAAACCATTTCGGTCTGTTTTGGCGCGTGATGCTACCCGTTATTATTCTCAGCCTTGCACTCTACAGTGCCTTTTTTTTCTTTTCTAAATTATGGATTTCAGAACTACAATGGACTTTTAGCACATCAGGGCAGATCAGCGGATTTTCTGGATCAACAGGACCAACAACGGGTGTGGTTTTAGGGACCGGTTTTCACGGATCCTCCTTCGACATTGGTTTGCTATGGTTAGCGATGTGTCCGCTTGCTTTGATCATAGTCCATCGGCATCGTGGAAAAGATGTCACTTTCGGCGAAGTTTGGCAACAGACACGCCGCAAAGCACTATCTATTTTAGGAACATGTATGTTGATGCTACTTGTAGCGGTAGGCCCCTTGATCATTCTTATACTTATCATAGCTGGATTTACTGAGTTCCTGATGTGGGATGGACGAATAACGGGGTCCTCTGCGATCCCCCTCCCCCTACTTATGCTGATCGGTGGTGTTGTTGGTGTCTATTATCTGGTAAAGTGGAGTCTCTGCAATCAGTGTGTTATTATTGAAAATCTGCCAGCAGTCGCAGCACTGCGCCGGAGCAGTGAACTCGTGAAAGGGAAGTGGGGTCAGTTTTTTGGTATGTATCTCTTCCTAATCTTGGTAGGAATGGTGTTTACCATCGCGACCTTCGGTTTAATACTGTTACTACTTTCTATCATTACATCCGAATTTGCGCCGATGCGCGAGGTCCTGCAATCAGAAAAATTCTTCGGACTCTTTGTCGGGGGACCCGTTCAAATAACTTTACCATCAAGCGCGCCTATTTGGACAATCGGGGTGATGATTGCGCTAAACACGCTAACAAATGCAGTATTAGCCCCCATCTGGGCAATTGTGACAACACATCTCTATATGGAACGAGCGGGCGTCCCTGAACAACTCGTTTCAGGGTAATTTGATTTTCTGCATTAAAGAAATAACTGGACCCGAGAGCGTTCTTCCGAAGGTAAGTAGTTAAACACTTTTTTCCGGACGAGCTCCGGGGTATAACGGCGGGAAAAATGAATTAAGACAACGTGTTTGCTCTCAACATCGGCTAACATCGAAGGTAACATCTCAAGGTGCAAATGCTTTGTTCGCTTCGCACGGGTCCGATGTTCGGGTAGGATGAAGGTGCATTCACAAATCAAGACTTTGCATTGTTTGAGCAAGGGATGTGCATCAACAGGAATGCTCCTCGTATCTCCAAGGTAGGCAATTAACGGTAATTGCACCTCCTTTGTCACCTCAATCCCAGACTTTCTCAATTCGGCAATGTCGCGCCCGGACAGATGCTGAAATTCCGCTTTCAACTTCTTACGGACCTCACAAATCAGATAAGATACCGCTGGGACACTATGGTTACCGGGCAAAATATGGGCAACCAGATTCTGCCGAAACGGGATCACATCCCCCACGCGAACAGGGGTGATCTGATATGCCCAACTCCGACCTGTATCCAAGGCGGCAATCTTATCGAGGATCTGCATCAACTGTTTAGAACCACTGGACGGCACATAGATATTCCCCGGTGGTATACCCGAAAGCCAACGTTGGCTGATATAGATGGGTAATCCAAAGTAGTGATCGAGGTGAAAATGTGAGATAAAAACATTGTTAATGCCGATGAAATTCATCGGACATCTGCCTAAATCGAAAACCAGATCCAGCTCCTTCACCCGTATGTAGGTAGCAACGGCGGAACTGGATTTCCCTTCAAGTGTTAAATTATCACACTTCAACAGTGCCATAGTAATTATCAGTTTTTAGTTATTGGTCCTCAGTGAGGAGACGACAGACGAATTCATCAATTTTTCTGTCCTTACCATACACTGAAAACTCATCAATTATACCTTATGAAAGGACAAAAAATGCGTATCGGAATTATTGGTGGCAGCGGTTTTTATCAAATGGAAGGCTTAACAGACATCGAAGAAATCAAAGTCGAAACCCCGTTCGGTAAACCGAGCGATGCCCTCATTCTGGGTAACCTTGATGGAAAACCCGTTGTTTTTTTACCTCGACACGGCGTTGGTCACCGGATTCTTCCATCTGAGATTAATGTCCGCGCTAATATTTACGCCTTAAAATCGTTAGGTGTCGAATGGCTTATCTCCGTGAGTGCAGTCGGCAGTCTCCGACAAGATATTGAACCTCGCCACTTTGTTGTACCCGATCAACTCTACGACCACACCAAGGATCGGAAGTCGACCTTTTTCGGGGACGGGATCGCCGCCCACATCAGTCTTGCCCACCCTTTCTGTTCAGAACTGAGCCAGTTTTTGTCCACAGGAGCCTCGGAAACCGGGGCAGCGGTACATAACGGCGGTACCTACATCTGTATGGAGGGGCCAGCGTTTTCAACGCAAGCGGAATCTAATGTCTATCGACACTTCGGATTTGACATTATTGGGATGACCGCAGCTCCTGAAGCCAAACTCGCTCGCGAGGCAGAAATCTGTTACGCCGTTCTCGCCTGTTCCACAGATTACGACTGCTGGCATCCCGATCACGATAATGTAACCACCGAGATGATCCTGGATAACGTCCGTTTTAACGTTGAGACTTCCAAGAAAATAGTGCGCAGGGCTATTGCCAAAATTCCAGAGGAACAGCGGCACTGTGCTTGTTCAGGTGCGCTTGAATACGCACTCGCTACACATCCAGACAAGATACCACCAGCGAAACGACACGAGTTAAAACTCCTGTTGGATAAGTACTTGACGTAACGTTTCAAAAATCCTATCCGCTTCTGCTTCGGTTAGAATCAGCGGCGGTGCGAGGAAAATAATATTTTCGGGTTCCTCGATAGCATGACCGATTTTCCCGACAATGATCCCATTCTCTCGCAATTGTCCTACAATTTGGTTCGTCTTTGCCGTTGCGAGATGCGCGCCATCGGCTTCAATGAGTTCCACAGCGAGCATCAACCCTTTGCCTCGGACATCGCCGACAATCGGTAAATCGCTCAACGTTTCTAACTTCGAGAGTAGATATGCACCGACTTTTTCTGCATTTTCCGAGAGGCGTTCCTCTTGAAGGATTTTTAGGTTCTCGATCCCCGCAGCGCACGCCACGGGATGTCCACCGTAGGTACAGACTTGGGCAAATTCTTTACCTTCATCGGACTCTCCGAGGAACGCGTTGAAAACCTCGGCTGAAGCGACACAGGCACCGAGCGGGACATAGCCGCTCGTCAGTCCTTTCGCCAGCGTAATGAGGTCGGGTTGTACGTCCCAATGCTCACATGCAAACATCTTTCCGGTGCGTCCGAAACCGGTAATCACCTCATCAAGAATAAGGAGCAAGCCGTAATCGTCACAAATTTGCCGGAGTTTTGGCAGATATTCATCGGGTGGAATAATCACACCACCGCCCCCGATGATCGGTTCAGCGATGACAGCGATGACAGTTTCGGGGCCCTCCCAGTGAATCATCCGTTCAATCTCATCGGCGCATTCGGTTCCACAAGATGGGTATTCTAACCCGAGGGGGCATCGGTGGCAATAAGGCGGATGGGCGTGTAAAAATCCCGGGACGAGGGGTTCAAACGCTTTCCTTCTTCGCGCCTGTCCTGTCGCCGAGAGTGCCCCATAAGTAAAGCCGTGATACCCCCGATAGCGACTGATAATCTTATAGCGATTCTCACCCGGATAGGTCTGCCTACCATACTGCCGCGCCATTTTGATAGCGGTTTCATTTGCCTCTGAACCACTATTGCAGAAATAGACATGGTTCAAATCACCGGGAAGACACGCCGAAAGTTGTTCGGCTAATACCGTGGCAGGCACATTAATCTGTGAGTGTGGATAGTAGGGCAGCCGCTGTATCTGTTCGTAAACAGCATCGGCTATCTCTTGCCGTCCGTAACCAACATTGACATTCCACAACGCCGAATACGCATCTAAGTATTCGCGTCCATCTGAATCGACGAGTGTTGTGCCGTGTGCGGATTCAAACACAGCCAGTGATGTCTCTTCAAGACGGCGATGCTGAAATAGCGGATGCCACACGTGCGCCTTATCTGTTTCTCTGTAATCTATCGCCATGTTTTTCCTTTTTTAGACTATTAAATCTGGTCATCGTTCCACTTCGTTTCACGATGGTTTTGGGTTAAGGCCAGCCGCCTTTAGGTTATTAAAGGTTTCTTAACGACTCAGTATATAGAAAAACAACAGACGCAGTAGTTCAGAAGCAATTATAAAAAAACTTACATGGATGTAGGTGCGGAGATGCCCAGCAGTGTCAATCCATTCCGCAATACCGTTTGCACGCTCTGCACCAGAATCAATCGGGCATGCGTCTTTTCCATGTCCTTCGGATCAAGGACCCGGTGTTGGTTGTAGTAGGGATGAAAAATTCCGGCAAGTTCGTGTAGATAATGCGGAACACGGTGTGCTTCGCGCGCCTCGGCACTCAGAAGCACAACTGCTGGAAATTCGGCTAACTTCCGAATCAATTCATATTCCATCGGTTCAGTGAGTTGCTTTAGGGAGACGACTTCAATAGGTTTCGGCGTAATACCCTGTTCATTTCCCTGCTCAAAAATGCTACAGCATCGCGCATGCGCATATTGGATGTAAAAGACTGGATTTTCGCTGGCGTGCGTGACCGCTAATTCCATATTGAAATCAAGGTGCGTATTATTAGCACGCATAAGGAAGAAATAGCGGGCAACATCTACGGCGAATTGCTCGCCGACGGTCTCTGCAAGTTCGTCAATAAGATCATCAAGGGTTAGAAACTGTCCGAGACGTTTTGACATCTCTGATCGGTTGCCTTCTGCATCGATAATGTTCACCCATTGAATGATGAAGATTTCGAGCCAATCATCGGGCATACCGAGTGCTTTGACGAAGTTTTTGAGGTGTGTAATATGTCCTTGATGATCGGGTCCAAGCAGGTCAATGACTGTTGTGAACCCTCTGTCAAACTTATCTCGGTGATACGCGGCATCCGGCACGAAATAGGTATATTCGCCGTTACTCCGGATGACCACGCAGTCTTTATCGTCGCCAAAATCCGTCATCCGAAACCACGTCGCGCCTTCAGCTTCATAGAGGTGTTCTTTCTCTCGAAAGAGTTCCATGATTTTCTCAGGTTTCCCACTCTCTCGAATGGCTTTCTCACTCGACCAGACATCGAAATTAACGCCGAAACGTTCCAAAGAGGCTTTCTGTTGCGCCAAGATGTGGGCGATGCCCTTATCGCGGAAGTCGGCAATTCGCTCGTCCGCCTTAAGTTGAAGAAACTTATCACCTTCAGTTTCAACAATATCCGCCGCGAATTCTCGGAGATATTCTCCCTGATACCCTCCTTCTGGGATTTTTAAGTCCTCTTCACCGAGTGCCTGTCGATAACGGACATCAATCGATTCACCAAGTCTGTCAACCTGACCACCGGCATCGTTGACGTAGTACTCACGGATTGCCTTATAGCCTATAGCGTTTAGGAGATTGACGAGGGTATCCCCGACAGCTGCGGCGCGTCCGCTCACAATATTAAGCGGTCCTGTCGGGTTAGCACTGACGAACTCAATCTGCAGGTGTTCTCCTGCCCCCTTGTCGCACGTGCCATATTGCGATTGCATTGATGCAATTGTTCGGAGCGTGTCGTAGAGCCATTCATCTGAGAGATG
This sequence comes from Candidatus Poribacteria bacterium, assembly GCA_965207855.1. Classification (GTDB taxonomy): domain Bacteria; phylum Poribacteria; class WGA-4E; order WGA-4E; family WGA-3G; genus WGA-3G. The sequence continues at coordinate 1,551,765 of OZ242310.1, read as the reverse complement.
AATGTTTATAAAACCTGCCCCAGCAATGTCAATTTGGCGGACGGTTGGATGTGTGTCAAGATTGATGTGATTAACAATGATTTCGGCGATGTTGCGGGGTGCCATCCGTGCCTGTTTTGCAAGCCCTAATGCGACCGGAGTGGCGATATCACCGTGTTCAGGGGTCTTCGTTGGGGAAAAAGGGATATCCGGCACTTCGGCTATAGAGAGTTCTCCCATTTCAATAGCAGTACGGATTGCACTTTCAAGGATATTGTAAACTTCTGTTTTGATTGCGTCCATAGGGAAAATTAATATTTCGTATTAGCGATTTTTTTTAAATTCAACTCTACTTCACATTAACAGAATTATAACACAATAGCGAGCCTATGTCAAAAAATCATTCAGCAGTCGGCTATTGGCTGTCAGCAGTTAGCCGACGGTTATGCGCAATTAGGAACAGCCAGCCATGCAACTTTCTGCTTGAATTTTAAGAATATCAGGTTTATACTACCCCAAAAAACTAAGACTATCTATAGTAATTTTAAAGGAAAAAGGGGTATACAAATGCGGGTACTTATCATGTCAGATATGGAAGGGGTCAGCGGCATCGTCGTGTGGGATCAGGTCAGCGGTGGCGCGCCGATGTTTGAAGAAGGGAGACGACTCTACACAGAAGAAATCAACGCCGCGGTGCGTGGCGCAAAAGCTGCGGGTGCGACAGAAATTGTCGTTGTGGATTGCCACGGTGCAGGGAAAGGCTGGACTTTCAACTCACTCATTCCAGAAAAAATTCATCCAGATTGTGAGTGGGTGGCGCATCACGGCTGGGGACGCTATGAAGATATGTGGAAAAGCGGGTGCGATGCCTGCTTGCTCATCGGTATGCATGCCCGCAACGGTACGCCTGACGGTGTATTGTGCCATACCATTTCCAGCGTCCAGTACCGGAATCTATGGTTCAACGAGGATTTGGTCGGTGAAACTGGCGTGAACGCTGCGCTCAACGGTGCTTATGGCGTGCCAGTCGCGCTTGTCACAGGCGACGCGGCAGTCTGCCGAGAAGCCAAGGAACTCCTCGGCGACGCACTGCCTACGGTCGTCGTTAAACAGGGACTCAGTCGATATAGTGCGCGACAACTACCACCCGTACGTGCTCGTCAATTGATTGAGGCGGGCGCGCGAGATGCACTTCACGATTTAAGTCGGGTTAAGCCTTATACTCCGGCAACACCGACAACAATCAAGATCGAACTCTCAAGTGTTGATAAACTTGCAGACTTTAAAGGGCGCGCAGGTGTTGAGATAACCGGTCCCGTTAACGTCGAAAGCCGTGCAAAGGATTGGTTGACTGCGTGGAACCAATTCTGGCCCCATGTTTAGGATTATTCGTCAAGAACATCCAGCGGATCACCAGAGGCATCTGCCCGTTCTAATATCTCAACTTCGTAACCATCAGGATCGGTAATGAATGCCATTTTCATGCCACCAGATGTGAACTGTTCGCGCCATTCATCGGGCCAAATTTCCAGTCCTGCTTTCTCTAATCCGTCGCAAAATTCAACAATGTCGGGTACACCGATAGCAAAGTGCATCAGATCCTCTTGGACCTGAAGGTCGAAGTCGGGTGAATAGGTTAACTCTAACGTGTGCGCGTTGCCCGGAAGTTCAAGGTGCACAATCTGGTTGCCCGCCGGTGATTTATCGCTCCGACTGAGGACTTTGAACCCCAAGTGATCGCAATACCAATCAATAGAACCGTCAAGGTCACTGACGCGAACCCGTGTATGTAAAAAAACTGCCATGTTTGTCTCCTTTTTGAGAATTATGGAAATATAATAGCGTATTCCGTAAATTTTAGCAAGTATAGCGACATCACTTTTTCAAAGATATTCCGCTCAAATCAGAGGCTATTTTTTTATTGAACATTGGTATAATATCATATATAATAGCCTAAAAACACATTGAAAGGAGAATCCCATGGCACACACTTATACTGCCCTTATCCAAGAACGCGGCGAGTGGTGGGTCGGTCGGATCCAAGAAATTCCCAGCGTAAACTGTCAAGAAAGAACGCGTGCCGAATTGATGGATACGTTGAAAATTACGCTTGGTGAAATACTGGAAATCAACCAAAAAGAAGCCATCCACCTCGTTGAAAATGGGTATCAGGCAGTCACAATCCAAATATGAAACGAAGGATTTAAAATGACCCGAAAAACCGATAGACCGAACGTTCTCTTTATCATGTCAGACCAGCACCGATACGATTATCTGGAAACTGACCAAAATGCACCAACTGCCCTCAATACGCCTAACTTACGTCGGTTATCAGAGACGGGTGTGAGTTTTCCAAATTGCACCGTGAACGCCCCAGTCTGCGCGCCATCGCGTATTGCCCTTGCGTCCGGACTGCAACCCTCTCGCGTCGGAGCCGTAGACAACGGAAGCTTCCTACCCGCTAACGTCCCGACCTATTACCAGCAGCTCCGCGATCACGGTTATCGCGTCGGATGCGTCGGAAAACTCGACCTCGCTAAGCCTGACGGCTATAACGGACGTTACGGCGACCGTCCGCGCACCTACAGTTGGGGCTTCACACACCCCGAAGAGTGTGAAGGCAAGATGCACGCTGGAAGCTCGCCAACACCTATCGGTCCTTATACCCACTACCTTCAGGAAAAAGGCATGCTTAAGGCGTTTCATGAAGATTATAGGAAACGCAGCAGTAACAGTTGGATTAAAAACGGTTCTCACGATTCTGTCCTCTCAACAGAAGATTTTGCCGACACCTATATCGGCAGGCGGGCAACCAAATTTATAGAGAATATTCCGGACGACTTCCCATGGCACATGTTCGTGAGTTTCGTCGGACCGCACGATCCGTTCGATCCGCCGACCGAATACGGTGATAAGTATCGCCACGCCGAGATGCCGCCTGCGATTGCTGACGATATGGACGGAAAACCGGAGTGGGTGAAACGACGCGTCGTTGATGTAAACTCTGAAGAAATCATTGTAACACGACAACAGTACTGCGCTGCGACAGAATTGATTGACCACCAAATCGGAGAGATGCTCCGCGCACTCGAAGAACGTGGAATGCTTGACAATACTTACATTATCTATTCCAGCGACCACGGTGAAATGCTTGGGGACCACGGGCTTTACACAAAGAGCGTCACCTACGAAGCATCGCTTCGGGTACCACTCATTGTTGCTGGACCCGGTATTGAGGGAAACCAGATTTCAGAGAGTCTGGTTGAACTCATTGACCTGAATCCGACGATATGTGAGTTAGTGGGGGTTCCAGTATTGCCACGTATTGACGCTCGGTCTATCGCGCCTGTCCTTCGCGGTGAAACCGAAACACATCGCACGGAGACGGTGAGTGCCCTCCGAAACTTCCGATGCATTCGGACGGCAACGCATAAACTCATCGAAAACTACAGCGATGTAAGGGAACTATACGACTTGGAGAACGATCCCTCAGAACTGCATAACATCGCATCCGCAGAACGCGAAATTGTGAGGACCCTCAGTGGTCGTTTGGGACGGCGATTCCGTTCAGAGTTAGGCGCGGATTGATAAATTGCAATGGACGCAAACCTCGTTTATGATGCCAAACGTGCGTATCATCACATCAGACAACTCGCCTTTCCAAGACTGGTTGGCAGCAGAGGTGAGACTGACGCGCGGGCGTATATCGTCAAGCAATTCGCTGCGCTCGGACTGCACGTTGTAACAGAACCTTTCCACTTCACAAAATTTCCCACCGAAGTGCTGCCCCGCATTCTCTGTGGCCTCTTTGTGCCTATAGTGCTTTCTGTGCCGTGGTTCGGTGAACGTTTTCCTATAGCGGTATGCCTCGCCTGTCTACTCAGCCTTTCCATAGCAATGTTTTGCACACAATGGCAGAAACGGTTTGAAGGCTTGTATGATATAGGTAGGAAGCACAACTCAGAAAATATTATCGCAACAAACGGCAGGAAACAAGGCGGTAATACCCCGGCTCTGCTCTTCGTGGCACACTACGACTCCAAATCACAAGTATTACCTATTGCTGTCCGGGCTGTGGCTTACGGTATAGCAATTCTTGGACTTACTGGACTCACACTTGCAACAGTGATCCCGGTTATCGCGGGTGTTTGGATGCCGGGTTATGCCATCTGGAGTATTACTGGAATTACTGTCTTTTGCCTTCTACTCCTGCAAATCAATTTCACGCAAAACCGCTCTCCTGGGGGCTTTGATAATGCCTCTGGCGTTGGTGCTATGCTTGAAGTAGCACGTGCGTTGGTGGCACGTGGGGAAGAAAAATCTATTACATTCCTTGCTGCGGGTGCCGAAGAATACGGTATGTGCGGCGCGTTGCGCTATATCCAAGCGCATGCCGATGAATATGAAAAAGAAAATACCTACGTTATTAATTTAGATGGACTCGGTGTTGGGAACGGCGTTAACGTCGTTACGCGCTACGGAATTCCACCCATCCAAACAACGAGTACATTAACAAATTTACTTCGGACCTCAGGTGAGTCCCTCGGCATACAGGTGTCGGAAAGGTATCTACCGATTGGTGTCGGATTGGACAGCATCCCGATTGCAAGCCGTGGATTTGAAACGGTTACCCTAACGGCAGGAGATGTAGGCAGCGTTGCCTTGAAAATTCACTCAAAACAAGATAGTGCCGACCTACTCAACATGGAGAGTCTACAACAAGTAGGTGAGTTAATTACCGATGTCATTAAAAGCACCTAAAACATCACCGGTGACGGGGGTCATCCTCGCGGGCGGTAAGAGCCGACGAATGGGAGAGAATAAGGCACTCCTGCAGCTTGGGGGAGATTCTCTCATCGGGCATGTTATCCATCGCATGCGTCTCGTTACGGATGAACTTCTTCTTATTACCAACAATCCTACTGAATATAAGCATTTAGACCTACCCATGTACGAGGATATCCTTCCAAACACCGGCGCGTTGGGAGGTATCCATACCGGCTTGTCGTACGCTTCACACGATGCGGTGCTTTGTGTTGCGTGCGATAGTCCGTTTTTAGACCCGAAACTGATTACTTATCTTACCTCCCTTTTAGGTGGACACGATGCGGTGATACCTTATACCTTCCGCGGTGACACAGGACAGATGACACTCCAAACGTTGTGTGCTGTCTACTCTAAACGCTGTTTGCCTATCATTAAGCGGATGCTGCAGGAACGTGAGTTCCGGGTCCATGCCATATATGAACGGGCACATATAAAGCGTATTCCACCTGAAGTTTGGCGGAAATTCGACCCAGAAGGTATGTCTTTTTTTAATATCAACACACCAGAAGACTTTGACCGCGCCACTGCTTACATGAGATCGCAAACCCAACAATAAACGTCTATCACACGCTGCCTGACTAAACCAAATATCCCACACCTATAGGCTAAAATCAGATTTTTTTACTATTATGCACCCTTTTCACCTATAAATTGTGTCTTTAACAATTGGAAATGGGAAAAAACAACTCAAGCCTGAATTTAGATGTAGATAGATTTTTCTTTGGTAATATCCATTTGAAAACGGAGGATTCTGATGGTAAGAGATGATGCACAGCTGGTTCGGAAAACTTTGTTAGGCGACGACAATGCATTCGGCACCTTAGTCCGAAAGTACGAAAAGGGCGTTCACGCACTTGCGTGGCGTAAGATTGGCGATTTTCATTTTGCCGAAGAAATTACACAAGACACATTCCTCCACGCATACAAAAAACTCGGCACATTAAAAAATCCGAATCAGTTTGCTGGATGGCTCTATGTCATTGCAAATCGGCTTTGCATTAATTGGGTCCAGCGGAAAAAGACCGATATGCAGTCCTTGGAGCACACAGACACCCAAGAGATAGAGAAATTCATTTATACACGTTACGTATCAGAACAACGCGAAACAGAAAATGCCGAACGCCGCTATGAAATCGTCAAAAAACTCCTTGAAAAACTGCCTGAGAGTCAACGCACTGTGGTAACGCTCTACTACCTCGGTGAAATGACGACAAAGGAGATTGGTAATTTCTTAGGTGTGTCGGTGAACACGGTTAAGAGTCGGCTCCGCCGAGCACGAATACGTTTACAGCAAGAAGAGCAACTCCTGATTAGCGAAATTCTTGGTAGTTTTCAATTACCTGCCAACCTGACCGAGAACATCATGCGGCAAGTCACCGATATGAAACCGGTCTCTCCATCAACCGGCAAGCCGTTCCTCCCATGGATTGCTTTTGGCACCGCTACGGCATTGATTGCCTTGCTTCTCAGCGGAAGCAATCAACATCTCATTCGATTCCAGAAGCCATATAGTTTCAATACAGCGGCTGAAGCCACTATTGAAATCATTGATACCACGCTCGTTCTTGATATTGAATCAAAACCCGCTGTGCGAAACCAGATTGGACAGGCTGGGGCTACCGGAAAAAATGGAGACACAGACTCACAGACTTCCGAGAAAGATTCAGTATATAATGCCCCGCTCGGTTTCTCTCATTTTTCTACCTCACATTGGGAACTGGTAACTGAAATTCCGACCAAGAGAACGAATTTCTCTACTGTTGTCGTAGATGATAAAATTTATCTCATCGGTGGCACTCTCTTTGAAAATGGACGCGGCCCCTTTGGGCTTTCAACCGTGGAAGTCTACGACCCGAAAACAAACATCTGGCAAAGAGCCACAGATATGCCAACACCACGTGCAGGTGCGAGGACAGCGGTTGTTAATGGAACCATCTATGTCTTTGGTGGCTATAGTGGGATAGATAACCGCGGTGAAAACTTTAAATTTCTGGATATCGTAGAGGCTTATGACCCGCAAACAGATACGTGGGTTAGGAAAGAGGACATGCCCTTTCCGTGTAGCAATTTCGGCATTGGTGTGGTTGCTGGAAAAGTCTATACCATCGGAGGTTTAGCGGATTCTAATAAGGAAGATCCTAACGCACTTAAGTGGACAGACCGCGTTGAAGTCTACGACCCACAGACTGACACATGGGCGGAACGCGCGAAGATGCCAACCCGGCGCGATTACTTCGGGGTAGGCGTTGTCAACAATCGCATTTATGTCATCGGTGGACGCGGATGGCCACAAGTGGGGAACCCCGGTGGGACCTTTCTTACAGTTATCGAAGAATACAACCCAAAAACCAATCAATGGCGAAAGAAAAACGATATATTGGACCTTAGACTCTACTCCTCTACGGTTGTTGTCAATGATCAAATCTATCTAATTGGTGGTTTCGTTTGGCAAGACGGACTCCGTAGGGATCCTGCGAACGTAGATGTGTATACCCCAGAAACAGAGGAGTGGAGCGATATTCCGCCAATGCCAACCGGAAAGACCCCGTTTGGTGTAGCAATCGTCAAGGGTAACATCTACGTTTTCGGCGGCGAGGGGGAGAACGGCGAATTTTTACCAACCGTTGAGGTGTTTAACACCGATTTTCACGCCGTCGATGCAATAGGCAAACTGCCCGTGTGCTGGGGCGAACTCAAAGCACAACACCAAAACTAAGCCTGTTTAATCTTACAATCCTTAGGACTTACGCAGAAGGCTCTTTTGTAGCATGATGCACGTCGCATGAATCAGAATCAGAATCAACGGTATGAAGTCCGTATAGACTTCACCGGGGCATGAACCGCGGGCGAGTACGCCGCAAACCTGTTAGGTTGTGCCACCCAAACGTCTGTGTTTGTCCAAGCATTTTCACCTAATAGAATGCCTTGCGATCAAAATTGCGTAAGTCCTGAATCCTAAAAAAACAGACGATATCTGAGAATCCACCCTCAATAATTGATTCTCAGAGCACCGCTTATCCGCAGATCTTCTCCAAATTGCCCGCCTGTTCTTACATCCCCTTTTAAAATTACGAATATGCAACCTTCTTCTCCATAATATGTGTCACATGTCACAAGCCGATGTTATCGATTGGAGAGTGCGCATGAAAAACGACGACGTTAAATGGATTGAGTGCTTTATAGCAGGCGATGAAGATGCTTTCACCGCTCTCATGAAAAAATACGAAAAGCAGATCCACGCCTTCGTATGGCGGATGGTAAAAGACTATCACATCGCTGAAGAAATTACGCAAGATACTTTTCTTCGGGCTTACGAAAAACTTCGTACGCTGAGAGAACCGAACCGCTTTTCAGGGTGGCTCTATATGATTGCCACCCGTCGTTCTCTCACATGGCTCGGAGAAAAAAGGATTCCGATGCAATCCTTAGAAGCGATGCACGAAGCAAAAATAGAGTCACTGTTCTATGCCCAATACATGGCTGAACAAACTGAAAAATTAGCGACAGAGAAGCAACGTGAAGTGGTTGAGCATCTGCTTCAAAAATTACCGGCGCGTGAACGAACAGCAGTCGTGCTTCATTACCTCAGCGAAATGACGTGCGAAGAAATTGGTGATTTTCTGGATGTGTCGCCAAACACAATTAAGAGTCAACTCCACCGCGCCCGGAGGCGACTCAAGAAAGAAGCGTCTATGATTCACGAAACCTTAGGTGATTTCCAACGCTTAGGCGATCTCATGGAGGACATCATGAATTGGATTCAGGTAAATGAACCTGGCGTCCGGCGTTCCGTAAACACGCTTTCTGCAACTTCGGAAAATACCCTTTACGCGGTTATAGGGGACGAAAGCATCTACAAATTACCCGCGGGTGAGGAAGCGTGGCAACTTGTCAACGCTGATTTTCTGCGTCAAGACACGCACGGCACAATACCGATAGCCGAGCGCGATGGCACCCTCTATATTATTCCATCCGATGAATTGTTCGCCTCAACCGATGGAGGCGTTACATGGCATTCGATAGGGTCTTGCCCAAAAGGCTACACAAAGGAGTTGATAGTAACGGAAGATACTTTTTACATCTGCCTGAGTGAGGGCATTTTCCAGTCCAATGACGCTGGCAATTCGTGGGAAGCCATAAACGATGGCTTGGATAGTCGATTGAAAGAACATTTCGGAATTGACTCGCTACGGATATGTCAGGGCACCTTGTTTGCAGGAACTTCTCTTGGAATTTATCGACGCGACGCTGGAATTTGGAAACGCTTACAATTGCCAGTAGATGACATCGTGCGTGCTAACGCTTTAGTGGTGTCTGAAGACCAACTCTATGTAGCGATCTCGGTGAATATTTTAGAAGGCCTTGGAACGTCGGAAGAAAATTTCAAGCCACTGTGGAACAGTGAGAAGCATTCATGGTGGATCCTCCGATCAGCCGATGGCGGTGATTCATGGACAGACATAACACCCAGGGAAGCGTCAAACCTAATGGGTATCCTACCCCAGATGACGCTGCTCGCTGCAGGAGAAACGCTTTTGGTGATAGGGACGGATGATGGCGTGGTCATCCGTTCAAATGATAGGGGTGATACATGGACATGCATAGAATCTTCGGGGATTACGTCTATGCAGTTCAGTGTGCGCAGGACCGTGGCTTTGAACGAGAGTACGTTTTATACTGGCGGCAGCACTGGCATCCATCGCTCAACCGATGGCGGTAAAACGTGGCATCGATTTAATACAAGATTTGAGAGCCGTGTGGACAGTTTAGTGACTCTCACGGCGGGTCCGGCACCAAATATGCCGCCGCCATTTTATGCAAGGGTGGGGCCCAATCTCGTCAAGTCCACTGATAGGGGTAGATCGTGGGACACTATCAGCGTAAGGTTAGAAGCGGAACGACCTCCCTATAAGGAAAACCCGCCCTATATTGTTCAAGTCGTAGAAACCGACAGTGTGCTCTATGCCAAAGGTATTCGGGATAATTCCAAAACCGCTATTTTCCGATTATCTGCCGATGGTAATGCGTTAAGCCATCCTGTAGAAACGCCTCCGTCTTTCGATTCGGTGAAACTCATGTGTCATACGTTAGGTGGGCAGAATTTTCCGTTCAAAGATAGACGACAATTAGGACAAGGGTTTCACATTGCTCTCTCTTCTGAAATTGCCCCATTGTCAAACGAACTGATACATGAAAACCCTGATTTTGGGGCAGCATCGTTCTTAAAACAGTTGATGCAGGTACAAGCCGACGCGCCATTCGCGTATGAATTGATATGGGAGGGTCTGTGGGGTGACTTCGCAATTAGCGGTAAAACCTTCTACATGGAATACAACTACAAACTCTTCAGATGGGAACCGGGGGAAACTGAATGGTTCTACACAGGTGTAGAGGAGACTATCGAACTGACACGTGCCAACGTATGGCGAGGCTTTAAAATTGCCATATCGGGAGAAACGGTGTACGTCGGTAAACGGGATGGACATCTCTTACAATCGCTTGACGGCGGAGACAGTTGGAACGACATGACACCGAACCTTCCATTCTCCGTGGAACATTTTAAAGAGATAATCCTTGCGGATTCAACGGTTCACATTGCAACTGATAAAGGGGTCATTCGTTCAAAAGACGGCATTAATTGGAATGTCCTTACCGATAAAACGAAAGCACCTCTTGTCATCAAATCATTCGCAACAGCAGATAATTCTATCTATGGTGCAAGTGATGCAGGTATCTATCGCTTGCAGAGAGATATAGGCGTTTGGGAACAAGTCGCACCCGAAATTTCAGGGGTTGTGACCTCTCTCGTTGTTGACACGGATATGTTCTACGTCGGGACGGAACGGCAAGGCGTGCTACGCTTTAGACGCTCCAATCAGTAAACACCTTTCTTTTTGAAAATACTGTTCAAGGCGGAAGAGAAAAGATATGCGTTTAATCGAAGGAATATGTGTCGCTTTTGCTGCGATTTACGCTAATAAATTGCGATCGTTGCTAACGATACTTGGTATTATCATCGGGATTGCTTCAGTCCTCGCGATGATCGCTATCGGAGATGGTGCGAGAACTATTGTCCTTGAAGAAGCGCAAAAACAGGGCGGTGTTAACCAATTTACGATGTACTGCATAAGCATAAAAAAAGTTGGTGATGTTTGGATCGCAAATCGTAGCAATGAATACTTCAAATATGAAGATGTGTTGGCGATTGAAGCGGAATGTCCTTCTGTTACACTAACCGTGCCACAGATTCCGGCGTGGGGTGGTGTGCTTGCGCAGGTCCCCGGAGGCACTGAAACCCGAACCAGTTATAACGGTGTGAACGCTTCTTTTGCAGAAGCGATGGATTGGGATACTCAAGAGGGACGTTTCATCTCCGATGAAGACATTGAGAACGAGGCAAAAGTCTGTGTCCTCGGTGCCGATGTCGCTGCTGACCTGTTTGGAGATGCTTCCCCTATTGGAAAAGAGATTAAAATCGCGAGAGGTTCAGGAAATAACCGAGAAAAGGAGCGTTTAACGGTTATCGGTACGATGACGCCTCGGCAACAATACCTACGGTTCGGATTCAGCTTGAGCGCACAGATCTTTATTCCTATTACAACGACTCAGATACGTTTTACTGGCTCTGATAAAATTCAGATGCTTTCAATTCAAACGAAGACTGTAGCGGATATCCCTCGCGCAATGGAAGAGGTAAAAACCTCAATACGAAAGAGGCACAGGGGTAAGGACGATTTTTTTGTTATTTGGGACATGAAATCTGGTATGAGACAATTGGACAAAATCAGCGCGGTAATTAAAATTGCTTTAGGAAGCACCGCAGGTTTTTCGCTATTGGTCGGTGGTATCGGTATTATGAATATGATGTTAGTCGCAGTGGCAGAACGGACCCGTGAGATTGGCTTGCGAAAAGCAGTAGGTGCTAAAAGCAGAGACATTCTCCTTCAGTTTCTGATTGAATCAATGGTGATGTGCAGTATTGGCGGCGGACTTGGTATTGGGTTAGGTACTTTCGTCAGTAAAGGTGCAGCATATATTGCTGTCAAAATTGTCAAGATTATTCCTAATTGGCCTGCGGTTATTACACCACATTGGTTATTGATTTCCATTCTATTTTCATCCGTGATAGGTATCCTTTTCGGGCTATATCCAGCAGTAAAAGCGATGAAACTGTCCCCAATCGAAGCCTTACACACCGAGTAAAATTAGCATTTTGTGTAAGTTGGTAAATCGTTTGACCCGCCACGCAAGTCGCCCGCGCAGACATGCCACCCACAAAACCTGCCGTAATTCAAAGCAGTTCCGCTGATTTGTAAATAAAAACTTAGATTTTTTTCATATTATGCAAGCATTCCATCGAAAATTGTGTCTTTAACAAATGAGGGTCTAAACAATACCCTTTAGAAAATTCTAACGATGCGGTTTTTGGTAGAATGGAGGCTTGCCATATCACTGAGAAACTTTTTAGCAACAGTGGTGTTTCATCAAACAGAGAATCACGCGGCAGCTGCGCCTCTTTGGCAATTTCCAATCCTACACATCCACTTTTTATTCGATTTCACAAGACGTTCCATGGGAATGGAGGCACTTTAAATAATGTCAATAACCTTGATTCAGAAAGAGATAATGCTTCATATTTTGAGCGCACGGTTTGTCGCACTACTCCTGATGTGTGTCCTGCTCATCCCGCTCAACTTCCATATCAACTACCGGCGTTATCTCCAACGCCAAGTTGATTATCAAGAAGCCGTGAAAAAAGAAAACAATAAGGGAGCTGCGGACGAACCTTGGGTCCACAGGCAAGATACAGATCCAAATCTTGAAGTCTCCAAACTGATCCTTAAACCCACGCCTTTAAGCGTGTTTGCAACCGGCTTAGAGTCCATCATTCCGAGTTATCTGGGGATGACACGCAACGGGATAAAGCCGGGGGATACGGTGCTATCTTCTGCACCGATAGCCTTTCTCTTCGGGCATCTCGACTTTGTATTCGTGGTCAGCACGGTCTTTAGTCTGTTGGCACTCCTGTTTACCTTTGATGCGGTCGCGGGAGAAAAGGAAGCAGGAACCGTTCGGATAACCCTTGCCAATGCACTCCCACGCGATATCTTTTTGTGGAGTAAACTCATCGGTGGCTATCTCGTCTTCATCGTTCCTTTCTTAGTCTCGTTAATCATCGGTTTACTCGTGCTCGTCTTACAAGGATTCCCCTTGGCTGAACCGGACATCTATCCTCGCGTTTTCTGCCTCATCCTCGTCTCGTTGCTCTATATTGCGGTCTTTTTTGCGCTGGGGTCAGTAATTTCGATTTATTTTGATAGTTCCAAAACTGCCCTCATTGTTGCTTTCACTATCTGGGTGTTCACCGTTCTAATCCTACCGCGGGTCGGATTCCTCGCTGCGCAAATTGTCGCGCCCGCGCCAACAGCGGAGAGCGTCTACAGAGAAAAAGCAGCGAAACAAGCAGAATTGCGTGCAGGTCTTGAAGAAGAAAGAGGCAAACTCTTTTCTGAAATGTTCCAAGACCTCTTGCCAAAAGAACCAACGTCCGGCGGTTTCGCTGCCGTAGTAGGTGGTCCAGAATACTTCGAGAAAATGAATGAGAAGATGGCTCCCCTTGAAGAGGCGGCGCGGTTAGAATATCGCGATTTCGCGGCGGAGGTTGACCAACGGTATCAGCGGCGGAGGAAACACCAAGAAGAAATCGGTATCAACCTTTCCCGGATCACGCCTACGGCTTCCTTCATCTCTTTAGCAACCGATGCCACACAAACCGGTCAGGCGAAAAGGAACGCCTATTTTCAAACAGGAGTCCGCTACTATGAGACGCTTGATGCAGAAATGTTCAGCAAAATGTCAAAAGCTGCTGTGCCGCACGCAGAAGAAATTCCAGCACCGCTGCCACCGCCACCCGTTGTGGAACCGACCTTAGCAGAGACACTCCAGCATGCCGTCTTAGACTTGTTGTTGCTCTGCTTCTTCGCAGGTGGATTGACAACCGCCGCGTTTCTGAAATTTTTCCGTGCAGATATTTGAGGAGGAAACGGCGTGTTCAAATTGGTAAACCTATTCATTATAGTGAATTCCGAAAATAAATACACACCTCCACTTCCTGGTAGGGTTTTTGCTGGGGTGTTTCTTCAAGGTTTCCTAACCTCGCCGATGCAAAGTGTATAAATAATTCCGCAATCTACTATAATCATGGAGAATTGTGATGGAAAAAGACGATGCACAACTGATTCGCAGTGTCTTGTCAGGCGACGAGTCGGCATTCGGCACCTTAATCCAAAAGTACCAAAAGGGCATTCACGCGTTGGCATGGCGGAAGATCGGCGATTTCCACTATGCTGAAGAAATTACACAAGACACATTCCTCCGAGCATACGAAAAGCTCTCAACCCTCAAGAATCCCAATCAGTTCGCGGGGTGGCTCTACGTCATCGCGAATCGGCTTTGCCTGAATTGGATGCGAAAACAAAAATCTGCGATGCTGTCGTTGGAACAGATGTCTGAGAAAGAAATAGACACGTTAACTTATGGGCATTCTATGTCGGCGTATCGCGAAGCAGAAGTTACTGAACGTCGTCATGAAATCGTCCAAAAACTTCTCGCAAAACTGCCAGAGAGTGAACGGACAGTCATGACCCTCTACTATCTCGGAGAGATACCGGCGAAAGAAATCAGTAAGTTCTTAGGTGTCTCAGTAAAGACGATTCATAGCCGACTCCATCGGGCACGAAAGCGTTTACAAGGAGAAGAAGAGCTCCTCATCAAAGAGGTACTTGGTAACGTCCAATTACCGACCCGCCTCATAGAGCGTATCATGCAGGAAGTGGCTGACCTGAAACCGGCTCCGACTCCCACTGGAAAGCCGTTGCTCCCATGGGCGGCTTTCGGTGCGGCTACCGTTTTAGTGCTGTTACTGTTAGGGGCAAGCAATCAGTACATCGCCCGTTTTCAGAAGCCGTACAGCTTTGAGGCGGTATCCGAACCTACGGTTGAAATCATCGATGCATTTATCGTACTTGATATAGACTCAAAACCGGCTGTACGGAATCAAGCAGGGCAGGCGAATAACGCCACCCATAGCAGCGGTGCCGGTCTATCTACTGCCGAGACAACTTTAACATCTAATGCTCAGGCGGATTCTACGAAGATCTCTGATTCACAGTGGACACCAACAAATGGACCCGACGGTGGTACTGTATACGATATCTTTGCTACATCTGAGAGGACCCTTTATGCTGCTGCACCAACAGGTATCTACAGATTGACAGCAGACGCAACCACATGGACACGCATCAACACGAATATACCAATAGGAGGGTTGCGAATGCCGATGGCAGCATACGCCGACACGCTCTATATTGTTTCAACGGATAAGATATTCACTTCAACCGATAAGGGTGAGACATGGCATGTCCTTTGCTCCCGTCCCAAAGGACATCCGACTGGACTCGTTGTCATGGACGCGCCAGAGCAGCAGAGCTTACACGCACCTCCTGTAATGTATCTCACGCTACAAAACAGAGGCGTTTTTCGATCTACAGATGCTGGTGCACGATGGAATCACCTACAAAATGGGTTAGCAAATGAAAGCGTTTACGCTATGGCTTCGATTGGAGACACGGTGTTTGCTGGCACAAACAAGGGACTCTACCGCCTTAATTCAGACGTTTGGCAACAAGTGCCTGTGGGTCTGTCAGGACCTGTCTACGCCGTGACAAGATTTGAAAACAACCTTTACATTGAAATAGGTTCTAATCACTTCCCATGGGATCCGATCGCGTCGCAGCAAAACGAAACGTATAATGTGACAACCCTTGACGACACAAATTCAAGCAGAATTTTACACTCGACTGACTTGGGAGTATCATGGACTGAGATAACAGATGAAAATGAATCCTCCTTTATGAATGCAGCATTTGGCATGGTACTTCTAACTAACACCGGTGAAGTGTTCTTCCCACTGGGGGTTGTAAAGGCGGACAGAGATACTTTTTACAGAGCCGGTCCCTGGGGTATTCATCGCTCAACCGACAGCGGTAGATCGTGGCATCCATTCATGAAGGGGATAACCGGAACGACAATACAAGATTTGGTCGCAATCAACAATAGACTTTACGCGTTCACTGGCAGGGATCTCGTTCAATCAACGAATGGCGGTGAGACGTGGGAAACCCTTCGGATTGATTCCAGCGATCGCACCCTGAAAGAGTTTTCTCTTATTAATGTTTATCTCGCTTCACAATTAGTAGTTGATAACGAAGTTCTCTACGGAATCCTACCGGGAAAAAATGCCCCACACCTACGCGTTTTCCAGTTATCCACAGATGACGACGTGCTTGTTCCCGTTCACGATGCACCCGCTTTCAAACGAGAACCCACACCTACTGAGATGCAAACAAGCATCGTAGCACCCATAGCGGAGCATTCACATAATAACAGCGAAGAAATCGACGTTGGTAGATTAGGGACTTACGGGTCCCGTATTCTTCATTCACATAATAACAGCGAAAAAATCGACGACTTGTCAACATCGATGCAGGTTTTTGAAATACGCACCGTCACCGGTGGATTAGCGGTTAATGGACACACCCTCTATGTGGAATACGAGCGGAGACTTTTCAGATGGCGGCCTGGCGATTCAGAATGGACAGACACCGGTTTAATAGATACCAGTGAACCCCGTAAAGACAAACCGGATAGAGGTTTCAAGTTAGCGGTTTCAGGAGAAACTGTCTACGTCGGTAAGCGAGATGGCAAACTGTTTCAATCGCTCGACGCAGGCAACAGTTGGAAAGATGTCACATCAAACCTTCCTCTTCATTTTGAACGTTTTAGCGAAATAGGCTTTGTGGGTTCAGCGGTTTACGTCGCAACGGACACCGGGGTCTTGGTCTCACAGACTGGAGAACACTGGTCGGTGATGACGGATGGAACGGGAAGGCGTCCGGTCATAGACAGGCTTGCCGGAGATAGCACATCGGTTTATGGTGCCGGTGATGCGGGTCTCTATCGTTTAGATGATCGTGGGAAGTGGAAACAGGTTTCACCGAGCGTTCCGGGTAAAGTTAATTCTCTGGCTGTCAGTAACAATACGCTTTACATTGCTACCGACCATGACGGGCTGTTCCATATCTCACTTGAAGAAGAGGGGTTGAAAGCCAACTTTTAAATCGAAAAAACGCTCACCCCACCCGACTCGTCACCAACAGCAATATACTGGTCATTCGGCGACCAAACGAGGTTCGTGACTCCCGCTGCCAGCGCGGCTTCATGAACCGCCAGAGAGCTGCGTCTGCCTCGCAATTGCCAGACGTAGACCAGACCGTCGGCACCGCCTGATGCCAGCAGTTTTCCGCGATGTTGAAAACGCACAACGCTGAGAAAATCCTGATGCCCAGAAAGCGTAATGGGACTGGTACCGGCCGGTCCGCGACCGGAACAATCCCACACCGTAACTTCCTGACCGCCTCCCGTAGCCAAGTATCGACTCGTGGCATCCCACGAGAGTTCTCGCACTTTCGTCGGATAGCCAGTCATTTGCAAGTCCTTACCAGTAGACATAATCCAGAAATGTACGGTCGAATCTTGATCTCCGGTGGCGACGTGTTTGCCGTCAGAGCTCCACGCAATCACGAGCGATGAGCCCCTCCATTCCAATCGGCGGACGGCTTCCGACTGTTGCGGGTCCCACAGCGTGACACCGCCGTAGGCAATCGAGGCAAGTTGCCTTGTACGCGGTTTCCACTGGATGCCGGAAATCGTGCTCTGATGGTCGGGATATTCGCGAACAAGATCGCCGACAGCGTTCCAGAGTTTCAGTTTACGACCCGCGGCAGAGGCGAGTATCGGTTTTTCGCCGCCACTCCAAGATAGGTGCTCAACCCATGCTGCGCCCCCGTCAAGCGAATGGGTCGCTTCGCCGGTTTTCATATCCCACAACCGAATTTTCCCATCCTGTCCTGCGCTTGCAAGCACCTTGCTGTCTGGGCGCCATGCGATTGACATTGTACCGAATTCATGCCCTTCAAAGGCATGGATAACCGCTCGACGACGACCTTCAAAAATTGTCACCGGACCGAGAACCGACGCGGCAGCGACGTATCTCCCATCAGGGGACCACGCCAGATCAATGACGTGGTCGCTGATGGTTGCCGTCCAATTTTCGCGCAGTTGAGAGGGCTGGCCAAAGTGGTTGCTCATAGTGTTCAAGCGAGACATGCTTCAAACCCCGCAGTCAATTCGGCCCGATCAAGGTTCCGCCCGATGAAAATGAGGCTATTGTAGCGCGGTTCCCCACCCCACGGGCGGTCGGGGCGCCCGTCAAAGAGCATGTGAACGCCTTGGAAGACGAATCGGTTTGGCTGTCCCTTGATGCTCAAAATACCTTTCATGCGGAAGATGTCAAGACCTTTTGTCCGAAGCAGATTGCTAATCCAATCGTTCAGCCGGTCAGGATCGAGGTCGCCAGGGGTTGTGATGCCGACCGATGTGACTTCGTCATCATGTTCGTGGTCTGGCTTAAATTCGCGTTCAACAACTGGCTTGACAAGGGCACCGCTGCCAAAGAGTTGTGCTTGAAATTCGTCGGGGTGATGCTCGGTAAACAGCGCGTAAGCACCGGGGCGGTCGATCTGCGCGTCAAAGCGTAATTCGTCCGCTGTGAGATTCAATTCAATGAGTTGTCCACTCGGTTGAAGGGTGTCACCCGCCGAAAGTTCATGCTCATCATCGGAGAAAACCATAACGACGGGTTCAACAGCGGCCTCCAAAGCTTCATCGGTTGACGCATTTACGGGCACCAACGCGACTTTCATCGTCGGGTCAGGACCTTCTTGGAGAACCAGTTCATGCGTGCCTGCCGAAAGGTCATAAACACCGGCCCATTCAAAGGGATACTCCGGTTCCATAAACTGTGGGTCAACCTCCATCGCTCGGTCCAGATCGAATCCGCCGACATTGAGGATCTTGTCCATTTCAACCACGGCGTTTTTCGTTCGATAAATCTTCGCCGCAGCGTTCATGCTGCGAATTCTGGCTTCCAGTTGCTCTAACTCGCCCTCGGTCACAAGGTCAATCTTGTTCAACAAAATGACATCGGCAAAGGCAATCTGTTCACGCGCCTCGTCGCTGTCATCGATGTGCTGCCAGATGTGTTTGGCATCAACCAGCGTCGTGACGGAATCCAGTTGCAGTTTCTCCTGCATTTCGGTGTCCATGAAGAACGTCTGAGCAACTGGCCCGGGGTCCGCAAGTCCTGTGGTTTCGACCATGATGTAGTCAAACTTATCGCGACGCTTCATCAGATTCCCCAAAATACGGATGAGATCACCGCGCACCGTGCAGCAGATGCAACCATTGTTCATCTCGAAAATCTCTTCTTCGGCACCGATGACCAAATCATTATCGACACCGATCTCGCCAAACTCGTTTTCGATGACGGCGATACGTTTGCCATGGTTCTCGGTGAGAATGCGGTTGAGAAGCGTGGTTTTACCAGACCCCAAAAAGCCCGTCAACACGGTGACAGGGACTTGATTGTTTAGCATGGCTGTGTTCATCTTTCTCTCCTTGTTGAATTTAGTCAGCTGTCAAGCTAACGATGTCTGTCTGATCCACCTCCGCCAGCGGTTTGTGAATCTTGTATTGCCGGGGCTTTCCCGGCGTCTCCATGATTGCAATGACCGTTTCAATAGGCGGGCAGCCTTCTTCGGTGCATTGCAACTGCGTAATCATCACGGAGATGTCTTCTGAGAGATCAAAGGCTTGGAAGACCCACGATTTGACTTGGGCGAGTTGCCGTGGGTCACGCTCTTTTTGCGAATTGAAAAAGTTCAGCACTGTTGTATCGCCTCCGTTGTATAAGAGGTTAGGATCCCTGATTCTCTTGTAGAAACGGTCTATAACTCCGATTTCCCAATCAAAGCATGTACAATCGTATCAATATTATGTCGGATCATCCCGATGTAGGTACCTTCAGGTGTTCCCTCGTTTCCCATAGCGTCTGTGAAGAGTACACCACCAATCTTCACATCAAATCCTTTTGCCTTCACAGCGGCTTGCACCGCTTCAAGACTCCGTGAAGAGATGGATGATTCTACAAAAATAGCAGAGATACGCCGCTCTGCAATAAACGTCGCCAATTCCCGTACATCAGCGATACCGGCTTCTGTCGCGGTGCTAATACCTTGTAATCCACGTACCTCAAACCCGTACGCCTTTCCGAAGTAGTTAAAACAGTCGTGCGCAGTCACAAGCACGCGTTGCTGAGATGGTACGCGTTCCACTTGCGCCTTTACATACTCGTCGAGCTCCATGAGTTCCGTGAGGTAGCGTTCGGCGTTACTTTGGTACAGGGCAGTGTTATCGGCATCGAATTCACTGAGGGCATCGCGAACCGTTCCCACCGCTTGCATCCAAAGTTTCACGTCAAACCATAAGTGCGGATCGTAGAGTCCCTCGTATTCTGGGGGTGTTAGCAGCAGACCCCGATCTACTGCGTCTGTTACGGCGACTGTCAGCGTGTCCTCCGACATCTTCGCAAGGATGTCCACCATTTTTGCTTCAAGGTGCAGCCCGTTATAGAAGATGATGTGTGCTAAACCGAGCCTTTGAACGTCTTTAGGCGTCGGATTGTAAAAGTGTGGATCTACGCCAGGTGCCACCATTCCGGTCACCGCAACGCGCGGACCGCCGACATTTTTAACAATATCAGTAATCATACCGATCGTGCTAACAACGCGAAGTTTATCGCCTGTGGCAACATCCGGCTGTCCCTTCGGATCACAGCCAGCCCATACCAGTATGCCTATTAAACACACTGCAATGTATATTCTCTGCATAATTTTAGGCATTTTCTGCCTCACATGTTAAACAGGTCTTACAGAGGTACCGATTCACGAGATGCGCCGATGCGAGTAAAACGCCGCCGATACTGTAAAAGACCACTTCAAAAGTGCCCTCAACCGCTGTCCGAGCGGTAGCGATGAATGCTAACGCCGCTATCAGTACCAAAAACGCTCGCCAGTTTCGGTGGCGTCGAACACCCCACGCTAAACTCCCGATTGCCAATCCAATTGCCGCAAGGATAAGGATCAATTCAACACGCTCATTCGCAAGGAAACTCAACCCAATTAAAGGCAAAACTGTCCCTAAAAGCGGCATTGCCAAGCAATGGATCGCGCATGCGACGGGGAGACACGCCGCGCATGCGACAGAGAGACACGCGCCCGTCGTATCTGCTAATTCGCGGTTAAAATATCTTTTCAATTTCATCTCCTTAGAAAATCGAGGAAGGGGCGATATGATAGAAATCATCACCCACGTCCTACAGTTTTAAAAATTAAGCTTATACAAGAGTTTCACATTCCGTCCCGGTTCTGGCATTGCTGCTTTGATGCGGGACAGATGTTCGCGATACGTTGTATCAAAGATGTTTTCAATCTCGAAAACGACCATGTTCTCAAGCTGCCACCACGAAAAATTGAGATAGCTCCCGATATCATAGACGAGATAGCCGTCTGTGGGTTCCTCAAATTCGCCGAGTCGAGTCTGGCTGCCTGAGAAACGGGACGCGACATACAAATGCAACGGAGCCAGTGTATAGTTGATGACGAATTTACCGTTGAGGGGTGGGATGCGCTCCAGTGGTCGCCCATTGGTTTGAATCGTTCCGTTGACGTAACTCATATTGAGCTGAAGATGCAGGTTCGGTAACATCTCACCCCCTATCTGGATTTCAGCCCCATCCATCACAACGTCGTGTCCCATGTATTGGTAAATCCACAACCATCCTGCTGCGCCGCTGCCCCACTCTTTTTCACCGCTGTTCGTCGGAACGAGATAGTTCTGTATCTGATTCCTGAAAAGCGCAAGATTGAGTCTGAACCTGTCGTCTGCGTATTTGACGAAGAGTTCAGTGCCGTATCCGTCTTCGGGTCCGAGTTCTGCATTGCCGATTTCATAAGAAAAGACAGCGAGATGTGGACCATCGCTGAAAAGTTCCTCGATCCCCGGTGCGCGGAACGTTTTCATCAGGGTAGCCCCGGTACTCAGCCTATCTGTCCAATGGTAAATTCCAGAGGCAGCCCCGGAGAAACCGTTGAAATCGCGGCGTTGGACAGCTCCGGCTCGGACAACTGCCCCAGGTCTAAACGGCTCCGAACGCCTCAGGTCGTAGCGGAGAGCCCCTTGTAAGGTGAATTTGTCAAAGTTACGTTGGTTTAGATAAAATCCCGCCAACGCGAACTCACGGGTGTGCGGGGTCCAGTAAAATCCGTCTGTGGCATGGTCCCGGTATTCCCACCAAACACCTGCAATCGCGTTGTCTAAGAGATGCGCCATCGCTGAGACGTTGTAGGTTAACAGACCAAATTCGACACCCAGTCTCCCGTTGGACTCCCATTCTTGATGCTGATAACGCGTATAGGCGGTCTGGAGTCTTACTTTTTCAAGCATTGCCGTATTGAATCGGTACTCCATTTGTCCTTCATAACGTTGCTTGTCGAGCTCGATGTTGACCCCGCTAATATGTCCCTCTGGTGAGCCAGGAACGCCGTAGTCTGAGCGATAACTGCTGCCAGAGGCACCGATGAAACCCCACGGCTTAATCAGCGAAGCACCGCCTGAAAAATTAACATTTGAAAGGGCGGTGTTTTCGAGCACACCGACCGGTGTCTGTGTATCAGACGCAAGACGACGATTCCACTCCAGATTCCCAGCAAAATCACCAACTGGGACAGTGAAACCTGTTGTTCCGGTCAAGCCCGAATTCACAGACTCACCCTGGAACGTTAGATGCATGTTAACGCGTTTTGGCAAGACTTGAGGAATATTGTTGCTCTTGACATTAATAACCCCGCCCAACGTGCTTGATCCGTAGATGAGGGATGCGGGTCCCCGCGTGACTTCAATCCCTTCGGCAGTCGTTGGATCAATGGATACGGCATGGTCGGCACTGGAAGCAGATTTATCGCCGGTGCGTTCACCGTTTTCAAGGATGAGCAGTCTGTCACCGCCCAATCCCCGAATGACAGGACGTGCGACGGCTCGTCCCATCGTCCGCTGTGAAATACCTGTCTCATTTGCCAGTGCGTTTGCCAAGGTCATACCGACTCGTCTTTGGAGCTCAGCCTCACTGAGTGCTAAGTCAGTCGTCGCCTCAAACTGTGAAAGAGAGCGATTTGAACCGTATACCCTAATTGTTTCCAATTGAAAGGGCAGTGCCTCCAGCGCAATCTGAAGATACGGGGTAGATGCATTGACATCAACCCTCTGTTCAAACTGCCGATAGCCGACTTTCATGAACAGAAACGTCTGCTCTCCCTCCGGCACGCCCTTAAACTTAAATTTGCCGTTCGCGTCGGTCTGTACGCTTTTCTCAAGCCCGACAATACGAACGGTAACCCCAGTGAGTCGGGCGCGGCTCCGTGTTTCGACAACTTCTCCCTCCAGAGATAGTGTTGTGTCCGAGGCACTTTGGGCATCTCTGAGATAGCAAAATAGACATACTATTATCCCAGATACCAATACGAATAGGTAGGGACGCTTTCTAAGCATCCCTACCGCGGGAGACCTGCGCGGACAAGCACAAGTGCTTAAACAAGTGCTTAACATGGGGTTCCCCTTATTCAACAGTTACGGGTATCAGGAGTGCTCCCGTGAAATCCGGATGGTCCCCGTGAAGGAGTTGAAGTTTGATTTCCGTTGTGCCTGCCTTCAATCCCTCGAGTCCAAATCCTAACTCTTCTTCACCGTGTTCTTCGTGGTCGCCTTCCTCCTCGGCGTGTTCTTCTTCATCGTGGTCGTGTTCTTCATGTTCCAGATGAATCTCAATAATGGCGGAATCGTAATCCGACAAACCCAAGCCGAATTCTTCCTCATGTCCATGTTCATCCACTGCCTCTACTTCATCAAGGTGGGCTTCGGCACCGTTTGCATCAAGAAATACGGCGTGGACCTCAATCTCTTCGCCAACACCGACGGTGAGACCGCCGCTATGCGTGCCTTGAAACTGACGATAGACCTCCACCTCTTCGACTTCCAAAATAAAGCCGTCAACATCGGCGTGAATGGGGGCATCCGCTTCGTGGTCGTGGTCGTGGTCATCATCAACAATAGGGTTGTCATCTTCACCGCAACCGCCCATAAATGGGAGCACAGCTATGAAACTTATTAACATTAATCGTGAAATGACGACAGAAAAGTCGCCTTTATGAAAGTAGGTAAACATTGTATTCTCCAATTTTTAAATTTTTAAACTTCTGTAATCTAATGGGGCACAGTATATGCCTATCGCTTCCAAAATGAAATTACACTTAACAGCGCACATGCCACGCGAAAAATATGGAACGCGTGCAGACATGCCGCGAGTGCCTCGTGTTTTGTTAGAATATATAGAGGTACCTATAGACCTCCTGAAAAAGCACCATTCATTGATACACAATCAGGTGGTGTCTACTATAGAAACACTACTATATGTTACAAAGCAGAGATGGACTAAAGCGCGGGACGCGTATAGGGACCTTCGCGACCTTTGGACAATAAAAGATATAAGCAAGCAAAAAACAAAGCCTGCCTTTAAGATGCAAAATTTGCGAGTTCAGTAGGGAACACAGGTGGGGCACGACTGCGCGTGTTCGCGGGGAGCTCTAACGGAAGAAAAACGGTCTCATAAAGTGTGAATGTAGCAGCGAAAAGAAATGGAAAAATGAGTGTAACGATTGTAACTTCAACACCGACATGCTGACCGTTAAAGAAACAAGCCGCACAGCCATCCTCACAATGATCATGCGTATCGTGATCATGTGTTAGTGCAGTGACACTTAGCAGCATGACGTAGCAACATAAGCCTATCAGAATGTAGGTTTTCAGATGATGCCCTAATATTAGTGTGTTGCGGAAGGTCTTGCCATTTCTCATAAACGAAACTTGATTATGCAGAAAAGAGGGTTGCTGATTAATTTGCGAAATATTATATCATACATACTCTCGTGCCAATGTCAAACGAAGTTTAAAAGACCAAAACGAAACTTAATTATTGCTTAATAGTATATCACATCAGAATTACTGTTGTCAAGTTTTTTATAGTAAAAACTATAAAAAAGATTCTTAGTTAACGATCAAAAACCTTTCTTCTGTAGGAGCGAGCTGTGCTCGCGACTTTCTCATTAAAAACAGACAAAAACCTTAAAACTAAATAGTCCCAAAAAGACCAAAAGATAGACTTGCACTTATCAGCATGATGCTTTATCATATTGGTAAAAGATTATGCAGAGGAGAAAAAATTATATGCTCAGTGTTGAAGTTGCTCGTCAACAGATGCTAAACACGATTCCAGTTTTACCGTCAGAAAGACGAGACATTCTGAACTGTCCGGGTTATGTACTGGCAGAAGGACTCAGTGCTGCCGAAAACATTCCCCCTTTTGACAATTCAGCGATGGATGGATATGCAGTGCGTGCAGCAGATGTCCAAAACGCTTCTGAAGATGAACCTGCGGTTCTCACAATCGTTGAAACTATTGCCGCGGGATACGCGCCAACGAAACAGATTGCAACTGGTCAAACGGCGCGTATCATGACGGGTGCTATGATGCCTGAGGGTGCCGACGCTGTCGTTATGCAAGAAGTAACCCAACAAGAAGGCAGCAAAGTCAAAATTTTTGAAGGCGTTGGCGAGTCTGAAAACGTCCGTTTTACAGGTGAAAGCGTTAAAGCAGACGACTTGGTGATGGAACAAGGGAAACACCTACGTCCGCCAGAGGTCTCAATGCTCGCTTCTCTGAACCGCCCAGAGGTTACAGTCTATCGTAAGCCCACCGTTGCGATTGTCTCGACGGGCGACGAACTCCTGCTACTCGGCGAACCGCTTGAACCGGGAAAGATTCGAGAAAGCAACCGTTACGGTCTCCACGCACAAGTGGAGGAAGCGGGAGGCATACCGATTGATATGGGTATTGCCCCTGACGATGAAGCAGAAATAGAACGCATCTTTCGTGCCGCACTCGCGAAAGCGGATGCTCTGATTACAAGTGGCGGTGTTTCGGTAGGGGAGCACGACTTTGTGAAAAGCGTCCTGGAAAGATTAGGTGAAGTTAACTTCTGGCGCGTTGCGATGAAACCCGGAAAACCGCAGGCTTACGGCATCGCCGACGGGAAACCTATTTTCGGATTGCCCGGCAATCCGGTCTCTTCGCTTGTTGTGTTTGAACTCTTTGTGCGTCCGGCACTTTTGAAAATGGCAGGTCATACAGATTTACTGCGACCGACCTTCAAAGCGGTTCTCTCAGAGAGTATCACCAATAGAGATGGCAGGGTTAACTATATGCGGGCAATCCTTAAGGAATCTAATGGACAATACACCGCCGAAACAACGGGACCCCAAGGTTCTGGTATCCTGCATTCACTCGTCTTGGCAAACGGTTTGATTACGATTCCAGCCGGGGTAACGTTAGAGGCGGGAGAAACAGTGGATGCCCAATTCCTGTTCTAAATTGAGTACTGAGGAACTCTCCATGATTGTAGACACACATGTTCACGTTTGGGAAATCGACCCACCGAAATATCCTGTCGGTCCTACAGCTCCGACTTGGAATTCATATCCAGATGAACCCGGCACGGCTGATGAACTCCTATCAGAGATGGACGTACACGGCGTGGATTGGACGGTCCTTGTTCAGACGAGTTGGTCGACTTGGGATAACGGATACATCGCGGATTCGGTGAAGCGTTTTCCAAATCGATTCATCGGACACGGCTTAATCGACCCACAAGATCCAAAAAACGCAGACCAGGTCCGGTATTGGATAAAAGAACGGGGGTTGGTAGGTTTCCGTTTCCATCCGATGTACTATCCCGATGAAAAGATACTGCTAACCCAACAGAACAAACCGATGTGGGAAGAGATCGCCGCCCTGGACGCGGCTATCCAATTCCATCTACGCGCTGAGTTTGCGGATCAGGTCGCGGTTATCGCCCAACAGTATCCGCATCTCACACTCATTCTCGATCACATGGGATACCCACAAGTGGATGCTGACGAAGCTGCTTTCCAGCCAATTGTAGACCTCGCTCAATACGATAATGTCTACTTCAAATTATCGGATGTCGCTGGACGCTCTGACGAGGATTTTCCCTATACAGATGTCCATCCATTCATCGAGAAATTGCTCTCGGCTTTCGGGGCATCACGGACGGTATGGGGGACAGGGTACCCCGGCCACCACAGACAAAAACACAACTGGCCATCTTTGGCGGATGAATTACGCCTGATTCGGGAAGGACTGCCGTTCCTGACGGATACTGATAAGGACCGGATTCTTGGTGGCACAGCAGCACAGATTTGGAACTTGACAACATGATGACAATCCCAATGTGTTGGGGAGAGACGGCTTACACCGATTCAGATAATTCGGGTCAACCAGTTCTCTTTCTGCACGGCACTGGGTGCGATGCATCGGATTGGGCAGCGGTGATTGAAGGATTACCTCCGCACTTACGCTGTATCGCTCTCGACTTTCGTGGGCATGGGCAGAGCAGCGTGCCGACGCAGTCCTTCACATTAGCCGATCTCGCTGGTGATGTGTTACACCTGACAAATGCTTTAGGACTTGAAAAATTTGTGATTGTTGGGCACAGTCTCGGTGGAATGGTAGCAATGGAAGTTGCCAAACACTCACCATGTGTTGCTGGATTGATTCTGCTGGAAGGATGGACAAGCCTCTCCTCTGCTGGCAGTGCTTTCGACCCCGGACGGTTTTACGGTTCACTGTCCCAAACCAAGGTTGCGCAAATTCAGCGGAAGTCTAAAGAGACGCAAAGCTGTTTTAAGTCTGAGGTGTGGAACAACTTCTGGGAATCGGTAAAAGAATTCGATGGCTATGCCTACCTTGAGCAGGCACGGATTCCCATCTATGAAGTCTTTGGGAGTATGGGGCGGAATGATTTAACCGAGCAAAAGTTACGCATTCCATCCAATCCGAATATTCGGTGGGTATGGATACCCAACGCTGGACATTACCTACCGCACGAATGTCCAGTTGAAGTTGCAGAAGTCTGTGTTCGCTATCCTGCTCCAAATTAGCAGGTAAGATTTGTAGCATGTTGTCTGAATGCTTATAGCTGCTGCAATTTATACTGCCATCGGAGCGATATAGATTTGCTCGTTGTTCTCAATTGCTAACTTTTCAATGACAAAAGCGGTCAAACGCCTATCTTTTTTTATAAACGAACTCTCTGTCGCTCGTCAGCGTGAGGAGGTCCTCCTCCAAATTAAACGTATGGGTCTTACGGTATAATTCAACACTTATGGGGCCCTCTTCAAAATCCTCCTCTATCTTTTTTTCATATTCTACCAACTCTAATATCTCCTCCCATTGTCGCTTGAGTTCTGGATTTTTCGGAGCCTCCACAGAAAAAGTTACCTTGATGTTCAGGTTATCGTCTACAGGAGTGCACGTAACCATTGAATTCGGAATCGAAACAACATAATACCCCTTTACTGTGGACCGTATGCGCGCTTTGACATAGACTGGACCCGGTGAGTCATCAATCAACAACTGTATCGTAAACGATATTATCTGAATCATGGAACCATCGGAAGCAAGGATGACCGTTGACTCCGCTGCGAGCACTTCTGTCCTCTTATTTCCTACGACCTGTTGAAGGTCAGCTTTATGTGTTTCGTCATCAGCAGTTATAAGTGTCCACGTCCCAAAGAAAATTGCCGATGGGTTTACTTCATCATCAGATGTGTCCACCTCATCCTCATCGCCCGATATGTCCATCTCATCATCACCACACCCAAATATACCGAGTAAAATCAGAAAAATACATAGAATACAGGGATGCCAGTAGTGTGCCAAAGGACGATTTGTGTCTGTTGAAGAATCCATATTTATTTATATAAACCTTCCGCTCCGCTGGGGCTGTTGGGCACCCGTTGAAGATGCCCAGATATACATTCCTTAGAGGACTTGCTAAGCCTCTGGAATTTCGACCGGCAAATCCAGCCGGTCACCCCACTCTTTCCACGAGCCTATGTAGTTGCTGACTTTCGGGTATCCTAAAAGCCGCAACGCCAAATAGGCTTGGGAAGAGCGGTATCCGCCCTGTCAGTAACACATGACCTGTTTGTCGGGTGTAATCCCGACCGCTTCATACATCCCTCGGAGTTCATCGGCAGGTTTGAAAGCCCCCGCCTCGTCAAGATTATCGAGCCATTCAATGTGAATGGAACCCGGAATGGCACCTGCGCGTTCCGCACGGGCAACCCTACCGTAGTGTTCATCATCTGTTCGAGTATCCAAACGGATAAAGTCGTCTCGACTGAGCAGCACACGAATCACATCGGCATCCATGTGTATGTCGTGTTGCGGGTTTATCGGAAAGGGTGGCACTTCTGGCGGTTCAACGCCTGTCGTACTCACAGGCCCATCCGCTGCGAGCCATGCCTTAAAACCGCCATCTAACAAACGGGTTTTCGGATGCCCTAAATACTCACAAAACCAAAATCCCCGTGAGGCACGCGTGCCAGAGATGTCCTCATACCAAACGATCGGTTTACCCGGATCGAGTCCACGTTGTTGAAACAGATACGCTATCATCCACATAAAGGTATCAAAAGTCTCTTTGCTGGTATCAATAAGGCTCAAACCGAACAGATCCAAATGAAGTGCGCCGGGAATATGCCCACGCATATATTCATAAGTCGGTCGTGTATCGACGATGCAGTAGGTGTCATCGTCGAGGGAACCCTTTAATTCCTCAGCAGAGATAACTAATTGTGGATTTACATAGCCTTTGTAATCATTCATTTTAACTCCTTCTGTAATTGTAGTGGATATTAAGAATTATTTCGATACTTGGTATCGGCGAGGTTAGGAATGCACGTCGCATTTAGGCGAGTACGCCGCAAAACCTCGCCTACCGTGGGTATAGGTTTTACTAACTATAGGATGCCGTCGGCGTGTTTCGGTTTCCCTACGCCGCTTTCCGCACTTGTCCATTAACAAGCTTTATTGTTTTCCACCTGCCGGTCCGATACCAAAGCCACATCACCATGCCTTGAACAACATTTGAGAGGGCAATCCCCAACCAAACGCCGTTGAGTCCAATGAAATGCGACAGTAGGATTACCAGTCCCAAACCGACACCAACTTGTGAAGCGAGCGTAATCACCATCGGAGAGAGTGTATCTCCAGCACCGTTGAGTGCCCTGCCCAAAATGAGCGAAAAAGCGATAAATCCAAACGTTGGGGATAGAAACTGCAGGTAAACAGCCCCTATTTCGACGACAACTGGGTCGTTAGGGGCAAAAATCTGAATGAAGGGCTGTGGGAAAACGAGGAAAACTGCACCAATGACTGCCATGAGCGCAGCCCCTAAAAGGTTCGCAATCCGTGTAGACCTTTCGGCGCGTTCCATCTGATTCGCACCTAAATTCTGTCCGACCAATGGCGAGACTGAATTTGCGATACCGAAACCGGGATTCATGACCAGAATCCGAAGCCGCATGCAAATTGTATAGGCAGCGACGATATCCTTACCGTAGGGTCCAATGACCCAGAGGAATCCGAGCCTCGATAAATGCCGCCAGAACCCTTGCATAGAACTGTAAACGCCGAGTCGTAAGATGTCAAGCATTTGAGCGAAATCTATCCGAAACTGAACTCGCCGTAGTGAAACCGGGGCGCGGTCCGTCCAACACAGATAGAGTAGCACAACCGCCCCCACACCTCGTCCGATGAGGGTTGCGTACGCTGATCCAGCAACCCCGAGCCTTGGGAAACCCCATAAGCCGAAAATCAGCAACGGATCAAGGACAATGTTAATCAGTGTTGAAAACACCAACACGACCATCGGCGTGAAAGAATCACCGCCAGAGCGAAAAATAGAACCGAGTGCCATCGACACAAACATCGTACTGATACCCAAGAGCGTGATACGCATGTAAGTCGTGCCGAGGCGTAGCACCTCTGGATCCACCATTCGGACAGCAAGCAGACCATATTCGGCTAACGGATAACCGATCAGTGTAACACCAACAGAGAAGAAAACGGCTAACAGAATTGCCTGCATCGCGATATGCTCTGCTTGCGCGAGATCGCGAGCACCGAGATACTGCGCCACCATAATTCCAGCACCTGTGGAGATACCGAGTGTGAAAACCCCGATTAATCGGAGCAAATTTCCACTCACACCAACAGCAGCGATTGCACCCGGACCCAGCCTTCCGACGAAAATCATATCAACAATGTTGAAGGCATCTTGGAGAATGTAGCTAAATATTATCGGTACAGAGAGCCGTAGAAGGTGTCTAAAAATACTTCCACGGGTCAAATCGCCCCGTGCTTTTCTCATATTTTTTTGTCTATTGGTTCCTATTTAGAACTGCTGAGTTGCTCCACTGAATTGCGATAGCTGATAAGAATGCTCTGGTATCAGACTTACGGATTCCCTACAAGCCACGTCCATATTAGCAGAACTCCGTTCAACTGTCAAGACGAAAATCTAAGTTTCCAGCGTATTGCGTGTATCTCTGAACCTGAAAGAGGCTGAAGAACGTTTTATTAGAAAGTGTTTTTCTTTGACAGTTTTATTAAAAACTTGTTATAATGATGCTATATCCTTCTAAGGAGGCAGAATATGAAAAATGTAAAATTGACTTGCAGGTTCTCTCTTTACGGGACAGTGTGTGGCTTCATAGCATTGACGATGCTATTCACGCTCCCCGTCTCGGCAAATCTTACAGACGGGCTTGTCCTACACCATACCTATGATGAGGGGCAAGGCACACTCGCCGCAGATGCAAGCGGCAACGGTCACGATGGTGAAATTACGAATCCAGATTGGGATTCTGGAATATTCGGTGGCGCACTCCGATTTGGCGGTGAAGGCAGCGATGCTTATGTTACCGTCGAGAGCACAGATGCATTGAACGTGAACGAATGTTCGTTCATGGCATGGATTAACGCCGATCACTGGGACGGCACACGTCAGATTGTCGGTAAATCCGTTCACGGTGGTTGTGCAGGCAGAACACAATACGGTCTATTCAGCGAAGGTGGGGTCTTCAAACTCCGTTTTGAAACCGATGGTGGCAGAGCCGACATTACAACCGATCTCCCAGCAACGAGTGAGTGGGTTAACGTTGCTTTTACCAACGACGGTGAAACCGCAACGATTTACATTAATGCTGAAGATAAAGTAAGTGGCGAAGTGCCGGGTGCGTTGAATGCCAACGACGATCCGTGGCGCATCGGACAGGATTGTGAACGTCTCAACTACGTTTTCGCAGGCTTGATAGACGAAGTGCTTCTCTGGAACCGTGCGTTGAGTGCCAGCGAAATCTTCGATGCCCAAAGCTTCTCAACACCTGTCGATCCGCTTGCGAAATTAACGACGACTTGGGGTAATATCAAAACCAATCGCTAAAATAATCTGGGCGCGCTTACCACGCGCGCCCCTCTTTCCTACACCTCGCCTGCGCTACACCTACCAAAAAATTAACATCTCATATTGGAGAACGGAATGTTTTGGGAACAGGTAAAAAGACATTACAACGCGGGTTCCGCACACGAATTTCTGCTCCATTTTAATGTACAGGACCTCTTGTACGACGATGTTTACGGCTACTTACCTGCCCGCGACTACCTCATGGAGCAGCTCAATGTATTGGGCTGCGATCTTGTCCTGGGATATAATACATCACAAGGCGTTATTTGGCCAAATATAGGGCGACGGCGAAATACGCAGAAGATGCTAAAACTGATTCCCGCTTCGCAAGACGAGGAACCAGAGACCGAACGTCCGAGAATCAACGCCAGTTTGGCAATCGACAAACCGCATGAAGACCCGTTTATAAACACCGATCCGGAGCCGTCAGAAGGGTTACAGCGACAACTGCAAAACCTCTTACAACAGGGCAGAGCGAAAGTTGGGTTGGTTATCAACGCCCTGGAACATCTGGCACCCAACGACCCGTCCTTGAGCAGCGGGGGTCATTATGATTTGCAACGTTTCTTCAGTCGGATTCAAAATTGGGCTTCCGACTTAGAGATACGCAGACGTAGACACATTATTCTCCTCCTGACCCAGAACACTTATGATGTCCACCCGAGTCTCACTGTCAACCCAGAGATACCAGTCATAGAAATTCCGTTCCCTGACTACGCCCAACGGCGGCACTTTATTGACCATCTGCATGCCATTTCGGACGATGCCTCACAGATGCGTGAAACGCTCGGAGATGATGGCGACCGAGAAACCTTAGCACATGAGACGATAGGTCTCAATCTCTTCGGCGTTCACGACGTTATTCGACAGGCAGAATCCGCAGAACAGAAAGCCGGTGGTGAGCCACTTGTGAGATACCGGCGTGAGAGCATCAGAACTTTCAGTCACGGTGTTCTCGAGCTGGGTGATCCGCAGAGAAACTCTTCTGGCGATGGGTGGTACGTGATGTGGACAATCCGGGATATTGCCGAGGGTATGAAAAACCGAGACCTTCGGCGCGTACCCCGGGGTGTCCTTTTCCTCGGTCCACCGGGAACCAGCAAGATTTACGCCGCACAGCTGCTCGCTGGCGAAGCGAATATGACGTTTGTCCAACTCCGCTACGCCAGTCAAGTAGGCGAAGTAACAGTCAACATCAACGAAAATGGAAACTCCTACGAACGAAATCTAAATGCTGCTATCAGTTTCATCCGCGGCATTTCACCCGCTGTTGTCTTCATCGACGAAATTGAGCAGGCACCACCACATACCAGTATGCATCCAGAGGAACGACAACCCTTTCCACAAAGCCTTGTGAGTGCTATCAGTGACGCGTCGTTGCACGGTAGAGTGATATGGGTTGGCGCATCGCACCGTCCGGATCTGATGCCCCAGATATTTCGTCAGTACGGCATTTTTGACACTAAATTCGTTATGCTACCACCGATCGCTGAAGGCAGAATGGAAATTTTAAGGATATTTTGCCAAGGTCAAACCGAAGACGGCATTAACTTCCGCGGACTCGTTGGGGGTCCAGATACCGATGGATTGACGTGGCGAGATATCTTCCTGATTGTCCAACGTGCAAATAACACCGCGAAACATCAGCAACGCGAACACCTCACAGAAGCCGATCTCCGTCAAGCCTTAGAAGATTTTATACCGGCATATTCACCAGAGATGCAGCTGTTCATGGGATTATTGGCATTGCGAGAAGCCAACTCGCGTAGAATGATTCCTGAAGCATTACTGCCGGCTTACCAAGAATTTATGGACGGAAATCGGATTGATAAAACAGGCATTAATAAACGATTGATGGAACTGAGTGATCAGTTGGGTCTGAACGTCTGATTTATACAGTCCGCAACAGACGCTATTTTCTCTTGACAGATATTTTTACTGTTTGTTATAATACCCTATCTTTACCTATAAGGAGGAAATTCAGCAATGAAATTGGCTATTTGTTTATCTGTCGCACTACTTTTGGTAGTAACTCCATTCGCTATGTCAATTGGTCCAGAAGAATTTACGGACGGCTTGGTGCTATATCACCCTTATGACGAAGGGAAAGGGGACAAAGCGGAAGACCTTAGTGGAAATAAGCATGAGGGTGTAATTGATAACCCCACATGGGTTGACGGAAAATTTGGAAAGGCGTTGGAATTTGGCGGTGAAGGCAGCGACGTTTTTGTCACCGTTGAAAGCACTCCCAAACTCAACGTAGATGAAATGACGTTTATGGCGTGGGTGAACGCAGAGCATTGGAACGGCACGCGCCAAATCGTTGGCAAATCCGTCCACGGGGGTTGCGGTGGTAGAGTTCAGTACGGATTGTTCAGCGAAGGTGGGGTCTTTAAACTCCGTTTTGAAACCGAAGGGGGCCGCGCTGATATTTCAACAGGTCTACCGGACACCGAGAAATTTATCCACGTTGCCTTTACCAACGACACCAAGAAAGCCATAGTCTACATCGATGGCAAAGAAGAAGTTGACGGGGATGTCCCTGGCAAACTCAACGCCAACGATGATCCGTGGCGCATCGGACAAGATTGCGAACGCCTTAACTATGTTTTCGCTGGGATTATCGACGAAGTCCGCCTCTGGAATCGTGCCTTGAGTGAAGACGAAATCAACACATTTATGGACCAAGGGGTAGATGCGCTCGCTGTTGAGGCAGGCGGGAAACTTTCGACAACCTGGGGTTACCTTAAAGAAAGTCGTTAAAGCGGGCTTTAAACCGAAATTTGCGAGATAATTTTTTTGATGGCGAGGTTTTGCAGCGTACACGCTACCGGTGAATGCTCATAAGGCATTCATACCGTTGATTCTGATTTATGCGATGTGCATTCCTAACCTCGCCTATTTTCACGAAGTCTGCTTTCCGAGAGGCGTTGTTCATAAAAAAATGTCTGAAACTTCAGCAACAATCTCATGTAGAAATTGCGACACACAGATCGTCGTAGAATCGTTCATTAAAAACTTTAAGGTCTGTCCACACTGCGACTATCACCATTATATGAGCGCGTACGAACGACTCGACCTTATCGTAGACGCAGACAGTTTTAAGGAATACGATGCAGATCTCTATTCTATTGATTCCTTAGAGTTCCCGGAATATCCCCAAAAACTGGAGAGAGATGTCGCAAAAACAGGACTCAGATCGGAGATGCTTTCGGGTATAGCGAAAATCGGGGGCTATTCAACGGCTATCGCGATTGGCGATGTCGGTTTCATAGGCGGAACCTGCGGTTCGGTGATTGGTGAAAAAGTTACGCGATGCATCGAACGGGCACTTGAAGAGAAACTGCCGTTAGTGATCGTTTCCGTGAGTGGCGGCATGCGTATGCAGGAAGGCACACTCGCCTTGATGCAGATGGCAAAAACCGCCGCCGCCTGCGTTGAATATACCAAATCAGGCGTTTTTTATATCTCTGTTGTCACCGACCCGACTTTTGGCGGGGCTACTGCGAGTTATACCTCACTCGGGGACGTGATTATCGCCGAACCGGGGGCTCGCATCGGATTCGCGGGACCGTTAGCCGTTGCGAGTCTTCGCGAAGAACTCCCGGAAAACTTCCAGAAAGCAGAATCGCTAATCGAACATGGATTCGTTGACGCCATCGTCCACCGCACAGATATGCGACAGATGCTTATCAATCTGATTGCGTTTGCGTCCTAATGCGCGAAGCTATCGTCTCTCTTCTGTAGCCAGAAAAACAGAATTCACCCCGACACTCACACAGTACACGCAGACGAATAAACAAGATATGAAACTATTATCAACGCCATCCGTTAATAATAGTGTATATTTATAAAATGATAGCGTGTCGTTAAAAGTATCAATACCAGCACAAGACACCTTATAGTTTTTAACCGAACAAAGAGACTAAACCGGAAGTAGATGTCTGCTAAACTATTACATCCACCATTAAAAATAAAGAGAACAGGAACAAGACATGTCGAAGTCACTCGTTGTTGTTGAATCACCAGCGAAAGCAAGAACCATCAAAAAGATTTTAGGCAGGGATTATATCGTTCAATCCTCCGTTGGACATATCCGCGACCTACCCACGAAAGAACTCGGTGTCGATATTGAAAACGCCTTCAGACCGAAATATGTCCTGATTCGCGGGAAGGGTAAAGTTGTGAAATCGCTCCAAAGCGAAGCACGGAAGGTGGAGAACATCTATCTCGCCGCAGACCCGGACCGAGAAGGTGAGGCGATCTGCTGGCATCTCGCCGAAGAACTGAAGAAAACCAAAAAACCCATCTATCGGATAACCTACAACGAAATCACGAAAAGTGCCATTTTAAATGCGATCGAAAATCCAGGCGAGATTGATATGTCGCTCGTTGATGCCCAACAAGCACGTCGCGTGCTCGACCGGCTCGTCGGATACCAGATTAGTCCCATTTTATGGCGAAGTGTTAAACCGGGCCTCAGTGCTGGCAGAGTCCAATCCGTTGCCGTCCGACTTATCTGTGAACGCGAGGAAGAGATTGAGAAGTTTGAACCTAAAGAATATTGGACCCTCACGGCAACACTGACCCCAGTTGATGTTGAACACTTTTTTCCTGCCAAATTACTTAAGATTGGTAGCAAGAAAGGCGAGATTAATAATTACGGATTTCGCATAGATGAAGAACGTGCCAAAGAGCTCACTGAAGACGCAAAAACAAAGAACTACGTCGTCGAAAAGGTCGAAAAACGGGAACGTAAACAGCGTCCGGTTCCGCCGTTTATAACGAGTACCTTGCAACAGGAAGCGTCTCGAAAACTTCGGTTTGCTGCGAAAAAGACGATGTTCATTGCCCAACAACTCTACGAAGGATTAGAAATCGGGAGCGAAGGTTCCGTTGGACTTATCACTTACATGCGTACCGATTCGACGCGCGTTGCTCAAGAGGCGGTTCAAGCAGCACGAAACCACATTAAAAATACATACGGCGAAGCATATCTACCGGCTCGCGCTGTTAATTATCGGAGTAAAAAAGGGGCGCAAGACGCGCACGAGGCTATCCGTCCCACTGTCCCACTGCGAACGCCAGAAGAATTGAAATCCTATCTGAACAACGAACAGTACCGGCTTTACGACTTGATTTGGAAACGATTTATAGCGAGTCAGATGAATCCTGCTATTTTGGACGCAACAACGATTGACATCAAAGCAGGAACTTATCTCTTTCGAGCGACGGGTTCAGTTATCAAGTTTAACGGATTCAGACGTATCTATATGGAAGGTAAAGATGACACCACTGCCAACGAAAACCAAGTGAGTGAAGAAAACATCAACTTACCTACAGTCAAAGCCGGTGACGCACTGGATCTGCGTAAATTGGAACCAAAGCAACACTTTACACAACCGCCCCCGCGTTATAACGAGGCAACACTCGTCAAGATGTTAGAGGCAAAAGGAATTGGACGCCCCAGTACTTATGCATCTATTTTGTCAACAATTCAGGATCGGGGTTACGTGACCAGAGAGCGAAGGCAGCTGGCACCTACAGATGTTGGAAGACTTGTCAACGCGTTACTTATTAAAGGTTTTGAGAACATCGTTGACGTTAGATTTACAGCAGAGATGGAGGAGCAGCTTGACACCATCGCAGAGGGTAAAGTTAAGTGGTCCCATACTTTAGGCGAATTCTATCCTTCCTTCCAAACGGCTTTGCAAGAAGCACCTGACAAGATGTATGAAGCCCGAAAAGCGATGGAGGAAGAGTCCGATGAAAAATGCGATAAGTGTGGAAGTAACATGATTGTTAAATGGGGGAGGTATGGACGGTTCCTCGGATGCGCGAGCTACCCAGAATGTAAGAACATCAAACCCCTAAATGCAGATGATACGCCGCCGCCAGAACCGGAACTGACCGATACCGAATGTGACAAGTGCGGCAAGCCGATGGTTATCAGGACGAGTCGTGCAGGTAGCAAATTTTTGTCGTGCAGCGGATATCCGAAGTGCAAAAATGCGAAACCGATCCCAATGGGCATTGACTGTCCAGAAACCGATTGCGACGGTTACCTCGGTGAACGCCGCAGCCGCCGTGGCAAGGTCTTTTACGGGTGTAGTAACTATCCGAAGTGCGAATTCTCAACGTGGGATAAACCGCTCCCGCAATCTTGTCCGGAATGTAACGCCCCATTCTTGGTTGAGAAAAGCAAAAAAGCGAGAGGGAGTGAAACCGTGTCTACCTTCATCGCTTGCCCTTCGTGTGAATATACAAAATAGCGATTAAAATGATACAGGTCCACCAAGTCAGTTTCAGTTACGATGAAATTAGCGTGCTTGAGAAAGTGAGTTTTCGCGTTGAACGTGGCGAGTTCGCTTTTCTTGTCGGTCCGAGCGGTGCGGGAAAGACGACCCTCTTACGGCTATTATATGCCGACTTAGCTCCAATAAGCGGTGAGATGAGTGTCGTTGGACAACAACTCGCTGAACTGAACAAGGTAAACCTTCCCTATTTTCGGCAAAAAATAGGCATCGTTTTTCAAGACTTTAAGCTATTGGCGGATAAAACAGTAAAGGAAAATTTGGCACTTCCACAGAAATTGGTGGGTACGGCACCTCGGTTGGTAAAAGATAATGTGAATGAAATTCTCCATCAAATGGGGCTGAGCCATCATCAAAATGCGCGCCCAGCAGAAATATCCAATAACGAACGCCGTAAACTTGCTATTGCGCGAGCCATTATCAATAAACCGCTATTACTGATCGCAGATGCCCCGACAGAAGGTTTAGATTTACGCCTCTCGCTCGAA
The DNA here is from genome assembly GCA_965207855.1 of Candidatus Poribacteria bacterium. Classification (GTDB taxonomy): domain Bacteria; phylum Poribacteria; class WGA-4E; order WGA-4E; family WGA-3G; genus WGA-3G. Next base: position 1,512,696 of record OZ242310.1, on the reverse strand, counting down.
GTCATGGCACTGCTTGATGCACTTAACTTCCAAGGCATGACCGTCTTTATTGCTACAGCCGACCGAAAGCTCGCCGAGAAATGTAATAAACGGATTATCGAACTGCGAGACGGTGCGATCCATTGGGACCCGTCGTCAGCGTCTATCTGAAATGTAGTCAAGTGATGCTTCTATGCCGCTCACTGCTTTTTTTATTTTGGTTAACAGAGAAAGACTTTAAAAAAACATGCGTTACCGCTTTCAAAACGCCATATCCCATATCTCGCGTGCGGGTAGCTCAAATCTTATGAGTATCGTGGGGATTGCGTTTGTTGTAACCTTGCTTGCCGTTCTATTGCTAAACCATTCGTCTATATCAAAAAGTTCTGAATTTAAAGACCATTCCCCAACGCTTGTAGCCTTTCTAAAAGACAGCGTCGACGAATCAGAAGGACGCATACTGCTAAGCCAAATAGAGAAAAGCGGACACATCCTTGCCGCGAATTACACCTCAAAAGCAGAAAACCTCGCTCGCGGTGAAACTGAGTTTCAAGATTTGGGAATTTTGATTAAGGAGGCGTTCGCGGAGACGAAAGGCGTAAATCCATTTCCTGCATCCCTGAACATCTATGTAGACGAAGAATTGATAACACGTCGCGTATTAGAGCAGATCGCTTTAGAGATGAAAGGATACAATGAAATCGAAGATGTGACGTTAACAGGACAGGGACAGTTAAATGATCGGTTGCGGAGTTCAGAGCGAACAGTTTTGATTGGTATCGGCGTGGCAGCTATTGTTGTCTGGTTTATTATCGGTTCTCTTCTAAACAAAACAGCGGCTGCACGTGCTGAAGAGATTACCCTCATGAAACTACTCGGTATGCCTCGACGCTATCTCCTTGGCCCCTTTGTCTGGCACGGAATTTTCCTCGGCGGATTCGGCGCAGTCTGCGGACTCGGCTGCTTCTACGGAATGTTTTACATATTCAGATCCGAATTAGGGGTAATCGATTTTCTCAACATCTATCAACTTATCTCGGTCGTTGTAGGTAGCATGCTCGTCGGATCCTTTGTCGGTTTGATTACACAATGGAAATATACCTAAAATCTTGTAATCGGAGACTATGAATAATGACCAACCGTGACATTAGTGAGGTATTCAGAGCGATCGGGTCTCTGTTACAAATACGCGGTGATGATGCCTTTCGCGCACGCATTTATGACCGAGCCGCCGATATAATTGAAGATTTTCCACACGAACTCGCCGCTGCCCCCACCCAACCAGACACACTTAGGTACGACCCAAAAGCATTAGAACAACTCCGCGCCACCCCTGGTATCGGGAAAGCCATTCAGGATAAAACGGTTGAAATCCTTGAAACCGGACGCTGCAAATTCTATAATGATCTGGCAGAAGAAACAGGGACCGGTATTCTTGAGGTGCTGAAACTTCGAGGCATCGGTATCAAAACAGCCAGCAGATTTTACCATGAATTTGGTGTTAGGAGTCTTGAGGACTTTCAGGCATTGTTAGACAGCGGACAACTTAGAGGCATAAAAGGAATCGGACGCAAAACGCTCCGAATGATAATTGAGAGTTTAGCGTTCCACATAGAACAGAAAAAACAGCGTCCGCTCTGGAGTGTTTTACCTATCGTTCAGCAGATTGTCGAGAGTTTAGCCCAATTTGTAGCGGAAGGATGGATAACACGGGAACCTGAAGTCACAGGAGATTTGCGTAGGCATGAAGAGACATGTCGAAGTATAGAACTCATCATTGAATGCAAAGATGAAAGCGTATTTCAGTTTGAAAATGGGACGCTTACACCTCCGCTACAATCGCTGCTTGAAGTGCTCTCACAAACGCAATTTGGACCAGCATACCTGACAACAGATTCGCCAGAAACATCAGAGAACCCAGGTGCGTCAATAACTTTCAAAACGGACTTTGGTGAAACTCGACAAATTCAATACGTATATAACGCCGACACGGCGACGCTTATCGAAAAAAGTCAAGACGCATTGACGGGTGATGGACGCGATGCCCTTCCTGCCATCCAATTCTATATCGACCAAGATTTCCCGGTGTTTATCTATTTATCCAGTTCTGCCACCTACGAATCAACGCTATTTTTAACAACAGCGACAGACAAACACCTTGCAGCACTTACTGAGGTAAAGCCTTCGGGTTCAGAAACTAATTTCAATGCAACGTGCAATCTAACGGAAACGGAAATTTACAACAGATTCGGTGTTCCCTATATCCCACCGGAACTCCGACAAGACGAAACATCCGTTGCAGCGGCGAAAGATAATGCCTTACCGAACCTGGTTGAATTTACGGATTTGCGGGGTGACTTGCACGCACACACCGACTGGAGTGACGGACGACATACGCTTCAGGATATGGTAGAAGCGGCGAAGGTGGAAGGTCTGGAATACTTCGCTATCACGGATCACTCGGTCTCTTCTACCGTCGCGAACGGGTTAAACCAGACGCGACTCCTCGCACAGGTGGCACAAGTGCGTGAATTAGATGCCAAAACCGAGGGGATCACAGTTTTTGCTGGCTCTGAGGTAGATATCCGACGATACGGCGAGTTGGATTTTCCTGATGAGATTTTAGCCCAACTCGATGTTGTTGTCGCAAGCGTTCATAGCCTTTTCACGCTAACCGAAGCGGAGATGACAAAGCGCATCATTTGTGCAATTGAGAATCCGTTCGTTAACATCATCGGCCATCCTACAGGTAGAATGCTCGGATATAGACCTATGTATGCGCTGAACATCGAAGAGGTCATCGCAGCTGCGGCAGAAAATAACACGGTATTGGAAATTAACGCCTCCCTGAGCCGCTTAGACTTGGACTCTCAATTTGTCAGGATGGTAAAAAGCGCGGGCGTGTTATTATCAGTCAATACAGATGCCCACGGCATCGGACAACTTGAGCGTCGTAGATTCGGACTGAATGTTGCGCGTCGCGGGTGGTTGACCAAAGCCGAAGTTATTAATACATATACTTTAGCGGAATTGCGCGAGGTCTGTAATATCGGTATGCGCCCATAGAAGACGCGCCGACTGTGCTTATTCTAAAGCCGCGAGTTGGGTCAAATGCCAATCTGGGTCCTCTAACGCCTCGTAAACGACTCCGCCTTCTACTTTCTCAGGCATTGGAAGTCCTAATAGATAGCAGAGCGTCGGTGCGACATCAACAACGCGAACCTGCCTTTGTAAAGCGATACCTTGCCGGACACCCGCCCCCGATAAAATAAAAGTAGAGTGCTGTCCACCAATTCCGAAACTAACGGAAGGCAGCTGCTTACCGTGTGCGCCATCGAATTCGGGTCGGAGCGCGTAAACAACATCGCCGACTAAGTCGCCATGTAGGTTGAACATCTCGGCATCAGCGCGAGTGACGGCTAATGTAAACGGATGCCGTCCCGTTTCTGCGTCCTTATAGGTATGGAGTGCAGCGATAATCTCCCGTTGCGTCGCTTCATAGTCCTCAGGTGCAACGATGCCATCGGGTTCACGTCCGGCTAAGTTAATAAAGATATGCACCAAACCGACGTTGACTGCCCGTGTTTTTGTCCAGTCGATCCCGCCGTTGGCATCCCTAACGATAAACCCAGTCTCTTCAAGCACTTTTTCGATATCGACAGCACGGAATTGGTTTGGAGTCCCCCCGTGATCAGCACAGATGAGGACGACCGTATCGTCATCAGCACATTCTACGACCCGCCCGATCATCTGATCCACAGACTGATATGTGCGGCGCAATCCCTCACGACACCGGTGAATTGTCTCCGGTGCAGCTCCGCTAATTTCATCCGCTTGGCTGAGGAAGAAATGGCTGGCGTAATCGGGAGCATGGCTCTCCACCATCAGTACATCCCAATCGTTGTTTTTTGCGAGATGTGTTGCGACATCGGCGAGGCGTTGATGGTGGTAGTCCAACACCTCAAAATAGGTGTCATCGTCCATCTGTCCAAGGGCATCGCGCGCAGGGTTTTGAAGGAACGAGCCGATTTCTGTGTCAATCGTAGTGGCGACAGCTGCTGGAACCGTGTAGCCCGTCCGGGGCCAAATCTGTGGCACGAAAAGTTCAAAAGCGTCAGCTGCTGCGGTGAGGGTAACAAGCTTCATTCGCACGTAACCTTCTACGTCTTTACCGTCAATCTCAAAGGCATCCAACCACCACTCACTCCATTCACCGACACCGAGATCTGCGCCGGCATCGTCTCCAGAGCGACTTTTGCAAATCCGTACGCGATCGTAGCCTTTATCTTGAGAGGCGTAAATTAAACCATAAAACTTCTTTGGGACCCGCGCTGCATCAGAGGCATCACCTCCGGAATGGACTGAAGGCATCACATCCTCTCTACCACGCGCCAGAGGTCGGATAGTGAGTTGGACGGCTTGTACCGGTGCTGTAGAATCTGGCAAGGCATCCCAATCAGTATCGTCAATAGGCGTAATGGTTACAGGATCAACGTGCCGGACCTTTTGCAGTGCGCTTGGGTCGAGTGTTTCCGGGTCGCGCTGTCCACCGATAGGACGGGGTGCCCATTTCCCGGCGACAAAGAGATGATACCCTGCAATCTGATGGTGATTCGAGACACCGGGTCCGGTTCCCTCAACCTGAATTCCAGTTTTCACAGTGGGGGGCCAAGACATCTCCCACTTCACCAAAATCGGTTTCCCGCCTGCCCGTTCTACAAGGTTCCATAGATATTCGGATTGGCACAAACCGGTGTTAATGCCCCATGTCGTTTCATCAAGCCGTTCACCCAAAGCGCGAATGTTAAAGTCCATCACCCCATGCGTCCCGGGCCAGGAACCCGTAGAGAGCGCGGTCCATCCGGGGGGTGTCAATGTGGGAAATACACCGATCATCGGTCGGTAGACCCCGTTCTCGAGGAGCCTCGCCATATTCGGGGTGTGTCCCCAGTCAATCATATTTTTCACCAGTTCCATGCTTGCCCCATCCATCCCGACAATAATTGCCCGTTTTGCGGGGGCACATTGTGTGCGCTTCGCCATAAAAATTCTCCTTATCCGCTATGGCACGCGTTGGATATAGATATCATAATCTGGACCGCGTGCATCGCTCCAGACGATAATTGCTGCGTCAAGACCTGTAGTTACGGCTTGCGGACTAATTTGCTCTTTCGGTGCACTGCAGACAGGAATGCCATCAATTTCCCAAAGCGGGTTGCCCTCAGCATCAAGCCGTTGTGCATAGATCGCATCCTCAGTTGAATCCCCAAAGTCCTCCCGATAGTCGAGCCAATAGACGATAACGCCTGCATTATTAGTAGGTAGGAGCTGCGGGAGCCGCTGGACACCCGCCTCGGTGCATACAGGCACCCCGTTTTGTAAGTCAACATCTTCACCACCCCAGAGTGCCTTACCGTTTGCGTCAATACGTTGTGCGTAGAGGTCAGCGAAAATATTCCGTTCATCCCACCAAGCCACTATGAAACCGCCAGTTCCATCAGAGATGCAGTGCGGTTGTTGTTGATTGACCTGCAATTCACAGACAGGAATACCATCTTTCTCCCACATCGCCTCCCCTTGCGCCGTTATACGTTGTGCGTATAACTGTGCTCTCGTATAAAGCTGCGGGTCATTGCGGTAATCCGACCAGACGAAGAAGACCCCACCATTTCCATCACTGGCAGCAACAGGCGCGCCCTGGTTCCCCAGTGCCACACAGACAGGGATAGGCGCAGTTTCGGCATCAGTTCCAGAATTCCACAGCGGCGTTCCATCTGCTGAGAGTCGCTGTGCGAAAATGTTCCAATCTGGGGTGCTAATATCCCACCATGCAAAAATAGCACCACCTGCCCCATCAGCAATGAGAACCGGATCGTATTGATCCCCCTCACCACTATAGACAGGGACACCATTCGTCTCCCATAACGGTTTTCCAGTGCTATCAATTCTCTGGGCATAAATATCTTGATTCTCGTTCCGCCAATCCTCCCAGACGACAATCACTCCGCCTTTGCCATCTGCGATAGCGTTGACATCATCTTGCAGCGTTGGATGTGTACAGACAGGAACACCTTCAGCGCCCCAAAGTTTATTGCCGTCGGCATCAATACGCTGTGCGTAGCTATCTTGATTTCCGTGTCGAGTATCACCCCAAACGAGAATGGCACCCCCCTCTGTGTCGCTAACAATCAGTGGCCAACTCTGCGATGAGGGTAGATCGCAGATTGGCACACCGTCGGTTTTCCAGAGGACATCGCCTGTAGCACTGACGCGCTGGGCATAAATATCGCGATTCGCGTTACGGGCATCGCTCCACGCCACAATCGCTCCGTCTTTTCCATCGGGAACAAGGACAGGGAAATGTTGTTCGTTCTGCGCCGTGCATAACGGTAGGTTTTGCGTTGGGGAAGTCGTCCATTCTGCGCTCGCTACACCTATTCGCATAAACAGAGAGAGGATAGCGAGAACGAGACACATTAGAAATCGTAGAAAAGAACCGCGGTTTGAAGGCGTGCCTATAGCATCACACATAGGTTGGAGAAGGTAATACATTTTGTTATGGTAGGTAGCGAACCCAACTCAACCCGTTCATCAACGATGGATGACCGGGAAGCTAATAAACATCAGCATTCCAGCTACCTTATGGTCATTTGGTACTATTTCAGAATCAACATCTTACGTGTAGCAGTGAAATCACCTGCGGTGAGCGCATAAAAATAGGGTCCACTCGCCACAGGTTCACCGAAAGCGTTTCTGCCATCCCAATACGCCGCACGTGAACGACTTTGATACATCCCCGCAGGTTGAAGTCCAAGAGTCAATTGCCGAACGACATGCCCGTTCACGGTATAAATGGTGAGTGTAACATCTGCTGGTTCTGACAACTGATACGGTATCCACGTTTCTGGGTTAAATGGGTTTGGGTAGTTCGCCAGAAGAGCTGTCTTTCCGGAAACCAACGCAACGGCTGTCGGAGCAGCGAGACCTCCCATATCCACTGGTACTGTCCCCAAAACGAGATTCGCAATCGGTCCTAAATTTGTGACGACATCCTCAATGTTCTTGCCGCTCAGACCGGCGCGCCGGAGACTGCCCCGCTCCATCCAATAGACCTTACGTCCCACTGAATCTACAGTAACACCCATAGGAGACTTTAAACCTGTGATAAGATTCGACTGGTAGTTCTGACCGTCGGGGTTCATCCGCTGCACTTTGCCCCAAGCATTGGTGATATACAACTTGCTGCTTTTCGTATCAATCGCTATGCCTTGGGGGACGCTTGTTAAATCTTTCACAAGCTGCACATCGGACCCGTCAAGGTTGGCAGTTTGGATTTTGCCGGTTCTCTTGCTTGTCTGCGCTATCCAATAGACCTTGCCGCCTGCTGGATCGACAGCGAAACCTCTTGGAGCCTGCAATCCTGTGATGAGGTTGGGTTGGAACGCCGAACCATCGACGTTCAATCGTTGGATTTTCCGCCAGGAGTTAATAAGATAGAGTTTCCCAGCTACCGGATCCAAGGTGATATGGAGTGGGACACTGGTGAGCCTTCTCACGAGTTGTACATTGGAACCATCAAGATTAGCGGTGCGGATTTTACCTGTGTGATTGCTGGTTTTCTCTGTCCAATAGAGTTTCCCGGCGGTGGCATCTACGATGAGGCTGGTAGCATTCTGGACCCTTGGCAGCAGACTCTCCACTTTCGCCCCGATGAGCCGATGGATTGTGCCTGTCGCTGTGTCTATCCAGTACATCAGGGGACGTGTTTCCTCAGCAATGAGCACTTTGGGTTCTATACTCGCGCTGAACGTGACAGGTATGTCAACCCCCGAGACGCTTGCTTGAACCTTGTTCACCGTGCGTGCCTTGCCCAATATCAGGAACGTTTGTGCGCGTCCATTGGCACTTGTGGTGGTCCTCGTTGCAGAGAGCCTACCACCACCAGCGGTCACTCGGAATGTCACCACAATCCCTTCAATGAATTCGCCCTTTTTATTTTGAACTTCCACGACAAACGGTTTGGCGAGGCGGGTGTTGGGTGTACCATGCTGGTTACCCCCGGAGATCTGGACCAGTTTCGCTGGGGGCAGCCCCGCGTTCACGGTGAATACTACTGGGTTGAGCCCTACAACACTCGCCTGAACTGTGAGGGTGCCAGCTCTCGTAGGGGTGAAGGTAACCTGCGCGAATCCCTGTGAGTTTGTAGAGACAACGACAGTGCGTCCACTGGATCGAGCCGTAAGTCTTCCCTGTCCTGCTGTAACACGAAAGGAAACCCTTACATCTGCAACGCCGTTGCCATCATCATCCAGCACTTGCACGGCAAGCGGGGCTGTAAGTTGCCTGTTTGGTATTCCTTTCTGTTCACTTTCATCTGTGATCATTAATAGGGCAGGTGGGGCAGGAGCGATCTCTGCAGTCGCAATAAAGGTTAGGGAAGGAACTCCAGTAACACTGGCTGTAACTCGGTTCGTCCTTGTAGAATTGCCCAAGGCGAGATATGTCTCCGCCAGTCCATTTGAATCCGTGGGCGCGCTTGTGGTAGAAAGCCGACCATCACCCGCATTCACCGAAAACGTAACCTGCTTCCCAGAAACCCCTTGCCCCTTGCTATCCGTCACTTTCACAACAAAGGGCGAAGGAAGCCTTGTGCCAGGTGTACCGCTCTGATTATCACCGGACACTTTAGAGAGACTCAAAACCGCTGCGGGAGGTAGTGCGGTGGTGCCTACAGAAATGTCATGACTCGCGGCAAGTATGTCATTTAGATATATCTTGATACGCCAAGTCCCCGGATTTCCTTTTACGGGAAAATTCCAGTACCGCCAAGTCCACGCCGAAGGGCGATCGAAGGTTTTAGAGACGCTGCTCTCAAGCCTATTATCTCCACCGTGGAGAGTGAGTCGGACGACATCGCCTCGACTACTATCTGCTATTATTATGCCTATACCCAGTGTTGACTCTACTGAAATTGACGTTGCATTCGGTGCTGGATCCAGTACATCCTTACGTCCTGAGATCTCGCGATCTGTCACATTATAATCCATAAGTCTAACGGGTGCTTCGTAAGGTGGCGGATCGATCCAGAGTTTTTCGAGGAATGGATCCACAATCTTTCCATTTGCGCTCCGGAGTTCAAAGTGCAAGTGTGGGCTTAGCGAACACCCAGAGCTACCGATCACACCAAGTACTTGTCCAGGTGAAACCTTTTGACCGACTGAGACGACAACCGAACCGGTTTTGAGGTGACCATATAAAGCACTCGACCCATCTGAGTGAGTTACCATTACATAATTCCATAGTCTGCATGAACGAAAATCAAAATCCGTAAGCAGCGTTCGATCGTAGGATCGATCATAAGTCGCGGTAACCTGACCAGCCGCCGCTGCCAGAATTTGAAAACCCTTGTCCATCCAGCGGAAGTTTGGAACACAAAAGTCAACGCCTCTGTGACCATCGTACGTTAGTCTCCCATCGCGGTAGTCGCGAACCTGATTTTTCTGCGGATCAAGGTCAACATACTGGCAGATAGCCCAGTCAACTCCTCTTACACCCCCTACGGGCAATTCAAGGCGGGGTTGGCTCCAACTAAGGTCTGAAACTCCACAAACCAAAAAGATTAGAAAAATAAGCACAAGGGTTTTTTGGATCATAACCTCGGTTCTCATAACGAGTCCCTATATGAATCAAGCAAACACTCCAAAGGAGACATAAGGATTGTTACGAACAGTTCTTAACTGACTGCTGACGACTGACAACTATCTCAGATTAGCAATTCATCCCCGATTGGAAAGAATTGGTCTGCGATTTGTTGTAGATCCATGGAGGTATTATGTTCAAAAGCGACAACCTCTACCCGTTTATCCTGTTGCTTGATGAGTTCAGCGAGTGGACAAAAGTCGCCATCGCCGCTGGCTAAAATGACGACATCCAATGATCCGAGCATTGAAACGACATCTACAGCAATCCCGACATCCCAATCGCCTTTCGCCGAGCCGTCGCCCCGTAAGCGTAAATCTTTGCTCTTAATCGTATAGCCGTTGTGTTCAAGGAGCGAAAGAAAACTGGATTGGTTGATTTCGGGTATCTGAACAACATAAGCGTAGGCGACCATGAGGTATCTGGGACCGACGATCAGATCGAGCAGCTTGATATAATCAACTCTGCGTCCGAACCGGTCTTTAGCGGCATAAAACATATTCTGGACATCAACGAAAACACCGACACGCGGTTGTTCCGATGTCATACCGTAAGGCCTTTCACTCGTGTTAATCTCTTGTGTATCCAAATAAGCAAGGGTTTGACGAATTTGGTTCAGTGCCCCCCGCGCCGTTTGATGGGAACTCTCCAAGGTATCGAAATGGTTGTCTAAACTTCTTTGAAAATCTTCAAGTTCTTGATGCTCTTTATAGATCGCCTCTTCAACTAATTTGAGGTCGGCAGTAAAAGTCTCTTTCACCGCCTTAACTTGCTCATATTCTTTTAGTTTTTCTGCTAATTGGTCCTTCTCAACGATGAGTAACTCACGCTCTTCAGCGAGTTGTTGAAGTTCCGATATTTCATCAATATAGTGTGCGACTTGCTCACGGAGAATACGATTCTCCTCTTCAAGTGTTTTCAAACGCTTGTTGTTTTCGTGATAGGCATCCGCCTCGCTTTTCAAGCCTTTGTTCTCTTCTAATAAAAAACTCCGCTGTTGATCGAGCCGGTCATGGCACTGCTCAAGCGAGGTGTAATCCGCCTTGGAATTTGCCAATTGTTGTTCAAGCTCCGCAATCTCGGAAACGGGAGCATCCGATTGTTGCCGGACATTTTCCGCATCGTAGCCATATTGTGGCTGAATTTCTTCCAACTGCTCTGTGTTTGGTAGGATTGCCTGTCCGTTTACGTGTGGTTCATCTAATGATTCATAAGTTCTGTTAAGCAGCTGATAGCCGTGTTCAACGACTTCTCGACGTTTATCCGTTAAGAGTGCCCAGACAATCTCGGCAAAATCACCGGCTTCAATGAGCACCTCAGATGTTTTAAAAAAGGTTTCGATTTCGGAGACTTCCATGTAACCGACTCGGGAGATCGCGCCTTGCGCCTTTTCGGTAAAGAACTGGCTCGCGAGTTCTTCCACTGAAGACGCACTATTGTTTTCAGGAGATCTGGGTGCGTACGTCCCATCACTCTCAACAGCAATCTTGGGGTCGCCAGTTTGATGCAAAAAAGCATCCGTCAGACTTGCCAATAACTCCCGCTTCGACAATGCGTATAACCGGTCAAAATCCGGCACTATACTGGCAGAAGCACTCAATTGGAAAACCTCTCTTTCATCTAAGAGGAGATCGAGGAACCATGTGAGTTGATCTCGCCGTATTTTCAATTTTAGATCTGAGTTTGGCATAAGTATTTAGGCTCCAAAGGATGTAGCAAATTAAATTCTGACAATTTTTTCTCGTCCGTGTTGTACAGCGTGTGTAGCGTTGCGCGTGTCAACGACTAATTGGGCGTGCTCAACAAGCCACTTATAATTTATGGCACTATGATCCGTTAGAATGACGACGCAGTCGGCATTTTGGACCAAAGCCGCTGTCAACAACTCCGAACGATAGGTTTTCTGTTTATCAAGAGACAAGGTCTCCACATAAGGGTCATGATACAGAAATTTTGCTTTTTTGTCAAGAATTAATCGAATTACTTCGAGTGCTGGCGATTCGCGAGTGTCGCCGACATCTTTTTTATAGGCGACACCGAGGATTAATAATTGCGCACCCGCAATGGACTTGCGTTGAAGACTCAAGGCGTGAACAATCTTATCTATTACATATTTGGGCATCTCGTTGTTAATTTCGCTGGCAAGTTCAATAAAACGGGCATGGTATTCATACATCCGCGCCTTCCAAGAGAGATAATGCGGATCAATAGGGATGCAATGCCCGCCGAGTCCGGGACCCGGATAGAACGGCATGAAGCCGAAAGGTTTCGTTGCAGCGGCATCAATGACCTCCCAAACATCCAAATCCATCCGGTCACAGATAAGGGCAATTTCATTGATAAGCCCGATGTTAACGCTTCTAAACGTGTTCTCCAGCAATTTGACCATCTCAGCTGTGCGGGGGGAAGAGACGGTATGCGTCTTGTTGATGAACTGCTCGTAAAATGTTTTAGCAACATGGGTGCATTGCGGGGTAACACCACCAATAATTTTGGGTGTATTCGTCACGAAGTAGGTGCTATTGCCGGGTTCAATGCGTTCGGGTGAAAAAGCGAGGTAAAAATCGCGTCCTACCTGTGCCGGGCGGGAATCTTCGGTTTCTCTAAAATGTGCTTTGAGGAGTGGAAGAACGATTTCTTCGGTTGCACCGGGGTAGGTCGTACTTTCAAGGACGATTAGCTGCTCGGTGTGTAAGTGGTGTGCGACTTGCTCGACTGCGGCGGTGATGAACTGCATATCAGGCGTTCGGTTCTCACGCAAAGGCGTTGGGACGCAGATGTTGACGGTATCCAATTCACGGAGCACAGCGGGGTCGGTCGTGACGTCTATCTGTCCAGATGCAATAAGCGGTCTGAGCACGGCATTGGTGACATCTGGCACATGAGATATGCCCCGTTTCAGCTGTGCTACTTTGTGTGGACAAATATCGATACCTGTGACGCGGAACCCGGCACTCGCGATAGCAACCATAAGCTGCAATCCGACATAACCGAGCCCGATAACCCCAGCGTGGGCACTCCGGTTCTCTATTTTTTTAAGAATCATTTCCCTTTTCATAGCAAGTTTCGACTTTCAAGCTACATCGAAAGGAGCCAACGTGTCGCTGCGTAGAGATTCGTGAATATCTTGTCTGGGCAGCACTCCTCTTTATTCCCATACCGACCATACTTAGCATTAATGTAATCGTGGTAACTCTCTTGTCCAAGTCCAGTTAAAACGAGGAACGTTGTGGTCCCAGCACGTCTACCCGCCTGAATATCTGTAAGAACATCGCCAATGAAATATGCGCTTGAGAGGTCTATATCATGTTCTTGTGCAGCACGCTTTAGCATGCCCGGTTTCGGTTTTCGACATTCGCAACCGGCGTCTGGATGATGCGGACAGTAATAAACAGCGTCGATTTTTCCACCCGCTTCTGCAATTTGAGTCGTCATCCGAGAATGAATATCTCTCAGGTCTTCTTCTGAATAAAGTCCCCTCCCAATCCCAGATTGATTGGTTACCACAAAGATACGATACCCGCTTTGTGTCAGCTGTTGAATTGCGCTACGGGCACTTGGAACGAAGGAGAAGTCTATCCACTTCTGGACGTAACCCATATTCGGCGGGTTCCGATTGATAACGCCATCTCGATCAAGAAAGACTGTTTTCATTTATTCTCTCTAAAATGCAGGGTCAGTTTATAGTGCTTTAATTGCCTCACAGAGTTCCTCTGATGTGACGGTCGCACATCCCATTTTTCCGACAACAATTCCACCCGCGAGACTGGACAATACTGCAGCACTCTGAAATTCAGCACCTGCGGCAAGGGCAAGCGTGAAAACGGCAGCAACAGTGTCCCCCGCGCCCGTCACATCCGTTACAACGCTGGAATAAGGGGGTAGGTGGCTTACTTGCAGGCTCCCGTCGGTTTCTCGCTGAAACAGAGACATCCCGTCGGCATCCCGTGTAATTAACAATCCCCCAAGCGATAACCGATCCAAAATTTTCTCTCCGACAGCCATAAGGTCTGCTGTCTCGGAAATGTCTTCATGAACAGCGGCACTGGCTTCTTTATGATTCGGTGTCAGCGCGGTGACACCCTCATAATACCAGAAATTATCGCGCTTTGGATCGACGACGACTGGAACATTGTAAAATTGCGCCTGTTTCACCACTTCCTTGATAAGTTGCGCATTTACAACCCCCTTATCGTAGTCAGCGAAAACAACGGCATCACTTGCTGGCAATTGAGAGACCACTTCAGCTAACAGATGCTCTGACAATCGGTCAGGAATTTTTTGCTTAGACTCCCTATCAATGCGCAGCAGGTGTTGTCCGGGTTCCTGCGTTTTCTCGGCGGCAGCTGGCGCAGCGGCGCGGGCAATTACACGGGTTTTTGTGCTCGTCGGTCGTTCGGAATCAACACAGATTCCGGTAGTGCCTACACCCATCTCGGCAGCCATCTGGACTAATTTTTCACCCGATCTGTCATCCCCGACGACACCGAAGAGTGTCGCGTCGGCACCAAGGCTTGCGACATTCTGAGCGACATTCGCTGCACCCCCACAACCAATTGTTTCAGTGGAGGTTTCAAACACCGGTACAGGAGCTTCAGGCGAAATCCGAGTCACATCACCCCAGATATATTCATCCACGATGATATCACCGATAATCATCACCCGTTTGTCTTGAAGTTGTGTAAAAATAGTTTTCAGATTCACGAGAGTATATTAGCATAAATCGGCGCGTTAAAGCAATAGCATAATCTCAGAAAGGTGGGAAGGGTAATCTGAATCAGGATTTGCAGGATTCAAAAATTGACGGGATTGTATGGAGGTGAATATGGGTTAACGGAATAGTATATTTTAATCAATTAACGTAACGGCATATCTTAATCAATTTTCGTTAAAAATGTTACACTAAATGTTACACCGGTGTACCATTGAGTGTGTTGCCTGTAACGTTAGATAACCCAGTCACTGTAAGGGTTCGTTGACGTTTAATTTTCTATTTTCTCTTGGGAAAAAAAAGCAATTTTTCCAAAAGTGTAACATTTTTTATTTTTCTGGATTGTTGGCTATTAACGGTTAGTAAAAAACTTTTGTAGTCCGTTGAAAAGGTTTGTGTCGGTTTCCACGCCAGTATTTTGTAGATTGATACAATATCCACCTCTCTGGGAAGTCTTATGATATATTATACTCTATTTGCTAACTTATGTCAAGTTAAAATGTGTTGGCAATTTATATCCTTGAGGATTTAGCTTTAAAAACTTTAGGTAGAGTATTTAGGTTTTCCCTTGTCTGAATAGGAATGTTGCGTTCAGGGTTCTTTTTTTGTTATACTTGATATAGAATTGTAGCTAACTTCTGTTTCTATTTGGACGGATTCCAGCACCTATCCATAAGGGGGAATGTATGGGCTATAGCGACGGTAGAAAACAACTACGGCGTATCTTGAGCCTAATCGATCGTCTCGAAAAAACAAAATACGGTATCAGAGTCCGAGATCTGGCAGAACACTATGAAGTTGACAAGACTCGTATCTATGAAGATCTGAAAGTTATCGAAGATTTCTACGAACTGAAAAAGGATAAGGGCTCCTATCGGATTGAGGCAATCCGTCCCCTGCGCTGGCCCCGTATCACATCGGAAGAGGCACAGGTTCTGGAGTTAGTGATTACGGCTTCGCCGCTTGCAAAAGAACAGCGTTTTGAGGCATCTCTCAAAAGGGTCTTGGAAAAACTTGACACGTCCCTCGCTGAACACATCCAATCAAAATTGGAAACGGATGGCCCCGCACAATTTGAGCGTGTCAACAATATCAATGAGGCTGAGGAGCCTCTCCACCTCTCTGAGAATGTAGAACCCCATAGGCGTGATAGTGATAACGACGTTGAGGAACATTTTCGCGTTTTGGAGGAGGCACTTTACGAACAAAAGGCGGTTCGGGCGGCGTATCAACCCGGCGGCAAGACAGAGTTCGTTAGACATATCCTTCATCCGTACGCCATCTTTTTCCAGAGATCGGATTGGTATCTTGAGGCACGCTCCAATCTATCCGAGAACACATCGTTGACTTTCAAGATACTTCGTTTCCAAAGCGTGAAGCTAACAGATGAAACCTTTGAAACGCCTACGGACTTTTCGTTGTCCGAAGATTTAGCATCTCGGTGGGAACTCTTTAGCGGGGAGCCGCTCAGTGTAATGCTCAAGATTGCCGCGCACAAGGCATATCTCGTTACGGAAAAGGAACGCCATCGGTCGCAAGAGATTATAGAACGGTGTGCAGATGGGTCTGTGATTGTCCGTTATGAGGTACCGAAAGAGGAATTTACGTTTTGGGTGCTGAGTCTCGGCGACGCAGCAGAAATACTTGAGCCGCCAGAGTTTCGGGAAGAGTTTAGGGAGGTTGTGCAGCGAATGCATGATGTCTATTCTGGAGATATGAAAATTTCATCCTAGCATCCCGCGTTGATTGTCTGAGTCGCGGATTTTCGCGGATGGCACAGATTAACACGGATAAGAGAAATATATAGCGTTGCTAAGTCTGCCTACGAAGTACCCCAATATCTTTGTTCCGCTTTAAAACAGAAAACCACCCCCGTTAGAGGATGGACAACCTATTCTCCCAGCCGGCCGGAAGACAGCTCAACCTACGTAATAGTTTTCGGCTGTGATTTTATTTCTGAGATCGGGCAGAAAACCACCTTGGTGAGAAGGTGGGCAACCTATCTTACCGACCGGTCGGTAAGCGGCTCAGCCTACGCAATAGTTTTTGGCTGCTACTTTACTTCTGCAACAGTTAATCTATACTATTTTCCTTTCAAAGTCAAGAAATTTGCGCAATATTTGATTTTGTCGTAAAAAAAATGCTGAATTTTCTGCATTTTTAGGTCGAATTTTTTTGGTTTTTGTGTAAAACGCAAATTTTATATGGTATAATTACTAAAGTTTTGACAATCAGTATTGGGTATGAGTTGAATTTCTAAAGGTTGTGTATTTTTTCTCAGTTTTGTCCAGACACCCAACTCAGCGAAAAAGAAATTCAACTGCACTAAAAGGCAGCCCCAGCGGGGCGAAATGTTTATAGAAGGATGTCTCACCCGAGGGTATAGCCCCAGCGGGGCGACATGTCTATTATAGTTAAGCCCTGAGATATGCGAACATACCGATTTAAATTATAAAATTGTCCAAACTATAGTAATTTTTAGTGCGGGTGATCTAAGTTGTTGACACAGATATTCCGAGATCAACCGCTGTTTGATTTGACAAAGGGTTTGACCGGTTTCATAAGTCAGGTCTAATGTATTCCGAGACTAACATAAAATAAAAAAGCAGGGCCTACATCCACCACCGAGGGAGGGTTCAGTCCTGCACAATAAATATTATCACATTTTTTGCGTAAAAATTCAGGAAATTTTCGCAATTTCTAATTTCTTTGAAAACAAACGCTGAATTTTCAAATTTTTAAGTCGATTTTTTCTACTTTTGCGTAAAACGCAAATTTTATATGGTATCATTAAAGATAGCGATAAAATTCTAAATTTTTCAGGAGCATAGAATGAAGTCGATTAAAGTTTTACCTGTTTACTCTAAACTCTCTCAATCTGATCCGGTTGCGGACATACCAATAGGACTTTCTTTACGAGAACACCAAGTTAAAACTTTTGATGCAATTCGCGATCCTGATGTTGATGTTGTATTCAACACGGCAATGACTGGTGATGGAAAGAGTCTTGCAGCATATCTTCCCACATTAGTTGACAATCGCCGCGTTTTAGCAATGTATCCAACGAATGAACTAATTCGTGACCAGCGTGACCAGATAAAAACTTACTGTGATTCGTTCAGTAGCAATATTACACCAGAGTGCATGTACAGTGAGCATCTATATGATCTCCGCGCGGAATTGGAGTTAGGCAGCCAAGCGAGCACTATAGAGTTTTTGGCAGAAGGACATGAAGTTTTGCTTACAAACCCAGATATTTTCAACCTTATTGCCAATTTCAAGTATATGAGCAAGCACCAAAATCCTGATCGGTTACTGCAGACTATCTTGAATTGTTACGATGTATTTCTGTTTGACGAATTTCATATCTACGACGTTTCACAGGTAGTTTCTGTGCTAACTGCAATGTTGTACATCATCGAACAAGCACAAGGGACGCGCGACCGGAAGAAATTTGTCTTTCTTTCTGCTACTCCAAACCCTCTGCTGTTAGAATGTTTGGAGCAATCCGAGCTTCGGTATAAAATTATTGAAGGTGACTATCGTTTTGAAAATGCCGACGAACAGCGTTGGAGTCAGATTTGCAAACCTTTTACACTTCACTTTCATGGAATTGGACGGCAGACTGAGGCTTGGATTCAGAGCCGTTATGTGGAAATAGCGAATTGGTTCTCTGAAAATCCTGATTCACGAGGCGCAATCATTGTCAATTCAGTTGCCTCGGCGAAACGTATCGTTGCGTTTCTTGAGGATCGTCATAGTGCGGGGGAGTTTCCAAGTGTCGGTGAAATTACTGGCTTGACCGGCAAGTTGGAAAGAAAATCAGCACGTGACAAAGATATTCTTGTTGGAACGTCGACGGTTGATGTTGGTATTGATTTCAAGATTAACTACCTGATTTTTGAGAGTCTTGATGCTGGAACTTGGGTTCAGCGATTAGGGCGGCTCGGAAGGCACAGTGGATATAAGCAAGATGGTAAATCTGTCACTTTCAGAAATTTTGTGGCACATTCATTGCTTCCGAAATATGTTGCTGAGCGAGTGGGAGGATATGACTGTCTCACGCCCGAAATTGATAAAACCTCTTTGGTTGCATTAATGAAAAACGATGATGATGAAAAACGTGTATTTTCGCCTATTAACAACTTTCAGAACTATCAGCGGGCGTGGGGTTGGTTGCAACCTGCCCACGTCATTAATACGTTGGGGCACCCGCGGTTGCGTGATAACTATGCGTCTCTACGTGAACAACTAACGAAAACCTACAGTGATATTTTTAACGTGAAGATTAGTGAACGAGTGGGATGGTATTATGCTATCACCCAAAAACAACCTGAAATTATTGAAAATGCTGTAACCCAGTTTCGCGGCGAAACGCTGTTCACATGTGGCATTCTTGATGAAACCGATGGAGAAATTAAAACTTACGATTTACTATGGGTTCTCAGAAACACTGATACTGAATGGATGCACAAGCGTGATTTCATAGATGTTATTGAAGCGCGCGGGATTCAGCCTCATAGGTATAACTATGTTGATGTCTATCTGCGGTTAATAAAATATCGTGCTGAACCTGAACGCCTGCGTTTACGCTACAATAAGGCAGTTTTGAGTAGTTTTAACGAAGACGCGTATAGCAGAGTAAAGACGCGTCAAGGTTTTGAAATTAATGGCAGTTTTCAAGACATCAACAGGATTAACCGCGTTCTCAAGCGGAAGAAACTTTTGTGTCTCATCCGTAAAGAATCGGTTTCTGAACTGAGATCGCGTTTGCGACTGTCTCCACTGTTCGGTATTTTTCCTTTAGTTGACTCGGAAGGAAATCCACTGAGCGTTGTTTTTTCTAAAGACGCACTCTTGTTACAATCACTACCCTATATTTGGGCAGGGGAGGGATAAATATGGCTAAACAACTTGAAATGTTTGCTCAATTAGATAACAGCGAAGATAAGCGCGAAGTACCCCCTATTCCTACGCAACTCGATCAGTTGATTGATCTGGATCCCGACGGGCCTGAACCTGAAGAGGGTTCTGCTTATATCGCACTGCTGAAAGGTGCAATTCCATCTGACGATAACGTTTTGAAAGACTACATTGAAATCGTGGGACCGCGAATGCAGAAAGAATACATGTTGCGCGCTGCAAAAGGGAGTTCTATTGAAAAATACGCGCACAACGCGGACCAGAGCATGCTAACCCATGTTTTAAACGGAGTTTTTCCAACATTGCAAATTGTGCGGGAATCTGAAGTGGATTTGAGCGATATTGAGAAACAGATATACCTCATTGCTTATACACTTCATGACTTAGATAAGTTGGTAAACGTCCAAAGGTTAAGTGTCGCTGACGCTAACAGGAAACGCGAATTTTACGGCTATCTGGATGAATGGGTAGAGCGGTTACACTTTGATAATTTTTGTCCAGAATATAATACTTACCGTGAGGACATTAGTTATTTAATCCTGAATACGCAAGTAAAATATGGTGCGGATCTCAACCCACAAAATTTTGATCGCCAACTTCCAGGAAACCGCCATGAGTTTTTGAAAAGGATGTGCCGGTTTTCCGATCTCATCGCTTATTTCATGAAAAATCCCGCAAGTTTTTTGGAGAGACCAGACATTTCGGAATCGCTTACGCATTTAAGTCGTGGAAAGCTTGTGTTTACGTATCACAAAGTTTCCGAGAATCGAGGGATGCTGACTAATGTCATTAACAATGCTGTGCTTGCGGAGATGCGAGACAATTTTGGGTGGAAACCGTTCTTATTTTTTCCTACTGGTGTGACATATCTGCGATCTCGGAATTTAGATGACAAAGCACTCCCAACAGGAGATGATATTGCTGAGATTGTTGTAGAGAAACTTAAAACATATTGTGCCTCTCGACTTGAACAGAACCTGAACGGTTTTACACGCGGTGGAAAAGGGTTCAAATATGCAGATTATTATGATGCCTTTTTTCAACCGCATGATATGTTGAGATTAATCCAAAAAGGTTGTTTTAAGATACTTCGACAAAATAAAGCACCTTCGGCAGGAAAACGGTTGGTAAAGCTCCAGCAACTTCAAATGGAAGGTAAAATCCCTGAAGATATTTCACTGGATTTTGAAGATGATCTCCGCGTGGATCAGTTGGCGGAGTATCTCATTGAAGTGGAGAAGCTGCTGGGTAAATTCGCGTCCCGGGAGTCTGTGGCAAGTGAAATACTTGCTTACCTTGATCTGCAAGAGTGGCACGGAGTTTTTACGTCTATTCCAAGTCAAGGAGGCGTACCGTTACCTTGGTATTTCATCGCTGGCAAATACCTTTTACGAAACCGCGGCAAAGATGAAAATGATATGCGAGATCTGTTTGAAGAAGTAACCGAACATGTGACCCAGGTATTTGCTGAGGCTATCCAGAATCAACCGCAATTGGACAGTTTTGCTGCCCTGCGTAATTACGTCAAGCGGACAATTGATATTAACGGACACCAACATATTCACCAAGACTTTCAGGCTGAACTCGTTCGATACACCAATACGAAGAAGATTGGAAGAGGTTCAGATAAGGGATGCTCTCTCTGTTCATCGGATTTTCAGACGCAGGAGTCTAGCGAAACGGATGTAATTTTTGCACCACAGGTTTACAGCAACAAAAACCCGATTAATTCGGGGAGGGTAAGGCGAGGAATTTGCCAACTGTGCCAGATGGAAATGATGCTCCGTCAAATTCTAATACGTTCACGATGGAACCTCGTTGGGGCAGGATATGAGAGCGTTAAAATCAAGTGGCTCTATCTCTATCCGAGTTACTTCTTTACACCGGAGACATCTAAAATTATCGGTAAGGCTTATCAAAACCTGAAATCCTTGAATTTCTTTGATGTGCGGCGCAAACTTCACAGGGGTAGTGCTGCAACTGATTTAGTAGAACTTGATGAATTCATCATTGACACTGAGACTCCTGACACTGAGAAGGAAAATTTGCTCAAAATGGATTTTAGTGAAAATGATTTGGCAACGTTCTATTTCTGCGGCATTCCAACCCTTGGCACGCGACCAACCGATACAGAATCTTGGGCAATGCCTACATTCCTAGCCTTCCTCTCAACACTCGCTTTTAATGCGAAAGTTGTTGTGACGGAGTCGCAGGTCCCACTTTACCATAGCGCGGAGGAGTTTAAAGAAACCGTAGTTCTCAATGCTCCACACCCTTTTGTTACACACATTTTACAAAAGGACAGACTCCGTATTGATGAGATAGAGAAGAGTTTGGAAAAACTCTCAGCTATCTATGACCTCAACATTGATGCTTTTCGAGACGGTGCTAAACCGCAATGGCAACATCTCAATAGTGTCTCAGGAAATATAGAGACGGATCCGCTGTATGTGTTCCACTATCTTGATGTTTTTCGCCGTAAGAATAAATGGGATAGTTTTCCGAAACCGAGAAACGGGGAGATATTCATCCCCGAACGCTATTTGCAATTCTACGAAACCCTTGGAGGTGACAAAATGAGTCTGATTGAAGGCATTGCACAAAGGTGCTTCAATTTCTATGGACCCGATTCTTTTAACGCCAACAGCATCTTGAAAGTAATCGCCTTAGTAGAAGATGTCATCATTAACAGTGAACCTACGATTGACCCAATTGATCTAAAATGGGAAGCACGCGGTGAGGTTCACAATTTAATGCAACGCGTTAGAAGTAGTCGGGCACAAGGCTTCGCCCGTTTGCTCCAACGAGAGGAGTCTACAGCTATTGAAGCGTTGGTCAATTACTTCTATGACGAGGTATTTATGAAAAATTACAAAGGACAGCGGGCAATCTTACGCACCCGTCGGAACCGTCTTAACGCTGGTATCAACGCTTGGTATCAGGCAAACTGGCAACAATTCCGAAAACAAAAAAACGAGGAGGCAACTGATGCCAATAATTGAAATTCCGCAAACGCTTGTTCCTAAAACCTGTTTCTTGGATACGATTCCCAAGGCACCCGAGGGCCGATACGCACACATTATCTTGGTTCGGGAGACCGAATCCTATTCCGTCTTTCAAACTGATGGAACCCTGAACATCGCCAATGTTAAAAGCGGTTTGCAACAAAAAGAACTATTGATCCGACTCGCAATGTTTAAACGTAAGCAGACATCCCCAGAGCGTTTAACTGGACGTGAACTCCTGCGGAGGACCGGAATCACACAGAACCAGAACGACAAAGCAGACAGGTACTGCGATTACAATGAACACTTCTGTCAGAGCTGTCCAGATTGCGTCTATTACGGATTTGCTATCGGGGACTCTGGAGCAGAAAAGTCAAAGGTTTATGTGGACACCGCTTATTCAATTGGTGGATACGATGAGTCACACCAGCAGTTTTCATTTAACGCTCTGTTTGAAAAAGGAAATATGAGTCAGAAGGGCCAAGTTCGTTCCAGTTTCGGTGAGCAAGATCATATTGTCCCACAAGTTTTCTTTCCTTCTGTCATTACGATCAAGGATGTAACACGCAACAGTTTCGGTTATGTGCTAAACAATCTGTTAAGGACAAAACGCTATGGAGCACAGACAACGCGGACCGGACGAATCGCGAATCATGTAGTTGGGGTTGTGTTTGCTGATGGAGAAATATTCTCTAATCTCAAATTAACACAAGCAATTTACGACGGACTCTCTGATTCCGGACAATTGGAGAATATGCCCCTAAATCAAGCGGAAGTTTGTAAAAATGCAGAAACGGTGATACCACAACTTCTCGGTGAAGATGGAGTCATTTTTGATCATATCCACGGAAGTGATCTTGATGAATTGATGAATTGTGTGACCACTGTAACCACTAACCCAGACAAACTCCAAACATTTCTTGAAGAAACTGACGCGGAAACAACCGAATATTCAGAACGTGTTATCCAAAGTGACAAAAAGAAAAAGTAAGGAGTTACTGATGCACGTCGCAAAATGCCAACTCATTTTACATGACTCGCTCTATTATGCAACGCGTGAAATGGGACGGCTTTATGAAACCGAAAAGGTTATTCATAACTGGGCACTGACTTATGCGCTTGGATTCATCCAAAAACCTTACTACTGTGCCGATAGTGTTCCGACCTATCAGGATGACCTTCAACCGATTAACAAGGCAGGCGTTTACATTACGCCTGCCAAACCTGTCCATTGTGACTATATTATCAATACCTTTAAGTTTGCGGATAATCGACATCGCGCTTTTTCATCTCCGAATCGAACTAACAAACCCTCCTATGGAAAGGCGAAAGAACTCGCTCCAGAGAGTAAGTTTGAATTTTTCATCATAGGTAAATTGCCAAGAAAACTCCCAAAATGGATACGGTTGGGATTGTGGATGAGCAAAGCACGAGTTGAGGTAAAGGCTGTTGAATCAAGCTTAAAACCGAAACAAGGCACGTTCACCTGCCAGCATCTTTTAAATCCGATCGACCTACCTGTTTTGCCAAACTTGTACGATCTCATTTCAATGCCGCCGGTGAGTTTGCTGCAAAATGCACGATTTAACGGCGAGTATGTTGAATTTGGCGAAGTCTGTTTGCCGACATCTATGGCTTACTTTGCTGGCACCACATAAGGAGACCCACCCATGCCAATCAGCACACAACTCTCGCTCATACCCGAAACCAACGTAACACTCCGACCCACCATGGGACACCATGCCCACGCAGCGTTCCTCTCTATCCTCAAAAAGAGCAATCCAGAGGTCGCAGCGGCGGTTCACGCACACGCAGCACAAAAACCCTTTACCGTCTCGCCACTCATCGCGAAGATGGAGAAGCACGGCAATCTCTGTCACATCAAAGCAGGCACCGAGTGCAAACTCCGATTCACCTTCCTTGATGACGAACTATTTCAACACTTCGGGAAAGCCTTCTTGACACTCGCAATGCCACCCATTCGGTTAGGAGAAGCAACCTTTCAGGTCAGACAGATGGTATCGCATGCCACAGAGGAACGGAGCTGGGGCAAAAGCGAAACTTACGAAGAACTCATCCAATCCGCTAAAACGGACACAGAGATGTGTTTCCGATTCTATTCACCCACCGCTTTCCGTCGAATGACACCGCGCGGACGGAAAACCCGGAACGACGCATATCTTGATCTCGTGCGATGCTATCAGAGCTGGACTAACAAGTGGAACGCCTTTGCACCTATCAAGCTTGACAAAGCCGAAATCCTCGCTTTCGTTACGGAGTATGGTCAGGTGATGACCGTGAGATCGAAATCTCAGAGACACAACTTCGGAAAACATACCGAACTCGGCTGGGTCGGTACGTGCTCTTGTGTTTTTTATCCTGAAGATTTGCTTGATGAAAGGCTGCTACGCATCGTGAACTGTTTAGCAAATTTCGCTTTCTATTGCGGCACGGGTTACAAGACAACAATGGGAATGGGCCAGACGCGAAGGGTGGATTGAGCCCAAAGGAGCATAAAGCCATGTCAGAAACCTACATACCACTTTCACAAATAAACACTTACGTTTTTTGTCCTCGGCGGTTCTACTACGAATCCGTTGAAGGACATCAAATTGTCAATGACCACGTTGAAGAAGGCAAAATCAAACATGAACACGTCCACACAGCAGTAACGGATCGGAAAAAGGGAGATAAAACTGTATCCCGGCGGCAGTACCTTGCTTCAGATGCCCTCGGTGTATCAGGTTACACCGACCTTGTTGAGGAGAAAAACGGCGTTCCCTATCCAGTCGAATTCAAAAAAGCAGGCACGGGTAATTGGCTCAACGATCAGGTGCAACTCTGTTTGCAGGGATTGGTGTTAGAAGAAAAGACCGGTGTTTCTATTCCACACGGCTATATCTTCTACATCGGTTCAAAACGACGGCGCAAAGTTCCATTTGATAAGGAATTACGAGAGACCACACGCCGCTATGTAGAAGAAGCACGCACCTTACTCAACTCACGGAAAATTCCGAAACCCGTCCACGACAACCGATGTAACGGATGCAGCGTCCGTCCGATTTGCCTGCCTGATGAGGTCGCATATCTTCAAGAGTTAGATGAGCGTCCAAAACGTATCAAACCCGCACTCGGCATTGATAATGTCCTATACGTTGATGAACAAGGATGTGCCATCAAAAAAACAGGTGAACGGATTCTGGTCGTTAAAGAGGACGAAATTCTCCGCGATATTCCGCTTATTCATCTTGGACAGGTCGTTATCTCCGGCAACGTTAATCTCACCACACCAGCGATGCAAACAC
Organism: Candidatus Poribacteria bacterium; assembly: GCA_965207855.1. Taxonomy (GTDB): domain Bacteria; phylum Poribacteria; class WGA-4E; order WGA-4E; family WGA-3G; genus WGA-3G. The sequence goes on along the minus strand of OZ242310.1, from coordinate 1,487,074 downwards.
TCTTGCACGAAGGTATTCCTGTTGTGTTTCTCTCGGCGTACGGGCGGTACCACGGGGCTTTGACACCACAGGTGTCCCGAAATTCGCTGCTGCGATGTGAACAGCATAAAGTTGCAAATAATCCGTCTCAGTGCCTTGACCTCTCCAAGGCGTTTGTTCACGGCAAATTGGTTAACATGCGAACGATGCTCCAACGCCGGAAATGGCAGGCATCCGATAACCAAGATCCCGTATTGGAGCCACTACTCACGAATATCAAGGCGATGCAGGCAATGGAGAAACGTGCTAAAACAGCAACAGAACTCCCCGAATTATTAGGTATAGAAGGCAATGCCTCCGCCGCGTATTTCGGTGCTTTCAACTTTATGTTGAAGGCGGAAATGGGCTTTAATTTTCAACGCCGGAGCCGTCGTCCGCCAGCAGACCCAACGAACGCACTACTGAGTTTCGCCTATTCGCTTCTGACAGCCGACCTCATGTCGGCGATTCAGACAGTCGGGCTGGATCCATACATCGGTTTCTTTCACCAATTGAAGTATGGCAAACCGTGTCTTGCGCTCGATTTGATGGAGGAATTTCGCCCGATTATTGCGGATTCGGTTGTGGTTACCCTAATCAACAACCGGCGCATTAAGCCTGAAGATTTTACACAGTCTCATGGCGGGTGGTATCTGAAACCGCATCGCCGGAAAGTCTTCTACGCCGCTTATGAAACACGAAAAAATGAGACGATTACACATCCAGTGTTCAAGTATAAACTTACGTTCCGACGTGTGATGGAGTTGCAGGTGCGTCTTTTGGCGAAATACCTAACCGGTGAGATCAAAGCGTATACACCTCTGACAATTCGCTAACACCAGAACCCGTAAGTATGCCAGAAAAGAATGGCAGAACGGATCCGCCACTGCTCCAACCGACATGGGGATTGCATCGCGGAAATGTAATAATAAGGAGGCACTGATGCATTACACAGTTGCTTACGACATCACCGATGATAAGCGTCGGAACAGAGTTGCTAAAACGCTTAAGGACTTTGGAAGCCGTATTCAATATAGCGTTTTTGAATGTAACACCGATCGGCGCGCACTCCTACGCTTGCAGAACAAATTAGAAAAAATAATTGATTTCCGAGAGGATACGATTACTTTTTATCATCTTTGTGCAGCCTGCGAGAAACAAATTGACCGGATCGGTTTAAAAAAAGGACTTGACAAACAGTCCTATATCGTATAGAATTGGTGAAGTGATTAATTCTGTGAGCGGAAGGGGATCAAAAAACCTTAGCCGCTCACAGAGAGACCCAAACGCTTATGAATCGTGCTTTGAGCCAATTCATCATATATTTCTGTTATCTCCGTGTATCCCAAAACTCGTTGCTCATGGAATCGCAGTGGATTAAAGCACGTATGGCGGGACTTCGGAAAGGGCGGACTTGAAAAGAGAAGATACTCGATTACGAGATTGAAACGTCGATGCCACGATGTCTGCGGTTTACGCCGCGAACTTGAAAAGAGAAGATACTCGATTACGAGATTGAAACTGTTAAATGGTGGGAATCCATGACGGGTCGCCATGTTCCTTGAAAAGAGAAGATACTCGATTACGAGATTGAAACATAAAGTTATGGCTGCCCCTAAAACCCTGGATCGTTTCTTGAAAAGAGAAGATACTCGATTACGAGATTGAAACTCAAATAGATTGTCCTTGGCGTCTTGCACGACGTCATCTTGAAAAGAGAAGATACTCGATTACGAGATTGAAACCCCTGAATCTGACGCTGTAGCCACGCGTCCGCATTTCCTTGAAAAGAGAAGATACTCGATTACGAGATTGAAACCAAATTTCGAAATGGTGTCAACGCATGCGTTCTCGGTACTTGAAAAGAGAAGATACTCGATTACGAGATTGAAACCTTATCAAAACGTTAAAGACTACAGCCGTTAAACACTACCTTGAAAAGAGAAGATACTCGATTACGAGATTGAAACCGAGGCACTGGGCATCGGAGAGTTTGAAGCCACAAGCACTTGAAAAGAGAAGATACTCGATTACGAGATTGAAACAAGCGATGCATCCGTTTGGTGCTTGTATTGTATCTACTTGAAAAGAGAAGATACTCGATTACGAGATTGAAACAAAAGCGATTTATCCGTCATGATGTGGAGTTGACTGCTTTACTTGAAAAGAGAAGATACTCGATTACGAGATTGAAACTCTGATTCGCGGCTTCGTCAAAATCACCCGCTTTGACACTTGAAAAGAGAAGATACTCGATTACGAGATTGAAACTGGGATAATTGGAGTCGGCAAAGCGCGAAATATCACTTGAAAAGAGAAGATACTCGATTACGAGATTGAAACGATGATTTATACGTATTTTTAGCGGTTTTCCATAGACTTGAAAAGAGAAGATACTCGATTACGAGATTGAAACCTGCTCTGAACTACTGGTTAAATGGCGATGTCTCTTTTCTTGAAAAGAGAAGATACTCGATTACGAGATTGAAACTACCGAAGCTTGTACCGGTGAATTTCCCATCGAACACTTGAAAAGAGAAGATACTCGATTACGAGATTGAAACATCGAGTGCTTTTAGGTGTTGTTGCGCCACCCAAACCTTGAAAAGAGAAGATACTCGATTACGAGATTGAAACTGATAGTTCCTGTCGTGCTAATATAGCGTCTATAACTTGAAAAGAGAAGATACTCGATTACGAGATTGAAACGATCTATCTGCAGACTGGACGTTATCCTATGCAAATCGCTTGAAAAGAGAAGATACTCGATTACGAGATTGAAACGCATCATAAGCAGCACGCTCAATGCCAATAACATAATCTTGAAAAGAGAAGATACTCGATTACGAGATTGAAACTCATAATCATTTTGCCTTCACGGGTTTTGTCATTATCTTGAAAAGAGAAGATACTCGATTACGAGATTGAAACTGTAAAGCATTTGACGCTACACCGCCGTTGTCCGCTTCCTTGAAAAGAGAAGATACTCGATTACGAGATTGAAACGGGACGGTGTTAGTCCCGATTATCGTTATGATATTCACTTGAAAAGAGAAGATACTCGATTACGAGATTGAAACGGTAAAGAATTGGAATGCAAGACCTGTGCCGTTTGTCTTGAAAAGAGAAGATACTCGATTACGAGATTGAAACCTAATGGACGAAAGGCTTATAGTGAACGGCAGAAGGTTGACGACTTGAAAAGAGAAGATACTCGATTACGAGATTGAAACGATGCGGAAGACCCCAGTTTTGAGTGTGTTTTTCAAGCTTGAAAAGAGAAGATACTCGATTACGAGATTGAAACAAGGAGACGGCACTTGGCAAGCACTTAACCCTATCTACCACTTGAAAAGAGAAGATACTCGATTACGAGATTGAAACAATCGAGATTCAACGTTGTTTGATACCCCTATCTTGACCTTGAAAAGAGAAGATACTCGATTACGAGATTGAAACCTGCTCTGAACTACTGGTTAAATGGCGATGTCTCTTTTCTTGAAAAGAGAAGATACTCGATTACGAGATTGAAACTACCGAAGCTTGTACCGGTGAATTTCCCATCGAACACTTGAAAAGAGAAGATACTCGATTACGAGATTGAAACTCTGCAGCATGCTTATGGTGATATGTGGACGGCTGTTATTCTTGAAAAGAGAAGATACTCGATTACGAGATTGAAACACCGTTACCGTTCGCGTCGTGCCTGTGCCTGTTACCCTTGAAAAGAGAAGATACTCGATTACGAGATTGAAACATCTTTGAAATGGATATACCCCGCAGAGACATCACACGGAGATGCTTGAAAAGAGAAGATACTCGATTACGAGATTGAAACCTTTACAAAAGCGTGTGATAAACTTGTTTGAAAACGCTTGAAAAGAGAAGATACTCGATTACGAGATTGAAACTCTATTCAATATACACGCGACAATATCGGTTTTACTTTCGACTTGAAAAGAGAAGATACTCGATTACGAGATTGAAACAGGTTGTGCCGGATGCGGTGGTCTCGGCAATGATGCCCTTGAAAAGAGAAGATACTCGATTACGAGATTGAAACTATATTGAAAATACCCGTGATCGTATGCTGAGGTGCCCTTGAAAAGAGAAGATACTCGATTACGAGATTGAAACTGCCTCCACTGCGTTGACAACTGACCAAACTGACACAACTTGAAAAGAGAAGATACTCGATTACGAGATTGAAACGCGAGGAGTCCATTTTGAGAGCAACAGAGAAAGCAGCAAACTTGAAAAGAGAAGATACTCGATTACGAGATTGAAACATGGTGCAATCCGTGTGGAAGCGACACCGACACACCCACTTGAAAAGAGAAGATACTCGATTACGAGATTGAAACATGGCGGTAAAGTTTCAGATGAATCTCGCCGCAAGATGTCCCTTGAAAAGAGAAGATACTCGATTACGAGATTGAAACTAGGCAGACTTTTCTGCACCTTGAAAGCCCATCACGTTACTTGAAAAGAGAAGATACTCGATTACGAGATTGAAACCAGGAAGAAACGCTTGAATTCACCATCGGCAGAGGGCTTGAAAAGAGAAGATACTCGATTACGAGATTGAAACACCGTTACCGTTCGCGTCGTGCCTGTGCCTGTTACCCTTGAAAAGAGAAGATACTCGATTACGAGATTGAAACATTGTCGAAACGTATCGCAAGCAAATCAAACACGACTCCCTTGAAAAGAGAAGATACTCGATTACGAGATTGAAACTATTTCTTTATCCACACGCACGCGAAGCGCGGAATCATACTTGAAAAGAGAAGATACTCGATTACGAGATTGAAACCAACATATCCTCCCGATACCCTGCCAAAACCGTGACTTGAAAAGAGAAGATACTCGATTACGAGATTGAAACGATAAACGTTGGTCAGCCATTACTTCTTTTTCTTTTCGCCTTGAAAAGAGAAGATACTCGATTACGAGATTGAAACAAGGTGATGGCGTTCCAGTGTCAAATGTGTGATACCCTTGAAAAGAGAAGATACTCGATTACGAGATTGAAACTTTTCAAAGCGAGTTTGGCATCGGGTGGCTCTTTCTTGGTCTTGAAAAGAGAAGATACTCGATTACGAGATTGAAACACCGAAGAAATTTTACACCGCGACGACCTTCCAGCCGACTTGAAAAGAGAAGATACTCGATTACGAGATTGAAACTATGATATTTACCGCTCCGCCACCCGAATCGGCAACCTTGAAAAGAGAAGATACTCGATTACGAGATTGAAACAGTAATACTTTTCCTGCTCAATTGGACGGCAACTTTACTTGAAAAGAGAAGATACTCGATTACGAGATTGAAACTCATAGAATACTGGAATCGGATGCGAACAGTCTGTTAAACTTGAAAAGAGAAGATACTCGATTACGAGATTGAAACGCGTGGTGGGAGGACCATGGTGAATTTCATTGTCCTTCTGACTTGAAAAGAGAAGATACTCGATTACGAGATTGAAACTCTATAATCTATAATGATTTTCTCTAACCTTAAGGGCTTGAAAAGAGAAGATACTCGATTACGAGATTGAAACCTGCTGATATTGATGCCGCAATCGATATAGGGGTGTGTAAACTTTTTGGCAGCATTCCTTATAGCATCCATTTTTCACCCACAAAAACACGGGATCCACATACATAGCACTCCGCTGGAGTGCAGCTATGGATACAACCGATTTCTATAGACATATCACGCCGCTGGCGTGAAGAAAGGTTATCTCTGAAGAAAGCTCTTTGCTCCCGGGGAATGCCATAAGGCATTCATACCGTTGATTTCGGAGCAACATGTCTATAGATAGCAACCCAAACAGACGAACGCACTCCAGCGGAGTGCTATGTTTGAAGTATTAGAAAACGACTGCCCAATTGAGTGTCAAAAACTTTACACACCCTCGATATAGAGTATGACTTGAAAAGAGAAGATACTCGATTACTAGCCTAATTCATGCGACGTGCATTCAGACAACCCACAACCCATAACTTTCAACTCATTTTAACTTGACATCTGTTGGTAAAAACAGTATAATATATTATACAGGCTTCAAAGGAGAAAGTACACCGCCAGTTTCTGAAAAAGCAATATGTGAATAACCCCATTAACCATCAACCAAAAATGTTACACTTTCCGCCAAATTATTTTTTTCTCAGCAGAAAATCGGGAATGAAACATCAACAAACCCTTACAATGACTGGATTCTCTAACGTTACACACCGCACACAAAATGTTACACCAGTGTAACATTTTTCGCGGAAATTATGAAGAAATATATCTTTAAGTTAAAGCTATATTCACGTTCCGTCACTTTCATAGTAACCCTCCAAAATCCCTAAAAGGATAAAGTCGTCTAAACCCACGCCACCACTGGTGTTACAAAGGTAACGCTGAGAACCGAAAAATGCCGATTCATAGTAACAGCAAAAAAACAACCGTTTCATAGTTCCCCGACAAACCCACGTCACACCTGACTTTATGAGGGTTCTAAAGGCACAATTTTCAAAACGTTACTATGAATACTATGAATACTATGAATACTATGAATCCCGCTGCCGCTGCACCCAACATACAGCTATAGCAAACTTATCTCTTAAAACTAAATGCCCCTAAACTTCACACTCATTATTGACTGCTCACTGAAGGGACTTCTCTAACAATCCGAATGCTTTAGCGAATCAACGGTATGAATGCCTTAGGGCATTCCCCGGGGTCCAACCCCGCTAACTCGCGGGGACAAAAAGAATGCGTAAATCTAAAAAAGACTACCTCACTTATGTTATCGCTACTGCCAAACCTACAGATCAACTTGATCGGATTAATCGGCTTGGTGGTTGTATTTACTCTAAAACTTTGTCGCTTGCGTTCAAAACACATAGGCGAAAAGGCTTTTGGATTTCAGATGGTGGACTCAAGGCATATCTGAAGTTCAAAAGGTATCCTTGCCATTCACATTCAGTGCAGGCGATTATTGACGACTATTGCGGTGCAAGGGGTTCTTATTTTGAGAATCGAAAGACCAATCCAAATGCGAAACCGCCTCATAAGACCCGAAAGTTCCACACGTTCACATGGCGTGCGACAGGTATCTCCTATGAGCGAGGCAAACTACGACTTCTATGGGGGAAGGTAGAGAACCCCTTTCGATTAGGATTGATAAGAAGTTCCATAAGAAAGTGCCAGCCGAAGTCTCACTCGTCTATAACCGAACTACGAAACAATACGAGTTCCATGCAACCTACATCATACAACCGAAAAAAGCGAAAGCGAAATCGGGTACGGCTGTTGCTGTTGATATGGGCGAGATACACCCGATAACTGCTTTTGATACTTCCGATAAAGCAGAAATCTATAACGGCAGACAAATCCGAAGTGTTATGCAGTATCGCAATAAGTTCCTACACAGTATCAATAAAGTCTTGTCAGGTTGCGTCAAAGATAGCAAACACTATAAGAGACTCAAACGTGCCAAAAAACGAACCCTCACGAAAATAGACGCACAGGTGCGTGATATGCGTCATAAAATAACCTCACGCTTTGTTTCTACTTGCCGAGAGCGAAAGATAGAAACGATTGTCCTTGGCGACTTAAAGCACATACGACAATCTATAAACTATGGCAAAAAAGCCAATCAGAAGTTACACCAATGGGCGTTTTCTAAGATTCAGAACATGATAACGTATAAAGCGAAAGCAGTAGGTATCAAAGTTGATACACAAGACGAGGCGTATACCTCTCAAACGTGTCCGTCGTGCCGACACAAACAGAAAAAGAACAACCGAAACTATAGGTGTTCTCAATGCGGTTGGCAGGGACATAGAGATGTTGTTGGTGCGAGTAACATTCTAACAAAGTATCAGGGTTGGTTGTTCAACCCTGTAGTCGGGGCGGTGGTATCCCCCGTAGGTATCCGATATAATCCGAACCTATGTAGACTTGATAAGTGGTCGCCGTTTTCGGGACTCAAATCAAGTAAGCCTCCCGCGAGAAGGCAAAGAAGCACACGCCTTTAGGCGTTGTGAGTATCACGAAAATGGTATAATATTATGTGAACTCGGTCTAAGAGCAAAAAATGAGTATAAAAAATTTAGAGGTAAAAATCGGATGAATAACGAATTTATCTCAATTATGACAGAGCGCATCGTACGGGACTTTGATCCGCTGCAGATTATCCTCTTCGGTTCACAAGCGCGAGGGGATGCAGGTCGGTATAGTGACATAGATCTACTCGTGGTTTTCTCGGAACTCAAAGATAAACGGAAAACTGCCATTGACATTGAGCATGCTTTGGCCGACTTATCCGTGGCAAAGGACATCATCGTATCAACACCGGAAGAGTTAGAACGCAGCCGCACGCGGATCGGCTCTGTGCTGCGATATGCCCAAGAAGAAGGTAAACTCCTTTGGAAGAATCGGGGTGCAGCCGCACACTGCAACATGCCCAACAAGGAAGTAAAGTCCGATATGCAAACTGACGATCGACTCGCAGACACTGCCCGCTCGCTCCGCTATGCAGAGGAGGACTTGATAACTGCTGAAACCCTTTTAAGACAGCCTCATGTTCCACCTCGCCAAGCGTGTTGGTTTGCCCAACAAGTCGCTGAAAAGGCGTTAAAAGCAGCATTAATTTTCCTACAGATCGATTTTCGGAGAACGCATGACTTGAATGTGCTACGGGATCTGCTGCCTGAGCGTTGGCAACTCAAAACCGAGCTGCCAAACTTGGGGAACCTAAACAAATGGGCAGTCGAAGCTCACTACCCGGAGGCTACGCAAGAAGCCACCAAAGCAGATGCGTCCGAGGCTGTTAAACAAGCTCGCGCTATCTGGACATCTGTATCAACTGAGCTTGCACAACACGGTTTTCATGTAACGGAAGCAATATGAGGGTCAGGGCTATTTATGGTAAACCTGAATAATAAAAAGACACTTTTCGATGGAAACCAAAGTTTTCAATTCCCCCCTGATAAGGGGGGTTAGGGGGGTTGAGTTGAATCCATAGGGTCCAATTAATTCTAAGGTTTACCATAGTTTTAAGAGATAAGGTTACTTATGTGAAGGGTTTTTATTTATGGAAGCCCGAACTTGTTCGGGACAGCACACTTTTCCCCAACAAGTTGGGGCATCCGGACCTAAATTTTTGGAAAACTAAACGACCCTGTATGCGGGTGTGTAAAATATTTTGTCAATCCCTTAGGCAAAAAAATAATCAGTTAAAAGAGAGTATTAGTAAGTCAACTCCGCCGAGTTGGATAATACTCTCTTTTTTTGAAGAAAAGCGAGGCGGTTTGTAACTAAAAACGAGAACTAACTCACAAATGGCACGCGTGATTTTCCTTTGCATTTCTGCCATAGAGCTGCTAAAATATAGAATGTATGCTTGCAGATCGTGCCTTGCGTGCAAAGAATTAACAAGGTTCGCGTGTCCAAAAAGCATCGAAAAACGAAAATATTTTGGAAAAGGTCAACAGTAATTTTTTATGAACATACTTCCTTTACGCCGGTATCTTTTGAGTGACATTCGCAGGTTTCTAAAACGGACTCTTAGCAAGTTCGCACTGTTTCTGCTAATTATACAAATTGGTTCCCCTGTGTCGCTTTTTGCGGAAGACTCTCCCCCCGAAAACGCTACTACTCATACTGAAACGACACCCAAAGATCAAAACCCTGCAGCGCAATTGTCCACGTATAAATTGCAAATTGGGGACAGTTTTGTCGTTACCGTTGATGGCTATCCGGAATACAGTATGGACAGGATTCCCGTGCCAATTCAACAAGACGGTTATGTTTCCTATCCGCTCATTGGACTCATCAAGGTGACGGATCTCACTGTTTCCGAACTTCAGGCACAGATGCAGTCTGCTTTTTCAGAACAACTGCCGACGGCGCGTGTGTTCGTGACACTCATGGAACCAAAGCGTACGATTCTCGTTTTCGGTGCGGTTACGATGCGTGGACGCGGAAATCTACATGTCTTTGAAGTCGGACAAGTTTATCTGCTCCAAGCATTGGCATCGGCAGACATCATCTATGAAACCGCCGATCTCAAGAATATTTATATCTGGCGTGATGGGAAACTTCACCAAAAGGTTGATTATCTCCAACTAATTGACGATGGCGGTCCCGATATTCCTCTGGAAGATCACGATACTATCTTTGTTCCTTCTATCTACCAACAGCGGTCTGTGCGCGTGATAGGTGCCGTGACCTCCCCGGGGGTCTATCGTATAACAGTCCCGGAAGTACCAGCGATTCAGGTGCTGAACCTTGCTGGCGGGTCGAAATCGGATTTCGCAGACCTGCACAACGCAGAAATCATCACCAGTGAAGCACGCACTTTGGTGGATCTATCTGAAGGAGATACCACTGTTATGCTATCTCCCGGGGATACGTTGTACATCCCGCTCGCCGATGCGAAAATAAGTGTTACAGGAGCAGTGAAAAAACCGGGGCAATACGTGATTACTGAACCCGTGCCTTTAAGAGAGGCTATCGTCATGGCAGGTGGATTTGACGAAACCAGAGCAAACCCCAAAAAATGTCTTTTAACTCGGGCAGATGGGACAGAAGAGGAGGTAAACTTCGATCTCGAGCAGTCGGAGATTTATCTACACCCGAAAGATCAGTTTCGAGTCCGTGAACGGGTACGCATAGATTGGCGGATAGTCTCAGCATCCTTATCATTTGTGAATTTACTTTTCAACATTTTTGCAAGATAAATTAGAGACAGGACGGACGCAAAATCAGAGAAGCATACCTTTTAGGAGACAGTCGGTGCGGTTAGGAAACCGCACCTACCAAGGAATTGCGTAAGTCCTATTAGAGGTTAAGGTTAGAGATGAAAGAAACAACCGATAGACACCTTGAAGAAATTAGAGAAATCCGATTATCAGATTACTTTTGGATCCTCTTTCGGAACAAGTGGAGCGTCCTTCTCATTTTTGTGTTTTCTGTTTTCGGAGCGTTCCTCGTAACCGATTTTACACCCCCAGTTTATCAATCCGAAACAGTGATTCGTATGATAGACAGCCAACCCGCCTCGACATTGCTCGCCCAGTTGCCGCTCTCTGGACTACTGAAGGGGACCTCGTTAGGTGCCTACGCCGCCCAATTACAGTCGCGCGACCTTGTAGTTGCGCCGGCAGTCCGGCAGCTGAGAGACGAAGGGTTACTTGAACCCTTACCTGTCCACCGGGCGCGATCTCTGGTGTGGTTTGCCAACTTGCTCAATATTGAACTCGATCCAAACGCTACAGAACAAGGGGAACTTACGATCACTGAATGGGAAGACTTCTTCATTAAAACCCTCATTGACGAGCAATTAAAGGTCGAAGAAGTACTCGATAGAAATGTGATTACCGTTACTGTGAAACAGCGGACACCGGAACGCGCACAAAACATCGTCAATAGAATCGCAGCCGTATTTCAGGGAGTTGTTGAAGCAGAAACCGCTGAACAGATGGATTGGTGGCAAAAACCGTTCCCGCAGACCCTGCTGAATCAGACAAAGGAGAGCCTCACAAACGCTATAGAGGAACTATTTGCATTTCAGCAAGAACACCCTGAGATTACTTTAAACGCAGAAGGCGGTATACAAGCCCAAATCATTCTGGCACTTCAGGTCAGAGAACACGAATTGATTAACCTCTTAGCTGGTGCTGAACTGAAACTCGCTTCTTATCAAGAAGAGTTGGAAGAACTATCAGAAGATGTAATTTCGGAGACAGTCGCACAGAACCCCTCCCATGCTAAATTGCGAGACAGCCTGAACCAGTATGAAATTGACCGTGCTGCGCTTCTCGGTAAATACGATGAAACGCATCCGGAAGTCACTGCTGTAGATGAACAAATCAGGGAAACAAAGGCACGGCTCGCTACAGAAGAAAAAAAGATAACAAGCACAACATCTTCTTACAATCCGCTCTACCAAGTCCTCTCAGAGAAGGTAAATGAAGCGCAGGGAGGCCTTATTAGCCTCAAGGAACAGAAAGAAGAAGTTACTGCCCAAATTGCGGCACATCTCGCCGAGTTACGAGAATGGTCGCCTGACCAATTGAAGTTCTATCAACTCAAGCGAGATATTGAAATCTACAACGCGCAAGTCATCGCTTTAGAAACAAGAATGCGAGAGTCCGAGATTTTCTCCGAAGCACGTACGGAAAGCATCAAGGTGCTGGACGAGGCACGCGCCTCCGAAGAACCGTTGAAACCACGGCTAAAACTTAACCTCGCTTTGGGGGCTTTTGTCGGCATGTTACTCGGTGTGACTTATGCTGTCGCAAAAAATTACTTCAAAGATACATACCTGCGATTAGAGGAGGCAGTGCGGCACCTTGATGCGATGCCTGAATCGCCGAGTTTTCTCGGTATCCTGCCGTCGATAAAAAAACGCCGAGCTTATCGACTGCCACTCATTGTCCACGACGCACCACAATCAAGGTCAGCGGAGGCGTTTCGCGTCCTACAAGCGAAATTGCCGTTTCTGAACCCGGGTGCCCCTGTGCAAACCGTCCTTGTCACGAGTGCGACGCGTGGGGAAGGTAAAAGTACGACTTCCTCTAACCTTGCTGTTGCGCTCGCACAAAGAGGAAATAGGGTTCTACTCATAGATGCCGATATGCGAAGACCCTCGCAGCACACTACCTTTCCAACAGATGAACCGCTTCAATCTGAGGACGCTGGAGATACTTCCCACTCTGAATCCACTGCGCTCAGTGTCGATACACGTAAGCCGGGATTGAGTGAAGCACTCATCCACTTAAATGCCGAAAATGCCGAAGACATATTGCGCACCACGGTCAAGCAGACAGGGATTCCCAATTTGCATTTAGTTCCCAGTGGCACTGTCCCACCCAACCCGATTGAACTCCTCAACTCAGAAATGATGACGCATTGGTTGGAACTCGCAAAATCGGAATATGATGTGATCGTCATCGACTCACCACCAATCCGTGCTGTGGCGGATCCGATGATTCTGGCAAACATCGTCGATGTTATCGTCTACGTCTTTGATATTACGAAAACCCGACGGGCTGATATACTCACGGGTATACGGGATCTGACGGAAGCCTTTCCAACGAAAGGGATCGGTGTGCTTTGCAATATGATTGATCCGAAACATGCGAAGTCCTACGGCTACTATAGTCCTCATTCCAGTTCCTATCAACTCGGTAACGAAGAGTAGCGCAAACTATAGTAAACCTTAGAATTAATCAGACACTCAACACCGGTGCGGTTAGGAATGCACGTCGCATTTAGGCGAGTACGCCGCAAAACCGCACCTACCGTGCCGGGGTAAAATGTTGATTTATTTTTTTGGTTTGCTATAGTTTCTTCTGACGGTTGCTATGATGCAAGGTCAGAAAATTAGGGCTCTGTCTTCCCCAAACTCGCCGGTGGCCGCGATCTCCCGACAAATCCAGCGAGGACAACCATCGTTAAGATATAGGGCAAACTATGTAGAAGTTGGACTGGTACCTCCCATCGGTTTGCGAGTTCCAAAGCCGTCGCGAATCCAAAGAGACAGCACGCTGCGACCCCGCTCAAAGGTCGCCAATTTCCGAAGATTACCGCCGCGAGGGCGAGATATCCGCGCCCTGCTGTCATCCCTTTTGTAAAATAGTGGACTTCAGATGCCAAAAAACACCCACCAATTGCTGCCAACACGCCGCTTAACAGAACACCGAAGTATTGCCATTTTGTTCGGCTCAGACTCATCGCTGCGAGTGCCTCGGTGGATTCACCGGCGGCACGCAACCGCAAACCCCATGGCGTTTTAAACAAGAAGATATGACTTACTACCATCAATACGGGTAATAGATAGACGAGAAAACTATAGGTGCCGATAAAGGGTAACTTCCATTGTGGAAGACCGCCGACCTGTTCAGGCGTCGGGACGAGGAATTCCGTGATGCCCAACGCCAAAATGTTAATTGCGATCCCAGTGACGATCTGTTCTGCCCGAAAAGTAATAGTCGCAATAGCATGTAACAAGGCAAAAAGGAACCCGAAACCCATCCCGACGAGCAGCCCGATCCCTGTTGAACCCGAAATCTGTGTTCCGATAACGTAGCCAAACGCGCCGATGAGCATCATCCCTTCAAGCGCAAGGTTAATCACCCCAGAACGTTCAGAGTAAATTCCGCCGAGTGCGGCGAACCCTAAAGGTGTTGCCATTCGCAAAGTGGTGGGGATTAATTCAAAAATCAACTTTTTAATTTTTCCTTGCGGTTCGGCAAGGAGAGACCTTCCGTGCAAACTAACCAGATAATTAATACACCTTGCCCAGCAAGGAACAACCCTCGCCGGATCTCCAACAAAATTTCGATATCTAACGCAACTTTATTCAACAAGCCAAACAAGACAGCAGCCACCAAAATACCAAAAGGATTATTTCTTCCCAAGAGCGCGACCGCAATACCCGTGAAACCCCATCCCGACGAAAAATTATCCAAAAACCGATATCGGTATCCTAATACTTCAGCGACACCTGCTAATCCTGCGACTGCGCCACTGAGTGCCATTACCCAGACGGTCACAGTCCGCGGGTTAATCCTACCATAGGCGGCAACATCCGGCGCGTTTCCTAACAACCGGAGTTCATATCCCCAACGGGTGTATGTTAAGAAGATATAGCAGCCCATCGCACACCCACAAGCAAACAAGAAACTTAAATTCAGCGGATTGCTGGGAGGTAGCATTGGGAATAGGGATGCCAATCGTGGGAGCTGCGCCGCTTCATGAATTTGAGGTGTTTGAGGTATCATCTGTCCCGGCTCTTGATACACAGACGTGACGAGGTAATTCATGAGTGCAAACGCGACGAAGTTCATCATAATCGTGTTGATGACTTCGTGTGCGCCGTATCTCGCTTTCAAGAAACCGGGGATTGCGCTCCATGCAGCACCAGCAATCACGGCACTACCTATACACAACGGAATTAGCAAAAATCCGGGGAGGTTTAGGTGGATGCCTATCCATGCAGCAGCAAACGCCCCAACGTAAAGCTGCCCCTCACAACCGATATTAAAGAGTCCACCTTTATAGGCAATCGCCACAGCAAGCCCTGTAAAAATCAGCGGTGTTGCGTTAAAGAGGACATAACCGAAGTCGTCAACGCTTGAAAATGCGCTCACAAAGATGATGCTGTAGAACTCAAGTGGACTCTGTCCGCGTATCTGGAGCACAATGCCACACAAGAGAAAAAAACCAGAGAGGGCGAGAAGGGGCGGTCCGCAGTAATTAACAAACAGATTTTTGATTTGAGATGTTCTATCCTGTAATAGAGAAGCGAGTGCCTTTTGGATGTTCAAGATTTTTCAATCTCTCTGCTAAAATTTGACAAAAGCGGTTAAAACATGTTATTATGCCCTTAGTATAGCACGGGTGCCAGATTAAAAACAATTTGAGAAAGAAACACCGAGGAAATTTTATGGAGATAAACAGAGCGAAACCGCCGCATCTTAAGACGAACCCAAAGGATCTCCCCGCTGTTTTAGGTGGAACACCGGTCTTTGAGACATCTCCTGACGCGCCGTATCCGAAGTTAGACCAATGGAAGCAAATCACAGAAGAAGAAGCACAGATCGTTTATGAAATGACCTTACGGAACGAGCTCTCTGGTGCGTCTCCAACTGTTCAGGAATTTGAAAAAATCTGGCGCGACCGTCACCAAACCCGATTCGCGCTGAGCACTACGAACGGTACAGCGGCACTACAGAGCGCGATGTTTGGGGTCGGTGTTGGTCCCGGGGACGAAGTTATCTGCCCAACGTATACATGGATGGGTTCAATTACCCCGGCGTTGGCATTGATGGCGACACCGGTTTTCTGTGAAGTCGATCCGAAAACACTGCTCATTAATGTGGCAGATGTTCGGAAGCGGATTACACCCCGCACAAAAGCAATCGTGGCAGTCCACCTATGGGGCAATGTGTGCAATATGGACGCACTGATGGCACTCAGCGCGGAGAGCGGAATAGCCGTTATCGAAGACTGCTCTCACGCACACGGAGCCTCTTATAAAGGCACGCCGTGTGGCAGCATTGGTCAGGCGGGGGCATGGAGCTTACAGGGCAACAAACCCGTTAGCGGCGGTGAAGGTGGGATGTTTGCGACTAACGACACAACGATTTTTGAACGGGCGTGTCTACTCGGTCAGGTCAATCGTCCGGTTGATGCCATAAGCGACGTAGCACCAGATGAATTGCGGCACCCATATCTACCACCGATGGGACTCGGCGTTAAATTCCGTGCACATCCGCTCGCTATCGGTATCGCTTCCGTCCAACTGGAAAAACTTGACGAACTCAACGTGAACCGTCGCGCCTATATCCAAGAAATCTCGGACGGATTGCAGGAGATTCCGGGGGTTTCGGCTGTTGAAACTTGTGAAGGTAGTGAATCAGCAGGGTTCTACGGCTTCCCGATTCGATACCACGAAGCGGAAATGCACGGACTCTCAGCCCCAGCATTCGCGGATGCCCTCCGAAAAGAAGGGGTCTTGGCAAACAACAACCCGTACCCACTCCTTGTTGGTGATGGTGTCCCACTGTTTTCAGGCAGCCTGCCAACAAACAGCAATCCCTATCCACTTCTCCACACCTTGCCGCTCTTTACATACGGGCTCGACATCTACCAGAACAATCGAGGGCCTCTCTGCCCGGTCGATGCGGATGGTGTGTTTGAAACTTATGCAGCCGGGGATCTGCCTGTCACCGAAAAAGCGTGTTCTCAACTGATATTTTTGCCGTTGTTGACGAAACCAATAGCAGGTGCTGTATCGGGAATTCTGAATGCTATTCGCAAGGTCTCCTTATACAGTCACTTGATAAATGACCGAAGTTAAGGGTAGAAAATGCCCATAGAATTTTCAGCCCGAACCCGATCCAAGAATATTCAAACGCTGAAGACCGAACCGTTGGATGTTTTGGTTATTGGGGGCGGTATTGTCGGCGCGGGTGTCATCCGCGATCTTGCGCGCAACGGAGGCATCAAAGCCGGTTTAATTGAACAGGGGGACTTTGCGAGCGGAACGAGCAGCACTACCTCGCAGCTTATCCACGGTGGGTTTCGCTACATCCTTAAACGCGATATTGATCTCGTCAAGAAGTCTCGTAAAGAACGCGAGATTCTTCTGCGCATCGCGCCGAACCTTGTCAAACCGATTCCTTTAGCCCTTCTCTGCTACAAAGGCGATCCGTATCCGTTGACAGGTATGCAACTCGCTGCGCACTACTATAATTCGCTCTCTAAAACAGATACGTCAGAGAAATCAACAGCAATTCGGGACCCTCAAAAGATTCAACAACTCCTCGGACCTATCGCTACGAGGACCCTAAAAGGTTGTGTTGTATTATGGGATAGCATCGTTGACGACGCGAGATTGACCCTCGTGACACTCCAAGATGCCCATCAACAGGGCGCGATTATCACAAATTATGTTCGGTTCCTCGATTTTGTCAACCGACCTGATACTGCTGATAACGGCAACCATAACTACAGGATAACTGCTGAAGATGTTATCACTGGACACCGTTTTGAAATCTCTGCCCGAAAAGTTGTATCGGCAACAGGTCCTTGGAGCGACCATATATGGCGTAAAGATCCGAGTTATGACGGGGTCCCGCGCCTCGTAACGAAAAACGCAAAAGGTGTTCACATTGTCTTACCCAGATGTGGAGCAGAACATAATTCAGGGACGTACGGTTTAGTAACTTTCACACGGGCAAAAAAACAACAGGGCGGCAAACCACGCGTTATTTTTATTCTGCCCGGTGCGCATAACACTTCTATCGTCGGCACGACTGAAACGACATCTGAAGAAGAACTATCGGCGGTGCGTCCATCAGTCGACGAAGTAGCGTATCTACTGTCAGAAACGCAACGGATTTTTCCTGAAAAAACGCTCAATAATGATGCTATCATCGCCACTTACGCAGGCACGCGTCCGCTTATCGCTGCCAATCAACAACAGCAAAGATTTTCAAAAAGCGAATTCGTTTCAAGAGAACATCTCATCACAGAAAGTCCAAGCGGGGTAATGTATTTGTATGGCGGGAAACTCACGACACACCGACAAATGGCAGAAGAAACAGTAAATCGTCTTGCTTTGTCTTTGAACGTTGTTCGTCATTGTAAAACTGACACCTCTCCATTACCGAATGCGGTAGCAGACGTGTCAAACATAGACCCAAACCACGAGTCGGACGGGAATTTTGATAGGGAACGGCTTATTAAAAGGTACGGCGAAGGGTATCGCGCAATTCAAGACTTCATCAGTGCCGATCCAACGCTTGCCGAACCGATTACACCGTCTCTGCCGTTCACAAAGGCAGAACTCCTTTACGCCTGTTGGGGTGAGATGGCGATAACACTGGAGGATCTTCTCTGGCGACGCACCCGAATCGGTTGGACACAGGGGCAAGGCATCGACATTGCCCCCCAAATTGCACAATTTTTAGGTGAGAAAAACAATTGGAGTGATATCAGGATCGCAGCTGAGGTCAAGGCATATCGCGAGCGTATCCGCTGGTTAAATGCTAATCTGTAGAATGACCATACATATCCTTATTTCCAAGAAAATTAACCGAAAACCATCGTGAAACGAAGTGGAACGATGATAGAAAGCTAATAGTTAGAAAAATGGAAGTTTATCGTTGGGAAGACCGGAAATTTGGGAAGCTGGAGCCATTGCGTTTTGGCGCAGAACGCGACTTCGAGGACCTGCTCGAAAAAGACGCAACGCTGGTCCTTGGTGAACCCCTTTGCGTCATCAGCAGACAACCGCCGCTGAGTACATCGAAACAGAAAATTGACTTGCTGGCACTGGATCGGCAGGGGCATTGTGTAATCATTGAACTCAAACGCGGCAAACCCTCCCGAACAGCAATCACCCAAATTCTCGAATACGCCGCTGGCGTTTCTCAGCTCTCCTACATAGAATTAGAGCAGCTCGCTTATCGATGGTGCCAACAACAAGGCAAAGAATTTTCGTCCCTCACGGCACTTCACAGTGAATTCTTTGAATACGAACCGGGCGATATTCGACCCTCGGCATTCAATCAACGGCAGCGATTAGTCCTCGTCTCGGAAGGGGTCGATACACGCGTTTTGGAAGTCGCCGAATATCTACGCACGCTTGGGTTGGATCTCACTTATATCTCCTATTTTTCTTACCATGCCCCAGACGAAATTTTAGTCGCTACTGAAACCGTCTTAGGTGGGAAACTCGTCAAGGAAGAGGAACGAACCTATCGCACTACTGCAGAACAGTTCATGACCCTCACATCGTTCGTTGAGACGTTACAGTCAAACGAGGAACTTCTACAAATCGTCCATGAATTTTTAGCGTACGTTGATACATGCGGCGCAACACTCCGACCGCGTATCGCCAAGCTCCGCATGACGATCGGTGGCCGCTGGTGGCTTGATACTTACCCATCAAGAAGAGCGACCCACTTCCGCGTTGATGTTCATGCCGACTTTACGCCGCTCCACATCGTCGAGTGCAGAGCGAACTTGCCTAACGTGACAGTCAAGAATTTCGGTATCTCATTCAACATCGCCTCCAAATCCGATCTCGATTATGCCATCGAGATTTTTGAACGCGCCCGGAACTCTATCCTATCTTCCTCATGAACTGGCTCCGTTTTGGTCATCCAGAATTCCTCCACTTTCTATGGGCAATTCCGCCACTAATTTTGTTGCTACTCTTCGGATTGCGACACAAACGGAGAGCACTCCTGCAATTCCACAGTAATGTGGATCCAGCACATCTACAACGCCATAAAGTTCAAGCGGGGTTGCTATTGTTGAGTTATCTTTTTTTGACGCTGGCGATCGCACGGCCACAATGGGGCAGAGCATCTGAACCGGTCGCAGAAAGATTGGACGTTATGCTTGGACTTGATATTTCAACGAGTATGCTGGCAGAAGATGACACATCTGTTCGCCGCCTCACGCAGGCGAAAGAGGTTATCTTCTCACTCTTAGCGGCACTTGAGGGTGATCAATTCGGTTTGCTTTACTTCGCCGAAGCGAGTTTCGTGGTATGTCCATTGACGCAGGATACCGACACGCTCAGAGAATTCTTAGCAGCAATAACCACCGATACACTGATCCATAGCGGCACCCGCATCGGTAATGCCATAGCGATAGCAACCGAGCGACTGACTTCGGATCAGGACAGTCCAACAGCAATAGATCCGGATGACAGCGGGCAGAAGGTGCTGATTCTGCTCACAGATGGGGAGGATCACGGAGAAGCGGCGATCTCAGCGGCTAAAGCGGCGAGTCAGGTAGGCGTCCACGTTTATTGCGTCGGTGTGGGTAATCCCGTCCAATCTGTCCCGATTCCGCTGCCACAAGTGCCTGGTACAGAGACTGCACCGTACAAGCGTGATGTCAACGGACAACTTGTGCTAACAGCATTAGACGAAACGCACCTGCAAGAAATCGCCGAGGCAGGGAGGGGTAGTTACTACCGCGCGTCCGCTGGAATTACCGAGTTACGGACAGATTTAGCGCGACTCGAAAGGCAACAAGTCAGAATCCACGGAGATGGCAAATACCAAGAACGGTTTCAATTGTTTGTAGCAGGGGCGTTAATTCTGCTTATCTGCGAAAGATGGCTGTCAGGGGTAGGCAGACAGGGCAGCAAGCCGCGCACCGCAAAGAGCGGAACACAAAGAGCGGAACGCAAAGTTTTGACCTCTTAGGCTTTTTTGAGCGTTAAGCCACCTGGGCGGAACCGCATTAGGAGGATGAGGATAATCCCAAAAATAAGGTAGCGTGAGCCGCCGAATTGGTAAGGGATAATGAAGCCGGGTCTCAGCACTTCTCCTAACGATCCAAGAATCGCTGCCCCTATCATCGCACCCCTTATACTTCCCATACCCCCAAGGACCACCATACAGAGGATGAGGATAGACTCCCAGAACTCAAAGAAAGGTGCGCTAATGTTAACCTGGAATTGCGCCACGAAGCCACCCCCCAATCCGCCGATAGCTGCGCTTACTGCAAATGCCAGTGCCTTATAGCGGCTGACATTAATCCCCATACTTTCAGCTGCCTGCTCATCTTCACGAATTGCGACCCATGCCCTCCCGACGCGAGAATGCTGCAGTCGATAGGTGATAAAGACCACTAAGACGAGCAGGATAAGAATATGGTAGTAATTGTGCCAATTCTGATTGAATACCACTCCGAGAATAGCAGGCGGCGGAATGTCGCGAACCAATCCATTCGGACCGCCAATTAACCACTGTTCGTTTTTTACGATACGGAAGAGCAGCTCAGCGAACCCAAAGGTGACAATTGCGAAATAATCACCCGTGAGCCGCAAAGTGGGTGCCCCACGCAACAATCCCCAGAACGCGCCATTGAGCACAGCGAGCGGCAATGCAATCCAATAACTCACGCCGAGGCGCGCCATCAATAAACCTGCCGTATAGCCACCAATCAGGTAAAAACCGACATAGCCGAGATCCAGGAGTCCAGTGAACCCACAGACAATATTGAGTCCGATAGCGAGGAGCATATAGAGATACGCGCGGACAATAATCCGCAGCATGTAATCTCCACTCGGCAGCCCGAGATAAATATCCTGATGGGAGAGGAAAAGAGCTATTGCATCAATGCCATACATCAATAACGGCAAAAAACAGACCAATAAAGCAAAAATGATGTTTTTGGGTGTCAATCGATCTTTCATATCAAGCGCGGTGTCCTGTTGAGGTGCCAAAGAGTCCGGATGGACGAATAACGATGACTCCGATCATAATAATATAGGCAATTGCCAAGCGGTATCCTGAGGAGATATATCCAGCCCCAAAAACCTCTGCCAATCCAATGATGATGCCGCCGAGCATTGCCCCTGTAATGTTGCCTATACCACCGAGAACAGCGGCTGCAAAAGCCGCGACCCCTTTATAGTAACCCATTGTTGGCGTAACCACCTCTCGCAAACCGACCATTATCCCTGCAACCGCCCCTAAGGCAGAACCGATAATAAACGTTATAGCAATCACCCGGTTTGTTTGGATGCCCATTAGATTTGCCGCAACCGGATTTTGGGCGCAAGCCCGCATGGCTTTCCCTATTTTGGTCAGGTAAATCAGTCTGTTTAAGGCAACCATCAAAACGAGTGCTAATAGGATAATAAACACATCGCGGTAAGGTAGAGTGGCACCACCGGGAAGTGAAATTGCATTCTGACTCAGGAAAATAGTCGGCAGGGCTTCCGTCGGAAATTGGCGGGGACGAGCTGACCAAATCATTCGGGCGAGGTTCTGTAGTGCCAACGACATACCTATTGCTGTAATCAACGCCGATAGCCGTGGCGCATTCCGAAGCGGTCGGTATGCTATGAGGTCCATCAGCATTCCTAACATACCACACAGGATCATACTCAGCGGCAATGCCACCCAAAACGGTATCCCGAAAACTGTTATGAGCATGAGTGCGATATAGGCACCAAACATGAAAATTTCGCCATGTGCAAAGTTAATCAGCTGGATAATACCGTAAACCATGGTATAACCGACGGCGATGAGTGCGTAAATACCGCCGAGTACCAATCCATTAATAATTTGTTCTAAAAATTGTGCCATAATTTTGTTAGGGTATTGAGATGGAAAAAAGGATTCTACTGATCTGCATCCCTACATTTCTGTAAAGAGAACCCATTTCAAACATCATTCTAATTCAAGTAGTTGCTGATCAGCGGCAACAAATTGCCCATCTTTCACAATTTTCACGTAAGCCGGTTTATTGACCGTATCCCCATTTATATCAAAATAGGTTAGCCCCGTAACCCCTTTGTAGCCTTCCTCAGGCGTATCCAAAGATGCCAAATGGTCTCGGATCGCTTTTCGGTTATCAGCGACGGCTGCCTCTGCGTTATAAGTTTTTTCAAGGGCGTCAGCGATCATCCCAACGGCATCGTAGGTCAGTGCAGCCCATGTATCGGGTGCGACCCCGTGCATCTCCTCAAAATTAGCTGCCATCTGTAGCGCATCTTCGCCAGCAGCACCAAAGGTAAAAGGCGTTGTGAGATAAGTCCCCTCGGCGGCCTTTCCAGCGATTGTGAGGAAGTCTGGAGAATCCACGCCATCCGCTCCGAAGAATTGTGCCTCGATTCCAGACTCACGCGCCTGTTTGGCAATCAAACCCGCTTCCGTATAGAGCCCAGAGATGAAAACAGCGTCCGGGCCTTTGGCTTTAATACTGGTGAGTTGTGCCTTAAAATCGGTATTATCCCGATCATAAGCTTCCGAAGCCACGAGGTCAAGTCCTATCTTTTCAGCTTCCTCAACGAAGGCGTTCCTTAACCCACGCCCATAATCATCATTATCAAAAAAAACGGCGACAGACTGAAGGTCGGTTAGGATCTTATCAATATATTGTGCAATGAATTTCCCTTGAAAATCGTCGCGATACAAGTTGCGGAATGTCCAATCACTCCCCTCACAAACCGTCACATTTGTGGAACCGGGTGACAACTCGACGATACCCGCCCGTTGATAAATTGGTTTCCCAGCCAACGAGCAAGAGCTGTTGAAATGCCCAACGACCGCAAGGATCTGTAGATTATTGGCGAGACGTTCTGCAACGAGGCTCGCCTCCGCATCTTTGCCGGCATCATCTTCAAAAACCAGTGTAAACTTCATCCCGTTGACTCCACCAGCATCGTTAATCTCTTTTGCTCGGAGTTCAGCACCGCGGCGGATCATCTCTCCAAAAGCAGCGGCATTGCCCGTAAATGGCGCAGCAACGGCGACTTTTAATTCCCTTGGTGCTCTCTGTGTTTGGCTCGTACTTCTGTCTTGGGCTTGACACCCCAAAATGGACACGAGTCCTACTATCAGTAATCCGACAAGCCAATTTCGCATTTTAGGTATACTCCCTTCGTTGTTTAGGAATCCTGCGTGTTATTAGGACGAATTAAGTCAGTAAGGTTATTCGCTACTTTGCTGCAAGACCTGCCTAAAATCAAATTTAAATTGTAATCTATCTGCTTTACCCTCTGAATGAATTATCCGAACTTCAGGGACAACGATCCGAACGTCTGTCGTGTCACTCGGAAGTCGATCAAAAACTAAAAGCCCACTCCGTCTCGCGCCGGAGAACAATTTACCACTTTCAAAAATGCTATCCTCTATTACAATGCGTCCCCACTCTAATGCTTCAGCATCTACATAGGACTGGTGATACCCGTAATAGGAGGGATACGTCAGCGGCACATAAGGATTCTGGTGCGATAGGTCCACATCGTCGTAAAGTGAGTCGAAGTAATCGCTGGAGAGATTGGCATATTGCGTGTCCTTTCCATCAATTAAGACTGCTATGTCATCAACGAGGACCCGGCGGTGGTCGCGGTTATGGACTGTAATGCCAAATACTGTGTAGATCGGTTCAACAGCACCATTCCTCTCAACGATAAGATAAGGGTTTAATCTCGGATCTTCGGTGAGTGCGAACAGTTCGACCTCATCAACGGGTTCAATCGTAACCGCGACCCCCTTCTTTTCGACGGTCGCCGCCGCCGTTTCTGGATCAATTTGGGCGTTAAAACGTCCCTCAACGGGTTCCATGTAGACTTCAACCGAAGGGTATGGCGTAGCAGCACACCCAGCCAAGAATACGCCGGTTAGAAGCAGCAAACCGATACTTTCCATAATCTGACATTGGAAATAGATGCGCTCTCTCTTAGAAGTCATGCGTCCGACCCTCCTATCGTAACTATATTTTACACAGGGTGAATTTTCTTGTCAAGTGATTTAGTGTCAACACGATTTAATTAATGGTGCGAATCGACAAGTTTAGGAAACTAAAACTCCCATTTCAGCAGCGTGATGCGTTTATGCCAGACAAGCATGCCCATCGCAGTGCCAATCGCTGCACCAGCGACGACATCTGATGTATAATGCCGCCCCAAATAGACGCGCGAGAAACCGACAAGCCCGGCACCGAGGTAGAGCGGAATTCGCCATCTCGGATATTGATACCCCAAAATGGTCGCGACACTAAAGATAATAGAGGCGTGCCCTGACGGCATCGCTGGATTCCCCAAAGTTTCATCAAGCGGTCGCTTTCTACCTATCAACCTTTTCATGCCATACGTTATGCCCGCAGCTCCTATATACGCCGAAGCTAACAACTTTCCGGTTTCCCGATGGGATTCATTTCCGTACGCCATAAGGAGAATTGAGGCACCCATCACACCCCGATAGTCACCAAGGTCTGAGATACCTCCCATGATCGTCCACATCGGCTCTTGGCGTGGTGGTGCATCATAAATACGGTCAAAGAGGGTTTGGTCCCAGCGCGATAAGATATTTTCGGCATCCGCCTCTACCCCTATCGTAAAACAACAAAGAACCGAGACGCTTACAAAGTATGCTTTCAAACGAAAAAACATTGACATTTGCTTGTCCTTGTGTTGTACTTAAGAGGTGCAACAAGGCATTACCGAAGCGGGAGATAATAAAGATGCAAATACGCCATACTGTGGTCGAGTATGATCTGGAAGAAACGGCAGCCATGCTCGACATCTCACCTACAGACCTCAAAAAAGCGGTTGAAGCAGGACACCTACAGTGTTACTATCGACGCGGTAAAGATGAATACCGTTTCCACGAAGCGAGCCTTCGCGTCAACAAAGACTTACTCTCCCAGAAAAACTATCTCGCCGAGGCGTTGAATACGGACCTCGAATTACCTTGACGCTTTGAGTCTACCCCAAGTCGTCGCCAATTTGCCTTGCGCCTCAACAGCGAGGAATGCGTCAACGCTATCGTTCATGATAATATTGACTTCTTCTTCCGTCAGACCGCGTTTCCAGATGTTAAGGTCATCCATGAGTCCATTAAACGGGCGGGCATCGTCAATATTAAAACCGACGCGAGCCCCCTGTCCCCAATCTGCTGCGATTGGCGTGCCAACGCGGGCCTTCTCTTCGCCAACATTGTTTCCGTTGATGTAAAGCACAGCTAACCCGTCGGCGCGACTGAACGTGCCGGCATAATGCATCCATTCGTTGGCTTTGTTTTTCCCAGCACGGATATCAAAGATCGTTGCGCCGCCAGGACTCCGATTGAGCCAGCGGTAGTTTCCATCCCCACGTGCCTCTGGATGCACAAGCCACGTGTTGTCAGCAGCGCGTGCGTTGAAAATCGCCATGTCTGAGATAGCCTCAACGTTAATCCACGCGACAATACTCATCCCTTCGGTCGGAATATCATCAGGCTTGATGTTGGGTCCATCGAGATCAAGAAAACTACCTGATGCGAAATGGGCAGCTTTGCCAAATTTCCCATCGTTGGACTGTGTGACCTTCCCCTGAATCGCACCGTCATAACCACGACCAGCCTTGCCAACGACAGTATTGCCATCAAAATCCTCATAATCGAAATATAGGACTAAATCCGGATCGAGGATCTGAGCAGATGCGTTCTGAATTTCAAACCCCAGGAACCCTACGATGTGTAGAGAGAAGGTGCATATTAAAAATAAGCACGCCAGATGAGAGCGTAGCTTAGCAGTTGATGTTAGAAATCGAAAATCCCGTTTCATTTTGAAATCTCCTTTATACGAGTCATCCATTTATTTTTTTATCCAAACTCGTTGTTTGTGTTAAAGTTTACCACTTTCCCAATCGCATTTGCAAACCGAAATCGAAAAAATTCTTGATTTTTAACCCCGCTTTGCGTTAAACTGATTTAGAAGACCGAAAGAAATATAAAGAATAGGACGGACGCGAAATCAGAGAATTAGGTCTATCGTAATGTAATCGATGCGGTTAGGAATGCACGTCGCATTTAGGCGAGTACGCCGCAAAACCGCACCTACCAGCGGAGTGCGTAAGTCCTAAAGAATTTAGGATGTCAAAAGGAAGCATAAGGTTGCAAAGTGTAGGAATCATCCCAGCTCGCTATGCCTCAAGCCGTTTTGAGGGGAAGCCGTTAGCAAATCTGCTTGGGAAGCCGATGGTGCAACACGTCTACGAAAGCGCGTGCCGCGCAAAAATGCTCAACGAAGTTATTGTCGCTACAGACGACCAGCGGATTTACGATGCGGTAACTCAATTCGGTGGAAATGTCCAAATGACGGGTCCATGTGCGACTGGCACCGAACGCGTCGCCGTTGTTGCAGAAGGATTAAGATGTGATATTGTCGCTAACATTCAAGGCGATGAACCACTTCTTGAACCCGCGCAGATAGACATGATGCTACAACCTTTCATAGACAGACCAGAGGTACAAGTCTGTACGTTAAAACAGCGGGTTGAAACTGCTACAGACTATCGAGACGTTAACGTCGTTAAAGTCGTTACAAACCTGCGGGGAGATGCGTTGTATTTCTCGCGTGCATCTATACCGGGAAGAATTGGTGAGGATGAACTCCACAAATTTCCTGTGTATCGGCACGTCGGCTTGTACGCTTACCGTCGAGAACAACTCCTTGCTTTCACAAAGTGGAAATCCACGCCTTATGAACTTGCAGAAGGTTTAGAACAACTCCGTTTTTTGGAACACGGTGTCCCTATCCATGTCGTCGAAACCGACACGCCACTTATTGGTGTTGATGTTCCCACTGACTTAGAGCGGGTAAAACAAATTTTAGAAACAAATTGACCCCGGATGGTCAATGCGAAAACTATAGGATTTTTTGCAGCACAAGGAGGGCATTATAACGTAAAAATGACAAAATATATTTTTGTGACCGGTGGGGTTATCTCAGGTATCGGCAAAGGAATCACGACTGCGTCTTTAGGTAGACTGCTCATCAATCGCGGTTTTAAGGTGATTGTTGTCAAGATTGATCCCTACCTGAATGTTGATGCGGGTGTGATGAACCCTTTTCAACACGGTGAGGTTTTTGTCACGCATGACGGCGCGGAAACCGATCTTGACATCGGGAACTATGAACGATTTCTCGGTATCGATCTCAATCAATACTCCAACTTCACCACTGGCTCTGTCTATAGCGAAGTAATCGCGAAAGAGCGACGCGGAGACTACCTCGGTCAAACGGTGCAGTTAATTCCGCACATTACCGATGAAATCAAACGCCGTATCTATCAGATTGGTAAGGATAACGAAGCCGAGATTGTAATTACCGAGATAGGTGGAACGATCGGTGACTTTGAAATGCCACCTTTCGTTGAAGCGATTCGACAGATGGCGGTCGAGGTGGGTCGTCAGAACACAATGTTCCTCCATGTCTCCCTCATCTACACTTTACCTAACGGCGAAAGCAAGAGCAAACCGACCCAACATAGCATTCGCAAACTCCAAGAGTTGGGGGTTCAACCCGATCTGTTGCTCTGCCGAACCAGCCAGCCCTTGGAGGAGGCTTTTCGCCAGAAAATCGCACTCCTCTGCGGGATCAGCGAAGAATACATTTTTGAAGGACTCGACACGAAATGTGTTGATGAGATCCCGCTTAATTTTGAACGGCAAGGCATGGGACATCTCGTTTTAAAGCGATTTGGACTTGAAACACGCCCACCGATGGACGCTGAATGGGCTGCAATGGTCGAAAAACTGAAAAATCCGAAACACGAAACCCGAATTGCCGTCGTCGGAAAATATACAACGGGCAGCGATGCCTATATCAGCGTTCAGGAAGCCCTCAAACACGGTGGGATTGCAAACGCAGCGGCTGTTGATATTGAGTGGATAGAGGCTGAAGCACTTACAGAACATCCCGATCTCGACACCGTTTTTAAAGATGTCGCTGGGATTTTAGTACCCGGCGGATTCGGTTATCGCGGGATTGAGGGAATGTTGGTCGCAGCAAAATACGCTCGTGAAAATCGGATTCCATATTTCGGATTATGCCTCGGTATGCAGTGCCTTGTGATTGAGTTTGCCCGACACGCCGCTCACCTCAAAGGCGCAAACAGCACAGAGGTAGACTCAGAAACACCTCATCCGGTCATAGACTTGATGCTTGAGCAACGCGCTATCGCTGACATGGGGGCGACAATGCGACTCGGTATCTATCCTTGTGTTCTTAGAGAAAACACCAAAAGTTACACTGCCTATCAGCAACCGATTATTGTAGAACGCCACCGACATCGCTATGAATTGAATAACGCGTATCGCTCGGAATTAGAAGCAGCCGGACTCTGTTTTAGTGGGTTGTCGCCCGACGAGAGTCTCGTCGAAATCGCTGAGGTGATGGATCATCCGTGGATGGTAGGTTCACAATTCCATCCCGAATTTCAATCAAAGCCGCTGGCACCGCATCCACTTTTCCGAGAATTTATCGCGGCGGTCCTTCGCCACCAAGAACAATCGAAAGAATGTGATGCTTCTTGAAAAAGTGAAAACTTATTGGAAACACACCGATGAATTATACTCCTATAATTATTCTATTTTACAATGGAGAGCATTCATGAATCATACTATTACAGTTCATTCCGGTGCTTGGTACGGGGATAAAGCGTTGCCGCTGAATTTTCCATCCGGCTGGGAAGTAGACGTCTTGGGACCGAAAGACGCGCCTGCGCTCTCGGATACCCAAATTGAACAAGCATTTGCCGAGCCAATCGGTACACCCCGTATTTCAGAATTAGCAAAAGGCAAGAAAAGTGCCGCGATTGTTGTGGATGACCTGAGTCGTCCAACCCCGGCTGCGCGGGTTATTCCTTTTCTCCTAAACGAGTTAGCCACAGCGGGTGTCCCAAAGTCCGAAACCCGTTTTGTTGTTGGCCCCGGTTCCCATCGTCCCCTAACCGATGCGGAGATCCCTATAAAGATTGGGGCAGATGTGGCTGCGGAATACGAGGCAACAAACCATAACTTCCTGGCAGGCGATCTCCGGGCATTGGGGAACCTTGATAACGGCATGCCTATCTATATTAATCGTATCGTTGCAGATGCGGATTTCAAAATCTGTGTCGGGGGTATCTATCCACACAGTTCCGTCGGTTTTACCGGGGGCGCAAAGTTGATTGTCCCAGGTGTCGCAGGATTTGCGACAATATTCTATTTTCATACTTTCTCATCAAGCCGTGGTCCCGCAATAATTGAAGGAGAGGTAGCACTTGACCGACGCGACTGTGCTGAGAGGGCAGCACAAATTCTCGGACTTGACGCTATCGCAAACGTTACCCTGAATAGTCGTCGCGAGATCTCTGGGGTGTTCGTAGGTGACTTTGTGAAGGCACACCGCGCAGGCGCGCGTTTCGCCTTGGATACTTATAGCACACCGATATCTGAAATTAACGAAAGAGAGACCAATTTGGTTATAGTCAACTGCTACCCACTTGATGCAGACGCGATCCAACTCGACAAGGCATTGGCGGCTTTTAGCTATTTCGAGAACGCCTATACATTAGCCCTCTACCCAGCGAGTGACGGCAGCTGCTACCACGGACTGTACGATAGACTTGATTATCCACGTTACCTCCACCAGCGGGCGCAACAGATTTCGTCCGAACCTCCAGCACCGGAAATCGGAAGACGTAACCAACTACACGTCTGGTCTGAGCACTTTGGGGCAGATGAGTTCTACAAGGAATACCCAGCGGCACGTCTTTTTCGCAACCTTGAACAAGTGATTCAACTCTTCGCAAAGAAACTTCCGGCACGGGCGCGCGTCAGTGTCTTGCCAGCAGCCGGAATTCAGGTATTAGTCCCAGACACCGATCCAGTAAACGGAGAAACCGTATGAATAACACTGCTACAGTCCACTCCCGTGCATGGTACGGGGATGAAGAATTGACGCTGAATTTCCCTTCGGGCTGGGAGGTCGAAACATTAGGTCCCAAGGATGCCCCTGTGCTTTCGGATGCCCAAATTGAACAAGCATTTGCTGAGCCGATCGGCACATCCCGCATCTCAGAACTCGCAAAAGGCAAGAAAAGTGCTGCTATTATTGTAGACGATTTGAGCCGTCCGACCCCCGCTGCAACAGTTGTTCCTTTCCTCTTGCGCGAATTAGCATCAGCGGGTGTCCCGAAATCCGAGATTCGATTTGTTGTTGGTGGCGGTTCTCACCGTCCACTCACTGACGAAGAGGTTGCAAAAAAGATTGGCGCAGACGTTGCCGCTACGCACGAAGCCACCAGCCACGATTTTATGAGCGGTGACCTCCGCGCATTAGGCAGCCTTGATAACGGCATGCCTATCTATCTCAACCGAGTTGTTGCAGATGCGGATTTCAAGATTTGTTTGGGGGGTATCTATCCACACGGTTCCGTCGGTTTCGGGGGTGGTGCGAAATTGATTGTTCCTGGGATTGCCGGTTTTACGACGATGTTCTATTTCCACTCCTTCTCACCGAGTCGTGGGCACGCAGTTATTGAAAGAAGCGGCAATGAACCAGACCACCGTGATTTCTCCGAAGCCGTGGCAGGTGTCTTGGGTCTTGATGTGATCGTTAACACTGTGCTCAACAGTCGTCGTGAAATCTGCGGACTGTTTGTCGGCGACTTTGTACAGGCGCATCGGAAAGGCGCGCACTTCGCTTTGGAGACTTACGGCACAGAGATACCAGAAGCAAATCGAAAAGAGACAGATCTCGTTGTGCTAAACTGCTATCCGCTTGATAGCGATCCAATCCAGACGGGCAAAGCCCTCTGGGCAACGCGTCATTTTGAGAAAGCGTATAAGATGGCACTGAACCCAGCAAGCGACGGCATCTGTTACCACGGGCTGTTCGATCAAATCGATTACGCCCGTTTCCTTGAACAGAAAGCGGAGCGGACAGAATCTGAACTCCCCGCCCCACAACTTGGGGGTCAAGAGCAATTGCACGTCTGGTCGGAACACTTTTTGGTAGACGATTTTTACAAGAAGCATCCGGGAGCTCTCCTCTTCCGGGACCTCGAACAACTGATTGCGTTATTTGCTGAGAAGCTGCCCGCAAACGCTAAAGTTGCTGTATTACCATCGGCGGGGATCCAGGTGTTAGCGCGAGGGGAGTAACTCATGAAGGATCTTTCTAAAGCAAGCTCCGAGCATCCGCAAATTCCAGACAACACGGCTTCGTTTCTACAGCGTATCAATACCGGTCTGGGTAAGATTGAAACCGGCTTGCTGTGCGCGATTATTGCAATGATGTTAGGACTTGCGATCCTCAAAATTGTCTTGCGCTATGGGTTTCAAATGAGTCTGGCGTGGAGCGATACAATGCTCCAGCATTTGACGCTCTGGTTGTGTTTCCTCGGAGCTGCGCTTGCCACGTGTGAGAGACGACACATTAGCATTGATGTGCTTAGCCGAATCCTTCCCGAAAAAATCACGCGATGGAGCAACCTGATTGTTGATTGTCTCGCTCTAATTGTTGTCGGCATCTTAGCATATTACGGCTTCGATTTCGTTATAGATGAACAATCAAGCGAGGCCGTGCTAATAGGTAACATCCCTCTGTGGTGGGCAAAAAGCATTATTCCGGTCGGATTTGTCCTCATCGGACTTCACTTCGCCCTTCAGATTGGCATCCGTTTAACAAATAGCGGATCGGTTCCCGACGTTAGCAAAGGAGTGCCGGAATAATGGGTCTCATCATTGGTATTGGATTGGTAGGTTTCGCGCTTTTCGGCGGTGCCCTTTTCGTCCTATTAGGTGGCGCGTCGATTATCGGATACCTCACGGCAGGCGAACCGATTTCAACGATTTTAATCGATTTCAACCGACTCACGAGAAATTCGACGATCCTCATCATCCCACTCTTCACCTTTGCGGGCTATATAATCGCTGAAGGGAACGCACCGCAGCGGTTGATTGCGTTTGCGCGTGCCAGCGTTGGATGGTTACCCGGCGGGATCGCCGTGGTTGTCCTTGGGACTTGCGCTTTTTTCACAACTTTTACAGGTGCGTCTGGCGTAACGATTATCGCTCTCGGTGGATTGCTATATCCAATCCTGCGTCAGACGTATAGCGACAGATTCTCGCTCGGTTTGGTAACGGCTTCTGGAAGTATCGGACTCCTGTTTCCGCCGTGTGTTCCGCTGATTCTCTACGCGATTATCGCTCAGGTCCCTATCGAAAGGATGTTCCTTGCGGGTATTATTCCGGGGCTGCTTATCCTCGGTATTTTGAGTTTCTATTGCTGCGGATGGAGTCTCGCCAAACGGATTGAGACTACACCTTTCGATATTCGCGTTTTTCTCCGAACGTTCTGGGACGTGAAATGGGAACTGCTTCTCCCGTTTGTTGTGTTAGGCGGTATCATCTCCGGCTTCGTTACATTGGATGAAGCGGCTGCGCTGACGGCTATCTATGCCTGTATCGTGGAATTTGGTATCCACCGCTCCATTTCAGTGAAAGTCCTACCACGTATTGTTAAGGAGAGTACGCTGCTTGTGGGGGCAATCCTCATCATCTTAGGTATCGCTTTAGGTTTAACAAACTACCTCATCACGCTTGACGTACCGACCACTGTCCTCGATTGGATTCAAGCGACCACAGAAAATAAGGTTGTCACGCTCATTGGACTCAATATTTTTCTGCTCATCGTCGGGTGTCTGATGGACATTTTTTCGGCAGTCATTATCGTTGTCCCGTTACTGCTTCCGATCGCTGAACAATTTGGGATTGACAAGGCACACCTCGGCATTATTGTTTTAACGAACCTCGAAATCGGTTATCTGACCCCACCGGTTGGCATGAATTTATTTATCTCGAGCATGAAGTTTGATCGGTCAGTCGTTGTGCTCTACCGTTCGGTTCTGCTGTTTATTGTCCTGTTACTGATAGCACTAATATTGGTGACCTATATTCCAGACTTGAGTCTTTGGCTGCCCCAGGTTTTAGGGAGAACAACAGATCCGCTTTTTTAGAAGACAGGACTTACGCAA
This sequence comes from Candidatus Poribacteria bacterium, assembly GCA_965207855.1. GTDB lineage: Bacteria > Poribacteria > WGA-4E > WGA-4E > WGA-3G > WGA-3G. The sequence continues at coordinate 1,453,221 of OZ242310.1, read as the reverse complement.
TTTTGACGGTAAGGCATTCTATTAGATGGAAATGCTTGGACAAACATAGACGTTTTGGATGCACAACCTAACAGATTTGCGGCGTACTCGCCCAGATGCGACGTGCATCATGCTACAAAAGAGCATTCTGCGTAAGTCCTAGAGGATTTAAAAGTTCAATTGAAAAATAAAAAAGTCTGGCGACATGCATCGCCAGACTAAAAAAATAAGGTTTTATAAGGACAGTTTGTCCAACTGCGTTGTTAGCGAGTGACCTTTAAATCGCCCCACGTAGTAGCCAATTTTCCTGCCGCTTCAACATCCAAACTGGTGTCCATCATCTCCTGAATCTCACCTTCATCAAGGGCACGTTGCCAGAAAGAGATTTCATCAATGATGCCTTCTGCGCCGTTCTGTAGCGGAATATAGGGAATCGTTTCCCATCCGAATCTCGGTTTTTCGTGTAATTTTGGGAAACCGCCAGTGATTTTCTTACCGCTGGTTGCTGCCTCCGCCCCGTCAATGTATAGGAAAGGATTTCCACCGCCAAAGTCCCATGTGGCTGCGACATGGAACCACTTATCTTTTTTGATGACACCTGCTGGATCAAATTCGACATCCTGCCAATCGGCATCGTCAGCGGCTTCAAAATAGAAACCGAAATCTTCGGGGTTGATGTCAGCGTGGTTAGCCCCTTTAGACACGAAAAAGTAAATAGGTCCGAAACTGGCATCAAAAATCCGGTAATCGTCACCATCGGAACCGTCCCAATCGGGTTTGAACCAGAAGAGTAGGCTTCCTTCTTCAGCGATCTGATCAGGGACTTCCATGTAGGTTTCGGCGCCTTTGAGAGAAATTCCTGCCTGAAATTTACCATCGGCAACCCACTTGGCGTTACCGTGAAATGTGCCGTCATTCCCGTTTCCTGTTCCATCAACGGCTTTGTTTCCACTTCCCTCACCAATCCATGAAAGCAAATCGGCATCATCGGGAATTCCTGCGAAGGTAGAAACTACGGCAAATACAGTAATAAACAAGACTAAACAAACGTGTCTCACGGTCTTTTAACCTCCCATTGTTTGAGAATTTTGATGAGAGGATTTTAGCAGAACTCGTAAATTAAATCAATTACTTTTTTTCGATACTGCTGTCTGCGGCTTCGCAGCTGCTTCAGGCATACCCTCTTTTGTTAGCCGCTGAGTGATTGTCGAATATGCGGGTCTCTTGATGGGAGGCTGTGCTTGATGTATTTTCGGACGCGGTCGAAACTGTGGAATAGGGTTCGGCGGTTCATAGGTATCATGTATTGGCCGTTGTCCGATGGAATAGTCAACAGCACTTCGTCCGACTTCAACGGGTTGCTCTTTCATAGAATTATATCTCCCATTTGTTGGTTCAACTTGCTCTGAATTTTCTGGCGGTGTTGGCGCGTCAAAAGGAAATCGTCTTTTAACATTTGTGAACCGACCAAATACCATTCCCGGTACTGTTCAAAAGTAGTCTTGAATGGCTCGAGCGGGAAATCTGGGTTGACTTCCATTTCATAGATGAACCGTTCCAAATTGAGTCGCAAACTCTTAAAGTATTGTGCATTATGGCTTAAATCCGCCATACGATCTGAAATTTTAAGGATGACATGCAGCAGTCCTAATAATGCGGCCCCGCCTGCTATAGCCAACCAGACAACTTTTCCTGTTGGGGATCCCCATGCGATCCATCCTACCATGACTGAGGCGATAGTAGTGATCGTCACGATAGTTTTGACCACGCCATCTATCGGTCTCCATTTTTGGAGTACTGAACTCATGAGGCTTTCAGCATAAGCGACACGGTAGAAAGTTTCAAGGGCAGTCTGCCACAAGAGGTCTTTCTGATATTCTTCGACACTTCGATCCATAAAAGGAGCTCCTTGCACGCAGAACAAACGGAAAGGCGTGCGCTTTCCATAATACTGTTGTTAGGTCCGGTACCTGTATATTTAGATTTTAACGAAACAATTTGAAATTGGGTACAAGTTTTTCTGGCGGAGGGCGGTTAGAATTTCGCCTGCAGTTCCAAGTATAGACTGCGCTATTTTCATGAGAGACGATGGTGTTTCAGCAATTCCCAATTTGGAGTAAAGCCGATACCGGGGCGAGACGGGACGGTAACATAGCCGTCATCCTCTAAAACCATCACGGGTAGAAACATTTCACCCCGCAACGGATCAACAGCAGGTGGGTAATACTCTAACATCAGACCGTTGTCTCGGCTCGCAGCGATGTGGATTTGTAATTCTTGTGCACCGTGTGGTGCGATTAACTTTTCGGCTGCGGATGCTTCCTCGACGACCTTCATCGCCGGATCATAGCCCGGCAGGATGGCGACATCCAGATTGAAGACATCTGCACCTTCATAGTCGATAAGCGTTTGGAAATAGTGCAGTCCGTATCCGTTTTCCCCTGTAGCGATTCGGACACCGTAATCTTGTGCTACTGATCGCAGCACTTTATGTCCTCTATAATCGTGGCTATGAATCGGTTCTTCAAACCAGAAGATGTCGTTTGTCTGAAGGGCAGGAAAGATTGCCTGTGCCTCTTCAATCGAAAAGGCGCAATTGGCATCTACCATCACAGTAACATCAGAACCGACTGTTTCCCGAACTGCCTCAATACGTTTGATGTCTGTGTCAAGTCCGACATCCGGGTCACCGATTTTCATCTTGACTGCGGTAGCGTTGAATTCGTCTCTATTGCGGATCATCTCTTCGCGGAGCTCATCAAACCCTTTCCCTCTACCGTAGTAGCCACCAGCAATATAGGTGCGGATGCGTTGTTGTGTGCCACCCAGCAATGCGTGAACCGACTTTTCTTCAATCTTCCCGCGGATATCCCAGCAGGCTTGGTTTATCGCTGCTATCACTTGTGTATGATAGCCACCAGGACCGTAGATTTTGTAATTCTCGGCTAACCGTGAAACGGAGGCGGTATCTGTTACATCGCGTCCTATCAAGATCGGACGGAATAGGTCTATAAACTTTGGGAATATGGAGAGGGGTCGGGTTGCAGCGGTTCCACCATTGAAGCCGTATCCGACTATTTCTTCCGTGCGGCTTTTCGCTGTCACTTTTACGAGATGGAGTCTGCCCTTATCGTAGACGTGCATACCGTTCCAGATAGGCGGTTTGTCCCATTCGTAAAGTTGGCTTTCAATGGCGGTGATTTTGAAGGTAGGTGTAGGCATTGGTTTCTACTATCTCTCCGTTTCGTGTGGGGATCTTGCTGCAAAAATCGTCAAACGTAACTCCTCGTCAAACACCTTATACACAGGTGTTTTCCCGCTTAGTGTTTCGCTTTCATTCAAGATGATACCGACACCTTCCCCTCGGCGTTCTAAAAAGTGTCGCCGAGCCACCTGCTTTCTCATATCATCGTCTAATGTAATCTCTGAAAGCAATCGTGCAAGGAGTTCATTACGCGTGGCTTGGCTATAACGGAGATTGTCCACCGTTACTGTATTTGCCAATGCCCCTGGCGAGTAAAGTTCCAGCCGGTCATCGAACATAAATAGCCGTATTTTTGAGCCGGTTTTTGAATAGTCTCTATGCACAACAGCGTTGACTATCGCTTCAAATACGGCGCGCATGCTATATTCTGGATAGTCTATTCTGCCAACATCCTTCCGCGCTGCAACTGCATTATATCTTTTAACAAACCTCATAGCGTGTATAATCTGTTGGTCAAGGGGTCCCTTAAAGTCCTGCGCATCGAGTTGGTGATTTGCATCCATTTCCTTACTGAGATAAAAGACGGCTTGAATGAAACTGTTATAGAGGTAATCATCGGGGTTCTCATGACACATTAGTACACCGGCTACAGAGGCACGATTCTGACCGTTTTCCTTGACGAGTAAACGCCTTTTAAGGAGTAAGTCTTCTACTTCATCTTCTGTGGCTCCTTCTGTGATAAATCGCTGATAGAGGTCTCTTTTTAATGTCCTCTCATCCGTATTCGGCACGAATTGTTCGTCAAAAGCGATGATACGCGACTGCGATCGAGTTTGAAACAACCGCGCCAGCTGCTCGGTGGGCATCTCTCTTTTACTACTTCCTTGGCGGATGAAGTAGCCGTTAGCGGTTTTGTGAACAAATAGACTTCTCGGCACCTCTATTTTTAACAGATTCTTACCGTCAATCCGCAGCTTTTCTGTAAAAATGAGAAGGATCGGATCAATACTGTCCTGACATATTTCAACGACTGTTTTTTCCGCGTTATCCAATTCTTGCCGGTTTAAACCAATGATTTCACCAGTGTCGTCAACCCCAATAAGTATTACGCCGCCCCTGGCATTGGCAAAAGCAGCGATCTCGTCAGCAAGATTGCTTCTACGGGGCAGTTCTCTTTTGAATTCTATCGTTGCATCTTCGCCGAGATGTATTTTCTCTATGAGTTCGGTCAGGCTGCCAAACATCGGTAATCTCTCAACAGTAGTGATTCAATTCTGCCAGAATAGTTTGGTGTCATTCAATCAATCCAGGGTCTTAACCCACTCACTAATAACCCGCGCCATTTCGACGAATACGTCTTCTTCGGTTTTACGGCGTTTGAGGACTTTGAAGCCGTGGTCTGCTGTGTCCAGCAGATGCAAGGTCGCCTTATCGCCTAACTTTTCGCAGACTGGCTCCAATAGATCAAGCACTGCCAGTTTATCACGGGTGCCAGAGAGGAATAGCATCGGAATTGTGACATCGGTAAGGTGTTCAGCGCGCTCTGTGCCTTCTCTACCAGATGGGTGCAGCGGGAATGCAAAAAATACGAGACCTTTGACATGCTCAATCGGTTCCTTGGCTGCGGACATTGAGGACATGCGTCCGCTATAGGAATGCCCGCCGACGAGGATGGATACATCGCTTGCGGCTGCATGCGCGGCAGCTGCAGCGGATCGAACGGTTTGAAGTGCGACCGCCTCTGACTCCCTACCACCGCCCCCACGTTCCATGTACGGGAACTGGTAACGGAATGTTGCGATGCCTATATCTGCTAACCGATCGGCGATGGTCTGGAGGGTCGAATGGCGCATATTTGTACCTGCACCATGTCCGAGGACGAGCAGCCATTTCGCGCCATCCGGCAGCATCAGTATTGAGGAGACTTCGCCTTTTTCCGGCGTTGCGATAAATTTCGATTCGATTGTTTCGTAACTCATGTTTCATACTCCTACGATTTTTATTAGCGTCGCGAGCGCGAAAAAATCCGCAGAAACACCCAAGCAATACGCAGAAATACCCAAGCAAAAACACCCCAAGCAAAAACACTCGCTCCTACAGAGGATGCTATTTAGTGCGGTTGGAATGCACGTCGCATAAATCAGAATCAACGGTATGAAGCCCGTGTGGGCTTCACCGGGTATGAATGCCTTATGGCATTCCCCGGGGCGAGTACGTCGCAAAACCGCACCTACCGCGGGTTACGATACTCTTATCTTGGATTTTACACGAGACACTGTTGCACGATGTCTCGGTAAGTCTCTAATCCGGCTATTTCCAATCCTTTCACCTTTGCGAGATCGTCCCATCGTCGTAAAACAAGCCCATCTTCAAAATAGGGAATCTGTTCAAACGCTTCTCGCTCCTCGTCTGACATGTTACCGCCCTGAAGTTTGAGACTCCTTTTTGAGGCATCCGATAGCCCGTCCCAATAGGAGGGATCTGTTGTACACAGGTACCTCTTCGCTGGCACATGCAGTCGGATAGGTGTCGTGACGGCTTCCGGGAAAAAGGGTTCCAGATATTGCGCGCCGACCTCCTCATGATTCAGGTCCATATTCAAGAAAGCTTCACGCGCATTGTGTTCATCTAAGATAATATGCCCGATGTCGTGGAGTAAGGCACCCGTAATCAGTGTTGGACTCGCATTGCTCTGCTGTGCGAGGGCAGCGCATTGGAGGGCATGTTCTAATTGCGTCACTACCTCATCGTAGAAAGATTGCCCGCGATCCTCCATGTAACTAAACAATGCCTCAATCTTTTGCTCCGCTGTTCCGCTTCTCATTCCTTGCGCGAGTTGGCGGTCAACATACTTTTCAATGTCGCTTGAAATCTGAAATTTACCATCAAAAGTCATGATTCACTACTCTTCCTTGAAAATGCGCTATTTTGCTGATTTGTTTGTCTCGATTTGAACCGTCTTTTGCGTACGCAGAGAAAGCCTGTCGCTTGTCAGCGTAATACTGCTCACGCCAGTCGCCTTGAGAACTGGCGTTGTAGGTAAGATAGATAATCCGTCTCGGCTGGTCCGAACGATTCGTTGGACTCTTGTGTGGGATGTAAGAACCGAAAAGGAGAATATCCCCAGGATCTGTCGGCGCGGCGACCCACTTCATCGTCGAGGCGGTTTCGGGCGCGACGCAGCCTTTTGCGTCAAGTGCGATGAACCCTTCTTGGTGTCTGCCCGGAGCGAAATAGAGGCAGCCACTTTCGGGAGTCGCTGGATCTACCGAAATTAAGCAGGTAATATGATAGTCAATGAACTCGTAAGCAGGGGCATCCTGATGGGCAGCGTAGCCGCCTCCGCCCGGATATTTGTAATTAATCTTCTCTTTGTAGAGGACCGCCGATTCACCCATAAGTTCGGAGACAACACCTAATATCTTACCCTCTGTCACGGTCGCTTTCATACCGGTGTGATACGGCACGAAATTTTCCGAACGGGAGAGCCGCGGTCCAGTGGGTGTGGATTCATAATGATGCATCCATTTGTCCTGTGTCGGCTGCCAGCACGATATTTCGGAGACCCAAGTCTGTAAGGCATCCACCTCTTCGTTAGAGAAAAAGCTCGGGATTTTCAGGTAGCCGTTCGTCCGCCAGTCTTGATGCAGCTGCGGATTGAGAGGGTTCGCCATAGTCCTTTTCCTTGAAGAAGATCATCTTATGTGTAAGTATAGCGTAGGGAGAACGTTTTGTCAAGTTTTATGGGTTTGGTGCGGTTGGGAAACCGCACCTATCAGGTTGAAAGAGTTTTAATCTGGATTGCTACTAAATTCGAGTGCGTTTGTCGTATTATCAATAGCCATCTGGTAACTCCACCCACCCGTGTAGTCTCCTGAATGGACAGTTATGGTATTCCATCCGGCTTTGAGTGGTAACTCAACATAGGCTCTACCGTAAAATAGATGCTCTCCGGGTGCTGCTGCGAGATTTATCTCAACACCGTTGACAAAGAGCCTGCCGAGATTGCTCCACCATCGAACCTGTGCCAAAACCTGTCGCGCGTTAGGGCTTTTGATGTGGGTTACGCCGTAAGCAGACGACCACTCCGGTTTATTGAGCACTATATCTAAATCAACACGCCCGGAATCAACATGATGTTCTTGCCACTGAATGTCGCCGTGCTTCCCCTGATAGGTTTTATCAAGAGATTTGTCGTAGGTGGGCAGCTGAGCGTTAGCGAAGTCTGGTGGAACGGTATTCGAGGCAGCGATCTCCTCCGTTACATCAAGATTGAAGGGGCCGAGGAGTACCCAATCGGTAATCATCTGCATCTCCGATGGATTGACGGGATAAACCATTTCTGTACGGCGGTATAGTTGCTCGCCACCGTATAGAATAGAATACTCGTAGGTCGGTAGGGGCAAAAAGGCATCCGATGGTGCCGACAGTACAACACTTCCAATCACGTCCTGTCCCGGCTTGAGCAGAAATGTAAGTTCATTCGGTGCCGTCTGCCAGTTTTCACTCGAATGGAAAATGAGATCAACCTCGACCTGTTTTTCTAAACCATTTTTCAAAACAATGTCAAGTCTCCCCTCAGACATTGGGGACTCCGATTCGATTTCAAGGTGTGGCTGAAGTGTGATTATATCACTCAACTTCTTTTTGATTTCAGTAGTCGAGAAATCCGCAGGATAGATGTTTCCGGGTTCAACAATTGCGACGTTAATTTCGTTTCCATCTACGGTCACAATACTGTAGTGGTCAAAAGCACCTGCGATGCGTGCTTCTCGTTCTGTGAATCCACCACCTGTTGCGCCGAGTACGAAGTATCGCTGGTCGTTGCGGGTGTGGAGTGTCAAGTTATGATAGTGTCCAGCGAAGACGGTGTACGCCCGATCGGCGAGTGCGTCTTCAATCTGGGACCAACCGGAGTTTTCATGCAGCCATGCGGGTTTGTGTAGCATGACGAATGTGTGGCGCACGCTTTTGCGCTTTGTTAATTCGTCGATTATATATGCGACTTGGGCATCGCCGAACCACGTCTCTGTCCAGCCTTCACCGTCCTCAGGTAAACTGTGTTTCTCCTCCGTATTGAGTAGGAGAAGCAGACACCCCTTATATGTGAACGCTGAATAGGTGCGTCCAAGGTGTTTTTGCCAATAGTCGTACATCATCGGATTTGTAATATCGTGATTGCCAGGCAGTGGCAGAAACGGAATTATCAAATCGGATTGGTGTTCCCAAAATTCTTTCCATTCTGCTTCAACCTGCGCCACATCGCTGGTATATCCTTGTATTAAATCCCCAACCATGATGGCGAAGTCTGGTTTCAGGACATTGATTTCGTCAATCGCCCGATCAAATATGTGCCACTTGTCGTAACCGCCCCCCGTTTTATCACCGATAATCGCGAAGGTGAACTTATCTGGATCCGTTGTAAAAGGTCGTTCAACAATCGGCATCCGTTCGGGGCTTTGCAAGTGTTCTGTGGCTGTAGGTGTTTGTGCGGGACTTGTAGCAATCACAGCAAGCGACATAATAAGTACTGCAGCGAGTTTGGCAGTACTTGTGGGTTTCCAAGATTGTACAATCCGTCTATATATGGGATGCATCTGATTTGAGGTCTCCTTCAAATATGCGATAAAGCAATATGGTACTCGTAGTATATCACAAATATATGGCATAATTAAGAAATTTCTATCTCACGAAAAAAAAATAGACTTGACATTTACATGAAAACATGGTATAAAGTGTGCAATACTTGAACGCTAAGCCTTAGGAGGTTGATTGTGCAGACTTCAACACTTACTCCCCAAGAAACCCCCACTGGCTCTATCCATATTGAAGAATTGCCGATAGAAGCGGTGGAAGAAACTGAACTTGTTTACCATCAGCTCTGTCTCGCTGATGATTTTGAAGACCTCGAAGGCAAACCCTTTCACGTCAACGGTACCCACCTCGCGGTTTTCAAGTTTGAGGACAAATTTTACGCTGTTGATAACCGTTGCCCACACATGGGGTATCCTATGTCGAAAGGCAGTATCCGAGACGGTGTCCTCATTTGCCACTGGCATCACTGGGAATTCGATCTCAAATCTGGCGGGTGCTTTTTGGCATCTGGCGATGATCTGAAAGCATTTCCTGTCGAACGCAGAGCGGATGGCTATCTGTACGTTGGATTAGCCAAAGGTGAGCGGGAAGCCGCAAAACGACGGGTCATTGATCGCGGCAAGCGTGCCCTTGAGCGAGGACTCAAAGACCGCAGCACCTTCTTTATCGCCAAGGCTGTTACAGCACTTCGGGATGCAAAAGCGACTCCAAACGAGATCATCCAACAAGGACTTCACTACGGGGCACATAAAAGTAGTGAAGGCTGGTCGTCAGGTGTTGCTATTCTCACCCTCGCAGCGAACCTATGGGACGATGTTGATCCGAAAGACCATAACCTATTTCTCGTACACGGGTTGAGCCAAATTAGCCGTCGGACGACTGGCAGTTCACGTCCGTATCGTGCGGCGTTTCCGCAAACGAGCGAGGCACACGATCTCGAAACCCTCATGCGCTGGTTCCGCTATTTTGTTGATAAACGGCATGCAGGCGCGGCGGAGCGCATCTTATTGACCCTCAATGACCGTGGCTACGATAAATCGGTGATCGCAGATTTCGTCTACACAGCGGCAACCGACTTCTACTTTACAGGCGATGGACACGCCCTTGATTTTGCCAACAAGATGTTCGAGGCATTAGATTACATCGACTGGGAAGGTGCCCATGAGATTTTACGCCCGATTGTTGTTGATCTCGTCAGCCGAACGCGGCATGAAGAGACTTCTCGGTGGGCGGATGCAGTGCCTGTGTTAGAACCGGTCTTTGAGCGCCTTGATAGTATCTGGGAGGAGAATCAAGCCAACGCATCGGAACTGGATATCTCCGCATTTACACACATGCTACTCGGCGACGAGTTTGAACCGACTGTCGCTATAGTCGAGGAGAAACTCCGCGCGGGTGTGGATCCGAGAGACATCTGCCGTGCGATGACCTACGCTTCTGCGATTCGTACGGCTCGCTTCCATCTAAAGAACGAAGGGGATTGGCACGATGTTGCGAACATCTACTCGTATGCCCACGCGCTCTACAAGGCGTTTGCGTATGCGCCGAGCAGGAATTTGCTGCGCGGCATCTTTCACGGTGTGGTCTTCTTGGCATATCTGCGTTGGTTGAACATGCCCGCCGCCCGGATTCCAAAGCACGGTCAGCGACTGGATGAAACTTACGCGTCTGCTGATAAAATGTTAGCAAGACTTCAAGAGTTTGCAGATTTCCAGAAGGTGTACGAGGCAGAAATCCTGGTGAATCAATACTTGGAAGAGGAACATGACATCAATGCGTTGAAGCGCACACTCGCACACATCCTATTACGAGAGGATGCGGAGCTCCACATGTTCCAGGTGCTGGAAGTTGCGTTTCGGCATTACGATTTATCGGAAGACACTGAAGAACGGCGGATGCACATGTTGGCAGCGACGCGCTATATCACGGCACAGAAGCTGATGAAGAACATTTTGTGGTCTACTGAGAATGCTGAACGTCTTGCGCGTGGCGAGTTGCTGAGTGAACGCGAAGATGATTAGTACTACGATGGCAAATTAGACCTGTTCTTCTGGAATGGGTAGTGTGTCCCGATAGACGGGTTCCATCTTTTCTGAGTATGTATCCCCTCGCACCCACATGACTGGACGCATATTCTTTACATTCTCATTACGTTGCGCATTTGCACCGATATAATGCGCAACGTTACAACGCCGAAAGCGAAGGCTGTGGTTGTCAGTGCTTTTATGGAGGAGTTGGTTGTTGAACCAAACGACGGCTCCCGGTGGCACTTCAACGGCGACCCCGTCTTCGTCTCTGGCATCGCGTGCTATTTTAAACTCGCTCTGTTGTGAACCTTCAAGGTCTTCATGCGCAAGAATGCCATATTTGTGGCTACCCGGAATGACGTAGAGACATCCATTCTCTACATCTGCGGCATCAATCGCCGTCCACGTGCCGACGGTCATTTCCGTTTTATACTGATGGTTGAAATACCATTTGTCTTGATGCCACGGGAACCCTAAGCCAATCTTTGGGGCTTTCCAGATATAGAGATTGTTGAGACCGAGTAGGTTTGGACCCAATAGGTCAACAATCGGATCCGTGAGACGCGGATCACGCACACGTGCGAGGAATTCAGGAATATAACAACTTACATGATGGATTTTGTGCATTGCTTGGATACCCGATGCTTCAACTTTCCTATCTCTAACCAACGCGTTTTGATTAATATTATCCGCCGGGAAAGGGCGTTTCCCATCAACAATGTTGTCAGCGATCCGACGCAGCATATCGTTTTCTGCTTCAGTGAAAACGTCGTAGCGGACGAAGTATCCGTTTTCTTCCCACGCCGATTCTTCTTCAGATGTTAAGGCAAATTTACGTTTCAACGGTGATGTATGGGTGCCCATAGATTCTCCTGTTCTTCTGGAATAGGTAGAGTTTCCGAACAAACCGGTTCCATCTTTTCTGAGTATGTATCCCCCCGGACCCACATGACAGGACGGATATGCTTCACATTCTTATGCGGAACACGTCCTGAATCTGCACTGATATAATGTGCGACGTTACATCTGCGAAAGCGCATGCTGTGGTTATGCATGCTTTTATGAAGCAATTCATTGTTGAAAAACACGACAGTTCCCGGTGGCACTTCAACGGCGATCCCCTCTTCGTCCCTTGCCCCGAGTGCCAATTTAAACTCATTCTGTTGTGAGCCTTCAAGTTCAACGTGCTCACGCACTCCATTTTTATGGCTACCCGGGATAACGTAGAGACACCCATTCTCTACATCCGCAGCGTCAATCGCAGTCCACGTTCCGACTGTCTTTGTGGTTACATACTGGTTGTTAAAATACCATTTATCTTGATGCCATGGAAAACCGAGACCGATTTTTGGCGGTTTCCAGATATAGAGATTGTTGAGACCCAAGATATTTGGGCCGATTAAGTCAACGACTGGGTCGGTGAGCCGCGGATCCCGTGTGCGTTCAAGGAATTCAGGGGAATAATGGTTTATATGATGAATAGCGTGCATCGCGCTGGGACCGGATGCTTCAGTTTCTCCATCTCTGACCAATGCGTTCTGGTGAACATTTTTAGCCGGAAAAGCTCGTTTTCCGATGGCGATATCATCAGCGATTTGCGCTAAAAAGTCGTTTTCTTCCTTAGTAAAAACGTCGTAACGGACGAAGTATCCGTTTTCTTCCCACGCGGTTCGTTCTTCAGGGGTCAGTTTGAATTTGCGTTCTTCGAGTGTTGTATTTGTGTTCAATTAATGCTCCTATCTATTTCGAGGGCTATTCTAAAATTGGTATAACATCCCATTGAACTTCATCCGCCATACCCGGATAGGTTTTGCCGCGAATCCACATCGGAGGTCGTTTTTTATTAATCGCCTCGGGATGTGTCCATTCTACTGTTGCACTGACATAATGTGCTATGTTAGCACGTCGGAAACGATCGCTGTGATTATCGGTGCTTTTATGAAGGATTTGGCTATTAAACCAGATGACCGCGCCGGCAGGGACTTCAACGGCGACGCCATCTTCGTCCCGTGCGCCGACTGCCTGTTTAAACTCTCCTTGTTGTGAGCCTTGAAGTTCAACATGCTCATGAACTTCATTCTTGTGGCTGCCCGGGATAACGTAGAGACACCCGTTCCCCTTGTCTGCCGCATCAATTGCGGACCATGTTGCGACGGTCGTTCCGGTTTTAAACTGAAGGTTGAAATACCATTTATCTTGATGCCACGGGAAACCGAGACCGATTTTTGGCGGTTTCCAAATATAGAGGTTGTTGAGACCAAGGAGATCGGGACCGAGGATGTCAACAACAGGATCGGTGAGACGAGTGTCGCGCGTACGCGCAAGGAATTCCTCGCAATTACAACTGACATATTGGATATTGTGCATCGCGTAGGCACCTTGTGCTTCGACTTTACCGTCCATCACTAAAGCATTTTGAAAGATATGATAGTCTGGAAAGGATCGTTTGCCATTAACAATATCATCGGCGATTTGCGCTAAAAAGTCGTTTTCTTCCTTGGTAAAAACGTCGTAACGGACGAAGTATCCGTTTTCTTCCCAAGCGGTTCGTTCTTCAGGAGTTAATCTAAAATTCTGTTCCTCAGAGGTTGTATTTGTGTTCAATTAATTCTCCTATTTATTACGACAGATTATTCTAACGAGCGTTTGATTTACAGATTGAAGTCGTTTGAACAGTTGTTATACCCTTAGCCCCAAACTAACAGTTTAGGCTACATTTCGGATTCTGTAATCGGTAAAGGGTCGCGATAGACCCCCTCAGACAGCGTTGGGTATATTTTACCCCGAACCCACATAAGCGGACGCATATAATTCCTATGTGGAACCCGTTCTGCTTTCGCACTGATATAATGTGCTATGTTACTACGACGAAAGTCTTCCGTGTTATTATCCGTACTCTTGTGGAGGATTCGGTTGTCGAAGAAGATGACGCTTCCGGGCGGGATTTCAACAGCGACGCCATCTTCGTCCCGCGCGCCGACTGCCTGTTTAAACTCCTGTTGTTGTGAACCCTCAAGCTCAACATGATCAAGAATGCCGATTTTGTGGCTACCCGGGATAACGTAGAGACATCCATTCTCTACATTGGCGGGGTCAATCGCCGTCCACGTGCCGACTGTGGTTTCGGTTTTAAACTGCGGTCGCGTATACCACCTATCTTGATGCCATGGAAAACCGAGACCGATTTTTGGGGGTTTCCAAATATAAAGGCTGTTGAGACCGAGGAGATCGGGACCGAGGATGTCAACAACGGGATCGGTGAGCCGCGGATCCCGCGTACGGGCGAGAAATTCGGGAGAATACAGATTCATTTGATGGATACTGTGCATGGCGTGAACGCCAGAGGCTTCAACTTTTCCGTCCCTGACTAAAGCGTTTTGAAAGACCCGATGGTCTGGGAAGGGTATTTTTCCGAGAGCAATGTCATCCGCAACTTGTGTTAAGAGGTCGTTTTCTTCTTCGGTAAAAACGTTGGGACGGACAAAGTATCCGTTTTCGTCCCAAGAGGAGCGTTCTTCAGGGGTCAGTCTAAACCTCCGTTCCTCGGGTGCTGTATCTGCGTTCATGTCTACCACCTATTAAATCAAGGGGAAAATTTATAAAACTACGATGCTGAGGTGGGTAAATAGGGTCTGTAGCTGCCAGCAAGCAGCCACAGACACTGAGGAGTTACATCGAAAAACTGCCAACAAAGACGTTGTTCGCCGTTCCACCTTGCTGCCACGTCACCGGGAGGTGACTGTCTTTATAGTGATAGACTTCGGACTTACCGACGATAGCGTTCTGAATTGCTGTCAACGGTTCATACCAGATTTGGTGTGGCTGTGTGCAGTTCACACACGGATAGCGGTTGGCAGATAGTGTGAGGACTTCACCGACCGTTACATCGTACTTCGTGCCTTCTTTCGCGAATTCGATGGTAGCCTTTTGCGTCGTAACAACTTCGCCCAAAACGTCAGCGTGCTTTGTGGTTAGTAGATCACGGAGCGCAGTGCGTTGTTCCGCTGTTGTGCTTGGATCCATGTACAACACGCTCTTACGGGTTTCGGTATCAATGGCGAGGTTGCTTTTTGCACTGACGACGGCAACGACGGTCAAACCGTCAAGCGAAACGTCGTTCCAGTTCCCGTGCTGGATGTTCCAGACGAGGGTCGCCTCTTTGCCTCCTTCCACAAATTCGGCACCGTAGTGGCATGCCCCGACATAGACACTCGCGGATCTTGCTTCAATGTATTCACCTTGCACAGTTGGGGTTTCAGTCGCAAAGGCGAAACCCGCGACCAAGATCAGTGCGAGTGTTGTTAAAACAGAGATGCTTCTCATCTTGAATCTCTCCCTTTTGTTTTTTAGATTCACCTTAATAGACGTAATCGTAATACTATACCTATTTGACCTTAAGCCTTATTATATCTTAAAAAAATAAAAAAATCAACTTTTTTAAGTTGGCACTAAAATTTGGACAATAGGGAACTTTGTCAGATGGCGGTTGCTGAAAAACACAGAACCGCGGATCGCACGGGTTGGGAAACCCAACCCCTACACAGGTTATGCTACAAAAGAACATCGTGTTTCCTGCGTTCAGAGCAAACGCTGGAGAGTTCCGCCCAAAATTTCTGCTTTGTCGGGTTCTGGGATAAATGTGCAGTGCGTCCGAAATGCTTCAAGTGCATGTTTATAGGTCATAAAGTTTTGAACAACGGGATAGTCGGATCCCCAACAGAGCCTCCCAGGCCCAAAATGCTCGTAGAGGGCACGGACAATCCAATGGGTATCCGACTGCGGATAATCCCAAGGGACCTGCGAGACATAAGCGAAACCCGACATCTTGATGTGGATATTCGGAACGTCTGCCGAGGCAAGCACCTGCTTGAGTTGTGGATACGGATGCGCTTCACCGGCACGCGCGCCGCCCATGTGATGACACAGAAAAGGGATATCAGGGAACTGCGCTGCAAGTTTTCGGAGCGGTTCGTGCTGATGGCTTCCCATGGCAATGCTGGCGATTAATCCGAGTTCGGCGGTCGTTTGAAAGAAACGTTGTCCTTCATCGGAAAAGAACCAATCGCCGTTATCATCGCCTCTAAGGTAATGCGTGTAGCCTTTAAGAGCGTAAGTCTCGGCTGCTGTCCTGAGTCGTTCAGATGCCCCCTCTGTATGATAGGTGTTTGTCCACGAACAATCTACATCGGCAAATTGGATTAATCGTTCTGGATAGCGTTTAACACAATCTGCGACGTAATCGTTGTTTTCCGGGTTCCTGTCGATGCGTGCACAGATAAGCACGGCTTTATCGACCCCGTGCAAATCCATTTCGTGGAGGAGTTGTTCGACTTTACCACGGCTTGCATCATCGGGGACTGGGGGTTGGTAGGGCCATCGGGGCCAGGCGTGTGTATGTGAATCAATTATCATTTTTTCTCCTAATCAGAAATACATTGATTTTTATATCTATCCATTTAATCCAAGCATCAAGGCACCTAATTCTTGCTTGTTTGTCTCGGTCGGTTTCACAATACCCACAATTTTGCCGTCATACATCACCGCGATTCTGTCGCTAAGGTAAAGAAGTTCATCGAGTTCAGAGGAGACGAGCAAAACGGCTCTCGCCCGGTTGCGAGCGTATAGCAGCCGCGAATGGACGAATCTCGCAGCGTGAATATCTAATCCCCGCGTCGGATGCGCGGCGATGATAAGTTCAGGTCTTCCCTCTAACTCCCGTGCGACAACGATTTTTTGTTGATTCCCACCGGAGAGCGTTTTGATAGGATGCTCGATGTCTCCGACCTGAATTTGGTATTTATCCAAGGCATTCAGGGCAGCGCGTTGAATGGATTTTCGCTGGAGGAAGCCGTGCTGACAATAGCGTCTATTTTTATGGTGTCCAATGATAAAGTTATCGTCAATTCGGTCATTTAGACTAATACCGTGTCGGTGTCTATCGGCAGGTATATGCGCAATCCGTTCACCGTTTAAGGTAAGGTTTCCGCTATCAATGTGTCGTAAACCTGTCAAGACTTCAACGAGTTCCGTCTGCCCATTTCCTTCGACCCCCGCGATTCCGACGATTTCACCGGGGAAGACTTGGAGGTCGATCTCGTCGAGATAGGGTTTACCGGATTCACGCGAGTGTGGTACGTGCGTTTTTCGAGAACGCCTATTAATGAATTGCGCGAACCCTGTCTTGGTATCCGAATCTGCAGGGAGTGTAACCTTTTCCAAACTAAGCATCGGTGTTGGGTTTTCGATCTGCTCCCGTGTTACAGCAGTTGGAATAACAGGTTCACCGAGCATCATTTCCGCCAAGGCTGTCGGATTGGTGTCGTTGATAGGAGACGTAGCGACAGACTGCCCGCGCCGCATTACCGTGACCGTGTCGGCAATTGCCATCACCTCATCGAGTTTGTGTGTGATAATAATAAGACTTTTCCCCTCATTTTTGAGGCTGCGCATGCAGTTAAAAAGCCCTTCGATTTCTTGCGGTGCAAGTACCGCCGTCGGTTCATCCATGATGAGAATGTCCGCGCCGTGGTAAAGGACTTTCAAGATTTCGGTGTGTTGTTGCGTACCAATCGGCAGAGATTCGACAGGTGTATTCAGTGGCACATCAAAACCGAGCTGCGCTGCGAGTGCTGTTATTTTCTCTTCGGCTTGCTGGTAATCGAGTAACGTGGCGAATTTACGAGGTTCTTTGGCAAGGACAACGTTTTGAAGTGCCGTGAAAATTGGGATAAGGGTGAAGTGTTGCTGTACCATTCCTAAGCCGAAGCGCATGGCTTGCCGCGGAGAAGAGATCGTCACAGAACGACCATCAACGAGAATCTCACCGGCATCAGGGCGATACAAACCGTAGAGAATCTTCATCAGCGTGGATTTGCCAGCACCGTTCTCACCAACGATGGCATGAATTTCCCCACGCTGGAGCGTAAAGTCGACATCGGCGTTTGCCTGTATTCTTCCAAACTGCTTATGGATGCCTCGCATCTCAATGATTGGTGCGTTTTTCATGTCTACTCTCGTTCGTGTGGCACGACGATCTCACCGGCGACAATTTTCGCTTTGAATGCCTCGACCCGTTCCAAAATTTCATTGGAGAGCAGTGAGCGGTTGACATCATCGACGATGTATTCAACGCCACCCTCCTTCAGTCCATAATCCTTTAGCCCACCAGAAAAATTGCCTTCCTGAACGCTTTTTATCGTTTCATAGACAGATATTTCCACACCTTTGATGACGCTTGTGAGAACTAAACCCGGAGCGAGATTGTTCCCATTAGAATCGACCCAGATAATCGATTTTTTCAGCGTCTTCGCGGCTTCCAAGACCCCAAGACCACTCGCACCCGCAGCGGCAAGAATAATATCGACCCCGCGGTTATATTGTGCCAGTGCGAGTTCTTTGCCCCGTGTCGGATCGTTGAACGCTTGTGGTGTAACACCGACATA
Organism: Candidatus Poribacteria bacterium; assembly: GCA_965207855.1. GTDB lineage: Bacteria > Poribacteria > WGA-4E > WGA-4E > WGA-3G > WGA-3G. The sequence goes on along the minus strand of OZ242310.1, from coordinate 1,434,973 downwards.
GTCCGCCACGAACTCAATATCGGGGTCCGTCGCCTTAATACCGGCACGGTAGCCAATCTCAAAAGCCTCGACCAGCGGCACTTTCATTCCGCCGACAAAACCGATCTGCTTTGTCTCTGTTTTCAACGCTGCGATGACCCCTGCTAAGAACGTTCCCTCGTGTGCTCGGTAGGTGAGTGATGCGACATTGGATTGTTCTATGATTGCGTCAATAAGTGCGAACTTGACATCGGGAAATTCGACTGCTACGCGTTTCATCGGTTCCTGAAAAAGAAAACCGACCCCGATGATAAGATCGTATTTGAGTTTTGCGAGTCTGCGGAGTGTCAATTCGGTATCCGTACTCTGGCTTGGGGTAACTTCTGTGAGTTTGAAACCCCATTCGTCTTTGGCTTTTTTTGCACCTGCGTAGGCAGCATCACAAAATGAGAGATCTCCGCGTCCTGTCACATCATAGATGAGACCTACTTTCAGTGTTGCGGGTGCTGTCCCTACCGTAACAAAACACACAATAAGAAGTGTGATGAAAATCCTTATGTACACAATGTTTTCCTTTCGATTTGCTTTTTGGATAAATGGAGATGAAGCGTTCCGACATTATTTATCATACGCGATTGTAGATTCAAAAGCAAGTGGTATTTGGCTGTTGACGGTTAGTGATGATTATGATCAGAAGATCGCACCTATACGGAAAAGGTCGGGATTCGGAAATCCCTCCTACAAGTAGACTGAATGATCCCGCTACTTTAAAGGAAAAATGTTGCTTTTTTTGTTCTTTAACGTTATGCTATTCATAGTATCTTTGCTATTGTCGTAATAGCGAGGTCGATTAACGAATGTCTAAAATATCTTGGCAAAAGATGGAGAAGGATTATGGAAATGACTATTAGATTGCTAAAGCCAACGGTTCTGGGTTTGATTCTGCTTCTGGGTATGATGTTCTCACTACCCACATTCGCAGGGACTCAACTGTGGGACTTTGAAGAAAAGCACGATGACTGGGAAGTTGCCAATGGCAATTGGGCAATTAAAGACGGTATCTATCAACTCGATAAAGGCGGGAAAGCCGAGCATTCCCTCGTCGGCGAAGAGGACTGGGATGATTACACCGTTGAAGCGAAGGTTCGAATAGACGAAGGCAACTGGGCAGGCGTGGTCTTTCGGGCACAAAGTGAGATGGAGTATTACATCTACTATATGAACATCCCGAACAACAAGTCTGAACTTTGGAAGCACAGCAAGGGCGCATGGGACACGCGCGTCGCGCTTAACAGTAATATCGGTGCCGCTGGAAAACTGAAGATAGAAAATGAAGAGTGGTATGACGTTAAAGTTATCGTTGAAGGCGATACCTTCCAACTCCATATCAACGGTGAACTTCAGGGCGAACAGACAGACGGCGATTATAAAACCGGCATGATTGGTGTCTGGGGATGGGAGACCGGCGCAAGCTTTGATGATGTTATGATTACCGGTGATAATGTTGTAGATACCCTTGCCGTTGATCCAAACCACAAACTTGCAACGACGTGGGGTCGCCTCAAACAAGCCTTTTAGGTAGGAACTGCCATTCTACCCACTATAGGGACAGTAGCAAGTGGTCCGGAGATTTTCCTATTACACAGTCGCAGTGGTGGCGCTCGTCGGGTGCCACCTTACCTTATGGTATGTCCGAGAGGGGTCTTGTCAAGAAATTGGTGCTGCGGACATCGCAGCGCAGATCCGTACTTATAAGGCACAACTTGCTGCCGATAGCACTCAGATTGAGACTCGGCTTCAACTCGCAAAGGTTTACCTCCAAATTGAGTCTTACACGGAAGCGGTTGAGGCGTATCAGCAATTAATAGCCGCTGTCGAAGTAGCCCCTCACTCGGATATTTTAGCCGAGGCTTATTACGGTTTGGGGTTGGCATATACCGGGCTTGAAGCGTTTGAAGATGCCATTACAGCATATCAGCGGGCGATTGCATATAAACCTGATTGGGCATATAGCCACGCGGCGTTAGCGAGTGTTTATGCCAACATGCACCGTTATACTGAAGCCCTTGATGCCTATAAAATTGCTGTTCAACTCAATCCAACCGATGAGATGATTCACCATCAGCTCGGGAACGTCTATAGCAAACGAGGGGAAAGTGGAGCAGCGATACGGCATCAACGACAGGCAATTGCGATCGTACCGGCGTTCGCAGCTGCGTACTACCAACTCGGACTCCTTTATGCGCAAGAGAAACTGTGGGCTGACGCTATTGCGTCGTATCGGACTGCCTATTCACACGATGCAACGTTAGTCGAAGCACTCTACAATCTTGCGCAAGCCTACCTTCGCACTGGAGACACGGCGGCGGCACGTGAACAGATGGCACTTTTTGAGAAACAGAAAGCGACCCTAACACCGCTATCGCAATTACGCGGCGCATTGCAAAGGACACAGGATACAAAAGATCGGGCCCGGCTCCTTGCTAACATCGGTAGACTTTACCTCAAAAACGGATTCTACGAGAAGGCACTCTGGGAATACCAGAAAGCACTTGGAATGGACCCTGAATTTGTGCTGGCGTATAACGGCATCGGTATCGTCTACACGATGCTTGAAAGATACCCAGAAGCAGTTGTAGCACAACAGAAAGCGTTGGAACTCCAACCCGATTTCGCGCAGGCATACGCAGGACTGGGGTTGGCATATTTTAGGCAGAAGAAAGCAGAACTCGCGCTGGAACATTATCGGCACGCCGTCACACTGGAACCCGATTTTTTAGACGCACATCTGAAGATTGGAAAAATTCTGCTGAAACAGAAGCGTTATGCGGCGGCAGTGGATACATATCGGGCGAGCGCGGCATTATCCCCTGACGATGCCGAAATATATCATAACTTGGGTTTATGTTATGCGCGCCAAGCGGAAGCAGATTTAGAAGCGGCGCGTCGTTATGCACAGGAAGCCATCCGCTTGGATCCGAACGTTGCAACTTATTACAATACGCTTGCACTTATTGCGTTTCGACGCGGAGACTATTTGCAGGCAGAGCAGGCAATCCGAAAAGCGTTGGAACTGGATCCTGAAAATCCGAATTATCAACAAGGGCTAAACCAAATTTCTGGCAAAGTGGGATCGAAATAGAAAGGATTCGTATGGCATACGCAAGTCTTGAAGCGTTCGTGAAAGCCTTGAACCGGGCCGGCGAACTCAAACGTATTAAAACGACTGTATCACCCGATTTAGAGATCAGTGAGATTACCGACCGCGTGAGCAAAGCGGGCGGTCCTGCGCTCCTATTTGAGAAGGTCGAGGGCAGCCGGATGCCGCTGCTGATTAACACTTACGGCTCATACCGCCGGATGGCGATGGCACTCGGTGTTGATAATCTTGCACAGATTGCATCCGAAATTGAGGCGATGATTAAGCTGGAAGCCCCCGATTCGCTTCTGGATAAGATGAAAATTCTCCGTCTCCTGTCCCAATTGGCAAACTTTCCACCGAAGACTGTCAAACGGGGTGCTTGTCAAGATGTCGTGCTGACGGATGAAGCGGCATCCTTGGATGTCCTGCCGCTCATTAAATGTTGGCCCCTTGATGCCGATAGGTATATTACCCTACCGCAAGTTTTTACGCATAGCCTAAAAACCGGTCAACGCAATGTGGGGACGTATCGTTTACAAAAGTTAACCCCATACACGTTGGCGATGCATTGGCAGATTCACCACGACGGTGCGGCGCATTATCGGGAGTATCAACAGGCAGGACAACAGATGCCTGTTGCGATCGCGCTCGGCGGGGATCCGGTGATGTCTTACATCGGTACGGCACCGCTGCCCTCTGGGATTGATGAACTTCTGTTCGCAGGCTTCCTCCGAAAATCGAACGTTGAGATGGTGCCTGCCAAAACTATTGATATGCTGGTGCCTGCGGATGCGGATATTGTGATTGAAGGGTATATTGAGCCGGGTGAGACGTGTATAGAGGGACCTTTTGGGGATCACACAGGCTTTTATTCGTTAGCCGATGAATATCCACTGCTCCATATCACAGCGATTACGCACCGTAAGAATCCGATCTATCAGACCATCATCGTTGGCAAACCGCCGATGGAAGACTGCTACATGGGTAAGGCGACTGAACGGATTTTCATGCCACTCATTAAGACGCAGCTCCCGGAACTGGTGGATATGAATTTGCCGCTATTTGGTGTATTCCATAACTTTGCACTTATCTCGATTGATAAACGATACCCGTATCAGGCAAAAAAGATAATGCACAGTTTATGGGGGCTTGGGCAATTGATGTTCAGCAAGATCATCATCGTTGTCGATAAAGACGTTGACGTTCAGAACGTAGAAGAGGTGCTTTTCTACGTCGGTAGCAATGTCGATCCGAAACGCGATGTAACAATTGTTGAAGGACCTGTCGATGTGCTGGATCACGCTTCGCCACTCATGGGTGCGGGGTCAAAGATGGGCATTGATGCCACAACAAAATGGCCCGAAGAAGGCTATCAACGCGAGTGGCCCGAGGAGATTCGGATGTCTGATGAGGTTATCGAGTTAGTGAACGAAAAGTGGAAGAAATACGGGCTTTAAGAAATTAGGAGAAAAACGATGGCAGAAGCGATTTACGACGTTGCAGTCATTGGCGCGGGACCGGCAGGTGCGCAAGCGGCGGTCTCAGCGAGCCACCAGATGCGGCACGTCTTGGTTCTTCACTCTGGAAAGGTGAGTTTTAGCAGAGGACGTGCGTATTGGTCAAAGTCAGTAGAAATTGAAGATGCACCGGTATTCCCAGGGATTATCGGACCCCATTTTGCAAAAGAGCTCATGCGGTGGATGGAGAGCCGACCGGTCATGGACTTCATGATTGGTGGTGGAAAGCGTAAAACCGGTATTGACATTCGCGACGGATTGGTAACGAAACTCAAACGGAAGGGCGAGCTGTTTGAACTCGAAGCGTCTACGAAAACATTCAAACGCGGTAGGGATTTAGAGATAGCGCATTTTAAATCTCGAACTGTTGTTGTCGCCGCTGGATTCGATGACAAGTGGCCCGACATTGAGTTTGAACCCGGTGAGGAGCGGTTGTATAAACAGTACGCTACCGTCTTTCGCTATGCTGGCAATCGCAAAGGGTGGCACGTCTGCATTCGTTGCGACGGGCATCTGCACGTGAACGAGCATCTCGCACTCCTCGGTGTTGGCGACTATATCTACGAGGCAGCAATCGGCGCACAGGACTTTACAGATAAAATCACAATCCTAACCAACGGCAGACCGCACGGCATGTCGCCACCCGTACTGGAACAGATCCAAAAACGTAAAATTAATATCATTGAAACAAAAATCAAACGGCACATTGGCGAAAAAACAGACCTCTTGGGTTTTGAGATGATTGATGGTAGCGAGTTGTTCTTCCACGGATTTCTCGTTGACGAAGGGTTAATCCCAAACACAAAGTTCCTTGAAGGCTGGGACTATCAGAAAGACGAAGAAGGATTGATTATCGCAAACGAGGATATGCAGATGCTGGATAGCAGCGGTGAACCGATTCCTGGGCTCTTCGCTGCGGGCGACATTATATCTGGCGAACGGAACCTCATTGCGACGGCGTTTGCCCTCGGACAGGAGGCTGGCTTGTCAGCGTCAGATTCCCTGCGCCGATGGCATTTCCCAGATTAGGAGGCAAAACGGCTACATGCAAGATGAACAGAGAGACACTTTCTATATCATTGATACACACGCCGAGATATTCCGAGCATACTACGCCATCCGCAGCGGGTTAACGAGTAGCGTCACCGGCGAAGCGACACATGCTGTGTTTGGGTTTGCAGGAACGCTGATTAGAATCCTTTCGCAAATTAAGCCGAAATATCTCGTCGCTGCGATCGATACACCGGGCAAAACGTTTCGCAATGATCTTTACCCAGCATATAAAGCGAACCGATCTGCCCCCCCTGACGATCTCGTGACCCAGATTCATCGCATTTTGCAATTGCTTGAGGCATTTGGTATCCTAACGCTTGGTAAACCTGAGTTGGAAGCCGATGACATTATAGCATCTCTCACACAAACAATTCTTGATACCTCGGAAGCAGACAATGTAGATGTTACCATCGTTTCGAGAGACAAAGACCTTGAGCAGCTCCTCTGTGATCGGGTAGCGATGTTAGACCTTCACAAAGATACGATCATCGACGTTCAATCCTTGTGGGAGACGAAAGGCATAAAACCGTCGCAAGTTGTCGATATGCTTGCGTTGATGGGTGACAATTCAGATAACGTACCGGGTGTTGAAAAAATCGGTCCCAAGACGGCGGCACAATTGATTCAGCAGTACGATTCTGTTGACGGTATTTTTGCGCATATCGAGGAAATTAAGGGGAAACGTCGCGAGAATTTGGAGAAAGCCCGTTCGCAAATTGCCCTGGCGCAACAACTCGTAACGTTGCGACGAGATGCGGCTTTAGACTTCTCAATGGAGCAGGCTCGCGTTAAACCCCTTGACCTGAAGAAAATCCTACCGCTGTTTGAAGAACTGGAACTTAAGCGTTATCAACAGGTTGTAACGGAACTCGCCGAGGGCGACGCTGCGCCTGATGCCTCAGTAATCGCTCAACCGACAACGCGCAAGGAACGCGTTGCAGCGTTGGCGCGAAAAACGGATTCTATCTTAGATAAAGGTGACTACGATACTGCGAAAACAGGCACCTATTCGGCAATTGTTACACATGCCGACTTAAAAGAACTCGTTGAGACGCTTTCGGCACAAGCGATTTTCAGTTTTGACACTGAAACGGACGGTTTAGAACGTGAGTCAATGCTCTGTGGTCTCAGTTTTTCGTGGGCACCGAAGCAGGGAGTTTATGTTCCGATCCGCTCACCGCAACCTGAGAGTCATCTGGATGCCGACACGGTGCTTTCCGCACTCAAACCGATTTTGGAAGATCCGGACCTACCGAAATGTGGGCATAACTTGAAATTTGATACCGGTATTCTCATCCGCAATGGGATTAAACTCCAAGGTGCTGTTTTCGATACCTTATTGGCAAGTCAATTGGTTGACGCTCGGACTCCCTCTCATAATCTTGATACATTGGCACTCCTTCATTTGAATCATAAAATGATCTCCTTTCAAGAGTTAACCGCAGCACCGATCAAGAATAACAGTGATGAAATCAAGGATTTAGAAGAACTCTTTGAGGCAGAAGCAGAAGAACAGAGAACAATTGATCAGATCCCGTTAGAACAAGCGACAATCTATGCCGCAGAAGACGCTGATATTGCGTTACGGCTCCATCACTTCCTGACCCCGAAATTGGAAGAGATGGACATTACGGCGTTAGTCCGTGATATAGAATCACCGCTCGCCCCTATTCTCGCTGAGATGGAATATAACGGCATCGTTTGCGATAGAGCGGAACTCAAACGTCAAAGCGGCGTGATTAGCCAACTCGTTAACGCACGGCAAGAAGAGATTCACGAAATCGTTGGGTATTCGTGTAATATCGATTCACCGAGGCAATTAGCACAAGTTCTATTTGAGAAACTCGGTTTCAAACCGGTGAAACGGACACGCGGTGGTAAAGTTTCTACGGATGTGACGGTCTTGGAGGCACTTTCTTTGAGAGAGGATATCAATAATCCGAAGACGAGTGTGCCGCGTCTCATCATCGAATATCGCCAATTCCGCAAGTTGCAGAGCACTTACTTGGCGCAGCTTCAGGCAGCAGTAGACCCGAAAACCGAGCGTATCCACACACATCTCTACCAACTCACAACAGCAACAGGACGTTTGAAGTCGGATCGCCCGAATTTACAGAACATTCCAGTCCGGACAGAAATCGGTAGACAGTTGCGGCGTGCGTTCATAGCACCCGAGGGACACAAGTTAATCTGTGCGGATTACTCACAGATTGAACTTCGCATCCTTGCGCACTTCAGTGAAGACGAGCATTTAATCGAAACGTTCACTGAGGATTTAGACATCCACACAGCAGTTGCTTCGCAGTGTTTGAGGTCCCGACGGACTCCGTTACGCGGGAGCTTCGGGATAAAGCCAAGACTATCAATTTCGGTATCATCTACGGTGTATCACCGACAGGTCTCGCGCGCCGGATTAAAGGGATGCAGGTCCAGGAAGCGGCAGCCCTCATTGCGGATTATAAGACCCGTTTTCCGGGGATAGACAGCTTTTTACAGGCGTGTGTCCGCGAGGCATCGGATCAGGGATACGTTAGCACGCTTACCGGACGGCGACGGGCAATCCCAGAGATCTACGCTTCCAACCAAAGGCAGCGAAGCCTCGGCGAACGGTTGGCAATCAATACAGTGGTGCAAGGTTCCGCTGCAGACTTGATGAAGGCGGCAATGGTTCGGGTGCAGCAACGTATCGATAAAGACAGGCTCTCCATGAAAATGCTCCTACAGATTCACGATGAATTAGTGCTTGAGACCCCCGAAGCACACGCCGAAGTATACGCTGAGATTGTTTGTGAGGAGATGGAGAACGCGATGTCGCTACGGGTACCACTGCGGACAGAGGCGGGTATCGGTGATAACTGGATGATCGCGAAGTAACATTTTTAGCACTTAAATTTCGGAACTCACACGAATTGCCCTGAAAACCGGCACACTTTGTTGTATTTAAACCGTTAAACCCCGTCATCAGATGGACTTTAAAAGGAAATAGGTAAGTCCGAAAATTATTAAAGTTGACAAACAATATCAATTATGGTATAATTTAGGTTAACGTAAATTTAAGGGAAATGTGATAGTGTCCGCTGGCAAATTTACGAGTAGTGTTTTGACAGTTTTACGGTTTGGAATCAGAGCATGCTCATTATGCAATGTGACGAGGATCCAACAAGAGATTGATAAGAATTACTTTTTGCCAATCTTTCCTATGCTTGCTGCCAAATTTCTGCCTTTGAAAATGCTGACAGTGCTCAGTTTTCTCATTTTCCCGTATTCTTATCCCTTTCTTGGTGTTTTGGGAAATATCGGTGCGCGTGGATGCGCCGTTCGTATTCATAATACCGGGTCGGGATACATATAATTTTTAAAAGGAGAAACGAGATGAATATCTACGTTGGCAACGTGCCTTATGCGGCCACGGAAGAGGACCTTGAAGCACTCTTTAGTGAGTACGGTCCGGTTGCAACTGCTACGATTATCCGTGACCGGTACGATGGTCGCTCCAAAGGATTTGGCTTCGTTGAAATGGAAAACCAAGAGGATGGCGAGCGAGCGATAGAAGCGTTGGACGGTCAAGAAATGATGGGACGTCCGCTGAAAGTCAACCCAGCACGTCCTCGTGAGCAACGCCGTGAGCCTCGTCAGTATGGCGATGCGGAGATGTAATCTCCTTGACGGTGCCTCTGTATGAGCGCACCAATAGCGTTTGTAGAATCGTTTTGAAGCTGTATCGTTCAACAAACGATAGTGGCTGCGACGCGTCTTGCAAATTTTTGCCCCAGTTTTGGGACATGTTTTATTTAAACACGTTCCAGACCGGGGCTTTTCTCTTTAAAAGCAGCAGGGTAAAAATAGAGACGACAGCTGTGGATGCGATAGAACCTACCACATCCCCAGCATCTCCGTCTATATTGGATTAATCGTGCCGTTTAAGCATTCCCCAAGTGACAGCGATTTTTCCAGCAGGTTCTACCGCGACACCCAAGACCTGTAAACCGTTATTCATAACGTCAGCAATATCGTCATCGGTCAAGGGGGCATGGAAAAGCCCGACTTCGTCCATAGCACCCGTGAACCAGTTGCCATCACCATCCCAAATGCCACACCCGCCGATATTGACGTTGAAATCCGACCGACCGTGGTTGGGCCAGCTGCCTTCTACCGTCGTGGCTTCTCCATCCACGTAAACCTTGGTGAATTCTCGGGTAGCAACAGCAGCAACGTGGTGCCATTCACCAGATGGATGTGGATACGGATTATTATTGCTGCCAGCAGTCGGTGTCCACAAGGCAACGGTCGTTGGGTTAATAAAACCGAATTCCGGTGAATCGTTTTGTCCTATTAATCCGACACGATTGGAGGTAATATTCCCCGGTTTCACCCAAGCAACGACACTGAATTCACGCCGACCGTTGAGAAGTTTCTGCCCTGTGCTCACACAGTTGCCCGTGCCATCAAAGCCCAAAGCACCGCCGAACCGTCCGTCCACCCAAATTGGAGCGTTGACGATGGTTCCATGATTGTTATTTCCTGATGAGTCCATCGCTACGCTTCCTGCCCCGTCATCAAACAACCAAATACCTACGACACTACTGGGATCAATTTCGGCACTACTGCTGTTGACAGCAACGAGACTCATAGCCATCAGTCCAAGACTGAACAGAATAAATGTTAAAGCATTAAATTTCATTTCAATCCTCTCGCTTTCTTTAGAGATTTACCGCGCCAGAAGGCGGGTTTGTCTTTTGAACCTATTCCGCTGTTCCTGAAGTCATCAGGACATGTTGACTGCCCGATGCTTTTCGCAGCGTTACCAGAAATAGCAGACTAAATATATTTTGACACATTTTGCATTAAAATGCAAGTTTTTTTCAGAAGTCCTATTTTGTTAGTATAGCATAAAGTGCAATAATTCTCAAAAAAAATAAATAGTAAGAAGAACAAAATTCTGTTAGAATACGGCAGGAATATACGAATTCAAACGTTCCTTGATGGTAAAGCACACAAAGTCTTTACACGCGAAACCTTATAAATTTAATACGTAATATGTTTGTTAAACGGTACACAACAATTTTTATTCTTCTTACGAGTATCTTATGGACAGCCGAAGCAGAAACCGATGTCCTCCTCTTTACAGAAGTGACTTCAGTACTTGGTTTCCCACAGACAGACAAGGCTTGGCAAGCAGGCACTCACGCTTTGCCAGAAGTCATCGGGAGCGGCGTTGCCCTGTTCGATTACGATAACGATGCTGACTTGGATGTTCTGCACATCCGATTTCCACCGCCGGGCAAAGCCGATACACCTGCCCCCAACCGGCTCTTCCGACAACAACCCGACGGAACGTTTGTTGACGTTACAGATGCTGCTGGCATCGGAGACAAGGGCTACGGACAAGGGGTTGCAATCGGTGATGTGGATAATGATGGGGACGCTGATGTCCACGTAACGAACTACGGATCCGATGGATTTTACCGAAACAACGGAGATGGTACTTTTAGTCTTGCAGACGTAGGTATCTCAAACGAGGCATGGGGAACATCGGCGACCTTCGGCGATTACGATAGGGACGGATATCTCGATCTCTATGTTGCCAATTATGTTCAATTTGATCCAGCAGCGGTGTGTCGTGGAAAGCACAGTGCGCCAGATTACTGCAATCCACAAGTATTCGATGCGGCTCCAGATCGCCTATTCCGAAACAGGGGTGACGGCACGTTCACTGATGTCACACAACAGGCGGGTATCGCTGCAATGCCGGGCAGAGGTCTCGGTGTTGTCTGTCTTGATCTGACAGGTGATGGATGGGTAGATTTTTACGTCGCGAACGATGGTGAAGCAAATCAGCTCTGGGTCAATCAGACAGATGGCACTTTCATTGAGGAAGCAATCGTACGCGGGCTCGCCTTTAACGCTTATGGACAACCCGAAGGCAGCATGGGCATTGCAGTCGGAGATGTCAACGGTGATATGAGAGCGGATCTCTTCGCAACCCATTTGTCCGGCGAAACGAACACACTTTACATCGCCTCTCCGTATACCGTGTTTGTTGATATGACTGAGGTCGCAGGCTTCGCTGGACACGATCTGCTTTTTACAGGCTTCGGGTGCGGATTTCTCGATTTTGACAACGATGCCGACCTCGATATTGCCCTTGTCAATGGACGTGTGAAGCGTGGGGCTATCTTAGAGGGTGCCAACGTTGGCGAATTCTGGAACTTCTACGCTGAGCCGAATTTGCTTTTCCAAAATTCTCAGGGGGGGTCTGAAAATCCAGTATCAACCATCACTTTTAAGGATGTAAGCGGGCGTGCTCCCGATTTCACACGACCGGTTGAAGTGAGTCGCGGCATGGCTTTCGGGGATATTGACCGAGATGGCGATGTCGATATGGTGGTGAGCAGCCTGGACAATCGGATTCGCCTTTTCCGAAATGATGGCGCGCCATCGCAGAACAACTATCTTTTTGTTCAAGCCATTACGCAGAACCGAGATGCCCTCGGTGCACACCTGACACTACGCACCGAATCACGCAACTTGATGGCTCACGTCCTGCCGGGAACAAGTTATCTCAGTAGTAGTGAACCGAGCGTCCACTTTGGATTGGGAAAAATCGATGCCGTCAAAGCGATTGAAGTACACTGGCCCGATGGGAATCGTGAAAAATTTCCAGGTTCCGCTGTTAACCGGCGCGTAACAGTGTATCAGGGAGAGGGGGTGTCGTTTTGAAGAAATTAACGCTTTGTTTATCTCTCATGTTAATCAACACGCTTACACCTATAGGGAGTGAGATTGATGTTCCACAACCCGCGGATCTCGGTTTAGTAGAAGAAAAACTCCTTTTAGATGCCATCGAAGCTGCTCAAGGGTCAGTCCGAAACGCTCCAGATGATGTGAAGGTATGGGGACACTTGGGGGATATCTACCTGAGTCACGGCTGGGAAATTCCAGCGATACCGTGTTATCGCCAAGCCAGCCAACTCGCTCCGAATGAATTCCGGTGGCACTATCTACTCGGCAGACTCAACAAGCAGCACTACCCTAAGGAGGCGGTTGAACATCTAACCCGTGCGCTCGCTTTGGAGCCGAAATATGTGCCTGCCCATCTCTATCTCGCTTCGGCACTCCGTATTTTAGGACGGCTTGATGAAGCACGCCAGCATTTGGAACGGGCGAAGCAGCTCCAACCGGACAACCCCTTCTCCGAACTCTGGCTCGGCGAAATCGCGCTGTCAAGGCAGCAGATAGAAGCCGCTCGGACGCATTTGGAGAGTGCCCTTCGTCTGAATCCGGGGCAGAGCGAAGCACACGCCTTGATGGCACAAATCGCGATTGCGGTAGGGGATACACAAGCGGCACACCAGCACGCCCAAGCAGCACGCCACCCCAGTCAGTACGGTGAGTTAGCAGATCCAGCGTGGTGGGAAGTCTTACAAGCCGGTGTCACTGCACCTCTGTATGCTGAACGCGGTAGGCACTACATGTCAAGGGGCTATTATGCCCGTGCTGTGGCTGAATTTGCGCCCCTCATCACAGATACGCAAAAAGATATAAAAGTGTGGTTTGACTACGGGATTTCACTCATGCATACAGGACAACATACTGAAGCCCTTGCTGTGTTTGAACGCACGCAATGGTTACTCCACAACGATGCGGAAATTCAGAAAGAGAGAAGCACAGACGAGATAGTCTATTTGAAAGCACAAGTCTATAACTACATGGGACAGATCTACTATGAAATTGGACAGACGGATGCAGCAATTCTCGCCTGTCAAAAGACACTTCAGTTCGGGGAATTACTCATCAGGAACGGAGAAAATAGCACGCCTCAAGGACAATTGGGCATTTCGGATTACGGACCTTTTTTCTCGAATGTGCATGCGAATCTGGCGATGGTGTATGAGAACACAAATCAACTTGAGGCAGCGATCGGGCACTATCAGAAAGCCCTTGCGCTGCAGCCAGTAAAACTGTCCCTGCACCGCAACCTTGCCGGTGTCTATTGGAAAAAACGCCGTTATGCGGCAGCCGAACCGCACTACAAACAGATTATAGCCCACGAGACAGGGGATGTCCAAGCCATTTACAGATTGGGTTTAATTCTTGTAATGAAAAATCACTACCCCGAAGCCATCTCCCATTTTAAAAAGGTTATCGAAATTGACGGAACGCACGTTCGGGCGTATGGTGCGTTAGGTGTCGCTTATCAGAAAATAGGCCATATTTCAGAGGCGATTGGTACCTTTGAAAAGGTTTTAGAATTAGAACCGGGTAATAAGGTGGCGTTAGATATGCTCAAGGAGCTGCATGAATCGAAATAGGAGAGTAGGGCTGGGAAACCCAGCCCCTACGGGTGTTGAAAAAGGGCTGGGAAACCCAGCCCCTACGGGTGTTGAAAAAGGGCTGGGAAACCCAGCCCCTACGGGTGTTAAAGAAAAGGAAAGTTGTTACTTGGTATGATGAGTCGCCTTAATACGCCCCCACGTTGTTTCGAGTTTGCCTTCAGGGTCAACTGCCAAATAATTCTGATACCCTTTGTCCATTAACTCTTGGATATCTTCTTGTTCTAATGCCGAGTGGAAAATCATGACTTCGTCCATCAGACCCGGGAAAAAGTTTCCGCCTGGATCCCAGACCCCACAGCCACCGATGTTAACGTCGAAAGGTGCTGCGCCGTGATTCCCCCATTTTCCCTTCTGCTCGGCGTACTCACCATCAATATAAGTATGGACGTAGTCCTGAGTTGCGACACACCCGACGTGATGCCAGTTCCCATCACCGTGCTTGTGTTTCCAGGGATTATTCGTCAGCCCCGCCGAAGGTGTCCAGAGACTGAGTTCATTGGTGGTAATAAAACCGAATTCAGGTGCGTTGTTCTGTCCAACAAGTCCAGTCCGGGCGGGCGGATCGTCCGTGCTTTGTATCCATGCCAGAATAGTGAACTCTTCGAGAGCCTCAAGGAGTTTCTGCCCAGTCTTAACGCACCCGGCTTTCCCATCAAAATCGAGTGCTTTGCCGAATTTACCATCTACCCACGGTGCTTTGACGACTTCGCCGTCGTTTCCTTGCCCAGATAAGTCTTTAGCAACCCCGCCTTTGCCTTCGTCAAACAACCAGATACCGACCGCAGATTCAAAATCAATCTCGGCAATGCTGATGTGCACAACAATGAGGCTGAAACAGATTACACCGAGGGTTAATAAAACTTTCTTCACAGTTTTTCCTTTCAATGTTTTACAGTGAGCGCGCTGGAAAAACGCGCTCACGCGTATTGGAAATAGCAATCGTCATTACCTAAAATGGTTAGTTGCTTTAATACGACCCCATGTTGTTTCGAGTTTACCTTCAGGGTCAACCGCCAAATACTGCTCGAACCCTACGTCCATCAGTTCTTGAATATCTTCCTGCTCCAAGGCTGAATGGAAAATGGCGACCTCGTCCATGAGACCTGGGAAGAAGTTTCCACCTGGATCCCAAACACCACATCCACCGATATTGACGTTAAAGGCAGATGTGCCGTGATTTGCCCAACCACCTTTTTTCTCAACGTATTCACCATCAATATAGGTATGGACGTATTCTGTCGTAGCGACACACCCGACATGATGCCATTCACCGTCCCCGTGTTTGTATTTCCAAGGGTTCTGTGTGCCACCCGCAGTAGGTGTCCAGAGGTTGATCGCTTGGGCTGTAATGAACCCAAACTCAGGAGAATCGTTCTGTCCGACGAGTCCAGTCCGGTTCACAGGAGTGTCTGTGGTCTGTACCCATGTAAGAATGGTGAATTCTTCGAGGTTGTCGAGCAGTTTCTGACCAGTTTGTACACAACTGGCTTTTCCATCAAATTCAAGTGCCTTTCCGAATTTACCATCTACCCACGAGGGAGACTTTACCAATTCTCCGTCGTTACCTTGCCCAGAAATGTCTCCAGCGACACCGCCCTTGCCTTCGTCGAACAACCAGATACCGACCGCGGTTTCAAAGTCAATCTCGGCAGTGCTAATATGAACAGCGATAAGACTGAAACACATCACACCAAGGGTTAATAGAGCTTTTTTCACTGATTTTTCCTCCAATTTTTATCGCAAGCACGCTCTGGCAGCGCGCTGCTACGGTTAGATTTTGTCTATAAATATAACTTCATAATAAATTATATTGCACAAAATTGCAATAAAAAACCTGATTCAGACAAAGTCTCCTGTGCTTATACACAATCTAACTCATCCAAATCAAGCTTAAAGATGTTATGAATGCAGGTTCGTATATCCAAGTTACACGACTGCTGGATGCAAGATTACTTCGTCTACTCGGTTATATTTGTAGTGTTCTTCAGATCGGAATACGATGTCGAGTTCACGCTTAGCACTCTCTTGGGAGTCCGATGCGTGTACAATGTTATGCGTTACGTTCACTGATAAATCACCCCGAATTGTTCCGGGTTGCGATTTTGTCGGATCGGTATCTCCGTTTAGCAGCCGTACCAATTCTATCGCGTTTCGTCCCTCAATAACTAAGGCGACGATGGGTGCCGAAGTCATGAATTCAATAAGGACATCGTAAAAAGAGCGTCCCTGATGGACGGCGTAAAGTGCTTCTACCGTCTCGCGCGGGAGTTGCTGAAGTTTCATTCCGACAACTTTCAGTCCCTTGCGCTCGTAGCGTGCAATAACTTCACCGATAAGTCCACGTTGGACTCCATCGGGCTTAATCAGCACCAGTGTCTGTTCTGTTTCCATCATCCCTCCATCTGAACCCTTTACGTGTTCCAACATAGCACATACGCTTTAAACCTGAGCGACTGACTACCGTAATACAAGCATCTCGGACTTGACATCAAGTCTTTTTAAGTATATCATATTTTCGAGACGGTTTCAATTTTATTTTATTAAAATAGATTCAATAGAGGTGCTTATGTACGATAAACTCGGAGAAGCGGTATTAAAGACAGAAGAACGGATGGAAGTGGGTGTGATTATTGCCCCCGATGGGGTCCATGCTGAAGAGGTAAAGCAGTTCCTGGGGCATAAAGGCGGCAACTGGGAATGGCATATTGAACGGTGCGTCACGGAAGCACTTGATGCGTTGGAAACCCGTTTCTATGTCGGTAAGCTTGATGGACGCGTGATTACCAACATTATGACGGTCGAGCACGAAGGTATCGGTATCTTAGGGCATGTCTTTACGCTCCCGAACCAACGCAGGAAAGGCGCATGTAAAGGCGTGATGGGATACCAGATGGAGGATTTCCGACAGCGCACCGGTCGCGCACTTTACCTCGGTACAGGCTACAACAGCCATCCGTATTATATCTATCACAGTTTCGGATTTGAGAGCGTGTTTCCAGCATCTGGTTTTATGAAGTATCATGTGAACGCAGACTTTGAAGATCGCTATTTCGCGCCTGCGCCTGTGGAACCGAAATCGGTTGAATGGCACGATTGGCCGAAAGTCACGGCACTCTCAGGGATTGTCGGATGGGACGCGCTCCGGAGTCTGGCATGGGATGTCTACGGTCCTACGAATATGGAAGGCGGCTTCCTCGGCTTCAAACACGCTTTGGAAACTGAAGATACCTACGACGCTGCCAAATTGCTGGTTACTTCGGAGGGTGCCATCGTTGGGTGGGCGACTGTAAGCAGGGACGGACGCTGGCAACCGGCGACTGCGGTATTGGACCTCTTTTTTCATCCCAATTTCACAGACGCTGTTCCAGCGTTGCTTTCAGCGGTGACGTTTCCCGATGTGAAGGTGCAGTGTTATGTTGATAGCGGTGCTGAGCAGAAGGCAGCGGTTTTAGAATCTGTCGGATTTACCTGCGAAGGTCGGTTTGAAAAGCAGTTTGCATACAGCGGACAGGATTACGACGTTTTGGTGTTTGGGCGGGGGTAACCCGCGAAATCCCAAGAAAGAGATGTTGCGATTGGGAGACCATTCGGACAAGACTGATATATCCAACAAACCATTAGCGAAGTCTCGTACTTCGCTTTTCCTTTTTGGTAGAAGATCGTGCGAAGTCGTGCATCGGGATCCAATACTCAAAGCAAACCTATTATCAAATTCACTTCCACCTCATTTTTTTTCAAATTATGCACGTTTTTTCAGAAAAAAAGTGTCTATATAGCATACGGTTCACAGGAAATTGAGCTAAGACATATCTCTTCGGCGGGCAAAGACGCTTACCTGTATAGCCCTTTTAGTGTGTCCATCCCATAACACGAGAAATGTGCACCACTTTAAAGTTGGATACAACCTTTGATTTGATTTGCAAGTGGAGGAAAAAAAATAAATGAAACATTGGAAAATAGTTGCCATATCCATCTGCCTATTGACGTTAATTTTAGGCAATTTTTATACTGTTGATGCCCAACAGAATCTCGCACAGCAGGTGTCCGCTATTTTTGAGCAAAGTTGTCTCAACTGCCACGGCGAACACGGTGCCTTTACCGAGAGTCTCATTATTGAGCATACCACACTCATCGAAACTGGCGCAGTCGTTCCGAGGAGACCCAACGCCTCCAAACTCTATACACGACTGACTGAAAACCGGGTCGAAAAACGAATGCCCCTTGGACAACCCCCGCTTACACCCGCTGCAATCGATACCGTTCGCCGCTGGATTCTGGCGGGTGCATCGGACTGGAGAAGCACCACTGAAGCAGGCGGGCCCTTCATTACACCCCAAAAGATGCTGAATACCATTGAGAGACACCTCAACACACTCGCACCCTTTGACCGAACCTTCGCACGCTATTTTACACTGACGCATCTCTATAACGCCGGTGAAACGACCGAGGCACTCCACGCCTATCAACGCGCACTCTCAAAACTCGTCAATAGCCTCTCTTGGGGACGCGAGGTCATCCGACCAGAAGCCATTGATCCTGAAGAAACAATCTTCTATATTGATCTGCGAGACTACGAATGGGAAGTTGGCATCAATCGGTGGACACTCATCGAAGCGGAATATCCGTATCAGGTTGAATTTAACGCGCCCACGGAGACACCGCTGCGGGAAACAGTCATGAATCTCCGTCAAGCAATGAACTGTGAAGTGCCATTCGTTCATGTCGATTGGTTCCTTGCGTCTGCTTCACTGCCACCGCTCTATGACGACATTCTGGGGCTGCCTTCGACCGTTCAGGAGTTGGAAACACGACTTGAAGTGAATGTTATTGAAAATCTCCAGAACGCAGCGGGAAAACGCGTCTGGCGCGCAGGTTTCAACAATTCGGGGGTCTCGAATCACAATCGCGTCGTGGAACGCCACACGTCTCGATACGGTGCGTATTGGAAAAGTTACGACTTTGCGGGGAGTGCCGAAACTCAGAATATCTTCACACATCCGCTGGCTTTTACTTATGATGGGGGCGAGGTTGTCTTCAACTTACCCAACGGTTTACAGGCATACTATCTCACAGATGCGAGTGGGAATCGACTTGACGCTGCACCGATAAGTATTGTTTCCAATCCGGCTGCGAGTGATCCGACCGTCCGGAATGGTCTGTCGTGCATCGGCTGCCACACTGAAGGCATGAAGACCTTTGAAGACCAGATACGTCCTGTTATTCAGCAGAACGCCAATCCCCCCTATAACAAAGCCCAAGCCTTACGGCTCTATGTGCCGAAATCTGTCATGGATACTCTCGTATCCGAGGATACCCAACGGTATCGTCAGGCACTTGAGGCAGCAGGCGATATATTTGGTGGGATTGAACCCGTTCAGCGATTCTATGAGGCATTTCAGGCACCGCTTGATGCGCCACGCGCTGCGGCAGGTGTCGGTTTAGAAACAGAGACCTTCCTTCAGAAGATTCGTGAGAATACGAGTTTACAAAGTTTAGGGTTGCTGGTCTTGGAAACTGGTACAGTGAAGCGGGATACCTGGACATCGAACTTCAGTGATGTTGTTGCTGCGCTGAGTTTTCCTGAGAGCCAGGTGGTTACACCGATTTCACCTCAAACCGGCCCGATCCCCGGAGCGTCAGTTTACATTCCCGATCCAAACTTGCGCGCCGCAGTTACAAGAGCACTTGACAAGAGTCCAAATGCGGTCATTACAGCGGCGGAGATGGCAACGTTAAGGACGCTTAACGCAATAGACCACGACATCCGTGATTTCACAGGACTGGAGTTCGCAACAAATCTCGAAAAGCTAAGACTCCGCAGTAAATTAATAACCGACTTATCCAATTTAGTCGGGTCTGTAGCGAAATTAAAGACGCTGAAAGAGATTTGGATAAGCGGAAGAATGATATCTGATTTATCACCACTATCAGAACTCACCCACCTCGAAGGCCTCGGAGTTTGGGAGCTTGCCATAGATGATATTTCCCCACTGCGGGGATTAACAAACTTGAGATGGCTTGAATTGGGTCACAACCGACCCAAAGCAGTATCAGATCTTTCACCACTTGCGAACCTAAAAGGTTTGAAAAGGCTGCTACTTTATAGTATCGGAGGAATGTCAGACATATCTCCGATCGCGAACCTAACAAATTTGAGACGTCTGACTCTTGTGGGTGGCGACCTATCAGATGTATCGCCTCTTGCATCGCTAAGTCAATTGGAACTCTTAGGTCTCACGAATAATAATATATCGGATTTCTCGCCTATAGCAGAATTATTCGGGAAGATTCCTATATGGACAGCTGGTAATCCAGGGTTTCCAACAAAGGGACCGAAAATAGAGGGTCCGTGGTTATGGATGATTGCACCAACACCCGGAATGTCAAGCATAGATGCTGCTGAATCCGGCATAGATTTTCTGGCACGCATGAGTAAGGATGCCGTAACAGAACTGGACATCGCAAAAAACGGTGCGAAAGAGGGAGAGTCTTTGGGAAACAGCGTCTGGACCATCGGCAGAATCTCTCCATCTTACGGAAACATAAATGAGATGGTGAAGGCTACTAACTTGATTACAGACGATACATACCGTCATGTTGCTTACGGTTTGATTACCCTAAGCTCTCCAGAAACTCAGAAGGCAAATCTACTGGTTGGAAGTGGTGATTCTGTCAAAATTTGGCTCAACGGAGCGTTGGTTCACAACCATCCGACATCAAGAGGCAACAAAGATTATACAGAATTTATCCCTGTTACGCTCAGAGAGGGAGCAAACCTTATGTTAGTTGCTGTTTTTCAGAGAACGTACAGAAGCCCCGACGAGACAGGAGGCGTTTGGACAGGCTTTTTCGGATTTGAAGACGGCACTGCCTACACGGTGATACCGCCAGGGGGCAGCTTCGCCTTGTCTTCAACCACAACAAACGTTCTCATTGGCGATAGGTTTACTGTCGATCTCAACGCAGAACACGTCGCCGATTTAGCGGGATGGCAGGTTGACATCGCATTCGATCCAACGCATCTTGAAGCCGTTGAAGTTCATGAAGGAGACTTCTTGAAGACCGGTGGCGAAACGACTTTCTTTCAAAAAGGAACTATTAACAACAGATTGGGGAAGATTACCGGACTCAGTGCCGCGCGAATCTCTGAAGTGGGTGTTAAAGGCACTGGCACACTCTCATCGGTAACATTCGTCGCAAAAGCAAGTGGGGAGACGCACGTAACACTCAGTGATTTTGAGTTTGGTTCTGCGACAGGGACGGCTATACCTACGGCTGCGCCGAACATAACGATAACTGTGGGCGAGTATCCAGCATGGGATGTGAATCAGGATGGACGCGTCAGCATTCTGGATATGATCCGGGTCGCACAGCAGTTTGGTGAACCTGCGGCTGCGAATGCTGAAGTAGACGTAAACGATGATGGTCTTATTAACATTCAAGATCTCATCCTCATCGCGCAACATCTTGGTGAGTCGACAGGTGCAGCGTCCCCTACGATGCTTGCGATGGACAATATTGAGCACCTTAATCCTGCTGTGGTACAGGCGTGGATAGACCAAGCCCGGCTTGAAGACGATGGTTCGGTTGCCTTCCGAGAGGGGATTGCTTATCTTCAAAGTCTCCTGTCACTGCTGGTTCCTGAAGAGACGACCTTACTTGCGAACTATCCGAATCCGTTTAATCCAGAGACGTGGATACCGTATCAGTTAGCGAATCCGAGTGGGGTGACAATCACTATCTACGATACACGCGGGGCTGTTGTTCGTCACCTCAACCTTGGACATCAACATGCCGGTTATTACACAGACCGGAGTCGTGCGGCGTATTGGGACGGCAGAAATGATGTTGGGGAACGTGTCGCCAGTGGCACCTATTTCTACCAACTCCAAGTAGGTGACTTATCGTATCTGCGAAAAATGGTCATCTTAAAGTAACTCAACATCCGCGAATCCGGTAAATCTACAATAATCCGCGATTCAGACAGCCTTATAACTTATAACTGTTTCAATAGAGGATGCTATGAATAAAAAACTTTTTTCGCTTATGGTTGCTTTGTTTATAGGCACTAACGCTACTTACGCTCAAGAGACCCATTGGATGCCAGACCCGAATCTCCGGCAGGCGGTTCGCGAGACACAGGATATCCCGGAGAATGTACCCCTAACAATTAGGGACTTACAAAGGATGACAGGTTTAGTGATTTTAGGGACTGACATATCAACGCTTCAAGGGTTGGAGTACGCTGAAAACCTTGCGTTTTTACATATATCCGACAGCACGGTAAGCGATCTTACGCCCCTTGAGAATTTAGTATCACTGAAAGTCTTGAAACTTTATGAGAACCAAATATCAGATATCGCACCGTTAGCAAAATTGACGAATTTAGAAGAGTTGAATTTAGCTACTAACCAGATTCAGAACATCTCACCGCTTGCTGCGCTTGTTAACTTGCGAGTGTTAGATCTGAAACACAACCAGATTCGAGATGTCGCGCCGCTTGCAGGGTTGGTAAACCTAAAAGAACTTAATCTCGACTACAATCAGATTTCAGACCTATCGCCGCTTGCAGGGTTAGCAAACCTTGAAAATGTTTCATTCCACAGGGGACATGAAGGTAGCCTTCTTACTACACTGCCAGCATCAAAGTTGAAAGAATTCGGATTCGATTCAGTTTGTGACTTACCGAGTATCCCGATCCGTGAGCGAGTTGAGAAGCGTGAGTATCCTTCGATTTTCTCAGCATGGCAAAACATCATTAACTTGCCAGAACTATCTTGGAATGAACGCATGGCATATCATGATTTATCTTGGAGTAGCCTGCTGTTTGGTTTGAAGTGGGTGCCAACCCCTGAAGGTGTAAAAAATTTTTTGCATGTCGAATCCGCAAAGGAAGGGTGGGATGAGATGCTTGCTCTGAACCCAAACATGATTTTCATTGTTTCAATGAACTATCAAGCCGAAAACCCCAATAAGTATCCAGAAGATTGGCCCTATTGGGTGAGAGATGAATCTGGAAATAGAATTGAAGTTGATGGGGAGCCATTTCTTATTGACTTCACACTGCCCGAAGTCCAAGACCAAGTTGTTCAACGAGCGGTCGCGATTGCCAAATGTGGACTCTATGATGGTATCTTCTTGGATTGGTGGGCAGAATGGTGGTTTGACAAACCTGTGCACCGCTATTATGCAAACGATGTCCAAGAAGGCGCGGTTGAAATGCTTCGGCGTATCCGTGAGGGAGTTGATGAAGTCAGAGAGGATTTTCTTATTATCGCCAACACGCTTCACTCGAAAGCACCACATTCGGCATCCTATCTCAATGGCACTTTCATGGAAACGCAAGGCGGTTATACTTATGCAGAGCTTGCAAAGATTGAAAACACCTTGCTCTGGTCGGAGCAGCACTTTCGATCCCCGCAAATTAATTGCTTAGAAGGTCAGACAGATAAAACCCAACCCCTTGACAGCCCAAGAAATCAGCAATGGATGCGTCTCTTTACAACGTTGGGTCTTACCCATTCAGACGGTTATGTCAACTTATCGACTGGGATTCTCTATGAAGATCATGAGCATCTCTATGAAATATGGCCGGGGCATTTTGCTGAACACGCTCGTGGTGAATTGGTCGATCACGCACACCAACACTATTGGTATGACTTCTGGGATGCGCCACTTGGTCGCCCGGTAGGTGAAAAAGGGCAACTCCATAAAAATAGAAAAAGTGTCTCGATTGAAGGACTCTTCATCCGAGAGTTCACCAACGGCTGGGCAGTGTATAACCGCTCTGGACAGGCACAAGAGATCCAACTCCCGGAAAAAGCCTCCGGTGTCGCAAGCGGTATCACAAGCATAGGGCACACTATACCCGATCTCGATGGCGAAATCTACTTGAAAGCGACAGGTGCTCTGATGGATATTAACAGTGATGGTGTTGTCAATGTTTTGGATCTCGTGCTTGTTGCAAATGCCTTTGGAAACGCTGAACCCGATCTCAACGGTGATGGCGTCGTGAATATCCTTGACCTCGTTATTGTAGCGAACGCCTTTGGCGGCTAAGTGTCGCTTTACGAATCTTTTTTGTTTGAAAAGAAAATCAGTAGGCAACGCCAATTTGATTAAACATTACGGAGTGGCACAATGATAGAAGAAGATGTTCAACTGATTCATAGGATTTTGTCGGGCGATGACGCAGCCTTCACGGCTTTAGTCCGAAAATATCAGAAAAGTGTGCACGCCCTGGCATGGCGAAAAATCGGCGACTTTCACCACGCTGAAGAGATTACTCAAGATGTCTTTCTCCAAGTCTACAATAAACTGTCAACCCTCAAGGATCCACGCCAATTCGCTGGATGGCTCTATGTCACCACAAGTCGAAGATGCAGCAATTGGCACCGAAAGAACAAACCCAGATTACAGTTGCTGGAGACGACACCCATGGACACAATTGATAAATCCGCTTATGCCCGTTACATAGCAGCGCAACAGGAGGCCGAATCTACTGAACGTAGACAGAAACTGGTCAAGGAACTGCTTGATAAACTCCCAGAAAGCGAACGGACTGTGATGACGCTCTACTATCTTGGCGAAATGACGACTCGCGAGATTAGTAGGTTCCTTGGGGTCTCCGTGAATACGATTACCAGTCGTTTGCAGCGCGCCCGCCGCCGTTTACGACAGGAAGAAACCGTCTTGATGCAAGAAACGTTCGGCAGCGTTCAACTCCCTGCGAACCTTGCCGAAAACATCACTCAGAAAGCCGTTGATACGAAACCGATGTCGCCTCCATCTACAAAACCTGTCCTTCCCTGGATCGCAGTCGGGGCGGCTACGATTTTGGTGGTGTTGATGATCGGACTCAGCGATACATACCTCGCTCGGCTTCAGAGGCCGTATAGTTTCGAGGCAGCATCGGAACCGACCATTGAAATTATTGAAGCACCTATCGTCATTGAGACCAACGCGAAACCGTCCGTGCGAAATCAGACAGGACAAACTGCCATTATCAGAAAAAACAACGCTGCCGGTTTACAAGACAAAGAGCGGGATTTAACATCCACTGCCGCAAAGGATTCACACAGACTTTCTGAGACACAATGGATGCCAGACACAGCACTCCGACAAGCGATTCGAGAAACGCTTAAAATTCCGGCAGACCAGCCATTGACACCCGCATATCTTCAAGAACACTTAACCAGTCTTGATGCGCGAGAAAAAGGGATTGCCGATCTGACAGGCTTAGAACATGCGACTGATTTGGAAGGACTTGTTCTGATAGGGAACAAGATTGAGGATATATCGCCTTTGTCGGGTTTAACGGAACTGGATTTTATTGATTTGGGAAACAACGAGATTTCAGATCTGCGTCCGCTCGCAGCACTCACGCGTTTAGAGACTTTACATATTTGGCAGAACCACATCGAAGATATTTCACCACTCGCAGGATTAGTCAATCTCAAAAAGTTGTTGATAGAAAATAATAATATTAGGGATTTTTCACCTCTCGATGGACTGACGCACTTAAAGGTTTTAGACAAGTATGGCAATTTCGGGGTCTGTGATGATACATCAAGGGTTGCAATAGCGCCTCGTATCACAGGAAGAGATTACCCCTTGGTCTTTTCGGCGTGGGATTCCGAACCTCTCAACTTACCAAACTTCTCCGATGATGACGCAATCCTATATTACAATCTGTTTTGGGGTGGTCTGGAGTTTGACCTGCAATGGCATCCGACACCCGAGGGTCTTCGACTCTTTGGTAGAGTAGACAATGCTCACGGGAAAAGAGAAGATCTTCTTTCAAAAAATCCTAACTTCCTAAGACTTGTGAGTCTTAACCATATCAATGCCTATCCAAGCGACTATCCTGAAGAGTGGCCGCATTGGATAAGAGATGCGAATGGCAATCGCGTTCAAGCTTACGCTGGTGCCTCAACTTTCCTCATAGACTTCACACACCCTGTTGTACAGGACATCCTCATTCAGAAAGCCATTGCAGTCGCGAAATGTGCGCTTTACGACGGTATCTTCTTGCGTGAGTGGGAGGAAGACAGGAGCACGCTTAATAATGGCAGGGGTAATAATGACAAAGTGGTCTATTATCGGAGTATTGAAGCCGAGCGGTCCGCGAGAATCTCTATGGTGCGTCGTATTCGTGAGGCTGTCGGTGACGATTTTCTGATGATTGTTAACTCAAACGAAAATAACGCACTCCTGTCCGCACCCTACGTTAATGGGATATTTATGGAATCTTTTCTCGATCCACCTCACACGGGGTATACGCATCGTAAACTCCGAGAGATTGAAAGCAGATTGTTATGGTCGGAGCAGAATTTTCGTGAACCGCGAGTCAACGCGCTTGAAGGTCAAGGCGTATCGTTTGAACCCCCGGATTCCTCCCGTAACCAGCAAATGATGCGTGTGATTACGACTTTGAGCTTGACACATTCAGATGGCTACGCTTGCTACACCCTTGGCGTAGAAGGCATCACCCATACGCATGCATACGAGATCTCCCCCGGACATAAGTTAGACCATATAGAAGGCAAATTACACCATCACAACCACGAACACTATTGGTATGATTTCTGGGATGCTCCACTCGGTCGTCCCGTCGGCGAGAAGGGACAACTTTATCAGGATAGCAGGAGACACACAATTAGGGGCTTATTCATTCGTGAGTTCACCAACGGCTGGGCGGTCTATAACCGTAGTGGAAAGGAACAGAAGATCCGTTTACCGAAGCAAGCATCGGCTGTTGCAAGCGGTATTACTGGTGTTCAGCATACCCTCTCTGATTTAGATGGTGAAATCTATCTGAAATAGATAGATGCATCTGCCGAATCCCAATGACGATGGGTTGTCAATATTCTTGACCTCGTCGCACGCCAAAGGATTTCTAAAACTTATCAAAAGGAGCAATGAATGAAAAGATTTTACACACTTTTTCTCATTTTACTTACGATTACGACCTGGACACCTCACCTTGCCAACGCTCAAGAAGAAAGGGGAAGCAGCGATTTCACTGCTTCAAGGTATCCGCGAGGGAGTTAGCAGGGATGACTTTCTTATTATCGTCAATACAAATTACACCAAGATCCCGCGTTCTGCTCCCTATGTAAACGGAACTTTTATGGAAACTATAGATGGTCGCGATTACGCAGGATTTGCGCGAATGGAAAGCACCTTGTTGTGGTCAGAGCAGAACTTTCAACATCCTCAAATCAATTGCTTAGAGGGTTGGGCAGATAAAACAGAACCGCTTGACAGCCCTACAAACCAGCGTTGGATGCGTGCGTTTACGACACTGGGTCTTACGCATTCAAATGGTTATGTCAACTTTGTGACTGGCATTGTTTCTCAAAATCATACGCACCTTTATGAGATATGGGAAGGGCATTCTGCTGAACACGCGCGTGGCGAACCGGGTGACCATACGCACGAGCACTATTGGTATGACTTCTGGGATGCCGACCTCGGTCAACCTATCGGCGAAAAAGGGCAGCTCTACAAAACTCCTAAAGGAATCTCTATCGAAGGACTTTTTATTCGCGAGTTTACTAATGGCTGGGCGGTGTATAACCGCAGCGGTAAGGAACGCAAAATCTATTTTTCAGAGAAGGTATCCGCTGTCGCAGGTGGTGTGGAGAATAAACACTGGCACACGCTTCCAGATTTAGACGGCGAAATCTACTTGAAAGCGACAGGTGTTCTGACGGATATTAACGGTGATGGCGTTGTAAATGTTTTGGATCTCGTGCTTGTTGCCAATGAATTTGGGAACCCCGAACCCGATCTCAACGGCGATGGCATCGTGAATATCCTTGACCTCGTTATTGTAGCGAACGCCTTTGGCGGCTAAATGTCACTTTACGATTCTTTTCTCAATGAAAACACAGACTCTTTTAAGGCACAATGTGCCGACAAATATCATCGGTTTTCTTCTCTTTGTGATAACAATACTAATTGGGTGTGGTGTTTTCTTTAATGTCAATCGCGTTGTAAAACTCGAGCCCGTTGTCCTCAAAGAGTATGATCTCCCTATGATGCGAATCAGATCGAACTATCGCGGCAGTGTCCCCTCAAGGGGTGGCCCCCCAAGTGGCTCATCTATTATCGCAACGTTCGATCAGTGGTGGAGCAGAGGACTCGTTGTTCGATATTGGTTATTTGATTCTTGGTACACTGCGCGAAAAGAGGCGATCTGGATCGGAACACGTATTGGTGCCGGAGTGCACCTCCAATCCGAATCAAATCCTGAAGATGTCATTGGGGATGCCACATGGTATCATGTCGATCAAAAAAGCGGCGAAAAGGGTGGGCTGCTCCTGTTCGCGAAAAACAACGTCCTGGTCATGGTCAGTCCAGACAACTCAGCAAATCTGCAGTTCGCACGCGAGGTTGCCCGAAAGATTGAAGCCAAAATTGAGGCAGTCTTGGAGAAAAAATGAACAGAGGCATCACCAATGTAATCGTGGCGAGTTGAAACGGGCGCAACTTTATCTTCAGTACATCGCCACACAAGCCAAGAACCAAGCGTATCGTAAAGACGCAGACGCTGTGTTGGCAGAAATCTGGAATAAGACTGATGACCGCAAGACATTTGAGTGGGAATACAGAAGGCACCTCGTCGCACATTATAGGGATATGCCCGAAGTTCGCACCTTCCTTGCGGGTAAGAAGAAATTGATGTCTGGCAACTTCAGATTTCCAGAGGATGAAGACCAATTCCTTAGGTTTTACGAGGCGAAATACGATCTTTGGCCGGATGAAAGTGTTCTCCGTGAACTTGAAAAAGTCCGAAAAGCGAAGCAGATGGCACATCTTTTTATCTTATAGATTGGGATAATGATGAAAAGTAACCGTATATAGTAAAGCCCGCAAATAAGTTACCATATTTCAAGGTTTATGCTGTCCGCTTAGACTCATGAGTTATTCATCAGATCTACACAGACGAAAATCCAAATTTATTTCATTTTATGCACCCATACCGCCCAAAATATGTGTCTTTAATAACAGGAGAAACATATACCGACACACCTTTTTTAGGTAAATTCTTTACTTTCTTGAATTTGCATCTGTCCTACTCGTTTCTGTAGTCGGGCAAACTTTATGAGGATACCCTATGAAAAACAGAAAGTTCGCATATAAAGCCTTATGGATTGCGTTGTTGCTCAGTAGCAGCTTTCTCGTCATGTATTCACAAGCCGCTGCAGCCGGGCCCCTGTCTTTTACTTCCAAGCACGAAGGAAAATCTAACCTTTATCTGATAGATAGCACAGGACAGAATCTTCAAAAACTCGAAACCAATAACACGAATAAATCTTCTCACACTTGGTCCCCGGATGGACGCTTTTTCGCCTATCTCTCCAATCATGCTGGTAGTCCCGACATCTACGTGATGGATATCAGAAACAGAGAGGCCCGTAAGTTGATAGACCATCCCAGCAGAGATTTATACCCCGCTTGGTCGCCTAATGGAAAATGGATCGCCTTCGTCTCGGATCGGACAGGCAATATGGATATCTATAGAATTAATGTAAATGGTTCAAATCTAAGACGATTGACAAATAGGGGAGACAACAACAATCCTGCTTGGTCGCCAGATAGCCAATGGATCGTCTATGATTCCTATCGCGGTGGGAACCACAATGCAGGCGTTCCTGGACGGCATTATCTCTATAGAATGGCTGCCGATGGGGGTAGGACTAAACAACTCAGAGGTGCTCGGAACTTATCGGGATGCTCATGGTCGCCCGATGGCAAACAGATTGCCTTCGCTGCGGGGAATCCCGGAGATCAAGGCATCAACATCTACGTTATAGATGCCAATAGCGACAATCTCCGAAGACTTACGCGAGTCGGGGCAGGTGCTCAGACCAGTCAGCCAGCATGGTCGCCCGATGGACAGTGGATCGCCTATGCCTTGAAAAAGATGGTCCGCCAGCTGAAACCTGGTGAGAGAGTACCCATCAATGAAGTCTTTGGCGATAGTGCAATCTATCTCGTAAAGGCTACAGGTGATGTCAACGAACCCATCGAGGTGGCGAATGGATTCTCACTCGGTTTAAATCCAGAATGGGTGCCAGAAACTTTCTTCTCCGTTTCCCCTACCGCAGAGAAACAAATCACCTTCTGGGGTACGCTCAAACAGCCGATAATTGACTGACCATTATCGCATTAGGAACTATGGTCATAATTTGTTCCCACACCTACTTCCGCACCGCTATTTTTCCGACCTTCTGTTTGCGGATATCGCCTTTCTGTGCCGTAAATTTGTAGAGATAGACCCCGTTCGCAAGGGGTTCACCATCGTTGTCGTAGCCGTCGTAGTGGTATTCGTTGTAAGAGACAGACGCATCGAGGGTGTCAATCGCCACGATACGGCGACCCGTTATCGTGTAGATATTCAGGTTCACCTCGTCCGCACTCTCCGTGAGATAGTAAGCAAAATGCGTACCGCTTCCGGGTGTGAACGGGTTGGGGAAATTGGCGATGTTTGCAATCTCAAACTCACCAGCGACTGTTCCTGTACGCTCCGTGTCTGATATATTGCCGTTTGTGTCCTGTGCCTGTAGCCGGACGCGGTACTCTCCGGGTTCCAAAACAGGCGTATAGGTTACCAACAAGAGATTGTTATTCGTTGGTGACGCAGCAATTACATATTCGTCTTCTGGCACGCGCTGCCCGTTCTTCGTGAGGATGATGTGTGCGGAACGCGAGTCAACGCCGTTGGCATCCTCAATCCGCGCAGAGATAACAGGCGTATCCGAGACATAATCCCCATCAATGAAGCCCTGATGCTCAAAGGTTAGTTCAACCGAAGGCGGTGTTGAATCGCTATGGGATAACATCGCGAACGTCCCTGGTAACTCGACCTCGGCGGAGATACGCTCGTCATCAGCAGTCTCGTCACCCACCCGAACCCAATTGCCGTTATCATCGTCTCGCCTGTAAACATAAGCATCGTCGCTGGTTTCCCCTTTTAGGAATGTAACAGTCGCCACCAACGCCGTCTGTTCAGCCACATCGAGGTGATAGGCAACCTGTGGCGCAGCTTCCGAAACCGCAGCGATATCGGGTTGGTTTGTAATCGTCAAGGCTTCTTCCGAATAGGTTAGCACCGTAGGGGTTTGAAGGTTGCCCGCTGGCACAGTAATTTGGAAAGTTCCGTCTGCGCTTCGGATCGGTTGATCAAGCGTATCAGGCGTAAGAACGAACCGATTCCCCGTAAACCGTTTCGCTGCGCTGTTATTTAGTTCCCGCTGCTCAAGGATACTCCCGCGCGGAAGTCCCTCAGACGGTGGATCTACGTAGACAGAGATAAGGTATTCCCCCGGTGTCGGTTCCCACGGTACGCTCACAACGCGTTGACTACCGGGTAAAATTTCAGAAATGACCTGAACGCCTCCAAGGGGTGTCGCGTTCTGTAGATCCTCAATCGTCGGGACAGAGGTGGTATGCGTAACAGCCGCAGCAGCTTCAGGACTCAAGGTTTGCAGATAAAAGTGGACAGGGACGTTTTGGGCAGGTGCGCTGCCCTGATTGCGGACTTGTGCCGAGAGGACAAACGGCGGTGTTGTTGTCCAAGCAATCGTCTGGTCCAAAAGGAGGAGATCTATCTCAGATCTGACGTGTCCGAATTCATAAGTGACGACCTCCGTTTGCAGTGTGCGTCCGCCTTCTACTTTCACCTCTAAGTAATAGTCAATGAGGTCCCCCTCAGGGTATCCCGGAATTGGGTGTTCGCTTCTATAGGTTGTCCCGTTTTGACGACTCACAGGAATCGTGAAAAACTCAACAGCATCCCAACTCCAAAAAAGCGTTAGTTCTTCAATACCGCTCTCATCCAACACTTCTGTATAAAGGTGAACAGGTTGATGCGGTTCAACCGGATAAGGTGCAATACGGACATTATCAACGTATCGAGATAAAACATTATATGAAGCGTGGCCTATTAAATCTTCATCGGCATTCCAGGCGTAAACTTGTACATCACCGACATCAAATTCAACACTCGCTGGGATTTCTATTTCTGTGGTGAACCGTCCGTTGGTAACGGTGACCTTTTCCTGTTCTGTCGGTACATCAACAGTATCTTCAATCACAGGAACAACGGTAATCTCGGCATCTCCGCTAAAAGTGCGATCGGGTAACGTTCCAGAGACAGTCAGTAAAGTCTCTCGACTCCGCGAGGAACCGATTTCTACATCAACTTGCATCTGCTTGTTGGGCAGTTTCAGCCGAGTCGCTGGGTCCCCGAAAAGTGTAAAGACTTCAGCGAGATCGAGATAACCTGGAGCGTTAATAAGAAACTGCGTCTTGGCTTCAGCGAGCACCGCCCCCACATGCTGCGTCCGTTGTTTGAAGATAACATTGAAAATTTCCAGGTTCAGAAGATAATCACCGTCTAACAGCCCGATGCTGGTTGCGCCAATGACTGCAATCGCACCGCCATTTTCAGATCGGAGGAGCTCCTCAACAAGGCTATTTTTATTGCTGTCAAAGGAACCTGTGTAACAGGTCATGCTGATAACCAACGGGAGTTGTGAAATATTGGTTAAGTTCTGCTCAGGATCTTCAAAGTCAAGCATCCGACTGGAGGACCAGATACCACCGCCCCCGTGTCCGATATAGTTAACGAGGCTGGCACCGTCGTTGAAACCTTCAATCACGCGTCTTGCGATAGGCGATCGGATCCGTTCATCGAAAGTCGCTTCTTCTGTGTACGGTGCGTAGATGCGTTCAGTTTCATATCGACCGCTGAGTTGATTACGAGAAATAAGTCGGTCCGTTTGAGAGTGAAACCGAAGATCCGAACCCGCAAGCATGAGAAGTTTCTTGTGCCACGGGCCGACCTGCGAAGTCGTTTCATAGTTGATTGTCCGCTCAACAAAGATACGGACATCCACACGATTGTTCGCTGGCATCCGTCCAATCAGCATATCTGGGAAACTGTCTGTGCCTCGAAAAGTAACGAATTGGTGGTCGGTTGCCGAAGCACCGTATCCTGGGATTTGCACCTGCGTTGTTGGAACGAAATTGGGCTGGTTCTTAAGATCGATATGTGTATCACCGACGAGGAAGACATAAGTCGGGGCAGGTGGCTGCCAATTGTCGTAGGCGTAACTGAGGAACTCCCGGATCGCATTCGGGTTGAGAATACCGTGGTTAAATTCGTCGTAGATATTTTGGACATCGACGACTTTAGTCCGCATGCCCTGCTGGCTGCGAAAATCGACAAGTGGTTGTACATCTTCAATGAAACTCTCGTGTGTAATGAGAATGTAATCCGCGGCGTTGTGCGTGCTACGTAAATCGGAGGGCGTGTCTACCGAAATTTTCGGTTTTTGGAACCGGTTACGCGCGAGTGCGATATATTGGATGGCGGTATCGTCCAGATCCTTCGGTCGAATTTGCGTTGAACGGAACGGGAGTCGGTAAGTCTCAGCCCCAGAATCGTCAATAATAGGTGCTAAACCGACATACCGCGTGCCGTCAATACCATAAATTTCTATGTCAGGGGTAGAGAAATTCTCTAAAACGACCTCAAAGTTCGGGTTGATAGCCCCAGTTTCATCAGGAAAGGGTGTGATTGCAAAGGGTAGTACATTTCCCTTCGCTTCAAAAGTCCGGCGATAATCAATTTGAATCCAGTTAAGCAGAATGATATCAAGGAGTTGATCGTCACTTCCGGGATTGATGATACGAATGACATTCCGTCCGTTCTGGAGAAAAGATTGAGGGCGTTGATTCTGCAGCTGATATTCGGCTTCACCACTCCAACGCACCTCGCCGAGGCTAACCGCGTCGTTTAGCCATACATCCGCTTGGTGTTCTGTGTTAGATCTGCCATAAAATCCGATGCGTATCGTTGCGGGTACAGCAGTGTTCGCCACCCCCGTGAGCGTAACACCGAACGGTTTTGACTGAGGGGCGGTCAATTGTGCCCAGAACCAACTGTCATTTGGCAGGGGTGGTAATTCCGTTAAAGTAAACCAACGCTCCTGCAGTCCCTGACTGAATTCCTGATACCTCTGGTTCTCCGTCAGGTTCGCATTAGGGAACCGTCTAAAGTGGCTATCTTTTTCAAAGTGAGCACGTGTGAGAAAGTGCGGGTGGGTTTGAGCGTCAACACTTCCATCAAGAGAGGTCCGCGTCCCCATTCGGCTTCCGGGTCCGGCGTTCCACGAGAGCCAATAGACATTCTCATCAGAAAATGGGTTTATATAACTCGCTTCTCCATGAAGCTGCTCGCCGTAGAAAATAATTTCATCTGTCGGATTGAATCTTCCGTCGCCCTCACCTCGAACAAAGATTGGCACCTGTTTCCCTCTGTTTGTCACTGTCAATGTTCTGGGCGTAATCGTGCCTATATCAACGCCGACTGCCTCCAAGTCTCGTCCAGTAACGCTATACATCCCATCCTGAGTCACGCTGAGTTTATGGCGAGGTGCCACGGCAGTAATACTTGGTGCTTGTGGCACTCGAAAGGTCGTTCCACGCCACTGCCGAACATCCTGCGGATTCACCAACAAGCTTTCAAAAATCGTGTCGTAAGCAGCGGACTCATGCATCAAGGGTCCCCGTTGTGCTAACAACGTTTCACCTGACCGGAGAAAACGAACTTCAACAATAAGTCTGTGATAGAGTCGCAGCTCTCGACGCACAGGATTGTATTGGACGGGATTGAATTGAATCGGGAGGACCCGGTTTTCCCGGATCCAGCCGGCTTCTCTGGTTTCTACGAGATTGGCAGGAAAAAAACGGTCAGTTTTAGGGGTGTGGGTAAAGAGACTCTCTGAGAGACCAGAGACCTCTTTGCTGACGGCTACCTTACGTGTGCTAAACTCTTGTTCAACAACGCGCACTTGAAAATCGGCATCTACAGGGACACTGATGAGGGTAGACTGCACAGGGAGTCGTAACGCCCCCGGAGACTGGACAGTAAAACGGCATCCGGGAAAAGAGACAGTCTGCGTTTCAACACGAGACCCCTGAAAGTGATCGCCGTTATTGTCCTGTGTCCGTATTTCAAAATCGGACGCTGGGATGAAAAGTTGAATCGTTACGCCTTGCGGTGTTGTACGTACCAATTCAATCTCTCGTTGTGCGCCTATGCCTTCACGCACGGCTGTTCTGGCGCGCCGTTTGCTGGACGAAACCGGTGCTGCATCTGCATTGCCGGCCGAACCGTTGTAGGTGAAAGACAAAAAGGGATCTGTTCCGAAAAAAAAGAGAAGGGAAAAAAATACCAAACAGGTAATTATGCAACGCTTTATCGGACGAACTTGCATCAAAGAGTAACTCCAAAGTAGCTCATCGCAGTCCGCGAAGAAGCGATTAGCAAACCGCAAACCGCGAATAGCAAAGAGTAAAGAACGAAAAACGTAAAGCGAATACCGGTACGCGATTAGCGATTAGCGAGATGATAAATTTCAATTTCCCGAATTTGAGCAATGGCGGGCTGCATGACACGATAATGCGGATAGTAGAAACCGGCAAGCGTTTTCCGCTGGTCAACAATTTTATCATCGGGTTCCGCGATCATCTTATTCACGATTACATCATCAACAGTTCGGGTAACAACAATCCGAATCATCCGCGTCTGAAAGTTCAATCTATCAAAAACGAATTCGGCTTGTGCGCGTTCGTTGCCAATATTACGTCGCTGAATAATCGTATCAAAAGTCTCCCACTCTCCAGTTTCATCGTCTAAATATTGCATTTCAAAGCGGAAAAGGTTCTCATTGTGAATAACGATCTTTCGGACGGGATGAATCTCAGCGAACCGGATAACAAAGTTCCGCTCATTTTCCGCCGGAAGTGTAGCAAGCGTCTCAAGATTCCCGTCGTTCATACCCGGATGATTTGACTCCGTGCCGTAGGCGGCTTGTGCGATATTTTGGCTGTATTGGGTCGATAACACCTGTGCCATTCTACAAGCACTGAAGTGTAAGCAGAGAAACAAAACAGTACCGAAAAGTGTAATAGCGCGTTTCATGCTTCCTCCTGAAAAGTTATATCAAAATGGTCCACAATCCCCATGACGAGTTCACGAATCGGTGCATCTTCAACACCGAAGACCTCTTGTGCGACACCAGGACCCGCTCCTACAATCACGGTGTCGCCCTCCCCCGCCCCCACATAGTCAACAGCAATCGTTGGGGTGCGAACAAGTTGAGATTTCAGACTCAGCGGTTGAATAAGGAGCAGCGTCCGATTTCGGTATGCAGGATGTTTAACGACAGAAACGGCTTTTCCGATTACTTTGGCAAGGTACATTTTTCAATTTCCCACTTCTGAGCCTGTGTCTGCTTCATCGAGCAGAGAAAGCGAATCGACAATACCAACGATGGCGACATCAACCGGCATCCGTTTTCCCGGTACAATGCCCATGGCATCACCGCCAGTAACGATATAGACGATTTCATCCACGCCTGCGTCGTGTAAGGTGTCGACTGCCACGAGCGGTTCAGAAATAGGTTCATATTTCTCATCTAAAGGTTGTACAAGCAAGAGACGTGTGCCTTCCAAGCTCGGATCTTTTCGGGTCGCGACGACAGTGCCAATAACTTTTCCTAAATCCATTAGTTTTATTTTTCCTTGTTGTCCTTCAATTTATTTGTGGTTGGTTATAAGTTATAACCATCAAACCAGTTTATACTCAACAAGTTTCGTATGGAGTGTGTTTCGGTTAATACCGAGGATGTCTGCCGCCTTACTTCGATTCCCGTTGGTATGTTCCAGTACAATTTTAAAGAGCGGTTTCTCAAAGACAGCCCGGATCTCAGCGTAAAGTTCACCTGGCGGCGTTTCGGATTCTATATGTTGTTCCACATACGCATGAAGCAACCCATAAATCTGTGCATCAAGGTTTCCCTGCGGTGCTGGACTCAGCGAACTGGGTTCATTCAGAATTGGGTCGAAATGCTCAGGGAGCAGCATCTGTCCAGCACACATCACGAGTGCACGCTTGATAGCATTTTCCAATTCGCGAACGTTGCCGGGCCACTCATAAGCCGTGAGGAGTTTGACAACTTCCGTAGAGATGCGGATTTCCGGGAGCTGGTATTCCTCGACGAATCGGTGGGTAAACAGATCTATGAGTTCCGAGATGTCCTCTTTCCGTTCACGGAGCGGTGGTAGCGAGATCGGGATGACGTTGAGACGATAGTAAAGATCTTCTCTGAACGCCTTTTGCGCAATTGCGGCTTCAAGGCTGCGGTTGGTCGCGGCGATAATACGGACATCAATAGGGTGTGTTTCCATCCCACCCATCGGCTCTACTTCGCGCTCCTGTAGCACGCGGAGCAGTTTCATTTGGACCTCAACCGGTAATTCTCCGATTTCATCGAGAAAGATCGTCCCGCCATCTGCCTGCTGAAATTTCCCTGTCCTTGCGGTGTGAGCGTCGGTGTACGCCCCTTTGACGTGTCCAAAGAGCGCGCTCTCTATGAGACTCGACGGCATAGCACCACAATCAACGATGACGAAAGGATTGTGTGCCCGATGGCTGTTTTGGTGTATCAATTGGGCAACGAGTTCCTTACCCGTCCCGCTTTCACCTAAAACAAGAACCGTTTCGTCGCTCACCGCAGCGCGTCCAATCTTAAGATATACCTCCTGCATCGCTGGACTCTGCCCAACCATTCTGCCTTGCCTATCGACATCAGGCAACACCGATGTTTTGACATCCTTCGTCTGGTTTGTAGCGGCAGCGGCGCGCGACACAAGATCCAGGAGCTGCCTCTGATCAATCGGTTTTGTCAGGTACCCATACGCCCGTTGTTTCGCTGCATCAATGGCTGTCTGCGTCGTCCCGTGTGCGGTAATTACAACGATTGCGGCGGTGCTATTATATTTTTGGATTTCCTCGATTAATTCAAGTCCATTGACATCGCCTAACCAAATATCGAGCAGAATTATATCAATATCGGCGCGCTTGACATGCGCCAAAGTTTCATTTCCATTTCGCGCTCTGAGGGTCTTGTATCCTGCTTTTTCAAGGGTCGCAGCGAGGATGTGTCGAAGACTATCATCATCGTCAGCAATCAGCACTACATTTGACATACTTTTAGCTATTAAATCTGGTCACCGTTCCACTTCGTTTCACAAATCAACGGTATGAATGCCGTATGGCATTCCCCGGGTTTCTGGTTAATTCTATACCGAGTTGGTGCTATGGACACCCAAAAAATTCTAACGTAATGTCAGTTTGATTAAACATCTCGGATGTACTGTAAAGTATATTTTCACGTCTCAAAGCCATTCTATTGTAGAACAAACTAAAAGTTTGC
The DNA here is from genome assembly GCA_965207855.1 of Candidatus Poribacteria bacterium. GTDB lineage: Bacteria > Poribacteria > WGA-4E > WGA-4E > WGA-3G > WGA-3G. The sequence continues at coordinate 1,396,647 of OZ242310.1, read as the reverse complement.
GCTACAAGTAACCTTTTATCGAAGTCCCGTTAAGGCACAGGCAGCGACATGATGAACGCTGTACCGACCGCAAGTTCCGCATCAATCTCAATGCTGCCTTGGTGTTCGGCGAGAATCTTTTGGCTAATATACAGTCCGAGCCCCGTCCCTTTCTGTTTCGTCGTATAAAATGGATCAAAAAGCATTGGCACATCTTCGGACGCAATTCCGGGACCATCATCCTGAATTCGTACCCGGACGACTCCTGTTTCCCGTAGGTATTCTGTCTGAATTGTTAATGTCCCTTCTGTATCCATTGCCTCAATAGCATTGTAAAACAGGTTAAGGAGCACCTGTGTAATCCCATCTTCATTTATATTGACCAGCGGGCAATTGCTGTCATATTGGGTGGCGATTGTGATTGCACGATGCTCTAATTCAGGACGACAGATAGCGAGGCTATTCTCAAGTAGGTGATGAATGTCCTTCCGTTTTGCGGCTTGCATCGCCGGTTTACTGAAGGCGAGCAACTGCTCAATAAATCGGTTGAGCCTGTCCACCTCTTTGATAATGATTCCGGTGTATTCCTTAATCTCATTTTGAGAGAGCTGTATCTGATCGTCATACGTCTCGACTTGAGAATCCGATTCCACTGTATCCGCATGCTGTAGCAGTTGTGTGCCAAGTCGGATACTCCCTAAAGGATTTCGCACCTCGTGTGCGATGGTTCGGACTAATCTACCAAGCGTTGCCATCCGTTCTGACTCGACGAGTGCGTCAATTGTTTGTTGAATCTTGACCCGTTGTGCGATGGTTGAAGCAATAATCGTCAATAGCCGCCGGTCGTCCTCTGCTGAAAATTCATCCGATGCCTTGTCAATCGTTAACGTACCGATGACCTGCTCTTCTATAATAATCGGGATACACCAGAAGGCGATTATATCTTTCGACTCAACGCTCTCCGGTTCAAAGAGTTTAACGTAGCTCCGCGGATTTCGAGTTTGCGGGACACCGATCGCTTTACCGGATTCAAGCACCTGTCGCTGAATGTCTTCTATCTGATTGTCAGTGCCGCGTTTCATCTCAGCGGGTGTAAGTCCCAAGACGGTTTCCACCGAAGTAATGACCTTCCCGTTCTCATAGAGATGCAACGCCCCGCGGTATATCCCAAGCCGTTTAGAGAGGATCTCAATGATGCGTTGAAAGAGACCTTTCAACTCAAGATTCGCGTTCGCCGCTTGGCTCACCTCAAACAGCGTAGAGATGTCCCGGACCTGTTTCTCTAAATTTGCATTGACACTGTTTATCTCCTCTATCTCTTCGGCACCGCTGCGGCGTTGGGTCTGGAATTGACGAATGATACGGATAATACCGAATACAAGAAACGGATAAAGGAGTGCGACAATCGTACTTTCAGTGTGCGTCGGATAGCGAAAAACATAAACCCAATTGGCTACCGTTGTCATGCCGAACAGGACGTTTTGTTCACGAGGTCGAGCATATATCACAGCGAGAATCATCACGCCATAGTAGCAGTGGCTCACTGCGATATAATATTCCTGCATCTGAAACAGATGCGTCCCCACGTTGATGAGGAGTACAAGCAGCGCGAGAAAAAAGGTTAGCATCCTTTTAACGATTATGTCTGAGCGGTGTTTCCGTTGTCAACACCGTTGATTCTCTAAAATTGGTTAAAGCCCTGTTTTAGATTATGAAAGGTTTTTTTAACGGTTCAGACCCGATTACAAAGCTAAGAAATTATTGAGCATCTTTAACCCGACGCGCCCGCTCTTTTCGAGGTGGAATTGTGTTGCAATGAGATTATCGTGCGCAATCGCGCTACAGAACTCAAGCCCATACTTCGTTTTTCCAATAACAATGCCCTGTTTCTTCGGAACAGGGTAATAAGAATTAACAAAATAGAAGTGTGCAGGATTCGGAACGTCTTTAAAGATTGGGTGTGATGCGGTTTGGTGGACTTCGTTCCACCCGATTTGTGGCACCTTCAGCACTTCGGTCCCCGAACCTGTTCGGGTCGTCGGATACTTTTTTACATATCCCGGTAAGAGACCGAGGCACTCGGCATCCTCTTCTTCGCTGTGCTCAAAGAGTATCTGGATACCGATACAGATACCGAGCATCGGCTTGCCTGTCCGATAAAAGTCGATCAAGACTTCATCGAGTCTGCGCTTCTGCAAGGTCTCCATTGTGGCTTTTGCGGCACCGACTCCAGGGAAAATGACGCGTTCAGCGGCGGTTATTGTTTCGGCATCAAAGGTAATCTGATTTTCGTAACCGAGATGTGCCAATGCGCGCGCAACACTTGTCAGGTTACCGGCATCGTAATCTATAATTGCAACCATACTTTTAACTATTAAATCTGGTCACCGTTCCACAATGTAAAGCTAAGACAAATTGTTCGCTAATCACTCACAATTTCGTTTCACAAATCAACGGTATGAATGCCGCATGGCATTCCCCGGGTTTCCGGTTAAGTCGAACCTCACTGAATTAGGCAAGTTTTATTAACGATAGGACTTGCGCATTTCACTGATAGATGCGGTTTGATTTAGGATCCGTACGATCTGTCCCGAACAAGTTCGGGCTTCCAGATACAAATTATAAAAAAATAAACGACCCGATATTGAACTTATGTTTATCTATTACTTAGGGCTTTGTCAATTGTTTTATAGAGATTCGCCGTCTCAATTCCAGCGACAGCCGCTTCAAAGCCTTTGTTTCCAGCCTTTATCCCAGCGCGTTCAAGTGCCTGCTCTATTGTATCCGTGGTGATGACTCCGTAGATGACTGGCGTGTCTGTATTGACGGATGCTTGCGCAATCCCCTTCGCGCTCTCAGCAGCAACGTAGTCAAAATGGGGTGTCGCGCCTCGGATGACCGCGCCTAAACAGAGAACGGCATCATACTTTTCACTCCCAGCAAGACGTTTGGCGATTGCGGGAATCTCAAAGGCACCCGATGTCCAAAAAACATCAACCTGATCCAAGTCAACGCCGTGTCGCTTTAGGGCATCCAGCGCGCCGCTAAGGAGTTTTTCGGTCACAAAACTATTGAATCGGCTCACAACAATCCCGAATGTGAGTCCTTCGCCGAGAAGATGGCCTTCATAAACGTTTGGCATTTTTTAATTTATTGTTCCTGGGCTGCGCTCCACTTCGTTTCGCGCAGGTTTTTGGTTAAAGTGAATAACCTTACGTTGCTAATGGCTTCCGAGAGCTATTCCTCGTCCAAGAGGAGGTGTCCAAGTTTAGAACGTTTTGTTTGTAAATATCGTCGGTTAAATCGGTTTGGTTCGGTTTGTAAAGGGATGCGTTCCACAATTTCGAGTCCGTGTCCATCTAACCCTCTCACCTTTTGGGGGTTGTTCGTCATTAATCGCATTTTCCGAACGCCCAAGTCGGCGAGTATCTGTGCGCCGATGCCGTAATCTCGGAGGTCAGCGGGGAAACCGAGGTGTTCGTTGGCTTCAACGGTGTCCAATCCATCGCTGTCCTGAAGCTGATAGGCGCGGAGTTTCCCTTTGAGTCCCATGCCTCTGCCTTCCTGTCGCATATAGACGAGTACTCCCCTGCCCTCTTTCTCAATATTTTGCAAGGCAATTTCAAGCTGCTCCCCACAATCGCACCTGAGGGATCCAAAGACATCACCCGTTAGGCATTGCGAATGAACACGGACCAAGACAGGGGTGGCATCAGCAATATCGCCTTTTGTGAGTGCGATATGTGTTTTATCGGTTTCAACACTCCCTCCGTCGGTATCCGTGCTTTCGTAGGCGTAAAGTTTGAATTCACCGTGTGCGGTTGGAATATCAGCAGTCGCGACCCGCCGAATCAAGGTCTCTGTCTGACGGCGATAGGCAATCAGATCAGAAATCGTGATAATTTTCAGTTGGTGTTGTGCAGCAAACTCCAGCAACTCAGGCACGCGCGCCATGCTCCCGTCCTCGTTGAGTATTTCACAGAGAACACCTGCGGGGTAGAGTCCTGCCATACGTGCCAAATCGACAGTGGCTTCTGTATGACCGGCGCGCCTAAGCACGCCTCCCGGTTTCGCTTCTAATGGAAAGATATGTCCGGGTCGTACGAAGTCTGAAGGTGTAGCGCTTGGATCAACGAATTTGCGGATGGTATAGGCGCGCTCTTGCGCCGAGATACCCGTTGTGACCTCTTTCGCGTCGATTGTGACAGTGAAGGCGGTTTGCATCTGTGCGGTATTCGATGCGACCATGGGGTAGAGTTCGAGTTCGGCAAGCCTCTCTGAACAGGTAGGTAAACATATCAAGCCACGACCATATTTCGCCATGAAATTGATAGTCTCTGCCGTCACCTTCTCAGCTGCCATGATGAGATCGCCTTCGTTCTCACGATCGGGTTCATCCACGACGACAATCAGTTCCCCATTTTGGATCGCAGCGAGTGCTTCAGGAATGGTATTAAATGTGTTTGACATATTTTTAACTATTAAATCTGGTCACCGTTCCACTCCGTTTCACGGTGATTTTCGGTTAAATCCAACTGGCTTTGGGTTATGAAAGGCTTTTATCGTAAAAAAGTTAAACACTACTATATCAGACGCTTAACCAAAAACTGACAACCGATGATCAATCCATATAACCGTGTTTGGCTAAAAAACTCAAATTGAGGGTCTCGGGACTGGTTTGCTCAGTCCAACCAGACCCCTCGTCACTATTTTTCAGAAGTGTTTCAATATAACGCGCAATAAGATCAACCTCGAGATTGACCCTGGCACCGTTCCGCTTCGTGCTCAAGGTCGTGACAGCCTTTGTGTGCGGAATCAAGGCGACTTCAAAGGCATCTTTAGAAACATTTGATACAGTCAAACTGATACCGTCAACCGTGACAGAACCCTTGTAAGTGATATAGCGTCTGGTAGTGTCGCTTATCGTCACCCGCATGAGAGAGGCATCTCCCTCGTCTTTCCATGCGCATATCGTCGCGACTTCATCCACGTGTCCGAGGACCAGATGACCCCCCAGTCTGTCACTTAGTCGGAGCGAACGTTCCAAGTTAACCTGTTCACCGACTTTCCGTTCACCTAACGTCGTCCGGCGTAAGGTTTCAGCAGATATATCCGCAGCGAACGCCTCCGATGTCAGAGAAACAATCGTAAGACAAGCACCATCAATAGCAATACTGTCCCCAACTTTCGCATCCGTGAGGACTTCACTCGCCTGAATTTCGAGAATCGCGCCTTCCGATTTGTGTTGGATACTTCTAACGGTTCCAAGTTCTTCAACAATCCCGGTAAACATGCTACAGATACCCTTCAATGAGAAAGTCGTCAGAATCAGAAATGGGTGTAATACTGATCCGTTGCAAGCGAGGCACATCACTCAAACTGGAGATACCTTCACCGCCAATAGGTCCAGGGGCATCCCGTCCACCAATAAGCTTCGGTGCGATAAAACACATCATCTTATCCACAACACCTGCGGCTATCGCTGCGGCATTAATTTCGCCACCGCCTTCCACCAAAACGCTTGTTATCTCACGTTCCCCTAATATCTCCATCAGACGTTTAAAACAGACCCTGCCGTGTGCCGCCGGAACGGTTATTACTTCCGCTCCCGCCCTTTCGAGAGCACTGACATTCTCAGTGGGTGCGTTCGGTGTAACAGCAATAATAACTCCCACACCGCTTTCAGGGTTGAAGATGCGTGCGTCCGTGGACGTTCTCCCGTATGAATCTAACACAATCCGAGTTGGGTCCTGCCCTTCTCTATCCTGCAGCCGCGTCGTAAGCGCAGGATTATCGCGAACAACTGTACCACTGCCGACGAGTATCGCATCCACTGTATCGCGAATTTCATGTCCGCGCTGTCGTGCCCCCTCAGAGGTAATCCACTGCGATTCGCCTGAGGCAGTGGCGATTTTCCCATCAAGGCTCATGGCGGTTTTCAAAATGACAAACGGCTTGCCGGTCTGAATATATTTCTTGTAAACTTCATTCAACCGCGCAGCCGCTTCAGCATATATGCCGACATAGACATGGATCCCTGCATCTTGCAACTGGCGGATCCCGTTGCCTGCAACACTCGGATTCGGATCAACTTCTGCAACGTAGACTTCAGCAACACCTGCTTGAAGGACTGCCTCCGTGCAAGGCGGTGTCCGCCCCCAATGGCAACACGGTTCAAGGTTCACATAAAGTGTCGCGCCTCTGGCGTTTTCGCCTGCGGCGTTCAAGGCGTGGACCTCAGCGTGTGGGGTTCCGGCTTTTTGATGATACCCTTCACCGACGATCCGTCCGGCTTTCACAACAACCGCACCTACGAGCGGATTTGGACTTGTACGTCCATGTCCTCGACGCGCTAAATCCAAAGCGCGTTTCATAAAGGTTCTATGTGCTTTGTCCATGAAAACCCACTACCCATAATCCATCCGTGCTTCTATATAGTATACCATATTTCACCAGCAAATGAAAATCAATTTTATATAGTTGTCAGTTATTGGTCGTTAGTTGTCAGTTAAGAGGCGTGCTTGGAACAGGTCACGTCTGCTTCTTAAGATTGCTAACGACTGACCGTTATCTCTTTTAGCCTCTGAAGAATTTCTTCTTGCGGGACGAGATCGAATTGATGTGAGCCGATATACATATATCGAATAACCCCGGCTTTGTCAATCACAAACGTTGCGGGACGCGCGATGTTGTACGCCTCCAGACTCAGCCAGTGATAGACACCATAACTCTTGATAACCTCCCGCGTCTTGTCCACCAACAGCGGGAATGTAATACCATTTTTATCGGCATAGCCCCGGAGTTCACGGGGCCACTGCCCCGCAATCGCGAGCGGTGTTGCTGTCCATTCGGCATAAGCCTCGATATATTCCTGCACCGTCGCCAACTGGCGGCGGCTATTCGGTCACCACGTTCCCCGAAAAAAGGTCAAAACGACGTTCTGTGTCCCGCGGTATGTTTCGAGGGAAACTTCCACGCGTTGATGCGAAGGGAGTGTAAAGAGTGGTGCGGTATCACCGATGTTGAGAATTTTGTTTTTCCGTGGCATAGTCACATTCTATCAAAAACAAAGGTCGGTGTCAATTGGGTTCAGGAACAACCAAAACCCTTGACTTTTTTCTTTTTACGGGTTAAAATGGAAACATACCATCAAACAGCACCGAACAAAACAGCAAAACATTAGGACAAGCCTCATGCGAAATTGGTTGACAATTGCCACTATCCTTTCACTCTGTGTACCACTACTCAGTCCTGCCGACACAGAATCCAGTGACCACAGCACATACGTCCAACACGTGGAACAAGGCTTTGTGTTCACATTTCAGGGCAATAACAAGGAAGCCATCAAGGCGTTTGAAGCAGCGCTCGTCATTGAACCTGAACACGCCGAGATTTTGCACTATCTCGGAATGGCGTACGCCCAAGAAGAACTTCTGAACAGAGCTGTCGAGAACTACCAACGTTCCCTTACCTTGATGCCTGATAATATCGAGGCACTCTATTCGCTGGGTGTCGCCTATTTCAAACTCGATAAATGGGCAGAGGCAGTTGTGCCGCTACAACGAGTTGTCGAGCTTGACCCGCAACATGCCCGCGGGCATGAGGTACTCGGCAAATCACTCGTGAAACTACGTCGATACGCAGAAGCCGTCCCAATCTTGAAACAGGCACTTGCATTGAAACCGACAGCTGCAGGCACCTACTACGAACTCGGCACTGCATACCTCAATCTCAAAGAATACACTAAAGCGATAGAGAACTTCAAGCAGGCGATAGCATTCGGTCCCGCCCGTTATGCCGACCCACACTTTGGACTCGGGACGGCGTACCTCCGCTTAGGCGATCGAGAGAAAAGCCGAGCGGAAATGCAAATCTTCCAACAATACCAGAAAGAGTATGCCGAATACGAACGTCTCACACGCCTCACACGCAACGCACCGAATAACCTCGAAGCGTGGACAGGTTTAGCCAGTCTGCTCATGCAACAAAAGAACTATGGACAAGCCGTTCAGGTCTTTCAGAAGTGCATCGCACTCGATCCGAACAATGCCACTTTTTATCACGGACTGAGCCGAGCGTTCATGAACCTCAACTACCCCAAACCCGCAGTGGAAGCTGCTAACAAGGCAATCCAACTCATGCCGAACGAAGCCATCCTTTACAACACCCTCGGTAGCCTTTATGCGATGCAAGGCAATAGCCGAAACGCTATTGTTGCGTTCCAAAAAGCCATCGAACTCGATGGTGAAGAACCTTTCTACCATCTTAACCTCTCAAGACTCTATCAAGGCATGGGTAACCAACGACTCGCGCAGGAGCATCACCGCATTTATGAATATCTCATGTCTAAAGAAAAATAGTCGTTTCGGTATTGTATGCACTTTGATATTCAGTCTCGGCACCTATTTTGGTGTTCTCGCAGCAGAACCGGAGCTCATATTGGTACCCGCTGGCACCTTTACGATGGGCAGTGAGCGTCGCGCTGCTGATGAAAGACCGATGCACAAAGTCTATCTCGATGGCTATTACATCGGCAAATATGAAGTGACGAACGCCGAATACTACGAGTTTTGGAAAATCCAATCAGAAGGCAACGCGCCAGACGAAACGCCTCAACACACTCCCGAAAGTTTTTCACATCTCCCGCATATCGGCGACTGGCCCGCACGCGCTGAACAGTTCCCGAATTATCCCGTTATCGGTGTGTCGTGGCACGATGCTGCGGCTTATGCGGCGTGGAAAGGGATGCGCCTGCCAACTGAAGCGGAATGGGAGAAGGCGGCGCGTGGGTATACCAATAGGATATGGCCCTGGGGGAGCGCAATGGAACCACACGCAAACACTGCTGAAGCAAAGGATGGCTACGAGAACCGTATCGCACCTGTCGGGAGCTTTCCGAAAGGCAAAAGTTATTACGGCGCGCTGGATATGGCTGGCAACGTCTGGGAATGGACAGCCGATTGGTATAGTGATGTCTATTATTCGTACAGTTCACAAGCCGCCGCAAAACGTCCAAAAAAGAATCCAACGGGACCAGCGGTCGGCAGTTGGCGTGTCCTCCGAGGCGGTTCATGGATCGATGCGCTCACTCGGTGTAGCACGACATTTCGGTTCTATCTCTACCCAAATCTGAAAACTGCTTTTGTCGGTTTTCGACTCGCAAAAACGGCTGAAAAAAGTGAAAAGTAGTATTTTATAAAATAACCCTTAATTCAAACGGTCGAGGAGACCTTTGAATAAACACCCAAGCAAAAACCCCCTACGATAATATGACCCTTAACCTATTTTTACAGATACTGATACTTCTCCTGCTAATCATCGGCAGCACTGCCGCAGAACTTCCCACCTTTACGGATGTCACCGAAGCAGCCGGTATCCAATTCAGACACAACAACGGTAAAACTGAACACAAACACATCATTGAAACGATGGGTTCGGGTGTCGTCTTCTTTGATTACGACACAGACGGCGATGCCGATCTCTATTTTGTTAACGGCGGTCCTATCCCCGAAGAGACGCAAAATTCAGCACAAGCCAAACTCGGAAATGTCCTCTATCGTAACGAAGGGGACGGGAATTTTATAGATGTCACCGAGACAGCAGGTGTAGGAGACACAGGCTATGGGATGGCGGCTTCCGCTGGCGATATCGACAACGACGGGGATGCTGACCTCTATGTCGCAAACTTCGGAAGCGATAAACTTTACCGAAATAACGGAGACGGCACGTTTACCGACATCACTGAAGCCGCTGGGATTGATAACGATCTCTGGGGTATCGCGGCCGTCTATCTCGATTTCGATGCCGACGGCGATCTGGATATTTTCATCGTCAACTATCTCGTGTATGAAGTATCGATGCCGGTAACGACCTATAAAGGTATTGTCGGTTACGGACATCCGCGAAGTTACGAGGGAACACCCGATGTCCTTTATCGGAACAATGGAGACGGCACGTTTACCAATATTGCAGAAACGGCGGGCCTCACAAATCCGAGCGAAGGCAGAGGCATGGCAGCGATTGCTTGCGACTACGATAACGACGGATTCCCTGATATTTACGTCGCTAACGATACCAACCGCAATTTCATGTATCACAATAATGGGGACGGCACCTTCACTGATGAGAGCCTATTCATTGGGGTCGGTTATGACGAAAAGGGAGTCGCCGAAGGCTCTATGGGTGTGGACGCTGGAGATTATAACGGAGATGGATGGTTCGACCTCATCGTTGCGAATTCGGAGAAGGCAACCCTCTACAAGAATGAGGAGGGTCTCTTTTTCGTTGATGCTACAGCGGATAGTGGATTGGAGCAGCCGACACTCCCCTTCGTCGGTTTCAGTCCGCTCTTCTTGGATTACGATAACGACGGTTATCTCGACATGTTCTGTGCAAATGGACACCCACAAGATGTCATCGGTATCTTAACCGACCATGAAACTTACGCACAGCGCGACCAACTGTTTCGGCACAACGGAGACAGCAGTTACATGGACGTTTCAGAAACTGCTGGGTCCTATTTCACAGAGCCACTTGTCGGCAGAGCTGCCGCTATGGCTGATTACGACAACGACGGCGATACCGATATTGTTATCATGAACTCGAATCAACGTGCTGTTCTCCTTCGGAACGACGGCGGAAACCTGAAAAATTGGGTAGGTCTTAAACTGGTCGGCACCCGTAGCAATCGCGACGGTATCGGCGCGAAGGTTCGACTCGTAGCAGGAGGCGTGACACAGATTCGGGAGGTAAAGAGCGGTTCAAGTTATGCGTCAGGAAGCGATATGCGCTTCCTGTTCGGTTTAGGTGCAAACCAACACGTTGAGAAGATTAACATCGTCTGGCAGAGCGGCGTTAGACAGGAATTGGAAGCGGTGTCTATCAATCAGTATTTAACGATTGTGGAGCTGGAGAAGTAGGCTAACAGCCGACCGCTGATCGCTATTACAGTAGATTTTAGAATTAATTTCACACTTCGTATCGGTGCGGTTGGGAAACCGCACCTACCGGGGGATGTTGAGAATGTAAAAGTATTTACGGGATCTACTATAAACAAAAAACCCGTATCCAAGCGAGGATACGGGTTCTCTGTTGGTAAATAACTTAGTTCCGTTTGAGGTCTGCCCACTGGGTTGCAAGTTTGCCCTGCGGCTCGACGGGTGTAAGCACATCTAAGAAGAGGTTATTCGTCGTCGGTGCGATGAGCAGATCAGTGTCCGTGGGTTCAAAGTGGAGGTTGACGTAATCGGCACCACCGGATTCACCGCATTTGAAGTGCAAGAAATTCTCACCCTTCTTGAGTTGAATCTCAGTCGGTGTTGTGACGACCTGAACACCGCCAGTCCATGCCGAGTTGTCATAGACCTGTTCGCCATTAATCCAGATCTGTGCGTGGTCATCGTGCGCCGGGTGCATTACTGTCGTCCGTTCGTCGGGTGAAATAATAGCAATAATGCCGTGCCATGTGATGTCTCTTGCATCTGGATGCCCGTGGCTTGTCGACATATTCACCTGATCCTCAACATTAATGTCAACGATCGACCAAGCGAGTGAACCCCCGTTATCAGGCAGGTTAATGATAGCGTTCGCTGTTTTCCCAGCACCATCGCGTGTGGAAACGGAAGCATTTGAGATAAGACCGCCGCTGCCTTCAGCGAGGTAGTCAATACCAGCAGAAGTACCAAAGCCACCGGTGTTCGTTACCAGATCCATTCCCCACCATTTTGCAATCCAGTTATCACCTGCAGGCTGCCAATTTTGTGCGAATGCCATCGGTGTAATCATGACAACACAGGCAAGTGTGATAAAGATTGTGATTTTTTTCATAGCTATGAAATCTCCTTCTTCAATATTCACAAGGTTCAGAGTCTTGAGCAAGAAGCGCGCTTCCCAAAATCTCATCACCTTATCAGATTTTACATTTGGTGATCGCAGTACTGCATGCAAATCACGATTTTTTAATGCCGACGTTCCACCGGTAAACCGGTGTCGGTTTCTGTCAGCGGCGTGATTCTTTTTCACTTTCCGCAGAGTAGTATACGTCACCCTGAGAAAGTAATAGAATCACGATAGTGATAGCACCCACTACCTAAAGGTAGGGGCTTCGGTTTCGTAGCAGTTCGCGTTCTTCCCGAAGGTTGAACGTCTTACGTCTGCTCCACCAGCAGGCGTTTCCCCATCGGGCGAATCCCGTGGGCATATCAGGTGTAATACAATCCTGCCTATCCGCACCTGCCTGTCTGTTTTTCGCTTCGTCGTGTGCTGGCTCTGATTCCACACGTTTTACAGCCTCTATTCCTACCAAGAACGCCGACGCGACAAGTCCTTAAACTTGGGGGCATTTCCCACTGCGATTTATTTTTGATGTGGACGCTCTCCACCAACATTGTAGGTTAAAGCGATCTGGTTTTACCCTTTTACTCTCGCTGGACAGTCTGTGTTGCCCTTGCACTGTAGTCAAGTTTATTTTTCCTTTCACGCCTTATGCCGCTTACATCCCCTACCTAAAGGCAGGGGTTTTAGCGGGGGTGTGATAAATTATAGCACTTTTTAACGTTGAATTGCAAGAAAAAAGTACATTTTCTGAAAAATTTCTTAAAAGTGTAGCATTAATCAGAAAACGTGTCAACTTTAATTTGTTCTACTTCGTTTCCTATGATATAATAAACTTTGGACAATTTGAGCAATTCTATAGACATATCACCCCTCTGGGGTGAAGAGACGCGGGAAAAAGTGTTCTTCAACGGCGTAAAATTCGTTAGCAGCAAGTTGGGTTTCTATTATGAAAACGGATTTTGATTTCTTGGGTTACGCTTTATGAAAACGGGACGATTGTTAACCTTTGCAATATCTATCCTATGGACGTTGAATGCAAGCGTTCACCCACTTTTCGGAAAAGCACCGACGACTCCGAAAATACTGTTTACCTCCACGCGGGATGGTAATAACCGTGATGTCTTCATCATGAATCCCGACGGCTCTGAACAAGTGAACCTCACTCGGCATCGCGCTGAGGATTTACAAGCCGTATGGTCTCCTACCGGTGAGAAGATTCTTTTCGTCTCCGATCGCGGTGGTACGCGGGACTTGTACTGGATGGATCCCGATGGATCCAATGTACGACGCTACTTTAAATTCAAGATAGAAGATTGGAGGACAGATCCAACTTGGTCACCCGATGGCACGCAGTTCGCTTACGAACGCATAAACTGGGGAAAATTATCGATTATTCTCCATATTGTGACCCTTGGAGAACAAGATGCGGAACCGCTTGCGGATGCCTCTTTTCCTGCATGGTCGCCAGACGGCATGGAAATTGCTTGTAATGTTAGGGGACGACTCACACTTATCAACGTCCGCACAGGCGCACAAGAACAACTCCTACCCAAGAAAGCAGTGAATTTTCAACGCGATCCGGCTTGGTCTGCTGCAGGAGACAAACTCGCTTTTACTTGGAATAAGCATCCGCTGCCACCCGTCGAGGCGAAGAGAGCCGTGTGGGATGTATGGCAGGCGAAAATGACAATTTATATCGTGAACCGGGACGGCACCGGACTCCAGCAACTTATCGAAGAAGACGGTCCCTACGCACAATACCCTGCTCTATCACCCGACGGAAAAGAGGTGCTTTATACACAAGAAACTCATGGAAATTTTCAGATTTTCAAACTGGATCTGGATAGTGGCGTTCGGAGACAGTTGACGCATCATATTTCATGGAATACTGGAGGAGACTGGTTCGACCCCGCATACGCGTTGCCGGTTTCACCCCAACCTAACCTGATAACCACGACATGGGGAGAAGTCAAAAAGAGATAGTCTCTTTAGAAATACAATGGAGAAAATATCATGAACCGGTCCCGTAGACGACAACGTTCAGTGCGTGCATTGCTCTTTGCCGGTATTGTCCATCTGACCCTTGCTATTATCTTTATGTTCTCTTTCTACGCCGACCGACAAATTGGTAACGAAGACGCGCTGGCGGTGGAACTCATCAATCCCAAAGCCTTTCGAGAACAGCGGCGTACCCTCAAACCACCGCCTCCTAAGACAATCCTCATTCCGAAGCGTACCGATGACGCTACTGACGCAAATCAACGCCATTTAGATTTACTCGCCTCTGCTAACTTAATGGATGAGACAATTCGGCAGTCGGAGGCGGCACTGCTCAACAACGCGACGAAATCTGTGTCAGACACGGAAACAACACTTCCAGATGTGACAACGGATGCTGAACGGTACAATAGCCGTGCAACACCGATCGCTGAGTCGGTAGACAGTCCTTTTCAAACGACCCCTGGGGCAGGCATGGATAGTGTACGTCAACGCGTCAAAGGAAACGGCGGTGGCGGATTCCACCGGCTCGAATCTACGGGTGTTTCTGAAATCGGGATTATCGGAGACGGAGACGGCGATGATGCCGGTGAAGGCAAAGGTGATGGGCAAGGCACGAACCCGTTCGCCAAAGCCCTCAAACGCATCGCTGATCATGTCATCGGGACGCGGGAATTGGACAAAGTGAACGTTGTGTTCGTCCTCGACACCAGTGCGAGTATGCGTGATAACATTCAAGAGGTCGCGGCAAACCTGTATGCGATGACCGATGAATTCGATTTCATCAACTTAGAGTATCACCTCGGCATGTCCGAATTCAGCGTGCGACGCGAAGGTCAAAGACTCGAAATTCGCTCCCTGTTGCCCGAGGTCAGCATGCTTCGCAGACGGATGCAAAAAGTATCTCTCAGCGGGAATGAACACGCCCTTGATGCTCTCACAGATACGCCGCACTATATCGACTTCCACGCCGATGCGGATAAATACCTCATCCTCGTAACAGACGAACCCGCCTCAACACACTTGCGAAAAGCAGAAGCCTATACAACAATGCGGCAGAAGGTCATCGAACTATATCAACTTGAGGATATACGCGTCAACGTGCTCGGACATCCAGAACCGTTCCAGCAAGAGTTAGCGGAGATGACTGGCGGATTGTGGCAGCGAATTCCCGGCGACATCAACAATGCTACCACACTGCCGAGTGATCGCGTCGCCAACGAAGGGTTTATGAAGGTGTTCCGAGACATCGCTACTGACCTGCGTCGCAATAGTGGAAAACTGCTATTCAGTATGGAATCTCAGTTTGAAGTCTTCCTCGAAGACGGTGATGTGCCGATGAAGAAACTACAGCGTGAATTCAGAAAAAACGGTGCCCGCTTAGCCGGTATCGACAATTTATTTGGGAGCGCAACCGTCTGGGAGAAACAGAAAGGCGACCTGTGGGTAATTACCGACTACACCAACGGGCGGATCTATACGATTCGGAAAGCGGGGAATAAGTTGAACGTCTATTCCGGTATTTACCCCGAAAGTTGGAACGCCTCTACAAGCCTCACGGCTATGACGCAAAAACGGGGGAGCAGATGGCTCATGAGCGACCGGAATCGGCGGCGGATGTTCACGATTCGTAGTGAAGACAACCGATTGAACATCTACGACGGGGCAGCACTCAGCGCGTCGCCTGATAAGGCAGTGAAGGGATACGAACCGGCTGTGGATATCGTCGTTATGCTCGATTACAGCCGGAGTATGGGGGGGAAGTCTCAAGCCGTCATGCTCGGTTTAAGTACACTGCTCGGCAGATTGGATATTCTACCGATTAACTACCGCATTGGACTTATCCGGTTTGCTGAGGCGAAAGATGCAATCAAGGTCATCAACGGTGCTGTCGTCACGCAGATGCCCCTCAACGAGTCGATGTTGGAGAGTTACATGGAAGACCCATTTGGCGGCGATGAACACCTTATTGACGCAATTGTGGAAGGTGTTCCGAAAGTGAAATTCAGTCCGTATGCCAGCCGATTTTTGCTCATTCTGACAGATGAACCGACAACCGGAAAATATCCACCTGAAGATGCGCTTAATCTATGTCTGTCGTTAGGCATTCGTGCGTATGTCATCGGGCATCCGGGTCCCACAGATTTTCAGAAAACCCTCGTTGAAAAGACGGGTGGACGCTTCTTTACAATGCCGAAACATCTTAGTAAGGCGTATCCGAATCAATAACAAAAAGGAGATACTATGGCAACAACTTCTACAAGTACACAACAACACAGAGAAATGGCAACCGAAGAGGGACCCGTCGCTGTGGCGATTGTCACCGTGAGCGATACGCGGACCCCGGAAACAGACAAAAACGCAGCATTTTTACGCCAACAACTCGCTGCAGAGGGGAATAGCGTCGCTGCGTATCAAATTATAAAAGACGAACCCGACCAAGTCGCTGCCGTGTTAGATAAAATGGCGGAAAGCGATGCCCAGGTCATCTTATTCAACGGCGGCACAGGTATCGCACCACGCGATACGACTTTTGATATTCTCAATCGTAAGTTGGAAAAGACGCTCCCCGGATTTGGGGAACTTTTTCGGATGTTCAGTTATGATCAGGTCGGTGCGGCGGCGATGCTGTCACGCGCAACGGCTGGTGTCTACCGCGGGAAAGTGGTTATCTCCACGCCGGGGTCAACGGCTGCAGTGGAATTGGCATGGGAAAAACTGATTGGACCGGAATTGCAGCATCTGGCGTGGGAAGTCGGACGTTAAGTCCTATCAAAAACTACATAGCGAAGGGGTTCTATCTTTTAAAATAGGAGCAACCCGCTTTTTTAATAAAGTTCCGTTATCCATTCGCCGTCATGATCAGGATTATAGATGAGCCCCTTCTTTATATCAAGACAGAGGTCGAGATCTTCTAAGAGGATATGTCCAATAAGGACAGGCGTGCCTTCAGGGACACGCAAGACAGTCGTGATCCCCTCACGCGCCAAGATTGTATATTGTACGGGTGAATAAATCCATAGGTCTGTGAGACCGTTGACGGTTCGCACCTTCTCACTTCGGAAGGGTGTTAAACCGAGTTGCTCAATAAGCGATGGCGGTAAACCGAGCCGTATCGCGCCGGTATCAACGAGCGCATCTTCGACAGTAATTCGCCGCACGTCTTCGGGGGCGAGAATGCCGGCATTTGCTAAAACGAGTTCATCGTTATTTGCAAGGTCAATTTTTGCGGTATGTTTCATTTCTGAATACCTCCTATTTATTTTAACTCTATTTTAACATTTCCTTGCGAAGTTTGTCAAACAGTGGCACTAATCACCAATAACCAACCGCCCTCACAACACCTCACGCGTAAAGGTATAAACACTCCGCAACCACGACCCGTAATAGATACCATTCGCATAGAAAAAATAGAGGAGCTTCAAGGCGATGATGCCAACCAAACAGGCAAACAGGATCGTCAGCAGCCCGTAATCCCACACTCCCATCTTCAGCGTCCGCAGTGAGGTGCGTTCCGCCATCGTCTCTGCTGAAAACCCTCGACTTTCAACGGATTCGCTGAGATGCGTTGCATGCCGGATATTCCCTGCCAAAATTGGACGAAAACTATTCAGAATCCCACGACACGTGGTGAGTAGATTCAGCCGAAGATAGCGGAACCCTCTCAACCGCTGCGAACGGAGGACAGTCGCTGCCTCATTCGCAATGACTGGAATGAAATGCAGTGCCGTTGTTACCATGAAAGCGAGCGTCGCTGGCACGCGCAATTGTGTCAATGCGAGGAGCAGATCGCGAGGTTGCGTTGTCCAGACGATAAAACACCCGATGACGAGCGTCGTGTTGAAACGCAAAGATTGGACAATGCCGTGAAACAAGCCTTCCCGATAGACGCGGATGCCCCCCGTCATCTTCCCGATGAGGGGTAGGTCGGCAGGCACGAGTACGAACAGCACGGTGCGCGGAAACTCGTTATAGAAGATTGCTTGACTGTAGACTAACCCCCATGTCGTGAAAAAGAGGAAGGTACAGAGGAGTCCGATTTGCCGCCATGTCGGTATAGACACAGCAATCAGCGTTAGGCTACCGAGGAAACAGACGAGCAATGCTGTCGGGCTATCCAGCAGGATAACGAGACAGCCAGCGATGAGCATCATCAGGATTTTGGTGCGGGGTTCGAGTATGGTTTTGCGCATGCTATAAGTATAACAGGTTTGGGGGCATGTTTGCTATTTAATTGCGCCTTGACCTATCTCTCCAAACCTGCTATCATACCTCTATGCCACAACTCAATCTCAAACCCAACCACAAAGCGATCCGAGACTACTACGCCACGCTGCAGCAATACGAAAAACACGCCATTAGACACGAAGGGGCAGTCAGTAACCCGTTCGCCTTCCTACTGGATACCTGCACAAAACAGATAAACGGCACGTTCATCCCGCAATATCCGATGCGCACGGTAGACGGAAACCGCATCGTCGTTGACGGCGCGATCCTCGACGAATACCAACTCCCACTCGCCTACTGGGAAGCGAAAGACATAGACGACAATCTCCTCACAGCAATCGAAGAAAAACGGGATGCAGGCTACCCGTTTGATAACATCCTATTTCAGACCCCTGAACGCGCCATCGTTTACCAGAACGGACACGAGACACTCGACCTTAACATTACAGAACCGACACATCTCATCACGGCACTCCAACACCTATTCGCCTATACGCCACCGGCACTCGATAATTGGCAGAACGCTGTCGTCGATTTCAGAGAACACGTTCCAGACCTCGCGAACCAACTAAAGGCACTCATCGAACAACGCTACGAGACGGATACCGCATTCAAGAAGGCGTTCGCCGATTTCTACGAGACGTGTCGCACCTCCATCAACCCCGATCTCTCACAAGATGCCGTCGAGGAGATGCTCACACAGCACATTCTCACCGAACGCATCTTCCGTACCGTCTTTGACAGGTCAGACTTCACCCGACGAAATATCATCGCACGTGAAATCGAAAACGTCAGTGATGTGCTGATGCGACACGCCATGAGTCGTGACACCTTCCTCGAACCGCTTGACCGATTCTACGTCGCCATTGAGCAAGCCGCGACGCTTTGCAAAGACTTCTCCCAAAAACAGCATTTCCTCAATACATTTTATGAGAAGTTCTTTCAAGGATTCTCAGAGGATGTTGCGGACACACACGGCATCGTTTACACACCACAGCCGATTGTCGATTTCATGGTGAACAGTGTCGAGCATATTCTCAAAACCGAGTTCGGTCGGTCATTGTCAGATACCGGCGTGCATATCATTGATCCGTTCGTTGGGACGGGAAATTTCGTTGTCCGTCTTATGCAGGACATCCAAGGCACGGCGTTGGAGGAGAAATATCGGCACGAGTTGCATTGTAACGAGGTGATGCTCCTGCCCTACTACATCGCCAGTCTCAATATCGAGCAGGAGTTCTATCAACGCACAGGCGCGTATCTGCCGTTTGAGGGGATTGCGCTTGCGGATACGTTTGAGCTGCTGGAGCAGCAACAAGGCGAACTCTTTACGCAGGAAAACACGGAACGGGTGGAAAAACAGAAGGCAGCAGATATGTTTGTGGTCATTGGTAATCCGCCGTATAATACCCACCAAGTTGATGAAAATGACAACAACAAAAATCGAAAGTATAAAACAGTAGACGCGCTCCTGAAGAAGACGTATTCGCGAGCCTCACAAGCTACGAGCAAAAAACCACTCTCGGATCCATATGTGAAAGCGATTCTGTGGGCATCAAAGCGAATTGGAAATGAGGGGGTTATTGCGCTTGTGACAAACAATGGTTTTCTAAACGGGACAGCATTTGACGGGATGCGGAAACATCTCACAGACGATTTCGATGCGATTTACATTCTGGACCTCGGAGGAAATATTCGCGAGAATCCGAAGTTGTCAGGGACAACGCACAACGTTTTTGGGATTCAAGTCGGGGTGAGTATCAATTTTTTCATCAAGAGAAATAGAAAAAAAACAAATCCAAAACCCACTCCAATCTTCTACGACCATGTCGATGAATTTTGGCGGAAGGAAGAGAAGTATCACTATCTCAATTCAAAACAACATTACCAAAGCATTGAATGGCAGCAGTTGACACCAGACAACCGACATACATGGCTGACGGAAGGTCTCCATGCCGAATTCGATACCTTTATCCCAATGGGAACTAAGGAAGCAAAAGCACAAAAGGGAATAACAGCGGATGTAATGTTCAAAACTTATAGTCTGGGAGTCAGTACAAACCGAGATGCTTGGGCTTATAATTTCAATAGGAACACCCTCATCGAGAACATTCAGCAGTCTATGGAATTCTACAATACACAGGTGCTGAAGTGGCTCGCCACCCCAGAAAAATCGATTGTGAACATTGATAACTTCGTGGTGTACGATAATGCAAAAATCAGTTGGAGTGCCGGTTTAAAACGGAAATTGAAATCAGGTAGATTTGCTGAGTTTTTAGAGAAAAACGTTCGGATATCTCTCTATCGTCCATTCACGAAATCTCGTCTCTATTTAGATAGAACGATGAACGAAAGCGTGTATGTATTCCCTTCTATCTTTCCGATATCCGAAACCGAAAAAGAGAACCGAGTAATTTGTGTGGGAGGTTACCGCCGAAAGAAATTTGCTGTTTTGATGAGCGAATCAATTCCTAATTTGAATCTTTATGGTGATCCACAACAATCTTTCCCCTTCTACACCTACAACGAAGACGGTACAAACCGACAAGAGAACATCACCGATTGGGCATTGGCACAGTTCCGAGATCACTATGGTGATGACACCATCAGCAAGTGGGACATTTTTCACTATACATACGCACTCTTACACCACCCTACCTATCGTGAGAAATATGAGAAGAACCTCAAGCGTGATCTGCCACATATTCCACCTCCCCTTGCCGCCAACCCCCCTATATCCCCCCTTATCAGGGGGGCAGGGGTTGCATCGGACTTCTGGGGATTTGCTAAGGCGGGTGCGCAGTTGGCAGACCTCCACGTTAACTACGAATCCGCTCCGAAATATGATGGATTGAGATACATCGAAACACCGGGGATGACGGTGGATTGGCGCGTTGAGAAGATGAGGTTATCTAAGGACAAGATGCAGTTGAAATATAACGATTTCTTGACGTTGGACGGTATCCCTGCGGAAGCCTTTGACTATCGGTTAGGGAACCGCTCTGCGTTGGAGTGGGTGGTGGATCAGTATCGCGTGAAGGTAGATAAACGGAGCGAGATTGTGAATGACCCGAATCGTGAGGCGGAGCCGCGGTATATTGTGGATCTGATTGGGCGGGTTATTTATGTGAGTCTGCGGACAGTGGAGATTGTGAGAGGGTTGCCTTCATTATAAAAAAACGAACCTTTTTTTATGAAATCTGACTAAAGTAATGAAAGCATCAATTGAAAACTAAAAGAGAGTAAAAAATTAACATTCATACAGTTTAGGAAATAAAGAGGGAGAAAAATCATGAGAACGCAAATTCGTCAGGAAAACGGCATCGCAATTTTGGAACCTAACGGAAAAATAGTAGGCTCCTCAGTATCAGAATTACGGGACGTGATTTCACCACAGATAGAGACCTCCGATACACCTCGTATCCTCATCAATTTCGGGAAAGTCAACAAGATCGACGGTTCAGGGCTCTTTGCGCTGATGGAGGCACGTGCTACGGCATCACGAAAGCAGGGACGTATTGGGGTCATCAATGTTGGAAAACACATCAAAGACTTGGTCGCCGTGAGTCGGATTGTGAGCCTGTTTGAACACTTCGACAGCGAAGACGCAGCGGTTTCGGCATTGGCAGCATAACATCTAAAACTTAGTGAAATGTCAAAAGGGGACTGGTTTAACCAGTCCCTTTTTCTTTTTTTAAGAAAAATATAAACCTTTAATAACATCCCTTCGTCTATTTACGTCAAATATCCAACGCCCACTATTTTGGTCCAACGCCCACTATTTTGGGCTATTCACAATTCTGTAACCGAATAACGCTTTTTTACGTTACGATTTGAAAACAGGATAACATTTATCCGGAGGATGCGGAAATGTCAAAATTGACGGGTCCAGGAGCCTTAAGACGGATACGCGTGAAAAGGACTGCCCTCTACAGCGCGATGGGCCGCAGGCACCGGAACATTCGCTATGGAAGTCGGTCATCGAAAAGTCCTCAGCCCCACAGCATTACAAGGCTTCTATGGTATGCCATCAACACCCGCCAAAAACGGATTGGATAAAGCGAAGTCTGAGAAATCAGATTCTCAAATAGCCGTCAGCAATCATACGAATGCGTATTAGGAACGATAGGCGCGGTTGGGAAACCGCGCCTATCTGTTTTTAAGGAGAAACTTCCTATTGACAGTCACCCCAATTTGTGCTAAACTTCGGCACATGTGAAAGGCTATCACAGGAAATTCTATAACGAAGGAGACTATCAATGGCTAAACACAAAGTCTTGATTGCCAGTGGAATCAGCCAAGAAGTTGCAGATATGCTGCAGGATGCCCCATCAGAAATGGAAATCCAATTTCTACCCGAAGGCGGACAACTGAAGGACCATATTTCAGATATTGAAATTCTCTACGGCGTGGTGTCGGAGGAGGCACTCCCACACGCGACATCCCTGCAATGGGTGATGCAGCCATTTGTGGGGGTGGAACGGTCAATGTATCCCGCCTTCAAAGAGAGTCCCATCACACTGATAAACAGCAAACGTCTGTATGGACCGCAGCTTGCTGAACACGCCTTCGCGTTGCTACTGTCTCTAACACGTGGCATCAACACACAGCTCGATTTAATGCGTGAGAAAGAGTGGAAGTGGCTCCCGTGCGTCGAGGTATCTGGCATGACGATGGGAATTCTGGGACTTGGTGGTATCGGTCGGGCAGTCGCCCAACGCGCCAAAGCGTTCGATTTTGAAGTGATTGCGGTAGACCCGGAGCCGATGGAAAAACCGGACACCGTTGACGAATTAGGACAACTCGACCAACTACACGAATTTCTCTCTCGTTCCGAAGTACTGACCGTCTGCTGCCCAATTACTCCGCAAACCCATAAACTCCTGTCGCATGCTGAATTTGATGCCTTGCCAGAGGGTTGTTTCTTCATCAACGTCAGTCGCGGCAAGGTGGTTGATGAAGATGCATTGGTCGCTGCACTGAAAAGTGGAAAAGTAGCGGGTGCAGGATTGGATGTCACTTATACCGAACCGTGTCCACAAGACAATCCGCTCTGGTCGCTTCCGAATGTTATTCTCACGTCTCATACCGCTGGTGCATCGCAGAACATTGCCAAACGCGCAATGCAGACATTCCTTGACAACATGCATCGCTATGTGAATGGGGAACCCTTAATCAACGTTGTGGATAAAGAAAAGGGATATTAATCTTCCATTGCCAATGCGGTTAATGCATCCGTATCAATATCAACACCAATTCCGGGCACATCATCAAGTACGAAATTCCCGTTCTCAACAGTCGGTTTTCGCGTGGTGATCTGCCCTTTCATCTGATATGCTTCCGGGGAATGCTCCATAATCAGGAAGTTCGGAATCGTTGCGGAAAACTGGACAGTCGCAGCAATCGACAAGATACCACCGCCACCGATGTGCGGTGTCACTGGAATGTTGTAAGTATCGGCAAGGCTTGCGATACGTTTGCCTTCCGTGAGTCCAGTCCGACCAATATCAGGCATCGTGATGTCGCAGGCGCGCCGTTCAAAGACCTCTCGCAATTCATAACGGGTGCGCGTCCACTCCCCAATCGCAACCGACATATCCAACGCCGCTGCCAGTGCTGCCTGTCCAGGGATGTCTTCGGGTGCCGTCGGCGATTCTAACCATATCACGTTCAATTCCTCAAGTCCACGTCCGAGCATAGTCGCCTCTGGAACGCTGTATTGGGTATGGAGATCAACCATCAATTTGATTTGTGGACCCACGGCTTCTCGGACTGCCGCAACGATCTCCACAATCTCAGCGCGTCCGTGCGTTGAGTGAATCTTCAATCCGCCATAACCCGCCGAAACATGCTTAGTCGCTTGCTCAACGGCTCTCTCCGGTGTGGTCCCGCCCACCCCAGCATACAAGGGAATCCTATTCCGATATCTACCGCCGAGGACTTTGTGGACAGGTTTGCCAGCTGCCTGTCCGATGATGTCCCACAACGCAATATCACATCCAGCGAGCGCATCAATAAAGAAGCCCGTATAGTGTCCACGCTCCCGCATCGAGGTAAACATGCGCTGCCAGAGGTATTCCACATCAAACGGATCTTTTCCCATCAGTACTGGACGACATAAATCTTCGACAATCGTTTTGGATGTGCGTGGAGAGACCGGACTTTGTGCTTCGCCGTAGCCGACGATTCCGTCTGACGTAGTGATTCGGACAACCGTCGTCTCATGGTGGCGTGAATAGATAGAACGCCACCCTTCAGGTGCCACGGAATAATGCGGTCCCTGCTGTGTTGATGATCTCTCGGGTTGGAACCGAAGTGCAAACGCTTCAACCTGCGTAATTTTCATAATTCAATACCTCTGGAGGCGGTGGTTAACCTCAATCTTTCTCACGGATTTCCTTGAACTTTTACCTAAATCAACGTAAAATATGAGCAGATGGTTCATTTTTCCCCACTAACACGCCAACGATCCTTCATGGACTTCCAGTCATCCAGTAGACGCTCACTATGTCATCATCAGCACCTACACCTACAGATACACCAAACCGTGAAAAAATTACCGTCCGTACCATTCTTATATCTCTGCTACTCTTACCTTTCATCTACAAATGGCATATCGAATGTGAAGCGCTCCGATACACCTTCCCGACGTTGATGGCACCCTTCTACAGTGTTGTGTTCACGCTCTTGGTCATCGCCACAATCAACCTCGTGTTAAAAAAATATGTAGCCAAGCACGCCCTAACTGGTGGTGAACTGATTAGCCTCTATGTGCTGATGTCCATAACACTTCTGTTCATGTCTTACGACATGTTTCTCCCCCTCGTCTCAATTATTGTCCACGCCTTCTATTTCGGCACACCGGAAAACGAGTGGCGCGAACTATTCTGGAGGTACCTACCAGATTGGCTAACAATCAACGATCCAAGCGTGCTGCGCGCCTTCTATCTCGGCGATGAACCGTTTTTTGAGCCCTATTATTTAATGAAATGGGGGATTCCAACGTTCTGGTGGTGCGTCTTCACCTTCGCGCTTATCTTCGTGATGCAGTGTATCAACGTTATTCTCCGAAAGCAGTGGACGGAACAAGAACGGCTCGTGTATCCGATCGTTGAACTCCCGTACCAACTCGCCTACAATACAAACCGATTCCTCCGGAACCGGGCGATGTGGTGGGGATTCGGTATTGCCGCAATCATCAGTCTTTTTAACGGACTCAACATCTTTTTTCCATCTATTCCAGCATTCCCAAATAAGCACATACCTCTCAACGCGCTATTCACCGAAAAACCGTGGACGGCACTCCTCCGCGGCGGAAATGCAATCATTATCTATCCTTTCGCTGTCGGACTCGGTTTCCTGATGCCACTTGAATTGCTTTCATCTTGCCTCCTCTTTTTCTTTTTGTATAAAGTGCAATATTTCATTGCGATCTTAACAGGCTTGGAGAACGTTCCCGGTTTCCCTTATCCGTACGAACAGAACATCGGGGCATACATTGGTATCTGCGCGGTTGCCCTTTGGGGTACGCGTCGGCATATCTGGCGGGCATTTCGCATGGCATTTGTACAAAGGGGGACAGCCGATGTCGCTGAACCGATGCGGTATCAAACCGCATTTTTCGGTCTTGTTTTCGGTGGAATATTCATCATCGGGTTTGCGATGCGCGGTGGGATGGCGATGTGGATTGCAATCCTATTCTTCGCAGCACATTTTGCAACGATTGCGATCCCCCTCACCCGCATCCGAGCACAAATCGGTTTCCCGATTCACTCAACGACCTTTATCGGTCCGCATCACAGCCTCGTCAGTATACTCGGCACGCGGCGAATTAAGGCACAAAACCTGACATGGTTTGCCCTCTTTTTCTGGTTCAACCGAGACAACCGGAGTCATCCAATGCCGCATCAACTTGAAGCATTCAAACTCGCTGAACGCGGCAATCTCGACGTAAAAGGTCTCTCCCGTCTCATGCTCACTTTAACAATCATCGCGATGCCGTTGTGTATCTTCATGTTAGTAGAAACGTTCTTTAACCTCGGCGTTAATACCGGTAAAGTAGGTGGACAGATTAATAGTTTCGGTGGGAGAGCATATCGCTTCCTTGAGGGCTGGCTCACTTCGCCACAAGACCCAAACAGCGGTCATATTGCCGCGATAACGATCGGCTTCTCTGTAACACTCTTACTTTCAGCGATACGGAGTCGGTTGTTCTGGTGGCCGATTCATCCGCTGGGTTATGGGGTCTCCTTCCATCTCCATCTCTTTTGGGCAGCGTTTATTATCAGCGCGCTTGCCAAATGGAGCGTCCTCAAATACGGGGGGCTCGGTCTTTACCGAAAGGCAGTTCCACTTTTTCTTGGGTTGGCGTTGGGGGATTTTGTGATGGGCAGCTTCTGGAATATTTTAAGCATCATCCTCGATAGACCGACCTATACGTTTTATTATTGATTAAAGGTCAGCAGTCAAATACTCAGATTCAGGGTTTCCGTCCCACAGAAGAATTGAATGACCCGAACAGTTTGGTTGAAACCACCCGGTTGAAACGCTTGATGTCTCGAACACTTTCTGGTATAATATGTTTAGGAAGAAATATAGAAAGATTTTGATCTAACCCGAACCTTACACTAAGGAAAAAATTGAACATGTTGGCACTTCATCACAATACTTTCTTTTCAGTACCGATGAACCGCATCCGGCTCGCGCAGGTGTATTTACGCTTTGGCGATTCTTACACGTCTGTCTTGTTTGTATCCGGATTGTATCTCTATTTGTACTGCAACGGTAGGTGGTGAAGGTCTGTTAACAATGATGCTTTAAGATTTTTAATCAGTCCAATTTATTACCACCCAACGTTGACAACGATTCAATGTTGGGTATTTTTTTTAAGGAGCAAAAAATGGAAACCGTTTTTGAAACCCTGAAGGAACGGGGTTTGATACAACAGTGTAGCGATGAAAAGAATATAGCACACCTATTATCGGCAGAACAGATTGCCTACTACGCCGGTTTTGATGCGACAGCGACGAGTCTGCATATAGGGAATCTGGTCCCTATCATGGCGATGGCACATCTACAACGCGCAGGACACACACCGATTGCTATTATTGGCGGTGGTACAACCATGATTGGCGATCCGACAGATAAGACCGGGATGCGTTCCATGTTGTCGCAGAAACAAATTGCAACCAACAGTAAAGGTATCCTCGCACAGATGCAACGTTACTTAAATCTGGATACCGGTAAGTTCCTTAACAATGCTGATTGGCTACTTTCTATAAACTATATCGAATTTCTTCGCGACATCGGTAAGCACTTCCGGGTTAATGAAATGATCCGCGCCGAAGGCTATCGGCAGCGGCTTGAGCGTGAGTTAGGACTTTCATTCCTTGAATTTAACTATCAACTCATCCAAGCGTACGATTATTTGCACCTCTTTGAAAAATATGAATGCCGTCTCCAACTCGGTGGGGACGACCAGTGGGGAAACATCCTCGCGGGTGTGGATCTCGTCCGTCGGATAGAGGGCGAACGGGTATACGCAGTCACTGTCCCCCTGCTTACTACAGCGAGTGGTGCGAAGATGGGAAAAACTGCCGGTAACGCAATGTGGATCGATGCCAATCGAACATCGCCTTACGAATTCTATCAATATTGGATTAACACAGACGACCGGGATATTGCGCGGTTCTTAGCCTATTTTACCTTCCTACCCCTGGAGGAAATTCGCCGATTAGCAGAACTTGAAGATGAAGACATTCGGGTGGCAAAAGAGATTCTCGCTTATGAAGTTACACAACTTGCCCACGGAAAAACGGAGGCAGAAAAAGCGCAAGCAGCATCGCGCGCCGCATTTGGTGGCGGTAACCTTGATGATGTAACAATGCCTACTTCGGTTATTGCTCCCGAAAGATTTGAGAATGGCATTCCGATTATGGAGTTGTTCCATGAGGTAGGGTTGACAAACTCACGTAGTGAAGCGCGACGGCTCGTTCAGCAGGGCGGTGCCTATATTAATGGGAAACAGTATCTTGCTATAGATATTGTTGTTGATGCTAATCTGCTTGAGGAGAATGCGTTAATCCTTCGCGCTGGAAAAAAGCGTTACCACCGTGTCGTTCTTGGAGAAAGCTCGGATATTCGGAACGGAAAACAACTGAATCTATCCTAAGGTTGCGTCACACACCTAAATCCGAGATAGTAACTCTGCGTAGGATGCTCCCTGTTGCGGTTACTTACGCGGATGAGATTATCATAGTTTTCCCAACTTCCACCGCGTATCACACGCTCAGATGTTATCGCTTTGTAGTTCGCCAACATTTTACCTGCTAAAGGATTTTCTCGCGGACCGGAAGCGTAGAAATCCTGCTGATATTCATCAAGACACCACTCCCAAGCGTTACCTGCCATGTCGTGAAGCCCGTAGCCATTGGGTGGAAAACTGCCAACGGGGAACGTTGTTTTTTCATCCCTGGCTCCCAGAAAATCGTAGTTTGCACGATGCTGCTCATCATCTTCCGGTGTCGCGTTGCCCCACGGATATTTCTTCCCAGCCAAACCACCACGCGCCGCCTTCTCCCATTCAGCTTCAGTAGGCAACCGTTTTCCTGCCCATTCCGCATACGCCATTGCATCATACCACGTCACCCCGACGACCGGATAGTTAGGTTGATTATATTGCGGGTCATCCCAACGTTTTGTCGGTTCCGGGTGTCCCGTGGATGAGATGAACTGTTTGTATTGGGCGACCGTCACTTCGTATTTATCAATATAGAAGGCATCAAGGTGAACAGCATGGACCGGTTTTTCATCCGGGTCCCCCATGCTGCTGCCCATCTGAAACTCACCAGCAGGAATAAGTACCATCTCTGCCCCATCCTTCTCCCAAACGATGGTTTCAAGCCGCATCGTGTTTGCTTGTTCCGATGGTGCAACAGTTGTGATCTGTTTAGACTCAGCATCCGCCGGATCCAATCCTTCTGGACTCCAGAGCGTGAGATGTGAAGCGTCTTTGATCAGAATACGTTTATCCAAAATAACTGGATGCGCCCAAGTTGTGCTATCCGCAACTGAATATCGAGCGATCGGCTCAAACGCTTCGGCACTCGGCTTAACGATAATCAGTTCTGCATCACCTGTTAAACAGAACATTACCTCACCCGCACTCACAATCGACGCATATTCCCCCTGCCGTCCGTTGCTTGTCCAAAGCACCTCCCCTGTCTCCGGGTCGAGGCAGAAGAATTGACCTTTACGTTGCATAGAAAATCCATACAACAAGTCACCGTTCAAAACAAATGAGGCGGTGTACATGTGTATTTTCGGATTGTCCCAAACCAGTTCCGCGGTCCATTCACCACTCTTTTTCTGGACCCGGATCGCACGCGTCCCCGTCTCCGCAGCCGAAAGTATGACGGTATCTTTATAACGAACTGGAGTAGGAATGGTCTCGTCCCACACTTGCTCAAAAGGCGTTTTCCAATAGAGTTCGCCAGTAGTCGGTGAAATGCCGATGCAATATTTCCGAGTGAGCGCGACAAGTTGTTTTGTGTCTTGAAACTCAACACAGATGGGTGATGCGTAAGAGGGTCCATCTTCAGCCCACTGCCACGCGACTTCTCCTGTAGGTGCCTCAAACGCTGTTAATGCACCGTTCTTTGGTTCACCCACATGAACAATGCAGTAACCTGATGTCACAATCGGAGACGTTGAACTCCCAAAACCGAGGTGTTTTTTGAAATCTTTGCGCCAAAGCAGTTGCCCTGTTTCTGCGTCGAATGCAGAGAGGGCTTGCGTGACGCCTAAAGTATAGATAATTCCATCGTGAAACACTGGCGTGGAAAATGGTCCTTGACCACGCGATTCTGCACCATGCCAGGGCCACATATAAGGTACTGGTCCATAGGAATTCTGCCAAAGCATCTCACCCGTTTCGAGGTCAAGTGCGGTAACGACTTCGTTTTCGTCCTGCCGTGTGTGGGTGTAAATCCTACCTTCTGCAACGATAGGAGAAGCGTCCCCGCTCCCTAACTCCACATGCCATAGTTTTTTAAGTTGTTCCGGCCAAACCTCTGGTGCAGAGAATTGAGGCAAGATACCATCTCGGTTTGGTCCACGCCATTGCCACCATTCGGCGGACGCGACAGTTGCACAAAGGCATACGATGATCCAGATGCTTTTGGAAAGTCTTTTCATTTTTCTCCTCTTGATGGGTAAGGTGGATTTATGGGTATAACCCTTTAACCAAACTTCCCTTTAATTTTTCTAAGTGCTATGATTTTGATTTTTTTGAGTTGGCTCAAAAAAGTTGAAACTTTTTTTGATGAATCAATCCCACACCAATGAACAAAAGCCCGGCTTGAATCAATTTCTGTAGTGTCTCGGTGGATCGCGCAGTGTCAATGAAATGACGCACAATGAGTGGGTTGATGAGTTAGGGGATATTTTTCAACGATCTGTCTTAAAAATGTTACACTAATGTTACACCTGTGTCCGATTGGGTGTGTTGCCCATAACGTTAGAGAACCCAGTTCCCGTAAGGGTTTTTTGACGTTTCATTTCCAATTTTTCTCTTGTGTGAAAAAACGAATTTGGCGAAAAGTGTAACATTTTGTATCGTTGTTGGAAACCGTTAGCAGTTAACAGTTAGTACGCAACTTATGTGGTTGGCTGAAAATGTTTGTAGCGGTTTCCGCGCCAGCGTTTTATAGATTGATACAATATTCACCATTCGCCTCTTTGAAAAGTCTTATTATATATTATACTATTCCTATTAACCTTTGTCAAGTTAAAATGTATTGGGGTGTGTAAAGTCCGCGTGCGTAGGGACGGGGTTTCCCCGCCCTTGATGGCAGATAGGTGTGTCTTAACGAGGACGAGGGGACCTCGTCCCTACGGGTGTGCACGACTTTCGTGAACAATTTTGACAAAATATTTACACACCCCCTAACAACTAAAACTTGACTATAGCAAGGGTATATGCTATTCTATTCTCAGAAAACAAACATGCTATATCTCCTTGAAAGGGGCAGTTAATGGAACAGTGGATTACAGATCTTGTTAGTGGCTTACCGAGTCTGGCTCTTTTTTTAATAATTGCGGTGACGCTTTATACACTCGGCAAAGGTGCAGATTGGCTTGTGGATGAAGCCGTCATGCTCTCGACCCGATGGGGTCTGGGGAAAGCAGTCATCGGTGCAACGATTGTGAGCATCGGCACGACAACACCAGAGGCGGCGGTTTCTGTACTATCGGCAATACAAGGGAAACCCGGGCTTGCACTCGGTAATGCGGTCGGTTCAATTATTTGTGATACAGGGCTGATTTTGGGATTGGCATCCTTGATCGCACCGCTACCGCTTAACCGAGAGTTGGCTTCGCGACTCTCAAATGTCCAGGTAGGTGCCGGTATTCTTCTGGTCGTCGGGTGCTTTCCGTGGACATCCCCGGCGAAAGTTTTCATGGATGGTGGCACGCTACATCAACTCGTCGGTGTTGTTTTTGTTATCCTTCTGGGGCTATACATCTGGCAGTCGATCCGATGGGCAAGCGCAACAGGGGCGAACGCTGATAGTGATGAAGCCACAGCGGCAGAGGCAACCGGCGCGGTCGGAACACTTATGAAACTCATCGGGGCAATTGCCATTATCGTGATCTCCGCGCAGATACTGATTCCGAGTGTAAGCATTATGGCAGAACGGATTGGAGTCCCACAGCATATTATCTCAGCGACACTGGTTGCGTTTGGTACATCGCTCCCAGAACTTGTAACAGCCATAACAGCGGTCAGGCGTGGTCACGGTGAATTAGCGGTCGGGAACATCATCGGTGCGGACATTCTTAATGTACTTTTCGTGGCAGGTGTTTCGGCTGCAGCGACATCGGAGGGGTTAAAAGCAGAAGTACAGTTCTTCCAGTTTTTGTTCCCTGCAATGCTGTTCATCCTCATCGTCTTCCGGTGCGGTATTTTTGTGTCAGGCGACCAGTTGAAACGTCCGTTCGGTGTGGTGTTGGTTGCGACCTGGCTTTTGGTAACGATCTTGAGTTACGTCCTCTCGATTGAAATGCATTAGTAGCAGACGGTTATCAGCCGTCAGCGGTCAGCCAGTGGCACTTAGCAAGGGATTGTCTGAATCAGGATTTACAAGATTTTAGGATTTTCGAGATTCGCTAACGGGCAATAATGCACGTCGCATGAATCAGAATCAACGGTATGAAGTCCGTATGGACTTCAAATCAACGGTATTCATGCTTTATGGGCATGAACCGGGGTATGAATGCCTTAATGGCATTCCGAATCAACGGTATTCATGCCTTAGGGCATGAACCGGGGTCGAGTACGCCGCAGAATTGCCCTACTACAAACAAATCGGGACGTAGTGGCGCGATTTACAGGTCATTCAGTTTTCCAACAATTTGGGGCCGGAAGCCCGAACTTGTTCGGGAAAAGTGTGCTATCCCGAATAAAAATGTAATACAAGGAATGGATTTAGTCTATTCCCAGACTAAATCCGGGCGTCCAGCAGGAGAAGTCCTTCACAGAGGTAAACTTAGCTCTTAAAACTAAATAGCCCTGCGCGATTTATGACAGGCTTGACAAATTTGTAAAAATATGTGAAAGTATAACCTCAAGTTTCGACACAAGTTCCAGAAAGCGTAAAGGAGGCATCACAATGGATAACAATCAAGCATCAACGGAGGTTTATCGCGCTCCAGCTTTTGCTGATTTTAAACCTGAACTCTCAGCACCTGGACCGACCCCTGAGAGGTTAGAACATTTAAGGGAACACGGTTTCGTCATTATCAACGATTTTGTTGGCAACCCGTGGATTCCAATCCTACGGGAAGCCGGTCGTCGGGTTACACAAGCATGCGCGCCAGAGAACGTCTACGATGTCATCGACTGTTCAAAGGGATACGTCCACCGAGCAGGTGAGAATGAACCTTGGGCAATCCGAGGCTTAATCCATCCCGCTTTCAAAGAACCGGTTTTCACTGAATTTTACGGATCCCCTGATTTCACGGGTTTCGTCGAATCATGGACGGGCGCGAAGCCTGAAGACCTCGTAATGACGAACATTCTCCTCTGGTGTAATCCCCGTAAGAAAGAGAATAGACTTGGATGGCATCGGGACACGACATGGTGGGGCACAGGGAAAAGTTACCACTCACAAGAAGCCGACCGTGGAGAGGGACCTGAAGCCTATTCCGAAGAGGTTGAACGGATCCGCTGGAAAGAAATTCAGGAAGAAAACGAGAAGCGAATTACGGAACGCAACGGTGTGAGTATGTTTCTGGCACTGACAGACGACGAATGCCACGAACTCATTCCGGGGAGTCACAGTCGATGGCGGACACCACTTGAACACGACGTGTTACTGCCGAAATCCATGAAAGACCAAGGTGTGCCCTATACACCGAGTTGGAACGGTACGGATCCACTGCCTGGGC
This sequence comes from Candidatus Poribacteria bacterium, assembly GCA_965207855.1. Lineage (GTDB taxonomy): Bacteria > Poribacteria > WGA-4E > WGA-4E > WGA-3G > WGA-3G. Next base: position 1,363,158 of record OZ242310.1, on the reverse strand, counting down.
AAGTCGCCATCCGCCTTAAGCCGGGTCAAGCACTCATCCGCAACGGCGTGACGATCCACACAGGACACTGTGTGCCTGAACGTGAGCGCAACACGCTGTCCATCGGTTGGTCGAAGTGGGGCGGTCCTTCTGATGAAGAACCGGCGGTCTCCGACGCACGATTCGCATGGATGCTCGACCCCGCTGTTCGTGACGCACTTCCGCACGAATGGATGAAAACCGCATGGGACCGTTGGGCTGCAAGGTATAAACTCGGTGAGACCCTTGAGGATCGCTACGCTGGATTTGACATTCAGCAAATCAAATCAGGCAAAGTGGTCGGATGGCAAACCGATCTGGAACGCCAAGCTGCCGCTGCAGGCGACAAGTGGGAACGTTATCAGAAATTGTAATTTGGCGGTTGGCGGTTAGTAGTTAGTTGTCTACACTGGGATTCAAGGATTCCAAGGATTCAAAACGGGCAATGAATTGCCCTACTACGAACCGAGGAAACCTTGCCAGCAAAATACAGAGGCGGATCCGATGATTCGCCTTTTTTGTTTTCCGTAGTTTAGCGTTAAGCGGGTGGTGCGATGAGACGGACAAACGAGCGAGAGACCTCATCCAACTCTTCCCGAACCGCTGAATCGAGTTCCCAACCGACACTGCCAAGCGTATCGTCAAGTTGCTCAATAGTGTCGCTTCCACTGATGGCGATGGTGACTTCTGGATGTGAAAGCACCCATGCCACAGCGAGTTGTGCGGGTGTTTTGCCTAATTCAGCTGCCAACCGCTTGAGGGTTGAAATCACCTGTCCAGTTGCTCCGCTCATCCGTTGCGCAAACTCATCTTGGCGTGCTGCCCATAACGTACCAGCCGGTGGTGGTTCATCAGGAGAATAGACCCCGCTCAACAGACCGACTGCTAAGGGACTGTAACACATGACCCCTAACCCTTCCTCGCGGACCAGACCGAACATATCTGTCTCCAAATCCCGATTCAGAAGATTATACATGTTCTGGATGCACATATAAGGCGTTGCATTGACCTTATCGGCGATCCAGAGTGCTTTACACGCCTGCCACGCCTGATGATTACAGCAACCGATATAACGCGTCTTACCTGAACGTACCAGATCGTCCAATGCCCGAATCGTCTCTTCCTGTGGCGTTGCCTCATCATAGGCGTGAATGAGGTAGACATCAATATGATCGGTATTGAGTCGCTTCAAGGAACGTTCAACCTCACGCATGATATGGTAGCGCGACAAGCCGGCATCGTTCGGACCCGTTCCCATCTGACTGAAGACCTTTGATGTAATTACCACATCATCGCGTTTTCCCTGAATCGCTTTCCCGAGGATCTCCTCAGAACGACCAACGTTGGCGCGATCGTCCATCAGTCCATAGATGTTGGCGCAATCGATGAGGTTGATACCGGAATCGATAGCGTGTTCAATGAGTCTTTGGGCGGCATTCGCGTCGCCTTGTCCTCTGAGTCCCAAGCCCAATGCAAGTGGACTCACTTTAACGCCTGCTTTTCCAAAATTGACATACTCCATTTTTTTAACGATCACTCCTGGACTGCTGCGTCCGTTGTCCTTGCAGGTTTGCGGTTAATCCAACAAGGTTTTGAAGTTGAAGTTATACTGGAGACATACGCAAATTGCGCATATCCTAAATTGCTATAAAATTTGCAACGCGTCTACGACCTGCTGCATATCTTTCGGCATCGGTGCCGAAAAGGTTAAGTTTTCGCCCGTAGCGGGATGCACAAAACCGAGCAGCCGGGCATGCAACGCTTGCCGTTTTAAGCGAACAAGTGCCTGTCGCAGTTCAACGGTGTCTGCATCGTTCAAGGCACGTTGTTCCCCACCATAAATTGCATCCCCAGCTACCGGATAACCTATACTTTGTAGATGCACACGAATCTGATGGAGCCGTCCGGTTTCCAGCGCGAGCTGCACAAGTGCGAACTTTGGATACACTTCCAAAACTTCGTAGTGCGTGACGGCATGTCGTCCACCCGCTTCAACCGTTGTCATCCGTCGTCGGTCTCGTCGACTCCGAGTAATTTGGGCATCTATCGTGCCATCAGTTTTGGTAGGTGTACCACAGACGACAGCGACGTATTGCCGGGTAACGCTATGCTTCTCAAACTGAACAGCGAGCCCGCGATGCACGACATCCGTTTTCGCAACGACCAGAATTCCTGAGGTATCCTTGTCCAGCCTATGAACAATCCCCGGCCTCTCTACACCACCGATGCCGGACAGGTCTGCCCGACAGTGCGCGAGAAGGGCATTGACAAGCGTGCCGACGTTCACCGCATTTGCTGGATGAACGAGCATCCCTGCGGGTTTGTTCAAGACAATCAAATGGCTATCTTCGTGAAGGATGTCAAGAGAAATATTCTCAGGTTGTATCGTGTCCAGAGGACGTGGCTCAGGAAGGGTCAAACAGACCTGATCGCCGTGCTGAACTCGATAACTCGGTTGTTTGGTAATTTTGTCGTTGATGGTGACTTCACCCTCGCGAATCAGTTTCTGGAGGTAGGTCCGAGATACCCCGTCAGTTGTACGGATTAGAAACCTGTCCAAGCGGGTGCGGTGCTGATCTTCTTGGACGTGGTAATCTCGCGTCTGGTTTGTCAATTTCTTCTATGCCTCGCGATGTCTCACCGAAGTTTCAGTTATACTATAGTAGATTACGGAATTATTTATATACTCTGCATCGGCGAGGTTAGGAAACCTCGCCTACCAGGTAGGGAGTGCCGTTAGGAAACCGGACCTACCAGGTGTGGAGTATTACATCAAGTATTCGCGCTCCCTAAAGATTCTAACAGCGAAGTATAGGAGCACTATCGTCAAGAAACAAATAACCAAAAGTGCGACCCATGCTGGCGGTGGTGAACTCCCTAAGAACGCACTAAGTTGGCTTCGCGGTAGTTTGTAACTCGGAAATAGGACAAAAAGATAGTGGGATATAGATAATCGCTTAATTCCGACCGTCATTAACGGACTTGAGGCAATTCTTTCCCAACCCATCACGAATATTAATCCCCAGAGGACGGGATTCTTAAACTTTGCTGCTAAAACCGCTGCGAGTGCCCCATAAACTAACAACGCCAACGTCAACGATGCTGTGTACCGCAAACTCATGCCGAACTGAAACAACACACTCTCGTCGAGTCTTGGATGTGTTAGCATAACACCGGTTAGAATCAGGTGTGATACAGCAATGAGGGCAATAGTGCCAAGGAAATAGGCTACGAACTTACTAAGGAGAATTGCCGATTTACGGAGCGGACGCATCTGGAGATACGTCAACCCCTTGCCATCAATCTCATCAGAGATAATAGCAGTCCCATAAAAAATCGCACACAGGTTCACTAAGAGTCCATAGAAAATAAAGGTTATCTGTGGAATGAACCGATTCACCATTCCACCGCTTCGTACGATAAACCGAAAGACGAGGGCAATGACAATCGGAAGCAGACATCCGAGCAGAATTAATGCGGTTCGACGACTCCAGAACATCTGGCGGAACGTTACCTTAAAGAGAGCAAAGTAGGCAGGAAAAGATTTTGAATTGATAATCATGGACAACCTTTGCGTCGGTGAAAGTCTTAGATAATAGTAGCATTAATTTAACGAATTTGGCAAATTTTTTTGGGTAGCAGACTGGATTGGAAAATTAAATACAGATGTGATATGATACCGTATCAATATCCAGTTTCCTGCGATTCAGGAAACAAAATGTGATGCGTTGTTTTCTGTTTCCTACTGCTCTACCTGGAGGATGTAGCAATGAATCAGCACGATTTCACTGTCACCGATTCGGAAATTAATTTTTTCAAGACGTTCGGTTACCTGAGTTTTCCACAACTGATGGCAGACCGGATCACAGCGATTCAAGACGCTTTTGAAAGCGTCTGGCAAGAGAGAGGCGGCGGTCATGACGGTAAACCGCATGAAGGGACTGCTCGCTCCTGTATCGTTCCGTTCATTGATCAACACGAAGAATTGTGCTCTTTGCTCGACGATCCGAGGATCCTCGCCATCGCGAAGACGTTGCTCGGTGCCGACTTCAACTATATGGGCAGCGACGGTAATTTCTATGTCGGCGATACGGGATGGCACTCGGACGGCGGACATAAGTTAGAAGACCCGATGCATATAAAAATTGCATTCTATCTCGATCCGCTGACGCGCGATACGGGGGCACTTCGCGTCATACCCGGTAGTCATCTATTCGGCGATAATTATGCGGATGGACTCTCAAAGCAGGTCGGCAAAAGCCAAGAACTTTGGGAAATACATGGACGGGATGTGCCAGCAACGGTTTTTGAAACAACTCCGGGCGATTTGGTGTTGTTCAATCATAACACCAAACATGCTGCTTTCGGTGGTGGAACCCACCGACGGATGTTCACCATGAACCTGTGTCAACGGTATCCTAATGACAAGTTAGATGCGTTGCAAGCCTATATAGGCGGCTCTGCCCGGTTCTGGATTGATCGGAAGTATGGCGAGAAGATGATACGGACGGCAACTCCCGAACGGTGGATACACCTCGAACAGGTCAGGGCAAACGATGGGCACTTGGCTGAACTCTCGCGCCAAGCACGAGAACGGATGAGTGAACCGTCCCGCGGGTAATAGTTTTTTAGGCAAAGTCGCGAGCATGAAGAAATCCGCAGAAATCCGCAGAAACACCCAAGCAAAGACCCCAAGCAAAAACACTCGCTCCTACAGGGGAAGCGTCCATGTGTTTTGGACGTAGGCGATTGATTGTTCAAACCCTTGTTTCCCTGAACGGCTGGCTTCCTCGATGCTGAGCCAGCCGTCATAACCTGCCTGTCTCATACGAGAGAAGACCTGTGGAATGGGTGAGGCACCCGTGCCAACCCGAACAGCCTCGAACTTTCCTGCTTCGCGCATATCAAAGATATGAATTACAACGACGCGTTCAATGACTTCCTCCAAAAGTGCCAAAACATCTTCATTGAGGACGAGTGGATTTGCTGTGTCGAAACAGACCCCAAGAGGCGTGTCCGAGAGGGCATTCAGGATCTCCAAAAAAATCTCTGTCGGTTGTGAGAAGTCCCAATAATCCCAAGGCGCGCCTTTGGTATGATTCTCGTAGGCGAGGGTAATATCGTGGCTTTCGGCTTCGTCAAGTGCGCGACGGAATCCGTCTATTACCCACTTAACGCCAACCGTGCGTTCGACACCGGGATAGTTTTGTCCTGCGGTTACACGAACGAATTTTGCGCCTAATGTCTTTGCTAATGCAATGTCGGCTTTCAGATTCGTCAACTCTTGCTGGCGTTGGGTTGGATCGGGATGTGTGAAGTCGGAGTAGCAGGCGATCATACACGATTGGACGTTAAACTTCTCAAGGGCAGCAATCGTGTGATTCAACATCGCTGCATCACGTTTCGGGAAGAATTTGATGCTAAAATCGACCGCATCTAACCCTAATTCGGCACCGAATTGAATCCAATTAGCAACGCTGCTTTTTCCAGAAAAGATGTCGTCGTAAAGAGAAACAGGGAGACAACTCAGTTTCATAAATACCTCCTTTTAAAACATAAACCGATACATAGGACGTTCCAGAGCGATCCCAATTAATGTCCAAATTGCGCCAACGACGAAATCACCAATAACCAATCCGATAAAGAAGGGCATCGCACGCCGATACGTCCGCAAACCTCCCGCCTGAAAGAGAATCGCCTTCATCCCCCACGATAAGAAGATCGAAAACCAATACCAACTGGTGTTCCAAAAACTCAGCGACAGTGCATAGCCTGCGGGGTGGAAGGGCCACCAGATAAATCGACGGCGTAGCATCATGAGAAGCGTCGTCAAGGCAACGGCACCGCCAGAAGCGGAGACAGCACCAACATCTATAGATTGCGGGTTAATGAGCCACTGCTTCAATTGCTCGTAAGTCCAGCGGCACTGTCCCTGCTCACCGTAGACTGCAGCACCATAATGGTAGCCTTGGGCGTAGTATGCCCACGCCGATGAAATCGTCGCAACGACGGTTACCAATATCACAGCAATAATAAACCGATTGTGCGATAACCCGCGCAGCTGCGCCACCTTGAACCCCTCCAACATAATCGGCATTGGATGGCAACGATAGGAACGGTTAAAGCCGTGAAACATACTAAAGGTCGTCAATCCCTGGGCCCCGATGCGGCGTGTGCCGAAGAAGGAGACAAGGACTTTATCGGGTCGCCAGGGTACGTCGTGTGCAGGCGGTCCGACCTCCGCACGGATGCGCGTAATCGCAATCGCTAATGCAAAGAAGAGCACAAAGTAGCCGAAGATACTGAAGATAGGTGCGCCTGTGCTTTTAAAGAAATAAAGGACAAAAATACTACCCACTACCAAGCCGATTATGGCATATCGCGTGTGTGTTGCAGACGTGCCAGTTGCTTCTTCCCGTCCATTGCCACCCCAGAAGGCGTTTTTTACTTGCCGCACGATGAATTTCCGGGTGAGCCATACAGCGGAAATACCTAAACAGAACCAAGCCCCGAACGATTGTGCATCAAGAAACGGGAACCCCGGTAGATGACCGATGCCCGCCATCGTTCCCCATACGCGCGTCATTTTATGGAAAAGGTAGAAAAACCAGATAGAGAACGAGAGTTCTAACGGTATGAAGAAACTCATTCCAATCGCAAACGGATAGACAGCAATGGGTAGTCTTCCAATGGCGTTCAGCGGTTTTGTCTGGAAGTATTGCCCGAAGTTGTAAAGCTTCCCACCTAACCCCGGCACGACTGGAAAGAGGAAGTGTAGCCCATTGAGGATATTCACACCACCTGCGAGTACAGCAGCCAGCAAAAACAATCGGTTTCTCAAAAGCGTATTCCCGCCATTTTCTGTCAACTGCAGTGGAATCTGAATGACTGGGTAACTCAACTTCTCGTGGTTCACCCACTGGTGTCGGATGAGGATCGTGACGCAGAGCATCATACAGGTTAGCACAATAACGAGCGCAGACCACCAAAGCACAGGCGTTATCCAGAGTTGCAGATGTTCCACCGTGTGAAGCGATGAATCCCCCTGATAAAAACTGGCTAACACCCCTCTATCTTTGATAGTAAGCCAATCGGGCATGTGCTGATGAAATAACTCACCCCATTCGTTCTCTGGACTTGCAAACCAGATCGGATAAGCGAGCAGGGGCCACAATATCTGGAGTGTATCGTGTCCGGCAATAGAAGAAGCGATGGAGACGAGCAGATAAATCACCATCAACTCCGCGTCGGTGAAGCTCGAACCCTTTCGGATTGCCCGGAGTAGTGGGTTGAATGCCATTAAGATGAGAACAAGAAAAATAACATTGAAATAGACGGTCGTGACGGTGGGAAAACTCTGACCGGTGCCATAACCACTGGGGCCCCAGTTAATCATGAGCCAGTAAGAGTTCGGAATGGTGATGAGGAGTGAAAGCAGCACAGCGCGAAGGCTGACATCTCTATTTGGCATATTCAATTTCCCATTTCCATTATACAGAGGAGACAGGAAATTGTCAATGGACAGCTAAATTTTTTACGTAAAATTCTGCCTTGATTTCGGGACCTTTTGATGGTATAATAATACTATATAGCGTATTTACGCAAACAATAGCATAATTTAAGAATTGAGGAAAATAAAATGCTTAAAGATTTAACATATATCCGCGCTCGGATGCTAAACACTATGCCGCGCTTGTTGCAAGTGTGCTTGGCAGTTTTCGCATTGCTAATCGCTGGCGCGGTCTCAACCGAAGCAGATCTGAGTGATCCAACACTATCGGTCTATTACAGTTTCGATGGCAATGGCGACACCGTCGAGGATGGCTCCATCTACGGTAACGACGGAAAAATTGAAGGAAAAGTAAAAAGAGAAGACGGTGTTATTGAAAAAGCCATCGTCTTAGAACCGCAAACATGGGTGGATTTGAACGGGCCTGAGTTTGAAAACGTCCCACTCGACGGCATCACAATCGCTGTCTGGGTTAATCATAACGACTCTCCAGAACCACAGAGCATTTTTGATTCGATTGGAACCGACCACGGTAGCGGTCTCTACCACGTCGAAATCCGTCCAGCAGGATTCAGGTTCTTTCATCGCGATGGTGCCGAAGCAGAGGTCTTCAACATTAATCCCGGTCCCATCATCAAAGGCGGAAAGTGGGTGCATTTTACCGGCACTTATGACAGCAAAAGCGGCACTGCGAAAACTTACATTGATGGAAAAGAGACCCACGAAGCAAAGGGCGACGGTAAACTCTCAGACAACTGGGGTGTTCAAGCTGAAATCGGACATCACAAAAACGGGCGTTGGTACGATGGGTTGATGGACGAATTCTACATTTTCGGCCGTGCATTGTCCGAAGATGAAATCAAAGAGGTGATGGACGGCGAGTTTCTGTCGGTGGAACCGGAAGGTAAACTTGCGACAACGTGGGGTGGTCTTAAATCAAGGCGATAATTTGCCTAAGAAACGAAGTTACAAACGGCTTGAATGCGGTATTTAAACGTGTTCAAGCCGTTTTTCATTTAACCTACCGGTGCGGCGCGTATTCCCAATCAAAGCGTTGTCGTCCATAACGCGTGCCGTCAATTTCGGCCTGGTGGCAGACGAAACACCTATGGGCCTCTGTGACACCGTGGAGTTCATGCGCTAACTGGATTTCTTCTGTGTTATGCACGTGGCATTTGAGACAGGTATAACTTTGATAGAAGTTACCGGCGTAGATGGCGATTCTATCTTCTACTTTTTGTGCATGATAGGTGCGGTTCTTCTCAGGATCTGTAATTGTCCAAGCGTTCCCTGCTTCTTTGACGGCAACGGGGGCAGTTTGTGGCACTCGGGCTTCATTTTGTAAGAGCCACCAGTGTAAATCATCGGGAACGGTTTCTGAGGTATCCAGTTCGGTATCCACTCCTGGGTGAAGCACCAAATCAAAGTGGAAGATCAGGGGTTCGGATGTATGACATCTGGCACAGGGGACATCGTGGGCATCGGTGAGTGGGAGGAATTCGTCGTGTTCGAGTTTTTTCTGACCGTGGAATACAATACCGACAATCAACACTGGTGCCAGGATGAGATGGCATCGGAGGAGAATCTGTCGCGTCCTACGCGCGGTTAGACTCACGGCGATACCTGTACCTAAATTCAAGAGGGCGAGTATGAAGGTAAGCCACGAGTGCCATGCAAGCGGTTGGAACGCGGAGTGTAGCAGCACAAGGCACAAGCCTAATGAGGCGAGTCGTTGATGGTATTTTAACCATGTCTGTCGGTTTCCCCATCGGATCCAGCGACTTCGGAGGATATAGAGACTGGCGATGACGATAGCGATCGCACCGATGATGCTGAGGGTGTGCCTCGCTTCGCCGAAGCTGCCTGCTTGCCAGATACAGAGGAATGAGATAACGGCGGCACCGATGACCCCGTGCCCGATTTGGATAAAGACTCGCATGGGGTTAATTTAGCACGAATTCAAAAGGAAGGGAAGGGAAAATTAGTATTGATTCGGACGATAAACAACCATCAATCAAAAACATCTATAATCCATGTAATCCGCGATATAAGACAATTTGAAAAGTGGATGTAAACTTTTTTTACGTCTCTCTCGTATAATATGTTATAATGAGTCAAGACTCACGGGTAAATCCAAAGGAGAAAGAGGCAATGAAGTTGCTATTGGTTTTCGCGCTATTGTTGCTTGGGGCAGTGATCGGACTGACTGGGTGTTATACGCAATTGGGCTATTATGCGTCTGCAGACTTTGACCGGAGATACTATAAGGTTTTGGAAGAAGAAAAAATGGAACACGACTCCAAAACGGAATCGGAAGCATCCGAGTTAGAGAAGCAGGATGACAATGGTGAAGATTCGGAAGGCTATTACGGCAAACGGAAACGGAGTTATCGTAGGACCTATTCGCATCCGTCTCGCTACGATACTTATTGGGCACCTTACGCGCCGTATCCTTATTACGCCTATTCGCCGGTATGGTATCCGTTCCACCCTTGGTTTTCTGGATACTACCGTCCGTATTACAGATATTACCGCAGCTACTACCCCTACTACGGATACTATCCCTACACGAATGTCTATAGACGGTACCACGGTGGCAGTCGGTATGTTCCACTCTCGCGGCGTACTTACCCTAACAGAAGCAATTGGCGAAGTGAAAGCCGACGTTCACGGAATTCACGGAGTGTAACTTCGCCACGCACGCGATCGGAACGACCACAACGACGTATAAGAAATAGGAATGAGAATTAGAGCGGGAACTCCCAAACGTGCGATAAATCGCACTACTACGAGCCAGCGCGTTTGTAGGACGGAAATTCAATAATGAAGATCAATTTTCTAATGCGGGAATGTGTGTTAATTGTCTGAACTATGATTTTTGTGATTTTGTGATTTCTGTGATAAGAGGGGCCGCCTGTGTGAAAATTCCCCTTTATAGAATTACCGAATCATTTTTTATACAGGTTATGCTACAAAAGAGAGTTGGGTGGCACGGGTTGGGAAACCCAACCCCTACGCAGGTTATGCTACAAAATGGAGGAAGAGGAACGATGAAACGAGCAGTATATTTAACACTCATTTGTCTGTTTGCTATGGCTTTCTTTACGGCTGTCAGCACAGCACAAGTGGAAGAGATGGCAATCGGGAATACGTTCGGTGTCGGTGCACGGACCATGGGTATGGGCGGTGCCTCGCTCGGTCTCGCTGATGATTTCACGGCACTCTACTGGAATCCAGCAGGAATGGCACAGATCCAAAAGTTTGAGATGTTTAGCAGCCTCTCGCACAACAGAGCAAATGCTGACACCTATTTTTCTGGCGATGTAGCGACCGGAACGAGTCGTTCCGAGATGCGTCTGAATTCTATTGGGTTTGTTTATCCCTTTCAAGCGAGACAAGGGGGTTGGGCAATCGCTTTCGGCTACAATCGTCCACAAAACTTCGATTACCAGACGGCGATACAAGGTATTGATCCGAGTTCAGGTACCGAATTCAGCGGACTTGCTGTCAACGAAACTGATGTGAACACCGGCGGTATCGGGATTTGGAGTTTTGGCACGAGTGTGTACGTTTCAAAACAGCTCCTAATTGGTGGTTCCTTGGACTTCTGGCACGGGAATAGTCTTAATGAATTGGATACAACTGCTACCGACATCGTGGACATAGATAGAGAGTTGGCACGTTTCAGATATGACGACGAGATTGATCGGGAGTATTCAGGCGTAGGCGGTAGGATAGGGCTTCTGGCACACCTCACTGATGAGATTAGTCTCGGTGTAACAGTCGTATCACCCATAGAGTTAGGTGTCGATGAACTCTGGTATCAATCAACGATCGCCGATTATGATGACGGAGAACGGACGAGTGATACAGAAAGCGGTGCCTTAACGTATGATATTGAGCGTCCTTATGAAGTGGGAGCTGGAGTGGCTGTAAAATTGTTTAACAAGCAGCTGATTTTAGCGGGGGATGTTCAACTTACAGACTGGACACAGACGCGCTACGATCCGGCACCGGCAGCAGATATTTCACAAGACAATTTTGAGAAGTTCTACGCGACAACGCTTCAAGCTCGGCTGGGTGTGGAATATAGGATACCGCGCATTGGAACACACATCCGCCTCGGCTACTTCCGAGACACAATTCCGTTCACCGATGCTGAGGTAGCAGATGCGCGGGACTTCTTGACGGCGGGAGTGGGTAAAATCTTTGAGGATTCGTTGAAATTTGATGTTGCTTATATGCTTGGGACTTGGCAGCGGAGTCAGAATGAACTCACAACGGAACGCTTGACGCATCGGGTGTTTGTATCAGCAGCGTATCGGTTTTAGGGTGGTTATTGGTTTATGGTCTATGGTTATCGGTTTATTAGAGTGCGATCGGTGCGGTTAGGAAACCACACCTACCAGTGGGGTGTGTAAGTATAGAATTCGGTTTATTAGAGTGCGATCGGTGCGGTTAGGAAACCGCACCTACCAGTGGGGTGTGTAAGTCCTGAACAACCGCTAAAAGTGAAGCGCAGCGGAACGTACCAACAACTAACAACCGACAACCGCTAAACCAGTTGAATATAGCCCATTTGTGCGCCGTCTCCCTTTCGGAGTTCACCACGGATGATACGGGTGTATCCGCCGTTCCGGTCTTGATAACGGGGTCCGATATCATCAAAGAGTTTTCGCAGCACGGCGTGTTTATCAACCGTACTGGCTTCCTCTCCGCGCCTCGGTTTATAATGTAGATGGGTCCCGTAGAGCATTTTTGCGGCTTGTCGACGCGCGGGCAGATCGCCCTGCTTGGCGAGCGTAATTAATTTTTCAGCAACGCGACGCAGTTCTTTACACTTCGCGAGCGTTGTTCGAATTTGTTCATGCTCAAAGAGTGCGGTGGCTTGGTTACGAAAAAGTGCCTTCCGATGGCTACTCGTCCGTCCGAGTTTCCTCCCGCTTTTTCTATGACGCATTGTATTCCTCCTATGAGCGTCGTCGTGAAGAGTTACATGGGCGGCTGCAAAGATTCTTGCGCCATATTTTCTTCGTCGATGTCGGCATCGTCCATATCGTCGAGTTTCATTCCGAGGAAAAGCCCCATGTTGGCGAGTTGCTCTTTAATTTCGTTAAGCGAAGTGCGCCCGAAATTCTTGTATTCCAACATATCCTTTTCCTCTTTTGTAACGAGTTCTCGGATGGTCTTGATATTTGCAGTTTCGAGACAATTGCTGGCGCGAACCGAGAGTTCGAGTTCTGCGACAGGTTTAGCTAAATATCGGTTGCGTCTCAGTTTTTCTTCATCAATCTCAGGTTCAGGTTCGACGTAGTTCTCATCGAATTCCGTAAAGAGTTCCAGTTGTTGTAGTAAAATTTCTGCAGCTCGAGTGACAGCTTCCTTCGCCGTAATGGTGGCATCAGTCCAGATTTCAAGATTGAGTTTATCAAAATTAGTTGTGTCTCGGACCCGCGTCTCTTCTACCCAGAAATTAACTTTCTCAACGGGCGAGAATTTTGCGTCCACTGGAATCAACCCGATTGGATTGTCTGTCGGCCTGTGTTCTTCAGCAAGAGAGTAGCCACGTCCTGTTTGTACATAAATTTCCATATCCAATCCCTCACATTCATCAAGTGTAGCAATATGCTGGTCGGGATTGATAATCTGAACGTCTGAATTAGGACGAATATCAGCGGCAGTAACTTCACCTGAGCCTTCTGCGTGTAGGGTGAGTGTCATTGGGGTGTCGTTAGTAATCCTGAGGCGTACCTCTTTGAGATTAAGAATGATTTGGACGACATCTTCGAGGACCCCGGGAATTGTGTCGTATTCGTGCTTAACTTGTTCGATTTGAACAGCCGTAATTGCTGCACCTTTGATTGAGGAAAGGAGGACTCGGCGTAGCGAATTGCCGAGGGTTGTCCCAAAGCCGCGCTCAAAGGGTTCAGCGGTATATTTTGCATAATTCGGCTGTAAAGACTCAATATCAGTTTTCAGCCGCTCGGGTATCACGAGCTCGGACCTTATCATCGATTTCCTCCCATAGAATTAAAACGAATGTTAGAACGCGTGCAAACTGAAGTACCGGATGCTATCAGCGTATTCAATTTACAGTTTGCATCGGTAGCGTATGGTCGGACGTGCCCCGCGTTCCTTGTGTGCTGTAAGTCCTTGCGAGTATCTTATCAGGTGCAGATGCGCTGTAAGAGTGTGCATGCTTATGACACTCAGTATTTAATAACACACACGGCATAGGGGCCACGCCTACCTGGAGTAAAGTTCAATGATGAGTTGTGTTTCAAGGTCTGCGGATATTTGCTCTACCACCGGTGGTCCCTGAACGCGTCCTTCCGCCTTCTCGATGTCAACATTAAGCCATTCAGGTGCGCCGCGATGCTGTGCGTACTCTAAAGCCTCTTGAATAACAGCGAGGTTCTGACTCCGCTCGCGTGGTGCGATGACATCGCCCACTTGCACTATATAGGAAGGAATGTTAACGCGCTTACCATTGACAGTAAAATGGTTATGCTTGACGAGTTGACGCGCCTGATTTCGAGATGTTGCGAATCCGAGCCGGTAAACAACATTGTCAAGGCGACGTTCAAGGAAACCAATTAAATTTTCACCAGCAATACCGCTTTGGCGGGTAGCTTTAAAATAATAGTTCCGAAACTGCTTCTCGAAAACACCATAGGTGCGTTTTACTTTCTGTTTCGCGCGTAACTGCCTGCGGAAATTGTTTTCTCGGCCGCGGCGGGGCGGGGTCTGCCCGTGCTGTCCGGGTGGATAGCTACGGCGTTCAAAAGAACATTTGGGACCGTTGCATCGCCGTCCTTTGAGAAAGAGCTTCTCGCCTTCCCGTCGGCATAATTTACAGACTGAATCTAAATATCTGCTCATTCGTATTCCTCAAACCCGTCGTCTCTTAGGGGGACGACATCCGTTGTGTGGGATCGGAGTCACGTCCTTCATTAATGTAATTTCAAGTCCAGCAGCAGCGAGGGCTCGTATAGAAGATTCTCGCCCGGACCCGGGACCTTTGACTCTGACCTCTACGCGTTTCATACCGTGATCCATTGCTCTGCGGGCACATGCCTCGGCGGTCTGCTGTGCAGCAAAAGGGGTGGACTTTCGTGAACCGGTGAAAGTCATCCCGGCGTTTGCCCAAGCAACGGTATTTCCACTTAAGTCTGTGATTGTAATAATTGTGTTATTGAAGGTAGCCTGTATATGCGCTATCCCTTCAGGGACGTTCTTGCGTTCTCTTCTTCTTCCACGCATTTTTTAACGATTGCTCCTGGGCGGTATCTCCGTTGTCGATACCGATCTAATGTTAAAGAACCTACTTGAGGTTATGAAAGGTTTCTTAAAGACTGAATATCTGCAAGTACAACGGATGTAGCAGTTCAGCGTTAATCGCTAAAAAACCTTACGTGGACTAACCACTCTTACGTCCTGCCTCTTTGGCTTTTCTACCGACAGAAATCGTCCGTGCTTTGCCCTTACGAGTGCGTGCATTGGTATTTGTACGCTGACCGCGGACAGGTAACTGCCGACGGTGCCGCAAGCCACGATAACTGTTGATATCCATCAGGCGTTTAACATTTTGGTCGACCTCGCGACGCAAGTCGCCTTCAATCTTATAATTGAGAATTTTGTCTCGGAGTTGGCCGACTTCGTTTTCGGCGAGGTTGTCAACTTTCTTTCCTGGGTCAATGTCAAGGTCGTTGACGATTTGGGATGCCGTGTAACGACCGATACCGTAAATTGCTGTCAATGCGATATCCACTCGCTTATTTCGGGGTAAATCAACCCCCGCGATCCTTGCCATGATTCTCTCCTTTATTCGCGTACCGCTATTCGTTCCTCGCGGTCTGCGGTTTGCGGTTTAGACCACTAACGATTATCCCTGTCGTTGCTTGTGCTTCGGATTTGAAGGACATATAACGTGGATAACCCCTTTTCGCTTGATAATTTTACACTGGCTACACATCTTCTTAACAGAAGGTCGGACTTTCATAATTATCTTTTCCCTTGAAAGGGCTTAACGTCGTCTGCCCCTAAGTTTTCGATCCTTTAAGAATCCTTCATAATGACGGACGGTTAAGTAGGATTCAATTTGTGACATCGTATCCAAGACAACACCTACAACAATTAAGATAGACGCCCCTTCCACCATGTTGCCGACACCGAGTTGGCTTGTAATAATAATGGGAATCACTGCGATAGCGGCGAGAAAAACAGCACCGGGCAGCGTGATTCTTGTGAGCGTCGTGTTGATGTAATCTGCGGTCTGTTTTCCGGCACGGATACCTGGGATAAACCCGCCATATTTCTGTAAATCCTCTGCCATTTGAACAGGGTTAATTTGAACAGCCGTATAGAAATAGGTGAAACCGATAATCAACAAGGCGTAAACGGTGAGATACAAAGGTGTACCTGGATCAATGAGTGCTTTAGCAGATGTTACCCAGCCCCAGTCGCGTGGCAGAAAGTCAAGAACAGTTGGCGGAAACTGAATCAAGGTGACAGCGAAGATAATCGGAATCATTCCTGCTGCGTTAACACGGAGTGGCAGATGTGTTGATTGTCCACCAATGACCCGCCGTCCACGAATTTGTCTACCATATTGGACCGGAATTCTCCGCACGGAGAGCGTGATGAATACCGTCCCCATAACAGCGACAATAACGAGAGCCACTAAAAGTGCGAGTTGCAGAATTCCGAACTCTGGTCTTGTCACGAGATTGTTGAAAACGGTCGTAACCCCCCCTGGTAACCCAGCGATAATTCCGACAGTAATAATCAACGAAATACCTTGCCCAATACCGCGCTCGGTAATTTGCTCACCGAGCCACATGACAAAGGAAGTCCCGGCAGTAAGCGTCAAAACAACGAGAAAATGCCACCAGAGGTTAGGGTCTCTGACGATCTCACCCGTTTGCCCTGTTATGTTTTCTGGGTTCCGCAGGACAATGCTAATTGTTATACCTTGAATAATACTCAGGATAACTGTTCCGTATCGGGTGTATTGGGTAATCTTCTTTCTGCCATCGGGTTCCCTTGAAAGTTTTTCCAAGGAAGGCACGATAACAGCGAGAAGCTGCATAATGATCGAGGCACTAATATAGGGTTGTATGCCGAGTGCGAAGATAGTCATCTGACTAAATGCGCCCCCGGAAAACAGGTCGATGAACCCAATGACATTACCACCGCGCTCCATGAGTTGCTGAAAAAATGCTTCAAGTGCTTGGTCGTCAATCCCTGGAAGCGTAATGTGGGCACCAAGGCGGTAAACAACCAAGAGTAACGCTGTAGAAATAATGCGCTTCCGCAATTCGGGAATCTTAAAAGCGTTTTGAAATGCCTTAATCACTTATTTTTATTCCTCCTCACATGCAAACTGCTAAGCAGCGTCCCTGGTGTTTGCATGCATCCCGAGTACCTCGGCTGTCCCACCTTTGGATTCAATTTTTTCAATTGCGGCTTTTGAGAAACGATGGGCTTGGACTTTCAATTGTTTCTCGAGTTCACCGTCGCCGAGTATTTTTATCAGAGCATTTTTCCGTTTAATGAGACCAGCTTCGCGAAGTGTCTGTGGACTGACAACGGTATCATCATCAAAAAGGTTGAGCGTTTGAACGTTAATAACATCATATTCAAATCGTTTATGCCCTATTCGTCTCGGACCTCGCTTAGGGAGCCGTCGTACAAGGGGCATCTGTCCGCCTTCAAACCATGCTGGAATTGAACCGCCGGATCGAGACTTTTGCCCTTTATGCCCGCGTCCGCAGGTACCCCCATGTCCCGAAGCGTTACCTCTACCCACCCGTTTTCTGGAGCGGTTGGCACCAGGGGCAGGTTTCAATTCGTTGAGTTTCATTAGGATTACTCCGTTCGTTATAGATAGCAATTCGTAATTGGCAATTAGCAAATGGTAATTAGCAACCCTTTAACAATTAACCACCAATTAGCGTTTCTTCAATAATTCTTCGATCGACAGGTCCCGTAAGCGCGCCACTTCATTAATATCCTTGAGTTGCTTCAAGCCTAACATAGTGGCTTCAGCGATATTTTTCATATTCCGAGAAGAAAGGCATTTCGTCAAGGCATCTCGGACCCCTGCGTATTCTAAGATAGCACGTGTCGCGGGTCCTGCGATAATACCAGTTCCAGGACTCGCCGGTTTTAGCAAAACTTTTGCGGATTTGAATTCGCTGATAATCTCATGCGGGAGCGTTCCGTTTACAATCGGCACCCGCACCAGATTTTTTCGGGCATCGGCGAAGCTTTTCCGAAGCGCGCCCGGTACTTCACTTGCGCTCCCAAAGCCGATACCAACGATACCATCGCGATTACCGACAACCGTAAGGGAGTTGAAACTTGGCGTGCGTCGCCCCTTACCGACCCGCATAACACGGTTGATTGCAATCATGTGTTCCTCGAATTCAAATTCATCGGGATTGATCTTCTCTTTGAGCAAAAAAAACTCCTATCCGATGTCGGTTCTGTTCACCATAGATGCATAGATAAAACCTGCAGTCTGTGCGGTGTCAGAATCGGGGTTGCGGGGCAGTTAGAACTTCAGTCCTTCTTCCCTCGCGGCTTCCGCGAGAGCTCTTATGCGTCCGTGATAGAGATGCCCGCCCCGGTCAAAGATAGCGACCTCAATCTCCTGTTGCTTGGCTTTCTGCGCGATAAGCGCACCAACGCGCTGTGCTGCTTCAACATTACTACCATTCGTGCCGGTTTCTTTCAATTCGGGGGACAAAGTAGAGGCTTCAGCAAGCGTTACACCAAGTTCATCATCAATGAGTTGCGCATAGATATGTTTTAAGCTTCTGAAAACAGAGAGTCTCGGTCTATCGCCGGTGCCGCTAATTTTTTGGCGGACGCGTTTCCGGCGTCGTAAATGGCTCATCCGTTTCTTTTTTATAAGTGTCAATGGATCTCCTTCTCACAATAGGCGCGCTCGTATTTCATAAGACTTGAAGATCCTGTGCTACAGCGCGCGAGGCTCAACAGTATTAAACAGCAGCCTTTCCTTCTTTATCTCGGACGCGTTCACCCTCATAACGGATACCTTTACAAGGCTTATAGGTATCAGGTTTCCTTATTTGACGGATCGAAGCTGCGACCTGACCAACGAGCTGCTTGTCAATACCCGTGACAACGATAGGTGTATGCGCTTGTCCATCAATGTTCTCGGAGGGTTCGACACTTAATGTTATTCCGTCAGGTGGGGCGTAGGTAACGGCGTGCGAATATCCGACGTCAAGAACTAAATTGTTCTCACGATTAACTTCAGCGCGGTACCCTGTTCCGACAACCCGCAGTTTCTTCTCAAAACCCTCTGAGACCCCGGTAACCATATTCGCGATAAGACTGCGTGCCAGTCCATGTAAGGCTTTGTAGTGTTTAAGTTCACTCTTTCTTGCGACGGTCAGGACGTTTTCGTCAAGAGCCACATCAATTCCTTCAGGTAGTTGCCAATCAAGGCTGCCTTTAGGTCCCTCCACTTGGACGTTGTCTTTGTCCAAAGCGACCTGTACCTTCTCTGGCAATGGAATTGGTTTAAGTCCAATACGTGACATGCTATCTCTCCCAGTTCACTGAGATGCATCGAAAATCCTACCAGACGTAGCAGAGGACTTCGCCTCCGATTTTTTCCCTTCGGCATTCAGGCGTGGTTTTTAGTCCACTGGATGTCGACAAAATAGCGACACCGAGCCCGCCGTAAACACGGGGTAGACTGTCGGACTTCGCGTAAACGCGTCTGCCTGGTTTGCTGATCCGTCTGAGATTCGTGATGACCTTCTCTTTTCTCGTGCTTCCGTATTTCAAATAGATTCTTAAAATCCCCTGTTTTCCATCTTCAAGCAAGCGATAGTTCCGGATGAAACCTTCTTCTGATAAGATGCGTGCGATCTCAAGTTTGACTTTTGAAGAGGGGATTTCAACGCGTTCATGTCCTGCCATATTGGCATTGCGGATACGAGTCAACATATCTGCAATCGGATCGGTCATCGACATGAAAGATTCTCCTTTTTAATGGTTGTCGGTTACCGGTTCGGATTACTACGTAATCCTTTCAGTTGCTGGTAAGAGGGTGCTGATGTACGTCAGGGGTCTCTTTAACCGAAGCCAGAAAGCCTGCGTGGCAGGCGCACTGAAAGCGTAGCGAACCAATAACCATTCCCCTGACTCCTATTTTCTACCAACTCGCCTTTCGGACACCGGGAATTTTACCGGCGCGGGCGAAGAGGCGAAAACAGATACGACACAATTCAAATTTGCGAAGATACCCGCGCGATCTGCCACAACTCTTACAGCGGCTGTATTGTCGGGTTCGGAACCGCGGGGTTCTTGCTTGCTTAGCAATCCATGATTTACTTGCCAACCTTGACGCTCCTTTTCATATTTATCCGAAACATCGATTCTCAAAATGCCTGGATTTCAGAACTTGACTGCAGATAGCGGGGAACCAGCAAGCCCTTCGACAAATTCTCACTTTGGTGTGGGAACTTTTCTACTCTCGGA
Source organism: Candidatus Poribacteria bacterium (assembly GCA_965207855.1). GTDB lineage: Bacteria > Poribacteria > WGA-4E > WGA-4E > WGA-3G > WGA-3G. The sequence continues at coordinate 1,343,108 of OZ242310.1, read as the reverse complement.
ATGGCATTCCCAACAATTTTAACAACTCGCGTCCTTCTTCGTCGGTTGGTGCAGTCGTAACAACAGTTATATTCATGCCGCGGATATCGTTAACTCGGTCATAATCAATTTCTGGGAAGATTAACTGTTCCGTGAGTCCGATGGAATAATTACCTCGCCCGTCAAAAGCATCGGGAGATACACCGCGAAAGTCTCGAATTTGGGGGAGAACAACGTTCACAAGACGATTGTAGAACTCATACATACGTTCGCGTCTTAGGGTAACTTTACACCCGATCGCCATGCCTTCTCTGACTTTAAAAGCAGAAACAGACTTTTTAGCGTGAGTGATAATAGCGCGTTGCCCAGCGATGAGGGACAACTCCTCGACAGCATCTTCTAATGCGTTCGGGTTCTGAATCGCCTCACCGACCCCAATATTGAGTGTGATTTTGTCCAGTTTCGGAATCTGCATCACATTTTCGTAACTAAAATGCTTTAGCAATGCGGGCACGATTTCCGTTTGATAAAATTCTTTGAATGGGCTCATGAGCCTTGTATCCTATAGAAATTATATATTTCCTGTAGGACACGCTCGAAGCGTGTCTTGTTCAGCGTGCGTGGAAGGTCTGTATGTTAGCCGTTGACCTTTTTGAGATTGGAAACATGAATAGTGCCTTCGCGTTCAATGACCCCACCTTGTCCCATCTGATTTGGTCGGAGGTGGCGCGTCACAATATGAACACCTTCAACGATTGCGCGTTGTTTCTGTGGAAACACCTCCAAAACGACCCCTTGTTTCCCACGATCCTGTCCACTGAGAACTACGACCGTATCATCTTTCTTGATATGCAGTTTCCGCCGTGCCACAATTGTCCTCCTAAATAACCTCAGGCGCAAGCGAGACGATTCGGGTGAACGCCTTCTCTCTGAGCTCGCGTGCGACGGGTCCGAAGATACGCGTGCCGCGCGGTTGGTTCTGCGGGTCAATAAGGACCGCTGCATTCTGGTCGAATTTGATATAGGAACCATCTGCACGCCGATATTCCTTGGCAGTCCGGACAACAACTGCGCGAACAACTTCGCCAGCCTTCACGGATGTATTAGGCACTGCCTCCTTGATGCTTGCAACAATCACATCACCTACGCGGGCATAACGACGCCGAGTTCCACCTAACACACTAATGCACATTAATTTCCTGGCGCCAGTATTGTCGGCACAGGTTAATCGAGTATATGATTGAACCATCTTTGTATCCTCCTCCAGCGTTTCAAAAATGTGTGTTTGGGAAACGCCAGAGTCGGGATGAACCCTTCCTTCTCAAGTACCAATCGTTGCTGGTGCGTCATCTGCTTCATGTACGCGGTAGAAACGACGGACATCTGTTATGTCGGTACTTAATCGTCTGCGGGTTGCACCGAGCTCACTATCGTTTGGACCCGCCATCGTTTATGACGGCTCAGTGGTCGGGTTTCGACAACCTGTACCACGTCACCGACATTACAACTATTCTGTTCATCGTGAGCCAGAATCTTCTTCGTTTTCCGGACGACCTTCTTGTAAAGGGGGTGTTGATATCGCCGGACAAGCGAGACTGAAACAGTTTTATCCATACTGTTACTCGTAACAAGGCCCGTCCGAAATTTGCGATGTCTTCGCCTTTCCTCGTTCAACTTTATCCTCCAAACCTACCAAGACCTATTGGTGTTAATAGTTGTCGGTTGTCAGTTATTAGTTAAAAATTGTTTTTGTAACAACCTATGCGAACTTGGAATACCCTAAGGTGTGGTAAATTGTTACATGAAACCACTTAACCGACGGCTGATGCCTGATAACCAATGACTCTCTATTGTGAACGTCCTTGGAGCACAGTTTTCACACGAGCGATATCCTTGCGAATCTTGCCGATCTGTGTCGTGTCTTCCTGTTGTCCTAAGATACTTCGGAACCGCTGGTTAAACAAAGTCTCTTTTAGAGACTGTAATTCACCTTCCAATTCTTCAGTTGTCTTCCTGTGTAGTTCATCCGCTTTCATTTTTCTGATTCTCCCTACGTGTTGTCAAAGTTACCGCGCCGTGTTCGCCAGGGGTATTTTCTCCAACTGGAATCGCAGACGAAATTACTCATTCCGTGCAACAAACTTAGTCTTGACTGGTAATTTGTGGGCGGCTCGTTCAAACGCCCCTTTTGCATCTTCAAGCGAAACGCCGCTTAATTCATAAAGGACTCTGCCGGGTTTGACGACAGCGACCCAAAATTCAGGGGGTCCTTTTTTCCCACTCCCCATGCGCGTTTCAGCAGGCTTCTTACTAACCGGTTTATGCGGAAAAATTTTGATCCAAAGTTTACCACCACGGCGTACGTAGCGTGTGATTGCGATACGGGCGGACTCGATCTGGTTGCTTGTAATCCAGCCGGCTTCCATCGCTTGTAATCCGTATTCGCCGAAGTTAATTTTTGAACCTCGGACAGGTTTTCCACGGCGTTTCCCGCGATGCACATTTCGATGCATCACGCGTTTGGGCATTAACACCTCAAATGCCTCCTTAAAATGTGTCAGTAGAGTTATGAACGGCTTTGGGGGTTGCCACGCCCTCGACGCTGTCGGCGTCGGCCCCTTCCTCTGCCCTGTTCTCCAGATTGTCCGGAACGTCTGTCCCCTTGGCGGCGATCTGGGCGCTGTGACCCCGTATCTTCACGACGGCCGGGTTGGCGGCGTGCAGACGGATCGCCTTTTAATTTATCAGGGACCCCAATAATTTCGCCCTTGAAAATCCACGTTTTAACGCCTATTTTACCATAAGTTGTATTCGCTTCGGTAAATCCGTAGTCAACATCAGCTCTAAGCGTATGAAGGGGTACCCGTCCCTCAAGGCTGGACTCAGAGCGAGCGATCTCTTTGCCGTCAAGTCTACCACTCACCATGATCTTAACGCCCAAGGCGCCAGCCTGAATTGAGCTTGTGATATTCCGCCGCATCACCTGTTTAAAGCTGGCACGCCGTTCGATTTGTGTCGCGACAGCTTCCGATACAAGTTGCGCGTCCAATTCGGGAGTTTTAATCTCGGAGACATTAATCCGGACTGGACACCCAATGTGCTTTTCGAGCAATGCTTGTAATTTCTCAGCTTCTGCGCCACGTCGCCCGATGACGATTCCGGGGCGCGCCGTATGGATATTAATACTACACCGGTCTGCTACACGTTCGACTTCAACGCGTGAAATTCCAGCGCGCGCAAGTTGCTCTTTGACGAAGTCCTGAATCTGAAAATCTTCATGGAGCCACTTCGCGTAATCCCGCTCGCTGTACCATTTTGAATCCCACGTCTCAATGATTCCTAAGCGTAATCCACGCGGGTGAGTTTTCTGTCCCACACAAACCTCCTGTCGGATCTTTCCCGTTGGTGACGTGGAGGCTGAGTTGTCTGGGGTGATGTTGTGTAAAGGTACACATCGTTACTCACCATTCTCAGTACTCTCCTCATCAACGACGACGGTGATATGGCTGCTGCGCTTTAGAATTCTATTCGCCATACCTCGCGCCCGGGGCCGAATCCACTTCCGCGTAATCCCCTCGTCAACCCGAATTTCCTTGACGTATAGTTCTGCGATATCAACACTCGGGTCTTGATACTGCGCGTTGGCAGCTGCTGATTGAATCAGCTTGTAAATTATGGGGGATGCGGCTTTATGTGTAAAGCGCAATTGACTTAATGCATCCTCAACATACTGATTACGGACGAGATCGGCTACTAAGCGCGCTTTCCGCGGTGCAACCGACGCGTTCCGAATCCTGGATCTGGCTTCCATCAGTGTCTCCTAATAAAAGCAATTTTCTGATTTCACCGCTTCCTCAACAGAACTCACAATCACATTTCCGAACGAAATAGTGATATGTGAACATCTGCTATCCACGATGAAGGCTATTATCAAACTATCTAACACCACCACTTGAGTGAGAACGGAAGGTCCGTGTTGGCGAAAATTCACCGAGTTTATGTCCTACCATATTCTCTGTAATATACACTGGAAAAAATTTCTTCCCATTGTAAATCGCCAAGGTATGCCCTACCAACTCAGGGGTTATCATTGAGCGGCGAGACCATGTGCGAATGACCCGTTTGCTTCCAGAACGCTCCATAGCGTTTATCTTTTTGACAAGTTTCGGGTCTATGTAAGGTCCCTTTTTGAGAGAACGCGCCATTGTGTTTCTCCTTTACTCGCAATTCGCAATTCGCCAACGGCTAACTGCTATTTTCGTTTTCCGAAAATGTAGCGTCCTGATTTCTTCTTCGGGTTCCGCGTCTTATACCCCTTAGTAGGAAAACCCCACGGGGTGACTGGATGTCTACCCCCCGAACTTTTTCCTTCACCGCCTCCATGCGGATGATCAATAGGGTTCATAGCTACGCCTCTAACTTTCGGACGTTTCCCAAGCCATCTCGAACGTCCAGCTTTGCCGATAACAACCTGGCTAACGTTCCCGACTTGGCCAAGCGTCGCCATAGCCTTGACCGGAACGAGTCGAATTTCACCAGAAGGCAACTGAATACGTGCGTACTTCCCTTCCCTGTCAACCAAAGAGGCGGCAGCCCCGGCACTTCGTACCAATTGCCCCCCTTTACCGGGTCGCATCTCTATATTATGGATTGAAGAACCGAGCGGAATTTTCTCAAGAGGCAAGGCGTTTCCAACCCGGATTTCTGCATCCGCGCCTGAGGTGAGTATATCGCCGACCTGTATACCGACTGGCGCGAGAATATATCGTTTCTCTCCATCACGATAATGGAGGAGGGCTATGTGGGCAGAGCGGTTCGGATCATATTCAATTGCGGCGACTTTGGCAGGTACACCAAACTTGTTGCGTTTGAAATCAATAACCCGATATCGGCGTTTGTGTCCGCCCCCACGACGCCTGACCGTTAGGCGCCCGTTGGCGTTTCGCCCCGCCATCTTTTTACTGCCTTTGACGAGAGACTTCTCGGGTTTACTCCGGGTAAGTTCTTCAAAGGTATAACCGGTCATAAACCGGCGGCTTGGGGTTACAGGTGTATATGTTTTAGGCACTGTGAGTTCCTTATCTGCTTATCCTATATAGACTCAAAAGCTTGGATCGTTGCGCCTTCTCTGAGGGTAATAATGGCTTTTTTCCAATGTGGTCTACGTCCACGCTGGTACCGCAACATTTTACCTTTCGGTTTACCCCGAACGCGCATTGTGCGAACTTTGAGAATATCCCCATGAATATCAAACAATTCTTCAGCAGCTCGACGAATCTGCGGCTTCGTTGCGCTTCGATCCACAACGAAAACATACTTATTAGCGTCGCGAAGAATCGTGCTCTTCTCTGTAATCAGCGGTTGTAATATAACCTGATATACATCCTTCATCAGTCTTATCCTTCTGCCTCAGAACTGGTATTAGCGAACTTGGATTCCAATTTTTCGACAGCATTCTCGGTGATTATCAATGTGTCATGCCACATAACTTGGTAAACATTGAGCGTATCCCATGTACAGACGTTCACTTTAGGGATGTTCCTCACAGACAGATGGATATTCTGATTAGGTTCATCAAGTATGAGCAACACTTTGCCTTCTGCGTTCACAGATTTCAACATACGGACCATGTCTTTAGTCCGTGGACGCTCAAGCGCGAAGTCTTCAACGAGGATACACTGCTGATTTTGGAACCTGTCTGCGAGTGCGCTATGAAGTCCAAGCCGCCGGACGCGTTTGGGCGTATGCTGGCGGTAGCTGCGGGGCTTCGGTCCAAACGCGACACCGCCGTGGACTCGAATCGGGGATTTAGCATGCCCGACCCGGGCTCTACCGGTTCCCTTTTGGCGATAGAGTTTTCTTCCACTCCCCTTCACGTCGCTCCGAGTCTTTGTTGATGCGCTGCCTTGCCGCTGATTAGCAAGATAGGCAACAACACACTGGTGAATGACTGGCCCGTTCACCTCAGCATTGGTGAACGCATCAGCCAATTCCTTTTCGCGAAGGACATCGCCGGAACTGTTGTGTACGTCTAAAGTTGACATCTTTGTGTGTTTGCTTCCTCTCGGCAACCGTTGGGCAGTCATTGCCGACTATGCATTGCGTGCTTTAGATGCCTTTTTAATTAGGAGAAGTCCGTTGGGCGGTCCCGGCACGGCTCCTTTTACAACCAATAGGTTGCGGTCGGCATCGGCTTGAATCACAGGTAGATTTTGGACAGTATGCCGTTTAGCACCATGACGTCCAGCCATGCGCTTCCCTTTAAAAACGCGAGAAGGGGTCGCACTTGCCCCGATAGAACCCGGTCGACGCAGGTCTTGTTCACCGCCGTGGCTCTTCTTACCACCAGCGAATCCCCAGCGTTTTACCACCCCTGTGAAACCACGTCCTTTTGAGGTTCCTGTTACGTCAACGAACTCACCTGCTGAAAAGAGGCTTGCATCAACGACGTTCCCTACGGACACATCCTCGAGACTCTGAACCCGAAATTCACGAAGCACGAATGCTGGGTCTACCCCGGCTTTCGCGAAGTGTCCCCGCTTCGGACTATTCGTCCGACTCTCTTTCTGTTCACCGAAACCCAACTGAACTGCCTGATAGCCGTCTTTTTCTTGGGTTTTCAGTTGGACAATTGGACAGGGACCTGCTTGAATAACAGTAACAGGTATCGCTTTGCCTGATTCCTCAAAGACTTGTGTCATGCCGACTTTGCGGCCTATAATTCCATTAATCATTTTTTTAACAATTGAACCTGAGCATCGTTCCACTACGTTTCACGATGAGTTTTGGTTAAGCTTAACTTCCTCTGGCTGCTGATAGGTAGCAGATATAACATTTAAAAATCATACATACCCTCAGTTGCGTCAGACTTCGACACACACCACCGCGCAACGTAGTGGAGCGGTGACCAGAGCCAATAGTTAGAGAAGCGTAATTTTGACATCAACACCTGCAGGCAGGTCCAACCGCATCAAATCATCAACGGTTTTAGGAGTCGTTTCTGAGATATCCAGCAGCCGTTTATGAATCCGCATCTCAAACTGTTCGCGCGATTTCTTATCTTTAAAGGTCGAACGCTGAACGGTATAGAGATGCTTTTTCGTCGGCAACGGAATCGGTCCAGAAACAGCAGCACCTGTGCGTTTTGCAGTATCTGCTATCTGCTTTGACCACAGGTCCAACAACCGATAGTCAAATGCCCTGAGTCGGATCCGAATTTTCTGATTGTCCATCTTTTCGTATCGCCTTCATCAAGCAGGGAACGCTTCTTGTAGGAGGGATTTCATAATCCCGATGCTTCTTTAGAAACGAGACGCTCTGCTGATGCCTTAAAAGGGCGGAACTTATCGTTCCGCCCGCTCTATTACTCAAGAATTTTGGAGACAACACCTGCGCCGATTGTTTGTCCACCTTCCCGAATGGCAAATCGGAGTTGCTCCTCCATCGCGATCGGTTTAGACAGTTCAACAGTAATCTGCGCGTTGTCGCCGGGCATAATCATTTCAATGCCTTCAGGCAAGTTCATCTCTCCGGTCACATCAGTTGTTCGGAAATAGAACTGTGGACGGTATCCGCTAAAGAACGGGTTGTGGCGTCCACCTTCATCTTTTGTAAGAATGTAAGCCTCGGCTTCAAACTTGGTGTGTGGTTGAACAGTACCTGGAATTGCCAAGACTTGACCGCGTTCAACATCATCGCGGTCAACCCCTCGTATCAAGGCACCAATATTGTCGCCAGCACGTCCCTCGTCAAGGAGTTTACGGAACATTTCAACCCCAGTGACAACGGTGGTTTGTGTTTCGCGGAGCCCAACGATTTCAACAGAATCCCCTGTTTTAATGATGCCACGCTCAACACGTCCCGTAACGACCGTACCGCGTCCACTAATGGTAAAGATGTCCTCAATCGGCATCAAGAAGGTTTTTTCAGTATCGCGTACGGGTTCAGGAATGTAAGCATCAACTTCCTGCATGAGTTCAAGGATGGATGCACATGCTTCGCTATTGGGGTCCCCGCCCCCTTCCATTTCTTCATACGCTTGAAGGGCAGACCCTATAACAACAGGAATATCATCCCCCGGGAATTCATAGTCGCTTAGCAATTCACGGACTTCGAGTTCAACGAGTTCGAGAAGCTCTTCATCATCAACCATGTCTGCCTTGTTCAGGTAGACGACGAGGGAGGGCACGTTCACCTGTCGAGCGAGTAGGACGTGCTCACGGGTTTGCGGCATAGGACCATCAGCAGCAGAGACAACGAGAATAGCCCCATCCATCTGTGCTGCGCCAGTAATCATGTTCTTGATATAGTCGGCGTGTCCTGGGCAATCAACGTGGGCATAATGCCGATTCTCAGTTTCATACTCCACGTGTGCCGTATTAATCGTAATACCACGCTCTTTTTCTTCCGGTGCCTTGTCGATCTCGTCATATTCCATGACATAATCTTCGTTGGCAAGGTTCGAGAGCACCATGGTAATCGCCGCCGTAAGCGTTGTCTTACCGTGGTCAACGTGGCCAATTGTTCCAATATTGACGTGTGGCTTAGTCCTTTCAAACGTTTCCTTAGCCATTTTTGTCCGAGCTCCAATAAAATTGTGTTGTTTTGGGTATTGTAGACACCGTTTCAAGTCCTATCATTAGAGACAGACCCTTTACATCTTAAAACCGCGTCCCCCATTTCTATAAGGTAGCCAAACGTCTTAGCGTATGGCAAACCGTTTCATTTACTCAAACACTGTGCCCGCTTATAGGAAGAGGTAACACTCCTACAGTTCGGGCACATCCTAAATACTTAACGTTTCGCTGCTGAAATTAAGTCCTCCATTACACTGGTAGGGACTTCGTTATAGTGTGAAAATTCCATAGAGTAGTTTGCTCTACCTTGGGTGAGCGACCTAAGGACCTTGACGTATCCAAACATCTCTGAGAGCGGTACATCAGATCGGATGACCTGAATACGAGATTTCCCTTGCACTTCCGTTTCACGTATTTGTGCACGGCGGGAGTTTAGATCGCCTATCACTTTGCCGAGATACTCGTCAGGGACGATCACCTCAACATCCATAATAGGTTCAAGAAGTGTCGGTGTGGCACTTTTCATTGCATCTTTGAATGCCATAGATCCGGCTATGGAGAAAGCCATTTCCGAGGAATCAACGGCGTGATGCGATCCATCAACAAGTTTCACCGATACATCAACCACCGGATAGCCCGCCAGAACACCTGTGTTCATGGCATTCTCAACCCCTTTTTGTACCGCTGGAATGTACTCTTGGGGAATAACACCGCCCTTCGTGTCATCTACGAACTCAAAACCGGTGCCTTTTTCAAGAGGTTCTACTTCAATGACGACGTGTCCGAATTGCCCTCTACCCCCAGATTGACGCACGAAACGTCCGACAGATCTCACCGAGTCAAGAATTGTTTCCCGATAGGCGACTTCTGGGTTCCCAACATTCGCTGAGACATTAAATTCGCGGACAAGCCTATCAACGATGATTTCGAGGTGAAGTTCACCCATCCCAGAGAGCAAAGTCTGTCCTGTTTCCGAGTCTTGATGGACTTTAAAAGTTGGATCTTCTTCGGCAAGTTTCGAGAGCGCAAGATTCAACTTATCAATATCAGATTGTGTGCGCGGTTCAACAGCGACAGCCATGACTGGGAGCGGGAACACCATCGTTTCCAAAGTAATATGCGCCTTCGGATCACAGAGCGTATCACCGGTTGAAAGGTCTTTTAATCCGATTGCTGCTGCGATGTCTCCGGCATAAACAGCATCATGTTCCTCACGTTTGTTTGCATGCATCTGCATCAAACGTCCGATCCGCTCGTGTTTACCAGTCTTACTGTTGTAAACGGTATCACCTTTGTGGAGAACACCCGAATAGACCCGGAGATAAGTGAGTTTACCGACGTGCGGATCTGTTGTAATTTTGAATACCAGTGCGCAGAAAGGCGCGTTCTCATTGGCTTCTCGTATTTCTTCTTCCTCACTCTTCGGATGAAAACCCATTACAGGTGGTACATCCGTCGGTGCTGGAAGGTAAGAAACGATAGCGTCCAAGAGTGGTTGGACTCCCTTGTTCTTCAAAGCCGTTCCGCAAAGGATCGGGACAATTTTGCCCGTGACGACCCCATTACGGAGTCCTGCTTTAATTTCCTCTGGTGAGATCTCAGCCCCATCCAAGTATTTAAGAAGGAGTTCTTCATCAGAATCAGCGATAGATTCCAACAACCGCTCGCGATATTCCAATGCCATCTCTTGCATCTCTTCGGGAATATCGGTTTCTTGGATGAGAGTGCCATCGCGTCCAGAGGCAGCAGACATGTTCCAGATCTGCCCTTTCATTGAGATAAGGTCAACGATACCGGTAAACTGCTCAGCCGAACCGATTGGCAGTTGCACAGGGATGGCGTTTGCCCCGAGGCGTTCTTCCATCATTTCGACGGTCCGGAAGAAATCGGCGCCCGTTCGATCCATTTTATTGACGAAAGCGATACGGGGTATATCGTATTTATCAGCCTGTCGCCAGACGGTTTCAGATTGGGGTTCAACGCCACCAACTGCACAGAAAACGGCAACCGCGCCATCAAGGACGCGGAGAGAACGTTCAACTTCGACAGTGAAATCAATATGCCCCGGTGTATCAATAATATTAATATGGTGTTTTTTCCATTGGCAGGTTGTTGCGGCAGCAGTGATTGTAATCCCGCGCTCCTGCTCTTGCACCATCCAATCCATAGTAGTGGTGCCATCGTCCACATCACCGATACGATAAACTCTACCGGTATAATACAAAATCCGCTCGGTCACGGTAGTTTTACCGGCATCAATATGCGCCATGATACCAATATTTCGCATGTGGGGCAATTCTAAGCGATGGGAGGTATCTTGTTTTTTATCCGCCACGGTTGCGTGACTCCTTTTGTTTTTTAGTAAGTTGCGGCTTTTAGGGCTACGCTTACATTTTTACCATCGATAATGTGCAAAAGCCCGGTTTGCATCAGCCATCCGATGCTGATCCATCTTTCTACGGATTGCCCCGCCTTCGTTCTGCGAGGCCTCCATGATTTCGCCTGCAAGCCGTTCAGCCATCCGTCTTTCGCCGCGAGCGCGCGCCGATTGGATAATCCAGCTGAAAGCGAGTCGCTGTTTCCGTTCCGCCTTTACATCAACCGGGACTTGGTAGGTTTGGCTCCCGACCCGTCTGGGTCGAATTTCTAACACAGGTTTGACGTTGTTAATCGCTTGTTTGAAAACCGTAAAACCGTCTTCCTTTGTCCGTGATTCGATGATCTGAAAACTCTCGTATAAAATGGATTGCGCAGTACTTTTCTTTCCATCCAGCATGAGACTATTAATAAACTTCGAGACTAATTTGCTATTGTAGGTTGCGTCAGGGTTAACGTCTCGCTTGGTAATGTTTCCACGTCTCGGCATCAGGTATTCCTCCGTTGTTTAACCCGGTTTGCGTGCCCCGTACTTTGAACGCCCTTGGCGGCGGTTGTCAACACCGGCGGTATCCAACTTGCCACGAACGATGTGATAACGTACATTAGACAGGTCTTTGACGCGTCCACCGCGGACTAAAACAACAGAGTGTTCTTGCAGGTTGTGGTCGATCCCTGGAATGTAACAGGTTGCTTCATAACCAGAAGTAAACCGTACACGAGCGACTTTACGCAACGCCGAGTTCGGTTTGTTGGGTGTTACTGTTTTCACCTGTAAACAGATACCGCGACGCTGAGGACACTGCTGTAGCACTGGCGACTTCGTTTTCTTCCGATACCGCTTACGCGGTTTTTTGATTAGCTGATTAATTGTTGGCATTTTGCACCTCCGCCACGCCATATCTAAGGGCTTCAGAATTAAAAAAACCCCACGCGGGGCATCACGATTTCAGTAGAACAAATTAACGTGGGATGTCAGACACGACGTTAGAATGTTTCCGAATAATTGCCCCCGTTTCCATAAAAAGAGTGAATTAGGGTTCCCAAGATAAATATTATACAATGTGAATAACGCTTTGTCAAATTTTTTTCAAAAAAAGTGAAAAAATATAAGAAATTCTGCAAATTACTTCGTTTTTAGCAATTTTCCACGCAGAACAACGTTTTGAACGCTCAAATCTTCATCAACAATAACAACATCCGCCGCTTTCCCCGTTGCGATTGAACCGACAGATTTCGCGACCCCTAAATTCTGTGCGGGGGTTAAGGTCGCCATCGTTAACGCTTCTTCGAGAGAATGCCCCCAGTTAATAACATTGCGGACCCCCTCCATAAGCGTAATCGTCGCACCAGCAAGCCGCTCCGTCGGTTTACCAATATCCAGCCACATAGCGTTGTTCCGGACGTATTTCTCGGTGCTACCGGCTTCAAAGGCAGTATCTTTTTCAGAAATCATATCATCGCTGAGCCGATACGCATCAATCTGAGGAATATACGTTGCCGATGCCTGCCAGTTTTCAGAAGGCATCCCTGCAAGTTCGGTGCAATCTGTAATTAACCCGACAGCGTGGATTCCTTTCTGTCGAATCAAATGACTGCCCCAGAACGGATGGACATGGTGTTCGTCAACAATGAGTTCAGCATGAATATCTGGGTGAGAGAGGACTGCTTCAATTGTCCCGAGTGCCCGGTGGTGCATACCACTCATACCGTTATAGGTGTGTGTTGCGCGCGTCACACCGGCCTCAATCGCCGCCATCGCCTGTTCATAAGTTGCATTTGTGTGTCCCATAGCGATGATGATGTCATTATAGGCATCCGCCCCGTAGGCTGCGAGATGTTTGATAAATTGTAGATTTTCATCGTTTTCAGGTGCTATGGAGATGACTTTCAAGGTGCCATCAGAAGCTGCCCACATTGCGTGGAATTCTTCAAAGTTCGGTGGCGTAATGTATTTTGGGTTCTGCGCTCCATTTTTCGCGAGGCTTCCAAACTTTCCTTCAACGTAGGAACCTAAAATCTGCGAACCGTCCACCACTGGCTCGTCAGCGACGTGTGCGATAGCCGTTAAGGCACTGTTAATCTGCGCCATACTCCCCGATGAGATCCCCAACACCAACGAGGTAACACCCTTACGGGCGTGGGCACGGGCAATCGTAGCAACATCTTCGACCTCGCCAGTCATACTATCACAACCACCGCCGCCGTGTACCAATCCGTCAATTAATCCGGGAATGACAAGACAACCAGAAGCATCAAGCGTCTCGCCTGTTGGCTGGAGCGCATCTGTTGTTATGGTTGAAATTGTGTCACCTTCAATGACAATACTGCCCTGTCCGTAATGCGCTGGGGTATAGATGTCCCCATTTACAATCGTTAGTGTTTCCATATTTTTTTATATTTGTCCAGATACCCACAAAATGCTCTGCGCCAGAAATCGCAGAAAGGGGACGACTTCAAAATCTTTCTGATGTCCCAATGAAGTATAACAGACGCGTCCGCTATTATGCAAGCGGGTCCATGCCACAGGCTCTGAGTGTTCACTCGTCCGCCCCATCAAGAGAACAGAGGTATCGTCGCGCAGTGCTGGGTTCTTGTAAAGGCTTCCATAACTGGCAAACGCCGAGACATCCTCCAAAATTGGATGTTCCGTAGCAATCACTTCCGCACGAACAATGGGACCTGCGCCGTAATGTCCTTGATAATCGCCACCGAGAACGACTTTATCGAACGCCAGCCAATTTTGATAGGCGTGACTGGCTGTCCGAACCCCAACAATCGGTCTGCCTTGTTCACAATAGGTTTGAAATTGGCGAAGCGACGCGCCTTCTGTATTGAGACGACGTGTAAAAACTAACAAAGCGTCGGCATCATCAAGGGCTGCCAAAGAAGGATCATCGTCCTCTGAATTGTAGGCAATCAGATTCGCCTGAATGGGGTAATGTCTCTCAACATACTTCTTAAAAATAGTCAAAGATGTCTCAGAGTCGTATTCAAAAGAGCCGGAAAGCATACACAAGTTAAGCACAGATTTTCTCCTCTGTTAGAAAAGGGTTGTGGGCAAGACTATCCTTGCTTTCGTTCTAAAAACAGAAAACTGTACGGATAAGGATTTCGCTCATCAGGGTTGCCGTCAATACGTTTCACTTCTTCCCACGCAGTGCTGTCAAACTCCGGGAAATAGACATCCCCTTGAAATGTAGCATGAATCTGTGTAAGATAGAGTCGATTTGCGTGGGGCAAAAAGGCTTCATAGATAGGTGCCCCGCCACAGATCATGAGTTCTTCTGCATCCTTACAAAGCTCAAGAACGCCCTTCACTGAATGTGCGACGCTACAGCCCTTGGATACTTTATAAGCCGTGTTCCGCGTGAGGATGATATTGTGTCGTTTGCCCAAAGGTCGTTTAAGGGTTTCAAAAGTTTTACGTCCCATAACAACAGGCTTTCCGACCGTCATGTTGCGAAAATGCCGTCGGTCAGCGGGCATCTGCCAAGGGATATCGGGGCCATTGCCGATCAGTCGATTTTTGTCCATCGCTGCAATCATTGAAATTAACATTTAAGGTTCCATTCCCATTTCCCGTTGTCCGGCTTCTATCCCACTGATGACGTGTTCAGCAAATTGGGCAACTGTTTCTTTCGACATACGAGGGATAAGTTTAATTTGCTGTTTACGTTTCCATTCAATATCAAATTCTCTTATTTCTACGAGTTCATCCACTCCGTTTAGAACAGTTTTCACATCGGTTTCAATATCTTGGGCAAGTTCTTTGAGACTTAAAGGTTCTTCAATCTGAAAGGCGAGTACTTCCATCCAGATCCACATTCCAAGTCGACGTGCGAAGACAGAAATATCCTCGTTTGTACCGGCGAGTCGAGTGATCGCTGCGAAGCAGTAAGCGGCATGATGGGGATAATTCATTATAATCTCTTCAAATTCCTCAAAAGCGAAACGAATGAGAAACGCTGCTTCCTCTGGCAGTGTTAATTCTTTGAGATCCAGATGGTTTCCGTTCTGTTCTGAACTGTCAATGTTAATTCGTGGTTCTTGCGCCATGGTCACCTCAAGTATTTCGTGGTGAAATCAATCGTCAACAGAATTGGAAGAGATGCTGAAATATGCAATGAAAATCTCGGGTGTCGTCCCGACCCCGATACACGTTATATTTTCATGCGGTTTTACATCTGCGATGGACATACGTTGGATCCAATTGTCTGGCAGTCCAATTCCTTTTTCTCCTATTCCGCCGCCTATATATCCCCTTTCGGCGTGCGTAAGATTGGACCATTTTGTAGGTTTGCCGGGGCTGTGCCAATACGCCGTAATTCTGTCATCAGATCGAAAAGTTTCTGCCCGTGTGAACCGCCCCGGTTTGTCGCCCAAATTGCTAAAATACCTATATGGTCGAGATGAGATATAGATGCCTTTAAACGGAACTATCTGGGGTGATTCTCTCCATTCCCCATCAATCCACTTCCACATAATATGCGTCTTAAAGCGCATCTTTGAAGTAGATTCCATCATAGGGTGGACTGCGATATGAAAGATTGCGAGGTCATCCAGTCTGCTCATTTCTTTGAGTTCAAGCAATTCACGGTTTTCTGCAATTGCGAAAGATGACGACTCCTGCCACGCGCCGGTCGGAATATGGAGTTCCTTCTTTTCGAGAATACGGCGTCCATTTTTTTCGGCTATATCCCCCATATCAATTTCCAATTCCAAGACGTTGTCCGTGAACTGAAAATTAGCAATTTCTGAATGCGATGGCAGCACCCAATAAAGTGTTATCATATCCGCTAAGCGTGCCATTGCATACTCATTTTCGTTAGATTTTCCACAACTTGCGAGGAACACTGTGATACAACTTATCAGCACGATCTGCCGTTTCATGCAGAAACCTCCTGTCCTATGCGCCGGTTTCCTAAACGATCATCGGGGCGCGAATCGCATCGTGGTGTTGATAATTCTCTAACTGAATGTGTTGCATCTTGAAGGCATCAATCGACTTGATCTTTGGATTCAGTTCGAGGCGCGGAAGTGGATAAGGGCTCCGTTTCAACTGCGTTTTGACGGCTTCAAAGTGTTCATGGTAGATGTGGGCATCCCCTAAAGTGTGGATGAATTCATAAGGCGTAAAGCCTGTTACCTGCGCGACCATGTGTAATAGGAGCGAATAGGAGGCGATGTTAAACGGGACACCCAAGAACATATCACAACTGGGTTGATACATTTGCAACGACAGTTTGCCATCTGCTACGACGAATTGGAAACACATGTGGCAGGGTGTCAGTGCCACCTCATCTAATTCTGCTGGATTCCACGCTGTGACAATATGTTTACGGCTATGCGGGTTTGTTTGAATTTGTTCGATAACTCTGGCTAACTGATCGATTGTACCGTTCTCCGTTTTCCACCGACGCCATTGGACCCCGTATATCCGTCCGAGGTAACCATCACGTCCCCATGCCTCAGCGTTTGCGTCCCAGATTTGTGTGCCAAGTTTTTGAAACTGATCGACATGGTCATAGCCGCGCAGGAAACCGAGAAGTTCAGCTTTTACGGACCGGAAGGCGAGTTTTTTGGTGGTTACAGCAGGAAATCCGTCTTCCATATTGTAGCGCATTTGCATGCCGAAAAGTGCGCGGGTTACGCCATTTCTCCCCTCTCGGTCAATCCCGGCATCTAAGACCTGTCGAAGCCCGTCTATATACTGTTCCATATTTACTGTCCTGTACTACCAAACCCACCACGAGAGGGTGAGTGCATCTGTTCGACTTCATTCCATTCTGCTGTCCCTACACGCACAAAAATGGCTTGTGCAATCCGAGTCCCTCTTTCAACATTTACCACTTCATCCGTGAAATTGTAAATCTGAATTTGCAGTTCGTCTTCTTCACCACAATAATCGTTATCGACGATGCCTACGCCCTGTGGCACCATTAATCCGAATTTGCGGGGTGTGCTGCTTCGCGCACAGACCATCAACATATACCCCGGAGGCGTTTCAACAATAACATTCGCTGGGATGAGAACGATGGATTGGGGTGGAATCTCCGCTGATTCTCGGCAAATTAAATCAAATCCAACGGAACCTGCCGTCTCATATTTGGGTAAGGGAAGGGTTTTGTCTATGCGTTTGATATTAACTTTTATTGGCATTATGGTACCGCGACTCCTGCGACTTTGCATTCCACACGATAAAGGGAGGTGCTGGCAGTGATAAAAAGGCTTTTCCAGTCATCACCGCCCCAAGCCAAGTTTGCTGCGCGTTCAGGGACGAGAATGATGCCGAGGTGCGTTCCGTCGGGTGCGAAAACCCAAATCCCATTGGGACCGGTTAGATAAACATTTCCGTGCGTATCGACTTTCATCCCGTCAGGTTTGCCGTTGTCCCCTTCTTCTTCACCGAAGACGCGCCCGTTTGCAATCGTCCCATCGGATTGCACATCGAATGCGCGGATATGCATACGCTCGGTATCGTTGATATAAAGGATAGATTCATCAGGTGAAAAACAGAGGCCGTTGGGTCTATCAAAGTCGTCAACGAGAAGTGTCAATGTGCCTCCGTTGGGTGATAGACGATAGACGCCTTGAAAATCGAGTTCTTTTTCTGATTCGGTCCCGTACGCTGCGCTCAACCCGTAAGGGGGATCCGTGAAATAGATGCTACCATCAGATTTCACGACGACATCATTGGGGCTATTCAACCGTTTCCCCTCATAATGAGATGCGATTGTGATAACCTCTCCATCCGCCGTCGTCCGCGAGACCCTTCGGTTGGCGTGTTCACAAGCGATGAGATGTCCGCCTTTATCATAAGTCAAGCCGTTCGATTTTCCAGATGGGTCACGGAAAACAGTCATCCCCGAATCTGCGTCCCATCGGCGCATCTTATTTGCGGGAATATCGCTAAAAAGCAAAAACCGCTCTGTAGCGTGCCAGAGAGGTCCTTCAGTGAATTGGCATCCCGTCGCCAGTTGTTGAATAACCGCTTCGGCATCAACCAACTCTAAAAGCCGTTCGTTGCGTACGTCAAGTGCCATATCTTTCCTTTTTTGGTGTTCGGTTAAAAAAACAATTCTATAGACATGTTGCTCCGAAATCAACGGTATGAATGCGAACCAACGGTATGAATGCCTTAAAGGCATTCACCGTCCCCGTATGGCATTCCCCGGGAGCAAAGAGGCATCTTTAAAAATAAAGACTTCTTCACGCCAGAGGGGTGATATGTCTATAGAAATCAATAGTGTTCGTAGATGCACTCCAGCGAAGTGCTATGTGCTTTGACGAGAGATTGATTGGGGCAAATCTCTATAACGGAACGCTGCCGAAATATTTACACACCTGTCTTCTGTAATTTGGCAGGGCCATTCAGTTTTCCAACAATTTGGGTCCAGAAGCCCGGATTTCGTCTGGGAATAGACTAAATCCGTAGCGCAAGTCGCGTGTGGACTTGCGGGACAATGTATTACATTCTTGTTCGGGAAAAGTGCGCTGTCCCGAATAAATTCGGGCATCCAGAAGGAGAAGTCCTTCACATAGGTAAACTTATCCCTTAAAACTAAATGCCCCTGAGTCCTATTTAATTTTGCTTGACTTTTTCCTGACCCTATGGTATCCTACATAAGATAGGGATACCCGAAGTCTTAAACGTGCCTGGGGCGACTCGAACGCCCGACCTTTAGCTCCGGAGGCTAACGCTCTATCCAACTGAGCTACAGGCACATAAGTTTAAAAGCGAGACAGATTTCGTAAACGAAATGAATCCAACTCGCATACATCTTTAGAAGTATTTTAACAAATTCAGCAGCTTTTGTCAAGTTTTTTCGCGAAAAATCCAAGGAGGCAGATCAGGGTGCAACATAAATTTAAGAAACTCTCAGTCCTTGCTGTTCTGGTTGTCTTTCTGTTTAGCTTTGCGCCAGATATTGTAGAGAGTCGTCGCGGTGGGGGCCGGAGTTTCAGTCGCAGCCGGAGTTTCAGCCGGAGTTCAAGTAGAGGGAGTTATACACCGAGTCGCTCTTCAAGTAGGTCTTACAGTCGGTCTTCTACAAGCAGAAGTTCCACAAGCCCACGCACTTCAACATCTCGTACAACACGCAGCACGGGGAGCAGCTACAGCAGAAGCAGCACATCAAGCAGGACAAGTACACGTGCAAGCACCACCGCACGTCAACGGCAAACTGCTACTAACCGCGCCCGAGTTACACCGAGTAGCACGTCAAATCGAAGCACGACCGCGACCCGGAGTGCGACACGCAGTCAACAACGGCGAGCGACAGCACAAAATCGGAAGCAGGTACGGCAACTGAAGGCTGAAAATCGTAGTTTGAAACGCCAAAACCGGGTTGCGAATCGTCAAACTGCCCGCGCCCGTCGGCAGCAGCGGGAAACCATCACTGTCAATAACTTCGGTGGTTATTACCCGATGATGGGATATTCAATGTACAGTTTGGGTGCATCCATGGCGTTTAATAACCTTCTATTCAATATCTATTTCCACGACTACTACAACCACGCGATTCGCCATAGTTACATGTGGCACTATCACCACCGAGATTATGACCGATCGCATTGGAGTGCCGAAAAACAGCGGGAATACGAATACTATCGGGACTACTACGAAAGTCAGGGTATTGAACCTAACTCGAACTATGTAGACCCTGGTACAAACGCCGACGAAAATTACATTGCCAGTTATGTAGAAGAAAATCCAGATAAATTTTATGGGGAAAACGCCGAAGTTTTCACTGTTGACGAACTTCCAGACGAGGAGGCACTCAAAGCAGAACTCCTTGCAGCTGCTGAAGACACCCCGACAGTCACTGCATCCGCTTCTACGACCCCCTCAACCCGCGCACCGCCAGAGACGCGCACTGTTGTTATCGAAAAGAAAACTTCAGGAGCAACATGGTTCCTCCTTATCTTTGGAGGTATCCTTGTTGCTGGCGTTATCATGTTGGTGATGTACAATAAAGGCTATTTTTAGGTGGTCCGATGGCACTATTTGGTAGAAAAGGCGGAAGATCACTGTTTGGCAAACGGAAAGATGCCGAGGAAAAAAAACCAGAACGGCATGAACTCGTTGACATTCCGATTGATAGCATGATTGAACTCTCCGACATCATCACTTATGAGGAGACGGGGGATACTTCGCGCGCCTTCAAACTTGTCACCCGAAAGAGGTATGAAGGCGAGGCACTGCGTCGCTATATGTATCATATCCGAGATTCTGAGGAAGAGGTTGTGGTCGGTGTTGACCATGTGGCTGGAACGAAGGAAGATTACGAAATTTCTCGGTGGATTATCGATGGTGAATCTGAACTCGGCGATCCCTTGCCAGACGAGATGACCCTTTATTTTCCAGACCCGGATAACGAGCAAGCCGATATCGCTGTTGAATACAGTCGGCAGGACGTTGTACCGGCAATCCTCACGGTTACCGATGCTGAAGGGGAAGCGAAATTTGAGGTCGAACTTCACGAATACGTCGCTGGTGAAGATGAATTCATGTCTATTGAGATCTGTGGAGACTGGCTCACCTTCTATGTCGGCACGATGATTCGCCGCGCCGACATAGAAATCTACCCAGCGTACGAACCAGAACCGTCGCGCAAATAACTGGACACAGCGGGACAGTAGAGTGGGGCTTCTGTACCTCGCTCTACCGCTGAAACTCAAATGCGCTTTCGATGTGCTCAAGATTCAACAGTTCAAATTGATATGACAAGTGGATGCCAATCACGTCAAAACGACACGGGGCATCCCAGAGGTTTTCTGCTTTTAGATAGCCCAAGGCTATCTTGGAGATCTGTTTTTGTTTTTGTCTCGTTACAGCCTCCTGGGGTAACCCAAATTTAAGACTTCTCCGCGTTTTTACTTCCACAAAGACGATAAATTGTCCGTCCTGGACGATTAGATCGATTTCCCCGCGCCCTACCCGGTAGTTCTGCGCAAGGATTTTACACCCTCGTGCCTTGAAGTGCGCGATTGCCAACGATTCCCCAATTTTTCCAATACTCAAGCGTGAACGATCCATGTCCGTCCTCTGTTACCAGCGCGTAGGCATCTTAGAAACGTAGTTCGATTTGATCATCGGGTAGAAGTTTAAAGGTGTGTCGATGAACGTCGGAGGCACCAAACGCTGCAATTGCTTGTCGGTGTTGTGAAGTTGGGTATCCTTTGTGTTTGCGGAACCCGTAGTTCGGGTAGGTGCGATCCAACTCAATCATGCGTTTATCGCGCGTGGTTTTGGCGATAATGGAGGCTGCGGCGACAGAATAACTTCGGCTATCGCCCTTTGGAATCGCTTCACCGGGAATATCTATTTGCGGGAGATATAGACCGTCAACGAGTAGATAATCGGGCTGCAGTGTGAGATTTTCAACTGCTTCCTTCATCGCCAGTAGGGTGGCATTCAGGATATTTAGACGGTCGATCCCCTGATTATCTATAGCACCAACCCCGATTGCTACAGCGACACGATGGATTTCGTCACAGAGTCGATCCCGTTGCTTTGGAGACAACTGTTTGGAATCATTGAGACCGTCAAGCGAGCAAGCAATCGGTAGGATAACCGCAGCGGCAATGACGGGACCTGCCAATGCCCCTCGGCCCGCCTCGTCAACGCCGGCGATCTGCTTATACCCGCTTTGCTGACAAGCGAGTTCAAAAACGTTCATTTCTATGAGACTACTGTCTGCGTTCTTTGACGCGCGCCGCTCTACCGGTACGATCACGCAAGTAATACAATTTCGCGCGGCGGACGGCTCCGTATCGAACGACCTGAATACTCTCAATATTGGGTGAATGGAGCGGGAATGTCCTTTCACTTCCGGCACCGAAAGCGACGCGTCGGACTGTAAACGTTGCGCGTAATCCACCGTGTGCCCGACGAATAACAGTACCTTCGTACGTCTGAATACGTTCCTTCTGTCCCTCGCGGATACGGGTATTTACCTTGACCACATCCCCAGGACCGAACTCAGGAATATCACTTTTCACATATTGGCTTTCAACAGATTCAATTAAGTTCATTGTATTATTCCTCCTTATAGAACAGGACTTACGCAAAATCAGAGAATTATGTCCATTATGACGCAATCGGTGCGGTTAGGAATGCACGTCGCATTTAGACGAGTACGCCGCAAAACCGCACCTACCGGGGAAGTGCGTAAGTCCTATATAATATAGATCTCACCGCCTCCATAGGTTGGCAAATGACCATGTAAAAATTAGGCGATTACTGCTTCAATTCAATCCACCAACCCAGCAGTTTTGAGAATAGCGATGTCTTCCTCAGTCAACTCCAATTTCTGGAGCAGATCTGGACGGTGCTTTGCAGTGCGTTTGAGTGCTTCTGCGTACCGCCATTTTTCAATATCTTTATGATCCCCACTCAAGAGAACTTCAGGGACATTCATGCCAGCGAACGCTGCGGGTCGTGTATAGTGCGGGTGGTCCAATAAATCATGACTGAACGAATCAACGTGTGCGGACTCGTAATCGCCAAGGGCGCCGGGCAAGACACGCCCAATAGCATCAATCAAAACGAGCGCAGCAATTTCCCCGCCACTGAGAACATAGTCCCCGATAGAAAGTTCCGTTGTAACCAGTTGATGTCGCACCCGCTCATCTACGCCTTTGTACCGCCCGCACAAGAGAATAAGGTGAGATTCCAAAGAGAGCGATTCCGCAAGTGCCTGCGTTAACGGTACACCTTGCGGCGTTAGATATACAACATGCGCCGTTTCTTGTGTGTTCAAGGCTGTAATCGCAGCGAAGATAGGCTCCGGCTTAAGAATCATGCCCGCGCCCCCGCCATAAGGATAATCATCAACCGACTTGTGCTTGTCGGTTGCCCACTCGCGAAGATTATGGAGGTTGACGGTGAGTTTATCGGCGTCCTGAACGCGTCTGAGGATACCCGTTTTTAACGCTGGTGCGAGTATCTCTGGAAACAAGGCGAGAACATCAATCTTCATTTTTGCTATAGGCTTGCAAGCGACACCCAACATTCTTTACTGGTGCGTCTACCTCGCGTCGTAAACGCACTTCCTATTGCGCCTCTAATCTTGGGTGTTCAATCAACTCAAGAATAACCTTTTTATTCGCTTGCAATCCTGCCGTATAAAGAACACTTCTTATCGCTTTAAGGGTACGTCCATATCTACCAATGATCTTCCCTAAATCTTCTTCCATGACAGTCAACTCTACAATAACCACCGTTTCGCCAGTTACTTCCTGGACCACCACCTGATCGGGATAATCGACGAGAGATTTTACGATGTATTCAATCAAATCTTTGAACATAGTTCACTTCATATTTCAGTAGATGTGTCTGTTGCCTGTCTCTTGGGAATCTTTTGAAAGAGACGTTACGCTTCTTCGTCGGATTCAGGTGTCGCCTCATCGGGTGCTGCTTCAGTGAGCAGGCTGCCGGTTTCAGCGTCAGTGGTTTGTGCGTCAGCTGCTTCTGCCTCAGCAGATTGCTCGTCTGCCGTCTCAGTAACGGCTTCGTCGCCAGCAGCCCCTGGCATCGGTCGCCCTAATTTTTCATATTCAAATTTCATTAAAATTCCACGTTTAGAAAGCAGACGTTTCGCCGTGTCAGTCGGTTGTGCGCCACGCCTTAACCATTTCAAAGCCTTCTCTTCATCAATGAAGACATCAGCGGGATCCGTTAGCGGATTGTAATAACCGAGGCGTTCTAAAAACGCGCCATCCCTTTGTGCCCGTGCATCAGCTGCGACGAGTCGATAAAAAGGACGTCTTTTCCTACCGTGTCGTTGTAATCTAATTCTAACTGCCAAAAAAAATACCTCCTGGTGGCATTTACGCCGTGTCTACAGAAAGACAGAGATGTAAGATCATAGCCATTGTTATCTACGGCGTCTGCGTTTTCGGGGCTTTCTCGGTTTACGTTTCTGCCCGGGAAGTGCTCCCATTTTCCGCCCCATCTTTGCACCTAAACCGGTTCCCATTTGCGGCATTGCCATCGCCGCCTGCTGGTTCAGCATACGATTCATCATCTGTAACTGCGAAATCAGCATGTTCACCTGATTTACTGTTGTTCCACTCCCTTTGGAAATGCGAAGTTTCCGACTTCTGTCCAACAACCGTGGATTCCTGCGTTCCTCACCCGTCATCGATTGAATAATCGCTTTCGCCGTCTGTAGATGGCTCTCATCGGGTGTGAGATTCTTAACCGGCAACTGATTTTTAAAGGGCATGAGATCCATGAGTTGGTCCAAGGGTCCCATATTTTTCAGTTGCTCAAGTTGCGTCAGAAAATCGGTAAAGTCTAACCCTTTGTTGGCTGTGAGTTTACGTTCAAGTTCTTTTGCTTGATCTTCAGTGAAGACTTCCTCGGCTTTCTCAAGCAAAGTTTGAAAATCACCTTGCCCCAGGATGCGTGAAGCCATCCGTTCGGGATGGAATTCTTCTAATGCGGCTGCCTCAATTTTTTCTCCGACGCCAATGAATTTGATCGGTTTGTGCGTAATATGACGAATTGAGAGTGCAGCACCGCCACGGGCATCACCATCCATTTTAGTGAGGATCACGCCATCAATGTCCAAATCGTTGTTGAAGTTTTCGGCAACATTTATAGCATCTTGCCCTGTCATCGCGTCAACGATAAGTAGCACTTCAGAAGGATTCACACGTTCTTTAATCTGCCGAAGCTCGCTCATTAATTCATCATTAACGTGTAAACGTCCAGCAGTATCAATAATAACGGCGTTGTGTCCGTGTGCCAAAGCCTCCTCGACCGAAGCCTCTGCGATCTCAACCGGCGAAGGCTCTGTCCCCATCGAAAACACAGGGGTTTCCGTCTGTTCACCGAGGATTTGCAGCTGCTTAATAGCAGCAGGACGATACACATCCGCAGCAACGAGCAGGGGTTTCCGTCCATCTCTGCGAAATCTGAGTGCTAATTTCGCCGCTACCGTTGTTTTACCGGCTCCTTGTAACCCGACAAGCATCACGACTGTAGGACCACTCGGCGCGATGTTAATCTTTTCCGCCTTGCTGCCCATCAACTGGGTCAGTTCTTCGCCAATAATTCGGGCGATCTGAAGTTCAGGCGTAAGGCTACCGAGTACCTCTTGACCAAGCGTGCGCGTCTTAATTTGCTCTATAAATTCACGTGTGACTTTATAGTTAACATCTGCTTCTAAGAAGGCGCGGCGCACCTCACGTAAGGTATCAGAGATATTGCTCTCTGTGAGCTTCCCTTGTCCTCTGATTTTTTTGAGGGTACCTTGTAACCTATTTCCTAAACTCTCAAACATTGTCAATGCCTTTTTTTAGAGGAGTCCTTGTGTTGCAAGTATGTCAGGACTTACGCAAACTCAGAGAATTAGGTCTATTATGACGCAATCGGTGCGGTTAGGAAACCGCACCTACCGGGGAAGTACGTAAGTCCTATATGTAATTCTCGGTCTGTTTTTTTAGAATGACATCAAAACGCGTTTACCTATTGTGCGTAACTCTCTGATTTTAAAGTAGCGCACGAACTGCACTTCTTAACTATACAATTATAGCAAATTTAACCCATGATGTCAAACTTTTTTTCATCTTGACAGAAATCGGTATGCATGATAAAAATATAGTATGAAAATAACGACTATTACACAACACTACTGGAAACTTGTAATTCACAATCTGAATTTACAAACCGTATCCTGCAAGCCCCTTATCCCCTTTATCAGTATTTTAGCTGCATTGTATTGCGGATGCCAAGGTGAAACGTTTAATTTCGATGTGGGTAGCTCCAGCTCAGAAATCATAGAAAAATCTGGTGAGTTGACAGAAAACGAGATCTGGGATGGACGCATTTATATTACGGACACCGTTGTTGTTCCCGAAGGCATCACATTAACCATCCGTGCTGGCACTATCGTGGGTTTCGAGCCTATAGATACACCGACCCAACTTATCGTGTCCGGCGAACTCTACGCCGAGGGATCACCAGAACGTATGGTCGTTTTTGGCTCTTTAGGAAAACAGCGAGAACCGCGAGAAGAGCCAAACGCAGCGGAGCCCCCCTCGCCGACTACAATGGGAACAGAGGAACAATTGCGAGGCAGAGGTGCCACTGGCAGAGAAAATCAACAGCAAACGATTGCTGCCGCTCCACCGAAAGCAGGGGATTGGGCAGGCATTCAGATTGAAGCTGAAAGTCCAAACAGCCGTCTAACATACTGCCGCATTCAACACGCAAGTGTCGGTATCACATGCCTAACAGATGCCGTGCAAATTGAGAGGTGCCTCATTAGCGAGAATAAAACCGGGGTGCTCTCCGAGAATACCAGACCGACTATTACAAGCAACGAATTTAATAGAAACGGCATAGGCGCACAATTCCGAGGGAGCTCGTCTCCAGATGTAGAATACAACGAATTCACCGCCAACAATTACGGAATTACATGCGAAGACGACTCCCGACCGCGTATTCAATATAACATCCTCCGCGCGAACTACGAGAACGCTATTGTCTGTTATTCCACCGCCTCACCAGAGATAGTCTCCAATAATATCACGATGAATGTTGGTTGGGCAGTCTACGACGGTGGCAGGCTCCGAGATAACTTTATTCAGGGGAACAAACAGGCCGGTCCTAACGTAACGGAACTCGGCATGGGAACACAGGGCGATCAATTTTACGGTGTAGACGAAGCGTTTGAGCCGAGGAACTCACCGGTAACAGAAGCCGGTGTGCCACGAGAAAGTTTTTAGTAGGAAATTAACATAATGACTTGGCTCAAAGCCTACCTGGAACTCGTTCGCTATCCGCTCTTTGCAATTCCGATTGTCGCCACACTTCCGGGGGCACTCATTGCGAGCGAAGGACGCTGGACACGGCGTGCCACTGTAGTACTTTTGATTGCACTCTGCGGTTACTTCGCTGGAATGATAAAGAATGATTACTTTCACCATGAAACCGACAAGCATACAAACCCAGAGCGCCCGTTACCATCGCAACGCCTCACACCCCGACAGGCGATTGTACCAGCGAGTGTTATCTATGGACTATGCGTCATTGGCGGTTTCTATCTGAATATCAAAGCCGGTTTGTTGGTAATGGGGTTGGTCGCAATTTCACATCTCTATAATGCCATTTTCAAAGCGAGAGGCATCTTAGGCAGTCTCACACTGCCTTTGGGTATCGGACTCCTGAGTGTTTTCGGGGCATTAGCGGTGAGTGGGACTGTGCCACGATTGGTGTGGTATGCCTTTGCTGCCACAACGCTCTACGACTTAGGTACCCATATCACGACGACTTTCAAAGACATTTCACGTGACCAAGAACTTGGCATCCTGACAACACCGCTCCAGATTGGCATCCGTCCCGCACTGCTGGTCTCTGCTGTTGCTACGATTCTGGCGTTTACGGTTGCTTTCTTGCCCTACTGGCTGGAACCGGATATTCAGAAGCCTTATATTGTTTGGGTAACGTTGGGCATCATTACGACTGTTGGGACCCGGATTTCACTTTATCTGCAACCGAACGAGAAAAACGGTTATTTCGCGTTGAAAGGCTCAATGATAGGCTCAATTTTCTTTTTTCCTTGTCTCTTGGGTACTCAGGTGTCTCTCATTGTTTCTGCTGCTATCATTGTGCCGTTGCTATTGATTACACTGTTTCTGTTAAGAACGACGCGCCAAGAAGTTTAAAGCGCGGTAACCATGATTGTATAACTGACAATCGTAACGAGGTTGACTACCAAAAAATGAAAAACATCGTTCTACTGATTACCGATACCTTTCGGTATGACAATTTAGGCGACCGGGCGAAACGTCCGATTCGCACACCGATGCTCGACAAGTTTGAGGCGGAGCGCGCAACTGCTATTGACAAGTTTTATATGAGCAGCTTCCCAACGGTGCCACACCGCACAGATATTATGACGGCAACGGTCGGGTGGCCCCACTATCCGTGGCAGCCAATTGATCTGAGCGGACGGAGCATCATCGCGCAACTCCTGAGCGAGCAGGGATACGCCACGCAGCTGATATGTGACACCCCGCACCTGTTCAACGTACGGTTCCAGCACTGTTTCCATGCTGCTTTCCAGCATCGCGGACAAGAGGGAGACAAACCGCTTCTCCACCTCAACGACGAAATAAGAATCGTTATGCCGAATGAGAAGACGCGACCGCATCCCTCATATCGCGGGCATACCTTGCCGAACACGCACCGCTGGACAAACCGCTATTATCAATATGAATCAGAGACGTTCTCCGGCAGAACATCCGAAACGACGATTCGGTGGTTGGAGGAGAATCACAGATCAGGTCCTTTCTTCCTCTGGGTAGACTTCTTCGATCCACACGAACCGTGGGACCCACCGGAATATCTCGTTAAACGCTACGATCCGGACTATACGGGACCGCCGATGCTACACCCGAACTACGGACTATCCTCGCTCTTTACGGATGCCGAGCTCCACAATCTCTGGGCACATTACGCAGGTGAAGCGGAACTCATCGACAGGCATATCGGACGGGTCCTGCAGAAGGTGGAAGATTTGGAGCTGTGGGACGATACCCTCGTTGTTGTGCTGTCGGATCACGGGATGTCCATCGGTGAACACAGTCGGACGGGTAAATCTAACATCGATCCACAAGATTCACGCTACTGGCCGACGTATCCTGAAATTAATCATGAGATGTTTTTGATTGCGGGTGGAGATGTCCCATCTGGGCAACGTCTCGATCTCATCGCGCAACCGATGGATATTATGCCGACGCTCTGCGAATTGGCGGGTGTGAGTTTGGATCCACCGAAACCGTTTGAAGGACGCTCCTTTGCAGATGCTCTCCTTCAAGGTGGCAGACAGCATAGAGACTACGCGGTAACGGGGTGTCACATCGCTGCACGGGATGAGAGTGTGCCGCGTCAAGCGACGACTCCGTTCCTCGTTACGGAACGCTGGGGATATGCGCCTGTTGGCGAATACGGCAGACCGGAACTCTTTGACCTACCAGCGGATCCGTTAGCGGAGAACAACATCGCTGCGGATAATATGGAACTCGTCAAGGAGCTGCACGAACTCTTTATGTCGCATCTCACGGAGCATAACGCCCCTGAGAAGTTCCTTGACCTCTGGAAAGAAGAGCCTTCTGGCGATGGACGGGGTAAATGGTCGATTGATTATCCAGAAGAGGATGAATAGGAAAGTAGTTAGTCAGTGAACACCCCTCGACCACCGCTGGCGAGGATTGTATCCTCGCCTTCCTCAATGTTCAAGTAATTGTAGATTTCATTAAAAAAGAGGCTTTAGATAACAGCAACCTAAAGCCTCTTTGCATATCGTCAGGATTGGCTCAACCGAGACACACCTACTCGAAAACCTCAAATTCGCCATCCTTGACTATCAAGACAATCGGGTCGTAGACTGCATCCCCAACATCATTAAAAGAGAACTGACCCAGGATCGTGTCAAAATCTCGAATCTCCGCGAGCGCGGCAGCAATCGCCTCTGGATCCGTTGATTGGGCATCTGCTATCCCCTTAGCGAGAATATGAACAGCAGCGTAAAATTGCGCTGCCCAAACATTCGGTTCAATTCCGTACTTAGTGCTGTAGTTCTGAACAAAGGCTTGATTGCCCGGTGTCTCTGCCGTGCTATCCCAACTCGTAAAGGTGATCGTTCCGTCGGCAGCGTCTCCCGCAGCATCTACTAAATCTCTGGATAGAGTGAGATTGACAATGAACGGAATATCAGAAGGAATACCGAGGGCACGTCCTTGAATCAGAATATTGGAAATATCCCATACTGTAGATGAGATAAAGATAACATCCGGATTCAATGCTTTGATGTGCGTAAATTGGGCAGACAAGTCAGTCTCCCCGGTTTGGAAACTTTCAGATGTGAGAATCTCAACACCACTATTCGTGAGCACTTTCCTCAACTCTTTATCACTCGTCTGAGAAAAAAGATCAATATCATCAAACAGCGTAGCCACTTTTTGGTATCTGAGTTTCTCTTGGGTCACCCTGATGCCGTTCGGAATAAGTACGTCTGTGGTGAGATTAGTGCGGAAAACAAAATCGCTAATGGCACTCAAGCCAGAGGCAGCTGAGGAGGGACTCATCGCCACAACTTGATTCTGGTGCGCGACTGGAAAAGCCTCCTGGGCCTGACTTGAGGATCCCGGACCGAGGATGACAGGAACCTTGTCTTGATGAATCAGTTTGTTGAAAGCTTCAACCGCGCCCTTTATGGTACTCTGATCGTCCTCTGTAATGAGTCTGATCTTCACACTGCTGTGTTGTGAGGTGTTAATTTCCGAAACAGCGAGGTCAATACCATATTCCACCGAAGGTCCTGCCAAACCGGATGGCCCTGTGATAGGGTAGACAGCACCAATTAAAATCTCCTCCCTATCGCCTTCCATTTGAGAAACTGTCGGCTGGACAACCTGCTGGACCCGTTCGCAGCCGATAAAACTCGCAATTAGCACAACAACTAATACAAACGCAAATGTTGTGATCTTCCTAATATTCATGTCAAAATCCTCCGTTTTTCATCTAATTGGCTTTGTATCAACCCAGATTTTAGGAAAGTTTCGTTCGGATGGCATCAAAATCAGTCCCTTTGGGCATAATAAACAGACACTTCCCATCACTCCGTTTTTCCCATAATTCCCCGATTTCGCGCTTTTCTTTTGCATCGTCAGCACTCCAAAGATGCTCACCTTTAGACTCAACAACGAGGTAACGACCATCGGTTAGTAGACCTACAAAATCAGGGTAAAACTTGTCGGTTGAGGTTTGAAGCCAAAAGGAAAACTGTGGTTGGCGTTCAAGATTCCGCACCCAATATTTGACCTCCTGCAAGGTGTCAATGAACTGCGCGCACTGGAATTCTTCACCGGTAGCCTTCAGGTCACCAACGTGTGGATAATAGTGTTTTTGGAATTGATAACCACCCGTATAACGCGTATTACAAGGGTAGCGGTGTGGGTCAAACGAAAAGCAGTGGTTCGGCGAGACAACGACCGGCGTTTCGCATTCGGGTAAAAGGAGATTGTCATAGGCACCGCGGTGTGCGTTTTGACGGTGGCTATCAATTTTCGCTGCAGCGGCATCTTTGAGGGCATACTTGTTACGGATGAGAACCTCTATTGGAATATCACGTGTCTCAATAAGGTGCTCGACTAACCGCTGCAGAAAAGGCAGAGATTCGCTACGTAAGATGTCCCAATGTTTAATGCTTCTATCAAGCCAGTCAGCAAGTCGTTTAGCATCCCAACCCTTATCGGGTGCAAGCAGCGTCATCTGTTGATGGAGCGTTCCTAAGAATTCCGTCACGACTCGCCCTTCACGCGAAAGCCCGATTTCGCCACGTGCCCCGGTTTCAAACGTTGACGGAAATTCTTCTTCAGAAAGTTCGGCATTACATTCGGATAATTGCCATGGGGTTTCTGAAAATCGAGATGCCTCAAAATCAAGATGCCTTTGCGTACCTTGGACCATCAACTTTGGCACGTTAAAAACCTCGCCACGCTGGGCGGGAGCAGGTTCAGTCCTTGGTGAAGTTTGATCTCCAAAAAGCGGTAGATCCCGTTGATCCTCATCTGTAGGGCGGATAAGCTCAGCGGCTGCTTGCTTTTCAAATCCATTCTGAATGAGCCCATCGGCTAACGCCGATGCAGTATCATGGAAATTCTGAGAGGCAACGAAAGCGTAAGCATAATTTAAGGATTTTCGTTTTTTACGCTTTGCTTTTGGGAGACGCATCACTCTACCCAATATTTGCTCAACAGCAGTAGAAGATCTCATCTCAGCGACAGAGCAGAGAACGTAAGCGAACGGACAGTCCCATCCTTCTCGCAACGCCTGTACAGTGATGACATAACGAATTGGACATTCGGGATCGTTGAGGTCAACATTATCAAGCCCTCTATCCTCACCAGTAGCACGCGCTATCTGGTTTTCGGGGATGTTGTGTTCTTCAAGTAAACACTTTTCAACAACATCAACAGTCAAAGTCTCTTGAGTCTTACTTCTCGGTTGTGCCTGAATGAGCATAATAGGACGGATGTATTCGCCTGTTTCTCGCTGCTCTTTCTTTGCCTCGATTTCAAGGGTATTGCGCTGTGCAATTGCAGTGGTAAGCAGGCGTTTCCAATCTGGTTCAACTTCCAACTGAATCGGCATTTTAATCATATCTTCCGCTTGGAGTTCAGCAGCGGAAACGGTATAGAGAACGTTGGAAGGATTATTGGTGGTATCTGGCGTAGCGGTGAATTCAATGATTGCGGATGGGTTGAAACGGGCAAGCGTTTCAAAAGAGAGCTCGGTTCGGGCATTATGCGCCTCATCAACGATAACAAGTGGACGCTTAACGCATAAAAGGTTCGCAAGCGAATAGACAGGTTTGCCACTTTCGTCGCGCTCAATCTCGGCGAGGGTCTCCTCTGAGAGGTGTGTGAAATGTCCCATCAACGCGCCTGATGGTTCGTAAACCTTGCGTCCATCGGTGTCCTCAACGCGGAACGCTTGCATCGTAGAAACGATAATTGTAGTTTTCGTGTTGAGAATATGTGGAGACAGATAGAGTGCCTCGTCAATGGTGAGAACTTCAACGCTACGCCTTGCGGACTCAAGCGCGTCTCTATAGGGGTGCGATCGATTTTTAAGGGCGTTGAGCGTCTGATCGCGGATGGCATTTGAAGGGACAAGCCAGAGGACAATTGGACTCTCGGTTTTTAGAAGTTCAGAGGCTGTGATACTTACAGCATGGCACGCCACAAAGGTTTTACCACCGCCTGTAGGGAGTCTGAGGCAGACATAGGGCATACCGGGTAAGCCTTCAACGGAGGCATAAGGACGCTCGGTTAGGTCATAGAATGCGGTATTGGCGTTCTGTAAACGCAGGCAGTTTTGATAGTATTCTGTTAATGTTTCAAGGGTGCGTTCTTGGTATTCTTTGAGGGGTAGGTGCATTTTTTATTTTGCGTATTAGAGAAAGATCAAATTTCTTCCATAGACAGATGAGTGATAGCGTTTCAGGTCAGTATTAACTCATACATTTCAACTCGACCCCGAACTTTTTGGCAACTTCCTGAAGTGTAAACATTTTACCACCAGACCGGATATACTCCTCTTCACGTTTAAGTGATTCAATGAATTCTGGACGTAGTTCCAATCCTTCATCTGGGTCGTAATCATAATTCTCAAGGAACAGCTCCAATTCCAAATAGCAAACGAAAAATTTGTAAAACTCAGCACGCAGACGCTTCGTTATTTTAACAGGGTCCGCCGTTTCCATTAACTTAACGAGACGTTCTCGCGATACAAAAATTTGCCAATTTCCCAGTGTATGCATCAACTTTCGGAATTCATTAGGCAGTAACTCCGCTACCTTTATTTCTGGCACAGGATCCCCATGCACGGAGAGACCCATTCGCCGCGCTTCACGTCCGAGGGGCGAAATTTTCCGTTTTGCCTCGACTGCTAAGACCCGATGCTTTAGGTGTACATAAGCCTCATCTCTCTTTATAATTCTAAGGATAGATTCCTCATAATCTTCCAGTTCAAAAGCAAGATCGCAGTAGTCCTCAAAGAATTCACGGAACTCTTCCTCAAGTTCCTCATGTGGAGCACCCTCTGCAAGAAGCGAAACAATTTGTTCACGTGATCGGAATATCTCTACGTTGACAATAGGCAAGAGCCAATCGAGCAACTGTTGAAAAGTCATATCTGTAATATTGGGTATCATTGTATTTTACCTTTATAGAGCGATTGCAAGGAAGTACGATCAAACGGCTGCATCTGGTAATTCGCGGCAGTCTCCTTACTCTCTCGTGTTTGCTTGAGAAGATTGAGTGCTTGCAAGATCGCGCTCTTTCCAGCACTATTCTCGCCGAAAATGAAGGTTATCGGTGCAAACGGAAGGCGAACACGTTCCCCAAACGCTTTGAAATTCTCTAACTCCAATGATTGAAGCATCAGACTTCTCCCAATCAACTCTTACCCGCTAATTACTCTGGTATTCCGGTTATCATTTGCCCAAACGCAGTCAGGGCATAAATTCTAAGGTAGTATACAACATCTTCAATAAATTTGTCAAAAAGAATCGCAACGAGCAGTTCAAACTTTAGATTTTGGTAGGGCTGTTTAGTTTTCGGTTCCAATCTCGGTTTTGGTTCACATAGGGTAACGCTTTTAGGAAATATCGCGAGCAAAGCTCGCTCCTACAGCGGAAAAACATCTACATATATGAAGTAAGTATCTAAAACTAAACACGCCGGAGATTCTGGTTTGTCAAATGGGAGAAAAAAGTGTTAAAGTATTAGGATACATTATCGTGAACTATAAAATATTAACCATTCACAAATGAAGGAGACTTAAATGATACTCAAATCCAGTATGACACAAGAATTATTAGACCATTTTATATCAAAAATTGATTCCAAACACCAAACGATTGGAATTAAGGACAGAGGTTTAGCCCTAGATTGGGTCAGTTATATAACGACATTTACTGTGATGTTAATCACGGATCATATACTTTTGGAATGTATAAAGGACTCATAAACTACAACCATAGCACTACTAAAAAAGAGTATGAATACTTTATCAATGGACAAAATAGTTTAATTGGATTCAATCGACATGTCATACATTCAGTGTTTGTAGATACTCTTTGTTGCATTAGGCGAATAACAGAGGAAGACAATGATACAAAATCCATAACAAGGCTTCAAACCAAAATAGAACGTGAAATAAAAAATCGCATACCTAAAAACATAGAAGTAAAGGAATGGTTCAAATCATTACAAAGCCAATACGATACAATTATTTCTGAAATGGAGCCGCTCCTAAGCTACATAGATAAGAGAATCTGTCATTACGATCGTAATTGGGAACGCAAACGAAAACTGCAGAAAATTGAGGAAATAGAAAACATTTACAACCTCATCAATGCATATAAAAACACGTTTACAGGATTCTACGAACCAAATAGAGGTCAAACTACTATGATTTCAGAGGGCGAATCAAACGCTGCTCTCTTTATAGGAGTCTATAATGGGAACCAACATCTTAACAATCTAAGAGAGATTATTTTAGATTTAGCAAAAAATCCTGAAATACCCGAAAACGTTCGCTTCACGCTTCTCGGATTCTAATACATTTTAGAAAAACAAGAATACACACTTGGGTGTATCGATTAAATTGCTACTTACACAAGATTATAAGGCATTTGGCGGAAGGTGATACCCAGCTGCTTCAAAGTGGCTTCAGTGAGTTGGGTCTTACCACAGTGGATAATCTTACTACCATCATGTGGCGGTAATCGGTTTATGAGTTCCTCGGTAAGAACATCATTAATGTTGAGCAGATAAACACCAACCCCGTCCGCACTGCCCAAAAAGGCGCGTTTGTATCTTTCAGCGGCATTACAAGTCCTATACGAAGGTCTATCCCCTTCTACAAGGGACAGCACAGTGTCTACTGCCATCGGAGCCCCTGTTTCCTTGAAAAAGAGTAACTGCGCCATCTCACTAAAGGTAATTTCCTGTTTCTCCGAAAAGGTTTCGCCGACGTGGTAATAGGAGAAATTACCACCGATACCGAATACATGTTGGAGTTTGCCTTTTTGTTCATAGGTATAACCTTCACTGACGCGCTCAAGACGAACTGCTGTAATTTTACGGGCTATCTTCGGCTCCATCTCAACTAAAATGAACTGTCGATTACCGCCATCCTCACGATTTTGTTCCAGAACTGCATGACCCGTTGTACCACTACCAGCAAAGGAGTCGAGAATGATGTCGTTTGAATTACTTGCCAGTTTAAGTAGATATGAAATCAATTCAACAGGCTTAGAAGTTTCAAATCCACTATCGCCTAATATATTAGTCAGGTCTTTTTCTGCGCTCTCACTACTACCACAACTTTCAGGTAAATAAGTCGGATGAGCAGAAGTAGTATCCTTGTCCTCAAAATCGTAAATTTTTTTCTTAACGAGTCCATTGTGAATAATGAAGCGATTATTTGCTTCTAATTTTCGTGCTGTGTCCTCACCAATTTGCCATCTTTTTCCTTCACGAGGGTCCTGACCCAAAATCTGGAAGCGCATGGTCTTTCTTTCAGAGCTTCCGGTATTTTTCTTTTCAATTATCTCCATTCTGTAATTTCCTTGTTCATCCTGATGTGGATATTTCCTGGTTTTTTTCAAGGTAATTCTTGGGATAATTGATCCTAAAGAGGATTTTCGGTAACATACTTGGTAATCAGCAACAGGACTTACAGTAGCTCCTTTAGTATTCGTCGATGTGCCTTTTTTTTTCCAGAGGAATGTCCCTATGAAATTGTTCTCTCCAAAAATCTCGTCCATCAGCATTCGCAAGTGATGGTGTTCGTTATCATCAATTGAAATAAAAATGATTCCATCTTCCCGAAGGAGTTGATGGAGGAGACAGAGGCGGGGGTACATCATACAGAACCATTTATCGTGGCGGGAGAGATCTTTGGCGAGGTCGCCAACAGTTTTACCGAGCCATCTCTGAATAATTGGGCTGTTGACATTGTCGTTATAGATCCAATTCTCGTTACCGGTGTTATACGGCGGATCAATGTAGATGCATTTGACTCTACCAGCATAATAGGGTAAAAGTGCTTTGAGGGCGAGGAGGTTATCGCCTTCTATGAGGAGATTTCCTGTACCGAGGGGTTCATTTTCCGTTCCAAAGGATCGGTCGCGGTCGTGCGTAAGGGTGTGTATTGGCACTTCGTCGTGGTGATTGATGACGGCTTCTTTTCCGATCCAATTGAGTGTTGGCATATATGCGGTTTCCTGGTTATCTGTTAGGACTTACGCAGAGATTCGCTAAAACAGTTGAAGAGTTCATCGCCTTCTTCAGGAGAAATATCCGCGGGTTCTTCGTTTTTTGAAAAAACGGATTCAAAATCTTTTTCCGCTAATAAATTGTCGATCGTTTGACAGATAGTCTTTTCAGTAAGTTTGTCAACGATCATCATGTCAGAGGTCCAAAAGTACATCCCGGCAGCACACTCACCTGTTTTTTTATACTGCTTCATCAAAGCCTCTATGTTTTGAAGGGTAAAAAAGACTGCAGAGAAACTCTCTCCATTAGGAAAGGTAACGCAAACATCAACATTATCATTGTCTGGATTAAGAGGGACGACTCCATTATAAATCGTCAATTTATAGTTTGTGCGCTGAACAACTATATAAGGTTTGTCCATTTTTATTTACCTCCAAAACACTGCAAAACTTCATTAATGACTTTCCGCTGATTGTCCTTACCAGAGATTCCTAAAATCTCAATCTGCTCTCGTCTGATTCTCCAATAGAGTCTTGCACCACCACGAGTCCGTGATTCAGTAATTCCGCTGCCAATCGATTTATTGCCTATCCCCGGGTTCATATTCCCTTTTTTGAGTTGATCGGTAATTTTCTTAATGTCACCTTGAAGAGATTTTAGCGTTTTTCGACCCTCTTGCATTAGGAGAGAACTTTCGGAGATGCGATTGATTAGCATTCTTTACAACCTAAGAAAAAGATTCAGCTGATGGAGGCTGTCCTCAAAGTCACAGAACAGACTTACAATTCACGCGGATTGAGAGGACAGCCAGACGCTTTAAGCAGCAGACACCTCAAGCACAGTATCCAGCTGATCCAGCACCTTATGGAACGCTTCAACGTAATAGGACATCAACTCGAAATCGTTGGGTGGGTTGACATCGAAGATATAACAGTGGGAGTCGATGAACGCAACGGCTTGTGGATAGTCCTCAGTCTTGTATTCAATCGTCGAATTATTGCACCGCCACGGACATCCTGTGCCGTAGCCGATTTGGTTCTGGAAAATCTCTTGAGATGGTACAGGGAGTCGTTGCCACTGTCCTGTCGGGACCCCTTCGGCGCGTAGTGCTGCTTGCACCTTCTCACGCATCGTGCGAGCGGAGATGTCCAATCCCAACGCTGTCGGATCAAAACCGATGACGTAATTGTAATAGACAGGTTCACACCCTTCTGGGGTAATAGGGGTTTCGATGCCCTCAATTCCGCTTAGATGCATTGTGAGATACTCACAATTTTCGACGCGTAAGGCGTTATTGGCATCCAATCGTTTCAATTGGCTACGGATGAATGCCTGGCTGAACATATCGCCGCGATACATCCACCCAAGTCCGTAGGCATTGTATTCCTGCTCTTCCCTTTCCCTTCCGGGTACGACGATTTCTCCGAAATACTGTAACAACGCTGCACGTTCGTGAATTTGTTCATCATTCGTTGTGAACAGACCGCCTTGACAGCCGCTGCTCAACGTCTTCGAGGCTTGTGTGCTATAACCGGCGGCATCGCCAAACGCACCGCACAGTTTACCTTTATAGCGTGCCCCATGCGCTTGGGCAACGTCTTCAATGACTTTTAGGTCGTGCTTCTTGGCAATCTCCAGAATCGGGTCCATATCAGCGGGCATGCCGTGAATATGAACCGGTACAATCGCGCGTGTTCTCTCAGTAATCTTCGCTTCAATCGCGTTTGGGTCAATACAGTAAGTTATCGGGTCAATATCAACAAAGACGGGAATAGCATTGTGATGAAGAACGGCTGCTGCCGTTGCCCAGAAAGTGAAGGCGGGAATGATAACCTCGTCACCCGGCTCGATGCCGACACCTGCGACACAGAGATGTAGCGCAGCCGTGCCGCTGTTGACGGGGATGCAATACTCGACTCCCATGTATTCAGCCCACTCGTCTGCGAGACCTTGAGATTGAATTCGCTGTTGTTCGGTAATCTTTTCGGAGGCGATCACCTCGGCAATCGCGTCTTTGTCGGATTGGGTGACTTGGGGCCAGGGTTGAATTAATCCATCGGGGACAGTTCTTTTGCCACCAGATATAGCGAGTTTTGCCGCCATAAGTGAACTCCTACGGTCTTGCCTAATGTTTTCCATCGGAGGTTTTTAGAGGTGATTTATCGCCTTTGGGATCCGCTTTAAAACTTCGTCTCTGCCGAGCAGGACAACAATATCAAAAAGACTCGGTCCGAACGATGTGCCTGTCAGTGCGATCCGCAACGCTTGCATCGCTGCGACGCGTTTGATGTCGTGCTCATCCGTGTATTTCCAAATTGCCGCTTCAACTGTTTCTATGTCAAAAGTAGACGTTTCTTCCAAAATTTGTAAGATACTTGTGAGTATCTGGCGCGTTTTCTCTTTTTTCTCCACGGAACCACCCCACCACTTCTTGACGGCTTTCGGGTCGTATTCAAATTCATCAGTAAAGAAATAGCGGGTCTGTGGAAGGATGTCCTGTAAAGTTGTAAGGCGTTCACCAACCGCTTCCACAATATGTTCCAACCAGCTGCGATCTTCTGTCGAATTGAGCAATCCCTCTTTCTGCCAGAATGGAATTACCGCGTCCGTCCGCCCTGCGACATCAAGTTGATTAATATAGTGGGAGTTGAGCCATTCCAATTTCTTAATATCAAAGACACTACCACTCTTGCCAATTCGTGCGAGGTCAAACTTCTCTATGAGCTCTTGAACCGAGAAAATTTCCTGTTTGTCGTCATACGACCAACCGAGTCGGACGACGAAATTTAGCATCGCCTCAGGGAGATACCCTTGTTCACGGTAACGGTTAACAGCGACAAGATCGCCGTGATGCCGTTTGCTCATCTTCCTGCCACCACTATCCAGCACCAGCGGAATATGTGCAAACTGCGGGACCTTTAAATCAAGGGCATTCGCAATCGCAATCTGTTTTGGTGTATTATTGAGATGCTCGGTTCCGCGAATCACGTGCGTTATCCGCATCTCGGCATCGTCGATAATTGAGGTAAGGTTGTAGTTCGGCATCCCGTTTGAACGGACAATTACCTCATCTTCCAAAGTAGCCGGATCGATATTCCGTGAACCGAGAACGATGTCGTCAACACGAATAGGTCTGTCAGGCATCTTTATACGCACAGTTGGCTTCCGGCCTTCGGCGATAAAGCGTTCGACGGCTTCCGATGTCAGATACCGGCATCTGCCATCGTAGGAACGCGGTTGCTTATTGGCACGCGCCTGTGCGCGGATCGCCTCCAGTTCTTCAGGTGTGCAATAACAATGGTATGCATTACCACTATCCAACAAGCGTTGAACGTAACCGTCATAGACACTTTTCCGTTCTGACTGGACATAATGCTCATCCCAATCAATACCTAACCACTTTAACGCCTCGTAAATCTCGTGCATGGATTCATCAGTCGAACGCGCAGTATCTGTATCGTCAATTCGGAGGATAAATGTGCCGTTGTGGTGTTTGGCAAACAGCCAATTGAATAAAGCCGTTCGTGCCCCGCCGATGTGTAAGTAGCCGGTAGGCGAGGGTGCCATCCGAACCCGGATCTGATCATTTACAGCGGAAACCGTTGTCCCGCTCGGTGTGTCGTTCATTTCTGTCCCCTTTGAATCTTCGCCCAGCTATCCCTTAGCGGTACCGTGCGATTGAATACCAATTTCTCTGACGTTGTATCTGGATCCACGCAAAAATAGCCCATTCGCAGAAACTGATACCGGCTTTCAGGTGGCGCGTCAACAAGATTCGGTTCAACCTTGCAGCTGTGTAGAACCTCTAAGGAGTTCGGATTGAGAAACTGTATCCAGTCAGTATCTCCAGCTGCGTTCTCAGGTTCACGCTCCGTAAAGAGTGAATCGTAGAGACGGACCTCCGCATCCACAGCATGTTCGGCAGA
Organism: Candidatus Poribacteria bacterium; assembly: GCA_965207855.1. Classification (GTDB taxonomy): domain Bacteria; phylum Poribacteria; class WGA-4E; order WGA-4E; family WGA-3G; genus WGA-3G. The sequence goes on along the minus strand of OZ242310.1, from coordinate 1,302,439 downwards.
AACCCAATGCAATGTCCCTCGGACCCTGCGTCCATCTTCGGACCAGCCCCCCCGTGTTTCTGGATCATAAGTGCAGTGAATCTCAACGATTTCACCTGTATTTTCATCTTTAACGACCCGTTCACACTGGATATAATAAGCGTGTTTAAGCCGGACTTCTCGTCCCGGCGCTAACCTGAAGAATTTTCGAGGCGGATCCTCCATAAAATCTTCGCGTTCAATGTAAATCTCTCGTGAGAACGGAATTTCCCGTGTTCCGGCACTCTCATCTTCGGGGTTATTCTCAGCCTCAAGCATCTCGACTTGTCCCTCCGGATAGTTGTCAATAATCACCTTAACCGGGTTGAGAACAGCCATGACGCGTGGGGCGCGCTGATTCAGGTCGTTGCGAATAGAATACTCAAGCTGCGATATCTCAATGAGATTATCGGCTTTTGAAACCCCGATGCGGTTGCAAAAATCTCGGATAGACTCAGGCGTATACCCGCGACGGCGCATCCCAGAGAGTGTAGGCAATCTCGGATCGTCCCAACCCGTGACGTGCCCCTCTTCAACGAGGACTCTGAGGTTCCGCTTGCCTAACACGGTATACGTCAGGTTCAGCCGTGCGAACTCAATCTGTCGAGGCTGATAAATCTCCAAGGATTCCAAAAACCAGTCGTAGAGCGGACGATGATCCTCAAACTGAACGTCACAGAGCGAGTGCGTTATACCTTCAATCGAATCAGACTGCCCATGTGTGAAATCGTAGGTCGGATAGATACACCACTTGTCCCCACGTCGATGGTGATGTGCCCGAAGGATACGATACATCACCGGATCACGCATATTCAGGTTAGGGCTCGTCATATCAATCTTTGCCCGAAGCGTGCAGAAACCATCAGGGAACTCACCGTCCTGCATCTTACGGAACAAGTCTAAATTTTCCGCAACCGATCGGTTTCGGTAGGGACTATCTTTGCCGGGCTCGACTAAGGTACCACGATAGGCGCGCGTCTCGTCTGGTGTCAAATCGCAGACGTAAGCCTTTCCTTTTTCTATGAGTTTGACGGCATATCCATAGAGCGTTTCAAAATAGTCCGAGGCGTGATACTCCCGGTCTTTCCAATCAAAGCCGAGCCAGTGTACATCCCGTTTAATCGCGTCTACGTATTCACTCTCTTCAGTAATTGGATTGCTGTCATCAAACCGCAAATTGTAAAGCCCGCCGTAATCTTCGGCAATACCGAAACTGATACAGATAGCCTTGGCGTGTCCAATATGCAGGTAGCCGCTCGGTTCTGGAGGGAATCGGGTATGGACCCGTCCCTCATATCTGTTTGTCTTGAGATCCTTATCAACCTCTTGGCGAATAAAGTCGGACGGTTTGTTAGCGTCTTCTTTTAAATCGGAATCTGAATTCTTCATATCTCAATATGTCCTGTGTTGGGTGTATTACAGAGACCTCCGCTCCGATGAAGCGGTAGCCTATAAGGGTTGGAACATCTGGTTAAATATATTATACCTTGAAAACAGAACAAAGTCAAGATTTTCAGTTTTCGGGTACAGGGCCATTTAGTTTTCGGTTGCGATCTCGGTTTTTGTTGACATAGGTTAACGTTTTTATCCAATATCGCGAGCACAGCGTGCTTCTACAGCGGAAAAATATTCACACATATAAGGTAAATATGTAAAACTAAACGAACCTGTTCTCGGGTAAATGTCCTAAAAACAGACCGCAATCGCGTAAAAAATAGGCAGATATGTCTACTATTTAATGTTTCGCCGTCTGCAGCACCTATTGTGGCACTATTGTGAATATGGCACGGTTTTTGCGTTGGAAAATAAAAAAGAACCTTATGATAAGGTTCCGAAATCAAAATTGCCTTGGTAAAAAAAATGTAACCTTTCCGACGACTCTTCGTTTAAACGTTACGTTCGTTGGAATTTATATCTATTTTTAGATAATTTACCATTCTTTAGAAAGGGATAAAGCTATGAAATCCACTGATGCTCGTAAGAAAAATCATCTATCTTTATACGAAACGGCTCTATGTCTGGCAATAGCAAAAGCACGTCAAGATGAATTACGCTGGGAACTTTTCATTGACAATTTATCCCAGATTTGTGATACATTCGCCTTACAGATTGCTGCCGAAGACACCTCCGTTTCTAAGCGTCAACACCGCTAAATTGAAGGTTACAAGTTTCCTTAGACGGCTTCTTGGAGTTTTGGGTGACTCCTAAAGATTTTAACAAGAGAGCGGACCAACTTTTCGGGATCGTGTCGGATAACGTTCATCTGAACACCACCGAGCCATGTCCCAAACTCAGTGACAACCATGTCCCGAATGAGGTCCGCTTCAATCACACTGATTCCTTCCTCTTCCAGACTCTCCTGCTCACGATTATAAGAAACCTGTACTTTTGAAGCGTCGGCGAGCTGTATCGTTTCCACTGATAATGACGAGATATCCTTCGCTAAGTTCAGGACCTCCATAAGATGCTGGGCATCTTCATAGAGCATCGAAAGCCCTTCCTCAGCAATCGATCGAATTCGAGTCAACTGCGACACCAATTCTTTGCGGACATACTCTTGCATGATCTCCGTTGGCGCCGGTTGATTGTTAACCACAACATAGTCTATGGGAATTTTTGCGTGGTCCCAAATAGCATTAACATGATCCGTAACGGCGTAGCCGTCGGTTTCGCCGGGCTGCGTCATGACGTTACAAACGTAGATTTTAATAGCGTCTGAGCGTTGAATCGTTTCAACGACTCCTTTAATAACCAGATTTGGCATAATGCTGGTGTAAAGGCTACCGGGTCCGATGAGAATCACGTCAGCGTTAATCAGTGCCTCTATAGCACCTTCATGCGCCTGACACTCATAGATTTCATCCGGGGCATGATGTATCTTTCCATTCTCGCGCGGTTCAAAAAAAACGCGCTTGATCGGTTCCCGATTTTCCCTGATAGGTATCGTGGATTCACCCCGGACGACCTCTCCATCCGCAAGTTCCGCGCACAAAACCGTATAATCCAATGTAACAGGGATAATCTGTCCACGAACGGCGAGGAGCCTTGATGCTGCTTGAATCGCCTTCGGAAAATTACCCTCAAATTTCTCTGTTAACGCCGTTAGCAAGAGATTTCCGACGGTATGTCCACCGAGTTCGCCATTGCTCGAAAAGCGATATTCAAAAAGTCCTGCGAGTTCATCGGCATCGGATAAGGTAAAGAGAAGCCTACGAATATCGCCCGGTGGTAGCATGTCAAACTCTTCAACGAGTCGCCCTGAACTGCCCCCATCATCAGAAACGGTAACGATTGCCGCCAAACTATCCAAATCAATAATACTATCTTTACCTTTCTCGAGATCGGCATAGTGTTTAATTCCGCTCAGCAGGGCGGATAAACCGCTGCCGCCTCCGATGCAGGCAAGTTTCAAAGCCATAATTTCTCCAATTTTTTTTAACTATTAAATCTGAGCGGGGTTTCCGTTGTCAACCCCGATCTAAAATTAATAAAGCACCTTTTTGAGGTTCCAGAAGGCAAGCTTAACCCAAAACTGTCGTGTAATGAAATAGAACGACATCCAGAGTTAATAGTTAGAAAAAAGGTTTTACCACGCAACATAATAGAGATAACGCAGTTACTACGAAATCTGTTTCATTAACACTGTGAGGGTTTCAAGCGTTTCGTCACACAATTGCTCCGCCGCCGCGAAAGTCGGTGCCTCGCTGAAGACCCGAATCACAGGTTCCGTGCCAGACGGACGGATGTTTACCCACCGATCCTCCCAGACGCGTTTGACGCCATCTGTGAGATCAAAAAGCGGCCTCTTTTTTGTAGCGGACTCCTCTTTATAGATCTGCAAGGTAACATCAACAAGGCGTGATGCGAGTTCTTGTGAGGGAATCTCCAATTTCTTTCGACACATTTGATATTGCGGCATGTTTTCGACGAGCTGCGTGACGGTACTACCGGACTCGGCGAGGTATTGCGTGATTGCAGCAAGAGAGGCGATACCATCTGTTGTCGGGTGGATATCTGGATACACAACGCCACCCGTGCCTTCGCCCCCGATAACTGCGTTGACCTCGCGCATCTTCCCAACCACCCAACCCACGCCAACTTTTGTACGGTGAAGCGTGACACCGTGCTTCTCGGCAATATCGTCTAACATTCGACTCGTAGATACCGTAGCCACTACATCACCTTTGGTTTTACCGAGGATAAAATCGACGACAAAAGCAAGTGTCCACTCACCATTCAGCGGAATCCCCTGATCTGTAACAAGCACAAGCCGATCGGCATCGCCGTCATGCGCGAAGCCAATATCTGCCTTAGAAGCACGAACTACTTCACAGAGTTCATTCAAGACATCTGGTGTCGGTTCAGCCGGACGACGAAAGTGCCCATCTACGACACAATTAAGTTCAACAACTCGACAACCCAGTTTTCTTAATAGGGACGGACTGATGACGCTTCCGGCACCGTTACCACAATCAAGTACGACTTTCAGACCGGCTTCTCGAATCAAATCCGGTGCGAGCCACTGAGCATGCAGAACCCGCTCCAGATGAGATGTTATTGCCCCGCCATAAGTCTCAATTGTCCCCTGTTCGTTCCAAGGGGCGAGTGCAAAATCTTCTGTTTCATAAATTCGCATCAATTCATCCCGTTCTGCTTGTGTCAAGAGACTTCCGGATGCAGCGGCAAACTCAATTCCGTTCCAAGCGACCGGATTGTGACTGGCTGTGATGGCGATACTCCCCTGCGCATGCAGCGCATTTGCGATTAAGAGTATCGTCGGTGTCGGACAGACACCGACATCTATGACGTGACATCCGGTGGCAAAAAGTCCAGCAAGGACGGCGTGTCGGACTGTCGGACTGGAGGTCCGAGAATCCCGCCCAACGACCACTGTCCTACCACCCACAAAGGTTCCAAAAGCCATCGCGAAACGCGTAATGACCCTGACATCAAGCGAGACCCCTATCTCACCTCGGACACCTGAAACACTAATAATCGGTTTTTCTGCTATAGCCATGAAATCCTCTCGGCAGGAAGTACATTACAAAACACGCTTATACGGACTGGCTATTCGCCAGACCCCGAAAAAACAGCAAATACCTATTAGGAGTTGCCAGAAACCCACAAGGTACCAAGGCGTATACGGGACATGATACGACCCGACGGGTGTGAGTTTATAGATGAACGGCGATCTAAAAGGATCTATCTCAAAGATATAGCAGACAGCAATAAGCGGATTGATATGAAGCACGGGTGAAATCATAGGTTGAATATTGTCCACGTAACGATCCACGGGTGCTAATAAAAACACGCCCCCTATTAACACACACCCTAAAAGATAAGCACATTCCGTCCCAAAAAGCGTGTCCTTGAAAACCCGCGCGCCCCACATTCCAACTGTCCCTGACGACAGACTATAAACCACTAATATCGTGAACATCTGTAACATCTTTACAAAAGGGGTATTTGTAACAAAGAGAGCAATAGCAGTCGATAAAAATATCCAGCATAACAGGGGCACCTGACTTATGAGAAGCGTCCGCAGTAGCTGCCATCCAGAAGAAATGGGACTGAGTCTGAGTAGCGATGCAGTAGAACTCGTAGATAGCGATCCAAAATACCCACCCAGAAAACTGCTGGCAGCCAGGTAAGGCGCGATCAAAAACACAACGCACGCTTGTGCCATGAAGAAACAATCCACGGGTAAAGCAAGCTTCGCCTGCACCAGTAACCGATAGATTGCCCAGAGCAAAAAACTTGCCGTCGCAACGCAAACTATGGTGGATCTTAGAATTAATTGGACACTCTGCACCGACGAGGTTAGGAAACCTCGCCAGCGGCGGTAGGATTTTCTCATTTGCTGTTTTCAAAATATATACTTATTTGTTGGATCCACCATAAAAGCGATTTCGACCTGATAGAGCCATATCTATAAACCGATTTTATTTTTTTTCGAGTTGACGGTGGAGCTGCAAGACTGCTTCAGCAATAGAAATCAGATTCGGATTAATAATCAACGCCTGCTTATACGCCTCAATGGCTTCTTCAATCTTACCGAGCCTCACGTAAACGTGTCCCATTCCAGCAAAGGCACCGAAGTGGTGCGGATTAAGGGTAATCGTCTGCTTACAATCGCGGATCGCCTTGCTCCATTCTTCGAGCATGAAATAGGCGATGGCGCGTTGGTTATAGCCTTCAGCGAAATTCGGATTTGTCTCAATTACCGTAGTAAAACACTCAACTGCTTGTTGATACGCTTCATTTTTGAGTAAATTTTTCCCATCAACGAGCATTACGTCAACAGAATCATCACCGGATTGTGACCAGATCTCCCAAAGTGCGTATTCGGCATTGTAGCGTGTCCCGCGATCATTGTTTTTAAGCGCATCTACCAATTCGGGAATCACTTCTGACGTGCCAATTAGCCGAAGTGCAAACCCAGCAGCACGTCCAAGCAACGGGTCATCGCTATGAAGATAGGTGGTCAGGTCGGCTTCTGAATAGGTATCCGTCAGAAGCTGCCTCAGTTTTTCATCGTCTCCAGAATTTTTGAACATTAGTTTCGCTAATTCGGAAGATCCGTTTCTCCGATACATAACCAGACCTCGCTATTGCCGGATTTAGGTTTATTATAACAGGTTTTCGCTGGAATAACAATCCAAATCCCAAAGAAAAAGAAAACTTTTGCAATTTGAGTGGACTGCTGCTACAATTTTCTTTACAGATAGGCAGGTTTTAAAGTACGACAACACTCACAATGGAGCAACACACGCAGCGTGAAAAGACGCAAAGTTCTGATTCTCTGTATTGACGCGGGCAGTCATGACTACCTCACTGCAAGCGACATCCCGAATATGCGGAAATTGGCGGAAGCCGGTTTCTATGAACACGTCAATGCCGTTATCCCGTCCGTTACAAATGTCAACAATGTGAGTATTGCGACGGGAACATTCCCGGAAACGCACGGTATCACGACGAATTACCACGTAGACAGAACAACGGGTAAAGGTGAATTCATTGAGGATAGCCGTTTCCTGCTTGCACCAACACTTTTTGAGGTGGCAAAAGCATCCAAATTCGCTGATAAAACCGCCTTATTTGTGACAAAGAAAAAGCTGCTACGGATGTTGGAAGCCGGTACTGACATCGCCGTTGCCGCTGAAGACCCGCCCCCCGAATACATCCAGACCGCCGGACCTGTTGAGCCGATCTATTCGGTCGAAATTAACTGGTGGCTCCTTCGCGCTGTCTGGGAGACCCTCCGTAGACACGACCCAGAACTGCTTTACTGTTCAACGACAGACTGGGTCCAACACAAGTACGCCCCTGATGCAGATTTGTCCCAGCAGCATCTCGCAGAATTGGACAAGATTATTGGTGATATTATTGATGACGAGCCGGAACGCGAGATTTATATCACAGCGGATCACGGGATGTTGGAGAAAAACACTGCGCTTGACCCAGGACGTGTGCTGACAGAACACGGCATCCCGGCAAGTGCTATCCCGATTATTAAGGATCGCTATGTCGCACACCACGGCAACCTTGGCGGTGCTGCTTATGTGTTCCTTGAAAACCGCGCTGATACCGACAAAGCGATTCAGACGCTTCTAAACACATCGGGTGTTGAAGAGGTTTATGGAGTGGACGAGGCTGCAACCATATTCAAACTCCATCGTGAACGGATCGGGGACATCTTTGTGTTAGCGGACGCGACAACTGTCTTCGGCGAATTAGAAACATCAATAGAGCCGACTGCTGTGCGCTCACACGGTTCGCGCCACGAAAGTTACGTGCCGATCATTGGATATAACAGTCCCTGGTCGGCAACAGATTTTAAATACAATCTTGATGTCGGAAGACTATTCTTAGAAAGCCTACGGTAAGCAATTGTAGCGTAAATTGTTAGTTTGCGACCCATACTTGCACAAACTGACAGTTCGTGCTACAAAATCGAGAACCAAACAGTCCTAACAAAAGGAGAAAAAATGTTAACAAAAAAAGAAAAATCTGAGGGTTGGATATCCCTTTTCGACGGCGAAACGCTCAACGGTTGGGGAGCCACTGGCAGTGACGAAGGTTGGGTTATCAATGACGGGAGTATTCTCTGCACCGTTCAGGGCGGGAAATACCTCTATACTGAACAACATTACGATAACTTTGTGTTGTCTCTTGAATACAAAACCGAGCCGAAAGTTAACAGTGGGATTTTCGTCCGTTGGGCAGACCTTGAGGATGCCGTTCAGAGTGGACTCGAAATCCAAATTTTGGATACGCACGGTAAAGAACCTACCACTAATCACGATTGCGGCGCACTCTACGATGCTTTGGGACCGACTCGAAACACCTGTAAACCTGCGGGTGAGTGGAATGAGATGATCATCACGTGCGATGGCAGCATTATTGCTGTGACACTCAATGGCGAAGAGATTGTTCGGGCAGACGTAGACGAATGGGACACACCACACCAAAACCCTGACGGCAGCAGGAATAAGTTCGGTATTGCTCTCAAAGATTTCCCGCGGAGTGGACATATTGGTATCCAAGATCACGGTGGGAAAATCTGGTGTAGAAACATTAAAGTCAAACCCCTATAGAGGCACGCGTAGAGGTCTGTGAATCTCTTAATTGTATGTAGGCGCGATCATTAGATCGCGTCTTTACCTTAAGGCGAAATGCACGACGAAAAAATAAGGGTGCTGACTGAATAGGCGGAATTCTATGGACAATCCGAATAAAGTCGTGATACACTATCTATATTATGCCAACGAAGCTTGAAAATATACGGAATTTCTGCATTTTAGGACACATCGACCACGGGAAAAGCACGCTCAGCGACAGGCTCCTTGAGCACACCAACACACTCGCTGACCGTGAAATGCGCGACCAGGTGCTTGACTTGATGGATCTGGAACGTGAACGCGGTATTACGATTAAGGCGACCGCTGTCAAACTCCACTATCCTGCCCCGGATGGAAACCGCTACGAACTCAACTTAATCGATACGCCCGGTCATGTCGATTTTACTTATGAGGTTTCGCGGAGTCTCGCGGCGTGCGAAGGTGCGATCTTAATTGTCGATGCCGCCCAAGGGGTCGAAGCACAAACCCTCGCCAACGCTTACCTCGCCATTGACAACGATCTTGAGATTATTCCTGTCATCAATAAGATTGACTTGCCCATGGCACAACCCGATGAAGCCAAACGACAGATAGAAGAAGTCATCGGTATTCCAGCAGACGATGCCCTCCCCGTGAGTGCCAAGATGGGAATTGGCATTCCTGCCATACTGGAAGCGATTGTCAATCGAATCCCTGCGCCCATAGGTGAAACTGATGCCCCATTGAAAGCACTCGTGCTTGATTCTGTCTACGACAACTATCGCGGTGTTATCATGTACACACGAATTTTTGAGGGCAATATCAAACAAGGCGAGAAGATTCAACTCATGGAGACCAGACGCTCCTATGAGGTTGAAGAGCTAGGCATTTTTACGCCAGAGATGCAACCGACTACGGAACTCCATACTGGAGCCGTCGGATACCTCATCGCCGGTATTCGAGAAATTGATAAAGCAAAAATCGGGGATACTATTACGCACCACACAAAACCGACAACGGTACCGCTTCCGGGTTATCGCGAGATGAAGCCGCTGGTATTTAGTGGGCTGTATCCGGCAGATACCAATCAATTCCATGCGTTGCGTGAGGCACTCGACAAACTACGGCTCAACGACTCCTCTTTCAATTTTGAGCCAGAAACCTCTGTTGCCCTCGGCTTTGGGTTCCGGTGCGGTTTTTTAGGGTTGCTCCACATGGAGATCATCCACGAACGTCTTGAACGGGAATTCGGTCTCGCGCTTGTTCGGACTGCCCCGAGTGTTATGTACCGGGTTCATCTGAAAACGGGTGGGTACGTAGCGGTTGACAACCCAGCGCATCTCCCGGAACCCAACGATATTGAGCGGATTGAAGAACCTTATGTGAACATTGACCTCATTGTGCCGCGCGAGTACATTGGAAATGCGATGGAACTTTGTCAGAAGCGACGGGGTATATATAAGCGAATGAACCAATTGGACGCAAAGCGTGTCCAATTACTTTATGAACTCCCACTCAGTGAAATGCTGATGGATTTTTATCCGAAACTTAAATCACTCACCCGTGGATATGGGTCGTTAGAATACGATATTGGAGAATACAAAACCGAAAAACTCGTGAAGTTGGACATCCTACTCAACGGTAAACCGGTAGATGCACTCTCCACTATCTTACCACGAGACACCGCAGAGGGTCGGGGGAAAGTATTAGTCAGCAAACTCAAGGAATTAATTCCGAGACAGATGTTTGAAGTTCCGGTTCAAGCGGCAATTGGGAACAAGATTGTCGCTCGCGAAACAGTTCGCGCACTCCGCAAAAATGTTACTGCGAAATGCTACGGTGGCGATGTAACACGAAAACGGAAATTGCTGGAAAGACAAAAGGAAGGCAAAAAACGGCTTAAACAGATTGGCAACATTGATGTCCCCCAAGAAGCATTCACTGCCATGCTCGCAACCGAGGAATGATATAGAAATGTATAAGAATACACAGCAACATATTCAAAGATTTGAACCAAAATTAGTCAAACAGAAAAAAAATCACAAATCCGAGATTCATGGGTGTATAAAGCAAATTATCGTTTCACTTATTTTTGTGTTCGGTTTCGTAAATCCATTTATTGTTCAGGCGTATAGAATCCCCTCTGGTTCAATGGAGGATACACTTCTCGTTGGCGATCAGATTTTGGTTTGCAAGTTTATCTACGGCGTTAAAATTCCTGGCACGGCTATTAAGGTTTTTGACTTTCATAAACCCGCACGCGGGGATGTCTTCGTTTTTATTCCAGCACACGACGAGCGACATTTTATTAAGCGCATTGTAGCCGTGGCAGGGGATACCGTTGAAACCCGTGGGGATACACTTTATGTGAACGGCGAAACCGTTGACGATAGCGGTTATACGAAATATTTACCATTTGACCACTTTAGAAGGGATTTTCCACCATTTCGGCAACCTGAATATCTCCCCGACGGCGAAAATTATGACAATTATGCCTTGACAGAAAGCCAGTTTAGGCGTAAATTCCCAGAAGGGAAACCGTTCACTGTCCCCAAAGGGATGGTCTTCGCGATGGGCGACAATCGCGACCAGAGCAGTGATAGCCGCACATGGGGACCTGTCTCAGTAGATGCTATTAAGGGACAGGCTTTTATGGTGACGTTTTCGGTCAACAATCGCCCCGTAAAACCGTGGGAAGTCTGGAAGATGATAGGCAACATTCGGTTCAACCGAATCGGCAAACTTATCCCATCGCACGCGGATTCGTTCAAGGTAAACTAAACCGAGCAAAGGAGAACGCTTTTCTATTCATAGCGACTTCAGACATATTATGAATAACAACGACACGCAGTTATCTAAATGGCAAAAATTTCGGCAGACCGTCGTATGGGAATACACGCAAGTTATCGTCGTTGCGCTTATTCTTGTTTTTGGATTCATACGTCCTTTTGTTGTCGAAGCCTTCAAGATCCCTTCAGGTTCGATGGAAGATACACTCCTGATCGGAGATCGGATCCTCGTCTGCAAGTTCATTTACGGGGTTAAAATTCCCGGTACAGATATCAAGGTCTTTGATTTCCATAAGCCCACGCGCGGTGACGTTTTCGTTTTCATCCCGCCCCATGATCGAGAACGCAATTTTATCAAGCGCATCGTAGCCGTTGAAGGCGATACCGTCGAAACCCGCAGTAATACACTTTATGTGAACGGTGAAGCAGTTGATGACAGTCATTATACGAAATACATGTCCTTCAGCCACTTTAGGAAAGGTAATTTTCCGCCGTTTCGGCAGCCGGAATATCTGCCTGATAACGAAGCATTTTCGGATTACACTTTAACGGCAAGCCAATTTAGTCGTAAATTCCCAGAAGGGAAACCGTTTACTATTCCGAAAGGGACAGTCTTCGCAATGGGTGATAACCGAGATCAGAGCAGCGACAGCCGCTCTTGGGGACCCGTAGATATAAGCGACATTAAAGGGCAAGCGTTTATGGTGTATTGGTCATTTGATGCCCGACCGGCGAAACTCTGGGAAGTGTGGAAATTAGTAGGGAATGTTAGGTTCAACCGAATCGGTAAAATCATTCATGGACATTCTTAAATAGTTTTCAGTTATCGGCTATCGGTTATCAGTCAAGAACTTTGGTAACAACTTATCCAGTTTAGAGACTTACTGATGCATCAAGACAGACGACATCTCATTATCGGAACCGCTGGGCATGTGGACCACGGGAAAACTGCCCTAATTGGCACCCTTACCGGCATGGAGACAGACCGACTCAAGGAGGAACGCGAACGCGGTCTGTCCATCGAATTAGGTTTCGCTTACTTCGATTTGCCCGATAACTCACGTGCTGGTATTGTTGATGTTCCCGGACACGAGAAATTTATCCGAAGCATGCTCTCGGGTGCTTATGGCATGGATATCGTCCTCTTTGTGGTAGATGCGAAGGAAGGGGTCCAAGAACAAACACTTGAGCACTTAGCAATCCTGGATCTGTTAGGTATTTCAAATGGCATTCTCGTCATGACGAAATCGGATTTGGCAACAGCAGACGAATTGGCAGAAGCCACGGAGATGACGCAGGAAATGCTTGTCGGAACGACCCTCGAAGGCATCCCTACCGTCAGCGTCTCCTCAATAACGGGTGCTGGTATTGATACCCTAAAGCAGACGATTGTTGAACAGGTAACACTCGCAACAAAAGTGGAGGAAAGTGATGGAATCCCACGCCTGTATGTTGATCGGGTTTTTACGGTTCAAGGGTTTGGCATCGTTGTCACCGGCACGCTTATTGGAGGCTCCATCAACCGCGATCAGCGAATGATAATTCTACCGCAAGGAGACCCTGTGCGGGTGCGGGGTATACAGGTGCATAACGAACCAGCCTCCGTTGCCCAAGCAGGTCAAAGAACAGCACTCAACCTGTCAGGTCCCTCTGTTCAAAATATTCAACGCGGCGATGTTCTCTGCCCAACCGAGTTTTCTCAGGTAACTAACAACATCGATGTGTCATTACGAGTTCTATCCTCGTTTCCAAGAATATTGGAACATTGGAGTCGTCTCCGTGCGTACATTGGAACCCGTGAGATATTTTGTCGATTGATTCTGTTGGTTGATGAAGCAATTCTACCCGGAGATACCGTGCAAGCACAACTCCGTTTAGAACAACCTATCTTAACATTTAGGGGTGATCGGATCATTTTGCGAGACTTCTCAGCGCAATATACCGTCGGCGGGGGCGAGGTTATCAATCCTTTTGCCCCTAAGCACAAACGGTTTACACCGGAAACCATAGCCACTTTAGCCCAATGGGAAGAGGCTGATAATGCGCAAATAGTTAACACCGTCTTGGAAAATAGCAAGGCGTTTTGCGTGCCGGAGTCCTTCGTCCACTACTACATTCCGCATTCACAGCAGCATGTGAAAACTATTTTAGGGAGCTTAGAAGCCGATAAAAAAATTGTGCGTTGGGACAAATCTGGCAGGAACCCTTTAGTTTCTGATGCTTCACGCGCTGCGAAGACTAAAGAGAAAATATTAAACGCATTAGCAGACTTTCACGAAGCACAACCGCTGCTCCCCGGACAAAACGCCACACAACTTCGTAGCGAGGTTGAATTGGACGAAATCGGCTTTGAGAAATTGGAGAACCAACTCACTGCGGCGCGTCAACTCGTTAAAGATGGTAATCTCTTACGTCTTGCTTCCCATGAGATTCAGTTCTCGCAAGAGGAAGAGACTGCCAAAGAGACGTTAGAGCAATTATTTTTAGAAGCAGGTATCCATACACCCACACTCAAGGAACTTAGCACACGATTGCCCGAATATACACCGAAAGTGCTGGAATCCACCTTTTACGCGCTTCACCGCCTCGGGCGATTTGTTAGGATAGCCGATAATTTCTTTATCCATAAAATCGCTCTTGAAGAGATACAAAAATTATTAATGACTTATCTTCGTAAAAATGATATAATAGCTGTTGCTGAATTTCGAGAAATTGCACACACCTCTCGAAAATACGCAGTCCCATTCTTAGAATACTGTGATAGTCAAAATATCACGATTCGAGATGGGAATGTCCGAAGATTGCATCCACGGCACTTGCAAACATAGTTCGCAGTGTCTATGATGGGGGAGGATAGGGTCCGGTGGCCCTACCGGTCTTCAAAACCGGCTTGTCCATGCAAGTGGATAGGTGGGTTCGACTCCCACTCTCTCCCGCCATTTTATAGTAAAACCCATAATTACCTTTACAGAGCGTAGGTCTTCGCTTCTACAGTGGGATCGGAAAATGGTAAAGACCCTACCTATTATCAATACCAATCGCGAGCAACATCGCCATCCATCATGGATTAAGGCGCGGATTCCAGGTGGTGGCAACTATGCTGAATTAAAAAAATTGATGCGCGACTTGGAATTGCACACCGTTTGTGAAGAAGCGCGATGTCCAAATATCGGCGAATGCTGGAACAGTCGCACCGCTACCTTCATGATATTAGGCGATGTCTGTACGCGGCGCTGTATGTTCTGTGCTGTCAAGAAAGGCGCGCCCGGTGGCATCGTTGATACTGATGAGCCGAGGCGTATCGGCGAGGCCGTCGCGCACTTAAAACTCAAACACGTCGTGATTACCTCTGTTAACCGTGATGACCTACCCGATGGTGGTGCCAGCGTCTTCGCTGAATGTATCACGGAAGCTCGGAAAAATCAACCCGGATGTACAGTCGAAGTTCTCATTCCAGACCTCGAAGGGAACTGGGAGGCACTTCATGTTATTGTACGCGCCCGTCCTGAAGTGCTGAATCACAACACAGAGACTGTACCGCGCCTCTACCGTCGCGTCCGTCCGTATGCTAACTACCAACAGACCCTAACGCTCCTCCAAAAGGTTAAGCAGTTTGATACACAAATGCTCACGAAATCGGGACTCATGGTAGGCTTAGGCGAGACAATCACAGAACTCTTAGAGACAATGCAAGATATCCGGAATACCGGCTGTGATATTATCACCATCGGGCAATACCTTTCACCTTCCTCACGTCACCTACCGATCCAACGTTATTATACCCCCGAAGAATTCGATGAACTCAAAGAAGTCGGGATAGAGATGGAATTTCGGCATGTGGAATCTGGTCCGCTGGTCCGGAGCTCCTACCACGCAGGAGAACAAGCACAATTAGGATAAAACGAATAAAGACATGCTATGTAGTCTCTCCGAATCACAAACCCACCTGAAACCAATCCCGCAAATTCCAAAATTCTGATTTAGCCAATTGACAAAATATTTACACACCCAGACAGATTTTTAAGGCTTTACACAAAACCCGATTTTTGGTAAACTAACGCTTGAGGTATCTATCCTTGAAACCGTTCAAAATGCCTCACGTTTCTTTATGACACGATCACTAAAAAGGTAGAATTTGGGACTGTATCATTGTTAGAACTATGGAGGAGGAAATATGAACGTGCGGGTCTTTTTCAAGGCAGCGAGCGATTGGCTACACAAAAAACGCGTAAGTCTCATTATTGTCGTGACAGTCCTATCACTTGTTGCAATACCCGGTACTGTCACAGCCGGGACAGATGTAAATAATTTCCAGCCAGTTACCAATGAGATGTTACTTTCGGCACAAGACGATCCCGACACCTGGCTGATGTATGGACGTGACTACAGAAGCTGGCGATACAGCGAACTGACACAGATTAATACCGAAAATGTCAAAAAACTCGTCCCGAAATGGGCGTTTCAAATTGGAACAGAGTTCGATAAGTTTGAATGTACCCCACTGGTCGTTAATGGCGTAATGATTATCACCACCCCCTATAGCAGTATCTATGCGGTGGATGCCAGAACGGGTAAAGAAATATGGCGGTATAACTATCCACTCCAAGATGGTCTCGCTATCTGCTGCGGTATGGTCAATCGCGGTGCTGCCATTTTAGGGGATAAAATCTTTTGGGTGACGCTTGACGCACATCTCCTCGCCCTTGATGTGAAGACCGGGACGGTGCTGTGGGATCGGGTCGTTGGCGATTCAACCAACGCCGAATCCCTGACTGTAGCCCCGTTAGTCGTCAAAGACAAAGTGATTGTCGGTATATCCGGTGCGGAATACGGCATTCGCGGCTTCATTGATGCCTACTACGCTGAAACGGGTGAGCAGGCATGGCGGTTTTACACCGTTCCTTCAAAAGACGAACCCGGCGGCGACACTTGGGCAGGCGACTCATGGATGACAGGCGGCGGATCCGCTTGGGTTACTGGATCCTACGATCCAGAATTGAACCTCGTCTACTGGGGAACTGGCAATCCAGCACCCGATTGGAACGGTGCCGTCCGCAGGGGCGATAATCTTTATACCGACTGCATCGTCGCCCTCGATGCCGATACCGGTAAACTCAAATGGCACTTTCAAGCTACACCGCACGATGTTTGGGACTGGGATGGCGTGAGTGAACCGGTTCTGATTGACATGGAGATCGATGGGAAACCGACCAAGGCACTAATGCAGGCGAACCGTAACGGCTACTTCTATGTGCTTGATAGAACCAATGGAAAATTCTTATATGCGAGTCCGTATTGCGAAATGAACTGGTCTGCGGGGCTCGATGAAAACGGTCGTCCGACCCTCAAACCCGGGGTGTTTACCACAGAAGAGGGGACAATACGCGTCTGTCCGGGCGTTGAAGGTGGAAAGAATTGGCCCCCCTCAGCGTATAATCCAGTCACAAACTACCTCTATGTCCCGTCCTTGGAACTCTGTGGTTCCTTCCACCAGGGTCGCGTCTTCTATGTGAAAGGTTTACCCTATCTTGGAAGTGGTATGACTGCAGAAAGGGACGCAGCAGGCGACATGGAGATGTGGGGACATATCAGCGCGATTGATGTTTCTACGGGTGAAATTAAATGGCGACACAAAACGAACTTCCCACAGTGGGGTGGATGCCTTACAACAGCGGGCGGTCTCGTTTTCGCGGGGGACTTAGAGGGAAGATTCATGGCACTATCAGCAGAAACCGGCGAAGTGCTTTGGGACTTCCAAACTGGATCAGGAGTTCTCGCACCCCCAATTACCTATCGACTTGATGGTGTTCAATACATTGTTATAGCATCGGGTGCTGTAAAGTACGCCGAAGTTAATGCCCGTCAAGGCGGAACGCTCTTTGTGTTCGCGCTTTTTGATGAGTAATCGAAGGAGGTTGTACCGTGAGATCCCATATTCTTTTGCGACTCCTAATTTGGACATTGCCAGTCCTGATGTTGCCCACTGTAAATGCCGACGATGCTTTAGAAAAGATTCGAGAAAAAGGGGTGCTAACTGTCTGCATGGATGTTCGGAATCTGCCGTATTCCAATGCGGATCCAGAACTCCCAGGCGTAGATGTTGAGATAGCCCATCTACTGGCAGAAGAATTAGGGGTCAAACTCGAACTCCACTGGCTTAACACGCTCCGAGATAGTCTGCTTGCGGATATGTTACGAGGACATTGCGACTGTGTCATCGGAGTTCCTATCGAAGAGCGCGCTATGAGTGAAAACGTCCAGTTGGGTCAGAACGTTGATTTTTCTAAACCGTATTACGGCACGGGTTATGTGTTGATAAAACGGAAAGATTTGCAAAAGTCGCCGAAATCCCTGGAAGACATCAAACTGGAAACGATTGGGACAGAAGCGGGATCCATCGCAAGTGATGTGCTTCGACAGATGGGATACAACCGTCGGATTTACCGTTCGCAAATCGCTGTTCTCGACGCGCTACAGAAAGGGGAAATCGCTTACGGATGTATGTGGGCAAACTCGGGTTGGTTGATTGAAAAAGGTTCCCGAATTCAGCGATCGGCACAGACAGAAACAGCCTACCCCGAATTAGAAATCGTTGAGGGATACATCCCTGTGCCTCGCCTCCGTTGGAATGTCTCTATCGCTTTTAGCAAAAATACGTCGGAGCGAGATACACGCGCACTTCAAGAGGCTGTTAACACAATTATCGAACAGAAATGGAGTGAGGAAAAACTCAAAGGACTTGTTCAGAAGTACCATTTACCTTACTACGCTCCGTTTCAGGAGGAGGAAAAGCAATGATACACGGCACTTGTAGCTTCATAGGCGCGCTTCGCAAGCGCGCTGGCAAAATGTCTGAGCGTACAACTTCTGCTATATACACAGCCTGTAGTATTCTCCTTCTCTTTTTTTTAGGTGTGAGTCTGTTTTCCCTATCACTTGTAGATGCACAAGAGATGGAAGTGGATATCGCGCCAGCAGCACCGACGGAACACAGTTATGATGAAGACGTTATAGACGGAGCGTTTTACTTTCGTTTAATGTGTTGGAACTGCCACGCCGGACGCACGCGTGGTGGACAAGCCCCCGATCTGTTCAAAGCGGAGTGGCTCTATGGATGGACTGATAGCGGCATCTTCCAAACCGTCTTTAACGGACTACCGGGAACTGAGATGCAAAAATTCGGTGGCAAGCTCTCCGATGAAGCAATTAATATGATTGTCGGCTATCTCCGCACGGAGCAGGCAAAAGCGGCGGGGGTCTCCTTGGAAGAGATAAAACAGAGCGAAGAATGGACACCGTACATGGCGGGTGATGTCAAAGCCGGAGAGGCTATCTTCTACTCTGACGGCTACGCTTGCGGTAAATGCCATGCAGTTCATGGCAGAGGTGCTACCGGCACTGGTCACGAGATAGGTCCCGATTTGACGTATATTGCTCGCACCCGCGCCCCACACTTCATTGTGGAGTCTATCCTCAATCCGCGCGCTTATATCGCGCCTGAATACGAGATGCTCACGATCCTCACCATAGACGGAGAGGAAATCACCGGCAAGAAGCGGTACCTCTACGATCACAGAGATAGAGAAAACCCCGATGTCGTGCAAATACTTGACGAATCAGGGAAGTTGTGGACAACTTACTACAAAAAGGATATAAGGGCTACCAGTGTGCCACAAGCGGGTGTTATGCCCGAAAATTTCGCAGATATTCTTTCAGTAAAGCAGATGGAAGACCTCATGGCATATCTGCTGACATTAAAATAGCGAGTTGGCAGTTAGCGGTCAGGTCAGGCATTGCGTGCCCTTTTAGCGGTTAGCAAGAGCGGGTTGAGTTGTGAAACCTCTACACTTGCCAGGAGATTTAACTGACTGCTGAAAGTGGAGCGCAGCGGAACGCCCTGAAAACCAATAACCAAAGGAAAACAAATGGTTCGTGTAATTATTAATGGAGCCTGCGGCCGTATGGGGCGGCTCATTATCCAAAGTGTTGTCCAACAAGCGGATATGGAACTTGTTGGCGCAATTGAATATTCTGAACACCCACAAATCGGGAGTGATGCTGGCGTTGTCGCAGGTGTCGGCGCGATTGGCGTAGCTATTACAGGCAAGCTCGAGGCGGTACTTGAAAGCGCGGATGTCGTTATTGAATTTTCAAAGCCAGAAGCGACCGTGCAACACCTCCGGCAAGTCGTCGCTGCTGATAAAGCGATGGTCATTGCAACAACCGGTTACACCCCCGATGAACTGGCAACTATCAACGAACTTGCGTCACAGATTCGCTGCGTCATGGCACCAAACATGAGCCTCGGTGTTAATGTGATGATCCAAGCATTGGAATTAATTGCGAAAGCTCTCGGAGATGATTACAATATTGAGGTAATAGAAGCACACCACAACCACAAAGCAGATGCTCCGAGCGGCACTGCCCTCCGTTTAGCGGAAACCGTCGCTACAGCGTTAGGACGTGATTTAACAGAAGTAGGGGTCTACGGTCGCCATGGCATCGTTGGTGCGCGGACACAACAAGAGATTGGTATCCACGCCGTCCGTGGTGGTGATATTGCTGGGGATCATACTGTATTGTTCGCAACCGAGGGTGAGCAATTAAGTGTTGTCCATCGGGCACACAGTCCAGAGGCGTTTGCGAAAGGTGCAATTCGTGCTGCCAGATGGGTCGTCAATGCTCCCAAAGGATTGCACGATGTCAGTGAAGTTCTTTTTAACTATTGAATCTGAGCTGCTGCGTCCGATGTCCTTGCAGAGTTCCAATGGTTAACAAACCTTTTTAGATCTGGCAAAGGTTCTTTAACAATTTTAGAAAATCAACGGTATGAATGCCGCGTGGCATTCCCCGGGAGTTGACAACAGAAACTCCGTCCAGAGATTTAATAGAAAAAAAATGATTCGTGTCGTTATCACTGGTGTTTGTGGTCGCATGGGTCGGTGTATTACACAAGGCGTTGCCGAACAGGTTGATATGGAACTTGTTGGGGCGATTCAATATTCCGGACACCCACAAATCGGAAGTGACGCTGGCGTGGTTGCAGGTATCGGCGAAATTGGGGTACCTGTCATAGGTAAGCTTGAGGATGTGCTTGACAACGCGGATGTTATCATCGAATTCTCGAAGCCAGAAGCAACTGTGCAATACCTCCGACAGGCTGTTGACGCTGATAAAGCGGTGGTTATTGGAACAACAGGTTTCAGCACCAATGAATTGGCTATCGTTAAAACGCTTGCCTCACAGATTCGCTGCGTCATGGCACCCAATATGAGTCTCGGTGTCAATGTAATGATCCAAGCATCGGAATTAATTGCGAAAGCCCTCGGAGACGATTACAATATTGAGACGATCGAGACACATCACAACCGCAAAACAGATGCACCCAGCGGTACCGCGCTTCGTTTAGCGGAGACTGTCGCTGTAGCATTAGGGCGTGATTTAGCAGAGATAGGTGTCTACGGTCGCCACGGTATCGCCGGTGCGCGGACACAACAAGAAATTGGTACCCACGCTGTCCGTGGTGGTGATATTGCCGGGGATCATACTGTGTTGTTCGCAACCGAGGGTGAGCAATTAAACATCGTTCATCGTTCCCACAATCGGGAAGCATTCGCCAAAGGTGCGCTTCGCGCAGCGAGATGGGTCGTCAACGCTCCCAAAGGATTGCACGATGTCAGCGAAGTCCTTTTTTAATGGTTATCAGTTTTCAGTCATCAGTTATCAGTTAAAGAGATATTTGCGGTATGCCCACAATACACAACTGCTACAGAATGACAACCGCCCCCCGATAACTAACAACTATCTTATCTTACTGCTCATCGGTATCCTATTTATCGCAGGTTGTGAGAATAGGGCATCCAAAGAACAGATTCGGTACGAGTGGAAAACCGTTATGGAAGGCGATTGGAGCTCACACCTATACGACGTTCACTTCATCTCTGAAACACAAGGGTGGGCAATCGGTAATGCAGTAGATATTATTCCGGGTCAAGACTTTATGGAAGAGGCTGAAAGCCTCATCATCCACACAAACAACGGTGGACAAACATGGCATAGGCAGCGCAGTAGCGTTTTCGGTAAACCGCTGCGCAAAGTCTATTTTCGCTCTGCATCAGAGGGATGGTGCACTGGAGAAAGCGGAACAGTCATCCATACGACCGATGGCGGGAAGACGTGGTCCCATATTAAAACAGGTACGGAAAATAACCTGCACGACCTCTTTATAGGTGAAACTACAGGGTGGGTCGTCGGGGATTGGGGGACATTACTCAAAACAACCGACGGCGGAAAGACGTTTACGCGGGTTGACGCAGGCGTATTTGGTAGAAAATCCTTGAAAGGCGTTCACTTCGTGAACGCACATCTGGGATGGGTTATCACCTACAATACACCAACATCAGGAACAAGCACGGGAGACTCACAAACCCCGAACAACGTAAACTCAGGCTATATTTACCGAACAACAGACGGCGGGCAGTCATGGGAAGAGCAGTTTACGACAGCGCAGGCTCTCTTCAACCTCCACTTTATTGACGAACAAACTGGCTGGATTGTGGGTGATCGGCGGAGCGTCTTTGTAACAACGAACAGCGGACAGACATGGGAATTCATCACTGACGGGAGCAACCAACGGCATAAAAGCAGTTATGGGCAGCCGGAGTATCTCGGTAATGAACCGCTCCACACCTTTACACTCTACGATATCGACTTTACGGACTCCCAAAACGGCTGGATTGTCGGTGACTTAGGCGTTATTCTCCACACGGCATCCGGTGGGAAAGGAAAATGGAAACACCAGCGTGGCGGACCGCGTTTCCACAACAGTGCCGATGCTGTCCTTTTAGGCGTTGACTTTGTCTCTAAACGACTCGGTTGGGTTGTCGGTGAAAACGGCACGATTCTACACACCCGGAACGGCGGTATAACTTGGGAGTCGCAATCAAGTCCGAGCCATCTTCTTGTCGATGTTTGCGCCGTTTCTGCAAAAGAGGGGTACGTTGTAGGCGATCGCGGTGCGATCCTACGCACCGAAGATGGCGGGGCTGTATGGGATGCACAAGATAGCCGGACCACTGAATGTTTTGGTGCAACGCATTTTGTGTCTCCAGAAAAAGGGTGGGCGGTTGCGGAAGCCGGTGTGGTCTTGCACACCACAAACGGTGGAAGCGTCTGGCAACGGCAAGAGAGTGGAACGGCGCAAGAATTACTCGCTGTTTTCTTTGTGGACGAAGAAACAGGATGGTGCGTCGGGAGTGCTGGCGAAATTATCCATACAGATGACGGTGGACAGACCTGGCAACGCCAAGAGAGTGGAACGACCTGGAACCTTTTTGACGTTCATTTTACCTCAAAACAACGCGGCTGGGCAGTTGGGATGAGCGGTACAATCCTTTCTACGCTCGATGGGGGTGCCCATTGGCATCTCGCCTCTCTCAGCAGAAGCCACGCATTCTTTTTATTAGATGCCGTCATCTTCGCCACAGCAGACAAGGGATGGATGGTCGGACTGGACTTGCGTAGCTTGGGTATGGATGGCTTAATTCTTCATACGGATAACGGCGGAAAAACATGGAGACGCCAAGAGAGTCATACCCCGAATTTCCTTGACGACGTATTTTTTGCTTCCGAAACTGAAGGTTGGATTGTCGGAAAAGAGGGACTCGTCTTACACACAAAAGACGGTGGACAGAATTGGAGACCCCAACGTACGGATACACGCACAGATTTGAAGGCTATTTATGTAAGTAATTCAAATAGTGGCTGGGTGGTTGGGCAGAACGGAACAATTCTCAGATATGAAGCTGCTCCACTTACGCCACAGAGGAGAAATGAATAAACGACACCAGAACACCTTGAACGCTATTTTCAGAAGGCCAGTCCCAGCTACATTGAAATGGCGCCAGATCGAATCTCTTTTTTTCGCTCTTGGTGCCAAATTTACTGAAGGCCGCGGATCACGGGTCCGGTTTGAACTGAACAATGTTGCGGTTACGTTTCACAGACCGCATGGTCAGAAAGAAGCAAAAATTTACCAAGTACAAAACGCACGCAGATTTCTGGAAGAGGTAGGAATAACACCATGAATAAAATGATATACAAAGGTTATACAGCCCAAATTGAATATAGTGCTGAAGACGGTTGTCTTATTGGCGAAATCGCTGGCATCAGGGATATTGTTGGCTTTCACGGCGATTCTGTTGCTGAACTGCGGGCAGCTTTTGAAGAAGCCGTTGAAGATTATCTTGAAATGTGTGAAGAACTCGGAAGGCACCCTCAGAAACCGTATTCTGGTAATCTGACGCTGCATATTCCACCCGAAGTTCATATAGGCATCGCCAGGGCGGCCGAAGCGAGCGGTAAGAATCTGGATCAATGGGCAACGGATACGTTCACTGACGCGTTACAGTCTGAAGCCTCCGTTTGATTCCTATATCTACTATAAACATTCGAGGAAGAACAACATGACAGACGAACAAAAATATCTATTTGACCTGCAGGGTTTCATTGTGCTAAAGGGTGTTATCCCGCAAACAGTTATCGATGCCTGCAACGAGGTGCTGGATCAATACGAGCAGATGCCCCCTGAAGATTATCCGCCGCCGCTGTGTCTGGGGACGCAGCGAACGGAGCAGGAGCTCTATATCTCTAACATTTTGGAAGCCGATAGCACCTTCAACGTACTGATTGATATTCCAGAGGTGCTTGATGTCGTCCACGGCGTAACGGGCGGTCCCTATCGACTCAATCATACCTACACAATTTACCGATGGGGCGGCGGTTATACTGGACTGCACATGCACGGTACACCCATCATTCCAAAATGCCAGTACCACTGCCGAAATGGAGAGATGGTGTCCACGCTAACAAAAGCAGTCTTCCCAATGCTGGATTGTGATGTGGAGGACGGATGCTTTGCTGTTATACCCGGCGCACATAAAAGCAATTTCCGTAAGCCTTGGGGCAATCATCCAGATGAAAATCCTGTGTTGACACCGATTCCTGCAAAGGCAGGCGATGCTATTATTTTTACAGAAGCACTCACCCACGGGTCTGTTATCAACGTTTCTGGTAAACCGAGGCGGACGCTCTATTATTGTTACAGTATCGGCTACATGCCAGACTGGGGTGGTCAAGGTTTGCACTTTAGTCAAAACGTTATGGAAAACCTCAGCGAAACTCAACAGGCAATCCTTCAACTTAAATAATTTTCTAACTATGAGGTCATAATTAAAAATATGATTACAATCGCAGAAAGGTTACAGAAACTTCCACCCTATCTCTTTGTAGATATTCGACAAAAAATGCAGGCGGCACAGGCACGGGGCGTTGATGTCATTAGCCTCGGTATCGGTGATCCGGATATCCCGACTCCGGATCCAGTCGTCGAAAGTCTCGTCCACACAATCCAAAACCCGAAAGACCCCGACCGCCACCGTTATGGATGCGACAATCCGGTCAAGGACTTTCCACAGGCGGTTTGTGATTTTTATCAACATCGCTACGGTGTCCCGCTATCCGATGATCAGGTTGCAATAACAATGGGAAGTAAAGATGCTATTGTTAAACTGGCATTAGGCATACTGAATCCAGGTGATATTGGCATCGCTGCAAGTCCTGGCTATCCTACCTATAACATCGGACACGTCTTCGCAAGTGCGACGACTTACTATGCGCCGCTGCTGCGAGAAAACGATTTCTATGTCGACTTTGACGCTATTCCTGATGAAATAAAACGTCTCGCTAAAGTTCTCTGGATTAATTATCCAAACAATCCAACGACAGCAACCGCCGACCTCGATTTCTTCGAGCGTGCTGTGGAATTCGGGCGGCAAAATAACATTCTCATCGCACACGACAACGCCTATAGCGAAAACACCTACGACGGTTACCGATCACCAAGCATCTTGCAGGTAGAGGGTGCCGCTGAAGTCGCCGTTGAATTCTTCTCGCTGAGTAAAGCGTTTAATATGACGGGATGGCGATTGGGATTTGTCGTCGGTAATCCAATTGCAGTCAGTGCCGTTAAAACCGTTAAAGACAATATAGATAACGGTTCACTTCGAGCACTTCAATTTGCTGGTGCGAAAGCACTCTCAATAGCGGACGAAATCACACCTGCAATAAACACCGTTTATCAAAGGCGACGAGACATGGTGCTGGACGCACTTACAGATAGCGGATGGGACATCGAAAAACCGAAGGCGACGATGTATGTTTGGGCACCTGTTCCGCCGCGTTTCAACGGCTCAAGTCGTGCCTTTGCGACAGCACTCCTTGAAGAAGTCGGAGTTGTCGTGACACCCGGCCTTGGATATGGTCAGTGGAGCGAAGGGTATTGCCGACTCTCTCTTACGTATCCAGACTCAGTCATCAAGGAAGCAATTTCCCGAATTCGCGATTTCACGCACTAAGCATTAGATAGAGTCCTTGAATTACCGATATGTCCACATATTTTGATAATTCACTATAACTGCTTCTGTCTGACAACAAACTCATGATATACGCTCACCCGCATTCAGCAAGTTCGAGAAACTCGCTGACTCCAGCAAAAAATGTCATCCTCATCTTTAGCACAGTCCTTGTTGCTGTTTTTACCTGTGCCGATACACAGGCTGAGCAGATGCAAACCTATACCGTTGCTGATGGATTGGTGGGTCCTGTTGTCCCTGTTATTTTTCAAGACAGTCGTGGTATTCTTTGGTTCGGTTCTGACCAAAATGGCGTAAGCCAATTTGATGGCAACACTTTTGAATCCTATGCAGGCTCTCTGAACGCTCTGGATGAAGCACCTTCCGCTAAAGTGAAATCGGGGGCGTTGCTTGGACGGACGCGACAAATCGCTGAGGACAAGTGGGGACATATCTGGTTCCTCACGCGGATACCGTCAGAAAAGGAAGGTCGGGTGAGTCGGTTTGACGGCACCTCAATCAGTCTGATTGGCAAGGGGAATTCGTTGATTGTCGATCAACTCGGTGACGTGTGGGTTGGTGAAAATCAGCGATTAACGAAATACGTCACAGATGCCGGACGCCCACCACAGGCACAACCAAACGAAATTGTAGGCGAAGATTTACTGCGTTCAACAGATTTGACAATCAATGTGATCTTTGAAAGTAAAGATGGGACACTCTGGTTGGGTGGGAGTGAAGGGGAAAAAGAACAAACCGGTGTGATTCTGAGCTTTCGAGAGAGTCCTGGGGCACGTGAATCGCTAAGTGATGACGTGACTGGTCAAACAGAGGTCCGAACCCCACGCATGTCCGTCGGTGCTGGGTTCGTACGTTACGATACATCGAATCTTCGCGCTGTGGGAGCGATTGAGGCGATAGCCGAAGATGTAGAAGGAAATCTTTGGTTCGGGGGCTACAACCTTCTCTTACGCTTTGACGGAAAAGACTTTGCGCAGATTCTCCCACAACCCTGGGCGTACAGAGGCTCCAATATAACCACCTCTCTGGAAACGACAGCAATTAGAAGACTCACAAAAATCCGAAGTGATAAAAAAGGACGAATTTGGTTTAGCGACGAATATACCACAAGATGGTGGAACGGGGCCCGGCTACATACGCGCGCAAACTTATCTGGGTTTCTTGAAGTCGAAGATACCATGGGTCATCTATGGTTTGCCAGTGAACAGGGGCCACAAAGATATGACCAAGACCTTCAACCAATTTCCTATACCACCAGTAGCAGTCTGGAAAACGATAACGTTCACGCAATTTTTGAAGCTATCGACGGTAAGTTGTGGTTTGGACACGATAACGGTGTGACAGCGTTCGATCCGAGACCTGTCATTAGCACACGTGCGGGTATCGGCACCAACCGAGTCCGGATGATATATGAAGATAGCCGCGGCTACCTCTGGTTCAGTATTCCTGGGGGTGTTGCGCGCTACAACCCCAATGCGGACACGGAAGACATCACCATCAATTCATTGCGATTAGGCTTGACCCAAGACCCGTCGTCTTCTCCCGCAGCCAACCGTACAGGTAGGCGGCAATCTGGATTGGGTTCTCGGACTGAGATCGTCCAAATGTTTGAAGTTAACGGACACATCTGGTTTGTCAACTTCGTAGATCCAAGGTCGCGCGGGAGGTCAAGACGATACACATTTTTTCGGTACGCCAATGGAAAATTTGACCAAGTTTCTATATCCATTCAGACCAGAATCGGTCCTGGGGGAGAAGGGGCGACGAGTGATCCTGAAGTTCTTGTTAGTGAAGGCAAACACCGATGGATAGCTTTCGGTGGAAACCTTTTTAAAGCGGATACATCTGGTTTATTACGGCTCACAAACGGTGGTTTTCGGCGAATTATGTTCGGCACGACTTCGGAGATAGATCACGGTGAAGCCGCTATTACCGCTCTGTATAGGGATTCAAATAACAGGCTATGGGTGCATTTTGAGAATGGAAGGGTTCTACGTTACCCAAAAAATATTGACCGATTAACGTCCACAACCGACGGTATTGCGCCGGAAATTCTGCCCCTTAAAGCGACAACGCTGTTAAAATCTGCACTCGGTGGTAAATGGTTCTTCAACGCCGTAACAGGAAAATTGATACTCTGGAGTGAGGCTGAACTCGGTGCGCCGCTTCTCCTTGACGGAGCGTCCAGTTCAGCACCCCTTGCGGTTTGGAAAGACACGACGCAAGAAAATAACGAAATAACATTTCTCTTTTCAAACGCTCTCAGGACGTATTTAGGCACGCAGTTAATCACAACTAAGAACATTGAACTTGCCCCAGTAAACGCCTCACTGATTTCCAAGGATAAAACCCTCTGGTTAGCAACATCCCGTGGGGCAGTTCGCTACGATGGAAACGTACTTACAACGTACACAACAAAAGATGGATTTCTTGTGGACAATGTGCGGGATGTCATGGAGGACAGCAGCGGTAATATCTGGTTTGCAACAAGGGGTGGTGGTACCGTTCGATATGATGGCGAAACCTTCTACACACTCACAACAAAAGATGGACTGGCACACAATAACATCTGGAAACTTTATGAGTTTAGGGATCAAGAGATATGGTTTGCAACTGAAGGCGGTGCTACACAATATACACCGACGCGCGGTGGCATCCCGTTCTGTCGGTTAACCGCTTTAGCGGCTGACAAAACCTACACGCAACTTTCATCTAACCTCTCGTTACCTGCCCGTGGAACCAGAAATGTTATCTTTGACGTGCAAGGCATTAGTCCACTCCGAGAAGGTCTGTCATATCAATTTAGATTACTCGGATTAGATACTTCCAAGTGGACCAACGTTTCAGCAGAGAGGTTTTCTCTTTTAACAGCCAATCCAAGCGTTTCATCCAACGAGTGGATTAGCCTCACCCCATCCGAGTCAACAGACACGCAGCTCATGAACAGTAGTGGCGTTAAAGTGGCACTTCAAAACCGAAATGGTATTCTGCGCATTCGCTACACGGGTCTGAAAGCTGGGAACTACAGTTTCCTTGTTAAGGCTTTCCGTGAAAACTGGTACTACACCCATCGCCCGGCAGTTGTGGATTTTAATATCCAACCGCCGCTTTGGACGCGATGGCGCACCTACTTACCAACGCTCATTTTCCTGACCGTCGTTTTCTCCTTATTAGGTCGCTTAATTGTCAACCGACGGCACACGGCGCAGCTCCGCAATGAAGTGCGTCAACGCGAAGAAGCGGAAATGCGCCGTATTCGCGCTGAATTGAGTGAAGCACAAAATATCCAAATGGGCCTCCTGCCTACAGAAGCCCCTGACACAAAAGGGTTTGATGTCGCGGGGATGTCGGTACCTGCCACGCAGGTTGGCGGGGACTTCTATGATTATCTCACTGTAGCAAACGGTCAGACTGCAATAGCAGTAGCGGATGCTGCAGGAAAAGGACTGCGAGGCGCGATGAACGCAGTGCTGACGAATGGGATGTTATACGAAGTCTCACGTTTCAAATCCGAGGCGGATGTCATTCTCAGGGACCTTAATTCAGGGTTAGCTCCACGTATGTACGGTCCAAGTTTCATCGCACTCAATCTCGCGATTCTTGATGAAACGACAAGACAGATCGACTATGCTAACGGAGGACAACCCTATCCTGTTCTTAAACGGGGGAACGACATAATCGAGATTGAAAATAGCGACCTTCCACTGGGTAGTATGAGAACGGTAGCGTATGAATCGGCGACCTTCGATTTAAGCGAGGGCGATATTCTCATCTTTCATACCGACGGTCTGATTGAAGCACTCAACCCAGCAGAAGAGATGTATGGCACCGATCGTTTAAAGGAATCAGTTGCCCGCATTCCTGAGGGTTGTAGTGCAACAGAAGTCGTTGAGCACCTTGTCGTCGATGTTCGCAATTTTGTGGGTGAGGCGGAGCAGTATGATGACATGACAATCGTCGTCATCAGAATCCCATAACTTACGCATCTCTGAACTCGATAACCGTCTGCCGATATTCCTCAGGAAGCCCGATGTCAAATCGGCGGCCTTTAACAACATACCCTGAAAATCCGTCTGCTTTCCGTAATTCATCTAAACAGGAAGTGAGCTGGAATTCCCCGCGCTCGCGGAGATTATGGGTGATGTTCCGTTCGAGAAATTCAAAAATCTGGGGCTGAATTACATAGATACCAAATACCGTCAAGAATTGGTCTATATCCATTCCATTTACGTGTAAATGTTCCATCGCGTACTCAGCATCCGGTTTTTCGTAAAACTCCGTTACCGAAAGTAGCGAGTTTTCTTCTTCCCAGACCCCACTGACACACCCAAAATTCGATAAATGTTCAATCGGCGTAACTTTGAGTCCAACGACGCTCTGCCCCACGCGCTCATAAGCCTCGACGACCTGTCGTGCGCAACACTTTTCCTCATCTGAACCGTAGAGATGGTCCCCGAGCATGAGCAGAAACGGTTCGTTGCCGACCCATTCCCTGGCACAGTAGACAGCATGTCCAAAACCTTCCTGAACGTCCTGCGTAACGAACGTCACTCGACTCCCTAATTCCAATAGATAGTTACAATACGTTTGATTCTCTTTGCTGAGTTTATTAAAGTGCTCAATCGGTGGTGGCGTTTTGAAAAACGACTCAAAGAGTTCGGTATCGCCTGGCTGAACGATAAGGCAAACTTCCTCAACGCCTGCCTTCACTGCCTCTTCAACGATTGTCATAATCGCTGGCTTCGCTTGCCCGGAACTGTCAACCACTGGAAACAACTCTTTCTTCATTGCCTTTGAAGCAGGGAACAACCGGGTTCCAAATCCTGCAGCAGGAATGACGGCTTTTCGGACGTGTCTACCCGCCTCAATAACGAGTTCCAGACAGGACATCTCCAAATCCCGCTCAATAATCTCAATAACCTTCTGTTGGCTCTCTTTGTCTTTTGCAATAAATTGTGCGGATCCATCGCCTTGCGAACCGACCCCTTTGCCGCCCCAGATATACGGTTGAATCGGTTCATAGTTGAGGACCTTGTGAAGGACAGGTGCTGTCAATTGCGATGGACATGCTGGGATGAGATGTTTGTCAAACTCCATCTGGGCACGTGTCATAAGCTGCCCGACTGTCTCGGCATCTCCGTCGCGGAGTGCCTGATATGCTTCTTGTGTAATCTGCGCGCTTAATGGACCGAGGTAGTGTTGAACATTTCTATCTAATTCGCTTTCCGCAAATGGATAACAGTGATTTAATTGGTTCAGTATGAGACGTGTATCTTTACCAGCACCGAGGTCAACGATCACGAGATACATGTCCTGAGACACATTGAACTCTCGAACATCAATATGGTCTCCGTCAAAGGTCATGAGGATAGGCTGCTGGTAGGCACACCCCTGGTCCATGCGTCCACAGCGTGAAGGTGTTGTTGTCTCGCCTCGATAGGCGTATTCCATCTCACCGCGCGTTGTCATCTTGAGATCATACATACGATTAAAGGCACGTGCTACCAAAACACTGATAGCTGCACTTGAAGACAACCCTTTTTTGACGGGCAAATCGGTGAGATAATTATCGATTTCCAACCCTTGGACTCGGTAGTTGGTTAAAATTTGATATGCGACCCCGGCGGCATAACTAAAAAATCCACCTTTTTCAGCTTCGGCGAGAAGTGTGTTCCCCTCCATGGGCAGGCTATAGGGACCATGGTGGGTGCCATCACTGAGTGTTGTCCTCAAAATGAGACAGGTTGGATGGGGTTTAACCTCGGCGTATACACCTTGGTTTGTGCTGGTTATTAACGTATAGCCCTTTTCGAGCGCTGCGTTATTTCGCCGGTGCCCGCCTGCCCAATCACTGTGTTCCCCGAACAGGCAAATTCTTCCCGGCACAAAAAGTTTCATAGCAGCTCCTTAATAAAAATAGTAAAATTTGTTCTTAGATCGACCTCAATTAGACGAAGATCTCGCAATTTTAGTTGAAGTGAAAATTCGTCCAAATGTCTCAGTTGTGAGTTCGCGCCTACGGACTTATGGTATCTTCCCGATTTAATCGCGCCCAGTGACACCTTTGTTGCCACCTATCTGCTTTTAGTGTGGTTCCGAGGGGCAATGCTTCGCTCTTTGCAATTGTAGAAAACACTTCTATCGCAGTCTCATAATCTTTCTGGTGGTAGGCATTGATACCTATTGTCCTCTGGACTTCTAACGCGAGACTCTGATATTGTTGGGATGTCAACTGGAAGCGTGCTGGTGTTTCTGGCGAATTTTCCTCTTCTAATAGTGCCGCTGCGCGTTGGAAATATCGGTTGCTGCTCTGCCACGCTTCTTCTCTATGCAATAATTCGCCAGCTAAAAGATATGCCAACCACATATCTGGTGCCGTTTGCATACACCTCGACAGATATACCATCTTTTCCGCGCCATCTTTGGATTCTATTAATGCAGCACGGAGTAACTCTGGTAAGGACGAATTTTCTTCCGGCTTCCCAGTTAATTGGGAATCCCAATCCCTTGGCATTGTATCAGAATGAGAGAGTGCTACAATTCGCTTAATACGCCTCAACTCAACCGTTTGGTGTTCTGTTTCAAGCGAGGCATAAGCCTTTAATGCCTTCACGTGATCATCTTTGCGCCAGTAGATGTCTCCGATCAAGAGTCCTGCTTCTGGGCTCAATCGTGTGTCTTCCGCGGCTACGACACGAGTTGCTAACGACAGTGCCTTATCATAATCTTGTATCCGATAGGCACTGTACATTAAGCCGTATAGTGTGCTTAAGTTGTTAGGTTCAGCAGACAACATCGTTTCAAAGGTTTGGACAGCGGTGACAAAATCTTTTCGATAGTATGCCTGCCACGCCGTATCTCGCCAAGCAGCCATTTCGTGGGCACAGACGCGCTCAAAAACACTCCGCTGCTGTAAACGGTACGTTGTATAGGTTATGTCATTGTCCTTCAAAGGGACACTGTCCAAAAATTCGATCCACTCCATTTCCAGTGAATACAAGTTTTTCCCATAATGCCTCACGAAATTCCCAGTCGGGAAAACGCCTTTAAATTTTTCTATGCCGTAGGTATCAACAAGAAACCGAACGAAGGAACCAGCCAGTAGATAACTTCGTGAACCGGCATGTCCCCAAAATCCGAAGCCCATGATGTCTGAAAGGGGTGGTGCGATCTCCATCTGCCGCATCGCTTTTGCCCACTGATGTCCAGTAAGTCTGCCTTCCTCCCAATCCGCAGCGACTGCGATTCCTTCATGGAGCCCTATCTTCAGACTCACTTTCAGGGGGGACCACGGCACAGTAAAGACATGTGCCAATTCATGTTTGAGTACTGGATGCGGAAAACCTTGGGCATGGATGTGAAATCCATAACCGAACGGGTCCTCAACAGATGTATGACGTGCACCAATCAGCCGTTTCTTCTGTTCTGGAGAAGCATAGACGTATGCTCGAACCTTTCGAGAAAGTACTTTACCTTCAGGCATGAGATAATCAGAGAGTTGGGCGTACTGAAATTCACAATCCTCAGCAATCCGATCAATCTCAGTCTCAAGTTCACGGGCATAGAAGATTTCAAAATGCGCTGTTTCTCGGAAGCCGCCAAGTCTTCGAGCGACATCTTCCCGGGTTGGACGAATACCGAGCGCGCCTGCATAAAATTGAAAACCGAATAAGCCAACGATCAACACATATAACGGGACCCGTTGTGCAATCGGTCCAAGAAGTTTACGCCACCTCAACTTCGGCATCAATCCTGTTTTCCGGCTCACCTCACAAGTGCTGACGGTAAGTCCGAAAAATAGAGATGCCCAGAGCAGCGTCTCCGTCCGGGCAATCAGGAGTGTTCCAGTTATCCGAATAACGAAATCGTAAATCGGTCCCGGAAAATATCCGAAAGTCGAGTGATACGCGAACACGGGTGGATGAAATATCAAATTGATAACCACTGGTACGCAAGAAAGTAAGAGATAACCGAGATACGCCAGGTATGCCGCCCACCGTTTCTGAATCCAGAAGCCAAAAAACACACCCACCGCAGTCGTATACAGACAACTGATTAAGGGCAAAATAGCGAAAAACAGAAATCCTTCACCAAAATCGCAATTTTTGACGCGAAAAGCGTTCAGCAAAATTATGGTAAGGGGGAACACGAGCAAACTCGTGTTAAATAGCAGCGTATTCCAGAAACACCGGAAGACAATTTGTCTGGGTAGACCGGTAAGTGCCTGCGGACTCCGCTTCATTTGTTGCAGCACTGTCAGTGCTATATGCGCACCAGCGAAGGAAATACTGAGTGCCATCACGGCACAAAATTCAAAAGCGAGGATATTAAATAGGGGTACGTTGGCAAGTACGAATGCCAACCCACCGAATACAATGAACCAGAACCAATATGAAAATGACCTATGGACCATAGGTGTTATGTGCATTTTTTAAAGATTGAAAGTAGTGTTTACCTTCTATTCTATTTAGATGTATCCTCGGTGTCAAGTAGAATTTCAGCGGGGTTTACGTGAAATTTTCTTGCGGTTTTAGATAAAATATGTTAAAATTACGATATTATGAGTGTTTGTGCTACGGTGGAGAGCCGTGCGAAACAGCACTGGCATAACTTGAAATCAATACAGGAGAAACAACAATGGCAAATGGATTCACAAGATTTTTCAAGGCTATTTGGTATACACTGACGGGCCGCGCGCATGAATCTGCGGATAGAATGATGGAGAACCCCGAAGCCGTCAGAGGTGCTTACGAAGATATTATCAAGGACAAAAAGGGAAATATTCAACGCTATAAGGCGGCGATCGGACAACTTATCGCGCTGGTTGAACAAAAAAAATCCGCGGTCAAAAACCTTACCGATGAAGTTGATCGGTTGGAAGAACTAAAGTCAGGTGCGATCGCCAAGGCCCAGCAGACGGCTGCGGCGTTGCAAGGTGAAGGGCTTGCACAGGAAGAAATTAAGCAGCACGCTGAATACACGCGATGTGTTACCGCTTATCAAGACTTCAATTCCAATCTGACGGAAAAAACTGGGCGCATCACGGAACTGGAAAACGAGATTGAAGGTGCTCAAGCAGATATTCAATCCCACAAACTTCAGATTACCAGTCTTCATCGTGATTTAGATAAAATCAAGTCCGAACAATCCGAGGCAGTTGCGGATCTGATTACGGCACGGGAACAAGAAGAAATCGCCGATATGCTCTCTGGTATCAGTATGGATGGCACTTCTGCCGAATTGACGCGCATGCGTGAAATACGCGAGAAAGCGAAAGCCCGTTCAACAGTCGCACAGGAGTTGGCTGGCACCGATTCAAAAAGCGAAGAGGAAGAATTCCTCACTGCAGCCCGTTCCTCTGCTACCAATGATGAATTTGATGCCTTAATTTTCGGAGCACAGCAAACGGATACACAGACGCAGGCTGAACCCGATAAGGCGAAATCGGACTCGGATTCCGAACTACCGATATAATAGGTTCTCTCAGGCTCATTAGAGAAAATAGAAGGGGGCGGTAATTTATAGCCGTTAAAAGCCCAACCTACACATTCCGTACAGAAGCCGGAATGCTCATCAATTCAGGAACGTCCCGGAGTCTCGTTCTATCTGGAAATATTCACGACCTCTTCTTCATACGCCAGGAAGAGAATACGGATTATATTCCACTCGTCCCCTTCTTAACGCGCAGCTGGGACATCCCCGGGTTCATCCTGATCGTTTACGAACTCAACGGTCCTATACGGTTTGCCAAGGATGCTGATCGGGAAAAAGTTAAACAAGCGTTCAATGTGTGGCGAGGGACAACCGAGTCGGAGTCTGATACAAATGCCAGCACAAGCACGCGACGCTCCATTGGACTGTCAGACGCTGCTGCCGAAACTGCTGATATCCCTTTTACGCAGTATATGAACGATGCAATCGGGAGTCCGACGCTGGCACTCGAACTCTTACGGCAGTTTTGCTTGCTCTCCCGAAGCACGAACGCACAGGGCGAAAAACTACTATCAGAGAAACTGATAATCTTCATTGAAGCGGCAGATATGCTGCTCCCAGAAGGCGAAATTCGGAGCCTATCCCTTCAAGATAGACACCGGATTAGCATCGTTCAGGATTGGATTTCAGACTCCAATTTCATGAATGATAACGACACCGTCATCTTCATCACAGAATCGGCGAGTCTTGTAAATTCTCGGATTATCAGACTGCCGCAGGTGGTCACCGTTGAGATTCCATCACCGGGGATGCCGGAACGCCAGCACTTCATTTCATGGTTCAACAACACACCGAAATTGGTGGAAAAACCGCTTAACCTGTGGGGCACGCAAGCCCAACTCGCGATGCTTACAGCAGGTTTATCGATACAAGCATTGCGTCAACTTCTCCTCTCCGCGCGCTACTCTGGCGACAAATTGCAACCGGAAGATGTGATTCACAAAGTGTCCGAATTTATCCAAGGACAGTTAGGCGAAGACGTCGTAGAGTTTAAGAAACCCGCACACAGTCTCAAGGATATCGTCGGTAACCAGAAACTGGTAGATTTTCTCAAGACCCAGCTGATTCCGCGTATCGCCTCAACGGGTTCTGATGCCATCGCCGGCATGAGCGTTTGCGGTCCCATAGGTAGTGGGAAAACCTTTATTTTTGAGGGGCTCGCCGGTGAACTTGACATTCCGGTTCTCGTACTCAAGAACATTCGGAGTATGTGGTTCGGACAGACAGATGTCATCTTTGAAAGGCTCAGACGACTGTTGATGGCACTTGTAAAGGTGCTCATTTTCGTTGATGAAGCGGATACGCAATTCGGTGATGTCGGTCGGGATGCCCACAGCACAGAACGGCGTTTGACAGGCAAGATACAAGCGATGATGTCGGATCCGCAACTCCGAGGCAATATCACGTGGCTCTTGATGACGGCGCGTATCTATAACCTCTCACCCGATCTACGGCGAGAAGGCAGGGTTGGAGATATGGTCGTTCCAGTCCTCGACCCGAGTGGCGAAGACCGAGAGGCTTTCCTTCGCTGGACGCTTGCTAAAGTCGTTGGGGGTTCGGTTTCTGAAGAAGTCGTTGAACAACTCTTGAAATTGACAGAGGACTATTCTGCTGCGAGTTTTGCATCGCTACGTTCCGACTTAGAAGCCGCCAGCCTCCACAAGGGTCGTTTATCAACGACATCAGACGAAACAGATGAGTTGACGCTCGATGAGATCATCGCTGTCGTCGAAGACCGGATTCTCCCCGACATCGGTCCCATTCGACGTTATCAGACCCTACAGGCTCTTGTCAATTGCACCCGAAAATCCTTACTCCCCGGAGACTACTCCCCTGAAATTCGCGAATCGTGGGTGAAACAGATTGCACAACTCGAAGTGATGGGTATTAGAGGTTGATAACATGTCCGCTCGCTGCGGAACGATACCCAGCACAGATTATTTCGACGGAATGTGCTGCAAATTCGGCGTTCATCTCACTTTCTACATCATTTTCAATACAATCCACAAACGCACCGAATTCGCGTTGTCCATCGTCTCCACTGCCTACGTCTATCCACTGTTGCTTAGGTTGCATCCCAATCCCGGCTTGTGTGCTACTCCACATTCCCATTGGATCAAGTGGATGAGGCTCTGGTGGTTCAAACGCTGGTTCAGCAGCGAAGACCTCCAAGCGATTCGCTGAAGCATCAAACGTCAAAGCCCCTTCGGTGCCGATGAGATGGACTTTCCGAACGCCGCCTTGGGCGTGGCTCTGCCAACCGTAGCGCCCACCAACAATCGTTGCGGTGATCCCATCTTCTAAGGTCAGGGCCAAAGCACCGAAGTCCTCAAGTCCGCAGTCGTGATGCTCCTGAAAGAAATAGTTCGCCGTTCCACCAAAGACCCGCTCCACCCGTTTTTGTGTTAACCAATTGACCATAGACACAGCGTAAACACCGACATCAAACATCTCAGGTTTGGCTTCAACGAAACTGTAGCGTTCAAGCGTCGGTTTTTGAATGCGTTTTTCGCCGACCGGCGCGGTGCCGGGATGTCCTTTGGAGAACAAGACATCACAATGAATTGCCTGAAGCTGCCCGATACTTTTAGTTGTCAATGCCTGCTGAACGGTTCGTGCCCACGTACTATAGATGTTACTAAACATCTGAGATTTCACGCCGTTTCTCTCAACAGCAGTAACAATCTTATCGGCATCTTCGGGGTTGAGTGCCATTGGTTTGTCAAGATAGACATGTTTTCCTGCCTCCGCGCATTTTGCCCCGATACGTCCACGGCGTTCTACATCTGTACAGAGACTGACAATATGCACGTCCTCACGTGCCAGTGCCTCATCAAGATCGGCAATGAAAGGTAGATTTAATTCCGCTGCGAGGGAACGTGCCAACGTAATTCGCTCCGGTGGTCCGTCCAATTCATCCGCAAAGGCGACCAACCGACAGCGTTCATCTTGCGCGAAATTTAAGGCGTAATTTTCCTGATGTGTACGATGTCCACCGAGTAAAAGGACCCCGTATTTTCCGTTCTGCTGCATGTTAGTCCTCCAAGGTTATAGGTTGACCACTTTCAAGCGATTGTGCGATAGCCGCTGTTAGTTCACCTGAGCCGTCCAATTCTGGTGGAACGGCGTTCGAGTAATGTCTGCCTATCGGCGTTTCGTGGTAGATGACCCCTTTATTACCGACCAACATAAGATCAATTGCCTTTTGCACATCAACGCGATTGACGCTTAACAGTGCCATCTGTCCGCCGACATAGTGAATCATTATGGTAACCTGCGTTGCCGCTGCGTCCCCTTGGGCATAGACATGCGTCGGCTGTGAGGGTATCCATTCATTCGCGAGCGCAGCAACCTCTGCTACTGATGATAGCAAATTCTCACCCTCATCAGTGATGTGCAGGACACACCGTAAGAACACTGGACTGCCAATCCGTTCTTTTTCAAGGACAGATTGCACAGATTTTTTGAGCAATTCCATTTCTCTCCTCTCCCTATAAGAGCAATCTCCTATTCATGACACCTCAATCCACAAGATGTGCCAAAAAATGTTGACGCATCTACCGCATTATGCTATATTTTCTGAAAACTCGTTTTGGCGGACAATTGCGCCAAAATCCCTTTAAATCTAATCAGCAGGTTTCGACTCTTTGGAGGAAAACTATGCCACTGAAAACCCTTGCAGAACTGGTTGCAGAAGCGAAAGCAAATGTTGGACACATCTCCACGGACGAACTCACGGAAACGGAAGAATCCGTTATTATCATAGATGTGCGTGACGAACCCGACTACGACGAAGAACACTTACCGAATGCGGTTTCACTCCCACGCGGATACCTCGAACTTGATATTGACGAGATTGTGTCTGATGCAGAGACACATATTGTCACGTACTGCGGGGGTGGCACCCGTGCAACCCTATCCGCACATACCTTAAAAAATATGGGATACGAAAATGTCTCCGTTCTAACCGGTGGCTTTCGCGGTTGGAAAGCCGAAGGGTTACCAACGGAAGCATCCGAGGAATAAGTGTCTTGTGTATGTAGATTAGCACAGATAATAGACCTTGTCAACATTACGGAGAAAACATGCGCAACAAATACATCTTTTTAGTATTGATACTCCTCATGCTTTTCATTGGCGATAGCGATGGGCAAAAGAAACAACTCAACGTCTTTACGTGGGCAGGTTACGTCAGCGATGATATCCGTGAAGGATTTGAGAAGGAATACGGTGTGAGTGTTCTCGTTGATACTTACGCCAGCAACGAGGATCTCCTTGCGAAGTTGTTAGCAGGTGCGACAGGTTACGATATTATCATGCCCTCTGACTATATGGTGTCAATTCTAATCAAGCAGCATCTGTTAGCGGAATTGAACCGCGATAATATCCCGAATTTCCAGAACATTAGTTCCCTGTTCCTTGGCAAATACTTCGACCCCGAAAACCAATATTCTGTCCCCTATACATTCGGCACCGCCGGTATTGCCTACGATTCGGCAGTCGTTATGCCAGACCCTGATAGTTGGGCAGTGCTTTGGGATCCGAAATATAAAAATCAATTCAGCATGTTAGATGACCAACGTGAGACGATTGGTGCTGCGCTTAAACTGCTCGGATATAGTTTCAACACAACTGATCCAGAGGAAATCAAGGTGGCGAAAGAGAAACTCATCGACCAGAAACCGCTTGTTAAACAATACAAGAGCGAAGCCGAAGAACTCCTTATCGCTGGGGATGTCGTGATGGCGCACTGCTGGAGTGGGGATGCGTTTCGGGCGGTTGAAACCCGTTCCACAATTCGGTACGTTATCCCCAAAGAAGGCTCAAGCCAATTTATTGATGCAGTCTGCATTCCGAAATCGGCACCGCATAAGGAACTCGCTGAGCAGTTTATTAACTACCTCTTACGTCCTGAAGTCAACGCTAAGATTACGGCCTTTACGA
Organism: Candidatus Poribacteria bacterium; assembly: GCA_965207855.1. Taxonomy (GTDB): domain Bacteria; phylum Poribacteria; class WGA-4E; order WGA-4E; family WGA-3G; genus WGA-3G. The sequence continues at coordinate 1,262,164 of OZ242310.1, read as the reverse complement.
AATATGGAACCTGTGTGCCTACAGCGAAAGAATATTTACCAGAGCATCTGCGGGAACATAAATTTATCTATCCGCCGAAAGAGGTTCTGGAATCTCTTGAGTGGTTGAAAGACCCTGGAGATTTTACGCGACACTATAATCGTGCATGGGAAGAAATTAAGGCAAAATAGTCAATCCGCATTTATTTGTAAATCTAAAGGAGGAAAAGTTGAGCAGACCTAATATTTTATTCATCATGTCCGACGACCACGCTTCGCATGCTATCAGCAGCTACGGGAGTCGGATTAATCAAACACCGAACCTTGATCGTATTGCAGATGGCGGTATGATCCTCCAAAACTGTTTCTGTGTGAATTCCATTTGCACGCCGAGCCGTGCGAACATTCTGACAGGAAAGCACAGCCACCTCAACGGGGTCAAGACATTGGCAGACCCACTTGATGGCAGGAAACCGAACGTTGCGAAGATGTTGCGTGCAGATGGTTACCAGACAGCGATGGTGGGCAAATGGCACCTCGGACACGGCGGCGATGCGGACCCAACCGGTTTTGACTACTGGAATGTCCTACCGGGACAAGGACTCTATCACGATCCGGTGATGCTTACGTCTGAAGGAAGAACGACCCACGAAGGCTACGCGACTGACATCATCACTGATTTTTCATTGGAATGGCTACAAAATCGGGACAAAGAACGACCGTTTTTCTTGATGTGTCATCACAAGGCACCGCACCGACCTTGGGATTCGGACGAGAAACATGCTCACATGTTCGAGGACGAGGATGTTCCGATGCCGGATAACTTCTTCGACGATTATGCGAATCGTTCAAACGCTGCGAAAGAGGCGAAGATGCGGGTCTTCGGACACATGACTGAAAGCGATCTCAAGATTGATACGCTTGGTCCGCCGCCTGACGGATTATCGGAGAAGGAATTGGCAAACTGGCAATATCAGCGTTACATCAAGGAATATCTCCGGTGCGTTGCCTCGATTGATGATAATGTCGGACGGATGCTCGATTATCTGGACGCTGAAGGTATCGCCGATGACACTATGATTATCTATACCTCCGACCAAGGCTTTTTCTTAGGCGATCACGGTTGGTATGACAAGCGGTTCATGTATGAAGAATCTTTACGGATGCCTTTCCTGGTCCGCTATCCGCGTGAGATTCAAGCCGGGAGTTCTTCGGACGCAATGGCGTTGAACATAGACTTCGCAGAGACTTGGCTCGACTACGCAGGGGTCTCAATTCCAGATGATATGCAAGGCACGAGTTTACGTCCTATCCTTAATGGTGAAACCCCGGACGATTGGCGGACCTCGATGTATTATCGTTACTGGATGCATCTGACACATCACTATGTCCCGGCGCACTACGGGATACGGACGCACCGCTATAAACTCATCTACTATTACGGTGAGGCACTCGGTACAACCGGATCTATCGATGAACCGAAAGCACCGGAATGGGAACTCTTTGATCTGGAGAAGGATCCGAACGAGATGTGCAGCGTCTATGACGATCCGACTTATGCGGATATTGTCACCGAATTGACGGCAGAACTCTATCGGCTCAAAGCAGAGGCTGGCGACGAAGAATAGTTTTAACTATTAAATTTGAGCTGAAAGCCGAAGCCATCCCGTAGCGATAGCGTGCGGGGCGAAGTCCGTTGTCCTTGCAGATTTTTAATCGTTAAGAAATGATTTTAAACTTAAACCTCTTTCTTAACAGTTTTAGATCGTTGTTCTCATCGCGAAGCAAATGGATGCAACATCCAAACATAATCGTAAAAAAACCAATGGAGGTAGAAAATGGCAACTCAGAATCCGTTAAGCAAGATTGAACCCGGTATGAAAGTTACGGCACAGATGTCGCCGGAACCGAGTGAGGCTGATCTGCAGCTCGCTAAGCAGATGGATGTTGAATACGTTGTACTCTGGACGAACGGCGAAAATGCGAACTACGACTATTTTATGAGTCGTCGTGAGATTTTCGAGAACGCTGGACTCAAAATTTACGGATTCGGCAACAGCGATGTCCACAACCAGGACGGGATCGTTCTCAACTTAGAGAACCGAGACGCAAAGATTGAACAGTACAAACGCTACATTCGCGATCTCGGTAGAGCAGGGATTCCGTATACGACTTATGCACACATGGGTAATGGTATCTGGAGCACCGAACGGGAAACCACTCGTGGTGGCGCAAGCGCGAGGGCGTTTAACCTTGATGCTGCCGATGTAGGACACTGGGGCGGTAAACACTATGGGATGCCGCTCTCACACGGTCGTGAGTACAGCGAAGCGGAACTCTGGGATAACTACACGTATTTCATTAAACAGGCGGCACCGGTGGCTGAGGAAGCCGGTGTGATGATTGGTATCCATCCTGACGATCCGCCTGCAGTGCATCTTGCCGGAATTCCACGATGTATCTTTAGCAGTTTTGAAGGCTATAAACGGGCACTGGAAATCGCTGATAGCCCGAATGTCGGTATGTGTTTCTGTGTCGGCTGCTGGTTAGAAGGCGGCGAACTGATGGGGAAAGATGTCATTGAATCGATCCGCTATTTCGGCGAATGGGGCAAAATCTTCAAGGTGCATTTCCGCAATGTAGATCAACCGCTGCCGCATTTCGTCGAAACCTTCGTTGATAACGGGTATCAGGACATGTACGAAGTGGCGAAAGTGCTCCGCGAAGTCAATTTCAACGGCGTGCTAATTCCAGATCACATTCCACAAATGGGAGGTGATGGTCGCATCGGAACGGCGTACACAATCGCCTATATGAACGCACTTGTCAAGCGGGCTAACGAGGAGGTTGCTGCGTGAGGGCATACGCACGAGCCTTTTTAATCCTACTTAGCCTTCCGCTAATCGTCTCGGCAGATTGGAACGACTTTCTCGGTCCAGCGCGAAATGGCAAGTCGCAAGAGAAGATAGAGATCTCGCCATGGAGAAACACGGGGCCTCTGGTCGTTTGGCACAAGAAGATTGGCACCAGCTACGGGGCACCTACCATCGCAGACGGACGATTATTCATGTTCGCGCGTCATGGCGACATGGCGCGCCTCACCTGTATGGAAAGCGACACCGGTACGGAACTTTGGCGATTTGAATACCCCACAGATTACGAAGATATGTACGGATATAACAATGGACCGCGGTCTTGCCCGGTCATTGATGGAGAACGTGTCTATATCTTCGGTGTTCAGGGAAAGTTACACTGTCTGAGCGTTTCGGATGGAACTTTATTATGGAAGGTGGATACGGCGGTGCATTTTAACGTCGTTCAAAACTTCTTTGGGACGGCTTCAACACCCATTGTTGAAGGCGATCTACTCATTGCCCAAATTGGCGGTTCTCCACCCGGAACGCCGAAAGACGTTTGGGCATCAGATGGTAAACCCCCACCAAACGGCACCGGTATCGTCGCATTCAACAAACACACAGGCGAAGTGGTTTATAAAATCATTGACCAATTAGCGAGTTACGCCAGTCCCATCACGGCAACAATTAATGGACGGCGTTGGGGATTCATGTTCGCCCGCGATGGACTCGTCGGTTTTGAACCGACCACCGGGAAACTTGACTTTTACTATCCATGGCGCTGCGCAAGAATTGAATCCGTTAACGCCTCATCTCCAGTCGTTGCAGACGACCTCGTGTTTATCAGTGAATCTTACGAGGTGGGTAGTTCCGTTCTCCAAGTGTATCCTGGTGGCTATAAAGTTGTTTGGAAAGATTCGCCGCGCCGCGAGAAATCAATGAAACTGCACTGGAACACGGCGATCCACCACGAAGGCTACCTCTACGGTTGTAGTTCAAGACATTCTTCTGGTGGGGAACTTCGGTGTGTAGAGATGAAAACAGGTAAGGTCGTATGGGCCCATCGCGTTAACGAACGCGCTTCACTCCTCTGGGTGAATGACTATTTCATCTACCTCGGTGAATACGGAGGGTTGATGCTGCTCAAATGCACACCTGAAAAGATGGAGATCCTCTCTGAAGCAGTTCCCAGAGACGAAAATGGGAGACAATTTATAGAATATCCGGCATGGTCAGCACCTGCTTTATCAAACGGACTGTTATATGTTCGAGGCAAAGACCGGTTAGTCTGTTTCGCACTCACGCCTGAGAAAGACTGAAAGCCGCGCCCGCTTGCTACGGCTTCCACAATGTCGCCTCAATGAACCGTTCACCGTCGGGTTCCTCATCAAAATAGTAAGCGGTTACCACGGTTCCATCGGGACGTTGAATCGTACGTGGATAGCCGATATCGTGATCCCCGCCGTTATCGCGCAGCACAATCTCTTCACCCCACGTCTCACCATCATCACCACTTAACTTAGCACAAATCCGAAACGGCGCATCCCGATAGCCGTAGATAAGACACAACCTTCCGTCGTGGAGAAGGGTCAACGTTGGCGGGTTACCACCCCGTCCTGTATCATCTACAGGCTGATTCTTATGATACCACGTTTTCCCGTTGTCCTCTGAAGCATAAAGATCAATCCAGTTTCTGCGTTCTTGCCAATCGGGTCGTGTGTAGCCGCTTGCGTCGCGGCAACGCACCGCCACGAGAATCTTTGAATCAGACAACCTAACACTCGCGGGCATAATGGCGAACCCTTCGGGTTCCGGTCCAATCTGAGATAGCAACGAGAAAGATTCGCCACCATCGGTTGTCTGGGCGCAGAATATCAAGCCTTCTTCACCGTCCGATTTTGATGCCGTGAGGAATACCAGACATTCGTCTGGACTTGAAACGAGGTAATCTGTCCGAGCGGCGACACCGGTATAACCGAACATCGGGAGTCGGTATGGACCGTTCCAACTTTTGCATCGGTCTGTAGAGGTATAAAACCACGAGTACGCTCCGGCTCTCAGTCCGGATCTGCTGCACATCATCGCAAAATCTGGGTGTGTAAAATCAACGCGTTGCGGGGTGTCGAACGCTGCCTCCGCTTTGAGTCTATGCTGTTCTTCAACGTGTTCATCTGCGGAGAGTGTGCCTCTGGCGGGTAGGCGACACGGTGTTTCTGAGACGCTCCATGTCTCACCGCCATCTAAACTGCGCGCCTGCATCCCGACGAAAGGTTTATCGCTGTCTCGGCGATGGAAACCCGCATCGGATTTGTGATACCCAACCGTGAAACCGATACTGATTTCGTTGTCATAAGCCCAAATACCGTAATTCGCTGGCCAACCGGCGTAGCGGCCCGGTTCGCGATAGAGTGTAACTTGTCGCATATAATCTCGATTCCCTTTTTTGTGATAATTTCTGGTTTGCCAGGTGCGTTTTACTTAAACCTGAGTGCAATCAGAGATTTAAACTATAGAAGATTTTTTCTATACATGCCGCCCCGCTGGGGCTGCTTTTGTTTATATCCGAAATTTCTTTTTGGCTGGTTGTGTCCCAATGAAAACTCAATGAAGAGTCGAAAAATACTTGAAAATCGGCGAGGTTAGGAAACCTCGCCTACCACTATTGATGAGATTGGCTCAACACGCGTGCGGTTTCACGCGATACGATGAGTTCCTCGTTTGTGGAAACGACCAGAATTTTGGCGCGACTGTTGTCGGCAGAGAGGTCGGCTTCTCCAGTGCCCTGCTCGTTTTTCACGGAGTCTAAATGAATCCCGCACCATTCTAACCCTTCACAAATTTTCGCGCGCGCTATGGGCCCCTTTTCTCCGATACCGCCCGCAAAAGCGATGACATCGACACCACCGAGGGCGGCGATATACGCGCCGATATACTTTTTCACACCGTAACAGTATGTATCCAATGCAAGGCGTGCCTTGTCGTTCCCTGCTTCTATCGCCTCCTCCACATCCCGCATATCGCCACTCGTGCCAGAAATGCCTTTTACCCCCGACTCCTCAATCAGTTGACGGCGGATTTCATCGGTAGAGAACCCCTCTTTGTCCATCAGATACAACACCGCGAAGGCATCGAGTTCGCCGCATCGCGTGGACTGAATCATCCCGTATTGCGTGGAGGTCCCCATTGATGTATCAATAGACGCTCCGTCTTTGATAGCACAGAGAGACGAACTGCCTCCGAGATGGCAGGAGATAATACGGAGTCCTTCTCCTGATTCGCGTCCGAGGAGTTGCGGCACGTGCTCCGAGATATATCGATGTGAGGCACCGTGGTAGCCATACCGACGGATGTCGTGTTTCTCTACCCAGAAGCGTGGGACACCGAATTCGGCGGCGTAATCTGGGATGGTCTGATGGAACCATGTCTCGAAAACAGCGACGAGCGGTGTTGTCGGAAGTAGTTCCTGAAAGGCGCGGATAGAGGCAATATACGCAGGGTTGTGCATCGGCGCAAGTGGTATTGACGTTTCAAGCGCGGCTATTACATCTTCCGTAATTTTTGCTGAACGCCAATAGCCTTTGGCGAGGATCGTTTTGAACCCAACACCGTCAAGTTGCCCCAGATTTGCGAGGCATCCGACTTCGGGGTCGGCGATGAGGTGCATTGCATGGGCAATTGCGGCGGTATGTGTAGGTGCATCTATTTCGCCTTCAACGGATGGTTTATCAGGAACAGCGTGTGTAAAGGCTGATGGTGAATTGCCAATACGCTCTACGCCTCCCTTGACAAGGGAAGCTGTTGTCTCCATATCGATAATTTGGTATTTGAACGAGGTGCTTCCTACGTTCGCACAGAGTATACGCATCTAATTAATATTTCCTATTGCGGACAATAGTAGATTTTACGATTACTTATACAAGTTGAACCGGCGAGGTTAGAAACCTCGCCTACCATAGGGTAAAGTAATTACAGATCAGGGAAACGTAGGATGCGTTTTGCGTTTCCACCCATAATGTCTGCTAACTCTGACTCCGTTAAACTCGGCATGAGTTTCTCAATAACAGTTGTGAGTTCGCCGTAGCCGGGTTCCTCTAATATCCATGGAAAATCGGTTGCCCACATCAACCGCTTAGGTCCAAAATCGTTGAGGAGACTCCGGTGCCAACCTGCCAAATCTTGATAGGGGAAACCTTCCTTACTGAATGCATACTGACCAGAGAGATGTACATTCACATTTTCAAACCGCGCCAAACGATATGTGGTGTGCATAGCGAGGTTGTAACTTGACACTTGAATCTGTGGTCGTCCAAGTTCATCCCAGCTAAATTTACCCTTGCCTGGTGTCATACCGAGGTGATTTAGGACAATTCGCACTTGTGGAAACGCTTGTATTAGATAGGGGAGGAGGTGCGCCTCAATCGCCTGTGGATAGAGCCAGAGGACACAATCGTGTTCGGCAGCGTATTCCCAGATAGGATAGGTCTCAAATTCGCGGACATCCATTTTTGCGAAAATATCACGGGGGCCGCCAAATGTCGAGAGGCGAAACCCAATAATGCCGGTGTCATCCGTCAATTCCGCCATGTGTTCGGCGGGATTCGGATGACCTTGCGGAATAAGTCCAATTCCGAGGAACCGATTCGGGTAATCCTTGAGGCACTTCAAGAGGTAACGGTGCTGTTCCAGACTCGTGCCAGCCATCTGGACGAGGACTGCCTGATCAACCTTGTGCTTTTTCATCTCACCTAATAGTTTTTCGGCAGGTTCTTCCCGTTCCGCTGGCCAGACATCACTCGTTTCACGCGGAAATTCGGATGAGGCTTTCGTGAATACATGCAAGTGTGCATCAATCCGTGGCATATAAGAGTCCTCCATTTAGTCTTCAAGACTAAATAATCTCCGACGCTCTGGCGTTTGGCAATAAGATGCGATGGATGCAAACCGGTCGGGTGCGACGCGTTCGGGTGTTCGCTTCTCGTAAATGAGTATGATTGATTTCCGAGGGACATCCGAAGCGTTATCCATTGAGACGTGCCATCCATAAGAGTTGAACATGATTGCGGTTCCTGCTTTACCGGGGAACGTTTTATGTCCGGGCATACTCTCTTGTCGAAGCGGACGCTTATAGGGACCCGCGTCCGGTTTGTGGCTACGGGGCACAAAGGCGAATTCACCGCATCCAGGAGCGACATCATTCACATAGATTTGTACCTTAATGTGAAGCGGATTGCTCTGTGCGACATCGGGGTGCCATCCCGTATAACTCACGGGCCATGGGGCTACCGTCCGAACCTGCGGTGCCAATATAATCAGATTGTGGTCTGTGAAATCCATCAACGCGCCGTAGTAGCTTGGGTAATCGACAATATCGATGAAAACGGGATCTTTCTCAAACGGATTTGGGATGTCGTAAAAGGTTGCGGCGGCTTCACCCCCTTCAACTCTATCCAACCATTCGTCCTTACATTCCGCTGCCCAATAATCGAAGGCGGATTGAAGCCTTTTGAGATCTTCTCCTTGAATCGCGTCTTCAAAGACGAGATACCCCTCTTCTTCCCACTGTTCTTTCTGCTCTGGTGTCGGTAGAATCATAATTTCACCTCTACTGTCCATAAAGAGTGCCGTGGCTTAAGAAACTTTGCCTCTGCCTGCGATTTGCCAAATTGCTTCAATTTCACCGTCTCGGATGCCGACGAGTTCATTGTGAAGGTTACTCGTCATCCCTTGGTGCAATGGGATAACGGAGAGTTGCTCACCAACTTTAAATTGATGTGAACATTCGCTGACATCGACATGTCCATGCTCAACGGACATACCGTAAATCTTGGCATCGGGATGTTCAATGATATGCCCATAAGGGGTCGGTGGATAACTGGCAAACGTTTTTTGTCCGCCATCAACAATAATCCGTTCCGGGGTCGGTGTGCTGACGACGGTCACGATAACGCGCAGGACACACCGGTCTGGTGATAGCATGCCTGAGTTGCCGATGCGAGTTATGCCTTCGTAGACGTAAGAACCGCTACGGGTCTCTGTACAACCGAGTTCCTTTGATGCCGCCTCGGAACCTGTCCCGCCGCCACTGATAATGTTCACAGGGATTCCGTCGCTCGCGAGGCGGTCAAGCGTCTCTGTGATAAAGGGTTTTGCTCGGAGGTTGCTTGGATAGGTCATCACACCTTGGAAATCAATGCCGCCCATTTTCATAATCTTCCGCGCAAGATGTTGTGCTGCCTGCGGTGACTGCACGCCACAGCGACCACTCCCCGTGTCCAACTCCACGATAACAGGCACAACGCAGCCGTCAGCAGCTGCTTGCTGAGAGATACCGGTTGCGGTTTCCTCTGAATCAAGTGCGACAGTAACTTGCGCCCGTTGAACGAGTGCGGTTAACCGTTTCAATTTGGGTTTGCCGACGATGTTATAGGGGATAAGGATGTTGTCAATTCCGGCATCGACCATCACCTCTGCCTCGCCCAACTTCTGACAGGTAATCCCTTGAGAACCGGCGGCGACTTGTAGCTTAGCGATCTCTGGCACCTTGTGCGTTTTGGTGTGAACGCGGAGCGGCACCCCGAGTTGACGGCAATGTGCTGCCATACCTTCGATATTTCGTTCAAGCACATTCAGGTCTGCAGCGAGTGTCGGTGTGTCTAAATCAGCAATGTTCATCGTTTTCCTCGGTGAACTGGTTTCTGCGTTTAATTTACCCCTTATGAACTTTTCTGTCAAGTCGGATTGGTGGCTCGCTAGGGTCATTTAGTTTTAAAAGTTATTCTTTAGTAAAGTCAATGCTTGTTTAGGATGTGCGGCGAAATATCTCATTGTTTTAGCGATAGCTTCATATCCTGCTAAGCGTAATATAGAAAGTGCGGTGTTCCGCAAAGCTGCCATGACTGCCGGGATTGCGCCACAGCGGACTTGAGAAGCATCTTCACCGAGAAGCATGTCTCGGATCCAATGGGACTTATTTTCTATCGCCCAATGTCCGCGCTTGAGGCGTAAAAGGTCAGCTGCGGTGGCACGGTTAGGTTCAAGGCTCGTGATGCCATAGTGTGTCTGGCAGGCGACTTCTCCGGTTCGTAGGTTCTTGCGGGTGTATGTGCACTCGAAGACCTGCCGGACCCCTGGCCAGTCTATGTATTCATTAAGTGCGGTGCTTGCCGTCAAACGTCGTGTTTCAAAGCGTCCATGGGCTTGGTCAACGGTTTTGCGAGTGTCAAGGGTTTCTCCCCAGTCTTGGTGTTCTGCCTTGAGGATGTTATAGGCGGTCTGAAAGGTTGTTTCGGTAGGTCGCCGAAACAACCTTTCAATATCTTCATAGACCTGTTTATGGTTGGCTTTGACGGGTAAAACGTAATCCCCGCCTGATTCTAAAACCGATGCGCAAAAACGGCGTTGCGTCAATAGAGCATCTGCTGTCACGACCTTGCCAGAAACATCAAACGCCTTGAGGATTTCACGCGAGACGGGCACTTCATGCGTCTTCTCTGACATCGCTTTTTGCGTGAGAGTAATACCGAGTTCATGAGAAACGACTGACATCAAATGCGTGAACTTCGCACCTTGTTTCTTGCTACCCCGTAAGGTCTTGCCATCTATAGCGACAGCCGTCAGACCGCCTTGACTGCCCCAACCCAAGTCCTCAAGCGCACTTGAAGCCCACTGCGTCAGCACGGTTTCTAAGTCATCAATGTCTAATCTACGAAAAAGATTGTAGAATGTTGCGGCACATGGTGTTTTCCTATGTGTGAACCCTAAGGCTTTTCTGAGTGCCTTGTAGGTGCGTCCGTATTCAGCAATAGCTGCATAGCTGCGATATCCAGACATCATGGCAATGATAGCGAGTGCGAGGATTGCCTTTAGTGGATGTCTTTTGCCTTTTTCCTTGCGTGGGTCTGCGACGGATGCTAACATATCAAGTAAGTGGCGAGAGGGTTTTCTCGTCATGAGCTTCACCTCAAAGGTTGTGGTAAATTTTTAAGGTGAAGTATAGCATGTATGGCGTGAAAACTCACGCCATACATGCAGATATAAAAACATAAATCTGCCAAAGCAAAACTTAAAACTAAATGACCCTAGTGGCTCGCTTACAGACTGTTTATTCTTGATTTTTCCTGAGAAACAGATATAATAGTTACACTTGGCACGTATAGACAGAGATTGCTTAACACTGTGTGATTTTCGCTGAGGAGTGAATTAAAAATTGAAACGATTGATTGTAGGGATAACGGGAGCAAGCGCGGGGATATACGGTGTCCGATTGCTCGAAGTACTGACGCAGCACGAGGATATAGAGGTACATCTGACGATTTCTTCTTCTGGTGTGCGCGCTTTGTGGGAAGAACTTCAGATTAAGATAGACCCTGACAATTTCGAGTTGGAATCGCTTATCGGTGTATCCTCGCCGAGCGTTATCTACCATCACGAATCGGATATTGGTGCGTCGATTGCGAGTGGTTCTTTCCGTACGGAAGGGATGATTGTGGTGCCGTGTAGTATGGGGAGCATTGCCTCTATTGCAACAGGTATATCGCGAAACTTGATACAACGCGCTGCGGATGTGTGTATCAAGGAAAATCGCAAACTCGTACTCGTGCCGCGTGAGACTCCGTTGAGTTCTATTCATTTAGAAAATATGCTGAAGTTGTCCCGGATGGGGGTATGTATTTTACCAGCGATGCCGGGGTTGTACCATTTCCCCAAAACCGTAGATGATATGTTTAATTTCGTCGTGACAAAAATTTTAGACCAGTTCGGCATAGACACGCAACTCATTCAACGGTGGAAAGAATAGCCTGCCCTTTTAAGATGAACACCTGAGATTTATTTTTTGTGGAAGTCCATCGGTGCTATTTTTTATTTCCAAGCACACCAAAGACTACGAAAAAATTGGGGTTGCCACAACTGATACCGTGGATACCTTTCCAGATCTTGTGTCTCCTCAGCATTTAGCCGATAAAATCGGACTCTATGTGCCCCGTCGAGCTGTTTCCAATACGTTAACGTCCCACGGCGCAATACAATCCCACTCTACTGATTCTAAATACACATCCTTTGCGCTATAAAAACATTTAGATTTAAAGTAACTTTCAAGCAACGATTTATCGGCACAAATCGCCTCCTCGATGTCACGTTTAATGCCATCTGGGGGATCTGGAAAGCCATCTGGATGATCTGGCCAATGAAGACTGGTATATATATATTGTTCCCAATTGGGTGCAGCGAACGCCTCCCATTGTGCGCCCCCTTCCTGCGTTAGTCCATAACGCGTTCTTTTTCTCTCACCAACGCGAGAGATGCGCCGGGGTTCATTCAGGGCGCGTTCGATGTGTTGGTGTGTTGAAATCACGCCATCCACCTCATGTTCGATAGAGATCAGCCCTGAAACGATAAGGCGATGGAGGGTCTCAATGAGTGCGTCTCGCGTTAATCCATGCCCTATTTTATTCAGAATCTCCTCAAGGTTGTTAGCCGTGAGAACAGAGACTGGAAATCGAGATTCAACGGCGGTTTCCAGTAGCCAATACTCGCCGCGGGTAAATCTTGGTTCCATGTTATAGTTCCTTTACTGTTTTTGAAGTAAGTGCTCCATCTAAGCCTTGTAGAATGAACCAGGGTAGTGATCGAGTGCGACTTCTCAAAATTCTGCCTCCGGAGGTATCCATCTTCCCGCTTCAGCCGATTTGACTAAATCGCGCAAGGTAATGGGTATCATATTTTTGCCTTCAATCTTTCGGACAACCGATCGCGTCAACGGCAGTTGATTGACCAAGGTGCCTCCTGTCATGATATAAACCAGGACATCGTTCTTCCGGCACCGGATATCTGATTTATTTTCAGATTGCCAGATAGTACCTGTGAAACCGTCTTCAACTGATACCTCTTACTCAAACGCATTTGCAACGACAATTAAATCTAAGACATTGACTGTTCCATCGCCGTTAACATCGGGAGTTTCTTCGCCGAAAGCGTTTGCGACAATGACCAAATCCAAAATATTGACGACTCCATCACTGTTGAGATCAGCAACATTGTTAGTGCTTTTCAAGTATATCTCGCCGTCCAAATCTGGAAGCGTGTGCTGCACACCAGTGATACCACTTGAGACCCCGGATACCTGTTCTGGGAGTTGGATCCGCTGTTCCTGCCTGCTGCGATTATAGACCGCCCAACCGTTGGTGAACTCTCGGATGAATACACCCTCGCGGTTATTGTAGAGCTGCCCTTTTGTTTCGGCACCGCCGACAGGTCGACCGATCGGGGCATCCCAAAAGTCATACCAAATGTGTTCATGGTCCGGTCCGCCGTAATTTCGCTTACCAGTATTGTAAAGCACGTAACCATCAGAGTGTGTTAATCCCATTGTAGTAAATAACCGCATCCAGCGTCGATTCTCAGGGCTATCAGGCGGTTCTGTTCCAATACCCTCACCCTCCAAACAATTAATCTGTGGGGAGCGTAGATTTTCTTCATTCCAAAGTAGTATATCCTCAATTTCAATGAGTTCACGATAAGTATAACCTTCTGGATGGTTTCTACCAAGTTCCATAAAGCTTCCGTCAACGTACTGGGCATAGGCTGTTGGTTTTGATCTACCGGCATTGATAAGTATCAGAAAGTTCTTCCGAGCCCGGTTTCGAGCCTCACGCAATATGCGGGTTGTTGCAGCGATAATTTCTTCATCGGTGTGAGGGAAGATGTCTCGTCCGACAAAACCGGTAGCATTCCAAGCAAACCCGTCAATCATAATGCCATCATAAAGTCCACACTCAGCAATATTCACAATCCGTTCAATGAAATGATCCTGCACTTTCGGATTTATAAGGTTTATCATTGCCGCATTAATAATCTCGCTGTAAATTATTTCACCTTTGTTATTTCTAAGCAAGAAATCAGAGTCCGGTGGAAATTCTGATGGCGAAACTCCATGAATAATGATATGTCGAAGGAAAATTATATTCGGATTTAGAGCAAGAAGTCTATCACGTTCATTTTGAGCAGCTTCTAAATTACCCGCAACCTGAGTCGCCAAGCCGCGTGTGCTCTGACTCGGAGTTGTGTGCCAATTAAGCCCAAAAGTCAGACTGAAAGCGAGATCATGATAATCTATACCACCATGTTTAGGTAATCCTGCGATTATGAGACTATCCCACGCTGTAAAAATAGATGGGAACAAACGTGTTAAGATACGTTCTTCAACAGGTAAAGACGGTATTTTACAAAACATGTTAGACTCAAATCTGGTCAGATTCAAATGCTGCAAGGCACTGAAATTCCAGATAGGATTATCTATAATATTCAACACTTCCAACTCGGTGAGATTTACTAATGGACTGACATCTGTGATCAAATTACTGCCAAGGATTAGTATTTTTAGGTTTTTCAATCCAGCAAGGGGAGTTACATCCGAGATTTGACAAGCTGCCAAATCTAAATCTTCTAAATGGATGAGGTTTGACAGCGCTCTGAGGTCGCTTATAGGATTGTGGGCTGCATTCAAATATAAAAGGGAGGTTAAAGGTTCTAATGGCGATAAATCTGAGACTTGATTACCAAGCAGAACTAATCCACGTAATTTTGTTAAGCTTCGCAGCGGCGTTATATCTTGTATGAGATTTCCTCCAAGATTGAGACCCACTTCCAGATTCTCAGCGAATTCTAATCCCTGTATTGAACGAATCTCTCTGTTCTGTGCTTCAAGATGGGTCAACCCTTTAATATGGTCTTTGGTCAACGGCACTTCATCAGATAACCCGAGTTTTTCTTGAACAGCTGCGCGCAAGTTCGCATCCGGCATCCAGTGATCTTCTTGGGCAGATGCAATTGCAATGGACATCCAAAAAACGGTAATAACTATACATATACGTTTCATAATTCCCCTTCCTATCTGGTTTAAAAGCATTGGCGACAATCACCAAATCCTCAATATTCACAACACCGTCGTCGTTCAGATCAGGTTCCGCTTCGCCAAAAGCATTCACTACTACCACCAAATCAAGAATATTGATGATGCCATTGCCCTTCACATCTGGCAATTTTTTCAAGATGGTTTCCGCGGTATATTGGAGATTTGGAATCTATACCCAATCAGCTACTCTTCCAATGCGCGGCGTTCACCAAATCTATCTATTGTGGAGACAAAACCATCACCTTCATCTATACCTAAGGCAGCACCACCTTTCGCAGCCAAAGGTCCCTCTATAGGAAAAATGGTTACGCCTCCAGCCTCCGTCCCAATCGTGAGACTTGCACCACTGGCGTTTCTATCGGTAACCCCTGCAATTCCACCCAACTGACCTACCAACAGACCCGCCCTATCAGCAACATTCATCCCGCCCGGACCGTAACATGATACGTCTCCACTCAGTTCATGCCAAGATATAACAACTCGAGGCTCCCCATTGTCCGCTATTACGGTTATGTCTTCAAGCACGGTTAACTTCCGGACGGTCAACGCATCAATCATCTCGGATCCAAGTTGTGCTTTCGTGTCATTGTTCATGTTACCGAGCATAAAGCCAGCAAATGCCAATACTCCGGTTAAAAACATATATTTCGACTTTTCACGTAATCTCAACATCAGAGATGCTCCTTTTTATAAAGTTGTTTCAATCGAGGGCACTTATATTTCCGAGTCTATCTCTTGTGTAAACAACGCCGTTTCCTTCGTATATAGCCAATGCAGCAGCCCCTGATCCACTTATGGAACGCACGACTACAGTGCCGCCATTCTCATTCATTGTGACTTGAGCACCAATTTTTCCTTCTGCGTTGCCAACTTGTATAAGCCCGCCACGTTCACCAACGCTAAGAGCAGCCTGACCCCTTGGACTGTGGGCTGATACGTTTCCACCATTTTCATCCCAACTGACTACAACTTGCGGGACATTATCGTCGTTAATTACCCTTATACCCTCAAGGACAATCATATTTCTAACCGTCAGTTCATTAATAGTTTCAGCTCCAGATTGTGCTTCGGTCTCCTTGTTCATATTACCAAACACAAATCCTGCTAAGACTATCAAACCGCCCAAAACCATATATTTCAACTTTTCGCGTAATTTTAACATTATAGATGCTCCTTGTATAAAATTGTGTGTCGGTCTGATTGTGGTTTGCAAGCCTTGATGCCTTTTCTCAAAGCTATGCCTTTGGTGGTATCCATCTTCCCGCTTCAGCCGATTTGACTAAATCGCGTAAGTAAAGTGGTGAACAAGCATCAGTACCTTTTAGTTTTTTTCTGTCAAACACCAGGCTATAGAGAAAAACCACCAAGTCGTAGAGAAAAACATATATTTCAAATGGGTTAGGTCCTCCCTCTGTCCCGAAATATTCTGAGGGCTCAATCTCCTCCATATTTTGGATCTCGAATTCTTCACAAAATGCCTCAAGCAGTTCATACCCATCGTCCCCGGCTATTCCTAAGTCGTCCGCTAAGTGTGTTTCTGGCGTGAGTTCTTCCTCCGTTGCCAAACCTGTCTTTTCTACCACCAAAGTTTTGATGCGAGCGTAAAGTTCAGGATCCAGTTCTTCTTGAGATTGTTCCTCTCTCAGAAGACTCCCACAACGTCGACACCTGAGAGTTTCTTCTGTTATCCTTTTTGCACAGTTGGAACATCTCGGTGCCAAGAAAAGATAGTGGAAAAGCCAATAGAGAAACATAATCACATACAAAACAGTAGAAGCAGCGACAGAGATGAAAAAGAATAGAACCAGCGCATAAAAAACATTAACAATGACAGAGATAATAGATTCCATTTATGTTGCCCCTCTGTTACACGCGCCAGTTTCTGTTGGCTACATCTACTCTTCTTCAAGAAAGCGTTCCGCTTTTGCCTTGAAGAGCGAGTCGGGGAAATGCTCCAGCATCTGCACAAATACCTGTCGTGCGGCAGCTGCTTCGCCGAGTTCCACATACGCTATCCCAAGTTTGTACCAGTCATAGTCGAGACCGCGCTCCCGAGTTCCACGCTGCAGGGATATCTTAAGCACCTCCTCAAACCGTCTAAATATCCGTAATGCAGCGGTTTTATCTCCCAGTTCCAAATACGCGTCCCCAAGCGTGGACAAGACATACGCAAGGCTGTCATCCGTCTTACGCTGCAGGGATGTTTCAAAGCGTTCCTCAAATCGCCTAAATACCCGTAAGGCGGCGACTGTATCTTCCAACTCCAAATACGATTGGGCAAGATAGTAAAAGTCCCAGAAACTCTCATGGTTCAGATCATGCACTTCACGCTGCACGGAGGCCTCAAGTATCTCCTCAAACCGCCCAAACATCCTACGTGCAGCATCTTCATCTCCGAGTTCCAAATACGCGTCCCCAAGATAGTGAACGTAGGAGAAACTCTCATGGTTCAGATCATGAACTTCACGCTGCACGGAAGTTTCAAGTAGTTCTTCGAGCTGCCCAAATACCCGGCGCGCAGCGACTGTATCTCCAAGTTCTGAATGTATTCCGCCAAGTCTGTACAAGGTATCCTCAAGGAAGCGATCCCGAACCTTATTTTGCAGGGACATCTGAAATCGCTCCTGAAGCTGCCCAAATGCCCGTGGGACAGTGGTCTCTTCACCCAGTTCCAAGTACGTTCTTCTATGTGCATATAGGGTATCCTTAGTGCCGGACTCGTAGAACCTATTTTCCAAGGAGAGCTCAAGTAACGCCTCATATTTGGCACGGGCTTCCTCATAGCGCGCTTGTTTAAAAAGGATGTATCCCCAAAGATAAAGGACTCCTATCTTATCGGAGCGGCGTCTCGCGGCTTGGTAACTCTCTTGAACCATCTCTTCGGCTTTGATATAGACGGAAGCCTTCCCTTCCGCTTCCGCCAATTTGGCATAGCAAAAAGCGATACGATATTTGAACAGAGCAAGGTAACTGACATCAATGACCTGTGCATCAACAGTGGGACGGGGCCGAATTTTAAAAGCGTGCTCATACTTTTCAATCGCCTCTCTATATTTACCATCATATCGGAGAGATTCCGCCTCAGTGTGTAGATCGATGTATAGATTTGTTAGCGTGTTGGAGGGAGTAGACGGAAAGAGACATCCACATCCCAGCAGCCCTATCGTGAAAACGCCAATAACGCTTCCGGTGAAAACCTTTATCAAAACACGCATAAAAACCTCCTACTCGCGTGCCTCTGGATTAAGCCCAAGCGCATCTCGCGTCCACTCAAAGATATCGTCTGGCGAGCTATATTCTATCCGGTCAGGACGACCTGTGTCATCCAAACGGATGCTAAATTCCAGAGTTCCGTGGAATGTCGCTATACCTCTCAACCCCCAAATATCAACAAAATAAGACTGTCCGGGTTCCAAGGGCAAGGCTTCCACCTTCTCTTCATAGCTCGGTGGCACTTTTCCGTAGGTCAGATGAGGGAGTGGTGGCTCTATGAACCATACCCTGAAGAGTCCAATGAACTTATCAGCGGGTTTATAGTCTAAGTCCCAAACCGTTTGGGAACCGTCCCATGGCGAGTCAAGTTCCGAGTGCTTTTGTTCTTCAGAAAAGAAGCCGCTTTTTGAAACTGTAATACTCGTGATGCGTCCCACTCGTTCTTGAAAGTGTTGATCCGCATACATACGGAATGTCGGCTGGAGCAATCCTGATTCTGCATCAAGCGCGACATACCCACCAAAAGGCGTGCATCCAACGCAAACCAAAAAATAGCCGATGAAAATGCTAACGAGCGCAATAACAGTGGGGTTTGTAAGCACGATTCTTCTCAATTCTTTTTAGCCTCATCTGATTAGCATGCCCAATTATAGTAGATTCTGTAATTACTTATACACTCAGCGAATCAACGTCAGAATGCGCGTAAATCAACGGTATGAATGCCTTAATGGCATTCCCCGGGCATTCTGCGGGTGCGGTTAGGCATGCACGTCGCATTTAGGCGAGTACGCCGCAAAACCGCACCTACCGGGGGTTGGAAGTGTGTATTTATTTTTGGAATTTACTGTAACGCTAAAATTCACGATACTTGATTTCGCCCCACGTGGTCGTGAGTCTGCCTTGCGGCGAAACCGGCATTGTTTCAAGGAATGTCGCCAGACCATCTTCATAGAGACCCTTGATCTCATAAGTAGAAAACCCAGTTTCAAAGAACCCAACATCGTCAATAAGTGTTTTACGCGTACTCTCTGGAGACGTTATAAGAAACAAAACCATATCTCCAAAATAACCCGGAAAGACAGTCGCCTCGTGTTTTAGCACGGGTTCCCCGTCGATAAAAAGCGTATAAGTGTTCGCAAACAGCGTGTAAGCAATGTGATGCCAGCTATTGTTGGAAACGTTCTCATCTTGCGTGGTGAGGACCGCAGATGTGTCGGTAGGATAGGTAATATGTGTGCCTTTGATGTTTCCGGTCGGAGTAACACCCAGTATTATTTCGCTCACAACATTCTCAGGATCTGCTTCGTATTGCCCAATCATATAAAGCACAAGCCCTTTATTTTGTTGTGGACGTTTCACCCAGGCGACGATTGAGAATCCCACAGATGCAAGGTGTGGGAAGAGTCTGGTGCCTGCCCCGAACGCATCATCCCCTACCAATGAAAGGCACTTTCCTGATTTGCCGCCATTTGCAAGAGAGGCACCATTAAGAAGGGAGCCGGGGAGCTCTTGAGGACCACTGTCTTCAGTATACAACAAGCCACTATCCGTTGTCTGTGTAGATTCAAAGTGATAGATAGCGATCACATGGTTGGCTATGGTATCGGTGTCCAAGCCAGCGTTCACAGCATTGGCAAGGAAACCAAGGGTCAATACGGTCAGAAAGATTAAGATTTTCATTGAAAGTTCTCCAGAGTTATGGTTTCAAGCAGCCAATACTCACCGCGTGTAAACCGTGGTTCCATGTTGTAATTCCTTGTACATTTTACCTTGTCGGCTGTCTGATTCGTGGTTTTCTAACCTCTATTTAAACTTAAATTGTTAAAGACACATTTTAGGGCAGAAAACGTGCATAATATGAAAAAAAATTGGATTTATTCAGTGTCGGTTATGAGACCTCACCTACCGAGAGGAGGTTCTGGTACGGTTGGGAAACGACACCAACTGCTTAGATGTAGATTATCACCTATTTCAAAATGAGCATCTTTCGCAGGTATGAGACGTTATCTGCCTGGAATTGATAGAAATAGATACCACTTGCGACGCGTTCACCGACCTTGTTTCTACCGTCCCAATAGGCAGCACGACTCTGGTTTATGTAATAACCGGCATGTTGATGTTCAAGGTTGAGCTGGCGGACAAGCGTGCCACGCACATTGTAGATGGTGATTTTCACTTCACTGGCGTTTGCTAAATGATACGGTATCCACGTCTCTGGATTGAAAGGATTCGGATAGTTCGGAAGCAACACCGTCTCTTCAGGAATCAGCAGTGTCAGGAGGCTCTGGAGATAAGCAATCCCCTCTCGAAAAGCAATAGAACCGTCGTTTTCAAGTTGGGCACGTTCTATCCACGTCTGGATCACCGCAGGATCCAAGTCGTCTATGCCATCCACGACAAGCATCGAAGGCGACGCTGCACCTGTTGATTCACCCATGTGTTGTGCGACAAGAATAAGATCGAGAATGCTGACGACTCCATCTCGGTTTACATCCGTTCGCGAGTTAGGAGACGCTGCTTCTCCAAAATTTTGGGCAATCAGAATTAAATCTAAGATGCTTACCTGTCCATCTGCATTTACATCCCAAGCCGGTTTGGATTCGACAGTGATGGTAAAATCAGGCACGCCAACAGGTATCACCTCACCGGTTGTAGAACCGAGTTGAAAGTTATGCAGTGTCATTTGACTGTTTCCCTCTGCCTTCGCGGAGAATCTCACTGACAAAAGTGTTCCACCGCCCGTGACTCCGTTTTTGGAAATCAGTGCCGAACTTAACTCTACAATTCTCCCCGTAGTGTTATCGATTGTACCCTGCTGAAAGAAGGTCGTTTGACCCTCGCTTTTCAGAAAACCTCCCTCGTTGACTTCAACGGCTTCAAGTACATCGGGGTTAAATTTGAGATCAAACTGCCATCCGGCTAAGTCCGTGACTTTCTCCGCATTGATACGGAGCGTGAAGGTATCGCCGACGCGAATATTTGTGGCATCCGTTGAAAACGTGAAACCGGTGCCGGGAGATATTACTGAATATTCTGTATCAGGGGCAAATCCGAAATAACCCGAAACTTTCCAATGGGGGTCTCTGACAAAAACCCCAACTAACAATACATTTGTCCCTTGCTTTAGTGTAACAGGAAAAAAGTCTTGGTAATCGTAACCCCACACGCCCAAAGGTTTTTCGTGAATAAACTCACCATTGAGCCAGACTTTATGCCCTCCATCGCTTCCAGCAAACAACTTTGTCTTTTGTTCTCGCGGTGAATACAAGGTGACGACCCCATAAGCCACATTCTCCCGATGACTTTTTGCCTTCCCGGTGCTGAGTAGTATCATGTCAATGTTCTGAACTTCCGTAGGTGATATTTTGTGTGATGTCCACACATTTTGCCCGACAGGATTTCCCTCACTCGCCCCATTTGTTGCGACCAACAGTTCTGTTACAGCACCGTCACTCGCTTGTGAAAGCAAATCCACGCCATTCCAAAAACGGGATCCCGGCACCCACATCCATAACCAGGGTCCCTCTATTTTCGCCCCCCCCTGCGGAAAACCCGGATTGATGAACCAATGGATATCTGTATTTTCACGTAATCCATCCAAAGGCGATATATCGGATATGTTGTTACGTTCAAGTTGCAAATGTTTCAAGTTGTGTAATCCCGCAAGGGGTGATACGTCTACGATCTTGTTGGTGTGAAGGTCAAGGTACTCGAGTTTTTTCAAAGATGCCAAAGGTGAGATGTCCGATATCTTATAGTTGGACGCTAATCGAAGCCATTCTAAATTAATCAATCCTGTTAGGGGTGAGACATCCGATACATTACTACTATTAACCTGCAGCCGTACCAAACTTGTTAATCCCTTTAAAGGCGAGAGATCAAGATCCTTAGAGGCGTAAGTCTCCAGTCTCTTCAAATTTGTGAGTCCTGCCAAGGGCGATAAGTCAGATACGGGACTGTTCTTGAATTCTAACCATCTGAGTTTTGTTAATCCTGCCAGAGGTGAGAGGTCTGAGATGGAGGTTTTCCAAAACCCCACGCCCTCAAGGTTAATTAAATCTGCAAGCGGGGATAAATCGGAGAGCGATTCGCCAGAAATCTCTACCTCTTTCAGCGTTATTAACCCCGCCAGAGGGGATAGATCGGAGAGCGCATTCCCGCGAAGTCTTAATTCCTCCAGATTTGTTGCAAACTGAAGTCCCTCCAGATTTTGAATATCCATTGCTTCCGCAACAAGGTACGTCAATGTTTCCATCTCCGCTGCTGTAATCAGGGATTCGGGGTCTTTACCAAGTGTCTCTGCAATTACCGAACGGAGGGTCGGGTCGGGAATGTGAACAGACTCGCCAGGGATGCGTTCTGTCTGTGGGGCAATCGGTTTAACTACAGTGCTGTCAGGAGAACTCAGTGCAGCAACTATTTCACTGAAATTCGTTGTCCATGCGTCCCTCTTTATAGTGCCGTTTTCCAACACCAATAAACCCAAGTTTTGTAAACCGGCATTTCCCTGGATTTTCTGGAGGAGTGCCTCGGTTTCCAACCCAACTGCAGCGGCAGCATGGGCAGCATCAATAGGTCCTTGAAATGCCTCGTGGAAGCGTTGGACGGGTTCAATGCCACCAAATATATCACCTGCGGCTTCCAATGCCTGTCTATAACGCAGCGTATCCTCTGACACGAGTGCGTCCATCACAGGCTGCTCTGTGTAGAGTCGCAATGCCCGCGCTTTGTCAAACGGGGGATTCGGATTCTTCTCAACAACAGCACGAACACCATCTTCAAACGTTTTCATCCCCTCCGTGTGACATCCAATACAGGAATGTCCGTTGCGGACGGTCGGATCGCTCGATGCAGGATTAGATACGATGCTTATCGGTGCGGCGTCCAGTCGATTGCCGCCAGCGTCCACCAAAAGGTATGCCTGTAAGCCGTTTGGCAAGTTAAAGATAATCTCACCACCATCGTGTGTGAAAGAGAGCGGATGCGTAAAGATGTTTTGCGTGCCGGCACTCCCCGCAAAATCGTAACTCTTCCAATACGCACCATACCGAGAGGTGTGTCGTTCGACGACGCGGTTGTGATTTGAGACCCCCGAATCGCTGAAACCCGCACGCCAGACGCGTTTGCCAGCGGCATTGCGGATATTCTCAACGACATTCACCTCAAGTCGTGTTTCCAACTCCCGATCCGTCTCAGGGAGACCGAGGATGTCGTGATAAAGCGGGGGTAAGGCGGCGGTTGCAAGAAACCAATCAACATGAATAAACGGCACTTCACAGTTCATTGCTTGGCGCAGGTTCGTCAGTTTTTCACGGAGGTTCGTCTGGGTCGGTGCGTCGAACTCAATATTGTATGGGTACACCTGCTCAATCTGTGTCCACCGATTCGTTCCGATTTCCCATTCGTAGTCTCGGAGATCAATATAGAAGATCGTTTCTTCTGGATCAATGGGTTGCGGTCTGATAACCTCGCGTCCCCAGGAGAGACTGTTCACAAGTTTGGAGAGGGCGCGTTGATAAGCGTGGAGTGCTTCAGTCGTCTCACCCGCGTTATAGAGATGGGTTATCGTGAAATAGCGTGCAAAGGGGCGGTCAAAAGGTGAGAGCGAACTAACATGGTTTTGGATGCTATCCAGCATTTCTTCAGGTGTAATGAAGGGACCGGTTGTTTCAGAAGTATCTGTCCAATCCGGTGCGCCTGCTTGAATCCAGTTGCCAATTGTTAAAACCGCTGCGTCGGGAAGTTGGGGTTGTCCGAGTGGCATCCGTTTTGCAGGATTGTTTTCACGGAGGCGCGTATAGAGTTCAGATTCAATCGGTTGCCCCGGAACAACTGCTCCGGTTTCGATGAGCGATGTGTGATCAATGATGATTTCTTCGGTATAGGCACCGTGTTCCCCGTGGCAGTTGAGGCAGTTCTGTTGAAAAATAGCGTACGCCTCTTGCGCGAGATTTTGTTGCGCATCAGCACCTCCGAATCCCAACGCGATGAAAGTTAGCGTGATTAAGAAAAGAATTTTTACTGTTTTCATAGATGTATCCTTGGTCTTATGGAAGGTATATTAAGTTGCGATTTGAATCACCTATTCTGAACACATTCAAGGACGGGAAACCCCTGTGCGGAGGTCTTCATAGACCTCATCGTACTCAAAGAGGATCAAGTTCAAAGGAACGAGCGGACGGAAGTCAATTGCCCGGTTGTTCCGAATCCTTAACTCCCGCAGATTTGTAAGTCCAGCGAGCGGCGAGAAATCCTCAATATGATTATTTTCGAGATACAATCGTTGAAGTTTCATGAAATTGGCAAGAATGCTTATATCCGAGATTCCGTAACCGTCAATAACGAGCTCTTCTAAGTTGATAAGGTTTGCCAGCGGAAGGATATCGAGATTCGTCGGTGGGGCATCTTCCGGTCGCCAAATACGCAGCTCGACGAGATTGATTAGATTGGCAACAGAATTCAGACCTGTTATGTGATTATTTTTGTCAAGGGTGAGGGTCCTTAGATTCGTCGCGAACTCTAAACCAGTCAGGTTAAGGGTATCGTTGTGATTCACTTCTATGCGTTCGAGTCGTAGCATCTTCTCTTTCGTCAAGGGAACCCCCGGTAACAGTCCCAGTTCACCGCGAACCGCTGTCCACAATGCAGCATCGGGCATCCATGCCTTGGAAGGTTCCGTTTGTTCTGTCGTTAGCAATACACCGTCGTATTTAAGGTCTGTGAAATGCAATCCTATGAGCGGACTCAAATCTGTTATCGGATTCTCTTTGATCCACAAGGTTCGCAATTCAGTTAGCCCTGAAAGTGGACTGATATCCTCTATCTGATTGCCTGTGAGATGTAAAAAGTGAAGCTTCTTCAACTTCGCAAGCAGACGAATATCCGAAATCCCGTTTCGCTCCAGAGAGAGTGCCTCTAAGTTGATGAGATTTGCCAGTGGACGGAGATCAAGGTTGGGCGTACTCGGAGAGAGACTCCAGATATGCAAACTTTCAAGCGTTGTCAAGTTAGAAAGCGGATGTAAATCTGTTATCGGATTCCGACCGAGGTGCAACTCTCTGAGATTTGTCGCAAACTCTAAGCCGGTTATGTCGGCAATACCTCTGTTTTGTGCCTCAAGATATGTAAGTTCCTGCATCTTCTCCTCGGTCAAGGGCACACCTGGTAGGAGTCCGAGTTCACCGCGAACCGCCATCCACAATGCCGGGTCGGGCATCCATATCTCGGACGGTGCTATTTGTTCTGTCGGCAGTGATACACCGTCGTATTTGAGGTCTGTGAGACTCAATTGGATGAGAGGATTTAAATCTTTTATTGGATTTTTTTTGATCCAGAGTATCTGCAAATTCATCAGGTCTGCGAGTGGACGCAAGTCTTCAACGTGATTGTGTGTAAGGATCAGGTGCCTGAGATTTTTCAAATCTGACAAAGGCGCAATATTTTCAATTTCGTTGTCAAAAAGGTCTAATTCGCCCAAGTTTATCAGATTCGCAAGCGGACCGAGATCGCTTACATAATTGTCAGCCAGATTCAGATAGGTCAGGGCAGTCAGTGAACGCAATGGAGATACGTCGGTTACTTGATTGTACCAGAGACTTAACCCAGTTAGATTCGTTAGGTTGGCAAGGGGTCTCAGATCTGCTACTTGATTCCCTCCTACATTGAGAGAGTTCAGGGAGGTAAGTGTGGAGAGAGGCGTTAAGTCGGTAACATAATTACCCTCATCGCCTAAATTTAACGCTACTAAATTTTCGGCAAATTCTAAACCTTTTATATTCCTAATACCTCTTCCACCGGCTGCCAAGTGCTGCAGTGCTTGCATCTGCGCTTGTGTCAAAGGAACAGCTTCAGGGAGTCTGAGAGCCTCCCGAATAGCGGCACGCAATGCAGGATCCGGCATCCACTGTATCGTAGAAAGGTCTCGCGAATCCTCCAGTGCCTTAGACATCGAGACCGTTTCATCCATCTGCACACTGGTGCCGCTGTTTTTACCCTCGGTATCACTTCGCCCGATCTGATTCCGCACAGCCGGTTTTGTGTCAATATCAAGCACAGCAGGTGCTTCAATAATTTCGATTGTAGGTTTGGATTTTGCCTCGAAGCTATACGGTTTCTGAAAACGGACGAGGTATCGATTGCTGAACCCGATCAGGAATACCAGTAAAACCGCAGCTGCGCCAAAAGCTACCCAAGGGAGCAAAGGTTTTGAAACTGGAGTGGGTGTGAGTTTCATGTCAGCGATTTGCCGCATGATATTTTGGCTAACACTCGCCGATAACTGAACGCCACCGAGAACTTCTTGAACCAAGAGTTCTTCTTTCTGCTGTAAACGTTTTCGTGCCCTATGGAGACGGCTGTCAATTGTTCCTACAGAAACGCCTAAAAATTTCCCAATTTCTCTTGCTGTCATTTCACCGAGATAGTGGAGTGTGACGACTGTGCGTTCGCTCTCTGGCAGCTTTTCCAAAAGTTTCCCAACGATTTCATAACGACGTTCTCGGGCTGCCGTCTCTTGTTTTTCCGAGATATAACGCGTATACGCCGATGCCTCTATTTCTTTCACAGACGTGTCCTCCAGCGATTGCGTCTCAGGTTTTTGCTTCCGATTCCAATCGATGCAAAGCCGATTGGCAATGACATAGAGCCATCCAGCAAATTGGTCGGGATTCTTGAGCGTCGGGAGCTTTTTGTATGCTCGGAGGAAGGTATCTTGTGTAATCTCTTCGGCATAGTGAAAATCGCCAATCTTCCGCCACGCAAGCGCGTGAACGCCCTTTTGGTACTTGTGGACCAATGTGTTGAATGCAGCGTCGTCACCTAATAAAACATTCTGAATCAGTTGCGCATCTTCTCTTTCCACGGAGGCTCCTTCTTACAGTAGACGTTACAATTCCTTGGACACTGGAAACCGACGAGGGGTTTTGCTTCGGTGTTTCTTTAAGGAAATCTCGCCTACCATAGGGTAAAGATAATTATGGACTTACTATAAAATTACGCAATGCGATAGGGTTCATGCCCTCTATTATTAAAGACGAAATTTTAGGATAGAAAACTTGCATAATTTGAAAAAAGTATTTTCGCAAGTTATTTTTTTGAGAAATAGGTTGAAATTGGACGGGTTTTTTAGAGGTAGACTCAGCTTTAAGGAAATAGATGATTCCTATCCCACTACATGTTCTTATCCTGATTTCATTCGATTGTAACGGATTTGCCACAAGGACCATAGGGCTACTGGAATCAGCGGAAGTGCTACCATTCCCCAGAGAATCGCGCTGATGTGAAACTGATCTAACAATGCACCGACGACCGCTGTGGCGACGCTCCCCATGAGTGTAAAAAGCGCAAATTCCGTGCCGAAGATGCGTCCCCGGATTTCGTTCGGGGCGTTCTGGAGGAGAAGCTGCGTTGAAAAGACCCATACAATCCCACCGCCAATGCTCCGGACGAACCCACCGATAAGCACAGTCTCAAGATTAAAAAGGGGGGCAGTGATAAGCATTCCAAACGCTCCAATCAAGTAGCCGAGATTAATGCTTCCTCGCAGCAGTTTGTCTTGGTCGCCGGTCCAACGTCGTGCCAGAATAGGTCCAAGACCACTGCCAACTCCGTTTACGCCATATATGAGACCCAAACTGATTGCGCCACCAACGCCGATGACAAAGTAACTGTTGGCGATTTCTATTTGTACAATCTGAAATCCTGAAGAGAGGAGGAGGGCTATCGCCGCCTTATGCAGCGCGATAAAAAGAATGTCGGGATGCTGGAACATGTAACGTAAGGCACTTAACTTTGCCCGGGCAGGGGTCCCTGGCACTGCGGACGGTGGTCCGGGTAGTCTAATTGGAAGTAGGAAAGCGGCTGAAACGAAAAAGGTTAACCCATCAACAATAAAAGCCGTCTGGCTCCCAAAGAGTCCAGTTGTTAAACCGCCAATCATTGCGCCAACAGCCAGCATGACTGACCAAGTCGCAGCACCGAGGGCATTGGCAGTGCCGAGTTCTTGTGGAGAAGTGATGTCCGGTAGGATCGCGCTTCGGGCAGGACTGAAAAAGCCGCTGACTGCAAACAGGAGCGTTGTGAGGGCATAGAGCAGCCAGACATGACTCTCGTCTTGAACAAAAAGGAATCCGAAAACAATGATGGCACGGGCAATGTCAGTAATGATTAAGAGGTGTTTACGGTTGTATCGGTCTGCACATATCCCAGCAATCGGGGCAATGACAAAGGGGGCGATCATCCGAATTGTGAACAAGAATCCCAGAGCGAGTCCTGACCCCGTTAAGTCAGCGATTAATATTGCAGAGGCGATTAGGTTAAACCAATCGCCGAGTAGGCTAACGACCTGCCCTGCCCAGAGGCAGCGGAAGTTGCGATTGTGGCGGATGAGTTCAAAATATCCGACCGGCTTCTCAATCTCCGGCTGGTGTTCCTCTGTAGGCTTTGTTGGAGAGTTTTCCTGTTTAGACAATTAGAGATTCCACCGTTCATTGATCGGTTTCTGGTAAACTTCAATATTCCCTGCCACCACTTCTTCGTAGTCAACCGCCTGTCCGCAGGCGTTAGACTCGTAAATCGCTTCACAGATCGACTTTGCGCGGAGGCCTACCTCGGCATCGAGTTCGGGTGGACGGTTTTTCTCTATGGCATCGACAAAATCGTGGCATTCCAGTACAACACCATCGGTGAAATTATGGGGGAAGAGTCGTTCCTTCTCTTCATCTGAAAGGCTTGTCATATATTCGGCGATAAGGCTTTCCATGCTGTGGCGTGTGCCATCTTTGAGGATGACTTCCGCACCGTCAAACGGACCGTGGAAAATATCGCCATCATCGAGCAGGCAGCCTTCGCTGCCGTAATAGACGACGTGATGGAAATCGTGTCCGACCGCTGCCCATGTACATGTCCAAAGTCCAATTAT
This sequence comes from Candidatus Poribacteria bacterium, assembly GCA_965207855.1. Lineage (GTDB taxonomy): Bacteria > Poribacteria > WGA-4E > WGA-4E > WGA-3G > WGA-3G. The sequence continues at coordinate 1,233,289 of OZ242310.1, read as the reverse complement.
CCCTCTCTTGAAGTTAATGGTCGCCATCCATGTGTCCTCTTGTTCGTTCTTGACGATTTCTCCGGCTTTGGTGACCTTTAGGTCTTCAAACTGACAGACGCGTCCATAAACGGTATCTGGATCGCCGAAGAGGTAGCGTATGGTATCACAGTAGTGTGCTCCAGAGTCCATGACCATACCGCCGCCCCCGAGTGTGAGGTCGAGTCGCCAGTGCCAATCGCTTTGTGGATTGGGTTCGCGATAACTGGCGTGTTGTGCGGAGAACATCCGCAAGTCTCCAAGCATCTGTTTTTTGTTCATCAGCCATTCAGCAGTGCGCCGACTCGGCATCCGACGAATATTTTCAGCGGTCGCTGCGATTTTGTTATTGGCTTTCGCTGCGGCAATAATTGCGTGGCTCGCCTTAACGGTAACGCCCATCGGTTTTTCGACCATGACGTTAATCCCGCTGTTAAGGCATTTTATTGCGTTGATGTGATGATGCGCGTGTGAAGTGCAGATGTCCGCGCCGTCCAAATCCGCCTTTGCGAGCATCTCGTCGGTGTCTTGAAAGACTGTAGGTTTTTTACCAGTTACTTCTTTGACTCGCTCGGCAAATTGGTCTGCACGTTCTTCAACCTCATCGCACATGGCAACGAGTTCGACTTTTCCAGGGACTGATTGATGAATTGTGAGATAGGCGTTGAGATGACCGTTTGCCATCCCGCCACAACCGATAATTGCAATCTGAACCGCCATGATGTTCCCCTTTTCGGCAGAAATACGAAATAAGATATGGGTTAGCATATCACGAAATATCCTTTTTTGGCAAGGTGTTTTGGCGGTTGGAGGATTTTATTTTTTCGGAGGGGTTGAAGTGCTTTCAAGCGAGAGGCTCCCGTTGAAGGTTCCCCTCGCGTTGAATTGCACTTGTAGTGTTGATAGATAAATTGGTTCTTTAGTACTAAGGAAATTCTATTCCTTGTTTCCGGCACATCTTGCGGATCTTGTTAATCGCACCCCCTATTTGCTTCCCGTTTCGCGTGATACCGAAGAGGTGTTGACTGACAACGCGCCGGGAGATGCCGAGGATATAGCCAATCTCTTCTTGGGTTTTGCCTTGGTAGAAGTAGAGTTGGACGCACTCGGCTTGGCGGTGAGTTAGATCGTTTGCAATAATCTGATGGATCTGCTCCAAGACCGCTTGACGTTTGAGACGACGGGCTATGGTATATCCGTCATCAGGTGCTCGATACCAAAGATAATCTTCTGTCGTAAACTGATCGAAATATTCCGGTGGGACCGGAATTTCCCAAAATTCAGGATTAAATTTGGGCATAGATAGAGCGGCTCCTCACGTATGAGGCGACTGCGCCTATGCCATTTCAATCAAACTATCGATAATGGGCAGAGGCACCATCGCCCTGGACTGCATGTTTTTAGACGAAGGGTAGCGTGGTTCAAACGTAGCATAATAGGTACCTCCTCCTTTTTATTTCTCTTTGTAGTTTAGAACGGTTGAAAAAATTAACAACATGTTGGCAAAGATTACGCTTTGCTAATTGTACGGGATAGTATACCAAAAAACACAAAAATATGCCATGAAAATTTAGTTCAGTGTGATCTCACTCTATTCTAAAATCACCACAGACGAAAAATAAGGGGCAGAGGGGTTTCAGCCCCCCGCCCCTTTCCAAAGCGTGTGACACTCAGTGCCACACCCCTAAGGGCGTAACACTAATAAGTGCCACACCTCCTCTGGTTTGCTAACATAACAAATACCTCCTTTTTTCGTTTGCCACAATACAGCGGCAATAGGATACCATTGCCATTCAAAAAATGACAATGATTCACTTATACGCATTTTCGGATGCACTTTTGACTATTTTTTGAAAAAATTAGGGCTATTTATTGAGGAAAATCGGCGCGGTTAGGAAACCGAGCCTACCGAAGGTGGGAGTACTGGCGTGGTTAGGAAACCGCGCTTATCAGGGGAGGACAGGAGAAGGACCAAGTTAAGAAGGCGAGGTTGGAGAACCTCGCCAGCGGTATAGAAAAATCATTATTTTTCATCAAAAAACGTTCCGAGGGGTGCACTGAGTCGTGGAGATGTAGTTTGAGCATCTGTGGATTCGTTGCCTTCCCATTCGCCCCGTTCAATACCCATCGTGTAGGTCTGTCCTGTAGTATCTGTATAACCGAGGTAGCGGAACCCTGCATTCTCAAAACAGATGAGTGCGGGTCCGTTGTCAACGGATACCTGTAGCGTGATATGTTCAGCACCGAGTTGGTCAAAAGCATAATGAGCCGCTTCAACGAGTGTATCTGCGCCATATCCGCGGGCACGATAATCGGGTCGAATGACGACGAATCTGATGGTAACGGTATCTTCATCGTGCTGGAGAAGGATAAATCCGATGAGAAGTCGTGTCGTACGGAGTTCAATAGCGAAGGCACGTGTTTGTTCTTGTGCCATCCAACGATGCCAATCCTCAAGAAAGGTTTCAAACGATACAGGCGTTGTGTAAAGGTATTTTCTGATGGTCGGTCGGCTTATCCACGCCCAAATTTGGCGAAGCTCATTCTCCGTGGTGTGCCGAAAATGGATGCCCCCACTATGAAGACGTTCGAGTTGGTACAACTCGTTGCGTAACCCTTCGAGTTGTGCTGAGTGCATACCGACTTGGGCACCCGCAGCACGAACCTTCTGCTGCTTGGGACGATCTACGAATTGTGCCTGTTTCACTCGGTTTTCAAAGTACCCAAGTTTCTGTTCGCTTCTCTCAATAATACGAAGCAGATTTTGAATAGCGCTCTCCCACTTCTGAGGATCAGCGTTTACGTCGTCGCGTCTTTCGATCGGTTCGTTTCTTATCTGAGTTTCGTTCATATCTCCCTTCCTTAAATCCGGAGATCCGGAGATAGCTTTCATATCGTAGCGGGTTAATGTCCCCGGTTTCGACTGCCCGCTTAACGGCGCAAGCGGGTTCGTGTTGGTGTGTACACGCGGCAAATTTGCACTCCGGTATATACGCCCGCATCTCTGGAAAATGGATATCAAGCCCCTGTTCGTCATCGATTTCAAGCAAACCGAGGGTTCGGATGCCAGGTGTATCGGCGACGAATCCACCGAATTCGAGCGGTAAGAGTACGACTTCAGTTGTGGTATGTCGTCCTTTGTGTATGCGGTCATCGACCTCGCCCGTTCGGAGTTGTAGCCCGGGCTGCAATGCATTGAGCAACGAAGATTTTCCAACACCTGATGAACCGACAATCGCTGAAATGCTATTTTGCATCACTTCGCGCAATCTGTCAATGCCTATACCGGTCACAGTACTTGTATAAACCACTTTATAGCCTAATTCTTCATATAAATTGAGTTGGCGTTGTACATTCTCGAATTTCGCTAAGTCGATTTTGTTAATACAGATGACGGGTTCAACATCAGATGCCTCTGCAGTAACGAGGAATCTATCCAGCATGCGAAGTTTGAGGGTCGGATGGCGTGCGGCGAAGATGATGAGTAACATATCGAGGTTGGCGACGATGATTTGCCGCCAACCGTCCATACGAGTGCGTCCGAACTGCGTGTCGCGTGGAAGACATTCCTCAATATATCCGCTCTCTTGTGTAGATGCTGTTGCCGAGATACGGACCTGGTCGCCGACAGCGACTAAATCGACGTAGGGCATCTCTTTCGTCTCATCAAGTCTTTGTTTTTCATCCTCAATGAGTTGGTGGCGCAAGACGCAGGTATAGCATTGATTGCCGACCTGTACCTCGTATTCGCCACCGCGCGCTTTAATTACAATGCCTTCCATAATTAGATTTGCCTGTCGGAGGCGCGTTGCTTATGTGCGCACTAAGAAAAACAGGCTGTTACTCCTTTTTATACTTGCACGGACGTGATCGCATGAAACGCAGCGTTCTCCAGGAACGGGTGTGCGTAGCGGAAGATACTAAGCCCCCGGATCCCGCCAAACGATGCGTCCACGCGTGAGGTCATACGGAGAAAGCTCAACGGTAACCTGGTCGCCGGGGAGGACCCAGATTTTGTGCTGCATCAGTTTACCGGCAAGGTATGCGACAACCTTGTAATCGTTATCTTCTAATTTCACGTGAAAGAGATTGCCGGGTAAAGATTCCAACACTGTTCCAAGCACCCGGATAGCTGTATCTTTAGTCGTCGTTTCAGAAGTTTCGGGCGTTACGTGTTCATTTTTCATTTTTTCTTTCTCCTTTTTATGATAATACTTTGTTATTCTTAACACTAATTTGGATGTACTTTGTCAACGAATTGTTCGGAAAAAAGTTGACATAGACCTCTGAAAGTTGTAAAATACAGAAATGAAAGATTGAACTTCCTAAGTTTCGCTTTAGAAAAAGGAGAAACAGACAATGAGCGAATCCTTACCTCTTGTCGCCTATCCCGACCTCGAGAGCCAAGTCAGGGCGATGGAGGAAGACGGCTATGCCTATCTACCGAAGGTTATCGAAGGGGCACAACTGGCGGAACTTCGTGCCGCGATGGACAGGTTAACCGCTATTCCTGAGAGTTTTGACAGGCACGGTACGCCAGAAAATGGGAACGGTTTCCTTAACAAACACATTAATAATGCCTTCAATCGCGATCCGGTCTTCCTACAATATCTCGACATGTCTCCCGTCATTGCATTAGCAGAGGCAGTGCACGGTGAAGATTGCCATGTTATTGGTATGACAGCATGGGTAACAGGTCCGGGTCGTCCTGATCAAGGTTTACACACAGATTGGTTACCGATTCCACTGCCAGCGGATATTTTAGAGGACCCTCGCGTCAAGGTCCCGATTTTCATCACGACTGCACATTACTATCTGGATGACCTGTACGAAGACCTCGGTCCAACAAAGTTCGTGCCGGGTAGCCACCTTTCTGGCCGGCGGCCTGATGGTGAAACGGAATGGAAAGGGAATCAAGAGAAGAGCATTCTCTGTAACGGTGGTGATGTCGTGCTTTTCCGAAGTGAGGTTTGGCATCGAGGCACAGCGAATCGGAGCGATCAGACGCGGTATCTCTTACAGGTGCATTACGCGAACCGGATGATAACCCAAAAATTCCCGCCCTACTTGAATCGGTTCCAGTTCAACGATAACATCTTGGAACTGGCGACGGAACGTCAACAACGCCTAATGGGCAACCACCGTCCGGGTGCTTACGATTAATGCGATCAGGGTTGCAAACCCCTCCTACTGTAGGAAATGGAACCAGCTACTGAGGACATCAACTGCTTTTGAACAAAAAAGAGACTATCGGGACATCGTCAAGACCAGCAGTGATTAGCGAGGAGCCGCACGGGAAGATTATTGCCCTTGCGCTGCTCCTCGCATTTCTTTGGGGTGGAAATTCGCCATCAATCAAAGTTGGGCTGCAAGACTTCCCACCCATGGCACTGGCGTTTTTCCGTTTTGTGATTGGACTGGTTATTATTGGGGGGTGGTCCCTCTTCAGACGTGTCTCGCTCGGTTTACGTCGCGGTGAACTGCCTCGACTCCTCCTACTCACGGCTATTTTCATACTTCAAATTATCACATTGAACGTAGGGACGCTTTTCACGACGGCATCGCGCTCGACTATCTTCATCAACGTCTATCCTTTTTTTACGGCAATATTTGCGCATCTCTGGATTCCGACGGAACGCCTTTCTATTCCAAAGACCTTGGGGATTATCGTTGCCTTCAGCGGCGTTTTCGTAACGGTTGCCCCGAATCTCGGTGATGGTGAAACGAGTATTCTCGGTGATATCCTTGTACTCATCAGTGGGTGCTTCTTGGGGCTCCGCGTTGTCGTGACAAAACTCCTCGTCCAATCGATTCATCCGTACCGACTTCTCGTGTGGTATTTAAGTTTGAGTCTCCCGTGTTATGCTGTAATAAGTTTCTTATTTGAACGCGGTGAACCGATGCATCTCACACTTTCAAGTGCCGTTGCGCTCCTGTATCAAGGTGGTGTTATTGCGGGTTTCTGCTTTTTGGCGTGGACATCTATACTTGAGCGATATAGTGCGAGTAAACTGGTTGTGCTGTTCTTTGCAACGCCTTTGTCGGGGGTGCTGTTTAGTCATCTGGTTTTGGGGGATGAACTGACAATTAGTTTGCTGGGGGGCGCTGTGCTGGTGGCGGCTGGGATTTATTTGGTGAATATGCGGCAATGATGTGCTTGGTTCCGTTGCATCTAAAAAGAAATAATTCACAAGTTTTATTTCTCCCGTTCTTCGATGATAGCACTACTAAAAAGATTCTCCTCTGGATCTATTCCATCTTCCAGAGAAAGCTGCTGAAGTTCTTCAGCAATAGGAATTTCAGCGGTAGGGGCAGATTTCCCGCGTCTCCGTTCAATGGATAGTCGCCGTCTCTGATTTTGTGCGCGTGTTCGAGCGGAATATGCTGCCGCGCGCTCCTCAGGTGTGAGTGATTTCATGAATGGGGCTTGAAGTGCTTCTAACTCCTTTTTTACTTCTGCTAAATCCCATTCCAATTGTTCAACTTTTATGAGCAGTTTCGTGATAGGGGGTATCATAAGTGTTCTCCTTTCTATTTATCACGCGAGTAATTAACAATGTCCTATTTGTGACAATCTTCATCGTCTTGATTGTTCAAAACCCTCAAGGCAGCCTCAACTTCAGTGGCTAATTCTTTAGCACTAAGTTCAGCAAATGGAGAGATGCCAGCTGCAAACATCAACTCAGAAAGATCCCATCGTGAAATGTTAAGGAGTTTCGCAGCTCTACCAGCACTAATATCCCCATGCCGTAGCAGTTCAAGCACAAAAGCCTCTTTTGCTTTACGTTCTGCATCCGTTTTGTGTTGCAACAAACTCTCGTCAATAGGAAGTGTAAATGTGAATTGGACTTCAACGTCTGTCTTTGCCATATCCATTACCCCATTTATATGTATGCAAGGCAAGCATCACACATATTACTTCTTTGAAGATTTTTTTAGGCCCTCCATGCAAAATCTTATGATAAAATACCCAAGTATTGTGAAATCCCGTTCGTCTGTTACGGTTCGTGCCTCTGAAGATTACAACATCAATATCAGAATTGAGAATATTTTAACACATGTTAAAGGGTATATCAAATTGTTCTTATTCATTACTTGTCCCATTAGAATCTACTTGGAACGTTTCGGCACCCACTTGGGGATTTTAATAGTTTTTGATAATTCCTCTTTAAAATTATTTAATTCTTCCCGAGTTCTATCTGATTTCTCTATATTCTTATTTAATTCCGTTCTGAACTCATCAAGTTCTTCTATAAGGCTTGAACTATAGGTGCGCTCCGCTTCCATCCTATGAATAACATTGCTAATTAGATCAACAATCCTTGTGTGTTCTATACGATTCAGTCTATCTGTTTCAATAAAAGTTTCAGTAAGTCCTTTAAATATCTGGTCTATGTGATTTAGGTTTAGGCTAATCGTTTCATACATAACAGAAATGCTCATCACAATACGGAAGATTGTAACCACCAATATCATCACAAAAATCCAGAGAGCACCTATTGATATGGAAACATCACCAACTGACATACTCCATATCTGATTTACAATGCTTGATGCTGCGGCGACAACGCCGATGGTAAACCAGACAGGAAATTTGCGATATACTAGAAACATTGCTATTGCCATTGAGATAATCAAATTTATGCCGAGTAATATAGGGACTTTGCCAACCCACATACCCCAGATTATACCCAGAGCAGATAACATTAGAAGACCAATACGAATAACGCGACCTACAAGATTTTTAGGAATGTGGTCGTATATATTAATTTGCTACAATTCCCACTATGATACCTAACACGATGCTTAATACAACGGACCATATTGATTCCATCCAACCACCTCTTTGACTTCGGTACAGGTTTATACTGTCACGGGCGGCGCCTTGTTATCCAGCAAGGTGATAATAGCAAACCGCTATTCTTACTTCTCACAAACCAAGTTTCAACTGCTCCTTTTCCAAATCACACCGCGACTTTTTTCCGCCGTGAATGCTTGGTTCCGCACAGAGTTTCTCACGGAGGCGATGCACGGCTGCATGGACATCTTCAGACGTGATTCCCAAAACTTCTGTCAAAAACCGTCGATCCAACTCACGGCGTACTGTATCCCGGTCCGCCTCATTAAAGGGCAACATCCGTTTGTGCTTCATTTCATCAAAAATCTGCTCCGCACTTGCCAACGCATCCGCAGAGAGACACCGCACATCTAACGTCGGTAAGGTGCGTAATGTCAGAATTGATAACCCGCCTCGCCCAATCTGCTGTTTACTGCTATGCATCCAATGGCATAGCAATCCCAATGTTGTGTTGCACCAGAGTGTCCACGGAATTTCATAGTGCGAATTTTTAAAGGCAACATTCTTGATTGATCTTACACCTAACGCGGGTTTCTCTGTGAAGAGAGCAACAATAGAATTTGCATTAAATCGCAAACCGAGATTGTAGTGGGCGCGGCTGTTCCGTGCAAGGAGCTGCTGCAATTTCGGTCTCCCATCAGGACGAAGGATACCGTGTGCATCAGGTTTCACAAGCATCGCCCGCTGTAAAGGAGACGTTACTTTCCAAAGGCAGGGATAATCATCACTGTCACTACACCCGATCCCCATATCAAATGCACCCTGTCCATTACTACCATAAACAGCCAAGTGAGACATCCCAAGCGTTGCAATGTCCTCAACGCGGCATATAGGGACTTCTACAGGTGTCGTCTGCGTTGGTAACCACAACTCTCCACTTGCCAAACTGTGCGCTGCTTGGATTAATTCCATCGCCTTTACACGGGATGCTGCCCACGCTTCACCGACGGGCAATGGACAATCAAGCAGATGACCTACGATTTCATCGCCTACCTTGAGTTCGTCTCCACCAATGGGTGTATCTTCCATTGTTCGCGTGCTATCTATTCTCAGGATGTTGTTTCCCATTGCTACCGCTTCAAGTAAACTTCTCGGCTGGTGTAGTAGGGAGATAAATTTCCCGCGGCCTGTATTATGCCCCTTCCCTTTCGTTGCGACCACCAAGCCCTCCGCCATTCCGGTATCAGAAGAAAAGGTACAACCACTGGCTTGGGCATCCACGATCGTAACCACAATTACGTCGTGGTATTCAGTTGCCCACATATCCCGAACCTTTTGATAATGCGGGGAAGCGAGGGCTGTTGCCGGTAGAATGAAGCCCATCGTTGATTTTCCGTTTGATTTAAGCATCTTATCTGCCAAATCAACGAAGTAGGAGGCGAGTCCTGCCTGTCCATTGGCGACGCGGATGTCTTCTTTTCGGAGGGCGCGACGCATTGCGGTTGTATCCTCTTGGCTGCGTTCACTACCTTCAAACACCGGTTTCGGAATGCTGCTGCCACTATCAGCATTGGGTTTGCTGAAGGGAGGATTGTCAACGACAATATCAAATTCGCGATGTTGGAAGGCTCTTTGCCGGTCAACTGTGGTATCGCCTTCACCTCCGACCTGTCGGGGTTCGCGCTCCATGAGGTGGAATGTAAGGGTCTGTTCTGGTTCATTGAGTAGGTCTAATGCACCGAGGGCGTAAGTGCCATCCCTCTGTTTTCCATAAGGGAGCGTATGAATGCGGGTTTGTCCGATCTTCGTGTCAGGGTAGGTGCTCGTAAGAAGCGCAGCAGTGAGGGGACTTGCATTGGGCATAATGTCGCACCCGCCGATGTTGTACTCCATCATACGCCGATGAATGTCGGATCCGATGCAGCCTGTCTGTTCGTACATGCTGAGAATGCGTTGGTACACGCCGTTAAGGAGTGCACCTGTGCCGCACGCAAAATCGGCTACTTTTATCTTATGCACATTATCGTTGCACTGATGGTCCATTGGGAGTACCAATGTAGACAACAAGGCTACGGCTTCAGGACGGGTGTAGTTTGCCTTAATGTATTTTCGATCAACGATAAGGCGTTGGAAAACGATACCTGCTAATTCATGGACTTGAGCGATACCTTTGCTAACCAATTCGCGTGCTGCGCGACAGAGAATGGAGAGCACCTTACCGACAAGCTCGTCATCGGTTGCGATTGCGTCTACAAGCTGAAGGGCGACATCGAAAATATGTCGGTAATTAACCGCATGAATAATGTTCCAGTCTTTGAGCACATCGCTATAACTGATAGGTGTGTCGGTATCTGTGGTAAGATGTGCGAGAGAGGACACCTGTTCCATTTCAGGTTTACCTGCAAGGGAACTCTGGAAGACGAAGGCATTGGTGATAATCAGCATCGCCATCCGGATGGTTTGCTCGACAGGTTTCTGATAGAGGATGTCCCCTATCGCTGCGCCTATACTGGGGCGTGTTGCAATTGAGGCTTCTAATAGCAGCGCGGCTTGATTGATTCGGTATTCCAACAACGCTGCGGCTTCCTGAATTTTTGAATTCGGCGTTGCGCCGAGTTGGAGTGCCATCGCTACATCATTAACCGTGCCTTTTGCCCATCCTTCACGCGGGAATCTATTCGTGTCAGTCTCATTTCTACTGAGGAGAATATAGTGAACATCATCCGCCTGTCGGAGTTCTTGTGCTAAGCCTCGCCGCTTAACTTGTAGGAAGCGTGTGGGGATACGGAGTGCCATCGCAGCTGTAAGCGTCTCTGCGACCATATTAGGAGCGGGTGAGAGTTCCTCTCCGAGGTGCTGTGCTGCCTGCCCTTCGCCCTGAATATTGGGGCTTTTGCCATCAAGTTTGACTTCAATAGCAACAGGTTCACGGCCAAGTTCCGTTACAAAGATGTCGGGACATCTCTGATTGTTTTTGAAAGGCCGGGTCTGTTCTTCAAGCGTCCAAGTGCTCCGCATCCCGTTGAGGAGGTCTACGAGTTTGGTTGTGATTGTGTTTTCATGCTGTTTTGACATGTTAGATTTAAATCGGATTCACGTTAAAAATGTTACACTGGTGTAACATTTTGTGTCCAGTGGCTATCGGCGGAGAACCCAGTGTCTGTAAGGGTTTATGGACAATTTATTTTTTTAATTCCCGTTGTGAAAAAAATAATTTGATGAAAGTGTAACATTTTAGGATTGTGAACTCTCCAAGATGAGTGTCTAACTTATTTTCAGTATAGTGTAATTATACCGTATTTTTGGATGGATGTCAAGTCTTTTATGATATGTGGTAGCTATAAAATAGGACACGGAAATATTGGGATTATTAGCCTCTCCTACAAAGAACGGGTCCTTATAGACATAGCACTCCGCTGGAGTGCGGGAGATACGACGGGCACTTTGCTATAGATATGTTGCTCCTCTGGAGCAAAGAGAGGGTTTGAAACGGTGAGATAGCGAGGTTAGAAATGCACGTCGCATTTGAGCGAGTACGCTGCAAAACCTCGCCAGCAGTGGAGAAGATACAAGCATCTGCATATTGTTAGACGGGCAATGAATTGCCCTACTACGAACACTGAGATCTCGTAAACGACGATGCTTATACTTGGCGTGCTATTTCTTGACCCCTATCCATCTCCTGCAACCATGTATATGGATTTTCGACGCGGACTCGGAGTTGTGAGCGGTGACGTTGCGCGAGGTTTAACATTCGGTCATCTGTTGTGAGAAGGATATCTGCCTCACCACTTTCAGCACACGCAATATGCAAGGCATCTAATGGCTTAAAACCCAATGATTCAAGATTAATAGCTCTTATCCGGGCCTGCACTGCCGCAGGAACCTCACCTGTCCAGAAGGTCCCAACTTCCCTGAAATGGCACTGAGTCCAAACCGATAAATCTCAATATCTGTCATTTCACTAACGTCTTTCAAAGGTTATCTTCCGGAGCCGTCTGTTGCTTTTGGCGAAGCTCTTGAATACCTTGTATAATCGTCTCCATATCAAGTTTATCTAACCATTTATGGCGTTCGGCAGTATAATCACCACTGGCCGGCACTGTTCAAGAAACCGGACTGCTCCAGCATATCCCAATTTATCCAAAAGAATTTGAAGCCCGAGTTCATAAACCTCAGGGTCTGTCATATCCCGTACGTTCATTTGCATATACCTCCGAGTTGCCTGCGTAGGCGCGCTTTCCAACCCCGTGAGATGAAAAGGACAGTGTTTGGAAAACGCACCTACAGAAAGTTGCCATTCATACATCTTATCATGCTTTCGGCAGCGTTGGCAATGTTAAACGCGGGCGGTCGCCGAAATCTGGGACTTCCGGGGGGTCCTCTTCCATCTGTCGGAGAAGCTCCTCTATGGCTCTATCAAGCTGCGGATCGGCTTCGGTGGCGTAGTCCTGTGGACGATAGTCCACCTCGATATCGGGGTCGGTGCCGTAGTTCTCAACGCTCCAACCGACATCAACGAACCAAAAAGAATACTCGGGTTGTGTTGTTCCACCTCTATCCACAAACATCTGATGTGGCGAGATACCGATAACGCCCCCCCACGTCCGTTTCCCGATAAGCAGTCCCAACTCCATCAACTTGAAACAGTGTGAGAAGATGTCGCCGTCGGAGCCTGCGTTTTCGTTGGTGACGGCTACCATCGGACCGAGGACTGAAGCATCTGGATAGGGGTGCGGTGTTCCCCAACGCGGAATGTCATATCCAATCCGACGACGGGATAACTTTTCTAATAGGAGCTGCGACACATGTCCGCCGCCATTATAACGCACATCAACGAGTAAACCGGGATAACTGACCTCGGCGAGATAACCGCGGTGAAACTCCGCATACCCGCGTCGCGACATGTCTGGGATATGGACGTAGCCGACTTTGCCATCCGTTTTTTCGTGGACGTACTGCCGATTTCGGGAGACCCACTCGCGATACCGTAACTCCCTTTCGCTCCGTAGCACTTTGAGTGTGACAGCGCGTTTTTCGGCATTGTCCGCGTTTTGGAAGGTGGCTTGTACCTCTTGGTTTGCGAGGTTCACAAGGAGTTCACCGGGTGAGACGGTTTCGCTGACGTTTTGCCCACCGATAGCAAGGAGAATATCCCCTTTGCGGACGTTAACCCCCGGTGCATTCAGCGGTGAATCTTTTACTGTCTCCCATGCATCGCCTTGCGGAATGTGTGTAATCCGGTATCCGCCGCTCTCGGCGTGGTATGCGAAGTCAGCACCGAGAAATCCCTGTGCGTAATTCGGTGAGCTGCGATAATCGCCGCCGAATTCATAGGCGTGTGAGGTGCCGAGTTCACCTTGCATCTCCCACATAAGGTCAGAAAATTCGCCCCGCGTGGCAATCCGGTCGAGTAGTGGGAGGTAGCGTTGATAGACCTGTTCCCAATCCACACCCGACATATCCTCCGTCCAGAAGTAATCTCGCTGCAGCCGCCACGCCTCTCGATACATCTGATGCCACTCGGCTGTGGGGACGACGGAGGCTTTGATACGGTTGAGATCAATCCATCCGTTCTGGCGATTTGGCCTGGCTCTACTCCCAGATTTCGAGTCGCCTTCTGCTTTCTTCCCCGCCTTTATAACGCGCAACCGACTCCCACTGGAATACACAAGTGTTTTACTGTCCCGAGAGAGTTGGAAATTGCCAATACCCGAAACGAGCGTCTCCTTTTTCTGTTCGTTGAAATCGTAGGCGTGGAGTGTCCCTCTTGCTCTACCGGTGTCATCATCGAAAGGACCCGACACCTCTCGTGAAGGATAGGACGTAAAAATCGCTTTGCCTTCAATACCAGCGATCTGTCCATAATGCCCTCTCGGATAGGGAAAGGCGACGACGCGCTGTGCAATTCCGTCCAGATCTATGGCGATGGGTTTACTCTCTTTCTCAGACTTTTCATCCATCTCGTCGGATGCTTCACCTTGCTCTTTTTCGTTATCCTTGTCCTTATCTTCCTTCTCCTCTTCAAGCGGACGCGGTTCCGGCACAAACGGGTTGCCTAAAGTTTTCTGTAAAGTTATCAACAAGGGGCGCATCGCTGAAGGGAAACCCAGATCAAAGTGGAGCGCATCGTAGACTGGATTGAATTCGCGATAAGAGAGGAAATAGAGGTACTTTCCATCGGGATCCCATGCGGGTGAGAAATCGCTGAATTCGGGTTGGGTGACAAGCCACGTCTCCCCTGTTTCGATTTTGCAGAGTTTGATGGATCGCGTGGTTTCTGTCGATGGAAAACTATAGGCGCACCATTCACCGTCAGGGGACCACACTGCGCCTTGGATGTTCTGATAGTGACTTTTATCAAGCACCCGCACCTCCTGCGTTTCAAGATCAATGTGCAGGAGCTCAAAACGGTTGTTGATAAGCAGCAAACAGTCGTTTTTGTCGTCTTTCGTTTGCGGAGAAACTTCAAGAGAACGGACATGTCCGAGGTCAAGTGCGTCAAGTCGAACAATGTCTGCACTGCCATCGCGGGTATGGATTTCAAGCGTTTCTTCTCCACCAACATCGGAAAGGGTGACGAGACGTTTTCCGTCGTTGAGCCACTTTGTAAAGCGGTAACGTGCGCCACGCCGCTCGCCGTGCTGGAGGACTGCGCCTTCCCAATTCGCCATTGTGAAAGGTTTGCCTCGGACTGTCAAAGCCAATGCGTGCCCGTCTGGGATGAGTGCGTACTCTCGCAAGTATCTTGATGCACTAACGAACTTTCGTTGTCTCTGAATGCGAGGGCTGCGGAAGTCCACATCAACACGGGCATCAGTGTTGTTTTCGATGTTATAAACAAACAGGTCTGCACCAGCATGGTAGACGATGTGGGTGCCATCCGTTTGCGCCGAACGGGCGTAGTAGGTATCCTGATGGGTGTGGCGTTGAACGTCTTCGCCGTTCGGGAGGCAGGAGTAGATGTTCCCAACGCCTTCGTGGTCAGAGATAAAATAGAGACGCTCGCCAATCCACATAGGTGTCGTGAAATTGCTGTCAACAGGTGAAAGCGGTTGGAACTGTCCATCCCCTTCAATATCCACCCAGAGTTGTCCGGCTGTGCCGCCTCTATAACGTTTCCAGCGTGCGGGTTCGCGTGTCAATCGACCGATAATCACGCCGCCTGCGTCGCCGAAGTCAATGTGGTTGGCGGGCCCATAAGAGAGACGTTGCGGTTCGCCGCCTTCTGGTGAAATCTCCCATATCCACGGATCGAACGCCAAACCGGCACCGCTCGCATAGAGGATATGTTTGCCTTGGGGATCCCAGTTGACGACAGTGGCGTTGCTACCTTGATAGGTGAGCCGCTTCGCCTCGCCACCGAGGGCTGGCATCACATAGACCTCTGAGGGGCCTTCTTCACGTCCCGAAAAAGCGAGCAGTTCACCATCTGGTGATAAGCATGGAGAACTCGCTGCACCGAGATTCGAGGTAAGACGGCGGGCAACACCGCCGTTGATTGAAACTGTCCATAAATCATCTTCACATACAAAAACAATGGTATCTTGACAAATTGTTGGAAATCTGTAATATCCTGACATTAACTCCTCCGTGTTAACAGTTATAAGTTAACAGTTACAAGTTAACAGTTAATAATCGGTAGGTTGGGTTGAACAGCGTCCAAAAAACGAGCCTCCATCACCAGAAACTTTGTCTATTCAAGACGCCTGAGACCCTAAATTACCAGTGAAGCCCAACAAAACCGCCTGTTAATTCTTAACTGTTAACTGAATAGTGAAACCCGCTTCCGTTACCCGCTTCTTTTAAGCCTACCGACGCGTTTGGCATACTTTTCACCGAGATGGAAGATCCAAAATCCGAACGGAATAAGCAGCACGCCAATGACGAACAACAACAATAAATTGCCCATCTGGCTCTCAACTGATGCATTATCAAGGATTGCCGCACGAATTGATCTGAGCGTATAGGTAGCAGGCGATATTTTGGAAATCGGTTGCAGCCACTCTGGTAACACCTCAATTTCATAGTAGATACCAGAGACTAAGAGTAATACGGATTGGATAATGCCTGTTGCAGCTTGCCCCTTTTCCGGTGAAAGCAGCGGAAAAATTGCTGCCATTAGACCGATACCGATGAAAGAGAGACTGGAGATGAGAACAGTAAGTGCCATCGTCAACCAATTCGCGTTTCCCAAGTCGATGTGTTCACCAAAAAAGAATGGCATTATCGCCAGTACTAAACCTGTTCGCAGCAGTCCATATAGGATCGCAAAAAGACACGAACCGACCAAATGTGTGATGCGGTAAATCGGTGCCATAAAGGTATATTCGATCGTGCCTTCCCATCGCTCCCACGTAATTGCATCGCTCACCTCCCGCATCATAATAGAGAGGAATCCCCAGATTAATGCCCCGATGACGAGATAAAGGACATCTTCACTGCTGCCACGTCCGACCATAATCAAGCCGATTGTTAGGGCGTTGACGATAGAGTAGCTGAAAAAGAGGATTTCCCAACTCAGATACCGCTTCACGAGATTAAAGTTGCGTTCAATGAAAGCGTAAGAGACAACAGTCTCACGAACAAGATTAAGCACGGCTTTATTCTTCCTCCTCAATGGCTTTGCCGGTTAGGGCGATAAAAACATCTTCCAATGTTGCGGGTGCGCCGTTCTGCGAGGGTGCGTTGGCGATGAGTTCCGCAACGGTCCCCTCTGCGATAAACTTTCCCTTGTCGATAATTGCGATCTTATCGCACAATCTCTCAGCCTCTGCCATATCGTGGGTCGTTAGGACAATGACGGCATTCCGTTCTTGACGGATCTCCTCAATAAAGGCTTGGACATCGCGCTTGGATTTGGGGTCGAGCCCTGTTGTGGGTTCATCAAGCAGCAGGAGCATGGGAGTAGTGAGCAAAGCGCGGGCAATAGCGACTTTCTGTTGCATGCCGCGCGATAGATGCTCCATTTCCTCGTTCATCCGATTTGCGTCAAAACCGAGTCTCTCCAAAATTTGTTTTGCCTTTCGTCCGGCTTCTGCAGCAGGAATACCATAAAGACGGGCAGCGTAAATCAGGTTTTCTTCTGAAGAAAGGCGTTTGAAAAATGAGGCTTCAACGGAGACGCGGTTCATGATTTGCCTCACCTTCAGGCTATCCGTCACAACGTCATCTCCAAAGACGTGAATACTCCCGGCATCGGGAATAAGGAGCGTTGAAATAAGACGAATTAAGGTTGATTTCCCAGAGCCATTTGCCCCAAGAATCCCATAGATTTCCCCGATGTTTACCTCCAAGGAGATGTCGTCAACTGCCCGGACAATCTCTTTCTCTGGCTTGAATATCTGGCGAATTTTCTGGTGAAAATGTATTTTATTGTTCGTCCGCTTGTTCCGGTGAAAATGTTTTGTTACCCCGCGAACGGCTAATCCATAGATAGATTGTTCCACACCTTTTCCTTTCATTAAACTGAACAGTTTCCAAAATTCTTGACATTTCGCATTGGCTTTTATATATTATTATACCCAAAGTCGGCGAAGATTTGGTAATTAATTTTTCTCGGATTTGAATTGATTGTTAGTTATCAGTTATTGGTCTTCAGTCGTTGGTATGTGGAAAATAATTGATCGCTTGATAAGAATTAAGCACATTGCGCTTTAGGCAGGGAGTCATGCCTACAAGGAAACACGTTTGAACAGAAGACTAACAAGGAGGAACAATGCCGAAAATCAAAGGTCCAGCTATCTTTCTCGCGCAATTCATGCGGGATGAGGCACCATATAATACATTGGAAAATATTGGGAGATGGGTTGCAAGTTTAGGATACAAAGGTGTTCAACTTCCCAATTGGGATGAACGGGTTCTTGACATCGGAAAAGCCGCTGAATCTAAAACCTATTGCGATGAATTGAAGGGAACACTCAACGAGATAGGGCTCGAAGCGACGGAAGTGGCGGGCTATCTCGCTGGTCAGGTCTTGGCGGTGCATCCGGCATACGAGGTCATGTTTGAGGCGTTCCATCCACCCGGCTTGCGCGGTGCCGAAAGGACGGCGTGGGCGGTAGATGAACTAACGAAATGTATCTACGCCTCAGTAAATATGGGACTGGATGTTATCCCTGTGCTTTCCGGTGGTTTCGCGTGGCACACCGTTTATCCATGGCCACAACGTCCCGATGGCATTATTGAGGAAGCATTTAAGGAACTCGCTGCGCGATGGTCGCCTCTGCTGGATCTCGCACACGACAACGGTCAAGTGTTCGCCTACGAACTTCACCCGGGTTCCGACATTTACGACGGTGCGACTTATGAGATGTTTCTCGATTACACAAATGATCATCCGGCTGCCTGTCTCAACTACGATCCGAGTCATTTTCTCCTTCAACAACTCGATTATATCGACTTTATCCGACTTTACAGCGAACGGATTAAGGGGTTCCACGTTAAGGATGCCGAATTCCGTCCGACAGGTCGCGTTGGGGTTTATGGTGGTTATCAGTCCTGGGCTGGACGTGCGGGGAGATTTCGTTCGCTCGGCGATGGACAAGTAGACTTCACACAGGTATTCACACTGCTCACAGAAGCGGGATATGACAGTTGGGCGGTGTTGGAATGGGAATGCTGTGTCAAAAGTCCAGAACAAGGTGCAGCGGAAGGCGCGCCGTTTATTGCGAAACATATCATTGAAACGACAGATGTCGCCTTCGACGACTTTGCAGGCGGCGAGACCGATACGGCGCGGAATCGGGAGATTCTGGGCTTGAGTTGAGGGCGGTTGTTAGTTTTTAAGTCCTTGATAATGAATTGGAGTAAGACACTATGGAATCTTGGAAACGGAAATTACGGATGGGTATGGTAGGCGGCGGACAGGGCGCGTTTATCGGGGGTGTTCATCGCATTGCTGCGACGCTGGATCAGCAAATAGAGGTCGTCGCTGGATGTTTCTCGCGGGACCCGGAAAATACACACATCACGGGTGCGGAGTTGTATCTCGATCCAAGTCGTTGTTATGACAGTTACGCAGAAATGGCAGCAACGGAAGCAAGCCTTCCTGAAGATGAGCGCATCGACTTCGTGAGTATTGTCACGCCAAATATCTCACATTTTGAGATCGCAAAGACTTTCTTGGAGGCGGGTTTTCACGTTGTTTGCGACAAACCGATGACCTACAGTCTTGAAGAAGCTGAGGCACTTGTCCAACTCGTCGAAGATTCGGGACTTGTCTTTGCGTTGACACATAATTATACAGGGCATCCGTTGGTACGACACGCGCGTGCGTTATTCGCTGAAGGTTCAATGGGGCAAATTCGTAAGGTTATCGTCGAATATCTTCAGGATTTCTTGATGGTCCCGCACGAGAAACTCGGTCAGAAGCAAGCGGCGTGGCGTGTTGATCCTGCCCAGTCAGGTATCGGCGGCACGATGGGCGATGTCGGCACGCACTGTGTGAACCTGCTTGAGTACGTCACGGGGGATCCGATTGTCGAACTTTGTGCTGACAAAAGCACTTTCCTTCCTGACAGGGTATTGGATGAGGATGTCAATGCCCTGCTCCGTTTCAAGGGTGGCGGGAAAGGCGTTTTAAGTATAAGTCAGGTCGCCACTGGCGAAGAAAATGGACTCACGCTCCGCGTCTACGCCGAACAGGGCGCGGTGAAATGGGCACAAGAGAATCCGAATTATCTTGAACTCTATCGTTACGGTGAACCGAGACAGACGCTTACGCGCGGTCAAGGGTATCTCTCTGGTGCAGCGGCGGCGGGTGCGCGCATTCCGACGGGGCATCCGGAAGGTTACCTGGAGGCGTTTGCAACTATTTACGTCGGCGTTGTGGAAGCCATCCGACGCTCCCTTGATGGCGAGCCTATGGAAACAGAAGCCTATGATTTCCCGACGGTCTATGATGGGTTACGGGGGATGCAGTTCATTTACAAGGCGGTTGAGTCCTGTGAGAACGGTTCGACTTGGGTTTCAATGTAAATGGCGGTTGGTTGTTAGCAATTAGCAAAAAAAAGAGTTTTGACATACATCAGGATACCTTTTAACCGAAGACTGAGAACTCATAAGGGGAGACAATCATGCAAGTATCCAACCCTGAGCCTTTCCGTGTCGGGTTTCTGAACGTTGCATCGTATTCGCACATGCCGTTGTGGGCACCGCATATTAACCCGCGTCCGGGTGAAAAAGATACACCGTTCACAGGGATGCGGATTACGCACTGCTGGGATATTGAATACGAGAAAGCACAAGAGGTCGCTGCGCCCTACGGTTGCGAGGTTGTTAAAAATTTTGACGATATGCTGGGGAAGGTAGACGGCATAATCTCTGGCGGCTACTACAATCACCCGTGGAACCACATTCTCCATGAACCGTATCTCGAAGCAGGGCTGCCGAACCTCATTAATCGACCGTTTGCTAACTCTCTCGCCAAAGCGGAGCAGATGATCGAACTGGCGCAAAAGCACGGTGCGACGATCCTTGCACCGTCAAGTCATGAGCACAACGATGCTATCTCGCGTGCCAAAGCGTGGGCAAGCGACAAACAGATTGTCTGTTATACGGCGACGAATTCGTTTGACGACTATCCGACACATGGCATTCACGGTGTCTATATGGTTTGCAAGGCGATAGCGGAGGCGGGGAACCCTGTTGTATCCGTGGCGTATCAAGCGGACAGTTGGCACAGTCCGCCGGGTGTTATCACGCTTGAACATGTTGACAGCAGTGGACGGCAGTTCTATGGCACGCTCCATCAGGTGAGTGGCTCGTGGGGAACGGTGCAGATTCACACGCAGGAAGCCTACGGTGGTGAGAATTTCAAAATCTACACCGGCACGGGTTACCCGTTTGATAAGACGGAAATCTGGCTACCGACGATTTGGGCGTTCCAGAATATGGCACTGCACAACGAGATGCCCCAAACCTTTGCGGAAATTTTGCAAAAAACGAATGTATTCCTCGCCGGTTGGAAATCGGTTCTGGAAAACGATGGCAAGCCTGTGAGATTAGTAGATGTTGATGAAGACTGGGAAGCACCGGCTGCGCTCCCGAACCATCCTGACCATGATACTGTGGAGCTGTTTCGGAAGAAGTTCGGGGACGTTTAGTTTGACGCAAAAAGTCGATTCCAATCGTGATGAGACTTGGCAATATTCCCAGGATTTTCACGACTCCGAGCGACGAAACCGGGAACGCTTGCACGACCTGTCGGCAAACCGATTTGGCTATAGCGTGTATCAACGCTCCAACGGACGGTATTGGCGCGGTTGGGAAGTCCGCGATGGACAACCCGTTCACTCGTCAGCAACACATCTCCAACATCAAGTTCGGCAGTGACAACATCGCCGGGGGGTAGTTCGATATCGCTGATGCCTTTACCACCCGTATGCCCTGGAGTTTGATCTTGGAAGTTGTGATTAATCAGGTCGAAACGGTGTGAGCCGCGGATGACCTGCATACATCCGTTTTCCGCGGTGGCACGAACGAGTGGAAGCCAGACGTTTACAACCAATGTATCGCCCGCCTCTTCGGGTATAAGATACGCCAAATCCTGATGCCACGGGATGACAGTAATGTCTTGGTTCGGCATTTTGGCGCGAAAATTAAACTGTGGATGTGCCAAGATCTCACCACCGATGAGCGACTCGACGGCATCAAGGAGCGGAGGTGCCGTTCTGAGTGTAAACATCCCGGCGGTTCGGATTTTCTGGTCGCGGAAATAGTTGCTCCAAACCCAGTTCGGTTCAGAACAGGCATTTGATACGAGTGCGAGTCGCGTCTCAAACGGTTCGTTGTCATAAGTGTCTGACGCGTTAAGGACTCCGTGTTTAACTGCTGCTCGCGTCCCCTCGTCAACGAATTGCGATAACTCATCAATTAAGGGTTGAAGTGCGGGGTTTGGAAGTAGGTTTCGGACGAACAAAAAACCGTCGTCGTGGAATTGCTGCTTCTGCTGCGGTGTAAGTCCGCCTTGCTGTGATACTTCTGAATTGCGTTGTGTAGACATTGCGAACCTCCGAAATGAAATTCGGTTATGAAGAAACCGGCTGAATTGCAACGGCACTGCCGATTTCGCTGGATTTCATCGCTGCATCGAGCATCTGCATCAGCATCACTGCTTGTGAACCGGAATTGAGGGATTCATCTCCTTCCCGGATGGCTCGGATGAATTCTCGTGCCTGAAGCGTTATCTCATCTGCCTTTTGCGCTGGTGCTTTTATCGGTTTGACCTTAACGCCGTCGGGTGTTCCCACCAACAACTTTCCGCTTTCGAGTCCTGCCTTTGTGCCGTAGAGGTGAAACTCCTGCGTCTCACTTTTGACGAGGTCACTTCCGGCTGCCGGGGTGTGTCGGTTTGTGGTATTCATGGAAAATGCGACCGCAAAGTGTAAAGTGCATCCATTTTCAAAACGCACAAACCCGCACGCCGCATCATCTGCGGTGTAGGTTTGTTCAGGAGGTGCAAGATGTGAGAAGGTGCAGTAGAGTCCAGCCATCACCTCTGTGGGACGGGGGCATCCCATCATAAACCAGACATTGTCAATAGCGTGAATACCGAGGTCCAGTAGGACACCGCCACCCTTTGCCTTATCGTGCCGCCATCCGCGTGCAGAACACCAGCGTGTACGTATCCATCGCGTCTCAGCATAGTACACATCGCCGAGTTCCCCGGCTTGCGCAAGTCTGCGCCCTTCCATCAACTGAGATGTAAAGCGCGATTGCCGGACGAACATATAGGTGAGCCCTTTGTTTTCGGCGAGTTGCGTGACAGGTATTAGTTCGGCTGCGTCATTTGAGGGTGGCTTTTCGCAGAGGACATGCATCCCACGCGCGATTGCCTCTTGTGAGACAGGCGCATGCATCCACGTCGGAAGTCCAATGCAGACTGCGTCTAAGTCGCAGGCATCAAACATCTGCCGGTAATCGTCAAAAATACGGACCCCTTTAATCCCGTCTAAGACCCTTTTCCTGCGAGCTGGGTCTGGATCAGCGAGCGCGACGAGTTGGACGTTTGGCTCTCCGGCGAGGATAACGGTTGTGCTGCTGATCGTTCCTCCGACACCAATGATTCCAACTTTGATTGGATATCTCATGCACACTCTCCATTTTTGTTAATAGCAAGGTTTAGAATTAATTGGACACTCCATATCGGCGAGGTTAGAAACCTCGCCTACCGTGGGGGGAGTAAATGACTCTGGCAATTATATTAAACAGGCTTGACATTTCTCGTGTCTTCCTATAGAGTATACCTAAGTTTGATTTGAGATTAACCGAATTCTGATTTCTAACGCAAACCCTTCTTTCACTGAAGGCACGTTGAAAACAAAATCCAAGAGGAGGAAAAGCCTTACCATGTATCGTTACTTCTTTTTATCGATTCTTGTGCTACTTTTTGCTGTAGGTCCGGTTATTGCTGCGGGTGAAAAATTGCTACTTGTTGGTTCCGGTGAACCCGACCCGAAGGACGTTCTGCTTGTAGACTACCTTGAGGAGTGGGGTTATGAAATTGAACTTCGCGAGCACTTAGCGAAGCACCCCGGCAATCTCGCGGGTATTGATTTTGTCTTCATTTCGGAATCGACCTCCAGTGCTAACATTCTGGACGCTTACAAAGACTCAGCCATCCCGGTTGTCAATGCGGAGACATGGACTTACGATGATATGGGTTTCGCCCCAGACGGGACGTTCAACTCCGATCCAGGCGACGATCTGACTATCGTTAATAGCGACCATCCCATCACCGAAGGCTTCAAGGATAAAATCACAGTCAGCAAACCCGCTATAGCTCTCATGACGTGTAACGGCTTTGAAGGCGATATCGATATATTAGCCGTGCGCTCCGATATAGACGACCTCGTCGCTATCTCTGTCTATGAGAAAGGTGCGAAAACGATTAAAGGTTCCACGAAAGCGATACACGTCAATATCTGGCCCCATTCGACTGGGTGGCAGATGGTGACAGACGATGGCTGGGAACTGATCCACCGTTCAATTCTTTACGCCCTCGGTCAGATTCCATTTGATGTCGCGCCAGAAGATAAACTCGCTGTGACCTGGGGGCAAATCAAAAAGTGGCAGTAGACACCAGTGGTGAGGTTACATGAAATTTAAATAAATATTTCGGTAATGTCCGGTGCGGTTAGGAATGCACGTCGCATTTAGGCGAGTACGCCGTAAAACCGCACCTACCGGACCTGGTTGGAATTAGAATTACCGATTTAAACAATTACCCTTCATCCAACCTCACCCTACAACAAGGATGCCGATCCAGCGTCGAGAAACACCGAGCAGTCGGGATGCGTCTGTAAGATTGAAGCAGGGTGCATCGGCGTTATCTCACCGTGTAAACAATTCCGTACCGCCTCTGCCTTCCGTTCATCAGGAACAGTGCAGACGATTGTTTCCGCTTTCATAATCTGACGGATAGACATGGAAATCGCTTGGGTCGGCACTTCTTCCAGTCCTTTGAACCATCCTTCTCCTACCTGCTGAAGCCGACACGCCTCATCTAATTCAACGAGGATATAAGGGTCTTCCGTCTCAAAGTCCGCTGGCGGATCGTTGAAGGCGAGGTGTCCATTCTCACCGATACCCACGAATGCCACATCAATTTGATGTTGCGAAATAATCTGATTGAGTCGGTCACATTCGGCTTGCGGTTCATCTGTCTCACCATTCAAAAAATGTACCGTTCCAGGATTCACGATGTCTACAAGACGTTCTCGGAGGTATTTACGAAAACTGGCGGGATGCGTTTCAGGAATGCCGATGTATTCATCGAGATGGAACATCGTCGTGTTGCCCCAATCGATGGCTTCATCTGCGGCAAGCGCGGCAAGGAAATCAAATTGAGACGCGCCGGTGGCAACGATGAAGTTGGCTTGTCCGTTTGCGCTCAATGCCTCGCGAAGTTTTTTACTTGCGAGATGCGCTGCGGCTTCGCTGGTTTCGCGTTTGGTTGTCGCTTTAAAAATATTCATTTTTTTGTTAGGGCACAACGGCGTGTGCCTACTACTTTAACATCCTTGTGAAATCCCGCTTCCAACTCGGCGAGAGGGCGCGGAGTGTTCTGGCTTGTGCAATTTTTTCGTGGTTGTCGGTATCAAAATAGCGCAGGTTAACGATTTCTGTGATGCTCATTGATTCGGGAGGACTCTCAACACAAACAATTGCATCACCAGCGGTGATTTCGCCTTCTTCAAGCACTCGGAAATAGAAACCGACGCGCCGACTCTCTAAAAACTGTTTGGGAAACTCTGGGAGTCCCATTTTGTATGCGAGTTTGAAACATGGCACACGGGGTTGGGTAATCTGTAATTTCACAGTTGAACCTATCTGAAAGACATCGCCTATACGAACTGCCTCTTCCAGCAAACCTTCAACGGTGAGATTTTCCCCAAACTGTCCATAAGTTAGGTCGTCTCTTTGCAATTCCTGCTGCCAGTGGGTATAATGTTCAAAAGGGTACCCGTAGATGGCTTTGTAGGTGCCGCCGTGTACTCGGAGATCCCCCTGTCCATCGCCGTCAATATTCTTTTCTCTGAGCATAACGGTGCCTGACACCGGCTCTTTGAAAATTCCGGTACGGATTGTCTTGCCACCGTATTGGATAGGTTTCGGTTTTGAGACATTGATAGATAAAAGTTTCATAATGGTGATGGATTGTTGGCTGTCAGTAATTAGGTGTTAATTCTCGATTATAGATTTTTGTGTTAAATTCACGTCATCTTAGTATATGGATTTGTTTAAGTTGTGTCAAGAGAAAGAGCGGAAAACAATACTTTTTTCCTGTCATGCAACACTTGGCTTTTTAAATCGCGTCATTAACAGTAACAGTCGTACGATAGTTGCGTGTGAAAAACGCGCACCGGTATCTTAAACAGGAGGCATTAGATGAAACACGAAGATACACAACTGGTTCATCGCTGTTTGGCAGGGGACGACAGTGCTTTTACGACGCTGTTGACATCCTCACCCCGCTAAAGCGTGGGTGATTCCTTTGTTCCTTATAGGACAATTCTCTGGTGATCCAGAGCGACATAAGTGCCAATGGAATTTAACACCTATGGGGGCTGCCAATGCCCCGACTACAGGGTTGAAAAGAAACCCTGATACTTTATTCCAAAGATTGATAGCACCAACACCGTCGCGGTGGTATTTGAAACCGCAAGGGGTACAGTGATAGTTTCGGTTTGTCGGTTTCTTTCGGTTCGCACATCTTGGGCAGGTCTGTGAAGTATACGCTTCGGACATCGAGATAACACGGATACCCGCCATTTCTGCTTTGTAGCAGATTTTCTGTTGTATCCGAGAGAACGCCCACTGGTGAATCTTCTGATTAGACTTTTTGGAAAACTTCGCACGGTTTCGGATACCTGTTAGGTCGCCAATCACTATCGTATCCGCCTTCGCTTGTTCGCAGTCGGATATAAACCTTGATGTGATTTTGTGTTCGGCATCCTTAATCTGTGCATTGATTCTATCCAAAACGCGACGCTTGGCACGTATTAACCCATACCAACGTTTTGAGCGTTTCTTGCATCTGTCTATTTTCGCTTGGAAACGTGCCTTAACTTTATTCCGATACTGGAAGATAGACCGTAGCAACCGACCATTATAGATGATTGTTTTTTCGCCATCGTGGCTGACAATCGGGTGTATTTCACCCATATCTATTGCAACTGCGATACCCGTTTCCTGTTTCGGTGGCACGCCTACTTCAGAGACTAAAGCGAAATGATAGGCACCGCGGTGAAAATACATCTCAACATATTTCGGCTTCACGCCCGTTTTCAAAATAAGCGGTTCTTGACCTTTCCCATTAGAGAGTATCAATTGTCCGTTTTTGTGGCGAATCGCACCTGATTTCCAACGCACCTTGAAATAGCGCGGCGTCCGTTTTGGCGGCTTGGCATTAGGATTAGATTTTTTAACCTTTCTGTAACTGGTGAGAGCATCAAAATAGGAATCTACACAGGCTTGCACAGATTGAGAATGCAAGGCATATCCGCGAAGTCTCAAGTATTTCTGCACTCCGCCTTTAGAAAGCCAAAAGCCTTTTTGCTTGTGCGTTTTCCTCATCAGTGAGACGACTTTTGAATAGCAACGTCCAGACTCACGTGCAAGTGCGTCTAAAAAAGCAGTTCTTTTGTGTTTTAGCGTCGTTGTGGTATACATCGTGATTTCCTTTACATCGTGATGCCGCGTTTGAAACGGTGCGGTGGCACTCCCAAGCGGGAGGTCAAACTCCACCGCCACGATGTATAAGAATCATACCACAATTTCACTATGTTTTTCAAGTTTTTCTTAGGTTTCCATGTTATGGCCTAATGCAATAGGGCGGACCTATATCCCCCTGCTAAAGCATGGGGAAACCTTACGTCCGTTTTCGGTAAGCGGCGACTTTTGCGATGGAAACGCGGCGAGTCGGAATGGTTTAACACCGGATTGGTAGATACAAGTGAACACTCTGATGAAAGTGATGACTCTCTAATGGGTTTCAAACTTGGTGTTCATGAAGATATTGTCTATGTCGGCAAACGCGATGGCAGCCTTTTTCAATCGGTTGATGGTGGTAACACCTGGGAAGACCTGACTCCAAATCTATCACTGCGTTTTGAACGTTTCAATGAGATACGCTTTGCGGGATCAACAGTTTACGTTGCTACCGACACGGGGGTTCTGACATCAGAAGATGGTGAACATTGGGGTGTAATCACCGATACAGCAGAGGGGCAGACAGTCATTGATCGAATGGCTGTGGCTGGCATGACGGTTTATGGTGATGGTGATGGTGGGGTCTACCAATTGAATAATGGTAACGCGTGGGAACAGATTTCGCCAGAGGTGCCAGATCGCGTCCCTTCGCTTGTGATTAACGGTGATCGACTTTATATAGCGACCGAACACCGTGGGATGTTCTATGTTTCTCTTGAGGAAGCGCGGTAGAGATTCAGAAGGTACTTTACGACAATATTAGGAGCCATTGTCGTAAAGTATCTTGGCACCTAATCCAGAAAGATATACACCTTTTTTGAAGGAATTTATCAAGAACCCCAACGAAGAAGACATAACCATCCTTCATGAAATAACATTGCAGTATCGTTCTACGAACGCGATGCAACCAAAACCATAGGAGAAAGATTATGACTTCAGCGTTTGTACCGCGCTTTGCCTTAATTTGGACGGTAATATTTGCTATGCTCTGGACAAATGTTTCAGCTGCCACTCCAGTTGAAACCGCAAGTAATCCACCCATGGAAAAAGAAAGCAGACTTCTCACTGGACTCCCAACCCTTGTTGTCATTGGTGTTACCTCCTTTGGACGTTGGCTAACACCGTTAGACGAATGGCAGGCTGAAATTCGCAAACTTACTGAGGACGAATTGTTCGTTAAACGCTGGATGTTAGTCAACTACGATCCTGCCTCCCTCGAACGGGCAAACAGAGCACTCTCAATTATCCAACAGCAAAGGAAAGCCATCGAGAAAAAACGCAATCGGTTCTTGTGGTGGTACTATCCTACGATAACTGTTGTTGGAGCGGGTGCGATGATGCTAACTTTCTGGATGCAAAGAGATTAACAGAAAAGGACGCATGAAATGAAGAGACCAATCTTTCTGACGCTTATCGGTATAGGTGTCGCGCTTCTTGTGGTTGGTGTGGTTTTTGTTGTTCCGTGGGGCGGTAAGATAGTCAACGAGATGGAAACTACCGGCGAACTGCACCATCAACTTATACGTGACTTAGAAGCGTCAGCCCGCGAACCACTGACTGCGGAACAAGAAAAACTTTTGGCGCAACTCCTCGAAATCGCAGAAGGAACGGATATATCCGAAAACCCAAACGACTTAGAAAGAGTCTTGTCGAGTGAACCGTACCTAACATATCTAAAAGTACTGGAAGGCGAGCATTACGAAGATTTTTCGGCATACATCGCTGCAATGCCTACACCGAGTATGAGAACTGCTGCACGCTCCCGTATCAAAGCGACATTTGGAGCGGATAAGAGCGATGAAGAATTAGAAATCTGGACGAATTACTATTTCAGAGTCCGAGAATGGGGAATCGCTGTTGAAGATCCGCATGACATCATGTTTAAACTCGATGAACTCCATGAGCTCCATCAGACGTACCTGATAGCACCGTTAATAGAGAACGATGTAGAGATATCCGGTTTGCACACCCAAATTGTACAGATCGGTATGTCTACTTTTTTCATGGCGGAGCACACCCAAGTCTTCAAAAAGATCTGGCACGAACGCTTAAAGATGGATGGACCCCTATCAGGACTTCTATGGTGTGCGATTGCTACACCGACTGAGTTTGGATTGATGCGTTCGTTTTTTACGGATATGAACGTGTTTCAAGCGTTGTTTTTTTATCGTTCTGAACCAGAAGAACACACATTAGCAAAATAAAGTCTGCTACCGACCTGGCCCTGAATTCTTCTCGAAAAACCTACCGCATACCCCTCAAAAACCTCTCAACAATTCCAAGAAACCCTACTATTTTTTGCTTAAAAATTCAACTTTTTGCAGATTATGCACCTTTTCTGCTTTAAAATTGTCTCTTTAATGAATAACAAAACAACATGGGAAACAACTCAAGAACCGATAACCTTTAACACGGAGTATTCTGATGGAACGAGAAGACGATGTTCAGCTAATTCGCAGCATTTTGTCGGGCGACGATACGGCATTCAGTGTCTTAGTCCGAAAACACCAAAAGAGTATCCACGCGCTTGCGTGGCGGAAGGTTGGAGATTTTCACGCTGCTGAAGAGATTACGCAAGATACTTTCTTCCAAGCATACAAGAACCTCTCGAAACTTAGAAATCCGAATCAGTTTGCGGGATGGGCTTATGTCATTGCGAATCGACTTTGCCTGAGATGGCTGAAAAAGAACAAATCTACGATGCAATCACTGGAGGGCACCCCTATGGCAGAAGTCGAGAAATCCTCTTATACGCGTTATGTATTGGAGCAGCGAGAGATAGAGGTTAGGGAACATCGCTATGAACGGGTGAAAAAGCTTCTCGCACGGCTGCCAGAGAGTGAACGCACGGTGGTGACGCTCCATTATCTCGGAGAAATGACAGCAAAGGAAATTGGAAAATTTTTAGGGGTATCGGTCAATACGATTAAGAGTCGGCTCCGCCGCGGCATCAAGCGTTTACAAGATCAAGGGGAAGAATTCTTGGTCAGTGAGACACTCGGGGGTATTCCATTCCCTCATCAGGTAACCGAGCGTATCATGCAGCAAGTTGCTGATATAAGTCCAACAGCCCCTCCGGTTGGAAAACCGTTGATGCCGTGGGTGGCTTTTGGGACGACAGCGGTTCTGGTTCTATTGATGCTCGGGGCAAGTAATCAAATTCTTGCTCGATTTCAAAAGCCGTACAGTTTCGAGGCAGCATCGGAACGGACGATTGAAATTATTGAAGCTCCTATTGTCCTCAATATTGCAGCGAAACCGGCAGTGCGGAACCAATTCGGTCAGGCAGCCACGCCCGGTAAGCGCAGCGGAAACAATCCACAAGTTTCTGATGTCACTTCAGCATCTGTTACATCGGACGACGATGCCACATTTTCTACCGCGCAGTGGGCACAGGGAAAAGGACCGCCAGCGGGTTATATCCGTGACCTCTTCGCGACACCTGAAGGAACCGTGTATGCTGCTGCATCAACAGGGATCTACAGATTATCAGCAGATGCGA
Organism: Candidatus Poribacteria bacterium; assembly: GCA_965207855.1. GTDB lineage: Bacteria > Poribacteria > WGA-4E > WGA-4E > WGA-3G > WGA-3G. The sequence continues at coordinate 1,202,756 of OZ242310.1, read as the reverse complement.
CTGCATGGACGCACGTCAATGCGAGTATCCCTATTGGTGAATCCCGAATACCGATGGCGGCACATGATGGAGTGCTTTATATTGTTTCTACTAACGAGGTATTCACTTCAGATGATAACGGCGAAACGTGGAGGACGCTGGGTCCCCGACCTAAGGGAGATGCTGTTGGACTCACCATCACAGAGGCGACACCCACGCGTAATGCGCAAACAGACAGAACGATGTATCTTGCACTTAGAGATGCAGGAATTTTCCGATCTACAGATGGTGGGGCGCAATGGCAGTCTTTTAATCATGGGTTGACGGTTTCCGAGAAAATTTCCACACTCGCCGCTGTTGGCAAAACAGTGTTTGCGGGTACGGAGATCGGTCTCTATCGTCTCAATTCAGGTATTTGGGAAAAACTACCGTTGGATACATCAGGTGCCGTCTGCTCCTTGGCAGTGTCCGGCAAGAATCTCTATGTTGGAACAGGTTCTGATCTGCTGGTGAGATTTTCTGACACAGAACTATATGAAGCGACGAAGAATACCTATTCGCCGCCAGTCAAGATCTTTCATTCAGCTGACTTGGGAGTTTCGTGGACCGAAATAAGTCACACCGGTGTACAGGGTCTTAGACATACGCATACTGGTATAACAGTTTTAGCGAAAGATGAAACACTCTTGGCATTGAGCTGCAATCAATTTCATTCAGCAGATGGAGGACAAACCTGGACAGAACTTGCAAGCGACTCGGGTTGGTTGTGGCATAGTAGCCTTCCAGCTGTAATGGTAAACAAAAGAACGTATTACAAAGCGCGTGTATGGGGCATTCATCGCACGACTGACGGTGGTGAGTCATGGCATCCATTTATGAATGGGATAACAGGGACACATATAGTTGATCTGGTCGCTTTTAACAACAGGCTATACGCACATACTGGCTATGAAGTCTATCAATCACTCAACACGGGCATGTCTTGGAGAAAAGTTCCAGTTGATGGAGAGGGCGTTGTGCTTAACCCGAGGACGAAACACGCGGGTGAGGCAAAGTTTGCGGTTGTTGGGAACACACTTTATTTCGTTTCATCTGAAGCAGAGGCGTTCCAAATTTTCCGTCTATCTACAGATGGCGACCTGCTAATCCCAGTTCAAGGTGTCCCGCTTTTTGATCGGAAAAGAAATTCTTCTTATGCGATCGCTCGGATGCAAATTGATACACCTTACGCGATCGCTCGGCTGCAAGGTGAGACAGCTGCAGCCGGCAGTGATGCATTTTATGTGGAATACCAAAGAGGCCTCTTCAAATGGAAAATCGGTGATCCAGCGTGGACCTATACCGGATTGGCAGATACGAGTGAAGGGCATGACTACTGGAATGCTGGGAAATACAGAGGCGGATTCAAAACGGCGGTTTCGGGAGAAACAATCTATGTAGGTAAACGGGATGGTCGATTGTTTCAGTCGCTTGATGAAGGACACAGTTGGCGAGACGTTACATCCAGCTTGCCGCTGCGTTTCACGCACTTCAAAGATATAACCTTTATAGGCTCAACCCTCTACGTCTCAACAGACGAAGGGGTCTTAACTTCACAAACCGGCGCGCATTGGCGGGTGCTAACGGATAGGGCAGGGGCGCGTCCTATCATAGATAGGTTTGCTACGGATGGTATCAAAGTTTATGGTACCGGCGAGGCGGGGGTCTATTGCTTGGATACGCGAAGTCGATGGCAGAAGATTTCCTCAGAAAGTGTAAATGAAGTAATCTCTCTCGCTGTCATTAAAGATAAACTCTATAGTGCTGTTAATGGGCGTGGGATATTCCACATTTCGCTTGCCGAAGAATAATAATTAAGGTCAGTGCTACCAGATTTTCAGGATTATCCAAAAAATAAATATGGTGAACCTATCAGGAGAAATTACAGATGAAAACCAGACGCTTTTCGATTTTAGTTGTACTTTTAGCGATATTTACGATTGTAACAAACACCTTTGCACAAGATTACACAACATTGGAATTACCTGAAGGTGCTAAAGCACGTCTCGGTAAAGGCAAAATAAATGAAATAAAGTATTCTCCAGACGGCACACGTCTGGCAGTCGTAAGTGCTATAGGTATTTGGATTTACGATGCGCAGACAGACGAAGCACTTGAACTGATCAGAGGACATACGGCTGAGGTTAATAGTGTAGCGTTTAGTTCAGATGGCAATACCCTCGCAAGTGGGAGTGCGGACAACACCATCCGTCTCTGGGATGCGAACACAGGGAGCCATCTCCACACCCTCACAGGGCATACGAATCCGGGCAGAAACTTTATTCGGTCTGGGGTTCTCAGCATAGCGTTTAGTCCGGATAGCACGATTATCGCAAGTGGGAGTGCGGACAACACTGTTCGTCTCTGGGATACAAACACAGGGCGCGAACTCCGCATACTCACAGGGCATGCAGCTCCGGTCGCCAGCGTAGCGTTTCATCCAGATGGTGCCACCCTCGCAAGTGGGAGTTGGGACCGCACTGCCCGTCTCTGGGCTACGAATACGGGAAGCGAACTTAAAACACTCACCTGGCATACGATTCCGGTCGCCAGTGTATCGTTTAGTCCAGATGGCACCCTCCTTGCAAGTGGGAGTTGGGACCGCACCGTGCGTCTTTGGGATGCGAACACGGGTCTCCATCTCCGTGCATTCACTGGACATACGACTGGGGTCAACAGCGTAGCGTTTCGTCCGGACAGCACGGTCCTCGCCAGCGGGAGCGATGATAACACTGTCCGTCTCTGGGATGTCAACACGGGAGACCATCTCCGCACCCTCACAGGGCATACGGCTGAGGTCATCGGTGTAGCGTTTGGTCCGGATGGCACCACCCTCGCCAGCGGGAGTGAAGACGGCACTGTCCGTCTCTGGGATGCGAACACGGGGAGCGAGCTCCGCACCCTCACAGGACATACGGCTGGGATCATCGGCGTAGCGTTTAGTCCAGATAGGAGGACGATTGCAAGTGGGAGCGAGGACGGTGCTGTACGTCTCTGGGATGCGAACACAGGGAACCACCTCCACACACTCACAGGGCATACGAATACGGTTAACAGCCTATCGTTTAGTCCAGATGGCACTATTCTCGCAAGCGGGAGTTATGACGACACCGCCCGTCTTTGGGATGTCAACACGGGGAGCCGCCTCCACACACTCACCGAGCATAGAGATTGGATCAGAGATGTAGCGTTTAGTCCAGATGGAACAATCCTCGCAACCGCGAGTGGTGACCGCACCGTGCGTCTTTGGGATGTCAACACGGGGAGCGAACTCCGAACACTCACCGGACATACGCATTGGGTCAGAAGTGCGTCATTTAGTCCGGATGGGACGACTATTGTCAGCGGGGGTTATGACGACACCGTGCGTCTCTGGGATGCGAATACGGGGAACCACCTCCACACACTTACAGGTCATACGGCTGGAGCCGCCAGCGTCCTGTTTAGTCCCGATGGCACTATCGTCGCCAGTGGGAGTTATGACGACACCGTGCGTCTTTGGGATGCGAACACGGGGAACCACCTCCACACGCTCACAGGACATACGGATTCGATCGTCAGCATATCGTTTAGTCCCGATGGCACCCTCGCAACTGGGAGTTGGGACCGCACCGTGCGTCTTTGGGATGTCAACACGGGGAGCGAGCTCCGCACGCTTGCTGGGCATGCGGATGATGTGGACGGTGTAGCGTTTGGTCCAGATGGCAATACCCTCGTAAGTGCGAGTAAAGACGGTACCGTACTCGTATGGGAACTCAATCCGTCCACGACATCAGGTGTTATTGAACCTCCAAGACCCAAAGAGGATGTCACAGGGGATGCTATTGTTAACATCCAAGACCTTGTATCGGTCGCATCAAATCTTGGGCAATCAGGATCAGATCTTGGGCAATCAGGAGACAAGGCTGCGGATGTCAACGGTGATGGGACTGTTAACATACAGGACCTTGTCCTCGTTGCGAGTGCCTTAGGCGCAAGTGCTTCCGCCCCTGCTCTGAATGCGCACGCTCTCCAAGCGTTCAGCACTGTAGATTTAGAAAAATGGCTTCAAGAAGCCCGACAATTGCCCCTAACAGACCCGGCTTTTCAACGCGGTCTTCTCATTTTAGAGCAACTCCTTGGGACATTAACACCGAAACAGACGGCTTTATTGCCGAATTACCCAAATCCGTTTAACCCAGAAACATGGATGCCGTATCAGTTGGCAACACCTGCGAATGTTAAAATCTCAATCCATGCCGCAGATGGGAAGTTAGTCCAGAACCTTGCGTTAGGCACGCAAGGGGTCGGCGTCTATGCATCGCGTAGCCGTGCGGCGTATTGGGATGGTAAGAATGTGTTAGGAGAATCTGTTGCGAGTGGGGTCTATTTCTATACGCTCACTGCGGGCAATTTCAGAGCAACGCGGCGGATGTTAATTCTAAAATAGACGTTCTGGGCGGAAAAATAATCGTTTTGTATTAACAAAATAAGGGAGAACCATCCATGTCAAAAGCGTTTGATTCTAAAAAAGTTATCGTTATTGGTGTCGTTGTTCTTATTCTCTCGGTTATACAAATAGAAGCCTTTGCTGGTAAAGCACCGACGACCTCCAAAATCTTGTTTACTTCTGTCCGCGATGGGAACTACGAAGTCTACATTATGAACACAGATGGTAGTCATCAGGTGAACTTAACGCAAAATCGCGCAGACGATTTTCAAGCCGTCTGGTCCCCCACTGGTGAACAGATTCTTTTCGTTTCCGATCGCGATGGTGGCACACACGATTTGTATCTGATGAATCCCGATGGATCCGATATCCGACGCGTCTTCAAGAAAAAAAGAAGAATTAATAGAAGCAATCCATCATGGGCACCCGATGGCAAACAGATCGCTTATAGTGTCAGGGACTGGAACTGTTCCAGGTCGATCATCTACATTGCAACTTTAGGAAAAGAAAAAGAAATGGAGTTCGTTATGGATGCTACTGATCCGGCGTGGTCCCCAGATGGTAGCGGAATCGCTTGCAGTATAGAGGAGCGTCTTACATTTGTCAATCTCCGCACCCGGGCGCGAAAACAATTCCTACCTAAGAAAACGATGCAATGGCAGCGCCATCCGTCTTGGTCGGCGACCGGTCATCAGCTCGCCTTCTCTGGAAACAACCATGCAGTTGCCGTGGATAGGCAGCAACGCAACGAATGGATGGACAAAAATACAATTTTTATCATCAACCGCAACGGCACCGGTCTCCGACAACTTGTTGATGAAGCCGGTCCTTATGCCTGGTCTCCTGAGTTATCACCAGATGGACGAGAAGTCCTTTACACACAAGGAATTAATGGAGCACACCAAATTTTAAAAATCAACGTCCACAGCGGCAGACGGACCCGGTTGACGGATAATATATGGAATTTTGGTGGTGATTGGTTCGATCCGGAGTATGCGTTGCCAGTTGCGCCCCAACCGTACTTGCTAACCACAACATGGGTTGCAGCAAAAAAATAACCCAGCAGTGGAATAAAATAGACTACTCCGATTTAAGGTTTCTCGCCAAGATTTCGATGAGCTCCGCCAACGTCGGAAATTGGTCGCGCGCCTCTGGAGGAAGATCAGCGAGATGCGTGTCACCCACAAAGCGATACATATCCGCTGCACCTGTCAAGATATTCGGTGTCAATCCGACATGCGCAAACGTTGCCGAAATCTCTTCCATCTCACCAATCCAACGTCTCGCCTTGGGTGGCATACCCGGCAATCCCTTCTCCATCCGTTCAAACAGTGCAGACTGACTCAACTGAAACTCGGCGGTGAGTGCTTCTGAGACCCCTAAAACCTGTGCTGCTGTGAGCAATTCTGTGCAGAGAGCCGTTAAGCCTTTTGTTAAGGAGGCGTAGCACATCTTAATTGCGGAGGCGTGTCCAATCTCATCGCTGAGTGGTCGTACATCCAAGCCGCGATTACTGAGTTCTGAGAAGAGGCTTAGGTCGGGTCCTGAGGCGTAGAATCGGGTAGCTCCTGGATTCCGCGGGGGTGGCCCAATGATGGAGGCATCAACGAAAGTTCCGCCTGCAGCGGTAATAACCTCTCCCAATTTGCGAACCGTCTGTGGTGCGATGGCGTTGCAGTCGGCGTAGGTGAGCGTCGCGTTTGTCCGTTGAAGTGCTTCTGCGACCGCGGAAGCGGCAGACATCGCCTGTGCAGGCACCATAATTGAGAGGATAAGGTCTGCTTCGGTTACGAGTTGTGGATACGTCGGAACATCGTGAATACCCGCTTTTTCTGCGAGCTGCTGTGTGCGTTTGCTTCTATCTTGCAAACAGGTGATGACGCGCAAACCGTTTTGACGGAGAACATCTCCGACGGTGTGTCCCATATCCCCGGGACTTAAAATTCCGACAGTGTTTGGCATAGGTTGTCTCCCCTTTTTCAGATATGAACACCAACAGTGTTAATTGCCTTGAATACCAATACTGCACCGAGCAGGATGACGATAGCGGCACTGAAAATCGGTAGGCGTTGTAGCCAGACTCCCTCGCCTGTGAAACGCTCAATCAACGGTTTCGCCATTACCATCAGGATACCGATAGCAACCAATACAGCAGCAAGCCCCAATGAGAAAGCAGACAGAATAATTAGACCCCACACAAGTTTGCCAAGACTAATCGCAAACAGAAGTCCGATGAGTGCATCGACACACGGGACGATGCCACCGGAAATACCCAGCGATAGCAGTCCCCAAAAACCGGTTCGCTCCGGCGGGACATGGGTATGCGTCCGTCCGCCATGACTGTGTGAATGCCCATGGTCGTGGTCGTGATCATGTGAATGTCCATCATCGTGTCCATGGTCATGGTCGTGGTCGTGTGAATGCGAATGCCCATCGTCGTGCGAATGACCGTGATCGTGTGAGTGTCCGTGATCATGCCCGTGGTGATGTCCTTGCCCGTGGTTGTGTGCACCACCGCTATAATACTGTTTCATGTTTTTTGCGAGGAGCCACGCGCCAATACCAACAATCAAAATCCCAGAAAACAGACTCAACCACGGGACGATATCCTCGGGTGCAAACTCCTGTGCCACCAGCATGACGACCCCAAGCGCGATAACGCTGAAGGTGTGCGTAAAAGTGACAACAAGTCCAAGGAACACCGCATCAATCACCCTGCCTTTAGAACCGACGAGATACGCAGCAACTATGGCTTTTCCGTGTCCGGGTGTCAAGGCGTGCAAACCGCCAAGCACGAATGAAATGACAAGGGCAGCGATTGCGAGTTGCAAGGTAAGGGGTCGGTTTATCAGTTCCTTTATCTTATCGCCTGAATGTTCATGTCCCTCATCCGCCAATCCGAATGTGCACGCGACAACACCGATAAAAACAATAGTAAGAATAAAGAGGTAACGTTTCTTCAACACTGACTAAATCCTCGCGAATTTTTGGAAGCGTCTGTCGGCGACGACTTCACTGACGTAGATGTTTCCCTGTGAATCGATCCAGATGCCGTGTGGGGAATCACTGAATTGACCGGGAGCACTTCCTTTCTCTCCCCAGCGTCCGATGACTTCGCCATCAAGGGTCATGATGCTGATGCGTTGTCCACCCTCGGCGATGTGGATGACATTATCACTATCAATAAAGAGATCGTTCGGGGAACGGAGGTCTGTCCACTCAGTCAAGTATTCACCATCGTTGTTGAAAATCTGGCAGCGGAGGTTCCCGCGGTCGAGAATATAAACGCGATGGTTGTGGTCTACAGTGACATCGTGTGGGAGGTTAAATTCTCCCGGTCCCGTGCCGGGTGCACCCCACGAAACAATGACTTCGCCATCTGCAGTCATTCGGTGTACCCGCGATTGTCCGTAACCGTCAGAGACGTACATCTCACCCGATGTTGAGAGGACAGCGCGCGTCGGTTCATTAAAGGGACCGCCTAGTGCTCCGGGTTGATTGACTGTGCCGAATGTCACCAACAGTTCTCCATCGAGCGAAAATTTCCGAACAGTGTGATCGACGGTATCCGTGGTATAAATTTCATCATCAGGACTTATCCAGATGCCGTGGGGTTTCTGGAAGATATCCTTGCCCCATTCAGTAACGAATGTGCCGTCAGCCTCGAAAACGAGCATTGCGGGTTGTGGACTGCGATTGTAGACGTAGACGCGATCGTTTGAGTCACACGCCACCCCCGAAACCAATCCGAGTTGGGGAATCATCCCCCAACCTTCTACAACTTCATATTGATAATTACCTGTTCCGAAAGTTGCCATATTGATGCCTCCTATTGCGCATTTAGCGACGATAGACTTAGATTCAAAGGCTGCATTCCGCCTCCTAAGAAGATTCATAATTTGATAATATACGATTATTGAGAATATTGCAACCCTTTTTGGCAGGAAAATAAGCAGTTGAGATAAAGCATCTGCGCAGCCTCTATGTCAAAAGACCCCATTTATCAATAAAACGGCACGTATGAGGTCGGCTTCTTGAAAACCCGTGGCATAGAGGACATTTGTCTCATCAACATACGTATATCTATTCTCGCCGAAAAAGTGTGTGACTTCAAAATTCAGACGGAACGTTCGGCTCAAGTCATAATATACGCCTGCCCCCCAGTCAGAGAGATTCGCGTTGAAGTCGAAGTACCGGAAATTGAACCCGTCAAGGGCATCGTTAATAAAACCGACGCGGACAACACTGAGGTAAACGAATGCCCGCGCTTCCCGGTAATTGTAGAGGCTATGGTCGCGTATCCACGCGAAATCAAGTTGAACTCGGTCGTCCCAAGAGGTTTCCGTCGTTCTATCATCTTGATTAAAACGTCCACGAAAATCCTCAAAATCCCGTGCGCGATAGTAACTTGTATCGGTGGATCGGATAAAAGTAAGCCTGTTGGAGAGCGCGAGTCGGTAGGCTTCGTTGATGTCGTAAGATACAATTAGATTTGCATCTGCGGTATCCTGAATAATCTGTTCGTCAAAATCGGATTTGGTATAGAGATCCGCATCTAAGTCATCTTGATTGTCAATTTCAACGTCGTGCAGGTCGCGTGTATACCGGAGTTTGAGTTCCGTTTGGAACATCGGAGAAATTAAGGATTGCGTTGGTGCATATTTCCTAAACCGCAATTCAGCTGGATTGAGGTAGTAAAGGTTTCCAGTACCATCAATACCTTTGAGTTGAAGCGCGATGTCAGTTTCCATCTCTCGTCGGAATGGGATCAGCAACTTTTGGGTATAGACACCATCCGTGGTAAATCGCTGAATGCGCCGCAGTCGATAGCGAAACAGACGGGTCATATCGGTAAGCCGTCTCGTTGGATCGTCAAGCCGCATTGGAAGCGTGGAGACGAAATCTTTAAGATACTTCGCTGTGTCAGCAACGAGGAGTGTCCCGTCTGCCAGAGCCGCTATCTGGAAAGGTTCAATAAATTGCCCCACTGCGTCTCCATATTCACCGAAAGCCTTTAAAAATTCCCCATCAGCACCATATTTCAGCACGCGATGCCCTTTTTCATCAACAATATAGAAGTTCCCGGCTTTGTCAACGGTTATATCAACGGGATAGATAAGGTCTCCTGTCCCAGATTGTCTGAGGGGATAACGAGCAAGAGGTTTGCCATTCGCATCGAGTTTGAAAATGCGTTTGTTTCGACCGCCAGCATCACAGACGTAGAGATTACCGTATCCGTCTACGGTTAGCAAAAAATTGCGTTTTGTGTCGCCCTGTGGAATAATGAGGATATAATTGCCATCGGCATCAAGTCCGGGACTGGCTGCTTCAAGGGGTGCCATCCGTTTGCTGAAATCCTGAATTGGGTAGGTTGCGACAAAGGTACCGTGCGCGTCGAATTTATGGACGCATGGCGCGTAGTTGAAGATTTTTGGTTCCGGTGGCACTTGCGGCGTTGTGTTGGAAATCTCAATGAACATCCAATCCATTACATAAATAGCATTGTCCGTCCCTACAGCAATATCCGTAGGATTGATAAACCGAAATTCGCTGTCTGTCGCCATCTGAATGTCGAATACAAAATTCCCGGTTTCATCGAATTTTTGGATTCTGAAGTTATCCGTATCTGTAATGTATATGGCACCATCAGGTCCGAATGCCATAAATAAGGTTTCTGCGAATTGCGCCTCTCCTTCCCCTTTTCCACCGAACTCACCAACAAATTTGAATTCTCCAGCGGCGTTTAGAGACATCGGAAATAAGAACAGAAGACAGAGTATAAAGTTTCTTAGTTTAGACATTTGCTATTTTTTAGACGAGCGATTGACCTTTCTCATGGACGGATATTTTGATGATTTGGTGGGTTCAGGTGTTTTTTTCGGATATTGTCTAAGACACCATTAATGAATTTAGGTGAGTCTGGCGTGCTGTAAGACTTAGCAATCTCAACAGCCTCATTAATCGCGATGGCTGAATCAACGTCAGTAAGATAGAGCATCTCATAAGTCGCGCATCGTAGGATTGAGAGGTCTACGATAGGCATTCTGTGAAGTTTCCAGTTTTTAGAGGTGTTTTGAAGTAGGGTATCAATTGCTTCGAGATGTGTAGTGGTACCTTCAACGAGCTGAACGGCAAAAGGGCAGGGTTCTGCTGATGTATCTTGGTTCTGCCAAAACCCGTCTATGACGGTTTTCGTTGGTGTCTCGGTGAGTTGAATTTGATATAGCATTTGCATCGCTGCGATGCGTGATTGTCTACGAGAGAACATTTAATATATTCCTATTGCTGCCTTTTATCGTTACTACATGAAGGCGTTTATTAGGGTGCGCGTATTAGTTTGTATTATACACGATTTTAGGCGAGGTGTCAAGTTAAGTTACAAACTTGAGCGAGGGGTGTTACAACATAATATTTGAAATACTTGACAATTCTGTGAAAAAGTTTTAAAATCTCACCTATTAGCCTTGAGTGAAAGGAGATGATCTGTGAATCTACGCAAAAGAGATTATGGTACAGTTGTTGGACCACACCCTCGTACTGCAGAGGCAGGGTTTAAGATGCTGCTTGCGGGTGGCAACGCCATTGACGCAGCAGTTGCCGCTGCTTTCGCAGAAGGGGTGGTTGAACCCTCGCACAACGGCATTGCCGGATATGGAGGTTGTGTACTCATCTATCGTAAGAAGACACAAGATGTTATTGCGATAGACTACAACACCGCTGCCCCCGCTGCTGCTTCTGAAGATATGTTCACAATTGAAGCTGCCCCAGATGCGGTTGCAGGATATCGTGTGCCGGGACGTGTAAATGTTCACGGCCCCCAATCCATTGGGGTGCCGGGCGTTGTGGCTGGGTTGTGTTTAACGTTGTCCGAGTTTGGAAGACTACCGCTTGCGGATGTGTTGCGTCCAGCCATCAATTCAGCACGCCACGGTTACGCCCCGAATAGTGCGAATCGTGGTGGTATGGCAGGAAACGCCGAACGATGGAAAAAAGATTTTCCAGAAACGGCGCGCGTTTTCCTGAAAGATGGTAGAGCCCCGAAAAAAGGGGAGAGACTCACGAATCCTGAACTTGCTCGGACTTTGGAGGCAGTCGCGGAAGGTGGACGCGAGGCATTCTACGAAGGGTCAATCGCTGAAACAATCGCGAACCACATTCAGGAATTAGGGGGTTGTCTCACTGTAGAGGATCTGAAGAACTACCGTCCATTTATCACACACCCCTACGAAATTCAGTATCGCGGCTATTCGGTCTATACGGCACCCTTGGGTGCGGGGGGACTAACGACTTTACAAATGCTGCGATTGGTAGAAGAATTTGACATGGCAGTAATGTCGGTCGCCGAAAGGTTTCACCTTTTCGCTGAAGCGATGAAAGTGTGTTGGCCCGAAAGACTCCGTCGATTCGGCGATCCAGAGTTTGTTGATATAAACATAGAAACAGAACTCTCTGATAACTTCATCGCGACACTCAAGGAGAAACTACAAGCCGGTCTTCAATCTCCGCAACCCGGAGAAGTTGTTTACTACGAACCGATGAACTGCACAAGCCATATCTCTACCGCAGATGCCGAAGGGAATATGGTATCCCTGACACAAACGCACGGCGGTGGTTTCGGTTCAATGGTGACGGTGCCTGGCACAGGGTTGCTCTTCGGACACGGTGTCGGACGTTTCGATCCGAGGCCGGGAATCGCGAATTCGATCGGACCTGGCAAACGTCCACTTCATAATATGGCTCCGTTTCTTGCCACACGAGAAGGGATGCCCTTCGCTACGTACGGTATACCGGGTGGTAGGACTATTCCGAATAACCAGTTGAACATTAGCGTTAGCCTCATGGACCTTCAGGTGCCGATACAGGCGGCGTTGGATGCCCCAAGGCTTCACACCGATGGTGCCGAACCGATTCAAGTCGAACCGCGTGTGGGTGAAGAGACGCTGACAGCGTTGCGGAAACTTGGACACGAGATTACGCCAAGCGCAGGTATCGGCGGTCCTGGACACGGTATTCGCCTCTGGGAAGATGGGGTACGGCATGACGGTGGAACAGACCCACGAGGCGAAGGCAAAGTAATGACGAAGTAACAGGAGTTTTGGCAATGGTTTTTCGCGACGATGCTCTCGCTGGACTACATATCGTAATCTCTGGAGGGTGTGGGGCGATCGGACTTGGAATCGTCAAAAAACTAACGGCACACGGTGCGAATGTAACGGTAAACGATATCCTGTCGGTGCAACTCGCTACGGACCGACTTGCACAGCATGAAGTTGATATTGAAAAGATCCGCTATGTTAAGGCAGACCTGACGGTTCCCGATGAAACGGATATTTTAATTAGTCGGGCGCGCGAGCATTTCGGACCTATCCATGTTGCGCTGTGTCATATTGGTATGGTGATTCCAAAACCCCTGTTAGCATACAAAGCAGAAGAGTGGGATGAAACAATGGCAGTCAACGTCCGGACAGCGTTTCTATTGGGCAGTGCTGCCTCCCGTTCAATGCTTGAAGACAGTGTTAAAGGACACCTTATTTTTACAACATCTTGGGTCGCTGACGTGCCGTGGCCGGAGATTGGACCGTACAATGCGAGTAAGGCGGCGATGCAGCAGTTAATGCGTTCCTTTGCCCGTGAATTAGCGGATAAAGGGATTCGAGCCAATGCAGTTGCGCCTGGAATCGTCAGCGTCGGACTCGCAAAACAGCAGTGGGATACGGATCCAACCTACCGCGCCCGGGCACAGAAAGCGATACCACTCGGCGTTATGCAACCGCTTGATTCGGTGGCAGACGCCTTTGTGTTTTTGTGTAGTTCTGCTGCAGCATATATGACTGGGACGGTGCTGCTGGTAGATGGTGGATGTAGCCTGTACCCGATGGATGACGCTTAGGGCTCATAAGAAATAGGTGAATACATTTTTCGTTTGGTTTAGCAAGTAGGTCTCGGTGTCTAATGATTCTGGTCATTTTGAGACCAAATCCTTGAACCGAAAACTTTCGGAAGCAATGGCATCAATTGGAAACCTATGGTAAGGTTTCCCGATGTGACTTCAATTTCGTGCTTTATAACAGGCGCGAAAAAACGGAGAAATCATGGCACAATTTGTAAAAGCCGCGACAACAGATCAGATTCAACCGGGCAAATGTATTGGTGTAAAAGTCGACGGTGTTTTCATAGGTATCTACAACGTGAAGGGCGAGTATTACGCAATGAACAACATCTGTCCACACCTCGGTGGCGTTTTGAGTTACGGTTTCTTAGATGATAACTGTGTTACGTGTCCACTCCACATGTGGGAGTTTGACGTGACGACGGGTGAGTGTGTCTGGCCAGGGGAGGAGAAACAGCCCACTTATGCCGTTAAAGTGGAGGGTGAAGATATCCTTGTAGATGTCGAAACGCCGCTCTAAAGTAGTTAATGAATACGTTGTGCGCGGGTTTTAGTATGACGGCGTGATCGTGTGGTCACGCCTTTCAAATAGGAGAAAAAATATGGCATATCTGCTCACCGGTGGCATGGGATGCATCGGTACTTATGTGATCCGGGACCTACTGGCTGCTGGTGAAAAGGTAATCGTTTACGACTTTGCTTACGACTTAACCATCCCAAAAATGGTACTGACGGACGACCAACTTGAAGGGTTCACTTTCGTGCAGGGCGATATTACCGACCTGCCACACGTTTTACGCACTGTCCAAGAACATGAGATTGATCGGATTATCCATCTGGCATCGTGGCAGGTGCCAGCGTGCAATGCGAATCCACCGCAGGCACTGAAAATCGTTTGCGAGGGGACAATTAACATATTGGAAGCGGCGCGCATTTTCAACCTCAAGCGGGTTGTCTGGGCAAGCAGTGTTGCCGTCTTCGGTGCACCAGAGGATTATAACCACGAACAGATTCTCAACGATGCGCCGCACTATCCGAAGTTTATCTACGGGGCATGTAAATCCCTGAACGAGAAGTACGCCACACACTATTTCGATGCTTACGGGGTTGACTCCATTGGACTCCGGTTTACAGCCGTCTATGGGGTCGGTCGGACGCGTGGCATGAGCTCTTTTACAACACAAATGATTGAGGCAGTGGCGTTAGGTCAGCCGCACATCTGCCCCTTCGGTGATGATGCGGTGGATTGGCAGTATGTGGAAGATGTGTCGAGTTCGATTGTGCTGGCGTGTACCTGTCCGACAACACAGACACGCGTTTTTAATGTGAAAGGTGGCATTCGACCGGTCAAGGAAGGTATTGCGTATCTTAAGACGTTGGCACCGGACGCGCAGATTACACTGGAACCGGGGGTGTTTGGCATCTCATGGGATTATGATGCGACACCCATTGCTAAGGAGATGGGTTTTACACCTGCGTATACGATGGAGCAGGGGATTCTGAAAACGTTTAACCGCTTTCGGGAACGCGCAGGACTGGAACAGATAACGCCTTGAAGGATGAAGGTGACTGCACCCCTCAAGGCGTGAAAATGCGCTGCTATTGCCTAACTTTCCGATTCGTTTAGTAATACTTCTTCATCTGTGCCCAAGTGGCAGCTAACTTACCGCGGGCATCAACAGTGAGAACTTGTTCCCAAGGGATATTTCTTCCTCTGGAATCGGCTTGATGTATATCATCAAAGTTCGGGTGTCCCCATCCACCGCTATTGTTATCGACGACAACGATTTGTGCCGTATCGCCATCAAATCCTGAGAGATCCCACTCTACACGTGCCATGGTTTCGGTGTTATTGCCGGTTGATGTAAGCACAACTTTGCCATCAATCTCCAAGTTAACACTGCACGGCGCGGGATCATCTTTCCATGGATGGTTACCCCCACCGATGAGGAAATTCATGGTTTTCCCGACAATTGTGAACTCAATTGAGGTAAGGGTGCCTTGAGGACCATCGCCCTGAGTTGCCCCTGGATTCTGTCCGAGTTTCTTGCCTTTATCTGGTCCCTGATATTTCTCGTATAAACCTAACCACCAGTCTCCCTGATGTTCAGAGGGCTGACCGCGGTTCCGTGCTGTTGGATTATCGCCCCAAGTGGGTTGAAAATCGAACGCTTCACCATCTGCTTCCCAATCCGTGAGGTCGCCTGTCTCGAAATCGTTGTTAAACGTCTTCGCTGAAGCGAGGTTCACAGGCAGGACAAGCAACATCAGGAGAACAGATGGAATGGCGAGTGAAAACAGTATCTTTCTCATGAGGTGGTCTCCTCCTGTTTCTGAAAGTTGTCTTTCAAGCGAGTGAGTTAACCTTAAAACCTGTAACTGATAGCACTTTTGTGCATAGTATACTATCGGGAAATTAATGGCAAGAAAATTGTGAGTCAGAAAATACTCCGTAGGATCATAAAAACCCCGAATAAAATTGACATAATCCCAACAAATAAGGTTAGTCGACCCATCGATTTTGTAATTGAAAAAGTAATCAATTTCCGCACGATCAGACGTTCCCAGACGACCACGGCACAACCATACAAAAGAGTTACCCCTCCTTTTTCCACATTTGTAATTTCGCGAATTCTATCAAAAACGAATGCCTCTCTTATCACAAAGACATCAAGTGTGAGTGCGTACCCGGCTGCGGCAGCAACAAAACCTGTACTAACAACTAATGGATAGTTTACTGGGGCTATATTTAGGACTACAAAGATCCACACTAAAATTGCCAGATTCGTAAACGCCGAAGGTACAAATTGCACCCACTCCCACTGTTTCACAGTCGGAAAATCCGGAAACAGATACGCTAATATGTTAGCCAATGCAAACCCACCTACACCACATCCCAAAGTAAATAGGATACCACAAGCAATAGAAGCGGAGAGACGGATACGCGGAATTTGTAGTGGAGAAAGACCTGACCCAACTAACATAAGGCTTACTGAAGCTAATGCCAATGTGCTATCGCTATCCAACGGAACGACTATAACAATACCGAAAATCAATGGATTTGCTAATACGCTCTGCCATGTTGCTTTGGTGGTTTTTGGGAACTTTGGGAAGGTGTTGGACATTGTGTTAGTTCAGATAGTACTATTTATACCCCTAAAGCCAAAAGAAAAAGAGGCTCTTATCTATCACCCAATGGACAATAGATACGGTGTTCTCCGAGAATCTTGTATTTGCCCACCTGTAGCACTGGCTTTTCGCAGTATTGGCACGGTAGTAATCCGACCAATACACCACTCAAAAGTCCGATAAGTGCCAACAGAAGGACGATCATGCTCATACGACGAGAGAGTTTCAGGGTCGGTGTTGAATTTTCCATTAATGGTTGATACCTCATTCTAATATAAGAGTTGTTAGCAGATGTCCCATCAAGAAGGCAAGTCCTGTCACTCCAACACAGAGGGCTATCACCCTGCGACGGTAAACATTTGATGTAAAAAGAACAATTGCGGATATGATAACAATCCCAAGCGCGATAAGTCCAATGGTTCGTTGTGGTGCTTGGTGTTCCAGTATTTGCACGCCGAGGATAAGAAAACCCATTGACATTCCCATAAAACCAACATGTCTTTTGTTTGATGGGTCAAACTTTAATTTCATCCGACCCTCCTTTCTCTACTTAGGGAATATTGCACTCCTAATCCACCAGACCCCTAATCCGATTAAGCCTACCCCAGAAATTATAATGATCGGTACAACAAATCTGACTTTTTCCTGAATGGTTTTGCGCGTAATCAAGAGGGTCCATATAACTATCGCACTACCGTTCAAGATGGCTGGTATACCTCGGTTCCACACGGGTGCTATCTGATCCGCACCGTACACAATTGACCTTGCCAGAAAAAAAATGCCACAGCCGAAGGAGTACCCGCCCGCGAGCACAAGGAAAATCGTGCCTATCAACAACCAACGACTTGTAGGTGCTATGTTCAAAATTCCAAACGCCCATACTAAGACTGCTAAATTTGCCAATATTGATGCTACTCCAGATACCCAATTATCTGTTAGGAATGTGTGGGTATCGGAAAACAGCACCTTTAAGATTGTCGCGATCCCCAATCCACCAATACTGCTTCCTAATGCAATGATAACAACCGCTGCAATAGATATAGGCGTAGTCCTGCCTTCAAGGGACAGCGGTAAAATACCACTACTTATTAATACACCGCTCATTAAAATCAATAAAAATGTTGTTGTTAGTGTCCCCTCCCTACCGAGGGTCCGTGGCAGGAATGCCATAACAAGCAAAACTACGGGATATCCTTGCATCGCTTCCCATAAAAAGTGAGTGTTTTTTGCAGGTTGGTCAGTCATTTTGGCTCCTTCCTCTCGGTCATTATATCATAGTCTCAGCGACCTTTCAAGAAAAGGATGTTCGCGTAGGAAACAACTATAACACATCTATCAGCTGCCGTGCGAAAATTAATCCGACAACGCAGACGATCGCTGTTAAGGTGCGCTTCTCGCTTTTAATGGCGCGTGTCCAAGAAAAATCGTGGGTCGATGGTTCGGGATAGGGAAAGAAACGTGGAAGGAAACGGGGTACCCGTTCTCGATACGCCTGATAGATTTGCCCGCAGGACTCCGAGAGATACGCCTCTTCCAGTGCAATAATTGGGAGGTATTGGAAGAAATAACCCACAATCAAAACAGCAACGAGCCAATAGACATTTGCGACAAGACAGACACCGAAGCTGAGTAGGAAATTGCCGAGATAGAGGGGGTTTCGGACGTAACTATAAGGACCGGTTGTGACGAGATCCCGGGCGGCACCGAGTGTTCTAGCACGGGTGGATGCCCCGGCATAGCCGACTGCCCATATTCGGAGGAATTCACCTACGACAATAAACGGTGCCCCGATCGCTACTGTATACCATGCAGGATTCGCGAAATAGAGGAGTGCAAAGATGAAGGGGATCGGCGTGTAACTACGGATTTTGAAGAAGAAGTTGCCAATCTTTGCAGAAGTCATGTTTTGTATCGCGCCAACGAGTGGGTTGATTCTATTTCGGTGTCCGCCAGATGAGGATGCTACCGATAACTGCGTAGAGGATATTCGCGCCCCAACAGGCGAGGAATGGATGGAGTTTTCCGCTTTCACTCAACCCCTCAAGTGTTGCGAAGGAGAGTGCCCAATAGATAAAAGAGATAAAGAAGGCAATCACTAAACCCGCAAAAAACCCAGCCCTGCCAAATCGGATGGCAATCGGCGCGCCAAGCATAATGACAACGACAGCAGCGAAGGGGTATGCTGTTTTGTGGTATAGCTTTACGCGCTCCTTCCGGGAGATCTGCCCTGCTTGTTGTTTGTATGAAATCTGCTCGCGGAGCTCCTTAATCGTCATCGCTCTCGGGTCTTTTTCGCTCCCGATAAAACGAGCGGGATCTTCATAACGCTCAATAGCATAAGCATCGAAAGTCTCGTAATTTACCTCAACACCTTTCTCAAAATGACGGATATATCCATCGATGAGTTCCCACTGCGTAGGGGTCCATGTTGCTGACTTCGCAAAGAAGATGCGTTCAAGTTGTTCATCTGTATCATACTCATAGATTGTCAAGTGGCTGATTTTCTGAGCATCTAAGACGATTCGCTGCGAGTAAAAGATACGATTGTTTTTGCCTTTAAAGACGATATTTCTGCCGCGTCGAGGTCGGACTTTGTTTTCCAAGAGATGTGCTTGGTGGAAGGCAGGTGATGCAACTCGGTCATAGAAAATTGTGAAGAGCCCACAGATAAGGAGTGTTACAGCCAAGATAGGGACGAGAATCCGGTAAACACTGATCCCACCAGCCTTCATCGCAGTGAATTCGTTGTTTCTCACCATCCTGCCGAGTGTAAAAAAGACGGCAACGAACGCAGCGATGGGTACCATTTCCATGATCCGACGAGGCGTTCGAAAAAAAACAATCTTGACCGCGGTTATATAGTCGATGTCGTCCTCAAATTTCTTGAGATCATAATCAAGCAGACGGACGATAACAACCAACGCGATAAAGAAACAGAGCCCAACAATGAAGGCGCGGAGGTATTCCCGAAGCAAGTAACGGTCTAAAATATTCAAACGATGTTCACATCCTGAAGCTTTGATTTCAAATCGTGAGGCAGTGGGACGTAGCGGCTAAGATTCCGCTTTCCTATTAACAACGAGTGGTACTTTCCTATCCCGATCCCGCCAAGCGCGTAATTTTCCTTCGCCCATTACCCAGAGACTGAGCGCGATCCCAAATATCCCAATGACAAGATTCGGCAGCCACATAGCAAACATCGGTGAGAGAACATCGTCAACCCCTGCCGTCTGCCCGGCTTGTAATAATAAGTAATAGATGACGATTACAGCTAATCCGATTCCAAATCCGATCATTTTGCCGCTCCGTTTCACCATCAACCCTAACGGAATACCAATTAAACCGAGTGCGAAACATGCAAATGGAATAGAGAACTTTTTGTGATATTCGACCTGAGCAAAACGGAGCTTATGGCGTGTGTAGTCCGGGTTTGCGCTGGTTTGGACGGTGGCTTGCAATGTGCCGATGAATTCCTTGAGTTGAGCAACACTCATCGAACGCGGGGTCTGATTTTGAAATTCGCCGCGCTCCAAGTCTTCGGTCATCTGAAGTGAAAGTTTTTGTTGTTGAAACTTCGTTATCCGAAACTCATCTGGATTGTCTGTTGCGGGCTCGTAAGAAAGTCCGTCGTAAAGCGTCAGCATTGCTCGCCCGTCTTCAAAAGCGAGGGTTGCTTCTTGTGCGTGGCTAAACACTGGGCGTCCCCCCCAGATGCTATCCCAGATTTTGACGTTCTGCATGCGTCCGCTTTCTGCATTGGTAGATTCATACATCCACAACTTCCCCTCGGTTTCCAATTCCTTCATAACAGTGGCTTCCTCGAGGACGAAAGCGGGATTATGTTTTTGTATATCGCGTCTGAGTGAAGCATAGGCGAGGTTCGCCTGTGGCAAGGCATAGTCCATGAGTGCCAAGTTCACAAAACTCAATATCAGCGCGACGCCCAAAAGGGGTAGCATCAGTTGGTAGAATGCCACCCCGTGCGATTTCATTGCCGTTATTTCGTTATCAGAGGCGAGTCGTCCAAGTGCCAGCAAGATCGCGACCAAAACTGCCATCGGGAGTGCTAACACAACCATGACCGGCATCATATAGAAGATTAATTCAATAAGATAGAACGGACTGACCCCTTTCTGCACAAAAAGTTTCGTCAACCGAAACAGATCATTGAAGATAAGCATAGCGGTGAAACAGGTGAGTGCTATTATGAAGGGCGGAAAAAATTCTTTGAGGATATATCGTGATAATATTCGCATATAGTCGTCAGTAACTGAGAACCTTTAAAATATTTATCTATTTCTTTATTAGTTGATTTCTGGTTAAAAAACCTTTATTTTTTTAGAAAGTCCATAAGTTAGTGGGAACACGCACCGTTTTTAATTTGAAATTCCGCGATTGAAATGCTATTATATCCCTTATGAAACTCACGCTGGAACAGATTCAACTCACAACTGATGACCTTGCAGACGTGGCAGCACGCCATGTCTCCTCCCAAGAGATCTATTCTCCAACAGCACCGAAGGCTCCTTCCGCGCAATTCGGCTGGCGTGATAGATGGTGGTTAAACCAGACAGCGGCAGCGGCAGTAGCGATTCATTACTGGTTTTTTGCGTCGGGCGACGAGGCATGCGCAGCGGCTGATGAAGGTAGATTCCGGCTATCGGCGCAGACGGTGCCAAAACCCGGTGGACGCGATTCTATCTATCAACCGCCAGCGAACAACAAACACGGTCTGGGCACTATGGTATGGCAAGCGGATGCGAATTTCCTATTCGTCCAAGACACCGTTGTTATACTGGTAGCAGAAACAGGAGGGAAGGTCTCAGCGGACACAACCCTCCAGATTGCTCAGAAAATCTTTTCAAAGATCCAGGGAGCGTAGAATAAGATTTTTTAGCGATTCGCCAAGCGCAAATCAGACCATTAGCATCCTGACGGTTTTCGGTCAAGTCCCGCTTGCACCGTTGTTGCAAGCTGCCAGCACCTCCCATCAATTGAACTCAAATGGGATCTAATAGTCCTGATACCACGTCCCAGACTGCTTGGCTACACGAACATTCTGTTCGCCTCCGAACTGGCGATGTTCAAACCACGGTAGTGCGCTTTCAGCTGCAGCGTTCGCATTTGTGAAGTTCGTCGTCGCTTCGTTTTCAAGGAATTGCTTGACGGCGTTGGTGTCAGGATAATACTGGACAGCGTCTTTCCAGATGGCTCTGCCACAGAGGAACCCGCTCGCGCCAGCACCGGTTGCAAGGTGTACGTTTTCGATAAATTCCTCAATATCAACACCGGCACTTAAGATGACCCAAGGCAGCGTTGAGGTTTCGTCCAATTTCTGACAGACTTCCTTCACTTCAGCGAGTTCGTAAGCCGAATCCCCAGCATAAAAATCAGAATTTTGATAATCCGCAGTGTATTTAAGGTCAGCGGGGAACTCTAATTTCAAAATATCGACTTTATAACTGGGATCAATGAATTCCTCGACGCTCCGAATAACAAGGTCCGGTTTCTGTTTTGCAAACGCGACACTCTTCGTAGTCCCTTCAAGTGCGTAGCTCACCAACTCCAAGAGGAACGGCAGATCGTGCTTCTCACATTCGTCTCCGACATGGCGTACAAAGGCTTGCTGATGTTTCAGGGTTTCTGGTGAAGCATCGGGGTGATAGTAGGCGAGGAGTTTAATGGCATCTGCGCCAGCGCGCTGTGCCTTCGCGATACTCCAATTTTCAATCGGATTGGAGAGACGCTCGTTTTCGGCAACCCCTTCGCTGACATAACCTGATTCTTCATAAGCGAGTAGCAGTGCGACATCGCGTGGAATCTCCGTGATAGAGTAGGGGTGTCCGTAAATCGGGTCGGTGAGAACTGCAGTGGCATTCGGGGCAAGAACCCGCGTTATCAAGGTTTTGAGTGCAGCGACATCTTCATATTGGACATCGGCATTGTCCTTGTTTAGTGTATCCGCGAGTGCTTGAACCATGGAGCCGCGCTGGTCGATTGCCATCATTTTAAAACGACCGTTTGTATCGGCGAGTTTGGTGATGCCACGCAATTTTCCAGAAGAAATATCGTTCATTAACCTCTCCTTTTTACTGGTTATCAGTTAGTATTCACGTTCAACGAAAAAATGAATTAAAGATAAAAACAATTGTTTTGCACGTTCATCAGGGAGATGGGCAAAGTTATGGCTAAACCGTCCTGCAGCTTCCTGTAGCAGGGCTTTAGAACGTTGCTGGGCGTAAGTAATAGATTTATATTTTTGCATTAACTGAAGAACGCTCTCAACTTCCGCCTCGGACTTCTCATCTCGCCGACGTGCCATGATATCAATGATCTGCTGTGCTTCGGTAGCAGTGCAGGCGTTAATGAGATGAATAAGAACGAGGGTGCGTTTGCCTTCGCTGATGTCGCCAGCGATCTCTTTTCCGTACCTACCGACATCGCCGATGAGGTTAAGGACATCGTCCTGAATCTGGAAAGCGATCCCGATGTCTTTGCCGAGTTCAACGAATCCGTCTATTTCTGTTTCGCTTGCCCCGCCAATAATTGCCCCGACCCGACAAGGCGTGATACAGGTATACCAAGCGGTCTTTTGTACACACATTGTCAAGTAGTCTTCCTCGTCGAGATTCCAGCGATTATCGTTGACCCAACTTAATTCGATGTGCTGTCCCTCAACCACTTGATTGCTGAGCTGTATAAACTCCGATAAAATCCGGAAGGCGAGTTCATGTCCGAGGACCTCTGTATTTCGGTGGAGGAGTTCCCACATCTTGCAGTGCAGGGCATCACCAACGTTGATTGCCATCGGAGTTCCGTGCTTTTGATGGAGACAGGGTTCACCTCTACGGAGTTCGGAACCGTCTTCAATATCGTCGTGAATCAGGAGCCAATTCTGGAGGAGTTCGAGTGAGGCGGCAGTGTTTACGGCGCGTTCTGGATCTCCGCCGAACGCTTCACAGATAAGCATACAGAGCGCCGGTCTTAACCCTTTACCGGCGCGGCGAGGGTAGTCTAACATCATCTGGTACAACTGATGTACATCCGGGTGCTCGTGGGCAGTCGGGAGGAAATCGAAGATGCAGGCATCAACCCTGCGTTTGACATCGCTGAGGTAAGTCGTAACAAGATGCTGTGTTGGTGAAGGTTCCTGTTCAGTTTTCTGCATCGGTATCCTTATATCTTACGCCGCTCTTCTGTTGCATCTCTTCCGCACTTTCATTGGGGGCTTAAGCACGAACGTCAGGCTCTATCAAGCCTCGCAAGTTTTGCTTTAAAATTATAACACATTGGGACGGGAAAATCAAATTTTTAAAGCACCATTCGCCCTACAATTCATCTAAATCAAGGGCAACGAAACGGTATCCGAGCGGTTTTATGCGCGCAACTAAAACTTCTCGGATTTCGAGTGCATGCGCAAATTGTGCCTCGGGGATCTGGATGCGTAAAACGGGGGCATGGTCGAAGAGAACAGCATCTTCAATTTGAAGTTCGTGCAGGATCCGTTCAATTTCTTTGAGTGAAGTCTGGTTTTCGTCTTGTCCGAGAATGTGTTCTTTTTGCATCTCAGGAACGTCGCCTCCAGTCGCTTCCTGCCATGAATCCACCATCCACAAAAACCATTTGACCGGTGACAAAATCGGAGGCATTGGATGCGAAGAAGATTGTCAAACCTGCCAAGTCTTCAGGCTCTCCCCACCGATAGGCGGGTGTTCGATTGAGGATCCATTCATTGCGGTTGTCTTCGCGTGCGGGTGCGGTCATCTCTGTCCGGATAAACCCGGGTGCGATGCCGTTCACTTGAATGTTGTGTTCCGCCCATTCGACGGCAAGGAGTTTTGTGAGTTGGAGTAATCCGCCCTTCGCCGCAGTGTAGGCGACACTCGTGGGTAACCCGATCGCTGAGGTGAGCGATAAGGTATTAATGACCTTGCCAGATTTCTGTTCTTTCATAACATTACCACAGGCTTTTGCGAGAAAGAAGGCACCTTTGAGATTAATATCTGTGACGAAATCCCAATCCACTTCGGTAAAGTCCAGTGCAGGATTCCGTCTATTGACGCCAGCGTTATTGACGAGTACATCAATTCTGCCGAAGGTTTCAACAGTTTGGGCAACGAGCGCATCAATTTCAGTGAGATTCCCGACATCCGCCTGAATTGGGAGGACGGTTCTACCGGTCTCCGCAGCAATTCGTTCAGCAACGGGTGTTAAAGTCTCCAGTTCTCTGCCAACGATGACGAGTTCGGAACCCGCGCCTGCGAGCCCTTCCGCCATAGCGAGTCCGATGCCCCGACTTGCGCCAGTAACGAGACTCACTTTGCCGTCGAGCCGAAACTGCTGAATGATACTCGTAGCAGATTTTTGATTCATATATTACTCCAATTTCAAGATGTAAGAATTAATCGTTCAACCCTTCCTGTTCTGCCAATTCAAACAATTGTTCACTATCAATCATCTTTATTTTTCCATTGTGTTCTTCAGCTAAGGGAACGAGGAGTTTCGCAGCAGGCGAATGTTTTGGGTGAAATTCAAACGCGACAACATAGATAACAGCGTTATTGCGATTAGATTCACGAACAGCGTCCAGAATTTTCTGTGGGTTTGCTTCAATGTATACCGTCTCATTATCATCATCTCCGACCGGTAAGCCATCCGTTATCAAAACAACAACAGTGGGTTCAAACGACAAAGCAGTTTTGATGGCAAAAAGAATGTTAGTGTCACTATTTCCCCAAAGGCTCTCTGGCGTGAACCTGTTAAGATACCTGAAAACACGATCTATGTTTTTAGCGTTTGCGGGGAGCATTTCCTCGCTCATAAATTTTGCCGTGTCAGAAAACGTTACAATGTTAAACTTGTCCTCATCGCCTAACATCATTACAGAATCTTTGAGTGCGTTTACTGCCAATGGTAACTTTTTCATTCCCGCTGCCACCATACTTGCGGTGATGTCAAGACAGTAAACAACATCCTTGGGTCCGTTGAGTTCATTGAGGAAATCGATGATACCGAGTCTATCTGCGATACCGTCAACCCCACCGCCGCCGAGGAGTCCATCTCCACCGCCCTGTCCACTGCCGCGGAACCTCCCCATGCCCTCGTCTCCACGCGCTCGAACTCTACCGGTAACAACCCCGCGACCATCGGTGCGTCCGGGTTGTGAGATGAGTCTACTGAGATTTGAGGCTTCCGCCTCTCTTAATTGGGCATCCGTCATAACATCTGGAATGATCTCACTTTCCGGTGCTTTATTGACTTCAACATCCTGAATCACAACGCGTGAACTGAGTTTCATGACTTCATCTATTTTGTTCCGCGTCGTTTCAATTTTCCTATCCTCCGCATTTCTTGCGAGCTGCTGATTGGGATCATACAATTTTTTTGTCAATGGCGGTTTGGGTTTCGGGCTCCGCTTCCTGGGTGCCTCTGCATCGTCAATCAAATCAACAGCATAGGCATCCTCCTGCTGATTGCTGAGTTGGTTTACCGGCAAGAAGAGATAGACAATAACAACAATCATGTGGACAATAAGAGATAATAAAATGACAGAACGTATCCTATTTCTACGCCGTTGGGCATCAATGCGCCAATTCAGGAGTTGATTTAACATGATAAACCCTCTTAGTGTGTTTCAGTCTTTTAATTCGGTACGTCTGGGCAATCGATGGTCGAGGTATTTTATAGGGTTATTCCCCAATGCCACAAACTAAAAGTTTGTGCTACACAGTATATATTCAAGTTTTAGTATATCTATGTTTCAGACGAAAGCTGCTGGTCTTCAAAAGCTGCAATCCACGTTTTGCCTTCTGGTGTCAGTTCATAATAAGTATGATTTCGGTGCTTAATCCATTTGCCTTTAACGATATTTTTCCGATATTGGATTACACGTCCTTGCACCCGTTTTAATCCACCAAGTTCCCTTAATTTTCGGTGCCGTTTTTGCATCTCCTCAAGTGGAACTCTTAAAGCCTCAGCAACAACGATGGAGTAGTCCATTCCAAATTCTTGATGGTGCTTGAGTATAAAGTAATCAGTTTCATCAAGTTCTGCGAATTCAGGTGCAAGTGGGACAGCATCCGCTGCGGCTTCGGTCGCCCGGATCTCATCCCATGTTACCTTTAGCAATCGCTCTGCCCGTAAACTCTGGACTGAATTGCAGATGGCGTTGTGGACAGTAATCGTGCCGTCCTCTTTGAAATAGCCGGTAATCGGGTCTCCCTCTTGTGGGGTGCAACATTTGGCTATTTTGTATGTGAGCTCAGCCTGCATTTCTTTGCACCATTATTACGTTATATTATACCAGATGACTGGCGAGGTTAGGAAACCTCGACAGCAGCTTAATCCCGTTCCAATGCTCGGTATCCGATGTCGTTCCGAAAATGTGCATCGGCGAACTGAATAGCAGAGACACCCTGATATGCCCGTCGAATCGCATCGTGTAACCCATCAGCAGTAGCCGTAACACCTAACACTCTACCGCCATCCGTGACGATGTCTTCACCCTCCTGTTTCGTCCCTGCGTGAAAGACGTTCACACCTTCAAGCGTTGCGGCATCTTCCAATCCTGTAATGATTTTGCCCGTTTGGTATGGATCAGGATACCCACCAGAAGCCATGACGACACAGGCTGCTGCTTCGTTATGCCATTCAACATCAGCGTGCTGTGCGAGCGTTCCATCAATACACGCCATCAACAGAGGCACCAAATCGCTTTTGAGACGCGGTAAAAGCACTTGTGCCTCCGGGTCTCCAAAACGACAGTTGAATTCCACCACCTTCGGACCGGCATCCGTAATCATCAATCCGACGTATAGCACACCTCTGAAGGGTCTTCCGATAGCCGCCATACCGTTGACAGTTGGGTAGACGATGCGATGCATCACATCGTCGTGAAGTTCAGGTGTGATAACAGGGGCAGGCGAGTAGGCTCCCATCCCACCGGTGTTTTTCCCTGTGTCTCCATTGTGAGACATTTTATGGTCTTGCGAAGAGACAAAAGGCAGACAGTGTGTACCATCGGTGAGGACAGTAAAGGAGGCTTCTTCGCCGATTAATTCTTCCTCAATCACCACGCTACTGCCTGCTTCGCCAAATGCCTTGTCCACCAAAATAGTTGTGACAGCTTGCGCTGCCTGTTTGAAGGTCCGTCCGGGGATAACGCCTTTACCCGCAGCGAGTCCGTCTGCCTTAACAAAAACAGGTGTATTTTGATCTTCGACATACGCCATCGCCTCTTCAGCATCCGTAAATGTACGGTGCGCTGCTGTAGGTATGTTATTCTTCACCATGAGCTGTTTCGCAAAATCTTTGCTGGCTTCAAGGCGAGCGGCGCGTTTATTGGGTCCAAATGCTTTTAGTCCACGGTCGTGGAACGTATCAACGATCCCTTCAGCCAATGGTGCTTCAGGTCCAACAACAGTTAGCCCGATATTTTCGGATTCCGCCCAATCTGCCAAGTCAGTAAACTCGTTTGGCATAGGGATAGATTCTGCGATTTGTGAGATGCCAGCATTGCCGGGGGTACAATAGATTTTTTCGACGAGCGAACTCTGGGCAAGCTTCCAGACGAGTGTGTGTTCACGTCCCCCTTGCCCAATAACCAGTATTTTCATTATGTCTGTCCTTTTTTGAGTGTATTATATCAGAATATGTTCGGGAAATCAAAGGTTTTAAATTAAGTTCAAAAATAGCAGGGGCTGTGTTATACTTAATTCATTGATTGCAAACTGTTACTGATAGAAAAAGAAATAAGAAAGCATTCATGCGCGACATACACCCACGAGAAATAGAAACTTACCGAACCCAAAACGGACGTGAACCTTTCACAGAATGGTTTAACGCGATTCGAGATACAAGAGCACAAAGCAGAATTCGCTCCCGACTTGTCTCTCTTGAACACGGCAATTTCGGCGATTATCGTTCTGTTGGTGGTGGCGTTTTTGAACTTCGTATCCATGTCGGTGCAGGTTATCGCGTCTATTTTGGTGAAGTAGATAATACAATCGTGCTTTTGATCTGCGGTGGTGCCAAGTCATCACAGACGCGCGATGTTGCACGTGCAAAAACTTATTGGCATGAATACAAGGAGACACGAACATGAGAAAATACCGAAAATGGCGAGATATTCTAATTGAACAACTCGCCGCTGACCCAACAGCTGCTATTGGATTTCTCCAAGCAGTCATGGAAGATTACCAAGTATTCGGGAATTCTGCCGCTGTGGTGAGCGCAGTCCAAGCAGTTGTAGAAGCGAAAGGCGGAGTTGCAGAGGTTGCGAAAAGAACCCGCATGGACCCACAAATCCTTACGAAAATGTTATCCAGCGAAGACACACCACGGGTTGACACACTCAGAACCATTCTTACCGCGCTTGGGTGTCGACTTTCTATTGAACCACTGGCAGCTGAGAATTGTAGCGCGGAAAAAGTGGATGTGGATGCTTTGGTTACACCAAAAGAGAGTGTAGGTCCCAATATGGAACTTGCTACAGAGAACCAAGAAGCAATTAGAGGGAATCAATGATGACTGAACAACACCATGAACTCGCCCATGTTTTTACGGATGCCTCGCAGGTTGTTAACGATACCCGCGGTGGTACGCCACGCGATGTGAATACACCCTATACCTTTCCGGGTTATAGCAAAGAGGAATGGACAGAAAAAGCCGCAGCGTTACGTCAACAGATTCGGGTTGCTAACGGCTTAGTCCCAACGCACGAATCGACACCGCTAAATGCCGAAATCTTCGGAAGAATCGAACGAGAAGATTACAGTGTGGAGAAGGTTTACTTTGAACCGTTTCCCGGCTTCTTCACAACCGGAAACCTTTATCGCCCACTGGGGAAATCGGGTCCGTTTCCAGGGATTGTGAGTCCACACGGACACTGGACGCGCGGGAGGCTTGAGAGCATTGAACGGGGCTCCATCCCGGGTCGCTGCATCAATTTTGCTAAGCAGGGTTACGTCATTTTTGCGTACGATATGCTCGGTTACAACGATAGTGGTAAACAGATAGACCACCGCTACGGGGGTGTCCACGAAGGATTATGGGGTCTCAGTGCAATGGGGCTTCAACTTCAGAACAGTATCCGCTCCATCGACTTTTTAGAGAGCCTGCCAGATGTGGACAGTGAACGCATTGGGTGTACAGGTGCGTCAGGGGGTGGCACGCAGACCTTTATTTTGACAGCGGTTGATGAACGGATCAAGGTCTCAGCACCTGTGAATATGATTTCAGCGACGATGCAAGGCGGTTGCCTCTGTGAAAACGCACCGAACCTGCGTTTAGATGTCAGCAACATTGAGATTGGCGCGCTGATGGCACCGAGACCGCTTCTACTGGTGTCGGCAACAGGTGACTGGACGGTGAATACACCGACGGTTGAATATCCTGCCATCCGAAGCATCTATGCCCATTTCGATGCCGAAGACAAAGTGCATCAGGTTCAGGTAGACGCAGAACACAACTACAATCAAGAAAGCCGCGAAGCCGTGTATGCTTGGTTTGCTAAATGGTTTTTAGGGGTCGAGGACGCTTCGACGTTCAAAGAAGTTCCGTTTCAGGTCGAACCCGACGATGCCTTGCTGGTTTTCTCAGAACGTGAGATGCCCGTACATGCCTTAAAACAGGAGGCGTTTCTACCGACTTGGGCAAATCGGTGCCGCAAAGCACTGGAACAACGGAAACCGACGAATGAAACAGAACTCCAGACGTTCCGTGAAGAGATGGGGAGCGGGTTGCAACACGCACTCGGATTACAGATTCCGAAAAGTACGGACGTAACGCTTGTTGAACCAGAGGGGGCGTTCCCAACAACCTATCAGACAAACTTATCCGCGAGACATCTTATCATCAGCAGAAAAGATATGGAAGACGCTATCCCTGCTATTCTATTCAGCCCAGAACCACAAGTTGGACACGATCCGGTTGTCGTTATCGTTCATCCAGAAGGCAAAGAGAAGTTAATTGATACAGAAACGGGTGAACCGTTGCCACTCATCACGGACTTGCTCAGTACCGACCGGAAAGTGCTCCTGATTGATGTTTTCGGTACAGGTGAACATACGAATTATGAGAGATCAGAAGATACCAATTACTTTACTACCTATAACCGAACAACTGCCGCATCACGCGTGCAAGACATTGTGACGGCACTGCACTGTTGGACAGGTAGGGGTGACGTTTCAGAGGTGAACTTGATTGGGATCGGCGAAGCGGGATTGTGGAGTCTACTGGCGGCAGGATTTACGGATGTAAAAAACGTTGTTGTGGATGCAGCAGAATTTGACCTGCAAGACGATCTTGATGGCGACGCTGCTTTCTTGGAAACGCTCCCCATACCGAATATCCGGCAGGTCGGGGATTTTTGGACTGCAGGAACACTCATTGCCCCGCGACCGCTGATTATCCATAACACGGGTGATGCATTTGACACGGGATGGATTGCTGAGGTGTATGGAAGTATTGGCGCAAGCGAGCGTTTGCTTGTAGAGAGTGGTAGATTGTCCGATGAAGAGATCGTTGCACGGGTGACGACAGCGTAATTAAGTGATAGATATAAGCAAATGTTGAGGGTCCTTGTTCAGTTGTAATATAATCTGTCAGATTGTGCATCCTAAGTCGCAAACTAAAAGTTTGCGGTAGAAAATAAATAAAAAATATAGGGCGGACACTGCGGTCCGCCCTTACATTTGTCAGCACGATTTGTAATCGTGCGGAATTGCAAAATTATCCCTTATGAGAGATTGTATCCACGTTCGTTGTGTTGGGAAAGGTCGAGTCCCATACGTTCCTCATCCTCTTCAACGCGTAAGCCGACTATGGCATCAACAATCTTGAGGATAATAAACGAAAGCACACCACTCCAAATAATAGTAACGACGATGCTAAGGAATTGCGCCCAAACTTGCATCCCGATACTTTTATCCAATCCAACACCACCTAAGCCTTCGGCGGCAAAAACGCCAGTCAATAATGCTCCGACAATCCCACCGATACCGTGAACACCGAAAGCATCTAAGGAATCGTCATAGCCGAGCTGCGCTTTTAAGCTGGTAGCACCCCAGAAACAGACAACCCCTGAAACGATACCGATAGCGAGGGCACCAATCGGTCCGACGGAGCCAGAGGCGGGGGTAATAGCAACCAACCCAGCGACGGCACCTGTTACAATGCCCAAAGCACTCGGTTTGCCGTGTTTCGCCCATTCAACGAACATCCACGCAATGGCGGCGGTTGCGGTTGAAATCTGGGTGACGAGCATCGCCATACCCGCAGCACCATCAGCAGCAACAGCACTACCGGCATTGAAGCCGAACCATCCGACCCAAAGCATAGATGCGCCAACAACGGTCAGCGTTAAGCTGTGCGGTGGCATTGCTGTTGTTTGGTAACCGAGACGTTTCCCGACTAAGATAGCAGCGATGAGTGCTGCGATTCCTGCGTTAATATGCACAACAGTACCACCCGCGAAGTCAAGTGCCCCGATAATATCGCCAAACAGCGATCCGTCGCCAGACCATGCCATGTGGCAGAGCGGTGCGTACACGATTATCGACCAGACTATAGAGAAGATGAGCATCGCCGAGAATTTCATCCGCTCAGCGAACGCACCGGCAATCAGCGCAGGTGTAATAATCGCGAATGTGAGTTGGAAGGTGATAAAAACGGTTTCAGGGATAGTCCCAGAGAGGGTATCTACACCGATGCCGCGCAGGAACATAGTACCAAGCCCGCCAACAAAAGAAGTGAGCGTGATTTTTCCTGCCTCCATACCAGCGGTGTTAAAGGCAAGACTATAACCACAGATAACCCATATAATAGTAATCAACCCTGTCAATGCAAAACATTGCATAAGGACAGAGAGGACATTTTGGACGCGTACGAGTCCTCCATAGAAGAGGGCAAGTCCGGGGATAGTCATAAATAGGACGAGAGCCGTTGAGGTAAGCATCCAAGCGGTGTCACCTGAATCATGTGCAGCCTCTTGTGCCATCGCCAAACTCGGCACGCCACAAATTAATAGAATAACAATTAACGTCCCAATACGTGTATAACCAGATCGTTTTTTCGCAGACGTTGATGCACATCGTTGTCGCATCTGAATCCTCCATAATATTACAAGCACATAGTGCTTGTTCCGTTGTTCTATAAAAGCAGACTGCTCTGTCTACTATTCAGTTAAGGGTACACTTTCGCTGGTGAATTCCAGAATTTCATCCAGCAGAAAAGTGAGTTTGTAAGCCAGAAGTTATATTTCCCGATTTTACGATAAAAGACATTAATTCGCCATTTTAGCAGAATACAGCGAAGGTATCAAGTAATAATTTCAAGTGTATTTAGTTCCACCAGCACTTTGATCCTGTGAAGGTAGCATCCGTTCCTATTGGAATAACCAGTGAACTATAGTCTATAACAGAGAGAAAAAGGCAATCAAATACAACAGCAAAAAGGGAAACGCCCACAAATCGTGAAGTAAAACTCAGGGATAAAAGTGAAACTTCCAGTGGGCGGTCCCTATTCGTTTCATAGCCGAAAGGCTATCAGAAAAATACGTTTAGCGTATTGAAGAGACGTTGAAGTCTGGATAGGCACTTGCCCCGTGTTCCTCGTAGTCAAGTCCTGCCATTTCTTCTTCTTCAGTGACTCTCAAACCTGTAGCGGCTTTGATACCGTAGAAGAGAATAAACCCAGTAACGAGACACCATACGAGAACAGCAACAACACCAACGAACTGTGCCCAGAGAAGCTCGAACCCACCACCGAAGAAAACGCCACTTTCACTGTCGAAAAATCCGAGGAGAATCGTTCCTAAGGCACCACAGGTACCATGTACAGAAATAGCACCAACCGGGTCATCAATGCGAAGTTTTTCGAACAATAGGACACTCAGAACAACGACGATACCACCCAAGGCACCGATAATCGCAGCGGATACTGGACTCACAGAGGCACAGCCTGCAGTAATTGCGACCAACCCAGCGAGTGCGCCGTTGAGGGACATACCTGCATCGGGTTTACCGAGGAATATCCATGCGGTAATCATAGCCAGAATAGCACCTGCTGCTGCTGCGAGGTTGGTGGTTACAGCAATACTGGAGATATCGGCTGCATCAGCACCCATTTGGCTACCTGGGTTAAATCCGAACCATCCGAGCCATAAAATAAAGACCCCGAGCGCAGCAAGCGGAAGGTTGTGTCCAGCAATCGGTCTTGGATTGCCTTCACTGTCGTATTTACCTGCACGGGGACCTAAGACGATAGCACCTGTCAAAGCGAGCCAACCGCCTGTCGAATGGACAACTGTTGACCCAGCAAAGTCAGACATACCGAGACTTGACAACCAACCACCACCCCAAATCCAATGCCCAACAATCGGATAGATAATACCGGTGATGAAGACGCTGTAAATCAGATAACTTTTGAACTGTGTGCGTTCCGCCATTGCGCCGGAGACGATAGTTGCAGCGGTAGCGGCGAACACCAACTGGAAGAGCCACGCGGCATACGTTGGGACAGAGCTCCATTCTAACGAGCCAAACGCATCGGACTCCGCTGGCACGAACCATCCACTTGTTCCCATGAATGCGTTACCGGCACCAAACATGATGGCAAAACCGATCGCCCAATATGCGATCGAACCCATCGAAAAGTCCATTAGGTTCTTCATGAGAATGTTGACGGCGTTCTTGGCGCGTGTGAATCCTGATTCCACCATAGCGAATCCTGCTTGCATAAAGAAAACGAGAAATGCAGCGACAAGCACCCATAACGTGTCAGCCATATATTTTGCGTCAGAAACCTTCTCGCCCTCAATAGATCCATTTAAGGCGAAAACGTTTAGACTTAATAGGCAAGTAAGGGCAAAAACGACTATAGTCACCTTTTTCTTCATTTGAAATAACTCCTTGTAGAACAACAGTCAGTTGCCAGCAATCAGTAAAGAAGGGCTGATCCATCACACGCCTATTTTTACGAATAAGTGATAACTAACAACTGATAGTTCGCGTCTTTACCACGTGCGGACGAAGGTCATTCTGCCCGTAATTCCAGTATCTTCGTCCTCTTTTTGGGTTTCAAACCCGACGAAAACTCCGAGGGTGTTATTCTCGCCATAGCCGACATTAGCCCGAAGACCGGGAGCAAGACCACCGAGTCCACCGTTGGTCAAATCAAGCGTTACTTCTACCTGTGGACCAACAGAGAGTGTATCGTTGAGCGACAGAAGTAAAAAATTTCGGGTATAGATCGAATCGTCCCCATAATCAAAAGGCGAATTGAAGAACCCTTGTATCCATGACTCAAAATAGATGGAACCAGCGGTGAGATACGTAAACAACTGCGGGGCAATCAAGGAAGATGGCCCGTTCGGTGCAGCGTAATCAAACCCAATACCTACCATAGGAAGGAAACTGAGTGACAGTGAGTCGCTATCGACAACCGGAATACCGAGCCCGATATCTAACTCACCGAACGTCCCAACAACATAAATGTCGGTATCTAATGAGAGACCACCGAGGAAACTTGGAGAATGACTGGCACCAACCCAGATCTGTGTTCCTAAACTATCCGTGTCGGTACGGAACCAACCCGAAGCACTTGATGCCTCTTCCTCCACCATCTCTTCACCGGCTTCATGTGCGTCTGCATAGGCAGTATGGATACTACCGACGGCGAAAATACAGACCACTGCTAACAACTGAACGAACCAAAATGTATGCGTTTTCATTAAAATCTCCTTGTGCACACTAAAGCGTGCATGGGTGTTGTGTAGATTTAGTTAACGGACAATCACGGTGCTATCGTGCCAGTTCAGGTTTTTATTTAGAACGGAGCCTCTGACTCCGACATAATTTTCTGATATACTCGCCTGCAAATAATAGGCTTTCACCAGCACATCTTGCGCACCTATTGTCGCTTAAAGCAAAACGCGTGCCAATTGGCTATTGGTGGTTGGTGGTTGATGGTTGGTAGTTCCCGTTGTAGCAGTTAGCGTAATGAGTTCTTGCGACACGCCGCTCTTAACCATTAACCATTCACTATTAAGTGAGGAAACAGGTTTCTAACAAAAATGCTGAAATTTTCAACAAAAGATTGCCCAAAAAAAAAGCATATTGCGCTTTTAAGCACTGTTGTAATATTCGGGGCATTTCTCCGTTTCTGGAATTTGGGCGAGTGGAGTTTTTGGATCGATGAGGTTTTTACTGTTAAAGATGCACAGAAACTTTCGTTAGAGAGTTGGCAGAGCATTCCAAACCCTGTTCCATATCTTGCAGTAAAGTTATCCATCGTGCTTTCGAGTGATAGCGAATGGGGGAGTCGTTTGATTCCCTGTATTGTCGGGATCGTCTCAATTCCTGCAGTCTTTGGGTTAGGACGCACACTATTCAATTGGCGAATAGGACTTCTTGGTAGCACGTTTATGGCGTGTTCAAGTTGGCACCTGTTTTGGACACAGAACGCCCGTTATCCAGTCTTTACGTTACTCTTTGGGGTCCTGACAGCGTGGTGCTTCTATCTGTCTCTGGAACGCGATTCGACGCTTTTGACGATAGGTGCACTCCTTTCTTGTTTTTGTTTAATTCTCTCACACATCCTCTCCGTTGTAATTGTGCCAGCATTAGCCGTCTATGCCCTGATCTGTCTATCAGAAAAATCCAACAAAAAACGGTGGCTGAATCTGCTTATTTTCTTTAGCCCTTTCGCGATGCCGGTGTTCGCACTGATACTTCCACAAGTTCGGGGCTATCTCTTCTCGGGGTGGGGACGCAATGTGTGGCAGCGGAGCCCACTCTATATTGTGCTAACGCTCGTCCACGGGGTGAGTGTTCCGATAGCAGTTGCTGCCTTCTTCGGTTTCCTTGCGACGGGACTCAACAGGTCTGTCCGGTTTTTACTCTGTTACGCGGGTGTGCCGTTGGCACTCTTCCTCGCAGCATCGCAGTTTCAAAACGTCGCTGGTTATTATCTATTTTGGACAACCCCGGCCTACTTTATTCTGGCAGGTGTTGCCTGCGAACGAATTTGTGAAAAAACACAGGAATCGCGAGCACAACTCGCTCCTACAGGAAAAGGTGTGTGTGAACGGATATGGGAAACAATAGAGATGAAACCAAGTAATACGCTCGGTATACTTGTGCCGTGTATACTTTTGGTGACGCTCTTGTCGCAAGACTATCTCTATTTTAAAATTGAAAATGGGGGAAGACCGAGATGGCGGGAGGCGTTTGCAGCGATTCAAGTCGAGAAGAGACCAAGTGATAAAGTGGTCCTTTCAGAACCTGAGATGGGTCGATATTATCTTCCAGAACTGACCGCAGTCTACATTGGCGGGTTGTTGGAGGACAGAGAAGGATTCGAGAGAGAATGGGAAATTTCTGGAAAAGATCGGTTATGGTTTGTCGTGGATGTGGCGAGTTTTAACGTTTTCGATGCGGATCTGGCAGTTCGGAGTTGGATTCGCGAACGTGGACATCTTGTAAAGACATTGCCTGCCTTCTCACGTGCGAAAGATCGGACGATTCATGTCTATTTGGTAGAATAAACACGAAGGGACAGCCACAAGGGCTGCCCCTACAAGTCGATAGAGAAAGTATGCCTACCATCTACGCGTAAAATTCATTCGACCGGTAAGTCCGGTTTGTCCTTCGTCTTTTTTGGTCTCATATCCAACGTATATGCCAAGCGTGTTATTCTCACCATAGCCGATATTTATACGTCCACCGAAATTTAAAGCCCACAATCCACCACCATCACCAAGACCAAGCACGGATTCAAACTGCGGACCGATAGCGACGGTATCATTAAGAGCGTATGTAATGTAAGTCCGGTTGTAGAGTTCATCAAGGGTTTCACTATCAAATAGAGTCTTGACTGTGCCGATTGTCCAATGGAAACCGAAGATTTTACCAGCGGGCAGGATCGCAAAGATTTGCGGGTATAAGGCATAGGGTCCGTCTGGACTGGTATAGTTGAACCCAACGCCGAGCATCGGTGTTAGCAGCAGTGCCATGCTGTCATTTGCGATAACAGGGAATGAAACCCCCATATCAAATTCGCCCAAATGATCGTTCACATAGATATTAGAATCAAATGAAAGGCCACCGCTGAGTGGATGACTCGCACCAACTAAGAAATAGGTGCCCAAGCTATCAACATCAATTTGAAACCATCCGGTAATTTTTGGTTTTTCTTCCATCGGTTTTTCTTCCGACACTTCACCTTCAACCTCATGAGCATCAGCAAAGGCAGTCGAGAAACTGCTAATAGACATCACACAAATGATTACTGCAACAGCAGCTAACTGGAGAATAAAGTTAGAAGTCCGCCCAAAGTAGACAAAACGATGGTTCATGACAACCTCCATGAGTTGACAGGACAGGCATACAAGTGCCTGGTCCTATAATTTATTTTAAGATGTGATTAAAACAATTTTCTGTTATCCAATTTACAGATAACGACAATTTCAACGTTTTTAGTTGGCTTGCTTAACCTGTTCCATAAGTTGTTCGAGTTTATGTGGATCCTTGATCCCCTTCGATGCCTCAACACCAGAGCAGAGGTCGATGCCGTGTGGACGGATCGTCTCAATGGCAGCTTTAACATTTTCTGGGCGGATTCCACCGGCAAAAAATACCGGCAGTGGGCTTTCTGTAATCAGTTCAGCAGCGACGTTCCAATCGCAAGTCTTCCCTGTACCACCGTATCGGGGTTTCTCCAGACTCATATCAACGCTATCAAAGAGCAGGAAATCCGCGCCAGCGTCCTGATAAGCCTGCATCTCTGCCCGGACAGCAGGCATATCTACATTTTCGGGACTGCCCGCAGGTAGATAGACAGACTTCCAAAGCTGACATGACACAGTGGCTTTAAGTGCTTCGACCTGTTGCGGCGATTCCTGTCCAAGGAGTTGCAGGGCAAACGGCTGAATTTGGGATACGATTTCTTGGATATCGGACGTTGTGCGGTTATACAGTAGAAGCACAGTCGGGATAGGGCTCCCGTTTGCGATTTCGGAGGCTTGCGTGGTAGAACGCGTCCGTTCTGATACAGCGACATCAACTAACACACC
The DNA here is from genome assembly GCA_965207855.1 of Candidatus Poribacteria bacterium. Classification (GTDB taxonomy): domain Bacteria; phylum Poribacteria; class WGA-4E; order WGA-4E; family WGA-3G; genus WGA-3G. The sequence continues at coordinate 1,164,218 of OZ242310.1, read as the reverse complement.
GACATAGTTCGCACCCGCATCGGCAGCGAGTCGAGCGTCATGGATAGAGGTAATACCGCAGATTTTGACGGTGCAGGGTGATTCTTTGGACATTTTTTTCTATGGGCTCCTGGACATCATTCCACTTCGTTTCGTGATGGTTTTTAGTGAATCGCAGCGCGACTCGGGACCTGTCCGCGTCATTTATCTCACCCTTCAAAGACGGTTTGCCTGTCTGCATCTGAATAACAGATAATCATTGTCACGGGTTGCCAACTGGTATTAACGGCGTTGTGTTTGACATTCCGAGGGATACGTAACATCATCCCAGGTTTGAGCGGGATGACTTCATCGCCCAAACTATGGTCGCATTCACCGGAGAGGACATAGATGAGCTCCTCACAGTTCGGATGGTAGTGGACAGGATTGCCCTCGCCAGCGTTAATATAGACAACGCCGAAGGTCATCTCAGCCGCTGGGTCAATTTGATCGTTGCAGAGCCATTTAATTGCACCCCATGGGAATTCGAGGGCACCAGCGTCATTACTATTGGTTAAGGTTATTTCCATAGCAGTTTCCTTTCTATTTTCCGAATTCAATTATACCGTAAAACAAGCCAAACATTGTGTGGCATACGCCTTCAATCCGATCTTAGGTTCCTCATATAGATAGCCGACAGGGGCACAGATAGCACGTACATTACGAAGCTGCATATCAACAGATTGATGGACATGTCCGAAAAGTGCGTGCGTGACAAGGGGTTCCCTCAAGCAGCATGCACCAAAGTGTTTACTTCCCATAAATGCTCGAAAGAAATCCCACGGCAATTCGCCTCGATATTGGATACACTCGCGGAACGGGACATGATGTGTAACGACAATAATGCGGGATACCGCATCGCGGACGCTGGCAATTTGTGCCTCAAGTGCGACTTCAAAACGTTGCGTGACATTGCGATCCGTATCCGACCATTTCGCGTATCGCTTGTCATTCCAGACTGCCCCCATCAATTCTTTTTCGGCATATTGTGCTTCGGAGAAATCGTAACCGTCCGGTGCGAAAGTGTAATCGTACCAACCGATAGTACCGCAAAAAGCAACCTTGTCAGTGATGAAAGGTGCATCCATAAGCGGATGAAACCCACATTCATAACAGAGCTTTGAAATAATGTCGCATTTCTGTTCGCTTGTAACGTCGGGTGTCTCAATTGCCCAGATGTCATGATTGCCGGGAACGAACAATTTTTCACACGCCAAATTTGCAAGTTGAAAAGCGTTCAGGATTTCGGAAAGTTGTACGAGATGTCGTGCGAGATCCCCAGCAATCACCAAAACGTCAAGTTCCGCCGCTTTTACAGCCTCAAGGAGATGTGGAATGAGTGCTTTGTTCAGGGCCGTGACATCTATATGTAAGTCCGAAATGAGTCCAATTTTCATTGGTATTCGACACCCAACTGCGCGAAGTCCTCCGTTGGACTACATCGATTTTTTCTCTAAGTTTCTAAAGAGCTCATCCAAAAAGATACGGATGCCGCTGTCAGGGTCTTGTTGGTATCTCTCACGTTGTCGCTCAAGTGCCCGTATTGAAGGCGTATCGCCAATCTTAGCGATGGCATCCACCAGCGTAAGCCGAATTGCGGGTTCGTCAGCGGTATCAAGTGCATTAATCAGTTGATCCCGTGCCTTAGTCCCCCCAATACCCCCCAGTGCAGAAGCGGCTATATCTTTGGTGCTGGTATCTTTCGTCCCAAAAGCAGCGATGAGCGCATCAACAGCGGGTTCACCAATTTGACTCAGTGCGAGTCCTGCCTGGAAACGGATTCCGGGGATTTCTGTTGCGTTTTCGAGAACAGCGACGAGATCATCAATTGCCGAAATGGGTTTGAGAATTCCGAGTATAGCGAGACACGCACGCCGAATCTCTTGTTCGGGTTCCACCTGAATCTGAATGTATTGTTGTGCAAGTTCAGCGAGTTGTCCCTCATTGATTTTCTGATAGAGTGCCTCAGATTTGTGTCTGAATTGTGTTCCGAAAGGTGCTTTGAGCGTAGCAGTATTTTCGGTTCTATCAACAGTCAGCAAACCGAGGATTGAGGCGGATTCAAGTTGGCTCGCTTGAAGGCTATCGGCAGGGAGTTGGTTCACATCCGCTTTTTGAAATTCTTGGAAGAGGTCATTGAGTACGCTTAATTCAACGAGGCGTTGGAGACTGCTAATAGCCGCTTTGCGAAGTGAAAATTCCGTACTATTTTTGAAGAGGTCTACGAGTGGCTCAATCGCCCGTGCGTCCCCTAAATCGCCGAGTGCACTGACGGCGGCAATTTTCACACCTATTAATTCAGAGGTTCGGAAGACGACGTTGTGTTTGGCGAGTTTTCCGATCGTTTCCTTGTAATCCCCAAGGCTATAAATATTACGCTCATCAACGATCTTTTCAACGATGTCCCCCACTTGAATATCGGCATTTGCGGCGGGTGTTCCGAGTTGAATCTGACTTACACGTACAGTGCCGTTCCCTTCAACAGTGAGCCCTACTTTATCACCGCGTCTACGAAGCGCGATACGAATTGGAGGCTTATCTTTCAAATGAAGAACGAGGTTATTATCCTCATCAAGTGCCTCTTTCATTGCACTTTTAAAGTCCCCAACACTTCCGATTGGGTATTCTACGATGATATAAGAGATGAGTTCGCCGGTTTCAAGTTGTGCCTTGTGCGCGGGTCCATTGGGTTGCGTATTTAAAACGACGACGCCACTTGTTGCCCAACGATTCATAAGGTCGCTATCTAACTGTTGAACTTCCATCTTTAAGCGTTCATCGTAATGCCGATTATCGCATCCAAGTCCGAGAGCCAGTGTAAAGAGCGGCAGGATAAATGCGAAACGGGCTATGTTTTCCAATCGTGTTATTTTTCGTAGCATGCTAAATCCTTTCCATCCAATAGTACGTCTCAGTTTATGAGGCGCGTCGCAAAGTGCTGTCCCGATTCACAATTCAATTAAGAGGGATAGGGACATCTCGACTGCTCTGTTCTCTCAAAGCATTTAAGAGCGGTTCGACCACCTTTTCATCGCCGAGTGTCGCTAATGCGCGTATAGCGTCAACGCGTAGGGACGATCCTTTGTTCTCAACAATTTTGATGAGTTCTGGGACAGCAGCACCACCGATCTTTCCGAGCGCCTCTACAGCGAGTTGACGTACTTCGGGTTTCTCTCGGTCGCGTTTCCATCTGGCAGAGCCGGATTCAATGATCGCAGCAAGTGCCGGAATTGCGTCTTCACTTCCGATCTCCCCGAGTGCTTTGACTGCGTTCAATCGGGTTTCCTCTCGTCGGTGATCAAGCAGTTTCACCAAAATAGGGACAAGTGTTGCAGGGTCGTCTTTACCGAGATTACCAAAGACCCAATGCGCGCTGTGTCTATCGCGATTATCCCCAGATTTAATGGCTTTCTGGAGTTGACTGATGAGCCGTTTCCGGTCGCCTTGTTCATACACGCGTTTGAGCGCGTCAAGGGCAGCGTTCTGAATATCCAAATCGTCATCGCGCAGGGTCTCAAAAATCAGTCTCTCAAGATATTTACGCGACTCTTCCTTGTATGCGAGGAACATGTGTCTGCCGCGCGCAGCGATTGATGCTTCCTCCCAATCAGGGGTGTTGGGTTCATAAAATTCCTGCGAATTGTAAAACCCAAGGAGGTAGTGTGCTTCGGCAGTATCGGTCGGTTGTTGGAGGGCAAGCTTAAATTCTCGGACAGCGCGCTCCTCTTTTCGGCGTTTATCCGATTTAATTAATTCCTTGCCCTTAGCGAGGTTCTCGTTCTGAGTACCGCACCCAATCACAAACAGGACGAGTACGAAAAGGAGCGAGAGTTTCTTCATTGTGTATCCCCTAAGTATCTATCAAGGAGGTTGCCTTGCTCATCACCTGTTTCAGGTGTCTCTACCTGTTCCGTGTCTTCATCGGCATCATCCGCCTCCACTTCTATTTCTGCCTCTGCAGTTTCTGTCGCAGCTTCTGCTTCACCAAGCACCTTTTGGAGGATAACGACGGGTTTCTCGGCGAACCCCCATGCCTTATATCTCTGAATAACGCTCGTTTCTGAAGGAGTTAACTCTATTTCAAGAGACTTCACACCATTTTCAGTTGCAGTCGCCGCAGCCGCTTCCATAAGGTAGTCAGCGACCCCTAACTGTCGAAAGGGGCCTGCGACTGCGAGGCTTCCGACTTGGGCGATTTCCGAATTGACGGCATCTTTCTTGACAGTGATTTGTCCGATCGGGTATCCGCTGGCTTCGGCGACGAGCCGATAGGTGCCACTTTCGGCTTCCAGATCGGTTTTTAATTCCTCAGTAACCTGCTCTATGGTTTTTTCAGGAAAACAATATGCGTGCAAATTCACTGCATCATTTTCTGCAGCCGATCGTACTTTAATAGCTCCGATTAAGTTGAAATCTTGATTTGCCATAGACCGTCTCCTTTGTAATTGGTTCTTAGTTATAAGTTATAAGTTAAGAGTTTTTTTTGGGGAACAGATCACCGCCGGGTGACTAAACTCTAATTATTGTAATACAATTAATTTCTCATTACAACGACTTTCTTTCGAGCGTTGGCGTCTGAAATGCCCTTCCTTAGGAAAGTGGCGTTTCATTCTCAATTACAACACCGTCTGTGTGCTCAGAGTTCGTCGGCAGTGGCATCTCAGCAGCCACAACGTCCTTTCTGGCTGCGTCATCAAGATTCTCCTGTCCAATCCGTAATTGTCGTTCTGCATCAACGACATCTCTATTGATTTTTCCGATACACCGATTGAGTTTTTCAACGAGGGCGGTGTGTTGACTCATGGCGCGACGCATTTGACGGAGTTGATCGATAACAAGTCGAAAAGTTCGGACGAAATCGCCGGGATCGACACGCGCATATCTTTCAAGTTTGTCAAAGTCACAACCGCGGCTCCAAGCGAGCATCGCGGTGCAAAGCCGAAGTTCCAAAAAGGGTGTGGTTTCCGTAACCTCGTGCTCAACCTCCAAATACTGGATCAGTGAAATCTCAGAACTGACTGTATAGAGTATTTCCAACAAGCGTTCGTCTTTGAGAGGTTTAAAATACCCATCCTTACGGGGTTCTGAGACAATTGCGACCATGAGGCAGTTAATCTCATCTTCCGTGAGTTTTTCAAAAAACCCGCTAAAAAGCAATTGCGTCAATTGGAGTTCATATCCGTAGAGGTGCGCAGCGGTGCCTCCGCGCGGGAGCAGTGTTTGTGCTTCAACGTAACCGAGTTCCTCAAGTACTCTCAGACGGGCTGCGATTTGCTCTCTGGGGCTGTTTTCAATACGTGTCGTCCTTTTTTTGAGTTTTTGGATCCGGTCTTCCTCTCTACGGATGGTTTTGTATCTTCCGGCACATGTGCTCAAATGCTGACATTCGTCACAAAGGCTTCGCTCGGCTCTTGTCTGAAAACGCTGTATCTTTCGTTGAACAATGTTTAATCTTTTAACTCGCTCTTTTCTTCGTTTCTTTCCTCGGGTTTGGGATTTGATTTGTGCCCTCTCAGCATATAAACGCTGGAGATTCTTTTCACGCTCTCGGTTCAGGCGATTGTAGTGTTCGATCTGTGTGCTGCCATCAATTCCCTCATGGATACATTCAGGTTCAGGCAGTGTTTGGAGTTTCTGAGTGTTAGTCTTAATCTGTTCATTGAGTTTAGCGACGCGAACGTAGTTTTGATGGTTGCTCAAACTCATGGTGTAAACATCGTAAATGTCATCTCCATACTTCTGATACAGATTGAGAATACTGGAATAGGAGAGATTAAACTGGCTCTCAATGGGTTCTATTTTATTCGCGACAACACCCCGAATCTCTTTTGAATCCGCATAAGCGGGTACAATTTGGGCATAGACATAACCGATGGTATCAATACCGCGTCGCCCCGCGCGCCCCGCCATTTGGTGATATTCACGTGCCTTGAGATGACGGAATCCGATCCCATCATATTTTTCAAGGCTGTCGAAGACGACAGTGCAGGCTGGCATATTAATACCGACAGCGAAAGTTTCAGTGGTAAAAAGGAGTTGGATCAATCCAGAAGTAAACAACCGCTCTACGACCTCTTTGAGTGTCGGTAACATACCGGCATGGTGATAGGCGATGCCGCGACTAATCAACCTGCGAAAATCATTAATTTTCTTTTCATCTACGATGTCAAATTGAACGCAGAGTGCATCAAATTGCTCCAAAATCTGGGTTTGCTGTTTTTTATTCAGTAGCTGCAGATGCGATCCATAGACGAGTGCGTTGGCGTTTTCCTCACAGCCCTTCCGACTAAAACAGAAATAGAGACACGGTAACTGCTTTTTACGACGCAGGTGTGGGATAAGTCTTGTTTCTATAAAGTCAGACGGCAAAGCGGGTTCGGGCTCATCAGCGTCGTATTTTCGTTTACGTGCCTTACGTTGTGCCATGCTACGGATGTGAGAAATGTGCCTTGGATTCCCTATACCGTAATCTTGAAAATAGAGATGATGTTCCAAAGGCACGGGACGGTTCAATTCCTCGACTATTTCAATATCTATATCCCGCACGCTCTGCATCCACTCTGTGAAAGAGTTAATGTTTGGAATTGTAGCACTCAGACAGACAAACTTGATATGTTGCGGTGCAAAGATGAGACTCTCTTCCCAGACGGTACCGCGTTCAATATCGTTAATGTAGTGGATTTCGTCGAAGATGACGTAAGAGACATCTTGTAAGCGTTCAATATCATCAAAAATAGTATTTCGGAAAATCTCAGTGGTCATCAATAGCACTTGTGCATAAGGATTTAGGACCACATCGCCGGTAACAATACCGATTTTGTCTCCGTATTCAGCGTAAAAATCCCGATATTTCTGATTACTGAGGGCTTTGATTGGGGCGGTGTAAATAACGCGGCGGTTTTCTTCGATGCACTTTTCGACGGCATATTCGGCGATGACAGTTTTGCCTGCCCCTGTTGGGGCGGTGACAATAACTGAAGCATCTCGATTAATAGCGGCAATCGCGTCCTCTTGAAACCGATCGAGTTGTAAGCCCTTGTAAAGCATTCAATCCTTCCTTGTATGCCAACCTGTCCCGCATAAGATGCCAGCGGCTTGAGGTATGATATACAAGCAATTTTAACAGACAGAACACTTTTTGTCAAGGATATTTCTCGGTATCGTTCCGGACTTCGCTCCGTTTACTCTTGACATCTCCTATATTCCGTGTTACTATAGTATGGGAATGCTCAAAAAGAGCTACTGGAGTTGGAGGTAAAAACTATGCAAGATGTTGAACGGATATGCACGGAATATAAGGGGGCTACTTGGTGGAAAGGTAGCTTGGGGATATTGGTGTGTGTCGTGCTTTTCGGTGTTATCGCGTGGGCACAAAACAATAACAACGGAAACCAGAAAGGCGTTACCCTGGCCGACCTCGGCGTGACAGAAGCACAGAAAACCCAAATCGAAGCCCTCTGGGAACTCAAACGCCAGAAACAGATTCAGGCAGTCGCCGATTTGAAAACGTTGAATCGGCTTGTAAGGGATTCGCTTGCCGCAGATGTGGAAATTCAAGAAAAACTGGAGGCGTTCCGCGTGAAACGTAAGGAGATGCAAAAGCGGATTGACGAAACCGAGGAAGGACTGATTCAGACGTTGCCGACTCGGGCACAACTCCATCTGACGGTTTTAGGCGTACTGGACAATGGTATCCCGCGGAAAATGACGAGATCACAAAGCGGTCAGAAAACGGATGAGAAGACTACACCCTCTCTGGAGCAAGAAACGCAATAAAAAAGGTGGAGGATACCAGACTTGAACTGGTGACCTCTTGCATGCCATGCAAGCGCTCTCCCAACTGAGCTAATCCCCCACTCGACTATTGTTTTTAATTATATCATAGATCTTCAGGGAATGCAAGAAAAAATTGCTTTTTTAGAAAATGGCGAAAAATCAGCAAACCGATCCATTTTTTTCTTTTGCCAAACGTGAGGATGCCGAGATTCAACTCGCAACGGGCGCGCTCCTAATCGCACAAAGCGAGTACATTTCGCTTAAGATTGAGGACTATCTCTGCCGGTTAGACGAGATGGCGAGTGCTGTTCGAGAGCAGATTCAGGATACATCCATCGCTGAACACCATATCGCTGCGTTGAACCGTTACCTTTTTGAGGAAAACGGATTTATAGGAAATACCGAGAACTACTACGCTTTGGGTAACAACTTTCTGAATGCTGTGCTTGACAACAAAACAGGAATTCCCATCACGTTAGGCGTCGTCTACATCGAAGTGGGTAGGCGTGCGGGGTTGCCGCTTGTCGGTGTTAATTTTCCGGGGCATTTCTTAGTCAAATACCAGTGTGAACATTTAGATATTCACCTTGATGTCTTTAAAGCGGGACGCTTCGTATGCGAAGACCTGCTTCAGGCAAAACTCAAGGAAGTGGTGGGGAAATCGGTGCCATTAGAACCTCAGATGTTAGCGGAAGCCTCGGATCGGGAGATTTTAGCGCGTATCCTACGGAATTTGGTGCGAGCGTACACGCTGCTTGAACGTTACGATAAAGCACTCATCGCGGCGGAACGCATCACGTGGTTGTTGCCTCATGCAGCAACCGATTATCGTTTGCTCGGTTATCTGCACTACAAAAACCATGCCTACGGTGAAGGTATTGCAGCTTTTGAGAAGTATCTTCAAGTCGCAGAATCGCCACCAGATGCGGCGGCGATTGAACGGGACATACAACATCTTCATAAACTCCTCTCACGGTTGAACTGATTTTAATGAAAATTTTAGGGGTCGATACTTCAACTCCAATTGGGAGCGTTGCTTTAATAGATAGCGATAATTTAGTGGCGGAGCATACGCTCGATATCGTCCAAGCACATTCCTCCAGACTGATGCCTGCAATTGATAGCGTCCTGAAATGGGGTAACATTACGGTGGACGACTTAGACGGATGTGCTGTCGGTATTGGACCTGGATCGTTCACGGGTATCCGTATCGGCGTTGCGACAGTCAAATCTATCTGCTATGCTGTTGACAAACCGATCATCGGTGTCTCAACTTTGGAGGCAATCGCTTATAACCTGCGCTGGTCGAATAGCATTATCTGTCCACTGCTGGATGCGCGGCGTAGTGAAATCTACGGTGCGATTTTTGAAGGGAACACGAAATGGCAACGACTCAGTGAGGACCTCTGCCTGCCGATAGATACCTTCTTGGAGCGTATTAAAGCGGATACTACCCCAGACTGCGCTATCAACTTTGTTGGGGATGGGTTGGAGACCTACGGGGATGTCGTCCGGGAAAATCTCGGTGAGCGTGTCCACTCTGCAGACCCTATTTTCAATGTGCCGCGCGGCGTAACTATTGCCTACCTCGGTGCGCAGCGTTTACAAGAGGGCGCTTGTGATAACTACTGGAGTTTGGCACCGAATTATGTTAGGACTGGACTATATTAAGGCACATTCGATATAGATGAACCGCATCTTTAAAAACACGTCGAGTCTCTTTAGCGCGCACCTTATCAGTCGCCTCGGTTCGCTTGTGATAACGATATGGCTTATGCCCCGTTATTTCTCAGAAAGTGAACTTGGCGGCTATTTTGTTGCGATTGCACTCACGAACCTGATTGCAAGCCTAACGGAACTCGGCATGCAAAACCCGCTCATACGGGAAATGACGCTCCATCTGCAACAGACGCGGCATTACCTCGGCAACGCACTGATTGTTCGCTGTATTCTGTCAATCATTGCTTACGCCATCATGATTGTTAGTGGTATATTCCTCTATACCCCGATAATCGTAGAGATGATAGTCTTTTTAGGACTGGCAGAGATTGCGAATTCCTTAGCGCAGTTGTATCGGTGTGTCTTTCGCGCCCACGAGGAGATGAAGTATGAGGCGTTCACTGTGATAGCCGAGCGGGGTGTGTTTCTCCTAATCGGTGGCGGCGCGATTCTCTTTAATTACGGACTGATGACTGTCTGCCATGCAATGTTAGTAGCGGGTTGTATGAACCTAATCTTGAGCGTTGGACTCACCCGATTTCGTTTCACACCGCTCGGTTTTCAACCGAGTCGAGAGATTGTGAACGTGCTGATGCAACAGGCACTGCCGTTTGCCATCGGTAACCTTTTCAACCTTCTCTATTTCCGAGTGGATGCGATTCTGGTGTCGAAACTGAGTTCGGACGGTGTGGATGCCAATACATGGTACGGCTTGGCGTATACAATCGTTAATGCCTTCACAATTTTACCTGGGGCATTTATGATGGGTGCGATGTTTCCTGTGTTATCGCGGGCATGGGAACGAGAAAAAGTGAGGTTTCCGGGGGCATGGACGTTTGGGATGCGGTGGATGTTATTGACGGGACTTCCGTTCGCCGTTGGACTTTCGATACTATCTCCTGAAATTACGCGGACGCTGTTTCCAACCTATACACCGGACGAAATAGGCAAAGTATCAAAGGCACTCCAATGGCTCAGTTGGTCGGGTGGGTTAATCTTCCTAACAACAGCAGTACAGGCGATGCTTCGGGCAACAGACAAACGCCGTGCGTTCTCGGTTCTCATGGGCACAACGGCACTCCTGAATATCTGCCTGAATCTATTCCTAATCCCGCGTTTCAGTCATGTGGGTGCGGCGATGGCGATGGTTATCAGTGAAGTATATCTGCTTGTCGTTGGGATTGGCTATATTTCAAGAAATATTGTCAGACTCCGCGAAACGCCCCACATATTGCCGACGCTTTTGAAGGCTGCTTTTCTCTGTGGTGTGATGGGGATCGGTTTGACCCTATTGAAAGGGTTTCTCTCGATTTGGATGCTGATTCCGGTGGCGGTGTTGTTTTATGGTGGGGGAATTGCTCTTTTTGGGGAATTGCAAGCTCGACTTCGGTTTGATTAAAAGGAACGCATCGTAGAACTAATTCACCGAGAAAAAACAACTGGATTGAGTCCTGAAGAAACATCGGAACTTGCGCACTATTTGCAGCTTGAGCATCTGATGCGCCTTGCCAAATCCCGCGCCCGACATTATCTGAAAAGTGAGTAGAACTTATGTCCCCATTGGGGCTATTCTTTCGCGGACATCAAGTATCCTTACTCATCGAAATCATATTTATGAGACACACTCTACATAAACGATCTGATGTGGTTGAATAACTTGCAGAACAGCGTGTAATTGGGGTATCAAGGGAAGCAAGACATCCAAGCGATTTCGAGGGGCAACAAGCACAACAACAGCAATATCAAAACGGTCAAGATTCTGTTGATATTCGATATTCTTATCCGCAGTAACCCAAACATCAAATTCGCTTTCGGCTATGCGGAGCAAGTCCCCATTTTCTATACCAGACCAACCTTTTTCCTGAACTGTGAAAACAGTATGTCCACTCAACTCACGTTTCAGTTTTTTAGGCAGGCATTCATCAATCAGAATATGCATAGGCTTGGCTTATCAACATCTCCTTTGCTAATTCCAATGCCTGCATAGCCTGCGTTCGACTGACAGATGGAAAATCCTCCAAAAATTCGTCTAAACTATCTCCGGCTTCTAAATAGTCAATAAGGTTTTTAATGGGAACACGCGTGTTCTTAAAAACAGGCGTGCCACTCATAATTCTTGCATTGCAGGTAATGAGGTTGTTAACCGCCTGCATTGTCCGTTCATCAGATTTCATCGTAAGGTTCTCCTTAGAAACGAAAGCGCTCATTGTCAACTTTCACGAAAAAAATACGATGATTTAAGGATACCACAAAAATGTGTTAACTATCAACTTTTACAAAAAAAAGCCACTCTCACAGGTATAACCGTTCAAGCACTTCAAAATAGTAAGGGAACGTCTTACCCACACACTCTGGGTTATTAATTCGGATTCCGGGAACTTTCAAACCGATCAGTGAAAATGCCATTGCGACGCGGTGGTCTTCGTAGGTATCAATCGCTGTGGGGGTAATAGAGGCGGGTGAAATTTCGAGTCCGTCTCGGTGCTCAACGACAGGCACACCTAATTTTCGGAGTTCTGTCACCATCGCATGAACCCGATCCGTCTCCTGCCAACGCGTGTGCTCAATGTTGCGGATGGTTACTTTGCTATCGGCAAATGGAGCAATCGCTGCGAGGGTTAGGGAGGTATCCGAAATCGTCCGCATGTCTACATCAATCCCTTTCAATTGGCGAGGTCCGGTAACGGTAATACCAGTATCAGAAAAGGTAACTTGACACCCCATCTGCTCCAAGATACGCACAAATTGAAGGTCGCCTTGTGCGGAACCGGCGTGTAGATGTTGGACAGTGACGCGCCCACCTGTGAGTGCAGCGGCGGCAAAGAAATAAGAGGCGTTGGAGGCATCGGGTTCAATGTTATAGACCCGCGGCTGATACTCCTGTCCACCTTCAATCCGAAAATACCGATAGTCTTCGTTAACGGCGTGTACACCAAACGCCTCCATGACTGCCAACGTGATGTCAATGTAGGGCATTTCACGTTTACCGATAACCTCTATCTCCATGCCGTTTTTTGCATGAGGCGCGATGAGGAGCAGTGAGGTTAAGAATTGACTGCTCTTACTAACATCAAGTCGGGTGCTTCCACCCGCAAGTCCATCTGCTTCAATAATAACAGGCAGATGTCCGTTGTCAAATTGTGAGCGTGCTGATACCCCAATTTGCGTCAAGGCATCCAGCAAATCCGAGATGGGACGGCCACGTCGCATCGGTTCATCGCCATCAATGACGAATTTTCCGTGCCCTAACGAAACGTAGGCGGTAAGGGAGCGTGAAGTGGTGCCTGAGTTTCCGATATAGAGATCCGCACTCGAAACTGGGATGTTACCGCCGTTTCCATGGACCTCAAATGTTGCTCGCTTTTCATCGGCATTAATCTGGACACCGAGTTTTCGCAACGAAGCAGACATATAGTGTGTATCATCGCTGAAGAGGGCACCGGTCAGCGTTGAAACACCGTCCGCCATGGCGGCAACCAATAGGGCGCGGTTGGTATAACTTTTGGAGCCGGGGATCTCTATCGTGGCATCAATCGGTTTGCGGAGAGGTTCTATCTCAATCATTTTTTAATTTTACCTTGCGGTTCGTTCAGGCAGATTAGATATTTAACGCGCCGCCCCGTATATCCGTCCTCCTTGCGCAAGCCTCTATAGGATTGCGGGACAATGTTACGGACTACGCACTCCTGAAAAACTCGTTCATTCCACAATCTCTGCTTCGGATAATAATTGTCGAAGTTCGGCTTTCGCAGCGTCGCTAATCGGAAGCAACGGACTTGTAGTATAAGCGTTGCAGACCCCTAAGATTTCCAGACAGGCTTTCATGCCGCTGACCCCTTGACCGTAAGTATACATTTTGCTGAGTCGGAGCAACAACTTTTGTAACCGGTGGACTTCGTCGATATCGCGTGCCTTTGCAGCGTTATAGAGCGCGACAGATTCTTTTGGGGCGACGTTTGAAATGGAGACAACACCACCGTCAGCACCGAATAGCACAGCTGCGCCTATTGCGGTATGTGAACCGAGCATAACAGCGAAATCCGTCCGGTCTCCAAATAAAGCCAGAAGATTGAGACAGTTTGTCCAATCGCCGGAACTGTCTTTAATACCGACGATGTTATCACACGCGTCTGCGAGTTCAGCAACGACCTGCGGTTTGATTGCGGTTTTAACGGTTGAAGGGATATTGTAAATGAAAACGGGGAGTTCGGTGCTGCCAGCAACGGCTTGATAGAATTGAATCAGGTCTGCGTCGTCGGTAGAAGGGTAGTAGTAACCGGGTGTCGCGGCGACTGCATCGACCCCAAACTGTGTAGCGGTTTCAATGTTTTCGATGACGCGCTGGGTGCTTGTGTCCATCACACCACAGATAATCGGGACGCGCCCACCGATGGCTTTAGTGGCGATGTCCATTGCGCGCTCGCGCTCGGTATTCGTCAATGTTGTAAATTCACCAGAAGTACCCAATAGATAGATGCCGTGAACACCGTTGTCAATCAAGCGATTAAGTTGGTTGACGAACCCGAGTTCATCAACACGCTCTTTTTCATCAAGAGGGGTTATTGTCGGTGAAAAAATGCCTTCAAATCGGATGCTCATGAATGCCTCCTATGGTTGCATGCAGTCTTTCTTGTTTGCGTGGACTGGCGAGGGATGCCCATAAATCTTTTGTCAGACTTAAGTTTCAGTTTAGCAGAATTTGATTTAGATGTCAAGGGGCATTTCGGTTTACACATCAAGTTTAGATTTGCAAGCTGCGCTGAAATGTGCTATGATTGTATCAAAACTTGACTCTCTAATATCGGCTTGCATGTTCCTCCAAAAAACCCAAAACGGATATAGGAGACAGCGGGTACAGAAGTACTAAAAAGGCATCAAATGAACATCCGCACACAATTGACATTCAGGTACATAGGTATTGTCCTTTTGGTGTTGTTGGCTGTGTATATCTTCCTTGGGACAATGCTCAAGGATTCGATGAGCAATCGAATTACAAGTGAATTGGAAGTTCAAGCAGCATTAACCCGGGAATTTTTCATCGAAAAACTTCCGGCTGAGGGTGATTTCACTTATGATACGATAGACTCCCTCGTAGATAGACTCGGGAAGACGGGTAAAGCACGAGTAACCTTCATCGGCATAGATGGAACCGTCTGGGGCGATACAGAACGAGATGGACAGGCATTACGAAGGATGGACAACCATCTCGCGCGTCCAGAAGTCCAAGACGCACTTAAAAATGGAAGAGGCATTCTGGATCGATACAGCGACACAACACAGACAGAATTTCGTTACTTCGCGATGCCAATATATCGCAATACTCACCCTGAGAACGCTTCAAATAGAGAAGCCACTTTGATTGGTATTTGTCGCGTCGCACTTCCGATGGAAGCCGTCAACACAGCAATCGGTAACCTCCGACGGACAGCACTCATTGCGAGCGTAGCGGGACTGGTTCTTGCCATTGTATTTAGTGTTTTCAGCATGGGTGCCATTATAAAACCGATTGAGAAGCTAACACAGATGACAAAATCCCTCGCTGCTGGTAACATAAACTCGCGTGTTCCCGTCGATTCACGAAACGAATTGGGACAGCTCACTGAGAATTTTAACGTGATGGCAGATAGGGTGCAGGAACAGATCGACAAAATTTCTGAAGAACACCGACGCTCCGAAACCATCCTAACGAACATGGGCGAAGGTGTGCTACTCGTAGATGGGGCATCTGAGATTACCTACGCGAACGCAATGGCTGTCACTATGCTGGAACTCCCAGACGACTATATCGGCAAAGCATTGATTGAAATTAACCGTATCCCCGAACTACAAACCCTCTTGAAAAAAGCAGAACAGACAGAAACTGTGGCGTTCGCAGAAATCCAACTCGGTAACCTATACGAACCGGAAGCAGAGGTCACAGTTGTGCCTGTTTCCACCGGTCAAGAGTACATCATCGTTATCCATGATGTTACGAAGGAACGGCAATTGGAACGTATCCGTGCTGACTTTGTAGCGAATGTGTCGCATGAGCTTCGCACGCCACTCACAACAATCCGAGGGTACGCCGAAACGTTACTAAGTGAAGATACCGTTCGGACAAAGACGGGTGAACAATTTCTTGTGAAAATTCTTAATCACGCCTCCCGCCTCTCAAAATTAGTTTCCGAGCTGCTGGAACTCTCTCGATTGGAGTTGGGGGACAGAGAATTGAGACGCTCACCTTGCCATCTCAATGCTTTCCATGAACCCATTTTAGACCTGTTTGAACCACTATTAGAGGAGTCAGGATTAGCTTTAAAATGGGAGATCCCTGAAGAACTCCCGAAGGTCAACGTAGACCAACAACTTTTCATGCAAGTTTTTGTAAATTTGATTGACAATGCGATTAAATACACACCAGACGGTGGGACAATTACGATTTCGGCAGAAACTGACACGAGTAACGTCCTTGAAGGACTCGATATAACCTCGGAAGAAGTCCGCGTGCATGTTCAAGACACAGGAATCGGCATCCCGCTGGAATCGCAGCCTCGCGTGTTTGAGCGGTTCTATCGAGTAGACAAGGGACGCGCCCAAGAGATGGGGGGAACTGGGTTAGGTCTGGCGATTGTCAAGCATATTGTGCTTCGGCATAAGGGTAGGATATGGCTGGACAGCATTTTAGGACAAGGTAGCGTCTTTCATGTCGCTGTGCCGTTGCAAGGCTAAATTTTCCATTCTTCTTGCGTATAAGCCATCTCCCAAAAGAGATACTCATAACGACTACTCATCAAGAAGCAGTTTTTAATTCGCGCTTTCGCTGAAGGGCTGTGCTCAGCTGTAAGACTGTTGAGTAGACCCCGTAGCGACTTACCTAACGCCAAGAATTCAGGTGAGGCGTACATATCGATCCATTCCTGATAGAGCGGTGCCGGTGAACCCCCTTGTTCAGCAAGCGTTGTTCCGATTTCGGCATAACCCCATTGACACGGCAAAACGCCGGCAACGAGCTCAGCCAAAGTGCCGGCTTCCGCAACATTGAGGATATGTCGGGTATAGGCGTGTGTTGTAGGTGCGATGGGTGCAGCCTCCATCTCAGCGGCAGAGATACCAAATTTTTCGCAATACCCGCGATGCAAATCCATCTCGGTGTTCAACGTCTCATTGAGGAGCTCCGCAAACATTGCCATTGTCGCTTCATCGTGAGCTTTGATAACACCGTGCGCGAACACGCGACTATAGTCTAATAGGAAAAGATAATCCTGAATGAGATAGAACTTGAACTTCTCTGTCGGTAGCGTGCCATCGGCAATACCGCGAACGAAAGGGTGTTTAAGGTCAGCTTCCCAAATTGGTGCCGCAGCGCGTCTGAGTTCATCTGTAAATTTTTCGGTTTGTGCCATAGGTCCTGTTGAAACTCCCTGTAATATGCTATAATCTCTGCTATATATCATACCCGAAGAAGAAAAGGATGTCAAAATGTTTGAAAAACTCGGAATTGTAACCAATATCTGGTCCGAAGAAATAGAAAAGGGTGCACGCTTCGATGAACTGATGGTAGAATTCGGTGCGAGCGGGTTTAAGGATATGGAGGTGCGGGAAGGCGATTACCTTCGTAACTCCGAATTTGGAGAACTCATTGGACAACTCGAAGCAGCGATGTCTGCATACACCGATGCCGAATTCAAAGCAATCTGCGACACCGTTTGGAGCGGCAAGGCTCACGAAACGAAGCACCCTTCGCTTTTTGAAGCCGTTGCGTCCTTCGCCAAAAAAGCAGATGGACTCACCTTAAGTTACGCTATGTCGCACCCTTGGCTTTCCGCCCGAAAAGATAGGGAGGCAGATACGCAACAGATCGTGAGTGCGAAGAAATTGGCGTATCTGCTTTGTCCAGCGCGAGCGAGACTCCGACTTGTCGATCTCGAAACTGAAGGCGATATTGACGAGGCAGCGGCTATCGCCAATCTCAAACATTATAAGGCACTGCTACCAGATTACCCGATGATTTTTGCCGTAGAGAACGCGCGACAAACTGCCACGCTAACCTTGAAGTTAGCAATTGCAGGCAATGCGAAACTCACGTACGACGAGACGAATACGTATCTCGCTGATGGCACAACGGTGAACCCGCCGGACGAATTCTGGAGTGCTGTCGAGATGTCAGACCTCACGTCAGTACATTTCAAACAGAAAACGGAAGCGGGTGTCCTTTCTGAGGTTTGCGATGGGTTTGTCGATTTCGGTGCGATTGCCGAACACCTGAAAACGCGGCAGTATACTGGCGATCTACTTCTTGAGAACACACCGACTGCACACTCACTGCAAGATGCCGTGCGGAGCCGAGAATATCTGCTCAGCTGTTAGGATTAACGTCCTTCCATAGAGCGTCATCTGACCTGAACTAAAAAGGATCTTCTTGTGCCTGTGCGGTTTCCGGCTGCGTGCCACTGGGAGCCGCGGTTCCTGAGTCTGCGGACTCCTCCGGTGTTGGGACTTCACTCTCTTGGGAAGCTGCGGTTAATTGCTTAATCCGCTCACAGAGTTCATCAAGCAATTTAGGGGACGTTTCCGAGGCTTTGAGTTCAGCGGAGAGCTGGGTCCATTGCATCTCGGTCATGTCATTCCGGGACTCTACACTGTACTTACGCTTGATGTAATTCCAGAGATCTTCCTTCGTAACGCCTTTCTTTTCAAGCGGAGCTGCGAGATTGTTTGCGATAGCGAAAGCGGCTTTTTGGGCATTGGCGATATTACCCCCCGACTGTGGCAACTGCGGTTGTGGCGCTGCATTCGCGTTGTGGGTCTTCCGATGGAGATAAAAGTTTAACACCTCACGGATGACCGGCACAGGTATCAACTGTTTTATAGCGTTACGTTGCGCCTTATGGATAGCTTTGGTGAAAGCGAAGGGATCCTGCCGACTCCCCGCCATTTTCGGTTGCTCATACGCCCCATAACGAGACGAACCGGTAATTGTATCAACTGCTTTGGCAGTGGCGATCCAAGAATGATCACGTTCCTCGTATTTGACCTCCTCGATCTGGATGCCGCCGCGGCGGTTGGCAGCCTCGTTAATACCGGCTAAAGTCAACCCTTCCACTGTACGTCCACCTTGTTTAAAGGAATAAACGTAATCCTGAATCGTCTGTCCCGTCATCAATTCAATAATAGCCTGATCATCCACCTGATCAACGACCTCGTATTCGGCGGTAACAGGAACCATTTCGTCCTTTTTTTCTTCAGCCATGATATCCTCCAATTGCTAAAATATGCACAAACAACATTGGTGTAATACATCTCTTAATATAGACAAAAAAGTGCTGATTGGTTGATCTATAATTCGTTTTATTTTGAGGTCTACATAAGTAACTATATGGTTTATTATACCATTTTATCCCATCATTTGTCAAGTATAATTATTAATATATGGGAATAAACGAAATCCGTTTTTTGTATTACATTCTCGTTCAGAAAGTAGGTTGTCCCGAACAAGTTCGGGCTTCCAGATGTAAATTGTTGGAGAACCAAATGCACCTGAATTAGTTTGAGACCGTATTGCATAAAAATGAAAAATTTGATTTTCATTGCTAAGTTTGCTATAATAACCAAAAATTGCGTATGGGAATCTCGACGAACAATGACAGCCCCACTCCTTCACATGCAGATGATTACGAAAGATTTTCCGGGTGTGCGCGCTTTAGACAACGTCTCTTTTGAAGTTCGCCGTGGCGAAATCCATGCCCTCTGTGGAGAAAACGGTGCCGGTAAATCAACACTGATTAAGATTCTTGGGGGTGTCTATCCCTTCGGAACTTATGATGGACAGTTACGCATTGATGGGGTCGAACAGCAATTTCACACCGTGCGTGACGCAGAACGCGCTGGAATCGCTGTTATTCATCAAGAATTGGCACTCATTCCAGAGATGACGGTTGCAGAGAACATCTATCTCGGTAAGGAACCTGAGCGATTTGGCATTATCGACAAACAACGGCTTTATCACGACGCTGGACAACTTTTGTCGCAATTCGGGTTGGCACTCCCGTTAGATCGTCCGGTTTATGAACTCGGTATCGGTCAACAACAACTCGTAGAGATAGCAAAAGCCTTAGAACGTAGTAGGGGTTGGGTCTCCCAACCTGATGGTTTCCTACAGGCAGGGGCAACGGGCAGGGAAACCCTGCCCCTACTGGTGCTTGATGAACCGACAGCTGCCTTGACGGAAAGCGAAGTGGCGATTCTACGGCGCATTTTGATGCAACTCCGAGAAAAAGGTGTGGCATGTATTTACATTACCCACAAGCTCAAGGAGATTTTTCAAATTGCTGATCGGGTGACGGTGCTACGGGATGGCGAAACGGTAGCCACGCACACGGTTGAATCTCAGGAATGCACGGAAGAATTACTCATTTCAGAAATGGTCGGTAGGGAGTTAACGACGCTCTTTCCAAAACGGCAAGGGCACTCGATCTCTGAAGGGGCATCGAATCAAGAGGTCGCACTCCGGGTAGAAAACTTAAGCACCTACCCTTCGGAACCGCCGCAGCTGGAAGATATTAGTTTTGAGGTGCGGCGCGGGGAAATTCTCGGTATTGCGGGTTTGATGGGTGCGGGTAGAACGGAATTGATTAGCACTATTTTCGGGGCTTATCCTGGAAGATGGGACGGTAAAGTTTTTATAGACGACACACCGGTCAAAATCCACGCCCCACATCAAGCGATACAACACGGGTTGGGACTGGTCAGCGAAGACCGGAAGCGTTACGGACTGCTTCTGGATGTAGATGTTGTCCGCAACATGACGCTTGCGAGTCTTGATGCCGCGTCAGATATTGTATCGTATGGTGTAATTGATGACAATGTGGCATCTGAAAAAAGTGGTCATTATGTGGACTCTCTTCAGATTAAGACGACCTCACTTGATGTTCCGGTGAACCACCTGAGTGGCGGAAATCAACAGAAAGTGGTTCTCGGCAAATGGCTAATGACGCATCCGAAGGTGTTGTTCCTTGATGAACCGACGCGCGGTATTGATGTCGGTGCGAAAACGGAAATCCACGCACTCATGGCGCAACTGGCGCAAGCAGATGTTGCGATTGTATTCATATCGTCTGAACTACCGGAGATTTTAGGTATGAGCGACCGGATTTTGGTGCTATATGCAGGAAAAATTACGGGTGAATTTATCAATGATAATCTAACGCAGGAAGACATCTTAAGATCTGCGGCTGGCACTTAAACAACAGATGAAAAATAGAAACGAAATCTTTACAACAGAAAGTCCTCGTGAGACACAAGCACTCGGCGAGAAACTCGGTCAAACGCTCAAACAAGGGGATGTCATCGCACTTATCGGTGATCTCGGAACCGGCAAGACCTGTTTGACACAAGGCATCGCGCGGGGTGTAGGTATTGCACCTAACGAGATCGTCAGCAGTCCGTCGTACATCCTGATTAATGAATACAATGGGGCAATACCAATCTACCACATCGACTTGTACCGACTCGAAAATAGCGAGGAGATTGCTGAACTCGGACTCAGTGAATATGTAGAAGGCGATGGGATTTGTATCATTGAGTGGGCAGAGCGGATGGCAGATGCCTTGCCTGATACCTGTATAAAGATTCACATAACGGTTGAAGAGATAAACATTTCAGATAACGCTAACGAAGCAGACGCGTCAATATCACAGAGTCCTGTAGATGAAAACATCCGACACATCGAAATTCAACATCCCAGGAGTTGGCGAGGTTAGGAAACCTCGCCAGCGGGGAAAAATGAAAATATCCGACACATCGAAATCCAACATCCTATACCTCGATAGCGGTTCAGGTATCGGCGGCGGTCAACGGAGCCTTTTACTGCTGCTACGCCTCATAGATAGGGATCGCTGGACACCTTTTGTCGGATGCCTTGGGGATAGTGCTTTCGCAGCGGAAGTTACAAAGACAGAAACGAAGATCGTTCCACTGTCTCTTCCGGCTGCGCACAATAAAACGGATAAGGTGAAGCGGTTCACATTTCGTGATCTACTGGAAGATTTTCAGCAATTCAAGGTCGTCCTTCAACTCCACCGAGCCGTAAAACGACACGCGATAGATCTCATCCACGCAAACTCACTTTCGGTGGCACTGTTGGGTGGTATCGTTGCAAGGATAAATCGTATTCCAATTCTGATGCACAAACGTTATGCAACCTCGTATGGCATTTTAGACCAACTCTGCGAAAGACTTCTCCAACGCGTGATTCTGGTGTCAGAGGCGACGCGTTGGGACTTCGCGCCTACGGCAAAGCAGACATTAATCTATAACGGTGTAGATTTAGACGCTTTTCAGGCATCATCGAAAGAGGTAGAAACCCTCCGGAGAGAACTTTTTCCCGATGCCGCTGATTCGTCATTACTCACTGGGGTCGTGACTCGGATTACACCCGAAAAAGGCATTCATTTCTTAGTCCGCGCGATGGCGGAACTTAAGGGAAAAACGGCTATCAAACTCCTGATTGTCGGGGGTCCCTATTTCCAAAAGGACGCTGACTATATGGATTCGCTCAAACGGGAGGTTGCAGATTTGGATGTTGAAGATTCCGTCATCTTCACGGGATTTCTATCGGACACGCGTATTGTAACGAGCTTGCTGGATGTTGTATTGGTGCCGTCTATTATTCCAGAAGCCTGTCCGCGCACGATTATTGAGGCGATGGCGGTAGGTAAACCGGTGATCGCTACGCCGCTCGGTGGCAGCAAAGAACTCGTCACGTCTGAAACAGGAATTTTAGTGCCTCCCGAAGACGCACCAGCAGTTGCGGACGCTATCACGATTCTTGCAACTGACCGGGAACGATTGAGAACAATGGGAGAAGCCGCTCGCACACGTGCTGTGCAGCTATTCAGTAGTAAAAAAAACACCGCTTTGACAGAGGCAGTCTATACGGAACTGCTAACGGCATCTTAATATACCAAAGGAATCATTATGGATGGAGATAGAAAAAAAACAACCAGCCCATCGCAGGGCGGGCAAGTCAGCCAAGGACAACTGAGACAGGTAACCCAGTTGTTTGGTGAAGGCACTGTTAACACCGACGAGTGGGTAGAGATTCATCGAACCAACGATGAATGGGAGGTGAAACTGATCCAAGCCTCTCTCAGTGCGCAGCAAATCCGGTGCAGACCGATCGAATTAAAACAGGAACGCCAAACTGCGCTCCTTGTGGCTCCTGAACACGAAGTGGAAGCTATGGAACTGATAAGCCGTATCGATGCAGTTGTCACGGATAACGAAATGACAATGCGCGCCGAGGGAACAGCGGAAGCACTCAAACAACGTGATATGGCTGCCGTTCAGGATGAAACACAGCGGTCAGTTCTTGAGGATTCGACAGAGTTGCTCATCGCCGAACGCGAAGGGGTCGGCAGTGTCGTCTACGTTGCGGAGCGAGGTTATGAACTCCGTGTCGGTCCTGAACCTTACGTCACTGTGGCAGAAAGGGATTGGGAAGAATTCACAGATTTCAGTGCGCAGCGTCAAGAGTTTGTTATCCTCCTCCGCCACGAATATCCTGATCTCTTCGAGTGGATTCAAGAGGAAAAGATGCTGGCAGAATTCATCCGTCTCATCGAGATGACGTATCAAGAAGGCGCGCCAATCCCAGCTTCTCACAGACATGGCGGCACCTCCGATGCTGAAGAATTTGACGGACCGCCTTATCATCCGCTTGCGCAATTGAGCTTGACTGTCGCAGTGGTCTCGCTGATTGCGGTGCTTTTCCAAGTGCCTTGGCTTGTGAACCTTGTGATGGCTGTCGTGGCAGTTGCATCAGCAGTCGTTGCGAAATACCAGATTGATGCGAGCGATGGAAAATCGACGGGTATTCCGATGGCACTGAGTGGGATTGTGCTTGCGTGTCTTGTGGTTGTGTTTGCGTGGTGGTTGAGTCAGCGTCCGGAGCCGGTAGAGCCGCAGCAACCGTCTGTTCGTGAGATGGTTGAGGATCGGTAAACTCATCAGATCCGAAGATTTATTTTTCGGTTTGATAAGTTAGGAATAAAGTTCTGTAAAAGCAGAGGTAGGAATAACATTATGAAAACAATGACATACAGAATAAGCAGCACCAGAAGATCCTATGACGAACCTCTTACGTTTCTGGGAGTTCTTTTTTAAATTTTTTCTGAAGTTCTGCCCGTATTTTCTCCCCAATATCGCTCGCCATCTTTTCCGATACTTGTTTGATCATATCTTCGCTCATTTCTGTCTCGTGAATACCTTTCCCCAGTTGTGCTTGGAATTCGGCGTAAATCTTTTTCTCTATGGTGCTGAGCATTTTAGGTATAATTTCTTTCAGAATTAATTCTACATCTATTTGCTTAAGTTCCTCACCACCTTCTTGCGTCCCGATAAACGCTTCCCCTTGTAAACGTTTCCGTGCGCGATGAAGCCAACTTTGAATTGTGTTCACCGAGACTCCCAAGAAACGACCAATCTCTCTGGTTGTCATTTCATCAAGATAGTAGAGTGTCACGACCACGCGTTCTCTCTCCGGGAGTTTTTGCAAAAGAGTATCGACGATTTCACAATAATCTTCTATAGATTTTGCCTCGCGCTGCTCCGCTACATAACGTGTATAAGAGGTTTTCTCGACTATATCCATACGCGTGTCATCCAGCGATTGCATCGTAGGTTTTTGCTTGCGCAGCCAATCAATGCAGAGCCGGTTAGCAATGACACAGAGCCATCTCGCAAAAAGGTCGGGCTCCCTGAGCGTTGCGAGTTTCCGATATGCTTGTAGGAAAGTGTCTTGTGTAATTTCCTCAGCATGGTGGAAATCGCCGATCTTCTGCCACGCAAGGGCATGAATAGTCTTTTGGTATTTTTCAACTAAGGTACTGAATGCCGTATCGTCGCCTGACAGGACACTGCGAATCAGCTGAGCATCGTCTTTTTCCATCAGGATTCTCCGTGATACTGTAGCGTCTTTAATCAAATATCCGTTCTAAAGAATTTCAGGAACGTGAGGGTTATCAAGCCACCTGCGAAGAAACAGAGCAATAGCAGATCCAAAGCGGCGTGCTGTAGCGTCTCACCCAAGGATAACTCTACGATCGGTGGCGGTGCCGGTGGTGACGGGATTTCTTCTGTCTCGACCAAAGCACCCTCTGCCATTTTGCTGAACATTTCGGCATCGAGTGCATCATAATAACGATTTCCCGTTTGGAAGTAGGTATTTCTTTTCACCTGCCCGGTTTGTGTGGCATCCGTTGCGAGAAAAATGAAGGACGCTGTCGGTGTGATTCGGGAAAGGTTTATTCCGATTTCATCTCGGCGTTTTCTTTCTCGACGATAACGTCCATCAAGCTCTGCTACAAAGTCGCGGTATTTTAAACGAGCTGCCTCTTCGAGCGGTGCCAACTCCGCATTCATTTTGCCGAGGAATACATGGTCCAAATGAAATGTACCTGTTGTAGTCCCTTCTTGTACGATTTGAGATTCCCGCATGAGTTTAAACATAATTTTGTTCCTTTCCGTTTCAAGTGTGCCACGCAATTCTGCTCGCCGTGCTGCTTTCTCCTTGTAGACGCTCTCGGCTGTTGGCGCAGGTGCGACAATTTCTGCCGCAAGAAATCCAATACGGGGTAGAATCAGGACAGCGAACACCCATACGGTAAAGGCAACGATGAGAGCTGTCTTGGAACTGTCGAAATAGATAGAGATTACCGCTCCGATCGCAAAGAAGACAGCAATGTAGAGTAACGAGATACCGATGAGGTAGATGGTACGCGGAAAGATGTCGGATTCAACTAACGGAAATCCTTGCCAGACCAGCATGAGTAAGCCGATGATTAACGAGACTAAGAACGGAGTGATGAATACGAGATAGCCGCCAATGAGTTTGCCCCACAAAAAGACATCGCGCGGTAGGGCGTTGGCGAGGGTTACCCGAAGCGTTCCAGCCTCTCTTTCTCCTGCAACAGCATCAAATGTAAACAGGAGCGCGAGGAGACTAAAGACAGTACCAACAACGAACACAAAGTCGAGATGCCCTAAGAGAAAGGCGATGGGTGCAGTAGACAGTGATGCTTCGCCCCGCTGTATGCCGTTGCGTGTCATGCCGAGATAACTTGGGAGGGCAGATTCTAAACCGGTCGCAAACACACTTAAGGGTGTCGGTTTAAGAATCAGTTTGGAAACTTCAAGATTCGGATCTGTCGTCTGTCTACGTGTCCACGGTTGCTCCTCAGGGGCCTTATCGCTTTCATCTTTAACAGTTTCTTGATAGTCGACTTGGCGTTGGAGGTAACGATGGTAATTGATATGGAAGTTCAGTGGGATGAGCAGGACACACATCACAAGGAGCGAGATAAACCGAGCACTCAGAATATGATGCATTACCTCTTTTTGAATTAGAGTTATTAACATTATAGTGCCTTCCTTCCGATGGGACACATCATGAGATCTGCATCTCAAATTGTAGCAGATAGCAAAAATTATATCCATTTGAACAGGATATGATACAGGGTCATTCAGTTTTCCAACAATTTGGGTCAGGATGCCCGAACTTGTTCGGGAAAAGTGTGCTATCCCGAATAAATTCGGGCGCCCAGAAGCAGAAGTCCTTCACATAGGTAAACTTATCTCTTAAAACTAAATAGCCCTGGGATATGATACCCTTGGACGTTAAAGACGGATTTTTGAGCGGAATGCGTGCAAAATATGAAAAAAATCTACATTTCTATTGAAATGACTGATTTTGCTGAAAGCCGCGACAAGTAGACCGCTTCTACAGGGAGGGCTGGGATGCGGAAGATTATCTTACCAAAGCATTAAATGCCCTATGTAATTATTTAGTTGACGCTTCAACTGGTATATGGTAAAGTTAAGCGTTGAAAAAGAGGCTGTGCTTAAGGTATATAAATAGCTACAGCACACGAAAAATTCGCGTCTTTGTCAAGCCTTTCATCCGTAAAGTCATGAAAACCTGTGTCATTGTTTTTGCTAAGAATCCGGTGCCAAATCAGGTCAAAACGCGGCTCATCCCAACGCTTACACCGGAACACGCGACGATATTATATACGGCATTCCTCACAGATTGGTGTGAGATACTCGCTAAACTCTCTGGTGTGGACTTAATCGTGGCATACACACCTATAGATGCGGAATCCGATTTACAAGCACTCATCGGAGAGGATGCCACCTACATACCTCAGATGGGAACTGATCTCGGGGAACGATTGACTTCAGCAACACGGTGGGCAGTAGGACAAGAATACACAAAGATTTTACTCGTCGGCTCGGACAGTCCGACCTTACCGATTTCATACATCTCAGAAGCATTCATACAACTTGACTCGCGGGACATCGCCATCGGACCGAGTACAGATGGCGGTTATTACCTCATTGGCTTTTCTGCATGGAATGTGAAAACAACAGTACCGTTTGTGTTTGAGAACATCGCCTGGAGTACAGCGGACGTCTTTCAACAGACAGTAACTCGTATCCGTTCAGTAAAGGCGACGGTTGGACTTCTACCTCCATGGTATGACATAGATACGGCTGAAGATTTGGCGTTTTTGTATGCGCACATATCGGCGACGCGACTCGCGGGCGGGACGGTGCAAGCTGTCAGAACGGAATCTCTATTAATGGAACTGTTTCATAACAGAAAGGAGAACTCATAATGGGACAATTAGATGGAAAATTTGCGATTGTAACGGGTGGAAACCGCGGTATCGGAAGGGGAATTGCGAGAGGGCTTGCAGCGGAAGGCGCGACGCTAACTATCGCTGCAAGGGATGCCAAACTCCTTGAGGAAACCGCTGACGAATTTCGAGCGAACGGCACAAAGGTGCTAACCGTGCCGACGGATGTAA
This sequence comes from Candidatus Poribacteria bacterium, assembly GCA_965207855.1. Lineage (GTDB taxonomy): Bacteria > Poribacteria > WGA-4E > WGA-4E > WGA-3G > WGA-3G. Next base: position 1,136,859 of record OZ242310.1, on the reverse strand, counting down.
CGGACGAGGTACAGATTAAAGCACTCTTTGCGAAGTCGATGGATGAATATGGACGTTTGGATATCCTCGTCAATAACGCTGGGGCATTTAATGGGGGTCCCATAGGTGAACTCGCAACAGAGGATTGGGACTGGGTTATCAATGTGAACCTCCGGGCACCGTTTATCTGTACGCGCGAAGCATTCGCAATTATGAAAGCGCAAGGTGATGGGGGTCGCATCATCAACGTCGGGAGTATCTCCGCACATCGGGTGCGTCCTCGGACTGCGCCTTACAGTGCAAGCAAATTCGGTATCTGGGGCTTGACGCAGGTAACGGCGTTAGAGGGAAGACCACACGGGATCACGGCGAGCTGCTTGCAGCCGGGTAACACCTATGTAGAACGCCATCAAAATCGTGCAGAGCCACCGAGTGAACCGATGATGGACGTTGACGATCTGGCACAAGCGGCTGTGCTGATGGCAACCCTCCCACCAAACATCAATATGTTAGAAGCGACCGTCTTACCTATTGGTCAGCTCTATGTCGGACGTGGCTAATATGCAGTCGGAGGCACATTATGAAAGTGAATCGGACGCAATTCATGGAGGAAGGCTATCTCGTGGTTCGGGAAGTAATTCCACCGGAAGAACTGGATTCGCTTCGGGAAAGTTATGAATTGATGGTATCGCGTCAGCGAGAAATCTGGTCACGAGAACGGGCACCAAATGACCCACCCGGTGGCGTAGGGGAGACTTCAGCACAACCGCGCCTACTCTTGGGACGCGACCCACTCGCGGGGCATGTTGATGAGAAAACTGCCAGTGCTATCGAAATTTGGGCGCACGAAAATATGCAGGGGATTAGCAGTGAACTCCTCGGCGCAGCGGATGCAGGTGTTACTGAGATGATGCTTATGTGTAATCCGGTCCGAGACTGTGGACCTGCGACTTGGCATCGAGACCATCACCCAATTGATACAGCACCCTTACTGGGCTATATTGACGATATTGTGGAGACGGGACCGCGCTACGTTCAGTGGAATCTCTCACTCTACGACGATAGCGTGCTATGGGTGCTGCCCGGCAGCCACTTACGGGTAAATACCGAAGCAGAAAACGAGCAGTTATTGGCAGACCCGAAAGTTCCACTACCCGGTGCCGTTCAAACACACCTCAACGCAGGGGACGGGGTCGTTTACATCCTACCAATTTTGCACTGGGGCAGCAACTACAGCAGAAAAATGCGGCGCACGATTCATGGTGGTTTCTCAAACTACACCCACTATCCAACGTTTGACTATATAGAGTATCTATCGCCGGAAGTTCAAGAGATGTTTGACCGGTGGAACGTGCGCAGCAATCAGATGAAAGTATGGTGTGAAGAAGCACTCCGAGCTGCTATCAAAAAGGATGCAAGTGCCTATCACGCCGCTTTGGAAAAACTGCATCCGGACAGAGGTGAGAAAGGGAAGATACTCTCTACGGTCTTTTTGTGTAAAGCTGCGTGCTTCGTGGCATTCACACACGGTTGCGAACTTGAAGATATTCCCGATGATCTCAAGAACCGCGGCAAGGGACCTCACGCTATCACGCTGAACTGGGGACCTTCCTTCGCTGAAGATCGGTTTACGAAGGAGGAGGCATCTCTCCTATGGGAACGTTTCAAGCCACTTGACGCACTTTTGAAAACCGACGAAGAGTTGTATCTACCGGGTTTTCAATCGGGTCCGATGCACTACTATTTCAACGAGATGCCTGCTAATTTCGGTGTTGCGGATTTTATTGAAACATGGGGTCTATAGTGGTAAACCGAGCATTCCCTTAAGATAGAAATAAGCCTCTTCGGTATAACGGGGCAGATTTTCTGGATCTTCGACTTCTAATTCCAAGGTCAGGTCGCCTTGGTAGTCTATCGCTTGGAGTGCCTCAATAATTTCTTTGAGATTGAGATCCCCGCGTCCAATGCCAACAGACACAGCACCGAGATGGTCTTTGAGATGCACAGCATACAGACGCGATGCGAATTGACGAATTGCTGCAAGTGTATCAACACCGGATGAATGGAAATGTCCGGTATCTATACAGACACCAACCCGTTCGTCTGGAATCGCATCCAGAATGGTTCGGAAATCCGAGGCTTGCTCAAGAACGTTTCCGTGATGGGGTTCAAGTGTCAATTTGATTTGACTCTCTGCAGGTATACGTTGCAATACCTCACGGACACAGGTAATAACTCTGTCCAACGCTCCGGGTTCCGTTCTGCGTTGGGCACCGCTTGTGGTCAGATGGGTTGCGTCGAGGCCTTCGGCAATTTCAACGCATTTGGCGATTGCGCCTGCGCGTGCGTCAACATCGGCATTGTCCTGTCCACCCCAGCCCGGAGGATAGAGTCCGGCACATTTCATGCCAGCGGCATCAATTTTCGCTTTCATGCCGTCTATATCAAAGGCAAGCGCGGCATCCACGCTCCAGATAAGGGGACCATGAATTTCCATGAGACGATAGCCAATCTGTGGCGCGTATTCCAAAGTTGCGGCTACTTCGTCTTCGGCGTAGCCTCGGTAACAGATAGAAGCGCAGATAACATCCATAAAATTTTCCTATATCCTTTCAAATTAATCAGCAAATCAAGGAGCACATTGAAAAGTGATTCAACAAATCGAAATAACTTTGCCCGAATACCCACGCGGCTTTCATCTGGTCACAGATGAAATTATGAAATCTGTCGGCGAACTGCCAAAACAAGGCATATTGCATCTTTTTATTAAGCATACCTCAGCCGGACTGACCATCAACGAGAACGACGATCCGACTGTACGCGAAGATTTTGCGAATAGTTTTGATCGGCTTGTCAAGGAACGCGAACCCTTCTACCGGCACACAATAGAAGGCGACGACGATATGCCAGCACATATCAAAGCGTCGCTCGTAGGTTTTACCGTCTCTGTTCCGATTACCGACCACCGCCTCAATTTGGGTATTTGGCAGGGGATCTACCTCTGCGAATTCCGAAATAGAGGGGGCAGGCGGAACCTCACGGCGACGCTTTATTCTTAAATGATTTTCGGCTATCGGTTAAAGCACCTACAGAAACACTACGTGTAATAAAATCTGACAATCAAAATGGGCAACGATACGCGTAGGGGTTGGGTCGCCCAACCCCACTCGGAAACCTATGAATCGTAAAGTGGCCGAGGGGACTTCACCCCTACGATGAATTACCCTAAAATCCAAAACGGATAAAGCACTATACCCACGATGACTTCAATTCATGCACTTTTAGTGATACCAACTGTGCAGTGCCGCCATCGGCATAAATTCCGATGTCTGCATTATTGAGATCTGGTAAGAAGTAGGAAGTCATCGAGAGTTCGCCAGCATTGCCGAACGCCTCAATAGAGATACGATCCACCAGAATTTGCAAACTGATTTTCCCATCCTTTGGAGCAAGTGGACCACTCCTTTCAAGAAATGTGAGTTGTTGTTCCGCCACGTCGTACCGAACGTCCTCCCCACGGATGTTGAACCCTACGGCTGCAGCGTCGTTGAGTGCTATCTCAGCGCGGATATCGAATAACTCACCTATCAATCCAGCAAGCAGATTTTCACCCGGTTTCAAGGCGAGATCGCTCCACGCGTGCGTGTAGGTGTGTATATTTTCAATCTCTGCTACCGGTTCCCGATGTAGACGGATCCCCTCCGAAGTCGTCCGCAGGGTTAAGGCGCATGGGAAACTCATCTGCTGATTGAACGGCATATCCGGCGGTTTACTGCCACTCATCCAAGCGATTTGGATACGTCTGCCATTGGACTCTGGGACATCGCTCCACGTTTGCGCTGCGTAAAAGTTGGCACCGTAGTCGGCGCGATGCGCGTCACCTTCGGGTGTAAAGGTTGTGCCGTCGAAACTGCCGACGTAATATTTCCCCGCCGCACCCCAGAAAACCCATTTGGTATTATCGGGATCATCATCCACAGGGAGTTCAAAAATATCTGGACACTCCGTATCGGGAATCTGGAGATCGGACAACCGATCCCATTCCTTAAGGTTCGTCGATCCGAACAGGGCATAGTCGTTTTGGTCGAGATAGAGTGCCATCACCCATTTTTGCGTGGGTTCATGCCATATCACCTTCGGGTCACGGTTGCTTCCGACGATATGCGCAATGACAGGGTTGCCTTCGTATTTTGTCCAACTGCGACCGCGGTCGTTGCTATAAGCGATGCTTTGCGTAAACGGCACCTCTTTGGGGGCATGACTGCCAGCAGATGTATAAAAATTGACGAGTACTGACTCGTCCCCTGTTTGGAAACCACCAGTATTGTTCCAATCCACAACACCCGAACCAGAGAAGATTGTACCGAGTTCATCGGGGTGCAGAGCATGTGGGAGTTGTTTCCAGTGGACAAGGTCTGTACTGATTGCATGTCCCCAAGTCATATTCCCCCAATCAATGCCGGATGGATTGTGCTGAAAAAAGAGGTGGTATTCGCCTTTATAGTAGATAAGACCGTTGGGATCGTTGGTCCAATTGGTTTTGGGTGTGAAATGGAACTGTGGACGATATGTTTCTTTATAAGCTGTCTGGATCATGAAATTGTATCCTTTCCATCAGGTGGACGGCATAACGGCGTATGCCTACTACTTTGCATATTATTCTATACAGATATTTTATTTTGTCAAGGACGCTTGTTTAACTAAGGTTTTCTCTGATTTTTTCACAATTTTTGCAGAATTAGGCAACCGTTTTGCCCCTTAACCGCGTCACTATATATTGATACAAGTAAACATCAAAACTTATCACTTACCTATAGGGGAAAAGCAGTTATGAAAAATTATACGAAGTTTCTTATACTCAGCTACACTCTCAGCGCGCTATTTGTGTTCAGTGGTGTCCGTATCGGATGGGCAGAAGCCCCGAGCAGAGCGAAAATTGTGTTCATGTCAAAACGGGATGGCAATGCCGAAATTTATAGCATGAATACCGACGGAGGTGAACAGATCAATTTGACCCAGCATCCTGCAGAAGATTACAATCCGACTTGGTCACCGAACGGAAAACAGATTCTGTTCAGTTCAGATCGAGATGGTATCTTCGATTTGTATCTTATGGATGCAGATGGTACAAATGTCCAGAAAGTATTTGAAAGCAGCAAATATAGATGGGAACCAGCCTGGGCCCCTGATGGTAAACGGATTGCCTATGCCCAAGGGGACCCAGAAAAGGCAATAGAACAATTCGGAGCACGATTTGTTCCTTACCCCGCTTTGACGCTCTGTATCGCGACAGTAGATGGGGACTCCGTTGAGAAATTGACAGCAGGATTTAATCCGAGTTGGTCTCCTGATGGACGCGAGATAGCCTTTGTGGTGGGTGGTCTCAAACATACGCCACTGGGTATTTATGACTTGCAGAGACGCTCTCAAAAACTCCTCCTCTTAAAGGCGATGCCCTGGATATTTGATCCAGCGTGGTCTCCACGAGACGACCAAATAGCCTTTACAAAACTTGATGGCGCGATGTTCAACGGACAAGGTTTTCTTGTATATAATAAAGGGACAATCTATACAGTAGACAGCGATGGGACAGGACTTCATCAGATTACTGAAGAGAAAAATAATTCCGCTGACCCCACTTGGTCGCCCCATGGTAATGAACTGATTTACAGAACTCGGGTGGGTTCTTCACAACTCTATAAATCCGATATGGATGGTCGCAACGAAAGGCAATTAACACACGAAGGTAGTAATTCGAGTCCAGATTGGTTCGACCCTTTTTATGGTGTTGCGCCTTCGGTGCAATCTGCAACGACGATGTGGGGAAAATTAAAGCAAATTAAAGGAGATTGAAAAATGAAAATTTTAACGATTGGTTTCCTGATTCTGATCATGATGAATGGACACCTAAATGCCGATAACCACTCGGCAGCTAACAAAATTACACTTAACCTTGATGGCACTTCAGAAGTGGCTCTCAAAGGCTTCATTGCCCCGGTTGAATATACGCAATACAACTTTCATGTAGAATGGGATGCGTTGGCAAACTTCACGGTAGCTGAACCTGAGAAGCAGCATCCTACCTCGGTTTTCCACACTTTTTTACCTAACGAAGCGGTTGCGGTAGGCGACCTCTGGCAGGTCAAAGAGGAGGGTGCGTTGGCACTGCTGAAGCAACTTAACCCGAATCCGAGATTTAGTCTGGATATCAATAATGGAGATTCCTATGGTTTGTGGGCATGTCTACGCGCGTACAACGACAAATTCGCTGAAATTGTGTTCCGTATCCATGCCGAATTTGTCCTCAATGAGGGTCGGTTTACCCCATCCCAGTTCAAAGGGCATCTTCTTATTGATCGGATGAACGAAAAGGTTGTCTCTTTTAAGGTGTACGTCCCTGAAGGCGTGTTGAACTTCGATGTTGGATGGGATAAACTTGGGGCTATAGATGTCGGTTATTGTCCACAAATAGAACTCCGTACGGAGACACAAATAGTTTTATCAGATACTGAAGTTGTAGCATCTATCACCCAAGAAGCAGCAGAGCGCGAGATGATATTGCGTTTTTATAAATCCGAGCAAATCAATTGGGTTTCGTTGGAAGAGGCGTTGGAGATGATGCAGGTACAGCAGAAGCCTGTTCATGCGATTTCGATAGATGGGCCCCTTGCCGACGAGGCGTGCTGAGGGAGCGGCAAAAGCCTGAGGGCAGGTGTCCTCTCCGACGACCGAGTTATCGAATTCTTGAACGAAAATTTTATCAACACATGGGTGCCAAATTCCGAATTAGGACGCGTCCCAAGTTTACTGGAGCCGATCGCCAAGAGACGCGAGCGTGAAGGCACAACCTTTGACACAAGCCATGCTTTAGCACAAGCCATTATAAAGGGCTGGAAAGAAGGGTCTCCAGCGGATTCTTTGGTTATCTCACCAGCGTTTGAAGTCATGGGAAGGCTGCCAGTCAATGAACGCTATAGACAGGAACCTGTAACGGAGTATCTGATGTTTCTCAAAGATTCTTTAGCAGGGGAACTCCCCGGATTCGGTGAAGATACTTGGGAACCAGAACCTCTTAATTCAGAAACTGCATTGAATAGATTGAACGTTGTCCTCAACGATGTTCGGTCTTCACAAGAGGTATTGAACGTTTTTCGGGCACCAGGTATGGGTTATCAGGATTATACTGTTGTTGAGATTGATGCGACAGCCTTTGAAAACGGAGGTGTGCTTACAATCGATATCTCTGTCGGACACGCTGAGGCTGCTGGATCGTTTGATCTGTTCGATGGTGCCAGTGAACTCCCGACGGAAGGGGCACCTGAGAACGCACTTGTTTCAGCGTACGGCGTTCCACCCGGAGGAACACAGAAAATCACTTATACCTTCAACCGGGGGCAACACTTTAAGTTCGGTGCTACCGGTGATTGGTTCAGTGAGAAAGGGAGCGTTAACGCTTTCGTTGCTAAAATTTCTGTGGAACCCGCATCCGAAAAGCGGGAAGTAGATTAACAACTAAGCTTTTAAATGATCACGCCTTAGATTCTCCGTGATGTTCTTTTGCAGAATTAGGCAACCGTTTTGTGCTTTAACCGCGTCACTATATATTGGTTTAGGGTTTATGCGAACAGAGACTGCTTGTAGAAGTCATGTTCACTTAGACTATTCTCTTTTTACATAACATCGGATAAAATCAAAAAACCGGCAGTTATCTACAGCAGGAGTATCTCATGAATCGCAAGTCTGTTTCTTCTTTTTCAGGAACTGAGGTTATACCCAGCTTTCTCATACTCAGTGCCATCCTCAGTGTGCTACTCGTATTCAGCAGTGTCTGTGTTGGGTGGACAGCCCCAGAGACTGAAAAAATCGCTTTTGTGTCAAAGCGAGATGGCAATGCTGAAATTTACATTATGAACCCCGATGGAACTGAACAGGTTAATTTAACCCAGCACCCTGCAGAAGATTATGACCCAGCATGGGCACCAAATGGAAAGCAGATACTCTTCAGCTCTGATCGAACTGGTGACACCTTCGATTTGTATCTTATGGACACAGATGGCAAAAATGTCCAGAAGGTGTTTAAAAATAATGAATATAGGAGAAACCCGGCCTGGTCCCCCGATGGCAAGCGCATTGCCTACGCACAGGCAGACCAACGAAAGGCAATCTTAGCACACGGTGCCCGATTCGCACCTACAGCGGAACACACCCTTTATATTGCTACACCCAACGGGACTTCCATTGAGAAATTAACCAAAGGGTTTCGCCCGAGTTGGTCGCTTGATGGAGGTGAACTCATCTTTGTAGTAGCTGGCCTTGATCACACCCCATTGGGGGTTTTCGACTTGGCGACACGCACCCTTAATGTACTGCTACCAAAGGAGTTGCCTTGGACGAGTTCCCCAGTGTGGTCTCCACAAGGTGACAAGATTGCTTTCAGTAAACTTAATGGAGCTGGATTCAATGAACGAGGAGGTTTAAGGTTTCGGAAAGCAGCACTCTACATTGCAAATCGTAATGGTGCAGGACTACAGCAGGTAACCGATGAACGTGTCGCTTTTGGGCCGACTTGGTCTCCACAAGGGAACCAAATTATCTACAATGATATAGGAGAATTATTTTTGCAACTCTACAAAATTGACATGAAGGGGGGCAATCCAACGCAACTTACGGTCGAGGGAAATAATTCAAGTCCAGATTGGTTTAACCCAAATGCCTTTGCGATTTCACCTTCGGTGCGTTCGGTAACAACGACGTGGGGGCAATTGAAGCAGCATTAAAGGAGATTGAAAAATGAAAATTTTAACCATTGGAATTCTCACTTTGTTTATGATGAATGGAACAATCAAAGCCGATGATCATTCGGCAGCTAATAACACTATCACACTTAACCTTAAGGATAAATCCGAAGTGTCAGTGCAGGGGTTCATTGCACCGATTGAGCATACCATATCCAATTTCCACGTGGAGTGGGAGACATTGGCAAATTTGCGGGTCGCTGAACCAGAAAAGCAATATCCTGCGTCAACTTTTGACGCTTTTCTTCCTGACAAATCGGTTTCGGTTGGTGAACGCTGGGCAGTAAATGAGGAAGGTGTTCTCGCCTTACTCCGACAACTCCATCCAAACCCAAACTTATATATGCACATCAATGCGGGAGATTCGTATGGTTTATGGGCATGCCTGCGTGCTTACAACGACAAATTCGCTGACATCGTGTTTCGGATTCACGCGGAGTTTAAGTTAGAAGACGGCTGGTTTACGCCATCGCAGTTTACCGGGCATCTTGTGATTGACCGAATCGAAGAGAAGGTCGCTTTCTTCAAGATGTACGTTCCCGAAGGCCCCGTAAACTTTGATGTCAACTGGAAGGCAGAGAAAGACAAGCCCTATTTCTTCGCGGATTCGGGTCTCTGCTCACAGATGGAACTCCATACTGGTACGCAAGATATTCTGCAAGATGTCAAATTCACAGAATCTATTACCCAAGAAACGGCTGAACGCTCACTCGCCCAACGTTTCTATAAATCACAACAGATTAATTGGGTGTCACCGGATCAGGCTTTGAAAATGACACGAACACAGCAGAAACCTATTCACGCGATTTCAATAGATGGACCGTTGATGGATGAATCATGCTGAGGAAGCGGCAAAAGCCTGAGGGCAGGTGTCCTCTCCAATGACAGAATTATTGAATTCTTGAACGAAAACTTCATCAATACCTGGGTGTCTAATGTCGAATTAGAGCGGACATCCGTAATGCGTGACTATGCGGCACAGAGATTTGAAGACGGATCCAAGACCCTTAATAGAACACATCCTTTAGCACAAGCTATTATGAAGGGATGGAAAGAACACTCACCATCAGATTCATTGATTATTTCACCGAAACTCGAACTGATGGGCAGGCTGCCCGTCAATGAACGCTCCAAACAGAACCCTGCAGAACATTACCTGATGTTTCTCAAGAGATCTTTAGCCGGAAAACTTCCCGGATTCGGTGAAGATACCTCAGCATCTCAATCAACTGATTGGGAGACGGTTCCTGAATCAGATCATATAACCACCGATGCTTTGAAAATCGTGCTTACCGCTGAGGATTCCGAACAGGAAGTCCTGAGTACCTTTCGGACACCAGAACGTGGTTATCAAGATTATACCGTTGTCGAGATTGATGCAACTGCATTCAAAAACGGCGGTTGGCTCACGATTAATCTTCAGGTCGGAGATGCTGAAGCCGCAGGTTCATTTGATCTGTACCCAGGCGACAAGATACCCCCTACGGAAGGGATGCCCCACGGAGCACTTGTTTCCACATGGGACGTTCCTCCTGGACAGGGAAGCGTCATTGAATATTACTTCAATTGGGGTCAAGTCTTTAAGTTAGGTGCTACCGGTAATTGGTTCAGTGAGAAGGGGAGCATCAACGGTTTTCTGGCAAAAATCTCCGTCGAACCGAATCAGGAGATAGAGCCGAGGAAAGCATCATCAACACGCTCTTATCAATCTCCAGAAGATTTGATGCTCGCCTTCCTCAATGCCTTCAAGAATCTTGACACAGAAGCGATGCGCTCAATGCTTACAGCGGATGCCAGAAAAACACTTATATTTGACAATGTGACAGAAGATATCCGTACAGAGTTTAGCCAAATGTTCAGTCAGATAAAGGTCTTGAGCAACCAATACGTGGATGATGAATACCATTTTCGATTGAACGTGCCAGGAATGTCGCCCTCAGAACTATCTGTTAAAATGCGAAAAGTGGAAGGCGTGTGGCTCGTTTATGAGGTCGATCCACTCAAAGAAGATTAGTTAGGTTATCCTGTTAGCGTGCCACCAAAACGCGCTAACAGGAAATACCGTTATCGTGTATAATACAGTTATCCCGCTTTGGAGGTAAGGGATGAAAAACGACGACGTTGAACTCATTCAAAACAGTCTTACAGGCGATGAAAATGCTTTTGCGACATTGGTGAGAAAATACCAAAAGCAGGTGCATGCCCTCGCTTGGCGGAAAGTCGATGATTTCCATATCGCTGAAGAGATTACACAGGATACATTCCTGAAAGTCTATACGAAACTGGGGACGCTGAAGGATCCGCAGCGTTTTGCTGGATGGCTCTACAGAATTGCTGCACGTCAATGCTGTCTGTGGCAGAGAAAGAAACGGCTACAGACGCAATCCCTTGAGGACACAGACGGCAAAGCGATCGAAAAAATGACATACTCCGAGTATGTCATCGAGGAGCAGGCGAAGGCTGCAACAGAAGCGCGACGCGATATTGCACAGAGGCTGCTTGCCCGGCTGCGGGAAAGCGAGCGGACGGTCGTCACGCTTCACTACTTCGGGGAGATGACCTGCGAAGAAATTAGTCGGTTTTTAGGGGTATCGGCAAGCACTGTTAAGAGTCGGCTCCGTCGTGCGCGACATCGCCTGAAGCAAGCAGAACCCATGATCCGAGAAGCGTTAGAGGGCTTTCAAATTAGGGCGACGCTCACTGAAAGTATTATGGAAAAAATCTCCGACATTCAACCTGAAACGCCTGGCCCAGTTAACCCCTTTATGCCGTGGGCACTTGCCGCCTCAACCCTCGTTTTGGTTGCGATGATGTTAGGCGTAAGCGGACAATTCTTGAATCGGTTTCAACAGCCTTATGATTTTGACGCGCCATCGGAGATGACAGTGGCACTTATTGATACGTCTCTTGTGATGAATCTTACGTCAAAACCGGATGTGCGGACGCAATTGGGCAGGTCCACGCCACCGAGCAGAGGTAAAGGAGCCGAACCGGATGCAGCACAACGAGAATATATCGTTAGGTTCCTTGATACACAAGCAAAGAACGTCACACTCGACAACGAGAACCCATCACAAGAGATATTAAGCGTTATCCGAACACCGACGGACGGTTATCAAGATTACGCCGTCGTTGAAATTGATACGACTGCATTTAAAAACGGTGGCACGCTGACCGTCGATATCTGGGTAGGGAGTGCTGAGGCTTGGGGCGGGTTTATTCTATTCGCAAAGGACAGCGAATTCTCCACGGATGGAATGCCTAAAAGCGCACTCGCCTCAGCGTCCGGAGTTCCGCGTGGTAAATCGGGAAAGCTTACACACCGTTTTGAGGAAGGCACGATTTTTAAGTTGGGGGCTACGGGTAGTGCGTTCAGTGGCGAAGGGCAGGTTAATTCTTTTCTCGCGCGAATTTCTGTAGACCAATCCTTTTGATAGATTGCAACAGGGGATTTGTCGTGCCCTTTAAACCGCACTCAGCGCCTATTTCTTCCTATTTTTCCATTCAATTTTCTGACAAGAGATAACCCTCCTGTACATTCCAGTCCCGAATTTAATCATAAATCAAGCCGATTTCTTATCATATTCATTTTTCTTCAAAATTATGCAACAAATTGCCCCCCAAGTCGCGTCACTATAGGGCGATGGGAGGTACTTTATGAAAAACAGAGACGCTGAACTCGTTCACCAGACGCTTGACGGTGATGATGCCGCTTTTACTAAACTTGTGCGGAAATACCAAAAGCCGGTTCACGCACTTGTGTGGCGGAAGATCGGGGATTTCCACACTGCTGAAGATATTACGCAAGATACATTTTTGAAAGCGTACCAGAATCTGGCGACACTGAAAGAACCACAGCGTTTTGCGGGTTGGCTTTACGTAATAGCGACGCGACGGTGCGCTGCATGGCTCCGCAGAAAACGGTTGCGAACGCAATCGCTGGAACAGACGAGTACCACGCAGTTAGAAAAAGCAACGTATTCGACGTATGTTGTTGAAGAAAACGCGCGTAGAACAGTTGAAGCACAACGTGAGATCGTAAAAAAGCTGCTTGCGAAACTTCAGGAGAGTGAACGCACAATTATTACGTTGCGCTACTTTGGTGAGATGTCCAATGTGGAGATTAGCGAGTTTTTGGGTATATCGGCAAATACCGTTAGAAGTCGCCTCCACCGTGCTCAGCAACGCTTAAAGAAGGAGGAACCCATGATTCGAGAGGCTTTAGACAGTTTCCAACTGTCCGCAAATTTAACCGAGAATATCATGCAAGAAATTGGGCGTACCAAACCTGTTGTACCCTCCGGAGGTAAGCCGTTAGTGCCGTGGATAGTTGCTGCATCAGCCGTAACGGTGGTATTACTAATGATGGGTACTGGTAACCAATATCTAACTCGCTTCCAGCAGCCCTACAGTTTCGACGCGATCTCCGAGATGACTGTAGAACTGATCGAAGCACCGGTTGTATTGAATATTGAATCCAAACCAGATATTCGGACGCAACTTGGAAATTCGCCTGCGCTGAGCAAAAATGACAGTTCTGGACAGCAACCCAATCCACCAGAATATCTGGCGAGATTTGCCGCCACCCCGATAGATGAAGCAGCGGAAATTACCGATACTAACACGGGTAAACGCTACATCACCCTTAGTGCCATTACCAAGGAAGAAAGTGGAACATTCTTGGCAGCGGGGAACTTTCATCTTAAAAAAACGGATTTGGTTTTGACACCCAGAAGTTATGCTACTTCCGGGACCGGCAAAGGTGATCCAAATCCCATGTATATGTTGATGTACTACATCCTCTACTATAAAACCGATCTCTTCAGGTCTCCTTTGGTCATAGGAGATACTTGGGCACAGGAAGGTCACTGGGACACATGGGTACAAACGACAATAGAAGGTTATGAACAGGTAGAAATTGCTGCGGGGACCTTCCCGGACTGTCTCAAGCATAAAACGGTCTTTACAAGAGCTGAGGCAGGCTCTCCACTGAAGAGTTCACTCGTGAACGGCACGCGCTATTTGTGGTTCGCTCAGGGGATTGGGGTTGTGAAAATGCGCTATGAACATGCCAACGGTATCACCACAGAAGCGGAGCTGCTGGAATATCAGGTTCCAGCAAATGAGACAGAATATTTCCCTTCACAAGTAGGTAACGCCTGGACCTACAAATGGCAAAACGATTACCGAGATGAAGCGGCTATTGAAACGTGTACTGTTGTCGGAAACTCCGATAGGCTGCCAGGTCCAGATACAACCGTTCCAGAAGTAGAGCAGATTATTCCAGACTTATCTGAAAAAGTTTCGACGGATCTAAAGGAGATAAGCGTCGTCTTCAGTGAAAGAATGTTAGGTATGGATGTCGAGTTTGTTGGGGTTCCAGTCGGTGATATGCAATGGGCAAACGACAACACAACCCTTATTATTTCACTGGAGCGTCCCTTGGAGTCTTCAAAGATTTACCGGCTTATATTAGGTGGGAACGGGAACATCAGAAATATAGCAGGCAATCCGTTAGAAGAATACACCCTCACCTTCACAACTGAAGGTCCTGAACCAGTTACGCCGACTTTCGTGGATACAACACCTATCAACGTAAAAGGTATTGAAAAGCTTGATCTTTCAAGTGAACTGTTTTGTCGCGTTTCAACGGACTTCACAGACGGATTCGCTTTTCCGTATTATCTGTTGATTCCACAAGGCATAGATGTCAACAGACCGGTCCATCTGCTGGTAGAACCGTGCAACACAGGACCGGTTCACAGTTTTAAAAGCCTTGATAGGAAAACAAAGGCATTAGCAGAAAAATCTCATGCGACTGCCATCGCAAGAGAACTGAAAGTTCCGTTGTTAGTGCCAGTTTTTCCGCGGACTGGGGGAGATCGCTGGCAAATCTACACACATGCTTTAGATAGGGACACGCTCCTAATTCAAGAGGGCGAACTTAGGAGAATTGACCTACAACTCATCAATATGATAACGCATGCCCAGCGGCTTCTAAGGCACAATAATGTAAAGGTAAATGAGAAGGTGTTCATGAACGGATTTTCGGCTTCTGGGACATTTACGAATCGGTTTGCTATCTTGCACCCAACGGTTGTCCGTGCGGTCGCAACTGGCGGCGTCAATAGCATCCCGACTTTTCCAACAGATCGTTGGCAAGATAAAACACTCCGCTATCCAGTAGGAATCGCAGACGTGGAAGAGATCGCCGATATTGAGTTTGATGAAACGGCATATAAGCAGGTCTCCCAGTATATTTACATGGGTGCTTTGGACAACAACGACACTGTTCCACATCGAGATGCTTATGATGAAGTAGATGCTGAATTAGTCAGAGGACTGATTGGCGTTAAAATGATGCCGGACCGGTGGCGCGTGAGTCAATCGATATATAAGGCACTTGGTATTCCGGCACAGTTTGTCACGTACGAGAATACTGGGCATGAAATCACGCCAGAAATGATTGACGACCTTGTTGCATTTTTTAAGGCAAACTCGGAGGAGAAATAAAATGAAACAATTGCGACGTCTCTCCTTTGTTATGTTACTCATAGTGAGCCAAGTCTCTGCTGGACTGGAGGATGACCTCGTCCTGTATCTCACTTTTGACAATGTGAAAGGCAGGCAAATCCTTGATGCCTCTGGTAACAACTTGGATGCCAAGGTTATCCAGAACGCAAATTTTGTTGAAGGCAAACACGGTGATGCCATTAAGATTACGGTAAATACTGAGGATTGCGTCAATGTTCCCGCCTCGGAGGCATTGAAAACCAGTGAAATAACTATGAGTGCCTGGATTTATCGGGAAAATTGGGCGAATGGATCCGGCTACTGGTTTGATAAAGGGTCTTATGCTGGACCTGCAAATATGCATGGTTACGGCATGGCAGTCTTTCAGGTTAAGGATGTTCACTGGAACATTGGCGATTTAATAAACACCGCAAAGACTATTCTTGTGATGAGCTTGGGTAGCAATGGAAATCATTCGAGGCTCAGTGTGAGTATTCCGAGTCTGGGCAAGAGAACGTGGCATCACGTTGTTGGCACTTACGACGGCGCGTTTAGGACAATCTATCTTAATGGCGAAGTTTTTTTCGACACAGAGAAGGTAGGTTTTGAACCAACCAAAGTTTTCGCAGACACAAATGATGAGGATTTACGGATTGGATGCGCCAAGGGCAAAAAGGAGTTTGCCTTTGACCACGGTTTGATTGATGAAGTTGCTATTTGGCGTCGCGCGCTCACCGAAAGTGAAGTCAGAACAGCAATGCAAGGCAACTTTTTCGCTGTTTCACCCAGAGACAAGGTTTCTACCACGTGGGGTGATATTAAGCGAAGGACAGTTGCAGACTAAGTATAAATTAGAGGCGAGGTTAGAAAATCTCGCCCACCGAATGGAGGCGTGTTTAAAGTTCCGCACTCACTGTCATCTCCAAGCGGTGTTCGGGTTTGCGCTGCTTTGTTGAGAGTAAGCGGTAGTTAAGTCGAAACAGGAGATCGGTAAATCTCCGCAATCTGTAATCGGCGGTTGTGCGAATTTCGTGGCTGATACCTTCGTAGAAAGTATATTGTGCGAAGGGTATACCCCCACTACTTTCACCATAGCCGAGTTTGTAGTTGATGTCAATACGTCCCTTACCGATAAGACTGTAAACAACACGATTCTCATAGAAAAAAGTGCGCGTTCTGGCTTCGGGTTCCTCGTCGAATTGCTCCTCGTCGGTTGTCTGTCTGTATCCACCAGTACCGCTCCACCGGAGTGTGCGACTCAGTTCATATCGGAGTCCCAATTCGGTAACTTGCTCAAATTGGCGTAGGTCGGAGATGGGGGTCGGAGAAGACTCTGTTTCATCTCCGTTTGGTAGGGGCGCGGTAATCTCAAAATCGAATTGACCATACTTCTCGGTCTCCCGGCGTTGCTCCCAGTTTGCATTGACAGACATCCGTTGGGTCGGATTCACAGAAAGACTGACCTCATAAGTCCGATGCCGTCTGTGGCGTTCTTGGTTGTTAATTCGGCGATTAAGCGTCTCGCCGGTGCGAAGGTTGAATTCAAAGCTGAACGCCGGTGAAGGTGAAAATTCAAACCGATGGTGTTGGTTTAGTCGCCCGAAAAGTGTATCTGAACCTTGTAAACTCTGAAGCAAATAAAGCGAAACTGCATCTTCCACCTCCTGTTCCTCGGTCAACCAAAACCGTGTTTGTCCTCTCAGCGCACTCAGAAACCACTCTGTATTCGCTGTTCGCTGTTCGCTGTTCGCTGTTCGCTGTTCGCTATCTGCTATTTGCTGACGGCTACTTTGCGGTGTAGGTCGTAAACTATCACGGTTCTGTGTGGCATTGCGCCGTTGGTTTTGTTGCTCGCGTGCACGGCGTGCGAAAAATTGACGCGGTTGAAACCGCAATCGAAACTCTGCGTCCACTGCCGTTGTCGGCTTATCACCTACGTTTTGGTAAATTTTGATATAGGTCCCCTCTTCGGGATCCTCTACATAGTGTAAGTCGTCCAACTTCACGTAATACCCTTCACCGGGTAGGAGTGGAATCCCTGTATGTGGATGGATGTCGGTGTAGACCTCACGGCGTTGACTGGTCAGTTTTTTATCCAATTCATAGGTGATTTCCATGTCAATTGCGCGGCTGAGCGGCGTCAACTGAAAACTAATATCAGCGAGTTGGGTTGTGGTATCTGTTCCGAGTTCATTGTGCGCCTCCAACATACGGCGTGCGACGTTTGCTGTCAGATCCATCCCACCTTTGAGAAAGGACGCTTGCTGTGAAAAGATACCAACTTTCCACGTTCGCGCCGTGGTACTCGGTTGCCAATCGGATAGACCGATCGATTCATTATCTATCGTGAGTAGCGGTTCTTTCGCAAAAGCCTCCTCAAGAGAAAGACTGGTATCAAAGGATGCCCAGTTTTGCGCGAGATTGAGGCGGCCGGTTGCGCGGTTTCGCTTTTGGTTTAGCAGTGCGTTGCGCGCCTCAGTTGATTCCACCGTGCCCAGCGTGCCCATGATTCTGAAGGGTCCGATAGGATAAGAGAGATTTCCCTCCTGCCGCGACCTTTGCTGCAATTGTGTTGTGATTGCACTGACATCCTCCACACGCGAACTACTCCGATAATCGTCCCAACGAAGGTTTGGGAGCCATTTTCTGATAGTTGTTGGCTGTCGGTTGCTGGTTGTTGGTTGTTGGTTATTAGTAACCGCGGATTGCGAAATCTGTGTGTTTGTCCTAAAACGCTCTGAGAACTGACTACCGACCACTGACCGCTGATCGCTATTAAAATTTATGCCCCAATTGTAGTTATTTCGGACAGTCGCGTGTGCGATACCAGTGTTAGAAATTCCTGCTATAGTGGTGTCAAGGTTAGAAATCTCTTCTACAGTGTTTGTTTCAGGTACTTTCTCCTCGCTTCTACCGACCCCGGCATCGACTTCGAGCCAGTCGACTGGAAGCACTCGGATGTCAAAATTGATGGTTCGCTCATCTTGGGCAGTTCGTGAGGGGCCAGCGATGCCGAGCAAAAACGCATCATCAAATCCTTCCTTGGCGTATTGGGTCTCATAACGGGAGCGGGTCCGATTGCTGCTTGATGCACCAACGGGTACAAAGTTAGCATCCATTGCTCGAACATCAAGGTTTGTTGTTACCTTAGGACGGAATTTGTCAACCCCCCTTGATCCCTCTAACCCCCTTTGATTCCCCCTTATCAAGGGGATAGGAGGGAATGCAAAGTCCCAGTCCGCATAACCGATGAGTTTCCATGCCTGGCTCACCTCTTTCCGATCAGCAGTGGAATAAGTATTTCCATCAACAGCACTGTAAGCGATCTCTCCTTCAACATAAGCCTTCTCGGTAAAGTTTAAGCGGCTTTCCAGTCCCCAGACGCTATGTTTTTGGGGTGCTATGAGAAGTGATCCGTCCCCATCGGGATCGAGTATATTTTCGCGAAGTGCTTCCAAATCCTCCTCAGCGAAAGAGATTAACGCCTGCTCTGGCTGATTCAGATCCGTTTCAACGGCATAGGAGGCACCGAAGGATATCCATTCGCCTGGTAGCGTGAAAATGCCATTGAGCCCGTAAAGATTTTGTTGATATGCCCGCTCTTCGGGAATGTATTCAAAGTCGATGCGAATTACGTCATTGCTTGTTATGAGATGTTTGCTGTTGAACTCAACGATGGGATCCCCATATTCACGGATAACGTAATCGTTATTTTCACCGCGGCGCATTCTATCGCCATTCAACCAAACAATTTCGCTACCGGCTTTCACAATCACGTATTGCCCATCAACAGTAAGTCGGTATTCACTACGTCCCTCCTCGCCTCGAAGGACTAAACTCGTAGACTGTCCCTTTGGAATAGCACTGGGAATGAGATGAAAATCCACCCATTTGAAGTCGCCTTCAACTTGCACCCCCTCCAATGCCCGCGGAAAGAAGATAAACTCTGATGGACCGAGGGATCCCTCAAAATCACCCAATGTGCCCCGCATATTCGGGTGCGTGATGCGAATTAATTTCTGATCGATGTCTTGAATATTTTCCGTCGTGCCTTCGGGTTGGATAGGCAAATCTTGGTCAGATAGCATTGCCAACACACCAATATTCTCGGAAGCTTTCCCCTCCACGTTGACTCGGAGTTCCTGATTCGGCGTTATATCCCGCCCGCTACCGACCGAAATCCCAAATGTCTGACTGCCCGAGACTTCTAATTGATTGTCCGTTGTCGGTTGTTGGAAACCTTCTGGAAGAAAATCCATTTGCTGATTGCTGGTTGCTGATTGCTGATTGCCCTCTTGCTGACTGCTGACTTCGATACCGTAAAGATCGCGTTTATAGACCTGTTTAATCGCGAAGGGCAGTGTGCGGTAACTTATCGTTAGTCTATAGGGTAGATTCGTTTCAACAGTCGTATCTGGTCTGGTTAAAGTGATTTTTCCCAAATAGGAATCAATTTGGTAATCTACGCCTCGTACAAGGATATTTCCAGTGTCCGCCGTTATCCGTTCGCTGTTGCGGAGGATTGGCGGATACTTCACCGTGAATTCCAGAGTACCTGTTTTTAGTTCAAGGGATTCGGACTTTTGAAGGACAGAAAAGGTGGGAAGTTCGAGAGTGTTGGTTTTGTTATCAGGGGATTCTTGTCCTGTGCTTCCGGGACGTGGTAGAAGACACAAACAGCAGACCAGGAAAAGGATTTTTAAACTATTAAATCTGTTTTTTAAACTATTAAATCTGGTCATCGTGCCTTGTGCAAACCTATAGAGGCTTGCAGGACAATGTTTCACGATGGTGTCTGGTTAAGCACGAAAGGGTTTCAACGAACCCAGCCCGTGTGAATTACATCAAAAAACTGTCCGAAACGAAGTAGGGGGCAGATCAGATGCCCATAGTTAGAAAAGATTTACGGTGGTTTTCGGTTAATTCCACCGTTTCTGGATTATCAAAAGTGTTTTAATAATTGAAACACGACAATGGGAACGGGTTCGGTCTTACTTAGATATTAGTCGCTATGGGCTCTCCATTTCTTTAACAAAAACTTGGAATACCTTTATATCGTTCGCTTCGGCATCACTCACGAAGACGCGTCCGGTTTTCGAGACTGTGATACCCACTGGCTGTAAGAACCCAGAGGTACCAAACTCTATAATGCTCTTTCCGTCCGGTGTAAAGACTTGGACCCGCCGATTCCCACTATCCGTTACATAGAGATAATTCCATTCATCAAGAGCGATGCACTTAGGATCCCGGAACTGTCCAAGCTTGTCTCCTTCTCCACCCCATGTATTGATAGGGTTGCCGCTGAAGTCGTATTTTTTGATGAGATGATTGCCGGTATCGACAACATAAATATTCCCGAGTGAATCAACACCAAGGTCGGTCGGATTCCAAAGCTGCTCTCTGCCACTTCCAAAGCCGCCGTGTGCTACAACGGGGACACCCGCGACATTGAATTCAATCCAACGATGATTCCCGGTATCAACGATATAAACCTCGCCATTTCGCCCGATACCGATGCCTTCGGGTCGGTCGAGTAATACGTCGTCTACAGTTTCACTGAGCGGATAAAAAATCTGATCGACGAAATTGCAGTATTGGACCCGATCGTTCCCAGTGTCTGCGACATAGAGTCGGTAACTGCGTTGGAAACTCAACGCTATATCCGTAGGATGATCGAACTCACCTGTTTGCCATCCACGACCTCCGAATTCAGTGATAAAACCACCAGTGTGGTCGATCACTTGAATCCGGTTGTTCCCTGCGTCTGCGACATAGAGGCGCTGCTGTTCATCTATAGCGAGTCCCAATGGTGTCCGAAATTCACCTACGCCCTGCCCGACACTACCGATGGTTTCCAAGTATCTGATACCCAGTATAGGCGGTGCCTTCCGCTCACGGTTTGATAGCAAAATTTCAATAGGCGGTTGTGAAATTTCAGGTTCGGGTAGGGTACAACTCAAACAGAATGTGAGAAGGAGAAAGTAGCCGAGACTTTTAGCCCCGTTGCACCTTGAATCTGAAAACGAACGTTGTTTGCTGGTCATTGAAATCGCTCGTGACTCTGGGGACAATAATCCGTAAGCTGCTATAGGTGATGCTGCGTTTGCGGAAATAGAGGAAAAATCTGGTATGTTGCCGTGGCATCACTGTCGTTTTTTCAATATCTTCTCTGGGCAGTATCGCTGGATCGCCTTGTATCCTGATGGTCTTATCCCATCGGAATATTTCCGCTGCAAATTCGGGTGGTAATTCCGGTCTGAAATTCTTTTTTAAATAAAAGGATTCCTGTGATTTGTCAATGGGTTTGGTAACATTTCCGGTGCCATCAAGCATCTGGCAATCCTTTTTTTTGAAGGAAATCCAATAGTCTGTGCCGTTATAAATAAAGATAGCGAATGCATCAACCGCCTTCACATTGTTGAGGGGGAGTGCCATAGCCGTCACGCCGTTTTTGACATAAACGATAGTGCCTGTCTGTGGCATGATGACGGCATCTGGGTCGAACACAGGGACAATCATTTCAGGTTGAAATGTGTCTTTGATGAAATCCGGGACTTCCGGCACTTTTGAGCAGCCCAGAGGCGTGAATGACAAACAGATGCCTCCTAAGATTTGCAAGACAGACCTTCGAGACAGAGGCGTATCTTCCATCTGTTCGCTTTCCGCTCTTCGCTTTCCGCTCTTCGTTTTCCGCTCTTCGCTCTTTGCTTTTCGCATACCGTGGTCCGAGACAATCGGTCTGCGGTTCGCCGTTCGCGATTGGCAATTTTTTGTCTTATTTTTCATTTTTTTCTCCATTAAAAGCAAGCATCGCGGCACCAACGATACCCGCATTATTTCCGAGGTGCGCTTTTACAATCTTCATTCGTGCGGGGATATCCATAGCACGTTTAGACAACTCGGTACGAATAGGTTCAAAAAGCAGTCTTTCACCAGCTTCCGCAATACCCCCACCGATGACAGCGATTTGTGGGTTGAGGATATGTGCTATAGATGTGAGTGCAATACCTATGTAACGTCCCGTTTCGGCAAAAACCTCAATTGCGAGTTGATCCCCTGCTTGTGCCGCCTCCGCTATTCTCTGGGGTGTCAGTGGGGCACTCTCTGTTGTTGGAGCCGTTAGCACCGTATCGCGCCCTGTTTCTATCTTCTCTTGGGTACGCTCAACAATATTTTGCGCACCAGCATACGCCTCCAGACAGCCCTGATTGCCACAACCGCAGTAACGTCCATTAGGTTCAACAACCGTATGCCCTAATTCTCCAGCAGTATTTTGGCTTCCGTGGTAAACCCGTCCATCAATCACAACCCCACCGCCTACACCTGTGCCGAGTGTCAATGCGACGATACTTTTATACCCAACCCCAGCACCGTGAAGCAGCTCACCCAAGGTCATAGCGTTCACATCGTTGTCCATGCCTTTTAGCACGGGTTGGTATTTGTTGCCATTCGTGTGTGCTTCTGAGTTGTGCGCTCCACCGCGTAACTTTGCCAGTTCTGCGTTCACATAATCGACGAGTGGAATATCACTCCAACCCGGAAAATTAGGAGAAAAATGGATGACCCCCGTTTCAGCAATGATAAGTCCTGGTGCCCCTAATCCGACTGCCATTTCTCGGTTCTCGGTTCTCGGTTCTCGGTTCTCGGTTCGCTCCGATTTTACAAGGACTTGACGAACAGCTTCTGCGATTCGAGCTGCCACGATTTTGGGTCCACCTACGCTTACATCTGTTGGAAGGACCACGCGACAAGAGACATCACCGTCCGATGAGACCAATCCAGCCTTAATGTCAGTTCCTCCTAAATCAACACCAATACTATATTCAGTGTCTGCTTTAGGGTATTTGATACCCATTTATCGTTTCCAATCTATATAATCCTGAAAAAATCCGCTAATTCTGCAAATCCTGATCCGAAACAACCCCAGAAGACTAATAGTTAAAGACTTGCGCGCCATTGCTAATATTACAGAGGTAAATTTCAGGTGCTATACCGGTCTGTTTGCGGTATTCTGTTGTTATGCGGGTGCGGAAGGTCTCTAAAGCGTCTCTATGAAGAATGCTGACCGTACACCCTCCAAACCCTGCGCCAGTCATTCGGGTTCCAAGGACACCATCAATGCTGTGTGCGATGTCCGTAAGGAGATCTAATTCCCTGCAGCTAACCTCGTAATCATCGCGTAGTCCCTTGTGCGAGGCGTTCATTAACCTACCGAACGCTATGAGTGGATCATCTACCTGTTTGGATGTTTGGTGGTTCCGTGCCTCGAGCGTAGAGATGGCATCAAGTACACGCGTGTTTTCCTCAATAACGTATCCACATCTTTTTTGTGTTAGTGCGGGTAACTTTCCTTCATGTTTCTTGAAGTCGGACAGGGTAATGTCGCGAAGAGAAGATATACCGGGTAGCCACTGGCTCAAGATGTCAACGCCTCTTTCACATTCTGCTCGCCGTTTATTGTATTCAGAAGCAGCAAGTTCCCGTTTTACCTTAGTGTTGCAAATAGCAATGCAATGCGCTCCTAAATTGAGGGGTACATGCTCATACGCAAGTGAACGACAATCAAGAAACAGTCCATGATCCGCCCGACCTAAGAGCGAGATAGTCTGATCCATGATCCCACAATTGACGCCAACAAATTCGTGCTCTACGCGCTGGCACAAGGCAGCAAGTTCTTTCTTACGCGCTTCTGACCCCGCAGCGTTTGGAGAAGATTGCGGTATAGCACTGGTTAAAAAAGCGAGCGCGGCAGACACTGATAGGGCAGCCGAAGAACTTAGTCCTGCCCCAATAGGAACGTCCCCCATGATAACGGCATCAATTCCAGCAATTTCATTGCCAGATTCTTGCAGAAGGGACGCGACACCTATCAAATAGTAGCTCCAAGTCGGTGCATTCGGTGGAACCGGACGGAGGGCATCAAGATTTAGTTCAAAGGATTCATTGACATCTAACGCGTGTAAAACAGCACGCCGGCCAGTCCGTTCACGCACAGCGATATGGATATATTTATCAATCGCGACTGGAAACACATAACCGTCGTTATAATCCGTATGTTCACCGATTAGGTTCACCCGACCCGGGGCAGATACAACAAACCTTGGTGAAACACCGAAGATAGCCTCAAACCTCTGTTTCGCAGCAGAAATATGCTTAGGCCTACTTCCGAGGCTGTTTGGAGTACTTGGACTATCCATCAAAGCGTCTCGTTTCATGGCATCTCCAGTAGGTTGCTATGCTTTCAGCCGTCAGTAGATTGTTACAGACGACCTCTTGACTCACTGCCGACAATGGCTTCGGGTTCCGTAGCGAACGCCCTGACTGCTGAACGCTAATCACTGCGAAAAAATTTCAAAAATCGTCCCAACACATCAGGTAGATCGGCGCGCGGGACATAGCAATCAACGCTTATGTCAGGTTTCACCGCTATATCCGATGCGGGTGCCTGCGTCAAAAGTTGCTCTTCGGGTGCGTGTAGTGCCGGTTGCAGATTCGGAGATGTTCGTTTCTGAAGGGGTATACTTCCCTCGGCAATCACCAATTCTCCAAGCGGGAGATACGTTGCAAGTGGATAGACTTCTGTTTCAGTTAAAACAGTGATGTGAGGTAGCGATGCATCTGCCAATCGTTCCATCTGCATTGTCAAATAGGTGATTCCCGTAGAAGCACCCGCCGACCCCTCCGGTTGGCAGGCGACAATTGTAATAAGCGGAATTCGTTTTTGTAAACCCTTCGCAATAGTAGTGAGGAGGAGGGAAACATCAATTTCTGTAGGAATTACGTCAATATCTACGATGAAAAGACAGACAGGATGGTCTGAAATTGTTCCCTCAACGGCAAGTCCGAAGGCATTGGTAGATTCAATTTCCATTGCCGAGGCATCATCAAGCAGGTACGCAACTCGTTTTTCAGCAAGTAGCGGGAACAGTGCGCCACAATATGAACAGGTATAAAGATTCCGTTCAAGTTCACCCCTAAAAGCGAATTCTTGACATCTGGTACACTTATACCATAAGTTAACGCCCTGTTCTGTGTCGTTAGAGATACGCGCTTCCATTTTTCGTCTACTCCGAGATTTGTTTTAGGAACGTGTTTTTAAGACTTCATAATTCCCGCTATCGCTTCTGCTTCCGAATCATAACAGTCGAAAATTGTCATCAGTTTTGCCATAACGATGAGACTTCTGACGTTCCCGCCGAGGTTCAGGAGGACCACCTGTCCATTAGTTCGTCGGACAGAAGTATGGACAGCGACAAGCACACCTAAGCCAGAACTATCCATCATCTGGACGCGTTCCAAGTTCAAAATCAAGTTGAGATGTTCTCGAGGTTCCGCAGAGTTATCGGCAATTTGAACTTGCTCCTCAATGATTTTTTTTAGAGCTAAGGCATCGGCACCAATAACTTTTCCTGCGATATCCAGAATTGTAATACTGCCTTTGTGTCGAAGGTTGACTTGCATAGGAATTCCTTAAAAAATTGTTATGGATTAGGAGTCTGCTTATATTTGACCATTTTGATAATTGTGCCGTTGGCTTCATAATTTACAGAATCCATGCAGGCTTCCATTAGAAAAAGTCCTCTCCCACTGCTTTTAAGCAAATTTTCTGGGTCCAATGGATCTGCGACCGTTTGACGCGTGAATCCCTCACCCTCGTCCTCAATGACAATGGTTAGTCTATCCTCAGCAAGAATGAACTGAAAAGTAGCCCTTTTGCCCAGATCCTCTTTATTGCCGTGTTTGATTGCGTTTGTACCCGCTTCAATGACAGCAAGATTAATCTGCTCTTGGATGTCCTCACCGAAATCCATCTCTTTCAAGATCTCGCTGACAACAACATCGAGCAGGTAAACATGTTGCATTGAGCTTGGGAGAGAAAGCGTAATAACCTGTTCAGTTCTCTCGCCCACGTTTGAAGCTCCTTTTTTACGGGGTTGGACCTTTACCAAGACCCCTACAAGACAGGTTTTGAGAAGAAACCCGTCTTTTGTTATTTTGATTTGAATTTTAGCTTGATGAAGTTTTAGAATTTGACTTAATAATTTCTCGGCTGCAGATAAAAAAGATACTGCGTTTGCTGAGATTTCAGATTAGGCAACCGAATTCAATTCATAGAATAATCGAATAATATTCATCACGCCAAAAGCATATTATACGCGCAGCACCGTTGTGCGCGCTTTACTAATAATTTACGTATCGCGTTTGATAACGACCAAAGCCCTATCATCATGGGTCTGTGTACTGCCACTAAAGCGTGCCAAGTCCTCAACAATTGCTTCACACAGTGCCGATGCAGACAATACTGCGTTTTCGGAAATGCAGCCAGCCAGCCTATCCTGGCCATAGAACACATCCGGCGGTGTTGCATTTTGATGTCCTTTAACTGCCTCTGAACCTACCCATACGTTTTCATTTTCATTCGGGTCCAAGGCATCCCCAGCATTCGTCTCAGTGATACCATCTGTATAGAAAACGACAATATCACCAGGTGTTAACAGGCAGGTGTTGCTGGCAAAAGTCGCCTCTTCAAATGCGCCAACCAACATACTGCCCGTTTTTAAAACATCTATCGCACCCGTCTTTTTCCGGTGTAATGGATAGCAGTGTCCACCATTCGAATACGTGAAAGTGGAAGTCACAGTGTCCATTACGCCATAGATCATCGTCGCGAAGAGGGTCGCATCCGTGTCGCGGACGACTAAATCGTTAATCCGTTTAAGGATTGAAGCAGGATCATCCTCTTCACGACAGAGCAAACGTAGTGCCGTTCGGATCATCACCATTAAAAGTGCAGCTGGAATTCCGTTCCCTTTCACATCACCGAGGACGATTCCGACCCGTGTCTCACTGAGCGGAATGAAATCATAGAAATCCCCAGAAACAGACAGGGAACTCTGGAGCAGCATTCCGATGTCAAACCCTTGAAAATTGGGTGCTTGTTCTGGCAACAATTTTTTTTGAATAGCGGCAGCAGCCTGTAGATGTCCAGCGAGTTGTTGAACGCCAGCCTCGTTGAACCCCGATCCCATTGCTCTCATGAGAGGGTTTATATATTTGATGGGCCGTGTTCTTCCAAGCACCGCCTTGACCCGCGCGCTTACCTCTCGGAGGTCAAAGGGTTTGGTGATGTAATCATCAGCCCCGGCATCAAGCCCCTGAACTTTGTCTTCCGTTTGTCCGCGCGCAGTGAGCAGAATGACCGGAACGGTCTTTGTCTCCTCTATATTTTTAAGTTCTTCAATGACCTGAAAGCCATCTTTCTGCGGCATCATGACATCAAGCAAGATAAGATCCGGCGGATCAAGAGTGGCAGTTTCCACAGCCTGCTTGCCATCACTTGCAGTGCGTACCTCGTACCCATCCGGCTCTAAATTCATCCTGAGGAGTTCAAGGATATCCAGATCATCATCAACAACCAAAATCGTTTCAGCCATTTCCTTTTTGTCCGAGCGGAATAAAAAACTGAAAATTGCATCCTTGTCCGTTATCGCCCGCCTCCACCCATATTTTTCCACCGTGCGCTTCAATTATTCCAGATGCTATTGAGAGTCCTAACCCAGTCCCGCCTTGGTGCTGGGTTCTCGGACTTCTGAGTTGCTGGAATTTATCAAAAACTCTCTCTCGCTCTTCAGTCGGGATCCCGAGTCCCGTGTCAATTACTTCAACGTAAACACCACCCACAGGATTCCCATTCTGCGATGATTTCGCTATCCGCACTGTCACTTTTCCACCGTCGGGTGTAAATTTAATTGCGTTCCCTATGAGATTAATAAAGACTTGTCCGATCCGATCTGCGTCACCAATCAATATAGGTAGACCGAGTTCAGCATCCAACAACAAACGGATAGCCTTTTCATCTGCTTGGGGTCGAAGTTCTTCGATCCTTCTTTCAGCAATCCAGTCTATCTGTACTTGCTCCTGTTTCATCTCAATGCGTCCGGCTTCAATTCGGGAAACATCAAGTAAATCATTAATAAGTGCAGCGAGTCGTTTAGATTGTCGGTGTGCACGACTCAGACTTTCATACTGTTTTTGATTTATTTTTCCAGTTTTTCCATCGAGTATCAGCGAAATAAATCCGACGATAGAGGTGAGTGGTGTCCGCAATTCATGTGAAACCAAGGAAACGAACTCCGATTTCATCTGCTCTATTTCATGTTCATGCGTGATGTCATCGAAGACGTAAACCATCCCTGCGACGTTATTTCTCTCATCAGCGAATTGGCTTGCTATAATGCGAAGCACTCGCACCTCATCATTCGTGCGATTTCCACCAACCCCGATTTCAGCAATCATCGTTTGGTGCTGTTCCATTTCCCGTTGTGAGGCAGACAACACTTTCAGATCAACGGTTCTTGTATCTGCCGTCGTAGACGCGTCCCCAACCACTCGTTTTGTCCAAGAAATGGTGCCAGTGTTGGTGTCAATAGAGATAAAATTCTGATAACCAGCAGTCCGTCCGAGATTTAAAAGCCGTTCAGCGACAGGATTGACGTATAACACGCGTCCACCGGGTTCAACAACAACAAGTCCCTCACCGAGGTTCTCAACAATAGTGGTAAGTTTTTTTTCTTCCTGCCTGAGTTTATCAACCGCCGTTTTGAGATTTCGGCGCATCTCATTGAATTTTTCAGCGAGGACCCCGACTTCATCATCGCTCTCAATGAGAATTTCACTGTCAAATTCGCCCTGTCCGATACTGTCGGCTGCCTGTGCGACTTCCAATATCGGTCTTGCTATACGTTGGGCAGCCCAGCACGCAATAATTACAACGATGCCACTTGAGGCAATGGTAACGTAAAAAATGTATCTGTTCAGTTTAACGACCCCGGCGTAAGCAGAGGAGGTTGGCCGTGAAATAAAGAGCATCCAATTGCTAAAGTTTTGTTGCGTCTTCCAAGATTCATTAGTTACAGGTCGAGTTCGCGCCCAACCGTAGACGCGTTGTTCATCGAATGCATCCGCTTCACCGTGTGACTCATAGTCATAGTACTTGCCATGGATCCCTTTTTTTCCCTCAATAATTGCCTCCTCGACAGCATCATTCATGTCTATGTAACTACCTATACGATATCCGCTATGAGGCGAGGCTGCAATAATTTTCCCAGAGCTGTTTGTTAAAAAGGTATATGTTCCGGCGAGATCCTGTTGTGAACCGACTAAACTGGTAAGCTCAGGTAGCAACAAAATCGTTCTGAGCACGCCTATTGTATTGCTTTCTTGTAAAGCAGAAGAAGTTTTAGCAGATGTACGTATCGGGAGTGCGACTGGCAGCAGGTATATCCCGCGCCCGTCATCATAAATGACATCCTCCACGAATTGGTAACCGATTCCGTTGTTGTAAGCTCTTTGCCACCACCTCTCGTCTTTTACGGTATATGGTAGTTCCTTTTTTGTGTCGTAATCCAATTGTCGATTGTTCGAGCGAAGGACATATCCCGAAGCATTGGCAATGGTCACCTCAGTTTTATAACCCGCATAAGTCTCAAGCAAACGAATACTATCTTCAAGACGGGCCCATACGCTAAAAAATACCGATTGCTGTTCATTGGCAGTATTTGACCGTGCGACCGCCGGTTGGATGTTCGGAAGTTCCGCTTGAATATTTGCGATCCTGTGAGAGATAGCTTTATCGGCGCGCGCCAGTTTTTCCTGTGCGAGGAGTACGAGGCTCTCTCCAACACTGTCTTTGAGAGCATTCTCGCCAATAACTTTTATAACTAATGAAACAGCAAACAGCGGCATCAACGCAACTAACAAAAACAAAACAATCTGTTGACCGCGTAAACCTATCTTAAATCGAGAACGCTCCATAGGGCTTTGCCTCCCGCGTTACCACGGGAATTCTTGTAAATATACTATCTATTCTGCTACATCAAAGCGGCACTTGCGCTCTCCTCCGTATCATAAATTTCAATAACGGTTGCGAGCTGCGTCACTTCCAAGACTTCCCGAACGGCTTTCTGTGGATTGAGCAAAACTAATTTACCACCCGATTCCTGACAGTATTTCAACGTAAGTACAATCGCTCCCAACGCGCTGCTGTCAATCAGAGGAACATTCATCAAATCAACAACTAATTTACCCGCTGCTGCTTGAAGTTGCTGTTCCATCTCTCTGCGAAATACATCAGCGGCATTTCCAAGAATCTTTCCCTCTACATGAAGAATAGAGATATTTTTTTCTGCAATCGTTGTGTCAAAATTCATAGGATTTTCCTTAGTTTTCTTATTTGAGGTATTGTACTTTGTAAAAACATTGCCTTCGTCCTATTACGCGAAATTTGCACGCTTCACACTTTCACACGGCGCATTACAATATAACTTCGATTGAACTTTGCGTTTGTAAGAACAGTTTCAACCGTTCCACCGAGCGTATTTAGACGCATTGCGCTTTGGTCAATTTCAGTTTTGATTGTTTCCACGCCAGACTTATAGGCTATCCACTTTCCATTCTGTTTCAACAACGGTAAGCAAAAATCGGCTGAATCCGCGAGGGTAGCAACGTAACGAGTGAAAACCCAATCGTATGCCCCAATGTGTGCAGGCTGTTGGGCACAAACTTCGGCACGCTCGGCAAGTATGGCGACGTTCTCTGCTTGATGCAACCGCAATTGGGAAACGATAAATTTTAGAAAACTCGCCTTCTTTTCTGAGGCTTCAACAAGTGCTAACCGGATCCCCGGGACATAGATTTTTAGAGCAACGCCTGGAAATCCGGCACCCGTTCCCACATCAATAACAGCATCTCCATCTCTAAGTCTGATATATTCCAAAACACTTAAGGAGTCGAGAAAGTGTTTATGAATAATTTCGTCATCATCCGTAATCGCGGTCAGATTTATACGGGCATTCCACCGAAGTAATTCATCGCGATACTGCGTAAATTGTGCGACCTGACGCGTTGTCAGCGGAAATCCGTAGCGATTAAACGTCTGTTTTAAGTGCCGTTTATAATTTACCAATTGCTTTATTGTTTATCGCGGTCCGCTATGTTGCGTTGTGTTGATGAAGGATAACCGTCAATATTGAAATATCCGCGGGCGAAACACCGGGCAGCCGCGAAGCGTGTCCAATAGAAGCCGGTCGAATTTTCATCAGTTTTTCACGTGCTTCCGCCTTTAATCCGGGAACCTCAGCATAATCAAATGTGTCGGGTATCCGGAAGTTTTCCATCTTTTTGAATTGGTGAATTTGTCGCTGCTGCCGCTGAATGTAGCCGTCGTATTTAATTTGAATCTCCACCTGTTCCTTCACGGCTCCCGACAAAATCTCAGGCGATGGTATAATTTGACTTATATCTTCATAATGAAGTTGAGGGCGTCTCAGGAGTTCCGCCAAGGAGGTTGGTTGCTTTAATTCACCGGTTTTGACTATAGTTGCCCAACTGTCAGCAGGCACAACCTGTCCTTCTCCAATAAGAGGCGGTTCCGCTGGCTTGAGAACAGTTTCGTGCAAGCGTTTTAATTCCGTTTGGATATTTTCGGCTTTCTCTTGAAATTGATGGTATCTGTTGTCATCAACAAGTCCAATTCGTTTACCAATTTCAGTGAGTCTTAGATCGGCATTGTCTTCCCGCAAGGTCAGTCTGTATTCGGCACGCGACGTGAACATGCGGTAAGGTTCACGAATATCCAAGGTAACAAGATCGTCAATAAGCACGGCTACATAGGCTTGGGATCTGTCAAGGATAAGCGGTGCTTCACCTTTGACCTTTCGTGCTGCGTTGATTCCTGCCATAAGTCCTTGTGCGGCGGCTTCCTCGTAACCCGTGGTGCCATTGAGTTGTCCTGCGAAATAGAGTCCAGGTACGCGTTTCGTCTCAAGCGTTGGCTGCAATTGGGTCGCCGGAGCAAAGTCGTACTCCACAGCGTATCCGAAGCGCATGATTTCAGCGTTCTCTAACCCCTTGATGCTATGCACCATCTCGACTTGTACATCTTCTGGTAGACTTGCAGAAATCCCGTTCAGGTAAATTTCATCCGTATCCCTCCCCTCCGGTTCAACGAAAACTTGGTGTCCAGTTTTTTCGGCGAATCGGACGACCTTATCCTCAATTGATGGACAATAGCGAGGACCAATACCAACAATGCGACCACTGTACATTGCAGATCGGTGGAGATTTTCACGAATGATAGCGTGCGTATTCTCGTTTGTGTAAGTCAGATAACAGGGCAGCTGCGGTTGGGTAATGCGTTCAGTTGTGAAAGAGAAGGGGAGTGGATCTTCATCGCCAGGTTGGATTTCCATTTGGCTGAAGTCAATTGTATGAGCATTGACGCGCGGGGGGGTCCCCGTTTTGAGCCTGCCAATCTCAAAACCGAGGTTCAAAAAACTTTCCGAGAGTTTCTCAGCAGAGGATTCACCAGCTCTACCAGCACTATAGGAAACATCGCCAATATGAATTATGCCTTTCAAGAAAGTCCCGGTTGTGAGAATTACAGTTTCGCCCCAATAAGCAGTCCGTGTCTGACTTAAAATGCCGATACATTTTCCATTTTCAACGAGGAGTTCTTCAACCAATACCTGTTTGATATCAAGTCGTTCTTGTGCCTCCAAGACGCGCTTCATTTCATCTTGGTACGCCTTCTTATCCGCTTGTGCCCGACTCGATCTAACAGCGGGCCCTTTTTTGGTATTGAGCCGGCGGAATTGAATGCCGGTTTTGTCAATATTTTTTCCCATCTCACCGCCAAGCGCGTCTATCTCTTTAACAAGATGTCCCTTAGCAAGCCCCCCGATGGCGGGGTTACAGGACATTTTTGCAATTGTATCAAGATTGATAGTGACGATGAGTGTTTCACAACCCATCCGCGCAGCGGCAAGTGCAGCCTCACAACCGGCATGCCCTGCTCCGACTACAATAACATCATAATGCTTTTGATAAGTGTTCATATCTTTTCGTGGTTATCGGTTCGCCTGCTATGAAGACTCTCAGGCATCGGTTGTCAGACGGGAGCGATTTGTGGAATTCACATAACATGTAACCGCCAGAAGCATTAACCGACAACTGACAACTAATAACTGATAACTAATTAGAGTCCATCATAAATGATACTGATAACGAGCGTGGCAACGACTTCAAGGCTTTTTGGACTACATTTGTCCACCGTGTCTTCAACAGTATGCCAATATGGGTAGGTGAAATCGATGATATTCACCATTGGAATCCCCACTTTGATGAGTGGAACGTGATCGTCCAAAATCGCTGCCCCTAAGCGTTGCTGGAAAGGCACTAAACCCAAGGTTGATGCGCGATTCCAGATTGCTTGGGTGAACTCACGATTTGCTTCCCAAGAGTAACGCTCTATTGGAAGACTCAAATCCTTGTCTCCCACCATATCTAATAGTATACCGTAATCAGGTTTCCATTTTCCAAGATTTTGTGCAAAAAAACGAGAACCGATGAACATGTTGTCAACAGATCTGCCGTAATCTTCACCGTCGAAAAGCACGATAACAATTCGACGCGGCGGTGGATGTAGACTGAGAACTCTCGCGATCTCAAGAAGTACTGCAACCCCAGAGGCTCCATCGTTAGCACCGAGAATCGGTTTATGTTGATTTTCTGGCGTTGGATCTCGGTCAGCGAAAGGACGTGTGTCCCAATGTGCAGCGAGTAGAAGCGTCTCTCCGATCGGTTCTACCCCAGCAACAGGCGGGATAGCTTCGGCTTTCGGTCCAAACTCCGCTAAGATATTGTTGAGTCGGAGTGTTACACCATCTACCTCGTATTGACACGGTTGAAGTTCTACGTTATTCGCATATTTTTGAAGTTCAGTGAACAAATAATTCTGAGTCTGACGGTGTGCTATTGAACCCGGCGGTCGCGGTCCAAATTCGCACTGTTTCTCTAATATCGCGAAAGCCCGTTGTGCATCAAAGATGGCTATCGGCTGTCGGTTATCAGTTATCGGCAACTCGTTCGGGGCAGCCTGTGCGTCGTTTTCTACCAGAACGCCTTCTTTACTGACTGCTATCAAGAGGGCAATAAATACGAATAATTGTTTTCTCATCTAAGCTCTCCGCCTGCCTTCAAGTGCCTTTGCGAGGGTTACCTCGTCAATGTATTCCAAATCACCACCCACAGGAATACCGTAGGCAATACGAGTGACATCAACTTTAAACATTTCCAAGTGCTGCGTAAGATAGAGTGCCGTTGCCTGTCCTTCGGTGGTCCAATTTGTGGCGAGTATTACCTCTTGAACAGGTTTTGTCCCAGGAGCAGGTTGCTGAATTCGTTGAAAGAGTTTATTTATTCCGAGTTCATCGGGTCCAGTCCCATCCAATGGTGATAAAACACCACCTAAGACATGATAAAGCCCCTTATAACCATTCGTTCGCTCAATTGCCCACAAGTCATCAGACTCTTCAACAACGCAGATGACTTGTTGATCGCGGCGCGGATTTGTACAGATGTAGCACGGATCGGTATCGGTAATAGCACCACAGATGTCACAGTAACATAACAGTTGCTTTACTTGTGCGATAGCTTCTGCAATTTGAGCAGTCTCGGTATCAGGTAGCTTCAGCATAAAGAACGCTAAGCGCTGTGCTGTTTTCTGTCCAATCGTAGGAAGTTTCTGGAGCTCTGAGATAAGTTTCGCCAGCGGTTTAGGATATTCTTGCATGAATTTTTGCTGATCAACAGTCAGCTATCAGTTTTATGTGTAAATCGTAAAAATTTTTCGGCAAACACAATATCTTCTTGCCAATAGCGACTTGCTAACAATTCTGGTTAGGGTAGCCCTGGAATTTTAAGTCCACCGGTCAATTTGCTCATTTCCGAGGACATCAACTCTTGTGATTGTTGCAGGGCTTCGTTGATAGCAGCAACAACCAAGTCTTCAAGCATTTCAGTATCGTCCGGATCAACAACTTCCGGGGTAATACGGAGCGAAACAATTTCCTGTTGCCCATTGACGACAGCAGTTACCATTCCGCCGCCGACGGTTGCTTCGACGGTTCGGTTTGCGAGTTCTTCTCGGATTTCCAGCATCCGTTTCTGCATCTGCTGTGCCTGTTTCATCAGGTCATTCATCTTCATAATTTTTTTATCCTGCCTCTAAACAATTTTATAATCGTATACGCATAAGTGATTGACTTGTTACAAAAATGCTGAGTACAATAGAAATTTCCTCATAAGAATACGTCTTTCCCATTAGAAAAGACGTCATTATTGGGTTTCCAAAACCGTAGCCTCAAAGAGAGTAAGTGCCGTTTTGAGTTGTGGATCGTCCTCAGCTTCAACCCGCCGCATGAGCGGGGTTTTCTGATTTGTCTCTTCGGGCGTGTTCTCAGGTTTTGCGGATTCAGGAACAGTATCTAAAACAACCAACTCAATTTTTACAGGTTCCCCGACGGCGCGCGTGAGTGCCTCGGTTATAATTTTCTTGTCGTCATCCATAATTATGGGAAAGGATGAAGGCAAACACGCGATTTCAACCACGTCTGGTGCGTTCACAGATAGGACGGATTCCGCCAATAAGCCACGACTGATCCTCATTGGAAGGTTCGACCTGATCTCCCCCCAAAACGAAGGCAATTCTGTTAGTGAACAGACAGCAGAAGAGGCGGCCCTATTTAGTGTCGGTGCAGCGGACGTTGCGGCTTGTTTGTCGTAATGTTTACCTGTTGCTTCCTTTGCCAAATCGGATGGGTTTGGGGGAGAAGTCTCTTGCCTTGTAGGGAAAGGGAGTTGGTTGGACGTGGCTCGTGTATTCGTTGGATTTTCGCTCGAAAATAGAGATTGCTGGGGTGGCATTTCCTGTATTGTTGAAATTCCGGCTTCGTCGAATTTCCGCTCTAATGTCGATAATTTGCTAACAATCTCTTCAAGATGTACACCTTCTTCAAGCGAATTAAGTTGAATGAACGCAGCCTCTAATTGGAGTTGCGGGTATCCGTACTGTTTGATATCACGACTGGCGTGCATCAAAATTTTAATAATCCGCGATAACCGACTGATTGACATCTGTTCAGCCTGTTGTTTGAGTTCAGAGAGATCCGACTGCGGACTTTGAAGCAGTTCACTGAGGCTATCATCAATCGCCAAGAGTCGAAGATCCCGAAAATGGCTGATGAGATGATCGAGACATTTCGATAAATCGGTGCCTTGCTTCGTTAGGTTATTCAGCGTCTTCAATCCTTTTGCGAGGTGTCTTTCTATAATTGCTGCGGCAAGGTCGCGAAGGAGAGCGCTGGATCCGAGTCCGATGGTTTGCTCGACAGCCTCAATCGTCAAATCCTTTCCTGCCGAAGCGATGAGGCGTTCTAATAGGTTTTCAGCGTCCCGCAGACATCCTTCAGATTGTCGGGTGATGAGTGCGAGGACATCAGCATCCGCTGAGACCTCTTCCTCATTGGCAATCAACTGCAGACGTTCAATGATTTTTTGGTCTTCTAAGTGCCGGAAATCAAAATCTTGGCAGCGCGAGCTAATTGTCTTCGGAATTTTGGCATGTTCAGTGGTCGCCATGATGAAGATGACATGTGGCGGTGGCTCCTCAAGCGTTTTAAGCAAGGCATTAAATGCTTCCGGCGAGAGCATGTGGGCTTCATCTATGATATAGATTTTATACGTGCAGGTAGCGGGGGAGAGTTTGACGTTTTCGCGAAGGTCTCGAATCGTATCAATGCCGCGATTGGAGGCAGCATCCATCTCAAATACGTCAAGGGATCTGCTGTGCGAGATGTCATTGCAAAATTCACATTGGTTGCAGGGTTCAGCGGTGGTGGTGGAGTCAAATTCCGTTTCTTGAAGCCGGTTGGGACAGTTGACGGCTTTGGCAAAAATACGCGCGACCGTTGTCTTTCCTGTACCGCGCGGTCCCCAAAAGAGATATGCATGCCCGACGCGCTCGGACAAAATCTGGTTTTTCAGCGTCGTTGTAACGTGCTCCTGTCCAACAACATCACTGAAGTTTTGGGGGCGCCATTTTTGGGCGAGTACCTCGTAAGACATTTTTTTAGTTATTAAATCTGGTCACCGCTCCACTATATTTCGCAAATCAAGGGTATGAATGCCGCATGGCATTCAAATCAACGGTATTCATGTCTTAGGGCATAAACCGGGGTTTTCGGTTAAGTCGAACCGCCCCTGGATCATGAAAATTTTATCCTAAAAAAGATGGCTATGCACCCAGAATTGACAAGCTTCTCCGAGCGTTTCCCACGTCGTTAACTCAGGTCAGGCACCCTTGCGTCACACGAGCCACTTATTTACCGCTGCTTCCTTCCGGACCTGACGGGGTTCAACAAGCACTCGTTGCTCAAGACCCAACCATCAACACCACGTGCGTGGGACAGGCCCCACAGAAACAGGCCGCATACCGGGGATTCAGTTCTGCTTTAGCGGATTGCAGATACAGGGCACCGCTACCTCCCCACCTAGCATAACCAAGACATTTTTAACGATTAAATCTGAACTGAGATGGCTTCGGCTTTCATAGCGAACAGCGTATGGGGCGAAGTCCGTTATCCTCACAGATTCTAAATCGTTAAGAAACCTTTGATAACCTATAACAGGTTTTCTGATTAATTTCTCATCACGATGAACGATGTTTATAGCACCGAGATTTAATACTTTAAAAAATTGTAAAAAGAAAGTGGCGGAGAGAGTGGGATTCGAACCCACGGTACTGCAAAACAGCACACATGATTTCCAGTCATGCCAGTTCAACCAACTCCTGCATCTCTCCGCAAAATATCCGTATCTCATGAAGTGGAACGGCAATTAGCAACACGCCTTGAGCGACATGAAATAGAGACTGTGATAGCACCCACTACCTAAAGGTAGGGACTTCGGTTTCGTAGCAGTTCGCGTTCTTCCCGAAGGTTGAACGTCTTACGTCTGCTCCACCAGCAGGCGTTTCCCCATCGGGTGAATCCCGTGGGCATATCAGGTGTAATACAATCCTGCCTATCCGCACCTGCCTGTCTGTTTTTCGCTTCGTCGTGTGCTGGCTCTGATTCCACACGTTTTACAGCCTCTATTCCTACCAAGAACGCCGACGCGACAAGTCCTTAAACTTGGGGGCATTTCCCACTGCGATTTATTTTTGATGTGGACGCTCTCCACCAACATTGTAGGTTAAAGCGATCTGGTTTTACCCTTTTACTCTCGCTGGACAGTCTGTGTTGCCCTTGCACTGTAGTCAAGTTTATTTTTCCTTTCACGCCTTATGCCGCTTACATCCCCTACCTAAAGGCAGGGGTTTTAGCGGGGGTGTGATAAGGAAAATAGGAATTTCGATTTAGTGTGTAAATCGAAATTCCATAATGGAGCAGACGGGATTTGAACCCGTGACCTCATCCGTGCGAGGGATGCACTCTCCCAACTGAGCTACTGCCCCAGAATTGCAAGACTTCAGCATCTTACAACAAGTAAATTTTCTTGAATGCTGTCATTCAACTAACAGATATAAAAAAACGGAGAGAGTGGGATTCGAACCCACGGTGACTTGCGCCACAACAGTTTTCGAGACTGTCCAGTTCAACCACTCCTGCATCTCTCCTTGGTGATTATCGGTCTTCAATTATCGGCTGCTTCTGACCGCTATTAATTTTTATTTTCGACGGCGTTGCTGAAAAAAAGATTTCAGAAGGGCACTACTCTCTTCTGCTAAGACACCACTCACTAATTCAACGCGATGATTCAAGCGTTCATCTTGTAGAATGTTGTAGAGCGTTCCAGCTGCCCCGGATTTCGGGTCTGTCGTGGCATAAACGACCCTTGGAATGCGTGCTAACACGATCGCTCCGGCACACATTGAGCAGGGCTCTAAGGTCACATACAAAGTTGTGTCAACAAATCGCCAGTTCCCAATTTCTTCGGCTGCTGCTTGTATTGCGAGCATTTCTGCATGAGCGATGGGATTACCGTGCTGTTCACGCATATTATGCGCTGCAGCGATCAAGGTATTTTCTCTAATCAGCATTGCGGCGACTGGCACTTCGCCTTTCTCTCCCGCCTGCCCTGCTAATTCGATTGCCTGTCCCATCCAGAAAAAATCGCGATTCAAATTGTGAGTGATTGGCGAGCAAT
Organism: Candidatus Poribacteria bacterium; assembly: GCA_965207855.1. Lineage (GTDB taxonomy): Bacteria > Poribacteria > WGA-4E > WGA-4E > WGA-3G > WGA-3G. The sequence goes on along the minus strand of OZ242310.1, from coordinate 1,097,527 downwards.
TTGTCTTTGCTTTATACTTTTTGCCCAACATAAACTTCAGAAAGCGCCTGAGAGGACTCGAACCCCCGACCTGCTGATCCGTAGTCAGCTGCTCTAATCCGCTGAGCTACAGGCGCGTATTTTAATAACTTTCAATGAAATGAATAACTATTAGAACGGAGAGGGTGGGATTCGAACCCACGATGGCTTACGCCATAACTGCTTAGCAGGCAGTCCAGTTCAACCACTCCTGCACCTCTCCTAATGGCGGTGGGAGTAGGATTCGAACCCACGATGGCTTGCGCCATAACGGTTTTCAAGACCGCCGCTTTCGTCCACTCAGCCATCCCACCTAACGTTCCAATTCTTCACATAGAATCTTATATATTATACTCTATTTGGGCAAGGTTGTCAAGTTAAAAGTCGCAATTATTTTTTCGAGTGCATCGAAAAATCGAAAGACGAAACCAAACTGGTAAGATTCCAGATTCTGCAAGCAAAGACGGGAATACTTTTGCTGAATTCCCGTCCATTGGTACACTTACATATTTTGAGCAAATTGGCGAAGTTAGCAAACCTCATCTATCGGTGCGAGATTCATCCACTAAGTTTCTCCATTCCATTCCAGCGGTTGATTTTGTAAATAGGGGAGAAGCATGCTCTGGAGCCGTTGATGTGCGTGATGCAAGTGTGCTTTAATTGTCCCTTCCGATCTATTTAAGAGTGCCGCGATCTCTTTAATCGCGAGTTCCCTCCGGTGGCGCAGATTAAAGACACGCCGTTGGCCTGGTGGCAGCTTCTCTACCGCTTTGCGAATAATACGTCCGAGTTCCTCAGATTCGGTGAGCATCTCCGGGGACGGATGTGAGTTCAGCATTCTCAAGACATCGTCGGCATCAAATGATAATTCCTCAAACGTAAGAACTTTAACACGGTTTCGCTGACGCTGGAAATCTATGCTGCAATTGATGGCAATCCGGTAAACCCAACTATAAAACGTGGAATCACCTTTGAAATTAGGCAGTGCCTTAAACGCCTTTAAAAACACCTCTTGGCATAGGTCTTTTGCTGTTTCTCGATCACGCACACGTCGATACAAAAAATTATATATTTTCTTCTGATACTTGAGAATAAGAGGATTGAAAGCCTCTGTATCCCCGTTCTGGAACCGCCGAATAAGTTCATCCTCGCCAATCTGCTCAAGATTTGGGTCTGTGTATTCTACATCTGTGTGCGAAGTGCCGAATCGTATAGCATCAGTCATCTGTGTTTTCTCCATGGGAAACAAAGTTAAGGTTGAAAGCCCTCAGTTCATAATGTTTATTGAAAAGCGAAGTGCTCCAAGATTTATACACCATAAGCAGAAAAAAGTTCCGATTTTCATATATTAGACATCTTAAAGATGATTTTTGTTCGTTTAAAATTTCAATTCCAAAGCTGCTTGTCATTTTTCTCCCGTAGAGAAACGTACAACGCTGTATATGCGTTGACATGCCTATCACTTTGGGTTATACTGATAACAATATTAGTTTGTAGAATCTCTCGTAGCCCCAATGTAAGAAAAGAGTGAACCCGATGCGTCGGTACAGTATTCAAACTAAGATCGTTCTCCCGTTCCTACTTCTTTTTGCTGTAGTTGCTATTGTGCTACCTTTGGTGGCTATCGAAATCTTTGCGTGGAAGTATAGCGAACAATTTACGCGTGAAACGGAAAGTTGGCTTGATACTATTATAGAAACGGGTTACTTTGAACAAGATCAAGAAAAACTCAGGCGTGCCTACAGCGTTGAGATTATGATCTTCGGTTCCGATTACACGCTAAACTATAATTCACTCAATAGGCTCTCGGATGCAGAGCAGGATTGGGCAAACCTGGCGGACAAAATGCGGCTTCGTGAGGTTAAACAACGTTTTGAAAACCCAGACGGAACATCCATTACACAAGACGTTACACTCGCTGGGAAACCGTATAAGGTTTTCTATCTTCCGCTTGAATTCGGACGTTTCTACTGTTTGCTGCGTCCAATGGAAGCGATCGCCGAGGCAAAACGTACTTTCACATGGTATATGCTCAGTATTGCTGTCCTCGTTCTCGCTCTGGTTGCTTTTATAAGTCAACGGATTGGGAAAAACTTGACGAATCCAATCAAAGTTTTGGTTGATTCAACAGCACGCGTTGCTACAGGAGACTTAGACGAACAGTGTGACCTTAAAACAAACGATGAAATAGGTGATCTTGCCACTGCGTTTAATCAGATGACTCAAGATTTAAAGCAATCAAGGGATCAGCTGATTCAAGCGGAACGGTTGGCGACAGCCGGAAAAATGTCTGCTTCGTTCGCGCACGAGATCCGAAATCCGTTGTCATCTATGCGGATGCTGGCACAAATGTTGATGCAGAAACCGGAAATGTCGGTGGAAAAGCATCAGCAATCGCTCCGTTATATCCTTGAGGAGATTGAGCGAATTGACACCATCGTCAAAGGATTGATGGACTTTTCACGCCCAACAGCACTTAATCTCACACAACAACGACTGGCACCTATCCTTCAAGAGGTTTTAGATTTGATGGAAGCCAACTTGGCACACCACCAGATTCAATTAGCCTTAGACTTGTCACCTGTAACCCCGGAAGTTCAATTTGATTCAGACAAATTAAAGCAGGCGTTTATGAACGTTGTTTTGAATGCGATAGAAGCCATGCCACAAGGGGGTGAGTTGAAGGTATCCACGTTGACAGAAAATAACAGTGTCCGTATCAAAGTTACGGACACCGGTGTTGGGATACCAACAGAAGATTTGGCACATCTATTTGAACCGTTCTTTACCCGAAAAACGAAAGGGACAGGACTTGGCTTGGCGAATGTGAAACGGATTCTTGAAGAGCATGGTGGTCAAGTGGAGATTAAAAGCACACTTGGGGAAGGGACAACGGTTTTGATGTCGCTTCCATTATGAAAAATGTTGGTCGCATTGGGCAGTAAGGTTCTCCTGTAACGGAGGCATCTGTCTTGAACTGAAAATTGCTTACGGTTTAACACTCCCAAAAAAATAAAGTCTTTAAAAAAAAGTGTGATATAATCATTACCATTAGAATAACACCTTTTTTAAAACATAACGACCAAAATCAGAGAAAGAGAAGGCAAGGAATTGATTCAACAACAGGTCCGAGATAGCTTGACATGGCGTGCAGTGCTCATCGGTTTGGCGTGTGCCACGACCGAATGCCTCCTCGCGCCTTATAATGATTACGTCATCCGCAACATCTTCCTTGCAGGTGGGCACTTTCCTGTCGCGCCCTTCTTCGTCCTGACGATTTTTGTGTTAGGTATCAACGTTTTTCTGAAACGGGTACATCCGAGTTCAGCGTTCTCATCGGGTGAACTCGTCACAATCTGGTGTATCATGCTCGCGCCAGCAGGCATCCCATCTTCAGGGATGATGCGTTATGCGCTTAGCCCGATGGTGGCTTACCAGTACCTCGCAACCCCGGAAAACGATTGGGAGTCTTTATTTTCGCACTATATCCCGCACTGGCGGGTAGTGCAAGATCGTGCGGCGGCGCGTTCGTTCTTTGAAGGTCTGTTTGCTGGTGAATTTGTGCCGTGGGCCGCATGGATAACACCTATCTTGACCTGGAGTGCTTACGTTCTTGTTGCCTATTTCGTGATGATCTGTCTCTCCGTGTTACTCCGCAAGCAGTGGGTAGAGTACGAACGTTGTGCATTTCCGCTCGTTAAATTGCCAGTAGAAATGGCGGCACAAGGCAGCGGAAGCCTCGGCCCTCTTTTTAAGAACAGTGCGCTCTGGTTCGGATTCGCGTTTCCAGTATTCTTGCACACAATGAACGGTCTACATACGTTCTTTCCTGCTGCTCCACACATCCCCCGAGATTTTTGGCTCAATCAGTACCTCGTCGAACGTCCTTGGAATGCCCTCCGCCCATTCCAGATTGTTATTTTCTGGTCGATGGTCGGGTTTAGCTACCTGCTGACGCTGGAGGTGTCGTTTAGCATCTGGTTCTTCTTTATCTTTTACAAATTGCAATGCCTTTTGGGTGTAATGATGGGTTTCCAACTCACTTCGGGACCCGGCGTTCAGTGGACAGGGAAATCGTTCAGTGCGGCACAAGAGGCAGGGGCATGTCTGGCGTTTATCGCCATTGCGCTCTGGAAGATGCGGCACCACATTAAAAACATGCTCCAGTTCCGCCCGTCTGATGAAGCCCTGCCACACGGCGTTACAATTTTTGGGTTGCTCGGCGGCATCTGTGTCCTCGTATTCTTCAATCATTTAATGGGTATGTCCATCTTATTTGCGTTCGGCTTTGTTCTGTTTCTGCTTGCAATGTATGTTGTGTTAACGTGGCAGGTGATTAACGGGGGTATTCCGTTCATTAATCCGTCATTTTCACCACAGAGTTTCTTCCTAACGACGCTCGGCACCTCAAAAATTCATCCTTCTACGGTGACTTCAATGATGATGCACCCGGTCTGTATGACGTTAGATCTCCGTGAGTTTATGATGCCCAACATAATGAACGGATTGAAAGCAGCAGACGATGCCCGCGTCAAACGGCGGCAACTTCTCCTTGCGATGGCAGTTGCGATGGTTATTGGACTGGCTGTTTCCTATTACTCAGCAATCAAGATTAGCTACGCCCACGGCGCGCCTTATACGGGGGGTAGTTGGTTCATGCGACAACTTGAAGGACTACTCACAAGTCCGAAGACGAGCACGAACTGGACAAACACCACATTTATACTGGTCGGTAGCGGCTTCACAGTCTTTTTGATGTGGATGCGCCAAACCTTTGTGTGGTGGCCCCTGCATCCACTCGGTTATACAATGCTGAGTTCCTGGGCGACGTTTAAACTCTGGTTCTCAATATTTTTGGGTTGGGGTCTGAAGTTTAGTATCGTGAAATACGGTGGGTTGAAAGCATATCGGAGCGCGAGACCGGTTTTCCTCGGTCTAGTTATCGGAGAGATGACGTGCGCTGGACTCTGGGCAATCATTGGAATGGTTACGGGAGTCAGCACGGGATACCGTATCTTGCCGGATTAGATAATGGAGGTCAGCAATCAGCAAACGTTTTGCCTTGACATTCAGATGCACAAGGCGTATTATATAAAAAAGCACTCTTTAACTCGGAGATTAAAGTTACAATATCACAGAAATTATGAGAAAATCAGTCCTCATTTCACAACTTTCGCTTTTTATCCTCTGCTTACTACACATCGTACCAAATCCCGCCTTTTCAGTAGATTTTATCCGATTAGAACGCGAATTTGCAGGCAAAGGGACAACACAAGGACGATTCAGCAAAGATATTCATCTCGCCTTTGATAGGCAGCACATTTACGTCAGCGATACCGAGAATCGGCTTATCCAGAAACTATCAGCGACCGGAGAATTCCTCTTTCAATTCCCCGAAGTCCCAGAATCTCCAGACAACATCCTGCGAAAACCCGGGCATCTCGCTGTAGATAATATCGGAAATATCTATGTTGCCGATGAAACTGTGCATCACATTGGTGAAAGCGCGGATCCGAAAGTTTATATGTTCGTGCCGTGTATCCACAAATTCAGCGCGACAGGTGAGTTGTTAGACACCTACTTTGTCGATCCGGTGGATGTTCGTCCGAAAGTCGTCTTACCAGTAAGTCTCATCATTGACGAAGAAGGGAAAACTGCTTTTGCAATTCAACCGAAAGGTTATAACAGAGCCCTTCGTGTCGCCCTTAATTCCGAAAATGAACTCTACGTTTTGGACGCTGAACGCGGACGTATCCACAAGTTCGGCACTGATGGAGAGAAGTTGATCGCTTTCGGTAGATATGGTTCGGGAGACGGCGAATTTGATATGGATGCCTCGGATATTGCGATTGACGTACGCGGAAATGTCCTCATCGCAGATACTGGGAATCATCGGATCGTGAAATTTGATTCAACGGGTAAATTTGTCGTTAGTTTCGGCAGAAAAGGGCGCGGAAACGGAGAATTCACAAAACCTATGGCACTCGTCACGCTGCCTACAGGTGAGATTTTAGTTAAGGATGCGAGTCAATTCCGTAGAAAGATAGGCGGACTCCCTGAGATTATAGTTCTCTCGCCGACACTGACGCAGCTGACGGAGATTACGCCAGGGCAAGCCGAGCTCGCCGACACAATTGCGAACACGACCCGTCCACAATACGGACCCTTTGCCCAGAGTCCCGCGGCGGCTGCCGATACCGCTGCCTTGAATCGACGCGTGCGATTGCTGGAAGAGGCAGAATACAATCGTTATTATGCAGACGAAACTGATGATGAAAGCAAGGCAGAACTCGCCGAAGAACTCAAGCGGACGGACATTCGTCTTACGCTCTTCCATAACGTTATCTCACGTATCCAGAAGTTCGATAGCAATGGACGGTATTTGGGACGTATCATTTATGAAACCGACCAACTCAGCGAAGAGAAACACGATCAGACCTTCTTAGATCTTGATAGCTCTGGGCATCTCTATTTGCGAGATGCCAGTGATCTTACGATTGCGCAATATTCGGTTACGGGCTTTACTGTAAGACCCTCCCACATGAACGGGTTTTACACCACTCGCGCGGCGATCCTAAACAACAATTATTTGGAAGACTACGAAGACATCGACTTTTCAACAGATGTCCAAGATGAACTCAGCCAATTGGAGCTAAAAAATATGTTTGGATGGACGTACAGTCTCTCTGAACGGTGGCAGCTGACCTTCCTTGATGAACTGACCTACGGCGAGCAAGATGAACGCTATGTCACGCCAGCGAAAGTCGAAGACAGTTACGATTTCGAGACCCAGGCATTAGAGAACGCCTTCGCAGCGAATCTGAAGTTCATCACCAATCCAAATCCGTATCGCTATAAGGAACTAAATCTATCTGTTGGACGTATTGACGGCACGTCTGACTTGACCCAGGACGCACTCTTTCCTGAACTCAATAGACAACACAGAGAGGACACCGGCGATGCGAGTTCTACTGTGATTGAACTGAATTGGGATATATGGTCACGCGGAAACCTATGGCTGCGGTATGCAGATTTGAATCCTGCTGAAACGAGTCGGAATTTCGTCCGCCGATTTTATGATGTTTCCGGGGACCTCTATGAAGTCTTTGGGAGTCGCAACGAAGCCCGGCAGTTTATCGGTGAACTGACTATAAAGTTTTAAATGGATAAAATCAGAATCGTAGCCTGCAACATCGGCGCAGGCGGATCTACGGCGGTATTTTTGTTTAACCAATCCTGCTGACCGAACCGCAAGGAATAATTAAAAAATGGAATTTCGCGCGCTTTACCCTGAAGAATTAGAGACGTGGCTGGACCACGTTACGACCGTTTTTACAGGGGGTCGCAAATACTTTTCTAATCACTGGCACAACGACCCGTGGCGGGACCCTGAAGGCATCCGAATTGCCCTCGACAACGGGACTATTGTCAGCACAGTCCGCGTCTTTATTCGGAAGATGTTTTTGCACGGCGAACCGATAACTGTTGGTGGCATTGGAGAGGTTAGTACGCGTCCAGAATATCGTAGACGCGGACTCGCTACACAGCTCCTTAAAGACGCTATCAGATTCATGGAAGATCGTGAGATTGCTATGTCTTCGCTCCACGGAAGCCAACGCATCTATTCGATTGAAGGGTGGGAAAAGGTGCCTCGCTACTATGCAAGACAATCTTTCAATGCTGAAAAACGGTCAATGTGGGAAGTCCGTCCGGTCAATTTTGATGATGCAGCCGAAGTCAAATGCATCGCTGAATGCTACGATTGGTATGCTCGAAAATTTAACGGCACTTTTGTCAGAGATGAAATAGAATATTGGACGAAATGGGTGAAAACTGAGTCATCAAATGCATGGGTCGCTGAACGTGATGGTAGTATTGAAGGATACGTCTCCGTCGCCCAGCGTGAAGATGAACTGTGGGTTAGAGAATTCATCGCCTCAGAGGCAGCTTTCGCAATGAATAGGGGTAAACACCTTCTTGAAGACATGCTCTCTCATATCATAACACAACTGGACATGGAATCGCTTGAGGTGGTCTATCCTGCCCCGATCGCGGATGGCTTTAACGCCTCAACGATTGAAGAACATGGAAGTGCGATGTATCGCATTAATCAACCGACTGTGCTTTCGGATGCATTCAATTCAATTCCCGACCTACTACACAACCAACCCCAGCCTTTGTCGCAAGACATGAAGTCGCATCATGTCTTTTGGTATACGGATGGATATTAATGGCGCACCTTAAGAATCTCCATCCCGGTCTGAGACAACATCAATAAAAATTTCATTGCGGAGAGTTTTTGCCGCATAGGCGAGCACGGCTCGAATGCTTTCTTCAGTTAGATCCGGGTAGTTCGCAATAATCTCCTCATGGGTTATATCACTGGCCAATAGTCCCAATATATGCTCCACGCTCAAACGCGTCCCTTCAACAATCGGCTTTCCACCAAGGATTCCTGGATTAGCAACTATTCTAACCACAATTATTTTCCTCCATAATAAAATTTGTTAATTTCGCGTCAATATTCTACCACGATTTACGGTTCGTATCAAATCGTTTTATTACTATACCTTGCGTCGTTTTATTACTATACCTTGCGATTCCCTACAAAAAATTTGACTTCTAATTCGGCACGGTATATAATCGTTTCCGTGACACAAAAGCAATCTCATAACCATCTGGTTTTCGGTTTTCCATAAGATAGCGGAGGATATGAAAATGGCAAAATTACGCGTAGGGGTCATCGGTTGTAGCGGCATCGGCACAACACATGTATCGGGTTTAGTGGATATGCCGAACGTTGAATTAGCCGCGGGCTGCGATTTTGTTCAAAGCACGTTAGATGCTTTCAAGGAAAAATATCAGGACACCTGGGACAACATTTCTCTGTATACCAACCATCAAGAGATGCTCGCCGCTGAGAATTTAGACATCGTAACGGTGGCGACCTCTGACCATCGACACGCCGATCTGGTCGTTGATGCCGCAAACGCTGGCGTGAAAGGCATCTTCTGTGAAAAACCGATGGCGACGAGCATCGCAGATGCGGACAGAATGATGGAGGCAACAGAGCGCAACGGCACTATCCTGTCAATAGATCATACCCGCCGATGGCAGCCCCTGTGGCGGCATACGAAAGAAGTAATCGTCGGTGGTGGACGTATCGGGGATGTTCAGTATGTTATTGGTACGTTGAGTGGTGGTCGTGCCATGCTCTTCCGTAATGGGACCCATCTCGTCGATGCTATCTGCTATTTCGCTGATTCAGAACCAGAATGGGTTTCTGCTGAGTTAGAAGATGGCTACGAAGACTACAACGAGTATAAAGGCGATGGCGGACACGTTCCGGCAACGGAGCCATCGGCGCACGGTTATATTCACTTTGCGAACGGTGTGCGGGGCTATTACGCTGGCGGTCCAAAGACAACCCTCTCTGGGTTCCGTCTGGAAATTGTTGGCACCAACGGTTATATTCTCATCAGTGACCGAGGGGCAACACTCCATCAAGACGATGTTGTTGAAACAATCGAAGCACCGACATGGGATATTTCCGGCATTCCTGCTGGACCACGAGAGTTGGTAGGTCTGATCACAGAAGGTGGAGAACCCGTCTCGCCCGGCAGTGAAGGATACAAGGTCGTTCAGATTATTATCGGCTTTTTAACCTCGCAACAACGAGATAACGGAAAAGTCAAGCTGCCGCTGTCTGACGGTTAGTTCTATCGTGTTATCTCAACACGTCAATGGGAGAAATGGCATGAAAGAAACTTTCAGAACTGAAACGTTCAAAAAGATTTTTCTCTCCTATTTGATAATATTGGGTGTAACTTGGGGAGTCTTAGTTCTTTCAGGATTTGGACTCTCCATTGTATTTGAAGAAACGATACCGCATTCCCGCCTCGCTATTGGCAAAATTGTATCAGGCGTCATTGCAATCGGCTTCGTTGCAATAGGGTCCCTGCCTATAGGCATAGTTTCCAGCGGAATTCTTCCGATTGGCGTTTTTGCCTTCGGTGCCACAGCTTGCGGCATTATTGCTATTGGCGGAGGCGGCGCAATCGGGGTGATCGCTATTGGCACGAACGCCATTGGGGTTGTTGCAATCGGCTACAATGCCATGGGGATCTACGCGCTATCCTATAGTGCCAGTGCCAAAAACAAAGGTAGATATATATTCTCGCCGGAACGCCAAGATGCAAAAGCGGTAGGGTTGTTTACACGGTGGATGCCAAAACTGAAAAACGCGTTTGCAACAAAGCACTAATCGGCTTTTAAAACAATCGCATTTTCAGGGGTCCATTGCAGATAGACTGTATCGCCGCGTCGAAAATGATGTGTGTCTTTTGTGCCTGTATTCTGCTGGTGCGCAATAAGTGGGATTGGATAGCCGGTCTGTACGGTGTACTGTAGGGTTGTGCCGAGGTAACTTTCGTCTTGAATTGTCCCGTGTAAGAGATTCGTGGTATCAGAGGCTGGGGTTGTCGTCAAGTTGATGCGCTCTGGACGAACTGCGACGGTGACAGACGTGTTCAATGGAATATCGCTGGTCGGTAGGCAGACGATTTTAGTGGGGGGTTTTGTGGTCAGTGCGATCTCATTCTCACTGATAAGTGTTCCTTCAAGAAAGTTGGAAGTACCGATAAAGTCTGCAACAAAGCGACTCTGTGGTGAGTCGTAGATTTCAGAGGGTGTTCCTATCTGCAGGACTTTCCCATCGTTCATCACTGCAATTCGATCGGACAGTGCTAATGCTTCGCCTTGGTCGTGCGTAACGTAGACGAACGTAATGCCGACTTTACGTTGTAACGCCTTGAGTTCCAACTGCATCTGCTTTCGGAGCTTTAAGTCGAGTGCTGAGAGCGGTTCATCTAAGAGCAGGATGGTAGGTTCGTTAATTAACGCACGTGCAAGTGCGACGCGTTGTCTTTCGCCGCCGGAGAGTTCACTCGGTTTCCGATCGCCGTATCCGGGTAACTGAATCAAATCCAACGAGCGTTCAACCGCACCCGCTATTTCTGATTTAGGAGCCTTCTGCATCTGTAGCCCGAATGCGATATTTTGTGCGACAGTTTTGTGTGGAAATAAGGCGTAGTTCTGAAAAACGGTGTTAACGGGACGGCGATAGGGTGGAATTTCCGCCATTATCTCACCGTTGATACGTACCTCCCCAGTCGTAGGATACACAAACCCGCCTATGATGCGTAATGTTGTTGTTTTTCCGCATCCACTCGGTCCAAGCAGAGAAAAGAACTCACCGCCTTCTACTTGCAGTGACACATCGTCAACTGCTACTGTGTCCCCGAATTGTTTTGTTACGGATGTGAGGGTGATTTGTCCTACAGACATGTCCGAGTTGTTCTCTGACAAACAACGATGTTTTCTTCGTGCATCGTTGTAGAGGTTTTACCTGCGATGTTGGAAGGGCTGTTTTTCTTCGGCATTCGTTTATTTGGTCCTACGGATTTATTAATCAGTAGATAGTACCCGCGTAAGGATCTGATTCACGAGTTGCGGATTTGCCTTCCCGCGAGTAGCACGCATCACTTGCCCTACAAGGAACCCAATCGCTTTCTTCGTGCCGGCACGATAGTCTTGAGCGGGACCGGGGTTTTCCTCTATAACCTGTAAGACGATGGCTTCTATCTCCGAGGTATCTGTAATTTGTGCCAACCCCTTTTCAGCAACAATCTCCTTCGGCATTTTGCCAGTCTCGAAAGCCTCGTCCAGCACAGATTTGGCGATCTTGCCGCTGATTGTGGCATTTTCAATCAACCCGATGAGTTCACTGAGATGTACGGGTGTGACCTTTGAATCTTGAATCTCAATCTCTGCCGTGTTGAGCAGTCGAGTCAGGTCTCCCATAATCCAGTTTGCACAGGTCGTCGGTTCACCGCTGAGTCGTGCAGCTGCGTCGAAGAATTCGGCGAGTTGCCGGGTACTGGTCAGGAATTCAGTGTTCTCAGGAGAAATGTCGTAATCGGCGATAAAACGCTCTCGACGGGCGGCGGGTAGTTCAGGGAGTGTTGCCTGAACTTCTGCAATCCATTCATCATCCATCTGGACGTGAACGAGATCGGGTTCAGGGAAGTAACGATAGTCGTCCGCCTCCTCTTTGCCACGCATTGCCACAGTTCTGCCGGTGTTTGCATCAAACAAGAGCGTCTCTTGGACAACCTCCTCACCCGCGTCTAAGATGCGTGTCTGTCGTTTCACCTCATATTCCATCGCGTCAATCAACTCTTGGAACGAGTTTTTGTTTTTGATTTCTGTGCGCGTGCCTAACGCTTTACTACCTTTCGGTCTGAGAGAGAGGTTCGGCTCACATCGCAGGCTCCCTTCCTCCATGTTGCAATCGCTGACACCAATATATTCTAAAATCTCCTTGACAGCACGGCAGTAGGCGATAGCCTCATCAGGAGAGTGAATTTCGGGTTCGCTTACAATTTCCAATAAAGGAACACCTGCGCGATTGAAGTCCATAAAACTACGGGTTGGATCGCCAGTGACTTCGGCGTGAATAGATTTTCCGGCATCCTCTTCGAGATGAATCCTTCGGAGCGCAACCGTCCGAAGTTCGTCCTCAAACTCGAATGTCACCTGTCCGCTCTGGCACAATGGTATGTCATATTGCGAAATTTGGTAGTTCTTCGGTAAATCTGGATAGAAATAGTTCTTACGGTCAAATTTACTGGAAGCCGTGATTTCACACTCCATCGCCAATCCAGCACGAATCGCAAACTCCAAGGCACGTTTGTTGACAACGGGTAATGCTCCCGGCATTCCTAAACAGATTGGACAAGTACAGTCGTTTGCTGAAGCACCAAAGGTATAGGCGCAATTGCAGAAAAGCTTACTCTCTGTGCATAATTCTGCGTGGATTTCTAATCCGATAACTATCTCATATTTTTCCATTTTTCTAAAAATTCACCAAGTGTTCGGTAAGGCAAGTTTGACATGAGTGTTCCTTGCCGTAGACCCGCAATGAACGTTATTCATTGCTAAACGCCTTGGCTGATCCTTTTAAAGTTTCGCAGATAATTCGTTGACGACAGCGACATTCGCTTCCACTTCACTCTCAGAAGTCATGCCGATCGTCATGGCGTGTACACAAGGCAAACCCATCACAAATTCAATTGCTTCACGCTGGCACTCCGCATCTTGTGCCAATTTCCCCATACCTAAAACTTTCATACCGTAAATGCCCTTGCCAGCAAACGCCATCTGTTCCATTGTTCGGATAACATCGGCAGGCGATGCGTCCATGCTAACCCCGGCGTGGTTAATCCGTGCCAACACAACTTCGACCCATTCTGTCACCGCCGATGTTTGAAACGCGCCAAAATCATGACAAGATACACCGTGCGCCCGAATCAATCCCTGTTCCTTACAACGTGCGAGTGCTTCCATAGCATCTGGATAGCGTTGCGGCCAGTCTACCTGTGTAAGGCAGTGGAGCAGTACAATATCGACATAATCCGAACCGATTTCTTTCAGGAATCGCTTCACATCCGTCTCTACGGTCTCGCGCGTTCGAGACGTAGTTTTTGTCGTGATAGTGACACTTTCCCGTGGCAGTTCTTTGAGTGCTGCCTTAACGTGTGGATGGCTCCCGTATTGATCGGCAGAATCCCAAAATGTAACGCCTTGTTCGTGCGAAAACAGGAGCAAATCGCGTAAGGCATCAAATCCCAAGTCCGTCTGATTTGAACGACCATTCCAGCCATTTGACCCAGTGCCAATCGAGAGTCGTGAAACATTTAAACCTGTTTTTCCGAGTGCTACAATTTCCATCACATACCTCCTGCGTTTTTTATCTATGCCGCATCCAAACCGCGCAATCAGTTAATTCTGAATTAAGTGTAACACAACGAGCGGAAATTAGGCAACTGATTTCTCTCATACCTACTTTTTTGTTGCTTTTTGATTCTAAATAACGTTATAGTATAAGATAGTAATTGGGTAATTTTTGTCATTGTAATCGACTCATGCTAATTTCCGTAAGGAGGACCGCAAAAAGGCTCGAAATGAAATATATAAAATTTTTTAGCAGCAACCGCATCCAGTCCAATCAAACAGCAAACTCATATATCACATCAGATCTCATGAGACTCCAGAAATTTTTTTGGGGTTTGCTGGTCTTGGCGTACAGCTGCCTTGTAATAGGGACCCCGGTTTTTGCTGATAAAGAACGTAGTGCGGCATGGCAAGAAGCCTTTGCCCTGGTCGATAAAAGACAGCACAAAAGCGCAGTTTTGAAACTGGAGGCTTTACTGGAAACCGACCTGTCCGAGTCAGAGAAACTTGAGATCCATCACGCTCTCGGTTACAACTATGAGAAACTTCGGGATCGTCCGAAAGCGGTGGGGCACTACGCGCGAGTCGTCTCGTTTAACTATCCATTGGCAGATTATGCAGCCTACCGTCTTGCGCGATTATATGAAGGTATGAAAAATAAGACGCGGGCGATAAAGTGGTATGCGCAGCTTGTGAAAGATTATCCAAAGAGTTTTTACTTTTTGGAGGCACAATGGGCTTTATCCAAACTGTATCTTGATAAGAAACAGTATGAAGCGGCGAGACCACACTTAAACGAACTGGCTAAACACCGGCAATACGCGAGGCGAGCAACTTTTGAATTAGCACGTTGTGATGAAGCACTCGGTGCCACTGCGGATGCGTTTGAGGCGTATCGTGAACTCATTCAGAAAGAACACTCCGGCAGCGTTGCCAAAAAAGCACTCGATCGCCTCAAACAACTTATGGGAAAAAATAAGTCTTTAAAACTCACCACCGATGATCGAATTAATTCCGGCTTAGTTTTCTTTTCACATAGGGCATGGCAGTCGGCTGTAGCAGAATTGGAACGGATTCCCGAAACAGCAGATTTAAGCACGCGTGGATACACGCTTTACCTCATCGGAAAGAACTACCAGGGACGTAGGTGGTACAACACAGCGATTAAAAAGTTTAACGCTGTGATTGCGTTCGGGAATAAAAGTGAATATTTAACGCGCGCGACCTATCAAGCCGCACAATGTTACCGGCGAAAAGGGCACCTCAAAACTGCGGTGAGTCGGCTTGAGGACTTCGTGAAAAAATACACATGGAGCGAACTGGTGGACAATGCGCTGTACGATATTGCACAAATCCGTGAAAAACAAGGCAAATCGGAAGCAGCCCTCGACGCTTACGCCCGTTTAATAGAAATAGCACCTAAGAGTCCTTATGCCGATGTAGCCGCATGGAAAATCGGTTGGCAACGTTTTGACCAAAGACGCTACGAAGAAAGTTACACGGCTTTCAAAGGACTAAAGGAGCACTTCCCTGGCAATAGATACGCAATGGGCGCACATTTCTGGATGGCAAAGATTCGGGAACGCCAAAATCAACCTGCGCTCGCACGGAAATTATACACGGAAGTTGCGGAAGCAGATTATTGGTACTATACTGCGAGGGCGAAAGCGATTCTGGGGATCACCAGATCTGAGTTGGAACCGAGAGCCGTCCAAGACGCAGAATCGCCAGTACCTAAGGCGTGTCCAGAGCAGGTTCCACTGCTGATGGAACTGAGGCTTTACGAAGATGCTATTGCGCAATTGAACTGGCACATTGACACGAATTCGCTTCCTGAACGTCAGTGTTTTTATGACTTGATTACCTGTTACGAACGGCTTGCCATGTACGATAAAGCTCGGGAGTTCACCGAATCGTCGCTTGAAAGTCCAGCTTTCGCGAACGCATCGCGCGCCGATTTAGCGAACCTCCACCAGAAACTTTATCCGCGCTATTATGCCGAGGCAGTTGAGAAGTATGCCAAGATGTACAACGTTGATACTTTCTTAATTGCCGCTATGATCCTGGAAGAGAGCCGATACAATGCGGAGGCAATTAGTTGGGCAGGCGCGATCGGGTTGATGCAGATTATGCCAGCCACTGGCAGGGAACTTGCGCAACAACTCAAAATCCGGCGTTTCCGGACTTCAATGCTTAAACAAGCTGACATTAATATTCGGATGGGAACAAAGTATATATCAGACCTCAACTCGTGGTTTGATGGCAACCCAATGCTGGTCATCGGTGCCTATAACGGAGGTCCCGGGCGGATGAAGCGATGGGTGAAGTCAAAAAACATAAAGGATATCGACTTATTCGTAGAGAAAATTGGGATCCGAGAGACACGGCTTCATATCAAGAAGGTCATCAACAGCTACGATCATTACGTCCAGATTTATCGGAAAACAGATGAACCGCCCGCTGTGAATTCAACGACAGATCTAAGTGAAAAACAACTCCAAGGTTTTTAAGCTATTTAATCTGGGCACCGTTCCACTTCGTTTCACGGTGGTTCTCGACTAATTTTCAACTGCTCCTGAATCATGAACGGATTTTAAGCCGTTTAATCTGGGCACCATTTCACTTCATTTCAGGGTGGTTTAAGGCAACAACTTCCGGTGCTTCGTCTCGTGTGAGGAGGACGCGGCGGTGCCACTCGGTATCGTCTTGTGTTGGAAAGTCGGCGCGGTAGTGGGCACCGCGGCTCTCGGTGCGAACGAGAGCCGATTCAGTTATCATCAAAGCAACATTGAGCATATTAACCGCTTCAATTATCTCTACATCCGTTGTTTGCAGAAGGATAGGGGCAACCGAGTGGCTCTGAACAACAACATGCGTGCCTTCTAAACTTACCGTCAAATCTTGCAATTCGGCGAGGGTTTGTTTTAAACCCTCGCCATCTCTTTCAATGCTCACATTCTCCCAAAGCACTTCCCGTGTTGCGTCCTTTATTGCTTCTATGAAAGTAAGATCTGTTTCAACAGACATCAGCGTGTTATCAACGGTAGGTATATTTGGCGGGTGATCAGGAGACCCGGATTCGGCAAAGATAGCGGCATTTGTTCCAGCGCGGGCACCAAAGACAAGACACTCTAAAAGGGAGTTACTCGCCAAGCGATTCGCACCGTGAACACCTGTACATGCCACTTCTCCGCATGCGTAAAGTCCTTTAAGGTTAGTTTCTGTATCGGTGTTCGTGCGGATACCCCCCATCATAAAGTGTGCGCCGGGGCGGACGGGTATTAAGTCAACACTAATATCTAAGCCGTAACGTTTCGTCGTATCAGAGATAGTCGGGAACCGTTCAAATATAAATTCAGCCGGTTTGTGGGTAATATCAAGGTAAACACAGGGAAAACCTGTCAACTCCATCTCGCTTTGAATAGAACGACTGACAACATCGCGTGGTGCGAGTTCCTCTTTCTCGTGATATTTCCTCATAAAACGCTCACCACGTATATTGATAAGTTGGCCACCTTCCCCGCGGACGGCTTCAGAAATCAAGAAGTTGGGAGCACCATCCAAGTAGAGTGTTGTCGGATGGAACTGCACAAATTCCATATCGACCATCTCGCATCCAGCACGCCACGCTGCTGCAAAACCGTCTCCAGTTGCGACTTTTGGATTAGAGGTACAGGGATAGAGTCGTCCGAGTCCACCCGTGGCAAGAATTGTGGCTTTTGCTCGGATGTAGACTAATTCCTCATCGACAACAGCGGTAACCCCGTAACATGCACGGGGTTCCTCATGCCCTGTTGTAACATTTGCATCCGTCAACAGGTCGATAGCAAAAGCACGCTGCAGGACCTGGATACGTTCGGTATTTAGCACACGTTGAATGAGGACATCCGTCGTTTCACGTCCAGTTGCATCACCTTTGTGGACGATCCGCCGCCGACTGTGGGCTGCTTCCTGTGTAAAACGGGGTAAGGCTCCTTCCCAATCAAAGTTCGCGCCCCAGTCAAGGAGTTCTGCGACCCTTGGAATGCCCTCAGATACCATCATTTCAACGGCTTGGGCATCACACAAGCCTGCCCCAGCTGCACAAGTATCTTTTATGTGCAAGGCAATCGTATCGTCAAGATTCATAGCAACAGCAATACCACCTTGCGCATAGTGTGTGTTGCTTTCGGTGAGCGTCGTTTTGGTGATTAACGTCACATCGGCGCGCTCGCTCGCCGCGAGCGCAGCACGCAGCCCTGCAGCACCGCTACCGATGATAAGGACATCGGTAGCCCAACTTGAATGCCGCTCCGGATTCATCACAGATGTTGAATTTTCCATTTTTATAATCAAGGCAAATCAGATAATCACATCAATCATAGTTCAGACTTTTTACTGAGCTGATGTCTTAGGCGCGAAACTTTCACTCACAGGCACGACCTTACCCGTGCCTGTAGCGATAAGCGTCCCGTCCGTGAGCCTAACCTCCGCTTTTGCCTCTACCAATCTTCGTGAAACTTTAATACGCTCTGCAGAAACAAATAGTTTCACGCGAGTCGGTGCTGGATTACGAAACCGGACCTCAAGTTGCGCTGTTACCGCGTGCTGTCCGAACGTGCCAATCCCAACGTAAGTAATTGCTTCATCCAACAAGGTGCTGAGGATACCACCGTGTAGAATATCCGCCCATCCTTGCAAATGTGCTGAAGGCGTGCACACAATGCGAACCAATGCCCCTCCATCTTCAATTTCGGGTTTAACCTGGAGTCCGAACGGATTTTTCATCCCGCAAACAAAGCAGTGATCATTATTCAGTAAGAGATCCGCAGATGTGTCAGATTGCATATCAGTCGTCATTTCCCGCTGCTGATTCGGTCAACATGCCGATGCTTCGCGCCAACTTTTCTTGTTCAACCAGCAACCGCTCCAGTTGTGCTCTTTTTTGTGCGACGACTTTTTCGGGAGCACGTTGGATGAAGTTGGGATTATCTAAAGTCTTCTGCGCTGCTGTTACGTCCTTGACTGCCTGCTGATACCGTTTACTGAGCCTGGCATGTTCAGCGTCGAGATCAATTACATCCGCAAGTGGGATGTAGATAGCGAGTTCGCCAATAACGGTTTCTGCTGCAGCAGGCGGCTTTTGTAACGTTTCAGCAATGGTGACACCTGCTATCCGCGTAAAAGCCGGCAAGTACTGCGCGAGATACCTTTCGAGGCGGTCCCGAATCTCAGCATCTGGACACTGGATGTGGACTTCTATAGACGCGCCCATTGGTACATTTAACTCACCCCGAATGCTCCGAATGCTCTCAATGACTTCCATGAGGGTTGCCATCGTGGCTTCCGCCGTCGAATTTTCTCCCATCGGCTCTGGCCAGGGAGCAATTGTTACCGAACTTTTATCAGATGCGAATTCGCTTCTGCTACCGCCATGCGGGAGCTGTTGCCAAATCTCTTCGCTCAAAAATGGCATGATCGGATGGATGAGTCGCATCGTCTGCTCCAAAACATCGGCAGCCACCCAAAGTGCTTCCGGTTCATCTTGAGCGATCCGTTGCTTGGTGAATTCCAGGTACCAATCACAAAATTCATGCCAGAGGAAGGCATAAAGCACCTGTGCGGCTTCATAGAACCGGAAGTTTTCGAGGGCATCCGTCGCTGTTTCAACAGTGTTGTTAAGACGGCTCCGTATCCAAGCGATCTCCAGTATTTCTTGGTGAGTTCCCACTGTCCCCGTCTCTGCAGGGACAGGATGCTTCTCTAAATTCATGAGAATAAATCGGGCGGCGTTCCAGATTTTATTGGCGAACCGTCTGCCCGCCTCAATCTGTGATTCGGGGAGCGCGACATAAGGGAGTGGTGTACTCACGTTTGCAAGTGCGAAACGGAAAGCGTCAGCCCCATAGGTCGCAATTGTCTCCAGGGGGTCAATGCTATTGCCCTTTGACTTGCTCATCTTCTCTCCCTTTTCGTCAGCGACGAGACCGTGGAGATAGACAGTTCGGAACGGGACTTTATCCATACAACCCAATCCTAACATTATCATCCGCGCGACCCAGAAAAAAAGAATATCCCAACCGCTCACAAGGACAGAGGTGGGGTAGAAGGTCTTCAATTCGGGTGTTTCCGCTGGCCATCCCATAGTGGAGAAGGGCCAGAGTCCAGAGCTGAACCAAGTATCCAAAACATCTTCTTCTTGTCGGAAATCCGAAGCCCCACACTCGCATTGTTGCGGTGTTTCCATCGCAGCGGTAATCGCGTCGCATGCGTTACAGTACCATATCGGAATCCGATGTCCCCACCACCGTTGGCGTGCGACGGGCCAGGGTTCAATGTTCTCCATCCAATGATAGAAACGCGCCGTCTCGCGCGCGGGTATAAATTTGACTTCGCCTTTTTGGGTCGCCGCTATTGCGCGCTGTGCAAGCGGTTTAACATTCATAAACCACTGCAAGGATATAGTCGGTTCAACAACTGCACCGCACCGATCATGGTGCCCAACGGCGTGCCGATGCGGCACAATTTTGACGAGGTAGCCAGCGTTCTGCAAATCTTCGACAACACGCTTGCGACAGTCAGACCTTGATAAGCCGACATATTTTTCTGGTGCGTTTTCGTTTATATATCCATCTCGGGTAAACACGGTACACTGTTCGAGATTATGCCGCAAACCGATTTCATAGTCGTTTGTATCATGTGCGGGTGTCACTTTCAGCGCGCCCGTACCGAACTCTCTATCAACATAAGGGTCGGCAATAATCGGAATCTCCCGATCACACAGCGGAAGGTGTGCCTTTTTCCCGATGAGATGTTGGTAGCGTTCATCGTCGGGATGCACAGCAACAGCAGTATCGCCTAACATCGTCTCCGGTCGCGTTGTCGCAATTTCAAGTACAACCTCACTATCTTTCACAGGATAACGGATATGATAAAAGTTACCGTCTATATCAATGGGTTCCACTTCAAGATTACTGATGACAGTGTTACACTCTGGACACCAATTTGCCATATAGGTATCTTGATAGATGAGTCCCTGCTCGTAGAATTGAACAAACGCAGTGTTTACTGCTTCACAAAACCCTTCATCATAAGTGAATCTCTCACGTTCCCAATCGCAGGAGCATCCTATTTGTTGGAGTTGGGAGATGATATAGTCGTGAGTTTCCTCTTTCCACTGCCACATCCGTTCAATAAACTTTTCTCTGCCGAGCGCGATTCGACTCGTGCCTTCATCAGCGAGCCTTCTTTCCATAATGACCTCTGTCATGATACCGGCGTGGTCTGTCCCTGGCATCCAGAGGGCGTTATAGCCTTGCATCCGGCGCCAGCGGATGAGACAATCCTGAAGCGTATTATCAAGGGCATGCCCGATATGCAAACCGCCCGTGATATTCGGCGGCGGAATCACAATCGCGTATGGCGGTTTTTCAGAGGTCGCTTCGGCATGAAAGTAGTTGTTTTTCTGCCAAAATTGGTACCATTTTCCCTCAATTTCCTGAGGGGTATAGGTTTTCGGAAGATTTGTCATGTGCGTGAAGACCTTTCTTTGCAATACTAATTTGCGAGCGGCACCATTAAGCGAAGAGTGGCTCTACCCATCCATATGTTCCTTGTGCCATTTCATAAAGGAGATTCACCTGACGCGTCTCGGCGTTTAGAAACAGGAGAAACCCTGTATCTGAGGCTTGAAGTTCTGTTGCAGCCTCCGCAACAGTGAGCGGTTTAGAAGCAAATTTCTCTTGCGTTGCCACAATTGCCGGCGTTTCTTCAGGCACATCAACTTCCAAAGGCTCTTCTTCTTCACTGTTTGGATTGAGCCGGGCGACGACTTCTCGGTGTGGTGCGATATTCCTTCGGTCTTTTACTCTATCCCTATAACGACGAATTTGGCTAACAATCTTATCTGCGGCACTGTCGATTGCTGACACAACTTCATCCGTATGGCTCTTCGCATAGAACGATACACGGGGTGCTGTGACGATCATCTCAGCGTCAAACCGATGCTTTTCTGCCTTAAGGACAATATTTAATTCGTGCATTCCGCCAAAACGGGTTTCAATTTTATCGGCGCGTTTCAGGATATGCGCATGAAGATCGTCGGTAATTTTTAAATTGTGTCCGGAATAAGTTACTTTCATTTTCAGCCTCCTATTTTTCACCGGTTATTAATTAGACCGAGAAACACCACGGGCAGAAGACCTTGCCCGCGATGTGGGGATCCCCAATTCGTCGCGGTATTTCTGAATCGTCCGCCTCGCGATTCGGATCCCTTTTGCTTTCAAAGTATTACTGATTGCCTGATCACTGAGAGGTTTTGCGGGAGCTTCTTCACGAATCATTTCTTGAATCAGACCTTTCACCTGCTTGGCAGAAACACCTTCACCCTGGGTCGTTGATAGTTCATTGCTGAAGAAAAATCGCAATGGATACATACCGTGTGGGGTTTGCACATACTTATTGCTCGTTACACGACTGACCGTTGACTCATGGATACCGAGTTTTTCAGCGATTGTTCTCAGCGTTAGCGGTTTAATGCCTTTAACGCCTTGCGTTAGGAATTCGGTTTGTATCTCAAAGATGGCTTCAGTGACGCGAGCGATTGTGCTGCCACGTTGGGCAAGGCTGCTGAGCAAATTTGCCGCGTCACGATACCGTTTTTCTATCCACTCCTTTGCCTCAGCATCTAAGGTATCTTGGTGCTTTTGCAGGATATTCAGATAGTAAGGATTCATCTGGAGCCTCGGTATGTAATTATCCACAGAGACCGCCTGATATTTTCCATCAAGGTATTGTATCTCCACATCGGGTGTAACGGTTTCGCTGAGAGGCCCTTTTTTGAGCGTGCGCGTCGCTGGATCTGCGAAGTAACGACCTGGGTATGGAGATAAGGTTCGTATCCACTGTGCGGCTTCGTCAATCTCTGTGATGTCAACTTTCAGTGCCTCAGCAATATCGTCCCATCGCTGATTAAGAAAAGCGTCAAATTGTTTTTCAACGATCTCTTGGGCAAGCTGGTAGGCGGGGCCATCTTGATGTAAAAAATTTGACACATCTTCCGTATGCGCTGAAGAGAGAAACACGCCATTCCCTTGTGCATTTCGGTGTCCATCGCCTTGAAGATTGCGAATCTGGATGAGCAGTGCTTCCCGGACATCCCGATAGGCAATACCGAGGGGTTCAAAGGTATCTTGTATCTTATGAAGGACCGCCTCAACCAATGCTCTCTCACAACCGACCGCCTCAGCAATATCATCTAAGGTCAATTGATAGAAGTTTAGAACAAGTTTTTCGCTACAGAGAGGTCGCTCGTATAAAATCGTATACGTTTTTCGGTTGTCGTGATCAGTGATTTCCCATGCCTGTTTGATATGCCCACCACTATTTTCGACGGCAGGACATGTCGTCTTTTTGGGTGTAATTGTAGCAGTTTGCGAGAATTGGAAGTCGCTATTATCGGTTGTCTTTTGCAAGTTATTCTGAATAACACGGTGCAGTTCCGCTGAGAGATTTCCACTATCGAGTTCTGTTACGAACTCGCACGGCATTTGAAAGAGTTTCAGCTCTAACTGACCATCATCATTTAAATTTCCGAGAATATATTCACCAATAGTCCGTTCGGTTTCGGAGTTTATAATTTGCGGGTAGGCGAGTTGAAGTTGTTCAGCAAGGTGTTCGTGTAACAAACGCTCTTCTGGTACATCCAGTGAAAGTTCGTCAGCGTCCGAGTATCTGGAATTTGACCGTTCGCTAAGTGAGACCCGATCCTCAAGGACGGCCTCCCAATCAACATCCACCTCAGTATCCTCGCGATCAATATTTTCTTCAGTTTCATTCCATTCAAGTGCTGGGTCTATTTCTTCAAGGGGCGGATCCGTCTCTTCCTCACGTTCCAAGAGGGGGTTCTGTTCTAATTCTCGCTCAATGAACTGCGTCAGTTCCTGCAGGGGCATATTGAGTACTTTAAGCGCCTGTTGCAGCCTCGGTGTAATAGACATCTTGTGTGTCAACTGGGGAGTCTGGGTAAGTTGCGCTTTGTACATTTTTTACCTCTACTGAATATGTGTGCTGTGTTCAGAGCTAATCCCCAGGTGGCACAAGAGTTCCTGGCATCTGATAGGAAAAGTTGTGCCCAAAATAGAGATCTCTCGCGGTCTCATTGTTGATGAGTTCTTCGGGGGTTCCAGCAAGTGTAATTTTCCCATCAACAATAATGTATGCCCTGTCAACGATGTCGAGCGTTTCGACAGCATTATGATCTGTAATAAGCACACCGAGATTTCGATCGCGTAAATGTGAGATGAGCTGCTTAATGTCAGCGACAGCAATCGGGTCTATTCCAGAGAGCGGTTCGTCAAGTAGAATGAAATCGGGTTGTGCCGCAAGGGCGCGTGCTATTTCTGCGCGACGACACTCACCCCCTGAGAGCGTATACGCCTTGCGCAGTAAGAGATTTGAAATGCCGAGTTCATCCGTCAGTTCACGAATACGGGGTTCACGCTCAGATTTTGGCACCCCTTGCGCTTCAAGAATCGCTTCGATATTCTGTTGCACTGTCAATTTCCGGAAAATTGAGGTCTCCTGTGCAAGATAGCCAATGCCGAGCCGCGCACGTTTGTACATCGGATAGAAGGTAATATCCTCATCAGCATAAGTGATTCTGCCAGCATTGGGACGAATCAGCCCTACAACCATATAGAAGGTCGTCGATTTTCCCGCGCCGTTGGGACCTAAGAGTCCTACGATTTCACCTTGTCTGAGCGACAGGCTGACCTCATTGACAACGATAGGTCCACGGCGTGTATAACGTTTTACGAGTCTGTGTGCTTGAAGCTCTATTGCCATGATTTCTAATTTACGGTCCCTCACTACAATTGACGCCCTTGGTTAATCTGATATAACGCATTTACTACAATCGGCGTTGACAAAAAGTTTCCAAAAGGCAAAACATTTGGGGTTACACAATCGGCTTAATTGTTCTCAGACGCTTCCGTTTCAGTGTTCGTATCTGCGTCGTCAAGCCCCTCGGTGTTTGCATCAGTATCTTCCTCGGCATCCGCCCTGTCAACGTTTTCAGCATCTACGCCAGATTCTTCCGGGGTGCTATCTGTATCAGAGGTCTCAGTCTCTGCGTCGGTTTGGTCAGGAATATCTGTGGAAGCCTCTTCCTCATCTGTACTTGCGCTGCCTTCAGCGTCCTCACTCGCCTCAGCCTCTACCGGTGCTGCTTGCGTAACGGTGACTTTAAATTTAACCCCACCCTCACCGGTCTGCCTTCCGGTTGTCCTATTAAAGGTGAAAAGCTTGGTTTCGAGCCGATCCTTGTCCTGTAAGACCACGACGTTCTCTTTAAGCACAACAGTATTCGTCAGGTTATTCATGATAGCATGATCACAAGTAGCAAAGATATCTTGATCTCGGATCTCTACATTGCCTACAGCAATAACTTCCGTTGTTGTACCCGTTTCTGGATCGGCTTTGAGAGTGATTTTATCAGCATTGAGAAACCCAATTTCAACACCCTGTTCATCATACCGGATAGTCTTGGCTTCGTCAATGAGGATCGTTATACCCTCCTTCTCAAACCTTTCCATTCTTTTTGAGGTACCGGTAATGGTTTCTGTAGTCGGTTCAGCGGCGCTGCTGTCAATATCGGCAGTCGCGCCATTCGCAGTTTCAGGATCCGCTGTCT
Organism: Candidatus Poribacteria bacterium; assembly: GCA_965207855.1. Taxonomy (GTDB): domain Bacteria; phylum Poribacteria; class WGA-4E; order WGA-4E; family WGA-3G; genus WGA-3G. The sequence continues at coordinate 1,072,044 of OZ242310.1, read as the reverse complement.
CCTGCGCACTGTTTTCTGTGGTCGATGTTATACCCTTCGTGCTCAGCGGAGGCGTTTCGATTTCCGTCTCCGCTGCAGTGAGGACTAAAGGAACAATACATACAAAGAGGACGAGGCAGCCGGCATAAACAGAAAAATTACACAATTTGTCAAGGTAAAATGGGAGTCTATGTCTATTCCGGCACAACAGAGGTTTTGTGATATTCATCAGTTTTCTCATCTTTTGAGTAAAGTTTAAATTGATTGTTTTTCATTTTTACGGTTTCAAGCGTCGGATTCGCATACATTTCCGTTCCGACCCAGGTGGAATCTCCACGTACAAGCGTCACTTCGTCTGGAGCATACAACCGACCTGCCCGGTTCTGCCAATGGAGAAGCTCACTATACAAAGTACCATCTTTATTGACCCCGACGACTTCTCCTGAAAGATGCAGGTTATCTTTCTCACTCCCGGTCAGAAATTGTTTACCCTTCTTACTATTCAAAGTGAGAGAAACAACACCATCTTCAAAAATCTCAACTGTCGGATTCTCCACTTCAACATAACTGCCGTGGAATGTTGAGGTATCGCCGACAAGTGTCCATTTAAGGACACCGGCTTCCGTGTGCTGTGTAGCGAAGCGTTCGAGTTTCTGTGTCGGAACCGCCGCTACAGATTCGTCAGTCGTACCGACCGGGGTTTCCGCGTTTTTACAACCGGTCACGCAAAACAGCAAACACAGACCCAAACACGTGATAATGCAACTAAGGCCGGGTTTTCCACCGTTGATGCATCCAAATCCACTGCGCCGGGTATTGCCGAATGTAGGATTCGATAATTTTGGTGTATTTTTGTGTATTAATAACAAGGTCCTTCTCTTTTCCATCTGTCCGTTGGAACACCAAGGGCGGTTCAATAATTGCGCGGTGTGAACCATCGGGTTGACGGATAATAAATGTTGGGAGTACGGTCGCGCCTGTTTTAAGGGCAATAGCGACAGGACTATACGGTGTATAGGCAGGTCTACCGAAAAAATCGACGAAAACCCCGCTTACACTTGTGTCCACATCGGCGACAATACCCAGCAACTCATTACGTTTGAGGCATCGAAGTGCCTGGCGAATGCCTGTATCCCGATCAATAGTCGTATAACCCGCTTGCGATCGGTACCTTGAAACCAAGGCGTTTAAACGGGGGGAACGCAATTTGCGAACAATAGGGGTCAGTGGGGCAATTGTAGCAGAAATGCTTGCTGCAAGCAGCTCCCAATTCCCGAAATGGCCTGTTAGAATAATGGCACCTTTCCCCTGTGCCAGCGCTTCCTCTACATGCTTAATGCCTTGAAAACTGACGGACTGCCGAATCTGTTTTGAGTTCATACGAGGCAACTGCATAAATTCCAACACAGTTTTTCCTAAATTTTCAAAGCACTGCTTCGCTATGGTTCTCACCCGGCGTTCATCTGAAAGCTTCAAACTGCGTTGTAGCTGCTGACATGCTAACGTTCTTTGCTGCGGCGCGAGCCGGAATATGAGGGCACCTAACTGACCTCCGATAGTTAACGTCACCGAACGGGGCAGCCGGGATACAAAAAATCCAATCAATTTGGCGGTAAACTCGTAACACCAGTCCTTCATTGTTAATTAGTATACTAAATTTTTACCAAAATTACAAAGAAATTTGTTAGGACTTACCCATTCCCGGGTAGGTGCGGTTTCCTAACCGCACTGAATCTTGTGAAAATAAGTAGAATTCGGTAATTTTACGTAAGTCCTATCCGTTAAAGTATAGGCAAACTTACAGCACAAATGTAACTATTTCTTTCATTATTATCTGTTATCTTTAGTTACGAAGCACTTCCGTTCTCTTCAAAAAAATAGGGCTTGATTTTCATCGCAATTGTCGGTAAACTCTAAAGCAGCCCAGAATGGAAACCGCTATGCATACATCTGAAAACGTCAATAAGCAGATTGTTAATCTCACCATCCCCAACATTATTAGCAATTTCTCTATCCCGCTTTTAGGTGCCGTGGATACTGCTTTGATGGGACGGTTAGAATCCGAACACTACCTTGGGGCGGTCGGCATCGGCGGCATTCTTTTCAGCTTTATCTATTGGGGGTTCGGTTTCCTCCGAATGGCGACGACAGGCCTCACCGCACAGGCTTTCGGCGAAAAAAACCTCCAAGAATGCGGACGTCTACTGCTAAGAGCGGTATACATCGGCATCACGGCAAGCCTATTACTTCTTATTTTCCAACGGCAGCTCGCCGATGTCAGTTTTTCGCTCATCGACGCAAGTCCTGAAGTCGAACACCTTGCGCGTGTTTACTTCCATATCCGTATCTATGCCGCCCCTGCGACCTTATGCCTCCACGCATTCCACGGGGTCTTCTTAGGCTTACAGAACGCCCATTATCCGATGCTGTTGACGATTGTGGTGAACCTCGTCAATATCATCTTGAACGTGGTATTCGTAAAGCTGCTCGGTATGAAGGTGGAAGGGGTCGCTTTGGCGACTGCCATTGCACAATATATCGGACTATTCGTAGCAGTCCTGCTCTTTTCGAGATACTATCGCGGTATTTTGAGAGCGTGGCGTTTCCGGGAGGTCTTAGCACTTTCCAAACTCAAGCGATTTCTAAGTATTAGTGGCGACATTTTCATTCGCACGCTCTGTTTGGTATTTAGTCATGCATACTTTACAGCGAAATCCGCAGCTTTGAGTGATACCTTCTTGGCAATTAACACGATTCTGATGCAATACATTAACCTAATGTCTTATGCGATTGACGGTTTCGCTTTTGCAGCAGAGAGCATGATTGGCAAATACAAAGGGGCACGGGATATGCAAAATCTCAAACGGACGACGCGTCAAATTTTCCTTTGGGCGTTCCTATTCAGTGGTGTGATTATGTTAGTTTTCGTGGGACTTGGAGAGCAAATGCTACACCTCTTTACAAATCAGATGCCCCTTATTGACGGTGCCAAACCTTATCTTATCTGGATAATCATCGCACCGGTTGTCAACGTCGCCGCCTACATTTGGGACGGCATTTTTCTGGGTGCAACTGCTTCTAAGGCACTGCGCGATTCCGCAATTGTGTCAACACTAATCTATCTAAGTGCCGTCTATCTGTTGATACCTTACGGTAATCACGGTCTATGGACTGCCCTAACACTCCTCTTGGTCGCCCGTGGTGTCTCTCTGACGCTACTCGCACCGAAATACCTCTTTAGAAGGGACTTGTAACATAACCTGTTAGGTTGTGCCCTTTTCGTAGCATAGGAAACCGTTGGTCTCCTGTGCATCCATCTCGGACCTCTCATCAAACCCGTATGGAATCAGACCTCAACCGACAACTATTAACCATTAACCAACAACCGATAAAAAAGTTGAAAACACTTTGCCTTTTGTGCTAAACTGAAAAAATAGTATACACATTCTGTATATGTCAAATTTAAGGAGAATAACACACAATGCCAAAGTTTGGTGTAAATTTATTGCTCTGGGCAGATAAGTTTGATAGAGAAACCGTAGACCTCATTCCCAAAGTCGCGGAGATGGGATTCGAGGGCGTTGAAATCCCAATCTTCGATCCGGACACGGTAGATATTCCACACACACAAGCAGCACTCAAGACAACAGGTTTGGAACCCATCGGTTGTAATATCATGGGACCCGATAGGAACCCGATTGACGAGGACCCTGCTATTCGTGAAACAGGGAAGGTGTACCTCAAGCGCGCCATCGAGATTATCGCTGAACTGGGCGGAGATACCTTCGTCGGTCCCATGTACAGCGCAGTCGGGAAACTCGTCGGCAGAGGCAGAAATCAACAAGAATGGGATTGGTGTGTTGAAGGACTCCAAGAGATCGCTGAATTCGCAGGGCAGCACGGTGTCACACTCGCCAGTGAACCGCTCAACCGATTTGAAACCTACTTCGTCAACATCGCCGAAGATGCCGTCAAACTCGCCAAAGCCGTGGACAGCCCATATTTCAAGGTTCACCTCGATACGTTCCACATGAACATCGAAGAAAAAAATCAGGCGGACGCCATTATCGCAACCGGCGATTTCTTGCATCACGTCCACTGTTGTGAGAACGATCGCGGCACCCCGGGCACAGGACCCGTGGATTGGGACGGTGTGTTTGGCGCACTCGCCACAGTGAACTACGACAGATGGCTCGTGATTGAATCCTTTACACCAGCAGTAAAAGAAATTGCCGCTGCGACGTGTATTTGGCGCGACATCGCACCCAGTGCAGAGAGCCTTGCTACCGACGGACTCGCCTTCCTCAAAGAAAAAGCAGCGCAATATCTATAAACAGTAGTGAATATGAAGTTTAAGCATTTAATCACGTAATTTCTCAACGTGCGATAAATCGCACTACTACAAACCTATCTCCCGTTTGTAGTAGGGCAATTTATTGCCCGTCTTGTTCAAGAAATTCTTCGGAGGGATCGAGATGCGTTCCATTAAATTAATAGTGCTGTTCTGCGTTATATTTTTCGGTCTGTATTCAACGGGCGATGTCGTGGCACAGCACACCACCGCAAATGAAATAGAGACCAATTCTGCTGCGGAACCACAATTCCTCAGCAATATCCGACAACTCACTTATGATGGAAAGCGTGCTGGCGAGGGGTATTTCTCCGAAGACGGTAACGCACTCATCTTCCAAAGTGAACGTGAACCCGATAACCCGTTTTATCAGATCTATTTTTTAGACCTGCTGACCGGTGACACACATCGCGTCTCCTCCGGTATCGGCAAGACAACCTGTGCCTTTTTCCGTCCGGGGACCGACGAAGTGCTTTACGCTTCAACGCATCACGACCCTTTCGCGAAGGCGAAACAAGAAGAAGAACTAAAATTCCGGGCATCCGGAAAAGAACGTCGCTACAGTTGGGATTACGATGCAGCGATGGACATCTTCTCGGCAAATCGAGATGGTAGCAACCTCACACAATTGACAGACGCGCCAGGTTATGACGCTGAAGCGTCATATTCGCCCGATGGTCAGCATATCGTTTTCTGTTCACTTCGGGACGCATATCCGAAAAACCAACTTTCTCCTAAAGAACTAAAGCAACTGGAAGTTGATCCCGCATATTTCGGTGAAATTTATATAATGAATGCCGATGGGTCAAATCAGACACGCTTAACAGACGCACCCGGATATGATGGCGGTCCCTTCTTCACACCCGACGGTCAACATATCGTCTGGCGACACTTCACACCTGATGGAAGCCAAGCGGACATCTACACGATGCGGATAGACGGTTCAAACGTCCAACGACTGACAGATTTCGAGAGCATGTCCTGGGCACCTTACTTCCATCCGAGCGGTGCCTATGTTATTTTCGCATCTAACAAACTCGGTTTTTCCAATTTTGAGTTATATCTCGTTGACGCGAGCGGCAGGCACGAACCCATCCGAGTCACTTCAACCGACGGATTTGACGGACTCCCCGTCTTCTCACCAGGCGGAAAGCGTCTCTGTTGGACCTCCAATCGAAACAGCCAAGAGGTTTCGCAGCTTTATCTCGCAGAATGGAATCACGAAGCTGCCTTGGCGGCAATTACTGCAGCACCCAAACGCCAAAATTCGCTTGTCCACACGATAGGAGAACGGGTTTCCGACCCCAAACCCGCCAACAAAACAAGCATCCGACAGCATATTGAATTCCTTGCGGATGACGCACTGGAAGGCAGGATGACGGGCTCAGAAGGTGCGAAGCGCGCAGCGGAACATATCGCTGCACAGTTTGAAGCACTCAATCTTAAACCTATGGGTGATGAACAGAGCTACTTTCAAACGTTCGAGTTCACTGCGGGTAGACGGATTATCGCCGAAGAGAACCGGTTTCATATCACACACCAGATGCACGGTTCCGAACAGGTAATGGAATTCAGCGTGGAACAAGATTTTCAACCGCTCTCCTTCTCTCGTAACGGGGTCGTTGAAGGTGAAGTAGTCTTTGTTGGGTATGGATTAACCGTCCCTGGCGAGTTAGGTGAGGGCTATGACGCTTATGCCGGACTGGACGTACAAGACAAAATCGTTGTTGTCCTTCGTTATGTTCCTGAAGCGGTCGCGCCAGAACGCCGCCAACAATTGAATCGCTATGCAGGACTCCGCTATAAAGCGATGCAGGCGCGGGAACACGGCGCAAAAGCGTTTCTTGTCGTCGCTGGTCCGAATTCTCCAAACGCCGGCAAATTGATTCCGCTCGATTTCGATAGCAGCCTTGCAGATTCCGGCATTGTCGCGGCATCCATAAGCGATACCGTCGCGAACACACTCTTTGCCCCCTCTGGTAAAGACCTAAAAGAAATTCAGTCAGGACTTGATGTGGAAAATCCACATTTCGTTGGGCAGTTCCCGTTACCCGATGTCAACGTGAAAATCGTTGTTTCGGTTGAGAAAGTGAAGAAAACCGATCAGAACGTGGTTGCCCTTCTTCCACCTCCAGAATCTACAGATAACACCGAGTACGTCATCGTCGGTGCGCACTATGATCATATCGGTCACGGTGAAATCGGTTCACTTGCCCGGAAAGGCGAGGAAAGACAAATTCACAACGGCGCAGATGACAACGCTTCCGGCACGGCTGTTGTCTTAGAATTGGCAGCAACGCTCAGGGAGGCGTACCAAGAACACCCAGAGAAGTTTCGTAGAGGCATTATCTTCGGACTCTGGTCGGGAGAGGAACTTGGGCTCATTGGCTCTACGCACTTTGTCAACCATCCAACGGTCCCTTTAGAGAAAGTCGCTGCGTATCTCAACTTTGATATGGTCGGACGGCTCCGTGATAATAAACTTATTTTGCAAGGGGTCGGTTCATCTTCGGTGTGGACGAAACTCATTGAAAAGCGTAATATTCCGATCGGCTTTAACCTGACGCTACAAGCGGATCCGTATTTGCCGACAGATGTGACGGCGTTCTATCCCAAAGAGGTGCCGGTGCTCAGTTTCTTCACGGGTGGGCACGAAGACTACAACCGTCCAACCGATGATATTGAAAAAATTAATTATGAGGGCCTTGCGCGGATTTCCAAATTGGCACACGGCATCATTTCAGATTTAATCAGTGCCGCAGAGCACCCAGAATATGTTCGAGTTGAACGGAGTCAATCAGAGGAAGGGAGCCGCGACACACTCCGTGCATATCTTGGCACAATCCCTGACTACACAACCGAAGGCACCGGTGTCAAACTCTCCGGTGTCCGTGCAGGAGGGCCCGCCGATAAAGCCGGTCTAAAGGGTGGTGACATCATCGTTGAATTCGGAGGACAGGCAATTACCAACATCTACGACTATACTTACGCGCTTGACGCTGTAAAAATTGGTGTCCCGGTCGAAGTTGTTGTCCTACGAGACGGAAAACAGGTAAAATTGACAGTTACACCTGAAGCGCGGAATTAATTTTGTTAGGACTTACAAGGAGAACTTTATGAACACGCAAAATCTTAAATTGATATTTTGTGTTCTACTTTCACTTTCAATCGCAATGTTGTCTGGATGCGAGCGGATCCCCAACGCGGGAATGACTGAAGATATGATCGCTCCATCTGATACCGAGACCATGCCGACCCTGAAAGTCGGCGTAATTCGTCCGTACCCACTGTACTTTAGCTTTGGTGAGGGTGCTGAACTCGCCTTAGCCGAAATCAATCAAACAGGCGGTGTCCTCGGTATGCCGGTCGAGTTTGTCTATAGAGAAGAACTCACAGCAGATGTCGTTCAATCTGCGACGGAATTGGTTGAAATGGAAAACGTTGTCGCAATATTGGGACCCCTGTTTTCAAGCCATGCCGTGAGGGTTGGACCGGTTATTAATGTGCCAACCCTTGTGGGAGCAACTGGCGCGAACGTGACAGAAACCGGTGATTTCCTGTTTCTCGTGGCGAGTTCTAATGCGTTGCAGGCGAAACTCATGGCACAATTCGCCGTGAATGAACTCGGTGCGAAGACCGCTGCGATGATTTGGCAGAACGAAGATGTTTATTCCATCGGTTTCGTCGAAGCCTTTGATGCAAATTTCCAAGAACTCGGTGGCAGTATTGTTGCCAGTGAAATTTATGAAACAGGCGATACAACGTTCGATGCCCAACTTGAATCCATCCAAACCGCCGACCCCGATATCCTGTTTATTGCAAGTTTCCCACCAGAAAATCCACTCATAATGAAACAGGCAAGGGACATGGGCATTGAATCTATCTTTATTGGTAGCGACGGTATGGATGATTCTCTAATGTTTGAAGTCTTGGAGGACAACGCGCCTCTTGAAAACACCTACTATTGTACCAACTTCGATCCGGATAAAGCAGTATTTACCTCTGCTTATGAGGCGCTGTTTGGGAATCCCGCCAATGGTATCGCTGCCTCCGGCTACGATGCTATGAAAATTTTGGCAATAGCAATTGAGGCAGCAGGATCAACAGACCCAACCGCAATTCGGGACGCAATCGCTGCAATTACCAACTACGAAGGTGCCACAAGTATTTCTCATTTCGACGAGAGCCGTCATCCAGAGAAAAGCGTTGGTGTCTTTCAAATTGTTGACGGACAGGTGCAGCCTTACAAAGTCGTGGGAACCGATACCGTTTACGAGATTGCCGGCTCTGAATAGGTTAAATAAAAAGCGCGCTGCGACGGGCTTTCAAATCTCCGTTGCAGCGCGTTTTACGCTTTTAGACAGCCAAATCAATTTTCATCACTCAAGCGAGAGATGCGCGACAACCTCCGCATGATCGGAGGGCCATAACCCAGAGGCTAACCGATCGGAAGGTTCATCCCCTATGGTGCGTGTCATAACAGAAGCAGGCAGCACCAGATTACGGACGAAAATCTGGTCAATTCGGACAGAGTGGTCACTCACTTCATTCAAGAGGTTGTCGTCCTGACAGCAAGTGTTGCCGGTTCCCTCGGAATCCATCTGCCAAACGTCAACATATCCCGCCGATAGTAAAATTTGATAAGCAGTGCCGTTAGGTGCTCTTGTATTGAAATCTCCTAATAGGATAATCGGTAAAGTTTCGTCGCTCAGGATATCCACGAGTTCCTGTGTTTGTGGGACTCGAGCTTCCTCCACAAATGCCTCTAAGTGTGTATTGACAACACGGTAAGTCGTACCAGAGACAGTGGCATCCACAGCAGTGTATCCCCTTTGGATTTCAAGCCCAAGCATTTCAATCGTAAGCGCGCTTGTGTAGTTCGCGCTCACCGGACGTGATATTGCGACATCGCTACGAGCCAAAATCACATCAAAATCGGTTAATCGGACATCCACAATTCCGGTATCAGCAAACATTGGCATTTCGATATCAATGTTTTGGACCTGGGCAGCAACTTGATAGTTTAGACCTTCTGCTTGAAGCGCACCCATCAGAACTTGGAGGAAATCTATGACGACCTCTTCAGCAGGAACAGTCCCACCGGCAATCCGGTCGCCTGGGCTCTGTTGGCGAATCAGCGAAATCTCTTGTAAACTGATGAGGTGGGGTTGATACAGCTTTATAGATTTGGCGATCGCTGCGGCGCGTCCCGGGAAATCGGATGCCATGACGTTGTTGTACATATTAGCAACTTCTGTCGGAACCTGTAACACATTCTCTACGGACAAAAGTGGTTCCGCACTGCTCCCGACATAAACGTTATAGGTCATCACCGTGAGTGGTTCCGCATCTGGGACACTGACCTCTGGAACCATTGGCATCTTTATCTTTTCGCAGCCAGAAAAACTTAACAGGATACCAAATAACAGCGTCACAATTTTGATGAAATGGATAGGTTTTGAAAATCTACCACAAAGACTCATTTTTTTTGACATATTCATCTCCAACGCCTCAATCTTTATAACAAGGCTCCTTTGTTAACAAGCGATCTCTCGACCATCCTTGTATTGAATTTTTATTTTGCATGAGGAACTCATGCGAAAAAGAAAATACCACAAACCTGCTTATATGTCAAACCAAATTGTCCTGTTACTTCCGCTTGACATTTGACTGCCATTCCACTATACTTAAGACAGTTTTTAAACTTTACGGAGGTAGTGCAATGAAATTCTACTATCAATCTCGTTTGGATTATTGGAAATTAGTACTCATAGGCACTCTTATGACGACCGCATTCCTTATTGGATGTAGTCAAAAAACGAGTGCGCCGGAGTCCTCTCAATCCACATCACTCACCGGGACGATCACCGAAATAGATGATCACGGTAACGCCGTGACGGATCTGGTAATTGCGCCGTTTACCGAACGCGGCTGGAAACTCGGGGACACGCTTGAAGCAGCATTTGCAACAGGGCAGAAAATTCAGATAAAATACGTTGAGAACTATGGAGACGTTCCTGAAGGGGATTATCTGGGACGGTTCTCTACTTCTACGCAACGGTTTAAAATTGCGATTAATATGGGAAACATCGCCAAAGCTTTAGAATTGAAGAGTCAGTCCAAAGTGGCTCTTCGGAAAGTAGATTCACCTTCAACAGATTGAGCGGATTTCGCTTATGAAAGTTGACAATACTTTCGATAAAACAGAATTACTACAACAACTCAGCACCGCCTACGCGCTACCTTTGCAATCCATAACTTTTTTCCCGGAAGGCGAAGACAGTTACGGCTATATCACTGTGGCTGAGACAGGTGAAAAATACTTCGCCAAAGCCTCAACATCTGTGCCAAATAGCCGTTTGCACGTGGCGTCCCTCTTACGGCATAGATGTAATATAACTGGTGTTGTGGCTCCTTTGGAAACGCAGAAAGGTGAGCTAAGCGTTCCGTGGCACAATTTCCGTGTCTCGTTATTCCCGCTCATTGAAGGTAAAAGCCGTTGGGATCTATGGAAAGTCGGAAAAGATTTTACGGATGCAGAATTATCAGAAACAGGAGCACTACTCGCAACAATTCACGGATGCCCAGAGACAATTGTCGCCAATCATCTCACAGTTGCAAAGTATGATTTACCTACGCGGCATGAACTTCACACAGTCCTTGAGGCATCTAAGAAAGAGATCCAACCTCAGAATCAATATCAAAAACAACTCCTTGATGGACTTACGAAACACAGATCCGAAATTCTACAGGCAATTGAAAGATACGATAGTCTCGGATGTTCAGCAACGGCATTACAAACGCCATTTGTTATTACACACGGCGATCCGACACCTGGCAATCTTATTGTGGATACCAACAATCAACTCCACTTAATTGATTGGGATGGTGTCTGTTTGGGTCCACCCGAAAAAGATTTAGTCTCGTTCACCGGTGAACGGTTTGAGGTGGTTCTGGAACGGTATCTCACGGAGAGACAGAACGACGTTGCCCTACACACAGATATTTTCGGTTTCTATATCTATGAATGGGCAATCAATGAAATCCGCGATTACGGCACCAAGATTCTTTTCAAAAACGACGACGCAACACAGAACGAATACGACTGGGAAAGCCTACAAGACTACCTTCCGCCGAACCGGGAGTACATGGAAGATGGAATTGAGGCTATCCGAAGAACATTGGCACAATATCAAAATTCTTAGCACACGTGAAATTTATAGTAAACCTAAAAATAAAGAGACACTCTCCGCTCCTCTGGTAGGTGAGGTTTCTAACCTCGCCGGTGCAGAGTGTCTAATTAATTCTAAACATTACTATAAACATGAGTAGTATAACAGTAGGAAACTATTTTTTTACATATCCAAATATGGAGGTCAGTTAGGCAATGTCTCAAATCAAATCTGTGCTACTTTGGGAAAACCAACGGCGTTATGTCCGTGAGGCAATTGATGCGGGGACCCTTAAAGGCGCGATTATTCCCACAGGAAGTACGGAACAACACAACGAACACTTGGCGATGTATCACGATACACAAAGCGCAGTGCATGTCTCCAAATTAGCCGCCGAAAAGTTGTTCCCACAGGTCATCGTCACAACACCCTTAGCGATCGGTGTATCCGAACATTGGATGGATCACAAGGGGACTCTCACACTCCGTCCGGAAGTCTTTGGCGAGGTACTCTACGATGTCGCCGATAGTATGCGTCGGCACGGCATTGACAACATCTTGATTGTCAACGGGCATGCAGGCAACTCAGGTCCAGTACACGAGCGATTAGACGGCTATCGGGAAAAACTGGGCATTAATATCGCGTTCCACTCCTATTGGGAAGCATACACCGAAGAACTGGTCAAAGCGCAGATGGAATCGGGAATCTGTCCCGGACACGCGGCGGAGTTCGAGACAGCGTTTGCACTCGCCGCTTTTGTCGAAAATGTTGACTGGAACGGTGTAGATTATGACAGCGCGAAGCTCACTATCTCTAACGAAGGACAGGCGAAAGCCGATCGGGAATATCACCATCAAGCCAAGTTAGCGACAGTTGAGAAAGGTCAAGCGATGATTGATGTCGCTGTTGACTGGGTCGCGGAAAAAATGCAAGCAATGCTTTAATAGTTGTCAGTTACCAGTCGTCAGTTAAGAGGTGTCCGTCAGCAGTCAGGAAGTTGGGAAGTGTATCTAAAGTTGGGAAGTGTACTAAAGTTGTTGACCACTTTACAGACTTTAGTACACTTTACGGATTTTAAAACTTTCCGATAACTGACAACCGACAATTGGTAACTGACAACTATCCTAATGTCCCTCAATAGCCTTCCGTAACCCGTCACCATTCTCCCGCCACCAACTGTAGAGAATGGAAATGTCCGTACCGATGCAGAAATGTCGGACCCCCATATCGAGATAGCGTTTCGCGTCGTCAGCACTTCCGATCTCAGCGCGCGGTGGCACCCCCATTTTTACAGCGGTTTTAAACACTTTATCGTGTGCTTCCTGAATTTCAGGGGCACCGCGCTGACCGACTTTCCCGATACTCATGGAATAATCGGAACCGCCCCACTGAATCATATCAACGCCTTCAACAGACAGCACCTCTTCCAGATTTTCAACGGTGCCTTTTTTCTCAATCATAATGACATTGACGACATCACGGAGGGCTTGGACGTATTCTGGACCGCCGCCATATCCCATATAGGAAAATCGGCGGGTCGCCACCCCGTAGCTGCCGCCATCTTCGGGTGTATCGGCGCGCGTGATGCGAACGCATTCTTTGACATCTTCAACATTCTGACAATCAGCATAAAGCACACTCTGGAAGCCAGAGCCGATTGCCCGCTGTGCGATGAAGCCGCGCGGCTCTTGGTCAACCTTAATCATGGTCGAGATGTTATGAAGCTCAGCTGCCCGACACAAGTTATCCAGATCGTGTAAATCAAAAGGACCGTACTCCCCTACAAATTCAACATAGTCGTACAATCCTGTGTGCCCAATCGCTTCAACGATGGAGGGCCAAGTCGTATGGATATGTGTGCCAACGGTGGGTTTGTCAGCGTTGAGTAGCTCGCGAAAGGTATTTTTTCTCATCAATTTCCCCTCATCTGTTTGTAGTAGGGCGATTCATCGCCCGTAGTATATCTATATTATCAACAACCTGCACTTTTTGCAAATGCAAAATAGTGTTTGCTTATGAATACAATTTTTGGTAAAATTAAATTGTCTAAATCACTCCCTCTTAATGCGGAAAACGTAACGGCAACTTGCAACTCCGTCTGTCCCGCCAAACACCCCTATGAAACGGAGGTAACCTATGGAACACTTTATCACACTACCAACAAATTTTGCTGACTATCTGACAATTGAAAACGCTGATCTCCGATTCACAGAAGCGACTGATGTTGCCGAGCGCGTCACCGGAGCAGGCGTAGAAATCCATCCGAATATGGATCACGCCGCGATCTTCTGCGACCCGCCCCACCTCGTAGCCGACGGTTTGAAACGACTCGGTTATGTCAATGGCTGGGATGCACGGTGTTATCCATCCCCCGTTGACGGTTGTGATTACATTAACGTCTCGGCGCAATTATCCGCAGATAGCCCCGCACGTAGCGAAGGATGGTTCGACTACGTTGCCGTTGTACATCCCGTTGATAAATCAGCACTGCAACACATGCTGAGTCAAGGATACGGAAATCCATTTATCCATCACTTGACATGGGGACTTGTGCCACCGGAACGCACGACTGCTGATGATTTTGAATATGCTAACTGTGTCGTGCCGTTTATGGTAGAAAAACGGGAGGTCATCGGCGAGGCAATCGGTGATGATCCCGGTACCCTGATTATCGCGTTACCAGAGGGTGTCCTCTCACATCCGAAGTTTGAGGAATCTCTACCGTCATGGCTCGGCAATCTCAACGAAGAGGAATATCAAGTCGAATCGATGCAGGGGGGTGGATTTCTGATCCAGTTCTTTGTATTGACAGGTGGTAGGATTGAGGTCGCTTTGCGTGTTGATACAACACAGACTTTTAACCCAAAAAGCGTTCATAAAATTTCGGAAGATGAGATTAGTGCGGTGCAGGATGAATAGAACACCATTTTACTTTTCATGAATTCTGATGTTAATACTAAAGTTTGAACAATTTTGAGTAGGTTGGCTCCCTTTTGTAGCATAACCTTTTAGGTTGTGCATGGAAACCTTTGCTATCCCTGAAAATCCTTGAATCCAGAAAATCCTGATTTGCGGCGTACTCGCCCCGGTTCATGCCTTAGGGCATGAATACCCCGGTGAAGCCCATACGGGCTTCATACCGTTGATTTAGAATGCCAATAAGGCATTCATACCGTTGATTCTGATTCATGCGACGTGCATGCTGACAACGGATAAAATATTGACACACCCGATGGGAGATAAAAAACTTGACACCCGTCCAAAAGTATGATATAATTATACTATACGCAAAATAAGTTTGACGCTAATCTTGAAAAACCCACAATAGCCAAAATGTTACACTTTTCGTCAAATTGTTTTTTTGCAAACAGCAGAAAAATCAAAGGAAAAACGCCTATAAACCCTTACGGCCACTGTGTTCTCTATCAATAGATATTAATGTTATCAAGTGTTAAGGTGTGTAACATTTAGTGTAACATTTTTAACCTGAATCCGACTTAAAAAAAGCATAAGGCTTCCCGTTTACGTTCCTTTCAAAACGGTTGTATGTTTTCTGAAAAGATACCTCTTTTGCTGAAATGATCGCCGCACAACGGTTTAATGCTGAAAAGGGAAGTGACATCCCTCGCGTTTATGGTGCTACCACTTCAGGGACAGATTGGCGATTTCTCAAATTGGAAGGACAGAAATTGCACATTGATATGGCAGTCTACCAAATTACACAATGCGACAAAATCCTCGGGATCCTCGCAAGTATGGTCAAACAGAAAACTTAGTTTTTCCCCAAATAAATAATTTGCAATTAAAACACAAATACGGTATAATATTAGGAAATGGAGCGTTGTTAGCAAGAAACCCTTTTTAATCCAATCCAGAGAGGTTGAAAAAAGGATGCAAGATTGTAATGTGAATCGAAATTGTAAATCGGAATCGACTGGATGATGCCTTTCTCGTCACATCAGACGGGAGAGGTTTTTTTATTTATTAAGAAAACGCAAATAACAAACCAATATGGAACAAAAAAATGCCATTAACAGATTTCACAGGGCGTGAAAAAGCACAAGTCATGAACGCTGAAGAAATGCGTCGTGCCTTGCTCAGAATCGCCCACGAGATTTTAGAACAGAACCATAAGCACATTGGAGATCTTGTACTCGTTGGCGTTAAAAGCCGAGGCGATATTATCGCCCACCGCATTGCCGAAAACCTTGAACGCATCGAACAGATTGAAGTCGACGTCGGTGCTATTGATGTTACCCTCTATCGCGATGACCTCAATCTCTATGAAACCCAAATCGAAGTTAATAGCACTGAACTTCCATTTGACGTTACAGGCAAGTGGGTTATCTTGGTAGATGAGGTGCTCTATACAGGACGCACGGTTCGTGCCGCAATGGATGCCTTGATGGATTTTGGCAGACCTGCAGCAATCCAACTGGCGACCCTGATTGATAGAGGTCATCGTGAATTGCCAATCGCTGCTGATTACGTCGGCAAAAATGTCCCTACCTCCCGAAAAGAGTTTGTTCAAGTGCAGCTTACCGAAGAGCATGGCAGAGACGCAGCGATAATTTACGAAAGAGAGGATGAATGAGCGACGCATTTATTACTAATGGGCATATCATTGATCCCACTAATAATATTGATGAAGTTGGTGACCTTCTCATCACTGATGGAAGAATCGTTCAAGTCGGTGGTAAGGAAAAGATTCCCAAACCTCAGACTTCTGATGTCTACAATGCGACAGGTTTGATTGTCGCACCAGGCTTGATTGATATGCACGTCCATCTTCGTGAACCCGGCTTTGAACATAAAGAGACAATCGCGACTGGCACGGCTGCAGCGGCAGCAGGGGGATTCACGTCAGTTGCCTGTATGGCGAATACATCACCAGTGGTGGATACACCGGAAAAGATTGAGCAGATTTACGACATCGCAGAAGAAACCGCAGCAACCAACGTCTTTCCTTTCGGTAGTATTACCAAGGACCTCGCCGGTAATGAACTCACCGATATGCGCGGGATGCGTTCCGCCGGTGCAGTTGGTTTCAGCGACGACGGTGTTACCGTTATGAACGCTGCGCTCATGCGCGATGCACTCGCCTTGAGCGCAGAACTCGGTTTTCCAATTATGGTCCACTGCGAAGATCACAATCTCAATGCAGGTGCGGTGATGAATCTCGGGGAGACTTCCCGAAAGTTAGGGCTCATCGGCAGCCCAAACGCCGCTGAGGACATTATCGTCGCACGCGACATCATATTAGCAGAGATGACAGGTGGACATCTCCACGTGCTTCATGTGAGCACAGCCGGTGCCGTCGAGTTAATCCGCCAAGGCAAAGACCGAGGCGTTCATCTGACTGCCGAAGCGTGTCCACACCACTGGATCCTCACCGATGCAGAGGTGGAGAAACAGGGAACGAATGCAAGGATGCATCCACCCTTACGCACACAGACCGATATTGATGCGGTTATCGAGGGCTTGCAGGACGGGACGATTGACGCAATTGCGACCGATCATGCCCCCCATGCACCTTTTGAAAAAGCACAAGGCATGCGCAATGCTCCCAACGGAATTATCGGCTTAGAGACCTGTTTACCCCTTGTGTTTACATATCTCGTCGAGCCAGGGCATCTTACGTTGATGGAGGCGATTGCGAAAATGACTTCAACCCCAGCAAATATCCTCGGTATCGACCGCGGAACATTGTCCGCTGGAACAGTCGGAGATGTTACTATCATCAATATTGATTCGGTTAAGCGGGTTGACGTAACAAAATCTCGTTCAAAAAGCCAAAACACACCTTTCAATGGATGGGAACTTAAAGGCTGGCAGACCACTACACTCCGGGAGGGAAAGAAAATATGAAAGCAATTTTGGCATTAGCCGACGGAACAGTTTTTGAGGGCGAACAGTTTGGCGCAACGGGTGAAACCGCCGGCGAGGTTGTCTTCAATACCAGTATGACGGGGTATCAGGAAGTACTGACCGATCCTTCTTACAAAGGGCAAATCGTCACAATGACATACCCGTTGATTGGCAATTACGGCTGCAACGAAGCAGACGTTGAATCCATCGGTCCACAGGTAGAGGGATTTGTCGTTCGTGAATACAGCGCATACCACAGCAACTGGCGTTCAAAATGGAGTTTAGATACCTACCTTGCCGAACACGGTATCATTGGTATCCAAGGGATAGACACCCGTGCCCTCACCCGTCGTCTTCGGGTACACGGGGTCATGAACGGGTGCCTCTCCACGGAAGATCTGAACCCTGAGTCTCTGGTCGCAAAAGCCAAAGCGTGGCACGGTTTAGTCGGTTGGGACTTGGTGCAACGCGTGACATGCCCGAATCCCTATGCATGGCAGCATCAAGAGAATAAAAACGTCGATCCAAAATACCGGGTTGTAGCTCTCGATTTCGGTATAAAATATAACATCTTGCGTCAACTGACAGAACACGGATGCGAAGTCCAAGTTGTGCCAGCAAAGACAACCGCTGAAGAGATTCTCGCCGCAGCACCAGATGGCGTATTCTTATCAAACGGCCCGGGTGATCCAATGCCAGTCGGCTATGCGATTGAGACAATACAAGGGTTGATGGGCAAAAAACCGCTGTTCGGCATCTGTTTGGGGCATCAACTCTTAGGGCTTGCCCTCGGCGGAAAAACGTTCAAACTGAAGTTTGGACATAGAGGCGCAAATCAACCCGTTAAGCATCTCGAAACCGATCGGGTTGAAATTACCTCACAAAACCATGGATTCTGCGTTGACATTGACTCACTGCCAAACAGCGTTGACATTACACATATTAACCTAAATGACGACACACTGGAAGGGATACAGCATCGGGAATATCCCATTTTTTCTGTGCAGTATCATCCGGAGGCATCCCCCGGTCCGCACGATGCAAGTTATCTCTTCTCGCGTTTTACAGAGATGATGCGTTCTAACGATCTCTCCTAACGTAATGTCCTTGAAAAGTTTGTTACTTTTCAAAGAAGGTTTCTGGCAACTCAAAAATCGATGCCTCAAATGACAAAACCTCTAATCATGGAAAATCTGGCAATCTTATAAATCACAGTTCAGACAATTTTAGATCGATGCCGACAACGGAGGCATCGTCCAGATTCAATAACTAAAAAAATGCCAAAACGAACAGATATAGAAAAAATCTTAATTATCGGATCCGGTGCGATTATCATTGGTCAAGCGTGCGAGTTTGACTATTCAGGAACGCAGGCATGCAAGGCACTCAAAGAAGAAGGGTACGAAATTACCCTTGTCAATAGTAATCCTGCGACTATCATGACGGACCCGGATTTCGCCGATCAGACCTACATTGAGCCGATTACAGCGGACACAGTGGAACTCGTGATTGCCAAAGAGCGTCCACAGGCGTTGCTACCGACGCTTGGTGGACAAACGGCTCTGAACGTGTCTGTCGAACTTGCGGAAAATGGCGTATTAGATAAGTACGAGGTCGAACTTATCGGTGCCAAATTGCCAGCCATCCAAAAAGCAGAAGACCGCGCCCTCTTCAAAGAGGCGATGATAAAAATCGGATTGGATGTCCCTGAGAGCGGCATTGCGCATTCCGTGCAGGAAGCCCTTGGTCTCGTTAAAGAGATCGGTTTTCCGGCAATCATCCGTCCGGCATTTACGCTCGGCGGCACGGGCGGTGGGATTGCTTACAATATCGAAGAATACGAAAAAATGGTCGCCGCGGGTCTCGCGCTAAGCCCAATCAGCGAACTGCTTATCGAAGAATCCGTTATCGGTTGGAAGGAATTTGAACTGGAGGTTATGCGAGACGGGGCAGACAATGTCGTCATAATATGTTCGATTGAAAATGTCGATCCGATGGGAATCCACACCGGTGATAGCATTACCGTCGCACCTATCCAAACCCTAACAGACAAAGAATATCAACTAATGCGGGATTCGGCGATTAAAATTATCCGCGAGATTGGTGTTGACACCGGCGGCTCGAATATCCAATTCGCTGTTGATCCGAAAACGGGTAAACAGGTTGTCATTGAGATGAATCCTCGCGTCTCTCGAAGCTCCGCGCTCGCCTCAAAAGCCACTGGATTTCCGATCGCTAAGATCGCCGCAAAATTAGCTGTCGGTTATAATTTGGACGAAATACCCAACGATATTACAGCTGAAACGCCAGCCTGCTTTGAACCTACGATTGATTATGTCGTTGTCAAAATTCCGAGGTGGGCGTTTGAAAAATTCCAAGGCACCGATGAGACCCTCACGACACAAATGAAATCCGTTGGTGAGGCGATGGCGATCGGTGGGACCTTTAAAGAGGCACTACAGAAAGGATTGCGTTCGTTAGAGACCGGATGGTCTGGGTTAGACAACCATCCACTTGATGAACTTCCACTGTCCGAACTTCCGAGTAAACTCAGCATTCCGAACGTCAAGCGTATTTTTTATATCAAAGCCGCCCTTGCGCGTGGAATGAGTATTGAGGAAATTCATGCCTACACGCATATTGATCCGTTTTTCCTCTACAATTTGAAGGAAATCGTTGACTTTGAACAAACCTTGTCCCAACCGGGGACGCAGCAATACATAAAGCAGTATTTACAAGATCCCGGGTTAAATCACATGCCACAAAACGGCGAACCTGATGGTGTCGCCACAAAGAAACTCTTGCAGCAAGCAAAACAATTCGGATTTTCGGACCGACAATTAGGGGACATCTACGACGTATCCGAGGGCGCCATTCGTGAATGTCGAGAAGGGCTCGGTATTGAAACGACCTTTAAAACCGTTGACACCTGCGCCGCAGAATTTGAGGCAGAAACGCCGTACTATTATTCTACCTGTTCCAGCGAAGACGAGGTGCGCCCATCTGATAGACCGAAAATCATGATCCTTGGTGGTGGTCCAAACCGTATCGGACAGGGTATCGAATTCGACTACTGTTGTGTCCATGCTGCCCTTGCGCTGAAAGCCGACGGTTATGAAACCATTATGGTGAACAGCAATCCCGAAACCGTCAGTACAGACTACGATACTTCGGATCGGCTCTACTTTGAACCGTTAACGCGTGAAGACGTTTTAAATATTTATCACAAAGAGAAACCTTTCGGCGTCATCGTTCAGTTTGGTGGACAAACCCCATTAAACCTTGCTATCGCGCTCAAGGATGCAGGCGTTCCGATAATCGGCACCAGTCCTGAAGATATTGCTCGCTCCGAGGATCGGAAACTCTTCAAAGCAGTATTAGATGAAATTGGATTGATGCAATCACCGAACGGTACGGCAACATCAAGCGAGGAAGCTGCGCCTATCGCTGCAGCACTCGGCTATCCTGTTATTGTTCGCCCATCTTATGTTTTAGGTGGACGTGCGATGCAAATCGTCTACGACGAAGAACTCTTACATGAATATATGCATTCTGCCGTTCAAGCCTCGCCGGAGCACCCAGTCCTTATCGACAAATACCTTGAAGAGGCGATCGAAGTAGACGTTGATGCAATATCCGATGGAGAAAAGACGGTGATCGGGGGTATTATGGAACACATTGAGGAGGCGGGTATCCATTCCGGAGACAGCGACTGCGTGTTACCACCGTATACACTCGTAGATGAACAGATCGAAAACCTCAAAACTTTCACCTATGCTTTAGCGAAAGCACTCCGGGTGCGCGGTCTGATGAATGTCCAGTATGCAATAAAGAATGATGAAATCTACGTGCTTGAGGTAAATCCCCGTGCGTCTCGAACCATCCCGTTTGTTAGCAAAGCGATCGGTGTGCCACTGGCGAAACTTGCAGCGCGTGTTATGGCAGGCAAAACGCTCGCCGAACTTGGATTTACACGTGAAATCGAACCTACGTATTTCAGTGTCAAGGCACCCGTCTTTCCGTTTAACCGCTTTCCAGGTTCCAATACTCGACTTGGACCCGAAATGAAATCTACTGGAGAGGTAATGGGGATTGACACAGACTTCTCTCGCGCCTTTGCGAAAGCACAAAAGGCTTGCGGTTACACGCTACCGTTGGGGGGCAAAGTCTTTATTAGCGTAAAAAACAAAGACAAGCGCGCGATTATTTTCATCGCCAAGAAACTCATCGATATGGGCTTTGAACTCATCGCCACGCACGGAACTGCGAAAGTGCTTCTCCGCAATGGAATGGAATCAGAACTCGTCTTCAGCATCGGAAAAGGCAGACCTACGATTCACGACTATATCAAAAATCACGCCGTTGACCTGATTATCAATACGCCGACTGGAGACTTGCACCGTCCGAATGAACTCTTAATTCGGGAGATGGCGATAACACATGATATTCCGATTTTTTCAACTATTCCTGGCGCAGCCGCAGCTGTTAATGCTATTGATGCGCTGCAACGTGGAGATATTACTGTCACGTCCCTCCAAGATTATTTTCGGACGCTTTAATAGTTCTCGATTATAGTTTCAGCGAAGCGGGTGGCAAATGCCACAGCACCCTTGCTTACCATAATAAGTTACCGACAACCGACTGCTGAAAACTGAAAAGTGTAAAAAGGATAGACAAATGGCAACCAACGACGCTATACAAAGAAACACCCGATGGGTTCAAACCTTCGACCGGATTCTCGAAATGCTGAATCTTGATGTCGATCGTCCCGTGAGTGTCCTGAAAATTGAAGATGGTAGGGAGGTTGTCGTTGTACAGCCAAACGCTTTTACTATCTCGCGCATTTACGCGACGGGCCGTCCCGACGGTATGCGTCCACACGGCATGGATTCCTATTACGATTATTTTTTCGCAAAATTACGGACGTATGAAGAACAACACGGAACTCGTGAAGGATTCCAATTAGAATCAGAGGAATGGCAAACGCTCTTTGAGGAATCTTTTTATCGCTATACACGCTACCTTTTGTTTGCAGGCATCAAGCGCTGGAAAGATGTGCAGCGTGATACCGCTACCAATATCGCCGTAACGAATCTCGCACGCCAATGTGCCCCATCAGACGTCGCTTGGCAGAGCTATCAATATAAGGGGTACATGCTTATGATGCACAGCATCGCCAGCGCAGAATTGAGTTTGCAAGAAGACGATGCAGCCGCAGCATTACAACATATAGACGCCGGTATCCGACAGATCGGTGAGTTTTGTGGTGAATGTTTGCGCGAGGCGCACGGGGAAGCAGAAAATATTACACGCGAACGCTACCTGAGCAATCTCATAGAATTTCGTTCTGATCTGGAAGCACTTGACACAGAAACCGCAGAGGCAGAAAGCGATGAAGAGGACATCTTAGCAGAATTGGAAAGATTACTAAACGAAGACGAAAATGAAGATGAAGATGAAGCGTAATTTCTACTTCTGTTAAATCCTTCGGTCCACAGGTCGAAGATAGTAAAGTCCCAAGTCTTACTCGGCTATAGCAGTTCTTCCTCCGCCGGTGCTTGTAAGAGGATGCCACCAAGAAATAGAAATGCAATGCCTCGGGTGAGTATATGTAACTGTATATCCATGTTCAGGATAACACCCACTGGAAAAGCGATTATCGAAACAAAGAACAGATACATGGCAATCGGATTCCCCCAGGTACCGAGTGCGGAACCATAACAGATTGCTAATAGTGCACATAGGAAGGCACCAGTCATAAAGAGTGCCTCACCCCATTCTATCCAGAGCGTATAAAGCGATTCCCTAATTGAAGCAGTGGCGGACCCGTTCGCTAATTCGGATAACTCGTTCAAGGGAGCAGTTTGCGAACAGTGGGCTATCAACTCTATAGTAAGCCACGATACGGCAAAAGTCGCGCCCAAGACGCTTCGTGTGCCAGCTTCCGAAGAAAGTAAGCCATAACCCGCTAACAAAGTCGGAATAAGTAAAATCAGCGTTAGAACACCTATACCGTGAAAAACCCCTATTCTCCCTATCAACTCAAACCGTTCCTCTGAGGGGAGCGAGAAAATAGATGATAAACTAAAAATAAACCAAATACTTGACGCGAGCATGAGGAGACCGCTAAAAATACCAGTGAGCCCACCGAGCCTATACAGTGAACTGAACTTTCTATCCATTCATTCCTCCGAAAATTATGAATAAGATTTCTTAAAGTGTACGTTATTAAGCTTATAGTTTATCAAAATTCTTAACTTTAAACAATACTTTTTTGGCGCGATAGGGTATTATACTCCTATGGACTGAGAAGTGTGATTAGAAATCTGAGATATTGGGAAGGTGCTTCCGACTATGGACACTCAGAAAACCGTGCTTATTGTAGATGCTGATCGAACAGAACGTGAACTTGTCTGTGAAACATTAGCAGGCAAAGGGCTCCGTCTCGTTGTCACTGGCAATATGTATCAAGCATTTTATCATATTGAACACCTGAAGGTAGATATCCTTATTGCACAATTGAAAGCCAGACGGATTGACGGATTAGCACTGTTGGAGGCGGCGATACAGCACCATCCAGATGTCGGCGTAATTTTTATTACAGAACCAAACATCTTAGAAACTGACATCGGTATCAGAGCGATGCTCGCTTACAAAGATACCTATTTCCTGCCAAAGCCAGTTAACCCGGTTCATCTGGCGGCACTGCTACATAGAACTCTCGAAAATCAACGTCTCACGTTTGAAAATCGGCAGCTCCAATCACAAATAGATGAAAACGAAGGGCTACGTCGTTTGACAGGCAAGTCGCCTGAAATCACCAAAATCCGAGAAATGATTGCCCAAATCGCACCGACAAAAGCGACCGTAATGATTTACGGGGCACGCGGTACAGGTAAGGAATTAGTCGCCCGCGCAATTCACCACCGAAGTTTACGGCACGGTTCCCTTATAGCATTTAATTGTGCAACCCTAAACGAAAACCTCGCAGAATCCGAACTTTTCGGGCATGAGCGCGGCGCGTTCAGTGGTGCCTATCATCAACGAAAAGGAAGATTTGAACTCGCGCACGGCGGCACCCTATTTCTCGATGAAATTTCGCAGCTCAGTCTATCTAACCAAGCACGTCTCTTGAGGGTACTCGAGGAACGCGAATTTGAGCGCGTCGGTGGAGACAAAACAATACAAGTTGATGTCCGAATTGTATGTGCCACAAATCACGATTTAGAAGAAGCATCCAGAAAACGCGAATTTCTACCGGACCTCTACGACCGACTTAACGTCGTCCCTATCCATCTGCCCACGCTTCAGGAACGTATCGAAGATATTCCACTTCTCGTTAAAGACTTCCTTGAAGAATTTTGTCAACAAAACAGCAAACTTCCAGTAAGTCTGTCACCAGAGGCTATTAGAACACTGATGAAATATAAGTGGCCTGGAAATGTTCGTGAATTGAAAAACTGCATTGAAGGCATTGTTGTGATGTCAACGCAATCTATAATTCAACAGATTGACCTACCTGAACGGATACTGAAAGCGATAGGAATAGAATTTTCAAATTTACCCTCAGTTCCAGATGTGTGGGAACCCGTTGAAGTAGAAAAGCAGCACTTAAACGTCGAAGTCGGCATGTCCCTTGATGAAATTAACCGTGAAGCCCTACGCGCGACGCTTGAATCTGTAGACAATAACAAAGCAAAAGCAGCAGAAATACTCAAGGTGAGTCGTCGCACGATTCAGCGAAAAGCCAAAGAATATGGCTTGTACGAAAAGCAGGACTCGTAAGCGAATACCTGCTAACTGCTACTCAAGAGTTTCTGTTTATTGGCATAAACCTGTTTGTAGTAATCTACGCGCTTCAATTGTGAAGCCGCCCCCTCGTCAATGACCACAATTGTGCGCGGATGCATCTGTAGAACCGATGCTGGCACTTCCGCTGTAATCGGCCCCTCCACCGCGTGAGCAATCGCCGCCGCCTTCGATTCTCCGCTCGCCAACAGCAGGCACTGTTTTGCCTCCATAATTGTACCTACCCCCATTGTAATCGCCATTTTTGGCACCGCGTCAACAGTGCCACCGAAATGCGGCGCGTTCGCCTCCAAGGTACTCTGTGCAAGCGTTTTGATGCGCGTCCGAGAGCCGAGGGAAGAACTCGGTTCGTTAAAACCGATATGTCCGTCCTTTCCGATACCGAGCACTTGGATATCAACGCCGCCAGCACTTACGATTGCGGCTTCGTATCTTTCGCAGAAATCCTCATGTGCAACCACAGTGCTCTGTGGGATGTGACAATTCTCTGGTGGAATGTTAACACGCGTAAAAAAGTGGGTCTCCATGAAAGTGTGGTAACTATACGGATGGCTCGGTGGGATTCCGACGTATTCATCCAAGTTAAAAGTCGTCACCTTCGAGAAATCGAGTCCTTCTGTCTTGTGCATCCGCGCCAAGGCTTCGTAAAGCCCAATAGGCGTGCTACCCGTAGCAAGCCCCAAAACGAGATTCGGCTTTTTTAAGAGGGCATCCCGAATGATCTCGGCTGAAACTGCTACAAGTTGGGCATAAGTAGGTTGAATGATAATTTCCATTAATTCTGTAGATACGCTTTCTAAGGATGTTAGGCGTTTCTATTTTAGACATTCCCAGCGATAATTCTGTCCATATCACCACTGATGCCATGTACTGTTCCTTCCGGATTGTCTTTATCAACAGGTAGTTCCGCCGTTATATAGTCGTCATAACCGATCTCTTCAAGTACCGCCATGACAGCGTTCCAATCAATGGTACAGTCCTCGATGAGATAGGTGAACCTGCGTTCATCCGCGTTGAAACCTTTGACATGTACTTTAGAGATACGATCTCCGAGGGAACGGATCCAGTGTTGCGGATACCCGTATAGAACGATATTGCCGACATCGAAATAGGCGGTTATCGTATCGCTTTCAAATTCATCGAGATACTGACAAAATTCTATTGGACTGAGCAGAAATTTATTCCAAACATTCTCAAGGGCAATCGCGATACCCTTCTCTGCCGCTTCCGGAATTAACTTACGAATTTCTGCCTGCGAACGCTCGTATGCCTCTTCATAACGCGTTCCGTCATTAACAACAGCGGGGACAAGCAACACAGTATCTGCACCAACAGCCGATGCGGTTGTTATTGAATCAAGCATACCTGCTCTCGATTCGGCGCGAACGCCATCATCTGGATCAGAAAGTGGACACGCCCAATGTTTACTATTCATCACGCTAAACACTTCCAATTGGCATTGTGCTGCGATTCGTTTTATTTCCTGTCGGTCGGCATCATTTTCAAGGGTGCCGATTTCAACACCGTCAAATCCGGCTTCTTTTGCGAGTTTGAATCGCGCTTCGGTCGAATCACCCGGCAATGAACCGATACATATTCCTTTTTTCATGCCTCTTCCTTTCGACTATGTTTGTGAATTTTATTTTTTTTTATGCTTATTCGCGACTTGTGCTTCCTGAATTTTCAGTAGCAACTTGTTGTATTCATTTACATCGGGTGCTAACGCGAGTGCCTGATGAATCGCCGTTAAAGCCTTAGCATATTCAGCGTTGCGATAATAGGTATACGCGAGTGTGTCGTAATATTTCGCTGTCGGCATCAAAGTGACTGCGCGTTCGGCTAATTCAATTGCCTGCTGCATCTCTTTACCGAGTCCAGCATAGAGTCGTGCCAAGTTGTTATATGCTTCCGCTGCGGTGTTATCTGCTGCAATTGCTTGTTTGAATGCCAGAATTGCGGGTTCAAATTGACGTTGATTGATATAGATGACCCCCAACTTCACTAATACCTGTGGGTTATTGGGTGCAATCTTCGCAGCTGTCTCATAGACCTCAATGGCTTTTTCAAGATTCCGCTGTTGAATGAATACCTCACCAAGGCTGAGATATGCTGGTAAGTAAGACGGGTGTACCTGTATTGCAGCTTCGTAGACTTGAGATGCTTCTGTTAAGTTGTCATAAGTTTCATGGAGTTCACCAAGTTTAATGTAAAGCATCGGCAAGTTCGGATTGCTGTAGAGGGCTTCCCGGTACTGGTGCATCCTATCTTCGTAAGTTTTTAATCGACGAAACTGCGTCATCGCCGTCTCAGCGTGTTCACTATTCCCAAGTCGCCGGTATGCCAGCGCACGTCGATAGTGCACCTCGGATAGATAGCGGTTCCGCGCCAGGGCAGCATCGTAATAGGCAAGAGCCTGTTCCAACCGATTTTGCATCTCTGCCACTCTCCCCAATCCGTAATAGGATTCAGTCTGGTTCGGGTTCAATCGAATGCCCGCACGATACGCCGTCTCAGCGTCATCAAATCTACGTAGGCGCACATAAACATCGCCAAGATGAGTATGCACTTCGGCGGTTTCAGCCAAGAGTCCAAGGGCTTGTTTGAGATGGCTTTCAGCCCCTAATAACTCACCTTGCGCTTTGTAGACGATGCCTAAATGGAGGTAAGCACTTCCATGAACCTCTGGTTGTCCATCCAATGCCAATGCAGCTTGATACGCCGTTATCGCCTCACTGAGGCTATTAAGCTCTTGGTAGACAATACCGATATAGCATTCAGCGAAACTGCTAATACGCTCAGATGCGGCGAATTCTTTTCGGATAGTTTGAAATTCGGCGAGTGCCAGATTGTACTGTTCCATGTCAAGATAACGGATTCCACGTTCAATCCGGCTATTGAGTTCCATCTCAGTATCACACCACCCTCGCATCAGGGAAAGGAGAAATATAAAGCCAAGAAACAGGCTTTTCACAAGAACGGACAGACGGAACTGATGGGTAAACATGCATGGATGAAGAGATAGATGCGGGACGGAGAAACTCCGTCCCTACACTTTGTGGATGCGTTCTTAGTCACGACGTGCTTTGAGTTGTCCCCATGTAGTAGAAAGTTTGTCCTCAGGTTCAACTGGGAGTAGCTTCCCATCCATAACACTGGTGACCTCATCAGCATCAAGCGCTCTATCGTAGACATAGAGGTCATCAATGTAGAACTTTGCAGCATTATAATTCGTTCTACCGATGTAAAGTTTCTCTGCCCCTTGCACATGATCCTTGGGAACAGTCTGTTCGTCAACTACTTTACCGTCAATGTAAAATAGGAAATCAGTACCCTCTTTGATCCCAGCAATGTGGTACCACTTATTTTCGTCAAATGTATCACCCTCTCCATCAGGACCGACACAATGGCTTCCGGCGTTGCCGGGATTGAATCGGTAGTGGATGTGCAGTGGCACACGGTTACAGGTCCAGATACCGGGTGAACGATCAGAGCCGGGTGCCTTTTTCGCGATGATTTGATCCCAGCCACCGGAGTTTGGATCCGTAAAGTTGAGCCAGAAGAGAAAGGAGTTGTCTGTATAATCTTCTAATTCCTTGAAGGAATCGACTGTCACACTGTCTGCACCTTTTGCGAATAACATTGAACCGCCGTAGACCCCTTCATTCTTGACGATCTTCGCCCCATCAACGATTTCAGCATCATTTCCGCCCCCGGTTTCATCTACAAGTGTTCCACCTTTGGCTTCATCAAAACTGAAATAGAGGATTAACCCGTCGTCTTCGACCGCAGCATAAGTGGAGAGTGTGCTGCCTACTATTAGTGCAGCCGCGAGTACATACATAACTAAACGCATGAGTGAACCTCCTCATGTCTATTTGAAATAGGGTTGTTAATGGACAGTGCCAGCCTTTTACACGGAGTTGTTCAATGCCCATAGTTGAGTTGATAAGGAAACTTGTCTTTTAAACCACAAGCGTATCGTACAAGAAACCCAAAAATATGTCAAGAAAAATCTGCTCTCTAACTTTTAGTTTCCAATAGAAAATTGATGATACCCAGCTTTCAGATATGGTATAATTAGGATACGCTCACGACTACTGTCAGTGTTTCGAGCCGATAAAATCTTTGACATTCCTTTACGCCTATGCTACGATATGATACAACTTAACAGAAAAGGATACGAAAAATGAAGGATACCGATAACCAGTCCATCTACGTTGTTGCCATTTGCGGGAGTCTGCGGCAAGGCAGCACGACACATGCTGCGCTTCAAATCGCGCTCTCCGCCGCGGAAGCGGCAGGTGCTAAAGTTGAATTGCTCGACCTTAGCGAATACGAACTCGTTTTTCAAGGCTCTGTCGCGAGTGAGAGCGACTACCCACCCGGGGTATTCAAACTGCGGGAAAAGGTCCAACGCGCCGACGGCATACTTCTCGGTTCACCGGAATACCACGGCAGCTTCAGCGGTGTCCTCAAAAGCGCACTCGACCTGATGGGGTTTGACGAATTCGAGAATAAAGTTATCGGGCTCATCGGTGTGTCCGGCGGACGGATGGGAGCAGTAAACGCTATTTCTATGTTACGAACAGTAGGAACTGCACTGCACGCTTGGGTTGTCCCGAATGACGCATCAATTCCGAACTCGTCCGATGCTTTTGATACGGACGGTAATTTACGTGATGCTGAACTCAGTGAGCGAGTTAAAGCCGTAGGCAAGCAAGTTACTGAATTTGCCGCGTCTCGGCATTTAACGTGAAAGTAAAAAAATAACACGAACAGAACCCAATAAATTAGATGGACACTATACACAACTGGGATGCCTGGATTGGCACAGATGAAGCCGGAAAAGGCGATTATTTCGGTCCGCTTGTTGTGGCAGCCGTTTATGTAGACGCAGCGTGCCGCGAAACCCTTTCAACACTCGGTATCACCGATGGAAAAAAGCTATCGAACCGACGCATCCAACACCTCGCTGAACTGATGCACAATGACTATGAGGAGTATATCGTTGTTGTTGAAAAAATGCCGACCGACTACAACACCCTTTACAACGATCTCCGTAAGCGTGGACAAAACTTAAATCACTTACTCGCTTCGCTTCATGGAGAAGCCATCCGGACATTGGCAGCTCGGGTAGGTGCAAAATACGTCCTCGTCGACAAGTTTTCTAAAAACGATCTTATCACACAGCAGTTGAAACAAGAAATAGAAACAATCCAAGTGCCAAAAGCGGAACGTGATATCGCTGTTGCTGCAGCCTCTATTATTGCTCGTGATACTTTTCTAAAGCGGATGGAAGCACTGTCAGAAAAATATGAGATGCGTCTACCAAGGGGTTCCTATCAAGTTGTTGATGCGGGTAGAGAATTTATCCGATTGCATGGAAGTGGTGCTTTGGAAGATGTCGCGAAACTTCATTTCAGTTTGACAGATGCTGTCCTTCGTAAACAAGTTTCCTTTTAAATTTTTTTCGCGCGAGACAAATTATGGAAGAATTATTTAGCGTTCACTACGCCGAAGTTGGACTCAAAGGGAAAAACAGGATATTTTTTGAAAAACGGCTGGCAAGTAATATCAAGATCGCCTTGCGCAGCACTGGCTATGCAAAGGTAGAACGACTTCACGATAGAATTCTCGTCCGACTCGAAAAAAACGCTGATGTCTCTGAAATTAAGAAACGTCTACAACAGGTCATGGGGATCGCCTATTTTGAACTCGCTTGCGCTACAGAGAAAGACATGACAGCTATCAAAGAGACTGCCCTGCAGCAAATTCAGGGAAGAACTTACGAGTCTCTTAAGGTCGAAACAAGACGAACTGATAAAACTTTTCCGCTAACGTCGCCGCAAATTAGTGCTGAAGTTGGCGGACATCTCATTGAAAAGACCGGTGCGCGAGCGGATATGCATAACCCCGATCTCGTCTGTTGGATTAAAATAACACAGAAAAATGCCTATATCTCTACAGAAAAAATCCAAGGTATTGGTGGATTGCCTGTTGGTGTGAGCGGTAAGGTGTTGGTAATGTTGTCTGGAGGAATTGATTCTCCTGTTGCCGCATGGCAAATGATAAAGCGCGGTGCAAAAGCCGTTTTTATTCACTTTTATAGCTACCCATATACCGATAAAGCGTCTCTGGAAAAAGTAATTGAACTCGCTCAGATTTTGGCTGTTTCAAATTATCGGAGTCTGGTTTATCTCGTTCCGTTTGCTGAACTCCAGCAGACTATTGTTACACAGACACCGGCACCGTTTCGCGTTTTGTTATACCGGCGGATGATGACGCGCATCGCAGAACGAGTTGCGACTTTGGTAAACGCCGAGGCACTTGTTACAGGTGAAAGCCTCGCACAGGTCGCTTCACAGACGCTAACGAATCTTCGGACCATTGAAGCGATTGCTGATATCCCGATTCTGCGACCCCTTATCGGCGAGGATAAGGCCGAAATTATTGAAAAGGCACAACGGATCGGGACCTTTGACGTATCCACACGTCCACACCAAGATTGCTGTTCCCTTTTCGTGCCGAAACATCCGGCGACGCGTGCCTCACTTGCTGAGTTAGAGGACGCAGAGTCAAACTTAGATATAGACGCATTGGTCGAAACAGCATTGAATAATCTTGAAAAAATTGAGGTCTCCAACAAGGAAACATCGCCCAGACATAATCATTAAAAAACTTCACTCGAACCCCGGTTCAGGTCTCCCTAAGACATGAATACCGTTGATTCTGATTTGTGGAACGGTGACCAGATTTAATAGTTTAAAAACTCCGAAAATATTGCTCATTCGACTCAGCTCCCTTGGCGACATTGTACTTACAACACCCGCCATCCGGGCTGTACGCGCCAACTTTCCTAACGCTTACATCGCTATGCTCGTAGCGAAACAATCCGCCGATATCCTTCGTGAGAATCCACATCTTAACGAAATAATTACCTTTGACCGACTCGCCAAAGACAAAGATACTGGTGAGATGTGGCGGATTATTCGTCTTCTACGCGAATGTAAGTTCACCCTGGCTATTGATCTCCAGCGGAAGTTTCGGACGGAGATACTCATGTACCTCAGTGGTGCCACCGAACGGGTCGGAAAAGGGAGGTTTTGCACCGTTCGTGTCTCTGAGCAGGGGAACAAACACGCCACAGAACACTACTTCGACTTGTTGCATGCGGCAGGTATTCCAGCAGCAGATCAGAAGTTAGAACTCTTTCTCGCTGAATCTGAACGGAGGGATGCCGTGCAGAGGCTCAAGACCGCAGGCACCCTTGAGGGTAGACTAAAAATAGGGCTCTTTCCGGGGGCTGGGTGGAAACTACGGGAATGGATGCCCGAACGTTTCGCTGCCATTGGGGATAGATTGGTAGAACATTTCAATGCGGACGTTCTGATTTTTGGTGGCCAGCACGAATCTGAACTTGTGCAGAAGGTCGCGAATCTCATGGAGATGCAAGCAATTCCATTTGCAGGTAATCTTCAGATTAGGCAGCTAGCCGCTTGCATTGAACAGTGCGATCTTTTTCTCACCAACGATACCGGTCCGATGCACATTGCAGCAGGCGTAGGGACCCGCACTGTATCACTGTTCGGTCCCGGCAATCATATCCGTTTCCAGCCGCTCGGAATCGGACACCAAATCATCCGCCATGCCGTGCCGTGCAGCCCTTGTAAGCAATTCACAGATAAATGCAAAGATAACATCTGTATGAAGGGCATTGCTGTAGACGAGGTATGGCATTCTATCGTACGCGCGCTTAGGAAAAATTCGTAAGTAGAACTGATTGAGTGTCCTATCCACACGCCGCCTCAAAAGCGCGCAGATGATTTTCGCCGAGCACTTTTCGGATATCTGCATCGGAATAACCCCGCTCACTCAATCCTTCCGCGATTTTGATGAATTCGCCTGCATCTTTGAGTAAATCGCCACCGCCATCAAAATCAGATCCGATGCCAACATGGTCTATGCCTGCGATGTCAATTGCGTAGGCAAAATGATTGAGGAGTTGTGCTAACGGTGGCATTTTTGTCCAACCGTCCAAGGTAATAAACCCGGGTACAAAGGTAATACCAATAACACCACCATTAACTGCCAAGGCTTTCAACTGCTCGTTGGTTAAGTTCCGTGAGTGACGACACAAGGTCTGACAATTGCTATGAGATGCGATGACAGGACGTTCAGAGATTTCCAGAACATCCCAAAACCCACGTTCACTGATATGGGAAACATCTACAAGCATCCCCAATTCGTTCATCTCTTTGACCAACGCGACCCCGAATTTAGTCAAGCCACCCCCCGAATCTTCCTCATCATTTCCTGTTGATGCCCACGTATTGGGATTATGGGTCAACCCAATTGAGCGAACCCCCAATAGATAAAGGGAACGGAGGACATTTAGGCTCCGTTCTACGGCTTCGCTGTTTTCAATCGTAAGGATTGCCGCGAGCTTGCCAGCTGCTTTTGCTTTGCGAATATCTTCCGCCTGTCGCGCGATACAGATATCAGCGGCATTAGCTGTTATCTCTGCATCGAACCACCCGAAAGCATCCATAGCATAAGCGAGGTGGTTTTTCCATGCGCGTGTCACGTCAACGGCAAAAAAGGCGGCATCAATCCCACCCTTTCGCATTTTCGGGATGTTGAGTTGGATGCCAATCGCTTCTTCCGCTGGTGGGACTGGACCTCGTAGATAAGCAATAGTCCCTTGAGGGCGTGTAGGATTTTGGCAATGTTCGTCAGCAAGGCTGACATTACCGCGGCGGATATGCGCCACGATAGCATCATTGTGCGAATCAATTACGATGGATTGTTCGTGAAGTACCGAGATAGGGGTATCTGATCGTGTCTGACTGTTTTTCTGTTCCATAGTCCTCAGCTTTAATCTAATACGGTTTTTATGGTTCGTTCGGCGATATCGGGTGTAATTCGCAAGGTCGTTGCAACGGTGTAGGGTAGTTGATGTTCAGTTACATAGTCGGATAAACCGATAAGGGTCTCAGCGATCGCATCAGTAGAGAGACCAAGCGGTCGGTAGTTAATCTGTAAGCACTCCAACGCGTGACGGTACTGCGTCCAAGAGGGTTGAGATTGCAAGGCAGCCATCAGCAAGATGCCGAGTCCTACGAGTTCTCCGTGTAAAACAGTTCCGTCATTTCCGTGCGCACTTTCCGTACTTGCCTGTTTAACAGACGTTAGACGGTTCTCAATTGCATAGACAAAATGGTGTTCGCTTCCCTCTTCAACGCGGCTATGTCCGCACAGATAACAAAGTTGGACCTCCATACAAAGTAGGTCAAGCAGAAGTTTCAGACCTGTAGGTGTTCCACGACCAATCTCCCGTGCGTTATCCAGAAGTGTTTGAAGGAGGGTAGCACCTATGTCAATAATTTGCGGTGTAATTTGCTGACTGGGTGGGTTCTCACCCATTTTTTCGGCTTCTTGCCAGTCCCACATCGCTGTTGCAATTGAGAGGACATCCGCAGCACCACTCGCACGCATCGGCGCAGGCGCGTTGCACAAAAGATCCATGTCTATAATAACAGTATCCGGGGACTTTGAAGAGAGATAGCGAACACACCCATTTTCTCTAACACCTGTCGCATCAGTGAGAAAAGCATCCGTTGACAGGATAGTAGGAAGGGCAACTAAGGGGAGTTCGTTTGTCGATGCAACGTATTTAGCAGCGTCAATTGCCAGCCCACCACCGATTCCGTAGATCACTTCGCCTTCACACGCTTCGGCGAGCGTAGCCATATACGCGTTTGTGTTCCCATCAACATAGATAAGTTGTTTCGGGTGTACGGCAATTCCATTGACAACTGCCCATGCGGGTTCTGTTGTCAAAACGACAGCATCGCGTTTCTCGTTAATATCAACAAACGCGCATTTGACAATGCTCGGCAGCTGTCCAATTTTGTCATAAGAACAATCATCTTGCAACATCAGAATCCTCTAACGAAATTAGGCGACTTCACTCCAGTGACGAGAGATCGACCAGATAGATTTGCCGGGAGTCTTCGTGAACTGAATCAAAAGTAACAGTTGCGCCATCAGGGGTCCAACGCGGGTGCAAATCACATCGAATATCTCCAACGAACTGCTCTTCATGATGGAACTCACCTAAAACAATCTTCCGATTTTCGGCAATATTGTAGACCATGAGTTGTGCCAAACGTTGCGGGCCACTTGGATAACTATCACAAAGCAGCCACTCTCGGTCAGGTGAGTATGAAGCGTGTCCATCGCGTGGCAGGACCCCGCGCCCAAGCGGTGTGAAGTCCCGCAGCCCATCCGTAAATTCAACGAACCCCATCTCACCAGATATATCTGAAGAAACAAGAATCCGCGTCGAGGTCCGCCAATCAAAGTGTGAAACCTTATAGCCGAACGGGATTTGCATTTCCAAATCAGAGCCATCTGGGTTCACTGTCCAGAGTGAGGAGTAAAACCGTGTTTCCTGACGGACTCGGCAGAAAAACAGAAGCCGCGTGCCATCTGTATTAAACAAAACATGATTGAACCATGCCCGTTTTCCAACCAAACGTTCGTCCTGACTTGCCCGGATGACATCGGCTATAGAAAGCACGAGTTTTGAGCTCCCATCTTGAAGGTTAAGCTGATACAAACCGTCATCCTCTGGCTGTGCCGCAACATCAGCAGATTTGGTGTGGCTTGCATAACCGACAACAGCACGGCAGTGTGCCATTCGTCCGTAGTTAAGCCCAATAGCAATTGGAGCCGTAGGGGACACAGCAGCAATTGCCCCACGAATTGTGCGAACAGTGCCTGTAATTGGGTTCAAGGCACGTGATACCAACCGGTCATTCTCCCAATCGTTAAACGTGAATTCCGCAGCGGTTCCATCACCTTCATCCACTTTGCTGCCATTTATCCAATGCATCATACTTCCCTGCTGGAGGTTAAAAGCGGAGGTTTTGGCATGTGGAATAAATGTATGGGTATCGCGGTGGATCAGTCCAACCGTGGCGACATCTTCTGGCATCGGGCGATGGGTATGAAAATCCGTCTCCAGCGCAAGATGATACCTTCCACTACTATCCCATGGATTAATACCGTAATAGCCAAAAAAATGATGTTTTGGACCGGCAGACAATCTTTTAATTTCCATGTTAACTTTTTCAGCAAATTCAGGAAACCTATGTATTTCGCTGTTTTTACTGAATCAACGCCATATCCTACTAAAATTTTGAAACCATATTCGTATTCTATCGTTTTTACTATCGACTTAAAAAAAATAAATGGTTCGCCTGAATGAATTTGGTACCTTCCTTGAATACGAAGCACGCGCAACAACCTTTTGTATTATCGATCACACTCCACGCGGACGATAGGAAAAAATGCAATTTGCAGCAAAAACGGACACAGGTAGACTTCGTGACAGAAACGAAGACCTATACTACTTTGATACGCAGCTCCAGTTGTTTGCTATCGCCGACGGTATGAGTGGTCACGAACGAGGTGACCTGGCGAGTAAGCTCGCGCTTGATGTTATCGAACAATGGGGACAAGCACAAGCATCTCCACATAGCGATTTTGGGCCAATGAAACGGCTTGGCGTCTTGAGCGAACTTGCTGAGGAAGCGAATCAACGCATTTATACTGCCGCCAAAAACGGGGGTACAGCCCGCGGTATGGGCACAACTCTGATCGCTGGCTTTGTTACCTTTAGTTACCTTGCTTATGTCCACGTCGGTGATAGTCGGCTCTACGTTTTGCGCGATGGAAACCTCACACAGATAACGACAGATGACTCTTTCGTCCAAAAAATGGTCGAACAAGGCGAAATAACGCCCGAAGAGGGCCGTGTCCATGAGAAGCGAAACATCATTACACAAGCGATTGGGCTCAGGCCAACAGTCACTGTTAATGCGGATGCCTATCCGCTCGTTCCTGGTGACATCGTTGTCGCTTGTACAGATGGTTTGCACGATTTAATTGTGGACGATCAAGAAATCGCTGACATTATCGTATCTGCCGCCAATCTCGAAGAAGCGTGTGATAACCTCGTCAATACAGCCCTCGACTACGGCGGCACCGACAACGTCACAGTGCTTCTTGTAAGCGTTGATTAGTTTACGGTCTGTTAATTGTCGCGATACTTTCTGCTTTAAAAGGCGAACTATTCCTCAGATACCCCCTCCTCATGCTCCCCGAAGACCAATGCACCATCCGGGTCTATACGCTCCTCTGATGCCTCATCTGATAGAGATTCCAAGTGTGCGGGCATCGCTAATTCCGGTAATTCAATACGTCCGGCTTCAGCCCATAAGCGTTCAAGATTATAGTAGGAGCGTCTCTCAGAAAGAAAAACATGGACGACGAAATCAACATAGTCCAATAGAATCCAATCCGCTTTACGCTCGCCCTCTTGGTGCCAAGGTCGCTGTTCCCAATTCGTTTCAAGTTCTTCAAGCACCGCTTGCGAAATACCTTCTACCTGGATATCGGAAACGCCGCTGAAGATCGCAAAAAAATCCGTGAAACAATCAAGCTCACGCAGATCAAGGATAACACCGTCTTGTGCGCGTCGACTCATCGCGGCAGAAGCCGCGGCTTTTACTATATCTAATGTGTTGTATTCTGCCATTTAATTTTCCTTACCGTTCTCAGCCGTTGTGGAACGAGAGACGCGTATCGTCTTTGCCTCTAACCACTAACATTAGCAAACATTTTGTTATATGTCCGAAGCGTATTCGGATGAATCATTCCTCCTTTTTGCAGGAGACGTTCGATCTGTGCACGCGCGACATGATGCACCGCCCGTTCTAAATTTGTGTACGCAAATTTTCTAACAACATGCGCTGCCTTGTATGGGCGCATCGGTTCTGCAAAGTCTGCAACGTACAGCACTTGCGAAATAAGGCCCATTGACGAGTTACCGGTTGTATGATTGCGAATCGCTTCAAGCACTTCAAACTCGGTTACCTTAAACCTCTCTCTCGCCAGTTCCGCGCCAACAAGCGAATGCAAAAGCGATGGATTCAATTTCTCAATCGGATCAAGGCGAATTCCGTAACGTTCTACTTCCCTATATAACCGCTCGGTGCTCATCCACTTAGCACTGTCGTGTAGCAGTGCAGCGAAGTTGGCGTGCCAGACATCTGCTTTGTGCGCGCGTGCTAAGTCAACCGCCATCTCTTGGACAGAAAGAACGTGCTGAAGACGTTCCACACTCAGTTTTGCTGAGAGGTACTCTTGAATTTCAACCGACTTTGGGTGTGCTCGAAGCATTTCTAATGTAGCAGCTGCCCGATTATTTTGTAGATTTAGCGTGTTGTTAGATGTTTCTTGCAAGTCCATATTACATAGACCTTTACCGTTTTAGCCGCCATCATCGTCGGGGTCCATTCCCAATTCGATAAGGAGCTCCCGCTCGGTATTCGATAATATTACACTCGGCAAGGGTGTGCGAATGGTGTACTCTTCATTCAGCCATTTAGCCAGATCCGCTGCTTTACACCGGGCACTACAGAACGGGAAATTTTTCGGTAGAGGTGCCCCTTCTTTCCACACAAAATCGTAAACTGTTCCGCATATACTGCATGTGTGTTGCATATTCTTATATCCTTATCATCCAATCGGAAAGCGACGACTTCGGTTAATGATACAACTGATGGCGATAAATGTACGATCGAACTGTTTCAGGCACAAGATACCGAATTGAAAGCCCCTTTCTAATCCGTTCACGAATGACTGTGGCAGATATATCAACGCCAGTTATTGGAAAGGTTGTAACCCGATTGCGGACCTCAGGCGGCACCCGATTCAGATCGTAACTCGGACGCGTTGTTGCAATCATAACGCATCGCGCCAACACTTCATCAAAGTTTCTCCAAATTTTATACTCGATAAGCGAATCAGCTCCAATAATCCATCCGAGCTCACGGGTGTTTCCGTGAAGTTCCTCAAGTGCTTTCAAGGTCTCAATCGTGTATGACGGACCTTCCCGATCTAATTCAATGCGTGACACTTCAAAATTCGGATTTTCTGTGATCGCCAGAAGCACCATCTGGTACCGGTGTTCGGGGGCGATAATATCAGCATCAGCAACCTTGTGAGGCGGTCTCGCAGAAGGAATAAACAGGATTTTATCGTAGCCCAGCCCTGTCCGAACCTGTTCAGCACTTAGCAGGTGCGCGTAATGAATTGGATTGAATGTTCCACCCATTACAGCAATTCTTTCGGTAGTGTTCAGCATCAGAATGCCCTGCGGATCCCAACTCAATTTAGTAAACCCAACATTCCTTCGTCCTGCTTAAAGTATACAAGTTTGCACGAGAGAAGTCAACGGAAAAATTGTATAGTATCAACTTCCGTGGACCCGTGCCTTGTAATCGTCATAAGCCCGTTCAATCTGTTTTGCTGATTCTTCAGGTCCGAGGAAATGCGCGCCCGTCAGTACGACCGGTGGTTTCGCACGTGCAGTCAGCAGTTCAGCGACTTGGCATTTAATAGCGTTCACAATAGTCAGTGTACCGATACTGGAGGTGGGACCGACAGGATACGCTAAATTTGGGATTTCTACGACAGCGTCGCCCGGCGGATTGCAGTTGTCAATCGTCAGATCGGCAATCTCAAACAGACGCTTGCCAGAAGGGTGTTTCGAGGTAGATGAGCGGCTATGCGCGATAGAACCGACCGCTATCACAGGGAGACCTTGCGCTTTAAACCCCATCGCCATTTCAATAGGGAGGATATTTGTTCCAGAATTGGAAAACACTATCATACAATCGTGGGGACCGAAGGTGAAGTTGCGCAAGATTACTTCTGCGTACCCCGAAATGTTTTCCAAAAAGAGAGCCTGTCGTTGACCGTTGCAACCGACAACTTGATTGTGATATGTAACCGCTAATTCAACGATAGGAAAAAATCCGGGAAAACTTCCGTAGCGTGGGAACATTTCTTCAACAGCCATACGGGAATGCCCGGAACCGAATAGATAGACGAGTCCATCTGCTCCTATTGTTTCGGCGCACATCTCAGATACTCGTGCGATTGCCTCGGTTTGTGTTGCCTCAATCTGTTTCAGAACGTCTTGTGCAGTGTGTAGATAACGTAGATAAGAAGTGCTCATAATATATGTGGTATAGCCTCAATCGCTTGATTTTGGAATTAAACAATAGGTCAAAAAAATAACTTGCAAACCCATGTTACAGCGCGCGACTGCTATTTTATCACACCCTCAACACACTTGCAATGTTTTTCCAATAACCTGAAACTCAGAGAGTTATATTGACTTAAATCGTTATCTGGCGTACAATCATTACTAAAAAAGGAGTTATAATGACCACATCAGATCGTCCAAATATCCTCTGGATATCTATAGAGGACACAACCCCTCGCTTCGGTTGTTACGGGGACACACTCGCGCGTACGCCGAATATAGATCGACTTGCTGCTGGCGGATGCCGGTTCCCAAATGCGTTTTCGACCGCCGGGGTCTGTGCACCCAGCCGTTCGGCAATTATTACAGGTATGTACCAGACCTCGATCGGTACGCACCACATGCGAACAGCACATACAAACCAGCACACACCAGACATGCCGACCCCATATTCAGCAGTACCACCGCCTTACGTCAAAACCTTTACCGAATATCTCAGAGGAACGGGTTACTACTGCACGAACAATAGCAAAACTGATTATCAGTTTACACCGCCCATTACAGCGTGGGATGTGTGTGATAACACCGGACATTGGCGAAACCGTGAACCCGGACAACCCTTCTTTTCGGTTTTCAATCCGACTGTTACGCACGAAAGTGGGATGTGGGAACGGGAAGATCGTCCGCTGACTACAACGACGAATCCTGATGACGTGGTGTTACCGCCATATCTACCGGATACACCGAAAGCGAGGCAGGCACTGGCGCGCCAATACGACAACCTTGCGACTGCCGATGCTCGCGTCGGTGAACTTTTAGATCAATTAGAAGAGGACGGACTCGCAGAGAATACCATTGTCTTTCTCTGGAGCGACCACGGTGAAGGACTCCCACGTGGGAAACGGTGGCCATACGATGCGGGTATCCGAATACCCTTAATTGTCCGATGGCCCGATACCCTTGCTGCTGGCAGTGTCAGTGAACAATTGGTAAGCCTGATTGATCTTGGCCCGACAGTGCTTTCGCTCTGCGGTGTACAGGCACCGAAACATTTACAGGGACAACCCTTCCTCGGAACAGAGAAGGTTGAACGGGAATACATTTTCGCGACGCGCGACCGCTACGATGAATCCTACGATATGGTGCGCGCCGTGCGCGATAAACGGTATAAATACATGCGGAATTATTATCCTGAAAAACCGTATCTGCTCTGGATTCCATATCGTAATCGGCACCCAATCATGCAGGAGATGTGGCGGTTGTATGCAGCGGGTGAACTGGAGGGAGATCAGGCGGTTATGTTCCGCTATCC
Source organism: Candidatus Poribacteria bacterium (assembly GCA_965207855.1). GTDB lineage: Bacteria > Poribacteria > WGA-4E > WGA-4E > WGA-3G > WGA-3G. The sequence continues at coordinate 1,030,432 of OZ242310.1, read as the reverse complement.
ACGTCCGGCTGAAGAACTTTACAACATTGAAAACGATCGGCATGAACTCAACAATCTGGCGGCAGATCCTGAGCATCATGCTGTGTTGGAACGGATGCGGGGTGCACTGTCGCAGTGGCAGTCTGACTTCGGCGATATGGGGGATATATCCGAAGAACAAATGGTAGCGCAGTGGTATCCTAACGGCACACAACCGCAAACAGCGGCTCCTATTTTTATCCCGATTAATGCTGAACAACCCGGCACAACGGTAACGGACGAGAATGGCGAGTGGTCGGCTCCGCTCGTTTTGCAACTTCACTGCTCTACACACGGCGCATCAATCGCCTACACGACTGAGCAAGGTGAGGACGCACAGTGGCGGTTGTATACCGAACCGCTACGTATACCGGAAGGCGAAACCACTGTGCAAGCGAAAGCAATCCGCATCGGCTACCTTGAAAGCGAAGAAAGAACGATTCATCTTAAAGTTAGACAGTAAACAATTGGTCTTCACTTTACATTTGGGGCAATGCCCAAGATCAATCATTTAAAAAAGGAGATTATCATAAATAATGGCACAACAGAACAGTCAAGACTATTTCGTTTATGTTGGTACTTATACGCACGGAGACAGCGAGGGAATTTACGTCTATCGCTTAGACGGTGCGACGGGTGCCTTGGAATACAGCAGCAAAATAACAGGCGTTGAAAATCCGTCATTTTTGGAGATACATCCGAGCGGTCAGTATCTCTTTGCTGTCAACGAAGTCGGTGAGTTTGAGGGTAAGGATAGCGGTGCTGTTACAGCATTTTACATCCATCGAGAGACTGGAGAGATTAGTTATCTCAACCAACGCGCAACGGGTGGCGGTGCGCCTTGCCATTTGAGTGTCGATGCGACGGGCAAGTGTCTGCTTGTAGCAAATTATGGCGGTGGAAGTGTCGCTGCTTTCCAGATAGCATCAGATGGACGGCTGAGCGAAGCCTCTGATTTTGTACAGCATGAAGGTGCCAGCATCAACCCGCAACGGCAAATGGAACCGCACGCACACTCAATTATGATTGACCCTGGCAATCGTTATGCCTTCTCACCCGATCTCGGCATTGATAAGGTCTTGATTTACCAATTGGACGCAGAAAACGGCAAACTCACGCCTAATACCCAACCGTGGGCACGCGTGCATCCTGGGGCAGGCCCCCGTCACTTCGATTTCCATCCGAACGGACAGTACGCTTATGTAATTAACGAACTCGATTCAACGTTCACTGCATTCCGATATGACGCGAGTACCGGAACACTGACAGAATTCCAGACGCTCTCTACGCTTCCTGATGACTTCGACGGCAGAAGCCACTGCGCCGATGTACACGTCCACCCTTCGGGGAAATTCTTGTATGGATCAAACCGTGGACACGATAGCATAGCCATTTGCGCAATTGACGCAGAAACGGGCACCCTGAGTCCCATTGGTCACGAATCCACACAAGGGCAAACACCACGGAACTTCGGACTGAATCCGGAAGGCACATTCCTCTTTGCCGCAAATCAACAGACGGATACAGTCGTGACGTTTGCAGTCAATCAGGAAACAGGCGAATTAACGGCGACAGGACATGCAACAGAAGTCCCAACCCCCGTCTGTTTGAAAATGCTTCCATGTGTTTAGATGGATAGCAGTCAGCGGTCAGGGCGGAAACCACTGCGTGGTTTCCTGTCAGCGGTCAGTAGATCGTTGCGGCGGGGTCCAACGTCCGACTAATAGCTCACAACACTGACCCCTGAAAGCAGGCACAGCCTGTGCCCTGACGACTGATAACTATTAAGACTGCTGTCTGCGGCGTTCTTGGAGTCTATCCCACGGATAGATAAGACAGCGATCCGCCCAGTCTCGGTAAAGTCCAACGAGCTCTTCGAGTTTCTGTGGATGCTTAGCAGCAAGATTGTTAATCTCCGTCCGTTCAGCTGCCAAATCGTAAAGCTCCCAATCGCCGGGGAACTTGCAGACCAGTTTCCAATTATCTTGGCGCACGGCACAATTGCCTTCGTGTTCCCAATAAAGTACGTCCTTACCGTTGTCCTTTCCATCGAAAATCGGCACTAAACTTGTTCCCTCTAACGGCAAAATCGGTTTCCCATTGTGCTCTTCAGGATAGGTCGCACCTGAAACTTCGAGGCATGTCGCCATGATGTCCGGGAGTTGCCCCGGTTGGTGGCGCAATTCGCCTGCGGATTTTATGGCATCTGGCCAATGCGCAATCAGTGGCGTAGCGATACCGCCCTCATGTACCCAGTGCTTGTATTCACGGAAAGGGGTATTAGACAGGTTTGCCCACGGCACCCCGTAACTCTGATAGGTGGTTTCGGGACCCGGCATGATGCTTGGGTCATTGCCCCGCTGAACAGGTCTCCCATCAGAAGTCGTCTGGGTGCTAATCAGTGAACCGCTGTCGCGTTTCGCTGGGGGACCGCCGAGTTCCTCTGCACAGCCCCCGTTATCCGCTAAAAAGAGAATGAGCGTGTTATCGAGCTGACCTGTCTCCTCCAATGTGTTGATAATTCGTCCGATACCTGCGTCCATACGGGTGATTTGCGCTGCGTAGACCTCCATACGCCGCTGATTCCATTCTTTATATTCCGCTTCGCGCCAAGGTCGCTGTGAAGGATCTCTTGCGGTAAGCTGCCACGCCTCATCTAAGAGTTTCATTTCTCGCATCCGTGAGAGCCGTTCTTCTCGGAGTTCGTCCCATCCGGCGGCAAAACGTCCAGTGTAGCGTGCGATGTCCTCTTCGTGTGCGTGCAGGGGCCAGTGTGGTGCTGTGTAAGCGACATAAGTGAAGAATGGGCGCTCCGGTGTCTTCTCAGTATGGTTTTGGATAAACGTCACTGCTTCATCGCTGATAGCATCTGTGAGAAAGTAGCCTTCAGGGAGTTCATCGTGTTCGATGCGGGTATTATTGCGCGTCAGGGTGTTCGGTTTCCAAAAATTAGCGGCACCCGTGATAATCCCGTAGTATTCGTCAAACCCGCGTTGGCAGGGCCAGCTATGTTTGGGACCATCTGCACCGGCATGCCGAGAGATATGCCATTTTCCACTCATATAGGTGCCATAGCCTTCCGAACCGACTGCGTCGGCAATCGTGATACACCGGTCATTCAGGTCGCCGCGATACCCCTCAAGTCCGTCGTCGCCCATCATGTGTCCCACGCCGGTTTGATGCGGATGTAGTCCCGTCAGCATAGAGGCACGAGACGGGCAGCACCGAGCAGTATTGTAAAACTGTGTAAAACGCAGCCCACCTGTAGCAAGCCGGTCAAGATTCGGGGTATGGACTTCGCCACCGTAGCAGCCCAAGTCGGAAAAACCCATGTCATCGTTCAGAATAAGGACAATGTTAGGGTTGCCATTTTCGTTCATAGAATAGATTTTCCTTTCATTGTAGGACTTACCCACTTCAACGGTAGGTGCGGTTTCCTAACCGCACCGATCCTATAAAAATAAGCGTCTTTGCTGTCTGAAGATAGATGTTTCAACGCAATTTTGCGTAAGTCCTGCATTGGTGAAATTAGTATTGCTTTTAGTGAAACGGTTACGTTACGATTAAAGGAGAGACACAAAACTTAAATAAAAATGAGACATCAGGACCTCCCTCAACAAAGGAGCAAAACATGATTGCGAATTTGATTACGCTTTTCCGCTTAATCCTGGTATTTGTTGTGATCTCACTCTTCGGGCAGCATCTCTATTTAGACTTTTTGCTTGTCGCGCTGATCGGACTGATTCTATTTCTTGACGCGGTCGACGGTTACGTTGCGCGAAAACTCAATCAAACTTCAGACTTCGGGGCACTATTGGATATAGTCGGCGACCGTATTGTTGAATGCATCTTCTGGGTTTACTTCGCTGTTGTTGGACTGATTCCGATCTGGATTCCAGTTATTGTGATTGCCCGTGGTTTCTTTACAGACGGCTTGCGGAGCGCCGCTTTCGCACAAGGGAAAACGGCGTTCGGTGAGAATACGATGATGTCCTCAAAATGGACGCGTGCGCTCACGAGTTCACGCATGAGTCGCAGCATTTATGGCATTGCGAAAACAATCACCTTTATCTATCTCGGTAGCCTCATAGCCTTCAAAAACTCTGGAGTCTACCCGGAACTGACTGTCGGGTTGGAATTGACAGGTGTAATTTTATCAACTATAACTGTTGCGATGTGCTTAATTCGCGGTCTCCCCGTCTTGATTGACGGATGGAAATACGTGAAAAACTGACCCATTCTTCCAATCCCCGCTCCTGCTGACCGCTGACCGCTGACTCTTGGCTGTTGGCTATTGGTCTATCGCTAATTGCCAACTGCCAACCGCTGATTGCTGACCGCTGACCGCTGACTGCCTACCGCTATTTAGCAATAACCGACTCCCATCTTCACTTGCAAGCGACACAAAAAACGATTTTGCTGCAGGATACGCCTCTGCTGGAAGTATCCGGTTTTTAAGAGTAAATACAAGCCGATAGGTGATAACATTTTCAACCTGTCTGTACTGCCGATTTAGTTCTGCTATCTCTATCGTGTGATGGATGTCCTCTGGCAAAACAGCCGTCCATCCTTCTGGAATTTGGATGCTAATTATCTTCTCAATTCGCATCGGATAGCCAAAGTCTAAGGAATAGGTGCGTTGTTCACCAGCAAAAGTTTCAGCATAAGCCGCAAATTCATCAATCGGCAAGGGGAGTAGCATGCTATTTCCCAAAGACTCAGCGTAATCCTTGACCTGAAAACCGAGATTAATTTCTACCGGTACATTATTCAGGTCATCAGGGTCAGACATCCTCCACCACTCTATTTGGATCCCCGGAAATTGCTGACTGAGTTCAGTGGCTAAAGTGGTCTTCATAGCATTCGGGTGAATCTGTTGGTAGGTCCACCGAGTATTTAGACTGTATTGTCCAGTTGTCTGAATATGAAGCGTGCCTTGCAGGTCGCCTTTACTGTCTAACGCCAATTCCGTTGTACTCACAAGTCGGTTGGCTTCTGGTAGAAAAATAGGTGTCTCCACAAATATCCCTTGTGTATCAGAGATAAGGAATCCAGTGCGTCCCTGTACGCTATATGGCAAGTCTCCGTAACTACAAGTCGCCGCCGTTGTATCCAGCCAGATATAGGTATCCGCGCCAGTAGGGACCGCAGCAATTATATGGTTGAATTGGCTGAGAAACGGCAGCGTCGTATCAACCCGCGCGTATGGTGCCATGCTAATCAGGCAAGGATAGGCTTTAATGCCTGCAATATCCAGCATTGAGATTAGGAGGGTCGTTTTGTCCTTGCAGTCCCCGTATTGCATCTGGAAAACCTCGGTGGCGTATGAGGGTTGGTAAGCACTCTGTCCGAGCTCAATACCAACGTACCGAATTTTTGAGGCGACGAAATTATAGATGGCGCGGACTTTTGCCTCATCCGTTTCCACATTTCTGATCAAGTGCTGGACTTTCTTTTCAATGTCAGCGTTCGACATATATCTGTCTTTCGCGAGTTCTTTATACCACGCGTAGACAGCCTGCCAGTCGGCAATTGAGGAATAGTGCAGGCGTGGCACAATGTCGTTAATATGTGGCATGCCATCCTCCGATGCCACTGCCGGGGTCTCCCCATATTTCCATAAGTAGATAACCGTATCATCCTCTGTATAAGAGATCTGTGGCACTAAAGGCTTCATTTGTGATGTTGCATTAGTGATCTCCCACTGAAGATGCCATGCCTTCGGCATCTGAAGGGCATAACTCGTTTCAAGGGTCGCCTCCGTTGACTGAAAATTATAGCCCCCCGTAATCCAGGTTTCCCCGCCAGCAACTTTATCTTCAAGCGTCACCTTGTATTCAACACAGACCCCCGGTGCAAGACCGACCATAGATATAACCTTCCACATCGCGTCTGAGTAGAGATTATACGACAATAAACCGGGTGGCGTTACATCGTTGTACGCCTCATCAGGTGGTTGCAGCACCGTACCATCTGCTGTAATCGTTCGTGCTACATTAACCCCGATATTTTGTGATGCAGGTTGGTAAGGGATAGCGATATCCCCATATTTTTGGATGCCCCTTTCGGTAAAAATCTTAACGACTTGGTGTGTTGTATAGCGGGACTTGCCTGTCGGCAAAACATCATGACTGAAGTGATTAAACAAAACGAGCGTATCAGCATCAGGATTATCACTGGCATTCGGGGCGTTGGCAATGATGGACTCAACGTCTGGATCGAGAAGGGTAACAGGTGGGACATTAACTGCCTGCACTGGATTGAGATTGAGTTGGGAAAGTGCTTGAAGGCGTGTAATGGCAAGCAGATTGTCTGGTGCCACCTCTAAAAGTTGCTGGTATTGCAGTTGTGCCTCAAAGTAACGTTGCTGGTTTTCATAAAGTGCTGCGAGCTGCTGCCTTGCCCAGATATCGTTTGGAAACAACCGAATTGACTCCCGGAACTCCGCGATTGCCTCACCAACTTTACCTTGCTCCAGATAGATAAGTCCCAAGTAGTTGTGCAAATTCTCGCATTCGGGACGCTCACACCTCGGATCAATCAATAACGCTTTGTGAAGGACGCTTATACCTTCATCGTAGCGTTGTAATTGCTTATAAGCCAAACCGAGATGATTTAACGCATACAGATTATCCGCTGAAATTTCCAAAACTCGTTCGTAGTACTCAGCCGCAGCAGTATAGTTACTCAGTCTTTCAGAAATGTATCCGACATAATTCAGGGCAGTGATATTATTCGACTCTAACGTGAGAAATATGAGAAAGGCATCCCTCGCATTTTCGTATTCCTCAAGTTGAAAATATATCTCCGCGATCTTGTACTGTACGTCATTGGAACCCGAACGGATCGTAACGGCAGCTTCGTAAGCAGTCAGGGCAGCCCGGAGGTTTCCGCGTTTTAGTTCATAATTGCCGGTTTCGACATGCTCGCGCCACTGGCGGTTCCGTTCAATTAGTGGATCCACCATGGGCGGCGTGGACGTTCTTTTTGGAAAAATTGTGCAACCGCCAGCAAAAAAAAGCAGGCTCAACACCAAAAATGTATGGTTTCTAAGGCGTGTCATTGTTAGTATCCTTTAGTGTGAATGGGTGGACACTATTTTTTAAGCTTCGGGTTTTTGCTGTGTCGTTCTTTGTCTCGGTTCGTCTTTTTTTTCATTGATTCTTTGAATGCATCCTCAAGTTTAACATCCGTCTGATTGGCAAGGCAGATGAGTACAAAAAGAATATCTGCTATCTCTTCACCGAGATCAAGGTCTTGTTCGTTTTTCTTGAAACTCTGTTCGCCATATTGGCGTGCCATAATCCGAGCCAATTCGCCGACCTCTTCCATAAGAATAGCGGTATTGGTTAACTCAGAAAAATAGCGAACGCCAAAGGTGTGTATCCAGTCATCTACGAGTTTTTGGCAATTTTCGAGCGTATAGTCCATGTTAATTGCTAACTCCGTTTCGTGGTGCTTCTGTAGGACCCGCAAAGCCCTGCAAACCAGCATTATGTTTCGTCAACGTTGTGGTAAATAAATCTCAACTCACTCATATTTTAGCAAGAGTCAGCGAGAAAGTAAACATTTTTCTCAGGTGATGCGTTTAAGGGCACAGTTCTACGAAAATCTTTTGATTTTTCCGAAGGTTTGATATATACTTAATTGTATCATTACTTAGGAGGCAAAACCGGTGCCATTTAGTTTTAGACATCAAGTTCACGACCAGAAACAAGATTGATTACACTAAATAGGCTAAGGAAAAATCAGATGGGACTTACGAATAAAGAATTGGAATTCTATGAAACAAACGGCTATTTTCTGAAAAAAGGACTTGTCTCTTCACAAGATATTGCGCGGATTTGTGAAGAGATCGAAGATATACACAACCGTATGGCGGCGCAACCGACAGAGGGTATCGGAATCTCTTGGGAAGTCTATGATTCAGAAGATCATCCACCGCGTATTAAGCAGTTGATGCACAGTGAATTAGTGAGTCCGACGCTCAATCATCTGCTTCGCTCTAATGATGTGTTGGATATCTTAGAAGCAATGATGGGTGAAAACATTTCACTGTATCACAGTAAATTGCTTCCAAAAGCCGGTGGCGACGGAACAGCGATCCCGTGGCATCAGGATTACGCCTATTGGAAAAATGATAACAATAAACCGGTGATGATTAATTGCCAATTGGCGATAAGCGCGGCAAACCTTGAGAACGGGTGTATTCAGTTCGTGCCTGGAAGCCACAATTGGGGATTACAGGAGCATGAACGGAAACAGCAAACATTTGGGGTGTTTCTCCCCGGCCATTACCAAGAGCGTGAAGATGCCGTTGCCGTGGAAATGGAACCGGGAGATGGTGTATTCTTTAATGCCCTCATTATCCACGGTTCTGCTCCGAACAACTCGGAAAATGATCGACTGATGAACACTTTTGCCTACAACGTGACAGGTAACGGCGAGACCCAATGCCGAGAAGTCTTACGCGGTATACCGCTTGAGGCGTAGGCACTCACCGGACTGCTTGACTAAAGGGCCTTCTGGACGAACCTGCCACCGAAATTTATGGGTATTGTATGGAAAAGCACCGGCAGGTGCAGTTTCTAACCGCACTAATGCTGAATGTCTAATTAATTCTAAGGTTTACCATTTATGAGTATTGTGTGGAAAAGGTCGCATGCGGGAAAAATGTGATGAAAGTGAAAAACATAACTAACGCTTGGAAGATCCTCTATGTTTTGCTTATTGGTGTTGTAATCGGCTGCGGAGAGGGTGACTCGGATAGCACAAACCTCGCACCGAGCATTCTTATCTTTGAAGCCGAATCAGATATAGTCGCGCCGGGGGCATCGGTACAGATCCGTTTGAAAGCCACTGATCTTGAGAACGACGTTCTATCATACACATGGTCTGCCACAGACGGCGAATTAGTAGAAACAGACTCCGGGGCAGTCTGGAAGGCACCGGAAACTGAGCGGAAATACCAGATTGAGGTTGCGGTCAGCGACGGCGTCCGAATCACAACGAGCACGCTTGACATCCAAGTATGGCGGACCCGACCGGGAGATTATTATCCACTGGCAGTCGGGAACACCTGGCACTACCGAGACCCCAGTGGTGACGAAATTACATTCGAAATTGTGGATACCATCCAGATTCAACGAGCAGGTGGAGAAACCATTGAGAGCTTCGTCCTTCAGAAATCCAGTAAGGCTGAAGACTTGAAAAACATAGTAAACTACTCCTATCTCGGCACAAGCGTTGACGAAGAAGGCGAAGTTGCAGCCATCCTACAACATGCGCAGAACACAACATCTGGCACAAGCGATACAATTCTGTTTGTACCCTACCTACCCCTCTATCAATTCCCACTCATCCCCGGTAATAAATGGGAAACTAAGTTTCAGGCACAATTAGTTCCCGAACTTTTTCCGATTGGCGAGGGACTTGATGAATTTGAAGTGCTTTCAGAAGAGACTGTGACCGTCCCCGCTGGGACTTTTAAACATGTCTTTCAGGTTCAAGAATCATTTCGGTGGGGATTTGATATAGAAAACCAGAATTTCCCACTCGATATTACTGTTGTGAAGAAATGGGTCGCACCCGATGTTGGTATTATCAAATTTACACAGGCACAAACTCGCGGTGATGTGACAGTCGAAACCGTTTTTGAACTCGAATCCTTTGAATTGGTAGAAAATTGAGTTAAATCCGTGAAAAATATATCTAAAAAACCAGAAATTTTGACGACAACTGTTGGCTCTTATCCTGTGCCAACGTGGCTTCTCTCAACCCCAACAGAGCAGAGCCTTCTCGATGCAACACGCGTTGTTGTCGATATCCAACGGCAACGAGGCATCGACTTACCAACAGATGGTGAACTCTACCGCTTTGATCCCAACCACCCAGATACTAACGGGATGATCGACTATTTCATCCGTCCACTTTCAGGTGTAAGACCACAGGTAGGACGGCAGGAATGGCACGAATTCCGACAGATGCAAACGATGTCGTTTCGGGCAAAACCTGCTGGTGTTGTCGAGAACGCATTAGGCGAAGGCACGCTAAATCTCGTTTCTGACTGTGAACGTGCCGTGAGCGTCGCTGGTAAAGACATCAAATTTACAGTGACCAGTCCTTATATGCTCGCACGGACGCTATTGGATAAACATTACGGAGACTTTGATGCCTTGCTCACTGCTTTGGCAGAAGTATTAGCAGCACAGGTCCGAGAACTCGATTGCGCCTGTCTGCAAATTGACGAAGCGAATATACCGGGCAACCCAGAAGATGGACCCCGCGCTGCTGCTGCGATTAATATTGTACTCGATGCGTTTCGCGGAGAGAAAGCAGTTCACTTCTGTTTTGGCAATTATGGAGGTCAGGTTATCCAGAAAGGGAACTGGGCTGCTCTTATTGATTTCCTAAACATGCTCCGATGCGACCACCTTGTGTTGGAACTCGCACATCGTCCTGAAGCTGACTTAGAAGCACTCAAGGCAGTTTCGTCTGATATCGTCCTCGGTATTGGTGTGATTGACGTAAAAGTTAACCCGATTGAGACCCCTGATAACGTGGCAGCCAGTATAGAGAAAGCAGAAAAGATAATGGGCGGAGGGCGAATTGGTTGGGTGCATCCAGATTGTGGTTTTTGGATGCTCCAACGCTCCGTGGTGGACCGGAAAATAGAGGCTTTAGTGCAAGGACGGGACCGGTACCTCGGTACCGCATAGGCAGATAAAGGAACTCATAATGTTTGAAATACAGCTTCCTGGTTTTAAAAAATTACAGACGATTTCTGCTGTGGCCGCCGGTATCGGTTTTATAATTGGTGTACTAATTCCTGCCCGTGCCATCTTCATGAATAACTGGGAATGTCCATTTGGAAATGGACTAATTCATATCTGTGGTTTCTTGGGTATTATAGGACTGGGAAGCGGAATCGTTGTTGGAAACCTCGTCGCCCTCATTTTGATTGGAATTGCGAAATGGCGGTCAGCAAAATAGGGGTCAGCAGTCAGCGGATAGCAAATTTTAAGTGTAACTAAAGTTGTTGGGTTGTCAAACATAACTTTGAACTTCGCAACTTTGAACTTGCAAACTTTCTTGCGCCGAAAGCCAATAAAAAATGGGGGTAACAAAAACTTAAAGTGGAATTCAATCTTCTTCACGCCGTCTTGCTCTTTGGTACAGGTATTGCTGCAGGTTTCTTAAACACGGTTGCTGCCGGAGGATCGCTATTGGCACTCCCAATGCTTATTTTCCTTACTGACAATCCGACCTTAGCAAACGGCACAAATAGAATCGCTATTTTCTTTCAAAACTTCAGTGCTATCATGGGATTCCGCCGTAAGGGAATTTCTAATTTTCGGTATGGCATTTTACTCGCCGCGCCAGCAGTTATCGGTGCAGGGCTCGGGGCAAAAATTGCGGTTGGTACGGATGCCGCGCTATTTCAATTCATTCTTGCAGGTGTGATGTTAGTTATGTTGGCTTTAACATTGCTAAATCCAACAGCACGATTGAAGGACAGGATCGAAAACGAGGGTACGAGTTCTAAAATCATTGCAATGGTTGTTTTCTTTTTCATCGGCATTTACGGTGGCTTCATTCAAGCCGGCGTAGGCCTGCTTGTGATAACAGCTTTGCGTCTTTTGACGGGTATCGACCTCGTTCGGACGAATGCAATTAAAGTTTTAGTTATCTTCTTTTATACAGTGCTTGCCTTGGGTATTTTTATTATGGAAAAGCAGGTTGATTGGGGCTTAGGTGTAACACTGGCAATAGGAAATGCTACTGGGGCATGGATTGGCAGCCATTGGGCAGTAGAAAAAGGAGACAAGTGGATTAAAGTGGTTCTCGTTGTAGCAGTGCTTGCCTTCTCGGTGAACCTTGTATTGAAGCCTTTTAATTTAGATATTATATCGGTGCTGGGACTTGGCTAACGGTTCAATTCTTGATACGAGAAAATGAGCCGATGGAGCGCAGTAATATGCGTTGTGAGTGTGAGGACCCCAAGCACACAGAGGAGAATCACGGCATTGGTCTGAACGATGGGAAATCTATGCCAGAGGACCCCTTGTAGCAGTGTACCAGCACCGAGCAAGACGACGCGCTCCGGACGTTGCATGAGTCCAACCTTACAAGTAACCTGTAGGCCTTCAGCTCTCGCCCTTACATAACTCACTAAGATCGAACCGAACCAAGCACCAAACGCCAGAATTATCCCAATTAAACTTTCCAAACTATAAAAATAGATGAGGGCACCAAGAAAGAGAAAACCTTCGGAGTAACGATCAATTACAGAGTCCAAGAGTGCACCTGATGCCCGCAGATTTGTCTGAGCTCGGGCAACTGCTCCATCTATCATATCAAAACTCCCACCAAACAAAATCAGAATCCCACCCACAACGAGCCGTCCCGTCGCTACATAAAAGGTTGCAACGAGGTTGATGAGGAATCCAAAGAGCGTCACCATATCCGCCGTAATACCCAGTGCGACCATTTTATTCGCCACAGCAGATAGAATAAACTCAAGACGAGGTTTTAATTTTGCTTCAAACATTGGCATACTTCTCACTGAGACGATAATTTTGCCGAAACCTCAGTGCTGTCCTTAGTAAGCATCTGCAAAGAGGCACTCCGATTCTCAATCAATTCTATGGTCGGAACAGCCTCCGCTTGAGAGAGATGTTCCAAAATGGCAGATGCGATTTCTGTTGGACGCTCCGCTATTTTAACTTTCTCAGATTCAGAAGATTGGATATCCCGAGATCCGATACATACAATACCATCACTCCAGGTAAGCTCCCAAGATGGGTAAGCAGCATCGTAAGTTTCGTCAAAAACCGTAATAATAGGATGAGGTAGTTTCAGGAGAGCCAATTCAACATTCTGAATCGCCTGCGTATTGGCTAACGATGTTTTACGCTGCTTTGTAGCAATATGGATAATAGGCAGGTTCCACAAAATGATGGGCTTTTTAAGGCGCCGCGCGAGGCTGATAAGACGTAAGAGCTGCCGCCAGCCTTGCGGTGTTTTTAGGCTTTGCGGGTCGCCTTGGACGCAAGTAACTTTCGTGTCATATATCCAAGCGAACCCGGCAAATTGGAAAACCCCTTTACTCCCGGCTCTATCACCAGAGAGTGCGATCGCTTGAGTGAAGGGGGATGTTTTTGATTGAGTGTTTCCCCTAAGATATTCAGCGGTATTTACTGACATATACGCAGGACCTTTACAGGATAGGACTTACGCACTTCCCCGGTAGGCGCAGAATGTAATACAAGGAATGGATTTAGTCTATTCCCAGACTAAATCCGGTCTACTCCCAGACCAAATCCCCTAACCGCACCTATTGCGTCATAATAGACCTAATTCTCTGGTTTTGCGTAAGTCCTACCCTATAAAAAAAGCAGGGAGGTGGCTTAGACACCTTCCCTGCCTAAAAGGTGATGAGTTAATTTGATTTATTCGCCGCTACGTCCACCGATGCTACCGATAACAAACAACCCAATACCCGCTGCGACTGTTGTCAGGAACACCAGCGCACGTTTGGATGAGGAAAGTTCCTCGTGTACACCCTTGGCATTTTCGAGTATCATCTTGACTTCACTGATTGCCTTTTGATTCGCTTCAATATGGGTCAAAATTCCCTTCACTTCGGCTTGGGTAGCTTCAATGAGTTCGTGTGTCGCTTTAGCGTTCATTTCACGCTCTTCGAGCATTGAAGCGACCGCTTCAAGATGTTCATCAAGGTGGGCGATTTCGTGAAGGATAGCATCTTTATTGGCTGCAAGGGCTTCTTTGAGACTTGAAGCGATAGTTTCACCGGACTGACCGACAGCATCCATCAACTGCTCTTGGGATTTCAGGCTATCCTCAAGGGCTTTAAGTTGTCCTTTGAGTTCCGCCATACTCTCGTTGAGTCCGCCAATTTCTGCTTCCAATTTATCCCGCGTCGCTTCGGATTCGGCTAATTCCACTCTCAGCCGTTCCAGTTCCGCCTGGTACTCAGCAAGTTCTTCCTCAGCAATCTCAACGACCTCCTTTGCCATAGCAACTGGAATCCGCAATTGTTCACCCGGATAGATGAGATGCGGATTCGTGAAGTCGTTGTATTTGCTCAGTTCACGCCACTGGAGTGGATCTTTAAGATGCTCTTGGCAGAGATCCCAGAGCGTATCGCCTTTTTCAATCGTAATGAGCATAGTATTGTCATCACCTTCATGCGGCGTGATCCTCGCCGAGGCGGATAACACATAAACGCCACTGAGTGCTGCGCAGATGTACAGAATCAGTGCTAACTTTAGCGTGCCTCTTATCATTTTCATCAATTTTCTCCTTTAGTAGCTATAAGAGAGGGAAGCAAAGTGAGTTGATCCGACTCCGTTGATTTCACCAGCCATACCGTCTTGAATAGCATAATCAATCTGCAGCCCACCGATGTTCACCCCAAATCCTCCAAAGAGGTTCTGGACATCGCGAGAGGCTCTAACACCACCGCGGATAGCAAGAGCAGTTGATTTGTAAGTGAGAATCGTATATTCAGCACCGAGTTTCAAACTTGTGGCACTTTGGTCAAGATTCACGAGTTCTTGCTCAATATCTGCGGCGAATGTGACGACATTACCCATATAAAGATTGTAGGCTAAGCCGAGGTTAATAACCATCGGTACGGTGTCTTCACCGAGGGACGCACCGAGGTATTTCGCTACGAGGCCATAGTGGAAAGTTGGTACCTTTTCCTCACCGACATCTATGTGCAGAGCATGTCCCATGATTCCGACATCAACACCACCAAAACCGCTCTGGCTTTCAACGCCTTCTGCCCCGAAGTTATCTGCCAGCATACGGCCCGTTAGACCGATACCGAAGTTTCCGAGACCAATACCGTAAGAGAGAGAATAGGCGTTGGCACTATAGCTGAATTCCCCACCATAGCGTTCATTGGCATCGTATTGCTGGATGCCACTGACTCCGGCGTTCGTGACAGCCAGCCCAATGGATCCCGCCGAACCGAGAGCCTTTGTCAAAGCAATGAAGTTATGGCTTCTATCGAGATCAAGCTGCTGGGTCGAAAAATTGAGGCTTAAATCCGCTGCGGAGCCGAGTCCTGCTGGGTTCCAAACGGTCGCGGTGGCATCATCAGCGATCGCTGTGAAGGCACCACCTAAGCCGATTGAGCGTGCACCGGCACCAAGCCGCAGATGTGGCATGGCATCCACTCCGGCAAAACTGACCGGCGACACCGCTAGGATAAGAAAGAAAAGGGGTATTAAACCGCATAACAATTTCGGGCCCCGTTTGGAAACCCACTTAGCGATTTGTTCTGTCATTAACATTATATCCTCCTTCAGTGTCCACATCGGGAACTGGACAAGTGTCCAATTCCCGATATGCAGACTGCCATTTACTTAGCGCGTCAGTGCGAGTTTGAGAATGGCATACTCGGGTTCAAAACCATCTGCCACCATAATTTGACAGAAGTAGACACCTCGAGCCAAATCTTCGCCAGAAGAACTGGTGCCGTCCCAACCAATCGCGCCTTTACCAACGTATTCGCCTGCGTCCCATACCTCGTTATCAACTAAGACTCGGACGGGGCGGAGCGTCATGTCATAAATGACAATGCTCACTGTGGACTGTCGAGTCAATGTAAAGGAAATACGAGTATTATCCTTGAACGGGTTGGGGGCATTAATCGGACGCGATGCCAATACTGGACCAGCCTCACTCTCAACAAAGAACGTAAACTCGTGGACTGCCATGTTCGCCTCACGGGCACCACTGCTATCTTCAGAGACGTTGCCCTCTTTATGCGCCATGTCAGACACCTCAAGTTTGACCGTATGTTGCCCGAAAGCGAGATCGAGATCCGGGGTGTATATCACCTGGGACGCCGATTTCTGGTTCGGTTTGAGGTTAATCAGTTGGTCATCCAAAACGAAACGGATAGAATCCATATCTATACCGGATTCCGCATCAGCGTAGCTTATCGAAATCTGCGGACGACGTTCAGTCAGGCGCGCCTCATTTTGTGGCGACGACATCGTGATCACCGGGGCAGCAGTATCGAAGTCGATCGAGAAGGAGCCTTGTGCTGTAGCAGAATTGCCAATTGTATCAGTGGCTCGAACCTGAATCGTGTAAGTCCCTTCATCAAGGGGTGCTTCAGGAATGAAGTCCAAACGTGTGATACCTTCGACATCGTCTTCACCATCATCTTCGGTATCGCCTTCCACTTCTTCACCATCGCTATCCAAGACGACGATATTTATTTCATCAACGCCAGACGCATCGTTGGCACTCGCCGAGATCGTCGGGAGTCCACCGCGGATAGTTCCTGTTGGTGAAATTGAAGTGATAGTCGGTGCGACATTGTCAACTTCCAATGTGAAAGTCCATGAATGTTGCGTGGTTCCCCCTTCACTGATTGCAACGAGGGTTACCGTATGCGTACCAGATGTGAAACTTTCAGCCGTCTCAATGCGCCCTTGAGCAATCTGCGCAAGTGGAATGGAGCGGAAGGGTTTATCATTAATACCGAACTTCGCACTCACAACACTGGATTGCTCATCGGTAACAACCGCTGAGATTGTTACCCAACTATCACCCTTGATAACCCCAGATGGAGCGGCTGCAGAGATGACAGGTGGCGTTGTGTCTTTCGGCACTTTCACTGTGAAACTAACAGATGTCTGCGCCGTATTGCCATCACCGTCAGTGACTGCAACAACAACCGTGTGACTCCCATCAGCCAATGCCTCTTCAGGGGTATAGGAGAAGCGATTCCCGTCTACCTCTGGCGTGGCATCAACATCGTTGACGGTAAATGTCGTTACCTCAACAGTGCCTGCGCCGGAAAATTCACCACTGATAAGCGGTGCGCCGTGCTCGAAGGTTTGCCCCGAACTGGGTGAATGAATCGCAACAGCGGGGAGTGTTCCGCCAATAGCAAATTCAACTTCAGCCTCACCAATATTACCGAGCACATCAGCAACTTGGATGGTTACTCGATATGCCCCACCGGAAAGTTGCTCAGTGCGGGTGTAAATCAATGTCGTTTCATCGGTTTCAACAGCACCCTGGTCAACCATAATATCTTGGTCACCTTGTTCAGGCAATATCCGCGTTATCATCACAGTTGGGCCATTAGCAAGTTCCGTTGTTGCCCACGCTAGGACACCAGTGCCAGTACCGTCAGCGCCACTTCCCTCGCCATCCTGATAGGTTGCGTGAACAGTTGGTAAACTCTCCACTGTATGGTCTTCGGAGGGCGTTTCAATCTTAACCATTGGACCGGTGTTATCAAGGTTAATCATCGCTAACGCGAAGGATACCGAACCGTTCCATTGGGTAACCACACCGTCCGGTGTATACATACCATCAGGCAGTGCTGAAATTTCCATGACTGAAAGTGAGAAGGTCATTTCAGGATCTTCGGCACTTTCACTCGCTATCGGATTTCCATTAATGCTGGCACTCAACTGGTCAGCAGCTAACGAGCCGTTAGCAACCATGAAACCGACCGCGAGCGAATTCCGAAGTGGAATCGGTTCAGCGGGAGGTTCCGCTACGTCCACGCCATCAACGGCTGTGACCGCCAAGTCGGTGATATCCGAAAGCCGGAAGTTGAGCACATGGACAGTGACTCTTGAACCATCAGCTTCAGAATCATCGGCTTGTACATTGCCGAATGCATCAACAATGAGAGCATGGAACATATAGGTTCCATTTTCAAGCATTCCGACATCAACAGTCGCTGCATCAACAACCCCTGGTTCACCATCAGTAATGGTTTGGGTGCCATCTGCATCCGTTCGCACCAACTTCACTGAACCATCTGTGAAGGTTTCTGGAGCGGCTGTGGGTTCAACAGTGAGCATAGCCATCGGCGATGGGACTGTTTCATCAACGATACCACCGACCGTATAACTTCCATCTTCATTGGGATCAACCATCTCAACAACTTCGCCGCCTTCATTCACATGGGAAACAGCCGTAATGTTTGTGGGCCCAAGCGGTGCGACATCGTCCACATTGTCGAGTGAAAATTGCGATTTAATACCATCTGCTGCTGCAGCTTCGCTTTCGTTGGCTGCGGAAATCGCGATTGCCCGTACAACGTAGGGGTTAGTATCCAAGGATACATCGCGTGCCGCGGGGCTATCTGCATCAATGGTGTCTTCAAGTCCCAATGCTACCGTATCTATGTCAATCGACCATTTTTGATAGGAGGCATGTTGATAAATCAAAGAACTTGCCGCGCCACCTACAACTGTATCAGCTGCGATGTGAACAATGTCAGCAACAAAGTCAGCGTTATTCTGTAATTCTTGGACTTCTTCGTCAGTAACAGCAGCACTTTCACTGCCCACGCCTACCTCTTGCCATTCAGAAGCGTCAGCGTCTTGACGTTTGACTTCAAAGCGCATCGAAGTGATAGGCGGAGAGGTTCTCTCACCAAGAGAGTAACTGTTAAGCGTAAGAGTCTCTTGTGGTCCACCACTATCCGGGTTCGTCACTGCTGCGGGATCGGTGGTTATCGCCAACACTTCTGGAGCCGGTCGGTAAGTATTTTCAACAGTCACCGAGATTTTCGATCCATCAGTATCAGACGTATCCTCTTGTTCATGGCCTGCTTCATCATACGCAAGGGCATGGAACATATAGGTTCCATTTTCCAGGTATGTTTCACCGTCAGCAAGTGTGCCGACATCAACGGTTACCGTGAAAACGCCACTGTTTTCGGCAGTTTCAGCAACCTCGCCGACAAGAAGACCTTCAACATCCGTTACTAACCTAACCGATTTGTAAGTATTCCGGTCTGCTGTCGGTTCGATGGTCAGCGTCGCAACCGGAGATGGAACTTCCTCGTCATACTTATCAACGAGTCCACCAACGGTGTAACTACCATCTTCAGCGGTTTCAAACACGCTATCAGTTCCTTCAACACTTGTCACACTGATGTTTGTAGGACCAAGCGGGGCGACCTCGTCCACGTTATCGACTGAGAATTTCGCCTCAACACCCGGAATGGGGGGGACTTCGGTTCCGTTGGTGTTTGCATACCCCACGACGACGTACTGATTTTCATCTTTAGAAGCATCTCGCGCCGCGGGACTCGCCTCAACCGTAGTAATCGTATCTGCTAAAGGTTCTTCTGGGGTATTCACAGTAACCACCCATTTCTGATAGGTACTGTTAATATGAACAATGGGTTTATCAGGTCCTACAGTGTTGATGAGGTCTCCGAGGAAATCAGCAAGCTCTTGACCATCAATATCCCCAGAAGGTTCATAACTTTCAATCGTCCACTCTGCATCTTGGGGACCCTTAGCAACCAAGCGAACAGCACTAATAGGTAGAGAAGTCCGACTGGGTGTATAGGCGTTAAGCGTTAGCGGGCCTTGTGGGGCACCACTATCCGGATTCGTGGCAGTCGGCGGATCCACTGTAATTGCGACAATCTCAGGATCAAGCGGACAGATACCCGTATCTAAGTTGATACTGCCTGCCATCGGATTGGGGTCGGTGAGTTTAAGATCATTACTCGCTACAGCACGAACCATTACAGTGTCGCCTGCTGCTGCCAATGCATCAAAATCAGCAACGTTCCAACCGACTTCAAGTGTTGAACCTGTTTCGGTTCCAGCCAGATCAAGTTCGCCGATGTTTTGCCACGCACCACTCGCATCCATGTATTGCACCATAACAGAAGCCGGATGTGCTGTGCGGTGGTCAACCGTAACGGTTAGGACAACATTTTCTGTGGTATTATTAAAGATGGTTACATCACCGATAGGACCACTTTCATAGAGATCATCCATATCGCCATCCAAGTTACAATCGCCAATCACAGCAGCTGTAACGCTTGCTATGTCATGCTCGGGTGCAACAATTCTGAGACGAGTCGGTTCAGCATGGGATCCGAGATTGAAGAGTGTATCAATCCCCATTGCCCGAATGCCATAGTCCCCAATCAGGAGCGGTATATGATCGCCCTGAATCGGCATTGTTACATACCCAGAGGGATCAAAGGTTACGGGGACAAGGTGATCAACGATGTCCACTGTAGCCCCCAGGGCATCAATTATTAACCGCGCTTGGTTTTCATTCAACTGAAAGCGCCCTATGAAAGGCTGCAAGCTTCTAAGGAATGGGTTTGCAGACCTCTGGATTAAATCTGGGGTCAGTAGTGCCAAGACACTTTGAGGAGTCATAGTACCCAAAAGAGCCTGTATCGCGGCATTATCCAATCCACCAACGAGCTGCGGCGCAGCTTGCTTCAGGAACCCAGCGAGGTTGTTTCCTTGCCTTGAGACAATAGCCGACCAAATCCTGGATGTTAACATCGTGGATTCAACCGTCAAAGGCATCCAAGTACTTAGCGGATTGCCATCTGCATCCAGCGCAATCTCTTGATAAAATAGGTATCCTTGACCTTTGCCGACACCACTACCTTTCGGCATACCCATGATATTCAGGGCTGCAGCACCAGCATGAGGAGCAGTAACAACATGGATACCTTCTGCATTTGTATACCCTGTAGTGTTCCCACCATCCATAATCTGGATATTAGCTTCCGGGGCACTCGTATCAACAGTAATCCCCGTACCCGTAGCCTGCTCTAGAAGTATTTGATCAAGAGGTTCCCCGTCAGCATTGTGAACAATGGCTTCTAAATCATAACTACCATCAGGGATATTCGGAATTTCCGCAACCCAGAGTGATTCCGTCTCCATATTAACACGGGGCACCGTGAAAACAGAAGCCAACAACGGATCGTGTTCAGTTTCAAATCGAGACATAAGCCTATTCGCATTACGTGCAAATATGCTCGTAATCCTGTTCAGTTGCCTTGGCGTCGCAAGACTCAGAAAGTCGCCTATATCAGGCTCTTGACCGGCTAAGGCTTTCTCGATGATGGTATTCGCGCGAGGCGAAGCCAATATATCAGTAATTA
The DNA here is from genome assembly GCA_965207855.1 of Candidatus Poribacteria bacterium. GTDB lineage: Bacteria > Poribacteria > WGA-4E > WGA-4E > WGA-3G > WGA-3G. The sequence goes on along the minus strand of OZ242310.1, from coordinate 1,009,464 downwards.
CACGATTTAAGTTGGGTGTAAATAATTCAGCAATAATACCACGATCCACCATCTGAAGGTTTTTGGGATCCGGCATTGCCCAACCGCTAATTTCAATACTGTGTATGACATCGTCACTGAGGATATCTTCAAGGGTCACAGCGAGAGGATCCATCGCGGCGATTGCCTCGCGATCCAGCGTTGTAAATGATACCGGTTCAGCAAGGACCACTTCAAAATAGTAATAGGTGCTTCCTCTATGTGGAATGCCTATCGAGGCTTCCCAAACCACACCATCCGCTCCAGCCATCGGCTGCATATCAACGGCGATATAATCATCATTCATCGGCCCTGTGTTTGAATACCGAAGTGTAACACTGGAGAATAATTGGGCACCTAAGCTGGGCCATGCAGGTAAGTTTGTAGCAGCAAGTGCTTCATCTAACCGGAAAGTATAATCAATGGTATCGCCTTGAAATTCATCTACTGTAATTTCCGTGCCTGGAACTGTTTGTCCACCTGAGAGGCTAAACGTAACACCATCAACCTTCGCTGGCACACGCATATAGACTTGTAAACTGTCTCTCGTTACATGTTTGCTGCTCCTCTCTAAAAAGGTGAGGTCAGCAAAGTTCGGTGTTATGGCATTTCCGAAGTTCTCGAAATCTAATTGCTTGACTTCTAAGGGCTTGGCTTCCCCTTTAAAAACTGAGAGGCGCTCTGCTGTTAAGATCTGGCGAATCTGCCGAATCTGCCTTTTCGACAGAAACCCATCTGGAATCATACCAATTATCTGGTCCACCAGAGCCTCTGCTCCAATAGGTAGTCCAGATGCTTGGATAATTCCATCTATGAGATCTCTTCCAGGAGCAGCGTTTAGCGAAAGTCCACCGAGCCTCGACCTACCAAGAAGGGCTTCATTTATAGGCATTATCGGCGCAAATGGATCTACCGTTGGAACTTCCACTGGGGGCTCCACTACTACGGGCGGCTCTTCTACCGGAGGTTCCACCACTACAGGGGGTTCTTCCACTGGCGGCTCCTCCACTACAGGGGGTTCTTCTACCGGCGGCTCCTCCACTACAGGCGGTGCAGCAGCACCAGCAACCAATAACTCAAGTTCGCCAATCGCTGCTGGATCCTTGAGTATCGTCCGCACATCTGCATCCTCAAAGATTGCTCGGACATCCTGATCCGTTCTAAGAAGCTCTACGAATTGCGGGTCGGCATCTGGTAAAGCCACAAGGAGAAGATCGGGATTCAAAAGAACCAAATCCAAGGCTCCATCCAACCCCCCAAGAGCTAGAACCTGAGGATTCTGTTGAAATGCTGGATCTTTGAGAGCATTAAGAACATCCGGTAAAACCGCCAGAATGTCTTCACGTAGAAGCGTCTCGCTGTGCCTATCAAACACCTGTTGGGCGAGAGAAGCCTCCTGCCCTAAAACAGTGTTCGGAATTGAACTGTAAAAAACACACAATGTAAAAATCAAAAAACAAACGAGTGTTCGTTTTTTCATTAACTCATCCTCCTCATTAAGTCTACGCGCAAGCGAGACTAAGTACTGAGTTTTTAGATGGGCAAGCGCGAATACAACAAAAACGACGGGGGTAGATGTTTGCCCATCTAAATAACATCTTACCAACGAGCTTAAAACTTCCCGATACCGATGTAGCCTTAGGAGATGGTTCTCGTATAACATAAGGCAAAAGCCAAGTGTAAGTGGAAAGCGGCACCCAACTTCTATGCTTGACCTTGCGGGAATTTTTTCTATTATTTTACCATAAAGTGGCGAAATTAAGCAAACATTTTTTAATCGTTAAGCGACAGAGACATTTCGTCATTCGGACAAAACACTCTACAGTTACGTGATGTTTTTATGCAATCGGTGAATATTTGTTCCCGCCGCATCGGTATATCATCGATTAAATTGCAGTCTGCTTATATATGATACCACAACCTTTAAAATATGTCAAATCAAAATTTCAATCTTGTTCTGAAGATTTCCAACTGTTTAAGAGTAGAAAATCACAATCTAATTGACATATTATCAAAAAACGCCTAAACTGTCAAGGAAAAAATGTATTGAGGACAACCTTATGTTGACGCAATCTGAAAAAAAACAACTTAACGAGAACGGTTTTCTGCTTCTGGAAAGTCTAATACCGCCTGATACAACCGCACAACTCCGAGAATGTGCTTTATCATTAGCTGCAGCTGAGCAGAAAGCCGGTAAAAGCCACACATATCTTGCGAACGACAGCGCACAACGCGTCTGGAACCTCATTGACAAAGGCGAGATATTTGAAGAAGCCATCCAACAACCAAAGATGCTCGCAGCAATGGAGTATCTACTCGGTCCCGATTGCACCTTGAGCTCATTTACAGTAAATGTGCTTTATCCCAGCGCGCCCGATGCAGGACTCCACATCGATTACCCATTATCTGCCCTGCCCACACCGCGTCCGAGTTTTCCCATGGTTGCCAATAGTGTCTGGTTTCTGGACGACTGGACACTTGAAAATGGGGCAACCAGTTGTGTGCCGAGGAGTCATCGACGACTTGAAACTTTGCCTGAATCCGGAGTCGAATACGCCGACGAGTTGCAAATTTGTGGACCACGAGGCTCCGTCTTGATTGTCAATGGTGCGATATGGCATGGCTCTTCAGAAAATAAAACGAATGTACCGCGTGTTGGGTTACTCGGTTTCTTCTGTCGTTCTATTTTGAAACCACAACAAGCACACCTGAAATTGGTATCGGATGACGTTATCTCACGCGCAACACCGACACTAAAGCGACTGCTTGGTCTTGATTCTCTACCGAATATGAACGCTTAATTGGGATTAGGAAATCCCTCCTACAAAAATTCCTACTGTATCAACGCACAACATGAACGGTTTCTGCCATTAATATCCATTCAGACGCCAGGGTCTTCGGTGTCAATTGGTACATCAATCGGGCTTTGATTGTATCGCCGGTGGCAGCAGGTACATCAAAAGTATAAATCCTACTCTCTTCTGAAAGAAGACGGTTCCCCTTCTCGGCAGTCATTGAGATACGTTGTTTCTGACGTTCAGTGCCATCCGATGCGAAAAGAGCCACCTCAAGGATGATAGTGCGCAAAGTTCCTCCCGGTAAGACGTGTCCTGTCTTACTCAGAAGTTTAACCGCTACGCTTCCAGCTGTGTGTTCAAGTTGAAGACTCGCTGCCCGTCTGAGTTGTGCGACACTCCGGCTGCCACGCCAAGTATGCTTCCTACCTTTAATACTCTCATAACTCGCCGTGCTTTGTAATCGGGTTACAACGGGCATGTGACATGTGGCACAACCTTGGTTTTTCTCAGCGAACCCACTACGCAGAAAACTGGAAACCTGGTCGTGTTCTGGGACACTCGGTTGACCGTGACAAGTGCTACAGAGTGCCGTTGGATCCCTGTAGACAGGATTGGTTACATTGGCGTGAAAATAGGTTTCCGCGCTTGCTGGGGGTCCGTGCATCGCACCTTGTGCATCGAGATGGCACACAAGACATGAAACCCCGGCTTCTCGGTCGGTGTCTCTCAGTTTCGGCATTTTTCCGACACCTGTGACAAGAATGGGTTGCGGGGCATGGCATTGATCGCATTTTGTTTCCCGGTCTGGGATTTGGTTCGCAGCCGCTTGATAGATTTCATCGACCCACGCCTTGGCGTGCATGGAATTTTCCCATTCTCTCCAGATTGCAGGATGGCAGCTTTGGCACTTTCCGTCCCGAAACCCCTGATATGCCGATGCCACACCTTCCGTATGGTTGTCAGCATGCAGCGTAAGGACACCAATTAGTGTGACAAAAACACATCCGAAAAACCCAAAGCCGAGACCCATTATATGTCGGCGCGTTAGTGTGAAGTCCATCGTCTTTTTCACAGCCCATTTAAGAGTGAGAGTGCTGCTGTCTCTCCACTACGAATACAATCTGGGATACCCACGCCGTGATAACCGTTTCCCGCAACGGCAAACCCCGGTAATTCGCTGGCAAGTCGTTCTACAGTGCTAACGACATCCTCATGTCCTACTTGATACTGAGCCATTGCCTGCGGGTGCTTACTAACGATAGTAAACTGTGGCGCACTTTTGATCCCGAGGATCGGCGTTAAATCCGCTTGACACAATTCAATCAGTTCACTTTCAGACTGTTTAGACTTCGGTTCACCGACGAAGGCACGTAATAGAGCATGGCCGGTTGGGGCGCGACCTTCAAATTTAACACTACTGAACGAACAACCGATGATAGAAAGGTTTTCGGTAGCCGGAACGACAAACCCCATCCCGTCCAGTGGATGTGTAACATCAGCACGACGGAATGCCAAATTAACAGTCGCAGAAGAGGCATAGGGGATCGCGTTAATCTGAGTGGCGAGTGGTATAGACACATTTTCGATAAGCGCGCCCGTTTGTAGTGCTGGTAGGGCAATGCAGAGAAGTTCCGAATTAAGCACCTCTCCGTTAGACAGTGAAACGCGCCATCCAGTATCATCGGTATGCTGGATATGTTCCACTCTGGCACCTAACTTAATACAGTCTGATACAGCTTCGGTGAGCGTGTCAACCAAGGTCTGCATGCCAGATTTGAATGAGAGAAACAGACTATAGCGAGGACCGCTCGTCCCTTGATTTGTTTCGGCTGCCTGCTTTTTCTGTGCCCGGAGTGCCTTGATAATACTACCGTGTGTATTTTCCATTTCCAAGAATCTTGGAAAGGTCGCCTTTAGACTGAGGTTTTCAGCATCCGAGGTATAGATGCCACCTATCATAGGTTGCGCTATCCGTGTGAAAGCCTCGGTCCCAAGCCGCCGTCTGACGAAGTGTGCTACGGCTTCATCCGTATCCCTTCCACGGCGCGGAATAAAGAGTTCCATTGCCATTCGCAGCTTACCGTGCCAACTGAAGAGTGGACTCTTTAAAAATGGCTTGAAAGACCCTGGTGCCATCATATAAAAGCCCTCAGGGACGGGGTGCAATTCGCCCTGTCGGACGACAAAACTCCGACGGACTTTTGGATTAGTTCCAATGAATTGATCCGCAATTCCGAGTTCTTCACAGAGTGCTTTCGCCGCAGGTTTTGTTGAGAGAAAAGCATCGGGACCGTGCTCAAGAAGGAATCCATCGCGGTGTTTGGTACGAATCACACCACCGACGCGCGCAGTCGCTTCAAGAAGCGTGACATCAAGCAAAATATTGCGCTTTGCTGCTTCGCGTTGCAAGCGGTAGCATGCCGCTAACCCTGTAATACCGCCTCCGACAACAATGGCACGCTTTCCATTCGAGTTTTCCGACATAAGAATCCTCAATTCAGCACTAACGTGAACTCAGTAAAACCTGAGACTAAATGAAGATTAATTTTTTTACACTTCCATACAGTCTATGCTACAAAGACTGCTCCTATTCACTCACAGATTTCTCATAGACGAAGTCCGCCAGCATGCTGATAAATTTAGGGTGGTCCCCAACAGTTCCTGCCCGAATAAAATCAACGTCGCACGCCGCAGCGGTTTCCGTTGCTTCTATATCCAGATCATAGAGAACTTCAACATGGTCACAGAGAAAACCGATTGGAGATGCGACAATAGTATCAACGCCCTTAGATTTTTGTGCTTTAATCCAATCGTTGATATCCGGTTGTGTCCACGGGATCGGGCTGTTCTCTACAGCACTTTGGTATGCTAAACCAAACCGAGTTTTTCCAATCTCTCGGGCAACAGCTTCGCCAGTTTTCTCAAATTGTTCGGTGTAAGGCGAGGTATTCGCTGCGGATTGCGGAATCGCGTGTGCTGTGAAAACAAGTTCGGCACGTTCTAACTTGTCGGCAGATGCGGTTTTGATAATTTCAGCGATAGCACCTACATAGCCGTTATGCGTGTACCATGGATCGAGATAATCGACAGTCAGTTTCTCACCGTCAATTGCCTCAATCCCCTTTTTCACAGTTTGTTGATACCATTCCCAACTGACTTTGGATTGGTGCGGTGCCATGATGATGCCGAGGATTTTGCGGTGTCCTTTTTGTGCCATCTCCGCGATAACTTCTTTTAAATACGGGTTCCAATGTCTGAATCCGGCATAAACAGGGAGTGGCAAACCTCGTTTTTTCAGTGTGTTTTCTAATGCGATGGCTTGTCCGAAAGTCAATTCGTTAAACGGCGAAAATCCACCTAATTTTACATAATGTGCAGAGATGTCTTTTATGCGTTCTATTTGAGATTTAGCTGGTCCAACAATGCCTTTGACAAAGCAGTAGGCTTCGCCAGGACATGCGTCGCTATCGTATTGTTGGCAGCATCCGGGGGTCGGTCCGCCGAATGCGACCAACAAAACACTATCATATTTCATTTCGCCTCCCTTTTATGTCATATTGGCAAGTTGTGCTGGCATAAACGTTGCGTCAGCGGCAATTGCGTTCGCAAACGCTTCATGTGCAAGTGTCTCATTTCCATTTGTCCGATGTGCAAGTCCAATAGAAAAATACGCCTGCGCGAGCTGCGTGCCGTGAAGTCCACCGACCAAGGCTCTATAGATCGACTTGAGTCCAGATTCTGTTTCATCGCCGTTACGATAAGCGGAAAGAATACGGTTATAACCCCGTTGGAGATGGGCAGGCGCATAATCGCGGTTTAGTTCAAGCGCAATATCTAAAGCCCTTTCTACCTCAGCGAAGAAATCGCCCTTTTCAAGCACGCTTGACACCGTTCGGGATGCCTGTGTGAGCATATCTGCATAAGCAGTCCACACCTCGGGTAGGTTTGAATATTTTTCAGTGGCAATCTTCAAAATAGCAATAGCTAAGCCGAAGTCGTTGCCCTCTGCGACCTCTTCAGCAGTTTCGCAATAGGCTTCCAAGTCCTGAAGTTCGCGTGCCCGTTGATGTAGTTTCTCCGGGTTCGCTTCTGGAATCGCTGAGGGTTTGAGGTGCTGCCACCCCGGTTCTGGATCATTGATTAACCCGCGGTACACCCTCAAAATCGCGTAACGCGGTGTTCCCCAGACCTCAGCTATATCCCGAATCCAACTCGGAAAATTGGCTTCCATGTCAGCCAACAAGGTCGGCAAAGGCATGCCCTGCTCAAAACGTTTGCGAACTTCTGTTAGGAAATAAGTCTCAATCTGAAGCAACAAATCAATTTCGGCATCGTGCGCCAAGGGTCCGTGTCCAGGAAGCACGTGTTCTGGCGCATAAGTGCGGAGTTCACGAATTGTGTTGATCCAATCGTGGTTTGCCATAAGCCCTTCATTCATAACGGGTTGTCCAAAGATAGGGAAACTGCCAGTCATAACGGTATCGCCAGAGACAATACACCCTTCCGCTGTCACTCGAATGGCAGTCGCATCATCAGTCTCCGCCTTTCCCAAATGAACAAGGTGCAGCGGTTGATTACCTAAATCGATTTCGGTCTCATGTTCAAACGTCTCCTGCGGGAGAAATGGCGCATCGCCAAGCGCAAAACCGCGAGAACGCAGGAACGCCTCCTGTCGCGGTGATCTGTTCACCATAAAGTCTTTTGTCATTTCACGAGCGACAACGGTTGCGCCTGCCCCGTGAAAAACAGTATTTCCATTCGTATGATCCCAGTGATAGTGTGTGTTAATTGCGTACAGAATGGGTTTATCTGTGAGGGTGCGAATCGCTTTAAGGAGTCGCTGCCCCATCGTTTGATTTACCTGTGTATCAATTACTGCGATCCCTTTATCCCCAATGATGATAGAGGAATTAACGATATTACGAAACAGATACACGCGTTCCGTTACTTTAACGAGTTCTCCGTATGGCCGTGGGGCAAAAGGATTTTCCAAAATGTTTCTCATCAATTTTCCTGTAGTATTTTCGCAATATTTACAAAATGTTTAACATTTTCAAAAGGCGTATCTCTATGGAGCCCATGGCTCAGGTTCAGGATATGCCCTGTTTTTCCCCCCTGTTCTAAGCAAGCCTTGACAGCTGCCGTGATGTCGGCAGGTATTCCGTCTCGAAGGATATCGTTGTCAACGTTTCCCTGAAAAGCGACAGTCCGGTTTGTCACGTCTCTAACTTTACCGAGATCAACACATTTTCCGACACTGAGTACATCCGCGCCGCTCTGGTGCATTAAATCGAGATACGAACACTCTTTTGCGAAGAGTATTCGGGGTGTTTCTGAGTTCACTTCAGCAAAAATTCGTTGGTGATAAGGGAAAGCGAAGTTTTCGTAGATCTGGCGCGGCAAGACATCCGCAATCGACTCGAAGAGTTGTACCACCTGAACGCCTTGGCTAATTTGGTAGTTTAAATAATGAATTGTCATATCCGTCAACTTGTCGAGGAGACAATGTAGACGTTCAGGTGTTTCTTCCATCATTTGGAAAACCGGTGTTGCCTTTTCGGAGACACCAGCACCACGTTTGATGGGACTCTCGCCCGCGATGAGGAAAAATGCAAGCGTCAATGGTGCACCTGCAAAACCGATGAGCGGTAGTTCCCCATTCAACGTCTGGCGTAGATCCTGAATGACCCGTCCTGTAAACGCTAACTCCGTTGAGGGATCATGAAGTGGCTTCAGGGCATCGACTTGGGCTTGCGTCCGAATCGGCGAGTCTAAGATGGGACCGGGAGCAAATCGGAAGTGTGCCCCCATCGGTGAAAGGGGTGTGAGAATATCTTTGTAGACGATAATAGCATCGACTCCGATGCGTTTAGGCAGGAGCGAAATCTTAACCGCCCATTCTATATCGGTCTCCGACATCGGTGTCGGGCGGGTTCGGAAAAGACGTTCCAAAGGGAGATTAATCTCTTGCCGAATTTGTCGATAAAGAGGATCTGACCTGCCAGCCTGCCGCATCATCCATACAGGGACGCGTTCCACCGGCAGGCATTTCGCTGCGCGAAGAAGTAAGTCGTTCTTTACTTGTTGTTCCATACTGACAGTTTCTACCCTTCAACGCGCCTTCAAATCGCCCCATGTCGTTGCCAATTTGTCAGTGGGTTCTACAGGAGCAACACCAAGGACTTTACCCACACCGTTTTCCATGAGTGTTTCCAGATCCGCCTCACTCAAAGCAGCACTAAACATCGCCACGTCATCGACGATACCTTTGAAATAGCCCTCATCACATCCGTGACCGGCTGGACAGAGTCCGCTCCCGATGAGTAAACCCTTTTCGGGTGCCCCGATTTCATTTGGTCCCTTCGACTTAAATTGGGCATCAATGTAGAGCTCGTATTCAGTCCCGTTGTAGATACCGGCGACAAAATACCATTCCTCTGGTTCGTTCACAGGTGTACTCGCGGCAGCACAGCCCGCCTGGCAGCTTTTGAACTCAAAATTGCCGCTATTCCAGTATTCAAACCACCAATTCGCACCGCCGCCGTCCCCGGGATTACCGTTTGCGATGATGAGCGTCGCTGAACCTTTACCTGCTGGATTGTTGCCACCAACAGACAACGGGTACATCCAGAAAGTGACAGTAAATACTTCTGGATTAAAGTCGAGTGAAGGTGCTATCTCAACATAGTCATCTTTTCCGTCAAATATAACGGCTTTCCCGAATTGACCATCGTCCCACTTCGTACCTTCTTTGAGTTCACCATCGTGACCGTTCCCAGATAAATCTTCGGCCACTTTTCCGTTCCCTTCATCGAAAAGCCAGATACCAACGACTGTCTTTGGATCAATTTTGGCATGGCTCGTTGCAGCATAGCATACAGCGAGGAGTGCGAATCCAAAACCTATGAGCATCCGAGACTGTTTCGGCTTGTTAGCAAGAAATCGCCCGAGCGAATTCATGAGAGATCTCCTTTTTGGTGTCGTTCAAGAAACTGCCGTAGTTTGGCAAAACTCTTAACGTTCTTCATAATCCTACCACTTTCTCGTTCTTCGAGATAGAGGAAGAACCCCATAAAATAAAGGCTCACCAAAAACAGCAAAAACCCTATAAAGCACCGCGCAATTGCCCAATAATCGGATTGAAAACTAAGATATGGGGTGACAGCCGCAGTATCGCTGGTTGCATCGGATGAATTCTGCTTATCCCACTCCACCGACACGAAGTCACCCCACCCCGTTATCCCGAGGGACAGAAAAGCGATTGAAAGGACAAAAACAACGAAAAATGGGATACCCATGTTCTATATCGCTTACGCGGAGACTTTTATTATCCCTTTTGTACAACTGTCTTCCCGGTTGCGTACCTTCGTTATTCCCTCAACAAGTGATTCAAGTGGAAATTCGTGGCTGATAATTTTGTCCATATTCACATCGCCACTCGAAATTAACTGCACCGCTTCTTCCCAAGTATCGGGGGCAAGCCAAGAGAATCTGATAGTTTTATCCATGAGAATGGTATCGAGGATCGGAACTTGCATCACATCCGTGTCGCCGGGGAGTCCGAAGATAACAACGGTTGCGTGCCTACCCGTGACTTCTAAAGCCGTGTGAATTGCGTCAAGGGAACTGGTCGCCGTAATTGCGCGGTCTGCCAGTTCGCCATCATTGAGTTCCTGAATTGCGGCACCTAAGTCTTCAACGTAATGTGGAGAGTTGGTATCGCTGACGTTAACGACGACATCTGCGCCGAGCTCCTTACCACAATCTAAGCGATAATCGCGAGTGCCAACGAGTAGGACATTTTTTAAGCCGCGGCTCTTCAGCACTTGCACCATCATCAAACCGATAGGCCCGGGGCCAAAAACGACACCCGTTTGTCCGGCTTCAGCGTTGAGATTGTTAACCGCATAGAGTCCACATGCCAAGGGCTCCGTTAAGGCACCCTGGTCATACGTGACGTTGTCGGGTAATTTAACCGTCCAACGATAATCGGAAACTGCGTATTCTGCGAAACCACCATCAACGCCGACACCGAGCACGCGTTTCTCTGGACACAAGTTGGACAACCCTTTTTGACTCCAGAAAGAATTTGGGTTCGATTGAACCGGGTTAACAACAACTCGGTCCCCGACTTTAAACCCACCTGTTGTCCCTGCTTCGCTGCCAACTTCAACGACTTCACCCGTGAATTCATGCCCGAGGATGAGTGGACCTTTGCCATCGTCGGTCTCAAGCGAACTATTACCGAAATAGTATGCGACATCCGAACCACAGATGCCTACCGAACGCACTTCAACCAACACGTCATTGTCCCCCGGTGCTGGTTCCGGTCTATCTTCAAGGTTCATTGATTCGGGTTCATAAAAAATTTGAGATTTCACTACGATATGCCTCCTTAAACTTCTAATGCATGTTGTTATTTTAGCATATCTGAATTTAAATTACAACCGAATCGAACCATCTGCAGTTAGAAGATAAATTGCATCTCTAAAAGCAGCAATCGGCTGCAAAATTCACCAATGAAGACCGTGATGATAGCAATGAAAAGGAAACCCGTTGCAGCGCGCGTCGCGCCAAGTTCGTCACGGGCAACCGATTTAGGACGTAAGCAGTCCCATGTAATGAAATAGAGTAACAGCGTGCCAGCAATACCTATAAGCACTCGCATCCCAAAAATGATATGATAAAAGAGGTTAAAAGAGACAACATCTGTCAACTGTTGTCTGAAAAAGAGATTCTGGCAGAGCAATAGTATCATCGCCATAAGTGTATAGAGCAATAAGCTGTTAAACCGTTTCAGATAGCGCACCGGTAAATCGGGGACGACGAGGTACCAGTGACCAAACCACATACCCGTGTGGACAGCACCCAGTAACACAGCAGCAGCCAAGAATTGGATGGGTAATAGAAACATTTCGCCGGGGATTTGGATAATGTGAAGGTAACGCGGGGCACTTAAAATGATCCACGCCACGCCAGAAATTACGCCACCCCAGAAAGTGATTCGCATCAGCAGTGATGCTTTGAACCACCACGTCAATGTCCAAACAAGTACAATAAGGAAGAAGCTGATCGCGGAAATAGATTCTGGATGCTGCCAATAGCCGAAAAAGTTGAGAAATGTAACGGGTTGCTGATGAAGAGCGAGGTTCGCACAGCGCGACAAACCGCCTACGAGTAGATAAATCGCTCCCATCAAGCGATAGAAATTTGCCCCTACCAATCCTTTCGGGACGAGGCAGAGCAAAATAAATCCACCAACTGCAAGTTGGCTGAAAACGAGATAAAAAACATCAACAATACTGAACATTTAAACGAAAACCCATTATAGTCCGCTGTAGAGCGATGGATTCTTGCATCGCCATGCTCAAGAACCATAATGGGTTTACCAATTGTGCGCGGTTTAGAAACGCGCGGTTTCGTATAGAAAACGATGTGTCTACCCTTAAAGGATCTCAACTTCAGCACCGAGTGCTTCGAGTTGCTCTTTTGTTTTTTCAGCATCCTCTTTGGAGACAGCTTCCTGAATGACGACGGGCGCGGATTCGACTTTCTCTTTGGCTTCTTTTAAGCCGAGTCCAGTAATCGCGCGGACCTCTTTAATAACAGGAATTTTCTTTCCACCAAAACTTTTGAGTTGAACGTCAAATTCCGTTTTCTCTTCGGGTTCGGCAGCTTCCTCTGCGCCAGCCGCAGCGGCAGCCGGCATCATCCCTGGCATAGCCATAGCGGGAGCCGCTGATGCACTGACACCAAATTTATCTTCCAACGCTTTGACCAGTTCAGATAGTTCCAAAACGGTCATATTACTGATTTCGTCAATCATTTTATCTAAATCTGCAGCCATTTTTTTATCCTTCCTATCAGGCGCAATGCGCCCTTGTATTAGGCGTCTTCCGCCTCTTTCTTTTGATCAGCAACCTGCGTGAGCACGGAGGTTACCTGACGTATTGTTCCACTGAGTACGTTCACCATACCTGTGATAGGTGAACCTTGATGTAAGGTATTGACGAGCCCGGTGAGCGGCGCACCGATAGTCCCCACAGTGCGGGCAATCATAACCTCTCGTGACGGCATATCTTGGAGGGCTTCAACGCCAGCAGCGTCAACCACCTGTGTTCCCAGAATACCGCCTTTAACCTTAAAATTTTCGTGTTCTTCGCCAAATTGAAATAAAATTTTTGACGATGCCGCCGGATCCGTGCTAGTAGCAAGAGCCGTATTGCCTTTGAGATAAGGCTCCAACCCTTCAATACCCCTTTCCTGGGCAACGACATTTATTAATGTGTTCTTACAGACTTTATACTGGACTGCTGCCGCTCGAAGTTGATTCCGCAGTTCATTCACCTCCGCGACAGTAAGCCCTTGAAAATCTGCCAAAAGCACAACATCCGCACCCTCAAAAAGCTCACGAATTTGTTCTACCTGCTGAACGTTTGCCTGATTCGGCATTATGTCAGCTCCTTTCTACTCACATTATATGTCGTCGAGGTGCGGCACCCCGACACCCAACAAACTGTTTAATTTAACGCAAGACTACATGCAAAAAGCCCCCATCGGCTGCTGGAGGCTCATATCAAAAGGAAAAAAGAGACGAACGAAGAACGCCTACGGTCTATCCGAGAAGTCTTCTGTTGCTTCTATTCTTTTTAAGCCTCGGTAGGCAATTAAGCCAACGGCACCTACGGTCTACGACTTTATTGAGTTGTAAGGGCTATTCCATATAGGACTTACGCATTCCCTCTTAAAGTCCCCCTGATAAGGGGGATTTAGGGGGTTCAACGGAACTTACACAAACTGTTGCGGATCTATTCGGATCCCCGCTCCCATTGTCGATGAGATTGCCACGCTCCGAATATATCTGCCTTTGATGGCTGACGGTCGAGCGGCAACGAGTGCACCCATCACTGCGTTAAGATTCCCTTTAATGCTTTCTTCTTCAAAAGAGACTTTTCCAATCGGGACATGAACGACACCAGATGAGCGTTCTATTCTATATTCGATCTGACCGGCTTTGACACTTTGAATAGCCTCGGTAACATCCATTGTAACAGTGCCAGCCTTGGCATTAGGCATCAGCCCTCGTGGTCCAAGGATACGTCCGAGTTTTGGCATAATACTCCGCATCAAATCTGGTGTAGCGATTGCTGTATCAAACTCAAGCCATCCATCAGCAATTTTATCCACCAATTCGTCTGTTCCGACAAAATCTGCACCAGCTTCTTCGGCTTGTCGTGCCGGGTCGCCTTGGGCAAAAACAACAACCCGGACAGATTTACCCGTCCCGTATGGGAGTGCAACGGTGCCTCGGATATTCTGATCGGCTTGTCGAGCATCTACACCGAGACGAGACGCCAAATCTACCGTCTCATCAAACTTTGCCTTGCCGGTTTTTTTCAGGAGCGAGACAGCTTCATCAACCGTATGAAGTTTGAATCTGTCCACCTGTTCTTTAATTTCGCGGTATCGCTTCCCTTTTTTCGCCATGTTACTCTCCAATACTTACAGGGCATCTCTATACACCCCGTTTCAAAGCGAATTTCCTCGTATGCAGACGCTACTACAGTGCATCCACACCGAAAAACCTCATTCAATCGTAAGCCCCATACTACGGGCGGTGCCTTCCACCATCCGCATCGCAGCCTCTAAGTCTGTGGTATTCAAATCAGCCAACTTTGTCTGTGCGATCTCGCGAATCTGATCCATTTTAACGGAAGCGACCTTATTTCGGTTCGGTTCCCCTGAACCTTTAGCGATCTTTGCCGCGGATTTCAACAAAACCGCAGCGGGTGGAGATTTCACGACAAACGCAAACGATCTATCGCTATAACACGTGATAATTGTCGTGACCACCATACCGGTTTGATGCTGCGTCTGGGCGTTAAAGGATTTGATAAACTCCTGCAGATTAATCATATAAGGTGCGAGACTCGGACCGACGGGCGGTTGCGGTGTTGCCTGCCCGGATACCAATTGGAGCTTAACTTCACCTGCCACTTTTTTTGCCATTGTTCTTCCTGTCCTGAATTTTGTGAATTCTACAGTGCGTTTAAAAAACAACACTATTGAGTTTTAGTTCAATTGCTCAACTTCAAGCATCCCGAGATCAACAGATGTTGAGCGTCCGAAAAGCGAAATACTCAGACGCAAACGGTGGTGCACCATATCAACTTCTTCAATCTCACCCGGAAATCCACTGAAGGGACCATTTATCACTTTCACCTTATCACCAACCTCGTATTCGATGAGTGGTGTTGGTGGAACTTCCTCTTCCTCCGTCGACATCTGTAACATCGCTTCAACATCTTCAGGACTTAGGGGCGATGGATGAGCAGGCGGACCCAAGAAATTCATAACACCAGGGGTCTCTTGTATAAGGGTCCAACTTCTCTGCCCAATCTGACTATCGACATGGGGACCCAACTCATGGGTGGTATTAATGAGAACATACCCTGGATAAGAAGGACGGATACTGACTTTGCGCTGACTGTCTTTTACCTCTACCACTTCGGTTTCGGGGACGTTCACCTGCAAAATCTCATCCTGTAACTCTTCCCTTGTAATCATATTATCAAGGCTGAGTTTAACCTTCTTTTCATGTCCGGTATATATCTGAACAACGTACCAGTATCCATCCATATTCTGATTCACGATTAAGTCAATTGTACTGTTAAAAAACCTGAAACCATTAGCGAATAAAGAGGGTCCTCAGAAAAGCCATACCGAAGCCTTCAAGTGAAGTGTTCAAAAGGTATCGACTCGCAACAACGGCGATTAAAGGAATACACGCTATTGCTGTTGCCACCAACTTCCGGTTTTGCTCATTTCCGAAGAGCGAGTCATCGTCAGATGCCCTCGCTTCCCTGCTGCTCTGAGGTTGGTTCTCCCAGCTTCTCACAAAAAAGAAGACGAGGATCGGAAGGGCTATTAAAACAACCCAACTTAAGGGGCTACTCCATTCAGGGAAAGCAGAGTTACCGTCCACCAAACCGATAAATAATCCTAACAGCGCAGACGCAACGATGACTGTAATCGTGCTACCCTGCACCTCTTTCATGTCGGGTTTGGTGACCTTCTGCCACTCCAGATTAATTCCCTGAATGTAATTTTTCAAACGAGTTATCATAAGTTAAAAGGCAGGCCAGGAGGGATTCGAACCCCCAACACTCGGTTTTGGAGACCGACGCTCTAGCCGTTGGAGCTACTGGCCTGCAAGGGTTTCGTAGGACAACATACAAACCTAAGCGCGAAAATCTCACGCTTAAGGCGGTGCCTACTTAAAAGTTATCGGGTTTCTTTGTGGACTGTATGCTTTCGACAGAACCGACAGTATTTCTTCCGTTCGTACCGGTTTTGATTCGTCCGACGGTTACGGGTCGTCACATAATTCCGTCGATTGCATGCATCACAGGCTAATTGTGCAATATCTCTTGGCATAATAAACGCTCTACTTTGTCGGGAGTGGGGCCGACGACCGGGATTGAACCGGTGACCTCGTCCTTACCAAGGACGCGCTCTACCGACTGAGCTACGTCGGCATAGATAAAAAACATCAACAAGCGGGAGACGGGGCTCGAACCCGCGACACATGGCTTGGAAGGCCAATGCTCTACCAGCTGAGCTACTCCCGCAGAATCTCAATAATCCTACAACTTAAAAAAAATAACAGATGGGGGCAGATGGATTCGAACCACCGTAGGCATTGCCAACAGATTTACAGTCTGCCCTTTTTGACCACTCAAGCATACCCCCAAATTAAAGCTGACGAGAGGAATCGAACCTCCAACCTAGTGATTACAAATCACTTGCTCTACCATTGAGCCACGTCAGCAAACAGACATCTTATAATTATACCCGCTCTACTGTAGATTGTCAAGTGATTTTTCTCTTTAACCGAGAAGCGTTTTCAGCAGAAAACGTCTTCCAATTCACACAGATTAGAGTCCTTCTTCGCGCTCCTCTTCTTCAGGCTGCTGCACTGCATCAGAGACGATTTCTTCATTGAAGATATCGCTCTCATCATTTGAGTCTTGAGGATCTGTAAAAATTGAGGCTGCGCTCGAATCGGGCGCTTCTGCTTCACCCTGTTTATAATGAAGCCTCCCCTCAACTAATTCTTGTGTGGCAATAGCGACGGGTTTTTGTTTTTTACTCCCCGCACTTGGACGGACGATCGGTAAACCATCGGCATTTATTTGCCGCGCACGTTTCGCAACAACATTTACCGCGAGATATTTATTTTCCACTGTTTTCACCAAATCCTCGTTGTAAACGACTTCGTTCATTGATATCTCTCCCTATTATAGACAGATCCAGATTGTTAAGCGCAATTATTAATTATACCCAATTTTTCAAAAAAGTCAAGTTAAAATCGCAGAAAAGTTGACAATTTAATCTTAAGGTGGTACAATTGAGATATAGAATTGTGCCTCTATTGTTACAAAACCAAAGGAAATTTCTAAATGGATACAAATATCCAGCCTATTCTCGAAAAATCGATTGCCGGAGAACGATTAGACTTTGACGATTGTCTGACGCTTTTCAAGAGCCACGACCTACTCGCCTTAGGACACGCCGCAGATGTCATTCGGCAACGGAAACACCCTGAAGGTTACGTCACCTATATTATTGACAGGAATATCAACTACACCAATTGGTGTTATGTTGATTGCGATTTCTGTGCGTTTTACCGCCATCGCAAAGATCCGGATGCCTATGTCATGGAGCGGGACGAACTTGGAAAAAAAATTCAGGAAACGATTGACCTCGGCGGTGAGATGATTCTCATGCAAGGCGGTCTACACCCGAAACTCAAACTCGATTGGTACGAAGACCTCCTGCGCTGGATTAAAGCGAATTACCGCATCCACATCCATGGGTTCTCGCCACCTGAGTTGGACTGGTTCGCCAAGATAAACCGCATGCCGCTTCGAGAAACGCTGAGCCGCTTACGAGACGCAGGGCTTGATTCGATTCCCGGTGGCGGTGCCGAGATTCTCACCGAACATGCCCGCAACGAGATTAGCCCCAAGAAATGCACCGCTGACGAATGGTTGGAAGTCATGCGGCAAGGGCATCTGGTCGGACTTAAGTCGAGTGCAACAATGATGTATGGACACGTAGAAAGCTACGCTGAACGGGTTGAGCATCTCGTACGTTTACGCGACTTGCAAGATGAGACGGGCGGATTTACGGCTTTTATCTGCTGGTCTCTACAACCCGCTAACACACGGATGGAGCATATACCGCCAGCGGGAAGTTTTGAGTACCTTAAGACACTTGCCATCTCCCGATTATTTCTCGATAACTTCGACAATTTTCAGTCTTCCTGGGTTACGCAAGGTCCCAAGATTGGGCAGCTTTCCCTGAAGTTCGGCGCAAATGACATGGGCGGCACAATGATAGAAGAAAACGTTGTCAGCCAAGCCGGAACCGTCTATTGCATGCCGATTGAGGAGATTGAAAGGACTATTACTGAGTTAGGGTATATGCCTAAACGTCGTAATTTTTTCTATAAACTTCTCAATTAATCCCTATACGCCTCTCGGCGCGGCGAATTGCTCGTTTGACGTTTCGTCACATGGAGTTTGAGATGTCTGACACCCGTCCTAACATTCTTTTAATTTCCACTGATCAGCAACGCGGGGACTGCCTCGGACTGGACCCTGACGGTCCAGACTGTCTGCAGACCCCAAACCTCGATTGGATCGGTCGCACCGGCACGCACTTTCGGCGTGGATACGCTGAATGCCCAAGCTGCATCCCCGCCCGGCGTAGTCTTATGACTGGAACTGCGCCAGCAGCGAACGGGGCAGTCGGATTTAGAGGCGCGCCGTGGAACCCCCCGCATACCTTGGCAGGCGAGTTGTCCGCAGCAGGTTATCAAACCGAGATGATCGGCAAACTGCATCTGACCCCGCCGCGGAAGCGATACGGCTTTGATCGCCTCCAGCTAGCTGATGCCACCCGCGGGAACCACAACGACTACGTTGACTGGCTGCAACAATACCACCACCGCAACGATGTTGATCCAGGTATGGCACACGGTGTCTCTGCGAACGGATGGGTGGGGCGTCCCCACCATCTCCCCGAAGAACAGATGCACACGTTTTGGTGTATTGATCGCGCACTCAACTTCTTGCAAAAACGCGACCCGACAGTCCCCTTTTTCCTCAATATCTCTTTTATTGACCCGCATCCACCACTAACACCACCGGCGCATTACTACCAACGCTACATCCAGCGGGATCTCCCACCACCCGTGGTTGGCGATTGGGCACCCGAATTTAAGGACCCTCAGAAAGGATTAGATCCAAACGCATGGGAAATCCGTCTCGACGACTACGACATGCGTTGTGCCCGCGCTGCCTATTACGCGATGATTAACTTCATCGACGATCAGATCGGTCGTCTGATTCAGCATACCGGCGGAATGAAAGACTGTCTGGTCATTTTCACTTCCGACCACGGTGAGATGCTTGGTGACCACAATTTGTATCGTAAAACCTGGCCCTATGAAGCCTCCGCTCGCGTCCCATTTTTAATGCGGGCACCGGCGAAATGGGGTTACCCACAAGAATCTGTTTGTCAAAGCCCGGTCGGCCTACAGGACATTATGCCCACTATTCTGGACGCAGCTGACGTTGAGACACCAAGCACCTGCACAGGTCGGAGCCTACTCCCCATCATGCGAGGGGACACTGATCGGGTGCGAGACTGTCTGCACGGCGAGCATTCAGGGTGTTACGATTACAATCACGGCAGCCACTATGTGACAGACGGACACCATAAGTACATCTGGTACTCCCAAACCGGTAGAGAACACCTCTTTAACCTGCAGGACGATCCGCATGAAACACGCGATCTCGCAAGCCAGAGCGGGGCTGAACCCCTTTTAATCCCTTGGCGAAATCGCCTAATTGAGTTTCTCCGCCACCGTCCCGAACGCTTCACCGACGGCACAAGCCTCATCACAGGACAAACACACGATGCTTTGCTGCCAGACTATCACCCCGACGCTACCTACCCTTATTTATAGTGTTGTTAACCTTGCCAGCGGACGCAAAAAAGGGCGAGGCACCTGGACCTCGCCCAATCACATCGTATCTAACAGCGGATTAAAGATTAACGGTAATCTGGATGAATCCAGAGCTCACTACTCTTTTTGCGTGCAGCGAACCAGTTCAAATATGTTTCCCGTTTTTTCGCTTGGATGATTGTCTGAAGGTGTCGCGTCTTTTCAGCCGGATCCATTTGGAACGCCTCGACATCCGGTTCCTGTCGCTCAACAAGCTGAACGATGTACACGGAAGAGTTACCCTCAAAGGGACCCCCAATTTCATCCATCTTCATCTGAAATGCGGCAAACATTACTTCATCAGAATTCCCCATACCCGAAATATAGTTGCTACTGGCACTCAGTGAGAATAGGTTGCTTTCTTGCACTGAGAGCCGGTCAGCTGTCAAACCTTCGGGGGCACTATACTTTTCAAGCAACGCCTCAAGGGATTCGGCGGTGTCGCGCTGGTTAAATAGGCTTTGTGCATCCGTCAAGGCACTTGCTTTCGCTTTTTCCCCTTTCAGTGCCTCAACCACCTCTATTTTTACCTCAGCAAACGGCGGGATAGCAGCCGGTTTCTTTTCCAAGACAGTAGCAACAAAATAGGCTTCTACTTCACCCGTCCGTTTCTTTGCCTCAAGGACCTTTATTACATTCACTTCCATATCAAAAATTTCTTGGATTAATTCCTCATATCCCCATCTCGCGCCAATTCGCGGAATCGTTGTAGCATCACGACTGAAGAGGCCGGTTTCTAAAACAGCAAGTGGAAATTCTTTAAAGTTCTCATGTGCGAGTGCAGCGTCATAGTCCTGAATTTCGACTTCATACAACAGGTCATTAGCGATCTGTCTCGCCTCATCAACCCCGCTGACCTGAACCAACTTCTGTTGGATTTCATATTGGACTTGCGCAAAAGGTTGAGCCTCTGGTGCCTTCTTCTCCTCTAATTTGATGATATGATATCCGAATTGCGTTTCAACCAGACCACTCACGCCACCGATCTCCAGCGTATCAAAGGCAGCCTCCTCAAAGGGTTTTACCATATCCCCACGTGCGAAATAGTCGCCAGCAGGGAGGTTCGGATTCGACCCTCTTAATGCGCCTCCCTGTACTGCGGAAGGGCCCTCCGAATGTGTTTTTGCGAGTTCAGCAAAATCGGCACCTGCTGCAAGTTCGGCGTTAATGGTTTTCAGCAATTCCGCTGCAGCGACTTTGACCTCCGCTTTCTGTTCGTCAGTTGCACCGTCAGGAAACTTCTTTAGGATATGGCGCGCTTTGACGGCTTCGGGTGTCGTAAACGCCGACTTATTTGCCTCGTAGTAATCTTTCACCTCTGCATCCGAAACAAAAAGGATGGGTTCCACTCTGATAAACTTGACGTTCACCTGCTCTTGGGACTTATAGTCATCCTTGTTCTCCTCATAATAGGCTTCTGCTGCCGCGTCATCCACCTCAACCATTGCGGTGTAATCGCTATGCTTAAATTCGATAAATTTAACTTTCGCCTTATCGGATTCAAGGCGATATGCCTGTTCTGCTTCAGTATCGGTTATTAATTCCAAGGCTTGGATGCTGTCTCGGAGTGCAGTGGAACTGAGCTGCAGCCGAATATTCTCTGTATAGAGGTCTACTGCGCCGAACTGCTCATAAAGATTATACTGCTGGACACGGTCCGCGTCGCTCCGGATGTAACGTCTTATGTCCGCATCGGCAATATCGACACTCCCAAGAATCGTCTGCTGCACCCAACGATCAATGACCGCCTGTTGTGTCTGTTCTCGGTCAGGTGTACCGACACTCCGACTTTGTTGCCTTTGCGACTCTATAGCATTCGCAACAGCGTTTTCAAATTCACCCCGTTTGACTTCGGCACCGTCAATCCTGAGAACGACTTCTCCTTCCGGTCCATCACCGCCCCCGCGTGTGTTACTATAGAGGAACACTGTTCCTATCAAAAACACGATAGCGATGATCCACATAAAGAGTTGTGCAATAAATTTCTCGCGTAGAAAGATAATCATGTCTTATTAAGGTATCTCCTATTCAATTTTTGTCTAATAGACTTTCATTCTCATACCTCAGAGGTCTTAATATTATACACACAAACGCAAAGAATGTCAAATCGTATTAGGGCGAATGATCAGGATAATGCCTTTCTAACCACGTTCTAAACTTCTTCACCAATCGACGATACCGAACCTTAGCTGTCCCGCCTTTGATATTCAGCTCGTTGGCAATCCCTCTAAATTTCATACGACTCTGATGCCTTAATCGAAATAGCCTTAACTCCTCAGGTCGAAGCGTCCCTTCAAAACGCCGACGGATGTCCCCGAGTTCGTCGTCAAGTACGCCATGTTCAGGTTGATATGTCACGGGTGCCGCAAATAGCTCTTTGAGTGCCGTTTGTCCTGGGGCATCTTCTGAATCCAGATCGCGTTCTGACGGAATATCTGGGGCAGCATCCAATGCTACCCGGTCCCCTCGCTTCTGCTTCTCCGCTATCCACCGTGCCAAGACCCGTCTTGCAATTGTGCGCAGCCACCATCGAAAACTACTTGGTGTCGAAATCGTTTTTAGGCTTCCCAACGCTTCAATGAACGTTTCTTGGAGGAGGTCTTCTGCATCCGCACTATTTTTGCCAGTTCTCTATTTGAAAAACTTGTGAAGGACACCCCAATATCGCTTACACAGCATATTCTCTGCTTCTCGGTCACCTTTCTGACAACATCGCACAAGTTCAGCATCGCTGTATTCTTCATAATCGGTAGAGTCGGTCAACATTCGGCGCGCTTTTGCCCCTTTCCTTTTAAATTATGGTAAATCTGTGGAATTAAAGTGTGGGATAAAAAATCCAATTATATAGTCGTAATTTTAGGGGTGAAAACGTGCATAAAATGCAAAATAATCTAAAAAATTCGCTTTTTTATAGTAAATTCCAAAAATAAATACACACTTTCATCCCCCGGTAGGTGCGGTTTCGTAACCGCACTGATGCTTAAGTGTATAAGTAATTACAGAATCTACTATAAAGTTCACGTCCGTCGGGGAACGTCCCGATTCTTCAGGTAAGACGCGAGCAGGTCTTGGAGTTGGAGGCGGGCGTTACGGAGATGCGTTTTTACGGTGCCTTCGCTGCGTCCGGTGCGTGTGGCGATGTCTCTAATAGGAAGTTCTTCAACGTAGTATAAGAGGAACGCGCGTTTGTGGGATGGTGTGAGTGTTTCAATCGCTTCTCGCAGGTGTTGCCGGAGTTCTTGTTGTTGAAGCAATTCACACGGATCGGAGTGGAACGTTGCGATGCGGCGTTGGTCGATAGTGTGGAGGGAATCAATGTGAAACAACGCTTTCTGTCTGCGGTGGTAATCGATACAGACATTTTTGGCAATACGGCACAGCCATGAAGAGAACGCCGACTCAAAGCGAAACGTCTTAATGGAACGAAACGCTTTCAGCCAGACGTTAAAGTATTGTTGTTTCGTATATTTTATAGCAGGGATATTTAGTTTTCCAATAATTTAACTCCGGAAGCCCGAACTTGTTCGGGAAAAGTGTGCTGTCCCGAATAAATTCGGGCTTCCGGAAACGAGAAGGCTTCACATAAGTAAACTTAACTCTTAAAACTAAAGAGCCCTATGGTTTATGGTATGATGTGTTTATGGAAACGCCAAAAACAGAAACATCTCAAGAACTTCCGCATGTCATCAGTAATGTAAACACTACGTAAAGGTGCGTGCGTTGAGATCATCGTGGGTAAGGTAACATCTTCAGCTAACTTATGAAGGATCGTTCATTTTTGGCGAAGGTATTCAATCTTCAATCTCTTTTTTTAGCGTTCCCCACGTTTTCAGAAGTTTTCCTGTTGCGGTAACACTCCAAAAAACTTCCTTTGGTGTATAAACCTCGACACTGACAAGCGGATCTTCATGCTCCGCACCACGGCCTCCAAAAATGTATATCTTCCCATTTACGACCGCTGCCGCATGTCCGAATTTCCCTGTCGGCATCTCTGGTGCTTGTGCCCACTCGTCGGTTTGGGGATCGTAAATTTCAATCGTTGAAAGATACATAAATGGTCCATTGCCCCGGAACCCCCCGCCTATGACATAGATTTTTCCATTTATCACGCTCGCCGTGTGACCTGATTTTGGAGTAAGCATCTCGGCTTTTTCACGCCAGCGATGGGTTTTGGGATCGAACACTTCAACACTGGCGAGAAAGGGGCCTGGGTGGGCTGGAATTTGGGGCCATCCCGTCCCACCCATCGCATAGATATTCCCATCAACAACAGCAGTCGTTAGCCCATCACGGACGTGAATCAGATCTTGCAATTTTCGCCAGGAGTCTGTCGCGGGATCATAGACCTCCACGGTTTTTAGTCGATGCAGCTTTTCCACGCGCAAAAGACCACCAATCGCATAGATTTTTCCATCCATAACACAGGTACTCGTACTCCTTGGTGTAGGCATATCCGTTTTCTGGGTCCAGGTGTCTGCAATTGGATCATACATTTCTACGGTTGAAAGATGTGTAAGATTGAATGCAACACCGCGAAACTCCTTATTAATAAATACCTTCTTTTTCCTCATTTTTGTACCCCCAATAGCGTAGATTTTTCCATCCACCACACTGGTAGATACGTAACTTCTTGCGGTCGGCATATCTGCTTTTCGGTGCCATGTATCGGTTTTCGGATCGTACATTTCTACCGTTGCCACAGACACATCCCCGAATCGATCGACTTCGCCGCCGATAGCGTAGATTTTTCCATCCACCATAGCAGTAGAGAAAGAAAATCGCGGCGTTGGCATGTCTGCTTTCAGCGTCCAATTTCCTTCAGCACCGCCTTTAGAAATATTAATAATCAACAAAAAACTGAGAATCAGGATTCCTAAGATCCTTCGTTTTTTCATGATTTCCTCCATAGAGAATAAAGCGTAAAGTTCACTGCAGCAGTATTGCTATCAATGACAGTCGCGAAGATTAAAACACAAATCGGGAAACATGTCAAAAAAACAAGAAGATTCGGACGAAATCACGGCTGATATTTTCTCTGAAACCACACTATCAAGGTGACCAAGTACGAAGTCCTTGAAAGTCAAAACGAAAAGGTATGACTTCTGCACCAACCGACGATATCGAACCTGAGCCGTTTTTTACTCAAACAAACTAATGGGAATAGATGGAATCCATTCCTTGTATTACATTTGCGCGTGAGGCTTATGACGTATGCTACAAATATGTCTCACGTAAAGAAGTTAAAAGAAAATGTTCCTAATTCTCCGACTGCATCAATTCATTCAAAAATGCAAAAAAATAAAACGCTATTTTCCCCTTCTATTAATTAAAGTGAGAAAAATGAATAAAAAAGTTACAAAAAAAATTCATCAACGTCTTCCTTCTTCAACCTTCAGCCTTTCCAACACAGACTGCTGCCAAAAACTTTACACACCCAGAATTTGATAAAAATTTGCCAATTTTTAAAATATGCTATATACTAATTGGATAAAATCATTCAACAACGTAGATAAGATAAAAATAATTCTAAAATTGACGATAAACTTTCCTAAAAAATTGGCAAACGCTGGCATGCAGATCCGGAATGTAACAGACTTTAGTCTGAAATATACCTTAGAATCTGGACAATCATTTAGATGGAATAGGATAGGTGATGCCTATTACGGAGTTGTAGAGGGACGGATACTTAAAATTTCGCAACAAGGATCTACCTTATACGTTGAAAGCTCAACGAATGAAGACATGGCAGTATTGGTGCCGTATCTTCGTCACTATCTCGATTTGGAACGCGATGTCCCGAAACTCCTCGCGGAAGTCAATAAAGATGCCTATATCCATCGAACGATTCAGAAACTCTCGGGGATGCACATTCTGAACCAAGAACTCTGGGAAACAATAGCGTCCTTTATTTTATCACAAAACAACAATGTCCCACGAATCCGGGGAATCATCCGTAGGCTCTCCAAGCACTACGGTAAGAAACTAAAAATTGGCGAGTATGTGGACTATAGCTTCCCAAGCCCACACGATCTTGTAACAACAACTGAAGAGGAACTTCGCACCCATGGCACTGGCTACCGGGCAAGTTACCTTCAGGATACCGCGTGTGCGGTCATGAGCGGAGAACTCTCACTCGCCGCACTGAAGCAACTGCCATATCTCGAAGCAAAACAGAAACTAATGGAGCGTAAAGGCATTGGCGAAAAGGTTGCTGATTGTATCTGCCTATTTTCGCTTGGACATCTCGCAGCACTGCCGATCGATGTCTGGATAAAACGCATTTTCGAGACGCTTTATCTCCGGCGGCGCGCAACACATCGCGAAATACGCGAATTCGCGTCCAACTATTTTGGACATGGCGTCGGATACGCACAGCAGTATCTTTTCCACTACGTCCATGAATGTCCAGACTGGGCAAACACTGAGCATTTATCACTTATTGAATAGGACTTACACAGAATACTCTTTTGTAGCATAACCTGTTAGGTTGTGCCTTCTTCGCGGTTCGCTATTCGCTATGTGCTGATCGCTATTCGCGGTTCGCGGTTCACTATAGCATAACCTGTGTAGGGGTTGGGTTCCCCAACCCGTGCTATCCAAACACTAAGGAGACCCAAATATGGCTGAATCATTGGAACAAAGTATTGTATCACTTCTCGAAGAGCATGTTGAACTTGCGATTTCGACAGTTCAAGAATTAAGAGCAAACAAACTCGAACTTGAAGCTGAGATTGCCAGACTTAACAGCGATGTGGTACAGCGCGATGCCCAAATTCAAGAACTTGAACAGCGTAATAGCCATCTTGAAGAGGAACTTCATTTAGAACGGTTAGCCATTGCGCAAGAACGCGCCGACGTTCGAGAGCGTCTTGAGGGCTTAATGAATGTACTTGCCGCATCAAATGAAGCGGCAACGGAGACAAGAACAGCAGTAGAGACGGAAGCAGATACAGTTCCTGAAATCAATTTTACCGCCGTCCGGAATGATGAAGACGAAATATAGAACCTTGATGAGGAATAGCCGCAGGCTCAGAATGCCCTTGGTAAATCCGGGATAACAACCAGTTGTGCGTGTCTTAGTTCTCTCTCATTCCTATATTATGAAACCGTATCGGCGAAAATTCGCACTCATCGCCGAACGTCCGGATGTTACGCTACGCGTTATTACACCTACGCGTTGGTATGAAAGCTTCCAAGACATCGTCTTTGAACCAGAACCGGACACATCGTGCGGGGAATTTCCGTGTCCAATCCGCTTCTCTGGCTACGGCAGTCGTTTTTATTACCGTCATGGTGTGAAGCCTCACTTCCGAGATTTTCAACCCCACATTATCCACTTGGAAGAGGAGGCATGGAGTCTCAATGCGCTACAGACAGTTCGTTTGAAACGGAAGTACTGTCCGCAAAGCCGTTTTATCTTTCGGACCTCACTCAGCATACCGATCAAACAACGATTTGGTATACTGCCGGTATGGATTGAACGCCGCGTTTTTCGAGAAACCGATAGAGCCTTTCCGCTCAGTGTAAACGCCGGTAAGATCCTAACCGAACGAGGGTATACTGGAGAACAGACACCATTTCCAAACGGTGTTGATGTACGCCATTTTTATAAAATGGATGTCAGCGAACTGCGGAGCGCATTGCGACTCAATAACTGTTTTGTTATCGGTTATGTCGGTCGGCTGCTACGAATGAAGGGAATAGATACACTGCTTGAGGCACTGGCACACCTCGCAAGCCAAGACACCACGCACACCTATAAACTTTTGATTGTCGGGCAAGGCGAGGACAAACTCGAATTTCAGAAGACTGCCAGAACCCTCGGTATCTCTGAACAGATTGTCTGGATAGATGCGGTACCACCTGAAGAGGTAGCCGCCTATATCAATTGTATGGACACATTAGTTTTACCCTCTCGGACAACGGCAGGATGGGTCGAATTTTTTGGGCGAGTCCTTATAGAAGGTATGGCATGCGAAGTTCCGGTCATCGGTTCAGATTCTGGCGAAATTCCGCAGGTGATTGACGATGCCGGTCTTATTTTCCCAGAGGCAGAGGCAGAGGCATTGGCAGAAAGGGTACGTCGCATCGCACACGACGCAAATCTTCGGAAGGATCTAATTGCGCGCGGGCTTACCCGCGTCGAAAATTTCACATGGGAGACGATTGCAGAACGAACGTATCAGGTGTATCAGGAATTACTCGGTAATGTTTCGTAGATTCGCACAGCGAAACGGGAGAAATAGACGGGTAATGCCCCCGACTGGACTCGAACCAGCATGCCAATTAAGGCACAGGCCCTCAACCTGCCGTGTATACCAATTCCACCACAGGGGCATTCTATGGTTAATTATATCTTATTCACACCGTGATGTCAAATTTTTCTAAATTTTTTACGGTGATCAGATCTAATAACTTAAAAATTTTGGACAAAAAATATGGACACTTCCACATCGGAAAACCTTGAACAACTCCTATCCAATACGCTTGCTGGAGAGGTTCGCTTCGACCTGTACGCCAAAGCACTCTACAGCACAGACGCAAGTCTCTATCAGATACAACCGATAGGGGTCGTAATTCCAAAAGATAAACAGGACGTTATTAAGACAGTGCAAATCGCGTCAGAACACAAGGTTCCGATCCTTCCGCGTGGTGGCGGCACAAGCCTTGCCGGACAGAGCGTCGGTGAAGCAATCGTGCTCGATATGTCTAAATACATGAATCAACTGCTCGAAGTGAACGTCGCCGAACGCTGGGCGCGGGTCCAACCCGGTATCGTTTTAGACGAGTTGAACCATAAACTGAAGCCACACGGCCTGATGTACGCTCCTGATGTCGCCACGAGCAGCCGGGCAAATGTCGGTGGTACTATCGGGAATAATTCCGCAGGTTCACATTCGCTTATCTACGGTAAAACCATCGATCATGTCATGTCGCTCGACTTAATCCTCTCCAACGCAGACCAAATTACAGCATCCCCCATATCACTCGAAGAATTAGAAATCAAGAAACACGGAAACACATTAGAAGCAAATATCTATCGTGAACTCTGCCGAATATGTGCCGACAATGCAGCAGAAATTCGGAAACGCTATCCGCGTATCTTGCGGCGTGTTGCAGGCTATAATCTCGACGAATTTATCCCGGATGCCGGTTCAAAAGAGGTCACTCCCTATCGCCGAGATGGATGCGATGAGAATCACCCCTTTAGCCTGACAAAAATTCTTGTCGGTTCTGAAGGAACACTCGCCACAACCGCTGAAGCAACGGTGAACCTTGTCCCGATTCCCAAACGGACGGTACTCTGTGTTGTCCATTTTGAATCGCTCGTCAACGCCATGGAGGCGATGCAACCCATCTTGGAATGTAACCCCACCGCTGTAGAACTGATAGACAAAACCATTCTCGATATGGCGCGCGGCTCATTAGAATTCTCACGGCTTACCACCTTCATACAAGGTGAACCCGCCGCGCTCCTTGCCGTCGAATTTTACGGCGAAACACAAGCAGAATTGGACGCACAACTGGATACACTTGAAAAGACGCTGAAAAGCACAGGGTTCGGGTATGCGTTCGTACGATGTTCCACTGCTGAAGAAAAAGCACGCGTCTGGGAAACTCGAAAAGCCGGACTCGGGTTGCTGATGGGTATGAAGGGCGATGCCAAACCAGTCGGTTTCGTCGAAGATGCGGCAGTACCGATAGAGAACTTGCCGGAATACGTCCGTCGATTTGATGAAATCGTCACAGCATACGATACCACCGCCGCCTACTATGCACATGCAAGCGTTGGACTGTTGCATAACCGACCCATCGTCAACCTCAAATCCGAAACCGATATTCAGAAAATGCACGACATCGCTCGTGAAGTCCGAGACCTACTCATGGAATTGGACGGCGCAATGAGTGGAGAACACGGCGATGGACTCGTTCGGAGTGAGTGGATAGAGAGTATGTTCGGTCCGCAGATATATCAAGCACTCACTGAGGTGAAAAAAGCCTTTGATCCGGACGGGATTATGAACCCGGGTAAAATCGTTAATGCGCCACCGATGACAGAAAACCTCCGCTTCGGTTCGGACTATAGTACCATCAAAATTGACACCTACTTCGATTTCTCCAGTCAAGATGGATTTGGTGGAGCGATTGAGATGTGCAACGGTGTTGGTGCCTGTAGGAAAACACTCACAGGGACTATGTGTCCCTCCTTCATCGGCACACGTGAAGAGGAGCACTCAACCCGGGGTCGCGCGAACGCGCTCCGCTCTATTATTTCAGGGGCACTGCCACACACAGAACTCACCAATGAACGGCTACAAGAAGTTCTGGATTTATGCCTCGGATGCAAAGCATGCAAAGCGGAATGTCCATCTAACGTGGACATGGCGAAGATAAAATATGAGGTACTCGCCCACTATCATAAAGCAAACGGCTTACCGTTGCATCGACGGTTGTTCGGCGAAATCGGCGCGCTCGCACCACTTGGATCGATGTTTTCACCACTCTCTAACTGGGCAGTCAATAATACACTTTCTAAATGGATCGCTGAGAAAATAATCGGCGTGGACCGACGGCGAGACATGCCCACCTTTGTCCGTCCGACCTATGAGCAGTGGTTCCGAAAGCGTCCCTCGCGCCGAACATCGGAGAAGAAAGTTGTCCTTTTTCCCGACACCTTTATGAACTACAGTGAACCTTCTATCGGCAAGGCTGCCGTAGAAGTGTTAGAAGCGTGCGGATTCGAGGTGCTCCTGCCCGAGAAGCGGTGCTGCGGCCGTCCACTCATCTCGGAGGGAATGCTTGACCGAGCAATTGAGAATGCAAACTACAACATTAATGCCCTCCGCGTTTATGCTGATGAAGGGATCCCGATTATCGGATGTGAACCGAGTTGTACGTCTGCTCTCACAGATGATTACGTTGAGTTAATCGGCACCCCTGCTGCGAAACGCGTTGCTGAAGCAACCTGTTCGTTTGAGGAATTCTTCGCGCAACTCATCCAAAACGGCGAATTACCGCTGGAATTCTCGACTGAGCCGCGCGATATTCTCTTACACGGACATTGCCATCAGCGAGCTCTCGTTGGTATCCAGCCAACTGTGAAAATGTTAAGTTTACCGGCAGAACACGACGTTACAGTGATCGATTCGAGCTGCTGTGGTATGGCGGGGGCATTCGGATATGAGAAGGCACATTACGAACTTTCCATGAAAATTGGCGAATTGCGGCTCTTTGGTGCCGTTCGTGAGAAACCGTCAGGAAGTTTCACACTCAGTGCTGCCGGTTTTTCCTGTAGGCATCAACTTGAGCACGCTACAGGTGTGCAACCGAAGCATCCGGTTGAAGTGTTACGTCAAGCACTAACGCAAACTTAAACGTTACCCACCGGAGGAAGACATAATGTCTAAAATCTATCAACCACTTGACGATTTTAAAATCGTTGAGTTGCCGGAGAAACAGTTGCCATTTTGGAAGATTGCAGGTCCCGGGGCTATCTTGGTAGGCCTGTCCATTGGTGCCGGTGAGAGTGTAATCTGGCCCCTCATTGCCGCTGAGTATGGCGGCAGTATGATCTGGGCAGCCGGATTGGGGGTATTTCTACAACTCTGGATTAACTTCGAGGTAGGACGGTGGACGATCGCAACGGGTGAGACGGTATATACAGGTTACAGCCGCATCTGGCGCGGTTTCGGTCCATTGTTCATTCTCCTCACTGTAGTGAGTTGGATAGCACCCGGATGGGCGCGGACATCTGGGCTTGCGCTCAAAGCACTCATACTTGGACCCGGCGGGTGGGGTTCCGATACCTTTTGGACAATCGTGACCTTTTCAGGCGTCGCACTCATCCTTTTCGGACCGAAGATGGTTTACCAATCCGTCGAACGGACTGTCGAAGTACTGGTCGGTATTGTAACGATTGGGTTAATTCTGGTCGCCCTCGCTGTCGGCTCAATGGATACATGGAAGGAACTCGGTGCCGGTTTGGTAAATGTTGGGTACATCGATCCAGGCATATCCGTGAAAAAACTATTTAGCGCATTAGTCTTCGCTGGGGCAGGTGGAACCGCAAATCTTTTCTATACGTTCTATCTACGGGATAAAAATATAGGCATGGGCGCACAGCTACCAGGACTACAGAACCCTCTGCGGGGCAGGAGCGAAAAGGTGCCTGCAACAGGATTTCTCTTTGAAGCAACAGAAGAAAATCGAAAGCGCTTCACGGCATGGTGGCAATATGTGAAAAATGACCAGATACTCTTCTTTTGGGCACTCAACACCTTCACAATTATGCTCTTTATTTTTGGAGCACTCTCGGTTTTACATCCACAAGGGATTGTCCCTGAACAGGGAAGACTCATTTATGATGAAGCACAAATATTAGGTGAAATCTGGGGAGTCGCAGGGCAGAAGATATTCTTATTAGTTGGTGTTGCGACACTTTTTGGAACACAACTCGCACTGGTTGATGGGGTGTCACGCTCAATTTCTGATATTATCTACACTAACTTTCAAGGTGCTCAAAAACGGGACTTGAGTTGGTGGTACCTCCTCATCGCTGGCATCTGGATCGTCGGTGGATGCGTCATAACCTTTGTGATGGAGCAGTTGAAGGTCAGTGAATTAGGATTTCTCTTTAATGCCGCATACATGGGCGGTTTCGCTATGGCACTTTATGTGCCTCTTACACTCTATATGAACTACCGCTTCCTACCTGACTTCGCAAAACCGAAACGACTCTCTACTTTTATGATGCTTATCGCCTCATGTGTCTATATCGGCTTTGCGATTTCAAGTATCTTATGGGAAATTAAGCAATTGATCGGAGGATAGAAATGCATAAGAATGGACAAAAAGCCTTTTTTGAGAAAGAGGGCTACCTTGTTGTCGAAAATCTGCTGTCAACACCAGAAATTGAGACATGTCAAGCAGAAATTCACCGGTTGCATCAGTTCGCTGCGGGGCAAGAATCCGACACAGAAAAGGAGCAGGCGGATATAGCACGCCGGCACGTCCAACGTGAACCATTTGCCAAGAACGAAACGCAAGGGGATAGGTTACCGGTGCTGCGGAAAGCGGAAAATACACGACAGTACTCCGATGTGTTTCGAGACCTCGCGCAGCATCCGAAACTTATAAGCGTCGTCCAAGAACTCATCGGGCAGGATCTGCTGCTTTTCAGAAGTACACTGATGTTCAAACCTGCGTTTCACGGATCCTCGCACGGACTGCATCAGGATTCGGCATACTGGCCGATGGAGCCGCCGAACCTTGTTACTGTCAGCATTGCACTCAACGATGCTACACCGGAAAACGGGTGTTTCAAGGTAATCCCAAAAAGTCATCTATGGGGTATGCAGTCTTGGGGACACATCGCCCGGCAGCAGGGCGCAGAACTTACCGACCGGAAAGAAGTTGCCAAACAACAAATGGATGTCCCACTTTCCGCAGGAAGTGCCCTATTCTTCCATAGTCTGATGGTACACGGTTCGGGTCCAAACACCACTGCAAACCCTCGGAATACGGCGTTGTATGCCTACTTCTCACCGCAAGTGCGATATGTCCCACAAGGCGGAAAACCCGCGGAGAAAACATTTCCGGTCGTCGCGGGGCTCGGTGGCAAAACGGAGCTGACACTCATCGCCGA
The DNA here is from genome assembly GCA_965207855.1 of Candidatus Poribacteria bacterium. Classification (GTDB taxonomy): domain Bacteria; phylum Poribacteria; class WGA-4E; order WGA-4E; family WGA-3G; genus WGA-3G. The sequence continues at coordinate 975,926 of OZ242310.1, read as the reverse complement.
AATATAGACCTTAACGTGGAGGAATCATCATGGCAGAGATTACCAAAGACGCACCAGCAGAAGAGCACCAGATGCCTGCTACAAGACAACAAGACGGGGCAATCGTAGCGTTATCTAAATCTCAGACCCCTGCTGTTTACGACCACCAGCAATTCGAGGTCCAAAAACGAGGATTCTTCAAAAACTCAAAACGAAAACCGACGCTATCTCGTGAGCAATTTGGGGCGTTACTGTTGGAGAACATCGGCATATTTTCTGAGTATGAGGTCCAATTGTTACGTTCAATCTTCGATTTGAATATATGCACAACACAGGAAATAATGGTGCCCTTGGCAGAGATAACGCCGCTAACAGTAGAATCAACGCCTTCTGAAGCTCTCCAACTCTGTAGATCTTCCAGTCAGCGTTACATTCCGGTCTATAGTGAGCGTATCGACCAGTTACTCGGCATCGTCGATGCTATAGAAGTGATTACGGCGGAACAGGACATGGAGGATTTATCGTTATTCGTGAAGGAGGTGCACTACACGCCGCCCCTTAAACCGGCAATAGATTTATTGATGGAACTCCGACAATCAGAGATACCCGTTGTGATTGTGGTTAACGAGCACGGAAGTTGTATCGGAATTGTAGAGTTGATGGATATTGTAGAGAGGATTATAGGTGAGATAGCGGAGAATCGCAAACGTCCTACGCGCCATATCGAAAAACTCGGAAAAGCAGACTGGCGTATTGATGCACGTATGTCAATTGTTGATGTCAATAAAGCGTTAAATACCCAAATTCCGACAGATCAGTGTAATACCATTGGCGGCTTTATCCTCATGTTGCTCGGACGCTTGCCACAGAAAGGCGAAACAATTGTGTACGAAGATATTGAATTTAACATAGATATTGTCTATAAGTACGGTATCTCTCGGATCCGGGCGATGCGGAGAACGCAGTGATAAGGAGACCTTATGAAATTGAGACGCTCTCAAAATCGCATTTTCAAAGGAACACGTATCCGAATGTTGATGGTGTGGTATCTCATTCTGCTTGTCGGTATCATCATTCTGGTCTGGAAAATGCCAGCAATTGTTTCACGTTTGTGAAATTTTGGACAGATAGCAGCTTATCGAATTTTAAACGCTTTTTTGCTTGACTCGGTTACCTTTTTGTAGTATCTTTATTTCCACTGTTAGCGTGGATTCCGTAGATTGATGAAAAATACACGTAATGGGTTTCTACGACTTTATTTATCGAACTTACGTTATTATGAAGAAATAGGCGCGTTAATTGCTTAATGTCCCCTGAGACGATAGGACCGTCAAAGGGGATAGGAGGATTTGCTGGATGTATACGTTTATCTTTATGTCCTCTCGTAAAAACTCAGTTCGCCAGTTTGCAATCAACCGAGGGCATATATCGTTTTTCTTGGCTCTCATCTTTGTTTTATTCTTAGCACCAATTGCGGGGCTAAGCTATGGACGCTTTCAAAAACAACAGCGAACCCTTTTTGAACAGCAATTGCAAGCAAACACGACGAAGAAAATTGAACAGATAACAGAAGAAAAACGTCAAGCCGAATTGGCACTCGCTGACATTAAAAAGGAGATGAAAAATATCCGCCGGGTGGCAGGAAATATTCGTGAGGCATTGGGGATCCTCGGCCAAGGTGGCGGGGACAGTAGAATTACTTGGATACCGGAAGTGCCTGAGGAACAAGTTGATCCGCAGCAGGAAGATACCTCAGTGTCTCCTGAGACCTCTGCGCCGGAGGCACCGGCACCGCTGACTCCCAGCATCTTGAAAGCGGAAATTCAGTCTGTCTATGACTATATCAGTGAATATCAGAATCAAGTTGATGAATACCCTTCAATTCTACCGGTCAAGCTTCAACAAGAAAGCGGGGAGAAATACGCTTTTTGGTATTCCTCCGGGTTTGGATGGCGCACGCATCCGTTTACAGGGAAACGCGAATTTCATCAGGGATTGGATATTAAAACCCGCCTTGGGGTTCCTGTTATCGCTGCTGCGAATGGTGTAGTAGCACAGATCAAACAAGGCGATCACTTCGGTAAGACAATTGAGATTGATCATGAAGCACCTCAATTCAAAACGTTGTATGCACATCTGGACAATTATGCAGATGGTCTCAAAGTCAGGCAAACTGTGATGCGCGGACAAATTATCGGCTACGTCGGAAATACAGGCCGCAGCACCGGTGCCCACCTACATTATGGAATTTATGACAAAAGAAAAGAGCGATGGGTGAACCCGTATGCATATATATTCGACCTGAAACCCACGCTCTCACCTTAACAGGACGAACACAAAATCGGGGAAAGCTGCCTATGGCGATCCAGGGCAGTTCGGAAACCGAACCTACCCGAAAATTGTGTACGTCCTATACAAATCGGGTAATTTAGGATTACCCAAAAAAAGGAGTCTGGAAAATGCCTTATTTTAAGCCCCTATCTTGGGGGGCGATATTATGTCTCTTCGTATTCCCCTTTCTTGCATCTGCCCAAGACGAACTCATCCTTATCTCCCCTCACCCTGAAGGCATTGAGACAGAATTCGGCACAAACTTCGAGAAATGGTACCACGAACAGACCGGTAGAACCGTCAAGACGGATTGGCGAGATGTCGGCGGAACCTCCTCCAACTACCGATTTATTGAATCGGAGTTTAAACGCGTCCCCGATGGTATTGGCATCGATATCTTTTTCGGTGGGGGTACCGATAACTACCTCCGTCTCTCAAACAGGGGGTGGCTGCACGCCTACAAACTCCCTGAGACACAACTCGCACAGATGATGCAATCCTTCCAAGGGATTCCACTCTATGATGCTGAACATCAGTGGTATGGGGCAGCTCTATCCAGTTTCGGTATCATGTACAATGAGGAACTTCGTGAAATACTCCAACTCCCTAAAACCACGGCATGGCAGGATTTAGGTGACTTGGCGTTGCTCGGTAGAATTGGTGCCGCCGATCCCAGAGAAAGCGGTTCCGCACACATGGTGTACGAAATTATCCTTCAAACCCTCGGATGGGAAGAAGGATTCGCACTTCTAACCAAAATCGGTGGTAATGTCCGAGGTTTCTCCGCCGGTGCTAATGCTATTCCAACAGATGTCGTTAACGGACAGGTCATCTACGGCCTCGCCATCGACTTTTACGCCTACGGTCAAATCGCTGTTGTCGGTGCGGATAAAATTAAATATACTGTTCCAGCCGATGGTGCAGTCGTCACTGCTGATCCGATTGCAATCCTTAAAGGAGCACCGAATTTGCCAGTCGCGCAAAAGTTCCTTGAATTCGTTTTATCGGAAGAGGCCCAGAAACTCTGGATGCTTCGCGACACCGATCCAGAGGGACCCAAATGGAAAGGGGGCTTGAACCGCGCAAGCGTGCTACCAGCACTCTACGATAAACTCGGTGAAAGATGTATCGTGCCAAATCCGTTTGCTATGGAAGGAATACCGTTCCGATACGACTCAGATAAGGGCGGTGGACGCTGGGATATCGTCAACGGTCTCTTTGGTGTCCTTATTATCGATTCCCACAAAGACCTCGTCAATGCATGGAAAGCGATCCAGAAGTGTAAAGATCCAGCAAAACGCGACGCGGCAATAGCAGTTCTAACGAAGATGCCGATAACCGAAGAAGAAGCAATGCAAATGGCAGCTACTGATTGGAAAGATCCGAGTATCCGCAACGAAAAAATCAAGGAATGGGGACAGTTCGCTAAAGAGAAGTTTAAAGAGGCACGGAATTTAGCAAAATAGTTTCGTTCATCGCCGCCGTGATGCCATATCAAATCCGACTGCGGCGACGAGCACGACACCTTTGATGATGTCTTGCCACGCGGCACCCATGTTTGCCATGCTCATCCCGTTATTAAGGCTCTCCATGACGAGCGCGCCCAAAATCGCACCAAAGATGCTCCCGCGCCCACCCATTAAACTGGCACCACCGATGACACACGCAGCAATAGTATCCAACTCTAATAACCGTCCGGCTTCTGGACTCGCACTTCCGACGCGTGCTGTTAAGACAACACCAGCAATCGCCATCAATGCCCCCATCGTCGCGAACACCCTCAAGGTAATACTCCGCACGTTGACCCCAGAGAGGTACGCTGCTTCTGCATTCCCACCGACCGCATAAACATAACGTCCAAAACGGGTATGGTTCGCGATAAAATGAAACACAAACGCCAATCCAAACAGAATACACACTGGAAAAGGAATCCCCTTATGGGCATTCATCACGGCGATGAACGCCGCAATCAGTGAGGATGTTCCAGTTATCTTCAACAAAACGAGGAGGCGGGAGGCTCTTTCAGTGCCATACTGTAGCCGTCTGGTATGCTGTCGGTAAAAGCGTTCACCACTTATGCAGAGCCCAACAATCACGAGACCCCATCCAAGTGTCGGCGAGAGATAGGCATTGCCGATCGCTTTGAGCCAATTGTCTGGCAGTAGGATGGTCTCGCCTCTGGTAAAAGCCAACATTAAACCACGATACGCCAAAAATCCACCTAACGTAACAATGAATGCGGGGATGCGCTGATACGCTACGAGATACCCCTGCATCAGTCCTATTAGAATGCCGATGCAGATAACAGCGAAGAGGGTCAGGATGATCGGTTGTCCCCACCGGACGTGTATAATCGCTGCGATAGCACCGAGTAACCCGGCACCGTAACCGACAGAAAGATCAATGTTAGCAGAGACAATAACGAGGGTCATGCCTACAGCAAGAATCGCTGTAACCGCGGCTTGACGGGAGAGATTCGACAGGTTCCGGGTACTGAGAAAGGTGCCGCCGGTCAGTAGTGTGAAAATCACCCAGACACAGACGAGGGCAAGCACCATCGCGTACATACGAAAATTGAGGTGCTTCATGTTTGTGCGAACAGAATCTCAAAATTTCTTGTCGTCATTTCACCGATTGTCTCAACGGAAGTGCTACGGAGTTCGGCAATCTTTTCCGCTACAGCCCGGACATAAGCGGGTTCATTTCGTTTGCCCCGGCGAAACTGCGGTGCCAGCCATGGACAATCCGTCTCTATGAGCAATCGATCTTCAGGCACTTCCCTCGCAACCGCTTGGATATCCTTGGCATTCGGGTATGTCACAATTCCACCGATACCGATATGAAATCCAATCGCAAGACTTCTGTGCATCAATTCCACATCGCCAGTAAAGCAGTGCAAGACCCCTCGGATTCTTCCGTGTCGTGCTTCCAATATAGGTAGAATGTCCATATACGCATCACGATTGTGAATAATGATGGGCATCTGCATCGCCTCGGCGAGGTCTAACTGTTCCTCAAACGCAGCCTTTTGCAGTGGACGCGGTGAGAGGTTACGATAATAATCCAATCCCATCTCGCCGAGGGCAATCACCTTCGGATGTGAAGCAAGTTGACGAAATTTCTCAAGAATATCCGGCGTTAGCTCTTTTGCGTCGTGCGGGTGCATCCCGACGGTGGCGTAGATGTGTGCATGCTTCTCCGCTAATGCCACTGCGCCGAGGCTCGTCTCCATATCAAATCCGATGACGAGGATAGCAGAGATCCCGGCTTCTTGTGCGCGTTTTAGCACCACATCACGGTCGCGATCGAATTGGGATAGTTGAATGTGTGCGTGCGAATCAATAAGCATTTCTACAGTTGTTGGTCCTTGGCTGTTGGCTAATCGCGGTTCGCGGTTCGCCATCAGCCATTCGCCATCACATCAAAGGTGTTCGGATAACGGTCTCAAGCGTATGTGCGCGGGGTGGCTGCGTCACGAGGAACAGAATTAGATCCGCGACATCCTCCGGAAGCGTGAGATGTTCAATTACATCGTCTGGATGATTATCACGGCGCATCTTGGTATCCACAGGACCCGGACAAACAACCGAGGCTTTCACACCGTGCGGTCTACCCTCATTATTCGTCGTCTCGGTAAAGCCAACAACAGCAAATTTAGATGCGCAATACGCGCCACCGTTGACATGCCCAGATTTGCCAGATACTGAGGAGACATTGACGATATGCCCATATTTCTGTTCACACATGTGGCTGAAGACGGCTTGTGTGCCGAGAAATACGCCCTTAAGGTTGACCGCCATCGTCAGATCCCAATCTTCTTCCCGAATCTTCGGAATCGGGTTGTGGATCGCCACGCCTGCATTATTGACGAGAATATCCACTTTGCCGAAGGTGTCAAGCGTTTGGGCAACCATCGCATCGACATCGGTTTTCAACTGAATATCGGTTTTGATGGCGAGTGCGCGTCTGCCGAGCTGCTCTACCTCTTTGGCGACAGCGTTTATCTCGGTATCAGTGCGTGCAGCGAGGACAATATCAGCCCCTTCTTTGGCAAACGCTAAAGCGGTTGAACGACCAATACCCCGTCCGCCGCCTGTGATAATCGCAATACGGTTTTCAAGTTTCACAAGTCCTCCTCAAAGTAGTAGGCACACTCCATGTGCCGTTTATCTACGATATTTGATACGCCGCGAGTTTCTGCTTGTCAAACAGAATACCGTGTCCCGGACGATCCGGCGGTGAAAAATGCCCGTCTCTGAGCGTCAAGGTATCCATCAGCACCGGGTCAAATGATGGAATGTATTCCACAAAAAGCGAGTGCGGCACCGCTGCCGAGAGATGTACGTGTAAATCCATCAAAAAATGTGGCGATACGGAAAGTCCGAAACATTCCGCTGCATGCGCAACTTTCATCCACTCAGAGATACCCCCAACGCGGACAGCATCGGGTTGGAGGATGTCCGCTGCACCTTGTGCGATGTACTCCTTAAAGACATATTTATTGTAAATCGTCTCGCCAATAGCAATTGGGATAGTCGTTTTCTCGCGGAGTGTAACGTGGCTCTCCACATCGTCCGCCTCAATGGGTTCCTCAAACCAGAAGAGTCCTGCCTCTTCGACACGACAGGCAAGTTGAATCGCTTCTCGCGCATTCCATTTCATATTCGCATCAATCATGAGGTACGGTTCTTGACCGATTGCCTTTCTGACGGCAAAGATTCGCGCGACGTCCTCATGGAGGCTGTCGCGTCCGACCTTAATCTTGATACCTTTGAAACCCTGCTCAACAAATCCGACAGACTGCCTGACAAGTTCATCTTCCGAGAGGTGTAACCATCCGCCGTCTGTATTGTAAACAGGAACAGATGCCCTCGCGCCACCGAGGAGTTGATAAAGCGGCAGTCCAGCACGTTTTGCCATGAGGTCCCAGAGGGCAATATCTACCGCTGCCATACCTAAAGTGACAATGCCGCCTCTCCCTACCCAATGCGTATCCATCCACATCCGATTCCAGATTCTGTCTATGTTAGAAGCATCCTCTTCAAGAAGGATAGGCGTGAGATACGCATCCATAATCTGTTTGATCGCCTCTCCACCTTTGCCGATGGTATAGGAAAAACCGGTCCCGATAACGCCATCTGCGTCTTCAATCTCAATGAAAGGAAATTCCATAGAAACAAAAGTCTGGATAGCATCAACCCGTTCAACCTCAGGCGGGATGTCATAAAGAGATGTGCGAACTTCTTTAATTTTCATTAGATCTGTTTACTGCTTTAGGTTCTCAATCATCGCCAATAAATTTTGGATACAGATACGAGAGGCTTCCTCACCGGCTTCAGAGAATGCTTGCCCCGCCGGACGATTCAGAATGGCTTCGTCAATTTTCAGTGAGGGGCGCCAATGTGTTTCAAGGCAGAGATGCCCTTCGTAACCTTCATCAATGAAGGCTTGTAGTTGCCCTTCCCAGTCGATAATACCGTCGCCGACAGGCACAGATTCTATTTCGCCTGTGTCAGGATTCGGACCCGCATCCTTGAGATGGGCATGGATCATCGTCGATTTCATGCGGTTATAGGCATCAGGATACGGGGTCTCACCACCCTTGGCGTGCGCCTCGTTGGCAGGATCCCAGATACCCCGGATATTCGGCGAATCAATCTGTTCAATAAATTCCGCCGTGAGTTTAGCAGTGCGGAGTGAAGTCGTGGATTCGTTCTCCATACCGAGGACGATACCTTCACCGTCTATCATTCTGCGCGGTTCATCGTAAGAGGCGATAATCTCGTCCCAGCGTTTCTCCGTTTCGCCAGTGTCCCAAAAGACGAAGGTACGGATGAGGTCGGTATCAAACGCCTTTGCTGTCCGGATGCACCCTTTCAGTATTTCAAGATGCTCTTTTCGTTCTGCAGCGTCGTCTATATCGCATTTAAAGAACGGGGATGCGACCCCAATAATTTCAATATCCGTGCCGTCGAGTAGGCGTTTCATCTCATCGATGTCGGCATCGGTAAGCTCGTTAGGCAGTTTATCCCAGACCGAGCGAATTTCGATGGAGTGCAGGTTGAATTCTTTCACAAAATTAACAACGGTGGCGAAGTCCTGTGAGACCTCGTCGTTGATAACACCGAGTTTAAACATAGTCGTACGTCTCCTTATGAAACTTTGACGATATATTAGCACAGCGCGGTGTTAATCGCAAGGGACATTTTCTCTAACTCAGGGCCATTCAGTTTTACATATTTACTTTATGTATATGGATATTTTTTCACTGTAGGAGCGAGCTGTGCTCGCGATCTTGCGTCCAAACGCTAACTTATGTGAGTCAAAACCAATATCGGAACCGAAAACTAAACAGCCCTATCTCTAACTAATGCTGGTAATTTTCTTACAATTTCCACCGTCTTTAGGCTCACAGTAATAACACGCCCAATCAAGTCCACAATATACCGCGGTTGATCTACACGGTTCGGGTCGTTCACAATCCCGCTCCGTTTGTCTGTTTTAACACGATACTGATCCACAACCCACTCTAACGCTGACCGATTGCCCAACCGATAGTCATACACCTCCGCAGGGATGCCATCCAACGTCAAGTAGTCGTTATATTTCAGCTGCGTCTTATCTTTAGATAACCTCATCTTCTCAACGCGCCAATCTATAGGCATACCGAGGGCTTCAATGTATTTCAGTTTATCATATTTCGGAACGGACTCGTAATTAACGTGGAGGTCTGCCAGCTGTTCACCGGTTTTGGCAAATCCCCAGAAGTCCGATGCAACCCCTGCCCCCCTGATAAGGGGGGATATAGGGGGGTTGGAGGCAAGGGAAGGTGGAATATGTGGCAGATCGCGCTTGAAGTTCGCTTGATACTTTTCACGATAATTCGGATGGTGTAAAAGCCCGTATGTATAGTGAAAAATGTCCCACTTGCTGATGGTGTCGTCGTTATAGTGGGTTCGGAAGTGTGCCAATGCCCAATCCGTGATGTTCTCTTGTCGGTTGGTGCCATCTTCAGCGTAGGTGTAAAACGGGAAACATTGAGAATCGCCTGTAAGATGAACATCCGTTAATTGCTTTGTCATCAAACAATGAAACGACTTTTTACTTCCAAAAGCCGTGAGGCAAATTAATCTATTTTCTGTTTCTGTTTCCAGTGTAGGGAGGATAGATGGAAAGACATAGACACGTTCAATCAGCGTTCGGTCAAAATAGAGATGTGATTTGGTAAAGGGACGATAGAGCGATGTTCTGACGTTTTCTTTGGAAAAATCAGCGATTTTTCCTCTTTGCAAATTCCGTTTTAGTGCTTCGCTCCAACTAATCTTTGTGTGATCAGACAGAACAAAATCGTCAAGATTTGCATCCCGATTTGTCCGTTGAGACCATCGGGCAACTTCCGCATTATAGATTTGGCTCATCTGTTGAACGTTTGTATCAAGCCTGTTTCGATTGAAGTTGTAAACCCATGTATCTCGGCTTGTGTTAATACCACGACTATAGTTTTTAAAGATTACCCCCACAGCTGCACCTTTTACCGCCTTCGCTTCCTTAGTCCCGATCGGAATAAAAGTATCAAATTCGGGGTGAAGTCCTTCTGTCAACCAAGTATGGCGATTATCAGGTGTTATCCGCTCCCAGTCGATATTTTGATGATGTTCTTTTGTATCGAGATAGTGGTACTTTTCTTCTTTGCGCCAAAATTCATCAACACGGGCATAGAAGATTTTGGAGGTTTTTGGGACAGATTCTGAGTCTGTTCTTTTCGCACTTTTCTTGACGAAAAAATTGATACTCACCCCGACCTGAATGCCAAAGACGTTGTGCGTTGTCCCTGATAACTTCGGATTCTTACGGACGTTCCCACCCAGGTCCAGAATGTAAATTGCGTCGAAATCCTGAGAGAGATGTTTCCGCATCCCATCAAACGCAATGCCGTCGAGAAAACCGTTGTTCGTCACAAAGGCAACAACGCCCTCCGCTCCAATTCGCTTCGATGCCCACAATATTGCCTTCACGTATGGGTCCGAAAGAGCGTTTTTATTCGTCGCTTTTGAGTCTCGCGAGTAGGTCTCGCGCACCAGCGCGTCCACTGTTTTGTACTTCCGATTTTTATTGTTGTCATTTTCATTCACCTGTCCCACATTATAGGGCGGATTGCCGATAACGACAAACATATCCGCTGCCTTCTGTCGCTCGACCCGCTCCGTGTTTTCCTCTGTGAAAAGTTGCGTCTGGCGTTCCTCAAGCAACTCAAAAGTATCCGCAAGCGTGATCCCCTCAAAGGGTTGATACATCCGCGTGCGTTGAAAGAATTCGTGTTCAATGTTCAGACTCGCTATGTAGAAAGGCAGCAGCAGCACCTCGTTGCAATGAAGCTCATTTTTATACTTCTCTTCCAACATTGAACCTTGGATGTCCTGCATGAGTCGGACGATAAAGTTCCCTGTACCCACAAACGGATCAACGATATGCACACCGGTATCCGACAGCGCTCTGTCAAATTCAGTTTCCAAGATGTATTCAACGCTTTTCACCATGAAATCAACAACCGGTTGCGGGGTATAGACGATGCCATGCGTGTCTGCCACTTCGACAGAGAAGCCTTGAAAAAACTGCTCATAAACAGTATTGAGGAAGTGCTGTTTTTGGGAGAAGTCTTTGCAGAGGGTTGCGGCGTTCTCAATAGCCGTATAGAACGGGTTCAGCGGTTTGAGGAATTCGTCTCGACTAAAGGCGTTCTGGATGAGTACCTCAATAACATTCTCAATCTCACGTGCGATGATATTCCGGCGGGTGAAGTCTGGGTTATCAAAGATCGTCCGAAAAATGCGCTCCGTCAGCAGATGTTGGATAAGCATCTCCTCAACCGCAGCTGCAGAGAGGTTCGGATTGATCGCAGCGCGACACTGTTCGTAAAAGCCAGTAAAAGCCGCGACAAACCGCGAGTTCGTCTTGTGCTGTTCGGTTATCAACTCTGCAAGTCGTCTCCCCAGTGTGGGAACCATCTCCTTGAATTCTGCGACAGCGGCGTGCCAGTTTTCAAGCGCAGCAGGCGGTGCGGCGAAGAGGTGTTGAAGTGCCGCGATTAGGCGGGTCGGCTCGGTGATATCCACATCAAAAACCCGTTCTCCGTTTTGATAGAGGATACCGCGCTGCGGAGTTTGGAAGAAGATATTGTCAAGCGGATAGCCAGCATTCCGTTTTTCCTCGACGGCTCTCTGGAGATCATCGTCCATATCCTTCGCTTCCCAATAGGCGAAGGGGAGCCCGTAAGCGTCAAGTACCACCCCGTCAAGGACAATACGGTTGCCTTTTGGGGTACGCATAGCGTATTGGGGAACGAGTGTCGCATCCGCCTGCTTTGCACACGCATCAAGCAAAAAGGCGAAAGGATTACTAACTGCGCCTTCGTGTCTGATGTCATGCTGGTCATATTGCTGCAACGTGGCATAATAGTCTCGGACAGCCTTATGATTGGGTTTGAGATTCAGTTGTGGCATGTCGGTATGATAGCAAGTTTTGGGAGGTCCGTCAACGGAAAATTCAGAGGCATTTATGGTAAACCTGAAAAACAAATAGACATTTGCCCCGCCCCTGGTAGGCGAGGTTTCCTAACCTCGCCGGTGTAGAGTGTCCAATTAATTCTAAGGTTTACCATAGTTTTACATGTCCGTTTTATATAGGTCTATACTCTCTTCTGTAGAAGCACGCTGTGCTCGCGACATTCCCAAAAAACGCTAACATCTGTAGACAGAAATCAAAATCAAAACCGAAAACTATGGTAGATCCTAAAAATAAATACACATCTTGTAGGGGCAGCCCTTGTGGCTGCCCACTCACCGCGTGCCTCTCCAGTGTCCACTTAATTATGGGTTTTACCATAAATAGCCCTAGGCTCGTCAGGGTTATTTAGTCTTAAAAGAGTAGTAAACACACATTGAACACCTCCGCTAAAAATTAATTTTTAACTTGACATCAGTTAATAAAAATAGTATAATATACCATAACACTTTCCAAAGACGGAACAGTATATCAAACTACAAAACGCCGGTACGGAAACCGATCCAACATCTTTGGCGGTTATATAAGTTTCCTACTGACTATCAACCGCTGACTGCTAACGGAAACCGATTGCTGACTGCTGAGAGGGTTGCGTAGCAACCCGCCCTGACCGCTGACCGCTAAGTAAAAAATGTTACACTTTCCGCCAAATTATTTTTTTCACAACAGAAAATCGGAAACGAAACATCAACGAACCCTTACGGTGACTGGGTTTTCCAACGTTACACACCCGACACAAAATGTTACACCAGTGTAACATTTTTAGGAAAAATCATGAAGAAATATATCATTACGTTAAAAATATATCCACGTTCGTTTTCACACAGATGCACACCACTTTCATAGTAACCCTCCTAAAACTCCTAAAAGGAAAAAGTCGCCTAAACCCACGCCACCCGTGGCGTTACAACGCTAATTCCGAGAAGCCAAAAATGCAGATTCATAGTAACAGGAAAAAAACAACACTTTCATAGATACCCGACAAACCCACGTCACACCTGACTTTATGAGGGTTTTAAACGCCCAATTTTCAAAACGTTACTATGAATACTATGAATCACTATGAAAACTATGAAAACTATGAATCACGACACCGCTGAACCCAACCTATGGTAGGCGAGGTTTCCTAACCTCAGCCGGTGTAGAGTGTCCAATTAATTCTAAGGTTTACCATAAATAGCCCTGAGCTTAGGAAAATTGATTTGCAATGAGGACAAAAAATGTGCTAAAATAGCATTAATTGTAGCGTTGCTTATAGAGGAGATATTGATGAATTATACAGAATTACCGTTCCCATACCCGCAGAAAGAAGAAATTCATCGGATTCTATCCAACGCTTCCGATAGAACCGGCAGCATAGATAGCGAATCTATATTGCGAAGTCTACAAGAACTCGCCACCAATGAAGCAGACATCCAATCCTGCTTTTCAGACATCGTTATCCGCGTGTTGAAAGCCGCCATAGACTCCCCGAACCCTGAAGCCGCGCTAAATCATTTCTCGCGTTTTGGGCAAGTCGCGTTTTATCGCAGATCCCTCTATCAACTCCTCCGAGACGACCCGTTTCTTATACGACCCCTCATCTTAAGTTTCGGGGCATCCACCTATCTATCTGAAACACTGATTCGCAAGCCCGAATATTTCTACGACATCATTGATGCAGACCTCATGGGAACCGAGAAGACTTCCCAGATAATGTATCAGGAACTGGCGCAATCAATTTCGCGGTTCGCTTCGGTCGAGCAGAAACTCCGTATCCTCCGACGCTACAAACGCCGAGAAACGCTTCGGATCGGACTCCGCGACCTTCTCAAAATAGCAGATGTCGAAACAACGACCTTGGAGTTGAGTAATTTAGCAGAAGCGGCGTTGCAACACTGTTATGAAATCGGACGGGATCAGGTAATGAAACCCAAGTACGGTACACCCCTCAATGAAGAAGGCGATGCCCCGTGCCGTTTCGCTATCATTGGAATGGGGAAATTAGGCGGTTATGAACTGAATTTTAGTTCCGACATCGACCTGATTTTTGTCTATTCAGATGACGCACGTACGGATACGGGGAACGAGAATACCGAATACTTCTCGCGTCTCTGCGAATTCTTAATCAAGGCAATGAGTGAGATAACATCAGAAGGCTATGTCTTTCGGGTTGACATCCGTTTGCGTCCTGAAAGTAGCGCAGGGGTCATTATCCGCTCTATGGAGAGTTATGAAAGTTACTACGAAGGCTGGGGCGATCTATGGGAGCGTCAGGCTCTCATCAAAGCACGGCCTGTCGCTGGAGATATAGCGTTTGGTGAAGAGTTCATCCGTATGATCCAGCCGTTTGTGTATCAGCGTTATTTGGACGGTGTGACACTCACTGAGATTAAGGCAGACATCCGACGCACAAAAGCGCGAATAGAGGAACGGCTTGTCAATGAAGGTACGAATCTTGAGAAGCATGTGAAACTTGGCCCCGGCGGGATTCGCGATATAGAGTTCACCGTTCAATGCCTCCAAATGATCCACGGTGCCAAGCGTAAATCGTTATGTTCACACAACACGTTAGAAGCGATTACGGCGTTGAAGGAGAACACCCTCCTCGACGCAGAAGATGCGGACGCGCTTGCCGCTGCTTATCGGTTTTTACGCACAGTTGAAAATTGCATCCAAATTGAAGCCGATCAGCAGCGCTACGCTATCCCCGAAGGAGAGACCGAAGCGCGCGAACTCGCCCGCCGCGTCGGCTACCCACACACTTCAGAAACTGACGCACTGGAAACATTCCGCGCGGACTATCGCCGTCACACGGAGCAAGTACGTGCTATTTTTCGGAAGATTACAACGACTTCAATTGAATCTGCAGACGGGCTTGACATCGGAATCCTGCTTTCTGAAGAGGATTCACAACAACTTGAGACTTTCTTAAGCACATTCCGTTTTGAAAATGCAAGAGAGGCACAGCGTCTTCTAAAGCAGCTCGCGAACGGTGGCGACGGCATCCAATTCTCCCCGAATGTCAGACGCACCTTCTTTAAACTCGCACCAACGCTCCTAAGCGTTTTACGTGATTCTCCGAACCCCGATATGGCACTCCGTTATCTTTCAGCATTCACAGACAAAGTTGGTGCGCGGAGCAGCTACTATACGATGTTCGCTGAAAAACCGTCAACCCTTGAAGTGCTAACCCGTGTTTGCGGGACAAGTCTGTATCTCGCTGACATGCTCATCGCGAGCCCTGAACTTTTCGATCTACTAACCGTCCCCACATTGGTAGAACGCTCCAAAACCCTTACCGAGAAACAAGAAGAGGCCTTGCAGATTGTGGCAGAAGCACCAGAGGGACGGATGTTGAATATGCTGCGGCGGTATAAGAACGACGAGATCTGGCGTATCGCCTTACGTAATATCCTCGG
Source organism: Candidatus Poribacteria bacterium (assembly GCA_965207855.1). GTDB lineage: Bacteria > Poribacteria > WGA-4E > WGA-4E > WGA-3G > WGA-3G. Next base: position 960,654 of record OZ242310.1, on the reverse strand, counting down.
CAACGCGACACTCCCGACAACAACTGAAGAACTCTCTGATTTAGCGGAAGCCGTCTTGCAAGCAATTTATCCAGAAATTGAAGGAGAGATGCGCGAGGCACACGGCACACCGCTCGCACCCGATGGAACACCCGTCACTTTCGCAATTATTGCGATGGGCAAGTTCGGCGGTCGCGAATTGAACTTCAGCTCGGATCTGGATGTCATGTACGTCTATTCCGCAGCCGGTGAAACGACACAAGGCATGTCAAATGCCGACTATTTTGCAGCAGTCGGTTTAGAGTTAGTCAAACGACTTGCTGGAAATCAGGGAATGGGTATTTATGAAATCGACTTACGACTCCGTCCGCATGGCAACGGGGGTGCCATCGCGCTACCGTTAGCGGGGTATCAGAATTACTACGATAAAACCGCCGAAGTTTGGGAACGTCAGGCACTCACGCGGGCACGCGTCGTTGTTGGAGACACAGAACATCTCGGAAAGCGGTTTTTGGAAATCGCCCACGCCTTCTGCTACGCCGATCCGATAACGCCTGAGGAGATCGCTCAGATCGTCCACACACGCCAACGGAAAGAAGCACAAGCGACTCGAACAACCTCTACGCGACGTAGACGGCGTGGCAAAACCCAGAACGTCAAATCTGGATACGGTGGACTTGTCGATATTGAGTTTGTCGTGCAAACCCTGCAACTCGAGCACGGCGGCGAAGCACCTTCTATTCGCGCGCAAAACACACCCCTTGCCATTGAGAGACTGCATAGTATCGGGGTACTCACGGAAGCACAACGTGACGGACTCTCGGAGGCATACCTATTTCTCAGGCGCGTTGAGAACGCATTAAGGATCGTACACGATCGGGCACTGGATGACCTCCCGAGAAACCGGACAGAACTGGCACAATTGGCACGCCGCCTCGGATACACAACAACCGAAGATAAATCTGCAGTGGAGGCTTTTTTACAAGATTACGGAAAGTGGACAGAGACAACCCGTTCACTTTTCAATCAAATCCTCGTCAAATAAGCACCATTGACCATCAAGGTCCCACCTAATTTTCCCTTGAGAAATTCTGATAGACCTGCTAAAATGAATACCAATCCTTTTAGAGTTGGGGGAAAACTTATGGTTTTTGGACAAGGCACACATCAGTATACAGTAGAAGAAAATTGGTGGACACTCCCAGAAGGTTGGGAATTTGGCTGGGTTCCTGCTGTCGCCGTTGACTCACAGGATCGGGTTTATGTCTACAGTCGGAGCGAACACCCAATGGTCGTCTTCGACATCGATGGCAACTTTCTGACCTCTTGGGGTGATGACATCCTCAAGGACGCACACGGAATTTTTATCGATGCCGACGATAACATCTACTGCACGGAACGCGACACACACGTCATGCGGAAGTTTACGCCGGAAGGCGAGCTGCTAATGACACTCGGTACACCCGATGAACCCGGCGCTGATGGAGAACCCTTCAATAAGCCGACAGACTTGGCAATCGGACCTGATGGTGAAATGTATATCACTGACGGTTACGGCAACGCCCGCGTTCACAAATACTCACCTGATGGTGAACTGATTAAGTCGTGGGGGCAGCCCGGTACGGGACCTGGGGAATTTGATCTCCCACACTGCGTCAGAGTCGATCCGCGTAATAGGCTCATGGTCGCTGACCGTGAGAACAACCGGATCCAGTTCTTTACACTCGATGGAGAATACATCGAAGAGTGGGGAGACCTTCGGCAGCCAGACACCATCTATATCGACGAAGAGGATCTCGTCTATATCGCTGAATTAGCGCAGCGTATCACAATCATGACACTCGACGGCGAGGTCATCTCCCAATGGGGTTCTGAACGTGAGAGTACGGTCCCTGGTGAGTTTTTCGCATGTCCACACGGGATATGGTTAGATTCAAAAGGCGATATGTATGTCGGTGAAGTTCAAGCGGATGCGCGACTCCAGAAATTCATTCGGCAGCGGTAAAATCGTTTTTTTACGGTGAAGAGTCTCATGTTACGTCCCTGAAATCTAAACTATTATCGGGTGAGGTCTCCGTACCTCGCCATCTCAAGTCTAAATTATTGTAGGGCGAGGTCCCCGTGCCTCGCCCGTCACTACATTAAGGTCGGCGTATCATGGCAGAAGATTTCTCATTTTTCCAGAAAGTAAATAGGGATTTTGATAAAGCCGCCCAATTCACCGAATATCCTCGCGGGCTTTTGGAACAGATAAAGATTTGTAACAACTCCTGTCATTTCACATTCCCGATAAAGCGGGACGATGGGACTATTCAAACCATCCACGGTTGGCGGGCAGAACATAGCCACCATATCCTACCGACAAAAGGTGGAATCCGTTATAGCACCCTTGTCAACGAAGATGAAATCATGGCACTTGCGGCACTGATGACCTACAAGTGCGCACTCGTTGACGTGCCGTTTGGTGGGGCAAAAGGGGGTATCCAGCTCGACCGACGCGAATATTCGGAAAGCGAATTGGAGCGTATCACCCGCCGTTATACCTACGAATTAATTCAGAAGAATTACATCGGACCTGGGATAGACGTACCCGCACCGGACTTCGGGACGGGTGAAACCGAAATGGCATGGATTTTTGATACATATATTACAATGGCACCCGATAAACTCAACGCTATCGCATGTGTAACAGGTAAGCCGATCGAACAAAACGGGATTCACGGGCGGAAAGAGGCGACCGGACGCGGGGTCGTCTTCGGCTTACAAGAAGCCTGTGGTGTTGTAGAAGATATGAAGCAGCTTGGGCTTTCTCCGGGTTTACACGGCAAAAGGGTGGTCATTCAGGGCTTCGGGAACGTCGGTTCCCACGCTGCCAAGTTTCTGATGGAGGCAGACGCACGCGTTACGGGGATTATTGAGCGAAACGGGGGTATTTATGAGCCACGTGGGTTTGATGTCGAAAAAGTCACCATGCATCGGAAAGAAACTGGGTCAATCCGCGGGTATCCGGGAGCGCAGTTTATTGAGAACCCGAACGATTGCTTGGAGTTAGAATGTGATATCCTCGTGCCGGCTGCGCTTGAAAACCAACTGACCGTGGAGAACGCGCCGCGAATCAAAGCCGCTATTGTTGCAGAGGCCGCAAACGGACCCACGACACCGGATGCCGATAAAATCCTCCAAGAACGCGGGATTATGATTATACCGGACACCTTTCTTAACGCTGGTGGTGTCACTGTCTCCTATTTCGAGTGGCTCCGTAATTTGTCACACGTCCGATTCGGTAGGCTCGGCAAACGTTTTGAGGATCAGACGCAACACGCAATGCGCCGTGCTGTCGAAAAAGCCACTGGCTACCAGTTTTCGGACAATGAACTCGAAATAATACACGGTGCCGATGAAGAAGATCTCGTAAACTCTGGACTTCAGGATACCATGATAAACGCCTATCAAGAGATACGTGAAACCCGTATGCAACACAAAAACAAAGATGATGTGGATTATCGTACAGCGGCGTTCATCAATGCCATCCATAGAATCGCGAAATCCTATATGCAGCTTGGTATTTTCCCGTAATTTCTAACTGCGATAAAAAATAAAAAGTACATAAAAGGAATAAAAATGATTGCTCTCAGCGTTAACATAAATAAAGTCGCAACATTGCGAAACTCACGAGGTGGCGATATTCCAGACATACGCACTGCTGTTGATACTTGCGTCACTGCTGGCGCGCAGGGTATCACGGTGCATCCGCGCGAAGACCAACGACATATCACACCAACGGACGTGCAGGACATCGCTGAACGATTAATAGAAATCAACACCCGAAAATCACCCGCTATCGAATATAACATTGAAGGCGATCCGAGACCTGACCTCATTGATATGGTACTTCGGACGAAACCCACGCAATGCACGCTCGTCCCTGTTGTGGCGGGTGAGATAACAAGCCATACCGTTTGGGACATCCACAAAGATGGCGATACGTTGAAACCGATCATCGCAGCCTTGAAAGATGCGGGTATTCGTGTCAGTCTGTTTAGTGGAACGGATGTGGAACAGATAGCGATGACGCGGGACATCGGTGCCGATCGCATTGAACTCTATACGGCACCTTACGCCATGGCAAAAACCGAGACAGAAGTTGAACACGAATTCGGATTGCTAAAGAACGCGGCACTCAAGGCGACGGATTTAGGACTTGGAATCAATGCAGGACATGACTTGAACCTCGACAATTTGCCGTTAATGCAGGACTTACCGGGGCTTCAGGAAGTCTCTATCGGTCATCATCTCATGGCAGATGCACTCTACATTGGAATGGAGGCTGCCGTCAAAGCATATCGACAAGCACTGGGGCAACAGGTAACATGAGAGACACCAAAACGTGTGCTGTTTTCGACTTAGACGGGACGATTATCCGCCTCTCCTCAGAACAAGTTTTTCTGCGGTATCTGCTGAGCCACGGTGAGATCCCGATCCCGAACTTGCTGGCGTGGGTATCCTATCTGCTGCAGGTTAAATCTCTGCGAGCAGCAAAACCTAATAAGATTTACCTTCGCGGTTTGGAGCAGACACACCTTCAGGAGATTGCCCGACGCTGCTTCACCGAGACGCTGCGTCCGAGCATAGCACCCCACATTTCCGAATTGATATATCACCATCGCGCTGAAGGACGGACGGTTATCCTGATGTCGGGTTCGTTGTCCTTTCTCGTTCAACCGTTTCATACATACTTCCAGACCGACCTAATGGTCGCACACCAACTGGAGATAATTGACGGGAAATTTACGGGACAACGGATTGGGCTGCATCCTTATGCGGAAAACAAAGCCAAACTCACCCAACAACTCGCCGCTGAACACGGGTTTGACTTAAGCCACTCTTACGCCTATGGAAACCATCACACAGATGCTCACAAACTGGAATTGTTTGGGCATCCCGTCGCTGTTAATCCAGACGGCGGGTTGCGACGCATCGCCATGGATAAGGGGTGGCACATAGAAGAATGATTCATCCTACCACAGTTATCGTCGAAACAGAACGACTGATCGTTAGACTGTTCCGCCTCTCGGATGCAGAGGCAATGAACTGTATCTTTGGCGATGCGGAAGTGATGCGGTTCGGCGAGGGTATCCAGACGGCTGAATGGGTCCAGGATTGGCTCGGCTGGTGCCTTAAAAACTATCGGCAAAAACAGGAGATCGGACCGTGGGCGGTTGTTGAAAAAAGCAGCAAAGCCGTAATTGGCTACTGTGGTCTTTTCTATTTCCCCGATGTGTGTGGGCAACCAGAGACGGAGATCGGCTATCGCTTGGCGCGCTCGTCCTGGGGATGTGGCTATGCGACTGAAGCCGCAAGTGCTGTGCTTAATTACGCATTCAAAACCCTACATCTGTCACGGTTGATCGCGATCATTGATCCCGCCAATATTCGATCAATCCGAGTCGCAGAGAAACTCGGTATGCACTACGAAAAGGACGTTATGTTCAAAGGGTATACACATCCAGACAGCATTTATGCAATTGAGCGCGACGGACAGAAAAAGACGAGAGTCAGAATCCGTAGGTTTGATTGAAGAAATTTCGTGGACAGGACAATGCGACTTGAAAAATATATTGCTACCGCAGGGATCGCCTCTCGACGGGCAGTAAAAAAGCGTATTCTCGCCGGTGCTGTCAGTGTTAATGGTGAACCTATTCTGGTTCCAGGATACGCGATTGATATAGAGACAGATGTCGTTGAATTTGAGGGTAAACGCGTTGAGCCGTTGAAAGAGCGAATCTACTTAATGCTAAATAAACCGGCGGGTTGCATTACAACGCGCAGCGACCAACGCGGGCGTCCAACCGTTATGGACCTCGTTCGGGATCTATCGGATACAATCTATCCAGTTGGACGTTTAGATTTGGAGACAGAGGGGTTGCTACTCTTCACAAACGATGGGGATTTCGCCTACAGACTGCTACATCCAAGCCATGAGATAGAGAAAATCTACATCGCGTGGGTGAAAGGCGTGCCGCGCGATGAGGTAATTCAGAAACTCCGTCAAGGGGTTAAGATTCCGAGTGGAACAACGGCACCGGCAAAGGTCAGACGACAGAAAATAAGCAAAGATGGGCACGCAACAGCGTTTGAGGTAACAATTCATGAAGGGAAAAAACGACAGGTACGGATGATGTTCAAAGCCGTGGGACATCCCGTCATCCGTTTGAAACGGATCCAGATAGGCACTTTGAAGTTAGGGCACCTGCCGTTAGGCGCGTATCGACTTTTGACGCCAGAAGAGGTATCCGAGCTACTGCATTTATAGGCGCAGTCTGAGACCACGCCTATCAGAAACTATTTATCGGCGTTTGCCAAATCTTTGACCCGTTCGAGCATTGCCTCAGCACTTTGTCTGATGTTTGCATCCTTGGCGTGATGCGATAACTTCTCAAGCACTGCGATCGAGTCCTCATAATGTTCCTTAATGGCGTAGGTCACACCGAGGTAATACTGCGCAGGTTCATAAACATCACTGTTCGGATACTTGTCTATAAGTACTTTGAAGTGAGAGACCGACTTTTCAAAATACGCCTCTGATTTCTCAGCGTCAGCGGTTTCAAGGAGAGTCCCGTAAGTAAGTCCCAACTGGTTGTGCAAGTTCGGAATGAGCTTCGACCTGTTTTTCGGATCGCGTTCAAACGCTTTCTCGCTGAACAGGACTCCCTTTTCCAACTGCTTCCGTTCCAAATAGATGAGTGCAACCTCAGCATTGAGTTTGGCATCATCGGGTTTGGCTTCCAATTTTTCCAATTTTTCTTGAAACTCGGACTCTGTTTTTAAGGCATCTTCCATAACCGGCGCAAATTGATCAGGCGTAGCATAGCCGGTGTGATATTTGATGAGTCCCCCGTCTGGACTGACAAACAGAACGGCAGGGTAACCCATGACACTGTATCGACTTCGCATCTCCTCATTGATGGGACGCTCTGTGTCCTCTGGATTTACTTTGACGGAAATAAAATTCTCAGCGAGTGTGATAATATTCGCATCTGTAAACGTTTCGGCATCCAGCCGCTTACACCACCCTCACCAGTCGGTATAGAAGTCCATCATGATAGGTTTGCCGGTTTCCTCGGCTTCCTTCACGGTTACCTCTACGGATTCACGCCACTGAATCTCTTCACTCGCGATGAGCGCCGGAACTGTGCCAACAATCAGCCACAGAACGATAAGTCCCGTCAGATATGTGGCAGTCCGGTGAAAAACGGGCTTAAACATAATTTTCTCTCCTTTTGTGTTAGATAAATACGCCAATCCAAAATTCCATTATTTATTCTTCAGCTGCAGCGTTTTGATGCTGTTCAACCGCAGCTGCACTCGTTGTTTTGCTTGATAACGTTATTCGACACCTACCGCAGGTAACAATAATCTTGACGAGTTTCCGCTGCTTGCCAATATGGGACTGTTTCTGCTCTGTTTGTACGTGTCTTTGGCAGCGAGGACACCACTGTTGCTTTGCTCCTAACATGGGTAGCTCCTTTGTGACATTACGTTTAGCATCAATGTCCTCCAGTGGTCGGTAGAGAATAGACACACCATACCACGATAAAAGTTCATTTTTTCTTCGCTTCGACGAATATTATTTTCCGACGCAGAACTGAGAGAAAATCCTATCGAGAATATCTTCCGTTGTTGTCTTGCCAACGATGTCTCCCAGGGCATCAAGACTGATTCGCAAATCGACAGCAACGAGTTCCGGAGGCATACCCTTCGCGAGGCTCTCTATCGCATAATTGAGTCCATTGTGTGCACGCCTGAGTGCGTCCTGATGGCGTGCCTTGGTCACAATGGGCGATTCCCCAACAACGAACTTATCACCAAGCAGTTCTGCAGAGATAGCAGTCTTTAGGACATCGAGTCCTTTACCTTGAGGGATCGCTGTCTCAACGACCCGCTTTTTTGGGCAGTGTGCCAGTAATGCCGCTATTGATGTCACAACCGGTAGGTCTGTCTTATTCAAGATAAGAATTGCCTTCTGCGATTGTGCTGTCTGCAGGAGATCCATATCGGCATCGTTTAAAGATTGCGATGCATCGAACATCAAGAGTAACAATTCTGCCTTGTCTAAGACGGCTTTGCTCCGTTGAACGCCTTGTTGTTCAACAATATTATCCGTCTGTCGAATGCCAGCGGTGTCAAAAAGTTTCAATGGAATACCGCTGATGTTAATAGCCTCTTCAATTGTGTCACGCGTCGTACCGGGGATATCTGTAACGATGGCGCGTGCCGTTCCAACGAGTGCATTAAGTAAACTGGATTTTCCGACATTTGGTTTACCTAATATGGCGACATTGACCCCCTCCGAGATGAGCCTCCCTTCATCGGCAGTTTCAAGAAGTACCGTTAAGTCTGTCTGAACGGTGCGAGCGCATTCAAGCTGCGCCTCTACCTTCATGAAATCGAGGTCTTCCTCAGGAAAATCAACAGACGCTTCAATCTCTGCAAGTAGGGCTGCGATCCGGTCATTGAGTTGGTTGACGGTCTCAGAAAGTTTCCCCGCGAGTGCCTCTATTGCGATTTTTCGGCTCAGATCCGTTTTCGAGGCGATGAGTTGGGCAACGGCTTCCGCTTGCGCGAGGTCAAGCCTACCATTAAGGAAAGCGCGTTTTGTGAATTCACCGGGTTCTGCGAGCCGTGCGCCCTGCTTTACCACTAAGTCCAATACAGCCGTGAGGGGGACGATCCCACCGTGACAATTAAACTCGACGATGTCTTCTCCGGTATACGTTTTTGGCGCATGCATGATGCCGAGTAAAACTTCATCAATTACGGCATCAGATGCGTTAGTATCTACAACGTGTCCGTATGTAAGCGTATGCGTCGGTAGTTGTGTCGGAGATATAACTCGCGGAGATCGGAATAAATCGGTAGCAATCGGCAGTGCGAGCGATCCACTAACTCGAACGATGCCGATACCCGCTTCGCCGCGTGCTGTTGCGATGGCTGCGATGGTATCGTGGAATTTCATTTTTTTAGCAGTTGGCGGTTCGCTTGTAATTGTTAGTTATTGGTTGTTGGTTAAAACCTTTAGTTATTAGAAAAACCCGTCCTTACCACGACGCTTTCTTAACCATTAACCATTAACTATTAGTTGTGATGACGACCCGACGCATGTCCCCCTCGCCTTGACTATAGGTGGATATAACATCGTCCTCTTTTAAGGCAACATGGATGATACGACGGTCGCGCGGCGACATTGGTGCAAGCACAACCTCGCGGTGGGTATACTTCACCTGCTCCGCCATTTGGTGTGCCATTTCCACAAGCCGTACTTCCCGGCGTTCCCGGTAGCCCTCGGTGTCAACAAAGACCCGTCTTTTTACGAGAGAGGCTTTATTAACAATGCAATTGAGGAGTCGCTCAATTGCATCAAGCGTCTGCCCGTGTTTCCCAATGAGAAGCGCGGGGCTGTCGGTATGGATATTGAGATGCGTGCTGCCATCAACGAAGTCCGATTCGACTTCGGCATCAATCCCCATTCGGTTGAGCAACTCCCTGAGAATCGTATCGGGTGCCGAAGAGACATCTTGCTTAATTGTTACTTGGACTTTGGCAGGTTTCGCGCCGAAATTTAAGATACCTTTTGTGGGTTCACTGATGATGTCAATTGTAACCTGCTCACGAGTCGCCTCGAGTTCATTGAGTGCCTGTTCAATTGCTTCCTCCACTGTATTGCCTTCAGCTTCAATATAATGTTGCACAGGTTGAGTCCTCCTCGTATAAAACGTTTCCGGCAGTGAAGTCGTTGATGCGGCATAAGACTATGGACTAAGTCTATTTCCGTTTAGAAGTGTTCCGTTTTTTTGTATCTGTAGACACCGACTGATCCTCGTCCGTCGCGCTTCGGTTTTGTAGATACTGTTGTGCTATAGTGAACACATTATTACACAACCAATACAACACAAACCCTGATGCCCAGTTGTAAAAAATGAAGATAAAGATAATCGGCATGAATTGCATCAGTTTCATTTGGGTACTGTCGGTGGTCGGTGTCATATTGCCGACGAATTTCTGTTGGAGCCAAGTTGTTAATCCGTTGATGATAGGTAGCAGTCGAACGGCATCTATCTGTGTGACAATCAGCGGAATCGTAAAGGGCAATTCAAACAAAGTATCCGGTGCGGAAAGGTCTTGAATCCAGAGCAGGAAAGGTGCCCCGCGGAGTTCTACTGCACCACCAAGGAGCGCGAAGAGTGCAAAGAAGAGCGGAATTTGGGGGAGCCACGGGATACAACCCCCGAGCGGATTGACGCCATTTTCCTTGTAGAGCCGCATTGTGGCACGGTTGAGCTTTTGCGGATCGTCCCTGTACTTCTCTTTCAATTCCAAAAGTTCCGGTTGGAGCTTCTGCATCTTCTTCATCGATGCGTGCGCCTTGCGAGTAAACGGATAAGTGATAATCTTCACTAAGGCAGTTAACAGAATAATTGAGAGTCCGTAGTTTCTGAAGACGGCGTGAAATCCTTGGAATAGCCAGAGCATGCCCCAAACAAGGGGCGCAAAGAATCCAAAATCAATCACTTTGGAAAGATGCAGCGGTACCTCTGGCGCGTTGGGTGCTTCAACAGTTTTCAGAATTTTGTCGTCTTTCGGTCCGACATAGAGCCGGAATTCGTGACTGACTTTCTGCTGAGACGCGAGATAAAACCCGGGAACGACGAGTCCAACTGTCTCTGTGGGTGCGACGACAGCGACATCAGCACCGGCACTCACATTGGGAGTCTCTGTGAGTCTATATGTTGCTGCGATTTCCGGGTCAGGGATCATGACTGCGCTGAAGTATTGGCTATCAAGCCCCGCCCAAAGCACAGTCGTTAAAGCCTGTTCGTCTTTAAGTTTGCGTACAGGATTCCCTTCGCCGGTGTAAACCTTCGCACCCTCTTTACCGCGTCGCCCACGTTTCCCACTTTTCTTTTCGTGGGGTAGGAGGTCGGCGTTGATGCCGCGCCCCCATTGGAGTTCATATCCATTCGCGGGTTCATTGCCACCCATAAGCAAAGGTTCACCGGAAACGTTTTGGAAGGTCACTGTCAGATCGACCAAATAGGTGCCACGGATGAAAGTAAATTGCTTTGCGACCTGCAGTTTTTCTGCGACGATTGTCCGGAAAGTGAGCGTCTCTATGTTTTGTCCATCTATGAGGTTGATTTCAGACTTGTCTGCCTTCCACGAAGCATTAAGCAAGTCAAGTTGAAGTTGGTCGTTTGCGAAGCGAAGTGCAAGACAGTTAAGTGCATTCTCAGGAATCAGGTTCAGGGGTTCAGTGATGTCAAGGGTTCGGTCAGGGAACCGGTTGAGTTTCCAGAACTTGGGGATTGCGAGTTTCTCGTTAAAAACAATACTATAGGTATCGGTTTGGACGTTAACTTTTGCGTCATCCGGGCTTTCCTGTAAAGGGGTCCAGAGATCTGTATCAACGGACACCTCGGTTCCGTCGGATGCTGTCTGGGTTGCGTCATCGGGTTGCATTTGGCGTGTATCAGATGATGGGGCTGTTTCGCTCGTTGCGGATTCGTCTGGCTCGGGTGCAAAGCGGTTGCCGAAAAATAGGCTCCATCCAATCATGACAGCAATCATTAGGACGAGTGCGAGAATATAACGTACTCCCATTGAAATTAGGTGCTCCTCATCTATGTGTACTTCTGAGACCAACCGTTTCCGATGTGGCGTATCTACGCCGCTATTTCAGCGGGTCGAAGCCACCCGGATGATATGGGTGACATTTTGAAAGTCGTTTAAGAGTTAGCCAGACCCCTTTGAGCGTCCCGTAACGTTCTAATGCCTGCTGTGCGTATTGTGAACAGGTGGGATAGAAACGACAGGAACGGGGGAACAGCGGTGAAATGAAACGGCGATAAAAACGGATCGGTTGGACGAGTACGGCCGCCATATATGTTTTGCGGCAGGTTTGCTGGTGTCCGCATTGATTCATAACTTTCGAGTGCTGCTGACAGTCTGACACGCCTGTGTTCCTCATTGGCTATTTCGATTCCTGCGCCACGGCGTTGTGGTGACATTCGCGCGATTCAAGATAGAGGCGCTTCGGAATAAACGACAGAGCGCGTTTGCTGCTTCCTGACATTTAAGCCGAGTCGCTGTCGTTCTACCGACAACTACGATATCATAAGCTGCCTGTATGTGAGGACATAAGTGCCGAAACGACTCCCGAATTAATCTTTTAACCCGATTCCTTTGGACGCTGTTGCCGACTTTTTTGCTAACGGTTATCCCCAATCGAGAATAAGCGAAGCCTGTCGGTCGTATGTATATCACAAAATAGCGATTCCAATACTTACCGCCGTCTTGATAGGCACGCTGGAATTCCGAACGTTTTTTTAGTCTTCTCGGATCTGGCATGATTCAGTTGAGATACAGATATTTTCTCCACGACGGATGGCATCCACGAAAATGACGGTTGAGTTGTAAATACGTTAATATTGATGGTGTTTTGGGCTGGCGTGCGAGTGTGAGTTGTGTCTCGTAGAGCATTTTATTACCTTTTTTATTGTTACATTTCTTGCACGCCGTCACGACATTTTCCCAGTTCGTTTGTCCACCCCGCGAGATCGGTATCACATGGTCGAGCGTAAGTTGTGCTGTTGGGAACTCACCATAACAGTATTGACACGTGTAATGATCCCGGACGAGGACATTCTTCCGTGAAAATTTGACGACACTCCGTGGGACATGCACGTAGTTCACCAAACGAATTACATGTGGTACTTTTATCGCAGCACTCGGTGAATGAATCTTAAGGTCAGAGACTTCTTCCGTTTGTGCGGTGCCTTTAAAAACCATCTTCATCGCACGCCGGAGGTTGCAAACGTTAATTGCTTCATAACTTGCATTAAGTACCAATACAGATATTTCCACTTGCATCTCCTCCAACTTGAATGATTGTTCTAACCACATTAACTCTTTATGTATGATACCACATTTCCCGTCAAATTGCAACTAAAATCACTATGTGGCGGTTGGCTGTCAGCGGTCAGTAATTGGGTAGGTATTAGGTGTAGGTGGTAAGTGTTTGCTAATTGCCAATCGCTATTTTCTTATCAGGATGAGGATTTGCAGGATGATTGGGAAAAGGGCATGTGTTCCCAGAACTGGCGAGGTTAGGAAACCTCGCCTACCCTTTTTGAAGGATTATTAGACTTTTGGGGTCGTTAAATCGCCGCTGAGAATTGTGGGGCACCAGAATTTCTCGATATATTCAATGATGAGCTGCGTGCCTTCTTCGTGACTCACATAAGGCGGCTTAAACGGATTATACATCGCGTCCGTGAGGTCGCGCGCGAGAACAGCGTTGAAACCCCAGCGAACCATCTGTTTAATCGCAAAAGAGCGTCCAAGGACGCACATATTCGTGTGCACACCCATGAAGATAATGTTCTTGATGCCCTTGTGATGCAGAAGATTGTAGACCTCTTGTCCATTATCACTGATAGCATCTGTATCAACAATCCCAATGACAGGATGTTGCCGGTGCCACGCTTTGTAGGTATCGGTTTCGCCGGTGTCTGAGCCGCCATCGGAGGCATCTACCGGTAAGGGAGGATCGGGCAATTCCCGTTCAGGTGGCGTTTCAGCATGTGGTAATTCTAAGACCGATTGGCGCGCCGGGTGCGCCTCGTAGAAGTCCATTGTGTCGGAGGGCGCGTGGATAATATGAACGCCGCTTTCCCTCGCCCGTCCAAGCACAATGTTCATCCGAGGTGCCATGACATTCACGCGCTCTGTCGCGCCCCAGGACCAGTGTTCGTTCCACATATCAACGACAACAATAGCAGTTTCAGCGGGGTTCCAGTGGACCTCTTCCTCAATGATACGCCAACCGTTTCTGCCAGCCGTTCGCGCTTCCTGTCGGCGGGTTGAGAGTGAGAGGGTTTCAGTGGCTGAAAAGGTCTGGCTTAAAATGTTAAGTAGCATCGGTTTCTGGTGCTCCTTTGCGAAAAAGGTAAGCGTCCTTATGACGGCCGTAGTAGTTTTTTCGGGTGCCATAGATGCGGAACCCGAATTGTCGGTAGAGGTATTGTGCCGGTAAGTTGCTGACGGCGACTTCCAAGAAGACCTCGCGCCCGTCGTGTGCGGCTATCATCTCTAAGGCTGAAGCAAGAAGATATTTGCCGATACCTTGCCCTCGATAGACAGTTGACACGGCAATATTTAAAATATGCGCTTCTTCATAGAGAACGGCGAACACGATGTAACCCATGATGGTGTCTTCGCACCGCGCAACGTAAAAAAATTCGTAAGACCGCGGTCGTTTCAGGGACAGTGTAAAATAGGTTGCGCTCCACGGGTCCTCAAAGCATTCGTTTTCTATGTCTAAGACCTGTTGTAGATCAGATAAGCCCATAGGTTCAAACGTGAGGTTTCGGAGCGAGTTTTGGGTGACCATTTCCGTATTTTTCGGGCTACACACTACTCGGTTGGAGGCGGTTCGTAAAAAGGTTCGTTTTTCCTTTCTACCTCGATTCGACGGAGGTTTCAAGTGAGGACCTTTTGAGAGAGCTCCTTTTTCTCTTCTTCAAGTCCTACAGTTACATCGCCGTATGGTGCTTATTTAGTATATCATAGTGGATTCCTTGTTGCAATCAAAAACGAAATTCACATTCAATTTACCTTATTGTTTTTTTTTCACCAGTCTGTTATAATTATTTTATATAGAATCTTTTTTCAGGAGAAGCGTAAGGAGATACGTTATGAAAGACTTTGCTTTTACAGGTGGGCGGCCGGATCCGTATACGTTTCCGACGGAAGGTTTAATTGAGGCGAGTGCAAAAGCACTCCGTAAGTTGGGAGGCGATCTGGTTAATTATCCGGGCGAATCCGGTTATCGCGGCTTACGGGAACTGGCATCCATGCGGTTTGAACGGCGTGAAGGGGTCCCACTGCCGATAGATAACATCTCAATCACCTCTGGCTCTATGCAAGCATTGGAATTGGTGCTCGGAACGCTCATCAATCCTGGCGATACCGTGTTAACAGAGGAATACACCTACAGCGGTACCTTGGGGATCATGCGGCACTTCAAAGCAAACATTGAAGGTGTCGATATGGATTATATTGACGGCATGGATATGGACGATCTGGAATCCAAACTGCAAGCACTTAAGCGCAAGAATATCCGTCCGTCGCTCATCTACACGACTTCAAACCACCAAAACCCGACAGGTGCGATCCTCTCGCTTGAACGGCGAAAACGGATGCTGGAATTGGCTGAGGAGTATGACACACTCATTGTCGAAGATGACTGTTACGGGGACATCGACTTTACATCAACCCCGACACCGGCTTCGCTCTTTAAACTGGATACCT
This sequence comes from Candidatus Poribacteria bacterium, assembly GCA_965207855.1. Classification (GTDB taxonomy): domain Bacteria; phylum Poribacteria; class WGA-4E; order WGA-4E; family WGA-3G; genus WGA-3G. Next base: position 945,306 of record OZ242310.1, on the reverse strand, counting down.
CGAACCGTGTGATTTTTATCGCCACTTTCTCAAAAATCTTAGGTGCAGGGGTCCGACAAGGTTATTTCGTGGCGCGGGAACCGTACTATGGGCAAATCCATCAGAACCGCTGGGACGGCGGGACGAGTGCATTGGCGAGTGCAATCGTTGCTGAATTCTTTATGGAGCACCTCGAAGCACATCTTGTAAAGACAAATGCTGCTGTAGGCGCGAAATGTCGCGCCGTGGTGGAGACACTCGATACGCATGTGAGCGACATCTGCACATGGACCCGCCCGCGGGGCGGACTCTTCCTCTGGATAGATCTGCCAGAGACCACAGACCTTGACAAACTCCGCGAACTCGCTGCGAAGAAGGGTGTCGGTTTCAGCAACGGGAGCGCCTTCCACTACGCAAACGCGCCAGTGAAAGCGATCCGATTGGCGTATGCTTATTGCCACGTGGACGATATTCCCGAAGGGATCACCTATCTGTGTGAAGCGATCCGTGAAGCACAGACCGCAACGGCGGAGGTCGCCGCGGGCGATTAGCGGCTCGCGATTGGAGGAACAGAGTTTTTGCGTAACATCATCCTTATCTCATTAGATACGCTGCGGGCATCGAGTATGAGTTGCCACGGGCATCACAATCTGACGACCCCACACCTCGACGCGCTTGCGGAACGATCCATGCTTTTTGAGAAGTGTATCAGTCCGCACATCCCGACGCACCCCGCACATACAACAATATTCACTGGCAAGGATGTCTTGTCCCACCAAATCATCACACAAGGCGGGACGTTGGACTTATCAGACGATATAAAGACTGTGCCGGAGTTGTTGCACGAGGCGGGCTACTTTACCGTCGCTGCGGATAACTTGCGACGCTGGTTTCAGCGAGGTTTTCCAGAAACGCATTACCGAGGCTACCAATGGGATAACAGATATCGGAACGCTCGCAAGGCGGAGGCGGTCAACGAAACGGCAATAGAATTGTTGGATCTCGCACAAGCACAAGATAAACCTTGGTTCGCTTTTCTGCACTACTGGGATCCACACACGCCATATTTGCCACCGCTCCCGTTTGAACGGATGTTCTATAGCGGTGACGAATGTGATCCGAACAATCGAAGTATGGACGCTGTCTATGCTCATGAACCCTTTACGGACTACTTCCGACAGTGGATGTGCACGCCGGATCCGACAGATCCAGAAAACATCGCCAAGAAACGGCTCTGGCGAGATAGGCGGTATGTCAACGCTCAGTATGATGCCTCAATCGCTTATATGGATGCTTGCTTGGCGCAACTTTTCCGGTATCTACAAGATTGCGGACAACTTGAGGAGACGCTGCTCATCATCACAGCAGACCACGGCGAGGAACTTGACGAACACGAACTCTGGTATGACCACCATGGACTGTATGAGACCAACTGTCACGTTCCCTTAATCGTTCACTGTCCCGCGCTTATCCCGGATGGACAACGGCTCGGCGGTCTCGTGCGTCTCACTGATATTGCGCCGACGATCCTCGATTACGCCGGGTTGACGGCGATGACGGAACGTGAAAACATGGAGGGCAGCACCCTGCGGGGCTTGATGGAGAACCGCAGCGACGCTGGAACGACCGAGGCCATCTACCTTACGGAATGCGGTTGGATGAAAAAACGCGGGTGGCAGACGCAAAAATGGAAACTGATTGTTGAGACAGGGGGGACACCTGACGTTTACAACACGCCGGATTTGGAACTCTATGACCTTGATGAGGACCCGGACGAGGTCTACAACCTCGCTGAGGAAGCCGACGTGGTCGTTGCGCGATTGAAAGGCGATATGGAGGCGTTCCTGGAACGCAGAATCGCTGAAACGGGGCTACCTGATCCAACGCTTGTCCAAGATATTACCATGCGGCGCATCGGTGATAAATCGAGAGCCGTACCGCTTTGAGAGGCGAATCGTGAAATGTAGAAATAGATTGCTCTTCGTAAGGACGACTTTCGACCAATTGATTGATACTATGTCCCAGACACGTATCGGGGTCGTCGTGCTGCTTATTATCGCAATGCTGGCTTGTAACGGTTGTACGGCGTTAAAGGAAGCGCAGCAACGCCGGGACAAACGGATACTCGAAGAGCGGAATGCCGGTTCGCTGATGCTCAGACCCTCGAATGCAACAATCGAAATTAGACAACCCGACGCGCTGTACAGTACGAGCGATCATTACACATTGACTTTCGCGAAAGATTTGTACGGGCATCCAGAACTCGACTCCGCCGAGGAGCGTGAGTCGTTCGCTCGGAGTGCCCTCGGTTATATGGAGAGCCTCTACGACGCAATGAACCGACTTTTCGGTTTCCGACCGCAGCATAAAATCCACGTGACGTTGCACGACCTTTATCAAGGCACCAGACTTGCCGCAACAACAACAACAAACTATCGTTACGGATTTCAGAACGGACGGTACTTGAAATTCGTCAACGGGATTAAGATGGATTTTCCGCTGGCGATGTATGAGAAGCACGGTGTTCGCGCACACGAGTTGACACACGCCTTTACAAATATCTATTTCCTACCCGTCTGGTTCTCCGAAGGTATCGCCGTGCTAATTCAGACAGAATATGCTCAAGGTGGAACACATCCGAAATTTGACAGCCTCAAAGGGGATTTAAGAGTCGATCTCGACGGTGTGAATCAATTGGAAAACTGGGGCGGCCACCTCGATGGCGGCCCCCTAACGCAGTGGCGCTATAGATATTCTTATACCCTCGTCTCTGAGTTACGCGAACGGTACGGCAACGATTTCTATATCAAGGTTTTCGAGTTGATGGAAGCCGACGCACTCCACCAGAGGCTTGAGGGCAAAATGCGGACGAGTTTTCTTGTTTATTATCTCAGTAAAGCAGCCGGTGAGGATTTGGTGCCCTTCTTTACGGAATTACAGTTTAAGGTGCGCTCACTCACAAAAGAGGACATTCTGAAACAGATTGATGAGATGAACAGTCAAATCCGGAGGCAACCGTGAGCAGAAACTTAAACGGATTCAGCACTTGCAAATGCATGCTCCTGGGGATATTGTGTTTCTGTTGGGGTTGCACCCTCGGACAGAAATGGAGCGTGAACTACGCCCTCTTGCCGGGGGCAACGGCGAGCGATCCGGCATTTATTGATGACAACCCGGAAACTATTGGTCAATCCCAACGCAAGCAGGGGTCTGGTAGCGCAGGAACGGACATCGACATTCCATCGGAGGCGATTGTTTACCTTCCAGAAAGGAAGTCGATCTACCGCATTGTGATTCACTCTACGAACCTTGAGGAGTTTGAACTCCACGCCTTTAATTCGCGTGGGGAATGGGATAAAATCTACGATCGCCGAAGCAACAAAGACCCAATCATCGACATCCGCTTCAACAAAGTTGTTATGACCTCAGGTATTAAAGTGGTAGTGCGGCGGACAACGGAGGACGCGGCGCGTAGACGTGAGAATGTCCAGATGCGGCGGGAGAACGTGCAGACCTCTGACGGTAATATTCGACGCGGACGATACCGCTATTTTATAACCGGACCGACGACAGCACTCGCTGACATCGCCGAGATTGAGTTGTATGGGTATGACACAGCATCGCCATAGGCTGCGGTGTTAATCATGTTTAGGATATTGTAGGTCATGCAGTCGAACCGTCTTCAACAGTCCTTAGACCGCTATCTCGGCATTCCTCTCAATCTATTACTCCGACTATTCCCTATACGCGCACCGGTACCTGACACACCGAAAAAGATCTTGTTCATTCAACTCTCCGCATTGGGCGATACAATTCTGGCTATCCCTGCTATCCGTGCCGTCCGACACGCCTTTCCTAACGCTGAATTCACGATATTAGCCTCACCAACGAACCTGAACTATTTGACACACTGCCCGTATATTGATAAACGTATCCGTTTTCGTACGCCGGAACGGGAGTTGTTTGCGCAGCTCCGACAGGAAGGCTTCGACTGGGCAATTGATCTGGAGCATTGGCCCCGATTAAGCGCGCTTCTCGCTTACGCAAGCGGTGCCCCGATGCGGATTGGATTTCGGACACAGGGGCAATATCGCCATTTCCTCTTTACAACATCAGTGCCACACACCGCCGGACGGCATGAGGTTCGGAACTTCTTAGACCTTGTAGCACGATTGGGATGCCCAACGCTTGAATTCGGGCTTGAAGTCTGGTACAGCGAAGTGGAACAGACATGGGTGCATCAAACCTTGGTAGAAGAGGGTATCTCACCGGAACAACCATTTTTTGTGCTACACCCAGAAGCAGGGAGGCGCGGTGAACCGAGGCGACGCTGGTCCCCGGAACGGTACGCCACTTTGGCAAACGCACTCGTCGCACGGTATGGTGGACAAATTGTTTTGACGGGTGCGCCGGGAGAAGTAAAAGTTTCTAAAGAAATTGCAAAGTGGACGAAACATCGATCAGTAGTACTTGCCGGTCAGACGGACGTTAATCAACTTGCGGCACTTTTTGCGGCGGCGACCCTCGTTGTCAGCGGGAACTGCGGTCCGATGCACCTTGCGGCGGCAGCGGGGACCCGTGTCGTCGGGTTGCACGGTCCGACGAATTTCGCCCAGTGGGGCCCTTGGAGTCATAACGCCGGTGTCGTCTGTGCGGAGCTACCGTGCAGTCCGTGTCTGAATTTGGGATTTGAATACGGGTGTCAGGCGTTACCAGATGGGACCTCGCCGTGTATGCACACGATCGAAGTAGCGCGGGTGCTTGAGGAATGTGAGCGGTTGTTATCTGGTTGTTAAAAATAAAAGTAGGCGAGGTGAAAAACCTCGCCTACTTATATTAATCGAACTTACGTTTTAGTACATCCCACCATCAGGAGGCATCGGCGGTGCCGGTGCTTCTTTTTCCGGGAGCTCCGCAATGAGCGTTTCGGTGGTAATCATCAACGCTGCGATGCTTGCTGCGTTCTGCAACGCCACCCGGACGACCTTCGTCGGATCGGGGATACCGGCTTCAAACATATCAATGAAGCGTTCCTGGTGCGCATCGTAGCCAACGTTTCCGCCTTCCTCTTTAACCTTCGCGATAATGACGGAATCTTCCTGTCCAGCATTCTTCGCAATCTGGCGGAGCGGATCTTCGAGTGCCCGTCTGATGATAGAGACCCCAACTTCTTCAGTAGCGTCCTCAAGCTCGAGAGAATCGAGTGCGGCTTGCGCTCTGACGAGTGCAACGCCCCCACCGACGACAACGCCTTCTTCAACGGCGGCACGTGTGGCGTGCATGGCATCTTCGACACGCGCTTTCTTCTCTTTCATCTCGACTTCAGTTGCCGCACCAACGTTAATCACAGCGACACCACCCGCGAGCTTCGCGAGGCGTTCCTGCAATTTTTCGCGGTCGTAGTCGGAGGTTGTGTCTTCAATTTGCCTACGGATCTGATCGATACGTCCTTGGATGGCTTCGGTTGTGCCTGCACCTTCGACGACAGTTGTGTTGTCTTTGTCAATGACGACGCGTTTGGCACTGCCGAGGTCGTTTAAGGTGATGTTTTCGAGGTTGATACCGAGGTCTTCAGAGATGACGCGTCCGTTTGTCAAAACAGCGATGTCTTCGAGCATAGCTTTACGGCGATCGCCGTAGCCGGGTGCCTTAACAGCGACACAGCGGAGGGTCCCGCGAATCTTGTTGACAACGACAGTCGCGAGTGCTTCACCTTCGACATCTTCAGCGATAATCAATAGCGGTTTGCCCTGTTGTGCGGTGCGTTCGAGGACCGGCACAAGGTCTTTAAGGCTACTGATCTTCTTTTCGTGGATGAGAATCGCGGCATCTTCTAAAACGGCTTCCATCCGATCAGGATCGGTAACGAAGTAAGGTGAAAGATATCCGCGGTCGAATTGCATACCTTCAACGACATCGAGGGTAGTTTCAAGGCTTTTTGCTTCTTCAACAGTGATAACGCCATCTTTGCCGACCTTCTCCATAGCGTCAGCGATGAGGTCGCCAATAGCACCGTCGTTATTCGCGGAGATCGCGGCAACCTGCGAGATTTCCGTCTTCTCGGAAACCTCTTTGCTCAAACCTTGGATGGATCCTACGACGGCGTGGACGGCTTTTTCAATACCGCGCTTGAGTGCCATCGGGTTATGGCCTGCAGCGACGTTCTTCAGACCTTCACGATAGATAGACTGGGCAAGAATGGTTGCAGTTGTGGTTCCGTCGCCAGCGACATCGCTGGTTTTAGAGGCGACTTCTTTGACCATCTGCGCACCCATATTTTCATAAGGATCTTCGAGTTCGATCTCTTTCGCGACTGTAACACCATCCTTGGTGATCGTCGGTGCACCGAATTTCTTATCAAGGACAACGTTCCGTCCTTTAGGTCCTAAGGTAACTTTAACAGCGTCAGCGAGTTGATCCACGCCGTTTTTAATAGCACTCCGTGCTTCTTCATCAAACGCCAGTTGTTTTGCTGCCATGTGTTTAACTCCTTTCCGTTAGTTAACTTTGGCTAAAATATCATCTTCGCGCAAGATGAGATATTCGTCATTTTCATAAGTAACTTCGGTTCCCCCGTACTTAGCGAAAAGCACGAGATCTCCGACGGCGACATCAACGGGTTGCCGTTCGCCACTGTCGAGAAGTCTGCCGTTTCCAACAGCAACGACTTCGCCTTCTTGCGGTTTTTCCTTAGCGGTATCGGGGATAATGATCCCGCCGCTGGTTGTCTGTTCATCGTTGTCTGAACGTTTGACGAGTATTCTATCGCCAAGGGGTACAAGTGCCATCTTAGTGGATTCCTCCCTGCATCTGGCATAAAAAATTAGGGTTTAAGGCTTCAAAGCCTCTATATTGTTTCATGTTAGCGTGAGACATTCCAATGAAGTTCAAAGAAATAGTGCGGTAATTCCGCGTTGCAAACCCCATTTCACAAAAACATCTCTATTGCCAGTATTAATAGTAGCAATTTTCGTGCCAATTGGTAAAAGTGCCATATCGGCATAGATTGTTGGAAATGCGTGACAATTTGGCATGTTTTTTGGCGTGACAATTTGTCTTCAAAAACACATAAAGCGAAATATGTGTCATTTTGTCGCAATTGGTGGGTGGCTGTTAGCGGATAACGGAAACTGTCTGCCCTGTCTTTCCAGAACGGTACGCAGCAGCTAAAATCTCGTTTGCCCTTAATCCGTCAACACCTGTCGTGATGGGTGAGACCCTCTGCTGCACGCATTCGGCAAAATGCTCGAACTGGTATTGGTAAAGGTCTTCATACTGAGACGGGATCAACGCCGCCTCGCCATCAAAATGGGTGCGGATCTTCCAACCCGCATCGTTGTAGACCCATACGGAGCCTTCTGTTCCGTAAAGTTCAAAGACGATGTCGCAGTGTGGGACTGAGAAGCTGAGGTCTGTGAACGCTTGCGCCCCGTTATCAAAGTGCAGAACGATGCCCCCGGTCTCTTCAACGGCAGCGTTGTTGACAGCACTGTTGTAGAATGCGTTGACGGCGTTGACTTCGCCGATGAGATAGCGGAGCAAATCGACGCTGTGGGGTCCAAGGTCCATAAAGCATCCACCCCCACCTTCTTCAGGCTTGGCGCGCCATTCGTCTGGCATAAGTCCGTACTGTTTCAAAAACGGCATACGTCCGTGCACGATCTGCCCGAACCGTCCAGCACTCACCCACGCCCGGATCTGCTGGAAACAGGTGTGAAACCGAAAGAGGAAACAGACCTGTAAGTGGACACCATTGGCATCACAAGTAGCAATCATCTCTCGACACTCTTGTGGTGTGAGTGCCATGGGTTTATCACATAGCACGTGTAAACCGCGTTCGGCGGCGGCGACGACCTGTTCGCAGTGTAGGTGAACGGGTGTTGAAATGTAAATCGCATCAAGTACGTCATCTGCCAAGAGTGCATCGACGGTGGTATAGGCGTTGATTGCGCCATATTCGTCTGCCAATTGTTTCGCGCGGTCGGTATTACGAGAGAGTAAGGCGTGGAGTTCGGCGTTCTTTGCTTTGTTGATGGCAGGCATCGCTCTGCGTTGTGCGACGCTACCGGCACCAAGCACACCCCATTTCAGTGTCATTGTTGTTTTAACCTCGTTTCTTTGGCGGTCAGCATATCTATAGTGTATCACAAGGGTTTAGGTAGTAGCAATGTTTTTTGGCAAATAGCGGTTCGCGGTTCGCTATTAACCCAAAAGCAGATGCACGCCCGTCGCAAACAGAAAGAATAAGACAATCCTCGAAAAGATCCGCTCCGGGACACGGTTGTTCAATGCGATACCGGTCAACACGCCTAACGCAATAAAAGGTAAAAGCGCGACGGCTTCAATGAGGATCTCCGCCGAGAAAAGATCAAGTTGATAGTAGAACGGGATTTTGATGAAATTGAGCAGGAAATAAGTAGCGGTTGTAGTCGCAACGAAAGCGGTATTCCCTAAACGTTGCGGAAGGAGATACATGACGACAACAAGTCCACCCATGTGTGCGAGCGTCGAGAACGCACCCGCAAACAGACCGGCAAGCAGCCCTTGCCATGTCTTAAAGTTCCATCCCGATTCGACGTGTTGTTCGGTGTTCCCAAGCCATCGTTGCCAGTAGGGACGCAGGAATTCCAGGAGCGCGAAGAGACAGGCAATTCCACCAATAACCTTCTTGAGGTGATAATCGGAGATGTCCTTTAGAATCAGACTCGCTAAGGCGATACCGAGGAGAGAACCGAGGATCAAACGCGTGACGCTCTGGCGGTGCCAACGGTTCCAGTAGTGACGGAGTGAGAAGATATCGGTGGAGAAGAGCAGTAGGAGCATGAGTCCGATGACGTTTCGCGCGCTTCGGAAATGTGTGAACATCGGGACGACAATCATGCCAATTCCACCGCCGAATCCAGCTTTGCTGACACCGGTGAGCCACGCGCCGAAGCAGAGGATGATGATTTCGTAGATGGGGCTGCCTCCTTTTTTCGTGTGACGAGTATAGCGGATTCGGTGCAAATTGTCAAGAGCAGTTCGCGAACCGCTATCAGCGAACCGCGATTCGCCATTAAAAAATTTGACATCCCGCATCAGATGTGATACAATTTATAAGATGTTTTTATAATTCCAACCCCAACGGAGGCAAAAAAATGGTTCAAGTCGAAGTAAATGTCAACCCAAGCGAAACATTTGATCGAGCACTCGCAAGGTTTAAGAAGATGTGCGGGAAAGCCGGTATCGTTACTGAGATTAAAAAGCGGAGTTTCTATGAGAAACCGAGCGAAAAACGCCGCAGAATCGAGATGAAACGGCAGCGGAAAGTCAAACCCCGCAAAATGATGGGCGGTCCCCGGCATAGTAGTGTTAGATCTTAGAACCAACAGGAGCGATGCATGGCAGATCCGGCTACTGGCGAGATTTTAGAAAACTATAAAGGACTTTTGATTCAGTATTGTCGAGAACGCGGGTTGAGCCAACCGACGTATACCGAAACGCAGCACGGCCCAGCGGATGCACCCAGCTGGCAGGTAACGGTGGCTTACGGGGACAGGACTTATGAGACTCCGGAACCTGTACCCGGATCGAAAAAATTTGCCCACCAGACCGCTGCGCAACAGGTGTTAGCGGAGATTGATTCGCGACGGGAAAATTTTTTGGCGGGTGATACCGCAGCATCGCTTCTGACTTTGCCGGTACCTCACCCCGCTCCGACCTATACTCCCACCGATCTCGAAGTGCCAATATCGCTTGTTTCCAGTGCTTTGACAATCGCGAATGAACGACTTACGACATCGCAACCGACGCGATATCGGACACTCACGGACGCCGAATTTTCGCAGAAACTTTCTAAATTGACATTGGAGATTGTCCGCAACCTTTTAGAGACGGCGGAACAGGAGCAGATCACGCTTCAATAAGGAGCATTCGGGCACCTCACCCTCGCTATCTATAGTAAAGTTTAGAATTAATTAGACACGCCGCACCGGCGAGGCTTTTAACCTCGCCTATTTTATTGTCAGATTACCAACCGCTTTTTTCCCTTCAGGGCTATTTAGTTTTAAGGGATAAGTTTACTTATGTGAAGGACTTCTCCTTCTGGATGCCCGAATTTATTCGGGATAGCACACTTTTCCCGAACAAGAATGTAATACATTGTCCCGCAAGTCCACACGCGACTTGCGCTATGGATTTCGTCTATTCCCTGACTAAATCCGGGCTTCCGGACCCAAATTGTTGGAAAACTGAATGACCCTGTTTTCCCTTTGACATCACAGAATAAATTGATATATAATACGGAGAAATGCCAATGCAAAATAGTATAGATGAAAAACAGCCTGTATCTGAGGAAACGACGTTATCGCTTAACACTGCTTATGGCTTCTTGCCAAAAAAATAGACTGCCGACGCTAAAATGTCGGCATCTTTGTGTAAAGACAACAGAGCGTCTAAAATCAACAACGGGAACGTTAGCCACCCGACAAGCAGAGAGATGGCTTTCGCGAGGAGCAGACTGCCAAAAGAGAAAAGCAGCCCGATGTACTCCCGAAAAATCCAGTGTAAGGACGCAGTCGGTCCTGCACATGCCCCACTTTCGATCTCGGTGAAGGCGGCGCAGAGTTGGACGATCCCAGAGACTGTCCAGCGTTGATAATCGTGGGGTGAGGCGTGGTAACCTTGTAGAAATGGAACGGCAACACATACATAGCCCCCCGGTTTCAGCACACGGTATATCTCCTGAACAACGCGGTTCGGTGAGTGGACGTGCTCAAGCACGGCTTCAGAAATGACAGCGTCGAAGGTATCATCTTTGAACGGGAGGAAATGCCCGTCGCCGATGAGGTCAATTTCTGGGGTCGGTTCGATTTCGAGGTTAATGACATTCGGGGCACGGCGGTGCCTACCGGCACCGAGGTCCAAGATTTTCGCATCACGAGGGAGTTGTCGAAGAAGGCGTTTCACACACCGGTTCCAGCGTGGGGCGGGATAAGGGCATCCAACAAGGAGGGACAATAATCGGTTCTGCCTGAACTTGCGCTTCAGGCGTGAAATCAGGTCGGGTTTCGAGTCTGTCATAAATATGGCTACAAACAACCTTTCCGAAAAATATGTGGGATATGTCACCGGTGCCCGCAGATCTACTTTGCATCTGGCGGCGACCGTGTGGCACAAATTTATAGGGCACAAATGTTTGCAGCAAGCATCCTCGCTGGCGTTTAACACACTGTTGTGTCTTGTGCCGTTATCCGCTGTTGCACTGTTCCTTTTAAAAACGTTTGGCGCTGTCGAAGACGACAATTCGCCGCTAATCGTTGCGCTCCGGGACAACTTTCTCCCGCGGTATGCTGCAGCGGAAATTGTATCAGAACTCTCAGGATTTGCCAACAGAAATCTTGGGGGACTCGGGGTTGGTGGGTTCCTCCTGTTCCTTGTCGTCTCAACGATGCTTTTCATGTCTGTAGAGCAGCACTTCAACGACATCTGGGGTGCGCGTCACCGATTGCCGATTGTGCAAGCGTTCCAGAAATATGCGGTTTTCTATACACTGTTATCGGTCGGTCCACTCTTGATCTGGTTGTTCTTTTCGACAGCGACGAACTGGGTCTTTGCGCATGTGTTCCCGTGGGTATTGGTCTATTGCGTATTTTTCTTGATGTACATCGCCTTGCCCAATACGTTTGTCAAGTGGAGTACGGCACTCTTGGGGACGTTCATTGCCGGAACGCTGTTCCAGATTGCACGATTGGCGTTCGGACGGTACTTGGAAGTGGTGTGGCAGAACTACAGCGATATTTACGGTGCGCTGGCGATGCTTGTCGTATTCGCTATCTGGACCTATGTGGCGTGGGTGGTCGTTTTGTTAGGTGCGGAGGTCTCACATTCAGCGCAACATTTCCGTTCGACACCATTTCCGCGGGAGCGGTTCGGATCCGTGTCCGACAACTATCTCAACGCTTCGGATGTGATTACGCTGTTTCTGATTGTCGCGGAACATTTCTCTAAGGGACGCGGTGCGTGCCCACCGGAGCAGGTCGCCTCTCTTTCGGGTATCTCTGAAGACATCGTGGATCAGTGTCTCGAACGGTTTAAGGCAGCACGGCTGATCTATGAAGTGGACGGTGACACGATCGGATTTTTGCCTGCGCGTGGGTTAGCGAAAATCACATTGCAGCAGGTTGTGGATGCGGTGGAGGGGAACGCATCTGGGTATCTTGCGCCGGATGTATCATCTGGGGCGCGCGAGCGTGTCTTGGGTGATCTACGGGAATCGCAACGGGAACATTTGGAGCAGGTTACGGTGGCTTCGTTGTTGTGAAAAGGCAGTCAGCAGTCAGCAGTCAGGGCGGTGACTCCGCTACCTCTCAGTTCTCCATCAGTTAAGAGGCGACTGGGAGCTATGAACTTTTCTTAAACACGCCGAGATTGATTAGATTGTTTCCAGAACACCTCTTTGCTGACCGCTGAAAGCGCAGCGACCTGACCGCTATCCACCTACTCCGGCGAAAACTCGCTCGCCTTCACATAATACAAAAACCCAATACACATCTCATCCGTCGTTTTCTCACCCCAACCGACCGGAACAGGTGGGTCGTTCGGGTTCGTTGGGTTCGCCGCCGAGTTATCGAAATGTGCCACTAAATCGACACGCGTGCCAGCCGGTAAAAATAACGGCTCCTGATAGTGATAGATGTCTTGCCAGTTGAAATCCCAATCCTGAATCCAGATAAGGTCGTGCCGGATACCCTCCGGTGTCGTCGCAACGAGACGCATATCGCGCCCGATGAGATGCATGTGGGGCATCGTCGCCAACAAGTAGACATCCCGCTTGAAATCTTCGTGCGCTTGAACGGCATACCAATCCGCACCCGGTGGCACCACGAACTTGCTGTTCGTCGCATCACCGATACGAAGCTTCGTCGTCTGCTCCGTTTTCGAGAAGTAAAGCCCCAAGCGCGTGCGGTCGCGTTCGAGGTGTCCCGTGCGGTAGTAATGCACCTGCATAACGATGTCGGCACCCTTCGGTAAGAGATAGCCGATACCTTCCGGTAACACAACCGGTGTCATCCCGGGTGCCCAACCCCCAAGAGACCCCACACTGTCAAACCCAGGTCCCGTGCCTTCCGTGACGTAACCGGGTTTCGGATCCTCTGCGTCAAGTTTACGCGCTTCACCGTTCACATCAAGATAAGGGATAACGTGGTGGACGGTTTTCCGGTTGCCGGGTTGCACGTCAACGGCTTGGATGTACATATCCGTCTCAAAGTTCGTCGGTATGATAAATTGCCGATACTCGTCCTCGCCTTCCGGTTCAATCTCATACTCGACCGGCATCTCCGCGATCCAGTCAGGTTCACCGAGTGCCCAATCGTCGTGAAATTCGGGGGCAGGCGGCACAGCATCGAGGTCACCTGCGGGTGCGCCGGATTCGACCCAGTACGCAATCATCTCAATCTCGGTATCGGTGAGACGGCGTTCGTTCTTGAAATCGCCGTAACCGGGAGCGGGTTTCCACGGCGGCATGAGCCGTGCCTGTGTATACTCTGCTATTTCCCTTGCCCACGCCTTCGCATCGCTATAGTCAGCGAGTGTGAACGGCGCGACTTCACCTTGACGGTGGCAGGCTTGGCACTGTTTCTGGAGGATCGGGGCGATGTGTTCACTGTAGGTGACCTCGTCGGGGAATGCGGTCTCAGGGAAGTGGATTGTACACCCGAATGAAGCCGTCTCTTGAACGGGGACGGATGCGCCATCGCGCGTTGCGATGAGCGCATCTTGGAGATAATGGTGTTTGACCCGTGTCTCGTAGCGGTTATCGTCAATCGCACCCCGGTATTGTAGTGTGCGTTGTGTATCAACAACAAACGTCTGCGGTGTCATCGTTGCACCGAAGGTACGTGCCAGTTTGCCTGTCGCATCTTTCACGATGTGGAACCTGTATTCCGACTTCGCGACGTGTGCCTTCACCTCGTCTATGGCATCGTTTTCGTTGGGATAGACGGCGATGAAGGTGTGTGTCGGAAATTCGGCATGGAGGCGTTTCAGGCGCGTTGTATAACGTTGCGCGACGGGACATTCGGTTGCAAGGAACGTGATGACGACGGCTCCCTGTTTGGTGAGTATCTCTAAGTTATGTGTCTTACCGTCGAGTGTTGTGAAACTCACGGCGGGCAGTTTTGTGCCGACGGGAACGGTGTTTGGGTTTAGGGTCGTCTCTTCGATGACGCGGTGTCTATTTGTGATGGTATATTCGGACGCTGCGTGTAGTGTGGATGCCAGTGCGAGTGTGAGTAAAATCATGAGTAGATAGAGCTTCATAGATGTCCTCCGGTTTATGTGGTTTTTTACGGGTTAAGTATATCAAGTTTTTGGGCGGAAGTCAAGGATTTTAATGGCGGTGGGTAGGTGTGTAAGTTTTTGTCAAAGCATAATTTAAAAAGAGGTGCGAAATAGGGTCAAATCGGGTATCCTCCCGAAAAAAGAAAAATCAATACCCGGCACCCTCAAGTGCGGATGCGCAGACGCATTGAGACAACGATCAGTCAACTTACAGAGCAGTTCGGTGTTTCGCGGGTGCGGACACATTGGGGAGTTCGGACGCGTAGGAGCAATAAGGTAGGTGCCTGTCTGCTGGATGCTTCCTCAATCAGTGTCTTCAAAGACCTTTGATGAAGCTCGAAAAGTTATCTAATATTAATGTTCTAACAACGCCCGGTGCGGTTAGAACGCACATCGCATGAATCAACGGTATTCATGCCGTATGGCATGAACTGGAAGCGTGTGCGCTCCAAAACCACACCTACCGCGGTTGAAGAAACGGCGATACGGGTGTATCGCTCCACTGCGCGTTAACATAACGCGCCTCATCCTACCAAATATCAAGAATAGATTCAGGGATGAAATCTATTCTGAACTAACCTTATAGGGTTCGGGATTACAAATCCCGCCTACAGTAAGAGTCGAGGTTCGGAAATCCTTTCCACCGAAGGTGTCGGGATTCAAAAACCCCTTGTTTTTTACTTCTTGACGTAATTAAACATATTAGATTGTAAAACGGTTAGAAAAAAAAGTCAAGCGATTTTTTGCTTGTAGCGTATCTAGGTCGAAAACCCCGCCTACACCCAAAAATACTGTTTCTAGGAAAAGGGTTACGGGTAAGGTTCGACCCTTTTACCCACATGTTGCAGAAATTATATCACAATTGTATTGTGATGTCAAGATTTTCTTCAAAAAGTTATCTTGTAGGACGGATTTCCTAATCCCGACCTGTAATTTCCAACTTACGTTAATTATACCCCAAGTTATATTTATTTGTCAAATTTTTTGAAAAAATTTATTTTCCGGTTTCCACGTGAGGTTTAACACCTTTACCCTAATTTATCGCCTCTGGAGGATGTCCAAACTTGTTTGCGGACAGAAAACAGGGAAGCCACTACCCACAACTCATAACCTCCTACCCATCTTATCTCAACTTATGCTATAATATAATAACAATCCACAAGAGGACTTAACAACCATGACAGCCAATCTCGCCATCGCCCAATTGTTACTCAGCATAGCCCTCGGCACCGTTACCTTCATAGCGGGCATCTTCCGATACCATCGGAGCCAACAACGCCGAAGAGGGGCATTCAAATTTCAGGCGTACCTCCTCTGGATACTCACCGGACTCATCGCCTTGAGCAGCTTCATGCCACTGGCGCACCTCTATACAGAACACCTCTGGTTCGAGAGCCTCGGACACGCCGATGTCTTCTGGGGGCTCCAGCAGATACGGTGGGGCATCTTCGCGGTCTGCTTCCTCATCGCACTCGGCTTCATGAACATCAACGCCGCTATCGCGAACGTCCTCTGCCCGGAATCCCGCGAGTTCCGACGCTGGACACATACACAGACGTTCTCCTTCCATCGCACCGTATTCTGCCTAACCTTCATCGCTGCACTCCTCCTCGCAACACCGATGTTGTTATTGGATGATGTCTATTTAAGGTATCGGAATCAACCGGCAGCCGATAGCGAACCGCGAATCGCGAACCGCGAACCGCGAACCGCGGAAGAGATAATGGACGGAGAAACGGTGCGGTTAGAAACCGCGAACCGCGAACCGCGAACCGCGAACCGCCATTTTGGTAAAAACCGAAACTTCTATCTCTTCAGTTTCCCGTTCCACCGATGGGTCAGCCTTTGGGTGCAGATAATGCTTTGGGTGACGTGCATCGTCGTCGGACTGCTCTATAACTTCTACTACAGACGGGACGCACACACCATGCAGCGCGTCAAACGACATATCATCTTCCACGGGTCAATGTTATGGTTGCTGTTACTCCTCGTCGGCGGGTGGCGGAGTTACGTCCACCTCTGGAATAAAGTCTACACAAGTCCGCTAACGCAGGAGTTATCGTCGCTCCACGGCTTATTTTATGTCGATTTTCACCTTGAAGGGGCAACACGTATCTATTGCGGTGTCTTGGTCGGTGTCGGCATCGCAGTCGTGTTCAATATTTTCTGGCGGAAACGGCTTCTCTGGTATGCAACGCTCGGTGTCTGGGGGTTGAGTTACCTGCTTCTCATCCACATCTATCCGTTAGGGCTCCACCTCTGGGATGCCCGTATCAACGTCTTGGATAAAGAGGAGCCGTACCTACAACGGCACATCGAAGAGACCCGCCTCGCCTTTGAACTCGATACCATTAGAACCGAGGCGCGCGTGAAAGGACTCGCCACGCTCGATATGATAACTGAGAACGCAGAGATAAAAAAGAACATTCAAATCTGGGATCGGCGCGTCCTCTACGAGGCACTCCGCGAGGCACAGATTCAGACGCATTACGATTTCCATCCCTACACAGATGTCGATCGGTATCGCGTCGGGGACGAATATCGGCAGGTACTCATCGCGGCGCGGGAGGTCAGTCCGGAGGAGGACATCGTCGGGTGGGAGCCGTTGAAACTGCAATATACCCACGGTTATGGAGTCTGTGTTTCTCCGGTCAACGAGTTTATTGAGGACGGGTTCCCGAACTTCTGGGTCGCCGATACACCCATCCGTAGTGACTACGACGAACTCAGCGTCCAACGTCCGCAGATCTATTACGGCGAAATGACGAACAACTACGTGATTGTCAACTCACAACGCAATATCAACGCTGCCATAAGCCGTGCAGCGGCACAGGAAGCACCCGAAACGTGGGAACGGCATACCTATACCGGCGACGGTGGCGTCCCGTTAGGCGGTTGGTTCCGTCGTCTCTGCTTCGGATTCCGGTTCGATTTCTTCCGGATCCTACGTTCTGAACGCTTGACAGCCGAAAGTCGCGTGATGTTCCGCCGAAAGATTGGGACCCGACACGGCGATCAACTCATAAAAGACCGCGTCTCGCACATCGCACCTTTCCTCAACTACGACCCTGACCCCTACATCGTCATTAGCGACGGCGAGTTGTGGTGGATTATCGACTTCTACGTGACGAGTCCCTACTACCCAAACGCCCAAGTCTACATCGACGATACCGCACGCTTAACACAAACCCAACTTTACGAGGAACCCGATTTTAAGAAGTTCAACTACATTCGAAATTCAGGAGTCGCTGTCGTCAACGCCTACACCGGTGCCGTCAACTTCTATGCCATCAAAGATGACGAAGCCGTGATGCGTGCGTATCGCAAAGCCTTCCCCGATCTCTTTAAATCCCTCTCAGAAATGCCCGAAGGCTTGAAAGCGCATCTCCGATATCCCGATTACCTGACGCGCATCCAAGCGAAGATGTATGGCGCGTATCATCGCCGTGCCGACGACTTCTATCACCGCCGCGATCACTGGCTGATTCCGAAAGAGGCGTATTATTCATCGGAAGCCGATCAGGAGATGATGCCCTACTACGCTATGCTCAAACTACCGGGGGAAGACACGCTGGAATTCGTGAATATGATACCCTTCACGCCACCGAAGCGTGAGAAACGGTTGAAGGCGTGGATGGTCTCACGGTGTGACCCGCCACATTACGGTGAGCGGATTGTCTACGTCTTGCCGGACGGTGCCGATGTCGCTGGACCGACACAGGTCGAGGAGGACATTAATAAAGCGACCGGGCAGCTACAGGTCGGTTGGGAGAAAGCGAGTGATGTCATTCGGGGCAACCTATTGATTATTCCGATTGATGACGCGCTTTTCTATGTCGAGGCGATCTATTTGCAAGCGAAAAAACAGGAGCGTGCGAACGGCGACGACACACAACCCCGACGACCGAAGTTAGAGATGGTCGTCGTCAAGGCAGGGGCAAGCGAACTCGCATCGGCGAAAACGTTAGATAAAGCCTTAGATGTCCTTTTCTTGGGGCAACCCGCGACGACCGTCCCCACAGAAGCAGGCGAAGCACCGCCAACCGCAGCGGAGTTATTAGAGCAGTTGCGTCAAAACCGCGTAAAGAACGATGCCGAAACAGAGGCGATTTTAGAGCAGCTCCTTGAGGTGCTAAGCGAGGATCGCTGACCGCCGCAACACTTCATAATACCCCAAACACGCCTCCAAAATATCCTCCAATTCCACCGGAAATGGCTCCGATTTCGGACGATACGGCACAAACCCCGTACTCCGATGCACATTCTCATACCAATACTTCGCCCAAACCCCATCCGCAGGACACCCACCGACCGACCAAGAAAGCATCGTCGTCTCAAATCGCAGCCCCAACCGTTCACACAACTCACAAAGCACACCCGCTGGATTCTCCAAGAGCAACTGCGCATCAAGGACCGACGGCGACTGACCTACCGCTCGCAAATCCAGAAGTAGATCGTGCTGCGTCTTGAAGCCCGTATCCGCCAACGTCGGTTTCCCAATCACCTTCATCAACGAAGGGAGCATCTCCCGCGGATCCCGGATAAGGAACACATTCAGCGTCTCCCGAAGGAACCCGCGGTCGATATGGATGAGATGGTGCGCCATCTGTTTCATGAAAAGCACAGGTTTCTCACACCGACCGAGGATCACCTCACGGATGACCGCTTCGCCGTCTGTTGACATCGATGCCATTACCTCAGCCGTCCCCGGATGCGCCCCCGCCCTATCCGTCCTATAGAGATAGTGGGCGTAGAGCGGTTCATCAATAACTTCGGTATCGCTGCGTTGCGCGAAAGCATACATCAGCGCAGTAGACACATTCCGAGGACCTGACCAGAGACAGATCCGCTTCGTTTGCATGTTGTTCCTTCCCATCTGTTGCTGGATATAAAGGTATATAGAGATGCCTTATAGTAGATTCCGTAAATACTTTTACATTCACAAACACCCCCCAGTAGGTGCGGTTTTGCGGCGTACTCGACCCCGGTTCATGCCCCGGTGAAGTCCATACGGACTTCATACCGTTGATTCAAGGCATGAATACCCGGGGAATGCCCTAAGGCATGAATACCGTTGATTCTGATTCGGAATGCCATTAAGGCATTCATACCCCGGTTCATGCCCATAAGGCATGAATACCGTTGATTTGAAGCCCACACGGGCTTCATACCGTTGATTCTGATTTATGCGACGTGCATTCCTAACCGCACTGATGCGAAGTGTGAAATTAATTCTAAAATCTACTATAAAATAGGCAGGCGAGGTTTCCTAACCTCGCCTGCGGCGGAGCATTTATACGCTATCTGCTAATTTCGACATCTTCTTTATCTTCTCCGCCGCGAACGTCGCCGCTGCCGCGGGACCGACGGTGCCACATCTGCTGGCGTAGCAACCTCCGCCGAGGGTGCCGCTGCAACCGCACGCGGACGACTCCGTAGCCAGAAAATCAATGCAATACCTACAACAAACGCAATAATACTAAAAATCTGCGCCCCCGTCATCCAACCTAACACACGCGGCGTAATCCGCCAAAACTCCGCAATAAACCGCTCAACCCCCAACAATATCAGACTCAGACCAAACGTCGTCCCCGGAACATCCTCAAACCGCCGACGCTGCGACCACAGGAGTCCGAAAAACGCAAAAGACATCAGCGACTCATATATAGGGGTCGGGTGCACCGGCACATCCGTCGGGACAGTGCCGTTCGGGAACGCCATCGCCCAGGGGAGGTCAGAAGGCGGTCCGTAGTCGCCATCACCCGCAAGCAAACACCCAATCCGACCGATGCCATAGCCGAGTAAGAGCGTCGGGCCGATGATGTCAATTGTCGGCAGATACGGGTTCGGGGAACGCACGACAACCACCGTCACGGCGATGCACCCACCGATCAAACCGCCATACCAGACCAATCCGGCCGTTGAGAACAGCTCATGGATATTGATTGCTCCATCCAAAAGCGCAGAATAGATTTTCGCGCCGACAATCCCCCCGATCGCCGCCGCCATCACGATACTCCCCGCCAACTCCGCAACAAAACCCCGACGCTTCAACTCATACTGTAAAACAAAGACGACTGTGATAAATGCAGTCGCCAACATTAACCCGAAAGAGTGGATACCAATGGGTCCGAAATCAATGAGTGTAGGATACATTTTTTACTCGCTATTCGCGGTTCGCGGTTCGCGGTCCGCTATTCCCCCAAATACGCCTGTCGCACACGTTCATCGGCTAACAGGTCTGCAGACGTACCTTCCATGGCGATTTCACCCGTCTCCATCACGTAGCCCCTATCGGTTACCTGCAACGCTAATTGGGCGTTTTGCTCAACGAGCAGAATCGTCGTACCATCGTCGTTAATCTGTTCGATGATCTCAAAAATCCGCTGAACGATAAGGGGTGCAAGTCCCAAGGAGGGTTCATCAAGCAGTAGGAGTCGCGGTCGGGACATCAGGGCCCGTCCAATCGCTAACATCTGTTGCTCACCACCGCTGAGGCTACCGCCGCGCTGCCGCCGCCGTTCCTGCAATACCGGAAAAGACTGAAAAATTTTGTCTAAATCGTCTCTGATGCCCTGTCGATCCTCTCTCGTATACGCACCAAGTTCGAGGTTCTCAAGAACACTCATATCTGGAAAGACGAGTCGTCCTTCTGGAACTTGTGAGATACCCAGCGCGACGCGATGCTCTGCCGATAATCCGGTAATATCCTCATCCTCGAAGTAGATGCTCCCTTGCACCGGCGTATAGACCCCTGAAACCGTCATCAAAGTCGTAGACTTACCCGCACCATTCGCACCGATGAGACAGACCATCTCACCCGCATTTACAGTGATAGAGACCCCCTGCACAGCCCGAATTTGCCCGTAATATGTATGTATATCCCTGAGTTCAAGCATCGTCAGATTTCCCCAGATACGCCTCAATCACCTTCTCGTCGTTTTGAACATCAGCCGGTAGACCTTCACTGATTTTCTCGCCGTGGTCGAGTACGGTCACCCAATCCGAGATTTGCATCACCAGTTTAACGTCGTGTTCAATAAGGAGGACAGTGACGTTTCGCTCACGTATCGTATAGATGAGTTCTATAAGTTCCTGTGTCTCTTGTGGATTCATCCCCGCAGCAGGTTCATCGAGAAGTAGGAGTTTCGGTTCCGTCGCCAACGCCCTTGCAATCTCAACGCGACGCTGATCACCGTAGGAGAGGTTACCCGCCGACTGATCGCTCAACGCGTCCAACCCGACGAATTCCAACATATCGTGTGCCCGCCCTGCGATATCCGCCTCTTCCCGCTGCTGTGTCTTCGTGCGAAACACCGAGCCAATGAAGCTGCCTGAAGTGCGAGGGTGCCGCCCGATTTTGACGTTATCGAGGACTGTCAGCTCCGTGAAGAGTCGGATGTTCTGGAAAGTTCTACCGATACCGAGGCTTGTAACTTGGTCCGGACGCAATCCGGTGATAGATTCACCTAAGAAATCAACGCCGCCGAACGTCGGGCTATCAAGTCCAGTGACACAGTTGAAGAGCGTCGTCTTCCCTGCACCGTTAGGTCCAATTAGGCTGAAAATTTGTCCGGGATGCACCGCCATCGTCACATCCGACAATGCGATGACACCCCCATAATGTCTGCTCATTTCATTGACCGCCAGCAGTCGTATAGGAGCCCTCTCCATTTTTGTCTCCTCATTGGATTCTCTCTTTCGCGCCTCTCGTCTCTCAAGAACCGCTTTCACTAATATGATAACCTCTTACGCAACTTCCCATATTTCCAACTGATTTTTAATAATTCTAATCTTTTTTTGGTTATTTGTCAATGTTATAAACAGGGCTATTTAGTTTTAAGAGATAAGTTTACCTCTGTGAAGGACTTCTCCTTCTGGATGCCCGAATTTATTCGGGATAGCACACTTTTCCCCAACAAGAATGTAATACATTGTCCCGCAAGTCCACACGCGACTTGCGCTATGGATTTCGTCTATTCCCTGACTAAATCCGGGCTTCCGGACCCAAATTGTTGGAAAACTGAATGCCCCTGCAGTGCCCTTGACATCCGCCGCAACAATATGCTATACTCCTTAATATATAGCAACACACAACCCCACACCCGACAGGACATACAAATATGGCGGATTCAAAAGACAAAACACCCCTCGAATACTGGTTAGCCCTCTCCTCGGTTGAAGGGTTAGGCAGTGTTCGGATCAAACGACTCATTGCACGTTTCGGAAGCGTTAAGGCAATTTTTGAAGCAGAACTCCCCGAAATCGCACGGTTGCCGTCCTTCAATCCCGTCCTCGCTTCACGTATACTCACAGTATCCGGTAATCTCCCAACGTTCCGAGACCGACTCACCGCACTCAACAACCAGAATATCCGCGTGCTATGTCCCGAAGACGCCGCCTATCCAGCGCAACTCAAACCGCTCCCCGATGCCCCCGCGATTCTGTGTCATACGGGTGAATTAACAAAAATTGACGCACAGTGCGTCGCTATCGTAGGAACAAAGCAGCCAACAACCGAGGCGATACAACTCACACTCTCGCTCGCCACAGCATTAGCACTCGCCGGGTTCACTATCGTCAGCGGACTTGCAGCCGGTATTGATGCCAATGCCCACGCTGGCGCGCTCGCTGCTATGGGGAAAACCATCGGCGTTGTCGGAACAGACCTGTCTTCTATCTATCCAGTGCAGAATAATTCGCTCGCCATGCAAATCTATGAGAACGGGTGTCTGTTTTCAGAGCATCCCTTCCGCACTTCACCCTCACCCGGAAATCTCATCCAACGCAACCGTATTATTAGCGGACTCGCACTGGCAACAATCGTAATTGAAGCGCAGAAGACCGGTGGTGCCATGCATACCGCCCGATACGCCCAACGTCAAGATAAAGCACTTCTCGCATGCCGATGGGACGGACCCGCAGCTGCCACACGTGAAGGCCCACGCGCGTTGATACGAGGCGGTGCATTCCCATTCGCTCCGAATGAAGTCGATAAAGTTGTTGATGTCCTACTGAATCCAGCGCAGCTCGAAACATACATGACCGGGACCTCCAGCGAACAGATGGGGCTCTTTGAGGAATAACGAACCGCGAATCGCGAATCGCGAACCGCCATTAAAAAACTTGCATTTTTTTTCCGTTTATAGTATACTTATATATCGAACAATGTCCTTAAATTCGATTCCGTATAGCGACGTGTATCATTTTTTTTCTTGACAACGTTTAAATTTATGGTAAATTTACCAAAAAATAAGTTTTTTTCTTGACAAAAGAAAGCAACTTTTGTATAATTTCCAAAAAACCGGTATTTTTACCTTTACAGAGTTTACAATTTTTGTTAAACTCTAAGGTACTCGTTTAGATATTGACTTTCGGGCGAAATGTACGGCATTCCAATAGTGTTTCGATTGGCAAGCCGTTCTCGCGAAATTCTATTCTCAACGTGTCGGTTCGTTCTTTGCGGAGTTCGCAGGGAACAACAACGAAATAGCCCTACGTTACTCGACTTAACGAGAATACAACCGTAGGCTTCCAACATCACTGTTGAATTGTACAATCAACAACGATACCGAAGCTAACTTTCCCTCGGGTGCATTCTTGCAAACATATAGGGGAAGCACCGAAAGTTTTTAGCACACCCGATTTCAATGGGTGTATTTTGATAACTTAAATTTAAGGAGTTAACTCTAATGACAAAATTGTTTAGAACCTTCGCATTATTATTGGCGGCCTTGTTCGCTGTTTCCATGCTCGGCTGTGGTGATGGTGGCGATGACAACGGAGACGAACCCGCACCAGCCAACTTCGTCAGTGCAGCCCCGCCAAGTGGTTCAGAGATTGCCGCTAATGCAAGTATCACCCTGACCTTTGACAACGCACCCGCCGATGTTACATCGAGTGCTGGTGTCGCTACGGCTGCTGGTAAAAATGTGACTGTCGCCGGTCCCTTCACCCCAGGTCCTTTGAGTCTGACGATTACCTGGGCAGACGGAACCCAGACACTTACCTACACGGTTACCGCGCCTGACACGACCGCACCGACTGTTACGGGTGGAACTGTTAGCGACGGTGACAAAGATGTCGATCCCGAAGCGATCAACAGCGATGCTAAGATCGAAATCACTTTCAGTGAAGAAGTAACTGGAAACATTGCCCTTCAAACCGAAGCTGGTGATGATGTCGGTTGGCTCGGATCCGTCGATGGTACCACAGGTACACTCGAACTCGTTAAAGGTAAAGAGATTGGCAACGAAACCACCTACGTTATCGCAGGTAAAGTCTCTGATGCCGCAGGCAACTCGCTTGACGTTAGCGTCACCTTTGTAACCAAGGGTAAAGAGTAAATCCGCGGCTATTTCGACACTAAGGGCAGCGTATTTTCGGATACGTTGCCCTTTTTTTAATGACACAATTTTTATATTCATGCTATAATCAATACATTAATATTGGGATATTTGGTAAAATCACAGCCGACAGCCATTAGCCAAAAATTTTTTGAACGGTTTTTCAAAAGGCGTTGTCTAATCCTATTGAGAACACTTAAGGAGAAAAGTTCGGTGGAAAGAACTGAAGCCTTGCTCATAGCCGACCTATGCAAAGGCGATGAGACTGCGTTAGCACCTCTCATAGAAAAGTACAAACGCATGGTGTATCGACTCGCAATGCAGATTACCAAGAATCACGCAGATGCCGAGGATGTCATGCAAGAAACTTTTTTTAAGGTCTATCGCGGAATTCACACTTTCCGGAAGGACGCCGCTTTTGAAACGTGGGTCTACCGGATCACTGTGAACGAAGCACTCAATTTCGTCAAACGCAAGGAACGCCGACAGGAACGCTCAATTGAGACGATAGCAGAGGCGGAATTTGAGGCGGAGCTGCGGTATCGCGCAACATACGCAAACGACCCGCACACACACGCCGAAAAATCTGAACTCCGACGCTACGTCACAGAAGCCGTCAACAGCCTGTCCCTGAAACACCGCACCGTCGTCATCCTGCATGAATTTGAAGGATTGACACACGCCGAGATCGCTTCAATTCTTAACTGCTCCGAAGGAACAGTCCGTTCCCGCTTGCACTACGCACGCAAAAAACTCCGAACTTTGCTCAAACCCTATGTAGATGCCGGTGCAATTTAGCGGACAGCCTAAATGATCATCGCCGGTAACGAGCTATCGTTGTAAGCGCGTGAAACCCGCAATGTCGTGGAGAATACCCATGAGCTTCAAGTGCCAGAAAACACAACGCCTTTTATCAGACTATATCGATGCAACACTCTCCGAACGCCAGATGCGAGATGTCGCTGAACATCTTGATACCTGCCGGACCTGTAAACGAGAAGCCATCGACCTGAAAAAGACGTGCCATCTCCTCGAAAATTTCTACGTTGAACCCGAAGCGTCCGACACCTATTATACAGCGTTCACAAAAACGCTTCAGCAACGCATCGAACAAAGTGCATCTACCGCACTCCATCAACGCGTCTACGAGACCAGCACCCGGCTGATTTGGCAACTGACGGCGCGAGTCCGCCGCCACATCGACCGCTGGCTCCCGACGGGACACATCTCTGTCCGACAAAAGATGCTGCCTTATTACACGCTCGTCGCAGCGATGATGGCACTTCTTGTCGCACCTTTCGCCTTGAAGCTCGGTACGTCCGGTAACAACAGTGAACATCCACTGCAACGTTTATATGCAGTGGCAAAAGCACAACTGTTTTCCACGTCAACATCCGTTTCGCGTCAGCCCGTAGCGACACTTGCCATTCAGCAGGACACGGCTGCAGCGCAACCCGCTGAGATACGGCGAAACGTTAGTAGAAACCGAACAACTGAAACACCGATGGTGGATTCCAACTCGGATGTCTGGCAATTTACCGATGAACCGATGGCGGAAGGTTATATCCTAACAACACTCCAGAAAAACAGTAAACGGACACCGCCGAGTGTCGCTTTAGATATCGATTCAGAACTGCTAACCTACGCAGAACTGCCGAACCAAGCGGCATCGCGGGAATATCCGACAGCACGAGAGGTTCTCACTGATGGGAGGTATACCTTCCTGCTACTACAAGGTATCCGTTCAGGACAACAGGCACTTCAACAATATCAACGCAAATGGAGCCAAATCGACGGGTTTTCCAGTAAATTGTTGGATGTCCCGTTGGAAATCCTCTCTATTACAGAAGTCTACGATTCAATAGAATTATAAAATCCAGATTATTTAATCTAATCTCGTTGCTTCGCTTTCGCAGCAAGCAACGTAAACAAGGAGAATACGAATGAACCCAAGGATTTTGGGAATTATCGGCGGTCTCGCCTTGATAATCGCACTTATCTCCCCTCTAATGATGGGGAGCTCCAAAAAGGTCGAGCAGCTTTACCAATCCGCTGAAGATTTACGCGGACAAGCTGACTACGAAGGTGCTATTGAAAAGTATGCCGAGGCACTCGTCGAATCAACAAAACGAGGCGTGAAAACCGAAGTTATTGACAAGGACTTCACGACCCTCGCTAACTATAAGATCGCTGTGAGCTACTCGAGACTCGCCGAACAGTCGGGCGATGTCAACTACTATGACAGCGCGATTGAGTACATCGAAAAGGTCGCCCCCACCGCAACAATCCCTAAACACCAAGAGGGATTAACCTATCTCTGGGGACACATCCTTTACCGTACCGAGCAGTTTGAATTGGCAGAACCGAAGTTCATGCAGCTCATCGAGAACTTCCCCAACAGCCTCTTCGTTGAGAACGCATGGTATGCTATCGGGCAGCTAAACTTCAAATTACAGAACTATGAAGACTCCCGACAAGCATTCAAAGCCGTCCTTGATGGTTTCCCGAATTCAGACTTCAAAGATGACGCACAACACCTCATCGCACAGTCATTCCTGAATGAGTCGAACTATGAGCAAGCCTATCAGGAATTCGACAAAATCGCGACGGAGGAATTCAAAAACTATCCCGACCTGCAAGCCGAAGCAATGTATAAAGCCGCTTATAGTTTGAATCAACTCGGTAGAGATGATGAAGCTATCGGTAGATACACCAACTTCATTACGCAGTTCCCAGAAAGCCAATACGTTACAGCAGCATACTTCGACCAAGGCGCAATTTACGCCCGTCAGAAGGACTATGACAACGCTCGCGTCAACTATGAGTTGGCACTCCAAAATACCGCCGACCGGATGCTACAGGCAGAAATCCAGTCCGCTATCGGACGCACATACTTCGACCAAGGCGACTATGAAAACGCTATCGCTTCATACACCACGCTTCTCGAAGAATACCCCGAAAGCGACTATATCGCCGAAGCAAAACTCGGTATCGCTGATAGCTACTTCCGCTTATCGAATTGGAGTCAAGCAACTGTGGCTTACGAACGCGTCATCAATGAACACCAAGAAGCCACCGATTTCGTTCCCTACTGCTCCTACCAGATTGCTGAGGCATACTACAAACTCGGCACTGAACAGAGAAATGCCGGGGAAACTGAAGCCGGAATGGGGACGCTGGAACTCTCACTGCAGTGGTATCAGAAGACGATTGACAATTTTCCGCAAGACCCTGTCGCCCCCCACGCACTCTACGGGGCTATCTGGGCTTTGAACGATCTCGGTCGTAAAGAAGAGTTAGAAACCATGGCACGCGAGTTTATCGACAAGAATAAAAACGATAACGAGTTCGATATTCTTGCCGCTGAGGTTCAACTCCGGTTCGCTGACATCAAACGCACAGAGTTCAAACAGTACGTTGAAGCCGCTGAAGAATACGCAAAACTCTGGGATTACCGTCCACTGCCGAAGTTCCATCTCGTCAAATTGATGGGTAAGTTCTTTGAAGGACGTTCCTATTACGAAGCCGCCAAACCTGAAGGCTATCAGGAAGGCGATGCAGGTGCTGAATTCAATACAGAATACCTCCAGAAGTCCGTCTCGGCATATCGAGAAGCGGTTGGCATGTTTAATGACGAAGCCTTCCTCCCTGGTGTTGCTGAGGAACGTTACGATGACTTCAGCGAGCGTGTCGCGCAAGTGGAAGCCTGTATCATGAACGAAGCCCTTTCACACGAAATGCTTGGTGACTGGGGACAGGCACGCGATCGCTATGCCTCTATTCCAGAAACCAGCGAATACTACGAACGCGCACTTCTCCTCGTCGCGAACAGCCACGTCAAGCAGGGCAATCAAGATGCCGCAATTGACTATTACAATAGCATCTTGGATAAACTCGCCGATGCTGACAATAGGTCGTTGGCAGAGATCAAACTTGCTGACCTGCTCCGCGCAGAAAAGCGGTTTGAAGAAGCTGCTGTCCAATATCAAGCCGTCGTTGACGGGAACCCATCGGGTGAATACGCAGACGACGCGCTCTATCTCGTGGGGCTTTGTTACTACCAAGCCGCTACTGATAACCCGGATCTCTTAACTGCCTCTGAAACGGCATTCCAACGCGTGCTTTCAGACTACGCCGATAGCCCGAACGCTGTTGAAGCCTATTACGGCCTGGCACTCGCCTATCGTGACGCGGCACAAAAACAGAATGCTACGGAAAAATGGGCACTCATCCTCCAGATCGCTGACGAAGCCAACAGCAAATATGCCGAAAGTGACAATGACCTCGTTCTCAAGACACTTGGACATATCGATCTGATTAAAGCCACTGCTATCGAAAACAGTAGCGAAGAGGTTGATATCGACGCGTTGGTAATGTCCCTGTCACGGATCGTGAACAACACTGGCGCACCTGAAGAGGCGCGCAGTCGTTCGCAGCTGAAAATTGGACATACCTACTATTCTGCCAAACGCTATGATGAAGGATTGGCAGCATATCTCGACTTCGTCCAAAAATTCCCGAACAGCGAACTGGCACCCAACGCACAGTATCAAGCGGCAGTCTGCCATTATCAAATCGCACAAGCCGCTACGGATGCTGGTAGCAAGCAGCTGAGCCTTCAGAATACTGTCGCCGCCGCTGAAAAAGTCGCAACCTTGACAGACGACGCTGACAACCTCATCAGTGCTAATTACACTGCAGGTTTGGCGAAACTCGGTCTCGAAAACAACAAAGGCGCAGCGGACGCATTCAAAGCCGTCACGGCATTAGAAGGACAGACGGAGGACGAAGCACGGAAGACTCTCATCTTCCAAGCACATTCACGTCTCGCTGAACTCAACGCCACACTCGGCGACCACGCCGCCTCGGTGCAAGAGTATCAGTATATTATTGAAAACACGGAAGATCCGGATATGAAGGGACGCTCCTACTTCGCCATGGCATTCGCGCAAGACGAGCAACTCAAAACTTATTCGGAAGCCTTGATGAGCTACCAAAACGCTATTGAATTGGTCGAGGACCCGCTCGTCAAAGCGCAATCCTACTATCGCATAGGCTTGATTTATCAAGACCAACTCCAGCAGCTCGACAGAGCATTGGAAACCTTCCAGACTTTGATCGGTGAATACAGCGGTTCGGATAACGCAAACGTCGCCTCAATGGTCGCTGATGCGGGTATCCGTCGCTCCACGCTCTACGTCGAACTCGGTCGTTTAGATGAAGCCATTGCTGAAGCCCTTGAGGCACGTGATCGGACTATGGCGAATCCGCAGGCAACCGTGGCTGAGAAAGCCGCCGCACAATACAACATCGGATTCCTCTATTCCGACAAAGCGCGTTCCCTCTTCTCAACGGAAGCAGGGACAGACCTACAACCCTATATTGATGCAAGTCGGCAAGCCGCCAGTTCCTTCTTTGAAGTGACATCCATCGCTGCACCGATCGAAAAAGCGGACAAAGATACGGTCATCCCGTATGTTCAGAATTCGCTCTTCCAAGCCGGACAGATCTATTACTCTGTGGGTATCGGTGTGAAACTTCCACAAGACCTGACGAGCGCACTTACACCACTGACAACGTTCGTTGGCTACGTTGATCAAGGGCTTTTCCCAGCATCCGATGGTCTCAGGAAGAACACAGAGACGGCACTGAATTACCTCTCTGCCGCCAACTTCGAGTTGGGGCGGATGCAGGTCGGTATTGACGGTGAAATGTCTGAAAAAGCGGTGAATTATTTCCTCGCTGCCGGTGATGTCTTCCGCGATATGGTCCGCCGTTATCCGAGCGCGAACGATGCCGCCTTCTGGCAGTATCACGTCGGTGAATCCTACTACGCTGCCCAACAATTCGAGAAAGCCATCGAAGAATACGAGAAAGTCCGCGCTGTGAACAAGACGCACAAGAGCGCGGCGGAATCGTTGTATGCTATCTCGACCTGTGCGCAGCTCCTGAGTGAAGCCGCCGAAAAGGGCGGCGATGCCGAAGCGAGACAACGTTGGTACGATCGACTCTTTGAGGCAAACGAAGCCCTCGTCGCTGAATACCCAAACAGCCAGTATACTGCTGACGCGCTCATTAACATCGGCAATAAGTACTATAACGCCGGTTCTGAGCAAGGCATTGAGGAAGCCGAACGTATTAGCTTCTATCAGATGGCGATCGAGAACTATCAGAAAGCAGTCGATACACCTGGCATCGGGAACGAATCAAAATCGACGGCACTCAATTATCTCAACGATACAGCAAACGCTTTGACCTTCTACGAGTATGAGGTCGCAACCGATCTCCTCAACGAAGCAAAACTCGCAAGGGGTGACGAGCAGAAACCCGCTATCGAAGGGGCTATCGCTGCCTATAGTAAGATTATTGAGTCCTACCCGACGACCAAGTACGCTGACCTCGGCCTCGTCCAGATTGGTGAAGCCTATATGGTATTAGCCGATAGTGACGATGTCTATTTCAACGATGCCTTGGATTACTTCAACCGGTTGTGGGCAAAATATGAGACGACGCCTCCTGTCGACACAAAAGTCAATCAGGCACTCACTTACGCAATCAGCCAGATTCAAACGATTCAAAGCTACATGAGAGCGAATAATCTGGAGATTCGGGGTGAAGCTGCCGGTGGCGGCGGTGGTGGTGAGTAATTCCTACACGCATTTACTTTAGCCTCGGTCACCTGACCGAGGCTTTCCAATAGAGGGTGCCACACGGCATCCTCTATTTTTTGCCAACTCGCCTTAATCCCAATGTTCCCAAGTTCCCAAAATCTGTGATTTAGGCAATATCTGAGGAGCCTATCAAAAAGTGTATGACGAATTAATAGCATCCCCGCGCGTGCTACTCGGTCCAGGACCCAGTGAAGCGAACGCGCGGGTACTTAAAGCAATGACGACCCCGATGTTGGGGTATTTAGACGCAGAATTTGTCGAAATAATGGATGATACCGTGGCACTGCTCCGCCGTGTCTTTGGAACCAAAAACAGCCTAACCTTACCAGTCTCTGGAACCGGGACTGCTGGCATGGAAGCCGCGCTCGCGAATCTCATTGAACCCGATGATTCAGTAGTCGTTGGGGTCTGTGGCTACTTCGGTGCCAGGATCGCCGACATCGCCGCACGGTGCGGCGCAAACGTGACAACCGTCGAAGCAGAATGGGGTCAACACATTCCCATCGAAAAGATCGCTAAAGCCGTTGCGCAGGTCTCGAACCCAAAACTCGTTGCCCTCGTGCATGGCGAAACCTCCACAGGTATCCTCCAACCGCTAACAGAAGCCGTTGAGATCGCCCATGAAAATGGAGCCCTCTTTCTCGCCGACTGCGTAACTTCCCTCGGTGGACAACCCGTAGACCTTGACCGACGCGGTATTGATGTCGCCTATAGCTGCACCCAAAAGTGTCTCGCCTGTCCCCCTGGACTTTCGCCGATTAGTTTCAGCGAACGCGCCGTGGAAGTCATTCGGAATCGTAAGACTCCCATCCAGAGTTTTTATCTCGACATGACCTTGCTCGAAAATTATTGGCACGCCGAAAAACGCGGCTATCATCACACAGTTTCGATGTCGCTTATCTACGCTTTACGGGAAGGGTTACGTGTCATATTAGAAGAGGGTCTAACAGCGCGCTATGAACGGCATGAACGCAATGCACGCGCACTTCTGGCGGGGGCTGAGGCGATTGGGTTGCAACCCGCCGCAGAGGAAGGTTACCGCGCACCAATGCTAACGACCTTACGCATTCCTGACGGTATTGACGATGCTACTATTCGGGGACGACTAATTACAGACTACGGCATAGAAATCGGTGGCGGTCTCGGAATCTTCGCCGGAAAGGCATGGAGAGTTGGACTCATGGGCGACTCATCTAACGAGCGGAACGTCATGTTATTCCTCAATGCATTGGAGAAACTGCTAATTGAGTTCGGACATAGCGTGGAACCCGGCACTGCCGTTCAAGCCGCCTCACAGGCTTACGCCTAAAATAGCAGTCAGCAGTCAGTAAAAAAAAAGGCGTTCGGTAACACTTGCGTCTTTGCTGATTGCTGAAAGCGCAGCGGAACGACCTAACTGCTACTCCCACTCAATCGTACTCGGTGGCTTTGAACTAATATCATAAACAACACGGTTGATGCCTTGTACCTCGTTAATAATACGGTTCGAGATTCTGGCGAGTACATCAGCAGGGATGCGCGCCCAATCCGCCGTCATCGCATCGCTGCTCGTGACAGCCCGCAATGCCACAGCATTCTCATAAGTTCGTGCGTCTCCCATAACACCAACACTTTTGACCGGCAGAAGCACCACCAACGCCTGCCAAATTTCGTCGTACAAACCGGCTGCTTTAATTTCGGAGATAAAAATAGCATCCGCTGCGCGGAGAACCTCCAACCGATCATAGGTAACCTCGCCCAGAATTCGCACAGCGAGCCCGGGCCCCGGAAACGGATGTCGCCCCAAAACCTCTGCCGGTACATTCAGTTCCGCACCGACAGCGCGCACCTCATCCTTAAAGAGTTCCCGAAAAGGTTCAAGCAATTCAAACGGCATATCAGTCGGCAATCCACCCACGTTGTGATGCGTTTTAATCGTGGCAGACGGCCCCTTCACCGAAACGCTTTCTATGACATCTGGGTAGAGCGTACCTTGTGCGAGGAATCGGAAATCATGCGCCATTTCGAGGACCGTTGATCTGAAGGTCTCAATAAACTGTGCCCCAATCACCTTTCGTTTCTTTTCAGGATCCGTAACCCCTGCTAAAGCACTCAGAAACGGCTCCACTGCATCCACAGCAATAAGCGGAATACCGAGTCCTTCACACATCGCAACGACTTCCGCCATTTCGTTCTTGCGGAGCAGTCCATTGTCCACGAAGACAGGCACGAGTGCGTCCCCTATCGCCTTATGGAGAAGCGTTGCGAGCACCATAGAATCAACCCCGCCACTCACAGCACATAGAACGCGTTCATCTCCGACCTGTTCCTGAATTTGTGCGGTTGCGCGGGCAACAAAAGCGCGCATTGTCCATTCGCTGTGACATCCACAGATTTTCCGCGTAAAGTTCTGTAAAATCCTGTCAGCATCCTGCGTATGTTCAACTTCAGGGTGGAATTGCAAACCGTAAAAGGCGCGATCAGAATCCACCATAGCAGCAATTGGCGCATTCTCGGTTTCTCCAATCGTCCGGAATCCAAGTGGCGGCGTTCCAATCCGGTCTCCGTGGCTCATCCACGCAGAAAACTCAGAAGCGAGGCCGTCGAATAGCGGTTCCGATGCGTCAAGAATCCGAAGGGGCGCGTGTCCATATTCTCGTTCGGTAGCGGGTTGAACCTCTCCACCCGTCAGGAGTGCCGCCATGAGCTGCATACCGTAGCAGATACCCAATATCGGAACGCCTAACGCAAAGAGTTTCGCATCAATTTTCGGAGACTCGGCCTCGTAAACACTCGCCGGGCCGCCACTGAGGATAATCCCTTTTGGCGCGATCGACTTAATTTCCGAAAGCGGTAGGGTGCACGGATGAATTTCGCAGTAGACGTTCTGTTCGCGGATACGGCGAGCAATTAACTGCGTGTACTGCGAACCGAAGTCCAAAATAAGGATGGTCTCTTGCTGCTCTAATGCTATGTTATTTGTGTGACTCATATTTTTCATGGCTTACAGACCACAATAGTTAATCCGTCCGAACCGGTTCGCGGTCAACAATATCACCTGTTTCCGGTTCAAAGATTACACCGTAATGCCCCGGCGGCGCGAAATCGACATCGCTCCACATCGCTAACCCCGTGTTCGCATCTTGTAGGTAGTAACATCCATGATATGGATGCTCTGGTCTATCAATTTGCCTCACATGGTAGCAGTGGTTGTGAAACTGAATTGTACGCCCATAAATGATGATATATCTGTCGCCAAACAGGTTGAGCGCAATCTGATGGATGACATAAGGTTGGTTATGTGGCACAAGTCTTCAGTTTGTTGTAATGATTATATCAATTCTGAGATTCTGTTCCTCTTTGCCCACACCATCTGTAGCAATAGGCTCGGTTTCCCCCAAACCGGCGGCACTCAGGCGTTTGACATCAAGCTTGCCCCGATCAACGAAATAATTTTTCACCGTATCGGCGCGTGCCATACTTAACTTTCGATTCACACTGGCATTCCCCAAGGAACTTGTATGCGCTTCGATTCGGACCGGATAATCGCGAAAAGGAGTCCTCTGCAAGATTTCGGCAAGCAGCGCAAACGTAGGCAGAAAATCCTCTTGGAGGTGGGCACTCCCAAAAGCAAACGCATCCCCTTGAATACGGATGAGTACACTATTCTGCTGTTCAATAACTTCGGAAACCTTAGTAACGCCGCGTGCCGCCTCCACCAAATCCGACTTGACAGAGGTCACCTGTTGCGTACTCGCGATAGCACGGTCCAAGTAAGCGTTGCCTTCCGCTGCCGTTTCGATCGCTATCTGATACTCTTTAGTCGCCAATGCAGATTTTGCCGCTGCGTAAGCAGATTTCGCCAACCCATAGAGTTTCGCCTCTAATTGTGGCACCTCTGTGTTCTCCTGCGCTGTAATCATCTCGTCCAACATCTGGACGGCTCGTTCGGCTTCGGCTATTATCAGATTCAACTCGTCCTGGGCGCGCTTTCTGAATTCCACTACCTCCACAATTGCGACCATCTCATCTGCTATCCGTTGCGCGTGTTGGGCAAATTGATCTGCTTGCTCATAGCGACCCTCTGTCAACGCCTGCGTGGCGCGTTCCAGTTGTGTACTCGTCTCTTCAAGTTGCTGTGGTGCATGTTGAGCGGCATTGAGAAGTTGCGCGCGCGCAATGATTACTTCAACCTTTGCAATTGAAACCCACGCGCGGGTCTTCGCCTCTGTCTCCTGTTCCCGTCTCTGTTTTGCCAACTCGTAAAGGCTATTTACAGTGGTATGTGCCTTAGCAAGAGCGTCCTCTGCCTCGGTAAAATTTTGGCGTTCAATGAGGCTAACTATCGAGGCAAGTGCCAATTGGGCTCTTTCATAATCCGCAGTTGTTTCAATCGCCGGATAGAAATATAGCGCAGCATTGGTCAGAGACTCTAAATTTGTGAGGGGTAAACGGAGTTCCGTTTGACGCAGTGCGATTTTTAAATCAGCGATTTCGGTCGAAAGCCGTTCCGTGACCTGCTGTTCTTTACCATGCGAACTTACAGCGCGGGCAAGCTGCTTTTCGGTAATCACCTGCCGGATACTTGCGATTTCACGTTCATGCTCCTGCGCCTTTATAATTCGCTGATATACCTGTTCACGGATATCAATAACCTGTAGCCGTGCCTGATGCTGCCGTGCCTTCGCAGTAGCAACCTGAGCCACCAATTCCGCCTGATACGCAAACTCAGCACTTTGCGGAATATCGCCTTTTTCTTGGGAGTCGCGTGCGAAACTCAGGAGTTTTACCGCTCTCCCATATTCCTCTGGAACCAGAGGCTCAGCTTCCAATTCGGCTGCGTTCTTAATCGCCTGCTGTGCGTCTTGGAGTTGCGTCGCCAACATGACCTCATCAATTTCAGGGACAGTGCACCCAAAAACAACAAGGTATAGAAACAAAAGTAGCCATCCGTAGAATTTCATCACATTTTCTCCAACGCCTCAAGTTCCGCTTTTATAGTCTCAAGCCTCTGAAGTGCTTCAGCGACGCGCTGTTCACTAACTGCCAGTTGTTCTTGTGCGTCTCCAACACGCGCCTCCTCACGAACAGCGATAGCCGTTTCCGTTGCGATACGGGCATGGAGGTATGCTCGTAGTGCCAACCGATACGCCTGCTCAGCGTCCCCCGCATTCATAGCGTCACCAGCACTTATCAGCATTTCTTCAGCAGTACGGAGGGATGTCACGGCGGCTGTCTCCGCCCCCATCGCGTTGGCAGAAGTGAGTGCGATTTGAGCGTTTTCCATAGTCTCTACAGCGAGCTGCTGTAACTGGCCACCGCAGCCCGTGAACATCGCGAAAATAAAAAGGCAGACCGTCAATTTTACCATGAATCTATTGTCCTTCCGTAAATATAGTAAAGTTTAGAATTAATCAGACATTCGTGTGGGCGAGGTTAGGAAACCTCGCCAGCGACGGCAGCGTGTTTTGTGTCTCTTTATTTTTAGAGATGACTATAGATAGCGATTCGCGGTTCGCGGTCCGCTATTTAGCAAAAAAGCCCCGCTCAGGTGGTGCGTCAATGCACCTCCCTTAGGCGAGGCTGTTCGTCGTTTGTTCCTGATGCCGGAATATTCGCTAAAATTCAGGACGTTCTGTATAGACACTCACCTTCCGGCGATATTTGTCTTTCCGCTCAAACCATACATATCCATTAATCTTTGAATAGAGCGTATAATCTCTTCCAACACCGACGTTATTGCCGGCGTGAATGTGGGTTCCACGCTGTCGGGCGAGGATGCTCCCTGCAGTGACGTAATTGCCAGAAAACCTTTTGACACCGAGCCGTTTCCCGATACTATCCCGTCCGTTGCGAGTGCTTCCACCACCTTTTTTATGTGCCATCGGAATCTCCCTCCACCGCACCAATTGCGGTAATTTTCACGCGTGTAAATGATTGCCGGTGCCCTAACTTCCGTTTATATCCTTTACGCCGTTTCGACTTGAATACAATTGTCTTTTTCGCGCGCGCCTGTTGAATCACTTCACCTGTAACTGAGGTATTCTCAAGATACGGCGAACCGGTTTCTAAATTGCCATCATCATCAGAAACAGCCAAGACAGATGGAAACGTGACACTGGCACCGACATCAGCATCCAATTTTTCAACATCAATAAGGCTTCCAATTTCGACCCGATGCTGTTTCCCTCCGCTTGCAAAGACTGCATACATTTTTCTATATCACTCCTTTCTGCTTAAAATTATACCCTAAAAACGTGCCGTTGTCAATTCAGATTTTCCGCAAACATCGGAAGTCGGGATTTGGAAATCCCGCCTACACAAGAATTGAACACCCCGTTTCTTAAACGCTGACACGGTTCAATCGACACGTTATGGGGTTAGCCTTAATCGAGAAATAGTTCTTTACCCTTGCCCACAAAGATTCGGTAATCTTCGAGGTGGAGGTCAGCATCAGATTCAAGGGTCAGATTTAATTTCAAGGTGCGTCTGAGTTCCCGCAATTTATTTGCCATTTCGGACCTGATGTGCGAAACGACATAATCATTAGCCATAACGCGTAACTCGGACTGCCGCGTTTGGTGATGTGCCAACTTTATTGCACGGAGCAGCTGGATAACAACTGTTTCAATTGATAACACCGTGCCGTGCCCATCACAATACGGACAATCTTCCATCAATAAGGTGGCAAGACTTGGTCTCGTGCGTTGGCGGGTCATCTCAACGAGCCCTAAATCCGAGAAGTGCAAGATATTTGTTCGGGCGCGATCTTTCCGGAGTGCCTCTTGTAGCAATTTAAAGACCTGCTTTCGGTGTGATGCCTCTTCCATATCAATGAAATCCACAACAATAATGCCACCTAAATCTCGCAATTGAATTTGACGGACAACTTCCTCAACAGCCTCCAGATTGGCACTGAGAATCGTGTTATCTGGATCCGACTTTCCAACGAACCTACCCGTGTTGACATCAATCGAAACCATCGCCTCGGTCTGTTGAATGATGATGTGTCCACCACACTTGAGCCAAATCTTCTCACTGAGTGCGTCTTTAAGGGCGCGTTCTACGCCGTATGCATCAAAGAGTGTCGTATTATCCTCATAGAGCGATACCCTCGGTTCCAACTCAGGCATAACCGAAGAGACGTAATTCATAACCTCTTTGTAGCCTATTTTTGAATCAATAAGGAGCTGCTTGACCTCCTTAGTGAGCATATCGCGAACAATCCTATTCGTGAAACTCAGATCTTCGCTGATGAGATTGGGGGCGGATTTTCGTTTGGCACGGTCACAAGTCTGTTTCCACTGACCAATAAGGTATCGAATTTCAGCTGCGAATTCTTTTTCACTCAAACCCTCGGCAGCAGTGCGTATAATAAAACCACCTTCAACATCGGCTTTAATCGTCTTCGCCATATCCCGGAGCCTATCACGTTCAGCCGGTGACGCAATTCGACGGGACACGCCAATATTTGAGGAGTTCGGCATGTAAACGACATACCGTCCTGGAAGCGTGATGTTACTTGTGACGCGCGCCCCTTTTGTGCCGATAGGTTCTTTGCCGACTTGGACAAGAAGTTCCTGCTTCTTAGAGATGAGGTCACTTATCAAAAACGGGAACCCGCGTCCACCCCGAGATTGATTCGCCTGCTTCGCCTTCAAATCAACAACAACAGTGTTCCTGGCGGACCTTCCATTCCCATTTTCGATCTCACCTTCACTGACGCTCTCGTATTTCAGATCAGAAATATGCAGGAATGCATGTCTATCCAACCCAATATCAACGAAGGCTACCTGCATACCGGGTAAGACATTTTCAACCCGTCCTTTGTAAAGATTTCCCAATGTTTGCGTCGCAGCTTTCCGTTCAATATAAATCTCCGTCACCACCCCCTGCTCAAGCACCGCACAGCGCGTTTCATACTCATCATCAGAAATAAGTATCTCCTTTTCCATTGTTACCTCCTATCGTACCTGTTTCTAAGAGGCACCGCGCTGCGTCCTACAGCCGCGGTGTCAGCGTCACAACAGGCGTTATTAATTCACCCATCGAAATGCCGCCGTGCTGGAATCCCCCTTGAAACTGCCGTTTATACTTATAAAAATCGTTCGGATAGACGAAATAGTAATCGTCTTTTGCGAGAATATAGTCCTTGCTTGCAGTCTCGGCAGGTAGCCGATAATCCTGTGGGTTGCGGAGATAAACCGCATTACCCTCTTCGCACCCTAAGTTCGCCCCGATTTTAAACCGTAGGCTGGTCGTCGTCTCGCGATTTCCAAAAGCAGGTGTCGCGCGATTGCAGAAGACAGAACCGTGATCGCTTGTGAGGACGACAGTAGCACCCTGTGCCGCAATGATGCGCAAAATGTCAAAAAGCACCGAATGCGAAAACCATGAGTGCGCTAAGGTACGGAATGCTGCCTCGTCAGGTGCCAGCTGCTGCAGGACATCCGATTGTGAACGTTGGTGTGTTAAAATATCAATGAAGTTAATAACCAAAGCTGAAAGACTGGTGCGCTTGGTCGCTGCAACCCGCTTTTTATAGGTATTCCCACCGCGAGCATCGAAAATTTTGAAGTATTGAAGTCCTGGCTTCAGCCGAATACCTCTACGCTTGAGATGCGCTTCAAGGAGCTGCCGTTCATAGCGATTTGTGCTCGTGCTTCCATCAGACTCCTCCTGCCAATACTCCGGATAACGTTCTGCAATCTCTGCTGGGAATAACCCACTAAACAAGGCGTTACGCGAATACATCGTCGCGCTCGGTAGAATCGAAAAACTGTATTGACGATCAATGGAGAAATATGGGTACAGAAGGGGTTCTACCGCTAACCAATGATCTAAGCGGAAGCAGTCAACAACAATAAAATAGACGGGGTTTCCGGCTTGAAGTTTGGGTATAACGTACCGGTCTAAGACATCTACTGAAAGCGGTGGTGCATCCGAGCTGCCTGTGACCCAGTCGCGATAATGTGCCTCGATAAAATCGGAAAATTCAGTATTGCACTCCTTTTTTTGTGCGAGGTGAGTCTCCTCAAGCCCGCCTTCAGCCAGTCGCTCAGAAACCAAGTCCCATTGCAATAACTTCACATAGATGTCGATCCAGTCTTGCCAGGTCGGTGCTGAGTCCTTCAACGTGCGTATCGTATTGAAGTCGGCGGTATACTGACTCGGAATTTGATTGACAACTATTTGTGGTTGATCGAGGATGCGCTTTAACGTTGAAGCAATCTGGGCTACGCCAATCGGTTTCACCAAAAAATCGGTTACCTGTTTCCCGAGGGCGACTTCGACAAATTGCTCATCACTGGATTGCGTAACAAGGACAACTGGTATTTGCGCGTCAATGGTACGGATAGCCTCAAGGGTCGCCATCCCATCTTTACCGGGCATGACCTGGTCAAGGAGGATGGCATTGTACTGTGCATCCCCATTCTTTAAGAGCGCGATCCCGTCCTCTCCGTTCGTGACAGGAGTGACAACATAACCTCGTTCGCGTAGCACATGAATATGCGGTTGCAACGCTTCTATTTCATCATCAATCCATAAGATTTGGTGCACTTGTGACCTACTCAAGTTCATATACCTTACCCAGTCGCAGCACATCGCCAAATTTCTCCTTAGCGAGAGCCAGGGAGCTGCCGGATATTCCGTGCTCACTGACAACGCCAGTGAAACTGGTGCTATGCGACGGGTAACCGAATTTCAAAAGTTGTTCCTTCAGAACTCGTCTTAACAATACGAATGCTTCCGTGATGATATTCACGGATAATGCGGTGGACGACCGTCAATCCAAGTCCCCATCCGTGTGCCTTCGTAGACATCCCGGGTTCAAAGATTTTTCGCTGATTTTCGCGGGCGATGCCGCTTCCATTGTCGGCATACCGTATGACAATATCGCCAGCACGCTTATCGTGCGTCGCTTCAATCTCAATCCATCCATCCGCTTTGTCCATAGCATCCAATGAGTTGCGAATCAGGTTTTCAAACACCCAGTGCAACAACAACGCATTGGCGAGGATGGTCGGTATTTTGTGCGGTATGAGCCGAATTTCAACACGTCGACTAATATGCGGTAGCCGTTTCTCAAAGTAGAGCCGAACTTCTTGAAAAATGTCATCCAAATGAACTTCGGTTTGAGGCGGTTGGGTGCCAATCATACCAAAGCGTGCGGTCGTTTTCTGCAATCGCTCCAGGTCGTTTTGCATACTTGTAGCAAGTTCAACGAGCGTCGGATCAGCTGTTTCTTTGCTCCGTTCATGCAAGAGCTCTGTCCACGCCAACAACGACGAAATCGGCGTTCCGAGTTGATGTGCAGTCTCCTTAGCCAAGCCCCCCCAAATTGCCGAGTGTTCATAAGACCTTATCCGTTGATAAACGAGGAAACAGACGATCCCGAAGGCTAACAGGATAATTGGGACAATGAAAGGGACTATTAACCCATAGTATGGCTTACTCTCATAATAGAAGTAGCCGGTATGCCATTCAGGTGTCGTTTCAATCACAGACGATGCCTGTGCGTTCTGAACGAAGATCGCCGCGCGTTCGCGTTCCTGCACAGTCGCTTTATCAACCGTAATCACATCACCCCATATCTGCCATTTCTGTGGGACACCCGTGGTATCGGTTATGACAAACGGTAGATGCGTCATTTCACTGGGTGAGGCATCCCCATAGTAAATATACCCTTTTAACTGCCTATCTTCAAGGAGCATCGGTATTTCACGCGGTGAATTCTTTTTCTCCATCCGTGCTAAGGTCGACTGCAGCAAGGCACTTTCGCCTTCTGTTAACGAAATCCCTTGATTTTGGTTGACATGTATATCCAAATTGTCAATCTTGGCATCTAATTTTACGTCAACACCTCGCGTGATTAAAACGTTGCCTTGTGTATCCGTGATAATAAACGAAAATGCGCGTGCTCGTCCCCCGGCAAATGACTTCTTGACAATCTCTATTAATTTTAATTGAAACTCCCGGTCCTCAACACTGGGGAGTTCCGCTGCCAGATCAGCAAAAATGTCTATCTGGGCATCTATATCGGCATTTAACTCTGAGATTTGCCGGTTGTAGTAGACAAATCCAAAGACCAGCATGCTGAGTCCAACGATGAAATAGACGAATATGAGTCGGGTGGTTGTAT
Source organism: Candidatus Poribacteria bacterium (assembly GCA_965207855.1). Classification (GTDB taxonomy): domain Bacteria; phylum Poribacteria; class WGA-4E; order WGA-4E; family WGA-3G; genus WGA-3G. The sequence goes on along the minus strand of OZ242310.1, from coordinate 902,866 downwards.
ACCCTGGAATAATTCGACGCCTCAGTCGCACTTTCGTATTCCTCCGTACACATCGGACGCAACATATCAATATATTAATGGTATCACTTTTAAGAGGAAATTGCAAGCCTATTTTGACGATCACACGTTTTGGTGCCAAAATTTTACCCCGTAACTTCAACGGCCGATGCGTTTCGTTGCTTGTTGATACCTCTCTTGTCTACACTATTTTGTGCCGACAAAACGACATATCAATTGACTTTTTTCAACAAATACCGTAAAATAAAAACTAAGGGTATAGGACCTAAGTCCCTTTTCATTCGTGTGAAAGGGTATTTATAGTAGGACACAGAAACGTTATTTTACGATTCTGAGAACAGTGAAAACTGGAAAATAAAAACAATTTAAGAATGGAAAAACGCAATGCTCAAAGCGATTACATTTGATTTTTGGCAGACGCTCTATGCGGACTCCGAAAAAAACTGGCAAAAACGCCAAGCGATCCGTACAAAAAAGTGCCACGCGTACTTGGACAGTCGTGGTTATACTTGTGAGTTAGATGATGTTAGTTTCGGGCTTGACGAGGCATACAACGTAGTAATGACGCTATGGCATCAACACCAAGGCGTATCTGTAAAACAATGCATGATACGGTTCGCAGAGGTGCTGGAGATTCAACTCGAAGAAGCAGACCTCGATCAATTGGTTGCGTGTCTGGGTGCTGCTTTTTTAGAGGCACCACCGATTATGATAGCAAACGTCAAACCCGTTGTTTCGCGATTGAGCGAAAACTATGCCCTCGGCATCATCTCAGATTCAGCACTAACACCTGGCAGTTTTGCACGGCAATTGATGGACCGGGATGGTATTCTACAATTCTTTTCGGCATTTACGTTCTCTGACGAAACCGAACACACAAAACCCGAAGGCCCCCAGTTCCACGCAACTTTAGCACAACTCAATGCTGAACCAGCAGCAGCTGTGCACATCGGTGACATTTTCCGAACAGATATCGTCGGTGCGAAAAATGCTGGCATGAAGGCAATCCGCTTTACAGGCTTCAATAAATCAGAAACAAATGACACACTCAGTGATGCAGTTGTTGACGACTATCAACAACTGGAAACTGTTATCGCTGAACTCTCAAATTAAAAAACACAATGGAGAAAAAAATGGCAAATGTATTGGTCAGTGGTGGTACGGGTTTCATCGGCAGTCGAGTCTGTGATGCCCTCCACCAAAAAGGCGATGCAGTCTACGTCCTATCACGTGATCCAGCACGTGCCCAAAGTAAATTAGATTCAGCAAAAGCCGTCTACCGTTGGAACCCAGAAACCGAAAAACTACCCATAGCAGCCACATCAGATACCAACGCCGTCATCCACCTCGCAGGTGAAACCATTGCCGGTAGATGGAATGCTGAAAAGAAACGGAAAATACGGGACAGTCGGATTCTCTCGACCCAGAACCTTGTTGCTTCTCTCAGCGAGGCCGATACTAAGCCCGAAACACTCGTATGTGCATCCGCAATTGGATATTACGGTGGTAGCGACGAAAGTCTCACAGAAGCATCACCTGCCGGCACGGATTTCCTCGCCGAGGTCTGCGCAGAATGGGAAGCAGAGGCACAGAAAGCGAGTGAGTTCGGTATTCGGGTTGTCTTGGTACGCATCGGGCTTGTGCTTGGGTTAGGCGGTGGGCTTCTCCAACAGGTACTCCCACCTTTCAAGATAGGTATCGGCGGTATACTTGGCAACGGTAGGCAGTGGATGTCGTGGGTTCATATTGACGATGTCGTCGGTATTCTACTCCACGCACTGGAGAGCAATCAAATTCATGGTGCCTTGAATGCTACCGCGCCGACCCCTGTTCGGAACGTAGAATTCACGAAGACACTCGGTGCGGTCCTACGGCGACCCACAATGTTTCCAGTTCCCACTTTTGGATTAAAACTCATGATGGGTGAATTCGCGGATTTCATTGTGCTGAGCCAGAACGTTATCCCTGAGAGAACCGAGGCGAGCGGTTACGAATTTTACTATCGGACGCTTGAGTCTGCCCTCAACGCGCTGCTATAAGTCAGCAACCGCAACAAAATAGATAGATATGAAGATTCGCGATATTTTGCTTTCGGCGTACGGAAAAGCGTCAAGTGTCCCTTCCGCAGTTAATCAACTGATGACTGACTTTGCTGTCGGTTTTCGAGACGCATGTGACATCAATCTCGGCGTGGGATATGTCAACGAACAGACCATTCCACATCAACAGATTCAACTCGCCTGCGAAACAGTTCTTGCCGACCCTAAAAAATATCGCGCTGCCCTCAATTATGGCGGCTCGCAGGGATCACCAAATCTAATCAAATCACTCAAGAGATTCCATATTGAAAACCGAATCGGCGGTATAACTGAAGAAACCTTCAATAGCCGAGACATCGCTATCGGCGCGAACGGCGCGACGAGTCTATTAGAAAGCATCACACACCTTCTCCCCGATGGTATTGTGCTTACCGCAGACCCGATGTACTACATTTACTGTAACGACTTGGAGCGGAAAGGTTTCAACATTACAGCCGTCCCCGAAGACAACGAAGGTCTCGACACCACACGTCTGAAAGCAAAATTGGCAGCACTTGGCAATCAGAAACAGGCAATCCGATTTTTCTATATCGTAACCGTTAACAACCCGACCTGTACGATTCTCTCCAATACCCGCAAGAGAGAATTGGTGGATATTGTTACGCAGCTCTCTTATGAAGTCGGCAGAAAAATCCCAATCTTTTTCGACAACGCCTATAGTGATCTCGTGCATGACAGTGCCATTGAACCTTTGGCATCCGCGCTCTGCTACGATGAACTCGGTATTGTCTATGAGATTGGCACGTTGTCAAAAATTCTCGCCCCCGGATTACGTATCGGCTACCTCATCGGACCCAAGGGAGCCTTCCTAAACAGCATCATCCAACGCACAAGTGACATCGGTTTCAGCGCACCGTTAATTAATCAGGAAATCGCAAGTTACCTACTCGACCACGGCATTGAAACACAGATAGAGAAGGTTAACAAAGGATACCATCAGAAGGCGGAAGCAGTCAAAAACTGGATAACGGGATTACTGGGTGACAGTGTTGAGGAATGTCGGGGTGGGAGTGCCGGATTCTACTACTACCTCACGCTGAAACAGATTAGAACTGATTCAACCTCCGACTTCTTCAGGTTTTTGACGCGAACGACTGGGAAAGAGAGCGTTGATGGACCGTCAGATGCTCAGCACCCGAAAGTGATTTATATCCCCGGCGAACACTGCGTCCATCCGAAAGGCGAGATGGTTGAGGTTGGAAAGCGACAGTTCCGTATCTCTTATGGGTTTGAGGAGCTGCCTCAGATTCACACTGCGTTGAAACTCATGAAATCCGCGATAACCTATAGCCATGAAAACACATAAAGCGGACGCGCCATTTATTATCTTCCTTGGCAGACATTTTTAGGAATCCAACCCACGGGTGTAAACACCTGTCTACACAAGTTGTGTTGGTACAATCTCCACAACAGCACCGAGGGTCTCTAATCGTTTTTTGGCGTTTTCAACTTCCGCGTAACTCATTCGCTTCTGAATAATGGCTGGAGCAGATTCAACCAGTTCCTTCGTTTCCCGCAGTCCAAGTCCAGTAATGGCGCGAACCTCTTTAACGATATGGATTTTTGAAGCACCGAAATCTTTGAGGTGTATATCAAACTTTGTGCCATCAGAAAAGGACGATCCTACCAATTCAGCTTCTGCTGCATTAGTGCGTTCAAGATGCTTCTCAATCTCTCCTAAACGTTTTCTAATAACCTTAAGCTCTCTGTACACCTCTATGAGATAATAGCAAACCACACCCACTAAAGCAGTGAAGATACCACGAAGCAAAAAACTAAAGTCCATTGTCCTGTCCTCAGCCACTGACTACGATTTTTGGAGTTGCCCATACCTACCACCGCACTTCACAGAATTCCTCATAGTCAATCAGTTCATGGATTGTGGGATTTTCACCACACATCGGGCAACCGTCATCTTGACGGAGTTTCAACCGCTTAAAATCCATCGTGAGCGCGTTGAAAAGCAGAAGACTTCCGATTAAGGGTTCGCCGATGTCCAGAAGGACTTTAATCGCTTCAACGGCTTGGATTGTCCCGATGATACCCGGCAACACACCAAAGACCCCTGCTTCTTGACAACTCGGCACCATCCCTGGTGGCGGTGGTTCGGGATAGAGGCATCGATAACACGGTCCCTTACCCGGATAAAGCACAGTAACCTGTCCTTCAAACTGGAAGATACTCCCGTGAACAATCGGTTTACCCAACATCACCGCTGCGTCGTTGAGAAGATAGCGAGTCGGGAGATTGTCACATCCATCTACAATCAGATCGTATTGCTCCAGAATTCGGAAAGCGTTTTCTGAGGTAATGCGTTCGTTGTAAGGGATTACCTTGACATCGGGGTTCATCTCTGAGATAGTAGCTTCCGCGGATTTCGTCTTCAGGACACCGATGTCGCTCGTGCCGTGTAAAATCTGGCGTTGCAAGTTGCTGAGGTCAACCACATCATCATCAATGATACCAAGCGTGCCGACTCCCGCAGCAGCGAGGTAGACACCGACAGGAGAGCCGAGTCCACCGGCCCCAATGAGCAGCACTTTCGATTCAAGCAACCGCGTCTGCCCCATCCCGCCGACCTCTTTAAGGATGATATGTCGGCTGTAGCGTTCAATCTGTTCGTTGCTGAAATTAAACATATCTCTTAGTCTCCGAGATTGGCAAGGAGTTCTGAAATCGGTTTATCCGAATTTGCGGAGATGCGTAAGGCAAACCGTTCGCGCGGATCTTCGGAGGTACGCTCCACCGTGAAGTCGTCGCCACCATACATCTGCTCAAGGACAGGTGTAAGTTCATCCTGAATGGCAGCTGCGATTTCCGACGTATTCGGCGCGATATGGCGGTTATTTACCATAAAGAGGAGGTCTGCGCCGTTGAAATGCACCGCATCTTCCAGCTCCGCCGCTGCTTCAAGTGCCTCACATTTAGAAAGCACCTCTGCAAGTGCCTGACGAATCTTTTCAGCGTTATTCCCTTCGACTGCATGTTTCCGATTGTACAGGAATCCATGTTGATGGTAAGCATTGTCAATGCTATAGTTGGCTTGCTTCAAAATCAACAGCACACCTGGTCCCGCATCAACATGTGAATAATCGGCGTAGTTCAAGTAATCGTCCGAATCAGCTTCCTCCATCCAGCGGTTAAAGACTTTGATGAAGTTCGTGTAGTTGATTTCGCTCTCTTCGGTTGTAAAAACCTTGACGTTAATTTGTTGTAGATCCATTCTGCTGAAAAACTTCCTATAAACATAATGCCCCGAAGGGCTTTCTTGTGGTGCAGGCTTTGCCCGCGCTATTTAGTCCTACGACTTTAGAATTACCAGCACACTCCGCCTCCTATACCTGCTGGATTCATCATCTGTTTTTATTATACTGCAAGTTAGTAGGAAAGTCAAATTATTGTAACGCGGTAGGGCTTTCCGCTACAAATGAGATAATCACGCCATAATCCCATTTTCTGCATTAGTGTCTCTCCTTATATTGCAACCAATAGTTTTTCGCACGTTTAATGTCGCGTGCCTGCGATGACTTGTCACTGCCACAGAGCAAAAGAACGATTGTGTGACCCACCTATCCAAAATAGACAAGGCGATTACACGCCCGCCTCTATTTTAGCAGCAAACGGGTAATCGCCAATATCCATACGAAATTAACCCTACTCACCCTTCCGAATCGTAAGCCGATAGTGCTTTCCAACCTTCTTGGTGTCAACAACCTCATGTCCGTCGTTAGTGAGACTCACCGGTACGTTCTCAATCGGTTCACCGTCATCAATAGTGATTTCAAGGAGCTGCCCGAGGTCCATCGTCTCCAAGCGGATTTTTGCTTGGACATAGTTGAACGGGCAAGCGACTCCCTTGAGGTCGAGGCTATCGACGATCTCCTCAACGGGTTTCGCCTTTCTGACAACCCTCGGCTTCCGTGCTGTGCGCCGCGAACGCCGCGCTTTCTTTCGACTCGCCTCCTCTTCCTCTTGCTTGATGCGCATACGATTATAGACGTTATGCGATTCTTCTACAAAGAGGGTGGCTTCCTCAACCCGACGGTGTGCCAATTCGTGATCAAACGTAGAGATATCCTCTTCCGTCGCCTTGAAGATATGCGCACCGTACCCCGGGAAGAAATTACCGGGTTCAAAGAAGTGCGTACGGAATTCGTTGACAGTAGTTGCGTTGTCAATATACTGCAACCCTACCGTCGTCAAGATTCCGTCTGCGGCTCTAATCATCGCATCAAAAGCCATCCCTGCGGAATCCTGATATTCGCCCTTCTCTAAGCTCAAGCCAGATTCATAGATAAGTCGATCTGCTTCCTCTAACTTCATGGAGACAAGCGCGACGACCTCTCCTGCACACTCACCAACACCTGTTTTGAGTTGGTAATCTTTCGTATCGCCAGTGTCAACATAGAATTCCGGTGCTTCCTCGTAAGTCGGAATCTTATCGTACTTGGACAGAATCTGCTTGATTTCTGCCTTACCGAGCCGTGCGACGTAATCGGTAAAGGATTCTTCCTCATCTCGTTCCGCCGTGTACTTACCAGTTAACTCCTCAATAAACGCCGGAATATATCTGCCGTGGATTTTTCCAGTGGCAAGTCCATAGGAACTAGCGTTCTCAATCATGTGTCCACCGAGCAGGACCTGATAGAAGGGGGCGATATGTTCACCCATCCGACGAGATGAACCAAAGAAACCAATGTTCGCGATGTGATGCTGCCCACAGGAATTGGGGCATCCACTAATCTTAATCCGAAAGTCTTTGATTTCATTCTGCACACCGGCTTCAATGAAATGGCTTCGTAGATGCGCTGCGAGACCTCGCGAAGAAGAAACACCGAGTTTGCAGGAGTCAGTACCCGGACAAGCCGTAATATCAACCATAGATTCTGCTCCCGGGTCGCCGAGACCGATCTCTCTCAGTTCGCGATAGAGTGCTGGCAAATCCGTCATCGTTACCCAACGAAGAACGATGTTTTGCTCAACAGTGGCGCGGATAGTGTCTTTAACGTATTTCCGGGAAATGTCTGCCAAAGCCCGCGTCTGATCTGCCGTAATATCTCCAAGCGGCAGCGTAATCGTCACAAAAGCGTAGCCGGGTTGGCTCTGTAGCTGCACATTAGATTGATACCACTCTTCAAACCCATCCAGTTTCGCCGTGCCGTTGAGTTGCGTTGGTGCCTTGAGCGGGCTTTCCGTGTAAGCATCAAGATTGTCAAGATAGGCTGTCCACGCCGGATCGTGGCGTAGGGTCGCCCGATCTTCAAGCACCTGTTTCTTGAATTCTTCAATGCCGTATTTGGCAATGACGAACTTCAGTCGTGCCTTATTCCGGTTTCTACGTTCACCTAAACGCGTGAAAACTCTGCAAATGGACTGCGAAATCGGCAGCAGCTCCTCTGCTGACACAAAATCATCAAAAACTTTCGCTTGATGTGGTACTGCGCCGAGCCCACCGCCGACATAGAGCTTAAAGCCGCGTTTGACTTCACCATCCACCTCTTTAACAGCAGCAACCGCACCGATGTCGTGCATATTTGCCAAGCCGCAGGCGTGTTCTTCACATCCAGAAAACGCGATTTTGAACTTACGTCCGAAATCTTGAGCGTCCGGGTGTCCCAAAAGGAATGCCGATAACGCCTTAGAGTAGGGCGTTACATCGAATGTCTCATCTTGGCAGACACCACTGAGAGGGCAGGCTGTGACGTTCCGCACGACATTACCACACGCTTCTTTTGTGGTAATGTCAACACTCGCGAGACGGCGCATCAGTTCTGGCGTGTTGTTGATATCTACATAGTGATATTGCACATCTTGACGGGTGGTGATGTGAATAATGTTATCGGAAAATTCTTCGGCAACATCCGCCAACATTTCAAGTTGGGCCGCTGTGAGTCCACCGAAAGGGATTTTGACACGGATCATCTGCGACCGGTCATCGCGCTGCCCGTAAACCCCGTGCCGAAGTCTAAATTCGGTAAAGAGGGTCTCTTCGACTTGGCCGGCTTGTACCCGACCGAGTTGAATCTCATAAATTTCAATGGCGCGGGCTTCATCTGGCAGAATCGCCGATGCATCGTAGGGACCCGCGTGTTCAATAGCCATTCTGTACTCCTTGTAGTAACCTCAGATTCTATAGTGTGCGTTGAGTCGCGTTCCATCGCTTTCTATTTAGGCGAAGCTTGCAAGCCTATATTGCACAGTATTCCCAAGCAGAAACCTTTTAAATAGAGTAGTATACCATAAAATGCAACAAAAAGCAAGCGCAATCTTTTACTTTAATTTTCTGGCGCATTACCCCAATCTGGAACCGGTAATAACTCTCCGTCCCGTAGCGCAGACTGGTGTGCAACAAATCCGGGGGCGCAATATCGAACCGCTTCCCAAACGTTGACCCGCGGCAATCGCTGACGATTGACAGCATCAACAAATTCGTGAACGAGATAGGCGTGTGAACCGCCATGTCCACCGAGATCCGCCGCGAGTGATTCAGGAAGGTCCTCATGTGATCTTGAAGGCTCAACGATCTCCCTTTCGTTTTTAGTTGTCCAGACACTGCCCGCGAGACTTTGCTCATAACTACCTTCTGTGCCATAAATACCGCTGACGCGTTCGGAACCGGGATGCCCAACCCGCCGGAACTCACAGATTTGCATCGTCGCGCCATTGCTCATTGTGAAAAGACCGACTTCATTAGAAAACCGATTTTTGTGGATAGTGTCCTCCCGAAACCAATCGTCGTTTGGGTAGACATACCCTTGTGCGGAAACCGATGTCGCGTGTGCCTTCATAACAGAGATTGGAAAACAGGTTGAATGCGTCGGATAGTGCATCGGAATTCCACCCATCTTATCCCGACCAAAATCTGCGCCCCATCGATTTTTTGCCACGTTGTAGAGCCCATGGTCCATATCGTGAAAATATTCTGCACGACAGTGAACGAACTCCCCGAATGCCCCTTCTGCGGCTTTCTGACGACAAAAGGCAGTTTCTGGGCGGAAATAACTCGTCTCACCGTTCATATAAATCATCCCGGTTCGTTCAACAGTTCTGACGAGCGCTTCACATTCATCTAAAGATGCCGCAGCAGGCACAGCAGTGTAGACGTGCTTTCCTGACTCCATCGCTTGAATTGCCTGCGGTGCGTGCATCCAATGCTGGGTTATAATCACGAGCGCGTCTAAGTCCGATTCACATATCTCATCAAGACTGGAATATGTCTCGGAAATCTCAAACTGCTTTGCCCACTTTGATAACCTGTCTGACCGTAGATCACACAGCGCAAGCCGATGTACATCTGGATGCGACTTATATGAGTCGATAAACGACGGTCCAAACATTCCCAAACCTACCATCCCGACACTGATACTCATTCATTTTTCCTCCACCAGCACTGTTTACATGAGAAAATAGCACATCTTGGGAATACTGTCAAGTGGATTTCTGAAGATATTTATTGACAAAACCGCGAATGCGCTTATAATTGAAAACATAAAATCTACTGTGGTGTATTACTTACAAGCTTATATTCAGATTGCGAGTTTTTGCTACAGATAAACCAAACTGTATCTATTGGAAGGAACAACAAAATGGCATTAAAAGTTGGCGTTGTCGGCATGAGCGGCATTGGGAACAACCATGCAAATTGCCACGCGAATGACGACTTAGCGGAATTGGTCGCCGTCTGCGATATAATGAAAGAACGTGCGGACAGCGCAGCGGAACGTCTCGGCGTAAAGGCATACTACAGCCTATCTGACATGATTGATGGCGAACCGGATTTAGACATCGTTGATGTCGGCACTGGCGGATATGAAAACGGGAGTTGGCACTACGAACCGACGATGGAGGCATTGGAGAACGGGAAACACGTCCTCGTCGAGAAACCGATTTCTAACGACATCGGACAGGCACGAGAAATGGTAGCCAAAGCCACAGAAGAAGACCTTTATTTGGGCTGTAATCTGAATCACTATTTCACACCGCCTGCCGAACAAGCGAAAAAATATATAGAAGACGGACATATGGGGGAGCAGGTTTATTGTCTTCACAAAATGGGATTCCCTGGCGGCGAATTCAACTATAGCTACTCAAAAGCCCCGCGTTCTGACGGATTCCCGTATTTTCATGTGAAAGCCTTCTTGTCGCACCCGTTCAGTGTGATGCGCCATTTCTGTGGCGATGTAACGCACGTGCAAGCCTTCATGGAACGCCCACATTTTAGGCGTAACATGGGAGACTTAATGGTTTCAATCAACAGCATTCATCTCCGATTTGAGAACGGATGTATCGGTTATCTTCTGAGCCAACGCGGCGATTTAACATTCGGGCTTGGCGGCTGGTGGAGTGTTGAACTCGCTGGGACGCGTGGCACATTCTGTATCGAAAACTGCATTGAGAAGGTAACCTATTGGCCCTCCCCCGGTGCCCCCGATTTCCCTGATACAGAACCGATTGTCACCGAATCCGGCATCAGCGACTTCGGTGAGACGTTCCCCCTGCGGATTCATGCGTTCTTAGAGGACATCACAAACGGTGTGCCAAAAGAGCAGCTGCGTGCCTCTGGTAGAGATGCGCTCGCGGCACTTGAATATACATGGGCAGCGATAGAATCCTATGAACAGGGCGGTATTTTGGTGCGACCACATCCGCTTCCCTCATTAAAAGGCTAATTGAACATACGGGGTAGTAATTGCCCCTACACAAGGAGAAATTACATTTGAAATTAGGAGCAAATTCAGTGCTGTTTGGCGGTTACGATATGGAAACTGCCTTCAAACACATCGCTATGGCTGGCTACGATGGGGTTGAACTCTCAGCGATTGACGGGATGAGCCAGCATCTTGTCCTCGCGCACTGGCAAGAACTTGCTGGCGAAATCAAACACCTCGTGAAAGACTATGAACTTGAACCATTGGCGATGGAGCAGCCCTCACGCGACCCAGAGCGAATGGAACTCGCATTCCAAGCGGCAGCCGAGATAGGTATCCCTATCATTAACTGCGGTCCCGGTGGTGCGTCGGATGACGAATCCGCTTGGCCCGAGGTTGTAGATTCACTCGGCAGCCTTTCAGCACGGGCGGAACATTACGGCGTGACACTTTGCGTCAAAGCACACGTCGGTGCCAGCATCTATAACACACCGACGACCCTTCGTATAATGGAGGCGATTTCATCGCCAGCATTTGGTATCGACATGGATCCTTCACACATTCATCGGGCAGGCGAAAACCCTGTGGAGGCGATCGCTGCTGTAGTTTCACGCGTGAAACATGTGCATATCCGAGATTGCAAGGGGATGGAACGTGGCCCTGGGACCCCCGAATTACAAGCGAACGGACGTGGTGACATCGACCTCGTCGGCTATATCCGTGTGCTACATGAGAACGGCTATACCGGTCCGCTGAACCTTGAGGTGATCGGTGCGAAAGAATATAACTTAGAACAGTGCTGTACCATCGCCGCAGAATCGCGTGGGCACATGCAGGCGTGTTTACAAGCGTGTGGCGCACGTTAACCAAAGGACAGACCGCTTCTATTGAAGACGGATTTCTGATAATGGGATTCCACTGTTAAACATCTGTATCGGTGGAATCTCTTCCTCTACCTCCGCCAACCCGCATAACCAGTTCCATGTCAATTCACCCCTACGTCGGTTGCGATAGGACTCTACCTCCGTGACATAGGGATGTCTGCCAGCGTGTTGATAAGGTGGAATCTCATCGGAATCCCGGACCCAATCCCGCTTAGGCACGGCCGTTCGGAAATAGGAGAACTTAATCATACCACGCCTATCAGCATTCAACTTTGGACCCGCCTTATGCCAAATACCGTAGCGGGTCATAGCGACAGTGCCTGCGGGGACTGTAAGGGATAGCTGCCCGAGAATGTCACCGTAATGGGCAATTGCCTCCCGATCCACCAACCGGTGGTGTGACCCAGGCAATATCATCGTCGGTCCATCCTCAATTTTCACTGCTTTCGGGTAATAATAGCACTGGAGATGTGTGATGCCATACCCATATTCCGTAAGTCCATCGGAGTGCCATGTCTGCCCGCGGTGTGCCGCTTCAAACAGATGATGGTGCGCACTCGTCGGTACGAGGAAATCTGCACCTAACAGTGAACGGACTACACCAGCGACCTCTGGATGTAACAGAACGTTTCGGCGAAATTCGTCTGTAAGGACAAAATCCGTGAGACGCCCACCCGGCACTGATTCACATTCCTTATTGAAATTCGCATCAACGATGCTCTCTAAGGTGATATAGCCGTTATGAATAAACTGCATAACGCCCTGGTCGTTTAGCGTTGGTTCAATGTTAATCATTTTGTAATTCCTTCACACAAATTTCTCTAAAATAAACTCATACGTAAGATAGGTGTTATCAACATCCGTAAAATTGTAGAGTTCAGGGCGTGGAAATTGGACAATCCGCCACCCATCGTTAATCGCATCAAGGACTGATGTATAGGGCGTATCTTGCGACGGTAGCACGGGTTCATCGGGTGCGGTTGCGTCGTACAGTGCCCATCCACCAAGCGGTGAACGTAGATTTGTTGATTTAGAATAGAGGTAGAGAATCAGTTGCCTTTCCGAATTCAAGACAGCAGTTACACCACGCAGATCAACTTCGGTCAATTCGCCCATCTTAAGTTTTTCAATACAATTGTCAAGCCATTCTTTTATCGCCGATTTCACACGAGTTTCTCCCTTCATTAGGATTGTTATCATTGTAGCATAAAAATGAAAAATGTGGTATAATAGTTGATAGTTTGTAGAATCATCAGGAAAGGATTTAAATATGAGACTGGAAGGAAAAGTTGCGATTGTTGCAGGTGCTGCCTGGGGTGGTATTGGCGCGGCAACCGCTTATAGGTTTGCCTGTGAAGGCGCGAAAGTGGTTGTCAATACGCGCCGCCGAGAAGAAAAACTCGCTGAAACCGTCCAACACATTCAGGAGGCTGGTGGAGAGGCAGTTGCTGTTATGGGTGATGTCGCTGATGAAACGACGTGGCAAAAACTCGTCGGAACGGCTTTGTCAAACTACGGCAAAATCACAACGCTTGTCCACAATGCGGCACACTCCTACACGAAAAAAGCCATTGAATTCACACGCGAAGAATGGAACGAAAGCCTCGGTGTAACCCTCGGCGGTCCGTGGCTCGGTGCGAAGTATTGTATCCCAGAAATGATCCGTAACGGTGGGGGGACTTTGGTATTCATCTCCACAGTCAATGCAACGATTACAAATCCTGGGTTCGGACTTTATGGTGCAGGAAAAGGCGGCTTGAACGCCTTGACGCGAAGCATTGCCCTTGATTACGGCAGGGACGGTATCCGTGCGAATGCTATTGCCCCCGGACAGATCGTTGGAGAACGCGGTAGAGCCTCCCTTGCTGAGGATGAACTCGAAGAACAAGCCTCGCGCGATTGCTATCCAATCGGTCGCTACGGAAAACCCGAAGATATTGCCAACGCTGCACTCTTCTTGGCTTCCGATGAGGCGGATTTTGTTACTGGCATCGTGCTGACTGCAGACGGCGGTTTGACGCTCCAATCACCAGAAGCACTTGTCCGTCCGTCTTTCCGTCTCCGGTGGCGAGATGACGTTCTTGTGCCTCAGTCGAAAAAACAGACCTAGACGAACACAAACACTTCAGGAGAAAAAAATGTGCGGACGATTTACGCTCGCAAGCGACGCCGAAACTCTACAGCAAGTTTTCTTCGACTTTGAAGTGCCGATGAACTTGTCGCCTCGCTACAACATCTCACCGACACAGGATATAGCGGCTGTCCCCAACACCCGTGAGAAGCAGGCAGATTTTTTTCATTGGGGCCTCATTCCATCTTGGGCGAAAGACCCGAAGATCGGAAATCGGATGATTAATGCCCGTTCGGAGACGCTTGTGGAGAAACCTTCTTTTCGCAACGCCTATAAACGCAGAAGGTGTCTCGTCTTAGCGGACGGCTATTATGAATGGCAAAAGATTCCCGGCGAAAGAGCCAAACAGCCCGTGTACATCCGTCTCAAATCGCAAAAACCTTTTGCCGTAGCAGGATTATGGGAGGTATGGCAGGCGAAGGATATCGATGAGCCGCTGAAATCTTGTACTATTATTACATGTCCGCCAAACACTTTCTTGGAGGAAATTCACCACAGGATGCCTGTAATTCTGCCAGCGGATGCTTACGCGCAATGGCTCTCTCCAGATGAACAGTCAGCAGATGCCCTTCAACCCCTCCTTACCGCTTACCCTGGTGAGGAGATGGAGGCGTATCCAGTATCGAGATTCGTCAATCGTCCTACGAATGATTCACCAGAATGTATTGCTCCACTTGAGGCTAACGAGCTCTCTTTATTTTAGATTTAGATGACGCGTTATGTCCAGGTGACTTCAGAAACTGCTTGACCACTGAACACTACAAAAATGGGAAGAAATTATGTCAAAACCGAGTAAAGACCAGATGCTCTTTATGTATCGCAAGATGGTAGAAATCCGTCAATTTGAAGAAGCCGCAGGAACGCTTTATCAGAGCGGTCAACTCCCCGGTTTTCTCCACCTCTATATTGGTGAAGAAGCCACGGCAGTCGGTGTCTGTGCCCACTTGCAAGATGACGATTACATCACGAGCACCCATCGCGGGCATGGCCATCTCATCGCCAAAGGGGGTAAACGCGATCGGATGATGGCAGAATTATTCGCTCGTACGACCGGCTACTGTAAAGGCAAAGGCGGCTCAATGCATATCGCCGATAAGGAAACGGGTATCCTCGGTGCCAACGGCGTTGTTGGTGCGGGTATTCCACTTGCGGCGGGGGCAGCTCTTTCTGCAAAACTCCGCGACACGAAGCAGGTCGCAGTATCCTTCTTCGGTGACGGCGCAACGAACCAAGGTGTCTTCCATGAGACGCTCAATCTCGCTGCTGTATGGGAACTCCCTGCTATCTTCGTTTGTGAAAACAACCGATTCGGTATGGGAACGCCACAACGGGAACATCAGCGCGTAGAGGATATTGCTGCTGTTCGTGCCCCTGCCTACGATATGCCCGGCATCACTGTTGATGGAAACGATGTGCTTAAGGTCTATGCGGCAGCAGATGAAGCCGTCATACGTGCCCGTGATGGCGGCGGACCGACACTTCTCAACTGTGATACTTACAGATTCCGAGGACATCACATCGGCGATCCAGGGACCTCCTACCGAGACCGCGAAGAGGTTCAAGAACAGGAACGGCTACGCGATCCAATTCGTCGACTCGCACAGGTTCTCATAGAAAAAGAGGGTGTTAGCCAAGAAGAACTCTCAGCACTTGAGGAAGAACTTTCAAATGAACTCGACGCGGCACTTGAATTCGCTAAGAGCAGCCCCGAACCGCTTCCCGAAGATGCTCTGAACGATCTCTACGCTGGCTCCATTCAACCATAATTAAGAGTCTACACCTTCTCAAAACAGTCGGAGGTTAAACATGCATAGCGCAACGACGACAAGCCAAATGTCTCCATCGGAACTCGCCAAATGCAGAGAAAACCTCAAACGCCAATGGGAAAATCGACGGGTTGATGAGGCACTACTCCGACGCGCATGGAAGACAGCACATCGCATTGCTACTGTCCTCTATAAAGATTTTGGTGCAGCGAAAGTTGCTGTCTTCGGCTCTCTCGCGGAATACAGTTGGTTTACAAAAGAATCAGACATCGATATCGCCGTCTGGGGACTCTCAGATGCCGAGTGTTGTGATGCTCGATGGAAAACGGCTAATTTGTGCGCCGAGTTCAAGATTGACCTGATTAATTTTGAGGAATCCACAGGACTGTTCCGCGAACGGATGCTGCGTCAAGCGATCCCTCTTAAAAACAGGGACAAAGGAATAAACAAGCAGACACCTTATGAATATTATCATCTACCAATTATTTCTGCTCAAAACGAAGCAATTTATGAGATGAATCAAATCAAACTTATCCAACGCATAACAGATGAACGCGCGAAAATAGAACGAGTCGTCGGAAGCATTATAGAACTATTGCAAGAAATTGAAGTCGCTGTGCCTCGCCACAGAAAGTTTTTTGAAGAGTTAACTGCTAAAAAACTCGCTGAGGTTTATAGTGGCATTGAGCGGATTTTTGGGCGGATTGCCCGTGAGGTAGACATGCACACACCCAGGGGAAACCGGTGGCATAACGGTCTCCTTGAACAAATGGCAGAACGACAATCAGAACGTCCGCCCGTGATCTCCCAGGAAACTTTGCTGAAATTAAAAGAACTCTTAGATTTCCGACACAAAGTCAATAACATTTATGGTGACGAATTAATCTACGAAAAAGCCGAGGAACACGCAAAGCCGATTGCAGGACTTTTTGCAACCGTTTCTGAAGAACTTGATACATTTGCTGCTTTTCTAACCGAAACCCACGAGTCAGATGAGAAACGATGAACGCCCGAAATCGCACGGTGTCACATGGAAATCTATTGCCATTACACTTGTGTTAATTCCGTTTAATTTCTATTGGATCATTGCGGGCGAAGTCGGACTCGTCGGTTACGCCCTGAATACATACGCGGTTCCCTTCTACAACGTCGTTTTCGTCGTATTCGCTTTTACCCTCCTCAATTTCACCGCTCGTCGTCGTTTATTCACGGACGCAGAACTCCTCACGATATACATCCTCCTTAGCACCGCATGCGCTTTCCCCTCCATCACACTGATGACGATCCTTGTCACGACTGTCGGGCACGCTTTCTGGTTCGCAACCCCCGAAAATGAGTGGAAGCAGCTTTTCTGGGATCATCTTCCGAGATGGCTTCTCGTCGACGATCCCAAGGTATTGGTGGGATACTATAAAGGGGAATCTAATCTCTCCATAATGGAGAACCTCGGGGCATGGTTAGTGCCAACGCTGTCTTGGGCAGGATTCATGACGGTTCTGGTTCTTGTGATGTTGTGTATTAACGTCATCTTACGGAAACAGTGGGTCGAACGCGAACGTCTCGCCTATCCAATCACGCAGATCGCCTTCCACGTTACCCATAACACGAAATCACTGTTCTCACACCGCATCACATGGCTCGGCTTCGGCATCGCGGCAGGCATTGCGATTCTCAACGGCTTCAGCTTTCTCTATCCGACCCTTCCCACCTTACCCATCAAGCGAATTGGCGGCTGGCGGGGTTTCGGACATCTCTTCACAGAAAAGCCGTGGAACGCTATCGGGGGTATCAGCATGTCCTATTATCCATTCGTCATCGGACTTGGACTTCTGATGCCTTTAGACCTTTCGTTCTCCAGCTGGTTCTTTTTCTTTTTCTACAAAGCACAGTTGGTAATGACGAGTGCGGTCGGACTGTCGAGTCTACCCGGGTTCCCATACATCGACCGACAGTGCTTTGGTGCTGCAATCGGGATTTTCATCTCCGTGTTAGTGTTGAACCTACGTCACTTTCGTGGGGTCCTCCGCATTGTACGCCACCGCACAGGTGAAGACACTGACGAACCGATTCCCTATAGATACGCGTTGTGGGGGATCGTTGGCGGATTGGTAATACTCTTCATTTTCTCCAGACGGATTGGCATGTCGTTTTGGCTAATTCCGCTGTTTTTCGCAATCTATTTTATTATTGTGTTGGTGCTGACACGGATGCGCGCCGAACAAGGGTTTCCCGTGCATGCGATGGAAAATATGCCAAACCATCACATCCTCGTTGACGCTTTCGGGACACGGATGTTAGGCACAAACAACCTCGTTGCCTTGACGCTCTACCGGTGGTTCAATCGGAGTTACACAAGCAACCCGATGCCGCATCAGTTAGAGGGATTCAAACTCTCAGAACGTTCCGGCATCGCACCGAGGCGGTTATTCTTCGCATTATTAGGGATTTCAGCGTTCGCCGCCGTAATGGTATTCGGTGTTATCCTCTTCCTCTACTATACTTACGGCGCGTTAAACATGAGCGGTAGCAGCGGTTGGTCAACGGGTTTCGGTGGACGGGTCTTTAACGGACTTCAAGGTTGGCTCTACTATCCGACAGAACCGAATTTCTACGCCACCGGTGGTATCGTATTCGGCTTACTTTCTTCGACCCTCTTGATGTTTATGCGGGCGCGTTTCTTCTGGTGGCCCTTCCATCCGATTGGGTTCGTCGTCTCCAGCGATTGGGGGATGCGGTATCTGTGGAGTTGTATGTTGGTGAGTTCGATTATTAAGTGGAGTGTTTTGAAGATTGGTGGACCACGAGCATCACAGCAGTTGGTGATGTTCGCGATTGGGTTGATGTTAGGTGATTTTACGGTCGGTGGTATCTGGAGCCTCGTCAGTGTTGTGACGCAGCAACCGATGTACAACTTCTGGCCATAGGAGAGGCTTTATGGTGTCCCTTCCGTTGCATAAACTATTATAATTCGCAGTTCTCTCGCATCCAAAATTCGACAAATCACGTTAATTTTCCTTTTCTTCGTGAAATATATGTGAATATGGTTTTAACTTAACGGTATATTTTTGAGCAATTCGCCCTAAAAATGTTACACTGGTGTAACATTTTGTGTTCAGCGTGTAACGTTAGAGAACCCAGTCACCGTAAGGGTTTGTTGATGTTTCGTTCCTGATTTTCTGTTGTGAAAAAAATAATTTGGCGAAAAGTGTAACATTTTTGAGTTAGCGGTCAGCGGTCAGCAATCAGCAGTCAGTAGTTGATAGGCAGTCAGAAACTTATGTATCTGCTGAAAACATTTGTGTCGGTTTCCGCGATAGTGTTTTAGAGATTGATACAATATTTACCTCTTTGGAAAGTCTTACGATATATTATACTTTTTTTGCTAATCTATGTCAAGTTAAAAAAATAAATTAAAAGCATTAGTTTGTGCTGCTCTAATCCTGCCAATCCCAAAATCCTGATTCAGAAAACCCCTGCATAACTTTCAATCATAACGTTAAATAAAGTATAACAAAGAAGCACACAATTTTCATAGTAACCGTCCCAAAAGCACACACATCCGAAAACCCTATAAACCCGCACCACCACTGGCTTTTCACGCTTAATTCTCAGAGTCCAAAAATTCAGATTCATAGTAACACCAAAAAAACGACCCTTTCATAGACACCCGACAAACCCATGTCACACCTTGCTTCATAAGAGTTTTAAAGACACAATTTTCAGAACGTTACTATGAATACTATGAATACTATGAATTCTTATGAAACTCCGTAGATATAATGGCTCTGAATCACCATTGATTTTGATTTGAGAAATCTTTAGAGATATGCTATAATTCAATAGCGGTTGAAAAGCGTTATTGTCCGCCTCAAAAGTGTAGCATAGACGTAACTCGGAGAACTCAGCATGCATTCCCTAAAAATTTCATTACCGGATTACCTACATAAAAAATTGACGCAACACGCAAAAGCGTTTGAAACGTCTGTTGAAGAGTTTGTGCTGTTTTCCCTCAAGCGGAACGAGGCGAAAGAGGCAGCAGAATCACTTTTACGCCGGCGTGCGGGTAGATGTCTGACGGTAAGCGAGCCGCTCCTCAAAGAAACAGCAGATCCACCTATTTGGGTGGTCTCAATTTTTACTAATGTTGCTCCTTCGGCAAAAGTCGGTGAAATTATCGTTGATGTTGACACCGGAAAAGTTTTGAGCAAAGAAAAAGATGTAGCTGGCATGATTCGGAAAGGCTACACCAGTTTTGGATTTGAGTCGTTTACTTTGGAGAAACAGACGCGTCTTGCAGAACTCCTGGCACTGAATGGAGAAAGACCCTTAGAAACACAAGAGAAGCAGGAGATGGAAGCACTCCTTGCTGAAGAACAAGCCCTCCAGCTACAGAATCTTGAAAGGTTGGAGAGACGACTTTTGTCGTAAGCAAGGATTGATTCATGCGTGTAGGTGATTCATTGCGTCGTACTGTAGCAGAGCGGGCAAATGAACAATGTGAGTACTGCCAATATCCAGAGCAATTTTCCCCTTCTTCCTTTGAGGTCGAACACATCGTTCCCAAGTCGGCAGGGGGTCTAACGGAACACAACAACTTGGCCCTCGCTTGCTCACACTGTAACGCCCACAAAGCGACACGCCAAAAAGGGATTGATCCGTTCACAGGGACAGATGTTCGACTTTTTAACCCTCGGATCGACGACTGGGCAATTCATTTTCTCTTAAACCAAGAAACTGGCGAGATTGAAGGACAAACGTCTATAGGACGGTCAACTGTTGAAGTTCTGATGATGAATGCAGAACAACCGACCCGAGCGCGGCGGAATCTGATAAAACTGGAAGTTCTATGAAGGGAACCTTAGAAAAGTTACTGGGTTTACGTCACTTTGCCATATAACGTTTTCTGCCGATTGCATTCGGCTAGTAGGGACTGCCTCAAGCGAGGCAGATGCAATTCCCTACCAATTGACATCCTCTCCGCGCTGAAGCGCGGAGATTCCTTAAGTTTCGGATACTGATGAGTTATGTCGGATTTTGTTGTGTTAATATTATTTCTAATTTTACGGTTGTTTGATTGTTAATTTCAGCGTTTGCTTTTTAACTTTGACAATCTCCGAAGATTGTGTTAAAATCAATTTTTTACGCGAAAACAGGCAAGTCGCCACCAGCAACTCGCCTGTAATGATTAATTCTTTTATTAGGGAGGCAAATCCCATGTGGAGTCCAAATACTTTAGCAAAAATTGAAACTACAAGAATTCAAGCTGAAAAAAGAAGAAAATCTGATTTCAGATGGAAAGTGGGATTAACCGTATTAATCGCCGCTTTTCCTGTTTTGCTCAAGATTTTTTTAGAATCAATCAAATGGTAGTATATCAGAAACACCTGAAAAAAATCAAGGTTTTCTTGACTTTTCAGGGCTTTTCCTTTATACTTACCCACTGCCATTGAGTGAGATTTTTCTCAAATCCACTTTGAATCGCTGGTTCAAGACTTGGTTCATGGTTTTCTGATATTCCTGCCAGAACCTTGAAGACTGAAGTATCTGCCTCAATTGGCGGTCCTGTTTATTTTGCACATGCAGGATCTGTTTGATTTTTGCCATTGGGTTGCCTCCTTTGGCGAATATTTTACAGCCGAAGTGTTGTTCGCGCTTCGGCTTTCTCTTATTAATCTATCCTATCATAGTTTTACAAAAAGTGCAAGTTAAAAATGCCAGTAACCCCAATATTTTAGCGAGTATATAACATAGAAAACCCCCACACAATGAGTATGGGGGTTTTGATTTATGCAGAATTAACTTAATCTTATGCGTTTTTATACGCTTCTGCATCCCACCCTATATCGTACTTAATTGCATCTCTGATAGAATTTAGTGCAAGATTTGCTAGATCAATCGTATTAAAAACTGCTATACATATCACTGATATTTCTACTGATTTTTTATCAGCAGATGGCACTACCATATTAAGGCATAAAGCCCATTTTTTGTCAAACGACTCATTTTCATTTTTCCAAGGCTTTACATAAGGAGGTCCATATTTATTTCGTTTTCTATCAACATATTCTCCTCGACCATTCCTAGATTTAACAGTTACTTCCTGTTTTATATTGATACTCTGTTTTTCTTCTGTGAGAATATACATTTTTACCTCTTTATTTTGGTGAACAGGCGTGTCTCCGCAAGAAAGGCACGCCTGATAATTTAATTAACTTTTAGAAACTACAAACAATCAATTGTCTGATTTTGGTGCTTCTGGTTTGGGTGCTTCTGGTTTAGGCTCAGGTTGGACAGGTTGAGACTGTGGATCAATAGGCTTTGGCGGATCCACTTTTGGCTCAGGTGGATCAGGCATTATTTCAATTGGCCTTCTAGGTCCAGTAATTGACCTAGTATCCTCCGGTGGTGGTTGCCTAACCTGTTTGTTGTTCGATCTCTGGTTTGCCATTGTTTCACCTCCTTTCTCTTTTATGTTCACAATGCCTAACAACATTGATATTGAAATTATCATAATACCGCTAATAAAAGAATATATGGACCACCGTACTAATTTTGCCCCCTTTTCTCCTGCTTCGTTTGTTTCGTTAATTGATTCAGGTATATTATGTGCATAATATTTAGCATTGATTCTGCTTTGCTCATGCAGACCACTCTGAACGAACAAGTAAGCAAATACATTAAGGGTAATAGAACTAACAAATGGGGCATAACACAATAGCATTATAAGTATTTTCTTATCAATATTCCAGTCAATGTATACTGTCAATAATGCTAATATAACACCAGAGTAATACCTCATAGTTCTGTTAAGTTCTACGTCATTACTCAATATGCTTTCAAATATCGTTCTTTCCTCGAACAGATATTTCTCGTTTCTTTCGTTTCTATTATCTTGTGCCATAATTAAATCCATCAAATTTTTATTGAAAGATTTTCATTTTTATGTTAGAATATATTATACTGCAAGCCTGAAAAAATTTCAAGTAAATAGCAGCTGTAGATTTATCACAGCTCTTGAGATATTCAGGCGTTGCTGCTTAAGCACAAATTGCCCTCTATCCTTTTCAGGAAGGAGGGCAATTTGTGTTATAAGACGAGGGCGGAATCAAACCGCCCTACAATGCACCAGCCGTCTTGAGAATTCAGAAATTTCTATGATTTTTTACTTGGCTTCCAACATTATTTACGATACCATTTTTTTAATATTAATTTAATATTAGGAAGGTGCAAAAATGAAAAAAGTGAAAACCATTAAAATTTCTAAGAAAATGCTTCAGCAAGTTGCTCAAGTTGCTCGTAACACTGAATCAAGTCGTCCATTTTGTCGCAGGAACGCCTTACCTGAGAAAGAATTGAAACAATTACGCGAGAATCCCCCTGGTTTTTCTCCGCTAACTCTGAAAGTCTTTTTAGTTCCTTGACAAAATGTTCAGTACCCTTAAACCATAAAGTATCATCTACACCTTGTTCATCTTCTTGGTAATCATCTATGGAGAGTTGCTTACCATTATCCTGTTCAGTCATAATAATATTTCCTCTTTTTCATTGACATAACATTGTTTGTGTGATAAACTATTCTTTACTGGGCAACCAGACTTCTTACAAGCGGACAGATTTTTTAACTGGCCAGTTGAGAAGTATAAACACAATGGGGTGACAATTGTCACCCCCCCCATTATGTTGGACGAAAACCGTGAGTTTCACGTGACGTGGCTACTGGTTGCCACGTCCCTATTATTTCCTTTAAGAACGAATTATCGCTCATTTACCAGCATTTTCGGAAAAGGTAAAGGGTAGTTTCGCCCATCAATTCAATTATACCACATCCGCATCCAAAAATCAAATCTGCCTAAGCAGAATTACCCGCCTCGGCAGATATACCAGAAAAAAGATTTGACTTTTCCCAACAAATATATTACAATTATAAGTGCAGTTTTGCGAGGGACGCAAGTCCCTCGCATAAAACCGTAGTTGGAAGGCACAGAAAGCCACTCTATGCCATCCGATTGACGCAAGGCATTTTTAAACCCATGAATTGGTTTTTTGCTGCCTTTTTGTCCGTTGTTTGGGCGTTAATTCGCCCTAACAACTCCTATCAACCTTAATTCTAACATATTTTCGCGTGGTTGTCAAACTTAATCGCGACTTTAACGCAAAATATGTTAAATAAAGGATCCTACACATGAAATTTATGAGGCCATATCCGAATATAATATACTTTTGTGCGTTACTATTATGCCTATTGCCCGGAATAGCCCTCGCAGATTTGAGTATAACAGTTGAGCCAAATCGCGGTTGGGGTAATGCACCGACTTCTAATATTAAGGCGTTGTGTGAAAATGTATCTTTACATTTTCAAGAACAGCTAAGAGACGAAAATAAACTTAATGGTAAATTAACTATTATTTACAATGCTGGTGGTCCTGTTGCTTTTTATCGTCATGCTTTTGGTGGTGCGTCTGATGAGTATAAGATAGGTTTGGTTGTTACTGACACATATTGGGCGCAGTTTTCTTATCAGTTTGCACATGAGTTTTGCCATATCATGCTTGATTTTGAAAGAACCCACCCCAATAATCCAAATATCTGGTTTTATGAAGCATTGTGTGAACTTGCCAATCTGTGGGTTATTCGACAGATGGGAGAAACTTGGGAACATCGTCCGCCTTATCCCAACTGGGCAGGCTGGCGACCCAACCTCACAAATTATGCCAATAACCTCATAAATAGCCCAGAAGTCCAATATACAGGCTCAGCTAAAGAATGGCTTACACAATGGGAAGATAGAATGCGCAACCAAGAACCCGGCGTATTCTCATACAAAAGAGTCGCACAACTTTCCTACAAATTTTTGCCAATCTTTGAAGAACACCCGGAAGCTTGGAACGCCATAAGACAAATATCAGGATCCACAGAAAAAATGCCAGAACTTATGAAAGACTGGCACAATCGCGTGAACCCAGAAGATAAACAATTTGTAGAAGATATTGCTGAAGTGATGGGCATATCACTGACAACCAACACCATCGCATCCATAGATTTTGACGCTGACGTAAATA
The DNA here is from genome assembly GCA_965207855.1 of Candidatus Poribacteria bacterium. GTDB lineage: Bacteria > Poribacteria > WGA-4E > WGA-4E > WGA-3G > WGA-3G. The sequence continues at coordinate 878,261 of OZ242310.1, read as the reverse complement.
ACGACAATCGCATTGACTTATCTGATGTGCTAATTGTGAGAAACGCCATCAACGGCTCATCACTCTACGATACAGATATTAACAACGACGGCATAACCAACGAAATTGACCTATTAATCGTCAAAGCAAAAGCACACGAAGCTATCACAGCCGCCGCACCAAGACTTCATAGAAGAAAAATCACCAGTTGGGCAGAATTCAAAAGGAGATAACCAATGTTTGACTTCTTATTATGCGTTACAATGATAATTACTATAACAGCATGGTTCCTACACTGGTTATTTAAAACAAAGTAAATATAGAAACTGGGTACCAAAAGTACCCAGTCAATACACGCGAAAGGAGATGATTATATGCTATATACCGGTGATAGAAACGAGTTATCAAGAATCCTTATAGACCATCTTCAATGTGCTATTTTGGAACTTCCTGATGAGATTGAAAAGATAGCTCCTGATCAGACTTTGCCGACTTCTTTTGAGAGAATAGAAGTCGTATATTACATTCTAAATCGGTTTCTTGACGAAGACATCGACGAATTAAGAGTTGAGCATCACTTAGAACGCCTTGAGAGACTAGGTCTTCCTCCGGAAGTATAAACAATATTTCTACCTTTTTCATTTTTTACTCCATATATGATAATAATTTTTTATACATATTATCATATATGGAGTAAAAACTTCAAGTTAAATTTCAAGTTTTTGTCAAATTAAATGTTCAAATTTATCAGCATTTGGCTATCAATGCGATATTCCCTGTATTTCTGACCCATTACATATTCCTTGAGAGCCTCGAGTGTAACCCCACCAGTTGACGCTACAAATTTGGAACTTGTCCAGAGTGAGCGTATCCTTTGTAATCCAAAGAATTCACGTCTTAATATGAAAGACGAGTAACCTTTGATTTTACCAACAATTTCCGTAACAGAGAATTTAGGTTCGATGGAAGCCAGCAGATGCACATGTTCAGGCATTATCTCCAATGCCGTTACCTGATAGTTGTAATCTTCTTGTTTTTCCATTATTATATCTTTCAATCGTTCCTGCACAGCATTTGTCAATACCTGCTTACGATACTTGGTACACCAAATGATATGATAATCGCAAGCCCATATAGTGTGTCTTGAAGACTTATAGCGTTGTTCAGGACGCACAGTTTCAAACATTCAAAACACCTCCTTAAAAGAAAAAAGCCGGAAAGCATTTGCTGTCAGGCTTTATTCTTTCTAATAATATTTATCTTCTAACTGTGTTTAAGGTGGAAAATAACGCTTTGTATTGCTAATATCGGCTAGTTTAGCTGCTTTTTGAGACCTCTCATCAATTTTTTCTCTTGGTGATGTAGTTGTTACTTCTGGAAACGGACCAAGCTTAGCATGTTTAGGAACCTTGTTATCTATTGTAATACACATTCCTATATTAAAAACATCACAGCCATCTAAATCTGCTCTTCCTACCATCGTCGGCTTTATATGCAGAAGTCCTAGATCCCATACATCATTTTCAATTAAGTTTTCAGTAAAAAACACCGATATATATCCTTTTTCCGAAGGTCTAGGGTAAAAAGCCCTAGGTTTTACCTTGCCATCAGCTCCAATTTTTTGATCCTCATTAATAAATCGAGTAAACCTTCCGGTTGGTTTTGAGCAAGTCATGTAACTCTCTTAGTCTGTAATATTTGATAATATCCCAATTAATTTGGGTAACAATAATCCATCACGTATTTTACAAACGCTTCTAACATAATTGTCTGGCCCTAAATACGCGTTATATACTACATGATTATCTCCAAGTAGAACAATTGTTGATGTTCCACGCGTTTTTAGAAACCAAGTTAGTTCAACAGTTCCATCTTCATTCCTGTCAGCTTCTGGAATTGGAACATTTTGTTTGTAAACCTCTTCCATAACAAGGGCAGAATCATCATAAACTTCATTTTTTATTTCTATAATATCACTATCTAGCAAGCGGGCTTGTTCTGCTTCATGTTTAACTTGATCTAAAATACTCCTGTATTTTTGACGAAATTCAACATAATTTCTTTCGGTCCTATTAGCTATTGATTCTAATGTAGCCTGTATAGGGATGTCTTGATCAGATATATCTCTAATCGTACTATCTATAGTTATACGTTTGATGTAAGAATCAAAACTTTCCACGGGATTTTTTTGAATTGGATTCTTATCAATTTTATGAGTAAAATATATGGTCTTATTTTCTGGTTGAGTAATAGTAACATGTCTTGGTATATCCGCGAATTTCCAAATTTTAGATGGTTTATCAGATATATTACTTGACTTCAACCATTGCTTCTCTGAGATTGTCCGTGGTGCTTGAGTGTAAAATATTCCACGCTGCTTGTTTGAGATCATCAAATCGAGAGAGGATGACATTTGTATCTCCTATATTCTGTTCATACGAACATATAACTTTAACACCATATAGCTTTTCATTATTCGTTTCTAAAGAATATTCCACATCTGCTAATATTCCATTGTAATTGAACATGGAATTTTTAAATAAAGAGTATAGATTTTCGCTAAATGTAGCTGATAATTCTGGGAAAATATATGTTGGTACACAATTTTTCAAATCTATATTATGGCGATCCAAAAATGACTCATTTACTAAATAACGATGAGTTAGATTCGCTCTCTTAAAGTATACAGGTGAATAGAAATTGATAAACGTATTAACCATGTGTTCTATACGTGTTCTAATATTTTCATAATGTATAGATTTTCCTTGATATATTAAAAGCAATAAATCTTTTTTAAAAGCAATTCTATAATCATGTTCATTAGAAAAAAATTCAAACACTGTACTTCGGTCATCTTGTGATATATCCGTTTGGAACTCTGGATATCCTTCCTGTCTGATCTGTTCTTGAAAAAGAATAGGTCGTTCATGTTGTATTTTTAAAATGTCAGAAAATGCAACACTAAAACCGAAACCATCTTGAATATTGTTTTTATATTGAGTTATTTCAAACTCTGTAATTTCCATGCTTGTCTCCATATTTTTTACTTCCGTAGACTTGATAGTAAACATATACTACCAAATCAGTTATTTCATTTGTTAGATTATATCATATAGATTTTTTTCAGTCAAGATATTTTCACACAATTGAGCTTTTTATACTAAATCCTGCAAGTAGGTATTACTTTTTACCAAATAACACTTATTCATGACCTGTAGCGTTGTTCAGGACGCACAGTTTCAAACATATAAACCACCTCCCTCTATTTTTAACTTGACAAACTCGGTCAGATGTGTTATAATGGCAACCTTAAAAGGCGAAAGGCGGGAATCGAACCCGCCTTACAATCAACCATGTCGCCTATTAAACAGCAATATCAGTACCACCTGATTTTGCTATTATTGATTAAGTTATATCGCGTTAAATTGGAAGTTTGTCACGATATTAACTTAATCCTAACATTTTCGCGTGATTAAGTCAATAGTTAACGCGGGAAAAATATTAGGGGAACACCTCATGATTATGAAAAAAATGAGGACAATTCGCCAAGCCGTGCATATACGGCGGACTTGACAGAAAACACCAAAAAGTGTAAAATATTTTACACCACTTTTCAAAAGGAGTTTTTAATATGGCAAAAACCACTGAACTTACCCCGGAAGATCTGTCAGCAGAAAACAAAATCCTGTATGATTTACTATCCGCAAAGATAGACCAATTAGATTTAAAGATAGACCAATTAGATTTGAAAATAGATTCCGTTGAACAGAATATGACGGACAATTTAGAAGGCTTTGCAAAAGATCTTTCCCAACAATTACAACATGTGAAAGATGATGTTAACACTATAGCATCAGTATATGGTTTTGTTAGAAATAGCAAAGGCAAACTTCATCGCCCCACATAAGTTTTTATATACACAAAAGAAAGGCTTGGACATGTTTTTTCACATTCCAAGCCTTTCGTTTAATAACACCATTAGCAGATTTTCCTCTCTTGGCTGAAGCCAAGAGTTTCCAAATCTGAAAGAGTCAGATGATGTTCCAAATATTATACATTTTTTCAAATTTTCTGTCAAATTAAAAGGCTACAACTTCAAATAATTTATTGTGAAATCAAATTTAACCTATTCCAAAACTGTTTATTACGTTTTTTATTTTCATCCCTTGCATTCAAAGCCATCTTATGCTATCCTATTCTCCAAGGAGCGTAGGACATGCATCAATCCACAGAACCTCATCGCACAGCAAAAGATTTATCGCCCGAAGAATTAGCGCAATACCATCAGCGACTTAATCAACACCTCCAAAACCGGAAGGTAGATGAGGCGTTGCTCCAACGCGCATGGCAAACAGCACATTGGGTCGCAGTGATGCTCTATAAAGACTTTGGCGCGACACAAGTTGCTGTGTTCGGATCGCTTGCCGAACGGGATAGGTTTTCAAAAGGGTCGGATATAGATATCGCTGCCTGGGGACTTTCGGGTGATACTTATTTCAGCGCGGTATGGGAAACCAGAAATTTTAGTCCCGAATTCAAAATTGATGTTATCAACTTTGATAGTGCCACAGAACGCTTTCGAGAGCAGATTCAGAAACAAGCTCTTCCTATTCAAGATAGACAAACAAATTTTCACCAACGACTTGACTTTGGAGTGAAAAGTGAGTTGGATCCTGAAGCACATAAGCGGAAGTTAGGTCGGCGTATCGCTGAAAATCTTGAAGATATAGAACAGATTGTCGAGAAAATCATAGAAAATTTTCAAAAAATGCAAACAGCCCCTGCTGAATATCAGGACGCTTGCAAAGCCGCGCTTGACTTATACCTGTTCCGTTTCTACGCGCGGTTGGAAAACATTTTCCGACGTATTGCTCGACAAATCGATATGGATGTCATGAGGGGGCGAGGTACACATAAAGATCTATTAGCACAAATGGCAGAAGTGAGACCCTTACGTCCATCTCTGATTTCCCAGAAAAGTGTTATAGACTTAGTGCCGTTTTTAAAATTTCGCTATCGGTTTGAGCATCTTTACGACTTTGAATTGAGCTTCAAGGAAACGGTAGAAAACGCGAAACGGGTCCGCGCGGTATTCGACAAGGTATCGGAAGAATTGAATGCTTTCATCGCTTACTTAGAGAAATAGAAAATGACTAACCAGACCCTACTCCAACAAATCACAGACTTCTGCTCCCTGCTCCGACAGATGGGAGTCAACGTAACGACAACCAATCAGCTCAGTTGGTGCCAGAGCGTCCAACTTATAGACATTGGTGATCGGGACGTGTTTTATCATACGGCGCGGACAAATCTCATCTCTCAAGACACTGACCGGGAAACATTTGATCTCGCTTTCAGTCTGTTTTGGCGATACCCGCGCACCGAATTTGAAGCCGTTGACACAGAAGGCGAAACATCTGAACCGTCAAGCCTCCAAGACCTTTCCGATATAAGCGACGAACAAGACATACTCGAACAATGGCTGGACTCCGAAACAGAAGAGGACGCCGAAGGCGAAGAAGACGATTCAACGGCTTATAGTGTGGAAGAAGTCCTGAGCCGAAAGGATTTTAGCGAGTTCACAACAGAAGATATGGAGAAAGCTCGGGAAATTATTGCGAAATTAGCGGCAATCTTGGCGACGAGACTGAGCCGCCGAAAGGTCGTTGGCAAAAAAGGTAAAATTATAGACTTCCGGCGGAGTTGGCGAAAGAGTCTCTCACACGGCGGCGAACCGCTCGAATTAATTCGGAAACAACAAAAAATAAAGAAAACAAAGATCCTGCTCCTCTGCGATGTCAGCGGATCTATGGACTGCTACGCTAAATTTCTCATCCAATTCATATACGGCATGCAGAAAGAGTTAAAGGAAGTGGAAGTTGCGGTTTTTAGTACACATCTGACAGATATTACAGGACTCCTTCGGCGAAAAGGATTAGCGGAAGGCTTGAACGAAGTAGCGGATGTTGTCCCTGACTGGTCGGGCGGCACAAAAATCGGTGAAAGTTTGCTGGAATTCTATCGGCAGTTCGCACCCTCCTTTTCGGCATATCGGACGGTGGTCATTCTCATCAGCGACGGCTGGGATCGTGGCGATGTAGAGGTGCTACGTTATTCAATGGAGATGTTGCATCGGCACGCCTATCGGTTGATTTGGCTCAATCCGCTGCTCGGCAGCGACGGCTATCAACCAATTTGTCGGGGCATCCGCACGGCGTTGCCGTATGTAGACTATTTTCTCCCAGCACACAATTTGGAAAGCCTTGCAGAACTCACAAAAATATTGATTCCCCTCTGGGCGAAATAAAATAAAGAATCGCAAAACAATCTTATATTCAAGAAAACGAGGAAATCTAACTATGCAAGTTCAAGCGGCAGTGATGCTCCAACCCGGGCAGATAGAAATCCGCGAATTTGAGAAACCGACACCTGCAGAGGATGCACTCCTGTTACAGGTCGATAGAGTTGGTATCTGTGGAAGTGATAAACACATGTATCTTGGGCATACTGCCCTGAAATTTCCGGTCATCCCAGGACATGAGGTCGTCGGGACGGTGGCAGAGATTGGTAAAGATGCGAATCAGGTTATGAATGTGATAGGCGGGCCCATCAAAGCGGGTGATCGCGTAACCGTTGTGCCGGGATCAAAAAACTGTGGCAGATGCTACTACTGTCTACACGTCCCAGGTCGTCCAACTTTGTGTTCTGGACGGACGATCTATGGATTTAGCAACAGCGAAACGCCACCCTATCTGAACGGCGAATTTTCTGAGTATACCTACATTCACGGGAATTCCTGGGTTTACAAGATGCCGGAAAGCATCCCCGATGCAATTCAGGTATTGACAGAACCGGTAGCCGTAGCAACGCGCGCCGTTGAACGCGCTTGTGCGCCGGGAGTGCCACAAGTCGGCGACGGATACAGCATCGGAAATCGAGTTGCAGTGCTCGGATGCGGACCGATAGGCTTGCTCGTTGTCGCAGTGCTCCGAGATACCGGTGCTGGCACTATCATTGCCACTGACCTCGTCGATAGTCGATTAGAAATGGCAAAACAGATGGGGGCAGATGTCGTTATCAACGTTGGGAACACTACACCTGAAGAACGGGTTGAACAGATCCAAGACCTCACAAGTGGTGTTGGTGTGGACATAGCGATTGAGTGTGCCGGATTGCCCATGGTCTTCTCCGAAGCACTGGATGTCGTGCGACGCGGCGGGAAGGTTATTGAAGTTGGACACTATACAGATTCTGGGGATACCCGAGTGCGTCCGCATCAAATTTGTAATAAGGATCTGGATGTCTGCGGGGTGTGGGCATATCCACAAACCCAGTTTCAGACGGCACTGGATTTCCTTCAGATAACACGCGCCCCGTTGGATGAATTGATAACCCATCATCTGCCGCTATACCAACTGGAAAAAGGCATTGACATGCTTGGACAAGAAGGCGTTTACAAGGTTGTGATCGAACCACAGTTGTAGCGAATAGGGCGTTCGCTACAAATCAAAATCATAGGTAGGATAAAAAATGATCAACTATAGAAGCACGCGCATATTGATATGTTGCTACATGCTGCTGCATTTCGCAATAGGAATTAAAGTGGATGCTTTTGCCGATAGCGAGGCATCTCCTGTCAAAGATATCCCTTCCTATGAGGCATCCGGGGAACCGCCTCTTTATACAACCATAGAAAGCGCGAAAGCCTATATCGTGGAACACCAAAACCAAGATGGCGGTTGGCCCTTGGTCCCCGGCGCAAAAAGTAATGTCGAGAATACTGCGTTCGCGATTTGGGCACTCATTGATGCCGGATGGGGAACAGGATCTCAAGTAATCCGAATGGGTGTTATGTACCTCAGGAACACACAGTGGGACAACGGGAGTTGGAACAACAACACTGCCCATACCGTTTTTGCGCTCGTCGCTTTAGCAACAGCAGAAACCGATCCAGAAATCCGTTTTAAAGGGCTTCAGTGGCTAAAAAAAGCGCAGAATCCGAGTGGAGCTTGGGGGAAAAAAGAACGTAGTGCTGACAATGTGCTGTATACCGCCGCTGTTTTAGCAGGTTTCAGGCGGCTCGGTTTCAAACAGAACTTTGCACCTGTCTCTAAAGGGGCGGATTGGCTCGCAGAAGGTATCAACTACGATAGCGGCTGGGCACTGCAACGCGGAACGCAGTCGGACATTTTCGTCACATCTTGGGTGATACAAGGTTTAGAACCCGTCTACGACATCGATGCGCAAATTGCGTGGCTAAAGCAGCTACAGAACAATGACGGCGGATTCGGCAGATATAAAAGTAGTCCCAGCGATCCCGAAATTACCGCCATCGCAATTATGGCACTCGCTGCTGGAAACGATCCCCTCAATACCCGTCGTGTCTCTATCAACTACTTGACAAGTATCCGGCAGGAAGACGGCAGCTTCATCAGCAATACACCGATAGAACTAACAAAACCGGTTGCTAATTTGCAGTCAACCAGTTTTGTCCTTATCGCTATTCACGCCAAAACACCGGATGAACTTGCTTTAGAGCAATAGGTTATCGCCCCTCATCAGCAATAATAGAACCCGGCATGATGTAGTGTTCACCTTTGGTTAACTGAGCAACTTGACGTTGGAAGTTATCTGAAATGGAGCTGCTTCGCATAGAGGTGACACCACCAATCACATAAACCTTTGCGAACGCACCGCGACACACTGAAATCGCCTGCCCTACAGTATACCCTTTTTCAGTGCGTTTGCTTGTCGATTCATCTGTAACAATGACAAGAACAAGTTGACGTTCCGGGTCTGTCCGAAGTTTTGGTATCCCCTCAATGACCGCATCTAAGAGATGTTCATCCCCTATTTTCGGTAGGCGAAATAGCGATTTCATCTGCTCCAGTTCTAAAGGTGGATTGGTCACGACAATAGTGCTTTCTCCACCACCAACTGCCGCCCAAAACCGGATCATCCCAAACCGATAATCCAATCCCCCCGACTTAAACACAGAAACCATCTGATCCAAACCGTCACAGGCAGCATCCGTCTTGGTTTCCATGCTTAGGCTGTAATCAAAGATAAACACAACATCCACGGCTCCTGGACGACTCTCAACAAGGTTCTCAGCAATACGCTTGAATATCCCATCCACACGAAGTATGGCTTTATCCGCAATTGTCTCGCCACTCTGGATCCGTTGCCCATCCATCCGACGCTGGTTCGAGTCAATCGGATACCATTTTCCGTTCGTCTCATCCGTGAGTTCCGCTTGGACCCGTTCGCTAATGCCGATGAAATTGAGTTGAACGTCGTTTCGACGGGATAACTTGATAATCTGCTCACTAATCCTATTTTTCGCTTTTGCGTCTGTCCATGAAGTACGCATGCGAGAGTTGGTAACCACAACAAATTGGGTTATAACCTCATCGCGGAATTCCAACTCGTTCAGCCCCTTCACGACTGCATCAAGCCCATATCCAGATTGAACGTTATTTCCAGATTCAACCCGGAGAGCCTCGAGCGCATTGGTAATGCTGAGATAGTCAAACGTCCACGGCTGCAGTACGGCACGCGGTTCACCTTGCACTGAATGGAAACTCACCAGCGCGAATCTGTAGTCGATCGTTTTTGCCTCTATAACAGCAAGCATATCGACAATCTTCTTTTCAAGATCGAAAAGATGTCCCGCCATTCGTTTGTTCCCATCAACAACGAATACAATATCTACTTTCGGACTTTGAGCATGCTGTGTTGTCCGTTGCGCAATATCTTTGAGACTCGCACCTATATCCGCCTTGAGGACATCCTTTTTTTCCTTCGCACTTGGATCTACCATTATTCTGTGTCTGCGGCGGGGTGGGCGAATCTGTGCTGCCGCCTGCAGTGTCCCTACGAACATACTAATTACACACAAGCAACATATCCACTGTCTTTTCATACCATCTCCAATTAAAATTTAATAAAATAGGTAGCGACTTAAACTAATACGTATCCAGGTCAATCTCTTCCTCACTAAACCGAAGGTGCGCCTGATTGATTAATTCAACAATAGCATCCCACTGCTTGCGTGTTTCGTCAGAAACACCTTCCGTCTCAAGTGCCTCAGCGAATTTAAGGAGCGTCTCGCTAAACTTGTCCTGCAGGTAGACATACTCTTCCGTTTGATCCGCATTTTTCGGTGGCTCAAAGTTTGAAATGCTCTTTCCATATCTGGCAAGCCGTTTCGCTGCTGCAATCGCTTTCGTCTTACTCTCTTTGTCATCAAAGTAGTCAACGACAACAAAATAGTCGTCTATCATCAACATCATGAGTGCTTTAAGGTCTTCGACTTCAGGTATATCTTCCGCTGGTAGGTCAGGTCCTGGTGCTTTTTCCGTCTCCGGTTCTGGCTCTTTGTTTGAAAAGAGGGCATAACTCATCGCTAATGTCTTTTTAGGCATCAGAGCGACTGCGTTTGCAGCATCCTCATGTCCATTAATAGTATCAACGTCCACCCCAACCTTGAAAGTGTCGTCTACACCCATACCGATGAATTGTCCGAGAAATTCTGGACTCACAATCGCGTTGGATTCCTGATGCTCGTAGATTTCTACTTTCACCACTTTTCCCGCCATATCCAATCCGACAGCACCTTCAATAGTACCACCGGGTCCCTCGGCATTTGCAAACAGCACCAAGCCCATAGGTTTCTTCTTAGCATTGATTGGAATATAGAAAACCGGTTTCTGATCCGCCGCCAGAAGTTTAGCACCCAGTTCTTTTTCGATTACAGCAATTTGGTCCGCCGTAAGTATAGGATTTCTCAGAACGAATTTTTTCGCTTCTGGGAAGATAACCATTAGTCTTTGATTCGGTAACTCCGCTTCATGCGTGTCACTAAACAAGAGCGCGCTTAATAGAAAAAAAATAAGTACGCCTACAATACCTGCACGCAGTCGGTGATAGATTTGGAAAGACATCTGCATCTCCTTAATACGAGAATACTTGCTGTCACGACACACTTGTCGCAACAGCAAGTTATGTTATTCCTTGACGACCTTCATTGCTACAAAGCACAAGCCCAAACCTTCAGGTTGTGGGTGCCTTGACAGTAGTATAACCGAAAACGGTTTTTTCTGCACACAGATATGTGGTCCCACCCGTTAAATTAAAATGAGTAGGTTGTGGTCAAAGAAACCAAATTGCCAAACTCAATCGCATCCCCTTCATCATAAAGGGTCTCTTGTGTCAATGGAAACATGACGTTGGCAGACACAACAATGCCATCCAGTGTTGCCAAAGACATACCGAGGGCTGCCATGCTATAACGCAGTCCGGTATTGATATCGCGCTCCCCATCCCAAGCGGCAGCGGATTGATAAAACCCGAGATAGTTTCCATTAAATGAAAGCCAATTGAAAAGGCGATACATAAAACCAGCCGTATAACTTAACTCTATTGGACCTCGATACGTCTTACTATTTTCATAGAACGGAAACGTTCCACGGGCAGACGCATTAATAGTCCCACTCCCGAAGAGAGGTAGACTATACTGCAAATTAGCAACAGGATTAAAAGTCCCTGTACCAAACTGGATATGGAGGTGTTCAATGCCGGCATCTCCAAGTTTCCATGGGTTCTCCTCGGTTCTGCCGATTGGAACCGTTGTGCCGAACCGAGCAAACAAATTGTCACCGGTTTTAAAAAGGCCACGAAACTTATAGCCTAAGAACACATCTGCATCTGAGAGTCCGGTATAGGTTTCATCTCGATGATGAATATCCCGACTCCGCAAGATGGCTTGCTCATCCTCAGGACTCACCGGGTCAAGCCATTCAATGCTTGCGTCCTGATCTTTGACCGCATAAGGAACATTTGCTTGCAACATCCACTGATCGCTAAGCAAATATTGTAAGCCTACATCAATCCGGTAAGTACTTAAGGTTACACGGTGTCTATGCAAAGGAGTGTCTATCAGATCTCCTGCCGCCGATAGCCCTGTTGATGCCAGATGCCCACCTCTTGCGTCCGGGGACACTAACATATTGATATTTACTCGAAATTGATCTATCTCTTTTGAAGTCAAACTGACTTCACTCATCATACCGCTTGGCGGTAAGACGGGATTGCTTCAAGCCGGGCAACTCTCTTGTGCGAATCCGAAAGAGACAAAAACCCAACTGAACAACATCACGCAAAAAAACAAACGCATTTTCATAATTTGTAATTTATACCATCCATAAAATATTGTAGCGCGGCAAGACACAAGATCTCGCACTACAGATCTATTAGCAGTTCCCGGCACAAATTTTCACTCAAAGAGAACGCGGGAAACGATATGTAAAAGTATTGGTAATAAAGGATAGGTGAATGCTTCAGGAATTTTTTGGAAACTCACCTAAAACAGGATAGATGGAGGACCTCTACGGGATAGAGAGTGGTCGGGGAAAAACGTGGAGATTAAAGGGACGCGGAGTGTTTGGAACGACGCCAGCGGTGTGATAGGTAAAGTCGCTGAGATAGGAAGGATTGAGACGAGCGACTGTCCAATCAATTCACGGAATTCGGACGTGTTGTGCCTGTCATCTGGAATCACAAGTTCTAAGTTGGTCGAACAACACAACTTACCACTTTCCAATGGCGTTTCGGTTTCACCTGACGCGCCTGCCTTGCTACTTTGGCAGCAGCTTGATTGGACTTCTGCAGTTCCGTGCAGGACCTTTTGAGGTCCACTATAACAGAACTTCTGTTCAAAAGCCGAGCACAAGAGCGGACATACCGAATAAACGTACAACAGCCCTACAAGTAGAATGAGAACTTGTCGATGTCTCTGCAACATTGCTCAATCAACTCCGTTATTTCATCAGAAAGTGGGAACTAAATAAACGCTTTAGGGTATTATACACCAAAATATTAAAAAGTTGCAAAAAAAAATCAGGCAGCCGAACACACCTCAATTTCATTCTTTTTTTTCGATATTAAGTTGATAAACATCTAAATTCAAGTTGCATCACAGATGGAAATAAGATATACTATACCATAAGTATCTGTGCCGAGTTTGTGACATTCTTAAATGCCACTTTCTATCAAAAAGAGAAACAGAGATCGGAATCAAGCTGCTGTAGTTTAAATCAAGACGGAGGCAATCTCATGCCGTATATTAAAATTCCAAAGGAATGGGAGATCCCAGAAAATCAGGCGACATCTGAGTCAGACTATATCAATCGTCGGAAGTTCATTAAAGATTTGGGATTAGCGGGCGCGGGTGCGTTACTCTTTTCGAGCTCAAACGCCTGTGCACAGAACAAAGGGGTCGAAAAACAGTTAGAGCCGTACCGCGCGCAAAAACTCACGGCTGAAAATAATCCGAACTTCACAGTAAACAGACAGATGACCGACGAAGTTGTTGCTGCTACCTATAACAACTACTATGAATTCACTACCTCTAAGAGCGGTGTTTGGAAAGAAGTGAAGAAATTCAAAACACGTCCTTGGGAAGTCGAAATATCCGGGCTGGTCGAAAAACCGATGACCTTGGATATTGATGATTTAATCAAACAGATGCCGTTGGAAGAGAGAATCTATCGTTTTCGGTGCGTTGAAGCATGGGCAATGGTGGTCCCTTGGATTGGCTTCCCGATGAAAGCACTCCTTGAAAAAGTTCAGCCAACAGCGGATGCCAAATATGTGCGAATGCTCACATTCCTGGATTCAGAGGTAGCACCGCAGCAACGCAACTTGCGTTATCCGTGGCCCTATTATGAAGGACTCACACTGGCTGAAGCGATGAATGACTTGACAATACTCACTGTCGGCATTTACGGACACATTCTACCACCACAGCACGGGGCACCCATTCGGCTCATCGTGCCTTGGAAGTACGGGTTCAAAAGTATTAAATCTATTGTTAGCATTGAACTGACAAACAAGAAGCCACGTACTTTTTGGAATACGCTTGCACCGCGGGAGTACGACTTTGAGGCGAACGTCAATCCGAACGTGCCGCATCCGCGGTGGTCACAAGCCAATGAGAGAATGATTGGGACCGGGGAAAGGCTCCCAACGATGATTTACAACGGTTACGGCAGCGCAGTCGCTCATCTTTATCCGTAGGTTTCGTGATGGCCCTCACGCGTGTTGGGAGGGACGGGTGACTAAATATGAAAAATCTCATTTTTTTCCTATTACTACTGCCGATACTTTCAGCATCAGCAACCTGGGAATCAGTAGAGAGCCTACATTTTCGAGTCTACTATCAAGAAGGGACAGCGGATCCAGTGTCAATTCTTCAGATTGCAGAAGAGTTTTACGCCGAAATGCCGCAGCTCACCAGCCACATGTCGCCAGGAATAATTGACATCTGGGTCTGCGATACACAGAAAGCATTTCAGGCCTCTGTTCACGCACCCATTCAGGATTGGGCGGTCGGGTGTGCCTTTCCGCTGAGTCGACGGATTGTTATCCAAAACCCAAAACATATAGCCCTTGCCAAACTACAGTTAGTGCAAGTCCTCCGCCACGAAATCGCACACGTCCTCTTTGGACAGTGTACACGCAAAGCCGTTAAAGAGATCCCCTTGTGGTTCGTGGAGGGCATTGCCATCTATTTTGCTGATGAATGGGTGCCGAGTCGCCACGGAACACTACTCAAACATATATTCTCGAAATCTATACTGCCACTTCAAGAATTGGAGCGCAGTTTCCCGCGTTCGCAAACAGGTGCCGATTTGGCGTATGCCGAAAGCCAAGATGCCGTCCGTTGGTTCGTTGAAGTCAAAGGTAGAGAGGCACTGTTTGACATTATTGCGAAACTTCATGCTGGTAGTAATTTCAACACCGCTTTTGAAGACGTAGCTGGATGGGATCTCGCCACCTACGATGTCCGTTGGCGCGAATCGTTGATGGAACGTTACCGATGGGCATCTCTCTTTTCCAACTCATACATCTTATGGGGTGGCCTCGGCGGTCTCGCGCTCCTCGGCTATCTCGTCTGTTGGCACCGCAGACGGCGTTACCTCAATAAACTCGCGCAACAGGAAGACACTGTGGACGCATTTTTCAAGGTTTAAGGACCGATGAACACCCTCATAGTCTACGCTATTTTTTCTTTTTTTTTCGCTTCAATAGCGATAGCACAACCCAAGCCGCTGGCACAATATCCCAATCAATTGACACGCGATGGACACATCGTTGTTCTACCCGATCACGGCACTGTCTATATTGTCTCTGACCTGCACGCACACTGGGACGATTTTAACCAATGGCTGCAACTCACCAATCTCATCGAGCGGATTCAAGCGGGTGAAGACGTTTACGGGTTGATACTCGGTGATGCGGTTGACTACAAGCCCGATGAACCGAGGCACCCTCCTTATGGCGATATACGCATCGTTGACCGAGTAACCGAACTCCGAAGGCAACTTGGCGATAATGGTAAAAGGCTTATCTATGTTCGAGGAAACCATGAGTTCGCCGCCGCAGACACCTACGCAATGCTGAAAAAGATGGGGATGACCTTAGAAAACCGACCCGAGGTGATCCGGGCATTATACGCCAGTCCGTCGGGTGCTTATTATGAACAGTTCAACTTCATCGAAAGAATGACCGATGCACACTATGAATTCCTTATGAGTTTGCCAACAGTTGTGATCGGAAAAAACGGCTTCGTCGGTATTCATGCAGGACCGGCGCGTCTTGTTAGGAATCTCACCGACCTCGTTGACCCAAACCCGAAAACTTTGGAAGAACTTCTCTGGCACCGTCCAGAGATCGCATATAGTGGTGGATATACTTTAAGGCACATTGAAAAATTTCTTAATGCCGTTCAAGGAAACCTTCTTGTCGTTGGACACACGCCAATCAGTTATTTCCCAAGAAAAAACGTCAGAGATGGCATAGCAACCTTCGGAGAAAGCCAACTCATCTTTTCAACGGGTTACAGCGGGCCACCGGGAGTTCCGACATATATTGAGATTGACCTGGCAGAGACCTATCCGTCTGTACACTCCCTGAAATTAGGCATGAACATCCACCATCTTTATAACGATGCTGGAAAGTGAAAACGGTAGTAACAACATACCGCCGCAGGAAAGACACCCGTCATGCGACCACTCATTTATATCATGACTCCCGTGCTGATTCTCACCATCCTTCTCGCCTCTCGTTTTGTAACATGGGACGCAATAAAAGGGGAAAATCCACAAGCCCAGGAATACGTCCAAAAAGGCACCCTATTGCTCAGAACATGGAAAATTCCGCAGGCTATAGTGGCATTCACACAAGCAGTTGAAATTGAGCCGCGGTACGCAGAAGCCTATGTGAAACGTGGTCTCGCCTATCACCGCGCTGGAAACTATAAAACAGCAATAGCGGATTACACCCGAACTTTAGAACTCAAACGATACCAAGCAGACGCTTATGCAAGTCGTGGCGATGCGTATCGTGCCTTGGATGACGCACAGCGTGCTATTGCAGACTACACCGCCTCGCTAAAAAAAAGGTGGAGTCCACGGGTCATGCGGAAACGCGCGCAAACTTATCTTGAAGATGGCAATGCTCAAAATGCCCTCGCCGATTATGATACTGTGATTAAGAGGCAGCCGAGTGCAGTAACATACTACTCCCGCGGTAATACCCACTTCCAACTTTTCACCCAAGGTCATAAAGACCGTTTAAAACTTGCACTGGCAGACATGGACCGAGCCATCGCTTTGGAGCCACGTTTTGCGCGTGCTTACATGAGCCGCGGGCTGATTCACGAACACGCAAGGGCATATACATCAGCAACTGCCGACTATACACACGCCTTAGAACTTCTTACTGAAACGATCCAAACGTGGCAGGGCGATCCTAACGCCCTCATACAAGCTCACTATTGGCGCGCCTTAATCTACCAGAAACTCGGCGAAGTTGCCAAGGTAGAAAAAGAGATTCATGAGGCAAACAGACGTATTTTCAGTTTTTTTGTTGAAAAACTTCAAAAAATGTGATATATTATATAGGATGAGGTACTTAGCATAACTGCTCAGTTTTCCTCCGTTTTCATGTGGGCGATTCCGTATTGCACACGCAGAATATCTTACAACTACTCACATGTTCATTGCTGAATTTTCAAGGGGAGGCTACAAGAATTAATATGACAGGAGATGCGTTGGGTTTAATTGAAACAAGAGGCTTGGTTGGAACCATTGAAGCTGCTGATACAATGGTGAAAGCAGCAAATGTCCAACTTGTCGGCTATGAACAAGTTGGAGGGGGTTACGTAACCGTCATGGTTCGCGGTGATGTCGGCGCAGTAAAAGCTGCAACAGATGCTGGTGCCGAAGCCGCTGCACGTGTAGGTGAAGTTGTCTCCGTTCACGTGATTCCACGTCCGCACGCTGACGTTGAAACCATCTTAAGCAAAGCGTAAATTATTTGTTAATCGGGATTTTCTAACCAAAAAGGCGAATCACAAATGCCAGACCAAGCCCTTATTGAGTTGATTACCCGCCGTGTCGTCAATAGATTGACGACAGATCAGGCGTGTAGCGGTTGTGCCTTGCGAACCTGTGATGCGGGGAATCGCGCGTGCGATGCCGTTGCACAGCAGCAACAGATTCCAGTCGGGGTCTCCGCAAGACATGCCCATGTAACGCAGGAGCACCTCGAAATCCTCTATGGTGCTGGACATCAACTCACTGTCTACGCCCCGCTCTATCAGCCTGGAGCATTCGCGGCAAACGAAACAGTAACTATCGTTGGAAAACGGATGCGGGCTATCGAAGCCGTTCGCATTCTCGGTCCCGTACGGGACTACTCTCAAGTCGAAGTGGCACAGACGGAAGCAATTCGACTCGGATTAAACCCACCTATTCGAGACTCCGGCGACCTTGCTGGTGCCGAACCGATTACGCTCATCGGTCCCGCAGGAAGCGTCTATTTGGAAGAAGGCGCGATCTGCGCAACACGACACATTCACATGACTCCTAAGGAGGCTGAGGTTCTTGGTATCCATGAGGATGATCTTCTGAAAGTCCGTTTTCCCGGTGAGCGCGCTTTAACACTTGAAAACGTTCGTCCGAAGATCTCTGAGGGATATGTGCTCCAAATGCACTTAGATACCGATGACTCCAACGCCGCTGGTCTGAAAGGCGGCGAACCTGTCGAAATCGTGAGCGAGGCAGGATAAAATCCCCAGATTTCCTATAGTTTTGAACTAACATGAATCAAGAACTTATTGACCAGATTAGGAAAGTTGTAGAGAAGGTACTACAAGAACAGACAACCACTACGACGCAGGCTGTACACGAAAAACAACTACTCGCTATCTTTGGTGCTACACAATTTGAATTGGATGAACCCCTCAAGCAACTCCAGATATGCCAGCAGAATGGGTGGAAAATTACAATAATTCTGTCCGAACTCGCAACTAAAGTCATAAATCTTGAATCGATTCATGCTGCGTTTGGTGAAGATAATATTTTGGAGGAAAATGCGCTAAACGATATATCAGCTTTTGTGGCGACCTATCAGCAGATCGTGCTTCCTGTCTTTTCGCATCCAATGGTCGCGAAACTTGCGTTAAGATTGGTGGATACACCGTGTAGTTATCTCGTTTTTGAAGCACTCTCTAAAGGAAAGAAGGTTATAGCCGCCTCCGACGCACTTAATCAAGGTGAGACTTCTACAAAAATCGGTGCTATCGAAACTGAATATGTAAACCTTTTGTCCGAATTTGGCGTTCAATTGGTACCAATGATGCAAATTGCCGAATCCGTCATGGAGAAAACGGATAGTCCGTCCGCCACTTCAGAAAAGTCTCTGATTAGCGCATCAACCATTTCAAATCTGGATGCGAATGTACGCGAATTGGTTTACGCAAACGGCGCGATCATCACACCACTCGCCCGGGAACATGCCCAAAAAAGAGGAATTAAACTGATTCCTAAAGATTGAAAGTGAACCGAACTATCTATTCAGGAGTTAATCGATTTAAAGAAGGCATTGCAATCAAAGGTTTGTGCCCCTCGGACAAACACTCTCAATCAAGAAATCGCAGTTGGGAAAATTAGATAACTCCGATTAATCCTTGACAATTCTTGAAGAAAATTGTATCATTTCTGCAACACTTTGAAGACAAAGAAAATTTACGTGATTATATCCACGCGGCACCGCACGTAATGGGTAGAAAAATCCATTAGCAATGCCAAATAAAGGAGATGAAGATTAGGAGGATTCTTATGAAAACCCGGATTTCCATTTTTAGCGCAGCATGCGTGATGAGTTGTTTTCTATTTGTTGGGTTGCTAAGCCCCATTGCTGCGGATTACGATTACTATGCAGATCGGCTCAGTCGTGAGCACCGTGTAGCAAATGAGGTCGATGAGTGGATAGAACGAGGCAGCGCGACGATTACTGCGAGTCCGCGCTTTGAAGACGGCATAAGGCTCACCGCATGGGCAAATGCCGCTCAGAACACTGATGATTACGAATTCGCAATCGCAAGTGCGGTATACCTCTTTGAAATTCCAAGTGGAGCACAGTATATTGAGGTTCTGGTGCGATATCGCGGAGAACCGCATCGTTTAGAGATTGAAGACTATGAAGAGCCTATCGCTGGACGGGCTTGGATCCGTAACACCAAGCGAGAGGCAACACGACGCGGCTACTATGACGAAAACGCCAGTGAGACGCGTTACGGCGACACTTTCGTCCTCCGAGCGAAAAACCGATCCGAACGTATCAAAATTCCAGCTGTAGGTCATGTTAAAGATGGATGGATGGAACTACACATCGTCGCTGAAGGGGGCGAACAGATTGACGTAGAGCATATTGAAGTATCCAGCTACCGCAGGCAGCCAAAAGTTAGAGTAATTCAACGATATACGCCGACGTACCGTTGGCGCCCATGGCACCGTTATACTTATCTCTACTTTTACGATGGTCCAGTCTACTACGCAACAGACTACGACTACTACCTCCGATGGAGTTACCCGATCTACGATCATCACTATCTCTCCATTCGTTCGTATTATGGGGGATATCTCGGACGCTACCGTGGCTATTATCCGAGCTCGTATTATCGCTATTACTCCCCATACTACGGTTCTTACCATTCATACTATCGTGGCACGCCGAAAGTTTATCAGCGACGGACTCGGTTGAATAGGTGGAGCACGCAGCATGAGGCGACGCGGCGGCAATACAGTCGGAGTCGATTGTCGGCAAACAGCCGACAGGCAGACCGTTCAGTAATCCGGAGAAGTGTTCGTACGACGCTCGAAAATCACCGAAAACAGACACCGGCAACAACAGAGCGGGTTGCGCGTCGGACAATTATTGCGCAGAAACAGCGCGCCCTTGCCTCTGCCTCAACGCTCCGACAAAGTAGCGTCCGACGGAGCGTTTATGCGCCAGAAAACACGGTCAGTAAACAGCGGCGTTATCCTAATGACACGACACGAAGCGTGAACCGCTATAGCAGGTCTATAGAGACAGGGCGGACAACACCGCTTTATAGACGCCCGACTTCTACTTCGTCGAGTCGCTCGTACTCTTCAAGTACAAACAGCGGTTCTACCTCGAAGTATAGGAGCACGACATCAAGTTCCAACACCTCACGCGCAAACACAAGTGTCAGCCGTTCAAGAACAACAAGCACATCGCGTGAGAGAACAAGCGTCAGCCGCTCAGCGAGTTCGTCAAGATCACGTACATCAGCAAGTTCGTCAAGATCACGTACAAGTGCCAGCCGTTCTACTGCCACAAAGACGCGGACGCGTCCGACAACATCAAGCTCCAGCGTATCACGTAGTAGCTCAAGCAGTAATGATGACGATGATAAACGGAGTAGCAGCAGTAGTAGCAGTCGGAGCCGTACAACAGAACGGACGAAACGCCGACGGTAAGATATTCATGGAAGTTAAGATGGACTTCGCGCAACCTTTGGGAAGCGTGAAGTCCAGACACCTACACATTAGATGCGATTTTTGCGAATTTTTCTAATTATTTTTCTACTATTTTTTAGCCTTTATACCAGTTTTGCGCAAGAGGCTGAAAATAGTCCAGACCCTGAGCAGAAAACAGTTGACACCGCGGAAGAGGTCGAACTTGTTTCGCCAATCGGGGCAATGGTTCGTTCCGCCGTTTTCCCAGGATGGGGGCAATTTTATAGCCGCAGCTACTTCCGAGGTAGCTTGACTGTTCTCGGAGTAGGCGGCTCTGCTATCGGTGCTTTGCTGGCACAGAGATCTTTTAATAATCGTTACAATGACTACGCAACTTATGCCAGTTTAAATCCCCATGACGAAGCCGGGGTATTAGAAAGATACGACTACGCAAATCAACGCTACAAACTCAGAACATTTTTTATGTATACCGGGATCGGTATCTGGGTCTATAGCCTCATCGACTCTTATGTGAGTTCAAACTTCTATAACGCTACTACCTTGGTCGAATCCATCCAGCAAGATGCAAAAGACATGGAAAAATTGGGGATTGAAATCGGTGCCACCCCTTCACATCTTTATTTTGGTATTGTTAAAACTTTTTAAATTTAAAGGGAGAACATCCATTATGTTCAGGAGTTTGATAAAAATCGGAGGTATACTCATTTTACTCATAAGTTTTATGGGGTGTGGGGATGCCGAAAAAGTCGGTCAGGTTCCACCTGAAGAACTCCTTCAAATTAATAAAGTCTTAGAGCGGTGGCGTGAAGGTTATGAAACCGAAGATGTTAATGCTTACATCAACACCTTTTGGGAAGACGGTTTCCTTTACGTTTCCGACATGGGGACAGACGGGGACAAGACAGATGATCTGGAATTTGACGACATCCGCCAAGAACGTGATGCCGCGACTCGCGTTTTCGAGCAGTTTCAGGATATTGAGATAGAACTCTCCGCTCCGCCAGAAATTTCCATGAATGAAGATGGCAATCGAGCAGAAGTCCGGAATCACTATAGAATTCAAGGATTCGTTGCAGACGGTCAGTCGCTTGAAGGTGGATTCACCGGATGGTTCGCTGAAGGTGACAACCTTTTTATTTTTGAAAAGAGAAATGACGAATGGCGCATAACCGAATGGCACGACGAAGCCTTTAATGACGAAGAAATTCGCGTCGCTAATAACCTATAAATGGAAGAGAAGGAGGGGCAATTTCTAGTCCATACGCGGGGCAGAAATTCTGTATATTCATGTCGCAACAGGAGGCACACCTACGTGACTATCTTCAACTCATCCAAAAACATACCTTTACATTCTGCTTGAGTATTCTGCTGGTATTAGGAACTGCCTTAGTTATTTCACTCCGTTTGCCTAAAACGTATGCAGCCTCTACCCTAATGTTGCTCGTCCAACCCAGTGCAACGCCTTCTCTTCCTTCAGCAAACCTCTTTCAAAGCGTCCTCTCTGGTGGTATTGACCGCCGGGAAATGGAAACAATCAGTGTCCGCTTCTCCACAGAATCAATGCTGAAAACAGCAATCGAGAATCTTGAAGAAAACGGGAATGCGGACGCAGTTGCTCTCCTCCCACCAATCGGCAAACTCAAACGAACGCTGAAGGCACAACTAAACCCAGATTCTGATTATATCCATCTTTCGATCGCTTTAACTGAGGCAGACGGTGGAGAGCGCAACGCAGCACTTCTTGTCAACCAACTCGCGCAGGACATGAAAACCTTGCGACGTGGAGACGAAGAAACGAAACTTAGAAAACGCATGGAATTTCTCGAAGAGAAACAAGGAGAAATTCAAGATGAAATCAAAAAGAATTTAGATACGCTTCTCCAATTCGTTCGACAAAATGGTAGTTCAGAGATATGGGTGCCAACGCTTACCAATTTGCTGGAACGTTACGCCAATATTCGCGAAAACATTCGGACAAATCAGCAACAAGCCTATGCAACGCGTGCCCATATCACATATTTGCAGGAACAATTAAGGAACCTACCCGAACAAGCACAACTCTCTGAAACGACTACGTATGATCCTATTTGGCTCTTCCAACAAGAGAAACTCTTTAACCTCGAATCACAGCGTGTTGCTGACAAAGAGAAAGTAGGAAAGCCCACCTCGGAATTGAAAGGGCTTGACGCACAAATCGCTGATATTCAGCAGAAAAACACGCAAATCTCACCTAAAACCACTACCTTTACCTCCGGCCCCTCTGCACATTATACGTATATAAAGAACCAGTTGATAACGTTCATTCCAAGCCTCTCGCGTTATGAAAATGCAGTGAAACGCCTCAAACAAGAACTTGGTACATTAGAAACCGAATTGGCACAATTACTGGAACAAATCCCCGAAAACCAAATTATTCTAACGCAAATGGGAGCCAAAATTCAGAAGACCAATGCCCTTGCTGAAGAAATTGCCAAGCGTTCACTTGAAGCTGAGATATTATATGCTGAATCCAAGTTAACGGCTTCTCGCAATCAGGTAGGTGGTATCGAAATCATCGATCGTGCTGTGCCGAGGAAGATTCCTGTCAGTCCACAACTCAGATTCATTCTTGTTATTGCTGGAATTAGCGGAACGGTTCTTGGGATCACAACTGTCTTACTCATTGAATATTTCAGCAAAACCGCTGTAAGTCGAGAGACTTAAATGTGATGCTACGCAACATTTGTGGTTTCAGTTTCAGAATTTTGAAAAAAAAATGTCATTTTTTTTGAAAATATGGTATAATATATAGTATGTCTAACACACAGTGATTCATTAAGCCCACAGCATAGGCGAAATTCTTATGAAGTTATGCTTGGGTTTTCGATACTCTTAATCCGTACCTTAAGACAAAACGATTTTACTATTGATTCGCTGCTGTCTCAGGCAACAGTAGCATTTGAAACTCTTCAAGGCTCACGATTCGTGTATTTTGATTGGCTTTGCTGTTACAATTTTTCAGAACGCCTTCTCGACATTGATTGTCTGCCTTAGAACGGATTAAAAGACGAATGTAAACAGCATTGATATATTTAAAACTTGAAAATATATTACATTTTCGGTATGATATGCAAAAATCATCCTAATGAATATATTTTTTCTGTTAAAAACTTGACAGAAATTCAAATCAGTGCTACTTTAAAAACCAAGAACAGTTTTGTGGCGTTTCACCGCGTGTTTAACTTCTGCAAGACTAACCCTTAATTTGTTGTGAAGGAGACTTGCTTTCTATACACTTGGTGCGGAATCCAGAATTTTGAGGCGACCGTACCACAGTAACCGAGAACTCTGAAATTGGAATACCGTTAGTTTTACTAACGATATTTTAACCTTTTCGTTTACAAGTAAAGCAGTTTTCATCCATTTTTAAGGTTTTTTGTTCGGAGACCGGGGTAGATACAGCGAAAAAGCAAGCAATGCTTATATCACTGTTTTGTTGCCCAAACTTCCGATTCATTATTTCCAAGGAGGAAAAACAAAGTAATGAACAGGCTAAAACAATCAATTGATGTTTTACTTGTAGCGACCTGTATCCTGAGTGCTTTTGTGCTTTACGGTTGTGGTGCACAGAGCCTTGGTCCACAAGAACCCCTATTACCAACGATTGAGGGGAGTTCTAAATTTTCAGCGCGGTTCCAGTTGGAAGAAGAACCCCAGTTCTTCTACGACCTGTTTGGTAAAGAGCTGCTTGAAGGTAACGAGGTCTACAACTATCGTGAGCAGAAAGAGTTCGACCAAAACGGTGAATTGTTTGTTGGTTGGACAGGTCAGCTGGATAGTGAGAGATTCTCGGCACAGTTAGATAGAACTGTTTTAACTGAAGACAGTTTCCGGGGCAGATATACCGAGTTTGCCATCGGTGATAGCATGCGTTTCAAGCCCTCTACGTTATTCCCAAACCGGTATATCCTCTATAAAACCGAGTTTGATGGACTTCGTTGGGATATCTCCTTTGCACAGGAGCGCCATCTCTTTACACTCATTAACTCTCGTATCTCCAACCCTGTCCAATTGACAGATGCAGCGGCGAACCTCGCACCGACGCTCGGACGTCGGAACGGTTTAAATGAAGACGCTGGAGTGCGGCACATTGAAAATGCACGCCTCATGGGTTTCCGGGCACAAGGTCTTTTGGGCGACATTTTCCGTGTTGGGTTTACTTATGTCAACCTTCACAAAGAACATCCAGAGCGTGTTGAAAACCCAATGATGGGTACCGTCGCAAATACGCCTCCGGAAACTATTTCTGTCGTCTTCCGCGACGATTCGCCTGAAGACAATCATGGTTCCGTTACACAATTCTCCGGATACGATGAAAACTTACACAGTGAAAACCTTCAAGGTGGTGTCGGTGCAGCTTTCAAAGGCATGACAATTACTGTGGTTACACAAGAAGTGGAAGATTTAACACCCGAAGAAATTGAAGAAGGTGTCAATCCGAAAGCACAACCCGCACAAACGGAAACAATTGAAGTTTTTTCCAGCGATGTTACACCAATTGATGTCGGTGGGCTTCCCTCTGACGTGCGTTCGTCCGGGGACTGGGCGATTGTTGACGGCTTTAATAAGATGAGATATGACCTGGTCTTTGCAGACCACGGTATTGAACCCCGCACCGTTCAATCTGTCGTTTTTGATATGGTGGTAGCAGGGGATTACAATATCGCTGTCATCGGCTTCAGTGATGCAAACAGAGCTGCTGAAGGGGCTGATCCGTTCGCCGAAGAGTGGATTAAAACCGAAGACGGTCATATTGAGATGCCATACCGTGATATCATTCAAGCCCCCGGTAACTATGGACAATCTTCTGATTATACCAGTAACCGGGCAAATCTTTACGACAATCCAGATGCTTGGACAGGTGAAGGCAGACCGCGTAAAGTCAGCTACCGCTATGGTGCAGCACGTGCAGCAGTCCTCTATGGACTCGATCTTGAAGGAACCATCGGTAACGTTTTCCTTCGCGCACACTATTCCATTAACGGGAAATACAAACAGTATCCCACAATCCCCAAAGAGCAGATTGGATTTAGTAGACTCAAACCCACTATCATCGGCGAAGATGGTGAGGAAGAAACGGGGATCTCCATTGATCCAGCAACAGGCTTACCTTTAGACCGAAACGGGATACCTACCTATTCCGAAACCGAAGGTGAACGATTTGAAGCCAGATTAGGTGGAGACGGAACCGATGAAGGCGGAGACGGCGAAATGGGTAGAGAAGCCGCATGGTTCATCCATCTCAGGTCTCGCTTCGGAAAGTTGTACCTTGAAGGTGTCTACTACCATATTGATCCAGGGTACACCACAACCTACCACAATTTCGGTGCCAATACCGATAGGGATCAACCCTACACCCTGGAAAGAACACCTGAGTCCCAAGCTGAAAGAGACCCCTGGGATGAAGTCAATTACGCCCTCATTGAGGATGACGATGATGATGACGACTGGCCCGATGATATCGACTTCGACGGAGTCCTGCCACGCGCTGATGACAGAGACCAGAACGGAGTCCTTGACTTCCAAGAAGATTTCCTCATCTTTGATGCTGACCCGCCAGTGTTTACTGACCTCGTTGACCTCAACAACAACGGGACTATCGACTCACTTGAGGATGACTTTGAACCACAATATGAGTACGGAATAGACAGAGAAGGATACCATGTCTTCGCTGAATATGACCTCCTGGATAACCTTTCACTCAAAGTCGGATGGCTCAATGAGAGTCAAGTCTCAAGTCGCCGGCAGAACGATTCCAAGTATCTACACGTTACCTATCAACGGGACATTCCAGACTTTGGAACGGTCCTTTTCCAAAACCGATTCGTGCGAGTTCGCGACGATATCCCAGATTACACGATTACCCTCCGTGTCGGCGAATTGGAGCCTGTCCAGATTTCCGACGAGCTTGACTTCTACAACGCTCGTGTAAACACCACAACGCTTCAGTTCCTCTACACTGCTGTTCCTAATCTGACATTAGAAGCGAAGTTCCTCGTTGTGCTGCAAAAACAGTTTGAGCAGGATGAGGCAGACGCAGTCTTCTTGGATGTCGAAGGCTCCGGAGACCCTGACGATCCACTGACTGCCGATCAACGCGTTGACTTCATGGTGCCTGTTGAGCAGGTTCGAGCGAGTGGTGAAAGGCGCGAATTCCCCTTCTATCCAGATCACGGGATTAATGCACTTGACCCCGAGGATCCGGGCTTAATCTACGATGCTGAAAACTGGAAGAAGCGTCGCTACCCAGAACGGGATATTCGCAACCAGCAGACGATTCTCAAGGCACGGTATGAAATTCCGCTCGGAGATCTACCTTTCATTGACAGGATCGGTGAAGATCTAACCCTTACACCGATGGTGAAATATATCTGGGACCGCGCGTTTGACCGCGGCGCAGAGGAAATTGGCGACGCACTTAACCCGCGTCTGTTTGTTCCTACTGATGACGAGCCGATCGAATACTTGCGCTTCAACCGTAGAAGTCGTGAGGATGTTCTCGGTGTACGACTCGACTATCAGTTCACACAACGGATGAACATCCTTGGTGGTTTCCAATATCGGAAGTTCACCAACCGGGATGACAACTTCAAGAATTACTTGACTAACTTCCCGGAAGACGAAGATGTACCAGTGCTTTTCCGTCCAGACCTGCGAACACGGATATTTGAAGTCCAAGCAATTAACCGTGGTGAATGGCTTGGGTTTAACATTGTTATCCTTGCTGGTTACCGGCGGACGACTATCTTGCTTGATCACACGACGAGTAACACAACCTTCGTGCGAGCAATGATGGGTTTCTAAACGATAACCGGATCGCTGGATACGCCGAAATCGTGTCCAGCGATTTCTCGTTTCACCATACCATTTGGAATGTTATCTGCTCTAACACTTGAATTAAGCGCGTAACTTCTTAAGTATTCAGGTGTTCTTTATGGAAATGGCGTTGCGAGCGATAGGCATACCTCTAACATCGTGATGCCACAACTTGAAAATTGTGTAGTTTTTGAAATGCTCAAGCGTAAATAAAACCGGGTTGTTGGACAAAGGTTTATGCCTTAGCCACACAATACCTTACATGATTAAATGACTTGTAGAGACTTGCCGCCGTATTCGGCAAGTTACCCTAAGGAGGATTAGAACGAATGACTCGTTTTAGTTTAGTGTTAATGTTAATCGCCTGTATCGGCATGTCGGCTGGTACGGTTCTTGCACAAGACAGCGGCGGAACTGTCCGTGGTCAGATTGTTGATACGACGACTGCACAAAACCCGATCGACGGCGTTGAAGTCAAAATCGTTGCCCAGAGTGGAGAAGAATTTGAGGCAATGACCGATGCCAACGGTGATTACGAACGCTCCGGTATTCCAGCAGGCCGCTACCTCATCAGTATCTATAGAGAAGGATACGGTGACCGGCTTGGTAAACCTGTTACAGTTGTTAATGGCGGTGACCACTTCGTCCCTCTCAAGATGACGAAAAAAGATAATATCGTAACTTTCTTCCAGAAGTTCGGATTCGTCTTTTGGCCACTGGCACTCTGTTCTATCACCGCACTAACCTTCATTATCGAAAGGCTCTTCACTTTTGTTCGGAGTCGTTCCCGAATTGGAACTGAACAGTTTATCGCAAGTATCGCTGATTCCCTCCGGAAAGAGAACATTATGGAAGCCGTCTCGATTTGTGAAGAAGCTGGCGGTCCCCTCGCTAATGTCCTTAAAGCTGGACTGCTTCGATACAGCCAAGCGCAAATTGAAGAACGCGATATTAGCAAAGAGGAAATTCAGGAAGCAATCGAAGAAGCAAGTCTCCTTGAAATTCCTGAACTCGAAAGAAACCTGCCGGTCCTCGGTACCGTCGCAGTCGTTTCCCCGCTCTTCGGCTTGCTGGGAACTGTTACAGGTATGATTAGTGCGTTTACTACAATCGCACTTGAAGGTACGGGTGACCCACAGCAGCTCGCAGGTGGTATCTCACAGGCACTCCTTACAACGGCTGCTGGCTTGACAGTTGCTATTCCTTGCCTGATTTTCTTCCAACTCTTTGATAGCTGGGTTAACAGACACATGGTCGAAATCTCTCAGGTTTCTACCGAGATCGTGAACCAGCTGATTGTTGGTGAAGGCGAAGCCTAAGTCTTGGAACGGGCGGATAGACTACATTCCGCCCTTTCCTTACAGACTTTGTAGGGAACACAAGGTCAGCATACCTTAACCCTAATCTCATCAACGAGAAAGGAGACTTTGAAATGCAACAAAATGGTGAAGCCAAATTGAGTTTGCTTGCAACGAAAATCAGAGAACGCAAGCCACCAACACTCAGTATGGCACCTATGATTGATTGCGTATTCCTGCTCCTGATCTTCTTCATGGTGTCAACAACTTTCTCACCCATTCCAGGGCTTCGGGTGCAGTTGCCCCCACCAGGGAAACCTTCACCTGACAAACCGAAAGGGCTGACTGTCCGAATCGCGAATCCGGAACCCGGTGAAGAGAGAGGCACTATGGTGCTGAACGACACTGTCGTCCAAATTGATGAAATGTTTAACCAGTTCATCAACGCACCAGAGGAAGCGACAAGCATGCTCATTATCCAATCCGAGCGAGAAGTCCTGCATGAGCAGATCGTTCAGGTGATGGATATAGCGAAACAGGCAGGTATAGACAAAATTGGGTTCGCTATCGTCGCAAGGGAGTGAACGCTCCGTGCGACGTACATAGCATGCCACCCTCTATAGAAGGAGAATTCAGATGGCTTTGAACATGAGTCGACGGAAAAAAACGGGCGATGATGATGACATCCCGATGGCACCTATGATTGATTGTGTATTCTTGCTCCTGATCTTTTTCATGGTGTCTGCTGTTATGCGGGTTCCCCCGCCTTTCACCGTCACCTTACCTGATTCCGCGACAAAGCACGAATTCACACGTAAGAAGTATAACCTCTTCATTAGTACTGACGGACGGATCTCGATTGATGATCAGGAAATGCTCACTCTGGAAGATATGGAACTTTTCATAGCCGCACACGAAAACCAGATTAGCACCTTGATTATCAAGGCGGACAGACGTGCCAAACACGGGGTCGTCATTGACGTGGTAGAACGAGCGAAACAACGCTCCAGTAAAACGGAGGGGCTCGAAATCGCTTTTGCGGTATCGGAAGAAGACTGAAGGATACAACGCAGTTAAAAAAGGAAAAAGGCAGCGTATGCTGCCTTTTTCCTTTGCAAAATAACACCATTATCGACAGAACTTGAAACTCGCCTCAAGCAAGACTTTCTAAACTTGACCTTGAATATGTCCTTTATCGTTTCCGCGTCCTTCGCGTTGCGGCTCTCCTTTTAAGTTGAACAGGGGCTGGCGGCGGCGGTGGCGGCGGGGTCACAACCTTCCAGAAGTGTGGAAGGAAAGTCTCCCAATTGGTTAGAATATTCTCAGCATATTGGCTCCCAGTATACGCGGCGTGATTTTGTATGAGTGCCAGCAGATTCTTAATATCCGTTTCATTGGTCACTTTCTCCAGTTTTACCCAATCCGCATTATACTTCTTCTCAAACTGTTGTTCTTCATCAAGAACATAGGCAGTACCCCCTGTCATTCCGGCCCCAAAGTTTCTACCCGTTTCGCCAAGAATCACAACTACCCCTGCCGTCATGTATTCACAACCGTGGTCTCCAACCCCTTCAACTACAGCAGTTGCGCCACTATTTCGGACGCAGAACCGTTCACCAGCTCTCCCAGCTGCGTAAAGTGCACCGCCTGTGGCACCATATAATACGGTATTCCCGATAATCGTATTCTCATAAGTTTGGAATGGCACAGTCGGAGCAGGTTTAATAATAAGTTCACCTCCTGCAATACCTTTACCTACATAGTCATTGGCTTCTCCGGTCAATACAAACTGTACACCACTGATACAGAAGGCACCGAAACTCTGCCCAGCACTGCCTTTAAAATTACACTGAATTGTTCTATCAGGCAGACCGGCATCGCCATAGTGTTTCGCAATCTCGCCAGATAACCGCGCGCCAACTGTTCGATTCGTATTTTGGATAGGATAAGAAAGTTGAATTGATGTTTTCTGTGCAATTGCTTCCGCTGCATCTTCCAGAATCTGATTATCAAGAGGTTTATCTTCGCGATCGTTCCGCTCTTGTAAATGATAGCGTGGCTGGATTCCTGTCGGGTCAGCAGGTGTCAGAATTTCGTCCAAGTTCAGCATCGCTGCCTTCGGATACTCCACCAAATCAATCGGTTGGAGCAATTCTGGTCGCCCAATAACATCGTTCAAGGATCGGTGCCCAAGATTCGCGAGGATCGCTCGGACTTCGTTCGCTACACCAAGCATGAAATTGACGACCATCTCCGGTGTCCCGGGATATTTCGCACGGAGCGCGGGATCCTGAGTGGCTACGCCAACCGGACATGTATTTAGATGACACTGGCGCGCCATGACACATCCCGTTGCAACCATCGCTATCGTCCCGAAACCGTATTCCTCCGCCCCTAACATCGCAGCCATAACAATATCGCGCCCAGAGCGCATGCCGCCATCTGCCCGTAATACCACACGATCTCGTAATTCATTTTGGACGAGGGCACGCTGGGTCTCCGCGAGTCCAAGTTCCCAAGGTGTTCCTGCGTTTTTAATGGAACTAAGTGGCGACGCACCTGTCCCACCTTCATGCCCACTCACCTGGATCACATCAGCATAGCCCTTTGCCACCCCTGATGCAATAGTTCCAACGAGAAATTCAGATACCAACTTTACAGCAACCTTTGCCTGTGGATTCACCTGCTTCAGATCATAGATGAGCTGCGCCAGATCCTCAATAGAATAGATATCGTGATGTGGCGGTGGTGAAATCAGTGGCACCCCGGGGATAGAGTGTCGAAGTGCAGCAATTTCAGCGGTCACCTTGTGCCCTGGAATTTGCCCACCCTCTCCCGGTTTTGACCCTTGTGCCATCTTGATTTCCAATTCCCGCGCTGAGGCGAGATATGTTGGCGTTACACCGAAACGTCCAGAGGCGACCTGTTTAATCGCGCTGGAGGCGAGATCCCCATTGGGTTGACGTTTAAAACGCGTACTACTTTCGCCGCCCTCTCCGCTTCCCGATTTCGCACCGAGGCGATTCATAGCAATTGCTAAGGTTTCATGGGTCTCACGACTTAATGCGCCAAAAGACATACTACCGGTTGTAAAACGTCGAACAATATCCTCTGCGGGTTCCACTTCTTCAATTGGAATCGGCGTACTCGGTCTGAACGCAAGTAGATCCCGTAAACTGGAGGGCTCTCCACTTTTAACAGCAGCAGCATATTTATCATAATCTTCCGATTCACCACCCTTAACAAACTTGTGAAGTGCTTTAAACATCGTCGGATTGAACGCATGAAACTCTCCGTTTCGCCGAAATCGGAAATAACCTGCTTCCTCCAGCGAAACATCGTCATCAATTTCTAAAAACGCTTTTGCGTGGAAGTGAAGCGTTTCAGCCGCGATTTCTGCAAAACCGATGCCACTTAAGCGAGAAGTAGTGCCTGTAAAACACTTATCAATAACCGTCGCATTAATACCGAGTGCTTCAAAAATTTGCGCACCTCTGTAACTTGATACCGTCGAAATACCCATCTTCGCCATAATTTTCAGGATACCTTTTTCGACAGTTTCCTTATAGGTCTCAATCGCTTTCTCTGCCGTCAGTTCTTCAAGTTCACCGTCCGCGGCAAGTTGAGCAATCGTTGAAATCGCGAGATAGGGGTTGACCGCCGCTGCGCCATAACCAAGAAGCACAGCAAAATGGTGCTCTTCTCTTGCATCTCCAGTTTCAGCAATGAGACTCGCTCGCATCCGCTTTCCTTCACGGATCAGATGATGATGCACAGCACCAACAGCAAGTGCCATAGGAATTGGTGCGAAACCAGGATTAACATCTTTGTCACTCAACACAAGGAGCGTTTTTCCGGTATCGACTGCCTCAGAGGCGCGTTGACATAACGTTTCCAGGGCATCTTCCAAGCCCTGTTTACCAGCAGCCACCGAGAAACAAACAGAAAGTGTTTCCACTTGAAAATCGGGTATATCAAGTTCCCGTAGGGCTTGTAAATCTGTATTTGTCAAAATTGGCGAGGGTAGCCGAATGAGCCGAGCGTGCGCTGGCGTCTCCGTGAGCAAACTATGATGTCGTCCCAAGTGTGTTGTCAGCGACATTACCAAACGCTCTCGGATTGAATCAATAGGTGGATTTGTAACTTGCGCGAAACGTTGTTTGAAGTAACTATACAGCGAACGCGGATGCCGTGAAATCACAGCAGGTGGCGTATCATCACCCATTGAGCCAACTGCCTCTTTCGCCTCCGTTATCATCGGTTTAATAAACCGTTCTATATCTTCTGTCATATATCCGAAGGCTTTCTGACATATAGGAAGCTGATCAGGAATCGTCTCCGTCGTAGCGGATGAACCGATTTTATCGGTAGGAAGGAGCACAATGCCTTTCTGAACCCATTCAGCATAGGGTTTCTGCTTGGCAATACCGTGTTTAATCTCCGAATCTTTCAACAATTTGCCTTCTGCTGTATCTACAGCGATCATCTGTCCGGGTCCCAAACGTCCTTTTTCAATGATCCCACTTTCATCAAGCTCAATGATGCCGACCTCGGATCCCATGACGACCGTGCCATCCTTAGTGACTTTGTAGCGTGCAGGACGGAGTCCATTTCTATCAAGACTCGCGCCGACAACAACGCCATCCGTAAAGGCGACAGCCGCCGGTCCATCCCACGGTTCACTAACACATGAGAGATACTCGTAACAGGCTTTCAACACGTCCGGCATGTCAGGAATCTGTTCATAAGCTTCGGGAATCAAGCACATCATGGCGTGCAAGATACTACGGTCAGAGTGTGTCAACAACTCTAACACGTTATCCAAGCTCATTGAATCGCTCCCTTGTTTATTAATAATCGGAACGAGTTTTTGAATATGTTCATTCCAGAAGGGGGATTGTAAGTCGGCTTCACGCGCCCGCATCCAATTCCGATTCCCCATCAAGGTGTTAATTTCACCATTGTGCGCAAGCATATGGAAGGGTTGGGCAAGCATCCACGTGGAAGAGGTATTCGTGCTATAGCGCTGATGGAAAACAGCAAGTGCTGCTTGGAAATCCGAATCTTTCAGGTCAAGATAAAATTGCACCAACTGGGGTGCTACCAGCAATCCTTTGTAGACGATCGTCCGATGTGAAAAAGAGGCGATATGGAATTCGTCATCCAGCGAAGCCGCTGCAGCACGGTGTTCAAGTTCTTTACATATCAAATACAACGACCGCTCAAAATCGTCGTCAGAGAGCTGCTCAGGTCGCCCTATCAATACCTGCTGAATTTCTGGCAGTGTTTCTAATGCTTTATCGCCAAGCGCAGCCGTATTAACCGGGACCGAACGCCATCCGAGGAACGGCATACCATACTGTTGCAACGTCTTTTCAACGAGTGCTTGGCTTTGTCGCTGCGCGTCCTGATCGCGTCTTGGCAGGAAAATCATCCCCACACCCAGGTCAGTCATCGCATCCAAGCGGACTCCGAGTTTCGCCAACTGTTTTTGAAATAATTTCTCCGGAATTTGTGTTAAGATACCCGCGCCATCACCTGTCTTTGCATCAGCCGCCACCGCGCCCCGGTGTGTCAAGTTCGTAACCGCTTGCGTCGCCATCTCAATAATCTCGTGGCTCCGATTCCCAAAACGGTTCGCGACAAAACCGACGCCACAGGCATCCTTTTCATTTAAATCTCTATACATCTGTCAACTGATTCTCCATACGTTCTTCTATGTTCTTTTGCATTGATATCGTAAAGCGAGTTTGCTACCGCCACTATCTTGTATTTTAATTTTTAGGGTGCGGTTCACATGCCTCAACCCTGCCTTTTTTTATTAAGGGTATAAACAATCGGAAAACGGACTCCGTTTTAAAGATTGGATAGAATCTCTTTACGATTTTACGGACGCTGGCTACTCGTATCCTGCCGGAGATAGCGCGCCCCAGGGCAAGAGAGAGCCATTGGAATCACACGCGTGATTCACAACCGGCTTGGCGGGCTTATGTGATTCGGTCTTCAGTTTTTCTGCCAAAGTCATCTACTACCATTAATATTATACTTTAATTCGACCCAAAAGTCAAGAAAATTCCCTGACACCTCAATAACCGACCGCACAACCATCACGTCTCGGATCCGAACCCGCAACAGTCGAACACCCAGGTCCGAATTGGTTTGGACGATACCCATCAAACAACCACTTCCTCCTAATTTTAGATTGTCACCACTGTAGCATGCTTCGCTTTTTTTGTCAAATTCCGTCTATAGATACCAAACTCACATCCACTTGACACTCCTCAATCTTCGTGATAAAATTAAAGTGATTTCGCAAGATAGGAGGAATTATGTCCACGTATGATGTCGGAATTATCGGTGGGGGCCCAGGTGGGTATGTTGCAGCCATCAAAGCTGCACAACTCGGTGGGAACGTCTGCCTTATAGAAAAAGGAGAATGGGGCGGAACCTGCCTGAACCGCGGGTGCATCCCAACGAAAACCCTTTTCGCTGTCGCCAACCTCGCGACACAGATTCAAGAAGCATCTGCTTTTGGTGTACAAGTCAACGGCGAGGCGACAATTGACTACACCCAAGTGTTAAGCCACAAAACCTCTGTTATTCAGCAGCTCGAAAGCGGTATCGCAAAACTACTGAAAGCAAACAAGGTTAACATCCTTAAAGGAACAGCAGCACTTACGAATAAAAACACGATCGCTGTTAACAAACCTGACGGCACAATTGAAGAATTACACGCGAAAAATGTCATTATCGCTACAGGTTCAGAACCTGCGGAACCACCTGTTTTTGAAATTGACGAGGACCAAGTCCTCACAACAACAGGTATCCTCAACCTCACAGAACTTCCTAAAAGCCTACTAATCGTTGGCGGTGGGGTTTCAGGTTGTGAATTCGCCTCTATCTTTAATGCATTTGGTTGCCGTGTGACTATATTAGAACTCCTACCGACAATTTTAGCGACAGAAGATACGCAAGTTATCCGACACGTCCAACTATTCATGAAACGAAAAGGTATCACTATCCAGACCGGTGCAAAACTGACGGAAGTAAAAAAGTCAGATGAACATGTCACAGCGGTGCTTGAATCGGGTGAAGAGCTTACCGCAGAAAAAATGCTGGTTTCCATCGGAAGACGTTATAACACAGACGGGATAGGTTTAGAAAAGGTTGGTGTCCGCAGGGACAGCGGAAAAATTGTTGTTGACACGCAGATGCGGACGAATGTTCCGAGTATCTACTCAGTTGGAGATGTTGCCAGTCGGTATCTGTTGGCACACGTCGCATCCGCAGAGGGAAAAGTTGCTGCAGAAAACTGTCTCGGTGCCAGCACCGAAATGGATTATCAGGTGATCCCCTGGTGTGTTTTCACCTTACCTGAAATCGGACATGCAGGTATGACAGAAGCAGAGGCAACGACTGAAGGTTATGAGGTGAAGATAGGCAGATTTCCTTATGCAGCAAATGGAAAGGCGTTGGGACTACGCGAAACAGACGGGTTCGTTAAGATCGTTTCTGATACAGATAGTGGGGATATTCTCGGCGTTCACATCGTCGGCGCGCACGCGTCAACACTTATCCATGAAGCCACCGTTGCAGTCCGCTTGGGTGCTACTGCAAGGGACATCGCGCACACTATCCATGCGCATCCGACGCTTTCAGAAATGCTAATGGAATCTGCAGAGGCAGTGGATGGCAAGGCAATTCACAGCCTACACTAAAAACGGACAGCCTCCTGTAACTCACCATACCTTGCGGAGATTTCGGAAAACTTAACCCGTTTTTGCCGATTAACGCTGAAATCTTCAATGTTAAAAGAGGCAACAACCGTGCCGTAAATCATTGCGCTGCGTATCGTCTCTTCGGAAGTATCCTTAACAGATGCGATATATCCGAGCATACCACCAGCAAAACTATCACCGGCACCCGTGGGATCTGTTACTTGTGTAAGCGGATACGCTGGCGCGCTAAAGAAAGACGATTCTGTGACGCTGATGGCACCATGCTCCCCTTTTTTGATGATAACCCGCTTTGGACCATAGCGCAGAATGGATCGTGCTGCCCGCATCAAATTAGAATCACCCGTAAATAGCATCGCCTCACTATCGTTAAGGACAAGAATATCTACGCGCGCTAAGAGTGCTTCTAACGCCTCTCGCTCCTCATTAATCCAAAAATCCATTGTATCACAGACAACAAGTTTTGGCTCCGACGTTTGTTCAATAATGCTCAATTGCAACGTTGGGGGATTATTTGCTAAAAAGAGGTAGGGCGTGTGTCTATAGACTTCAGGCAAAATAGGACGAAAATCAGTAACAACATTTAATTCTGTAAAAAGCGTATCGCGCACGTTAAAGTCTTCAGCATAACGACCACCCCATCGAAATGATTTGCCATCATTAATCCGCTTCAGACCTTTCAGATCAATGCCTTGGGTTTCAAGAAAGTCTGTGTACGCGACCGGAAAATCAGCACCAATAACGCCAACAAGTTGGACAGCGTTCTTAAAAAAATTCGCCGCGACAGCAGCATAGACACCAGAACCCCCAAGCACATCTTCAACACGTGTACTCGGCGTTTCCACTGTATCTAAAGTAACCGTCCCAACGACCAAAACTCCCATATTATAAACTTCCATCCCCGATCAGAAAGGCCCCGGTCTATTTCTATTTTCCCGTAACGCACGGATGACCCGTCGTAGGCGACGAACGAAAATCACGCCAAGAACAACAACGAGCGGATATTGCAAAAAACTCAGAACTCTTAACAAGCCCACCGGCAGTTCTATTCTCTGAGAGGATGCCATCCAGATAGGTAGCAATAACACTGCTGAGAGAAGGAGTATGGCTCCCTCCCAAATCTCAGATTTTTTCATTAGATCCCCTCATAAACGGATAACCCAAAACGGGCCATGAAATAATTTGAAGAAAACTAAGTTCCCATCTCCCACGAGTTGAGGTACGCCTCCTGCTCTGGCGTGAGTGTGTCAATCTCAATACCAAACGCCTGTAACTTCAACGCTGCCACAGCCTCATCAATAGACTTAGGAACATCGTACACGCGATTTTCAAAACTACCATGGTTCTTAGCAATGTACTCAACAGACAAGGCTTGATTCGCAAAACTCATGTCCATAACACTGGCTGGATGGCCCTCCGCCGCAGCGAGATTCACCAACCGACCTTCACCGACGAGGTAGAGTTTCCTTCCATCGGCGAGTGTATACACATCGACATAGGGGCGCGCACTTCCTTTATCAACGCTCAATTTCCCAAGCATCGGGATATCAATTTCAACATCAAAGTGACCAGAATTCGCGATAATCGCGCCATCTTTCATCACTTCAAAATGTTCCTTGCGTAAGACATGGATATCCCCTGTAAGGGTCACAATCAAATCCGCTTCTTGAACTGCCTCCAGCATCGGCATGACCCGGAATCCATCCATCACCGCCTCCAATGCTCTCAATGGATTGACCTCAGTTACGATGACGTTCGCGCCTAAACCCCGTGCCCGACTGGCGACACCTCTACCGCACCATCCATAGCCCGCCACAACAACCGTCGTCCCAGCAATCAGGAGGTTAGTCGCCCTGATAATACCATCAAGGGTACTCTGCCCCGTCCCGTATCGGTTATCAAAGAAATGTTTTGTGTCAGCATCGTTAACAGCAATAATAGGGTATCTCAGAACACCTTCGGCTGCCATACTTCTGAGTCGTATGACCCCCGTGGTTGTCTCTTCTGTTCCAGCGACGACCTGCTCAATTAACGATGGATTGGTTTCTTCAGAGTGGAGTCTTGAGACAAGGTCTGCTCCATCGTCCATAGTGATTGCTGGCTGTGTATCAAGCACAGCATCAATGTGTTTATAATACGTCTCTGTATCCACGCCGTCGATTGCGAAAACGCCGATCTTCTCATCAACAACGAGAGATGCGGCAACATCATCCTGGGTGCTAAGCGGATTTGATGCACAGACGACCGCTTCCGCGCCGCCTGCTTTCAGCGTCTTCATCAAATTTGCTGTTTCAGTTGTAACGTGCAAGCACGCAGCTATTTTTAGTCCTTCCAAGGGACGTTCATTTTCAAACCGCGCACGGATAGAACTCAGCACTGGCATGAACCGATTTGCCCAATCAATCCGTTGTTTTCCAGTCGCCGCGAGTTCTGTTGTTTTAATATCGTAGTTCATTACTGTCCTTTTTTCTTTACTAATATTTTTATTTTTTTCAAACTATCGGAGTTTTTCGACGTAATCGGTTTCTTCCCAAGTAAAACCCGGTTCTTTGCGTCCGAAATGTCCGTATGCAGCAGTATTTCGATAGATAGGCTGACGCAATTTCAACCGTTCAATAATACCCAGCGGGGTTAAATCAAAATGCGTGTTAACAAGTTCGGTAAGAGTTTCATCATCACCTGTGCCAAAAGTATCCACCATAACAGAGAGCGGATCTTTTCTACCAATCGCATAAGAGATTTGAATTTCACAACGCTCGGCGTGTCCAGCAGCAACAAGATTTTTAGCAACGTGTCGCGCCGCATAAGTCGCACTTCGATCTACTTTGGTCGGATCCTTTCCAGAGAGTGCTCCACCACCGTGCCGTCCCATGCCGCCATACGTATCGACAATAATCTTTCGACCCGTCAACCCAGCATCACCTTGCGGTCCCCCTGTTACAAAACGTCCAGTTGGATTGATATGGTATTTAATGTCTGCACTTCGGAGATTGTCAGGAATAATCTTTTTGATAACCTCTTCAATAATTGATTCTTGGAGATGGGTGTCCACAACATCAGGATCGTGCTGTGAAGAGATAACAACTGCAGTAACAGCCTTAGGTCTGCTATCTGCATATTCAACAGTTACTTGCGATTTTCCGTCGGGACGAATAAAGGGAAGGATGCCATCCTTACGAACTTTTGCCAAGCGTCGCGTTAATTGGTGAGCGAGCGTAATAGGCAATGGCATTAATTCAGGTGTTTCGGTGCATGCGTACCCAAACATCAAGCCCTGGTCCCCTGCCCCACCTGGGTTCACACCCATTGCAATATCCGGAGACTGCTTATCAATGATGCTTAACACAGCACTGCGTTCAGCATCAAAACCGTATTCGATATCGGTGTACCCTATATCGGCAAGTACACGTCGGGCAATTTGCTTATCGTCGTAGTTTGCAGTTGTCGTAATTTCGC
Organism: Candidatus Poribacteria bacterium; assembly: GCA_965207855.1. Taxonomy (GTDB): domain Bacteria; phylum Poribacteria; class WGA-4E; order WGA-4E; family WGA-3G; genus WGA-3G. Next base: position 838,082 of record OZ242310.1, on the reverse strand, counting down.
CAGTGATAACAGCCAGTCCGGTTGTAACCAAAGTCTCACAGCCGACTCTACCCATTGGATCGGTTGCAAGTATAGCATCAAGCACCGCATCAGAGATCTGGTCTGCGATTTTGTCCGGGTGTCCCTCAGTGACAGATTCGGACGTAAACAGAAAATTTTTGCTCAATTCCGGGTCTCCCAGTCTACATACGTATCTCTACACCTTATCACAGTTACTAAGCTTTTAGAATAAGAAACGGAAGGGTGGGTACGCGGCCCCACCCTATCAATAAAATGACAAAAACGTGCATGCACAAAGACCTTTCCTACTTCTCAATGTAGACATCTCTGTAGCAAGGTTTCGTTTGCACTTCCGTTTCCGCGCCCAAAGCGTAATCTGATCCAGGGAGAAGATACAAAGGAAGTTAATTCTCAGAGTTCTCAGTGTTTTCAGAACTTTCAATGTTCTCAGGATTTTCAACGCTTTCAGAACTCTCAAGATTTGATCTACCCATTTCCTCTTTAAGCAGCGTCCCTAATGTCGTGACAGGTTCCTCGCGTGCCGGCATTTGGCGTCGCGATGCCCGTTCTCGTCGTGAGCGAGACGGTTGCTCAGAACGCCTTTCACTTCCAGTTGATCGCTCCTCTTCAGGAGCTGATGCGCGCTCTTGCTCAGCAACGAGTGCTTTCAGACTTAGCCCAATACGCCGTTCCTTTGGAAATAGGTTAATCACTTTTAAGTCCAACTCGTCTCCGACAGAAACAACCTCTTCCGGCTTTTCAATCCGCCGATCTGCAAGTTCAGAGATATGAATCAGGCCTTCTATGCCCTCCTCAAGTTTTGTGAATGCCCCGAAGCTGGTAAGATTGACGACTGTGCCTCGAACTGTAGAGCCGACTTTATATTTCTCTGGGACTTCCTCCCAAGGATCAGGTTGCGTCTGCTTGAGCCCCAACGAGACCCGGCGTTCAGCAGCATCAATTTGTAGCACAACCACCTCAATTTCATTACCTTCTTTAAGAGCCTCGTTTGCTGCAGCACCACGCTTCGTCCACGAGAGATCCGAGGTATGAATTAAGCCGTCGATTCCTGGTTCAATTTCAACAAATACACCAAAATTTGTTAAATTCCGGACACGTCCGGTAATTTTGCTGCCTACAGGGGCACGTTCCTCTAAAAGCTCCCAAGGGTTCTGTTTTAGCTGCTTGAGTCCAAGTGAGATTCGTTTATCTTCCCTTGAAATTTCAAGCACAACCGCTTCAATCTCATCGCCTTTGTTGACGATCCTCGATGGTGCTACATTGCGGCGCGTCCACGCCATTTCAGAGACATGAATCAGACCCTCTACGCCCTCTTCAAGCTGCAAAAATGCCCCATAATTGACAATATTCACAACCACTCCGCGAACCGTAGAGCCAATTGGGTATTTCGCCTCAATGTCTCCCCATGGATCCGGCGTTTTTTGTTTCAAGCCCAACGAGATTTTCTCGTTCTCTGGATTGATACCGATGACCTGAACTTCAACCTCTTCACCAACTGAAACAACATCAGAAGGGTGATGGATGCGTCTCCAGGCCATATCCGTTTTATGGAGTAACCCGTCAACTCCGCCTAAATCCACAAAGGCACCAAAAGCAGTAATATTCTTCACCACGCCCTTGATCCGTTGCCCCTCCTCAAGCGTGCTGAGAACTTCTGAACGCTTTTGTGCCAGTTCCGCCTCTAAGCACGCACGACGAGATAAAACGATGTTATGCCGCCGCTTGCTCAGACTAATAACTATCATGTCAAGCGTCTGACCGACATATTGTTCAAGGTTCTGAATAGGGCGTAATTCAACTTGCGAAGCCGGTAAAAATCCGCGTAGGGAGCCGATCGTCACCCGCAAACCACCCTTAATTCTTTCAGTGATACGAGCCGCCACAGGCGTGCCAGTCTCATGGGCAGTTGCAATCTCATCCCAAATGAGGGTCTGATCAGCTATTTTCTTTGAAAGAACGATTTGTCCTTCCGCATCTTCACGCCGAACAATATAGACATCGATTTCATCGCCAACCTGTACAGCGGGTAAATCGTTTTCTCCAGTATCAAACTCCGATGCCGGAATGTAGCCTTCTGACTTAAAGCCTATATCGATCATTACCTCATCGCGGGTAACATCTACAACGACACCTTTAACAATCTCACCATCGGTAAATGCCTTGATCGAATTGTCGTAAGCCTCTTCAAGAGATTCAGCACTCATCGGCTCCAGGGGTTCCTCGGATACCGCTGCTTCCTCTTGGGAGGCACTGTCATCGGTAAGTTCAGCCGCCTGCTCACCATCAGCCTCACTGGCAGTAACCGCCACCGCTACCTCTTCAACTGGTGCCTCATCACTGAGCGCCGTTGCAGGTTCAGCATCAGCCGCGCCAACAACTGTTTCTACAACCTCTTCAGTTTCAGCCTCATCTATCTGCTCACCATCAGCCTCACTAACAGTCGTGTCCACTACTTCCTCAGGGCCGGTCTCATCTGCCTGTTCAGGCGAGGCTTCATCGGTAGATGCCGCCTGTTCAGAATCCGTATCCGCTGCAGTCGCTTCCACTTCACCGCTTGGGGCTTCCTCATGCACCTCAGTCTCTACATCGGTTGTTGAAGCTGCCTGCACAGCTTCTGGAGTTTCTGTCTCGCTTGCTGCGTCCTGATTTACTTCAACCGAACTTTCAGTCGAGTGCTTCTCTTCTTCCACATCAACAGTAGATGTGTTTGTATTTGCCTGTTCGTTGTTCATTAAGATACCTGGTCCATTTAAAAACGCGCAACCGCGTTAATCCGCCAGTTCCTCCTTATATTCAAAGTGCTTTTGACACTTTCAAATCGGTTACGCAATAGTATACCATAAATGCATTAAGAAAAGCAACAATTTTTTTTATCAGCCCAATTTCACCTTACCAAAAACATCCCCAATCCGAGATTCAGAAGAAAATTTTGTTTGACTTTTTTGCCCAATTAAGATAAAATTTAAGAAAAAAATTGCTTTAGTCATTACGGCTAATTCCATTCTAAAAGAGGTAATTTCTATGGACTCAACCCAATTAATGAAACTCCGCGAGAGTTCCGGTATTAAAATCATTGAGATAAAAACAGACTTGAGCAGTTACGCAGCATCTGATTTACGGAAGGTACTCGAAAGCCTATTGGTGGAGAAAGTCGATAGAGTTGTTGTCAACCTCAGTGAGGTGAGTCATATCAACAGTACTGCCGTCGGTGCCCTTGTCGGTGTTGCCAAGCGTCTCCGTCAGAGCGGTGGGGACCTTAAAATTTGTGCGCTTGCTGACAACTTGACGCGCACCTTCAACCTCATCGGTGCTTCCAGTGTCCTTGAAATCTACGAATCAGAAAACAGTGCACTCGCTGCATTTTAAACCCATTAGATTTTAGCATATGGCGAAAGCAGATATTAAACTTAAGATTCCGAGTGCTGTCTTTTATATTGAACCCGTTCGGGCGTTCATAGGGAATCTGGCACAAAGCCTCGGGTTCCCCAGAAAACGGGTCGCAGACATCCAACTCGTGCTTGATGAAGTTTGTACCAACGCAGTACATCACGGCTCAGCTAACACCGCAGTCGGCATTAAATTACGAATAGGGATTGATGCCCATGCCCTTGAAATTTTAGTGAGGGATACCGGATCGGGAGATGCCGAGGGAAAAAATTGGCTAACACATGAAAGGCTATCGGAAATCGAGGAGAACCGCTCGCCGAGCAGCGAAAGTGGACACGGCATCTTTATTGCAAAATCGCTCTCAGATACCCATGAAATGCAATCCAATGAAGCCGGGGGTACAGATGTTCGTGTTGTTTTCTACCTTTTAAAATCAAGCGATACCGAGCTTTAATCTCATCCTGCTGCTTCGATCGCAAGGAGTGTTAGATCGTCATCTTTTGGGCAGTTGGCTGTGAAGGTGTCAACCGCCTCCGAGACGCTAACAATCAGCTTTGCTGCAGGTTGGGAGGCACACTCACTTACCAATTTTTGAAGACGCTCCACTGTAAATTCTACACCTTGCGGACTTTTCGCTTCATAAACCCCATCGGTATAGAGGAATATCTTGCTCAAGGGACCAAACGGATAGCGAACAGTCTCATAAACCGATTCTCGCCAAATACCTAATCCATTTCCGGTGTTCTTATCTCCGATAGCGTAACAGGTCTGCTGATGCCCATCGCACAAAAGGGGGAAAGAATGCCCAGCATTTGCACAAACAAGTTCCTCTTTACCAAGATCAATGATACCACAAAACGCCGTTGCAAACATAAACAACCGAGAACTAATCAAATCGTTGAACCGAGTATTTAGTATTTCAAGAAGGTAGCCCGGATTATCCTCAATCAACTCTTGAAACTCCGCCAAAATTGTTTTAATAAAGACAGTTACAAAAGCCGCTGAAACACCATGCCCCATAACATCAGAGATAAAGACACCCAGTCGATTTGGGACGATCTCCCAGACATCGAAGAAATCACCACCAACCGCCATTTCCGGACAGCACCGAGAAGCGATCCGAAATCCAGATAGTTCTTGGACACCATTCTGAGGAATCAGAATCTCCTGAATACTCCGCGCCATTTGGAGTTCTTCTTCCAATCGGGCATTATGTTTCGCAAGTGTATCCTGATACTCCTTAATCCGCAAGAGAGAACGAACCCGCGCCAGTACCTCCAAACTATCAAAAGGTTTTTCAATAAAATCATCTGCACCCGCCTCAATAGATTTAATCCGATTTTCGCGTGTGTCGCGGAGCGCAGTTATCATCACAATTGGAATAAATTCAGTAGCCTTGTTTGCACGGATTTGCTTGACGACCTCAAAACCATCCATCTTAGGCATATTAATATCTAATAAAATGAGATCCGGCGCGTCTCTTTCAACAACATCAAGTGCCTCAACACCGTCCGCAGCTGTGTAGACAGTGTACCCTTGTGCGTTGAGATGAATTTGCAGAATTCTCACATTCCTCGGCTCATCGTCAACGACAAGAATCTTTGAGACTTCTTGTGCTTCGGGTTTCGTTTCAGGATTCATCCCTCTGTCCTCTTAAGGTGAGTTTCTATGCGTTCCACCAGTACCTTGATGTCAATAGGTTTACTGAGATAATCATCGCACCCAGCTTTGAGAATGCGCTCTTTATCACCAGACATTGCCGCAGCTGTTAACGCAATAATTGGTATATCTACCCATGCAAGATTCGCTTTAATTCTCCGTGCTAACTCTTCACCGCTTTGTCCGGGTAATGCAATATCCATGAGGATGAGTTGAGGGACCACATTTTCTAAACTGGCGATTGCTTCGACTGCGTCAGTCGCTTCGATAACCGTATAACCTTTTGACTGTAATACAATCCGTACAACCTTACGATTCAACTCTTGATCTTCAATTACCAAGATCCGTTTGGGTGTTTCTGCCTGATCCGCTACCGGAGATGCGTTTACGGTTTTCACGGGTCGCCCTCTGTTTAAGCCAGTCGTCTGAAATTAGCCGCAGTTGCAAAGTGAAGTTTCCATCATCCAACCCTATATCGCTTCATCAAACTCATCACTGGCTTCAATTTTTAAGTGTTGCAGTGGAATTCTCAGAGTGAAACGACTCCCTTTCCCTTCCTGACTTCTAACACTAATTCCACCCCCATGCAAGGCGATAAGCCTTTGTGTCAATGCTAAACCGAGCCCTGTTCCTCCGTAGCGTCGGGATTTTGATGTATCAATTTGCGTAAACGGCGCAAAGAGTTTAGCTTGATCGGCTTCGGAGATACCTATCCCTGTATCCATAACTTGTGCACACAACTCTGTTTCATTGACCTCCAACTTCGTTGTAACTTTTCCGCCCTCTGGTGTAAATTTTACCGCATTGGAGAGTAAATTGTAGAAGATTTGCTTAAATTTAATCCGATCGGCTTCAACTATGCCATCCTGATTATATGTCAAGGTGAGGTCCAAATCCTTTTTTACAGCAAGCGCGGTGATAATTGCATTAACCTCTTCCACTGCTTCAACAATAGAGAATTCCTCGAGATGCAACACCATCTTTCCAGCTTCGATTTTTGACAAATCAAGGATGTCGTTGATCATCTCCAGTAAATGCTGACCGCTAATATGAATATCGTTGATGCACTCTTTCTGTTCAGGGTTGATACTCCCAACGAGTTCATCCCTGAGAATTTCGGCAAATCCGATGATAGCATTTAACGGCGTTCGCAATTCATGACTCATATTCGCGAGAAAATCACTTTTTGCACGACTCGCATATTCAGCAGTCTCCTTCGCCTGTTGCATCGCTTTTTGGGTTTTTATCCGTTCCGTAACATTCAGGGCCATACTAATGCCTAAGCGTCTGTTGTCCGGAAGTTCCCCAAGCAACGACGAACTAAATTCCCATATCTGCTTTTCACCCGACTTGGTAAAAATTTCGTACTCGCCCTCCGCCACCCGTTCTGTGGAACGATACAACTGTGAGAGATGCGCTTTGATTGCCTCAGCTTCTTTGTTACTCGTTTGCTCAAGCCATTTTGCAACCGCTGGAATATCCTCGTGGGTATATCCAGTTAATTCCGTCCATGCTCGGCTAATCTGTAGAACTTCACCATCTTCGGAGTGGATCATAATTGGCAGTGGCGCGTTCAACACAGCACGCCGAAAGCGCTCCTCACTACGCTGCAATTCAATCTCCGCTTGCTTCCGATCAGTTATATCCGTCGAAGTCATTACAAACCCTACGAGTCGTCCTTCTGGCTTGATGGGTCCCAGACACGAAGCGTACCAGTATCCACTCATCTGTCCTCGGACCTCATAGGTAGCAACTTCGCCGGTTTCGATTACCTGTGCACAAGCCTCTCTAAGCCGTTCATGATGATCCTCAGCAAGGAAATCAAAAACACTTTTTCCGATAACATCTTGGGGTCCCAATCCGAGATTAGCCGGAAGTCTATTAACAAACGTCAGACGACCATCCAAGTCCATAGTCGAGATAATATCCGGGGCACTTTCAACCAGAGAACGCCACTTCGCCTCAGAATCTTGAACTGCTTGTTGGGCGCGATAGTATTCGGTTATATCTCGTGAGATACCACACGTTCCTTTAATACGCCCCTCTCTATCGCGAATCGGGACTTTCGTCGTTGACACCCACGTGTCTTGCTCATTGGGCCACGTCTCTTTTTCCTGTTTAGCCTCAATGGGTTTCCCAGATTTGATAACAGCCTGCTCATCTTGATAGGCTTGCTGAGCATGTTCACGCGTAAAGAAATCAAAATCTGTTTTTAGCACCGCCTCCGCTGGATTTTTCAAACCAAATCGGTCAGCCAAAGAGCGGTTAATTCGGACAAACCGGCTTTCTGTATCCTTAAAATAGATGTGATCAGGCGTGTTTTCCATCAGCGTATGCAAGAATTCGCTTTCTTCGATATGTTTCATTGCCAGCTGCTGGAAACGGGTTTCGTTTTCCCTCAACTTCGCTTCCAATTGCTTCTGCATCGTGATATCATTGACGACGATATAGCAGCGATCCTCTCCAGGCGGCTTCGTCGCGTGCCACCTCAACCACTTATAGGATGCGTCCTGGCACTGAAAGCGATTTTCAAAGGTAACGCTCTCATGTTCCCCTGTCTTTACGCCTTCAATTTTAGCGAGGGTCTCCTGTCTATCAGCCGGATGTATCAGCAGATCCCACTGCCGATTTTGTATTTCTGGGAGGGTAAATCCGAGGGTGTCTTGCCATGCTGAGTTAAGCGCAACGAAACTACCGTCACAACTGATATACCCAAACATGTCCAAAGAGATTTGAAAAAAAGAATTGAGTTCAACAGTGTGTTCTGTTACGTTGCGCTTGCGAGTTGCGTCCTTAAGCTGCTTCATATCTCCGCTCCAGAAGGTACAAGGTAGAGATGCCTCGCGCCACACCATTGTGATGGTAAGAAGGTTACTTCGTCACCAAAACCGCGCGATTTGCCAGTTTGACAACCGTTTGCGTTGTACTTTGAAAAACCAGTTCATACAACCTACCGTGATGACTCGCACTTAGGGCGATTAAATCACAATCGTTTGCCTCCGCATTTTCCAAAATATTTGATACTGTAAAGCCGCGGGCAGTCAGGAAATCCGTTTCAACGTCATAGTAGTGCAAGTATGCTTCCATCTGCTGTTTAATTTCTGTCGCCTGAGGTTGCGTACTCGAAAGCGCGAGCCCGAAGATACCGGCTTTTGTCAACTCACTGATCTCGGCAACCAAACTCAAGACATGATCAGAGTAAACGTCCCCGTGATGGACAGCAAGAATCTTTCGCAAAAGCGTACACTGTTCATGCACTACGATGATAGGTCTCGTAACATGCAACAGAACATCGTCAATCTGATTCTGAATCAGTTTTCGGCGACGCTCCTTTATATCTTCAGGAAGCCCGACAACAACAAGATCAGCGGAGCGCGCCTTTTCGCAAATCATCTGGCGAGGGTTACCAGCAATCGCTTCAACATGATAATCCAAAAAATCGTAAAGTGAGCATTCCGCTTCCGTTCTATGGAGAATAGCCTCAGCCATCTCAGCACTTCCGCCGTGATTGCTGTCTTGAAAGAAAACACACGATAGATGTGTACCCAAAAGCACCGCTAATTGTCCAGCGTACTCAAAGGCATTCTTTTCATAATCCGTATCGCCGATCGCGACGAGGATATTTTTAATCATGAGATATTCCTAATATAGATAGAAGACTTAATATGCTACTTGTCGGCTTTCCAAGGCACCCGCCTTGTAACAAAACCCGAATCCACCAGAACCGGTTTACGGGTGCCGCAGCAAAGCAGCAACAGCATCGTCTTCACTTTCAAAATTCCTAAAGACGGTGATCAATCGCGCCATAACGATGAGGTTTTTGACATGCTTGTTCACATTAATCACCGCAATTTGCCCTCCTCGAGGGTGAATATCGGAATAAACTTTCATTAATGCGCCAAGACCAGAACTATCCATTCCCGTCACATCTTTAAAGTCAAACACAAGTCTGGGCGGAGTAGCAAGGTTTGCCAATGTCTCTGCCACAGTCTCCGAGACCTCCTTGATACCCGGGGAGATTATTCTACCCATCAACCTAAAAATCACTACTCCTTCTTTCTCCGATACGGTGATTGACATAACACACTCCTAATACACCAATCTATCTGAGTTTTGGATGCAAACCCTCTAATAGCACCGCTTAACTTTCACTTGATAACTCAGCAATCGCCTCGCTCTCGTTATCAAAATGCTCAAAGATACTAACAAGCCGGCTTCGAACAATCAAATTTTTGATGTTCCTTCCGACATTAATGACGCCAATACGACCATTCTTACGCGTTGCAGTGACATGTGCGCCCATAAGGGTCCCGAGACCGGAACTGTCCATCATATTAACGCGCTCAAAATTAATGAGAATGCGCGGTTCCTCAGAGGCATCTATTTGCGAAACGATCGCCTCTCGTAACTCAGAAACTGCTGCTCCCATTATCTTCCCACTCGGTTCTAAAACTGCAACACCATCTTGCTGACGAATCGTAGTTGCCATGATTTTCTCCTTATTTATGCTCTTGAAACTCAAAACACCAACCTATTTTTTAATTTTACATTTTTTTTCTTTATTTGTCAACACTCAATTTAAGTGTTCAACTATTTTAACCAGGCTTTATTAGAAAAGGGGTACCTATCCAAAATTCAGTTTATCGAAAGCCCTCCTGATTTTGTTTGTTTTTATCTCAAAAATCGGATATAATGTCAGCAAATTTTCTACGCTATAGAAAGGAATGTAATGTACACTCTGAACCCACGAATCAAGGACCTGCCTAAAGATGAACGTCCACGTGAGAGGCTGCGTAAATACGGACCCGAAAATCTAAGAGACTCAGACCTTTTGGCGATTATCCTTAAGGACGGCTTTAAAGGCACAACGGCTGTTCAACTCGGGGAGCAAATCCTCATGACATTTGAAGGCGACTTGAAGCGGATGGCAGAAAACAACTCCAAGCAATTTGAGAAAATCAAAGGAATTGGCGAGGCAAAGGCGGCACAGATTGTCGCGGCTTTTGAACTCGGGAAACGATTGGCACGCTTTCACGCCGATCGCGAGAAGATTACATCCCCAAGCGATGTCGCAGACTTGATGATGTCGAAAATGCGCTATCTAAAAAAAGAAATTGTTTGTGTTTTGTGCCTGGATACCAAAGGTGGTGTAACAACCAAAGGGGTGGCTGGAGACCTCAGTACTGAGACATCATGGGGGAAAAAGTTGTCAGAAGGGACAGTTTTTGAAGGCACATTAAACGCCAGTGTTTTTCACCCGCGGGAAATCTTCCGATTCGCAATTGAGGAATCCGCAAACTCAATCGTCCTCGTTCACAATCACCCATCTGGTGATCCACAACCGAGTCAAGAAGACATTCGCGCGACAAAACAACTGATTGAGGCGGGAGACCACATCGGGATTAAAGTATTGGATCATGTCATTATCGGAGACGGAATCTTTGTCAGTCTGAAAGAAGAGGGCTTTATTTGACGGGCTTAATGACGTTCTCAGGTGCGTTGCCGAAGCACTTCGTATAATAGAATACCCGCTGCAACGGAAACATTTAGGGAGTCAATTCGTCCTAACATCGGTAAGTGGACGAGATAATCACATTTCTGTTTCACGAGTCTTCGAATACCCCCACCCTCACTTCCTAAAACGAGACACAACGGAACCTTAAAATCCGCATCCGTGTATGCACAGGACGCATCTCCAGCAGAACCGACGACCCACATACCTGCTTTCTTCAGAAGGTCTATAGTTCGCGCAATATTCGTCACCCTGGCGATAGGGACGTGCTCAGACGCGCCAGCCGAGGCTTTGTGTACAGCCGGCGTGATACCGACAGCGCGATTCTTTGGAATGAGGACAGCATCGGCGTTAGCAGCATCCGCAGTTCGGAGAACCGCACCAAGGTTCCGCGGATCCTGAACACCATCCAACATTACCAACAATGGATCCGTCTTATTATTTTTTATCTTTGCGAGTATTGATGGCAGGTCGCTATAACGCGTTAGGTTAACAAGTGCGATAACACCTTGATGTGGAACAGAAGGTTCAATGCTATCCAATTCACGTCGCGCACAGCGTTTTACCGGGATACCTGCCTGTTGTGCTTTCGCGATGATGTGGCGGACACGCGAGTGGCTGCTCCCTTCAGCGACCCAAATCTTTTCGATATAACGCGCACGGTGCTGTAGATATTCGATAACTGGATTTCTACCAACAATGTATTCGGACATCCTGAAATACAGACAGATAGGATTACGCGTCCCGACAGATTAATTAATCGCCGCGAGTAAACTTAATATCCGGTCCGCGTGGTGTAATCTTGATATCCGGGTCTGCCTCCTGGCACTGGACACAAGTAATCTCACCGACGTTCGCATTTTCCATACGCGGTGCGAGTTTTCCCAACTTAAATACGAACCCTAAAACTTCGCCCGCTGGAATTTTCTCGTCACACGAACCACATGCGACAGCCTTTCCAGACTTAACGTCCTCTAAAAGTTCTGATGCTTTCACAATCTTCCCTTCATTCAAAGTTATGCTGATGATTATAGGAAATAGCGCTCTTTCCGTTTATCAGAGTCGTATTCTTTATACGCCTCTTGCGCGCTATCGACTTCGGAAACCTCTGCGATAGGCACATCCCACCAGGATTCATAGCGCGGGACGCCTTCGTAGTAGTCCACATCAATCTTGACAACGGTTGTCTGCTCCGCTTCGCGTGCCTCAGCCAGCGCAGCTTTCAGGCTTTGCAAGGTTGTTGCTTCAATCACCTTGGCACCGAGACTACCAGCATTCGCTGCAAGATCCACCGGTAAAAAGTCACCCGCAAGTTGACCGCTCCCTTCGTCGCGGTAACGGAAACGGGTAGCAAAACCTTGCACGCCCGTTGCGCGAGACAGTCCTCCAATGCTACTATGCCCCTCATTATTCACAAGAACAATAATTAGTTTATAGTCTTCTTGGATTGATGTAATAATTTCCTGTGCTAACATCAAATATGAACCGTCCCCTACCATGACATACACATCACGACTTGGATCCGCCATCTTGATGCCTAACCCACCGGCGATTTCATATCCCATACACGAGTAGCCATATTCCAAATGATACTGTTTCGGATTACGTGTCCGCCACAATTTGTGTAAGTCGCCAGGCAGACTCCCTGCCGCACAAACCATGACATCTTCAGGACGCGAAAATTCGTTAACCACGCCAATCACTTCACTTTGACTCGGCAAGGGTCCGTGTCCGAGATGATAAAGTCGATCAACTTCGGCTTCCCACTCATCACGATACTGCTCAATTTGTGCGGCGTAGGCTGCATCAACACGGGAGCCCCCGACAGCAGTAGCAAGTTCCTCAAGTGTGACACGAGCATCGGCGACAAGCGGTAAAGCAGCGTGTTTATAGGCATCAAACTCTGCAACATTAATATTGATGAAACGAACATCCGGATTTTGGAAAGCCGTTTTGGAAGCCGTTGTGAAATCACTCAAACGGGTGCCAATCGCTATTACCAAGTCCGCTTCGCGTGCTGTGATATTTGCCCCCGGTGTACCCGTCGCGCCAATTGCACCGAGATTCTGTGGATGATTATAGGACAGTGAGCCTTTCCCAGCGAAGGTTTCACCGACCGGGATACCGGTCTTTTCCACAAATTGGGCGAGTTGTTCCGTGGCTTCACTGTAGATAACACCCCCACCGGCAATAATCAATGGGCGTTTGCTCTCACGAATCCAGGCCGCTGCCCGATTGAATAACCCTGCATCCGCACGCGGGCGAGGTATCGTGTAGACGCGTTTCTCAAAGAGTTGTGAAGGATAGTCATACGCTTCGGCTTGAACGTCTTGCGGAAGTGCCAAAGTTACAGTGCCCGTATCTGCCTGTGATGTCAAGACACGCATCACTTCCGGCAACGCTGTGATTATCTGCTCTGGACGATTAATCCGATCCCAGTAACGCGAAATCGGTTTAAAGCAATCGTTCACCGAATAATCTTGAGAACTCGACGACTCCAGCTGCTGTAAAACTGGAGCAACTAAACGCGTGGAAAAGATGTCGCCCGGTAACAAGAGGACAGGCAACCGGTTAATAGTCGCACCCGCAGCACCTGTAAGCATGTTCGTCGCCCCTGGTCCAATAGAAGATGTACAAGCAAACGTCCGAAGACGGTTGTTCATCTTAGCAAACGCAGCGGCGGTATGCACCATAGATTGCTCATTCCGGGTCTGATAGAACCGAAATGCATCAGAATACTGATGCAAGGCTTGTCCGATACCAGCAACATTTCCGTGACCAAAGATACCGAACATACCGGCGAAAAACTGCGTTTCGTTCCCATCTCGCTCAACATATTGTTGCTGAAGAAATTGAACGATGGCTTGCCCCATCGTAAGTTTGCGTATTTTCATGAAAGTCGCTACGCGCTTTCCGTAAGGGAAGTCGCTTCTCCTTTGATAAAATAGTGTAATGTTTAGAAACTGAGGCACGGAAACATAGTCCCATAAAACTGGATATCGTATTTACCATCCGCCACGTTCCGCGACAAATTCATCAACCTCAGGCATCATTGGCATGAAGTTAGCACAACCGTGCCGTGTTACGACAATCGCACCAGTGGCATTGCCAAGACGTGCTGATTTTTCCCAACCCCAACCGCTGAGGTTCCCGTAGACAAAACCACTGGCAAAGGCATCTCCAGCACCAAGAGTGTTGTAAACTTCGACAGGAAACGGTGCTGCGTGAACAACCTCACCGCTTGCCAAATGGACATCCGCCCCCTCAATACCGCGCTTCACGATCAGCGCATCTGGACCTGCCCCTAAGAGCGTCTCAATAGCTACCGCCATATCCCCTTGAATCGTAGGATTTGAAATTTGGGAGTGCTCAATTGTGAGCTGAGAAACATTCGTAAGCGTAGCCGCTTTGATTTCTTCCTCTGTCCCGATAGCGATGTCAATATAGCGCAAGGCAGACCGAATAACAATCCCAAACGCCCTTGGGTCGTGCCACTGATCTGCCCGAAAATCGAGATCTAAAAAGACTTTCTTTCCCAATGCTTTCGCTTGCTCTGCGGCATAGATTGTTGCACTACGGCTCGGCTCTTTGCTCAAGCCAGTTCCTGATATTAGCACGGCACGACTCTCGGCAACCGGAGCAGCCAGAACGTCATCAATTGTCAGTTCAATATCCGCACAATTATCACGATAATAAATTAATGGGAACCGATCAGGTGGTTCAATACCGAGAACAACAGCACTCGTCCGATGTTCGGGTTTGCAGGGGATAAATCGCGTCTCGACACCCTCATCATTCAAAAACTTGAGAAGAAATTCTCCAACTGGATCCTCACCGACAGCCGTAAGCAATGCAGCCCGAAGCCCAAGTCTCTGGACACCAACGCTGATGTTGGTAGGACACCCACCAACAAAGGCACCAAAACTTTTAATGTCGGTGAATGGAGCTCCGATGTCATTTGCGTAGAGATCTATAGAACTCCGTCCAATTGTAAGAATATCGTAAGTTTTCATTTTTTTCGCGAGAAGATTCACGTTCAAGAACCCACCGCATTTCTAAATTTCTGACTTTCTTCAGCAAATTTACAGGTTAACAAAAAAGCATCATTCCCGCACGCTATCAATTGCACACCGTGCCTCAACCACTGCTCGCCACTTTCAAAATCGTTGACATAACAACCTAAGGGAACATTGTATCGCTGTGTAAGCGCGATGACTTTTTTTATTGCATCCAGAAGCAACGGATGCTCAAGTTCACCGGAAATCCCCAGAGAGGTGGATAAGTCATAGGGACCGATGAAGATAACATCCAACCCACCAGTGGCGAGAATGTCCTCCAAGTTTTCAACAGCTTTGACGGTCTCAATTTGTCCTATGCTAAGGATATCTTCGTTTGCCCGACGTACATACGCCTGAGTATCAAGTTTTGTGAAGTCCCCATAGTCGGTATGTCCGATACCGAATGCGACCCCTCGGTCCCCTTCAGGTGCGTACTTCGTCCAGCTTCGGATTTTTTCGAGATCTTCACCGGATTCAACCCGTGGAATCATGACACCTGTCGCCCCTGCGTCAAGGATGCGAGAAACAAAATGGCGTTCAAGAACCGGAACACGCACAATACATGGCAAATTCGCGCCGCGTGCGTCCCGAATTATGCGTCCCATTGTTTCTATAGAAAACGAACTATGTTCCAGATCAGCAATAATAAAGTCTGCCCCAGCACTTGCCAAAAGCGTCGCAATTGCGGAGCCTCCAAATTCAAGGACAAACGTCCCTATAAGAACCTCTCCGCGCTTTAAAGATGCTTTCACGTCGTGCTCCTCTAACTCTGAACAGGGATTTCCGAGATAAGTTTTTGTGCCTCACTCACCACCTTCGTGGGTGCCGACATCTTCTCACCTATTATCATGATTAACATGTAATAGTCATAGGCGATCTGTAATTCACGATTCAGGTGCGCACTCTCAGCGGCGTTGAAATAGCAGACAGTTGCCATTCTGTGGCACTCTTCAACAAGAGCTGGCAGATTTGCGTAACTATGATTGAAGGCAGCAAGGATATAAGATTTTCCGGCTTCTTCCCAGGAACGCTGGAGTTCAAATTGGCGTCCAAGGCGGGTGTAGTAAATGCCGCCATTTTTTGCGTTCTTCTTGGCAAGCCGAAATTTGTCGGCAACAGTATACGCGAATCTTGCACGCGTATAACAATTGGCAACAAGCTCGAGATTATCCGCTTTGGCAAAGTTGCGCGCTTGCTTCTGGTAGAATTTCCCGAGTTTATTATAGAGGACATGACACTGCCGCATCCGTCCTTGTTGCTGGTAAATTTGGATTTTTTGGAAAATATGAAACGCCTCTTCTTCGTGCGGATACTGAATATCAATATGGACCTGATCCAGCAAAAATTCTGGCGATGCTTCCTCAATTATCATCCGATAGCTGCCCGATGCCTTAACTTGCGGTTGGATAGGAACTATATCGGTCTCTGTCTCTTCACGGTGGGTAAGCTCTTGGTTATCAAGCCATGTACGCAGCACAGCACTTTCGTTATCCGGTAATTTCTGAATGAGTGTGATAATTTCCTCAACAGTCGGAGTCGCTGCCAAAGGAGGTGTCGTGATATTAAGCTGCCGGAAGAGGTTATCAATAGTTCTAAGTAACTCTGGGTCATCCAGACAAAGCCGCGTCGCTTTCTGGACTTCTTCAAAAACGCCCATGTAGTCTTGGCTCTCAATATAGCGTGTAGCAAGTGTATAATGTTTGTAGATTTGGGCAACCAACTTCTCACGCTTATTATTTTCCTCTTTTCGCCGCTGCTCAAAAAAGAGATTTTGATTCATGCGTTCCGAGACTTCGAGAGGTAGGCGGAAGGTCTTGCGGTATCGTTCAAGTGCCTCTGCTAACCTCGGATTGCTGGAATTGACGCTGGCATCAATAAGCTGCGAAGCCTGTTTGACGTACTCATCTCGGCGGATGCGATCTAATTCATTGTACATTTCGGTCGCATTTTGATGACGTTCAGGGAGTTGGCGATGGAGCGCCTTTTGTAAGAAAGTGCGAAGCACCTCTGGACATCTATCAATTTCTTCTATTTCGCCAGCAGCCTTCTTTTTATCCATCTCCTTGTTCTCACCCGAAAATGGAAATCGTCCCGTCACCGCTTGATACAAAATAAGGGCTGTGGAATACAGGTCTGCTCGATAGTCATAAGATCCATAGTGTTGTTCCGGTGCCATGTAGCGACGCGTTCCCGCCATCGTTTCAGCAAACTCGGTGGTTTCGCCAAAAATACGGGCAATACTGAAGTCCGCAACCTTCGCTTGTTTATCGGTCGTGAGCAATATATTTTGAGGCTTGATGTCACGATGCATAATTTTGTGAGCATGCGCCGCTTTAAGACCGCGGCAGATATCCAAGCCAATATTGATTGTATCCGTTAGCGAAAGCGGGCCCTCCTGCATCAGTTCGTGAAGACTTTTCCCTTCAACATATTCCATCACGATCCATGCAACATAGTCATCCGTGCCCGGTTCAACTGTATGAATCGAGACAATATTCGGATGCCCCCAAATCTTTGACATTGCTTGAAATTCATTTAGCAAAAACTTCATCCTACCTGCTGGATATGCTGTTTTTGCTAAGGCTTTGATGGCAACGTTTCGGTTCGTCATCTCTTCGCGAGCGCGAAAGACTGACGAGAATCCTCCTGAATTCAGATACTCCAGCAATCTATATTTACCTAAAATTAATTGGTCAATCTGCATAACAGCATCTTCAAGAGTTTAGAGCAGACACTAAAAGGGGTGAGATACAATTTCCTAATATATTAAAATTAACAGAATTAACATTAATTGTCAACAAAAAATCAATTTTTTCTAAATCTAAGACAAATTACCCGTGTAACTGTGCGCGTCGGACCTCGGTACACAGTTTTTTCGCGCGTTCTGTCAAGGATTCAAAATCCCTTGCTGCAATGAGTTGATTATTAACCAAGGCACTACCAACCCCCAATGCTGTAGCACCAGCACTGATAAATTCGCCAGCATTTTCAACATTGATACCACCTGTCGGCACAAGAGGAATATGAGGGAGCGGGGCTTTTATATCTTTTATGTATGAAGCACCAACCCCACTTGATGGAAACACCTTGACATAATCCGCACCGGCTTCCCACGCCATCAAAATCTCTGTTGGCGTAAAAGCACCTGGAATAACGACTTTGCCGTAGCGATTACAGATCTCAATGACATCTACCTTGGTAACCGGACTGACAATGAACTCCGCACCTGCCAACATTACAGCGCGAGCCGTCTCCGCGTCTAAGACCGACCCAGCACCAACGAGGACGGCATCACCATACGCTGATGAAACATCGCTAATGACTTGTAGCGCATTCGGGGTCGTCATTGTCACTTCAATCACATCAACACCACCAGCGTGGATTGCCGCGGCAGCATCAATTAACTCATTTGCACTATTCGCACGAATTATAGCGACGATACCACTGGCTTCGATCCGTCGCATCTGTTCTAACTTTGTCATGAATATCCTCGATTAGGTCGCCGCGCTTTCAATTTATAGTTGTTAGTTAATAGTTGTTGGTTGCTGGTTAAGACGTGTGGCAATTGCAAAAACTCTCACCTACCACACAATCTACTGACCGCTGATTGCTGACAACTGATCGCTAATTGAACGGCAAATATTTTTTATTGCGATTTATTTGTCAATATGTTAGTATTAAAAAAATCAAATAGAAATTCCAGTTCGTAAATTCTCGCTAATTTCGTATAATTGAGAGCAAGTTTCGGATCGCTAATTCTACCGAAAGATTGCTTCACAAAAAGAATGGAAGTTGTTCCACTACTCCCTTATCTGATCAGCTTGACAGGATTGCTTGTTTTGTCCGGCTTCTTTTCGGGCTCCGAGACTGCTTTGTGCGCACTTACCCAAGTGCAAATTGAGCGTTTCCGTTTTGAAAAGGGCAGAACGACTGCTATTGTCAACTTTGTTGACAATCCTCCGAGATTGTTTATTACCGTCCTACTTGGTAATAACCTTGTAAACGTCTCGTTTGCAATCCTCATGCTGTGGCTTATCAAGAAGCAAGTCCTGCCTGATAGCACGGAAGTACTCCAATTTGCCGTAGCCACAGTCCTTAGTGTTGTTCTTATGCTCATCTTCGGTGAGATGGCACCAAAGACTTACGCTATTAAACACCCTGAGACCTTTGCCAAAATAACAGCCCCACCTTTGTGGGTATTTTCGATCTGCATTACGCCGCTACGAGTGTTACTGCGCCGCATCATTGACTTCCTCGTCCCCATATTTACTGGGCACACACCTGATACCGAAGACCTTACCGCTACAGATTTCAAAGAGATTGTCAAGGCATACCACGAAGAAGCACTGCCCGAAGATGAACGGACAATTGTGAGCAACATTCTTGAATTGCGCGACATTGAAGCAAGAGAGATTATGGTGCCGCGGACTGAAGTCGTCGCAGTTCCTACATCTAATACGATTCAAGAAACGCTAAAACAGGCAAAGGACTCAGGGTTTTCACGCATTCCAGTTTATCGGGACCAGATTGATAATATCTGCGGAATCTTCTATGTCAAAGACTTTCCGCTGTGGAGGCACGCTTCAGTGAACTCTCTTACACTTGATGCCTTCCTCGAAAAACGGGATACAATACCTAACGCACCCCTTATCCGAGAACCCATTTTGGTGCTTGAAACCCGTAAAATCGGGGTGTTACTGCTACAACTCAAACACGAAAAAACAAAAATGGCGATTCTCTTAGATGAATATGGGGGCGTTTCGGGTATCGTTACAACCGAAGATATTGTCGAACAAGTCGTCGGCGACATCATTGACGAACACGATAGAGACGAATTTTTGCCTGATTTTGTTAAACACTCCGTCGACCCATTGGCCCTCGAAGTTTCCGGCCGGATGAGTATCCGAGAACTCAACCATCAATTCAATGAACTAAAATTGAGTGAAGACGACGCTGACACTGTCGGTGGTTACGCTTTTGGGCTCTTCGGTAGAATCCCCTCAGTTGGAGAATCATACACTGACAAAAACGGTGTCAAATTTGAAATAACCGCTACAGAGGGCAATGTCATCACAAGCCTATTTATCAAGTTGCCAGTTATGTCCAAAACAGAGACGTAACAACCGTTCAGTAACCAATTAGGCCACTATGCCTAACATATACAAACAATTGAAAGTTCTCTTACTATCCCTCTTTTTAATTGGTGCCAGTGGCACAGCACAAATCGCAGTGCTCAGTTCATTCACGGTTGCAGTACTCGTTTGCCTCGTCCTATCTGCCTTCTACTCAGGCTCAGAAACAGCACTTGTATCAGTTAATAAAATTCGACTTAATCAACTCGTTGAATCTGAGAATACCAAAGCGAACATTATTCACCGCTTAGTTGAATCCCCGCAGCGGATGCTCGCACTCACCTTAGTTGGAACGAATCTCGCAAACGTGCTTATTGCACAACTTGGCGAAGGACTCGTGGCACGTGGGCTTCCGAACCTCGCAGTAAGTTTACAAGGATTAATCGCTACCGCCGGTATAACGGCACTGCTCCTGATTTTTGGAGAAATTTTACCGAAAACCATCTTTCGTGTAAAAGCTGATATCTTAGCACTGCGTTATGCCTACCCCTTAAGAATCTCTGAGGTGATTTTCGCCCCTCTCATCTATCTCGTTCAAAATTTTACACAATTTCTCATCAAACTCATAGACAGAAGTGCTCGCAGTCAAAGTCCTGATGCCCAACGCGAAGAATTACGGATGCTCGCAATTATTGGTGAACGATCAGGAAACCTACTGACAGACCAGCGTAAGATGATTCATAGCCTGCTCAATCTTCAAGACCGAACGGTTGCCCAAGTCATGGTGCCCCTTGTCGATATCGTTGCCATCGAAAAACACACAAAATGCGAAGATTTTTTGCAAATCGCCGCGGAATCAGGTTTTTCAAGGATCCCTGTCTACGAAGAGAAAATCTACAACATCGTCGGGATCGTTAATCTCTTAGATGTTGTTTATGATGATGTTGAACCAGAAACCGGCTCAGATAGCGAAGAAAAAACAGATGCCGCAACCACAACAATCGAATCCTTTATCCGAACAGACTTGCATTTCGTACCTGAATCAAAAAATATTAACGCGCTCCTTAAAGAGATTCAAGATACCCGACATACGATGGTATTCGCTGTCAATGAATACGGTGGCACCGTGGGGCTTGTTACCATTGAAGATTTGGTCGAAGAAATCGTCGGTGAATTCGCCGATGAGCGCGACGGCCCCGACCTTGTCCATCTCATCGCACCGCATATCCTCGAATGCGACGCGAGAACTGAAGTCGATCTGCTTGAAGAACACTACGGACTCCCAATCCCCGAAGGTGACTATGAAACGGTTGCCGGCTATATTCTTGATCGAACGGGTACTATTCCAGAAACGGGCACTGAACTCAATTTAGCTGATTCTATCATCACGGTCATAGATGCTGACGAACGTGCCATCCGTAAAGTTCGCATCAGGCGAAGACTCGGACGTTTCACGACTTGACCACGTCCATCGTAGACATACCGATTTAATCCGTCCATACATATCGATATACATAAACCCAATTAGAGAATTCCAAGTGGCGGCATTACCACAACCTCTTCTGTTACCATGCCGGACGGTTGCTGGCTGATGGAGACAACCGTACCTGCTACATGCTCTGGCTTAAGCATCTGTTCAAAGTCTGGATGCTGCGGAATCTCATCCCAAAATGGCGTATGCACCGACCCCGGTAGCACGGCAGTCACTCGAATATTCTGTTGACGAACTTCGCTCGCTAAAACTTTTGTGAATGCTAACGCTCCCGCCTTCGCGGCGCAATACGCGCCTGATGCCTCAAACGGCACTTTTGCAGCGATCGAAAGCACATTAATAATCTGCCCACCGCCTTGTGCCAACATAGGAGAAAGCGCGGATTTTGTGCAAAGATAAATCGCCTTTAAATTAGAGTCAATTACTGCATCCCAATCACTTGGTGTGAAATCGACAACCGTTCCAAAACGACCAATCCCGGCATTGTTAACCAAAATATCTAAGCGTTGGTAAACGTCCAAGGTTTTTTCGACAAGCCCTTGCACCGCCGCTGCGTCGGTTACATCCGTTGGCACAGCGAGCGCTTCAGCACCACCTTCTCTAAGACTCGCTGCCACCTGTTCAAGGGGCTCAGGTGTCCGAGCCGCAAGCACAACTTTCGCACCAGCTGTAGCCAAACCAAAAGCGATCGCTTTACCAATCCCTTTTGATCCTCCGGTAATCACCGCAACTTTTCCGCCAAGTGCCCGTATATCCGCTTGATTCAGATGGGTAGGTGGAACCATGCTCATCTCCACATTTCGACTTGCGTTTGAACTTTAGGTCGATTTGGGTATCCACAAGGACCCAAAGATTTATGTTAGGATATCTGGATACACCGCAAAAACTCTGCCCGCGTTGAACTATCCTCTCGGAACGTTCCCAACATGACGTTTGTTGTCATCCGCGGTGCCTGTTTCTGGACACCGCGCGCCATCATGCAGAGATGCTGTCCTTCTATCACTACAGCAACACCCTGTGGATCAAGTGCGGTTTCCAGTGCCTCGGCGATCTCACGCGTCAGCCGTTCCTGGACCTGTAAACGCCGAGAAAACATATCTACGATACGCGGAATTTTACTCAGACCGATAATTCGGTTTCGGGGAAGATACCCAACGTGACACCTGCCCCAGAACGGAAGAATATGATGTTCGCAAAGACTGTAAAATTCAATATCTTTGACGATTACCATTTCATCATAATCTTCGTCAAAGATAGCCTTGTTCAAAATTTTATCAATATCTTGGTGGTAACCGCTGGTTAGAAACTCCATCGCCTTCGCAGCACGATTCGGTGTCCTCACAAGACCTTGACGATTTGGATCTTCACCTAAATTTTTAAGAAGGTTGGTAAAAAGTTCCTCTAATTCTGGGGTGGAAACCCCTTGTTTAAACTCCATTATGCTAAAACGGTCTCCATTCCACTATTTTGGGTCGCGCCTACTAAAATAAAAAGAAACTACTCGCCGTAGTAATCGAAATGATTTTTCGGCGTTTCTCGCAAACGAAGGCGATGTAAAACAACCGGACGCAAATTCGGTTCCAGTACATCCCATAGCACTTTGACGAAGTTCTCTGAAGTTGGATTAAGTTTTTCAAATTCAGGGGCATCAAGATTCAGGTGTTTGTAATCAAATCGTGTGTAAACCTGCTTCTGAACAACTTCATCAAGAAAATCCAACCCCGCAACCAACCCAGTTCTTGGATCCACATCACCCTTTACGGTAACTTCAAGAACATAGTTATGCCCATGACCTGCGGGATTGTTACACTTTCCAAAGATATCTCGGTTCTCTTCATCGCTGAGAACATGGCTGTGCAAACGATGGGCAGAACTGAATTCGTAAACTTTGGTCAGATAAACCACCGGTCCTTCTCCATGATAGTCAGCAAAATTCGTAGCACTTTCGTAGAGACGCACCCTATGCAACATTCCATCTGGCAGAGAAGGTTCAAGCCGTTGCCAAATCTCAATAGTGATGTTTTCACATGTCGGTTGCAAATGAGGGTTGCCGGCAAAAACCGGATGTTGCTGGTTTAGGTGCTTATGATCGTAATTGGCGAGCACCTCTGTCTTCAACAACGCATCCAACGTTACCAGATTGATAACCATCCCGTTATCGGCATCCACGTCGCCTTTCACCATTACCTCAAGCACATAGTTATGCCCGTGGCTATTTGGATTCGCAGCGGCACCGAACAGATTAAAGTTCTCGGCATCGCTCAATTCAGGTATACGATTGTAATGTGATGCTTCAAACGCCGTCTGCCGAGTTAAGTAATACATCGGTTTTTGCCGTTATCTTGTATGGGTGAACCCTCTAAGGGACACGCCGCGACGGAGCCACTAACTCATCATCCATTGACTCATATTGGACAGCCATAACCCATTCACCGGTGCCCCGCAGCTGGACGTTGCACTTTTTAAGCCATTCAACTAAGGTAACACGATCGCGCGCCTCCCACTCGCAAACCATCCGTCCTGAAAGTGTATCGCACAAGACCCGGATATGCTTCACACCGGCATTCTCTTCTTCTTTGAAACGCTTCAGGAGTCGCGCAACATCTTGGCGTGTCATACAAGCAATGACGTGGGCAGAAACAAATTTAGGCATTTTTTTATAACCATCAGCCATCGGCTTTCAGCCGTCAGAGAGTGAGATTACAAACCTCGCGAGCGACGGGCCCTGATACCGACAGCACGCCGAATGCCGGGGAATGCCACACGGCATTCATACCCTGGTGAAGCCCACACGGGCTTCATACCGTTGATTCTGATTTACGCGCATTCGGCGTTAATTCCGGCTGAGAGTCATTCCTTTAGTCGCGTGCGATCGGTGCGCCCACGAGATTACCCCACTCTGTCCAACTACCATCGTAGTTGCGGACCTTTTCATAACCGAGTAGGTACTTTAACACAAACCACGTGTGCGAGGAACGTTCACCAATACGGCAATAGGCAACCGTCTCCTTACTTTCATCAACCCCTGCACCGCCGTAAATGGCTTGCAGTTCGTCGTGAGACTTAAAGGTACCATCTTCAGCTACTGCTGTTGCCCATGGAATATTGGCTGCACCGGGGATATGTCCGCCACGCTGCGCCGTTTCACTCATGCCAGGCGGAGCAATGACTTCACCCGTAAATTCAGCAGGTGAACGGACATCAACAAGATTAACAACGCCTTGTCCGAGTGTCTCACGAACGGTACCGGCTGTCGCGCGAACGTTGTCATCAGGAAACTTCGCCTGGTACCCTGTAGCGGCGTAGTTCGGAACATCGGTGACAAGTGCTCTGCCTTCATCAATCCATTTCTGGCGACCGCCATTCATCACCTTAAGTTTGCTTTCGTCGTGACCGTAGTAACGGAATTGCCACAAAGCGTACGTCGCGAACCAGTTGTTATTATCGCCGTAGAAGATAATCGTTGTGTCATTAGCGATACCGCTGTCATTGCAGAGTGCCTCAAACTGCTCTTTCGTGAGGATATCGCGTCGAACCTGGTCGCACAACTGCGTCTCCCAATTGAGCCCGACCGCGCCAGTGATATGCCCTTCAGCATACGCCTCGGTATCGACATCAACTTCAAGCAACCGAACACCATCATCACCACCGTGTTCAGCCACCCATTCCGTACTCACTAAAACATCAGGATTTGCGTAATCAGCCATTTCTGTGTTAAGCCTCCGTATTTTACTTTTGTTAAGATCCGATTCGTATCGGGCTATAAACTATGCCCTAATAGAATGATTCTTTATTACATTATACATCTGAAGGTATGATTTGTCAAATAGAAATGCGATTTCGCTATGCCCCGACTATTTTTGCGAAATTTGGCAAACTTCCTAAACAAAGAAAAGCCGCGTCAATTTCTTGACGCGGCTTATTGTTTGCAGATAATTCTATATTACCCTTTATACAACTATCACAACCGATCCGCAACCTTTGGTGCTGTTTTCGGCATGCTATCTATGTCACCATCAGCGAGCGCATCCGCCGGGATATAGTTGCTATAATCCGAGATATTCCCGTGGGTTACCGCATAGATAACAATATTAA
This sequence comes from Candidatus Poribacteria bacterium, assembly GCA_965207855.1. Taxonomy (GTDB): domain Bacteria; phylum Poribacteria; class WGA-4E; order WGA-4E; family WGA-3G; genus WGA-3G. The sequence continues at coordinate 812,786 of OZ242310.1, read as the reverse complement.
TAAGCTGTCGCGCTGCAGCCGGTGCAAACTCGTCCAAAATCTTATTTCGGTCTTGATAGTGACCGAAGAACGGTTTCTGCACCGCACCATCCATTACGTGTATCATAGCTTCTGTATCCACGAGAACCGCCAGTCGGCCATCAATGAACACGCCCTGCAACTGACTATAGGGACCGTGATGAAGAATCGTACTCCCAATTTTCCGGACAGGAAACCGGAGGGGGCCGTTCAACGCATAGAAACTATTGTAAATCTCATGGTCATGCGGAATTGATACCAGATGATATTCAGGAAGAATCTGACGCAAGACCCGCAGCGCAGGCTGCATCGCTAATTCCGTGTTTCCGTGGGTGGGCATATAGATGAACCCCCCGCGGTTGATAACATATTCGCGAATCCGCTGTGCTTCACGGTCAGTATAACCGAAGGAAGGACGATCACCACTCACCTGCCAGACCGCATTACTCAGCAATCCATTACTCTGGTTCTTGACTGCGGAACTCGGAACGGGTTCCATAAAGATAATCGGTGACTCAAGAAACGCAGCATCCGTAATTTGGACTGCGTCAACCATTTGGGTTTGGATACCTGTTTCTGAATTCAGAGACGTGACTAAATAGGGCAGACCTGCCCCGAATCGGAGATGTCCGATACCGCTCCCTCATATATCAAGGTTCGGATGCAAGGGATCATCAAGACGGACAAGATTCAACCGCCCAATAATCTCTTTGCCGTGTCCCTGAATAATGGCACCTGGGCTGCCTTTCGGAAGTAGTGGCACTCCGTTACCCAAAACCATGTTCTCTGTTACATCTGACAACGAGGCGTTGATATTCGCAGCACCTGCACCTTTCACGAGTGAGTTCAGACTGCCACGGTTTTGCGTCCGTCCCTGGTCAAAACCGGATCCAGAACCGAAAGCACCGCGACCCGTGCCGTTACCTAAACCGTCCCCGACACCTGCACTCAGACCGTCCGTAATTCCGCCTTCACTGGGCAATCCGGCAGTAGGTAGCGCATCTGATGTCGTCGGTAGTTTCGCAGCAGTTGACAAGGGTTGTGTCGTATGCTCAATAACCGGAGACGCATTTGAAACTTTGACGTGTTGTCCTCTCGGTGCGGCTGGGGCACCCCCAATTAGGGATGCTGCTGGTGCCGCCGTTGCGGACGACCTCGATGCACGTGCGAGGGTCGTGCGACGCGGTGTGGTCTCAGTTTGTGGGACGACTGTCAAATCCGGTGGAACTGGAGTTGGAATAACCACTTCTGGCTTAGCGACAATATCCCTTTTCGCAGCTTGTGGTGGGGTTAGAATGAAAAAACTCACATCAATGGCATCTCGTGCTTTTAATGGATTCGCCGAGATCGCGATATACCCTACAACGACTGCAAGGCATACGTGGACAACGAGCGATACCATCCATGCAAGAGGCATACGGCGCGATTTCATAATACGCACCTCCTATGGGTTTAAAAGTTAATATTCTAACGTCTGTTATATCTTATTTTTTCTTGTCTTAACCAAATTCAATGGTGAGAAAGTTAAACAAGATCCCTTCTGCCGTTAAAGACACAATTTTGGGGTGGAAAGGGTGCATAATTTTAAAAAAAATTAAAGAAACCTGAATTTTAATTCTAAAACTCGATGTTCGGGTTGTGCATACTTCTCACAAGAAGCACTTTCTCTGAAGGCACGCGAACCTGATGAAATCAACGATTAGATTGAGGGTTTTCCCAAACGCTTACGTTAAATTCGCATTCTACTAACAACCCCCACATTATTTCTCAAGTTTTATTTCCGCTGCAAGAGGGTGGCTAAAGGGGTATACTCACTATCTTGATTTAATTCGGCAATAACAGCGTGTCCCTTACGCTTGAAAAGTTTATATGCTTTTGCATTCGGAGCAGCAAGCACACGGTACTGATCCCCAACAATCTCAATCGCAGCGTTATTGTCACAGGCAATCCCGATGCCACCCCGTTTGGCAATCAATTCTGAAAAACTCGCCTCTCGGTTTTCAACGTGATAGTGAGGGCAATACACAGCATTGATGAATCCCAATCCACTGACACGGATATAATCCCATTCCGAGTTACTCGAAAAGGAGCGAGAATCACTGTGACCGTATCGAAACCAACAAATCGCGCCCGCGCTGAGACCCGACAGGACAATGCCGCGGGATGCAGCCGCTGCTAACACAGTATCCAATCCCAACCGCCGCCATATTTTCATCATCCTATAGGTGTTTCCACCACCAACATAAATCAAATCTGAATCCAGCACCACCGCTGACATTTCCTCAAACGTAGGAGGACTCTGAGTCAGATTGAGGATGCGCGTTTGACACCCAAGGCGTTCGCCATAACACGTCTCAAAAGTATCCACGTATCCAGTAGCATCACCACTCGCAGTTGGAATAAAGAGTGCCTTCGGTCGTGTTTTGCCGGTTAATTCAACAATCCGTTTGTCAATTTCAAGGGTTTCCAGGTCCCTGAGTTCTCCGCCGCCGATGGCGACAATCTTTCGCGTCGTTTTCATCAAATTCTCTCCGAAACGATTTAAGGATTACACCCCAAACCAATAACGACATTTAATCAAGAAGATATTCCTTCCAGGATCCGTGAAACTACTTCGCAAACGATGCCCAGGGCGAAACTCAAGGTCGGTTTCTTCAACAGCTGATGTCCCAGTGCTTGAGTCCAACCCTACCGTTTTTTTAGATCCGCCCAAGTTGTCGTTAAGCGATTCTGGGGATGCACAGCAAACCCCTCAATTTCATCCGGTAGTTTGGGGACAGCGTTGGGGTCTATTGCCATGTAAACGGCATCCAAACGGGTATCGCCTTCCCTCGACCAAAATGTAACGGTATGTTTCCCCGGTTTCAGATCAAAGGTCAACGGATTCTTTTCGCGCCATTTCACTTTTGCCCACGTCCACTCCTGATGCTGACCTGTATCCCAAATCATGTTGGCATCACCCGGTTGTGGACTTTTCTTCTGATCGACTGTGACATGGAAAGAGTCCTTCGCCGTATCTTGGGCAATCACCCGCCCCCATATCGTGTACTGACCGGGTGTTCTAACGTTAATCACAAAATCGGCTTTACCAGGGTGGCGCCCCCCTCCGCCCTTTCCCGCCGATATATACATACCGCCTGAAGCTTTCTTATCTTCATAAATTTCCATGATTGCTACAATTTCATCTGCGTCTTCGGCTTCAAAGCCAATCTCAGAAGCAATGCAATAACCGACCAATCCCAATACAAGCAGTACAAATTGAATCAATAACAACCGCATACACTTCATGCGTATATCCTCCTTAGGTCTGACTTCTATCGGCTCTATTCATCAAACACCTGCTCAACTCAGGCCTGGACAAGTTAGCGAAGGTATTGTTGATACTAACAATATTAACAATCCCTGCATTATTTGTCAAGAAAAACTCCATTTTTGCTTGCGTAATATAGTTATGTCATAGCAATTTTCATGCCAAAGTTAGCTCAAATGTGAAATCACTGGAAAAAGAAAGTTTCCCGATAATTCCGCTTCACAAAGCGAGGTCTTGCTGTCCAATTCTTGGACAACTTTGCTCAAAAGCCGAATCCGAAAGGTTTATACACCAAACCAATACCGACACTTAATCAGGAAAATGTTCTTCCCCGGATCCGTGAAACTACTTCGCAAACGATCCATCGGGCGAAAATCAAGGGCTTCTGCTCCCACATCCTCTAATTCGATTTCACGAGACTGAGACCAGACCAAAAACAGCGTACTCCCCGGACGAAATTCCCAACGAAGAACGGTATTACCCCGCAGCGAACGTACATGGAAATCAGGATTTCGCTTCAGCGGATAGGGTTTGAACTGATACGATCTCGGCTCGACCAATTCCTTGAAGTTTGAATAATCCCCGATGGTAATAAACGGCTGCACGTAGAACTGAAGGCTTAGCGTCGGTGTGAAACTAATGTTCGCACGCGTCGTAAAGTCAAGCGTTTGACTCGTGAGTTCACCGTAGACGTAGTGGTTTTTGATGTGTCCGTCAATGTTTTCTTCAACTAACTCGACCCACTGTGCATCGAAAATACGGTAACGATACATCGGTCCAATACTTAACTCAATGTTCGATACAGGACGAATGTTCAGGCGGAGGCTTACTTCTTTCTCAGAACTTTTGTTATCATCGTCCCACGCGAAAATCGGATTCAGTTCCAGCTGAACCATTTTACGACCATCAGTTTTAAGTTGTGTAAAAATCCACCACCCCGCAGGATTTTTAATCAATGTTCCACCGCGCCGGACATCTTCATCGTTAAACGACTCCAAATTCCGACCAACCCATAGGTCATACTCCCAGTAATTTTTCAGCTTACCATAGGTCCATATCTCAGAGTAGCGACCAATACTAACGCCGTCATAATTCCATTCCCGCCAACCGTAGAGACCGAGGGTAACTTCTCGGAAAATACTAAACGGCTGCTCTTTCTTGAGCATGAAGTCATAGAACCATCTCATCATATCGCCGCGCCGAACGTAACCTATATCATTTATTTCAAAGTCTGGGGAAAGAACATCAAAACTGGTATCAAGCCGCCACCACCCGCCCTGTTTCTCAAATTCAATATTTGCGAGATAACCCGACTTACGTGCCTCCAATTCTCCCACTTGGCTTGTCGCGAGCATCCCGCTTATTTGGTACCGCTCTTTCGCAAACTTCAAGTCCCAGTCAAGTCCACCGACATACGCGGCGTCGGAAGCCTGTCGGTTTACCGCTGTTGTCACCAACCCGATGTATGAATTACCTTTTAAAACATCTTGCTTGACCCTACCGACAAAATAATTTGTTAATGGCTCCACAAGGTGATCACGATTCTTACCGTTCTTCTTAATCTGCACATATTCTGGCGCAGTGACAGCTTCCATGATGCCAAAGGAGGTGTTGCTGTTGGTCCTCCCGATGATCTTGGCAGCCCCCAGAATCGTCGTCGCTTCTGGACGACTCAGTTCGATTGCACCCTCCGGAATCTCAAAATGCCCCGGCTGCCGTCCAATCCGCCGTGAATAAAAGAATTGCTTCTCCCATGCGCCGAAGTTAAAATTGGATGCCCCTTTAACAAAAAACGGTCTCCGTTCTTCAAAAAACTCCTCATAAGCAGAAAGATTTAAAGTGGCAGGATCCGCCTCTACCTGTCCAAAATCAGGATTAATTGTCGCATTGAGCGTGATACCAGAGGTAATACCGTACTGAACATCACCACCAACATTCCCCCACAAGTCAGTTTCTCTGTTCAAGGTTGTTCTACCCATAGCGTATGGTATTAATTCCAAATGACGCGACGGACGGATACCCTCAATCCCTACCAAGTCCCCGAAATGCGATATCCAACCCGGTGCGCCCTTCTTAATCAGCCGCCAGTGGGAACGCTCTTTTCTACGGCTAATTTCTCGTTCCACTTGTAATCCCCATGTATATTTATCTTTCGGGGAAAAACGGAACATGTAAAACGGAATTTTACACTCTACTGCCCACCCATTCTCGTGGATATGGGTTTTTGCCTCCCACACGCCATCCCAAGCATTGTTCCAACCGTCCGGCCCACCGCCTCCAACAATGCCATCTATTACAGAGCCAGAAGGATAGATAGTAAACGAGAAGCCGCGCTGCCGGTTGTAGTGTGGATCAAGGATAATTTGGACTTTATCGGATTCAACGAAATCGTCGCGTCTGACGAGGCGAGAAACAATCTTATCGGGTTCACTGTCATAGCACATGACAGCAAAATAGACCGCCTCATCGTCGTAGGCGACTTGGAATGTCGTGCGTTGGGAAACAGGTTCGCCTTCATCGGGGTCGCGTTGACGAAAGCCTTCGTGAAGCGGAGCAGTCTGCCAGATGTCGTCATCTAACACGCCGTCTAATTGCGGTGGTGTCCCCTGAATACGGACAGCCGTCGCAACTCTGTGATCTGATTCCGTTTCCGTGTTAGCCTTTACTGCGCTTGGGAATTGTAATGCGAAAAGTGCAGCTAACAACACCAAAGCGCGCCAAAAGTCCGATACAATTTTCAATGATTATCTCCTCTATTCTCTTAAATAATTGCTCAATGAATCTCTAACGAATCGCCACTCGCACCAGATGCACCTTCGGTAGGTTAAGGCGTTTTCGTCTGAAGAATTTCCGTGGCTTCGAGTAAACGCTTTAATTTCGCGTGGCTATATTTCGTATCCTTTCTATCATTTTGTGTCATATCTCCAAAAAACTCCAGCATCAATATAATGATAGCTCGATATCTTATGACAACTTCGGCGTAGTTCCTGTCTAACATCATAAAGCCATCAGCACAGATTTCGCTCATATTTTCCAGTAAGGGAATAAAAAATTCTGGATATCTCTCGTCACCCTTTAGGCCATATTTTCCCATGATTTTCTTCTTTTTTGTCTTTGCCAGCCCCCGATAAATTGATAAGAGATGTTCTCCAAAACACGACAGAAATTCCCCATAGTCATAGTACCTGTTTTTCTTGAAAAATACCCGCTCCATTTCCGTTAAATCAAAACGCCTGTCAAGCACCAATCCAAAATCTGTTAAGTAGGGTTTCTTTCCATCAGTAACGATATTATTGAAATGGACATCAAAATGGATAATTCCGTTTTTTCGTAGAAACGTTAGGGTACCCAGTACTTCGTCAATGAACGTGTCCAATCGGTCTATATTTTTACCAAACCATTTTGAAAACGGGTAAGGAATATACTCTAAAAACAACGCCACTTCGTAGGTCGCATTCGTTCTGTCAGCGATGTATCTTCCAATGCCTTCATTGCCATTCCAATATTTCACATACCTGTTGTACCAATCCATATCTAAGTCCATCTTTTCCCCAGAACGTGGTAGGATTCGGTAGTGATACATCAACGGAAAATTCTCAATCTCGCCTTGCAACACCCAATTTGTTGTTCGGATGTGCATCAAAAGTTCGCGAAAAACGCCAAATCCAGCAGAACCCACGCCATAATTATAGTAAGTCGGCAAATCGTATAGATTCTTCGTCGAGAACTTATGATTATATTCAAGGTCGGTGATCGGAATTCTTTTAATAAATACCTTTGACTTTCCTAACTTGATGATATGGTTTTCACCCCAACCCCGCGTGTTTCGTTCACTCTTAAAAAGCGAGTTCAACTGTTCGTCATTAAGGTATGCAAAACGCGTATTGAGGTTATAGTATGTGTCCATTCGGGTCTTTAAATTGTTTTTCATAATTTTTCTTGGATATCCAAAACTGTACAATTAGCATCCTCTAAATCTCACGAAGCCTCCTGCAGCAAAGCAGCAACAGCATCATTTTCATTTTCAAAGTTTTTAAAGACCGTAATTAATCGCGCCATAACGATGAGGTTTTTGACACGTTTGTTCACGTTAATGACTCCAATTTTCCCGCCACGCGGGTGGATATCAGCATAGAGTTTCATGAAAACGCCGAGGCCAGAACTATCCATCCCTGTTACCTTTTTAAAGTCAAACAGGAGTCTTGGAGGCGAGGCGCACGCTGCGAGTGCCGCCTCCATAGTTTCCGAGATCTTTTTCGTATCAGGGGTGATAATTCTCCCGTTTAGTCGAAAAATAACGACTCCTTCTTTCTCCGATACAGTAATTGCCATCGTACCCTCCGAATGTTACTGTGAATTTGCGTTGTAGATGTGCTTTCCCAATCATAGCACTTAACTTAGGGTTTCCCGTTAGTGCCTTACACCCCGAGCCAATACCGACATTTTATCAGGAAGACATTCTTCCCTTCATCCGTGAAACTGCTACGCAATCGGTGTAATGGACGAAATTCGAGGTCTGCTGTGCGAAGCTGCTCCAACTCAGCTTCTCGGGATTGTGTCCAGACAAGAAATAGGGTGCTGCCCGGGTGGAATTCCCAGCGAAGGACAGTGTTGCCCCGCAACGAACGCCGATGGAAGTCCCGGTTTTCGTTCAGCGAATACGGTTTAAATTGATAAGACTTCGGCTCCACCAACTCTTTGAAGTTAGCATAGTCGCCAATAGTAACAAAAGGTTGCACATAAAACTGGAGGCTTAACGTTGGTGTAAAACTAATGTTCGCGCGCGTTGTGAAATCCAGCGTGCGGCGCTCCAATTCACCATAGACGTAATGTTTTGCGATGTGTCCATCAATGTTTTCTTCTACCAGATCTACCCATTGCGCATCCTGCACTCCATAATTGTACGAGGGACCGAAGCTCACCTCAATATTTGATGCGAGACGAATACGTAACCGGAACCTCAGATCGTAGTCATACGAACGCCTATCGTCATTCCATGCGAAAACAGGATTCAACCGCAGCTGAATCATTTTACGGCTATCGGTAGAGAGGGCTGTAAAAACCCACCAACCTGGAGGACTTTTGATCAGCGTTCCACCGCGCATCGTGTCATCATCACTAAACGACTCCAAATTTCGCCCAATCCAAAGGTCATAGTCCCAATAGTTTTTCAGACGACCATCTGTCCAAACTTCAGAGTAGCGACTGATACTGACTCGGTCATAATTCCAGGTGCGCCACCCATAGAGCCCAAAAACGACGCGACGGAAGATGCTAAACGGTTTCACTTTACGTACCGTGAAGTCGTAATTCCACTCTATCATGTCAGCACGCCGCCGGTAGCCGAGATCGTTGATCTCCAGGTCAGGCGAAAGCACTCTGAAATCGGTATCAAGTTGCATCCACCCGCCGTGTTTGTCAAATTCAATATGCGCGAGGTAACCCGATTTACGTTCATCTATTTTACCGGCTTGACTCGCTGCGAGGGTGCCGCTTATCTGGTACTGTTCCTTCTCGAACTTCAAATCCCAATCCAAACCGCCAACATACGCAGAATTGGAAGCCCGGCGATTGACCGCTGTTGTTATCAACCCGATGTAGGAGTTGTCGAGTACATCTTGCTTGATCCTACCAGCGAAATAGTTCGTCAAAGGCTCAACGAGGTATTCGCCGTTTTTCTCAATCTGGGCATATTCGGGTGATGTAACAGCTTCCATGATACCGAAGGAGGTCTTGCCTTCAGTTCTACCGACGATCTTAGCAGCGCCGAGAATCGTTGTCGCCTCCGGTCGACTGAGTTCCTCAGCACCCTCTGGAATGTCGAAATGCTCTGGCCGCCGCCCGATGCGTCGGGAGTAAAAGAAATTATAGTCGTTGTTGCCAAAGATGGATGCACCTTCGACAAAAAAAGGACGACGTTCCTCAAAAAACTCCTCATACGCCGAAAGATTTAGACTCGCCGGATCCGCCTCCACCTGTCCAAAATCTGGATTGACTGTAGCGTTGAGCGTGATACCAGAGGTAATTCCATACTGGATATCGCCGCCAACATTCCCCCACAAAGCGGTTTTATTATTCAGTGTTGTTCTGCCCATAGTGTAGGGAATTAATTCCAAATGGTGCGGCGGATGGATATTCTCAATACCTATTAGATCGCCGAAACGAGATACCCAACCCGGATCATTCTTTTTAATGAAACGCCAAAGTATATATTCTTTTTTTCTGCTAATGCTCCGTGCAACTTGAAGTCCCCAGGTATATTTTTCTTTTGGAGCAAAGCGTAGGACATGATACGGGATTTTATATTCCGCAGCCCAGCCGTTTTTGTGTATTTTCGTTTTGACTTCCCACACACCATTCCACGTACTGTCCCACCAGCCACCGCCAGAAATAGTCCCATCTGTTACCGATCCAGATGGGTAGGCAGTGAACCAGAACGCATTTTGCCGACTGTAATGCGGATCGAGAATTACGTCAATTCTGTCGGATGTAACGTAATTGTCGCGCCGCACCAAGCGAGAGAAAATTTTCTCGGGTTCCTTATCGTAGCACATGACGGCGAAGTAGATTGCTTCGTCATCGTAGGCGATTTGGAACGTTGTACGTTCTGTCGAGGGTTTACCTTCATCGGGGTCTTGTTGTGTGAACCCCTCGTGGAGGGGCGCTGTTTCCCAGATGACATCGTCCAAAACCCCGTCTAACTGTGGCGGCGCGCTGTTGATTCGGATAGCCGTAGCTGTTCTGTGCAGTGATTTTTCTTTATTTTCAGCCTTGAGACCGCCTGGGAGTTGTCCAACGAAAAAAACAACGAAAAACACCCAGGCGGTCAGAAAGTCCCGTTTAATTGCCACTGATTTTTCCTCTCTTTTTTAGGGTATTTTATTTTCTTAAACCCTGTTTCTGAGAAAAAAATCAGAATTTATAGGACTAAAAACTTCAGAATCTCTGTCACCTATTTAACGATCAATGTCTGCCTCTTGCGAGAGAAATTCACCCAGTCTTTTAACAAAAGGGAGAAGTATTTCTTGACTTTCTGTTGGATTTAAGGCATATTCCAGTGCCTGCCGCATTGTTGCCTCCTGCTGGGGATAGAATTTGGCAAATAGTTCATAGCAGTAATACAGATCGCGGGAGAAGACTTTAGCACGTGAAACTACGAGTACCATACCAGCCCGTAGAAACCGCTTACAGATCCATGTGCAGTACGCCTTGATCTGTTCTGGATCAGCACCCTCTATGCCTTCATGAAGGTAGGAGATAATTTCAGAGATATAGTCACTCTGGAACTTTAAATTAGCCACAATCGTCTCAAGTTTAACAGGAGGAATACGAGGAATCAGATCTTCGCCATATATACAGACCGCGTTAAGCTTCAGCCACCATTTTTCTTCAAGGTTTTTACAGAATGGTTCCTCTCGATTGAACCAGATTTCCGGACGGGCAGAGAATGGAAAGCGTTTCATGTATTGCTCGCTGACCTTCTTTGTCCATTCCAATTCATTTTTCTTTTTCGGTGGATTTCCACGAAGCAGTGCGAAAGAATCAAGGTCGGATATACCTTCGATAGCCAGTCCTCTCGCAACCGATCCTCGGATATATACACTGTGGAGGCGTTTGCCGAGGTGTTTGATGTATGCCTCTTTAATGAAGTTGACTGCCTCATCCCACGGTGGGACAATCTTGTCCAAGCCGACATCAGGGATGAGATACCCATCTTTATCAGTGCTTAGAAGGGCACCATGCTTTTGAATTTTAACCATTGCAGCTGCACTCCAGTGGGGTTGGGTTCCGTTTTCTCCTCGGTTTTCTATAGGTACGTCTACTATCTATTGAAACCCGATTCGGGTGATAGCACCCACAGCGTAAACGCTGGGGCTTCGGTTTCATAGCAGTTCGCGTTCTTCCGATAGGGTTGAACGTCTGATGTCCGCTCCACCGTCAGGCAGCTATCCCTGCCTGCAAAATGTTTATCGCAGCGTTGATGTCTCTATCGTGGTGTCTGCCACATTTAGAGCAGGTCCATTGTCTATCAGAGAGTGTTAGGTTCTCATTGCGAAAACCACAATTAGAACATGGCTTGCTCGTAGCAGTCCACTGTCCTATTTGCACAAAATGACGCTTATGTTTTTGACACTTATATCGCAACATCTCAACGAACTGGTAGAACGCAAGGTCGGAAACTTTTCGACCCCACAGGCGTTTCATGCCGTCAAGGTTCAAGGTTTCAAGGACGATGGTATCAAAACGCTTGCACAAATCGTCTGCGAGTTTCCATTGAAAATCAAGGCGTTGATTCGCAACTTTGCGATAGAGGCGTGTGAGTTGACGGACACATCGCCACCAACCACCAGACCCTTTCTTTTTTCGCGAAAGCGACTTGTTGAGGGCGCGCAGTTTGTTCAAAGACTGTTTCAAAGGTTGCGGGTGTTGTATCTTCTCACCCGTCGAGAGTGTCAAATATGCGTCTTTCATACCGAAGTCTGCCCCAACGTTTTCACCGGTTGTTGGCAAAGGTTCGGTGTCTTGAAAATCGGTTGTGATACAAAGCCAATAGGCTCCGCAAGCATCACGTTTGATTGTGATATGACGGATGTTGCCATGAAACTCGCGGTGCTTATGAAATGTATACGGCACTTTGTTATGTCGCCATTTTTCTTTATTCCATTTTCTGAAATTGAGGGTGAGGCGATTGTCTTTCAGAGACCAACCTGCTTGTTTGAGCGTGAAGGACTTGAACTTATGGCGCGGTTTGATATGCGGTCTACCGCCAAGTTTCTTGAAAAAACGCACATACGCCGCATCAATACGCCTAAGTTCCTCTTGCATGGCTTGACTCGGCAACGCTTTCCAATGTGGATGTGTCGTGCGTTTCAACGCCGTCAGATGTGCGGACATAGCGTTATAGTTCGCATACGGCAGCCCGTCTTTATAGCGTTGACGTTGCCACTTATGGAAATACACATGCACTTGCGACATATCATCAAGCAAATTGCCAAGACGTATCAAATTGGATTGATTGTATATTTTATACTTATAGGTTTTCATGGTATATCAGGTATCAGGCGTTTATCCCGTTTCAGTGGGAGGCAAGCACATTACCAAGCGGTAATGCTGAAACTGCTTGCCAACCTGATACTATTAATTATACCACAATCTCATTACAATTGTCAAGTTAATTTTCACACGAACCCTTAGCCCGTCTACATCCCACAAGCTAAAGTATGGAGTCTTGACGGGAAGATTAATAAAAAAGTTCAGAATTCTTCAGGATCAATCAGAAACATCTGCCCCACATTGCGGACAAGCATCCTTCCACGTTGAGCGTCTGCCTTCCCCACAAACATCGCAGACACCGAGCGGATATTCATCCGGTTTCGCACGACTCCCACCTTTCTTGTAGGTGATAATGCGCCACACCGTCTCGCCATCCTCTTCATAGCAAAGCCAGACCCCTTCTTTTCTCCCATCAGCGGAGCCGCCATCATGTTCCCGATAGGGACCACCCCATTTACGGTTGCCGTTTTCATAGTACGCCGTGTAGTCGCCTTCGTTTTTCCCATCGCGGAAAGAGCCTTCGCTTGCCTTGTTACCATTTTTATGGTACTGAATCCAAAGCCCCTCTTTTTTTCCTTCAATATAGCGACCTTCGCTCCGTTTAAAACCGTTGGCGTAGTAAGTGACCCAATAGCCGTGTTTCTTGCCGTTGCACATTTCGCCATCAGTAAGTGATTTTGCCATAGTTAAATTTTCGGGACGCGGACATCAAGCATGGACTTGCGAGCGGTACACTGATGGCGCGTCCCTATTTCCTCCCATTAGTTTTAAGGTGAATCGCGATTCAGAAATCATTTTTGCCGTTTGATGTCCCCCCAAGTCGTTGTCAGCCTATTAATTGCGGAAACCGAGAGGGCTTTCTCAAGTCCTTCTGTCATGATGGTCCCCAGGTCGTCCTCACTGAGTGCCGTATTGAAGATAGCCACTTCGTCAAGAACACCCGTAAAATCCCATCCAGCGGCACCTTTCCAACGGGTTAACCAGATTGAACCACCGTCGTGTTGTTCGGTGAAATCCGGCTTCCCAACGTCTAAATCCGCTGCAACCTCACCATCGACATAGAGGACGAGCGTCTTACCGTCGTGTGTTAACGCCACAAAACTCCACTCATCCATCTCCCAAGTCCCGCCCCGAACGGCACTGTTGTCTATTCCGCCGTTGAAGATGAAACTACCATAAAAATCGGTCGGACCGATGAGAATATTTGGATTGTGCCAATCTCTCTCTATGAGACGAACATGGGGACCCGAAGGGTTACCAAGCGGTTTCACCCAGAGCAGATACGTAAATCCATCAAGGAAATCATTGACCGTTTTGCTCGCTGGGATAACCACGTGATTAGTCCCATCAAATTCTATTCCCTTACCATTCTTTCCATCAACACGCTCGGCATCAACAATCTCGCCGTCATTTCCATTGCCGGAGGTATCCACAACCGCGTCTCCTTTTCCCTGATCAAAGAGCCACATCCCCATAAGGGCTTCCGGATCAATTTCCGATGTACTTTTCTGAACCCATACTCCTGCAATCAAGAGGACTGTTATCATGATTAAAGCATTCATGCCTCTCATCGTTTTTAGCCTCCTTTTTTCAAATTATGTCTCCAGTTCGTTACCGCACTTCGGGCAAGTATCGCCCCAAGCCAAACGTCTTCCCTCGCCACACACATCACAAACACCCAGCGGATACTCATCCGGTTTCGCACGACTCCCACCTTTCTTATAGGTGACAATCAGCCACATCGTCTTGCCATCATCTTCGTAACCGTAAAACGGTCCCTCCTTTTTGCCATCGTAGGATTTACCCTCATGTTTGGGATAAGCCCCCTTGGACCTAAGGTTCCCGTTTTCATGATAAGTGATACAAAGACCTTCGTATTTTCCATCACGAAAGGACGCTTCGCTTGCCCTGTTCCCATTTTTGTGGTAAGTGATCCAAGGACCATCCTTTTTACCATGAATGTAGCCACCTTCGCTTCGCTTATGTCCGTTTGCATAATAGGTAACCCAATACCCATGTTTTTTTCCATCGACCATTTCGCCATCGGTGAGTGATCTCGCCATAATTAATTTCACGGAACGCTACACGCTTGATATGTTCTTGAAAGCAACACCGCAACAACGCATCCCGCTTTCCTCCTATTGATTTATTGTTATACCATTTCTGAAAATTGATGTCGCATTAGTGGTTATTATGCCTTGCGGCACAACAGGACACAAACTAACAGTTTGTGCTACATAAGAGAGATATACAATTAGAAATGGTATTAGATGTCGCTGGTGAGGATGAACTCCCAATCCCACGCCTTCATACCGTGATGCACGACTGTGGCTGTGGCCGATGGATAAATGCCTTGACATCTTAACATCTCAAGCAGTGGATGATCCATCGAAACACAAAACATGTGGACATGACCATCAAGCGGTTTCGGATGCCCCTGCGCCGCGCACGGACCAAACTGAACATGTAACAGTGGCATCGGCAAGCCGGTGCTCTGCAAAATAATGTCCTTTTTATCTGCTAACGACAGATAAGAAATATTGCCAAAGTGGTCTCGCAAAACTGGCTCGACTTCTCGCATCTGCTTAGCATCCAAGGAAACGAGCCCTAACTGTGTTGCGATTGACATCGGTGCGAGCGGAAAACGCTTTAGCATGAGGGCAACGCGATTTGGACGCTCGCTGTCCGCATCCATAGAGATCGCATACCCACGAGGACAAAGAGGATACAACTTAGGAAAGGCATGCACGAAGATTGAAACAGGGAGATAGCGTCCACGATATTCCGGGTGAACTTTCAAGTCACAAAGATACCAAACCGTTTTCGGCTCTCCATAACTCGCTGGCGGCACACGGCGTAAGATCGCAGCAGCCACCGCTACCACACGATCGCCGTCGAGCACCACATAGTAGCGGAGCTGACCCAGACGTGTGAAGAAAGCAAAATAATCCTCACCGTGGTCAATCTCAAACCGATCCTCACCCAACGGATAACTCGTTCCCTTCTCTAAGTCGGCGATGCGATCATGGAAAACTGTCCACTCCTCATTGCGCAATTCCCTGATATCCAAAGAACGGTTTATCCACATCTGATACCTCAACACCGCTACGATGCCCGTGTATGGGGGCCGCGTACATCGCGAGAGACGCGACGTTTTCGTGCCTTGTAAAGTCCTTCGTAAAGCGAATTGAAGACGCACGCACCAAGACGCAATCCCTGTTCAATGTAGTATCTATTTTCGACATCAGCCTCCCATGCAGGACGCAGCACATCAAAGAAATCGTCCGCATGTTTAATATCAAGATCCTCATGGAGATTATAGTGAATCAGTTTTTCCGCAGAGACCCACCCATGACTCACAACCTGTTCTCCGAGCCAGCCTGCAATGTCTGAGAACATCCGTTCGATGATCCCCATGACACCCGCACCAATCAAGTATTCATCCATTACACAAGCACCGACGAGTACCGTATTAAAGGCACGAACTTCGGGCCACATCGCACGTTTCGCAATATCTTCGGGTTTAATTCCGGCTAACCGGTCAAGAAACGTGAGAAATGTTTGCTCGTGCATCAGAGATGTATTGCCTTCACCATGTTCCTCCCAAACGTTGCGAATGACCTCCAAACGCAATTCCGATGTCGGGATCTTCGCGGCAAGGGCTGCCATCGGACGGTTAAAAAACACAACCGCAAAATAAAACTGAATTTGTGTTTCAACAAAATCATCGAAATCAAAAGTGTCGTCGCGTAAAGATTGAAAGTATGGGTTCATCCATACATTCGTCTCTTTCAGGATGCCGTCAATACTCCTTTTCATTAGTACTCACTTCCTTTTTCCCACATGAACGCTGGAATAAAATAAGCTACGTTCGATTTCTTGGAACCGAACACCCAACGCTTCATTGAACGCAAATGAATCGCCAAAATAGGCTGAAAGATCCGTGTAATTATTGAGTTGGCGATACAGAACGCTCGCGCCAGATTTCATTTCGTTTTGAAGATAACCGATAAGGGAGGTAATCTCAACTAACGGCATCCAATCCATAATATTGGATAGAGAGATGAGATCAAAACGGTGCATCTCGGGGACCTGATCCAGTGTGCCTTCGACCATCTGAAAACGGTAATCGGTGAAGGGTGCTAAGAGGTAATAAGGCAGACTCGTCGGACGTTGGAGATAGTATCCAAGAAATACATGGTGAAGAAAATAATTATCAAACGCCCCCGCAGATGTCAAGCCTTTTTCAAATAACGTCTGAAAGTAACGCCGATAACTTCCAGTTTCAGCGTGCTGTGTAGCACCTGGACCAAACATCGCATTCAGAAGCGAATCGCTAAAGTACAGATCGAACGCTACCGACCAATACTTGTTCGAGAAGAGAATCTCTGAGACATCCGCAAGTCGACCCTGCTCCTCAAATAACAGTCGGATTTCCGTTTCGTCGGCAACCAGATCGAAGATGAATTCCCGTAGGCCTCGGAACAGGGACTCAAAGTTACCACACTGATTGAGTCCGCTTGGATCGCTGGTCTCAATATTAAATCTCCGATGCCGCGCGGCTGCATCAACATCGCGCAGTGTTCTCATTTTCTCTCGAACTCGTTCTAACTGTGCCGGATTAAAATCAACCAGAGCGATATGCAAATTCGGAAACAACGCTTGTAATGTTAAGGCAGTACACCCTCCAGAAGCAATCAACAGCACGTTGCTGGCATTCGTTAAACGAACCAGCTCCGCCTCTACCATCGGATCTTCTCTGACGACTGCAAACTGGACATCGTTATCCGGCATCTGCCCTAACTCCACAATAAAGCACGAGTCTATAACGCCTCATCAAGATACGCTTCAATCTTCTCCAACGTCTTTTTGCCGATACCCCGAAAACCCTTGAGTTTCCCTTCATTAATCGCCGCTCGGAGCGAAACAAGACTCTCTACACCGACTTCTTCATATAACCGCTTAATTGTCTTGGCACCGAGTCCGGGTATAGGCACAAGCTCCACAACCGTCCGTGGTGTATCACCGGCGAATTCTTCCAACTTCCCGCTTGTACCCGTTTCTACGAATTCCTCGATGATTTCCGCAATGATTTCCCCAACCCCTCCAATTTCCTCTATCAACCGTCCCTGTGCGATTAAATCCGACACCGGTTCCGGAAAGCGAGAGATGGAATGCGAGAGGCGCGGATATCGGGACGCGTGGTCTTCTGGATAGTCCGCAATAATTAGGAAGGTATGGAGTTCTAAAAGTCTTAGCGCAATTTCATCGTTTTCATGCCAGCGTGTCCGTCCCTTCGCATCAACGTAAGAGCCGTCTTCTAAATTTTTCTCACCGTTCACTGTTTGTCCCTCCAACGTAGAATCTGAATTGTGGCATCCCACAGCGCGACTGCCAAATAGTCGCCATTAGGCGAGAAGGCTAACGATTGAATACCAGTCGGATAGGTTTCCCAAATTACCGATTCACCCTCGGAGATGTTCCATACCCGGAGATTGGCAGCTTCATCACCTGAAGCAAGATATTCACCACTTGGTGAAAAGGCAAGTGCCCGGGTCCAATACGCTTCAAACCCGGATTTTGCGAGAAGCTGCCTGCCGGTCTCAATTTCCCAAACGCGGATTCCAGACTGAGCGTTCTTCTGTGTGTCAACAGCCAACAGCCTCGCATCTGCTGAGAACAACATATTCCAGACCCCTAAAATCTCGCCGGTGTCAAAAATATGCAGTGGACGTTCCGCGACAGCGTTCCAAATCTCAATAGCCGTTCGATGCCCCTCGCCATCTCGGTAACTCCCTGCTGCCGCAGCAATGAACTGACCATCACGAGAAAGGGCAAGACCGTTCCGAATGGGCATCGCTGTCTCCAAAGTTTTCAGCTTCTGCGGGTGGATTTGTTCTCTCTCAAGTGCTTTTACGGTATCTGAGGGCTTTATCCGCCACACCTCAATCTGCTCATCGCCTTCCGATAATACCGCCAACGTGCCATTAGCCGACAGGCTACCACTCTCATAAGCACCTTTTGTCAGTGTGACCTCGGCGTTGGATGCCAGATGAATGATAGCGATGCTCTCATCTGCTGTTCTGATGAGGAGTTGATCGGCATCAACAGCATAGGCAAACCACCGCTTTTCGGGGACAGTACAAACAATTCGATTCTGACGTGTCTGGACATCCCACATCACGACGGTGCCGTCCATCTGTTTGACAATCAACCTCGTACCGTCTTTGTTGAAGGCCATCTGTCGCGCGACATCAGGCAGGAGTCTATCAAGTCGAGGGTCCTGCTTCTCACCAAGTTGAAAGGCAAATTCCAACGTCGCACCTTGTACTGATAGGCATAACACATTAAAGCAAAAAAGTGCAAGCAAATTCTTCATAATATTAAAAAAAGTAGGGCTGAGGCATTGGAACCTCGCCCTACTATATGTCCTATTCATAGAGCTCCGTCGCCGTTTCACCACGCGCGAAACGGTGAGCCGTCTGAACAGCAGAATCATTTCCTGCATTCCTGCGAATATCGGTTGCCCATCGCGCCAATCCAACTATCAGTTGATTTCTCCCAGGATGTGACGCACACGTCTTCCACTCCTCAGACACGATATAAATTGAACTAAGCAGATGGTGACCGTTATCATCCTTAAGAATACTCAATCCCATTTCAGCCATCAACCGCTCCGCAGAGCATCCAGCATTAAGATACTCACGGGTACGTCGTCCGATTTCCTGAATACGGACTGATTCAATCCCATCTAAGATCTCCGAGAGCACCGCATCCTCATCAAGAACAACAGGATTTGTAGACGTTCTTGAGGCCGTGATAGGTTGATAGCGAATGTTGAGCCATCGGTTCTCGAAAAACCGCCACGCTGCAAGATAAAGTGCCTTCGCGGCGACCTTCGTTCCACCATACCGAAGCACCTTCCTCACAGTCGCTCCCAACTCCATCTCTTCTTGTAGGTCCCACCAACCCGGACTCATGTTCACCGGTGTCCGTGCCATCCTATCGCCTGCCATCATGACCATAGTTGTAGCAAGATCGTTAATCGGAACACCCGCCGTAAGCATTTCCGTTAGTGTATCAAAAACCTCGTCGAGATCACCACTTACCAGAGCCGCCGAGAATTTATCTTCGTCATAATCAACAGATGTCTCCTGTGGAAGTTCATCAAAGAGAGGGCTGATTTCTTCCAGTTTTTGGATCGCTTCACGATGAAGTTCACTCGGTCTGCCGCGTCCCTCGCCAAGAATCTTTGCGCCGAGGTTGCAGACTAACTCCTCAGTCAACTCCCATCCAAATCGCTCCAACAACTCAGCCAAGTGCCCAAGATTAATGAGATTCCTGGAATGATTGATGAAGAAGGGTTGAACGGCACATTCAAACAGGAGCGGTACAATTTTTTTATCGTGTCCGCCTAACCGTCGCGCCGTGATAAGACACTTTTCGATACCCTCCCACTCTTTATCAGCCGTGAACACCCGAATCCAGTCTTCCAGTTTCTGCCAATCAATCGGTGGGGGAAGTGGACGGCGATCGGGTCTATCTCCCAATCTACCCGCTGCACCCTCTGCCGCCAACATCAACGGGATAAGTCGATCTTCGGGTTCGTACATACGGGCGACTTTTACGCCGTTCATCAGCATCGCCAATTTTCTGCCACCATTGAACGCCTCCTGATCTGTAGAGATATGTCCCCCCATGTGTTTGACCATCAATTCCAAGGTCTCTTCTTCCGAAACACCTTTCGCTAACATAATCGCAATCGCTTTAGAAAGCGTCCAGTTGTCCGTCGTTAATAAGCCCTCCTTTAGGAGCAAAAAATGGGCATCGTCGCGTTTCTTACCGCCACTGGCGACATCCACATAGATATCACCATTCCGCACCTCAACAGGAAACGTGGCGAGGTCGTCACAACCCCCCGTAAAGCATCCGCCACCCTCCATGTCGTAACTCCAGCCGTGCCAATCACACGATAAAACGCCTCTCCTGACGCGCCCTCTCACCAACGGATACCCCATGTGTGGACATTGATTATCCGTCGCATAGATAGCACCCTCATGTTGAAACAGGGCGATGCTATGTCCTTCAATTCTAACTGCCCTCGGTTTCCCTTCCGCTACATCGCTGCGGGCAGCAACCTTAACGAAATTGGTATTCTCTGCTAACACTGTCTTTCCCCCCTTTTATTCTTCAAAGACCTCAATTGTTGTTCTACCTTCAGCAAAACGCATCGCCGTTGTAGCCGCAGACCTATTATCTTTGTTTGTTCGGATATCCGTGACATAGCGCGCCAATCCGACCAAAAGTTGCGCCTGAGCGGGATGCCCTTCTGCGTACTTCCATTCCTCAAATACGGTGCGTAATGTCGGAAGTATCTGACTTCCAGTATCATCCCAGAGAACCGTATGCCCAATCTCCGCAAGCAACTGTTCAGGACAATAACCGGCATTCAGATAACCGAGTACTTGCGGTCCGACCTTTTGGACATTCAGTGTCTGAATTGTACGAATGATAGACTTGATACCCTCGGCTTGATCCGGGACCTCCAGTTTTTCTTTACTCAGCGGTTGGCTGAGAGGTCGTGAGGGAATGTTTATCCAGCGGTTCGCGAAGATTTGCCATGCAACGTGAAAAACGCCTTTCGCTGCAATTTCGTTGCCACCCACGCGTTGCGCACTTCGCAGAGATGCTGCAAGGTTGAGTTCCGTTGTCAAGTTCTCCCAACCCGCGTCCACGTTTACCGGTGTATGTGCCATCCGATCCGCCGCGAGAAGCACCAGTGTTGTAATGAGCCGCTCTAACTTAACACCATCAACCAAAACGGTTTCTACCGCTTCAAATGCTCGCTGGAGATTGACACTCGTCAATGCTTCAACAAAAGCATCTTCGTCAAACTCAACAGTTCGCTCCAAGTTAGCATTTTCAACACTCGGAAGCATCTGACGCATAATTTGGATTGCATCCCGCCGGTACCGTTCCGGTTCATCTGGACGATGTCCAACAAGTCTGGCACCCAGATAGAAAAACAACTCCGAGGCGTGTTCCCACCCAAATTCATCAACCACTTCTGAAAGATAACTGACATACAGCGGAATATGGGGTAGATCGATAAAATGCGGTTCAACGGCACACGCAAACAGTAAAGGACGCAACTTATCGGCATCCCCTTTATGATATGCCGTGAACAGACACCGCTCAATGCGTCCAGATTGCCCTTCATAAGAGAAGTTACGAATCCACCGACTTATCTTTTCCCATGTGACAGGTTCTGGCAATGGAACAACTTCAAGCCGTTCGGATGCGGGTCCCGCAGCCGAGCAAGCCGCAGTCGTAACCGCAATCAGCCTATCTGCATCTGTGTATCTGCGTCCGACTTTGAGTCCGTTGACGAGCCGGGAAACATCGCTACCACCTTCTGCGTCGTGAGAACTCGCGATGTGTCGACTGACGTGTGCTAAGATTGTCCCCATGACCTCTTCTTCCGGCACACCACCTTTTAATAGAAGCGAAATCGCTTTGGACATCGTCCATCGGTCTTCACTTAAAAGTCCTTCTCGAAGCAACTGTTTATGTTCTTCTGCACGCCGATAGATCATATCTCCCGGTGCTATCCAAATCTCGCTACCGCGGACATCAACCGGAAAAGTCCGTAAGTCGTCGCATTCCACATGGAAACAGCCCCCACCTTCCAAATCGAAACTGCGGCGGTGCCAATCACATGTGAGGACACCATTCCGAACCGTTCCTCGCGTGAGTGGATAACCCATGTGCGGACACTGATTATCCGTCGCATAAATCCGTCCTTCAACGTTGAAGAGCGCAATACTACGCCCTTCGCCCATCCGAATCGCCTTCGGTTTTCCTTCAGGAACCTCACTTAACTCGGCGACTTTCACCCAGTTTTGCGTTTGATGCTCCATGATTTTATGTCCCTCCAAATTGCGTTTTCCTCGTTAAAAAACGATGTCAATACCAATGTGTCTTAACTAATACTAACTATTATATCACAACAAACAAAAAATAACAACAAAAAATTCATTTTTCGTCTTTACGACAATTCTGGTGTAGAATTTTCCCCTAATATACACGAGAAAAAATAGATATTTGTTTCAAATTTCTCGCCAGAATTAAGTCGGTTCCTGTGTGCGATTTGCATATTCTGCGAGAAAACTTGCGGCAGACTTTCTTTTCGCCTTCTGTGCATAATCCAGCGGCGTTTGACCCTCTGCATCGCGTATGCTAACGTTGCCGCCGTGTTTCATGAGTAACTGGATCTGGTTTTTCCCTATTCCCTTCTGTGCGATGATATGGATCGGCGTGCGTCCTTGGTCGTCAGTTATATTCGGATCTGCCCCATTCTCTAATAGACATGAAATGCCATGCGTCAGACCGCGTTGCGCCACCCAATGCAACGGTGCCCATACGCCACGCCGATGCTTCTGACGCGCATTAATATCCAAACCTTTTCCGAGAAACATCTTTACAAGCCTGTCCATATTGCGGGGCCCCTGTCCAGCAATCATATACCACTCTCGGAGTTTGATTTGATAACCGCATTCCATCAGCATCTCGACGATCGCTGCCTGCTTTGCCTGTAGCGCAATCTCAAGCAGTCGCATGGTTGGTCCAACTTTATAGGCATAAACATGCGCCCCCGGAACCTCATCTATTTCTTCGGAATGGTCAGACACTACGGTATAACCTTCTGGAACTTTATGATTTATCCGTAAATCAAGAAGCGCAGGATTTTCCTGTAATACGGCTTTTGCCCGTTCAACGTCTCCAGTTACACAATAGAGTACAATATCGCCTTCCGCCCCTTGTTCAAGGAGGTACTGACAGACTTCAGGACGACTCCCCAGTGTCCACTGTGCCGGTGTGCCGTTATGGTCGCGATCCCGTAGGTTTATATCCGAGCCGTGTGCAAGCAGCAGTTCAGCGATGCGAGGAGTCGCAGCAAAATGGAGTGGGGACATGCCATCGCTCCCTGGTGCATTGACAACTTCAGGGTCTTCGCGAATCAGTTCAGCAAGCCTTTCGGACATATCCAGCCCCGCGGCAGCGTGTGCATCCATTGTCGCTCCCCGTTCAATCAGATACTCAGCCAGTTCTCGGTCATAATTCAGCATAGAACCCGTAGCGTGATGTAACGCCGAGGCACCGCCTGCCCACCAACTGCTTTTGACATCAATATCCGCCCCAGCATCGAGTAGAACATCAATAAGTTCACGGTTACCGGAGGCAGCAGCAAATACAATCGCCGGTGCATCGAAACTGAACCACGGCGCATCAATCTGTGCAGCGAGTGTTTCATCCGTTGCCAATAGGTTTTCGACTGTCCATGCATCGCCGTTTTCGACTGCTGTAATAAACGCCTGCTTCTTTGTCATAAGTATTTCCTTTTGGTGAATTTATCTTTGTTATCCGTTAGAGGACTTAACTATTATGCCCGATTAGGTTGTTAAGTGTCAAGTAAAAAATGGGTAAATGCAATTTCTGAGCCGTCCATCCCAATTACGCTACATCACTTTTTGTAGTCTTTTTTCCGTCCATCCACATAATCCTCGATTTTCTGTAAATCTCTCAAATTTTATTTTTTTATTTAATGCACCCTTGTTGTCTCAAAACGGTGTCTTTAATTATAAAGAGTATAACCATTATCGGAAAAATCTCAGACAGAAAACATGAAATATCGCTATATGATTTTTTTCAGATTATGCACGTTTTCGCCTGCAAAATTACGACTATATAATTAGCACAGTATCCCTAATCGGGAAAACGCAGTTCATTTTTTTGAAACCTTTTTACGCAATTTTCACACTTATATTAGTAAAGGACACGCGTCCTAAATGTCAAAAGATTATGAAGAACAGAGTGACGCACATCTTGTGCAACGCTATCAAAACGGTGATGAAGAGGCAGGAAACACACTCTGTCAAAGATACCTGAGTGTCCTTCAGAGATTTTTCAAAAGGAAAATCAGAAATCCGGAAGACGCAGAGGACCTCACCCAAGAAACGTTCCTTGCGGCACTGGACAGTCTGAAAAAAGGGCAATCTCCCAGAGTTTTTCGGTCTTGGTTATACGGGATCGCAACACATGTAATCGCAAGATGGATTCAGGAGAAGCAGAAGCAAGACGCGCAGGTAGTGTTAGATATTACCGCAGAAGACGAATCGGGACACATATCTCTCATAGAATTGCTTTTAGCACCAGTGATGGATCAACCGGAACATGAGACGATTGATAACGAAATTGGGGACATCCGCCGTCGTTTTGAAAAAACGCTGCGGCCAGAAGAATTAGCAGTCTTCCAATTAAGACTCAATAGCTTAAGGCTGAACAGCAGTATGACATTTAAAGCAATTGGAAAAGAGTTGGGTATCAAGCCAAACACAGCCAAGGTTCGCTATCATCGAGCGGTGATAGCATTTAGAGCATGGCTAAAAAGGCATTATCCGGATATCTATCATCCGCTAATTGGAGGAGGTGAAGAGTCGAACAAATAGTTATTGGAAACTATTTTCGTCTTTTTGACATACTGTGACGAAATAGTTTTTGTCGTGGCAGTCTCCGATATTTTTCAGAGGTGCGCCGAGGGTGGTAGGAACACCGGTCGTCGCAACACTGCTATAATTCGTCTATGGCAATGCTAACAAAAGATCACAGCACAAATACATTTGATTTTATGAGACTTTATAAAGGGATACAAAATTGAAAACATCAAAACGTTTTACAGAACATATTTATTACCGTATTCTTTTTATCGGAGTTGTTGTTGCGCTATGTACCGTGCCTCTACTCATTTCAGTCCTAAACGAGAATAGAAGACTTGACCAAATTGAACGTATTTTAAAGGAACAACGACATACTGAAACTATCGCTCAATCAATTCTGGAGTCCGAGGCTGATGGCACTCTCAGAATTTTATTTACCGGAAACACCCATGGATATTTACAGCCGTGCGGTTGTTTCTCCGGGCAGCTTGGAGGAATTTCCAGAAGGGCTACACTTATCAAGGAATTACGTAAAAATGATCCATCCTTAGTCCATTTAGATATTGGTAGAATTTTCCCGCTGACACAAGAGATAGATGCCCTTTATCAATTGTCAAGCGACGCTTACATCCGATCAATGAAATTGATAGGATATGATCTCATCCACCTAACGAAAGAAGATCTCAATTGGGAACAACAGATCCGCTCTCTGAGTTCTACCTTTCCGCTTATTTCAGGGGTTTCTAATCGCCCTTTCAGTATCAAACAGGCAGAAATTTTGGAGAGTGATGTTTACCGAATCGGGGTCATTTCAGCAATGCTTGTAAATCAAACAGAAGGAAAATTAGAAAATTTGTTGTCTTTTGTGGAAAATCAGATTCATCTTTTGAAAAACGAACAAGTTGATTTCTTCGTATTACTTACGGACTTAGAGAGGCATGAGTGTACACAGTTAGCGCGACAAGATTCAGGGATACACGTAATTCTGAGCATCGCTGGTTCAGAATCCGTCTCTTTTTCCGTTGAAGATACGCTGATCGCGTTCCCTGGGAACAATGGCAAGCGTCTTGGAGTCATTGATGTCGCATTGGCTGAGTCGCCTGTCACACACATACAGTATGTTGATATTTCTGATACAATTGTTCCGGACCCCGTTGTTGAAGATGTTATAGTTGAATTGTATTATAAAATCTCACAAAACCCGGAGTTAAGCAAGTCACACGTTGTGTTACCTTCACAGATTATTCCTGAATTCAGTGAGAATTACTTAGTCGGAGCGGATAGCTGTCGAACATGTCATTTAGAAGAGCACAATCAGTGGCTGGAAACAAAGCATGCGTACGCTTTTAATACCCTGAAGCAAGTTCAACGTTCACTCCATCCAAACTGTGTCCCATGCCATGTAACCGGTTTTGGAAATGAGTCAGGTTACCAGTTTAGTAATCCATCCAATGAACTTTACGAAGGTGTGCAATGCGAATCTTGTCATGGACCAGGAGGTTTTCATGTAAGCGACCCCATGGGACCTTACATCAAGAAGCAAGTTGATCAAACGGTTTGCTTGGAGTGCCACGACCAAGAACACTCGCTGGGTTTCAATGAAGTCGTTCAACTTCACTATCCTGATATTGATCACACTCGCACACTTCGTAATTCTTTTGAGGAACACCTTAAACGGAGAATCAAACAAAATCCTTCAAAACCTAAAGTTGAGTTATGGGTGATGAGTTACTGTCCTTTTGGAACACAAGCAGAATCCAAGATTCTACCTGTGATTGAAGAATATAAGAATCAGGTTGACTTTCAACTGCGGTTCATCGCTTCGGAAACCGATCATCCGGCGGGTGAGGTGGATGTTAGTAAAATATTTCGTAGTCTACATGGACGTAAAGAAGTGCTTGAAAACATCCGACAACTGCTCATTCAGAAATACTATCCGGAGAAACTCTTCAGCTATCTTTTGTGTCGTGCTAAAAACATAGAAGAACCATGGCAAAGGTGTGCGGAAAAACTTGGAATTAATGTCAGTCAAATTCAGAGTCTTTCGGGCAATCAAGAAGGTATTACGCTTTTGCGAGAAAATATCATACAAAAAACGCCCTTTCGAATTACCAGTTCACCCACGCTGCTGCTTGATGAAAGGATGATTAACAATCAACTATTACTAAATGTTCAGCAAACATGCCAACGACAGTAGTAAAACAGAGTAAAGGATTTATCTAAGAGTTTTAATGCTTTCCGTTCTTGAGAGCCACCACCTATGCGCGGCTCTCATGATCTGCAACTTAATTGCAGATGTCCTATAGTCAGTGCGAAACCTCTAGGTTTGACTTTGTCTATCTGCCAGATTTTTTAGACTGGAAAAATAATTTAACACCTAAACGAGTGTGTTAAATTTCATGCCTTGAGATCTAGCTTGAGATCTAGTTGGGATATGCAGATGAATATGATAGAGCAAAGCGTGTCTCAAAGAATTAGAATTCGCACTCATTTTTAAGATACTTGGCTTCTAATAGCCATTTCGCGACTAACTTTAGAATTTCAATTAGGAGGAATATATGTTTAGTCATCAATTGAAGAAGAAATTCTCTCATTTCTTTACCGCTGAGGTAGGAGGTGTGAGTCCCGAGCAGGCCGTCCGGGCAGGATTGACGTTTTCGGCGGCAGCCGGGGCACTGAGTGTACTTGCTGGTGGTGCCCACGCTGCACCTTGTGAACCATGCTCAGAAAAAACCTGCAGCTATCCTGGCCTTGGGACTTGGCATTGTGATATCAAGTGCGAGGCTTTTATTAGCGGGACGTGGGTACAAGTCTGCCCTGATGAGACTTGTGTCGTTTTTGACGGCACCCATACTCGGTGTGAGGAATAACGCCTCGAATTTATTAGGAGATGCCTTTGTCTCTAAATATTATCAACATATCGCGCTCACATTAAGCGTGATATGTTGATTCTTAAATCATGCAATGCAACGGATTATACATAGACCACCCAAGTTGCCTCCATTTTGCTATACTTAGACAAGTATGTGAGGTATCTGAATGTTATCATGCACTGCCACTAAGTAGATGTTAATCATGTAAAGTGTAATTTAATCAACACCCTCAGACTTCTAAACATATCTAATGGAGGCCCCACTGATATGTTAGGTACTCTATTTTCAAACAGACTTTTTTTTATTAGTTTTGTTATCTTTGTGCTCATCATCACTGTGAGTCTATTCTATGATCAGCATGTCCAACATGAAACCCGAAAAGGTGTAGAACAAACACAAAGATTTTTAGAACAGTTAAGAAAAGAGCAAACAGCAATAAAGATAGAAAAAACTGAGGTAATAGAAACAGATATACCTCTTGAGACGCAGTTACCTCTTGAAGTTGAAGATATTGGCGATCAGTCCAGTAAGCCGCTTGAAACCATACCTGAAACGATTGTAGATATACCTACAGATGTCTCCCTTCAGACCGAATCGCAATCCTCAAATGATGGAACCTTTAATGACCATGAAGCTAGTTCAGCCTCCACTGAAATTGAACAGACTCTACAATTCATTAATACCCAATTTGGGAAAGCAGCAGAATTGTACTATGAAAAATTTGAAATTAAACGTAGACGCAAGCAACTTCAATACAAAGGACAGCTCGTTTATACCCGTCTGTCACCAACAGATCAAGCACGTCTTCAAGAGATACAATATGAAACTTATGATGCTCTCACCGCTATCAGCGAAAAGGTTCCGGGGGCTGTTGAGGTGAAATTAGCTCAGTCTCCTTCAGGTTTCGTGGGGTGCGAAAAGTATCTTTTTCCGCATGTTTTTGAAGAAGTGTTAGGACAAATACCGGAAGGATATTACCAATTTTCAGAGGCACTTGTCCCTTTCTTAAACCCACCTATTGGTGAAAGGTAGAAAAGTATTCAATGGAACATCTCAAGAAAGTGCTCTTTATACTTATCGCTAATTTCGTAATCTCTCCGCTTACGCTACTTGCTGTGCCACACGAACCTTCACCTGCCGGTGGTGGCTGGTGTGAACTGAATCTGGAACTGTCGCATATTGAAAGTGAATCCCATTGGTTCCCGGATTACTCTGGACCGCTTACTCTTGAGGCCTGGATATACATAGAAAATCCACCGAGTATTCAAAACGCTTTTTCACTTGTTGGACAAACAGGCCGCTTTAGTTGGGCAATTCTTGGACTCTTCGGAGACAGCAATTTTGATGGTGTTCGAGATTCTATCGGGGGCATCTTGAACCAGAATTCAGAAACTGACGAGGTTTCAGGTATGATCAATGCCCATCTACCCGCAAGGCAGTGGGTGCATTATGTAGCCATAATTGACAACGGCGTTACACTCGGAAGCAATGGCTTTATAACAGGAAAGAGTCCAGGAGTATCTCTAGCCCCTAATGACAATCGCCTTATAATTGGTGGTGTTCCAATTTTGAAAGAAACTATGTTTCCGGAGAAGCAAAAAACGCTCTCAACCTCCGGCGTGTACATTGACGAGCTGAGGGTCAGTTGTGTCGTTCGCTACGAATCGGGAAAGAAATATCTAATGCCTAAGAAGGCATTTACACCAGATGCTGATACCTTTGGACTGTATCACTTTGACGACCAATCAATAGAACGCTACGAGGACGCGTCAAAGTACCGGATTGCATTAATCCGCAGTAAGAAGAATGTCAAATTTCAACGCAACTGGAAGATTCCTTAATTCGCAGTGTTCCATTGGAAAATCAAGGAAGTGTATGAAATTTCGTTATATTTTAAGTGCCATTTTGGTCGGTGTGATGGTGCTAACCATTATGATAATTGTTCAGTGGGAAGAATTACCGAACCGCCTTAGAGTTGGGACACCTCGAGGTGTTCCCTTTCAGAGACCCGATACCTTGGTAGATAGGGAAGATGGTGCAGTGGATATAGGATCTCAAAAACACAATGTAGTCGAAAAGTCAACCCAACCGCCCATTAAACAAAACCCGGCAACAAAGGCATTGACGCGTTTTATCAATAATAATTTTGAGATGGCTGCAAACTTATACAATGAAAGATTAGAGATCCGAAAACGAAGAAAGCCAAATGGTCGATACTCCGTTCCAGATCAGAAAAGATTACAAGAGATTCATATCGCAGTGTACTCACATTTAAAAGCAATTAACGATAAAATTGAAGGGGCTACGCAGCCTTATCTTACTCATCAGAGTGGAAGCGTTCGATGCGGATACTATTTGATGCCCCATAAATTTAAAGAACACTTAGGAATCGTACCAGAAGGATATTATCTTTTTAGTGAAGCCATACAACCGTTCTTTTCTAACTCCAAACAGAAGATAGAAAAAGAAAAATGATCGCTTGTATGGTTATATAGAAATAGAGGGTAGAAAAGAAATGTTTGAAAATGTTTTATCAATTATCGACTCATTTGAACATGAAGGCAAGTTTTACCTATCCAACTCCAAGACATGCAAAGTCTCTGAAATTGATTTTCCAACTTACCAAATCGTTAATTATTTGAAAGGTAATCCAGGAGCGGATCCAGAGGAAATCTTTGAACGCTTCTGCCAAACGTACCCACCAGATTTTCTTCGCAAGATTATTGCACAACTTCACGAGTACCTAATCGGAATGTCTCAAACAAATTACCGTCGGTCAGATCGTTTGAAGTTGTTAATTCACAGTCCCAAATTAGAAGATGTTAGCAACTCGGCAGCCGGTGCCCAAATTGTTTGGCACACAATCATTGATAGACTGAGGAGGTCCTGTGACATCTACTTTTCGACAACACGGAAAGAAAATTCCTCCGAAGATACGGTGTTTTTCAATAGAAACGATGTTGCCAGTCTCCTTCGAGTTCAGCAAGAACAGTTTGATGCTGTCCTCTGCCCAATACCTATACATAACCCACAACCCCTCTTACAAATACTGCGATTTTTGAATTGTCCTCTTATTATCCGGGTTCCCAGCATTCGTGGACAGAATGGGGATTTCATCAATGCTACACTGTTCTGGCATGCCGCTATGCGAGACTTTGACAGGTTGGTGACTCCCTCACAAGCAGTCATAGATTTTTATAGTAGTTTAACCACAGACAAGGAAATTTTCACATGCATTCCAAACGGCATTGATAAAACCCTTTTTAAACCTATGGACAAACAGGTTGCCAAGGAACAAGTCGCGAAATTGGTAGGCGATAGCCGAATTCAAAAAATGCCAGTCATAGGATTCCTTTCTCGGTTTCAGCCTGAAAAGGGTGCAGGGTACTATCTCGAGATCGCGCGCCAAAACCCTGACTACGTCTTTTTAGTAGTAGCTCCAACTTTGGCTTCCTATAAACTGCGAGATTTTCCGGAAAATTTCATCTTCGCAGGGCGGCAGAAACGTCCACTTCTACCGCTATTTTTCAACGCATTCGACCTTCACTGTTTCCCATCAGTGGTGGGGGAGGAATCGTTTGGGAACGCACCGCTTGAAGCAATGTCGTGTGGTGTTCCAGTTATTGCCGGTCGTTTCTCTGGTCTACCGGAAGTTATCGGAAATGGAGGCGTTCTGGTGGAGTGCGATACGTTCACGTATGAAATTGGGAGTTTTGCTGGATATATCCCTGTCGAGGCTTTGTCTACCGCTATTCGCGAGGTTATTGGTGATAATTCAAAAAGAGAAAAACTTGCGCATAATGCCTTAAAGCAAGCACAGCGGTTTGACTGGGATAAAACAGCTGAGGCATTTATCACACTGATCAGACAGCAAAAACAACAGCAAAAAATTGCTTATCAAAAAAGGAATCGGATCCCCCAGGTAATTTTTTCCGAGTACTACCCAATTGGTGAGCAGAATAGATGTGTTAGGTCGCATCTGCTAAGTCTCGTCGGTATTCAAGGGGAAAATCCTTTTATGCGTTCCGCGTACAGACAAGACACAGCAGAAGGAATCATTCTATCCTTGATGCAGAAACATTCAACGCGTGAAATTGAGGCACTCATCAGCCATCTGTTCCCTGATAAGGGTTTAGAGTCACTCAATCGAGTCAAGTCATTCATAGAAACCATAATTTGACAGCTATGATGCTTATATTTTTCTCTGCCGTGCTAACAAGCGTGGTCGGCAGAAGCAACTTTTGATGGGGTTGATTAAATAAATGCTTATCTCTTATACTATCTTTCTTCATGCTGCACTGACAGTGGCTTTTTGTTTAATATGCACCTACACCGATATCAAATTTCGGAGAATACGGAATATCCATGTTATTTTTATGGTTTTTATTGGCACCTACGCACAAGCCGTTTATCACTACTTTGATCTCGTAAGTTATACGGCGATTCTAACTCTTGTTCTTGGTGGGGCGGTGTTTTCTTTTCTCTTCTATTATTGGGGAATTTGGGCACCCGGAGATGCAAAATTGTGTTTTGCTTGCATGCTACTTCTTCCACCTATTGGTTCAATATCAGCCCCAGTGAGTACTATTACCTACATGCCTATTGTTCTCTTAATCAATATCTTTGTGCCGAGTCTTTGTCTGATTATTATCTTAGCACTTGTGAAGACATCAGGGCAACAGAAGATTAGCGCGCTATCTTCACTTCTAACTAACAACGCACAGACCTTAAAAAACAATGCTCTCGTGATACCATTTATGTTAATTGTTTTCGCAGTTACAAGGCAAATCCTGAATTGGGCACTATTGCCTATTCTACAAGCCCTAGAACTACCATCGTACCTTTACTATCTGGTTTACTTGTCTTTTTCCCTTTTAATAGCGAGAAAAATTTTGGCTGAAATTCAGCAGAAAATTAGCAATAAACACAAGGTGATATTGGTAGTGAGTAGTTGTCTGATTGCCCTGGGATTGGCATTCTTTATCCCTACTTCCGTGCTTTTGATATCCTTCGGATTTCTATTAGGTATCGGGATTCTTCATACGGTACTCACATCCCTCCTTCAAACCATTTTTACGGACGAAGTGTCCGTTATGGGTCTACAAGAGCATTCAATTCCAGCAGAACAGATTGCGCGATCTGATGAGGATGGAGTCGTAGCATACACAGCCATTTCTCCACAGGAACAGGTTAAACCCGAGAATGTGATCCTACCGCCAACTACAACAGGGATTCCAAGGGAGACTTTAGAAAGAGTAAAACAGTTGTGTCAAGAAGGAAAATTTGAAGGATTCTCAAACAAGATTAAGGTCTGTCGTCCCTTACATTTCGCACCTGTTATTTGCTTTGGGGTTATTTTAACGCTCCTTTGTCAAGGACCTTTTTACATGAAGGGTTTACAATTATTTAACTAAGCGTTGGATCAAGGAGATAGTATGCTAAATTTTCCATTGGGATCTATCAAAGAAACTTGTTTGCTTCGAGATGGAAATCCACCTGTTGTTATCGATTTGGAAAAAGAGGTTTGTCTGCAAGTTGATCCGATCATGTATCAAATCCTGTCTCAATATAATCGATGCAAATTCAATGATATCTTGGAAGGTCTGAGAGTTAATTATACTTGGTCCGCGATTGAAGAAGCCGTTTTCCGACTTGTTGAACTCGCTGAACTGGGAGTCATCTTTACCACGGCTGAAAATCAGAGTGCCGTAGAACCTCTATCCGGCTCCCAATTTGTTGTCTCACCTGGCTTCATTCGTAATCTGCAATCTCGTTCGCTTCTCTCCAACGCTGCTTACTATGCCTTATTCAACAACCTTTCACAGCACACAAATTTATCAGTACTTGTTCCAGAATCACCAGATAGTTTTGGAGAACAAGACACGGATGAGATTGAAGGTGGCACATATCCACTTATTGAGAAAATTTCCTACGCTCCACACTTCTCCTACACCGCAGTTGCAAATCTCCCTTCGTCGTGTGATGCAATCGTAATGTTTGCCCCCCTACACGAGGAGGACCTGCAGTTCCTTAAAAGGTGTAAAATTCCTATCTTACTATTCATCAGTGACTACAGCGGGAGTAATTCCACATTTAATAACCTCTCTCCTGCTTATTCGCGCCTTAAGGATACTGACGTATGGTTCTGCCCATATTTCTGGTTAGAATCAAAGCTGCGTGATGTCTTCTCTGATTTGCCCTGCCTTGAGTCTATGCCATTGGGAGTTGACCCACGTTTAATTCGCCCCCTTCCAGAGAAAACTGCACTTAAGGTCTCGCTCTCACAAGCCCTTGAAAATGATAATTTCAATCAGACTCCCGCGATTGGGGTTTTTGGCAGTGACGGGGATTGGTTGGCGAACCATTTAGCCAAAAATGACATTAAACACTTGTACTTGTGTATCACGGGAGGACAAATAACTCTGGGGCAACACCATTCCTTTATAATTGAGGATGTTTCAGATATTGATATTCTTCCTCATGTATTGAAAGCTTTGGACCTTTTAATTTTTATCGCCAGAGGTAATGTAGAACCTTACGTACTTTCTCTCGCGGCTGCTGTTGGTATACCAACAATCGTCGTATGCGAAGAACCACTACCAGACAATCCATACTTTGATCGGTTTTATCACTGCGACAGATTTGATGTTCCCACTCTCCAAGAGATCATTGAGGATGTACTGGAAAATGAAGAGTTATCTCACACGGTTAACTTAGACAGTATCTCATGGGATACAACTTCAAAACGAATTTTACAATTGTACGCTGATGCTGGTGCTAAACACGTAGGAAGTCAAGACTCCGTTATCACCCCGCCGCGCCCCCCGGAATATCTCTTCGCTAAGTTTTATGACCCAGCACGAAAAAAAATTGGCACACGATGCACATCACTCAATACTTTTACGGATGTTCCCTTAGATGTCGGCTTTGTCGGGGAAATGAAACAATATCATACTATGGCGGAGATAAGTATTATATTGTCACACTTAGGGAGAAAACCGGACGAAATAACTAATCTAATAAGTAATTCGTCAGATACCTTGAATATTTCATCCCAAATCCGATGGTCAAAATGAATAACACAAACGATTTTCACCTCATCAAACGCACGCAACACGGCGACACCGAAGCCTTCAACCCACTCGTTGAAAAATACCATGCTTCCCTCTATCACCAGATTTTGGGACGCGTCAAGAACTTTGACACCGCAAAAGATCTCACACAAGAAACCTTTCTCAAAGCATTTCGTGCCATCAATACCTTCCGCGGTGAAGCAGCGTTCTACTCTTGGCTCTACCGCATCGCTGAAAATGTGTGTCTCGACTTTTTCCGTCGTCAGAAACACCACAATAACATCGAGCCACTACACACTATCAAGGAACACCAGATTACACAAACGCACTCCTGCCCTGGTGAATCCCTTCAAGCGCAGGAATTACACCAGATGCTCCAAAACGCTATCGCCTACCTCACTAAGCCTCGCCGTGAGGTATTTCTATTATACTACCTACACGAACTCCCTATCAAAACCATCGCTGCACGCCTCAATAAATCCGAAGGCACCATCAAATCACATCTTCGCAACGCACGACTCCAACTCCAAGAATACCTTACCCCGTATTTGAAAAATCAACATATTCCTTGGCTTGCCTGAACCGCCACAAAAAACTGGGTAGACACGACAGAACATTTATAGGAAATCCGCGTTATTCAGAACCGTTACTACATTTTTTATTCTAATCCACAGTAAACTGGATCGTATTAAACCGACGCGCAACTTCTGCGACTTGTGGCTTGAGTACTTCAGGACTCCCACCAGAAAGCGCAGCAACAATACAATCCGCAATGTCCGCGGCATCCGCCGGGGTCATCCCCCACCGCGTAACCTCCTGAACACCCATACGCAACCCAGACGTACCGACCTCCGGCGGCAACCCCGCCGCACCCGCAATAATATGGCACGCTTCCAAATGATTGGCGAGTGCACCACCCCCGCCATACTTATCTACAATCAGAATTAAGGTATGCGACTCCGTGAAGCCGAGATCCGCACCCAGTATCGGAACGCCGCGTTCCGCTAATGCACCTCCGAGTGCTTTTGCGTTTTCAACAATCGCATCTGCTTGCGCCCTGCCGCATTCCATCCACTCTATAAACGTTCCCGCTAATGCTGGAAGCCGATTCAGATGGTGATTGCTCATCAACAACGGATAAAGTCCCTTCGCAACCCGTTCAGCAATAGACGCATCATTGGTTAGAATCATGCCGCCCTGGGGTCCCGCAAGCGTTTTATGCGTACTGGAGATGATCACATCCGCTCCCTCGTCGAACGGTGACTGAAACCGTTTACCCGCAATAAGTCCAATAACATGCGAGGCATCGTAGATGAGGTAGGCATCCGGATTCGCTTCGCGCATTGCCTGCTTCAGTTCTCGTACAGGTTGTGGAAAGAGAAATACACCGGAACCGACGTTAACAATACTTGGCTTGTATTCCGCAATTAGCGCAAGCGTTGCATCGAGATCAATGTTTGAACGTCGTCCGTCCCACGGAATCGGAATGGATCGCAATTCCACCTTGAGCGGTGAGGAGAGCAGTTTTTCAGCATAGTGGTGTCCGTTATGTACCTCTAACGCCGTGTCCCCGGGTTTCGCTAACGCAAACGTTGTTCCGATCCCCGCAATGTTCCCTGAGAGTGGACGGAAATCGACATACGCAGCACCGAACAATTCCTTCGCCAGTTCCTGTGTATACGCTTCTATTTCAGCAATATAGCGATTGCCCTTGTAATTGCGCTGGTAAAGGTCAGTGCCAGAATAATTCCCATACCGCCGTGCCAACCGTTCGTCGAAAAGTTCTTCTACCAACGGCGAAGGCGTGTTCTCCGAAGCGATAAGATTCAGACAGGTGTTCCGATACGTTTGATGTTTATCGAGTAGTGAAGTGAGTTTTTGAATTTTTGGGTTATGTGTCATTGAGAAGAAGCCTCCGTTTCGTCATGGAGCAAAGGACAGAGAAATTACTTGACGTGCTTTAGCAAATCAATTACTATACAAAAAAACAGACCTTGCAACGAGGAAATTATGCCAAAACCGACAGATATACGCATCCTTGATGTGCATTACGACTTTGAAGAACATCAATACCGGACCCCCCTGAAGTTCGGCGGCGTGCCGACAGATCACTGTGTACTCTTTAACGTCCGCATACGAGTTCAGACGCGCGACGGCAAAGAGGCAGAGGGTAAAGGGTCAATGCCGCTCGGTAACGTCTGGGCATTCCCACCGCGTTATGCCCCTTTCGACGAGAGCCTCGCAGCGATGAAAAAACTCGCCGAATTAGCAGTCAAGGCAACACAAGATTGCACGCTATGCGCTCACCCACTCGAACTCTCCGAAGTACTTGAACCCGAATTCTTGCGAATCGCCGACGCGTTGTCCGACACCATGCAACTCACATCACCCGTACCAAAACTCTGCACCGTCGTCACAACGAGTCCCATTGATGCAGCAATTCACGACGGATTCGGGAAAGCAAACGGCATTAATAGTTACAACGGCTTAGGTGAAAAATTTATTGAAGCGGATCTGTCGCATTTTTTGGTGCCGCTTGCAAACCAAAACTTGCTCGACAAAAGCTTGAATGAAAAATTCACTGGAAAATATCTCGACCAGTATACTTCACGCCAACCCAAGCCAAGCATGCCGCTTTATCATCTCGTCGGCGCACTCGATCCGCTCACCGATGCCGATATTGCCGAACGCCTCAACGACGGTCTACCCGAAACGCTTCCCGAATGGATTGTCGCCGATGGATTGACACACCTCAAGATTAAACTCAACGGTGACGACTTAGGATGGGACGTGGCGCGCGTCCTCGCAATCGATAAAGTCACCGCAGAAACACAGGCAAAGCACGGTATTGACACGTGGCATTACTCCGCCGATTTCAACGAAACCTGTCAAGATGTCGAATATCTGTTGGCATTTCTCAACCAGATTCAAGAGACGGAGCGTGAAGCCTTCCAACGCCTCGCTTACATCGAGCAGCCGACCGATCGGAATCTAAAGGCGCATCCCGAAAATAAAATGCACAAAGCCGCCGAGATAAAGCCAGTGGTGATAGACGAATCGCTGACCGATTTTGAGACTTTTCTATTGGCACGTGAACAAGGATATTCCGGCGTTGCGCTCAAAGCATGTAAGGGGCAATCTCAGGCGTTGCTCATGGGTGCTGCTGCTGCAGCATACGGTATGTTCCTCGCCGTGCAGGACTTGACGTGTCCGGGGGCATCTTTCTTACACTCCGCCGGACTCGCTGCGCGCATTCCCGGTATAACGGCTATTGAAGGCAACTCACGTCAATTCTGTCCGAGTGCAAACGACGGGTGGTGCGACGAATTCCCCTCAATTTTTAACATCACTGACGGCACTGTGGGAACGCATGTTCTTACTGCACCAGGGCTCGGACACTAATCACTAAAGCAAGACTGACGTACAACCGCTATCTTATACAGATCATTCGGATGACTTGGTATTAAGGATGACGACGGATTCTTACCCTTCCTGGAGAAATAACACTAAAAGCGTTTCGCAATTCATGACCTTGATTTGCAAAAGTGGTTGAGACACTGTGTATTTTCGCTTGTGTTGACAAACCGCTAAGACGAATGAGAACAACACCTGTGTGAACGCGCTCATTACGAAAAACAAGTTCACCAAAATCCTTGTCCTCTGTAACCAGTAGAGCATCATGCTGGTTGGCTAAGTCTAATACTGTGTTATCGTCAATGCTTGGAGCAAATTCTGAAATATATAAGACGTTATGTCCATCCCGTCTAAGAGCATCTACAATAAAGTTATCAACGCTTTCATCCACAACCAAATTCATAGCGACCGTTCCGATATGGGATAAATGACATCAGCACGAAGAACTTGCGCAGCAAAAAGAAACGCTGCGCGGATACCTTCCTCAGTCAAACGTGGGTACGCCTCAAGCAGTTGTTCAACCGTTTCTCCGGCAGCGAACTTTTCCAAAATCAATTCAACAGGAATACGTGTGCCTGCAATAACAGGTTTCCCCATCATGATGGACGGATTTGATTGGATCAATTTGGGGTCCATTTCTTATCTCCCTTTTTTAGTGGCTAAATGCCTTCAAGTTGTAACGCAAATTAACATCCGGAATCAAACAATTTTCCCTTTTACCAGCATCAGTTAATTGTCAACATCTTCTGCCACGCTGATATTCGTGACAACATTCCGCTGTTCGGGGAGCCTGACCGGAAAGTCCGCAATCACATCATTAATCAACTTTTTGATAATCTCTTTAACCGGGTCAAACGGTATACACTCAAGCACAACAATAGCGCGATGTTTTGATGGCGCGATGTTATAGGTCAGTCCGTACTGGAGTCCGAGTTGCATTAACTCCGGCTCGACATTGATAGAAATCTGCCGACGTTCCTGCTCTGTGACGTAAAAACTATCAAGGATGAAGTGCGTGTGAACCCACGCTTCTCTCTCTTCAACAATCTTCATGATTCTGTATTATAGCACTGACAACCAACTGTGTCAATCCTGTAAGAATGTTATAGATTGACGCATTGGGACTGCTCCTAACTCCTGAACGCTTCCGTTGTGCCAGCGAATCTGGAGGTTGTCTATCCGCGTTGCACTTCCCAACCCAAAGGTGAGACGGAGATCATTGCCTGACAAATAACTCGCCCCACAGATAACCTCGCGCAGGAGTGTCATGCCGTCCGTCTCTACCTGAACTTGCGCACCAATCGCGTCCGTATTGCCATCTGTTCCTACCAATTTCACCGTTAGCCACGCGTTCACATTGCCGACCTCATTGCTGAGAATAACTGCTCGACGGTTCGACTGGCACAGAACAACGTCCACATCGCCATCCATATCTATATCCCCGAAGAGCATCCCACGGACGACATAAGGTGTTTTATCCAATCCAGCCTCAGCGGTAATCTCAGTAAAACCAGCACCGTTTTGTGAAATCCCGCCTCGATTACGAAAGAGTTGCACAGGCTGCGCGTAGTGCTGTTTCGCGTCAATCTGCTTCACATTATCCCAGATATGCCCATTCCCAACGAGTATATCTAACCAACCGTCGTTATCAAAGTCAATAAAGCGAGTCCCGAAGCCGAGCGCATAAAAAGACGGATCGGCGAGGTTCGTATCAAATGTCATATCCTCAAAGTAACCGTCGCCATCGTTTTGCATGAGACAGTTCGCTTCCAACGCGAAATTCGTCACCCAAAGATCTATATCGCCGTCGTTATCATAATCGCCAGCGTCTACACCCATCGAGCCGTTTGCGAGCCCATCGCCGTTATACGCAACACCGCGGCGTACACCCTCCTCTTGAAAAGTTCCGTCGCCTTGATTCATAAAAAGCGTATTCGGAGACATATCGTTTGCGACGTAGATGTCCACCCAACCGTCGTTGTCTATATCTGTAAAAACAACCCCAAGCCCGCGCGTCGTCGGTTCATAAACACCCGCTGGTTTCGTAACATCCGTGAACGTGCCATCTCCGTTGTTTCGATACAACACATCGGCAATACCTTGATATTCGTTAGG
This sequence comes from Candidatus Poribacteria bacterium, assembly GCA_965207855.1. Lineage (GTDB taxonomy): Bacteria > Poribacteria > WGA-4E > WGA-4E > WGA-3G > WGA-3G. Next base: position 772,432 of record OZ242310.1, on the reverse strand, counting down.
ACCGCAATAGATACGTAAACTATTTTTGTAATAGCACGGGATATCGGTTTCCAAAGCATATTCAACGTAGTTGCACACATAGAGATCAAGATCGCCGTCTCGGTCAATGTCAGCAAACGCCGCACTCGCACTCAACAGTGGACAACCTACCTGTGCTTGCTCGGTTACATCGGTAAACGTGCCATCTCCATTGTTCCGATATAACACGTTTTTCCCCAAGTTTGTCACGTATAGGTCGCGATACCCATCAGAATTGTAATCCGCAGCGACAGCACCGAGTCCATAGCCGGTATCACCAACATTTGCAGACGCTGTAATGTCAATAAAAATACCAGCATCGTTTCGGTAGAGCCGATTTTTAAGCAGAGGTTCTGCCGACGGAGAAAGTGAATTGCCTTGAACAAGGTAGAGATCTAAATCGTCATCGTTGTCAAAGTCAAAGAGTGCCCCGCCGCTGCCCATCGTCTCAACGAGTCGGCGTTCCGCAGAAAATCCGTTGACGTGCCGGAAATCAAGTTTCATAGCATCAGTTACATCGCGGAAATACGGATTAGCACTGCTGAGGTACGGAAGGAGAAAAAAGAAGAGGGACAACAAGCAGGACAGATAGTGTTTGGGTTGGAACATAGTGATAGGAAGGCTATTCTTTTATTTTTGGGCGGGGGCGGACGACCCGAAACCCGATTGTATGCGTTGAATCTAAAGGGTAGAATTTGAACCGCAAACCTGAGCGGAGAAACGCGCGGCCGACATCCCACGCGCCCCCCCGAATCACTCTCGCCCGAAGCACATCTCGAAAGCGAAGATTGAGCGGATTTCGGGACACATCGCTACTACCTCGTTGATAGGCTGTCGGACTGTATTCATCGAGACACCACTCCCATACATTTCCAGCAAGGTCCGCAATGCCTTCTGGTGATTCACCTTTCGAGAACTGTCCCACCGACACCGAACGATTATAGCGACGCGCGAAGTTCGCATGTTGACGCGCCTTAGGGGGCGTATCTCCCCACGGATATGTGCGTGCTGATGTGCCGCGTGCAGCGCGTTCCCACTGCGCTTCAGTTGGAAGGCTTCCACCAATCCATTCCGCGAACGCTTGCGCATCAAACCAGGTTACACCCACAACGGGCTGTGTGTCACCATTGAGCGTTTCATCTAACCAAGTCTCCTCACCGTTGTGCCCACGCGGTGTCGGACGGTCTGTCGCCTCAATGAAAGCGCGGTATTGCGCGTTCGTGATTTCATACCGCGAGATTTCATAAGCACTCAAATAGACCTGATGTTGCGGCAGTTCCGCATCAAAGGTGTGCCGTTCAAGCATAGAGCTCCGCAACTTCGCGTCTTCGTAAGCCGCTTCCACCTCCTCAGGGGTTGAACCCATCAGAAACGTGCCTTCGGGAATGGAGACCCATTCTATCGTAGAAAGGACCTCCTGAGCAAACTCACTTACCTCAGCACCAACAAAGTCAACACTGCTTATAAAAATGAGTATGAAGATTATAAAACAGGTGGCCTTCATTTCCAGTAAGAATCTTTTGTGATGCTCCAAATTTAGCAACAGTTAAGGATTATCCGGAAGACTACGCCGACGTTTCAAATCACCCCAAGCAATAGGCAATTTCGCACGAGGCGAGACATCAAATGGCACGAGCAGGTCCTCAAAATACGCAAACTGCGCAACCTGTTCGCCTTTGCCATCGCAAATACCGACGTAGATACCGACTTCAAGCGGTTCATCAAACTCCTGTTCAGTTTCCCCAATGTCAATCCAAGTATCATTGGCTTCCCGCTTCCACCACGCCGTAAAAGTATCCTTCTCACGACGGAGTCGCATGTAAAGCTCCATTTCACCCGCCGGGTCCTGGAAGCCTGGAACGACACCGACAAGCCCTTCAGCATTATCGAACTGCCGTTTCTGATATTGGATAACGGCATTGTTGCCGTTGGCAGGACCGCGGCCCCAGAGTTTAATCGTTACCCATTCCCCATCGCGCCCCTGATGATCCTTCGTTGTTGGCGAGTAAGCAACAACACCAGCAACGACACACGCATCTTCATAGTCCATGTACAGGTGCGTCTCTATGTCAAAATCACCTTCATGTTCCTGATAGAGCCGATTCGTTGTGTCTGAGGGCCAGAGATTACGATTCAGTTCACCCGTGACGTGAAGCCATCCGGCTTTTGTTTTACTAAGATCCCATTCTTTCGGTTCAACGTCTTCTACATCAGAGGTCTTCCATTTCCAATTCGGATTCTTCAAAGCATTTCCATCAAAAGGATCACCCAGAGACTCTGCCCCTTCAGTAGAAGTGCCATAAAGTACCACAAAACCAATAAAAAATACGATAGCGATGTACCTCAAATCTCACCTCCTTTAAAAGAACTGGCGGCATGAGAGCCGCCAGCAATTCAGAAAAACTACAAACAGTTACGACTATTGCCCTTTCAGCTCACCCCACGTAACAGCAAGCCTGTCGCGCGGGTCAACCGGTGTTGGATCGCTGGATGCCTCTAAGAAATAGTCAAAAGTAACAGTCATCCGACCCGCAGCACTTTCGCCTTCACAGATACCGACGTAGAGGCCAACCTCAAGCGGATCTTCAAGTTCGTTTGTCACTGTACTCACGGAGACCCAATCGCCTTCTGCATTCGGTTTGAACCATGACTCGTAGTCGTCGCCATCGCGCGCCACGCGGAGCTCAATCGGAATACGACCTTGATCTGGGTTGTAGTCGACTTGTGTACCAACATATCCCAAAGCACCGTCATCATTCTGACGACGTTGGTATTGAAGCACGGCATTGTTGCCTTGCGCAGCACCACGTCCCCACAACTTCAATGTTACCCACTGACCATCACGGTCTTGGTGATCTTTTGTTGTTGCAGAATACACGATGATGCCAGCCACAGTACACGCATCGGCGTAATCAACAACCATTGACGTTTCAATGTCAAACTGTTGTTGATCCGTGATCTGATAAAAACGTGTAGAGGTATCATCACCCCATACATTCTGATCGAAACCCGCTTCGGCAACCAGCAATCCGTCTTGCAGCTCCCAAGGACTCTTATCGCCATCCTTGACCTGCCAGAAGGACTGCAAGTCTTGACCCGTCCCCTGGAATTCATCGCTCATCAAGTTCTGGGCAAAAACACCAGGGATGAGACATACAGACAAAAGCAATATCCCAATTATACAAGTAATCTGTTTCATTACATATCCTTTCTATTTTTCGTACTGGACGATATTTATCGGTATCTAAAGACCTTTCTACCCTTCAGATAGCTTTCGGTTCGTCCGTACGGATAATTGATGTCATAGTACCCACTAACTAAAGGTAGGGGCTTGTGCTTCCTTGCGGTAAGCGTTCTTCCCGAAGGGTTGAACGTCTAACAACCGCTCCACTTAGGGCAGCTAAGCCTGCCCGTTTGATTGGTTTCCCGCAATGTCGTGGGTTGGCTCTGTTTCCACCCATTTTACAGCTGCCCTTCCTACCGGGCACGCCACGCGGCAAGTCATGAGACTTCGGGAGAACTCTTTGCTCTCCGCTTGCGCATTCCAGTCTACAGTTTAGATCAACTGTATTGGCTTGATATGGACGCTATCCACCGACTTTGTAGTTATTGCGATGTGGTATTACACCTTAGTTCTTTCGCTGGGCAGTCCGTGATGCCCTTTCACATATTGAATCATTAGCCATCTACATCCCACAAGCTAAAGCAGGGGGATTTGACGGGGAGTGTTAAAATATGCTAACACGTCAACTAAAAAAAATCAACAGAATTTCCTATAGTTTCGTAATTAACAAAACAAATCAAGAAAATTTGCAGATCTCCTTGCAATTCGGGTTAATACTATGTTAAAATTCAGAATTAATCCAAAATTCAGTCTGAATCGTAGATTATATCCATTAGGAGAAAAGTATGAAAGTAGGTATTAGAGATGGAATGTTGCCTGTTTCCTTTGAAGAATCCTTTCAGAAGGCAAAAGAAATCGGGTTCGACGGTGTCGAAGTCTGCATGGGAGTCAACTACCGTGAACACCTGCTCTGGCAAGATGGCGGTATCAACAAGGTAAACAGTTTAGCAGAAGCAGCTGGGGTCGAAATCCCCTCACTATCCCCCGGTGGTTTTACTGCTTATTCGTTTATGCATCCGACCGATAGCACACGGAGCGAAGGCATCGCGAAGCTGCAATATCTCGCAGAGACCGCACCGCAACTCGGTGCCAACGTTATTTTGGTACCGTTCTTTGGGAACGGTAAAATCGAGGACGACCACATCGACGCCCCACGTTTCATAGACGGGTTGAAAGCCGCTGCCGAAACCGCCGAAAAATATGGCATCTCTCTCGCAATCGAATCAACGGTAAGCGCAGAACAGCACCAAAGAATTATTGATAACGTCGGCTCATCAGCCGTTGGTGTCTACTATGACATGGGGAACGCCACCGGATTCGGTTATGACTCGCCAGCCGAGATTCGGAGTCTCGGTGCTGCTATTTCACAGATGCACATCAAGGATACAAGCGGCAATCACGCTGGCGAAGGCGATGTCGATTTCCCCGCAGTCTTTGACGCTACCCACGCTATTGGATACGACAGTTGGTTCGTACTGGAAACGCCCGGAAAGGATGATCCAGTGGCATCCGCAGCGAAAAATCTCAGTTTCGTGAGAAATAACTTTTGAAGTAAGGTGCTATTTGGTATCCGAACCCGTTTCATAATGGAGAAGTCGGCATGAACAGTCTGAAAACAATAGCTCCACGCTCCGAAAGTAAGAAACTTCTGTCTCTACCAACGCGTGAAGCAGAACTACTCTTTCAAAGCTACGAAAAGCATCAGCAATTAGAGATACTCTCTGCAACCCGTAACCCAAAATCACGCGAGCAGCTGTATTATCTCGTACCCGACTGTACCGAACTTATTCAGGAAAGTACTACCGAGGATGTACTCCAAGTCCTGGATACAATGCTCGGTACAGGACTCGCCTCGGTACTACTGCCGTGCCTCTCAAACGAACAATTTGAGGAACTCCTTGACATCGCCGTTTGGCGTGATGGAAAACTTGATGAAGAGTCATTGGACCTCTGGCTTTTTGAACTTTCTGAATGCGAACGGGACGACCTCGGACGGTTCCTCAGAGAACTCGACCTTCGGTTGTTAGCAACCCTTCTCCACGGACGCATCACTGTCAAAAGTCAATACACCGCTATGTTCCTCGAAAATGAATTGATGGACCCAGGTTCGCCTGCAATTGACTATGCCGACGAACGCGCACGGGCAATCTGCGACGCTATCTGGGAAGCGGACCATGAGATCTTCGGAATTCTTATCAACGAACTCGCCGATATTAATGCCGAGGGCAATGTCGAAGCTGAACTCGCTGCTGTTTTCGATGCCGCAAAAGCGGATAGATCGGAACGCCTTCAGGCGCGTGATAAGGAAACCGGCATTGATGTCACCGAAGCCGACCTCATGGAAAAGGTCGATTTAGAATCACTTACCCTTGATGAGGATGACGACGACGATGCACCCGACGACAAAAACGAATAGGTTTTCCCTTGTAGCGGATGCAACGCTTGACAGCCGTCTCTTTCTCGCACAAGCACTCGCACACGGAGATACCCTCGACGGCATACCGCGTGAACAGGCGGATACGCTCTATCAGAACATCGCCGCTATTGCCCACAAACTCATCACAATGAAGACGAGAGACCTCTCTGATGAATCGGCACTCCGAACGCATATTCAAACCGCTTTTACGCTTACCAGTCTTGGATTAGAATACGGCAGCAAAGGCGATCTTGACAAAGCTGTTCGTCTCCTCTGCAAAAACAGGGTCGTCAAATTCTTCCAAATCGGCAATACGCTAACAGAAAAGTTGTTAGAGAGAGCACGACACCTTTTAGACAACGGCGCAATTCTAACACCTACATCGGATGAAGAACGGATGCTCGGGACAAACTACACGGACATGGAAACCGAAAGCATCCCAATCTATACACAGACGGAACTCGAATTTCTAAAGGCGTTGCTAACCTATAGGACAACGATTCGGACGCTTCAGGTAACAATCAGAGAGGCGGATTTTCCAAGAACATTCATCCACTTGGCTGAGGTTGACACCATTGACCGACAGCTGGCGTGCATCGAGAACCGATGCCACTACGTCCACGCCTTACCCCAGGAAAATCTGTTCGCTCTCGATCCACCGCTTAGCATTTTCCCGAATCCCATTGAGCAGCTCACGCTTGGATTGATAGTTAACCTTGTGCTGTATCGTCAAATTGATTTCCAGTTAGACGCAGATACCCGGCAGGACTTCCACGAACTTGCTTACGTTGACGGTGAAATTCGACCTTCTCTCCGACAACAGTTGCTCGATTGGGTCTCGCAGTACCTTGAGCAGGGACATCAACCCGACGCTGTAAGAACGTATGCTGTCTCCTATTGGGACGACTGCCTTCGGACTGAGGGGCAAAGAATTTCTTCGGAATAGATTCAGCGGTCAAGTGACCGTCGCTTTGCTTCTGTAATTGCCCTAAGTGCTCGTACAGTCCCCATATCGTTCAACGCCCGTTCTGCCATACGACGGAGATCTTGATCGGGTGAATGCAGTGCCTCAATCAACGGATCAACCGCTGGCGTGCCTATCCTAATCAAAGCACGGACGGTAAGGCGACGGACGTTCCACTCCGGATCGGTGAGGGAGGTGATGAGTGCTGGAATGATTGTCTCCAGCGGTTCGCCGATTTCGCCTAACGCATAGGCGGCATTCAGTCGAATATCCGCTGACGGTGCTGCGGTTAAGGCATCAATAAGATACCGCACGGCGGGTTCACCTATATTCTGAAGCGCGACCGAACCGACAACGCGGACTGTCTCCTCTGGATCAGCGAGGGAGGTGATAATTGCAGGCACAACGCGAGCCGTTGGGGTCTTAATCTCGCTGAGTGTCCACACGGACATCTCACGAATCTGAGGATTTTCATGGGATAACCCTTGAATCAGGGCATCAATCGCCGCGGGCCCCATCTCGACTAAGGCTTCTCCCGCTTCAGTGCGACGAAACACCTCTGTGTCACCGAGCTGGTTAACAAATGCTTTTGCCCGTTGATCCTCTGATTGGCATGCCATCAAGCATAGAAACATAGAGAATAAGAAAAAGCGTTTCATAGGTCATAAGTATAGCACAGTCCTCCGCTTTTTGCAAGTTTGGGACTCGATAAAGCAGGTTCGTTTAGTTTTACATATTTACTTTATATGTGTGAATATTTTTCACTGTAGGAGCGAGCTGTGCTCGCGATATTGGATAAAAACGTTAACTTATGTCAACGGAAACCGAGATCGCAACCGAAAACTAAATGACTCTGTCGATAAAGGATTTCTACTCGTACCGCAAACTGTTAACTTGCGCTACAATATCTTTACCGAACCGACGTTTGTTACAAAAGCATCTCTTAACCGATAACCAATAACTAACGACTCATAACGATTAAAAGGAGCAGCGCGGACTTCGCCACGACGCGAAAACCGCCAATGAAAAATGCAATTAGAGACAGCGACGTTTGGCGCAGGTTGTTTTTGGTGTGTTGAGGCAGTCTTCCTACAACTGAAAGGCGTTCATGAGGTCGTCTCAGGATACACCGGCGGGACGACTGTCAACCCAACTTATCAGGCAGTATGTATGGGAATGACAGGCCACGCCGAGGTGATTCAGATTCAATTCGATCCGAGCGTTATCTCTTATGAAGAATTATTGGAAGTTTTTTGGCATACACACGACCCAACAACGTTAAATCGCCAAGGTGCTGATGTCGGCACTCAATACCGGTCGGCGATCTTCTACCACACGGAAGAACAACAACGCATCGCTGAAAAATCTAAAGCAGAGACGGATGCATCCGATCTGTGGGAAGCACCGATCGTTACGGAAATTACACCAAGTGACACCTTCTATCCTGCTGAAGATTACCATCAAAACTATTTTGAACTGAATCCAAGGCAGCCCTACTGTCAATTCATAATCCACCCGAAAATGAAAAAGTTCACAAAGGATTTCAAGGACAAACTCAAAAATGACCAATAAACACGCTTTGAAAACGCACCTGATAAAATTCCTTACCCTTATCTGTTGTTTGGGTGTTAGCAATGCAACTGCCCAAGAAGCGACATCGCCGGTAGCCGTATCGGTTACAACCGTGAGACGCGGTACGATTGTTTCTGCTAAGCAGTACACCGGACATTTAGAACCACAAGCAGAAGTCCAAGTATTCGCCAATGTTTCGGGGAAAATTGTTGTGCTGAGGGCAACAGTCGGACAAAATGTCGCGAAAGGCGATGTACTCGCAGAGACCGATTCAAACGAAGCCACACTCGCCGTGATACGTGCAGAATCAGCACTGAGCAACGCACAATCTCAACTCACAACAACACAAGCAAACGCCCAAGGACGCGTTGAATCTCAGCTAGCAATCGCACAGGAAACGCTAATGACAGCACAGTCGCAGCTGACAGAAACAAACTCACTTGCCGAGATGCGGATTCGGAATCAACTCGTGCAGGCAGAAGCGGCGTACCAAGCAGCTCAGGAATCCATCGAAAAATCGAAAACAAATGCAGAACAGGCGTTGACACGGGCGAAAGTGGAACTCGACAAAGCGCAGTTGGATTTTGAACGCACAAAGTCGCTACATGAAAAACAACACATCAGTGACAGCGATTTTGAAGCAGCTGAAAACCGCTTGAAAGTCGCACAAACCCGCTACGAAGAAGCCGTCGTTACAGCAGATCAATTTCAAGAGGGCGCGAGGCATCCGTCCGTGGAAAGAGCAAAAGCAGAATTAGACGTTGCACAGAAACTCGTGGAAATCCGCGCGTGGGAACGCGAGATCGCTTTAGCAGAATCAAAGGTGACACAAGCACAAGCCGATTTCAATGCAGCACAGAAACTCGTGGAAGCAAAATCTTGGGAACATGAGATTGAAATCACGAGATCCGCGGCCCGTCAAGCCGAAGAACAACTTAAAATCGCGCGGGAACAATTGAGCGATGCAACCATTAAATCCCCGATTGACGGCATTATCGCAACACGCCACTCAAATGCTGGAGACCATACATTATCCGCCACATCGCCTGCAGCGAAACCGATATTTACAATAATCGGTGTCGATCGCCTCAAAGCCGTTTGGCGCATGCCCGTCCAAGATGCGCGCCGTATTAACAGCGGTGAACTCGCCCTGATTTCCACGGATTCCGGTATTCAGAATATTGTCGGCACGATTGATTTTATCAGTCCAACGGTTGACCGTGAAAACAACACGGTCCTTGTTCATGCAACGGTACCGAATTCCGCAGGATCCCTTTCTCACAACAGCAGTCTGAAACCGGGGGGTACGATCACAGTTTCTATCAAAACGGGTGAGCGAAAAAACGTACAATTACTCCCTTTCCATGCAGTCTTACATATTCAGAACGGGAGTGGGACTGTTTTTACCGTTAGGGAAAATGCAGCGCACCGAGAACAGATAAACGTCGGTGGTATCTACGGGAGCGAAATAGAGATTATCTCGCGGCTCATCAATGGAACACAAGTGATTGTCAGTGAACAACATCGGCTACAAGAAGGAACATCTGTGTCTATTGTTCGAGATTAAACTCACGTACTTCCCTTAAAACAGGTAGGCGAGGTTTACCAACCTCGCCCGTTCACCGGCACATCAGTAATTGTGAGATCTCCGAGTCTGAATCACTACACCCGACGCAACACATACACCCGAATCTGCTCCCACTTCCGTTTAGAACGATGCGTCGCAACCCGTCTGTTAAAGAAAGTGTCCACTTTAAAACCAGCTTCCGTAATTATCGCTTCAAGATTATCAATCGCCTTAGGTCCCGAAGCGTCAGCATAACCCAATAAAACCGTCCCATCAGGCTTCAAGAAATCTGACACCTGCGAAAAAAAGCGTTTCACCGTCTCCTGCTTCTCATCGTGAATAGCCAGTTCAGCACGCGTGCGAACACGGGCGACAACCCACGGCGCATTAAAGATAATCGCATCAAACTGATGTGAGGGAAAAGGATCAAATAGGTCACCCGGGGGCATGACGTGTACAGCGTCTGAATCTGTGAGAAGTCGTTGAAGGTTCAACTTCGTTGTCGCAACCGCTTCGGGAAGCAGATCAGATGCATATATTTCAACCTGTTCCCCCAATTCCTGTCGCGCCAACAAGGTCAAACACCCACTTCCACACCCAATATCCGCAACTATAGCAGGCGCGTCTTGACGGACATATTGCAACGCTTCTTGAAAACATTCAATCGTCTCCTGCGAGCGCGGCGCAAGGACATTCTCGGAAGCCACAAGCGAAGCATCAAGCGCAGGAATAGGATACGTATCCGCCAGCGCATTCTGAATCTGTTGGATTTTTGTCAGAGATAGGAGAAAAGGTTTTCCTTCGTTCGCGCCAGGGGGTTCACCGGCAAGTTCCAATAGGTAGGGGAGAACAAGTGGTGGTTCAACTTGTAATATTCCGTCCGCATCTGCCCAGCATACGAATTTTGCTAAGGCTTCTTTCAGGGCATGGCTTGCAGATCTCCGATGTGAATCTCTCGCATCTCGTCGTTTAGTGTTACGGTCAGTGTGTTGGACTAAATCCTGTTTATGGCGTTGGATATAGTCCATAACATCCGTAATCTGTTCCCAGCGTCCCTCTACAACCGCAATACCACCATGCCGAATATGCGTGAAAATCCGATTGAGATGCCTCAAGTCCTGATGCGCGAACAACTTAACGCGCGCCCGCGCAAAAACAGCCTCTCGACATTCAACCGGAACATAAAGCTCACCAATGTTGCTAACAGAATAGAAGGAAGTCATTCAAAAGTAGTAGGCACACTCTGTCGTGCTGTAACAACATCTTAACGAATCGGAACAATCTGACCCGTTCTAATCGATTCCGCCTCTTTATAGCACAACAACAGCGCGTCCCTTGCACCGACCCCTGACAGTGCCGCCGGTTCGTTTTCCCAATCAATCGCGTCAACAGCGTATTGAAGTTCAGCAGTAAAAGCATCAATCGGATCAACATCTCCCAAATCCACCTGTTCGACCGCTCCCTCGTCATTCAGAAGCGTCAACGGCATCGCAGTAGACGGTTCGCCTGCTAATGTTGAGAAATCATAAAGCAGTGTCGCTTTTTCGAGATAGACTTCAAACCCGTGCGAGAAAGCACGGCCACGCTGCGTTGCCCCGCCAGACGAACAACTCACGGAAATATCTTTATCGTTGTAGATGTACTGTGTCGTCAAATACTCCACATAGTTAGCACCTGCAAGTTTACCTTGCGAAAACACAGCATCGGGAACACCACAGAGCAGTTGAATGAAATGCGTGTCGTGGATGTGCAAATCGATTCCCGGACCGCCACTCTTTTCGAGATCATCGATATTTCGTGGCCTCCCCGGTCTCGAGGTGATACGTTTGAAATGTGCACCGAGCAATTTGCCGTATTTTCCTTCCTCGACCACCCGCTTCGCATACGCATATTCAGCAAAGAAAGGAAGCACATGCGCCACCATCAGAAAACATGGACTTTGTAGCGCAGCCTTCCGATCCGCGCCTATCTTTTCCGCCAGTTCAACAAGTTCATTCGCATCCTCCATAGAGATTGAGATTGGTTTCTCAACCAATGTATGTTTCCCAGCGGCAAGGGATGCCATGCTGACCGATTTGTGGAGATGTGTCGGCAGACAAATGTCAACCAAATCGACCTCTTCATCCGCAAGGAGCTCGTCAATCTCACTATATTTCCGGACGTTTGAGAGATCCTCCATACCACCACGAGGTCCAAAATTGCCCTGAATACCCGTCCAATCACCAGATAGTTTTTTCGGGTCGCGTGTGCAAATAGCAACCACTTCGGCACCGGTGGCGCGCTGAATTCCATAATAGTGAATCATGCCCATAAACCCAATACCGACAATTCCAATTTTTACCATTTTTCCTCTACCTTAATCCGCGTTAGCGTATGCCAGTTGTTCGCTTAATATTGCCCCATGTTGTCGCAGTTTTATCAAGGGGTGAAACTGCAAGGAACCCTTCATTCATTATCTCATTAATCTCAGCCTCACTGAGCGCACGCCGCCAAATAGCCGCCTCATCAATAGAACCGTTCTCGAAAGTATAATTCGGTCTGTCCTTAGAACATCCAATCCGCAAATCCTGATCATTGGTGCCTTGGAAGTCAATCTTCTGGTCTTGTTCCGCTGCCACCTCACCATCCACATAAACCTTCATAGTTGCCCCGTCATAAGTACCAACGACGTGATACCACGTATCCGTGTCCAATCCATGTGGCTGGCTTAATGTAGGTCTGCCGTTCCCTGTACCCAAGAACATATTGAAATTCGCGCCCCCGTTAAAAGCACCGATACCGTAGGAATTATGTTCGCCGCCGTTATGGCAGTTTTTATCGAACCACTGTGCATCCGTGTTCCAACTTTCTTGATAAATCCACGCCGCCATCGTTATCTCGCCACTAATTTTCAGTTCATCAGACGCAGGAACGTTCACACAATCCATCCCCAGTGCAGTGATATGAATTGCTTTCCCGTATTTGCCATCCACAAAATCGGTATTCGCAATAACATCTGCATCAAGTCCATTGCCAGAGTCATCAACAATTGTCTTGCCGTTAACATTGTCAAACGTGAAGTAAAGGACAAGTCCTTCCGCTAAATCTGCTGTAGCATAGCCTACCGCTATAAACATCATAGCGCAGCATAACGCCGCGTAACTGAATATCTGTTTCATTCTATCCGTCCTCCTGTGAAGTCATCCTATATCTAAAGACACAAACTGGTTCGGAAGTGATTAGAGTGTATCACGAAACCATCGAGAATGCAATACATTCTGGTTTAGCAATCAGGACTATTTAGTTTTAAGAGTTAAGTTTGTCTATGTGAAGCCTTTTTTGTTTCCGGAAGCCCGAATTTATTCGGGACAGCACACTTTTCCCCAACAAGAATGTAATACATTGTCCCGCAAGTCCACACGCGACTTGCGCTATGGATTTAGTCTATTCCCAGACTAAATCCGGGCATTCGGATGTAAATTTTTGGAAAACTGAATGACCCTGGTTTAGCAGTGCGAACAAATACGTGTAACTTTAATACCTGCCTTTTCGCTAAGGCTAAAACGCCTCCCGCTTAATATCTCCCCACATGGTAGCAACTTTATCCTTCGGTGTAACATCAAACAACGGACCTTGCATCGCAGTTTTGATTTCATCTGCACCAAGTGCACGACTCCATATCGCGACTTCATCAATAGATCCATTTTCAAACGCATACCGCGGTTTACTCTTAGCACACCCAATCCGCAAGTCTTGGTCATTTACACCAATGAAGCCAAACGACATTGGACTCGTAATCAGGATTTCTCCATCAAGATAGATTTTGACGCTCTTGTTCTGGCAGGTCCCTACAATGTGATGCCAAGTTTTATTTTTCATCCTATTTTGAATTATGAACCGCATCTGGTTTTCACCGCCTAAGATAAGTCCAATACCAGAACCATTGTTAAGCCATGCACCACCGCCAGCATCGTCGTTATCAAAAACCACCATACCGTAGCTACTCTTGAAATCCTCGCTATAATTGCCCTTATCTAACCATTGAGAAGTACGTACTATCCAGTCTTCGTGATACACCCACGCCATCATTGTAATCTCACCATCAATTTCCAGTTTATCAGCAGTGGGCACATTCACGCAATCCTCAGTCCTACGCGTGATATGAACGGCGTTCCCGTATTTTCCCTCAACAAATTTGGTATTTTCGATAACCTCAGCATCCAGACCATTGCCGGATTCATCAAGAATCCGATTACCTTCGATATTGTCAAATGTAAAATAAACAGCAAGATCGTCGGTGAGGTCTGCTGTAGCATAACTTACGATTCCAAATACCAGGAGAAATACCGCATAACTTAGTAACTGTCTCATTTCGTCCGTCCCTCCGTAAAGATCCTATTACACCGAAAACATACGCGTGTCTATTCGGACATAATTAACACACGTCCGATGTAAATGGTACAAATTTTTTAATGTAAAACAGAGAATCCTCTTATAATTAAAGAGGCACCTTTGGGACGGAAAGGGTGCATAATTTCAGAAAAAGTGAAATCCTGAACCCACGCTAATCAGATGCAAGCACAGCATTCATCAGTTCTTCCCATCTACCTTCAAACTTCTCACCGAATTCGGTTTCACCACCAGTTGCCAGGGGACCGCGAAGCATAGGTTTTGTCGTATTATTTTTTTCCCAGAGCTCCCTACCCCCGAAATCGTTGTGGAGGAAATGGAGCGCAACCCCTGCGCGTTCCTTATCAGAGAGGTTCGACTTCGTGCAGTGCGCCACCCCATAGCAGAAGAAAAGCACACCACCCGCTTTCAACTCAATCGGCACCGCACGTTCTTCAGGTGGATCGCACCGAATATGATGGTCACTCAACGGGTCACGATAGTGTTCATACATCTCCCGATGGCTCCCCGGAATGACGTGCATACACCCGTTCTCAACGTTCGCATCGTGGATAGCAATCCACATCGCTGTGCCACGCAACGGATCCGCTATCTTGAAATAGGCGTTATCTTGATGCCAACTCGTTCCAATACCAACTTGCGGCGGTTTCCAGAACGCCTGATCCAGCTCCAACATAAATTCATCGCCAATCAACTGCTGAACAGCAGAAATAACCTTCGGATGAAACGGCAATGCTTTGTGCAAGTCGCTACGGTTGTTGAGCGGGATGACCTGAAGATTCTGCCTCTCGCCTTCATTGTCCCGTTGAGTCCCATCCGTTTGCACCGCACAGTTGATACCCGTCCCATTTTTGAGTTCCGTATCGTAAATCCGTTCCAATTCCAGACGGAGGACTTTCGCTTCAATCGGGTCGAAAAATCCTTCAATGGTAAGATACCCATCACTTCGGAACTGCGCCAACTGCTTCTCACTCAATTGCATGACTGAATCACCTTCCTTATTTTTCTTTTTTTGCGACTTTTGCGAATCCAGCGCGGTTTAAAACCACCCCTATACTTCTATTGCCTCTCGGCACACGGCACAATAATCGAATCCACCATACCGTGTAAAATTTTCTTATCCGCAGGACAGACCGCCGCTTGCATACCGCCAAGTTTCACCGTATCCCCTACCACAAAATAGTACGGACGGAGCAGCGGACGGCACGCCATCTCTTGAACCTCTCCGCGATCGAAGTCGTAATACTGCATCCGCACGCGTTCCGCCGTATGGAACTTCTGCAGGACGTACGGGTTCCTCTCAAAATTCTCAAGGCTGTTCTCAATGACGGCTTCCCACTCTTCTGTCGGAATGTCGTGTCCAATCGCCACACCACGGCTCCCCCACGCAAACTCCGAAAAACCAGACGGTTTGATAACCAATTCCCGTTGTTTCTGCGTCACGGAACCGAGCTGTCGCCAATCCATCAAAGCGTTACCATCCACCTCCAAATTAGGAATCACAGCATGAGGGGGCAGGGGACGCGCATCCACAATCCACGTCTCTGGAATCACATCCTGTAAAAACGGATAACTTCTTTTGCCGAGTTGACGTTTCCAAAACGGTTGAAGTGCAGGATGATGGAAAAGCGCGAGGCACAATTTCTCTTCCAAGTAGGATTTCGGAGGCGGGGTCATAACAACAGTGCGTTTCTTCGCACTATAGAGCATTAACTCGGCTTTCGGGATATTCAGCAGATCAAACAGTTCGTAGAAACGGTATAACACATCAACTGCTACCCGATCCGTTCCACTCTCGACCAGCAACCCATCTTCGGTAAAAATTACTTCGTGGGGCTTGGCAACAAAAGCTTGTAGTCCGACTTCACAAAGTGCCGAAGCCAGCCACACCATCTCTGCCCAATAATCTTCCGATTCATCTGAAACAACGATTGCGAGGGTCGGATCCTCTTTCTTCGCCAACGCACGGATCATCTCCGCATATCCAGTTACCATACCGTCGCTACCGCCAATGATAGGATAGCCGAGCTCCGCATACAGCCGCGCCAGACAGCCTGTCCCACCGATGAAACCCGGTATCGAATCAAGTTCTGTAATCACCATCCGATCACCCGTCGGAAGAATATCTGGACGCAGGACACCGGGTAGTTGGCTCTTAAAACGGTTCATCCGTCCATACTGGATAACCATTTCAGGCTTACCGAATTCCAAGTATTCAGCCACCCATGCCGGTTGAATCCCACGAACACTCTGTGAATAGAGCAGGTTGCATGCACGATAAAAGTTTAAAAGATGCGAACCGAGTTCCTCAAACCATTTCAAGTCCGTCTCAGAGATCCAAAACGGCTCTGGCGAGATGCGCCATGAAGTATTGCAATCGGGATGGACCTCCCGCTTTTCGCTCTCAAATAACTTTGCCTTCGGAATTTCGTCATTAATAAATAGACATTTCTGTTTGGCATCCAAGTGTTCTGTCCTTTTTTTGAGTTGTCGACTGACTACTGACTGCTGAAAATGGCTTTGGCTTTCGGAACGAACGCCCTGACTGCTGACTGCTACGGCAAAAAGACCTGCTTCACAAAGTCAATCTGCTTTTGTGCAGCGATCGTTTGTAAAACGTGCCGAGGTACAGGACTATCCACATTAATAAGGGTCACAGCACGCTCCCACAAGCGTGAACGTCCGACCGTCATATCCGCAATATTGATCCCGTGCTTCCCTAAGATTGTCCCCATCAAACCTATCATGCCAGGCTGGTCGCGGTTATAGATAAGAAGAATATACCCAGCCGGTCTTACATTTATATGAAGCCGATCAATGCGAACGATACGGATATCTTTGCTGCCGAAAGCAGTCCCCTCAATTACCGACTCACCTTCGTCTGTCGTGACCGTAATAGCCAACGAGTTCGCAAAATCCGCTTCCGTCTCGCTCTTCGTTTCTGTAACGGAAATCCCGCGTTGCTTCACCAGAAAAGGCGCGTTTACATAGTTAACGTCCCTAAGCACCGGTGCCAAAAGCCCCTTCTGCAAAGCAACGGTCACGGGTGTAACATCCTCCTGTTGGAAAAGGCTACCGCTATAATGGATTTTAATCGCTGATATTCGCCCCTCAACAATCTGCGTGTGAAAACTGCCAATTTTTTCAGCAAGTTCCAAATAGGGACCGAAAATATCAAGCATGCGTGGGTCAATCTTGGGTTGATTCACAGGATTCGCAACGGGCAGTCCACGGAGCGCGTTGGTTATCTGCTGGGCAATCTCAACAGCGACATGCTCTTGTGCCTCAGATGTTGATGCACCGAGGTGGGGGACAGCAAGGAAATTCTCTAAATCCAATAGGGGTGTATCGGTTGCGGGTTCCTTTTCAAAGACATCCAGTGCAGCACCCGCAAGTTCGCCTGTCTTCAGCGCATGGTAAAGCGCAGCTTCATCAATGATACCACCCCGCGCACAGTTAATCAGGCGACAGCTCGGTTTCATCAGCGCAAACTCTGACGCACCGATACTATGATAGGTTTCGGCGTTCAGATGTGTATGAACGGAAATGTAATCCGACTCTCTAAACAGCGTTTCCCGATCCACAAGCCGAATGCCCATTCTTTCCGCTGCACTCGCTGAAATATATGGGTCATAAGAAATGACGTGCATCTCAAAGGCTTGTGCGCGGTATGCGACCTCTCGTCCAATCCGACCGAGCCCCACAGTCCCGAAAACCTTCCCGTACAACTCAACGCCAATGAAATCGTTCCGATGCCAACTCCTGTTTTTCAGCGAAATCCCAGCTGGCACTATATTCCGCGCCAACGCCAATAGCATCGCAATCGTATGCTCCGCCGCCGCAATTGTATTTCCTGTCGGTGTGTTAACGACCAAAACACCGTTCCGTGTCGCCGCTTGCACATCAATGTTATCCACACCAACACCCGCACGTCCGATGACTTTCAACCGCGTCGCTGCATCAATAATATCTTTCGTTACTTTCGTCGCACTTCTGATAAGTAGGGCATCGTAGTCAGCAATCCGGTTCAGTAATTCTTCCTGCGAGAGATTGAGAATAACATCCACCTCAAAATCACCACTCGCTTTTAAAACATCCAAACCTTGCTGTGACAGCAGATCACTGACCAGCACCTTGTTCATAAGCCAGGTCCCTCCACCATTCGCGTCGCAAACTACCTCTAAATTATAGCACGTCTTGCCTCTCCTGTCAATAACATTTTTCAAAGCAGTCAGGACTATTTATGGTAAACCTGAAAAATAAATATACATTTTTCGACGGCTAAAGTTGCCAATTCCCCCTTGATAAGGGGGGTTAGGGGGGTTGCGTATTCTTTGAGGGTGTCCAATTAATTCTAAGGTTTACCATAGTTTTAAGGGATAAGTTTACCTATGTGAGGGATTTCTCCTTCTGGATGCCCGAATTTATTCGGGATAGCGCACTCTTCCCGAACAAGTTCAGGCTTCCGGCCCCAAATTGTTGGAAAACTGAATGACCCTGAACCAATTTTACATGACACATTTTTTTTTTTATGGTAACATATACCCTAATACATCTCGTGCATCCTCAGAATGCACAAATATTACGTCAAACACGGAGGCATAAATATGTTAGGCCTTGGCCCATGGGAATTACTAATTGTGTTGGCTGTCGTGTTACTCATATTCGGTGGAAAACGTCTGCCTGAACTGGCGCGCGGACTCGGTAAAAGTGTCACAAACTTCAAGGCGGGTCTCAGTGAAGAACAGTCAGAGGAAACCGAAACCACAACACAAGCACAACAAGAAAACGGAATGCCCCCAAAAGAGAAAACCGGATAGAAACGCACCCGATCCGCGCTGCGTTCTCATCTCCTTGTAGGAGCGAGTTCTACTCGCGATTCCTATACTCTTAACCAACAACTAATAACCCAGGGAATGCCCGGGGAAGCCCACACGGGCTTCATACCATTGATTTAACCAACAACGAAAAATGAAAGATAAATTACCCGATTTTCTTCAGAATGTCATTGAAGAATACCCCGAAGTTTGGAAAACGTATCAGGCACTGGGTGAAGCGTGTGGCACCGCTGGTCCCATTGAACCCAAGACAGCGAGGCTCGTCAAACTCGCGTTGGCTATCGGAGCAAAGTCTGAAGGTGCCGTACATTCGCACACCCGCCGTGCCCTTCGAGAAGGTATTACCCGAGAAGAAATACAACAGGTCGCACTCCTCGCAATAACCTCTATCGGCTGGTCCTCGAGCATGGCTGCCTTGTCTTGGATTCAAGATGTGCTGGACAAACAGTCGTAGCTTGCCCAGGAAAATCGGCATGGAAACAGGTCGTAAATACCACCAATGTATCCCCGCAGTTCTGATATTGACGGCTCTTTTGTGGCTCATACCTTCCGCCAGCAGAACCGAAACGACAGCAACGTTTCAACAGGGCGTAAAATACGTCAAACTGCGGCTCTATCCACAAGCAGTGGATACCTTTAAATCCATTCTGTCCCAACAACCTACAAACTCACACGTCCTTTTTCAACTGGCGAACGTCTATAAATTGCAAGATGAATTAGAATTAGCAATTGAGACGTTCAATACAATTTTGACAATCACAGATCCAAAAGACTCACCGACTCATAGTAGACGCTACGGATTAACCCATCTCGCCCTGTCCGAAATCTATTGCAAGCAGAGCAAACTGGACATCGCAGAACAACACGCCAAAGAAGCCGTTCAGAAATGTCCGACCGAGGCAAACACACATTACCGACTCGGTTACATCTACACGCATCAAGCGAAGTTTGACGCAGCTCACACCGCCTTCAAACACACCCTCGCACGTAACCCCGATTTCGCTGAAGTCTACGAATGGCTCGGTTTGATTGCCCTCATGCAGCACAAACCACAGCAAGCCGTAGGACACTATCAGACAGCAATCCAGAAAAAACCTTACGCTCAGAGTAACTACTATAATCTCTCCAAAGTCTATCGACTCCTCGGCAATACAGCGAAAGCAGCAGAACACCTCAAGGTGTTCGAGCAGATGAAAACCTACTATGACAAGACCTATGCAATCGAAGGTGCCCTCGCCGAAGACCCAACGAACACCACCCTCCGACTGAAATTAGCTGAGATACACCTCGCACACAAGCACGTCGCTGCGGCAATTGCGACATATCAGGCATTGATTCAACTGAACCCAACCTTTACAACCGGATACGATAAACTGGCGAGACTCTATATGAGTCTCCATAAGCCTGAGCATGCGATTCCGCTCTTTGAGAAACTTCTTGAACTGAATCCTGATGCTGTAGAAGCACACGTCCGACTCGGTTGGCTCTATACCCAACTAACGTCCTTTGACAAAGCAGAAGTACATCTGCAGGCAGCAATACAAAAGATGCCACAACTCACGTTGGCGTACCACGGGTTAGCCGAAATTTACACAAAACAGGGGCAGTTTCAGAAGGCGATAGATCTCTACCGGCACATCACACAGATTGACCCAAATGATAGCGACGCCTGGGAGGCATTGCAGAACTTGGAACGTTTACAGTAAAGACGCACAAACACCGCGCTGAACCTACCCTTATGCCAAAAAACAATCCTAATAACATCAGACATTCCTATCGCTTTTTCGCATCAATAATTACAACCATATTCATAAGTTTCCAATATTGCGCACCCGGGTCGGCAGAACAGATTTTCGTTGATGTCACCGAATCTGCGAGACTGACGTTCGTACATACCGATGGCAGGAGCGGTTTGCGCCTCTTCAACGAGTTCCTCGGATCCGGCGGCGGATTCTTTGATTATGACAATGATGGCGATCTCGACATCTACCTCGTCAACGGCGCAATTCAGACAGATAGCCCATCAAACCAAGCACAACCCAACACGCTTTACCGAAACAACGGCGACGGCACCTTTACCGATGTCACTAAAGAAACAGGCGTGGGCAGCACTGCCTATGGTGTCGGTGCGACTGTCGGTGATTACGATAACGATGGAGACCTTGACCTATACGTCACCAACTTCGGCGAAGACCAACTCTACCAAAACAATGGTAACGGCACATTCTCAGATATAACGACGCAAGCTGGGGTCGGCAACCGAAACTGGGGCACCAGCTCCGCTTTCGCCGATGTCGATAATGATGGGCACTTGGACCTCTATGTAGCCAACTATGCCGTATATACGCCAGAGAACGATATCCGATGTGAAGAGCGAGGGGTTCACGTCTATTGTGGTCCCCACGCATATCCCCCAGTTCACGATACTTTCTATAAAAACAACGGAGACAGCACATTCACGGATGCTTCACACATATACCAATCACCAAACTTACATCCACAGCACGGGTTAGGTGTAACATTCGGGGATTACGACACCGATGGCGATATCGACCTCTACGTCGCAAACGATCAAGATCCAAACTTCCTATTCCAAAACAACGGGAATGACAACTTTTTAGAACTTGCATTAATTTCAGGGGTGTGCTATAATGATATGGGGAAAGAAGAAGCCGGGATGGGGACGGATTTCGGGGACTACGACAATGACGGAAGACTTGATCTGACCGTCAGCAACTATCAGACTGAAACCAATACCGTCTACCGCAACCACGACGGCACCTTTTTTACCGATAATACGATCGCCTCCGGCATAGCAGAGGTAACACACGGCTACTTGGGATGGGGCATCAGATTCTTTGATTACGACAACGACGGACATCAAGACATCTTCGTCGCTAATGGACACTTAATGGATAACATTACTGCCCTTGAGAAGCATGTCAGTTATCCACAGAAAAACCTACTGTTCAAGAACATAGGCGACGGCACGTTCGTGAATGTTACGTCAGAGACAGACGGTTTAACGCTCAAAAAAGTCAGTCGTGGGGCTGCTATCGGGGATTACGACAACGACGGAGACCTTGACATCCTCGTTACAAACTGCAATCAACGTCCAGATCTGCTCCAAAATGTCGTCGGCAACCAAAACAATTGGATACAAATCCAAGCCGTCGGACAAAAAAGCAACCGCTCTGGAATCGGTGCGAGAATTAAGGTCGTAACCGGAACACACGTCCAATATCGGGAGGTGCAGAGTGGCGGGAGTTACCTCTCTTTCCACGACCTGCGCGCCCATTTTGGCGTTGGCAAAGCGGAACAGATTGAACGCCTCGAAATTCGCTGGACCAGCGGGCATATCGACACAGAGACCCATCTTCCTGTCAACCGACGGTTCATCGCGATCGAAGGGCAAAAGATCGTTCCCATAGATTAGTTAAGTTGGCAGACGGGGCTATATCTCGTTCTGCTTTGAAAGAGATTTTTATGGAGGCACAATGAGAAACCTATTTATTATCCTAACCCTCATCGCGTTTACGGCATCTTTTGCCTACGCGCTAAATGAGCCAGAGGAATCGCTTATCCTCTACTTCTCATTCGATGAAATCGACGGGGACACCACCATCGACCATTCACTGTATGGGAATGATGGCGAAATGATGGGCGACCCGAAGCTTGCTGACGGAAAATTCGGCAAAGCATTGCAATTCAACGGTGAGAGCGACTGGGTCGAAGTCCCACACGATGAAATTCTTACCGTTGATGAGAGCGTCACCGTTATGGCTTGGATTAACACAGAACGTCATCAAGGTCCCGCTGCACAGCGGTGGCAAGGCATCGTCGCGAAGAGTAACGGACCCCGCTCCTATAGTTTCTACACCGAATTTCCGAGCGAATGTCTCCACCTGAGTGTCGGGGGCGCAGGCAGCGTTTGTAACGGAAAAGTCGCACTTGATGAATGGCAGCACGTCGTCGCACAAGTCGATGATGGCACACACCGGTATTGGATAAACGGTGAAAATGTGGGTGACTTCCCCGGAAAACCACCCCCGCCCGGTAAAGCGGATACCGCCAACGTTCTCGTTGGCAAAACGCACGAAGGCAACCGCGAATTCCTCGGACTCATTGACGAAGTCCGTATCTGGAATCGTGCCTTGAGTGAAGAAGAAGTTCAGGAACACATGGACATGGGCTTCTTCGAGATTTTCGCTGTTGACCCAAGCCAGAAACTTACTACGACTTGGGGACACTTGAAAACACCACAGCGATAACATGCATCTATGCGCGCTTCTGGTTCTCATAACGGTTTAACTATTATGGGTCCTAAGCGCGCACTTTCGCTAAGAAAAAAAAGGAGTACAAATGAAAATATTCCTGTCTATATTAGCAATCGTTGCACTAACGGCATCTTTCGTCTACGCCGCAGATCCGTCTGATGACTCGCTTATCCTCTATTTCTCTTTTGATGAACTTGATGGCGACACGGTTACCGATCATTCGCAGTATGGGAATGATGGCACTATCGCGGGTGCCCCAGAGTTAGTCGCTGGAAAATTCGGCAACGCCCTTAAACTGAACGGTGAAAGCGACTGGGTCACAGTACCACACGCCGATATTCTCACTGTCGATGAGAACGTCACTGTCATGGCTTGGATTAATGCCGAACGCCATCAAGGCCCTAACGCCCAACGCTGGCAAGGGATCGTCGCGAAAGGCAACGGTCCACGCTCTTATAGTTTCTACACTGAATTTCCGAGCGAATGCCTCCACCTCAGTGCCGGTGGTAGCGGTAGCGTTTGCACCGGAACAGTTGTACTCAACGAATGGCAGCACGTTGTGGCGCACGTAGATAACGGGACACATCGGTACTGGCTAAACGGTGAAAATGTTGGCGAATTCGATGGTCAAAATCCTCTGCCAGGAGCCGCTGACGCCGCCGATGTCCTCGTCGGGAAAACACACGAAGGCAACCGCGAATTCCTTGGACTCATCGACGAAGTCCGCATCTGGAACCGTGCGCTCAGTGAGGACGAGGTTATCGCTGAGATGAACACATCACTGACACCGGTCGATCCGCTTGAAAAATTATCCACAACGTGGGCAACCCTAAAATCTCAAAGGTAATCAATTTGCTCTCGGCGTATCAACTATCGGCTTTCGGCGGTTAGTGGATAGCGGTTTGCGAACTGCTAATTGCTGACAGCCACTAAAAAAGGAGAATCTATCACTCTATGAACGGAAAATTTATTGCGTCTGCAGACGTAGAACGCGACGAACTCGATTGGGGGACAATCGGGTGGCTTAGCCGTCCAGAAAGCACAAATGCCAAAGACATCGTCGCCATGGAAGTTACCCTCTCACCCGGATACGGACACGACTTCCACAAACACCCTGAGCAAGAAGAGGTCATTTACGTTATAGAAGGCAGCGTCGAACAGTGGCTCGAAGACAAGAAACAGGTACTAAACGCAGGCGACTCTGTATTCATTCCTGCTGATATGGTCCATGCTTCTTTTAACGTCTCCGATCAACCCGCAAAGTTGTTTGTCACGCTGAGTCCAGCCAAAGGCGCAGAGGGATACCAACTCATCGATGTCTACGATCAGGCACCGTGGAACACACTCCGAAACTGAACCCCGTAGGGGTGAAATGTTTATAGAGGAACGGTGACCAGATTTAATAGTTTAAAAATGCTCGAAACATCATTCATTCGCCAGAGAATGCGCGAATTCTACGAGACTTCGGAAACCTACAAGAGACTCTTAGACGCGCACGACGAGGACTACCTCCAACATTACGTAGAACTCGTCATCCGTAACGCACCCCCTGAGTCCAAAATACTCGACTTGGGATGTGGGAACGGTATTTCTGCACGCTTACTCAATCAGGCGGACTTCGATGTCGTCGGCACGGATATTTCCCCGCTCTTCCTTGCAGAAGCACGGCACTGGGAAAACCCACGGCTCCAATATCGCGTCTGTGACGTGATGGAACTCCCCTTTGAAAGTGAGTCATTCGATGTTATTTGCTCAAATGAACTGATTGAACACCTGCCCGACGTAGAAACAGCACTCACCGAAATGATACGAGTCGTGCGCAAGGGCGGAAGGATTGTGCTCTCGGGACCGAACCTCTGTTCCCCCTTAATCCCACTCTTTGATTGGCTATCTTTGATGTCGGGTAAATCCGGTAGACCTGTCTGGGGTGAAACAAAGCAGCAAGCACTGAAACAGTTTATACGAAACTGCAGGCTCCACATAAGGAAACGATTCTTTACGAAATCACCAAACTTTATTTACCGTGAACCCGATTTGCAGGCAGATGCCATCGGCGGCGACGCTGATAGCGCGTATTACGCAAGCCCTATTGATCTTTCCCAATTTTTCCGACGCAATGGCTTCACTGTCGTCAAAAAGGCCGTCGGGTTCGGTACAAAAGGCAGAATCATCGCAGGTGCTTTCCCGTACCTGAGTCCTTATATCACCATGGTCGTCCAAAAATGAACATTCGCGCCGACGATTTTGTCTTAGAGATAGGAAGCGGTCATAACCCAAAAACACGTTCCGACGTTTTGTGCGACAAATTCATAGAAGATGATGAACAGCGGGGCGGTAAAATCATCGCCGACCGACCCATCGTAGAAGCCGACGGACAGTTTCTACCTTTCGCAGACAACGCATTCGACTATGTTATTTGCTCACATGTCTTGGAACACGTTGAAGATCCGAGACAACTCATTAGCGAATTAACGCGCGTAGCGAACCGTGGCTATATCGAAACGCCGTCTGAAATCGGCGAGCGGATTTATGGATGGCACTATCATAACTGGGTCGTCAATCTAATTGACAACCGTTTGATACTACAAAAGAACAAAAAGCGTCCCGAATTCGGACAACTTTTTCATACACTCGCGGCAAAAGATAAGTCCTGGAAGCGGTTTCACATTACACATCACAATCTCTTCCTCGTTCAATACGAATGGGAAGGCGAAATAGATTACGAGATACGAGAAGAACAAAAGTCTCCGCTCAATCTGGAATGTCCAGAGACCCTTGAGAAGTTCGTCGCGGCAGATAGAGAAACTTCGGCACACAGTCAGTGGCTACCGCTGCTTAAAAGCGCAGTGCCGCGAAGCCTCGCTTCCCGTGCCAAATCGCTCTTAAGAAAAGGAACCCAAACCCGTCAGAAAAAAACGCTAAAGGAAATTCTCGCCTGTCCGCAATGCAAAGGTAAAATTAAATGGGAAGAACAGCACCTCCACTGTGAAGCCTGCGAACAACACTATCCAATTATTAACGGAATTCCTCGGTTGTGTTTATAGATATCATCGATAAGTGCCTAATTTCTTTATACATTGCATAAACTGCGTCTTTCATCGGGAGAAATCTCATGGATAATAACAATAAAAATTTCAACGAACTTCTGATCGAAATCTTGAAACAGATACATGTCCGCTTAGATCGTCTGGACGCGAAGATCGACACTAAAGCGGATAAAGAAGATGTCAATGCCCTTAAAGTAAGTCTTGAGAAAGATATCAGCACAGTCAAGACAGACCTCAGCACAGTTAAGCAAGACCTCAGCACAGTTAAGCAAGAGGTTAACACTTTGGGGCAACGCCTCGATCGGATTGAAGGAGGCATTGCAACGCTCCGATGGGTGATTGGGGCACAAGTCGCCATCATTGGGGTTATCCTTGCTATCTTCAAAGCTTTCTAAAGGAAATGAAAAAATAGAATGAATACCAATACAAACAACACAGAAGATCGAAATATCGTGATTATTGGCGGCGGTACCGCCGGTTTTGCCGCAGGTATCTATACCTCCCGCGCAATGCTTGAACCTGTTCTCATCACAGGCGATGCACTCGGCGGTCAACTCTCCCTAACGCTCGACCTCGAAAACTATCCCGGTTTCTTCGGCAACGAAGCCGGTCTATTCATACAAGGCATGCAAGAACAGGCAGAACGGTTCGGCACCGAAGTCAAATTCGACACCGTAACAGCCGTTGACTTCTCTCAACACCCGTTTGCCGTTACGACCTATGAAAAAAAATACCACGCCAAATCTATAATCATAGCCACAGGTGCCTCGCCCCGCACCCTCAATGTTCCCGGTGAAGAGGAATACGGGGGACGCGGTGTCTCCTACTGTGCTACGTGCGACGGGTTTTTCTTCCAAGATCAACGACTCATTGTTGTCGGCGGGGGTGACGCAGCGTTAGAGGAAGGCATCTTTCTTACAAAATACGCATCCGAAGTATACATCGTCCACCGGCGCGATCAACTCCGAGCAAGCCAGATTATGCAGGAACGTGCCTTCAAAAACGACAAAATCAAGTTCATTTGGGATACAATCGTCGAAGAGATAAACGGTGATACCGAAAAAGTGACCGGTGCTACCCTCAAAAACGTCAAAACCGGAGAAACGCAACATTTCCCGATTGACGGTGTATTTATCTTCATAGGGCATATTCCGAACACAGACCTCTTTACAGATGTCATAACTATGGACGAACAGGGGTATATCATCGTAGACGATATGCAGCGCACAAACGTAAATGGTGTCTACGCCGCTGGCGATGTGCATGACCACGTATTTCGTCAAGCGATTACCGCTGCGGGTGCGGGTGCCGCAGCTGCTATCGCCGCTGAAAAGTTCATCGCCGAATTAGAGAACCGCGCCTACCCCGGAAATTAAAAACGAACACCCTCTGGTAGGCGAGGTTTCCTAACCTCGCCGCAATATAGGTTCACAGTCATTCTAAATCTATTATAACAACGGATATAGAGGAAAAATTCGTGTCAAAAAGCAGACTCGCCCTCGGCTTAGATTCAAGCACACAAAGCCTATCCGCTGTCGTCATTGACATAGACACGGCGGAAAAATGCTTTGAACACTCACTCGATTACCGAGCCGACGATCGACTCAGCCAATTCGGTATCGGAGAGGACTACATCCTACCACCCACGGAAGAAGGCGAAGCCGAGCAACCGCCGTTGATGTATCTCGCTTCACTTGATGCATTGTTCGCTGACATGCGAGCGGCAGGTGTCGCCTTAAAGGATATTGTTGCCATCAACACATCCGGACAACAGCACGGACACGTCTATCTGAATCGTGACGCAGATACACTCCTGACACAACTAACAGGTCCGCAACATTCCAAAAACACGCCTGACCTGAAAAACTTGTTAAAGAAGATGTTTGCGTATCCCAACGCGCCAATCTGGATGACCGCAAATACCATAGCACAAACCGAGGCTGTCCGAAATGGAGTCGGCGGAAAGGCGGAGATGATTAACCGCTCCGGTTCAGATGCACCGCTCCGATTCACCGGGACCGTCATGCGACGCGTCGGAGAACAGTCTCCTGAACACTACACAGCAACAACAAAAATCCAGCTGATTAGCAGTTTCATTCCAGCCGTGCTTACCGGCAATGCAAACGTCCCTATCGACTACGGCAACGCCTGTGGAATGTCGCTCATGAACTACAAGAAAAAAGTATGGGATTCCGTACTACTGGAAGCAACCGCGCACGGCTTACCGGGAGGCGTAGAAGAATTCCAGTCGAAACTGCCAGCACTTGCCCCGCCAGATTCTATTGTCGGCAACCTCGCGGCGTATTACGTTGAGAAATACGGCTTCGATCCTAAATGCGCAGTCATAGCAGGTTCCGGCGATAACCCGCAGGCAAAAGTCCCTGTTGCTGGAGACCTCCTGAGTCTCGGTACGAGTTTTGTCAATATGGTGTCAACGGACGGCGACACACTCGACCCGGAAGGGTTTGCTAACGCCATGTACGACGGCATCAACCGACCCTTCATGTTCGGATGCCGCACCAACGGCGCGATGGTCTGGGATGCCGTGAGAGCCGATTATGGATTCGCAAAAGAAGAATACGCACCCGCAGAAGCAGCGTTGCAGGCAGTCGCACCCGGACAGTTTATGACGCTCTGGCAACCCAAAACCGAATCTTTTCCAGTCTCTGGCGCGTTTGAACTGATACGCACCTCACCAGAACACACGTTAGCAGCAGACTATACGGGTATCATTGAAACCAGCCTCGCTGCCCTTTACATCTACTCCGATGTCTTCACAAAACAGACACAAGCACCGCTGTTTGTAACGGGTGGTGCAACGGACAGTCCCGGAATCATGCAACGGGTCGCGGGAATCTGGAATAGACCTACACTCGCAGTAGAAAAGGGGGGTGCCGCCCTCGGTGCCGCTGTCGCAGGTGTGAAAGCATTTCTTGATGCAGACGCTGACACAGAAAATGGGTCCTTCGATATTGAGGCGTTCAGTGCTGCAGTCTTGAAACGCGGGGAACCGATTCAGCCCAACCCTACAGATGTCGCCACCTATCACGGTGAAGGGAAATATCTCCAACGGTTCCGTGAAAAATACGAACAGATTATGGAAGCACATCCGGTATAACGGTAGTAGGTAGGCTCCGTAATCTTTTTTTGCGGCTCTAGGGGCACAGTCCCCGTAGACAAAGACGAAAACCACCGCGAAATGAAATTGTGAGTGATTAGCGAGCAATTTGTCTTAACTTTACATTTGGAGCGGTGCCCAGAAGCAATCGTTAAAAATAATGAAAAAACAACTCACACACTTTGACGAAAAAGGCAACACACGGATGGTGGATGTCGGTGGCAAGCAAGAAACCTTGCGTGTCGCCATCGCCCGCGGACACATAACCGCTCGTCCCGAAACATTACGATTAGTCGCCGAACAAAAAATGAAAAAAGGCGATGTTTTAGAGGTCGCACGTCTTGCGGGTATCATGGCAGCAAAACGGACGGGTGAACTCATTCCGCTCTGTCACCCGCTTGCACTAACATCTATCCGTGTTGAACTCGTCATCGCAGCTGATACACCACGGATTGAGATTCAAGCAGAAGTCCAGACGGTCGGACGCACAGGCGTAGAAATGGAAGCACTCACCGCGGTATCTGTCGCAGCACTGACTGTCTACGATATGTGTAAAGCGGTAGACAAGGAAATGGTCATCGTTGAGGTCAAACTTGTCAAAAAGACAGGTGGTAAAAGTGGTGATTTCATAGCGACTTCCGATACATAATTCCCGGGGAACGGATTAGGAGGCTGAAAAGAAAATGCGTCAATTACTCACTAAAATTCTCATAATTCTCGCCGTTTGTTTAATGTGTGCGCAGATCTCTTTTGCAGCGGATTACGTCCTGATTATCGGTGGTGCCGCCGGTGAAAAATCTTTTTACGATGCTTTTTGGAGTGCCACCTCCCGGTTTCACCAATTGCTCATCGACGAATACGGCTACGACCCAGCGCAAATTACCTTCCTTTTCGAGGATATGGGGGATTCGGAAAAACCCGGACTTGTTAATGCCGAATCGAGACGTGAACCGGTCTTAACGGCGTTCGCAGAACTCACTGAGAAAATCCAACCCTCAGACCGATTTCTACTCTTCATGATCGGGCACGCATCCCGCACCGGTAGAAGCACCCCAAAGTTTAATTTAATGGGGCGAGACATCAGCGAAGTAGAATATATAACGCTTATCAACGACATCCCCGCTGAGAGCCAGATACTAATCTTCGGCTTCCCTTACAGCGGGCGGCTCGTATCCCAACTCAGCGCACCAGGACGCATAATTCTAACCTCAAGTTCACCAAATGAGGGTTACGCACTACAGGCTGGGTTCGGCGATGTTTTCGTCGATGCCTTCTCCACAGCAACCGCTGATACAAATAGCGATGGCGCGATCTCGCTTTTAGAAGCGTTCCTATCTGTAGAAGGACGGACGAAAGCCTGGTACGAAGACTTTGGTACGATTCAATCCGAACACCCACACCTTGATGACAACGGTGACGGGAATGCCTCTCGAAATCTAATGACCGCACTTGAATCTGAAGAAGGTGCAAACGATGGCACCCTCGCTGAGAAAACCTTTCTCGGAAAACGGCGTTCGGCATTACCCGCGCCACCACCCTCGGAACCCGAAGTCCTCGCCGACGCACTACCCACCGAATCGGAGGAGCAGGAAGATTCGGAGACCGACAACGCCAACACCTATCGGGGCGGTAGATCTACCCTCCCGTACAACTTCATCAGCACAGCAGACGAAAACACTATTCAAGAAGCCATTAGCAACGCCCCCTCTCAAAAAGCGTATCCAGACGATGGTGCTGCCGTGCTTTGGGAAAGTGTCGATGTAGATATCGATGAAAAGAGCCGATACATCTACTCAACACGTCGGATCGTCAAAATCTTCAATGAAAACGGCAAGAATCTCGCCGAGGTGAGTATTCCCTACATGCGCGGAAGAGACGATGTCACTATCCATCACGCACGAACGCTGACTCCGGACGGCAACGTTATTGAACTTGACGTAAACGAAGTGATAACTGATCTCATCCCACCGAGTGCTGTGGATGCCGGGTTGTACGTTGACGCACGTTTGATGTACTTTTCGCTCCCTGGCGTTACGGACGGATGTATTATTGATTACGCCTACTCTACGAACAACGCTGGACACGTCATGCAAGGCGAATTTTGGCGGAAAGTCTATTTCCAAGCACCACAACCGCTGCAATATTATCGACTTACTGTGCATATCCCAAAGAAAAAGCAGCTCTACTACCAGATTTCAGGGGCACCCGCAGCCTCCCAAACGGATCGCTTTCTCTCTATTCAACCCGAAATCGCTGAAAGCAACTACACCCGAACCTATACCTTTGAGGTGAGGGACGTTCCACCTTTGAAAGAGGAGTACCTCATGCCTGCGCCGCAAGACCTCGCTTACAGCATCAGCATCTCCTCGATCGATTCTTGGGATAAACTCGTGACGTGGTACGCAACCTTGATTCGAGAACAAGATACCCTTACACCAGAAATTGCCAAAAAGACGGAGCAACTTCTTAAAGGAGCTTGGACACGGCAGGAAAAGGTGAAAAGGCTCTATGAATACGTCGCAACCAACATCCAATACCTCGGTTATGAACTCGGAATTTGGGCGATTAAACCCCGTCCGGCGAACCTCGTGCTGAAAGACGGCAGAGGCGACTGTAAGGATAAAACAACACTCCTATCCACAATGCTTGCGTCAGCCGGTATTAACTCCTATCCTGTCCTCATCTCCGCTGGAGACACTCGTGGCATTAATGCCCACCTGCCAGACGGCGGTTCGGAAGTCAAGGCGGTTCCCTCGTTAGCCTATTTCAATCACATGATTCTCGCTGTTGAAGGGAACAAAGACGATGAACTCATCTGGCTCGATCCAACATCAGAAACCTGTGCTTTCGGGGATTTCCCCGCGGGTGACCAAGATAGATGGACGCTCATCATCAACCCACAGTTTCTAACTGAAAATAAAACAGATACTTCAGAAGACCTCGCATCTAAAAACGCCCAGGACCTACAGAACAACCTTTATCTTTTCCAGAAGAGTCCCTCCTTAGACGCGACATCGAATCTAAAACGCCTTCATACCGATGTACACGTCAAGGAAGACATGAGCGTCACCGTTCGCCAAGAATTAACAGTCACTGGCAGCTTCAACATAAAATTGCGGAGTCAACTCGCCAGTCTTGACACGAACGAACAGCGGGCTGAATTCATGCACAAAGAATTAGAGTTGGACGACCGCGCCAAAATAATTGAATTCAAATCTTCCAAACTTTTCCAACTCGAAAAGGAATTGAAAGTTGAAGTTACGTGGACGTGTGAAGGATATTTATATGCAATCGGTAGCCAATTCGTTCTCGAACTCCCGCTCGCGAAACACCCGTATGCCGAACTGTTGAGCGAGGAAAATCGAATGTATCCGGCTGTTATCGGCAAGGCGTTATTACTTGAAGATAAAGTCAGCGTCAGCACAGAGACACCCTTTAGGATAGATACCGTTCCTGAAGAACAGACGCTGAAAAACGAAATCGCTGAGATTCAACTCCGTTACACCCAAGGTAAACGTAAAGCCGAGATGCATCAGATCGTCCGTTTCCTGTCACCCACTGTAACACCGCGGAATATCGAACATCTCAAAGAAATTGTCAGAGCCGCTTCAAATCGAGGCACAAAACGATTTATATTAACACAGTAAAGGAGGTTATCAGTTACCAGTTACCAGTTATCGGTTAAGATGGAAACCTTTTAACAATTTAGGACTTACGCATTGTAGCATAAACTGTTAGTTTGTGCAATCTGGAGCGTTGATAGCTACCACGGATATCTACAACTTCTAACAGCGTAATAGACCCAATGACCGCATTCTGCGTAAGTCCTGCCATTAATTCCAACCTTGGAGGATTCCAGAAGGTGGCGAATTGTTACATCAAAGCCTCTTAACTAACAACTAACAACTGACAACTGACGACTCATAAAAATGCCAGCAACAGAAGAAGTTCAAGCCATAGAAGAGTTGATGAAAAGCCAAGAACTCATCTTGGCACAACTGAAAAAGATTATAGTCGGGCAAGAGGAAGTCATTAATCAGATGTTGATGGCACTTTTTGCCGGGGGGCATTGTCTATTAGAAGGCGTGCCAGGTCTCGCCAAAACCCTCATGATTCGGACCTTGGCGCAAATCCTGAATCTCAAATTCAAGCGAATCCAATTCACACCAGATCTGATGCCCGCTGACATCACCGGCACCGATGTCCTCGAAGAAGATCGGACAACTGGGCATCGTACCATCCGGTTTATTCAGGGACCCATCTTCGCCAACATCCTCCTCGCCGACGAGATTAACAGGACACCCCCGAAAACACAAGCCGCACTTCTGGAAGCGATGCAGGAGTACCACGTTACCGCTGGCGGCAACGAATTTGAACTGGAACGACCCTTCTTCGTGCTTGCAACACAGAATCCGATTGAGCAAGAGGGTACATATCCACTCCCAGAGGCACAGTTGGACCGGTTTATGTTCAAAATTGTTATCGACTATCCGACAGAAGCTGAGGAAACAGACATCGTTTCGACAACAACCGGGGCGGAGATCCCCGAACTTGAAACCACACTCTCCGGGCACACTATCGTAGCACTCCACAATATTGTGAGGCGTGTACCCGCCGCCGATAACGTCGTTCAATACGCCGTGAAAATCGCACGCGCAACGCGTCCAAAAATGGAAGACGCTCCCGATTTCATTAAGGAATGGATACGATGGGGGGCAGGACCTCGCGCCGGGCAGTACCTCATTTTAGGGGCGAAAGCCCGAGCGATTCTACGCGGCAGATACAACGCTTCTTGTGAAGATGTCAAATCCGTCGCACCGGCAGTCCTACGACATCGGATCTTAACCAACTTCCACGCCGAAGCGGAGGGGGTCGATTCCGATACCGTCGTCCAACGACTGCTCGACACAGTGCAGGAACCCGCTGCAAGGTTATAGAAATCCGCTGTAGGAGCGATTTCCAAATCGCGACTGTTCTGAATGGCTCTGAAGCCACCATTCTGTCGTCTTGAACTACCATCTAAAAGATTGGTAGGTGCGGTTTCTAACCGCACCGATCCGCATGATGGTAAATGTCTGTCCTACCCAAAGATAGGTGTCTTGACGCAATTTTGCGTAAGCCCTATACCAATCAAGGTCTTCGGAGAGCAGGACATCATGCTCACAATTTCAGTCATCATTCCAGCACTCAACGAAGAAAACGCCATCGCCAAAGTTATCGCCGATATACCGAAAACGGTGTACGCCTCTAACGAACACACAAGGGGGACAGTCCAAGAGATCATCGTCGTTGACAACGGTTCTACGGATAACACGGCTGCAATCGCAGCGCAGCATGGGGCACGAGTTGTCAATGAACCGAAAAGAGGCTACGGGTCCGCCTGTTTGGCGGGTATCACGGCACTTGCGGAAATAGCACCGGATATCGTCGTTTTTCTCGATGGCGACTATAGCGACTATCCTACAGACATGCCGAGGCTGCTACAACCCATCTTTGAAGACAAAGCCGCGTTCGTCATCGGCGCAAGGAAGGCAGATAACGCACGAGACGCTTTATTACCCCAAGCCCGATTCGGCAATTGGCTCGCCTGTCTTTTAATAGATCGCTTCTTCGGTGTACGCTATACAGACCTCGGTCCCTTCCGAGCGATCCGATACCCACAACTCCTCGTCCTGAACATGCAAGACAAAACCTTCGGCTGGACAGTCGAGATGCAACTCAAAGCCGCGAAACAGTCAATCCCTGTGTGTGAGGTCCCCGTCCGTTACCGAAAACGCATCGGCACCTCCAAAATCACCGGCACCCTCACCGGCACCCTCAAAGCAGGCTACAAAATCCTCACAACCCTCCTCTACCACCGCTTCTTAGCGTAGAACGACAACTGCCAGTCGTTCGGTAGGCGAGGTTTCCCAACCTCGTCGGTTCCACTTACCTTATGAAACCTAACGCATATTTGCCAAACAACCAGAAATCTGTCTATCTCGACGATGTTTTTAGGTTCCCCCAAGTCGTTGCCAACTTACCATCCGGATCCACAGCAAGAAACGCCGAGTTTTCTGCAAGGTAGTTCAACACGTTCCCCGTGAGTTTCTGGAGGTTATCTCCTTCTTCCGACTTTGTATCCGTATAAACGCCATTGTGATGCCCAAGTGTGATAATTAGACCGTCTCCCACCTCATATTCAACGAACGGACGTTCTCCAGCACCAGCACCACCACCCCGTGTTTTCGTTGCGAGGATTGTACCCGCCGGACCACCACCGAAGTTATGGAAATCCGAAGTAAACCCATCTTGCGCCATACTGGTAAGAAAGATCGGTCCACTGGTATCAAATCCTTCAAAAACCGGATGTTTTTTGCCATCAGCGGTTGGCACCACGCCAATTTCCGGTGGCTCTTTACCGAGCGGCGTAAAGACCCGTGGATCGCCGCCATCTTCAACATCAAGTTCAACGACATAGCGGAGTGCCAACGCCGAGAGAAACAGACCGCCACCCGCCTCCACATAATCATGAATCGCTTTTATGGTTGCATCAGCAAGGATCGGCTCTGGCAGTGTATCCGTTTCCGTATAGAAGAGCCATAGCACAGCAAATTCCTCTATTTGTAATGCCGTGCCACCAGCATTTTTGAATTTACCGCTTTTGTCTACGAGAAGTGTTGTCGTTTTGAAGTTCTCCTCCGCCCACGCGTAAGCCGCCTCTTCCACCTCACCGAGTTTGTTACTACCAGCGAGCAATCCAACGGTTACCTCTGCCGAATACGCAGGCACCACCGTGAACACTAAAACCAGAAGAATTAGGCATGCGCAATAAGGTGTTAGCAAATGTTTCATTGTCCTCCACTCCTTTAGTTCAAAAGTCTGCACTCAGTTAATAAACACGCTGACTATACTACTATAGTTTGGACAATTTCTGCGAGGCTAATGCGCATTTTCAAAGCGTTTCTGATTTTTCTTCAAGCTCTATAGAAAAACACAACCCGTCGAAAAATATACGCAAATCTGAAAGAGTGGCAGCCCCAGCGGGGCGGAATGTCTATAGAAATACCATCGGTCCCCGGTAATAAAGCCCCAGCGGGGCGAAATGTGAATTGTCCAAAGTTTAGTATATACTAACATTTGTCAACATCGTTTATCAAGGTGCATAGGGTCATTAAACAGAGGCATTCAATTGTCAAGTAATTTACCCAAGGATGCCCGGATTTAGTCTGGGAATAGACTAAATCCATTCCTTGTATTACATTCTTGTTCGGGACAGCGTGCACAACCCTGAATAAATTCGAGCATCCAGCAAGAGGTATCCTTTACGGACATGGACTTATTTCGTAAAATTGAATACCTCTGGGTCATTAAATGAACCTAATTATGAGATTGACAGGTAGATCGTTAGCGGGTATAATTAAGAACAATGCCAATAGGATTGACAGCACAGCGAGAAACAGATTAACATAGGTGTAAATTCACAGTGGGTTGAAAGTGAATCTGAGGAAATAGGGACAGAGGTTAAAGATAATGAAAACGAAAAAGATAAGAGCAACCTATAGAAACGGCGTTATTGAACCAGTGGATAGGCTCAACCTTCCCGAAGGACAGGAACTTGAGATCGAATTCAGCCTCCTCCAAAAAACGCCTCGTGAACTTATTCCTAAAGAAGCAACGCAAACCTATACGGCTCTTATCCGAAAGAGCGAGGACTGGTGGATTGGGTGGATATTGGAAGTCCGTGGGGTTACCTGTCAAGAACGCACGAAAAGTGAATTGTTAGATACACTGAAAATCACGCTTCGTGAAATATTAGAATATGAAACGCCGGAAGAGTCTCTCCGAACTGAAAGTGAGGCTGCCGAGATAAAAGCTTCTGACATTTTAGATTTCGGCAATCAGGAAGCCTCATCCTCGACTGAAAGTGGATTTGAAGAAGTAAGAATCGCTGTATGATAGGCTGTTAGTCTGTGCATTTGTATCCCTGATTTTTTTTAACGTTCACGACACAAACCCAACTCCCAGAAAACCAAACTTGGATGTACCAAAGGGCAGCCCCACAGGGGCGAAATATTTGTAGAAACAGTATGTCTGTGGCGACTATTTCCTAATCCGTAAAATCTGTGATTTGCGGCGTACGCCGCTAAATGTGAACTGCATTCAGACAAAAATTGACAAGATATTTACATCTCTTTCTTAATTTTTTAACTTGAAACCCTCCTAACTTAATGCTATACTTGTTTTAAGTCTTACCGAAGACGAAATAGACCCAGAATACCTCAGCGTTCCGTTGATAAATCGGGATAAACCATGAAAAATAAATTTTCCGACAACACCTCAAATATAGATAATTTGCCCGAACGCAATCAAGCATCGATAAAAGCAGATTCCAAACGTCAAGCAACCGATTCTATAGAAGGCTATCGCTACCAGATATTGCACAGTGTGAATGCTTGGCTGGACCTTGCTGATAACGATATTCTCTACCTTGAAGTTGCGGAAGATTTTGATACAGAGTCAGATGGTACGTTTACGGCAACACAAGTCAAACACACGCAAGACAATATAACACTCAGATCCGAGCAGGTGATTGATGGGATCAACAATTATTGGGAACTACGGACTAACAATCCAGATCGGGATGTGAAATTCCGTCTTCTCACAAAATCCAAGATAGGTAAAGAGCAAGGTAATCCACTTGGAATGGATAAACCGGGTCTTGAAGTATGGAGTCGTTGTTCCGGTGATGAAGCAGCTATCGAAAAAATATCTGACTTTTTACAGACTGACGGAAAAATATCAGCGGAAGTAAATGATTTTCTGAACGAGGCATCGCCTCAAGAGATTTATGAACAACTTATTGAACCAATTACTTGGGACACAGATTGCAAACCGTCCAGTTTTGTTGAGCAATCCATACATGAAAAACTAGCTTACCATGGTCATTGGCACCGTATTTCACCCTCTGCAGCGAAGAAAGTTTTTTACCCTCTTATTAATAAAGTTTGGAAAGTAGCCGGACAACCAGAAAACCGTGAACTTACCCGACTACATTTTCTGGAAATTTTTGAGGCAGAAACAAAGCGATTAACTTCTGAACAGTATTTGCAGCACCTGGAAATGTTAGCCTCAATGAAAGGTGCTGCCAGGACGGAATTCGCTGGAGGTTCATCCGATATCACGATTGAATCTTACCCGCACATACAAACCGGTATACCCCGACTCTATCTTGATGCTGTTGTTCCAAGAGCTGAATTACTCACAAGAATCCAAACTAAACTCCAATCAGACGGTATAGCCATAATCCAAGGCGGAGTAGACACCGGGAAAACAACTCTCGCAAATTTAACCGCAAACGCTATAAAGGGCAAGTGGTTTTGGCTAAAATTGACAAATATAGATTCATCCCAAGTTCCCGCAATTTTAAAGAAACTTGCTAATACAGTAAGTCATGAATCTGCACAAGTGCACGTCGTCATTGATGACTTGAACTTACAACCGCAAGAGTTGCAAGCGTATGAAGAAGACTTGGGTGTTGTAGCTTATAGGGCCCTGGAACGTGGGGCAAAATTGTTAATAATAAGCCAACATGAACCGCCCAGCGATCTCATCCGCCAACTCGGCGTATCATCAACTGTTGTAATTGATGTTCCCAATTTTACCATACCTGAAATTGAAGAATTTGCAATACAAATGGGGTGCCCGACTAGTGATTTGAAAATATGGACAACATTTATTCAAGCACATACGCGGGGACATCCAAGGCTTGTACATGCTCGAGCCGCTCAATTACGTGAGGAAGGATGGAAACAACCAGATTCAATCGAAAGTATAATACAAACACCCCAAGAAGTTAAAAAAGAACGTGAAGCAGCACGACAATTACTCGCTAACTACCCAAAAGATAAAAGTGAATTTCTCTATAGACTCAGCTTGCTAACCGAATTCAGAAAAGATTATGCAATTAACATTGGTGAGATACCTGCACCTATACCACACCCAGGAGATATTTTTAGTCAATTGGTCGGTCCCTGGATAGATCAAGTCAATGAAACCTACTATACTATTTCACCTTTATTAACGAACGCAGCCAAAGAAGTTTGGTCTGATAACACGATAAAAAAGCTTCAGGCCAATATCGCAAATGCTATCCTTAAAACAAAGAAACTTACCCCAACAGAGGCGTGGACTGTTTTCACACATAGTATGGCTGGAGAGAACAAAGAAGGAATTATTGCTTTCATTTATTCATTGATGAACGCTCCACAGGATGATTGGAAAAATGTCTGCCAAGAATTCTCGTTGTTAGCACACATTAAAATTGATCCGCCCGAAGAATTATTCCCTGGTGATGCCTTTGTAAATCAAATGTTTCGGTTATTGCAATATCGTATTGCAGCTGAAGTGGAACCAAAGAACGCACCGAAAATACTTGAAATCTTGGATAAAGAAATCAAACCTTATGAACCACATAAGTCATATCTGCTATCTCGTCTAATGTTGGCGACGCAAGCATTGATGTATTATCAAGTGTTACTTCCAGCCAAGCAGATGGTAGCCTATCTTAAAGAAATAATTGACATCACAAACAATCTCGAAGAAGTTCAAAAAACACATGATAATTCCGTGGAACAATTAAAAAAATATAAAACTGATAAATCCAACTATTTCAGTATCCTATTTGGTTTTATCTATGCGCGGCAACCTATGTACGCCCCATTTCTCAACGAACTCATTGATGCTCTGGATGAACTTAATCCAAGCATCAAGGCATTACTACTAGCTGATTTTGAGGATGACACGATTGACTCCCGAGTTCTGATAGATGGGATATGGGGGACGGAAGCGGACCGTGAAAATCCCGATTGGACAAGATGCCTTCAAGTATTTGACAAAGTAATTGAAAGAGCTATTGCGTGGGATTATCCTCACCTTGCAGCGGCAGCAGCAAGAGGTAAAGCAACAATTTATGATGAATATTTAAATCAACCTGATACTGCCCACAAGGTTATTCAAGATTTTGTATCAAAAGCGCGGTCATCACCGGTAATAGAGGAACAACAAGCAGTTATATATTTACACCAGAAACGCTATAACGAAGCACTTAGTATTTACGAACGTATTCTTCCGAAGTGGGAACCACCCTCAGGACAATTAGATGTTATGCCTTCAGTGGCATGTCGCCGCGCTGCTATGTGTGCTGCGCATTTGGACGATTGGAAGGAAGCAGCCGCCTTTTTTGAAGATGGAGCAGAAAGAACCCACAAGACTGTGAACGTAGAAAGGTATGTCAGTTTTTGTGCAGACGCAGGATTTGCCCACTTTAAAGCAGGTAATATGTTGAACTGCATAAAGTTCCTACATCTGGCGTTGCAAAATTTTGAAATGCTTCCTCAAGATAACACAGAGGTCAAGTATTTCACTTTAAAGAAACGTTTAGAGCACACCATAAAATGGATATGGGAAATATGGTACGTAGGTGAAGCCAACACTTCAAACTCTTTTGAACCCACTGCAGGTTTCTGTAGTGATCCAGAGACTAATGAAAAAGTTTTAGACTTACCTGATTCTCCAATAGGATACGCTTGGCTCTCCCTTGCACAAATTGAATACAGATTTGGACATGAGGCGACAGTTTTCCAACACGCCCTGCAAACCACAGACCGAGAAGAATATCCAACATTGAACTTCTTCCTTTCCATTCTTGAAACAAAATATGATTTTAGAAACAAGACCTTTGGCAATTTGCCACAACGTATACATCAACTGGCAAATGCCTGTAATTCAATACAGGAATATCAACAGAATGGAATAGGAATTAAAGATCGCGGAATTAATACTACATCTATTCCCAATCTACCAGATTTTACTTCCATTGAAAACATCACTATTATGTTGGTAGCATCGCTACTTGTTCAACTGTCAATAGGTGTCAATACACATGAAATATTAACTAAATGGCGCGCAAATTCGTCTGAACTACCTATAAAAGAAAATATGACAACTGCTCTTAATCTGATTGACAGAATGTTATCTACAGATCAAAATAACGCCCTAAAAGTGATGAAAACACAAGACATTAAATCTGAAGAGAGGTTAACAGCAGCATTAAAGGTTGTTCATAATATCGAAATAAGTCCTGAAAATCTATTTCATGCACATATACTCATTACAACTTATCTTATCAATAATCTAATATGGATGGATCCCTTTATGACAGGTTTAGCAGTCCTTCTTTCTGGACAATGGCTTAAAAAAATAAAATTTCGAGCGGCATTGAAAATGCCTTTGGTTACAGTGCCCGAAATTGAACAAGCTTGTAAGAGTAGTGAAACCGGTAAGAAAAAAATCGGACAGATTCTACTTGCAGCACATCCCGCTGTTTCAGTCAGAGTGGCACCTGATACTTTGCAGCAGTTTCGCAGTTGGACAGAATCAGATCAGAAACAGGCAGTAAGAAAAAGCCCTGCTGCACAACGCCTCATCAAGGTAATGGAAAAACCACCGCATCTCACCGATGAAGACATTGAAGCACTGAATCAGTCAATAAAAGAGGGGGAAATACCTATACAGTTTGATTCGCCCTTTGATTCGGATGAAAGTAATAAATAATGAATAAGTATCTCTTGGATACATCAACATGTAGTTTGTTGATGCAGGACAATTCCAGAGTAAAAGGGCGTTTAGATTCACTAACCGAGTCGGACTACCATTTTACCTGTCCCATCGTTAGAGGGGAAATTCTGTTCGGAATTGGCAGACTCCCTAATGGAAAAAGACGACAAGACCTTGAACAAAGAGCAAATGAACTATTTGCTACAGTCCCGTGTGACCCAATTCCAGATAGGGTTGGCAATTTCTATGCACAGATAAAAATTGCAGCACAAGAACAAGGAACATCTTTAGGCGAATGCGACCTTTGGATTGCAGCTACAGCTTTAACTCTTGATGCAATTCTGGTTGCTTCCGATTCTGATTATGAAAGAATAGTTGGATTAGGGCTCCGTTTGGAAGATTGGAAAAATTAACGAAAGAGATATGTCACGTCAATAACACAGATAAACCAAAAGGAACCGCCCATGCCCACACTCGCATTCAACGGAAAACAACACATCTACACCCACCACCTCACCGCCCCTCACCGACCCCTCGAACCCGACGCAACCCGCTCCTGCAACCCATCTGATACCGACGACAACCTCATCACCCACAGCGACAACTACGCCGCATAAAAAGAATCGCAAGAAACCTGCGACACAAGATGGCCATCGTTTGCGTCGGTATAAACATCGCTTCAAGGTGGAACGTTTTTCTTTGGGTTAGAGAAATTTCGTCGGTTGGTGGTTCGCTGGGAATATCATGCTGCGAACTATCTTGGGTTTCTTCATCTCGCCTGCATACGCATGTTGATGAAGTATTTATGAGATACGCTGTAAACTTTAGTATAGTAAGTTATACAACGCTTTTATATATTAAATAAAAATTTACACTTTTTATTGACTTAATACGACTTAATAATGTATAATTTATTTCATACGAGTTCCGTTCACGTCCAAAACTCGTAGAAAATAAAAAATGCTGAGAAGCACAACGTCTGACCGACCGGAATTG
Source organism: Candidatus Poribacteria bacterium (assembly GCA_965207855.1). Classification (GTDB taxonomy): domain Bacteria; phylum Poribacteria; class WGA-4E; order WGA-4E; family WGA-3G; genus WGA-3G. Next base: position 729,509 of record OZ242310.1, on the reverse strand, counting down.
GCCAAACTTTAGTTTCTTGACATTTTTTAATATTTTTTCTATATTTTCTAATCGGCAGCCTTTTTTATCAAAGGTGCGCCGACGGTGGTACCAGCACCGGTCGACGCGGCACTGCCATAACGGGTCTATGACAGCGCTAACCTAATTGTAGCATAAAATCCACTTATTTTGTGAGACTTTTAGGTTAGCACCTTATACACAAAAGGATTGCCAAGAACGCACACCTTACCGTTTGCCTTCCCAAAGCAATCCTCAGAAAACAATGGATAAAAAAGGAGCTGAAAACTATGAAACGCTTTTACACACCTTGTGTTCTTTTGATCATTCTGAGCAGCTTGCTTCTAAGTGCTCATACTCAAGCCAACGGAGTAGAGAATGAGCCACGGGATCCTGCTACATGGATGCCGGATGCGAATCTCAGAAATGCTGTGAGGGCTGCGCTTCGCCTCAACGCAAACGAACCGCTTACCCAAGAGAAGATGTTGAACTTACAAGGACTCAACGCTCCAAAACTTGGTATAAGGGATCTTACCGGCTTAGAGTATGCGATGTATCTCAAGTCCCTATCAATTGGCGGAAATCAGATTCGCAATCTCAAACCACTGGCGAACTTGGGAAATCTCAGGCGTTTGTATATCGGTGGCAATCGCATCCGACATATCAGACACTTAGCGAACTTGACCAATCTCAGGCGATTGGGAATGCTGCGGAATCAGGTTACCGATATCAGCGTCTTAGCAGGTTTGGTCAATCTTAAGTATTTACGGATCGAGGGGAACCCGATTACAGATACGTCCCCACTTGAGAACCTTCCCAACCTGAGTGATGTTGATATTGAGATACCCAGTCTCATCCCCGACGCCAATTTACGGGAGGCAGTGCGTGCAGCATTAGGTATACAGCCGAATTTGCGTATCACAATAGGCGCAATGAGAAGCTTAACAATACTAAACGCCGCTCAGCTCGGGATAACGGAGCTCACGGGTCTCGAATATGCTACGAACCTCAGATCGTTATCGGTTGGCGGGAATCAGATTAGTGATATCACACCTCTGGCGAATTTAACAGGGTTAACGGAACTGTATATGGAAGACAATCTCATCAGTGATATCAATCCCCTAGCAAACTTGACCAATCTCAGGCGATTGGGAATGCTTCGGAATCAGGTTACCGATATTAGCGTCTTGGCAGGTTTCGTCAATCTTGAGTATTTACGGCTCAAGGGAAATCCCATTACAGATACGTCTCCGCTTAGAAGTCTCCCTAAGTTGATTGATGTCGATGTTTATATCTCCTCCCCACCGCAACAGGAGAATACACAGCCGCAAGGCGAATCAACTCACTTTGATACGGATCCGCCCCAAGACGATGGGCAACAGAAAGAGGATCGGCGACAAGACGATAGCGGCCAGTCGCAACAGCAACAACCGACAACGAATCCACAACCACAGCAACAGCAACAGCAAGAATCGCCAACGAACCTACAATCCCCAACGAACCCACAACAACCCCAACAGCAACAACCCCCAACGAACCCACAACCCCAACAACCAGTACCACCGACAGAGGTGGAGGTAATCCCACCACAGCCTGAACCCGAACCTCTACAGCCACTTCCGTCAACGCAACAACCGGAGGAGGAAGAGGAAGAAGAAGAAGAAGAGGAGGAAGAGGAGGAAGAAGAAGAGGAGGAAGAAGAAGAGGAGGAAAGGGACTACGAAGCCGAATGCCTAGCACAAGGCGGATCATGGCATGATGGAGTCTGTGTCCGTCGCGCGACACCGCAGGAGTTGTGCGGAGCACTCGGGGGAACATGGAATGACGAGACTGAAACCTGTGACGGCGTGGAAGGCTTGGCCCCGTCCCATCCTAAAAACGTGTTCCTCTTAGATCGGATAACGCTCGAGCAGCTGGACCCGGCGGCGTTAGAGGCACAACTTGACATCTGGCTCGCCGAAAGCAACCGGTCTGCCCTATACCTACGATCAATTGCGTTGCTTGAAAGCGTCTTGGCTACGATGCGTCCGGATAAGACCCACCTGCTTCCGAACTATCCCAACCCGTTTAACCCGGAAACGTGGATACCATATCACTTGGCGAACCCCAGTGATGTCCAGATCACTATCTATGATACGCGCGGCACCGTTGTACGCCACCTCGATCTTGGTCATCAGCAGGCGGGGTACTACACGAGTCGGAGCCGTGCGGTGTATTGGGATGGATGCAACGATATTGGTGAAAAGGTGTCCAGTGGCATCTATTTCTACCAACTCCTGACAGATAAGACCTCCCAGTTGCGAAAGATGGTAATTTTGAAATAGTATCAAATGACCCTATGATGGCTGGGATGCTGATGTTTATTAGCTTCCCAGCCATCGTTCCAACCTCACCTGCCTTCCCAGAATCAACAACTTCCGTCAATGCAAAAAACTACCCGTCCCCTTTCGCCGTCTCAAAGTGACGAACCGCTGTGTCGAATTTGTCGCGGCACCCCGGGTTGCAGAACCCCACGACGTGTCCATTGTACGCAGTCAGCGAATCGGCTTGTACCGGCTCCCCGGACCACGGGCAGGTCTCGTTGATACAGTCGGCGATGTCGAGGTCGTTCCTTCCATCCGTCTGGTGAGAAATCGGTTTTGGGTGGTGCAAATTTCTGTGCCTCCTTGTGTGTTTTACATGTATCTGTAATTTTAAGACCGTGTTCTCAATATGCTTTGATAGACGATTATACCACATTCTACCCCCTAAAGAAAGGATTGAGCACACCACCCCTAACTGCCAACGCCTATCTGCGAATCTACAACCCATTTTTACTTGACAAATGTTAGCAAAAATAGTATAATATATCATAAGACTCTCCAAAGAGGTGAATAATGTATCAAACAACAAAAGACAGGCGCGAAAACCAACACAAACATTTTCAACGGACTACAATTTTTTTTTACTAACGGTTAATATCCAAAAACTCACAAAAATAAAAAATGTTACACTTGTCGCAAAATTGATTTTTGTCAAACAAAAAATAAAATACTAACAAACCCTTATGGGGACTGGATTCTCTAACGTTATATGCCACACACCCAATGGGACACAGGTGTAACATTTAGTGTAACATTTTTAACAAAAATTGATTAAGATATGCCGTTACGTTAATTGATTAAAATATACCGTTACGTTAACCCATACTCGCCTCCGTATGATCCCGTCAATCTTTGAATCCTGCCCCGCTGATAAGGGCGGTGAATGCCATACGGCATTCATACCGTTGATTTATAAAGGGGGGTTATCCCAATTCAGACAAAAACCAACAACCAAATTTCGTTTGCTTTATTGACAACACACTGCTATAATTAAGGGCATAGAAAACCAAAAATTTTCAACGAATAACCAATGCAGTCCATAACACCAAAAGATTACACACTTTGGATGATCATCGCATGGTAAAACAACAAAACATTCCAGAGAGGTTTTGGTCCGTTAAACAGATAGACATCTTCAGCGACCTTGCCAAAGCAGACGCAGACGCGCTCGCGCGACTCACGACCTTCAAAACACTGAAAAACGGAGAACCGCTCTGCACCGAAGGCGTTTACCTACTCAAAGAAGGACGCGTCAAGATATACGAAACACCGCCTGAAGGCGAACCCGTAACTTTAGAACTCCTCGAACCCGGCGAAATCTTCGGGGCAGTCCAATGGGAAGACGACAAATCACACCCGAACGTCACCGCTGAGACATTTACGGAAGCGGTTGTCGGGGTCGTCAAGGCAAAGAACTTCCAGTTCTTTCTGAAACGAAAACCGCACTTAGCGATGCCACCACCAAAGACGTTTGCTCGGTTTATAAAAAGATTCCTGTATTCGTGGATCTCTCGGCTTCCTACAAAACTACGGAACTTTAACCCTGTAACCTCGCGTAGCAAATCACGGGCGGGACAGACCAATCTACTCCTAAACATCGCGTTTCGGAGTCCAGCATCACGACTCGCGCTCCTACTACAAAATTACGCCGATGCCCCGAAACACAATCAGACACTGGGAGGGCACGGATCGCAGTGCACCCTACGCAAACTCTCAACAAAGAAATTGGCTCGACGCATCGGCAGTTCCGTTGAAAAAACGGAAACACTCCTCAACCAATTCAAACACCACAAAGTCCTTGAGAAAAGGTTTCGACGCATCCAGATACGCAATCCGTGGCAACTCAAAAAGATTGCCAACGCAAGAATGGAAACGCTACCACAAATCCCAGAAGAGAAGAGCGAAACTTATGAGCAAAACGAACCCCTATTTGCAGCTCGACCAGCAGATGGTCGGTGACATCTACACCTCGCAAGAGGCAATGGAAAATTTGACAGTCCTCTGCGATGAATACGGCGCAAGGTTCGCAGGAACGCCTGAGGAATACAAAGCCGCAAACTTTATCGCCGACTGCTTCAAACGTTACGGACTCCAAAACGTCGCACTTGAAGAATACCCTTACGCCGGTTGGACACGCGGCACCGCCACCCTTGAAGTGCTTGAACCCATTCGCCGAACACTCCACTGTATCTCTCTTCCCTATTGCCCCGCCGGAGACATCACCACCGAACTTGTCTCCGCCGGATACGGAAGTCCTGCAGAATATGAAGCACTCGGCGACACCGCCATCGCAAGGCTGGTTATGGCGCAGAGTGCCTCACCACCAGACCTCGGCAGATGGGTCCATCGCAAGGAGAAATTTGAACGCGCCGTCCTCGCTGGCGCATGCGGATTTATCTTCGTTAGCGAACACCCAGGGGTCGGACCCGAAACAGGGAGCCTCCAAAACAATCAAGAAGCACCCGTCCCAGGGATATCCGTCTGCAAAGAAGACGGCGAATTCCTAAAACGACTCCTCGCGCGGAACGCTGGACAAGTCACATTGAAACTCAAAACGACCGATATTAACGAACCGCGCACGTCATGGAACGTCGTTGCCGATCTACCCGGACATGAGAACAGCGAAGAGATGATAATCCTCGGATGCCACTACGACGGACACGACATTTCTCAAGGCGCGCACGATCCCGCTTCTGGAATGGTATCCGTCATAGAAGCCGCCCGCGCACTATCCACTTACGCTGGCGATACCCTCAAACGGACTGTTCGGTTCATCGCCTTCGGAACAGAGGAAATCGGACTCACCGGCGCGTTTCGCTACGTCGATGCACACGCATCCGAATTAGACAATATCCGGTTCATGCTGAATATGGACGCAGCTGGCGGGGCAAGTCGAAAAGGTATCGTTCTCCACTGCTGGGACGCTTTGGAACCGTTCTTTAACACCGCACGTCAGCAGATGCACGCCGAAATGCCGGTCGGGCAAAAGGTACACTCCTACTCCGATCATTTCCCATTTTTCCTTAAAGGCGTGCCTTCATGCCACATGGGAGACCCAGAAGCACCCCCAGGAGGCAGAGGCTTCGGACATACCGCTTATGATACGCTCGACAAAGTTAAACTGGAGAATCTACGTGCCGCCAGCGCAGTCGGCGCAAGGGTAGCACTCCGATGTGCCAACGCCGACGACTTTCCTGCAAAACGACGGACTGCTGAAGCGGTACAGAAAATTGTTGATACCGATCCCGGATTGGAGGGCTATCGTATCTCCCTCAAGCTAAAACGCTAATATCCAACAGGGCTGTTTAGTTTCCCGCTTACTTACACGCTTTTGATCCCCAGACCCGGTAGGTGCGGTTTTGCGGCGTACTCGCCTAAATGCGACGTGCATTCCTAACCGCACCGGATTAGCGAAAAGAGATGCGGAACCCAAGAATTTCTTAAAACTAAATATTCCTGAATCCGCAATAACGACATTTGCAGCATAAAACAAGTCTATGATATACTTACGCCGTTGCTATCGTTACATCCTACTCATCTCGTTGTGTACATGTTTTACACTCGGAGGTTCGCTTTGTCAGAACGCTTATAGTGCTGAATTTCGGGCTAAGCAGACCCAAGAGGCGGTTACAGCATCACGACAGACAGCAATTGTCACAGCCGTCGCACACGCCAGTCCTGCAGTCGTCAATATCAGCGCAATCCGTACCGTTGAAAGACGAACATCGCTTAATGAATGGTGGTTCTGGGACGATGTCTTCTATCCCCGTAGACGCTCGCTCCGAGAAGTCGGTTCAGGGATCATTATTGACGAAAACGGACACATCCTAACGAACCATCACGTCATCAGAGATGCCGATAGCATCACCGTAACCATCTCGGACGAGAGAGAATTCGCAGCACAAGTCATCGGATTCGATTACCTCTCAGACCTCGCACTCTTGAAAGTCGATACAGGCACCGTCCTACCAGAAATTCAATGGGGTGATTCAGACAGGCTCCTCATTGGCGAATGGGTTGTCGCAATCGGAAACCCGTTCAATTTATCAATAGGTAACGCCCAGCCCACGGTCACGATCGGGATCGTGAGTGCCACCGAACGTGCCCTCTCTATCGAAGACCTCTATCATGAAGATCTGATTCAGACGGATGCCTCTGTTAACCCCGGCAACAGCGGCGGGGCCCTCGTAAACATACATGGACAACTTATCGGTATAAACACCTTCATCAAATCAACAAGCGGCGGTTCGCAGGGCATCGGATTCGCTGTCCCTGCCAACAAAGCACGGAAAGTCGTCCGCCAGATTCTCGAATACGGCAGCGTCGTTCCACCGCGCCTCGGCATCAAGGAAATCCAATCTGTGACTGAGGATCTCGCAGAGAAATTGTCAATACCACACAACACCGGCGTTCTGGTATCCGAAGTGGACAAACAAGGGCCCGCCGCTGACGCAGGTATTAAACGAGGGGACGTGATCACAGGGATTTCAGGGCATCGTATAAAGAGCGAAGATGACTTTAAGGCAATCACACGGCTCCTATCGCTCCACCAACCCATAACTTGTGAACTCATTCGGCGCGGCAAAAAACGACAAACCGAATTGACGCTGAAAACCTTGGAGTGGTACTACGCGCCTTCTGGATGGGGCTTAACCTTCTCGCAACCCGACAAGGCGATGGCGCGCAAATACCGACAGCCCGGTGTTATTGTCTCAAATGTTGAGAGAAACAGCGGTTTGAAAGACGTACTCACGCGTGGAGATTTCATCTACCAGATTGATAATATTAAAATTCACTCGCTCGAATTCCTTAAAATCGTTATTGACGAACTGATCCGCACGCAAAACGGAATGCGACTCTACTTTGAACGAGAAGGGGTCGATGAAACAATCGTTGTCACTTTTAATAGAAACAATCGATGGAGATAAGTGTTTTAAGAGTTGTCAGTTAACAGTCTACGGTTAAGCGTCTGTGGAATTGACACATCATGCCACTGCCACAAGCATTAACTCACAACTATGGTAAACTTGAAAAATGAACAAACATTTTACCCAGTCCTGGTAGGTGCGGTTTCTAACCGCACTAATGCTGAATGTCTAAAACAACCGACCGGAGGCAAAAAAAAAAATGAAACTGCAACTACCCACACTTATCGCCGTTTGCATTGCCATCCTCTTAATTGGTGGTATCTATTTCTATGGCAGAGACAAGGCGGAATTGGGCATCGCTGTCAACTTAGAAAGTGAGGAATTTAAACAACTCCGCACCCACGCCACCGATGCCTTCAACGCCGGAAAATACAAACAAGCCATTGAACTTTACAGCGAAGCCTTAAAAATGCGCCCTGAGAACGCTGAAATCTATAACGACCTCGGAACCGTTTATTATGAACAAGGTCTCAAATATGCTGGACCGAGCTGGCCCTCATGGGAAAAAGAACTCAGAGAGGAAACACCCGACCAAGCAGTCGCAGAACTTAAACTTGCCACCGCAAAAACAACCTCGGGGGTCATCACGTTCAAAACACGAGACGCTGCGGTTGCTAATGCCATTGTGGAACACGCTCGGCAACTCGATGGCGAAGTGTATCGGCAACGCTGGGAGAATGAAATCACCATCAACATTCTCATCGGAGAGACAAAAACCTATATGCTCCGTGCCAGAGACCACTATTATCGAGCCTTAGATTTGAAACCAACACATAGCGTCGCCTATCGGAATCTCGGCTCTTTCTACATGAAAGTCGGTAAAACCGACACAGCACTTGATAATTATCAGGAAGCATACAAATTGGATCCACGCGATGCAGAACTTGAAGAATACCTAAATCAGTTTAGAAAGTAATTGGTAATCATCTTTCACCGACCTTGTGCCAGGACAAAAAATATCATGGAGCACAAACGTTGCGCAAATTGTGGATTTTTAAATCCGTCCCTCAAATTCTGCGGTGAATGCGGTGCACCCCTCAGTGACGCACCGGACATATCCCAAACTTCAGCTGTGGACACCCCCGCCGTAGAGGCAACCCTCACACACGGTGCCGAACGGCGTCAACTCACCGTCCTGTTCTGTGATATTGTTGATTCCACCGCATTTACGGAAAGACTTGATCCCGAAGAACTCCGAAATCTTTTAGAGGTGTATCGGACCTGTGTCATGGAAGTCGTCTTAGCACAAAACGGACACATCGCGCGATACTTCGGGGACGGCATTCTCGTCTATTTCGGATATCCAATCGCACATGAAGACGCCGCACACCGCGCCGTGAGAGCTGCGCTCGGTATCGTCGCCGCTATGGAGACACTCAACCCCTACCTCCACTCCACCTTCGGCGTAAACATTAACGTACGCCTCAGCATTGACACAGGACTTGTTGTCGTCTGGCACATCTCCGACGAAGGGGCACCCGAAGCAATCGACATCGTCGGTAAAACGCCAAACCTCGCAGCCAGAATGCAGAAACTCGCAGCACCGAACAACATTGTCATTGGCGATACAACCCATCAGTTGGTGGAGGGTTTCTTTATTTGCGAACCTCTCGGTGCCGCGCCACTCCGTGGGATTTCACAACCCGTCAATATCTATCAAGTCTCCGGTGAAATCCCAGTGCAAAGCCGATTAGATATTGCCAGTGAAAGCGGGTTGACCCCGCTTATCGGACGCGATCAGGAAACAGAACGCCTCAAACAAGCCTGGGCACAAGTACTCGCAGCTAAAGGACAAGCACTCCTCATTGAGGGTGAAGCCGGTATCGGAAAATCACGATGTGTACAGGTGATCCAAGAACACGTCAACCACCATCCAGAAGCAGTTATCATAGAAGGAAGGTGTTCCCCCTACTACCAGAACAGCCCGCTCTATTCTATCCTTTCGCTGTTTCAAGAACACATCGTACAGTTTACAAGTACTGACACCCCAGAGATGCGACTTGATAAACTCAAGAATCTCCTGCGCGACTACAGTGTCCTAACGCTCGGAACGGAAAACTCAGATAACGAAGCACAAGCAAACACAACGCAAACATTATCGCTCCTCGCCGAACTGCTTGAAATACCTTTCGAAATTCAGAGGCAGACAGAAACCGGTATAGACCCGCAACGCGTTTGGGGGCTGGGTCCAGTCGGAAACGTGCGTCTTTGGCAGATGGAAACCGGTATAGGTCCCGTCGAACAAGATACATATCCTTCAGGTTGGAGCCGGAGACAACGCCGCCAACAAACCTTGGAAGTCCTTGTTCAAGTGCTCCTAAAAATGGCTGAACAGAAACCCATACTTTTTGTCCTTGAAGACCTGCATTGGATCGACCCCTCAAGCATAGATTTCCTTACCCGCCTCATCGCACGCATTGAAAATGCTCGAATTTTCACAATCTTGTCCTGTCGCTCCAATGTGCAAACCCTCCGATCCAACGAACTATCTCAAGATGGCAGAAACAGACAAGATGTACCCGATAGAAGTGCCGGTGGCACTGCGCTTGATAAAGAGGCGTTGGAGGAACTCCTACGTCCCGAATGGGCAAGCACCCTACCACTATCAACACTAACACCCGCTGAATCGGAGATCATGATTCAGCACGTCGCCGGTGACACGCCAGTGTCGCCTGATTTATTGAAACGAATCGTCGGAATGACCGAAGGTGTTCCGCTGTTTGTTGAAGAACTCACCCAAATGGTGCTTGAAAGCGGCGCACTCTCCCTAATTGCGGATGTCTCCGACCACACAACGCCACGCTCACAAGCAACAGACATTCCCGTTACACTACAAGACTTGCTGACGGCTCGGTTAGACGAACTCGGACCCGCAAAAGAAATTGTACAACTCGGCGCAACACTCGGACGAGAATGGACAGGCGAATTGCTCTATAAAGTCGCTTCCGGTATCCATCTGGAGAATAACCCTACCATCAACCTCACATCTCTCAAAAGAAAATTGGGTGAATTAGTAGACGCATACATCCTCAATCGAAACGAGACATCCGACAATCAGGTACGCTATACCTTCAGGCACCCACTCCTTCGTGAAACCGCTTACCAATCTCTGCTTAGAAGCAGACGGCAGCAGTATCATCAACAGATTGCTGAGGTCTTACAGGACGGCAGCGGAAACATTGGCGACGGGTTTCAACCCGAATTGGTCGCATATCACTATACAGAAGCTGGACTCCCCGAAAAAGCAATCCATTATTGGCAGCACGCCGGACACCGTGCCTTAGAACGTTCCGCCAATATCGAAGGTGCTCGACACATCAGGCAAGGACTCGCGGCACTCGAACAATTGTCCGAAAACACCGATATACAGGACCTTGAGGCTACCGCCCAATTAGAATTGGAACTACAAACCACGCTTGGCACGGCTTTGATCGCAACAAGCGGTTACGCCTCTGAGGAGGTAGAAACCGCCTACACGCGAGCACGTGAACTCTTAGATACACTTGAAGCCAAAGAACCCATTTCGCGTGAAAATTCCGAATCCTCGGTGAGCACCACTGTAAAAGACCTCCGGTTCCCTGTGCTATTTGGGTTATGGTTATCTCATTTGGTACAGGGACGGCTGCGCTCCGCACGTGAACTCGGTCAGCAGTGCTTCACAATTGCCAAGCAGGTCGGAGACCCGGCTTTTGAAGTCGAGGCACGCCGCGCACTCGGAGCAACGCTCTACTATCTGAGTGAATTCCAAACCGCTCGGGAGCACTTGGAGGCCGGAATCGAACGCTATCAACCGCAACAGCACCCGGTCTCGACATTTCTGCACTATGTCGCAGATCCCGGTATGACGCTGCTCTCTTATTCCGCACCGCTCTTGTGGTGCACCGGTTATCCCACACAAGCAGAAGCGCGACTTCATGAAGCCACAGCGATCGGTGAAGATAGGAATCATCCGTTTAGTGATGCCGTTTTGCTGCATTTTAAAACGGTGCTTTATCAGTATGAAGGCAATGCGGAAAGCGTCAATACCGCCGCAACAGAAATGTTAGCGATATGTCAGGAACACGGATTTTCTGGATGGGAAGCCGTTGCAATGGTAATGAAAGGATGGGCACTCGCTGAACAAAACCCTTCAGAGGAAGGGATCGCTATGATTTGCAAAGGCATCGCAGCATGGGAAAAAACGCGAGCTGAAATGCTACTCCCACTCTTTCTCGCGCTCCTCGCCCAAGCATACCAACGTGCCGGACAACTGAATTTAGCCTTACAGACCCTTGATGCCGCACACGCTATCGTCAATCAAACCGGAGAGAGAACGCACGCTGCCGAACTCTCCCGTCAACAAGGCGAACTCTATCTCATGCTCTCGAAGAAAAGCAAAACCACAAACGAGGAAAGCACTACGACCAAGCAAGCGGAAGACCATTTTCAAAACGCATTGACAATCGCACGGCAACAAAACGCGAAATTTTGGGAACTCCGAGCCGCTCTCAGTTTATGCGAACTCTGGATGACCCAAAACCGCGACCAGGACGCTTATGCATTGCTGGAACCCATATATACTTGGTTCACAGAAGGGTTTGATACCAAAGACCTCAAACGCGCCAGAAATCTTTTAAAGGAGTTAGAGGTGAAGACTGCGGAAGGAAAAAACGAATGCAAGTAGAGAACGTGGAACGATGACCAGATTTAATAGTTTAAAAAATTTGCGTCGTAAAACAGAAAAGAGGTATAATCAATTATGAGACTCGGTGTTGTTGGACTCTGCGGAGACTTCCGCACACTTACATCGGATGAAATCGAAAAAATTAAAGCATTGGAATTTACCGGCTTAAGCTTCCATTTTCGGAGCACAGAGATTCCGTCTGTGCCGCCAGATGCCTGTTCCCGCTGCGTGCGGATGTTAGAAGATGCGAACCTCGATCTCGTGCAATTCGGCATAACTTATGAGGAATGTCTTTTTCACCCAGATGCGCATGTCCGCGAAGCCGCCATTGCAAGCGTTCAACGCGGCATGGCGACCGCTGCTTCTCTCAACGCACACCACTATCTGTTTCGTCCCGGAAGTCTAAACCCTGACGGTGCTTGGACATCACATCGAGATAACCATCTCCCAGAGTCTATGGAACGGCTGATTGAGACGCTGAAACCGATCGCAGCATACGCCGAACAACACGAATTGACACTCGTGATGGAAACACATGCCGTTTCAATTATGGGTTCACCAGAAATCTGTCGAGAAGTTGTGGAACGTGTCGGCTCCGACCGACTTCGCATTGTTATGGATTTCGTCAATCATTTTCAAACGCTACTACAAGTTTATAATAGCCAAGAGAGACTCAACCACATTTTTGACGTGATGGGTCCCGTCGCACCCATGGCGCATATCAAAGACATTAGCGTACAGAACGGTCTGGTCCTTCACCTGAATGAAGAGGTGCCCGGTGAAGGCGAATTGGAACTCGGCGTAGCACTCAAACGTTTTGATGAACTTTATCCCGATGGCTACGGACTCATAGAACACCTCCCCGCGGAGAAGATTCCGCTCGCGAACGCGAACGTCCGGCGAATCGCCACTGAAAACGGAGTACGCATCTATTAATCGAGGAGTCACATGATGTTTAAAAGCGTAAAAACACCAAACCTTTTAGCACATCGCCTACGGTTCTCTCATATTAATATATCCATCTTCGTCCTAATTCTCGCCTTGTTTTTCCTCTTACCCCCGGCAATAGGACAGGAATCAAACGTCGTCGAGGAAGCACAGAAACAGGTACGCAGCTGGTGGGCAAATTCACAAGTCTACGTTGGCGTTATCGTCCTCGTCTTTCTGATAAGTAGTGTCGGGTACCTGATCAAACTTTTTAAGAAAGACAAACTCCTAAAGAAACTCCTCGACAAATACGTCGTCTTCCAGATGAAGGACGGACAGCGGTACCGAGGCACCATGCGACTTGAGTTCACAGGCATGGAAATCATCTCTGAGGAGTCGCGTCAACGCGGGCATGCACCAAGTTATATTTTCACCAACGAGGAACGTGACGCAGGGATTGTTGCTTACATCCGTTATCTTGACTCAATGAACGCCTCCGAATTGCGCGAACGGGCTTGGGAACTTGAACGCGTCTATCACCCCCCCCTCCTCCACAAAATCGGACGCAAAATCCGAAACATGTTCATTGCCCTCAGGGAAGCACTCGAAGAAGCCATTAGCATGATATGGAACAGTTTCAGGAGAGGCGCGAACACACGATTGGAAAGGTACAGTGAAGCATACCAAGCCTCAGCAGGGGGCGACTTTGAAAAAAGATTACAGGAACTGGAGGATGAATCCGCAGGTTACTTGGAACAGGAAAGTTACGAACGCCTCATCGAACGCCTCATCGGCACACGCGTCAAAGTCCGAGTCCGCTTCGGTGAAGACAGCACGGAATACACGGCTATTCTCAAAGACTATAACAACAAACACATCGCATTGATGAATGTAAAGGATAAGGACAACAACGGTTATAAAGATGAATGGGAATATGAATGCAAATTTGAGAAGAATCTTGACAAACTCAATATTCGCGACGACCGCGGCTTGCGGTGTCGCGCCGAAGGTAACACAATTATCTTTGAGAACAATACGCCCTATCCCATCCAACTCGGTCGTATCCATTTATGGGAAGACGCACCGAGATGGGAAAAGGACTATGAGTATAAACACCATATCCCTGCTTTTAGCATCCAAGAGTTTCCACTGGATGTCATCGTCAATCGGAAAGTAAAACCCTTTGACCGAGTCTCAACCCGACATCGGCACGCTATCCGCAATTATAAAAAAATCTTTTTCAAATTTCGTTCCTTTCGCGACGCAGACATCGTCTTCCCTCGCCGTTATTGCACAATCGTCGAAAGCGCAGAGAAATATCAACCCGAACTTTTCAGTCTTACCGGCTTGACGGACGCAATCCTCGACATGCGCGACACAGAGGACATCGCCATCACCGACAAAGACGGTGAACCTATTCACGGCATTAATGTCGTTCATGGATATGTTACAAATATTAACGAGGAACGGATCGATTTGCGGTCAATTGACACAAGTTACAGTCGGCGGTGGAATGTTGAGAACGCCTTTCGCCACTTCGATAACAAACTCCGCCACGGGTTCTCTATCTACAGGAGACTGCTACCCACAAATCGAGGGCGGATCGCAGCATATACCACCATTATCGAGCAGATACATAATAACCCCATTCGACACGCCGCCTTGGGGTCGCTCGCTTATCCGCAGACACGCAACTTAAACACCGCCGAACAGCGAAAACGAAGTTTGCAGCGGGCACGAAATCGAATCCTGGGATATGTAGATGCCACTATCAACGGAAAACTTTGGAAACCGGAAAATGGCACTGCCAAAAGTTCAAGTAAAATACGTTCAGAAGTCCAAATCGCGATGCCACTCAAACTCATGGCATTTACTGGAAATACATCTACCGTGGAATTCCCCGTCTTAGAACGTTTTGAATACGTTCAAGAACACCATATAATTTACGATCACGTCCAAGACTTGCGGACCGACAAACTCGCAAAGACCGACATTTTATGGATCGGAAACGGGGAAATCTACAAAGCTGGCTACCGTCTGAACATCGATGCCGAACACCGGATTAAAAACTTCGTCAGTCAAGGCGGTATCGTCCTCGTCTCCGGACAAGACATCAAAGCCAGTGCTAAACAGCGACGCGGCACCGGGTGGATTCCAGAACCGCTTACCGGCATCGAATGCGAAGAAACCTATGAACTCTTTCCCACACCACAGGGTAAACGTTCGCGTATCTTCCAATCACCGAACCCATTGAACGGGAACCATCAAACCTACCAACAAGCGACAGATCAACCGCTGATCCGATTGGATGATATGTGGTTAGATCCGCTCGGAAAATGGACATCTCTCGCCAAAACGAATACCGCCGCCGCTGGATTACCGAGCAACGGTTTTGAAAACGCATCCCCGCTCCTGCTACTTCCTTTCCAGAAAGGCTTATACATCGTCACGAGCCTGAAAAATGAGACAGAAGAGGACGTGCAAATTAACGATAAAATCATGGAAAATCTACTGCATTTCTCGGTCAAATGGCTCGACCGACAAAGAGGCAGTTAGCAATTAGCGGTTCGCGTACCGGTATTCGCTTATCGCGGTTCACGGGCCGCGGTCTGTGGTTTGCGATTTACGAATGCGTGCCAACAAAAGATCAGTAAATTTTGCATCCCCTCCAGCAATAACCAACGCAACTATCAATACAACTATCGGAAGTTCCTCATGTGCCACAACAGACATCAATTTCTGTGCATCTTTTTGCGTTGTTACGATCAAATCCGCCTTCATCTCCCGAAACGCCGCACCTATCCGCTGCGCATCCGATCCCGTATAGACGTGATGGTCAGGAAACGCCAACAGTTCAACACTCGTTGGAGAACACCGCATGAGAGTCCCTACAAAAGCTTCTGGATTCCCAATGCCACAGACCGCAAGAAGCCGTTTTCCTTCGAGGACCTCTACATCCTGACGTTCTCCACTGTCCTCAGGACGCAACCTTTGTAGCGCAAACTTTCCAGTTTGCGAGCCGAGTTGATGTTCCCCACTGTCCTCACGGAGCAACGGATAGAGGTGCGTCGGTTGATGAACACTCTCCAATATTAGCGCGTCCGGTGCCAATCGTTTCACTGCCGCCTCAGCAGACTTGGAGAGCTCTGGTGTGTTCGCATGTGTCAGTAGGATAATATCGGCGCGCCGAAGCGCAGATGGCGGCTCACGCAAGGTTCCCGCCGGTAGTAGCCTCGCCGGATTCCCAAAAGGATGTGTTACCGGAACAGTAAGAATATCAACATTTCTTCCAAGCTGTCGGTGTTGAAAAGCGTCGTCCAAGAGCAGCACATCCACATTAAAACGCTCAAGTGCGATCTGTCCCGCCAGATAGCGTTCTCTACCCACAATAATTGGAACACCGCTAAGGCACTGCGCCATCATGTACGCCTCATCTCCACTCTCCTTTGCGGAGGCGTATACCTGTTCACCGTCCGAGACAACCGTTATTCCCTCATGAGCCTCGCGCTTGTAACCACGCAGCAGGATAGCAACACGTAAACCCGCTTTCTGAAGATGTCCCGCAATAGCAATAACAGCAGGCGTTTTTCCTGTTCCACCAACAGCAATATTACCGACACTAATGACCGTACACGGGAGCGTCTGTACGCCAAACACACCGAGTGCATAGAGCCGATTTCGCACCCTTATGCCTATAGCATAGAGCCAACTGAACGGAATTAACAGAAAGCGTAAAGGGGTGGAGAGAAGTCCCTGCTGCAGCGAAGCGAGATTGAAAGAACGGGTGAGTTTCATAGCGAATAAAGTTTGCAAGTGTGCTAAAATTGAAAAAAGGGTTCCTAACAATTTTAATCCAACTTGCTACTAACACATTTTTGAACATTTCAAGCAGATTTTCACTTACTTTCTTTACCCCAGCGGGGTAATATGTCTATAGAAAACGATATACCTCATTCTCTGCACTCCAGCGGAGTGCCATATCTATAAGTCAGTGGCAACTTGGGTAATTTTAGGCACCTTAGAGCCCTTTACAGACCTTCTGCAGCAGCTAACACCAATTCGGCAGTGTGTTCAGCAGCACCTGCTGCCCCGAGTTGCGCATAAACCGCTTGCAGTGCCTTCTGCTGTGCCTTGCGTTTCTCAGGATTCCCCAAGAAATCCAGAGCCAATTCCGTCAGAGCCGTTGGCGTCAGATCCGTCTGTAGCAGTTCCGGAACGATGTCGTGTCCAGCGATAAGATTCGGAAGTCCGCTCCGATTCAAAGGAGACAAGGTCGTGATAATATTCCAGTTGAATGCTGAGGTGCGAAAGAGGATAATCATTGGTGTTCCGATGCACGTCGCTTCAAGCGTCGCCGTACCAGAAGTAACCAGCAGCAGCGTTGATGCCCGCATCGCTGGATAGGTCATCTGCGCCACAATCTTAATCCGCGGCACGCCGCGGTTCGCGGTTCGCTGGTACTTCCTAATGAGATCGTGTGAAATTCCTGGGGCTAAAGGGAGGATCCACTGTGCGTTCGGATAGACCTTAGCAATGCCCGCAGCGGCTTGGAGCATGACTGGCAAAATGTGTTGAATCTCGGAACGACGACTCCCAGGCATCAATCCGATGACAGGCGCATTTTGCGTTTGCTCTGTTTCGTTTAAACCGAGCTGGGCCCGTGCCTCGGGCATAGTGAGAGGGGTTTGTGCAAAATCAACGAGCGGATGCCCAACAAATTCCGCATTCGCACCAGCATCTCGATAGAATTCCGCCTCAAACGGAAAGATCGCTGCAACAACGTCTGCCCATTTCGCCAACTTCCGCGCCCGACTCGCACGCCACGCCCAAGCCTTCGGTGGGATATAGTAGACAACCGAAACGCCTTGGCTCCGAGCATACTTGGCTAACGGCATATTGAACTCAGCAAAATCAACGAGGAGCAGCACATCCGGACGTTCTTCACGGATACATCGCTTCAGATATGCCTGTTTCCGAAGAAACATCGGCAAGACGGTGATAACATCGGCGAACCCCATAACGGCGGAATCTCGGATGTGGAAATCCAGTTTAACCCCCGCCTTTTCCATCTCGTCGCCACCCATGCCAAAAAATCTTACATCCGAACAAAATGCCTTAAGGCGATGAACAACATGAGAGGCGTGCAGATCACCAGAGGGCTCCCCAGCAACAATCATGATTTTTGGCTTTTGGCAGTCGTCTGAACTGTGATTTATAAAATTAGCAGATGAACCCTGATTGGATATTCTTGTAATCATAGTAATCTTAAAATCATAAGAATCCAGGTTCAGACTTCTCTACGGCATCATCCCCGGCACCTTCAGCCCAGCGGTCTCCTTGAAACCGAACATCAGATTGAGATTCTGAACGACGGCACCCGCTGCACCCTTACCCAGATTATCAATCGCTGCCATAGCGACAATACGACCCGTCCGCGTATCCACTTCAAGTCCGACATCACAATAGTTGCTGCCAAGGACAGATTTCGTTTCGGGATATATGCCAGAGGGTAGCACCCGAACGAACGGTTCATTTTCGTAAAAAGTGGAATATATATCGAGGGCTTCTTCGGTAGACATCTCCTCTGTGAGACGCATATAGACGGTGCTGAGGATGCCACGGGTCATAGGAACAAGGTGTGGTGTAAATGTAACACAAACCGGTGCTGATGCGACAGCCGACAGTTCTTGTTCAATCTCTGGTGTATGCCGATGCACACCGATATTGTAAGCAACAACGTTAGACTCCCGATTCGGGTAATGTGTATTTTCGCGCGGTTTCGGACCGGCACCGGAAATCCCCGACTTCGAGTCAACAATAATGGAATCTAATTCTACGACACCTTGCGCAATGAAAGGCATCCCTGCAAGTATAGCACTTGTTGGATAACACCCAGGATTTGCAACGAGTTGTGCAGAACGGATACAATCGCGATACCGCTCGGGTAAACCATAGACGGCTTGTGGGATCAGACCCGTACTTGTATGCGCCACATGATACCATGATTCGTAGGTCTCAGCATCCTTAAGTCGGTAGTCTGCGCTGAAATCGACGATACGCAGACCTTGCGCCAAAATTTGTGGCACAAACGACATCGCAACCTTGTGTGGAACGGCGAGAACAACAGCATCCACCCTGTCTTTGAGAGAATCAATAGCTAACGGTTCAAATTTAGCAGATAGGAACCCACGGAGGTTCGGCAGAACACTATCAATACACTGCCCAGCGTAGGTCTCAGACGTACAGAGGGTTACTTGCAATTCTCCAGGATGGTTGACAAGAAACCGCAGCAATTCACTGCCACTGTATCCAGATGCCCCAACAATTCCAATTTTTATCATTTACAGATCACCGTATGTCTTTTATGAATTTGTTAATTTTGTATAGGAATTTTACCACATCTCAAGCGAAAAGTCAAATTAGTGCCACTGTAGGAGCGAGTTCCAACTCGCGACTCTTGCTAACCGCTGAAAGCGTGGCGACCTGACCGCTGACTGCTAATGGTTGACTGCCAATTCAAGAAATAAATTGACAATACACCCAACACACGGTAAAATAACTGACGGTTATCAGTTACCCGTTGAGAGCCTTCCTTCAACCCGGGGAATGCCCGGGGAAGCCAACACGGGGAACCTCATACCGTTGATTTAACTGATAACTGACAACTAACAAAAGGAGATTAATATGAAATTTGCACGATATGAATTAAATGGCACAATCGGTTACGGCACTGTTTCAGGAGATACCCTCAACGTCCTCTCGGGATCCCCGCTCGGCGAATGCAGCGAGACTGGCGAGACCGTCGCATTAGCGGATGTTAAACTCCTCGCGCCCACAACACCGACAAAGGTATTAGCCGTCGGTCTAAACTATCGGAGTCATTTAGACGGGGCTCCAGAACCAACAAACCCCGAAATCTTCATCAAAACCCCGTCTTGTATCAACAATCCGGGCGGCAATATAGAATTACCAGACGGTGATGACGATGTCCACGCCGAAGGCGAACTCGTCGTCATAATGAAGAAACA
The DNA here is from genome assembly GCA_965207855.1 of Candidatus Poribacteria bacterium. Lineage (GTDB taxonomy): Bacteria > Poribacteria > WGA-4E > WGA-4E > WGA-3G > WGA-3G. Next base: position 709,603 of record OZ242310.1, on the reverse strand, counting down.
GACCCGGAAAGCGACACCCGAAGAAGCCGCCGCCAACATATTAGGCGTGACGTGCGGAAACGATGTCAGCGCACGCACATGGCAGAGCAACGATCTCCAGTGGTGGCGCGCCAAAGCATCCGACACCTTTGGACCCATAGGACCCGTCATCGCTACCGACGTTGACTACACCGACGCACAACTGGAAACCCGCATCAACGGCGAAGTCGTCCAGAAGCAAACCACCGCAGACCTCATCTTCCCGGTAACAACGATCGTAAGTTTTATTTCACAAGCAATCACCCTTGAACCCGGAGACGCAATTTTTACAGGCACACCCGGCACAACGACCGCCCTGAAAGCCGGTGATGTTGTCGAAATCGAGATTGAAGGCATCGGCATTCTGAAGAATCCCGTAGTGGCACCATAATTTCGGGATAGGTTCAGGAATTCACTGTTAGGACTTACGCATTTCGTCTTAAAGTCCCCCTGATAAGGGGCGGGGAATGCCATACGGAGAACCTTCATACCGTTGATTCTTTAGGAGGTTAAAATAGCGAATTCTCAGCCTATGTGCTAAATTTGCGTAAGTCCTGTCTACTATAAAATCACCTTTGTAACCAAAGGCAAAGCATAAATTCAAATTTCGCCTTGACCCGCGTTATCAAGGCTTTTAACCCTGTCCTATTTCAATAAGGAGAAGAAAATGCTTTTTAGACATCTATCTCTTTTCCGATGCCGCCAAGTTTCCCAAAAAACAAAATTTGCCCTTAAAATCGCCCTGCCTTTGCTGTGTCTCGGTATAACGATGCAGACATCGGCAGTCCTACTGTTCCACGACGACTTTGAAAAGGATAAAATCGGGGAAGAGCCAAGTAAATGGGAAGTTGGACAGGACGGAAATACAGTTGCCCAAGTCGTCGCCGACCCGAAAAAAGCGAGTAACAAAGTCTTGTTGACCGCTGACAAAGCCTCTAACGCATCGCGGCACGATGTCGGTGGTTCCATCTATGTCGTTGGTGATGCAGGTTGGGATGATTACGTCGCTGAATGGGATATGATGTTTCCTGATGACTTCTACATGGGTGTCGTCTTCCGCTTTCAGGAGGGTGAGAAGTTCTACCTGAGTGACCGACGGCAAGGCGGTAGAGAATATCACTTCTACAAACGTCAAGGCGGATGGGCAAAGATCCAAGATGGGATGGTAGAAAATGACCCAGAAGTTTGGTATCGCGCACAACTCACTCTCTCCGGTGACGAATTCACTTTCAAACTCAAAGAACGGAAGGATGATACACCCTTTGACAAAATCGATCCAGCCACGGAAGGTCAAGATGGAAACTTTAAAACCGGCAAGTTCGGCAACTACGGACTCGTCTATATCGATAACATCTTTATCGGGGATGCCGTCGAAGACCTCGTTTTACCCGTCGAGCCACAGGATAAACTCAGTATAACCTGGGGTACGATCAAGGATGCCTACTAAAGGGAAATTAAAAAATGCCAACCTACATTGCCCACGGTGGAAAAGATACCGTCATCACAACCGAAGAAAAACGTGCCTTACTCCACGAGGCACTGCTCAAGTTAGGCGGCATCCCAAAAAAGATTCTGGTGATCCCGCCCGACATTACACGCCTCCACTCAAACGCCGGCGAACTCACCCAAATCCTCTACGAGTTGTGGGACGCTGCAAATGGCACCACCTTCGATATTCTACCTGCCATCGGTACACACGCACCGATGACCAAAGAACAGATCGCTGAGATGTACGGCGATTTACCCAAGGCGACCTACCACGTCCACAACTGGCGTACGGGACTCTACCACTTCGGTGAAGTCCCAGCGGAATTAGTACAGAAAGTCTCAGGTGGCAAACTCGATTATAGCATCCCTGTTGCCGTAAACCGCCGCCTCGTGGACGGAGACTACGAACTTATTATCTCTGTCGGACAGGTCATCCCACACGAAGTCATCGGCATCGCCAACGGATTTAAAAACATCCTCGTTGGCGCAGGAGGGGTTGAAATGATTAACAAATCCCATTTCCTCGGTGCTGTAGACGGCATGGAACGCTTGATGGGACGGACGGATACCTCTGTCAGGAGAGTCCTGAATTATGCCCATACACACTACCTGAAGCAACTCGGCATTTTGTACGTCATGAGCGTTATGGATGCGGATACCACGGGAGAACGTGTGATGCGCGGACTTTACGTCGGCGATGACGCGCAGACCTTCGAGACCGCCGCCGAGTTGAGCAGAACCGTTAACATGACGTTCTTAGATGAACCCTTATCAAAAGTAGTCGTCTATTTGGACCCGATAGAGTTTAAAAGCACGTGGCTCGGCAACAAAGCGATCTACCGCACACGGATGGCAATGGCAGACGATGGCGAATTGATTATCATCGCACCCGGACTCCGTGAATTCGGGGAGGATGCAGAAATTGACCGCCTCATCCGAAAGTACGGCTACCGCGGCACACCCGCAACGCTCAAGGCAGTCTCAGAAAACCCAGAGTTGCAAGAAAATCTTTCCGCCGCAGCGCACCTGATTCACGGTAGCACTGAAGGACGTTTCAAGGTCACTTACGCAACAGAACACCTCACACAAAACGAGATTGAATCCGTCGGCTACCAGTGGAGACCTGTCAACGAAGTTATTGCCGAATACAACCCCGAAACGCTTGTTGATGGGTTCAATGACAATGGTTTCTTCTACATCAGCGAACCCGGCCAAGGCTTATGGGCGTTACGCTCGCGGTTTGACAATTAATGAATTCCGAGAGAAAAAAGGAGCACAAGATGCAACCCTTCAAGATTATTGTTGAAAAACATACTGATGGCTATGTCGCCTATCCACTGGGATTAAAGGGTGTTGTTATAGGTCAAGGCGACACTTATGAAGAAAGTGTTGCGGACGTAACCTCAGCAATTCGGTTCTATATTGAGACTTTCGGAAAAGAGAAACTTGAAGTTGAGGAACCTGCTTTGGACGTTTTTGTTACCGAAGTGAATATCTAATGCCCCGTTTTCCAGTAGATGCCCCAAAAAACAGAGTTATCCGCGCATTAGAGCGATTGGGATACCGTATAATTCGGGAACGGAACCATATTTGTATGGCACGTGAAAATTCAGATGGAAGCCGAAGTGTGTTAGTTCTGCCGAATCATCGCCGTATTAAAGGCTCAACTTTACGCAGAATTTGCACACAAGCAGGAATTTCCAGAGACACTTTTCTGGAAGCCTATCAACTGATATAAGAGGTATCAGGCATGGATACAACCCCGCAAGAAAGGACGAACCCTGTCTTGGATTGCGATGTCTTTGTCTACGGATCAACGCCCGGCGGTTGCGCAGCTGCCATTGAAGCCGCCCGACGCGGGTGTAAAGTCATCCTCGCGTGTCCACAGCAACATCCCGGCGGAATGATGGCAAGTGGGTTATCAACAACGGACGCCGTCCGGCGGGAGATGTTTGGTGGACTGGTCATCGAGTTCATTAACGGCGTCCGAGAAGAATATCAGCAAACCATCGGTGAAAATTCCCCAGACTGGCAGCGCATTCAAGACGGTTGGTTTTATGAACCGTCGGTCGCAGAACGTGTCTTCGATCAACTGCTCGGGGCAGAAGCGGATACCTTGACGTTTTTGAGAGGACACCATTTGGTTGACGCAACCGTGCGGACGGATCAAATTACAGCGATAAAACTGGAAACCCCTAATGAATCGCAGCTGCGTGTAACGGCGAAAACCTTCATCGATGGTACCTACGAAGGTGATCTTGCGGCAGCAGCGGGTGTGCCTTACCGTGTTGGGCGTGAAGGTATTGAAGAATATGGAGAATCCCGCGCCGGTATACATTACATGAACTGGCGGACAGGAGAACAGATTCTAACGCCTGATACCGGCGAACCGTCGCCTGCCATCCAGGCCTTTTGTGCCAGGAGCATTTTTACGACAGATCCCGATAAAATCGTCCCAATTGAAAAACCAGCAACTTATGAACAACACCTACAAGATTTTCTACCGCTACTTGACGATTTCGCAACTGGACGCATACAGAGCTTAAGACTCGGTACACCGCTGCCTAACAAAAAGTATCAACTAAACGGTTCGATTGATCGGTTGACCAGCCTGAATTGTCCGGGTATCAGTTGGACGTGGCCAGAAGCACACCGGCATCACCGGCAACGGCTTGCCCAATTTCACCTCGACCACGCCGCAGGGTACGTCTGGTTCCTTCAAAATGAACCGCGAGTCCCAGAGAGCACACGTAATCTGTGGAGACAGGCAGGACTTCATCAGGACGAGTTCACGGATACGGGACATTGGCCCTGGCAAATCTATGTTCGTCAAGGTCGTCGCATCGAAGGCAGAGCACTGGTAACACAGCACAATTTCACCGTCGATCCGAAAACCGGACAAACCCCGCAGATTGACCACGCCATCGCAATCGGTGAACATTCATTTGACGTCCACCCTTGCCACGATCGACGGTATGCAGTGGACGGTTTTATGGAAGGTGTCCTCTGGTATCCCAAAAAAGCCGAAGGACCCGCCCAACCCGGTCAAGTCCCTTACGGTGCCATGTTGCCTCAACATTTGAACAACCTATTGGTCCCCGTTGCGATGTCAAGTACTCATGTCGCAATGTCGGTGCTGCGCATGGAGCCACTGTGGATGACGACAGGTCAGATTGCCGGACTCGCGGCAATGCAAGCCATGAACACAGGTATAGATGTCGCCAAGCTCGACCCTGATCCCTTACCACGGATGTTGGGGATCAAAGTAGATCCATACGAATAATAAGCAAGGAGGAACAATCATGCGGATACTTTCTTTTATTTTTACACTTATGCTTGTTGTCGGTATTTACACAGCACAAGCCGTCGATGAAGATGCATTGCTGCTCTATCTACCCTTTGACGATGGGGCAGGGAAAAGTCCGAAAGATGCCTCTGGCAACGAAAATAAAGCTACTATTCAAGGGAATTTGAAATGGGTCAAGGGCAAAATCAATGGTGCCCTTGAATTCGACGGCGGTGCGGCGAATTTTGTCGAAGTCGCGCACAGTCCCGATCTCGAAGGCATGAAACAGTTGACCGTTGAAGCCTGGGTTCAACCTTTGGGACCAGATGCACTTGCAAGAGGTATTGTCTCCAAACGCGCAGCATGGCAGAATTCGGATGTTTACAACCTCTTTTCGTGGAACGAGAGCAAGTTCTGGGCAAGGGTGAACGCCAAGGACGGTCAGCAAATTTCATCGGAATCTATCTTGGAAGACAAAAAATGGATGCACCTCGCTTACGTGTATGACGGCAATACAAAAAAGCAACTGCTCTATGTTAACGGTGAGCTCGAAAACGAAGTAGATCACCCTGAAGATGAAGTGGGCAAGGGTGAAAAACCTGTATGGATTGGCACCCTCAATCAAGGGTACGCGCAAACGTGGAACGGTCTCATTGATGAAGTCAGAATTTGGAGCACCGTCCTCACCGAAGATGAGATCAAATTGTCAATGGATGGAGAACTCCTACCGGTTGAACCTTCTGGGAAAGCCGCAACAACATGGGGACGCATTAAGGTAAAATAAGCAACTCTGGCAATTCAGCCAGACTCTGAATCGTCTCTTTCCACCTGCCAGTTTGTGTATTGTCTCGATCAAGCAATATTGGACGAATCCCTACATTTTCTGCCCCGACGATATCCGCCGCGTAGGTATCCCCGACATGAACGGCTTCCTTCGCTGAAACACCGACCGCTGCGAGTGCGTAGTTGAAGATATGCGGATCCGGCTTTTCCGATCTCACGCGCCCATCATGCGAGGCGATAATCGCATCAAAATATTCGGCAATACCGAGTCGCTCGGTAAGTGGCTCCAAGGGGGTATCCCAATTGGAAACAATCGCTAACTTAAAACCCGCACCTCGTAAACGCTGAAGTGTCGGAACAACATCGTCGTAAAGCGTACCACTATTCGCAGCAAAGAGGTAGTGCCCGGATTGCAACAATTCCCACGCGATCTGTTCCACGTGCTCCTTAATGCCGACTTCTCTTATAAATTCGCATTCTCGCGTCATCACAGTCATCGACAATTCCAGCAGAGAAAATTCGGTAGGAGGGGCGGGTGCTGATGTACCCGCAAAGAGACTTTCCAATGCTGTGTCACAGCGTTCCCAATTGACCTCAACACCATACCTTTTAGCGATTCTTTCAAGGTTTTCTTGAAGCGAATACTTATGGAAATACAATGTTTCGTAAAAATCTAAGAAAACAGCCTTTATCATACGCTTCCTAAAGCAACCCGGGTAATTCAGACAAACTCTGAATCGTCTCACCCCATTTGCCAGCCTGTGAGCCATCTCGATCAATCAGTATTGGACGAATGCCAACGTTTTTTGCACCGACGATATCCGCTTCGTAGGTATCCCCGACATGAACAACCTCCTCCGCTGAAACCCCAACTTTCGCCAGTGTATAATTGAAAATATGGGGATCGGGTTTTGCGGACTTGACCCGTTCATCATGTGAAGCAGTGATTGCGTCAAAATAATCGGCTATTCCTAACCGTTCAGTGAGTGGGTCTAATGGCGTATCCCAATTGGAAACAATTGCTAACTTGAAACCCGCATCGCGCAAATGCTCAAGTGTTGGAATAACATCGTTGTAGAGCGTAGCAGCACTCGCAGCAAACAGCGAGTGTTCAGATTGTAATAATTCCCACGTTATCTGTCCCACATATTCTTGAACGCCAAGTTCCCTTACAAATCCGCAGTAACTCTCAATAATTTCTTGCATCGTTCCCAAGAGCGTGTGTGCAGTAGGGTCAGAACCCGACGCATCCGAATAAAGGTTCTCGCGTGCTGCTGTATAACGTTCCCAGTCAATTTCAACTTCATATCGCGCTGCGATTTCTTGGACTCTCGGTTTAAGAGACCGCCCCCAAACGCCTAAAGTATAGTAAAAATCAAAGAAAACAGCTTTTACCATAATTATTTTAGATATTCACTTTCAAATGTAGAAAGTCGGATCGGGAATACCCGCCTCCTTAAAACCTTTTTTTCGGAGTAAGCAACTATCACAACCACCACACGCGCTGCCTTCAGCATCCGGATCATAGCAACTCAAGGTGAGACCATAATCGACACCGAGCGCGGTACCAATTTGGATGATTTCCGCCTTCGTTTTATTCATCAGTGGGGCGCAGATTGTCAGTTGCGTCTTACCTTCAACACCCGCTTGTGTCGCAAGGTTCGCCATTGCTTGATAGGCTTCTATGTACTCTGGACGGCAATCGGGATAGCCGCTATAATCAATAGCATTGGCTCCGATGAAAATGGTATCAGCACCGAGAACTTCAGCCCAAGCGAGCGCATAAGAGAGAAAAATTGTGTTTCGGGCGGGGACGTAAGTTATCGGTATGTTATCTGTCATTTCCACATCCGATCTGTCCTTTGGAACCTCAATATCCGCTGTTAGTGCTGACGAACCAAAGGTACGCAGATCAATGTCAACGACCGTATGCTGTGTTACACCCAACGCCTTCGCAACCCTTTCTGCACATTGTAACTCCACCGTGTGTCGCTGACCGTACCGAAAACTCATGGCATAAATGTTATAACCTTCATCGCGCGCAATCGCGAGTGTTGTCGTTGAATCCAAGCCACCACTGAGTAAGACAACCGCTTTTTCTGACACCAATTTCCTTCCTATATTGGCGAGACCTTCGGAAACCTTGTAGGGGCAGGTCTCGTGCCTGCCCAATTGGGTATTTACAACGGATATCTCTACTATTCCCGCTCAAACTCCAACTTCGCGAAACGCATAAAGATGCCACCCCCCGGTCTACCAAACGGACCGTTGACAGCCAAACACGCGATCACATGTTTCGCACCCGGTTCCGCGCTTTCCGTGACAACAACGCGCTGCGGCGCATTGAAACCAGACGCAGCACCACGTCCTGACTCCCCAAAAGCCAAGTCGATTTCACCGTCAACCCAAACTTCACCGTAGTCGTCAATACACGTATGAAACCACACCTGTGCGCCAGCAATCGAAACGCCATCGACTTCTTCTGGAAGTGTTACCGTGATCCGGTACCAGCCGAAGCAAAGTCCCGTTGAGATAAACTCTTGGATATCCTCACAAATCGGCCAGTCCGAATCATCATAGTCAGCAAGACGAGCAGGCGTTTCCGGCAACTGATCGACCAAACCGCCGTTCGGTTCACCTGGGACAAGCCCATCCCCATAACGCCATTCGGAATTAGTGAGTTCACGATGTTCTACGTTTTCTAAATCAAGTTCTGCAATAATCATTATACGTTCCTTCCTTCGTTTGAAATTTTTTAAGCGATTATGTCCGGACGGCGTTTCCGTTGTCAACGCCCGGGGAATGCCTCACGGCATTCATACCGTTGATTTTCTAAAATTATTAAACGACCTTGTTCAGAGTATAAAAGGTTTCTTAACGATGAGACATCTGCAAGGACAACGGACGCAGCAGCTCAGGTTGAATCGTTAAAAAGCTTATAGGCGATACCTGTTGAAACAATCAGGAAAATTCCTGCGACAATAAACGGAACATGAACAGAGATATTAATCAGAAAACCGCTCGCGACGTAACCGAGCAGAAACCCCGTGCTCCATGCCAAGTGTGTAAGACCGACCCCGTGTCCCTTCTCGTGAGGTTCAGTAAACTCATTGATAAACCGAGGAATAGTCGTTGACAATCCCCATGCGGCACCAGCACCAAGTATCCCATAAACCTCCAGCGCGATTAATGAATCATCAAAAAACGCCATACCAAAAGCGAGAAGCGTAACAATCGCACTTGCCACGAGTGCAGGCGCGCGGTGCCCAATTGCGTCACATATCCTTCCAACAGCCAATTGACACCCGAAAGCGAACAGTAGACTGATTGCCCCGTAGTACCCCGTCGCTTTCACCCCAGCGAGACGCTCAATCAGGATCGGCATCAGTAGGTTTACCGACCCCCAATAGTAGGTCGGAAAAACCCGTAAACCGATCAACATCCGCATCTCTCGCCGCCGACTTAAACTTAGATATGCTGGAACGTTGAGGGCTGATTTCCATATCTTATCGCGCTTCTCTTGGGCATCCGAAACGTGTTGTCCAACCAACCGCGGCAAGAAGAGACACGCGACCACAAATAGGACACCCGCCAAAACCACCGCGCCGATGCCGAAAATACTATAGTCGGTCCGGTCGATGACTTCGCCTGCGATAGCACTCCCGACCGCACTTCCCATAGTCATGCTGATAAAGTACCAACCCGTCGCCCATCCCAACCGATTCGGAGGCACAGCACTAATGAGATAACTTTGTCCACCCGCGGTTTTGAAACCCGATGCAATACCCTCATAACAGAGAATACCCCAAAGAAACAAAGGCGTTTGCGTCGTGAAAAGCCCACCGATCACCACTGCCCCTGTCACTCCAATCAGCAAGGTCGGTTTCCGTCCGAATCGGTCGCTGAGCGTGCCACCAATCAGTGCCGAAACACCACCGAGTCCAATAGGAAGTGCCCGCAAGAGTGCCGCAAACAGTGCCGTCTCTTTCAAGATCCTTTCGGCATAGACCGGAAAAAGCATCTGTACCGGTCCTGTTACCAGACCGACCGCAAACACGATGCCGCAAAGAAGAACAAACCCCCGACTCCACATAGTTTTAACGATTCAATCCGAGCTGCTGCGTCCGTTGTCCTTGCAGTATTCCAATCGTTAACAAACCTTTCATAGCCTAAAGTGAATCTCTTAACAATTTTAGGGAATCAAGGTCCAGATTGAATCGCTAAAAATAACGGAGCAGACTATTCGTAATATTCGGTGCAGCCGTTCCAAGTCCACACGCACTCGTCGCCTTCATAACCGCGCCAATCCTCGAAATTAGTTCTTCTGAATTCGGTTGTAACGGTGCTGACAAAAGTTCCGTCAACCGTTGCGTGCCGATCCGACACGGGAAACATTTTCCGCAAGACTCCTCAGCAAAAAATTCCATCGCATTGTGTGCAACATCGAGCATATCCCGCGTATCATCAAATACCATGATACCCGCCGCGCCGAGCATCGCACCCACCGCTTGGAAACTCGGTTCATCAATTGTCCTATCAAGGTCACTCCGAGCAATAAATCCACCAGACAGTCCTGCTGTTGTAATCGCTTGAATCTCACGTCCTTCTGGCGCGCCGCCCGCCCACTCGTAGAGAAGCACCTTTAACGGAAGCCCGAACGGTACTTCGTAATTCCCCGGTCTTTGGATGTCTCCAGAGAGGCTAATAATTTTTGTCCCCGCTAAGTTTTCATCATAACTAAGGCTTTTATACCACACTGCACCGTGTCGAACAATTTGAACAGCAGCGGCGAGCGTCTCCACATTGTTCACAACGGTCGGCAAATTCTCAAACCCGTGGGTCACAGGATACGGTGGACGGTTCCTCGGAAACGGGTGTTTCCCTTCTAAACTGTTCAACAACGATCCTTCCTCACCACAGACGTAAGCACCGGCACCTCGTCGAATATAGATGTGGAAGTTAAAGTCTTCACCGAGGATAGCATGGCCAAGTAGTCCTGCTGCCGCTGCTTCTGCCAGTGCCTGTTCGAGTATTTTTAATGTTTCTGGGTATTCATATCGGAGATAGATAAAGCCGCGCGTTGCACCCGTCGCGTAAGCAGCAAGCACCATCCCTTCAATCACAGCGTGTGGGTCATAATCGAGGATCACCCGATCCTTGAAGCATCCCGGTTCACCCTCATCTGCGTTACAGACGATTGTTTTCGGTTCACCCGGAGCATTCAAAACCGATTCCCACTTCATGCCCGTCGGAAATCCTGCCCCACCCCTACCAGCAAGTTGACTCTCTTTAAGCGTTTCAATCACATCCGTTGGCGTAAGCGTTGTTACTGCCCGCGTCAATGCTTCATAACCACCAGTGCGTTTGTAGCCTGCCAATGTCCTGCGATCAGATTCTCGAATCTCAGCGAAGACACATTCTTCACCATCGCCTGGGTAGGGTGGGGGTAAAGGCGTAGGTTCTACGGAAAGCGCGTCCACCTCTTTCCCGACGAAAACCTCGTGTCCCCTCAACACCGGCACACAATCGTCGCATCTGCCAGCACACGGCATTGGTATCGCGCCCTCGTCCTTGAGTGCATCAAGGATTTCCAAACCGCCTTGCAACCGGCAAACCGGCCCTGTACACACGCGCGGCGCACTCTGTCCTGGAACTTCACGGGCAAAATGGTGGTAAAACGTTACAGTGCCAAAGAGTTCAGCGAGCGGAATCCGAAGCCCGACTGCGATATCGCGAAGGACTGCCTCTGAAATAAATCCGTCTCGATCGTGGAAGGCGTGTAGCAACGCGAGCAGCGGCGCAGGTTCATCACGCCACTGGGCAATCACTTCTCGGTTCGTCGGGGTTGACATCTAATTCTCCAGTCCTGTAACACAAAGAATCGTCGCTTTGTGCATCTTACCAATTCTCTAACTTCACGTCAATATTTTTTATCTACTAAATCTGAGCACCGTTCCACTACGTTTTGCGGCGTACTCGCCCATAAGCGATCTGCTTCACGGTGGTTTTTGGTTAACTCCAACCGTATCTGGGCTATGAAAGGTTTCTTAACAATTGGAATACTGCAAGGACATCGGACGCAGCAGCCCAGGAGCGGTCGTTAAAAATTCATTCAGAAACATCCACTTTAAACGAATCTATAAGCGCATTTAACGCTTCCCGCTGCCCGTGGTCGCGACTCTCAAGATCGTGGAGTGCCTCTGGAATCTCGTCCTTATGTACATCAAAAGGAAACCATAAGGACGCGTCTGCATGATGAAACTGCTTCGCATAGACCCACCGCAAGAATACCGTCATTCGGGGATACGCGTCGTGATTCCAACGTCTTCCAGCATGTCGCGTGTTCGGCAGAAATACAATGAAGTCGCCAGCATTCACTGGAATGTTGTGGACTGTTGGTGGTGGATCGTCCATCGTGATGTTTTCGGGATACTGGAATTCGGATTTATGGCTTCCCGGAATACAGGCAAACCCGTTGCCAAGTGGCACATCCACTAACGAAACGGAGAGATTAAAGAAACTCGCGAAGATCTCATCATTGGCAACTTGGTATTGGTGATGTGGACTCCTAAACCAACCCTTATGTCCACCATGCAGCTCCAGACCATCTGCATCTGGGTAGCAGATATTCGCCACAACATCGAAAACCCGCGGATAATTCCACGTCAGCGCAGTCGCCACACGCAAAATCTCTGGATTCAAGATCAGCCGTTGGAAGGCTTCATGCCCATAGTGCATGTTGTAGACCCACCACGGTTTTCCCTCTGGGGCATTGATTCGCATCGGCGGCTTGAAATCTGAAGCATCCCATTCGTACCACTCGAACATCTGCGCCTTCATTATCTCAACATCGGCTTTCGGCACAGCATCGCGTACCACAAAATAGCCGAGTAGATCAAGGTACCACTTTTCTTCCTGTGTTAGCATAGTGCCTCTCCGTTCTGTAGTTTCTTGAGAATCCGTTTGGCAAATCCCTTCTCGCTCCGTTGGATAGATTCCAATTCGTATTGGTCTGCAGAGATACAATCCCGATGTGATTCTATTGGGAGATTCTGGTTCTCATTGAAGTAAAAACTGAATTGATACCGATTGAAGACAACTCGGCGTGGGTAATCGACTTTCCAAAATTTTGCACCGTGCATTAGTCTCGGCGAGAAGACCAGACAATCCCCTGCTTTGAGTTCAAAGGTGATAGCAGGTGCCCACTCGTTATCAATGTCAAGTGTCGTCGGCAGTTTAATCCGTGACTTATGCGTGCCGGGGATGCACATGAAACCGTTGTCTTTCGGCACATCAACAAGCGTTATGGCGGTGTTGACATAATTGCTATAAATCTGTCCGTTTCCGGCTTGGTAGTCATTATGTGGATTATGAAAACCATCGGGAAAGTCAAAACCGCTCGTGTCGCGATGAAGTCTCTCCTTTTCGCCTTCGGGGATAGGACGTTGCTTCTGCAAAACAAGAGCGCAATTGAAAAGTCTTGGACGGTTCCACATCAAACCCATTACAACCCGCATCACCCGTTCATTGAGCGATAACCGCTCGAAAATCCGATCGCCGTACTGAACATTGTTCAGCACGCCGCTGTATTCGTCTTGGGTGACATTCACCGGCTCGGGGGCAGCATCAGGATTCGCAAACCACCCGTTGGCAATCTCAAGCATCTGCTCAATCTCTGCTGGCGACACTACCTGTCGAAGCACCAAATAACCAAACAGATCATAGTGCCATTTCTCCTCTTCTGTGAGTGTGGATGGGAGATTGATAGCACTGTCTTCGCCGCGAATTAGCATGGTACCTCCTCAGGGTTTCCGAAGCACTTACAGACCAAAGGTAAAATTTGTTCTGAACAAATTCCCAAGATTTCGCAGATTAAAAAATCTTCGATTCACTGACAACTTTGCCCGTCTCGGCATCAACTAATTTATTGTCGGTCTGCAACAAATAGGTGCTGCCAGCTTCCACCTCAGCAGAAAATATTGACATCGTCTGAACTGTATTCCGTGTATCTCCATCAAAACGATCAAGTATGGTCGATAACGACATATCGTGTTCCCCTGGAGTAACCAAAATTTCGTCAATAGAAATATCTGCGTTCGTCTCGATTTTCTTCCGCAAGGCTAACTTGCCATCAATTCGCAATACGATTAACTTGTACCGTTGAAGCCATCCGCTCTCCGTATCAATCTGGATCGTGGCGAGTTCAGACTTTGGTAACTCCGGTGCTACATATTCACCCTTAAATATCACGAAATTATCTATAACTGTACCGCAACCAAAAAAGGGTAGAGATAGAAGCGCGACGACTAATAGGGCAGAAATACCCAATTGTAGGTTCATCTGATGAGTGTTGGAATCATTGACCTGGCGATGTGTCTGCTGATTGCGTTTCATTTTTCCTCCTAAACCTTGCTCATACTGTATCGTTAATTACATAATCCTCTATAAACTGCCTGAGTGCTGCCTTTACCTCAGCAGGCTTTTCTACCCAAAAGTAGTGTCCTGACTCAGGAATCGACACAAACGTTCCATAAGATAATTTGGAGGCTAATGTTTCTATAAAGTGACCCGGACGAGGATCACAAGCACCATGAAGAAAAAGAACAGGCATAGATAGGTTGTAAACGGATTTCTGAAATTTTGAATCTGTGGTGTAACTTTTCCAGTCGGCACCCACCTCTTCGTTCGCTTCATGACTCACAGGATACGCATCAAAACTCGGAAGCTCGCCAACTCGATTCGGATCAAAAACATCCGTCTTGCGACTCAAGTCCCTGAGCCTATTCCTTATCCGTTCACCTTCAATACCTTTAGTATGTTCCCGTTGTTCTCGGAGACGCTGATATTCTTCACGCTCTAATTCAGTCAGTGTATCTAACCGATTTTCTCTGTACGCGTCGTGCCATCGGTCATCAATACCCGTGCCTGCGATGTGAAGAACGGCTATTGTCCGAGCTGGAAACCTAACGGCGTAGGCTAAAGCAAGTCCCGCTCCCCACGAATGCCCCCCAACAATCCAACGTTCAAAGTTGAAATGTTTTCGTAATCCTTCTAAATCATCAACAAATGTAGATACATCATAGGGACCTATCGGTTGTGAACGTCCACTTCCACGTTGATCATACCGAACGACCTGACACAAGTCAGAAACCATGTCAGCCACAGGCGAGAGATAATCGTAACCACCCGGACCCCCATGACAAAGCACCGTTGGTTGTCCAGTGCCTTGAATGGCTGTCCAGAGCTGAACACCATTAATCGGAAGTATCTGTTCTTGGGACATTCCCTGCCTCAAATATTTAATTCGTAGCTATATGGTTTATCTGCTTTAATACTGCTTTAGGTTTGACCTACAATTCCTTCGGATAAATCAATTACGCGTGGCATAAATATACTACTTGATTGAGTCACTGTCAACTGAAATTTCTAACAGCAGGATGGGTTCTTAGCCTTAGTCTTATTTCTTGACATGAAGACGAAATTAACAGATAATTTAAACAGCAATTGGAAAGTTTCTATCTGTTGACTGTCTGTTGAATGCGACATGAATGGCACGCCTAACTTAGAATGGAGCTGACCATGAAAGTGGACCCACAACAACTCATTGATGACGGCTACATCGTGCTACGGCAGGTTGTCCCGCCTGATCAGTTGGAAGAGTTGAGAACAAGTTTTGAAACCCTCGTTGAGAAGCAAAGAGTAGTTTGGGAACGGGAACGAAAACCGGGGGAGAAACCAGGCGGTGTCTGGACAACGAGTGGACAACCGAGGGTGTTTCTCGATGAGGTCGTTGACGCAGCAACCGCTAATACCGTCGAATTCTGTTTGCACGAGAACACGCTCGGCGTGAGTCAGCAACTTATGAGAGCACCACATGCAGCGATAACGCTGATGGCATTGATGTGTAATCCGGTGCAAGATCACGGTCCCGCTAGTTGGCATCGTGATATTGATCCGACGGGACAGGCACCGCTAAAGGGCATGCAGATGGATTATGTTAAAAACGGGCCGGGATATGTCCAATGGAATATACCGTTGTACGACGATAGCGTATTCTGGCTCGTGCCAAAGAGTTATTGCCGTCCAAATACGCCAGAGGAACATCAACACCTGTTGACCCGCGCACAGGAACCGATGCCCGGTGGGATTCCAATTGAACTTTCAGCAGGCGATGGCGTAGTCTATAGCCACATGGGTTTGCATTGGGGCAGCAACTATAGCACACAATTGCGCCGGACTGTTCATCTCGGATACCGTGCTTTCGGTGGGGATTCGTATCCAATCGTTGACCATTTTTATTGGAATCTGGAATTCACCCAGCACCTTCCGACTGAGGCTCGCACCCGATTTGAACATTTTTTCCAACTTCACCAGCAGCAATCCGTTGTGATTGAGGCGACCTTTCACGCCATCCGTAACAAGGACGCTGATGGTTTTCAAGATGGGTTGGCGAAGTTACACCCGGGTGAAGAGGAACGTATGGTCGCGATCGTATTCCTCTCAAAGTTAGCGGATAAAGTCCGCACACTCAAAGATCCCAAAGTCAAGAAACTTTCGGTTGAGGAGCGCATCGGCGCAATCTCTGCCCATCGACTTAACTTCCATCTTTATGAAGATTTCGCAGATCGTTTTTCTGCTGAAGCTGCTGAAAGTATCTGGCAACGGTTCTCAACGCTATACGAGAAAATTGAGGCAGAGATTGCTCGGTCTGTTCCGGACAGAACATCCCGCGTAATGCGTTATCAACTGACGGACATGCCAGCGAATTTCGAGGTAAAGGATTTCATTCAGAACTGGTAGAACGTAAAATAATCTCAAACGACTTGCGTCAATCAGATGCGTCCGTCGCACAAGAGGTATGCGACTTACGCTGGACGATTGAACAATTTCATCGTGAAGCGAACAGGAGTTAATCATTGACACAAAATCGAAATGTAATTATCAAGGTTGAGGCAGGTTCGGTCAACCGGCACAATGACCTTGTCCGCTTGTGTTTCAAGCCGAAACGTTACTTTCCCGATTGGCAAGAAGGAACCTCAGTGCTTGAGATGTCCATAACTGATGCAGACGGTCATGCCTCCGGCGAGGATGTCCCATGTCAATTCGAGCCGACACTCCGTGAACTCGCATGGCAGACAGGCGAACTTCCGGCGGGGACATCGACACACTACGCGATCCGACACATCAATCGGCCGCCACCAAAAGTCCGTTATCACATCGAACAGAAACCCGCGCATCTGCTCATTTCTGCCGACAATGCGTTATTCGCACGATACAACTTTCTCGGTGTCTGGAAGCCTTATTTTTGGCCCATTAATGCGAATCATGGGACTGTGGTCCGCGGCGCTGGTGGTGAAGATCATCCACATCACACAGGGCTTTACCTCGCCTACGGGGGACACGGTGAAGGTGGGTCTGCGAACATTTGGTCTGATTGGGATGAGCCACCTTACGGTCCATGCGGAAAGATGTTGCACCAACGCTTTGTCCGAATTACTGAAGGGAATATTTACGCTGAATTTGTCGAAGACCTGATCCATGTCAAGGGAGATGGTGAAGTTATCATGACAGAAACGCGGACCGCCCGGGTATGGTATGGGGACGATACGCGACGATTTCTGGAAATTACGCACGAAACAACACCGCCACTGGACATCGGTGATCGGCAATTTCTCTTTGTGGCGCGCTTGAATCCATCAATGGGTATTCCAGAAAAAGGGCACGTTGAAAATTCTGAAGGACAGATCGGCAGAACAGCGGTACATCATCAACGCGCCCGGTGGTGCGATTTAGGCGGCACAGTGGGAGATGGCGTGGCCGGTATCGCACTGTTTGATCACCCAGAAAACGCCGAACATCCGGGCTTTTTCGGGGAAATCGCTGTCCCGGAACAGATGAGCATCCTCCACCATCCGCCTGATGAGCTGGAAGATGACCGTTTCCGCCTGAAATTTGGAGTCTATGTCCACGCAGATGTGACACCAGCGGCAGATGTCGAACGGCATTATCAGTGCTACACAAATCCGGTGCAGGCAGAGGTTTTGAAGGACTGAGAACTTTAGGCGATAACATTACCAAGAGACCATCGCCAATTCACTCCGGCCGCTTGCGGTGCTTGACATCCAGTTCGCGAAGGACTACCAAAGTGTCCTCAAACGGCAGTTCACCCGTTGAAGACGTGTGTTCGAGGTAATCACGCGTCTTATTGTTGAGCACACTATAAAAGGCACGCACCTCAGGGTCCGAATGGTCTCGCCAAAGTTCGACAGGTATCAATGAATCCTCACTCAAGTACCGACGGTGCGGATGCCCGTAATAGACTTGCACCGTCTTGCGTTCTTCCTGAGTCGGACGGGTCGTAGCGGTGTGTAAAACACCGATATTGAATAGTACGGCTGTCCCGGCGGGACCGTACAAATCGACAATTCCGCCACGATCCAACTGCGCGTCTGTTTCGAGAATCTCAGCGTCCACAGATTCCGGCGATAAGGAGAAACAGTGCGTCGTTTCATCAACATCGGTCAGATACAGCATTAACTGTATGAACCCGATACGCAACGGGTGTTCAAGCCAGTGCCTCGGACCATCTCTATGCCAGCCCCGATTCAGTTCACCATCGTACGGTGCCATGTGTCGGATGCAGATCTCTGAAAAGCAAGGCGCATTGCCCATCAGCGTGTGTAGGCAATCCATAACAATTGGATGCCGAATCACGTTGTCAAATTCAGGTGAAGTCAGAAGGGCATCGCAATTCACAGTCTGGTAATGTCCAATAGGGTACCAGTGATCTGCAACTTCAGTGTGGTCCCGGTCAAAGACATGAACAAAATGCGCAACCTCGGCATCGCTGAGAATCTTACCGAGTGAGATATAGCCATTTTCTTTAAAAAACGCATAATCTGCTGGCTTCATGTGATTTTCCTTGCCTCAATTCTCTACGGTCACTGTCAGGAGACCGCTCTTACAGCAGTTTGTAGGGTTCATTATTTTGAAGATTTTTAGCACCTATGATTTCTATCAACTTGCTTGTAACCGCCGAATTCGGGCGGGCATATCGTCGTTCTGAATCTCCGAGGAGAGAATCCGGAGACTTCGGTCTTTAAGCGGCAGATCCACCCTCACACACCCACGGCGATGCGATTCCCGAAGTGCCATAGCTACCTCTAACGCTGCGCGTCCATCTTCGCCTGAACACTTCGGAGAGGTCCCGTTCTCAATGGCACTAATGAGATCCTCAACGATTGTCAATCCCATACCTTGCATTCGCACCGGGATCGGGAACGGACACTGCGCAGGCACACCGCGTCCGCGCCGTCCACCCGGAATCACACGAATCAACTCAAACGTTTCAGCGTTGTTGACAGAACGGATACGCCCCGTTGTGCCGATGACATCGACTTCCCACGGTGCCGCACCACAAGATGTGCTGCGGAGATACGCACGCACCCCATTATCAAAAACCAGATAACCATTTCCTTGTAGGTCATTTTCACCTGCGGCGGCTTCATCGGACTGCATCTCGCCAAAGACCCACTCCACACTCCCACCCGCCATATACCGCAAAATATCAATAGCGTGGCTCCCATTATGCGACAATCCGCACTGCGCATAGACCGTCACCTGAAGCACATCGCCAATTTCGCCTTCATCAATGAGTTTTCGAGCCTCACTAAAGAACGGATTCCAACGGCGCGCACAATTGATAGCCAATGCAACACCTTCCGCTTCGCAAGTCTCCACCATCGCATCCGCTTCGGCGAGACTCAGCGCAATCGGTTTCTCTGCCCAGATCGCCTTGGCACCGGAACGCGCTATATCTTGAACAATCGTCGACCGAATCCGTGCTGTCGTGCAGACACTCACGATGTCGAGATTTTCCTGCTCCAGCATCTCACGATAATCGCTGTAAATATGCTCAGAACTGAGTCCCCACCGCTCACCGAAGATTGCTGCCTGTTCGGCGTGCAAATCAGCCCCTGCAGCCAACTCCACATTCGGCGCTGCGTGGTAAGTTGGACCGTGGCAATACGGCAAAAAGATTGATCCACCTTGCGTTATTTCATCGTCAAAAGTGCTACCCATACGTCCCAAACCAATTACACCTGCTCGATACGTTGTCATCTTGTTTCTCCTTCAAGAGAGTTGTGTCCAGTCGAACGTCCAACAGTCCCATTTCAATTGCTTATAAGATTTTCTCATAGACGAAATCCAACCATCTATCTTGTGGCGGTATAATGTTAGGTTTCGGCGAAAGTGGTGTCCAGTAAGGCTTGAAAATGTACCCTAGATCGCTCTTTAATTCCCATGCATCCGCTGTTTCCTTTTGTGTGGACATAAGAAAAAAATGTCTCTCCTTTTTCGCACTTAAACTTTCATTCGGCACCCACCCAGTAATGTTAGTGTCAATACATATCGGCTCGTGGAATTCGTCATACCCGTATTCAATGTACGAAATATGTGTGAAATTTTCCCGTGTAGAAAGGTAATCAACGGTAAGTCCTTTGGGCAGCTTTCGCTTGTAGGGAATTGCAGTTAAATTGGGTTCGATATAAACCCGAGTCGTTTCCGCTATTATTCTTTGGTTATCTTCCAATTCATTTTCAAAACAACCCAGATAGCCTTCAATTTCTACAAGCTGCAAGCCCGTTTCTTCATAAGCTTCTCTCTTCACAGCAGTTTCAATATCTTCACCCTTTTCAACAGTGCCAGCGGGGATTTGGATACCCGCAGTTGGATGTTTAAACACAAGTAATTCTCTGGCACCATCTCGTTCGCGTCTTATAAACGCCGTAACCTTCTGGATAACATCACTCATCTGTACCTTCCGTCTGATTAGAAACCTCAATTGGTTCAATTCCCAATTTTTCGCATTCTGTTTTAACATCATCAGGAATTTCGGGTGCTGCAAGTATGCTGCGGACATCCTCACACGGCAACTCATATTCTACAGCTGCAAGATGTTTATACTTCACAGCTTGCCAAACCCCAACGAGCCTTCCAGCTCCAGATGAGAAGGCCGTTTCCACTTCTACAGTCACAGGGTTCTGAAAACTATCCTTCAGTAAGATATCCACCCTGTCACCTGACTTAAATGTGTACTCAATCTCGCCCCCATCTCGTTTCAACCCTACATCAAGCAGAAATGGATTAGCTGCGAGTTTTTCCTTTAACTCCCGATGTTCATCGTTTTCTCCTCCGCCCCCACTACCTCCGTGCCCCCCACTACCACTTTTTCTATTGGAAGTGCTTAGTGAATGTCCACCTGATCGACCTGTTCCGCTTGTCCTTGATGAATTATACGTTCGACTACCAGATCCACTTGTTGATTTGGAACCTCCGTTGCCCATTTCAGGATTCTCATTGACCGTTGACGTTCCATGTTCAGATCTACTGTCCACTGTTTGATCGGTTGTGCTTTCGGTTGTAGTCGAAGTTCGTGGATTGGGTGAACCTATACTCTTGATATCCGACGGCAATTCTGTGTAGGTCTCAGATTTCTCTGAAGGTGAATCGCTGTCTGCTTTGCCTATTTCTGGGGTTTCGTTATCTATCGGGGTCTCGATCTCAGATTCACCCATTGGCGAATCAGTTTCTTCGTTAGTGGACTGATCAGTTTCAGATTTAGCTTCTTCAGTTATCACTAAATCGCTTTCCTCGCTCTGCGATTCCATGACCTCACTGTCTGTTGAAGTTTCTACATCAGGCATATTCGTTGCAGAATCAACACTTTCAGTTTTGGTTCCATCTAACAGTTCCTCAGCAGCCGATTCTATTAATTTTTCCTCATCTTCTTTAGAATCAGCATCCGGTAATAACATACAAAATTCGGTTTGGAGCCCGTCTCGTTTCCAGTGCTCAAGAACGCTATCCCGATTTTTTGCCAGCAAATGCTCGGTAAATCTACCCAGATCCTTGATACCATAGTAATCTCGTAATGCATCGCCTATAAGCAAAGGGTAATTATCTTCGTCTGCCTCTAATGCCAACCAGAGTATCCCTGTCACTTCGTCATTAGATAACTCCAAAAAACTCGGACGTGGATTCATGGAAGTAAGGGATATCTCTTTTAATGTATACACTGTCTCCAGTTCCTCAACCAGACGAACCGACAATTGATTTAAAATATCCGCGGACTTAATTTCCTCATGTCCTTCACACAAACGTGGTGATTTGAGGAAAGCATGAATGTACGGACGTAGACTGCACATCTCCTTCGACAAATCGGTAAGTTCTTCTTGATCGCCTTTGGGATTGAATTTAACCTCCGCCTGAGAACAACCTTCTACCTCCAGACTCATAGCAAGATCGAACAAATCATTAAATGTCCAAAATGGGATATTCCCTTCAAAAATTTCAGTAATATACTCATGATGATCGTTATAAACTAATTCATGCCGAGAGAAAAAGTCCCATTCGCTTCCGTTTTTACCTATCCAATATCTGCCCTCGTGCACTTGTTCCCATTCTTCGGTCTCCTGCCAAGTTCCGCCTTCTTGGAAAGACTGCCACACGCGCCTATAAAGACGTTTAATACGTTGACGAATTTCGGGATTTCCTGCTTGTCCTTCAGATGCAACTTCTTTAATACCAGAAACGTAGTCCAACGGTGCAGCGCGCTCTGAAATGCCCAAAGCGATGAAAAACGGCTTTAATATTTCTGGATAACAAGCTTTAAGATAACCACGAACGTCACCGAAAACCACACCCTCATCTTCCCAAAACACTTCATCCACTCGCCACCAACATTGTTCTTGATTAGGAGCAAAAATGAGCGATTCTTCCCTAAATTCCTCAGATAGATCCGCATCCAGTCGTTTAGAAGATATGCTGTTGCTCTCTTGCATCACTTGCCATAAACGTTCATAAAGGATCTGAATTTTCTCATTTGCGACTTGTTTCATTGATTTAACTCTCTGAATCCTATTCACATAATCTGAGGCAGTAGCGCGTTCCGAGACCGCCAAAGAAGCAATGAAAAAAGACTTTAAATCCTTAACGTAATGCGATTCGAGATAACCACGCTCATCCCCGAAAACTACACCTTCATCCTTCCAAAACACTTCATCCACTTGCCACCAATTTCGTTTGGAATTAGGTATGAAGATAAGAGGCTCTGTCTCAAACTTCGATCGCCATTCAGGTACAGAGTCAATCATACGATTACTGAACTGTCCCTCAATCTTCTCACGTGGACGCACACTATAGAGAAAATGATAAAGAGGTTCGATCTTTTTGACAGTTACTTCCTTATCACTCCTGAGTCGATGAAGGTGACGGAGTACGCTTTCGGCATCCGCTTCCATGTGCACGCCTAACTTTTCAGCTAACCATTTCGCCGGTTCGGTACTGATGTCAAAATCCTCTGGCAAGTAAACGACACTGTCTCCTAACAATTTTCGGTTTTCAGAGGTTGGAGCAAAACATTCGGAAGGTTTACGCAGTTTTCCTTGTCCATCTGGAATCCATAGGGTTGACTTAAGTTGACGATAAAATGTAGCATCGAAAGAGGTCCATCTATCCGTGCGATAGAACCAACGATAAATACCTTGAAAGTGGTTATTAAAAAAGGTGTTCCGCTCCCATGATTTTGACGGAAGTGGGTTAACTATTTTAACTAGTAATTGCCAAAGGGAGCGGGACAGGTTTACATCGTTGGATTTGCCGATTTTATCCAACATCTCTGATAAACCACGGAGATAAAGGTCTTTAATACTCGTTTTCCACCATCGAGTAGTATATTCTGATTTAATATTACGTTTAGCAAGCTCTCTGACAAATTCTTGATAATCTTCGGCCTTGCGTGCAATGTTCTTTTCAGTAACGCCAAGTGTATCCATAGCTCCGATTGCTTTTAAAAACTGAAGCCAAATTTTCGGATCAAACTCACTCTTCAGATATTTATCATCTATAAACCAAACGTCGCCCTTGAATACTGAAAAATAAGTTTCCAAGTCATTATCACCTATGTAAGCTTGCGGTAGATACGCATTACGAGGAACTACAAAATCAGAGATCTCCTGTTGAACACCTTTATAGGCTCGCAAAACAGGAGTCTTACTAACAATTTCTTCCAATCTGCTACGCTTAGATCCTCCAGATTTTTGCCAAGACTTGAAAATATAACGTACATGCCGACGATTTTTCATTGCAGCAGGCTTATCAAGTTGACAATACAGAGGACAAATTGACTCACTGATTAGATTTTCAGGATGCAACTCCTTAACACCTATGCTTTCTAAGAAATCTGCAATATCATTGCGGTTTTGTACTGCCACCGGAAATTTAGACCACTCCCTAATATAAGATTGTGCTACAATGACGATCTACTTTGAAAGGAGCATTCCGATGGCCAAACGCAGAAGATTCACTGCTAAGTTTAAAGCAGAAGTTGTGCGTGAAGCACTTACGGGCGACAGTTCCCAAGCAGAACTCTGTAGACGACATAACCTCAGCGAAAATCAAGTCTCCACATGGAAACGACAATATCTTGAACATGCTGAAACCTTTTTTGAGTCGGAAACCGAGAAGCACTCCAGCGAGTCAGCGGAGCATATCGCTCAACTTGAACAACTTGTTGGCCGGTTGACCCTAGCGATGGAAATCCAAAAAAAAGCATTGACGCTCTTGGATTGAGTCCATCTCAACAGCGCTGTCTCGTTGAGACGTTGCGCAAGGAGTATTCCATGCGACAGATTTGTCAGACGCTGGGTTTCAATAAGAGTACCTTCTATTATCAACCCAAAAGCGACCCCTCTGAAGACGTCCTACGCGCTGAAATACTGCGATTGGCAGCGGCGTATCCAACATATGGATATAGACGTATCACGAAGATGCTGGTGGAAACCGAAGGGACCCCCGTTGGGTATAAGCGCGTTGCTCGGTTGATGAAAGAGATGAATCTCTTGGTCTCGGTCAAGCGTGCGTGTCGAACCACCAGATCGCTTCAAGGGGATAAACCGTGGAGCAACCTGCTTCAACCCCTTGAGGTATCTCATCCGGATCAGGTCTGGGTCGGTGATATCACCTACGTCCGCCTCAACAGCCGCTTCATCTATGTCGCTGTGCTCATGGATGTCTTCACACGTATGATTCGAGGGTGGAACCTCGGTCAACACTTGAGCCAAACTCTGACATTGAAACCCTTGGAGCAAGCATTACACCAAAGCGTCCCGGAGATCCACCATTCCGATCAAGGGGTGCAATATCTTTCAAAGGCGTATCTCTCGGTGCTCAAAGCACACGCTATTGAGATTTCAATAGCTCGCAGAGGGCGTCCTTGGGAGAACGGATACGCCGAAAGACTCATCCGCACGCTCAAGGAAGAAGAAGTCCACCTCAACGATTACCAAGATATTACCGAGGCTCGACAAAGCATCGGTCATTTTCTCACACAGGTATATAACCATAAACGTCTCCATTCGGCATTAGGGTATCTGACTCCTGCCGAATTTCAGAGACAAACCTTCTCTTAACTTTGCGAAATTGTGGTCTAAATTAAAGGTGGCACTTCATTTTTCCCTTTAAGGAGCGTTGCCCGAAGAATGGGCAATTCATTAAGAAAAGACCCTATTTCTTCGCGATCTCCATCCGTCTCTGGTGGAAAATATACCAATTGATCACTGACACAAACATGTTCTCCGTTCTCAAGTCGAATCAGTGGTAACTCCTTTATTCGCTCCAACTCGGACTTACTCCATTTCCTATTGAAATAAATATACAAGGAACACAACCACTTGTTGGTTTTGTTCTTGAACCAACCACATGACTGTCTCTCAAGCCAGCATAACAGGGCACCAGCATCAATTTCTTTCACACCTGACTCATCCATAATATCAAAGCATCTACCAAATTCTTTTGTGCCTTTTCGTATATCAGGATGCAACAACTCGCTATCAGAAAGCATTCCGCTACTTTTAACTAATTTTCGCAGGGGTATAGTGTCAGGATAAAATACGTTCTCGGTTGTGGCATAATGTCCTTCCCTTTCAGTTGGAATGAGTGCACGCTCTTTCATCGCCTTTTTTACAGCCTTGGCGATAGGTTTAAATTCATTTTCCACTTCTCCTTCCAAGGGTAACACGTTAAAGAACGTAGTTTCAAGTAATCCACCATCCTTCAACTGTTCCAAAATATCAGGAAGAAAATTAGCGGTTTCTGGTATCAACCATTCATTCCATTGATTGTCCTTTTTAATATTGTCACGGGCAAGTGTTGTTTTATAGGATGCCTGAATGAAAAACCGTAGGTGTGTCTCCTTTTCAGTAGGAAAGTACGAAAAGAGTACACACTTGTTCATTGCTGTAATTTTACCATCTTGGATTTTAAATGCAACTTCAATAGGCTGCAGTTTATTCGCCGACCTTTGAATGCGTTGGCGTTCGTCATCATCCGCCGATTGCCTCAAAAGTTCGTCAATTACCATTTGTGGAGGCTTAATTTCCTTACGAAAAACCAAAAATGTTTCTGATGCTTGATCTTCACCATTCAATGATGCCTTCAACTCAACCTCAGAAACTCCCCGAATCTTATTATAAGGATGACGGTGACAGGAATAGGATCCCATCTGCCCGTTGCTTTCATCGCGCCAATGAACCGTTTTGAGATTACGCAGAAATAATAGGGACCGTTTTTCTAAAGTACAAAGTCGATCCTTCAATAGCGCAATTTCTCCTTCCTGACGCAAATTTTCCATAAAAGGCAAACGAAAAACTGTCTTGCCGTCGTCTACCAACTTCGCTATTTCTGGAGTTATTTTATCAATACCTTCCGGCTTCGTCGGATTATTGATTGAAATACGAAAACACTCATCACCAGAATAAACTTCCGGGTTATCCGTGTAAGTATAAACCGCCTTGAAGCCCATGCCGAAAGTTCCGATTTGTGTCAAGTCCTTATTACTAAAACCTATTGAACAAATACTGCGAACATCTTCTTCCCTAAATTGACACCCATCGTTCCAAACAAGCAATTCATTTTCATAGAGCTGTAGTTCAATGGACTGGCTTTTGTTGTCATCAGCATTCTGAACAAGCTCATAGATGAAATGTGTCTTATCACTGTAAGGCGTGAAAATGTTACGATAATTTATGCGTGGATTTTGACCTATCTCGTTATAATCTGTTGCCATAATTTATTTCCCAAAGTACCAAGTTATTAATTAAAAATAAGGCGAAAAATATTACCAATTCACATATCCTATTGGTCCCTTACGGATATATGAATCAACAAATGCTCATTCGGTTCTGCTCCAGCGCGGAATACTATAAGGTCGCGACCATTTACACTTTTAACTACCCAGATATATCCCATTATATGCCTGTTGATTGGTGAAGGTATCCGGTGCGGCCCTTTCAATCCTCAAAGAATCTGCATTCTCCAAGATCAATTGGTCCAGTCTTCCAGTTTTAATCCGAATCCAATAACCCTTTGAAAATCTGAGTCAGCGGTGACGAGAATTGCATCAAGTGCCATAGCCGTTGCAGCTATCCAAAGGTCGTTCTCTGACAACGGAGTTCCTTGTTGTTCGGCGTACTTTTTCATCGGTGCATAGTAATCGGCGGCCTCATTCGGGACTGCTAAACACGGCAGCGCTTCAAACAAATTAAGGGCTTGATTCTCCAAAACTTGCCGCCTGCGGCCTATCGGAAGTCTCTGAATTCCAAAAAGAATTTCGCCTTTAACAATCGTACAAGTAAAGAGGTAGTCATTAAGGTCGGACAGGGAATCGAAGTGAGTGGTAACATACGGGTCATGTGCCATTAAGACGCTGCACGTGGTTGTTTCTAAAAGATAGTCCATCAACTATTCGCCTTCCGACTCATCGAAGACAGAATCAAAACGCATCGGGATTTCTCCATCTTTAATGGATTGAAGCAATGCTTCGGCATCTTCTATTGACACCTGATGTGATCTGTTAATGGCTGCTAAGACTTGTGAAGGTTGACCTGTTGGTTCAGGTTTTGACGAGTCTTGAGGGGCTCCTAAACGTTCTGTTGGAATTTCCGATCTCCAGACGAGATATTCTACGTAACGCCTCAATTCCTCGATCTCAGAAGTGGATAATTTCTCGATGGTATTAAGTACCCATTTTTTTGTCATAATTGACACGGCTTTTCTCCTTCTCCGTAACGCTCCGATGCTGCCAACAAAGTGATCTCGCGGCGATACCCTCAAAATTACTGTAAAGTTTATCAGAATTTACAGCCCCCGTCAAATGTTTCTACATCTTCAGTTCGCCATAGTTTCTATCTTGATCCCTTCAAGGCTGTACGCTAACAAGTGCCCGTCCGGTTCCTGCCTCAGCGCGAAATAGAGCAAGATTCTGTCCATTTACGTCTTTGATGAGCCAGACATGTCCTACGTATGTCTGACGATTCACAAAATCACCCGGCACAATCTTACCATAAGACTTCTCATTCCCCTCAGAATCCACCCAATAATAGGCAATCTCGGCTTCCGTGTTATTCACGAAAAGAATTGCCGTTTCTGTGTCGTCGTCTCCTGATTTTAGATATGGAAGCGAACTCAGATCCTGTTTCTTCAAGTTTATCCATCTGCCACCACCATCGCTGCTTGGGTCCTTCAATTGCTGATAGAACTCCGTCAATTCTATCAATTCAGGGGCCCATGCAAACTTTGGAGACATCTCAGGATTGAACCCTTGAAGATGTGCAAGGTGTGTCCGAGTTACCGCTTGCGTATATCGCCAGTCCGTATCCCCATAAACTTCAGCAAGCAGCGCAGCGAGTGCCGGGTCGTATGCTTTCAACTTGTCGCGGGTATCAACGTGGTTGTGTTGGTCATCGTTTGCCCGATTCGTATCAAACCAAGATTGCGTGCCTTCCGCCCAATACTCTGCTTTATTGGTAATCGCGTAAGTATTCTGCCACAACCCTTTTTCTTTTGCAGCATTGTACATTACCTCAAGACGATCATCAAAGTCAGGATCGACTGTATTCAAGCCCATCTGGTGAATCGCATGCGCGAACTCGTGAACCAGAATATTCTCAGTTGAATAAGGGTCACCTGAATAATTAAGCAGATTTTCCTCACCGCAACTTACCGCAGGTCTGACCGGGGTCGAACCCAAACCGCGTGCACGTCGATCCCAATAATAGTCCGGTTGGAGATCACTATGTTCAGGAATATCAGTCGTCAGTTCGCTATATGCCATCACAGCAAAACGCACATTATTTTTTGCGAGTACCTGCAATATATCCTGACGATGCCCAACCATCTGTCGAATCAACCACGCTGCTTCCTTTACGGCATAAGGGTTCACCTTTGCTGACGCAACAACAGGTAATCCTTCCACATCAATCCACTGTTCGTAAAATGGGTCAAGGTTAAAGGATTCACGCACAGAAGTTGGCGGAGGAAAAGGTCCATGAATACTAACGTTTTTTGCTATTGCCGTCGGCTGGATTGAGAAAAATATCACGTAAACTATGAGGATAGCAGCTAAATAAAGCATAGATTAGCCTTGCCTTCCTGAGTTGCCTTGGATTAAAATACCACACCTCATTTATAAGTTTTCGACTTTGCGTGGCGGGAACTGCTTCTCAGACCCCATACACTACCCGTGAAATCGCTGTCAATCAGCTGCTGGAAAATTTCATAGCGAGATCCCGGTTTGATTTCAAACAGATCTGTTTCCGGTGAAAACGGATAGATTGCCGTTTCACCCGCCAGGATAGCGAAGAATTTACCACGTCTATTTGGAAGAAAAATCGGTCCCTTCCACTCCAGATCTTCCACTATAGGCGGCGCATCAGGAACAGCCATTTCTGCATGGAGAAGCACCTCTATCCTATCGTATAATTTAATAAAAGCCGGGAGTTTGTTTTCGAGCTGGATGTCGGCTTGAGAATAAGGAGTTCCAAAAAACATCCTCTCCGAAAAAGCCAAGAGTCTGGAGGAATTAAATGCGTATGGCAGATAGTATCCATCCAAGCTCGTTCCACTTTCATTATAGCAGACCCCAACAGCGATAACAAACTCGCGAAATTTAAATCCCCTCCATTTTGCGTCTATCGCGCTGAGCAGGAGAATCGCGCTATCCCCTTCGTGATATGGAAAGAAACCTTGTTTGCGCAACGCCTCTTTCCAGAACGACAAATCTGCTGTGCCATGGAGTGTGACCTCTCTAACATTATCAAGGTCTGCGGCGTATTTGATGGAGGTATTTGAGGTCCCGCTATTATTCATAGATATTCTTCATCTGCCAAGCGTTTAGCGATTTGAGTTCGCAGGCTTGCCCTTGTGAACGCAACGACACACCAACGCTATCTTCCCTGTCCGGATAGACACGCATCGCGACGCACTGCTTCCCATTAGCGAATACCTCTACAACACTCTTGTCAACAAACACACGTAATTTGAGCGTCTCGTCTTGCGCGATGGAGACCGGTCCAGTCTCAGGTGCACGTGAAAGGACATCCGGTGCAACTGACGAATACGACGAATCAATTGTAAGGAGGCTATCACGCACACGGTCAGGTATGTCTGGGTTGCGCAGTCCGCGTTCTCTGAAGAAAGCGATACGGGTGAACTCCTCCTTCTGCGGTGAACGTAGGACATTCAATTCAACCATCGGTGCCGATTTCGGATCGATTTCGAGTTCAAGTTCCATCGCATTGCCCGATATACCCTCCAATACGACCTCCTCGTTTGCGGGTAAAGTCATCGCATTGACCTGCTGGTGCGCATACCGCAACGACGCAATATCACCTGCAGGCTCAACGCCAACTTCGTCTCTGGAGAGGAGGGTCAGTCGGCGGGGGAGCGTCATAATCTGATTCCAGCCTTTGGTAGGCTTCGCTGGATTCATATTATAGATAACGATGAGTCCACCTTTGCCATCGGGTGTCGCTGAGGGCGCGTGGACACCAGCAGGAGATGCTGCGCCGAAGTTGTTCTTCGCGCCTGCTGTCACAACGAATTGGTCGCGTTCAGTGTCATAATCACCGAGCAAGTATTGCCCACCGCTTATATGACTGAAGAAGAGGAGTATATGTCGGTCCCCGATGGGCCAAAAATACGGACATGCGCCATCATCGCCAACTAATGTGAACTGGTCATCCTCAACGAACGGATGCAGATAGACCCAATTCGCGAGGTCTGCTGAACGGAGCAAAAAGTTCGCGCGGACACGTTTGCCACCGGGTCCGTGCGGGAGCGTGCCACCTGAAAGCGAGTAATACAGTCCATCTTTTTTCCAGATGCACGGATCAAAGACGCGATAAACCGGTGTTGTGCCATCTGCATGTTTCGCTGGGATGACCGCTTTGCCGGAGACCTTCTCCCAATTCAGGAGCAGCGGATCGCTTGACACTGCTACCATGTTCCCAACAACCGTTCCGTGGTACATCGCAATCACGCGGTCTTCCTCAACAAGCGTTGCACCAGAGAAACAACATCTTTCTGGGTTCGGATAGATCGCATAAGGTAGGTCGCGCCAGTGGATGAGGTCGTCGCTGATTGCGTGTCCCCAATGTTGCCGTGTATCTTCGGGTGGATACGCCTGATAAAAAAGATGCCAGCGTCCCTGCCAGAAACACAGACCGTTCGGGTCGTTAAGCATCGCTTCAGGGTTGATATAGTGATAGATAGGACGATGTGGGTCGCCTTCATAAGCCTTTCGCGCAGCGATGAGCCGTTGCATCAGTGGATTCGTCTCCAACTGTGCCTCTTGTTCCTCCAACGTCTCCGCAAATGTGTAATACGGTACAAGCGATGTATAGTCTTCGTTGGTTGCCATCGTGTCTCCTCTGTTATGCAAATCCCATGAAATTTTGTGATTTTTAGGATAGCATAGACTTGACTGCGTGTCCAGAAAATTTTCCGTTCCCGCCCTCCGATTTTGAATTGACATCACTTTTATGTACTGCTACAATGCATAAGTGTTATCTGAGTGCAACACGTTGATTAGGACACTCGATCGTTAAAGGAGAATGAAGCGATGGATAGAACTGAACAGCAACCACGCAAAAAGGCGGAGATGCACGTCGGTGTCCAAGGCATCGGAACATCTCCTAAAGAGCTGGCATTCCTCGTTCGCCACGGTGTAACGCACATGGACGCCTCCGTTGGGGATACCGAAACCGAAACATTGATTCAGCACAAGGCAGAAGCAGCGGAAGCAGGTATCAGCCTTGAAATGATTCACATCGGGCTTCCACAGAGCATCATATTCGCCCAAGATCCACAACGCGACAGGGACCTCGATGCCGTCTGCCAGATGATCGAAAACGCTGCAGCGGCAGGGTTACGCGGTTTGAACTATAATTTTTGCATCCTGAGCCATCAACGAACAGAAAGCACCGTCGGACGCGGCGGTTCACGTTACAGTACGTTTGACTTCTCCAAATACGACAATGAAACGCTTTCAGAAGCAGGTGAAGTGAGTCGTGAAGAAGCGTTTGACCGGATCGCTTACTTCCTTGAGCGTGTGATCCCCGTTGCTGAAAAAAATAAAATCCAAATGGCGTGCCATCCGAACGATCCACCCGCTCCTATTTTGAGAGGTGTTGAACGTTGGAATTACCCCGTGTTCGACGGCTTGAAACGCTTCTCTGAAATCATCGATAGTCCGTATCACGGCTTTAACTTCTGTTGTGGCACGGTTTCGGAGGGTTTAGACGACCCTGCGACCGAATTCTATGAAATTCTCCGCTACTTCGGCGAGCGGAAAAAACTTTTCAACATTCACTTTCGCAACATTCGTGGCGGATTGCACAAATTCCAAGAGGTTTGGCCCGACGAGGGACACTTGGACATGCATAAGGTCGCACAGACACTGCGAGATGTCCAATATCCCTACATGCTCATGCCTGACCACGCCCCAGGGCATTCAGATGACCCAGCACCACCCGGTGTTTCCGGTCGCGTCCGACAAGCGTGGGCATTCCAATTCGGATATATCATCGCCCTGATTCAAGCGGTAAATTCAGAACAGTAGATTAACTGATTTCAGTTAGCGTAATACAGTCTTTTTCAAAACGTAACTTAATGGTAAATTCAACCTTCAGGAGGTAAAAATGAAAACCATTATAGTCTGCTTAGCGATAATTACCATCAGTCTGACCTTCACAGTACAAACTTATGCGGAGATCGACTTTGAAACCGCAAGAGGCATTTGGCTACTCGATGAAGGCAAAGGTGATGTTATCAACGATATTTCTGGAAACGAAAATCACGGTGAACTTCAGGGTGGAAAATGGGTTAAAGGCCCCGCCGGTCCTGCCCTCAGTTTAAATGGGGTAAACGATCGGGTTATCATTTCTGACTCGGATAGTATGTACCTGGAAGAGGAGTGGTCAATTACTGCTTGGGCGTATGTGAATAAATCCGAGAACGGCTATGGACATATTCTCGGCAAAAGACCTGCAGCAGGGACAGTCGCAAACTACGCGTTTAGGACGAGTAGCACCGGCACCGGCTGGGAAGCTTACTTTGCGAACGGCGGTTGGAAAGGGGCTTGGAATCAAAATCAGGTCAAAAAAGATACCTGGTTGTATATGACCGCAACTTACGACGCAAAGGATAAGATTACAATCTACGAAAATGGTGAGGAAATTGGTGGTGCCGCTGGGATGGGTAAACCGGCACCTCGGAATGACACTGACGTCAACATTGGCGGTTGGACTAACAATACCTCAGAGACGCTTGACGGTATGCTCTATGAGGTTGCAATCTTCGCTTCCATATTGGAAGAAGACGATATAAAAGATTTGATGGATAAGGGGTTATTGACACTACTGCCCGTTGAGCCTTCTGGTAAACTTACCACGACATGGGCAGGCATTAAAGCCCGGCAATAGATTAGGCAAAACGAGTGCAGCGGGTGCGTTCTTTGAACAACCGGCTGCGCTTATTTTTGGGTGTTGCCGTAGGGAAGACAGCATGACTGAACATCCTGAACACGCGCGACTCACAATTCATCACTCAACACGGAGAGATTATGGCAAAATCACCGAACGTCCTTCTCATTCTCGCCGATGACCACGGCTACGGCGATATTTCAGCACACAATGGACCCTCAATTCAAACACCAAACATCGATCGAATTGCCGCAGGTGGGACCCGGTTTACGCACTTTTATGCGAATTCTTCTGTCTGTTCTCCGAGTAGAGCCTCTCTCATGACTGGACGCTATCCTGACCGTGCTGGCGTTCCTGGAGTCATTCGCACCCACCCAGAAAACAGTTGGGGCTACTTTCGACAGGACGCAGCCACACTTCCCGCAACCTTGAAACAGAAGGATTATAACACAGCTCTCATCGGCAAGTGGCATCTTGGACTTGAACCTGAGAATCATCCATGCCAGCGAGGCTTTGACCATTTCCACGGTTTCCTCGGCGATATGATGGATGACTATTACACACACCTCCGGCACGATAGAAACTACATGCGACACGGCTTTGAGACAATTGATCCAAGCGGACACGCCACCGACCTCTTCACGGAATGGAGCACAGAATTCATCCAATCGCACGCACAATCCTCCGACCCCTTTTTCCTCTATCTCGCCTACAATGCACCACATACACCGATACAACCGCCTGATGAGTGGGTAACACGGGTGCAGGCACGCGAGCCAAACATTTCGCCAGAACGCGCAAAATATGTTGCCCTCGTTGAACACATGGATGCCGGTATTGGACGCGTCCTTGATACACTCGTCGAGACAGATCAGTTGTCGAACACCCTTGTTATCTATTCCTCTGATAACGGTGGGCAGATGAACGTCGGCGCACACAACGGGCCATTGCGCGGACAGAAAGGTGATATGTATGAAGGCGGCATCCGAGTCCCGACGTGTGCTATGTGGCCCGGACACATTCCAGAAGGGCATGTTACCAATCAGGTCGCACTACTCATGGACCTCTTCCCGACGGTATGTGAGGTGGCAGGCGCGCCGATTCCAGATGAGATTGAGGGCCGCTCAATCTGGCAAACGCTTCAAGGGGAACAGCAAGACTTCTCTGAGCGTATTCTCTACTGGTTGCGAAGGGAAGGCGGCGGACAATTTTTCGGTCAATCCCAACACGCAGTCCGACGCGGCGACATTAAACTCCTCCACAACAGACCCTTTCAACCCTTAGAACTTTACGATTTATCCAACGATCCACTGGAAACGACAAACAACACAGGGACAGATACAGAACTCTTCAGAGAAATGAGTCAACTGTTTCAGGCAGAGACGCAGAAAGCGGGCAATGTGCCGTGGCAGCCGTAGCAGGATCCTCCGAGCCTTCTATTCTCAAAAACGTCCTTATCATTGCGCCGCTCAGTCTCATTGGACGTGCTGGCACATTTCTCATCTATATTGTCCTTGCTAACTGGTTCGGCGATACAGCAGAGATGGATTTTATCTACTACTACTGGGGTATCGCTATATTCCTGATTGAATTGCTCAGTGCCGCCTCCGCCTACTCTGTCCTCGTCCCGCTGTTAGCTGAAGCCCGCGCGAAAGGTGAAACCGAAGCCCAACGCTGTGTACAATCTATATTTTCTGCGTATGTCACGATAATGCCGGGACTCTGTTTTCTTTTACTCGGTATCTCTTATGCGGTCTCTCAATTCTTTTTTCCCAATGCGGGACTCACATCTTCCACCACTATTAGTATCGTGTGCGGTTTTCTCATCTTTGCGATTGTCTCTGCGATCCGTTGGATGCTTAAGGCAGTATTAGATACCCACCAAGCATTCCAGATACCGGTCATTGTCCAGGGAATCCGTGCTGTTTTGGTCATCGGTGCTATCTACCTACTCAAACCTTCTCTAACTTGGTTTAGCATACCACTGTCTCTGATTTTTGGTGAACTCTTTCAAATCCTCATTCTGTTTCCGAGATGCTGCGCTATGCTGAGTCTACGCGCACGGGACTTGGTAGTGTTTAAGATCGGCGGTTGGCAAGAAACACAATACACCAAATCGTTCCTACGGCAGTGTCTACTGATGATGGGTGCAGCAATCTCAGACGGATTAAATCCGGTTGTTGATAGGGGTATGGGAAGCACATTAGGCGCGAGTTCGGTGTCAAAGCTCGATTACGCCCTCCGTTTGTGTGCAATTCCTGAAACGCTCACAGGTGTCACACTGCCCATTTTGCTATCACACTGGGCGAAAATTTCCGCATCCGAATACCACTCGGAAGGCGCGCAGCAGGGATCCCCAAAACCACCCGCGCATGCGGTAAGGCGAAGTGTTTGGCAAGGTGTTATCGCCTTGCTGGTGCTGATGGTACCATTTCTTGCCGCGTTCTATCTTTTCCGGTCAGGTATCGTCGCGGTGTTGTATGGACATGGGAAATTGTCGGAGGCAGGACAGGTTCATATCGCTTCACTGCTCGGTATCTATCTCTTGGGGATGCTTCCGCGTTTAATCAGTAGATTGCTCATTCGTGCACACCTGGCACGTCAAGCACACCAGACTGTCCTCACGGCAACACTCATTAGGCTCATCCTGAACCCGTTTCTCAATTGGTTTTTCATGCAATATTGGGGATTAGAAGGGATTGCTTGGTCAACAGCTCTGTTGTCTTATCCGATTCTTGGGTATATTGCAGTTGCATTCTGGCGACAGAAATGATAGATAAAAGTATTTAGAGAGCACTTAGATTCTGAGCTGCACCTGCATCTTCTTGTAGGAGCGAGTGTTTTTGCTGGGGTGTTTCTTTATGCTCGCGACCTTCATACTTTGACCTGACAAAGCACTACACTTCGACGAAACGTTCAGGATGGTTTGAGGTGATACCTTGCACACCAAGAGCTTTCATTTCACGCATACGCGCGATCTCATCAACAGTCCAACACCACAAGGCAATCCCGCGGCGGCGGACTTCATAAGCAAACGCCGCCGTGATGAGTTGATGATTGACGTTCAAGAGGCTACTACCGAGTTCACCTAACTGTTGACACAGCTGTTCAGGAGCCGCATGATTGTTATGGCTTCCGATGAGCCATCCCGTCGGAATACGAGGCTCTAATGCACGAACGGTTTGCAAAACGGAAGTATGGAAGGAAATAATAACGGTTAGATTTAAGGATTGAGTCTCGCGAACCTTTGCCACGACCGCCTCAGCTATCAACGGGTCTTTGATTTCCAGAACCGCAATAGTATCTTCCCCAATGCATTCCAGTGCTTCCGAGAGGGTCGGCACCGGCTCACCGGTAAATTCAGGCGCAAACCACCCACCAGCATCAGCCTGTTTGATTGTTTCCAAGGCAGTTTGGTTAACGGGACCACCGTGGTCAGTCGTTCGATCCAAGGACGAGTCGTGTATCACGACGACCTCACCATCGGCACTGCCGTGCAGATCAAGTTCAACAGCATCAACACCAATTTCGATTGCCTTTTTGAACGCAGCGAGTGTATTTTCTGGCGCACTGCCTGACGCCCCACGATGCGCGATCCGAATCCACGAATCCATGATACTTCCCTTCCAGAGCGATCTGCTACTTGGTATCGCCTTGCCGAATTTTCTTTAAAAGAGTCGTTCGACTCATGCCCAGCAAGTCGGCCGTCTTGCTGTGATTGCCCGAAAATTCATCTAACACCAGTTCAATCAATGCCTTATCCAATGTAGCGACAACTTCCTCATAAAGTCCAGACTTCTCATCAGCGATAGCCTCTTTTGTGACAGCCTGTAAAATAGATTTGAAAGCGGTGAAGAGTTGCGGCGCGTCCGTTGAATCTGTAAAGTCCCCTGTCCAGATTTCTGTTGGTAGGTCGTCTGGTAGAATCACATCTGCCCGACAGAGTGCTGCCGCGCTTCTGAGACAATTCTCTAATTCCCGAACGTTGCCAGGCCATCCGTAATTTTGTAGGAGCTCCATACCATCTTCGGAAATACCACGGATCGGTTTACCGAGTTCTTCTTGAATCAACTGCAGGAAATGCGTAACAAGCAACGGAATATCTTCTCGGCGTTCACGCAACGGCGGGAGGTGGAGAGCGACGCGCTTGAAACGGTAATAGAGATCCTCACGAAATTGACCTCGCTTCACCATATCTTCGAGTTCTTGATTTGTCGCAGCGATGACACGAACATCCACTTTAAGCGTCCGGGTTCCCCCCAGTCGCTCAATCTCTTGTGTCTGTAGGGCACGGAGGAGTTTCACCTGTAAAGCCGGTGTCATATTCCCGACTTCATCAAGGAAAAGGGTACCACCATCAGCCAATTCAAATCGTCCGGGTTTACCCTCTGTTTTCGCGCCCGTAAAGGCACCCTCCTCGTAACCAAACAACTCACTTTCCAAAAGTTCATCGGGCAGTGCGCCACAGTCAACCGGAATAAACGGTTGCACCTTGCGTTCACTTCCTGCATGGATTGCGCGGGCAACAAGGTCTTTTCCTGTTCCTGTTTCCCCCTCAATCAGGACAGTTACTGTATTGCTCGCCATAACGCCAATAAGTTTGTAAATTTCGCGCATCTGACTGCTTTTTCCAACCAGTCGGTGTCCAACTTGTACCGTTGGCGAGTCGTCTGCTGTGTCTGCGGGCAAGGTACTACGGACGGATTGTGTACGGAAGGCGCGGTCCAACACACTTCTGACGATGTCCAAATCAATCGGTTTCGGAACGAAATCAAACGCCTGTAAGCGCATCGCTTCTATTGTTGTCTCCACATCGTCATAAGCCGTGATAATAATCACAATGACCCATGGGTGGCGGGCTTTAATTTCGCCTAACGCCTCGAGCCCACTCATCCCTGGCAGCCTCACATCAAGCAAGACGACATCTGGCTTATCGGCTGCGATGCGGCGCAAACCCTCCTCAGCATTGTTTGCAATACTGGGGTGGTAACCTTCGCCCTCCAGAAATTGCGCAAATGCCCAACAGATTTTCTCATCGTCGTCAACTACCAATACATTCTTCATCGCTCGCAACTACTCCTCTGACGGCTGTTGACTGACGGCTGACGGCTCGGTCCGTTTTCCACCCTCTATTGATAATAAAAACTTTTTACCATCATCGCTCATTTCAGTATCGTCAGGAACTTCTTTTTTCTCCTCCAGCTTCCGTTTGAGAATCGGATAAGAATCGACAACAGGAACCTTGCTAAGAGAAGTTAGTACCGGTTTCCGTTTTTCCGCTGCCACAATTATTCCCGCAAGCCGTTCATTTTTTTCGGCAACCTGTGCCGCGTCTCGTTCCTTGAAATCTGGGAGCACTCGTTCCGCGAACAATTCCAGAGCTTCAATTATGTGTTCATGACGGTTCGCTCCTGCTTGTTGAATGAAAACGACCTGGTCCACACCTGCATTCTCCATTATCTCCAAGTGTTCACGTATCTGATCGGGCGTCCCGATCCCTGCTCTGGCTTCGGCAGGATCCTGCGGGGTCTGTTTATAAAGCTGCCAAATATCGGTTTCTCCGGGTATCTGTGAGCCGTTGTGATAATAGTGAGCAAGGCCAAATCGGAAGAAGCGCAAGCCGTCTAACCCACGCGCAATCGCAGTCTCTTCATCGTCATGGCATGAAAAACCTGATACCATCGCAATATTTGGATTCACCCGCTGCGTCAAAGGTTCACATTCTTTCTCAAAGATGTCATAATATTCCTCAACCCAAAATTTGGCTTCGTTCGCATCAACGAAAGCAAAAGTCAAAGCACCCAGTCCGTATCGAGCTGCATAGCGCAGACTATCACGACTCGAACATGCGACCCAAGGTGGCGGGTGCGGACTTTGCAACGGTTTGGGAACCACGTTGCGCGGCGGCATCGAAAAATACTCTCCCTTATACCCGGCATAAGGCGATTGTACCATCATCTTTGCCGTTTCGCGTGTGCATTCTGCCCACATCTCGCGTTTGCATTTCGGATCAACGTTGAACCCACCAAGTTCCATGTGTGAAGCGGACTCGCCAGTTCCCCATTCCACACGACCATTTGATACAAGGTCAAGGGTCGCAATACGTTCAGCAACACGTGCCGGATGGTTATAACCCGGTGGCATCAGCACGATCCCGTGTCCTAACCGAATCTGACTTGTCCGTTGGCTACATGCAGCGAGGAACACCTCAGGGGCAGAAGAATGCGAATATTCTTCAAGAAAGTGGTGTTCAACCTCCCAAATATAGTCGAATCCGAGTCTGTCAGCGAGTTCTACTTGCGCTAACGCATCCTGAAAAAGTTTATGCTCCGCCCCCTCATCCCATGGACGCGGAATCTGATGTTCGTAAAATAGTCCAAATTTCATGCGTTCTTATCGTTTCCTGTATTAATCTCTCACCTAATTTAGTGGCAGCAAAATCCAAATTTAGCTATCAATCGTATCAAGCATTTGCATTTCTGCCGCAGTTAACCGCCATGAGAAAACATCCAAATTCTCGCGTAAATGTGACACCGAACCAGATTTTGGAATCGTAATGATGTCCTGCTGGATAAGCCAGCGTAACGCTACCTGCGCTGCAGTTTTTCCGTGATTTTTTCCTATTTCACTGAGCGTCGCGTCCCCCGCAAGGTCTCCAACAGCCAACGGACGGTGCGCAGTCATTACAATATTCCGAGCGTGACAGTAATCTCGCAATTCTGAGCGGTTTCTGCGAACATGATATTCGACTTGGTTCGTACAAATCGGGAGTTCGGAAACTTCGCATGATGCCTCCACCTGGGCAATACTAAAATTACTGATGCCGATGCTTTTCACGTGCCCCGCTTCATAGAGTTCATAGAAAGCCCCAAAAGTTTCAGCAAACGGAACAGAATCGTTTGGATGGTGAATCAATAACAGATCTACGTAATCCATCTGCAAATCGTTCAAACACTCTTCAAATTGGGAGAGGACCTCAGTATGCCTCAGATGAGTTCCCCAAATCTTGGTCGTAAGAAAGAAACCATCGCGATCAATACGAACGTCACGGAGTGCTTTTCCAATTTCGCGTTGATTTTGATACATCCACGCTGTGTCAATGTGATTGTATCCCAACGCGATAGCCTCTTTGACGACGCGCTCGCACTGTCCGCCTCTTAATTGCCAAGTTCCCAAACCCAATATCGGTATTTCATGTCCTGATGCAAGTTTAACGTTCTTCATAATACCCTATAATATCTGATTTTGGAAAAAAAGTCAAAAAAAGTTGACAAACACCAAACGTATAGTATATACTATTAACAGAATTAGTGGTCGAGTGGTGGAATCGGTAGACACAACGGACTTAAAATCCGTCGCCCTTAAAAAGGTGTGAGGGTTCAAGTCCCTCCTCGACCATGGCTTTTTAACGAATCTTAGCGCAGGGTAGAGCAGTCAGGTAGCTCGTCGGGCTCATAACCCGGAGGACGTGGGTTCAAATCCCACCCCTGCAATCTTCTTTCTTCCCTACAACCTTCTCTAACGCTTTTGTGTTTTCTGGCAGGTGCCAACCAGTGTCCAGAAAACACACTTAACGGAAGTTTGTTCTCTCAACTACACTTTTCAAACGCGTTCTTAACAGTTGGTGCCAACGGCAAATTGGTAGTAATATATGCAGACCTTACACGGTCTACATCAAGGAATCAATAGACAGGAGGAACCAATGCGTTATCTAAAAGTAATATCCGTTGTATTCATGGTCACCATATTGACTTCCACTGCTTTGGCAGGAACATGGCAGGAAGATTTCGACAAGGGGCTCCCAGACGGCTGGAATGAAGTCAAAGGCGAGTGGAAAATCGAGAAAGATGCTTATGCCGAAACCTCTGGCGCAGAGTACGCCAAGACGATGTTCGGTGATGAAGATTGGACAGATTATACCCTTGCGGTAGATGTGACCTTGGTAAAAAATGTAGGCATAAATGCGGCGGGTGTATTAATCCGTGCCGATACGGACGGAGACAACGCCATGCGATACTGGATCCGCACCGACCAGCATAAATGCCAATTTTCCCGATGGAAAGAGAATCAATGGGACCACATCGCAACGCCTCTACCCTTTGAACCAAAAGTTGGCGAAACCTATCGGCTTAAGATTGTTGCAGAAGGACAGAATTACCAATGTTTCGTCGATGATGAACTCCTATTTGATGATGCAGACGACGCAAAATTCCGTGACAGTGGACGCATCGGCTTTATTACCCATTCGGCAAACGTCCATTACGACAATCTCACCATCGACGGTGAAGAAATTCCAGCCTTTGCGATTGAGGCGAATGGCAAACTCGCAACGCGCTGGGGACAACTGAAAACAGATGCACGGATGCGGTAACGTATCTGACACGACTTAAATTTTGACTTTTCTTCTCTTATGTGTTATACTTAATGTAGATTTTCGGATAAAGTTTGTAAACCTATCCAGAAAAGTGCCGGTGTAGCTCAGTGGTAGAGCACACGACTCATAATCGTGCTGTCCGGAGTTCGACTCTCCGCACCGGCATTGTCCTTTTGGCGCAGCTTGCAAGCCAAAACTTGCTGTCAAAAGTAGACGTGCTTTATGACAACCGACTTTGTTCAACAGATGCATCGCCGCACTTCGCAACACAATATGATCGAACCCGATGAAACAGTACTTGTTGCTGTCTCAGGCGGCGCAGACTCGCTCGCACTCTTATATGGATTGCACGCTTTACGCACACAACTCAACTGTCGGTTTCATGTCGCGCATTTAAATCACTGCCTCCGTCCTGATGCTGATGCCGATGCCGATTTTGTCCAACAACACGCATCACTATTAGACTTGCCTTGTACCGTCCGACGTGCCGAAGTACCTCGCTTGGTGAAAAAGTGGAAACTCTCAGTAGAAACCGCAGGTCGCAAGGCGCGATACCAATTTTACGAAACCGTTTGTACAGAAGTCGGTGCCACCAAGGTCGCTTTAGGACACCATCATGATGATACTGCCG
Organism: Candidatus Poribacteria bacterium; assembly: GCA_965207855.1. GTDB lineage: Bacteria > Poribacteria > WGA-4E > WGA-4E > WGA-3G > WGA-3G. Next base: position 667,202 of record OZ242310.1, on the reverse strand, counting down.
AAACGGTCTTGATGAACCTCATTCGTGGCAGCGGAGCCACTGGACTGAAAGGTATTTCCCCTGTCAGAGACCTTAAGATTATCCGTCCGCTTGTAGGATTTACACGCCAGCAAATTGAGGCATTTCTCGCCTCCATCGGTGTAACACCACGCCACGACGCAACCAACACGGATAAACGTTATCTTCGCAACCGTATCCGTCATGAACTGATACCGATGCTTGAAAACAACTATAATCCGAACATCAGAACAGGATTAACCCGTACCGCCGATGTGTTAGGTGCTGAGTCGGAATATCTCAACACAATTGCCCGCGCAGCGTTCGAGGTGTGTCGGATATCGGACACGGATAAGGCTGCAGCCCCAAACAGCATCGTCCTCAACAGAACGAAATTCCGAGAGTATCACATCTCATTACAGAGACGGGTGCTGCGACACAGTGTCGCTGAAATGTTAGGTGATATGAACGATCTCTATTTTGTGCATTATGAAGCGATGCTAAATCTTGTCGAAGGGAACGCACCTAACACCGCAGTGGCACTCCCGAACACTTTACGGTTTCGACGGGTCTATCAACATCTCATCTTCGAGAGAGGCACGAGTTCTGAACTTTCGCTCACTGGCGCGTCGGACAATTTCATCTATCCTCTTGTTGTGCCCGGTAAAACATTTATCACGGCTTTAAAAACCGAGATAACCGCAGAAGTCGGCGAGGTCTCGCCTCATGAGACACTCACACTACCAGACGGCAAACTTGAAGCGATATTTGATTATGAAAAACTACAGGAAACATTTGCAGAGGTATCTCCGTTCATAGTGCGTAATCGGCAGCCAGGGGACCGATTTCAGCCTTATGGTATGCAAGGAACCAAGAAGATTAAGGACTTTTTGATAGATGCCAAGGTCCCTCGCTATGAGCGCGATAGCATTCCACTGCTCGTCTGCGGGGATCAGATTTTGTGGCTCATCGGTTATACTACCTGTGAACCATTCAAGATTAAACCGAGTACACAGCAATATCTTTATCTACGTTATGTCAGCAACAAATCCTCTTCCTGAATCTGTTTTGATCTCCGAATCACATCTTCAGAATCGTATTTACGAACTTGGCACCCAGATCCTCACCGATTACAAAAACCAAGAACTCGTTCTACTGGGTGTGCTTCGGGGCAGTGTGCTATTCTTCGCCGATCTCGCACGTGCCATCTTTAGAGCACAACTTGAAAATCCAGCCAGAGAAGTTCGACTCCGATTTGAGTTCGTGCAACTGATGAGCTACCACAATAATAAAAAACCCTCAGCAGTGGAACTTCTTCAAGGAGGCAGCGGCTACCTCAAACAACAGCATGTGCTTATTGTAGAAGACATTGTTGACACTGGACACACGGTGAAGTTTCTCTGTGAACACCTGCAGACCCTAAAACCAAAAACTGTTAAGGTCTGTACATTGCTCAACAAGCCTGCCCAACGTCAAGTCCCTGTCCCTATTGATTATATCGGTTTTGAGATTCCAGATACTTTTGTCGTCGGATATGGGCTCGATTATGCACAGCAGTATAGAAATTTGCCTTATATTGCTGCGTTAGAATCACTTTAAACGTTCTCATATAGCAAATTCAGGCGGTTCAACCCCTCAATATTCCATTTAATGCACTTTTTTGTTGACAATAAGTGGAATATTCTGTAAAATATTAAAGAAATGTATGCTTGAAAGGAGTTTATGATGCGTAAATTCGTTTCGTTGAGCCTCTGTGGCGTTTTAATCATGGTGCTTGTCCTTCTTACACAAGCCCAAATGTCAGATAAAGCGCAACTGGGGCGAGAACTTTTTCACGATCCAACCTTTAAAGGCACAATCGATCCGTTAAAAGCGACTGGACTCGCTTGTGCAAACTGCCACGCCGACTTCGATGACACAGCAAACTCAGATGGTTTAATCCGAGCAGGGCATAGCGTGGTGGGTGTTCCTCATCGTGGAGAGGCAAAAGGCGGGATGATCACAGGCGCAGATTTTGCACGTGCAGCCGGTGGTGGCGGTTTTTGTTATGAACACTTCTTGCAGAGGGTGCCACCCGATAAAGTCAATCCTACCGCAATTCCAGCAGAACATGCCGAAGCACTTATGGCTTATTTTGAAGTTATTTCTGGGGACAACAAGGGACCTGAGTTTGAAATTGCCATGCTCGACGATGACGCTAAAAAAGCAGCAGGTGAGAAAATCGCTGCCATGAGTGGCGACGCGAGCAACGGTTGGCAACTTTTCGGACGCGCATGTATTACCTGTCATCCAACGGTCAAGAAAGCTGGAATCGGCCCGCAACTCGTCCGCTCCAGAGCACCGCGTAATGTTGATGCAACGATGGCGCGTTGGGCTACCAAAATCCGAGGCGGCGGTTCTCTCATGCCGTTCTATGCCCCAGACATTCTTAGCGACCAAGATATTGCTGATATTATCGCATTCTTACGTGAACAAATAGAAAACATAGGAAAATAACAATTCTTCAGGCTGGGATTAATCCTTCCAGCCTAACCTCTTAGTGTACGATACGTCTACTGTACGATTTGTTTGATTTTTTGTTGTAACCTACTCTCTTCATATCCGTTTGTATCAACAAGGTTTTTGTGAACGATTAAGGGTTCAATATGTGCGTTTATTTTCAAAAACCAGGGTTAATCTTACAGGAATAACACACATGAAATCACAGAAACGATGAAATAGCCAGTATGTGTTGTTTGGAAGCCTATTCGTCGATTCTGTTAGATTCAGAATATACAAACGTTTTGCCAGATTTAAATATGAAGAGAGGATGGTGTCATGAGAGCATCTCAATTCCTTGGAATATCTTTTTGCATTCTCCTACTTGGTTTTGTATTAAGCTTAGCAAGCTGTGGTGGTAGTAACCTAAACAACCCAGTATCAGATGTAGATACCACAACACAGGACGGCGAAACCAGCGACGATATCGTTGAACTTACACAAAATCAAGACATGGAAGAACCGGGGCAAATCACCGATCTTGATGTAACTATCACCGTTACAAAGAAAATGGTGATGCCAGGTGAAGAAACGGAACTTACGGCTTCGGTGAAAGGGGTTAGAGGTACCAGTGTCACATTGAACTGGCTGAATATTACCAAACATGGCGAACTTTCCACCCCCAGTGAAAATGCAGTCACTTGGACTGCTCCTGATACGCTAAATGGGGAGAGCGTCCAAGTTGAGGTTATCCAACTCGTTGTGACAGTAATTAGCGAAGTGGTCTCAGTGGGAACTTCTGGCATTGATACCGATACCCAAATTTTTTCGGAAACCAAAACAGTCTTATTGACTGTCAGAAATTAGTTAATAAAAGCGATCTTGTGGAAATGTGCTAACAGTTTGCTTGGTACGCTGACAGAGTCCGCCTTTATTTTACATTTAGGGTATCACATGAAATGAAGAGAAATTTAATTCACGTTTTTACAACTGTTTTGTTTATCGTCGCACTTGCTGGAACAAAATCAAATGCAGGTGTTCAGCAACATTTGGTTCAGAAAGGAGATACATTGTGGGGACTCTCCCGGAAATACAAAGTCCCTCTCAAATCAATTGCTCAAGCCAATCGGATTAAGTTAACCAAACGGTTGCAAATTGGGGAAAAATTGCTGATCCCTGGAACATCTACCGCGGATACTTGGTATCTTGTTAAAGCAGGCGATACCTTGTGGAATATCTCACGCCGCTATAATGTGGAATTAAAAGATCTGCAGAGGGTCAACGGAATTTCTTCTTCGCGTTCCCGGTACCTGCAGATCGGCACAAGAATTCGGATTCCAAACGGTGAAGATGCTGTTACCTTCGCAAACCCACTCCGAGTTCCTTTAGTCGTGACCTCGAAATATGGCTACCGTCCTCACCCTGTGACGGGTCGCTACCAGATGCATAATGGAATAGATTTCCGTGCAGCTACGGGGACACGCGTCTATGCATCCAGCGCTGGTAAAGTGATCTTCGCCGGACGGAAAGGCGGCTATGGGAAAGTCGTCGGCATAGAACATGAAGATGATTTTACAACTTGGTATGGACATCTATCGCGTATTAGAGTCGAAAGCGGACAATGGGTATCTCAAGGAAAGGTAATCGGTCTTTCAGGCAATACAGGGATTTCGACAGGACCTCACTTACATTTTGAAATTAGGTACAAAGGTAGAAGTGAAAAACCAACGCAGTATCTTAGCATACAGTAAACGAGGCTGGCTGTTCATAGTCCCTATTTTTCTCTTATTCTTGTATTTCTCCAATGGAAAAGATACACTCTCAGATCCACTCAACTTGAGACCTGAGGTTGGCACACGGGGACTTGGGTTGAGTGGTGCTTTTATTAGCACCGCAGATGACGCCACAAGCCCCCTTTGGAACCCCGCAGGACTCGCCACACTTCAACGTGGGAATCTGATTTACGATCTCTCGCAAGGCGCACTCTCCCTCGCATACCCGATCAACCCAATCGGTACGTTTGGCATAAATTTCCTTGATTTAAATGGCGGCGACCGATTTCTGTTAGAACATACTTCCAACCCAATCGGCAGCTTTGAACTCGGCAGTAACCAAGCACTCTTTTCTTTTGCAAGAAAACTGGGGGCCTTCCAACTCGGTGCCAGCACCGGATACAGTCGTGCGCCTTACTACGGCAGCCGATGGGCACAAAATTATGACATCGGTATGATGACGGAACTCAATCCTTATCTGACACTCGGAATGCGACTCCGTGATATTTCCGGGGTAACCATCCGACATGAAAGCGGACAGATTCTGCAAACTTTTGATCAGCAGCTTGCGCTCGGAGCAGCCCTAACACCCCATCCAATCATTCGATGGCACAACCGATTAAATATTACCGACCCTGGCTTCGGCACGAGTCTGGAAATCGGAAACGAAACAATCACCGCCCGAGTCGGTTCAGCATTCTTCTTTAACACTGACACCCTGGCCCAATCATGGAGTGCTGGATTTTCGCTTAGGCAACTGGGAAAGCAGCTCCATTACACCTATCTCAACCACGGAGATCTCGAATACAAACACCTCGTTTCACTCGGCATGTCTTTTGGCGGACAGCAATCTATTGCACAAAAACCAGAAATTCAGACAGAAAAACAGCAGCCTCATCTCGAAGACACAACCCTAATACAACCAAAAGCAGCGAACGAGATAATCCAAACACAACTACCAGCACAAACGCCCTCAAAATACAAAGCAGTTCAGATCGCAGAAGAATATAACGTTGATGTAGAACTCCTCCTTGCTATCGTTTACGCTGAATCCAACTTTAACCCACTCGCTGTGTCTAAAAGTGGAGCAGTAGGTTTAATGCAGATGATGCCTCACACTGCGCAGGAACTTGGACTCAAGGTCCCAAAGTATTCCAATAAACTAAAACCAACCCGGAACGCGAATATAGATGAACGCTTTAATCCAACCAAAAACCTGCACGCCGGTTTAACCTATTACAAGAAACTTTTAGAGAAATACAGAGGTGATTTAACGCTAACCCTTGGTGCTTACAATGTTGGACCTGGTAGGGTGCGGGTGCGCGGTCCTCTTATTAGCAGAGGCAAAAGATACGCAAAAAAGGTGATAACCCGTTCCCAACTTTACCGTAACAACACTGAGCAAATAGAAGTCGATCTCAAACGGTTAGAAGCAGTACTTAATAATTAGAGAGGGCACTGTGAAGCACTCTCCTGCTGCGAGGGAAGAAAATGAATAAAATTAGATTGGCAATCGTTGGATGTGGTGGGATGGGACATCGACACATGTACGGATTGGCGGAACTCCATCGTGCGGGCTGGACCCGGTTTAACCTCGTCGGCGCGTGTGACCCGGTCCTCGCTAATGCGGAGTCTCTCGCTGCACAAGCGGAAGAACGTTTCGGTCAAAAACCGGCTGTTGTCGGGAGCCTGGAAGAACTTTCTGAAGTCGGTGTAGATGCCGTGGACGTGACGACTACGCCGCCCTACCATCATACTGTCGCCATAGAAACACTTGAACGCGGCTGGCATACCATGGTAGAAAAACCGATGGGATTGACAGTGCGAGCCTGTAACTTCATTCGACGCGCTGCTGATGCATCTGACGCAATCCTTAGTGTTGCCGAAAACTATCGGCGCGACCCAATTAATCGACTTGCGAAGGCACTTCTTGATGCCGAAGTCATCGGCACGCCGCGCTTTCTCATCCACCATGCGATCGGCGGCACAAACCGTATGACCATCTCCGTCTGGCGACATCAGAAGGATCAGAGCGGGGTGTTGCTGGATGTCGGTGTTCACTACGCAGATATGATTGAGTACCTGCTGGGTGAAGTTGATACCGTCTACGCACAAACACGACTCCACGAACCCATCCGGTACAACGCTGCAGCGGTGACCGGTGAGTCTGGTTCTAACCCATCGGGGGTCTATACGAAATGGCAACGTGAGATGCCCGCTGAATTTGAAGCAACCGCAGAAGACGCAGCGTATGCAACCTTGACTTTCAAAAGTGGTGTCGTCGGGCAGTATATTGAGGAGCACGCCGCATGGGGACAAGGTGGCTGGCTCCGCCAAATTCACGGATCCCAAGGCTCTATGACGCTCCCTGGAGACCGAAGCGGTAGACTTATCACCCTTAACATTGACGGACAGGAACCACTCAGCGACGAAAGACTCTTAGATCTCGTTCCAGATTTTCACTTAGATGCTGTTACAACAGATCTATTCGGTGGCAATCGGTTGTGGAACTATGAATTGCCGTTTACGCAAATTGACGCGAAGATTATCGCTATTGAATATGGAGATTTCGCTGAAGCTATTGCTGGAAATGGTGAAGTTGAGGTTGATGCATATCAAGGTACCCGGTCGGTTGCTGTCTCCTATGCTATACTTGAGTCTGGCGCAACCGGTCAGATCGTTCAACTGGACGATATGTTGAACGAATCAATCAACACATATCAGCGCGAAATTGACGAAGGATTGGGCATCTAATTATCCCGTAGTCGCGATTTAGAGGATAATCGCTACAATGACAGATAAACAAGAACTTGGTATCGGTTTAATCGGGCTGGGTATCGGGCAACAGCACCTCCTCGGTTATCAACGCCAAAACCTACGTGTTGCTGCGGTTTGCGACAAAGACACTACACGCCTTCACGAGGTTGGAGAGCAGTTTCAGATTGATAAACGTTATACCCGTATCACCGACCTGATTGCTGATCCCAATATCAATGTGGTCGATATAGCGGTGCAGCCGTGGATCCGTTCCCCTATCGTCCAAGCCGCTGCTGAAGCAGGCAAACATATCCTCTGCCAAAAACCGTTCTCAATGTCGATGCGGCAAGCCGTTGAAATGGTGGAAATCTGCGAGCAACATAACGTGGAGCTTATGGTGAACCAGAATTCCTGCTTCGTGCCCGGTTTCCTCGCCATTGAACCCTACATCAACGCTGAACACCTCGGCGAGATTTATCATGTCTCAATAACCTGCAACGGATTTTACACCGAATTCCCCGAACGCCATCTAATCCCAGCAATGCAAGTGCATCACATCGGACTCCTCTATAAATGGTTCGGCGAATACGAGAGTGTTTATTGTCAAGCATACGGGCACGACAGGTCTATTGAAGCCGGAGAAACCCTGTCCGTCGCCCTTTTTACAAGTCGAAGTGGTATTCAAGGCTTGCTTTCGTGTAACTGGGCGTTCCTCGCCAACCCCGGACGCAACTTGCAACACCCACACGAGGAAATTCGGATTCAAGGTACAAAAGGGCAATCTACGGGAACAGTGAAGATATGACCGTTCATCTCACGGAACCGGAGGTCCGCGAAATCAAACCGTCAATAGAAGGGACATGGTTTCCTGATGCCTTCGGGAACGTGATGGCTCACTTCTTGGAGTGCTTACGCACTGGAGAGAAGCCTATCACATACGGACGCGGCAATCTACACGTCGTCCAGACAGTCTTCGCCATGCACCAGTCGGCAAGCACAGGAGAGGTTGTCAGCGTTGACAATATTGCGTTGGATAGCGATTACAACTTAAGTCCGCACCTTGTCCATAGTGCCAATGATGTCGCCATTTTACACTAATCTCACAGCAGCCGTTTACCATTCCCCTCGCCGATCAGGCCACGGATGCGCTTTCGCAACCTCCTCGTTGAGATCAGTCCCCCACCCCGGACGCGTCGGGATTTTCATGTAACCATCCGTAATGTCTGGGACATGCGTTGTTAAATCGTCTTTCCACGGTACATCGTCAATATCAATTTCCATAATCCGCACGTTAGGCAGGACGGCACAGAGACTCGCGCTCATGTAGGTAGCGAGGTGGCTATAGTAGTTGTGCGGTGCGACGTTGAGTTGGAATACATTTGCCAAGTCTCCAATCTTTTTTGAAGGTGCGAATCCATTCCACGGCACATCTATCATAAAGACATCAGCAGCACGGCACTCGAAGTAAGGCAGATATTCGCGCATGTAATAGAGATTTTCGCCAGTACATATCTTCGTCGTTGTGGAATCCTTGATTTGACGGATAGCCTCGTGGTCGTACATATCAATCTCTAACCACAACATGTCAAATTGTTCAAGGACTTTGGCGATCCGCATGCATGCTTCTGGTTTAAAGTTGAAGTTCAAATCGAGATTGATACCGACATCGGGTCCGACTGCCTCTCTGAAGGTGCCGATTAAAGTTTCAATGTGCCGTAGAACCTGAGATGATACATTCCCATCAGTCGTCCCAGGTCCACCGCCGAACCCGCCAAAATGCACAGATGCCGTGTCGCCGGGAAAAATGACATTGGTTTTGAGAGCGGTGAACCCTTTTTCGACCACCTCACGACCTAACGCTGCGATGTCATCCATCGATTTTAGAGGCGGAACGCCTATGAGTTCGTAATTACGCGCACGAGAGCTCCCGCAATGTGACCAATAGACCCGCACATCATCACGTGTCGGGCCACCGAACAACTCAACAACAGAGATCCCCAACGCTTTCGCCTTAATATCCACGAGTGCACACTCAATACCCGCGATTGCTTTTGCAGCGATGCCGCCGGGACTTTGCCGAGAACCACGAATCATATCCCAAAACCGCATCTCGTAAGGGCGCGGGTCACGTCCAAGGAGCAATGGCGTAAAGTCTTTAATAGTTCCCACCACGCCGTTAGGGTTTCTACCGTCACTGCATTCGCCGTAGCCGGTGACACCTTCATCGGTTTCTACCTTAACAAAAGTCCAAGGACGCCACCCCGCATCCACAATAAAAGTTTCAATATTTGTAATTTTCATAGAGAATCTCCTTAGAGACTGATAATTTCTCCCCGCCGATGCGATTCAAGAAGGGCATCACAGACGCGCATTGTGTTCACCGCGACATCAGACCACTCCGTTTCAAGGTTTCCAGATTGCACAATCTGAGAGAACCGCTCAATCATCGTGACCTCCTGAATACAACCCTCAACAGTGTGTCGTTCATTGCCATCCGGTCCGTGAACCCAGAAGCGAGCGGAATCTTCAGATATAGGGACAGTGAAATCATCACAGACAATCGAGGCACGCGTGCCAGCCACCTCGAACCATTTCCGCAGTGCTGTATCAAACCCGCAATCCAAAGTGGCAATGCGTTCATCGTCAAACCAGAGGATACCAGATAGATTGAAATCAACATCTACTTTGTAACGCGCCGTCGCAAAGACCTGTGTCGGCATCTCCTCAAATGCCCAAAGTATCGCGCGAATGCAATAATAACCTAAATCGCCAAGGCTGCCGCCTGCGAATTCTTTCATTGCGCGGATATTGCCAGTAGGAATTGTATCCCAATTGAAAGTGAACGCGGCGGTTACCCTACGGAGTCTCCCAAGGGTGCTATCCGTTAGTGTCCGTTTCATCTCCGCAGTTCTTTGGTGATGAACCCACATGACCCCGTCCATGAGTTGGACACCGTTTTGGCGACAGGCATCTGCCATCGCTACGGCTTCGTCGGCGTTTGCGGCGAGTGGCTTTTCGCAGAGGATGTGCTTGCCCTGCGCTGCTGCTTTGATTGTCCATTCAGCGTGGAGGGAAGGGGGCAAAGGGATATAGATGGCATCGAGTGATGCGTCGGCGAGAAGTGCGTCGTAGGTGCCGTAAGCCGTGGGGACATTGTGTTCCCGTGCCCATGTTAAAGCCCGTTCTTCTGTCCGACTCGCGACTGCAACTAAATCCGCATTTTCGGCGAGATGAATGGCGCGGGCAACCTTTGTGGCAATATTTGCTGTGCTGAGAATTCCCCAGCAGATCGGTGATTTTGCTTTAGTTGTCATACTACTCCATCTAAAATTCTGACGCTTGAATTCTCTATAATATACCGCACAACCGAAAATTGATCAAGTACATAGAAACAGATCCAAATCGATTTTAATTTGATTTTGGGCGCGAAAATGATATAATAAGAAAAGTAAAAGCAATAGGCACTTTACGTGTCATAAAAAAATAAAGCACATATATCCTATGCAACGAAAGGAATTTTATGAACATTAGAAAAATTGCAATACTCGCATCTTTATTCGTGGTTACTGTGCTGATGGTCGGGCTATCTTCTTGTGATCGGATATCTGAAATTGCTCAACCCACCACACCTCAGATGGCAGAACCCGGCGAAGAAATTACCATTGGGGTCGTCTTACCGCTGACAGGACGACTTGCTAATTCCTTTGGCATATCGATGCAACGAGGCTTTGAATTAGCACTTAATGAAGTTAACAACATACCATCCAACGGTGCGAAACTCAAATTTATCATTGAAGACGATCAGAGCACCGTGGAAGGGTCAGTTGCGGCTTTCAACAAACTCATTAATCAAGAAGGTGTGTCTGTCATTTTCGGATCTGCTACCTCCAGCCAAACTGAGATGGTTTTCCCGATTGCCCAAGAAAATCAGGTTGTGGCGATAAGCTCGACTTCCTCTGCCCGGGGTCTCAGCGCGATTGGAGACTTTGTTTTTCGCGTCTCACTTACCACGGATAAACTTATTCCTGCCGGTATTGAAGTGACACACGCAAAATTGGGTTATCAAACCGCTGCTACGTTATATGATGAAATAGATCTTTTTTCTACGGATGGAGATGAGGCAGTCCGGGAAGTGCTCAAGACCCGCGGTATTGAAGTACTAACCACTGAAACCTTCCAAGGCGGCGATACCGACTTTCGTGAGCAATTAACCCGAATACAGACCCTGAACCCTGATATTATTTTTGTTTCAAGTTTATCGCCAGAAAAGCCCGGAATCCTAAGGCAAGCGCATGAACTCGGTACATCCGCTCCCTTCATAATGCGTACATTGACTGCAGAAGATATACACGCCGCAGGTCCCGCTGCTGAGGGTGCGATAACTTTTATAAACTGGAACACCTCAATCAACACCCCCGGAAATCAAGCCTTCATCCAGAGTTACAGTGAAATATACGGCATGGCACCAAATAATTACGCCGCAAGATCGTATGCCGCGCTCCATATTCTGGCGGAGGCAATCGCGAATGCCCAATCAACTGATGCCATCTCAATTCGTGATGCCCTCGCGAATATCAGAGATTTTGATACAATCTTCGGTAGGTTCTCTTTTGATGCCAACGGCGATGCGATTTACGACGCGAAGGTCTTGATTGTCAAAGATGGAGAATTGCTACCCTTTGAGTAACGCCGAGCTAAATATATTCTGGGTGCTATCCCAACTGGCAGAGGCTTGCTAAACAGGTGAACAATTTGCAGAATTCACTCGACCAGTTTTATACGAAACCAGAGGTCGCTACGGCGTGTTGGAAGCATTTCACTGACACGCTTTCAACCCTGAATCGGAGCCCCAGCGACCTCTTTTTCATAGAGCCTGCTGCTGGGACTGGAGCATTCTACAAACTCCTACCACAGCAGAGGCGATTCGGCATAGATCTCTTACCGAAATGCCATGATGTGGAACGCAAAAACTTTTTTGCAGTCACCAACTTCCCAGTTGTCCCCAAAGACACGGCAGTAATAGGCAATCCTCCGTTTGGCAAACGTGGTAAATTAGCGATAGCCTTCTTCAACCACGCCGCCGCTTTGGCAGACCTTGTGGCATTTATCGTCCCCGTCAATTTCCGCAAATTCATCGTCCACAAACAACTTAGCACCAGCATGCGTTTTATCAGTAGATTGCCCCTGCCAAGAGATGCCTTTCACCTCGACACAGGCAAGCCCTATTCGGTAAACACGGAATTTCAGATATGGACGCGTCTGGCAAGCACACACACCGACATGCGACAGTATGAACGCCTGCCAATTTACCATCAAGATTTTCAGATATGGCAGTACAATAACACACGAAATGCGCTGAAGGTTTTTCAAAACGCCTTCGACTTTGCTGTGCCGTGTCAAGGGTGGCAGGATTATTCGCGAAGAGAGACGGACGAAAAGCAATGCGAAAGGAATAAACAGTGGATACTTGTGAAAGCCAAAAATGCTATCGTCTTAAGACGTTTAATGGAGATTGATTACGAACACTTGGCGCAGGAATGTGCCACGGCTGTTCCGGGCTTTCGGAAGGGGGATCTTGTGAAGGCGTATAACGAATCACAAAAATTCCGGTCAGAATCTCGGTTCAGACAATCTATCCAAACCGTTCAAGCCGATACGGCTTGAACCACTCTACCTCCACATCATCAATAATTTCCAGAGCCGCCATTTCACCCACCAAAGGTGCCAACGTCACCCCGCTGTGCATCAACGCAATATATAGGTTTGGAACGGCTTTCGTAAATCCGAGGACTGGAAACCCATCAAGGGGCATCGGACGATAGCCGACCGGTGTCGAGATTGCTTTTGCATCGCCTATCGCCGGAAAATAGATTTTGGCACGATCAAGGAGTGCATCAGCGTGCTGCTGCGAGTCATCACGATTGATACCTTCTTGGGTCCCCTGTCCAATTCTGAGACTCCCATCAGCGAGTTGTCGGAGATGGAGGTGTTGATGCCGCTTTTCATCCACCGGGGGCGCGTGAATGATCGCTACGTTCTGTAAAACTTCAGCGCACGGTGTCGTTTTAATGACGATCCCCGGACTCCGCTGTTGTGGGATATGAACGTCTACCAGAGATCCGAGCGCAGTTGTCTGAACACCGCTTGCCAAGACAGCGACATCACACGGAAATTCGGTATCAACGGTCTTGACGGCAGTAATGCTACCGTTATGAACGACAAAGCCTGTGACTTCAGTTTCGGAATGTACAACTGCCCCCGATTCATAAACGGACTGGAGACATACATTAATAAACGTATCCGTTTCAATATGAACATCCGCTTCAGAGAAAGAGGCAGCTAACACGTCACCGGGCTGTAGATGTGGTTCAAGTGCTAACACCTCGTCCCGCGTGATGAGACGACACGGATATCCCCATGCCTGTATCTGCTGGATACGCTGGCGGAGCTGCGCCGCACGGTGTGAACTGTTTTCCCACCGCATCTCACCGCCGTAACGGACACCAATATCTACTTCAAACTGATGTGCCAACCGATACCACATATCCAAGGAACGCCGATTGAGGGTGTGATATTCACGCGGATCTTTCCCAAAGGCGTTTGCCCACGCGAAAGAATGTCCCGATGCCCCCGATCCCGGCGTGCCTCGTTCTAAAAGCGTTAGAGAAACATCATCTCTTCGGGACAAATGGTAACCAAGGGTCGCACCGATAATACCGGCACCGATTATTACGATTCTTTTTCTTTTCGTACTGGGGGAAAGATTAGAATTTCTGTTTGACAATTTTTAAACGATTGCTTGTGAACTGGGATGGCTGCGGCTTTTCTGGCAATAGCGAATCAGCGATGCGCTGCAACGATGAATCCTGTTAAGCCCGCAAGCAACAATTGAAAACCAGTTTGATAGAACAGCATGAGAAAAGGTTGGCAGAGTGCAATCAAACCGAGTGCAATTAAACCGATAGAGATACGTTCACACAAAGTCTTCTGCGAAAAGACGATTGAAAAAACAATTATTCCCGGTAGCAGCAGATGCAAGGCAGTCCCACCGAGTGCTGGAAAAAAAGGCTGATAAAGGAAGACAATACCAATACACGCAAGGAGTGCTGAACTGATAGCTGCTGCTTGCTTTGCTGCGGTTGTCATACCAAATGCAATGGCACAGGCAAAGAGAATGTGAAACGCCGAATCCGACAAAATTGACGGAACAGGTAGATAGAGGAAACTGAGTCCAACTGCCAAACCGATACCGGATATAACTGCTATTCGCTGCTTGTCCTTGAAAGATGTCCCAACTAAAATCGCTGCAATACTCAAAAACACCAATGCGATACCTTTGAGCAAAACAGCGTTTTGAGCGATAACAGTTGGAACCATCAAGATACTTGGTACATAAAGAAAGGCAATACCAAACAGGAAGAACCCAGTCGCAAGAAACTGATTCCGTTTTTCTTTTTCCATAGCGATATTTTGACAATCTGCGAACGTTCTAACTTAGCGGTATTCGCCGAGGTGTCTCAATCCTTCCGTTTCAGCAGGCGGCTCATCCAGGTTTTAGATTGCTCCTCACTCAATTGATTTGTCAGTGCGTTCACTTGCGCAGACAAATCCCCCCTCTCGTCTTGGAAAGATGCAATCTTTTCCCGGAGTTTTTCATTTTCGACGATAAGTGCTTGATTCTCTGCTTCCAATTTGTCACATGTTTCTTGCAGGTGCGTGATATGAAAAACCTGGCAACTAAGGTTTTCAATAATATCGTCTGTCGGGATATTATAGGCGAGTTTTTTTATCAGCATTGCGAGTCCATCAACCCGTAATTGAATTTGTGGCTTCGGCGGGGCACCTGGTTTGTCAGGGGGGGCAGAAACGACGCGGATATAAGATTCAATATCTATATCTCTCCGTTCCAAGGTTCGGGTGATGATGTCCTCTTCCACACCTATGATTTCGGCGATTTTGGAAGGATTCATATAGAGGTCCATTCCCAAGTTTCCTAACCAGTATCTTCTGATAAAAAATTAATAATCTAACATCTATAATACGACTACGCTCTAAAAAGAGATTAACGATAGCGTAACAGATATCCAATTATTTGGCAAGTTAAAATTTGGCGCGCATACAGCGCGCCAGCAAAAGGATTGACAATACAAACACGAACTTACGAAATCCCGTCCCAATACTTCCACATATCGTCAGGGGTCTCAAACTTGATTTGGTCCAAATCTTTCCGACGGTATCTACCGATGAGCGCGATTCTGACCCGACGCCCACAGTTCGGACCGGCAGTATGGCTCATCTGGTGATGCCAGAAGCAGACATCACCCGCTTCACCCGTGAATTCATAACTCGGTCCTAAATCAAACGGGGCAACCCCACCTGGGAGACTATCTAAGTCGTGATGTCTGAAATATTCCGCCCAAATTCGATGGCTCCCGGGCCAAACCGTGAACCCACCGCCCTGTTTTTCAACTGTGTCAAGGTAGGCAGTTGCACCGAGCGTGAAGGCACCGACAACACCTTTTGGCACACCGTTCGTCGGCGTGTGGTAACCGTCAAGATGTCCGCGTGGATCGCGCCATTCTCTGTCGGGATCGGGGAAATTGATGTGTGGTCCCGCACCACCCCCGGTATTCAATCTTTCCTTGCCAACGAGTTCCTCACCCATAGCAAAGACGCGGTTTCCGTATATTGTGCCACGGATAACATCTTCACCACCGACAGGAACAGTCCGATACCCCTTACGGATCCAAGACGCTGGATCGTTCCTATCTTCGTCAAGGGAGTCCCAAATCTTATCAAGCGCAGCCTCAACTGTTTCTGGCTCCACAGCACCCCGCACAACCAGATAACCGTTTTCTTTAAAGAATGCTTTATCTTCCGCTGTTAAGTACGCCATAGTTCGGTTTCTCCTATAGTTTTCGGCAACCTTTACGCGAGAACCTCAAATCCGTTCTCTGCTCGCGCTTTCTGGTAAGGTGTTTCTTCCAAGTTCAACCCGAAGCCCGGATCTTGCGGCACATTCACATAACCGTTTGAGATAGAATATCCAGAATCGTCCAAGCCGGGTGTGGTCGCGTGATCCCATTCAACGAACTCAAATCGTTCAACTTTTGCTGAAAGATGGCACGATACATAATTCCCGTAGTGACCACCATAATGATGAGGTGCTGTGCCGACGTTAGCGGCATCTAATTCAGGACCGAGTTCAAGCCAGCGTGAGAAGCCGGGGGAGAAAATATCGTATTGAATGATGTCAATAAGACCGTCCTTCGCCCAGTCCACAAGATGTGGGGATGCACCCCCCTCGCCATCAGCGATGCGAGTCTCTAACCCCTCAGCGTTCAACCATTCTTTCAAAATACCGTAGACCCTCGCATCTTCATGGAACGCCTCTTCCATCCAATAGACGTTTGCGTCGGCAGCACCCCCCAACACCTGCTTGGTGAGGTTGAGGTTATAACCGTTATTTGCATCTATCAAAATTGCAGCATCGGAGCCAACAGCCTCGCGCACGGCACGGATGACATCAATATCCCGCTGCGTGCCTTTGTCAAGTGGCATGTGCATCGCACCGCGTCCAACCTTGATTTTATAGGCGTTATGTCCACGCGCCTTTCCCTCCAACGCCTCAGAAGCGATAAGTGCCGCAGCTTCAGCATTGTCGTCAAGATGTAGATCGTCAATGTAGAGTGAGGTATCGTAGCACGGGGCGCGAAACGCTCCATTCTGCTCGGAAAGTATCGCATAGACCGGTTTTTGTGCTAATTTTCCTACGAGATCCCAGATCGGGTACTCCAGTATTCTGAATGGCTCGGTGACACCCCAACCTGTGTCACTCGAAAAGTCTGAGTCAAATGCTTCGCTGAGCTGAAATCCGACGATAGCCTCTGCTCTTTCAGGTGAAATCGGAGAGAACCCGAAACCGCTGACCCCATCTGTTGTGGTTATCCGCGCAATAGGCGGACGCACATGCAGTCCGTGTTCACCAAGCCTTGAATTACAACCGGCTTTACGCGGACGTTCACCTGTCAAACGTGCCCATTCAATTCGTTCAATTCTTACATTTTCCAATCTTAAGGACCTCCATAAGTAGGGTGTTAGCAAACAGCCTAACCCCTTACTATTAGCACGGTTTAGAACTTTGCCAGCAGCGTATATTTTACATGAAAAGAAAACAATCTGCAAATCGGGTGCAAAAGAAATAGGGTGTTAGCAAACAGGGAATTACAATTGGGTTTCAAGCAAGGCAATGCTCTCAGGATCCAAACGGTGGTAGTTTTCAATTTCATAACGATTGCCATCAACATCTTTAATAAACACGCGTCCATTTTCAAGACTGACGACATCGTATCGGGTACGCATACCAAAAGTGACAGGACCTCGGTTTGTCTCCACGACCCATTGTGTGACCCCGAATTCCCCTTCCAACTGGTGGATTTTGGTAATTTTTGGCATAAAATATCGCTTCTGCAGCTCCGACACAAGCACCTTCGCCGATTCTCGTGACAGATGTTTGATGTCCCGAATAATGCCGATTTCTTTGCCCTCATCATCTAATAATGAAATATATTTGTTAGAGTCGGTGAGTGGAAATGAGCGAACCGGTTCCACATTTGTATAATTTGTCCCATCAGGCAGTTCAACGATGAGTTCTTCAAACGAATTTCGTACGATTTTGACGTTGGCAGCATCAAGGAATTTTACCTCATCGGTAATCAGCGTAGTCTCCTGCATCAGGTTGTTTCTCCTTGTCATATACATCCGGACGAATGCTATAGTGTGCGCTTTATAAGCGCACACTATAGAACGTCTATCCTTGCCTATAAAGCACGAATTTTCGACAGTTCCGTCTGCTTTTCGCACAAGCCAGCATACGTGCCGTCCTTAGCAAGCAGTTCTTCATGTGTACCGATTTCGTCAACCTTTCCATCTTTCAGCACAACCAGTCGGTCGGCATACTTGAGAGTGGAAAGTCGGTGTGCAATCGCAAAAACGGTCCGACCGCGGATAAGGCGTTCCAACGCTTCCTGAATATTCGACTCCGTCTCCGTATCTACAGACGATGTCGCTTCGTCCAAGATAAGGATTCTCGGATTTTTCAAGATCGCTCGTGCGATAGAAATCCGTTGACGTTCACCCCCGGAGACACGCGCCCCACGTTCACCAACCATCGTATCGTAGCCATCGGGGAACTTGATGACAAACTCGTGTGCATTCGCCGCTTTCGCTGCAGCGATAATCTCATGCCGCGTCGCTCCGGGTTTGGAGTAACCGATATTCTCGGCGATTGTGCCTTGGAACAAGAACGGATCTTGTAACACCACGCCAACCTGTTGACGCAACGCTTTTACCGTAACATCTCGCAAGTTGTGACCATCAATTTCTATAGAGCCTTCGCTCGGATCGTAGAAACGAGAGATGAGGTTAATAACGGTACTTTTCCCCGCACCACTATGCCCGACGAGCCCAATCATCTCACCAGCTTCCGCACGGAAACTGATACCGTTGATTGCATTCTTTTCGGAATCGTAAGAGAAGTAGACATCCTTGAATTCAACTTCACCCTTAATATTTTCAAGGGTAACCGCATCTTTTCTATCTGCAACACTCGGCGGGGTGTCTATGATTTCAAACACACGGTCAGCAGAAGTCGCAGCACGGATGAAGCGTTCATTCATGTGACAGAGCGTGTAGACAGGTCTGAAAAACTGTCCCATGAGTCCTTGGAACATCACAAGCTCACCCAGACTTAATTCACCACCGAAAATCTGCGAACCGCCTACCAACCATATCAGGATTGTACCAGAGTAAATAATAAACTCCATGATTGGACGATAGAGGGTCCACAACTTCGCTGCATTCATTTCACCATTGAAGACCTGATATGTCTCTTCACTAAATCGGCTTACCTCGTAACGCTCACGGGCAAAGGCTTTGACAACCCGTACACCGGGAATGGTGCTTGCCAATATCGTACTAATATTCGCATACCGCTTCCATAGCGCAGAAAAAACCTTACTCATCTTTTTCCCAAAAAAGATGGTGAAAAAGATTAGACACGGCACCGGAATCAATGTCCATGCAGCCAGTTTCCAATTCGTGAGAAACATAATAAGGCAGATGTTAACGAGTGTAAAAGAATCACCGATGAAGTCTTGTAAACTGTTCGCAATGAAATCGCGCAATCTACCAACATCATTTGTAATCCTTGACATCAGGTTACCGGTATCGCGCTGGTTGTAAAAATCTAATGAGAGGGCGTTGAGATGTTCATAAGTTTCATTCCGAAGCCGGCGCGTGATATTCTGACCCACCCATGCCATCATATAGCCGCGCACCGCAGAAGCCCCCAATGTGAACACCCGGAATCCTGCCATTAAAAAGACAATCGCAAGGAGGTGTCCCCAACTCCCAGCAATCGGAAGCGTTAGCCACCCCGAAACACCTTCAACAATGCCGCCAAGCCGTCCCCATGTCGGATCTTCCAGCGGTTCACCCGTTGCAGTTAACGTGGCACCGCTCATAGTCCGCTCTGCTGGAACAAGGATATTATCAACCATCTCTTGGCTCAGCACAGTCGGCAGGAGCGAAACAAACCGGATGACCATCATCAACACAAGCGCAGGCAAGGCGATATGCCAGAACGGAAACGAATATCTGATGAGCCGGAAGATGAGTTTCCGTTTTTCGATACAATTGACACAAACGCCTGACCAACGGGGCATGGGTTGTCCGCACTTTTCACATCTGTGTTTATTTTTCCCCGCCCCGTGCGGACGATGCCGCTTCTCTTGATCGGCTTCCGGATTTGCCTCTTGCACCAATTTCTCCAATTCAGGAGTTATCAGTTCAAATTTTGGTGATAAGCGGCGTGAGTAACGCGCAACTTCAACTGCTTTATCAGATGTTTTTACTTTTAAGATGTTATTACCGTGCATCTCAACGACTTCAACAGTCGAAACCGACGCAAGCGAAATTTCCTGTACCTGATGTTCTGGAGTACCGTTCTGATTAAAGGCGATGAGCCGCCTATCTGTAGCAATGAGCCAGTCTTTCCCATAGTTGCCATCAAACTTGAGATCGGTCGAAACGGCAACTTTAATCTCTTCGTCATTCGTAAACAGTGCTTCTGCCCGTTGCTCCAGCTCCTCGGGCACTTCTTCCATTGTGGTTAGCTCGTCGTCATCCAATTGTTTAAAGGTGGAACTCCCATTTCGCTTTTTCCGCATAAAATCCCGCCGCACATTGGATGACCTCGGCATTATCCCTCGCATAAATTAAAAACCCCCAAAGATTAAAGGCATGGTTACTGCCTATATTAAACACTTAGGACATTTTATTTAACGAAGGTTTTAGAAAAAAGTTGAATTAAAAACGCAAAAACACAGAAAAAACGGGAGATACTGCCGAAATTAGCGACTTAAATGCCTGAAACTCCATCTTTTCGTCAACTTATGGGTTCGGCGGTGAGGTACAGATGAGGACCTCCATGGATTCATCGCCCGTGTTTTCAATGCCGTGTTCGCACCACGGGGGAAGATGGATGAACGTACCCGCCTCAACCGGGACTTTTTCACCAGCAAGGGTCATCACACCTTTTCCTTTTAGAATGACATAGCACTCCTCAGTGTGGTGGCTTCCCGGTTCAAGCACAACATGCGGCGGCACAAAAAACATAACTAAACCCAAGTTTTGTGCAGGCGCGCTTGGGTTCGCCGGATGCACGACACGGACACCGATACCGTCGCACCCCGAATACTTCACCGGAACCCCGTCTTGGACTGTGACGACGTTTGCCTGAACCTGATGTGCGGGTTTGGGAATAGGAGGTTCGCCTTGATACCCTTTAAACATCGTAATCTTTGCCATTTTCTCTCCTTTTTAATGGTTGTTGGAAACCGTTAACTATCAGTAGTCGGAGGGTAATTCACCAATCTCGTGTGTAGCCAGCGGTCCATCCGCCGTCTACTGTCAGGATATTACCGTTAATATAACTCGCGTCTGGCGAGACCAGAAAAAGCACTGCTGCTGCGATCTCCGTGGTTCTCCCGGGTCTTCCGAGTGGAATATGCGACAACAGACTCGCGGCGTTTTCTGTGTACGCCCCATTATCTCCATAAAAGAGGGCTTCCGTGCCGCGGGTCAGTGTCGAACCTGGAGCGACAGCGTTAACCAAGATGCCTTCCGGTCCGAGTTCTAACGCCATAGAACGCGTCAAATTGGCGACCCCGGCTTTCGCGGCGACGTAAGCACTCTGTAAACGCAACGGCACTAACCCGGCGATGGAACTGATGTTAACAATTCTACCAATGGCATCCTCAGAACCAGATTTGCCAGCTTGTTCAGTAGATATGTGGGCAAGGATATGTGGAATAACAGCACGACTCGTCGCAAAAACACCGGTAAGGTCTATCGCCAGAATACGTTGCCAATCCTCAAGCGTATACTGATGAATTGGGACCCTATCGCTCCGCGTGTTAATGCCTGCATTGTTCACCAGAATCTCAATCTTACCAAAATGCGCCGCAATCTGATCGGCAGCAGCCACCATCTCCGAGGCATTAGATACATCACCTTCTACGAATAGACACGTTCCACCGCTCTGTTGAATTTCTGTAGCAGTGTGCTTGCCTGCTTCTTTGTCTATATCAACAATTGCCACCTGTGCGCCGTTGTCAATCAAGGCATCCACAATCGCGTGACCGATGCCTTGCGCACCACCTGTAACCACCGCAACCTTTCCTTCAAGTGCAACCTTCATAGTATTCCTCCTTATTCATGGAGGCCTTGTACCGCAAACTGTTAGTTTGCGTACGCACCACCTGCAATCAACCCACGTTATTTATGAACCACCCTCAACTAACTCCTGCGCGATTCTTGAATTCTGCGAAAACCAGCAATACCGAAAAATAACAAAACAATCACACCCGTTCCGCTGACAATTCCGATTGCAGAAGCACTACCGAGCGCGGCAGGCAGATAGCCACAAAACAGCGCGATCGTTGCGACAGTGAGACTATAGGGCAATTGGGTTCTTACATGATGCAGCGGATCACAACTACTGGCGATAGAACTGAGAATCGTTGTGTCCGAGAGTGGTGAGCAGTGGTCTCCAAAAATCGCACCATCTAACACCGCACCGAGGCAAATAATCGTCGTGAGTCCATAACTTCCGTTGTCAAGCGAGAACGCCACCGGAATAGCCGTCGGAATCAGAATCGCCATCGTCCCCCAACTCGTGCCGGTCGCGAATGAGGTCACAGAGGCGCAGACAAAGACAAAAATCGGAAACCAGAGCGGAGAAACAACATCACTCAGCATCATCGCAAGAAATTGACCCGTCATCAATCTATCGCAACTCGCCTTTAATCCCCACGCCAATAACAGAATGCTCAAGGGTGTAAGACTTCCCTTCACACCACCCCAGATGACCGGAACGATCTCTGAGAACCGCAATTTCGAGAGCCAACGCGCACAAATGATTGCCAGAACAAACGCACTTGCGGCGGCATAAGCGAGAATCTTGACATTATCTGCTGCTGATAGGGCATCTCGCCAAGCGGTGAGTGAGAAAATAGATCCCGTCCCTTTGCCATCTATCCAGAAACCACCTAAGAGCAGTCCGAAAAGTGCTAAGAGCGGTAAAACTGCTGATAAGGGTTGGACAACAGCGTTTGGCAAACTGGTAAAGGACGCGGCGTGTCCGAGTGCCTCGGCATCTGAAGCGGTAACATCTCCTGTCTCCCGTGCGCGAGTCTCTGCTTTGTACATCGCGCCATAGTCCTTACCGCTAATTGCATTGATGATAACAAAGATAATCGTCAGAATGCAGTAAAACCGAAAACCGAGGGCATCGAAGAACATCGAATACCCATCACGGTCGAGTCCGATTGTCTCCGCGACATCGTTGAAAAGGCCGACTTCGTAACCGATCCAAGTGCTAACAAACGCCAGACCCGCAATCGGGGCACTTGTAGAATCCACAAGAAACGCCAACTTTTCACGACTGACGCGATGGTGGTCAGTGAGTGGACGCATCGTAGGTCCGACAATCATGGCATTGGAATAATCGCCAATAAAGATAACAATTCCCATTAAACCTGTGATAAATTGCGACGACCGCGGTCCCTTTGCAAATCGAGAGAGCCAGACAACAACCCCACTGATACCACCGGAGGCAACGACTATGGAGATCGTCGCCATGATAAGACAAACGAACAAGACAACCCAGAAATTGAAGAGGTCCACGCCATCGTTTCCGATACTCACGGCACGGACGAACCAGACGACTTCGGTTAAAAAGCCGGTCGGCGTGAAGTGTTGTTGATACCATGAGAGCAGCAATCCGACACCGACGGCTATGCAGAGACTCGGAAACAGTCGGGTCGTCAGAATCGCTAACGTAACGGCAAGTAAGGGTGGGATGACGCTGTACCAGACAAGCGTTTCTGCACCGCCAACCTGCTCTGCACGCCCCCTAAAAACAAAACAGATTCCGAAAAAAATTAAAAAGCCGATCCCATATTTTACTTTAGAATTCATTAGTGTACCTAATACGTCTCTTTCGGCGCGCAGGATTCATACGCCGTAGTTTGCCTGTATAATAGCAATTTCTGACGCAACTTGCAAGCCGAAATTAGAACCAAAACCAGACAGTTTAATTTTTTTGCACCCTTTCTCCGAAAAAGTAGTGTCATTAATATTTAAAGGGATAAAAAACAATTTTTTTACGATTATGCACGTTTTTCGACCTAAAATTACGACTATATAGTTAGTAAAGGTTCAGAAGTTTTTGAAATAATGTCTCATTTTTTTGTAACCTTTTCATCACTTTTTACACTTAACTTATATAGAAAGGCTAAGTTCTCTGAATGCCGAACGATTACGAAAAATATAGTGATGCTCAACTCGTGCAGTGTTACCAGAAAGGCGATAGCAAAGCAGGAAACGTCCTCTGTCAGCGATACTGGATTGTCCTTTACAGATTCTTCAAAAAGAAAATCAGAGGAAATAGGGAAGAAGACATAGAAGATCTCGTCCAAGAAACGTTCATGGAGGCACTGAAAAATCTAAAACACCTTCAGTCTCCGGCGAGTCTTCGGGTGTGGTTCTATAGGATCGCAAGACGTGTTCCAAGAAGTTGGATCAATGTGCAGGAAAAACAAGGCACGCGTGTCCCGTTGGTAGATGTTCCAGCGGATGAACCCGAACAGACATTTCTCGTAGAATTCTTGCTCGCGCCAGCAACGGATGAACCCAAACTTGGGACCCTTGACAACGAATTTGGACACATCCGTCGCCGTTTTGAGGAGACACTTCAACCGCATGGGCTATCCCCTGCCCTTTTTGAGATCAGGAGAGAATTACGAAATGAGAAAAATCATTTTTATGGCCATCGTTTTTATCGTTTTGGGCACAGCTTGGACTTTGTACTTAAAGCATGACACAGAGCGGTTTATAGACAACCTTCCTAAGAAGTCTACTACAGGTACACAGCCTCAAAACATCACAAATACGCCCGTTACAGATGAAAACAGCGATCCTTTTCAAAGTATGAGCGTGATAGAAGGTGCCCTGGAAGACTTCAATGAAGAACCTGGGGCAGCGGGATCTGCTGAGGGCAGGAACAGTGAAAAGAAGGATACCTCCGGACTTATAGATTTTGCGAATGAATTTCTTGAACGGGATCCTATCGCTGAATGGAGTCCACATCCCGTCGAAGAAGAACACCCCGAGGAAGAACCTATGGGTCTGATGAAATTATCAAGGGAGGAAATCTTAGAAAACAACCGCAAGCGACTCATTGAGATTCATGGAGACATTCCAGAGGTACACACGTATCTGAAATACTTCCCCTTTGAAGCGTTACAAAACCCGAAAAATAAAGGGACATACAGTTTTACAATGTCCTTGGACGAATTTCTTGAATATCAAAAGGCATCCGCCGTCTTGTTCCCAAACGCGTCGAATATAAAAAATTATCAACAAGCCTTGGAAATGTATGAGAAATTTAAGGGCGATGACTCACAGAAGCACTAACCCACAATCTGTCAGAGGCGAGCGTTTCTTATAAACTTAAAAGCAGCGCGAAGCTTTCGCAACCTCACAGGAAACCCTTGCCTCCGACCCCCACCGTGATAGCCATCCAGCCGAAACAGGTTACTCTTTTCAAAGCAGGCGTGCTGCACACCCTCACCCTCAACACAAGCTTTTGATCAAATGAAAGGAAACCGCATCATTGCCGGATTTTGAGGAAAAAATACTCATCGCACGCACTCAGAGCGGTGATATTGAAGCCTTTAACCCCCTCATCGAAAAATACCAACTTCTTGTCTCTAAGAGCATCCAAGCCGAGGTTAAAGATACAGAGATTGCTAAGGACCTCTGCCAAAACGTCTGGCTCAAAGCGTTTCGTGCTATCCACACCTTCCGTGGCGATTCTGCCTTTACCTCATGGCTCTATCGTATCGCCAAAAATGTCTGCATCGATTACCACCGCAAACAGAAAGCCTTGTTTCACACCGATCCCCTCCACACTACTGATGAACATCGCATCGCAACAGTCCACCCCGATCCATCTGATGGACTTCAGCAGCAAGAACTCCGAGAGTACCTTCACGCAGCCATTGCAACACTCACACCACTCCGCAAACGCGTCTTTCTCTTATACTACATAGAAGAACTCTCTATCAAAGCCATCGCCGAAGAGATGGCGCGCTCCGAGGGTACTATCAAATCACACCTTCGTAACGCACGCCTCCAACTCCAAGAACATCTCACCCCTTATCTGAAAAACGAAAATATAACGTAATAGCCTGCTACCTATTACAGCCTCCGTTGGAAATGAGGGAGAACCTTCTCTGTGGTGCAAACTGTTAGTTTGCACCACAAGATCGTCATACGCCTCTACAAAACCCTTGACACCCGCGTTCTATGTCAACTATAATTGTCCAAAATCGTTAGAAAGATAGGAATGAATTGTAATGAACAGCAGAACACCGAAAGTTGCCGTCGTCGGGAGTCTGAACATTGACCTCGTGTGCCACGCAACGCGGCAACCCCGCAAAGGCGAAACGCTCATCGGCGATGCCTTTGATATTTTCACGGGCGGAAAGGGGTTCAATCAGGCAACCGCCGCCGCACGGTTGGGTGCTGAGGTCACGCTTGTCGGGAGTGTCGGTGCGGATCCTTTCGGAGAGATGCTGCTCACGGCGACAGAAAATGAAGGTATTGACAACAGATTTGTCAAAAAACGTACCGACACTGGGACGGGGGTTGCGACGATTGTCATCGAACCCGATGGCGATAACAGCATCATCGTCGTGCCACAGGCAAATATGACCCTGACAACAGCAGAGATAGACGCTGCCGCTGAGGTCATCGCAGATGCCGATGTGCTTCTCTTGCAATTAGAGACACCGATTGATGCGTCCGAACACGCCGCAGCGATTGCGAAAGCACACGGCACAACAGTAATCTTAAACCCGGCACCCGCACAGCCACTGCCGGATAGTCTGTTGAGATATGTTGATATTCTTACGCCGAACGAGTCCGAAACTGAACTACTATCGGAAATGCGGGTAAGCAACGACGAAGAGGCACGCAACGCAGCAGCGGTACTCCGCGCTCGCATGACGGACACGGAAACATCCACTGTCGTACTCACGCTTGGAGAACGAGGCGCATTGATGCTAACAGCCACCACATCTGAACGCGTTCCCGCATACGCCGTCGAGGCTGTAGATACAACGGGAGCAGGCGACGCTTTTTGTGGCGCGCTCGCAACCGCATTGGCAAGTGGTGAAACCTTACATACAGCGATTGCGCTCGCAAATGCTGCTGGTGCGGCAGCGGTAACTGTCGTTGGCGCGACACCCTCTATGCCGACACGTGCGAAAGTAAATCTTTTAATGTCCTAATACTATAGGAAATCCGATCTTTAATAGCACCAAGAACCAAGGAAATAAACGATGAAAAAAATAATAAAGAAGACCACTATATTTATAGCCTTAATTACATGTTTATGGAGCAATACAGTCGCAACACAAGCACTCGCAGCGGAAAAGTGGGAAGCAAACATGAAAAAAGATTTTGCAAAGGTGTTGCGAGAAAAAAAACGACCTGCAGAAAAACACCGAGACCTCATTAGTAAATGGCAAAAAGAGGGACGACTTTCTCCGCTCCTAACGCTGTATGAGACAGAAAAGGAAACTCGGAAACCGGCTGCTGCGACAATCGACGCAGCGTTTTACTATGGTTTGGGCTATACGCACGCCTTGCACGCTACGGAGACAGGCGAAACGCTTGATCCGGCGATTACCTACTTAAAACATGCCGTTGAAATCGCTCCGGATCTGTTTTGGGCGCATTTCAATCTTGGTGGTATTTACCAGGATCAGGAAGAAAACGAGTCGGCACTTTCTGAGTTTGAAATCTGCGTCCGTCTGAATCCGAACCACTATCCCGCTCACTATCGTATGGGTGAGATTCACCTAAAACAGCAGAATTACGCCGCGGCACTCCACGCTTTCGACACAGCGCGGACGTTAAACCGGAAATGGGAATATCCACAGTACGGTATCGGCTTAGTCCGATTCGCACAAGGTGATATAGACCGCGCACGAGAGACGTTTGAGAATCTCACGCAACGGAAGAAGAAATTCGCACCCGCCTACTTCAAGTTGGGACAAGTCCTCGCTACTGAAGGGTTTTTTGATGACGCATTGGCAGAATACGCCAAGGGGGCACAACACGCGCCTTACTCAGCCGAGGGGGTCTACGAACTCGCTGCTATTTTCGACGAAAAAGGCAATACGGAGGGTGCTATCAAGTTGTACCGACGCACGCTTGAAATTGCGCCGACGCATGGAGAGGCGCATCTATCCCTTGGAGATAAACTCTACGCCGCGGGCGACACCGCAACAGCACTACAACACTACCAAGAGGCACTCTCCTTGATGCCCCATATTAAGGATGATTTCTTTGCACCGCTGGAACCTTATTTCGCTGGGTTGATGACAACCGACGAAGCAATGCCTATCTTGGAGAAAGCAATACTCGTCCTTCCTGACGATCCGCGTTCCTATTTTTTTGCAGGTAGCCTTGAAACCGATGTCGGGAATACCGAAAAAGCTATTGAACATTACAAAAAGACAATTCAAATTATTGAAGCGGACGCGAGTTATTTGCAAATAGAACTCCCTTTGGGAAACTTCAACGATGTTTATTTCAAACTCGGTGAACTCTATCACCAGCAAGGCGATATAGAGGAAGCGGTCATCTACTTCAAACGCGCTTTGGTCGTAGATCCAGGGTTAGCAGTCAGATTCATCTCACAGGGACAACAAGCTTTCGAGGCAGGAAATTATCAAGCTGCGATTGAACCGCTAAACACACACCTGCTGCTGTTTCCAGAGGATATTGGGGCTACCTATCTGTTAGGGCAAAGTTACGAGGCTAACGGCAATACAGATGCTGCACTTACCTTTTATGACCGTACGCTGGCGTTGGATTCACAGCGACCGGATGTGCTTTTTAAGATGGTTCATATCTATCGGGAACGCGATGCACATCAACAGGCGGTTGACGCGCTACAGAAGATTATTGGAATCGCACCTGACACGACTGAGGCGCACTATCTACTGGCAGTGTCTTATCTTACGTTGTCACAACCCGATGCTGCCTTATCCGCATTCCTCGCAACTGTACGGCTGAACCCGGATGATGTCGCGGCGCACTACCACGCCGCAATGCTACTTGAACAACACGACGAGATAGACAAAGCCATCGAACACTATGAAAAAACGATTGCCCTTGATACAACCTTAATCGAAAACGCCATAGGGCGACACTTACAAAGTCCTTTGCCAAACATTGCAGCGACAGAAGTGGAACCGTTTTTCCGTCTTGGGTCAATCTATCGGGCACGCAATGACGAAGATAACATTATCCGCGTCTACCAACCCGCATTGGAGATTGAACCCGCACACCCTGAACTGCATCACCTGCTTGCGGTTATCTTTGAGAAACGTGACGATCGACAGAACGCTATCCACCATTACGGATTGGCAAATCAGTACAATCCTGAAAATTTCGATTGGCACTATAGTTATGCGCGTCTGCTCGACCAGCACGCCGAAACATTGGGAGAGGACTATCATAAATACGCTGAGATGGCTGTCAAGGAATACACCGCTACGATCGCTTTGAATTCAAATTATGCGGACGCTTACTTCTATCGTGGAATGCTCACACTCCGCTACAAGCAGATTGGCGATACACTTTACCGCTATAGCCAAATTTTAGAGGATTTCAAACAGGTCGCTGAACTGCAGCCGAGAAACCGCGAAGCAAACTATCAGTTGGGTGTGCTTTATCTTGAAATCGACCGACACGATCTTGCGAAAAATGTTTTTGAAAACATGCGCGCTTATGCCCCAGACTATCGGGGTATTCACTTGCACCTCGGGCGGATCGCGGAATGGGAACAAGCATGGAAAGAAGCGATTCAATACTATGAAGCGGAAGCCAAGCTCATCGAACAGCCCGTGAAAGAAGATGACGACATCGCCATAAAAACGTACCAACGTCTTGGCGACCTCTACTATGCCCACACCTTAGATTATAATAAGGCAAAAGAGGCGTTAGAAAAGGCACTCGCTTTGGATGAAACGCATGTGCCGACGCTTCTTAGCTACGCCAACAACTTCTTCAGCATGGATCTACTCGGTGCAGCGACGGAGCAGTTTGAACGGGTGATACAACTCGAACCGCGTAACTTAACGGCGAACTATAATCTGGCATTGATGTATGAATACAGAGAAAAGTACGGAATGGCAAGGGAGCAGTGGCAACGTTTCCTCGACCTAAATCCACCCGAGCAGTGGAAGATTGAGGCGGAAAAGCACTTGGGACGGTAGGGTCATGGACATTAACCTCACAAAGGGTACACTCCAGACTTCGCTTATTGGATGTCGGATTGAGCACCACGCGCAAGTCGCTTCTACCAATGACATTGCCATTGTACGTGGGAAAGCAGGTGCAGCAGAGGGAACGCTTATCATTGCCGAGCATCAAACCGCGGGCCGTGGGAGATACGGTAGGAGATGGGATGCACCGTCGGGAAAGTGCCTCCTTGTATCCGTTGTCTTTAGACATCGACTGCTTCGCGATCAGGTCGCATTGCCTAATCTGGTTGGGGCAATTGCAATCGCGCGGGCAATTCGTGGGACATACGAACTTGATGCCCGGATTAAAGCACCTAACGATGTACGTATCGAGAAAAAAAAGGTGGCAGGCGTGCTAACAGAGCTCGCTTATGACGACCAGCATCAACCCTTTTTCGTCTTAGGTTTCGGCGTGAACGTCAACAGTGTTTTAGCGGACTTTCCATCCGAATTGCGTGAAACGGCAACCTCTGTGAGAATAGCGGCTGCCGATGCGAGAAATAAGGACGTTGAAATCTGCCGGACCTCGTTGTTAGGCACTATACTTTGTCAGTTGGAAAAGACCTACCTACAACTAAAGGCGGGGGAAACGGATTTAATCACCCAGCAGTTTGAGGCGTTACAGGAAACCGTGCCAGATGAAAGTGATTATTAGTGCTTGTCTTTTAGGCGTGCGTTGCCGATACGATGGGGGCCATAGCCACAGTGAAACGGCTATACAACACAAGAAAACCCATCAGCTTATCCCCGTCTGTCCAGAGGAATCCGGGGGTTTACCGACCCCGCGTCCACCGGCGGAAATTGTGGGCGGCGATGGCAATGATGTCTTAGATGGCAAAGCAAAAGTTATGACTGCGGACGGGGTAGATGTAACAGAAGCCTATTTGCGAGGGGCACGCCACGCCTTAGCGGTTGTTCAGACGCACGGCGCGACACAGGTAATCCTCAAAGCGAGAAGTCCGTCCTGTGGTTGCGGTAATATTTACGACGGCACTTTTTCGGGAACTCTTACGTCCGGTGACGGCGTGACCACTGCACTCCTGAAACGGCACGGTATTACCATCACTTCCATGTAGCACCCCCTGACAGTATTTAGAAGAAAAATGCCAACTGCCCAGATGAGGTATTGAATTAACCGAAAACCCGAGGAATGCCATACGGCATTCATACCCGGTTCATGCCACACGGCATGAATACCGTTGATTCTGATTTGTGAAGCGTAGTGGAACGGTGACCAGATTTAATAGTTTAAAAGACGTCGCACCTGCTGCCCAATATCAGGACTCCGCATCAACGACTCACCCACAAGCATTGCATGAACACCGGCTTCCTGGAGCTTCGCAACATCTTCACGAGTGTAAATTCCACTCTCACTCACCACAATCCTATCCGCCGGAATGGCCTCTCGCAAATGGAACGTTGTCGCAATGTCCGTATGAAATGTCCGCAAATCCCGGTTATTTATTCCGATAATTTGCGCATCCACATCCAGTGCTATCGCTAATTCCTCTTGTGTATGTACTTCGACCAGAGATGCTAACGATAGCGCATCGGCAATATCCATGAATGTCCGCAACTGCGTTGGTGTCAACGCCGCAACAATCAATAAGATTGCATCTGCCCCGGCGACACGCGCTTGGTAGATGTGATAGGGATCAATGGTGAAATCTTTTCGGAGGAGCGGTACATCAGCGACTGCCCGTATTGCGCGCAGATAGTCGAGTTCGCCTGCAAAAAAATGTTTGTCTGTTAGCACAGAAATCGCAGCGGCACCGTTTTCGACGTAGGTCTCAGCGATCGATACGGGATGGAAATCTTCGCGGATAATGCCCTTACTGGGAGATTTTTTCTTCACTTCTGCGATCAGCCTGACAGTCCCGCTGCCCTTGATAGCATCACTGAAAGCGCGCGTCGGCGAAAGATTTATAACCTCCCTCTCCAATGACGCAAGCGGCACCTCTATCTGTTCGGCTGCTAACTCTTTCTGTTTATGCGCGATGATCGTGTCGAGTATCAATCCTGCTGTTCCTCAAAGACCTATTTCTATGAAAGATTAATTGTTTGAGACCTTCTTAAGCCCTTCCAACTTCGCGAGTGCCGCACCAGCGTCAATGGATTCCGATGCCAGTTCGATACCCGCCTCAAGACCATCCGCCTTCCCGCTTGCGACAATCGCTGCACCGGCGTTTAGCACGACAATATCGCGTTTGGGTCCCTTTTCGCCGTTTAGGGTATTAACGATAATTTCAGCGTTCTCCTCCGGCGTGCCGCCCAAGAGTGCCTCAGGTTCAGCTTTCGGAATTCCGAGGGTTGTCGGATCAAGGGTATAGGTTTTGACAGTCCCGTTTCGGAGTTCCGAGACGCGGGTAGAGGTTGTCGTCGTGATGTCATCCAAGCCGTCATCACCGCGCACGATAAACGCGTGCTGACATCCGAGATTGTTCAAGGCATTCGCATGTGCTTCAGTGAGTTCCGGTGCATAGACCCCAATCACTTGTGCCTGTGGTCCGGCAGGATTGGTCAGTGGTGCTATGGCATTGAAAATCGTCCGAATCCCGATCTCCCGCCGCGGTCCGATGGCATATTTCATCGCACCGTGCAGGGTTGGTGCGAATAAGAAACCGATGCCGACCTCGTCGATACATCGCCCGACGTGTTCGGGACCGATTTCAATGTTCACGCCGAGTGCCATTAGCACATTCGCGCTCCCGCTCTGCCGCGTTACACCCCGATTGCCGTGCTTCGCAACCGGAACACCCGCCCCCGCAGTAACGATAGCAGAGGTCGTTGAGATGTTGAAATGGTTCAAACCCGTCCCGCCGGTACTACAGGTATCAACAAGCCGTGGCACTTTCGGCGTGGCTTGCAGATCAGGCGCATGACGTGTGGGAACAAGTGTAGATTTGGCGCGCATTGCACGCGTCGCCCCTGTAAGTTCTTCTATGGTCTCGCCTTTGAGCCGAAGCGCGGTCAGAAAACAGGCGATCTGTGCATCTGTCGTCTCACCTTCCATAATCTCATTCATCGTCCCGACCATCTCTGCTTCGGTTAAGGCGTTGCCTGCCATAACCTTCTGAATTGCTTCACGAATCACGCAATGTCCCTCCTCAAAATATTCTGTTCACAATTATAGCAGATTTTGGTATATCTTGCAAGGGCACCTTCTAAATCAACCCACGGAAAACTTGCTTTTTTTCTTTAAACGGTATAATATATCTTTGCGTGGAAGTGCGTTATATTAAATCAAGAGCGATTGCTTAAGGAAAAGAAAAAATACAAAGATGATCCGAAAGTATAAACCCAGCGACCTGCAAACACTTCGGCAGATTACGGCTATCTGTTTTGAAAAAGTGTCTATAGATAAAAATATCAAAGACCGATTCGGACGTATCGGTGATATGGACTGGAAAGAACGTAAAATGTCCCATATCAATGACGACGCAGCAGCAAACCCAGACGGTGTCTTTGTGGCAGAGGTCAATGGCGAGATTGCGGGTTATATCACAACCCGAATTAATCACGAAACCCAGATTGGTGGTATCCCAAATCTTGCTGTGCTGCCGAAGTTTCAACGCCGGGGTATCGGTCGGCAGCTGATTGAAAAAGCGTTAGCGTATTTGCAGGTGGAAGGGATGCTTTATGCTCGCATAGAGACGTTGGACCAGAATCCTATAGGCACCCATTTTTACCCCAATATGGGTTTCACAGAAGTTGCAAGGCAGATTCACTATATTCAACCGCTGTCAAAGCCGAAGGCGCGATAAATTATAGTCTAAAATAGGAACCGGTACATCGGTTGGTTCGTCGTTATTCCTATAATGCTCCAGATACTACCGATAATGAATTCACCTAAGATTAGACCGAGGAAGAACGGAATGAGTTTTCGATGTGCGCTCACCCCACCGTGCCGAAGGATAATCCATTTAATCACCGAACTCACCAGTATCGAAAACCAAAACACGTTCATAGACCAGCTGCTGGAAATAGCGAATCCTGCCGGATGAAAGGGCCACCAAAAAAGTCGCATCCGCATTATCATCAGGAAACCGGTGATGAGGAAACCGATACACATGGCGACAATTGCGGGTACATCTGGATTTCTCGGTGATGTCAACCAACTCTGGAGCCGGTTGAAGGGTCTCCCGGCAAACCAATCGCGCGCCCCTTCAATGTAAGAGATATGATAGAACGCCCAGAACGAAACGAACGTGCCGATAACAATCGCAATACACATCGCAAGTAGTAACCGTCGATTAGAAATTCCGGTCCGTTCGGCTAATTTAAACCCCTCCAAGATATGTGGCATTGGGTGTCCGCGATAGGCACGGTTGAAGAAGAACAGATACGCCATTATCGTCAAGTTGTGTGGACCGAGGAGTCGCGTGCCGAAAATACGGGGCATCATCTCATCGGGTCCGATGAAGTGCAAGTCGTGAACAGGGGAGCCGAGTTCTGCGCGCATACGGGTTACCGCTGTGGAGATTGCATAATAAATCCCGAAAAATACGAGTACTACCCAGATAGACATACCGCCGGTTTTGCAGAAACCTACGATGAACGCAAGACTTGCAATAAGTCCCAACACTGTTACACGATAAGACATCGGTTCGTCTGAGTCGTCAACGCTCCGATCATTCCGAAATAACTTCCGCCCGACCTGTGCGAGGTGTTTTCGCGTTGCTATAATCGCGATAACAAACAGACCGAGATATGCCCCGAAGGATTGCTCATCGGTGAACGGGAAGTTCGGCATCCCGCGCACTCCCAAAGCATCTCCAAAAACACGCTCTACTTTCCAGAAGAGATAGAAAAACCAACAAGAAAAGGATAGGTCGAGTGGAATAAAGAACGCCATCCCTACAGCGAAAGGAAAAACGGCTATCGGTGTCCAACCGACTGCGCTCCAGGGTTTCTGTGTGAAGAAGGGACGTAAATCGTAGAGCCTACCGCCGAGACTCGGCACAGTTGGGTAGAGATGATGGAGTCCGTTGAGTATATCAATCGCACCAGCAATCCCGAAACCGAGCCACATCATCTTATTTGTGAGCAAGTTTGACCGACTTCCGATGCTCGTCAATTCAAGCGGCAACTGGATAATAGGATAGCTAAGTTTCTCATGCTCCGTCCACTGCTTCCGCACGAGTGTATTGATACAGACCATCAGGAACACCATTGCGCAGAGGAAACCGCCCCAGACGACTGTTGTCGTCAACCACCCTTGCACGATCTCCCATTGGTAAAAAGTCGTCTCGCCACGATAGTACTCTGTCAGAAAGGTGCGGTCTTTGACTGCCATCCAATCCGGGATATACCGATGAAACAGGTCTGCCCAGTCGTTCTCTGGGGTTGCGTACCAGAATGCGTAGGGGATCATCGGGATTAGGACGCGGAGCACATCGTGTCCTGCCAGCGAGGACGCAATCGCCAACATAACATAAATTGTCAGCAACTCGCCTTGTTGCATCGCGATCTTTGGTGCAATACGAACTACGAAAAGATTCACACCCGTGATAGCAAAGACGCAGCAGATGACGTTAAAGTAGAGGGAGATCGTCGTTGGATAGCCTTGCCCGACCGAATCCAGAATCCAGTACATGTTTGGAAGGATGAGGACGGTTCCGAGCAAGATGGCTCGCCACGAGGCACCAAGTTTCGCGGTATTGAAGCGCGAAACTTGGCTTTGCTGAACATTTCGACTGTTTTGTGCGGTGGGTTCTCTATGAGGTTCTGAGGTCAATTCGCTTCTCAAATTGCGTGGTATTTCCCTCTATTGGGTTCTACTTTCGTCTTCAAGCAGTACTTGCCTAAATATCTCAAGGCTCCGTGCTTGCAGTGCCTCCCGGCGAAGCTTTTTGAGTCGTTGTAGTGTTTTAATGTTCTCAAGCATCGGCTTTAATTCCTGTGTATCGCTGACGGAAAATCGAAGTTCCAATGATTCAAGAATACCTTCAATGATGCTTTCCCGAGCACCTTGCTCAAGACCTTTTTCAAGACCTTTTTCAAGACCTTTTTCAAGACCTTTTTCAAGACCTTTTTCAAGACCGAGTTTTTCAAAGTATTGGACAACTTCTGATCGCATGAGGATTTCCTCCGGTATAATTTGACGAATGTCTTGGAAATCAAAAACTACGTTACACAAAATCGCCATGGATGCCAGATAATTGGGTTTATCTATCGCGTCCATTGGAACGGTTTCGGCAACTTCAACACACTGCCGCAGCCAGTCCCGGCGATTCATTTCCTCTGGGGGTTTCATTAACGGCGTAAAAGGGATAAGCCCTTTCAGTTTTGCATTCAAAATCTCTTGACCTTCTATTTCAGAAAGTCTAATCACTTTATATCTGATATTAATTTCGTAACCGGCGGCGTTTTGAACGTACGCCCCTGGGTCATTCAGTCCCGCGTTAGGATGAAGATAGATGACATGAGAATAGATCGGCATTTCAAACGTGCGAATTCCTAATCCTGTATAGCCTGCTATGCGGTATGGCATCCGGATCCGTGTGCTATCATGTGTTTGGAACTCTATATGTACAACAACTTCTTCGCCGCGAACGTTCGCGTGTATGAAAGTATCAGCACGGTACCACTGGACGGTGGGTTGTTCTGTTTCAAGAACTTGTATCACCTGAGCATCCGACATTTCAAGGCAATAGTTAATAAAATCCTCCGGGTGGTCGCGGGTCGCATTTTTTGCCGTAGTATCAAACTGCCCGTTCGGAAAATTGGAGTCATCAAATTCAGGTGGCTCTCTATTTTCTTCCATATTAAAAATCTCTGTACCTTTTGCGAAAATCAGGGTCATTTAGTTTTCCAATAATTTGCCTCTGGAAGCCCGAACTTGTTCGGGAAAAGTGCACTACCCCGAATAAATTCGGGCATCCGGAAACAGGAAAGCTTCACGTAGGTAAACTTATCTCTTAAAACTAAACAGCCCTATGCGAAAATTGAATCGCATTGTTTTTTTTTCAGAAATCCTGTATAATGCATAGCGTGATTTGGCTCTCAATCAGGAACTTGAGACTACTTTCAGCATTACTAAAGGATAAAAGCTATGGATACTACAATAGATATGGCTTCCGAAGCAACAGCAATCTTTACCCCAGAACACAAGGAATTTGTTGCAAACAATGGTTACCTGCTGATTAAGAATGCATTGCCTCCGGATATCGTCGCAGAAATTGATGCTGCCGTTGACGAAGTATATGCCAAAGAGGAAGCCGCCGGTCGTCTCGAAGCAGGCGGAAAGTTGAACCTTCGTAACTGCATCGTCCACCACGAGGCATTCCTACAACTCCTTGACTGGCAGAAAACCGTTCCGCTCGCCTACGGAGTACTGAACTGGAACGTCCAGATGATCACATCGCATCTGATTGTGCTGCCCTCTAAAGAAGAACCGGCTGACAACGTAAAGAACCGTATCGGTTTGCACCGTGACGGCGGCACCTCCTATCGCGAGATGCAGGAACCGCACCCACTCATTATGCTCAAGATTGCTTATGCTATCAGCGACCAATCTGATCCGGCTTCTGGTGCGACGGTGGTCGTTCCCGGGAGCAACCGACTCACAGGTAGACCGGCAGCCGATCCAGAAACGGGTTGGGCACGCGGTGCTATTTCTATGAACATCAACGCCGGAGATGCGTTCCTTTTTGAACAGCGTACCTGGCACGGCATCGGACACAATTGGTCTGGTCTGCCACGGAAAACCATTTTTATGGGCTACGCCTATCGTTGGGTGAAGCCGATGGATTACATAACAATGCCTGATGAACTCGTCGCTAAATGCAATCCGATCCAGAAACAACTTATCGGTGTCGTCAGCGACCCACTCAGCTACTATCTACCGCAAGACCAAGATGTGCCACTGCGGGCATTGATCGATTCAGATTCTTAAATAATTACGTCTGGGCAGAGCTTTCGTTGTCAGAAACTTCAATCTAAAATTATTAAGAAACCTGCCTTAGCGCGTGAAAGGTTTGTTAACGATTGAAATACTGCAAGGACAACGGACGCAGCAGCTCAGATTTAATCGTTAAAAAGTTCGCTCTTGAGCGAAAGACTATAATCCAGCAGGGCATTCGCGTAGGGCATATTGTGGAGCCCATACCCGCTATCGCCTTTAACCATGTCGTAGTTCAACTTCGCATCAAGATAGGCTTGTGAAGTTTTGTTAGGCGAGGCATCAAGCATTGTCTTGACCGCTTGCATCTTCGCCTCTATCTCGGCGCGATATTGCGGCAGCTTCACCGTCATGTCATTATCGGCACTATCGTGGCAGCCGGCAGTACTGCACGTCGAAAAATCTGCAACGAACGTATGCCCCCCGTGTTGCGCAACGACTTCTGGGTCCTCTTTTGCCATGTGGCAGTGAACACACCGCTTCTTCATGGCGCGAACATGCGGCGACGGCATCCGTTTGACACCTGCGCCCTCGCGCCCAAGGAACATCTCGGATTGAGACTGATGGACGATCCCTGCGCCAGCACAACCGCAATCCATTTTGTGGCAGCTGACACATAAGTGTTTCGCCGGTTTTACTAATAAGTGTTCCGATCTGCTCGTGTGTGAATGGCATGAAGAACAGGCAACCGCATTCACGGCTGTCTCTATGTTGTAGGTATGTCCGGGATAAACCCGATCACTGAAGGTCTCATAGCCGGAAGAGTGGCAGCTCAGACAGGAGGTCTGCAACTCATACGGACCCTCAATCAGATTGACAAGTGCATGGAAATGCCCAGCCTGTTGCCATTCTTGATAGGCGGGTTCCTGCCCGTGGCACTTCTCGCACCCTTCGGCAAAAGGGGTTTTCGTCTCAGGAGTAGCGGCTGCTACTGGTGCTGCGTGAAGCGTCGAAATTTCTTCGTAGCCGTAAAGGGTAAAAAGGGCAATCGTTCCCATTAAAATGGATAACCCTAAAAATAATAAAGATTGTCTCATAATTTTTATTTTCCTCGTCCTTTCGGCGAAACTTGCTATACAAAAATTTGTTTTACGTCGCTTGGACGATAGCGTGTGTTGATTGTGTAGTTCGTAATCATTAAATATCATACCCAATTCACAGAAATATGTCAAAAGTTTTTAGCAAATAGAGGAGGGTTATTGATGTCTCAACCCGAAAGCAGAATTAATCTTTTCAACGGTAAAAACATGGACGGTTGGCTCGCACGAGGCGGTGCCGCTGAACACGAGTGGGATGCTGCTGGCAGTGTTGCCCTTAATTCAGACGACTCGAAACTTCTCACAACAACGACCGGTGAGGGCATTTTTTACAACGGTCCCACTGGACGCACCGCCGACATCTACACTGAGGTAGCACACGGCGACTGCGAGCTGCATGTCGAGTTCATGGTGCCCCAAGGCTCTAATTCTGGGGTCTACCTCATGGGGAGGTACGAGATCCAGATATTGGACAGTTGGGGTGAAACGGAACTTCGCTACGGTTCCTGTGGCGGTGTGTATTGTCGCTGGATCAACAACCAACCGGTAGACGGTGTCCCGCCGCGCGTGAATGCCAGCAAACCGCCAGGGGAGTGGCAGAGCTACGATATAACTTTCCGCGCCCCCAAATTCGATACCGATGGCAATAAGATTTCCAACGCGACCTTCGTTAAAGTCGTATGGAACGGACAGACCGTCCATGAAGATGTCGAAGTCGTGGGTGTCACACGTGGCGCGATGGTGGAAGAGGAAGCCGCTACCGGTCCACTGCTGTTACAGGGTGACCATGGCCCCGTCGCCTACCGAAATGTCGTACTGAAACCCCTTTAATCCTTTATGATAACAGATATACTTTAGTAAGGAATGCTATGGACAAACTAAAACTTGGCGTTATTGGTGCGGGTGGTATCGTCTGCCGGATGCACCTACCTGATCTCGCAGAGAGCAGCGACTTTGAAGTCACCGTCATTAGTGGAAGACGTGAACACCGCCTCAAACACCAGTGCCAAGAATTCAATATACCGCATTGGACGCAAGACTACGACGCAATCATCGCTGATGACACACTTGATGCCATCTTAGTCGGCACCCCGCACCCGTTACATGTCTCATGGGGTGTGAAAGCACTCGAAGCAGGCAAACATGTGTTGATGCAGAAACCGCTTTGTGGCGATATGGACGAGGCGAATGAATTTGTCGCTGCAACAGAAGCGAGTGGTAAAACGGTGATGTGTCTCCCGCATTTTAACGCCGCTATCTATAAGATCCGCCAATTGATTGCCGAGGCGGCAATCGGACGTGTCTCTGGCGCGAGAATGCGGAGCAGCCACGGCGGTCCAGAAATCTACTACGCCGAAATCCGTGATATTTTCGGTGAAACCGGGGACGACCTATGGTTCTTCGATGCCAAACAGGCGAGCGTGGGCGCGCTTTTCGATATGGGAGTCTATGCCGTCTCGGGTCTCGTTGCCATGCTCGGCACCTTTAAACGCGTGACGGGTTTCGTTTCAACTTTCGACAAACCGACGGAATTAGAGGATGTCGCCACGCTTGTGCTTGAGATGCAGTCGGGTGGTATTGTCACTGCGGAGACGAGTTGGTGCGATCCGGCACGGACGGGAGAGGCGAGCGTACACGGTACGGCGGGCAAATTCACGATGCCCGGCAAAGACGGCGCAACGCTGAGTCAGTGGACACCGACCTCTTATACGCGCGAGCATGCACCGGTCGATGTTAAAGCGATCGACTGTTCAGATGTCGCACCGAGTGGTATGCACGAACACTTCGCCGAGCACATCCGTGCGGGGACACAACCGCCGCTTTCAAATGCGTATACGGCGCGGCACGCCACTGAAATTCTGCTTGCGGGTCTCAAATCCTCTGAGGAGGGTAGGGCAATCGAACTAACGACGGAAGCAGACAATTGCGGAGATTGCTGCTCGGAGTGTTGTTAAATAGCGGTCGGCAGTCGGGGCGGGTTGCTACACAACCCTTTCAGCAGTCAGTAAAGAGGGGTATGATTTCATCAAAAACCTCTTTACTGAAAGCCG
The DNA here is from genome assembly GCA_965207855.1 of Candidatus Poribacteria bacterium. Lineage (GTDB taxonomy): Bacteria > Poribacteria > WGA-4E > WGA-4E > WGA-3G > WGA-3G. The sequence goes on along the minus strand of OZ242310.1, from coordinate 626,261 downwards.
AAACGCCGATAGCCGACAGCCAATAGCCAAACATCTACCCTATAAACTGGCGTGAAGTTCATACCAGTCGTCAAGGTTGTTGAGATTGACAGCGTCTAAGATGGAGCCGTCGTCATTAATACCACTTGCCCCGAGGATGCTCCCGCGGGTATCGTCATCGTGATTGTAGCCCGAAATCGCAGCGTTCAGTTCATCGACTGCCGCTTGGTCAAAACTTCCGTTTTCCGAAACCCACGCTTCAAACTGTGGATAGGTAGGTGAATTGTCAGCGATATATGCCAGCGTCGTATCTTTGTCGAGTCCAAGTCCATCCAATACCATCTGATCAAAACCCGCCCCGCACGCCGGATAATCTTCATGGAGTACGCCCTTGGCATCCATCAGCACTTTCGACCAGAATCGGGGGAGGTGTAACACGCCGAGCGGTCCTGCGACCCCGGAACTAATTGTCGGAATCATTCCTGCCATTTTATTTTCTCCTTGTCTTGAAAAAATTAAAAAGAGAGTCATTGCACAACAGGTGCTATTACCTGTTATGTGATATGCCGTAGCATTGTAGCACAACGCGCAAAAAAGTCAAGGAAAAATTGAAAGTGGCGAGGTTGGGAAACCTCGCCAGCGAGAAAGGTAAGTCCTATGGTATGTCTCCGTCTCTATTCGCGCACCTGACCGTCTCCGTATACAATGTACTTATACGTCGTCAACCCTTCAAGCCCCATGGGACCGCGGGAATGGAGCTTCTGCGTGCTGATGCCGACTTCTGCACCCAACCCAAATTCATAACCGTCAGTAAAGACAGTGCTGGCGTTGACGTAGACAGCAGCGGAATCTACTTCTTTGAGGAAGCGTTGTGCTGCGCTGTAACTTTCGGTGATGATCGCATCGGAATGGTGTGAACCGTATGCCTCAATGTGATCAATCGCTGTGCCTATGTCGTCTACGACCCTGACGGATAAGATGTAATCAAGGTACTCCGTCCGCCAATCTTCTTCGGTTGCAGGTTTTGCTGAGTGATGGAGGTGCTGTGTGCGTTCGCATCCGCGAATTTCAACATTCGCCTCTTGCAGTGCTGCACAGAAAGCCGGAAGGAACTTCTCAGCGGTATCGGCGTGGACCAAGAGCGTCTCCACGGCGTTGCAGACAGCGACTTTATATCCGACCTTGGCGTTCATACAGATTTTATTCGCCATATCAAGGTCAGCGGCTTCGTCAACGTAGATGTGGCAGATACCGTCGGCGTGTCCGAGCACAGGAACATCCGACTCCTTCATTAAAAACTGGACGAATTCGTTGCTACCGCGTGGAATCACGAGGTCAATGTATTCTGGGAGGCGGATGAGTTCGTAAACCGCCTGTCGGTCGGTGGTATCAACGAACTGGATGGCATCTGGGACACCTTCTGCGGCGGCGGTGTCGCTGAGGACACGCGCAAGCGTTGCATTGGAGTGGATGGCTTCGGAGCCGCCACGGAGGATAACGCCGTTCCCAGATTTGATGCAGAGTGCGGATACTTCAACGGTCACGTCTGGGCGCGATTCATACACCACAGCAACGACCCCAATAGGGACGCGAACTGTCCCAATCTTGAGTCCGTTGGGACGTTCACCCATGCTGATGACAGCGCCAATCGGGTCAGGGAGCGCAGCAACTTGGCGAAGGTTGTCCACCATCCGCGCGATTTTTTGGTCGTCAAGTAGGAGACGTTGCATGAGGGGTGCAGCGAGCCCGGTTTTTTCGCCGTTTTCGAGATCAATACGGTTTGCCGCCTGAATTTTATCTTTAGAATCTTGTAGGCTTTCCGCCATGGCTAAGAGGGCATGATTCCGGACATCGGCGGAACTCCGTGAGAGGATACGCATCGCCGATTTTGCTTTTCGAGCCTGTGATTGAATTTGGTGTTGGATGCTTTTTTCGTTCATAGTGTCCTTTGAGAATTCACGCAATAGATAGGAATTAGAAAAGTGGTGAATAGTATAACAGAATCGATGGAAATTTTCAAGATCGATAGTTTTTGATTCAGGGTCATTCAGTTTTCCAACAATTTGGGTCCAGAAGCAGAGGTTTCCCTTTACATAAGTAAACTTATCCCTTAAAACTAAATAGTCCTGTTTTTGATTTTTGGTATCCAGCAGCAGCACAAAATTAGCCAAGTAGGACGAGGTTATCCCGATGTATGATTTCATCGTAATCGCGATAGCCGAGGATTTTTTCAATGTCCCTGGTGTGTTTTCCAGCGAGTTTCGTGGTCTCCACGGCATTATAGTTTACCAAACCGCGGGCGAACTCTACACCCTTCTCCGTAAGGCATGAGACGGTATCGCTATAATCAAAACTACCTTCAACGTTTCGGATACCAGCGGGAAGTAGGCTTTTACCGCCTTGCACGAGAGCGTTCCGGGCACCGTCATCTACAATCAGCCTGCCTTTCGGAGGGCGGGAATAGGCGATCCATCGCTTGCGTCCAGAAATACGAGATTGTGGCAGGAAGAGCGTGCCAAGCAATTCACCTTTCAAGAGCCTTGTGACAACAAGCGGTTCTCGTCCGTGCGCCAGCACCATCATTTCACCAGATCCAGTGACAATGTCAGCAGCGCGCAGTTTCGTCACCATCCCACCCGTGCCGCTCGTCGTACCAGCCTCACCCGCGGCTTGCCATATCTCTTCGGAAATCGTGCTGACGGTGTGGATAAGTTCCGGGTCTGTGCTGTCCCTCGGATCGGAGGTGTAAAAACCCGCCTGATCAGAGAGGATAACCAAGAGTTCTGCTTGGGCGAGGTTTGTTACGTAAGCAGAGAGGGTATCGTTATCACCGACCTTGATTTCGTCAACCGCGACGGTGTCGTTTTCGTTGATGATGGGAATCACGTCGTGATGGAGCAGTGCGCGGAGGGTATCGTTCATGCGGGTATAGCGTTCCCGATTCGAGAAATCGTCTCGGGTGAGGAGCATAAGTGCCGTGCGCTGTTCGTAGCTGCGGAACCACTCCTCATAAGCCGCCATTAATCGGATCTGTCCGACGGCAGCAGAGGCTTGTAAGTGTGGTAGGGTTTGCGGACGTTGTTTCAGGCCAAGTCCAGGCCATCCAGCGGCGATTGCCCCTGATGTGACAAGGATAACCTCCACCCCCTCCTGCTTTACGAGTGCTAAGTCGTGGACCAGTCCAATCAGCGCAGCTTCATTGAGGTGCCCTTCGTCTGCAATGGTACTGCTACCGACCTTTACGACGATACGTTTCACGTTTGACAGAGAGGCGCGTGCCTCAGTTGGATTGCATCGCTCTTGGACTATAGGTGAACTCGAATTCATCTATTTGGACCGTGTCTCCTTCCACCGCGCCTTCGCGGGCGAGGGCATTTATCACCCCCATGTTTTTCAACTTCCGATACAACAAAATCAACGCCTGTTCGTTTCCCATATCCGTCATTAGGACAGCACGCCGCGGTTCTGCCCCACTGACGATAAACCCTTCCTCGGTTTTAGTGAGTTCAAACCGTCCTGCGGGTTCAGGAGGTAGTTCGTGGTCAAAGGTAATTGTCGTCTCCGCTTCCTCCTGGGCGCGCGCGTTAAGGTACTGTAAAGAGCGGTATACCTGCTGCATGAGTGGATTAACGCCTTCACCCGTAACCGCAGAGATGGGAAAGATTTTCCGTTGCCCGAAGTATTCTTGGACGCGCGTTAGGTTCGCCTTCGCTTCAGGCATATCTATCTTATTGATAGCAATAATCTGTGGAAGTTTCGTTAGGAGTTCGTTGTAATGCCCCAACTCTCGATTGAGCTGCTCGTAGTCTTCAATGGGATCGCGTCCATCCGTAGCACTCAGGTCAATAACATGGATGAGCATTTTGGTGCGTTCAATGTGGCGCAAGAATTGGTGTCCTAAACCTGCGCCTTTGTGTGCGCCCTCTATCAGTCCGGGGATATCGGCGAGGATGAAATTCTGCTCTCGGTCAATACGGACAACCCCTAAATTAGGACGGAGCGTGGTAAACGGATAAGGCGCGATTTTTGGGGTCGCAGCGGAGGTCCGTGCAAGTAACGTCGATTTACCGGCGTTAGGATAGCCGAGCAGTCCGACATCAGCGATGAGTTTGACCTCAAGGCTAACCTCGCGTTCTTCTCCGGGTTCCCCTTTCTCCGCGACGCGCGGGGCTTGGAAGGTGCTGCTCTTGAAGTGGGCATTGCCCTTTCCACCGATACCGCCACGTGCGACAACGACGCTTTGATCGGGTTCCGTCAGATCTGCGAGCATCTCCAGTGTATCTTGGTCCCTGACGATAGTGCCAGCCGGTACTTTAATGATGCGGTCTGCACCGTCGGCTCCGTGTTTCTGTTTGCCGGTCCCGTGTCCACCACCTTCCGCCACCTGACGCGGGTTATGGCGTAAATCTATCAGCGTGCTCATTCCCAAAGTAGCGATGAAAATAACGTTGCCACCGTTGCCGCCGTCCCCGCCATCGGGACCGCCACGCGGAACAAATTTCTCTCGGCGGAAACTGATACATCCATTTCCACCGTTGCCTGCTTTAACCTGAATCCTTGCTGTGTCCATAGATTACACACTTTAAAGCACTAAAATAACCCAACTTGCTATTAACGAATTTCACGCCTTTGAAAGAACTCTTTTTCCCACGTCTCTTCACCCCAGAGGGGTGGTATATCTATAGAAAAGCGTTCACCACCAAGAACGGAATCCATATTGGAAATGCACCATCAATCTGTCATTCCGCTTCCTCTTAACTGAAAGAGTGTACGTGTCAATTGTATCGCCTTTACTGGCTCACATGCTCGTTTCAATACTCCCGCAAAATCTCTGGCGCGCGATCACTCGCTTCTTCGTAGGTATAGCCAGTTTCCATCGTCACGTATTCCTCAGTCGTCTCGTTCTCACCGCCATCCACCACGCCATCTGAGCCCGTGAAGGTGAGCATACTGTTTTCGCTATCAATATGGAGGTAATCCCCACAGATCACACCGCTCGACAGGAACCCGCCAATACTCCTCTCGTCATTCACCCAAACAACGTATCCGGAAGTGCACGTGTCACCGCCAAGCGTCCTTTCATTCAAGTCATCATCGGTATCAAGCTGAACAAAGGGATCATCATCGCCACTACTATCGAAACTGTCAAGCGTCCTTTCATTCAAGTCATCATCGGTATCAAGCTGAACAAAGGGATCACCATCGCCACTACTATCGAAACTGCCAAGTGTCCTTTCATCCAAGTCATCATCGGTATCAAGCTGAACAAAGGGCCCACCGACACCGTCTTCACCTTGGGGTGGGACCTCATCTGGGGGTATGGTAACAGGAACACCACCGTCGCCATCATCACCGTCACCATCAACGCCGAAGCCACGGATCGGATGTTTTACCGTTTCGGCGGGTGAAACTGCAGGGATCATACGGTAAATAATATAACTGAAGTTATTTGGATGGATGTAGATGATAGGACCTACAATGTCGTCTGCTCGCTCTGTTACCCCCGACATAAGAGTTATGCATCTGTTCTCAAGGCAGATGGAATCTTCAGTTGAAGTTATATACCGATCTACATCGTCAACTGTTAACATTGAACCGACATGTGGTGCATCCGAACAACCGGTTAGGGTGAGAAGCACAATTAGAATGCTGACTATTAAGTTGAAAAATAAAAATTGGGTTTTTCTCACGCTTTCAAAACCTGTTGTTATTCTCGCTGCTGCGTGGTTCGCCCTGTTTGTGGCATAACATGCGACCTACTCCGATAGTTCCCTACTGTATCCGTCGTAATTCAAAGGTATCGTCACCCTCATCGGATGCTATACCATCTATGTTGAGGCGGAACCTCGCAATATACCCTGGAACTAACCCTCTGACCCGAATGAGTATTTTTGCTGCATTTGTTCCAACATCAAATTGGGCGATACGAATACCCTCAGGTTCATCAATTTGTGTAAAGTTTGTTATTTTAAGATATTTTTCGGTGTTCGGAAACAACCGCGTTCCTTCCACAATTCGGATTTCAAACCCACTGGTTTCCAGTGTGTCTCCACGAGAAACCTCAGCAAACAACTCTGGATAGTACATCCGGACACGCCAACCTTCAAAGGCATTGTCAACATCAAGACCACCGTCACCACCCAGCAACATACTATCTGCTGGAAGTTCTGAAATGCCCGCAGCCACCAACGCCTCCGCAATTTCGGTGGTGTTCATTGACCGTTCCGCACGTAAAACAAGACGACCTTCATAGTAGAATTCGTACATCACACCTGTCGGATGGATATGGATAACGGGTGCCAGTATGGTATCTCCTTGTCTCTCCACTTCTCTGACGACCACTTTGAGGCAAACGGAATCAAACCCATCTTGTACACAAACCGTATCCTCACCCTTCGATCTAAGAAATTGCGTTACATCGTTGACTGAGAGTAGCGGACCGGTATAAGGAACCTCGCACCCGATAATACTCACAAACATGAAAATAAAAATTGCAAAAAGCAATTTTTTCATTCATTACCTCCGTTCTTGCACGTCCTTCACTCACAATAATGAATTCAGGCAATTTTTGCTTGGAGATTTGCAAACTACACCCTTAGACTTCGTAACGTTGAGAGGTTCACCTCATGCATGGTTTTCATTTCTGGTGTTTCAATGATGAGTGGGGTTTCAGTAAAGAAGGGATTGTTGAGGATATACGCGAAGGCTGGCGCGCCGATATTGCCCTCACCGATGTGTTCGTGTCGATCCACTCGGCTCTGATAGGTCGATTTCGCGTCGTTGAGATGAAAAGCCTTCAACCGGTTTAAGCCAATTACATCGTCAAATTGTTTGAAGGTTGTGGCGCAATCCGCTTCGGCTCGCATGTCGTACCCAGCAGCAAAGACATGGCACGTATCGAAACAGACACCGAACCGATCAGGATATTTCGACATACCTATCACATCACGGATGTGTTCAAAACAGTAACCGAGGTTTGTGCCTTGCCCAGCAGTGGTTTCAAGGAGGACGACAACCTCAGGGGCCTCGGCACTTTCAAACAGATTATCAAAACTCTCAGTCAGCCGCTTTAATCCGATCGTTTCCCCCTCACCGAGATGCGCGCCGAGATGCGTGACGATGTGGCGGAGTCCAAGGACCTGTGCGAGTTCCATCTGCTCACGAAATGCTTGATTCGATTTTTTTAGTACGTCGGGTTTTGGAGAAGCGAGATTACTGAGATGGATGTCGTGGACAATGACATCGGCGAGGTCAGCCTCTGCCCATGCCGTGCGAAACTTTTCTTTTATGACATCGGTAGGGGGTTTTCCCTGCCACTGATTTGGGTTTCTCAAGAAAATCTGTATTGCATCGCAGTGGAGGTCTGTTCCGTTTTTAATGGCATTGTGTATGCCGCCTGCTGTGGATACGTGTGCACCGAGGATCATATTTTAAGTTGGTATCTGCTCCTTCTGCAAGATTCTATAACTACGTTAATCTCGTGGTTGGGCTGCGTGGGTCTATTGATTCGAGACTACATTGGTATCCCTATCTGGCACAAGTTGCTGCGGCAAGGGATTTTCCTTCTGTTTGAAATGATGGCGCAAAAACCCTATGGAACCGGGAACGCCAAGTTTATCCGTAAGAACTTTGGCACCCAATTTATAGATTTCAATATCGGTGAGTTCAAGTAAACCCTTACGCCAAGCCTCAATTCTTTCGGCTGCAATCTGTGTCTCTGCTTCTTGTAAGGCTTCCCGTTCTTGGATCTGCTTAACCATTGTCGGGATATCTGGATCATCATCCAACCCTTTATGCCGCTCAGCAGTATAGTCGCAATCGTTAGGTCTACACTGCTTGAGAAATCGCTCTGTATAGGCAGTACCCATTTGTGCCATTAGTTCTTTAAGTCCTGCTTCATAGAGTTCATTCTCTGTCATTTCTAAAATACGCATTTCAAGCCTCCGATTGCAGCCAGATATAAGGGTTTTCGACCTGAGTGTGAAGTTGCGCTTGGTAGTGTTTTGCTCTTCTGAGTAGCCTATCATCGGTTGTTAGAAAGATATCCGCCCCGGCACTTTCAGCGCAGGCGAGGTGCAAAGCATCTCTTCGCTTGAACCCAAGAACTTCAAGTCTTATACCTCTCTCACTTTCACTTGACCCAACAGAAACAGTCTGATGGGCAAGAGTTATCCAATTTTTGATTTGAAAACGCGCGCCAAAATTTGAAGACTGGTCAACTTCATCCGACAAAACACTACTGACAACCCAATGCCAACGCCCGCTAAAGCAATAAGTGAGAACCTGATGCATAGCCTCGGCTTCTTGACGAATTCGTGCTTGTGTTGGAGGGTCAAAAAGCCGACTTAAGCAACAGGTATCAAGATAAATCTTCCAGACTTGAAAATCGGTTTGCACGTCTCTATCCAGACTCCATACTGCCAATTGCCAAACTTTAGTGGTAATTAAAGATACCACAAAAATGGAACAAAGTCAAATCAAAGAGCGTTTAAAAGAGGTTAGAAACCCCGCCCCCCAATTTGCCCATTAGGGGTGTACAACGGTCTTGATCCCACGTTGCGAAGCGGCGTTATCAAACGCTGCAAGACCTTGTTCGATTGGAAACCGATCCGTCAGCAATGGTTCAAAGTTGAGTGCTTTTTCAATCAGGAGTTGGCGCGATGCTTCAAGACTCGCACGAGAGAACGCCCACGATGCCATCAGTTTATGACCGGTGTAGTGAAATTCCTCTAAGTTGACGCGGATCTCTTCACCCTCCGGGGCAAGCCCGAAGAAGTTCAGACAACCGCCTCTGCGGGCAACCTCAAAAGCGAGGGCAATCACTGAAGCGTTGTTCGTTGTGGAGGAGATAACGGTATCCACCCCACCGCGGGTGAGGTCTCGGAGGTCTGCGACGGCTTCAGGTGAAGCATTAAAAGTCCGGTCAGCACCGAGTGTCTCTGCTGCGCGCCTACGGTGTAGTAACGGCTCAATTACGTAGGTCGCTAAGCCTGCCCGTTTCGCGAGTTGGGTGAACATCAATCCGATGGGACCGGCACCGAGGATGGCGACGGAATCTTTGAAAAGGGTTTCCCCCATAGCATTTAAGCAGCATCCCAACGGTTCCAAGAACAGCAATTCTTCGGGTGGGATGCTGTCGGGGACTCGGATGAGTTTTCCTGTATCTATACCGTGTTTCGGCATTCGCATGTACTCTGCGTAGCCCCCGTCGATATCGTGTCCGATGCCTTCGATGGTTCTACAGTATTTGTCGAGATCGTTTTCACATTCGGCGCATGCCCCGCAGGAGAGCATGGGGTTGACGGTAACGCGTTCGCCGACCTTGACATCAGCGTGCCGACTCTCTACCACTATACCTGCGAGTTCGTGTCCCATGACGACGGGTGGTGCGTAATCTGAAACATCGCCCCGGAGCGCGGCGAGATCGGAAGCACAGATACCGCAGAGTTCCATCTCGATGAGTACATCTCCCGCAGTAAGCGTAGGAATGGGTTTTTCGTGGACGCGTAATTGTTGAATTTTTTCAAAAACAATCGCTTTCATTCTTTTTAACTATTAAATCTGGTCACCGTTCCATTTCATTACACAAATCAACGGTATGAATGCCGTATGGCATTCCCCGGGTTTTCGGTTAATTCCAAAATCTCTGGGCTATAAAAGGTTTTTTAACTATCAAATCTGGTTACGATTAATTGAAATACTGCAAGGACAACGGACGCAGCAGCTCAGAAGCAATCGTTAAAAAGTCTCGTACGGGACGGTTTCTGCTTGATGTGTCTTGGCAGATTTTTCCGCCAGATCCATGATAGCGATAACGCGGCGAGCAGATTCGGGTGTCACAAGTAAAGGCGTACCGTCGTTCAGATGTGCAACGATATTTTCATAGTAACTCGGTCCCGGTCTGCTGTGATAACTGACCGTCTGTTCTTTAGGTTCACCCTCAACTTCAGAGAGCACCTTAAACGTTCCGTCTTCAGAAGTAATCGCACCGTGAGAGCCGAGCAGTTTCCAGCGGGGGCCGCCGATCTTGGCGATGTTAGACATCTGGATGTTCGCCATTGTCCCGTCCGCTACGACCTCCCCACCGGCGAAGCGAATAACGGCTTGGACGTGGTCTTCGTTGGTAATGTCGTCCCAGACGAGATTGGGTTGATAGAAGCCAGTAACGTTAATCATCGGTGCATCAAGGACATTGAGTAGCCAGTCGAGATAGTGTGCGCCCCAGTCGTAGAATTGCCCGCCGGAGATGGCTTTGACGCTCCGCCACCAATTCGGGTTGGGTCTACCGTAGCCCCCGCCCCACATTTCGACGTTGAAGACCTTGCCGATGATGCCGGAGTGAACGAGTTCACGAAGCGTCCAGAAATCGGCATCCCACCGTCGGTTGTGATGCACAGATAGCAGAACGCCGTTCTCTTCGGCGGTGCTAATCATTTCTGTCGCTTCCGCGATCGTGACACACATCGGTTTTTCAACGATAACGTGTTTCCCTGCCTTGAGACTCGCGACGGTTGTGCTACAATGAAAACTATGGGGTAGGACATTTGCGATGAGGTTCACATCCTCGTCAGCGTTGAGTGCTTCGAGCGTATTATAGGTACGGATTCCCGGAAAATCTTCTTTTGCTGCTGCTGTCCGCTCTGGGTCGATGTCGCAGATAGCGACACATTCAATGCCCTCGGTGCGTTGCATCATATTTGCATGGGCTTTGCCCATATTAAACGCCGCCCCATACCCGATGACGGCACCTCTGATGGTATCTGCCATTAGTTTCGGCTCCTTCTTTTTCATGTATGAATGCCATATTTTAGCACAAAAGCGGAAAAATTGTGTAAAAATTAGACAAGAAACCATGTCCAAATTGGGTGCACTGCGGAAAAATTAATTGACTTTCCTAAAAATCTATGCTAAATTTTATGGGTGCACGTTAGTGCAACCACAGCAGACGGACTGCGTTTACTAAGGATAAGCGCAGATGCTTTATAACTTTTTTAGGAATGCCTTGAGGTAATTTATGACAAAAGTTGGACTCATCGGGGTTGGCAACATGGGCATGGGGATGTCAAGAAACATCCTGAAAGCCGGACACGAACTTATTGTGTATGATGTTCGTCCGGAACCGTTGGAAACATTAGCAAAAGAAGGGGCATATCCCGCTGCGTCCCCACGCGAAGTTGGGAACGCCGCAGATAGCGTCTTTATTATGGTGTTGAATGTTGAACAGGTCAAAGCAGCCCTATTGGGAGCAGACGGTCTACTTGCGGGGCTTAAGCCGGGGGCTACCATCATCTGTACAGCGACCATCGGACGTTCACAGGTGATAGAGGTCGGTGAGCTCGTGAGGGCGAAAGGGTTTCATATCGTTGATGCCCCTGTCAGTGGGGGCGCGCCCGGTGCAGCGGCAGGCACACTCACCATGATGGTATCGGCACCACAGGAAATATATGAAGCATCAAAACCGGTCCTTGAAGCCGTCGGGCGCGATATTTACCACGTTGGGGAAGAAGTCGGGATGGGTCAAACCGTCAAGTCGTCACTTGCCGTGCTGATTGGCACGACTTACGCCGGTATCTTTGAAGCCCTAACGTTAGCAGTGAAGGCGGGAGTAAAACCAGAAACGTTGCAGGATGTTGTCAGCACGAGTGTCGTTGGGAATTTCCTCTTTCGGGATACAACGGAAAATATTTTGACGCGTAATTTCAGGGGCCAGAGTAACATTGGTACAATGTATAAGGACCTGAGCCTCGCAAAAAGCATGGCAAACGATTGTGGGGTGCCGCTCTTTGCGGCAAGCGCGGCTTTTGAACTCTTTCAAGCGGGGAAAGCAGTGAACCCGGACGAAGATAACTGGACGATTATCAAAATATTGGAAAACATCGCCGGTATTGAAATCAAAAAGACAGAATAAGTGTGCCCCAAGATTATTGTGAAAGTCCTTCTTGGCACTTTGGACCCCCGCGAAGATAGAGAACAGGGAGAGAGTTAAATGCGTAAACTGGGAACCATCACAGACGGAATCAGTCGAGACTTTGAATATGCATTGGATGTTATGGTAGAGACTGGCTTGGAATACGTTGAGTTACAATATCTCTGGAAAAAACAGGTTGGCGATCTGACGGATAGAGAGCTTGGACGCGTCGAGAGATTAATAAAGGAACGAGATTTAAAGGTGTCCTGTATTTCGCATCACAACTTGTCGGCAATCCCAGTGGATACATCTGTCGTCGCGCCTGTGTATCGTTCACACATTAAGACGCTACAACGGTGTATTGATGTCGCCCAAGCCGTCGGCACGAATTTAGTTCGCATTTTTAGTTTCCGAAAAGAGATGGTGCTTTTCGGTGCCGAGCCAATTATCTCCGAGGGGGCATGGTCAATGTTGTTAGAGGGGTTGGAAGAACCGCTGCAAATCGCTGATGCCGCAGATATTACGCTTGTCATTGAGACAGCAATCTCAGGGAATGTGACATCGGCACTCCTTGCAAGAAAGTTGATTGACGAATTAGACGTGCCACATCTGAAAGTCCTTTGGGATCCCTGCAGTTCTCTCTATTGTACGGAGGTGCCATATCCAGACGGTTACGAGGCTATCCGTGAGTACATCGCCCACGTACATCTCAAAGACGGGATTGTGAATTTGCCAGCGGCGACGTTTGATTTCTGTGCAATGCGCCGAGGACAGATGGACCCGTACTACAACGATATCGTGAAGGCGTTGGACCGCGATGGCTACGACGGTACGATCTCTTTAGAGAGTGTTTATACGCCAGAAGGTGGCACGCGGGAGGACGGGTTCCGAGAATCTTTGCCTATCTTTATGGAACTCATGGGAAGATAGACCGAATGACTTTCGTAGCGTGTGCCTCAACCGGTGCGTAATTGTTCCAAAACGCTGTTGGGCAGCGGGCTCGCGCCTGAAGTTGCGACCCCGTCATCAACCTGCGCCGGTGTCATCATCCCCGGCACAACACTGGAGACCGCCGAATGTGCCAAAATAAACTTGAGGGCGGCTTGTGGGAGACTTTTTGCTTTGTTTCCAATGATTGACTTTGCCCCTTCTACCCGCTCCAAGTCGGCAAGGAACTTCTCACGGGGCCAAGTCTTCCGATAATCGTTTTCTGCGAATACGGTGTCCGGTCCGAGTTGTCCGGAGAGGAGTCCTGACGATAAGGGTTGGCGGACGACAACAGCAACCCCTTTTTCGGCGGCGGTTTCCATTACCGGTTTCACCATCTCTTGGGAGAGGATGTTATACGTGAGCAGGAGCGAAGAAACGTTGGTCTCCGTCATCGCTTTGAGTGCATCTGCTTCGCTGCCGAGGCACAACCCGTAAAAGCGAATCTTCCCTTCGGCTTTGAGTGCCTCCATTGTTCCAAAAGCATCATCCCACTCGACTGCAGGGGGTGGGGCGTGAAATTGATAGATGTCTATAACATCCCGTTTCAAGCGTCTGAGGCTCCCTTCGACGGCTTGTCGGATATAATCGGGTGAGACGTTGAACGTTGGATGTTCCCAACCGTGGCTAATCCAACCATCAGAGTCCAACTCATAACCGAGTTTCGTCGCGATAACGACCCTATTACCGAGTGCGGAAAACGCTTCACCGAGGAGTTGCTCGGCGCGCCCACCGCCATATTGATCAGCGGTATCGTAAAAGGTGACCCCGCTTTCAAAGGCGTATCGGAGCAGGTCCACAGCATCCGTTTCACCGATGTCCCCCCATTCACGTCCGCCGAGTTCCCACGTGCCCATACCGATTTCGGAGACGATGAGTCCTGTATTCCCCAATCTACGTTGGTGCATTATTTTTTCCTTCGCTGTCGTAAAGTGATATTATGGATCTGAACGTGCCTGCTATTTTACGATACGCACCATTATTTGTCAACGATGTTTGATTATGGCAGGGCTATTTAGTTTTCCAACAATTTGGGGCCGGATGCCCGGATTTCGTCTGGGAATAGACGAAATCCGGGCGTCCGGAGGTAAATTATTGGAAAACTGAATGCCCCTGAAATGCCCCTGAAAAACGGGTGTGTAAAGTTTTTGACACTCAATTGGGCAGTCGTTTTCTAATACTTCAAACATAGCACTCCGCTGGAGTGCGTTCGTTTGTTTGGGCTGCTATCTATAGACATGTTGCTCCGAAATCAACGGTATGAATGCCTTATGGCATTGCCCGGGAGCAAAGACCTTTCTTCAGAGATAGACCTTTCTTCACGCCAGCGGCGTGATATGCCTATAGGAATCCGTTGCGTCCATAGCTGCACTCCAGCGGAGTGCTATGTCAAAAATTGTCCAAAGTTTAGTAGTTTTACATATCCCCTTTAGATGTGTGTATTTTCTTCTGTAGAAGCACGCTGTGCTCGCGACGCGGCAGGACAAATCGGGAAATGTTTGATTAGGATGGACGTTATTCTTATTTTCTTTAAAAGAAAAATGCCCTAATCTAACTGACCCTTGAAGTTTGATGATTACTGACTTTATACCAATTTAAAAGTTGGCAAAAAGATGAGATTTTTGATATAATTTATAGGAAAATATGAAGTTTGTGAGTATCTCATAACATATCGGAGTGTATCGCGTTCAAGCATTGAAAATTACCTTATTGTTATGTCAACGACAACCGATTTCTTTCAAGATTTAATTGCCCGCTGCCATCAACGGCACGCGCAGCCCCTGGAGCAACGGAAAACGAAGCTATCCCCGCGGCTTTACAAAGGGCTGCCTTACCATTTCACAGTCCATTGCGCGCAGGGATACCCTATCGCCCTTCAAGACTTGGAGGCGATGGACATTTCCTTTATGCCGATAGGGCGCGCCCCTGGTGCTGACCGCCCCCCGCGGTCTTTTGGGGGCGACCGGTTCTTGAAACGCCAAGAGTCAATGAACTGGAGTGCGATGCGATGGCAAAAGTCATGGGGAATTCACGTGTATACGGGTACGCCGTCGGCACACGAGGGCGCCGCATGGCACGACATCGAGTTTACATACCAAGCCATCTGTGCTGCACCGGATGCCGTTCTGTCTTGCGTTGAAAGCCTTGTTAATGCCGTCGCGAACCCGTTGTTGACGCTGTCAAAGTCTGGAGGGCTCCGCTTTTCTTGCAGGATACCGGGCTACTTGCACCCGAACACCGAACAGGCACGGCTGTTCGTTTCTAAAGGAAACCCGACGGCAGAGAATCCGCACCAACAGGATGTGTATCTCGAAATTTTCGGTGAGAAAGGACACAATTGCTGGGATGCCCGCTATGAAATCCTGCTCGGCGATCTGTTAGATCCGCCTGTGATTTCCAGAGAGGTCCTCTTTGCACCTATTGATGCGTTTCGTGCGAAACTTCACGCACCTGTTCCCCAAAGCATTCAAGACGAGGCGCGCAGCCCTGACACCCCCTACTCTCTCGGATCGGCGAAACTTGACCTTGCCAAAGAGGCGTTTTTCAAGCGCGGATTTTCTTACGTCAGGCACGCGGATGGAATTCACTATTGGGGGCGGGAAGGCATGGAGATTGGCGGGACAGAGGTATCCTTGTGGGAGGACGCGGGTGGTGTGTGGGTACGTGCCGCGACCTCGGATGTAGGGCTGCCGACGGCGGCAACGCCCATCACAGATGTCTGGAACGATACGGGTATCCTGCCACCGCTTCCCGCGAGCGGGTTGCCTATAGACGCTAAGGTGCTTGCCATTCGGGAAGGGACACTCAGTCCGCTCGGAATCAAACGCCCTCGCCCGGTGTTACAAAAGTCCGAACCTACAGAAAAGGGGCATGAACCCCGCGAAGCAATCAGCACTCAGGTACAGCGTGCTTTGGATAGAAACGTGCGCGTGTTTGGATCCATGTTCGAGACAAGCCCAGAGCAAGGCCCTGAAGTAGAATGGTTCCTGGAGAATAATGAGGCACTCTGTTTAAATGTGCCAAACGTTGAAATTGCGGCAGCAGCGGAACAACTCCTGCAAAGGCGAAATGTCGGAAACGCACAAATATTACGGAACCGTCGCCTGTTTTTGGATCCACAGTACGCAAAAACAGTGGAACAACTTCTTGAAGTACGCGATGGCACACATTGGCTTTGTATCACCAGTCCCAGGAGAGAGAACTTACTGTTTCTTGAATACAAACTATCGAAAGCCACAATGGAGGCGTGGGTTGCCAACTATCAAGGCGGTGCCTTAGGAAACTTCGCCATAGCCCTGCTGAATGCAGTAGAAATCAGAAACACATTTCATGCCGACTTTGTCAATCGTCTCCGAACTGTAATACAGACGTTTAAATGGTTGGAAGCAGAAATCGTTGAACAAATGTGCCATGTTGAAGTGTTGGAGGCGGCGACTGGTGAAAACATTGAGGCATCCCTAACGGGTTGTTGGGATCCAGACTGGACGTTTTGGCATCAACTTGAGCGTTTCTTCGCACATTACACCCGAAACGCCGATGCACCGATGCGATGGGAGGACGAAGTGCTACAGTTTCGGGTGCCCCCGGTCCTCCATCCGAGCGTCAGCCACCTGTTGGTCACCTCCCCGACGCTCTACGGCGAACACCTCCGTCAAGCGTTCTTGGATACGGAAATTGAGATGCTTCATACCCCACCGAGGCCGTGGGCTCCCGGAAACTGTGTTTTTCAGATTCGCACGGGTATCTATCCACTGAAAGCAATTTTAGAACTCGACAACACTTGGGACGTTCTCGGGGTCTCTGAAACTGGGAAGCACGTTTTTTGGCGGATTCAAACTGAAATTGAAAGAGATCCGAATATTAAGCATGGGATTATAACTTATGATCACGCAGTTGAGCAGCTCCAAGATATCGGAAAAAATGAGAACGTCTGTTTCTTAGCCGGTTTTCGCAAGGAAGCGGGATTGGAAACCGCTTTTCAAGAAGCACAGGTTATCTGGATCGTCGGCTTGCCAGAAATAGGGCCCCGCACCCTTTTGCATCGCACTCGGATTTTGTTTGGCAACGATGCGGAGCCCCTCTCTTATGAGATGGACCCTGACGCCTACCGTTTCAAAGACGCGCGCGTCCAAAGCACCTATGAAAAAGCAGTCACCGATATATTCACACGGATTGTAGCGTTGGCGCAGTTTCACCGTTTGGAGACCAACAAGAAAATTATGTGGATTTCGGGTTTGCGCATTCCTGCGATCACCGATAGATCTGAAACGCTCCTTTTTGACTGGGAAGATTTGGAGGTCGCCGGTGGCTTAAACACACTTGCCGAGGTAATAGCGACACGCCAAGGTTTTGAGACCGAACGCGACACGTTGACCGCCGAATCCCCCCGAAAAGAGGTAGAGCGGATTCTGGGATGCTCCACAAGGCAAGCCAACCGAGTGTTGCGAAGGCTCAGGGGTGGGAAACTCGCACGTGTTCCGTTCCGCGAGCAAATCCTCGCGCTTCTCGCCGATGGAGAGAGAAGAACCCCCGAACTAACGGATGCGATTGAAGGCCATCCAAAAGCAATAAACACAGAACTCACCCGTCTTGTGAAGCTCGGTGACATTGTAAAGGTTCGACGGGGGGTCTATAGGCTCCCAGATTGATAGGATTTTTGCTAAGGATGTCCGAATAAATTCGGGCGTCCAGAAGCAGAGGTTTCCCTTCACATAGGTAAACTTAGCTCTTAAAACTAAATAGCCCTGCCCAGCAGCATTAGGAGTTGATAATATATACAGATTTATGATAGACTATAAAAAATATCACCCGCAGAGAGATGGAAACACTTCAGATGAAATTACTGGTTACGGGCGGCGCTGGGTTTATCGGTACAAACTTCATACGATATTGGCTCCAGCATCACTCGGACGATACGCTTATTAACTTCGACCTATTAACGTACGCTGGAAATCTCTCCAATCTGACAGATATAGCGAAAACGCTCCCCGCGCAGCGTTACAAATTCGTTCACGGTGATATTCTTGAGACACCGCTTATAGAAGACATTTTGAAAACTGAGCGTCCAGATGTGATTGTCAACTTCGCCGCCGAATCGCACAACAGTCGCGCAATTCTACATCCGAGGCGTTTCTTTGAAACGAATGTGATGGGTACGCAGGTATTACTGGACGCGGCTCGAAAGCACGGTGTGCAACGGTTTCACCATATCTCCACGTGTGAAGTCTACGGTGAACTCGCTTTAGATTCACCCGACACCTTCAGTGAAAACGCGCCATATCGTCCACAGACCCCTTACAATGCCTCCAAAGCGGCAGCCGATCACCTCGTGAACGCCTATTTCCACAGTTTCGGCACACCCATTACTATCTCTAATTGTGCAAACAATTACGGTCCTTACCAGCATCCAGAGAAACTCATTCCGCTGTTCACAACGAATGCGCTCCAAAACTTACCCTTAACACTCTATCGCAGCAGCCAGAACCGTCGGGAGTGGTTGCATGTCGAAGACCACTGCCGAGCCGTTGCAGCAGTCATCAAGCGCGGCACAATTGGGGAAACCTACAACGTCGGCAGCGGTGTAGAGAAAAGCATCGAGGAAATCAGTGATTTCATCTTAGAGACGCTCGGCAAACCGCAGGCATTAAAAACCTATGTTCCCGACCGACCGGGACACGATTGTCGGTATCTGTTGGATTCACGGAAGATTGCGCGCGATGTCGGATGGCAACCGAAAATCCCCTTTGAAGCCGGAATGCGTGAGACGATTCAGTGGTACATAGACAATCAGGAATGGTGGCAGACAATTCAGCAACAGGCAGACAGCGAAACCGTTCAAGAGGATAAATGGGAAACGTTCACACGGAGGTAACTCTGATGCAGCTGACAACCGAACAACTGACAGCATGGAAACAAGATGGAACGCTTATAGTGCCGAATGTGTTTTCAGAGGAAGAGACTGCCCCGGCACTCGAAGCGATCGAACGGAACGCCTACGATGGGTTGACGTACGCCGAATATCGCGCGAAATGGGACCCACAACCCAATGCCCTGAAAAGTGCTTATGAGAAGAACAGTGATATGCAGCGGCTCGCGGGGCCCTTCGGAAAGGCACTCCACTTCCCGACAGGTTTGGAGGCAGTGGACAAACTCCTCGAAAACGAGGCATACTTGGGAGTCGCCCAGCAGTTGTTAGGGGCAGAAGAAATTCGGCTCAGCTACGGGCAGATTTTCCTCCGAGAGGGGCTCACCGATAGCCGTCACAGCGAACACCCTTGGCAGGGATACCACATCGACAATGGAACGAACTCGGCTTTACCACCGCATCCGGATTGGCAACGCTACGGGTATATCTTGTCTGGCATTATCCTGCACGACATCGAATTGGACGGGGCGCCGATGCTCGTCTGTCCGGGTTCACAAAACCAACTGGATGCAATATGGGCGAAATATCCCGGCAGAGCGGGGGGTGTCGGTATTCCGGATTTGCGTGAATTTAAAGGCGAACTCGCCGATCCAATTCCTGTTACGGCGAAAGCAGGGAGCGTGGCGTTCCGCTCCAGTTACCTCGTTCACGCCGCACAGCCGTTTGAAAATAAAAGCAAACAACGCGCATGGATGGGGTATCACTTCCACCGCGCCGACAACGCCGATTGGTGCAAAACGACGCGCCCGGTGCCGGGGTGGGGCAGTCCACAGTATATGAAATTTGTGGCGCGAACGACTCCCGCAGCCCGCCGCGTTTTAGGGTGGCCCGCCCCTGGGGATACATACTATACGCCAGAGGCACTTGCCCGTCTCGAACAGGCATATCCGGGGATTAATTTGGAGCCTTACCGGTAGACACGCCTCGAACTGAAAGTTTATGTAGCATAATCTTTATGAACATTAATTTATTAATTCGGTAATCCGAATTACCCAGGCCCGGTAGGTGCGGTTTCCTAACCGCACCGGACATTACCGAAATATTTTTTTTAACTTCATAAAAATTGTGCATATCCGTGCGCAAACTGAAAGTTTACGCTACAAAACTCTGCGGATAAGAGAGAAAGAGGACAATCTATGAGCAAAACAAGAAAAGTTTTGATGATGAACGAAGCCGGACGGATCTGGACGGAAGAACAGGAAACACCTGCACCCAAACCTGGGCAGCTTTTAATTGAAGTTCAGGCTTCTATGGTAAGTCCCGGTACAGAACTCGGTGGGGTCAAGCGGCGACGCGAAAATCCGGGGTCCGAAGCACGGCAGCGTCCCTTCGGATACACAAACGCCGGTGTCGTCATCGGCAAAGCAGGCGACTGCGACGAATTCGAGATTGGCGATCGGGTCGCGGGCATGGGGGGCGGCTACGCACTCCACGCCACGTACGCCTGTGTGCCGCACAACTTATGCGCCAAGGTTCCCGATAACGTCACCAGTGAGGCGGCAGCATCTATTCACCTCGCAGCAACGGCGCTGCATGCCGTGCAACGCGGACGTATCCGTATCGGCGAAAACGTTGTTATCGCCGGATTGGGCATTGTCGGTCAGTTCGCTTGCCAGATAGCCAAAACCGCCGGGGCTTATGTCATCGGTCTGGACAGGTTACCCTTACGGATAGGCATTGCTGAAAATGCTGGGATACACCGCGCCATAAACGTCTCGGAGACGGATCCGACTCCTATTGCGGCGGAATTTACGAACGGCTACGGCATGGATTGCGGGATTATCGCTTTCGGTGGCGACGCAACGGGCGCGTTCCAGCAAATCCGAGCGATGCTAAAGACCGCACCCGATACGCACAAAGTCGGACGGATTGTTATCGTTGGCGGCGCAAATATTACGCACGGCTTCGCAGCAGGACTCGGGAACGTGGACGTTATTAGTGCAGCGCGGACGGGTCCGGGGTATCACGATGAGGATTATGAACACGGTGCAGACTATCCACCCGTGTTTGTTCCCTGGCCCACACAACGCAACTTGGAACTCTCGCTCCGACTCATGTCGGAGGGCAAGATTCAGGTGGAGCCGTTGATTACAGATATTCTTCCGATTGATCAGGCTCCTGAAGGATGTGAGAAACTCATCCAGACCCCGAACGAGGCGTTGGGTGTTGTCTTCTCTATGCAATAATTGGTTTGCAGCAGTCAGTTGGATTTTTTACAAAAAATCTTTTCAGTTTTCAGAATCCAGTCATGACTTGACCGGAAACCTGCCTGAAACGAAATTCCGAGTGATTAGCGAGGAATTTGTCTTTGCTTTACATTGTGGAAGGCAGACCAGATTTAATCGTTAAAAAAATGGAAATTAGAGCAGCACACGAATCAGAATTAGAACAAGTTGTTGAACTTTGCTGTCTGGCGTTTAACCCCGATGGACATGAACGCTATTGGCAGTATGTAAAAGGCGACAGCAGTTATAGACTTCCACAAACACGGGTTGTGGTAGTGAACGACCGCGTCATTTCAACTTTGCGCGTCTGGGAACGACGGATGCGCGTCGGTGACTCCCTCGTAACAATGGGCGGTATTGGCGGTGTCTGCACACACCCAAACTACCGGGGTGTTGGCTACGCCTCCGCCCTCATGCGGGACACAATCGACTATCTACGGACGATGGGATGCGATCTCGGCGCGCTGTTCACTATCATTCCAGAGGCATTTTACCATCGATTGGGGTGGACATCTTTACCGCTACACGGTTTCAATCTGACATGCGACACCGCAAGGCGTCTGACAGATGCAACTGACTGGCAAATAACCGATTTCGACCCAGAGACGGATCTGGACGCGGTCGCAGCACTATACGACCTCGCCAGCACCGAACAGAGCGGGACTATCGCTCGGACACGTGTCTATTGGGATATGGCACCTTCACGGATACGCGGTATTCTTCCGACTGTTATTGCGCAACGGAACGGACAAGTCAAGGGATACCTCAACTATGAGATAGACGGAAAGCGCGTGGAAGTCCGTGAAGTAGCGTATGCACCCGATAATCCGTCAGTTTTAGACGCACTCGTATCCCATCTTTTACAAGCCTGTGCAGCAGAAGCAGTTGAGGAGATAGAAGGCAGGCTTCCAGCGCAACACCCGTTTGTCGAACGCTTGATCGCGCGGTGTAACGGTCAAGTAACCCCAATAGAAGACACGACGATGATGCTCTATGCCATCCGTCCGTCTGTGTTTTTGCGCCGTCTTATCGTCGAGTGGGAATCGCGAATTGCGGATGCTGAAGAGACCTTTCCACCACTTGCTGTCAAATTGCCCACACTCAACAACGAACAATCCGTGTTGCGACACAACCCCGACAGCACGCTGCAGATTGTTCCTGAAGAGGTTGAGGCAGTTGACTTTGGTACAGACCTGTCCGAAGCAGATTTCTGGAAACTCCTGTTCGGTGAAATTGGGTGGGAACAGATAAGTGCTGATGCGACAGTACCCGCAGAAATTTCGGCGTTTTTGACGGTTCTGTTTCCCAAACGCGATGTCATCTTCTGGTCCCCAGATCAGTATTAGCGTCCATTAAACTATGGAGATTCACAATGAACACATCCTTTGAAAGACCCTATAGACCCGCAGATCTGAATACATCCTTAACAAAAGCATTTCCACTCATATCAATGGCTGAAAAACTCATGGAAGAAGCCACGTCCGCTACGTCAGGCAGAGCCTCGTTGACATTAGCCCGCGGGGATGAATTGACGATTGTACTGATCGCCATGAAATCAGAAGCAACGCTTGTGGAGCATTCAGCACCCGCAGCCGCCACCGTCATTGTGCTCAGCGGGAACATCATATTTACGACAAGTAACGACAAAATAACGCTCGAACAAGGCGAGAGCGTTACCTTCACAGCTGATATTCTGCACAGCGTCCACGCCAGTGAGGATAGCGCATTCCTTATTGTGATTGGCGGAAGCAGCTAAGTAGCACAAAGGCAGGACGGGTTGGTAGCAGGATGGCAGATAAGAATAAACACAATTCAGAATCTCGCAAGGGTGGAACGCAAACCAGCGCGTTCGGCACATCGGGCAGAATCAATCACGATGCCAGTGAATTCTACGGAAGCAAACTCTACGCCAATCAGGAAATTCCCGAACCCGAGACGTGGACAGAAAACCCGATCCCCACCGAAAATCTCAATCAACTTTATTGCACATCCAGTGCAGAGATGTCCGAAATCCCTGATGAGAGTGTCCATCTGATGGTCACGTCCCCGCCGTACAATGCGAAAAAGGAATACGACGAAGACCTGTCGCTCGAAGAATACAGGGAACTCCTCTATACCGTTTTCGCCGAGACCTATAAAAAACTGGTTACGGGTGGTAGGGCATGCATCAATATCGCCAACTTAGGACGGAAACCCTATATCCCATTGCATAGTTACATCATAGAAGATATGTTAGAGATTGGCTATCACATGCGAGGCGAGATTATCTGGGATAAAGCCTCAAGTGCTGGCTCTTCAACGGCGTGGGGGAGTTGGCTATCGGCAGCGAATCCTGTGCTGAGAGATGTTCACGAATACATCCTCGTTTTTTCTAAAGGCTCCTTTTCAAGGAAACGGAACGAAAAAGAAAACTCAATCCGTAAAGAGGATTTTTTAGAATGGACAAAAAGCGTCTGGAGTTTTCCGTCTGTTTCTGCGAAACGCATTGGACATCCTGCCCCGTTTCCTGAGGAACTCCCGCATCGGTTAATCCAACTCTATACTTTCGTCGGGGATGTCGTCTTGGATCCGTTTTGTGGGAGCGGTACGACGTGCTTGAGTGCCTTGAAGTCAGGGAGACACTATATCGGATACGATATTGAGGAGGGTTATATTGAATTGGCAACCGAACGGATTAAAGCATACACTCATCAGACTCGGTTACCGGTATAAGCAGACTTAGATCGAGACTATCGCCATAACCAGCGCCTTCTACCTCGACGGACATTTAGCATTTTTACTGCTTCAAGTGCTTCTCGCTGTTCAGCAAGGTCTAAGGGAGTATAACCATTTTTGTCTTTCATGTTGGGATTCGCCCTATTTTCCAACAGCATTGCTACGATTTGACGGGCATTGTCCCGCGCTGCGATGTGGAGAGCCGTCCAATCATTGGCACCAACCACATTGACATTAGCACCATCTTTTATCAGATAGGATGCCGTTTCATGCGAATTGTGAGATGCCGCAACATGAAGAGGCGTATCACCATTTTCATCCGTCGCGTTAATATCAGCATCGTGATCTATCAATGCAATTGCCACCTCATGCGCGTTGTCCTCTGCTGCGATATGCAAGGGAGTATAACCTTTACGATTTTGCGCGTTAACATAGGCACCACGCTCTATTAGCACAACGGCTGTTCTATAAGCGTTACGCCACGCTGCCCAATGTAAGAGCGTATAGCCCGACTTTTCCCTCGGATTGAGCTCCGTGCGGTTTTCCAGCGACAGTGCCTCTGCCTCATAAACATTACGCCACGCTGCCCAATGCAACGGTGTATCCCCATCATCATTCTTTCCGTTAACATCAGCACCGTTTCCCAGCAATATCGCTGCGGTTTCATGTGCGTTGTTCCACGCCGCCCAGTGTAAAGGGATAAACCCTTTATCATTCTGGGCGTTAACATCAGCATCATGTTCCAGCAATATCGCCGCTGCTTCATAAGCATTGTGCCACGCTGCCCAATGTAGCGGTGGGTATCCATATTGATCCAATGCGTTGACATCAACACCGTTTTTTAGTAACGCCGCCGTCGCTTCACAAGCGTTGTCTCGTGCTGCATCGTGTAAAGAAGTATAGCCAGATTCGTTCATTAGATTAGCCTTAGGTGTAGCGTGCAAGATAGAATTCTGTTTTTATTTTAGTAGACGCGGCGTGAAAATACAATACTTTTTTCTACTCCGAGACAATTTAATCGTAGAACAACGCCAAATCACTCAACGGCATCAGGCTTGACGACTTTAAACTTAAGCTCACCTGGTTTAACGTAGCCGAGCCGTTTCCGGGCAAGCCTTTCTTTCGTCAGCGTATCACCTTTCAGCATTTCAACACGCTTTTGGAGTAGATCCCGTTCAGCTTCCAATTTTCGTATCTCAGCGCGGTAGGCCTCCTCAGCGATTTGTGCCTGTTGCCAGTCGTCGTAACCTTTCATAAACTGCCTAACACTCACCAAGAGCAAACCGAGTGCGATTAAAAATAAGATGAGACGCACAACGTGCATAAGGTAAACCTCATTATAGCTGCCAGCCCGTCATCAAAGATCCGCCAAATTATAGAAGACCTTGCTGCCAGCAAAAATGGCACTTTCTCCCAATTCTTCCTCAATCCGGAGGAGTTGGTTATATTTACAGACACGATCCGTACGAGAAAGCGAACCCGTTTTTATCTGACCGGCGTTCGTCGCCACGACAAGGTCAGAAATAGTGGTATCTTCCGTTTCACCGGATCTGTGCGAAACGACAGCCGTGTAATTAAAACGCCGTGCGAGTTCAATCGCATCAAGCGTTTCCGTCAAAGTGCCAATTTGGTTGACTTTGATGAGGATAGAGTTGCCAATTTGTCCATCAATCCCCTGCTGTAAACGGGTGGTATTGGTCACAAAGAGGTCATCTCCGACGAGCTGCACCTTGTCACCGATCGCTTCAGTCAAACGTTTCCAGCCCTCCCAATCGTTTTCATCCATACCATCTTCAATGGAGACAATCGGATACTTCTCACAGAGTTCCGTGTAAAAAGCGACCATCTCTTCGGGCGATTTGGTCGGTTGTGCTTCTGCCTTCAACTCATAAGTCCCCGTATCCCGATTGTAAAATTCACTCGAAGCGGCATCCAACGCCAAAAGGACATCTTCACCCGGCAGATAACGGGCGCGCTCAATGGCTTCAATAATCACAGCAATCGCTTCCTCATTGGATCCCAAATCGGGTGCGAATCCCCCCTCATCGCCGACAGCCGTATTGCAATTCCGTTCCTGTAAGACGGCTTTGAGACTGTGAAAGATCTCGGCACCCATGCGAAGTGCTTCGGCAAAACTCGCTGCACCCGCTGGCATCACCATAAATTCTTGGATATCAACGTTGTTATCGGCGTGAGAACCCCCGTTTAGGATATTCATCATCGGTAAAGGGAGTTCTTTGGCGTTCGTTCCGCCGATGTAGCGATATAAGGGTTGTCCAGCTTCAGCAGCAGCCGCCTTCGCGACGGCTAAGGAGACCCCTAAAATCGCGTTCGCGCCGAGACGACTTTTGTTTTCTGTCCCGTCAAGTGCACGCATAGCAGCATCAATATCGCTCTGTGCGAAGGCATCCGCGCCGATGAGGGCTTCAGCGATAGCAGTATTGACGTTTTCGACGGCTTTCTGAACGCCTTTTCCCAAATACCGACCCGCATCCTCATCACGCAGTTCAACCGCCTCGTGTTCACCTGTGGAGGCACCAGACGGAACTGCGGCACGTCCGAAGGCTCCCGATGCTAAATCAACGTCAACTTCGACTGTCGGGTTACCACGCGAGTCTAATATCTCGCGTGCATGAATATGGATAATTTCTGACAAGTTCTTCTCCTTTTTAGTGGCCGTCAGCCATTTTACTATTCTTCAATAACAGCATCGGCGAGTAAGTACGCAGATGCCAGAAAAACTAAACTGTATCCTATGAGCAGTTGCAGCCAAAATTTGTTTTCTAACCCACCCGTTACCAGAAGCGAGACGGTGCATTTCGCGCCGCCCATAATGATTGGGATAACCAGCGGAAGCAGAATAACAGAAAGAAGACTTTCACCGCCGTTCGCGCTTGTAGACATACCCGCTAATAGCACACCGACAGCACAAAAACCGAGTGTCCCGATACTCAACACCCCGAACAACTTCAGCAATATGCGCACCGTTGCCACATCAAGTAGGTCTAAAAATTGAAGTGCGATAGGTGTTATAACAATTTCCAATAAAAACAGAAAAACAACGTTACTGATAACCTTAGAGAGGTAGAGGTTACCCGCATCAACACCGGTCAGTCGAATGCCCTGTAAAGCAGCGTGTGTGCGTTCTATCGTAAATGAACGATTCAAGGTGATAATACCTGCAAAAACGAACGCTGCCCAGAGGACACTCGCCGTTAATTTACCACGCTCCACCTTTTCAGGGAAAATCGGACCAAACGCGAAAGCGAAGATAAGAACAACGAGCACGCTAAAGACGAAGATTAATGCCAGCGTCTCCTTTGAACGGAATTGAAGTTCAAGATCCTTGCGAATCAGCGCGCCAATTTGACGAAATGGAAACCTCATGCCTGTCTCGATTTGGAAGTACCCATCTATACCTGCCTCGGATCGGTGTGATTATATAGTAGATTCTGTAAATACATTTATATTTTCAAACACACCCGGTAGGTGCGGTTTCTAACCGCACCGGTGCGAAGCGTGAAATTAATTCTAAAATCTACTATAATTTCTCCTCATACGTGAGCAAAAGCGTCTCTGCTGAGATTTCATCTTTCTGTGCAACCGCTTCCAACGCTCCATTTATCATAAAGAGGAACCTTGTCCCCACAAGATACCCCAACGCTGTGTTGTGTGTTGTAACAACAATACCTGTCCCTCTTTGACGTTCTTCTGCAATGCGTTCAAGGACGAACTGTTGCGCAGAAGCATCCAATCCAGAGAAGGGTTCATCGAGTAACAACACTGAGGGGCGATGGAGAAGGGCTCTGGCAATCATAAAGCGCTGCGTCATGCCGCGTGAGAAGATATGCAGGGGTTCATGGATAAAACGTTGCAGCCCGACTTCTGTGAGCAGCGTTGTTGCGCGGTGTTCAAGCTGCTCGACCCCATACATCTGTCCGAAAAATCTGAGGTTCTCATAAGGACTGAAGGTCGGGTAAGCCAGATGTTCATGAACAACAACACCCAATGCCCGTCGCACGTCTGAAGGATTCGCGAGTGCGTCTGCGCCTTCAATTTCAAGGGCTCCCGATGTCGGTCGGAGAAGGGTTGCAAGCATTCTGATGAGCGTTGTTTTCCCTGCGCCGTTAGGACCGAAAATCGTAACCACTTCTCCCGGACGCACCGAAAGTGTAGCCCTTTTGACAATTGTGCGGTGTCCAAAGTGTTTAGTGAGTTCGGAAGCACGGATGCGCATGGTGTGAACGATTCCGTAACGCGCAAAAAAGACATAGGACGGAGCCTGGCCCCGTCCTATAATCAACCAATATCATGAACGAAAAGTAGGCGTGCAAAAAACGACCGATACCATGTCCGTCTTACATCATACCCTGGATAATTGCATCGCCTTGTTCTTTGGTAACACCGAGCGGTTGATGCGCCATGGGACCGTTTTCCAAAACAGGTTCCATTTCATCTAAAGCAGGGCGGCTGGTATCTTGATAGAACAGACCGATCGGAATCTCGTCTCCCCACTTGGCGGCTTCCCGAAGTGCCGCAGCTTGATCACTCGGATCGTGGTCTTCGAGTTCTCTGACGCGCTGCTTGAAAAAGTCAGTTGTATTGTCTCTATTGAAAGTAATACACGGACTAAACACATCAATAAGAGCAAAACCCTTGTGTTGCATGCCGTTGTACATCAATTCTGCCAGTTGTCTTGGATTCCCGCTAAACCCTCTCGCGACATAAGTCGCGCCGGTAACAATTGCCATAGCAATCGGATTGAGCGGTGCCTCTATATTGCCAAAGGGTGTGCTTTTCGTCTTCATATCCATCAAACTCGTCGGCGAAGCTTGACCAATCGTCAACCCGTAAATCTGGTTATTCATCACGATATAGAGGAGATCAATATTCTTTCGCATCGTGTGGACAAAATGGTTCCCGCCGATGCCGTATCCGTCCCCATCGCCGCCAGTGACAACCACATTCATCTCGTGATTGGCAAGTTTGGCACCCGTTGCAACCGCAAGTGAGCGTCCATGGAGTGTATGCATCCCGTAAGTCCGAACGTAGCCGGGAAGGTTCGAGGAACAACCAATGCCGCTTACGGTGAGGTGTTCATGATTGCCTTTGCCAAGTTTTGCATAAGCACTCTGCAGAGAACTGAGTACACCGTAATCACCACACCCTGCACACCAATCTGGACGCACATCACCTTGGAAATCTCTCGCCGTGGGTGCCCCTTGAATGGGTCTTTCTCGTCGAGTGGATCTTTCTCGTTTCGCCATCTGATTCATCCTCCTTTATTAGACTACAATTTCTTGGTAGGGAACATATAAGTCTGTCTTACTCGTCAAGAGTTCACGGGCACCATCAACAATGTGATGCGGCATAAACGGTTCGCCATCGTATTTGCGAATCTGACCGTCTGCCTTAAAGCCGGTTTCACCGCGCAGGAAGCGTGCGAATTGACCGGTGTAGTTACACTCAACAATAATCGAGTGCCCCGATTTCGCAAGCACTTCATTGACAGCGTCTTCGTCCATCGGATAGAGCCATTTGAAGTGGATATGGTTCGTCGGAATACCCGCTGCCGTTAGTTGTTCAGCCGCTTCGCCAATCACACTAAGGGTCGAGCCCCAGCCAATGAGCGTAATTTGGGCATCTTCAGGCCCTTCAAGCGTCGGCGGCGGTAGGTGCTCAAGGATACCTTCCATTTTCCGCTGCCGCTTCTCCATAATGTCGCGTCGTTTATGCGGATTCGTGAACTCATCACTAATTAAAGTACCATCTTCGTCATGATCATCGGTCGCAACGACATGAACGTGCCCCGGAGTGCCAGGGATCGCTCTCGGTGAGATACCACTATCCGTAATTTGATAACGGAGATAGTCACCGTCAAGTTGCACGGGACCACTGATAAGTGCCCCCCGGTCAATTTCCGGATGCCAATCGATGGAGTCAGGGTCAAAGGTTGTGAAGCCCATAGAGAGCGTGAGATCAGAGAGCACCATGCCCGGACATTGGAATTTATCGGCGAGATTAAAGACTTCTGGAATGGTGTCAAAACCGTCCATAATACTTGTCGGTGCCACGATGATTTTCGGGAAATCGCCTTGACTGGCACCCAGGATCTGCCATAGATCGCCCTGTTCGGTTTTTGTGGGCAAGCCTGTGGAGGGACCACCGCGTTGGACGTTAATAACAACGATCGGAATTTCCATCATACCCGCACTGCCAATGGCTTCGGACATCAGCGCGAAGCCACCGCCGGATGTCGCACACATCGCGCGGGTTCCGGCGTGTGCCGCACCAATAACCATATTGACAACACTAATTTCGTCCTCACATTGGCGCACCATAATGTTTAGATCGCGGGCATTGTTTGCCATCCAGTGAAGGACACCCGTTGATGGACTCATCGGATAGGCAGCGTAAAATTTGACACCTGCTGCTGCGCCTCCCATTGCCATTGCTGAATTCCCGTCAACGAAAGCAAGCGCAGGCTCTTGCTTCTCAAACTGCGCTTCAAAGGCAGTGAAGTGTTCCGCTGCATGGTTGTAACCGGCGCGCGCGACATCAATATTCGCGTCTACCAACGCTTGTCCTTTACGTCCGAACGTAAGGTTAATAATATCTTCAAGTACTTTTAAATCTCCACCAACCATTTTCAAAGCAACACCGAACATACAGATGTTCAACATCAACTTTCTTCTATCTGTCTCATTGGATAACTCTTTATAGGAGATAGGACAGAGTTGGATATCGTCGCGTTCGGGTGCAGCTTTAACATCATCACTGTTATAGATAATGGCACCGCCGGGGGCGACGTGTGGAAGGTGGGTTTCTAAACTGTTCCGATCCAGTGCGATAATCATGTCTATCTTATCGCCGTGGTTGGCGACGGGTTCGGAACTAATTCTGACGGTAAGGAAGGTATGACCGCCGCGGATGAGAGATTGGTAAGCACTATAGGTAAAGACGTGGAGACCGTGTCGAGCACAGATTTGGCTCATACTCTTACCAACGGTGTCAATCCCTTGACCGGGTGCCCCTCCTACAGCGATTACAAAATCGTACTTTGCCATCTTGGCTCCCTTCTAATAATTTTCCGGATCCCATTCTGATGTAGCACAATTTACCGAAAACAGGCCACAATTCGATGAACCTGACGACACCAGATGAGTGGATAAATAAACAAATCGATTCTTTGTTAGTTAAGCTGCAATATTTGCGCCTTTTTCTTAATATTCATGCACATAAAAATAATCTACTTTTTTTAATTATACCATATTTACACCCAATTTTTCAAATTTTTTAAGTTGTCAATGCCATAAGTGCCTGTTTTGCTTCTGGTGTCCCGATTTTCTCCAATGCATACGCCACATGGTGTTGGACACGCTCGGAATCATCTTCTAACGCCGCAATTAGCGCAGGAACAGCGTCCTTGGCGGCACCTTCAAGGTTCGCAAGCGCGTAAGCACTATACGTCCGCACCTCCTCCTCTGGATCGCCTAAAGCCTGAATAAGAATAGGGACCGCATCGACTGCTGGGGCTCCCATATTGCTGAAGGCACGAATCGCATATTCGCGGAGTTGTTCGTCTAAGTCCTGTAAGGCTTCGCTCAGCGCAGAAATAGCAGGTGCACCAATACGTCCCAACGTATCACTAATACATAGGGCGTGGTACCGCCCGACTATCCCCAACTCCTCCATAAGTGCTGGTACAGCAGCTTCGCCGATTTCTGCTAAGATATCAGAGGCTTGATCCGAAATGTCCCACAAATTCTCCGCGAGTGCCTCAATCAGTTGGGGAATAGCAGGTGCACCAATAGCAATCAGTTCTTTTTTTGCAACCTCACGGACATCGTCATCCATATCCGACAGATCTTCGATCAGGTCAGCTACGACCCCTTCGCTGTCCATCGCCCTTATTCTCCTTTCTTAACATACGCCAACATTGTGATAAGACGGTCAGTCTGTTCAGGTCGCAAATACTTATAGAACCACTCAGAAAACTCGCGTTCGGCTCTGGTGAGTTCCGCTGTCAACTCTGGGACGGTGGACTCTCCGATTTCTGCGAGAATCTCCGAAGCCAGATTCGCCATCTGCTCCATATAAACAGGGATAGCAGATTCTTCGATATGTGTATAGAACTCGGCACCATACCCAGACATATACCAGCATTCTTGGGTAAGAACATCGATGAGTTGCGGAACGGCAGGTCTACCGATGGCAATCAATTCTGCTTTTGCAGCGTTCCGAACATTCTCGTCTATATGACCTAACATGACTATCAAATCAGCGATGTGGTGTTTGCTATGCATTGTTTCCCCTTTTTTGCTGCTCTAAGAGCGTGGTGAGGCGTTCGGTTTGTTCTCGGCGGAGTCGATTGTAGACGCGCTCCGAGATTTCCTGCTTCTCGTATCTATCATCAAGATATGTAATGAATTCAAGTCTTGCGATGCGAACATGCTCAATATCATCGGAACTGAGTTTGCGGAGCCAACCTTCATCTGGCGGCATTGCGGCATCATCAGTATTTGGCTCCGCGGCACTGCTTGGCGCACGGAGTTTGAAAAGTGCAGCGACGAAAAAACCGCCAGCCAATGCCGCCGCAACAGCAATAAGTACCAGCTGTCCGAGGTTAGACGTTTGCCCCGGCATGGCACCAGGACCCGCATTCATGTTCACATTAAGTACCAAGTCAACCGTTGTTCCCGCAGTGAAAGTCTTCCCTGCAACGCTCTGATATACAAGATAAACGTTCCCATGGATCTGTTCGCGCCTGGGTGCGTTGAAAAATTTGGCGTTTGGGGCAAAACCGATACCCTCAGGAACAAAGAAGTAGAATTCCGCTGTGTCGAAATCTAAGCGACGGGATAAATCTAACTTGCTTTTCTCGACGTGAAAAATATAAGTGTAACCTAACTGCGATTCTCCGGGCGGTAGCGGTGCTGGGAGGATAACGTTATCCGTCATAGGGTCCATCAGGAGTGCTATCGGCGAATGCGGCTGAAATCCTTCAGTCCCTTTCGGGAGCTTTAAATGCAATCCAACCGTCTGGGTGCCGTGTTTTGTTTGAAAAGCCAAGTCACTCTGGTTTTCAACACCGACCGCCTCAATAACCGTGACAGCACCGTCAGGTGGGTGATCCGCAGGCGGCGGTCCAATAATAAAGGTATGCGTTCTAATCTGAATTTGCGATGTATCGTCCGTAAACGCTCCGATGTCGAAGTTGGCAGTTATATTTGCAGCCCACGTTGACAGAACCAAATCCTTCTCGGTGTAGTCGGTGTCCTCATAAACAGTAGAAACTGTGTAATGGACAGTCGGATCCAGGGGTAAATCCGCAAAACGGTAGTTGCCATCTTTATCCGTCAACGTTTCCTGTGTTTCAACAGTGTCTACCTTATGAACAGTGAGGGTTATCGGATGTGAGACGAGCGGTTTCTCAAGTTTTCTGTCAATAACCGTGCCTTGAATATTGCCGAGTTTCGTTGTCTGCGCGTGAGAGGTAGGAAGATAGAAAAGGATTAGGGCAACTCCTAACAGACTACTGATGCACAACGCGGTGAGATATCGAACCTGTAAATTGCCCTTTGAATTGCTGTCCGAAGATAAGTGAATGTGCATACTATGTTCCACGTTGTTGTTTAAATCTTTCAATCTCTGCTTCCACATCTGAGAGCGATTCCTCTTCAAGCTGCATGATGACGCGCGCCGTCTCTTGTAAAAGTGCCTCGCGTAATTCTTGGTAGTCGGCTTCCGAGAGTTTTCCAGTTTCGTAATCCTCGTCAAGTTCTGTAAGTGCGGCGTAGCTGCGTTCGCGTTCCTGAAAGAGCACGCGCCGCCGTTCCTCAATTATGTCTTCAGAAGTCGTAGCACCTTGAGAACTGCTTTTCGAGAAGATCGGGAGTCCGAGATAAACAAGAAGTATGATGCCGAGAATTAGCATCCATAAAAGAACAAGTGAATCCATAAAAACCTTTTTCAAATCGCGCTATTTCGTGCGAAAGATCGTCTCGGCTATTTCTCCTGTTTGTATCTTTCCAGTTCCGCTTCAACCCGCTTTAGCGTCGTATCAGAAACCTGTTGGCTTGACCCGCCACTGCTATCCATCATTGTAACCATTTGCTTTGACTTTCGGAGCACGACAAAAGCGACACCACCGATGAGGACCAGAATAACACCAGGCATAATGTAAGCAATCAAATTAATGCCTTCTGCTGGCATGACAGCATAAAATTGGGGACCGTACGTGTCAAGATAATTGGTACGAATCTGCTCGACTGTCTG
The DNA here is from genome assembly GCA_965207855.1 of Candidatus Poribacteria bacterium. Lineage (GTDB taxonomy): Bacteria > Poribacteria > WGA-4E > WGA-4E > WGA-3G > WGA-3G. Next base: position 592,243 of record OZ242310.1, on the reverse strand, counting down.
ACCGGCGAGCAGTCGATTGCGAAAATCGGATTCAATCTGTTCTGCTGTACCACACACACAGATTTCGATTGTCTCACGTTCACACCCGCAGTAACAGTAGACCGTCGTGAGGAGTTCATTTAACTTGGACTCAAATTGGGCATCCGCTGTATTTTGTGGTTCTGACACGCCAGAGGTTTCCGTCTGTGCGTACACAGTGGCACCAAAAAAGCAGACAACGAGAAATACAGCACTGATAGATGTTGAAATGCAAGCAAATTTCCCGATCTTCATAGTCCTGTCCTATCAAGCCTCTCTACTGCGTTGCGACTTCTCAGCCATAGCGATAATTCCACCGATGACCATAACAGCGACACCAATCCAAACGACACTAATTAGAGGATTGTGATACACCTGAACGTTCACAATATCCCCGCCTTTAATATTCCGAGGCAGCTCACCGAGAGCGATATAGAGGTCATTCACGCCGAAGTGACGGATGGCAGACTCAATCGTATCCTGTTCCCCCTGACCAGCCTTGTAATAGAAATGGCGTGCGGGTTCCATTGTGCCAATCTGCTTTCCGTTCTTTGCAACATCAAAAATGACACCAGCCCTGCGATAGTTGGCGTATTCTCTCTCAAACGAGTCCTTCATCGTAAGTTCAAAAGCACCTACCTTCATCGATTCACCAAGTGCCAAGCTGTCAGATTCGAGGAGAAAATAGCCTTTCGATCCCATAATACCGATATAAAGGATTACAATACCGATGTGAATAATATAACCGCCGTATCGTCTTTTGTTACGCTGAATGAGGAGACCCAAACCGTTGAGGAGTGAGGTCTCCTGGCGTTTCGCGCGGAGCCTCGCACCACGATAAAATTCCGCAAATATCGCAATAAACACGAAGACCGCAGCGGAAACGCAGAGCACCGAATAGATCGGAGATGTATTACCTCTTAATGCGAGAAATCCCCATGTCAACGCGCCACTGACCAAACCGACAACAAGGGGCACCAAAAACATACGACGGAAGTTATTTGCGGTAATTTTTTTCCACGAGATAATAGGTCCCGCACCCGTCAGGAAGAGAAGCAACAACCCGGGAATAATAACGACCTGATTAAAAAAGGCTTCAGGCACAGATGCCTTTTGACCATTAATCGCCTCGGAGATAATCGGCCACAACGTACCCCAGAGGATAATCAGTGTTAACCCAACGAAAAGCCAATTATTCAGAACAAAGGCACTCTCACGCGAGAGTAGTGATTCAAGACGATTGGCACTTTTAAGGCGGTTCCAACGATAAATGATGAGTCCGACGACCCCAGCCGTCGAAATTAGAATGAAACCGAGGAAATAGCCACCAATGTCAGATTGTGCGAAGGCATGCACCGATGATATAATCCCGCTTCGGGTGATAAAAGTGCCGAGCAGTGTGAATTGGAAAGCGAGGGTAATCAGGAGGATATTCCACAATTTGAGCATGCTCCGCTTTTCTTGGATCATCACGGAGTGTAGATAAGCAGTACCGAGGAGCCACGGCATAAAAGAGGCGTTTTCGACGGGATCCCATGCCCAATAACCGCCCCAACCGAGCTCACGATACGCCCAATTGCCACCGAGCGTGATACCGACAGTCAAGACAATCCAAGAGAAGAGCGTCCATCTCCGCGAACGGAGGATCCAGTCGCTCCCAACTCTACCAGATGCAAGCGCACCGACAGCAAACGCGAACGGCACCGTCAGACTAATCCAACCGACATATAACGTCGGTGGATGAAACGCCATACTTGGCGTCTGCAGGAGCGGATTCATACCCGCACCATCGGGCGCGACTTGTCCATTCGGGAAGCGAGCGAGTGGGTTGTAAACGCCTTCGATTAAACCGGTGACAAGAATAATAAAGAAGAGTTGAACTATGGCGACAGGAATCAAGGCATAGTCTGCAAGCGTATCACCCGTCTGTTTATTGTATCGCTGATTTTGCCAGACAACAATCGCCCCAGCAACCGTAAGGAGCCAGAGCCAGAACAGGAGTGAGCCGGACATTCGACCCCACAGTGCCGTAATTTTATACAGAAGGGGTTGCGCTGCACTCGATACCTCAACAACGTAGCGCATTGAGAAGTCGTCGGTTACAAAACCGTAGATTAAGGCACCCGTCGCAATACTGATAAGAATGAAAGTAGCAACAACGGCATTCCTACCGCTTCGCACGGCATTCGGGTTTCGTGTCCGGAGCCCAACGCAAAGGAACCCGATTGCCCATAAACCAGAAAGCACAGAGAGATATATAGCGGCTTGTCCAATTTCCGCAGTCATGCGCGTCTGTGTCTCCTTAAAAAGGTGTTTTTGAACATATTGTTTTTCAGGACTTACGCACGCCACTGGTAAGTGCGGTTTTGCGGCGTACTCGCCTAAATGCGACGTGCATTCCTAACCGCACCTGTCGTACGCTGATAAACCGAATTCTATACTTTTGCGTAAGTTCTATTTTTTGAAAGTGTCGTGTATCTTTTATTCCGAAATGTAAGAAGTTGCGTCTGTAGGAACAGCACTCTCTGCCCCTTCATACTTCGAGGCGCACTTCGTCATGAGCTTCGTAGCAACTATAAGGTTTTGCGAGGCATCATATCTACCTTCGACGAAAACGCTACCGCCATCAACAAAGTTATCCGGCTTAAGTCTATCCTTATAAATCACATTGACGGTTGCCGCACTTTCGCGGTCGCGGACAGCAAAGGTGAGTTTAAAATCGGCGGCATCCCATTTGGAACTACCTTCCGAAATGAGACCATCAACTTGGACAAGTTGATTGTCAACTTTGCCCTTATCTGCCACAAGCAAAGCAGGTGTAAAATGCTGCACACTCGTTTTTTTTAGCATGACGGCCCCTAAAAACACCATACCACTTAGCAAAACAAGGCTCGCAGCAATTATTTTTAGCCTTCTCTGTTTTTGCACCTGAACACCCTCCAGTGATGTAAGCCAGACATTTCGATTTTTAACGACACCGACGAAACGAAATCTTCTTTGTTAAAATAATACTTGATTTTGGATTCAAAATCAAGTTAAAATAGAACAAAATCAAAAATACGTGTAGAATTTTGTGCAAAAAAGCGGGCGATTTTGTAAATCTTTAGGATAAAAAAATGAAATTGAATTGGCAGCACCATCCGTGGGCAGGTGTATTTCCGGCGACGCTCTGCCCTTTTCATGAAGATGAATCCATCGACGAAACCGGACTGCATCAGTATATGCAGGAACTCGCAAGTGTCCCGGGCATAAAAGGGGTCGTCTGTAACGGACACACCGGCGAGATTATGTCCCTCCGCCTGCATGAAAGACAGCGAGTTACACAAATTACCGCTGAAGCCGTTGGCGACCGAGTTAAAGTCGTCTCAGGCGTGAGTGCGGAAGGGAGTCTCCCAGCTATTGACGACGCGCTTGCTGCGAAGGAAGCCGGGGCAGATGCTATTCTCTTAATGCCCGCACACCACTGGCTGCGGTTCGGAAGGACCCCGGAAACCGCAGTCGGCTTCTTCCAAGATGTCGCTGAAGGCGCAGACATACCCATTATTGTTCACCAGTATCCGGCGTGGACGAAGGCTGGCTATAGCCTCGAAGAGATGTTGGAGATGGTGAAGATCCCCCAGGTTATCTGCATTAAAATGGGGACCCGCGACATGGCGCGTTGGCGATGGGATTATGAACAACTCAAAGAAGCCGCGCCGGACACCCCGATCTTGACTTGTCATGACGAATACTTACTCGCTTCATTGCTCGAAGGCAGTGACGGTGCTCTCATCGGATTTGCCGGTTTTGTGCCGGAGTTGATGGTGGATGTCGTTCACGCTGCGCTCAACAACGACCTACTTGGTGCGCGTAAGGCGCGCAGTCAAGTGGACGCACTGGCGCGGATTGTCTACAACTTTGGTGAACCGAGCAGTGATGCACATCAACGGATGAAATGTGCGCGCTGGTTGATGGGTCGATTCCCTTCAATGACGATGCGCCGCCCCCTCCGTCAATTGTCCACTGCCGAAATAGATAAAATCCGAAACCTGCTTGAGACAACCGGCTATCAGTGTGTTAATTAACCGTTAGCAAAGAGCCAAAAGTGAGCGAAGCGAACGCTCTGATAGACGATAGCCATTAAAACCGAGTTGGAGAGACAGAATGTCACGTTTAAAATACGCCCTCATCGGCCACGGTAGACGCGGGGCAGCGCATCTATCAACATCGGTAATATTAAAAGACACCTTTGAGGTTGTCGCCGTGTGTGACGCACATCTCGAATCGGCAGCGGCAGGCGCAGCGAAGCTGGGCGTTAAAGCCTACACCGATGTCCGAAAACTTGTTGACGAAATATCCCCGGATGTCTGTGATGTCGTCGTGCCAGCACCGCTGCACCATACCGTTTCCTGCTATCTCTCCCGATGTGGGATTCCGCACAATGTCGAGACCGGACTCGCACCGACGCTCGGTCTGATGGATATGATGATTACCGATGCCGCTGAAAATGGGGTCAAACTTCAGACATCAGAGAATTTTCCTTTCGTTCCCGTTGAGCAGTTTGTGTGCAAACTCATTCAGGAAGGGGTCATCGGGGATGTCCATAAGTGCTATCGGCTTTTCTCAACAACCGGATACCATGGACTCGCTGCCATACGATGTCGGATGAATGCTGCACCTACGGCAGTTAGCAGCATAGGACACACGATGCCTGTTGCCCCTTACGTTGACGGAGCGAAACGGGATTTTAATCGAGAGAACCTCGAATTTTACGCTGTCGATTTTGAAAATGGCGGACTCGGTGTCGCCATGGTCGGAAATAAAAACGGGTGTCTCGGACGGAACAAACTCGTCGGCTTTGAGACGTGCGGTGAACGCGGGACGATTATCACCAACGGAAACCAGAGTGCCACTGGTGGTGAGACAGTCAACGTTTGCACGGACGAGGACATCGCCCTACGCGGGGGCAAGGCACAAACGTACGAATTTCAGAGAGAATACAGTGACAATGGAACACTGCAGCGTATCTTCGTAGAACTCCCCTCGTCGTTAGGTGGCACTGTTGAATGGGTAAACCCCTATCGGCACACCACCCTACCGGAGCGCGGTATTTCATTGGCGACGATGCTTGACGGTATCGCTCGCGCAGTCCGAGAAGACACGCAACCGCTTTGGACAGGAGAGATGGGTAGGGCAGATCAGGAGATGGTCATCGCCGCACACCGATCCATCCAGACAAATCGTCAACCGATCACGCTTCCACTTCAACCCGATCCTGCTGAAGAGGACGCATTTGATCGCGATTTTGAAACTCAGTTCGGCGTTCATCCACGCGAAGATATCGAAAAAGCATTAGAGGTTAATTTTAAGGCACGTTAATAACGTAGGACTTACGCAGAATGCTCTTTTGTAGCATAACCTGTTAGGTTGTGTCACCCAAACGTCTGTGTTTGTCCAAGCATTCTCACCTAATAGAATGCCTTGCGATCAAAGTTGCGTAAGTCCTGTAACGTTAACAACGTTAATAATTGAAGTGAAAATTACTTGTTGAGGGAAAAATGCAGGAAGTTAAAATCGGATTTATCGGATGTGGTGGAAATGCCAACGGACACATGAATCGGTTAGCCGAAATTGAAGGCGCGCGTGTCGTCGCCGTCTGTGACGTTCAGGCTGATCGCGCACAAAGTGCAGCCGAGAAACACAACGCCGATGCCTATACCGCACACCAAGAACTCCTTGAACGTGATGACTTAGATGCAGTCTATCTCAGTCTCCCTGTCTTTGTCCACGGACAACCAGAGCGTGATGTTATCGCTCGCGGCTTACCTTTTTTCGTTGAAAAACCCGTTGCTATCAGTATGGAAATCGCCCGCGAGATTGAGGCAGCAGTAGCGAAAGCCGGGTTAATAACATGCGTCGGTTATCAACTCCGTTACCTCGGTTCGACCCAAATCACACGACAGATCTTGCAGGACAGAACAATTAACATGGTCGTCGGTAAGTATTGGTGCAGCACCGGACACGGAGACCCAAACGCGTGGCTCCGACAGATGAACAAATCCGGCGGGCAACTTGTCGAACAAGCCACACACACCATCGACATGATGCGGTATATGTGCGGTGAAGTAGAGACCGTCTATGCCATGCAAGCAAATCGGTTTCTCAAAGAGACGAATTGCCCAGATGCTAACAGTGTCGCGCTTCAGTTCGCAAGTGGTGCTGTTGGTTCGCTGACGGCTACTTGGGCTTATGCAGGGGACTGGGCAAACGCCAATATCCTCGATTTGCTCTATGAGGGAGAACTCCTGAATTGGAATCCATCAAGCGTCACAGTCCAAGAAGATGGCGACTGGGTAGATAAAACAGCACCGAGTCCAACAATTGATGACGTCTTTGTCGAAGCAGTACGAAGTGGCGATGCTTCGTCAATCCTGAGTCCCTATAGCGATGCGGTTAAAACGCTCGCAATATCTCTCGCAGCAAACCAGTCCGCACAAGAAAACAGGCCCGTAGACCTCTCTTCAATTTTATAAGGACGCATTTTAACGCCACTGAAAAGGATCAAACTATGTCCGAATCTGCTAATCCAAAACACCGCGTAGCAATCGTTGGCTGTGGTGGCATCTCTCAAGCTCACGGCAACGCATGGCGAAATGTGCCAGAGATTGAAATTGTGGGTGCTTGTGATGAGAAATTTGAATCGCTTGCTCGCTTCGCCACTGAATACAACGTCCAAAATACTTACAACGACCTTCGACAGATGTTGGAAAAACAGCAGCCCGATATCTTAGTGATTGCGACGTGGCCCTCAAGCCATCTGAAAAACGTCTTGGAGGCGGTGCGGTGTGGTGTTAAAGGAATTCTCGTTGAAAAACCGATCGCTGTTAATGCCACACAGTTGGAACAGATGATTCAGGTCACAGAAGGTGCCAATATTCTGTTGATGGAAGCGTTCATGTATCGACACCATCCGTTGACACTCGCCGTGAAACAGAAAATTGAAGACGGAGCCATCGGAGAAGTCCGTTACGCACGCTCCAGTTTTTCGACAGGCCTCACAGATCGTCGGAATTGGCGATTGAGAGGCGACCTCGGTGGTGGTGCCGTCATGGATTTAGGGTGTTACTGCATCAACATCATCCGTTATCTCGTCGGTAGAGAACCGCAGTCGGTCTGGGCAACAGGGAAGTTTGAACCGATTAACAATGTTTGGGAAACCCTCATTGGAACCTTGGACTTTGGCAACGGGGTTACCGGACAATTAGATTGTAGTTTCGGCTGGACATGGCGTGAATGTTATGAGGTCGCTGGCACAGACGGCACGCTCTTTGTTCAGAGCGCGTGGGGGAACTCGGAAGGCGACGCACACTTCACCGTCAACGGTGAAACTTTTAGCGTTACTGGCGTGAATCCGTATGCCGCTGAGATTCTGGATTTGTGTCAAGCACTGGAAACTGGCACCCCTGCGCGCTTACCGATAGCCGATGCACTCGGGAATATGCGGGTTATTGATGCCTTGCACGAATCCGCGCATACAGGAATTGTTAAGAAACTTCTTCAAATCTAACGGAGGCTTTTTCCCAATTTTAGATCGGCGTTGACAACGGAAACGCCGCTCAAAATTTAATCGCTAAAAAAATGTTTGAGAAGATGATGAAGTACCCCATTGATGTCTTCCGAGAGGGCAATTTCTCGTTTGGAGTGCCGCTGCCGGGACTCCTGATAGCCGTGTTGCTCGTCGCACTTTTTGTGGCGACAATATGGGCATATCGGAGCACACGCGGACGCACCCGACGCACATTTCGAGGGATTCTCATTTTCTTTCGCACTGTTGTCCTCTGTTTACTCGCTTTCTGTCTACTTAAACCCTTCCTCACAATTTACCAAACCAGCCCTGATGATTCCTACCTATTGGTAATGGTCGATCAGTCCAAGAGCATGCAGATTACCGATTCAACGGATGACGCAACCCGATTGCACCGCGCCAACGAACTACTTTTCAAAGAGGGAGAGGGGCTGCTTGAGAAACTAAACGCCAAATTTAAAGTACGATTCTTTGGGTTCGATACGACAGCCAAACGGATTCCGAGCGAACCGTTGAACGCAGCAAACGGTGAAAGTACAGATATTCCGCAAGCGGTTAACGAAGCACTCGACGATCTACAAGGGGTCCCACTTTCTGGGGCTGTGCTGTTGACAGATGGCGCAGACAGAAGCAGCGCAGACATCGCAAAATTCGCAATGCAAATCCGAGAACGGAAACTCCCTATCCATACAGTCGGTATCGGCTCAGAAACGGGCAACCCGGATCTCGAACTCGTCAAAGTAGACATTCCGAGAACCGCCGAGGAAGATTTCCCAGTAGAAATGTGGCTAACCCTCAAACGCAAGGGATTCCTGGGAAAGAAAGTCAACGTTAAACTCATCAGCGACGGACGGATACTGAAAACAGAATCTGTTGATATGGATAAAGAGTCCTCCTGGATGCGCCAACTCCGTGTAACAGACGATGCGTCTGACACAAAAACAGAACGTGTCCTGCTCAGGTTCATACCGCGACAAGCAGGCACCCAAAGGTTTGAAGTCCATGCAGAGTTAGGCGAAACGGAAGCCGTGCCACAAAATAATACGAAGACGTTTTTATTGAAGGTAGCACCTACGAAACGCGTAAAAATCTTATTTGTTGATGGCAAGCCGCGTTCCGAATTCGGATTTATAAAACGCGCCCTCAAAAACGACCCGAACATTCAACTAACCGACCGATTTTTGACGAGCTTTACCAACGATACACGACATTATGGGGGCACCCAATCCGAAACTGCACACAATTTCCGCTTTTATCCTGACCAGAAAGAGATGCTCTTCGACTTTGACGCTATCATTTTAGGCAACGTCGATGCCTCACAATTCACCAGCGCACAGTTAGAGAACACCCATGAGTTTGTACGCACCCGAGGCGGCGGGTTGCTTATGTTAGGCGGTTCCCAATCTTTAGGGAATCACGAATTTTCGGAATCCTATTTTAACACACCGATTGCCCAATGCCTCCCCATAGAATTGGAACTCGGTGCACCGCCAGCACCGTTAGCACCCAGACGCCGCGGCTCGCAGTCTACTGGAAATACGGGATATAAATTGCGATTGACACCCGATGGAAAAGTTGAAACACTCATGGCGTTGGCGAACAACCCAACGGAGAACATAGAACGCTGGACGCGTCTCCCCACGCTCATGGGCTATAGTAAAGTAAAGCGGGCAAAAGCAGGGGCACTCGTTCTCGCTGAACACCCCACTGATCGGAATGAATTCGGCAACCGCATCCTTATCGCAACCCATAACTACAATGCAGGACGCGTCATGGTGTTCACACCGCACACGTCATGGCGGTGGCGGATGCATACACCGCACGAAGACGATAGTTATGAACGGTTCTGGCGACAGGTCGCGAAGTGGTTGACAACCGCACCCAAGGAACATATTAGACTCGATATTGCAAAAACCGCCTACTCTCTGAAAGAACCCGTGATAATTGAGGTTACCGCTACAGATCCGCAGTTTGAACCCACAAACAACGCAAAACTCCGAGCAGTTGTGGTTGATGAAACGGGAAAACGGAGGGAACTGAAACTTGAACAGGTCCTCGGTAAAGACGGATTCTATACAGCGCGCTTCATTCCGAATCGGTATGGCGAATACACTGTCACGGCTACCGGTACCCTTGATGGTGAAAACCTCGGAGAACAACAGAGTCTATTTGAGGTAAAAACCTCCTACGCCGAATTTAGCAATGCCGAACTCAACGTCGAGCTTCTCAAAACACTCGCTGAAGGTAGCGGCGGGGCATACTACAGTCCGGAAGAGGCATCTCAACTTGCCAATCGGATTCCGCTTGTTGAGAGTGCCACATCAAAGATTACGGATGTCGATATTTGGGATATGCCCCTAATTTTCGGGTTGGTCATCGTTTTTCTCGGGTTCGAGTGGTTTCTAAGGAAACGCGGCGGTTTGGTCTAACTGGCGAAAAAGAGGAATCAAAAGCATGACACAACAAGAACTCCATGAAATCGCAGAAGGTATTCGCTCACCCGAACAGATCTCAATGACGTTGGCGGAATTTCTTGCGTACGATATAGAAGGATACGAGTACGTTAAAGGAGAATTAGTGCCGATGTCACCAGCGACGAGAGCACATAGCAGGATTAGTGTTAAGGTTATCCGATATTTGGATCGGTATGTGGATGAGAATCAGTTAGGCGAGGTACATGTAGAGGCAACTTTTCAGGTCGGTGAACGTGGACTGAAACCAGATGTGGCGTTTGTCGCAACAGCCGGGTTAGATGGAGACGAAAACAAAGGATTTCCCATACCACCCGATCTGGCAATTGAGGTCGTTTCACCGACAGACGTTCAGTCGCGTGTTGTCGACAAAGCGTTTGCCTATCTGAACGCAGGAACACGCCTTGTCTGGGTTCTTGAACCCCGCTCTCAAACGGTGACGGTTTACCGTTCTGAAAAAGACATGACACTGCTTACGTGTGAAGATACGCTCACCGGCGAGGATGTCGTACCAGGATTCACCTGTCCCGTCTCCCAACTTTTCGAGTAATTATGCCTTACATAAGGAGAACCATGAACAATTCCTACAAAAGCGTTATGTTTGTCATTGCGGACGATTGGAGCCGTATCGCTAAATGTTACGGAAACGATGTTATCCGAACGCCTAACATTGATGCCTTTGCAGAACGCGGTGTTGTGTTTGACCACGCATTCTGTACCAGTCCATCTTGTGCCGTGAGCCGCGCCTGTATTCTCACAGGACAACACAGCCACACACATGGACAATACGGACACTGCCACGGCATCCACGGATTCCGCACGCATGAACATATAACATCAGTGCCGAAAATCCTAAAAGCACACGGATTCGCTACGGCGTGTATCGGCAAGAAACACGTCGAACCCGCCACCGTCTACCCCTTTGATTATGAACCGAGGGTTGATGCCAGGAGTCCGGTAGACACAGCAGCAAAAGTAACACAATTTCTGACCGAGAACGCCGACAAACCGTTCTATCTCCATATCGGCAGCTCCTATCCACACCGGGCAGGCAAAGGCTTCGGAAATGACCGGACACATGCCGGTATTCAATCCGATCCCTATAGCCCAGACGAAATCATTGTGCCGAATTTCCTGCCAGATGTCCCGGCTGTTCGTGAAGACCTCGCCGACTATTACGAAAGCGTTTCGCGATGGGATGCCGTAGTGGGAGGGGTATTGGATGCCCTGGACGCTTCTGGACGCGCAGACGAAACCCTCGTCTTCGTCACAACAGACCACGCCATGCCATTTCCCGGTGCGAAGGCATCGAGTTTTGACAGCGGACACCACTGCCCACTGCTGATCGCCAGTCCCACACAGCAAAAGCGTGGCTTCCACAATCAAGCACTCGTCAACTGGGTAGATTTCTGTCCAACGATGTTAGATTGGTGTGGCGTTGCACACCCAGAAGGAGCGGACGCACTCCCCGGCAGGTCTATTCTCTCCATCCTCGAAGATGACAGCCCGCATCCAGGAAACGGCGAATGGGAGGAAACCTATTTTTCCCACTGCTTCCATGAGGTGACCAACTACTATCCGTATCGCGTGTTGCGCGGTCGGCGATATAAGTACGTCCGCAATCTGGCGTATCAATTGGAGACACCGCTCCCCAGTGACCTGTTCCGTTCCATCTCGTGGACAGCCGTTCGGAACGACAACGTCCAACAACTCGGTGAACGACAGCGGACGGATTTTCTACAGCAACGGCGCGAGGCACTTTTTGACATAGAAAACGATCCAGCAGAATCACAGAACCTTATTGACGTGCCAGAATTACAAGATATCGCCAACGAAATGCGCCAAAAGGTCATCGACTTCAGACAGAAAACCGAGGATCCATGGCTTGAGCAGTCCTTCCAAGAAGGCGAAACGCAGGCGTTTTTTTAATAGCCATCAGCAATCAGTTAAGAGACGCCTCATAACCTACAGCAGGCTTTTTAACAATTTTAGATCGGGGTGGACAACGGACACCCCGCTCAGACATAATCGTTAAAAAAATGCAAAACTACGATTTAGAAGCGATGAACGCCCGCATCCAAGCGGATAGCGGGCACATACAGCAAATTCTCACAGAATCGGGAAAAGTTATCGTCGGGCAAAGCGAGTTATTGGAAGGACTGCTCATCGGGCTGCTCTGCAACGGGCATATTCTGCTTGAAGGCGTACCTGGACTGGCAAAGACAACCGCCGTGAGCGCGCTCGCCCAAACGATTGACGCCTCTTTCAACCGCCTACAGTTCACCCCCGACCTACTTCCCGCGGACCTCGTCGGCACGCTTATTTACGACCAGCAGAAGGGCGATTTCTACACGAAAAAGGGACCCATTTTCGCTAACGTTATCCTCGCAGACGAGATAAACCGCGCCCCTGCCAAAGTCCAAAGCGCGCTCCTCGAAGCGATGCAGGAACGGCAAGTTACGATCGGTGGGACGACCTACCCACTTGACGACCCCTTTCTTGTCCTAGCAACCCAGAATCCGATTGAACATGAAGGCACTTATCCGCTGCCAGAAGCACAGGTGGATCGGTTTATGCTAAAGATTAAAGTTGACTATCCTTCGCACGCAGAAGAATTGCAAATTCTCCGACGGATGACAACCGAAGAAATTCCACCGATTCAACAAGTGATTTCCCCGAAAGATATTATCCGATTCCGAGAACTTGTCCGCAGTATCTATATGGCTGAACAGTTGGAGAACTATATCGTAGATTTGGTGTGTGCGACGCGTACACCGGAGGCTTATCAATTAGATGAACTCAGCACTTTGATTGAATATGGTGCATCACCGCGTGCGACTATCTTTTTGGCGTTCGCTGCGAGGGCACGTGCATTCCTCTCCCAACGCGGCTACGTTACGCCCGAAGATATTCACGCTGTTGGTATGGACGTGCTAAGGCATCGGGTCATCATCAGTTACGAAGCGGAGGCAGACGGTCGAGATGCCGAAAGTATCATTTCACAGGTATTTGCGAAAATTGAGGTGCCTTAATCATTCCTGCGTGTGTCCAGCGACAGCCGAGGCACGCGCCCCGACACCGAGTACCGCCAAGAATCCCTCTGAATCCGCATGATCAAAGTCACCAACCGCTTCCATAGATGCCGTCTCCTCGGAGTAGAGTGAGTGTGGCGCACCGCCTGCGGCATGGAACGCAACATTCCCTTTGTAAAGTGCAACCGTGATCGTCCCACTCGCCAATTCGGTCAGCGGCGAGATAGAAGCCAACTGTGCCTGCGTAGCAGCATCAAACCAATAACCTTGGTAAACCTGCTCAGCGATTGTAGTCGCAACGCCATCAAAGTGTCGGCGCGCCCGCCTATCTAAAATCAGTTGGAGCAGATACTCATAACATTTCCCAAGCAATTCCATCCCCGGCGACTCATAGACACCGCGGCTCTTAATCCCGACAAATCGGTTTTCAACGGTATGGATGCCGATACCCACACCGTTCCGTCCGCCGATACGGTTTGCCTCCAGCAGACTCTGGAGCGGCGTGACGGGGCTTCCGTTAACTTCAACAGGTATTCCCCGCGCAAACGTAACGGTAAAATGCTCTACATCGTCAGGCGCGTCTTTCGGATGCACGCCCATACCCGGACTAATAAATCCTGCAGCGGTTTTCAGGGATTCGAGCCGTCCAGCCTCATGTGTCAGTCCCAGAAGATTGGCATCTGTTGAATAAGGTTTTTCGTGCGTAGCGGTAATCGGTAAGTTATGCGCTTGGCAGAAGTCTATCATCTCTTTTCTGCCACCGAAATTTTTGAGGAATTCCGGATCCCGCCACGGTGCATAAACCTCAAAACGTGGATTCAGCATATTGGTAGCCAGTTGAAACCTGACTTGGTCGTTGCCTCTACCGGTTGCGCCGTGCGTTAAAACGGAAATATCGCGCTTTTCCATCTCCGGCAGGAGAGCCTTCACCGTGACATGCCGTGCGATGCCTGTCGTATTCCAATAACCCCCTTCATACATCGCTTGGCACTGGACGAGGCGGATACCGTCTTCTGCAAGCGCGTCTTTCGCATCTACAATAATAGCGTCTTCGGCACCGCATGCCAACATTCGTTCCCGAATTTCGGAAACGTCCCGTTCATCAGGTTGACCGAGATCCGCCGTAAAGCAGACGACTTTAACGCCGTTATCGACCAACCACTTGGTGATAGTGCAACTATCCAAGCCACCTGAAACAGCGGCTCCTACTGTCTTTCCTTTTAATGTATTAATATTCAAAGTAATCTCCAAGGTATTGTGTTTAGTTATGACGGAATTATACCACCTTTTGTGGCAGCTTGCAAATCAATATTGAGACGTTCTACAAAGATGTAATTGATAATTTATCTCGTTTATAGTATAATGATTTCAATGGCGCGATGGTACCCGTGTCATTTAAAACAAGGGACCCCAGAAGAGGGAAACGGCGAGACCTTTCTCCCGCGAACGCTCGCAACCTACGTCAAGTTCGCAATTTTCACACGACGCTCTCAAGTCATTCTCAAGTCATTTTCAAAGTTCGTAAAAACCCGATAACGTATGTTCTCTATGGAGATGTTTGCCATGGAATCTGTGAAGGATATTATCCAACAGTGCCACGAACGGCAACGAAAGGATCTACAGCAGCGGGAGACGGTTGTCTCACCCACCTTGCACGATGAATATCCTTACCACTATCTCGTTTATTGTGCACATCGGTATCCCTTGCCTTTGCATGCGCTTGAACAGGCAGATATCTCGTTCATGCCAATTGGACAGGCACCCTTCGATCGCGGTCCAATATATCGTGGTGGCACGCGTCTCTTAAGACGACAAGGCATACGCAACTGGGAGCCGAGGCGATGGTTTGCGTCATGGGGGATTCAGGTCTATACAGGAACACCATCTGCACGCGACGGCGCGAACTGGCACGATATCGAGTTCACTTATAGGGCGATCCGAGACGCGCCGGATCCCGTTGTCGCATGTCTGGACGCACTCGTCAACGCTGTTATGAATCCGCTCCTTACCTTACTCAAAGGTGGCGGCTTGCGGTTTTCGTGTCGAGTCCCAGACTATCTTCACCCAAATACTATAAATACGAGGCAATATGTTCATAAGCACCGACCTGGTTTAAATCCGCCTCGCGATCGAGATGTCTACGTACGGGTTGTTGGAGATAAAGGCTACACGCGTTGGGATGCCCGCTACGAGATTCTTAGGGGCAGCCTATTAAACCCGCCGATCATCTCTAAAGACGTACTTTTTGCGTTTCTTGAGGTCTTACGAGAACAGCTCCATGAAGCCGCCCCGGCATTGGAATTAGACACGATAGATGAAACGACCAAGAATACACAGGATTTTGACGATTTCGATTGTATAGAATCGTTAGACACAGAGTCGCTTATAAATGAAAGTATCCTTTCAGTACGACGCGGTGCGCTTTCTCCGATTGGAATTAAACGACCGAGACCGCTCCTTGAGAAAGTGAAACACACTACAGTAGTGGATGAGAGAAATCCCTCTGAAACGGAAGCTCGTATTCTTGGAATTATCACGGGTTCAATGAGCACGGAAAAGAAATGTGAAATCGAAGCCACGTTTCTCAATACCGCATCTATATGGATCAACGCAAATACAGCACACGATGCTGAAGACGCAGAAAGGTATTATGAAGCGCAGGACGTTTCAGTAGGACGCTGGAAACCGAGAAACCATCGTTGGGAACAGGCGAAGTGGATACCGATTGCTGAACGAATGAAAAACCCTTTCGCGCAGGGAAACGTCTGCGAAGATGCCGAGAGATGTGACACCTTAGAGCAGAAAGGCGGTGATCCGAATAAAAGTATCTGCCCGAGCTGCCCGGTTTATGACGCGTGTCAAGCGCGTGGGTATCTTTCTCAATTCGAGGCACTCAAAGAGAAGCACGTCATTGTATCAGAGCTTCCGAACCTATTTTTCGATTGGCGATATGCGGCGTTTATTAACGCGTTGATTGTTCCCAGTAGGATCTGTATTATAAATGATTCTGAATCCCAGCTCACGAAACTTTTTTCGGAACATCGTCTCTCAAGCGAAATTCTTGAAGGTTGGCTCATTAATTGGGACAGGGCGGCGTTAGGCCAATTCGCGAAAACAGTCCTGAACGCTATTCGGATCACAGACAGCCAGCATGGGGATATCGCTAAACGTATTCGCACGGTTATTCAGGCGTTTGAAGGGTTAGAAGATAGCATTGTTCAGCAGCTGCGTCAGGTAAATTGTACAGATAAAGAAAATAACAGGGCTGCCATGGATATTGATAGTGCGATCCAACTTGAACTTTTGGATATATCGACCCCAGAGAACATAGAGAAACTCCCAAATGTATATCGCGACCCGGAGTGGACGTTATGGCATCAATTGAAGACATTCTTTGCGTATTACACCCGTGATGTGGATGCTCCGATGTTTGTCGATGATGGGATGCTGCGGTTCTGGTTACCGCCAAAAATTCATCAAGAGATTCAGCACCTTGTGTTCATATCACCAGCGTTTTCGGAAGATTGTTTCAAAGAAGTCTTTTCTGAAGAGACTGTCTCGGTGAGGCGAGCTGAATCGCAGAAGCCGTCGCTTTCAGGCAATAAGGTTTTTCAGCTGCGGAGCGCACCACATATCTCCCATGCAATCTCAAACTACGAGGTTAATTGGGACGTGTTTAGCCTTTCTAAAATTGCAAACCGCTTTTTTACCGGTATCTATCAAGAAACGAAGCGGCATCCCGACCGTAATCATATTGTTATTTCAAGCACAAGCGCGAAGATAATGTTGAAAAATGTTCTTGATAATATTATCAACTACCACGATCTCATCAAAGGCACCCCGGCACACGCTGAGGAATTGCGATCCGCTTTTGAAACGACTAACATTTACTATGACCGCATCAAAAGTCTACAATCTATCTTTGAAGCTGCCGATGTCCTCTGGATCGTCGGCACGCCCTATTGGCCCCCAAAATTTGTCTGGGAACAGGCAAAAATTCTCTTTGGAAACCAAGCGAAACCGTTAAATTATAACTTGACGATGAATCCCTATCAATTTGAAGATGAACGGATACAAGGACTCTACGAACAGAACGCCATTGGCTCGCTGACACAGATGATTCGTATTGCTGGATTCAATGAAGCATCAGGAAAAACACTGGTTCTCAACACGGCTTTACGCATACCTTCTGTCACTGATGCACCAGAGACAGAATTATTTGATTGGGAAGACTTTGAAATCGCTGGTGGGTTGGATGAACTTTCAAAGACGATTCGGATACGTGAGGATTACGAGGCAGAATACGCGAACATGGATGCATCGTGGGATCGAAAACGCGTTGAGTATCTGCTCGGTGTTTCTAAGTCGCAAGCGAACCGTATCTTGACGAGATTGAGGGGAAGTAAACTCGAGCGTATCCCATTTCATGTCCAGATCCTCGATCTGCTCTCAGATGGAGAGAAAACAACATCGGAAATCGTTGAATCAATTCAGGGGAATCCGGGTGCCATTAAAAACGAACTCACCCATCTTGTAGAAACAGGCGAGATTGTGAGAATCCGACGCGGTGTTTATGCGTTGGCATAGTTAAGTTCCTACCGTTTCAAAACGCATTTTTTGCGAAAAACCCATCAAAATAAGATTCTTTTATACAAAAATTGAATTTTTTCTTGCAAAACTGAATTAATTTGTGTATAATATTATTAGTATGACTAAAATTTTCTAATTATCCACAAGCCATTATGACCTCAGTCATACAGAATTCAGACTGAAATCCATTCATACTTCATATATCATACTTCATGATTTCAGTTATACAGAATTCAAAAGCAGATTTCGGTAGAGCGCAGAGAGGAGAATTTTAGCAGGCTTCCTCTCTGCTGCTCACCGACTCCTTCTTCAAGTCACTCCGATGAATATACCTTCATATACCCCCAAAAAAGGCCCATATTTTCATCTCACAATTAACCTTCACATAGGCAAACTTATCTCTTAAAACTAAATAGCCCTGGTTGAAGGTTAAGTCCTGCTTGATTAAAATGCCAAAATTTAGTATAATTATTAGATATCAACGTGTGTTTGAAAAGGTTTAGATCCAGGGTCGTTTAGTTTATATATTTACGTTATATCTGTGAATATTTTTCAGGCTTTTTTGACCTTCCCCCCGGTAGGCAAGGTTTCCTAACCTCGCTGGCTCAGTAAAACAGACACGCGACTCGATAAATTCTTAAAACTAAACAGCCCTCGGTCGTGTTTACATTGCCTAAGTTTTCGCATTTTGGCACCGTTTCTCAAAGCCACTACCAACGTCTATGTGGGGAACCCTGAAGTCTATGGACGCTTTTCGGCTGCTATCAACTGAATATTAGACTGAACCCTGTCAGCTTTGGTCTAAAAACATAGGAGTAGTTTATGAATCCGAAAATTTTTAGGGGAACACTATGTGTATTACTCATACTCTCAGTCGCTTACCTTTCTGAAGATGTCGGAATAGCTGAAGAACCAATGGCTCCACTTAAAGTGGGTTTGATTCATCCGTTGCTAAATTACGCTACTTTTGGCGATGGAGCAAGACTCGCATTAGCCGAAATCAATAAGACAGGCGGTGTTCTTGGGAGGCAGGTAGAATTTATCTATAAGGTAGAAATAGGAAGCATTGCTGATTCTGCCAAAGAATTAACTGAAATAGAAAATGTTGTCGCTATATTAGGGCCCATGTTTTCAAGTAGTGCTGTTAAAGTTGGACCGATCATCAATATCCCTGTTATTGTCGGGGCAACAGGAGCCGACGTGACGAGCACTGGCAATGACCCGAGAGATTTCCTCTTTCTCGTGGCGAATTCAAATGCCTTGCAAGCAGAAGTCATGGCAGGTTTTGTGGTGAACGACCTCGGAAAGAAAACTGCAGCCATGATTTGGCAAAACGGGGATGTGTACTCTAAAGGTTTCGTTAACACATTTGACGCGATTTTCAAGAAACTTGGCGGGCGCATTGTTGTCAGTCAAACGTATGAGCAAGAAGATACAACGTTTGACACGCAACTTGCGATAATCAAAGAGGCAAGTCCTGACGTTCTGCTTCTCGCAAGTTTCCCGCCAGAGAGCCCGCTCATAGTAAAGCAGGCACGGGAGATGGGCATTAAATCCACCTTTATCGGCAGCGATGGTTGGGATGATTCGTTGATGTTAGACACTTTAGAGGATAACACACCCCTCGAAAATTCCTACTATTGTAGTATCTCAGACGAGCTTGATCCAGATTTCACTGTGGCTTATGAAACTATGTTTGGAGATCAGACTATTGGTATTGCACCATTAGGTTACGATGCCATGAAATTATTGGCAATAGCCATTGAAAACGTGCAATCAACAGACCCTGTTATGATTCGGGATGCAGTTACAGCTATCACTGACTACCAAGGGGCAACAACTATTTCCGGCTTTGATGAGAACCGTCATCCTATCAAACCTGCTGCGGGTATCCGCGTGTTCAAAATTGTTGATGGTCAACCCCAGGAACACACTATTGTGAAGGCAAGTCAGTAAACCACATACAATAAAACTGCAAACAAAACATATCGGATGCGGAGGTTTCCCATGCCGACAATCGAAAAAATTTTTGACTCCCCAGGTCCACAACCCAACGGAATGCAAGCCACAGCAGAAGGTCTCTGGATTCTCGACCAGCAGACCAACGAGGTACATCTCGTCTCCTACGACGGCGATATAAAAAAGACACTCGCCACCGGCTCCGACAGAGGCAGCGGGATCACAGATACTGGCGATACCCTCTGGCTCGCCTCCACCTATAGCTGTGAAATCCTTTCAACCGATCCAGAAAGCGGCAAAACACTCGCCTCTTATGACACACCCGGTGCAGGTCAGACAGGGGCACACGGCTTAGAATGGCGCGACAATAAACTCTGGTTAGCAGTACCACCCGCTGCGACCATCTATCAGGTCGATGTTGAAGAGGGTTTCAAAGTGATTCACACGCTCCCCGCTCCCGGCGACCGACCTCACGGTATCGCATGGATAGGCGACGATCTTTGGTGTGTTGAGACGAACCATCGCGCAATCTTCCATCTCAATCCAGAGGACGGCAGCCATCTCAACAAAATCGAGATACCCGAACCACATCCCGAACCGCACGGAATGACGTACTGGGATGGGTATTTCTGGTACTGCGATGCACACACCACAGCAGTGTGCCGCGTAGCCCTATCATGATGCAAACAACCGGACGGTTATTGAAGATGGGAGCAAACCGTGCGGCGATGAACATGGCAGTCGATGAGGCGGTTCTACTTTCACAAGAGGAGAAGCCAAACCCGACCTTGCGATTTTATACGTGGTCGTCCGCAGCGTTCAGTTTCGGCTATTTCCAAGACATTGCCGCAGAAGTTGACGTGACGGCGTGTCGTGCAGATGGCATCGAGTTAGTGAAACGGATGACGGGCGGCGGCACCGTTGTACACGGATGGGACCTAACCTACACGCTAATCCTCCCGCGTTATACAGATGAAAAGCGTATTTCTGAAGTATATCAATGTCTCGGAGAAAGCCTCGTCAAGGCATTTGAAACACTCGGTATCCCCGCGGAGTGTCATGCCGTGGATACCGATGTTTCGCAAACCAGCCAAAATATTTGCCTAACAAATCCCGCCGACTA
The DNA here is from genome assembly GCA_965207855.1 of Candidatus Poribacteria bacterium. Classification (GTDB taxonomy): domain Bacteria; phylum Poribacteria; class WGA-4E; order WGA-4E; family WGA-3G; genus WGA-3G. Next base: position 571,486 of record OZ242310.1, on the reverse strand, counting down.
CGATGTTATGTGCGACGACAAAAAATTGGCAGGCGTTTCTGTCAGACGTAACCGAAGAGGGATGATGTTCCAAGGCTATATTTCCTTAAATATGCCGCCTGCGTCTATCCTTAGACGTGTCTCAAAAGACCGCGAAGTCCAACAGATGCTGCTTGAAAAATCAACGGCTATCAATACAGATGGACGTTCTATAACTAAAAGCGCGCTCATCAAAGCAATATCTGAAACATTTAACATCGGCATTGCGTTTTATTCAGGTAAATTGTCATCGGTGGAGGGCGCACAAGCAGAAACCTTAGCCGAAACCAAGTATACCACACCGACGTGGAACTTTTCAGCGTAGCTTGCAAGCTGAAAACTTGCTATAGAGCAGATCAATGCATCAAGGGCGAAAACCTCCCAACACTGTGCTCATCCCATCCGGTGCGTTTATTATGGGGACTGACATCGAAGCCTTTTACGGCACCGCCTTAGCAAATTCGGAGCATGCCAAACTCGACGAGGCACCGATGCATGTCCGCTTCCTAAGAGCATATCTCATTGAGCAGTATCCAGTAACCAACGCCGAATACGCCGTTTTCGTGCAGGAAACCGGTCATGCCTCGCCACCACACTGGAAAAACGGTGACTTCGCACCTGAGGAAGCAAATCTTCCTGTCGTCCACGTAAGTTGGTATGACAGTAACGCTTATGCACAATGGGCAAACCAGCGGCTTCCGACAGAGGCAGAATGGGAGAAAGCCTGTCGCGGTCCCGATGGTCGGATTTATCCATGGGGCAATATTTTTGTTTCCGAGAAATCTGAATCTGAATCTGCAGAGACTGCACCGGAAAGTTCAGAAATCCTAACAGCACACCTCACCCCTATAGGTGTCCGTTCTGCCATAGTAAGTCCTTACGGACTCGGCGAAGCCGTCGGAAATGTTTGGGAATGGACTGCAGATTGGTATCAACCATATCCCGATACAAAACGTCAAAAAAATGAACGTAACTTGGACGGCAAACACAAAACCATGCGCGGCGGCTCGTGGCTGGAGGTCCGAGACGGGACAGCAAAACGCTATTTTCGGTGTGCCAATCGCTTACACGCGCCACCAGACTACACCGCTGGTAATATCGGATTCCGTTGCGTGCGGGAGGCACCGCCCGGGCAAGTCGCGCCAGTACATGTGCCTATAGAGCCGCTGATTGACTATATAAAGCAGCGAAAACTGGTAAATCTGCAGCTCCTTCAAAAACGGACAGAGAAGAATAGCCTCAAAGATACACTGATTGCTGTGTTCCTTATCGGTGGCGCAGTTTACAGTATTACGACGAAACCTGAGTTAGCATTAGGTGGCGCAACTGCGGGTATTATCGGCCTCGGTTTTCTCTGTAGTGCCGGTGTCAATTTTTGGAGAAGATGGCGCGCTGTGAAGCGTGCGAAACAGGTCGCCTCTGAAAACTTTGTGGCTTCTCATTAACAACATTTTTTGACGTTGACGTGAATTTAAATTCGGTGTAAACTTTTCACAAATTAATGCATCGCGACTCAAAGTCGCTTCTACAAGGGGAAAACAATGAACCCGCTATGTTTAGAACACTGTTTGACTGCGTCAGAAAAACAGCAATTTGAAGAAAACGGTTTCTTTGCAGTTGAGGATGCGATCCCACAAGAGATGGTCAATAGATTGATCGCCGCTGTTGACCGAGTCGGAGCGGAGCATTTAGGGAAAGCGGAACTTCCCACCGATGCGCGCTTCAATCTCCTCGATTTCGTCGGCAGGGACGAAGCCTTCATCGAATTGCTCGATTGGCACACAACTTTCCCAAAAGTGTGGGGAATTTTGGGGTGGAACATTAAACTTTACCATTCTCACTTGATTGTGCTGCCCCCGCTGCCGCCGGAGGAGCATAACGAGCAGAAACGTCTCGGTTGGCATCAAGACAGTGGTAGGCTCAACTTCGAGTTGGAGGGAAATCCGCGCCCACGTGTATCCTTGAAAGTCGCTTTTTTCCTCACCGATACATCCGTTCCCGGACGCGGCAACTTTTCTGTCGTGCCAGGCAGTCAGAAATGGAATACACTGGAGATGCCCGAAGACAAAACCGTCGATCCGCCGAACGCAACCTCTGTTTTCGCCAAACCCGGAACCGCCGTCTTTTTTGACCGAAGGCTCTGGCATGCCGCAGGACGAAATACCTCCGATGTCATTCGTAAAGTACTCTTCTACGGCTATAGCTACCGCTGGTTGCAACCCCGCGACGACATGACCGTGGAACACTGGATGGAACGCTCTGATCCAATTCGTCAGCAGATTTTGGGAAAAAGCACGGGTGGACACGGCTATACCTCTCCCGGTGAAAAAGATGTACCACTCCGCACATGGATTCAGGAAAATCTCGGTGCTGAGGCGGTCGCCCGTTAGAACACAAAAACAGTGGGCGGGAGCCAAACCCGCCCTTAAATAGACATCCTACAAAGTCCCCAAACCAACGGAAATCAAACCTCCCAGAAAGTTAAAATCCCTACTTCTCCATTTGCTTGGCAATTCTACAACAGAAAATTGTATACTTTCTATTGCATAACATCACATAATTTTCTAAAACACCAAGGAGAGCAGCCGCAAACTTCACGTAAACATTTCGCTGCCTGCTAACGTTTGCATACGTCAGAAACTATCCTCTAAGACATCAAGAAAAGGAGTTGCCAATCGCCATGAAAACATTTCTCTGCCTGCTAACGTTCCTTTTCGTGCCAGCTATTGCCTTTTCCCAAACAGGTACAATCGAAGGCACCGCCTATAACAACATCACACAAGAACCGTTAGTAGATGCAGAAGTCCGGATTGTTCAGACCGATGAACGTCAAAAAACAGATGAAAATGGAAAGTTCGTTTTCAGTACCCTTCCCGAAGGTGCCTACACTTTAGTCATAACTTCGGCGGATACCGAGTTAACACAAGAGACCTCAATTCTTGTTGTAGCCGAACAGATCTCAAAGCCAGAGATTTATGTCGGTACAGCGCAGTACCGTCTTGATGAGGTCGAGGTAACCGGTGAACGTGACCCTAAAACCGTCAGCAAAAAAAGCATTCAATCCGAAGAAATTACACGCCTACCCGGCACTGGTGGCGACGCGCTCCGCGCCCTACCCGCTATCCCGGGCATCGGGGTCGCAAACGATTTTAGCGGGGCTCTCTACATTCGGGGCGGCTCCGATGAAGATAATCTCTATTACTTTGACAGAGTTCCCGTCGGTTATCCATATCACTTTGGCGGACTCGTCTCGTCCTTAAGCTCCGAAATCATCGATCGGATTGATGTCTATGCTGGTGGCTACGGTGCCGAGTATGGCGTGGATTCCCAAGCCGTCATTGACATCTACTCACAAAACAATAGCCGAGCGAATTTGGGTGGAAAGTTTAATCTCAACCTCCTCTACTCAGAAGGACTCCTTGAAGGCAAAATCGGTGAAAATGGGTTCTGGTATGCCGCGGGCCGTAGAAGCTACATTGACCTATTCGTCGGATCGCTGGCGTTTGACGCTGGTGCCATCACTGCTTTTCCGCGCTTCTGGGATTACCAACTCAAGGCAGGATACGATCTGAGTGAAAAACACCAACTCTTTTTTAATCTGTTTGCCTCTGGAGACCAGTTTGCCCTGAAACTCGACGGTGAAAACGTAGACGAAGATTTTAGAGGAAATATCAGCTTTGAGAGCGGTTTTGAAGGGGCAGGTCTGCATCTCCGTTCGTTTCTGACAGATCAACTCACCTCTTACCTATCGCTAACCCGTTCAGATTTCCTCTTTGATGTCAACTTCGGTCCTACAATTTCTCTGAAAATCGATGCCCCTACCTATACGCTTCGCGAAGACATTACTTATGAGTTAAATTCAAGTCACCGCTTAGAATCGGGATTAATTCTCGGACTCGAACCCGGAGAGGTCAGCGGCACCTTCACACGAATACCCGATGAGGGTGAGGTCGACTTTGACATCCGACTTGAAGAAAAGGTTCAATTAGACGAATATGTGCGTGGTCAACGCATCGAAGGCTACCTGCAAAATAGACATACACTCCTGCCATACCTATCCGTCGTCTATGGACTCCGTTTCGATTATTTCAACCGAATTGACGAACTCTCTATCCAACCCAGAGGCAGTATCCTGATAGGATTGCCCAACAGTTCCGAACTTCAATTTTCTTACGGACTTTACAACCAGACACCAATACCAGCACTCCTCTCGCCGAGTATAGGAAACCCGGCTTTAAAGTCAAGTCAGGCAAGCCACTATATCCTCGAACTCAAACGGCAACTCTCACAAAATACAGAAATCAAAATGGCGGCTTATTACAAAGACTTGACGGGTCTGGTAACCGTTGACGAGGAAGTCGCTTATCTGAATCAAGGTGAAGGTTACGCACAAGGCACCGAAGTTTTCCTGCGACACCAGAGCGGTGAACGGTTTTTTGGTTGGATTTCCTACGCCTATGCCCTCTCTGAACGTCGCGACCGTCCCGGCGAACCTTATCGTCCTTATTCCTTCGATCAGACACACGTCGCAACGCTCGCCGCAAGTTACAACCTTACGCCTACCTGGGAATTCGGTGCAAAATGGCAGTACCGAACCGGGAACCCCTATACGCCTCGTGAAGGCACAAATATCGGGATTGACCCAAGGAATGAAGAACCCATCTTTATCCCAATTTTCGCAGAAACCAATTCAGGCCGTTTGCCACCATACCACAGGTTGGATCTACGCGTCAGTAAAACCTTCCAATTCGGCAACTGGAAACTCGGAACATTCCTCGAACTCCTGAACGCCTATAACCGCGCAAACTTGCTCGATTTCAATTACCCCGAGGATTGTCGAACACCCGAGGATTGTCGTGAAAGACGAAATGACATCAACCAGTTACCCATCATTCCTTATTTAGGAATTACAGCAGAATTTTAACCATTTTTCAGGCACAGGAATGTGAGATATATATTAATTCTTTTGATGCTGATAGGTACATCGAATGCCTTCGCGCAAACCGATGCTAACAGCACTAAATCAGATTCAGCAGAGAGTGATACATCAAGCGATGCTATCCGTTTAGCCCCAATCCCGGTTGAAGTCCAACGGTTAGAGAAGAAACCGCGTCATACCTTCAGTGGTAGGGCAATCCGGAGTGCAACGGGGAGCGGCGGAGATCCGATTCGCGTGCTAAACAGCCTCCCAAGTGTCGGGCTCCTAAATGATTTCGTCGGAATCCTCTCCGTACGCGGCGGCGGACCTGAAGATAATCTTTACTACTTTGACCGACTCCCCTTGGGTTATCCCTATCACCTTCAAGGAATCGTTTCGACGGTCAACGCTGAAGTGATTGAAAATATTGAGGTGTACCCCGGTGGATACGGGGCAGAATTCGGTTCCGATTCACAAGCCGTGATTGACATCCACTCCCGCACAAAGACCGATACTCCTTTCGGCGGAACGGTCAACTTTAATCCAGTATATGGACAAGTTTTCTTTGAAGGAAACATAGGGCAACGCGGATATTGGTATGCCTTTGGACGGAGGAGTTATATGGAACCGCTCTTTGAATTGCTACCTCGTCTGCTGGAAATCGAGAACGATTTGGTAACCGAGGTGCCGAGTTTCTGGAGTTATCAGGGAAAAGCAGTCTATCAATTAAACAGCACTCACAAGTTAGTTATCAACGCCATTGCGGCGGACGATTTCGCTAAATTTAATTTTACTTCGGATGAAGTGTCTGAAGGCGACCTACAGGGTCCGTTGAGCTCGGATAACCCGTTTGATTCACAAGGTATCCATCTCTATTCTGAGAAAGAGAATCAGTTCAGCTCTGTTGTATCTCTGACGCGCTCGTTTTCTCGGACAACACTTAATTTTGGCGAAGGTTACTTCTATGGGACCTCAGAAAGCACCTATGCCTTGCGGGGTGACCTTGAGTATTGGGCTAAGTTTCCGATGACGTTATTGGAGTCGGGTTTTGCCCTTTCCGTTCTGCCTTCAACACTCGTTAGCGGCGGCGCACGTCCATTTGAAGAAGGGGATCCAGATTATAACTTTAGGCTCAAGCGAGATGGCGCAAAAATTTTCACATCAACATCCAAAGCCCTGAGGCGCATTGAAGGCTATTTGCAAGCAACGCAGGACCTACCTTCGTTCCGTTATACTGACTTCTATGCGACTGTCGGGATGCGGATAAGTCACTTCAATCTGGTAAACACGTTTTCACTGCAGCCGCGCGGACTGCTGGGGGTAACACTGGGTCCAGATTCGACCAACACCGATGGACTATCCCTCTTCCCAGTAGACCTCCGCTTCATGTACGGGGTTTATACGCAGAATCCGCAGCTTTACCAAGTGGTACTTGGAGAGGAGAATCCAGAGATTGCCCCAAGCCTCGCAAGGCATTATGTTGTAACTTTGGAAAAAGTGCTAAAACCGCAGAAGTCCTTAGTCTCACAAATGAGGGTAGGAGTCTCTGGTTATTACAAAGACCTTCGCGATATGATTACCTACAACGAATCCGAAAGCCGCTATCAGAATCAGCGGACTGGATACGTCAGAGGCATTGAAATTTCATTGGAACATGAAATAACTAACGCCTTTCGGAGTTGGCTCTCCTATGCTTACACCATCTCCAAACGTCAGGACTCCCCCAGAGACGACGAGCGTTTTTATATGTACAGCACGCCACATGTTTTGGGAATTGGTCTGAATTATCTATTAGGGTCTTGGGAATTCGGCGCGAATTGGCAATATAAAAGTGGCGTTTTATATTCACCGCTCTTAGACAGAGAACCGTATACCAACCCGTTTACTAAAAATGAAACATGGCTGCCTATTTACGGCGATCCAGAACGCACAGCAGCATATCATCGCTTGGATCTACGGTTCCATCGCTCCTTTCAGATTGAGGAATTCCACTGGTACTTCATTCACATCAACAACTGGAAAAGCGGATTTACCTTTGAACTATGGAACGCTTATAACCGCACCAATGTCCTTCAAGTTCGCTATAATCCAAACTATACAAAAGAGATTCCAATCGCCCAATTACCTATAGTCCCATTCTTGGCGGCAACACTTGAATTTTGATAAATCTACCCTCAAATTGAAATTTATATAGTCCATTTTGTCTCCTTTTTCGTCTTTTAATACTTAATCAGATAACAATTAATAATCAGATTCTGTGTTCTAAAGGAGGCAACGTTTGTGAGCGAGTATCTATCTTTTTTACGACAATTCCAGAGACTTACAATTTTTTTCATTGCTATTACGCTATTGAAGGGTGTTGTTAGCGCACACGCCGAACCGCACAACAAGCAGATTAAAGCGCACCGTACCTACCAGAGTATTGAGATTGACGGCGATTTAACGGAAGAGGATTGGCAGCACGCAGAGGTCATGGACCGATTTATCCAAGTCGAGCCGCACGAAGGCGAAGACCTTTCCGAACCAATGGAACTTCGGATCCTCTACGATGATGAGAATATCTATTTCGGTTTCACCTGTTACGATTCGGAGATGTCCAAACTCATTGCGAACGAAATGCGTCGGGACTCACGCGACCTACACGAAAATGACAATGTTTTTGTGATATTGGATACATATAACGACAAAAGAAGCGGCTTTTTCTTTCGAATGAACCCTCTTGGAGCAGTACAAGACAGAGCTATTACGAACAGTGGTGATACATTTAACTCGGATTGGGATGCTGTCGTCGCATGCAAATCGAAAATCAATGATTCTTATTGGACAGCGGAACTCAGCGTTCCGTTTAGTCAACTCCGCTTTGAAAAGAACGATCCCATGACATGGGGCATCAATGCTGGACGTGGGATCGCGCGTTCACGAGAAGAAGCAATCTGGAACCCCGTTCCCTCCTCTTACGGCGGTAGAGCCAAATACCGAACAGCACACGTCGGAAGCCTCGTCGGATTAGAAGGGATCGCACCCTCCCGAAACTTAGAAGTGCTCCCTTATATTCTCCCCGGAATCGCCCAGGTCAGTGACGACGACGCAAACCTCGAAACCACACGCGAATTTAAACTCGGTTTTGACGCAAAATACGGTATCACTTCAAACCTCACCGCCGATGTTACCTATAACACAGACTTCGCTCAAGTTGAAGCAGATGACGAACAGGTGAATTTAACCCGATTTAGCCTCTTCTTCCCCGAAAAACGTCCGTTCTTTTTGGAAGGCGCAGGACTGTTCGATTTTGGGGTTCCGCGGACGAGTTTCCGCCGCCCCCCACCGATGCTCCTTTTCTATAGCCGACGCATTGGACTCGCTGAAGGAAACGCCGTTCCTATTATTTTTGGCGGAAAAACGACCGGTAAGATTGGATCTTATGGCGTTGGGCTTCTCAATGTCCTTACCGATGAATTCCACGATGACACTACCGAGGATGATCCTGTCAATGTACCCCGGACAAACTTTTCCGTGCTTCGGCTCACAAAAGACATTGCCGCCGGTTCGAGGATCGGAGTGATTGGCGTCAATAAAGACGAATTCGGGGATTACAACCGCGCCGGTGGGCTTGACTTTGAATATCGACCCAACGACCGTTTAAATGTCCGGGGTATGTGGGCATTGACTGCCGAACCCGGTATGTCCAGTATGTTTGGGCAAAACAACTCTTGGTATCTCGGTTCCCGATGGCAGAGCAATGTTTTCCGTGTAGAGGGTTCATATACCGACATCGGTGAGGATTTCAATCCCGCCGTAGGATACGTCCGACGTACAGGCATCCGTCATTTCCGAAGCGAGATGCGCTGGACACCGAGACCCCAAAAATTCGGGGTCCGGCAGATTTGGACAGGACCCGAGATGAACTACCTCCTCGATCACGACAACAAAGTACAAGAATGGGACATCTCCTACCTCAATTGGTTCGAGTTTAACTCCGGGGACTATATTCTTTTCAGGGGTAGGCGCAATTTTGAGCGGCTGGACGAGATCTTCGATTTTCGGGACGGTGTAGAAATTCCGATAGGCGGCTACTACGCTAACACATACAGTGTCCGTCTCTCCAGTAATGATAGTCGGGTAATTGGTGGAACGCTTGATGTCGGTATTGAGGATTTCTACGAGGGTGAAGTGCGCAGAGCCTCTATAGAAACCGTCCTTAAACCGAATGGGAATATCGCCATGCGGGCAGAATACCAATTTAATCAGATCGTTGACCTGCCGGTAACTTACTTTACCGACGGAGAACCTCGTCCTGTTTATGTCAATCTTTTCCGAGGGAGACTCGACTATTCCTTTTCTACAGAACTCTTCGCGAAAGTCTTCGCACAGTGGAATACGGATGCAGACGTTGTGTCTATGAACTTCCTGATTAATTACATCTATCGTCCCGGAAGCGATTTCTACTTCGTTTTCAATCAGACTTACGATACTGATGGCGCGACAAAGTCTACACTGCTGGATTCCACGGTTGTGGCAAAGATGACCTATTGGTGGAATCCATAATCGGAAAACCTAATCCATCGGATTTGAAAAAAATTGAAAAAAAAAAAGAAATATGTTATAATTAAAGCGTTTAAAGTACCTTTATACACAAATTATGCCATATTCTATAGAGGCTATTAAACCTTCTCTTGGCATTTGATGTCAAAAATAAGTACTTGCGATCATAAATGGTCTTTAGTTTTTTGACGGACTCGTTTCAGCTAAACCTTTTAGAATCGGGTTCATATAGACAGGTTTCCGAACCGAAATCATAGGTTCTTCTTTTTAGAGGAGGAAAACAGATGAGTAGCAGAACTTCCGGCATGCTTACTGAAATGCAGCGGCGTCGTGCAGAACGTAAAAAACCGAAGCGTTTTGTTGCCCTGAAGAAGGTTTCGCTGAATACCAGTCAACAACAAGGTATCTCCACCGCACAAGCAAACATAGTGAAGCATCCGATCACGCAAAAGCACGTCGGGCGGAGTTCCACAGCGTTTTCAGTCGCAATCGCATTTCACGCAATTATTGGGTTTGTTATTAGTGCTTTCTTTATTGCCGAACAGATTGAAATGAATCAAGAGACGTTTGACATTAGCATCGTTACAGAAGAACCAAAAACCAAGCGTCGCCTCCGACGCAGAGAGACACCAAAATTTGAAACAAAACCACAACAGCAGCAAGTTCTTATTCAGCGTCCGCTTGCGACCGCCACTTCACAATTGCCCTCAAGGGACGGATTTGTCATTCCAGATGGTACAGAAGCAACAGTTGACCTTTCAACACCTGGCGCAGACGACGGCCCCAAAATGATAGAGGTCGACCGAAATTTCGCCCAACCCTCGCGCTCATTGGAACCAGAGACGAAGGCAGCCGGCTTTGAAATTCAGCGTGAAGCGCCATCACTGATTAACAAACTCGATGTTGACACTGGATTAGAAGGAGGGCCCGGATTGGGGGGCGTTGACTTCGAGCCTGAGCCTGGGGTCATTGAGCCAAAGATTAAGTTTCTCGCAGAAAAGAAGTATCCAGATGCGGCAAAGAGAGCACAGAAAGAAGGCAAGGTTATTCTGAAAGTAACTATCGATGAAAATGGCATCCCACAAGACATTGTAGCAGTGACAAGCATCGGGTATGGACTTGAGGAAGCGGCGATTGAGATGCTGAAAAAGAGCACCTTTCGTCCCGCTACAAAAGGTGGAGAACCGATCAGTCTGGAGGTCGAAATACCTGTTGATTTCAGGCTTAAGGAAAACTAAGAATACCACTTACCAATGCCTCGCCACCGTACTTGCGCCAGGACAGATGTCAGAAGAATCCAGAGCTTAGCCTATTTTCAGTAACCCTTTTGCTGCGAAATTCCGCACTAAATTGACAACAGATTGACGGGCTGTATCGGCAATTTGCGTCTGTTCAAACGTCAGTGCTGCGATTTCCGCTTCCAGTGCTTCTGCCTCTGACGCAGACATGTTCTCAAAGAATCGATCGTGTACCGTAACGGGCGCGTTGTGCAACGCAACCGCTAAGGTCTGCTTGTCGAGTACTTTCAGGACAGTTTTAATCGCCTCGTTCTCCAACTCACCTAAATCCTCAAAGGTAAAGAGTTGTTCAGAAACACTATCTGCCATCTTGGGGTCTTTCTCTGCCAAAGTCTCCAACAGTTGATTCTGTTCCGCTACGTCCATATAGGATAAGAGTTTGGCAAGGTTTGTTGTGCCTTTCCCTAAGAAAGTCGTTTGTTGGAGTGTCTCCTTAATTTTAGCGATATGTTCATGCCAGATTTGAGCCGCACGTTCAGCATCAACAACCTCCGTGGCAGTTATCTGCTCAGCAATACGCACCTGCCTGTCGAAGGGTAACTGCGCGAAAAGTTTCCCAGCGTATGCAGCAAGAGCATTGCCGATGAGCTCACTCTCCAAGTGTGCACACATTACAAAAAACACAGCGGCATCGGTGTCGTCTACATTTTGGAACGCTGCCAAAACAACTTGTGGATGGGTCTCATCAAGCAAAACCACCAATTCTTTTAGCGCAGCTTCATCTAAAAGGGGAGACATCGCCGGTGCGTCTGTATTAGGAAGTGACACCTCGTACCCCCTTTGCGCCAGCGATCACTTCTCCAATGAGATAGGTGGACTCTCCAGATGCGTTGAGAGACGATATCGCAATATCAACATCATCCGGCGAAAGGACGACCACCATCCCAACTCCCATATTGAAAACCCTATACATCTCTTCGTCTTCAACGTCCCCTTTCGCCTGTAAAAACGAAAAAATAGACGGAATCTCCCATGTCCCTTTTTGGATTTCGGCTACACATCCATCGGGTAGAATCCGCAGTACATTCGCAGGGAGCCCACCACCGGTGATATGTGCCAGTCCTTTAATCTCACATACCTCCTGGAGTGCCAACACAGATTTCACATAACTCTTGTGAGATGCGAGGAGGGTGTCCCCAACCGTTTCTGAGAGTTCTGTTAGGTAGGTGTCAACGTCGTAGCTGCACCGTTCAAACAGAATACGACGCACCAACGAAAAGCCGTTAGTATGTAAACCCGCCGAGCCTAACCCGATGAGCTTATCCCCGGGTGCAATTGTACCGCCAGTAATCACGTCTTTTTTTTCTACTACACCGACGATCGTACCGACCAAATCGTATTCACCAACGGCGTAGAAATCAGGAAGCTCCGCGATCTCACCACCGATTAGCGCGCATCCAATCTCCCGGCAACCCGATGCCAAGCCATCAATAACCTGCTCAATAACCGACGGCACCACTTTATTAATGCCGATATAATCGAGAAAGAAGAGCGGTTCAGCACCCTGCACAACGATGTCGTTTCCACAATGGGCGACGATATCAAAGCCGACGGTATCGTGTCGCGATGCTTTAAACGCTACCTTCAGTTTTGTACCGACACTGTCTGTACTGGATACGAGAACAGGTTCGTTGTAGGCCTTGAGGGCAAACAGTCCACCGAAACTTCCAACATCACTGAGCACTTCGGGACGATAGGTCGTTTGAACCAGTCCTTTTAGCCGTTTTATTGCCTCGGCTTCGGCTTCAAATGAGACACCCGCATCGGCGTATGTCAACGGCTTTTTATCTGCCATCTGATTTTTCTTGTTCCTTCATTAATTGTTTGCGCAGCGGTGAAACACTTTGTTTCCGCGGTCTCAATAGGCTAATGACCAATACAATTCCGCTAATAACCAACGCAATGAGAACACCTATATCCTCGGCTTCAGCCGGGGTCATACTGGGTCGTAATTTCCCAATCACAGACGGAAGAATCCTGCTCAGAACCATACCGAGGATCGCACATCCGAGCAAAGAGATGAGCGTATGCCGTCCTTGCGCTGTCCCTATCGGATTCGGTCTTTTCTGTTTACCACGTTGTCTATACTGCATAAAAGTTCCTCGTCGTGCAACACTGATCCAAACTTACACCGGACTTACGCACTTCAACCCATCACCCATAACCTACTAATCTACAATCAAGGGCAGCTGCTCTGAAGGCTCATCCATAAACGGGACTGGATATTCTCCATCAAAACAGGTGGTACAAAAATCTTGAGATGCCTTCACCGAGTTGAGCATGCCATCAATGCTCAGATAACCGAGGCTATCGGCACGAATATATTTGCGGATCTCTTCAATCGTGTGTGAACTGGCAATCAACTCGCCACGTGTCGGCGTGTCCACACCATAGAAACATGAGAACTTATTCGGAGGGGATGCAATACGGAGGTGTACGGCGGTCGCGCCGCCTTGCCGAACGATTTTGATGAGCTTCCTGCTATTTGTCCCACGCATAATTGAATCGTCTACAAGCACGACCCGTTTGCCGCGGAGGACATCGCGTATCGGATTCAACTTTATCTTTACCATGAGTTCCCTGATATCCTGCGTAGGATTCATAAAAGAGCGTCCAACGAAGGTATTTCTCGACAACCCTAAATCGAAAGGAATACCAGACTCCTCAGCATAGCCGAGGGCGGCAATCGTTGCAGAATCGGGGACTGGGATAACGACATCCGCTTTGACGGGATGTTCACGGGCGAGCTGCCTACCGAATTCACGGCGCGTACTATTCACGCTCTGACCGAACATCCTACCATCCGGGCGTGCCAGATAGATATATTCAAAGATACACTGCGATAATTTCGGCTCTCTTCTACGAAAACGGAAGGATTCTACGCCGCGGTGTGCAGAACGTATAAATATCAACTCACCGGGTTCCACCTCACGGATCGGTTCGGCTTCAATTACATCAAGCGCGCACGTTTCGGATGCCAGGACATAAGCATCATCCAGTTTACCCAGCCAGAGCGGACGGAATCCGTGCGCATCGCGCCCGCCTATGAGGGTATTCTTATCCATGCATACGAAGGAATAAGCCCCTTCAATACTCCGAAGTGCGTCAATAATTCTATTTTCCAACACCTGTTTCCGAGAATGCGCTATGAGATGGAAAAAGACCTCGGTATCTAAACTTGTGCTGAAGATTGAACCCGCATTCTCCAGATGGTTCCGAATGTATGATGAGTTGACAAGATTGCCGTTATGACCAAGTGCGAGGGGACCCTGTTTGTAATTCCGAACCAGCGGCTGCGCGTTCTCCAGTGTACTTTCCCCTGCTGTTGAGTAGCGGTTGTGCCCAATAGCGGTATGACCATTGAGTTGCGCTAAAACCTCAGTCGTAAAGACAGAGTGGACAAGCCCCATGCCGTGGTGATACGTAAACTTCTCACCGTCTGAGGCAACAATCCCGCTGCTCTCCTGTCCTCGATGCTGCAGGGCACGTAACCCCAAATAGGTTAACTCTACCGCTTTAGGGTGACCGAAGACCCCGAAGACACCGCATTCGTCCTTTGGTTTATCATCATATTGCATTTTTTTATCACTGATCCTGGGCTGCTGCGTCCAGTGTCCCTACAGAATCTCACAAAGCACCCTACGGTCAAAATTGCGCAAGTCCTGAAAATTATTAAGAGACATTTACTAACCTAAAGGACGCTTTTTACCAATTTAAGACCGATGCCGACAACGGAGGCATCGACCAGATTTAATAGTTAAAAATATTTATCCATGTTCCGCACTAACTTCGGTATTTTCGGCAGCCGCCAATCGGTATCCCAATATCGCGCCGATAGGAACAGCCAGAATATACCAAATCTCGACCGGTAAACCCAGCGACACCCACCCGCGCATGGGTAGCGAAATAACATACGCCAGTGCCTTAAGCAGCGGAAGGATCAACGCCAGAATTAGGTTCGGTCTACCAAATATCTCCCACGGCACGTTAAGCAGCGCAAGCAAACCGACGACAGCGGGCGGACCTAAAAAGGCACCTGAGTAAAGCGGTTTTAGGGGGATGTTAACACCGAACTTTTGGCTTACAAAGCGGATACCTTGGCTCGCTCCGATGATCACCGTTGCGTACCAGACACTTAACGAGATGAGGAGTAGCAAACCGACCCAAAAACCGTGGCGAATCCGATCTCCGAGTAGCACTTGCCAAATAAAATTCTCAAACACCAATAAACAGAGCCAACCGCCTAACAGCCCAACAATACTCCCAGCAGCGACTTGTCCGAGGGTTAATGCAACACTACTTTTTTTCATACACTCCCACTCTTTAATAATTCAAATTTAACTATGACTTAAGCACTTGCCCGGTAGGTGCGGTTTTGCGGCGTACTCGCCTAAATGCGACGTGCATTCCCAACCGCACCTATCGCGTCATGACAGATCTAATTCTCTGATTTTGCGTCTGTCCTGTTTAACTCTATTGTATCATTATGCAGCGTAAATGTCAAATGATCCTTACTTTACACTTAGGGACGATTCAATTCGTCGCGCCCCAAGTCGAAAAAGTGCGTCATTTGCTGGTGTATCAAAGGTGAAAACAGATTTACCCCAAGCGATTACCATCTGTGCTAATTCCAAGATTTTGCTATCCGCTGCAGCGTGCGCAATACAAATATTATCCGCGAGTGCCGCAACAAACGCGTTGCGCTGGTTCGCCAATGTCGCTGTCGTTCGTTCTTGATTCTCGAAAATAGATAGTATTAAGAATCGATCTTGGGATAAGGCATTCTTCCACGTCGGTTTGGGTCGCATCCGTTCGATACTCCGTGCAGGGCAAACGAGAATAGGTTGTGAACCACGCAGTAAGACGCGTAGGCACTCCTGCTCAACTGGAGAGTGATACCCACCGATTGTTGGAATGCCTGCTTTTCTAAATTCCTGTGCCAAGTCGTGTGTTTTTAGGATGATCTCTCCCGGACATTTGCTGGAGCAGAAAAGTGCCCAGAGGTTTCTATTTAAGGCGGTGTTTTGTCCAGGTAATAAGTTGATATTGCCGCGTGCCCAGACGGCTTCTGGCGTGTCTGCTTTCAGATAGTCCTTCAATCGTTTCGGGTAATCCGCGTCTGTTCGTTTGATAACTTGAACGGGTTGCATCACGTCACTCGCAAGGTTTCTTACCTGTTATGGTAAGTATTTTAACAAAACTCGGCAATTGGTGCAAGGATATAAGATGCACAAAATTAAGCTGAAAGGCAACGACGTGGCTCAGGTGGCGCGCCGTTTTGAATTTCTTGATCTCACGAAGTCTCCTTGTCGCCAAATCTGACGTTGTCTACGGCATCAAGAAAACGACTCTGCACGTTGAGACTGACATCATCAAAATCCACGGGCCAATCACCATAAGTCCCTGCTTCGTCTAAGTCCACGCTGCTAACTTCGGTTACACCATCTTCGCGTCGTGTAAACCAATGGAGCTTGACTAAGTCTGGCGAGAGATCCCCTTCTGCGACAAGCGTTTGGATTCCTAAAAGCAACAGTGAACTGTGCGTTTCAGCAACAATGCGCACCCCACGTTTCGCCGCGTCTGCCAGCACTTGTGCTAACGCGACTTGTGCACGGGGATGAAGGTGGAGCTCGGGTTGTTCAATATAAACCAATCGTCCCGGTTCCGCTGCAATTACCGCAACTAAAACAGGCAGAATTTGTGACACTCCAAATCCCATGTCGGCAATACTGACCATGTTTGTTTCGCCAATTCTATCGTGCAGGAGACGACCAGCTTGAAGTTGAATGCTGATGTCCCCGATTCTTTTGGCACTAACCTTCCCGGTTAGTCCAAGGATATGAAGGGCATCAGTCAGCATTTTCAGGCACTCGTCTTTTGTTTCCTGCCATTCGTAAATGAGATTCGCAGCATATTTTTCAAATGTCCCGGGATACCATGGATGCGGATAGGCCAGTTTGTAGGCGCGTTCTGGATTACCTCGTAACCTCGAAAGATGAATGATGTTGGCAATATTGGAAGCGAGTTTATAAGTGACACTATAGAACCCATTTATATCTTGGGATCCAAGCCCCAAAAAACATCGCGAACGCTTTACCTCATCAAAATCTTCACCGAATGGACCGTGGATGCCCAGCGACCTGATTTCTTCAGAAGACATCTTTGGATACAAAGTAAAACGGTTGTGAGACGGTCGTTGGTTAGCCTCTGTGCTTTCCATAGTCATTTCGACAATTCCTATTCCGCTTTGCTCTTTTTTGAAAGCTATCGTCACCGAGTATGACAAATCAGAAACATGAATATAGTTGTCAACCCGAATCCGAAAGCGGTCAGTTCCCTTTTCGCTGGGTAACGTGGACAAGAATTGCGATGCCTCAGTAAACTGAACATTCGGTCCATCAAGCAACAGCGGCCCCGGATCATAGGGTGCTTCCAGCGTCTGCTTCAGCATCAAGAGAGGTTGCATGATGCTGGATTTCCCGGAACTGTTCGTACCGGCAAGGAGGGTCAAAGGACGGATGTCAATCTCACATTCTTCTGCTATTGACTTGAAACCCTTTACGGCTATTTTGGTGATGCCTTCAAGTTTTTCTTCTGACATCTGAAACGTACTCCTTGCGATAATCGCCTAATTAATCGCCTAATTAATCGCCTAATTAATCAGTGACT
Organism: Candidatus Poribacteria bacterium; assembly: GCA_965207855.1. GTDB lineage: Bacteria > Poribacteria > WGA-4E > WGA-4E > WGA-3G > WGA-3G. The sequence goes on along the minus strand of OZ242310.1, from coordinate 554,041 downwards.
TTTCGGACGTATCTGGTTCCTCTTCCCTTTCCTATCACAATGAATAAACCTTTATCCGCCATATCCCTGAGTTCTGCATAGGCGGTCTGGCGCGAGACCTGGTTGATCTCTACATATTCCTTTGTCGCAATTTGCCCTTGTCTTTGCACATAGAAAAAAGCGTTCTTTTGACGCTCGTTCAACTGTTCTGAAATATCATCGATTTCTATAAAGGTCGTCTCTTGAATCGGGGAATCAAATATAATTTTCGTCTCAAGTGGGTGAAACTCATAACGCGGTGCTTTGTTTCCCCACTCCTTACAGAGCCTTCGCATCATCCGAATACCAGAACCGTATCGTTCAATGAAACCAACATCGTACATGAATTGGCTCAAAATTGGATTCACCGGTTCATGGACAGGTTCATTAGGATTCACACCCTCTGGAAAGGTACCGGGATTAATAATCTCAACACGGTTATCAAATATGAAGACTCGAACATCTGAATATTTTTGATAGTTGCGGTGAATTAAAGCATTGATAATGGCTTCTCGCAATGCCTTCAGAGGATACTCAAACTTATCGTCTCGTTGGAAACTCCTTGAAGTGCGAAAACTGAGAAGTCTAATATTTTTCCTTATAAATTCCTCGGCGGCATCGACCATCTCCCAAAGTGCGCCAGAGCAATCCAGTCGATTTATAACAGGATGGGTAACCGATGTTCCTTTAAATCTAACAACCCGCAATTGTCCATTGTAAAAGAACCTTTGTGGATACTCGCCAAAAAAGAGAATACCGGCGTTTGTAGGTACGCCATCGGCACTGCTACCATCAATGTTCCTTAACAGATCCTGTAGGGTCATGTCGCGCGGTTTACTAACGTTTCGGACCTCTTCTTTACGCGTTAAATACCATTGAACCTTTTGCTGATCTATATCATCAATTCTCGAGTTTGCGACTAAGAGTGTATCCCAGGTTTGTCCAGTGGCGTTGAGGTGCATCCGGGCAATCTCTTGTGGGGACATGACGCGGTTGCTATTTCCTACTCTCTTATGACATCTTCCTCTAACAGAAACGGGTTTTATAGAGGATTCTGCGATATGCACCAACAGCACCGATTTTCCTTCTACATCAGCCGATTCAACTTCCACGATGACCCGTGGCTCAGTCGCTTGGGAAATCCGGTTTGACACGTCTCTAAGGGTCTCTTTGCCTATGGTAATTCCCTTGATTTCCTGCCTATCAGACACACCAATAAGAATAGTGCCACCGTCGGTATTTGCAAATGCAGCAGCGGTCTCAATGGCTTCCTGATCGAAGTTCTCTTTGAATTCGGTCATGGCGTTTTCGCCTTGAGCAATGTGTTGTCTTAAGGTCGGCAGTTTCCATATTTTACCCTTTCCAAGGGTTTTCAACAGGAATCGGTTTACTCGGTTCTTCGTATACCAACTTAACCCGTATTGTGCCAGATTGACGCGGCCGTGGCGTAACGATGGCAGCATCCAAGTTAAGGACATCCTCTTCATCGTAGAATGGGAAAGCAGGGCATTGCTTCCGTTTTTGGTTAGTTGTGTTTTTTGATTGTCCGGTTTTCATCGCAGGATGAAACCTCGCTTCACCTGCTATTCTAACATAAATTAGGCATACCTGCAACCGTATTGCGCAAAAATCCCAGAAAGAGAATAGCGCGTTTCAGAGTATTGAAGTGCCATCGTTTATTCAGACCAAAATTTAGCAAAGTTAAGACAAGTTTTTTGCTCAAATTCGACAGGTGTCAAGTTACCCTAAAGCAGAGCGAGAGCGTTTCAAAGACTCCTTTCAAGTGTGATTGTTATTCTATCACGATCTTGGTTTAGAGGGTGGCCCTAATTTCCGATGGCAGTACATAGATAGATAGATACTATGAGAGTCGTTACAGGAAATCTATCAGTTCGGATTAGTCTGCTGATTGTGCACAACGGAATCCGTATTCGTAGAGGGTATTTTTTGGTGAAAGCAGTAGGCGATTGGTGGCGGAGATACCTTTGCTGCGTAATGCCCTCACAGGAAGTGTTTCAATATCTGTGAAATTGGCTGTCAACCAGCCTATTTCATTCGTACCTGCACGTGGGTTCTTACGGGGTGTTGCGAAGAAAAAATCGTCGTCATAGAGGTCTATGCACCACTCCCAAATCGGATACTTCTTGACAACCCCGTATGCTTTTTCCCATTCTGCTTCCGTCGGGAGCCGCTTTCCTGCCCATAAAGCGTAAGCCATTGCAGCGAACCAACTCACATAAACAACGGGATAATCTGTTTTTCCTTTTGGGTAGTCGTTTCTGTCCCAATTCAACAAGTAATCCGCGTCGTGAAACCTATCCTCAATATGCGGTTTTTGCCACTGCGGTTTTTCAAATAGAAATTGCTGGTATTCAAGGTTTGTCACGGGGTACGTGTCAATATAGAATGCGTTAACACTTCCTATATCGAGTCTGCAGCGGGTATTAAGATCATAGGTAACTCCTGTAAAGCGGTGACAGGCTCGCCTTTCGGATCCCCTGCCTAACGCCTCAGTGAGAAGGTTATTATATCACAATCTTGGTTTAGACTATGGCCCTAATTTCTGATGGCAGTACAGTGTTCGTAGGCGGATTTGGCGACCTGTTTTTGGATCTTGCGGCGGGTGGCATAATCTGGGATGCGTCCGTCGGAAACCCCGATTGCTGGACATTCAAAGACAACCATGCCGCGTTTTTCAGCGATTGCGGTGAGTGTATATTCGGTTTCGTCTACTGGGACGTTGAGGGTTTGGATGTGATACTCCCAACCGAGTTGTTGTGTAAAGAGGTTTTCAAAGTCGGATTCTCTGAGGTATTGGCGTGTTTCTCCGAGGTTAAGCATTTCTGTTTATCCTTTCCTTAGGCATCCTCTTCGTAGTCTTCATCATCATCCAAGTCCATTCCTAAGAAGAGTCCTTTGGGGGCGAGTCGTTCTTTAACTTGACGCAGCGAGCCATCTCCGAAGCCACTATATTCCAACAAATCCCAGTCCGCTTTCGCCACGAGGTCCCGGAGCGTGCTGATGTTTTCGCGGACCAGACAGTTGTGAGCCCGGGTAGAGAGCCCAAGTTCAGAGATCGGTAAGGTTAAGTAGTGATCGCGTTCTTGCTCCGTCACATCAGCCACCACAGGTTCTCTAAACGGATCCCCATAAGTCATGGGATACATTATGCCGCTGCGTTCCGGTTGCCCATCAATAATATCTATCCAAGGGGAACCAAACTCATCTTCGCCGTCTTTGTCACGGTCAAAACCGACAAAGATACCCTGTCCGGCAGTGCTCATCGCCCTTTCAATGGAATTGGTCAACGTTCGCCAGAACCTCTCGCTTTCTTCGTCTTCCATGTCGCTGGCTTCTAAGGCGACTTCCCGCCAAAGGGACAGAAAAACCTGAAGCGACTCAAGATCCTCCGCTCCGTCTGAAATTTGTGTGATCAATTCGAGTAATCCCTCGAAAAATTCAACAAGGTCTCCGACTTCCAATTCTTTGAGCCACGCAAGGGGCTTTGAAATGTTCGCAGCTTTGACAGTCAGTTCGTCATCCATGAGGAAACCAATAACGAGTTTGGGCCGCTTCATCTGAAATCTCCGTGTGTCAGTGTCAGGGTTAGGCAAATTATACATCATGTATAAATGAGACTCAAGCACCCTTTTTGCTAAACCAAGGTTTGGGTCCAAGATTCGGGGCGGGTGGAACCCGCACCTAACGGGTTTGGGCCGAGTCTATCTTTTCCTTAGATCCATGCGTCACCTGTACGCAGTCCCAATGAGCAAACGATCTGTGGTTCTCGTGCTTGGCGTTCTTCCTCAATAATACAAAGTCGCTCTGTTTCCCATAAATCAATCACCAATGCAGCGAGACCTTCGTTGGAAATACCACTGCGAAGTTGACGGTTGAGGGAGTCGGTTGCTGTTTGGCGTAGGGGATGCCGATAGATCGCTTGAATGACTCGTTCAAGTTTCTGCATATCCACAAACAACGAGCCTTCCACCTCAGAGGCGTAATCTTTCAAACGTTCATAAGTCCGAAAACGCGCACCCGATGGTCGTCCAAGTTGCCCGCCAACCGATCGATCCTCAGAAACGATAATCCTTGCGGCTTCTTGGACGAGACGGTGATGCTCTTCAAGGGGGAGAAGTCCTTCAGTATCCGGTTTGCAAGCCGCTGCTTGAAGAATCGCAAATTGGGATTCCGTGACGCTCTGCCCATCCTGGTCCATCCATGCAAGCGCGTCATTTTCTTGCCCTGTCCGGATATAGACCAGCGCACCTTCAGGTGCGATATCTGTTGGCGTATGCGGTCGGGTCGAATAAACGACAGACGGCAATTCAGGGATAACCTTTTCTAAGCTTGGGTCTTGTATAATCGCATTTTTCCAAATCTGATACGCATGAGAGGCGAGATCGACATCGTTATCTTGCTCATCATCGAGCAACCCGGCTCGTTCGTTATAGAGGTTAGCGATTGTTTCATTGCCTTCATCACCGTCGTCTTCAAAGAAGGCTTCGTCCGTACCGACAACCTCAGCATTTTGACGGAGGCGTGCGCGGACGCGTCCACGCAAGTTGATGATACGCTCCACACCTTCAGCAGGCAGGAATGAATAACATAAAATATTTTCAGCCGTTTGCCCGATTCGGTCAACCCTACCCGCGCGCTGCACAAGACGTATGATTGCCCACGGTAGGTCGTAGTTGACGACGATTGAACAGTCTTGTAGATTCTGCCCCTCACTGAGAACATCCGTGCTGATGAGTATCCGCAACTCATCTTGAGGCTTAATCCTACTCCGTTTATCGTTGCTCACAGGACTGAATCGCCACGCCAACCCCGTCGGATCTGCTGAGCTGCCGGTTGCAGAGGCAATCTGTGTCAGTCCGCGTTCTGAGAGCGTATCTGTCAGATACTGCACCGTATCCGCAAATTGTGTGAAAACGAGGACCTTATCCTTAGGGTGCGTCTGGGTTAAAAGGTTTTGCAGTGCGTTAAGTTTTGCATCTTTTTCGGGGTCCCATGTCCCGTATTGTTTCAAGATTTCAGCGAGTGCGATCGCGTCATCCGTGAGATCTTCGCGAAGCATCGAATGGAAAAGATTTGAACGGATCCATTTAAATCGGCTTTGATACCGCGTCTCGTAGAGTCCATAGACCTCAGCAGCGCGCTGTTTGTATGCATCGGCTGTATATGCATTCGTAGGGGTTGGGTTTCCCAACCCGTGTGAGCTAAGCTGCGTATCCTCCTCATCACCAAAAGCATCCACGATAAGATTGGCATCATCGGTATCTCTATCTTCAAACCGGGTATCGAGCATTTCGGCATCTTGCCCACCGATAGGTAGCGGGGCATCATTCTCAATGGCGTGAAGGAAAATATAATTACGAAGAATGTGCCGATCAACAGATTGAATGAACGCCTGTCCGCTACTTTCCAGACGTTTAAAAAGGTTTGTTCGGCAAAATCCCATCAACCGTTGTCCACCACGAGAAAGGTTTTCCAGTATCGTCCGCTCGTTTTGAGAAAGAGATTCTGATGAATGCTCACTGATCTCGTAATTGGCGAGTCCGTATCGAGCCAATTTAAGGTTGCTGATTATGTTCACAACAGCAGACGAATACAGCTGAGCGTAGGTATCCTCTGGGTTTTGGTCATCGATTGTGAACTGTACAGTTTTCGGTCGGCGTGTAGGGAAATAGGAGCGAGTCCCATTAGGAAAAGAGAGATATTTCCGGTTTGTTTCAGGATCCGTTTCGGCATAGTTTTCCGTGATAAAGCTGCGGGTCCGGCGCACGAGATACCGACGCATCAATTCCCGCCAGTCGTCAATATATTCGCTCTGTTCAAACGCTGAAAGCGTTCGGACACCGCTTTGATGCTTCCGTCTAAACTGGAGCTCGCCGCCTAACGCCTTGATGTAGTGTTCCGGCCGAATGCCGAGGTCCTCAGTTTCGTCCACAAAGAGACGGAGTTGGTTAGAGAGATCCAGATAGGTTTTGTTATAAGGCGTTGCCGAAAGGAGGATAACCTTGCTCTCATTTTGTTGGATATACTCCTGAATGGCTCGGTAGCGTTTACCCTCACGGTTCCTGAGGTTATGGCTTTCGTCAATCATAACGAGTCGATACCGTCGAAGTTCCGGCAGCTCATTGATGACTCGGCTAATCGAGAGCACCCGTCCGCGCAAGCGATATGCCTCCCGATAGTTTTCCCACATATCAACAAGATTCCTCGGACAGATAATTAGTGTTTCGAGATCATAATCATCTTCCTGTATACGTGCCAGTGCAGTGCCCATCAGTGTCTTACCGAGACCGACAACATCACCGATGAGTACACCACCGCGTCTATTGAGGTGATGTGCGGCGATTTTCACGGCAGCGGTCTGGAATTCAAAGAGTTTGTCTTGAAATTCGCGTGAAATCTGAAATTCCGTTAACCCAGCGCGTGCCTCATGGGAAAGATGGTACGCCATTTTGACATAGATATGATACGGCGGAATGCGTTCTTCACGCGCCCAACTCTTTTCAATAATTTCGACCAGTTCCTTAGAAATATCAATACACCATTGATCTTCCCATCGGTCTTCAAACCAATCCGCTAACTTCTCACAAGCATCGGCATCAACAACGTCAATGTTAAGTTCTCCTTGTAGTGAAAGTCCAGACAGGGTCAGGTTGCTACTACCGAGATAACCGACTGTTGGCGTAATCGTGTCAGTGCGATAGATGAGATAGAGTTTTGCGTGAAGCGGGTATCGAAGGAAGAGTTTTACCTTGACCTTCTCGTCGCGAAGCTGCTGTGCCAATTGGCGTAAGCCAATTTCGTCTGCCCGGGTCGGCACCCCCACGGTCAGTTGTTCGCGGAACTCCGCTGCCAATCTACGTTTGAGGCGGAGTGCGGTTTGGTTATCAATTCCACCCCGCTGCTGAGCAAGTCGTTTGGCTTCTCGAAGTTCATCTTCAGGCAGCCGCTGCATGCCGACGAGTAAACGACAACATTCACCATCGCCACCACCCCAATTTTGGATGTAAGAGCCGAGTCCTCTCCATCCCCGGAGGTTAAAATAACCGACGCAGAAGTCGGCATGTGTAGCGGTTTCAAGAGTTTGTTGGAGGGCAGGAAGTAACGGTTGGTCGATATTATCGAAAATGCGGGGCATTTAGAATTATTCCCTTTTTGCTTAATTTTACCACGAGGCCATACTATTGTCAAAAAATCTTTTTTAAACATTCGCCTTCTGTAGGAGCGAGTGTTTTTGCTTGGGTGTTTCCTCAATTTCTTCATGCTCGCGACGGTCAACAGAATTGGTTTGACACAATTTTGATTTTGCGTTACACTATGTGCGCAAAGTGGCGTTTTAGGATTCAATTTTTTCACCGTAAGCGGCGGATTCAGTGCCGTTTTCAAAGGAGACTCTTATGTCGAAAATTCTCGTGCTATCAGGCGAAAATCACCGCTTTAATGCAAGTGCCGAGGTCATTCACGATTTTCTTTCCAAAGATGCCGATATTACAGCAACATTAACCGACGACAAAGGGATTTTAGCAGCATCTGACCTGAATACCTACGATGCCTGCGTCTTTGGTACAGGTTTCACGCGTACGGAACGCCGAGAAGACGGATCTGTCGAACGTGTCTCCGATTTAGCACCCGCTGAAGAAGAAGGCTTGTTCCAATTTGTCAGCGAAGGCAAAGGGTTGGTCGGAATCCACGGGACCGCATGGTGGATCGGCGGTCAGGCAATGGACCTCATCGGGGGCGCGTCCAATTGGCATCCACCCGGTTCAACCTTTACCGTCCATATTGAGGATAACGCCCATCCGACGACCCAAGGCGTTGAAGACTTCGATGTAGAAGATGAAATCTACATCTCCGCACACGATCCACACATCCATGTCTTGGCATCCGCGGAATGGTTCGGCAAGGCACACCCCATGGCGTGGGTAAAGCCTTACGGCTCCGGACGGGTCTTTTACACCACTTTGGGACACGGACCCGGAACATTTGAGCGCGAAGGTATGCAGAAATTCCTGACCCAAGGCGTAAAATGGGCAGCGGCATCATAGAATACCGCACGGCGAGGCACAACTGCCTCGCCACACCCCTGCTTACAATATAAATATAATGCCTACTCTCAAAATCAAAACTATAGAAACCGAAGTCGTCGAGGTAAACCATCGCGGCAATTGGCTCTTCGTTAAGGTATCTGCTGACAATGGCACAGTCGGTATCGGTGAGGCTTCCCACGGTGGAAACGACAGTCGTGTTCAACACGTCATTGATACCCTCAAACCCGCACTGATTGGGTGGAATCCCTTCCAATTGGAGACATTCCGCCAGCGTTTCTATCGTGATACCGAAAGCCACACCTATCACACAGCACTCAGTGGGATTGAGCAAGCAATGTGCGATCTGGTAGGCAAAACCCTGGACATACCGAGTTATCAATTGTTAGGCGGCAAATGTCGAGGAAAAATCCGACTCTATGCCAATATTAACCGCACCACAGTTGATCGGAGTCCATCTGAGTTTGCCAGTAACGCCGAGCGCGCTGTTGCCGAAGGATTCACAGCTATAAAATGCGCCCCCTTTGACGACGTCTCAACATCAAACATTTCGAGCGGGAGTCTCACGCCTGCTATCTGTACCGGTATCGATCGGATTCGCACAATCCGCGCCGCAATCGGTAGGGACATCGACTTGATGGTAGACTGCCACAGCCGCTTTAATCCCGGTATCCTCATACAGGTCGCAAAAGAACTGGAGGACTTGCACCTCTTCTGGATTGAAGACGCAGTCCCGTTGGACAATCTGGATGCTTTCGCACATATCAGCCGTTCCATCGGTATCCCGATTGCAACCGGTGAACGTTTACGAACCCCTGAAGCTTTCGATAGATTGCTCAGACACGCAGCGGTAGATTATATCTTACCGGATGTCAAACACGTCGGCGGAATTTCGGGGCTAAAAAAAATCGCCATACTCGCTGCCGCACGCAACGTCATGGTAACGCCTCACAATCCGAGTGGTCCCGTTGCAACAGCCGCGAGCTTGCAATGCATGGCAAGTGTCCCGAATTTCGCTATCCTCGAATACGCGTGGGGAGAGGTCGAGTGGCGCGCCTCTCTCGTTTCACCACCAGAGAAAATCGTCAACGGATTCATTGAAGTCCCTGACCGACCGGGATTGGGTATCACACTTTAGCCTTAACCCAAGTTGCTACTACCAGATTTTGTAGCGTAAACTTTTAGTTTGCGTCCGCTCGGAAACCCAGAATTTTGTAGCGTAAACTTTTAGTCTGCGTCCGCTCGGAAACCCAGAATTTTGTAGCGTAAACTTTTAGTCTGCGTCCGCTCGGAAACCCAGAATTTTGTAGCGTAAACTTTTAGTCTGCGTCCGCTCGGAAAGTCAAACTAACAAACAGGTAGTAACCCGCATTAGACATAAATAAACACCAGGAGCATAAAATGATACTTTCCAATACCAACCCGAAAGCCACACCAAAATTTATCACGCCTTATCTCTTTTTATTTATTGTCACACTTGTCGGATGCGTCGGAGGCATGCAGATGATGCAGCAGGAAAGTAATGAAACCGCTTCCACTACAGAAACGGAAGAACCGGCGCCTCCGATTGCGGAACTCCAACTGTCAACCCTTAAAACAAATTACACAGCAAAGGAAGAGATCCCGCTCCAGGTCAACATTCAGAACGGTAAATTTGACCTACTCGTGCCTTTTTTCGCTGTCGCGACGAAGGGTGCTTTCACACAAGTAATGGTGAAGGATGTGAACGGACAAATCGTCGAACCGAAGCGTGCAATCACACAAGAGAATCCACAAAAATACGTCCAGCGCGATGGAAAATCCGTCCGTTGTATTCAGGGATTTGATTTCAAAGCATCCATGAACCAAGAGTTGACGCTGAAAGACATACAGAGATACTATCAGTTACAGCCCGGCACTTATACTGTAACCCTCGCGATTGACTTAGAGGTATACCGAGAATCCATAACCGAAGAACATCCAGAAATAGCGGAGTTAAGACGAGACCTCACACGGCTTCAGAACGACCCGAATCTTCAAGCCGCTGCCAAGCAGGATGCAGTGAACTACTACCAAGAACAGATTAAATTCATTCAAGAAAGAAGTAAGGACGAGGAGCGAAATATCTATCTACCTGTTAAGGCACGTCGTGGAAAGGCATCCCTCGTATCCAACGCAATCACCCTAACGATAGAATAGGATTTCCCATGCAACCATTCAAAAACCTTATCCCACTTTATCTACTTTTGATCTTTAGCCTAACAGGTTGCATTGCGGGTTTGCAAACGCAATCTTCACCAACCGATGCAGCCACTGCCGCCTCCGGGGTAGTCCTCTCCCTTTCAACGCCCGAAGCAACTTACGCATCCACAGATACCATACCTCTTGAACTCAGTATTCAGAATGGACAGTTTGATCTTTTCGTCCCCGTCGTCGATGTTGCAACATCCGGTGCCTTCACGCAACTACAGGTTCAGGACACCAACGGTAATACTATTGAGCCAGAACGTTTGATAAGTGCTCCAATTTCTGAAAAAATCCTTGTGGAAAAAAATGGAAAATCCGTTCAGTGTATCCGAGGACTTGAATTGAAAGCTGAAAGCACCCACGCGGTTTCATTGGAAAATTTGCAAAAATATTATGGGTTTCAGAAAGGGAACTACACAGTTACACTTACAATAGAATTATCGATTTACCGAGATTTTTTGAAAAAGCGACACCCAGAAATTATAGAATTGGAAGAGGAGATCAAACGGATCCAGAAGGTAACAGATGCGCATGTCTCCGCTGCAGATAAGCGTTCTGCAGTTAACGACCTCCAGCAACAGATTGAGTCCCTCAAAAAGAAACACGAGAGTATTTATCTGCCCGTTAAATCGTTGCTCGGTAAGGCATCGCTTACATCCAACAGCATTATGCTAACGATAATGTGAATTCAAAAATAAAAAAAATAGATACGTAGAATGAACAGGAACAAGCAAAATCCATCCTGTTTATACAGAATTTTTCACTTCTCCCAAATTATGCACCCTTTCTGCCTTAAAATTGTGTCTGTTCTAACAAATAGGAAGAATTACTTCTGTCCCACTTCTTATAGTAAGTTCACGTTAACAATAGTGAGCACATGCTTGGAAGACCTCTACGCTATCTATTGCATTTTTAGGAGAGCCAACGATGAAAAATATAAGACTTCTCTTTTTGCTCACCACCAGTCTGATACTGGTATTTTCAAGCTTTTTTACCGTTCAAGCAGAAGCACCTACGCGTGCGAAGATTGTATTTACCGCTACGCGTGATGGCAATGGCGAGATTTATATGATGAACGCTGACGGGAGTGGAGAGGTACGATTAACCGACCATCCTGGAGACGATTTCGATCCCGTTTGGTCGCCAACCGGAGAACACATTGCTTTCGTCTCTGAGCGGGAACACCAAGGGCTTTATGACATCTATCTCATGGATCCCGATGGCGAAAATATCCGTCAGGCGTTCAGCGACGTGGAATATAGGACAGCACCAACGTGGTCACCGGATGGAGAAAACATTGCTTACCATACGTATTCGCCTGTACCAGATTGGGCAGTATACTTTAACACAATAGATGGTGGAGAGGCGGAGCGACTTGCCGAAGCAAAAATACCCCGGGGTGGTTTCCCTGCTTGGTCTCCTGATGGGACTGAGATTGCCTTCACTGACATTGTGAAGGGGCGGCCCATTGCGGTAGGTCCGCGCTTTGCCATTGCACGGCTGGAAATGCACATTTGGATTATTAATTTACAAACCCGTGAGAAAGTGAGACTCCTTCCAAGAATTAGAAGCGGGGACACCCACTATCCCGTTTGGTCGCCGGATGGAACGAAACTTGCTCTTTATTGGTGGAAGCAGGATGAGCAAGAGACGGGTATCTACATTGTCAATCGCAACGGTAGAATGCTTGATGAGATAGTTAAAGATGCTTCTGGACCAGTTGCATGGTCACCCGATGGCAGAGATCTCATCTACCAAAAGACAGTTGACGGTCAAAGACAGTTGTTTAAAGTGAACCTACATTCGCGTGCAAAAACACCACTCGCACCCTTGGGTCCAACAATACGCCACGGACTCAACAGAGGCTGGGACTGGTTTGACCCTAAAATTTTACCTGTTGCCCCCAAACCAGAGTTGCTTACCACCATCTGGGCAAAAGTGAAAACGACCGATTGACTTATAACAACGTGGGGAAAATTAAATGTCAGGACTGAATGTGAAAACTTAAGAGGTATTTTTACCAAAGACAGAGCATGCGCACGCTCCTCGCCACGAGTTAAAAATTTTACTTGCAAATCAGGGGAAAATAATATATAATTTTTAAAACGAAATCGTACACGCATAGAAGTTTTTGTAACCCGCGGTTTTCAAGGATAATCCAGAATGCTTTTTAACTTCGCGAATGTGCTAATTTTCTTGATTGTTGGCAGTCTATTTGTCGTCCTAAACCTGACGATCTCTCGCCTCCTGCACACTAAGATATTTTCAGGCGAAAAGTATATCCCCTATGAATGTGGGGAAGACCCGATTGGCGATACACGAATTAAGTTCAACACCCGTTTTTACGTCATCGCGCTTATCTTCCTCATTTTCGACGTGGAAGCCGTGTTCCTTTTCCCGTGGGCAGTCGTTTTCCGGGACTTTGGGCTCTTTGCGTTTTTAGAGATGCTCGTCTTCATCGTCATCCTATTAGTTGGACTTGCTTACGTCTGGGCGAAAGGCGATCTGGAGTGGATACGCTCCACGCAGTTGGAAGTCCAATCGCTCCGGAGGGAAGAAAGTTATGATAATTGATGAGAAATTAGATAAGAACGTTATTGTTACCTCGGTTGACGCTGTCGCTAACTGGGCGCGCGCCTCGGCACTCTGGCCCATGACGTTCGGGCTTGCCTGTTGCGCCATTGAATTTATGGCGACCGCCGCCTCCAACTACGACCTCGACAGGTTCGGTGCCGGGGTCCCGCGCGCAACCCCACGGCAATCTGACCTGATGGTTATCTCCGGTACAGTGACGCTCAAAATGGCGACCCGGATTCGGCGGTTATATGAACAGATGCCGGAACCGAAATACGTCATCTCAATGGGAAGCTGCGCAACGAGCGGCGGGCCCTATTGGCAACACGGATACCATGTCCTCAAAGGTGTCGATCGTATTATCCCCGTTGACGTTTATGTACCCGGATGCCCACCGCGTCCAGAGGCACTTATCGAAGGATTGCTCAAACTGCAAGAGAAGATTAGAACCCAAACTGTCGCTAAACGTGAGCATGTTCCCTTCTTGAAACGACTTTTCACCAAAACGGAGTGGTACGAACTTGAGGGAACCGATGCCGAGATTGAGGCAGAAGTACCGCCTACGGAAAACGATCACGCAGAAGAAAACACTGCTTAACATACCGACGCGTCTAACGGTAGATGCGATTTGTAACCGCGACCATGGAGTAGGAATTACGTGAAACCCGAAGAAATCTATGAAGTCCTAACCAAGCAGTTTAGTGAAACCGTTCTCAACTTTGACACCGAACTCGCTGGTGACCCGAGCATCCATATTACCCCCTCAGCCATCGCCGATGTGTGTCAATATCTCGCCGAAACCGATTCATTGGCATTTGATTCCCTAATGTGTCTGAGCGGTCTCGACCTGAATGCCAACGATGAAGAGTTTGCTGTCGTCTATCACCTCTATTCCATGCGACATCGACACAGTGTAGTCATCAAAGCTTTGGTACCAAAAACAAATCCACACCTTCCAAGCGTCTCACATATCTGGAAAACGGCGGATTGGCACGAACGCGAGGCTTACGATCTCTACGGAATCTTCTTTGAAGGACACAATGACTTGCGGCGCATCTTGTTGCCCGACGATTGGAAGGGGTATCCGCTCCGCAAAGATTACAAGGAACCCGAATTCTATCGCGGCATGCGCGTGCCATATTAGGACAGATTCGTATGGCGTTTAGTACCTCAAAATGTTACACTTTTGGCTTTTTTGCTTTTTTTCATAGCAGAACATTAGAATCAAAAAGGCTTTGAAAACTCAGGCAGCACAAGGGTCCGTTAGGCATAAATTTAAATAAAAAATATTACACTGGTGTAACTTAAGTGTAACATTTTTCGCAAAAGTAACATCGAAAACTACGACACAAACTCTCTCCGAGGAAATAGGTTAAGCCTTGACATTGGGCAGCAAAAGTGGTATCATATATAGGGAAAATAAGTAGGTATTAATAACAACTTTGAGCTTCGTAAAACCCACATTATGGAAACGACACAACAAACCGAAAGCAAAATTATCGAATTAAAACCGTTCGCCGATGAGATGGTGGTGAACATGGGACCTCAGCATCCCAGTACACACGGTGTGTTACGCTTGGAGTTGAAGTTAGATGGCGAGGTCGTTCGTGAAGCGATCCCCCATATCGGTTACTTGCATCGCTGTTTCGAGAAACATTCCGAGAACCTCTCTTATCCCCAAATCATTCCGTTTACCGACCGGATGGATTACATAGCGGCGATGAACCAGAATTGGGGATTTTGTCTCGCTGTCGAAAAGTTATTGGAAGCGGACGAAAGCCGGGATTTTGAGGTCCCGGAACGCGCGGAATACCTACGCGTGCTTATCTGTGAATTGAACCGCATTGCGAGTCACCTCCTCTCGTTTGGAACTTACGGTATGGACCTCGGCGCGTTTACGCCCTTCCTTTACGCCTTTCGCGATCGCGAGCGACTGCTTCTGCTTTTCGAGAAGGTATGTGGTGCACGACTCACCTATAACTACGTCCGTATCGGGGGGGTCTCCGAAATCATACCGATGGAACCCGGTTCTATTACCGAGCAGAATTATTTGGACGAGATAGAAGAATTTTTGGACTATTTTGAACCGAAAATTGACGAATATAACGAACTCCTGACAAAAAACAGTATCTTTACCGAACGCACTACCGATGTGGCTGTTATGTCGGCAGAGATGGCACTGAGTTACGGGGCTACAGGTCCTAACCTTCGCGGCTCTGGTGTAGATTGGGATCTCCGACGAGACGAACCCTACTCCATCTATGATAGATTTGACTTTGACGTGCCGGTTGCTGTGGATGTTCCAGAATTAGGATCGGTTGTTGGTGATTGTTGGAGCCGGTATAAAATCCGTATGGACGAGATGAAGGAATCTGTCCGGATTGTCCGCCAGATTTTAGCCGAAGGACTCCCTGACGGTCCTGTTATGGCAGATTTAAAAGCCGTTCGGCCGCCAAAAGGGGAAATTTATTTTCGCAGTGAAGCACCACGCGGTGAACTCGGATTCTATATTGTAAGCGACGGTACCCCCAAGCCAGTGCGCGTGAAGGGACGTTCCCCCTGTTTTAGTGCTTTGAGTGTGATGCAGGAACTCAGCCGCGGTTTGATGGTCGCAGACATTATCGCCATCATTGGCAGTATTGATATTGTGATGGGAGAAGTTGACCGATAAACGCACTTGTCAAATAAGGAGATTAGATGTCGGATTTTAGGGGGATGCTTGCAAGTCAAGGTTTCAACGCATCTGACGGTTTCTTCCCGAATATGAACTTGCAAGAGGGTCTCAATTGGGCAGAGGAATTTATACAGAACGTCATCCTTCCGCGATTGCCGGAAGCGGTTGCTTCGCATTTCCCTGTGGAGTTAGGTACAGTCCTCGTGATGTTCGGATGTGCTGGTATCTTCGTTGGAGTGGTCCCCCTACTCCCCTTAGTGTTGGTGCTTGCAGAGCGTAAGGTCTCCGCACGTTTTCAGAATCGAACGGGTCCCATGCGCGTTGGACCGTGGGGCACCCTCCAAACGTTAGCGGACGGTGTTAAACTCCTCTTCAAAGAGGATTATATCCCACCGCAAGGCGACAAATTCCTTTTTTTGCTCGCACCCTATGTCATTTTCGCCTGCTCCTTCGCTGTTTTCGCCGCGATTCCGTTCGGTCAAAATATATTGGTGAGCGACTTTAATATCGGCATCTTCTACATCATGGCGATCTCCTCGGTCATCGTCATGGGCGTAATTATGGCAGGCTGGTCTTCAAACAGCAAATGGTCACTCTTGGGGTCGCTCCGTTCTGCCGCCCAGATAGTCAGCTACGAAATTCCGCTCGGTCTCTCTATCCTAACGGTCGTTATGCTCATTGGAAGTTTGAGCATGTCGGAACTCGTAGCAAGCCAATCCAACGGTATTTTCAGTTGGCTAATCTTCCGAACGCCTTTTACCTTTATTGCATTCTTTATTTTCTTTATATCTGCAATTGCTGAGGTAAACCGGACACCGTTTGATTTGCCCGAAGCCGAGTCTGAAATCGTTGCCGGTTTTCATACCGAATATAGCGGCATGCGCTTCGCACTCTTTTTTATCGCCGAATACGCGAATATGTTCGCCGTGAGTGCAATTGCTGTGACCCTTTTCCTCGGGGGTTGGGAAGGCGCATTACCGGGTTACGATATTCTTGGTGGACTCCCCGGTTTTGTTATAAAAACATTGGCACTCGTCTTTTTGATGATGTGGTTGAGATGGACGTTGCCGCGCTTGCGAGTCGATCAACTCATGAATCTCTGCTGGAAATATTTCATTCCCATTGCCTTCTTCAACATCTTAGGCACCGGCATCTGGGGGCTTATTTTCCCAGAGGATACCCTGATTAGCACTGCCATTAGCTGCGCTATTATCTATATCGGACTTATCACGGCGTATAAAGTTGCTGGGCGGACTTTCGCCCAGAGACCAGCACCACAACTGAGTTAGGATTTTTAAACCTAAACCGATCTCACCGAACCGCAAGGAAAATTAAAAGATGGACAAATACATACGAAACATCTATAGAGGCGTTTATACCGTTCTCGTCGGAATGCGGGTAACAATCAGGCAGTTCTTTGAACCGAACGTCACACATCAATACCCGTATGAACACGACTATGAGAAGAAACGCAACGTTCGAGAGATTCCGAAAGGGTATCGCGGGCAGCTTTACAATCGGATTGAAGACTGTATCGGATGTAAGAAGTGTGAGATGATTTGCCCAGTCGATTGCATTACGATTACAGGCACCAAACTCCCGAAAGGTGAACAGTTGTGGGATAGCATGAATATTGTACACCTCAAAGACGGGCGAGAAGTCATCGGCATCATCGAAGGCGATGATAAAAAAATAAAATCGGCAGATTCAATAACTGTCACAAATATTACCTCTCGCTTGGGGACGCAGGAAGTTGTTGATCGGCTTGAACCTTCAGGGAGTGAGAGTCGCACCGAGACTTTCTCCAGTGATGAGATAGCGCGGGTCGTTACGCGAAACCCGGTTGTGTTCTATCTGGATCAATTTGATATTGATATGTCCCTCTGTATGTATTGTGGGCTTTGTACTGAGGTCTGCCCCACAGAATGCCTTGTCATGAAGGATACACTCGAAGGCATTGAGTATTCCAAGTTCGATCGGTCAGATTTAATCTTCAAATTCGACAAACAGGAGATGTATAGTAAAGGCGATACTGAAGTCGTAGAAGCCGCAGATTAATGCACTTACGATGTGGAATTTTGAGAAAATTGAAGAAATCATCCAAAGCCAGCAGCACTGCAACAACAGCAGCAGTGCGGACGTGAAAAAAAGGATCTGTATGCCAAGGAATTCCGATAATTCGCTTGCGTCAGTTTAAAAGATGGAATTTACACTTAAGACGTTTATTTTTTATGGTTTCGCGCTGACAACAATCGCCTCGGCACTCGTCGTCGTCACAGTCCGAAACATTGTCCACGCAGCGTTTTCGCTCATGGTGACGCTTTTCGGTGTCGCCGGGCTTTACGTCTTTCTACAGGCTGACTTCCTCGCCGCAACGCAAGTGATTGTCTACGTCGGGGGTATACTTGTTTTGATTCTATTCGGTGTTATGATGACAAGTGGTCGCTTGGAGATGCACATCCATATCGAACGCGGGCAGCTCCTACTTGGGGGCGTGGTTGCCTTGATGTTACTTATGCTGCTCCTGACGGTTATCGCGAATACACCCGCATGGAAAAATCTTACCGATGATGGGACTGAACTGCCCCCAACAACTGAGCGCATTGGTGAACTGATTTTGAATGGTCCCTTTCTCCTCCCGTTTGAGGTCGTCTCCGTCTTGTTGTTAGTCGCCTTAATCGGAGCCACCCTGATTTCCCGAAAGGAGGTTAGGGACGAATGACCTTACAACATTATCTCGTCATCAGTGCAATTCTGTTCACGCTTGGTATTTTTGCTGTCTTAACTCGCCGGAATGCCATTAGTATTTTGATGGGCATCGAACTTATTCTCAATTCGTGCAATCTCAACTTCGCAGCGTTCGCGCGTTTTATGACACCACCAGAGGACATCAGCGGACAGATTATCGCAATTTTTGGGATCGTGCTCGCTGCCGCAGAAGCCGCTGTCTTTTTAGCAATTATTCTCGCTATATACCGCGAATTCGGTAGCATCCGTCCCGACGAAGTGGACACTTTAAAAGGTTAATTTTTTAACGATAACTTCTGAGCTGCCCCTCCGTTGTCAAGGCAGATTTAGAATCGTTAAGAAACCTTTTTGAACCTCAAACAGGTGCTGTAATCAATTTTAGAAAATCAACGGTATGAATGCCGTGAGGCATTCCCCGGGTGTTGACAACGGAAACACCGCCCCGGAGCAATAGTTAAAAATATGGTTGTACTCTTAATAAGTCTCATCTTGCTCTGTCCCCTTGCTGCCTTCGTGATCTTCGGACTTTTGGGCTTAGCGAAACGGAGTTTCCCCCGACAGGACTATCTATCTACAGCAGCAATGCTCATCGCGCTCGTCTGCTCGCTCCTGCTCTTGCAAGAGGTGGTCCCCGATCCAGAACCTCATACTGTTCAGTGGCTTTCGCTCGGTAGTGTTACCTTCTCAATGGGATTTTACCTTGATAGCGTCACTGCAATCATGCTGATTGTCGTCACGCTCGTCAGTAGCCTTGTCCATATCTTCTCCATGGGCTACATGCACGGCGATCCGAGGTATCCACGGTTTTTTGCTTTCCTTTCGCTCTTCTCTTTCTCGATGCTCTTCCTGGTTGTATCGGATAACCTGCTCGGCATCTACATCGGTTGGGAACTCGTCGGTCTCTGCTCCTATCTGCTCATCGGTTTCTGGTTTGAAAAGGACTCCGCAGCGGATGCCTGCAAAAAGGCATTCCTAACGACGCGCGTCGGCGATGTCGGCATGTTCATCGGCATGATGATGCTCTTCACCAAATTCGATACGCTCTCGCTCTACGGAGAAAGCGGTATTTTCGCCGAAGCCGCATCCCAATTAAACACAGGTGATATGGTATGGCTCTCTATTGCCGGTGTGCTCATTTTCTGTGGGGCAGTCGGTAAATCCGCACAAGTTCCCCTGCACACTTGGTTGCCCGATGCGATGGAAGGTCCTACACCCGTTAGTGCGCTGATTCACGCTGCTACTATGGTTGCCGCTGGGGTCTATCTCACGGCTCGGATGTTCCCAATTTTGACAGAAACCTCATCTCTGGTCATCGCATACATTGGTGGTATCACAGCAATTATTGCTGCGACTATCGCTATCGTCCGCTTTGACATTAAACGGGTTCTGGCATACTCCACGGTCAGCCAACTCGGATATATGATGCTTGGAATTGGGGTAGGCAGTTATGTGGCTGGACTCTTCCATCTCACAACACACGCTTTTTTCAAGGCACTGCTCTTCCTCGGTTCCGGCAGTGTGATCCACGCCTTCCATGCGATGCACGGTCACGGACATGACGATGAACATGGACATGACGAGCACGATGCACACGGGCATGAACACAGTGAAGATCACGCTTCAGAACACGTTCTCGGTGCTGAGATTCCGCCAGATCAAGATATGCGGAACATGGGTGGACTCCGCCATAAGATGCCGATTACTTTCATAACGATGCTCATCGCAACGTTGTCGATCTCCGGTGTCCCGTTTATTTTCTCCGGCTTCTGGAGTAAGGACGCAATCTTAGCAGGCGTGCTCGGTCGCGCAATGGAATGGAACTCCGTACACCACTATCTCCTGTTCGGCATGGCACTCTTTGCCGCCGGGATTACGGCGTTCTATATGTTCCGTCTCATCTTCATGACCTTTTTTGGTGAACCCCGCAATCAAGAGATGCACGACATGGCACACGAGTCCCCTAAGAGCATGACCGTGCCGCTCCTCGTCTTGGCTGTCCTGAGTTTTCCGGTCGTTAACACGCTCTGGTTCAATGCGGATTACGTTAAACCGCCAGCACAACCGCATCTCCATGCCCCAACACATGCGTACGTTTCACCCGATAACAAGGTCGGTGAAGCAGGTATCACCTTTTCACTCTTTGGAATCTCTGAAGCCGTGGCAGCGGAAGAAGGCGCAGACGGCGCACACGGAGATGACGCACATCATGGACACGGACCCGCACACACCATCGCCATGGTCTTATCCATCATCGTCGCTGGATTAGGTATACTTCTATCGTGGCTGTTCTACCATAGACGCACCTTGTCTGCTGAATCTGTCGCAACAACGTTCCGACCGCTTTATACACTCTTCTGGCACAAGTACTATTTTGACGAGTTCTACGACGGTGTCTTAGTCGCCGTGACAGTGTGGAAATCGCGGCTCTTTGCCCAATTCGACAGAACTATCGTTGATGGCATCGTCAACGGCGTTGGAAAAGTAACTCGCGACATCCTTGCTGCCTTTGTCGGTACTTTCGACAACCGCATCGTTGATGGCCTTGTCAATCGAGTTGCCGAAGTTACATGGGCAGTCGGTGGCAGAGTCCGACGAATCCAGACGGGTGCGATTCAGACCTATCTTTTTGTTGTGCTGGCAGGTATTGTGTTGTTAATCTTAATCTTCCGGGCGTTGTAATACAATTATGCAAAAAACGTGTAATCTACTTGATTTACCAATCTCTCAATACGGACTTACAGGCAATGCCCGTAACGGGATAAGGAGGATTCCCACGAGATGTTACTGTCCCTAATGATTTTTATCCCGTTGCTCGGGATGATTGTTGTTTTGCTGCTGCCGCGCGAGTCAGAGGAACTTGTTAAACGTGTTACGCTCCTCTTTACGCTCATTCCGCTCGCACTCGCAGTCGCTTTATTCATATCCTACGACCGATCAGCTGCAGGAACGCAGTACGTCGTCAATGTCCCTTGGATTCAGGCGTTTAATATCCAATACCACGTCGGTATTGACGGTCTGAGTGTCACGCTCCTGCTTCTCACTGCTCTCTTAGGTCCCATCTGTGTTATTGCCTCGTGGCGGAACATCGAAAAAGGCATCAAGGCATACATGGCACTGTTCCTATTGCTTGAAACGGGAATGTTAGGCTTTTTCGCTGCGTTGGATCTCTTCCTTTTCTACGTATTCTTTGAACTCACGCTCCTGCCGATGTATTTCCTTATCGGTGTGTGGGGCGGACCGCGTCGTGAGTACGCTGCAATTAAGTTCTTCCTTTACACGCTCTTCGGCAGTGTACTGATGCTGGTTGCGATGATCGCAGTCTATCTCAATAGCGGCGCACCGGGGGCGCGGACATTTGACATCCCGACGCTCATTACCTTAGCAGCAACTGAAGGACACGCCCTGAACGACCTCAACTTCCAAATCTGGGTCTTCCTCGGTTTCTTTATCGGATTTGCCGTAAAAGTGCCGATCTTCCCCTTCCATACGTGGCTTCCCGATGCGCACGTTGAAGCACCGACTGCGATTAGTGTCATTCTTGCAGGCATCTTGCTAAAAATGGGAACCTACGGATTGGTACGGGTCAACATGGCAATGTTCCCACAAGGTATGGACTTCTTCTGTAACGGAACCGGCACATGGGGCAACAGTTTAGCACTCCTGGGATTCGTTAATATCGTCTACGGCTCTTTCTGTGCCTTGGCACAAACCGATTTCAAGAAATTGGTGGCATACTCGAGTATCGGACACATGGGATTCGTTATCTTGGGACTTGCCGCTCGGAATACAGAAGGCATCACGGGAGCGATTCTCCAGATGTTCAACCACGGCGTTATCAGCGGAATGCTTTTCCTGCTCGTCGGTGTTCTCTACGACAGAGCACATCACCGCGAGATTAATGGGTTCGGTGGTCTGGGCGCGAAAATGCCAGTCTACACAGGCATTACCACGCTGGCGTTCATGGCATCTTTGGGACTGCCCGGTCTGAGTGGGTTCGTCGGGGAAGCACTCTCCTTACTCGGTGCTTACGACAAATTCAAGATGCTGACGATCTTATCAACGATAGGCATTGTTGTCGGTGCAGCCTATTTCCTCTGGACGCTCCAACGCGTTTTCTTAGGAACACTTAATCCAAAATATGAAGCACTCCCTGAAATCAACGGACGCGAAATCTTGACGTTGGCACCACTCGGCATCCTCACGATTGTACTCGGTGTATGGCCCAACTTTGCCATTGATATGTTTAGAGAGTCCGTTACCAACCTCATCAACGTGCTACACGCGATATAGGAGGTTTTTGTCCGGTATGCAACCTTTAAGCAACATCGAAAGCCTTCTCTATTTCACCCCGGAACTGCTGTTAGTCGTTTCTGCTATCGTCGTTATCCTCGTCGATCTCGGCGTGAAAAACAGGGAGAGTTCAACCGTTGTCTATCTCTCCCTCGCAGGTATTGGCTGCGTATTCGCCGCAGTCCTTCTCACGCACGGACAGCTCGGGGACAGAGCTTCCATCTCCCTCTTTCTTGGGATGATCCGGCTCGACGCATTTTCTACCTTTTTCAAAGTGCTCCTCCTCCTCGCGACCGCAGCAACAATTCTTTTCTCCATCCGTTCTGAAGAACTTGATGCACAGCTGAAGGGTGAATACTACGCACTCCTGTTAGCCATCACACTCGGAATGTTCTTGATGGCATCCTCAACCAACTTACTGATGATATTCATAGCGTTGGAAACGGTAAGTCTGACCTCCTACATCCTCGCCGGATTTCTAACGCACAGCCCGCGCTCAAGTGAAGCGGCATTCAAATATATCACGTATGGCGCAGTCGCCTCGGGAACGATGTTGTTCGGACTCTCGTTCCTGTTCGGCATGGCTGGAACGGGTGATCTTGGGCAAATCAGCACAAGACTCACTGAGCTCTTAGCAGCTGGCGAAGTTTATCCGCTCGCTGTGTTGATTGCGATCATCTTTGTCCTCGCCGGCGTCGGCTATAAGATAGCCTCCGTGCCGTTCCACATGTGGTCCCCAGACGTTTACGAAGGTGCCCCTATCCCGATAACTGCCTTCCTATCTGTTGCCTCAAAATCCGCAGGATTTGCCCTATTCATCAGATTCTTCTATTCCGGGTTTAGTAGTTCCGAAGTCCTGCAATCGGTTGATTGGACGCTTATGTTAGCGATAGTCTCCGCTCTGACGATGACTGTCGGAAACCTCGCTGCACTCCCACAGCAGAACGTGAAACGTCTATTGGCATACTCAAGCATTGCCCACGGGGGTTACCTACTCATGGGAGGTGTCCTGCTCACATCTGAAGGCATCGGCGCGATCCTCTTTTACCTCGTCGTCTACCTCTTTATGAATTTGGGGGCATTCTATGTTGTCGTCCTCATTGCTAACGAGGAGGGCAGCGAAATGATTGAAGGATACCGAGGACTCGCTTCACGCGCACCGTTAGTTGCTGGAGCAATGGCGATTTTTCTCTTCTCGCTGACGGGTATTCCGCCGTTCGCCGGTTTCTTCGGGAAATGGCTCCTCTTCGCGGCTGTTCTTGAGCAGGGATATTATTGGTTGGCATTCGTCGGTCTGCTGAACAGTGTAGTTTCGCTTTACTATTACGCTCGTATTGTGAAAGCGATGTATCTCGAAGCTGCTGACGAGGAAACAGCGAGCACAAGTACCACATTTTCCACCGGCACTTTTGCACTCTTGAGCGTTTTCGTAATCCCAACAATCCTCATCGGGTTTATCAATATCTTCTATACCTTCTCCAATATATCCGTTTCGGTCCTACCGATGCAATAAATTTCCCACAATTCTGTTTTGTCTTGCACAAGGTTCTGTTTTTAAGGTATAATATTTGTAGGAAGGTTGTTTTTCCCAATTCAGAAAATGATGGATCAGCATGGGACGAATTGATAAACTCAAAGAAGAAATTGGTTGGTTAAAGGTTATATTTGCTATTTTGCTCGCTACTGATATTTCTTTAATCGCTTGGTTAGTCCAAAATTATGGGAAAGTTAATCCATTTCTTTTCCTAATTGGAGCTCTTGCGGTAATTCTGCTCACATTTCTAAATGTCTTGATTAATAGGATAGCATATCGGAAGATTGATGAATTGGAGGAATAGTAATGAACTGGATGGAATGGGTCATTGCCGGTGTGTTCATTGTTTTTCTAACTGGTTTGGGTACAATCGTAGGCACTGCTATAAGACACGCCAAGAAAAGTTAAATTACTCACTCATGGAAAATTAACAAGCAGGATTTATTAAGGTATACTTAAAAATATAGCGCGTCTAAAATAAATGCGTGTCAATGCCCGGTCGTCTAATGGTAGGACGCGTGGCTCTGGACCACGTAGTGAAGGTTCGAGTCCTTCCCGGGCAGTCTCTCCTATTAATACGCCGCTATCGTCTAGGGGTCAGGACGGGTGGTTCTCAGCCACCAAACCGGGGTTCGAATCCCCGTAGCGGTATTTGCTTTACCTACAAGAGCGGTGCCACACTTTGGGATCGCTCATTTTTTCATGTCTTTAAAAAACGCTGGAGAAACTACCAATGCACGATACACCCAAACACACCAACCGCCTTATCCACGAAACAAGTCCCTACCTACTCCAGCACGCACACAATCCCGTCGACTGGTATCCGTGGGGCGAAGAAGCACTCACGCGCGCCAAACAAGAACAGAAACCCATCCTCCTGAGTATCGGCTACTCCGCATGCCACTGGTGCCACGTCATGGAACGCGAATCCTTTGAAAACGAAGAAATCGCCGCCGTCATGAACGAACTTTTCATCAACATCAAGGTCGATAGAGAAGAACGTCCCGATTTAGATGAAATCTACATGAACGCCGTTCAAATCATGACCCGTCAAGGCGGCTGGCCCATGACGGTTTTCCTCACCCCGGATCTCAAACCCTTCTACGGCGGAACCTATTATCCACCCACCGATCGGTATGGTAGACCCGGATTCCCGAAAGTGATGAGTGCCGTCTCAGAGGCGTTCAGCGATCAGAATACACAGGTCCTACAGCAAGCAGAGCAAATCACAGCACACCTTGCGCAGATGAGCAACGTCGTCGATCCGCATCATCACGAACTCACTGAAGAACTCATGACCAACGCCTTCCAAAACTACCGTTCCCAATTCGATTCGCATCACGGCGGATTCGGTAACGCCCCAAAATTCCCACCCAGCATGGGACTGCCGTTCCTACTCCGCTATTGGCACCACAGCGGCAATGCCAACGCCTTAGAGATGGTCGAACTCACACTGGAGAAGATGGCACGCGGGGGGATGTATGACCAACTCGGCGGCGGTTTCCATCGATACTCCACCGACGCACACTGGCTCGTCCCACACTTCGAGAAGATGCTTTACGACAATGCCCAACTCGTCGTCGCCTATTTTGAGGCGTATCAAGCCACACAAAAACCGTTCTACCGCGACATCGCTATCGAGACGCTCGACTATGTGCTCCGTGAGATGTACGACGCAGAGAACGGCGGCTTCTACTCTACACAAGACGCAGACAGTGAAGGCGTAGAGGGCAAGTTCTTCGTCTGGGAACCCAATGATGTCGAAGACATCATCGGCGAAGAGAACGCCGAAATCTTCTGTGAGTACTACGACATCACCCCACAAGGCAACTTTGAGGGAGAAAACATCCTCCAGGTCCAAGCACCACCCGACATCTTTGCTCGAAAACTCCGTATGGATGTCAACGACCTGGAGACGCTCCTTGCAGACGGAAAGCAGAAACTCTTTGAAGCGCGAGAAAAGCGGATTAAACCCGGACTGGACGATAAAATCCTCACCAGTTGGAACGGGATTATGATCCGCGGCATGGCGATGGGTTACCAACTCACCGGAAAATCTGAATACCTTGAGGCGTGCGAAAAATCCGCTGAATTCGTCCTGACGGTGCTTTCCCAAGACAACGGTCTGCTCCTACGCACCCACCGTGATGGCAAAAGCCACCTCAACGCCTATCTTGAAGACTATTCCTATTTCATCGCTGGGTTAATCGCCCTCTACGAAGCCAGTTTTGAACCGAGATGGCTCACAGAAGCCGAACGCCTTGCACACATCATGATTGACCAGTTCGGAGACGACGCAGGCGACGGATTCTTCTTCACCGGCAAAGCGCACGAGACCCTTATCGTCCAATCCAAATCCGCTTATGACGGCGCAACGCCTTCCGGTGCATCCATGGCGATCCATAGCCTATTACGGCTTGCCAAACACCTTGACAACCCCGAATTCCACGACAAAGCCGTTGAGACCTTGTTGCTCTACTTCCAGCAGATGGAGCGAATGCCATCCGGATCCGGTCAGCTCCTCTGCGAGTTAGCGTTCCTACTATCAACACCGAAAGAGATTGCGATTGTTGGAAAAAAAGGAGACGCGAAAACAGAAGCGATGTTAACAGCACTGCACTGCACGTATCAACCCAACAAAATCGTCGCCCTGAGCGAATCCGCCGATGGACAAACGTTACCCCTCCTCGCTGGCAAGACACAAGTTGACAACACCGCAACCGCCTACGTCTGCGAAAACTACGTCTGTCAAGCTCCAACAACGGATATTGAGGCATTTGTAGAACTCCTACGGTAACCTAAGTTGTCTTTGTGGCATAACCTTTTAGGTTGTGTATCCAAAATCTCGGTGCGTCTTTGTAGCATAACCTTTTAGGTTGTGCATCCGAAACCCCGGTGCGTTCTTGTAGCATGGTTTCCTGTTAGGCTGGGCATCCGAATTTGCCTTGCAGTTTTCATACACCTCTGCTATAATAAAGCCACGAAAAGCAGAAATCCCTATCTAATATACATTAGAAGCATTACTGACGCTCATGGCTTTACACCCCGATTTCCCCGAATCTCCACACGCAATCATTGACCCTTCGGTGCGTTGGCTCCCAGATCAATCGCTGCTGTTTGGTATGGAATACGGAATGCTACTTCCGCCACTTGTTCATAAGATTCGTGAGCAAGTCAAAACATGGCGCGATAACAACTACAGCGGTGCTTCCGAAACAAGCAAAGCACTCCTCAATTGGTGGTTCAATACCCCACACCTGCAAGAACAGACTAACGGAACAACAAGCAAGTTTCAGTATTACTTCGCCCAACGCGAGGCAATCGAAACCATCATCTATCTATACGATGTCGTCAAGGTCCGGGACAAATTCGATCTCATGCGCTTCGACAGCTCGGGTGCCGTTTCGACGGGACTCTTCGACGAAAACTGGCGGCGGTTCGTCATAAAGATGGCAACAGGTACAGGCAAAACAAAGGTAATGAGTCTCGCAATCGCGTGGAGTTTCTTTCACAAGTTGTATGAACAAGACTCCGAACTTTCGCGTAACTTCCTCGTTATTGCACCCAACATCATTGTCCTTGACCGGCTCTATCATGATTTCCAAGGGTTACGCATCTTCTTTGAAGACCCGGTGCTACCCGATAATGGCTTTGAAGGTCACAATTGGCGCGATGATTTTCAACTCACCCTGCATGTCCAAGACGAAGTCCGTACCACCCGTGCCACAGGTAACATCTTTCTCACCAATATCCATCGTGTCTATTCCAGTGACCAGCCCCCACCGTCACCGACTGATGACAATAGTATGGACTACTTTTTAGGCAACAAACCGACGGGCGCAACTACGGACTCCAAAGTGGACCTGGGAGACATCGTTCGAGACATCGACGAACTGATGGTCCTTAATGATGAGGCGCACCACGTCCACGATCCAAAGTTGGCTTGGTTCAAGTCCATTGAGGATATTCACAACCGTCTCTTGCAGAAGGATAGCGAACTGGCGTTGCAGATAGATGTAAGTGCCACGCCTAAGCACAATAACGGCGCGATTTTTGTGCAGACGGTCGCCGATTATCCGCTCGTAGAGGCGATTTCCCAAAACATCGTCAAACACCCCGTCCTCCCGGATGCCGAGAGCCGCGCAAAACTTGTTGAACGCCAAAGTGTGAAGTATACCCAGAAATATGTCGATTATCTTAACCTCGGTGTGATTGAATGGCGCAAGGCTTACGCAGAACACGAAAAACTGAATAAAAAAGCCATTCTATTTGTGATGACTGACAACACACGGAACTGTGATGATGTAGCGACTTACCTTGAAGATCGTTACCCGGACCTCAAAGATGCCGTTCTCGTCATTCATACCAAGCAAAACGGCGAAATCTCTGAGGCGAAATCTGGAAGAAACAGGGACGAACTTGAGAAACTCCGCAAACAAGCAAATGAAATTGATTCACTGGAGAGTCCATACAAAGCCATCGTTTCCGTGCTAATGCTCAAAGAGGGATGGGATGTCAAGAATGTAACAACCATTGTCGGGCTCCGCGCCTATTCTGCCAAACCCAATATTTTACCCGAACAGACCTTAGGCCGCGGATTACGGCTAATGTACGCCGGAACCGAGAAGGAATCTGTGAGTGTCATCGGCACCGATGCCTTCATGGAATTCGTTGAATCCATTAAATCAGAAGGTGTCGAATTGGAACGCCAAGCCATGGGTGAAGGGACAAAACCCAAAGCACCCCTCGTCGTTGAAGTAGACAAAACAAACACCAACAAGGATATTGACGCACTTGATATCGAAATCCCCATACTCACACGCCGCACCTATCGGGAATACGAAAATCTTGAAGGTTTGGATGTTGCGCAGTTTGATTTTACACCCGTGGCATACAAAGCGTTTAACGAAACATCGGAACGCGAAATCGTTTTTAAGGACATGACGACTGGCGAGGTTACACACACTACGGTATTAGATGGTAGCGGGGTTGCAGATTACCGCAGCACGCTTGGTTATTTCGCGCAGACTATCCAAAAAGACCTCCGACTCGTCAGCGGTTATGATGTCCTATATGGAAAGGTTAAAGACTTCGTCCAAAACCAACTTTTTGGCGAAACGGTGATGTTGGAGGATCCGGATACGCTGCAAAATCTGTCGGAACTCCGAGCCACCAAAACCGTTATGGAAACTTTCAAATATGCTATCAACGACCTCACGATACAAGACAGTGGAGATGCACAACTGATTGAGACAACACGCGCCCAGGACGCACGTCCCTTTATGGTTAAAGAACAGGAATACCTGGTCCCCCAAAAATCCGTGTTCAACAGAATTACCGGGGATAGTCATTTTGAATTGGAATTTGCAGCGTTTCTCGAAGACTGCCCCGATGTCGTCTCCTACGTCAAAAACTACTACGGCGTGCATTTCAAACTTGATTATATCAACACCGATGGCGACATTTCCAACTATTATCCCGATTTCCTTGTTAAGTTGATGGATAAACGTGTGATTGTTGTTGAGACAAAAGGCAGAGAAGATCTGGACGTGCCACTTAAGATGCGTCGTCTGTCACAATGGTGTGAGGATGTCAACAAAGTCTCTACGGATGTTACCTATGATTTTGTCTATGTGGATCAGGAGAGTTTTGACGTATACAAACCTCAAACTTTCCAGCAGCTGCTTGATGGCTTTACGGAATATAAGACCTGAGACATGCCTGTAGAAGGGTAGGAGCGATCTCCGAATCGCGGCTAAAAGCGCGAAAACCGCTTGATATACCATACCAATTTGTGTTAAAATTTAAAAGTGTTTTTCACAAGTCTTCTCATTTTTGAGAGGAGGGAGCATTATGACAGCTTACGCATTCTGGAACAATAAAGGAGGGGTTGGC
Organism: Candidatus Poribacteria bacterium; assembly: GCA_965207855.1. Classification (GTDB taxonomy): domain Bacteria; phylum Poribacteria; class WGA-4E; order WGA-4E; family WGA-3G; genus WGA-3G. The sequence goes on along the minus strand of OZ242310.1, from coordinate 524,019 downwards.
AAAAGTTTCTTAGCTTTTGTTGCAGCAACTGAGTATGCACATGCTTATCCAGACACAGATGTGTATGTTATAGACCTGTGTCCACAAGCGAACATCTCTGAAACTTTGCTTGCTAATCCGGATGTGATTCATAAACTGATAGGGCAAACACCCCGTGCGACAGTTGCAGGTTACCTTGAAGCACGCCTAAATTCACCTTTCCGGCCCCTCAAGGATGTGTCCTCCTACGTGTGTCGTCCTCGGGACTTTAATGCCAAACTTCCGGTCAATTTGCTTTTGGTATGTGGTGATAATCTGTTGGAAATTCTCTCAGGGGCGATTCACCAGACATCTCAATTCACACTGCCAGAAGACGCGTGGAAACAAGTACTCAGCTGGATCAAAGACTTAACCGTTGCCTTGCGTCAGCGGAGTGGAAACAGAGATATGATTTTTTTCATTGACTGTAATTCGAGTTTTGCTATCTATACCCAATTGGCACTCGCCGCCGCAGAGAACGTTGTCGTGCCTTTTACCTCTAATGATGGTTCACGTCGGGCTGTGGAGAATGTCATCGCGCTGCTCTATGGCAACGGTATGGGTAATCCAAAAATGGAAACTTACGCCCGACTCAACTTTGCCAAAAGGGCGAAAGAAGAGGGGCTCACAATTCCGAAACTTCATACCTTTGTTAGCAACCGTATCATGCTCCATGAGGGCAAAGCAATCAAAACTTTCGAGGGTGTGAGTGTATCTATTAAGAAAACTTTAGATGTTCTTCACAAAAAACACCGTCAAGTCTATGCAACCCCAAGAGCGTTACCCAGCGAAAGGTTCATAGAAATACCTGATTATCACGGTGCATGTACAATGATAACAACAGGAATCCCCTTATATCACCTGCAACCCGGACTCAATAAATTCCGAGGTAGGCAAGTTCAACTCGAGCGCGAGGCATTGAAGCAGTTTCAGGATGCACTTGCCAATTTTGTGGCTTATCTTTAGAGGTTTCTTGTGTCATCACCCGCAGCATTAAAGTACCTGACCGCGGCGAGTCACATACAAACACTACGCAGAACAGCAACAGATAGGCGTGTCCGCCCAATGTTGCATGATGAAATACAAGTCTACTATCACGCAGCACTTGCAGCTTACGTCGCAGCGTGGAACGCTTATATAAGTAACTTGGTGCGCGACTTCTACGATGTGATAGGGGATCCGTCGAATTCCAAATTTGATGCTATACAGACACTCGCTAAACGCGCAGCAGAAAGCACCTTGACGAGATTTAATACACCAAACTCGGAAAATACACGGAATCTACTTATCCAATGCACCGGATACGACCCAATTGACAACTGGGTTTGGTCTCACCGTGGAATGGCCGGCTTGCAAGTTCGGGCGAGATTGAATGAAATTTTACGTGTTCGTCATAGTTTCGCACACGGTTTTGATATGCCCGATTACGATTGGACACGATCACCGAGCGGGAAAATTCGCCTAACAAGCAAAGCCATTCAAGACACCGAGGCATTCTTCAAAAACCTTGTCAAAGTTACGGACAGAGGCATGGAAACGCATATTGAGTCAACTTATGGGCTTGCTAACATTTGGTAATCAAACCGTATTCTACTGATACATTAGCAAATTATGAAAGATCTCATAATAAAAAACTACAAATTTTTAACCGTATTAATCAGCTTAGTGGTTTTGTTAGGTCTCGTGTACATGATCACTGACCGTCCATTGACTGATTTAGAAAATATTCTTTTCCAAATCATTTTCTTAGCAGTAGGATGCAGTGTTTCATTCTTTGTCGGGCAAAAGTCAGTTGAAAAGGCGGCGAAAGAAGTTATTAAACCACACGCTCGGTCTGCGTTTCGACGTCTGATTTTCCTCTTTCTGACCCTCCGTCGAGCGGCGGCCGCAATAGAATCAGTCCAGCATTCAGAATCTCCAGAAAACTACCAAGTGATGCTTGCCCGACTTGAAGAAATTGTCACCGCACAACTGATGACAGCAGATGATGCACTGGCCGATTGGGATGATATTGTTCCCGAAGATGTGGAAGAATTAAAACAAAAACTCCAATCTGAAGACACAGTGGAGATGGACGATGACTGAACCAATTCGTGGTAAAGTTGCCCGCGTGCTTAACGAGCGAGAAATTGCAATAAACGTCGGAACTACGCAGGGCGTAACTGTCGGTATGTACTTTGATGTTATGGATGCCCTTGGACAGGATATAATGGATCCTGAGACGGATGAAGTGTTAGGTTCTATTGAGCGTCCAAGGGTCAGAGTAAAAGTTACACATGTTCAAGAAAAATTATCTGTTGCATCAACCTATCAAGGAAAACGCGTAAACATCGGTGGTACTGCGGATGAAAGATATTTTAAGGCCACCATAAGATCCCTTACTTTTGGTCCATTCGCCAAATCTCTTATGCCTCCTAATTGGATAACGAAATATGAGACATTACACAAAAAAAGGGATACTCCAGATCCACTTGACGAAGAGGATAGCATCGTGAAAATCGGGGATCCCGTCGTTCAAGTCATAGAAAAGGACGAAGTAGAACAGGAAGATTCCAACACAAAATAACGAAGGACAAGGCAAGATATGCCACGACTCACAGAACAAGAACAACAAGAAATCATCCGCTTTATCGAAGCAGACAAACCGCTGCCCGACAAATACCGCTTCCTACTGTTTGAGGATAAACGCGAGGTAGAACTCGTCTGGAACGGCAAAACCAACGAAGTCTGCAACATCGTCCTCCCCTTCCAGACGATTGAGCAGGTAGACGAACCGCGCGCCGAAAAATCCGATGAAACGAATATGCAAGGCATGCTTTTTGACGTGCGCGGCCGCCAACGCAAAGGCTGGACAAATAAACTAATATGGGGCGACAACAAACTGGTTTTGTCATCCCTCAAGAACGGTCCGCTGCGCGAGGAGATTGAGGCACAAGGCGGGCTCAAACTCATCTATATCGATCCACCCTTTGACGTAGGCGCAGATTTTTCTATGGACATCGAAATCGGTGAGGAAACCTTTACCAAAGATCCGAATATCCTTGAAGAGATCGCCTACCGCGATACTTGGGGACAAGGCGCGGATTCCTTTATCGCGATGATTTATGAACGGCTGGTGCTAATGAGGGATTTACTAGCGGAAAATGGTAATATCTATGTCCATTGTGATTGGCGGGTAAATAGCTATATGCGGTTAGTGTTGAATGAGGTTTTTGGGGGAAATTTCTTTGTAAATGAGATAATATGGCAAAAGATTAGATCGTCAAAGGGACAAGCTAACGGGTTTGGTAATGTTCACGATACGATTTACTTTTTTTCTAAAAATGCTAACTATCTGCACAACAAACAATATACGTCACATGATCCAAAACGGTTAGATTCTCATTACAATTTAATTGACGAAAAGACAGGTCAAAGATACCAACTTGCGGACTTTACACAAAAAGGATCAGGTGAACCAAAATATTTTGGCGATAAGGGACTTATGGCTCCCCCTCCTGGTAAACATTGGATTTGGTCCCAAGAACGGATTACCGAAGCATTAGAGAAAGATTTAATAGTTTTCACGCGATCAGGAAAGCCGAGAGTAAAAAGATTCTTAGATGAATCCAAAGGGCAGCCTGTAGAAGATATATGGACTGATATTTTTCCTATTAATTCTCAAGCTAATGAAAGCATAGGTTACCCTACCCAAAAACCCGAAGATTTACTTGAACGCATCATCAAAGCCTCATCTAACGAAGGCGATCTCGTCGCCGACTTCTTCTGTGGGTCTGGTACAACTGCCGCTGTTGCTGAAAAGCTGGGACGCAAGTGGATTGCTACAGACCTCGGCAAATTCGCCATCCACACCACCCGCAAACGGATGATTGGCGTGCAACGTCAACTCAAAGCGGATGGCAAAGACTACCGCGCCTTTGAAATCCTCAACCTCGGCAAGTACGAACGCCAACATTACATCGGTGTCAATCCAAACCTCCGCGAGGCTGAACAAGAAAAACAATCAGTAGAAAAAGAAAAGGCATTCATTGACCTTATCCTTCGTGCTTATGCTGCCGAAAAGACAGACGGATTCACCAGTTTTCAAGGCAAGAAAGCAGGAAGGCTTGTCGCAATCGGTCCCGTCAACCTACCCGTAACACGCTTGCTCGTGGAAGAAATTATCCTTGAATGCCGCAAACACCAGATTACGCGTGTTGACGTTCTCGGTTTCGAGTTTGAGATGGGACTGTTTCCCAACGTGTTAGATGAGGCAAAAAGCAAAGGTATCAACATCGCACCGAAATTCATTCCCGCCGAGGTATTCGACAAACGGGCAGTAGAGCAAGGTCAGGTTGTATTCCACGACATGGCTTTTATTGAAGTTAAGCCGATCATTTCCTATCTTATCGACAAAAAAGCGGGGGGGGTTACGAGTGATAAGTATAATAGTAGGAGTTCACCTGATAAGCAGGAACCTGAGACTGAACCGCCTAAATCCCCCTTATCAGGGGGACTTGCCACGGTTACGGTGGAATTGACCGATTTTTCTGTCTTTTACTCACAAGATTCTATCTCCAACGCCGAGCAAACGTTGAAAAATAAGGGCAGTCGAATTGTAGTGGAGCAGGGACAGGTTGTAAAAGTGAGCAAGGATGCAGACGGGATTGTTAATCGCGAAGTGCTAACCAAACACTGGACAGACTGGATTGACTATTGGTCAGTCGATTTTGACTTTGAGAGCAAACACGAAATTATCCGCATGCAAGATTCGGAAACAGGCGAGTGGGAAGAGCAGTGGACAGGCGACTACGTTTTTGAAAACGAGTGGCAGAGCTTCCGCACAAAGAAAGACCGCTCATTAGAATTGACCAGCGTCGCCCACGAGTGCGAACCCGGCCGCCGTAAACTTGCCATTAAGGTAGTAGATATTTTTGGCAATGATACAATGACGATTGTGGAGGTATCAATATGAGCCTGACAGTAAAATTAAAAAACATCGGAATCTTAAAGCAAGCAGAATTCTCGCTGGGTGACTTAACGCTTATCTGCGGAGAAAATAATACCGGCAAAACGTACACTGCTCATGCCTTGTATGGTTTTTTAAAGTCTTGGCGTGGCTTCATCCGTATTCCGGTCAGTAATACGCAGATTCGAGGAGCACTTGAAAAAGGAATTAAAATTGAGTCACAGCAAGAAACCGATCAAATGCTAGCAGCGGCATGTGAAAGTTACACTGAACGGTTGGACGAAATTTTCGCCGCACCTGAAGGCACATTTCAGAATAGTGAATTTCACCTCTGGACAGATGAACTTAAGGTCCATGACAAAGAATCCAAGGGTAGGATCGAAAGTCCTCAAGGTCAGTTTTTTATTTTTTCCTCAGAGCGCAAAGCGAGCGGAGAGCTGGCAGTTACTTTGAGCATAGAAGAAGAGTTAAAAAAAGAATTTGATGTTGATTTTACAAAAAGGGTTATCAACGTTATTGCCGCCGATACCATTTTCTCCGATTCATTGCCAAGACCTTTTATATTCTCATCTGAACGTACAGGGGTCACCATTTTTCGGAGGGAACTTGACTTCGCTCGAAACCGATTACTTGAGGAAATGGGAAGACCAGACCAAAAAATTGATTTGCGGGAACTGCTATTTAAGGGGTACCAAAGATATCCTTTGTCGGTAGAAGATGATGTTGAATTTACGCGCCAACTTCAAGATGTCTCTAAAAGCAAAAGTTTCATTGCCAAAGAACACTCTGAAGTTTTGGTGGACTTTGCCGACATTATCGGTGGTGATTACGCTGTAACACAAGATGACCAACTTTATTATAAACCCAAAGGCACAAGGTTCAGGCTTCCAATGGGCCAGAGTTCAAGTTCTGTGCGTTCACTTTTAGCCATTGGTTTTTATCTGCGTTGTGTCGTTGAAAAGGGAGATATACTTATAGTAGACGAACCGGAATTAAACCTTCATCCTGAAAACCAACGCCGTATTGCTAAACTCTTCGCGAGGCTTGTGAATTTGGGCATTAAAGTTTTCATAACTACCCATAGCGATTACATCGTCAAAGAACTGAATACGCTCATCATGCTTAACCACGACAAACCACACGTGAAAAAAGTTGCTGAAGAAAACGGCTATCAAGAGAATGAGTTGATTAATGCAGATCGGGTTAAAGTATACGTGGCGGAAAAAGCATTACTGCCGTTAGAGGAGGGACAAAAGAGGCGTAAACGTGGGCACACACTCGTCCCAGCTGACATTGATCCCGAGTTCGGCATTGAAGCTGGCAGTTTTGATAAAACAATCAATGAAATGAACAGGATTCAGAAAGACATTGTGTGGGGAGCGAAGTAAGATTAGTGAACGATATTACTATATTGCAAGAGATGCTCAGCGCAGGTGTTCAAGTCCCGTTACAGCAAACAGCAGGCGAGCGTTCCGTCACATTAAAGGACAAACAAGCAAAAACAACCTTAGAAATCACAGATATTCCCGACGACTCAATTGTTATAAGAGCAGAAGCTTTTAAACCGCCAACTGTTTTTAAAGGCTCGAAGGGGGAACGCAGACGGGCAGATTTCGTTATTGTGTCGAATACAGCGACGGAAAAGTGGGTTATCTGTATTGAAACTCAAGCAGGAACCGGTAAAGACCCAGAAGATATTGAACAGCAATTGAGAGGGGCAGAATGCTTTATCGGCTACTGTAAATGTATAGGAAAATCCTTTTGGCAATCGAAAGATTTTCTTAACGGCTATCAGTACCGATTTGTAAGCATTGTAGGTATCGGAATTAATAAGCAAAGTACACGTTTTTACAAACCTGGAAATCAATCGGGCGGTAGGCTACACGACAACCCAGATACGTTTCTGGAAATTTTAGGGAATCAAAGTCTCTATTTCGGTGAACTCACCTGATGCAGAGGAAAAGCAATGCCAAACACAAACGAAACATCCATCGACTTAGACTGGCACCCACTCTCCGACGAAGAGATCCGCCACTTTGACGACAACGGCTACCTCATCGTCCGAAATGTGCTCGACTCGGATACCATCGACCAACTCATTGAAGCAAGCGATCGACTCATGGCGAGCGATCGGCGCGAGAACCGTCAACAAAATTTCAACGGATTATACGACAGCTTCCGAAATAGCATCTCTATTGACGATGCCTTCATCCCTCTACTCACGCAGAAGACCATCCTCCCCGTTGTCGTTCAACTGCTCGGCGCGCACTTGCAACTCATGACTTCACACCTGATATACAAACATCCAGACCCACCGGATACACCCGATACCACTCGCAGACCCGGTTGGCATCGCGACTACGCCATGGCAACGACAACACACGGCAACAGGGTACCACGCATCTTGCTAAAATGTGCATACTACTTTACCGACTTGAGTGAACCCAACTCCGGCGTAACGCTTGTCGCACCCGGTAGCAACCACCTCCTCGAACGGGTTCCCATTCCAAAAGGACACGCAGACCCCGAAGGCGCACTTGAAGCAAGTTTACAACCCGGCGATTGCCTACTATTTGAAAACCGCACTTTTCACGCAGGAGCTGCAAATTTAACCGACCGGATCCGTAAAGGTATAATGTTCGGCTACGGATACCGGTGGTTGATGCCGATGGATTATCGGACACAGGAACAGACGTTATTAGATAAACTCACGCCACTGGAGCAGTATCTGGTGGGTGAACCCTTCACGAAAACGAAAGAATTCATTCCTAGCGGCAGTGAAAGTCCGCTGGCCTCATGGTGTGAACAACACGGCACACCAGCCGTGAGACCGGTTCATTAGTCAAAAATTTGTAGGAGGGGTTTGTAACCCCGATTATGTCAACCGAATAACGTCCTGTTTAACGATCTCTTTCGTGTCAAAGTGACCCGCCTGAGAGATGAGTTCCAACGTTTCCGGGGACAATCGCTCTCTAACTTCCTCCGACACCCGACTCTCACCACGGTGTTGCGGTCTGTAACGTAAGGTCAGGACGCAACGATACCGATCCTTCGGCTTCCAGGGCAGCGCACCGTGTGTCAAGAGTTCAGAGATGATTACGAAATCCCCTGCCTTTGGCGTGATGTTAACCACCCCTTCTGGAATATCATCGGCATCTTTAATCCGTCCGTTGTTATAGAGGTGCTCAGGACGATCAAAAAGGGTTTTGTGTGTGCCGGGAACAACCAGCAACCCGCCATCCCCGGGGTTCACATCGTACAGATATGGAAAAACAACAAAATCGTCACAAAAGATGCGACCGTTTCGGACCTCATACCGATTGGCGTGCCATCCAAAATCCTCTCGCGCACAATGCAAGCGCAATCCTTCCGCCGATTCCGACACACCCGCCCGATCCGCAATCATCGTCCCGCGCAGCAGCTGCGGTTTGTTATTTGTCAATTCTTTGATAATGGGCCAAGTAGATCGGTGCATCGTGAGTGCCTCTAAAGGTTTCGCAAAGGCAAAGCCGTTTGGGAGGTTTTTTTCGTCGGAATTAAATCCGGGTGGGAGTTCTTCGGTAGGGGTATTGATGTATTCTTCTGCTGCTTCTCGTGCTGCTCTCAACTCTGCGTCGCTCATAACATTCTTCAGATGAAGGTATCCGGTGACATCAAAGAGATAACGTTGTTCAGGGGTCATCATAACATTTCACTCCTTTATTGATTCAAGGCTTCCCACACGGGCCAATCACTCGCCTGCAACCGCTTGAATAACCTATCGAAGGCTTCACTACCGTCATCTTCCCACTCGTCCAGACGCACACCCGGCGCATAAGATTCGTCCACCCCCTGCTTCATGAGACGTTCAGCCTGCTGTAAGTTTTGATAGTAATGCTTTACGCCACCCGGTAGAGTGACAACAGAGATATGCCGTTTCCATTTTGGTTCCGGCATTTGGGAATAGCGTTTCAGAGTATCTTCGTCCAACACAACACCCAAACCCGCACCTTCCGGCACCTGCATAAACCCGCGTTGGACTTTGTGCGGTGTAACAATCAAATCATCTTCGTAAGCGTGACTGGCGGTTACACCGGGCAACGTCGCTGTCGGCATCACCGCTCCCAGATGGCACGCAAATGCCGCCGTGATACCCGTACCGACATACTGGAGCAGAATCGGTGTATTCGCAGCGGCAAAAGCCCATCCCGATGCTAAGGCACTTTTGACACTTTCGTGGCTACACAGGGCACCGTCAAAATCACCCGATCGCAGTCCAATCCAGGGACCAGAGGGTTGACGCGATGCACCTTCTCGGATAACACCGACCCCGTGCAGATAAAACGGAATCCGAATTTCTCGATGGAGCCGTCGCCAACCTTCCACATCATACGCGAAAATCGGCTCTTCAAGCCCTTTGACAACCGGAATCTTTTCCAGTTCCCGCAGGATAGGGAGTGCCTTCTCAACATTGATGAGTGAACCGTTGAAGTCAAACTCCACACGAAAATCTGGTGGGGCAACGTCTTGAATTGCTTCTGACTGTTCAACAACATCGTAGAAGGCACGTGCTTTGCACTTGAGACCGCGGTATCCGCGCGCAGCGGCAATCTGAACCTCCGCAGCAGTGTCTTCAGGCGACATACACGGCATCCACCACCCCATCGCAACCCAATCCCGAACCTGCTGTCCCATCAGTTTCCACGCTGGCAAACCCAGATGTTTTCCCATCAGGTCGTAGCACGCCATATCGAGGTTAAAACGTCCTTCACCCATGACGTGGTCAAACGGGTTTGCACCGAGATAGGGATCTAAAACCTCTTGGTCAAAAGGCGGTCCTGGGTTCTCTCCGAGACCGATGAGACCGGTATCGGTATAGAATTTATAGACCGTGACCAGTTCTGTCATCGCGAAGTGGTAATATCTTTTCCGAATCCGTTCTTCATAAGGCACACGCAACGGAATCGCTTCAATATCGGTAATTTTCATCTATTACCACCCTCACGTCACCAACTGCACCTTAATCGAGTCTGATCCCTTCTGAACCATCTCAAACCCGGTGAGATAATCCTCCAACGGCAATTGATGCGTTACAATATGACTCACATCAATCAGGCCGCGGTGGATATAGTCAATCGCCAACGGATAGGCATACGGACCCAGATGCGAGCCGTGGATATTCAGCTCTTTTGTGTCCCCGATTATAGTCCAGTCCACCGTCACCGGTTCTCGCATAACACTAAATTCCACAAACGTGCCAGCCTTTCGGATCATCTGCAGTCCCTGTTCAACCGCCTTCGGATGTCCCGTCGCCTCAATATAGACATCACACCCATAGCCTTCTGTGAGATCCAACACCGCTTGCACGGCATCCGTCTCTGATGGGTTAATCCCGATATCCGCGCCCAACTTCTTGGCAACCGCTAACCGGTTTGGCATCAGGTCAATAGCGATAAGCACCCCAGGGTTCTTCAACTTGGCGGCACCAATCATACCGAGTCCAAGCGTTCCTGCCCCGGCAACCACAACGACATCCCCGAACTCAATGTTCCCACGTTGCACAGCGTGAATAGAGCACGCGAGCGGCTCAATCACTGCTGCATTCGCCGCCGGAATGTCAGAAGGTACTTTATAGACAAGCGAACGCGCCGGAAACTTCATATAGTCCGCCATACCGCCATTAACAACGGGTTGAAACCCATAGATGTTATGGACTTGGCAGAGCCAATACTTCCCCGTTCGGCAGTAACGGCACTCCCAGCACGGCACAATCTGCTCAGCGATAGCAGTATCGCCAACCTGAAGCCCATACTTCTCACCCGCACCTTCACCGAGTTCCACGACCTCACCGATGAATTCGTGCCCAGCGATAACAGGTGCTTCTACATAAGGTTTGCGGTGTTCGTCGCCCCAGAAAAGCGGCGCGCCTGTCCAGCACTTGATGTCGCTTGCGCAAATCCCACAGGCGTTTACTTTAATAACGACTTCATCGGGACCCGCCTCCGGCATCGGGACCTCTTCAAGACGGTAATCCCACGGTTCGCAACACATAATCGCCCGCATCGTTTTCGACATTCAGACACTCCTTATCCTGCAAATCCTAAAATCCTGACCGTTGGCCGTTGATTACTGGACCACAGCCTATTAGACTGTGGCTCTTTCTGTGTTTCGCGATCCGCGGTTTGCTATTCGCTGGACCATAGCCTGTTAGACTGTGGATTTCCCCTTAACAACCAACAACCAACTGCCATTAGCAATGTAAGATATGATAGGCAGCGATGCCCAGCGAGACGTGAACGTTCAACGATGCCCCCGCCCCATACATCGGTAGGAAGATAACCCTATCGCAAGCAGCAAGTGTCCGCTTTGTTACACCGTGATCCTCGTGCCCCACAACGAGGCAGACTTTATCAGGATAGTCCACTTCATCGTAGCGGATCGATTGCGCTGTAATTTCTAAAGCATAACTCGTGTAACCGTTCGCCTTAAGGGATACAATTGCGTCCGCTGCCTGCTCTACATACCGCCATTTCACGCGTCGGTGCTTGCCCCGCGCGACTTTACGAACAAGTGGATGCGGTGGTTGTGCACTGATTCCCGTCAGGATAAGTTCTTTCACACGGCACGCATCGGCTATCCGAAATGCAGAACCGACATTAATCGGGTCTTGTACGTCTTGGAGAATGAAAACCAGTTCCCTCTCTGGCGGTTCCACCTGCTTCAGAAAGTCTTTAAGCGGTTTGCGGCGTAGTTGTTTCATGCAAACTTAAGCCGCTCTGCTTTGTATCAGCCGTCGTCTCGCACTCGCACGTGCAAGCCCAACATCCAATGTGATATGAGGGTAATCGCTAATACCAAGGTTAATGGCATGCGCCGTTTCGAGATCGAAACCCCACTCAATCCATTCCGGCATATCCGTCTCTGGAATATTACCCGCAACGATAACCTTCATGATACTAATACCCTTCCCAAGGTTGTATGCGCGTTGGATATATTCCAGATGCCGATCAAATGGACCGCCTTCTAACATCCGACCCTCTTTATTCGCCGTCGTCAAAATAACCTCAAGTTCGGGATGATCAATCACGGCATCCATAACGGGACCTGTGTAGATGTGCGTCGAGCAGCCGATGACTCGGATTTTACCAGCAGCCTTTGCCTCTCGAAACGCATCCAATGCCCCTTCCCGCGCTATCAAGTCTTCAGGCGAGGAGATACCGTGTAAGAGTAAAACGTCCAAGTAATCCGTTTGCATTTCCTGAAGGGAACGCTCAATGCTCACGTTAGCACCTTCATAATCTTTCGCGCCGGTCTTCGTTTGAATGACGACTTCTCCCCTATTGATTTGGCGGACTGCCTCTCCAAGGTGCGGTTGACTCCCGTAACCTTCAGCGGTATCCCAGAACGTAATTCCTTCGTCAAGTGCCTTCAACATCAGCCTGCCACCAGCATCATAATTTTCGCAGGTATTGTTAAGATGCCCTGCCCCGAAGCAGAGACGTGAGATCTCCAAACCCGTTTCTCCATAAGCTAAATATTCCATTGTGTCCTCCACGTCCAGATGTAATCCAAGAAAGTCCGATTATGATTCTATGAACTGGTTGAAATCTCTTTTGATATACTTTAACCGAATTCTACTGAGAAATGCAACCTTTTTTCTTGGCAACAAATCAATTTGCAGGTATCATAAGGGCAAATACACAAACCGTTAAGATTCTCTACCGTAAAATTATACCCAAATATGAAGCTCCGTGGACATACCCTTTTCAATACTACCCCTGTCGAAATCGTTCTTGCCGGCGCACGCGTTCAAGAAATCGGTGAAGTCCCCACCACGGACAGTACAACCTATGTCGCACCCGCACTGATAGATATTCAGGTGAACGGCTTTGCTGGTTTCGACCTCAATGTTGCTACCGTTACATCAGAAGATGTGTGTGCGATGGTGCGTGCCCTCTGGAAAGTCGGTACCGGGTTTTTATGTCCGACGGTTGTAACAGGTGCCTTCGATCGGATTTCTAACTCGCTACATGCCGTTGTAGAAGCGTCTAAGGCAGATGCGTTAGTTGCCCACGCAATGCTCGGTATCCATCTTGAGGGACCCTATATCTCGGCAGAGGATGGACCGCGCGGCGCACACCCACTCGAACACGTCAGAGACCCGGATTGGGACGAATTTCAGCGATGGCAGGACATCGCCGAAGGGAAAATCACCCTCGTGACCCTCGCGCCTGAAAAAAAAGGTGCTATTCCCTTCATCGAAAAATTGGTTGCAGACGGGATTGTGGTCGCCTTAGGACATACGAACGCCGCCGCAAGCGACATTCAAGCAGCAATTGACGCTGGCGCGAGACTCTCCACACACCTCGGCAACGGGGCACACGCTTTAATCCGACGGCATCCGAACTACATCTGGGAACAACTCGGTGCCGATGAACTCTGGGCAAGTCTGATTGTCGATGGACACCACCTGCCCCCTTCCGTCGCCAAGTCGATGATGCGGGCGAAGACCCTCGACCGATGCGTGCTTGTTAGCGATGCGGTAGCCCTGGCAGGCATGGAACCCGGTATCTACGAGTTCGCTGAGAAATCTGTAGAATTGACCCCCGACCGATGTGTCCGCTTGGTCGGCACCGAATACCTCGCCGGTTCCGTCATTGAATTGGCACGCGGTATCGAAAACAGCGTCCGATTCGCAGGTATCTCGCTTGAAGAAGCCGTCTCACTCGCTACGCTACAACCGATGCGTTTACTGGACGTGAAGGCACACGTAGAAACACAGACGGACTTGATCCTCTTTGAATGGGATGAATCGCAGTGTGAAATCAATCTAATAGCGACAATCGTCAACAACGAATTGGTCTACCACACGGAGACGGAGTGATGGCACAGAGATCGGTTCGTTATAATAGCACCTGTATAAAAAGAGTCTGGATTGTAGGAAGCCTTTTCATCTTCTGTTTTGTGGCATCACTTGCAGCGCAGCAAACTAACGACGCACAGTCCGAGCATTACGCCCGTGGAATGCACGCAATTCAGTTAGGGCTTTACGATGAAGCAATTGATGCCTTTCAACATGTCTTGAAATTAAATCCACGAAACGCTGAAGCGTACTGTGAACTCGGTGCGGTTTACACCTTCAAAGAAAAGACCGACGACGCTTTGGCGGCATACCTTCAGGCACTGGAATTGCCCGCATCTTCACAGACACACGGTGTTGCACACCTCTGTCTGGCGCGGATTTACCATTCGCAAGGCAGGTTCGCAGACGCTGAAAACCACGGGCAACACGCTACCGTCATGCTACCGAAGAACCCCGAAGTCTTTTTTCGTCTCGCCGACACATACCTACAACGCGGAAAATTGGATTTAGCGCGACAGGCGTATCAACAGGCACTGACACTTGATGCTGACCTTGCACCCATCTACCAAGGCTTAGGGAAAATCGCGTTTCTCCAGAACAAGTTGACAGAAGCTGTGCAGTATTACCAGAAAGCCCTCACCCTTGCACCCTACCACGCCGAAACCCACTACAATCTCGCGCTCGTCCATCGACGTTTAGGACAGCGTTCCGTAGGAGAAGCCTCTAACCCCGATGCCTTACAACATATAGCAGAAGCAAAAAGTCTGATGGCATCTTTCCAACAAGTGAAAACCTACAACGAACAGACAAATCGATACCGCAGACATTTATTGGAGGAACCGACTGCCTTAGAGTCGCATCTCAAGTTGGCAGCGGCGCACTTTGAGATTGGAAACCATCAAGAAGCGATACGTGCCTATCAAACCGCAACAGCACTACATCCCGATGTCCCGGCACTCTATCATAATCTCGGCGGGATTTACATGCAAACAGGACAGTTTCCAGAAGCCGTCAAGGCATTCCAACGACTTATTCAACTTGACAATACCGATGCTGAGGCGCACCTTAACCTCGGTTGGTTGCACGCGCGACTCCGTAAATTCGATGATGCCCGGACCCATCTACAAACTGCAATTCAGAAAGACAGGACGTTGACACCCGCCTATTACGGACTCGCGGAAGTCTATGTGCAACAACACCAATTTGCAGAAGCAATCGTTGTTTATCGGCAGTTAGCAGAAGCAAACCCGAATGATGCCACGCCGTGGGTCCGGTTAGGCGTGCTATATCTCAACCAACAACAGATTTCGGACGCTATTACTGCCTTTACACAAGCGATGACAGTGGACGAGAATTCGGCAGATGCCCACAACAACCTCGCGTGGCTTTATGCAACACAGGGAAAAGAACTCGCCCACGCCGTTGAACTGGCAGAACGTGCCGTTGCCTTAGACGCGAACGCTTCCCGCTTGGATACCCTCGCCTTCGCATACTACCGCCACGGTGCGTATCCTGAAGCGGAACAGGCTATCTTACGCGCGATTACCTTGGAACCGGATAACACTGCCTACAAAACCCGTCTGAACGAAATTCGGCAAGCAATGGAATACCCCCCTGAGAAGGGGGGAAAGGGGGGTTTTCTCAAAAAATAATGATACGCTCTGATAAACTCCGGTTGTTTCTCTTTTTTCTCCTAACAGGCACAACGCTCAGTCCATTAGTGGGACACGCTGTTACCTTTGTTGAAGTGGCTGTGGAGTCTGGGATTGATTTCAAGCACACAGACGGTGAGAGCGGCAAACGCCTATTTAATGAACAGTACGGATCGGGCGGCGGCTTCTTTGACTACAACAACGACGGCTATCTCGACATCTACCTCATCAATGCCCGTCCGCAGGGAGAACAGACGGACGCTTCGCTGCCCACCAACGTCCTCTATCACAACAACGGCGACGGTTCGTTTACAGATGTCACCCATCTCGCAGGCGTTGCGGACACCGGCTACGGGGTCGGCGCAACCACTGGCGATTACGACAACGACGGAGACCTGGATCTCTACTTAACGAACTTCGGACCCAACGTTCTCTATCAAAACAACGGAGACGGCACCTTCACAGACGTTGCTGAGACAGCACAAGTCGCAGATGCGGGGTGGGGGACGAGCTGCGCCTTTGCTGATTTTGATAACGACGGATTTCTGGAACTCTATGTAACCAATTACGCCAACTACACCCTCGATGCACATAAAACGTGTTATCGGCACAACATCCCTGTCTACTGCGGACCCATCTCTTATCCACCGCAGCCAGACGTGTTTTATCACAACAACAGGAACGGTACTTTTACGGATTTAACCCAACAAAGCGGTCTGTTAAGTGCTCCCGCAGCGCACGGTCTCGGCGTTGCGGTTGGAGACGCTGACAACGACGGCGACCCTGACATCTATGTTGCCAACGATCAGGACTTCAACTTCCTCTTTGAAAACCGCGGGGACGGCAGCTTTGAAGAAATCGGACTGCTTTCTGGCGTAAGTTGCAGCGATATGGGAAAAGCAGAGGCAGGCATGGGGGTCGCCTTCGCAGATTACGACAACGACGGGAAATTGGATCTCACCGTCAGCAACTTTCAGAACGAGACAAATACCGTCTATCGCAATGAAGGTGGCAACTTTTTCATTGATACCACGATTATCGCTGGCATCGCTGAACACACGCATCGTTACCTCGGCTGGGGCATCGGTTTTCTCGATTACGATAACGACGGCTACAAAGATATCTTCGTCGCAAATGGACACACAATGGATAACATCGCCGAGGTCGATCGTTCTACGACGACACCCCAACAGAATCTGCTCTTTCGGAACTTAGGGGATGGGCAATTTGAGGACATCACGGCACAACTCGGAGAAGGCTTCGCACGCCGCAAAACAAGCCGCGCTGCCGCTTTTGGCGATTACGACAACGACGGTGACATCGATATCCTCATTACAAACTGGAATCAGACCGTTGACCTACTGAGAAATGAGGGTGGAAACAAGAACAACTGGATACAGGTCCAAGCGATCGGGACGAAAAGCAATCGTTCCGCTATCGGTGCGCGCCTCAAAGTTGTTGCAGGTGGACTCACGCAGTATGCGGAGGTCCAGAGCAGTGGGAGCTATCTCGCCTTTAGCGACTTACGCGTCCATTTCGGACTGAAAGATGCTGAAAGTATAGACCTATTGGAGATTCATTGGCAAAGTGGAGTTGTTGACAGTGCGACCAACCTTTCGGTAAACCAACGGCTGATCGCAATTGAAGGGGATAAAATCGTCCCTGAATAAAAATGTTATTTTTTTCTTGACGAAAAAAGTAAATTATTGTATGAATTAGTGCAATAATTAAACCTACGGGAACCCCTTTACAGTATACCACACACCAAAAGGAGTAACCATAGTTTTGTTTGGAAAAAGTTCGCTAAATTTTTTATTTTCGACCAAAATTCACTAAAGGAGGAAAGTTTAAGTGAAATTGTTCATTTCAATACTCACTATCGCTATATTTGCGATTTGTATAACAACGTCTGCGTCCGCAGACATCAATGATGGGGTCGTTGCTGGCTGGACCTTTGACGATGGAAAAGTAACCGATGCCATAGGTGATGCACACGGTGAGCTCTTTAAGGGTGCTACAATTACCAATGATGGTAGATTTGGCAAGGCTTTAGATGTTGATGGGAATCAAGATTCACGGGCGGATATTGAGTTCAACCCCGGTCTTGAGTCAGTTATTGAGGGGCCACATACGGTTTCCTATTGGCTCTATGTCCGAGAAGGGAGAGACCACTCTGGCGTTTGGAAAGGCGAAATGGTCGGTTGGGGCGCAAACTTCACCTTCCGTATGGTGACAACCAGCAGCAACAACATGACCTGGGGAACATGCAGTGGCGGTGCCGAAAATTGGTTTGCGACGGATGGCGCCATTGAACCTGATACGTGGCTGCATCTCTGTCAGACAGTAGATGGTTCGGAAGCGATAGCGTATGTAGCACGAGATGGCAAGAAACCCGAAATACCCGCCAGTGGTCAAGGGAATCCGAAAGCTTCATCTGAACCTTACGAACTGTTCCCAGATCGTCCTTTGGAACTCGGTGCAGGTCGGGGTATCGGTGGTAATGCTGGAAACGATACATTTCTTGATGGCATCATCGACGATGTTATCATCTGGGACCGCGCGCTTTCCGAAGACGAAGTCGCTGATCTCGCCAGCGGCACCCGTCCAGAGAAAGCACTCGCAGTCAAAGCGGAGGGTAAACTCGCCACGTCGTGGGGGAAGGTCAAATCCTATCATCATCGCGATAACCGCCGCTAAGTCTAATTGAAAATCTAAAAATACAGCGGGTTTGTGAAACTCTATCACAAACCCGATAAGTTAGCGTCAAACAGTTAGGAGTTTTTGATTATGAAGCAAATTTGCCTACTTTTCATTTTAGCACTTGTATTGCTGGGCACTAACGGCTATGCCGAACTCGCGGATGGTCTCGTCTCTGTATGGAACTTTGACGACGGCTCAGCGAACGATTCTATCGGCAGTAACGACGGTGCATTCATCAACGGTGCCAGCACCATAGACGCCGAATTCGGTATGGCACTTAACCTTGAGAATCCCGAAAATCCAGCGACGGGTGAGAACACTGGACAATACGTCGAAATCCCGTCATCCGCAAGCCTTGAACAAGAGGACGGGGTCTTTTCTGTTTCCTTGTGGGTCAATGTCAGGACCGGTGGTGGTAGAGACCACTCTGCGATGTTCTGGAAAGGTGAAAAGGTCGGTTGGGGTGCCCTTTTTATGGTTCGGATGTGTACTACAAACGCCACGAGTATGACTTGGGGTAGCTGTTGGGAAGGTTCTGAAGGTTGGTTCGCTACAGGTGATGTTTACGCCGAAGAGGAATGGGTCCACGTCGCTTATGTTGCTGATGGCGCAGAAGCGACTGCGTATGTGACCTCCTCTGTTACTGGCGACACCGTTGTTCCCGCAAGTGGACAACAAAACCCGAGACCCATTGAGCCACCACTGTTGACATTCTCAGACCAGCCCGTTGAAATTGGTGTCGGACGGCAGGTCGGTGGGAACCTCGGAAATGACAATTGGCTTGATGCCATGATTGACGAGGTCTACTTCTGGGATCGCGCTCTCAGCGAAGATGAAGTCCGCGAACTCGCCGATGGTGCACGCATCGGTCCCGTCAGTGTCGAAGCACAAGGTAAACTCGCTACCACATGGGCGCATATCAAGAAGCCTTAAGCGTTATTATAGTGGATCCCGAAATTATTTGCACACTATGCATCGGCGAGGTTAGGAAACCTCGCCTACCAGTGGGGCGGAAGTGTGAATTTATTTTTAGAATTCACTATAACCTAAAATAAAAAAGGCTCCGGATTTCACGAATCCAGAGCCTTTTTACTTATCGGAGGGGATACACAATGGAAGGCTATTATGGAAGGCTATTACGGTATTGGAGAGGTCTTCGTCAAAGTTGTTGACCTCGAACGCGCAGCGGAATTCTATCGGGATCTGCTTGGATTTGAGGTCGTCGAACGCAACAATCGGCAACTTTATATCTACTTAGAGAATGGACACCTCGTCCTTAAGGAAGCCGGAAGTCCCGGACACGATGCAGGCGGACCGATGCACTTCGCCTTTGTGACAAGCACCGAACGAATTGAACAACTCGTTGAACAATTCGCTGCTTTGCCTTATCGGACGCGTGGACCTTTTGATTTCGACGATCCGCGCGGCAAATGTCGTGCTTTTTTCATCTTCGATCTCGACGGAAACGAAATTGAGTTTAATGACCTCTACTGTCCTGAAAAGTCGACTTAGCGGAGGAAGCTGAAAATGCTAACCGCTTCAGAGATTAACGCCTTCGTTGAAAACGGCTATATCATTCGTCCGGGAGCACTCTCCAAGACCGACATCCAGACCTACCGTAGTGCTATCGACCGAATACTCCACAAGTGCCGCGTTGAAGGTCTACACGCGAATCACCTGCGTTATATAGACGGAGAACGCGACGACACCTGGGGCGTTAATAATATCTTCCACCCAAGTATTCGCGAACAGGCACTTGTCGACTCGCTTGCGCACCCGGAGATATTGGATGTTATTGAGGCACTGATTGGAGAAAGACTCAGGTATCACCTCTGCACCCTTCTCGTCAGTTCAGAGCGCAAACCGTATCACATCAACTGGCATCGGGATTCTGCCCCCGATGGAGAGGTGCCCCTTGAAACGCTTCTCAGTCGTCTCAGAAGCCACGTACAACTCAACGGCGCACTCTACAATGATGAAACACTTTATATCGTCCCGGGCAGCCATCGACGCGAACTCACAGACGCTGAACGTGCCGTTTTACAGCAGACACCCAAGGCAGCGATGCCGAATCAAATCACAGTGAAGTTAGAACCGGGGGATATTGTCTTCTACAACTCAAGTCTGCTTCATAAAGGGTATAACCCAACTGGCACACAACGGCAGACGCTGCACTATGCGGTTGTTGTCTCTCCGCCGGAAAGCACGCCCGCCAACCCAGAGAGTCCAACGAGTCAGGAATGGCTAAACGAACCTGCATTTTTGGACAATCTCCCGCCGCGACTTAAACCGTTGTTTGATAATTGGTTGAGGTATGGTTGATACCCTATAGACATATCGCCCCACTGGGGCTTATTCTCTAATCTTTATGACAAATCATCGCTGTGATCCAACAGAACCGCTTGAGGAATGGAAGGCATTTGAGGAGAACGGCATCCACTGTCTTAAGGATACCAAAAGTCCATCTATAAAACAGCCGGACAGAAACGCATTGCTGCCAAAACAGCGCACTCACGGCGGAGAGATGAAATTCACGATGCTCCAACTTCTCAAACTCGGCACCGACTGCTGCAACATCGCGGAGTGAAAAGTAGTGTAACTTGCCGGAGTATCTCAAAAACGCTTTGCGATAGAGCCATACGGCTGGATGGTGTCGCATATTCTCGATAAAAATCGCTTTTCCGCCCGGCTTGAGAACACGATAACACTCCTGCGCGGTTTGTGTGTGCGCTGTAAAAACGAGCACAGATTTTGAAATAATAAAGTCGAAGGTATTGTCAGGAAAGGCGAGGTGCATCGCATCCATCAGCGCGAATTCGACCGATTCGGCGACGTTATATTCCGCTGCTCGCGCCTTCGCTTCAGTGAGTCGAAACGGAAGCAAATCTATGCCGACGACAGTTGCACCCCGTTTCGCCAACAATGTCGCAGTGCCACCCGTCCCGGTGCCTAATTCCAATACCTTTTTCCCTTTTAACCGTCCCATCTTTGGAAAAATGTACTCAAAGATGGGAAGATAAAAATCTTCCCACCAGAGTAAAAGCGTTTTATCAAGAGTGTCTCGCGAGGTTCCAGCGTCCAGCAAACTTAAATTTTCCCCATTTTTCGCAGATTGTTAATACAGCGTTCGACACATTCGAGCGGTGGATAGGCGTAACGCTCCTGCTCCACGATATACCATTCAGTCCCACCGACGGTCTCACAGGCGTGGAACACAGCGTCCCAAGGGACATCACCTTCGCCGACGTTTGCCTCATCATTCGTGGCGGAATATTCTTTAAGATGCACCAACTTCGCTCTGCCTGGATAGCGTTCAATAGCCGCCACAGGGTCAGCACCGGCACGAAGGGCGTGACCGATGTCAATCTGCATCACGACATCGTCGCGGGTGTTACCACCGAATATATCCCACGGAATTTCACCGTTCATCGCTTCAAATTCACCTGTGTGGTTGTGGTAACCCGTAGCCATCCCTTGATCAGCGATTTTTCCAGCGATGTCGTTGAAGAGTTTTGCTGTATCGCGCCACGCCTGCGGAGAACTCTGATATTCTCCCGACAATCCCGGCACAATCAGGTACGGATTGCCGAGAATTTTGTTGAATTCAACCGTTTTCGCAAGTTCGTCACCGAGAAGTGTGTTGATACCTGTATGTGTCCCTGCGACCCCTAATCCGAGATCCTCACACATATCGCGCAATTCTTCGGCAGTTCGGTCATAGTAACCCGCAAACTCAACGCCCTCATAGCCCATCTGTGCGACCGCTTGCAGCGTTAAAGATAGGTCGCCAGCACAATCGTCTCTAACAGAATAGAGTTGTAACGCAATCGGAATTCTATCGCTCACAACGTCCTCCTAACGTTTTTAGGCGCGGTCGGAAACCGTGCCGCTAATGTTACACCGGCAGGTTCACGACCTGTCCACTATCTGCCGAGACGAGCCCTGCTTCGAGGATTTCTTGAGCATCCCGACTCACTTTGGCATTACAGAGACCTTCGATTGGTTCACCCGTTTCCAAGCAGTGAATGAAGTATTCCGCAGCGTTGCGTCTCCCTTCTGGAAGTGCTTCAGGTGTTATCACTTCAGCATCACCCCCGGCGGGATGGAGATGGACTTCGTTTCCGCTTACCATCAAAGCACCTTCAGTCCCGTAAACCACAGGATTCGGCGTAACGTAGCCGACCTTTTGTGTCCAAGACGCTTCCGTGAGACCGAAGGCATTCCCATATTTCATGACGATAACGGCGTTATCATCGGGTACCGGATAGTCTTTGACGAAGGTGCCACGGAAAGCTGTCACCTGTTGTGGTAAACCGAGGAGATAGGCACACATATCGGCACAATAACAGCAGTAATCCATCAGCGCGCCAGCACCATTCTTCTCTTCATCGTAGAGCCATTCGTAGAAGTAACGGGAGCAACCGATCTCCATGGGTCCGTTGTGCGCAGAACGCCACTTGAAGTAGAAAATGTCCCCGATGCGTCCGTCTTTGATGAGATCCATTGCGGTATTAAGTGCTGGACTCCACGCCGTGGGCCAATTCACCATGAGTTGGATACCGGCACGCTCTGCAGCAGCCAGCATCTGATCTGCCTGTGAAAGGCGTGCAGCCATCGGTTTCTCAGATACGACATGCGTACCTTTTGCCGCCGCCGCCGCAACAATATCTGCACCGGCGTTGTTCTCCGCAGCTGCTTGGACGATGTCTAACTCCTCTTTCTCTAACAACTCTTGCCAAGAGTCGTAGACCTTCTCAACACCCGATTCCTCACTGAATTGTGCGCGTAACTCCGCATTGACATCGCCCGCTGCAACGATTTCAACGTTCGGGTGTGCCTTCCAATGACGGAGTTCACCCCAAACGTGGTCATGCACCAGAGATGCGAAGCCAACGCGATATGTTTTTGACATTAATTTTGCCTCCTGAATATAGTTATAAGTTATAAGTTAAGAAGTTCTCTGGTAATCTCACAAATCACTCTTCAGCCCGAACCGCAATTTTAATCGCCGTTTCACCTTTGATACGGTAGTCTCCATTGAGTGCGTGAAAACCGTCTCCGACCTGTGAGAGTGGCAGCTGATGGCTAATCATATCTGCAAAAGGGAGGTTGCTCTGCTCAAGGAGCGGCAAACCGCGGACGAAGTGCTCATAACTGCTCCCCCAGATCGCCTCGACCCGAAGGTTTTTGCGCATCAGTAACTGGTTAATATTGAAGTCAATAGACCCCATATCCACGAAGTGACCGACCTCAACAAAAGTGCCGCTGCGGCGGGTATATCCCAAACCTTCCGGCGTGGCCGGAAGGAAACCGGCACATTCAAAGACAACGTCTGCCCCTTCTTTGCGGGGTGTCTCCGCTTTCACAAGTTCCGTCCGTTCTTCGACAGAGGTAACTTTCTCAATATCGATTGTTACATCAGCACCGAGGCGTTTGGCGAGTTCTAAACGCCCAGCAGGCCCCCCAACCATAATCGCTTTTGCAGCACCGCTTAATTTCGCACAAGCGAGCGTTACAAGCCCGATGGCACCCGAACCCTGCACAACAACGGTATCGCCGAGTTTTATCTGTCCGCGCATTGCTGCATGAACACCGACAGTAAACGGCTCTGTGAGGACCGCAACCTCAGGCGATGCGTCGGTTTTCATAAAGCAGGTATTTGGGTGGACAAGATACATATAATCGGCGAACCCACCGCGAAAGTGCGGTGCCTCGTCCGGATTCCACTGGAACCCATAAGCCCCGTAACTCGTTCCGGGTGCGAAGATAATCCTATCCCCTTCTTTAATCGGCTTTCCAACATAATCCGTCTCAACCCCTTCACCGATTGCCTCAACGATACCGACATTTTCGTGTCCCAACAGCACTTCCTCTTGGAAACCGTTCTGCCAGTTATGCAGATCCGTTCCGCAGATACCCGCTAACTCCTGACGGAGCAGCACCGTGTTAGGTTCGGGATCGGGGATGGGATATTCCCGAATTTCAAAATCTTGACCGTGTGCAACCACGGCTCTCCCTGTTCGGCTCATTATGTTTTCCCTCTCGTAAGCTGCGGGCACCCGTAGTGCACCTACAGACATCCTATATTGACTCTCGCTTAGATATATTTTCGCCTATTTCGCGAGGAAATAATCACGATAGCGACAATAGCAACAACAACAATTGGTAGCCAGAACGCCTCAAAAATTTCCCAGAAAAAGTTGAACCCTATCCAGAGTAGGACTTCAACCCCAACAAAGGATGCCGTCTTGCCCCACGGAAAATCTGCGTTATACTGTTTTTTCAACCGACTGGCGTATATCCACGAGACCACCAATGTCCCAACAATAGCCACGAAGAATAGGAGATTTACAAGCCCTTGAATGCTGTTCAAAATGGTTAACATGAGAATTTAACTCCTTTTAAGTTTTTCTTGCTATTATAGAGACATGCTATCTGAAAAAGATAGTAAAACCCAAAAGCACCCCGTTTTTGGACGCCCGAACTTGTTCGGGAGTGTTTCCTTGGAACGCGTCCCCAACAAGTTGAGGTATCCGGAAAAAATTAACGATTTATTTTTTATACTTCATACAGTATGTGCTACACCGAACTATTGCAAATGCGTTCTGGACAACTGTAGACCGCCATACTTTTCCCACGCATAAAACCGATTAAGGTGAGGTTTCCTTCTTGGGCAAGGTCAACGGCGAGTGTAGATGCAGCCGAAACAGCAACAATGACCGGAATACGCGCAAAAAGTGCTTTTTGAACAATTTCAAAACTCGCCCGTCCGCTCACCATCAAAATATGCCGTTCAAGTGGCAAGAGATCCGTCAGCAGCGCATGCCCTATCACTTTATCAACGGCGTTGTGTCTGCCTATGTCCTCTCTGACAATCAGGAGTTCACCCGTCTCATCAAACAATCCAGCGGCGTGAAGTCCACCCGTCCTTTCAAAAACAGACTGCGCCGTTCTTAACCGGTCATTGAGCTGATAACAGACGGCTTGGTTTACGCGCATCTCTGAATTCAAGGGAGGCACTTGGTGCTTAACGGATTCAATCGTCATCTTGCCACAGAGTCCGCAGCTGGCATTCGCGTGAAAATTCCGTTGCCACCCCGATTGCGTCTCAAGGTCAAGTGTTTCCCTGAGATGGACGTTGACAATGTTCTGTAGCGACGAGAAACCCGCGGACTGTTCTTCAGAAATCTCTTCATCGCAATATGCGATAATTTCGATGTCATCGCAGGAAACTATGAGGCTTTCTGTGTAGAGAAAGCCCGCCGCCAATTCAAAATCGTGCCCCGGGGTCCGCATGACAACGATTAAACTCTGTTGCCCCACCCGGATCTCAAGCGGTTCTTCGACAACCAACTCGTCTTCGACTTGGGTCGGTTCGGCATAAGCCCAGCGTGTAATAAGTTTTGTGGATGTCGGTTGCATTTTTTAATTATTAAATCTGAGCTGCTGCGTCCGATGTCCTTGCAGTCTCCTAATTGCTAAGAAACCTTTTATAATCTATAGGACTTACGCAGAATGCTCTTTTGTAGCATAACCTGTTAGGTTGTGTATCCAAAACGTCTATGTTTGTCCAAGCGTTTCCATCTAATAGAATGCCTTACCGTCAAAATTGCGTAAGTCCTGATCTAAAGAAGGTCTTTTACTAATTTCAGGGATCTCAGCCAAGAAGCGATCGTTAGAAAAACGAAATTCATTGAACACTTACGGTTGCCAATCCGTTGGCGGTCGCTATCCATGCTCTATTATTCGCCACAACAAGAGATTGAATTGTCAATTCACCCGATACGATTTGAGGGGTCGTCGTATCCTGCCAGGCACCAGAACGCGTGTGGTGTGTGTAAAACAGGTCGTTCGTTGCTATCCACAACACTAAGGGCACTTCGGGTGTAGGCGGTAGCGGTCGCGCTTCTTCTTCTATCATCATCTCAGGAAAGAATTCGGATTCCGACGGATCTTCTATTTCTACGACTTCCTCCGGCACTATCTCAGTATCTTCCGGTGTCTCTTCCACAAACGGCTCCTCGACCACTTCTTCGATAACAGGTTCCTCAATAACAGGCGAAGTATCAAGAGTCCCCCGAATATAAATGTTCTTCAGTTTATTTTCATCATCTACGCCGGTGTGGAGCGTCGTCGATTTCCCGTTCCGACCATCTAAATCTGCCCGGAAATAGCCATTGGACTTCTCATCAGTATTGAACCATGTAAAGAGAAGCTGCTCGGCTGCGGTCCCAATCCCGACGATTGTCATACCTTCTCGAATGGCTGTCGAATGGTACGTATACCACTCTTCCATCTTTCGATCAAATGTCCCAATCACGCCATCTGCCGAGACACACCAAGCCCTCTCAGGTGTAAGGACCAACGTCTCAAGATTGTCGGCTGGCAGTTGGCTATTCAGAACGTTGTAGACAAGCGGCGGATCAAGACTCCCGCGAATCCGACGGATAGCACCGATATCGGTTGCGAACCAGATTTCTGTTTGGTCCATCTTGATGTCCCTGACCCAAGCGGGGAATCCGTCGATGGGTGAATACGCCTGAATTTCGCCCGTTAACCTGTCGTAATGGATCGCGCCTTGCGAACGCGTGCCGATCCACACCTCTTGTGCACTGACGGCGATGGCTCTAACATCCGGAACCGTTTCGACAGCACTATTAATAAGTTGGGGGACATCTTCAATAGGTATCCATTTATTGTATGCTGTCTCAAACAGCATCAGACCTTTCGCGGTGCCTATCCACAACTTTGTTTCATCGTTGGCAATAGCCTGTATTCGGTTGTCTGGCAGTCCGTTTGCGTCGGTGTAAACCGTCCACCGCGTCCGATCAAGAATCTGTTTCGCGCGTTCCCTGACAGTCTCATCTATACTCGACTCGTAGATGAGACTCGCTTCACTCGCAGCCTCTGAGATCCGACCCAGTTTTAAATTAACCTCAGCACGGGTAAGGCGCGCCTCATAAACCCATTCGCTTATTGGGTAACGGACAACAAATCCCTGTAAAGTGTGAAGGGCATCTTCTAACCGACCGGTTTCTGCTTGGAGTTTTCCTATCAGGAAAAATGCCTTTTCGTGTTCCGATCTGTCGGGGTACTGTGAGATTGCGGATTCAAGGAGGGGTAGCCCCGCAGGCGCGTCCTCTAATTGCTCGGCGAGGAAAAACCCGGTGAGATAAAGCAAGGCAGGAATAGATGGGTGTTCTGGGTAATAGGTTAAGATTAACTGATAGCTATCTACCGCTTCAGCATACGCACCACTGGCGAAGGCAGTATCACCTAACTCCTGAAAAAATGGCACGAGGTCATAACTGGCGGCATCAAGAATTGCGACAGAGCGGAAGCGTTCCAACGCACGATCAGTGTCGCCATCTGCTTCGTGAAGTAAACCAAGCTGGTAGTGTGCAGCGGGATACTTTGGAAGCTCCTCAATAGCGGCTTCAAAACGCCCCTTCGCTTTTTCGGGGAGTCCTAACTCCAAGAGCATGAGTCCATTGCGGAAATACTTTGCAGCAGTTCGATCTGGAACGTGTGCAGTGTCTGACGTGAAATCAAGGCTATAACCTGTCACGGGAAGCCGTAACACCTGTCCATTATACTCAATTTCAAAATGGGTTTCGGTGGCACCACGCCACGTACCGGTTAATCTATCGCCGTTCTCCCCATCCACGACGACGTACTGCTGACTGTAAGCAGGAGACTGATAGAGGCATAGAACGACTGATATTATTAGCGTAAATAGAGGGTAGGTTTTCTGTTTTTCCGTTTGTGTCTTTTTTCTTAAAGTCTGATGCAACATAATAGACCTTCAAAATATAGGTTAATATTTGTAGATTTATAATACCAGAAACACGGTGGAATGTCAAGCATATCACCAAACGTCGCTTGATACCAAAACGGCTATCGGCTATAATATCCGTCATGAACGACACAGTGCTTCCAATCAGAGAACTAAAGGAGACGTTTCAAGATGCGATCGCAAAGGGTCCTGTAGTGATCGTCGCACCGACGGGTAGCGGTAAATCGACACAAATTCCGCCGTGGTGCGCAGCCCTCTCCGATGCCCCCGTGTTAGTCGTTGAACCGAGACGCGTCGCATGCCGCTCACTCGCACGATGGGTGGCACAACAGCACGGCGAACCCTTAGGACAGTCGATCGGCTATACCGTTCGCTTTGAGGATGTCAGCTCCGATACGCGAACCCGTATCCGTTTTGTCACGCCCGGAGTTGCCTTACGATACGCCGCTGGACCGGAGTTAGATCAATACGGCACTATCATTTTGGACGAATTCCACGAGCGCGGTGTAGAGGCAGACCTATTTCTCGCTATCTGCCGAAAGAAACGGCGCGATGCGAGGCTTGTTATTATGTCCGCCACAATAGCCGCACAACAACTCGCCCGATCTATCGATGGACAGGTCCTACGCGCGGAGGGGCGCGTCTATCCCGTTGACGTGCGGTATCTCGGTGGCACAGTCGTACCAAGTGCCGATCGCTTGGTGGAACGCGTCGAAAGCGGAATTAAACGCGCCCTCAAAGAGACCGACGGAAATATTCTGGTTTTCTTACCTGGAAAAGGTGAAATTAGTGCCTGCCAAGACGAATTACGTAGGATGCGGAACGTTGAACTCCTCCCACTGCATGCCGATCTGCCACCGGGTGCACAGGACTTGGCGTTCGACCCAAAATCGCAACGCCGTCGTGTTATCCTCGCAACCAATGTGGCAGAAACGTCCGTCACACTTCCCGGCATTACGGCTGTCATAGATGCTGGCTTGGTGCGTCAACGCATCCATCAAAATCGACGCATCGTCTTGGCACTGCGTCCGATTTCTCAAGCCTCCGCCGAACAACGCCGCGGACGCGCAGGTCGCCTCGGACCCGGCAGCTGCTACAGACTCTGGGAAGAACGCGCACAACTTGAACTGGAGACACCGCCAGAAATTCAGCGGGAGGATTTAACGCAGTTCGTGCTGACCGTCGCCTCAACCGGCTACCGTCCACAAGACCTGACGTTTCTCGATGAACCCCCAGATTTCGCCGTAGTGCGCGCACAGACTGAATTGAAAAGTTGGGGTGTGCTATCCGACGACGGCACACTGACCAAGGCGGGGGCAAAGATTTGTGCATTGCCTGTAAATCCCCTTCATGCCCGTTTGCTCGTTAAAGCCCCGCCGCCGCTCCGACGCGATCTCGTGGATTTGATTGCTACACTGGAACGTCCTGCTCCGTTATGGCGGCGCATGAACGATCTATCGACGGAACAGCAGGACACCGTTCAGAAAGCCCGGCAAAAAGACCTATATCGGGATGGCTGCGACGCAACAACAGCAACCCGAACGCTGCGCGCTGGCGATGAAAAACGCCACCATCTCCATAAAACCGCACTCGCTGAATGCCGCAGAATCGCAACGCAGCTCAGGGATTTCCTTGGGTTGCCACCCGTGATGAAAGACAAGACACCCCTACAACCCGATCGCGCTGCACTGATTGCGTATCTCGGACGTGAATGGGACGCTTGTGTGTATGTTCGACGGCGGAGAGGGAAAGGTTGGGGAAACGGACAAGAGGAAGTGCTACTCGATTCTGATTCGCTCCTACCCGACGAGCGGCACGCCGCCCTCATCTTGGAGACGGTTGGCATCGCGAAAGGCACGCGCGTTCAACTCATGGGACGCTCGGCTATACCTTGCACCTTTGAGGACTTAGTGGACGCCGGTATCGGAACATCTCAACTCGCTACTCCCAGACGCGAAGGTGAGGACATTGTTGCAGAGGTAGTGACCGAATACGCGGGAAGGGAAATCGGACGTGAACGCCAATCGCTCAAAGGAGCATTGTTGAGAGAGGCGTTAGCATCCTTGATTCTCTCTGGATCGTTGTTCTCAGGGGTCGGTGAAAACCTTACACGCGCAATTGACGCTTGGCTATTGCATTGTGCACTCAATCCCGACGTACAAACATCGGAAACAGAGGCGTTGACCCCACAGGCGTGGTTGGTTTCACGGCTCACCACATTAGGCGTAGAAGCCCCCGAAGAGTGGCAACTTATCTCCCCTGAGGACCTGACATTTACCGAAATAGACGCTGGCACTATTGCAGAGATTGAGGCACAGTACCCAAAAGAATTCTCCATCAACGGTGCGAAATTCGATGTGGAATACAATCCTGCTCAAAAATTGGTTACCTTACGCTGGCAGCGCGGTATCCGTCAACCGGCGTTGACTGCAGTGTTATTGCCGCGCTGGAATAATTGGAAAGTGCAACTTGACCTACGCGGACAGGTCCGGACAGTCCGTCCTTAGTCGGCTTTCACTTTACCCCACACCGTTGTTAGCAGATGTGGTTGCGGCGCAACGGGCAAGCTGCTCGGATTGAGCCAATCGGGCGTTATATTTGAACCTCGGTGCGTCATCTCTGTTTTTCTGCCGCTACGGACATCAATTACGACGATCTGTTGACTATTGTTGTTGTCACGTTCTGCATAAACAAGTTTATCCGCTTCGGGAGACCATGAAGGACTATGGGTTCCCGGTGCTGACTTACTAATCTGCTTCAAACGGCTGCCGTCCCGATTCGCAATGAAAAGTGCCTGTTTATCAACGCCTACACCCCATTTGTACCAAGAAAACGCAAGCCGCTCACCATCCGGCGACCATGATGGCGAGTACATCCACGGCGATTCTTTGGGTAGAAACGTTTGTACGGCACCCGAACTGAGTGTAAGAATGCGAATACGACGGCTATCTCCGACATCGTCAACAAAAGCGATTTCGGTTCCATCTGGAGACCACGACGGATTTCCACCGCGCCGGTCTGCCGAAGCCACTTGTTTCACGTTTCTGCCGTGTATCGTCGCCGTTTGGATACTCCATTGGGGCAATTGTGCATGGAACACAATCCTTTCCCCATCCGGTGCCCACGCTGGCTCGATTCTCTTTGCCGTATCGCTAAACACTTTCCGTAACCGCCGACCATCGGCATCTATTACATAGAGATCCTCAACACCACCGCGATCAGAGACGAAGAGAATTTGCTCATGGGTCGGAGACCAGACCGGACTGAAATCGTCTCCCCGATTGTTGGTGAGTCGGACTTGCTTGCTCCCATCGGGATTCATAACATAGATATCCCAATTCCCGCGCCGATTTGATGAAAACACAATCTTCTCGGTCTTCGGTGCCCTTGCATCAACTGGGTAAGCACTTGCAAACGCAAATATCAAACTCACACAACACAGAAAGAAAACACTTTTACTTTTCATCAAATTCTTCTCCTATTACTGGTGTTCATAAAAAATTAGTCTCGCGGTTTCAGCGTGCCCCACACTGTTGTGAGCAGATAGGGTTGTGGCTGAACGGGCAATGCATACGCTGGGTCAAACCAATTGGCGAAAAAGTTGATACCTTTACGGGTGAGTTCCTCCGGCTCACCGCCATTCAAATCAACCGTGTAGATGTGGCGGTTATTGTTTTTCAACTCGTATCGTTCATAAACGAGTGCGTTGCCGTCCGGAGCCCAATCGGGATTAGCCGTCGAAAATCCAGCAAGCGGTTGAACAATTCGCTCAGGATCATTCCCGTCGCTGTTCACAGTGTAAATTGACGAATTACCCCCTTCAAACCAAGTAAAAACGATCCTGTCCGTTGAGGGAGACCATACAGGAGTGCTCATAGATGTTAGCGGCACCCCCCCGAATAGCACCTCTTGTTGACCGGTTATTAAACTAAATATGTGAATTCTGGAGGTTGTATTTCCCCGCCTTACCGGCGCATCAAAAACGATTTTTGTCCCATCAGCGGACCAGTTGGAATAACCATCAAAGTCCCTACCGGGGCGATTCGTTCTTCGTCCCTCTCCTCTAATGACGCAACGAAGAGTGCTCTTACGCCATCATTCCGGGCGCAAGAAATCTGTTTACCATCCGGGGACCATGCTGGCGCAGATCTTAATTTCAGATCTTTAAACACCTTCTTCACATTCGTCCCATCCGCATCCATAAGATAGAGATCAGACACTCCGTCTCGATTGGAAGTAAAGAGAATTTGTTCTCCCGTAGGTGACCAAGCAGGTTGAGCGTCAGATGCCTTGTGTTTGGTCAAGTTTATCTGCGCTGTCCCATCCGGGTCCATAATATAAATCTCGTTATTACCATCTCGGTTTGATGTAAACGCGATTTTTTCGGTTTTCGGAGCATTCGCGAAAATCGGATAAATACTCGCAAACGTGAGGGCGAAACTAATACTACAGAACAGAAAAAAATGCACAATTTTCATAAATTTTTTCTCCTATAATACCAACAAACAGATGCTGAATGCCATCAAAGTTCTATTTTTCTTCAATCCGTTTAAAGGCGCATCGGAGTCCTCCGATGCGCATCCAACCCTTCGGAGTCAACTTCATATCGCCGTACAGGACTAAATAGAGTGTGTCCTCTGTTATCGTAATGCCTGGCGCCTTTGCCACTGTGAAGGATGTTGTTTTGTTAAGTCGCGCGCTTAAAGTACCTATCTCGCGGATTCTGGCTGCATGTTCCTGTTTTTTCTTCGCAGCAATACGTTTTACAGTTTCAGAGCCGAATAGGAATTCAACCAAGTCTATGCCGGTGCGCCGATTAAAACTGATGAATGGAAATGGGTCATCACCGTATCGTTTAGTCGTAACATAACACTGCCCTGTAACAGTCCTACCGCGATTGCTGCTCGTGTAATGATAGGAGCCACGATGCTCGAAAAACTCAAGCGTGAGGTTCTGACGCGTAGACGCGACGAGTGCCGCCTTTGCACCTAATATCTGTTGATTCGATTTTTCATCGGTTACTTCAATGCCTGGCAGGCGAGGGGCATTTCCCTCTTGGATTTGTGCATCCGTTGCCAAACTTGGCGAGTCTGATATTTCCGTTTGTTCAGGTGTGGTGGGTGCTGTTACCTGCTCTTTTGCATCTCTTTTGGAAACGCCTGCTACAAAGGAGCGCGTCTGGTGTTTCAGCATTGGATCTGTTATCTTGGCAGTGATACTCCCCTCTTCGACTTCTAAACCAACATACTGCCACTTACCAACAAGCAGATCCTTTACCGCTTCTTTGACTTTTTCGGGATTGTGTCTCTGACGTGCCTCGTTATAAGCCACAATCAAGTGTGCTCGCTCCTGCTGCGTCTCTTGCGGCGTTAGCACCGCACAACTCGTGAACGTTATCACCATTATACCCAACGTCGTTAAGAATTTCACCCATTCCTCTCCTTTACTTAAAAATACGGATAACACTCTCATTCAATCCTTTTGAAAGTACATCGCAGTCCACCCGTTCGCATCCAGCCTTTGGGTGTTAGTTTCATATCACCATATAGGACTAAATAAAGCCTATCTTCTGTCACTGTAATACCTGCCAGTGAAGCAATTGCGTAGGAGGTTTTCTTTGCAGCAGCCCGCCGTGCCCCTTGGATCCCCATATTGCGATTCTGTAGCATCGCAGCCCTTTTCTGTTTCTGCTTCGCAGCTATCTGTTTTACGGGTTCGGAACCGAATAAGAACGCAAGCATATCTGGACCCGTCCGCTGATTAAAACGGACATACGGAAACGGATCATCACCGTACCGTTTCGTGGTGATATAACACTGCCCTGTGACACGCTTACCTTGATTGCTCCCAGTGTAATGATACGAGCCACGGTCTTCAAAAAACTCAACAGTCAGGTTTTGACGAGTAGAGGCAACGAGTGCGGCTTTTGCCCCCAATATCTGTTGGCTCGATTTTTCATCGGTTACTTCAATGCGCGGCAAGCGAGTCGTACTTTCCCTAGAGGTTTGTTCGTCTCTTTTGGGATTTGGCGAACTCGGTGCTTCCACCCGTTCAGGTGCTGTGGGTGATGCTGCTGCCTTGCCCGTGGCACTTTTAGAAAGTTGCTGCACAAAAGAGGTCGCCGATTTCAACGCCTGCTGCGGGGTCGATTTCTCCCGCTTTGTACTAACACTACCCCCTTCAACTTCCAACCCGACATATTGCCACTTACCAACAAGCAGATCCTTTACTGCCTGCTTGATTTTTTCGGGATTGTGCCTCTGGCGTGCCTCGTTATAAGCCGCAATCAGATGTTCTCGTTCCTGCTGTGTCTCTTGAGGCGTTAGCACCGCACAACTGGTGAATATCATTGTCACTATGATAGCGAGTATTGTTAGCACTTTCATTTCTCATTTCTCCCTTCACCTCAAAGCAAATCTGTTATTCAATCCGTTTAAAGGTGCATCGCAATCCACCCATTCGCACCCAACCGTTTGGCGTTAGTTCCACTTTTCCGTAGAGAAGAAAATAAAGTCTATCCTCTGTCACCGTAATACCCGGCATTAAGAGAGCTGTCTCCTGTCGGCGAGCCGGGCGCACGGGTGGCTCAGTCAATTTTCTATTCCGCCTTGCACCATCTATCGGTGTGATATTGCGCCGCATAGCGATCTTTTTTTCCCGCTCCTTGGCAGTCCTCCACTTTACCGGTTCAGAACCGAATAGGAACTCAACCATCTCCGGTCCCGTCCGTCGATTAAAACTGATATATGGAAACGGGTCATCGCCGTACCGTTTGGTAGTGATGTAACACTGCCCAGTTGCACTCTTACTGCCGTTGTTGCTGTTATAGTAGTATGAACTACGATCCTCAAAAAATTCGAGTGTAAGGTTTTGGCGTGTAGATGCAACGAGTGCGGCTTTTGCTGCCAATATCTGTTGCTCCGATTTCTCGTCTGTCACTTCAATCGGTGGCAAACGCGTTGAATTTTCTTCTGAAGTCTGTTCGTTTGTCTCTGGATTTGATGGATTTAGTGTTTCCGTTTGTTCATTTGTAGAGTCCTGAAAAGGTTCATTCACCGGAGGATCCGATGCGTTGGCTGCTGGCTGCGGTACGGGTCTCAGATTCTGCGCCGTGATATTCTCCTCCTCGACCTCTAAGCCGACATATTGCCATTTGCCAACGAGAAGGTCCTTGACTGCCTGCTTGACTTTTTCGGGATTGTGCCTCTGGCGTGCCTCGTTATAAGCTTCAATCAACCGAAGACGTTCTTGCTGCATCTCTTGAGGTGTTAGCGTCCCGCAGCTTGTGAACACTATTATTAGGATACCAAGCACCATTAGTATTTTCACCCTTTATTCTCCTTTACTTAACCCGCTTGAAAGTACAGCGGACACCTCTGCTTTGCGCCCACCCGTTCGGTGTTAATTCCATTACACCAAACAAAGTTAAGTACAACCTGTCCGCTGTGACCGAAATACCCAGCCAATTCCATGGCACTAACTGTTTAGAGGCATCATCTGGTGTATCGCGCACGTTCGGTGGCACACCGGAGATGAATTCAGGAAAACGCTCACCCGTATCCCGAAAAACCCGCAGATACGGAAGCAATTCATCACCGTAACGCTCTGCACTGATCTTGAAACTTCCCGTTACCTCCGTGCGTCCATTTACACCGCGATATCGGCGGTAGACGTTTTGATCCATAAAAAACGCAATCGTGAGATTTTGGCGAGCTGTCGCGTTGAGTTCATACTTTAATGCTGCCAGTTCTTCACTCAAATCGCCTTCGGCGACCTCTATGTCCACAAATTGCCACGTGCCGAGAAGTTTCTGGGTCAAATCGTCTTCCATTGGTCGCGGATCCCTTTTTCTCAGGGCATCCTCATGCGCAGCGCGAAGCCTATCCCGTTCGTTTTGCATCTCCTGATATTTCGCACTCGTACAGCCAGCAAAAGCCAGAAGCAGCAGACTAAAAATCGTTAATATCTTCACTCCTCAATCCTCCCAAAGTAACAGTGCATGCCACCGCTTTGCACCCACCCAGTGGGCCCTAACTGCATCCTCCCGTGTATCGTGAGGTACAATCTGTCCTCCGTAACCGAAACACTAATCTCTTTCGCCGTTGAAACGCCTTGTCCGCTTGCGAATCCAGAGGATCCCGCCGATTTACTACTCGGATTTACAGCGAAAAGGAGCTGCGACATTTCAGGACCAGAACGTCTGAGAAATCGGATAAATGGGAAGGGTTCATCGCCGTAACGGATGGTGAAGACGGTAAATTGACCCAAAATTTCCGTAGCACCGTTTTTGCCTCGGTAGTGATAGATACCTTTCTCTTCAAAGAATTCAAGTGTGAGATTTTTCAGATCAAGGGCGCGCAGCGCAGCTTTGGTTTCCGCAACCTCTTCAACAGCGGCCCCCTCCTCGACTTCAAGGTTCAGGAATTGCCATCTTCCAAGGAGTGTATCGGTTATGCCGGTTTTGACTTTGAGTTCGCTGTGTTCCTCGCGGAGGTTTTCATAGTTTTTGAGAAGTTGATCGCGTTCCGCCTGCATCTTTTGATATTCTACACTGGTGCAGCCAGCAAACATTAAGGCACAGAGACCAGAGACGATTAAGATTTTCATCCACTTTCTCTCCTTATTGATTACCAATTTCACAATACCATTATACCAAGCCCCTGTTTAAATAGCAACACCGAGATGGGGACAGCCGCGTTATTCGCGCCATCTGTGTAATCCGCGATTCAAACAAACATTACCTATAGTAGTTAAGACACAATTTTAAGACCAAAAGGATGCATAATTTCAAAAAAACTATGGTAAACCAGAAAAATAAATGAACATTTTACCCCGGTCCGGTAGGTGCGGTTTTGCGGCGTACTCGCCTCGGGGAATGCCATACGGCATTCATACCCCGGTTCATGCCCATAAGGCATGAATACCGTTGATTTGAAGTCCATACGGACTTCATACCGTTGATTCTGATTCATGCGACGTGCATTCCTAACCGCACCGGTGCTGAATGTCTGATTAATTCTAAGGTTTACCATAAATGACGCTGACGTATCCGTAATTTCAGAACTCAAGCGTCAATCCAAAATAGACGATCCGTGGCAGTTGTGGCGCGTCAAAGACTTCACGTTCGATATTGACTTCCTGACCTTGTACATCAAGTGTCGCCTCTTCAAAAATGAACCGTATCTCATTTTTCCGATTGTACACATTCAGAATATCAAGGAAGCCGCCTACCCGCAATCCCCAAACATTCCATTTATGACTCACCCGAAAGTCTAACTTATGATACGGTGCGAGTTCGGTGCTTAATTGCTCATCAGCACTCGCCAAAAGCGGGTTCAGTCCACGCGTTACTGGGTCCTGGATGAGAACGATGGAGCTGATAGGTACTTCGGAGGTGCCGCTGAGATACTGCCACTTCGCGCCAATCTCAAAATTCGGTGTGAAGTTATAATTGGCGACGACACTCACAATGTGCGTGTTATCAAAGAGATAAGGCTCATAGGCAGCATCTGGTTTCTCGCGCCGCTCGGCGTGTGTGTAACTATATGAGATCCAACCGAAGAACCTATCTGGAACCCTATGCCGGAAGAATACCTCCGCACCTCCGACGTATCCTGTCCCTTGATTGAGATAGTTCGATACCTCATCGGGGGTTACCAGTTTCTGTGCGTCTTTGTAATAAGTGGCAAACTTGAGTTCGGTGCGCGACGAGAGGGGATACTCTAATTCCATAATATAGTGCCGTGTGAGACTTGATTCCAATGCGCGGTTGCCGTCTTCCGCTAACAGATGAGACGGTTGTGGACTCTGTTCATAGTGTCCATACGCGAAGCGGAGATTAGCACTGTTCGGTAGCTGGATACTTACGCTCCCTCGCGGTTGAACAGAGACCTGCTCAATCACATTCAGATAGTCAAAACGAACACCAAGTGCTACGGACAAAAACGAAAGCGGATCGTATCGTCCCTGCACGTAGCCCTCAGTCCGATAAAAATCGTGCCCAAATTCGTCGTGTATCTCTTCAACAGTCCGCTCTCTAATCTCATGCGTTCCGTCATCTCGTCTGATTACTGTGACTGTATCTTCATTTTCTTCCGCATATTCAAGGGCTTCGGGAAGTTCCTCCGGGTTTTCCACCTCACTGGACACGTCCGTTGGAAATCTGCCATCCTCGAAACTGTTTGCCGGACTAAATGAGAGGAGAAAGCCGGGTTCAAACCGAAGTTTGGGTGTTAAGCTGTAGGACACATCTTCGCGGAGCGTCCAGACCGGCGCGTTAATCTCTACATTATAGTAGGCATAGTCCACAGAATCGAGGACCCACTCGCCTTGAGGGTTCTGAGAAAATTGCTCATTCACAGGAACTTCAAACGCAATCGTGAGGAAATTGAAGGAACGGGTCAGCGATAAATGTGAGGTAAGATTTTCGGTGAAGTCCGAACGGAGATGGATACCTTGTCCATCAAAACCATTTTTGAAAAAGGCAGAAGCGAGTGCCCCTTCAGCATCTTCAAGCACCCTTCTGCCTTCACCTTCAAACTCCCTGTCCTCTTCCACAATCTTAAAATGATCAGTTGCAGCGAAGACGTTGAGGGTGAGATGATGGCTTGCCCCAAGTGGGTGAGCAAATTTAAGCTGATAATCCGAAAAATAGGGAAACTGCTGTTTTTGTCCTGTCTGTGCCTCAATAACCGGTCCAGCCATGAGGTCTAAGTAACTCCGTCGCCCAGAGGCAGAGATATATCCCTTGTCACCGATACTGGCTTCAAGTAGTCCTTCGGAATAGAGGATATTCAAGTTAAATTTCCCATTCAATCGCTCCTCAATGTTGTCACGTGCATGGATGTCAAGCACGGCTTGCGAATCCAGTCCGAACTCAGTACCGTAGCCACCCGCATAGATGTCAATTTTTTCAAGCGTCTCGGAACTCACCGTCGAAAGTAAGCCGCCCCAGTGAAAAGGATAACCAAGTGGGGTTCTATCGAGATAATAGAGATTAGCACCGGGTTCACTACCTCGAATATAGAGGACCCCGAAGTAATCGTTTGGGATACCGATGCTCGGAAGGGTCATCAGTCCTTTGAGCGTATCGTTGAAGGTACCGGGGATCCGCAGGAGTTCGCTCCCACGAACCTCCATTCGGCTGACTGTGGGTGGGAGGCGTTTTCCCTCAACAATAATGGTTTCTAATGCAACTGCCGGACCGAGGGATATTTTCACTTCAGTGGTATCACCGCTGCTGATGGCAACAGAGATCTCTGTGGAGGATTGCACATCAGGATGCGTTACAACAAAAACATAAGTGCCTTCAAGGAGTTCTGTGAATTGGAAGATGCCATTTTCATCGGTTTTCTGATTTTGATCGGTTTCAAGAATCCGAACATTGGCTCCTGCAAGCGTTCTCCCGGTGCTGCGTTGATAGACGGTTCCTTGAATATCACCTGTTTGTGCTAAAGCAGGTACGGACATAATGATAAATACAAACAGAACCGTGATGAATCGCGATGTCATTCAGTTGTTTTGACCCCCGTCTCAGGTGTTGATAAGGTTCTTGATGAGAGACTATCTTCCGTAGCATAGACTGTTAAGCTGGGTTTCCTATGCGTCCGCAAACTATGGTAAATCAGAAAAATAAATGAACATTTTACCCCGGTCCGGTAGGTGCGGTTTTGCGGCGTACTCGCCTAAATGCGACGTGCATTCCTAACCGTACCGGTGCTGAATGTCTGATTAATTCTAAGGTTTACCATAAATGAAGTTTCAGAATTTAATTCGGTAATACGTCAACAATCTCTTGGTAGGAGCGAGCTGTGCTCGCGATCTCTAAGAATTACCGAAATATTTATTTAATCTTCATAAAGTTTGCGCTACAAGTAGAAACCCTTTATCGGACTTACGTTATAAATACAATTTTACGATAAGAAAGTTGCAGAAATATGATAATTCAACGCTCAATTCGGCTTTTGAGTTGACTTAAAATCTATGCTGTCCTCTGTACGTGAAAAAGCCGAGCGTCCGTCAAGCACACGCTCGGCTTTTTTGTGTTTCTACTTTTACGATGTCCCAAACGTTAAAGGCGTTGGGTTCAGTTTCATCGCGACCGCGATGCCTGAGTCAGTTGGACTTAACCAAAAACCCGGGGAATGCCATACGGCATTCATACCGTTGATTTGTGAAACGTAGTGGAACGGTGACCAGATTTAATCGTTTAAAAATTATTCTTGATGCAACGTAACCGATCGACGCGGTGGGCTAAATTGCTGCGGTGTCAATGGCACCGCCATATTCCGATACACCTGAACCCGGTAGGACCCAAAGTCCGGCACGAACATCAACCCATCGTCACTGACAGCAACAGATTTGGGTGAACGTAGGTATTTCTGCGGTTCCAGGTCCGCCATGTCTCGCATCCGATTCGGACTGCCGTTCGTCATCATATACGCCTGTGACACCTTTGACAGTGTGGCATCTCCGAGGAATTGCTGCACATACCGTCCCTCTTCGTTGAAGAGTTGGATACGATTGTTTCCACGGTCAGCAACATAGATATCGCCATTCAGGTCAACGTCAATACCAGCAGGACGATTGAGTTCACCGTTGCCGCTGCCAGACCTGCCGAATTCAAACAGGAACTCGCCTTCGACATTGAACTTCTGTACCCGGTCATTTCGCCAATCCGAAACGTAAACATCACCGAGTTCGTCCACAGCGACCCCCCATGGCATGTTAAATTCGCCGTCACCGTCGCCATAACTGCCCCACTGCAAGAGAAACTTACCGTCTTTCGTGAACTTCTGCACGCGATGGCTCAGACTATCGGCGATGTAAAGATTCTCGTCTGGGTCGAAAGCCATACCAGAGGGTCCGTTGAGTTGCCCAGGTTCAGTTCCCTGTTCTCCCCATGTGCCGATGTGTTCACTATCCTTATTGAAAGCGACGATCCGATGCAAGTATTCATCAGACACATAGATATTCTCTTCACTATCGGCAGTAATCGTCACGGGCCACGTGAACTGCCCATCACCTTGTCCATAGCCGCCCATTGTACCGAGGTCTTCGTCTTCAACGGTATACTTTCGGATCATCGCAGTACCGTCGTTGCGGCACATAATATACAAACGCCCCTCTTGTCCGATTGCGATGTCAACCGGAAAGTTGGTTGTCCGCCGCATGCTTAGGGTCTTGTGAAATGGATACCCTGCCCGCAGCAAGCCATAAGGTCTACCCATGATAGCCTCCTACCGTTGTCCCTAAGAAAAGGGTTGGATCTGTTCAAAATTCCCACCGACGATATGCGTCGGGTCTACACCCATCCACTGCTCAAGGAGCGTTCCGTAGATACCCCGAAAGTCGATGGTGTGCTCAAGGTCTTCACCGTGTGCCCAACGGGACGGATCAAGAGACGGATATTCGGAATAGAGTCCGCCTTTCACCCGATCACCGATGATAAATGCACCACCGCCGGTTCCGTGGTCGGTTCCACTGGCGTTGTCTTGGATACGTCTACCAAATTCCGTGAAGACGTACATGACAACCTCTTCAGAGGCATCGTGTGCGCGTAGATCCGTAAAGAACGCTTGGATGGCTTCCGTGAGATCCTTCAAGAGGCGTGGGTGGTTTGGGACCTCGTTGGCGTGATTGTCGTATCCACCGTGCTGTGTATAAAAGATACGTGTGCCGAGGTCAGCGAAGTGGACGCGAGCGACATCCCGTAGGCTTTTCGCGATCGAGCTTTGTGGATATTCTACATCCGACTGATACATCGCCGGTGCCTTCTTAAGTTCATCAGCACCTTTAATCACATCCAACCCCGTTTGGCTGAGGTAGTCCATCACGATACCACTGCCAATCGTGCTGCTATACATCGCCTTGAATATCTCAAGTGCCTTCGTCCGGTGTCCTTCATCGCCGATACTGGTCATCAAACCATAGTTATCCAAGTCGCCGACAGAGGTAACCGGGATACCCGAAAGGGCGCAGGCGCGCGGGAGACCTTGCCCGAAACTGACAGCAGTTAGAACGTTCTGACTTTGTGGATCGAGTTCGCGGACGAGTCTAGCAACCCAACCTTCATCACCAATCTTCAGAGGTTCACAGGTGTGCCAGATATCCATTGCCCGGAAGTGAGAGCGGTTTGAATCCGGGTAGCCTATCCCCTGCACAACAGCGACATCACCAGCATCAAACATCTCTTTGAGAGGCGCAGCACTCGGATTCCATCCTAAGGTGTCGTCATGGGGTAGTACATCTTCGGCTTTGATGCCTACAACAGGTCGGGAATCGTGGTAAATCCCCGCCGTGTAGGGGATGAGCGTATTCATAAAGTCGTTGCCGCCTGATAGCTGCACAACGACAAGAACCGGGGGTTTCTTTGTAGTACTCATGTCAATGTCTCCTAAAGGTTAGCCAAGTTGATACTCTCTTGAAGCTACAATTAATTGGAGCATATTCACGACTTTGGTTTGATTCGCCGCTGCAGCGTCGTCGTCCCCAAAATTGAGCGCACCACTCGCCTCTGCAAATTCGGTCAAATACTGCTTTGTGGTATCGCCTACCGGTAGTGGACCTACATAATCAAGGCATTGGTCAACAAATTCTTCAGCGGAGAGCGAGCTCCCATTAGATGCCTTCAGGCGCCCGATCAGATCCTGAATGCCGGGTTTAGACGCATCACTCACCTCACGAACGGCGAAATTCACACGAGAGGTCAGCAGTCCACCATCAATCCACTCTTTACCCGTGTGCCAACCTTCGACGGTGGGTGGGTCAAGGAGTTTCTGCCCCATTAATTGAGTAGCACCCGCAAACTGTGCCACTCCGGGTTGCGGAGATTGGAAAGTACCCACCAATTTCACGATTCCAAGGACGAGTTCTGTTGGACTCTTTACCTTCTTGAATTGCGCTTCTTTGAAGAAATCAGAATTGAAGAGGACCTCCAAGACATGCGACAGATGTCCGTCGGACGCCATAAACGCGTTTGCGAGCGTCTCAATGGCATCCGGGTCCTGCGGCGGGGTCACATTCCATGACGGTACCTGCGGTTCATCTGCGACGAAGAAGTTATAGAGGTGCCTGGAGATAAACCTTGCACAAGCGGGCTGCTCAACGATGATGTTAATAATGTCATCCCCATTGAAGTTTCCCGTGTGTCCCAAGAAGGTTTTCTCACAGTCATCGTGTTCTTCTTCAACAAACATAAATGGCGGTGAGTAGTAACCGTGGGGATACAACGGAATCGGCTGCCCGAATGTCCAGCCTGTAAAGGCGAGGGCGCAGTTTTTGATGTCGTCCTCTGAGTAGTTACCGACCCCTAATGAGAAAAGTTCGAGGAGCTCTCTACCGTAATTCTCGTTGGGTTCACCCTTGCGATTTTCGTTGTTATCAAGCCAGAAGATCATCGCCGGATCTTTGGAGAGTTCGAGCAGAATGTCCCGCATCTTCCCCATACCGACGCGCCGAAGCATATCAATCTGGTCTGAAGATGCAAGGATATGCTGATTCTTGCCGAGCCCGGTTGCGAAGACATGGTGCCAGAAGAGCGCCATCTTCTCCTGAAGTGGGCATCTGCTGTTCAGCATCCGATAGACCCAGATACCGACATAAGCACCTTCGCCACCAAAGTAGCGTTCTAAAATATCTTCATCAATAGGGGTTCCGCGTTCAGGATGGACGAGATCGTCAACAACGTTCTCATAGCCTTTCTCGGCGTAGGCTTCCAACTCGGTGCGGGTTGCTCCAAACCCTGCGCGGCGCATGAGGTGCGCCATTAACGCAACATCGTTGTTCGACATGTTCACCTCCGATAGGTTCATAGTGAGGAGGGTCCTCACGTTAGCAACTTTCGATGGAATACCGTTTTCACGATAAGGTTCGTTCAATTATATTCGGAGAAATTACCGTAAGGTTACGCCTATCTTATAATTAAAGCAAAAAAAATGTCAAGTTTTTTGTTTTCCGTAGGTGTGTAAATGTTTTGGAGGGACATTGTCAGAATGAGGATTTGCAGGATTTATGGATTTACAGAATGATATTATTGTGAATATCATATTAACTTAACGGTACATTTTTTCAGGCTATACACCCTAAAAATGTTACACTAAAGTTACACCCGTGTAACGCTTGATGTGTGGCACATAACGTTAGAGAGCCCAGTCCCTGTAAGGGTTCGTTGATGTTTAATTTCCGGTTTTCTCTTATGTAAAAAAAAGCAATTTTGCCAAAAGTGTAACATTTTTGAGTTAGCGGTCAGGGCGTTCTGCTGCGCGAATCAGAATCAACGGTATTCAGGTTCTCCTTATGGGAAACCTGAACCGGGTACGAATGCCTTAATGGCATTCCCCGCACTCTCAGCAGTCAGCGGTTGACATTCAGTAAGTAACTTCTGTCGGTGCTGAAAACGTTTGTGTAGGTTTCCGTGCCAGCACTTTATAGATTGATACAATATTCACCATTCACCTCTTTGAGAAGTTTGATTATATATTATACTATCACTACTAACTTATGTCAAGTTAAAATGTATCAGTGATTTATATTCTTGAGGATTTAGTGTCAAAAACTTTACACACCCGTAATTTTTTCATTTTATGCCCGTTTTTTGCCCCAAAATTACGAGTATTTTAAATTAGTGTTATAATTCTAAGAAATTATGCATCCTTTTAGCCCTAAAATTGTGTCTTAATATATGGAAAAGAATCTTTAATGCCTCTATAATTACGGGAAATTGTCTTAATTATCTTCAGGACTTACAGAACGCGCTTTGATGCGCCTTTGAAAGGAACATGTATGAAAACAATGAAACCGCTCGTTTTTGCCATAGTTAGCTTATTAGTGCTGAATGTAAGCGTTTATCCCCTGTTCGCAAAAGCACCGACGACACCCAAAATAGCACTTTCAGCCACACCAAATGGAGATTGGGACATCTTATTGATGAATCCAGACGGATCCGAGCAGATAAATCTTACGAACGATGCAGCACTCGATTATTATCCCGCGTGGTCTCCAACGGGT
Source organism: Candidatus Poribacteria bacterium (assembly GCA_965207855.1). Classification (GTDB taxonomy): domain Bacteria; phylum Poribacteria; class WGA-4E; order WGA-4E; family WGA-3G; genus WGA-3G. Next base: position 479,056 of record OZ242310.1, on the reverse strand, counting down.
GAACAGATACTCTTCTCCTCAGACCGCGATATGTTTCCAGGGAGTGTAGATCTCTACCTGATGGATCCAGACGGCTCGAATGTGCGTCGAGTCTTCGGAAAATCAAAGGATAGAGGCGCACCCGCATGGTCACCAGATGGGAAGCTGATTGCTTACTGTTCCCGTGAACAGGGACAGTCTGTACTCTATATAGGAACGATAGACGGGAAAAAAGAGGAACGTATCGCATTCGGATGTGGATCGGTGTGGTCTCCAGACGGGAGGGAGATAGCCTTTACCTCCGGGTGGCCTGAGAATATGCGAATCAGTATACTCAATGTCGAAACACGTCGTTATAAATTTTTCTTTCCGCCAAAAGCACAGCCCTCATGGATGGAAAAAATGGCGTGGTCCCCGAGTGGAGACAGACTCGCGTTTTCATGGCTGCACCGTGTGCCGTTAAAAGAATTCCTTGAGACACAGACGATTTATACCGTGAACCGCGACGGTGGCGACCTTAAGCAAATTGTGCCTGAGGCGGGTTTACGAGCAGTGAATCCAATGTGGTCACCAGATGGCAGTGTCCTGTTTTACCAACAGTTGATTATGGATAAAGCATTGGGAAAAAAACGGTGGCAAATCTTCAAAGTTGCCGCGATGGGTGGAGAACCGGTTGAAGTGGGACCCCCGGGGTGGTATAGCTTAGGGGATTGGTTTGACCCGGCCTATGCGTTGCCAGTTTCACCAAGTGCGGAGAAAATGACCACCCTGTGGGGGAAAATTAAGCAGGAATAAGGACTCAGAAACTATGGTGTAACTTACACAGTCATCTAAAAGGTATATAATATGAAAACGATACGGTTGTTAGTTTTTATAATTCTCTTGGTGCTAAATACAGGGATTTTTCCGGCTTTCGCAAAAGCACCCACAACACCCAAAATTCTGTTCACCTCCGCACGGGACGGCAATCGCGATGTCTACATCATGAATCCTGATGGCTCTGAACAGGTGAACCTAACACAGCATCCCGCAGACGATCAAGGAGCTATCTGGTCTCCAACCGGTGAAGAGATTCTTTTCGCCTCTAACCGAGGGCATAAGGTTTGGGGCACTTGGGATTTGTATCTTATGGACCCTGATGGAAAAAACGTCCGACGCGTTTTCAAGAAAGAAACTTTTAGAAAAGATCCAACGTGGTCTCCCAACGGCAAACAGATCGCTTACAATAACGTAAACTGGGACGCTGGAGAATCCCATATCTACATTGCAACCTTAGGTGAACAAGAGGAGGAACGCGTCGTGGAGGGCTTCGATCCTGCGTGGTCGCCGAATGGGGAAGAACTTGCTTATGTCACTTATATCTTAAGTGCCCGTCGAGTGATGTTGATTGACATCCGCACACGCAAACAAGAACGTCTTCTACCCAGGAAAGCAAATTCTTGGCAAAATAGCCCATCTTGGTCAGCTGTAGGAGACAAACTTGCCTTTTCTTGGAATACACACAAGGTCCCACCTATTGAGGCGAAGAGACCCGTCTGGGACGCATGGCAAACGACAGAGACGATTTACATCGTCAATCGAGACGGCACTGGACTTAAGCAGCTTATTGAGGAAGCCGGTCCCTATGCACAGTATCCGGCATTATCGCCAAACGGAGAGGAAGTCCTTTATACACAGGAGCTTAACGGATACTTCCAAGTCTTCAAAGTGCACGTGAACAGTCGCATTGTGACGCAGCTGACGCATATTGTTGGTTTATCTCTTCTCCAAGCAAATGCCGGTGGGGATTGGTTTGATCCAGCATACGCATTACCGGTTTCACCGCAACCCCAATTGCTTACTACGACGTGGGCAAAAACAAAGCAGAAATAGGTTTTTAGCCTAATAAACGCTGGGAGGCGTAAAAATGAAATGTCTGTTCAAATATATGCTGTTGAGTACCCTATGGCTTCTCAACCTGATACTTCTACCCCTAAGCGCGTATAGTGCCGACGTTGGATATATCGCCTTTTCGTCCTATAGAGGAGAAAACCGTGATATCTATATCATAGATACCGAGGGACAGAATCTCCAGAAACTGACGAACACTCCTGACATAGGTGAATTCAATCCCACCTTTTCCCCGGATGGGCGTTTTATGGCTTATCACGCCTATCATAAAAGAAACGCAGATATCTATGTGTTAGACTTACAAACACAAGCACGTAGGAGACTGACAGACCATCTGAGTAATGATAGGGCTCCTGCTTGGTCTCCTGATGGAAAGTGGATCGCCTTTATTTCCAACCGACGCACAAGTTATGAGATTTACAAAATTAATGCTAAAGGTGGCAACCCTCAACTCCTGACTCCGCTACGCGATAGAGACAGTTTCGCACCCGCGTGGTCACCCGACGGTCAATGGATTGCTTTCTTTTCTGTTAGCCAGCAAGAGGGCAACCCAGCCCCTTGCATCTACGTCGTCGCTGCCGCTGGGAGACAAATGCGTCAACTACCAAAAGCCCTTCGGTCAGGTCCAACATGGTCTCCCGGTGGAGACAAAATTGCATTTCCTGCCTCAAGCGGTGTGTGGACCAGCCATATTTACGTTATGAATGCAGATGGCAACAATGTTCGTCAACTAACGCATGGTGTCAATTGGCACGGAGCTCCCGCTTGGTCCCCGAACGGACGATGGATCGTCTACACTTCAGGCGCGCCTATAAAGGGTGCTGCTAAAAGGGATATTTATCTGACAGATGCGACAGGTGGAGAACCGCGTCAACTAACGACGCATCCGTCAGGCGGTAGAAATCCTGCGTGGGTCCCTGCACTATTCTACGCCGTTTCACCGAGTGCGGAGAAAATGACAACGCTATGGGGAAAAATCAAGCAGAAATAAGGACTCATAAACTATGGTGGAACTTACACAGCCGTCTAAAAGGTATGTAGTATGAAAACGATACAGTCGTTAGTTTTTATAATATTGAGTGCTGTAGCCATGAACGTCAGTATCTTTCCGGGTTCTGCAAAAGCACCCACAACACCCAAAATCCTGTTCACCTCTACACGCGATGGAAATCGTGATGTTTACACCATGAATCCTGATGGTTCTGAACAAGTGAACCTAACACGACATCGCGCAGATGACCAACAAGCCGTCTGGTCTCCTACCGGTGAGAAGATTCTTTTCGTCTCCGATCGCGGTGGTACGCGGGACTTGTACTGGATGGATCCCGATGGATCCAATGTACGACGCTACTTTAAATTCAAGATAGAAGATTGGCGGACAGATCCAACTTGGTCACCCGATGGCACGCAGTTCGCTTACGAACGCATAAATTGGGGGAAACTTACGACTGGCATCTACATCGCGACCCTTGGCGGACAAGAAGAGGAGTTCATTACGAAAGCCTCTTCACCAGCATGGTCGCCAGATGGAATGGAATTAGCTTGCATTGTAGGTGGCCGACTCACATTCATCAACGTCCATACAGGAAACCAAAAACAACTGCTACCTAAGAAAACAACACATTGGCAACGACATCCGTCATGGTCGGCTGCTGGAGACAAACTTACCTTCTCTTGGAACAACAACCCATTGCCACCGCTCTTACCGGATGGACGTATACCCAATGAATGGCTTGATACGGAGACAATCTATATTGCCAATCGCGATGGCACCGGTCTCCAACAACTGGTCGATGAAGCCGGTCCTTATGCACAGTATCCTGAACTATCACCGGATGGAAACGAAGTTCTCTATACACAAGAAATTAAGGGGAAGTTCCAAATCTTCAAAGTTGATGTAAACAGCCACATTCGGACGCAGTTGACACATATTGATAGTTGGAACACTGGCGGGGATTGGTTTGACCCAGCGTTCGCACTACCCGTTTCACCACAACCGCAGTTGTTAACCACGACATGGGCAAAAGTGAAAATTCAAGACTGAATTAAGGATTAGCAGCAAAGCGCATATATATTTTCAAAGGAACTTTTATGAGACAGACGCTTCTCTTGCTATTTTGCTTTCTCAATGCCAACCTAATATATCTCACTATTTGCCCTGTTTTTGCCAAAGCACCCACAACCGCCAAAATTGTCTTTGAGGCCCAAGCACCCGTGGCAAACAGGAATCGGGAAATCTACCTCATGAATCCAGATGGAAGCCAACACGTCAACATTACGAACCATCGCGCAAATGATTTCTTTCCCGTGTGGTCACCCACAGGAGAGAAGATTCTTTTTGCTTCTGACCGGGTTCGGGTTCTAGACTTGTATCTGATGGACGCAGATGGGGCAAATGTCAGGCGAGTGTTTCTGAAGGTAGAGGAAAGGAGCTACCCGACGTGGTCTCCCGGTGGGGAACAGATCGCCTATCAACGCCGTGAGCTTGACCAATGGTTCATCTACACGGCTACAATTGATGGGAAGAACGAAAAACAAGTTGCCAGGGGTAGATATCCTACATGGTCACCTGATAGAAACGAGATCGCATTCGTTACCGGCGAACTCGGACACAACCGAATTTGGTTGCTCAATCTTCAAACGCGAGAACAAAGACTCCTGCTCCCCGAAGCTGCGATACCGTGGATGCGGTGGCCAGCGTGGTCTCCGTCGGGCGACAAAATCGCATTTTGCTGGCTGAATCATTTTCCGTTTGTCGGATTCTTTGATAAACAAACGATCTATATTGTGAATCGAGATGGCACGGGCCTGAAGCAAATTGTGGATGAAGCGGGCCCGCGAGCGGATTCCCCCGTATGGTCGCCATCGGGTGACGCCCTTCTCTATGACCAGTTAGACGGAAATAATCACGGACAGATTTTCAAAATCACTTTAGGCGGCGGACCCCTCGAACAACTCACGCATCTTGAAAGTTGGAGTCGTGCGGGAGATTGGTTTGATCCGGCGTTCACACTACCCGTTTCACCACAACCCCAGCTGCTAACCACAGTCTGGGGAGAGGTAAAAAAGAAATAGCGTTTTGAAACTACTTTTCCGGCGTTATGCCTGTTTTCTGACCTAAACGCTACTTCCATAGGTTTGTTCTAAAACCCCCCTGTAATCTTATTTTTTTTACAATTACAAACAATTTCTGCCAGTTTTTGAGAGAAAAAAGCAAATTTTCTAAATTATTTTTCATTTTATGCACGTTTTCGACCTCAAAATTACGACTATATAATTGGACTTTTTATCATACACTTTAATTGAAAAAAAAAAGAATAGGCAAACATCGCTTGATTTTCCAAAAACTTTATACGCCTCCATTTCTTTGAGAAGCGGGTGCCTTATGTCCAGATATTGAGAAAATAAGCGTCAAGAAAGAAATAGTGTTTCAGACATAACCCCCTTGAAACCACCTCGGCAGAGATGTTAGCAGAATATCATACCCCTACTGAAGTTGAATACGTTTTCAAGCATTTCCAAGGGAAAGGCTCGACTCCCGTAGCGCAATAATTCGCCTTGGAAATGGTTTTCCTAACGCACTTGGGTTGGGAACTCAACCCCGCCGGAACAGAGCACCGGCAGAAAGGAGAGAAACCGAGATGAAAACAAATCTTCGCGGTAAAATCCGCGAATTCATGCAGTCCGAAGAGGGTAAGGTGGGAGTAAAATCACCATTGACCCTCGGTATCGCAACTGGCAGCGTTTTGCTTGCACAAGCAATTATCGGACCAACAAAAGCCATGGCTTGTGAAGGCGACTGGGATTGTGGTCCTGGGCAGCACTGTCACGATATACAATGTTATGGGCCTCCTGATGACGTAACTGGCGAACTCACATGCGTCGGTGTCTGTCTCTAATATTACCAATGAAGTCCCTTGGTCAATTGAGAGATTTTCATTGACAATCGATGTGTAGCGGTGAGAAACCGTTACACATCAGTTACATTCGTCTACCCACTTCTACTTGTAAAAAGATGAAAATGAAACCCATACACTTTCTTTACACACTCAATCTGATACTGGTGTGCTCAAGTGTTTGTCATATTTGGGCAAAAACTCCCGAAACTCCCAAAATCGCGTTTGTATCAACCCGTGACGGACAACGGGACATCTACCTGATGAATCCAGATGGCACCCAGCAAGACAACCTTACCGGTAAAATCGGAGATAATCTCTATCCTGCATGGTCTCCCACGGGTCAGCAGATTCTTTTTACATCCAAACGGAACAGGACGCGCGACCTATATCTGATGGATGCAGATGGCGAAAACGTCAAGCATGTATTTAGAAAATCCGCGCACCGAGAGCATCCAACATGGTCGCCCGATGGAAAACAGATCGCTTACGAGCGTGTTGAACTTGGACAGCGGTTCATTTACATTGCTACAATTGATGGGGAAAACGAAACACAAATCACGAGCGGTAGATATCCGGCTTGGTCACCTGATGGAACCCAGATTGCCTTTGCTAACGGTGGGCTCGGAGGGAGTCAAATAGTGCTTTGGAATGTCAACACGCGAACCGAAAAGCCGCTCATTCAAAATATAAAAAAAATGCCGTGGATGCGGTGGCCAGCTTGGTCTACCGCGGGCGACAGAATCGCTTTTTCTTGGAATAAAAATCCACTGCCGGATCCGCCAGACCCCTGGCCTCCCGAAGGTTGGCGTGTGCCACAAGCATGGTTGGATAAAGAGACAATTTACGTTGCGAATCAAGATGGAACTGGACTCGAGCGGGTTGTGGATGAAGCCGGACCCAAAGCGACTTCTCCAACTTGGTCACCGCGGGGTGACGAACTCATTTACACACAGATGATAAACAATCATCTCCAACTCTTCAAAATTGACTTAGCGACTCGGACCCCAAAACAGTTGACTCGTATGGAAGCCGATTTTCAAGAGAACACACTTGCAAATTGGTTCGATCCTGAGTATGCTTTGCCAGTTTCACCACAACCGCAGCTGCTAAGCACGCTATGGGGAAAAATAAAAAAGAAATAGCGTCTTGAAACTGTTTTTCTGGCGTTATGCACGTTTTCTGACCTAAACCCTATTTCCATAGATTTGTTCCAAAATCCCCCTATCATCTTATTTTTTTCACAGTTACAAATAATTTTTGCCAGTTTTTAAATAAAAAAAGCAATTTTTTTAAATTATTTTTCATTTTATGCACGTTTTCGACCTCAAAATTACGACTATATAATTAACTTTTTATCACACACTTTAATTTTACAGAAAAGGAACAGATAAACATTGCTTAATTTCCCAAAAACTTTACACCCACTTCATCTTTTTCAAGAGGAGGGGATGCTTTATGCCGCAGATACCGAGAAAGCACGCGTTGTCGAACTTTCTTCGGCAATGGCAGACATTTTAAAACTCGCAGAAACACAAACCAACGACGAAATTGTTCAACTGCTAAACACCTCTTATGGTGAGGACGACATTCTTGAGGCATTCGAGAGGTTCAAGGCGCTCGAACAGGAAGGGCTGCTATTCAATCGGGGTGAAAATCTCACAGAAACCCTCACATTAGAAAGCGAAAGACGAAAGTTACTTGTTGCGATACCCTACATCACTGTTGACTCGTTTTTTGATATTGAAACATTATATGCGGGTACCAACATGGCACTCTCCTATATGTTTCAACATCTCACGAAGTATGTAGACCTCCACTTTGCCGGCAACCAAAACCGAAAATTAGCCGATAACGTCTATGAAGTGGATATCAGCATAGATGACTTTGGCAGGCTCAGCCGAAGAATCAACGAAACCTATTTCGGCATTCTGACCCTACACCGCGACCACGAGACGTGGCTGCTGCCGCTTTACCAGCATAAAGAACTCCCACCGATGCTGGTGCAATGCCACGCGCCGCGCGGACACGGCGGAAACGCCATCAACTCCATGCTGCGGCATTACGCTGCGATGCGAGACTTTGACGCTTTCACGGCACCGTCTGATTATGTCCGAGAGTTCTATTCAGATTACGTCTGGGACACCAGTTTCTTCAAAACCCTACCCAACGGCGTAGATTCGGCGTTGTTCTGTCCAATGGATAAGCAAGAAGCGAAAAAAGAACTCGCGGAATACGTCAGAGATGACCGAATTATGACGGCACCGACGGTCGGTTATCTCTCACGGGTACAGTCTGAAAAAGGTGCCTCTGTCTATTTGAAACTCGCTGAATTGAATCCACACCTATTGTTTTTAATTGCTGGACCAAGCCTCGGTAGGTATGGTTCAAGAGAGTTGCCTAACAATCTCGTCTATGCAGGCTTCCATCCACGCGAGAAGTTACCAATGGTCTACAACGCCTTTGATGTCTACTGCTTTCTTTCAATGTCAGGTGAGGAGACGTTTGGATTAACGGTTCTCGAGGCGATGGCGTGCGGTGTTCCACCGATCGTTCCTAATTTCGACGGCGTGCCTTCGGTCGTTGGGGATGCAGGCTTAATTGCGGATGCTGAGAATTTCGATCAAGATATAGGAACGCTTGTAAGTTATCCATGTCCGATAGATTTTTCGGAGAAAATTAACCTATTATTGAACGACGGTGAAATGCATGAAAACCTTTCCCAAAAAGCGAGAGAACGGGCACTCTCCTTCACATGGGATAAAACCGCACAGCGGATTGTCCAATTCTTTGAAGAACTCCGTCAAAAAAGGCAGCTTGCCGGTCCAAACGGACTCCTGAGTGTTTTCTCCACTCAAATCGAAGCATCAAATCCGGAGCAACAGCACCTTAAATACAAATCGATTCTATTGGGGATGAACAAACGTTATGAACGCTCTCTGATGGGAGACCCTCTCTATTCTCAGCGTGTTGAAGAAGGACTTTTGATAACTTTTTTGAAAAACCATACTGTCAGAGAAGCAGAGGCAGTCCTTGCTGGGTTCATCGAAGATGAGGCGGAAGCGAAGGCGATCCTTAAAAGAATTCAGGGCTTAATTCACGCAACCGCCTAAAAATTTTTGTAGCGCAAACTGTCAGTTTGCAGATATCCAGATAGCGGAAATCAATCTGTTTCTCGTTTTATCCAAGGATACACCAAGCAAAAAAAAAGGACAGGACTTAAAACCCCCTAAATCCCCCTTATCAAGGGGACTTTAAGAGAGAATGCGTAAGTCCTAAAGGAAACAAAACCATGACAGTTAACACTCTTTATCACCTAAAACAGCACCATAAATTTGAACAAGACGGTCACAAATACGTCGCAGACCTTGAGGCTAACGACATCATTCAGGTGAATGATGTGGAATGGGACGTTTTGGATCGCTATGCGACTCAGACGCAATACCAAATTGTTGAAGAGCTTAAGGAAAAATATAAAGTTGCCTCTATTTTTCAAGCACTTGAGCGTTTGGAACAACTTGGGCAGCAAGGCTCCCTCCTAAGCCCAACAGATGGCGCAGCGAGACAAACTGTCAACAGTTGGAAACAGGAAAATAGGAAACCAAAGTTATTGATCCCCTTTCACTTTACAAAAGAGAAAACATCGCTGGACTACACAACAAATCTAAATCGCTATCAACTTTTGACGCATTTAACCCAGTTTGCTGACTTAGAAACACTCACCTTTTCCGAAGCAGGAAAGACAGACCTAAAACCGGAGGACTTTCAAGGTTTTGGAGACATCAACGTTCGGAATATAGAGGTCGACGAGAGCAGTGCCTTCGGTCCACCGTGGTATGCCATGAATGGATACGATGGTATTTTACTCCTCTCCCAATTCTTAACAGATGACCTATTGTATTATAGGATTCCCGGTGTGCCAATTGTCCACTGCATAGATGATGTCCAGAAATCACAAGATTCAACGCTTGAAACACTCCTAAACATCTGCGCTTTCCAAAACCCAAAGGACACGTTAGTCGTCAAAGCCTCGTGGGTAAAGGAATGGCTACAGGAACAAGGCGTTGCTGAAAACAGCGTTCGCGTCATCCCGAATGGTATCAACGTTGGTGAACCGGTAGGTAAGGGGTTAGCAAAACAACACACCGCTGCACTCTTTGAAAAACCGATATTCGCACAACACCCCGTCGTAGGGCTGATTTCAGGATTTGAACCCAATTATGGAGCGAAGCTAATTTCTGCGTTTGCTCATGCTAATCCGCATCTTGCGGTTTTTATTTACGATCCGTTCTTGGCAGCACATTGGACACATCCACCAGATAATGTAGTAATCTTCAGTGTAGACGATGCGGAGCTGCATTCCATTTTACCCATCTTTTTTCAAGCACTCGATTTCGTCTGTTTCCCCGCAGTTCCGGGAACACCAGTGTCATTGGTTTTAGAGGCGGTGGCTTATGGGACCCCATGTATTGCTATGACGAAATATGGACTTCCGCCAGAGGTTGAGGGAATTGGTGAGGTCGTGGAATTTGGGGGGCGTGGTTTTAGCAATTGCCATGTCCAGATGTCTGAGTTGTCGAACGTAGTAAATCAGTGGCTGAAGCCTTCTGCTATGCGCGCCGAATGTGAGAATGTTGCCAAGAGTTTGGCTCAGAAGTTCACTTGGGAAAAAGTAGCACAGGAAATCGTCCAGTTATTTGAAGAGAATTATCAGCAAATTAACCCCAGAAGGGAAGAAACTTTGCTTCCATCAGTCTTCTGCCGTCGCTATGATCCGGGAACTGGAACAACTGGATCCAGCGTATATCGACTGGGAACCAATAGATATGAACACCTTGAAACCGCTTTGGTAGAAATGTTGTCCGAACATCATACCTCTACCGAAGTTGAATATGTTTTCAAGCATTTCCAAGGGAAAGGCTCGACTTCCGTAGCGAAGTAATTCGCCTTGGAGATGGTTTTCCTAACGCACTTGGGTTGGGAACTCAATCCCGCCGGAGTAGAGGCACCGGCAGAAAGGAGAGAAACTGAGATGAAAACAAACCTTCGTGGTAAAATCCGCGAATTCATGCAGTCCGAAGAAGGCAAGGTGGGGATAAAATCCCCATTGACGCTGGGTGTGGCAGCAGGAAGTATCTTGTTAGCACATGCCGTTGTCAGCACGCCTCAGGCTGAGGCAAACGGTCAATGCTGGGGTGATGATCAGTGTATGTTTCCTGAACATTGTCATAACGTTGACTGGGAGTGGATGATACCAGGAACCTGTTACTAAAGATAGGTACTGTACGCCGATGAGATTCCGTTTTAAACCGAACCGAATCTCATCGGTTCCCTCGCCGAAGTCATGCTTGATAGTTAGGTATCCAATATGGAATTAACAGTGTCTAAGGATAGCCCCTCCCTGTCCTCGCTAATGACAGGCAGCGATGTTTGAAAACTATTATCTAAATTGCACGATGTGGCATAGAGGAATGTTGTATGAAAATGATGAAGTTGTTAGCCTTTTTCTTATTCAACATATTAATTCTGAATGCAAGCATTTTTCCAGTTTTCGCGAAAGCACCGACAACCCCCAAAATCTTGTTTACCTCCTTACAAGATCGCAAATATGGTGTCTACATTATGAATCCGGACGGTTCTGAACAAGTCAACTTAACACAACATCTGGCAAATGATTTGAATGCCATCTGGTCTCCTACGGGTGAGCAGATTCTTTTCGTCTCTGATCGTGATGGTGTTCGAGATCTTTACCTGATGGACGCAAACGGTTCCAACGCCCAGCGCGTCTTTAAGAAAAAAAAAGAGAGACAAAATCCGAGTTGGTCCCCAGATGGCAAACAGATTATTTATACGCACATGCGCTGGGACGATAACAGGTACCCTCTCTACATCGCAACCCTTGGAAGCCAGGAAGAGAAGGCACTCGGTGTAGACGGGCTTTTTCCAACATGGTCTCCTGATGGTACGGAAATCGCCTATGTTGGATTTAGATTTGGCAGCATTACATTTATCAACGTTCGTACACGAAAGGAGAAGAGATTTCTGTCAAAAAAAATAATGCCTTCTCAAGTTGACCCTTCCTGGTCTGCTATAGGAGACAAACTCGCCTTTTCTGGCAACAAGAACCCGCTACCGCCGGGGCGCAAACCCGGTGATGTTTTTCCGATGGGATGGGTTGATAAGCAGACTATCTATATTGTCAATCGCGACGGCACGGGGCTCCAACAACTTGTGGATGAAGCAGGTCCGAAAGCACAGTACCCCGAATTATCGCCGAATGGAGCGGAAGTTCTTTACACACAAGAAATCAACGGTCAGTTCCAAATCTCCAAAATCGACGTAAATAGTAAGGTTCAAACGCAGTTGACGCATATTGGATGGAATTTTGGCGGAGATTGGTTTGACCCGGCGTATGCATTGCCGGTTTCACCACAACCGCAATTGCTTACCATAACATGGGGAAAAATGAAAACAGGAAATGATCCGTAGCGAAAATAACGTAGGGCTTTTTTTCTCATGTGAATCATCCGTCCCGAACATATTTTTAATCCATTTCCAGTTATCGAAAAAATCCGATTTTGAGAAAGGTAATGATAAATGCAATACCCTGAATTTGAATCAGCGTTTGATGCACAACTCCAAACACACACAGGCTTATACCCACACGCAGTGGAATACCATCGCGCTCGCTTTGAGCAGACAATCCAGTACCTATTCTCCTCTATCTTAGAGCAGACAGAGGACTTGATTCAACGGTCCGAAACGAGCTGGGAACACACTGAAGAAGTCGTCGGTGATATCCTCTATTGTGGCGAGATAACCGTTGAAGAACTTTTTGCCCTTGAGATTCCTAATCAGCTTACAGCAGATAGAGATTTCGAGGCGGTAAAAACGAAACTCTACGAAACGAAATATTATCCAATCAGCGAACACTTGAATTATATCGCTTTTCCGCCTGCTTTGGCACGAAAGGCGTTTATCAGTAAACACCTCAGCCGTTTCAAAGAAAAATCTCGTTTCTGTGATCTCGGTTTCGGTCCCGGTGTGTTGACTACATTCATTCTACAACAAGACACCTCATGGCAAGTTGACGGTGTTGATATAAGCGAGCACTGCCTTCATCACGCGCAAAGACTCGTAAGAAAAAAAGAGGTGTTTGACAGGTGTGAGTTGTCAGTTGGGGATGTTCGCGCGCTACCCTATCCAGATGATACTTTCGATGTCGTTATCGCTGTTGAGGTGCTTGAGCATATCCCAGATCCGGAAACTGGGTTGTTAGAAGCGATGCGCGTGCTGAAGCCGGACGGATACGCAATAACGGCACTACCGGTGCAGCTCCCGCTTTTGATGCACCTCTACGATTTTGATTCTCCCGATGAAGTCCTATCACTGTATAAAAAGGTTGGACTTAAAGTTGTTGACTTCGAGACGAAGGAGTTCCAACGTCAAGCCGGTCCCTTCGTTGATACATTTGCCCTCAGCACGAAACCGTAAAGAAAGGCACGCTTTGTATTATGTCGTACTATGAATACTTTCTGATTTTCTTGGCACTCGCTTTCTGCGGATACGCCAGTTATACCGACCTGAAGACGCAGAAGATTCGCAACTTCTGCTCCCTCGGACTCCTGTATGTAGGAACACTTAGCCAACTGATGGCGTGGTATCTCGGCACAACAACACCTCTCTATATTTTAGGACTATTCTTCGGAAGTGGACTCATTGCGTTTGCCTTCTACTGGTTCGGTATCTTTTCGCCGGGAGATTCTAAACTCTTTTGGGGACTTTGTTTAATCTTTCCGCTGTCGCTTTTCAGAAACCTGAGCGGTGCCATGAGTTTTCCACCGTTGATACTCGCACTCAATATTATTGTCCCATACTCCATAGGGATACTCGGATATTTGCTCTTCAAGTTTGCACTGATGCGAAATAAACTCGACCTGCTTCGGTATTTCTTTTCGTCCTACTTTCAACCCGCAAGCCGATCTTGTCGTGACTCTGGGTACTCGCGAAGTATCGAAACACGTTGACGTTGTAATTCAACCCAACGAAATGGAGACAACAAAGTCTGAAGATGGAACGCTTTATGTAGGCTCTAAACCCGAAGGCAAAACATTAGGACTCTTAGCACTCTGGATAAACTCAAACGGAGAACTCACACGCTACCACGCCACACAATTAGCATTGACGGGGGATGTAGCGGAATCCGAACCCGTGCGCCAACTGCTGACCGACTTTTATCGAGAAGTCGGGCAGTCGTCTGACCTTACACCGCTCTTCGCTGGACAACACCTGGAACAGGATCCGCAAAACGGATACGCCTCAGCGACAGCCTGTCAAGAGTGTCATCAACAAGAATATCTCCAGTGGTCAGCGACGCGGCATGCGTTTGCCTTTGAAACGCTTTTGAAAAAGGAACGCTACTTCGATGCGGGTTGCGTTTCCTGTCATACCACCGGACTCGGCTACCCAACAGGATTTCAGATAGGCGATCAGGACTCAACCCTCAAAGGTGTGCAATGCGAAACCTGCCACGGTCCCGGCAAACAGCACGTCGGCAATCCAAAGAAAACCAACATCCGCCCCGGTGCCGATACAGGGCTCTGTCTCGAATGCCACGACCCGAAACACTCTCCCGGATTCGCAGAAGTCGTCGCACTCCACACCAAGGATGTTGACCACAGCCGCGAACCGATGAACTTGGAGGAACTTTTAGCATCCCGCATCGCACGCATGGGGAAACCGACATTGGAACTGTTCGTCATGAGTTACTGTCCCTTCGGCGTTCAGGCGGAAGAGAAGATTATTCCAATCGTCAAGGAATTTGGTGACAAAATCGACTTCAAACTCCAATTCATCGCAGACGAGAAGGAGACAGTTTCTCTGAACGATATAACACCCTTCACGAGTCTACACGGTTATCCTGAAGTGGCAGAAAATATCCGACAACTCCTGATAGCGCGAGAATATCCTGATAAGTATCTCGACTACATCTTATGTCGAGGCAAGAAGTTGGACAAGAGTTGGGAGAGTTGTGCAGAAAAACTCGGCATTGATGTCGCAAAGATTCAGCGTTTGTTCGATTCACCAGCAGCCGAACAGATGTTCCGGGAAAACATCAAGCGCGCTGAAGAACTGGGTATTAAAGCCTCACCGACGATTTTAGTCGATAACCACCAATTCCGGGCAACGCAGTTATTACGGGCGCGTGGAACACCTTGTCAGTGATTTCAAAGAGGATGAAACGAACACGGTTCATGAAACCAGTCAACAAGAATCGTAAGTATTTTGAAAAGAATTTAGAGAGCGTTTCCAGGGGGAGGGCTCCACTCCCGTAGCGAAGTCATTCGCCTTGGAGGTGGTTTCCTCAGCAACGGTTGAGGAATCAATTTCGCTGGAACAGAGCACCAGCAGAAAGGAGATAAACCCAGATGAAAAAGAATGTTCGAGACAGAATTCAAACCTTCCTCGCATCTGAGGAAGGGCGTGTAAGTGCCAAAGCACCCTTGACGCTCGGCGTTGCAACAGGTAGCGTCCTGCTCGCAACTGCTATTGTCGGAACACCAAATGCTGATGCATGCGGTGCGGGTCAAATTCCTTGTCCTGCGGGTCAGGTGTGTTCTGAAGGCACTTGCGTGGATAGTTAATAACCAAACCGCCGTCTGGGAAGCCCTACGCAAACTAATGGGCCTTCTAGGCACTTGCGAATGTGGCGGCGAAAGCCGCCACGTCCATCTGTAATCGCGAACATGATGCTATAACTTATTTTTTTAGTATCTGTTTCTAATTTCGGAGGAAACTTTCATGGCACGTCAATTTCTGTTTCTGTTTACTGCTTGCAGTTTGGCGTTGTTATACTGGCTTTGTCCTATTTCAGCTGAAGCCCCAAAAACCGCCAAAATAGTGTTTTGGGCAGACCGTGAAGGAACTCGTGATATCTATCTCATGAACCCAGATGGCACAGATCAAGTAAAAATAACACATCACCGCGCCCAAGATTTCACGCCCGTCTGGTCGCCAACAGGTGAACAGATCCTCTTCGTCTCTAACCGAGATGGCACTTTTGACCTACACCTCATGGATCCAGATGGAACAAATGTGCGACGCGTCTTTCAGAAGGAGGCTCTCAGAGCGTCACCAGCGTGGTCGCCGGATGGCAAACAAATCGCCTACTCGCGCATCATACGTGATGAACCAATTATCCATATTGCAACACTCGGTGAAGAAAATGAGGAACGAATCGTCGCTGGCGGTTATGTTTCGTGGTCGCCAGACGGAAGTGAACTGGCATTTATTTCTGGCTGGGCAGCAAAAAAGATGAAAATAACGCTCTTCAACCTACGGACGGGCAACCAGAAGATCCTTTTCCCTCGGGAGGCGATTCCCTCGTGGATGTCCCATGGTGCGACGTGGTCGCCAACGGGAGAGAAACTCGCCTTTTCTTGGCTGCATCGGGTGCCCTTTAGGGATTTTCTTGAGACAGAGACAATTTATATCGTGAATCGCGATGGTACAGGCGTTACCCAGATTATTGCTGAAGCGGGTCCAAGAGCAATTTTACCAGTCTGGTCTCCGCCGGGTGATGCGCTGCTCTATGAGCGATATGTGGATCGTAAGAGTTTCCACATCTTCAAAGTGAGTTTAGAGAATAGGGAGATCGAACAACTGACACATATCGGCTGGAATCATCTTGGAGATTGGTTTGATCCAGCATACGCATTGCCGGTTTCACCGCAGCCTGAGTTGCTAACAACAACATGGGGAAAGATCAAAAAGGAATAGAAGCTTAAGATACGATCTTCGCGGTAAAATCCGAGAATTCATGCAATCCGAGGAAGGCAAGGTGGGTGTCAAAGGTCCTTTGATACTTGGTGTCGCGACGGGTAGCATCCTGCTCGCACAGTCTATTGTCGGAACGCCAAAAGCCGAGGCGTGGATGTGCCAGTTTAACGAGAATTGCGGTGCTGGACAGGTATGTGATCTGGGCACTTGCCGAGATGGATAGACAACACAACCGTTACTTGGCCTCAGGCATCAGTATGAAACCAAGTAAGCGGTAATATTAGTAGTATCTATGTTATTCCCTTGAATCGCGAGGAAATAACATAGATACTTAAACGCGTGGTGGTTTCCTGCTGCCACGCCCATCTTATCTTGCATGCAAATAAGAATACGAGGAGCTTCTAAAATGATTAAGACTTATACCAGAAGTTTTTTCAAGAAATTTCCTCTGATTTTTTGTTTTTTAGCTTAATGTTGTTGTCCGCAAATATGTGTCTTGTTCCCGCACAAGTACCAACAACACCTAAAATTGCGTTTGCAGCGGCTCCAAATGGGAACTGGGATGTTTTATTAATGAATCCGGATGGAGCTCAACAGATAAACCTCACCAATCATCCCGCAACTGATTATTCACCTGCTTGGTCGCCTACAGGTGAACAGATTCTTTTTTCGTCGGACCGCGATCGGTTTCAGGGGAGTTTAGACCTATATTTGATGGATGCCGATGGTAGAAACGTGCATCAAGTCTTCGGAAAATCAAGGGAGAGAGTGGCAGCGGTGTGGTCCCCAGATGGAACACAGATTGCGTATTGTTCTCAAGAGCAAGGACAATCGGTGCTTTATATCGGCACAATAGAAGGGAGAAAAGAGGAACGCGTGGCATTTGGATGTGGCCCAGCGTGGTCGCCGGATGGAACAGAGATAGCATTTATTACCGGAGGGCCTAATATGCGGATCACTATACTTAATGTTGAAACATACCGCCAAAAGTTTCTTTTTCCACCAGAGGCACAGCCTTCATGGATGGAGAAAATGGCGTGGTCGCCGACGGGAGACCGACTTGCTTTTTCGTGGCTGCATCGGGTCCCGTTAAAAGATTTCCCTGAGACCCAGACAATCTATACTATAAGCCGCGACGGGACCGGTCTCAAGCAGATTGTACCTGAAGGAGGGCTGCGGGCAGTAGGTCCTGTATGGTCTCCAGATGGGAGTATGCTACTCTACCAACAACTAATAATGGATGAAGCAGTAAAAAAAAGAAGATGGCAAATCTTCAAAGTTGCTGCGATAGGCGGAGAATCGATCAAAGTGGGACCTCTCGGATGGTATAGTTTAGGAGATTGGTTTGATCCAGCGTTCGCGCTCCCCGTTTTGCCACAATCACAGTTACTAACCACGCTATGGGGAAAAATGAAAGAAAAATAGCGTTTTATAGTAGATCCCAGAATTAATTGCACACTCTGCATCGGCGAGGTTAGGAAACCTCGCCTACCGCGGAACGAAAGTGTAAACTTATTTTCGGATTTTACTATAAGTCTAACCACCTTGAGAACACTTTGACAGAAATACTATTCAAAATCTCATATCTGCTGAAGTTGTACTTGTTTTCAAGCGTTTCCAAGGGGAGGGCTCCACTCCCGTAGCGAAGTCATTCGCCTTGGAGATGGTTTCCTCAACAACGGTTGAGGAATCAATTTCGCTGGAATAGAGCACCAGCAGAAAGGAAAAAACGAGATGAAAAACAACCTTCGCGGTAAAATCCGTGAATTCATTGCGTCTGAGGAAGGTCGTGTAGGAATCAAAGGTCCTTTGACACTTGGTGTTGCCACAGGCAGCCTCCTACTTGCACAGGCAATCATCGGAAATCCTGTTGAAGCCCGTACATGTGTGAATCATGCTGATTGCGGACAAAACGGGCTTTGTGTCGAGAGATGCTTCGGCCCTCCAGACGAAGATGGAAATGAAACATGTATCATGGTATGTGCATGAAATTTCCATTAGGATTTCTGAATTAAGGAATTCTTATTATCGTCAAAGCCTAAAACATAGCGGCTTTTAGCCGCTATGTTCTATCTTCCATCAAATATTTGCTTCTTTTATAGGACTTACGCAATTTTGGCGGTAGGGTGCTTTGTGAGATGGCGTTCCCTGAAAAACGCAGACGTTTTTGTGGAAACCCAACCCAACAGATTATGCTACAAAAGAGCTTTCTGTGTAAGCCCTATTTTAAACAGCGGAGGAATATTCATGAACCTTGTAAGGTTTTTTTATACTTTTTGTCTACTCCTAATGTGTTGGCATGTTTGCAGCACTTGGGCAGAAGCCCCAAAAACGGCGAAAATAGCGTTCACCTCAGCCGGTGATGTTAATCGAGAAATCTATTTGATGAACCCAGATGGAAGCAAACAAGTCAACATAACCAATCATCCCGCAGATGATCTCTATCCACGCTGGTCTCCTACCGGTGAACAGATTCTTTTTGTATCGGATCGAAGACGCGGGCGCGACTTATATATAATGGATGCTGATGGTGAAAATGTTAGGCGAATTTTTACAAATCATGAATATAGAACCCGACCCGCATGGTCGCCAGATGGTGAACAAATCGTTTACGAACGCATTGGAGAGGATGACGAAAGATTCATTTATCTCGCAACAATTAATGGTAAACATGAACAAAAAGTAACCAAAGGTGTTGAACCATCATGGTCTCCCAACACCCCAGAAATTGTTTTTTCTCGAAATAGGCGTATGATTTTGATTAATCTACATACTGGTATCGAAACAATACCTCGTCGGGATGGTATCGCATGGCAACGCAGTCCACAATGGTCGCCTGTGGGGGATAAACTCGCCTTTTCCTGGAATCTTCAACCCGTCGTCGCGCCCCCCGGTGTGTTACCAGGGGAGCGATTTCTCATACCAGATGCATGGTTCGATAATGAAACAATCTTTATTGTAAATCGGGATGGTACAGGACTTGAACAAATTGTGGATGAAGCCGGGCCAGAAGCTATCTGGCCGATTTGGTCACCAGACGGGACGCAACTGCTTTATAATCACTGGGCCAGTGGCTATCTTCAAATTTTCAAAATCGATTTGGTTAACCGTGTTCCAAAACAGTTAACTCATACCCAAAGAGCTATTCAAGCTAACACACTACCAAATTGGTTTGATCCAGCGTATGCCTTGCCCGTTTCACCACAACCACAGCTGCTAACCACAATGTGGGGAAAAGTAAAAAAGAAATAGATTTTTATCAAAATATGAAAGAGCGTTTCCAGGGGGAGGGCTCCACTCCCGTAGTGAAACAATTCGCCCTGAAGGTGGTTGCCTCAACAACGGTTGAGGAATCAATTTCGCTGGAACAGAGCACCAGCAGAAAGGAGAAAACCAAATGAAAAACAACCTTCGCGGTAAAATCCGAGAATTCATGCACTCCGAGGAAGGTCGTGTGGGGGTCAAAGGGCCTTTGACACTTGGTATGGCAACCGGTGGTGTCCTGCTCGCGCAGGCAATCATCGGAACACCTCAAGCAGATGCTTGTCAGTGTAATGATGCTATTCCTTGTCCCGAAGGTCAGGTTTGTGATCTGGGGACCTGCCGAGATGCATAACCAGTACAACCCTGATTGATTTCATACGGATGTCTGGAACCAAGTAGGGTTTAACTAAACCCTTGTCTTAGGAAGTCTTCGCTTAAACTAATGGACTTTCTGGGTACTTGAGAACGTGGCGGTCTTTGCCGCCACGTATCTCAGAAGTCATAAGCACGATTTGCTATTCTTTCGATATCTGTTTCTAACTTCGGAGGAAATTTTTATGGCACGCTGCCTTTTATTTTTCTTTTTCATTTGCAGCTTGGTATCCCTGTGCTGGACTGCCCATATTTTCGCAGAAGTCCCTACAACCCCCAAAA
The DNA here is from genome assembly GCA_965207855.1 of Candidatus Poribacteria bacterium. Classification (GTDB taxonomy): domain Bacteria; phylum Poribacteria; class WGA-4E; order WGA-4E; family WGA-3G; genus WGA-3G. Next base: position 458,594 of record OZ242310.1, on the reverse strand, counting down.
TCGCATTTTGGGCAGACCGTGGAGGGACCCGCGATATCTATCTCATGAACCCAGATGGCACAAACCAAGTGAAAATAACCCAGCATCGCTCACAAAACATCACGCCGGTCTGGGCACCGACAGGTGAACAGATACTCTTCGTCTCTGACCGAGATGGCGTTTGGGACCTATATCTCATGGAGCCAGATGGAACAAAGGTCCAACGCGTCTTTGAGAAAGAGGCATTCAGAGCGGAACCCGCGTGGTCTCCCGATGGCAAACAAATTGCCTACTCACGCATCATACATGATGAAAGGGTCGTCCACATTGCCACAATCGGTGAACAAGATGAGGCGCGAATCGCTATCGGGGGTCCTACGTCGTGGTCGCCGGACGGAACGGAGCTTGCCTTCATCACAGGTTGGGCAGCGGCAAAGATGCAAATCACGCTCTTCAACCTGCGTACCGGCAACCGGAAAAACCTTTTTCCACCTGAAGCGATACCCTCGTGGATGTCCAGCGTCGTGAAGTGGTCTCCAACCGGAGACAAGCTTGCCTTTTCTTGGCAGCATCAAGTACCTTTCAAGGATTTCGTTGAAACAGAGACGGTTTACACAGTAAATCGCGATGGAACAGGTCTTACCCAGATTATTGAGAAAGCGGGTCCCAGGGCAACGTCGCCAGTATGGTCTCCACGTGGTGATGCGCTGCTCTATAAACGCTCAGCGGGAAACAAGAGTTATCAAATTTTCAAAGTTAGTTTAGAGAGTAGGGAGATCGAACAACTGACGCATATCGGATGGAATCATCTTGGGGATTGGTTTGATCCAGCATACGCATTGCCCGTTTCGCCACAACCGCAGCTGCTAACCACAATGTGGGGAAAACTAAAAAAGAAATAAACTTTCAGATATAACCTCCTTGAAACCGCTCTGGCATACGCTTGCTGAGAGGTAAAGTATTAGAGAACATTTCCAAGGGGTGTTTTCGCTCTTGTGGCTAAGCCTCCTATTTGGAAGTGAATCCGCCGGTTGGGATTACCGGTAGAAGAAAGGAGGTGAATCTGAATGAAAGCAAATCTCCGCGGTAAAATCCGTGAGTTTCTTGCCTCCGAAGAAGGCAAAGTAGTCGTTAAAGCCCCGTTATCCTTAGGTATAGTCGGCGGGACTTTCTGGCTAGCTCAAGTGATTTTTACGTCACCCGTTACAGCAGACGACGGTTGTCCTTCGGATTGCCAGACCTGTGTAACCTATTGTGAAGGGTTTAACTGTACAAGTACATGTATGGATTAACTCATAGAATCTGAAAGAAAATAAGAGCACTTTCGGGAGCGTGCCTTTTTGTGCCACGCTCCCAAAGTATTCCAAAAGAAACCATGCAAGCAATCATCTTATGTGGCGGTTTAGCAACGCGACTCGGAAGCATTAGTAAAAAGACTCCAAAAATCTTATTGGAAGTTGGCAAGCGCACTGTATTGGATTGGCAGCTTGACTTGCTAAAAGAAGCGGGTATCAAAGAGATTATTTTGGCTTCGGGCCACCTGCACGATCTGATCTATGAACGCGTGGGGGTCCATTACCGTAGTGTCCGCATCCACTATGCCAAAGAGAAGAAGAAACTCGGTACTGGTGGTGCGATTGCTAACGCTATGAAGTATATTCACGCCTCTCCCTTTTTCGTCCTTAATGGAGACATCCTCCTCAGGGACTTCTCACTTCAAGAGATGTTAAGACGCTTCCATGAACAAATGACAGGCCTCCTGCTAAGTGTGCATGTTAATGACATTCGTCCGTATGGTGAGATCGTGTCGGATAGCAATGGGAAAATCATAGCCTTTCGCGAGAAACAGTCTATTCACCGCGCCGGATACATTAACGGTGGTGTGTATCTCTTCAACCAAGCAATTGCTGAGGCATTTCCCAAACAGCAAGAGGCGTTCTCAATTGAACGGGACGTTTTTCCGTCTGTTCCCAATCTCTACGCTTTGGAAACCGATGCGGATTGGATTGATATTGGGGTCCCAGAGCGACTCGCTTATGCCCGGCAGCATTTCCAAAACGGAGTTCTCCGATGAATCGAGACATCTTTCGAGCATACGACATTCGAGGCATTTTTGGGGTGGACTTTGAACCCAGCGATTTTTATCGAATCGCCCGCGCCTTTGCGGCTCACTTTCTACCGAAAACTGTCGCAGTAGGTCACGATGTTCGTGAAAGTTCTCCCCAACTGTGGCAACAGGTCGTAGACGGACTCACAGACGCAGGCGTTGATGTCCTTAACCTCGGTCGGATTTCAACCGATATGCTCTATTTCGCTGTGGCACATTATCAGACAGACGGCGGCATTGTCATCTCAGCATCCCACAATTCGGCGGAATACAACGGTATGAAATTAGTCGGCCCGCAGGCGACACCAATCTCAGCAGATACCGGGCTCCTTGAACTCCGAAATGCTGTTGAGAACGGTGTTCCATTTGAGAAACAGAAAATGCACTGTCGCGGTTCTCTGCAGGCCACGCCGTTTCTGGAAGCATATCTCACCCACCTTCGTTCTTTTGTAAACTGGAAGCAGCTAAGAAAGAAGAAAATTGTCATCAACGCAAATAGCGGACTTGCTGGGCAGATTGCTGAACACTTGTTGGCAGAAACACCAATCCAGATTTGTGAGCGGCTATTCACTGAGCCTGATGGAACGTTCTCCAAGATTCCGCAAGGCCGTCCCGATCCATTGCGTCCTGAAAACCGAGGGCTAACAACGAAGGCGGTCAAACAAACAGAAGCAGACGTAGCAGTGGCATGGGACGCGGATGCCGATAGGTGCTTCTTTTTTGATGAAAATGGGGAATTCGTTGAAGGCTGCTACATTACAGCGTTGCTCGCCGAAAAACTTCTACACCGAAATGGAGGTGATATTGTTATATTTGATCCAAGGGCTATATGGGCAGTAGAAAATGTCGTTATTACAGCAAAAGGTACACCATTGCGCAATCGATGTGGACATTCGTTCATTAAAGCTCGCATGCACCAAACCGGAGCGCTTTTTGCTGGAGAGGCGAGTGGTCACTACTATTTCCGAGATAACTTCTACGCCGATAACGGCATGATCCCATTCCTGCTCATCCTTGAATACTTAAGCACAAGCGGAGCATCTCTCGCCGAGCCTGTCAATCGGTTCCGATCGGCGTATCCCGTCTCTGGTGAAATTAATTTTTCGTTTGAAACCCAGCAGCACATACAAGATGCTATAGAGGCAATCCAGCAGTCAATCCACTGTTGGGGAAATCACCCTTGTATTGAAGCACCTATTGATGGCGCATCGGTCAGATTTCTCACAAATCAACGCGCATCTATTGCCAAACAAGGCAGTTGGCGGTTCAATCTGCGAGAATCGAATACAGAACCGCTTTTGAGACTTAACGTTGAGACTATCGGGGACGAGCATCTTCTTATCGAAAAGACAAGCCAGATTAGTCAGAAACTCCGAAGCCTCGGCGGCAAACGAGAAACCAGGTTCCGCTGGGAAATATGAAAATCCTGATTCTGACAGACACCAACGCTGTTAGAATACTGACCGTCACTCCCAATCCCGTCTTTTCTTCTGTAGGACGGTGAATGCCCATAAGGCATTCATACCGTTGATTATTTCCAAATCCCGACGACTAATCGCTAATCACCAACTGCCAACCACCATCCACAATCCCACAACCCTTGCTCTGAAAATCCGCCGCCAAAACATTTGCATACCCAAAAATTTTGTTGACTTATTCGCTGAATGATTATAATATAATGCGAATGCCGTCTTTGTAGCGCAAACTTTATGAAGATTAATTTATTAATTCGGTAATACTCGAACATCCGAACGCCCGAACTTGTTCGGGAGTGCTTCCCAGCACCGCGTCCCCAACAAGTTGGGGCATCCAAGACAAATTATCCATTTATTTTCTTAAACCTCACTTAGTTTGCGACTTATAGGGCAGATATTCCAACAAGAGTCTCACCGATGTTAAAAAATACTCCTAAAGAAAGGTACCCCGTGGAAAAAGAAAACGATGTTCAGTTAATTCGCAAAGTTTTATCAGGCGACGAGGACGCATTTAGTCCCCTCGTTCAAAAATATCAAAAGAGTATGCATGCCCTTGCATGGCGGAAGGTGAATGATTTTCACTATGCCGAAGAAATTGTTCAAGATGCCTTCCTTGAAGCCTACGAAAAACTGCCAACCTTAAAGGACCACAGACGCTTCTCCGGATGGCTCTACGTTATTACAAGCCGATGTTGCACTAATTGGCTCCGAAAAAACACGTCTAAAACGCAATCACTGGAAAGGACACCTGGAAAAGAAATAGCCAAATCGTCTTATGAACATTACCTGTCAGAGCAGCGCAATGTAGAGACCTCTGAACGTAGCGAAGCACTTGTCAAGGCACTACTCAACAAACTACCCGAAAGCGAGCGAACCGTCGTGACGCTCTACTACCTCAGTGAAATGACGACGAAAGACATAGGGAAGTTTCTCGGCGTATCTGCAAACACAATCACAAGTCGACTTCAGCGGGCGCGAAAGCGTTTAGAAAAACACGAGGAATTCTTGATTCGTGAAATTCTCGGCAGCGTCCGATTACCCGTTGATTTGACTGAGAATATCATGCGGCAGGTCGCCGACATGAAACCGATACCACCTTCAGTCGGAAAACCCTTAACACCTTGGATTGCTTTCGGTACTGCTGCCCTTCTGATTGTTTTGATGCTGGGTGCAACCAATCAATACCTTGCCCATTTTCAGAAACCGTATAGTTTTGAGGCGCGATCCGAGCGGACAGTTGAGATTATTGATGCTCCGATTACACTTGATATTGATTCAAAACCAGCCGTGCGAAATCAGGCTGGCCGAGTCGCTATTCCCAGCGAAAATAGTGGTGTCGGTCTGCAAGATTCCCAGAATGTCTTAACACCGAATACCCAAAAGAATCCGTTCAGACCTTCTATCACACAATGGAATCAGGTAAATGGACCACAAGGGAGTCACATTTCTGAAATCTTCGTTGCATCCGACGGAATCCTCTATACTGCTACAGCAAGTGGTATTTACAATCGGGCAGCAGATGCACCTGCGTGGACGCTCGTCAATACGAGTGTGCCCACCGGGAATTTCCCGATGCCTATGGCAGAACACGATAGTACGCTTTATATTGTTTCCGATAATGAAGTGTTTAATTCAAACAATAAAGGTGAGACATGGAATGCTCTGGGGGCCCGTCCAGAAGGAGATGCCATCGAACTCATAATAACAGATGGGGCACCCGGCAGCAATTCTCAACCAGATATTGCCATGTATCTTGCACTTGAAGATAAAGGCATTTTCTGTTCTATGGATGCAGGCGTGCAGTGGATGCCCCTTAACGATGGATTAGGAAATAAAAGCATTTACGCAGTCAATGCAGTAGAAAATACGGTATTTGTTGGCACAAATGACGGGTTGTATCGTCTCAATTCAGATGTCTGGGAGCGATTGCCAGTGGACTCAGTTAACGCTGTCCACGCCTTGGCAGTTATGGAAAACAATCTTTATGTTGCAACAGGCCCCGATCCTTTTGGATTGGGATTATCCAAAACAGAGGGAAAGTACGCCACGCAAAGAATAACAGGGGACGCTGCAAATCCATGGAAGATTTTCCACTCAGGTGACTTAGGGTTGTCTTGGACCGAGATAACACCTAAAAGTAAACCGTCTATTATGGCGGGCCCACGTAGCGTCAAAATCTTATCTGTTGGTAAAACTCTCTTAGTTTTAGATGGTGGATTGAGTTTCCGTTCAAACGATAACGGACAAACATGGGCAAACCTCGGATTCGACGGGAATTCAATCAAAGAGAATATCTTTACAACTGCAATGGTTGACGAAAATACTTTTTATATAGCTGGAGCATTGGGTGTGCATCGAACAATTAATAGTGGTGACTCATGGCATCCGTTTATGGAGGGAATGATAGGGACGAGAATACGGAGTTTGACAGCATTCAACAACAAACTCTATGCATATACCGGAAGCCATGTTGTCCAATCAATAGATGATGGCGAATCATGGAAAAGGATTAGGGTTGATGCTAACGAGGATGAACTTGAATCAATAGCGAAGAAAAACTCTCATGTTGATTTTTCTTTTAAAGCCAAGTTAACATTAGTAGATGGAGGACTGTATGGGATTGTCCCCGATGGAAACAATCTGCGGATTTTCCGCTTATCTACAGATGATAACACACTCATCCCTACTCAAAGGGTCCCTTCTTTCGATGAAAAAACGTTGTCTACGGAATTGTGGACAACTGTCGCAAAAGCGGAAGGGCTTAACTTATCTGATGATATAGAAAAAAATGAGAAATTGATGAAAGCGTTGCAAACTGTTGCCACTTTCGTAATAGCCGGTGGATTTACGAGCACTAATGAAACTTTCTACGTAGAGCATCAACGAAGACTTTTCAAATGGAAACCTGGCAATCCAGAATGGACAAATACGGGATTAATAGACCTCGGCAAACAACCAGATGAAGATTTACAAAACGGTTTCAAGTTAGCGGTTTCAGGAGAAACCGTTTACATTGGAAAACGAGCCGGACAACTGTTTCAATCACTCGATGCCGGAGACACTTGGAAAGACATCACGTCAAGCCTCCAACTTCCCTTTACCCGGTTTAACGAGATCGTCTTTGCCGGTTCAACGGTTTATGTCGCCACAGACACAGGGGTTTTAGCCTCACAGGACGCAGAAAACTGGCGCGTCCTCACTGATAGAGCCGGTCAGCCTGTTGTCATAGACAGATTGGCTATCAATCATACCCGCGTTTATGGTGCGGGTGATACAGGGGTCTATCGCTTAGATGATCGTGGCAGGTGGAAACAGATGGCTGCGAGTGTGCCAGACAGGGTTATCTCACTCGTTGTCAACAACGATAGACTGTACATCGCTACACAGCACCGCGGCATGTTCCACATCCCGCTTGAGGAAGAAGAATCTCTTAACGCCGATCTCTTGACGCAGGTTCCCGTGCCTTAGCACCATACCCACAAAAACCACAATTATGAAAATCACTGACGTTAAAACTTATAACTTACGCTATCCATTGGTTGAACCCTTTGCGAATTCACGCGGTTGGTCCCGGGCGCGGACGGCTGTTGTCGTCGAAATTCGCACAGACGCAGGGATTACCGGTTGGGGTGAAGGCGTGAGCGTCCCCTCCGCTTCAGCCATTGAAGCACATCTCATGGGACAGTCCCCTTTTGAAACAGAACGAATAGGTGAGGCAATGCGCGGCGATCTCGGGGCGTTTAGCGGCGTTGACATCGCGCTCTGGGACATCATGGGCAAGGCACTGGATATGCCGATCTATCAACTCCTCGGGGGCGCATTCCGACTGAAGATCCCCGCCTACGCAAGTGGACTTTTCAAGAAGGATAAACCCGACATAACCCAAGCATTGATGGACGAAGCGAAGGGATACGTAGACGCAGGATTCCCCGCTGTCAAGATGAAAATCGGTTTCGCCGAGGCTTACGATGTGAAGAACGTCGCTGCAGTCCGACGCGCCATTGGTGACGACACCCTCTTCGCCGTTGATGCGAACTGTGGCTACGATGTCGGAACCGCGATTGATGTCGGACAGAAGATTTTAGACGACGACCTCTTCTGGTATGAGGAACCCATTACGACTGACGATGTTGATGGCTATCGGGAAATCCGACAGGCATTGAAGGTTAGAATCGCTGGTGGTGAGATGCTGAAAGGACGTTGGGCATTCCGCGACCTCATACAGAAACGTGGATTGGACATCGTGCAACCCGATATAAGCATTGCAGGCGGCTTTACGGAGTGTCGAAAAATCGCCGCCATGGCAAGCGCAAACTACGTCCGAGTCCTCCCGCACATGTGGGGCGGTAGTATTCGCCTCGCAGCAACGCTTCACTGGCAAGCCACGCTTCCAGACGCACCACAGGCACTCAATCCAATCCCTTCGTTGTTGGAATTTGACATGACCGAGAACCGTCTCCGCACAGCATTGGCACAGGAACCGATAAACGCCGTTGACGGATATGTTGACGTTCCACAGGCGCCAGGCTTGGGAATTGAAATCAACCGAGATGTGTTGGAACAGTACGCGTGAGGCATTAGGTCATGAAAAAACGTGTGTTTATCACATGTCTCTTGTTGTTGGCTTTAGGGAGTGTGTTTTTCCTTTACCACTTCCGCGTTGAAGTAGATGTGCGAACCCAGCAGCCCACGGAAGGTACCGTTTTCTCCCATGACCTGTTCGATAAGGTTTTGCAAGAACACGTCGATGAAAATGGACGTGTTAACTATACACAGCTGAAAGCGAATCCTGAAAAACTGGAGGCATATTTGGACCTATTGGCAGTCGCGAAACCTACGGAATGGTCCTATAACGAACAACTGGCGTTTTGGATTAATGCCTACAACGCGATTGTCATTAAAGGCGTTATTGACCACTACCCGACCAACAGTGTCCGAAGGGTCAAACTTTTTAGAGGTTTTTTCTATCGGTTGAAGTTCCAAGTGGCGGGCAAAACCTATACACCGAATCAGCTTGAGCACGGTATTCTCCGCGAAGAATTCCCGGATCCACGCGTCCACTTTGCGATTGTATGTGCTTCATTCAGCTGCCCACCTATCGGAGACCGCGCTTTCTCTGCCGAGACGATTGAGGAAAGGCTTGAAACCCTAACGTTCAATTTCATTCAAAATCCTGAGCACGTTAGGATTGACCGTGCGAAGCACATCGTCCACCTTTCAAAAATTTTCAAGTGGTACGAGAACGATTTTATGGAGGGCTACGACGGTGTAGCAGATTTCCTCGCCGACTACCTACCCCCCGAAGACGCAGAATATTTGTCATCAATGGACATCAAGTTTCGTTACTTGGATTATGATTGGACATTGAACGATCAGAAACAATAAACAGAAGGAGACATCGGTTACCAGTTGACAGTCGTCAGTTCCCGTCATCAACATTAAATGCTTTGGCAAGGACGCAACCTTGGATAACACCTACTGAAAACTGAAAACTGAAACTGAAAACTATAAAATGGTAAATACAGCCGTTATTGGTTACGGATATGCCGGACGCGCTTTTCATTCCTATCTTGTTGGTCTGGCAGATGGATTGAATCTCTACGCGATTGCGACGCGCGATGCTGAACGCCGTGAAGCCGCACGTCAGGCGTATCCAAATGTGCAGATGTATCAGACAATTGACGACGTTATCGCAGACGATGCGATCAATCTCGTTGTGTTAGCCACACCACACGACACCCACGCCGAACTCTCCATCAAAGCGATGGATGCCGGTAAGCACGTTGTAACGGACAAAATCATGGCGATGAACGCTGCCGAAGCCGATGCGATGATTGCAGCGAGTGAGCGGAACAACGTCCTGTTCAGCGTCTTTCATAACCGCAGATGGGACTGGGATTACAATACCGTCAAAAAGATTATCGACGACGGCTTGCTCGGAACACCTTATCTCTATCAGGTGGCGATTATGCGCTACGGACCGCCTCGCGGTTGGCGTGGTGTTAAGAGTCAGAGCGGCGGCATCCTTTACGATTGGCCCGCACATTTCGTCGATCAGGCACTGCAACTTGTAACGGCACCCGTTGAATCCGTGTTCTGCGACGTTCACTACGGCTCGAAGTGGGACATTGATATCGGCAACTACGCTAACCTTATTATCAAGTTTGAGAACAAGGTGCGATACCAGATTGAAATTGGTAACCTCGCTAAAGCGGAAAAGCCGAGATGGTATATCGTTGGGGATCTCGGTGGACTGGTTAAACACGGCTTGGACCCACAAGAGGGACCGATGGTCGCCGGTAATATCGATGCCGCCCAACAAGACCCCGCAAACTATGCCAAGGTCTGGACGGAAGCAGGCGGTGAAAGTCGAGAACTCGTCATCGAAAGCGTTCAGACGACCTGGAAATCTTACTACCAAAACATCGCAGATGTGCTGAACAAAGGCGCAGAACTCGCCGTCAAACCTGAAGAGATGCGCAAACTGATGCGGGTCTACGATGCAGCGATGCAGTCTGCGGATAGTGGGGAAACGGTGAGGTTGTAGTGCCAAATTGTTCAGATTCTGGACAGGGGTGTTCATTTTTTGACGCAATTATCCCCTAAATTCTAAGAATTTGCGCGAAAACTTGCTTTTTCGGATTGGCATCGTATTTGCTATATTACGACATAAACACATCTGTTAAAGGGAGAGGAAAAATGAAAATGAAAACGCAATATGGGTTCATATTGGCACTCCTCCTTATGTTTGCTGTTGTACAGAATGGCATAGCCGATAGTCCCGGAACAGAGGCCTCAGCATACGAGGAATTGAACGGACAGGTTGTCGCGAGCATTGACCGAGGCTTGGAATGGCTGAAAGAACAGCAAGGCGAAGATGGGCTGTTCGCCAATCATCCGGGCATAACGGCTCTCGTCCTCACTGCTTTCTTACGGCACCCAGAAAATAAATATCCCGAAGCAGAACATCCATTCATTCAGAAGGGCATCCAGCGGCTCGTCGAATTGCAGCAACCCAACGGTGCTATCTATAACGTTGAGATGCAACCCGCACTACCGAATTACAATACCTCCATCGCAGTGATGGCACTCTCATCAACCGGAAATTCAGCATACACCGATGTCATTGAAAAGGCACAAGGGTTCTTGAAGAACCTCCAAGTCACCGACGAAGAAAGCGTCTATTACGGTGGAATCGGTTACGGCAGCCGCCAAGAGGTAAAAGACCTGTCCAACCTAAACATCGCCATTCAAGCACTCAAGGAGAGCGGATCGGATGATCAGGAGGTCTGGAACAAGGCAATTAAATTCTTGGAACGCACCCAGAATCGGAGCGAGAGTAACGACCAGTCGTGGGCAGGCAACGATGGCGGTTTCATCTATTCCCCTGACGGTGAAAGCAAAGCGGGTACGGATGCAGCTGGAAGTCCACGTTCCTATGCCAGTATGACGTATGCAGGATTGTTGAGTTTCATCTACGCCAACGTTGATAAGGACGATGAACGCGTCCAAGCCGCCTTTAAGTGGATAAAGGAACACTTTACACTTGAAGAAAACTACGGTATGGGATCACAAGGCTTATACTACAACTATCACACGATGGCGAAGGCACTGCGACTCTATGGGGACGCAACCTTTGTAGACGCGAAAGGGGTCTCACACGACTGGTACCGAGAGTTCGCAGGTAAGATGATTGAACTCCAGAAACCCGATGGATTCTGGCTCAATGAAGAAAGTCGTTGGATGGAAGCAGATCCGAGGCTCGTGACCGCTTATGTAATTCTCGGTCTCAATACCGCCTACGCGAAATAAGTTGTTGATTACTGTCAGAATCAGAATGCATAGAATTACCAACTGACCAAAAAAGTTGTTGATGTGGTAATTAGTAGTGTTGGGTTTTGTTGCACTCAACCCAACCTACATCTTACTGTCGGTTGTAGAAAAATAAAAGATGTATCACTCCATTCGCGTATCCGCTATTTCGTTAAAACCTACCAAATGGGACAAAGCCTCTAACGCTGAAAAGTTGGAGGCTTTCTTCGTTGAAGCTGCAAAGGATTCCCCACAGTTGATTCTGGCAACCGAGGGTGTCCTTGAAGGCTATGTCGTCATGGATGTTATTGAAGGCAGGGCAACTTCAGAAGCAATGCTCGATATCGCAGAACCGCTTGACGGTCCTTACATTCACCGATTCCGTCGTCTAGCGAAGCAACTTAAAACTTGCCTCTGCTTCGGTTTTGCGGAACGGCGGGGCACTTCCTCTGTCTATAACTCCGCTGTGTTTATTGACGAGAAAGGCAACATCTGCGGCACTTATCACAAAACGCAGTTCGCCGAAGGCACACATCCGTCGTGGAACTTTAATTGCATCGGTGAAACAATTCGTGCGTTTGATACACCCTTCGGACGTGCTGGCATCCTAATCTGCAACGACCGATGGAATCCTCTGATTGCCCGCACGCTTGTTTTAGACGGTGCGCAGTTCCTCCTCATCCCGTCCTATGGTTCAAAAGGCAAATCGCAAAACCAAACCGTGCTTGCAAGAGCGCGCGAAAATGGAGTGCCAATTGTAGAGGCGAATGTCGGCATGAATCTCATCATCAGCAAAGGCGAAATTGTCGCATACAAATGGGGAAACGATCAGATTAGCACAGCATCTATTGACATCCCAGCTCCGCCCTCAACCGAGGCAGCGCGCCGCTCAGAACAAGAATACTTGCAAGCCCAAGGCCCCAAAATGGCAGCCCGTTACCAGAAAACCATCTCCCATCTGTGATGCGAATTACACACGCGATCCTTCCTAACCTCACCTACCCACAAATCACAACCCTCACATGAAACTTTTATAAACCTTTTTGCGTTAATCGCGTCAAACGTCTCTAATGTTTCAACTGTACATTAAAAAACACACCAATAGACACGTGAAAACTCTTAGGAGGAAACCATGCGCTTAGTCGAAGGGCTGTCTATTGGGATCGCTGCAATGCGTGCGAACAAGATGCGTTCGTTACTGACGATGCTTGGAATTATCATCGGTATTGCGGCGGTCCTTGCAATGATAGCTATCGGAGATGGAGCAAAAGAAATTGTGATACAAGATGCCCAAAAAATGGGCGGGGCAACGCGAATTACACTGTATCAAACATCCTATAAACGAGAAAATAACAGGTGGGTCCGCATCCGCAGCAACGAATACATGGAATACGAAGATGCGTTGGCAATTGAGGCTGAATGCCCATCTGTGAATGCGGTCACACCGAGAATCGCAGATTGGCGAGGTGTCCTGTTTCAGGGTCCGGGGGGCACTGAAGCCCGTGCTGGCTATAATGGCGTCGGTCCTACCTACGCAACCGCAATGGATTGGGACATTAAAGAGGGGCGCTTCATTACAGACGAAGATGTCCAAAACGCAACAAAAATCTGTGTACTCGGGGACGAACTCGCAACCGAGTTATTTGGGAATAAATCACCGTTAGGGCAAGAAATTAAAATCGCAAGAGACGTTCGATATTACGATCAATGGGGTAGAAGACGACGGGATCGGCTGACCGAACGCTTCACAGTCGTCGGCACCTTTATGCCGAGAGGTACAAGCTTCCAGTTTGGGTGGAGCTACGATAACCTCGCCTTCATGCCCGTATCGACTGTCCAAGAACGGTTCACCGGGGGTGATAAGGTTCACGGCATTATGGTCTTCGCCAACAGTGTCGACGTTATTCCTAAAGCGATCGAAGAGGTGAAAACGGTCATTAGAAAAAGACACAACAACGAAGATGAATTCGTCAGAGTCTCTGAGATGCGCGCTGGCATGGCGCAATTAGAGAAAATTAGCAAATTGATTAAAATCGCCTTGGGGAGTATCGCAGGCTTTTCGCTCCTCGTTGGCGGTATCGGCATTATGAACATGATGCTCGTCTCTGTCAATGAGCGCATCCGTGAGATCGGTTTAAGAAAGGCACTCGGTGCAAAACCGCTCGATATTCTCGCACAATTCCTCATAGAAGCGATAGTCATGTGCGCCGTAGGTGGCGCAATAGGCGTTGGACTCGGTGTTTTTGCTGGCGAGGCGATGGCGATGCTCGCTGTCAAAATCGCTAAAATTGTCCCCGAATGGCCCTCGGTTATTTCTATGCAGTGGGTACTGATTTCGGTATCCTTCTCGGCAGCGATTGGTATTTCGTTCGGTATCTACCCAGCAATAAAAGCCGCTACTGTCCCACCGGTTGTGGCATTACGCAAAGATTAAAAATGGACGCCCCAGTTAATATCTGTTCTTGTAGGCGCGCTTTCCGAGCGCGCCTTTTCCATTTTTTTAAACCTTTCCCCCAAAAGTCTCCCTCTTTACAATCAAAATCTAATTGGGAATCTGTTTATGCGATACAATTCGTCAATGTATACCGACCTGACAGATGAAGAACTCATTGAACTTGTACAAGATGGCAACGAGATCGCCTTCGAGCAACTCGCAGCCCGCCATAGCTTCCGAATCTGGCAGTTGGTCGTCTTAAACTCGCGTCAGACTCGCGATGCCGAAGAAATCTTTCAAGATATCTGGATAGCGGTCTGGGAAAACATTGATGGCTTACGCAAAGTTAGTAGTTTCGGTGCGTGGCTGCAAAAAATAGCATACACGGCTTGTAGACGGTACTACACCCAGAAGTCTCACACCAGAAGTGAAATTCTTCAGGGGGCTGATCAACTCGCTGAAACGATGGATCAAGACGCGCTCGCCCGTTTTCGAGAAACGGAACTCCGTTGGGCTGTCAGGGAAGCCGTGTATCATCTCCCAGAAAAGGTCCGTTCTGTCGCCGTGTTGTACTATTTAGAAGCGTCAACTGTTAAAGAGATTGCAGCGGAACTCAACTTAGCAGTCGGCACTGTCAAGACAAGACTCAGAGAGGTCCGGACACTGCTACGCACAGAATTTGGTGTCGAAGAGGTTAAGAGCAAAACATCTATAAAGGTGCCTGAACAAGAAGTACCTAAGCCAGCAAGTAGCAGAATTAAGGAGGGTTTTGAAATGGAATTAACTTTAGAAAGAGATGACCTTTTGCGGGCCCTGCAAGGACTGCAAGATGGCACGACTGGACAGAACGCTGAATCTGTTCTTTCAAATGTTCTCATCCGTACGGAAGCGGGCGCGATTGATTTAGAAGTTAGCGTCAGAATGAAGATTGAAGGAACAGTCAAAGCGGCGGGAACGATTGCGGTTCCTGCTCAGAAATTGATAGAAACACTTGAAACCTTACCAACGGATATGCCGATAAATTTGATAAAAACAGCCAACGATACTGTTGAAATCAGGTGTGGCGATAGTATTTACAAAATTACCGATATATCTGGTGAAACTTTTCCACAACCACTTTCGGTTGAAAGTGAAACGTTCTCGCTTAGTGGACAGACATTGCGCGATGTCATTCACCAAACGGCGTACGCTGCATCTATAGAGGACGAGCGGAGTTTTCTAAAGGGGCTCTACTTCAACTTCCTTGAAGATAGAACAGAAATCGTTGCGACGGACGGCAAGCGTCTCGCCCTTGCAACCTACGACCCATTCAAACGACCAGAGAAAGCCAACGGGTTTATAGTTCCGCTCAAAACGGTTCAGGAGATTCCGAAAATTTTCTCCGAATCCATTGAAGTGGAGGTCTCTGTTTCTGGCAATCAAATACGATTTACCGATGGGGATGCCACCTTGACAACCGAACTTGTGGACAGAGAATATCCGAACTACCAGAAGATCATCCCTCAGAACAAGAACAAAGTGGTCGTTTCAAGAGAGCAACTCCTGCGTGTGACACAACACATCGGACAGTTAGCCAATCCGAAAGATTGTAAAATCTGTTTGGAAATTGATACGGAACGCATTCGAGTCTCCACAAAGACACCGGAATCAGAGGAACCCTACGAAACAGTGTCTGTGGAATCTGCAACCGGTAGTATAAGGATCGGTTTTGATGCACGTTTATTGGCAGATGCATTGGCACACATTGACACCGAATCCGTGTTAATCGAGTTTTCACGGGAGTTGGATCCTGTTCTTATTAAGCCGATGGGCGATGACAGGTATATTGCGCTCATCATGCCGATGCTTTTGGAGTAGGTTTCGGCGTGTTCGGGTGTGTTGAAAATTTGAAGTTTCCTGAGCCAAGAGGGTTTAATGAATTGGCAAACCGGCGCGGTTTTGCAGCGTACTCGCCTAAATGCGACGTGCATTCCTAACCGCGCCGCTTTATTTGAAAATTATGCAACCTTTTTGCCCTTAGATTGTATCTATAATAGCAGATAAGATGATTGTCAACCACAGAGGGACTTGAATCCTATAAATCATTGAATCACATAAATCACAGTTCAGACAATGAACACCTAAAATTACCCAATTAAATTCTGGATTCTCATTCACAAAAAATTTACCATAATTTGGAGGTTAGAATGCGTATCGTCGAGGGGGTGTCCGTCGGAATTTCTGCGATCCGGAGCAATAAAATGCGGTCGTTGTTGACGATGCTCGGCATTATTATCGGGGTTGCTTCGGTATTAGCAATGATCGCCATCGGTGATGGTGCTAAAGAGATCGTGCTACAAGATGCGCAGAAACTCGGTGGTGCGAACCAAATCATCATGTACCGCTCGTGGTACAAGCGCGTCAATAATCGCTGGGTCCGCAACCGTAGCAGTGAATACCTAAAATACGAAGATGTCCTCGCAATCGAGGCAGAATGCCCATCTGTGACCGCCGTCACGCCGCGAATTTGGAATTGGTCGGGCGTGTTAATGCAAGCTGCGAACGGTGCTGAAACGCGTGCGGGTTATAACGGCGTAGATGCCACCTATCAAACGGCATTGGACTGGAAGATAAAAGAGGGACGTTTTATCACAGAGGAAGAAGTTCAAAACGCCGCAAAAGTCTGCGTCCTTGGTGATGAGGTCGCGACCGCACTATTCGGTGATAAGTCACCGCTCGGACAAGAAATCAAAATCGCACGCAGTAATAGTTACTACGATAAGTGGGGGCGAAAAACGGGGAAGCGTTTCACGGAACGCTTCATCGTCGTTGGTACATTCATGCCGAGAGGTAGAAGCTTGCGGTTCGGTTGGAGTTTCGACAATCTCGCCTTTATTCCGCTGTCAACTGCACAGGAACGGTTCACCGGCAATGACAGGATTGATGAGTTTGTTGTTTACGCCCACACCATTGAGGATGTCCCGAAAGCCGCTGAAGAAGTCAAAGCCGTCATTCGGAAACGACACAAAAACCAAGACGACTTCATCGGCATGTTTGAGATGCACGCAGGTATGGCACAATTAGAGAAAATCAGTAAGGTCATTAAAATCACTTTAGGAAGCATCGCCGGTTTCTCGCTGCTGGTCGGTGGTATCGGCATTATGAATATGATGCTCGTCGCTGTCAGCGAACGTACGCGCGAAATCGGACTTCGGAAAGCCGTCGGCGCAAAACGGTTAGATATTCTACTGCAGTTTTTAATAGAGGCTGTTATGATGTGCGGTGTCGGCGGTGCAATCGGCGTTGGACTGGGGGTGCTTGCGGGTGAAGGGATGGCAATGCTCGCCGTCAAAATCGTTAAAATCGTTCCCGAATGGCCCGCCGTTATCTCCTTGCAATGGATCCTGATTTCGGTATCGTTCTCAACGATCATCGGGGTTTCGTTCGGGTTGTATCCAGCGATAAAGGCATCGCTGCTCCCACCAATTCAGGCACTCCGAACGGATTAAACCACCCCGGTTTCAGACCGAAAATACTAAACTTATTTCCCTTCATTGCGTCTAAAAGGGTACACTAACAGAAATTGTGAGTATTGCGGTGCAGATCGCGCCCACACGAAAAACCTTTAAAAAAAATCGAACCTTATTAACATCTTCTTTGTCTAACTTATTAAATTGTAGAACTCTATTTAATTGGGAGGCATGAGATGCGTATATTTGAGGGGTTATCTGTTGGCATTTCTGCGATTCGTGCGAATAAAATGCGCTCCTTGCTCACAATGCTGGGAATCATTATCGGGGTCGCCTCGGTGCTTGCAATGATTGCCATCGGCGATGGTGCAAAGGCGATTGTGCTACAAGATGCCCAGAAATTAGGCGGTGTGAACCAGTTTACGATGTACCGGAGCAGCCATAAACGCGTAAACAACCGCTGGGTGCCGAACCGCAGCAACGAGTACTTCGAGTACGAGGACGTGTTAGCGATTGAGGCAGCATGTCCGTCTGTCAAGTTAGTGGTTCCACGGATTCCCGAATGGCGCGGGGTCCTCGTCCAAGCCGCCGGAGGGGCAGAGCATCGAACAGGGTATAATGGTGTAAACTCATCCTTTGCAGAAGCAATGGATTGGGACATTCAGACAGGTCGTTTTATTACAGACGAAGATATTGACCATGAAGCCAAAGTTTGTGTAATCGGATCCGAAGTAGTCGCCGCCTTATTTGGCAATACATCACCGATAGGCAAAGAAATTAAAATCGCTAAAGGCGAAGGTGGACGTTTTGACCGGTACGGTAGAAAAGATCAGAAGCGGATAACCGAACGTTTCACTGTTATTGGTACAATGGCAACTCGCGGACGCAGCCTAAGATTCGGTTGGAACTTAGACGACATGATCTTTTTACCCCTGACAACGGCGCAGGAACGCTTCACAGGAAACGATAGAATCGTTATGATGTCCGTCCACGCACATACTGTCGAAGAAGTCCCGCAAGCCATCGAAGAGGTGAAAACAGTCCTTAGAAAAACACATAACGGCGAAGATGATTTCTTTTCTATTTGGGATATGCGGGAAGGGATGGCGCAGTTAGAGAAAATTAGTAAAGTCATTAAAATCGCTTTAGGGAGTATTGCTGGGTTCTCGCTCCTTGTGGGTGGCATCGGGATTATGAACATGATGCTCGTCGCTGTAACCGAGCGTACCCGCGAAATCGGATTGAGGAAAGCAGTAGGCGCGAAACGCCACGACATCCTGTTGCAGTTCTTAATAGAAGCCGTTGGGATGTGTAGCGTAGGGGGCGCGATCGGTGTCCTCGTAGGCATCTTCGCCGGTGAAGGAATGGCAATGCTCGCCGTCAACATCGTCAAAATTGTACCTGAATGGCCCTCGGTTATCTCAACAGAGTGGATATTAATTTCTGTATCTTTCTCAGCGATAATCGGGATCTCTTTCGGACTGTATCCAGCGATAAAAGCGTCCGCACTCACGCCGATTGACGCACTCCGTACCGATTAGGAGGAATCTAAATGAATCTATTTGAATGCGTCATTTTAGGGATTTCCAGCCTGAAGCGAAATCCACTCCGTTCTGCCCTGACGATTTTAGGGATCATCGTCGGTGTCGCCTCTGTCGTCAGTATGGTATCTGTCGGCGACGGGTCAAGCGCGATGGTCTTGAGAGAAATTGAACGGACGGGTGGAACCAAAATGATTGAAGTCTATAAGGACGATTGGGATAAACAGTCGGGTACGTTAAGCCGTGCAGCGGGATCTGCTGTACGCGGCAGAGGCAGGTGGCAAAGAAACCGCGCCGAAGATCTGGAAACTGAAGATGCCTTTGAGATTCTCAAACATGCCCGCGGTGTTGTGAACGTCGTTGCTGAAGACGATATGCCGGGCTGGACAGTGAATTACAACGGACGCACAAAGGAATCTCGTATCGTCGCATCAACCGCAGGATACGACCAGTCGCATAACTGGTACCCGTCAAGCGGTCGGTTTTTCAGTGCTGAAGAGGTCGAAGCGGCGAGTAGCGTCGCTGTTATCGGTTCCAAAGTCGCTGAAGAAGTTTTTCTTCAGGAAGATCCAGTCGGGAAAGAGATTAAAGCCTCGCGTCAATCATCCCGTTGGAGAGGCAGAAGTGGTCTTTATGAGGTCCGCCTTAAAGTCATCGGTGTGATGGAAGAGAAAGGCGACGCAATGGACACTTCCGGTTGGGACGACCGGTTCATCATTCCGATCACCACGCTTCAGCAGCGGTTCAAAGGACGCGAAGACGTTGAACGGATTCGCATTGAGGCAGCGGATGTAAGTACAATCCCGATTGCAATCATGGATGCCAAACAGATATTAGGAAGACAGCACAATAACACAGGTGAAGAATACAACTACTGGACAGCTACCGAGGAATTAGCAACCGCGAATAAGGTCGGTTTGGTGATGAAAGCCTTGATGGGCGGCATCGCCGGTATTGCCTTGATGGTTGCTGGCATCGGTGTCATGAATATCATGCTCGTCTCTGTCACCGACCGGACGAAAGAAATAGGGTTGCGGAAAGCACTCGGCGCGACACGTAGCGATATTCTGGCACAGTTCCTAATTGAGGCAGCGGTGCTGACACTCTCCGGTGGTATTCTCGGTGCAATCTTAGGTATCTTTATGGGACGCGGGACCGCCGCACTCATTTCGAGGTTTGTCTGGGAAGGGAGCAATTGGCCCTCGGTGATTTCGTTCGGAACAATGGTGATTGCCTTACTGGTTTCTGTCGCTATCGGCGTTTTCTTCGGACTGTACCCAGCCAATAAAGCAGCGAAACTCACACCTGTTGAAGCACTCCGCTCCGATTAGTTTGCTCGGACGTGCTACTTGAAAGGACTATTGAATATATCGGCGGGGTCGGTCCTTAAACGCCTATCCCGATGAAATGGTGCCTGGCCCCAGAAAAACGTTCAACCGGCAGGCACCACCGAACATTCTCCAGGAGGAATTAGCCTTGAGAAATCTAATTATTACTGTTGCCGTTGTTTTGGTGCTTGTCGTCGCCATCGGCTGGGCAGTACTCGGACGTGGTAAAAACGGTACCGACCCGGCACTCGCTCAGAAAATTGAAGTTATTAAACGCGATGATTTCCAAATGCGCATCAGTGCAACCGGCAACTTAGAACCCCTCATTGATGTAGAAGTCAAATCCAACGTCGAAGGTGAGATCGTCGAACTTCTCGTTAAGAATAGCGATAGGGTTGAAAAAGATCAAGTACTGATGCGACTTGATCCCGAACTTTATCAAGAAGGTGTTTCACAGGCAAGAGCGGATGTCCGGGCTGCCCAGGCACAACTCACGCAAGCACAACTAAACATTGAGCTTAAAAATGAACGGCTTGAAAGTCAACTGACACAGTCGGACGCAGACTTGAAAATTGCACAAGCGAATCTTGAGACCGTCAAAGCCACGACCATAACACAAATCAGCCAAGCAGAGACAGACATCCAGACGACGCAGAACTCGCTCGACCAAGACAAGATAGCCTTAGAGCAAGCCAAAATCGCCCTCGAACAGGCAAAAATTACATTGGCAGAGCAAGAAACCTCCATGAAATCCGCCAAGATTTCCTTGGATAACGCCAAGTCTGAACTCGAGCGAAATACGGAACTCTTTGAAAAAGGGTTGGTCTCCAAAAAAGCCTTAGAAGATGCCCAAGCACAACACGCGAATGCAGATGCCCAGTATGAGACCTCACAGAAACGCGTTGAGTCGCAGGGGCAGACCATCGTTTCCCAAGAGCGGACTATTAATGTCCGCCTAAGTTCGATAGCGAACCGTGAAGCGACGCTTGAAAACCAGAAGTTGAACCTCGAAAACCTCAAAAAAATGCGCAAAAAAAGTGAGGAAGAGGCGCAACTCCGCGTCGACAATTCCGAAACTCAACTTCAGGAACTGATGCTCACTTACGATAACGAAAAATCCTTGACCGAGCAATCCAAAGTCAGTGCAGAAGCGAATAAACTTCGCAGGGAAAGTAGCCTGAAGAACGAAGCAGAACGGCTTGAATGGACTACGATTCGGGCACCGATGGCAGGTATTGTCACACTTCTTGAACTCGAAGAGGGAGAAATTGTGACCTCCGGTCGCTCCGCATTCTCACAAAGTCCACCCCTTATGACCATCGTGGATCCGTCCAAAATGGTCGTTAAAACCTTTATTAACGAGGTCGATATGGAACGACTCCGCTTGGATCAGAGAGCAGAAATCGCCGTTGATGCCTTCCAAAACAAAACCTATGAAGGGCGGGTCTACGAGATTTCACCCAGCGGACAGGAACAGGATAATATCATCTCCTTCGAGGTGATGGTAGAGGTTGTCGGGTCTTCTGAAGAACTCCGTCCAGGTATGAGTACGGATGTTGACATTATTACCTACGAAGAGAAGAACGTGCTGATAGCACCCATCGATGCAGTTATCAACGAAAAAGGCGCGATCGTCAACGCACAGGTCAGTAATACATCCCCATTCAAGCCGAATCGGCCCATTACGATGCAAACGGTCAGTGAGAAAACTTTCAACGGCACGGTTGAGAGTGTCGGAAACGGGAGTGTCACCTTCCGTTTAGATGGCTCGCAGCGCGGTATTATGCCGGGTCCCGCGACTATATCGCTCCTTGTCAACGGACAAAAGAAGGCTGACGGGGTCAGTGCACAGGTGAATCTCTTAAAAGGGAAGTCCGTCATGTTAGACGATGGTAGTAGCAGAGGTAAGCGGACAGCCATTGAAACGGGGATGCAGAATGAGACGGAGGTCGTCATCACAAGCGGCGTAACCGAAGGCGATCGGGTCATTCTACAACAACGGAAACCGCCACAAAACGGTGGCTGGGGTCGATAAGTAGGAATCTATGTTGCCTCGATCTTCGAATCGAGGCAATATTATTTAAGATACCTGAATCACTTGACCGTCGTGGGCAAGGTAGGCGTTGTCTGGAAGCTCAACTTCCATCTCTTCGCATTGCTCTGGGAAATACCGATGATCCAACCGATGCATGATATGCGTAAAATAGGTCTCCTTCGTTTTCAGTGCCTCGCTAATTTCAACGGCTTCACCCACCGACAGATGCGTCGGATGTCGCGGATTAAAACTAAGGGCATCGATCACAAGCACTTCGATTCCGTTTAACAGATCCTGTGAGGCTTGCGGTAGTCTTTTGACATCCGGTAAATACCCAAAATTATCAATGCGGTATCCGTAGGTAGGCACGTTTCCGTGTTCGACCGGAATTGACAGAATATCGAACCCGTGCAACGCCAATTGCTCCTTTTCTTCAACCACGTTCGGCAATAGATGCCCGACCCCACCGCCTTGGAACGTCTCCTTCGTGAACATATAATCGAAGTTGCGTTGTAAGATATCCATTGTTTGTTCGGGACCGTAGACAGGCATATCCATCTGCTGTTTTCGGCACGGCATCACAATATCGTTCGTTCCGCTAACGTGATCGGCATGGGAGTGTGTGAAGATAACGGCATCTATCCAATCAATTCGATTTCGGACGATCTGATCCATGAAATTCGGTCCCAAGTCGAATTGAAGATGTTTACCATCTTTCTCGATATGGATTGACGAACGGGTCCGATAGTTTTTTGAGTTAACGTCCCGTGCATCTTCGCAAGTTTCACAGTCACACTTATACTCAGGAACGCCTGTTGAGGTGCCTGAACCTAAAATCGTAATCTTCATATTTTTAACTATTAAATCTGGTCACCGTTCCACTTCGTTTCACGGTGGTTTTCGGTTAAGTTCAACGGAGTTTAAGTTATAAAAAATTTCTTAATGACTCAGCAAACGTAGCAGTTTAGAAGCAATCTTCAAAAAATTATCCCCAACGCATCTAAAATCGTTAAAAAACCGGCTTTAGGTTATGAACGGTTTGTTAACAATTGGAATACTGCCCTGACAACGGAAGGGCAGCTCAGAAGCAATCGTTAAAAATATGACTAAACTTACGTCCCAAGAATGTCTCGCGCTGGCGGATGTCATTGGTGATACACCAACGACGGTTATCTCCGCGTCCCGCTTACAGCAGGGAATGTGCGATGCCTACATCGCCGGCACATTGTCAAACGTCACAGCAGCACTCGTTTTCGATGCGTATTGTCCAGACGAACCGTGCGGTTTTGGAAGCGACGCTGACGCATTGTGGCAACTGCTGAAAGCCACTGACGGTTGGGGTTGTGTCAACGTAGAATCGGTGTGCGCTGAACCCCTCGGGGCACTTATTGAAGCCGACATGGGCACACCCGTCCGTTACTATGGCGATGTCTGCCACGCACTCTTAGCACCTGTCCATTGTATCAGGGTTCCAAACCCCTCTCACGAGGTACGCCTTTTGACCTTAGAAGACGCTGAACGTCTGTCGAAAGCACCCGCGGAAATCCAAGGCAACGGCTACAAAACACACGCAGCGATGATAACAGACGGCATCGCCGCTGGAGCCGTCGTAGACGACAACATCGTCGCCATCGCGCATACTTACGCCGAGACCGACCTACACGCCGACATCGGGGTCTCTACACTCGAGGCGTGGCGAAAAAAAGGATTTTCCACGGCTGCCGCATCTCTCGTCGCGCAAGAAATTCAAGCGAAAGGCAAAGTCCCGGCTTGGAGTTGTGGTGAAGACAACCACGCTTCACTCCGTGTCGCGCAAAAACTCGGTTTCACTGAAATCGGTCGGCGCACCTACGTTATCCCCAACCCACCGAAATAGACGCGCTACCTGTAGGAGCGAGTTTTACTCGCGGCGCACCTACGTTATCCCCAACCCACCGAAATAGACGCGCTACCTGTAGGAGCGAGTTTTACTCGCGATCTTTTGTGCCTATCCGAGCGCGTCATCGACCTTATTGATAGCAGCTGCCATCAGTCGGGCGTGCTCTTCCTGCATGTTGACGTTGAATCCGAACCGTAGCGCGCGACCGAGGATGGATAGCGTCTGCGGACACATATCCCGCGAGTACTCGACATCGCCTTTGTAGCGTGGATCTTTCCACGGATACCCTGATGCATCCGGTGAATGTTTGAATAGGATTGAATCCCAATACGTATAAATATGACGATCCGGGAAGCCTTCATTGTAAGCCGTGCCAGCGTTGAGCCCCTCTGCCTTGAGCGCATCGGCGTACTTTTTGGCAAGTTCCACATCTCTCACAATAATCGCGGCACTGATACCACACTCCCCACTCGGATCATCGACATGTTGTCGGATATAACCCTTCGGAGTCTCGGCGAGTTCGGCGATGAACGCCTTTTTGAGTCGGCGTGTATGTGCCAAGATGTCTTCCAACTTTGAGAGTTGTACACGTGCAATCGCACCTAATATTTCGCTGGTTCGGTAGCACTGTCGCGAGAACGGTTTATTCTGCCACTCAGCATCGCTCATCCACATCGGCAAACCGGGTTCCGCCGCGAACGCCGCCCGCTCATAACTATCGTAGTCATCAGTAAAGACAAGACCGCCTTCCCCACAAGAGATTACCTTGTAGTAGTTGAGACTCCATGCCCCTGCGTCGCCCCACGTGCCTGCGTACTTCCCCTTATACTGTCCGCCAACGCATTGACAACAATCTTCAACGACCAAGAGGTTACGCGCCTTTGCGAGTTCGACAATCGCCTCAAGTCGACAGGGTACACCTTGCATGTGCACCGGTAAGATGGCTTTGGTATGCGGCGTAATTTTTCGTTCCACATCAGCGACATCCAAGCCAAGCGAATCGTCAATTTCCGCTATCACCGGAATCGCACCCACGCCAACAATGGCAGCAGCAGTCGCGATAAAGGTATAGCCGGGCAGAATCACCTCATCCCCCGGGCCGATACCGAGCCCTGTGAGTGCGCAGATGATTGCCGAGGTCCCTGAGTTTACCATCAAGGCGTGTTTGGCACCGAGGTGTGCCGCTGCTTCCTTTTCAAAATTCGCTACATTTGAATCCTCAACGAACCGAAAAAGCTTCCCGCTCCGTAAGACCTCGGTCACAGCATCAATCTCACGTTGATCTATGACACTGGGACCGTGCATTCCGCCGGGTATCGGTGCTGCGATAACGGGTGTTCCACCATCTATTGCTAAACGTTCTGCCATCTCTCGCCCTCCAGAAATCTTCAAACATCATTTAGAAACCGACTTAAAAAACTAAAATATGAGGATACCTTACCAGACGCATCCGTTTTTGTCAATAATGAAATCTGCCTTAAATTGACACCCACGATGTGTCTATCTACGCCACCACGGTTTTTTGCCTTGATACGATGAGAGGAGTTTTGAAATCTCTCGCGCCCTTTTGTTTAAACGCAATACCCGCTCACATGCCTCAATTATCTTCTCTTTCGTAGACGCGTCTTGGGTCGTCTGATAAGCATGATGATAACTCTGCGCAACAGCCGTGTAATACGCTTCAAGGTCTACACCCTCTGGCACATCATCAGGAAGCTGCGATAGCACTTCGACTGCTGCATCCCACGCCTCTATCTCGGCATGACAGATAACCTGTCGGTAGCGCAACTGCTGCTGTGATGGATCGAGCCAGAGTGCCTGTTCATAACACAGGATCGCCTCTTTATAAGCCGCGTTGCCAACGTGTAACTCGGCAAGTGCGGTATAAAAGGCATACAGTCCACTCTCGGCTATTGTGTAAAGCGACACGCCAGTGCTAACAAGCCACTCTCGTTCCAATAGGAAATCTATCGCTGAGTTTCGTTCTTCTTCGGTAATCTGGATGTCGGTGAGGAGATGCTTGGCGACAGCGGCGTTTGGAAAGATTTTGGTGCGGCTCTTTAGTAACGGGTAGGCTTGAACGGGTTTGTCCATGGATATGAGTTTAATTCCAGTAGCAATTCGGAAGAGGGATACAATCTGATCGCTGTTCTTGCGGGTCATCTCATCCGCAATTACTTCCCGATTCTCTGAAAAGTGCAGATTGAGTGCCGCAATTGCGTCTCGGATATCTGTGTCGCTTGGGGAGAGTTGATGGGCTTTTGCTAAAAACCGCTGTGCCGTGAAGAGTTCCCGCCACGTCCGATAGATAGTGCCAAGTCTAAAGTTAGCGAGCGCAAGGATGGATGTTTCGTCGGTTGTGTTAAGGATGCTATCGTAAGCCTGAACGGCTTCGTTTAAGTTGCCTCCGGTTTCTAAGGCTTGGGCATGGGTGATTGAATTTGACATGAGATATATCCGTCCAAAAATTGGAAGTGAACATCCAGCCTACGGCGACGCCTCCGAAATCCAATCCGCCGTCGCTGCTTCAAATTCCTGCGATAATTCATCAGAAACGGTCTGTTCTAAGAGTTGAATTATGTCTTCACGGAATTTAGTCCAATCGTCCCCGCGGCGGGTAAACCGATATCTATCCCCAATTTCAATAAACATCGTGTCGTTCGGTTCGGACATGGACTCAAAATAACGCCTAATGTTCATAATTGTTCTGTTCCTTTCTTATTTTTTTACAGCCACTCGTGCAGCTCCCAACCAGAGTCAAGTGCTTTCTGACGGAGTGCTTTTCCTGGGTTTACAACGACAGGATTCCCAACACATTTCAGCATCGGCAAATCCGATTGACTGTCGCCGTAAGCATAACTGTCTTTTAGTGAAATTTCGTGTTGTTTGGCAAACGCTTGCATCACTTCCGCCTTGCGTTCTCCAATAAGCGGGACAGTTGTGAGTTCGCCTGTAAATTGTCCACCTTCTTCGCGGAGTTGTGGAGCCAACACAGCATCAATATCAAGATAATCGGCAATGGGTTGGACGATAAAATCAAGGGATCCGGTTACGAGAACTACCCGCATACCTTGTTGCTTGTGTTCCTGAATTTCCGATACCGCTTCTGAGAAGATTTTCGGACGAAGGTAGGTCTCAAACATTTCCACCGATAACGCTTTAACCTCGGCAGCGTCCATCCCTCGATAGTTCCGATAAAATACCGCATTGAAACGAGTTCGACTTATCCTGTCTAAAATCAGGTAGTAAACAACCTTTGGCAGAAATCCGACAAGCCAGACCAACTTCAGAAGTCTCGGAATTTCAGTAGTACGCATCCAGATGTAATAATGCACAATTGTAGATTTCAACAACGTGCCATCTACATCAAAAAATGCAACTGTTTTTTTTTCATTTTCTTCCACCATTTTTTATCCAACACCATCTATAATCACATAAATCACAGTTCAGACGATGCCTCCTGTTTTAACGCTGCTCCCAGCACTGCGACACGATCCTGTGCCAATTCCAAGAATTCCTGATACTTGTCCGGATCGATCGGTGTTTCGTCGGGATCGCCCCAACCCTCCGGTGGAAAAGTGAGCGGTTCCCCAAAAATGATGCGCACCGGGTGCTTCTTGGGTAAGTTCTGACCCTTTGGCAACGCGTGATAGGTGCCGTCAATATACGCCGGTATAATCGGGACATTAGGACTATAGATGAGCAGGCTAAGGATTCCCGACTTGAACGGTTGCAGATTGCCGTCAAGTGAACGCGTGCCTTCAGGAAAGATAAGCAAACCGTTATTTTCTGCCATCACCGCGTTCGCCATCCTCAGATCCTGCAGAAACTCCGTAAAATTACCCTCCCGTTCTATCGGGAGTGCGTTGAGACACGTCCCAGCGAACCAACCCTGGAGGCGGGTAGCGAACCAGTAGTCCCGCGCAGCGAGCACCCAGAGCTGGTACGCCCTCTTTCCAAGCGCAGTGATAACCGTCAACGTATCAAGGTGACTCGTGTGATTTGGCATAATAATATAGGGTTTGCCTTGCGGAATATGCTCAAGTCCATAGCACTTCAGCGAGAAATAGTTCCTATAGATGCCAGTAATCACAGCACGGAAGGCACGTGCGTACCATCGCGGCACCTGCCGCAATTCCACTTCCCGATTTGTAGGAGGGGTTTCTAACCCCGATTTGTAGGAGGGGTTTCTAACCCCGATTTCCGTCTGCCTCTCAACGCCAGATTGAAACGTCTCAACGAGTTTGACAACATCGCCGACTGTCTCCAAGTTAGCGAGTAACGCATCAGGAATCGTCTCGCCGAGCCTGGCTTCAAGCATCAACAAAAGGTCCAGTCGTGTGAGAGAATCAAGCCCTAAGTCAATATCCAATCGACTCTCTAAGCGAATTTGATGGGCTGGCATGCGTGCCAATCGTGAGAGCGTAGAGAGTATTTCCTCGCGATTCGCTTCTTGGCTATTGGCTATTGGCGGTTCTCGGTTCGCGATAAGCGGTTCGCGATAAGCGGTTCGCGATAAGCGGTTCGCGATAAGCTGCCGGTCTATAACACCGTCCTGAGTTTTGGGCAGCGCATCGTCCCAGAAATGGAACTTGTGAAATTGTTGGTAACTCGGCAGCTCCTTTGCCCGCGTTTGAAGGTGGTGTTGAATCGCCGCTTTGGTTGTTTCATCCGGCGAGGTCGGTACAATTACGGCATGGATAGCCGTATCGGATCCATCTGCATAAGGAACACCGACCACACATATTTCAGAGATGGCAGGACTGTCCCGATAGAGTGCTTCCAATTCGACCGGATAGACATTCTTGCCAGAAGCAGGAACGATAACATCTTTGCAGTGTCCCGTAAGATAGAGGTAACCATCAGCGTCCATATAACCGAGGTCGCCTGTGTAGAGCCAGCCGTTCTGGATAGCCGCTGCTGTAGCAGCTGGGTTCTGATAGTATGCCTTCATGGTACTCGGTCCCTTAGCAACAATCTCACCAACGCCATCGGCATCCGGATTTTCAATCCTGAGTTCGACCCCTTCTACTGCGGGGCCGACAGAGTTGCGCTTACTCTTTTCATAAGGGTTGACAGTCAACACAGGGGCAGTCTCGGTCATACCATAGCCTTGGTAGATTGTCATACCGAATTTCTGAAATTCGTCATAAATTGCATCGGAGAGCGAAGCACCGCCGCTCACGAGGACGCGAATTTCACCACCCATAACTGCCTTCGCCTTTTCTGCCAAAGTTTCGCCGGGTGTGTCTTCTCGCGCCGCCTGTCGTTCAATCGTGCTTTGGAGTAACTGAAAGAGACGTGGCACACCAATAAAGGCAGTTGTTTTCGCCTCCCGCATCGTCTTCAGAAGCGTGGTCGGACGCAGCGCATTGACGTATGTCGCAGTCGTACCACTGTAGAGTGCCATTAACAAACTGCACGAAAAACTCAAAGCGTGATAGAGCGGGAGTGCCGACAAGATGCGTTCTGTGTCTGTCGGTGGGAGTGCTTTCGCGACGGCTTGTACGTTAGAAAGGAATCCGCCGTGCGTGAGCATTGCCCCCTTAGCGTCAACAGTGGTACCCATCGTGAAGATAATAGAGGCAACGGTATCAGGGGATATCTCCACATTCGGAAAATCGGCAGGAATCTCAGACGTTCGCGTTCCGTTCTCAGAAGGTTCAGAACCGACAATCTCGCAGCCGTTATTGATGTTTTGTAACATCGCCGCTGCCTCCGATAAAACCGCACCAGACTTTTCCAAAACGGCATCGGAGGCTAAAATCGATTTTGCGGTAGTGAATGCCGCAATCGCTAAAATTTCGTGGGCAGGGGTCTGTGCGTCCAGCGGAACTACGGCAATCCCAATCTGGGTAGCTGCAAGATAGGCGATACACCATCCTGGCTGATTTTCTGAGACTAATACGACCCGATCCCCTTTACGTAAACCGCTCTCCCATAACCGCCATGCGACCTCTCGCGAGCGCGTATAGGTTTCCGCGTAGGTGTACGCTTCCCATTCACCCTCATTTACCATCTGCAGCGCAATCCTATCAGGGATACGCGATGCCTGGGTCTTAATCAGGTCTACAATAGTTTTTGGGTAGATATGGGCAGCGGGTGTAACAGACTCCTCCGATTCCTCTTGTGCGTCCACCTTACTCGGTTTTGTCCCCGAATCATCTGCTGTGCCATCTTCAATTTTCAAGACATGCCGCTTGATGCCGGGGATATGAATCTCTTGAAAATACCGTTTCCAGTGGATTTTCGAGACATCGAAGTTAAAACGCTGCTGTTCTGTGGGTGAGAGTGCCGTGTAAAGCCCTTGCATCTTCTCGGTCTCAAACTCAAAGTTGGTTCGAGTGTAGGGGGCATAAATTTTGATGTAATGCAGAAGTGCCTTGACCCCGCTCTGCTTCAGGACAAGTTGACGGCGTTTCCGTTTCGCAGCACGTATCGGCAGTCGTCCGAGCACCGCTGTGGTAAAATCAATGAGACGCATACGGCTGTCCAACTTCTGTTGGAATTCTTCCAAACTCGGATATTTCCAGATAGGCACAGCGATCGGTTTTCCATCTTCAAGCATCGGGTTTTTGACAAAGTAGTCGTAAGTCGCCTCAAAGATACCGCGAAAGTAGAGTGGGTTCTGCGTTCCGGTTGCCACATGATACACCTCAATGCCACCCCGTCTTGCTGTCGCCTCGGCAGCTGCCAAGGTTGCATTTACAACAAAGTCAACAGGAATAATATCCAGAATTATGTCTGGATCTGCGGGGAAATCTGGCAGCCGTCCCTTCCCGAAACCGACAATTAACGGTTCCGACATCCGAAACTTTCCGAGCCAGCCAGGAACAGGTTCGTCAAAACTGCTCTCAATAATCGAGGGGCGCACGATAGCCGTAGGGAGATCGCCGCGCAATTCCATAATCATCTGCTCGGCGAGGAATTTCATGTAGGTATAAGTATCGTTCCAGCCACGCGAGCGTGCGTGTTCTAATCCTGCCTCGACCAAACGATTTTCAAGCCATTCTGCTTTTAATTCTTTGACCTGCGCTGCCAACCCTTTCCGAGTCCCTTTTATCTGCTCTTCAGCATCTCGTTGAAAACGTTCAAGATTCTCAGGGGCATCGGCTTCAGCATGGATGGACGCACTGAGAGATAGCAGTCCTTCGATCTCTTCGGAGAGCGTCTGTGGGATAATCATCCCGGTTTTTTCCTGATGCTGCGCTGCGTATTGTGGATATGGAAGTGGTAATTCCTCAGGCACCCGTCCGGGTTTGCTTCCCCGAACGTACGCCGTCGAAATATGTAGGAATACAGTGTCTTGACAGCCTTTTGCGAAGCTAACGACATGTTTCGCGGCGAGCGCATTTCCCCACAAAGAATCATCAAAAGGTGGATCGAAATCCACAAGCCCCGCGATGTTAATAAATACCTCTACTTCGTTTTGGAGCCGTTGGTATTCGGCATCGCTGAAGCCGAGGCGTTCGTGGGTCAGTTCACCTTCAACAGCAATTAATTTCTGTTGTGCCCATTCATCAAAATTTTCGCCGTGCAAGCGACGGAGAGATGCAAAAACATCTGAGGCGAGGAGCTCATTTTCTAAGCGTTCTTGCGCCGAGACCCGTTTTCCTGTTTTATCGGTGCGGCTGCGGATGAGAAGATAAATCTTTTGGACCTCGGGGAGTGCGGTCAAAATCTTCGCCACCATCGGTTGCCCTAAAAACGCCGTGCCACCGGTGATTAGCAGAACTTTCCCTCGAAAAAAATCAGTTATTGACATAATTCCCTTTTCAGTGTCATGATAGATATTGAACGTATAGCACGAGGCTGCGATCTCTTACATTGCCTTCAACTTATCTTTGCGAATTTCGTCTAATTTCTTAGGTTGCCACATTTTAACACATTTTCTCCAAAAAGTCAAAGGTTCAAATAGATAATGCTATCAGAAGCGGACAAGCTACAATTCTTACAAAAAACGGAACTTTTCGCGGAAATTCCAGAAACTGAGCTGAAATCAATTTCTCAGATTGCAAACGAAGTCGCTTATTCCGAGGGTTCAACGCTATTTGAGGAAGGAGACGAAGGCGACTCACTTTACCTCATCGTTGACGGCAAGGTTAGTATCATCAAGGCGGGCACGGAGGTCTTGTTCTTTGATGAGAGAGGTTACTGTCTCGGCGAAATCGCCCTGATTGACAACAAACCGCGAAGTGCTACTGTCAAAACCGTGAAACCGACCCAATTCCTGCGGATCACCCGAAACGATTTCTATAACGCCCTGGCACGCGAGCCACGCGTTGGTCTCGGTCTGCTTCGGGTCCTCAACGAAAAGATTCGACGCGACCTTGAGATTCAGATGAGTGCTATCCGCAAAGAGATTGCGCAAGAAGAATCAATGCGCCTTGCCGCTGAAGTCCAACAGTCTCTCCTCCCAAATCAAGAAATTTCGCACCCGTACGTAAATACCGCCGGATATTGCCAACCGGCGAATAGTGTCGGTGGCGACTATTACGATTACATGGGACTCCCCGAAAACCGGGTCGCTATTTTTATCGGTGATGTTATGGGGCACGGTTACCACTCAGCAATGGTAGCCGCAATGACGAAGAGTTGTTTGGAAACACAGATTCGCTTCGACGCTTCCGTGCCGGAAGTCATGAAGGCTATTACACGGGTCATAGAAGAAGACTCGCAAGCCTTTATCTATATAACCTGCTGCTATCTGATTATTCATCCCGACAATCGATTGGAATACACCAACGCAGGCCACCCGCAAATGCTCTTGTATCGTGCTGACCCGAATAGATGCAACAGCGAAGACGAGGAACCGCTTGAATTAGAATCTGCATTCCTGCCAGTCGGTATTTCATTTTTTCCGGGCCCATCGGAATATCACAGTATAGAGGTGGCGTGGCATCCCGGCGATCTGCTCGTCCTGTATTCAGACGGTATCACAGAAGCGTTCAACCCGAACTCGGAAATGTATGGATTGGAGCGTCTCAAATCACTGGTCTCCAAAAAGCGTCATCTGTCTCCCGAAGAGATTAAAGATGAGATTCTGTCGGATCTCCGAGTATATCAGCAAGGCGAAGGTACGAACGATGACATCACACTGGTTGTCGCGAAGTTTCTGTAGAGATCGGCGTTACTTGATTTCGCTGACCACATAGTGCATAATATTCTCTATGAGTTTTTTGTTCATCGCAGTTGTATACTGGCTATCGTTGCGAAGGCTGGTGATGACATACATCCCCTTACCATATCGCCTTGCGCCGACAACTAACTCTTTTTTATCCTCGGTGGTCGCAAAAATTTCATCGCTGCGATGCCAGTTCGTCCACGCATCATCAATAAAGATTTTGCCTGACTCAATCTTGTTGGGTGTGGAGAAGAGAGATTTGCCTTTTTCAGTAACAACAAACTTCTGGGTTGGTGGGCTTTCAATGCCTTTCAATTTCCCTTGTAACCACCCGGTCTCGCACGGTTTTTCGTCACTGCTATCCTGCCCCGCGACGACGACGATACCGCCGTTTTTCACAAATGCCTTAATCTTTTTCTCCGTTTCACGCGAAAGGAGGTAGTGTCCGTAACTTGAGATCTCTTCGTAACCGAGCCACAACACATCAGCGTTTTCTAATTGTGGGAGAGCGTGTGCTCTGGTGAGTTCGTAGGCAACGACACGTTTCCCCACCTCTTTCACAGAGCGGAGTGCCTGATACTCGTACGTTGCCGTGTTGGTGTAAACAGGGGTCTGGCTCCATGTCGGATGTGTGCTATTTGCAGTCAAGACCAAGGCTTTTATCGCATCTTTCGGTGTACCAACCCACATTTTACCGGCTAACATGTCGCTAACAACCTTCTGGAAGGCTTTCGTTTTGCCATTAAACGTGCGCGACATCATCGGGTCAATGTGTGTAAAGGTCCACCAAGAACCGCTGTAACCGCTCCGATAGGCGCGCATCTGAAACCATGTATTATCAATAAAACACATACTATCAATGCCGTAATGTTCGCGGTAGAAAACGATAATAGGCATTTTGGGTTGGAGCAACCCCACCATCTTTTCTGGCGAGGTGCCTGACTTGTAATGTCCAGTGGCGAAGTTCATCTTAATTTCTTTGAGGTCGCTCTCTCCTTTGACATCTTTTTTGACGGTAATAACACCCCGTAACCGTCTTTTGTCAACACTTTCCACTTCGCCGAAGACAATGTTCGTGCATGCATCAACGATTTCTCGAATTGTATATTCTCGCTCAATAAACGCCGAGGCAGATGGTGTGAAAAGCAAACCTACAAGACTAAACGCCAGAACTGATGCAACGAGGCTGGATGTAAAGCGCATGGCGAAATCCCCTTTAAATGTTACAAACGCAGTTAATGAACCACGCTCTCTTTTAGGTATGTTCGGATTTTCCAATTAACAATATTGTATTACATTTCAACGAATTTTCCAACACCTTTTTACTGTCTCGCCAGGGCTGTTTATGGTAAACCTTAGAATTAATTGGACACTCTACACCGGCTGAGGTTAGGAATGCACATCGCATTTAGGCGAGTACGCCGCAAAACCTCGCCTACCATAGGTTGGGTTCAGCGGTGTCGTGATTCATAGTTTTCATAGTTTTCATAGTGATTCATAGTATTCATAGTAACGTTTTGAAAATTGGGCGTTTAAAACCCTCATAAAGTCAGGTGTGACGTGGGTTTGTCGGGTGTCTATGAAAAGGTCGTTTTTTTACTGTTACTATGAATCGGCATTTTTCGTTTCCCGGAATTAGCGTTGTAACACCACGGGTGGCGTGGGTTTAGAGGACTTTTTCCTTTTAGGGGTTTTAGGAGGGTTACTATGAAAGTGGTGATAGTGGATCCCAAAAACAAATAGACACTGCTCGGTGGATCAAGTTTCCAAATTCCCCCCTGATAAGGGCGGGGAATGCCATTAAGGCATTCATACCCGGTTTATGCCACACGGCATAAATACCGTTGATTCTGATTTGTTAGGGGGGTTGAGTTTTCTTCGAGAGTGCCCAATTAATTCCAAACTTTACTATAAAAAAATCGTCCAAAGTTTAGCACACAAAAAAGGCGCGGTATAAAAACCGCGCCTTCGTTATTGTCAGAATTCTGTAAAGTTGTAAGAGGCGTTCGTTTTCATCAGAAACCTCTTACAACTTTGAACTTGCAAACTTTGAACTTGCAAACTTTACTTCAAAATCACCATCTTCCGCAGGGGCGACATTTCGTCCGTCTGCAACTGGTAGAAATAGATACCACTCGCAACGCGTTCACCGAATGCATTCCGACCATCCCAATACGCCGCACGACTCCGAGACGTGTAGTAACCCGCAGATTGATGTCCGAGGGTCAATGCACGCACCAAAACGCCTTGCGAATCGTAGATGTTCACACGCACATCCGTGCTTTCCGCCAAGTGATACGGTATCCACGTCTCCGGGTTGAACGGATTCGGATAGTTCGTCAATAAGACGGTCTCATCGGGACGTGCCGATGCTAACAGGTGCTGCAGATACAACAACGCACGCTGCGCCGCAATCGACCGGTCACCCGAAGCAAGTAATGCCTCGACCTGCTCCTGCACGCGATCGAAATCGACATCCAGGGACTTCACATCAACGTCAAGCGTCGGGGCAGCAACATCGTCGTCAAGATTGGCAATCACGAGGATAAGATCGGTAACATCGACCGTACCGCTCCCGTCAACATCAGCGCGGGCGTTGGTTGCCGCGCCGGTAATCACCCGTGAGACGAGCTTGGTATCGGCATTGTTCACCGCACCGTCTTGGTTGACATCATACTGCGAGTAGGTTGTCGGTTGACTCGGCTGCGTCGGTTGCGTCGGCTGTCGGACGACCGTATCAGATGCCGCCACGTTAAGGACGATGCCCGTCGGACTCGTCACCCCGGTGGCGATGTCTTTGACGAATCTACCGGCAAGGTTCGAGCGTTGGATTTTGCCTGTCCCCTTCGTCCAGTAAATCTTGTTGTCCGAACCATCCACCGCAATCGAAGTCGGGACACCCGATGCGAAGGTCTTCAGCGTCTGGGCGTTCGAGCCGTCAAGGTTCGAGCGATTTAGACTCCCAGTCCCGCCAGCACTCCGCTCGACCCAGTACAGTTTATTTTTCGCAATCGAAAGGCTCAAGGGTTCACCGAGGCCTGTGGCGACGTTCTGGACCGTCTGCCGGGTCGCTGTGAGGTCGATACGTCGGATGCTACCACCAGTCTCTCCCCAATAGAGATGACCGTTGGAGATAACAATCGGGCCTGGGCTCGACAGGTTCTGAACCACGTTGGTCAGCTTTGTGCTACCCGATGTCGCGATGCTCTGGATTCGACCGCGGGAGTTCGTCCAGTAGGCAACCCCACCCGCACTGTCAACCGCAATCCCCATCGGCACGGCTGTCAACGTTTTGAGGGTTCGGATGTTTCTGCCAGCGAGACTCGCACTCCGGATTTCACCGCGGTTTGGACCCGTTTGCACGGCCAAATAGAGGGTGTTATTCGCCGTATCAATAGCGATACCTTTGACACCCGTGAGGTTTGGGGCAAGAGCCTCAATGTCGGCATCAATGAGACGGTAGAGTTGCCCCTCCGTTCTACTAATCCAGTACATCGGTGCGCGTTGTGAGGCACCGACAAGCACCACCATCCCCGATTTCGCAGTGAAGGTCACAGCCGTGAGACCTGAAACGCGTGCGGTGACGGTGTTATCTCCCGGTGCATCGCCAAGCGTCAGCCGTGTCTGTGCGCGTCCGCTGTTATTCGTCGTCGCACTCGCCGGTGAAACGCTCCCGCCACCCGCAGTGACCGCGAAATTCACGGTGACCCCCGAAACCGGATCGTCATTTTCATCAATCACTTCAACGACGAGTGGATTGGCGAGACGTGCGCCGGGTCTACCGCTCTGGTTGTCCCCAGAGATCTTTACAATCGCATCCGGCGGTTCACCGCCGCTAATCCTGAAGGTTACCGGCGAAATTGTACCTATGCCACGGACGCTGGCTTCGACCTCAATATTCCCTGTGCTTCTGGGACTGAACCTCGCACTCGCGTAGCCTTCTTCATCCGTGCGTCCGTTGCTCCGACGCGAGATAACTCCGTCGCCCTCGATGACTTCAAAATCAATCGTGATGCTTTGAATCCCGTCACCATCAGCGTCCAAAAGTTGAACCGTCAGATCCTCGGAAAGCACCCGATTCAGTTCCCCGGTCTGGTTATTACCACCTTCAATCCGCAGTTGGTTGGCGACGGGTGCGGGTTCTTCCGCTGTTGCGGTAAAAGTAACCGAAGACACACCAGAAAAATCTACGCTGGCGCGAACAGTGTTGGTGCCGCTGCTGGGTCCTAACGTGAGCGTTGTCTCTGCACGTCCGCTTGAATCGGTTGTATCTGTGCTCTCAGAAAGCGATCCGCCGCCGGAAAGAACTGTAAAGGTAACTTCGATGTCATCAACTGGATCACCCTCGGTATCCAAGAGTTGAACGACAAAGGGGTCGCTAAGTGTCTCGCCCGGTTCACCGCTCTGATTATCCCCGTCATCCTCGACAAGTTCATCGGGCAGCGCGTCGAAATCTGGTGATTGTTGTGGCGGGGGTTGTTGTGACGGAGGTGTCCTTACAGTGCTACTCCCACCGTTGATTCCGAAGGTTACCTCGCGTTCGTAATTGGCACCGCTGATCGTCGCGGTAACCGTATCACTGCCTGAATCGGGATCCTGGTAGTACACAACTTCGGCTCGCCCATTACCATCGGTACTGTCATAGACACGCTTAGCAGGGCTAGTATCGGGCGTGGTACCATCCGATTGGACGGAACCGATTAAAGTTCCTTTTACTGTGCGAAACGTGACTATCTGATTAGGTATTAAATTTCCATCCTGCCTCACGACAACAATCAGCGGATCCTCAGTATCACCATTTTCGTCGGTGCGTTGGTTATTCCCTGAGAATATGGCTAAGGTCGGTCTACGTGTACTGGCTCCTGCTGTGAAGCTAAACTCCGAAGGGACCACGAGTGAAGATCCACCTGCCGTTACAGTGACAGTCTGGCGTGTTTCAGTGGAAGTCGTGCCTAACTGGAAGTAGGTTTGTGCGTCACCCCTGGAATCGGTTTGTACGACTATGTCGTCATCGGGGGCAGGGCGCGTTGCAGTAGCGACTTGGGTGTTAGTATTAGCCGCGACAGCCTCCACTAAAGTGCCATCAGTATTGATATACACGGTTGTCCCCGGGACGGGGATAAACATAGCCTCCGTTGCAGTTGTATCAAAATCAGCGGCTAAACCAGAAATAGCCCTGCCTTTTCCATCCGTTACTCTAACAACAAGCGGGTCATCAAGCCGTCCACCGAAGGCTCCTTCTTGGTTATTACCGCTAATTATTTCTATTTCCGGGTGACCAAAGATAAAGGTAGCTGTCACGGGAGCCGCCCCTGAAATCGATGCCCTAACCTTATTCGTGGTGCCCCCCATATCAAGACGTACTTCAGCGGCAGCCGAGGTTGAGATCGTGCGGGCAGCAGAAGTCTTACGGTTAGTGCCTCTTTGTACGTAGAGGCGTCCAGACCCCTCAATAACCGAATATTCAACCCTGTTAAATTCCGTTGTACTGGCTGTCGTGATCGCGTCATCTGTGAAATCATCACCGCCGATTTTGTAGTTCTCAACCGCAGAGGTTAAACCTGTGAACCCCCACTGCTCAACAGCAGCAGCGGGGTCGCGATCTACCACGAAAACTGTGAAGGTAATAGATGCCCGTGGGTCTGGAGGTGTATCGGCAGGAAAGTCGGCATCAGCCGTATCATCTGTTATTACGATGTCAAACGCCCCTGCGGTGTCATGACTACCTGTCAAAGTGATTGAACTTGAAAGACGTCGATCGCTTTCTTCATGTCTTTCCACAAGAGCTGCAGCACCACTAACAGCGGTGCTACCTTTCATGAGTGTCGGAGTCGAGGTAATGCTAATGGATTCATCGTTGTAGTCGTAAGCCTCGCTCTCAGTCAACCAATTTCGGGTATTAGTGGTCCTGGTGACAGTACCGTTGCCGTCGGTCCTAGCCACAGTATCGTCTGTGGTCGTCACGGTGTAATAGTGTGTGTCGCCGGCGGTATAGCCCGCATCCACAGTAACACTAAAACTACCAGTAATAGTAGCAGGATCTCCAGGACGGGTACGAGCCCCACTGGCATACTCAATATCAGTTGTATTTCCTCTTGCCGTACGTGGATTCACTGCTACAGGCGATGTCAGGTTTACAGAAAACCTTATCGTAAATGTCTGGTTAGGAGATACAGTTACAAGATCGCCAGACCGGCTTGTTCCGAAAGTCAGCGCGTCCGCAATACCCTGCACACCCAACGCCAGCACGCCTGCGATTAACAAACCGAAAATGAATTTGTGTGTCATTAAATGTTTCATAAGAAATACCTTCTCCATTTCTCTGTAGGAGGGGTTTCTGGGGAAATACCCCACGGAATGCCACACGCGCAAATGTAATACAAGGAATGGATTTAGTCTATCCGTAGACTAAATCCCGTGTGGATTCGCAAAAACACCCCAAATTTTCTATTGTAATCTCAATCTTTCGATGTGTAAGAGGGTTTCTGGGGAAATACCCAGGCAAAAACACCCCAACCTGTAAAGAAAGCAGTTCCATGTTTTTAGCAGTTCGCGATTAGCAGTTCGCGGTTCGCGTGCTAATGACAAACTGCTATATGATATAAATATTTTTATCAGTGCTTTATTTGCCAATCGTCGGTTTGCGATTCGCGGTTTGCGGTTCGCCAATACCCATAAGAAACAATAAAGGCGGTGTAGGGATACACCGCCTTTACTGGTTGGTAGGTTAGTTCAAATAGATTGTATCCCTGAAATAACCTCTGAATGTCCCTACATAAAAATGTAGGTCCAAATTAGTTTTGAGTCTTCAAGTCGCCCCATGTTGTGGTAACTTTGCCTGCAGCCGTGACATTCCCGCGCAGATGCGTGGTTGCCAAGGTCGTGCGGTTACCATCAAGGGAGACATCCTCAATCTGGTAGTAGTAGACAACGTTGGGTTTCGCCGTGGTGTCTGTCCACTCGTAAACATGCTTTTCGCTCGTCGTGCCATGTCCAGGAACGATACCTTTGACGTTGACGACCTTGAACGCACCGTTCTTCGTTTCACTCCGCAGGATATTGAAGCCTGCGTTGTTCAACTCAGACTCGGTTGCCCAACGGATAACAACGTGTCCAGTAGCATCGTCGCGGACCGGACGGAAGGTGGCGAGTTCCACAGGCAGCGGACTGCCGAGACGCCATCCGGGCGTGCCGATGTCGTTGCGATGTCCGTAGTAGGAGAGTCCGGCACCTGAAAGAATAGAGGAGTTCCAGGAATCTTCCATCGTGCCATCATTGGCAGGCTCATGACCGCTCCCACCGCGCATCTTATCTCCGTACTGACGGACGATAGACCGACGGGCTTCTGGATTGCGTTCGGGCAACTCCCACATCACTTCGCGAGACGCATCAGCAACGCTGACCATCAGGTTTCCTGCTTGGTCGACAACCATCATCGACTCTCTGCTCGTCACGTTACCGCCTCTATCTTCCAACTTGGCGTAGAGTGTGATATTAAAACCTGTGCGGCTGAGCAAACTCGCAACACGTCCTGTCGGCAAGTTTAGATCATCCCGATGATTCTTGTACAGGTCATAGACCCGCTGCTGCATCACATCGTTTGCACCACTCCGAGAGACGAGCAATAACGACTGATTCGGCAGAATCACGGTATTCTCTATAAACATAAAACTTGCATCTACATAAGACTGAACGTCTTCTTTGTTTTGAATCTCAACTTTCCAACCGTGAAGGTTCACGGCTTCCGTCAAGGAACTGTTATAGAGTTCGATCCATTGGACGAGGTTCCAGTTGGGACCGGCATCATACATAATTTCGCTGATGCTGATCGTGCCACCAAAGGCGTAGTCGTCTGTCCCAACCGTATTCTTACGGTCATCGGAGATCAGGTTCACACCGCCTTCGTTGCCGTATCCAGGTGTCCCCGGAGAAGTCAAGGGATCAACGTCGCGATCATAACCGATGCTGCCTTGATTCTCAAACATTTGCCAATCATCTTTATGGAGCCGATTTCCTTTACGAGACTTCCCGCGATAGACACCTTTATCCGTCAGGGCACCTACCCGTCCGATAGACATCGTTGCTGACGCAAGCGTGTCTACGTTGAAGTCATCACGGTCCCCAGGCACCGACCAACCTCTGAGAGGCCACATATCGGATTCGCTGCCTTTTTTGAAGAAACCGTTACCTGCGAAATCTACAAACTGCTCGTGCGTGTTGCTCTTATCACCACTCCGGAGGACGAGGAGATACTTCCCAGAACCCGGAAGGTTCAAATCGCCGCTGACGTGGTACACATGTTTCGCACCGCGGTTAACTTCATTCTTACCAACAACATCTGCGAGGTTGATACCACCTGCCAGAGGCGAACCTGGATCTGAGGGATCCCGGTTGACAATGAGCAGATAACCCCCCGCGGGTATCTTGTAATCGGGAAGGATTGCTTGTACCGCCTGTCCG
Organism: Candidatus Poribacteria bacterium; assembly: GCA_965207855.1. Lineage (GTDB taxonomy): Bacteria > Poribacteria > WGA-4E > WGA-4E > WGA-3G > WGA-3G. The sequence goes on along the minus strand of OZ242310.1, from coordinate 416,971 downwards.
TCTGCTTTAGTGACGAGCCAAAGTCTCCAATTTTTGACAGAGACGGGATCCGTGCCATCGGCATTGTGGTTGTGAAGTTCGATCCAATCAATATTGGCTTGGGAGGTATCATCGCGAATCTCGTTGATGATTACACCCGAACCACTGCCATCGGCAGCGACAGCCGCTTTATCGTGTTTCGCAACATCACCGAGGTGTGGAATATGAGCATTACCTGGTGTACCTATGTAGTTACCCGTCATGTTCGCACGTACCGCGGATGCTTCCCAAGAACCTCCGCTCGTACCATCGCCGAGATCCTTGATAAGTCCATCCTTTAACTCATACTTGCCGGCTTTGAGAGCGGCCTTCCGATACATCGAAACGAGATTAGAAGCAGGCGTAACAACAGGAGTTGTATCAGCAACAGCATTGCCACTCATTCCCTTAGCAGTCCATGGCTGCCCGAAACGATTGACAGTGCTGACTCGGTCAACAAGCACCCAAGCAGCATCGGTGTTATCAGTAGCAGCACCATGATCTGTCTGTCTAACCATATCGGGACCATCAGTTGTCCGCTGGTTAGGATAGAACACTAACCGGAGAGATGTAGCATCAGCGGCAGTAGCAGCATCCAATGAGTGGACCTCAATCCATTGACGGCCATCCGTATCATCAGAAGGGGTATCAAGTCCCCACATGATTTCACTAATGACTGCCTTACGCCATAGACTCGCTTTCTTTTCATCGGCCGTTGCACCAGCAGATGCACCTTTAGCGGCAGCTGCTGCGGCAGTCTGTCCGGCTGCGTCATCTGCGCCTACCCGTCTTTGCAACTCAATTGTGCCACCAAAACGAAGGAATTCCTCCAGATTAGGCATAGTATCACCAGCTGCAATAATGACAGCATTAGTAGCAGGATCAGTACCACCATCGACGATACCAACCTGTACTCCAGCATCAGTGCCCCGTGCTACGACAGCAAATCCATCCTTAGCAACCGCACCAACAGCAACAGTAGTCTGGGCGGCGACGGGGATTGCAGCGAAGGCGAGAGCGAACGCACATACTAAAACTAAGGAAAATGTCAATTTATTTGACAACATTACTTATTTTCCTCCTAAAATAAAACATAAAACAATTATCGAAGTTTTGGGCATCTCCCAATGACCCTTCGATGTCTCAAACAAAACAAAACATAAGAACAGAATCTCTGTTAGAGATAAAAATCTATTCTTTTTTGAACCTAACCTTGTGCTGCGTAAAGTGCAGCGGGAACGAGTTGTTTTCTGACGCTGCCTATTTGTATACAGCGTTGTCCGTTTTCAAACTTTTGCCCATTCTGGCAAAAAAGCGTGTCAAAAATGAACATTTCAACACTCGTTGCTATTAAGTATATTACATTTAACGTATAATGTCAAGCAAAAATACAAAAAAACGCAAAAAAATTAAGAAAAAACCATAAAATTTACGTATTTTTTCTATTTTTTCGTATTTTTTTTAGAAAATTAGTATTTTTATCAATTTTTCTGTAAAAATGTGGACTTGGCGCGTTGAACGCGCGACTTTCCCAATTTTCCTACCGAAACATGTTCATTTTCCCTTATCATATACAAGCTGCTATAGACATATTGCTCCGCTGGAGCAAAGACCGACAACCTATCCGGCTGCCAGACGCGATCAATATGGAACAACGATACCGCCCTAAAACTATCTCCTCACGCCAGCGGCGTGATATGTCTATAGAAATAAGATATAGAGGACCCCGCACTCCAGCGGAGTGCTATGTAGAGTCTTATTCACCTTTTTCCTTGCGTGGGTCTGGTAGTGGTGCTAATATATCAAGAAATTCAAACTAAATAACCCTAACTTTTTCCGCCCCTATGTTAGCACTGAAATCTCCATTCCACTCACAGTGGACATCGGTAACAGTCTTTAATACCGCAATTTATATCGGATTCTTAGTTTTCGTTTTAGCACTTCCCTTCGGCTATTCGACGGCGTTCCTTAACATCGGACTCTCGCTTGTGCTATTCGGATGGGTCGGACGAATCGTTTCGGAACGGAAACTCGGCTGGCACCGGACACGGCTTGACCTTCCCATCGCGTTGTTTTTGGGATTAGCACTCATAGCATCGCTCTTCGCGCCCCATCCTTCAACGAGCAGCCTCGGCTACTTTTGGAAATTACTTCGAGCAATCCTACTCTTCTATGCCGTTGTCCACAGTCGCTTGGGAAATCGGTGGCGACACGTCGTCATCGCCTTTATCGCTGCAGCGGGTATCTCTTCTACACTCGGGCTCTGGTATTACGTAAACGACACCCGTTTAGCACTCGACTTTATGGGGCGAATCGGGTTACAATTTCAGGAGGAATTTACTGTAGCGGAGGGATTCTCGGACGAATTACGTGCCGAGCTGCGTACATGTCGTGTTCCGCTCTCGGAAACGGCTTTCCATGTAACCGACAAAAAACCATCAGCGCAACCCGACACATGGCGTATTGACGATCCAGCGAGAGATAGACGCTACACAGTCCGTAAAGGTGAAACACACCTTATGGTGTATATGATTGAGCAACGTCTCACGGGGACGTTCAAGATGCCCAATGACCTCGGCGCATACCTCGCGCTCAGTCTTCCATTCGTCATAGGCTACTTTGCTGTCGGTTTAATAGCCATCAGCAGTCAGCGGTCAGCAGGCGGAAAAACTTTTACCCAAACCGGTAGGTGCGGTTTTGCGGCGTACTCGCCTCGGGGAATGCCATACGGCATTCATACCCGGGGAAGTCCATACGGACTTCATACCGTTGATTCTGATTCATGCGATGTGCATTCTAACCGCATAACCCTAATATTAGGAATAATCTTAGTCTTAATGAGCACCAATCTTGTCTTGACCTTGACGCGTGCGGCGTGGGTGAGTGTGACCCTCGCAATCATCTTCAGTGTCTCCTATCTTGCCATCAGCACGCTATCCACAACTATCTCATGGAAGCGAGGCTTACTGGCATTGGCTCTAATGAGCATTGTTTGCGCCGTGCTACTTCTGAATACAAACACTCGGCAGGCACTAATTGATAGGGTGCCGCGGCACATCAAGACCCGTTTTCAGACAATGATTACACATCCTGCAGGCTTCATGAGCGAACGTCCACAGTGGTGGCAAACGTCCCTGCAATTCATTCGGCAGTACCCACTCACCGGAATCGGACCCGGGAGATTTCGCTACGAGTACCAACTCAACGGACCCCCTGAACAATACGACACGCCTTACCACGCGCACAACATCTATCTGCACATCGCCGCTGAGCAGGGGATTCCATCGCTTTTGCTGTTTTTGTGGATAGTAGCGATCATCTGCCAATCCGTATTCGGCATGCGGCAGGCAAACGACTTTTGGCGGATGGGGACCTTTATCGGCGCGAGCGGATTCCTTATTTCCGCGCTTGTTTACGGGCTTGCAGATAACATTCTACATCAACGCACAGTGTTGCTTTTCTGGTTTATCATCGGCATAATTTTTTATTTAGAACTATCAGAGGACCCAAAACATGAAAAAAACTCGGACACCGGTTGACCTATCTCTCGTAACGACCTATCCACTCAAAAAACGTATCAACAAAGTCTCAGTTCACGACTTCGCGACACTCCCAGAATCAGAGACGGATATCTCCGCATTTTTAGCAAGTCTTCCGAAAATTCTCAAAGGATCAGATTTCTTAGCACTCGTTGACGCTATCGTCACAGCGCACCAGCGCAAGAAACCGGTCATCGTAATGATGGGTGGGCATGTCATCAAATGCGGATTGAGTCCACTCCTCATCGCTTTAGCAAAGCGTGGTGTGATTACCGGATTTGCCTTTAACGGCGCGAGCAGTATCCACGATTTCGAGATTGCCCTTATCGGGGAGACCTCTGAGGATGTCTCTGCGTATCTCCAGAGCGGACAATTCGGGATGTGGGAGGAGACGGGACGCTTGATGAACACGGCAATTCAGCATGCCGCGGATACAGGTCTTGGGATGGGGGAAGCGTTAGGTAAGCAGCTCGTAGAGATGAACGCACCTTATAATAGGTATAGCCTCCTTGCTACCGGTGTCCAATACAATGTCCCTATTACGGTGCATGTCGCTATCGGCACAGACATTATCCATCAGCATCCCGCAGCGAACGGTGCTGCCATCGGTGCTGCGAGTTTTACGGATTTTCGCCTGTTGACGGCGTTGGTAAAGGAATTAGAGGGAGGTGGGGTCGTCCTCAATTTGGGTTCAGCCGTGATTTTACCGGAGGTCTTTTTGAAGGCTTTAACAATCGCGCGAAATTTAGGGAACACGGTATCCCATTTCACGACTGCTAATTTTGACATGAATCAGCAATACCGCCCTGTAGAGAATGTCGTCAAACGTCCGACGGAGATGGGAGGGAGAGGCTATACGTTCACGGGACACCACGAGTTGATGATTCCGCTTCTGGTGCAGGCAGTTCTTTCGCGGCTATAAGGAGATTCGTAACTATCTCCCATTCCTGCGCTTTGATGCCGCTTTCAGTTCTGCCAAATAGGATCGGATAGCGCGTAACTTCGGTAAAGACGGAATGTGCAAGTAGATCCTTAGCAGTTTGCCCCGTTTAGCACTATCCACATCCGTGTAAGCTTCCAAAATCTTCTGATATATTGAACCGTCCATCTCAAATCCCTCCGGTCTCTATCAGATCACTGTAGGAAACAGCAACCGGGTCAGCAGTGTCTAAGCGCAGTATAGTTTTAACGTGTTGATGTTCGTTTACGGCTTCAGTCTCAGTTTGTCCCTGAAACACCGTCTCTAATTCAACGAAGTGCCCTAAACCAACAACCGTATCAAGATGGATACGCGTGTGATTGAACATCCAAATCTCCCGTTGTTTTTCGACAACGGTCTTGATACCGAATGCTGCGGTTAGCAGTGTTTTAAGGGCTGAAGGATCGGTAATCTTGCAGAGTTGGTATTGACTGTAACGCGACGCGTCGTGATTCGGACGCTCGTAGTAGATGAGCCATGCTTCGTCTGCCCCGTCAACCTCCCGCAACTTAAGACGTGGTTTGCAAGTTTCCGACATTGAAGAACCCTTCACCTCCATCACGTAAAAATACGTATCAATTTGATGGACAGTTTCACGATGCGCTGCATTTAAGTCAACCAATCTTGGATAGAAACTCTCAAGCGACTGACACTGTGCCTTGAACTCTAAATTTGTTGCCATATCTTGCTCATTCAAGGTCTCTAATGTCTTCACCAGACTCAAAACCGTCAATACACGAGCGATTGCAGCGTTCTCCATGCGCCAACAACCAACAGACCTCATGTCGTAACTGAAGTGAACTCATCAGACAGGTCCGTAACTGCTCTGGATCGAAATCACGTCCTAATAGAAAACTGTAGCTCCCCAAACGCATCACATGTCGTCCGGCATCGTTATTACGGACAATAGGAACAATTTTCACGTGAGGCTGATACCTCTCAACATATTCAAAGAGTCTCGACCGCGAGCGACGCAAACAGTCAGGGATTACCATCTGATACCTTGTCACCTTCAGCATACCGATAGCTTCCCCAGTGCGTTCTGGAATATCGCAGCCGTAGCCTGCAGAATGAACGAGATCCCTGACCTTATCGTGTAAATCCTCGTTCCTTGAGAGGAACATCACATCGCCTTGTAATTCAGAGATGCCGAAGTCCTCTTGAATATCAAGCGGGATACGTGCCTCCCGAGTCCGCCAATCCAAGGTTCGACGCGCCCGTCTCACCCGCTCGTCGACATCATCGAGTCTCTTTTCCAAATCTGGGAGGGGTTTAAAAAATTTCCGCATGTTATATCTTTCTTATCTGTGATAGCACCCACAACCTAAAGGTTGGGGCTTCGGTTTCATAGCGACTGCGATTTTCTCATAGAGAATATCGTCTTATTTTCGCTCCACCCTCAGGCAGCTATCCCTGCCTGCAAAATGTTTATCGCAGCGTTTATGTCTCTGTCGTGGTCTGAACCACATGCGGGACATCGCCACTGCCTATCAGAGAGGGTTAGGGTTTCGTTATGAAAACCACAATCGCTACAGGGTTTCGTTGTAGCCGTCCATTGACCGACTTGTTTCAAAAGACGCTTATGTTTTTGACACTTATATTTCAATATCTCAACAAACTGGTAGAACGCAAGGTCGGAGACTTTACGTCCCCAAAGCCGTTTCATACCGTCAAGGTTCAAGGTTTCAAGAACAATGGTATCAAATCGCTCGCACAAATCATTCGCCAGTTTCCATTGAAAATCAATGCGTTGGTTGCTGATTTTCCGATACAGGCGTGCGAGTCGTCTAACACACCACCACCAACCGTTAGAACCTTTTTGTTTACGAGAAAGGCTTTTGTTGAGATACCGAAGTTTTTTCAAGGACTGTTTCAAAGGTTGCGGGTGTTGTATCTTCTCACCCGTGCTCAGTGTCAAATATGCGTCTTTCATACCGAAGTCTGCCCCAACACTCTTACCCGTTGTCGGCAAAGGTTCGGTATCTACAAAATCAGTTATCAGATAAAGCCAATAATCACCACAAGCGTCGCGTTTGATTGTGATACGTTTGATAGTGCCTTCAAACTCGCGGTGCTTGTGAAAGGTATATGGCACAGGATCACGTTTCCATGTGCCTGCGTCCCAGTTCCGCAAGGTTAGCCTGAGGCGGTTCTCTGTGATTTTCCAACCCGATTGTTTGAGTGTGACAGATTTGAACTTATGTCTCGGCTTGATGTGCGGTCTACCCCCAAGTTTCTTGAAAAAACGGTCATACGCCAAGTGAATCCGTTTCAATTCTTCTTGGATCGCTTGAGAGGGCAATGCCTTCCAATGTGGGTGCGTCGTCTTTTTGAGTTTCGCAACATGTTCACACATCGCAGCATGGTTCACATAGGGCAAGCCGTCTTTATATTGCTGACGTTGCCACTTATGAAAATATGCGTGGACTTGCCACATATCGTCAAGCAAGTTGCCAAGTCGAACACAATTCGATTGTTTGCCAATTTTGTATTTGTACGTTTTCATGGTATATCAGGCATCAGGCTCTTATCCCCTACAGAGTGGGAGGCAGACACGTTACCAAGCGGTAACGCTCTGTATGTCTGCCAACCTGATACAAGAATTATACCACAATTTTACTATAATTGTCAAGTTAGATTTTTTCCAAAAACCTAATACCCGCTTACATCCCACAGGCTAAAGCATGGGGCTTTAGCGGGAAGAGTGGTAAAAAACCTTTGGTGCTGAAAAATACCAATCAAACGACCCAATGCTATTCTATCGTACATTTTAATATAGATGCAAGCGATTTTTTAGGGCTATTTATGGTAAACCTGAAAAATAAACAGACACTTTTCGATGGAAACCAAGTTTCCAATTCCCCCCTGATAAGGGGGGTTAGGGGGGTTGAGTTGAATCCATAGTGTCCAATTAATTCTAAAGTTTCCAATTCCCCCTGATAAGGGCGGGGAATGCCATTAAGGCATTCATACCGTTGATTTGTTAGGGGGGTTGAGTTGAATCCATAGTGTCCAATTAATTCTAAAGTTTCCAATTCCCCCCTGATAAGGGCGGGGAATGCCATTAAGGCATTCATACCCGGTTTATGCCACACGGCATAAATACCGTTGATTCTGATTTGTTAGGGGGGTTGAGTGGAATCCATAGGGTCCAATTAATTCTAAGGTTACCATAAACGCCCCTGGATTTTTTCTTGATAAAAACCGCGACCTGCTATAAGATACAACATCAACCGGCAAATAACATCTGCCAACCCGAAGTTTCATTTCAACGATGTGAACGCAGATCATGGAAGAAGGCTTCGAGAAAGTGCTGTCCGTTCAACCCGAAGGAAAACTGGCGACAAAATGGAGCGTGTTGAAAATCATTAATTGAGAACATTAATATTCGCAGCGAAATAGGAACATCATTATGTCTACATCACAACTTCCACTTCCGCCACATTTCGACGCAGATCGGGTAGACAAAGTCTGGCGGATTCCCTATCAAGAACGCCAACGTGAAGCACAGGAGTGGGCGGAGAAACATGCAATCCGCCCAGCATCCGAAGATGATTTTAGGACCTGCCTGCTACTCGTCGATGTCCAAAATACGTTCTGCATTCCAGACTACGAACTTTTCGTTGGCGGCAGATCTGGGAACGGTGCCGTAGAAGATAATATCCGCTTGTGTCAATTCATCTATCGCAACCTACCAAATATCAGCAAAATCGCTTGCACGATGGATACACACACAGCGATGCAGATATTTCACGAAGTCTTCTGGATCAACGATGCAGGTGAACACCCCACACCGCTACAGACCCTAATCACACAAGAAGACATCGAAACAGGTAAATGGCGCGTCAATCCTGCGGTCGCGGAAAGCCTGATGGGAGATCAAAATCGGTACGAGTGGCTTAAGGCTTATGGTGAACACTATGTCAAAACCCTCACAGCAGAGGGAAAATACCCGCTTGCGATATGGCCCTACCATGCGATGCTCGGTGGGATTGGGCATGCCGTTGTCTCTGCTGTTGATGAAGCCTGCTTTTTCCATACAATCGCACGTAAGACACAGATACATTACGAAATTAAAGGACAGAATCCCTTAACGGAAAACTACTCTGTCCTACGTCCGGAAGTCCTTAACGATGCCGATGGAAAACCGATCGCTGAAAGAAACAACGCCTTCCTACAAATGCTTCTCGAATACGATCGAGTGATTATCGCTGGACAGGCAAAAAGCCACTGCGTCGCCTGGACGGTTAGCGACTTGCTCGAAGAAATTCAGCAAACGGATATTGAATTGGCAAAGAAAATCTATCTCGTGGATGACCTAACTTCACCCGTTGTTGTGCCAGGTATAGTCGACTATACAGAACCCGCAGACGCTGTTTTCGCCAAAGCTTCGGATGCAGGGATGCATGTGGTGCAGTCAACAAAACCGATTGCGCAGTGGGTTAAGTAGCAACTTAGGGCATTGCTAAAGCGTATCGCAGACCGCAGACCGCAGACCGCAGACCGCAAAGAGAAGTTAAGTAACAACTTAGGGCATTGCTAAAGAATGCGTAGGACAATCGAAAACCTGTCCGAAACGAAGTGGAGGACAGTCCAGGAGGAATAAATTAAAAAATGGAACAAAGACAAACAAGATTCGGAACTTACGTACGCTTGTCAGGGATGATGTTCCTCCAGTTCGCTATATGGGGGGCATGGGCAGTACTTATCGCAGGACACATGCAAAACCTCGGATTCACCGGCAAACAGATTAGCTACGTTTTCGGTACCACCGCCATCGGTTCGATAATCTCCCCAATCATCGCAGGCTGGATTGCAGATCGATTAATGCCTGCTCAGGTGTTCGCAGCGATTTCGCACCTACTCGGTGGTGTCTGTCTGCTTTTCGCGTGGAAACAGACAAGTTTTCCGATGATGTGGGGCGCGATCTTCCTGCATGCCGTCCTCTATATGCCCACGATCGCACTGACCAACGCCATCGCCTTCCACCACATGGGACAATCAGATAAATTTGGCAATATCCGCGTCTTTGGAACACTCGGTTGGATCGCAATCAATTGGGGGTTGAGTTGGTACCTTCGGTTTTGGGAAGGACAAGAGACAACCCTTCCACACGTCGGTGATTGTCTGCTCTTCGGTGCTATCCTTTCCTTTATTATGGGTGCCTACTGCTTGACACTCCCCAACACACCGCCAAGCAAAGAGGCAAAGAACCCCTATGCGTTTCTTGAAGCGTTCTCTCTCGTCTCAAACCGAAATTTCGCTGTGCTCCTCATTATTTCTTTCGTCGTTGCCATTGAACTCCCGTTCTATTATAACCTGACGTACCTCTTTCTGACTGAAGCAGAACACGGTGTTGGACTTGCAGCGAGTACTGCCAACTTCGCAATGAGCCTTGGACAAGTTGCCGAGGTTGCACTCATGCTCCTCCTATTCCCGTGCCTACGGTGGTTTGGGATGCGGTGGACAATCTTCTTGGGTATCCTCGCCTGGCCCGTCCGGTACGCTATTTTCGCCATAGGTCAACCGGTGTGGTTAGTTGTTGGCGCACAAACCCTACACGGGATCTGTTACTCGTTCTTCTTCGTTGGTGGCATGATTGCCGTAGAACGATTGAGTCGACAAGATATCCGAGCGAGTTCCCAGGCCCTGATCCTTTTTGTTACCAACGGGTTCGGGATGTTAGTCGGACATATCATCAGCGGACGCGTCCACGACTTTTTCGCTTACGCCGACGGTGGACACGCATGGGCAAAAATTTTCATGGTCCCTATCGTTGTAACGGTCGTTGCCGCAATTGCCTTCATTGCGCTATTCGACGAAAAGAAGTACCAAGCAGATGCAGAGGCAATTGACGCTGCACCCTCCAGTGTTCTGTCAATTTTAGAATGATAGGTGAAAAGTATTTAGAGCGCATCTGGATTCCAAAATGCGTGTCTCTTCTTGTAGGAGCGAGCTGTGCTCGCGACTTCTATACCCACCGCCCTGACTGCTAACGGCGAAAATATTATGTTTGATTTCCGTGCACCCCTATTCTTAATTCTACTCGTTGCAATCCCTGTGCTAATTTTTGTGCAACGACGGGCACACCGCGGCACAGCACAGTGGCGAAAAAGCGCGATCTTCTTTCTCAGAGGCACCGCGCTTTTGTGCGCAATCCTCGCCTTAGCCGATCTGCACCGAACCCATAAAGAACAGCACCTCGCAGTCGTTTTCCTGATTGATACCTCCGAAAGCATTCCATCTATACAGCACGAAAAAGCACTCAAAGCGATAAACACCGCTGTCACGGGGTTAAAACCTACTGATCGGTTCGGTATTATCGGCTTCGCGAGGGAGACCTCTATCCTACGAGAAGTCCGTTCCAAACAAGACCTATCCACAGCAGGCCTGTCTACTGTGTCAGTGGAAACACTCGCGGAACAGACGTTCCAGCGAGACGGCACGGATATTCTCACGGCACTCAAACGCGCAATCGCACTCTTGCCAGACAATTATCATCGACGGATCGTACTGTTCAGCGACGGCATACATAACGCTGGCGGGACACCCATCAAAGACTACCTACCGCTGCTCTCCGCAAGCGATGTCGAAATATTAACGATCCCACTCGAAACTATCAAGGATGCCGTTCAAGTGGTGCAGCTGCAACTCCCCACCGAAGTCCGCAAAGGACAACACTTTGGAATCGATGTAGTAATTGAAACCGACGGGAATATCCCAAACCTGAACGCTACTCTCTATCGCGAAGACACCCCGATTGACGAATTTAAATGGACACTACCGAGCGGCAGACACGTTCGTTCCCTACTCACAGAACAGATTTCGGAAGAAGGGAGTCATACGTACCGGCTGAAGTTGAATGTAACTGATGAAATTCCAGAAAACAATCAGGCAGCTGCCGTTGTGCAAATTCAGGACAAACCCCAGGTTACCGTATACGCAGAAGGTGATTTGGCAGACACTACGTCCCTCAGAACCGTTCTTGAGGAAAATGGCTTCAGTGTGGCGGTAATGTCCGCAACGGAGATGCCGACGGAACTGGTAGCACTCCAAAGCAACGACGTTCTGATACTGAACAACGTCCCCGCAGATGTGCTTTCGGTAGAACAACAACGACACATCGAAAATTACGTCCGCGACCTCGGACACGGATTGGTTGTTATCGGTGGAAGGCATGCTTATGGACCTGGCGGCTACACCGATACGGCGTTGGAACGGACACTCCCCGTAGAGATGACCCCACGTGAACGCAAGGACGCTGTCGCTATTGTCTTTGTGCTGGATACATCGGGGAGTATGGCGAACTACGTCGGGGCGCGACAGAAAATCCAACTCGCCATTGAAGGGGTCCGCACGGGTATCCGTAACCTTGACGCTGAAGATATGGCTGGCATCCTCGGCTTCAATACCGATGTCCATCGCATTTCTGACCTCATTTCCGACCAGAATGTGCTAATCTTTGCCGTGAGCAAACTACGTCCAACGGGTGGCACTACCAAGATAAAAGAGGCAACTGAGGAGGCGTACGAGATGCTCGAAGCAAACGAGGCAAAACGGAAGCATATCGTCCTCTTATCCGACGGTAAATCCGATGGTTCGGAATCTGATTTTCTTGAACTCGCAGCGCAGATCGCTGCGGCACGCATTAGCCTCACGACGATTGCGATAGGCGATGCCAATAGACAACTCCTTACGAAAGTCGCAGAAATAAGCGGTGGACATCCTGTTTTTGTTGAAAATATCCAGCAGCTGCCGGAGGTCCTGATAGAAGCCGTCCGAGAGACACGGCGTTACATCGTTCAAGAACCCTTCCAACCTACTATTGTCTCTCCAAACGAACCGATTGTCGCAGGCATCGGTACACCCCCGGAACTTCAGGGTTACGTCTCAACAACAGAAAAGGAAACCTCCCAAGTTTTTATTCGTTCACACAAAGACGAACCGATCCTTGCAGGTTGGAATTTCGGATTGGGGAAATCGGTTGCCTGGACATCGGACGTTCAATCCGTATGGGCAAAAGCGTGGATTTCGTGGGGAAACTTTGGGAAATTTTGGGGACAGGCTGTCAATTGGGTACTTCCAGCAACGGATACGGATGCGGATTTCGATCTTTCGGTATCACTTCAGCACGGTGTGGCGCAAGCCAATATTGATACACGCACAGCGTCGCAAGCCTCGTATAAACTCCACGTTGTAACTCCCGATGGGACAAGCGAATCGGTTGAAATGCAACAGCGAACATCGACGCGTCATAGCGGTACATTTCGGATGTCCAACAGTGGTGCCTATATTGTCACTGCACAGCGTGAAGGCGATGCACACAAGCGTACCGAAGTCTTGTCGCTCTCTTACCCAGCAGAATACGCCGAATTTGAGGTCGATACGGCGCTACTCAAGATGCTTGCTGCTGGCACGACTGGTATTTATGAACCCACACCAACCCAAATAACACGACCGGCAGGGACACCCGTTGAGAAGGAGGTCTCACTGGCACGAGTCTTGTTAGTTGCCGCGGTTCTCTTGTTCGTATTAGAGATGATTCTCCGGCGTTTCAGCCTAACGAACAGATATTTGACTGCGTTTTTTGAGCGATTGCGCGGAAAGCCTGCTGACAAACCGATCAGTCCCCAGACAACAGGTACATCTGTGAACGTAGCACCTTCGGACCAACGCGTCACAGCAGGCACAACATCTCCACAGCCTGCAGAAGTAACGATGAGTCGGTTATTAGCTGCGAAGAGACGGGCACGTTAGACTATACGAGCGGACGCTGGCGAATTTCGTGCCAAGGACCGGTAATCGCCAATGTAATCCCGTGACTCTGTATGTTCACAAAGAGCGTCGTGCCATCAGGCGAGAACGTCGCACCCGCAAGTTCAGACATATTACCCGAATTCCGAGCAAACTTATAAAGATGCCCCTCAGGCGTTACACCAACCAAGAACTCTTCTTCGGGACCGTCTTCACAGATGATGAGATCCCCCCACGGTGCGACCGTCAGGTTATCGGCATTCTCCATGAGATTCCTGTCGTTTGGCTCAATGAAGAGTTGAAGCGTTCCCGGTTCTTGCGCCTCACGACTTGTTCCTTCATAAGGACTCGGTATATATTTCCAGATTTGTCCCTTGTACGCAATACCGCCATTCGTGCAAGCGATATAAAATTCTCCCGTTTCGGATCCACTTCCATACCATATCCCTTCACCGCGGGCAAACTTTGCCGCCCCTTTATCTTCATTTCCCTGTATACGGAGATCATCATCCGGGGATTCGATATTCTCCACATCCACCCATTCGACTGCAAGTGTTTCTCCAACTGAAACTGGATTATACATCCATCGAAAAACCTTCTGCATCCGGCTCTGCCAGTTCCGAGTATCCGCACTCTTGAGATCGCGGATTTTTAGGGCTTGCAGCTTACCACCTGCAGCGAGTTCACCCGGTGTGTCCGGAATAAACCGATAGATTAAACTATCGCCTCTGTCCTCCGTTTGGTAAACAATTCCAGTCTTCGGATCAACAGCGACCGCCTCATGGTTAAAACGTCCCATCGCTTTCAAGGGGATGGGGTCAGTCAATCCTATCTCAGTAGAAACGGGAACCTCGAAATTATACCCGTGATCTGCTTCATAAGTCGTTTCCGGTTCCACCTTTTGCATAGTCTCTTCACAGGTAATCCATGTCCCCCAAGGTGTGAGACCACCGGCGCAATTTCGGATTGTTCCTACCAGACTCAAGAAATGCTTTTCCAGTGTCTGCGTTTTCGTGTCATAGACGAGTGTTGTTGTGCCACCGAGGCAGGGTAGTTCACCCGATCCAGCGTCATAGAATTTATCAAGCGCAGCGCGTTCAATTTTCTCGTTATTCCATCCAAACGCGCCAACTGATTTGCTCGTCGCCTGCAATTCGTGATTGCGAATGAGGATCGTTTTGCCGTTGGGACCCGGATAAGCCGCCATGCCGTCGTGTGCGCCTGGCACCCAAAGCCCATCGTCCATCAGTTCGCCTGTTCTCGAAAAGGCGTGAGCGGTAAACCCTTCTGGAAGATCAAGGAGGCGATTTGGACTCGGCTCGAACTCAAAGGGCGGCGGCGGTCCAAAGCCTGGCACTTTTTGAATCAGTGTCCGGCTACACCCTAAAAATCCGAGACTGACCGCTGCAGAGGCGGTCGCAAGTGTACCCAAGCGTAGAAACTGTCGTCGAGATAGTCTATTCTTCATAAATTCCCCCTCATCAAGGCACTAAAGAGATACCAAAAGCTCCCGTATTTAGATGCAATATTTTTTTGTGTAAAGTATAACTTTACTATTTTACAATATTTTTAAAATTTTTTCAAAAGTTTGTGACATGTTGCCGGACAATAGCCGCTTCTGGTTCAAACTCCCACAGTTACGTTGTCATCAAACAAAACCGAGAAACCTTAGCAACAATCCAAACAAATACGCAGGTCAGGACAAATCTTTCGTCTCGCGTCATCGTTAAAAAAAATGCTTGACACTCTTTCATGCTACGGCTAAAATTGCGTAAGTCCTGATATAAAGGAGATTTTTTGTGTTTATTGAGATTATCAATCCGAAGGGTAGACATCAAACATCCTACAAAGGAATGGTAAATATTACCCACATCCAACAGATAAAAATAATTAGGGCAAAGAATGATTCTTACGAGATACATATTAATTTAGTCGACTCACCCAGCATAGAGTTACTCGGTACGAAAGCAGAGTGCGAGGAAACCTACAAGATGCTGCAGCGAGTATTGGAAAAACATGAAATGTCCATAGCGAAAAAGATTGTTTTTCCATCACCATCGAAACCATCAGAACAGGAGAGCGACAAAAAACAAAACGTCTGAAAATACGATCGTTTGAAACCAAACCCGCCACTTTAACGTTTCTATATTTAGCATATAAATGGTTATTTTACTGAAGATATCCACCGTCGAACGCAACATATTTTAATGTTAAAAGATTTGATAATGGCGTAGGATATATTGGCTGAAACGTTGAGAAGATCTTCTGTCAGGGGTGCGATAAACAACTGTACAAGGAGAGGCATGATGATTTCAGAAGGGCACTGGAAAGTGCTACAGAAAACAAACCGTATGCTGACCTTGAATTGGGAAACGCTTGTTAAAGCGCGAATTGAAGGCGATCAGAAACGGATAAAGTTGGCTGAGATGAGTTATTTTCAGTCGTTACGGAGTGTTCTCTCTGCCACGCAAAATGCGGTAGTAACAGAGCGAGCGCGATAACATAGTGTGAATCTGGAATATCAAGTATCTATTGACGGACAACCGTTGGCGGGTTTTCCAATCACGCCTTTTCCCCTTTAAAATCGGTAGGCGAGGTTCCCTAACCTCGCCTTTTCTTTTTTCACCTCCCGCCAAAACCCGAAAAATCCGCCGCATCCGAGATTCAGATAACCTACAACCAATGAAACGAGAAACGACTCTATCTTGACAATCAAGCAAGGTTGTGGTAGAATTGATACCATCAAGCCAATACGCAAAGGCTGAAAAAGGAGAAGGACGCGAAATGGAGAACCATCCTTATGCCCCGGCGAGAATAGAACCGCATTGGCAAGCCGAGTGGCAAAAAAAAGAAGCATTTAAAATTCCAAACGATATCGAAACACTAAAGACCAAGCCTAAATTTTATGTACTTGGCATGTTCCCATATACCTCAGGTGCCGGGCTGCACGTGGGTCACTCGAAAAACTACTTGCCCACCGATGTCCTTGCGAATTTCCGACGTATGCAGGGCTATCATGTCATGCATCCTATGGGTTGGGACGCCTTCGGTCTCCCAACGGAGCGTTTCGCAGTGCGCGAAAACGAACATCCAATAGACATCACTCGACGAAACACTGACACCTTCCGACACCAGATGCAACGTATCGGTTTCTCGTACGATTGGTCGCGTGAAATTGACACCTCCCTACCCGATTATTACAGGTGGACACAATGGATTTTTCTCCGCCTCTATGAAAAAGACCTTGCATACCTCGCCGATGTCCCGGTGAACTGGTGTCCAGCACTGGGCACTGTCCTCTCAAATGAAGAGGTCAAAGATGGGAAATATGTTGAAACGGGGGACCCTGTTGAACGCCGCCTCATGCGGCAGTGGATGCTCAAAATCACTGCCTATGCCGACCGATTGCTGGAAGACTTGGATTTATTGGATTGGCCTGATGGTCTCAAGGAGATGCAACGGCACTGGATCGGTAAGTCGGAAGGGGCAGACATCACCTTCAGTATCAAAGACAGCGATAAGACTTTCACAGTTTTCACGACACGTCCGGATACGCTGTTCGGTGCCACTTATTGCGTGCTGGCACCCGAACACCCGCTCGTCTCAGAAATCTCACACCCTGATGCGGCACCGGCAGTTAACGCCTACGTTAAAGAAGCCGTCAACAAATCCGATCTCCAGCGTACCGACCTCGCTACGGAAAAAACTGGTGTTTTCACGGGTGCTTATGCAATCAACCCATGTAATAACACACCTATCCCGATCTGGGTTGCGGATTACGTCCTTATGACTTATGGCACGGGTGCCATCATGGCAGTCCCGGGACACGACGAACGCGACCATGAATTCGCTTCAACTTTTGGTATTCCTATCGTTGAGGTTATCAAAGGGGGCGAAAAACCGATTGAAGAAGCACCTTTTGAAGGCGATGGTGTCTGTGTCAATTCCGATTTCCTCAACGGTTTGCGGGTTGATGCGGCGAAGGAGAAGATGATTATATGGCTCGAAAGTGAAGGGAGAGGCAAGAGGCAGGTTCAATACCGCTTACGCGACTGGCTCTTCTCGCGACAACGGTATTGGGGGGAACCTTTCCCGCTCGCCCATCTTGAAGATGGCACCATCGTTCAACTGCCTGACGAAGATCTACCCCTCGAACTTCCACCTATTGATGCTTACAAACCGACAGAAGATGGGCAACCCCCGCTTGCTCGCGCTGGATCCGAGTGGTTGAACGTGACGCTACCAGACGGACGAAACGCAACGCGAGAAACGAATATCATGCCGCAGTGGGCGGGCTCTTGCTGGTACTATCTCCGTTTTCTTGATGCCCATAATGCTGAAGCACCTTTTGACGCCGCACTTGAACAATATTGGATGCCTGTTGACCTTTACCTGGGTGGTGCAGAACATGCGGTACTCCATCTACTCTATGCCCGGTTTTGGCATAAAGTTTTGTATGATTGCGGTTTAGTTTCAACCAAAGAGCCTTTCCAAGGTTTGATCAACCAAGGTACAATTCTCGCCGAATCTTATCAAGATGCCCGCGGCAAGTACTATTATCCGCACGAAGTCGAGCAAAATGATGGAAAAGCGGTTGTGAAGACCTCTGGTACACCACTCAATGTGCAAATAGAAAAGATGTCTAAATCCCGTTTTAATGTCATCAACTCAGACGATGTGATTGATAAATACGGCGCGGATGCAATTCGGCTCTATCTGCTGTTCATTGGACCTGTTACAGCCAGTACACCGTGGCAAGATGCCGGGGTGGAGGGTGTCTACCGATTCCTGCAACGCGTCTGGCGACTCGCCATTAATGAAGAGAACGGCGAACTCAACAAGAAACTCACCGACGCTGATGGCATAACAGAGCCTGAACTTTGGCGCGAGCTCCACCAAACTATCAAACAGGTAACAGAAGACACTGAATCCATTGATAAGATGAACACAGCAATTAGCCAGATGATGATTTTCGTTAACGCTGCCACACAAGCGAAATCGTTGCCGAAAGAAACATTAAAAGCGTTTCTGCATCTGCTTTCGCCTTACGCACCGCACATCGCACAAGAGTTGTGGCACCGTCTCGGTGAAACAGGCTTTATTGCGCATGGACAGTGGCCCACGCACGACGAGGCAATCCTGACAAGTGCGACTGTAACCATAATCGTACAAGTCAACGGAAAACTCCGTAATCGGCTCCAGCTGTCTGCCGATGCAACTGACAAAGAGATTGAAGCAGCAGCACTCGCAGATGAGCGGGTTCAGCGCTTTACTGACGGAAAACCGATTCGGAAGGTTATCGTCGTACCAAATCGTCTTATCAACATCGTTGTTTAATAACCGTAGGACTTACGCAGTTCTTCTTAAAGTCCCCTTGAGAAGGGGGATTTAGGGGGTTTAAAGGACGAAAATTACCACTTTCTGCGTTTAAATGTCTCAGATTTGCTTAATTTGCGTAAGTCCTGAACCGAAAACTACTTAATATGACAAAAAATCTTGAAGATATAACCGGAGCAAACGTCTCAATCATCCCATTGGGCGGCTTAGGCGAATTTGGGATGAATATGATGGTGTATGAAACCGAAGATGATCTTATCGTCATTGATACGGGTTTTATGCTCCCGAATGCAGACATGCCCGGCGTTGACCTAATATTCCCGGATATTCATTACCTCGTTGAACGGCAGGAGAAGATTCGCGGAATCCTTCTGACCCACGGACACGAAGACCATATCGGTGCCTTAGCCTACGTCCTACGGCAGTTAGACGTGCCAGTTTACGGCACACAACTCACCCTCGCAATTGCAAGTGGCAGGCTCCGTGAATACGGCGTACTCGGTAAAGCACAACTCAACACAATTGCCCCGGGCGATACCGTTGAACTGGGTGATTTTGCCGCTGAATTCATTCACGTCACACATAGCATTCCGGACAGTATAGCAATCGCACTCCACACGCCCGTCGGCGTTATCGTTCATACGGGTGATTTCAAATTTGATATGACACCTGTCGATGGCAAGTTAAGCGATGTTCAGACGCTCGCTCGCTTAGGTGCGGCAGGTGTCACGATGCTCGTCTCCGACAGCACAAACGCAGAACGTCCCGGACAGACCCCCTCTGAGCGAAGCATCTACGGGACGATAGACAATATTTTTCAGAAAACGGAGCAAAAACTGTTCCTTTGTACCTTTTCCTCAAGCCTACACCGTATCCAGCAATTCATTGACCTCGCAAATACGCATCGGCGACTCGTTGCCGTCACCGGACGTTCCCTTATAAATAACGTCCGCACGGCTTCTGAACTCGGCTACCTCAATGTGAACCCCGACTATCTTGTTGATGCCCGCGATGCGTCTCTGTTCAAACCGCATGAGGTCGTAATCTTAACGACCGGTAGCCAAGGCGAACCGCGTTCGGCACTGGCGTTGATGGCACTTGATGATCACGCATTTTTAAAGGTGGAGCCGGGCGATACGGTGGTCATGTCGGCACGTATCATTCCGGGGAACGAAAAGTCGATTGGGAATGTCGTGAACCACCTACTCCGGCGTGGCGCGAAGATATACCATGAACGCAACGCCGATGTCCACGTCTCCGGTCACGGGTCGAGTGAAGATTTGAAGTTAATGCTCAATCTCCTGCAACCTAAATTCTTTATGCCGATGCACGGCGAATACCAAAACCTGATGCGGCACGCTGAACTCGCTGAATCTGTCGGGGTGCCCAGCGAAAACATCAAAGTCGCTGAAGATGGCGAACTTATCCGCCTTACATCTGAAACGTGTAAAGTCTTTGGACGCGAAGGACGTTCCGGACGGGTCCTTGTTGATGGCAAGCCAGAAATCGAACTTGATGATATTGTCCTGCGTGACCGTATCCAACTTTCCGAAGACGGCATCCTCGTGCCTATTATTGTCCTACAGAGCGACATAGGTAATGGCGGTCAGCAAGAGAATATTTCTACTGATAGCCATTCCAAAACAGGATTGAACGCTGGACAGATAGAAATCATCTCGCGTGGATTTGTCTACATGGACGAATCGGAAGAACTCATAGAAGAGGCAAAAGAAATTACCCGTCGCGTCATCGAAAATCTGAGCGATGAACAGAAACACGAAACGGAAATAGTCCAAGATGAGATTCGCAGCGCGCTCCGTCGATTTTTCTCAAAACAGATGCAACGGACACCGCTCATCTTCCCTGTTGTTATGCGGGTTTAGTCATAACACCTCATAAAAGAAAGGAATAAATTGAATTGAAATTATTTACATCTATCGTAGTAATCGCCACCCTGATAGTAGGCTTTTCTGCCTGTGAGCGAATATCCCAAGTCATTCAACCTACCACCCCCCAGATAGAAGATGAAAGTAGCGAGATGTCCATCGGGGTCGCTTTACCTTTGACAGGACATTTGGCTGCTGCGGGTAAACTCATGAAGGAAGGATTTGATCTCGCTCTCGCTGAAATTAACAACACACAACCGAGTCATACCCAATTCAAGTTCATCATTGAGGACGAGAGGAGTACGCCAGAGGGTGCAGTTGAGGCTTTCAATAAACTGATTCACCAAGACGGCGTGTCCGTTATTATCGGGCCTGCGACCTCAACCGCAACGGAGGCGGCTTTTCCCATTGCCAAAGAAAATCAGATTGTCGCCATTAGCCCGACAGCGGGTGCTCGTGGACTCACCGCAATCAGTGATTTTGTCTTCCGTATTCCGCTTACGTCAGACGTTTTGGTTGCTAAAGGCATCGAGGCAACATACGCGAAACCCGGCTACCAACGGGTGGTCACGATGTATGACAAAACCGATCTCTTTTCTACAGATCGGGACGCGGCATTGCAAGAAGCATTTACCGCGAAGGGTGTTGAGATACTCACCACGGAAACCTTTCAGAGTGGCGATACCGACTTCTCGGCGCAATTAACCCGAATACAGGCGTTGAATCCCGATGCTATTTTTGTTTCGGCATTACCCCCCGAAAAACCGGGAATCCTGATTCAAGGGCGCGAACTCGGTATATCTGTTCCTTTTATTGTGAGTTCCCTAACGAGTGTTGAGGTAGCAGCCGCGGGTGCCGCCGCTGAAGGCGTCCTCACTTTTATAGGGTGGCTCCCCACAGATGACACACCCGGAAATCAGGCTTTTGTTCAGAACTACACCGCGACTTACGGTATGGAGCCGAACGTCTTCGCTGCCGCCTCGTATGCTTCTGTCTATATTTTAGCAGAAGCCATTAAGAACGCCCAGTCCACCGATCCAGCTGCGATCCGGGACGCACTGGCGAACATCAAAGACTTTGACACAATTTTAGGTAAGTTCTCCTTTAATGCCGACGGGGACGCTGTTTATGATGCGAGGGTGTTGATAGTAAAAGATGGCATGTTGCAAGCCTTTGAGTAGCAGAAAACAAGCAATTTTGTAGGTATTATAATGCCGATTTTGAATGGAATTTATGCAGATACGCCTTTTAACACAGAGGAGATACCCCAAGCAGACCTCAATATTGCAAATAAGTATCGGAGTAATCCTTTACGTTGGAAGGGACAATTTTCACCTCAGCTGGTTCAGGTATTCTTGGACAATTATTCTGATAGCAGTTCCACTATATTTGATCCCTTTCTTGGGAGTGGAACTGTTCTTTTGGAATCCGGAATGGCTGGATTGAAAGCTAGCGGCACCGAA
Organism: Candidatus Poribacteria bacterium; assembly: GCA_965207855.1. Taxonomy (GTDB): domain Bacteria; phylum Poribacteria; class WGA-4E; order WGA-4E; family WGA-3G; genus WGA-3G. The sequence continues at coordinate 394,995 of OZ242310.1, read as the reverse complement.
ATTAACCCGGCTGCTGTTATGTTAGCGCAGACCTATCGTTTTATAAACATACCGATTGATCTACGTCATCCACATTTACAGACGGTGTCGAATCTTCTTCATGATGAATTTTTATCCGAATTACCACTTTTTCAGAATATTGAACAAGATCATAGTGAAACCAACTTTGAGGAGGCCAAACTTAGACTTGTTGGATTGCTGTCAAAGGTAGATGGCCGTTGCCAGATCGGATTGCTGGAAACTTTGATCACCCTATTAGATTTTTATCAAAACGATATATCAATACAAAAAATTTTTAAAGTTTGGGACAACCTCAAGAAACTTGTCATTAATCTACCATTTTCATATCGACCTATTGAGGTTTTCCTTTCAGATGCTCGTAAAGTTCCGTTATGTGATGAATCGGTCGACCTTGTAATCACCTCACCACCATACATTAACGTTTTTAATTACCACCAGCAATATCGGGCATCAATGGAAGCCTTGAACTGGAATTTGTTAAGAGTGTCAAAATCAGAGTTTGGTGCTAATAGGAAACATAGAGCCAACAGATTTCTGACAGTTATACAGTTTTGTCTTGATATGGTTCAAGCCCTCAGCGAGTTAGTGAGAGTATGTCGTTCCAGGGCAAGATTAATTTTTGTCGTAGGTCGAGAATCGAAGGTAAACGGAACAAGGTTCTTTAACGGTGAGATTGTGACCGAAGTTTGTCATAGAGCTTTGGGATTTAACTTAATTCTCAAACAACAGAGGGTATTTCGTAATAGTTTTGGGCAAAGTATTTTTGAAGATATTCTCCACTTTTCTCCACCTGTTGAACATCGATTACCTGAAGTATATTTAGAGAAGGCACGGAAGGTGGCTCAAGAAACATTGGAAACTTCGTATTCAACAGTCCCCGAAAAATCGAAAAAAGACATAAAATTAGCCGTGGAGAATACTTACAACGTTCATCCATCACCTTTGTTCAATGCTAAGAGTACGAAAGGGATTTAAGTGTGTATATTCTACCGACACCTCATGGTGATAAGTTAAACGCACTGCTTGAAAATGAAAAACTTCCTGAAACTGACCACCCTCGTATTTTGGAAGCAGGGACAGTCTATAAAAAGTGGATAGAGAACCTAAAATTAGTTACAGGTGAACATCAAAAAATTGTCGTTGATATGGTTGATATACTCAATGAATACAAACAATATGTTGAGTTAAATGTAATATTTGATAGCGAAGAAGATTTCCTTTATCGACAGAAAGGTCAACTTAAGCTTGATAACACTATTATTGAAGAATTTCTTCCTATATTATTAACCTCAACTCTCTCTGATTTACTTCAAGACCATGATTTAGATTTTGGTCCAATGACTTGTTTTTCAGGAATCAGATTTGAATCGAGCATTAAGGAAGGTAGTGTAGGTGGAGGTATGCGACTGAGAAATAAAGACCACGATTTTGCGATAAGTAGGAGGCTATTTGTTCGTTCGTCATACTATGAGGACTTTCATAACAATCTGACGGAAAAAACTAATATTGCTTATGTTGCGGCGGAGTGCAAAACAAATCTGGATAAAACAATGTTTCAAGAAGCTGCCGCTACCGCTTTAGACGTTAAACTCGCTGTCCCAGGAGCGAAATATTATTTATTGTGTGAATGGCTTGATATGTCGCCTATAAGTACTAACACTACAGCTATTGACGAAATTCTTATACTACGTAAAGCAAAAAGGCTTTCCTCTGAGGTTCGCCGCGCGTTCAGTAGTGTTGGAGGGAGAAAAGAAAATAGAGGAAAATTTGTTCAACATTTAGAACACAACCCTTTTTCAGCAGAGGTGTTCCTCAGATTTTCAGATCATGTCCGCAAAGTTGTTGAGGAGAGCCCTGAGAATGATATAATTACGAGAGGCTATTTCTAATTTAGAGGAAAAAAGATATGAAAAAAACAATGTACGAAAAAATATGGGAGGCGCATCTCGTTCGCGCTTCCGCAGACGAGGTGCCGATCCTCTATATTGACACGCATCTCGTTCACGAAGTCACATCCCCACAAGCGTTTGAAGGGCTGCGGCTCAATAACCGAAAGGTCCGCCGTCCCGATCTGACGTTTGCCACGATGGACCACAACGTACCGACAACAGACCGATCGCTACCGATTACGGATCTGATTGCAGCCAAGCAGATGGAAACGCTGGCGGAAAACTGTGCTGAATTTGACATTCCGCTCTACGACATCGACAGTCCCGAACAAGGCATCGTCCACGTCATTGGACCCGAACTCGGTATCACACAACCCGGCAAGACCATCGTCTGCGGGGATAGCCATACCTCAACGCACGGCGCACTCGGCGCACTCGCTTTCGGTATCGGTACGAGTGAGATTGAGCACGTCCTCGCTACGCAGTGTCTCTTGCAACAGAAATCGGAGACCTTCGAGATTCGGATTGATGGCACACTGCCTTATGGTGTCACCGCAAAAGACATTATCCTCGCGATTATTGGACACATCGGTATTGACGGTGGCAACGGTGCTGTGGTGGAATATACAGGCACTGCGATCCGTGCCCTTAGCATTGAGGAACGGATGACCGTCTGCAACATGTCGATTGAGGCAGGTGCACGCGCCGGTATGATTGCGCCCGACGATACCACCTACGAATACATCGCTGGCAAGCGTTTTGCGCCGAAAGACGAAGAATTTGATGCAGCGGTTGAACGCTGGAAGCAGCTCCCGACTGACGAAGGGGCAACCTACGACCGAACGCTGCAACTCAACGCAGCGGACATTGCACCGCAGGTGACGTGGGGAACAAACCCAGGTATGGTAACCGACGTAACAGGTCGCGTGCCAGATCCGGCAGACATGATAACTGCCGACGAAAAGACTGCCACCGAACACGCTTTGGCATATATGGACCTCAAACCCGGCACGCCAATCACAGATATTCCGGTAGACAGGGTCTTTATTGGCAGCTGCACCAACTCTCGCATCAGCGACTTACGGGCTGCCGCTGAAGTCGCCAAGGGCAGAAAAGTCGCAGAGACCGTCAGTGCGATGGTCGTCCCAGGTTCACAGGCGGTCAAACGTCAAGCGGAAGTGGAAGGCCTCGACCAGATTTTCCGAGACGCAGGTTTTGAATGGCGAGAAGCGGGTTGTAGCATGTGTCTCGGTATGAACCCGGATACGCTGAGCCCAGGCCAACGCTGTGCCAGCACGTCGAACCGAAACTTTGAAGGCAGACAGGGCAAAGGTGGACGCACGCACCTTGTGAGTCCACAGATGGCTGCTGCGACTGCGGTAACGGGACATTTTGTGGATATCCGAAAGTTTCAGTAGGAGGCGTGGAAGATTGGAAGCGGATATTTTTTATCAGAAGACAAGGAGCAGAGATACACTATGAAATTAAAGGTCGTCATTCACGAAGCCGAAGAGGGTGGATATTGGGCGGAAGTGCCAGCAATTGTGGGATGTGCCACGCAAGGCGAAACGTTTGAAGAACTGCTTGAAAACATCTATGAAGCCATTGAGGGATGCTTATCCGTGGACGTTGTAGCATTACAAATTACGGAGAAAGATAGAGTAATGGAGATAGCGGTTTGAAGGCTTTAAGCGGTAGAGCCTTTTGCCGCTTATTGGAAAAGCGAGGTTGGCAGCTGAAGCGAATTAAAGGCAGCCACCATATTTATGGCAAAGACGGAATTCCAGTACGTCTCTCCGTGCCTGTTCACGGGAATAAGACCCTTAAGCGTGGATTGCAGCGGCATTTTATGAAGATCTCTGGTATTGAAGAAAGTGAGTTATAGCCCAGTTTTGACTCGGCTATCCTCACAAAAACTTAGTAGTTATTACAAGGAAAGAAAAATATGGAAGCATTCAAAGAACACGTCGGACGTGTCGTCCCACTCGACAGAATTAATGTTGACACCGATCAGATTATCCCAAAACAATTCCTGAAACGGATTGAACGCACCGGATTCGGCGAGTTTCTCTTCAACGATTGGCGTTACCTCGAAAACGGCGATCCGAACCCAGAATTCGTGTTGAACCTCCCGCGCTACGCCGGTGCAAGCATTCTCATTGCGGGTGCGAATTTCGGTTGTGGAAGCTCCCGTGAGCATGCCCCATGGGCACTCCAGCAGTACGGTTTCAAAGCGATTCTGGCACCCTCGTTTGCCGACATCTTCCGTAACAACTGCTACAAGAACGGCATTCTCCCGATAGCCTTACCTGCCGATGTTATCGCCTCGCTCAGCCAAGTAGCACACGACACTGAGGGTTACCAGTTGATGGTAGACTTGGAGGCGCAATCGGTGATCTGTCCGGACGGGACTGCACACACTTTTGAGATTGGCGACTTTGAGAAGTATTGTTTACTGAACGGACTTGATGAAATCGGCTGGACCTTGCAGTATGAAGCGGATATTGCTGCCTATGAAAATCAGTAAGTTAGTCTCCATAGTCGGGGTCTATGGTATCTATAGATTTTCAAACAACAAAATTTGAAGAAACCAGGCACTTGCAGATTAATAAGCATAACAGTGCCTGTTTTTATCTTAAAATCTTCCAAACTTAGCATAAGGAGAAAAATGCCTTATAAAGCCATTATATTCGATCTGTATGGCACATTGGTTGAAAATTTCAGTCGCCGAGCGTACGATAAAGTCCAAGCGGAAATAGCAAAAATTCTCGGTGTACCGTATCCAAAGTTCTGGCAAGCTATGGGAAAAACCATTACGGACAGGTCATTAGGTAATCTCTCCGCTGAAGAGAATATTGTTGAGGTATGTCGTCGTTTAGGCGTTAAAGCAGATAGGACCCAAATTGAACAGACCGTTTTTCTAAAGGACGAATTCACAAGGAATTCTATTATTCCCAAGTCTGAGGTTTCGGAAGCACTGAATCTGCTAAAAATTAACGGATGGCGTATAGGGCTTATCACCAACTGTAACTCTGCTGTTCCGCGATTTTTCCCAGAATTTCCGTTAGCACAATATATTGATGCCCCACCGCACCGATGCGAAGTGTGAAATTAATTCTAAAATCTACTATAACGTAATTATGTGTTAACAGGAGGAATGAACAGTGGCTCACTTTTTTTCTGAAGCAAGCCGGACTTTCAGCGAATACCTGCTTTTACCTAACTTAACGACGAAGGATTGTATCCCTGAAAACGTTATCCTGAGAACCCCTCTGGTGAAGTTTAAAGTCGGGCAACAACCCTCTCTGGAAGTTAATATCCCGTTTGCTTCCGCGATCATGCAAGCCGTCTCGGATCACAATCTGGCAATCGCTTTGGCAAGACAGGGTGGGATATCCTTTATATACGGGTCCCAAAGTATTGAAGAGCAGGTGGCAATGGTACGTACGGTTAAAAATCACAAAGCGGGTTTCGTTGTCAGCGACTCAAATCTACAGTGTGATAGCACTATAGAAGATGTCGTGAAACTTACCGAAGAAACAGGGCACTCGACGATCGCTATAACCCACGATGGCTCGTCTTCAGGTGAACTCCTTGGACTCATAACGGATAAGGATTATAGATTGAGTCGCGTGGATTTAGAGGCTAACGTAAGCGAATTGATGACACCGTTTCCCGAACTAATTGTGGGTCAGAAGGGAATTACCATTGAAGCTGCCAACGACCTCATTTGGAAACACAAAATAAATTGTCTGCCGATTGTTGATGAAAATCGTAAACTGGTACATTTGGTCTTCAGAAAAGATTACGATGACCATAAGAAAAATCCACTTGAATCCGTAGATTCCCAGAAAAGACTTGTCGTCGGTGCCGGAATTAATACCAGAGATTATAAAGAGAGAGTACCAGCACTGGTCGCAGCAGGTGTTGATATTATTTGTGTTGATTCTTCTGAAGGGTATACAGAGTGGCAGTCAGACACGATCCAATTTATCAAAAATACGTACAATGGGACTGTGAAAGTGGGGGGCGGAAATGTCGTTCACGGAGATGCATTTACATATCTGGTAGAAGCCGGTGCTGATTTTATAAAAGTAGGTATCGGTGGAGGCGCTATTTGTATAACAAGGGAACAGAAAGGAATCGGTCGTGGGCAAGCAACTGCCGTCATTGAAGTCGCTCGGCAAAGGGACGAGTATTTGAAGGAAACCGGTGTTTACGTGCCAATTTGCTCAGATGGTGGTATATTTCAAGATTATCATATCGGTTTGGCGCTTGCGATGGGTGCGGATTTCGTGATGATGGGCAGATATTTTGCGAGATTCGACGAAAGTCCGAGTAAGATAAGAAAACTGGGTATGAATACAGTGAAAGAATATTGGGGTGAAGGCACAAAGCGAGCCTCTAATTGGCAACGCTACCACGAGGGCGGCGGTCCAGAACTACTGTTCGAGGAGGGTGCTGATGCTTATGTGCCTTATGCAGGGAAGATGAACGATAATTTGAAAACGACCCTCGCAAAAATCCGATCCCTCATGTGTAATTGCGGGGCGATATCCCTACCGGAATTCCGTCAAAAAGCGAGATTCGTGTTAGTCTCTTCAGCAAGTATTCGCGAAGGCGGTGTTCACGATATTATTCCCAGAACGACGCAGGATGGGTAACATGAAAACTTTCGACAACAAAATCACACTTAATCTCAACGGTAACGCAAAAATCAACGTCAAAGCCTTCATCGCGCCGATTGAATATACACAATACAACTTTCATGTAGACTGGGATACATTAGCAAACCTACGCGTCGCTGAACCAGAAAAACAGTATCCCGACTCAATCTTCTGCGACTTCCTCCCTAAGGAAGCCGTTTCTGTTGGGACGCTTTGGGAGATTGAGCAGGCTGGTCCTCTGGAGCTGCTGAAGCAACTTCATCCGAGTCCATCTCTGGGTATGCGTTGGGACCTACATCACCATAAAACCGAATCTCAAGGATTGTGGGCATGCCTCCGCGCCCACGGCGATGAATTCGCTGACATTGTGTTCCGCATCCACGCGCAATTTGCCCTAAAAGATGGTTGGTTCACGCCTTCCCAGTTTACGGGGCATCTTGTTATTGATAAAATTAAAAGATCGGTTGCCTTTTTTCAGATGTCTGTTCCTAACGGGACCGTAAACTTCGACACTTGGTGGAAGAAGGATCCAGACGCGGAGGGGCATATTACGGATATCGGCTTCTGCCCGCAAATGGAGCTCCGCGCTGGAACAGAAGATATCCTGCAAAACGCTGAATTCGTTGAATCCATTAAGCAAGAGGAAGTGGAGCACCAATTAACGCGCTGCTTCTACAAATCACAGCAAATTAACTGGGTATCGCTCGAAGAAGCGTTGGAGACGACACTCGCAGAACAGAAACCGATTCATGCCATCTCAATAGATGGACCGCTCTTGGACGAATCCTGCTGAGGGAGTGGCAAAGGCTTGAGGGCAGGTGTCCTCTCAAAAGACGAAGTTATTGAATTCTTAAACGAAAATTTCGTCAATACATGGGTACCCAACTGTGAATTAGGACGTATCCAGAGTTTGCGGGAACAGATTGCCAAAAGACGCGAACGCGAAGGTAAGAGTTTTGACACATCGCATCCGTTAGCACAAGCGATTATTAAAGGCTGGAAAACCGGATCCAAAAAAGGCTCGCCAGTAGATTGCTTAATTATATCGCCAACGTTTGAACTAATGGGTAGACAAATGGTCAATAACCTCCGCGGAGACAGTGAGCGTGAGGGACTCCCGAAGCATGCGTATTATCTCGCATTTCTCAAGGAAGCCTTGGGAGGAAAACAACCCGGGTTAGGCAATATTGTACTAAGCCGTGAGCAGCCATCGCAGACAGTGTTGGGCACTTTTCAAATACCGACTGTGCGACATCAGGACTGGACTGTTATCATGATTGATACCACAGCCTTTGGAAACGGCGGCACACTCACCATTGACGCTGAAATCGGTAGAGAAGATGGTGAAGCAGCGTTCTTCCTGCTTGATGGCGATAAAGAACTTTCCACAGAAGAAACATTACCTAAAGACAAGATTACTTGGATATGGGGTGAACCCGGTGACATCCGTCAAATTAAGCATCATTTCGACAAAGGTCAATTATTTAAGTTAGGTGTTATTGGAGCTTGGGTGAGAGACGAACCGTGCATAAACGCTTTTCACGCAAAAATTTCTGTAGAAGCGGTAGATTGAAGAAAAGCTATCAGGCCATTAATCAACCGTTTTCAGTTTTTCGTAGGGGTTGGGTCACCCAACCCCTACTGATTACCGACATCCGACAATCGCACAAACCGATACCCATCTCGTTTCAGTGCCGTGATGATCCGATCTGTCGCTTCGACCGTTCCCGAACGGTCTGCATCCTTATTTTCCGCTTTTCCATCGTGTAGGACGATAATTGAACCCGCCCTTGTAGATGAAAGTGTTTTCTTCAATACGGTCTCAGTGATTCTGTCGGGATTCTGGGTCGTCCAATCCCAACTCCATATATTACAACTGATGTGTGCTCGATCCCCTTTCGCGAGCACCCACGCCACTGGTAGAAACCTTGTTAGCACGGGTGCTCGAAATACAATCTCACCTGTAACGCCGACCTGTCGAAGGAGCTTGTCCGTCCGCTCAATTTCTCGACGGACAGAGTTCGGCGGTAGGAAACCCAGTAGCGGATGACTGTAGGAATGATTGCCAATCTGATGCCCCTCAGCCATAACGCTACGCACGGTTTCAGGGCACTTTTCAATCCGATTCCCTATCATAAAGAAGGTGGCTTTGACATTGTGCTTGGCAAGAACCTCAAGCAATTGGTCAGTATAAGGCGGACTTGGTCCATCATCAAAGGTAAGCGCGACAACTCGCTGATCTGTGTTCAGACGAACAACATTCTTTCCGAAAGGAGGTCTAAAGTAAATCCATAGCAGTACTCCCGCTGCGAGTCCTGACACAGCAGTAATTATCGATTTCATTTCAGTTATTTCCTCTAAAATTTTGAGAAAGTGTCTGGTGAAGTGTTTGACTCTGTTTAATCAATATGATATTATAAAAGAAGTAAATGAACTTATATTCACCTGAAAATTGCCACAGTTGTCTGTTCCACGTTCCTGTGTAATAGTACAGACATGTAATAAGCACCTCTATAAATAATTGCCCTATTTACGATGCAAAAATCAGGTGAGAACGACACCTCCAAAGGAAATGCAACAATGGCTCACGTTTGGAGAAAAAAATATAAAGACAGCAGTAGAATCTTGGACAAATTCTACACGAAACAGGAAGTGGTCAAAAGGTGTTTAGACGAAGTGAATAAATTACCTTATACATACGATTGCGTGATAGAACCGTCTGCAGGAAATGGTGCTTTCTATAAAAACATCCAACATAACACCAAAATAGGAATCGATATTGATCCGCAACACGACGATATTATTAAAGGTGATTGGTTCAATTACAATATTAGTGACGTATACGAGCGCGTATTGGTTATAGGGAATCCGCCGTTTGGTCAGTATCAAAAATTATCTTCAAAATTTATCACCCATGCCATTTCATTTCGTAATGTCCAAACAATTGCTTTTATTTTACCAGATGTTTACAGAAAACACACACGACAAAAAATACTGCCTTATGATTGGAGAATAGTTTCCATTACTGCATTAGGAAGGGATTGCTTCACATTAGAAGGAAGAGAATATCACGTGCCTGCAAGTTTCTTCATTTTTGATAAATCAGAGGGAAACGATTTAAGAGTTAATCCTAATGCCTACACAGAAACCAATGATTTTCAATTCTCCAACAAAGATGATTTTGATATATTTGTATTTGGTGCATCTCCAAGAAGAATCACAAAAACGCCGACCCCAAACAATAGAGGATACTTCCTTAAGGCAAAGATTCCAGTAGAAGATTTAGTATCTAAAATCAAGGCGGTTGATTGGAATGGAAATTCTTGTGCAAACGGTGGTGTATATTGGCTAACAAAATTTGAATTTTTGGAACAATATATAAAATGTCATGAACCAGATAGAACCAAAGAAAGCCAGGGGAGCTTGTTTGATCTCCTTTAGCGCAAACGTTCGTAAAATAAAATGAAAATTTGTTCTATTAACGCTTATCAAGTCGATCTCCCTCTCCACGAAGGGAGTTATAACTGGTCGGGCGGAAAATCAGTCTCCGTCTTTGACAGCACCATCGTCTCCATCGAAACAGACGAAGGCATTACGGGTTACGGTGAAGTATGCCCACTGGGACCGTTCTATCTTCCCGCCTACGCAGCAGGCACCCGCACCGGTATCGCTGAACTCGCACCACACCTCATCGGTGAAGACCCGACACAACTGCTTCCGCTCAATCAACGCATGGATATTGCGCTTAAGGGACATCCGTACGTAAAATCCGCAATCGACATCGCGTGTTGGGATATCCTCGGTAAAGTTGGGAACCAATCCGTTTGCACCCTCCTCGGTGGCAGGTATGCGGAAGATTTCATGCTCTATCGGGCAATCTCTCAACAATCTCCCGACGAGATGGCGGCGAAGGTTGCAACCTATCGATCGGAAGGCTATCGCAAATTCCAGTTGAAAGTCGGTAGCGATCCGAACACCGATATTGAACGGATCCGCGCAGTCGCTGAACTGATGCAACCTGGAGATGTACTCATCGCCGATGCGAATACCGGATGGCTGATGCACCAAGCAGCACGCGTCGTCCGAGGTGTCCGCGATGTGGATGTCTATATCGAACAACCCTGCCTCTCCTATCAAGAATGTCTTGCCATCCGTCAGCGCACAGATCATCCCTTCGTCCTTGATGAGACGATCGACAGCATCGAAACCCTGTTACGGGGGAATGCCGACCGTGCGATGGATGTCGTCAACATTAAGATAAGTAAATTCGGCGGATTGACCAAAGCGAAACTCGCCAGAGACCTCTGCGTTGAACTCGGTGTTGCGATGACGATTGAAGATAGTTGGGGTGGTGATATTACAACCGCAGCGATTGCGCATCTCGCCCACAGCACACCCCCAGAATTTCTTTTTACGGCAACCGATTTCAACAGTTACGTCACCGTCAGTACAGCAGCAGGCGCGCCGCAACGTGTCAACGGCAGAATGGCAGCCGCAACGCAACCCGGTTTGGGAATTATCCCAGATATGGATGTGTTGGGTGAAGCAGTAGTTCGCGTGGAGTAATGGCATGCCTATGAGAATCCTTTCCGCTGCCGATGTCCGAGATGCTCTACCGATGTCTCAAGCAATTGAGGCAATGCGGTACGCCTACGCTCAACTTTCGGCAGGCAAGGCAATCGCGCCACCACGGCAACACATTTCCACCGATAAAGGCGTTACACTTATAATGCCTGCTTACCTCCCAGAACGTAGCGACTTCGGAATCAAAGTTGTCTCGGTCTATGACGATAACCCAAGCCTCAAGTTACCCCGCATCACCGCGACAGTCTTAGTCCTCGATCCAGCCACAGGCGTCCCAAAAGCCTTCATGGACGGTGCCAGTCTTACTGCTATCCGCACAGGTGCCGGTGGCGGCGTGGCGGCAGATTTGCTTGCTCGGCAAGATGCAAAAACAGTTGGACTCTTTGGAGCCGGTGTACAGGCAAGAGCACAGTTACAGGCGGTGAGAGCAGTCAGAGACATCACCTGTGTCAACCTTATCAGTCGCACACAAACCTCCGCGCAACAACTCGCTACCGAGATTTCGGAGTGGACAGATGCTCCCAAAGTCAATCTCGTATCCACGCCACAACAGGTCGTAGAAAACGCTGATATTGTCCTATGTGCGACGACATCAGCGACCCCACTTTTTGACGGACATGCCCTGCAATCGGGGACACACATCACAGCCGTCGGCACATTCGTCCCAGAAAAACGGGAAGTTGATACCACAACAATAAGGCGAGCAGATCGGATTGTAGTCGATTCTCGGGAAGCCTGCTTAGAGGAAGCGGGTGATCTGATTATTCCAAATGCCGAAATTGATGCTGAAATCGGCGAAATCGTTAACGGCGACAAACCTGGGCGGCAGTCAGATGACGAAATCACGTTCTTCAAATCCGTAGGGGTGGCAGGGCAAGATGCAGTGGCAGGTGCAACGGTCCTCGCAGCGGCAGAAGCAAAAGGGTTAGGTGTTCTTGCGGACCTCTGGTAGACTCCACCACGGAACGTACGGATATTCATGGTGTTCCCAGTGGTAGCCGAAGTGGTAACAGGTGATGAACGACCAGAATGTCGAATACGCGTTGCTTCGCGCTCGGTGCGGGTTGTCGTAGCCATCTTCCGGTGTGCGATGTGGTAGATATGTGCCAAAATAAAACAGCTGCAGCGTACTAAGCAGTGCCGGAGAAACCCAGAATAGTATCAGATTGAGCGTCGGGATTCCCAGAACGTATTCCAGCATCTGAAAGACAATCGCCATACCGACTATCTGTCTCCAACTGAGGTATTCCTTCATAAAACGAAGATACCACATTAAGAAACCGCTATGCTCCCCATCGTGAAAATCTGGATCCGCTCCACTCGCCGGTGTGCGGTGGTGTGCCCAATGTTTCTCTAACAATTTGCGATATGAAAACAGGGCATATAACCTGACAGCGATTGTCCCGATTGTATTATTGACCCGTGGGCGCCCTCGGCAAACCGCACCGTGCATCGCATCATGCGCCGTGATGAAAAGACCGGTATAGAGAAACGTCTGGCAAAAGACACCCAAAGGGACCAACGCAATGCTAATCCGAGCGAGATCGAGTGTTAGCAAAACTGAGAAACTCGATCCCCACAGACCCATAATCATTAGCGCAATGAATAAACCCTTGTTCGTTGACTTCATCAAAAATTACGGATTGGAAACCCGCGAATTCATTCGGGGGAGGAAAATCCGCCCTCGTGTGTTAGACCCAAACGTTTTTTCAAAAAAACACTTGACATTCTAATCAAATTGTGGTTTAATATATGTATCTCGTTGGCAGACATAATCAGCGTTACCGCTTGGTAACGTGTCTGCCTACCCACTGATTAGGGTTAAAATCGAGATACGAGATACACCATGAGATTAACATTCCAGTATCCTATGTATCCTACGAAAACGCAGGAACAAACATTGTTAGCGTGGTTTGACCACTTGTGCGAACTTCAAAATTCTGCGCGCAATCATCGCAAGTTTGCGCATGAGACAGAAGGTCGTTTCGTCAGACAGTCTGATCAACAAGCACTTTTGACGGTAGCCCGTAAGAAGTATGACGATTTCCGCTCCGTGCCGCAAGACTTTCAAGTTTCTATACTCAAACGCGTTGACAAAGCGTTTGCTGCGTTTCGCAAGCGTTGTAAAGAAGGTGCAGAGAAAAAAGGCTACCCTCGCTACAAAACGCGCGTTCGTTCTCTGACGTGGTGCTTGCGAAAGCACAGCGTCAAGGATAAAGCGACAGGTGGATTTAAACGTGTCCGCCAAAATCCGATTGTGGAAACAGATTTTAGGCATAACCGTTTAAAAGTGCCAAAGTTAGGTGAAATCAAGATATACATGCACCGTCCCATAGAAGGCGACCCGAAAGAAGTAACAATTGTCAAGAAAGCCTCGGGGTGGTATGCCCATATCTCTTGTGATATAGGCGATACCCCGAAAGTTGAACCCACACACGCAATCGCGATTGACGTAGGCACGACAGACTACCTAACGACTTCTGACGGCGAAAAAGAGGATAACCCGCGCTGGTATCGTCAAGCAGAGGGTTTGCTCCGAAAACACGCTAAAGACCTTTCCCGAAAGAAAAAAGGGAGTAACCGTAGAAAGAAACAACAACACAAACTCGCGATGCACCATGAACGAACAACAAACAAACGCAAAAACTTTATCGGAAAACTCGTCTATAAACTCTACCACCACAAAAAAAATAATGTTTTAGTGGCAGAGGATTTAAGCGTATCAAACATGGTAAAGAACAAACACCTCAGCAAGAGCATCAGCGACGCATCTTGGGCAACCTTTTTTAAGTGGTGTGCGGACATAGCCGAAAGAGACGGTTTGCACTTCCACCAAGTGAACCCCAAGGATACTTCGCAAACCTGCTTCTGTTGTGGTATCAAATCGCCAAAGAAAGTTTCGCTAGCGATACGCACCTTTGATTGTAGTTTTTGTGGCACATCTCTCGACAGAGACCACAATGCTGCACTCAATATACTCTTTAGGGCTGCTGCGGCCCTTCGTGGAGAGCGGTGGGTTACCACCCTCACTGAAGCGAGAAACAACCCGAATGAAGCGTTTGGCTTTAAGAACCTTAATCAGCTCTCGCTGTTTGACGGTCTCACACAAGCCTCGCGCTTTAGCGCGGGGTAGTTGACAGGCTCTTCAAATCCACCAGTCCGAAATAGATGAGTTGTGCAAAATAGAAATGAAACGCGATTCGAGGCAACGGTGGTTCAGAAAACAGACCAACTTTTATACCAATCGTCGCAAAGATGAAACTCAACCCGAACCACGCCAGATAGTTCTGCAGTGGAATACGGTTACCCACCCATACCCAATAGTCTAATATCCCCGATGCAGGTTCCATAAACAGATCAAAACAGACCATCAACACTGCCACACACACTGCCAACTTGATTGTACTTTTAATTATGGATTTCGGTGCGATTTTTTGGACGACAGCGACTGAAGCAACAAGCATTACAAACCAGGCACACCCGATAGAGATCGGCACACCATCAATTGAGGGACGCAGTGTCTGCCCGTAGGCATACGCCCCGAAAATTTTCCCTGTCCGCACACCGACCCACTCAATTCCGACACTCCCTACAATAACGATGATGCTCCAGAGAATAAGCCGCCGCCTTTTCGGTTGTGGACAAACCCGCCAATACTCCCAAAAGAGCCAGATCCCCAAACCAAACATCATCGGCGAAGCAAGAACTCGCATAGCACCTTGGAAAACACCAAGCAGATGCCACAATCCGCCCGCACCTAAAAGCAGATAAAGTACACCTATTTTTACTTTATTCACTTACCCATTTACCTGCATATCGATCTGTCGCCCTTTCCATTGCAAGCGACCGCGTTTGACTTGATAGAATGAATTGATCCCTATTAGCAACGTGAACAAAACACCCATCGGATGCAAAATCACGCTTGTAAAAAACGGGTGTTTGTATTTCAACGCCAGTACAGCACGCATCGTAATATTCATGAAGATAGCAATGAGGGATAGTTTCATAAGCGAAGCGAACCAAACAGTGATATAGGGCAAAACACACATTGTAAACAGCGCAAGTGTTAGCACAAAAAACGGGATTGCCTTGTAGCGCACCAGTCCAAAAAGGTTTTTGGAAAACCCGTTCCACACTTCGCCGAACGAATGATACATCCGACAAGACACCACGCGAGTGCCAGCCGAAGTCAAGATTTTGATGCCCTTCTTTTTTGCCAAGCGACTTAATTCAACGTCTTCAACAATTTGACTGGATACCGCTTGATGCCCACCGATCTGTTGATAGGCATCGCGAGTAAAGGCAATCCAGAGACCACTCGCAGCTGCCAGCGACGGGAAACGACTGAAATACGTAAGCCACAACGGAAGTCCGGCGTAAACGAACATGTCAACCACCGGCACCACGAGTTTTTCCGCTGAAGTTTCCGTTACCTTTTCTGGAAACGCCGATAATAATCCAAGTTCAAACTTCTGCATATAGGCGACGGTATTCACAATCGCGTTCGGCGCAGGACGGTTATCCGCATCGGTGAAGATGAGTATCTCTCCCTCCGCACCCTGACTTAATTGATGGCACGCCCAATTTTTTCCCATCCAACCCGATGGCAGGGACGCGCCGCGAATCGCTCGGACCTCAGGATGTCGTGCCGCGAATGCTTCAACAATTTCACAAGTGCGGTCAGTTGATTGGTCATCGAGAACGTGAATCTCAAAATTGTCGTACTTCTGCGCCAAAAATCCTTCAATACACGCACCGATATTGGCTTCCTCGTTCCGAGCGGGAATCAGTACCGAGACGCGTGGACGGTCCTGAAGACTGATGGATTTTTTTAGCATCGGTGCCGTCACAATATTAAACAAAGTGACTGCCAAAATAACCGCCAACAAAGCTATAGAAATAATTATCAGAGTAAACAAAGCAATGCCAACCTTTCAATGCAGCAGATTCCGTCCCTTTTCCTGACGAAGCATCCGCAGCGCGAGATCATCTAACAAGGCAGTTTCAGTCTCCTCAAGCCAATCCATTCCGCGAAATGTGTCCGAGTCACAGGTATTGACATCCCCAAATAAAAAAAACACCTGAGGACGTTTCTCACCAAGGAACTCAGTGCGAATTGCCAACGGCAAAATAGCCACCGGTTTCCCGTACTCCCTTAAAATCCATTCAACACCACGTTTATAGTCAAGTGGACGCATGTGCCACGGCAATAATTCGCCCTGCGGAAAAATAGAGACCAACCGGGGCCCTTGATTCAATAATTCAACGGTATATTCCAGCGATTCAACGATACCTTGCCGATGCTTCGGCGCAATCGAATAAGCCCCAATCTTCGTAAAAAACTTGTACTTAGATAATTGCGCCTCAAGCATCATCAGATAGGCAGTTCGTCGAAAAATTCGTTTATTGAGCAGATAAACAAAGAACCCATCCCACCATGTACTGTGATTCGGCAGCAACAGCAACGGCAAATGCTTCGGAATTTCTGGCAAATCGCCCAAAAGTTGGATTGCGTGAAAATGCCGTTTGAATAACCATTTTAGATACGGTTGAAAAATAAAATCCGCCCAAAAGCGGTGTTGTGCCCGAATCATTTATTTATAATTCCAGAGTGAAGTGGGAATAGTTTTTCCTGCGCCGATAGGAGCTTTGTGCGGAATCCTTCGTGTAGCAAAATCCCAATTTTTTCAATTGACGGCACAAAAACTCGACCTAAAAACGGGTTGTAATCGTGAGCTTCGATTTTTCTTAAGATACCGCGGTAAATTTTAGCAGCTGAATAAATCGCATACTGCGAATCCGTATTGAGCAGGGAAATCCCCGGTATTGCCTCAGCATAATAGTGATCGGCGCGTTCGACTTGAAATTTTATGAGTGTTTTTAATCGAGGTGTCATTCTCTCCTCTAAGATGTCCTGTTCTGACACTCCAAATTGCACCAACTCCGTCTGTGGTAGATAGATACGTCCCATCCCTTTATCCTCTTTAACATCTCGCAGGATATTGGTCAGCTGCATGGCAATACCGAGTTGCTTAGCGTAGTCAAACGCCCGCTCGTCCTTATAACCAAGAATATGCGTCATCATCAAGCCAACAACAGCCGCAGCCCGATAGCAGAAAAGAGACAAGTCATCAAACGTTTTGTACCGCGTCCGCTGGATATCCATAGCAACACCTTTGAGCAGATCAAGGGGATAGGCAATAGGAATCCCATAAGATTTCGCTACAAGAATAAAGGCACGAATGACGGGGTGTTCGGACTCACCTGTATCATAGGCAATTCGTAATTCTTCTGCCACAAATTGAATCTCCCTGAGAAGATCTGTCTTAGTTCGTCGGCGCGGGGTATCAATCAAATTGTCGCAGTGTCGGCAGAATCCGTACAAGGCATAAGTTGCCCAACGTTGCTCACTCGGCAGCATCCGTGCGGAGAAATAAAAACTTTTTGAATAATAGGCAGTTATCCTGCGAGCATGCTCAAATGCAGCGCGATCTCTGTTTGCTGGTTTCCATAATTTCATGATATGCCTCCCATCCGATGTCTAAAAACGGAACACCGGTTACGCCACCAAATCTTCAACAACCAATTTTACCGTCGTTTCCGCTGTTAGCAGTACACCTGGGACGCCAGCCCCTGGATGCGTACTCGCCCCAACGACATATAGTTTTTGTATATCTTCACTTCGGTTATGTGGTCGAAAATACGCCGTTTGTGTTAGTTTTGGCTCAACCCCCCATGCACTGCCGAGATGATTGTTCCGTTGTTTCTTGAAATCCGAAGGTGTAAAGGTTTCGAGCACCTCAATCGAACGCCTTAGATCTGTCAGTCCAAAATCGTTCTCCAAGAAAGTCAATATGCTGTCTGTATACGCCCTCTTTATCTTCTCCCAGTTGATACCGCTCTCCAAATTCGGCACAGGAATCAGGACATACATACTCTCACAACCTTCGGGTGCCATAGTCGGATCGGTTTGCGACGGAATATGTAAATACATCGAAAAATCGTCCGGCAGGATTTTACTGTCAAAAATGTCGTCTATCAGTCCCTTATATCTCTCAGAAAGAATGAGCGTATGATGCTTCAATTGCGGATACTTTTTATTTACACCGAGGTAGAGCAGAAATGCACTCATTGAATATTGAGTTCTTCTGAGCTTCTTATCAGACCATCTTCTACGATGTTCCGGTTTAATAAGTTCACGGTATGTGTGTACCAGATCGGCATTGGAAATAACAGCATCCGCTTCGTAAAATCTACCTTTCACCATAACCCCTTTCGCTTCTCGCTTTTCAATGATAATCTGCTCAACCTCTGCATCGGTTTCAACGACACCACCAAGTTCTACGAACACATTTTCCAACGCCCGAACGAGATTATACATGCCCCCCTTGCAGAACCAGACCCCGCCAGTTTTTTCAAGGTACGGAATCATTAGATAAACCGAGGGTGCCCGAAACGGATTGCCCCCTATAAACAGCGGATGAAATGAGAAAGTGAAACGGAGACGCGGGTCGTCAAAATATTTCTTAACGAAGTTGTAAGCAGGCATCAATGCCTGAAGCCGTAAAGCACGCGGCAGAAAATTGATCATTGTCCGAAAGTCAAACGGCGTCGAGCCGAGTCCGTCTGTGATGACCGCATCATAGAGTTGACGGGTGTGCGCCATGAAACGGTCATAGTTGTCAGCATCCTCCCTATTAAACCGTGCCATCTGCTGTTTCATCTCTCCGCCGTCATCCGTATAGTCAAGCGATGAACCGTCATGGAAATAGATGCGGTAAAACGGATCAAGCTTCACCAAATCGAGGTAATCTTCCATCCGGGCACCGGCGCACGCAAACACACGCTGAATCAAGTCGGGCGCGGTGATAATTGAAGGTCCCATGTCGAAAGTGTATCCGTCCCGAACCAGCTGATAGGCATGGCCACCAACTTTCGCGTTCTTCTCCAGAACCGTGACCTGCCTACCTTCAGCTTGCAGTCGAATCGCTGCTGCGAGACCGCCAAACCCTGAACCGATGATGACGATTTTCCGCTTCATAGCTCCCAACCCCACCAAAAAGTTTAGCCACACTTCATAACTTTTCCTGATCCTCTGCAATCAATGTTGCCGCCATTTTTCCAGACAATATCACCAATGGGATGCCACCACCCGGATGCACCGAACCACCAGCGAAATAGAGTCCATCAAGCGTCCGACTCCGGTTTGGTATCCGTTTGAACGCAGTGGTTTTGCTATTCGAGGATATGCCATAGATGCTCCCCTGATTGCTGGCGTAAAGTTCAGAAAAATCCGCTGGTGTGTAGACCTGCTCCACTTCAATTTGATCGGCGATGTCAAAACCGAGTCGTTTTAATGTATCCAGAACAACCGACCGCATCCGAACCGTCTCCTCCTCCCACATCTGTCCGCGTGTGAGATATGGCATGTTCAACAATACGAACCAATTCTCACTATCAGCCGGTGCGTGTTCAGCATCCGCTTTACTTGTTATAGCGATATAGATAGTCGGTTCATCTGGTACTTGTTGATGCTTAAAAATCTGTTTAAATTCCGCATCGTAGTCGCTAGAAAAGATAATGTTGTGGTGCGCTAACTTCGGGTGTTTGGCACGAACACCCCACAGGAATACCATCCCTGATAACGACGGTTCCAACCGATTTAATCTTTCGCGACGTTTCTGATGACCATCAATCAATTCGTCATAAGCTACAACTGCGTCCGCACCGCAGAGTACGTAATCCGCCTCAACCTTTTTACCATTAATTTGCACACCACTGACCCGTTTGCGCTCTTGACAGATTTTTTCAACTTTTGCCGATGTATGAACCTGAACACCTAACTCGCGCGCGACTGCCAACAAAGCATCAACGAGACGATATATCCCCCCTTTGACATAATACCCACCCAACTCATACTCAATATACGGAATTATGTTAAGAGTCGCAGGTGCTTGAAACGGATCTGAGCCGTTGTAAGTCGCGTAGCGGTCAAAGAGTTGAACGAGTCGCGGATCTGAGAAAAAACGGGACACGCTCTGGTGGACGGTCCGAAACGGATCAATTTGATGAAGCCTGAACAACGTCTGAAAATGTTGAGGTTTCATGAGTTTCTTGAACTCATGGATCGGTGTAAACATAAAGATTTCAGATGTTAAAGTATGAATCCGCTCCGCATATTTCAAGAAACGCGCATACGACTCCACATCATCAGGTGATAGCTGCTGGATAGCGGTTCTCATCTTCGCCTTATCGGCACTCGCATCCATCACTGAGCCATCTGAAAAGAAGTATCGGCATATCGGGTCAAGTGACACAAAATCGAGATAATCCGACCGCTTGAACCCAGCAAAATCGAACAACTCGTCAATAACAAAAGGCATTGTGAGTAAGGACGCGCCAGTATCAAATCGGTAGCCCTCCAAAACGACCTCGCTCACCTTTCCACCGATTTTTGGATTCTTCTCGAATAATTGAACAGAAAATCCGAGCCGTGCCAGACGAATTGCACCACTTAGTGCCCCCAGACCACCACCAATAACTGCTACTCTCTTATTTTTCATCCTTCAGTTTCTCGTAGAGCATTGTGTTAAAAAGCATCAGTGTGAATCCGTATCCGAAATCCTCAATTGGAATCGTCCAAATCCGGTAACCCATCTGATACGCCTCACCATATATAACAACCGGGCGCGCCGTGAGATAGCCGTTGAATACCAAAATCAAACCCGCGACAATTGCAAGATAGAGATAAGTTTTCGGACGCAGCAGTAGGTCGGTTCTTAATAGCATATCTACCAATCCAACAAGTCCAAAACAACATAACACCAATCCTGTATACTGTTTACCCGTGCTGAAAACCCATATACCGATAGGTAGTGCTGCGTATAAAACGTTTCTAATGTGCCGAAGCAACTTCAATCGTGCGAACCATCTATCCAATTGGGGTAATGTCTCCCACACTAATAAACACCCAAACGGGACTGTGATGAAAAAGAGCCACTCCTCAATCGGCAGACCGAACAACCGAAAATCGAGTGTATATACCGTGTTAAACTGCCAATGCGAGCCCGCGACAAGCGCGTCCCATATCACATAAGGAATCATTACAACTACACTTACGAGTAATTTCAACCGCCAACGTGAAACGCTTTTAATTTGGCGACTGAACTGGGACACGACAGGCCCCACAACAACAGCGAGGTTAAATAGAAGATATTCAAATTTCATTGATACACAACTGAATCCTGAGATTCCAATCCGTCTCTGAGTGCCAAGAGATACGTTTTCTCATCATTCGTCAATCTTGCTTTTTCAAGCAGGAACGCAACAATATTTGCGATGAGTTTCGGATCATAGGTGTGTATCTGCAGCGGCATCCGTTTAACAATTTCTTTAAAATCTCGCTGAGCATCGTCACCCCGTTGGAAGAAAAATGGAAGATGATAACAAGTCGTTCCGTGGATAAACAGTGCCTCAACGTCATTCGGACTTTTCTGCAAACCGCTATCCATAATTGCTAAACCGCGATTCGCCCACTTGAGTTTGGTGTGCGGAAAAAATGCGTGTTTGCCTTTAAGGGCAACGAGTGCGCCGATATAGACCTGTGCGCGCCCAACGTACTCCGGTTCGACTTCCGCAATTTGCTTAAATAACGCAATTGTCGGTGCAATCCGCTTTTCGTCTTCGATCGCTGTATAGAATTGCGCTCGCGCGACCTTCAGCGTCTCTTCCACCGACCCGTCAGATGCAATACTACTAAACCCTACTAAGAGAGGCAGCACTAATATCAGGCTTGTATGCGCAAATTGGTTATGTGTCATTAGAAAAACCGATTTTTTGGGACTGTTCAACAACACGATCCAGCGTTAGTTTGAACCAGTAAGTATAATTTTCAGGACTTTCTTGAACATCCTGCTTCAACGCGCTTATGTTCATCCATTTCCAATCGTCAACTTCATTCGGATTCGGAGTAGGTTGACCGTTATAGTGTCCAATAAAAACCTGGTCGAGTTCGTGCTCAAATAGGCTATTATCGAGTTGGGCGTGATAAATAAAACTAAAAAGCCCAGTCAACTCACAATCGAAACCCATTTCCTCATTGAGTCGCCGTCTCGCTGCGTGATAATAACTTTCGCCGGGACGTGGATGACTACAGCACGTATTCGTCCACAGACCACCGGAGTGGTATTTCGTCCATGCCCGTCTCTGAAGCAATAATTCACCTACGGCGTTAAAGACAAAAATCGAAAATGCACTGTGTAATTTACCCTCACGATGTGCTTGTAACTTTTCTTGGGTGCCGATTTCTCTGCCCGTATGGTCTACGAGTATGACATGCTCTTGTATCATTGATATTCATTTCCTTCGTATCGATATAATTTCTCAAATTAAATTACGGCGTAAATCTCTATGTACACTATTATTACATATTGTCTATATTATGTCAAGAAAAAATTTATACAATTTTATCATAAATCAAATTTTATATAAAAATTATGTAGGGCAATAGCACACGATGACGCAACGAATACCCACCACAGGTAACCAGATTGAAAGGAAATTAAGATTTCTCCTCCGTCTTAATTTTAAAATTTAGACAAAATTATTGACAAATAACATATACCAATGTTATACTAAATCGTAAGATAACAAGAAGAAAATAAAAAAGGAAAGGGCTGATGACGGATCAACATAAACACGGTATTAAAACCGTTGCCATTCAGACAGGATTAACACAACTTATCATTCGGGCATGGGAAAAGCGATACAACGTCGTCACGCCGCTGCGAACCGAAACGAATCGTCGTCTCTATTCCGATGCGGATATATCGCGACTCACGTTGCTTCGTCTCGCGACTCAGGCAGGACATAGTATTGGACGAATAGCAAATCTATCGACCGAAGAACTTCTGGAACTCATTGGAACGGGTGGGACGGTTGCGCAGTCCGCTGCAATCGCAAAAGAGGATGTCTCACAGGAAACATCCCTTCATTTTTACATCGCTTCGTGCATCGCAGCGATTAAAAGATTTGAGATGCAAGCACTCGAATCAACACTCTTCGCCGCATCAGTCGCATTTAGCCAACCTGTTTTCCTTGAAAAGTTGATCACACCACTAATGCAGGAAATTGGTGAACAGTGGAAAGCAGGAACTTTACGGATCGCACACGAACACCTTGCCGCCGCAGTTGTCCGCACACTGGTGGGCAGCATCTCTCAAGGATCTGATGTATCCGCCGCAATGCCAAATTTAGTAGTCGCGACACCGCGCGGTCAACTCCACGAAATCGGCGCATTAATTGCTGGAACGACTGCAGCGTCGCACGGGTGGCAAGTCACCTACCTCGGTCCCAACCTACCCGCTGAAGAGATTGTAGGGTGTGCAGTGCAAAATGGGGCAAAGGCGATCGGGTTGAGCATCGTTTACCCCACAGATGACCCACTTATGGCAAATGAATTACGGAAAATTCGACGCGGAATTCAAGAAGATGTTGCCGTTTTTGTCGGAGGGGCCGGGGCAGTCGCCTATGACTCCGTCATTAACGCTATTGGCGCGGTAAGAATCAATGACATGCCAACTTTCCGCACCGAACTCGAAACCGTGCGTGCGCAACAGAACGCCTCAGTAGCATCGGAGGAATCGTAGCGGAGAGACTATCTTCGTTCAAGTTGCCAGTTATTGAGTGTTGAACAAGAGTTGTGTGGTAACAGAAACCACTTCGTTACGCTCGCGTCTTTAACCAATATCTGATAACGGAAAGGATTTCGCAGAAATCCGTACCGAGAATTGTTCTTTCAATAACTATTCCCCTCGGATCGCTCGGCGTAAGGCTTTCATCTGTTCAAGCGTTTCAGGCGAGATCTTCCCATCCTGAGTAATTCCGATATTCATCGTAATCACCAGTTTTTGGGCAATACACGCCTTCACGTAATCGATAATCTGCTGCGTGGTAAACAAGGGTGGGGCGATATCGGTATCTGGATATCCGTGCTGCCAAGGGTCATCGAGAAAAATCAAGCCGTGCGGTTGTAAACCGCCTGCACTGCCACCCTCTGCAAAGAAACTTGCTGGTGGATTCACGAGCGCACCGCCAAACTCACCCGCATAGTACTCTTGAAATTCAGTCGTTTTGGGGAGAATCCAACTGTTCCAAGCGACAATGCGTTCGGGATTGCCAACCTTGGTCGCCTCATACAACTCTTCAAACGGCTGAAGCGGATACCGATCGTCGAACCAGTATCCCGCAATTTTTTTACCATAGCGAATACCGATCTCGGTAAGAATGTCACGCTCAATTTTGAAGAACCCTGACTTGTCTTGACGTAAAAACTCAGCGGCTTTCACCCACTCCAAATCTCCTACACCATGATGAAAGTAAAGAATAAGAGGAATACCATGTTCTTGCAGCTTGCCAGCCATTTCTCCAATTAGATCGCGTTTGCAGGTGCGTCCCAGCATAACCGCCTCGACCGATTTTAAGGGGGCTGGAAAATGCATAATTCCGTGGACAGCGGTGAAAATAACGTAGCCAGCTCCGGTTTCACCCACCATATCGGCGAAGGCATCAAGATCAAAAGTGTTCACCGCTTCCTCATAAGGTTTTTGAGGACCCCGCAACGGCTGTGTCGTTGTTGACCAGTGGAACATAACGCCGTACTTCGCCTCGACGAACCAATCCGTCTTAGCACGCATCTGCTGCGCTTTCTCGTTTGAAACAATCCTTGCTTCGTCAGCGAGCGGCGAAATCAATTCAGCGGATTAACATTGACCCCTGAACTGCTGCCAGCCTCACGCACTATGTCTACAATCAATGCCTTGGTTGTCCCTTGGTGATGCATAATTTCCTCCTGTGCCTGGACAATAGGGACTACGCAAATGAGTACAAGTAAAGTTAAAAAAAAATGCATAATTTTTTATAATTCGTCTATTTTCTTAGAATTTCCCAAAGACGCGCACAAAAATTTCCATGTAATTCTGATCGTTAACATCCCCGATCGCGCGCTGATCTATGTACCGTGCACCGATATGCAGAAACATTTGCCTTTCGTAAGCGACAAAACTTTTCTCCATTTCAGCCAACAGTGCCTGACGGACAAAATCGTTATCATTGTCAAGCATATCATTGAATAGGAGGATCTGCCCACCACCCGTGAGCTTGATGGTTTTCGTGAATTGATAGACGATCTTGAGAATAAGGGCTGATGCCATATCCTGTACGTATGTCTGCTCAATCTCGCGCAATCGGAGACGACGGGAGACCTCCTCACCGTCAATCTCTCCGGTTAGGGAAAGGTATTCAAGCCGATCCTCCGCCATCCGAAAGCCGTTACGGATCGTGTATTTGAACATTGGGCTGATCTCAAGCGATTTGGTAGGACGCATGCGGTACAGGCTCTTGAAAATCCCGACTTCGTAATGCTGGTTGTCTTTCTCAAAATCGTAGTCGTATTGAACTTTGGCACGAGCGGTCGTGATCATCCGTTCAATCCCTAAGTATTCCCACGTGATCTTCGCTGTATTAATCAGGTCGTTCTGCATCAGCAACGGGTCTTTGCGCCGTTTTTCGACTTCAGTGCCACCATCAACACCAAAAAATTGAATATCCCCCGCATCCTCCATCTCCCAAACTTCCGGTTGCGACCGATAGAGATGCTCGTTTTGCCTGCCGAGAAATCCTGCGAAATACCACGTCTCGTCAGGAATCCGATCTTTCACAAACTTCAACTCGTTCTCAAAAATGAGAGAAGAAGCATGCGGGAGCTCTTTCTGGTACACCAGATTCGCGAACGCCTTCGTTGAGGTAGGCGTATTTCTGAGTCTGAGGTTTTTTTCAACTTGAAAACCGAGATCCAAGTCAACAACGCTCGCTTGACGACTTATCTTACGGTTCATGAACAACCGAACGCCTTGCAGTCCGACATCGAATTCGTAATTGGGATCTTGATCATTCTCCTCCTCATCACGAATGCCGTTGTTATTCCGATCGCTCTCGTCAAGGAAATCTTCATCAACATCGAAAAGTAGAATGTCGTCCTCATAGTCAAAGATACCGTTGTTATTCTTGTCAAGATCACCGGGGATAATTAGGGAGGGCGGGTCGAACGGTGTATTATCAGAGTAGCGGTCTTGGTCATCATTATCGCCGACCGAACGCGAGGCATCGAATCTCGGACCGACGCGAAATGCCTCCACTTGAAAAATCGCATCCCCCACAGTTTGGAAGGCTTTGAAAACCGTTGTGGTCGCATCGAAACGTGAACGCAAGTTTTTCTGCAGGGCACTTTTCGGCGTGACAGCCACTTCTGCTTTTATGCCGTAGTTAGTGAAATTGGTTTCCAAATCCACCGCCCATACAGGTGCCTCTCGGAAGTACCAAGAGAGTCCCAACTGGGATTTACCGAACTTTGTGACTTCACGTAAGCCAATGCCCGAACCTTCTGTTCTGCCCTCTTGCCCATTGAGTCGGTTGAGCAATCCAGGAACCATCAGAATTGTCCAATCGGTGCGATTTGAGCGGACCTCCCATCGGACACCGCTGAGGTCAATTTGATCAAAGGTGAATTTTGTGAAGGTCGTTGGGACTTCTCCAAGGCTCAGGATATTTTTGACAGTGCCTGCGGTCTCCTCAATCACCATGACACTGTGGAAGCCACGTCGAAACAGGCGATCAAAATTAAAATTGTCTTGTCTGACGCGTTCTTCCTCTGTATCCGCAAGGAAGTTCCGTCTGTTCGTGAAATCGTACTCGACCCGTCCCGATAGGAACAACTTGCCAAAGAGACTATAGACATCTTCTGCTTCCGCGCGGAACGCGAGTGAACAACAAAGCCAGATTTTTAACAACAAGAGGCAGCTTTTAACAAGAAAACGAGGAGGGATCCAGGATTTTTGGTCGTCTGTGTTTGTTTCCATATTTTATAAGTTGTCAGTTGTCAGTTAAGAGGCAGTCTGTAACCATCTGTCCCTATTTGGAATATTCCGGGATGGGCGAATTATTACCCAAACCTCTTAACCAATAACCAATAACCAACAACCATTCCTCACCTCAAAATATCCTCCGGTCCGTAGGCTTCGGTGAAGGTGGTCCAGATACCTGTGCGTTTATCGAAACGGCTTAATCCACGATACGTGCCAAACCAGACGTAGTTATGACCGATAACCATGGAGAGGATACCGTTATGTGCTAAACCGTCCTCTCGGGTGTAAGTCGTCCAACTATCTGTCAACTGATCAAACCAACTGACCCCTGCATTGTAGGTGCCGATCCAGACCTCTGTGCCATCAACACCGATGGTGGTCACTTTGTTACTAGCGAGTCCATCTTCGGTCGTATAAGCAGCCCAAACATCGGTCTTTTCATTATAGAGCGTCACGCCGCGATCACTACCAAACCAGACACGATCGCCGTCAATAGCGATACAACTGACTTCATCGCTCGCGAGACCGTCTTCCACTGTGATTGTCTTCCAAATGTCTCTACCGATGTCGTATTTACTAACACCCCGGCGTGTCCCGACCCAAACGTGCCTCTTACTCGCTGTGATACACCAAATCTGGTCGGTAACCAACGATTCCGCGAACTCCTTAGATACCGCGGAGGGTTGGATCTCGGTCCCTGATGTGTAGGTAATCCAGGCGTTCAGGTCGTCCGCTGTGCGGGGGTATTTCCCAATCCCAGAATTAGTCCCGACCCAGATGTTATTGCCATCACTGCTGACAGAAGTTACATTGTTGGCAGGTAACCCATGCTCAGTTTTGTACTGATCCCAGCGGAGTGCCAACTTATCAAAACGATTTGCACCGTCGCGCGTACCGACCCAGACGTATTGGTCATCAACCACAATAGAACTGACAACGTTATCAGAAAGTGTATCTCTCTTTCTTCGACGATGCTCGTGCCAATGACCACCGTGGGTCTCTATGTTTTCAGATCCACCCTCTTGCCGATAATTCTGCCAAGTCCCTAAACTCTTATCATAGCGGGACATACCTTTGTCTGTCCCTACCCAGACAAAGCGTTCATCTACATCTACCGTCCGCACAGTGCGCCCTACAAGGGTTGGCAGTGCCGTCAAAGGTGTCCAAGATTCCTTCCGCTTGTCGTAACGGGACAGACCACGCAAGGTCCCCACCCAGACATAGTCTTCATCGACTGCGAGCCCATACTCGCCGACATGGTTATGGAGGAGTCCCTTGATATCCTTAAACACTGCCCAAGTACCCGATGCGAAATGGAAACGTCGAAGTCCTTGGTTGGGTGCAGCTAACCACAGATAGTCGTCGTCAGTTGCCAGTTCGAGCGTTCCGCGTCCAGATCTGATTGTTGTCCACTCCTTGTTCCGCCTGTCGTATCGGGTAACACCAACATCTTCCCAAGGTCTGTAGAGTATCCAAACATCGTTTTCCGTTGAGATAATGCGTCTAATGGTATTTGAAGCAAGGACGTCATTCGTCGAAAACGTTGTCCACTTTTTTGTTTTCTTATCGTATCGTGACAACGGACGGTTGCTGCTTCTGTCCCACTCCGAACGCGCGACCCAGATGAAATCTTCATCGACGGTAATCCATTCCCCACCCCTACCTGCCAGACCATCTCTTGGTCCAAAATTCTTCCATTCACGAGTGATTTCATTGTAACGCGTAAGTCCACGTCCAGATGCAAACCAGACATTCGGTCCGTCAACCCCCAATGCGTTTAGACGTTCAATTTGGCGGTGTTTGTCTTCTTCAATCACTTCCCATGTCCCCGTCGCCTTGCTGTAATGGTTTAATTCCAATCCTATCATCGGCGTAACCCAGACACTCTGCTCACTGACAGCAATCTTATCCACATCGTCTGTAGAGAGACCATCCTCTGCGGTGAAATGCTGCCACGTATCTGAAGCTTTATCGTACCGGAGAACACCGTAGTCCGTGGTGAACCAGACAGCATCCGTATCCACATAGGTCCAACGCAGGAGCGTCATAGATCTTTTCTGAGTAGACTTCAGAATATCTAAGCGTGTGAAACGGCACCACGTTTCTGTTGGACGGTGGAACCGCACAATACCACCGTTCGGGGAAGCCCCCCAGTTACTGAACCAGATGTAATCACCATCAAACTTGATATTTGAGACCTTGGTTTCAAGAAACGGCTCCCGTACCGGACGGGACTGATGTAGCACCTCTCGCCCATTCTGCGTGTCATATTCAACAAGACCGATATCTGTTGCCAACCAAAGTATTCCCCCCGCTTCACAGAGTATGTCGCGAATGTTATACGGCACATTTGAGACAGAATTCCAAGAATCGGAAGCAATTGTATAACTTCCTAAACCGTGAGGTGTACCTATCCAGAGGATACCGTCTTGAAAGGCGAGCGCGGTGACATTGGGCGAGGGCAATCGCTCGTTGAAAAAGAGGGGTATCCAACGCTGGCGGTCGTTGTCATACTTCGCAAGTCCTTGACGTGTTCCTGCCCAAAGTGTTTGACTTTCGTTGCCGCCTGTAGAAAGCAGAACATTTACATACAGGTTCTGGAGACCCTCAGCAACACGATGCATCTCTTTCTCGGCGATCGAATATCGCCAAACACCCGCCGCTCCACCAAACCACACACTTTCATCACTCGCAAGTACAGACGATACGAGTGGATTCTTGGGTGTATCCGGTAACGCAAGTTGCGTCCACTCTTGAGAACTCACATCATACACCGCAGGACCGACACTTGTACCCAGCCAGACGCGATAATCCGACGACGTACCAATGACATCAACAGATGCCACAAAAGCCTCATCCTGTGTCTGTGTGCGAGGCGGGGTCTGAAATGTCCACTCACCCGCTAAGTATGCCCGTATCCCAAGCCCACGATCACTCCCAATCCAAATGCTATCAGGTGTCGGAGCGTTCCGCTGCGCTTCACTTTCAGTTGTGAGTAACTGACCGCTGACCGCTGACCGCTGACCGCCGATATGTATTGATGTAATATACGGTGTCGGCAGTCCATCTTCTTTGGAAATGATTTTCCAACTGTGCGTTTGCGGCGAGTAAATTGAAATCCCTGCGACTGTCGCAACCCAAAGGTTTCCATCCGGGTCACGTGCTATATCCCGGACATCGTTATCGGCGAGAAAATCGGCTTGTTTGTAAAGCGTCCACTCACCGGTTACCTTATCGAAGCGGCTCACGCCATCCTCTTTGCTCGCAAACCAAACATCATCTCCTTGCGTGGTGATCCAGCTCACATGATTGCTCGACAATCCGTCCGATTTCGTGTAATGGACCCACGTATTAACGGGCTTGATGAAACGATGTACACCGGCGTTGGCAGTTCCAAACCAGACCTGGAACCCATCTGCACGGATAGAGGTAATCATATTGCTTCTGAGCAGATCGGTTTTCGTATATGTTTTGATGAACGTCTGGTCAACCTGATTGTATTGACTGATACCTTCCTTCTGTGTCCCAAACCAGACACTATCGTCATCCACGGCAATCGTGGCAATTTCACTGTCAATTAAACCATCTGATTTGGTATAGTTATTCCAAGAATCGGTATCTCGATGGTAGCGACTCACACCGCCCCTACTGAACCTCGGATCTTCGTCCCAGCCATGCGGATCGGGGTTTATCTCTCTATCGGTGCCGACCCAGACGTACTCCGGCTCAACGGCGATTGTCGTAATTACTTTACTAACCAAGCCATCTTTCCGAGTGCGCACCGCCCAGCTATCAATCGTTTTATCATAACGGTTTAACCCCTCAGATGTCCCAAACCAAACGTAGTTCCCATCTATCGCAATAGAGGAAACAAGGTCGCTCGCTAAACCATCAATCGTCCGGAAGGTGGAAAAGGTGTTTGTTTGCCTATCGTAACGACTCACCCCCTCATCTGTAGCGAACCAGACCCATTGACCATCAACCGCAACGGCATTGACCATATCATTCGCCAACCCGTCTTCCATGGTATAGTGTATCCAGGTATCCTGCTGGTGATCCCAGCGCGAAACGCCTCTCGCTGTTGCAATCCATACATTGTCCGCATCCGTAGCAATACAGTTAACTTCGTTACTGACGAGCGTCCGTTCCACGGGCCACGTCTTTACAGGCACCAAATCCGCTTGGGAATCTTCAAATGGCACCCCGGATTGCCGGTCAGTTGCTAATGTTCCACATCCCAAAATCACAAACAGGGGCAGCAACACCAAAGCACAGACCTTAGAAAACCCGTAAAGTGTTCTAAAATCTGTAAAGTTGTGAAGGTGTTTCAGATTGCGTCCCAACTTTACAGAACATCTCCACCCGTCGTCTGAAAGGGGCAAGCCGACTTCAGTATACTTGATGCTTTTCGGAAACGACCTTCGCGGCTCACGATTATCTGTTCGCTTTATCATCTTTAACTACCTCGTCAAGAGTACCCACAACCTGAAGGTTGAGGCTTGCGCTCCATAGCGACTGCGGTTTTCTCTAAGCGTCCACCGTCTGACTGTTGCCGAACACTATTTATTTGGACGATTATTTTTACAGAAGGTTAATTCTTTCAAGAAAATTCTTCGCCGTCTACATCCCACAAGCGAAAGCATCGGGATTTGACGGAGGAGTGATAACCTTCCCCATCAGTCGATTACAATCTGTTCGATAGAGTGTACAAACAACACATCTTTCACTTCATCATAACGCTGGAGTATTTGAGACATGTCATCAGAATTAAGGTCTTCACCGGTCAGTCCTGTGATAACGAGGTCAGCCTGAGCGGATTGATGGGCGACTTCGTCTTCCAAGGCTTCCAAGCTATCATAGGAAACCGATGTCACATTTTGCATTGAGATTGGCAACCGTCCTTCTACCATAAGGGTTGAAAGTTTATCCGCTTCTCGCTCAGCGTCTCTGGAATCGGAACAAGCAAAAAGTCTGATCTCAGCCCCCTTCCAGTCGGGGTGTCCAATAATGATATACGCCAGCAAAAGCATCATCGGGGCATTATTTAGATTCTCCTCTGTCACCCAGACATGGATGGAGGACTTATAACCGAAGCGGTAACCCGTAGATCTGAGAATTAGAATATTGAAAAGCGAATTTACAGCGATCCGCGTGCCTTGTTTGATCTCCTCAATTTCCTCTGGTGTCTCCTCATCAAACTCAAAGAGTATGGTATTGTTAGGCAGCCCCGAAATCCCCGGCATCTGCGCTATCTGCGCAATCGCGAGTTGAAAAGTTGGACAAATCAAGGTATCAACGAAAATGCTCGCTCTACTGACCTCTGTGCGTTTGATGAGTTCATCAACGTGGAGACGTGCCTTTATCTCGTTGGGAAATGTGTAATCACCAAGGTAGAGTTGGAGGAAATGTCCGAAACCGTGTCTGTGGCAGATCCACCGGAGCAAGTCGAAATGTCCAAGTCGATGCTCCCCTAAACGTGAAACGGCAATGATCGAAGGACGCCATCCACCTTCAGAGGTCATAGCCCGACTTTTTTGGAGTGTCGTCTGCAGCCAACGGGTTAGCTGAAACATTGTTCCTTGAAAGATTGCAGCTAAGTCGCGCTCGCCTTGACGGCTGCGGCGAAGCCCTATGTAGGTGCCACCCATGAGGACGAGCGCAATAAGGGCATAGAACGCGCTAATTTGAACCATCATCAGACCACACATCACGGTACCCAGCAAAGACAAATACCAACGAGAATGAAAGGTCGGACGATAAGATGGGTTGCCTGCGAAATGCTCAAGAAACGATACCGCACAGAGGGCTCCATAAGTTACCATAAAAAACATACTCAAAATTTGGGCGATAAAGTCTACATCACCTATGACAACAAACACGATAGCAACAACACCCGATACACCCGTCGCGTACACGGGTTCTTGACTTTTCCCCACACCGGTTTCCATCAGACGATTCAGCTTCGGAATCGGAAAGACGTTATCACGAGCAAGCATTTGTAGCGTCCTTGGTGCCACCATGATTGAACCGAGGGCGGAGGATAACGCAGCCGCGCCTAATCCGATATAGATCGCTGGACTCCATAAGGCAACTTGCGCCATAATAAATTGGTCTTCACCGAGGGCCTCAGGTGTAGCACTCTGTCCCAACTTGACGGCAACAATGACATATATCACCATACCGCCGAACGTCGCGCCGATTGTACCGAGAGGTATACTCCGCCGAGGGTTCTTTAGGTCTCCTGACAGCCCCAAGCCCGCAATCATGCCTGTAAAGGCAGGAAAGCACGTCGCGAAAACCGTTCCAAAACTATCCGGATTGTCAATCCGTGCCGTAAGGTTTAGACCTTCGGGACGTATAGATTCGGGACCCTCACCAAACAGGAAAGCAAGAATTGAAACCGCAAGCATTACGCAAACGAACCAGAGAAGTTGTACCCCTACGCCTGCCCCTTTCGTCAGCATGATCAGCAGCATCAGGAACGTGCAAGGAATACTTACCCAGCGCGCATCTAAACCCAAGCCATAAGTCGCTTCAACCCATTCGTAAACAGGTTGAAAGGCTTCCGCAAAAGCCACGATATAGAAAGCAACCGAGATGGCTTGCGAAATATACAGCGCGATGCCGATCGAACCTCCGATACTCGCACCGAAAGAACGACTGACAATATAATACGCACCCCCGCCAGCAACCCGACGGTTTGTCGCAATCTCAGACACCGCCAAAACTGTAGGAACTGTCACCAAATGCCCAAGCAGAACAACCATGAGCGTCCCCCAGAGCCCAGCATGCGCAACAGCGTAACCGAACCGCAAAAAAAGGATCGCCCCCAAAATCGTACTAATTGAAGCTAAAAATACAGGAGCCGTCCCGAATCCGTGCCCATTTTGACTTTCAGATTTTTGTGATGCTTCTGAAAACATACGCACCCCCTTAGTTTATGGAGAATTTCTTAATACAGATGCATAAAATTCCACGAAGTTCTGTCGGATAAAATTGTCGCATTTTTTTAGGAGTACCGCTGAAAAACCAAATCTTTTGTTTTATTAATAATTAATACTAAAATCACGTTATTCCGCAATTATTATGCCATAAAAGCATTTCATAGGCAAGAAAAGCATAGCATAAAACCATTTAAACCCAATGAACGGCACTCCAAAAACCTATTTGACAAAAACTCCCAAATGCTCTACAGTGTATTTTAATCGGAAAATGACAACCCGAATTGACTGTAAAAACGGAGGTATCTCTATGCCTTATGGAGGCAACGACTGGCTGGCTTTAACCGAAGAACCGACACTGGAACCAGAGATCCCTATCTGCGATCCACATCACCACTTTTGGGATTTCCGAACCGAGCGGATTCCTTACCAACGCTACTTGCTCCACGAGTTGATAGCGGACATCAATAGCGGGCACAATGTGCGCTCTACTGTATTCGTTGAGGCAAGAGCGATGTATCGTGCCGACGGACCGGAAGAGATGCGTCCTGTCGGTGAAGTTGAATTCGTGCAAGGGTTGGCGGCTGCGAGTGCCAGCGGTCTATACGGTACGAGCCGCGCTGCCGCTGCGATTGTTGGACATGCCAACCTGAACCTCGGTGAGCGCGTCGAACCCGTACTGGAAGCCTTACACGCGGCAAGCCCGAATCGGTTTCGAGGGATTCGCCATTCTGTCACTTGGGATCCACACCCAGAGATAGCAGGCGCGTCCGCTTACAGAGCAGAAGCACAACTGGGGCGTGAGGACTTCCGAGCGGGTGCGCGGGTGTTGGCAGGTCTGGGGATGTCTTTTGAGGCGTGGATGTACGCCCCACAACTCCCTGAACTCGCTGATTTCGCGAAAGCCGTCCCTGATCTGACAATTATTTCAAATCATATCGGTGGTTTGCTACGGGTCGGTCCTTATGGCGGTAGAGATGACGAGGTGTTGGCGAATTGGCGGCGTGGTATCGCTGCAGTCGCGGCGTGTCCGAACGTTCACATGAAACTCGGTGGTATCGGGATGCCTCGAACGGGTTTTGATTGGCACGAACGGGAACAGCCCATCAGTTCTGAAGAGTTAGCAGAATCTATGGCACCCTTTATGAATTATTGTATTGAGCAGTTCGGCCCAGAGCGGTGTATGTTTGAAAGCAACTTTCCTGTTGACAAGGTTTCTTTTTCATACAATGTGATGTATAATGCGTTCAAGCGGTTATCGTCGGGGTACTCGGAGAGCGAGCGCGCCGCGCTGTTTCACGATACGGCTGTTCGTGTGTATCGGATAGATTCTTAAAACAGTAGGGCGAGGAGAGTAGACCCAAATTACTTGACCCGCCCTACGACGTACTTATTTTTTACTCTTCTTGAATCAACTCGAATTTATGCGCAGCCTCTTCCACGCCGACAAACCGGCTGTAGATCGCCACGCGGCTGAGTTTGCCTTCCCAATTCCGACGGCCACTCGCCTCATCACCAAAAAGCAATGGATAGCGTTCCCAATTGCTAAAATCCCCTTGGACGCTGTTACTAACGTGGTCAAGTTCACCGTTAATGTAACAGTAGACACTGCCTTGAAAATAACTGACGATAACATGCGTGGGTTTCCCAGCCTCAATTTCACCGAAAGAGAACTCACCGTTCATGGCATTCGTTCCGGTTCGTGGTGTTCGGATTCTTATGGCAAAACGGTTGCCATTTTGCCCCAGAGTAAAGTTACGATGGGTAGAATCACTTGAGAATGAGATAATCCGCGCGGGACCGCTCTGATCCAAGTTATCCGTTGTAACGAGACACTCAAGCGTCAATTGATTGCTCGCCTGACACGCTGCGAGAAGTGTATCATTAACATCCTCCGCAAGGAATGCGCCGCCGGTCAGATCCATCTGTCCATCTTCACCGATTGTTACCTCGCCGCGGGATTCAATTTTTCCACTGCTATCAAGTGCGTTGTGCCAGAGAAATACGAGTCCATCGCGCGAACCGGGGAATTCTGTATGCGTTCCGATGTCAGACGGTTCCTCTGGTAACACATTAATCACGATCGATGTTGTTGCAGTATCGCCCTCCTCATCCATCACCGTGAGCGTAGCAATGTATCGCCCCAAACTTTCATAAACACGCGTTGGATTCGATTCAGTGGACGTTGTGCCGTCTCCGAAGGTCCAGTGGTGTGCCAGATCCCCTGCCGCTGAGAAGGTCACCGTGAGCGGGGCACTCCCTTGAAGCACATTGACGGATGCTTTCGCTTCTGGACGGAGTTTCTCACCTGGTCTGTACGGTGTAAAACGATAGGCAGAACCACTGCGGGGTGCAGCGAACGTATATTCTCCAAGGTGTGCTGTGCCGACTGGAACGACTTTCATGTTCCAAGTATCCACGCGATCGACCTTATACGGCTGTTCTCCTTGCAAATCCAGTGTTATTGTCTGCGGTTCGGTTGTGTAAGTTAGATAGTATTCTCCGTGTTTCGCGAGGACATACCGCCCCCTATCATCACCAATCGGCTCAAGCGTATCAAACACAGGCGCATCCGCCATGAACTCCTTGAGGAATGCAATTCTGGGTGGACTTTCACCGTGCAGTACACCACCTTTCGCCCACCAAAGGAGGTCTTCTGGGTGTTTGTATGTCTCTCCGTGTCCGACATAGCATCCAGAAACTGTCCCTGCCCAAAAGCGTTGCACCATCTCTTCCGCTGTAATATTTCCCCACCCTTGCGGGATATTGCCTTCATAACGACACTCATCATAGATAACAGGTTTCCCGTATTGTGTACGAAAACCGACACCGCCTGCCATATAAGAGGTTTGGATGCTTGTATGTGTTACCCACGGTTTGCTGTGATCGTACCAACGCGATCCATTGTGAATGCCACGCAATCGCTGATACGGATCATCGGCTTGGATAATCTGGAAGAACCGATCCCAATCGGATTCCTCTTTCGCGGGCATAAAATCGTATTCATTCGCAAGAGACCACCAGACGTTTCGGAATGCCGCCAATCGAGCGACAGCGTAACGGATATATCGGTCATCGCTTTCGGCATCCATGTACTCGAAATCCCATCGGTCGTAGGTATGAAACAGGATGATATCCGCCTCAATACCAAGGTCTAAAAGGTCTTGCACCCGCTGCTCGAAATGCTGCCAGAATTCAGGATTGAACCTCGTGAAATCCCAATCCTTTAGCGGTTTCCCTTCAAACGGGTAATAGACGGGTTCATTTTTGTTGTAAACGTAGTCTTTTGGAAAAATGCACATCCGCATCTTGTTGAAAGGTGATTCGGCGAGGGTTTGGAGCGTCTGTTCCTCCATTGCCTTTCCCTGATGTGCCCATGCATAGCAAGTTGTTCCAAATTGATGATACGGTGTTCCATCGGCGTATTGCAAGTAGAAGTCTTTATAGACACGCACGGGACCTTGGTTGCCCCCGGACGGTTCAACACATACAAACTGCCCTGTTTGACCGTCGAGTTCAGGGCGGTTACTTTTCGTGATGTACGTCCATTCACCGACTTCGTCGGGCATGAACCGGATTTTGTAAACGCCGTTCCCGTCATAAAAGCCGTGTGGTTCAAAAGTTCGATTGTTCTGTGAAAATTCTGCCGTTAATTCGACCTCAGTGAACGGATTTCCTGTGTCTGGTCCATTTAAAGTTACTTCATATATTCCCCAACGTTCAATCATACGCATCTCCGATTCTTGTGCATTCGCGAGCGAAACTGCAACCGCAAAAACCGCTATTGGCAAAATGTCCCTTGTCATTAAAATTCTCCATAAATGAAAACTTTGGTGTGGTTATCGGTAACTTATACACCAGTCTGCGCGTTCCTGGAACTCTGCCTGATAGTCGGAACGCCACTTGGAGATGCTCAACCCACCGGGCCCATCAACATAATGGTTGGTGTTCCCAACACGAAAGGGATAGTGGTAAATAGAAGCAGGACTCAGGACTTACGCAAATTTAGTATACACGCCGAGAATTTATTACTTTTAACCCCCTAAAGAATCAACGGTATGAATGCCTTAAAGGCATTCCCCGCCCCTTATCAGGGGGACTTTAAGAGGAGTGCGTAAGTCCTAAGGACTATTACTGTGGAATAGAATTTGAAATTCTTCATTTCTCTCAACGTGGGTTGATCCCCTTTGTATGTGTCATGGATTTTGTCTCCGTTGCATTTCGGCGTTAACGGCGCGAATACCAGCCACCGTCTCGTTAATTGGATTGTTTGCCCGGTCGCGAAACCCGCACCTGCGTGCGTTGTTCCTAATGTAGGCTCCACAGAGGTGGTATCCGACGCATTGCGGGATCTCCCAGAGTGCGTCCATCACTTGGTGATAGTGGTCTGTATCGTGCAAGCGGTTCGCCGTCGGTGGCCAGCGTGTGTCACTGTGAGCGCGTATATGTCCCGCCGCGTCCGCCAGCAGCACCGGTTGGTCTGCGAAGCCTGCCCAATGCTGCATCTTTGTGGCGATATTCCCCACTGTCCCAAAACATTGAAAACTGAGCACATCGATGTAGGGCAGTGCTGCTTGGACGACTTCCTCGGGTAGCAGAGCATTTGCCTCCCAGCGGTCCCCCAAGATTAGGTGGTTCGGGTCGTAACGGCGGATAGCGTCATGGGTGACCTTGTAGTAGCGTTCGGCAATGGCAGAAAGCTCACGGCGACCCGCCTCTGATTCGAGCAGGTCTGGATCGACCAACGACCCACGCCACTTCGTGGCAGGTGAGGTGTGTACCCACTGCGGACAATCGCAATAGAAGTAGCCGATAAGCTTGGGATCGTCGCGCAAGCGTACGCACTCATCGCGGGCAACGTAGTCGCACCATTCCTCGAAATCGGAATTCATTAGATCAGGCATACGTACCTCAACCTGCCACTGATGTGCTTCGGTAAAGGGTAGCAGGTGGCAGTAAGGCATGTCCGCCCATTGGTATTCCTCATAAGTAAAGGGTCGCGAGTGGCGGTGGTAGCCGTCAGTGATAATTACGACTTCTTGGGTCCAGCCAATCGTGTTAAAGCCCCAGTCACGCAGATCATCAGCGACTGCGCGTAACCACTGTTCATGACTATTGCCGAACTCGCGTTCCCACACGCCGTCCGACTCTCTATACCGCAACGCAGCCGAGTCGATATGGTTCATGCCGATGGACCAGAATCGCGCGCCGTCGGGTGTGATGAACCACCAACGCCCATCTTGCTTTTCAATTGTATAAAAGCCTACCATTGTGATTGGTGTTCCTTTCATCTTCTCGGTGGTTTAATCATCAGGTCTTCAACGATACGGACAAACTCACTATCCGACACCTTTGGATCCAGATAAGACCGAAAACCCGGCTTCATCTCCCATTCATACCCATTCGACAACCTACCTTTGCCTTCCACAACCTCAGTAAAATAGTCACCAACACCGCGGACACCATATAAGACAGCCAGCTGATCCCAACTGGAGCGTCCCCTATACTGCCCATTGAACCTCCGATAATATGCCTCCCGCACAGGATTTTCAGCAGCTGTTTCCGCAAGTCTGGCACCGGTATGAACAGACTCTCCATAGTGACTGATAACAAGCCGTGTGGGCCAATTGTGGATCACATATTCGGACTTATCAATTTGATTGTGACGCACCGTGTTGTACGGATCATCAACAACCAACGCCATCACCAAGAGTTCGGTCACTTTCTGCGCAACGAGGTTAGAATCGGTTTTCAGGAGATCGTAGAGGTTGTTGAGGAAACCGACGCTGATAATCGTTACTGATTTATCAGGCTGCTCACTCAGCACCTGTCGATAAAGCTCCAAGGAACTCGGTGTAGGAGTGGTCGGGAGATTGTGTGGAAAATTAGCAAGTGCATCCAAATAGCTTGATTCATCAGGATCAGCGAGAGCACCTTTATAGATACCAATGGGGATGTCGCCGCGGTTGTACCACGTATTTATCGCACAAATGGCATTGGCACCACCCGGATGTACTTCGTTGAAACTGACGGCGAGGATTTCCGCCTCTCCGCTATCTGCTAAGGCATGTAGCACAGCCAGAGCACCAACATCATCTACGTCGGTAGACATATCGGTCTCAAATATTACCTTCTTCGGATGCATCTTCTCAGACTCCTCTGCTAGCAAGTTGGATGGTGTTAGTATCAAAGAAAAAAGCGTCAATATTGCTACTAAAGAACAAAAATATAAAGTTTCGCTTTGAATAATCAAAACCCGCATGAATATCTCCAATCGGTTTCAAAGATGAAAATTCTTTGCTTCTACCGCTAAGTATATTTGAAAAATTGAGGCATGTCAAGAATTTCTGTGACGTGAGATTTTTGAGTAACGCAAGAATTACCTTTAGGACTTGCAAAATCATTAAGAGACGTCATAATGTTATTAAACTCCTGATAAACTTCAGAAACCAAAGCTAAGTGGGTGAATCAGCGGAACAATGTCTAAAAAAGTCACTTTTTTCCATTTTATGCAAGGATTTTGATACAAAAACGCGTCTTTAATAGTCCAAGAACATTATATACCCTGTTTAAGTGGGTTTACCCTGACATCATACGTGCGATAATTACGAGAATTATCGCCAAAAATGGGAAATGCTTTAAACTACGGTAAATCAGAAAAATAAATAAACATTTTACCCCGGCCCGGTAGGTGCGGTTTTGCGGCGTACTCGCCTAAATGCGACGTGCATTCCTAACCGCACTGGTGCTGAATGTCCAATTAATTCTAAGATTTACCATATTCATTCTATTCATTAATCACGGAGACTTCTGATGGACAAAAGCGACGCTCACCTGATTCGCGACATTTTGTCAGGCGACGACACAGCATTCACCGCCTTAGTTAAAAAACACCATAAAAGTGTTCATGCGCTCGTTTGGCAGAAGATCGGTGATTTTCATTACGCTGAAGAAATTACCCAAGACGCCTTCCTTCAGGCATACAAGAAACTTTCGACGCTGAGAAATCCGAATCAGTTCGCTGGATGGCTCTATGTTATTGCCAATCGATGCTGTATTAGTTGGACGCGAAAGCAAAAA
Source organism: Candidatus Poribacteria bacterium (assembly GCA_965207855.1). Taxonomy (GTDB): domain Bacteria; phylum Poribacteria; class WGA-4E; order WGA-4E; family WGA-3G; genus WGA-3G. The sequence continues at coordinate 353,893 of OZ242310.1, read as the reverse complement.
CACGCATTGCAGTTGATGGAGGATACATCCGTGAAACAAATCGGTGAGTTAACGTATGAACGTTATATATCGGAGCAGCGCGAGATAGAAGCAACCGAACGCCGGTATGAAATCGTCAAAAAACTCCTCGAAAAACTCCCGGAGAGTGAACGCACCGTCGTGACGCTTTACTACCTCAGCGAAATGACAACAAAGGAGATTGGCAAGTTTTTAGGGGTATCGGCGAACACAATTCATAGTCGGCTACACCGGGCACGAGAGCGCTTACAAAAACATGAAGAACTCTTGGTTCAAGAGGTGCTCGGAAGGGTCCAAATATCTGAGAATCTAATAGAGAACATCGCCCGAAAAGTTGTTGACCTCAAACCGACACCCGTTCCAACTGGAAAACCGTTGTTGCCATGGGTTGCTCTTAGCGCGACCGCGATCTGCGTTGTGTTGCTGCTGAGTGCGAGCAATCAATATCTCGCACATTTTCAGAAACCCTACAGTTTCGAGGCACAATCTGAACCGACCATTGTAATCATTGACGCCCCTGTCGTTCGTGAGACCGACGCGAAGCCTGCACTGCGAAATCAAGTCGGACGGGCGACAGCGTTAGATAAAAGCATTGGTGCTGGCTTGCAGGGATCTGAAACCGTCTCAACAACCGGGCTGCTGGGGCATCCAGAGAGTGTCGAAGAATGGATGCCAGACGAAAATCTACGTCGGGCTATCAAATCTGAACTCAACCTTGACGATATTCCGCTCAAGATAGAACATCTCCAGCAACTTGTGAATCTTGTCAGTATTGAGGGCGGCGTAGAAAGTATTGTTGGCTTAGAGCACGCTATCAATCTTAGGTTTCTACATATCGCGCCCAGCGGAATCTCGGATATCACACCGCTTGCGGGGCTTGAGAATCTGCGGGTCTTAAAGTTGTATGGTAATCGTATTTCGGACATAACACCCCTCACAGGATTGATACATCTGGAAGCCTTGCAATTGCAAGCCAACCAGATAGCAGATATTTCACCACTCGCGGGACTTATCGGACTACAAGAACTTAACCTCGGAGACAATCTTCTAACGGATATATCACCACTACAGGCGTTGGTGAACCTCAAAACGTTGCGCCTCAGAGGAAATCAGATTCTCGACTTCACGTCCTTATTGAATCTAACGAAGTTAGAATCTCTTGATATTCAATATAATTTAAATTCGGGGGCAGGTCAGTTTGTATCCGCAGACCCTGCTATTATAGAGGCATTGCGAGTTACAATTTGTGACTGTGAACGTCCAATATATACCCGTCCCATAAGAGAGAGAATCGAGAATCGTGAGTATCCATCAGTTTTTGTGGGGTATTCGTTCACTTTTAGAAACAAAATGGATTTAGCACCTCTCGAACAGATATTGCTTACGGATTTATCTTTCAACATTAGCCCATTAGAACCGTTAGCCCACTTAGATTTCGGTGAAACGGCTTTAGGTGTGGCACGAATAGGGGATATTGCAAATGCAAAACAACAGCACGCAGCTGTGTTGCGTGAAAATCCCAATCGTATATTCCTTGTAGAGATCGCCTACTTTGACGGCAGGCGATTCGGATTCGCAGAAGATTCACCCTATTGGTTGCGGAACTCGGATGGTACGATTGCACAGCGTCAATGGACTCGTGATGCTCAAGGTAAAGTATACTCGGAGCCTTTAGTAGACTTTACACAAGCAGAAGTTCAAGAAATGATTATCGCCCAAGCCGTTGCGGTGGCAAAATGTGGGCTTTATGACGGTATCTCACTCAATCGTTGGCATAGGGATTTAGAAGACCATTTTCCAGAAGAGGTAGAAATGGCAGCGCGTGACAAGATTTTACATGGGATCCGTGCAGCTGTACCAGAAGATTTTCTAATTACCGTCAATACGCGAGAAAAAATTCCGCGCTGGAAAGAATACATAAACGGTGTGTATGTAGCGACATCGCCTACAGATGGCAGCGCGTTTTACACAACTAAAGAGTATAGGGGTTATGAGGAATTGCTGCGTTGGTACGAGACAAACCTTAGAGCACCACAGATAACGCTTTTAAGAGGTGAGGTTAAGGCATATAGAGACCCGATGTCATCCATTGCCCAACGACAAATGCGAACCTTCACAACCTTAAGCCTGACGCATTCCGATGGCTATATCCTCATGAGTGGTTCAATGCCAAAACCAGAAGGTATATGGTACGACTTCTTTGATGCACCTTTGGGTCGACCGGTAGGTGGCGACGAAACCAAAGGGCAACTATACCGTGGTCGCAACGGTCTCTTTATTCGAGAGTTCACCAATGGCTGGGCGGTCTACAATCGCAGCGGCAAAGCACAGCAGATTCAGTTGCCGATGCAAGCCACAGGTGTTGCGAGCCATATCACCAGCATATCACACCTCGTCCCAGATTTAGACGGCGAGATCTTTATAAAATAAGCACATCGCCTGTGGATGTCAATAGCGATGGAAGCGTCAACATCTTTGACCGCGTTGCCATCGCAAATAGTGCTAACACCAGAAAGACAAACCAATTTCTACTACCTAATAGGAGGAGAATAAGTTTTATGAAAATTAATGGATGCATATCTACAGTTATGCTGACCGCACTGCTACTAATTGCCACACTTGGAGGTATCACACACGCCCAAGATGAAGAAGACTGGATGCCGGATCCGAACCTTCGCTACGCCATCTCCGAGAAGTTGGAGATTGAAACATTGACGATTACGGATATGCAACGCCTCCATCGCTTTGCGGCTGATGGTAAATTCAAGGCTGATCTTAGAGAAATTCAGAGTCTTAAAGGGTTGGAACACGCCATCAATCTTAAATTCTTAGCCATCAATTTTACGAAAGTCTCGGATATAACACCGCTTGCGGGACTCGAAAATTTACGCGGCTTAGGGTTGGGTTATAATAGGATTACGGATATAACACCCCTCGCAGGTTTGATACATTTACAAGAGTTGAACTTGCAACATAACCAGATTTCAGATACTTCGCCGCTTAAAGGGTTGGTAAACCTCAAAGTGTTGGACTTAGCAGGAAATCAGATCGTCGATTTTACACCGATTTATGGGCTTACCGGCATAGAAACATTACGTCTCGGTCTGGCAAGATCAGGGATATCTTTAGACTCAGAAGTCCTGCAGAGACTGAATCCGGTAGACGGTCCAGTTGTTTGTGAAATCGCGAGACCCTCTATACACGCTCGCCTTGAAAACATAACGTACCCATCAGTTTTTCAAGCCTGTGGGGATATAGTCAATCTACCAGAACTCTCCTGGGAGGAGAGAATCGCGTATCACGATCTGTTTTTTTGCGGTCAAACCTTCGGGTGGGTTTGGATGCCAACACCAGGCGGAAAACTGAGATTAATAGGCGACCCTGAGGTATCCTCGATAGCAGCAGATCGGATACGCGCTCGGAATCCAAATATTCTTCTCCTTTCAAGCATAAACTACTATGTTGTGGGTCTTGACGAGTTTCCAGACGATTGGCCGTATTTTGTCAGAGATGCCGAGGGAAAGAGATTTAAATTTCAAGAATGGGATCAATATGTAATAGACTTCACACATCCTGCTGTTCAAGAGATGATTATCCAAAAGGCTGCTGAAATTGCAAGATGCGGGATTTTTGATGGCACACAACTCGATCATTGGGGTAAGGGGGGCATAGGACCTATCACCGATGAAGAAGCATGGGAGGCAAAGGATCGTATCATACAAGGCATTCGTGATGCTGTCGGTGATGATTTCCTGATACAGGTAACCACTAGCAACCGCACGATTCCTCCGAGGCATGCGGCATATATCAATGGGCTTTTCATGGAAACGACTGAAGATTATGAGGGCGGTTATACGTACGCTGGACTCGCTAACATCGAGAATACGCTGTTGTGGGGTGAAGAAAACCTCCGAGAACCGCAAGTCAACTGTTTGGCAGGCAGGGGCGTTAGGAGCGAACCGCTGGATTCTCCGAGGAATCTACAATGGATGCGCCTGTGGACAGCAATGAGTTTGACCCATTCAGATGGGTATGTCCTGTTTACCATGGGAGGTGCCCTTGACCATCCCCCCCACACCTTTGAATTTTTGCCAGGTCATGCGGATCTTCATGTACAGGGCATACGTCACAGTCACCAAAACAAGAAGTACTGGTATTCTTTCTGGGATGCGGACTTGGGTCGTCCGGTCGGTGGTGATGAAACGAAAGCGCAGTTGTATAAAACTCCCAAAGGCATCTCTATTGACGGACTCTTTATACGAGAGTTCACAAACGGATGGGCAGTCTATAACCGCTCCGGCAAGGAACGCAAAATCTATTTTTCAGAAAAGGTATCCGGGGTAGCAAGCAGCGTAGTGAATAAGCACTGGCATACAATACCAGACTTAGATGGTGAGATCTTCCTGAAACAGGCAACACCCACTACAGAACCGAGTATCGGGACTCAGAATCGGTATGATGTTGACAATGATGGGGATGTAGATGTCTCTGACGTGAGACTTGTTGTGCTCGCACTCGGGCAAAACGATAAGAATATAACCAATCCCCGAACCGATATCAACAAGGATAACAAGGTTGACAAAAACGATGTGCTCCTCGTCATAGACAATCTTGATGACGCTAACGGCGCACCGCTAAACACGGATCTACTCTCACCGATCTCTGAGGAAACAATGCAGCTCCTGAACCCGACGATACTCCGTTCGACACTCGAAGCGTTGTATTTGGAAAACGATGGGTCATTGAAGTATCAGCAGGCAATCGTCTATCTTGAACACCTTTTAGCAGCGATACGCCCAGACGCAACACAGCTGCTTGCCAACTATCCAAACCCATTCAATCCAGAGACATGGATTCCATATCATTTGGCAAATCCGAGTAATGTGCAGATTACCATCTATGACACGCGCGGCATTGTCATCCGCCAACTCGATCTCGGACACCAACCGGAAGGCTACTATACCAGTAGGAGTCGTGCAGCGTATTGGGATGGCAGAAATGATGTTGGTGAACATGTGGCAAGTGGCGTTTATTTCTACCAACTCCAAGCAGAGGATTTATCGTATCTGCGAAAAATGGTCATCGTAAAGTAGCAGACCCACAAACTGTGAAGATCTGTTTATCCGTGAGTTCACCAACGGATGGGCAGTTTACAATCGTAGTGGAGGGGTTCGGTTCGTAGTAGTGTGATTCATCGCACGTTCCAAACGGGCATTGTCCCGCAAGTCCACACGCGACTTGCGCATTGCCCTACTACAAACAGACAAACCTTTCAAAGGAGAAAAACAGATGAAAAATTGGAAAATTTTTATTTTATTCGTTTCCGTATTGACCTCCATTTTTGTCAACGCTCACAATGTTGATGCACAAGAGAACCTCGCACAGCAGACGTACGCCATTTTTGAGCAAAGTTGCCTCAACTGCCACGGAGAACATGGTGCATTTACTGAGGAAATCATCATTGCGCACACAGCACTCATCGAAACCGGCGCAGTTGTGCCGGGAAAACCGATTGAATCTGAACTCTATAGGAGACTTCTGACAAACGATCCTGCGAAACGCATGCCTTTGGGGCAACCCCAACTTTCCGAGGCAGCGATTCGGACGATCGAAAATTGGATTCAAGCAGGCGCACCGGACTGGGCAAATACTTCTGAAACAGCCGGTCCCTTCATTACACCTGAAGAAATGCTGGATAGCATCCAAAATCATGTTAGCTCGCTTTCACCTTTTGATCGCCCCTTCGCACGCTATTTCACGATAACCCAGCTCTATAACGCGGGTGAGACGACTGAAGCACTCCACGCCTATCAACGCGCACTCTCAAAACTCGTGAATAGTCTCTCTTGGGGACGCGAGGTTATCAGACCGCAACCCATTGACCCAGAAGAAACGATCTTCTATATTGATCTCCGAGACTACGAATGGGAAATCGGAACCAATCGGTGGACACTGATTGAACAGGTGTATCCATACACCATTGAGTTCGAGGCACCGACACAAATGGGTCTACGCGAAAAACTGACGACTCTCCGTCAAAAAATGAATTGTGAAGTGCCGTTTATTCATGTGGATTGGTTTCTTGCGACTGCCGCCTTGCCCCCACTTTATCACGACATCCTCGGTCTCCCTGAGACGGATCGGGAGTTAGAGGGGCGACTTGAGGTGAATGTCGTCGAGAATATCCGTAATGCCGCTGGCAAGCGTGTCTGGCGTGCGGGTTTCAGCGATTCGGGGGTCTCAAATCACAACCGCGTCGTCGAACGACACACCTCTCGGTATGGTGCGTATTGGAAGAGTTACGATTTTGCTGGCAGTGCAGGCACGCAAAACATCTTTACGCATCCACTCTCTTTCACGCACGATGGTGGCGAGATTATCTTCAACTTGCCAAACGGCTTACAGGCATACCTTTTGGTGGACGCTGGCGGCAATCGACTGGATGCCGCACCGATAAGTATTGTATCTAATCCTGCAGCGAGTGATCCAACTGTCCGCAACGGACACTCCTGTATTGGATGTCATACCGAGGGGATGAAGACGTTTGAAGATGGTGTCCGCGCTGTTGTTGAGAAGAATCCGAATCCCCCGTTTGACAAAGCGCGTGCGTTGCGACTCTACACAGAGCAGTCTGTGATGGATGCTCTCGTGTCCGAAGATACGCTGCGTTATAGACAGGCATTGGAAGCCGCAGGTGATATATTTGGTGGGATTGAACCCGTGCAACGTTTCCACGAGGTATTTCAAGGGCCCCTTGATGCTGCCCATGCTGCCGCTGCGGTTGGATTAGAAACCGAAGCGTTCCTCGAAAAAATCCAGGGAAATGCAGGTTTACAAAATTTGGGTTTATTGGTGCTGGAAAACGGCACGATGAAAAGAGATACGTGGACGGAGCAGTTTAGTGAAGTCATTGTTGCACTGAGTTCTCCTGACAGCACCGTAGTTAAGCCGATTGTACCACAGACCGAACGCATCCCTGGCGAGTCTGTTCACATTCCTGACCTAAATCTCCGCTCAGTAATTGCAGAGACGCTTGGCAAAGCACCGAATGCCTTAATCACGGTGGAAGAAATGGCGACGTTGACCCACCTTGCTGCCGCAGGAATGGACATTCAAGATTTGGAGGGACTTCAGTTCGCTACAAATCTGGAAGACTTAAATCTTCGCGGGAATCCGCTCTCCGATTTATCCCCTCTATCGGGCTTAACAACCCTAAAAGAAGTAAGATTTTCCGGCGAATCGCTATCAGATCTATCTCCCTTGGCAGGTTTAATGAACTTAGAGGGTGTAGGATTTTGGAGAACTTCCATCTCCGATCTCTCACCGTTAGCAGGATTAACGAAACTCAGATGGTTGGAATTTCAGGTCAGTCCTGTATCTGACTTATCGCCGCTGGCAGGACTCACAAATTTGAAAAGATTACACACTTACGCCTCCAAGGAACCTGATCTCTCACCTTTAAAAGGCTTAACGAGTTTGAAAGAATTGGTAATTGGGGGCAGCAAAATATCAAACGTTTCACCCCTGACAGGACTGATTAATTTGGAGCACCTCGGATTGTTCGGCAACGGTCGTATATCGGATATCTCGCCGCTTGCCTCTTTGCAAAACCTTGAAGTGCTAGACCTATCTACCAACAAGATATCGAACGTATCACCGCTTGCAGCTTTGCGAAATTTGAAAGTGTTGTATCTTCAGCGAAACAACATATCAGACATTTCGCCTTTGGATGGGTTACGCGAAAATACACAAATCATTTGGGACAGCAACCCGGGTTTCCCTCAGGGAGGTCCGAAAATAGAGGGCCCCTGGTTGTGGGCGTTGGTACCGGAAGTCCGTTTTCGGGATGGAGAGGATTTTCTTTCGCGAGCAAGTGACGGTGCTGTGACCGAATTGGAGATTGCTACCCATGGAGCAACGGAGGGAAATCGCGTCGGAGAAAACGTGTGGACATCACACAAAATCTCCCCCGTCCTTACAGTCCGATCTGCCAACGCAACACTCAGCGATATTGGTATATCGGACTATCCTGATGTAGGTAGGAACGTCATTTATGGTTCCCTCCTCTTGAATTCACCGCGGGAGCAGAAAACGAGGATGTTTGCTGGAAGCAATCATAGGCACATGGTCTGGCTCAATGGGGAGTTTATTCACAAAAACTTTACTACGTGGGCTAAAGATTATCAAGATTACTTTCCTGTCACGCTGAAGCAGGGGACAAATGTGTTATTAGTCGCAGTTGAATTCGTTGGTAATAAATGGGGTGCCTATTTTGGATTTGACGCTGGCACAGAGTATACAGTCGTATCCCCAGGAACCGACTTCGCATTTTCGACCGATACCACAAATGTTCGCGTCGGCGATACTTTTACCGTTCGTGTCAACGCTGAAAAGGTTACAGACTTAGCGGGATGGCAGTTTGATCTCGCATTTGATCCTGATGTACTTGAAGCCGTTGAAATCAGCGAGGGAGATTTTCTAAAGAGAAGCGGGCAAACAACCTTCTTTCAGCCGGGTGCAATCGACAACACTACGGGAAAAATTGTAGGCTTAAGTTCGGCATTGATCTCTAAAAGTGGTGTCACCGGCACTGGAACCCTATTGTCAGTGAGGTTCTCCGCGAAGGCAGAAGGAAACAGTCAAATGACACTGCATAACTTTCAACTCGGTGCTACAACCGGTGAAGTAATACCCGCGGGCGCGCATGATCTTACTATCACTGTGGAATCCAAACCGGCTTGGGATGTGAATGCAGATGGACAGGTAAGCATTTTAGATTTAATTCTCATTGCCCAAAATTTCGGAGAAGCAGCGTCTCCTAACTCGCGAACGGATGTAAACCGCGATGGAGTCGTCAGCATTCTCGATCTTATTCTTGTCGCACAACACATGGGTGAGTCAACCGGTGCAGCGTCCCCTTCCATGCTTGTTACGGACAATATAATAGAGAACCTGGATCCTGTGGTGATACAAGCGTGGATAGAACGTGCGCAGCTTGAAGACGACGGCTCTGTTGCCTTCCGAGAGGGGGTTGCTTATCTCCAAAGTCTCCTGGCACTGCTCCTGCCCGAAGAGACCACACTGTTGCCGAACTATCCAAATCCATTTAATCCAGAGACGTGGATCCCTTACCAATTAGCAACCGACACCGACGTGGAGATCCGCATTTATGATACGCGGGGCAGCCTCGTTCGGTCTCTTGCACTCGGTCATCAACGGGAAGGTTACTATACCAGTAAGAGTCGTGCGGTATATTGGGATGGTCGAAACGATGTCGGTGAACGGGTAGCGAGTGGTGTCTATTTCTACCAACTCCAAGCGGAGGGTTTATCGTATCTGCGAAAAATGGTTATTTTGAAGTAAAACAAAGTTCGCGGAATCTGATAAATCCGTCACAACCCACGATTCAGACAAACTGATAACTTATTCAATAGAGGATACTATGTATAAAAGACTTTATTCACTTATTATTTCCTTGTTTATAGGTATTAACATCGTCTATGCCCAAGACGCGGCAGATTGGATGCCGGATCCCCACCTACAACGTGCCGTCCGTGAGAGACTCCAAATTCCTGATGGTATACCGATACACCCCGCAAATATGGCGGGATTACACGATCTAATAGTAGAACACGATATTCAGCGTTTAAAAGGACTCGAACATGCCGTGAACCTTAGGAGCTTGGTTGTTATTAGAAGTGGAGTCTCAGAGTTAACACCCCTTGCGGGACTTGAGAATTTACAACTCTTGAAGTTGAATGATAATCGCATCACGGATATTTTACCCCTTTCTGCGTTGGTGAACCTACGACACTTGGAATTGCATAACAATCAAATTGTAGACATTTCACCGCTTGCAGGATTGATAGGGCTACGAGACTTACGAATGAAAAGCAATGAAGTTGTGGATATTTCACCCCTTTCTGGGTTGGTAAACCTACAATCCTTGGAATTACAGGAGAATCAGATTTCAGATATTACACCTCTTGCGGGACTTGAGAATTTACAGTTCTTGAAGTTGAGTGATAATCGCATCACGGATATTTCACCCCTTTCTGCGTTGGTGAACCTTGAGGTGTTGATCCTCGGAGGAAATCCGATTACCGATTTTACACCCCTTTATGAGCTTCCCAGAGGAACAGTAGAACTCGGCGGGATACCTATAGACTTTGAAACACTTCAGAGACTGAATCCAGCAGACCGTATTGTTTGCGATATCGCGAGAGAACCGATACGCCCTCGTGTTGAAAACAGGACATATCCGTCTATTTTTCAAATAACATGTGGGTATATTATCAACCGTCCAGAGCTTTCTTGGTCGGAGCAGATAGCATACGATCTATTTTCCTGCACGGCGTTCGGAGCGGAATTTTTTCAAGGTCCAGACGGCCTGGTTCTCAGACTCCATGAGAAGAGCCGGGAAGCCGAAGGCATACGCAAACGGCGTCCAAATATACTTTTCCTTGCAAATACACCTATAGGCTTTCATGGTGCAGGCGTAGACGAGTTTCCAGAGGATTCGCCATATTATCTCAGAGATGAATCTGGAAATAGAGTAATAGATCGCAGATGGGGGACGGTTGCTTTATTGGACTTCAGGCATCCTGATGTTCAAAAGAGGTTCATACAGCAGGCACGTGAGTTTTCAAAATGCGGGTTGTTTGATGGAATATCCATAGATAAATGGGCATCGACTGGACATGGAGATATGCCCCGAGACGAACACGTTGCTGCAAAGGATCGCATGATACAAGGCATTCGTGATGCCGTCGATGATGATTTCTTGATACTGGTAACGACGGGGAACGATATTATACCGACGCGGCATCAGGCGGAATATATCAATGGTTTTTTCATGGAAACGACTGAAGATTATGAGGGCGGTTATACGCACGCAGGACTCGCTCACATCGAGAACACGCTGTCGTGGGCAAAACCTTCGAGAACCTCAAATCAACTGTTTGGCAGGCAGGGGTGATCGGAACGAACTGCTGGATTCTCCGAGAAATCTACAATGGATGCGCTTGTGGACGACAATGAGTCTGACACATTCTGATGGCTATGTCGTATTTACGATGGGTGCTGGCCCTAGCCATCCCCTCACCCTTTTGAATTTTGGCCAGGTCATGCGGATCTGCACGCACGAGGCGAGCGTCATGGTCACCAAAACACCCACTACCACTATGACTTCTGGGATGCGGACTTGGGTCGTCCAGTCGGTGGTGATGAAACGAAAGCGCAGCTTTATGAGAATCGCGAGGGGTTGTTTATTCGAGAGTTTACTAACGGCTGGGCGGTGTATAACCGCTCTGGCACGGCACAGGAGATAGAACTTCCGCAGGCGGTTTCTGGCTGGTCGAGCGGTGTGGAGAATCAACACCGGCATACGTTGGCGGATTTGGATGGTGAGATCTATTTGAAGGTGGAAACCCCTCCTACTGCGGATGTCAATGCGGATGGTGTGGTGAATATTCTCGATCTGGTCATTGTCGCGAATGCCTTTGGGGAAGCGACACCGGATTTGAATGGGGATGGCACGGTGAATGTGTTAGACCTTGTGCTGGTGGCGAATGCTTTTTAGATGGGTCGCGATAGATAGGAAGGGCAGCCACAAGGGCTGCCCCTACAAAAGAAGATGAACCCCCCTGCTCTTTATCAGGGGTGATATTTATTTTTATCCAAAAACCAAATGCCTTTATATCATAGGAGTCAAAGTTGAAAATGAAACTTCATAGATTTTTATTTTTGGGACTGATTTTTTTCTTCATCGTCTGCTCGGTGGCTCACGCGGTGGAGTGGATGCCGGATCCCCACCTACAACGTGCCGTCCGTGAGAAACTCCAAATCCCTGATGGTATACCGATACATCCCGCAGATATGGCGGGATTACACGATCTAACCATAGAACACAATATTCAGCGTTTGAAAGGGCTTGAGTATGCCGTGAACCTTAGGGGCTTGGTTGTTATTAGAAGTGAAGTCTCAGATTTGACACCGCTTGCGGGCCTTGAGAATCTACAGGGGTTGAAGTTGAATGATAATCGCATTACGGATATTTCACCCCTTTCTGGGTTGGTAAACCTACAACGCTTGGGATTACAGAACAATCAAATTGTAGACATTTCACCGCTCGCAGGATTGATAGGGTTACGAGACTTGCGATTGACAAGCAATGAAGTTGTGGATATTTCACCCCTTTCTGGGTTGGTAAACCTACGATACTTGGAATTACACATCAATCAGATTTCAGATATTTCACCGCTTCAGGGGTTAGTGAACCTTGAGGGGTTGAACCTCGGAGGAAATCCGATTACCGATTTTACACCCCTTTATGGGCTTCCCAGAGTAACAGTAGGGATCGGCGCGCTACCTATAGACTTTGAAACACTTCAGAGACTAAATCTGGATCCAACAGAGCGTATTATTTGCAATATAGAGAGAGCCCCTATACTGACTCGGCTTGAAAACATTCAGTATCCGGCTATTTTTCAAGCATGTGGGCCCATTGTCAATCGTCCGGAACTCTCGGCGACAGAGCAATTAGCATTCCACGATCTGTTTTTCTGCGGAATAGACGGGATGGATTGGGTTCAAGCACCAAATGACAGCCTCGTTGTCACACTCACTGAGACCAGAATGCGCTTTGAAAAAGGACGCGCTCGAAATCCAAATATACTTCTCCTTGCCAGCATAGAATTTTATGGTGCATCACCAGAATCGCCCTATGCACTCAGAGATGAATCGGGAAATGTAATAATAGATCACAAATGGAATGGTGCTTTCGCGGACTTCAGGCATCTTGATATTCAAAAGAGGTTTATACAGCAGGCACACGCGATTGCGAAATGCGGGTTGTTTGATGGAATCGCCATAGACCATTGGGGCAAGCCTGGACTTGGAGATATAACCCCAGAAGAAACTGTTGCCGCAAAGGATCGCATGATACAAGCCATTCGTGATGGTGTTGGTGAGGACTTTTTGATACTGGTAACGACGACGAACGATATTATACCGACGCGGCATCATGCGGAATATATCAATGGTTTTTTCATGGAAACGAGCGAAAATTATGAGGGCGGTTATACGCACGCAAGACTCGCTCGCATCGAGAACACGCTGTCGTGGGCTGAAGAAAATCTTCGAGAGCCACAAGTCAACTGTTTGGCAGGCAGAGGTGTTCGCAACGAACTGCTGGATTCTCCGAGAAATCTACAGTGGATGCGTCTGTGGACAACAATGAGCCTGACACATTCAGATGGTTATGCCATGTTTACCAGGGGTGCTAACCTTCTTCATCCCCCTCACCCTTGGGAATTTTGGCCAGGTCATGCAGATGCTCATGCGCAGGGCGTACCTCACACCCACCAAAACCAGAAGTACTGGTACGATTTCTATGATGTGGATCTCGGTCGTCCGGTCGGTGGCGATGAAACGAAAGCGCAGCTTTATGAGGGCATCGATGGACTATTTATCCGGGAGTTCACTAACGGCTGGGCTGTGTATAATCGCTCTGGTAAGGAACAGGAGATAGAACTTCCGCAGGAGGTTTCCGGCTGGAACAGCGGTGTGGAAAATCAACGTCGGCATACGTTGGCAGATTTGGATGGCGAGATTTATTTGAAGGCGGAATCGGGGTTAGAAACCCCTCCTACAATGGATGTCAACGGTGATGGCAGGGTGAATGTCTTGGATCTGGTCATGGTTGCTAATGCGTTTGGGGAAACGGCACCGGATCTGAATGGTGATGGCATCGTCAATGTCTTAGATTTGGTGCTGGTGGCAAACGCCTTCAAAGATCTCCAATGATCCGAACTAGATGAAATCGGAAATTCTGATAAATTCGCTACAACCCGCGATTCAGATAAACTGATAACTTATTCAACAGAGGATACTATGGATAAAAAACTTTATTCACTTATTATTATCTTGTTTATAGGCATTAATATTGTCTATGCCCAAGACGAAGCGACATGGATGCCCGATCCGAATCTACGACAGACTGTCCGTGAAACACTTGAAATTCCTGACGGGATACCAATGGTTCCCGAGGACATGGTATCATTAACCCATCTGGTAGCAGAAAACAATATTGAGCACTTAAAGGGGCTCGAACATGCCATCAGCCTTAAATTCTTACATATCGGTAGAAGTGAAGTATCGGATTTGACACCGCTTGCGGGACTTGAGAATTTACAGACCTTAAAGTTGTTTGATAATCGTATTTCAGATATTTCACCACTTTCTGGACTGATCAATATGGAATTCTTGCAATTGCAAAATAACCAGATTTCCGATTTGACACCGCTGGCAAACTTACAGAATCTGAGAGTGTTGCACTTAGCAGGTAACCAGATTTCAGATGTTTCACCACTTTCTGGATTGACAGGACTACAAGAACTGATTTTAGGGCGTAACTTTATTGCGGATTTCACACCGCTTGTGCGTCTAACAAATTTGCGAACCCTTCATATCTATCCGAATCCGATTCCATCGGGAAACCAATTTATAGGTATGGACATATCCCATCTTAAGGTAGCAGAAGAAAATTTGATTTGTGTGAAACCAATACCCTCCTATACAACTTCCGGAACAGAACGCATTAACAATCGCGACTATCCTTCTGCTTTCCTGACGCATAAGAGAGGCGATGACCCTGAACAATATCCGGATACATTCGATCAGTTCGTCCGCTACGATTTCTCTTTCATGTTCGAGCCGTTTTATCCAGTTGCTCGCGCAGATACCTTTAATTCTCCATTCAGTGGTACAGTACGGATTGGAAGCCCTCATCTCTCGCAAGTCCATACGGATGCAATCCGTGAAAATCCGAATATGATATTTATTGTTGAGATCGCATATTTCGATGGCCGTTTCCTCAATCTTCTTGACGATTCACCTTATTGGTTTCGAAACAAGGACGGTTCGATAGCAATTCGTGAATGGAGTGTAGATCCTTTCGGGAACGTGCAGGAGGAACGCCTTGTCAATTTTACACATCCCGATGTTATCGAAATGCTTATTCAACGAACTGTTGCGATTGCAAAGTGTGGGCTGTACGATGGTATCTGGCTGGATCGTTGGCACCCAGATTTCCATGGTGAACTTAGTGGTCTCGTCACACCAGAAGATGAACGGAATGCAAGGCTCCAAATACTTCAAGGTATTCGTGCAAATGTCCGAGATGATTTTTTGATTATGGTCAATTCAAGGGCAGAAATTCCGCATTTCGCACCGTATATCAATGGTATTTTTATAGAAGCTCACGAGCCAAATCCAAACTACACACATAAAGATTTGTATCATTTTGAGAACATTATAAAGTGGTATGAATCGAACTTAAGAAAACCCTCTTTTACACTCTTATGGGGTCAAGTTGATCATAAACCTCCAAAAGGCCAACGCGTAATGCGCCTGTTTACAACGTTGAGCCTGACGCATTCAAATGGATATGTCTCGGTAAGTTCGGAACCTCATCCCCTTAGAACCTACTATTATGATTTCTGGGATGCTCCCTTGGGTCAACCGGTTGGTGGCGATGAAACTAAAGGCGTTCTCTACGAAACCCCGAAAGGTATGTCCATCAATGGACTCTTTATCCGAGAGTTCACCAACGGTTGGGCAGTCTATAATCGAAGTGGTGCAGCACAAGAGGTTGAACTTCCGCAAGAGGTCTCTGGCTGGAACAGCGGTGTGGAGCATCAACGCCGGCATACGTTGGCTGATTTGGATGGCGAGATCTATTTGAAGGCGGAAGCCCCTCCTACTGCGGATGTCAACGGTGATGGCACGGTGAATATTCTCGATTTGGTCATTGTCGCGAATGCGTTTGGGGAAGCGGCACCGGATCTCAATGGGGATGGTGTGGTGAATGTGTTAGACCTCGTGTTGGTGGCAAACGCCTTCAAAGACCCCCAATAATTTAAGCCAGATGAAATTGGAGATAGGGCTGGCATTTCTATGTAAAATCATATAAGAGCGGTTTCAAACTCCCCTACTTTTTTGTTGCGCTCCAATGCTGAAGTTGCTATGATAGATGCTAACAAGCATACTCTTCTTGGCGAACTTCGGAGACATGTATGAACAACTATCGTATTGCAATTATCGGCTTAGGCGGCATGGGTGGAGCGCATGCCGAGGCAGTGGCGTTAGAAGAAAACTGTGAACTCGTCGCTGGTGCAGAAATCAACCCAGAGCGAGCAAAGGCGTGGAGCGAACGGTTCGGGGTCAAAGCCATCTACGACAACTACGAAAAGATGCTCGACGCACAGCAACCCGACATCGTTATCGTCCCCACGCAAGCACCCATGCACCACCCACCAACAATCGCAGCGGCACAGCGTGGCATCCACGTCTTCTGTGAAAAGCCGACTGCTTTAAACCTTATTGAAGCCGACGAGATGGTCGAAACCTGCGACCGACACAACGTCAAGTTTGCCATTAACCACATCAAACGCGCCAGTCCATATAACCGGCACGTCCTTTCGTTGATTGAAAAAGGCGAGATCGGCGATGTCGTCCTGATGAAGGCAACAGACAAAGGCGGACGCAAGGTGGGCAACTCGCTCATGGAGATGGGTACGCATCTCTACGATTGGTTGCGTCTCTTCGCGGGCGATGTCGAGTGGACACACGCACACCTCGTGCAGATGGACGGTCGCGAATCAACCGTTGACGACATCAAACACACACAAGAGGTTCACGCATTTGACCGCGACGCGGGACTTGTACTTGGGGAACGCGGACACGCTGCTTTTCGTTTCAAGAACGGCATCCATGCCGATGTGCAGTTCCTCGCGCAGCCCGAGACCAACGATAACGCTTACGGTATCGACATTATCGGGACGGAAGGCAGAATTGCCATCCGAGAGAGCGTCGGCACGACGATGTTTATTCACAAAGGACAACACAAAACCCCTGCAGAAGCGTGGGAGCCGGTGCATCTATCTGCTGAAGACCTTGACGAACAAGGTAATCCACGAGATAAAGCCTCAATACGGTTGCTATTGCAACGTCTCATGCTACGCGATCTCATTGAAGCCATCGAAGAAGACCGCGAGCCCTTCGCGAGTGGTAGAGACGGGCGCGATTGCCTTGAAATGATTCATGCAACATGGGAATCGCATCGGCAAGGGGCCCGGGTCCCTATGCCACTCACGCCACGTGAACACCCACTTGAACGCTGGAGAAAAGAAGTTTTTTAGCTATTAACTCTGGTCGCTTCGTCAGTTGTCCGAAGCGGTTTTCGTTCAATTTTTGCAGATATTGGATGTACAGGCTTTGATTCATTATCAGACAAAACAGGAGTAATCTATGCAACATTTGGATATTCTTCACCCGTCAATCGACGACTATTTACTCGGCATCATTCCTGAACGCGACGCAGTACTCACGGAGATGGAAGCGCATGCCCGGGCAAACCGCTTTCCGATTGTGGGACCGCTCGTCGGACGCGTCTTGCATCAACTGGTCCTGATAACCAACCCGACCCGGATTTTCGAGATGGGTTCAGGTTTTGGCTATTCGGCGTATTGGATGGCGAAGGCACTGCAAAAACCGGAAGCCTCTATTATCTGCACCGATGGTTCGCAGGAGAATGCGGATCGCGCCGCGGGGTATCTTGCGCGCGGTGGGATTGCAGATCGTATCGACTATCGCGTCGGCAATGCCCTTGAAATTATTGACGATACCGAAGGCGAGTTTGACATCATCTATAACGACATTGACAAAGACGGGTATCCCGAAGCGTTTCAGAAAGCGATTCCGCGACTCAGAAGCGGTGGGTTGTTTATTACGGATAACATGATTTGGGGTGGACGTGTCGTCACGCAGGAACCCGGTAGTGCCCCAGAAGGACTTAACGAACAGGAGCAGTGGTTCCATGAGGCTACGATCGGTGTTAGAGAAGTAACGCGGCTGCTCTACAGTTCGCCTGAGGTCTTCACGACGATTATCCCGCTCCGCGATGGCGTTTCAGTTGCTTTAAAACGTTAATGGCAGTCAGCAACTGCTATAGCGATTAAAAAACTTGACTTTTATTTTCACATACTATAGAATTGCCACAGAAGCCATCTGGTAATTGAGGCATCTCAATATCCTCACAACGACACGCGATGGCAACTATCCTGTCCGTTTGTCTTACCGACGTACCTATTGCTTGCGAAACCCAGACATCAAGCATGTCTTTACAAAAGGCTGAAACGTCTTTGCCTTTTAGGACAAAGATCATCCATAGGAGGTTTACAATGTTTTTTCCAAACAAACCATTCTCTATAAAAGCCAATCTATTTACTATCGCCTGCTGTGTTTTATTCGCGCTGTCCACAGTGTCGGTGCTGGCACATTCAGGTGGTGAAGTGACATCGAAAAAGACCGAAACACCTATCACAATTGATGGCATGCTCGATGAAGCAGAATGGGACGCGATATTTCAAGAAGCTTCTCCTCTGCAAGACATCGTTGTAGACCCACGCGATCCGAAACATAACCAAGACTGGTACCAGATTATTCCGGGGGGTGGTGCGGGTGCCGACACAAACGACGGTGGGCTCCGTGTCAGCCGTGGTAAATTCGACGGTGACGACGATTTCTTAGCGCGCTGGGCGACGCTGTGGGACGACGATTATCTCTATTTTGCATTTGATGTCACCGACGACAGCACACACGAATATGCCAACGACCTCGCCACTCGGACTGGAGACATCGACGGGATATGGTTATTATTCGACACCAAGCACGATGCACCTGTGTTTGAGTTTCCACATCACGAGTTTGAAACGAGACACGTCGCCAATAATAGCACCTATGAAGCGGACGACCACTACTGGATCTTCGCTCCCTTAACAACTACAGGGGTTGGGGCATGGGCACAATCCTTGAGCGCAGGTCTTGATCCAGAGTTAGGCGAACCAGGAAATGGACACGTTGCCGGTCAGAAAACGGGTAGTGGCTATTCCGCTGAGATACGCCTGCCTTGGTCAGTCTTTGAGCCGTTTTTCGGTGCAGCTCTCGCGCCTACAGACGGTTTGGTCATCGGATTCGATATCACAATCACAGATATTGACGGTGACGCTCCCGGCACGTATGCCGCGCCGCTTGGTGGCGCAATCGCTTGGTCGAGTGATTTTGAAAACGACAACAGTCCGGGTGTACTCGGCGATCTCATGATTTCTACTGAGGTTGTCGGCAGTGCAACGTCCGTCGATCCGAGAGACAAATTGCCGTCAACGTGGGGTAAGATTAAAGGCGGTTACAAATAGCAGTCTGTCCACCTTGGATTTAAGGGTTAGTTTGTAGTAGTGCGATTCATCACACGTCCCGAACGGGCAATGAATTGCCCTACTACAAACGGACTTGTCCCTAATCTGAAACTGGAGAGAACAACAGGCCTTGATTAACCGCTATCTCCCTTATTTTTCCTACGCAGAAAATGGGTGGAAACCTTATTCCCCCCTTAACATTCTAAGACAATTCAGCATAAACCTTTCCAGAAACTTAAAAAAAGGAGGGTAACTTCATGAAATTCACGATTCACGCTCAAAAAACGCTCGGTTTGTTTGTCGCAACACTTATTTCAATCTGGCTAATCCTCCTCACAACAGACGGGTTTGCGCATTCTGGTGGAGAGGCAATCAGTGCACCGAGGAGAGGAGACATCACCATTGATGGCGACCTTGTAGAATGGGCGATCGTTAGAAGCCTCGCGCAAGAGATTACCACAAAACCGCAGGATTGGTATCAAATCGTTGCAGGCGGCGGTGCCGGTCGCAACACAAATAAAGGTGGGAATCGTGTGAGTCGCGGACAGATTGACGGCGACGATGATCTCCACGTTACATGGATGACCATGTGGGATGATGACAATCTCTATCTCGCTTTTGAAGTCGTTGATGACGATATCAACGAATTAGATCCACCTTTTGACGCGCGGAACGATAGGAATTTTGAAGGATATTGGCTCTGTTTCGACACGAAGCACGATGCCCCAACCAAAAAGTTCGGAAATAAGAAATTTGATACCGCTGCTATTGCCGCGATTAGCACTTACGAACCGGATGATACCTATTGGGAAATTGCACCGTTGACTGCACGCGGTGCAGGTGCTGCATTTCAAAGAGACGGCCAAGTCGAGGACCCGGAGCTCAACAGTCCAGCAAAGGGACACATCATGGCGAAAAATGATGGAGGCAGCTACACTTTTGAAATCCGTATGCCCTGGAAAGTCTTCGATGCTTACTACGGAAAACGGATCAAACCGGAAGACGGTGATGTCATCGGATTTGACATTACGGTGATGGATGTTGATCCTGTCTACGATCCACCCCAAGGTGGCGCGATGGCGTGGTCGAGTGATTTTGAAAATGACAACAGTCCTGGCGTGTTGGGGGATATAATTTTCAGCACGACCGCTGCTGTCGATCCGAGTGACAAACTCTCGGTGACATGGGGTCAAATCAAACAAGCGCATCAATGAGACATCTGTTTCTAACCGCTTTTATCCTCTTCTGTTCAAGCTTCACAGTGAGTGCCCAACACTCCGAACTGTTGCTACAACACTATCGACAAGCGGAGATGTTTGCTAACGAGCAACGCTTCGATGAGGCTCTGCGCGAATATCAGAAGGTCATCGAATTGGATCCCATGTTGCCGCAAGCGTACCTCGGATTGGGCAACATCTACCTCGCGCAGTTCAAGTTTGACCTTGCGCTGGAAACGTATACACAGGCAATTGAACTGAAGCTGCAATCGCCAGAAATATACTGCAATCGCGGCATCGTCTACACCAAACAGGGAGAGTATGAGAGGGCAATCGCCGATTTTCAGCAGGTGCTGGCAATTAACGCCGATTACACACCAGCAAGATTTGAACTCGGCTTTGTCTATCAGCAGATCGGCGAATATGAGAAAGCGGTTCTCGAATATGAGCGTGTGCTTCCGCACCGTCAGGGAGACCTCGCGCTTCACCATAACCTTGCGCGTTGTTATTTCCGTCTCGGACAGGTTGAAGCGGCAGCGCAGCAACACCAAATTGCACAGCAGATTCGAGAATTTCAAGACACCTTCGATGCAGCACAGCAGAAAATTCGTGAAAAACCGGACGACCCTGACGGGTATATGGTGCTTGCGAAAATCTACGCAGACCACGGGCAACTCCAAAAAGCGTTTGAGCAGTATAAAACCGCAATTCTCAAAGATGCCGCTTTGATGGCGGCTTACGATAAAATCGCCGCACTCTATATTCAGAATCAACAGGGCAGTAAGGCGGTTACCGTCTACAAAACCGCAATCGGTGTTAATTCAGGATATACCAAAGGGCATCTGATGCTCGGTCTACTGTATCAACAGTCCAACCAGTCAAAGAAATCTGCACACCATCTGGAAATCGCCCGTCAACTCGCTGAAAAAGCGACTGAAACAACACCAAACGTGCAAAATCTCAATATGCTCGGCGCGATCTATCTTGCGATGAAAGACTACAATCGGGCTGAAGCCACTTTTCAGAAGGCACTTAAAGTGGCACCTCATAACAAGCAGGCGCAAGAATACCTTCATCAAGTCCGCCAAGCGAAAAAGAAGGAGTCGCGTTAATTCGGAATGCGATACGCAATCTGTCTATTTCTCACAACTTGTTTAATGAATTCCTTCTGCTGGGCGGATACCGAAGGTAAAATTTCATTCACTGCTGTCACAGAGGCGGCGGGTATCCGGTTCCAGCACGTTGACGGCAGGAGCGGGCAGCGGTATTTTTTGGAAACGGTTGGATCGGGTGTCGCCTTTTTTGACTATGACGACGACGGGTTGCTGGATATATATTTCGTTAACAGCGCAGATCTACCCGGCTTTAACTCATCCACACCACCCACCAATCGACTTTATCACAACAACGGTGATGGTACCTTTACGGATGTCACGGAACAGGTAGGCGTTGGAGATACCGGCTACGGTGCGGGTTGCGCTGCCGCTGACTACGACAACGACGGCGATTTGGATTTATATGTGACTAACTTTGGCACGAATGTGCTTTATCGAAATAACGGCGATAGCACATTCACGGATGTCACACAGCACGCCGGGGTCGGAGACGACCGTTGGAGTCTTGGCTGCGCCTTTGCCGATTATGATAACGACGGGTTTGTTGACTTGTACGTTGCTAACTACATCGACTTTGACTTTGAAACGCACATCAACTGCACACAAAAAGGCGTGGCGACCTACTGTCCACCGGAAAGTTTCAAAGGCTCACCAGACACCTTATATCGCAATAACGGCGATGGGACTTTTACCGATGTCACCGCCAGCACCGGTGTATACAACGAAGATGGGAAAGGGATGGGGGTCGTGTTCGGAGATTACGACAACGATGGCGACGTAGACTGCTACATCGGCAACGATGCCGGGGAGAACTTTCTCTACCACAACAACGGTGATGGCACATTCACAAATGTCGGCTGGATGGCAGGCGTGGAGGCTGACGAAAACGGGAACGTACAGGGAACAATGGGAGTCGATTTTGGGGACTATGACAATGATGGACGCTTAGACCTCATTGCTGTCAACTATCAGCAACAACCGAATGCCCTCTACCGCAACGATAATGGCAGCTTCTTCACGGATGTATCGTTTGTGGCGGGTATGGCTGAGAGTCTCCCCTATGTCGGTTGGGGTGCCGATTTTTTCGACGTGGACAACGATGGAGACAAAGATTTGCTAATCGCCAACGGTCATCTTCAAGATACGGTCGAACAATATGACGACACAACGACCTATCCGCAGCGAAACTATCTGTTGATTAACAATGGACACGGACACTTCCTTAATATCTCAATGAAAGCCGGCAGTGGGTTCCAGGCGCGCGAAGTGAGTCGTGGTCTCGCCACTGGGGATTATGACAACGACGGTGACTTGGACGTGCTAATCTCCAACGCCAACGGTACCCCGCAATTCCTTCGCAACGATAGTGGAAATCAGGGCAATTGGATTCTGATTCGTACGATTGGAACGCGGAGCAATCGGGCAGGCATCGGCACACGGGTAAAAATTCAGACCGGCGATTCGATCCAAATTGATGAAGTACGGGGTGGGTCAGGCTATCTCTCTCACAACGATTTACGTCTCCATTTTGGCATTGGGACGCATAAACGCATCGACAGTATTAAGGTGAGCTGGCCCAGCGGGGTCGTGGATATACTCCGAGACATCGCGCCGAACCAGATACTCACTATTAAGGAATCAGCGACGCAGTAACTCCATTAGCTCTTTGTCGTGATGGTATCGTACCTCACAAGTGGTATCGAAAATCATCGTTGCACCACCTTCACTGGTAAAAGCGTGCCATTCGGGCAATCCCGGATGATTGGGATTACCGTGTCGGGCAAAGTTAATCCACGCCATGCTCATTTTGTCCGCAAGTGTCTGTGCGACTTTCCCACCACCGGTTGCCGTTGGAACAATATCAACATTGTTGAAGATATAAGGGATTTCCGCACAGTGCCACGCCATCCCGACCCCATCCATTACCGGAGATTCATAAGTGAATACATACGTGTAGACTGGTGCCCCATTTTGGTCCGCTTTTAATCGCGCGTTATTGATTACGCCAGGTCTCCCCCAAGTATCAACGAAATAGGCATCGGCGTACTTCTTGTCGGGATACGCCTTCAGGAACGCTGCTGCAATTGCGTCAGCCTTGTCCCCGTACTGCTCTACTAATTTGGCTCTCGCGATCTCCTTGCTCCACGTATTTTTATTGTCGGCTTGAAGTTCCGCGGGAGGCGTACGATGGATGCTCGTAAACTCATTCAGTACTGTGCCAATCATTACCGGAATATTTTTTGCTTGTGGCGTAAATTCGGGTCCATCGGGATGGTCGGGAATATAGTCACCGTCCCTGATAGGTGCCCATCCTGCTCGGACTGTCCGGTCTTCAGCGCGAAGGTGTTCCCGCGCTTTGTTCCCTGCTTCAAGGAGTTGGAGATACGGCACTTTCTGAATTTCATCAACCTGTTCAGATTTCAGCCCTAAGTTCTGTAAGGTTAACTCAACAACGCGGCGACTGATACTTTGTTCAACGGTAGAATTAAAACCGGCACCGCTTTGAACAATCCCTTTATGAATGAGCCCCTTCGCGGCAGGCATCCCTATCAGGATACGGACTTTAGCACCCCCGCCGGATTGTCCGAACACTGTCACATTGTCGGGGTCTCCACCGAATTCTGTAATGTTGGTCTTGATCCACTCCAGAGCAGCGACTATATCTGCCATTCCAACATTGCCGGAGTACTTGTATTTGGTGCCGTAAGCAGACAGATCCAGATATCCAAGGATGTTCAGTCGGTGGTTAAGAGAGACCACAACAACGTCTCCCTTCCTGCTGAGATTTTCGCCCTCATAAGCCACCTGCTCAATTGAGGATCCATTTGTAAAACCGCCGCCATGCAGCCAGACCATAACAGGTCGTTTCTTATCATCTCGAATCCCGGGGGTCCAAATGTTAAGGAATTGACAATCTTCGCTCTGTGGTAAGTAACGGTGTGGATTGAAGAGCTCATCCCTGGCAACACCGGACATAGGCGGAATCGGACATATTTCACCGTAAGTGAGTGCTGGCCTGATGCCATCCCACGTATCAATCTTTTCGGGCATCATGAACCGTTCTGCCTTGGCGTATGGTACACCGCGGTACGTATAAATCCCATTCTGAACAAACCCTTGTAGTTTACCCGAATCCGTAGAAACAATCCCCACCGAAGTTGAAGCAACAAACGGATCCGTATTGTCTGCAGCACTTGACACACCGCCACACGTCAGCGCGAACATCATTATCATCATTTTTATTTTTATTGCCCTCACAATGTGTGTTTAACCTCCATTATTCTTAAAAAATAGCCTTAACA
The DNA here is from genome assembly GCA_965207855.1 of Candidatus Poribacteria bacterium. Classification (GTDB taxonomy): domain Bacteria; phylum Poribacteria; class WGA-4E; order WGA-4E; family WGA-3G; genus WGA-3G. Next base: position 328,985 of record OZ242310.1, on the reverse strand, counting down.
CCCCATTAGTAACCTAAGTTGCCACTTTGTAGCATAACCTTTTAGATTGTGCATATAAGCTCGCAAACTAACAGTTTGCGCTACAAAATATCCAGCAATGGGAGTCTTCGTTTGAGTGAAAAACAAAGACTAACGGCTTTCGAGAATAGTCTACAAACCCCTCAATAAGACTGTAATCACTCGTCCTCTACTGCTACTGCTACCGGTTCGACAAGAAGTCGACCGAGGTTGCCGACATCAGCAATGACAACTTGAATCAGAAACTTATATTGACTGCCCCGCGTGAGATTGTCAATATACCCTGTGCCATCCTCAAGGATAATAAGGGTATCACTGGTGAGATCATTATTCACATCTGCAATCACTATATCCTCCTCGTTGATGGCAATCACAAAAGCCTCAAGTTCTACATATTCGGCGTGATATGTGTCGGTATCCGATAGGATTTCAGAAATGGTTGTATCAACAGCTAATTCCTCAAGCGTTTTCCCCGTTACCAATAAATCCACACAGACTTTATCCAAGGCGATGTAGTACTGTGTTAGGTCACCCAGTAAATAGTCATAACAACCTGCGACCTCGTCAACAACTTCGTAAGTGGGTCGGTCCAACTGGTCAAGAACAACATCTAATCTATTTTCAGCGCAACCGAGTGTGAAAACAATTGTGATAACAAGTAGTGAAAAAGTAAAAAGTCGCATTGTGTCTCTCCAAAAATAGTTTTCAGAGAGTATAGCACATCCCTAAAAACAATAATAGTGCTATGTTGAGATACGTCGGACTCAGGTCGGACTGACGACACCTCGCTTTTGTAACTTCCAGTTGCCGCGCGTGAACCAGTACCCTATCAGGAGACATTGCACAACGTTTGATACCGCAATCCCCCACCAAATCCCTGTGAGTCCTATCAACTGGGAGAGCAGAATCACCAATATCAATCCAACCCCGAACTGAGAGAGTCCTGTAATCGTCATCGGGGACTTCGTATCTCCAGCACCGTTGAGCGCACGCCCTAAAACACTGGCGACAACCATGAACGGAAACGTCGCTGCGAGATAACGCAAATACACATTCCCAATCTCAATAACTGCAGGATCGCTCGTGAACCAACCGACGAAGAACTGAGGGATCGTGAATAAGAAAATGCCGATAAACGTAACGACTACCGCTGCTAAGACGCTTCCTAAATGCGCTGATTTCTCAGCACGATCAATTCGGTTGGCTCCGATATTCTGCCCGACCATCGGTGCTGTAGCGTTTGAGAAGGCAGTCCCAAAATGCATAACAAGGCTACGCAACCGCATACAGATCGCGTAGGCAGCAACCGGATTCGTGCCAAAGACAGCGACGACCCGAATAAACAACACGCGTGAACCGTGCCGCAATAACGCCTGCATGGACGTAAAAATTCCCAAACGCATGATTTGACCCCACAGTGAAAAGTCCGGGCGACGTTGAACATGACGCAGAGAAATCACACTATATCCTCTAAAACATAGATAAAGAAGAACAACAACGCCGAGACTGCGACCAATCACTGTCGCATACGCCGAACCGACCACGCCGAGTCGCGGAAACCCCCAGATCCCAAAGATGAGCAGCGGATCCAAAACGATGTTAACAACCGAAGAAAAAATTAGGACAACCATCGGTGTCATCGCATCCCCGGCACCGCGAAAAATGGCAGTGAGGGTGCGGGAGAGAAACATCACCACCCCACCGAGCAGCATAACGCGAAGATAGGGAACACCCAATGGAACAACCTCTGGTTCGACACCCATTAACCATAATCCAGATTCAGCTAACGGATAGCCCAATATCCCGATACCCAACGCACATACCACGTTAAGGGTCAAGGATTGCATCGCAATATCTTCGCTTTGCGCACGCTTTCTGGCACCGATAGCCTGAGACACAAGGATAATCGTCCCTGTTGAGATACCGTGTGCCAGAATGCTCACGAGCCGCAGCAAATTCCCACTGACCGCGACAGCAACGAGGGCTCCGGGGCCGAGCCGACCAACGAAAATCATATCGACGATGTTAAACAAATCTTGAAGCAGTTGACTGACAAAGGTAGGGATCGCCAATCGCAGGAGGGCTTTTGAAATGCTGCCATGTGTCAGATCGTGCTTGGCTGTTCTCATACATTACGGCTTCAGATGTTTTTCAAGGAAGGTTTTTGTTAATTCTGGGACTCTTGGATCCTTGAATCCGCCGTGTCCGCCTCCCTCTACTTTGTAGAGGGTAACAGGCGCGCCCACCGCTTCTAACCCTTCCTTCAGCAACACGCTCTGATGATACGGAACAAGTTTATCCTGATCCCCGTGGATAATCAGAATAGGCGGATCGTCTTTGGAGACGTACGTGATAGGATTCGCTCTCGCCACGCGGTCCTCATACTCTTGAATGGGTCCACCGACCAATTTAGACTCTGGCGAATCAGGTGCGTCATGAACCAATCCATCTGGGAGGCGATGCGTGTCCATCTGAAGGAAATCTGTGGGTCCGAAGTAATTAACGACGGCTTGTACCCGACTGGACACTCCCAGATTTTCACCGACCTCAAATTCGGTTATATCGCCGGCTGTGCCGAGCATAGCAACGAGATGACCACCCGCAGAAGAACCCCATGCCGCAAATCGATTCGGATCGAGACGGTAGGTTTCCGCATTCGCGCGGATCCACCGCACCGCGGCTTTCACGTCTTCGATTTGTGCCGGAAAGGTAGCGTGTTGGCTCAAACGGTAGCCGATACTCGCACCCGCATAGCCCGATTTGAGATATTCCATCGGGGCATAACGTTCCTTGCTGCCACCGAGCCAAGCACCCCCATGCACCCAGATGATGAGCGGTAGGTTTTCTCCTTCGTTCGGTATGTAAAGATCCAGTTTCTGACGTTCGTGCCCATCGGTAACATAAGCAATATCTTGATGGACTGTTACGCCTTCAGGCACTTTTGGTTCAGTTCGATTTCGTTGCTGCGCCAGCACCAAAGTCCCGACAAGAAAACACAAAATTAACAGAAGCGCGACAGTGATTCGTGTCATCGACTTTCTCCATTTTGCCCGATAGATTCGGACGCTTTTGTATTTTCGGCAATCATTGCCTCTAACTCAGTTCTTAAATCTTGAATCTGAGAAATTTTATCCGCCATCTGCTCGAACATCTGCTGTTTGGCTTTGATGCCTTCACTGATAAGAAACGCCGTCGCTTCGGAACGGCTGTTAAATTGTCCGGTCTCCACAAGCTCGTCAATCCGATTCAGGTTTTCCTCATCAACCCTGACCATTACGACATTATCTCTTTTTCCTTCTCCTTTTTCGCGCTTATGCCTTCTTCTTTCACGGTGTCTTTTTCTGCCGTGTTTTGCTTCATATTCTGACATTGTAAAATCTCCTTTGTTTCATTAAATACAGATAAGTTAATTACACGTAATTATTATACAACATTATATATCGGTTTGTCAAATTAAATTTTGATACGTATGGCACAGGCTAACAGTCTCCTATGCTACAAGGAGTCTATGCTCTCGAATTAGAAAGATTGACACTGCTGACGATTCAGAATATAATAGTTTGTATAAGCACGAAATATTGAAATATGGAGGTATAGCCAGATGCCAGCAATGAAGTGTGGCAGGTGTGGATCCGAGAAGGTCATGCCTAATTTGAGAATTCGGGATCGCTACGAAGCCGGAATGGGACAAGATGTTGAAGTCGAAGTAGAGGGTAACCCCGATGCTATGATTTTTAAGAAGGCTCACAGAGAAGCGTTGCGCGCAACTGTCTGCGGCGAATGTGGAAACGTCGGTCTCTCTGTCGAAAATCCGAAAGCACTCTGGGAAACTTATACCCAAGGAAAGGATTCATAATAGAACAAATTTGATCTTTCCACACATTATCACATAGTAATACGGGGGAATAATGGGATCAACCGAACGTTCCTTCAAACGCTTTGTTTTTATTTTAATTGATGGAGCACCCTACGCAGTGTTTAGAGGGTTGCTTGAAAACGGTGACCTCCCGAATATCAAGAAACACGTCGTGGACCGCGGCAGTCTGAACAAGGCTATCTCCGTTTTTCCTTCAACAACAGGTCCCGCCTTTCTCCCTTTTTTTATGGGATTGTATCCCGGCACAGCGAATATTCCGGGTATCCGGTGGTTGTCTAAATCGGACTTTCATTTTCCACATCGCTTCAAACGTCCCGGCATCTGCAGTTATATGGGAATCGACGGGCTGCGTTTTGAAGCCGACTTACCGATAGGCTATCCGACACTTTTTAATTTTTTCTCACCCGTAAGTAATATTTACAATCTCCTCGCTCGCGGGTGTCCATCTTCTAAAAACCGAACCCGTTGGATTAAACCGTTCCTCTATACGTATGCCCACTTCTCGCATCGCTGGCGATTCGTTAACAAGATCGCTACGCATCACCTACATAAAGCCGTCGAAACGGATGACAAGTTTGTGATGTGCCTCTTTCCCGCAGTCGATACTTTTTCACACCTCACAGAGATACGATCTCGACAGGTGTTTCAGACCTACCAAGAAATCGATACTGCCATTGGACACCTCATCCATACTTTACAAAAAGCCAAGACCCTCGAAGAAACACTCATCCTGATTACCAGCGATCACGGAATGACCGATACTCACACGCACATTGACATCCCTCAGCATTTAGACGACGGGGGTTGGCGATGCCTGCATTATCCAAAGGTTTGGCGGCAAGGTGCCGTCTCTGCGAGTATGGTGTCCGGAAATGGGATGACACACCTCTATTTCAAAAACAGTTCGGACGGAAAGGGATGGGGCGGGCGCACGCCTTTCGAGAAACTTCAGCAAATGGGTGTCATTGGTTCACTGATTGAACTGGAGGGCTTAGGACTTGTTGCAGGGCAGAGCGAAACGGGAGACATCATCGTTCAAAGCCGAACTGGACAAGGGAGAATTTCTTGCCACTTGCAAAACAAAACTTGCGAAAATCCACAGCGCGGGACCGCAACTTTTAAATCCACAGACTCGCTTCGTTTCTCCTATCGGTTTACTGGAACAGATCCGCTCGGATACAGTGCTCACTATAAAGGTCTATCCTCACGCGAAACCCTACGTAAGACCTACGAGAGCACATATCCAGACGGAATCGTCCAACTGTGGCAAATCTTCAACAGCGAACGAACCGGTGACCTCGTCCTAAGTGCTGAGAGTGGTTACGACCTACGCGCCCGTTATGAGGTCCCGGAGCATCATGCGACACACGGTGCCTTAATCGCGGAGCATCTGCACATCCCACTCGCCACGAATTATCCAATCGCCGAATCGTACATTCGTTCTGTCGATGTCTTTCCAACGGTGCTAAACCTCTGCGGACACACCGTTGCGGAACAGTACATTGACGGAAGGGTCGTCAAATAAACCTATCCGTTATTTTGAACCCATTGTCCTTCTCTCCAGAATTATGCACCTTTCCCCACCTAACTCGCGTCATTATATAGTGACGGGGCGGAGACTTGTCTGGCACTTTTTAAGTACATCTATTCCAAAATGTGTCAACCATCCAGTCCTATTAGCAAACAAGTTTTCTGGAGATACTCGATGAAAAGTGATGATGTTGTGTTAATTCAGCGTATCCTCAATGGCGATCAAAATGCATTTGCGAGTTTGGTCAGAAAATACCAGCAGCAGATCCATACATTCGTATGGGGAAAAATAGACGATTTTCAGATTGCCGAAGATATTGTGCAGGAAACTTTTCTCCAAGTCTATCAGAAACTCGACACCTTGGAAAACCCAACGCAGTTCACAAGATGGCTCCATCAGATTGCGCATCGACGCTGCATCGCATGGATACGAAAAAATAGGATTCAGACGGAACCGCTGGAGGAAACCGACATCTCGGAAATAGAGGCAGAGGCGTACTCCGAATATGTTGCTACAGAACAAGCAAAAACGACTGCTGACGCACAACGCGACCTCGTCGAGAAGCTGCTTGCCAAGTTGAAGGAGCGGGACCGCGAGGTTATCACACTCCACTATTTTGAAGAGATGTCATCGCCAGAAATAGGTGAGTTCTTAGGTGTATCAGAAAATACCATCAAGAGTCGCCTCCACCGTGCGAGGCAACAACTGAAGAAGTATGAATTTATGATTCAAGAGGTCCTCGACATTACAATCGAAGGGAGACACCATTCCCATGAGCAAATGAAAGGAGAGACCAGCATGGCAAAGGAAACGAGAGATGAAGCCAAGATCGAAGCAAGATTGAAAGAACTCCAGCGTCAGATTGCTGAGTTGCAAGAAGAAATTAAGGTTGTCGCAGCCGAATCGGACGTTTTTCACGCCGATGATATGCAGCTCCATGACCCTCAAAGAAGTGAAGCACTTCGGACTATATGCCATCTCCCTGTAGATGCCGAAAGGCAGATCTCGTGGGGTTACGTGGGTGCTTATGGCACCTCTCCCAATAAAACGACCAAGCGTATCGCATTCTGGTCCACTAACATTGACAGTTTCCTATCTAAAGCACCAGATGCTGACCTTGTGAATTTCGCAAGTCTCTTTACAAATCCAACCATCGTTGCCGTTTTGAGACAATTGGTAGAAGGCAAAAAATCCGTTGCGGATCTCGCACAAGCGTGCAACATCTCTGAAAGTGAAGTAGAGGAAGCCGTGGCGTTGTTACTGGATGAAACATTGGTGGAACGCACGGAAGACAATCTCATTAAATCCAAAAACGATGCCGTTTCCTTCCTCCTAAACTTTGTGAGTATGACGATCGTACATCTTGGGCATATTAAACCTGAGATTTAAACTGATAAGGACAGATTTCCACCTACTTTTATCGCTTTCAATTACTGAGGTAAATCCTCGGATTTTTGGATAACAATATCTAACAGTATATGGTCATTCCCAAATTGACATCTGCCTCAAGTGGCAGAAAGGAGTCCTCAATGCTTTCAGCAGCTTTGAAACGCGGGCTTTTTGCCCACCTGATAAAATTTCGCTTTACAATCATGGTCATTACTTGTCTGCTTCTCGCCGCGACAACCACCCTCATCGGAGATGAATATGAGGCACTTCGTGACCCAGAAAAAATCGAAGCACTTGAAACATTGTGTCATCTCCCTGATAACGCCGAAGGGCAAATCGCCTGGGGTTATGTAGGTGCTTATGGTACCCTTTCCACTAATACCCGCAAGCGTGTTGCATTCTGGTGGGATAACATCGACCATTTCTTATCTAACGCACCAGATATTGAAATAGCGGAATTCGCAAACCTCTTCACAAACCCTACCGTAATCGCTGTTTTAAGGCAGTTAGTAGAGGGAAAAAAATCAGTTGAGGATCTGACCAAAGAGACCGGCATCTCAGAAAGTGAAGTGAAGGAAGCCGTGGAGACGTTAATGAAAGCGACATTAGTGCTCCGCACGGAAGACAATCTCATCAAACCTCATAACGATGCTGTCTCCTTTTTCTTGAATTTCGTGAGTATGACGACTGTGCATCTTGGACACACCAAATCCGACCGTTAAACGCAGTGCTGTTCTCGTTGGCGAGGGGTCTTTAGGAAAACTCAGACGCGGTTTCTCTTAACCTCGCCAACTACAACCTTTCAATTTTAGACGAAACTTTCCAGCAGATATTTCCCTTCAAACCCATTTTTTTCAAAATTATGCACCTTTTTCTTTCAGTTCGCGTCACTATATAGCGAAGCCGACGGATACGGTGCTTTTTCGCGCTTTTTTATCCGCAGCTACCGTCGAAACATGTAAACCGTCCAGCCCAATTGGTAAAATAGTTTTTTGGAGATGTCTGATGCAAAGCGACGATGTTATGTTAATCCAGCGTATCCTTGCGGGGGATGAGCACGCCTTTGAACGTTTGATCGAAAAATATCAACGGCAGGTTCATGCCTACGCATTGCGGAAAATAGGAGATTTCCAGATTGCTGAGGATATTACACAAGAGACTTTCCTGCGAGTCTATCAGAAACTTGACACGCTAAATCATCCGGCACAGTTTTCAAAGTGGCTATATGCGATTGTAGATCATCTTTGTATCGCATGGTTCCGAAAAAACCGACTACAAGTTAGGTCGATGGAAGAGGTCCACATCTCGGAAATAGAGGGAGCGGCGTATTCTCGGTACATCGCAACAGAACACGCCAAAGCGACTACCGAAGTGCAACGCGATCTCGTCAAAAAACTGCTTGCGGCGTTGAAGGAGAGTGACCGCGAGATTATCACGCTCCACTATTTTGAAGAGATGACCTCTTCAGAAATAGGAGAGACCTTAGGGGTCTCAGAGAATACCATTAAGAGTCGGATCCGTCGTGCGAGGCAACGATTAAGGAAGTATGCGTTTATGATCCGAGAAGCACTCGAGATTACAACCGAAGGGGAACATTACACCCAAAATCAATTAAAAGGAGAAATGACCATGACAAAGGAAGTCAGAGGCGAATCCAAACTTAGGGCAAGTCTTGAAGAAATGCAGCGTCAGATTGCCGATTTGCAGGAGCAGCTTCAGGTTATCGCAGATGAATCGGATGCCTTTCTTGAAGCTGAAAAACGGGAAGCGGTATCAACATTATGTCGGCTCCCCCAGAATGCTGAGGAACCCATTGCGTGGTGTTATGGGGGTAGTTACCGCACCACTGGCGGAAAAAAGTCAAACCGTTTTTCGCTTTGGACCACCAGTGTTGATAATTTTCTATCAAGCGTACCAGATGCCGCGATTGCGAATCTTGCGAGTCTCTTCACAAATCCCACCATCGTCGCTATTTTGAGGCAACTCATAGAAGGAAAAAAATCGGTTGAAGAGCTCGCGAAGGGCTGTGATGCCTCAGTGCGTGAGATCGAAAAAGCCGTAGAGATGTTAATCGATGCGACGTTAGCGGCTCGCGGGAAGGATAATTGTATCGAACCTAAACACGATGCTGTGTTCTATTTCCTGAACTTCGTGGGTATGACAAGGGTCCATTTGAACCCAACAGACCATTAATCCCAGTAATATTTGGGCAGGCACAAGACCTGCCCCTACACAATTTGATTTTCCTTGCCAAATGTGCTATTATTTTAACATAAGTTCTGCAATAAATTCTAATTCAAATAAAACCTTCAAAAGTTCAAAGCAACCATGCCAATACCGAATTTCCCCGACAAACACAAATCGCGTCCCTTAGTTACGCCTCAACAGCACGTCGCCTACTTCCGTCAACAAGGTTTCATCCCTAATTTCCCCATACCTGAAAGTGTTATTTTCTGCTACGAAGGGAATCTGCTCGAACGTATTACCCGTACCGAAAGTGTTGAGCAAATTCACGGCGTAGGTGGCGGATTCTATCTATTGACCGAAACCGACAATCGCGTAGCAGTCAGCGGCAATAACGGCATCGGTGCACCCGGTGTCTCAATGCTCCTCGAAATTTGCATAGAACTCGGGGTCAAGCGATTCATCAACGTAGGGATTGCCGGCGGCCTACAAAAAACCTCTCATATTGGCGATGTCGTTGTGTGTACCAGTGCGATTCGTGATGAAGGCGTTTCATACCACTATTTGGAAGATCCGTTAGCACCTGCGATGCCGTCTAAAAATCTGACAGCTGCGCTTATACAGACCCTGGAGGCTGATGGCATCCCTTATACGCAGGGACCAACTTGGACGATTGACGCTTTTTTCCGTGAAACAGTCGCAGAAATTCAACACTATCAACAGGAAGGCGTTGTCACAGTCGAGATGGAAGCCGCCGCTCTATTTGCCATTAGTACGCTGCGTGGTGTGGACATGGCATCAGGATTCGTTATTAGCGACTTGATAGGGGAATTAGTATGGCATCCACAAATACTTGCCCAAGAAACACACGAGCGTCTATTTCGTTTGTATCAGGCGGCGCGTGCAACCTTACAATAGCACACTTGCTCAAATATTAAACGCTAACACGAAAGGGAACCAAATGGGAATACTCACACAAGCACATCGCGACCATTTTGATGAATACGGCTATATGGTCATCGAAAACGCCGTCCCCACTGAACTTTGCGATGCGGTCATTGATGCGATTTTTGCGTTTTTGGAAATGGACCCTTCAGATCCAAATGACTGGTATCGCGCCCCACATAAACCCGGCGCAGGTATGGTCGAAATGTACCAACACCAAGCCATGTGGAACGTCTATCAACACCCACCGATTCACCAAATCTATACCGAGGTATATGATACTCATCGCATTTGGGTCCACCCTGATCGCGTCAACATGAAACCGCCGAAGCATCCCGATTATTCTGAGTGGGACCATAAGGGTATGTATCACTGGGATGCCGACACCTCAAAACTGCCCGTTAGGTTCCACACACAAGGTGTCCTATTTCTGACAGACACGACTGACAATCAGGGGTCTTTTGTCTGTTGGCCCGGCGCGCACAAGTCGCTGATTGACGAGGAAAATCCATGGGTCCCAGAACTTACGCCGGAAATATATAGGGAAAAATTCATACAGGTCCCAGCGAAAGCAGGTTCCCTGCTGATATGGCATGTCGCACTTCCGCACGGCAACGGTCGCAATACTTCCGACAAACCGCGGTTAGCACAATATATGAACTTCCATCCCGTTCCCGATCCGATGGATGAGGAACGACGACAAGAGCGTATTACACTCTGGCGGGAGCGGAGAGCATTGGGACGGGGTCCCTATCCGGGGGATCCGCGGGGATGGGAAGCGAAAAACTATGGACCCGCAGAACTGACCCCGTTGGGACGAAAACTATTGGGACTCGATCTGTGGGATTAATACTTCTTAATCATGCCCCAACTTGTGGCTAATTTCCCTTGTGGGTCTACACCGAGTGCCGCTTGCAATCCGTTATCCATGATTGCCTTAATCTGATCTTCACTCAGATCCACATTAAAGATAGCGACTTCATCGAAGAGCCCGAACATAAACTGGTGGTGCGCAAGGAAGTCCCCCATATTCACTTCCTGAGCTTCATCATTCGTGTCCATCGCTTGATCGGTCCCTTCCTTCGTTTGAAGTTCACCATCAACATAAAGGTCGTGGTCTTTCACAGCGTCTGAACCTTTCGGAAAGACGACCGCCATGTGATGCCATTCCTTATCACAGACATCGTCTGCCCCGTAATTTTGTCCGCCAGCAACCTCAACTCTTAAGTTGCATTCGGCACCTCTCAGATGCGACCGGATGTAGTACTTTTCTCCTGTCAAGTTCGGTCCCCATTTCACCCACGAATGCTCTCGTGTGTCCCCGGCTTTAAACCAGAAAACAGTCGTCCGAGGGTCCGTGCCACCGATTCCAGCATAACCCGTAACAACCAGATTGTCGTCCTTGCCGTCGTAATCCAAGCAGGTACCGAACACGCCTTTGACGTATTTCGCCCCAGAGATGTCCCCATCTCGACCATTTTCAGAGATATCTTTAGCAACAGTCCCCTTTCCTTCATCAAAGAGGTAAGCGACTTCAACAGTTTTTGGATCAAGCACAGCAGACTGGCTGCTACTTGCAACCAACAGTCCAAAAGTGATGACAATCAACCCAATTAGGACGGATCCGCCGCAACTTCTAACACTCATCTCTATTTGCCTCCTATGCGAAAATACTACTATATTTCCAACCCCAAACCCTATATTTCGACGTAGGGATGGAGTGTCTTTTTGTAGAAAACCAATTATAGCAAAACCTGCAAAAATGAGAAAGAAAAAAGAGAGACGACAAGCAATCCCTTGACAACCAGAGGGACCCACAGTATAATAATTCGCAAGTAATTCCCGATGCCAAAATCCCAGAGGAAAACGAGAACAAATCAGCCTAATTCGTACAACCCAACATGAACAACATCCAAAACGCATATAACAATTGGTCCGCAACTTATGATTCGGATCAGAACCGCACACGAGATTTAGATCAGATCGTCATCGAAAAAACACTCGCCAATTTGCGCTATAAATCCATCCTTGAGCTCGGTTGTGGAACCGGGAAAAATACCCATTTTCTCTCAAAAATCGGTAAGAACGTTCAGGCAATCGACTTCTCAGAAGGCATGATTTCTCTCGCCAAAAAGAAGCTGAAGTTTAACAATGTGACCTTCTCCGTTGCCGACATTACACACCCGTGGCATTGTGATAACGCGTCCGTAGACCTCGTCGTCTGCAACCTTGTCCTGGAACATATAGAAGACCTCTCATTCATATTCTCAGAGGCATTCCGTGTATTGGTTCCTGGCGGTCACTTCTTCGTTTCTGAACTTCACCCGTTCAGGCAGTATCAAGGTACACAAGCAAACTTCCAAACAACTCAGGGAACCACAGAAATTCAGGCATTCGTGCATCACATCTCAGATTTCCTGCATGCCGCCAAAAGCAGTGGATTCCTCCTTGAGGCGTTCAAAGAGTGGTGGCATGAAACAGACCAAAACAAACTGCCAAGACTCGTGTCTTTTATGTTAAAAAAATGAAAGGAATCTCTTGTATGGAGCCACGTATCTCATATTTGATTTGTGCGACACCGCGTTGTGGCGGTTACCTACTGTTCGAGGCTCTGGAGAATACCAGTCTCGCTGGCAAGCCGGGAGAATACTTCTGGGAGGATGAACGCTGGGCTACAGAATGGGGAGCAACGGACTACACAGACTTTCTTGATAAGGTAAAACAAAAAAGTACGACATCAAATGGTGTCTTCGGAACAAAACTCATGTGGGGCTATTTTGACAAGTTCATGAACAAGGCACTGCAACTGCCACGGTTCAAAGATCGAAGCGTGTCGCCAGATGTAGTGCTAAACGAACTATTTCCAAATCTGCATTATATCTGGATAATGCGTCGAGACAAAGTACGTCAAGCCGTTTCGCTATGGAAAGGGCTTCAGACCTTGGTTTGGTGGAAAAGAATAGGCGACCCCATTCCCAAACTGGATAAAGAACCGGAATACAGTTTTGAAGCAATTGACTACTTCGTTCAAGAGATTGTTTTTCACGAAGCAGCGTGGCAAGCGTACTTCACCCAATATGATCTTACTCCCTTCACGGTAATTTACGAGGATTTTGTACCCGCCTATGAAGAAACAGCACTCAGGATTATGGATTGGTTGAAAATTGTTTATCCTGAAAACCTTGTGTTCGGTCCCCGACGACTCCAGAAACAAGCCGACAGTGTTTCCGAAGAATGGGTCGAGAAATATTGCGTAGATAAACAAGAGCAAGAACGTACTAAAGAAAGGTATTCTCCTTTTCCTATCACCTCTTGGAATTTCAAAACACCTGACATTCCCTGAATATCTTTGAAAAAACAAAAAATAATGCAAAAAAATTTGACAACAGAAAAAATACACGATATACTTAACAGTGTAAAGTTAGATGACTCTGTAAATTAAGGGTAAAGCAATGGGTGTTAAAGAACGGAGAGCCAGAGAAAAAGAACAGTTGCAGCGGCAAATTCCTGTCGCAGCACGTGAGCTGTTTGTCAATGATCAGTATGAGATTGACACAACGATTCAGGATTTGCAGGCATAGAATTTAAAACTATTTGGCGCAGGTCGCCTCTATTTTTTACCTATAAAGTTAACACTGTTTATTTAGTTATCTATGTTAACATATCGAAATCCGAGAGGAGAACAAAAATGAGAAAACGAAACCCACTTCATAAATGCTTTCCTTCGGCAAAACACAGACTATCCTTCCATCCTGCTTTTCTTATCCTGGTCTTCAGTGTCCTTCTAACGGGATGTTCAGGGCTGCTTAGCAAAAAGGTTGGTTCAATGGCTTCCGATTCCGGCGAATTCACTTTCGAGCAGCACGAGATCGATACGGGTTCAGCGAAACATCAAACCATTCTAACAGGATTTTTGCTCGGCGGTGATTTCGTGGAACTTGCTGTGGTGAGCAGTGACGAAAATGACAACCGGCACTTGCACATCTACGCGTTCAACGACAGCATTTGGGAGTTGAGGCTTGACACAACGCTGCATCCCGAAGTGTTGTTCGTCGATGTCGCAAATATTGGTGGACGCGATCGCTTAATCACCTACGAACACGGGCACCTGAATTGGTTTGATCCGGAATCGGCAGCGGAACGTATGCTCGTTGAACTCACCACGAACTACAAGGCAACGGATGACGGTGGAATTCCACATATCGACATTACTCGAGACGTAAACGGGGACGGACTCAACGACTTGGTAGTCCCCGATATCGACGGTTTCTGGATAGCCACACAATTGCGCAACGGTTCGTTCACCCGTCCGATAAAACTCGGACCGCCCGACCCTTTTCTCGACAAGATTGCCTTAGACGATAGCCGCAGCTACCGCGAGGTCGGGATAAATGCCTTGACTGCCCTCTGGTATCTGAGCCGTCTCCACCAAATGGATTATGACCTCGACGGACGCAGCGATCTCGTGTTCTGGAACGCTGATCAGTTTGACGTTTATCGCCAAGATGCCCGCGGGATATTTTCTCCAGTGGCGGAGACTTTCACTGTAGACATCCCATTTGACACCGACGGTGCCTACTCAATCGCCTTTGATTTCAAGGATGAGAATATGTTCTCGCTCATCTTTGGCTTCAGAGAGAACACGAAGCGGAGGGTCCTGCGCGGGTTCCAAGATTTGAACGGCGACGGCGTTGCTGACCTTCTGATTCACTCGCTACAGGGACGGAGTCTCGGAAAACAGCGCAGTGTGTACGAGGTGCATCTCGGCGCACCAACACCCGATGGGACGGTGTTCGCGCAGGATGTCAGTATGACGATCGAACAGCGAGGGACGGCTGGTGGATTGCTACCTTGGGGCTATTCGTCGCAATGGTTAGAAGACTTCAACGGAGATGGTGAGATCGACATTCTGTTCAAAGACGTTCAGACCGGACTCGTCGGAATGAGCCGCGCGATGTTCGGCAAGTCGATTTCAATAGATCTCGAATTCTATCGCATGGAAAACGGGGCTTACCCTCGCAAACCCACTACCACGCGTAAAATTAGACCCGCACTTGACCCCTTTGAGCCGCACAGAGTTCTCTTTCCAGTCGTCCTGCTGGGCGATGTGAATGGCGATGGACGCTCAGACCTACTGGTCGGCAAGAACTGGGAAGAACTGCACGTCTTTCTCGGCATCCCGGGACCCGAACTGTTAGCGCAGACACCCGAAAAGATAATAGTTGCTATGCCCAACGACGAACGAAATGCTCGACTCGTGAACCTCAACAGAGATAACAAACAGGATATCCTCATACATCATCCATCAACGACTGATCCGCATCAGGTCATACTCCTCACTGCACAATAAACAAAAAGGAGAAAAACAGTGAAACGCATAATTTTTTCCCTAACCTGCATTCTCGTAGGAATAACCCTCAGTTTCTCGGCTCAGGCACAAGCCGCTGACCATACTAACAATAGTGTAAAGCAAGACAAATTCCTCACAGATGAATCGGAATTTGGTATCGGACTTCAGGGAGCCACCTCTGCCTTTGGCGGACTGAGTTTCCGCTATACCGGACTGGCACCGATATACCTTCAAACCGTTGGACGTTTTATTCTTAACGACCAGAATAGCGATCACATGTTCGGGGGTGGCGTTTCGTACGCCATATTTGAGCACCACGGTAGGTGGCATACATCACGCCTCTATTTCACCTTAGAAGGGGGCTGGCGATATAAAAAAGAACCAGATCTGCGTGACGAGATTGTTAAATCTACGACGTTAGGAGGCGGACTCGCTTTTGGAGGCGAGCTTGTGTTTTCACTCGGCGGTATCCCGCTCGGCTTGAACGTAGCAGTCGGTCAAGGCCTCGGCAGAGAAAACACCGACGCTGAATCTAAAGGTATCGCTGGTGTTTACGTAGGAATGGGCATACATGCCTATTTTTAGATTGAGCTCAATTTGAGTCCGTTAATTTTTATAGTAAAATCCGAAAATACATGGACACTCCACAGTATATTTCCATACTACACGCCCGTAGGGGCTGGGTTACCCAGCCCCTATGACCCTTGCCAAGTGTATAAGTAATTATGGGGTTTATCACAACGTTCACCCCAACCTACGGGCTTGCAGTGCCGAGAACGCCGCATCCCACTCCTCCCATGTCGGTTTATGACCTTCAGAAAGCACAACAAGCGGTAATATACCGCCCGCCAATTGTTTATCTTTTATGAACTGGGCAGCCTCACGCGCCTCAGCAGTTAACTCAGCCCGATCTGGCGTAGGAAAATAGCGGAAGTCGATGCTCCAGCGAGATTTCCGTGTCGTATTCACCTTGCTGGTATGCACAGTAAGATTCGACATGAACAACGCACCGCCGGGTTTAAGGGGAATGGCAACTGGCGTGCCACGCGTTTCGACATCTTCCTCCATCCGGATGTTCATATCAGTACCTCGCGCACCGTCCAGTAAACCCCAACGGTGGCTGCCCGGAATAACCCAGCAACACCCGTTTTCGACCGTCGCTTCAACTAACGGCACCCACACTGTAACCATGTGGAGATCACCTGTGCGTTTCTCCTTCTTGCCGACGGCTGACTGGTCAAGATACTGGCTATCTTGATGCCAGGGGAACGAGGTAATCACACTTCGGGGGAGTTTCGTCCGCAACGCAGGTGTGCCGATATTCGAGACTTCAGGACCTAAGAGAAGCCGTATCACATGAAGAACACTCGGGAGGTTGTAGAGATCATATAACTCGCGTCCAAATATACCAAAAGACCAATTGCGAGGTAGGATATCCAACTCTTCGCAAATAGCAGCATATCGTCTTTCAAAAGATGCGTCTTCGTATAGCGACGATAACTCGCCCTCACTATACAACTCCCGGCTATATCCATCCACCTTCGCCTTGATGAAGTTGCGCATCGGTTCTAAATCTTGGTCGTCAATAATATCTTTGAGCACCACGTAGCCATCACGTTCATAAGCCGTCTTGATTTCTTGATCTGTCATCCATTCATTCTCCTTCCATCTCTATTGCACAATCTCAGAGGATATGGTATCATGAATGCTCAAGAAACGCAATACCCTTGATTTTTTACTGATTCTATACATGAAGGGAACCAGACATGAAGATTACCGATGTGAAAGCGATGACGCTCAAAGGCTATAAACAGTGGAACTACGTCCAGATTGAAACAGACGAAGGCTTAACAGGATTAGGCGAAGCACATCCTGGGGCGGGAATTGCCGAAATCGTCCTGCAATTCAAGCGGATCCTCGTTGGCGCAGATCCGAGGAACATAGAACCGCTCTACAACCGCATGATTGGTGCAGCGAGCAACCGATACGCTATGGGTCTATCGGCGATCGGCGGGATAGAAACAGCACTCTGGGATCTACTCGGAAAAAGCCTCGGCGTGCCGGTCTATCGGTTATTGGGTGGGAAATACCGGGATCGCATCCGACTCTACGCCGATGTGGGACACGGAAAGGGAAATACACCTGAAGGCTGGGCACAACGCGCCAGAGAAGGGGTCTCAGACGGCTACCAAGCGATCAAGTTTGACATCGATAACTCCGCAAACGAACTCAAGCAGGACGCGGTCAATCGTGAACTCAGCACAGCGGAATTGCAGAAAATGACAGCGTTGGTCGCCGCTGCACGCGAGGCTGCCGGCGATGGCATCGACATCAGCATCGACTGTCACAGCCTCTTCAGCACGCATTCGGCGATGAAACTTGCTGAACGTTTAGAGCCGTTCGATTTGATGTTCTTGGAAGACCCTGTGCCGAACGATAACGTGGAAGCAATGGCGAAAGTCACTGCGGCGACTTCTATTCCAATCTGTACCGGCGAATTTCTGTTCCGACGCGACGGTTTCCGAGAACTCATCCAAGCGCAAGCCTGCGATATGCTTCACGTCGATGTATCTGGAACAGGTGGGATACTTGAGGCGAAAAAGATTGCTGACCTTGCTGACCTCTACTATATACCTTTTGCGGCACACAATATCACATCACCTATCGGAATGACTGCAACGGCACACGTCTGTGCCGCTGTTCGGAACTTCATCGTTATGGAACTCCCGTATCACGCCGATCAGGTAGAATGGCGATGGGACCTCGCAATTTCGGATGAACCGCTCATGGAAGATAACGTCTTCGTCGTGCCGGAGCAGCCCGGATTGGGAGTTGAAATCAATGCGGATGTCGCAAGGGAACACCTGATGTCCGGATCCGACCACTTCGGTGTCTCCTAAATTTTACGTGGTTTGGAGGCATTGCTACCGTTTTCTTTTCTGGGTGCCCCAGAGTGTTAACAACTTCTCTTTAGGAGAAACAGCCAACGCTTTGGGGGACCAGGCAGGTCGCATAGCTGCATTTAAGTCCTGAACAATGCCAACAACCCGGTCTCCATCTGCGTCCATCACGTAGATGCCATAAATACCATTTCGCTCTGATGAATAGGCAATTTGCTGTCCATCTGGAGACCAAGTTGGATGCCTATCGTGGGATCTGCTGTTCGTCAGATTCGTCTCATCCGTGCCATCTACATTTATAAGATAGATGTCCCAGATTTTGTTGCGGTAAGATGCAAAGGCGATCTGTGCGCCATCCGGAGACCACGTAGGTTCTGTATCCCAAAATGATGAAGTAGTGATCCGTCTGATGTCTGTCCCATCAGCATTCATAATAAAGATGTCCGATCCAAAAATGCGAGTAGATTCAAATGCGATCTGTCTTCCGTCTGGAGACCAAGTGGGTTGGCTGTCCAAGCCTCGATGGTTGGTGAGACGGCTTTGCTGCGTTCCATCAGTGTTCATCACATAAATTTCCACGTTTCCGTCCCAATCTGTTGCGAACGCAATTCGTTTTCCATCTGGGGACCACGCTGGACCCCCCAGATCTGCAGGACGCCGGGTTAGATTAATCGGTTCCCCCCCATTTACAAGTATCACATAGATATCAAAGAAAAACCCATTCCGTTCTGATACGAAAGCGATCTGCTTTCCATCCGGAGACCAGGTCGGGTCCGCGTCGTATAAGGCGTGGCGGGTCAGTCGTTTGACCTTCTTACCATCAGTATCCATGACGTAGATATCCAGATTATCATGACCGCCGGACATAAAAGCGATTTGCGCCTCAGTATATCCTCCCGTACCTATCAATGTCCCGGCACCCAAAAGCACGAAAACGAGAAAACTTTTTCGCAGATTGTTCGGTAAAACCGAGAGTTTCAATCGGGTTCTCATTTTTTTTCCTTTAGGTATAAATGACACAATTTTGGAGCGGAAAAGGTGCATAATCTGAAGAAAAATAAAAATATTCATAGAATTGTAAGTAAACAAAAATCATCCGGGCAAGGCCCCTTGGTAATTCACGCCTGTAAACACCCCAATCACCATCCAAATCCCGACAATCCCAAACTCACCAATAATAAACCCCATAAACAGCGGTCGAAATCTCCGATAGGATCCAAGCCCTCCCCATTTCAGTGCCAGATACTTCAAAAACCAGCCGATAAACATACAAGACCAGAGAAAATAGGATGAGTAAACCGCACCCATCACATATCCAACCGGATGGAGTTGCCACCACATAAATTGGCGCTGCATAATCAGCAAAAACCCAGTGATTCCGGCTCCTAACAGCATACTATACGCCTCTCCCATTTTCGGGTCTTTGGGATACTGAATCAACGAAACGATATGATTGAAGTATCTCGGTGCGCCTATGAAGGGCCCCCTTTGGAGATTTAAGCCACCTTTGTCATAAATCAAGGGCAACGACGCAGCGTAGGAAACACCGATAGCGACAACAATAGCAAGCACCATCGCACCGAGAACGCTTTTTCGACTTAATCGAAACGGGTCTGCGGCTTTGAACCCGTGTAGCACACTCGGCATTAAAATACCGCCCCAATCCCGCATCATCACCCGCTGAAACCCTAAGAGTGCCAAACTGTTCGCGTCAATGATTCTTGAGCCGGTCGTAATTTCAAAGTATTCTACAGGATACATCGGTGCCTGGATGAGTAACATCCCGCCATTGACCACCATCCACGACAGTGCCGTAGAAGCAATCAGAAAAAGCGCAATAATGCTACAAGCGACCCAAAGCGACATCCCAGCGTAGACACAGAGACCCGCAAGGAATATGAAACTGAGAACTGTTCCCAGCACTGCCCATCTATACGGTAACACCTCATCTGCGTCGTCGATCGTCGTGGACGCGGCAGACTCCAGAAACGTCCGCTTTAGAAGGTCTTTTATATGAACGCGACTGTTCAATAGGAACGCGATGACCATAACGCAATATGCAGCCATCGTCTGTCCCCTCGCAGAGATCCACGGACTAATTGGGATAGCAAAAGCGTTGATAATGATGTATTGTAATTTGAAAAAAAGAAAGAAGAACCAACAGCTAAACGACACGTCCATCGCGAGAAAGTACGTTATGCCGATAACGGAGAAATAGAGAAAGAACCGAAATTGGGGCCACCATCCCATTACAATCCATGGACGTTCCGTGAATGGGGTGTACAGGTCATATCGATTCGGGATGCGTGGGAGCGCGGGAAAATACTCGTGCAGTCCATTGAGGAGATGAAAAAAAGCAGCGAGTCCAAATCCGACCCACATCAACCGATTCGTGAAAATTCCTTTCAGACTACCGCGTGTTGCGGTCTGCTGAACCATTTCCACAGGCACAGTGACCAGCGGAAAGATGAACCGCTCACGTTCGACCCACTGTTTCCTTAGCACAATGGATACGCAGATTATCAGCGCATAGAGCAGGAGGATGAACGCTGTCCAAACAATGAGTGGCCTTGCCCAGAGCAACCACGGCACAAACGACTCCCCTTCATAGAAGTCAGTCACAGCACCCTCGTCCCAGACAATAAGCCACTCAGGAAAGTGGCGATGCAGCGTCTCCGCCCATTCGTTCTCAGGTGTAGCAAAATAGACCGGTGCCGCTATATACGGGAGCAAGTAACCGATCATCCCTTTCGATGGAATCGCTGAACTGACACCCATCATGACCCAGATGACCATCAACTCCGCCGGACTTAGTACAACACGCGGAAATACCTTCTTCAGAATCGGGTTGATAACAAAGGTGAGAAAAATCAGCGTAAACACTGCCCCCAAAGGAAAATGATTTCCAGAGATATCCGTCCCTTGGAGGTAGTAGTCGTTATAGGGGGTAATCGCTGTCTGCAGAACGACCAACGCCAAACCGATTAGAACTGCCCGCATCCGCATCACTTTTGGCGTAGCTTGCAAGCCAAAACTTGGCATAAAAAAGCCCACCTTGTTTTTCGGAACTAAAAATCGTTTGTTAGGGGTTGGGTGACCCAGCCCCTACGGGATTGTACACAAACCCGTCTGCCACTCCTGCCCTTTTTTACCCGCATAGAGCATAGCGTATGTGTCGCCGACTGCAAAGATTTGACCCGTCAAGACACCATCACAATCGAACGCATTAGGGTCGTCCGATGGTGTGAAGATAGGGTTGTCCGGGTTCGGCTCAAAAGTATGAAAATCGCGAGTCCGAACATGTCCCATCCGCCAGACTTCGCCATCATATCCACCATAGATAACATGGAAGTACGCTGGTCCCTTGAACAATTCGGTTTCACGAACGGCTTGACTGTCCCAGGCTTCCCCACTACCTCTGAAAACCGGATTGGCGGGATTTTTCGTGACCAGTGCTGGATTGCTTGTCGGCGCGGTCGCATGACACATTGTCAATCCCTTTTCATACGACCGTGTCGCTTTGGCAGTATAAAGGATGTGAATCGTGTCACCGACAATCGCTACCGAAGGGTGTGTTGATCCGTCTTCTTCGTGTTCGGTATCCGCAGGAATGACAGGGGTGTTCTGAACGCGCTGCCACTGTCCCATATCTCCATCGCTCACAAGCAGCCCTGTCTGTTCAGGGGTCGTTTTGCCTTTCCCGCGATAGTACATGTAAAACTTGCCATCAACAGGATTTAAGAATGGAAAAGGGTATTCGACGGCTGCATCGTCGAAACCGTCTGCAGCCGGTTCAAGAATAGGGTTACGGGCATCCTGTGTGATGTTGGTGAGGTCATCAGTGGGTGCTGTGGCGTGCATTATCAACCAGCGACGGTCTACCTCGCGTTTACACCAGATGTAGTGGACCGTCTCATCAATGACAATGGCGTGGGTTGCCGCTGCCCAGAGCGGCGGCGGCAGTGAAATGATTGGATTCCCTGTTTCGATTCTTTTAAAACTGGCGAACACCTCGAACGGGATCGCCTCTTTTCGCGCATCTACCATCGGTTTCTCCTCTGTCTTACTGGCGGTTGACGAATAACTCCCGATTGGCGAGGCGAGGCGATATTGCTATCCATCCACGTCAACCGAGCCTGTAACCACCTTTTCAATTCCTGAACCTCTTGTTCATACGTGGGCAAATACGGACCCGGATTCCCGAAAACACGGTAACCGAGCACCCGCCACCTTTGGAAGTTCCGTTTTTGTGCCTCGGACAAATATTCAGCGGTTCGGTCAATCTCGTCAAGGAGCTTTGAAGTGGCGAGTTCATTTTTCCGAAGCGTTTCCCATCTCTTGACGAGTCGCTGTTTAAAGTTCTCATCCGCTAACAGTCGCCGCCACCAGAACGGAACAGGATTTGTATCAATAAGCCAAGTGTCCGTTTCCCAACCGCCATAAAAAACCGTATTGCCCATTGATAGGTTGAAATCCCAGACGGGTCCCATCTTCAACTTGCCATCCCTGTCTTTGTACATATATGTGCTGTTCCGAAATCCGTCGGTATTCTTGAAGAGTTCATTGATGATGAAATGGTCAATAAAAGAATCTACATCAATGTACTTGGCATATCCGTGTTTTGGATCCGCAAAATCCTTGCCCGCTAACGCCGATTCAAATGCGTTCATATACTCTCGAATCCACGTCCTTTGGGCAGCAGATATCTCGTGTCCTTTGGGATAGACATGAATCAGCTGCGTGCCGTAACGGGTGGTAAAATAGGCATCATACCAGTCCATTTTGTCGATCTTCAGGATATACCCGCCTGTAATTTCCGCGGCTCCGTTCTGTGCCGGCTTCAGGGATTTAACATTAACCCGTTTTTTCCCACGCTTAATCTTCTCTATTAGTAGATAAACACCGACGTAGACGTAATGCTTGCTACCAGTTCTCGTATCGCCGGAATTGTTGAGAAACACCTCAACAAACTTCGTTCTGCTGGCATACCTACCAATCCGATTACTGAACTCGTACGCCAAGTAGTTACGCATGAGGGTTTTATCCGAATACGGACCGTTCAGCACCCAATCCGACTCCGCTGGCAATTCCAACAACGAAACATCTTTGTCGTTGCCAGCATCGTCTTGAGTTTCAAAACCGTACTGTTGCTTTGGAAACATCTGCGATGTTTTGCCTCTAACCTCTATAGCGATCCTGCCTTCAAAATCGACATGCGAACTATCCAAAACGTTTCTACCGCCGGATTTATCGTAGATAATCTTTATCCTTGCCGGAATTTTCGGATCGTCAGGAATCCACTTCCCAAATGTATCAATAAGCACAATTGGTAAATTCGATGTGTACGGCACAGCATCAGCAAAGCAACCGATAGCCATGAACAATATAAAGCTGCCGAGAAATAGAAGTATGTTTCTTTTATAACAATACACTATTCATAACCTCTAAGCCCGCAAACTAACAGTTTTGCGGCGTACTCGCCCAGATGCAACGTGCATCGCGCTACAAACGGCTGACGGCTATTCCGCTAATGCGAAGCCGTCCGTGGTATCATCTGTGGATGCGCATAGATGGCTCTATCGAAACTCTTTTGCATCAGTTCCCACTTGACGGATTGATAATCCGCATGCTCCGAGAGATCATTGTGTTCCCACGGGTCGTTGTCGAGGTCATACAGTTCGCAAATTCCCTTTTGATGATACACAACGAGTTTCCAGCGTCGATCGCGATACATTGTGGCATGGGTTTGATCCGGCATTGAGATCGCATCGAAAAATTCACAACGCGCAGCTTCCCGATGTTCGCTGGCAGGAACTTCACCGCGTAACAGAGGTGCGAGTGATTCACCCTGCACGTAGTAGGGAATATCCACACCCAAGGCATCATAGAGCGTCGGAACAATATCAAGCAACTCAACAAGCGCATCGCTCTGAACGCCCTGCAAGAACTGCCCGGGCCATGAAACCATCAACGGCACCCGCACGGAACCTTCGTAGAAACGACAGCCTTTGTACACCAACCCGTGGTCGCCGAGTGCCTCACCGTGGTCGGATGTGAAGATGACAATGGTGTTCTCGCGGAGTCCGTTCGCATCAAGATAATCGAGGATCCGTCCAAACTCGTGGTCAAGTTGCTCAATCATGGCGTAATAAGACGCTTGCATCCGCTTGTCGTCCCACTCCGCAGGCGGTTTCGCCTGAGATTGAAAGTCGATACCTGCCTCCGTTAATTTCGACTGAAAGGCGATGTCGCTCTCCTGAAAGTACGGACCAGGCAGCGTTTCGGGGTCATACCGTCGATAATACTCCCACGGCGCGTCAAACGGTGGGTGCGGATCAAACGGGTTGAGGCTCAGCAGCCACGGCTGATTTTCGCGGCGATTTTTCTCTATAAATTCGATCGTTTTTTCGGTACACCAATAGGTCTGATGGAGGTGCGGCGGCACATTATCACAATCCGGGGTCGGCGGTTTTATGTACCCACTGTCATCTGGATATTTTTGCGCCACTGCCTTTCCTGCTATCAACGCTGCGGGGTCAACCTCTTGCGCGCGTTGCCAATCGGCGTATTCGTGTCCAAGTGCGTTCGGTTTACCGTGGTCGTGGCTATATTGGAAGTAGCGATACCCGTCATTCACACGGTGCTCCTGGACCTCAAAAGCACTCGCGAGGTGGAGTTTTCCAATCAACCCACAGTCGTAACCATCTTGTGCAAGAGCATGCGTAATCAGTCGGTCTTCGTAATATTCGGGGAAAACCGGATTACCGTTGCCGGTGACGCTCAAGGCTGATGGATACATACCGGTCATAAAGCTCGCACGAGAGGGTGTGCAGATCGGGGACTGACAATAGGCGTGCGTGAATGTGACCGATTGACCCATAAATTCGTCGAGTCTCGGTGTGTTGATATGCGAGTTCCCTAACGCTCCGATGGTGTCGAAACGTTGTTGGTCTGTACAATACCATAAGATATTTGGACGATCTGACATTTTTGCTCCTTTTTTCTCGCTGTTGGCTATTCGCTATTTGCTAACCGCTAATCGCTATCTATCATTTCCGTCAATGACTCATCAATCGTGACGACCTGCTTACCACTGGAACCTTCGATTCTGGTGATCATCAAGGCTTTAAGCTCTTGTAATTCTAAGGGCGTTCATCAGTTCCGCCAAGAAACTCACCACTCGGCGCGCGGAGCAAGGTAAAGTGCTTTGAAGGTCGCTCGACACGAACAACGCGTTCCTGGAAAAGTTCATTCTCATAAGCCATTATGTCCCAACTCCTTTTTTGTAGCCATCAGTCGCAACCCGCCCTACACAAGTCGCGTGTGGACTTGC
This sequence comes from Candidatus Poribacteria bacterium, assembly GCA_965207855.1. Lineage (GTDB taxonomy): Bacteria > Poribacteria > WGA-4E > WGA-4E > WGA-3G > WGA-3G. The sequence continues at coordinate 303,458 of OZ242310.1, read as the reverse complement.
GGGACAATGCTGACGGCTATTCTACCACGCGTATGCCTCTGGTGCTTCACCACCGGGACCCGCCCAAATCTCATCAAGTTTTGCGAGGACTTCATCCGCTAATTTTAATTCCAAGACGGACAAGTTTTCCTCAAGGTGTTCAATCGTCCGTGGTCCGATAATCGGTGCTGTAACGTCCGGATTGTTGAGGACCCACGCCAACGCGACGTTTGCTGGCGGTTGCCCTATTGACGCACAGAGTGCTTCATAAGCTTCAAACTGCGATCGATGCCTCTCAATCGTTTGTCTGTTCGACTCCCTACCTCGCCGTCCGGTCGTCGGATTGTCCAGTACGCCACAAAGCAATCCACCGCCCATTGGACTATACGGAATCACCCCTAAACCGAGTTCTCGACAACATGGAAGCACTTCAAGTTCGACCATCCGACTCCGAAGATTATACACGCTCTGTTCTGAGACGAGTCCAAGGAAATCGCGTTGTGCAGCGATGCCTTGCGCGTGCGCAATGTCCCATCCGGCAAAGTTGCTACTGCCGACGTAGGAAATTTTCCCTTCACGCACCAACTGCTCCATCCCTTGCCAAATCTCATCCCACGGCGTACGGCGGTCAACATGGTGCATCTGGTAGAGGTCTATGTGATCGGTTTGCAGACGGCGTAGACTCTCTTCACACGCCCGACGGATATGATACGCCGACAAACGCCCATCATTGGGCCCATCACCTGTCTGACCATACAGTTTGGTCGCCAAAACAATCTGATCGCGCCGACTTTTATCCTCTGCCAACCAATTCCCAATAATTGTCTCTGTTAAACCGTCGTTATAGATGTTAGCGGTGTCGAAAAAGTTAATGCCCGCTTGCAGTGCGTGACTCAATACTGGAAACGTATTTTCTTCGGACACATGTCGACCGAAATTAACAGTGCCGAGACAGAGACGACTCACCCGTAACCCAATCCGACCGAGATAGGTATATTCCATAGTAGTACTCCTGTAGTTGTTTTAATCGTGGGAACGCTGAAATCTGGCAGTTAAAAATTCCTATTAATCATTCTATCAAATCTTGGCTTTTCATTGAACAAAAATCTCGTAAACTTCCGCTTGCCACGCTAACAAAGATGTGATATATTTGATTCATAATCCATGAAGCATCTAAATGCCAAGGAGAAAGTCCATGCGAATCGCAGTCGGTTGTATCGGACATGAAACGAATACATTTTCACCCGTCGTGACAACTATTGATAACTTTAAAAAGGGGAGTTACCATCGCGGTGACGAAATTATCACAGCGTTCCGAGGGACTCGAACAATTACGGGTGGTTTCCTTGACATCGCAGTGCAACTCAATTTACAACCCGTTCCACTCCTGTGGGCATTTGCGACACCGTCCGGTATGGTAGCACATGCCGCTTATCAAACGCTTAAGGAAGAGTTCCTCACGCTTTTGCAGAACGCAGGAGACCTCGATGGCGTACTTCTCGACTTACACGGTGCGATGGTAACAGACGCACTCGAAGATGCAGAAGGGGACTTGGTTCAGGCGGTGCGCGAAAGAGTGGGCGGAATACCGATTGTTACAACGCTCGACCTGCACGCCAATATCACCGCTAAAATGGCAGACTACTCCGACATTATCATTGGATTCGACACCTACCCACACGTAGACTGCTACGAACGCGGGTTTGAAGCCGGGCAGCTCCTCTTTGGTATGAATGCAGGAAAGATTCAGCCGACGATGGCATACCGTCAACTCCCTTTACTGACCGCACCCCCTGCACAATGCACAATGAAACCGCCAATGACGGGGGTCATTGAGGCACTTCACGCCCTCGAAACCGAACCAGGTGTGGTAACGGCAACGCTCTCTATGGGTTTCCCGTTTGCTGATATAACGGACGCTGGCGTTTCAGTCCTCGTTACGACCAACGGAGACCCGGCACTCGCCGATGCCTACGCTGACCAATTCGCCTCCAAGATATGGGACATGCGTGAGCAATTCACATTCAATCTACACACCGTTGAAGCCGCAATCGAAATCGCTAACCAGACAGATGGCAGACCGATTGTCCTCGCCGATGGGGCGGATAACCCGGGTGGCGGTGGTCCCTGTGACGGCACAACGATTCTACAGAAGTTCATAGCAGCAGACGTGCAAGATGCCGTCGTAGCGGTGATTGCAGACCCCGAATCGGTTGCGCGAGCCCTTGAAACAGGCGTAGGGCACAAGGTCCAACTAAATGTCGGTGGGAAAACGGACACACAACACGGCGCACCTGTAACGCTCACAGGATACGTCAAAACACTCTCTGACGGCAGATTTATCCTTAAGGGGCCGATGGGACGGGGGACTGGCGGAAACATGGGCAGGACCGCCGTTATCCAAGTCGGCGGCGTTGAGATTGTCTTGACGGAAAGACGGATTCAACCGTATGATGCCGAAGTGCTTCGGAGTGTCGGGATTGAACCGCAGAGGCGCAAGCTTATCGCCCTCAAATCCGCTGTCCATTTTCGAGCAGACTACACCCCAATCGCACATCAGATTCTGGATGTAGACACCCCCGGCGTTCACAGCCCGAACCTTTTCAGCTACAACTACCAGAAGGTCCGGCGACCGATCTATCCGCTCGATTCAACCGTCGCTTATGGACAGTAATTCTCACTGCGTCACCGACAATATCCAATCTCGAATCAAGTCCAACACTTCAGGCGAGATCGTTTCTTCAATGGTAGCATACTCGTTGACCAAGCCCGTCTTAGCGCGTTGGAACAGGTGGTTGTGGTTTGGTAGGCGATGGATAGTAATGTTCTGATTGCCTCCGGTTTCAAGGGCTGTAGCAATAGCGGTGAGGTTCTGCTCGACATCGACCTGCACATCCAGTTCACCGTTGAGGGCGAGTACAGGAACCTTGATTGCCGCAAGCGCGGGTCGGGGATCGAAGGTAAGGAAGTAGCGCATCCACGGGTTCAGTGCCTGATCCACTGCTGCCTGGACTTGTGTTTCGTCGTGTTGTGCAGCAGGAATACCGTTGATTTCAAACTGCTGACGGGCAATTTCATCAACCCGTTGACGCTTCTCGTCTTCTGCCATGTCTGAGGTTAGCGTTGTAAACAACTGATCAAGAAGCGTTAGCAAATTCTGTTTACGTTCACCTGCCATTCCCATGCCATCAAAGATACGCTCGTTCTGTTTGCGTAGTAACTCCGCACCAGGGACACCCGGACCCGCCATCAGCACTACGAAGTCAATGTTGTCCTGACGACTGGCGACAATGGATGCGACCAAACCACCTTCACTGTGCCCAATCAGTCCAACAACTCCGATACGGTCATCTCCCTTGAGGAATGCCACACCTGCCTCTACGTCAGTTGCGAAGTCTGCTGTCGTTGGTGGTTCTGGATGCGGTGTTGACGCACCGATGCCGGGATCATCAACCCGCAGCACGGCAATACCTGCGCGACTCAAGTAATCAGCGAGCACCCAAAACGGCTTGTGTCCGAACACGGTTTCGTCTCTGTCCTGTAAGCCGCTACCAGAGATAAGGAGCACTGCCGGAAAGGGACCGTCCCCCGAAGGCACCGTCAAGGTCCCAGCAAGACGGACAGCACCGTTCTGAAATACGACCTCTTCGATTTGATACGGAAAGGGTGGCTCCGGTTCTTGTGGTCTCACGGGATCAGGGACGACCTCACGGGAGAGACGGAAATCAAATTTAGCGATACCTTGACTGAATGTCCCACTGATGACTTCGTCTTGCAGTTGTCCATCAAAGGTAGGATTCCCCGGTACGCCACGAATGGAAAACTTGACGTTCACACTCGCATCGTCTTCTTCAACGTGGATATCAGACAGTGGCAGTCCTTTTGCACTTTGCACAGGAATGTCAATAGTTCCGCTCCAATCGGTGTCTTTGACGGCGAGATCCACCTTCACAGCAAGCGGCTGACCGGGAATCTCAATATGTCCCTCCCAATGTCCTGCGATATGTTCCGCTGCGTCTGAAACCGAGAAACTTATCATCAGTATCACAACGACAAAGATTGCGTTGAGTAACTTGAGCTTTGTTTGCATATATCATTCCTTATGACACAAATGACGCAGATTTTTGATACACTTTCGTTATCTAAATGCACGTCGCATTTGAGCGAGTACGCCGCAAATCAGGATTGACAGAATTCAAGGGTTGACAGGATTCTATGTGTGAATTTTCTATTAACTTAACGGTATATTTTTCAGCGATCCACCCTAAAAATGTTACACCAGTGTAACATTTAGTGTATAGCATGTAACGTTAGAGAACCCAGTGGCCGTAAGGGTTAGTTGACGTTTAATTTTCTTTTGTAAAAAAAATAATTTGGCGAAAAGTGTAACATTTTTCAAATAAACGGTAACAGCGTTATTCGGACATTGCGTTTTCACAGATTGGCAGCGGATTTTTCCCCTTTGAAAGACGTTATAATATATTATACTTTTTTTACCAATTTATGTCAAGTAAAAATTGAGATTTCGTCCTTGCTTTCAAAAATTTCGGAAAGTATCTGATTGATTTTATAGAAGATGTGTGGTATAATTGCATTATCCAGTTTTGGGTGGCACGGTGAAGCTTGCCATCAGGCACGTCTGCTACCCTCCCACCTTCGCAGGGGATAAATCAAACTGGCACTGGAACACTCCATGAAAACCCTCCTCGTCCTCTCAGTACTACTCTCTGCGATCGTGTTGCCTGCTTTCTGTCAAGCACCACAGACGGCTGTAGAGACTGACATCGCAGTGATAAAAACTGAAATTAAGAATCTAAATGAAAAGATTGACGACAAATTTGAGAGTCTCGAAAAGAATTTTGACAGACAAAATAACATCATCATTGCCTGCATTGGCATCCCTTTAGCGATTCTCGCCATCGGTGCCACCGTGTAGGGCATCTTAGCAAACAGAAGAAGTCAAAAAGTTCAGACCCTTGAAAAGCAGATTGAAACACTTACACAAGAAATCGAAACACTCAAACAACAGCGGACCGTCAACCCCTGACACGCGCCAATTGCGAACCTTACACTATGAGAAATACTGCGCGAAATCATCATTACGTTCCACAATTCTATCTCAAGGGATTCCCGGATCCTAACCTACAAAATGAACAACTTCACGTTATTCAGGTACTCCTGCCTAAAGGCAGGAGATTGTAGAATTCCTGCCTTCGCTTGGGAGTTTCTCGTTTCTCAGAGGTCGGTAACCCAATGCTCTCCACGAAGGGCTTCAGCAGCCCTAAAAAGTATATTCAGTGCCGCATTGTGGTCCCGATCTATAGTTTTACCACAATTTGGACACCTAAATGTTCGGACAACCAAAGAAAGTTTCTCTGCTGACTTAACACCACAAAAAGAGCAAGTTTGGGACGTGTTTCTCGGATTCACTTTATGGTAGTGCAAGCCGTCTCTTTCGGCTATGCTCGCACACCAATCAAAGAAGGTAGCCCAAGACGCATCACTGATGCTCTTACTGAGGTGTTTATTCTTAATCATATTCGAGACTTCTAAGTCCTCTGATACTAACACATTGTTATTGTAGTGATGGAACAACTTGTAGACTAATTTACCGATAAAGTCTTTTCGCTTGTTCGTTATGCGTTCGTAGTGTATAGCAAGTTTATGTTTCTGTTTCTGCCAACGCTTACTGCCAAGTTTCTTACGCGACAAGTCTTTCGTGTGTTTTTTCGTGAGTCCTTCGGCATTTCTATACCATTTTGGATTCGCAATCGGTTCGCCTTCGGAAGTCGTCAGATAATGAGTCGTCCCCATATCCACTGCTATAGCATCCGTCGGTTCAACTTTGGGGATATCCCCAATATCACAAGAAATATGAGCATACCAACCACTGGCTTTCTTGACAATGCTAACTTCTTTCGGATCGCCTATTAAAGGTCTTGACATGCGTATTTTAACTTCACCTAACTTAGGGATTTTTAATCTATCAAGGCGTGTGTCGGTTTCTATTATAGGATTCTCTCTAACTTTATTCCCATGCCTATCTTTTCGTTTACGCAAACTAAAAGTGAGTGAACGAATACGTCGTCTGTATCTTGGAAACCCAGGCTTGTCAGCACCTTGTTTCAATCGTCTTCGGAAGTTCGCAAATGCTTTGTCAACTCTGCGTAAGGCATGATTCTGAAAATCTTGTGGGATCTCCTTAAAATCAGCATGTCTGTTTCGTGCTTGGGTAAGGATTTTAGATTGTTCCTGATAAGAAACAAATCTGCCTTCTTCTTCATAGGCACGAATACGATTCAAACGTGCGGAGTTATGGAGTTGACGCAAATGTTCCATAACCCGAAACAACCAAACTTCTTGTTCCTGAGTCGGAGATATTCTATATCTGTATGTAAGTAACACGTGATTTACCGCGTATCGCGTGTTAACCCTCGCAAGATGGGTGGCAGACCCCTATCTGAGAGACAGGGCTTGCGTGTCTGCCAACGCGATAGAAGTATTATATCACATGCGATTTACAAAATCAAGCGTTTTTTGCAGTTTTTCCTCTCCACGCTAAAGCATGGAGATTCCAAAACTGAAGATTAATGTTGATAAGGTCGACAGGCGGCATTTTGTTACGATTCCCCGTAATATAGCATCACAACGTGACTTCAATAGAATAAATTTACCCGATCACTCTCTTGACAAGATTGAAAGGCATTTGGCTCAAATTGAAAGTCAGGTGGCACCAGTGTTGACATCTATAGCAGAAATCTGAAATCAGAAAAAGTGGATTAAGATGCAGCCCAAGTGCAGCCCAAGACGCTTTCTCCACACCTATCGTTTTAAAATGAGGAAGTACGTAAGTCCCAAAGGAAGAGGGTCTATTTATGGAGGACCCGCACATTAACAGTTTGTGCTACGATAGGAGTGTCTATTTAAGGCTTTCTAATCCATTCGACCGGTTCATTCCGCAGGTAGGGCAGGAGCATGCTTCGCAAGCGGCGATGCGCATGGTATAAGTGCGTTTTAACAGTGCCTTCCGACCTGTTCAAGCGGAGTGCGATCTCCTTAATCGGGAGTTCCCGTTGATAGCGCAGCCTAAAAACGCGACGCTGTCCGGGTGAGAGGCGGCGAATCGCCTGACGAATAATCCGTCCAAGTTCTTCACTTTCCAGTGCCTCAGTAGGGCAAGGCCGTGTCTGTGTCATAGGCAGCTCACTGTCGGTGTCAATAGGTAACGCTTCAAACATGAGGACTCTTCGCCTATTTCGTTTTCGCAGGAAGTCAATACTACAATTGACAGCAATCTGGTAAAGCCAGCTGTAAAACGTCGAATCTCTTCTAAAGCGCGGCAACCCCTGAAACGCCTTCAGAAATACATCTTGACAGAGATCCCGCGCCGTTTCTCGATCCTGAACACGCAGATAAATCAGATTGTATATTTTTCCTTGATATTTCAGAACCAGTGGATTAAACGCTTCTGTATCTCCATTCCGAACCCGTTCAACAAACTCACGGTCATCGATGCTCTCCAATTGTGCAGGTGTAAACAAAGTAGTGGTGTATTTCGTGTCTGCCATGATACTTCTCCAAATATAACAACCTATTATTTAAAATTAAAAAGGAGTGTCTTCCTATTTGCTGTTAAAGACGCGACTTAGGGCAGAAAAGGTTGCAGAATTTTAGAAAAGTGCAAAAACTGTGTGGAATTGTGGATGGATTTTTTAAGAACAGCGTGTAGGTTGGGTTAATTAGTCGTCCGTTTCTTCTGCCACCTCATTTTCTTGCATAATTTCTTCCAACTTCATCCCGACGCGGAAAGCAACGATACAGATACCCACTGAAATAGCAAACAACCACCGATAACCGATAGACGGCGCGAGAATCCCGCCAAGAAGCGGCGCAAAGCTTACAGGCATGAGCAGCGTGTTCATGAAACCGATGTAACTCGGACGGTTTCGCGGCGGCGCGATATTCAACATGTACGCCATAAAACCGACCATCATCCCGTTTGACAAAATACCACCGACGATGAAAATCATGAAGAAAGCAGGCATCCGTAACCCAATGGGTAATATTTCCGAAGCGTAGGCGAGTGCTGGCGGAATACTCATCAATCCGGCTGTGACAATCAGGACCGAGCGAACGCCATATCTCTCACCAATGTATCCCCAGATTGTGTTTGAAATCACACCGCTCAGCGCAGAACAGACGATGAAAAAGCCTATTGTCGCCTCTGAAAACGCAAGTTTATTCAAGGCATAAGGGATATAGAAGGGGGCTGCCATGCCAGAGAAATGCGCAAAGACGCGGAAAAAGATGAAGCGTCGGTAATTATGGTCTGTCCGCAGAAAATAAAATCCCTGTTTCAAGTGTTGCGAGATGGGTTGCCGCGAGGGGTGGACGGGATGAATAGGTTCGCGCACCCCCAAGAAACTAATGAAAGAGAAGAACGCCGCCATCACCGAACAGATAAAGAGGAGGGAATAGTTGTAGGGAAATCCGAGATCGGTCTCCAGATTACAGACAGTGCCGATAAAATACATCGTGAACGTTTTAAAGGCGCGTGTAATATTTCCGAGGATGCCTGTAAATTCCGATTCGTCTCCCAACACTGCACGCACCAAGAAGCCGACCCAGATAGCGAAAAAACCACCGTACAATTGGCGTAGACTAAAGAAACGGGCGCGCTGCTGCGGCGCTATCGCTTTAGAGACGATGTCCATGTAAGGGAGCGTCGAAACCCCCATAGCAGAAGAAGATATGAAATAGAAGAAAAGAAAACAACCGGCAAGCAACATAGGATTTTGCTCACCAATCGCAATCGTACAAAAAAAGATGGCAAGCCACGCCAAAACGCGAAGGCTCATGCCAAGGATGTAGAACGGCATTTTGCGCGGGCGATGTTCCAGTAGATTCGATATCAGGAGCTGGGGCCACATCCAACCAACTGTCATCATCGAACCTGTTAAACCTACGAGAACATCCGAACCACTTAACTTATGGATAAAAGCAGGTAGCACCGTTGATGAATCCGCAAACGCTAAATTAATACGCATGAAGGTGCCTTGCAGCAGCGCAAATCGAAAGTTTCGCCGTTGGACACCTGCTTTTTTAAGCATTCTCTCTTTTGTTCCTGTCGCAATTTTTTATATTATAACCGCAGCAATCAGAAATTCTGCGCTTTATCTTTTGACACAATTTTTCAAATTAGGTTGAATTAAAATTTGCTTTACAGGACTCCAAAGTTGTGCTAAATTCCCTATAAACTCTTGTGGTTATCAGTTATCGGTTTTCAGTTAAGAAGTTTTCGTTTCATAAACCCTCTTGTAACTGACAACTGACAACTAATAAAAAGGAAATAGATATGGAACCTCTTCGGATTGGATTTCTCGGTGCCGGCGGTTTCGCAAGGCACACCGTTTATCCCGCACTTCATCTCGCCCCGGTCGCATTGCAAGCCGTTTGCGATGCTGATGAAAATCGTGCAAAAGACGCCGCCGGTAAATTTGGCACCGGTAGATATTACACCGACCGGCACGAAATGTTTGAAAAAGAAGACCTTGAAGCCGTCATCATCAGCATGGGACCCGACCCTCGACAACCGCTTGTGCTTGAAACACTCGCGGCGGGGTATCACGTCTTCGTCCCGAAGCCTCCGGCACCCTCTCTCGCCGAAACCCTTGAACTGGCAGAAACCGCAGAACAGCACGGCAAAACCCTAATGGTAAACTTTCAACGCCGGTTCAGTCTCGGTGTGCGAGAAGCAAAACAGATTATGCAGACCGAATCCTTCGGGCAACTCACGCAACTCTTCTGCTCGTTCTGTAGCGGAAAATATCCGACCGTGAAGCAGTATCTGCTCGATTTCGCCATCCACCATTTCGATTTGGCGAGACACATCGCCGGGGCGGACGTGAAGGAACTCAGCGTTTTTCACAACGAAGTCGATGGACAAGGCGCGTTTGCTGTTGCGGTAGAATACGCAAACGGCGCGGTGGGAAGTCTACAACTGACCAGTCAACGCTTGTGGCAGCGCAACTACGACTACATCGAAATTACCGGACAACACGAATACATCGTTTTAGATGGACTGTGGGGTGCCCAACACTTTACGGAATCCGGGAACACCTTCACCTCAAATTTTTCTGATCAGCGCAACGGCGAACTGACAGGCGATGGTATCAGCCTCACTGAATTCGTCAACGCTATCCGTGAAAACCGAGAGCCAGTCTCAAGTATCCATGACTGTGTAGGCACGATGCGGTTCTACGATGCGGTGCTTCAGCGGAAAAAAGGACTTTTAACGATTTAATCTGGGCTGCCCTTCCGTTGTCAGGGCAGTCTTCTGCTCGTTAAGAGATCTTCCGTAACTTAAAAAAGGTTCTTGAATAAATTTTAGATCGGGGTGGACAACGGACACCCCGCTCAGACCCAATCGTTAAAAACTCTCCAAGACCTCAAGACACGTCTCTCCGTTGACCAACCGATGATAATACATCTCAACGCGCGCTGTAAAATCTCGGTTCTCGCTCAAACCGCTTGGCGATGCAGACCCGGCAGGTGACCAAAGCGTCGCATTCGAGAAAATCGCAGAAATGCGTTCCGCCACATCCGCCCGACTCGCCCCAAACGCCCCCGTCAAAATGTCCTGTATTGTTCGGTCAGGGTCCCGGATTTCGTATTCCACACCGGTATCAGTAATACCCCGATAGTCATCAGCACCCGATACTGTGTGCGGTGTCAGAAATCTGAGGACGGTTGCGAAGGAATACGCGAAATCGGATTTGAAAAGTTCCGGACTGGCACCGTAGTTCGGCGAGCGGACGATATCTGCAGCGCGCTCCCGTAACTTCACCGTCTCGATGATGTTAATCCGGGCATTGTCATCTTTGACGCTTCGAATACGGTCAACAAATTCCAAGGTGTATGCCCTCGCACTTTTCCCAGCTATCGGAGTATCCGCCTCCACAATCTCGGCATATCCTTCCATAAGCCGTTCGAGATGCGGTGCGAAGGTTGGGTGCGCCGCGGCTTCGTTAACGTATTCAATACCAGAAAGCGTCCCTTTATGCGTAATCCCCGGCACATGCACGGAATTCACCAAAAGCAGCTTCCAATCATGATACGGTTCAATGCTCTCCCGACTCACAACAACGCCCTGATCCTGAAGTTCGCTGAACGGCACGCGTAACATGTCCTTCAAGTCTTCCAAGATAAGAGGTGTCGCGGGCGACTTCTCGGCATAAGTTATCAGTTCATCGGGTGTCTCAATCTGGGCACGCGCAGCGGCTTTAATCTCGTCAGGTACAGCATAAACCTGTGGTACAAGTCGATCCCCCATTTCGTTGAGAAAACCGACGTTTGTTTCCAACCACGTCGTATAACCATCGCTGCGTTTCGGATACTCGTCACAGAGAATATCCCGAATAATATCGCCGTTATTTCGGAGATTATCGGTATTAATAACGCAGAGCGTTGCATCAACACCGTGGTGAGAAAAATAGCGATAGAGGGTCTCGTCCAGTACATCCATCGCCAATTCGCCCTTAGCGATCCCTGCCTCAGTTACACCGATAAGCACAAGGTCGAGAGGATTCTCAGTTTGGGAATAGAACCAGTCACGACCGGTTTTAGTGGAGAGGGTCGTTGCCCCAACAACGCTCTCAACCCGTTGGATATTGTGGACCCCACTTAAGTCAAATGTGACAACATGATAGACACCGTCCTGTCGATTAAAGGCGTCGGCTTTTTCCGTACCACGCGGCTGTCCAACAAAGATACCACCGTTGTAGAGGTTTCGTTGGTTGAGGATATGAACAAACTCATGGGTCAAGGCGCGTTGCAGACCGCCCGCACCGATCGCAAGGATTTTTACTGGAACCATCTATTATTCTCCTGTGGCAATTGGCTACTGAAAACTGACAACTGAAAGGTTTGCGCAGCAAACCGTACTGACAACTATTTCGCCAAAATATCGGCATAAAGGGCTAAATAAGCGTCGGCGATGTTCTTCCAATCGTAGGGTTTAACGCGTTCAACGCTGGCTTTACCCATCTCAATACGCCTTTTTCCGGCGTTAATGAGTTTGACCAGGCACCGCGCCAGCCCATCGGCATCCCCCGGATCAAAAAGCGCGCCGTTAACGTCCTCGGCTACAAGTTCTTCGATGCCTTGAACGCGACTCGCAACAATCGGAAGTCCTGTCCCCATCGCCTCTAAAACGACAAGCGGCATGCCTTCTGCAAGCGACGGCAAGATGAAGATGTCTGCATCGCGGTATTTCCCCGGCAACTCCGAATACGGCACGGCACCTGCAAAACGGATATGCTTGGTTACGTCAAGATCCGCTGCCAACTTCAGGAGTTCTTTCTGATAGGGTCCATCACCGACAATTTCAATTTCAAAATCGTGCGCTGCGTTCTCAACGATTTGCGGAAGGGCGCGGATTAGAAATTGGAAACCCTTGCGTGGAATGAGCCGTCCGATTGTAAGGATTCGGACGCTTTCTGGATCCGGCTCACGAGATGACGGCTCAAATCGGCTTAAGTCTAAACCGTCAGGAATTACACTCATCTTCACATCAGGAGCCGTCTCTTGTGCGAGTTCGCGTAAGCCATCGCTACACGCAACAACCACCGAAGCGTTGTTCCAAATTGAGCGGATAACCGGCTTTAACAGCAGATACAGCCATCGATAATACGGCGGATCGGGATTCCGACGCGGTACATCGCGACCGCCCAAAAACACGAGGTATGGCACATTATGGCGTTTCCGCAAAAGATACGCACCCCCACCGGCAGGAATACCAAAAAATACTTGGACGATGTCGGGTTTAAACTGCTTGGCGAACCGCAATCCGTAAAGGCTTGAACTGATAGCATACGTCAACATTTCATGGACTGCACACACATCCCGGTTCTTCCGAAGCGCACGCACCCGATGCACGTGAAAACCCTCTACTTCCTCATCTCTCGGACAATCACGGAATTGCGAGGTAATCAGATGTACATCGTGTCCCGCTGCCGCGAAGTGTTTCCCTAAAAAGTAGCTGACCCAACCGCCGCCGCCTCCGATTGGCGGAAATTCGTGATTGAACATTAAGATTTTTTTCGGAGCATCATTCATCCGCGTCCTCGCGCAAATGCTACTACAAATTTAATAATCGCATCCGCTATATTAATTCCTGTGACCGATTCCAACTCCTCAAACCCTGGCGACGGGTTAACCTCCAGCACAACGGGACCCTCGTTTGTCTGGAGCAGATCGACCCCTGCTATTTCCAACTCAAGTGCCGCTGCTGCTTTAATAGCGACATCGGTGTACGCATCTGAGAGCGAGACCGCCTCGCCGGATGCTCCCCTGTGGATATTCGCACGGAATTCGCCAGCAGATGCGCTCCTTTTCATCGCCGCAATCGCTTCACCACCTACGACGAGAACACGGATGTCAACACCCCCCGCTTCTGCAATGAAGGGCTGAATTACATAATCTTCATGCAGATCACACAACGCATCCACTGCCGAAGTGAGGGATGTTGGTGTATCCAACAACATCACACCCCTGCCGTGTGTCCCGTGAAACGGTTTTAAGATAAACGGATAATTCCCCATTTCGGCTACGGTGTTCTGTAAAAATGTGGCAGAACCGACGGTAAGGCTCGATGGGACGGGCAACCCGTGCTGTGCAAGGATACGGAGGGAGTGAAATTTATGTCGCGCCGCCGCGATGGACTTTGATCGGTTCACAACAGGTGTACCGATCCATTCAAAATGTGCTACAACCTCTTCGCCATACCTTGCTGTTGTACGACTCAAGCGCGGCACGAGGACATCAAAATCTTCTGCGGGTTCTCCGTGATAGGTGATGCGATTGCCATTTCCACCGATATGGAGATAGAAACCGAAGGGGTCTAAAATCTCAGCGGTGTGTCCTGCGTTTAGGGCGGATTCACTGAGCCTGCGCGTAGAATAGTTTTGAGGTCCTCGAGAGAGGATGGCAATTTTCATATAAACGTCTTAGAACTCTTAATTTTCATTTATTCCATACGTCTCGCATAGAAAGTCCTCAAGCTCCTCAAAAGTATCAAAGATCCGTTCACACAAGTTCTCAAAAAAGATACTCCGCGTCTCACTGTAGACCGCATACACCGGCTTATTATAGCGAGAAGCGTAGTTCATTTCACTCAGCACACCCGGCGACAATTTGTCCGTAGGATAGAGAACGACCACAAAATCGCTCTGGTGGATAAATTGGTAATCTCGAGAGATTGTTCGCGTCTTAATTTGTTCAATCACATCATCATCCATCTCACTCATCGTTGGCGGTAGGTTCAGTGAATCAGCACCATCAACTTTCGTGCGGGTAACGAGTGCCATATCCTTAATAGAGAGCGGATCAAAGACAATAAACGAACGACTCAATCGTTCGCCCATCTCACGGATTTTCTCAATCTCCTCTGGGGTGTCCCTTAAGAGCGTAATTGGATAACTGAGATAAAAGATCGGCTTCCTCGGCGAAAAGAGGAGTTCATAGAAATTTTGGAGATCGTGTTGTTTTGCGACAGCATAATAGGGTTTCTCAATGAGTTGTGCCAGTTGCCGAGTCAGAAACTCTTCCTCATCCAACCAGACATTGAGGGTCGCTTTCCCCGTGCCGGCCCATTGTATAGACCGTTCCATCCGTTCCGATATATCGGTGATATTATCAACAACGTTGATGAGCATGTCGGGTTGGATAATTTCAATATCTTTGTAAGAGAACCCCTCAAGGAGACTGCCACGCCATCGAAAAGAGGCGTGCAGTCCGATAACGGCGTGTTGGTAATCTGCAGCGAGTTGCGCGATTTCATAGAAAGCCGTCCGCCGTGCCAATGAGAGAACCGCTGGATCCGAATCAAGCACCTTTTCCGTAAAATCAACTTGGGATTCCGCCCCGATTTGCCGCATAAAGTCCCCGACATTAAAGAAACCGATATTCAGCCCTTTTTGCGCACAGAACGTCGCAAAGTCTGCCATTAACTCCTTGCGTCCCGAACAACTGATGCCCGTACAGATGACCTTCATAACTTCAAAGCCTCCTTTTGGCTCATCTAATAGATTTTGCTACGGTGACCGACTTCATGAACAGTAATCTCTCGGGTACGTCTGTCGAATGTGTAGAGTGCACGGTAATGTCCAACCTTCAAGCTAAACTTGCCGCTGTGTCTATCCTTCAGTGCTTTGTGCGGGCGTTCGTCGCAATTATCACATAAGTTTTGTAGTTTTGCTAAGACTCTTGAGCGGATCACCGTATCCAAATTCTCTAAACCTGATTCGGCTCTTAATTTGAATACTAATGTGTACATTTCAGTGTGATTCCAAACTTTTTAGCGACTTTCTCAAGCGAAATCACTTCCGCTGTCCCAGCTTCAACCTCGGCGACACTTTGCTCTAATCTCTCGGCAACTTCTGGACGCAATTCTAATCCTTCATCGGGATCGTAGTGGTAGTCCTCCAGCGCGAGTTCCAGGAGTTCATACGCAACGAAAAACTCCCGAAATGCCTCCGATAATTTCTGGTAAGGTACGTTCTCTTTCAGCAGCAAGGTAACCTTAACTTGGACAACAAAGAGTTCCTGATTAACCAACGCATGCAGCAGTTTCCGATATTCCGCTTCTGGCAACTCGGCGACTTTCTTTTCTGGTATTGCATCGTTTTTGAGGTACCCTCCCATTCGGCGGGCCATCCGTTCCTCCAGCGTCGTCTTGCGATTAGCGAGGATATATTCGCGATGCCGCTTTAACTTTTTAGCAATTGGGGTATGCATATCCAACCCGTCAAGTGGATCCTCTTCGTATTCCTCCAACCATAAGGCAAGACTTTCATATCCGCAGAAGAATTCGCGGAATTCTGTCTCCAATCGCTCCCTGTTTTTCGGTGAACCGCGTTCACTGAGTAATACAAGCAGCCGTTCGCGCGAAGCAAAGATGGACTCAGAAACAAGCGTCTGTAGCAGGATACATAATTCGGCGCAGGACATATCCTTTATTTTTTTCATCTTACTGCTCCTTCGCTAACGATTTCAGTTGTGCGAGTGCCGCTTGCTCCTCTGTCTGCCACGGACGATGCGCCGGTTTATCCGGTTTCCGCGGCGGTCCACCCAGAACGAGGATATACGCGCGCCGCACTTCTGCTGTAGTGTTCGGTGCGGAATAGTGCAAAGTCCGACAATGATGGAACGTCGCACCACCGGCAGGTATCGGACACGCTACCGCTTCTGATGTGTCAACATCGTCCGTTACCAACCCATGCACGAGGGGGTCGTTGTCAATATGACGGTGCCAACGCACCCCACCCTTGTGCGATTTCGGAATGAATTGGAGACATCCGCTCTCAAGCGTCGCTTTATCGAGTGGAAGCCAAACGCTCAAACTATGCGGCACGATCTCAGGATTCCAATACGCCTCATCTTGATGCCACGGGGTTTCGTTTCCATAGTGCGCAGGCTTCAAAATCATGTGTCCACCACCGTTGACCTTGTCGGCTTCTACACTGAGCAGCTGCGCAGCAAGCCGATGTGCGTTTCGGAAATAGACAGTCTCACGGAGTTCTGGAAACTGTGCCTCAGGACCTAATACCTGGGGCAGCGTCTCCCTTCCACTGTGCGCACGTGGACCCGCCAGATCAAAGTAGCGTCCCTCTGCTTCTCCAGTCCGCTCTGTGAAGAGTTCGTCGTAAATCCCTTTGAGCCATTCAATCTCTTCATCTGTTGTAATGCGCGGAATGCTCAGATACCCATTATCCAGAAAAAAGGCAACCTGTTCACCAGTCAAATCAACCTGAAAATCCTGCTTCGCATTCATAAGTATCACCGAATCAAAATATCGTAAGGCAAAATCGTAACGACTTGTATTCCATCTTCAAAACCAAACAGACTTAACCAAGTAAAAACAGGTTCCCATCGCGTGCCCAATATCAACAGCACAGGATCATTCACTATCAACTGTAGCGGCACCTGGACCGATCCGTCCATATCTTCAATCATCCGCTCCATGAGCTGCTCGAAAAAAGGTTTCTGCTTCGGTAACACCATCAGGTTAACTTCGTCATCAGCAGAGAAACCCGCCTGCTCCTTAGCAATAGAGAGCGCCGTGTCCAGTCCACCCAGTTCATCAACAAGTCCAAGTGCTTTCGCCTGTTGCCCCGTCCAGACGCGTCCCTGCGCAATCTCATCAATTTCAGCAAAGGATTTGTTCCGCCCCGTCGCCGCCTTACCGACGAAATCTTCATAGATCGTCTTCATCATCTTTTCGACGCGCTCGCGCTCGGTAGGCGTAAAACCCGCGTAATCCGAATAGAGGGTGGAATTCTGTCCATACCTGATGATCTCCTTCGTCAGACCGACTTTGTTATAGAGACCTTTCATATTCAGTTTACCCCCAAACACACCAATCGAACCCGTCAACGTACTTGGATGCGCAACGATCGTCCCCGCTGCCATGGCGATATAGTAGCCACCCGACGCAGCGACATCGCCCATCGAAACGACGACCGGTTTTTCGCGTTGCGTCAGCATCACCTCACGCCAAATCAGGTCGGAAGCGAGCGCGGAACCCCCCGGACTGTCTATGCGTAGCACAACCGCCCGAACAGAATCGTCGGTACGTGCTTTCTCAAATGCCTCCTTTAACACATCTGGCGTAATTATCGGCATTGAACCGAAAAGCGATTCAACGCTGGGCAAGATAGGCCCGTTGGCATAGATAAGCGCAATTTGATTCTCGGAGGTAGGTTGCGCGCGCTGCGGCGGGTTGAGCATACTGAAGAGCTGCATGAGTCCAGCAAAACTGTTCATATCGGGGACTTTCCGTTTCCGTTCACCATCCGGTTCCACGACTTGAACATCCTCGTTTTCAGATGCCGTTTTCAGTGCCGTTAGGAGCTCGTCGTAATACTGAAGCGCGTCAACCAATTTCTCTTGTAGTGCCTCTTCCGCCGTAAACGGACCACGGTCCATCAAATCCGACGCGCTTTCCGCTGTGATACCTTCGCGACTCTCAGCGATATGGTTTAGCAATTGCGCATACAAATCGTCAAGTAGCGTTGTCATCGACTCACGGAACGCATCCGACATCCCATCGCGCATGTAGGGTTCGACACCGGATTTGTATTTCCCCATCGCCAGCATATCGGCTTGGATATCCAACTTATCCAATAAACCCTTATAGAACATGATTTCGGCGCGCAAGCCGGTTAAATTCAGACCGCCCGCAGGCATCAAAACGACGCGATCCATCGTAGCCGCGAGGAGATACTCGGCATTTCCGCCGCCTTCCAGATACCCGATCGTCTCTTTTCCTGCTGCTCGGAATTCGTGAAGTTTGCTGCGGATCTCTTGGAGGGTCGCCCGTCCTACACTCACATCGTCTATTTTGAAGACAACCCCAGCGATGTCATCATCTGTTTTGAGGGCATCTAATTTTTTGAAGAGGCCCTGCAGCGTCTTCGTTGCGGACGTACCAAAGGTGCTAACAACCTTCGTATCAGTATAGGCACCCTTCAGTGTGAATTCAGCATAGTTTTTTACAGGCAGCACCGTTTCTTCCGTCGCCTGCTCTTCGGCGAGCACAGGCGAAACAAGAACAAACAACGTCAGCAGAAACGCGAATTTTTGTAATAACCTCATCTATTTTTTCCTCTCCTTTTGTGTCCGATTAAACGCTGCTATTCTACCACAAAATGCTGAGCGTGTCAAGTGCCAAAATGGCTATTCCCCAATGTGCTGGGCAACGAGTACCAAATCCAAAACGTTGACAACGCCATCTCCATTGACATCGGGTGAGTTCTCTCCAAAACGCGAGGCAATAAAAGTCAAATCCAAAATGTTGACAACGCCGTCTCCGTTGAGATCCGCAGGGGTTTGTGTCGAGACAGGCGTAAAATCCCATAAGAGAATAGTGCCGTCCCAACTCCCACTCGCAAGCGTCCTACCATCCGGCGAGAACACCAATTCTTCGACATCACTGGTATGTCCCTTGAGGGTAGCAGTCGGTGGTTCTTGAGGATCGTGCGTACGGAAAGTCGTTGCATCCCAGAAAAAAATGGTGCCGTCCCAATCGCCACTTGCAAGCGTTCCACCATCCGGCGAAAATGCTAACGCGTCAACCTCAATCGCGTGTCCTGTCAGGGTAGACAGCCGTTGTGTTGTATCCGTATCCCATAGCTGAATCAGTCCGTCCGCGCCACCCCTCGCTAAGGTTCTACCATCGGGTGAGAACGCTAACGCATAAACATCATCCCTACGTCCCTGAGTTCTGTCCTGTTTTCCAAGGGTCGCAAGGTGTTGTCCTGACTCGACATCCCATAGCAGAACCGCGCTATCCCCGCCGCCACTTGCTAAGGTTGTGCCATCCGATGAAAACGCTAACTCAAAAATCCAGTGTATATGCCCATCAAGCGTAGCAAGGCGTTGTCCGGTTGCTAAATCCCATAAGAGAATAACATCATTCAATCCATCCACACTTGCAAGGATGCTACCGTTCGGAGAGAACCTCGTGGTTGTGTTGACAGAGTCTTGTTGCAACGTGAGGAGTACCTGCGTTCCACTCCTTGCACGCCAGAGATACACACCTCCGTCAGTTCCACCTGTACTGGCAAAAGCCACGCCATCTGACAAAAAAGCCGCTGCTCGAATCCCACGTTTATCTCCTGTGGAGAAGGTTTCCTGCACTTTTGCTGTCTCTGTACTCCATACACGCAGAACACGGTCCTCACTCCCACTCACAAGCATTTTACTATCTGGCGAGAACGCAAGCGCAGTAACATATCCTGGGTTTTCATGGAGAATCGCCTTAGATTCGGTATAAATCGTATTCGGTGCCCGCAGCCTATTAACATCCCATAACCGAGCCGTATTGTCTTCACCGACACTCGCAAGCGTTCTGCTATCCGGGGCAAACGTTAGAGAAAGAATGGGGCGGGTATGTGCTGTAAGGACTGCTATCTGCCGATGTGTATTTGCATCCCACAAGCGGATTGCGTTATCCTCACCCTCACTGGCAAGAAGTGTTCCATCGGGTGAGAACGCAACCGCAGAAACAATCTCTGTAGGTTCAATAAAACTCCAGCGCGACTGACGCGTGTCCACATCCCACAATTGAACTCTATTACCTCTATCCCCACTCGCAAGCGTTCTACCATCCGGAGAAAACGCCAGCGTCAACACCTCAGGTCCCACGCGAATAGCGTCGTGTTCACCCGTGGCGACATCCCATAACCGAATCATGCCATCCCGACTGCTACTCGCAAGCGTTCTACCATCCGGAGAAAACGTCACAGCCGTGACACCGCCGCCGCGTCCTTCAATCGTGACACCTGCGTGTCCTTTAAAAGCCCCACGATGTTGGGCGGTAGGGACACCCCACAACTGAACGACATCCTCATAATCCGCACCACTCGCAAGGGTTCTACCGTCCGGGGAAAACGCCAGCGTTATGACCCGCCGCCACGATTCATGTCCTTTAACCGCAGTGATGAGTTGTCTCGTGGAAATATCCCATAAGAGCACTGTTCCGTCCATTCCACCACCCGCAAGTATCGTCCCATCTGGCGAATACATACATGACCGGATGCCACGCACATGATCCGTGAGTAAATCGACTTCTTGATAGGTCTGCGCATCATAAAGCCAGATGCCTATGGAACTTGCCACCGCAATTTGGGTGCCATCCGGCGAAAACTGGACATCAGTAGCGTCCCCTATACCGAGGCGTGCGCTGGCACTTTCAGGTAAATGCCACCGTGCGGAATCTTCAGTAAAACCTTTAGGCAAAAATAGAACAAAGCCAATCAACAGAGAGGTGAAAAAAAAGAGAAAGTGCGATTTTTGCATTTTTTACTCCAGTTTTTTGTTGAGGTGGTTCCCCACAAGCACCAAATCCAAAATATTGACAACACCATCTCCGTTGAGGTCCGGCGAAGCCTCCCCAAAATGCGAGGCAATAAAGGTCAGATCCAAAATATTGACAACACCATCTCCATTGACATCCGCAGGTCTCTGCAGATATGTTAGGGGTTGCAGTTGGATTACACCCTCAAGACTCGCACTCGCCAGTATACCACCACTAGCATCCGACAGAAACGTCAAAGCAACAATCGGAGCAGTGTCACCCTCAAAAGTCGCTTGTAATTGTCCGGTTTGTGGATGCCATAAACGCACGTTGTTATCCCACCCCGCACTGGCAAGTGTTCTACTATGAATATCTGGCGAGAATGCTAAAGCAAAGACAGGGGTAGTATGGTCTTCAAACGTCGAAAGCAGCCGCCCCGTGTGCGGATTCCACACACGAATTGTGCTTTCCGCGTTCGGACTCCAATAGCTACCACTCACTAAAATTTCACTGTCGGGCGAAAAGGCGAGTGCCTGAATTGAATCTGTGTGTGCGGGGAGCCTGTGCCGGAGTTGACCGGTTTCCACATCCCACAACAAAATCGTGCCGTAAAAACTGGTGCTGGCAAGAGTCCTACCGTCTGGTGAGAAAGCCAAAGTCGTAACCATATCTCGGTGTCCCTGAAGGACCGCGGCAGGGGATGTCGCTCTTGCAGTCAAGTCCCACAAACGAATCTCTCTCAAACTCCCACTGGCAAGGGTGTTCCCATCTGGCGAGAACGCCAATGCCACAACCGGATCGGTGTGTCCTATGAAATCTGCGCTATGTTCACCCGTTCGCGCGTTCCAGAGACGGACAATCCCGTTCTCATTGGCAACCGCAATCGTTTGCCCACCCTCTCTCCCTCTGGCAGGCGAAATCGTAAGCGCGATTACATCACCCACCAGAATAGGGAATGGCGTTACAGGACTTCCACTATAGGTATCATATAACACAACACCATTTGGGGTTGCAACAGCAATTTGCGAACCATCAGGCGAAAAGGTTATAGCATTTAGGGTCGTTGCGCCGAGGGACGCTTCGTCACTATCAGGCAGGTACCATTGTACCCCATCTTGCGCGAGGCCATTTGACAGGAACAAGGCATAAGAGAATAGAAAGGTAAGGAGATGAAATGTGTATGCCGTCGGTTTTCGGCTTTTGGAAACCATCAGAGACCTTCGGACACTTGTTGTAGCATAGACTGTTAGGCAGCAACTGGGGTTACTGATAACTGAAAGGATTACGCAGTAATCCGCCCTGACGACTGATAACCATCATAGAATATATCTGCTCAAATCTTGATCCTCAACAATATCCGACAACTCCGATTTCACGTACTCGGCATCAATAACAACCGTGTCTTTATCAAGATCCGGTGCATCAAAAAACAGATTCTCAAAAAGTTTTTCCATGATTGTATGGAGTCGCCGCGCCCCTATATCCTCAACAGATTCATTCACCTTGAAGGCAAGCGCAGCAATCTCACCTATCGCATCCTCTGTAATCTCCGCTGCTATTCCTTCCGTTTGAAGCAGTGCGGCATACTGTTTCACCAACGCGTTTTTCGGTTCGGTGAGGATAGATTTAAAGTCGCTCTTATTCAGGCTTTTCAGTTCAACCCGAATCGGAAAACGTCCCTGTAACTCTGGAATTAGATCCGATGGACTCGAAACATGGAACGCCCCGGCAGCGATAAAAAGAATATGATTTGTGCGAACCGCACCGTACTTCGTTGTTACTGTGCTACCCTCAATAATGGGGAGAATATCACGCTGCACTCCCTCACGGGAGATGTCGGGACCATGCCGCGATTCTCGACCCGCAATCTTGTCGATTTCGTCGAGAAATACGATACCTGAATTCTCAACGCGCTGAATCGCTTCACTGATGACGGCATCCATATCAATCAACTTTTCCGCTTCTTCCTGTATCAAGATCGTGCGTGCCTCGGATACCGGCACTCGACGTTTTTTCGTCTGATTCGGGAGGATATTGCTGAACATGTCTTTAAAATTAATATCCATCTCCTCAATACCACTCGGCGAGAAGATCTCCACAAACGGCATACTCTGATGCTTAACGTTTATCTCTACAGGTTTATCCTCAAGTCTCCCTTCGCGAAGCCAACTCCTAAATCTTTCACGGGTTTTCAGGTACCGTTCACGTTCTTTTTCGCGTACCTCTTCGGCTTCGACTTCAGGATCAGGATCGAGATCGAACGGCAATTGCAGGAGTTCCCCTTCCTCTTCACCTTCTGGTTCGTCGAGCGCATCGTCTTGTAAACGCGGTCGCTGCTGCAACGAACGTGGCACCGGGAAAATATAATCAAGAAGCCGTTCTTCGGCAGCTTCCCGCGCCTTTTCCTCTACCGCTTCTGTCTGTTCAGATTTCACACGCCCAATAGCCGTTTCTGTGAGATCCCGAATCATGGATTCAACATCACGTCCCACATATCCTATTTCGGTATATTTTGACGCTTCTACTTTGATGAAAGGCGCATCAACAAGCCGCGCGAGCCTGCGGGCAATCTCAGTCTTACCCACCCCTGTTGAACCTATCATGATAATGTTCTTCGGTGAGACTTCATCTTGTATATCTTCTGCCAACATCTGACGCCGCGCCCGGTTTCGGAGCGCAATCGCAACAGAACGTTTCGCTTCAAACTGACCGATAATATACTTATCCAACTCCTCAACAATCTGTTGCGGTGTAAGTGCATTCGCTAAAGTGCTCTTTCCATCTTTCACATTCGATTTCTCCAAAAGTAACCTCCCAAAAATCATCAAGCCCATCAACTATCTCATAGTTCTATTTTCCGAATGAAGCCCAGCATCCCATCCTACATATTATGAGATCAGTTTTAATAATTTTAAGCGATTCTAACCAGATAGCATCGCGGGACTTTTCTTATTTTTCTATTGTATCAATTTCAATTTGAGCGTTCGTATAGATACAGATTTCACTCGTCAATTGCAGCGATTCTGAAATAATCTCTCTCGCCGTTAAGTCTGAATGTTTGAGCAGAACCTTTGCTGCAGCAAGCGCAATAGGCGCACCAGAACCGATAGAAAGCACATCGTCGTCTGGGGCAATCACATCACCGTTTCCCGAAATCAAATAGCCGTCGGTAGCATCTACAGCGATCATCAGCGCATCTACTTGTCTCAGTACCCGATCGCTACGCCACTCCCGCGCCAGTTCCACCGCTGATTTCTGAAGATTTCCGCGATACTGTTGCAGCTTCTTCTCCAAGTTTTCATACAAGGTGATTGCATCTGATGCAGAACCCGCGAAACCAATCAGCACCCGATTGTCGTGAATTTTACGGATCTTTCGCGCCCCGTGTTTAATCGCTGTATCGCCTAAAGTTACTTGACCATCACCGCCAATAGCAACCTCGCCATTGCGGCGAACGGCTAAAATCGTTGTCGAGCGAATTTGCATTCTAAGTTACTTTCCTTCATTTTTTCCAGCATACGCCAAATACCACACGCGCATTTGGGATTAATTCCTGTTAGTTTGGACAGAGTTCTAACATAAATTAACACCCAATGCTACTATAATTGGTTTATCGAACTCACATTATGAACGTTTTAAGAGACGTATTAACGCATTATAAAGATTAATTTTTATAATAAAAAACTCCGTAGTTTCCCTATGTCATAGCACCTATCTACTTCTTCTCCACTCCTTAACTCACCCCTATTTCCAAACATAGAACAGAAGGAAACTGAAAAATTGTAGTGCCCCCATAAAAATACCGCATCTGATTCCTGCCACCCCCACATGCTGATACCCACGACTTCCCGAAGCATCTTTCGCTTTACCAACCACACCGAAAAAGTAGGGACACAACAAAAAGGTCAGCAGAAAACTGACCGGCACAAAAACTGGCACGGATGCAATCTGGGGTATCTGATCTACCTGCGCAGCGTTCCATACCCATAAATGTGATGCACCAAGCCCGTAAATAACGACACTTCCAAACGCAGCACCGATACCGGTGGCCGTCGCTGCCAGCACACCTATTCCCACGAAACCTACCTGTGGATCACCAGCCTTACCAGCAAAACGGACTCGGAAGATCATCTCGAATCGCTGATAACAGTAGGCTGCCAGTGTCGCGAAGACCACCCAGTTGAGGATGACACCAAACGGTGTCGTCACACTCGCCAGAAAATCTGAACGGAGATAAAAGATCAACCCAACTTTCCGAGAGAACAGCCAGTCCATCGGCAGGTATATCAAGGTCATCGCAAGACCAAAAATGGAACTATTTGAAAGCAGTGAGGCATCTTCGTCAACCTGTCGGATACAATAGATGAACAGCGCAGCTGCTATCAGGACATTTGGATACAGGCCCCAAATAGAGCCAACCCGGCTTGCTATTAAGAACGTTAAAAGTGTTGTTCCTGTTACAGTAAAAACCGCCTTGTCCGCCTTGCTGCCCATACGTCTCTCACACATTTTTACCTACTGCTGTCGCCCTGAAACTTAATCACAAGCTGGTCCCCTGTCAGTTTCGCGCCAGTTGTTTTTTTATTAGAGAGGCTCCGTGGTAACGCAACGTGCCGCTTGAAATTACCCACCGTGATAATCAACTCATCACCGTGTTTCGTCAACCCGATTTCCTCTTTGCTCAGGAAGGGCAGGCGCATTGACAACTGATACGCATCTGCTGTCTTGCGGAACTGGTATGGACTTTCGTTAGAAAACTGGACCGCCGGATCAATCTCTGCATAGAGTGCATCCGCTAACCGGTGGAGTCCGGCTTCACCGACAATTTCCTCGGCAAAGAGATTCACCTTCCAGATCGGTACATCCGAGAAGTAGTTTACTGCCTCTTCAATGTAGTGCTGCTGTGTCTGTTTCCACGCTTCAAAATAGGCACCGTCAACGCCATCAGGAAAAATGCGGTTGATAATAATCGCATCAATACAGAGTCCATAAAGGCAAAAGTACATAAATGCGCGCTGCGTCTCCTTAAGCACTATTTTCTCAGGATTCGTCACCAACCGCACCGTCGTGATTTTCGGATCTGTCAGCACATCGTCAATCCCCTCCAATTTATCGAAGAGGTCTTGGATATTCTGGAAATAGTTATCCTTCGGAATCGGCACTGAACTCACCCGTTCAATCACTGGACCCGCCACCTTCGCGAGACTCCGCTCCAATTTGAAGATGTGGTTCATGTACCACTCCAGCGTCGTCGGAATGCTGACAAACCGAAGCGATTCACCTGTCGGCGCACAGTCCAAGATAATCACATCGTACTGCTTTTCGCGGACATACTGGTTGATATAGAGGAGTGCGCAAATCTCCTCCATCCCCGGAAACACCGCAATCTCTTCTGCAACGAGATTGTCAAGTCCTGAACGGTTCAGCAACGAACGAATGTAGTTGTACACATCATCCCAGTATTCAACGATTGCCTCTTGAACGTTAATCTCCTGTATCCAGAGATTCTCGCTGATTTGGATCTGTTTCTCTTCGCGTTGGCGAACTAATTTTTCGTGATTATCAAAGGCATCGCGAAGTGAATGCGCCACATCGAGTGAGATAACAATCGTCTTATAGCCGAGTGCAGCAAGTCGGATACCCGTGGCGGCAGCGATGGTCGTTTTACCAACGCCACCTTTACCTGTGTAAAGAATAATCCGCATTATCGAAATCCATGTCTATTTAGAATTTATGTGGACATGTTATAGTATAACACAAAAGAAACTGACAGCGCAAAGACAAAAACAGAGCATTCCGTTTTCTTGTACGAGGGATTTCCTAAACCCGATTACCGAGTATTGACTATTTTTGTTTTTTTATTTTTAAAAATTGGCTTTTTTTATTGTCATAAGGATGCATTTCTATAAAAGATAAAAAAAACTTGCTTTTTTTGCTTTTATAATTTATTATAACAATTTATAATAGGTATGGTGTACAACAATTTTTTGGCATAGACACGATTTATAGTATAGAAGGTAGTATAGATACGTTGAAAATTATTCACCTTTTTACACTTTTTACCTTATTACAGCCCGTAGTAAGCACCGGTTTTAAGGGCAAACGCCTATTTGCTAACGCTGCCTATAGCCTTCTATTATCCACGCGTCACCACGTCTTAGATTTAGTCAACATTTCTTCCCGCCTATTCACAGACATCAATGCTAATTCACGACACTATCTTAATGTTAGTTGCTGAGTGCAGCGCGATGCTGCCGTGTCTTGCAGCAATCCAATCAGCTTCAAACTAACGAGATGTATAGACCTGTCTCTGTTGCGGGCACTACGCAATTATCAATTCATTATCAAAAGAGGTAAATCATGAAAGAAGTCACGCTAATACTTTCAGGACGACTCAAGGACCCCGAAACAGGTAAATCCGTCATACTCGGGGGTGCCAAATTAACTGGAACCCCTTTACAAGTTGGAATGATTTTTGAACACCTGATGTCGCTTCCTGGTGCCCCGGATCTAATTGGAGTCGCCACAAACATAGAAATTTATAGAGAAAGCAAATTGGCTTTAAAACGGGTCAGATGCCTCCAATGCAATTGCACAGGAGATTATACGGATTCAGACAGAACAGATGAAGACGCTTTAGAACAGATGAAAGAATATTTGAATCTGGACAGCCTCGTAAATCTGAGCAGATCTAAGTAACCCAGCCAAACGACACTCTCTAAATCCTATATGAGATGGACGCCCCGTACGTCCATCTCACCCACCTCCCCGTTCATCCGTATCGCCACTTCTTCCTGCTAACCGCCAACCGCTATCACAACCCGCTATCAAAAAGTTTACACACCGCTTATAGCAAAAAATTTGACAAACGTCGTCTTTCATGCTATAATATTGTTTGGTTGTGTTCACAATCGTACAAACACACCCTTTGAAGTTCGTATGTGAAAAACAACACATTGCAAAAAGTCTTGAAAAAGAAAGATAAATTGTGTACCGAACAGCACAATTTGGCTGAAGGAACAGGAAATCATGGTACTGAAAACGAAAACCTATTTTCCGAAAGCAGACAAAGATATTAAATGGTATGTAGTCGACGCGGAGGGACAGATACTCGGACGTTTGGCTTCGCAAATCGCACAGGTCCTGCGAGGTAAACACGATCCTCGATTCACACCTCATGCCGATTTAGGTTTTCGCGTTGCTGTCGTGAATGCGGAGAAGGTAACCGTCACTGGAAATAAAAGGGAACAGAAAACCTATTTTAGGTACAGCGGCTACCCGGGTGGCGATAAATATCGGACCTTTAACGAACAGATGGCTCTAAAGCCTGGGGCTATCATCACCAACGCCGTCAAGGGGATGCTTCCTAAGGGTTCCCTCGGTAGACAGTTAATGAAGGGACTCAAGGTCTACACCGGACCGTCTCACCCGCACCAAGCCCAGCAACCCGAAGTTTTAACGTTTTAATAGTTTTCGGTTATTGGTTCGCTTCGCTGTTGGTTTTTGGTACTTGGTAGTTGGTACGAATCAACACTGAACGCGTGTACGGCATTCGTCGAGTTAAGAGTGGTTTGTAATGTCGAAAACCGTTGCCACTGCTACAGCACTAAACTTATAACCAACAACTTATAACCAACAACTATGGAGATTATGAGCAGTATGGCTATTGAACAATTCTGGGGAACCGGCAGACGCAAAACATCCGTCGCGCGCGTCCGAATCATCCCTGGTGGTGAAGGCAACATTCTCGTCAATAAGAGACCCATCGAGGAATACTTCGATCGATCCGACCACGTGCAGGAAGCAAAACGCCCAATTGATCACGTTGAGAAGAGCGGCGAGTATGCCGTTCGCATTAACGTCAAGGGTGGCGGAAATACCGGACAAGCAGGCGCGATTTCACACGGCATCGCACGTGCACTCGTCAAAGCAGATGAATCTTTGAAGCCTTCCCTGAAAAAAGCAGGATTCTTGACACGCGATTCGAGAATGGTCGAACGGAAGAAATACGGGCGGAAAGGCGCGCGCGCACGTTTCCAATTCTCCAAACGTTAAAAAGGAGTTCTCTGTTCGCTCGTTTTGAATTCAGAAGAGGTTTTGTATGTCAAACATTGTCATCTTAGGCGCACAGTGGGGTGATGAAAGTAAAGGAAAACTGACCGATGTCTTTGCCGCAGATGCGGATGTTGTCGCTCGCTATCAAGGCGGCGATAACGCCGGGCATACCATCGTTCTCGGTGAAAAAACCTTTATCCTCCACCTCATCCCATCGGGTATCCTTAGACCTGACACTGTGAATGTTATCGGTAACGGAGTCGTCATCAACTTGGAGACACTCTTCGGTGAGATTGACCGGTTACAAGCACAAGGCGTTGAAGTCAGCAGCGATAACTTGAAAATTAGTGATCGGGCCCACCTCATTTTGCCGTATCATAAGGCTGTTGAGCAGTGGGAACAGATGGGCAGTGCTACGAAGATTGGAACAACCTCACGCGGTATTGGACCCACTTACTCCGATAAGATGAACCGACACGCCGGCATTCGCGTCGGTGACCTGCTTGAGTTTGACAATTTCCAAAAGAAACTTGATTACAACCTCGAAACCAAAGCCGAAGCACTCCAAATAGGCGGGTCCGAGCGGCACGTTCTCCTTGAAACCTACTACGCCTACGCACAACGACTCGCTCCCTATGTAACCGACACTGTCGCTTACATGCACGACGCACTCGCCGCTGAAAAACGGATCCTCTTTGAAGGTGCGCAGGGAACCATGCTTGATATAGATTTCGGAACCTATCCCTACGTTACCTCATCCAACTGCACCGCTGGTGCCGTCTGCACGGGACTTGGTATCGGTCCGAAGGCAATCAAAGAGGTACTCGGTGTCTCCAAAGCTTATGTCACGCGCGTCGGCGGCGGTCCTTTCCCCACGGAGATGCCGCCTGATCTCGACGAAAAGATTCGGGAAATCGGCAAAGAATACGGTGCGACAACACAACGTCCGAGACGCTGCGGGTGGCTCGACTTGGTCGCGCTCCGATATGCAGCCCAGATTAACGGACTCACTGCCATCGCAATGACGAAGCTCGATGTCTTTGATACACTCACTGATTTGCAGGTGTGTGTGGCTTATCGCTACAAGGGTGAACGGCTAACGACCTTCCCCAGCAGTCTACGCGTCTTAGAGGAATGTGAACCGATCTACGAAACGCTTCCGGGATGGCAACAGCCCCTCACCGAAGCGCGCACAGCGGTGGATATTCCGCAAGTGACGAAAGACTATGTCGCGTATGTCGCTGACTATCTCGGCGTGTCAATTCCAATCATCTCTGTTGGACCCGATAGAGATCAGATCGTCCAATTAGGACGACCACTTTGGTAGTCTGCCAAAACGTAAACTTTCCCCAAATTCTTGCGTTTTAATTTGACATCCCCCGCAAAGTGTGGTATCATTAAATGTTGGTGGTTTGAGCCGTTAGCTCAGCAGGTAGAGCATCTGACTTTTAATCAGGTGGTCACAGGTTCGATTCCTGTACGGCTCACCATTTTTTAGCCCCCGTCGTCTAGCCTGGCCAAGGACACCGCCCTTTCACGGCGGCGACACGAGTTCAAATCTCGTCGGGGGTATTTTAGCGCAAATAGCAACTTCAACAAACAAGCCCCATACCCCAAGGGGCTTGTCTGTTTGTCAGAGAGGTCTCTTTAGGGAATATTATGCACAAACTAAAAGTTTCTGCTACAAGGCAGGCTTTCCTAACCCCCTCTTTGATTCTGCTCCTCTGCCTATACACCGCCACGGGTATCTGCCAAATGCCGCAACTTAGTGCCACCCTCCACGGCACATTCGTGGATGCAGAAAACGGACAACCCATCCCTGATGTGCTTGTGCGCGCCTCTCCCGAAAAAATTGAACAGGTCTACCCCGATCAGGATTTCACACACGCAACCGCGACAGATGCCGAAGGGTCTTTCTCACTGACCATTCCCAATGAATCCGAAACCTATTACGCCTTCTCACTCATGGCACTCCATCCACAATATCAATCAAAACTCCTGAGACACGAGATGACTCCCGGCAAGAACCGATATGACTTGGGTGAGATTGCGTTGAAACCCACGCTATCCTTACGAGGAAACATCTCTGGCAGCGAAAACAGTCAAGGACTCATCGTGAACCTAAAGATGCACGATACATCCGCAGACTTCTTCCGCGCCGCCGCACCTGTCGAACACGCAGCGAAGATAGATCCCACAGGCAACTTCCACTTCTCTGATCTTTATCCCATCAAATACACGTTGACAATTTCCCAAAACGGTGTTATCATAGCATTTATAAACGCTATCAATCCACAAGAACAGCCACACATTTCTATTCGACCGCCGAAATTGAAGACCCTATACGGCAGGGTCGTCGATACGCAGGAATATCCGATAGCAGCAGCGCGAATTTACGCAACACGGCACAGAGAAACGCCGTTCGGACACAGTGTGCTTCTTGTATCAGGACAGTCGGACAATACGGGCAAGTTTCAGATACAGGTGTTAGAAACCGAAGCACAATATCTTTCGTTGGAGATTAGCAAAAGAGGTTATTTCTCCAGAGTCTATCAAAACGTAGTCATCGGAGAAGAACCGCTGACTGTCCTACTTGAAAAGGGGATGACTGTTAAGGGACACGTTACTTTGCCAGCGGACATTGATCCAGAAGGACACTATACTGTGAAGGTCTTTCCTACAGAGATACCGATGGAACCGAGTCTCAACCCGTTAGTGTTGCATAAACCGCTTCTATCAAGACATTTTCCTGTAACAGAATCCACCTTCACAGTGGACGGGCTTTTTTCGGGGCTATATAGGCTTTACATTGTTGGAGACGGCATATCGGCAACAGCTATCAATGTGGAAGCCTCACCAAACAGTGAAGGGGTGTCTATTATCGCATATCGTCCCACAAGCACACTACAGGGTTATGTGCTCTGGGCAGATACAGGTGAACCCGTGCCTAACGCTGTTGTTTCGCGTTCATGGTATCCGTGGGAATTGAACCCAGCTGATATGTCAATGACACTGGATCGATTTGAGGTGAAAATCGACACAGACGGGAAATTTAAATTCGACAACCTCACTGAGAAACCCTATCAACTGTACATTCGCGCCGTCCATGCGGAATTTGAAATCGACACAAAACGTTATCAACGGATAAACATTCACAAGCAGATTGAGATACCCATCCCCGGCACCGGATATCGCATCTACTTAGGGAAACGAGATGGCACGCCATTCACAAAATAGTACGCACACACCGTGTGCCGTTTGCCTCAATACAGTTATCCTTGTAGCGATTATTATTTTTCAATCACTCGTGTTCCCAGTAGACGCGGCGTTGCACGGCACTTATTCAGATGGCGAAAGAATCGTCCTTCGGGAGACTGCCGTGCCTGAAGTGGCGGGTGACTACTATCGGACACCCGGTAAATTTATAGAATCCGAAGGCGACACCCGTTGGTTCGGCCCCGAAATCGACAGTCGGGTGCTTTGCCCGAACACACCAAACCAATTCAATAAAGCCGGATTTTTTGATATTATCTACACCAGAGAAGATGCCTTGGTCTGGCCCTCTTCAAGACCCGGAAAAATCTGGTGGTATCGGCAGCAGGAGTGGCGTTTCGCAACCACTGATACGCCGTGGGGTACCGACACCGTTCACCTTATACTCGTATCCGAAATCGGTTGGGCAGACATCGACGCAGCGAACACTGTTACGGGATTTCCATGGAGCGGATTTGAGGAACACTGGCGGGATGGAGACGCTATAAAATCCAAGGCGGATGTAACAGGGTATCACCGATATGAGCACGCTGAGAAGAAATATCTCGTACCGAAGTACTACAAATATGGGACCTTGAGTTACTATTGTTCAACAGGGAGCGGACAGAATAACTTGAAAGTATTGGCACACGTCGAAGGGCAGTTTACGCCACCGGAATTTCGACCCGAGCTTAACAAACTTAGCATCCGCGAAAAAAGCACGTCAAAAGAAACAGGAGACTGGTACGATTGTATACTCCTGAGATAGTCAGATACTTCCATAACGCTTTACTGTAGGAGCGAGCTCCGCTCGCGATTCCTTACCAAAAGCCATGAAAAATAGCGAAGACACTTCAAAAGCAACCCTCATTATCCTTGTGTTTCTCATTTTGCAAACAGAAGTGTCTGCTGTTATCTGGGAAGACCCCTTTGAACAAGCGGCAAAAGACGACTGGCAACACATCGGAAATGACTCTACTTGGAAAGTTGAAAACGGTTTTTTGAAGGCAGAAATCCACGCACAAGCGGAGTGGAGCACCGTATTTGAATTGTATCAATTCATCGCCTATCCCGGTCCCTATAACGACTTTACAATTACCCTCGAAACTGTAGGGACGACGCATGCCCGGTTCGGTATCGCCCTCGCGAAGCATTTCTTGAATATTGCTACCGACGTAGACGAATACGGCTACTACCTCTTCTTCACCAACGATAT
This sequence comes from Candidatus Poribacteria bacterium, assembly GCA_965207855.1. Lineage (GTDB taxonomy): Bacteria > Poribacteria > WGA-4E > WGA-4E > WGA-3G > WGA-3G. The sequence goes on along the minus strand of OZ242310.1, from coordinate 270,099 downwards.
GCGAGTTTCCAGAAACGGCAGCATATTCGTCGGACCCGGCAAACGCTGGAACACAGATGAACTCCAACAGATGACTTTACACTTTGAAAGCGGTAGGTTTCAACTACAGGCTGATGGGGAATCACGCCTCGACTTCAGAGATGCCAACTTCGACCAGATTGACAGCATCGCCTTTGTTCTCGCTGGATTCGTTACAGAAGATGTGGATATAGGCAGCGCGTGGGTGGACACCTTCACAATTGACGGACTCGCCGTCTCACCAAAACGGAAACTAACAACCACATGGGCAAGCCTAAAACAAGAACCTTTTTAATTATTGCTTCTGAGCTGCTGCGTCCGTTGTCCTTGCAGATTCTAAATATTTAAGAAACCTTTCGTAACCTCAAACAAGTTTTTCACCAATTGTAGAAAATCAACGGTATGAATGCCTTATGGCATTCCCCGGATGCCGACAACGGAGGGTCTTTAGAAAGCCCATACGCGGCTTTCTCCCGCACATACATAATCGTAAAAAAATGCGAAAAAATTTAGACATCATCTTTGATGCATTTCTCCTCGTCCTCGTTCTCGGCATTGTCCTTTGGAACAACCACGCCAGAGCGCGGTTAAATCCAGGCGAACGCGCACATCCACCGAGTTCAGGCTCTTACTACAGAACCCCCGGTGTAAACGGAATGTGGTTCGGACCCGAACTTAATTCCCTCACGCTCTGCGAAGGTGTCCACAATCCTTACAACAACAGAGGACAGTTTGACATCGTAGAAACCATTGAGAGCGCGACGGTTTCGGCTTCACGTATTCAAGGCGCGGTCCGTTGGTATCGCGGGCAGTGGTGGTATTTCGGTACAGATGATACACCTTGGGGTACAAACTACTCCTACATCACACTCCACGACGATTTAGGTCCGAGTGAAATTAGTGCTGGCAGCGGAACGACTGGATACCCTTGGAGCGGCGTTGAACGGCACTGGCGCGACGGGAACATTATCCGCGCACAAGCCTCTGTAACGGGTTGGCGGCGGTATGCACGCGGCTCCGAACTCTGGATCTGCCCGATGTACTACAAAATCGGTGGCTGGGAAGGCGAAACCCTTGAGGTTAACTGTAAAACACTCAGGACATGGTTTCCGCCCGATTGGAACGTTCTTAAGCAACTCGACGGAGACTTCGGGCCCCCAACCGAGCGCGAACCCGGTGTCCTCAGTCGAAAAGGAAAGAAAACACAGCAGTGGTACGACTGCATAAAAATCAAATAGGAACCTCTTCCTGTAGTAGGAGCGAGCTTTGCTCGCGATGATTAGCTTTGCTCGCGATGATTACTGACTGCTAATGGCTGATAACTGAAAACCATTTCATGCGAAACAAAAATACAAGATTCTTCATACTCATCTACATCTTCATCACGTGCTGCCTCCCGGCATCCGCTGAGGAGTGGCACGACGATTTCAATGCCGAAAACCCGGAAGCGTGGCGCGTTGTGGGAAACGGTTCCCTCTGGAAAGTGACAGATGGATTTTTACGTGTAGAAGTTAAACGCGAACGGGCGGTGGAATACGAACTCTATCAATTCACTGCAATCCCAGGTCCCTATCGAAACTTCATCGTCACAATCAACGACTTCGGTGGCAACAAGACGCGTTTCGGTTTCTGCGTCGGACGGCACTTTCCCGATACCCCCGAAGAGGATCCGTTTTTTTATGTATTTTTTCCCGACGAAATCAGAGCAAGGCGTTTCGATGGCAAAGGGAGCAGCCATCCCTTCCGAACTCGGTTGTCCAGAGAACCTCGCACCCGTTGGGAAACGGATGCCCTGACGGAAATGAAACTCTATTTTAACGCCGGATATTTTGTCCTATTCACAGACGGGAAATACCGCACAACATTCCAAGACCTCAACTTCGACGAGATAGAGATTCTCGGCTTCGTCATGGAGGGGATTAATATCGCAAACCAGTGGGAAGGCACGGCGTGGGCAGGTGCCTTCACCATCTCCAGCCTCAGCCTCACGCCAGAGGCACGGTTAACCTCAATATGGGGGCAACTCAAGGTGAGATAATATTCCTAAAACTTAGAGGTTGCCTTATAGATTCGTGAACCTCCCAGCCTTAACATCCTCAAGTGCTTCCTTGCGAAGATGTTCGAGTTTTCCGGCTTTTATATCTTCTTCGATTTGCTTGTCCCAAGCATCCGAGCGAGCCTCTAAAACTTTATAAAGTTCATTTTTCAGAGTCGCTAATAATGCTTTCTTTGTAGTTTCTTTACACTCGTTAACCTCAGGGACATCCGGAATCCACCCATGCCATCCATCAGACTTTTTTGTTACATAGGCAGTATAGGTTTCTCCCCATTCTGGATCCGTAATTTCAACAGTCTGAATGTGTCTACCCTTAATTGATTGTTCCAATACTCTGTTTTCGGTGCGTTGTCCGCTTACGCCGCGTGTCATTATGAATCCACTCCTTCTCTAATCACCAAACTTCACCTTAAGTTAACAAACAGTATACCACAAAATCAGACACTAACCAACAACTATCTCAAAAGTTCCATCTGCTGCCCACTAAAATGCCGATCCGACTTCTGACTCGGACTAATCCGCCACTCCATTTGATTACTTTATCCATCCGTTCTTATTCGCTTTTCGTACTCATCATGTGTCCCGATCCAATACCAGACGTAAGCATCCGCTTCTTCGCGTGCTAAAGCCCTATACCCCTTACTGATACGGACGGACCAAAGAGATCTAACTTTTTTGAAGCGGAGCGAGCGATGCGTCGGATTTTGCTGAAGCAGTTCAAATTTCCTCGGAACGCGCCTTCTAACATCTGGCGGAAGTTTTCCTCGATAATTCTCGAAATTTGGATCGAAAGTATGTTCCATACTACAACAGTTTCTTAAGGGTCTCTAAATCATAGCATTTACCATCTCGATAATTCTGGGCAGCCTCTTCAGCAAGGGAGTCAAGTCGACCCGCCTTCACATCTTCCTCAAACTGTTTTTCCCAGGCCTCTTCTTCGGCTATCAAAGCCTCCTGAAGCTTATCAGTGAGCGTTTTCAGCATAATTTTCTTCGTTCGTCCCTGGCACTCCACCCCTGGAACTTCCGGAATCCATCCACTCCATCCGTCGTTGCCTTTTTTTAAATGGACAGTATAGACGTCCCCGAAGTCCGGATCCGTAATTTCAAGAGTGTGAATGCCTTCGCTTTTAACCCGCTGTTTCGGTCCCCTATCATTAGTGAGTTGTTCGGTTCCCACCCGTGTCATACAAATCCCTCCTTTTGTGACTATCAAATTCTATTTTATGTCAGTTAACAAGTATACCACAAAATCAGAGAAAGTAAAAGCGGATAACTAACAACGGGTGTGTAAATATTTTGGTAGCGGATTGTCAGAATCAGAATTGACAGGATTATATTGTCATATACACTGATTGAAAACGGCAATCCATATTGCACAAACTAACAATTCGTGCTACAACTATAACCATCAGTGGTGTGGCAAATAACATCAATACAGAGGCAAACAAACCATGTCTAAACGCAAAATCCTCACAACAATCATCATCCCAACTCTACTAATCTCCGGGCTGATTGCCGTCCTCATTAACAACCCGCAGAATCCCTCACCCGAACTTGTACTCACACATCACCATATTGACTTCGGCACCCTCCCAGAATGGGAAGGCCCCGTAACACAATCCCTAACAGCACGAAATACAAGTAAAAACACGCTCCACATCCAAAACGTGCGGACAGGGTGCAGTTACGCCGAAATCACAGTGCCAGCGGCAATCCCATCAAACATGGAAGGGACGCTCCACATAACCATCAATCCAGAAACCCTACCCGCTGACGAGACTTCGGCAACGGCAACCATTTTCACAGACAGCTCCAAAACCCCTATTGTCCGCTTGACAATCACCGCCGCCGCGAAACGGTTTGCATCACTCACACCTGATGTCTGCGAGTTTGGGAATATTCTACCTGAAACGACCCATCAAAAGACCATCACACTCATCGTCAATGCCCCACTCGACACATCCGACATCCGTCTCTTGCCATCAAACCATCCGAAACTAACGTGGGAAGCGACACCCGACCGCTCCGTGATTACCCTTCAACTCGGTCCTTTGAAAGACATAGGACGCTTCGCATCGCTCCTCACCGTAACATTCCCCAACCAACGAACACTCACATTGCCCGTCACCGCTAACGTCATAGCACCCACAACCCACAACCCATAACCCACAACTAATAACCAACACCCAAATAAACATTTGACAGAATCCCCTAAATTGTAGTATCATTAATATACAAAGTGATAAAAAGCAGAAGAACCCTTTCATGGAAAAATGCTACTTCGATTTCAGGGATATTTTCCAAGTTATCCGCTACGGATTCAGTGGACGAAAGATTTCCGTTCATCTCATTGGACTCGTACTGGCGTATCTGATTTATGAAATCTTGGTATATCTGAGTCTCCTCATCGTCGGAGGCACCGCTGCACAGGATTTTTGGAACGCGTATGGACTTCTACCCGTACCGCCTCTCGGTGACGCAGAACTCACACAGATAACTGAAATCGCGATGTGGATAGGCACGATAAGTTTCGCGTGCATCTTTTTTCTCGCAAGCACGGTAGTCTCAAAAATAACCGTTGAACAACTTCGTGGAGACTTTTTCTTTTCGGTTGGGGACGCTGTAACGTTCTTCAAAGCACATTGGAAATCCGTTTTAGGGGCGTTCATCGGCTTACTCCTCATCCTAATATTTCTCGCGCTGATACCCTTTAGCATCGCAGGGCTCGGGAAGCTGCCGATCATCGGTAAACCCTTTCTCATGCTTACCTCCCTGTTCATGCCAATCGGCTTTTTTCTCGGCGTGCTGATAGCACTGATAACGGTTGTCTTTGGCGTAAGCCTGCTCTTTGTGCCAGCCGTTGTCGCTACGACGGGTGCCGATGCCTTTGAAACAATCTATCAGCAATTTGCCATCGTTTGGAACAAACCGTGGCACATCGTGTGTTATGAGATACTCTTGTTTCTTATCAAACTCATCTTCGTCCCGATCTGGGCGTTTTTCTGTCTCTACGGGTTTTCGATTGTGCTGTTTCCGGTCCGTCTCCTGCACGCCGAAGAGATGAAGTCTTTTATGAGCCACGCAAACGTATGGCTCAGGGGTGCTATCGAAAAGTTAGCAGTACTTCCGTATATCAATACCTTCGGTGTCTTTGACATCGGCAGTGGCGCACAAGGAACACCGGCTTTCACCGCAACAGTGACCGCCATTTTTTTGACAATCACAATACTCATGGGCACCGCACTCGTTGTCGCACATCTATTTTCAATCGCTTCTGCTGGAAATACGGTGATTTATTCGATACTCCGTAAAAAATTAGATGGACAGAATTTGTTAGTACCACCCGATGCCCAATTAACAGGGACGAACGAGGCACAAACACCAAGTCGATCGTGACTTAGAGATATATCCCAGGAGCAATAGTAAAAAAATGTTCCAAAAAGTGATAACAAAAGTCTTTGGTAGCAAAGAAGACCGAGATGTCAAAAAGTTTCGCCCCATCGTTGAAGCCGTCAACCAGCGCGAACCCGCAACGCAAAAACTGACGGACGCACAACTTCAATCCAAAACAGTAGAGTTTCGTCAACGGTTAGATGCTGGCGAACCGCTTGATGAACTCTTACCAGACGCATTCGCCATTGTCCGAGAAGGCGCGATTCGGACCCTGAAGCAGCGACACTACGATGTTCAAATCATCGGTGGTGCTGCACTCCATCAAGGCAATATCGCAGAGATGCGGACAGGTGAAGGCAAGACGCTTACTTCAACGCTTGCTGTCTATCTGAACGCGCTGACCGGCAAAGGCGTGCATCTCGTAACCGTTAACGATTACCTCGCTCGACGCGACGCAGAATGGATGGGGAAGATTTATAACTTCCTCGGACTCTCCGTTGGACTGACGCTCAGCCAGATGCCGCATGAGCAGAAACGCCTCGGCTACAAAGCCGATATTACTTACGGCGTTCACAGCGAATTCGGATTCGATTATCTCTGGGATAACAAAGCCCTCTCGTTTGACGCGAAAGTGCAACGTGGGCATGTCTTCGCCATCCTTGACGAAGTTGATAGCGTGCTCATTGACGAAGCACGCACGCCCCTCATTATTTCAGAACCCTCCGGTAAACCCGCCGACCTCTATAAGCAAATCAACAACGTCGTTGTTCAACTCCGTAAAGATGAACATTTTCAGATCGATCAACAGGGGAAATCGCGCGGTAGCGTCACCCTCACCGACGAAGGCGTTGAAGAAGTCGAACGCCGTCTCGGTGTAGATAATCTCTATGAACATACCAATATCGCTATGGTACATCACGTTAACCAAGCACTCACCGCACAACACCTCTACAAACGCGATGTCGATTACCTCGTCGAAAACGGAGAAGTCCTCCTCGTTGATGAATTTACCGGGCGGAAGCAGGTTGGCAGACGGCTCAGCGAAGGGTTACACCAAGCGATCGAAGCCAAAGAACGCGTGAGAATCCTTCAGGAAAACCAAACCGGTGCCAAGATTACCTACCAAAACTACTTCCGCATGTATGATAAACTCGCCGGTATGACGGGTACCGCCGCGACAGAGGCGAACGAGTTCGCACACATCTATGGCTTAGAGGTCTCCGTTATTCCGACAAACGAGCCGATGATTCGGATGGACAACTCCGACCAAATCTATAAGACCGAAGCAGCAAAATATAAAGCCGTCCTCAGCGACATCGTCGAACAGCACGAAAAAGGACGACCCGTTCTTGTCGGTACTGTCTCAATCGAAAATTCCGAGAAATTAAGCAAAATGCTCAGGACGAAACATCGGAGCATCCGACATCAGGTCTTGAACGCTAAAGAGCACGCACACGAGGCGGATATCATCGCACAAGCCGGTGTCCCGGGTGCCGTGACAATCGCTACCAATATGGCGGGTCGGGGTGTGGACATTCTCCTCGGGGGTAACCCTGAAGGCTTAGCGACCGAAACGCTCCGCAAACAGAAAGTTAAAATAGACGCCTTCACACCGGAATCCGAAGAATACCAGACCGCACTCGTAGAAGCCGAAGCGATTTGCGACGAAAACCGAGAAAAAGTCTTAGCCGCCGGTGGACTCCACATTATCGGAACGGAACGACACGAGTCGCGGCGTATCGACAATCAGCTCCGTGGACGCTCCGGTAGACAAGGCGACCCCGGATCCTCTCGATTCTATCTCTCGCTCGAAGATGAATTGATGCGGAAATTCGGATCCGAACGTTTACAAGGGTTAATGACTCGCGTCGGAATGGACGAAGATGTACCCCTCGAACACCCGTGGGTCACCAAATCCATTGAGAAAGCACAAACCCGCGTTGAGCAGATGCACTTCGAAATCCGTAAAAATCTCCTTAAATTTGACGATGTTATGGATTCACAACGCGATACCATCTACACCTTGCGCGATACCGTTCTCGCTTCCGGGACAGATTCGGCAGAATTGCCTGAGGACGAGAACGCATTTGAAGACGGCGGTCTCGCAGCACTTGCCGACCTTAAAACAACGGGGGACGCAAAAGTTCAGGGAAGCCTCAAGGCTACAATTTGGGGGATGATTGAGAGAGTCGTAACTGACGCAATCGACGACAATATACCGGAAAAAGGAAACATCCTTGAGAATCCGGACAGGTTCGAGCAGTGGCTGACGAATACCTTCCCGATTACACCGATATGGAAAACACCTTTAGCACAAGCAAGTCCGGAAGAGGCGCGAGAACAAGCACTCGAAGCACTCCGCGCCGCTTATGAAGAACGTGAAGCAGAAATGGGGCCTGAGATGATGCGCGTCCTCGAACGCCTACTCCTGCTCGATAGAATCGACGATCACTGGAAGGACCACCTCTACAACATCGATTACATCGAGGAGGGTATCCGGTTCGGCGCAGGTTACGGGGGTAAAGATCCGATTGTCGTCTTCAAAAACGAGGCACTCACTGTTTTTGAGAGCATGTATCAGCATATTGAGGAAGAGGTCAGCGAATTCATCTTTAAATCCCGCGTCAATACCGAAGCACCTCGTCGGGCACCGAGTCAGCGGACAAGCGGCTCCCGTAAACCGCAACGCAGGCGGTCACCACGCAGTCCTGCCGCTGCAGCCAGTGCCGATGCAGCATTTGCTTCACAACAAGCGATGGGGAATGTGCCAAAGGTCGGCAGAAACGCGCCTTGCCCGTGTGGGAGCGGAAAAAAATACAAGCGGTGCTGCGGCGGCTAACGTCTTTTTAACGATCAATTCTGAGCTGAAAGCCGAAGCCATCCCGTAGCGTGCGGGGCGTAGTCCGTTGTCCTTGCAGTATCCTAATTGTTAAAAGACCGTTCATAACCTAAAGAGGTATTTTCACCAATTTTAAGTCGGCGTTGACAACGAAAACGCCGCCCAGGAGCAATCGTTGAAAAATTTGAACGCTGAAAACCCACATACGCTCTCTAAAACGTTACTCGACATCTTGGCGTGTCCGGCATGTAAAGGTGAGATAAAATACATCGAAACAGAACAAAAACTCGTATGTCTCGGTGAGTGTAAACGACGCTATCCAATTCGCGACGGCATCCCAGTTATGTTGATTGATGAAGCGGAAATGCCATAGGAACCTTTTTAACTATTTGCTTCCGAGCATTGTTCCACTATGTTTCACAATGGTTTCTGGTAAGTCAGCAACCTCTCCACACCTAAAACAGGCTCTCGACTTAACCGAAAACCTGTACGAAATGAAATTGTGAGTGATTAGCGAACAATTTGTCTTTGCTTTACATTTGGAGCACAGCTCAGATTTAATCGTTAAAAAAATGAAGATTCTATTTCTAAGCCTTCGGTGCCCGTATCCACCACACCGAGGCGACCGGATTCGGTCGTACCACTTTATCAAACAGCTGTCGAAACAACATGCGATAACGCTCGTTTACTTTGCTGAGTCCGAGAACGATATTGAATCGGCAAAACATCTGCAACCCTTTTGTGAACGTGTAGAGTGGGTGCGTTTCCATCGTTCTTTCGCATACATGAATACAGGACTTCACTGTTTATCAAGGCGACCACTCCAACTCCACTATTGGTACGCCCCGCAAATGCAACGGAAGGTCAACCAACTTCTTGCAGAAGAACACTTTGAACTGATTCATGCGCAACTCTTCCGTATGGGACAATATGTAACGGAGACACAAGGTCCCGCGAAAGTGTTAGACTTGTGTGACTCCTTAGCACTCAATCTCAATCGACGCGCAAATTTAGATTGTATTCCAAAACGGTTTCTGGTAAAATTGGAGGAAAAACGGGTCAGGCGTTACGAAATTGATATTATGAAGGCTTTTGACTGCGGCACTGTCGTCGCACATTTCGACCGCGACTATTTGCTGAAGCAGGATAATAGCCTCAATTTAGCAATCGTTCCGATGGGCGTCGATCTCGGGTATTTCCGACCGTCTCTAAAAACCGACCTCCGCTCTTCCGCGTCGCCGCGACTGCTCTTTACAGGAACAATGAACTATTTTCCGAACGCCGACGCTGCAATCTATTTTTGTAACGAAATTTTTCCGCACGTTCGAGAACGGTATCCTCAAGCGCGCTTTTATATTGTTGGCAACCATCCATCGGAACAGGTGCGGCGGCTTGAAGCACAAGACGGGGTCGTTGTTACGGGTTATGTACCAGACGTTCGCCCTTACTTTGAAGAAGCGTCGGTTTTTGTCGCGCCTTTGCGCGCCGGATCGGGGATACAAACCAAAAACTTGGAAGCCATGGCGATGGGAGTGCCTGTCGTCACAACGGCTGTCGGCGCAATGGGCTTACAAGCGGATGTCGGTAAGGAGCTACTCGTCGCAGATACACCGATCGCTTTTGCCGAGCAGGTCATTGATCTGCTGGACAACCAACACTTGCGAGAAAACATTGCGCAAACCGCCAGGAGCCGCGTCGAAACTGACTATAGTTGGAACGCTATCGGGGAGCGTCTAAAGCAGGTCTACACACAGATTCAGAAAAGATAGCAATTAGTAATCAGGTCGCTACACTTTCAGCCACCAGCAAAGTTGTAAAGTGTGCTAAAGTGTTCTGAAGTTGAAAGTTGTTAAGAGGTGCCTGATGAATCAAAACCTCGGACAACTTCACGGACTTTAGATACACTTTGAACTTGCAAACTTTCTTGTGCTGACCGCCGACGGCTGACCGCTGAAACCCATCAAGGAGGAGATATGGATAAACCGAAAATAAAGTGGAGTTCTACAATTCTCATTGACACAGTTCTCGTAAACCTCGCATTTCTATTCGCTTACCTGACCAGCAAGCAATTCGGTTTTGACCTCTTAAAACAGCCTATACCGTTCTCCACGCTGTTGCAGAACGCAGACATATCACCCTATCAGCATTTTCTCGGTATTGCTGCCGTCGTTACGATAATCCGCATCGGTCTGTTGTTAGGCTTTAATCTCTATAAACCGATGTGGCAGCACGCGTCTGTCAAGGAATTCCGCACCTTAACGACTGCGATTACACTCGCGACTGTTCTGCTCATTGGGCTTTCTATACTCACGAAAATCGCTTGGGTCCTCTTTTTAATCGACGGACTCTATAACTTCGCGCTTATCGGATTCACCAAATTCTCCGCCCAAATCCTTCAGGAGAACCGTTCGACAGTTGACCCGAACACCCAACCGCAAGGGTTAACGAAAAATAAAGAAGGCACAATAGCACACCTCCCTGCCCGAAAACCGCCAACGAAGGTGCTTATTGTCGGCGCAGGTGAGACCGGTATTGGTGTGCTACGGGCACTCAGAAACCACCCGCAGAAAGGTTATGTACCCGTTGGATTCATTGATGACGCGTCGCAAAAGGTCGGTCGAAGCGTCGCGGGGCTTGAAGTGCTCGGCACAACCCGAGACCTCACCTACATCGCTCACAAACGTGAGATTGGCGAAGTTGTCATCGCGATCCCATCTGCGCCTGGCGGAAAAATTCGTGATATTATTCGACAATGCGAATACCGCGGCTGTCAGTTCAAAATTGTCCCCAATATCCATGCTATTCTTGATGGACGCGCGAGTGTTAGCCAAATTCGAGAAGTCCGATACGAGGATCTCCTGAATCGGTCCACTTCACAAATGGACATCGCCGAAGTCTCGAAATATCTCTCTGGCAAACGCGTCATGGTAACAGGCGCAGGCGGATCCATCGGGTCTGAACTGTGCCGTCAGGTCGCACAACTTAATCCCGAACTCCTTATCCTCTTTGGACGTGGTGAGAACAGTCTCTACCATACCGACATAGAACTCCAAGAGTTCGAGCCGAAACTCAACCGCGCGGTGATTATCGGCGATATCCGCGATAACGCAAAAGTCGCACAAATTACGCGTAAATACCGTCCGCATATCATTTTCCATGCCGCCGCCCACAAGCACGTCAAATTCATGGAGAATCACCCTGACGAAGCCGTGAAAAATAACATTCTCGGCACGCAAAACTTAATCGACGCTGCAATCAAACACGAAGTTGAAGCGTTCATTCTCGTCTCATCTGACAAAGCCGTAAACCCCACGAGCGTCTACGGTGCCTCGAAACGTGTGACGGAAAAGTTGATTCAGTGTAAAGCAAAACAGAACGGTACTCGGTTCATCGCCGTCCGTTTCGGAAACGTGATCGGAAGCCGTGCCAGTGTACTCCCGAATTTCAAACGTCAGATTGCCAAAGGTGGCCCCGTCACGGTTACCCACCGCGAAGCAACACGCTACTTCATGACGATTCCAGAAGCCGTGCAGCTCCTAATTCAAGCAGGTGCTATGGGAAATGGCGGTGAAATTCTGATGTTAGATATGGGAGAACCTATTAAGATTCTCGACCTTGCGGAAGACCTTATCCGTCTCTCTGGGCTTGAGGTCGATCGGGACATCAAAATTGCATTCACGGGGTTAGAACCCGGTGAAAAATTGTACGAGGAACTCTTGACCCCTCAAGAAGGCGTTACCGCAACAAAGCACCAACGCATTTTCGTCGCACAACTCGAACAGATTGCGGAGAAACAACTCCTCTCTCAGATTGGAGAACTCTCGCAGCTCGCAGACGCATTAGATGCCGAAGGGATTGTCTCGAAATTCCAAGAACTCGTGCCAACATATCAGCCGAACCGCGCATTCCTCACAGAAGACGATACCGATAGCACTTCTGAGATTATCCAGTTCCCGACGGAAAGGAAAACCGCGAGCGCGAACCGTCGCTAATCCGGCAAGGTAGGGTCGATATATGCCCCATACCAAGCGTTTAACCTTAGACACGCAAGACATTGTAAAATTCAAGCGCGACTGGACAAAACGGACGTTTGATCTCCTACTTGCCACAACGGGACTCCTGCTTTTGTCGCCACTCCTTCTCGTCGGAGCTATCTTCGCAAAACTGCAATCAAAAGGCACTATTTTTTACAAAGCAACGCGGGTCGGCAGAGGCGGAACCCTTTTTGAAATGTACAAATTCAGAACAATGGTGGCTAATGCTGACAGCATTGGTGGAAGCTTGACAACTTACAAGGACACACGTGTCACACGTATCGGTAGATTCTTGAGATGGACAAAACTCGATGAACTCCCCAATCTAATCAACGTGATAAAAGGCGAGATGAGTCTCATCGGTCCCCGTCCGGAAGCACCTGTTTATGTCAAATACTACACAGAGACGCAGCGGCAAGTGTTGCAGGTAAAACCTGGAATGACTGGACCGTCGCAACTCGCAAACCGTGATGAGGAGGAAAAACTCAAAGGGCAACAGGACGCAGAACACTTCTATATTACTGAGTTAATGCCGAAAAAACTCGACTTAGACCTCCGCTATGTCGCAACACAGAGCATCGCTGCTGATATAGGGTGGCTCCTAAAAACCCTTTGGGTACTCACAGTAAAAAAATGAAAAAGAGACGTGTTTTTATCGTTCTCGGCATCATCGTTGCCCTGTTTTTCTTGATTTTGATCTTGCGATCAATCAGCGGTGGCACATCTATTGGACAAAAGGTCGCAGTGATAGACATTACAGGCATTATCACAAAATCAGATGCGACGATTAAACTCATTCACACCTACCGTGATGATCCGGGTATCAAGGCGATTGTAATCCGTATTGATACGCCCGGCGGTAGTGTCGCCCCAGTCCAAGAAATTTACAGCGAACTACAGAAGATAGAAAAACCGATTGTCGCTTCAATGGGTGGAACCGCCGCGTCGGGTGGCTACTACGTCGCATGCGCCGCCGACACAATTATGGCGAATCCCGGCACCTTGACGGGTAGCATTGGGGTTATCATGCAGTTCACACGGATGAAAGGCTTATACGACAAAATCGGATTAGAGCATCAAGCCATTAAAAGCGGTGAATTCAAAGACACAGGCTCGCCTTTCCGCGCACTGACGGAGGAAGAGCAAGCGGTTCTCCAAGCCACTGTCGATAACGTCTACAACCAATTTGTCGATACAATTTTTGAGGCACGGCAAAGCCTCTTGAGTCGTTCTGAAATTGCTGAACTCGCAGACGGAAGAATCTTTTCTGGACAGCAGGCACTCGACCTAAAACTCTTAGATCGGCTCGGCAATCTCCCAGAAGCAATCGAACTCGCTGGAGAATTAGCAAACATCGACGGCAAACCGAAGGTCGTGCGTAAGGAAAAAAAGACATCTCTGCTTGAACAACTCCTCGGCGTTCAACAGACCCCCGTTTTAGATGAGATGTTCAGCCTGCCCGGTGTCACATTCCGCTATCAAATGCGTCTCGGCGACTAAACGCCTGCCTTCGCTGGCGTTCTCGGTCAGATCATGGCGAAGCACCCGAAGTAGAAAAATGGACGGCACATATCAAGTTAACCAAGACTGGCAAAAACTTGCGACCCGTATTATCGTTCCACAACAGATTGTACTTGTAATAGGCGCAACCGATGCCGGAAAATCAACTTTCTGCCGTTTTTTGGTTGATTCTGCCCTCACACAAGGCTTAAAGACCGCCCTCGTGGATGCTGATGTCGGGCAATCCCAAATAGGACCCCCTACAACAATCGGAATGAAATTCTTTACACCGGAAATGGTCCCTGTCCAATTTGACGGCACTGCCGATCAACTCTACTTCGTCGGCGATCTGTCCCCGCGTCCACGCTATCTTGAAACCTTAACAGGCACACGTTTGATGGTAGACAGGGCGCGTGAAACCGAAGCCGATTTTATTGTTGTTGACACAACGGGTTACATTCACGACCCACCTGCTGTCTCTCTCAAACAGCACAAAATCGAACTCATTAGACCCAACCACTTAGTCAGTATCGGTCGTGCTATCGAATTGGAGCAGATAACGGCGTGCTATAACCAGCAAGTGTGGATTGATACTCATCACCTCCTTCCACACCGCAGCGTTCGGTCAAAAAGCAGTGGTACCCGCAGTCGGTACCGAAAAACCCGATTCGATGCTTATTTTTCTGAGAGCAATTTGCAACGCATACCTTTTGAACAAATCCGCGGCGAACGGACTCCCTTTTTCGTCGGACGGCCCGCCAATGAGAAAGAATTAGAAATCCTTTCTCGACTCGCTGAAACGCAGGTCTACTACGCCGAATGGGGCAACCGCGCCTTATGTCTGATTACAGCAGGAGCCCTTTCCAAAGCCATCATTAACCACATCAAAAACTATCTAAGTCTGACCCGTGTTACAGCAGAAGTCCACGCTTACTTTGAACGCCGCTTGGTTGGACTCGTCAGTAAAACATCCGGCAACACTGATGCCATCGGAATGATTGAAACTGTTGACTTTCAAAAACGAGAATTCAGTATCCGTTGTCCCGCTTCAAAGGTGAGCGATGCTGCGAAGGACGTTTGTATCATCCAATTCGGTGCCTATCAATTAAAGACCAGAGTTTAAGAATATGGACAAAAAATCTTCTGCCAAAAACCAGACCTTTGCCCGCTTCGCGCGGTATCATACCCCTTACACCGGTTCCATTCTCTTAGCAATGGCTTGCGCCCTGGTCGTTGCTGTCTGCGACTTAGGGGCTATCCGAATTTTTGTTGACACCGTTGACGCGCTTAAGGTCGTCGATGGCAACCCATTTGACGAACCTGTATCTATCCGTTACTTCCAATTCCAGAGCGAAGGTCCGTTCACCTTTGACGGTTTTGAAGTATCCGCGGCAAACGCCAGCGATGCACTTAAAGTCTTTCTCTGGCTGTTGGGTGGTATGCTCATCCTTATTTTTCTCAAAGGTTTTTTTGTTTATAGCAACGATTATGTCATGGCACGTGTCGGGCATAAACTCGCCTTTCGGTTAAGGAACGCACTCTATCAGCGAATCGTATTTGCACCGTTAGGCACTTTACGAGAAGAACGCTCCGGCGACCTTATGACTCGCATCACGGACGATGTCCGAGTCTGGCAGACCCTTGTTGCCGCGATGGCAAACATCATACGTGCTGCTGTCCTTGTTCCGCTTTTTCTCTCTGTCATGTTAATCACAAGTTTCAACCTTACCCTGTTTGTCCTACTCGTTCTCCCATTTCTCGCTTATCTCATCACCGCCATCGGCGCAAAAATCCGAACCGCCAGCACAGAAATCCAGCAACAGAGTGCAGATATTTATTCGCAACTCAAAGAGACCCTTTTCGGCATCAAGATTATCAAAAGTTTCACTGCGGAACAGGCAGAAACCGCACGTTTTCAGTCTATCACCCAAAGCCAATACCGTTCAGCGATGCAGCGCGCTCGCTTCGCCGCACTCCTGCCACCAACGATCGAATGGTTAAGTGCGCTCGGCACTGCAGCTGTTATCGGGTTAGGCTGCTGGCAGGTAATTATCGGACAACTCTCTATAGGATGGTTCATCGGATATATCGCTATGGTAGGTCTCATGTTCAAACCGATCAAGACGATTGGCAGCGTCAATGCTGCTTTACAGCAGTGCCTCGCCTCTGCAGAACGGATTTTTTATCTCCTCGACTTCGGATCCGAGACGCAGGACAAACATGCTACACATAACCTTGCTACCCAAAAAATGGAGAACGGTATCAAACTGCAAAACGTCCGCGGTGCCGTTACATTCGAGAATGTCTCCTTCTCGTATATGCAGCCCTCAACAGCGAGATCCGTGATTAAAAATGTAACCTTCGAGGCGAAACCCGGAGAAGTTGTCGCGCTTGTCGGACCCAGCGGCAGTGGTAAAACAACGCTGCTCAATCTCCTCTTACGTTTCTATGAGGTGAACTCTGGAAGGATTCTGATTGACGATATTCCAATTAATGAAGTAAATCTGGCATCGTTGCGGCAAAATATCGCACTCGTTCCACAAGATACGTTCCTCTTTGATGGCACTATCTTGGAAAATATCGGCTACGGATGTCCGCGTGCTACGGATGAAACGATTATTGCAGCAGCAAAGCGAGCAAATGCACACGATTTTATCACGAGAACACCAAAAGGTTACGCAACCCCAACAGGGGAGGCGGGTATGAAACTTTCCGGTGGTGAGCAGCAGCGTTTATCTATCGCACGTGCGATCCTGAAAGACGCACCTATCCTCGTCTTAGATGAGGCGACTTCTTCCTTGGACCCACAGTCAGAAGCAGTCATCCAAGAATCCTTAGCCAATCTGATGGAGGGTAGAACGAGCTTCATTATCGCGCATCGGCTCTCAACCGTTGTCCGCTCCGATAAAATTCTCGTTATTAAGGACGGCGAGCTTCTGGAAACAGGGACACATGAAACATTATTAGCAAAAGATGGACTGTATCAAAAACTCTGCGATATGCAGTTTCAGTAGGTTTAATCCCAAACTGAAAAAAAAATGAAATTTAGGTAAACCTCTTACCCTCTGTTAACGTCACATATATTAGAAAAACGCGGGGAATCCGATACGGACGCAGTAGATTAAAAGCAATCGTTAAAAAACCGATTTCTGCTGTCGGCAACGACTTAAAAATTACAAAAACCTACTTTAGGTTTCAAGAGGTTTGTTAACGATTAGAATACTGCAAGGACAACGGACGCAGCAGCTCAGATTTAATCGTTAAAAATTAATTTCTACCTTTTTTCGTGATAGCCCCTTCGAGATCGGCTTCGCGATAAACGGCTTCGGAGAGATCCACCTCATATAGATAGGCATCTTTGAAATTAGCACCGAGCAATATAATGCCTTTCAACTTGATTTCACCGAAAATCGCCTCTCCGAGATTAGCGTTCTCAAAACTGGTAAGCGCACCGAAGGGTCCCGGCATCTCGCATCTCGGGCAACCAACGGTAGCACGCCGCAAGTCCGCATGCCGGAAGTTCGTGCCACATAATAGGCTGCCGCTGAGAAACGCACCCCGTAGGTTGGCGTCCTCAAAACTGGCATCCGTTAAATCAGAACCGACAAGATAGGTCCGTTGTAAAGTTGCCCCAGAAAGGTTCGCACCCGTGAGGTTGGCATCGTTTAGATTCGCATCTGTTAAATCGGCGTTTTGTAGATCGGCACCGCTCAGATTCGCTTCCGACAAATCAATACCCGCGAGCGGTTGATTCGTTAAGTCAAAGTTTGCAAGATTTTCGCCAGAAAGTGATTCACCGGCTTGACATCTTTTAATTATTTCATTCTGCGTAAGTTGAGCCATTAACTGCCTCCAATCGTTATAGGGCATTTTAGGGGCTGCTTGCAAGCCAATATCTTTATTAGTGAAGATACACGAATAGGTTATGCTTAATAGCATAGCATATACAGAACAAAAAGTTAAATCTTTTTTTGATAATTTCCACCGTATTGACCAAATATCTCGATTACCAAATCGAGGCCACAGCGAGGTGAGACCATGAAAAACTATTATCCGGTATACCCGGTCGAAGCAGAATTCTTTGAGGACGAAGAAGAGAAGGACGAAAGCCCAGAATCACCAAGGGACGAAACCTTTGCCTATCTACAAAAGATAGCCAAGACCCCTCTGCTTAATCCTAAACAAGAGACCGCCCTTTTTGAAAAATACCAAGAGGGTCTGCGGATGTTCACCACTGTGCTAAACCAATTTCCCGAGTGGATACTCGCGGCATTGGACGCTACGGAGAACCTCGCCTCCGATGGTAACCACAAACTCGAACCCGCACAACCAGAACACGGATTAATTATAGACCAACTCCGCGCCGAAATTCAAGCATTCGGTGTCTTATTGGAAAAATTAGAAGCGAAAGCGAACTTGCTCAAGCAGATACGGTGGAAAATATTTGAAGGCAACCTACATCTCCTAAAAAAATATGTTGACGCGACATCGCCGTCGGAATTGATACAGGTAGGCAGCCTTGGACTCTTGAAAGCTATTGATAACAGCAACACAAAACGCGGCTCTAAATTCCGAACGTACGCTCGTAAAACGATTCGTAACAGCATCAGCACTTTTAACGGAGAGACCGTAGAATCCGCAGAACAAAGCCAAACGCCACTACCAGCAGAAGCACATTTGGCGCGGGACCTCGGCTTTATGGACGCAATTCCACTCGATGCCGAACAAGAGGCAGAGATGTTTCAAGAATTGGATGTTATCTGCCACGAGATTACAACGCTCTTAGAGACACTGCCTGCTCCTATGGCACCAGAGCACACCGCGGCTTGGAATCCACGCACCCTTCTGTTCATTCTTGAGGATGTACAGCGTGAATTTGGACAGGTCGAGTGGTTGTTGAGCCAATTGGAAGCAGCGGATCAGGTCACACACGGCACGAAACTCAAAATTGTAGAAGCGAATCTCCGACTCGTTGCGAGCATCGCCAAACAACATCACTTCAGCAAGACATCTCTAACCTTCCTCGACTTGATGCAGGAAGGGAGTCTCGGACTGATGCGAGCGGTTGATAAATTCGACCACACACTTCGCTTCCGGTTTAGTACCTACGCAACTTGGTGGATTATGCAGTCCATCAAACGTGCACTTGACCAACAGGGACAAATGATCCGGGTACCTTGCTATATCGGTGAAGCACGTCGCGCCATCAAGCAGGCGCAATTTGATCTCACAACGGAACTCGGACGGGAACCGACCACACGGGAAATTGCTAACGCCGTGGAACTTACAGAGAAAAAGGTCTTGGAAATCTTCAACGCCACCAGAGACCCTGTTCCACTTGACGCACCGATTAACGAAGACTCGCCTGATGGGTCCTTCTCTGAACTTATTCCGGATCAGTCACAGATTACACCGGAAAACTACTTACTTGACTACGCCAAAGTGGAGGTCATCACTGAAGTCCTCAATCGGAAACTAAACCCACGTGAGACACAAGTGATTATCCTTCGATACGGCTTGATGGACGGCACGGAGTACACGCTTGCAGATATCGGAGACAAACTCCGAATCAGTAGGGAACGCGTCCGACAGATAGAAGCCGAAGCGATTGGAAAACTCAAACGCCACGACTCCAAAGCTTTGTTGCAACAACTGCTTCAGGATTTCTAAAAATAGCGGAAGGAGGGAACCACGTGAAAATCGCCTATTTTGACTGCTTCTCTGGCATTAGTGGCGACATGACACTTGGTGCCCTTGTTGATGCCGGTGTGCCGCCCGATGCACTCACAACCGGACTGGCAAGCCTCAAACTCGACGCTGAGTTCAGCTTGCGTTTTGAAAAGGCTGTGAAACACGGTATCACCGGCACTCGAGCAATCGTCCAAGTGCACCCGGCACACGCTGACCATACCCATACACCTCACGCACATGAACACACCCATGGACACCATCATCACCACGACCATGGACCGAGCCGCCACCTCTCTGATATCTTCAAATTGCTGGACGACAGCGATTTAGATGCGGAGGTTCGAGACACATCAAAACGTGTCTTTGATAGGCTCGCTGAAGCGGAGGCGAAGGTTCACAATACCACTAAAGCAAACGTTCACCTCCACGAAGTCAGCGGCATCGATTCAATTGTGGATATCGTTGGGTCAGTTATCGGTTTAGCATATCTCGAAGTAGATGCCGTTTACGCATCGCCGTTATCTCTCGGCAGAGGTTTTGTCCGATGCGCACACGGTCTCATGCCTGTTCCTGTTCCGGGTACGATGGAACTCTTACAAGGCATCCCGATACAACAAACCGATATTCCGAAGGAATTGGTTACGCCGACGGGTGCAGCCCTTATTACAACACTCTCACAGGAATTCGGGGTCATGCCACAGATGCGGTTGGACCGCGTTGGATACGGTGCTGGGACGCGCGATCTTGAACAACGTCCAAATCTCCTTCGCCTCTGCCTCGGCGAAAAAACATCCGACAGCGAAGCGCAAAGGACACACCACCACGCCGAAACCGATAGTGTTGACATCATCGAAACCAATGTAGATGATATGTCACCGGAAATTACAGGTTATGTCACGACACAACTCTTTGCAAACGGCGCACTTGATGTCTTTCTCACACCTACCTTCATGAAGAAGGGTAGACCGGCAACACAGATTACCGTCCTCTGTCCAACTGACCATCGCGACAAACTCGTTGAACTTCTCCTCACAGAAACCACGACTTTTGGCGTTAGATTTTCTTCTGCTGATCGGATTAAACTACGGCGTGAATTTATAGAGGTCGAAACGCAGTGGGGATCGGTTCAAGCAAAATGTGGGTATCTTAACGGCACCTTGATTAAGACCGTTCCTGAATATGAGGATTGCAAACGACTCGCTGAAGAAAACAATGTCCCGCTCCAACAGGTCTACACAGAGGCCCTCAGCAATCTTCCTTAGTGGCTATTTGCTTATTCTCTGACCGCTGACTGCTGATTGCCATTATCACACAGATCACACGTCCCGCACCGATAATCTTCCGCAACATCTTCACCAAAGTATTTCCGAATCACACGCGTTCGACAAGTAGCCTCTAACGCATAAACGATGACCTGATCAATCTGGCTCTGTTTTCGACGGACATAATCTCCGACTTCAATCTGCTCATCTGTCAGTGTACCGAGGAGTTCGCTATCTTGGAGGAGCTCAATGAGCAGCAAATCCTCCTGGCCCCAGTATTGAATATAACCGTCGCTTTGCAATTCAGCGAGTTGTTCCATGACCGCCTTCGGACTGAGTTCAGCTGCTTCAGATATTTCTAAAATAGTTCTGGACCTGCTTTCCTTCAGGACGCGGAATAGATACCGTAGTTCGACATCTGCTGGCTCCATCCCTTCAATCCAAGATGTATGGAACCTCACAGAGAGCTGAGACGGAACGTTATACCACCGCTTCAAGAATCCCAGTTTTTCGAGATAACTGAGTGAGACGAGGATCTTTGTGGCTTTAGCACCACTCATCCATTCCAGTTCCTCGTTAGCAATGGCGCGGTATCTATCGATGCCCCTGAAACTTTCAATAATTCTTAAGAGCTTCATCAAGAAGGGCTTATCTGGTGCGTTCTCTTTGATAAACCACTCATGCAACCCGCGGTCATCATGGCAGAAAAACAACACACAAAACGAATCCTTTCCATCTCTGCCTGCCCTACCGACCTCTTGACAGTATTCTTCAAGCGTGCCAGTGAGTGTCCAGTGTATAATGTATCGGATATCCGGCTTATCAATCCCCATACCGAAGGCGTTCGTAGCAACCACAATGTCTAATCCGTTTTCGCTATCGTCAAAAAACGCCTCTTGCACACGATTCCGTTCATGCGGTTCAAGTCCGGCGTGGTAGAAATCCGCTCGGAACCTGCGCTTTTGGAGAAAATCGGCGATTTCTTCAGTCTCTCGTCGCCGCCCAGCATAGATAATCCCTTTTTTCGGGGAAGTGCGCAGGTTTCCAAGACTCGCTGTCAGTGAGTGTCCGCTCTGGTTGGTCAGAAATTTTTCGAGATGTTGGTACTTTTCATCCTCATCTTCATTGGGTTGAACACACAATTTCAAATTGGGACGATCAATCCCTTGCGTAAGGATACGAGGCGTGGGGATATTGAGTACATTGAGAATATCCGCTTGGATCTCTGGTGGGGCTGTGGCTGTGAAAAGTGCAATGACACGCGGCTGGAGGACATCAATGGTATCGCGCAGCGACAGGTACGCAGGACGGAAATCGCGTCCCCACTGCGAAATACAGTGCACCTCATCAATGACGAACAGAGAGATCGGAAACGCATTGAGAATGTCTAAAAATCGTCGACTTCGAAGACGCTCCGGTGAGATGTAGAGCAGTTTGATTTCGTTCCGCTGCAGACGCGACAGTTCGCTCTGGTATTCTTCCCACGTCAGCGCGCTGTTTATTAGCGAAACCGCCTCGACCCCTTGTTCACGCAACCCATCAACTTGGTCTTTCATCAATGAGATGAGTGGCGAAATCACAACGGTTATCCCGTCAAGTATCAGCGCAGGGAGTTGATAACACAACGACTTGCCGTGTCCGGTCGGAAACACAGCGAACACATTCTCGCCATCCAAAATCGCTTTAATAATCTCGCGTTGCCCTTTACGGAAAGAGGTATAGCCGAAATGTGTCTGCAGTCCCGCCAGCAGCCGATCTGTCGCCGTTGCAATAGCGGCTGTCGGTTCTGGTGTCCCTGCCGAATCCAGAATAGCATCTACCTCTCTAAGCAAATCCTGCAAGCTTTGCATATCTTTAGGATGTATATCTGTTCTCTATGGAAAGAAGCGGAAACGGAAGATATGGAAGATAGCGGCAACACCGTCCTTCCAACCAATCGTTTTCCCCTCGTGATAGTCTCTGCCGCGGTAGGTAATAGGCACCTCGACGATTTTACACTTCCGTTTCGCGAGTTTCGCCGTAATTTCAGGTTCAAAACCGAACCGATCCGAACGGAGCGAAATCTTTTTGAGAATCGCCGTCCGAACCACCTTATAACAGGTCTCCATATCGGTGAGTTTCGTGCCGTTGACAATGTTTGCGAGGGTTGTGAGAAATTGATTTGCGAGATAACTTCGGAGTAACCCTTTCTGTCTACCCCCCATGAACCGTGAACCGTACACGACATCGGCTTCACCGTCCAGAATAGGTCGCAGTAATTTGGGGTAGTCGTTCGGGTCATATTCTAAGTCGGCATCTTGGATAAGCGTAATCTCACCCGTGACGTGTTGGAATCCAGTACGGAGTGTTGCCCCTTTGCCCTTATTCACATCGTGATAGAAGACACTCGCAGAGATTTCAGATGTGTTTTCGGAGAAATTCTCAGGCTCAAGAGACCCACTATTAGGAGAGGCGTTTACCGTTAGAGGTATCTGAGGTGTTGTGATGTATTTGCGTAACTCGTCCGGATCTTCCCGAACGGCTTCAATTTCCTTTAAAATCACCCGTGTACCATCTGTTGAAAAATCGTCGACGAGAATCAATTCTTTTTTCATACCGATTTCAACAGCGGCGACTTGTTGCAGTAATTCCTTTAGGCTCGCAACTTCGTTGAAAATCGGAATCACAATGGATAGCGTAGGCTCCATACAGATGCCCCTAATTTTTGTCTCACTTCCTTAGTGTGAGATGCGATAGCATCAAAGCGAGACGGGATACAATCAATTTCTCCTATCTAAATGATACCCAATTTTCCCCCAAAATGCAAGTTTAAAACAGTGGCACCCAGTTTTCACGCATAAGACAATCGCTCAACCCTTCTTTCTAAAGGCTCCATCGTCTCAAGAACGCGGCTCATCAGGTCGGTTTTATCAGCAGTGTATGAGGTGTTATCCCACTGATTAACCCGCTCCCTTGGATCATTCTCCAAATCGTAGAGTTCGCCGTAAGGATGCCCACAATACCACGTCAGTTTTCGTGTATCCGTCACGATCGTTTTGAGTCGCAAGCCGCGTGGGTCATCCACGCATTCGACCAACACCGAATCGCGAGCGGATTCCGTTTCTCCTGTAAGCATCGGCATCATATCCACACCATCGGTATCTGACGGGCTCGGCAAGCCGACTGCAGAGAGGACTGTCGGCACAATATCAACATGGCTAAAAAGTGCCTGCATCCGCTGCCCGGCGGGTATCGCTTGCGGAAACCGCAGCAATGTCGGCACACGGATAAGCTGTTCGTAATGGAACGGTCCTTTCATCCAGAGACCGTGATCCCCCAGAAGTTCGCCGTGGTCGGTCGTGAAAACCACCAATGTGTTTTCTGTCAATCCACACGCATCCAGACACTCCAGAATACGTCCCATCTGCTGATCAATAATCTTCACCATATTGTAATAATATGCCCTGCCGAGCCGGGCATCGTCTTCAGAAACTTTGCGGTAATCCGCACCGCCTCCCTGCCCAGCAATAGCAAACGTTCCACGGATTTCCGATTGTTCGAGTTCTCCGCAACGTGCTTCCAAGAAATGCGGCGGTTTGTCCACTAACTCACCCGCAACGAAGTCAGGCAGCGGGACCTGGGTCGAATCAACACTATCTTCAAATTCAGTCGGAACGCAGTGCGGGTGATGCGGATCCTGAAAACCGACTGCCAACAAGAAGGGTTGAGACGCATCCCGATTCGACAGAAAATCTATCGTCCGATCGGCAGTCCAGACGCTATTGTGGTATTTCAGAGGTATCTCCCAATCGTACGCCTCGCCACCAAAGCCTCTTTCACTCAGGCGTGTCGCTTTGCTATAGCTGTCAAAGGTTTCTTCGGAAACCTGCGACCGAACCCATTCGCCGTAATGTCCAGCGACCCCGTAAGTTGCGTGTCCAAGTGCCAGTTCGACTGTTTCAAATCCGTAGTAAGGCCCCCGAAAATCTGGATAGCGGGTCGTATCATTGCGCGTCTCAACTGACTGCTCCGCAGATGCACCGAAGGGTTGGAAGTGCGCTTTACCGATATAGTGCGTGCGATACCCCACCTCAGCGAGTCGGTGCGACAGCATCGGTTCGTCTTCTGGGACATTCATACCGACGTTCCACGCACCGTGACGGCTCACGTACCGTCCTGAAAAGAGTGAGGCACGGGCAGGCGTACACACCGGATTCGTGCAATAGGCACGTTCAAAACAGACACCTTCAGACGCGAATCTGTCGAGATGTGGTGTATCTGTAAACGTTGAGCCATAGCAACTCAGGCTATCCGTCCGCTGCTGATCGGTCGTAATAATGAGGATATTCGGTTGTTGTGTGCTCATAGTGTTTCAGTATCAAAGGATGCTATCCACAAAAGGGCTTCAAATAGGTGTAACTCTGCTCCGCTGCGTCTTCGGGCTCCATGATTTCACGGAACGCCTGATGCACTGTTACATAGCCGTCATACCCAATTGCCTCCAGACCTTGAAAAACTGACGGAAAGTCGATGCCCCCCTTGTCCTGTAAACGGATTGGATCGTGTGGGACTTCGCCTTGGATCCACGTCAAGAGCCGTGTTTTTCCCTCGGGTCGGCGGATGTGGTTTTGGAGATAAACGTTCACCAGATACGGCGAAAACCGCTTGAGCGTCTCTACACCATAATCCTGTCCACACAGATCAAGGTTCGCAGGCTCGTAGATAATCCCGAAGTTCTTCCGACCGACGCGTTTCAGGACATCGACAGATCCCTCTACTGTTTCAAACAAACTCTGCGTATGCGATTGATGCGCAAGACGGATACCCCGTTCAGCAGCTTCGTCAGAGGCACGTTGTGCCCATGCGATGTCGTCTTCAACCTTCATCGCAATACGGATGAGGTCTGCACCGAGGAGTTCCGTTAAATCGAGATAGGGGGTTATATTGCGGAGTCCATCGGGTCCCTGTTCATTATTCAGTGGTACCGGAAAATCGCCGGTAATCATAGAGACTTTCAGGTTGAGCGATGCTGCCTGTTTACGGGCAGCGGTAATTTCTTCTAAAGGCGAATGGATACCGACTTGTGAGGCTCGCATGCAGACCGCTTCATAGCCGAGACCTGCTGCGAGTTCAGTCAGTTGTGTAAAGGTATGCGTCGCATCTTTTTTCGAGGCGGTTTCTGCGACGCGTACGGAAAGTGAAAGCTTCATATTTTTAACTATTGCTCCTGGTCATCGTTCCACTACGTTCCACAAATCAGAATCAACGGTATAAAGCCTATAAAGGCTTTAAATCAACGGTATTCATGCCGTGTGGCATGAACCGGGGTATGAATGCCGTATGGTATTCCCCGGGTTTCTGGCAAAGTTAGCAACCTTTCCATACCTAAAGCAAGGTCTCAACTTAACCGAAAACCTGTGCGAAATGTAATGGAGCACAGCTCAGATTTAATCGTTAAAAGATCGCTAAAAAAACAAGATATCGGTGATTGAAAGTGCCATTAGAACAATGCTAATCATGCCGTTCAGTGTAAAAAAGGCGAGGTTGACGCGAGACAGATCGGTCGGTTTGACAATAGCGTGTTCATAGACAAAGATAAGCACAACGATCCCCACGCCGATATAGTAAAAGGTTCCCAACTCAACAAGGAATGGAATGCTGAGGAGGAGTAACACAGCAACAACGTGTAAAGCAGACGATAACCACAATGCCCATCGGATGCCGAGTTTAGCGGGAATAGAGCGCAATCCGTGTTTCCTGTCAAAGTTCACATCTTGACACGCATAGATGATGTCGAATCCAGCTGTCCAGAGCAATACCACGAGACAGAGGATAATCGGTGGCAACGCAAAACTTCCCTGAATTGCGATCCAAGCACCGACAGGTGAAATAGAAAGGGAGAGACCTAACCAGAAGTGAGAGAGTGCGGTGAAACGTTTGGTATAGGAATAGCCCATAATTACAGCAAGCGCGACGGGAGACAACGCAAAGGCGAGTGGATTCAGCCGCCACGCCGCCAGAACTAAAAGTCCAGCGGAGACAACCGTGAAAATCCATACCGTGCTTTTTGTGATTAGACCGGCAGGAATCGCACGTGTAGCCGTGCGCGGGTTTATACTGTCAATCTCGGCATCGGCGAGTCGGTTGAACGCCATGGCGCAGCTGCGTGCCCCGACCATTGCCACAAGAATCCAACCAAGTTTCTCCAGCGACGGAAGCCCATCTGCGGCAATAAAGGCACTCATCACAGCAAACGGGAGTGCAAAGACGGTGTGTTCAAATTTAATCATCTCCAAGATAATTTTAAGTTTCCGCATCTTTTGCCCCACAAACCCTTACATTGTAGGAGCGAGCACTGCTCGCGACGGTTACTGATTAGTCTTTTTTTTCACCACTCAAAACGGTAGCAAATCTCCTGTTGCGTCAAACGCAAACGGCTTCGTCTCACCCATGACCTCTAACCCCGAATGTAACTTCGCATCTTCAAGTAGGACTTCAGAGATGTCGAGTTCGGTCAACTGCAATGTGCTTTCAACTCGAATGACCCGTGCATCTTCGGGTTCCGTTAGACCGATGGTGTCAAGCGCAATTTCAATCGCTTCACGGTCAGTGTCGTAATAGAATGGGATTTTCGACTTCTGTGGTCCGAGCGCAGTGATGCCATTCATGTAAGTCGAGTGTCGATCAATTTTATCTACGAGGCGTGTAGTGGTGAAATCGGCGAGTCCGATACCCGTAGCGTTGCCGTCGCTCTCTTCGGTGAGATCTCGGACGAAGATACGGAGGATCGCGGGTTTCGCGGGTTCCGGTTCAAAGTTTTGCATCATCCTACCGATGACATTCGTGTCCATGCCGGTGCCGCTGATATTCTTACCCGTCCAATCCACGATGAGCAGATCGAGTTCATCGAAGGGAAGTCGTCCCATTAACGATTTCGCCTCAACGAGGAGCTCGCGTTCGGTCTGCAGAAGCTGCGCCGCGGGCATTGCGACGGCTTTCGCGGTATCTTCGTGTGCGTTCTCAATTAAACCCAAACCGAAAGCAATCTTTCCGCTGTCAAGGATAAAGCCACCAACTGTAGTGATGATGTGTTCAAAACCATATTGAAAGAACGCACGGTGATAGAGATTCGCGCCCTGTTGCTTGCCAAGCCCGATAACCATCATCTTCATCAAACCGCTCTCAATAGAGCCGTTGAAATCGGTGTGCGCTTTAATACGATTGAGCGGAATAACATGATCAGCCTCAGCAGCGTAGCGATCAAAGAAAACCGGCAAACCGTCTGCCGTCTTCCCAAGTTCAACCACGTCCATTGTCGCTTTCACTGGAGCACCAACAGTCGTTTCCGTGATCCCATAATGCTCCAATACGCTCCGTTGTCCTTCTGATGTTGCACCCCCGTGGCTTCCCATTGCCGGAACCACAAAAGGATGCGCACCGAGTGCTTTGAGATAATCAACTGTCGCCTTGACTGCTGTAGCAACATTCGCAACCCCACGACTGCCAGCAGTAATGGCAACAGTTTCGCCCGGTTTGACAATCGCAGCGGCGTTAATCCGATCTAATTCGGCATGAATTGCTGCGGGCAGATCATCGAGAACAGGGACCTCAAACTGCTGTCGAATCCGCGTCATTTTTGGAAGTGCCATTATGTTTCCGTCCTTTATGTTTTCACCTATAGGTGGTCTTAATACTTCTGCCTTGTCTGATTACAAACTTCGTCTTTACAGGCAATTCTATCAGAAACGAGATACGGATTCAAGAAAAATTTGGAGAACCTAACATAGCCGCACCAAACGCCAGAATCTTCTTAATCTTACCGGGTTGTGCCCAATTGCATTTCCCTGCACCGTTGAGTTGCCGCAATAAAGTCGGAACCGCTGGATTCTCAAGTGCCGTTTTAATCCGCTGCACATCACATTCAGTCCAGCACGGAATAAATGCGTGCATCGCCTGATTCCCCTGCCACATTTGTCCCTCTACACTCCGCAGCACGATTGGATGGAACCGATCTCTCCCATACGCCTCCCAAATCACCTTGAAAGGTGCAAAGGAATACCGACCAACACCCAGCAGTGCCCACCAATTTCCTCTCTTTAGAGCAGCCCCAAGGAGCGTTCCTTTCCGTGCCTGTAGGATATCCTGAACATTCTGAAGGTAGTTTTTTAGGGCAGGATACTGCTCAATCTGACACCATGTGAGCGGTTTTCCTGTCTGTTGATGGTAGGGCAGAAGAATCCACCTGTGGGGTGATACCCTCTGTTGTCTCCAAAGTTCCTTTGTTGCGAGTGGATACAGAAATTGCTCAGGGAGATGTGTCGGTTTCTCATCAAAGATAAAAACGCTATTCGCACCACACGTATTCACACCCTGCCGAGGTTTTTGTTCTGGCGATAGCTTCACCTCAAGTGCTACACCCGCATTCAGTTCACTAAGGTCCCGCACAACTCGCCATGAATCGGTAGGATTTTTGAGGGGCAGTGCTTTATGCTCTACCCATTTTCCGTCTGATTCTCTAAAATACGAAACAGGAAAATTCTGCCGTGTATCTACTTGAAATTTTGCACAACAATACGATGTGCCAATAGCCTCAAATACCTTGGTCGATGAAAATTCATAGACAGTATCCACGGCAAAACCGCGATAGGCATCAGGACTGTTCCCGAAGTCCCGCACCCGATAATCTCTAAAACCACTATGCGCACCATCCCCAAAAAAGAGGGACGTAGGGAGATAGAAATATCCTGTCCCATTTTTTTTCAGCAGCCTTCCCAAAACAACCTTCAGCACCAATGCTGCGATGTCAACCCTTGAGGAACCTAAGAGCATCTGCTGTTTATCCGGCACAAGCCCCTCTTGAATAAAAAACGGCTTTAGGTATTCTTTGTAAGCTGTGGGTAAATTGTTGAAGTTTGTCCACGGTGGATTCCCGACGAGAATATCATATTTTTCCTTATGTCCCTCCGTGATAACATCTTGGCAGAAGATTTGAGACATCGGAAAGTCAATCTCAAATTCTCGCTTGACATTTTCTCGAAACTGTTCAAGATGCGAGGGGACTATCTCGATGAGTGTCAGGCGTGAGAGGCGTTCACGGGTAATCGGAACTCCTTTTCGTCGCGCCATAAGGAGCATTGCGAGTGCGAACACTCCCTGCCCGGCAGTCGGATCGCAGACGTGCGCGCCATCGATCCATGTATCAAAGACCTTCCATCTATCAATGAGCCATTCCGCCCACTTTAAAGGCGTAAACACTTGTCCGATTTGTCTGTTCATCATGATTAATGATACCTTAAAATCATAATCAATGATACACTAAAACCACTGGAAATAGTAAATAGAAAGGAAAACTTATGGAACGGCAAAAAA
Organism: Candidatus Poribacteria bacterium; assembly: GCA_965207855.1. Lineage (GTDB taxonomy): Bacteria > Poribacteria > WGA-4E > WGA-4E > WGA-3G > WGA-3G. The sequence goes on along the minus strand of OZ242310.1, from coordinate 239,956 downwards.
CAGGCTTCGTCCATCACCCAGACTATCTCAACCATGACACGGGTCCGAACCACCCGGAACGTCCCGACCGATTGCGAGCGAGCCTATCAGCACTCCAAGAAAGCGACATCTGGGAGCAGCTACACCCTATCGAACCGACACCAGCAAACACAACGCAGCTCCTGTATGCCCACGAACCCACCTATCCCGAACACGTTAAACAACACTGTGAAGCAGAGGTCCCCCTCACCTACGATACGACCGTCGTGAAGGCTTCGTACGATATCGCATTGCTCTCAACAGGCGGCGTACTCAATGCGGCAAACGCCGTCGCAACCGGAGCCGTCCAAAACGCCTTCGCGATGGTGCGTCCGCCCGGACACCATGCCACACCCAATCAGAGCATGGGGTTTTGTCTATTCAACAACATCGCCATAGCTGCCCGCTATCTTCAACGGGAACACGGGGCAGGGAAAGTCGCAATTGTCGATTGGGATGTCCATCACGGCAACGGCACACAAGACATTTTCTATGAAGATGAATCCGTCTTCTTTTTTTCTATTCACCAATCACCGCTCTACCCCGGCACGGGTTCGAGTTACGAACAGGGCAGCGGAAAAGCACGCGGCACCATACTAAATGCACCGATGCCTCCAGGGAGTGGCGATAACGAATACATAACAGTCTTCACGGACGTTCTCATCCCTGCGTTGCAAGACTTCGCACCCGAATTCACATTAATCTCAGCGGGGTTTGACGCACACTACCTCGATCCACTCGCCAATACTGAACTAACAGCGGATGGATTTGCCACACTTACAGACTTAATCCTTGCGTTTGCCGAGGGACGCGTTGTCTCTGCGTTGGAAGGTGGTTATAGTTTGGAAGGCGTGTCTGAATCGGTTGTGGCACATGTAGAAAGGTTGGCGAAGAGAAAATCCTAAAATCCCGTAAATCCTGATTCAGACGATGGTGCCTCAGACTTCTTCCCAACGTGAATCGCAACAATGCCGAACGTCTTTCGATAAAACCGGACATCCGTCAACCCGCACTGCTCCATAACGGCTTTTAAAGCATCACAATTCGGAAATTTCATAACAGAACGCGGCAGATACCCGTACGCATCGTCCTCGCTCCCAGAGATACGATTTCCGATAAAGGGTAGGATCTTCGTGAAATAGAAGTAATAGAGACCCCGAAACAGCGGATTCACAGGTTGCGTAAACTCCAAGATAACGACCCTACCGCCCGGTGCAGCAACGCGCGTCATCTCACGGATTCCCATCTCTAAATCCGAAACGTTCCGAATCCCGAATCCGACAGAGACAACATCAAAGGTATTGTCCAAAAAAGGGAGGATGAGGGTATCCGCTGCGAGAAAGTTTGTAGTGCGGTTAGAAACCGCACCTACCGGTTGTTGAAGTTTTTGATCGCCGATAGCCAGCATTTCAAAGCAGAAATCCGAACCGATAACGAAACCGTCTGCTGAAATTTTATCTGAGTATGCGAGCGCAAGTTCACCTGTGCCTGTGCAGACATCCAACACCTTGCTCGTCGGCTCGACATTACTCACCTTGACTGTCTCGCGACGCCAACTTCTGTCGCGTCTAAGGCTCAACAACGAGTTGAGGAAATCGTAGTGGCGCGCCACCGCCGCAAATAGGTTTTTTATTCGATGTGCCTGCTGCATAATCCCAACCGTTCAAACTACATTCGTAATTCCGCGCCGAGCTCTTGATGGAGGTGTTCAACAACCCGCTCGTGAAGGGCATTCACAGCCTTGTCTGTTAAAGTCTCGGCGTCAGAATGATAAACGATGGTATAGGCGAGACTCTTTTTGCCTTCAGGAACCTGCTCACCCTCATAAACATCAAACAGACGCACCGATTCCACCCATTCCCCGCCAGTCGTGTAGATAAGTTCTATCGGTATATCTGACAACACCGCTTTATCCACAACAATAGCAAGGTCTCGCTCAACTTTTGGGTAGATGGAAATCGGTTCAAAGCGTCTGGAAAATACAGTGGCACTCACTAACGCTTCAAGGTCAAAGTCAAAGAGATACGCTTTATAGGGCAGATCGTAATTTTCGAGCACCTCTGGATGCGCCTCCCCGAAGGTACCGACCTGCGTCTCTCCCAATAATACCGCAGCGTTGCGACCCGGATGGAAGGTCGGCACGTCGGTTTTCTGCAGCGTGTATTCGGTAACGCCGCATACCTCAAGCATACCCTCTACGAGTCCCTTGATGTCAAAGAAATCGGGATCACGATATAGATTGCCATAGACCCCATCGCCAATCTGCCCAGCGAGAACACCCGCAACCCGTTCTGGCTCTTTCTGATTGCCATCTCGGACAAAAACGCCACCTATCTCAAAGAGCGAGATAGCGTTGATTTGGTGATTCCGATTATGCTGTGTGTTCTCAAGCAGCCCTGGTATCAGTGTTGTGCGGAGGATCGACATCTCTGGACTCAACGGATTTTGCAACCGTAAAGTCTCACGCAACGGACTGTCTGACGGCAAACGAATCTTCTCAAAGCAGCTTGGATCAGAAAAACTGTAGTTCACGGCTTCCATCATACCCGCAGCGAGCAGAAAACGCTTTATACGCTTACGAACCTCTACCTTCGGATTCGGTGCTGGCACAGGAATATCACCCTTCGGCAACGCCGTCGGAATATTATCGTAACCGTAGACGCGGGCAATCTCTTCGATCAGGTCAATCTCACGGGTAATGTCAGATCTGAACGTCGGCACAGTGATCTGATAGGCACTCTCAGACGTTTGAACATCAAAACCGAGACGCATTAAAATCTGCGCCATCTCTGACTTCTCAATCTCAGTTCCCAATACGAAATTGACGCGATCCGGACGAAGTTTAATTTCCGTTAAAGGTTGTTTCCCCGGATAGACATCAACGATACCCTTACAGACAGTCCCACCTGCCAATTCAGCGATGAGTTCTGCTGCACGATCCAGCGCAGCGAGGACCGATCCGGGATCAGCACCACGTTCAAACCTATAAGAGGCTTCCGTGCTCATCCCCAACGCCTTTGCGGTTGCCCGAATACTCGATGGATTAAAATAGGCACTTTCCAGTAGGACATCACACGTCGTTTCCGTAATCTCGGAATCGTAGCCACCCATAACGCCAGCAAGTGCGATAGGTCTCTCAGCATCAGCAATAACGAGCATATCAGCCGTGAGTTCACGATCAACTTCGTCGAGGGTCGCCAGTTGTTCACCTGCCGCTGCACGCCGTACAACGATACGATTTTCCGCTAACTTATGATAATCGAAGGCGTGGAGGGGCTGCCCATATTCCATTAAGACGAAGTTTGTCACGTCAACAATGTTGTTGATAACACCAATACCGACAGATTCAAGACGCTGTCGTAACCACGCTGGTGATTCCGCGACCTTGATTCCTTGAATAACGCGGGCAGCATAACGCGGACAGAGATATGGCGCATCAATTGTTACAGAGGTTAGGCTTCGGATATCGGTTTCATTCTCTTGCAAATCGACACGAGGCAGCTTTAAAGAATTCCCTGTCTCCGCACGGATCTCACGGGCAACACCGATAAGACTCAGACAATCCGGACGGTTCGGCGTAATCTCAAGTTCAAACATCACATCGTCTAACCCCAAAGCCGCCACCAGAGATGAACCGACGGATACATCGGTGGGGAGTTCCATCAGACCGGCAGCCTCTTCAGAGAATCCCAACTCTTTTTCGGAGCAGAGCATTCCTTGTGAGACCTCACCGCGCAGTTTGGCAGACTTGATTGTCAAACCGATAGGTAGTGTCGCACCGATTGTAGCAACGGGTGCCAACATCCCCACTCGAACATTTGGCGCACCGCAGACAATCTGCAGTTCTTCTGGCTCACCGACATCTACCTGACAGAGAACAAGCTTATCGGCATTCGGGTGCGGTCCTACAGCACTTACTTTGCCGACGACTACACCCTCTAACCCAGTGCCGAGTTCTTTAATCACCTCAACTTCAATGCCTAACATCGTCAGCCGATCAGCGAGTTCACTCGGGGAAAATTCAAAATCAATATAGTCTTTGAGCCAATTTAAGGTCACGTTCATCTATTAAGTCCTCTTTCCAAATGGCATCAGTTATCGGCTGTCGGCAGTCCGTAAGGTTTCGCATGCTACAGTCCCTTAACCAACAACCAATAATCAACAACTATCTAAAACTGTCGCAAAAACCGCAGGTCGTTCTCATAAAAGGTACGGATATCGGGAATACGGAACAGGAGATTCGCAATCCGTTCCACGCCCATGCCGAAAGCAAACCCTGTAACCTCATCCGGGTCATAGTTTACAGCCTCAAACACCGCTGGATCCACAGCACCTGCGCCAAGAATCTCGATCCATCCCGTGTTCCCACAACTCCGACATCCTTTTCCTTGACAAACAGTGCAGGAGATGTCTACCTCCGCACTCGGTTCTGTGAAAGGAAAGAAATGCGGACGGAACCGCATCTGCGTCTGATCCCCGAACATCTGTCGAGCAAATGAGGTCAAAATCCCTTTAAGTTCGCTAAAAGTGGCATGTCTATCAACAAGGAGTCCCTCTACCTGATGAAACATCGGTGTGTGCGAGACATCGTAATCCACACGATAGCATTTTCCCGGCACAATAATTCGGACCGGCGGTTTCTGATTCTCCATTGTGCGGATCTGCACAGGGGATGTATGTGTCCTCAAGAGATGCCCGTCGGTTAAGTAAAAGGTATCGTGTAAGTCGCGAGCCGGATGATCTGCCGGTGTATTCAAGGCATCAAAGTTGTAATACTCCGTCTCCACATCCGGTCCCGTCACCACTTCAAACCCCATTTGTCCGAAAATCGCTTCAATACGTTCCAATATCTGCATCACAGGATGCGCTTTTCCGTAAGCAAGTTTCCGCCCGGGAAGGGTGATGTCAATAGCCTCTGCCTGCAGCTGCTGTTCCCGTTGCTGACGATGCAATCTCTCAGTTACACCCTCAAACGCCTCCGTAAGTGTGGTGCGCACCTCATTCGCGAGTTTCCCAATTTCTGGGCGTTCTTCTTTGGAAAGTTTACCCATGCCTTTCATAACATCGGTTAATTTTCCTCTACGTCCAAAATATTCAATCCTGAGCGACTCCAGCGCGTCAAGGGTTTCAACTTTTTTTAAAGCCTGAAGCCCTTCTGTTTTTATTCCCGCTAATTCTGCTTTCATAATTCCTCTACTCTTTGTAGGAGGGATTTCCTAATCCCGACAACCAACTACCGTAAACCTTTGTAGGAGGGATTTCCAAATCCCGACTCTTACTGACAACCGACAATTAACAAAAAACGCCCATCACTTCGCTCCATAAAGGTTAATTCCCTTCTGGGGACGAAAGCGATAGGCATCTACTTCCGCGGTACCACCCCGCTTGACAGATTCCTAAAATCTGCCCGCTTCATTATTTTTTTACAGCTCCAGGATGAAATTCAGCAGTTGCTCTCAAAACCGCGCTTCCAGCCGATGACGCGGTCTCTCTGGGTTGAGAGGTCTCAACCGCTTACATAAGTCCCTTCGTAGCCTTTTAGATTTTCAGTGCACATTGCTGCGCAATGTTTTTGGTTTGACGGCTATTTTATCCCTTCGCGAGGGCGGCAAGTTGTCCAAAACCGGCTTCATCATTAACAGCAATGTCAGCGAGAACCTTCCGATCCAGTTCAATGCCAGCGGTTTTAAGACCGTGCATGAATCGATTGTAGGAAAGTCCGTGTAATCTTGCGGCGGCGTTAATCCTTGTAATCCAAAGTCGTCTAAAATCGCGTTTGCGTGCGCGACGATGTGCGTAGGCGTGGTTCCACCCCTTCTCGACCGCCTCCATAGCGGTGCGCTTGAGGTTATTCCTACCACCGCGGTATCCTTTGGAATGTTTAAGCATGCGACTCCGCCGTTTGCGTCGAACATTCCCCGTTTTTACTCGTGCCATTTTAAATAAAACTCCTATTGCGGTTCGCTAATCGCTATCCGCTACCCACTATTGATGAATTAAACGTTTCAAGCGTTTCTCATTGCTCGGATCGACTAAGGTCGCTTGTCGCAATCTACGTTTCTGTTTCGCTGACTTTGAAAGAAACAAGTGTCCAGCGTAAGCACGATTCCGGCGGATTTTGCCTTTTCCCGTGAATTTGAAACGTTTCGCCGCGCCTTTATGTGTTTTCATTTTTGGCATAAAAATATCCTTCTGATGGCTATCGGCTATCAGCACAAATTGCCAACGCAACCTTTTCAGTGGTCAGCAAGAGTTATCTATATCAGTAAAGTGGTACGTACCCGCCATACACCGAAAACCGAAAGCCGATGGCTAATTACCAAAATATCACGAAGATTTTGGGGCGAGGGTCATCGACATAATGCGGGTTTCCATCCGCGGCGGCTGTTCTACATCTGCAACCTCTTCGAGGTCATCTCTGAGACGTGAAAGCAGATTTCTGCCAAGATCGGTATGGAGCATCTCACGGCCGCGGAACCGCACGGTCGCACGAACCTTCCACCCATTCTTCAGAAAATCCTCAACATGTCGTTTCTTGAACTGGTAGTCGTGTTCCGCTGTATCTGGACGGAACTGCATCCCCTTCAAAACAACCTTCGACTGTTTCTTTCGAGCCTCGCGCGCCCGCTTGTTCTTCTCATACTGATACTTCCCGTAGTCCATAATTTTACAAACGGGAGGTTTAGCGTTCGCCGATACCTCTACCAAATCCAATCCAACTTCTTCAGCAAGTTTCATTGCGTCGCGTGGCGACATGACACCGACCTGCTTGTTTTCATGGTCTATTAGTAAAATTTCTTTGGCTCGAATCTGATAATTGGAACGACTCTGTCTTTCCGTCGTCCTCTGAGTACGTCTGCCTCTGTAATGTATTTTTCACACCCCCAAGTAAAGGTGCTGCAGCACCTTGCTTGCAAGAGCGACAAACGTATCCATCGCTCTACGGTATAGAGATAACTCTATCTACAAAACTTTGTATCGACTCGGACGCTGCAAAGCACGCCAAATGCGTGACTATAAAGCCCTACGTCCAAATGAATTAACTAATTATACCATATCGGTAACATAAATGCAAGTTAATTAAAAAAAGCCGATCGTCCATAAAGTCCGTAAAATAATCAAACCGCCTGCCAAACCCCCGAAAACAACAATAAGACTGATGCTGACGATGAGCGCAAGCCGGACAATCTGCTCGCCGAGTTCTGGTCTTTCGTTTATCCACGCTCGCGCCAACCAGAAAGTTAAAACGACGCTCACCAGACTGAGAACACACGCGCTCAAGACCGCTATCAGCATCCCCGGAAAGTCTACCATTTGTATCGTTTCCGGCAGGGATCCGTATTGGGAATAGTTTAAGATAACGGCGATTAAAACGCCTCCCAAAATCACAATGAAACCGATGAAAACGATTAACGCTTTTTTAAAGGCAGTCCCCATTTTTAGTTGAAAATCTCTCCAAATCTATAGGTTGCTTTCCAATAATCCTAACACATTTCAGAGACAAGCGCAAACGAAACACCTGAAACGCTTGATTTATTTACTAAAAGATGGTAAATTAATTTCACATTAGACTGATTTGAATACGAAGGAGTTTTCTCATGGCTGTAACATACACACCGGCAATCGCCGAAGTTATCGAAAAATTAGAAGCAGGCAACCCACTCCCGACGCTTGTTCCGAAGAAAGCATGGAGTGGTGAGTTGACAGACGCTCTGGAATCTTCATCCCTTGACCAACTTTTTGAGGGACAATCGCTAAAAAATACTACATTTGGTGAAGCCATCAAAAGCGGTCTACTCCTCTGGAACGACGCGCTCGACGAATCCCACACGATCTCGCAGGGACTTATGGACCAGACGGGCAGCTACTGGCACGGCATCATGCACCGCCGCGAACCAGACTATCCCAATTCCAAGTATTGGTTCGGTAGAGTCGGCACGCACCCGATTTTCCCAGCACTCCGCGAACGCGCCCTTGAACGCTTCAAGGAAACACCGAACCCATCGGAGGCACTCGCAGACATTGGAAAAACGATTGCATCACAAGAAAACTGGGATGCCTACCAGCTCATCGATTGGTGCGAAGCTGCCGAAGACGACTCGGACTCAGATGTAACCCGCTTTTTACAACAGGTACAGGTAGAAGAAATTAAGTTGCTACTGGCATATACCTATCAGAACGCTGTTTAATACACGCTAATTTTCCCAAAGGAGGCAGATAATGTTTCCGCAAAGTGAGGATATCAATACAAAGCGTTGGTATCATCTCGTTATCGCACTCATGGGATTGGCATTGATTAGTTCCTGCGTGAGTTCAACGCTCAACGAAACACGTTCGACTTCTGCTACAGCCGCCCCTACCTATAACGAGATTAAAGCGATGATTGAAAAACTTTCAGAGGGTGGCGAACCGGCTGACTACGAAGTATTGATTGAGAAATCAAGAGCTTTCATCAAAGCAAACCCAAAATACAGGCAGGTAGATGAGATTTACTATTACCTCGGTGCCATCTTAGTTCAGCTGCAGCGGACGGAAGAAGGGATCGCAGTCCTTGAAGAACTTATTAAGGATTATCCTTCTGCTAACTATGTTGAACCGAGCCTGCTAACCCTGGGATTGGCTTATGACAAAATCAGCGCGCACGATAAAGCAGATGTGCTTTACGAAAAACTGGCGTATCACTCAAGGTACAGCACCGGTAGGTACGCTGAAACCGCTCGGCAACTCCTTGAACGAGATAGAACCGAACGAACAGGCGAATTATCGGGTTCGTCTGAAACGAGTCCGCACCAGAAACCGAGCCAATTTATTAATAAACCGGCACCAGATTTTTACGTAATGGACATAATGGGTGAAGAACTTTCACTCCAACAGTATCGCGGACAAGTTGTTCTGCTCGATTTCTGGGCAACATGGTGCCAACCTTGCCTCGCGGAGATGCCTAATGTCAAAGAGACTTACCGAAAATACAAGAATCGGAAGTTTCAGATTATTGGCATTAGTTTAGATAACGCAAGAGAACCGCTTGAGGCATACATTAAAGGGGAAGGCATCGCGTGGCGGCAATACTTGGACAGCGGCGGTCAGCTGAGTAATTTGTACGGTGTGCGTGCAATCCCATCTACATTTTTGATTGACGGCGCGGGCATTGTCCGAAAGGTGAACCTTCGGGGGCCTGCACTTGAAACGGCAGTGGCTGACCTCGTGCGGGAAAATACAGCAAACTAACAAATCCGAGGAAATTGACGATGTTCTTCCAAAACACCATAAATGCACAAGAAAATAAAAACAGCACCATTCTCGCATCTCTCATTTCTGTACTTACAAGCCTTGCGTTAATAGTGTTTTGCGCGAACCTCGTAGATGCCGCTTCGGAGAAACCTGGTTACAAGTATCAAGAAATTAAGGCAATTGTCAAAGATCTCAAGCGGCGGACCAAATCCGAAGACTTAGAGAAGTTAGTCGAGAAATCAACCGAGTTTATTACGTCCCATCCGAAATACAAACGGGTGGATGAGGTCTATTACCTTCTCGGTGATGCCTTGGTCCAGCTCGACCGCGTTGAAGAAGGGGTCAAAGTCTTTGAAGAACTCATCAAGGACTATCCCTCTGCCCGCTACGTTGAACGGTGTCTACTGGAATTAGGACTGGCTTACGACAAACTCGGTAAACACGACACAGCGGATGCCGCTTATGAGAAATTAGTGAATCACCCGAAGTACGGTTCGCGATCTCAGGCAAAATTTGCGAAGCAGCTGCTTGAACAGGACAAAACGACTCGAAAGGGTGAACTCCCGAAACCGTCAAGGGCAAGGATGAACCCCCGAGACTGGATCGGACATCCTGCACTCGATTTTGAGGTGACGGATTTAAAAGGTGAAGCCCTTTCGTTGGAACGGTATCGCGGACAGGTCGTGTTACTCGATTTTTGGGCGACGTGGTGTGGTCCGTGTATCGCAGAGATGCCCAACGTCAAGAAAACCTACGAAACGTATAAGGATCAGAAGTTTCAGATTATCGGTATCAGTCTCGACAGGTCAATGGAACCTCTTAAGGCTTATATCGAAAAAGAGGAACTCGAATGGGTTCACTACTGGGATACTACCAACAAGGTTAGCAGCATATATAGAGTGCAGGCGATTCCGTCAACCTTTTTGATTGACGGTGAAGGTGTTATTCGGAAAGCAAACCTCCGCGGTGCTGCGCTTAAGAAGGCAGTTGCTGAATTGGTGAAGGAAAACCTGGCAAAATCAACAGGAAAAAAAGAAGAGACAGGTTCCCAGTAAGAGAACATCAGTCTAAGGAGAGATGATGGCGTATGTCACTTTGAAGGACGTTACCAAAATTTACGATGGTGATGTCCTCGCAGTTGAACAAGCAAACTTTGAGATTCCGGACGAGTCGTTTACTGTGCTTGTCGGTCCGTCGGGATGCGGCAAATCGACGCTTTTGCGGATGATCGCGGGGCTGGAACAAATAACGGAAGGCGACATCTATATCGACGATGAACGTATTAACGACATACCCCCTAAAGATAGGGACATCGCCATGGTCTTCCAAAACTATGCCCTTTACCCACACATGACGGTGTATAAGAATATGGCGTTCGGGCTGAAACTCCGCAAATATCCCAAAGCAGAGATCGACCAGCGTGTCAAAGAAGCCGCGGAGATTCTGAGTATCTCGCACCTCTTGAACCGAAAACCGAAGCACCTCTCCGGTGGTGAACGCCAACGCGTTGCAGTCGGTAGGGCAATCGTTCGACACCCAAAAGTATTCCTGTTCGATGAGCCGTTGAGCAACCTCGATGCGAAGTTGCGTGTACAGATGCGGATGGAAATCAGTCGCCTACACGACCGGCTTGATGCCACCATCGTCTACGTCACACACGACCAAGTTGAAGCAATGACGATGGGAGACCAGATCATCGTCCTCAATGAAGGAAAAATCCAGCAGATTGCCGATCCCGGAACGCTCTATCACAAACCCGCAAATCAATTCGTCGGTGGCTTTATCGGCACACCACCGATGAACTTTATAGAGACACAGATTGCCAATAACGGTGGCACGCCAGCCCTCCGATTTGAAAACTTCAAAGTGGAACTGAATTCCCACCTCCAAGCAGCCCTCAACAAACTTTCGGGAGAGGCAGTGACACTCGGCATCCGTCCGGAGGATATTCATGTCGGTGAAAACGGAAACAACAGCGTCGGAACACAGGTGGAACTGGTTGAGCCGCTCGGAAATCACGCGTTGCTGTATCTACGGACGGAGAATAACAGTTTCGTTGCCCAATCGGACCTCGCTGATTTACCGCAACACAACGCGCCGTTGACAGTCAACTTCAACATGGACAAAGCACACCTGTTTCACCCAGAGACAGGCGAATCGTTGATGGTGGGATAGCATATCATATATTTTCTGTAGGAGCGACCTCTGGTCGCGATACTTTCAATCGAAAAACATTCGATTTACAATAGAGCCTGAACCTGCGCCCAGGTCTCGGCATCTATCGGAATACCATCCCGTTCCCGTCTGCGTTGTGTTTCCCAACCGCGTTCCCCTGGCATCCGAATTGCGTCAAATCCAGCGATACGCTTTGCGGATTTGAGATATTCGATAAAGCGTTGTATCTCCGCGCTAAACCCCGGAAACCCTCTAAAACTCGCAACGTTAATCACAAACACAAACAACCCGTTGCCAACACGGGCATCCTCACTCCGACTACACCCAGCACCCGTAAGCGCACCTGCAAGGATATCCACAATAACACTCAGCCCGAATCCTTTGTGTGCAGAAACCGCGCCACCGAAGGGTAATAACGCCGCAGGTGGCACACCATAGAAAGCGTCGGGATTCGTTGTTGATTCACCCGCTCCATCAATCAACCATCCGTGTGGCAACGCCTCGTTCCGATGCTGCTTAACCCGAATCTTCCCAGATGCAACAACACTCGTAGACATATCCAGTACGATCGGATCTTGCCCTTGAATCGGCACCGCACACGCCATTGGATTGGTAGAGAGTCGTCCTTCAACGCCACCGTGCGGTGCGACACACGTGCCACCCCCATGGTCATTCGCCATCAGCAACGCGATCATCTCCGCATCTGCAGCAAGGCATGCATACCCCCCTAACCTACCCACCTCATTGCACCGTGAAACGGCGACAGAACTTATGTCTGTCTGTTTCGCCTTCTGAATCGCCAATTCAACCGCACGCGTCGCAACGACGGGACCGAATCCCCAGTTTCCATCCAACGCTGCGATTGAGGCGGATTCATGCAGCGTCTCTGTCGGCGCATCGGGTTGGATTAACCCCGCTTCTAATTCACGAACATATTTTGGGAGATGGATAACACCGTGCGAATCGTGTCCGACGCGATTCGCATCCACCATAGAGCGGGTTACAACTTCCGCTTCGGCTGCTGAGATGTTTAATTTTTGAAAGACGTTGAGACAAATAGCGGTGAGTTCTGCTGCTGTAAACTTCGGCATTACACCCCTCCTTCGCGCGTAAAGTATAGAACGCGAGCCCAGTCCACGGTTTTTCTTTGTAGTATAGACTGTTAGTCTGTGCCTTTGCCAAGGTGCGTGTATCCACATTCCTCTCAAAGGCTGTGATGAATTTTTAAGGTGAAGTATAGCATATATGGCGTGAAAACTCACGCCATATATGCGTACAGATGCTGCTCTTTTGTAGCATAATCTGCGTAGGGGTTGGGTTTCCCAGCCCGTGCCACCCAAACGGCTGTGTCCCTCGGGGAACTTCATCTAACAGAACATGCTACAGTCAAAATTGCGTAAGTCTTGGAAATGCCCTTCGCAGCTTCTCAGAAAATATTGCATAATTTTATAGTTATGTATCGACTTAACGAGTTCTAATTTTGGATAAAAATAAAAATATACCTATTATAACTCTATTTTATGAGACTTTTTTTCAAAATTTGCATTCATGTTTTATGAAAGCACAAAACCCTCATGTTAACTTTTTGAGGATTCCAATAATGTAATGTTTTTGACCAGAGGCTTCTATGCTGGATGATTGGCGATGAAAAAGCACGAGATATAGAACTCGTCCGTAAGATACGCGATGGTGACGAAAACGCATTTACCGAACTCCACCGGCGTTACCGTCCTAATATCTACAACTACATCGCCAAGAGAATAGAGAACCGGCAAGATGCTGAGGAATTGGTGCAAGATACATTCGTCAGGGTGTGGAAACACATCCATACGCTCAACGAGCCTGAAAAAGTCCTGAACTGGATGTATGGCATCGCTGCTCAATTGATTGCGGGGTGGCACCGAAAGCAGAAGTCCGCCAGTCGCAGAGGATCCAGCGTTGATGTGTATGAGATGGAAGGCGACATCGCAGCCTCAACAGTCTTCTATCAGACTGCAGAAGAAACTGCCTTCATCGCAGAACGCTCCGATGCTATATATCAAGCCATCGCAGAACTTTCTGAAAGAGAGCAGCAGATGATCGAACTGCAATTAGATGGACGCAGTTACAAAGAGATTGCTGAGATATGCGATGTCACCGTCTCCACTGTGAGAAATGCGTTGCCTCGGGCGAAGCAGAAGTTGAAAGCCTGGGCAGAAGCGTGAAAAAAAGCCGACGCTGAAGGCTTAGACGTGGAATTCTCTGAGGTTCATGAGAAGAAGGGTAAATAATATTTATCCTTTGTTGTATTTAACGTTTTACTTGACCCAGATTAGAAAAGGAGATAAACTCGTGGGTAATCGTCTGTATTTGCGAGGGTTTCCAACAGCCGACAGCCACCAACATAGTTTCTCCTTTTTAGATCCAGAGGGACACCGTGGATGGAGCCGCACCTATCAACGTGGCACCATCCTACCACTGTTTTTGAAAAATATATAAGGAGATTTAATAATGTTGAAAAACTTTTTGAACCGACGTGTGACACTGGGACGGCTGATAGTTGTTCTACTTTTCGCAGGCGGACTCGTCTTCGCGGGCACGTTTGATGGGTTTGTTGTGAAAACCGAAGCTGAGAAGAGCAGCTGCTGTGGTGGTGATACCACTTGTTCCAATAGTACTATTGCACAATCGGAAATTCAGAGTTGTTGTGGTAGTGGTGAAATCGCCGCTCTTCCAATTAACGGCACTAAGGGGACCGGCAGTGTATTAGATGATGATGATCCGTGTGAGTGTCTCGGTGGGGACCACGGATGCGGTAGCACAAGCTGTGACCCAGAGGACGAGGACTGTAGTGTAATGAAGTGTCCTGAGGGATGTGGTGGAGATTGTGGCTGTACGGCCCAATGTGGTTCCTATGCCTGCGGCTCAGACAATCCACCCTTTCCGTGTCCGTCATCAGATACAAGATCACCAGAATAATTCATACAAGGTAAAGACTAACCGGTTTGCCAAGCCTTGTGATTTCAACTATCCATAGGAATGCTTTGATGCAGAATAAAATGCAACCAGCCGCTTTTCAAGTGCTGCAGAATGAAGGTGATGTTTCCGCTTGGGCGTTACCCGAAGGGGCAATCTCCCGATTGGGACACGGGCGGGTAGAAGATATAACCTTTTCACCAAGTGGTTCACATCTTGTTGTCGGGACTCGTCTCGGTCTGTGGTGGTATGACCTATCGACTCTGACTCCGATTGCTTTGTGGGAAACGGAACGGGGCCTGGTTTCCGCTGTTGCGTTTTCAGATTGTGGTACATGGGTAGCAACCGCCAATTGGGATGGAAGCGTTAAAGTGTATAACGTTACGATGGGTGTCTGTGAAACGACCATTCAAAGAGAAGGAAGTCCAAAAAGGATTTCCCAACTCGTCTTTTCACCAGATGGACAGCGACTCGCTGCCTCTTGTCAACGCGAACCACTTATTTACCTCTGGAATCCACAGACAGGCGAAGAGATAGCAAAATTCACAGGTGACTCCTCGCGTTATCCGAGCGGTAAATTCATTATACCCGTTGCCTTTTCACCTGATGGTTGTCTTTTGGCACATGCAAATCGAGATGAGACGCATCAGGCATCCGATAGAATCTCGGTTTGGCATGTGAATACGGGCGAATGTATTACTCATCTCAGAGGGCATACATCACACGTGTATGCCCTCTCTTTTTCACCCGATGGACGATACCTCGCCTCAGGGGATAGGAAAGGCACTTTGCGAGAGTGGGATACCACGACTGGACAGCAAGTGAGGGTATCCTCTGAATATGCTGGGAAACTCATGGTGATACCCAACTATACACCATCCGGAAGATTACGTGCTGCCGGAGTCTACAAATCCACGCTAATCGTATGGGATGTGGACAGCAATGAAAAATTAGACACCTTTGAACATCGCGGAACTATCAAAGCCATCCACTTTTCAAACGGCACTGATCTGGCTGTGGCAAGCAACATTGATTTCAAGATGTGGCGTTTGGATACGACATGTTCTGTTTCCTCCATTGTCGGCCATACCCGTATCCCTTTCTCACTGAAATTCTCACCTGATGGGCAACGACTCGTCAGTGTCGGTGAAGGGGGCATCACGGATTGGGATATTGCCTCGAAGCAACCACGGCATATCCGTGGTGCAAAAGCGAACCTATGTGATGCACTTTTCACTGCGAATGGAAACCTGCACGGACTCTACAAAAAAGAAAACAACGTCACCGTCCGCAACATTGAAACGCACCAAACGATGGCGACTATCAATACCCCGCATGAAGTCGTCCGCGGTGGTTATCTCACGGTTCGCGGTGGCTATTTCTCGGTTACAGGTAACCTCTGGGCTTGCCCGATGAAAGACAGAAATATTTATGTATGGGATGCTACAGGAAAAGAGACAGTTCTCACAGGACATACAGATTCAATTAAATGTATCGCGTTTGCCCCGAATGAAAAGAAAGTTGCGACTGTTGCGGACGACGCAACGGCGCGCGTCTGGGATGTTGCATCGGGTGAAGAGATTATTTCACTGCCTTTAACGCCTCCTTTAAAGAGGGACTCACCACTTCCAGGACCATCGTTAGATCCCGGGCTCTATAAAGGGGATGCCGAGACAGTAAAGGCAGCGTTGAAAGGTGAAAAACTGCGTTACCCAAATAGAGAAATCCAAACAATCACATTTTCGCCTTGCGGCACGCTCATTGCCGCCGGCATAGAAGGCGGCATTCGGTTGTGGGACTCAGAGACTTACGAAACACGTCTGCTAATACTCATGCCACGAGAGTTTCGACAACAGTTTGCGTTAGCATTTTCGCCTTGTAGTCGCTATCTGGCCTCAGGGACATGGTGGTGGTGGCCTTTAAAAAAGGTTCCTATTTACGTGTGGGATATTGCCACAGGTAAAAATATTGCGACTTTCTGGGGACACCCGACCGATGTTCAGGACCTCGCCTTTTCCCCGGATGGTTCACTTTTAGCGAGTGGAAGTTTTGATGGTACTATCCTTTTATGGGATATGAAACCTTATTTGGACCATGAGACCTCATGAAGCGATTGCTGCCGGGCTCTTACATATTTCTCAAGATCGACTACGTGCGGGACTTTCTATCCTTGGCATCTTTATCGGCATTGCAAGTGTTCTGTGCATGATGGCTATCGGGGACGGCGCGAAACTTCTCATCGAAAAAGACCTTGAAAAATTTGGCGGTGCCAATCAAGTCCACTTTAGGACGCGGTACTCTATTTGGAGACGCAATCGATTCGTAAGACTTACAACCGAACGTTATACACGCTCTGATGCTCGCGCCATTGAAGCAGAATGTCCGGATGTCCTGTTCGTCTTGCCGAAAAATAGGGGGTATCAAGGCACCATCACGAGTCGACAGGGTGGGCAAACCCGTCCTTATGTTGAAGGTGTGACAGCAGACTACGCCGCGGGAATGCATTGGGAGGTCCAAGATGGACGTTTTTTTCGCCACGCGGATATTGACACTGCAGCACAAGTGTGTGTGCTCGGTGCTGAAGCTGCTATTGATCTGTTTGGCAACATCAATGCCATTGGGCAAGAAGTTAAAATCAAAATCCGCTGGCGGCAACCCTTCGTGAGGTGCCGCGTCATCGGTATTATGGCATTCAAAGGCAGAAGCCTCCGCGGCTACACTTCACTGGATGATGTTGTCTGTGTCCCACTCACAACACATCAACAACGACTCTATGGCACCCGGTATATTGAGCGGATGCACGTTTTTTTTCAAAAGGATGCCGATGTCTATCGTGTGATTGATTCTGTCCGAAAGGTGCTTCGGAAACGACATCGAGGAACAAGCGACTTTATCTCCTATTGGATACCGAAACGGACTGTCAGAAGATTGGAGCATATCCAAAAAGTGATAAAAATTGCTTTAGGAGGCATTGCCGGTTTTTCACTCTTTGTGAGCGGGATTGGTATTATGAATATCTGCCTCGTCTCTGTCGGTGAAAAGACGCGGGAGATAGGATTACGGAAAGCCGTGGGTGCTAAACGGATTGACATCTTCTACCAATTCCTAACTGAATCTGTCTGTCTCTGCTTGTGTGGTGGTGTCCTCGGCATTGTGGGGGGATGGCTCGCTGCTCACGGAATGTCACGGCTCGCCATACGAATTCTGCCAATTGTGGAGACGTGGCCGGTTGTCTTGTCTCTCTCTTGGATGCTCACGGCTCTTATTTTTTCGTTTATTATAGGAATTGGTTTCGGAGTCTATCCCGCCATGCAAGCCTCAAAACTTTCACCCATCGACGCACTCCGATCTGAAAAATAAGGAGAAGTTCTTGAAAAGTTTCTTTTTACTTTTACTATGTTTTCTATTTTTTTATGTCCTCGCTTGGACATCTGCAGATACGCCAAAGGCCCGTCCTGATAGCCACGCCCCCATCGGCGTGATGGGAGACCATGGGCATAAAAAACGGGAAATAATGTTCTCATACCGATTCATGGCGATGGATATGCAGGGACTCCAATCTGGCACCACAAGTCTTGAACCTGCGGATGTCCTAAAAGACTTTATGATGGCTCCTATCGCTATGCAGATGCAGATGCACATGCTCGGGGTCATGTTTGCCCCTCATGACAAAATCACCCTCATGGGAATGGCAGATTATCAGCAACGTCAGATGGAGATGGAAGGTGCACACCAACATACACACGGCAACCATGGGCATCCAGTGGGACATCATGAAATGTCCAGTACAGGTATTGGTGATGTTAAACTTGAAGGACTAGTCACACTCTGGAAGGGACCCAATCTCACGCTCCTTGCAAACGTAGGTGTTTCCCTGCCAACTGGATCTATTTCAGAAACTGGAGAGGCCGGAAACCTTCTGCCTTATCCGATGCAACTCGGAAGTGGTTCTTTTGAAGCACATCCAGGCGTAACGCTTTTTGGATATTACAGGAATTGGTCTTATGGCAGTCAGTTCCGCAGTGTCCTTCCGCTTCATACCAATGCCAGCGAATACCGACATGGACATATCGTCACAGGCACAGTATGGGGGGCGCGATGGATAAACAACTGGATCAGCTTGAGTAGCAGACTTCTCTTTTCGCAATGGGGAGATATTGTAGGAATACATCCAGACCTAAACTCAGCGATGAGCCCAAGTCACCGTTCGGATTTTCGCGGAGGTACACGGCTTGAGTTTGGGATTTCGAGCAATTGGATGGTCCCGAAAGGTCCATTGGCAGGACAACGCCTCGCGGTTGAGTTGAGCCTCCCTATCTATCAAGACCTCATCGGGACACAACTCAAAAGCAGATGGCGGCTCATCCTCGGATGGCAATACGCCTTCCACTTATAGGCATAAACAAAAATTTATGAAAACACGCACACTTCCTGCACTTCTTGTCTGTCTCTGTTTGTTTACTATCGCAGCGACACCCCGTTTCTTCTCTTTAGATGCACACTGGAGCGGTGATGAGGCAAGGTGGCTCCGTCGCAGTGCACAGTTTATGTCCGCTGTGAAAAAAGGTGAGTTCTCTGAAACCCTCATCGCTTATCACCCGGGTGTGACAACGATGTGGCTTGCGGGCCTCCGCACGTTTTTTACCGAACCTCGCATAGATGTTGAAAATCTCGCTCGCGCCCGATGGTTTATCGGCATTATGGTATGGGCAGGTATTGGTGTTGCTTGTTTTTTACTTCACCGGCTTCTTGGACATTGGGTGGCACTCGCGGGTTTCGCGTGTCTCGCTTATTCTCCCTTCTTTTTGGCTCAGACACGCCGTGTCCACACCGACGCACTCGCCACCACTTTTATCCTACTCACGGTGCTGCTGTTCCTTCTCTATTGTCAGAACCGACAGAACTATCGCTATCTCATCTTTGCTGGTATTACATTCGGATTGGCACTTGTGAGCAAAAGTTACACCCTAATTCTCTTGTTATGGGTTCCAATTTGCTTCTTTTGCTTTCATCATCAGGAGAAACATGACAGAGGGCTTTTGACAGACTTCACTGCTGGACTCTGTTTCCTTAATTGTGCTGCAATAACTACACTCTTAATCTGGCCGGTTTTCTGGACATTCCCGTTTGGCATTCTCTGTGTTTATCTATTCGGCACCACCTATGTCTTATCTATAGCGATAAAAAGGGAGACGATCTCATTGAAAAGTTTCGCACTCTGGGCATCAATCGCTGCACTTGTTGTGACTTGCATACGTTCACTACAAACTGTATGGCGAGTATTTGATCGCATCGGTTGGGCAGTCACAACCCCACATGATGTGGAACACTTCTTTTTAGGAGAGGTTGTTAATGACCCCGGATGGCTTTTTTACATCTTCGTTCTTACCATCAAAAGCACCCCCTTGATGCTTCCTCTTGCACTTGTCGGATGTCTTTTCCTTTGGAAACGGCGAAAACACGCAATTGAGGCGGCACGCCAACTCAAAATAGCATTTACACTCGTTGCAGGGGTCGTACTTTTCACAGTCTGCCTCTCCGCAACAAGCAAGAAGTTTTCCCGTTACCTGTTACCTGTCTTTCCAATGTTAGAAATACTCTCCGCTATCGGTTTTGTGGGCATTCTCCGATACGGTGCCTCACAGATTCAGGCACATTTTCGCGATCAGCAGGGCACACTCAAAAAAGCATTCACTGTGCTGTCATGCCTCGGTTTCTTTTTTATCCAAGTCCTTCCAGTTTTCGCCCTGAGTCCGTATTACGGTACCTACTATAACCTCTGCTGGAAGGTTACCGACATTGACGAGGTCATCACTGCTGGCAATGCTGCTGGCTTGGAACTTGCGGCGAAATATATCAACCAAAAACCAAATGCCAGACAAATGTCGGTCCAAGTCTCAGATCTCGGATCGACATACTTTCGATACTATTTCAAGGGACGCACCTACCGTACTGATAAAAACCATCTTTCTGATATTGACAGATTCCCGGATATCGACTATGAAGTCATCTATGTCCGAGATTCACAAATCGGGTGGGCTCCTCAAGAAGGCGTAAAAGGTGGCACATTAGAACAGATTATCACTGTCAACGGACTGAATCTCGCGTGGATTTACCGGGTGCAAACGGAGGAAAATTAGATGAAAGTCTGTTTACTCACACATGCGTATCCCCGCTTTCCCAATGACACGACAGCTCCATTTGTTGAAATGACGGCAGAGACCCTTCAGAAACAAGGTATTGATGTCACCGTGCTGACCCCAGATACGCCGAAGTTTTCCCGCAATACCACTGACCACAGCGTGAACCTACAAACATATCGGTATTTCTTTCCACGCCGATTACAGCAGCTCGGATACTCAAATACTCTTGTTAACGACTGTGAGTTGAAAAGATACGTATATCTGCTGGCACCTTTTATGTTTCTGTCTGGCATATTTCATTTATTTCGTTTACACCGTAAATACCGTTTTGATGTGATACACACATTTTGGCTTTTGCCGAACGGGTTCATAGGAGTAGTTGTAAGTCGGGTATGTCAAGTGCCTCTAATGGTGGCCTTACGCGGTTCAGACATGTTTATTTCAAAACAGAATTCGATTTTTCGCGCAATGGCCCGTTGGACGCTCAAGCATGCCGCAATGGTGACAAGTGTAACGCCCGCATTCTTTTCTGATTTAAAAAGTTTTGGTGTCACAGCAGAGAAAATGCGTTTGGTCCCTAATGGGAGTCACCCACATTTATTTCCAACACCGCCTCTTTCACGACTTCTTGCTCTCCAGAAGCACCTATTAATCGTAGAAGACGATATGATCGTTTTTGCGTTAGGACGCATCGTTTTGAAAAAAGGGTTTGACATCTTGATTCAGGCACTATCCCTCGTTCAAGAGAAGGTTCAAAATGTCACTCTCATCATCGGCGGCGATGGGACAGACCTCGGGAGGCTGAAAATACTGGCGAAAAAACTTGGGGTTTCAGAGAACATCAGATTTCCCGGCACTATCAGCCGTACCGACATCTCCACCTATTTCCATCTGTGCGACATCTTTACACTTCCTGCCGTTTTTGATCCCAAGGGCAACGTGGATGGGTGCCCGAATGTGATTCTGGAGGCAATGGCGTGTGGCAAACCCGTCGTCGCCTCTAACATCTCCGGCATCCCTGTCGTCGTCAAAGATGGTGAAACAGGCGTTTTAGTTGAGGAGAAGAACATTGAGATGTTGGCTGCCGCCCTTGTTGCGTTGCTAACAGACAAACCAAAACGGGAGCAGTTCGGCTGCGCAGGAAGACGGCGCATTCTCAATGAACTCACATGGGACAAGGTAATTGAGCAAATCAAGGATGTTTATCAATACTGTGTCAAAAACAAAAACTAAATCCCCTCACCTTTCTATAGTGATACCGGCATATAATGAGGCAGACTCCTTGCCAATTCTATTGCGGCAAATTCAAGATGTTTTGAAAACGACTGCTTATCGAGCCGAAATTGTTTTTATCAACGATGGGAGTACGGACAAAACGGCGGAAGTCTTGGATGCGCTGTCTGCCCAGTCACAACCATTTCCGGTTCAGGTCATTCATTTCAGACGCAATCAGGGAAAATCAGAAGCTCTGACGGCTGGCTTCGCAGCTGCGATAGGAAATGTTGTGATTACCATGGATGCCGATCTGCAAGATGATCCGTGTGAGATACCACAACTGCTGAAAATTCTTGACACCGAAAACCTTGATGTTCTTTCCGGTTGGAAATATCCACGTAAAGATCCTTTTGAAAAGCGCGCTTTTTCTTTTCTTTTTAATCGAGTCACTGCTGCCCTTACGGGAGTCAAACTTCACGACATGAATTGCGGGTTCAAGGCTTACCGCGCCGAGGTAGTGAAAGCACTACATCTTTATGGGGACCTGCATAGGTACATTCCTATATTAGCACATCAGGCAGGCTATAAAATCGGAGAAATAAAGGTGAAGCACTATCCACGTCGTTTTGGCGTGTCAAAATATGGTTTCAAACGAATACCGAAGGGGTTCTTTGACTTGCTCACCGTCTTGTTTTTGACGAAATATCTCAAACGTCCTCTACATGTCTTCGGTACTATTGGGAGTATTGTCGTATTTATAGGTGTGTTAATCGGGTTTTACCTCTCCGTTCTATGGATAACGGAAGGTGGTGTCGGTTTTCGACCTTTGTTGATGTTGTCGGTTTTGATGATAATTTTGGGTGGGCAGTTCTTCTCTATTGGATTATTGGGTGAACTCGTGATTGGATTGATATCTCGACTGGAGCGGAGGGTGATAGGTGAGAAAACATCTAAAACCTACGAAAATAAAACATGAAGAACTCACAGCTGCTACGGTGGGGAAAATTTATTCTCGCGTTAGCAATTTTCTTTTTTCTTCTCAAACGTCTCTATAGTTCCCTTATCGGATTTGAGATTGAAACCTTAGTATTTCAACCTTTTTGGTTGATAATGTCCTTCGGAATCCTGATCGGCTATCGAACATTGTTGGTTTATCCTTGGCGAACACTCTACCGTTCTGCCACCCATTTGCCAGTTTCCTTTCAAGCCAGTTGGATACTTTTTCAGTTGTCACAAGTCAGCAAATACCTCCCAGGCAAAGTCGGACAGTTTGTAGGTATCATTTCCCTTTGTCGGCCCCTCGGGCTCTCGAAAACCGCAGCAATTGTCAGTACGCTACAAGCCCTCGTGATTCAATGCACACTTGGGTTTGGTATCGGAATACCTGTCTTGGTGTCGCCATCAGCAAATCACTTTTTGCATAAATTGGGGGCGATTTTTCGACGAAATATCCTGTTCATCAGTATAACCGTTGTTGTGATAATAGGAATAGGATGCATTCTTTTTATTTTTTCTTACAAAGGTCGGTTTGTGAAAAAAATAGAACCTCTCCAAAAGGTCGGACTTGCTCTGTTTTCTGTCGCCGAAATACATCGGCTTCTCATAGTGTATCTACTTCTTTGGGGTTACTTTGGAATCGCCTTTTTTCTTTTTATTAAAAGTATAGGATCTCCAATTCAGCTACACCACTTTTTGATGATAATAAGTATCTACCCATTAGCATGGAGCATCGGGCTTCTCAGTCTGGTGACACCCGGCGGGTTAGGTGTCCGAGAAGGGGTCTTGAGTATTTTGTTAACATTGTGTGTGCCACCCACAAACGCAATGCTGATAGCACTCCTCTCGCGGGTGTGGGTGATAAGTGTTGAAATTCTTTTGGCAGGCATCGCTTGGGGAATTTACTACAGACAGAAACACTCGTTTCGTCTCAATGAAAACACCGCGGATCTATAAAAACACAAGGAGGGATAATGTATGTGGAAACGAATGTTTATAGTGGCTTTTCTGCTATTTCTCGTGCTGCTCACATTTCTGCCGCGCT
Source organism: Candidatus Poribacteria bacterium (assembly GCA_965207855.1). Taxonomy (GTDB): domain Bacteria; phylum Poribacteria; class WGA-4E; order WGA-4E; family WGA-3G; genus WGA-3G. Next base: position 216,178 of record OZ242310.1, on the reverse strand, counting down.
TGTTGTCGCTTTCTGCCCATTGGTCAAGTGACGAGAGCCTCTGGATGAGTCGTTCTCGCACCTTTATCCTTGCGTTGGAACAAGGACGTTTTGCAGACACATTCATAACGCATCATCCGGGAGTAACAACAACTTGGCTTGGAGGACTTGCAATTCAGAACGCTGCCGGTCAAAAATCAATTTCAACGCTTTTTGCCCAAGCCAAGCATTTTTTTATACCCGAAATGCTCGCACACCTCCGGTTTCCAATAGCGGCTCTCTCAGGTATCTTGATCTTAATAATAGGATTGCTATCGTATCGTTTGTTCTGTGCCTCCCTGGCGGCGGTTGGCACCCTATTTTTGGCAATTGAACCTTTTTTGCTCGCTGAAAGCCGGCGGGTTCACACGGATGCATTAACATCCGAATTTCTGTTTTTAACGTTATTGTTATGGCTTTGCTATCTGGAAGGTGAAACCCAGCGGCGGCGCGCCCTCGTTTTTTCGGGGATTTGCTTTGGATTGGCGTGTCTTACGAAAAGTCACGCCGGCGCGTTCCTTTTATTTCTCCCATTTCTGCTCTTTTGGTATGTCAAACAGCGGCGTTTATCTGGTGCAAAAATGCTGATGAGCACAATATTCTTTTGTGCGGTAGCGTTGCTTACCACACTGATTGTTTGGCCCTATCTGTGGGCAGTTACATTTGGAAACAGACTAATATGGCCACTGCTTTTTATCGGATGTTTGGGGTTATTATTCTGGAGCGGAAGGAAACTTGCAAGGGATTATAGCGAATTCAGTCCCGCAGAATTCGTAATACTCGGATGTGGATTACTTTTGATTGTTGGGATCTCGCTTGCCACAGCAAGTTATGTCCTTGAAGGGATGTATGAAGCCTTCACAGAGGCACATGAATTACCAAAACGTTTTTTAGGAGAAATTCGCTATAATCCGGGTCCGTTCTATTACCTTGTCATGGGCTTTTTTTGGAGTGCCCCCTTAGCGGTGCCCCTAACTTTTTTAGCATTATATGGGGCATGGCAGCAAAGACATCTGAATAAAAAAACTTTTCGTATCACAGTAGTTCTCTTACTTTTCGTGATCTTCTATACCGCAGGATTGAGTCTGGTTGCAAAGAAAATCGCCCGGTACCTCGTAATCTGTTTACCTGCTATGAGTGTTCTTTCGGCAATGGGTGTAACTTACCTCATACAGGTCATCTCAAAGAAATATCTACATTTTCCGTTTCTTATCGTTGTTGTTGTTTTACAGGTTCTGCCGATATTAAAACTCCACCCGTATTATGCTACATATCATTTTCCACTCTTACCGGGTGGATGGATTGCCAAAAATATCAGTGTCGGAGGTGGTGTTGGTTTGGATGTTGCCGCGGACTATCTCAATGCCAAACCTAATTCACCACAGTTACAAGTGCGGTTGAGTCGGTTCAGCAATAACCTTAAGAGGTATTTCGTCGGGAAAACATGGAGGCGAAGCAACAGCGAAACACTTCCGCGCAACATTAATTTCGACTACGATGTAGAGTACGTACGCGGTAGACAAATTCAAGGCACTGCTATAGATTCTCATCCTGAAACAGGCACACCCTCTTCCGCCTTGCAGCTTCAGAGAGATATTCCCCGCGAATTGGAATATGTCGTCAGGTTAAATGGGATTGACTATGTTTGGATATACCGTGTGCTTAATACGTACCCCGACGATGCACCACCGACAACACAATGACCGAATCCTACTTATCAAATAAATAGATAAAGGATGAAAAATCGTATTTTCGGAGTCTTTATGAAAGCAGAAATTACGCTCATAATCTCTGAGAGACATCGCGTGAATACGGAAAACGTACGTATCACGGGACACACACCACAAGGAAAAGTATACACGTTTCACATCATCGGTGAGAACGCTTGGTGGTTTGAAAGTTTTCTCAAAGTCGGTACACAGATAAACGTCTGTCGTGTAGAATCCTATGAAATAGAGATAGGTACACAAGAGAAACCTATTCACATTCCACTCGAAAACACCATCAAGGTGGAGAAAGCACCTTCAGAATGACATACACAGACGAAAAGCAGCTTATCGCACCCAACGCGGTGACACTGAAGCCTTCGGTTCGCTCATTGTCAGATATCAACGCCGCGTCTACAATCACATACTTGGAAATGTCAGAAACGCCGTATCTAAAAAACCGTGACAGAGTCGCTCCATAAAAATAGAATCAACCGTTCATTTTCGTTTGAAAAATTCCAAAGAGGGATATATAGTTAAAAACAGAAGTTTTTCACGGACCCCCTAATAACTCCAACGGCTCAGGCACTTATGCGATTGGGTGGGGTAATGTACCTTGAAGTTCAAACCGGACGCGGCAGGATGGACATTGTTATTTTCTACAACGCCCGAAAATATATCGTTGAGACAAAAATATGGGAGGGCCCTCGATCATATCAGGCAGGCAAAAAACAACTTGCGGCATACCTCCAATTGGAAGGTGCCGCGGAGGGGTACTATGTTGTATTTGATCATCGTCAGAATCCAGAGGTACAGGTAGAGACAGAAACAATCAACGGCGTGCAGATTCGGAGTTATGTCATTCCGGTGATACAAAAACCCCCTTCCTCGGCTTAGCAGGATTCGGGATTAGGAAATCCCTCCTACACTGTTAGACTACAACCCTTTCGCCTCTTTTAACAATTCCGCCAACCGATCAGCAAAACGGAGTTGACTGTCATCCTCAGGGGTATAACCTATTACCTTCCGGGCATTGGCGATACTCCAGAACTTATGTGAATTGTCACTGATACCGTAGAAAATCTGAAACGGAATCCCGTTCTCGTCCTCTATATCCTCCGTCTCAATGCTCTTGACAAAGAGTTGAACCTGATCCCGGATGCTTAAATACGCCCCGAGTCCGCGGTGCATCGCCTTCAAATCGTCCGCCGAAGAGTTTGCCATGTCCGTCTCTCGCGGTCCGCCGATACGGAGTTGGACGTTCTGCAGCTTCTTACCCTCAACATGCCCCGTCGCAAAAACAAATCCGAGATGTTCATACGCCTCTTTTGCCCATCCGTAGAAGTTATCGGAGAGCGGACGCATCTCTGGCGTCACCACATCCCACTTATCCGCCCATATCAGCCGTTCGTAATAGTCGGCGGCGTGGTTGGAGCTACACACAACAACGCGTCGGACATCCGTCTCAATACAGGTTTGGTAGAGGTTGTATGCCATCTGAACGTTGGCGAGTTCGTTTTCAAAACTGCCACCTTTGAAGGCACAGTGGACGACTGCATCAACGCCTTCAAAATGATGTCTATAGGCATCTCGGTCAGGGTTGGTAAGTTCAGCAATCTGAATACCCTCGACCTCTTCTCCTTGCCGATTCGTTGTTTTCACGTCCAACAGTACGAGTTCATAGCGTTCTCGAAATTCCGGGAGCATCCGTCCAGCAATATAGCCGGATGCGCCGGTAATAAGGACTTTTTTACGATTTTCCACCAAATATCTCCCTTTTTCTTTTAGTCAGCCATCAGCGGTCAGCAAAAAGATTTCACGACTTAACTGATTGCTGAAAGCGCAGCGACTTAATTGCTAATCGCCAATTTCTCTTTACAATGCCGCGCCAATGTCTTCATCTCCGCGATGATCTGCCCCTCAGTCTGCATCAGTTGATTAAAGAACGGCGAGACGGGTTGCCTGTTAAAAAGTCGGTCAAAGAAGGTGCGTTGCGCGTGGGTTGGCACGCCGAAGGACGCACTGCCAACACGCCCAGACTCTACCCCCAAGTATTCAATCGAGAGGTAGTGTTCCGTCCCTTCCTGAGTGACATCGCCTTCATGGATACTTCCCGTACTCCGCCTTCCATAGTTCACGGCATAGACTCTGCCACTCATCCGACTGAGAATTGCATAGCCGCCGACATCAACAGCCTCATTCCAACACTTTTCAAACCCATTTTTAGGGAGACGTTCACGAAGCTCCCCGGCGGAACGAACGACGAACTTGTTTTGATGGGGGGTCTTGATGATAAGAAACTCCTCATCTCTCTCCTCTAAAACAGGTTGCCCTGTGAACAAATCAACAGCATCCAAAGTCCAAACAATACCATCTCGGACCCCCTTTGCCATGTTATGATGTCTCTCTACAAACTCACCATTCAATGGATGGAGGCGATAAGCACCACTACCGTTAAAGGTCTCGCGCAACTTGCGACGATGTTCTATAACAGGGAACCGCCTTTCAGGGACCGGTATTTCGAGCCGGAGTGTATAGCCAGTGTGCAAATCCTTTGTGAGGTTTAGCTGCGATTCGCGAAGTTCAGCCAAGCGGGTCAAGGCAGTCTGGCTCTTAGATAAGACACGTCCAATCAGGTACTGGCGGCGGAGTCCTGGGATTTCTGTAGCGAGGCGTTCGAGGGTCGCGGCATCTAACTCCTCTAACATAATTTTGTGTTCCCATCGGGTACCGCGCTCATGTGCAAGAATTTGGAACTGTTGCGTATCGCCACTCGTTCGGATATAACCGAGTGCCGTCCACGGATCGAAAGTCGCTCGGTAGTTTCCACTGGTCTCAGAATCACCATTCGCTAAGATGCAATCCCGCCGTTCATATCGAGAATAAAGTCCGAATCGAAATTCAAAGCCTTCGTAGGGTGCCAAAGCTTCTCGTAAATCGCGTGCAAACTCGCTGCCGCGCGGAAACTGCTTGAAAATTTGTTCAGTGCGTTTGGGTTGATTGAGCGCATCAAGGAATGTACCGATAGGGATACCGCCCTCTTCTACCCCCTCGTCTTCGCTCTTCCCAAAAACCTTGGTTTTGGTTTTGAAAGGGGGATTCCGTAGCGAGACATCACGCTGCGAAACGAGCTGCAACGCCACATCATCCGCTATATCCGTGAGTGCGGGAGCATCACCGAGGATCTCCGCGAGTTTGACATCATCAATCTTTTCCGTCAAATCAACACCACGTTTCAGCTCAGCGAAATGGATAATGTCATCAAGACTATATCGGAGCGGTGCGCTTGAAGAGAGGTTATCGTAGTTAGAGCGATGGAACCGAATGCGCGGCTTGATCCGAAAGACCGGTGTGAGCCCGTAATCCTTCAACAACACATACAACGTGACGGTATAGGAATCCTCGTGGACCTTCTGTGCCAGAATGCCGTCCTGCTTTGCGTCATTGTTGGTAATCAACCGCTCTTGAACAAGGCGACTGTCGTTACCAAAAATCATCATCCGATGTTCTTCTCTGTTATCATCTACTAACATAGAAGCACCCTCCCTGAATAGTCATCAGTTGTCGGACCGCTGTCGTGCAAGTGCCGCTGCGCCAAGAATGCCGGAGTTATCACCCAACGCTGCCCGGACAATCTGGACCCCGTCCAGCGTATTAGGGAGCGAGTATTTCTTCGCAGCAGCGCGAATATCATCCAAGAATGTATCGTCAAGTGCCTCAACGACACCTCCACCCAATACAATCATTTCTGGGTTCAAGAAATTCACAATCGAACCGATACCAATCCCAAGATATTTTGTCACTTTTTTGAAAATCTTCAGGGTTAACTTATCGTTTAGGCGAATCGCCTTTGCCAAAACCCCGCTCCGAATCGCCCCAAGATCGCCATCAGTGAGTTTGGAAATTACACTCTTTTTCCCTTTTTTCAGAATAGCCTTCCGGAATTGCTTTGTCATCGCCGTTCGGCTGGCGATGGCTTCCAAACATCCACGCGTGCCGCAACCACATCGCGGTCCATCGGCTTTGACAATAATATGTCCAACCTCACCCGCAGTCTTACTCGCACCGTGGAACAACTCGCCGTGTAAAATAATGCCACCGCCAATGCCAGTGCCTACAAAAATCCCGACGACGTTTTGAACACCTCTACCTGCACCGAACACGTGTTCACCGAGCGTACCAACGTTCACATCGTTGTCAACAAACGTCGGAAAGCCAGTGCGTGCTTCGAGTTCAGCCTTCAGGGGAACATCTCTCCAACCGAGGTTCGGCGCGAAAATGACAACGCCTGTCGCAGGATCCAACGGTCCAGGCGCGCCAATACCGACCGCCTGAATTGACTCGGAGGCAACGCCTGATTTGTCAATAGCTTTTCGGATAGAGTTTGCGATCCGATCAATTACCTCGGATGCCCCTTTATCCGCTTTGGTTGGCACTTTGGCTGTCCCCAAGATATTACCGTCCGCATCAATAACAGCAGATAGAATCTTGGTACCTCCCATATCCACACCGATAACATTCGCGCCCATACAATATTCTCCTTTTTTATCGCAATTGGCTGTTGGCTATTGGTAACTATAAACCATCAACTATAGACCATTCGCCATTCGCTGAAAGCGTAGCGACCTGATAACTAACTGCTATTCCGCTAAAAACGATAATAATTTCTCTTTGAAACCCGTTACGGATAGATGTTCCCATTTTTTTAAAAATGTCTCATAATCCGCCTTACGAGTCGCCTTTGTCCGAGCGATAAGCGTAGCAACACCGGGTGCTAAAACGTTCTCCGCCGTCCGCTGCGTAGCATCGGTCAAAATATCCAAGACAACATCAGCGTCATGGACATCACCAAGTATCTCTTGTAAATCAACGATGACAGCAAGGAACTCCGCGAAACGTTTGCCACAAATTACTGCAGTTTCCTCAAAACCCTCTTTTGGAACAGTATAAGCAACATGAAAAATCTCCATCGTATACCGAAGCCGTTTAATCGAAATCCGCATGTTATGAAGTTCTTCGCGCCTCGCTGCATCCCGAATGAACGGCTCCCATGTCCAAACCTCTTCAACCTTCTGGGGAAGGATTGTTCGTGCATTTTCGCGGTAGCTGCGGCGCGGTTTAACGCCAGTGAGTTTATGCGCTTTCGCCATCTCTATGCTCCAATAAATATTAGGTCAGCCGCCTTGTTCACTAAACGTGAGTTTGGATAAGAATGAGACTTCAGACTTTTCGTAGCCCGTTGGGTTAGGGGACCTAACCCCTACGAAAATCTCCACTTATGTTTAGAATTTGCTATACATCGAACTCGCGTTCACTAAAAAATTCCATAAATTCTTTTTCAAAATCGGATTCTTCAAGTTCCGCAAAGAGCGTCAGCATCGGTTTTCGGGCAACTTCTCGTTCATGTTGTAAACGTTCAATGAGCCTGTGGATATCCGCTTGTTCCACTTCAGATAAGGTGTCCACTTCTCTTTGAAAGTGGGCGATAAGCACATCCAGATCGCGGACGGATCCCATCGTCCGGGTTATCGCTTTTATCTTTTTGTAGTGTTTTTTGAACGATTTTTCTCGAAAACAGTCGGTAAAATTGTCCATTGCGGCACGCAGACGGCGAGAGGTGACGCGCATATCGTGGACGAATCCAATATCAGTTCCGTCTTTAGCACCCGCTTTATAAGACATCATCTGCTGAAAATAATGCACGATGATTTGCCTCGCACAAGATTCCAGCGTTTCGTCAGGCGAGATCCTTTCGATTTTCGGTTTTATGGTTTCCATGCTTTCACCAACTGCTGACTGCTATCAAGATTTCGCGCGATGGCGGAGCAGATGGTCTGTAAGCACAAGCGCCGCCATCGCCTCCACAATCGCAGGCGCACGCACCAACACACACGGATCATGTCGTCCACTTGCTTCCAACGTCACTTCGTTACCCTGTACATCCACCGTCTGTTGCGGCTTCCCAATCGTTGCTGTCGGTTTGAAAGCGACTTGGAACACAATATTCTCGCCGTTTGAAATACCGCCTTGTGTGCCACCCGAATTGTTCGTCCGCGTCCGAACCCGCATCGTCTCGCCCGCCTTTTCGAGATAAAAAGGATCGTTGTGTTCAGAGCCTGTCATCGTGATCCCATCAAAGCCGGAACCGATTTGGAAACCCATCGTTGCCGGTAGAGACATCATCGCCTTCGCCAGATCCGCCTTGAGTTTATCGAAGATCGGTTCGCCAAGTCCAACGGGAACGTTGCGAGCAACCGACTCAATGATACCCCCAAGGGAATCTCGGTCGCGCCGCGCTTGGTCAATGCGCTCCGCCATCTTCGGACTCACAATAGGATCAGGACAGCGGACTGGACTGGCTTCGACCTGTTCAAGCGTTACCGTGTTCGTATCAACTTCAGCTGCGAGTGTATGGATCTGTTTAACGTAAGCGAGTGTCTCGGTTCCAGCCCTCTCACGCAAAACCTGCTTCGCAACTGCCCCAGCTGCGACGCGTCCGATAGTTTCACGTGCGCTCGCTCTACCACCGCCTTGCCAGTTCCTGATACCGTATTTCTCTTGATACGTAAAATCGGCATGTGAAGGTCGATAGAGGTCTTTCAGGTGCTGGTAGTCTGACGGACGGGCGTTCTTATTCCACACCAGCATAGAGATAGGCGTGCCGAGCGTCTTGCCTTCAAAGACACCCGAAAGTATCTCAACAGCATCACCTTCCTGACGCGGGGTCGTGAGGTGACTTTGCCCAGGTTTCCGGCGATTCATCTCAAATTGTATTGCGGACACATCAAGGTCAATCTGTGGTGGGCACCCATCAACGACAACACCGACAGCACCACCGTGCGATTCACCCCAAGTCGTAATCCGAAAAAGGTGACCGAACGTATTCATTTAACTTCATAAGCGTGCTTTGCAAGCACACACCTCTGTCCTTAGATTTAGGATTGTATATTTTACGGGTCGTGTGATATACTATAACAGATTCCGTAGCAAAATACAAGCACTTTTCGGTGGAGCTTGCAAACCGAAAACTTGCTATTCTAAAGATCGGTGCAGCTCGCAAACCGAAAACTTGCTATGCAAAAGAAGAACTGTTATGTCAACACTTTTCAAACGTTATATCGTCCTGCTGCTGATTTTTATAGGTATTGGACTCCTATGGAACACACTGTTCATTTATCCTATCAAAATCTTCGTCGTGTTTATGCATGAGGTGAGCCACGGACTTGCGGCGATCGCAACAGGTGGTCGGATCGTTGAAATTCAGATTAACCCGCAGCAGGGCGGGCATGCACTCACACAAGGCGGCTCTCGGTTTTGGACGTTGACTGCGGGCTATCTCGGCAGCCTCTTGTGGGGCGGTCTTATCCTCCTTCTGGCAGCCAGAACGCATTTCGACAAAGGGATTAGCATCCTTATCGGTCTCGGCATGGTGGCAATCGCCATCGCCTATGGTGAGAGTACTTTTACCTATCTGTTCGGCATCGGTTTCGGTGTCGCGCTAATCGCCATTGGGTTTTATCTCTCAGAAGCCATCAACGATTGGATACTCCGTATCATCGGCGTGACGAGCTGCCTTTATGCAATTCTGGACATCAAAAGCGATGTTTTAGATAGGTCCAATCTCCGGTCGGACGCACGAATGCTCTCAGAAGTGACAGGCATTCCAACCGAAGTTTGGGGAGTGCTTTGGATTCTTATTGCAATTGGACTCACCTTCTGGTTCCTCTACTTATCCGGCAAGACTACAGACAACACGCCAAAACCCACTGAAGAAGATATTTAACACTGCCAGAAACCGACCTTAACTGACTGCTGAAAGCGCAGTGTCCTGATTGCTGATGACTATCTTAAAACGGACTAAATTGTCTCCCTGATATCCCGCTAAAGTGGAGGAACCACACGCAGAGACCTATCAGGAAAAGTGGAATACAGACAAGCACGATGAGAATGAAGAAACCCCACACCCACGAACCTTTGGATTTGGCAACCGTTGACAGACGCGCAAGCAACATCCCACCACATATCATAACCACAACAACGAGACCAAATACTATCACCATCACCATCTCTGGTTATCTCCTTTACCTGCTTTAGGTCATGAAAGGTTTCTTCACAATTGAAATACTGCAAGGACAACGGACGCAGCAGTCCAGATTTAATCGTTAGAAAAATTACGCTACGCGCAACGCTGATTGGTATTTTCCTTATCCCATTCAACAGCTACTGGGTGCTACATCTCAGTTATATCTGGGACTCCAACCGACCCACGAGCTTGGCACTGCTCTTCAATGTCTTATTTACGTTGCTCGTTCTTATCGGATTCAGTACAATCCTGCGTCGCTTGCGCCCGAGTTTAGCGTTTACACAGAGCGAATTGCTAACAATCTATGCAATGCTCTGCCAAGCCTCTGTTTTCGCCGGACGCGATATGTTGCAAGTCTTGGTGCCGTTGATGGGCAACGGGTTCTGGTACGCAACAACTGAAAACGAGTGGGCACAACTCTTTCATCAACATCTCCCTGAATGGCTCGTTGTTGGAGAACAAGAAATATTACGAGGTTTCTATGAAGGCGAATCCACATTCTATCTTCGGACGCACATAGACGCATGGCTATTGCCGACGTTAATCTGGGTGGGTTTCTGCCTTGTCATCGGCGTAACAATGCTCTGCCTCAATGTCCTGTTACGCAAACAGTGGCAAGAACACGAACGTCTCACCTACCCGATCGCACAACTCCCTTATGAAATCACACGCGCCGCTACAAACACAGGTCGCCTGTCAACGACATCTCATCTTTTTTTCAATCGACGAATGATGGTTGTCGGGTTAAGCATCGCCGCTGTGCTGAACCTTGTCTATAGTTTACATCAAATCGATCCTGTTTTCCCTACAATTCCGCTCTATCACGGATTCCGACTCGCAGAAAAGCCGTGGAGCGCAATGAATAATCCCGGTTTTCGTATCAGTTTCTTTCCGTTTGCCATCGGCGTAGGCTTTCTGATTCCGCTTGATTTGGGGTTCTCCTGCTGGTTCTTCCATCTGTTTTGGCACTTTGAACGGATTATCGGGGATATGTTCGGTTGGCGAAGTGCTATCGGATTTCCGAGAGAGATGGCGCAAATCCGAGGGGTCTGGATTGCGCTCTTCCTCTGGACAGTGTGGATGGGACGCGCACACATCAAAGTCGTCTTGCAGACCATTTTCGGCACGCACAGAGGCACCGTAAGTGACGAAGGTGAAGCGATGCGATATAGAACAGCGGGCATCGGCGTATTGGTTGGATTCATCTTGATCTTGGCGTTTTGTCTGAAGGCAGGGATGTCGCTCTGGTTCGCAGCCTTATTCTTCGGACTCTATCTCGCAATGTCAATCACAATCACCCGCATCCGTGCCGAACTCGGTCCACCCGCACACGACCTTTACAACGCCGGTCCAGACCTACTTCTAACAGACGCACTCGGTACACGCCGCATCGGCAATCGCAACCTCTCGGTGATGTCGCTCTTTTTCTGGCTGAACCATCTCTCCTACCGCGCACACCCGATGCCGCATCAACTGGAGGGGTTGAAACTTGCCCACCAAACCCGTTTCAATCCAACGCAACTGATTTGGGTGTTGGCGATTGCGATTTTTGTAGGCGCGCTTTCCGCGGCGTGGGGACACCTACACCTCTCCTACCAAGTCGGTTTAGAACAGGCGCGTTCTTGGTATGCCCGCGCCGCTTTCAATAGACTTGCGGGATGGCTCTATAATCCCACCGAAACGAGCATCAGCGGCATGCTCTACACCGCCGGTGGATTCGGCTTTGCTGTTAGTCTTCTGCTCCTACGGTGGCGATTCATTCAGTGGCCCCTACATCCCGTCGGCTATGTCGTTTCAAGTTGGTGGACCTTCACTGGGCTGTGGTTCCCGCTCTTAATCAGTTGGGTCGTTAAACGGATACTGCTCTCAACGGGTGGTGTCCGATTATATCGCCGTTCAATTCCATTTTTCATCGGCTTGGTTATCGGAGATGTGATCATCGCTTCCATCATTAGTATTCTGGGACTCATTTTTGACTTCCGTGTTGTTTATCTGAGTTGGTAATGCACTGTAAAAAATAAACACGTATTTTCTCACCCAATGCTACAAAAAACTTGACTTTTCCAATCGGACTTGGTATCATTATTTTCATGGGAAAAACAGAAACGGCACTCAACGTGAACATCGGCGGGATCGAGATGCGGAACCCCGTTATGACGGCATCCGGCACCTTCGGCTACGGCAGCGAATACGCCGATTTTGTAGATCTGAATCAACTCGGCGCGGTTGTCGTCAAAGGCGTTACGAGTGTCCCGTGGCCCGGCAATCCGATGCAACGCATCATGGAAACCCCCTCTGGCATGCTCAACGCCATCGGACTCCAAAACGTCGGTGTAGACGGCTTTATTTCGCAGAAACTCCCCTATCTCCGCGACTTTGATGTGCCAGTGATTGTCAACATCTGTGGCAAAACGGTCGAAGAATATCTAACAGTGATTGAAAAACTAAACACAGCAGAGGGTGTCGCTGGCGTAGAACTCAACATCTCCTGTCCGAACTTAGATTGTGGCGGGATGAGTTTTGGTGTCGATGCAACGCTGGCACACGAACTTGTCAAAGCAGTCAGAGCCATAACACACCTACCGCTACTGGTGAAACTCTCCCCGAACGTCACAGATATTACCGTGATTGCCCGCGCCGTTGAGGATGCTGGCGCAGATGCCCTCTCTGCTATCAACACACTCCTCGGTATGGCAATCAACGCAGAAACACGAAAACCCGAAATCGCAAACGTCACAGGGGGGCTCTCCGGTCCTGCGATAAAACCGGTGGCACTGAGACAGGTCTGGGAGGTCTACAAAAGTGTCTCTATTCCAATTGTGGGTATGGGGGGGATTATGAATGCAAGGGATGCTGTGGAATTTTTTATCGTCGGTGCGTCCGCTGTAGCGGTAGGAACAGCGAATTTCGTCAACCCACACGCATCAATAGAGGTGGTGAAAGGTATCTACGACTATCTTCAGAAAGCAGATATGAAATCGGTTAAAGAATTGGTTGGAAGCCTAAAGGTCAATCCGTAATCGCGGCTAAAAAAATTGATATTTCCCGAATATCCAAAAATAAGGCGTATTTACAATACGCCTCCAGAGGAAAAGAATGCGGCATCTGGTAACACTCGACGATTTATCGAATTTTGAGATTGAACAGATTTTTCGACTCGCATCAGGCATGCAGTCGCAACTGGAAACATGGGCCGGAATCTGTAGGAGCAAACTCCTCGCAACGCTCTTCTATGAACCGAGTACACGGACTCGGCTCTCGTTTGAAAGTGCGATGGAACGACTCAACGGCGGGACGCTCGGCTTTGCCGATCCAAGTGCGACTTCCGCTGCTAAAGGTGAAACCCTTGCTGACACTGCCCGGATGGTAACAAATTACGCCGACATCATCGTGGTACGACACAGTTGGGCGGGTTCAGCCCGCGTCATGGCACAGTATGCACATATCCCTGTCATCAATGGCGGAGATGGAAGCCACACACATCCGACACAAGCACTCGCTGATCTCTATACCATTATACAGCGAAAATCGGAGGTTGAAGGGTTAACTGTTGGTATCTGCGGAGATTTGCAGTTTGGCAGAGCAGCACACTCGTTCGCGCTTGCAGTCGCGCGGTTCGGCGGGAAACTAATCCACATTGCACCGAAACCGCTACAGATGCCAGCGTGGATACTTGCGTCATTGGAACAACGCTACGGTCAGAAACCGCTTGAGGTCGAAAGCGTCACAGAGGTGATTGAGCAGTTAGACGTTATTTACGTCAACAGGCTTCAGGAAGAGCGACTCCCTTCAAATATGGACGCAGCTGCTGTGCGGGGCAGTTACCTGTTGAACGCAGAAGTTATGAAAAACGCGAAACCCGATGCGATGATTATGCACCCACTCCCCCGCGTTAACGAACTCGCCTACGAGTTAGACGACGATCCACGCGCCGCTTATTTTGAACAATCTGCGAACGCCGTGCCGATTCGGATGGCACTAATTGCCAGTCTTATCGGATTGGAGCAACTCATTCTAACACAACCCCCGAAGCGAGACACCAGTACCTCTGCACATACATGCGCAAACACAAACTGCGTCACGAACTATGAAACCTACCTAATTCCAGAGCGTGAAACGTTCAGTGGTGATGTTGAGCTGCAAACTTGCGCGTATTGTGGAAACCTGATTTCGTAGTGCTGAATACCGTACAGACAGATATGGCAATTCGCCCGTTTTCCGGGCAGCCGCGTTTACTCCGCCGTGAGTGCTTCGGCAGGTAACGCATCCGTTTCAATAATTGCCCGACGCGTAATCCGCCAGAACGGACTTTCGGTGCCGACAGCTTGCCATTCTCCTGTAAAAATCTTGACAACATAATCTTTTTCGGCATCATCCAAGTCATCGGGAAAGATTGCGTTGGGGCTCCAGTTCGTGTATGTGACAGGTTCGCCACTGTCCCACTGCCACTCTCCCTCTGTTTCAACATCACTCAGCCCGATCCAAAAAGGTGCCGGGTCGAAAAGTCCCTCAAGCCACCGCTGTTCGATCTCGTCATTAATAGAGACGAGATAGGCATTTTCTGCAGTTGCCAAAGCTTTTGCTTCCTCAGGTCCCTCAACGTAAATCTCTTTGTAGGCGTGCCCATTTTCAGGGTTGACGACCCACACCCCGCTCCGGTCGAATGCCGGAGGTGTAGACGTTTCTACATCTTCCGCTACGGGCGCAATCGGCGCACTGTCAAACATCAATAGGAGATCTTCCCGTCGTTCCCCAGCGTTCAGCACAAACTGCTCCGACGTGACAGAAAGGTCTTGATATGCGACTGTAACGATATACAGACCAGCTTCATTAACATATTCTGTGAAGGTTCCATCGGCATCTGTCTGTGTACCCCCACTTGAAGTTCCACCGCCGCTCCCATCCAAATCCTCTTGTCTGCTACTTATGCGAATCCGCGCGTCCGCGAGCGGAGAGCCGTCGTTGAAAACGATGCGTCCCCGAATCCGCATACGCGGACGCACTTTAACCTCAACGTTTTGGATGTGCACCCCAGGAGTGATAGTAAAGGTGATGCCACCAAACGCGTAGGGGTCATCCTGATGGTAAGTTACCTCCCCTATTTTGATGGAGAGAATCTCATCTTCGGGTTCAGCGTAAAATTGTTTCTCAGGATCTATATCAAGGGGTAATATTAATTGAACTTGACCAGGAGTAATACCGCGAAAAGAAAAAACTCCATCCTCGTCCGTCTCTGTTTCTAAGGGTTGGACCCACGCTGCCTCATCCTCATAATCACCAAACATGACGTGTTGAATCGCTAACGAGAGGCCTGCAATTGCCTCCCCCTCTAATCCCACAACGCGACCCGAAAACCCCACCGTGCCATCTTGTGTCCTGTCGTGTGATACTGCAGAGAGAACAGGTTGCCGAAGGTCACTACAGCCAGAAAAAAGACAGACTGCAATAACGAGGAAAAGCACTATGCCGATGAATGGATTTATCAATTGCGCATTCACAAGTCTTTGTATAAAATCCGAACGCTTCATCGTAAATATCTCCTATTTTTGGTCCTTAATTCCTTTTTCAAGAAGTGCCATTTCTGTCATGTGGAGGATAACACTGCCCGGATTAACTGCATACCACTTGCCATCAAAGAATGTCATAACAGCATAATCCCTTCCACCAACATCTGAGGCTTCGGAAAAGAAGTCATCAGGGACCCAGTTTTCATAAGTGATAGGTTCACCGTTATCCCACTGCCACTGCCCCCCTGCTTCGGTATTACTGAGACCTATCCAATAGAATTGATGCCCAAAAACCGCTTCCAACCACGCCTGTTCCTCGGCATCGTTAATGGAGACGAGATGTGCTTTTTCGTCGGCAGCTTGGGCAACCGCGGCGTCGCGCGTTTCGCAGCTAACCCTTTTATAGGCATGACCATTGGCGGGGTTTACTATCCATACGCCGTCTGATTCCTGTTCGGGTGCCAACTCAGACTCGTCAACCGCTGTTGCGCGCGGCGGTTCAGGCAAAATCGATTGGCTATCAAAAGTTAATGTGAGACCTTCAAAACGTTGTCCAGGTTCAAGGCGAACAGGCTCAGCCTCTGCGGACAGAGCCCGATATTCCACAGAAAACGTATAGAAGGCAGGGTCATCTTTTTCGTCCAGATAATAGATAAAATAGCCTTCAGCATCCGTTCGCGGCTCCCCACCCGACTGCCGACTGCCAGTTTCGTCCACATCGTAAGAACGGAAGTGAAGACGAACACGCGCATTAGAAAGCGGGGTGCCATCTTTAAAAAGAATACGTCCGTGAACCCGCATTCGTGGATGTACGGTAACTACAACATTATCAATATGCATCCCGGGTTTGATCCCAAATCCGATCAAATTGAAATCATCACGTGGATAAAAGGTTATTCCTTGGATATGGAAGGATAGGACCTCAAAATCGGGTTCAAAATCGTCTGGTTCCATTCCGAAAGCATTGGAGTCTTGTGTATATGTGCTACTCTTTAATATCTTCTCAAAGTTCCTTGGAAGAAGGTTATCTATATTGTCCGGAAGCGCACCGAAATGCAAGGGTCCTGGCGGAATGTCCCTAATCGAAAACCGACCCTCAGCATCTGTGCGAGCACGACGTAACTGAGCGTACGCATAAGGTAAAAAGACTCGATCCAGGTGTCCATCATCAAGTCTACTGGGAGCGACATATATTGACAACTCAGCCACTGGATTTCCATCCAAATCAACAACGCGTCCACTCAAAGTTCCTGTCTCCTTCTGAGCCAAACTGGGAAAAGTGAAACCGATGAAAAGTGCGCTGACGGCTGCTGCCAGTAACACCAAATGTCGCTTTTTAAATGCTGAACGTTTCATAATTTGTCTCCTTTTCAACGACCCATAAGGTTTACTTCTCCACCGGCGGTTCTTCCTTTTCAATGATAGCCGTCTCAATAAAACCCCACCGCCTGTTTCTCGGGTTAACGTCCTCCCATTTTCCTGTGGGACTCATAATAACGTAATCCTCATCTCCATCACCGGTGTCATGCGGTTCCTGCACACGCCAGTTGGTATAAGTAAGCGGTTCACCGTTGTCCCATTGCCACTGCCCTTCTTTCGCGATGTCGTTGAGTCCGAT
This sequence comes from Candidatus Poribacteria bacterium, assembly GCA_965207855.1. Taxonomy (GTDB): domain Bacteria; phylum Poribacteria; class WGA-4E; order WGA-4E; family WGA-3G; genus WGA-3G. The sequence continues at coordinate 199,246 of OZ242310.1, read as the reverse complement.
CCAACTCGGTTGACCGCCAAAAACAGCCTGCAACCAGTTCTGTTCGGATTCATCGTTAATTGCGACAAGGTATGCCCCTTCAGCAGCGGCTTGGGTTTGTGCAGATTCCCAACGCTGGCGTTCAATCATTCTATACGCGTGCCGGTTTTCTGGTCTGATGACCCAAACATCGACTGCACTGGAGCCGCCGATGGAAGCAGAAGCGGATGCGCTGAAGAAATTTTTGCGCTGCGTAGGGAAAGGTGTAGCTGACGGACTGTCAAACGTAAAAATCATGTCGTGCGTCGGGTCCCCAGACTTAAGGATAATTGGATTCGCCTCCACAGTCTGTCCGGCGTATGTTACGGACAACATGTAAAATGTGGGTTCGTCTATCCCGCTATCCACATAATACCTAAAGTAGCCTTCGGCATCCGTATGAAAACTCGAAGATTGAGAAGACTCACTGTTTAGACTTACCGTTCGCAAGCGAAATTTGATTCTCTCATTAGCGATCGGTGCTCCGTCCGCGCGCTGCCCTTTACCTCGGATATGCGGATATTGTACGGTAATTTCAACGTTTCCAATGTCGTCTCCTTGCTCTACAGCAAACACAATCCCACGCTTCCATGTTCCACTCGCATAGAAAAACAGCCCTTCAATCTGAGCCTTTAGCAGCTGAACATCGACCCCACTGGATGGCAATAGCGTCAATAGCACGGGACCGGCAATAGCATCGGTGATAATGAAATGCCCTTCCGAATCTGTTTCTGTTTGGAATGTCGGTGGATCTATCGGCGAACCCTGTTGATCCTCATAAACTGGAAACCAAGCCCCATTGCCATCGAAAACAGAGACAAGTCCTATTGTGATTCCCTCAATCGGATTTCCCGCCTCATCAACGACGCGTCCAGAGAAAATTGTTAGTGCGCGATCCGGTGCGCTGCTTTCCAGAGGAACTACGAGGAAAAGCACAATACTTCCGATAAACAGTACGAGGAACGTGAAGTCAGAGCGGTTCATTGTAACGCCTCCTTTTGTGAAGTTCAAAGATTTTTTCAAAAACGGATAACTACAACACTGTGTCCAAAACATAATCTATAAATCTTACTATTATATATTATCCTCAAACGAAAAAGTTAATAGTAAGATTACAAGTTTTCTCTAAAAGAATCAACATAAATAACGCCAACACATCTCATATTAATCCTTGAAAAAATTCGGAGGAAATGGTAACATAGCCGTAAAATAGAGAAAACAATTCGTTCAAGTCGATACCAATTTGAGGAATCTCAATGAAGATTACAAAATTAGAGACATTTCTGGTGCAACCGCGCTGGCTCTTTCTTAAGATCCATACGGACGAGGGATTGGTTGGGCTCGGCGAACCGATTCTGGAAGGCCGCGCGAAAACGTGTGCGCAAGCCGTTGACGAACTCGCCCCCTATCTCATCGGTCAAGATCCGAGACGTGTCGTGCACCATTGGCAAGCGATGTATCGTCATGCATTTTACCGCGGAGGTCCCATTCTTACAAGCGCATTAAGTGGCGTGGAGCAAGCACTCTGGGACCTTGCAGGAAAGTCGCTCGGCGTTCCTGTCTACCAACTCTTTGGTGGACCAACCCGCGACCGCATCAGGCTCTACAAAGGCGGCGGCGATCCAGACGGGATCAAAGAATGGATTGACAAAGGATTCACTGCTTTCAAAACAGGTCCTGCAGGCGGCAGACCGGCACGTATCATCGAAAACAAAGCCTTTATCGACAGAGCCGTAGATCACTTTGCAGCGTTGCGTGAAGCCGCAGGCACAGAAGTTGACCTCGCGATTGACTTCCACGGTGCAATCAGTCCGCAAACCGCAAAAGTTCTCATTAAAGCGTTAGAACCCTACCAACCGATGTTCATTGAAGAGCCGATTCAATGCCAAAATGTGGACACCCTCGCCGAAATAGCACGGAGTACCCACATTCCAATTGCGACAGGTGAGCGCGTGTTCACAAAATGGGGGTTCCGTGAAATCTTAGAGAAACAGGCAGCATCTATTCTTCAGCCTGATCTTTGTCACGCTGGAGGCATCAATGAAGTGCGTATCATCGCAGGTATGGCAGAAGCCTATTACGGCGGCATCGCCCCACACAATCCTTTGGGTCCCATCTCTTTAGCGGCGTGTATCCAGTTAGATGCCTCTATACCAAACTTCTTGATGCAAGAACACACCACCCTTGGTGAAGGCTACCTTAAGAATCCCTTCGTCTTCAAAGACGGATTCGTTGAACTCCCAACGGGTCCCGGACTCGGTATAGAACTCGATGAAGACGCACTGGAAGATAAAATCGACCACGACTGGCAGAACCCTGTGACTTACCACCCCGATGACGGTTCTGTCGTCGATTGGTAAGGAATAGTTATCAGTTTTCAGTCTGGTTTCTGATGTTTGATCATCTCTTTGTAAGGGTCGCCACTCAATTGAAGCAGTCTTTTACAAAAGATATTGGACAATAGGAACCCTCTTAACCAACAACTAACAACTAACAACTAACAACTAATAACCATTATGAAATTCATTATGTTCACAAAACATCTGGAAGGTTTAGAAATTCCAGATATTATTGACGCATTGCAATCCGTCGGTGTGAGCGGTGCCGATTTGTGCGTTCGCCCCGGCTATCCGGTGAACCCAGAAAACGCCACTGAGGCACTACCCGCTGCCGCAAAGCAGTTCGCTGATGCTGGCTTGTCCATCCCACTCGTCACAACACCCGGCGACTTTCTCGACCCGACGCAAGAGGAAACGCAACGCGTCTACGCTGCCGCCGGTGAAGCCGGTGTCGAAAATATCAAATTGGGATATTGGCACTGGCATGCAGAAGACGGCGGCTACTGGGCGCAGGTCGACTTTATCCGAACCCAATTGGAAGGGTTTGCCAAACTCTCCGCACAATACGGACCCCGGACATGCATTCACAATCACTCCGGCACCTCCATGGGACTGAACTCGTGTGCAGTGATGAACCTTGTAAAGGGTTTTGATCCGCAACACGTCGGCGTTTTTGCCGATACAGGCCATCTCTCAATCGTCGGTGAACCCATCAACATGGCACTCGATATCGTCAAATCGCACCTTGCTGTTATGGCGTTCAAGGACTTGGCGCGTTCCCCCGGTATGAGCGGTGGCAGAGTCGTCCGAATGAGCAAAGGCTTCGTTGACTGGGAAACAGCAGTGGATACGTTACAAACCATCGGCTTTTCAGGTCCCGTGAGTTTTCATAGTGAATATAGTGGAGAACCTGTGGAGACCGTCATCGACCTTGCGCGTATAGATGTCCGTTTCATCAGAAGTTTGATGGACAAATAGGTCTTTTAACGATTTAATCTGAGCTGCTGCGTCCGTTGTCCTTGCAGTATTTCAATTGTTAACAAACCTTTCGTAACCTAAAAGAGGTTTCTCATTAACTTTAGACCGTTGCCGACAACGGAGGCAACGCTGAGATATACTAAAAAAAATGTCACAATTTCAGTTAGGCTTAAACACCAGCACAATCCGTCCTGCCGGATTAATGGACAAGATTCGGATCGCTGCCGAAACCGGCTATTCAGCGATTGAGTTATGGAACGACGATCTAACGGCTTACGAGGAGCAGGGCGGTTCGCTCACGGATGTCAAAAAAGCACTCGATGACTACGGACTTTCGGTCCCCACCGTCATCGCCTTACACGGTTGGCTTAACACCACAGGCGCAGAACACCAAGAAGCCATCGAAGAGGCAAAACGGCGCATGGCACAAGCCGCTGCTGTCGGCTCAACGTACATCATCTCAAGCCCGCCGCGTGAGGTCGCAGATTTGCAGTTAGGTGGCAAGAATTACCGCGAACTTCTTGAACTCGGACGCGAATTCGGTGTTAAACCCGCCATGGAATTCCTCGGCTTCGTCGATGGTGTCAACCAAGTCAAGCATGCGTGGGAAGTGATGGAAGTCGCAGATCACCCGGACAGCACAATTGTTCTTGATCCGTTCCATATCTATCGCGGTGGCGGTGAAATAGAGGACATGAAGGGTATTCCGGGCGAAAAAATTGCCGTCTTTCACTTCAACGACGCCCCTGCCGAACCTGCACGTGCGGAACAATCAGATGCCGATAGAGTGTATCCGGGAGATGGTATTCTCGACCTCGGACAGATGATCTCTATCGTGAAGGATGCAGGGTATTCAGGGGTTATCTCGTTGGAGTTATTCAATCCAAGCTATTGGGAACAAGACCCTGCAGAAGTTGCTCGGATTGGGTTGGAAAAAATGCAGGCTGTTATAGATAATCACTAAAGTTTGGAAAATTTCGGTTGGGTTCAGGTTTCCCGATTTTCAAAGCATTTCTGACTTTTCTGAAAGTTTCTCACACAAATGCAATTCACAAAAAAATAAACTCGGAATGTACCAGAAGGCAGCCCCAGCGGGGCGAAATGTGTATAGAAACATCATACCCACGAAGACACAAGCCCCAGCGGGGCGAAATGTGTATGCAATAAAAAACTGTCCAAAGTTTATGGTAAACCTGAGAATTAATTAGACATTTGCATATTCTTGAATAATCTCCTGAAGTGTTGAGTCGGGGTTATATTCGCGTTTGCGTTTGATATTGGCAAAATCATGTTCAATCGGATTATAATCCGGGGAATAAGGTGGCAGAAATAGCAGCCTCGCACCCGTCGCCTCTACGAGCTCTCGCGTCCGAGAAGTCTTGTGGAGCATCGCATTATCTAAGATGAGGACATGACTCGGAGTCAAATGTGGACATAACTCCTCGGCTAACCAGTCGTTGAAATCGGCGGATTTACACCCGCCTTGAAGCAATCGCACAGCTCTGAAAGTTCCTTGAAAACGCGCCGCAAGGAGTGTGGTCGTCCGGGTGCGTTGGCTCGAAATCAACCCATAGACGGCTTGACCTTTCGGGGCATACCCGAAGCGTCTATGACTTTCGTCTCGGAAACCGCTTTCATCGGCGTAAACTACACATTTGCCTGCGCGCTTGAGCGTAGCGAGTTCCTGACGGTAGGCGGCGCGTTGTTTCGGACATCGCTCCTTATAGCCGAGTGTTTTTTTTTCGGGTAATCCCAAGCGTTTTCAAGCCATAGTAAACACAAAACTCCGAGACGCCCAAATCAGCGGCGCGTTCGGCTTGCGTCTGATCCGGGAAGTCAGCGACATGTTTTTCAAGTGCCTGCAGATCAAGGGTTCTTGGACCCCGGGGCCCCGGTTTCTCACGCACCAACGGGTCTTCGGCATTCAACCATGTATACAGAGTTGCGCGTGCGATGGAAAACTGCTGGCAGGCTTCGGTCTTTTTACCGCCAGCTGCGATGAACGCTAAAACGCATTTGCGGAAATCTGATGAATAAGCCATAATACCAAAAGGCTAACATAAATCTAATAAAGTGTCTATTTATTTATCTGGGTTACCATAGTATAGTACAAACTAAAGGTAACGACTTGTGCTAAATAACTATTTGTAAAGTATAACTTCACAGAAACATCACTTTTTACATCTGTTTCTCACGGGTCGCGACCCACTTCAGTCCTGTAGGGACGATATGTTTATAGAAAAACGGTAGACACCCTCTTTTAGTCCCATAGGGACGGTATGTTTATCTTAGAAAAACAAACACCTGTGAGAACAATAAAAACAAATAGTTAACTGGCACAAATCGCAAAGGTAAGATTTCTGTATATTTCCGCCAAAGGAGGGAGGAATGCCAAACCAACAATATGCTGTAAACGATTATCCTATTCAAACTGTGCTAACTTGGATACACCACAAGGAAATTGCGATACCTGAAATCCAAAGACCCTTCGTTTGGAAGGCAGCCAAGGTACGTGATTTCATTGATTCACTCTACCAAGGATACCCTGTTGGATATCTCATCACGTGGCGGGCACCTGATGTCCGCCTTAAGGATGGAACCCAATCAGTAGGTAGGCGTGTCTTAATCGATGGACAGCAACGGGTCATTTCTCTTCAAGCAGCATTACTAGGGAAAAAGGTGGTCAACAAAAATTACAAGCGAGCACGAATCACTATCGCCTTTCATCCGATTAAAGAACGCTTTGAAGTAGCAAATTCCGCTATTAGAAAGGATTCTGAATGGATTGACGACATTTTTACCATTTTTGAGCCTGACTTCAAGGTCCTTAATTTTTTGGATGAATACTGCAAGAATAATGAGAAGGTGGATAGAGATGAAATCTATAATTCCATTCATCGTCTACAGAGTATCAAAAATAATACTCTGGGGATTATTGAACTCGAACCGAATCTGAATGTCGAGACAGTTACAGAAATCTTTGTGCGTATTAATTCCAAGGGTGTCACACTGAATGCATCAGACTTCGTTATGTCCAAGATTGCTGCTGGAGAACAGTATGGCGGTCACCATATCCGAAAATGCATTGACTACTTCTGCCGTCTGGCGGTTTCTCCAGAAGCATTCAGCACTCTAGCCGCAGATCCCGACTTCGCTGAGACTGAGTATTTCACCAAAATGGCTTGGCTTGGAAAATGGAGAAATGAGATCTACATCCCCTCTTATACTGATCTGCTTCGGGTAAGTTTTATGATAGAGTTTCAACGTGGTCGCCTAAGAGATTTAGTTGCTTTATTATCGGGGCGCAATTTTGAAACGCGGACCTTTGAGGAAGAAATTGCTGAGCATTCTTTCCAGCAACTTAAAAACGGGATTCTCCGCTACATCAAACAAAACGACTTTGAACGCTTTATTATGTTATTGAAGTCAGCTGGATTTGTAGATAATTCCATGATTAATTCACTGAACGCTGTCAATTTCGCTTATGGGTTATATTTAATGTTACGTGCAGAAGGCACAGATTCCCAAAGTATCGCGCAGTTGGTACCACGTTGGTTTGTGATGTCAATCTTGACTGGTAGATACACTGGGACACCAGAAACAGCCTTTGATGAGGATATCCAGAACATTACCAACCAAGGCGCACGCGAGTACCTCAGCAAAGTAGAGCAGGTAGAGCTTTCAGATACTTTCTGGAATATTGCACTCCCACAACAGATGAAAACATCAAGTCGAAAGAGTCCGTATTTCAACGTCTTTCTGGCGAGTCAAGTCAAAACAAACGACAATGGTTTTCTTTCTCGTGATATTACCGTGCAGACTCTACTTGAAGGTCGAGCCGATATTCACCACATATTTCCAAGTAATTATCTGAAAGGACATAATTTTACACCCAAAGATTACAATCAGATTGCGAACTTAGTTATAATGCAACAAGAAATTAATATTGCTATCGGCGATCAATCTCCCTCCACTTATTTTTCTGACTTATGGAAAGGATGTAAAATAGGCAAACCTATCTATGGAAGAATAAATAAGCCCGAGAAATTACAAACGAACCTTGATGAAAACTGCCTTCCTTTAGGTATGGAGACTGCAACGTTTGAGAATTACGCTGGGTTTCTAGAAAAGCGTAGAAAACTGATGGCCACCAAGATACGAGACTACTACGGAAACCTATAAACTGTTCCCGATATTATTATCTTCTATAGTCCTAAACTTTGGACGATTTTTTTAAGAGATACACATTTCGCCCCGCTGAGGCTAAGCATGGGCGCGTCCGTGTTTATTTTTCTGATAGTTGCATTTGTGTTAGGAACCTGAAGAAAAAACGAAAAATGCTATGGAAACAAAGCGTGATCTGGACGTAAACTGTCCAAACTTTAGCATAATTTAGCATCGTTAATTCTTCGGTGAGCCAATTTGTACGTAAAAAAACAATAAAACGTGTATTTAGCACAAAACTCAATGAAAATCCTCACCCCACCCATAAAGTGCCAGGGCATCAAAAGTAAACTGGTTTCATGGATAGCAGAAATACTCCGATGGAACGGCAAAGGGGTCTGGATTGAGCCGTTCATGGGATCCGGTGTTGTCGGATTTAACCTCAAACCGCGCAAGGCACTTTTCTGCGATACAAATCCACATCTCATCGCCTTCTATCAAGGGATAAACAACGGGACAATCAACCCGATTGTTGTCCGAGAATTCCTTGAATCAGAGGGAAGCAAGTTAGCCAAACACGGCGCAGATTATTACTATGAAGTCCGAAAACGGTTTAATAGAAAGAAGTCTCCTTTAGATTTTCTATTTTTGAACCGTTCCTGTTTTAACGGACTTATCCGCTTCAATAGGCAAGGCGAGTTTAATGTGCCGTTCGGGCATAAACCAGAACGTTTCTCCAAAGCGTACGTTACCAAAATCGTTAATCAGATAGCATGGGTTGCTAAACTCGCCAGTCTCAGCGACTGGAGGTTTTTACATCAAGATTTTCGGATAACCCTGTCTCGTGCAACCGAGGCAGATCTTATCTACTGTGACCCACCTTATGCCGGACGACATACGGATTATTTTAACACTTGGGATGAAACGCATGAAAGATCACTTTATGAAAGTTTGAAGACAACGCCAGCACGGTTTACCCTCTCAACGTGGCATAGCAACGAACACAGAGACAACCCTGCGATTTCAACCCTATGGTCAGAATTTAATGTCATCACGAGAGAACATTTTTATCACGTGGGTGCTAAGGAATCAAACAGAAAACCAATGTTAGAAGCACTCGTTACTAACTTCGAGCCTCCAGCACCGGTCCCAAGAAAAACAGCAGGACAATTCGACGGCTACGCAGCAGACGCACTACAGTTGAAATTGCTTCAGCAGAAAGGACAATCAAGATACACTCCCGGAGACTCCTTTTTCGAGAAAACAGATTAGATAGAAAAAATTGATTTTTCTCTTGCTTTTTTAACTGCGTGTGTTATAATTGTATATTGAGCTTTGGACAATTTTATGGGCATAAACCCAAAAATAAATTTGAATACTTATATTATGTGTGGTATAATATAAAAACAATATCGAATAAGCAAATACACCGAGGCACAGATTCTGCGCAATCGTCCATTTTAAAATAACATCACACAACCCTCAAAACAAAGAAAAATGTTACACTTTTCGCAAAATTTCAAAAAAATAAAAGAAACAAAAAACGGCTATAAACCCCTATGGTGACTGGATTCGCTAACGTTCTACTTCAGGCACAAAATGTTACACCAGTGTAACATTTTTAAGGTCTACGCGAGCTACTATGGTAAACGCAACAAATACGTAAACACAAAACGCTTTACCACACCTCACCAATGTATAAATATATTTTATAGGAAACCAAATTATGACCTATGTTGATGGATTATTGTCATCGTTGACGCGTGTTAAAAAAGCACGCTCGTTACGCGCATCCTCTTGGGATACCACTGGCAGAAATAACGATGCATGGGATGTCGCCCCCGGCGAAACCCGCGTTATCGCAGACCTCAAAGGTCCCGGATGTATTAATCACATCTGGATGACCCAGCCAAACGGTTATCGCAACGTCTTGATCCGAATGTTTTGGGACGACGAGGAGCATCCGAGTGTCCTCTGTCCGTTAGGCGACTTCTTCGGACTCGGAAATGAAATCGTCAATTCTTATGATTCCATGCTATTCTCTGCCTCTACAAACCAAAACAATCAGTTCAATACAGGTTGCGCACTCAACAGTTACGTGCAGATGCCCTTTAACAGCAGCGCACGCATCGAACTCGTCAACGAAGGCGATACACCACATCGTCAATACTTCTACATCGACTATGAGCAGTACTCGGATTCACACGGCGATGATGTCGCCTATTTTCACGCACAATTTCATCGTGAAAATCCCTGTGATGGATGGGGACATGAAATCACTGTAAATACCCCAGAAGCCAATATCATCAATGCAGAACGCCTCGCGTGGGATACTAATTATCTCATCCTCTCCGCTGAAGGTAGAGGCCACTATATAGGTTGCAACCTCTCGGTTACCAATTTTCAAGGCACATGGTGGGGTGAAGGTGATGATATGATCTGGGTAGATGGCTACAAGTGGCCCCCCGATCTGCACGGCACCGGTTCAGAAGACTACCTGAATCAAGCGTGGGGGATGCAAGAGAATGCATTTGCCCACAACGGCTCCTCTATTTATGAAAATAATACCGACGGCTACCAGACCTCCTATGTCTATCATCTCGAAAATCCTGTCCGTTTCGAGAAGGAAATTCGGGTTACGATAGAGCATGGACACGGTAATCACCTTCGTAATGAAACATCTTCCGTCGCATACTGGTATCAAATCGAGCCACACGTACCCTTCGGCATTTTACCCGTCGCACAACGCAAACCTGTCCTAAAAGACAAGTCTGGCGTATGGCAGATTGAAGCCTCTGCACAGACCCCTTCAGCAGAGGTTGTGCTCAACGATGAGATGAAACAGATGAAACAGAAATGGAGCCGGTCGTAAGCCAAAGCACTTAGCCTGAAAGGAATAATTAAAAAATGCTCACCGGTTTTCAACAGTTTTTAACTACCTGCATCGGAAAAACAGAAGAAGAGACCGATGCAAAAGATGGCGACGAACAGCAACTGGGGTGTTTTTGCTTGGGTGTTTCCCCAGAAACCCCACCTACAACTGATGGCAGTTCCGTAGATGCCCCTGAAACCACGGCACCATCTACAACCGATACTGAGGTCTCCGAGCCTACAGAAACCGAAGAAGCGGATGCTCCACCTGTCGCTGTAGATGAGAACCCCAAAACACATCCAGACAGCGATCCTATCCCGTTAGACGAAGATAATACTGAAGCAAACGAGAACAACGTTCCGGTTGAATCAAGCGTAGACGATGTATCTGCTGAAGGTAAAGATACGCCACAACCCTTAGAACCTACTGATTCGGTCTCCGAAGACGATGCAGAAGCACCTGTGGAAATTGTCCTGCTCTCTGAAGAAAGTGAGACCGATCCGCAAACTACAGAAACCGAAACGGAAGAAGTCCTTGAACCTATATCGGTGGACCTTGGAATTGTTGAGGAGATTTACGACTTTGTGGAGATGTTTGAACATAGCACTATCTCCGGAACAGAGCAAGCGTCTGCCAATGGTAGAGACTCTTCAGGTGGTGTCACACAGCCTGCAATTTTTGAACACCCGACACCAACAGAAGTCGCCAAAATTGACTATACCGTTTCCCTCCCTGATGTTGATAGCAATGATAAATTGCTTCTTCACTTTTCCATCGGATTAAGAGACGGTATTGTATTTGACGATACGGAGCGGCAACCGGGTGGCGTAAAGTTCGCTATCGAAATTTCTCATACAGACAAATCGGCTGCACCAGAAAGATGTTTTGAATCAGTCGCGACCGAATGTCGTTGGCAGGAAGAACATATCGATCTAACAGGCTACGCCGAAAAAGAAATCGTTCTCTCCTTGTTGACAGAATGTAACGTCAAAGGCAATAGCAACTACGCGTGGGCGTTGTGGGGCAAACCGCAGTTATATAAACTCAAAGAAACCACCCTCCGAAAAGCGAAAAGAGCCCCTGAACCGGAACTCCGGTGTGGTATCGCCATTGTCCACTTAGACAGTGAAAAAACAGAGATGCTGGCGTTTAACCAGCCCACCTCGACAGGTGTATCAACACTAACAGATATTTGTATCGAAACACTCAATATAAAAGAACGTCCTCTCAAAATGGCACTTTACGCTGCACAACCGAAACTGGAAATTGTGAGTGTAGGACCAACAGCCGCAGTCGTCTCAGCGGGTGAAGATTTCGAGATACAATGTATCCTACGAAACAGTGGTAGTGCTCCCTTAGGCAAAGCGGATACGGCGAGAATCGCCATCAACGGCGTGAAACTAAGGCGCGGTAGACCCAGACAAACGATCAAAGAAATTGAACCCGGTGAAGAAACTTCTGTCTTCTGGACAGCTCGCCGTCTTCCCCATCCGACTGCACTCTCTTTCTCTGCTTCTCTCAGATGCCAAACCGCAGCCGGTGAAGAACGTCAGACGGCTCAAGGTAGGGTCAGTGTACTTTCTGCACAACCCAAACTCACTACCAAAGTAACAAAGGAACTCCACACGCATCCCCAAGACGGCAGCGTTGTGATGGGAAACAAACATCTCCGTATCGTCTTCGTCTGCAGCACGCCATCCCCCACTTCCGACGAGAATGCTGAGGGTGGATTTGAATATTACACCCTTTTCGTCGCAAAAGGTGGCAATTATCAACGGGTCGCGACCAGCCCGGCACTCTCTGAGGTGACCTATCTCGATGCCGTAGAAAAACGTCAAACCTTCCAACTCGTTCCGACAAAATACCAACTTGCAGGTAACAAAGACGAGTCCATCATTCGATTAAGCGGCACAAACACAGATGCCGACGGTGTGAAATGGGATTATGAGATGCGGTGGACCCTTACCGAAGATGCAACCCGGCTCAAAACGGAATACCAATTGCAAACCGACGGAGACAGAGCACTCCTCGCCTTCCACGGCCCGATGCTTTACGCAGGGTGCGGACGTAATCCAGAGAAGAAAACAGCAGCACTGTTTCCAGGACTTGAATTCTTGGAAAACGCAGAACGTTCCTCAAGTCCACGTGACGCAGCCCCACCATTTGATAACCGTCTGGTCCCGCATCCGTATAAAATTACAGTCCCTGTTATGGCGGTAGAGATACAGAAATCGGTTGTCGGTATCATCTGGAATCCACTCGATACTTGGGACGGCGAAAATCAGATGCTTTCGGCAATATTCGCTTCACCCAACTGGTATTTGCACCAGAAAAACCACGCGCTCGGCCTGTTTCTGCCAACCGCACCAGAATGGGTTCAGGAAAATGAGACAGAGGCCTCTACTCCCTATCCTTTGACGCCAGCGCGTCCACTCTCCATTAAAAGTCAAATTATTGTCAACGGAAACGCCTCTATTTTAGACGCTGTAACACACTGGACTGACGCTTACGGAACCCCAGAACCCCTTGAGCTACCTCGTAGCGATGAAGAAGAACTCCTCCTTTCACGACACGGGTTTATGCACACTACATGGGACGAAAACACGCGGAAATCTCGTCACTGTGTGGATTGGGCAGCGCACAACGAACCCGGTTTCGGAACGTTACTCTGGTACGATTACCTCGCTACAAAAGATGAACAGGTGAAAGAACGGGCGTTAGAAATCGCTAAGAATACCATAACAGAATGTGGTAAGGAAGGACTGGCAGCACGAGGTTCTTGCCACATCTTGAGATGGGAATTCCCATTCTATATCGGTAACATTGACGCTGCACTTACCTATATGCAGGAAGAGACACAGCAACGGATCACGACACAAGAACCCGATGGGAGTTGGCAGTGGCAACCGACAAACCCAAAAACCGCCTCTCTTGGAAAGGCAGGTGAAGCAGTACTCGGAACCTGCGCTGAATCTGCACTGCTCCTCCTCAAACACGCCCGAACTACCGGCAACACCGCATCACGAGAGGCAGGGCTGAAGGCACTTGAATTCATGAAGCAATTTTCCGTGCCACGCGGGGCGCAAATGTGGGAATGTCCGATGTATCAACCCGACGTTCTCGCAGCAGCGCATGCAGTCGGGGCTTATATTGAGGCTTATGAACTCACACGTAAAAAAGAATACCTCAAACGTGCAACTTACTGGGCAGAAACAGCATTGCCATTCCTGTATCACTGGCATCTCCCTGACCGGCCCGGTATGCGATTCGCTTCCATCCCCGTCTTCGGCACAAGTTTCCACACTCACCCTTGGTTTGGCGTGCCTGTTCAATGGAACGGCTTGGTTCTCGCCTATTATTTGCAACGCCTGAATCGACACACTAAAGATGAGCAGTGGGGCCAGATTGCCGAAGGTATTACGGTCAGTGCAATGTATCAACAGTGGGAAGAGGGTGAACTCAAAGGCACCTATCCTGATGGATTCTACGGCTTTTGTACCGAAGGGAAGGGACCACATCTGAATCCTGAAGATATTATGGTGAATATCTATACGCTCCGAGGGCTTGATCCGGGTATTAAAACTGCTATCGCTAACGACATACACCTGAGTTCAGGTGCAAAGATAGACACACTCACCCGAACCAATACGGGGCAGCTAAACTGGCAATTGAGTTATGCCGAAAACGAAGCAAGTTACGCACTTATCGTCGGCTACGGACGCGCGCCACAAGGCATCCGAGCACGCTATCAGTTTACAGCACCTTCGGAGGACGATGCAACGAATGATGTAGAAGCACCCTCGAACGACGCTGAAGCCAGCAACGTAGTAGAAAAATACGTAGAAACCGAGGTGCCGGCTGCGCAAACACTTGAAGATGTAGAATCCGGATGGCTTTATATCAAAGATAAAGATGCCATATTAGTAAAGTACCTGCACACTACCATAGATGTGCAGTTTGAACTGTTGGCGTAGTAGGCAGACACCGTGCGCCATTAAGCAGATACGCACGGCGGTAAATCCCGCCCAAAACAAGGAGGCTACACAAAATGGCTAAAAAGATTGTTTTCACCACATTCATTCTGGTTACTGTGGCAATCGTTGCCTTTACTATGTTCGCACACAATGCAAGTGCCCAAAATGACGCAGCCGCGGCAGATGTCCCGATGGTAGACTTTAAAGTCTTGGGCGGTTTTATCATTGAAGGTGTTGTTTTCAGCATCGTCGGTTTAGTAGTTCTGATGGTGGGCTACAAGGTCTTCGACCTGTCAACCCCTTACGATCTAAACCGTCAGATTGCCGAAGAAAATAACACCGCTGCGGGTATTACGGTCGCTGGTGTCCTCATTTCGCTCGGCATCATCGTCGCCGCTGCAATGGGTTAGTGGAAATCGCTTCAGTTTACTTACACGCCAAAAGGGTCTCGTAACAAAAGGCGCGGTTGCAAACCGCGCCTGCCGATTTTACATTCTCAACTACAAAAAAATAACAGAAGGTAGCATAATGGCACAAACACCCTACTTAGCAGGTCAGGTTGCCAGTGAAGCACAAATCCAGGAATGGGTGGAAACCTTCCACCAACGAGGCTGTCTGTTTCTGCAAAATGTCTTGCCTCCCGACCTATGCGCGCAACTTCGACAGGACTTAGAATGGGCACTCGAAAACAACCCGAACGGCTTGAACAGCGGAAGTCCAGCAGGTCGTATGCATTTAAGCCACAGGATGTTTGAACACAGTGAAGCCAACCGCCGACTCTTCGATCTTGAGCCTATCGTCTCTTTTGCTGAAGCACTCGTCGCCGAAAACTGCCACGTCATTCACAACAATTCGTTCCAGACCTATCCCGGTGGCGGTATTACCTCTTGGCATCAAGATGACGCACCGCACTATATCGTAACAGAAGGTGAACCACCAAAGAACGTACGGCTGCCGGTACTACTCTTTACGGCGAATTACTACCTAACTGATGTCACCGAAATTGAACACGGCGGCACAGAAGTTGTCCCAGGGTCCCATCTCTTTGGCGCATCGCCGCCGAATCCAATAGACGGAACGGAGTGGGAAGAAAAAGTCCAATATAACCTTGGAAAAGCCGGAAGCGTTATTATGTTCAACAATCAGGTATGGCATCGCGGCGGTCCAAACCAGAGCCAGCGCACCCGATATATTACACAGGTAACCTATGCCCGTCGACTCGTTGGACATAAATATTACCCATTCATGAACTATAACATGCCGGATTCCCTCTACAAAGATGCAAGTCCACGTTTACGTCGGCTACTCGGTTTCCTCAATCACGGTGCTTATGGTTAAACTCTCTTAATACGCTGCGAAAAATAATTCGTCGGAGAAATTCGTCGCAAAGGACTGGAAATGCATCAAGAATATCTAAAGGCATTCGTAGATAAAGTAGATTCAGATGAGCGCATTCTGGCAATATGGTTGGAAGGAAGCCTGGCGAAAGGAACCGCTGATAGATATTCAGACATTGACATTCATCTATTGGTCGCTGACAAAGATAAAGAGGCTTTCCAGCAAGAACTAAAATCTTGGCTCTCCGATGTTCAGCCATTGGTTCTTTTCAAAGACACATTTCCCGGACAGATGATAACCGGTATCACAATAACCGGTTTACGATTTGATGTCTGGTTACACCCAGGCGACACAATATCCCTTGAGCAAACAAACGTTTCTGTACTGGCCGCCGCCGAGGGATGTATTCAATTAGAGAAAACGTGTAGAGACACAGCACCGAAAGATGTCAGTTCAGTACTAAACCAACATTTCAACGAGTTTTGGCGGTTGCTTGCTATTCTTCCCACAGTTTTGGGACGCGAGGAGCATATCGCAGGATTTATGGGAACTACATTTGTTGTGATGTCGTTGACAGAAGTTCTCATTATAGGGAATGAGAATCAAAGAGATAGAGGTGTAAAAAATATCAATGCCTTCATATCCCAAACACTTAAAGAAGAAATTGAAACTGCACTCACAATGCAAAGTATGAATAGGGAAGGCATTGCAAAAGTACATCTCCGTTTGACAGCCATTATGCAACAGTGTGGACCGGATATTGCAAAACAGCACGGGGCAATTTACCCTTTCCCCTTGGAAAAGGCTGTCATCTCTTATATCTCACGAGAATTACAGATATTAGAACTTTCTGATTGCTTAAATGAATTATATAGACTTTAGGTTGTTGACTCCTGATAACCGATAACCGACATCCCCTATGAAAGCAGTCGCCTTCTCAGAACAAGGAAGTACTGAAGTACTTCAATATATAGACGTTCCTAAGCCAACACTTGATACTCGCGAGGTCCTCGTCAAGGTTGAAGCTTGCGCCGTGAACTATTTGGATCTTCACGCACGGCGGAATCGACCGGAGATAGCAGCAAAACTCCGCCAAGGGGACACCCCACACATACTCGGATCCGACATCTCTGGAACAATCGTCGAGATCGGTGCCGCAGTCCACGGCGTTTCCGTCGGCGATAGAATCGTCCTCGCGCCATGTATTCCATGTGGTGTTTGTAGCGACTGCCATCGCGGTGCCGAAAACTTGTGCGATACACAAGAACTTATCGGCTTCCAAACAAACGGCGGATACGCAGAATACGTAAAAGCACCCGTCCAAAACGCTATTCGGATGCCAGCGGAACTGTCGTTTATTAGTGCCGCTGCAATGCCGATTGCGTATCTCACAGCATGGCACATGCTAATGACGCGCGCCCAACTTCGGCCTGAGGACGATATTTTAATTCTCGGTGTCGGTGGTGGGGTCGGGAGTGCCGGGCTACAGATCGCAAAACTAACCGGTGCCAGAGTTTTTGCCACAGCGAGCAGCGATGAGAAACTTGAACGCGCCCGACAGATGGGCGCAGATGTTACGATTAACTACAAAGACACAGATTTTTCGGAGATGGTACTCGATTTAACGGAAGGACGAGGGGTGGATGTTGTACTTGAACACGTCGGTGCTGCAACATGGGAGCAGAGCATTGCAAGTCTGGCCAAAAATGGAAGGTTGGTCTCGTGTGGGGTAACAACAGGCAATATCGGGACAATTAATATCCGAAAGATGTATCAGAAGGAGTTGACTATAATGGGATCTGCCCTTGGGACGGTTGCTGAACTGCGAACACTTATCCATCTCGCTGGACAACGGAAACTCCAACCTATTATAGATCGGGTCTTACCGCTTCATGAGGCGCGTCAGGCACATCTATTGCTGGAAAACCGTCAAAATTTCGGTAAAGTTTGTCTATGCCCATAAAGAGACATAAACCTTCTTCAAATGTCAAACGCTACACCGGGATTGAATCGATTGAATATCAATCAAACCTGTTACTTTGAATCCGAACCCGTTTTTTTCCTGCTGTCTTCGCCGCTTCCGCTTTCGTCTTGAGAAACTCATAAAATTCGTAGAGTGTATCTTTATCTTTTTCAGTAAATTCCATCATACCTTTAAACATGGCACTTACCTTTGGATCGGCTAAGAGATCTTCGTAACGCCGCTCTTCCTTTCCAAGTAAATAATCAGTGGTCACCTTTAGAGCGTCGGAGAGACTGGCAAGCGTATTAAACGAAGGTTTACGGGTTCCCGATTCAAATTGCGAGATCGCAGCTGGCGTTAAATTCGCTACGTTAGCGAGTTCCGTTTGCGTCATTTTCAATTCACGACGACGCAACTTTATGCGCGAGACGACTTTATCAACCTTCTCTGATTTTTTTGATCCCTTGTTCACGTTTGACTCCTTTTAAACATTTACGAGAAACACCGTATTGCGATTGATTTCCGATAATCTTAGAGCACAGATATTTAGATTTAGAAGCATTCCACTTCCATAAAAAGCAAAACGTGAAATATATTTTAACCTTAAAAAGCCTGAAATGCAAATTTTAATTTGACAAAAATTGCCGTAATAGTATAAAATATCTCTATTACACCTTATTTAATACGACATTCGCAGGTCTCTGTTCAGAAGAAACTTGCTAAAAAATACGAAGCCGCATTCTATTTTCTAAGATGAGCGTCGGTATTGCTTTTGCGCGCCACGCTTTTTATAGGTATCTTTTGCGCCGTGAGAATAAAACACGAAATATATGAGAGAGGTGGGAGACTTTACAACATGAAAATCCATAGCAGGAGCAAGTACGATTCAAGACATTTCAGTGCCATAGCAAATCTAACTGCGCAACATATATGGGCAAGCCGGGTCTTAATGCTTTGTCTTTCTATTTTACTCATCAGTGGACTCTGCAACATCGCATACACGCAAACGGTTTCCAGCACCGGTATGCAAACCGCAGCCATCCAGATTCGAGATGATCTGTCCATTGGAAATATCCGGAAGGATATCGCACGCCTGTCAAGTTTAGAGAGCCGCGTAACAGGTTACCCACAAGCCGCAAGTGGCAGCAAGTACATTTTTGACCGATTTGTCGAAATTGGTTTGCAAAACGTAGAAAGTCGAGAGTTCCCAGTTACTGTGCCAATCGATCACGGCGATAGCGTCATTGAGATAGTCTCACCAGACGGGACCATCCTACATAGTTTCAAACTCACGCCACTTTGGCCAAATCTCGTCCGAACCTCCCTATTAGCAGATGGAATTAAGCATATTGTCTCGGCAAACGAAACACTCCAAGACATCGCCGCAAGCTACCAAATCTCCGAAGAAGTTATCCTCGCAGATGATCGAAACAAATTCCTGCCATCCCCTGTTGTAGAGGGGAACAGTGTATACATTCCAACCGGCGGTTTATCCGGGCCCCTCCTTTACGGCGACGATGGCGAACTCGCTGACTTCAACGGCACCAACATCGGTGGATTCTGGTACAAACTCCAAGACGGAGATACCCTCACATCGCTTGCCCGGCGTTATCGTATCACGGAAGCCAGCATCACTGACGATGTACTCAACGAACATCTGCAAAAAGCATCCGATGGCATTGACAACGATGAGGACGGCACTATTGATGAATACGGTGAAATTCCACTGCTCTCTGAGATTCTTGGATGGGCAACAGACGGGATCGACAACGACGCCGATGGTTGGACAGACGAAATCCCAGGCGATGCCACCGACGGTATTGACAATAACCAAGACGGGCAAATCGATGAATCCGGTGAATTCGTCGCCGCCAGCGAAGCACACCTCTTCATACCAAAAGGTGCCATAGTTCTCCTCGATTTCAACTCCAGTACCCGCTATATTAACGCAACAATGCTCGGTGGTACTGCTATTATCTTTATTGAACCTGAAACAACCATCCGAGGTGAAGCGGAGAACAAATTCGGTACAGTTCCCGCTAATATACCACGATTCTGGATCTCCAAAGCAGACGCAGATTTCCTCACCAACTTACTCGATGAAGAACACAACGCAGGAAATCAAGTAAACGCCCGCGTCAGAGGAAAAATGACATGGGAACGTCGGGTCGGTCAGAATATACGCGGTTTTTTGGAAGGGGGCGACCCATCGCTACGTGATGAACTCATCGTCCTTACTGCTTACTATGATTCCATGTCCATTGTGCCTGCGATGGCACCAGGGGCAGATCCGACTTGCGGTGTCGCCACGCTCATGGAAATCGCAAGGCTCTTTAGCCTCCCCGAATACCGCCCAGGATACTCCGTGCTGTTCGTCGCAGTTGATGGACATTTTCAAGGACTCGCTGGCATGCGAGCATTTATGGAAGGCATCGGGCAGGATATTGTCGGCAGTGACACGGACTCGCCGGGGACACCAACAATGCACGGACTACGCCGCGGGCTGTCTACGGATGTTATTGAATTTGAAGAATTAGGGAGAAGACTCCTGCTCTCAATCGACCGGAGCGTCTTAGTCGATCTCCCTCTGACTTCTTCCACGGCATATATAACGTAAAATCTGACCTCGAATCCCTGACCACCACCTTAGACGGCTTGGCAGAAACCCGCTCCGAAATCGAAACCCTCACGAACCAACAACGCGACTTCTCGGAACGTCAAAAGAAGCAAGCGGATAAGAATCGGAAACGGGAAAAGCAAGAATTCACTGGTGAAGAGAAGAGCATATTATTGGCAAACCTCGCTCGCGCAGAGAAGGAAGCACTACAAACAACGCATTTCCTGCGAGACATCGTCAAGGAGTTAGCCGCTGTTCGTGCTGTTGCGCTAAACACAAGCCGCACGGCACAACGTGAATTAATTGAAACGCTTGGACTGCCGATTGCCCGCCTTGATACATGGGCTGTAGCGAAACTCATTCGCACCATAGAAACCGGGGCAACCGACGAATACGCTACACATCCAAACGATGCCTACCTGATTCCTGTACAACAAAGTTCAGGGTGGGAAATTCCGGTCCCAAGTGATCTGCCCCAAGAGTTGGTCCCTGACATTGAGATGCTAAACAAAACACTCGCAGACTGGGAGATGAGCGATAAACGCAAATTCGCCCTCATGTGGACCCCCGAAAAAATCATGGACCGGCACCTCGATTTACACGGACTCAGTGACGCGAAACAGGCACGTAAGGTCTTGCGCGAAACCGACAACTCCCTGGAGGTCGCCATCCAAGCGGAAACTCGACTTCTTGAAAAAATCTTAGCGCAAATCCCTGATAGCAAGGCTGCTGAAGATCAGATTAAGGCGAGTATCCGGAAACTCAAGGAAACACCTACGTCGCAACAAGATACCAATACGCTACTCTACAGCGGAAAATTCCTCTCTAAAGCCGGTATCGAACGCTTGAACACCATTGATACACAACTCCGACAACGCCTAACCGAATCTGAAGACATCACTGATGCCGCTGTCCTAATCACTGACTTGCTCAAAGACAAGCAGAGCATTTTTGAAATCGGACTCCGAAACGCTCGCTTGGAGCGCACTCGCATCCAAAACTTGATGGCAACTGCTGAGACGCTTGGAAGAGAATACTTAGAAGAAGAAAAACTCATCTTGGAAAACTATCTTTCAGACACTGAAGCAGCGCAAGCTCTCAAGTTCCGCGCCCATATCGCATCACACATCACGGAAGCAGCACTCTTGACGACCGTCAAAAGACGCTCGGAAACAGACATTATCGCACTTGAAAATCTCATAGACCGGCTACCTACTTTAGATACCGACCTTGATACAGAGACGAAGACCCTTCTCCGCGATAATATGCTAACCCTCCGAAACGCGCGATTCCGTAACATTCAGAGCCGTATTGAAAAGATGCTCCGCATTGATACCGGAGAATACAATCGGAAACTTGGACAGATTGAAGCCGCTATTGCACTTCAAGACCTCTTCAATCGCTACTATACCTCTCTCTATATTAGCATCGACCTCTCCTCTCAATCGAATCAGTTTGGGGTGTTCAACAAGGGATGGTTCTATGACCAACAGCCTGAATTCGTTCTGCGCCGCGAGTTTGCAAGTATCGGCAACCAACTCGCATCCTATGCGGAGGACGCCGATTTTGGGGTCCGTGTCCGGAAACTCTGGCAGTGGACAGATGACCAGATCCGACAAGCTGTCATGGCACGCCAATGGACAGTGGCTGGCGGCATCTCCGATAAATCCGCCCTTGAAGGAAAAACCCTTGAAACGCTGCTCAGCTCTCATTTCAGTAAACTCACAGGACTCAGCGGTGTGAGTCGCTTAATGAAGATGCAGTTCGAGCAGTGGCGCAACCAAGGTGAACCTTCCGAAGACATGCTCAAGGATATGGACTATATCCGCAAAGAGGTTGAACGTTTCATCCGAAACGATGTACGCACAGCAAAGAAAAATCGGAAGAATAATATCCGAACGCGCGAGCAGCTGGACGCGATGCTCCGCCTACGACACGAGGACCCAGAAACCTTCTCCGATGACGAAATTGAGGACATTAAAACCCTCATTTCAATCGCGGGGCTCGGTGGCGATTCAAACTTCGTTAATGCTATCTCCGCAAGTGGTGGCAAAACTTGGAAAACCTACATCCCAGGTAAGATCGCCTTTGACAGTGAAGTCGCAACGCTCGTCGGAAAAACAGGTATCGCTTTCGCAACTATCGAAGATGCACGCGTGCTAACCGACACACCACTTGATACAATCGAACGGGTTGATCTACACGAAGGCGGCAACCTCCATCAACAAGCACAGACGCTTGCATCGTTGCTTATCCAAGCACTCCGAGATGAAGAAATGCCGACCGCCGCACGCGTCGGAAATTTCTACTGTAACCTCTTCGGCGATGTCGTTGAATTTGATGCGCGTGAATCCGCACTCCCCAATAAACCGGTCCCCTACCCAATTTTGACGCTCCGCAGAAAGCATAAAACCATGATGGGTGTCCGTGGAGACCTGTTTGTTATGGGGGATAACAAAGGCAACTTTGAGGTCGCTGGATTAGCCATGGAAGGTAGAGCCACCCGTCGTCTCAGGGGTGTGCAAGAAGTCGAAGCCTATATCCTTGACCCAGACTCTGGGGACATCGTCTATGCGCCTGATTTAGGGAACTACGGCGCCGAACTGCTTCCCAATAAAATTCCGATCAATACCCGCAGACGTGGGTGTCGGGTCGTCACATTCCCGTGCGTATCCACAACTATCTATGATCTCGTCGATCAACGGTATCTACGAACCCTCCGGGAACTTGAAGTCTACGATGCACTCACCGATAGCGCGCCAGAAAAATATGGGATGTCAAAACCGTGGCAGCAGGAAGGTGTCTCTGCAGCCGAACCGATTGCCCTCGTTTACAGCGAACCGAACACTCGTATTAAGGTCGGAATGGCTTACGGGCAAATCGGCAAACGTCTCTTACTCATTAAAGCAACGAAGAGTGGGATGAAAAACCCAACGCTCTATACCGGCGAAGGATTTGTTGTCCGTGAGAACGGGCGGATTCGTCTTACGCCGTACGTCGTTGTCCGCGATATGTGGTGGCTCGACGAAAACCGATCACAACTCTACAAACGGTTCGGTATTTCCAGCGACAGGCTTGATAAACTTCATCAATTTGCGAACGAGTATCTTGCACGCGCCGAGACGGAGCTGCTACAAAATGACTACCAGCAAGCACTCAAGTTGGCGCGCGCTGCATGGGGCTACGAATCACGCGCATATCCTGACGTCAAACAGACCGGAAACGATGTTGTCAACGGTGTGATGTTCTATCTCGCCTTGTTAATGCCCTTCGCTTACTTCATGGAACGGCTCATCTTCGGTTTCCCGAATATCCACAAGCAGATTTTAGGGTCATTCGGGATCTTTTTACTCGTTTTCTTTTTCCTTAGCCAGGTACATCCCGCATTCCAGATTACAACGACACCTGTGATTATTCTCATTGCATTCGTTGTGCTTGCCTTGACAGTTATTGTCATCAGTATCATTGTCCGAAAATTCGAGGAACAACTTGAAAAGATTCGGCAGGAGGGTAGCAAGGTTTACAAAGCAGATGTCGGACGGTTGAGCGCGAGTGCCGCAGCGTTTAGCCTCGGGATTTCTAACATGCGGAAACGCAAAGGACGGACAATCCTAACCTGCTGTACATTGGTAATCCTTACTTTCACTGTCATCTCGTTTACCTCTGTGCGGACGTTCATGCATCCAAATAGAACGAGTCTCCCGCAGGTAACGCCTCGCTATACAGGACTTCTCATCCGAGACCAATACTGGCGCCCGTTAGAAGAACCTGTGCTCACCTCCGTGCTGAACGACATGCAGAAGACGCAAATCACACTCACCGCTCTGGAACGGCTGCTCGGACGCAAAAACGAAATTTTGGTCAAGCAGGGACAACAACCGATTAACATTGCCGAAGAGATAGCGACTTTAGAACAAGGTGGCTTTATCGAAAAAGTAGACGAAGAATCCATCGTCGTTGTTCGGAATTCTGTCGCACCGCGAGCCTGGTACCAATCTTCAGGTACCGGAGACCAATCCTTTGTTCAACTCACACGCACAGCGAACCCTGCGGATCCGTCGCCCCCAACCCATGCACTTACGGGTGAAGCCCTAACTTTTGCTGCGAATATGCTTGTCGGCATGAACGAAGCAGAACCGAAGGTCAGTGGTATCAATAGATACCTTCAATACGGAAAGTGGTTCAACCCCGCTGACGCTGGGGAGTGGCCAACAGAATGGCCCTATGCTATCGTGCTACCCAAAGGAATGGCGGAATTGTTGAAAATCACCGAAAGCGATATGGGCAAGGCAACTGTCTCTGTCTATGGAGCAGACTTTACCGTTGTGGGTGTCCTTGGTATCGGTTTCAAGGACCTTACGGACAATGACGGTGAAGAACTCACACCTGTTGACTATCAGTTGATGCAACAACAACGCAGTCGTGGGGCAACCGGTGATGAAACGCTGGAAGGTGAATTACAAAAATATCTCCACCTCACGCCGGATAGCGTCGCTATCCTGCCCTACGAGGTGGTCATGAACCAAGGTGGCACACTCCGAAGCGTCGCTGTCAACATGGAACCACAAAGGGATGACCCAGAGTTGTTAGGTGCGATTGATAAGTTGGACCTCATCATGGCACCCCTCATGAACCGCATTGCTCTTGATTTCTTCGTCGGTCGTGATAAAGATACATATCTCTACAGCAGCATCGGAATGACAAGTTTCAGCGGGATGGGCAATCTATTCGTACCGATTCTCATCGCTGCGCTTATCGTACTCAACACCATGCTTGGGGCAGTCTATGAGCGCGTCCGAGAAATCAGTATTTACAGTTCCGTCGGACTCGCACCGGTACATATCGCTTTCCTCTTCCTCGCAGAGGCCTGTGTATATGCTATCGTCGGCGCAGTACTCGGATATCTCATGGGGCAAGCCATCGCAACAACCCTTGTAAACTTCGGATGGCTCGCCGGGTTGACCCTCAACTATTCCTCAATGTCGACTGTCGTCGCAACGATTATCGTCATGATTGTCGTTCTACTGAGCACCCTATATCCGGCAATCAAAGCCTCGCGTATGGCAGTTCCCGATATTGAACGTAAATGGAAACTCCCAGAACCCGAAGGTGATGTCTGGCATTTTAACCTCCCCTTCACTGTCCTTGAAGAGGAGTCGCTCGGCTTGAATGTGTTCATGCGCGACTACTTTGAAGCACATGCTGATGAGTCCGCCAGTGATTTCTATACCGACCAAGTCGCGTTCAGCACCGTAGAATCTGATGGTGAAGATGCCTACCAGATTAGTATGATGGTATGGTTGGCACCTTATGATTTAGGTGTAAGCCAATCTATCCAGTTCATTACATCGCCCGTCGGTGGAGAAGAGGAAGACCTCTATAAGATTACACTGGATGTACACCGTGAGAGCGGCGAGATCGCCTCTTGGAAACGGGTGAACCGACGTTTCCTCAATCTATTGCGGAAACAACTTCTGATTTGGCGGACATTCAGCGTCGATATCCGGGCAGAATTCCATGAACGCGGTAGAACGGAAGGAACAGACGAACCGGCAGTAGGGCAACTTGAGCCAGTCCCGACACCCGCGGATTAGAGGAGGAATGGTTGTTCGCTGATAACAAATAGCGAATAGCGTATAAATATGGAAAAATTAGCGAGTCTTATTATCATCATTGGCACTTTCTTATGGCTGTTCAGCATTCTCGTCCTTGAAGGACGCTGGCAGTGGCAGATGTTTTCAGCACTTGTGCTAACAGTTGGCATCTTCACCGCGCATTTCTGGGAAGAATTGCGAGATACAGACAGCACTGAAGAACCAAGCGACGAATAAGGAATGGCGGTCGGCAGGTAGAAAAACGTGTGACAGTTGTAAACGTCATCACCCGTCACAACTACTGGCGGTTTCCAATAGCCGATAGCCAATAAAAGGAGAACTTTCAACTTGGCGAGAGAAAGAGTATCACAAGCAGATGAATGGCAAGCTTGGGCACAGCGATACGACATTGAAGGCGGTATCCGTACCTTTGAGTCAGGGCTAACGGTCAAGGTGTTTGTTGGCGCACTTTTCGTTGGCTTGCTGATGATGCCTGGCTCCATCTATCTCAGTTACGTATCCGGTCAATCCGGGGCTGAAGCAGCACCTTGGGTTGCCGTTATTCTATTTACCGAACTCGCGCGGCGTTCCTTCACAACTGCACGGCGGCAGGAGCTCTATATGCTTCTCGGATTAACCGGAGCCGCCGTTGGCAGTGGAATGCAGTACCGGAACTTTATCTGGTACGCCTACTTTGTCAATACACCCCAGGCAGCTTCCTACGAAATCGCAGATAAAATTCCAGAATGGATCGTGCCTGCCGGTGATTCTGTCGGTGTACTTACGCGCAGTCTGCTGCATCCAGACTGGTTTCTGCCTATCGCTATCTACCTTGCCGGAAAGCTGCTCGGCACGTTGCGATTCGTCAGTGGACAGTATATTTTGTTCCGACTCACGGCTGACCTGGAGCGGCTCCCTTATCCGATGGCACCAATTGCCGCACAAGGCGCAACCGCACTCGCAGAAACAACAGGTAAAGAAGAGACATGGCGATGGCGCGTCTTCTCTATCGGCTCCATGGCTGGGTTAATCTGGGGATTCCTCTATATCGGGGTGCCTTCATTGACCGGGGTTATGATGAGCCAACCGATTCAGATATTGAAAATCCCGTGGATAGATTTCACGCAGAGCATCGAAGGGTTCGCACCAACAGGGGTCTTCGCTTTCCGAACTGATTTCGGACAGATGCTCATCGGGTTCGTGATGCCATTCCCGATTATCATGTCAGAGTTCATAACCGCAATGGCATCGCAATTTATCTTGAACCCACAAATCCTATATCGGTATGAAATACTTCACCAGTGGAGCCCTGGACTGGATGTCCGTGGTGTTACTTTATTCAACAACCTGGATTTCTGGTTTAGTTACGGCATGGGTAAATCCTTTAGTCTCGCTGTCGTCGGTATGGCAGCTTCGATTCCGATGCTCTTCAAACTCCGGAAAGCACAGAAAAGGGCAGGCGAACGTGGATCCTTCGCAACACCCCCAAATCGAGGCGATTTCCCGATATGGTTGATGGGCTTAATGTGGCTCATTGGTATGGCTGGATTCGTTTGGCTTATTCATTGGATGGTCCCGAATTTCCCACTCAGTTTCTTGCTCGGCTACGCATTCTTGTACACACCGATTAATTCCTATATCACGGCGCGGACTTTCGGAGTTCTCGGACGAGACCTTTTTGAAATCCCATACCTGCACGAAATTACCTTTATCTTGAGTCGCTACGAAGAGATAGACATCTGGTTTGCACCACTACCAGACGAAGATTATGGACGCGGCACACAGGGGTGGCGCGTGCTCGAATTGACCGGCACAACCTTTACCTCAAATCTTGCAGGTACACTGCTAATTATGCCGATTTTACTCGTCAGTGGGATTGTCGTCCTCCACTTTATCTGGAAGATTGCTCCGATTCCGAGTGCACAGTACCCGTTCGCACAGATGATGTGGCCCATTAACGCCACAAACGAATGTCTCTGGAAAACATCGCTACGGGACGGAAATAGCGAAATGCTGCAGGCTATTCGCGGCGATTATGTCTCCGCAGGATTTACCTCAAGCCTTGCCCTCTATGGTATGTTGTGGGTCTTTAAATTACCTTCAATGTGGTTTTACGGTATCGTCGGGGGTATCGGAGCAGACCCAGGCAGTATGGTTGCCCGACTACTCGGCGCAATTATCGGGCGGTTCTACATGATTAAACGCTTCGGAATGCGGCGCTGGTATATGTTCAATCCGGTACTTGCAGCAGGATTCGCCTGCGGGGTCGGTCTCATCGGTATGGGAACCGTTGCGATCGCGCTTGTCTCAAAAGCCGTCATTGTGAAGCCGTTTTAATTTTTAAACTATTGAATCTGAGCATCGTTCCATTACATTCCACGATGGTATCTGGCAAGGTCACGAAACCTTTGAACCCCTATAACTGGTTGGAATTAACCAAAAACCGTTGTGAAATGAAATTATGCCTTAAATGGCATAATTTGTCTTTGCTTTACATTTGGAGCAACGCCCAGGAGTAATAAATTAAAAGATGGATTGGACTGTTTTTGGCTGGGCAGGCATACAACTTGAAATCCCGACAACTTGGGAACTCAGTGGACTCAGCGGAGACCAGAAAACGGGTTACTTGCGGCTTGACGACGCTGAAATGCCGCGTCTCGAACTTAAATGGGCACACACCCGACGCAAAAAACCGGATCTCCACGCAACGCTCGACGAATATTTTAAGCTGATTCGTAAAACCTATAAGAGAGGTGCTGAACTTTCTTTCCGTCGAAACGTTAATTTTATCAAAGATCCTGAGTTTTTTGAGGGACGTAACGTCCTCGGTTTTAGCTGGAAGGGTAGTATCCGTGCCAATGGACTGATCTTCCACGCCGGAAAACGGATTACGATCGTTCAAGTGATGGGACGGCTCAAAGAAAACTGGCGACCAACAGTCCTCCGTATTTTTCAGTCAATTACCGACCACAGAGACGCGCCACAGACGCTCTGGAGTGCTTATGGACTTAAGTTAGGTGTTCCCACAGAATACAAATTAGAACGTCAAAAACTGCTAAGTGGTTATCTGTTGTTCGCCTTCGTCGCGAAAAAAGAACGTTTTCAAAGTGTGATAAAACTCGCTAAATCGGCAAGCGATCGCCTACGGAATAACGGCACAGTTGAATACAAAGAGCCTCTATCGCTTGACACAGGGAGTCTCAGTGTCGAGCGGTACGGACCCGCAGAGATGATGCTAAGCGACTATACAGACACACCGAACCCACTTGAGACATGGTTCCGCGCCAAATACGCAAAAGCAATTCGCGGCTACGGGTTTGAAGTAACATCCCACACGGACACCGAAGACGAATACCTTACACTCATTGGACAACAGACACGGCTCTATGATGGTGTCCCGCTTACACCCGTGTTGATGCTTGATAAACTATCCAAACGGACGACACTTGTCTTTCATTTATGGCGGTGCAGTCATTCTAACCGTATCTATGTTATCCAATCTATCAGTAATACCGACGCATCCTCAACTGTCCAAAAGGTCGCCGAAAGCATTGAATGCCATTAAAAAAAATGCTAAACAAACTCCTATACACCCTCAAACTTAAGAAACGTCCTGATGTAGACCGCACACAAGTCATGAAATCGTTTCCTGTGCGCAACCAGCTGATTACATGGGAGATAGATGATAAAGGCGAAGCATCGCTTGTGGTCCCCCAGAAAGACAAACTCTGGATCCGACTTGCCAGCAAACTCTTTATGCTTCCCGATAAAAGAGTGATTGTGTTGGATTCCATCGGCACTTATGTATGGCAGAAGTGTGACGGTAAGCATACCATTTCACAGATTGTCAAAGGCGTTCAAAATCAGTACCAACTGACTCGAAAAGAAGCCGAAACTTCGCTTTTTACGTTTATGCAGCAGCTCGGCAAACGGAATTTTATCGGGTTCGCTATCCCTGACAACCGACAGAACGCGCCTGCAACACCAGAACCCGAACCTGAAAAACAGGGCATTTTTGGATTTCTACAAAGACGGTAAGGACTAAAGTTGTAAAGTGTACTAAAGCGCATCTGAAGTCGCTGGGACATAAGCACAACTTTACAGACTGGAGAACACTTCTAACTCGTAAATTTTCGATAGTTATCTACTGGAGAAAAAAATGAACATACCGACAGAAATAGGCGATGTGAATGCAATTCTCGCCGAAACACCAGAAAAGTTCCAGCGCGTCCTGCCGAAGGAAAATACAGTCCGCGTGCGGAACCTTATTAAACGCTACGAGATGGGAACGCAGACCGTTGATGCACTCCGCGGTGTTAACTTCCAAATCCAACGCGGTGAATACATCTCCATCATGGGGCCCTCCGGTTCAGGAAAATCAACGCTCTTCAATATGATTGGTGGACTCGATAAACCGACCGAAGGCAGAGTCTACATTGACGAAGTAGACATCGCACAACTCGATGCCTACGAACTCGCATGGCTCCGCTGTCGAAAGATTGGCTATATCTTTCAGGCCTTTAATCTCATCCCTGTTATGACAGCACTCGAAAACGTCTCTCTCCCGATGATTTTCGCGGGTATGAGTGCCGACGAAAGCAGAGAAAAAGGCGTTGACTTGCTCTCCCTCGTTGGACTTGGTGACCGTGTGCAACACAAGCCGTTGGAACTTTCCGGCGGACAGCAACAGCGCGTCGCAATCGCACGTTCCCTCGCCAACGATCCAGCGATTGTTCTCGCTGACGAACCGACAGGAAACCTCGACACCAAAACTGGGTTAGAAATCATCGCACTGCTCCGCCGACTCAACGCTGAAAACGGTGTAACCATCATTACAGCAACACACGACCATAAGATGTTAGATGTCTCCGACCGTATCTTCCACATGGCAGACGGTAAAGTAGACAAGATCGAATCACGCGATGAGATTGACCTCCACGTCGGTAGATTAGACGGCGAAGAAGTAGGATGAACATCTACAAACGCCTCGGCATTCGCACAGTCATTAATGGTAACGCAACACTCACACGACTCGGTGGCTCCATTATGCCATCTGAGGTTGTAGCAGCGATGGCCGACGCCTCGAAGCATTTCGTAGACATCATCGAACTACAAAAACGGGTCGGTGAAGAAATTGCGAAACTTACCCACAACGAGGCGGCGTACGTCTCCTGTGGTGCCGCTGCTGCCCTAACGCTCAGTACTGCTGCGTGCATCACTGAACTTGATGCTGCCAAACGTGAGAAATTACCATATCTCGACGACACAATGAAAAGTGAAGTCATCGTACATCGCCACGGGCGCGTCGGATACGATTTTGCAGTGCGACAGACCGGGGTCAGCGTTGTAGAGATAGGTGATGAAAACGGTACGACCCCCGACGAACTCGAAAACGCCATCACCGAAAAAACCGCCGCAATCTTCTACTTTGCGAATCCGAGTAGGGAACACCTCTGGGTTCCCTATGAACAAGCCATCGGTATTGCCAAAAAGCACGATGTCCCGCTTATTGTTGATGCCGCCGCGCAGCTGCCACCCCCAGAAAACTTATGGCATTTTACGCAGATGGGCGCGGATTTAGCACTCTTTAGTGGCGGAAAAGGATTACACGGTCCACAGAGCAGTGGGTTAATCGTCGGGGCAAAATCGTTGGTTGAAGCGATTGCTTTCAATGGACCACCGCATCCGTTCATTGGTCGGGGCATGAAAGTTGGCAAAGAGGAGTTGGTAGGGCTACTCGCCGCCGTGGAATGGTATCTCGGTCAAGATCACGAACAACTACAGCAATCTTACGAAGATCAGGTTACCTACTACGCTGAGGTCTTCAAGGATATCCAAGGCGTTACAGTACACCGCAGCTTTCCATCTGAAGCCGGGCAACCGATGCCGCGTACCGAAATCCGATTCGAGCCAGAACAACTCGGTATCACACGAGATGAAATCCTCCAGCAGCTGCAAACAGGCGATCCCGCCATTGACATCGCAGGAACAGGCGCGAACGGTGTCCTTATCAACGGACAAACCCTAATGCCCGAAGAAATAGAAATTATCGCGAACAGACTAAAGGAAATTTTAGGAAATAAAAAATGAACCTGAACAACGGTATTCGTCTGACATGGCTCGGACATTCCACCTTTAAAATCGAAGCAGACGGACAAACACTCCTCATTGACCCATGGGTAACTCACAACCCAGTGTGTCCTGATGAACTCAAGATATTCCACAACCTTGACATTATTCTCATAACACACGGACACGCCGATCATATCAGTGATGCCGTGCCACTGGCTAAAACTTATACTCCCACAGTCGTCTCCATCGTCGAAATCGCAGGATGGCTTGGTAAACAAGGCGTCGAAAACACGATCGGAATGAACAAGGGCGGGACTGTCACAGTTGGGAACATAAAGGCAACAATGGTTTCAGCAAACCATAGCAGTAGCTTCACAGAAGAAGACGGCACGACAGTTTATCTGGGTGAACCGGCAGGTTATGTGATTGAATTTGGAAACGGCTACAAAATTTATCACGCTGGAGATACCAACGTCTTCGGTGACATGCGTATCATCGGTGAAATCTACCAACCCGACCTGGCACTGCTTCCCATTGGCGACCACTTTACGATGGGACCGCGTGAAGCCGCTTATGCCGCACAATTGCTCAACGTCCCAGCAATTCTACCTATCCACTACGGGACCTTCCCAGTACTGACAGGCACACCTGAAAAACTCCGTGAATTGACCGCATCTCAGGATGTAGAAATTATTGAATTACAGGTCGGGGAAACATTGGATTAAGAGATTCTTTGTACCACAAACTGTTAGTTTGTGTCTTATGAGGTCGTCCAGATAACTTAAACTGCCCGTTTCTAATTTTCGCGTAGATATTATCTAAAGGACCAATACTTCCCGATAAGGACTTTGTAATCCAAAGGCATTCACAGTCCTTAGCAGTTCCTGGGGATTTCCGGTATCATAACGCCCACCAGCGACCCGATACCCATACATGCCTTCCTGTCTTATCATCTCTGTCATCGCATCCCGCAGTTGAATCTCACCATGCGTCAGGATTTGGTGCTTGTAGTTATAATCCAAAATGTCAAAAAGGAGAGGTGTGAGGAGATCAATGCCGAAGTTGCAGAGGTATTGTTGTTCTGGGACACCTTCTACACGGAGATGCACCTGTGCGAAATCAGCAGTCGGTTTTTCAGCAATTTGTGTCAATGTATAGAGTCGTGAGGATTCAACAGAAGGGTTTCCGTGAACAATCCCGTTGACCGAGAGCTCACTTTCAGGACAGAGATCAAGACTTGTGACAGACTGCCCAACTCGCTCATAGACAGCCGTCAATTGTTTAGCGCAGGAAACATCCGATTCCGAAATATAGAGATGGTCGCCAAGCAGAATTATGACCGGTTCGCCAGCAGCGAAATCCCTTGCACAATAGATAGCATGCCCAAACCCTTGAGGTTCCGCCTGTATTGCGAAATGTAACCGTTCACCTATCTCTTCCAGACGATCTGCCTGTGCTGCCAATTCCGACTTTGCGCGAATCGCATCCGCAACGGTGCCAGAAAAATAGTCGGCAATCGGTTCAACTTGTTGCGGCTGAGCAACGAGACACACCTCTTCCGCGCCTGCCGTTAGTGCCTCTTCAATAATCAGCTGAATGACCGGCTTTGCGAAACCGTCTTGACTGATAATTGGAAAGAGTGCTTTCGGCACGGCTTTCGTTGCCGGGAAAAGGCGTGTCCCGTATCCAGCAATGGGAATAACCGCTTTCTTAACGATGGACTTCACTCCGTATTTAATCGTGAAAAAATTAATTACTCAATCCTTTGAGGTATCCCCAAGTTGTTGAGAGTTTTCCAGCAGGTTCGACAGGCAATTGATCGCTTTGTGACTCAAAATTCTGTGCAACCTCATCTTCGTCAAGAATCCGATCGTAAATACGGACATTATCAATCATACCGATCAAGAATCTACCGTCGTGTTCGCTACCGATACGGCGTTCATCCATAAGTTCAGGGGTCGTACCTGCGTTCCCCTCATCCACCAACTCACCATCAACGTAGAGCTTGAGTTCATTATCTTTGGTATTGCTGGTGTAAATGATGTGATACCACCGCTCAGCCTCAGCATCTAAACGGATCTTCACGCCATCATTCTTATGGACTTGGATTTGGTTTCCCTCAAACTTGAAGTGAACCTTGCCAGGTGCCCACTGCCATGTTGACACGATGCCCTGAATGCCGCCGAACTGACCTTCCAATGCGTAACATTCAATGCTTACATGGTCAAACTCACCCATCGCTGGAATTTCGATGTAACTGTCGCCTTCAAACTCCAACGCCTCTCCAGTGCCATCGGTCGCACCTTCGACAGATGTGAGCGTGCCTTCGATTTTCGCATCCTTGCCACCAAAGATATCTTTGACAGTTTTGCCCTCTATATCTGCTTCATTGAGGGTATATATAGAGACAAGCCCGTCTGTTACAAAATCTTGTGCATCAGCGGCGTTGACATACGAGAACATTGCCAAGAATACGCCAAGGACGCAAATTGCGCTTATATCTCTTAGATTCATTTGTATCTCTCCTTTAAATTTCAGAAATTAGATTCTGTAAAACCTTATACATTTTACCCTGCAGGTTTTCGGTTTGTCAAGTCAATTCGCCTATACGTCCGGGGATACCGGCTCCACCAACTTACGTTCAAGCATGAGGTTATCCTCGTATACGGTTTTGATTAAGTCCTCAATATCGGGTTCCTGAATCGATACATCTATAATTCTGAACTTCTTGAGGATTATACCAATGAGATCCGCCGCGCTAACCTCTTCCGGAGAGAATCGATACTGCACGCGAGCACCTTCCTGATACACAACATCCGCATTGGGCATACTAACGTCTGGATAGGCTTCCGCGTAATCAACACTCAACAGCCGTTCCGTCGAAAGCAACCGTCGCAATGTAGTGAGCTCCCCATCGAAACGGAGACGCGCATTGTCAATGAGAATAACACGTTTGCACAACTTCTCAACATCGTCTAAATCGTGCGTCGTCAACACAACCGTGACCTGTCGTTCAGCGTTAATTCGCTGGATAAACTGTCGGATACGTGCCTTCGCAACCACATCCAACCCAATCGTCGGCTCGTCAAGGAACAACACATCTGGATTGTGGAGCAGTGCAGCAGCGATATCCGCCCGCATCCGTTGACCGAGACTCAATTGGCGGACAGGTGTCCGAAAAAAATCACCCAGCTCAAGCAATTCGTCAAACATCTCGACATTGTAGCGATATTGTGCCTCTGGAATGCGATAGATGTGTTGTAGCAACTCAAACGATTCCTGAACCGGTAAGTCGAACCATAGATGTGAGCGCTGCCCAAATACGACCCCAATGTGTTTAGCATTCTCCTTCCGCTGCCGATGTGGGGTGTAACCGTTCACAGTCACACTTCCCGATGAAGGCACTAAAATACCGGTCAACATCTTGATAGTTGTTGACTTTCCAGCACCGTTAGGTCCTAAATATCCAACGATTTCACCGCGTGCTACAGTAAAGGAGACGCTGTCCACGGCTCGGACGATACGGTGTTTGCGAGAAAAGAGATTCACAAAACTCCCGAAAAATCCTTTGCGGTGATGATAGATTTTGAAGATTTTGCTAAGGTTATCAACTTCAATCATATTTTTTAAGGGTTGTCAGTTTTCAGTCTTCAGTCAGAGGGTTATTGTAACAATTTACCATTTCCTGGAGGACCCAAGAAAGCAAGAATTGTTACAAACACACCTCTTAACCAACAACCAATAACCAACAACTAACAACCATTCAATGTCCTGTGCTTTGATAGTGCAACACACCCCATCTCCAGAACACCATAGTGATACCGAGAAAGAGGAAACCTGCGAAAGGGGCTAATTGCACACCAATCGGTGAGACACCCAATAATTCAATTTTTCCCAAAAGAAAAAGTGCCGGAAAATAGTTAACACACGCCAAAGGGACAACAAAGGTGAAGAAGTGCCGAAACCACCATCGATAGATAGAAAACGGATAACTCCCCATGAAAACGCCACCGTGTGTGAAAATATTAATAATCTCAATTGATTGGACAGTCCAGAAACAGCTTGTCGCACCAATCACGAAAAGACCGATAAAAAAGCATGTTCCACTCGCGAGCGAAATCAATAGATAGCCGAACTTAGCAAATGACCAGCCTATAGTTAACTGCGAATTGGCAATAAGCAAGACAACCAAGGCTTGCGCCAACCGCCCGATCCGACGAAGTAGGAATTCATGCGCAAAAACTTGAAAGAAAGTGCCAAGCGGTCGGATAAGCATTGTATCAAAGTCACCGCGCACCACACTTCGTTGAAACGTATCAATCCCCCTGCCAATC
Source organism: Candidatus Poribacteria bacterium (assembly GCA_965207855.1). GTDB lineage: Bacteria > Poribacteria > WGA-4E > WGA-4E > WGA-3G > WGA-3G. The sequence continues at coordinate 162,983 of OZ242310.1, read as the reverse complement.
ATTTCAGCAACTGCAAAACAGATACCAATCATCCCATAGAGGAATCCAACTTCCCACAGACCCCATCCAGCTAATTCTTTGAAACGGTCAAAAAGAAGGGCAATCATGAAAAAATCAATGACGGAGATACACGCTTGGGCAAATAGCTCAATAACAAACGAGAGTCGGTATTCCATCTGCGATCGGATGCGGAGTTTGACGAAATGGAAGTAAAGAGAAAGATGATGCATTTTTTCGGAATGTCTACTAACCGCCCTGTATAACCAACCGTGAAAACCCTCGACTTAAAAGGAGGCGTCCTAATCCAAGAAAAAAGAGGTTCCACGCCATCTGTTTTCCGATAGCACGCCAGACTTCGATACCTGTAACCTTGCCCAAATAGATACTAAACGGCACATCAATCAAGCCGCTGAATGGCAGCCAATCGGCGATATGTGCCAACCATTCGGGCCATAGCGCGATCGGCACCAACATGCCAGAAAAGAAGGTGATTACAGATGCAGATATTCCAGAAATTCCCGTTGTATCCAGGGTCCAGAACGCACTGCTAAAAATCGTTATCGTGATCGCAGCACTCATGAAAATAGCAAGCATCATTGAAATTGCAAATGCCATTAAGACAGCAGGCTGCTGTGGTATTTTAACCTTAAAGAAGAGAAGACTGATAAGAAAGGTCGGTAATCCCCGCATGAATAAGTAATAGAAAGCTCTACCACATTCATCGGCGAACCAATATGTCTGAAAATCAACTGGCTTCGTTAGTTGGAGTGCGACGCTACCACTTCTAACGGTGTCCGCAATTTCGCGACCACCCCATAACGGCATAAGCATTAGGGATGCCTGGCAAAGGACGAAATAGGTAATGATATCATCTATATTGAGAGGTTGTGGCGCAGTACTGGCTTTATAGAAGGCGATATAGACAAAAACCTGCACCAGCAGAAAGAAAAAATTGGTCGTTAAACCCGCAAGGTTCGCGATCCTATATTGCATCTGCCTCTGAAAAGATGTCCTCGCGAACGCCAAATAGACATGGAATGTCAAATAGAGGGATTTCATTCGGTCGCGACACTTAAATCCGCAATAGGTACAGACCGACCCTTCTCCGCGGATTCGTAAATACCATCAAGCATCTGCATCAGCATGATACCTTGTTGCGCTGAGGAGATAGGTTCCGTCCCGTCAATTATGCACGCTACGAAGTGTTTTACCTCTTCGTCAAACCCGTTAATCGATGGCGCGTCAAGCGGTTTATCCAACTCCCTGCCATCTTCTTCCGTGTAAAGTGTGAAAGGACTGAGTGTCGCGCCTGCTTTCGTGCCTGCCACTTTAATGTAATTGTCGCCCGGTAGGTTCAGTGCCCATGTTGTCTCAAGGATAATAGTCGCGCCGTTTTCAAAACGGATCTGCGCGAAGGTCGCATCGTCAACATCGTATTTAACATCATCAGGCACCAGATGCTTAAAGTGAGAATATGATGTCCCCATAACCTCCACAGGTCTCGGGGAGTTCATGAGCCACCAGACACAATCTAAAGCGTGAACACCAATATCTATAAGTGCGCCGCCACCAGAGCGTTCTCTATCAACAAACCAGCCTTCTTTACCTACCGGAATGCCGCGTCGGCGAACATAACCGGCTTTGCCGAAATAAATTTCGCCGAGTTCGCCCTCTCGTACCAACCGTTTGAGTCGTTGCGTGCTACCGTCAAATCGCTGCACGAGCGCATACATTAAAGTCTTATCATTTTGGCGCGCTGCATCAGCCATAGCCACTGCTTCCTGAGCACTCCGAGCAGGAGGCTTCTCACAAAGCACATGTTTGCCAGCATTTAACGCGTCAATTGAAATAGGGGCGTGCAGAAAATTCGGTAGACAGACGCTAACAGCATCAATATCATCGTTTTCCAACATTTTCAGATGATCGGTATAGACACGAGAGACTTTGTATTCCTTCGCGACACTCCGAGCGTGCCCCTTATCTAAGTCGCAAACAGCAATAACCTCTGAACGCGGATCAGCAATATAGCCTTTGAGATGTTGAATTCCGGGCCAACCGAGTCCAACGACAGCGGCACGGACCTTCGTTGTCTGATTTGACACAACCATGCTCCTTAACTTATAACTAAAAGGATTACGCAGTAATCCGTACCAATAACCGATTGCTACTCATGACGTAAGGCTTCTGTTGGTGTGAGGCTGGCGGCTTTGTTCGCCGGATAGAGTCCGAAAAATACACCGATGAACGCCGAGACGCTAAAAGCAATCAAAGCAGCTTGGACAGAGACAACAGCAGGCCAACTTGCCTGCATGAGCTTTGAAATAACCAGACCAGAAACGGAAGCGAGGCTACTTCCGATGAAAATGCCGATGAGCCCGCCACAAATGCTTAAAACGATCGCTTCAATCAAGAACTGGATTAAGATATCGCGGCGTTTCGCGCCGATGGCTTTGCGTAAACCAATCTCACGCGTTCGCTCTGTTACGGAAACTAACATGATGTTCATGATACCGATACCGCCAACAAACAAGGCAACACTCGCAACGCCACCGAGGAGTACCTGAATAATCCGACTCACTTTACCTACCTGCTTTATAATCTCTTTAGCCGTAAAAAATTCAAAATATTTTTCATCGCCGTGCTGTTGGCGCATGGCAACTTTGACCTCAGCGACGGCTTGCTCGACCTTCTCATAACTCTCGGCTTGCGCCCATAAGAAGATCCACCCTTTCTGTTTTCCGATAAACCGTATCTCCATTGTGGTGAGCGGAATAATCACGCGATTATCCCATCCTTCGCTCGCCATACTATTGCCCTTTTCCTCCATGACACCGATGACAGTGAACCGCTCCGTTCCGACTCTCAACTCACGTCCAATCGGATCTTCCCTTTGAAACAGGTCTTCTCGGACTTTAGAACCAATCACACAAACAGGTTCTCTCCGCTCCATGTCGCTTTGCGTAATAAACCTACCCGCTTGAATGTACCAGTTATTCACCTCTTCATAGAAAGGTGTAACGCCCCAAATATCAAGCGACTGGTTAACGTGCTTGTGCGATACGGGAAGGTTGAACTGCGACAGTGCCGTAGCACCCTTAAGAGAAGGACAGTTTTCAAGGATAAAACCGAGGTCTTCATATTCAATATACTCCGGATGTTTATTCTCAACGTACGAACCGTCCTCTCTACGAAACTCCCCTTTCCTGAAGCAGACGATCAGTCCGGCACCGCCGATTCGTTCCAACTCAGCGAGCATCAGATGTTCTGCGCCGCCGCCGACCGAGACAACGGCGACGACGGCTGCAATACCGATGATAATTCCGAGCGTCGTTAGCACAGAGCGCAACTTGTTACGTCGTAACGCTGTTAAGCCAACAGTAACACCTTGTGTAATTTGCATTTTTTTAACTACTAAATAGGGGCACTGTTCCACTTCGTTCCACAGTGGTTTCCTTTTAAGTAAACAACCTGCGTTAGATTATGACAGGTCTCTGACTTCACCTAAAACCTGCCCGAAACGAAGCGGAGGGGTTTTTACTTGGGCGTTTCTTTAACTCAGAGGCAATCGTTAAGAGGGTTTCATGGCTTCACCGCGTAGCAGAAACGCACGAATGTCATAACGCCCTGGGCGTTCGATGGGCAAATCCCCACTTTCAATCATCAAATCCAGCGGATTCGCATGTGTCATGAGCGGTAACTGGACGACTTCGTGCATCCGTGCGGACTCATAGATCGCCATAATAATTTCAACGGAAGCACGTCCATGTTTCGCCTCACCGCGGTGTTCCGGACCGCCCTCAATCCACTCAACGAGTTCAGCCGCTTGCGCAACGTGTTGGTTCCGACCATCAGAAGGACGTTCTTCCCAGTCTGTAGCCTTATTATTTAGAAGGCGGACGCGCGCCTCCGTTACATCCGCGATACCGTCTGTCCCGTAAACAATACCGCCTTGATAGTTCGGTCTGCCGATTTCCTGTAGAAGCATACCGATACAGCCGTTTGAAAAGCCGACAATCCCTGCACTTCGGTCCTCAATTTGAATACCACGCTCGTAACGTTCCGTTTTTCGTTCAACGTTACCAATCACCCATTGCGGATCCGGGTCACTGATGACATAACGCATCATATCAAAGAGATGAGAACAGTCATTTAACAACCCTTGCCCCCCGTGACAGACAATCTGTCGAGGTTCACCGATTGCGCCCTCAGCGATGAGATTTCGAGCATCTGTCCAAGCGGAATTGAACCGGCGTTGATGCCCAATCACAACCTTCACATCGTTGCGTCGCGCGGCGATCAACATCTCATCACATTCCCCGATACTCACACCCATCGGTTTCTCGCAGAGGACCGCTTTCGGACTCCGCGCACACGCCGCAATTGTCATGGGTGCGTGAAGTTGATGCCACGTTGCCACGCTGACAATATCAAGGTTTTCCTTATCCAGCATCTCGCGCGCATCCAAATAGCAATTTTCAGCGGGTACGCCATAAGTGTCGGCGAACTTGTCAAGTGCTACTTGAACGGGATCAGCGAGTGCAACAATTTCTGTCTGCTCAACACCCTGATAACCCCGAGCGTGAGCATTGGCAATACCACCACATCCGATAATTCCAACTCGATATTTAGATGCCATGTTCATATTTCCTTAGTGGTTGTTAGTTGTCGGTCCTCAGTAGTTGGTTAAGATGTCTCTCTGTAACAATTGATCACTCCGCAAAAGCCCCTAAACTCAGGACAGTTGTCCCCAAACATCTCTTAACTGAAAACCGACAACTGATAACTGACAACTATTCTGTATTTTCACCGAAATGCGAGGAAACAGCGACTAAATCAAGAATATTTACCGTCCCATCACCATTGACATCCCCTTTTAGAGACTCACCGGACTGACCGAATTGACCAGCGACAAGCACTAAGTCCTGAATATTTACCGTTCCGTCGCCGTTAACATCCCATGGCGTCGGTGGTGGCGGTGGCATTTCTATCGTGGTTGTCGTTGTGATCTCGGCAGCCATCGTGCTGTCCGTCCCGGAGGTCGCCGTCACATCAATAGGATAATCACCGGGTTTTGTGAATAGGTCTCCTGCAACCTTTAGTGTAACCTCCACAGATGCCCCAGCCTCAAGCGCAACTGAACTGTCACTCAAAGCTCCAAGAACAGTGCCTTCGATACCCGCCTCTGCTGAGGCTTCAAGCGTTACTGTGTCCATCATATTTCCGGTATTCGTGACTTTTAGCGTATAACTCACACCTGCAACGGCATCCATTGTGGAAAGTGCCATATCCCCGACAATTTCCAAGGTCACACCTGCGACTACTGGAACCGGTGGTGTTGATTCCGTCTGCGTTGTATAGATATAATCACCCGCAGGAGTGAAATCTCCATTAGCGGCGTTTCCAGCGGCATAGAAGGTGATAGGGCCGATATCGGCATCAGGGGCGGTCCATTCAAACTCCCAACTGTGCGCATCGTTTGTGCCGGCAGCAGTCCCAGCAGTCGTATGGTGAATATACTGCTTATCGTTTGCCGTTGTTAGTCCGGTATTCGCCGCATCATCGGCTTTAAATGTACCTGCGCGGGCACCATCGGCATCCAACGCAGTCATTTCAAATCCCCATTTGCTCTGTCCAGCACGTGATAAATTGACAACAATGGTATACACTTCGTTCGGGATATAGGTATCCGGAACCGTCAGCATTAGTGAACCATCAGCGGCGTTCAGAGCATTCTCAGCATGACAACCAGCCGTCATACAAGTCCCTTCATTAGGTGCCCCGGTCTTCTCAGCTGGAGGTGGAAGAAAAGAGAAAGCAAACACGCTACCTGTGCTTGCCAAGAAAAGAAGCACGATCACCATCCAAATTCTGCCCACACGGGCAGAATTTGTCTTTGCTTTACATTCAGGTAAAACATCTTTCAGATAACTCAAAAAACTTCTCCTTCATCTATACATCAAGAAACGCCCCAACACCGACTGCTAATCGGCGTTGATTCGCGGTTAGCTAAACCGGCAGATTGGGGCGTTTTATTTTTTTCGTTATTAACTGACAGCCATTTACTTCAGGATAACCATGCGTCGGGTCGCAGCAAAGTCTGATGTCTGCAACGTATAGAAGTAAACACCACTCGCTACACGTTCACCAACGGCATTTCTGCCATCCCAATATGCAGCACTCGACGGCGTCATATACGAACCTACCGGCTGCCAACCCAAACTCAACGTCCGAACCAAACGACCCGATACATCATAAATCTGAATCGAGACTTCCGTCGATTCACTTAACTGATACGGTATCCACGTCTCTGGATTGAACGGATTCGGGAAGTTCTGCGCCAATACCGTCTCCTCGGGACGCACATCGCCAACCGTCAAGTCAACATTCAAGAAGGCGTTGCGGATGTCCGTCGTCGTCACCGTGCGTTGGAAGGGACCTGAGACGACGCGACCGCGATCATCGTAGAGTGCGATTTCGAGTCTATCGCCTGCTTCGATAACGCTTTTGCGGTTCAGATCTGCCCAGACAGCGGAAGAACGCTTCACACCCATTGTGATGTTCTGCGTTGCGATCGTACCGGTGCGGAGATTTTCAGCGACGAGTCTGTAAACTGTGCCGGTCTCCATGCCTTGAATATCGCTTGTGACGATGAATGCCCATGCGGTTTTGAAAGTGGAGAGCGCGGGAGCAGCGGCGGCTTCTTCGACGACGGGCTCTTCAGGAGCCATCTCCTCTTCTTCCATCTCTTCCATCTCTTCAACCATCATTTCCTCAGCCATTTCCTCGGCTGGCATCTCTTCTACCATCTCTTCTGCCATTTCCTCGGCTGGCATCTCTTCCGCCGGCATTTCTTCTGCCATCTCTTCGGCTGGCATTTCCTCTACCATTTCCTCGGCTGGCATCTCTTCAGCTGGCATTTCCTCTGCCGGCATTTCTTCTACCATTTCCTCGGCTGGCATTTCCTCGGCTATCTCTTCCGGCATCTCTTCAACAACCGGTTCAGGTTCCGGTTGGTTGTCCCACGCATCACCGGTAAATTTCACCATTCCACCAGCTGGCGTGTTAACAATATAACCTTTACCACCATCAATACCAAAACCATCATCACCATCAGCGACCGTGTAACCGACGAAACTCTGTGTTGCAGCGTCGAGTTGGATAACGACTGTCGCACCAAGCATTTCTGCCAATGACTTCGCAGTGTATGGCTCTGCAGGCATTAACGGAATAGAAATCATATTCAAACCGGGTTCAAGCGTAACATCAAAACCAGGAACAATCGGTTCGGGTTCTGGTTCGGGTTCCGGCATCGGTTCTTCCGCGACGGGCTCCATCGGTGCTTCAACCGGCGTGATCGTCAGCATCGCGACAGGTTCTTCCCACGCGAACGCTTCACTGACATCACCAACGCCTTGGATACCTTCGTGAGGCATAATCACGCCATCTACCGTCGGCACGCGCGCATTACTGCCCGCGGGATCCGTCGCTTCATCTAAACCTAAGGGACCCGGAATATCCGAAGCCATCTCTGTGTTATCTTCACTACCAGCGTCATACGCCATCAAATCAAGTTCTGCCGAGACAGGCATGCCGTCTTCATCAAAGAGTGGCACGTCAAGCACTGCGATAAAGGCATCGTTGGTTGACACGAGCATAGAGCCGACAGAGAGCGAAGAGTTCGTCATGTCAGCAGTTAGAGTAACTGTTGAGGATTGACCCGGCATCGTATATCTGTTCGTCCCATCCGCATTCATAGCCGTCGCGACGTTTGCACCAGCAGCAGCTGCGAGTGCGGCAAGTCCTGAGGTATCTCCACCTTCAGCCATTGCAACAATTGCAGGATTTGCGGGTTCACCGGGTACAGCAAGTTTAATATCGGCAGGATGTGTTGCGAAGATCGCAGGTGAGAAAGTTTGCCCACTCATACCGTGTTCACCCATAGTGAGGTTCGTGAGCGTAATCTCGAACATCTGGCTCACCGGCATTTCAACTTCGGTAACCTCTTCAGGCATTTCTGTCGGGGTTTCTTCAGTTACTTCTTCGGTGACTTCCTCAGTTTCCTCTTCAGCAGGTTCTTCGGTAGTTTCCTCAGTTTCCTCTTCGGTGGTCTCTTCGGTCACTTCCTCAGTTTCCTCTTCAGTGGTTTCCTCGGTAGTTTCCTCAGTTTCCTCTTCAGTGGTCTCTTCGGCAACCTCTTCAGCTGCAGCAACAGTAACCATACCGTCCGCGGTAGTGACCTCTAATTCATTCGCAGTAGCATCAGAGATAAGAACATCTGTCAGGCTGATAGCGGACGCTTTTGCCGCAACGACTTCAAATGTTACCGTAGCGAGTGTACCGTCAGCCGCCGCCGCCGCACCCCCCAGAGAAGCTGCTCCAAGTGTGACACTACTATCAGTTGTAGTAGCCGGGGTAGCAAAAGCACCTGCAGGCAAATAATCCGCGTTCGCACTGGAAACATAACTCAGTGCGGTCGGATCAAAGTTAACGGTCACTTGATATCCCGCGACATCAGTACCACCGGCTATATTAACGCTTATCGTGAGTCCTTCCCCAGCCGCCGGGGATTCTACTTCAGCAGGTTCCACAGAGACGGTAGCCTGGCCGTAACTCATCGCTGTGAACCCAAAACACATTACAACAGCTAACAAGGAAAAAAGAACTTTCCCGTTAAAAAGCTGGTCTCTCATCATAAGGTACTCCTTACAATTCATTTATATTGTGACATTTTCTCTCTGCCTTTTGAAACAGAGATTGATTCCTCGTTTGAAGAAAATCCATCTGAACTTAGGATATTCTCTGAGTTGGCGTGCTTTCGTTAGATACACAAAGATGGATCGCTTAAACGAGGTTTTTCCAAAAGAGAAGTCTATCCTAATATTAAACAATTAAACGTTGTTAAATCAAATTCGGTTCAAATCGGGCAATTTTCCCAAATAAATTAGGTAAATGTCCTCTTTGTTGTTTTTAAGTATACCACAGACTTGAATATAAAACAAGTTAAAAACTGACCAGGCGGATCAGAGTTTGTCAGTTTATCTGCGAAACAACTCAATCGGTTACACGCGGAGCAAGCGTATTCCAAACATCTCCCAATTCAGCAATTGCCTTGTAAACCGGATAGATCGCCTCCCACATTGCTTTACGCGCTGCAGTAGCCGTATCCATATCACCTTCAGCAAGTGCCGCCTTCAGTTGGTCGCCCATCTCCTGCTGAGCGGCTGTACAAGTTTGCGTCAACGCCTCAAGCAACTGTGATGCATGTATTTGGCGCGCAACGAGTTCCGGTATAGACACCTGCATATTCGGTTCGACATCGTAGGCGCGAGCAGAGACGAAATTATGTGGTAGCCGTTCGCCGTCCTCTGTTCGCGGCGTGTGCGTCGGGTGGATATGTGGTGTAACGGACAGATACATCGTCATCGGTTCATCACCAAGAACGCGCACCGTGTGCGGTTGATCCGCCAATGCAATACACATCTGTCCCGGTCCCAACTCCTCGGTTTCGCCATCAATTTCAAATTCGACGCGTCCTTCGAGGATCAGGAAAATCTCATGTCCTAAGTCATGACTATGGCGTTGAGCACTCTGTCCAGGCTCCATTCGTAGGAAACGAGAACGAATTTGCGGAGTCACCAACACATTCCGTATATCCGTGCGGTAATCGTAAACAGGGAATCCCATTGCGTTCCTCCATGCGCTTTTATGACAAACATAGCATTTTCCCTGAAAAATGTCAAGATAAATTAGGAAATGCATTCAGATTTTCTCTTGACACACCGTTTAAATATGATAAAATATTGGTGAAAGACATAATATCTCATTTCTTGAACTGGAAGGATATATCAATTATGGATTTGACACACCAACCACCACGTCGACCTACAAACTTGAGCGTTGCCGGAATCGTAGGTGCGGCACGGCTGACAGACAAAGCACGCGCACATAACGCAGAAACACTCGGCGAGTATCTCTACGGTGAAAACTCGGGATTGGATCGGCAAGTCTTAGTGTTTTTGGGAATTACCGCTGACGCTTATGCCGAAGCAGCCGACGAACATGACGATGCTGCCCTCGGACAGTGGGTGCTCGAAACAAGCGGAAAGACCGAGGCAGAGATCGCAGAATTCAACGAGGCAACCATTAACTTAAACCCAGATACTGAAGGACACAAACAACGCCTGAAAGAACGGCTCGCTCGCTACGCGCCCGGCAGAACTGACATCACAACGGTACTCCAGTCTATGGAATTAGACGATTGGGGAAGCTTCTGGCAGGTTGACCTCACTGATGGGCCTCCGCGCAGCGCACGCGCCAAAGATGTGGCAGGCATTTGTGGTGTCGCTCGGATGGCTGATAAAGCACGCGCGGAACGCGCTGAGAAAATCGGTGAATACCTATACGGCGATAATTCTGGACAAGATGTCCGCATCCTAACATTCCTCGGTATCTCCGCAGATGATTTCCAAGAGGCAGCGGTTAATAATCCGAATAATCTTGAACTCGGAGCATGGGTACGGGAAAACGCCAGTAAATCACAAGACGAAATCGACGAATTCAACGAAACGCTGGTAAACTATGGACCCAATGAAACAACACGGGAAAGGTTCAAAGCGCGATGTCAAGAAGTAGATCCAACGCGTACGGACATTACCACGTGGGTACAACTTCAAGATGTGGACGATCAATTGAGCTTCGGTATTATCGACCTTAACCGCCGCGCACCACGGAGTCCTTATAATACAGATGTCTACGGCATGGTTCAACTCGCACGGTTGATTGACAAAGGTCGCGCAGCTAATAGCAACTCACTGGGTGCCTATTTTTACGGTGAGGATTCAGGGATTGACCGGGCAACGCTCGGATTTTTAGGAATCTCCGCCGCAGAATTCACTGAGGCATTGAAGACTTTGTCGACCGATGCAGAGATTGAGGCGTGGTTGACGGAAAACCATCCGAAAAGCCAAGCGGATATCGAAGCCTTTAACGAACGGATGACCAAGATGGGGCCCACAGACGAACGCTATGAGGCACTTATGGCGAAGATGATTAGCAAAATCGCTCCAGAGCGAACGGACATTAAAACATGGTTCGCGCTGATGGCCCTCGATGATGAGAAGACCTTTGCGTCGTAAATTGATTGGTGGATGAAGAAACGTAGGTTGGGTTGAGCACAGCGAAACCCAACTTCTTTCTTTATTGAGACACGGCGAGGTTAACAATGAAAAATCTTGAAGCGATTGCGGACGTTTGTTCAGGGAAAAATTCAGTCGTCAACGCAGCGTGGTGGGGATTCGATCCGGAAGACGCAACAGAAGGGCTACAAGCGGCTATCGATTCCGGCGCAAAACGGGTGGTCGTCCCCAATATGTACGCCGACTGGATAGTACAGCCAATTAAACTCGCTGGAAACCAAGAGATAATTTTTGAACCCGGAACGGTTGTCACGGCAAAACGAGGAGAGTACCGCGGTAGAGGCGATTCCATGTTCACTGCACAAGATGTCGAGAATCTCACCATCCGTGGATACGGCGCAACCTTCCGTATGTGGAAACAGGACTATATCACCGGACTCGTGCTTGAACAGATGGGCTGGAACCGATGGTATGGACAGTACGAAAAAGCGGAATGGCGGATGACCCTCGCTATTCGAGGCAGTAAGAATGTAAATGTGTTAGGCTTAACGCTCAAAGATAGCGGCGGAGATGGAATCTACGTTAACGGCAGCAAAGAATGCTCCTTCTCTGAAGACGTTCTCCTACGTGACATCACCTGTGATAACCACTATCGACAAGGCATCAGTGTTATTAGTGCCGAAAACCTTAAAGTCGAAAACTGCAAGTTTTCAAACACGTGGGGAACTCCGCCTTGTTCTGGGGTAGATATTGAACCCGATAAAAGTGAACAACGCATAAAGAACGTGGTCTTCTCCGGCTGCCAGTTTATTGATAACGCTGGAGACGGTATTGAAATCTTCTTGGCACATACCACCAGCGAATCTGACGACATGACAATGCGTTTTGAAAATTGCTACATCAGCAGTAAACACGGAACAGGTATCCGCGTATCAAAGATTAGAGACGACGGCCCGGGTGGTAGCATTGAATTTGATAACTGTACAGTTGAGAGTACTATCGGTTTTGGCATTAAGGTTCAAGAAAAATCAGCAAAAGGCGCACGGGTGATCTTCACTAACTGTAGTGTCATCAACGCCGCCAGGGATCAGCAGTTCGGCGGTGAATGGTCACCGATTTCGTTATCTTTACCGCAAACGAACATAGTTGAGACGATGGGCGGTATTGATTTCATCAATTGCTTCGTTGAGGACAACCGCGACCGCCCTGCTATCGAATTCACGCAACCAAAGAGTAATTTTCCGCTTCACGACATTACAGGAACAATCGCAGTGTTGAACCCGAACGGTGTCTGTGCTGAATTGGGTCCATTGCGTGAGAAACTCCCGTTAATTGTCACGGAATATCAATAAAACGCTCGCACTGCTCAATCCATACATTAGGATTCAGAACCATGGAAACCAAAGAACAAGCACTTTCCGCTGAACCTTTACCACCGGACACCTTGAACGCTATCTTGGCGGATTTCTATCAAAATGGTGCAACGATTATCAGAAATGTGCTCTCACGCGAAGAGTGTGAACGGATTGTTGCGCGCGTTGATGAAATCTTCTCGGAACCTTACTTCCTGCAAATGCGCAACGTTAAAGGCTCTCGGCAAGATGGAAAAGCCCCTATTGTCGTGCATCGTCTCTTTGAGTGCGATCTTATGTTTCGCGACCTACTCGTGCGCGAGCCGATTATCAGCATCGCAGAAACCGTGCTTGGTGAACACTGCCACTGTATTGCTCAAGGTTGTATCCTCAACCGCAAAGATTTAGGTATCAACCGCTTCCATGTTGACGATGGCGTGGAATTTCCAATCACACCTGAGATGGAACGGCACGATCCGAAACTACGAATGCCGGTGTTCCGTATGTCCGTCCAAATTGCCTTGACCGATCAAGACCGTGTGAAATACGGTCCATCCCAATTCGTTCCCGGCAGCCACTACTCTGGACGACAACCCGATGAACCGGAGCAGCCAACCTTTGGGGGTAAAGAACCTGTTTCACTCCTCATGAAAGCCGGGGACCTCTATCTGCTCAACGGACAGACTTGGCACCGCGGGGCACCGAACCAGACTGACCGCGTGCGTTATCTGTTCCACCAAGTCTACGGACAACGTTTCGTTGCACAGCGGTTTTGGCCCTACCTGAACTACCGCATGCCGGATTATGTCTTGGAAGACGCTGATGAACGGCTGTTGCGTGTTCTTGGGAAACACCCCGAAATGGCGTACGGGTAAATTTAATAAACTTTTTTGCTAAGGAGGCGATACATCGTGATGGAATGGCTCATCTGCCACTTACCGATAGGACGTGATTCCAACCCGTTTCCTATCGCACAAGTATTTATCCTCACTATGTGTGTTCTTATGTGTATAACAAGTTGTGGAAAGACAGAGAGTGTTCCATTTCATACCGAAAAAACAAAATGGGGTTACGAAGCGGAGAATGGACCGGACGTTTGGGCGCAGCTCAATCCGAAATATATCCTCTGCGCAAACGGAAAATATCAATCGCCAATAGATCTTGTGAACCCGACGCCGGTCAAACTTCCATCTATTACTTATGCCTACAAGTCGACAACAGACTTGAACATCCAAAATACGGGGTATACCATTCAAATTGCATATCCAGAAGGAAGTTGGATCGAGGTTGATGGCGCGCGGTATCAGCTGGTCCAATTCCATTTCCACGCCCCGAGCGAACACACCGTGGGAGGTCAATCGTTCGCTATGGAAATGCACCTCGTTCACGAAAGCGAGGAGGGGAACTTAGCAGTCGTCGGTGTGTTTATTGAAAGCGGGCGCGAAAATGCTGATTTTACGCCAATCTGGGACCAACTTCCATCCGTCCCTGGCGAATCCCTATACAATGAAGGTGTTAGCTTCAATGCCATTGATTTGTTGCCCGGTCCGAGAAGCACCTATCACTACGACGGTTCGTTGACGACCCCGCCCTGTTCAGAAGGAGTCAAATGGTTTGTGCTGACAACTCCGATTGAGATGTCTGAAGCCCAAATCGCAGCATTTAAAGCGATTATCCCTGATAACAACCGACCGGTACAGCCGTTGAATGGACGAAAATTGTTCGTAGATTCCACCGAAAACGAATAATGAAATAGCAACAAATGATCGCCACAATATTTGACATCGATGGTACTTTGGTAGAAAGTTTTGGTTTCGATGATGCCTGCTACATCTCCGCAATAAGAGAGGTCTTGGGTGAAGTTTACATCCATGACGATTGGAGCAAATACAAAAACGTAACCGACACAGGTAGTTTGCGACAAATTATGGAAGAGAATAGGATTCGGGAAAAGGAACAAATTAAGGAAGTCCGTATGAAATTCGGCGAAATGATTAGGCAGTATCTTCAAAACGCTGGTAAATGTCGTCCCAAAAAAGGTGCTATTCATCTGATTAATAAACTTAGCACTATGGGTCGCTATAAAGTTGGATTCGCGACAGGTGGTTGGAGACATACCGCCACAATGAAACTTCAGCATGCAGGATTTAACTTGAGGAATACGGTCTTAACTTCCAGTGACGATGGTGACGAACGCGTAACGATTATGAAAAAATGCTTATTTGCGTTAGGGAATAACTTCCAGCGCATCGTATATATAGGCGACGCTGAATGGGATATGCAAGCGACTCAAGAACTCGGATGGCACTTCATAGGAGTCGGAGCACGTTTAAAGGGAAAATGTAATTTTTGGGTCGAAGACTTTTCAAACCATGATACATTTATAAAAATGCTACATGCTTAGAAAAGGAATTCTGTTGTGTGTCAGTTGTTTGTCAAAGCAAAGGAGAAAATATAATGTTTATTGCCACTTACAACGCTATCTATACCGTCGAGAATAACGGAGGTGGTGACCCCATTCAAGTCTATAAAGGCACAGATCATCAAGACCTGGGCTACGGCGCAATGGTTTCACTGTCAAACGGTCAAGCCGCTTTGTTCGCTCTATCGGACGGAACACTCCTGCTTCTGTCAGAAGACGACCCGAAACAGATCCCAACCGGCATCGAAGATCCAATCGCTTCTTTGCTACTTGTTCGTGAAAATCCGTTGACCCTGCTCATCGGGACGGATGAAGGTGCTTATGTCTATCGTCTCGTTGGAGAAGAGGGTCCCGCAGAACGCATCGTTGCGTTTGATGAATTACCGTGTCGAGAAGAATGGTATACGCCCTGGGGCGGACCGCCAGCCGTACGGACGCTCGCCAAAACCCAAGACGGTTTTTGTTACGCAGATATCCATGTCGGAAGTATCATGCGTTCCCCTGATGAAGGGATTTCCTGGGAACCCGTCACGCCAGAACTTCATAAAGATGTCCATCAGGTCGCCACGTGTCCTGCAGACAATAACCGAGTTTATGCAAACACGCAAAACGGTGTTTATGTCAGTGCCGACCGAGGGAATTCGTGGGTAAATCGGATTGAAGGTTTACCGCGTCGCTACGGCACTGGCGTTGCTGTACATCCAGCAGACCCAGACCTTCTGATTGCCACAGTCCAAAACGGACCCAGAGGCGGTGGTGCATGGCTCTGTCGTTCGGAGAATGGCGGTGCAACGTGGACGCAACTCAACGATCAACTCACAGAACCCACTGATCGGATTAGCACAGGTTGTATCGCGTTTACATCTGATGGAACAGCGTGGGCAGTTATCGGAAAGACGCTCTACATTGGAAAGGATCGAGCCACAGATTGGCATCCATTCTGGACAGCACCCGAATACGATGGTGAATACCCCATCCAAACCCTTGCTGCTTAGTACATCATTGTAGGCGTGAGTAAAGGAGACTATAGTTGTGAATGTATTAGGCATCGACTTTACTTTCTTTGCGGTGAGCGATATGCAAAAATCGCTCACCTTTTATCGTGACCTGCTTGGAATTCCACTGGCGTGCTTGGTGCATGAAGGCACCTGGGCAGAATTTGAGATTAATCCCGGCACATTGGTATTAGGACAAGGCTATGATTTTACGCAACCGGGGGGAGGGACGGTCGCGCTTGCAGTTGCTGACGCGAAGATTGCTCTTGAAGAATTAGAACAAGCAGGAATACAGGCTCTTTCGCCTTTAGGTGAATCCGCTGTATGCTTTTGGGCGATTGTCGAAGATCCTGATGGCAATCGTGTCATTATACATCAGCGAAAAGATAAGACAGTCGGTTGAGGGGTAGTCAGAAACAAACAGAGGAACTATGCCTTGATTCAATACGCGAAAGAATTCTTCACATTGCAAATTAAATTCGCTCAGAAAATCGCTGAAGTTTCCAATCAAGAACTGGCAGATGTGTTAATAAACCACACAATGTTGCGAAACCTGTTCAACTTGCGCGTCTCCCACGATATGTCCAATCCACTATGGGATGCGTTCATTCACGGTCTTTACACGTCAGATAATCCCGAAGATTGGACTTATGACTTTTATCTCCAACGCATGACTGTTGCGTCAGAATCTTCTGATGAGCGACAATTTTTTGGGTGTTTCTCCTACGTCTATCCATGGCGCGGCACAAAAAAACTTCGACTCCACTTTGAAAATCGTGAAACCTCCGAACATGGAGCATTGAGCAAAACCAGAATGACCCTACGCAAATCGGAGTTGTCCGCGATGTTTCGACACATTCAGATAAACCACTCGGATGTAGAGACAGTGCGCGGCGGCTCCTGGCTTTACAACATACCTGCCTACATAAGACTCTTTCCCCCGAACTATGTTAAGACAGCAAAACCGGTCGGTTATGAAACCGGATTCTGGGCATTGTGGGGACAATTTATCGCTCGCAACGGATCCATCCGACAACCTGCTGCCTCACAGTTCTTGAAAGGTCTTGACAAACAGAAAACAATTGAGGACTGTCTTCAATGCTTTCCCTACCAAGTACTACGACCTGAATGCACGATTGAAACATTCTATAAATTCTATAACCTGTGAACCTCTAAAGTTGGCTCTCCTTGCCGCTGACTCTACTCTTATAATAGGTAGGCGAGGTTTTGCGGCGTACTCGCCTAAATGCGACGTGCATTCCTAACCTCGCCGGTGCAGTGTGTGAAGACAACCTAAAATCCTCTACAATCCCAAATTTCTTTGCGATTCATGAAAACAATAGATATAATATAAACAAGCCTATGGTTTCCGAAGAAAACATAGGCGATATAATTTTTCATTCAAAAAGCAAAGGAATTTATCATGCTTATTAAAAACAGGCATATCATAAAATTTGGACTTATACTTACCATCACTGCCTTAATTGTCGGGTTTCTCTCCTGCGATCGGATCCATCAAGTAATACAACCGGAAACTCCACAGATAGATACTCCAATCCTGACGGAAGCGCGCGATCACGTTTGGGTCGTGGATCAGAACGGTGTTGAGGTGCCCGTGCCAGGGACTTGGGTGCTTGTGTTCCACACGCACTTAAATTCGACCTCTACCATCGGCGAAAGTTTCACCTTGCCACCAGATCCGCCACACAGCGTTCTGCTATCAGACGGAACATATACGGATGGCAAAGGGATCCTTTGGACGAAGGTAAAAATAGTATCTAACGAAGGAGATCAATGGCAGTTCCTCGAGCGCGTGGATACAACCGTTTCCCCACATCGGCTCTATGTCGTCGTCACCGTTGATGATAACGGACTGCCTATACTTGAATACGGGGAGTATCCTTTTGATTTGCCGAGACATAACGTGCAAATCTGGGAAAAACAGTAAAATAGGAAACTGGCGGGGTTTCCCAACCTCGCCAGTTCACAAGATCAAAGTAATTGCAAAATCTACTATATCAGGAGAGCAATATTGATTCAAAAGATTGAAGAACAAGACGGACACATGTTTCTCTATTTCGGGGAACCCCCAGCAAATGTCGGGAAAATCGAGTTTATCAATTGTGTCGCGCATCAACAAAACCAAATACTCTTCTGCAAATGGCGCGATAAGGGTATCTGGGTACTACCCAGTGGACGCGTCGAATCCGGAGAAACGGCTGAAGAAGCAGCACACCGTGAACTCCTGGAGGAGACGGGTGCGACACTGAGAAACCTTGAAGTTTTGTGTTACGTACACTGCTTCATGTACAACCTCGAATACTGGGGGATCGCTTACTACGGAGAAATTAAAACGTTAGGCAACCCAACAGACCTGAACGAAGTCAGTGAAGCGGAATTGTTCTCACACTTTCCAGAAAATCTTGGCAAACCCGGACCATTTGAGAATGAGTGCAAGGCGTTATATGCCGCTGTAATGCATAAACTATCAAAGCCAACGGATTAAGACATAACAATTGAGACAATAGAGGCATTCGATGAAAATTGACCGGTTCTCACAATCTGATAATGCTTGGTGGATATCGCTTTCGACTGAAGATGAAGAAGATGTGAGTCGCCTTTTGCTTATTGAATACCAGATGCGATTCGGGTCCGCAAAACTCAAGATGGGCGGCATCGCCGGTGTCGGCACGAGTGAGGAGCATCGTAACAAAGGATATTCCCGGCGCGTCATGGAGGACGCCACAGCGTTCATGACTGAGAATGGATTCGATGTCGCGATGCTGTTTGGTATCCCGAACTTCTATCCTAAGTTTGGCTACGCAACAGTAATACCGGAAACATGGATCTATCTTGAAACCGAGGAGGCACAGGCAGCTGTACCTACATATCAGATCCGTAAATTTGAGAAGAACGACGCACCAGAGATATTGTCGCTCTACGCAGCAAACAACACCGACCGAACGGGTACGCCTCTGCGAGACGAGACCCGTTGGAAAAAATTCAAGATGGGGAGCAACTTTAGGGTTGGTGCTGATCCCTACGTTGTCTTGGACGAAGATGATGTGGTCATCGGCTATTTCGTTTGTGACGCCACAGAGGAGAACTGTATCCTCTGTGACATCGGATTCCAAGACAGAACAATTTTTGAGACAATCGTCTGCTTTCTTGCGGACCGCGCCAAACACACCGGGGCAGCACAGGTCCAGGGTCATATCCCCGCAGACCATCCATTTACTATTTTCTGTCGCCGCTATGGCTGTCGAACACATACCAATACCCCGAAGAACAGCGCCGGTATGATGCGGATTATCAACCAGTCGAGCACCTTAAAAGGAATTAGTAGTGAATTGGGAAAACGCCTACAACGCTCTGCCCATCTCTCAGAGTGGAGCGGGCAGATTCTCATCTCAACAGATATCGGACAGGATTGCCTAAAAATTGATAGGGGCAGCGTTGCACGGACCAACAGTCGAGCGAACATCTTCAATCTTGAGATACCACAAGACAAACTCATCCAACTGATGATGGGGAGACGAAGCATTGAAGACCTCCTCATTGAACCCGATGTTTCGGTAAGTGGGGGAATTATTCCCGTACTGGAAACCCTCTTTCCACTCGGTCATCCGCACGTCTGGTGGCCCGACCGATTTTAGTCAACGCGTGGTTCACCTATTTATCAGATTTTTAGGAATTTTCACACTTTCTGTAGATTTTTTTGACATTTACAGAAATTGTAGGTATAATTAACATAATTCACGCGGTTACCTGCCAATTTATCGCGAATTTCTTTGACAGTCGCGAGAATTGTAGGTATAATTAAAGATACTGAGATTCGTTATCAAGTAAAAAAACGAAATCTCCAACATAAAATCAAAAATTTCGGGCAAACACCACTAAATATGATAATGAATCTCAATATCATATTTGTTAGAGATTTGTATTTATGAAAAAACAACCCCTGTTCCTCACTGTTTGGGGACTGTTTATTTTCGTAGGAGCGATTTTTAATAGCGCTGCTGCTATTGCTGAATCGAACCCGTTCTCGGTCTCTGGATACGGGGTGATTAATTATTCCCATTTCGACTGGGAACTTGATCCGGACAGACGCGCCGCTATTGACGTGGAACGTCTCGTTATCGCGCCAAAATACCGTATCAATGATACCATCCAACTTGAATCGGAATTGGAGTTTGAACACGGTGGTACTGGTAGCACGATGGAATTTGATAAATTTGAAGAGTTCGGAGAATTCGAGATGGAAATCGAGAAAGGCGGTGAAGTTATCGTCGAAAAACTCGCTGCTGTTTTCTCCGTCCAACCATCCCTAAACTTCCGCGTCGGGCACATTATCGTTCCAGTAGGACTCGTTTCAAAACGACATCGACCGCAACACTACTTTACAACGACGCGCCCCGAAGCAGAAACACACCTTATTCCAACGATCTGGCACGAAACCGGTGTTGAAATTTTCGGATCGCTCGGCTCACTGAACTATCAAGCACAAATTATTAACGGATTGGATTCAACCGGCTTTAGCTCCCGACACTGGATAGTCCGTGGACACCAACTGCGATTTGAAACAGCCAACGCCGAGGCACCGGCATTTGTTGGACGACTTGATTACGCGCTCCACGAAAACGCAATCCTCGGTATCTCTGGCTACTACGGAGACACCGCGGCAAACCGCCCAAAACCTGATGTGGATTTCGACGCGCACGTCGGGATTGTAAGTGTTCACGGATTTTATGAAGTAAATGCGGTGAAAATACGAGGATTGTTCCTTTGGGGAACGCTTGAAAACGCTGATAGGCTCTCCAAAGTCAACCGAACCCTCTCCAATAATCTCAACGTGAAACGGACACCGATAGGGAGTTCAGCGGTAGGTTGGTATATTGAGGCAGGCTACGATATTCTATCTTTCTTCAGACGACCAAATAACAGCGCGGAATATCGCGATTCGGAGGAAGCACCTTCAGATAAGGTTTTAGATGTCTTCGCGCGTTACGATTTTTACGATACGATGGCGAGTGTCAAAGGGATTATCTTTGACAATCCGCGGTGGGAAAGAAGTACGTGGACTTTTGGTATCAACTACCATATTCATCCAAAGATGGTTTTCAAGAGTCACTATTCACTCCGACGGTTAGCAACAACGGATAAAAACAGAGAAAACACCTTTGCGCTCGGCTTCGGTTTTCAATATTAACAAACGCGGTTGGAAGCCGCATATATTTAATAAATGAAATATGGAGATTTTTATGAAACTCTATAAAATTTGGACATTGTTCTATTTTCTGCTATTGGTATCCGCTTTTGTTGTCGGATGCGGAAGCGATGATGAGACAGATGAACTTAACGATTCACAAGATGCTGCTTTTGATGCAAGCACGATGCTCAATGATTTTGCAAACACGGTTGTGTTAGCCACATACACTGACTTAGATAACAAAGCTGGCGAACTGTTGGCAGCTGTTAAGGCACTGGAAACCGATACTTCACAAGCGAATCTCGAAAAAGCACAACAGGCGTGGATAGCAACCCGAACACCGTGGGAACAGAGCGAGGCATTTCTATTCGGTCCCGTTGATACACAAGGACTTGATCCGGCGTTAGATAGCTGGCCCGTTGATCATGTTAACTTGCAGTCTGTTTTAGACAGCAATGATGTGCTAACGGTGGATTTTGTCAGTGGATTAGAAGATACGCAGAAAGGATTTCACACAATCGAGTTCCTGCTGTTCCGGGACGGCAACCAACGCAAAGCATCGGATATAATCGAACGTGAACTGGAATACCTCGTTTCAACTACAGAGAACCTTAAGACGAGTACCTCTCAACTACGCTTAGCGTGGGCACCAGAAGGTGAAAACTTCAGCAGTGCAGTGGCACACGCTGGGACAGGGAGTACTATCTATCCCTCACAGAGCGCAGCGGTGCAAGAAATGGTTAACGGTATGATAACCATCGCTGATGAGGTTGCTAATGGTAAAATATCCGACCCCTACAACGAATCGAACACAACCCTTGTTGAATCCCAATTCAGTTTCAACTCCATCTCGGACTTCCAAGACAATATCCGAGGGATTCAGAACGTCTACATGGGGAAATTCGCAAATGACGGGCAAGGGCTCAACGAATTCATAAAAATTCACGATCCCGATTTAGATGCTCGTTTCCAGCAAGAGATACAGGCAGCAATTGATGCTATCGGGGCAATTCCAGATCCGTTCCGCGATTCAATTACTGCAAACCGAGGTGCTGTTCAAGCCGCGATTGATGCCGTTAGCAAGGTACAACAGACGCTTGAACAAGATATACTCCCTCTCGTTCAATCAAGCGAGTTCAATTAATTGTGTAGAAGAGTTTTAATTCCGAAATACGTAAACGCGAAAGGGCTATTTCGTTTCTATAGGGAGCAGACCACTTGTGTTGTTCTGTTACCATACACCAAGAGCCCCACCGAAATGTCAACAATAAAAAATGAAGCATTTTCACAGTTTATTCTACTTAACCCTTGCGGTATCAATTTTATTGACCGCATGTGACTCCGAGTCTCCTGTGGCAGTAGAATCAGTACCGGTATTTTCGACAAGCGAGTTTTCTGGTGGTGAGACGACTATTTTCGATGCCTCAAGCCACGCCTTCTCAATCCCCGCACCGAATCTTTCGACAGGAGCACTCGCGAAACATCTGGAAGGCGATGTTGAGTTTGAAGCAGTTTTTGTAACGGCACCCGCGGTGGTGAATCCTGGATTGGGACCCATCTACAACAATGTTTCGTGCATCAACTGCCACTCCCGCGACGGTCGCGGGCGACCACCAAATTCCAACGAAGGACTTGTTTCCCTGCTTTTCAGACTCAGTCTTCCAAAAGCAGAGGATTCGGCAGCCGGAACGCCGCCAACACCGGTGCCTGGCTTCGGTACACAACTTAACAACCGCTCAATTGTCAATGCAAACCCGGAAGGAAAGGTCAAGATTGACTATACCGAACAGACGTTGACAACGGTAGATGGCACGCGCGTGCACCTACGCTATCCGAACTATACTTTTACGGATACTTACCAACCCCTGCCAGAAAACATCGAAGTATCGCCACGCGTCGCACCCGCTGTTTTCGGACTCGGTTTGCTGGAAGCGATTCCTGAAGAAACTATTCTCGCTTACGCAGACGAAACCGATATTGACGGGGACGGTATCTCCGGCAAGCCCAATTACGTCTGGGATGTCGTCAATCAGCGTTACAGTCTTGGACGCTTCGGATGGAAGGCAAATCAACCCTCGCTTCTGCAGCAGGTCGCCGCAGCGTACCACGACGATATGGGACTAACAACATCTCTATTCTCAGTCGAGAACTCAGCAGGTCAATCACAACTCACTGAATACAGTGAAACACCGGAGATCAACGACGAGATTTTAGACGTAGTGACGTTTTATGTTCAGACCTTGGCAGTGCCAGCGCGACGTAACGTGGATGATCCACAAGTTAAACAAGGCGAAGAACTCTTTGCCAAAGCGCAGTGCGCGAGTTGTCATGTGCCTACGTTAAGAACCGGTGTTTTAGTGGGTGTTCCGTCAGTTAGTAACCAGACAATTCACCCATATACAGATATGCTGTTGCACGACATGGGCTCTAACTTAGCGGACAATCGTCCCGATTTTCACGCCAACGGCAGCGAATGGCGGACTCCACCGTTGTGGGGCATCGGGTTGGTAAAAAGGGTCAACGGTCATACCAACTTCCTCCATGATGGCAGAGCGCGGAATTTGATGGAAGCCATTCTTTGGCACGGCGGGGAGGCAGAAGTCTCGCGGCAAATCGTTGAGCAGATGACAAAATCAGAGCGCAACGCGCTTATTGCCTTTTTGGAGTCTTTATAAAGAGGAATCACGCGGTGCTCCGTTTAAAATCCACTAATACATATATTTCTGCGACAGCAGGAAAAAGGGGGGTGTGTAAAGTTTTTGACACTAAATCCTCAAAAATATAAATCACTAATACATTTTAACTTGACATAAGTTAGCAAAGATAGTATAATATATCATAAGACTTTTCAAAGAGGTGAAGGGTGAATATTGTATCAATCTATAAAACGCTGGCACGGAAACCGACACAAACATTTTCAGCGACTCCAGAAGTTTCTGACTGACTGCTGATTGCTGACCGCTGACCGCCAACTCAAAAATGTTACACTTTTGGCAAAATTGCTTTTTTTCACACAAGAGAAAATCGGAAATGAAACGTCAACGAACCCTTATGGTGACTGGGTTCTCTAACGTTATAGGCAACACATCCAATGGTACACGGGTGTAACATTAGTGTAACATTTTTAAGACAGATCGTGGAAAAATATCCCGTTAAGTTAAATGCATATTCACGTCCGTCCAATCCTGATTTTGACAACCTGCTGTCAAAATATTCACACACCCGAAAAAGGTTGAAATCCCATTCTAAGGTACGGTACACTAATAGAACATACCAAATAATGCAATCATCTATAAAAGGAGAAAACAATGGAAAACGGAAGAAGAGATGCAATCATCAAAGAACTGACTCGCGCTTATTGGATGGAGTTAGAAACAACGCTTAATTATCTGGCGATTTCTGTTGATCTGGACGGTATCCGTGCCGAAGAGATTAAGACATCCTTGGCAGAGGACATCCAGACGGAAATTACACACGCGCAGGAACTTGCCGCCCGCATTAAGGAGATTGACGGACGGGTTCCCGGCTCATTCGCCTTTAAACCGGAACAGGCATCACTCCAACCGCCGGAAGATTCAACCGATGTCGTCGCAACAATTCACGGGGTCATTGAAGCGGAAGACGCTGCAATCGAACAATACAATAAGATTATTCGCCTCTGTGATGGGATAGATTACGTCACGCAAGACCTCTGCATCAAACTCCTCGCCGATGAAGAGAAGCACCGTCGGGAGTTCAGAGGATTCCTCAAGGAATATGAGAAAGAGTAATCTCACCAAAAACAGTCTGAAAACGATAAACAACGGGTAGCAATGCCCGTTGTTTGTTTTTAAGCAGAGGAAAAGTTGGTTGTCTATTCCGTCCTCAGTCTCGGATCCAAGGCATCGCGGACAGCATCACCGAACAGGTTCGCCGGTAGCACCAATCCGAACATGAAGACAAACGCTGCAGCAAGATTCCACCAGACAATCGGATCACGGGCGAGTTCCAAACGCGCCGTGTTAATCATATTCCCCCAACTCCCCATTGTCGGATCAACACCGATTTGGAGGTAACTTAGTACCGCCTCTGCCAGCACGAACCTACTAAATCCCAAGATAGAAGTGATTAATACGATATGCATGAGATTCGGAACGAGATGTTTGAGAATAATGAATCCACGGTGCACACCGAAGGCTTCAGCGGCTTGCACGTATTCTAATTCTCGGAGTTTCAAAGTCTCGCCGCGCAAGATACGACACAACCCCGTCCAACCGCTGATCCCCATGATGAGGCAGAGATTGAACAACCCTTGTCCGAAAAGGAGCATGAAGGCAACAATAAGAAGGATAGAGGGGATCGAATCAAGTGTGGCATAGATATACTGAACGGCATCATCTATCCAGCCACCAAAGTAGCCAGCAATAACACCGAAAAATATGGCGAAAGGCACAAGAAGCAAGGTGGTAAATCCGCCGATGATGAGTCCGGTTCGGATGCCTTTTAAGGCACGATAGAAGACATCGCTGCCGACCTTGTCTGTGCCCAAAAGGTGTGTGCGTGGATACGCAAGCGGCGGATATTCGCGAGCCGTTCGCCCATCAGGGGTCTGAACGGTACTTTTGGCATATAGATGTGTCGCTAACGGTGCGGAATAGGTTTTCTCGGTCCGCTCTCGAAGGGGCGTGCAAAGTCTGTCAAGGAGGCTGAGAGATCTCGGTCTGTAAACAACCCGTCCACTCTCGCTGCGTGTCAGAACACCCTCTTGGGTAAACAAAGGATCCCGCCAACTGACACTATCCAAGACACCAACGAGGAGGTATCCCAAAAGAATAAAGAAACAGACAATGGCAATCCAATTTCTACGAATTTGCCGAACAGCATTCCGCCAATACTCCTGTTGAGAGGCGTAGCGAAGGAGCCACCCTACAACGACTCCCAAGGCAATAATGATGATGTTCTGATAAGCATCAGAGTACCACACCCATCCGAGTCGGTCCCCAATGCCGATGTCTCCAGTATCTATTCCAAATAAAAAAATAGGCATTTCGACTGACAACTATTCCTGATAAACGGCTTCGCGTGTGTGAAATCCATCTTTAACGACGACTTCATCAAGGTTCATTTTGTCAACTTGGATAGGTGTAAGTAGAATTGATGGCACGTCAATTTTGCCGTTATTAACAGTCTGTGTAGCTTCAGCGATTGTCTCACCCTTTGCGAGTGCAACGGCAGCCTGTGCCGCTTTGGTTGCGATGAGGTGAATCGGTTTGTAAACCGTCATTGTTTGTGTGCCTTTGACAATCCGTTGACACGCAGCGAGTTCCGCATCCTGTCCAGAAACGAAGACACTCCCCGCCAAGTTTTGTCCTTCAAGTGCTTGGATGACACCCCCCGCAGTCCCATCATTAGAAGCGACGACAGCGTCTATCTGATTGTTTGTCTGCGTCAAGACCTGTTCCGCCTTCTTGAGTGCGTCGCGTGGATCCCAATTGACCGCCCAATGTTGACCATCTGCCACTAACCGGATGTCGCCACTATCAATTGCAGCTTGCAAAGCACGCATCTGACCTTTCCGCAGGAGTTGGGCATTATTGTCCGTCGGTGCCCCACCGAGTAGGAAATAGTCACCCTTCGGTTTCTGACGTAGCAGATATTCGGCTTGCAAATACCCGACTTTCTCGTTGTCGAAAGAGATATAAAGATCAGGTGAACTCTCGCGAATCAAGCGGTCGTAGGCAATCACCTTGATACCTTCTGCGTGTGCGGCTTGGACAATTTGGGCGGCAGCAACACTATCCTTGGGAATGACGACAAGAACATCAACACCTTGTGTAATCATGTTCTCTGCCTGTTCATTTTGTCGTCGTTCATCGCCATCAGCAGATTGAACAATAACTTCAGCACCGAGTTTTTCTGCTTCAGCAATGAAGATATCCCTATCCTTTTGCCATCGCTCTACACGTAAGGAATCCATGGATAAACCGATTTTAATCTTTTTGTCCACAGCATCTGAAGATGGCGTGCCGGTAGAATCCGCTGTGTCGCTTTTCCTTTGCGTATTCGGAGTATCGCATCCGAATAGTACTACGAGACCCACTGCCAAAAAGCAGAAGAGCAATGTGGCTTTTACACAAATCTTGCTGTAAAAAGTTGAGAGCTGTATCATATAGCACCCCTTTAGAGAATCTATTTCTCTTCTTCAGCCGCATCTGCTTCAGGATCAGATTGTGCAGACGCGTCAGCATCAGCGGTAATTTCGCGAACAACATCGCCGATTTTGAGATCTTCCGTCATTTCAACGACGCGGAATATGGAAATCTTATCATTCAGGACTTCAGAAACCGCCACGACTGCTACTTGTTTTTCAAGGTAGGTGAGGATTTCACCAGTATCAAGGTCCCGTACGGGTTTACCTCTGGTAAAAACCGCAAATTCTTGGTTAATAGCGATGTCTCTGTTAGATCCAATACTGATATAAATTTTATCAAGGTTCTCGTTATCCACATATTGGATTTTCCCCTTGACGGGTCCACTGGCTGCTTTTTCGGCACTTTCCTGCGCCTGCTTAGGCGGTGCGGTTTTCGACTCCCAAGGTGTAATGAAATTAGGTCCAACACTATCACGAAGTGCTAAAACGACTTTAATGAGCACCTCATTTGTTACGAAGCCAAAAAGCGTTCTATCGTATTCAGCACTCGCAAACTTGATTTCATTCAACTCCGTCGGTCTAACGATTGGACGCGGATTTGCCCGTCGCGTGTCCGGTGTCTGCCCAAAGGTGAGGTTCGTTCCGTCCTCTGTCACACTCGCCTCGAGGGAAGCCACCTTTGTGCCAGCATACGAATGGTCGCGGGTCGCAGCAATCCGGGGTTCAGCGACCACATTCCCAGCAGCATCGTAAAACATCATATTGAGTCGAATCGTGACACGGTGGAGAGAACCGCGCAAAATGACGGGTGCCATGTAGCTGGCACTGGCACTGCCGCGCTGTGCTTCACGTCCACCCTCGCGTAGGGTCCGAGAAGCGTTAGCCCTTAAACGTTCTTGGTTAAACTTTCGGATATCTCCCATTACAACTATATCTGCATTTAAACGCTTCGCCAATTCAGCGCGTTGCGCCTGGTCCAACTTCCTTAAGATCGGCCGCGAGAGTTCCATAAATCCCATAGCATCTAAGAGTTCATCCTCACTCACTGGCTCATATACGGCCGTCTCGACTAATTTCCGGTTAAGCATTTTGGGGAAGCCCGCCCCCAAATCCCACCGTTTCTTCGTGCCAAATATATTCCCAATGAAGCCCGGCACACAACCACACCCGGTTGACGAATCAAAGCGGCTGTGGTCCTCAAAATAGATAACAGCAATACGTTTTTTTGTAGTCGCGTCGCTAACAGCGACAGGACCGATAACGAAGCACAGACTGAATCCGACCAATAACAGATATGCACAGAAACGTCTCATTGTTTTTTGCGCCTCCTTTTTTCTTTCTCCAACTCTTAAAGTGTAACAGTTTCGTAGACATTTATCAAGCAAATTTATGCTTCTCGTAATCACATCAGAAAACCCTTGAAAGATGAAAAAATATCTGGTATTCTTATAGGCATCAGTTATCGGTTAAGAATCTCTTGTGACAGTTGCGAATTCTGTAAACACTACAAATATCTCTGGACTGACAACTGAAGACTGATAACTATGTAATATACAAACGCAAAAGGAAATCTTATGTTTACAAAAGGTAGATTTGCATATCATAACGAACTTCATCTATTCATATCTGTCGCGTTGGCTGTGTTAGTTGGTTTTTACGGGTGCAGCGACAAGCAATCAAGTGAAAAAGCCGCAACAGGGGATACATCTTCGCAGGAGAGGGAATGGATATCGATTATGGGGGGTGTCATTGGTGGTAGTTTTTCACAATTTGCGGGTGGTGTTAGCCACGTCCTGAGCCATAAAGAGCCACATATAAAAATATCTGTTGAAGCCTCAGCGGGCTCCATTGAAAATACGCGGCGCGTCAACGAAGACACAGAAGGACTCGGCGTCGTTTTTGCCTCCGAAGCGTATCTCGGTTATCACGGAGAAGAAATTTTCGCAGAAGAAGGACCGAAAACCAACATCCGTATGGTGACGCTGCTCTTCATCGCCTACGACCAATTTTCAACACTCGCAAACAGCGATGTTCACCAATTTGAGGACATCGTTGGTAAAAAAATCGCATCTGGGGCGAGTGGGTCCGGGACCGCGCAGACGTTAGAACGGTTGTCGAAACTGGCGGGTATCTGGGGCGAGTTCACGTCGATTTACAAAGGTGGCACCGCCGCTGCGGAAGCACTTCAAGATGGACAGGTAGATGGATTCCAGTGGCTTGTCAGCGTCCCGAACAGTGCTGTTATCCAACTGACGACGATTAAATCCATCCGTATGATAGATCTCGACACACCTGCGAAAAAGTACGGCTTCTACGAAAAGTATCCGTTCTATCTCTCTGGTTCTCTGCCGGAGGGTGCTTATGAAGGCAAGGTTAAATCGGTGAAGACAATTCTGATGCCGACAGTTCTCATCTCAAACAAAGCAGTAAGTGAAGAGACGATTTACGCACTTCTGAAGCACGTTTACTCACCAGAGGGGCATCAGGCGATGCTCCAAACAAACCAAGCCGCTGCTGACATGACGATAGAGAATGCACCGAAGGCGTTTGTCATTCCGCTTCACCACGGCGCATATAAATTCTGGAGCGAACAGGGCGTGGAAATCACGGCACACGCGATGCCGGTGGATTAACGAAAAATTGTTGTGTCTCTAAAATTCGTTCATCAAAAATTGATTTTCAAAACAGTCAAAGGAAAAAATTGATTCATCAATCTATTAGAAGAAGGGGATAATGAAAAGTAAGAAGATTCTCATCATTGGTGGCGGTGTGATTGGACTTGGTATCGGGTGGCAGCTGGCGAAAGCAGGTGCCGCTGTTACCATTCATGAGCGCGGACAAGCCGGACGCGGTGCCTCTTGGGCAGCCGCCGGTATGCTCGGCCCAATTGCCGAAGCACATATCGACGAACTCGACCTCCTCAAACTCAGCAATCAAAGTTTAGCACGCTACCCGGAATGGGTCAATGAGTTAGAGACAGAAACAGAAATGTCAATCGGTTACCGCGCAGAAGGTACGCTCATTATAGGAATTGAACCTGATGATGCCCATCAACTCCGGCATGCTTATGACTTACAACAAGATTTAGGATTGAATGTCGAGTGGTTGAGTGGACAAGAAGCACGTGAAATTGAAGGCGCACTCTCACCTTATGTGACTGCAGCTATTCGGTGTGAAACTGACCACCAAGTCGATAACCGACTGATGGCTCAGGCACTCCAGCGTGCCTATCAAGGGCGCGGCGGCGTGTTGCATCAAAATAGTCCTGTTGAAAGAATTGTCATAGAAAACGGAACCGCAACCGGTGTTCAAACACAAGACGGTTTTCAGGAAGCAGATACGCTGATTCTCGCCGCAGGATGTTGGTCTGGGCAAATCAAAGGGTTACCAGATACGAGTATCCCGCCCGTGCGTCCCGTGAAGGGACAGATGCTGGCGTTGCAAATGAGGGAGGGCATTACGATCAAAAACGTCATCCGGACCGTCAAGGCGAGGTATCCGATGCCAGTATATTTAGTGCCGAGAACTGATGGTAGACTTATCGTCGGGGCAACAACCGAGGAGCTGGGGTTTGACACGGATCTGACCGTTGGCGGTATATATGAACTCCTCCACGGGGCGTGTGAGGCTGTGCCGGATATTTATGAACTGCCACTTATCGAAACCTGGACAGGTTTACGTCCCGGCAGCAGCGACAACGCTCCCATACTCGGTAAAACACCTGTCGAGAATCTAATATACGCAACAGGCCACTATCGCAACGGCATCTTACTCACACCCATCACAGCTTACGAGATCTCCAAGCTGATTCTGACGGGTGAGACTTCAGAGACAATCGCCCCGTTTCATTTGGACAGATTTTTAAAGGAATAGGGTCTAACGAACAAGTTGTGGAAATCCGGGGGCTGCGATGCCGGTAAGTTCTGGAAAACTGTTACTGCTTCAAAATTTGCTTTAAAAATGGAGAATATGCTATAATCATTAACAACATTATGGGGTGCTCTTACTTGCTTAAGAGCTGAGAAAACACCCTTTGAACCTGATCTGGATCATGCCAGCGTAGGGAAATATGCTATGGTTGTCAGCCGTCAACTATCGGAAACTGTCAGTAGAATGTACGGTGGTCTCAAATGCCTTTACCGCTACAAATAAGCTACTGAAAGCCGAAGACTGAAAGCCGAAAGCCATTAAAACATAGAGCCGCTTCCTTTTTCGCACAAGCATGTTCCTAACACCGAAAACGGAAGATGGCTTTTTTGTGTTTAAGGAGTAGACACGTATGTTCAGCAAATTCGTGATCCCTGTGGCTATTCTGCTTGCAGTATTAGGGATATGGGAAGGTGCTGTGCATCTTTTCGATACACCGCGCTATATCCTACCAGCACCCTCGAAAATTGTGGTGACGCTCTTTGTGGAGCACGCACAATTGCTGAAACATACGTTTGTGACGCTCCAAGAGATGC
This sequence comes from Candidatus Poribacteria bacterium, assembly GCA_965207855.1. Classification (GTDB taxonomy): domain Bacteria; phylum Poribacteria; class WGA-4E; order WGA-4E; family WGA-3G; genus WGA-3G. The sequence goes on along the minus strand of OZ242310.1, from coordinate 131,277 downwards.
TTCTCGGTTTTGTTCTCGCTGTCAGCGTTGGTATTCCGTTAGCCATCTTGATGTTTGAGTTTCCAATACTGGAGAAAGCCTTCTATCCGTACGTCATCGGTTCACAAACCGTCCCGGTGTTCGCTATCGCTCCGCTGTTAGTGCTGTGGTTCGGCTTCGGGATCGCTTCAAAAGTAGCCATGGCAGCACTCATTGTGTTTTTCGCAATCGTTTTGAATACTTTAGACGGCTTGAAGTCCACTGATCCCGATACAGTAAATCTATTCAGGATTTTGCGGGCAACCCGGTGGCAGATACTCTGGAAGGTGCGCATCCCGTCGGCACTGCCGTTCATTTTCTCAGGTGCGAAGATCGGTATCTCCATCTCGACAATCGGCGCGGTTATTGGTGAATGGGTAGGTGCGAAGGCCGGGCTTGGATACCTGATGTTATATGCCAATGGAAAACTCCAAGTTTCACTCGTATTCGCTGCTATTTTCTGTTTAACGCTTTTAGGATTAGGTCTTTTTGGATTAATGACGCTGCTCGAACGGTACGCAATGCCGTGGCGGCAGTATAACAAAGCAAACGTCCAATAGGTACATCGGACAATCAACAAGAGAGGAAAATTCTCATGAAGACAGCAATTTGCTTAATGTTTCTTATCAGTTGTGCTATACTTCTAACAGGACAAATTGATAACTACGCAGACAGCCACGAAAAAGGCGAAATGGCGAAGACGACACTGCTGCTCGACTGGTTCCCGAACGTAGATCACGCCCCGCTTTATGTTGCACAAGAGAACAAAATCTTTGCCAAACACGGGTTGGAAGTTGAACTCCTTTGGGGTGGTGACCCGGATGCACCGCTCAAACTGGTGGCAGCCGGGGAATACCCGTTCGCTGTGAGTTACCAACAGAGCGTCACAATTGCGCGAGCCAGTGAAGAAGTTTTGCCTGTCAAATCCATCGGTCTCCTTGTGGAACATCCGCTCAACACGATTAGTTTCCTGAAGAAAACCGGCATTAAAACGCCTGCAGACTTCAAAGGAAAAAAAATCGGATATACCGTTGCACCCTTGGACGTGCTTCTGTTTAACGCCATCGCTGCGAATGCTGGATTAGCAGAAGACGACTACGAATTGATAAACGTAGGCACGAATATTTTGGCACCTCTCCTCAGCGGTCAAATAGATGCCGTGATCGGACCCTTTCGGAATTACGAGATTAACCTATTGAAACTTGAAGGGGCAGAAGCCGATTATTTCGCACTTGAGAAACACGGTATTCCCGACTATTATGAATTAGTAATTATTACTAACGATACTTATTTGGAAAACCAGCCAGAAACGGCTAAAAAGCTAATGATGGCGATTGAGGAAGCAATCGGATTTACGAAGGAAAACCCCGATGAGGCACTTCAACTCTTTTTTAAGGCAAACCCTGATGCCACGAAAGCGTTAGAAGAACTGGCGTTTCGAGATACACTGGACGTATTCGCAACGACGCAGGTGCAATCTGCGGAAAAGTGGGATGCGTTCGCGAAATTCGCTTATGAAAAAGGGTTGATTTCAAAAACAGTCGAAGCGAAAGATTGTTTCATCAATGTGTTAGAAAAATAACGGTTCTTTCTCCTAAATTAATGGCACATAAGAAAATTATCATCATTGGTGGCGGCGTGATTGGACTTAGCATTGGATGGCAGCTTGCGAAATCGGGTGCAGCCGTCACCATCTACGAGCGTGCACAAGCCGGACGTGCTGCTTCTTGGGCAGCTGCTGGTATGCTCGCGCCACTCGCCGAAGCACATAGCGAAGAACCGGAACTGCTCAAACTCGGTTCCCAAAGTTTAGCATGCTATGCACAATGGGTTGATGAGTTAGAGGCAGATGCAAAGATGCCCATCGGCTATCGAGTGGAAGGCACCCTTATTGTCGGATTGGAACCTGACGATACGCACCAACTTCGACATCTTTACGCCTCACAACAGGAATTAGGATTGGATGTCGAGTGGTTGACTGGTCGAGCGGCACGTGAAATTGAATCTGCGCTTTCGCCCCGCGTGACCGCAGCCATTCGCTGCGCAACCGACCATCAAGTTGATAACAGATTGATGGTTCAAGCACTCCAGCGCGCCTACCAGACCTACGGGGGCGTGTTGTACGAAAACAGCAGCATCGAAAGAATTGTCGTAGAAAATGGAACCGCAACGGGCGTGCAAACACAAAACGGTTTTCATGAAGCGGAGGTGCTTATTCTCGCAGCGGGATGCTGGTCTGCACAGATTGAAGGATTACCGGATAGGATCCTCCCGCCGGTGCGGCCTGTGAAAGGTCAGATGTTAGCACTGCAAATGGAAGAAGGCATCACGGTCAAAAACGTCATCCGCACCATCAGGGCAAGGTATCCGACATCAGTATATCTGGTGCCGAGAAGAGATGGCAGGCTTATCGTTGGTGCGACAAGTGAAGAGATGGGATTTGATACGCGTTTAACGGCTGGCGGTGTGTTTGAACTCTTGCGCGGAGCGTGGGAAGCGGTGCCGGGGATTTACGAACTCCCACTCCTCGAAACATGGAGTGGGCTACGTCCCGGCAGTAGAGACAATGCTCCCATACTCGGTAAAACGCCTATTGAAAATCTGATATACGCAACGGGACACTATCGCAACGGCATCTTGCTCACACCGATTACGGCTTACGAAATTGCCAAACTGATTCTGACGGGTGAGACCTCAGAGACAATCGCCCCATTTCAGTTAGATAGGTTTTTAAAGTAGTAGGCACTCGCTGTGTGCCGTAAACACACTGAAAAAAATGAAGATACACGTTAATGGCAAAGAAAAAACAGTTGATCCGAATTTAAATATTCACGACCTGCTCATTGTCTTAGAACTGAATCCAACACAGGCGGGCATCGCTGTCGCTGTGAACCGAGAGGTTATTCCAAAAACGAAATGGCAGGCGATAGAACTTCGCGAGGACAGCGATGTGGAAATTATTCGTGCTGTCCAAGGGGGATAACACGGCTCCAAAATATTTGATAAAGACACCTCAAGGCTGCTATACTAATTGAAAATGGCGAAGTTTGGATGGATATGGTCGAGAAACGCAATCTAACCTCGCATACTTATGATGAGAAAACTGCGAGGAAACTACAGCGCAGGTTATTAAAGAAAAAACATGCAAGAATTCAAAATCGCAGACCAGACTTATGCATCAAGACTCCTTATCGGAACGGCAGGGTATCCGAACTTTCATATAATGACGGAGTCTATTGCGGCGAGTGGTGCCGAAATTGCGACGGTGTCAATGCGGCGTGTGAAATTTACGGAGACATCGGGTGAAAATCTGTTCGCTCTTCTCCGTGAACGGGATATGACGATTCTGCCAAATACCGCTGGCTGTTTCACAGCGAAAGACGCGATTTTGACGGCGAACCTTGCGAGAGAGGCACTTGAGACATCGCTCATCAAACTCGAAGTTATTGGGGACGAGGAAACACTCTTTCCAGATGTAGAGCAGCTCCTCAATGCAGCGGAAACGCTTGTCAAAGATGGTTTCACTGTGCTACCCTACTGTAACGACGATCCGATTACCTGTAAGAAATTAGAAGACCTTGGATGCGCTGCTGTGATGCCGTTAGGGGCACCGATCGGTTCAGGGATGGGGATACGTAATCCGTACAATATCCAGATTATTCGCGACCTTGTGCAGGTACCGCTGATTGTGGACGCAGGGGTTGGGACGGCATCAGATGCAGCAATAGCAATGGAGTTAGGGTGCGACGGCGTTCTGCTCAATACAGCGGTCGCGAAAGCACACCGTCCTGTACTGATGGCGGAGGCGATGAAAAAAGCGGTTGAAGCCGGGAGAGCGGCGTTTCTGGCAGGGCGTATCCCTAGGAAACTCTACGCAACCGCCTCAAGCCCACAAGACGGGATGATTCAATAAATGAATGTACTAAAAATGACAGACAGTAACTGGGCATACCTACTTACTCTTACACAACTCATAGGTATCATCCTCTTATTCAATACGCACACTACCTTTGCACAACTTCAGACTGAATTCGGACAAAGTTTATTAGAAAAAGAACCCGAACCGTCTGAGACTGACCCCGCAGAACTAACAATCAGTTCCCACTTCTCTAATACATTCAACAACCACATAGAATTGGGCTTAAGCGTGGATCCATACACAAGCAGCTTGGCAGGAGAAGACGACCCGCAGCTCGTGGGCATAATCAATCGCTTCGGCGTTGACTTGAACGGGAATTTACCGGTTGCTGATAAACTTAGACTCAGACTGCAATATACACCGCAAGTTGAAAATTATACCGGGGCAGAGGGAAAACTTGACGAATTCGACGCGTTCAGCGATGTTCTTTTAACTGAACTGAGTTTCCGACCTCTCGAAAGCCTACCGCCACTTGTGGCTTCGCATCGACTGCAACGTTTCGTGCGGACCTCCGACGTCTATAACAATACCGAACGACAACTCGGTCTACGCTTCGGACGCGTCTTAGAATATAACCTGAGATTACATCGGTTTGACGATGATGAGTCGCTCAGAGAGGATTTCCTACTCATCGGCTCCAACAGCCACAACATAACGGGACGTTTGCAATTCGGATTTCTCGAACAGCTGCTCGGTAAAATTGAATACACGATAGAGAACAGCAGTTACGAAACCAACCTCAACAACCTCATTTTAGGTATCACAGGACTTGAAGATAATGAACGCCGAAACGATTGGCGGCACATCGGTGCCGCAAAACTGATACAGGTTGCAACTGAAGGACTTATGTTTCAGGAAGAGGTAAATCTATTTCTGAATCGTTCCAGCGTTGACTTCTTTAGCTTCGCCAGCACCGAAGTTGCGGCAAGTTCATTTTATCGACTGGATACCGGACGGTGGATACGGCTTCGACTTTCCAGACTCTGGGTGCAGTTTGAAGGTAGACAGATTCTGGATGAAACTGGCGGTATTCCAGAAATCCCCGAAGATCGTCGAGATACACAGATAGCGGCAAATGTCCAACTGAACTGGCAACTCAATCCGCATCTAACACTCAACGCCGATTATCAGGTTACCCAAAACCGCACGAACGAAGCGGATCCGCTGCTCGACTTTTTGAATTATACACACACCATTGCGACCTTGACGCTTAAGGGAGAGTATTGAAGAAGTCGTGAGCATCCACTATTTCCGATTTCGCGCCCTGTTATCGCTTCCCGCTATAAAGCCGCAACCTGCCTTCCGATGCAATCAGTGTATAACACGTCTCAATCGCCTCAGCAACGATAGGTGTGTCGGGAGTATCCCACAGCAAGAGATAATCCACGTTGTCAGCATAAGCGCAGAGATCTATCCTTTCTGGTTCCCAATGGACGGTTTGGACCCACTCTTTCTCGTCTAAGGGTCTCTCAAACTCGGCGTTGAAACGCACAGGGAAATAGTCAAACTGTATCTCATAGTTGCCAAGATTGATACACCCATTGTCAAGGCAGTAGTAGTTGGCAGCGTTAACAAAGATGCCGACGCGTTCGGAGCTGCCTCTCGGATCAAAGTGGAGCGGAAGGATGATTTTGTTCGTTCCAACCCGTTGCACAAAAGCGTTAAACTGATGTATCTCAGTGTTGAGATTTTTGAAGACAACGCCGACATAGACAATGTTAACCACTGCCAGAAGCATGACAGCTGCCGTGAACACACGTCTCCACTGAATCTTATCAAACTCACGAAACCACGCGAATAGAGTAAGTGTGGCTAAAATGGCGAGCCTATCATTGACCCAACCGCCGGGACCAATAGAATTCGGTAGGATAAAATAGAGTCCAAGAAGTATCGCGGTAAGACAGAGAAATGCACTCTGTCCAGCAAATGCTGCTGCTTTCCCTCTCCTATTTTGCCAGATTGTCACAACAACGAGGAACAGTAAGAAGGCAGATACAAGCGTGGAGAGCCAACTCGGAGGTTCGGCGTAAGCAACAAGCATATACATACCGATTAGGTTCGCGAACAGTTCTCCCAACCGTCCGAATCCAAACTCAGGAGGTGCCCCTGCCAACAGATCAGAAGTAGGGAGGTAGACGAGAAGTAGCGCGGCTGCAGGGAGAAGATAGCAACCTGTGATGAGGATCCGTTTGAAGTCTCGCCTGAAATGAAACAGTGCCAATAAGGCGATAGAGAATAAAATGAAGGCGTAAGAGATGAGGTGTGCGAAATAGGTAATCACGATGAGTAGATTGAGTAAAACGATACGCCTTCCGTTCATCTGCGCCTTGTGTTTCCACCAATAACCGAGGGCAAGCAGAAAGACCGGCACACTGACAGCAAAGTTGTAGAAACCCATCAGAAAAAGGTAATTGTAGATAAAGGTAAAACTCAGGATGACGAGGGTGTGTCGCCCGCGCTGGACAGCATTGAGAAAATAAGAGACGGCAAGCGGAAAGAGTATAACGTAGAGACTCAGAAAGATTTTTTCGGCAATGAGGGATGGAAACACGAACATTAACGCTGCCAATGAAAAGTGTGAGAGCCAATTCGGAAAAGGATACCAGTTAATCTCGTAATAATCTCGGAATTGATATTCAGGGTTGTTGTATTCCGTCAGGATTTGGGAGTTATAGACGTGGCTCACGCCATCTTGCGTCGGAAAATAGGGAAACAGCCAGATCGGTAGCAGATAAATAAGAATCAGAACCCCAATCAAAATTGACCATTTTGTATAGAAGCGAGAGAAGAATGTCATCATTTTTTTCCACAAACTCCTTGAAATTTTCAGGACTTCAGTTATAATGGTATCACGTTTTCGCATTTTGTAGTTATCATTTTTATCACAGTCAACGATCAGCAACACGAATCGTTGGAGAAGAATTTTATGACTATAGACCAAGTCAAACGTTTAGTCGAAGAGAAAGGTATTGAGTTTTTCATCTGCTCTTTCGTAGAGATGAGCGGTGCTCCGAAGGCGAAGGTCATCCCAGCAACGCATCTTGAGGATATGGCAAAAGAAGGCGCGGGGTTCGGTGGCTTTGCTGCAGGTGAGATAGGGCAATATCCGCACGATCCAGAGATGGCAAGCATCCCCGATTTTAATTCGCTGACAATCGTGCCGTGGCGAAAAAATTTAGCGTGGGTCGCGGGGGATATGTACGTCGAAGGACAATCGTGGCACTACTGTCCGAGGACTATTCTGCAACAGCAATTAGAAAAGACCCGAGAAATGGGTTACATCTTCAATGTCGGTATCGAAGCGGAATTCATGCTTTTGAAACAGGACGAAGCGGGACAGTATGCCCCTTGGGATAAACTCGATACACTGGATAAACCGTGTTACGATTTAAGGGCGTTGCACCGCAACCTCGACATGATGACCACCCTCATCAAATATATGCAAGAATTGGAGTGGGAACCCTACGCGAATGACCATGAAGACGGAACGTGTCAGTTTGAGACAAACTGGACGTATGCGGACGCACTCACAACAGCAGATCGACATACTTTCTTTAAATGGATGGTCAAAACAATCGCTGAAGAACGCGGATTATTGGCAACGTTCATGCCGAAACCGTTCACGAATCTGACGGGTAACGGCGCACACTTTCACATGAGTCTCTGGGATACTGATAACCAGACGAACCTGTTTCTTGACGAGAACGATAAAAACGGCTTGTCCGAAATCGCTTACTATTTCACAGGGGGTATCCTCAAACATGCGAAGGCGATAACAGCAGTCACGAATCCAATTGTGAATAGCTACAAACGCTTGGTTCGGAGACCACCGCGTTCGGGTTCATCATGGGCACCGGTTTACGTAACCTACGGTGCTAATAATCGGACACAGATGATTCGGATCCCAGCACCGGGCCGTATCGAAAACCGATTAAGTGATGGGGCAGCGAATCCTTACCTCGCAGCGACGGTGATGCTCGCCGCGGGTCTGGACGGCATCGAAAATCAGATTGACCCGGGTGTACAAAACGAGGACAACCTTTATGAAGTGCCAGAAGATGAACTCGGAAATCGAGGTATCGGCTCTCTACCAGCAACCCTCAGTCATGCTGTAGACGCTCTTGAAGAAGACAAAATTATTAAAAACGCGCTTGGAAACGAGTACGCTGATTATTACATCCAAGTCAAACGTGAGGAATGGCGGGACTATCACTTGAGTGTCAGTCAGTGGGAAACCGATAACTATTTGGAGGTCTATTAAAGGGCTACATGCCTGTCCTATAGGGTCATTTATGGTAAACCTTAGAATTAATTGGACAGCCTCAAAGAATACACAACCCCCCTAACCCCCCTTATCAAGGGGGAATTGGAAACTTTGGTTTCCATCGAAAAGTGTCTGTTTATTTTTCAGGTTTACCATAGTTCTTCTGTAGGAGGGATTTCCAAATCCCGACTCTTCGCTGTAGGAGCGAGCTGCGCTCGCGATTCGTAACAATTACCGAAACATTTATTTAATCTTCATAAAGACATTAGCAGGAATTGGATTTTTTCTATCTTATGAAAAACTTATCTATATCGTTAGGCTTAATGCTGGTCTGCCTGTTCTCCGCTTATATACTGAGTTGCGGTCCGCGTGAAGACGACGCGGAAACGACACCCATAGACCCCATCACCACAGAATCATCTGTATCGACTGAACCATCTGAACCATCCGCTGAACCCGAACCCGCAATTATTCCTGAACCGATCATTCCAGACGGAATGGTGTTAATTCCAGAAGGCGAGTTTCAGATGGGGAGCAACGATGGGGGTGCGGATAACGACGAACAACCGGTGCATACGGTGCATCTCGATGCATTTTACATAGATGCAAACGAGGTAACCAACGCAGAATTCAAGGATTTCGTGCTTGCGAACCCGGCGTGGCAAAAGGACCGTATTGACGACAGATTTGCTGACGATAATTACCTAAGCGACTGGAATGGAAACAACCATCCGCTCGGAGAAAGCGATCATCCTGTGCGCTATGTGAGTTGGTACGCCGCGGTGGCTTACGCGATTTGGGTAGACAAACGTTTACCGACTGAAGCAGAATGGGAGAAAGCGGCGCGTGGTGGATTAAAAAGGAAGCAGTATCCGTGGGGTAACGGTATTAATTTTAACAGGGCAAACTACGGCAAAAACCTCGGTCAGACAACCCCGGTCGGTGAATATCCATCCAACGACTACGGTGTGTTTGACATCGCCGGAAACGTCTGGGAATGGTGTCTCGACGGCTATGAGATCGATTTCTACGCCAACTCCCCACGTCGGAATCCGACCGCAGGGGCGAATAACGTTGAGGAGATTGTCAACGATTTCGAGAACATCATAGATTTTCGGGTGCTGCGGGGTGGCGGATGGAACAGCGAACCTGAATGGCTGCGTGCCTCAAACCGTCACGGTACGAGTCCGACGTATGCTGGTATTGGCGCGTTGGGATTCCGTTGTGCAAAGAGTTTAACTCCATAACACGATTAACTTCTCATCTCGCAAAATTTTCTGTGTTGAAATAGAAATGTAAATTTGTTAGAATGCGATTGAAGTAGGAGAGGCAATTGCTGCCCTTTGTTCTTTAGTATTTCAGTATAACATTAGATTCTTCACTTTTTAGTTTTTTAGTTAAGGAGACCCAATGAAAATCTTTTCAATAACCACACTCTGTTTGCTCATAACGACAGCATTCGCTCACGCTGATTTAATGGACGGACTTGTTTTGTATATGCCGCTTGATGAAGGCTCCGGTAGCGTGACACAAGATTTCTCCTCAAACGGCTTTGAAGGCGAAGTGATGGGCGGTGCCACATGGATTGATGGACAATTCGGCAAAGCACTCCAATTTGCGGCGGCTGCAGATCACGTCCTTGTTGAAGATGATGCTGCTTTCCATCTCGAAGGTGCGATTACACAGGCGGCATGGGTGCAACTCGACAGACTGCCAAACGCACACGCTATTATTTTCGGTACCCGGCAGAGTGGTGCAACCCGGCATATCGGTTTCGGGTTCGGCATGAATCCAGGAAACGGCATCAAAGTCTGGACAAACGGTGCAAACGGTGGATTCAAAGATATTAACGATAACGAAACAGAATTAGAGTTAGGCAGATGGTACTATCTCGCCTATACCCATACAGACGATAACAACGGCTTAGTGGAGATCTACGTGGATGGCGAGGTGACGTATTCCGAAGAATCTGGCAATCCAGTTGCCCCTGCTCAAAACACGAGTGCGGTGACAATCGGCACTTGGGGCGGTGAAGCATGGACAGGAAGCGTGGATGAAGTTCGGCTTTGGGACCGAGTCCTCTCGGCTGACGAAATCCAAGCGAGCATGGACCAAGATGCATCGTCATTCCTGACCCCCGTAGAGCCACAAGGAAAACTCACCACGTCTTGGGCGAACATTAAGTCAAGCAAATAGTTTGGCTTCGATTTACTACTGTTAACCATCAACTGACAACTGATAACCATTAAGAAAGGAGAATCACGATGAAAAGGTTACTATTCTGGCTGGCTTTCTGTGCTGTCCTCGCGTTTTCAGCCAACGTTGAAGCGATTCGGAACGATCCTGACCTACTAATCTACTACTCCTTCGACGAAGATGATGACAAAGCGGCTATAGACGACACCGGGAACGGGTTTGACGCTGAAGTCGATGGCGCAGACTGGAGCAAGGAGGGCAAAATTGGTGGTGCAATGGAGTGTGAGCAAAGTGCTATTAAATCACCACCAGAGGTACCTGGTCTCACCGATGTTGAACTCACAGAGATGACCGTGGAGCATTGGGTAATGATTAAGGCACCGACGGGTGATACCCAGCAAATCTGGGAATCACTGAATGCCGCAGGGGCGTGGCCTGCCGAAACTTTCATTGAAGGGGCCGCGGATATGGTGTTCTATATCTACGACACCAAGAACACGGAACATCGGACACCCATTCCAGTTCTACCAACGAAAAAGTGGGTGCATATTGCTGGCACGTATGATGGCAAAGTTCAGAAATCCTATCTCAATGGCAAAGTGGTCGGTGAAGATGATTGGAGCGGGAAATTCACAATCTTTGCCTCACCGGCAGGTGCTATTGTCCTTTGTAAGGACAATGAGGCAGATATTCAATACCTTAACGGATTCATTGACGAGTTCGCTTTCTACACCCGCGCCTTGAGTGAGGATGAGATTAACGCCGATATGAACAAGGGTGTTTTATTTTCCGTTGATCCTAAGGACAAATTGAGCACCACATGGGCAAACATCAAGTCTGAGTATTAATCAAAAAACGGTAGGGACAGGTCTCAGGACATGTCCCTTAAACATATCGACTTAAGAGAAAGGCGATATAGGATTCCTAATCGTCGCTAATTTTTTAACCTCCTTTGATAAAAACAGAATCCCAATTAGAATCATATTTATCCGAGCCGACAGATGAAGTAATTGCGGCACTCGCTGCGCTGGAAGGGGATGTCCTTATCCTCGGGGTCGGGGGCAAGATGGGCCCCACACTCGCGAAACAGGCGAAACGCGCCATCGACGCTGCAGGTATCACCAAAAGAGTTATTGGGGTCTCCCGTTTTTCGACATCCAGTGTCCAAGAAGACTTACAAGCAGCAGGTATCCAAACGATTGCCGCCGATTTACTCTCAGAAAACAGTCTGCGAAACCTACCTAACATCGAAAATGTGATTCTAATGGCAGGTAGGAAATTCGGCTCTATAGGCAATGAAAGTCTGACGTGGGCAATGAACGGCTATATGCCGGGACGTGTAGCGGATAAGTTTCGCAACTCCCGGTTGGTCATTTTCTCAACAGGAAACGTCTATCCGCTGACCCCGGTCTCTCACGGCGGTGCCACTGAGAATTCACCTATTGCTCCGATTGGTGAATATGCACAATCGTGCCTGAGCCGCGAGCGGATATGCACCTACTTCTCATCGCAATTCGGCACGCCGATGGCAATTTTGCGACTGAACTACGCCATAGACCTCCGCTATGGTATACTGTTGGATATCGCTGAAAAAGTTTATGCTGAAGAGCCAATTTCTCTGGGAATGGGAAATGTGAATGTAATCTGGCAAGGTGATGCGAATGCGGTTGCATTACGGGCTTTTGCACACTGTCAAAGTCCATCGTTGATTCTCAACGTGACGGGTCCAGAGACTGTTTCTGTCAGATACCTTGCGTCATGTTTTGGAACACTCTTTAACACATCGCCGCGTTTTGCGGGCGAAGAGGCAGAAACTGCCCTGTTGAGCAACGCCTCTCGGTGTCATCAACTGTTCGGATACCCTCGTGTCTCTTTAGCGCAGATGATTGAATGGGTAGCAGAATGGGTCAGGATAGGCGGCACAACGCTTCACAAACCGACCCATTTTGAGGTGCGCGACGGGAAATTTTGATATGCAGTTGTCAGCAACTATAAAAATATCAGGGTCATTCAGTTTTCCAACAATTTGGGGCCGGAAGCCCGGATTTAGTCTGGGAATAGACTAAATCCATTCCTTGTATTACATTCTTGTTCGGGAAAAGTGCGCTATCCCGAATAAATTCGGGCGTCCAGAAGCAGAGGTTTCCCTTCACAGAGGTAAACTTATCCCTTAAAACTAAATAGCCCTGGAATCCTTATAAAAAATATAGACAAAAAATGCGAATTCTGTTAATATGTCAAAGTGGTCTTTTTTTGGCGTTTGCCCTTTTAATCGATAGTGCTTTCTGCCAACCACAACCGCCCCTAACGATCGCTTTCGCCTCGGATGTGAGCGGGGACTGGGAAATCTACCTGACAGATACCGCTGGGAAACCCCCAGTGAACCTTACACATAACCCTGCGGCGGACTACTATCCGACATGGGCACCCGATGGCACGCAGATCGCATTTTTCTCACGACGAGACGGAAATCATGAGATTTATGTGATGCAGGCGGATGGCACGAATCAACACCGATTAACACATCATCCTGGAACGGATAAAGCACCAGCGTGGGCACCCGACGGTAGCCGCCTCGCTTTCACGTCAAACCGAGACGGGCATTTCGACATCTACTTGCTTGATCTTCATAACGATGCGGTTATCCAACTTACGCAAAATGCCTTTGAAGATGAGATTCCGGCGTGGGCACCCGATGGAAACAGCCTTGCTTTTCACTCAAAGCGGGAATTCAATTGGGATATATACGTCGTTGATGTCCACACTCGAATTGAACGACGCTTAACAGACCAACCGTTGATGGACACTTATCCGGCTTGGGCACCTGACGGCACACGGATTGTATACGCCTCTATGCACCAAGAAGCAGAACTCGCCGATTTTGACTTATATATTATGGACGCAGTGAACGGTGAGAATAAAGAAGCTTTGACCGATACACCCACAGATGAAGCCGTTCCTGCTTATGCACCTGATGGAGATATCATCGCTTTTCAATTTGAAAAAGATGGCAGATGGGTTATCCATCTCATACGTGCTGACGGTAGCGAACGCCGTGAACTAATTAACAACGGGGCATGGGCAACACAACCGAAATGGTATAGTGGTCCAGATGCACTGTCAATAGAACCTTCAGGATTACAAATTCAACAATGGGGCAAAATCCGAACCCCATAACAAAACAATTGTCGGTTGTCAGTCATCAGTTATCAGTGAAAAGGTTTCCATGTAACAATTTATCATCTCTTGGCGTATTCTAAGAATGTAAAGCGAAGACAAATTGAGTTCTCAGAATAGGGAAAAATCTGGGGTGATTGTTACCAGAGAACTCTTAACCAACAACCCGTCAAGTGCCATACGCGCACTTGGCGTTGATTCCAACTTATAACTAACAACCGCAAAAAAAGGAGATACGTTTTATGCGTTTCACAACTTTAGTATTAGGTATGCTCTTCATATTCGGATTACTGCTAACAAGCGGTATCAGCTACGGCTATGAGCGAGCAATTGAGGCAGAAATGGCGGATGCAATTGAAGCACCAATGATAATCGACGACGACGCCGATGCTTCGGGAGGCCAGTTTATATGGATGGAAGGACCTCCATTGGCTGGTGGCGGTGGTGAAGGTTGGGCAGAATACATCCTGCCTATCCCAGAAGCCGGCACTTACGCGCTCTGGGGCAAGGTCATCGCGTGGGACGGTAATAGTGATTCGTTCTGGGTCACGTGGCAACCCGCCGATCCAGACGAAAACGCTCAAGAGACCCAGAACACTGAGTTCCGTTGGGGTGTTGGTCAAGGTGAAGAATGGCACTGGGACCGTATTAACCACTGGTTAGACGGCGGTACATTTGAACGGGAATGGGAATTGGAAGCAGGTGAAACAACACTCCGTATCGCAGTTCGGGAAGATGCGACAATGTTGGATGTAATTTTCATTACTGACAATCTTTCTGAAGATGAAGCGGAAGTTGGTCCTCGCGACCCGATTCCATCAGATTCCTTAGTCCCGGTTGAACCGCAAGATAAACTTGCTACAACATGGGGTAAACTCAAAGCAGCAAGATAGGTAATAGCAGTCAGGGCGTTCCGTTCCACTTCACTCTCTGCCACCAGCAGTCAGTAACTCGTTTGTGGCAATAATTGAACGTTTGTCATACTCACAACATCCTACTGACTGCTGAGAGGGTTGCGTAGCAATCCGCCCTGACTGCTGACTACTATACAAAGAAAGGAGGTTTACGATGAGATACAGCATAATTTTCATGCTGGTTATATTAACAACATTCATATACGGAACAGCAAAACTTGGAGCAGAAGTCGAGATTGCACTTGAGGCAGAATTAGCGAACGAAATTGTAGAACCGATGATCATTAGCGACGATAAACTCGCGTCTGATGGGAAATTTATCTGGATGGAAGGCGCGCCGGTCGCCGGTGGCGGTGGCACAGGTCATGCCGATTTTATCATCAACATTCCGGAACCCGGCGATTATGCGCTCTGGGGACACGTCATCGCGTGGGACGGTAATAGCGATTCCTTCTGGGTGACATGGCAACCCGCCGATCCAGACGAAAATGCACAGCAGACGCAGAATACAGAGTTTCGGTGGGGCGTTGGTCAAGGTGCCGCGTGGCACTGGGACCGCATCAACCACTGGTTAGATGGCGGAACATTCGACCGAGAGTGGGAATTCGACAAAAAGGGTGAGACGCTTTTACGGATCGCTGTCCGGGAAGATGCTACGATGATCGATGCAATCTTCGCGACAACTAACGTGAAAGCCACGGCTCCAGATCAAGCAAACGTTCGGCTCCCAAACGATAGAGATCGGAAGATACAAGTTGAGGGGCTCGCTGTAAGTGCCAAGGGCAAAGCCGCGACCACCTGGGGGACACTAAAACGGGCGTATCAATAAGAAATGGTGGCATGAACTTGCATGTATAGGCCTTACTACGAATATTCGCTTGATGCCCCGATTGCAGGTCAGTGCAAGGCATAGATTTGATGAACCGGCTGTTTTGAAACAGATAACATTGTTCCCGGTAATAATCAATACGCCATAAATCGAATCCACGTTCAAACTGAACAACACGCTCAGGTGGGCCAAGATGGAGTCGTAGTTTCTCCACTGCCCGCCTGTCTCGCTTAATAAGGGCGTGCGTTGCATACGCAAGTCCTGACAGAATCCCAGCCAACGCAATTTTCCCTCTTAATTTGACCGAAAGACTCTCCGCAGCCGGTGTCGTCACCCACATTAGACACAGAACCAGGGCGAAAGCACACATTTTTTTTCTTTTCTCAGAGAAAATTTGACATAAACTTCGCATTTTTGTCTTAACCTTGACAAAAAGAATGGTTTTCGGGTATCTTAATAGGAACAATAAAAAGAATAGCAAGTCGCTAATCGTCAATCGTCTATAGCAAAGACACAAGCGTTACCAAACGCCTCTTTTCTTTGCTATCTGCTAATAGCGAATGGCTATTGACTATTTGGAGCGTACCAAAAGATGACTGTTATGCGTTCTAACGGAGAAATCCCTCAAGCAACAGATACACCCGATTGTACAACCGACCTCAGTGTTGAGGACGTTAAGCAAGAATTATACAAGCGACACCATCCGAGTTTAACGTTTCTCGATATAGAGGCACATGCCAAAACCATCCACAGAATACGCACATTAAAGCAGAAGCACGACGTTGTGATGCTCGGTCACAACTATATGGAACCGCTCGTCTTCGGATTGTCGGAAAAAGAGGAACAGGGCGATTCACTCGGCTTGAGTATGTACGCAGCAAAAACGGAAGCACCTTATTTAATCTTCAACGGCGTCCCGTTTATGGCAGAAACGGCGAAAATCTTAAGCCCCGACAAGACGGTGTTAGTTGCAGATAAAACAGCCGGATGCTCACTCGCCGATAACTTCGGGGCAGAAGATGTCAGAGAGTTGAAAGAGCTCTACCCGGGTGCACCAGTGATGATCTATGTGAACAGTTACGCCGATGCAAAAGCGGAATCGGATATCTGTTGCACATCGGCAAACGCAGCACATATCGCAAAAACGTTACCCGGGGACACAGTGATTTTTGTGCCGGACATCTTTTTCGCCCAGAATTTAGAGGAAGAGTTGAAAGACGAGAAAAAGGTTGTCTATCCCGGTAAAGATAATACTGCGCGCGGCGCAGTCTGTGAAGTTCATGAAAGATTCACACTCGCCGACCTGCTAAGTATCCGCGAATCCTTTGAAATTCCGAAAGGACATTCCAGTCGTAAACTCTATGCACACTGGGAATGCCGTCCGAATGTTTTACAAGAAGCGGATTTTTACGGCAGTACGAGTCAGATTATGAAGGACATTGCAGAGCGTGTGGCAGCGAATCAGTTGGAACGTGCTTTTGTCGCCTCGGAGTGTGAATTAACCTCGAATCTGGCACAAGAGTTCCCAGCCGTCCAATTTTGGACAGCCTGTTCCATCCGATGTTCACACATGGCAAAGGTGAGTTTGGGCAAGATTGCGAATATTCTGGAAGCGATTGATCAGAACGATAACCTCAGCGAATATGAGGTTACACTCAGCCCTGAAGTTATCGACAAAGCCCGCGCACCGATTGAGCGAATGCTCGAAGCGAGTGTTTAATAGCAGTCAGCATTGTCCCGCAAGTCCACACGCGACTTGCGTAGGGAGGGCTGCTACGCAGCCCTCTCAGCAGTCAGTAGGGTGCCTGGCAGTTGCGGACGTTTTCGCTCGCCATAAGCGAGTTACTGACAACTGAAAGCGAACGTAGTGAGCGTGCTGACCGCTGATCGCTACTAAAACCTTGTAATAAAAGAAACACGATGCGCATTACCGAGATAAGCGTCCGGTACGAAAGCGTAGTCGAATTGAAAATCAATATTCGCTAAGGCATCCTCACCGCTGCGGCGGACACCAACGCCGAGTGACAACCCGTCACTCGGATTTTCGTTTAAGCCGATACGGTAGCCGATACGCGCCGCCACACTGCCGTAGAACCAGCGTTCTGCACCAATGTGAAAACTTGGGTTTGCATCAATGAGTGGGAGGTGTGCATCGGCAACGAGAGCCCACATTTCACGTTCAGGCATCGATTCTGCCGACTCCTGCCAAGCCCGATAAGCCAGACCTGCACGGAGTGCCATCGGCAAGTTCTCCGCTCCATCTAAGACCCCAGCATTTTGGACAGCGACCCCGATACCAAGATGATTGTCAAGGAGTCGCAGAATTAAACCGACATCCGCGGCAGCACCGTAGGCGTTCTGAATATCGAGTTGCTCTGAAATTATCTTTGCCGTACCACCGATAGATATAGCAGTACCAAGCGGATAAGCGACAGATAAACCCGTAGCGAATCCCCCCACAGTTACCGTGCTATCCGGGTCTTCCGTTGGTCCTTGCCGCCGATCAATTTCCGTGAAACTACCGAGGAAACTTGCCCCCCAGACGAATCCGTTGACCCGTTGTGCGTACCCGATAGACTGATTGTTAATATCAGCGAACGAAAAGTGCTGCATTGCCGTCAATTCCTGGTCATGAACGGCGGTTAAGCCTGCAGGATTCCAAAAGATGGTGTTAACATCGTTCGCAAGTCCTGCAAATGCCCCACCCATCCCGACCGGACGACTCCCGCCTTCAATCTTGAGGAAAGCGGCACCTACAGTCCCGGCACCGTCGTGGATATTAACTGCGTTGGCAGTTGGGACACCTACGGTTATTATGAGAAGCACCATTACATTGTACCGCCAAGCCCACACGCGGCTTGCGAGAACGGCTCCCCTTTTCTCCATCATACATTCTCCTTTTTAATAGTTATTGGTTATAAGTTATAAGTTAAGAGGACTTTAGTAACAATCCACCCTCGTCTGGAGCACTCTAATGCAGCATGAATTGTTACCGAAAAATCCCTTACTAAAAACTAATGACCAACCACTAATAACTAACAACCAAAAACTATTCGACAACAAGCACTTTCCCGACAGCGTTCGCGCTATTTCCAGCTGCGTTGATCGCTTCTAACCGGAAGATATAAAGCCCTCGCGCAACAGGATTACCCGCCTGGTTCTCCAAATTCCATTTCACCAATTGGTCGTTCCGTTGCCCTGATACAACATCCGGATAGGTCTGCGAGAGGATCATATCCCCACTCCAATCATAGATGCTCAAGGTAAGTTTAACAGTCTCCCCGAGTGGTACGTTAACATCAAAGGAAAAGAATGCGACATCCCCTCTGGAGATCCTGAGTGGATTTGGCCATCCAAACGTCGGTTCTCGGAAGGTCAGAGATACCGACATGGTATATTCTCCGATGTCGTAAACTTCGTAATTGCCCGCATTGTCGGTAACGCGAACGTCCAAGTCGTATTCACCTGAACGTGTTGGTAGAAAGTCAACAGACCAGATACTCCACGGTTCCTGTTCTGCGTTGCTATCATCAACAGCAGGGACAGGATCAATAGGCTGTTTATTGGGCCCAGTGCCTACAATCTCAACAAGCCATACACCCGATGCTGGGATTGCAATTTCGCCCTCACCGACTTGCTGCGTGCCAGCAGAATCAGTGGCTGTGCCTTCTAACGGCAGCGCCTCATCCGTTAATTCCGTCTCGCCGCCATCGCTCGTTACAGCGGCAGTAGGCACAGTCGTCTCATATAGAAACTGGGTGGTAAGTGAATCCGTTGGTGCAAACCCGAGCAACTCGGGGTCGTTTCCTATACTTATAACGGTGACCTGATAAAGTCCTTGGACGGAGAGACCATCGGATTTGAAGCGGAGGGTGTCCACACCGTTTTGTTGTGTACTGCCCGAAACCTCGGTACCATCGGGGCCCCTGATGACGATCCTTGACTGGGCGAGGTTAACACCCAAACCTATATCAAACATACTCGCTTGTATGACGACCCCACCCGTCGTAGAAACCGCAGTCGGATACTCCACCGCATTGATGTCTATAAGTAATGGAGCATCATTGAGAAGCAGAGTACTTGCATCAATCATCGGGGGTCTCGTGTCGTAGGTAAAGACCTTTTCATAAGACACGTCACCGTTTCCTGCTCGGTCCCGAGGGGTAACTGTAATCCGGTATTCACCATCGGCAGAGCCGTTGTCGGCGAGCGGTACAGTCAGTACAAAACGGAGCACGCCTTGGTTATTGCCGCCTACCGTCGCGGTGGCTTCCTCACCTTGGCTTTCCACTTGTCCAGAGCTGGGAATACCTCCTTGACCATTGTATCTTACACGCCCCGAAATTTTGGCAGGGTTCGGCGAAGTGCGTTCAAGGACGATCCATTCTTCATCAACGTTTTCCCAGTCAATTCCCGATTGCTCATCGGTAGGGTTAACATGAATTTCCGTCAAAGAATTATTAACCTCAGGAGATGTAACAATGAGGCTAATCGCTTCTGGCTCAACTTCAGGTACTTCTGTATCGTGTGTGAAAGTGAGTCGCTGCACATCACCGGTTCGCCCAGAAGCACTGATTGGCGTAAACTCAATGATATAAACACCATCATCGGAGCCATCTACAGCGAGTGGACGGACGAGGTTATAAATCAATCGGTCAGTCTCACGGACTTGTTGTCCAGCGACGACTTGATTTGAAGCATTCAGCAATCGAAGCGTCGAGAGATGGTTCTCATCATCATTTTCAATTGTCACTTCTATACCATCAATTTCTTCGTTGCTAAACGCCTCATCTGATGGTGCTGTTGTTGGCGATGTTGAAACAAGCGTCGGCAAACGCCTCGAAAGTTGGAAACTGCGCTCAAAGAGGGTTGCGCTTCCGTTACCCGCCCGGTCAACGGCTTGTACGCGGATGATGTAGCGTCCATCCTCAATGAGTTGGTTGGTATTCAACGTTAACTGTGTTGCTGCGTTACTAACAAGTTCACCCGATATTTGCGTGCCATTCGGATCAATTAGCGTCAACGTAGTCGCTGCCCAGTCTATCCCACTCCCACCCTCATCGTTAAGGGTTATCAGTATCTGTGTACGATCCTCGGTAACGAGAGCACCATCTGCGGGGACAGTACTCATCAAGGTCGGTGCTTGTGTATCATAGACAATGAGATGTTCAATACTGAACGTATTCCCGGATTTATCCGCTAACTCAACACGGACGGTATACTCTCCGTCCATACTACCACTACGGGACAAGGGTTCATCGAGCGTGAGATAGATCTCGCTGCTCGTATCATTCGTGAGTTGCGCCGGTACCAGGTTTCCACTGGCATCAAGCAGGCTAATTTTTTGCTCCGACAATTCGAGATTTGCGGGACCAACATCTTCGACGCTGAAGTGAAACTGTGTTAAGTTGTCGCTGATATATGAAACAGGCTGACTTAAGTCAACAGGGTTCGCAAAAGTTATCTGCGGTTCCTGGGTATCATAGACAAACTCACGATAGACGGTGTTTCCCTGCCTTCCAGCCTTGTCAATAGGTACGACGAACACGCTGTATCTTCCATCCGTGCTGCCGTCAGAGGTAAAGGCTGCGGGTTCCCAACCAATCAAACTCTCACCATCAGAACCAAGAAGTCCTGGAACAAGTGTGCCATCTGAAGTTTGCACTTGGATGAGTGAACCCTGACTACCGAAATCTAACCCCGTTTCCGTCGGGTCAAGGAGCGCAGCAATTATAACCATATTGCTGGCACTGACATAAGCGACCCCCTCCTCCTGCTCACCTATAATAACTTTATCAACACTCGGCAGTGGTATATCCAGAATAAACTCATAACTCGTTGCACCCGATGCCGCATTACCGGCTATATCCTGAGGCGTTACAGACAAAGTGTATGAACCAATTTGAGTCAATTCTAAGAAGTCCATAACAATCTCAGACACACCATCATCTTCTAACGTGAGTGGAATTGCGGCTTCATCAGGACCGACCAACGCAATCACCGTATTCAAGAAATCAACTTCCGTCAACTCTTCAAACGTAAGCGTGATACTGCTAATAGATGCCAAAAGCTCAGTCGTTCGATCCGGCACAAGTGCCACCGGCGGATCGGTATTTACCAGAACCGAGGTTAACCGAGGGGCTCTGGAATCATAAACAAAGACGTACGCCGAATCCAAACGATTCTCTGCTTTGTCAACAAGCGACACTTGTACGGTATACTGACCATCCGCGCTTCCGTCCCGAAGGAACGAAGCTGCGAGTGTTAGATAGAGTTCACCCGCTAACGCATCAAATGTCAGTGTTGTCGGCACAACAGCCCCTGAAGCATCCATCAACGCAATCACTTGGTCCTCAAAAAACATATCCGCGGGACCCCTATCTTCAATAGTAAACACAAATTGCCTGAAATCGTCACGGATATAAGAGACGGGGTCCCTCAATATTAGCGGAGATGCTGCAGTTATCCGAGGGGTTTCTGTATCATAGATAAATTGACGATAGACCACATCGCCTCGTCTCCCTGCCTTATCAACGGGTGTAATTTCTACCGTATATTGCCCATCCGCACTACCGTCTGTCGGGAAAGATAGCGGTTGCCACGTCAACTCGTCAATACCATTGGACGACATCCGACCCGGCACAACCGCACCCGAAGCACTCGTCACAAGAATACTTGAGCCTTCACTCCCCAAAGCCAATCCAGTGTCAGTCGGGTCAAGGAACCTGACACTTATTACCGCCTTGCCGCCGTTGACGTACGCAATGCCGTCCTCTTGTTCAGCGATAACTACCCTATCAACACTCGGCAGTGGTATATCCAGAACAAACCCATAACTCGTTGCACCCGATGCCGCATTACCGGCTATATCCTGAGGCGTTACAGACAAGGTGTATGAACCAATTTGAGTCAATTCTAAGAAATCCACAGCAACCTCAGAAATACTATCGTCTTCTAAAGTGAGCAGAATTGGCGATCCATCAGGTCCCACTAACTGAATCATGGTATTGGCAAAATCAACACGGGTCGCATCTTCAAATTTAAGAGTGATGCGACTTATAGGCTCTAAGATCTCGGTAACCTGCTGTGGCAGCAGTTCCATCGGCGAAGCCGTGCTGGCGGTAACGGAAGATAACTGCGGCACCTGTGAATCATAAACTAACTTATGCACCGCCTCCAGACGATTTTCCGATTTGTCAACAAGAGAAGACGTTATTTGATACGCTCCGTCTGCACTACCATCCCGTCGGAAGGGTTCAGCAAAGGTGAAATAGAGTTGACTGTTTAACTCGTCGGTAGTGAGTGTCCCCGCGACAGGTGCTCCGTTAGCATCGAAGAATCCCACGGCTTGATCTTCTAATTCTAAACCAGCGGGTCCTACATCTTCAACGGTGAACTGGAATTGTGAGAAAACCCCGCCAACATAGGTGACAGGCTGATTCAATTCGAGCGGTGTCGCAGCAGTAATACGCGGGGTCTGTGTGTCGAAAACGAACTGTCGATAGACCACCTCGCCCTGCCTACCTGTCGCATCAACAGGCGTAACAGCAACCGTGTAACGTCCGTCTGCACTTCCGTCAGTTGGGAGAACTATGGGCACCCACGTTAACTGATCACTTCCATTGGATGTAGTGATACCGGGTGCAGGGAGTCCACTGGGGTTGGTGACAGCGATAGTTGAACCGTCCTCACCTAAATCTA
Organism: Candidatus Poribacteria bacterium; assembly: GCA_965207855.1. Lineage (GTDB taxonomy): Bacteria > Poribacteria > WGA-4E > WGA-4E > WGA-3G > WGA-3G. Next base: position 108,259 of record OZ242310.1, on the reverse strand, counting down.
ACCCAACACCCGTTGGATCCGAGAAGGTAGCCACTATTTGAGAAGCAGTTTCGTTAACGTAAACAATTCCCTCAACATTTCCATCAATTAAAACAGAACTGACAACAGGCAAAGCAAGATCAATCTGAAACCTATAAACAAAAGGGGCAGTGCTCTGATTGCCTGTCAGGTCTTGTGGTGTAATTGAGAGAAGATACTCACCGGGCTGCGTCAAGGCTCCAAAATTAAGTGTTAAGGTGGTTTTCCCGTCATCGAAACGGTTGATAAGTATATTTCCGCCAGCTGGATCCGCAAGCGTAACACTTGTATTCGCAAAGTCGACATCGCTGTCGGAACCGAGTAAATTTAGCGATGCGCCGTCGGATGCGGCATCGAAAGTTACGATGATTTGTGAGAAACTTGTATCAATGCTTGTCGTCCCACGCGTAGAAAGCAATAATTCGGATTCGGTTGCAACCGTCACGCTTTCAATTGCCGGAAATTGTGTATCTAAAAAGATCGAAAATTCCTGTGTGTAACGCTCACCTTTAAAATCAACAAACGTTGCAGCTATAGTATATTCGCCGTCGGCGGTGCCACTGCGAGGCACGACGACATCGGTGCTCCAAGTCAAACGATTATTTATGGGATCAATTTCAATTCTTCGTTCTGGAATAACAACGCCCTGAGGGTTTGTGACTGTGACAGTTGACGCGTTGAAATCAATACCTGAACCTATATAATCAATAAGTTCGGCAACGATCATGGGCAAACTATTGACAGTGGTTGCCTCAGGCATCGCTAATTGTACTTCGGTCCGACTTTGACTCACGAGATAGAATTCATGACGAGCCGTCGCACCGACATTGCCAGCACGGTCAGTAGGTGTAATTTCTATAGCATAGGTCCCGTCATCAGAACCGTCCAAGGCAATGGATTCCAAGACGGTTAGTGTGGCAGTGTCCCTACCATTATTTGTAATATTAACAGGCACCTCTACTTGAGTTCCGCCGACATCGTGTGTCAGTCGGAAACTGCTCTGAATGAAATCAATACCACTGGTTACCTCATTCAGGACCACCTGGATCTGTGACAAATCGCTGACGGTTTCATTCGCTGCAGGAACAGTAGAGACAAGGGTTGGCAGCTCGGTATCATAGAGAAGTAGAAAGGTCTCGCTATCCGAGTTACCGAGGGTATCGGCGAATTGTACATCAAGCCTGTAGCTCCCATCCTGATTCACAAGAGGTTCATCCAAAACGTAGGTAATTTGGGTATTCGCTCTATCTACAAAGGTACGACCAGTGAGTCGCTCAGTCGTATTTTCATTTTGGATAGTACTAAACTGGATCCGCGTGCCCTGCTCAAAATCGACACCGACACCAGCAGTGCCATCGCTAAAAGCGGCAACAATCTGTGTAAGGGGCTGATTGTGATAAATGGTATCGCCAATTTGGTTAAAGGATCCGCCGCCCTGTGTTGGACTTAAAGAGGTGAGTTGCGGGGCAAGGTTATCATAAACAAAAGGGACACGAATAGCACCACTTTGATTACCGGCGTTATCTGTTCCAACAACTTCAACGGTATATCCGCCATCACGAAGCCCGTCTTTCGGGAATAAAGGTGATAAAAATACCCACCGAATTTTATCTTTCCCCGGGAATGTCTGTCTCCCTAAAATCTCACCCTCGGGTCCCGTGAGCCGAATCGTCGAACCAGAGAGATTAACACCGTTCTCAAAATTGTCTGCGAGCGTCGCTTCAACAAAATCTAACCGCTGGCTAACGCCACCTCCCGGCGTGATAGTTGTCGTGTTTCCAGCAACGCTCACCAAATCAGGCGAGACATTATCAAAGGTAAATTCTGTTGTCTCTTGAACGAGATTACCGGCTTTATCAACTAAGGTGATTGTTAGGGTATACCGCCCATTTTCAGAACGTATATCTAAAGGATTACCTAAATTAAAACTCAGCTGCGTTGTATAATTGAGGTACCCAGCGCGTACAACACCACGGGCATTCTTTAAGACGACATTCGTCCGCTCCGCACCGAAATCAATTGCACTCCCTTCCCCCGCTTCCGCTACTACGGTTATACTCCGAAGCGGAACATTGATGAAACCCTCATCAGTCAGCAACAGACTGGCGTTTTCGTTGGCAAATACACTGGAGATGCGCGGCGGCTGTGTATCTAAAATAGCGGTTGTAGTTAAGAATTCACCGCTCGGTCCTAACTCAACCTTAATCGTGTACGTCCCGTCTGACAGCAGCGTATTGTTAATACGTCCGTTCCAATTGATACTGACGCGGCCGGACTCTGCGCGTGCATTTGCCGCCACTGTCCCTTCTGTAATGAGATAAGACTCTCCGGTGGCTCGACTCGCCGTAATAGTATAGGAATATCCAGCTGCAACCGTGTCCTTATCAACCGTAAAAATAATATTTAAACGGTCCTGTCCCCCTTTGAAAATTGAATCACCCTTTGCCTCAGCGGACAAACTCGTGAGGCCTGCCCAAACATCAGCAGGCACCAACAGAACTGCAAGACAGACGACAAAAACCTGACTTATGATAGCAAGTCTCGGCTTGCAAGCAACGCCGCATATATTTTTAATTTTTGGCACTCGTTTCTCCCTTTAGTAGTTATCGGCTATCGGTCATCGGTTATCGGTTAAAGAGAGTCTCTGCAACAATTTCCTTGACCTTGAACGCTCCAAGACACAGTTCCCAGTTAGGGATTCTCTAATAACTAAAAACTGACAACCCGGGGAATGCCATACGGGGACGGTGAATGCCTTTAAGGCATTCATACCGTTGATTCGCATTCATACCGTTGATTAACTGACAACCATAAAAACATCCCGGTATTTCTTTATTGCTTCCCACTATTTATCTTTACATTCTTGGGTTAACAGCGGATATGGCAATCCATTGTATAGCAACCCTGTTTATATCTGTTAGACGCAAAAATTTTAATTTGGTTGATAAAAGTTGAAAAATCACAGAAACGACAGATAGATAGTTGTCGGCTGTCAGGGCGTTCCGCTTGCGCGCTACTTTCAGCTTAGTCAGCAAGAGGTTGTGGATATTACAAGTGCTCAATTCCCCGAAACCATTGCCACAAACAAGTGCCTGACGACCGACAACCGATAACTGATAACTATTTAACCGATATCGCCATTAGCGACCATTGTTAACAAGGCAGAATCATCGATTGTGAGGGGTAAATTAATCTTTGCTCGCTGTCGACTCGACTGATACGTTGCAAAGATGAGTTCAGTTGCCTGAAGTGCTTTGCGCCCGCTGAGCTCTGGTTCACGTCCAGTCTTTACCCCGTGAACGAGATCCAGGACAGAGAGTATCGTTGCGTCGCGTTCAGCGACCAAGCCGGTCAAATCAGGCTCTTCCCATCCCGTGCCGCCTTCTCTGAGCATCCGCACCGGTGCGGCACCTCTACTCCCAACATCAATGATGCCTTTCGTGCCGATGAGACGGTTCGCGAAGCCTCCTAAAGAGGCACCACCTGTTGCGAGCAAACCCTCTACACCATTCTTCCAGCGTATCCACGAAACGCCACTCGTCTCAACTTGGACACCGAAAACGGTTTTTTCTTCTTCCACGTCTATTTGACCGATAACCCAATCAACAGGTTCGTCATTATTGTAGAAGAAGAACATATCAAACCAATGGGTGCCCCAATCAAGTAAATTCGGACAAGCGGCTTCAAGACGGCGTAATTCCCCGATTGCCCCCTCATTTGCCAAGCGTTTTGCTTTGACGAACTGCGCACCAAAACGACGTTGATGACAGAACGTTATGATAACATTGTTATCAATACACGCCTGATAAAGTGCTTTGGCATCGCCCCAGGTAGGTGCCATCGGTTTCTCGCAATGGATGGCTCGAATGCCGCTGTTCGCAGCCGCGATTACCATGTCTTTATGGAGTTCAATCCAAGTACAAACACTTACGAAATCGAGGGATTCTGTATCCAACATTTCCTGATAGTTTTCATAAGTATTAGGGACCTCAAACGCCTCAGCGAAGGCACTTCGTGCGTCTTCCACCGGGTCGGAACAGGCGACAATATCAACATCTGGAGATGCCTGATACCCGCGGGCATGGGAACGCCCACGACCGCCACAACCGATAATACCTGCTTTAAAAGTGGTTTCCATTTTTAATTATTCCTTGCGGTTCGGTCAAGTGAATTGGTTAAATAACACTAATCGCCGTATATCCGTCCTCCACTTCGTTATGGACTACGCGATTTTGAACTATACTATCTTTCAACTATTCCGTGAGGCTCGGTCAAGTCATTAACGGGCGAGATGACCTCGCCCACACAATCAACACGTTAATTGATGGACAAGTGCGTCGTCTAAATGGATGCCAGAAATAAGGTGTGCCTCGCGCTGACGATATGCGCGCTCGCCAGGGATAAAAATTTCTTTAACACCCGTCTCACGTCGATTCTCCTTGACCTGTTGGATAAGTTTATCAACTTCTGTCTTGAATTGTGCCAAAGGCACGAAACTTGTTGGATTCAGTGCGATGATGAGCAAGCCGTAGTCTGCACCAGGGGGTGGAATTGTTGCGGCGTTCACCAACGCCCCAGCAAGAACTTGTATGATAAGCGCGAGTCCAAAGCCTTTATGTCCACCAAAAGGACGCACACTCCCCTTCAATGCCGCGTCGGGGTCCGTCGTTGCTTCGCCATCTGGATCAAAAGCGAGCCCTTCAGCGATTTCAACACCTTCTCGCATCGCAACGAGCAGATCGCCGTTGGTAATCGCAGCAGTGGACATATCAAACAAGAGAGGGACTGTGTTGGACGGAATACCGACAGCAAGTGGATTTGTACCCAAAATAGCCTCGGTTCCACCTTCCGGGGTAATCCGCGGCAAACAGTCAGCAAAGAGGATTCCAATAATATCCGCCTTTCGCGCCATATCAACGTAGTAGCCTGCCATCCCACAATGCGATGTATTGTAAACACCGACAATGCTTGTTCCATTCTGCTTAGCGCGTTCAACCGCGATTTCCATAGCGCGATAAGCAACAAGGTAGCCAGGCTGGTTTCCACCATTAATCCGTAGGCATTGTCCTTCTTCCTTATCAATTTGGAGATCAGCCCGTTCGCCCTGTTCATGGCGACTTTTAATACCTGGCAATCGGATAAACCCGTGCGTTTTACGTCCGCGGAGCTCGGCTTCTAAAAGAATATCGGTAATAATGGTGGTATCTGTCGATGAGAATCCACTCTTCGCCAAAAAGGTTTCAGCGAGTTGTCGCGCATCAGCAATAGAAATATGCAAGTTGGGACTCCACTTCTTTACAAATGATGGAAAATCGTAGATTATATATTGACTTCTATTCTCGCGTTTGTTATACTTTAGCGCAAATTTGGTTGACTGTCAAGATGCATTTGGCACGTCACTTTATTAACCCGTTACTGTAGGCGCGGTTTTTTAACCTCGCGGAAATACCCAAGGAGGTACTACAGATGGCGAATCAAAAGCACGATCTGGTTGAATATCCTATCCAAGACAACGTTCGATTAGAGACATACTGGCGTGATGATGCCGGCGGACGCGGGCCCGCGGCTTCTTTGTTCGTTCACGACGATGAGATTATGCGCTTCGACTGCTTTGGCGGCGATAACGGGCATTGCCACTTCAACTTACGACAGACTCGTGGGAGACGCTGGATGTACCCAGAAGGCACCTTCCAAGACCACATTCAGCAGAGCCTATTCGATCTCCGTACAAATCTGAACTTCTGCCTCCAAACCCATCAAGATGAACGGGTTCAAGAAATTCAGATAGAACAGGAAAGTTTAGAACAGGCGATACCGCAGATGGAAACACACTTATTAGGGCTTGCAGAGAAACTGCAGCAGAACGTCAATTGAAAAATGCAAGCAGCAAGCCAACAACGGAGGCTTGCGGAACTTATGTTAAAACCGCGGTTGAACTAATTCCGTTGTTTTTCGCTTGGCGCAAGGACAGAAAAACATGAAAGTCGTGACCGCGGCGGAAATGCGTCAGATTGATCAGGACACTATTGAAGGTATCGGCATTCCCGGCATCGTTCTCATGGAGACGGCTGGGAGTGCCATCGTCCGTGCGATTCAACGACACCATCCGACATGCAAACGGATTGGCATCCTTGTTGGCAAAGGGAATAACGGCGGCGATGGCATCGTTATCGCACGCCAACTCGCCCACATAGGACACGACATTCATCTTTTCTTGGTCTCTCCTCCAGAAAGTTTCACTGGCGAAGCGGCGGTCAATCTCCAAATTGCAAAAAATCTGAAGTTGCGGATTGCGGAAATTTTAACGGACACAGCACCCGAAACGGAAGAAAGTGTTTCTTTAAATCACGCCGCCAGCTGCGAACTCCTTGTAGATGCCATTTTCGGCACAGGATTGCGTGGCGAGGTGCGCGAACCCATCGCTACCATCATTAACACCATCAATAATCTTTCCATACCTATTCTCTCCGTCGATCTACCCTCAGGTCTGGATGCCGACACAGGGCATCCATTAGGCACTTGCGTGCAAGCAGATCGGACTGTGACAATAGGCTTACCCAAAAGAGGATTGTTAGTCCATCCGGGTGCGGAATTTGCTGGAAAACTCGAAGTTGTTGACATCGGTTTCCCAGAACAGGTTGTAGATGCACAGAATATTAAGGTTCACTGGACAACCGCAGCAGAAGCGTCAGAATGGATGCCCCAGCGTCCAGCCGCCTCTCACAAAGGAACCTACGGACGTGTTCTCGTCATCGCTGGCGCGACAGGCATGACGGGTGCGGCAGCACTCGCAAGTAAGGCTGCTTTGCGGGCAGGTGCAGGATTGGTAACACTCGCGACACCGAAGCATCTCAATCCAATTTTAGAAGGACTTTTGCCTGAGGTAATGACGCTGCCGTTGCCAGAAACAGAGGCAGGCAGCTTGGCGGTATCAGCGACCTCAACCATCCTTGAATTCGCAGAAAAGACGGAATCTGTTCTTGCGATCGGTCCCGGACTCTCCCAAAACCCAGAAACAGTGGCACTCGTCCATCAATTGGTTCGCGAGAATCAGGCGCAAGGGTTGGGTCTACGGATGGTTATCGATGCAGATGGACTGAATGCGCTGGCGCAAGCGACAGAACTTATCCCATTACTCGGCAAGGACGCAGTGCTTACACCACATCCGGGTGAGATGGCGCGGTTAACGAATACCTCGGTTCCAACATTAGAATTAGACAGAATCAGCACTGCACAACAGTTCGCATACCAACAAGGCGTAACACTTGTATTTAAAGGTGCGCCGACTGTTACGGGAACACCAGATGGAAATGTGTGGATTAATTCCACTGGTAACCCTGGTATGGCAACGGGAGGCATGGGAGATGTCTTGACAGGCGTAATCACAGGATTGATAGCACAAGGCGTATCGAGCGAAAAGGCTGGCGCGCTTGGGGTTTATGTCCACGGTTTAGCTGGAGACATCGTATCAGAGAAATTGGGAACGCATGGACTCATTGCGAGCGATGTTCTGGAGGCCGTTCCGGAAGCAATTGCGTCGCTGATACAGTAGTTTTGATGTTAGGCTTTTTAACGGTCCCCTCTGAGATCCCTTTTTGTTGTCAAGGTAGATTCAGGAGTGTTAAAAAACTATTCATAACCTAAAGCAGGATTTTTCATCAATTTTACATCCGTGCCGACAACGGAGGCACGGACCAGATTCAATAGGATAAAAATATGGAACTCGGATTGACTGGAAAAGTCGCCGTTATCACCGGCGGCAGCGAAGGCATCGGTAAAGGCATCGCACTTCGTCTGTGTGAAGAGGGTACGAAGGTTGCAATTTGTGGCAGACGCGAAACAGTCTTAGAGGACGCTGCTGAAGATATCCGCGCACAAACCGGCGGTGAAGTCCTCGCTATCCCCGCAGATGTAACGGTACCAGGGACGTTGGAGAATTTCATCGGACAAACTGCATCTCACTACGGAAAGATTGATATTCTTGTGAACAACGCTGGTAGATCGGCGGGTGGCGACTTTGAAACGATGAGTGACCAAGCGTGGTACGAGGATTTAGATCTCAAATTGATGGGCGCTATTCGGTGTGCGCGACTGGTAATCCCACACATGAAGAGTAACGGGAGCGGTAGGATTATTAACATCACACATCCGGGTGGTAAACAGCCGAGTGCGGGGTCGTGTCCGACTTCAGTCAGTCGAGCGGCGGGTATTGCCTTGACAAAAGCACTCTCTAAAGAACTTCTACCCCATAAAATCTTGGTTAACACCGTCTGCCTCACCTCGATTAAAAGTGCCCAAGGGGAACGGGCATGGAAAGCAGCGGGTTCACCCGGAACGCTTGAGGAGTATTGGGAGGCGCGCGGTGCGGAGCATCCGCTTGGACGTTTAGGGGAACCGAGTGAAGTGGGCAATCTTGTAGCCTTTCTCGTCTCAGATTGCGCATCGTTTATTACAGGAACGGCTATCAACATTGACGGTGGACTCTCTGCGGTCGTCTAAAAAAATACATCTTGCCACCCGCCGAGTATTGGGCGGTAATCCCGGTTCACACAGATGACTTGCCAAATCGTGTAGGGGCAGCCCTTGTGGCTGCCCTCTTAACGAAGGAACCCAAAAAATGGAATTCTATAAAATCTACCCTGTCCCAGCGGCAGACGCATCAACGGCGTTCCAAGTGGAACTGGATCCGCGTGCAATTGCTGCTGCAGAAGCACTTGAAAACAGCGGTGCACAAGGAGCGGAAAGAGAAGCAATCCTACAGAAACATCTCGGTTCTGACTATGAGAAAGGCTATCGTGGCACGGCATGGGGCTTGCACGGCATTTCTGAAGGATTGACACCCGCACGCTTGGCAGTTTTACTGGAGGCACACGGCGAGTATCTGGATCCCTGTGCCGAACGCGAAACGTTTGACCACAGTCTGATGGTTAACGTTGAGGAGGAATTAGCATCACAGTTGGAGGATATTCCTGAATCTGTCTTAGAGGCGATTGTTGAAGCGTATAAAGTAGATCTGTTAGGGGTGTAATACCTACGTTTTATGCAGATTTCAGGAACTCTTCTGGACAGATGGTGTGGAAAAAATTGAAAAAGAAATCACGCTATCCGCCTTTGTAGAGGGTAATAGGTTCTGCCGATCCCAACCCTATAAGGAAAACACCAGATGTTAATGACCCTCATTCAGAAAGAAATAATGCATCACATCCTCAGCGTCCGGTTCGTCGCGCTCCTGTTGATGTGTCTTTTGCTTGTTCCACTCACCTTACATATTAATCACCGCAATTATCTCCAAAATCAAGTCAATTATCAGGAATCCATCAAACTCTCGGTTACAGAAACCGATGATGCCCCCCGGAATCCTCCCGCCCCAGATGTGGAAGTCTCTAAACTTTTTCTTGAACCCACACCTCTGAGTGTATTCGCGAAAGGTTTAGAGGAATCACTTCCGAGTTATCTGGGGATGACACGGAACGGTGTAAAACAAGGTTCAACATCACTTGCAGAAGCACCGCTCTCCTCCGCTTTAGGAAATCTTGATTTTCTGTTTATCGTCAGCACCGTTTTCAGTCTACTGGCATTGTTATTTACGTTTGATGCGGTTGCGGGGGAAAGAGAGGCGGGTACGCTTCGGATTACCTTAGCAAACGCGCTCCCTCGGGATCTCTTCCTATGGAGCAAGTTGATTGGAGGCTACATTATTTTCGTCCTTCCATTCCTCGTGTCCTTCCTTTTAGGTTTGTTCCTGCTTGTCGCGCAAGGGTTTCCCTTGGGTGAGCCTGACATCTTCCCAAGAGTCCTTAGTCTCATCCTCGTCTCGTTGCTCTACATTGGCGTATTTTTCGCAATCGGGACAGTAATTTCCACTTACTTAGATAACTCGAAGACTGCACTCATTGTCGCCTTTACCATCTGGGTGCTTGCTGTCTTGATTGCCCCACGCGCCGGATTTCTTATCGCCAAACTTATTGCACCGACACGCCCCGTGCAGAGCGTCTATATGGAAAAAACTGCAATTCAGAATAATATCAGCGCAGAAAAGGAAAGCGTGATTGGTAAAAAATTAACCGAAACCTTAGGGACCTCGATTAATTTTAACAAATCTATGGAAAAAATCAACGAACTCAGGAAACCGATTGACCTCGAGTACCGACAGAAATTTCTCGAGCAAGTCAACAAAATCGAGCGTGTCTATCAACATGAAAAAAAGCGGCAAGAATCGGTCGGGGAAAATCTTTCTCGAATCACACCCACAGCTTCCGTCATTTATCTCGCCATGAATCTAACAGAGACTGGAAAAATAAGAAGAAACACCTATTTCCTAACCGGTACTCGTTATTACAATCAACTTGAGGCGGAATATTTCAGCACAATCGCAGACGATCAATTTGCGACGATCGCGCGATTCACAACTCCTAATCCACCCAAACCCTCAAAAATCGTCCCGCCACCAGACATAGCAGATACTCCGTTATTAGAAACCCTTCGGCACGCCGTCGTTGATATACTACTGCTCTGTTTCCTCGCAGTGGTGCTGACGACCGTGGCATTCCTAAAATTTTTCAGGTTGGATATTTGATGCAGCACATGGCTCCTGATAGGTGAAAACCGTGAAATCCATTTTTTACGCATTTAGCGCGTTATCTGTTTTCGTTTTCCTCTCCGCTGCTGTCGCAAAAGCCCCAGCGACCGCCAAAATAGCATTCACATCAAACCGCGATGGCAATTTCGAGATTTATACGATGAATCCTGATGGGTCGGATCAGATAAACTTAACGCAACATCGCGCCGCCGATCAGAATCCGGTCTGGTCGCCGACAGGTGAGCAAATTCTTTTCGTCTCCGATCGACACGAAACGAAGGACCTCTACCTTATGGACGCAGACGGGACGAACGTGCGTAAAGTATTCGCAAACTTAGTCGGTAGACAACACCCAACGTGGTCGCCTGACGGGAAACAACTCGCTTATCACCGATTCGACAAACTCGCTATCTATGTTGCTTCAAGTGACGGGAAAGACGAGGCGAAATTGGTGAACGGCTTGTGGCCCGTGTGGTCACCCAACGGCTCTGAAATCGCATTCGTTGCTGATAAAAACTTTGCGCTTATTGCTGACGGCGTACTACAAGTTGAAGCCCCGAAGATTCAGATTATCAATTCACAAACCAAGATGGAAGAGGTGCTTCTTCCAGGAAAGGAGCTGATGTTTAATCCGGCTTGGTCACCGAATGGAAATAAAATCGCCTTTTCTTGGATAGATCTGGATGGTATCCCTGCCATAGGCAAAGACATCGCGGACAACGAGGCGGTCTACGTCGTTAACAGAGACGGTAGTGGGCTCAAGCAAATTGCTGATGCGGTGGATGGCGCGACCTCCCATCCTATCTGGGCACCGCAGGGAGATGAACTCGTTTATGAAAAACAGATCCGTGAAACCGTCCACCTCTTCAAAATTGCCTTGGATGATGGAATTCCAGAAAAACTCACGGATCGTGGTGATAATGTAGGTGCGGATTGGTTCGATCCGGCGTTTGCATTGCCAGTCTCGCCACAACCCCAGTTGTTAACAACAGTCTGGGGCAAGATAAAAACCAGAGATTGACGAAAAGTCGTCGATGTGTTACTGCTCTGCCTCTTTGGAGTCGTGTTGACAACCGTGGCATCCCTGAAATTCTTCAGGTTGGACATTTGACGTAGCACAGCACCATCCAATTTTAAGAAAAAAAGAAGATTTTCCTCGAATCTTCTTTTTTTTTGGAATTATGCAACCATTTTCCCGTCGCTCGCGTCACTATAAACCAATTCGGAATTAATGCGAAAAATAAGACGATTGAATCTATACGAAAATCCCCTCTTGGAGGTGTCCGATGCAAAATGACGCTGAATTAATTCGCCGCACACTTGATGGCGATGAAACCGCTTTCACCACGCTTGTAAAAAAATACCAGAAACACATCCACGCCCTCGCGTGGCGCAAAATTGGGGACTTCCATATCGCTGAAGATATTACGCAAGAGACTTTTCTAAAAGTCCATCAGAATTTGGCAACCCTGAAAGATCTGGATCGGTTTCCGGGGTGGTTGTATGTGATTGCAACCCGTCGCTGCATTGCGTGGCTCCGGAAGAAACGGCTGCATGCCCAACTCGTGGAGGATATTGATCTAATGAGAAAAGGAAAAGACACGTATTCCCAACATGTGGCAGATGAACAAACGGAAACGACGACCCAGACACAGCGAGAAGTCGTCAAAAAGTTGCTTGCCGGGTTACAGGAGAGCGATCGCACCATCATAACGCTTTACTACTTCGGAGAGATGACCTGTGAAGAAATTAGCAAGTTTCTGGGGGTATCCGCCAATACGATTAAGAGTCGGCTCAGCCGCGCCCGTCAACGTTTGAAGAAGGAAGAACCCTTGATTCAAGAGGCACTCAGCACCTTCCAGATCTCTCCAAATTTGACTGATAACATCATACAAGCCGTGAAAGAGAAAGGTGGAAGTATCAAACCCGACCCTGCTACAAAAACCAAACCGATAATACCGTGGGCGACCGCGGCATCAACACTCACTTTGATTGCATTCATCCTCGGCATAGGCAACGAATACATAAACCGCTTTCAGCGACCTTATAGTTTGGAGGCAACTTCGGAGATGAAGGTTGACATCGTGGAGATCCCCGTAATTCCGATAAGGAAGGCTAAACCCGCTATAGAAACCCAACTCGGTCGCACAGCCACCCCCGGGAACAACAGCGGCACCAGTCCACAAGCAGATACCCACCGAATAGCAGCTCTCGAAGCGAAAGACCCGGAAGTGCCAATAGAAGAAACACAGCAGACGCAGATAGAGGTATTGGACTTTTTTCAAATGCCGGAAAGCGGGCACCTGGACTACACCGTTGTCCACATTGACGCCACAGCGTTTGAAGACGGCGGGACGTTAACAATCGACATTCGCGTCGGTAGCGGCGAAGCAGCGGGTTCATTCGACCTATTTGATGGCGACAGCAAACTTCCAAGGGGAGGCATACGTAGATCAAGCGATGCGCTTGCACATCAGTGGGGAATCCCACCTGGTGGGACAGGGGTAATCGCCTATCAGTTTAACCAAGGTCAAACCTTTCGATTGGGAGCTGCAAGCGATTGGCAGAGCAAAAAAGGAAGCACCAACGCCTTTTACGCACGAATTTCCATTCGGTAACCCTACTTCTACTTACCCTTTCAATTTTGTCCGGAGGTTTAAAAATGAAGAAATTAGGCATCGGAAACCTTCTGATTTCTGTTCTGTTCCTGCCATACTGGGGATTTGCAGCCGACACACCCACTGCCGACAGAATTGTATTCACGCTTGCCAATGACTCCGAAGTACACGTTAAAGGCTTTATCGCGCCAATTGCATACACCCAAAGCAACTTCCATATAGAGTGGGAGGCATTGGCGAACCTACGCGCCGCCGAGCCTGAAAAGCAATATCCGACATCGGTCTTTCGGGCGTTTCTTCCGACGGAAGCAGGCTTACGAAAGGGGAAGGGAGAAACGCTTCTCCAAAAATTACAGAGACTCCTCCGCGAAAATCCGACATCACGTGGAAACAGCGTCTCCGTTGGTGAAGTCTGGCAGATTGAACAAGCCGGGTTATTGACGTTATTGAGACAACTTCACCCGAACTCACGTCTGGATATGCACATCAATTGGGGAGATTCGCGCGGGGCATGGGCGTGTCTGCGTGCTTACAATGCCGAAATAGCCCACATCGTGTTTCGCGTTCATGCGGAGTTCAAGTTAGCGGACGGTTGGTTCACCCCTTCACAATTTACTGGGCATCTCGTCATCAACCGTCCAGACAAGAAAGTCGCCTTCTTTCAAATGTACGTCCCTCACGGCACACTCAACTTCGATGTCAACCGATACCGTAACGATAGGAGTATCTTTACAACGGATGCAGGCTTTTGCCCGCAAATCGAACTTCGTGCCGGGACAGAAACTATAATTCAAGATACCCAATTTTCTGAAGCGATACCCCTATCAGAAGCCGAACGTATCTTAATACGACGTTTTTACAAATCACAGCAAATTAACTGGGTACCGATAGACGAAGCCTTGAAAATAGCACGGGCAGAACAGAAACCAATTCATATTGTTTCAACAAACGGTCCCCTTACTGACGAAGCCTGCTGAGGGAGCGGCAAGAGCCTGAGGGCAGTTGCCTTCTCTGATAACCGGAATATTGAACTCTTGAACGAAAATTTTATCAATACATGGGTACTCAACACCGATATGAAACGCTTACGAAACGCAAACACTATTGACGACCTGCCGCCTTTGATCCAAATCATCGTTCAGGGATGGAAAAGACACTCTCCAGTAGATTGTCTGATTATCTCACCTGAACTTGAACTTATAGGCAGGCAGCCTGTTAACGAACTCCCCTCACGCAATAAGGCAGCACAATATCACTTCTTCCTTTCAGGAGCGTTAGCAGGAAAACGCCCCGGCGTCGGTGAGAACATCCCAATGCCCTTATCAAGCAGTCGCGGGGTCGTTCTTGATCGGATACAACCGTCTATAGAAGTATTGGACACCTTTCGGATGGCAGACACTGATTCTCAAAATTATACCATCGTCCGAATTGATACGACCGCCTTTGAAAACGGAGGCACATTGGTTATTGACCTTCAAGTTGGTAGGGCAGCCCTTGTCGGTTCGTTCGATCTTTTCCCTAACGACAGTGCACTTTCGACAGAAGGAACACCTCAGAACACACTCGCTCAGGCATGGGGAATCCAACCCGGCGAAACGGGAACAATCACTTATCAGTTTGACAAGGGGCAGGTCTTTCAACTCCGTGCTACTGGCGGTTGGGTCAATCAGGGAGGAGGTATTAACGCTTTTCGAGCCCGAATCTCTGTTCGGTAAATCCCTGATAGACTTTTTTGAGAAATTAAGCAACTTTTTCGTCCTTAGATTGTATCTTTAATTATAAAGACCTTTCAAGGTTGTCAGTTAACTGAAAACCAATAACCAACACTGAGGTTTAGATTATGTTACACACCCTAATACGCCAAGAACTCGTGGGGCATTTGATGAGCGCGCGGTTTTTAGCCGCCGTTGTGATTACACTCCTGCTCGTTGTCGCTAATACCGTCGTGCTGATTGACGCGCATGAAAACCGAGTTGCGAGTTACAGCCAACAAGCGAAAGTTCATCGTGAGAAAGCGGTAGAAGCGGAAACCTATTCGCAGTTAAAACTTTTCGTTGAACGCCCCCCGAACCCGCTGAGCCTTTTGAGTGCAGGATTAGAGAAGCGTCTCGGGACAACCGTTGAAATTTATCACGGTGAGGTACCGACGATTTCAAGCGTCTCCGCACGAAACTTGGAGAACCCGTACCTGAACCTTTTTTCCCAGATCGATCTGGTGTCTATCTTCCAAGTCGTGCTAAGTCTACTGGCACTGCTTTTCGCTTATGATGCAATCGCAGGCGATTGGCAAAGCGGCACCTTACGTCTGGTTATCTCACATCCGGTCCGGCGAGGGACGATTCTCTTTGCCAAATATCTCGCTGCGATGGTATGTCTGCTACTGCCTGTGCTGATGAGCCTGCTGATAGTGATGCTTCAACTTTCCTTCGCCAGCTCGATTCAGCTAAGTGCAACAGATTTCCTCAGGATTGGCGGAATCGTCGGCACTACAATTGTCTACTTATCTGTTTTTTATCTGATTGGGCTGTTGATTTCCACTATGACCCGCCGCACGGCTACATCCCTGATGGTCTGTATGTTTCTATGGGTCGTTTTGGTACTTGTTTATCCGAATTGGAGCCGATTTACCCTCAATCCCGTGGGCGATATGCGCGCGGAAAGACAATCCGCGAATCAACAGATTGATCAGATTTGGGAAGAAGTCGAACGGGAAGAACAGCGGTTCTTAGCCAACAGTCCGCTTGAGGGGGAACCGCCGCGGTTTAATATCGGTTATTCAGGATCATCATCTTCTTCCGACAGAAGATATGGGTTTAACATGATCAAAGTGAAGACTAATTCAGAACCGAGTCTCCCGCATTTCCAAAACTATCAAGGGTTTATCGGTGCAACGCACATCCGCGCAGCCGAAAAGGTTGGACTGATAAACGAACAACGCTTGGCACGAACCACCATTCGACAAGCAACATGGGATGAACGGCTGATGAAATTCAGCCCGGCAAGCCTCTATACCTTTGCAACCTCCGCCTGGGCAGGCACGGATATGAATGGCATGTTAGATTTCGTCCGATCGGTACAGGCGTACCGCCAGACGCTGATTGACTATTTGCACGATAAAGATGCGTTTACGAGTCGGCACTGGTTTGCTTCCGACCAAAGTGCAGTAGATTGGTGGGATTTGCCGCAGTTTCGCTTTGTACGGGCGGAGGTCTCCGAAAACGCACAACGCGCCCTGACGGATGTGTCCCTCCTTTGCGTTATGAACCTGGTGCTGTTTATGATGACATTTCTGATTTTTATCAAAGTGGAAGTTTAAAGGAGTAAACACAATGATCAAACACATCATTCAAAGAGAGTTTTTTGACCATCTCAACAGTCTCCGCTTCGCCTTGACTGTCATCATCATGGCGGTACTTATGATAACCAACGCCGTGGTGCATCTTCAGAGCCACCCAGACAAGGTTCGGAGTTATTCTGAGAACGTCGCCCAGGACCGCGACACATTGCAGTCGCGGACGGAGCTTTATGAACTGCTGAGAAAGGGGCCCGGTAAACTGCCCAAACAACCATCCGCTCTGACTTTCATTGCAGACGGTGGCGATGCCTTTCTACCGAATCGCGGCACGCAAAATTGGGGATCCTGGAGTAGAACTGCGGGATTCGGCACACAAGTCAAAAGCATCTGGTGGACGCATTACCCTACCGCCAACCCAAACGCACGGGACCTACGTCCCAAGGCGACAAAGATAGACTATGTATTTATCGTCACCTATCTACTCTCTTTCATTCCACTCTTATTTACCTTCGATGCCCTCTCTGGTGAAAGAGAAAGCGGAACGCTTCGGTTATGTCTCGCCAACTCGATTTCGCGCCCTGCGCTGTTAGTCGGAAAGTTTTTAGGCACGCTGATCGCCGTCCTCATTCCGTTCTATTTCGCGGTACTGTTGAATCTGGCGGTAATTTCCACAGATAGTTGGACGCAGCTCGGGGGGGCAGACTGGGGACGTTTGGGGATGATTATGCTGATCGCCTCAGGTTATGCCAGTATCTTCATCGCAATCGGATTGATGGTCTCCGCTGGCACGCGAGACACCCGGGTGAGTCTTGTCGTACTGTTGATTATCTGGGTGGCACTCGTCGTCTTTATGCCTTCCACCCTCGGTACGCTCTCCACAAAATGGATGTCTCCCGTCCAAACCGCTCATCAATGGAAAACGGCAAAAGAGCGCGCGCTTGATCAGATTAATGATGATTTTGACAAGCAAATGATGGACAAAGTGCAATCACAAACCGGAGGTCTTCTCAGTAGCCTTATGGACCTTGCGAAAACTTCGCCGAAAGAGGCGGAAAAATTGGCAAAGGAGAAAGAGGCAGAACTCATGGCGGCGATGGCGAAAGCCGAATCCGAAAAGACAGATGAGGAAGAATTGCGTATCAAGGCTGAGTTTGTCAACAAGGATGTCGAAATCCGGGAACAGCTGAACCGAGAGCATTTAAGGGCACAACTCGCGCAAGTCCAGCGCGCACGGGTGGTGACCCGATTCTCGCCAGCCGCCATTGTCCAATACGCCCTTGAATCTATGGCTGGTACCGGGTTGGATCGCCACTTGCAATTCCTTGACAGTGTGCACCTTCATATCAGACAGTTCCGAGACTTCATCACTGAAACCGATCGTGTCGATACAGAAAGCCTCCATATTCTCGGAATCCCGGAGGGCATGTCTAAAAAGCCGATTTCACCGCAGGCACTTCCAAACTTTGAGGATAAAATCACTTTTAGCGATACCTTCAACGCAGCGATGCTGGATATGCTGTTGCTTGTCGGACTGCTCGGCGTATCTCTTTTAGGGGCGTTCCTGGTTTTTATCCGTTCAGATGTATAAAAAAGGAAAGAAAACATGAGAAAAGAATTTATAGGAGGGGTTTGTAACCTCGAAACTTTAAAGCACTTGTGGCTCGTCGCCATCTTTACTGTCGTGCTTGCCTCGGTAACATACGCCCAAACGATAGAAACCGTCATCCCTTAGGAACTTTTTTCAACAAAGGGTGTGTAAATAGTATTAACAAAGAATAATGCAACCTTTTTGCCCTTAAAATGCGTCACTATAACATAAGTCCAAATGTACCTTGTTGGCTATACCTGAAAAAATTAGTATGAAGTGATACAATATCCTTCAAGTTACACAAACAAAGGAGAGGTATTAAGAATGAAACGTATTTTGTGCAGTATAGACGCTCTATTCAGATTTTCACTCTTCACAGTTTTGGGGCTCGCCATTTTTCTCGGTGGTTGTACCTACTCACATACACAGCGATACAGTTCTACAATCGAAGCATCGAATATAGAACTACGTGAGCATATTGAATTTGAATGGTCAGTACCACCCAGTCATAAAAAATATACCGGTCCCCAAAACGTCCGAGAACTCATGGAAGCATTGGATGCAAACTACAACCGTACGCTTTCAAAGACTGAGGTGAGTGTGGTTTATAAAGGTTCTGGTATAAAAACCACAAAGTATAGCAGTCGCCTTACAGAAAGCGAGGTAGATGCGAGGTATCCACGTTCAGAATGGCTTCACATGATCTTGGACAGAGGCGTTACCATAGAAGATTTTGGTGACTATTCACGTTACCTGTTAAAGCGGCATACCTTGGCACTCTTTGAAGACAACCCAAATCTGTGGCAGTCAGGACTTCTTGGTATTCCACAGACAGATGATTGGGAAACCTACAAAGAAGCATACATCAACAAGTTGGTAAAGGATCGGAAAATCACAGTACAGATTGAACGCAGTAAGAAGGAAATCGAACTTACCAAAGCACGGATCAAACACAGCAAAGAGCAAATTGAACGTGTTATTGAACGCAACAAGGCAGAAATTGAACGCGCCAAGGCTCAACTCGAACAGAGTAAGGTCCAACTCGAACATGCCCGGAGATCGATGAATTCACAGCAGCTTGAGCATGCCAGAAAGCAATTTGAACATGCTAAGGAACAACTCAAGCACATACAAGGAACTTTAGCTGCAAGCGAAGGACTGATTCCTCCTGTGCCCCCGATTCCTCCTTACAATCCAAACAAGGATATGAAACAGAAATCTTCATATCCGCCTCTATAGGGCTTTTGGATCATTCTGTTCCGTTGATACTATGACAATGAAAGGTATCAAGAATGAAAAATATTCTGTACAGCATAGATGCTTTATCCAGACTTTCACTTTTCACAGTTCTGGGGTTCGCCATTTTTCTCAGCAGTTGCTCTGACTATTTACACACGCAGAAATACGTTTTTGAAAGCGAAATAGCGAATACTCAGTTACGCGAACATGTAGAATTCAACTGGTCAGCTTCCCCAAATCACAAAAAGTATACTGGGCCCCAAAACGCACGTGAACTTATGCAGGCATTTAATGCAGACTACAACCGTGGACATGCAAAGACCGAGGTGAACATCCATCGTAAAGGCATTGGCATAAAAACCGAAAATCATGTTAGCACCTTCACAGAGCGCGAGATAGACGCCAGATACCCACGAGAGGAATGGCTGCAACGCCTTCTGGACGGAGGCGTTACCATAGAAAACTTCGGCGACTACTCACACTACCTATCAAAACGGCACACGTTGGCACTTCTCGAAGACAACCTGAATCTGCGACAGTTAGGAATTTTGGATATCCCACCGACAGCGGATTGGGAAATTTACAAAGCTGCTTATATGGATAAGTTGGTAAATCACCGTATTGAGATTCTGGGAACAAGCGAACAGTCTCATCACAGCGAGAATGGACCCTTCAGCTCGTCTTTCACCATTACTGAAACTTTTCACACCCGATGATAAAGGGCTGTCTTGAAATTGCTTTAGATTTCTGGTATCATAGATCCAGAGATGAATCAACCATAGGAGAAACCCGATGTTAGAAACCCGCGAACTCACGAAAGTCTATAACGAAAGTGTTTTAGCCGTTAACAATTTGAACATGAAAGTAGACGATGGCGAAATCTATGTCGTTCTTGGTGCAAACGGTGCTGGAAAAAGTACAACCATCTCCATGCTCCTGAACTTTATCGAACCGACGAGCGGCACCGCACTCGTCGGGGACATCGAGATACCTAAGTTCCCGCTGGAAGCAAAGAAGCATCTCGCTTATGTCTCCGAGAACGTCGAACTCTATCGAAACTTCACGGCACGCCAAAACCTGTCTTTCTTTGCGAAACTCGGTGGACGGAAGAAGGTATCCAACGAGGAATTAGACGCGACACTCGGACGTGTCGGTTTACCAGAGGAGGCGTTTACGCGACGCGTCAAGACGTTCTCTAAAGGGATGCGGCAACGCTTGGGGATTGCTATTGCGATTATGAAGAACGCACAAGCCGTCCTGCTCGACGAACCGACCTCCGGCTTGGATCCCAAGGGGGGTGCCGATTTCTTGAACCTACTCCGGGAATTAAAGGAGGAAGGGAAAGCCATCTTCATGTCTACACACGACATCTTCCGTGCGAAGGAGATCGCCGATAGGATAGGAATCCTTGTCCAAGGGAACCTGGAGCGGGAACTCACGCGCGACGAGATTCAAAAAGAGGACCTTGAGGCATTGTACCTACACTACGTCGCCGGATATGAACCTGAAGAAGACGCGACTGAGTAGAGAGAGAAGGGTGAAAAATATGGATGGATCGAAGATACTTGGACGGACGGATGGGCAGATGGAAGAATGGGTGGCACCAATCTTCCAATCTCCCAGCGTTTCAATTCCGATACTTGTGCTCATTTTTATTGGCGCGATAGGGATATTGCTGCCTACAGAAACACCGACAGCGTTCGCAGAAGAGACCCAACCGGTTTCCGATGAGAACAGAGCCAAGACCAAAGAGGAGCAGAGCCGTCAAATCCAGATAGAGACGAAACGCTTGGAAATGGAACTCAAGGAACAACTGATGAAAAAGAAGTTGGTTGAACTTGAAAATCTTAAAGCGATGATGATGGAGGCGAATAACATCGTCACCGTCTCTCAAGTGAATAAAGCGGAGGAAGATTACGAAACCGCCGTCTCCGAATACGAACAAGCAAAATTGACGCTGCAAGACACCGAACTTAACTCGCTCAAGGACGAATGGCACATCACTGTCGAAAGCACAAACTTATATGAATCTGACGACGGAAGAGAACTGTTCTCAATCACGTTGCGGAATAGCTCATCCCCGGTCACACTCGTTGAGAGCTCCAAAGTGTTGGGGCGCGAAATTATTATTAGTGCACAGATTGACGACATCTTCGTGTCGATTAAAGAGCAGGAAGGTTACGGCACAAGTGGGGCAATTATCGCTGAACCTTACGAACAACGCATCGAAACGCTCAAAGAGGGTGAAGCCGTTACGTTGGAGTTTGAACTCATAAAAGAGGATGTGCGAGATGTCGTTGTCGAGTTAATATACTCGGGTGAGACTGACAATAAGAATATCCACTTAAAACAGGAGGACCCCTATATCTCCGTCGTGTCAGCGAGACGCTACAAGAAGGGCGACCGACGGCACTTGGAGGTTGTACTTACCTACGGTGCAATAAAGGGAGAGAGAAAAGAAACAGACACCACCGACCCTACAGATTACTCGAATGGCGCGACAGCGCAAGAGATCAACAACGTCTATGTCTCCATCAGAGATGAAACAGACGCGATTATCGGTTTCCCCTACGAATACCGTATCTCATCGCTGAAAGACGGACAGGCGACAACCCTCGATTTTGAACTCCGACGGAATATTGATAGCGTTACGGTTCATATTTTATATCTTGACAAGCCATACCCAAAAAAAATCCATCTTGAGGAAGATACGCGCCACATCTCTATCCTGAGTGCGAAGAAGTTTCGCGTGGACAACCAAATGATGGTGACGCTTCAACTCAAGAACACCTCTACAACCGAGGCGATGCCGAGCAACGCTACTCCTGAAGAGATTGCGGCGGCAAACGAGATCCGAGCGATTTACGTCTCCTTGCTCGATGTTACCGATGACACAAACATCGTCAAACCTTATGAAACGAAGATACCCGTCCTCGGCTACAATGAAATCGAGGAATTGACGTTCCAACTTCAGAAAGATGTTGAAAGCCTAAAGGTGTCCCTGAAATATCCCGAACTCCCCGAACCCGACCTACGCCTCATCTATCTACAAAAAGAATCTGCCTTGGATGTCGTAAACGTCAGTTCATTACGATTTTCGCAGGAGGGGAACCTCGGCAGCAGCGTCACCTACGACTTGACGCTCGATCGATTGGCGGAGACAGAAAACACTTTCCAACTCCGCGTCATTAACCTGCTGAACCGCCTCTCCTTTGAATTCCAAGACCCAGAAACGCAGTCGCGTCAGTCTCAGGTGAAGTTCACGCAGGAACAGTCGAAACGGAGTTTGTCCCTAATCGTCTATCTGCCAGAAGAACTGGATGCCTCCTACCTCGACAGTACACTTGAGTTCTATGTTGCTGTTTTGGACGAGGCAGAGGCAAACGAACTCGGTGGCATCAACAATCGCTTGGATTTATCTGCCGACAGGATCGCCGGGATACAAGGCGGGGTTGAACGGTTTGAACTGATTCCAAAAGGTGTCCCTGAAATTGAGGTATTTGTGCCGAATGCGTTCCAGACAATCAAAATAGGCGAAGAGGTCAACATGACAGCGACGCTAAAGAATATCGGTACCCGCGACCTCGTCGATATCCGTATGATCGTTGATGTCAACACGGACTGGAAATACACGGTTATTCCCGAAGTTGTCAGTTCACTCGGACGGAATGCGGAGACGGAGATACAACTGACCTTAAGTCCACCTGCGGATATCGGGGTCGGCGAATATCAAGCGAAGTTAAACGCCGAAGTCACGGTCGATAACCGGAAGTTTGAGGCACGCGACCGTTCAATTACAGTACAGGTTGAATCACAGACACAAATGTCGGTAACGACGCTCCTCTTCGGTGCGTTGATTCTCCTCATGATTGCGATTGTGGTTGTCACCATCCGCATCAGCCGCCGTTAAGGAGATTGAAAATGAACAAAAGATTGACGGCACTTGCAGTGTGTCTGTTTCTCAGTATTGCGGGTGTCGTCTCAGCACAACGCCTTGTCTCACTTCAGCCAGAGCGCGCAATAGAACTCGCTTTACAAAACAACGAAACAGTGAAAAAAGCAGAGAAAGTTGTCGAGCGCGCCAAAGCAAACCTCCGCGTCTCTAAAGCCGTTTACCTCCCGCAGGTTGGACTCACCGGCGAATATCAAAGACAGAAAGATGGCGACATCGAAGACAGAGACTATCTCACTCGCGCACAAGCGAGTATGCTCTTGGCACAATTCGGTGAAATCCCGCAAGGTCTTGATGCCGCACAGGAAGAGGTCCGCAAAGCCGAAATTGAATACGAACGCGCCAAGAAGGAGATCGTCTACGCTGTCCGAAATCTCTGGCATAATATTATCCTCACGCAAGAAGAGATTAAAGAACGGGGTGCGATTGCGGTAGAACTCGAAAAGAAACTGGAAGGCACAAAAATTGAACAGACTCAAAGGCGGATTCCATTTCTCAGGCAACTCAACACAGAATTGGAACTCTCAGAACAGCAACTCGCACTCAACGAACTCCAACGACAACTCGACGTGGACACCGCCGAACTCATCAGTCTCACTGGACTTGACCCACTCGCACAGGTTGTCCTTTCACGCCCCCTTCCGGACGACGATGTGACGCTCGACGCTGCCGTTGAACTCGCAATCGCCAACAGTCTTGACCTTCGCGACTTACAAGGCGATATGTTGCGTCAAGAACGTCTCGCCGGAGAGACGATCTGGAACCGCTTCCCCGAACTCTCTGCTGAAGCACGCTATAAGGACCTCAGTGTGCTCCTGGAGCAACAGGCAGGCAATCAGACGTGGGACGCAAAAGCCATCTATGACCCGGTAATACTGGACCGTGAACGAGATGGGGCGAGTCTCTTTGAGACAAATCCACGCACCCAAGACGGATGGGAACTGGGTTTTAAGTTCAACATCCCGTTATACGATGGAAACAAAACGAAGAACCTCCGCTCCCGAGAAGTCGCAGAACTTGAGCGAATGCAGATCGAGTACGTCGAACAAACAAAGTTAATCCGTGTAGAGGTGCGACGGGACTATCGTGAAGTGGCGAATGCAAAAGAACGGATGGAGATTGAAGAAAAGCGGGTGAGAATTTTCGAGCAACAGTTACGGACGATTGAGCGCGTGCTGGATGAAGTCACCGTCGAAATCCCCGGCTACCAAGGTCTTACCTACAACGACGCGTTTCAAGCACAAGCGCAATTTACAGAGGCACAACGCGTCTACTACCAGACACGCCGAGATCATGCAAGGGCAAAGGAAAAACTCCGAGAAACAATGGAGTGGATTGAATAGCTGCGCTATTTCACCTCACTCATCAAAAAAGAAATCTGCGCCATAATAAAAAATAGCAGATTAAACAACACCAATAAACCTACCTGAGATAAAACACTCCGATACGAGATTTGCTCTGTGAACACCGGCACTGCTTCGGGATTCACAGGTTTCTGAGATAACCCCTCTTTTACAGGATAGATATGCAAACTCTCCGGATCGCTCTGATCTTCCGTTTTGATGAAGTCTATGAACGTCTGACGATAGCGACGCGCCTGTTTGACGAAGTTCATATAACCGACGATACCGGTGTTCGCAAGCCCCTCCATCGCATATTGGAAAGTCGCTATTGGTGAGATTTGGGTAATGTCGCGAGCGAGTTGCACCTGCCCAAACTGCTGGTCAATCTGTCCATCATTAAATCGAGTTTTCGTCTCTATCTCTTCGGTGAAGTAGATTGCCCAGAGGCGCGTCGCTTCCGGATTCTCAACAGACGCGGCTTTTTTTAATTTAGATTCTGACCTGCCAGAAGGATCATATTCATCTCTCAACTGTTTTAACTGTGCCTCTCGCTGCATGGATACCTCGTCAACGGACGGGATCGGACTCAGATTGCCAATAAAAATCCCAAGTAGGCTTGGAAACACAAATGCCAAGCAGACCCAAGTCAATAAGAGCCATACTAAACTTGTGATTGCATTCGAGACGCGACTTGAGAAAAACAACCCGAGAAAGATGAAAACAGAGATGTGCAACGCAAACAATCCTATCATTCCCAAAATCCGCAACCATTCACTCGACGCAAATGGAATATTCCCAGAAATAAGGATAAGCAATAGGTTCACCAAGATGCCAATTACAAGTGGGATCATGAGTGTCAGAAATGCACCGAGGTATTTCCCTAACAACACCTGTCCGCGCGAGACAGTGTTGGACATTATGAGGCTCAGCGTGCCGCGGGTTCTCTCCCCAGCGACAGCATCGAAAGTGAATAAAATCGCAAAGAAACTCATGAGGACCCCGATGAAGACCCAGTCAATCTTAATCCGCTGCATCGCGCCACCGACCTTACTCTGCAAGGGATACTCCAACGTCCACGGCGGTGTCCATTCGTAATTCTCAGCCTGACCCCGACCGCTGCGGCTGGACGATCCTTCGCTGACCATTTTGACAGAACGCGGGATGAGCTCATCTGATCCATCCGCACAGAAAGTCAATCGGCTCGGAAACTTCGGAATCTCTCCAGGACCCCTCAAGGCTAATTCCGCTAAACCTTTACTTCCTTCCTTTTTAACGTGCTCTCTATTCTGTCCTACCTGTCGGTTATAGGTATTAATTTGCGCGGTATAATTTTTATCGCCGAGGCTATATATCAACGCATTTGTCACAAACAAAGCAGGCAGAAGAATAACCATCAAGGCAAATCGGAGCGTCGTGAGATTGTGGTATATCTCTTTGGTGGCAATGTGTAAAATCATTTTTTTAATTTTCCTTGCGGTTCGTTGAAGTGGCTTTGGACACTAACGTATCTCTCCGTAGAGTCGCCTTCCACTTCGTTTCAGGCTTGGTGTTTTGGATTCTTTTAATTTTCCCGTTAGAGTCGTCAGTGACAGCAATCAGTGACAAAAGGTTTAGGATCATGAAACTCTCTTTACTGACAACTGGCAGTTTCAACTCATATCATACCGCAGAAAGAATACATAAGCCGTCATGAACAGAACGATATTCCACGCCAACAATATCAAAATATCTACAGAAGCACGAGAGAAACTTTCAGAGAGGGAAAGCCGCCGATGCTTAAAAACCGGTAAATCCGTCAATTCCGCAGCCCCCTTATCCGTGGAAAACCACGCTCGCGACGAAAACGCTTTCTTATCTTTCAAATACTCAACAATCTCACGTTTATAGGCTCTGGCGTCGGCAATAAAATTGTTGTAACTCTGCTGGTCAGTCCCGGCTATGGCACCGACAGCAAAGTGGTATACGTCCGCAAACGAGATGCGGGAGAGCGCGGCGGCGAACCTCCGATTTCTCTCTCTTTCTTCCGCAGGCTCTTTGAGAATTTCCTCCGCTTTATCCGCATACTCAACCCGAAGTTGTTCCTGATAGTCCAAAATCTCTTGGAAGACAGTAGTATCCGCTTTACTAATATTGCGAATGCTATAATTCTCTATCAAGAAATACCCTCCGGACATAGAAAAGGTGCCGATACTTAGCCTTGCTCCAGACCCCCAAGTAATCGATCTTCCCAAATCGTCGTAGCCTCTCTGTTTGATGTAGGTATCCCGTTCTTTTTTGAACTGATCCCATACCTCAAAGGCGGATTGGAGAGATGACTCTTCAGACTTGGACTGATACGGCGAGAATTTATCCACTGCAAACGTCACTACATTTGAATGAACGCTCGTCAGAATCACCCAGATAAACATCGAAAGAATTAACGTTGTTGCCGCTTCCTTCGTCCAAACGGATAGGACAAGCCCTAAAAGATACCACGTTGACACATACAACAACGAAATTCCAAATATCAGTACGATATGTGTAATGTCGTTGCCATCAAAGGTGGTAACGGGAGAAGAGACAGCGATGAGCAGTGCCACGATTAAACTCACCAAAACAATTGGGAACAACGACAGCATTCCTCCGAGATACTTTCCGAGTACCACTACATCTCTCGGTATCGCATTGGACAACACAAGCTTCAACGTGCCGTCCTCTCTCTCTCCTGAAATCGTGTTGTAAGCAAACAGAATTGCTAACGCACTCAGCACGATTTTGAAAATAAAAACTACATCCACAGTCAAGAACATTGCAAGGAAGGGGTTATTGGAACCCTGCTTCTGTGTTGGAGGAAACCAGATAGGGAAAGTGACGAATTCAAAAATGGGTTTTGAGAGTTCAACGGTGACTGTATTTGCCCCGTCATTCTCCGTTCCGACGTTAAAGATGCCGAGCGGATTTGGCTTTCGGTGTGCTTTCGGCTTGATGTCAACATAGAGCTCCCATGTCCGAGTTTCCTCTTGAGCCTCCCGCACGGCGGTGTTATATCCGGTCAAACGTTTTTCGTAATCGTCCACCTGAACGAAAACAGCAACGGCTGTCGAAAGTAAGCACACGATAAATCCTATCATGAATCGGGATGTCAATACGTTCGAGACGAATTCCCGTTGTATAACAATCCAAAGTGTATGCATAAACTCACCTAATTAGCAGGTTTGATTTCATATTTCTTTAATTCAAAGGCTTTGACCCTGGTTGAAGCCTTAATTTGAGGGAGAGGTATAACTTTCAGAAGGATATCCTCCGCTTTTTGGTGGAACTTGACAATTCCGACGTTGGGTGCTACCCACAGCGTTGTAACGGATTCACCGGGCGGATTCGATTCCCCACTTGCGTCCGACGCGAATATTGCAACTCCTGTTGCCGTCCGATATTCAATTTTCAAACAGTCTTCAAAAGTGCCAGCAGGTGTCTCAACGTTTTCCGTGCCTAACACCTCGCCTGTTTCAACAATGGTGAATTCAAGTATCGTTTTCTCAGGATCTTGCGGCGGATCAGGTCTCATCGTGACTTTGGCTTTTATCTGTGCTGCGTCCCACTTCTCATTGAAGGTAACAGAAGTTGGAAGCACATAGAACTGGTCTTGTGCCTCTGCCTCAATGTCGTAGAGGATATCGAAATTCTCCTCATGTATTTTGCGGAAGGCCTCTACATCTTTAGTAAGACGTGCTTTCACCGCTTTCTCTACATCATCACCAACCAAGAACGTCACCCACTCCTCATCAATTTGATAGAGATTCGGATGGATATGATAGTCATAATCCGTCCAATCCACCATGGTTGGTTCATAACTAAAGGCGTGATACGGCTTACCCTCAATTTTTTCCTTTTTTACAGCGAGGCGTGTGAATTCATTTCCATCCTGATCCGCGTAAATCCAATAACTCCCCAGCGCGTGTGGAAAATAGGTGTTCACTCCTTCTTCCTCTGCCAGTGTCACACTGACACCAAAAATGAGTAATAGACTAAAAACGACACGAAATGTCTTCAACATGATGAGTCCTCCAATTTTTTTGTCTCTCGGTCTCGATTTCGGATGGTAAAATCACTGGTTGCTGCTCACAGACCATCTCACAAATAATTCGCAGAAGCCTTTTTCACAGAGACTTTACCTAACAAAATCGTGTTCATAGAAAAGTTCCCAAGTAGTTTTCATCTAATAGTACTTACTACAAACAACAACGCAAAAAGTTGCATATTTTTTGCTACCAAGCGTTTTGTGTCAATCGCTCCAATTCCTCGAACAATTTTTATAAACAGGACCTACACAAAATTGGGCTGAGGCGTATATCTTTGGACAGCACAGACACTTATCACCATGGGAGGCATGCCTTATTGAATCACATTATTTTTCAGCAACTTTGAGCGTGATTTTCCTTTACATGACCGCAGTTAGCCTGTTACAGAACCGGGTTCGCAGCAACCGCTGTTCGCCACGCCTCAACGAAGTCCTGAATTGATTGATATCTCAATCCTCGGTTCGCATTCGTTGCCCGTTTCGCAACCTGCCACATTGCCTCTGTGCCCCTCCAGTAATCTTTTGAATCACTGCTGCCAGCCAGCAGAACAAACGCAGCGCGCCCAAGCGTGAAAACATTCGTCGTTTCGTCAATCCGTTCGCCTTTCTGTAATTCCTCCGGTGCCATGAAGAGAGTCGAACCGCACAACCGACTATGTTCATTTATGAATGGCCCCGGATGATAGAGATCAAAATCGCACAAGTAAATCTTTTTCTGTTTGAAATTGTAAAGCATACTGCCATCGTAAAAATCTTCAGCAATGAAGTCTTTCGCGGCGATAGCTAGATGTGCATCATAAATGGTGTCAAGCGCGGCCATAATTTCAGTTGCCGGCAATGCACAAAATCGGTCAAGTGGGTGTATCTCTTCAGAGACGAGCGGGTGTATCCCTTTAGAGAGAAGTTCCCAAGCAATACGCAGACTGGTGCCGTCTACCCAGTCATAGACTAACACAAACTCGTCGGATGTATCAAAAACATTACGCAGGCGAGGAATTGAATCGTGCTGAACTGCTGTATGAAAACGGACAGCCTGCTTGAGACCAGTGATGAATCGCGGAACGTTACTGTATTTGACGAACCACATTTGTTGATTAACCATCACACCTAATGCAGTACAGAAAGAGGTAGGATTGGAAAGCCAGCATGTAATTTTGCCGATCTCATTTAGATAGGATTCAACGTTAACATTGATTTTTTTTATTTCGAGCAGTGGATGATAACCAAACATCCCCGGTATCCTTCGTTTGCGCATCTCGGCACACTATTTAAAATCGATAAACCCGATGCTTTCTGTTACAACTTGTGCAAGGTAACTACTTGTCTTATTAGATTTCCCGATCACGATTTTGACTCAGCAATTCGTTAGCACCATATGATTCTCTGAGTAAATTCACTTCAAAAAGGAGCATAAGGATATTATACATGGTACTAACACAATACGACGTGCAACTCGAAAACGTGCTGCTGCTACTCCATCAGGGCGATGCTATATATGATTTTGTCAAAACCGTGACCAACTTCTCCTAAAAATGAAATCAGGCACTTCTGTAGGTAAACCGGCTTCAGTCAGCGAAATAGTCTTCGATTTCCGATTCATCTTCGCAGCTTTGTCGACTTCTTCTTCAAGAAAATCCTCAAGATCCTTCATCTGTATATCTTTATCGAAATACGTTTCAACCCTTTTTCTCCCAGCAACCTGCATTGCTTTTACCCGAGCTTTATCCCCTAACAACTCCAAGATCGCTTCTGCTAAACGCTTACTGTTCATTGGAGGCACCATCAAGCCTGTCTCTCCATGAACAACCAACTCCGATATCCCTCCTACATTTGTTGTAACGACGGGTTTTGACATCGCCATTGCCTCCATCAAGGCAATGCCTAACCCCTCCTGAAGCGTCGGGTGAACGAGGAGATCAACAACAGAAAGGAGGCGAGCAATATTATCTACGAATCCAGTAAAGACAATATGTTCGCTGATTCCTAACGAACGCGCCATCTTTTCCAGACGTTCTCTTTCGCCCCTCTCTCCCTCTCCCGCGATGATAAAAGTCACATTGGGGTATGCCTTCACGACTTCTACCGCAGCTTCCAACAAATATTGGTGACCTTTATTCGGAACGAGTCTCGCTACTGTTGCAAGTACGATGTTGTTTACATCAATACCGTACTCAGATTTTATCTCCTCGCTGTCGATCTTGTTGTATTTATCAGAATCATACATCGATAAATCAACCCCTTCATAGCAAACATAAATTCTGGCACCACAGATATCTGGCATCCTTTCCAATATTGATGCTTTTATAACATGAGAAGCCACGGTTATCTTCTTCACACAATCTTCCATTCCATACCCCAGATGCTCTGCCGTCAAACTACGCCACGCAAGTGCCCCCATTTTTAAAATAAGGATGCCACGCCCAGCCTCCCGAAGAGCAAGGGTCAGTATTTTCGCCTCATTTCTATGCCCAAGGAGTGTGCAAAATATCACATCTATCTCCTCCTCTTGAACAAATTCACGCACAGTCCAAATCAAGTTCGGCACGAAACTCTCGGCAGGCAAGTAGGTAAAGGAACCTATCCCGAATTTCTCTGCCTGTCTCTGTAACCAAGAGCCCACCGGACATCCTATATATACCTTGTGTCCACGCTTTTGCAATTCCCGGGCGGCATGTACAACCCATATTTCACCGCCCCCGCCTCCGGTACAGTCATTAAAAAAAAGTATGTTCATAAAAATTCACCTAAGCACCCGTTTTCGTTTATGTGTTTTCTACAAGACAACATGAGAAGTCAAAATCCGGTCCACATATAAAAGCAATTCACGAAAATTTTTTAACCGGCACCTGTGCCTTCATCTCTTTCATTAAAGTGAACAAGGCTCATTAACATTGCAAGTTCATAGGAGTACCTGATCAGATCACAGGTAACCTCATTTATCTCAGTGGGACTTCCACAATTTAATAAAGAATCGACCCTGCACCCACCACCACAAAGGTATCTCGCCCAACAAGAAGCACACGTTTCAAATTTATCGACATGATACTCCTGAAGCCAAACTCTTCTTTTATCCTTCAGGATACCAATTTCTATATCACCCATCCGATGAGTTGTATCCGTGGCTAACTCAGCACACGGGTATAGATCCCCATCAGGCGAAACGGCAAGATGTCGCGTGCCTGCGCCACAGTAATAGTAATACTTGACGCGTTTTAACATACTTTCCGCTTGATCATAAATATGCCCAATCCAAGTCTGCTCCTCCTGCAGCGCATATTGTAGACAGTACTCGCATAGTTCGCGCAGTAGTTTTTTCGCTCCCTCAATATCACTTTTCGTTGCAGAAATATTACTGTCTGTTATGACAGAAGGAATGACATAGAGACTTTGCGGCGAAAACACTTGAATCGCTTGATGTACCAGTTCTTTGAACGTAGGTAAATATCCATCAACAAAAATATTTAACCCCATCCGAAGCACACTTTCGGAACGAGTGAAGCCATTAGAATACCGTTCAAGTATCTGTTCCAACTCTTCTGGACGTTTTATGTTAACGGTAACCATCACGTTTTGCTGACTCATGAAAGTCTTGGTAAGTAACTCTCCAACAAAAAGTGAACTATTAATAACAATCTCAAAAGAGATCTGTTTTTCGTGTAAGGAGGCTGTCTTGTTCGCGTAATTGATAACATTGCGAACCCATTCGTAGTCCAAATCAGTATTCACACCTGAAAAAGTCAGATAGCAATCCAACTTCCCCGATTCTTTCATGAGCAACTCAACGGCTTTTTGCGCAATATCTAAAGTCATTCGCTGTTCTGAGGTATGCAGCGGTTTCCTTGTCTGCGCCAGATAACACCGCACGCAGCTTGGCGGGCAGTCACCTCTCATCCGGAGATCCAGATGTAGAACCTCTATCTTTTCGGGTGGGTAGAAAGGAACGGATAGATCATGATCCTCACGCACCACCACCTGTGCGGTCTCAAGTTCTTTTAGAATGTCTCGCACTTCAGTTTCCGAAATTTCTGGATGAAGCTGACTCACAATGTCTTCACCCGATCTACCATCGCAAAGTGCCAATACATCGCTGGTCCATGAGTCAATTTCATAGAAATTCTGATTTTCGACATTAAAAATCACCCTTTTACCAAAATCTTCAAATTCATGCAATTCAACTTTTCGGACTTTCACCTCAGAAGTCTCCTTTACACGCGAAATTTAGTGATAGAAGAGGCAACATTAACCAACTTCTGTTAACATCTCATCGCACGCGCTAATGACCTGAGCTACAGAAATTCCGCTCATCTCTTTCGTATCAGAAACGATAATTTTGTGATTGTCACCGAGCGGCCCGTACTCCCGGTAATTTGAGGGAC
Source organism: Candidatus Poribacteria bacterium (assembly GCA_965207855.1). Taxonomy (GTDB): domain Bacteria; phylum Poribacteria; class WGA-4E; order WGA-4E; family WGA-3G; genus WGA-3G. The sequence continues at coordinate 75,194 of OZ242310.1, read as the reverse complement.
CAAACAACGCAACAATAGGCGTGTTTAAAATCCCCGCAAGGTGCATTGTGCCTGTGTCGTTAGAAATAACTAACCTTGCCTCTCGCAGCAATCCCGCCAGTGTGCCTATACTCGTCATTCCCATCAGATTTGTGATTTCACAAGAAATCATTTTCTCAATCCGCTCACCGAGATCGCGCTCAGTATAATAACCAACAAGCACAATCTGACACGAATAGGTTTCATGAAGATACTCAATCAGATGCCCGAAACGGCGTGGACTCCATCTTTTATCGTCTGGCCGCCCTACTCCAGGGACAATACATACCATCTGCCTGGGTCTAATGCCTGCCTGGAGAAATCGCGCAAATTTCAGGTTCGCCTCGCTGATGTGAAAAGCATAATCCCGTCTATACGGAGGTCTCAAATCGGTTAAGGTTAAAAGATTCAACATCTGTTGCCAAGCAGGAACGTTCCGAACCCAGGAAAGATTCATTTCATTTTCAAGTTGGACATACTTCGTAAAACAAAGGCACCGATCATAACGAAGATGATAAACATAAAAAGATGGCACATAGCCGGTGCTCAAATCAAAAATAACATCGTAAGCAGTATCCAACACCCGACGAGGTAATAAGGCCCCAGCTGCAATCTCAAATACGCCATTCAATCTTTGGTTATGGTATATCTCCGACCTACCTTCTGGAATCAACACATCCAGCTGCACATCTTGGTTCAAAGACCTTATATTGTGCAACAGAGGTATTGATAAAATGTTGTCTCCCATTCCTTCCATATGTCCTATGAGTATGTTTTTGGCATTTCGTAAGTTATACATTTTTATTAACCTGAATTATTAACCCGAATCAGCAACCTTTTTTCCTTTTCCAGACGGATAGCCCTTGCCAGTTTTTCTCGAGTAGCAGTGAAACAGCCTATCTCCTCAACAGCAATACCACCTGCCAAATTGGACAGTCTCACTCCAGCAAATATGTCAATTTTCGACGCAAGTGCAAGGCATAACACCGCAATAACGGTATCTCCGGCACCGGTCCCGTCCAAAACCTTGCGTGGATGTGCTGGAATGTAATTTACATGCGGAGGTCCCCCGTTCTCACTCCTACAAAACAGAGACATCCCTTCTGCACCGCGAGTAATTAATAGGTATTGGAGATTCAGTCTCTCAAGGATTATATCGCCAATTTCAAGTAAATTTGCTTCGTTCGTAATCTCCTGATTGGTGGCAGCGGTGGCTTCTTTGTGATTTGGCGTAACGAGTGTCACATCCTTATAGTTCCAGAAATTTTCCGCCTTAGGATCAACAATCACAGGAACATGGAAGGGCCGCGCTTTATCAATAACAGCCTGAATGAGTGTCTCCGTTACGACCCCCTTATCGTAGTCTTCAAAAACAATAGCATCCGCTTGCGGAATGCGACAAAATATCGTTTCAAGCAGCTGTTTCTGAAGATAGAAATTGATGGGTTGTCGTGATTCCCGGTCAACGCGAATAAGTTGCTGATGCGTTGACGAACCCACTTCCGAAATTGGGGCAATTAGGCGGGTCTTAGTGGTTGTCGGCCGGCTTTTATCAACGAAAATCCCTGTTGTATCAATCTTTTTTTTGTTCAACAGATCTATCAAGATTCTTCCCTGACTATCGTCCCCTACGACTCCAATCAATGCTGCTCTTCCCCCTAAACCCACAACGTTATGAGCGACGTTCGCGGCACCTCCAAGCTGCGCCCTTTGAGTGATCACCTCAAGTATAGGGACAGGTGCCTCTGGAGAAATTCGCTTGGTATCCCCACAGACGTACTCATCTAATATCACGTCACCAATAATGAGAATTTGCCTCTCTTCAAGCCGATCTAAAACAGTTTGTAACTCCATATTTACCGATAAAAAACTCCACAAGGACAATATTAGATAGAATAACCTAATTTCTTTTTCAACTGCATTCGGTTACTGCGCCGGTATTCTGAGAGACTTTTGAAAATCAATCAATGTCTTCAACATGACACGCTGTGTCGTTTCCTTTTGAAACGCTATCCTCACAATGATTCTCGACTGTTCCATGCTAATTGCACATTCAAAATTATCGGCAACCACCTTGTCAACAACCGACCAAACATGGGTAGGCGAATAGATATTGTGATCTAAATCCAAATGAAACGTGTTCTCATCTTCCTCCATAAAGATATTAAAACCGTCTCCTAATTCAACGCGATAACCTTTGTATTGACCCCAATATGCAACTGGGTTTGTCTGAGACTGACTCGCTGCTCGTGTCTGCACAACAAGATGTCTTTTCAAGGCTTGTTGGGGTTCCATCATTGCCGCTATCGCAGTCTGGATGAAGTATTGCTTTATGTCTCGGCTATTTTCCTCATGCCTTAGAGAAACTGCAGTACTAATCAACCGACTATAGAAAAGATCCTCTATATCATCAGAAGCATCTGTGGAAACCACAGCGATACAAATTCTGATATTATCAGAAGAAGCGTCGGTAACCTCAAAACTCGTTACTGAGTCGCGAAGAAGAAAAAGAGTTCTTTCGATCACAGGCAACGGGAAAATTTTGTGTGAAATATCGAGTTGCAACTGTTTTTCTCCGAGAGTCGATTCTGACATGTGATCTACCGCTTCCATAAACTTACTTGTATGAAATCTTATGAAATCAAGGGCACCTTTTAAACCCAATTAAATTAAGAAAAAACGTGGTTCAAAGTGATAAAGAAGCGTGGCTTTTTTGCAATTCACGATTCAAAACCTCTTGCAACACTTGGATCTGAACGTTCAGTTTCGGTCGAATCTTCACGCGAATTCCATTCGTCCCCTCTGGCTCAAAAACGAAAATGCCTTTACTTTTCAGCCTCCAGACTGATGCCAAAAGTCTGATACGCGCGGATTCGTCCATAGACACACTCACACGTATTTCAGAATCATCAGTCCAAATCTGATAATCAAACTCTCGACCCTTAGGATTATACGCCCGGAAATACGATGATAATGGCGAGTCCTGTAATTCAGCATCAAATGATAATGCCAATTTCAGAAAGTACGATCGAATCGGTTCGTAATACGCGAGTTTGTATTCGTCTAAACTCGCCTGAATAAGTGCTTCATAGAAAGTACCTTCAACATTATCCCTATCGACAATTGATTTTGGTTTTAAACCAACCCGTATTTTCTGTGTTGGGTCCCCGTCGATTTTTATGTGGAACCTACCTAACACTAAAAGTGCTGCCAACTGTATTGTGGGTAGAGGAAAAATTTGAGGGTAAACCTCAATATCAACTCTCTGGACACCAGTATCCGCGACTTGCCTATGTATAGGTTCGGTTTCACTATCCCTTGAAGAGGCAGCTGGTACGGAAACCCTCTGATTCACAGCATTCAGAGCATCATAGAACTGCCTAACGCCATTCATGATGTCACCATCCTTCAGGGTCACCACAATTCGGATGGGTTTTCCGCGTGCTTCAACCTTAACTTCCCATCCGGCACGCCGCATTTCAGAGGCAGCAGAAAGAATACTCGGAAGCCCATAAGCTCTTGTTCTTACATACAGAAATAAATTTTGACTGGTATCATCGACGAGATAAGAAATGTCTTTGTAGTCGCAAGGCTCGGGTATCTCTGAGACTGCAGTCGCATCCTTGACCTCAGTAGAAGAAGGCTCAAGCCCATCATTCCAACCGAGCGCTTGCCATGTCTGCCGTGTTACGTTGTGGGCAGTCTGCATGAAGAGCGTCCGAATCTCAGAATGCATCTGCTGAGAATGGTGCGTCGCACTTGCCAGAATTAACTTTCTATAAAAATAGTATTCCAGTCCCTCCTCATCGTGATCGTACCCTCTGGCGGATATGTGAACACGAGTAGGCTCCAGGCTCTGTGCAGCCTCCCAAGAAACCTTAAAATCCCTTGGATCAATAAGACGTACCGCTGTTTCGACAACGGGTATCGGATAAATCTGTGGATTGATCAGCATATCCGTACGTGCTTTTGAGGACCTTCGTCTTTTAGGAAGTGAATCAATCTGCAGCAACGGTTGCACTTGGGAAACTAGTCCCTCTTCACGAACCATTTTGGCACTTTCATTCTTTTTAGTACTCATCCCTTTATCCTTTCACATCTCGCTTGATCGCTGATCAAGCCTTTATTTTCACGAAAAATAATCTTGAAAGGTACTTGTTACATAAATAGAACTTACACATCCCTCTGATAAGGGGATTTAGGGGGTTAAATACAGCAAATTCTCGATCCATATACCAAATTTGCGTAAGTCCTATTTAACTTAGAAACTTTCGGTGAGCATCTTATTCCCTTCATTGACAAGGCGCGTTCCCCAATCAAATAGGCTCGCAAAGAAAATCTCGCCTACTGCATCGTATTTGATGTTTTCAATCACCACTTCAAAAGATTTCTCAAGGTTGGACAGATTGCGCGCAAAGTAAGAATCGACAAATATCCGCAGCACCTCCGGTTCGACCCCTTTATTAGATTCAAAGGGAACCATCTTTAACTGCAGATTCACGATATAAAGCCAAGCATAAACAGCATGAACCAATGCTGTCATTGGACGTTTATTTTCTCGCACAGGACTCGTGTAGTACTCGGTCGGCGGATTAAGCACCAATCGATTAGCGTGCTCAAAATCGACACCGAGTGCCCATAACTTTTGATGGGCAAGTTCGTGCACAAGTGCCTCAGAGGTCCCAACGGGATCAAAAACGCTGACATTAATCGCACCAAAAATCTTGCCTTCGTAACCTTCACTGGCAGAAGCATCTTGTGCCGGTCCCGAACAAGAACCCCGACCCAAGTTGGGTTCGGAGTAAGGGTAAACCGAGTGGATGATTTCCCCAAACTGCTGTCGAACCTCGGGCCAACATTCCAAGAAACCCACGGCAAACTCAAGCCTCGGATCGTCACTCGGTGCTATCTTCCAACCCTCCGGCATGCGATAGTTATCATCCGAACAACGAACAGCAACTTTTCCATCAAGAATTGTCGGGTTATCCCCAACGGCACGGCGTGTGTAGCCAGCACAATTCGCCAACTGTAAAGCGATATCTGTGTCATAACCATCTGTTTGGGGTTCCGGCAAGCGAGACCAGTCTACTGAACTTTCATCAAGGACAACATTAGAATCCATATAGTTAACCTCCTTAAACGTAAAATCGTTGTTTGTGTGTGGTTTCGTGCAGTTAAAAATACTTTACGCGGATAATTAGTATTCTATCCATTTCAAATTAGGGATATCTGCTTTGGTATTGGGCGATGAAACCTCGTCCCTACGACGAACGGACTCTAAAATTCAAACTGAAGCATTAGAAGGCACATCCACGATTAGCATAAATCGGAATATCATGATTTAGATAACACCTTCAAACCCAACTATTTAAAATCTTGGCGGTGTCCTCGTCCATCAATTTCTTAATAAGATAAGGTGCCATTTTGAGATGTAACTCACATTCAAACGAACCCGCAGGTTCAGGAACCGGGTGCCCGTGGTAACTCTGTCCACGGACAAGACACGCGCCACAATACGCCTGCACAGGACAGGTGTTGCACATCGGCAACACTTCCGTGGCAAGGCTGCGGGAAAACATTGCAGTCTCGGAAGTGATGATATCGTCATAAGTATGGGTTAAAACATTGCCGTATGCCAATTCAGGAATTGAGCGTCCCTCATCACACGCGTAAATATCGCCAAACTGGTCCACTGCAATCTGGCTCATTGCCGCACCACAAGGACGGCGATCGCACATAAAATTTCTGTTAAGCGTAAGTAACTTATCCAGAGTATAGACAATGCCCGCTTCAACACAAGGTTGCCCCTGCTTATTCTTTTCCAAAATATACTCAAGGGACCGCTTCCAAGATTCAAAGGCTTCTTCAGCAGTCAGCATTTTGTTTCGGTATCGTTTTTCACCGTAGTGAAGGAATCTCGAAGCCGTCAACTGATTCGTACCCAAGCTGAGTTGTGTATTTATTACCTCCTTCTCACGGTTGAGATGCATTTTTGACACGGTCGATAAAACGCCAATATCCATGCCAAACTTCTCCCGCAACCGCTTGACCCAATAAACGACTTTTTCGTAAGCACTTCCGCCGCCCTTCATAGGACGTTGCGTATCGTGTATGTCCTTGGGACCGTCAAGGGATGAACCCATTCTGACATTCCCGCGTTGTTTTATGTCTTCTGCAATCTCATCTGTCATTAACGTTAAGTTTGAGGCAATATAAAAACTTACAGTTGCACCCTGTGCCGCAGCTTGTTCAACCGCATAATCCATAATATTTTGGATGTAATCGTAACAGAGTAATGCCTCACCACCTTGAAACTCAAGGTGAAAATTAGAACTATCGGCTCTGGGAATAGACAAGAAGAAATCAACCGTCTTAAACGCTATTTCCTCTGTCATATCCCAACCCGAATCCTCAGGTTTGACATACTGCGAACTTGAATGACAATAGCCACACCCTTGGTTGCAGCGTTTCGTTGGAATCATGATAAACAGCCCAGGAGGTTTACTCAAGTACTGATATCGCTCTGCATAGAGTCGCGCGACATCATTGATATTCCGGTCCGTCAGGATGATACCGAGGTCTTCCAAAGTTGAGTACAAATCCAGATTTTCCTCCAACCTCCCCTCTGTCAATAATTCATACTCGTGGCGTTCCAGCACAACCCATGCCCGATGCCGAGTTGTTACCAGCGTATGTTCATCGTCAATCTCATCAACGAAATGTTCATTCAGTTCATAGGCATCCGTGCAGGTGCGAGGATACTTGCCATATTCGGTTCGAAAATAGGTTAACACTGTTTTCCTCTCTGATTTGTAGAGTGGTAATTAGACCCACTTTGTAAGAATTTTTGCATCCTCCACATCCCCCAACTTTTTAAAAAGATAGGGGATCATCCGGATGTAACTTTGACATTCAAAATCGTCTGGTTCTTCGAGAAGTGAACTTCCGTGTTGCCGCAAGCTGCGGATGGGACAATGACCACAATAGGCATTAAAAGCACATGTGCTGCATTTTGGGAGCAAGTCCCCTGCGATACCTCGCGTTGTAACCTCGTTTTCAGAAGTTATAACAGCATCGTAAGTATCGGTGAACACATTCCCCATCTCAAGCCACTCTGCACAGTAGCACGCCAAGATACGTCCACTGAGGTCAACGATAAACTGCGAGATGCCAGCTCTGCAAGGTCGCCGAGTAGCCCCAGAATTAGCACTCCGTACAATGATACTCTTTAGCAGTTCCCGCGTCTGTCCCTCAGCGAGAAAAACACCATCCCGGTTGTGTTGCAGAATCAATTCCAAGGTGTTTTTCCAGAAATTGTAGTATACTTCTGACGATAAGTCGGTTGTTCGATATTTCTTGACGGGATGAGAAGCATCGGCGTACTCCAACGTCAGTCGATATTGATCCAAGGCGATGCAGGTATCAACCAATAATGCCTCGCGACCAATATGATCTACTGGAAATGCTATGAGTTGTATGGGCAACCGCTGATAAGTCTGAAGATGCGGTTTGAACTTTTTGAGACCGTTAGTCGCTGACGCAGAACCGTCAAAATAAGCGCGATATCGTATTTGCAGTCTTATGAAATCCATGACAATTTCATCCGTTAGAAAGTGCGGGCTTGAAACGATAGTGAAAACAGCCCTCTTTTTTTTCCGACAACTAACACGCATGGCATAAATCACAAGTTCGCGAACCAAATCATACTGAGATAAAACATCACCACGAAATTCAATGTCTACGTGGTCAAACAGATGCGGAATTGACAAGAAAAAGTCTATTGCTTTTGAACCAACCTCCTTAAGTCTCTCACCCTCCTCTAATCCACTCGACTTGCTGTTATACCAGATAATGAGCCGAGTGGGAGCTCGATTCAGATGAGCATACTGCTCACAAGAAATCCGAAGAAAACCCGTCCGGTTTCTTGGCGTGAGAATGATACCCGTCCGTTCTAAAACAGAATACAAGTTTTTATCTTTTTTAACCTTCCCCTCAAGCAGCAAATCGCATTCGCTTCTATTTAGGATTACCCAACCGCCATGACTTGTTGTGACGAGTGTGTTTTCACCGTCTAACTCATAAGAGAAACACCGATTCATTACATAATCCGAGTTATCTCCATTCGGATAGTTCCCTTCAAATCTCTTATAGTATGTTAACAATTTAATACTCTCCATTGATGGGGTCAGGACCTTTCTGATTCAAATCACTTTTAAGAAAGAAACCTGCATTAAAAAAACATCTCGTACTTCACAACATTTTTCGTAAGCACTTACTTGTGCTGCCGCTGACAGAAAACAGACGGTGAATTCAATCAGAAATTGGGATGTTAGCACATTTATGGTAGATTTTAGAATTATTTCGACACTCTGCATCGGTGAGGTTAGGAAACCTCGCCTACTGGGGGAGGAAAGTGTCTATTTATTTTTACAATCCACCACAATACAAATTTTTGCTGGCCAGCAATTTTCTTACATATTTAAAAAAGAAATCGATATATCGCTCCCCTGAAAATGACTGTCATCAGCGTCCCTAAAGCAATAAAAGGGGCAAAAACTACTGACTGTTGAATTTTGATTTTGTTCTCAAATGTTTTGAAATATCCATGTTTGCTAAGCTGAATAAGCTCGTCAATTTGCTGGGATGATAAACCTTCAGGGGTAGGTCCCACAAGGACATCTTCCGTAAAATGTGAAGAGAATATTCCTGCGATTTTCTTATATTTCTGATCTTCTACTTCAACGATCCTTTCCGCCAAAACAACCCCGGGTTTAAGCTCGGAAATGTCTCTTTCCTCAATGAAGGAAGCTTGCCCGAAATCCTCCACGAGCATCCTGAAGAGAAAATAGGCAACTGTAGAAAGGATTGCGATGTGAATCAAGGTTGTTAACGATGGTGAAACGAAAAAGATAGTTACAAAAAGAAAAGGCGCTAAGAGAAGCGCGTGGTAACTTTCCAACCAAGGTTTTGCTATAAACCTTCTAAGCAAGAAGAAAAATCCCATAAACCCAAAAACAATCAAGAAACGATTCACCTCAATATTAAGTCGTCTGATCGGATATAAAATGAGAGATAGTAATCCTATAAAGCAGAAAAGGTTGTATATCATCATCACAATATCATTCAACACCTGATCTGGTCGCAAATTGACTGTGAGACCACTTTTTAGTCCCTTGTACAAGATTGAAACTATCGCAAAAAGAAAATAGAGGAGGAATATGTTAATGAGCAACCCCAGGATAGGGAATGCACCGATTCCTACAAAGTGCTCAAAAGTGGTTTTAGGCAAAGCTAGAACCACTCCGAGGAAAAGCTTAGCGTCACCAGGTGCCCAGATACCTATTAGATAAATCAGGTACGAAATCAAAAATCCACCGAGCACCAAAAAAATGGCATCTGTGATTGAACTCTTTCCGAGTAAAATCAGGAGGACTTGGTTGAATAAACCTAAGCCGATTAAACCGAAACTGCAAAAATTGCGGACTTTTCTGAATTTGATATCCGTATAACTTGCATAGAAACAGCATGACAAGGTTATTAAAATTGTAAATGCTTCATACAAGGGCATAGTTTTTAAGGCTTTCCAATGCAATGTGCCTAATGGATTTTCCGTAGAGAACTCGTTCTCATCAACGAAATGTAATCAAAATGATATTTTGTGCTTTAAGGAACAGAATGTGATGACATATCGCTATAAACAGACGTATGTTCCGGACCGGCATCTGATAGTTCAACTGTCTTATAAGGCCTATGCTCGAACCATTGTTTGGGGGCCCATGAGTCGGTGAAGTCTACATCACCCCAATCTGCGAAGGAAATAATCTTCAGGTATATTTGGTTGTCGTTGAATACGGGACCCTCATTGAGATCCCGATCTACCCGAATCCATTTATTATTAACATAAACCTCAATGTAACTATGATTGACAATAACTCCGTGTCCTAGGTACTCTGGCTTAGGGACCACATATCCTCCAGAACGGAACCGCTCTCTTTTCAAATTCCGGATGAGTTCTTCCTTTTCTCCGTCGTAACAATAAATCAAAGGGATTGCAAGCGTCAGTTTCGTAGGAATTCCGGCAGCTTTTAACATTGTTGCCCTCAGTGTAGCCCGAGAGTCGCACACACCGTGTTGTCGAGCTTTAAACATCGAATCGCCGTAAAAGATGCCCTCTAACAGTTGCTCGATTGTCTGAAATTCCTTTAGACTCTCGGGCTTTAACTCCTCAAGGGGATCTCGAGTCATTACCAGTTGATTCTCTTCATCAACACGACTGTATAAAAACGCCGCACCTTCATACACCAATTGCATCTGTGCCATTTCAAATTGAACGCGTTCTATCACTTTCAGATCACTATGACATTCGGAAATCATGCGCTGGACTTCTGCCTGCATTCTCGGAGAGAAATTCGTTGCGAAGCCACTTTGTGTATATCTTTCAACCGCCGGAGGTAATTGATGATAGGGAAACCTTGTTGGTAGCAGATGCGGTTTGCTGTCAGGATATAGGAGAATCTCATATCGTGTATGACTCATCGGGGTTTGTTTCGCGATAATTTTCACATCCTGAAAGAGGTCATTCATAGATTCTAAATCCACAGGATCATTAATCTCACAAATCGCTCTGATCGTGTAAGCATATTCTCGTCGCTCATGCCAATCGCTGTCGATTTTCCCATCCCCGTCACTATCTGCTTTGGTAGCATCCGTCCTATATTTGCAGTATTCGTCATAGTCCGAGAGTCCATCCGCATCCGTGTCTACCTGGTGAGGATTTGTGCCGATCTTTAGTTCTAATCTGTCTTCCAACCCATCTTTGTCAGCATCATCTAATTCATTGAAAGCCAGCTTGTTCATAACTTCTTCAGATGCAGGATCCCATTGTGTTCTAAAAGAGAGGAAAAACGACGGAAGCTCGTTACCCTTAATATCCGTCATTAGGGCAGAGACAGACTTTCTTGTTAATGCTTGCAGCGTATCGTCCGGGTTAAGAACGAAAGTATAGGACGTCTGATAAGGTAAAGGTCCGTTAATAGGTATATTCAGAACTGTCCGGTCAGTATCTTCCCACGTGGCGATACCCACTGGCAGCCCCCTTCCAACCCGTCCTGTAGAAAGTGAGTCTTCCATTTTCTCGTTAAATATAAATTTGATACTTTTAATATCCACAGGCACATTTTGTGCGTAATTTTCGGGAACTGTTGCAACGATCATTGGTGGGTCGTCATCAGGCTTGTATATCCCATATCTATAAATAAGGGTGACACTCAATAGAATCAGTACAAAAATCAATGAGTGTTTCTTCTGCATCGTGTACACCTCTAAAAGTGAAGAGAAGAGTCATCCGCGAAGGGAAAAATAGCATATAACAATGGTAAACCTGAAAAATAAATAGACATTCGTCCCTTCACTGGTAGGCGAGGTTTCTAACCTCACCGGTGCAGAGTGTCCAATTAATTCTAAACTTTACTAAAGATGCACAACACACTTCGCGGATGAAATTGGAATGATTTCTTTCAATACATTATCGGAGCAGGGAGAAAACACACACGGACATCCATAGGAATCCGTTAAACCCTACACCGTTTTTGAGAAAGAATGTTCACTTACAATAGTAAAAAACAAACGCGCCTATAGATCACTGAGATGGAAGGAACCCCAACCTATACTGAAATGGCTTGTTTCCCACCACATGCCCGAGGTATGAGTCCACGCGTCAGCCGAGTCTGTATTAAGCAACACTTGTGCCAAAACAGATCCACCAATCACCGCTCCAGCTTTCAGCGCATTCTGTTTACCTGTATTGCCCTCTTCCAAGTGTATAAAATCAGAGAGCGTCTTGGTTGTGATCGATTTGATACGATCTACATCTTTCTTTTCCATTGCTTTTAACTCCTTCTATTTTTGGGGTTAAGTTTCAAAAAACCATCCCTCGTTCCACACAAGAGACAGAGATTTCAAAGAAAATTCAAGGAAACTCCTTTTCCTTGAACGTATGGAAGACATTCATGCCACCTCCTTAGGGCAAATGCCTCAAGGAATTCGCAAACTCTTCCACACAACCTGATTCCAATCGTGGCTTACGAATCGAAGCCATCTTATCCTGAAATGCTATAAACGTAGAGGCTTCTGTTATTTCGATGGCGCACGTTGGAATTCCAATCTGTTTGAGCCTTGTTTCCTCACCAAGCTCCATCGTTCTTTGTAACGATGACTGTTATATCAAAATCGATAATCTGCCTGGGCTGCTCCAGTTTCGATTTTTCTACGATTTTATACATCTTCCTTTCAATTCGGTAGAAACTTGCTTCTGCACCTTCTCCAGGAAGTCCAATAAACTCTGATCCCAACTGATGTTATTCTGCGGTGTTTTCTATTTGATCGCGCAAAAACGCGATAACGTCAGCGATATCTTGGTCACTAAGGATATCCGAGGCATAGAACGGCATGAGAAAACCCCCACTACGAATTTGACTTGCCCAACGCACCATCGTCTCATCAATATTGCTTGGTACGCTGGAGCGGATTAGCTGAGGACCGATTCCTGCTTTCTTAGCTGCTGGATGACAAGCAACGCACGCGCGTCCGAAAAGTTGCCAACCTCTACTGGCATCACCACTCATAGCAGCAATTTCCTCACCAGCGTTCTTTCTTCCCTCATCATCAGGTAGGACAATTTCAAATTGAGGTCCTTCATTGTCACCAGAAATAACTTCAAAATAAGCCATAAGGGCTTCGGCTTGTTCTATCGGAATTCCGTCACGCTTAACTTTATCGATTGGTACCCGCTGCAAGAAATGCTGATAACAGAAGGTAGCTCCAGCAGCTGCACGGGCAAATTCCGCGACTGAAACCCCTGGGTATTTTACCACTCGAAGGTGTGCACCAACCACGCTATGTCCAGAGCGAATCACACCATCCGGGTGCAACGTCTCATCGAAATCGGCGTGGCAGTTTGCACAAGTAAGACCGGTCGCTTTTGACGGGTCAATTGTGCCTTTAAAGGTTGGATCGTGGAAAAGTTCGCGACCTAATTGTGCTTTATCTAACACTTGTGCCCGCCCCAGAAGTGCAAACGCTATGACCAAAGCAGCGGACATGGCAAACGAAACAAATTTACGCATTGTAATGTCCTTTTAAGTCTTCATATCTAAAGTAATAAGTAGTAAACCTACAGCACCCATCACAAGCCAAAAATGTCAATTGGACTCTGGATTATCCCAAAGGGAATCGGTTTATTACATAACTGAGCTAATTCTTCCTCAAGTTTCAGTGTCGCCACATCCAAGCCATCACACCTCGGCTTCGCGTATGCTACGATGCAACCATCTTTAACCTCTCGTAGAATCAACCAACATTCATCATTTAGTCTCTCGACTACGTAGAAAAGCGAAAGAAGAAGCCGCTTAAGATGATTTCTACCAATATCAACTGAGACGTGAATCAATTCTCCTGATAGGTCAGAAACTATAGAGTACTGCACAGGTTCTAAGGGCACCTCAGACTTTTTCTGCTCCAAAACAGACGCAAAATCGAGATCAGTCCCTTCAAAGGAGAGGGAAGCTTTGAGAAAGTAATGACGTATTTCCGCCGTCTGTTCCATTTGATACGCATTGATACTTGCCCGTATTAACGCCCTATTCAAGAGGTACTCCATATTCTCGACTAAATGAGAGTCCAAAGGTCTCAAACGGACCACTATTGCGCTTTCCGGATCGCCTTCAATCCGAAAGGTGAATTTGTTTAAGAGCATGTAAGCAGCGTTCAAAACTATCTCTACTGGAAATATCTTCGGGTCTAATACGACCTGGCTCCAAGTTTTTTCCAATCTCGTCCTCAAGGTTGCCGAATTTACGTTAATAGATATATTGTATTAAGCAATTTTTGTGCCAATTCCTTTAGCAACGTATAATATTCGTGCCGAGACCCATGAAATCACAAAAGTATTTTTGCAATATCGCGTCCAAAATATAGGTATACACTGGGTTTATCTATGGGAGGGTGTTTGCAATCCTCTGCCTACTGCCAATACGAAAAAATCGAATTCAGACCAATTTTGAACTACGGCATTTTGACGCAGTGCGGCATTTTGCCGTAGTTAACTACGGCATTTTGACGCACCTACCATAAATAATGCACCGCAGCGCGCTCAAAATTCTGCGTTGATCTCATCCACCACGCGGAAAGAAATCACAACGGGTGCAAAGCTATTCACATGGAATACTGACTGATCGTAGATGAATATAGGGAGGGTGCCGCGCTCGCGACACGTCTGGAAGCATGCCGTATGATTGCAAGAGCGGCCGGATTTCGCCGAAAATTGGAAAATCAGCGTTGCGTATTAGTGTTCAGGAGGCTTGATGAGGGAGTGACTCCTGTGGATGCACCGGACGGTGCGGAGTGTATCGCTTTAGCACTCTCTGAAAGTAGACCTGAAACGCTTAAGCTGCCGGAATGTTAACATATTTAAGATGAACGCTCACTGGATAATGAGTCAAAGGTTTACTATATGTGATCCTGTATTGCTCCGAAGAAACAAGGGGCAGTTTTTAGCGCAGCAGAATCAATAATCAGCAATAGAGCCATCTGCCAATCGATTATCGGGCCAAGTGAACCGCCTTCCTGCCTCTTGACCGACTTCAATGACTTTCGCCTCATCTACTTCAACACCTAAACCGGGTCCTTCTGGCAGCGAAACGTAGCCTTCCGCGTCCATCTCCCACGTTTTGTGGGCGACTCCGTCTGGAAGCACGTTTTCATAACCTTCGTGGATCAGGAAAAACGGCACTGCAGCGGATAACTGAAAACTTGCGGTGAGACCGAGATAGGACATCGTGCAGTGGGGTGCGATCGGGACGTGATGCGCCTCGGCGAGCGCGGCAACCTTTTTAACCTGTGTGATTCCGCCGCCGTGTCCGACATCGGGTTGAAGGATGTCAATCACTTGTGCCTCAAGGATTTCACGAATCTCCCATATTGTGCGATCGCGCTCACCCGTCGCCAGTGGGACAGGGACGGACTCTCGGATCTTGCGCATCACTTCAATGTTGCCCGGCACCCATGCCTCCTCCAAGAAAAGTAAGTCATCGGGTTGCAGATAACTGGCGAATTGCTTGACGATAGGTGGCGGCAAGCAGCTATGCGCGTCGAACATCACTGCCCCGTCGGAACCGACCTTTTCTCGTACATCTCGTACGCGCTGCACCAAATCGGCGATTTCATCAGGCGTGCCAGCAAACGGTTTGGAACCTCCCGGTCCCGTTTTAATCGCTTTCGGACTCGGATACTTCCAAATTTTATCGCGACAGGGACCCCCAAGCAGGCGATACACCGGTACACCCCACAATTTCCCTGCTATATCCCACAACGCCATATCAATCGCGGAGATAGTATGCACCATCAAACCGCCACCCCGGATGTTACGGTGTGCGCGGAAGAGGCGTTGCCAGTGATGCTCAATCCGCGTCGGGTTTTCTCCGATAATCAATTCCGACAAGGAGCGCGCCAACGCACAGGTGACAGTTGTCTCCATATTGTTGATCTCGCCCCACCCTGTAACCCCCATGTTCGTTTCAATCTTGACGTAGGCTTTTACACCCATCGGAAAAGCCTCAAGGTTTGTCACTCGAATCTGGGAACCTTTATCTTCATAGTCTGCCATTATAAAACTTCCTTTCGTTTTTCCTTATGTTTACACACAACCGAAAGTTTGTCAAGATGTTGACCGCCAACAAACACAGTTTTCTGTTGACCGAAAGGGTAAAAGTTGATAGAATCCTTATCAATACAAAAGGAGGCTAAACAGATGGCGAATCAGACATACCGAATCGGAATCATCGGATGCGGTGGAATGGGAAGATCCCACTCGAGAGCGTGGAAAAACAATTCCGATGTCCAAGTCGTCGCAGCAATGGATATCTACGAGGAATCCGCGAAACGGGTCGCTGATGAATACGACATCCCGGCTACCTATACCGACGTTGACGAAATGTTGGCAAAAGAGGATTTGGACATCGTTAGTATCACAACGTGGCAAGGCCCCCGGGCAGAAGCCACTGTCGCAGCAGCGAAGGCAGGCGTAAAGGGAATCATTGGTGAGAAACCGATGGCTGCCTCACTCGGACAAGCCGATGCCATGATTGCCGCCTGCGAAGAAAACAACGTCAAACTCATCATCGGGCATCAAGGTAGATATAGACCGGCAAACATAGAAATACGGCGACTCGTCGCTGCAGGAGCGATCGGTCAACCGACAACCGTCCATCACCGCGCCAAACAGCACGCCGGACTCCTGAATACAGGCACCCACGCTATCGATGGCTGGCGATTTATGCTGTCTGACCCAGAAACGTTGTGGGTGATCGGGCAAACCTCCCGGACCACTGACCGGTGGGAACGTCGCACGATCTGTGAGGACCTCTGTATGGGTTTGGTCTGCTTTGAAGGTGGCGCACGCGGCATCTATGAAGGCGACCTCCCTGAACCGCCCGTCTCAATGCCTCAAATCGCTGGCACAGAGGGGCAAATTCGCAACGGTCCTGATGGTACAATCCTACTCCAAAACGGAGATGCACAGGGATGGCAGACCATCACACCGCCCCCAGAACCTAAGAACCAGTTTCAAGAACTCATTGAGTGGATTGAGGATGACATTTCCGACCATCGCGGGAGTGGTGTCCAAGCGCGTTATACGCTTGAAATTATGATGGCTATCTACGAATCGCTGCGGATTAAGAACGTCGTCACGATACCGATGGAAACGAAAGAGCTACCGCTTGAACTCATGGTTAACGACGGCACGCTGCCCGTCTTGGAAGAAGGGCGCTACGACCTCCGCACACCGTTTGAAGGGCAAACCCGAAAATCTTAAACTATTAAATCTGGTCACCGTTCCACTTCGTTTCACAAATCAGAATCAACGGTATAAAGCCTATAAAGGCTTTAAATCAACGGTATTCATGCCGTGTGGCATTCCCCGGGTTTTCAGTTGATTCCAACCGTCTCTCATAACCTAAAGTAGGTTTAGGAGAAAACCGATGGAGAAGAAAGAGAGCCGACGTTCATTTTTAGAGATCGCAACAGCACTTATAGGTGGGGTCTTGAGCCTCGCTGCCGGGATTCCGCTCATCGGCTTTGCGATCTCACCTGCTTTTAAGAAGCCGGAATCGAAATGGGTCGATTTGGGACTCGCCGACCGTCTCAAAAACAGTCGCTTTAAAAAGGTAGATTACACCTTCACCGCAAAAGACGGTTGGGTTCAAGCGACAAAAAAACGTTCCGTCTATGTAACCGACACCAGCAACGGGGAATGGAGCGTCTTTTCACGAACCTGTTCACACCTCGGTTGCCTCGTCCGGTGGAATGAGCAGAAAGAGTCGTTCCTCTGTCCGTGCCATGGCGCGATATTCGATAAGACTGGCGCCGTTGTTGCGGGTCCACCGCCAGAGCCGTTGCAGAAACTCGAGACCAAAGTGGAAGCGGGTATCCTATACGTGAAGGCTTTTTAACGATTGACTCTGAGCTGCCCTTCCGTTGTCAGGGCAGTTTTCTGATCGATAGAAAAATCTCTCATAACCTAAAGTAGATTTCTTAACAATTTTAGATCGGGGTGGACAACGGACATCCCGTCCAGATTTAATCGTTAAAAATGCAATTTCTCAAGGAACGTCTCCCTTTATCAGAGTTCTCCGCGCATTTACGCAAACCGCTGCCGAAACATATCAACCTACTATTCTCACTCGGCAGCTTGGCGATGTTTCTGCTCTTGCTCCAAGCCGTCACAGGTGCTTTCCTTGCGTTATACTATTCACCCTCACCCGAACACGCCCATAACGCCGTAACCTATATCAGTGAAGAGGTCCCGTTTGGTGCGTTCGTGCGCGGCTTGCACCATTGGGGCGCGAGCGCGATGGTTATCATCGTGTTTCTGCATCTGCTCCGCGTCGTTCTCTACGGTTCATACAAAGCCCCGCGCGAACTCACTTGGATCGTCGGTGTGCTTCTGCTATTGGTCGTACTCGGTTTCGGATTTACAGGCTACCTACTTCCGTGGGATGAGAAGGCGTATTGGGCAACGGTCGTCGGTGTTGAGATTGCCAGTACTGCGCCTGTATTCGGCGATTTTGTGGCGAAGGTGATGCGCGGTGGCGCAGAGATCGGCGCGGTGACGCTGTCGAGGTTCTATGCACTTCACACAATCTGGTTGCCATGGTTAGCCTTCGGCTTGGTCGGCGTGCATCTCTTCTTTGTTCGATATTACGGTTCGTCAGGTATACCGCAGTCTCCATCTTGTCCCCCTGATAAGGGGAGTAGGGGGGTTAACACAGAGATGAAGACAGGGAAACCGTTCTACCCCGATCAGGTATTTGAAGACGTTGTCGGCATGTTAATCCTCTTTGCAGTCCTTGCATCTGTCGCCCTGTTTGTCCCGGTCCCGCTTGAAGATGTCGCCGACCCGACGAATGCGGATTACGACCCAAGACCAGAGTGGTATTTCCTATTCCTGTTTCAACTCCTGAAATACTTCCAGGGTCCCTTTGAGATCATTGGGACGTTTGTAATCCCGACAGTGGGTATGGTGCTACTGCTCCTCCTTCCGTTTTTAGACAAAAGCGAGCGTGTTGTCCTCTGGAAACGTCCAGTCGCGTTGACAGTCACAAGCGTCTGTGTTATAGGGATTGTCGGGCTGACGATTCTTGGTGCAAGTTCCCCGAAACTCGAAACACAAGAGACATCGCAATCTGCAGAACAAGTTCAAGGTGCTGTAACACCGGAAACAGAGACGGAAGGGGTTGAAGAGGGAGAAACGGTTTTTGATTTTCAGTTGACGGCAGAAGAAGTTGACGGAACAGAAGAAGCGGTTTTCGATTTTCAGTTGACCGAGGAAGAATTAGAACAGTAATGACAAACCATAATTCGCCAGAGCAATTCACGCTTTTCCCGACAGACACTGCACCTCAGCCTTTAACAGACGACTCTGCATCTGGCGAGATAGAATCGGTTTCATTCCGAGAGCTCGTCCCTGAAATCAACGATACCGGCTATTTGACGCATGCCATCTTTGCCTATCCCGCAAAATTCATCCCACAGATTGTTCGGTATGCAATCACAACCTACACGAAGGAAGGTGATTGGATCGTCGATCCGTTTGCAGGCTCAGGAACGGTGGGAGTTGAGGCGTATCTCTGCAAACGCAATGCCTTTCTCCTTGATCTGAATCTACTGCTAAATCACATTATGCCGTTGAAGGTCTATAGTGGAAAGGAGCGGTTGCACGAAGCGGATTTGTTCAAACTATTGGAAGGTATGCGAGAAAGCGAGCATCAATTTACACCGGCGTGGTCAAGTATCGACTACTGGTATCCGTCTGAAATTTTAGAGGTGCTGAGGCGTTATTGGGGTTTTGTTAATAACACGGACAACTGCATCTATCGCGACATTATCAGATCAGCATTGTTGAAGGCGAGCAAACGGTTCTCCTATACAGAAGATCGAACGCCTAAACTTGCGAGATCTAAGCGTAAGTTGAAGGCGGTAGAGGAGCTGCTCAAGGAAAACTGGAAAGAACAGTTAGATGAAATGATTCTCAGTCTCTCCTTGAAAACGCTAAAAAGCCTCAACGACTTCGTGATGTCAACACAACAGTATGTGTATGAAAGTAAGGTTACGTTTAAAGGCGGTGTGGATTCGTCTTACGTTACCGTGCCGCGGGAGTGTGATGCCCTCATAACGTCGCCACCGTATCTCCAAGCACAAGAATATATCCGCTCGACGAAGATGGAACTGTTTTGGCTGGGACACACCGAGGAAGAGGTCAGAGAATTATCAAGGCTTGAAATCCCGTATCGGAAGGCAGATCGGATAATTCAAACGGAAACATTGGATAAAGTCAGGGAGATGCTCACGCGGGAGGACCTCCGAAAACGATTGGACTCCTATTTCTGCCATACAGTCAACGCCCTCGAAAATTCGATGCAACAACTAAAGTTAAACGCTGCTGCCTGTATCTTCGTCGGCAACCCACGCATTGACGGTATAACGGTCGAATTGTGGCGAATATTAGCGGAGTATTTTATGGAACGCGGGTTTGCGTTAGAGAAGGTTTACGAGGATCGGATTCAAACCCGAAAACTCTTTGGTGGGCGTAAAAACAAAAATCCGGACGGAATGAAATCGGAATTTCTGTTAATTCTGCGGAAGGACCCTACCTATCAAGCAGTTCCTCAGCGGTACGAACCTGCTCCTGGAGGTATGGAATATCCCTCGCGCGCAGTAAGAACGCCTCCAGATAACGACGCATCATGAGTGTATCACCATTTTTTTCATACGCCTGCGCGAGACGATAATACGCCTCTACGTCGCTGCTGTCGAGGGATATACCTCTTTCATAGGACTGGATGGCGCGGAGGAATTCGCCAGTCTCCTCGTAAGCGAGACCGAGATTGAAATAGACATCAGCGTCCCCTTCTTCTATTTCAAGGGCTGCTTCATACTGCTGGATAGCCTCCTGATACATTTCGCGGTAGAGATAGGCATCTGCGAGGTTGTTATAGGCATCAACGAAGGTCGGATCTTCTTCAATTGCGGCGCGAAAAGCGGCGAGTGCTTCAGCAAATTGGTCGGTCTTATCGTAGGCATAGCCGAGGTTGTTATAGAAGGCAGGATTTCCGGGATCGAACTCAAGCGCGGCCTGGAACATATCAATAGCGAGGACATATAGACCGAGATCAATATAAACCAGACCGAGATTGTTATAGGCGTGGGCGTGCTCGTCATCAAGTGCGATAGCACCTTGAAACGCGTCCAGTGCTTTCTCGTACTCACCCAATTCGCGATAGATTTTTCCGAGTTGGATATACCCCTCCGCATCTGTCGGGTTGAGTGTCTGTCCCATTTCAAGCCGCAAAGCATCACGTTGAAGTTCGCGCCGCTGTTGCTGTGCCTGATCGGGCGGATTACATCCCGATAGCAAATAGGTTAAGAGTCCAACTACGATGAAAAGCCTAACATTAATACGAAAGAAAAAAACAGCATTATGCACAGAAACTTACCAATTAATCTTTTTTCAAACGCACGTTAAATTATGAACCTATTTTGGATTTCAAAATGTTTCTAAATTAACCGAAAATCATCGTGAAATGAAATTCTGAGTGATTAGCGAAGAATTTGTCTTTGCTTTACATTGTGGAACGATGCCCAGGAGCAATAGTTAAAAATATGATTATTGATACACATACGCATTTTTACGATCCGACACGTCCTGAAGGCGTGCCGTGGCCAAATCCGAACGATGAAGTCCTCTACCGACGCGTTATGCCCGAAAACTACAAAGCCCTTGCAGTCCCTGAAGGTGTAACAGGCACCGTTGTCGTTGAGGCAAGCAAGTGGCTTGAGGATAACCAGTGGATTCTTGACCTCGCCGCCGCAGAACCTTTCATTGTCGGGTTCGTGGGACATTTGGAACCGACAGCTGATTTTGCGGATAACCTGAACCGATTTTCCGCGAATCCACTTTTTCGCGGGATACGTCTCGGCAGCGGACACTTACGGACAATCGGGGACCCAACGTTCTTAGGCAGCATTGAGAAGTTAGCAGCGAAGGAACTCACCTTGGATCTGCTGATTAACCCCGAAGCCCTATCCATCTTACCGACGCTGGTTGAGCATACACCCGAAATGCGGATTGTCATCAATCATATTGCCGGGGCGCGCATATCGGAAGCACCTCCTGATGCAGCATGGGTTTCGGCAATCCGCGAGGTAGCGCGGTATCCGAACATCTACTGTAAGGTATCGGGGTTAGCAGAACACACTGGGCAAATTCCCGCGCCAACCGATGTTTCCTATTACACCCCAACGATAGATGTCTTGTGGGATGCGTTTGGTGAAGACAGACTCATCTACGGAAGCAACTGGCCCGTTTCCGAACGCTTCGCACCCTACGGAGTCGTCCAACAGATTGTGAACGACTACTTCAGCGCGAAAGGCGATGCAGTCAAAGCGAAGTTCTTCTGGCAAAACGCTAAAGCGGCATACCGGCTATCAGTGTAGCAGTCAGAGCGGCTGCTCCGCAGACTCTCAGCAGACAGTAGAGATATCTGGTTGTCCCAAACGTTTTTACCGCGGTAAGAGTCTCTGGACTGCTGACTGAAAGGTTTACGCAGTAAACCGCCTTGACTGCTGACTGCTGACCGCCATTAAGCCACCCAACGGATGAAATCGCCAGGGGGTTGCCGTTTCGGTGCGCCGATGTCGGCAGGGTAACCCGTGTAGAAGAAGCCGATAATATACTCTTGCGAAGAATCAATCCCGAGCAATTGATAGGTATTCTCTTCCATCGTGATTCTGCCCGTACTCCACTGCATTCCGACTCCGGCATCCCATGCGGCAAGTTGAACGTTTTGCATCGCACAGCAGGCAGCGGCATAATCTTCGCGTTTCTGTTGTTCATCACCTTCTTGTACGCATGAAACAGCGATAATTGTCGGCTTAGACATGAACTTTTCGTAAGCGAGTTCACCTATTTTCTTGAGATTTTCGGCATCAACGTGGTCAGGCGTATCCTCAATCTTAATTTCCCGATAGCGGTCGGCGAGGGTTAGTTTCGTTTTCTCGCCAATCACGATAAAACGCCACGGTTCGGTGACATGGTGATTCGGTGCCCATATCCCAAAACTGAAAACCTGTTCAATGACATCATCTGGCACGAGTTTCTGTTCAAACTTAAAAATCGTGCGTCTTGAAAGAATCGCATCTTTAACATCCATACGTTAAATCCTCCTTATGGAATTTAATTATACTCTATTGGATAGTTAATTGCAAAGTACCCAAGTAATTCTACAATCTGCTACAATTCAAACTCTTAATCTTGCATCGGATTTAGTGGTCGCACTGCCTCAAATTTTCCATCCATTGATTTACGAGTTAAAATAATAATCTCTCCATTTCCCAAGGTCCCTTTTATGTAATGGTGATATTCAAAGAGCAAAATGTCTTCAATACCGTCGTTGTTAAAATCAGCACGGACTACTTCCTTTAACGATTGTCTGATTCCTTTCCCTTCAGTGACCAAATAATTTCGATTCCTTGCTCTAACCACGAGTGCTTCGTTTTCGATTTTTTCCTGATAGGTCGCGTCCAACTCTCTTCCTGCTGGGAAGATGGCAAAGGGGAGTAAATCTAAGTTCGCTATCCCCACATTAGGATTTGATATGTAACTTCGCTGGGGAGCAGTTGCCATCTCCAGAGCCTTTAGCAAACCACATTGATGCTCAAACCAAACAGACATTTTTATTTCAAAGGTCGAATCGGGTTGATAGCCATGCTTAAGCGCGGCATCATACTCTCTACACGTTCGCACATGGATCTTTTCGCCTTTTTCGTTCTTTATCGTTATCCCATCAATATGCTCATTCTCCCCAAGGCGAACTGGTAAATCCCAGAGGGTGTCAATACCAGTTTTAGAGATAGAGGTTACCACGGTGTCATTGGCAAACTTTATGGGCTCAACCAATTGAAAAAAAACTCCAAAACTCTGCGATGTTATGGCAACTTGCTTACTGATCGGCTTGCCGTTCTCTGTAGCAAGATCAGGTGTTACAGGCTTCACACAACGGAATCCGCGGGCATTGTTCGTGATCCGAGGTGTGAACCGCGTCCGATCAGAGACTACCATAAATTGGACATCACTGACCCAAGAACCGCCGCGTAGCACACGGACGTTTTTAACATTCGTCCAATCAGATAAAATACTATCTACAGTCCCACCTGCAACAGGATTACGATACGGAGAAATATAATAGAAACCTGCATCGTATTCATCAAGACACCATTCCCAAACGTTTCCTGCCATATCGTATAAACCATATCCATTCGCTTCGTAGGTCCCAACGGGGGTAGTATCGCCAATTTTCCCACCGTAGTTTGCCTTGTTCAAATCAGGGGAAGAACCCCATGTGTATTTAATAGGATGACGACCTCCGCGCGCTGCCTTCTCCCATTCTGCTTCTGTCGGAAGGCGTTTCCCACGCCACTCGGCATAAGCCATTGCTGCGTACCAACTCACATAAACAACCGGATGGTTACTTTTGTCTGATGGGTAATTGTTCCCGTTCCAGTGTTTCAGATAATCTCCATCATGGTACTTTTCAGGAATACGATCCTTTTGCCACTGTGGGTTGGCATCAACAAATTTCTTATATTGTGCATTCGTCACTTCGTATTTGTCAATATGAAATGCATCAAGGTAGACGATGTGCAGGTGCTTTTCATCATCCGCCGCATCATCATCGTGGCTTCCCATCCAAGACGTGCCTGCCCGAACGAACATCATATCAGGATCGGACGGACTTAAAGGATCTTCCACATCTCGAAGTTTACCTTCTATCATCCGGAGATGCCTTTTGATTGCTTTATCGGGGTCATATACAACTTCACCCGTCGAGCTCACTCCCCTAATATAAGTAATGGACACAGTGTTGGTGAACGCATCGGCTAAAACGACATCCTCAATGCGCAAGAAACCTCCCAGGCGAATTCCATCAACAATTCTGAGCG
The DNA here is from genome assembly GCA_965207855.1 of Candidatus Poribacteria bacterium. Taxonomy (GTDB): domain Bacteria; phylum Poribacteria; class WGA-4E; order WGA-4E; family WGA-3G; genus WGA-3G. The sequence goes on along the minus strand of OZ242310.1, from coordinate 50,621 downwards.
TTTTTTTATCTATTACATAGAGATACCAAAACACCGTTGAACGTGAACTACCATTCCACTTAGAAAAAGGCACAAAAATATACCGATTGCTTTCAACAGCATATTTAGATAGGAGCGTGTAGATATTGTAGGCTACACGCTCCCCAAAGTCGTGCGGGATACGTAGTTCTATGTAGTCTTTTTCCCGGGTTACACCTTCACCTTCAAAAACGATCGCTCCGATTAATTCACCGCTTGCTAAACTGGGAACACTGGCGGAAAAAGTAATCTTAGTAAGTGCTTCTTCCAGAGGCATTTCCAAATCAACAAAACCCTCAATGGGTGCTTGTTGGGCATAGGCAATCTGATAGGTAAAAAAGAACATTAGCAGACAAATGATTGTATAGAAGGTCTTCATATTTCCTCCAACAAATGAATCCAAATCTCTCTTAACCGAAAACCAATCAATACCAACCTACAAATTGCAAATACGTCCGCCAGAGGCGATCTCCCCATAAAAGCACAAGCACAGCAGCACCCGCCAAGAACGGACCATACGGGATAGGACTCTGACGGTCTTTGACACCAGAAACAATCAATGCAGTCCCAACAATCGCACCACCAAAAGCAGAGAAGGCGATCACCATCGCCAGTTCGGGCCACGCACCGAGGAACAGTCCATTGAGTGCCATCAACTTAATATCGCCGCCACCCATCGCTTTTTTACGTAAGATGGCACTTCCAACGACGGCAATCAACCACAACACCGTCCCACCAACAACAGCACCAATAAGTCGTATGAGCAAATACCACACATCACCGCGCTGATACGCAATTCCAGAGACAATAACAAAACCGAGAATCAATCCTGTAACAATTAGAACGTTTGGGATAATATAGTGCTGTGCATCGATGACGGCAATCGGGACGAGCAGTGCAGCAAAAACGAGAGCGAGCAGACCTTCGAGGGTTAACCCGAAGCGATAATACATCACAAGAAACAGGAGTGCCGTTGCGAGTTCAACGCACGGATACAGCACTGAAATTCTTGTTTTGCACGCTCGGCACCGTCCCCGTAGGAATAGGTAACTCAAAAGTGGAATGGTGTCAAACGTTCTTATTGTCTCTTGGCATACTGGACAAAAGGAGCGACGTGGGAAATGAACCGACATGCCGTCGCGCGGGATGCGATAGATACAGACGTTGAGAAAACTGCCAATCACCGCACCCAGTAGAAAAATAAAAACCCACATATTTTAAATTATTAAATCTGGGCACTGCTCCACTACGTTTCGCAGTGTTTTTTGGTAAAATTAACAACCTCTCATAACCTAAAGCAGGTCCTTGACTCAGGCAAAAACCAGCGTGTAACGGAGTGGAACGCTGACCATATTTAATCGTTAGAAAACCAATACTTCTCACCGAGACGCGCATCGGCATGATAGACTCTACTGATTTCCGCGACACCACCGACGCGATACTTTTCCGGGACGCGGGGGTGATCTTTCGCTATCCCGACCTTATAGATGTCCTGCAGGAGCACGTAGCTGCCACCCCAAGGTGTTTCAGGGATAGACTCCAAGTAATTCCCACGCCAACCGTCAACACCAGGATCTGTCATCAGTGCGTCCAAACTCGTCGGATAATACCCTGTGTGTCTGAAGTACTTTTTAATAGCGACAGCAATGGTCTCAACATCTATATCTGCCGTGCTCACTCTACGATATTCTAACCATGGTGGAAAAGAGAGAACCCCAATCACAATGACGAGGATAACAAAGATAAGGAGTTGGAGGCGAGTTATCCCGCTGTTTTCGCTGATATGTTTTCGTGGCATTGTCAGTCCAAATACCCCATAAGTTTAATTCGTATTCCAGACTTAATCATTAGAAAGTTTTTTGACAACCAAACCAAACGTGTGAACTTTACCAAAAATCTGCAAGGACAACGGACGCAGCAGCCCAGATTTAATCGTTAGAAATATTTGGACGGGAAATGCCGTATTTGTTCATCTTTTTGTACAAGTTACTCCGCTCAACCTCTAACGCTTCCGAAGTGCGTCGGATGTTCCACTTATTTTCTTCCAAAGCCGCAAGAATACATTGCGCTTCGGCATCATCCACCATCTGACTCAGTGCCATTCCAGGCTTGTAGAGAGGCACCCCCATAGAAGACTCCAAGGAGGGTGCAGTCGCTGGGTAGAGTGGGGAGGGCTGAGGGGTCAAAGACAACGCTTCAGCGACATCAGGTGCCATTACGACATCGCGATTCACCATAATGAGGAGACGCTCAACAATATTCTTCAGTTCTCGGATGTTCCCGGGCCAATGGTAACTCTGAAATACGACGTAAGCTGCCGGATCAATGACTTTCGGCGTGGACCCCATATCGAGCTGCAAACGTTCAGCAAAATATTTGACTAACAACGGGATATCCTCCATCCGCTCGCGGAGTGGTGGGACCTGAATAGGCACAACGTTAAGTCGATAGAAGAGATCCCGTCGGAACCGACCGTTCTCAATTTCTTCGGGAAGTCGTTTGTTAGTTGCGGTAATAATTCGGACATCGACCGTCCGAATCTGGTTACCACCGAGGCGTTCAACTTCGCCGGTCTCAATGACGCGGAGCACCTTGGCTTGCGCCTTTAGACTCATATCGCCGATTTCATCAAGAAAAAGGGTGCCGCCGTGTGCGAGTTCAAAACGTCCCTTCCGTTGTGAATCTGCACCCGTGAACGCACCTCGCTCGTGTCCAAAGAGTTCACTCTCAATGAGTTCATCAGGGAGGGCGGCACAGTTGAGTGGGATAAAGGTTTTCCCAGCGCGTCTGCTCTGCTGATGAATGGCGTTCGCAACCAGTTGCTTACCTGTGCCGTTCTCCCCAGAAATCAGCACCCCCAGCTTGCTACCGGCAACCCGTTTAATTTGTGAGCGGAGATACGAAACAGCAGCACTCTCACCCACCATCTCGTCGGTTATCGTGATTTGCGATTTCAGAATCTCGTTTTCTTGCGATAAGCGCGATATTTCCAAAAACGGTTGGACATTGGATAAAATTTTATCAATACTGATAGGTTTAGTAATGTACCGCTTTGCACCGAGTTCCATTGTCTTAACAGCGATCTCGATATCTTGTTGCGCCGACATCATAACGACATTCAATGTTGGATAGAGTTCCCGGAGTTTTACAAGCGTCTCAACGCCATCCATACCGTTTTCCATGCGGATATCTAAGAGCACAAGATTGACCTCGGACTTGGCGCACTGTTGTAATGCCTGTTCACCACTGGCAGCCGTTAGGGCTTGATACCCACGCATCTTGAGACCCTGGGACAACATCTTAAGCGTATTTTTTTCATCGTCTACAATCAGAATAGTTTCCATTTTACTTATCCTAATCAAAACATCCAAAGAGCGGATTCATTTAGGTCTGAGAGTCTATGGTCTGTTCCTTGGTTTCGGGTGTTGTTAATTCTTCCGGCTTCCCAGCAACGGGTGCGGACATCGGTTCTGCGGCTGAATCTTCAGAAGGCGCGCTTGGGTCATACGGGAAACGGATACGGACTGTCGTTCCGACGTTCTCAGCACTTTGACAGTCCATCTCGGCACTGTGCTCCGTGACAATCCGCTTGACAATCGGCATCCCCAAACCTGTTCCATTTGCCTCCACCTTCGTCGTATAATATGGAACGAAAAGATTTGCCATCGTCTCTTCAGACATACCGCGACCGGTATCTTGGATTTCAAGTGAAACTGTCCCTTTAATGGCTTTCGGCTGCCCGCTATTCGCGGTTCGCGATTTGTGATTTCCCTGACTACCATTTGGTGTGAAATAGGTTCTTACCTTTAGCATCCCACCATCAGGCATTGCTTCAATTGCGTTTTTGAAGATGTTGCCGAGGGCTTGGGCGATCTGTTCAGGATCAAGCGAAAGCTGCGGTAGCGGTGCTAACTCGGTTTCAACCTTAATCTTGGAAACATTTTCAAGCCAAAACTTGTCCGCGGCATTCTGTAGTGCAGCGTCTTTGGGCATTATATCAATCGCTGAAGTTTCGGAATTCTGCTCAAGGTTGGGTATCTGTCTACCTGTGTATAGGTTTAAGACGGATCGGACAATGCTATTGAGGTGGCTCGGTTTCTTTTGCAGTTTCGGCATCCGAGCGAATTGATGGAATTCATCTATTAATTTTCCAATCCGATCAACCTCTTCAATGACAGTGTCGGTACATTCACCAAATATTTGCTCAAAGACTTCTGGGTTCGATTTCGCCTGCTGCAGATTTTCAACGGAGAGTCGGATGGGAAACAGTGGATTTTTGATTTCGTGCGCCACCTGTCTCGCGACATCTCGCCAGGTCGCTGCGCGCTCTGCGGCCATTCGCTCCTCTAAACTCCGTTTTAACTCTTGTGCCATGTGGTTAAAACCTTCAGCAAGCTGCCCGATCTCATTAAGAGACTGGATTTTAACGCGATGATCCAAGTCGCCAGCAGCGATATGACTTACCCCTTCACGGAGGATCTCAACAGGACGGGTAATGAGGCGACTAATGATATAACTAATGAGATAAACGAGGGCAAGCCCCCCAACGCCACTCAAAAGCAGCGTGAGCGTCAGGCGCTGCTGCCATGCCATCTGTCGCTTATGGGAATACGCGACAATCAGATCAACTGGGGTTGCTTCACGCGCTATGGCAAACGGTGAGTTAAAAGGTGTTATCCGAAAAGCCGTATATGCACTCCCCCCGTTTTCTTCCGTTTCTTGTAAAAACACCTCGCGCGCTGATTGCGAATCGGCAAATGCTTCAGACCACCCATCTCTGCGCGTCTCTCGGGACGCATTATTTAACGGGAGCCAATTATCTACATCCATTTTCGGTTCGGAACCAAAGGATGCCGAATTTGATACTTGCGGCTTCTCGACAAGAAAGATCGGGTGCTCGTCGGACTGGATATTCGTCTGTGCCTCTAACCACGTCTGTAGTCGGTCCCCACCCGTAACAAAACCCCATTCTCCCACTTCGGTTGCCTGTACCACAAACTGTAGACCTATATCGCCTTGCTGTGGAATACTTCTGAGTTGTATATGCCCCTCTCGGTTTTCCAACGGATCATATCTACGTGCGTCCCTCCTTACCCCGAAATCGGGATACAGAAGTTTTCCATCCGGGGTCCCGTACGCTAAGAGATCAAATTCTGTTGCTGGCAAGTAAACATAGTCGGATTGCCGCTCTATAGCCCGATGTAGCCTCACATCAGTGGCGGCGGCGTGTACTTTCTTTTCAACGGTTTCAACGAAAGCACGGTACTTGTTTGAGACTTGTGCCTGAAGGGTTTCAACATAACTATCAATTTCCCTTTTAAAGGCAAGTCGAATCAGGAAATTGGTGCTACCAAAAATAACGCCAAACATCACGAGGAAGACGAAACCGTAGGCGATAAATATTTTATCTTGAAGCCGTAAAGCGGAGAATTTATTCCTCATTTTCTTTGGTTGTCAGTTGTCAGTGTACCAACAGCCCTATAAAAAGGACTGGAAATTCTGCTTATAACCCTCAACCCCATCTTGAAGATATGTGAGTTCGTTGCCACCCCTATTGTCAAGGTGTAAGCCTTGAAGTCTACCTTTCACAGCGACGGTATCCATTAAAACACGCATGAGTTGACAAACAGATTGGATGTCTCGTTTGGGAAGGGTTAGCGTCGCATTGGACACACCATTATTACTGAAATCCAAGGCAGTCCCGCGATAGGACGCTGTTTGCATGTGCGTCATAGACATCCCTTCAAACGCAATCAGTTTGCTGTCCACTCTGGTGTTTGTTGGAAGCACTAAATCCGTTCCCAATTCCTCCCAGTGAATAAAAAGAACAACTTTATCTCTCGGACCGGCAATGATACCGTTGAGAATTGAGTGGTTGCTTGTAGGTCCCTTCGCTGGTATGACGTTGGCACCGCCGCCGCGTTCCTGAATAGATTCTGTATAAAGTTGGACGAACCACTCACCAAGGCAGGTACTATCGGCATAATTGTAAAAAATAATAGTGTCTTTTCCGTCCGCCTTCTCAGCGAGATGAATCCAACGTGCAAGTTGATAGGCGATGTTGTCTTGGTGTCCATGAGGCAGCTTGAAGTCGTTATGCGCTTGCCCTACCCCCTCTAATGCCAAACGGATCCGGGTATCTGGAGTTTCTTCTTTTCCGGCTGTCGCGGCAAGAAAGAACAGACCTACCGGAGAAAAAGCAGAAAACCGCCCGCCAACGCCATCAGGCACAGGAAGCAGCGTCTCGCCGTAGAAAGACGATTGCTCGTGCATTCGGAATAGGACACTGTCAGGGGTCAATCCCGTAGTCGCAAGCACCTGCTGTTGCCACCCCCCCTCTGTCCCCCCGCTGGCGGGGGGATAAAGGGGGGTGAGTGCCCCGCGGATAATCATCAGCGTAGCCATCGTCTCAGTTGTTGTGCCGGACTTGCTGATGACGTTGAAAAGGGTTTTGTGGAGAAGATTTCTTGCTTTAAGCATTTCAAGTAAACCCGAGAGTTTGCGAGGGTCAAATGTATCACCGGTAAAATACACTTCAGGGGCACCGCCGCGTTCTTCAGGCGACAGTAAATTATGATACGGGTGGTTGAAAGAATCGTGAAAGACTCGCGCACTTAGGTCAGAACCCCCTATACCGACAATAACAAGCACCGAAAATTCTTCACGCGCACGCGCCGCTAACGTAGCAACCTTGGCGATATCCTCGTTCTGGAGATGACTCCGAGTCCATGCGCGCAGTTCGGCTTCCAACACCGAAAGCGGTACTGACATCTCTTCCTGAAATAAGGCATGAATTTTTTGTAAGACGCTATCAACCTTTTGCGCCGCCGATTGCTTGTCCTTAACCGATGGGGACTCCCCAAGCGAAAGATAAATGCTTCTATCCAACAAAATCTCCTCTGGGCTAAACCCTGCCATACTTGTCTGAAAGGCGAACGATGTCCTCTTCGTCAAAATCACCGAACGCAATTTCAAGGATCCGGTAATCCTTAGACTCGCCGATGAGTTGGTGTTTCGCGCCCTGCGGAATGAAGATGGGTTCCATAGGTTCGGGACGCTGAATCGTGTCATCCAACTTCACGCAAGCCCCTTCATCAAGCGGAATCCACAACTCGCTCCGATGGTGATGATACTGATAACTCACCTGCTCGCCTGCCCGAATCTCTAAGATTTTGACGGTAACGGGTTGATTGAGTACATACTGTATGAAACCACCCCAAGGCTTTTTAGTTGTTACTATATCCTGAATTTCTTTTGCCAGTAACCCCACGATCCACACTCCGAGCTGCCAAACACATGTATTTGACAATGTAAGGCAATACAAGTTACGACCTAACTTTTAAGTGAAAAAATACTTACAAAAATGTAATGGATAGTGTATCATATATGTAGTCTATCCGTCAAGTCATAGGTACCCACACGCTAAAGCGTGGGGCTTGTGCTTCCTCGCAGTCAGCGTTTTTCTCTCAGAGAAAAGTCGTCTTACGTCTGCTCCACTTTAGGCAGCCAAGCCTGCCCGTTTGATATTCATAGCAGCGTTTACGTCTCGGTCGTGATGGGAACCACATTCAGGACACGTCCACTGTCTATCTGAAAGAGAGAGTTCTTTATTATGGTATCCGCAATCGCTGCAAGGCTTTGTTGTCGCTGTCCACTGACTGATTTTCTTGAGTTTTTTACCGTGCTTTGCACACTTCTGTTCCAGTATCTGCAGAAACTGGTAGAAGGCGTGGTCAGAGACCTTACGTCCCCAAAGCCGTTTCATGCCGTCAAGATTCAGGGTCTCAAAGCAAAGCACGTCAAACTCTGTGCAAAGTTCGGTCGCAAGTTTCCATTGCCAATCTTCTCGTTGTCGGGCAATCTTTCTATGGAGTCTTGCCAAAGCACGAACGGCACGCCACCAGTTACCAGAACCTTTGACTTTACGCGAAAGTGCCTTGTTCAGAGATCGCAACGTCTTCAGCGATTGTTTGAGAAACTGCGGGGAGTCTATCTTGTCGCCTATGTCGCTGGTGAGAAATGTTTTGTTTCCATAATCAAATCCTGTGCTCTTACCCGTCTTGGGTTTGGGATCGGAATCCTCAACATTCTCGCACGAAAAGTATATCCAATAGTTTCCACACCTATCTCGCTTGATAGTGACTGTCTTGATGTTTCCTTTGATTTCACGGTGCTTATGGAAAGAGAACCACGTCCCTATACAGTTGATTTTGATACGATCCTCTTCAAGGGTGTAACCCGCTTGCGTGAACGTCATAGAGTTGTATTTGTGGCGAGGCTTGATTTTCGGTCTACCGACTTTGCGGTTCGTGATGCCTGCTTTTCGGTCTTTCTTATTCTGAAAAAATGCGTCTTGCGCTTTACCATACCGCAATACAACGTCTTGAACCACTTGACTCGGCAGGTCTTTCCAATGCGGTTTCGTCCGCTTTTTGAGTTTCGTAACGTGTCTTTTGAGTTTGTACGCAGATACATCTTTTCCAAACATACGACGATACCGCCGTGCCAGCAGCATGATATGCAAATGGATACCCCACATATCGTCAATCATGTTGCCGAGTTTGATGACATTCTTTTGAGACTGGATTTTGAAACCAAAGGAAACCTTTCTCATGGTATATCAGGTATCAGGTGTTTATCCCCTTCCAAGTGGGAGGCAAGCACATTGCCGAGTGGCAACGCTTGGAATGCTTGCCAACCTGATACGTTGATTATATCACAATTTCAGACAAAAGTCAAATGTTTTTTTGACACAACTATAGGCGGTGTCTACATCCCCGCCCTGAAGGACGGGGGTTTGACACCGAAGATTTTGCTAAAAACGATTGCTTATATGAGATTGGAGATCTCGCTACTGTGGAGAAAGGGTAACTATTGTTAAAAGAATCAATTTCGAGGCTTATTGAAAATAGCATTGCAGAAAAGGTTTTTCCTGGAGCTGTCGCCTACGTTCTCACGGATAACAGCGTGCTTTACCACAAAGCCTTTGGCTTCCGATGTGTGAAACCAAAACGGCTTCCGATGCTTCAGACAACGTTGTTTGATTTAGCATCGTTGACGAAACCTATTGTTGTCGGAACGCTTTGCATGCAGTTAGTTGAGAGCGGCGCACTCTTCCTCAATACACCGGCGGCGAAATATCTGCCCGAGTTTAAACACGCAAACGTAACGCTTACCCACCTACTGACACACACCTCAGGGCTCCCCGCTTGGTTACCGCTCTATTTGCGAGCACCTTCACGTGAGCACATAATTCCCTACCTCGCCGAAGTCGCATTGGAATCTCCACCCGGTGAGAAGACAGTATACAGTTGTTTGGGATATATTGTGCTGGGGAAACTCTTGGAAAGGGTAACCGGAGAATCCTTAGATACATTGGCGCAGAAGCGTATCTTCGCGGTGCTTGGCATGGAATCAACACAGTTTAATCCACCGCAGGCTTGTCGTGAAGATTGTGCGGCAACGGAAGATTCTAATAGTTTTGAACGCAGAATGGTAAATTATGAACGCTACGACTGGCGAGAAGGCGTGATTATTGGGCAAGTCCACGACGAGAACGCCCATTTTCTGGGGGGTGTTTCAGGGAATGCGGGACTTTTTTCTTCATCGACAGATCTCGGAAAATTTTGTAGAACGCTGATGGATAACAGGGGTGCCTTGCTACGTCCAAAAAGCTTTCAGACCCTGCAACAGATCGCTTCAGCAGAAGGGGAACGCCGATGCATCGGATGGGCTGTAACAGACGATGGGTGTTTCTATCACACAGGCTTCACAGGCACGTCAATACGGATATGCCTAAAAAGAAAACTCGCAGCGATCCTGCTGACGAATCGGGTGCACCCCGACGCTAACCGGCGCGGTATTATCGAATTTCGGAAAATGTTCCACAGTCTCATATATACTTGAGGGGTAGGTCATAAATATTTCCCGTAGGGGTTGGGTCTCCCAACCCATAGGATGATTGGATAGCAGATCTGATAGCGGGCGAGGAACCTCGCCCCTACGAAGGTCAGATATTCTAACGTTTGGAATAATGCCCTACTCTCATATACTTAAAGCCTTATGTCTCACACGGAAAAATCGCCAAAAACTGTATTAGGATTGACCGTTCTGCTCACGGAAAAACGCGACTGGATTCAAGGGAAATCTATAGGACTTATTACGAATCACACAGGCGTTGATGCTACCCTACAGAGCAACTATCGGCTTTTCGCAGAAGATGCCGATTGCCAACTTGTCGCGATTTTCTCGCCAGAGCATGGACTCTGGGGTTCCATACAAGACGGCGTTGCTGTCAATAGCGCGTTAACTTCACCGAAAACCTGCACGGACAACGGACGCAGCAGCCCAGATTTAATTGTTAAAAAAGTTTTCAGTCTGTATGGACAATCCATGCGCCCGACACCGGAGCAACTTGAAGGCATAGATCTGCTTATTTACGATATGCAGGATGTCGGTGTGCGCTATTACACCTATATTTCGACGCTGCTTTATGCAATGGAAGCCGCAAGCGACCACGGCGTTGAATTTATCGTCGCTGACCGACCTAATCCGATTGGCGGTACGACCGTAGAAGGAACTGTGTTAGCAAGTGGGTTTGAATCTTTCGTGGGAATACACGCGATACCGATGCGCTACGGTCTGACAATCGGGGAACTGGCGATGCTCTTGAGAGCGGAGCGCGTGCCGTCGTGTCGGTTAAAAGTCGCGTGGATGCAGGGATACGAACGTTGGATGTGGTACGACGACACAGGTTTGCAATGGGTGCCGCCATCACCGAATATGCCGACTCTCACAACAGCGACACTCTATCCGGGTTTATGTCTATTTGAAGGGACAAATATGAGCGAAGGGCGCGGAACGACGCAGCCGTTTGAATACATCGGCGCGCCTTGGTGCGATGGTGAGAGATGGGCAGAAACGCTGAATGCATTGGGGCTTCCGGGGGTCCGGTTCCGACCTGTTGTTTTTACACCCGCTCCTGCTACCGAGAGCACAAAACACGCAAAACAGACTTGTGGTGGGGTCGCAATTCACGTTACGGATAGGGAACGTTTCCATCCGATAGAAACAGCCATTCACATGTTAGCTACCCTTACATTTGAATACAGCGATCACTTTGCGTTCCGAACCTCGCATTTTGATAGGTTAGCAGGAAACAGTTGGCTCCGAAACGCCTTGCTAAATGGAGAATCTGTGGACGAAATACAAAAACGATGGGATGTGGAACTCCAATCTTGGGTTGATGACGCGAAACAGTATTACATCTACGGCGAATAGCAAAAAATGAAAGAATTCTACAAACTCCTTGACACAGATAAAAAATACATTATCGGTCTGATGTCCGGTACTTCAGTTGACGGCATTGATGCAGCCATCGTCGAAGTTAGTGGATACGGGTTGGAAACCGCAGTAAATCTAATCGCCTTTGAAACCTTTCCGTTTCCGTCCGGCGTGCCGCAACGTATCCTTGCCCTCTGCCATCCCGACACCGCTCGCGTTGACGACATCTGCGAGATGAACTTCTATATCGGGCATCTCTTCGCCGAGGCTGTCAAACATATCCTGAAAAAGAGTGGAAGGTCCACCAGCGATATTGCCCTTATCGGCTCCCACGGTCAAACGATTCATCATCTTCCCAGAGATCCTAACACCACTCGTTATCCCTCGACACTACAGATTGGCGAACCTGCGGTCATCGCGCACGAAACCGGCATCCCGACGATCGCTGATTTTCGGGTAGCGGATATGGCAGCAGGAGGACAAGGCGCGCCGTTAACTTCATATACGGACTATCTGCTCTTCCGTGATTCCGTTAAGACGGTGGGGCTTTTGAACATCGGAGGGATTGCGAATATCACAGTGCTTCCGGCAAATTGTTCACCTGACATCGTTTCGGCTTCGGATACAGGTCCTGGGAACATGTGTATCGATGCTGTTGTCAGAGAGATTACCGAAGGAACAGAACGCTACGACAAAGCTGGGGAACGCGCCGCACAAGGCACCCCCTATCAACCGCTTGTCAATGAATGGTTAAAATACCCCTTTTTTCAACTGCAACCGCCAAAGACAACGGGACGCGAGATGTTTGGAAATACCTTTGCAATGGAGTGTTTGGAGGCATGTCGTTCGCACCGGCTTTCTGATAACGACATCATCGCGACGCTCACCGAATTGACTGTTCGGACGATTACAGACTACATTGCACAATTCGTAGCAGAACAGAACCCGATAGACGTGCTTTACGTGAGCGGTGGCGGTGTCCACAACCAAACGATTATGCGAAGACTTGGTGAATTGTTGACTGATACAGCGGTTGAACCTGTGGATAACTCAGGTATCTCAGCGGATGCAAAGGAAGCGATTGCGTTTGCAATTCTGGCGAATGAGGCACTCCATGGACAGTATGGAAACCTGCCTTCTGCTACTGGCGCGTCTGCTCGGAAAATCCTTGGGAAGTTTGTATGTCCGTGATTTATAGTGAACGGGAGTTTAAAAATAAAATAGGGTATCACAATCTTGGTTGAGACAGTAGTCCAAACTTCCGATGGCAGTACAGCCTTAGTGTTAAGTTTTCAGAATTTCAAAATTATTTTCGTATTCGGAGTATCGTGGAAGAGCATATACTCCGCCCTTTTTCCGGCTACATCCTGTGAGATTAATATGATACCTTCCTACATTTTTTCCTTTCTTATTTTGTGAGGCTAATTCAATGAGTTTAATAGAAGGGAAAATCCAATAAGTATCTATCTGTTCGGAGTAGAACAAGAAAAAGTATTTTTTTCTAGGATTCGGTATGTCCATCGCGGCAAACCTACCGGCATCTGTTGGTCGGCAATCTTTAGACCGAGCCTTAATTTGTAAATCAACATAATCATGATCGCCACGTCGAATAACACAATCAATCTGTTGGTCATCTACTAAAGTCATGTAAACATCATGTTCGCGCTTTAAAAGTTCCGCGACAGCAATATATTCCTGTCGTTTTCCGAAGGATGCGCGATGTCTATATTGTCCAGTAGGTTTTGTATTTTCCATTAGTAACTCCTAATTTTTAATTAATGTGTAGAATTTTCTAGTGTTCTGTCAACGTTAGAATGATAGGTAGAAAGTATTTAGGGCACCTCTGGATGTCGAGATAGGCACATCTTCTTCTTGTAGGAGCGAGCTGTGCTCGCGACTTCTATACCCATTAGTTTAGATGTGACAAATTACTAGTTAGGCGTTTCGCCGAGTTATCTCACAATTCCTTCGCTCTGCCGTTTCAACAAGTGAAAGGACACAGTACCATCTTTTCCACCCATACGGAACCGAACGCCAATCTCTTGACCCCGTTTTTTGTCTGTCAAGGTCCTAATAAACCCAAACCGTTATCAATCATCATTCACAACTGAACTTTTACAATTTACCATTTATTAAAAACTGGATAAAATGCTACGGGGCTGTAGGGACTTGGTACTTACTGTTTCCCTGGGCACGTCGGGGCGCAGGAGATGGACAAATATATCGAAAATCACACGCAACACAAGTATCTTCGTCACCGGACGGGACCCACTGCTTTAAGATATTTCCGGCTACAACTTCTTGATTAACACAACTCTCAATATCCGTAACTACCTCATCAAAGCGTTTCGCTGCTTCTTCTGCTCCTTCTGAATCTACCGGAATAACTCGGATCGCGCGGGCAAAACGATAATTGAGAGAAAAATCAGGGATTCTATTTCCTGGTTTCCACATGTTTAGCAAAGATTCATCCTGACTGCCCGGTTTCGGTACAATATCAGTCTGTCCACTCCTCATTGCCTTTTTAAGATCAACAAGTTCTCGAGCGGATGGGGCAAGTTCGTTTATATATAAAAGCACACCAGCGGCAACAGGTAAGAAAACTGGTCGATTAGTCCGCAGCCACGCGTATGTTTTTACTTGCCATTCACCTTGTTTCCAATAGTCATGGTCTATAGTTGGACGCTGTGAGCCTTTGTAATCAATAATGACTTCAAAATCCCCTGTAAGGTCCGGGCACGCCTTTTGAATTGCTTGACGAATGACGTTAGTGTTTGGAACTTCTGTGAGACTGACGTTTGTAACGACATCAATTATTCCGTGAAGTTCATATTTTTCGGCGCGTATCGGGCCTGAGTGGTCTGTAGGAATAGGCACATCTCGAGTTCCAATAACTTTTTCCTCTGCCAGTTGAATTAGAGGAAATAGGTGCTGTCCTAAATTGTTAACTGCTTGCTCTGCTCGTTCATAAGCAGATCTACGCGTTTCCGTACTACGCGGATTTTTACCTCCGGCTCTTAAGGTGTTTTCTACCATCTCACCGATAGTCCCTATATCGTGCAGTTCTCGGTCTGCCGGAGGGTCTCCTCGATATGGTGTTGGATTTGAAGGCCAAGGAAACGGTGGGACATCAGATTTCCAAATTCTATAGGCATTCTCCATAACACCGTGAATAAATTCGCCAAACCAGAGTTGCACAGGACGAGACGGCGGAAGAGAACTCTGGTTATGGTACCGGTACTGTAATCCGCACCGTAAGAACGAGATAAGGTCTCCAGTTAGACTGTAGGAAGGGATGATAGGATTTTCGGTCTTTCGCGCAAGCTCCATATATTTACTCCCAAATCAGATGAATAGGTACATTATTTACCTGCGCCGGATTTTGCCCACTCACTGGAGATTTCCAACTCCACTCTTGGTTGGATCTCCATCCCATAGCCACATGTTTTATATTCGTATCGTATCTGAGGCAGGAGTCCAATCCGACCAATAGTAATATAGATTGTGGGCGACTATATGCCACGTAATAAAGTCTAATAAGGTCGTCAAACGTTCGTGCTAACCCTCCACGGTTCATACGCAATGGACCGACTTCGCAGTGAGGTGCTAAGTCATCTTCCAAGTTTTGCGCGCGAGATGGTCGTTCTGGGAAACGCCGAAATCGTTGCGTATGATGGTCTATTTTATAATCGGAAGCTACATCAACAATGACTAATGGATATTCTAACCCTTTGGCTTGATGAATTGTCATAAAAGGGAAATGGCTCCGAGGCACATGAGGCATAATGTCTTCATCAACTTCAACACTCCCTTCAGCTATTGGCGCAAGAATATCAGAGATTGCTCTTTGAATGCTTCGCTCTTCATGTTCCGACTGGTTAAAAAAGATTTTAGAACGGTAGGACGAGAAGACAGCAGCATTTGAAATGCAACGAGCAACGGCTTCCATGTAGACCTGCCCCTCTGGATCATCGTGCAGTTCGGGAATCCA
The DNA here is from genome assembly GCA_965207855.1 of Candidatus Poribacteria bacterium. GTDB lineage: Bacteria > Poribacteria > WGA-4E > WGA-4E > WGA-3G > WGA-3G. The sequence goes on along the minus strand of OZ242310.1, from coordinate 35,329 downwards.
AGTGGTAATCGCGAAACACAGTTCTAAAAGAGGCCATTCACTTGGCCATCCATTTAGACGCTTCGTTTTTCTAAGTTTCCAGTTTTGAACATAGTGAGAAAGTCCCGTCGGTTGGTTCGGGATTGGGTTGGTCCCAATAAAATTTTGAGCGGCCTCGCGCCAGCGATCTAAGGTTCTCGCTTCACGGCGAAGATAGGGAAGTTGATTTTGTTGTTCACTTTCAGGGTCTATGCACTCTAAAATGATGCCGAGCAACTGTTGAACTACCGGTATATCCCTTAAGGAACGGCCCCGGGGGTTGAACACATTAATTCCGCGTTCCTCAAGGCGTTGTCGTAAGAGAAATGGTAGACGTTCTTTTTCACTACTGGAAAATTCATTTACGGTATGAGAAAGAAAAACGCTGTCTCCAAAATCTCCACTGTCTTTATTTTTGATTATTGGATACTGTTGCCCTCCAACTTCTATATGATAGCCATCTCCTCTAAACACATCCATTAAAAATGATGCTAAGTTGTCAGCAAGTGTTTCTTGGTTAGAGCGGAACATACCCAACACAGGCATCTGGTTAGACGGATTCTGTGCAATTATCTGCGGTTTTTGGGAATGAACCCGCGCGGGGACGAAATCTGGATCGTTTGTGACAAACTCGTTAAAAAATTTGACAATCTCCGGTGTCGATCGGTAATTTTCCACAAGATATTTGATTTCTGGTGCCTGAGAGTTGTCAAAAACTTGATTGAAGCGAAAAATAAAGTCTCTAAAAAGTTCTACTGTCGCTCCCCTAAATCGGTACAGCGATTGATCATCATCACCTACTATCATAAAAGAAGCACCGGAACGACGAACGAGCTCAAAGTAGATATTTTCCTGTAATGGGTTTGTATCTTGATACTCATCAACAAGTAATGCTTTTAGATTTGATGCGAACCTCTCATCTAATTTACCTTGCACAAGTTGTTCATAAAAGAGCTCCTCCAACCGAGCATAATCCAATTGGTTGTTCTTATTTATGTACTCACGGTACGATTCAAAAGCCCTGACAATTGCCTCGCGAGCTTCGCTATGTTCGATAGCTTGCTGATATTGCTGTAAATTGACTTGGTCATGAACAAACCGATCTATGATAGTCCGGCAGATGTCAAGTTTTTCCTTAAAGTTTCTCGGTTGATTGCCAGAAAAAGTAAAATTAGACAAATACTCATCGAGTTCGCCATTATTGTGGGCTCCTGTGGCAAATAACCCGTGATTCCTGAAAAGTGCGTTGTTAACGAAACCTTCCACAATGACTGGGACCGGATCAGATGGAGAACGAATAGTCGTTAACATGTCGTTGCAAATGCTGTCCAACGTTCCGGTTATGAATTGGTTTATGTCAATTGAATCCAGCAGACTCTGAGAACCTGATATCGGGTAGAAAGAAGTATTTCGGAGATAAGAGATGATGCTTGATCCCCATTCGATTAAACGCGCGCGAATTTCTTCTGCTGCTCTCCTCGTAAATGTTGTAATTAGGATTTCTTCGGGGCGAAAGCCTTCCACGAATACCAATCGTAATGCTCGAAGGACGAGGACTGTTGTTTTTCCACTTCCTGGTCCGGCAACAATCATTAGCGGCGTTTCTGCGGGATGGATGATACACTGCTTTTGGTTTTGGTTTGGCGGGGAGGTTTGAAATCGAGGAATTGCCTCCTGGACAAGTGAAACGAAATTATTCAATGTAGCCATGTAATCGAATTATCCTTTCATAGTTCTACCAACATCTTATGGCACTGTGTGTGGAAATCATGTATCTGACTTCTTAGGAGATTTCTTAGGCTTTCCATGCAAAATTTTATGATAAAATACCCAAGTATTGTGAAATCCCCTTCGTCTGTTACGATTTGCCCCTCTGAAGACTATAACATTAATACCTAACTCCTTGCAAATGTGGCACCTACATTTTTTCCAAGGTTGATCTCTCATTAGTCGCTTATGTTCATGAATAAAATGATTACCTTCCCCTTTCCGTTCAAGGAGTGGTCCATATTTCTCAACACTATCAAGTACTGTCTTTTTTGATTCCGGTGTTCCATCAAAATCGTCAAGGCTTGACAGACACTGATTTTCTAATTCTTTCAATTCTTTAATGGACATTGAATTAGATTGTGCAGCATCGCGCATCGCTCTTGATGTACTCATAGGAACGCGTATGGTTCCGTACCAATTGCCTTCTCCATCAGGGGCTAGGTAATTCCGATCTGAACTCAGCCATGCTTTTCTTAAGTAAGAAGCACTATCAAAACTGGAAACACCGAGATTCCGAAAACTGTCCTGAAGATTCGGTCGAAGAACGCCAAAAAGGTGAACCCAAATATTCTCTTTTTCACCACGGGTATGTTTTTGCAATGTCCCACGGACAGCCGCGACTATCTTCAGTATTTCAGTATCTTTTCTGCGGACAAGTCCACCTAGTGCGATATGCTTATATCCCATTGCAACGTACCGTCGGACATAATAAACATAGTCAGCAGCAGTAACACCTTGTATGGAACCAACGGGCACAAATTGATATTTCTTTTCTTTACAGATTTTTAAAAATTGTTTAGCATTTTTTTCAGTCAATTTCATTCGATCTGCTTTTTCTTTGGGAGTTATTGAAGGTATCGGAATATGATCAACAGATGCCCCAAGATTAAAGCCAAATTGATCATAGAGAGATGCTGCTTCTTCAGAGGTAATAGGAGGCTTAGAATCTGCAGTGTATGAGAATGCTCCAGGATCTCCAAACAAGAGCATATTTTCAGAGATCCGCCTATCGCTACGCAGATTGAATGTGCCCTTTTGCTTAAGGCGACTCAGGGGGCCCTTTCCAGTTTTCAGTTGAGCCAGACTAAAGAGTAAACCATCATAAGGTGGCGCATCCCCAAAAATCTCGTGTGCATAGCGTCTGTTAACAGAACGTCTATCTTCAGGTGTTTCATCCCCTCTAAAAGGTTCATAAACGTAATCATCCCAATCCGGAAAGAAGTAGAGACAAGAATGCTTGTTTGTACCTTGAACAGGAACCGCAGCAGGACTATCTGGCAAATCATATAACCATTTTTTCATCGCCTGCTGTTTTTTTCCAATCCCGCCTTCGGCATACTTGATTCTATCAGAATCAAATAATGTTGTAATGCAAGAAATTGCGGGTTGATAATCTTTGCCCAGATTGACAAAAACGGATGTTGGTAACCCAACTTCTTCCAAACTCTGCATGACCTTCGGCCGTATTTTTTTCGCGGTTTCCTTATTCAAACGCTCGTCGTAGGGTTCAATGAGTGTAGTAGCATCAATGATCTCATATTTAGCAGAGATAATTTTTACCATGAGGCCGGGAGGCCATCCGTTTTCCCTGAGAAACTTTCGTAACACTCGGTAGTTGGGTCCGTCATAGACTTCAAGGGCCGGAGCCTGACTGAAATTCTCAATTTTCTTATCTGAACACCCCAAAATTAGTAAATGCCCCCCAGCAAATTCTTGGGAGTTAGGTCGCATAGGTGTCGTCATAATTATTATTTCCTGTCCGCAGCAGATTCTGGATAACTTCAAATTCATACCGCTGTGAACACTCAAGATCTCTCCTTCCATAAGGTTTCTATTGGATTAGGTTTAGGAGTTCCAGGTTCACTGTATCTATCTCTAATTTTGACCAATGGGGACATTTCGCTAGTCTTCAAGGCATTTCCTGTAACGATAGCAACACCTGCATCAACCGCTTTCAATGTATTCAGATTCTCATTTGATAAAGACTCACTGACGGTTCGGATGTACGCCTGATCATCAGGGTTAATGACTCGGTGCAAAATCATTGTGTTGGATTGGGAAACAGTCAATGGATCTACGGCAGCAGGTTTTTGCGAGATAATAAGCATACCAAGCCCCATTTTCCTCCCTTCGGTTGCGATTTGCCGAGCTGCAAGTCGTGCAGCTCTTGTTGCGGGGTGCATTTCACCGCTAGTGCTACTTTCTTCTTGACGCGGGATTAATGTCCTTGCTTCTTCAAGAGCAAACAGCACAGCATGAGCGTTTTCACCCATCACAAAATGTTTTGATTTATATCTATCAAAAGCAAATTCCATAACAGCATAAATCAAAGCTCGCCTTGCATGATCGTTTTCCAAATCTGACAAATCAAATATCGCTGTCGTCACTTTAGATAACTTTCCTGTCTCTCCACAAAAATCATTGACGAATCGAGTAACATCCAAGGATTTACAACCTCGTTCTATCAAAGATTTAACAGAACGATTTGCCCTATTGATAATTCGCTTTAATGGAGCTTGCGAGGGATTAGGTCTGTTATTCATAAGTCCCATACTATCCGCTTTCGCGTTGAGGTGATCAAGCAGTTGTTTATCCGCCAGGGCGTTCTGGTTCTGTGGTAATGTCGTAAGCCAATCAATCATATATCCCTCTTGGGCCTCTGTAAACCCCTCGCCCCCTATTGCTTCAATCAATCTCATAGTGAAATAAGGACTCTTATCCTCATACACTTGAATGGTCGGAAAGGCCTTAAACTTGATAGCCAACCTCCGTCCAACGAGTTCGTTAGGGACCTCTTTCCCTAAATTGAGTTCCCGAATCCTGTTAATAACGTCATCTAATCGAGCATCCAAATCGTTAGGTGCTCGTGCAAAATCAATCATTAGACTTCTATCCTTAATCACACAAAAATTCAACCAGCGATAGAATATATTCTTGTCAGTTAATTCAGTCGGACTGTCCACACTTTCAAAACCATTGTAAGATGAATCAAAATCATTCCAAGGTATAACTTCATTTCCCCAATGCTCCATCATATAATTTCTATATTCTGAGATTTTTTTCTTCAAGTCCTCATCCCTCTCCACCCTCTCTTGAAAATGGTCTTCATACAGACGTTGACGCATGTGATCAAGATTAACATAATCAGCATGTGGATCAAATACAATGGTCTTTGCTCCTCGAAACATTAATTCCTCTAAAAGAACAGCTGTACTGCCACCGGAAATTTAGACCACTTCCTAATATAAGATTGTGCTACAATGACGATCTACTTTGAAAGGAGCATTCCGATGGCCAAACGCAGAAGATTCACTGCTAAGTTTAAAGCAGCAGTTGTGCGTGAAGCACTTACGGGCGACAGTTCCCAAGCAGAACTCTGTAGACGACATAACCTCAGCGAAAATCAAGTCTCCACATGGAAACGACACTATCTTGAACATGCTGAAACCTTTTTTGAGTCGGAAACCGAGAAGCACTCCAGCGAGTCAGCGGAGCGGATCGCTCAACTTGAACAACTTGTTGGGCGGTTGACCCTGGCGATGGAAATCCAAAAAAAAGCATTGACGCTCTTGGATTGAGTCCATCTCAACAGCACTGTCTCGTTGAGACGTTGCGCAAGGAGTATTCCATGCGACAGATTTGTGAGGTGCTGGGTTTCAACAAGAGCACCTTCTATTATCAACCCAAAAGCGACCCCTCTGAAGACGTCCTACGCGCTGAAATACTGCGATTGGCAGCGGCGTATCCAACATATGGGTATAGACGTATCGCGAAGATGCTGGTGGCTGAAGGAACCCCCGTTGGGTATAAGCGCGTTGCTCGGTTGATGAAAGAGATGAATCTCTTGGTCTCGGTCAAGCGTGCGTGTCGAACCACCAGATCACTTCAAGGGCATAAACCGTGGAGCAACCTGCTTGAACCCCTTGAAGTCTCTCATCGGGATCAGGTCTGGGTCGGTGATATCACCTACGTCCGCCTCAACAGACGCTTCATCTATGTCGCTGTGCTCATGGATGTCTTCACACGTATGATTCGAGGGTGGAACCTCGGTCAACACTTGAGCCAAACTCTGACATTGAAACCCTTGGAGCAAGCATTACACGACAGGGTTCCGGAGATTCATCATTCCGATCAAGGGGTGCAATATCTTTCAAAGGCGTATCTCTCGCTGCTCAAAGCACACGCTATTGAGATTTCAATAGCTCGCAGAGGGTGTCCTTGGGAGAACGGATACGCCGAAAGACTCATCCGCACGCTCAAGGAAGAAGAAGTCCACCTCAACGATTACCAAGATATTACCGAGGCTCGACAAAGCATCGGTCATTTTCTCACACAGGTATATAACCATAAACGTCTCCATTCGGCGTTAGGGTATCTGACTCCTGCCGAATTTCAGAGACAAACCTTCTCTTAACTTTGCGAAATTTCGGTCTAAATTAAAGGTGGCACTTCAAGCTGTCGTGGTGGTTTTTCCCATTCCTGTCATACCGAAAACACTAGCATGCATGGTAAGGATTGAGTCCGCGTTTAAAGAAACCTGGGATTGTGTTTGTATGCCAGGGGTTTCAACATATCCGATGCGGAGGTGCCATGGTACATTTTCTGAAAAAAGTTCGTTTAGGACATCTTCAGATAATAGCTCTACTTTCTCTCCAGGCTTTATCGGTTGTGTTAAAGGATCTATCCTCGTTGTCTCGCTATTATACCTCCCAATAACTTCACACCTAGCTTGGTAAAGAGTAAACCGATGTGAATTCAGGTCTGGAAATGGTATTTCAATGGGCTCCGAGTAAAATTTCGCAGTATCCTTAGCCAAAAGTGGATTCTCTGTATTCACGTCAATTACATGCGCTACAACTATGTTGTTGTCTTCTTGTAAATCAACCTGGACATAGGCAGACTTCAATTGATTTTTACGATTTCCATCTGCATCTCCAAACAGAAAAGAAAACTCTTGTGTCGATGTTTCACCAAAGATTATTCCTAAAGCCATTGCATTTCCTCCATTTACCCACGGTCATAAAAATCTCTTGCTAACTTATTGGTTACCGTTAGAAAAACTTCACGCAAATTGCTACTATTCAATCCAAGTTGATGAAAAGCTCTATTTGCTTGTTCAAGTAGATATGATTCAGTGACTGTCGAAATAATTTTCTTCGGCATTCTTGCCATTTTATCAGCATAATACAAGAAGATAGGTAAACCGTAACTGCTATAGGGAAGACTGGCAACATAAATAGATGCTAATATAGCGTTCCACGTTTCCGCATTTCCTCGTCCTAAGAATTCAACTCGGATAGGTGCTCTTAGTTCACTTGTCCGTACAAAACTCATCAATATTCTGTAGCTATCAAAAGGAAATAATTTATCTATAATATCAGAAATTAAGGGTTCTCGTGCGTCTCCTAAACTAGATAATGAACCAAACTGAACCTTAAATATACGGTCATTGCCACGACTGGTAAAGTATCTTCGGATCGGCACAGGGTTAGTAAATTCTGATTCAATCGAACATTCACCATCAAACTTCAACGAAAAAGATTGGAGCATCTCATCATCCCATCCTGATTTGGTAATGAATTCCTGAAATTGATCTACGAAATTTTCTTCGCTGAACTCCACATCGTAAGTTTCAAACAATTGGCGAAGGATTGTCTGGTTACCAGAATCTTCTAGCCCAAAACGTTCGATCTGGTATTGGACATATAATCTTGAATATTCTGTTGAATGAGCAGTTTCAACACAACCTATTAGGGAACAATCCATTTTATCGGCTAAATCTGATAACTTCCTGAGCAGCGAAAAATATATACATATTCCCGGAATTTCCCCTTCATTAACTCTCTGTTCAATTTTCTGTTGTCTCTCCGTAGAAGCAGCGAACAAATCAACAAAACGGCCTACACTATTTTTATAATCCACTTCTTCTACTATCAAATCTAGCAGACCCCCATCCGCAATAGTTTTCACTTCATCAGCAACCTCGGAGGGGGGTTCAAGGTCCGCAGTGAGGATTTTTTTTAGATCTTCTTTCCGAAAGAGAAGATTCATAAACGGGCCGATCTGTCGAATTAGCGGGCCGTGTAAAATAATAGAGTATAGCGGTTCGTCGTAACTTTCAAGGATTTTTGCGGTATAAAAGGCAACATATAAATTAAGAAGGTAGGATAAAAATTGCATTTTACGTTCAAAATCTTCATCTTCTTCATCTTGAAGACGAAGCATTGACGAAACCGCAAGTATCCTTTCCGTCTTGGATGTTTGTGGATCAGGGATTTTATATCCGAACGCGCAACTATGCCTATACGCAACTTGACCTACAAAACTCTCGTTATCAACGATAGATTCATCCACCGAAATTATCCACTTCCCCTCCATCTGAGAACAAACTGTCGACAAGATATTTTTATTAAATTTCGACCTTCCTATAGTGTATGTATCGGGTCCTACCTCTTTTTGATAAGGGATACCAGTAATTTTCCTAATGTGGTCATTTCCTAGAAACTCCACACTTGTGTCAATTTTTGCCCCAAGCTCATTTCCAGACAATGCTTCAAATTCTGCTAAAAGGTTCCTTATCACTCGGTTCCCAGCATCTCTAAACGCCGTATCGGTTAGAAATTGTTGTCCATTCATAGATTACTCCTATAGATGGCATACTTGGCACTATGCCTGCTGATAAGTCAACAGCATCAGTATCTGCCGGAGCCTTGCAATTTTATTAAGTCAGTAGATTAAGGTTACAAACAGCGATAGGAACTTCGTGATTAGACAAGGCATTTGACAAAACCTCTTCAAAGTTCATTTCCTTTGCATCTCTTCCCTATCACACTATTTCCGTATCAGCATCTTTCGCGTGGCAGTAAAGTCACCCGCTTTCAGCGTATAGAAATAGACACCACTCGCCACAGGCTCCCCGAGTGCGTTTCTGCCATCCCAATACGCAGCCCGGCTCTTGCGCTGATACACACCCGCAGGTTGATGTCCGAGTGCAAGCGTCCGAACTAACTTCCCATCTGCTGCATAGATGGTAACTGTCACCTCGGCAGGTTTGGCAAGCTGATAGGGTATCCAAGTTTCGGGATTGAACGGATTGGGGTAGTTGGATAAGAGAGATGTCTCTTCAGGAGCTGCTTCTGATAGGACAGGTGCAGCGGAACCATCCCGATAAAGGTCTACCCTATCTCCCCGTTGATTATACTCAAAACGATAAGTGGGGGCGACGTTAGCATTCGCGTTAGCACTCTCCAGATTATACCGCCGATAAGTAACCTCTCCATCACCAGCGATATAATCAAAACGGATTTTAGGGTAACCTGACAGAATATTCTGTCCGTCTGACGTGTGAGTCATGATAAAACCTGTTTCAAGAGAAGACGATTCCCAATTGTCGCTATTGGACCACCGGACTTGATAATGCATAGTAACGCCGGTGCGATTCCTAATCTTGAACTTCCTTTTGGGGTAGACGGTAGGGGCTGCCCCCTTGAAAAGATCTAACTCATCTCGCCGTTGGTTATACTCAAAACGATAAGTAGGGGCATTATCGTTGTTCTGGCGAGATTTTACAGTGTCCAGATTATACCGCCGATAAGTAACCTCTCCATCGCCAGCGATATAATCAAAACGGATTTTAGGGTAACCTGACAGAATATTCTGTCCGTCTGACGTGTGAGTCATGATAAAACCCTTTTCAAGAGAAGACGATTCCCACGAATCGCTCTGTGACCATCGAATTTCATAAGGAACAGTAACCCCAGTTCTGTTTACGATCCTGAAGACCCGTCTGGGGTATGTGGGCGCGGATATAGGAGACAAATTAACGAGAATCGTATCCAACAGTGCTTTTATATTTCTGGTGGGGGTGGCAAGAGATACAGTTTCGTCCGTGCCTCCGACAAGAATTCCGATAAGCGTTCCTTGACCGTTGGTGACTGGACCTCCACTATTCCCGGGGTGTGTATCGCCTTCCATCTCCAAGCATCCTACCAAAGATGTTCCGTCTGCAAAGTCACAAACTTGATGAGGCCCTTGGAATGATGCCCGAGTCCAATTCCACACTCGAGTCCCCGGATGTCCGAAGATGTGGATTGTATCGCCTTGCCGCATGCTATTCTCAACGTTTCTGCTGAAGTCGTGCCGAATCTCACGGGCAGTCGCCGGAATTTGAACAAGTTGCACAATCGCAAGATCGTTTCGCGCATTTGATGCAATGACCTTTCCTTTCGTCAGATAGCGTTCTCTCTGAAGCGACGCCCTCTTTCTCTCGTAGAAATCGGCATTCTTATTTACGCTTCCGTTTTGATTTCGCCATGGAAAAAACACATCTACCCATACAGTGTTCTCTACAACGTGCTGGTTGGTAACAACGAGTTTTCGTCTTCTGTCAATCAAAACGCCACTTCCTGTAAATTCGCCTGCGTGTATCCATACCACTGAATCAATCGTCTGATTGTAAACTTGGTTTGCAGGAAGGTCTGGAAGACGCGGTTCATCGGCAATGGTGTGTGAACCCCCGTTCCGGTACTCATACAAACTTGCTTGCTCTAAATTCCACTGAACACGATTGCTTCTTAAGAAATCACCTTCATCCGTTTCCACGACTGTAAATGACTTTGACGGATGTATCCAAAATGGCGCGCTGTCTCTTGTCGCGTGGTCAACTGGCTTAATTTCGCTACCGCCACGTCTCACATAGATATACACCCATGTATTTCCCTGTGGAACGGACAAGTTCCGCGTACCACCGGGTTCAACCCTATAATATCCTTGGGTCCTCCAGCCTGCTGGCCAATTCCCACTGGCAGGTAGCCATCTGGAATATACCACGAATGCAGGTTCTGTCGCGCTGCCGTTTGTGATACGATAATCGGCTGTTGCGAACTGTGTTGATATAAGCGTTACTGCCACCAAAACACATATCAAAAAAAGTTTTTTATACAACATTTTTCCTTTCAGGTTTAGGAATCCGTTCAAAAAAAATTCAAACTAAAGTGTCGGTCAATTCCCAAAAATTGCGAATTGCGTCTTTTGACAACCTAATGTGAAAGTATAGCAAACCTTGGAGAGAAAGTCAAAATTTTTCAACACCCACGCAAGAGTGGTATATAGGAAGAGGAGGGAGGAGTGAAAGACTCGGTTATGGGTTGGGAGACCCAACCCCTACGTTTGGAAGGGTTAGAAATATAGAACGGTGGAAAAATGGGGAGGAGGGACTCCGTGATGATGATCCACAGGGATTCTTTCGATCAAAACTTACCGGTGTCCAAACTTAAGGCACACCCTTGCGGACTGCCATTTAAAACCGTATCCTGAGAGACATACGATGGCTACCGCCTAATGCGGGATGGTTCGCAAACGCATAGTCCAATCCAGCACCCGCCCCTGTGACGAATCGGAGGTTCAACCCAGCACCCGCTGTTAATTGGCGGACACTCTCAAGACTGCCACTCCGTTCCGCAAGCCCAATCCGTAAGGCGAGCAAGTCGAAAAGCGTCCATTCAGCACCCGCATGCAATTCAACGCCGTCTTTGATATAGGTATCTAACGCAAGAATTAGCACACTTCGGAAAATACTGAGTTTATGTGTCGTTGCGATGCCGATTTTGAGATGAGGTGGTATCGTTTCGGTGTGAGATGTGAGATCTGCCGATGGCGGCGGTGTGTTCCAATACAGCTTCGTCTGAAAGACATCGCTCGCTTGTAGACCGAGTGTGAGTTGATGCGGCTTTTCTGGGTTTGTCGTCGCAATGAAACCGATGTCTGCGCCACCACCAATGGCGTTTGTGCTTCGATAGCCGCTCATGTAGAGCAGCTTAAGCGTACCACCCACCCGAAGATTCATACCGTAGAGAGACGGAAGCCGCCATCCCGATGCAAAAAGGAATGCGTTATCCGTGTTGTTGAAACTACCTATAACTTCAGGTCGGTTCGTCGCTCCGATGGGACGGCTGGCAACCGGCAAACCAGTGATCAGAATGTCGTCAACACCGACGCGCAGCCAACTTACACCGATCGCGCCTCGGTTTTTAAGAGGGTGTATGTAGCTGACAAAATCGTAGGCATCTTCTCCGTTAAGCGTGGAGTGCATGAAACTGACTTCGTATCGGGTAAGTTGTCCAAGTCCCGCAGAATTCCAGTAAGGTGCGTAAGCGTCAGCACTCAGTGCAGTGCCTGCACCCCCCATTCCAAGAACGCGGGCACCGACACCCAGCGTCAAGAAATCAGCCGTGTATTTCGCGTCTGCGGATGCAAGTCCGATGCAGAACATAATTACAGACGCAATAGAGTAGAAGATACTTTTCTTACAATGTTTCATATTTTTATACTTTATGGTCTATGGTTGTTAGTCAAGAAGTGCTTGTAGCAATTTACCACTTCTTGGCGTACTCCAGAGTATAGTGAATTGTTACAAATAGCCTCTTAACCAACAACCAATAACCATTACCGCAACTTCATCATTTTAAGTATTTCGGTGATGTCTTTTTCACCTTCCCGCTTAATTTGGAGTTTTGCGTAGTAAACGCCGTTCGCCACCTCAATACCATCAGCGTCCCGACCATCCCACTCTACCATAAGGAACCCAGGTGTCGCCGGTATCGAAAGTTCACGGATCAGCCGTCCGCTCAGTGTGTAGATTTTCACAATGAGCGAGTCAGCAGGTGCTGTTAGCTCACACGTGAGCGTCGTTTTACGCGGAAATGGATTCGGATAGTTCAGAAACGATAGCAACTGCAAAGTATCGTGAACTCGGAATGTGATGCTTTCTGTATCAATGTTTCCGTGTACATCGCTGGCTGTGAGTCGAATCTCATACTCTCGCGGTTCGAGCTCAGGAGATAGATATGTTAAAACAAGCTGATTCGAGCCGGGATGGTAGGTTAACTGATAGGCTTCGGGACTGATCGGTTCATAAGAGAGCCCGCTTCCAAGTTCTAACAAAAATGAACGGGTAAGATAGTCGATGCCGCTTGGATCCGTTAGTGTCGCTCCGATGAGAGGTTCTGCGTCCGTCGCATCGCCCGGAACAAAATGTTGCTGATTCCCGATAGTCAACTGTATGTCCGGTGGTACAGCATCGTCAGTGTATAGAAGTGTGACCGTTCCGAGCCGATCCGTTGTGGCTCTAATGGTCCCTACAGGTCGGGTTTCAAACCGAAACCTGTCCCCCGGTTTGAAAGCACGCGTGCTTTGTGTAATCTGGAAACGTAAACCGTAAGGGGCGTAGAAAAACGGCTGCCCGACTGTCCCGCGGAGTGGAGCATTTCCACCGGATTGAGACCGTAGGATACCCGTTTTCTCTCCCTCAATTTGAAATTCTGTGTCAGTGAGGAAAAGGATAATCCACCGATCCTCTGGCATAGCGGTATCCGGTGGGAGTTCAATGGAACTGATAATTCCGGTGCCTCGGTTGACATCTCCGAATCCTGAGGCATACCAACGCAGCTCTTGTTGTGGAGAGGTGTCCGTGTCGGTATCAAAGGGTTGTTCGAGAGCAGTAATGTTGAATGTCCAAACATCGCCGAACCTGAAAGGCTCTTCGGGATCAATTTGCATGTTAACATCAAATCCGTGTCTGAAGTTAGGAAAGTCTGTACTAAAGCCTGCGAGTTGCTCTCTCGGTGAAACAACTTCCAATTCTTCCAACGTCTGTGCTTCTTCTGTGAAGGGGGCGCGGAGGAGTCGATAGGTTTGAGGACCTGTGAAAAGGAGGACGTATTTTCCAGTTGGCGCGCCATCTGGATGGATGCGAATGTCCCGGAGTTCACCTTCGCCAATATTTTTTCCACTTATGTCGGTAGCGTGTATCCGTCGCTGCAATGTTCCCGCAGTGCCAGTCAATAATTGAGAAGGGAGCCGGATCCAGTTGCTGAGCGTTGAACTCCACTGATAAACACCTATCTCACGTGCGCGAGACTCAACCGCAGTGCCAATCGTGGCGGCTGTATCCGATACGTCAGTAACTTCCTCCGCACTGCCTAACAATTCTTTAGCGAGCTCCGTACCGAGGGCACCAAGATCGAAACTGAAGTCAATCGCTACTGGAGAAGTTAGAGAAAAGGCTGTCGGTTGTGGGTTATCGGTTGTCGGTAACTCGCTTGTGGCATTAAAATCGTTTTCATCTGCGGTTAACTGCTGATTGCTGATTGCCAATTCATAACCGTAAGCGTTACCGGGTAGTGGGGCGCGTTTGGTTGAATGGCTGTCCGAAACCGCCGGGCCGTTCCCCTGCGCGCCACTCTCAGCAGTAAATAGGTTGTTATCCGCCACACGATCCGCTGACGTTGCTGAAAGCGTAACAACCCTAAGCACAACTGGATTTTGAAGTACACCCGGTGGCGCAGTAACAACGCAGTTCCGATCTAAACTGGCAATTTGATTTGAAGAGGTTCCCCCCATCACGCCCATGTCAACAGAGATTTGCCGATAGGCAATATTGTCGTCCTCCTCGTTTTCGAGAACCTTACCGGATTGATCTGTTTCACCAAAATTTGGGTCCACATAGACAAATATATCGTGTGTACCGAAAGGTAACCCGCGCCTATCAACATTTTCCTGTTGTCCGCCCGCAAATGGAAAGTTTGCCGTTAGTGGGAGGGTGGCAGTTGCGATTGGCAGTGTATTTAACGGATCGGGTTCATAAACGTCTTTTTCCCCACGCGGATTTTCGGAATTCACTAACGGCGAGCGTTGTATCCAATCCCCGGGTTGAATTCGAGCAGTGCCAAGGAGATTGGCACTATCATCAATAATCGTATCGTCGTCAACATCGGGATTGCCGTAAAAGAAGGCAACTTCAACAGGCGTTTGTATCTCATCCCCCTCCACCTGAACGTCTGCTGAGAGAGACCACTGCTGCGCTTCAGTGTTGTATCCATACCTAACAACCGCCGTTCTGGCTACCTCTACAACAGCAAGATTCGGATGTACATAAGGATAATATCGTAACGTCTGACTTTCAACCGTATTCCCATCTACGTCTGTGACTTGAATATCGTATCGGATAACGGAACCATCTACTGGGGCATCAAGGGGTTCAGGAACTGTCCACCATCCCTCTGCTGACAAGGGTGTTGGTGCTGGCGTGAGTGCCACATACTCCCACTGTCGGCTTATGGGGTTCCGCCAACTCAAGAGTACTGAAGCCAACGCTTCCTTTTCATCAGAAATCTGAACAGAGATACGGAATTTATCCTCGCCGACTAATTCCGTCTGAACATCAAGAATTTTTGGAATATTAACAGTAAATCCATCACCACCGACAGCGATTGTTGTGGGACTCTGTGCGTAGTACTCAACGTGTGCATCACCGCTGGCAATGTTTTGTGGAACAGTGAAAGTTACCGCAGGATAGGCACCATTGCTAACGCTCAGGGTTTTCGTCACAATTACATCGCCGGTATAGTAATTAACGGGGCCTGAGATGCCTTGTGCGATGACCGTTTTTCCAGGGAATAACGCCTTTACCGTAAGTGTGCCATTAAAAGTGGTATTTCTTGCAAAGCGTTTGACCCGCCCCAAGGCATCGTAGGTGGCAGTCTGAACGTATCCGGGAGCGACGCTGAGTGTGTCCCCCGGCGCAACTGTTTTCGTCTCAATATTAGGAAGAATCTCGCCATCAGCGATAGCAAGTTGTAAAGCCGGGTCTCCGAAAAGTGTATACTCCATCATGACATCAATCTGCCCTGTGCCCTCTGTCATCAGAAGTTCGACTTTTGAATCAAAGCTCAAGGGACCGAGTTGTCGGATGTTCCGTTTAAAAAGCATGTCAAAGATAATCCGATTGAGGGCATCATTTCCGCTGCCATAAGTGAGCCGAGTGGCACTCAGCATACCGATGATACCGCCTCTCTCTTTTCGCAATAACTTCTCTGCCATGCTCGGTTCACCCGGTTTATCAAAATAGCCGTTATAGCAGCTGAGCACCAACATGAAAGGAATCTTTGCCGTCTCCTCAACCTCCTCAACATCTGCGTTGTCAAATATTGATTCGTGCGTCCAGACAGTCCTACCGCCATGGCCAGCGTATTGCGCCAAGACCGCCCCTTCTCCGAGCGCCTTGATAATCCTATCTCTTGCGATATAACGGGGCAAGATGTTTGAATAATCTGCTGGACGTGCCTCAACTTCGTCAATGACATCTTCGAGAAAGACTTCAATGGTCTCATAGCCTAAACGGGTGTGGTCCTTCGCAATTTCGTTGAGGCTTTTCTTGAAGATAAAATCTCCGGAGTTACTCACTTCATCGTCCGCGACAGAGATAATCTTCCTACGCCAATCTCCACCGGGTGGACTCTGTTCATAAGCCAATATTTTATCGACAACAGTCTCCGATTGGCTGACAGTTTCAACGCTGAGTCTCCCGATGTAGAAATCGGTGAACTCATCGTGCCCTGAAACAGTCGCGTACCAGTGATCGGCGGCAGTTCGACCAAATGAATCCGTTCGGATGTAGTGCGTCGGAATGTAACCATCGAGTTCGGGGGGTTCGAGGTGAATTTCTGTGTCAACACCGCGAAAATCAAACGTTCCATCACCAAAAAAGACGACATAAGACAGTGCAGGTGGTGCCCAAGATTGATAAGCGTGAGTCAGAAACGCCTTGATTGCCTTAGGGCTGACCGCGCCACCGCCAAATGTATTGTAGATTTCATCAGTTGTAACGACCCGCGTACGATATCCGCCACCGCCAGGCGTTGCGCGCCACGCCGCTAATCTTTCCGCTGCAGATAGGAATTTTGAATGTGTCACAACTAAATAATCAGCACCGTGATTCGCAGTGGCTAAATCCGTAGGTGCGATAATTTCAATACGCTCTGGCTGACGTAACGCAGTAGCGGAAACAGCGATAAACTCGGCATTTCGGGTGTCGAGCATCTGGAAAAGCGCGTTATACCAATTAGGGTTTTCTATGTCCGTCTCCACCCTAACCCCTTGCATCCGAGCAGTGAGCACATTACCATCTGTTTCAAAGATATGCACCCCCGGATCGCCAAATGCCTTAATTTCATACTGAAGTTTACGTCCACCTACGGGTTTCGTCTGTGAAGTTTCATCTGGGGTAGGTGATGTGAACCACAATTCATCAGAAACTGCGCGGAAGAGACGGGTATACTCAACAGAAAAACGGTTGAGATAGACATGATACGGATATCGGGTTGTGTCTTCGTCAACGTTATCATCAACGCGGGCAAGGGACAGGACATTTTGTTCGCCGTTTCTATTATCTTTGAGTGTATCCCACGCCCGTAAAGTCCGTTGGACAGTAAGCGTGTCCTGCTGTTTCCATTTTGCAAATTCTATTCGGACCCCGTTGATAGCGACTAAGATTTCATGGGATACCGGTGTGCCACCTTGCAAATCGACGGAAATATGCAACGGGTCGAAACTTTTTGCGACATCATAGAGCGGAAACTCAAGGCGCATTTCACCAACATCGCTACCATTTTTGATACCATCCCAGTACCAGAAATCCAGCGCTTCAAACCAGCCATGTTTGTTACCGGGTGAAACAGTACTTGTATACACAAACTCAAGGTTATTTGTGAGGTAATTCTCTTCAAAGGTTAGTTTAGAGCGGAAGGTAGGGACCTGTGTCGCCGTTGGGTCTGTGGGGCTGGCAGTAACCTGTGGCACCCGCGCAGAGATGCGCCGTCCACTGTCAAGCGTAAGCCAATAGATGTTCCAACGACTGTAGCGGTTTTTCGGTTTATGTCCAAGGAAAAAGATGGCATCTTCTGGATCAAAACGGCCGTCGCCTGCGCCGCTAATGTAGATAGGGATATTTCTATTCTCGTGCGTGAGTCGAAGTTGCCTGGGATCTGCGCCAACAAGTTCTATCCCCCAATCCTGCTGTAAGGCTCCTGCTGTTACAGTATAGACCCCGGTTTCTTCGACGAATAGTTTATAGCGAACACCATTAGAAGTCTCGTCAGGAACGAGTGCAGGTGCTGCAGGCATCAAGGGACGGGGCACGCGGAAATTACGCGCCTGCTCAGCATTGAGAAGTTGATGGGAGAAGGCACGTTCAAAGGCTTCTGATTCGGCTATCGGCTGTCGGCTGTCGGCTATCAATGTAGGACGGTTGTGTCCCACTTCACTGCCACTAATACCTCTTGACTGACTGCTGACCGCTGACTGCTGACCACTACTGGAAAAACGGATGTTCACCGTGAGGTGTGAGTACAAGCGCAATTGGCGAGTTCTCGGCAGATACTGCACAGGATACAATGCCACTGCAATGACCCGTTGGCTGCGAATGTAACCTTCACGGACAACGCGGGCAAGCGGAAATCCCGGATAGGAAGCGTTTCCAGTTGATTGATAGGCACTACCGCTTTCTACCCAGTGTTGTGTCGCTGCGTGTTGTGAGTTGCCTTCCTGCACATCGAAAATAGAGACCGGCACGAGACGGATACCAGTACGGGTCTCAGCTGGTGCCGCAGAAATATCAACTGCTTCGATTTCAACTGACGCCGGTATACCTAACATCAACCGTGTGACCGGAACTTTGGGATTACCGGGTTCATTGGTAAAGCGGCTGTCGTCGTAATGGACCTCTTGATAGCCGACCTTGTCTCGAACTACCTCAGAGATAGTTAGTTCCGGCAAGGTGAACTGAACAGTAATTCCGCGCTCTGATGTGACTTGGGTAAGCCGCGCGGCTGCGCTACCTATACTTATGAAGAAGAGGAGCAGTATGATCGCAAGCCCAAATTGTGGACGTACAGATTTATGTGCCGCTTTTGTTTGTTGTAAGAATAGTTGCATCGTTTACTTGGTTTTGATTTTCGCGGGCAGTCAGTTGTGGGTTAATTTAATGTTATTTTGATTCTGTTATCTTACCTTCAAAAGAATTTTACCGAAATTGCGGTTCGCTTCCATATACGCGTGCGCCTGTTGTGCCTCCGCCAACGGAAAGACGGTATCGATAATCGGCTGTAGCACGCCACGTTTTAACTCAGGCAACCATCGCTCAACGAAACGCTGTGTAATAGCAATCTTTTCGTCAATAGATTGCGGTCTCATAACCGAACCGATAATCTGGAGTCGGTTGCGCATCACCGCGCCAAGATTAATTTCCGCGGTCGCCCCAGCAATCAATCCGACTTGCAGAAGTCTTCCCTTTGTTTTCAGGATAGAGAGATTCCGCTCAAGGTACGGAGCACCAATAAAGTCTAAAACGACATCAACACCTTGTTCGTCGGTTAAACGTTGGATCTCGTCTACGAAGTCGGTTGTTTTGTAGTTGATCCCTTCTGTTGCGCCGAGTGCTTTGCATTTATCGATTTTTTCCGATGCTCCGGCAGTGACAAAGACCGTGGCTCCGGCATGCCGTGAAATCTGAATTCCGGCACTACCAACACCGCTCCCACCGGCATGAATTAGGATCGTCTCACCTGCTGATAATTTGCCCAATGTAAAGATATTTTCGTTCGCCGTAAAAAAGACTTCGGGAACTGCAGCGGCTTGTTCAAAACTCCACCCATCAGGTATAGGCATCGCCATGCGGTAATCAATAACAGCCTGTTCTGCATAGCCACCGCCTCCGACAAGCCCGAAGACCCGATCGCCTTTGGAAATCCCGTTCTCTACGGCAGCACCTGCTTCTGAAACGGTACCAGCAATCTCCAGACCGAGTATTTCGGATTCACCGGCGGGTGGGGGATAGCCGCCGCGACGCTGAATCAGGTCGGCACGGTTCAAAGCGGTCGCATGCACATCCACCAAAAGTTGCGTTGCTGTTGGTGTAGGTGATGGTGCTTCAGCCAATTGCAAGACTTCTGGTCCACCATCGCCAGTTCTGATAATTGCTTTCATCTTTTTTCTCCAATTCATTACGTTTGTCTTATTTCATATCGATTTTCTTCAAAAAAACGAAACAACTTCCAAGAAATACGGTGGTGTAGGTAGAATCGACGTAGGGGTAGGTCGCGACTCTGGTTGATAGACGCACGGTGGGACTTGTATAAAGACAGAAGCGTGGCGAAAAAGAAGGTTACAACCTTTTGGATGTATCAACGTCTAAAAAAGACAAAATGGACAAAAAATTAAAATGCATCTGCAGAAAGGGAATATGATGAAAAAAAGAAATGTGAAAACGTCCAAAAAGTTAGCATCGCGTCGATTCAACCCAGTGAAAGCGAAACTGGAATCCATAAGCGAATGTTTCGACCAATTACGGCATGGGCTGCCTGCGAAGCAAGATGAATATGTTGAGGGAGACCGGATTACACACTCCTACGTTAAAAGCTGCTTCCTCATGATTATCCAACGTGCTGTGGATATCAACAACGTTATTATCGAATTTAGCGGACAAACGCCGCCACGGCAGAAGCATCACAGTTTTCGCACCTTACATCAAAACAGTACTATTGACAGAGAAACGCTGGACTTTTTCATGAAGGCCTTAGACTACTACGAAAAAATTGCTAACCCTTATCAAGAACTCCCACCCTCTGAATTGTACGATGCCTCTCATGAATTGTTGAAGTATGGTGAAGCCTATGCCAACCAGATTAAGAGTTTCTTTTCAAATACTTCGCCCGCTTAGATCGTGCCTATATGTTGTGATCCATAAAATAGGCGCGGCTGCAAACCGAAGTCCTCGCTTCTTGCTGCGGAAGACCTCTCTACTTTTGAAGTAAAGGGTTGCAAACCACGCCACAAATTGACGGACTATCTAATTAAATTCAACGATACCGCCCGTTCCCTTGAGGATAATATCCGGTTTAAGCAGAATTTGCTCTTCTTGTTCTGACTTTAACCCGGTTGGATGGAGCATATAAGCAATTCTGAGTGGGAGATATTTTCCCAAATCGGCGAGCCTATCTACATCGCTCTTAAAGATTATCTGCTCGCTTTGCTGAGTCTGATAGGCGTACCAATACTTGAGATAGGAACGAATGCCATTGCTAAAGATAAGTTCACCAGAGCCAGAATCAATCACCTTGACCCAGACGCGACCCAGAGCCGTAAGACGGGTACGGATATAAGTGGATGTCCCTGAAATTCCGCCCTGACTTCCCTGCTTCATCAGGTGTTGATCGTAATCCTGTCGGGTTAATTTCGGTGACTCAACCATGCCAATAATAATCATATCAGCATCAAGTGACTGTCCAAGCTTCGCCGCCAACGCCGGGTCGGCGTAGATCTGATTTAATGTCAGCTCCAATTCTCCGAGTTTATCGTCAACGGGCTTGACCTTATTTGAAAGATCATAAACCCATTCTGCCTCCTTGAAGATGAGTTCGAGACGGGTCGCGAGGTTGACGCTGATACGCGTCCCTAATTTGCTTATATCTTCCGCCTCCGCCTCAGTGAAGAACGGTGTGACAGCAATCCGCTTCGCATCGGTGATTGGCGGTGGAGTCGTGATCTTCGGTTCGCTTTCACCACAGCTCATCACTGCCAGGCAGAGAAGCGGTATAAGTAGAATTGTAAAGAAACGTGCCACTGAAGTGTGCCTCCTATAATTTTCGGTGTAGTTTTCAAGACTTTTTGTTTGATAAAAGCATACCAAAATTACAGAAATAGGTCAACTTTTATCCGACATTCCATTCCAGGTTGTCATTCATTACTGGGAAGCAGCGATCGCTAATGCTCGTACCTCTCCGAATTCATGTGAGAGTTTTGTCCAAGAATCACCGGCATCGTTGCTCCGATAAAGCTGCCCACTGACGCTACAAGCGATAAGAAGATCGTTAACATTCGGGTTGTGGGCAAAGCACCAAATCGTGCTGTTGGCAGTTCTGCCGATGTCCGCTCGGCTCCACGATTTGCCAGCGTCACGTGTTGAAAAAATACCACCTTGATCGCCCGGAGGTCCGTTTCCTGCGCCGATAAATACACGACCTGCATCACCGTTCAAAAAGAAAGCTGCACGGCAGTATGGCCATGGATAGTGCGCTTTAACATTCAGTGGTGTCCACTGCTGTCCCATATCTGTTGTCACACAGACATCGTTGTTTGTTGCAGCGACGATAGTCTTCGGTGAACCGGGGACTACACAAAGCCCATGAATATCCAAGCTACTGAGACCCTCACTCCGTTCAGTCCATGTTTCCCCACCATCGGTGCTGAGACGCATTCCATCAATTTCAATCCCAGCGTAGAGTGTTTGTGAATCGTTGGGATCAATCACGAAAGTTGTGACACGCGGAATAATCGGGACACCTTCACACTCCTCTGCCAAATCGACGTTGAGCTGCTTCCAGTTAGCACCTCCGTCCGTAGATTTGAAAAGTGCAGAAGGGCACGTTCCAGCATAGACCGTGTCGGATGCATTCGGATCAATAGCAATTGCCCAAACTTCCCGTCCATCCATCGGACTCGGCAGATGGTGCCACGACTCCGCAGCGTTGTTGGTTTGGAAAATACCGTTTTCGGTACCGGCGTAGAGCGTATCTGGATTACTCGGACTAACGGCTAAAGCACGAATATCGGCTTCCGGAAAGAGTCCGTTACTCACTCGACCCCAAGTATCACCGTTGTCGGTGCTGCGCCAGACACTTTGTCCAATAGTTCCTGCATAAAGTGTAGATTGCATGTTTTACCCCTTTTTTATAGCGGTTCGCTATCGACTGTACCATAGCCTATTAGGCTCTGGCTCTTTGTGCTGTTAGCAGTTCGCGTTTCGCTATCGGCTATAATATTACTCTGTTAGCGGACTTGTGTCAACAATTCTTGAATCCAGCGAAATTTGGTATACAATAGATCCCGGTTCTATTTCCGGTTCAAGAAGAAACGAGAATCGATATAAATGGTCGTTCTGCGGATCTCGCGTTACTGGGTACATCGCTTGTGCTTCCTTATACAACTGTTCCGCTTTGTTATTGTGGAGCATTAAAGTCACCATAGGCGTTAATCCGACAAGCGGTTCACTCGGTTTAGCGATAATGTCCCAATAGCGCGGATGTACGGCGTTAGGGAGAGCTGTTGTGATAAATGCGATATGGGCACCGCGTGTCGCACTATATTGGTATTTTTTGTTCTCTGAAGGGAAGTTGGGTGTATCCGTCTGTAGACTCGGAACAAGGATGGCTTCCTTAACGGTAGTCGGTAGGACGAGAGAACCCGTATTCCTTGTAGATAATACCATCTCCCGAACCTCAACAGCCCCAGTTGTGTGGAACTCAATAGCATGGGCAGCGGTATTCGACACAGAACCGCTGGAAAATCCTATTGTTAATCCATCAGCATTTTCAAACCCAATGTAATCCGCCGAAAAATTGTCCAGCTCTCCATCTTGTGTGCCACTCGGGTATGAGCGGTGCCAGCGACGGGGTGATAAAGAGAGACTTACTGCCCGATAGTCAGACAAGTAATTAGCGAGTTTCCAGGAAATAAAGATGTCGGAGACCGTTTGATGGATGCCCTGCGATGCGAGAGCATCAGCGATACCGACGAAGGATGTTCCGCGATTCTGAACGATCTCAGTTACTGTTGCTACACCGCCGTATTGCTCATGTAGATAGAGCATCCACAAGAAAGCGGCGCCGTAGTGGGGCAGCAAATTACCGCCTGCGTCGGGCCATCTGACGAGCGAGATAGTCGGTGCTTTCTCGAAGGCAGTTATGTGTTCTTGGAGCGAGTATCCACAGAGAAATGAGGCGTATTCTGCACAACCCTCATCAACCCAAGTTGCTTCTTTGGCATCATGCGTCCAATTGATGATATGCTGAAACTCATGTGCGATAACATTATGAGCGGTTTCACTATTCGGATTCAGCGGGTTTGTATCGATATACAGTATTTCACCTTCGTTACTGCGAATCGGAAAGCCACGAAATCCAGGATGTCTGAGGACACCTCGGCTCTGATCTGCTGGATTGAAAAAACCTGCTGTATATTGACCCCCATTATCTTGGTCTCGAATGTTGAGCAGAAGTAAGATAATTTTCCCATTTCTATCAATATCGGGCGGCAAACCGAAGATTTCCGTGAGTGTCAGGTAAATTCCGCGGTGTGGATTCATTGGCACAGCTGCGTCAAAGGCGCGAATTATCGCCTGAACAGTAGCAGCGGTAACACGTGTATTCCATTCGGTATCCTCAACGAAAACATAACAGAAATTGCCTACACCGCGGAGTACCGTAGAAACCGTGTATTGCTGCATACTTCTGAAATCGGGCGCGAAGAAGGTGCGTTCTGTCCCAACAAGTAGTGCCGGCGCAGCAGGCAGCTCAGGAGCGGAAGGAACTTCGTTGGAAGGATGGAAGGGCGGAAGGTTACTTGTCCAGCCAGTGCTTAGTTCCGGTGTACCGCAAACGTACGCCGAACTTCCGAGCGGCAAGCCAAATGGCAATAGCATAGCAATGAAAAGCAACGTTATATTTTTCATTTTCTTGCGATGAGCGATGAGCGAACCGCGGTTACCTAATCCACTATCTGCGGGCTTTGACAGCGTCGAGTTTTTGGCGGAGTTCTGCGTTGTCTGGTTCGAGTCGTATGGCTTGTTCTAAAGTTTGCAGTGCCTTTTCCTTTAAACCCTTCTGCAGATAAGCATCGGCAAGATGCAAAAGAATTTCGGGCGTATCAGGAAGGTAACGAATTGCGAGTTCCAGATTCTCTATTGCAGCGTCCAATTTTCCCTGTTTGAAGTATATAAACCCTAAACTATCAAGATACGCACCAGACGTTGGTGCGCTTTTGAGTGCTCGACGGACGAGTGCAGCGGCCTCGTCTAATTTGATACCTTGCTCAGCATAAAGGTAGCCCAATGCGTTGTAGGCATCTGGCAGCTCGCTTTTCGAGGACAATTCAATAGCCTTGCGAAGGTAATCTTCTGCGCGTTTCAGATCATCTAACATCTGATAAGCCATTCCGATCCCAGAAAGGGCTGGCACGTAGTTAGCATCGGTTTCCAGAATCTTTGCGAAAATGTTTATAGCCTTCCGCGGCGCATTGAACCTGAGATAGATCTGTCCAAGGGCGTGACGCATCTCTTGAAGACGCATCGTCAGCGCAACCCGGTCAGCACTTCTAACGCGACGGGTTCCGCCTCTCATCGAAGCCGCTCGTGCTTCTAATAGACTGATTGCGCGCATAATATGGAATTCGGATTTCTCAAGGCCGTTCTGTTCTTGATAGGCGAGGCCAATACCGTAGTGTGCCTCAATTTCAGTCTCAGATATATTCGCGGTTCGCGGTTCGCGGTTCGCGGTTCGCGGTTCAGCCGTTTGTGCTTCGAGTCGGGTCAGGATGGCGAGGAAAGTTTTTATCGCCCCAAGATAGTCACCCGTCTGAAGGTAGAGCTGCCCAAGACGGTTCCGCGCACTCAACTGTTCTGGAAGGATAGTTACGACCCTTTCATAGGAGAGCAATGCCTCTTCAAGCCGGTTTTGCATCTCATAGAGTTCACCGAGCTCAGTATGAAATTGATCGTCGAACGGCATAATTCGGGTAAGTGCCTTAAAGGATGTGATTGCGGTTTCGATTTCGCCGAGATCACGTGCCATGGTACCGAGATAGTAATGCGCCCTGTGGTGGTCTGGATCCAGTTCAATGACCCGTTTTAAAACCGTAAGCATCTCCTCCTGTAACGCTTGGGTACGTGCGTCACGCCGATTTTCTTGGATAGATGCAAAAACTCTACGTGTCAGTATTTGGGCGAGGAGCCATGTTGCTGGTACACTTTCGGGGTTAAGCGCAATGGCTTGTCTCACATCGTCCTCTGCTCCTGGAATGTTTTGCAGTATATTAAATTGGAGTGTAGCACGTTCTGTGTAAATAAAGCTCAGGTCATGCGGAGACACAAATTCAGCCAAAGCATCCGGAGATTCACCCTCAAGTCCAAACTCTTCTATGAGCACATCGTAAGCGGCTTTGCTTTCACGAACGTTTTGTTCACCGGTGCCATTGTAGATTGCCCACATAACAGTGGCGTAGAAGTTAGCAGCGTCCCCCATCTCAGTATTTAATTCTGTATTAGCATCGGTGGGGGCCACTAACTCAGGCGTTTCAAACACACCTACCATATCAGAGTTCAATACCGTGTTATCCGTTGATGATGGTGAAACTTCCTCGTTTTGGGCTTGTAAGTTGTGTCCGCAGATGAAACATGTCACCAGAACAAGGATTATGAGCATGTTGAGGTATCTCATTTTTTTCAGGGTTGTCGGTTTTAAAGTTTCCGGTGTAACTGGAAACTGAAAAACTGATAACTATTCCTCCGAATTAGATCCTCCGTTAAGTAGGGAGGAAGAGAGTTCGATTTTGGCGGCATCAACAAGAGTTTCCTCGTTTTGCAGTGCCATAATACGGACACCTTGTGTATTCCGCCCAATACGTCGAATATCCGAAACCGCTGTTCGGGTCACATACCCGTTTGAACTAATGAGGACGAGCTCATCGGTCTTAGCGACACGCATTGCAGCAACAACCGCTCCATTCCGGGTTGATTTTCCGATGGCAATGATGCCTTTACCGCCCCGTCTTTGGACACGGTAAGCAGAAACTGCCGTGCGTTTGCCATATCCATTTTCAGTAACAATCAGCAAGTCCTCTTTGACGGTACGGCTTCGTTTCGGGCGCGCCTCTTCAGGAGGCTCACTCTTAACAATAACCATTTGCGCGAGAAAGTCATCGGCACCGAGTTCTATGCCGCGGACACCGCGTGTGTTGCGTCCAAGCGGTCTAACGTCTTCCTCACTGAATCGGATAGCGACACCTTTGTGCGTAACAAGGACGACATCGGACGTACCGTCCGTCACTTGCGCACCAATGAGTTTGTCCCCTTCATCCAGCTTAACCGCGATGATGCCACTCGACAAGGTGTTCTCGAAACTGGCGAGTGCCGTCTTTTTGACGATACCTCGATGCGTCACCATAAAGACAAAAGTGTCCCCCGCAGGACCGTCTCCATTCGTATCAGCAACTTTAGCTTTAGGTGGAACCGGGACGTATGCGGTGATGTTCTCACCTTGTGCTAAGCGCAATAGGTTAACGACTGCACGACCGGCTGACTGTCTGCGCGCTTCGGGAATCTGATGAACTTTTAGTGTATAACACTTACCCAAATCTGTAAAAAAGAGAATGTTCTGGTGCGCAGTGGCAACGAAAATATGCTCCAGAAAATCTCCATCTTTGGTTGTAGCCCCCTTAATGCCAACGCCGCCCCGGTGTTGCTTCCGGTAGGTATCCATAGGCAGTCGTTTCATGTAACCGGCATGCGACAGTGTAACAACCATCTCTTCATCAGCAATGAGGTCTTCAACTTCAAATTCTTTGACCTCACCCGTAATTTCCGTGCGTCGCTCATCGCCGTATTTTTCCTTTAGCGTTTCGAGTTCTGTTCGGATAATATCCGTTACGAGTGTTTCACTGGCAAGAATCGCTCGCAGTTCCGCGATGCGGTCCAGCAATTCGGTATATTCATCGTGAATCCGCTGACGTTCAAGTCCTGTCAACTGTCGGAGCGTCATAGTAAGAATTTCTCTTGCTTGTTGCTCACTAAGTTGATAGGTGTCCCGCAGCTCCTGCTCCGCTGCTTGTGGGGACACCGCGGTCTGAACGAGTTCTATAATATCTTCGAGATTTTGTAGCGCGAGCAGGTATCCTTCAAGAATGTGGCTCCTACGCTCGGCGCGCGCAAGGTCAAACTGTGTACGGCGGCGAACCACCTCGCGCCGGTGCTCAAGATAATAGCCGAGAATCTCTTCAAGCGTCAAGACCTTCGGGAGCCCCTCAACAAGACAGAGCAAATTGGCACTGAAGTTCGTCTGCATCTGTGTGTGCTTATACAACTGATTCAGGATAACCTGTGCTATTTCCCCGCGCTTGAGTGGGATAACGATGCGGATTTCTTCGTCCGATTCGTCCCGAATATCAGAGATGCCCGTAATTGTTTTACTGACCACTAAATTGTACATCCGCTCAAGCAGCTGATTTTTCTTTACTTGATACGGAATTTCGGTTATGACGATCTGTTCCCGATCTGCCCCTGTACTCGATGTAGAAATTCTTTCTATGAACGCTTTAGCTCGAACAGTGACGCTGCCTCTGCCAGTCGTGTACATCTGTTTGATCCCACTCGTGCCGACAATAGTGCCAGCAGTTGGAAAGTCGGGACCGATGATATGCTCCATGAGTGTTTCAGCGTCAGCGTCTGGATCGGCAAGCTTGCAGAGAAGCGCGTCAACAACTTCACCAAGGTTATGCGGCGGAATGCGCGTTAAATAACCCACGCCAATACCTGTTGTTCCATTAACAAGTAGGTTCGGTAGAAGCCCCGGGAGGACTGTCGGTTCTTCAAGGGACTCCTTGTAGTTGGGTTGGAAATCGACAACCTGCTTCTCGATGTCGGTAAGCATCTCCGAAGCAATAGGGGTAAGTCGACATTCCGTGTATCGCATCGCTCCGGGTGGATCGTCATCAATACTACCGAAGTTCCCTTGTCCGTCTATCAGCGGATAGCGTATGCTAAAGGGTTGTGCTAACCCTACAAGCGTGCCATAAATGGGACCATCACCGTGTGGATGAAAATTTTTCATTACCTCACCGACGACAGCAGCACATTTGTCGTACGGACGATTTGCGGTGAGATTTATCTCGCCCATAGCATAGATAATGCGGCGTGTACTCGGTTTCAGACCGTCGCGGACATCAGGTATGGCACGGTTAGTATTGACGCTCATCGCGTAGGTGAGGTACGATGTTGTCAGTTCATTCTCTATGTTGCGTTCTTGGATGTTTTCCATATTACTTTTCTACAGTCGATTACTCCTTTTTTCTTCTTGGTACGTTCCGCTGCGCTCCACTCCTCTTAAGCACCGTACAGGTCGAAACTCACGTGGGTGCCGAAGCGTTCTATGAATGCACGCCTCGGTTCAACGGTATCACCCATCAGAAGTGTAAAGACACGGTCAGCTTCAACAGCATCGTCGAGTGTGACTCTTAAAAGCACGCGCTCATCTTGACTCATAGTAGTTTCGCGCAACTGCCTAGCGTTCATTTCCGCCAACCCTTTGAAGCGTGTAATCGTCAAGCCGCGATGCTCTATCTCAAAGAGGTATTGCATCAGTGAAAAAACGTCCCCAACATGGTGGATGTCGCTGTCTTCAGACTGAATGCTAAACAGTTTTTTGCTTTTGGCTTCATCTGTTTCTGTTTCTGGCAGGAAATCCGTGTCCTTGATGTCAAACGCAGCGAGATTTTCTAATTCGCGCTGTAAGTCGTGATACAGGGTCCGGCGGGCGACCATCGGTTTTGAAGTGTGTGCTTCGTGTTGTTCGCTTGTTCCGCCGGTATCTTGTTGGCTTTGCGTATCTTCATCAAGAAATGTGGTTTGCGTATCACCCACAGGCGGGGCACCGATTGATTCTATTGTGTCAGAAACTTGCAGGTTGTCCCCTATGCTGGCGTTACGCATCGAGGAAGTCTCAAGTGCTGCTAAGAGTTGATCCACGTTCTCTGTGAGGTTTCCTGTCTCCGTAGTCTCGGTGGCTTGACCTGTTTTCAGGTACATGGATAATTCTTCAGGCGCAATGCCGCTTTGGACGAGTTGTTCAAGGATCGTTTGAACCTTGCGGATAGAACCAGCGATTGTTTTATATTCTGATGCTGTGTAAGGGACACCCCGTCGGGCGTTTGTTATCTTGACAGTGTCCAAAACCAGAGTCAACAGATAGTCTTCCATCGCTTCATCGTCCTGTAGATATTGGGCACTCCTACCCTTCTTTATCAGATAGAGTGGCGGTTGAGCGATGTACAGATGCCCAGAGACGATGATTTCAGGCATTTGACGGAAGAAAAAAGTTAAAAGCAGCGTTCGGATGTGTGCACCATCAACATCGGCATCTGCCATGATAATAACTTTGGAATACCGAAGTTTCTCAAGCGTAAACTCTTCGGTGCCAATTCCTGTTCCCAAGGCGGTTACCATATCAATGACTTGAGCGTTCTTGAGTATCTTATCAAGCCTTGCTTTGTCTACGTTGATACCTTTGCCTTTTAATGGTAATACCGCTTGATTTTGACGGTCACGACCCTGTTTAGCAGTTCCACCGGCGGACTCTCCCTCTACAAGGAACAGTTCGGTTCGCGTCGGATCGCTTTCGGAGCAATCCGCAAGTTTACCCGGCATCGATGCGGAGTCGAGAACACTTTTACGACGGATAACTTCGCGGGCACTGCGTGCGGCTTCTCGGGCTTGTGCGGCTTGGATCGCTTTCTGGACGATCAGTTTGGAAACCCTCGGACTTTCTTCTAAAATCGTTTTAAGCTGAGTTCTAACAAAACTTTGAACGATACCCTCAACCTCTGTGTTTCCAAGTTTGGATTTCGTTTGCCCTTCAAATTGGGGTTCCGGCACTTTCACACTGATGATCGCGGTCATCCCTTCGCGGATGTCTTCACCGGTGAGATTTATCTTAACGCTTCGTAGAAGGTCGTTGTCAGTCGCATAAGTTTTGAAGGCACGGGTAATAGCACTTTTAAAGCCACTCTCATGGAAACCGCCTTCCGAGGTTCGTATATTATTGGCGTAGGAGCTAATGTTTTCCGTGTACGTGTTATTGAACTGAAAAGCGATTTCGACTTTGGTTTGTTCTTGAATGCCTTCTATGTAAATAGGCTTTGGATGCAGAACTTCTTTATTCTGGTTTTGGTAGGTGACAAAGGAAGCGATGCCGCCTTCATATTGAAAGGTAACCGGTTCCGAAGTCTCTGCGGCACGCTCATCCAGAAATTGGATGCGAACACCTTTGTTGAGAAATGCGAGTTCTCTTAATCTATCACGGAGAATATCATAAGAAAAATCGAGCGTATCAAATATTTCGGTATCCGGCATGAATGTCGTCCGAGTCCCAGTTTTTTTACTCGAACCGGTTTTTTTTACTTTGGTCTTTGGGATGCCGCGCGCGTAACGTTGTTCGTAGACGCCTCCATTTTGTTGAACCTGGACGTGAAGCCATTCAGAAAGGGCGTTGACACAGGAAGCACCGACACCATGTAACCCTCCAGCAGTTTGGTAACCCACCTGTTCACGACCATCAAACTTACCGCCAGCGTGTAGTGTGGTCATGACAACCTCAAGCGCGGAAAGACCCGTTGCTGTATGCGTGTCAACAGGAATACCACGACCATCGTCAGCAACGGTAACACTGCCGTCACTGTGGATTGTAACTTCAATTTGCGTACCATAGCCGGCACCGAGTTCGTCTATGCAGTTATCCACTAATTCCGTGACGAGATGGTGCAGCCCTGCTGGACCTGTGCTACCAATGTACATGCTTGGACGTTTCCTGACGGCTTCAAGACCTTCAAGAATTTGTATGTCACTGGCTGTATATGTTCGTTCTTGTTTTGGCATATTTCGTGTGGTACCTCGCTATGGGTTGACCGAATGGAATTAACCATCGGTTTGGGTGGACATGCCCTATGGATGAGCGGGACTGACATCCTAAAAAAATATATATTAAGTATGACGCAATAAAGAGCGAAATGGTTTCAATATTGTCGGTAGAATATCCTTTGTTCTGCTGGACACCGCTTGGTGTCTTAATAAATAGAATACCTTATTTTTTCGCCTTTGTCAAGGGTTATCTTCACTCTGTGTCGTGAATAATTGTCGAAGAGATTTTTTTAATTTTTCATCTGTTACATTGGCGAGTGTCTGCTCAATTCGTTCTAATTCTTCAGGGGTTGTCCGACGGGTAGGGTCGGTGCTGGCTGGCTGTGAAGGTTCGCGAGGGGATTCGGACTGATTTGTATTTGTGTCGTGAGGCGGTGCTATCCGAACTGGACGCAATTCTATCCGGATATCTGTGAGAATGGGTTGCCCTAATTCTGCATTCAGGTCGGCTATGATTTTCGGTTTGTGGAGTAAGAGTTCTCTCCTATAAGGCGGATATTCAGTATAGATTTTCAGGATGCCATCTGAAAGTGATACGGGTAGTGTTTTCGTACCGAACGGAACACCGAGGCGTTTCCGCCAGAGGTCGAAAACTTTCTGCTCAAGCATCTTAGGTTCAAGATCATTTCGCTGGATAATTTCTGTGAGGATATTACCTACATTCTCTGTTTTCTGCATTTGTGACCTCATTTTTTGATGCTCACTTTTCGGAGTGGGCTGATTGGCTAATTCGGGCGTTTTTAACAGTAAAGACATTCGCTTCATGGAGATGATGCACAAGCGGTTCAGCATGCGTCGCTGTGATGAAAGTCTGTGCACTCAGATTTTGGAGGACGCCTAACAGGTAACCTATACGGTTATAGTCCAATTCCGAGGTAACATCATCCAGAAGTACTATCGGGTTTCGCCCGGTTGTGGCATGAATTAATTCTAATTCCGCCAATTTGAGTGCCAAAGCGATAGTCCGCTGTTGTCCCTGTGATCCGTAAGCGCGCGCGACTTCGCGACATGTCCTATTTTCTTCCGTTAGAAAGTCATCTTCGCTTATCACTTCTTCCTCATCAGTATCTAAAATTTGCGATGCACTCTCGCTTAGGACCGTAGCGGGTTGATTCTCCAATTCGATGAGGAAATCGTCGCGGTGCGGTCCGACTAACGTTGTGCCTCTCTGTAGATCCGCGGCGCGCGAAGCCTTTAACGTCTCGCGAAATTGCACCGTAATCCCCCTTTCACTCGTAGTTGGAACCGGTTCAACTTCAGATTCAGCCAACAAACTTGAGTCTGCAGATGCGGGTTCCGAATTGCTGTCCGTCCCACTGTGCCTTGACATATCATCCTGCACTGATGCGGAACGATAGGTCAATGCCAAATTTTCCTGACCGCCGGTAAGTTTTTGGTGGTTGTGCATCGCGTAATCTTTTAATTCGTCGAACACTTGTAAGCGTTTTAACGTGATAGCAGTACCGTGTGTGAGCAAAAGTTTATCCCAAGCGTCTAACTGAGCCGCGTCCACAAAAGTTGTACGAATTTGTTTTAACAATTCGTTCCGCTGTTTGAGAACTAACTGATATTTCTGTAAATGTTGTAGATAATTGTTGTCAATCTGTGCAATCAGCAGGTCCAGAAATCGTCGGCGTTCTGCGGGTGCGCCTTTCACTAATATTAGAGATTCCGGCGCGAAAAATACGGCGTTGAACTGTCCGATCCATTCAGAGCGTTTCGTATGAAGAACGCCGTTCTTTATTAACTTGAATTGCCCACGTGCACGCTTTGATGCCTCAAGAGATATGGCATCATTACTGCTATTTGTCAACACGCCTTTTAGGTAAAAACCGGGTTCGTTGTGTCGGATGAGTTCGGCATCTCGTGTGGCGCGGTGAGATTCAGCCGTGCAGAGGAAGTAAATTGCTTCAAGTAGGCTCGTTTTTCCCTGTGCATTCCCGCCGATGATCAGGTTAACCGGCTTGGAAAAACTCACTTCACAGTCAACATAGTTACGAAAATTACGCAAAATGATGTTATTTAAAAGCATTGGTTTGCGATAGATAAAAAAAATGTTTTTGATTTGCTTATGGATTCGTGCGTAAAACACGATTGTATGTGATAAGAAATACTGCCCTAAAATTTTGCTTTTTCTTTGCCTTGTTAACTTATCCACAACCCCTCCTATTAGTACTAATTACGATATATATACAAGTATTTAAATTAGTAATAGTAGTAGGGGCTGTGGATAAGTGGATAACTCCCTTAAACCCTTGCTGTCACTGGTAACTACCCTGTTGATAGATTGTGGATAACTTTCCGAGTTATCAACAGGTTGTCAACAAAACGACAAAATACACGATTTATGCACAAGTTATCCACAATTGCAAAACAGTTATCCACAAGTTATCCACAAGTTATCCACAATTCTAAAAAACAGTTATCCACAAGTTATCCACAGTTTTTTTGCAGTTATCCACAAGTTATTAACAGGGCTGAGGGGCAACACAAAGTTAAAATGCAGAACGTGAGTCATTATAAAAAGCCATGACTTAGAGTTGAAGGACAGAGATTGGAAAATCAGGAACGTTAAGGGTGCTTAGTGGAATTGATCGAGTAATATAGTAATGGATTCTTGTTCATCATCACTTTCGCCTATTATTTTTTCTATCTGCTTGCATGCGTGAATAACAGTCGTATGGTTTTCTCTGTTAAAGGCTTGTGCGATGCTTGCGTATGACATTTGTGTGAGTTCTCTGCACAGATACATGGCAACTTGGCGTGGGTATGCTAATGCCTTGGTTCGTTTCTGAGAAACGAGATCCACGGGTTCAATCCCGAAGTAGTCGGCAACAGCTGTCTGTATACCCTTTGCTGTAGCAGTTTTTCGCTGGCGCAGTGGCGAGGTGGAGCCAACATCGCCGAGGACCTGCCGTGCAAAATCTACACTGAGGGTTTCCTTAAGTATTGAAGCCTGCGCAACAAGACGGACGAGTGTCCCTTCGAGTTCCCGGATATTGGTTGTGACCACCTCGGCGATATAACTCAGGACCTCATTGGGAAGTTCTATTTCTTGATCAGAACATTTTTGTTGGAGGATCCCGATGCGCATTTCGTATTGCGGGCGGTCAATTTCAGCCACCATCCCCCACTCAAAGCGTGAACGGAGGCGTTCCTCTAAGTTTTCGAGATTTCCAGGGGGTCGGTCGCTGGTCATGACTATTTGGTTCGAGTTCATGTGGAGGTCGTTAAAGGTATTGAAAAATTCCTCTTGTGTTCCCTCTTTCCGTTGCAAGAACTGTATATCGTCGATGAGGAGCAGGTCGGCAGTTCGGTATTTCGTGCGGAAGCCTTGTGCCGATGTACGGTTGACGATAGATTCCACGTACTCGTTCATGAAGGTTTCTGACGTAACGTACAACACTTTCTTTTCGGGCTGGTTCGCCGAAAGTCGGTTGCCAATAGCATGCAACAAATGCGTTTTGCCTAATCCCACTTCACCGTATATGAAAAGCGGATTGTAGTCGCGTCCAGGATTTTCCGAGACAGCCAAGGCAGTTGCGTGACATACACGATTGCTGGAACCGACAATGAACCGGTCAAATCTATAATTTGGATTAAGTCCTGTCTGAACTTGTCGGAGTGGCGTGGGTGGGGCATCAAGTGAAGTATTATTTAGGTTGGTCGGTCTTTCAGGTTGTATCTCACTCAGATCTTCGTCATCATCGGAAGTTGATTCATCTACTGTGAGGATAAGGGCACATTGGGCACCGATTAATGTGGCTAACACCCGTTGGATATCGGCGCGAAATCGCTCCTCAATCCTGGCGCGCGTATACGCAGATGGGACAGCTATATTCAGGGCTTCTGCTGTAATTGAGAGAGGGACTACTTGATGAAGATAGACATCCTGTCGCGCCGTGTCGCTGAGTTTTTCCAGTATTTCTAACCAAATTTCGTTTGGGGTCTGCCGCATGGGGTAAGTCCTAAATTCTACGTGTACCTTCCATTACTATTTGCAAGCCAAGCACTGCCTGCTTTACCTGCGAGCGAATGCTTTCAGGTTGTCTCTTTTTTGGACGCTTTGTTATGAAATACAGGTAAGTTTAACGTCCACTCGGGCTTGCTATTAAGAATTAATACTAAAGAATATCATACCACTTTTTTGCAAAAATGTCAAAAAATTTTATCCGCGCAAATCTGTAG